>NZ_JBBOWD010000001.1:0-7500 GCF_038006905.1 Bacillus sp. FSL R9-9834
TTGGAAAACATCTCTGATTTATGGAACAGCGCCTTAAAAGAACTAGAAAAAAAGGTCAGTAAACCAAGCTATGAAACATGGTTAAAATCAACGACCGCACATAATTTAAAGAAAGATGTATTAACAATTACGGCTCCAAATGAATTCGCCCGCGATTGGCTAGAATCTCATTATTCAGAGCTAATTTCGGAAACACTTTATGATTTAACAGGGGCAAAACTAGCTATTCGCTTTATTATTCCCCAAAGTCAAGCTGAAGAGGAGATCGATCTTCCTCCTTCTAAACCGAATTCAGCACAAGATGATTCTAATCATTTACCACAGAGTATGCTAAATCCAAAATATACGTTTGATACGTTTGTTATTGGCTCTGGTAACCGTTTTGCTCACGCTGCTTCATTGGCCGTAGCCGAAGCGCCAGCTAAAGCATATAATCCCCTCTTTATTTATGGGGGAGTTGGACTTGGAAAGACCCATTTAATGCATGCAATTGGTCATTATGTAATTGAACATAACCCAAATGCCAAAGTTGTATATTTATCATCAGAAAAATTTACAAATGAATTTATTAATTCTATTCGTGATAATAAAGCAGTCGATTTTCGTAATAAATACCGCAATGTAGATGTTTTATTGATAGATGATATTCAATTTTTAGCGGGAAAAGAACAAACTCAAGAAGAGTTTTTCCATACATTCAATGCATTACACGAAGAAAGTAAACAAATTGTAATTTCCAGTGATCGGCCACCAAAAGAAATTCCAACTTTAGAAGATCGTCTTCGTTCTCGCTTTGAATGGGGACTCATTACGGATATTACGCCACCAGATTTAGAAACACGAATTGCAATTTTGCGCAAAAAAGCAAAGGCTGAAGGACTTGATATACCAAATGAGGTCATGCTTTATATTGCAAATCAAATCGATTCAAATATTCGTGAACTAGAAGGTGCACTCATCCGAGTTGTAGCTTATTCATCTTTAATTAATAAAGATATTAATGCTGATTTAGCAGCTGAAGCACTTAAAGATATTATTCCAAATTCTAAACCAAAAATTATCTCCATTTATGATATTCAAAAAGCTGTCGGAGATGTTTATCAAGTAAAATTGGAAGATTTCAAGGCGAAAAAGCGAACGAAATCAGTTGCCTTTCCTCGCCAAATTGCAATGTATTTATCACGTGAACTGACAGACTCCTCCTTACCTAAAATAGGTGAAGAATTCGGTGGACGCGATCATACAACCGTTATCCATGCTCATGAAAAAATTTCTAAGCTACTTAAGACGGACACGCAATTACAAAAGCAAGTTGAAGAAATTAACGATATTTTAAAGTAGTAGCTGAATAGTGTGAATAACTTTCCTTGTTTTACGCACAGTCTATCCACATGTAGATAGACTGTTTTTACATCCTTTAACAGGGTTATCCACATATCCACAAGCCCTATTACTATTACTACTATTTTTTATCTTTATTAATTAAATAAAATCTTATACTTACCGGAGGTTTTTCTTTATGCGTTTTACAATACAAAAAGACTATCTTGTAAGAAGTGTACAAGATGTAATGAAGGCAGTTTCTTCTCGTACAACAATTCCGATCCTTACGGGGATTAAAGTTGTCGCTACGGAAGAAGGAGTTACATTAACAGGAAGCGATGCTGATATTTCAATTGAATCTTTCATTCCAGTTGAAGAGAATGGAAAAGAAATCGTAGAAGTGAAACAATCAGGAAGTATTGTTTTACAGGCTAAATATTTTAGTGAAATTGTAAAGAAATTACCTAAAGAAACTGTAGAAATTTCTGTGGAAAATCATTTGATGACAAAAATAACTTCTGGAAAATCAGAGTTTAATTTAAATGGTTTAGATTCTGCAGAATATCCATTGTTACCACAAATTGAAGAACATCATGTTTTTAAGATTCCAACGGATTTACTTAAACATATGATTAGACAAACTGTATTTGCAGTTTCCACTTCTGAAACAAGACCAATCTTGACAGGTGTAAACTGGAAGGTATATAACAGCGAACTAACTGGCATTGCTACAGATAGTCACAGACTAGCTCTTCGAAAAGCAAAAATCGAAGGCATTGCAGATGAGTTCCAAGCAAATGTTGTTATTCCAGGAAAAAGTTTAAATGAATTAAGTAAAATTCTAGATGAGTCTGAAGAAATGGTAGATATCGTTATTACGGAGTATCAAGTATTATTCCGTACAAAACATTTATTATTCTTCTCAAGATTGTTAGAAGGAAATTACCCTGATACAACTCGCTTAATTCCAGCGGAGAGCAAAACAGATATTTTTGTAAATACAAAAGAATTTTTACAAGCAATTGATCGTGCATCTCTTTTAGCAAGAGATGGTCGTAATAATGTTGTAAAATTATCAACTTTAGAGCAGGCAATGCTAGAAATTTCCTCGAATTCACCAGAAATCGGAAAAGTAGTAGAAGAAGTTCAATGTGAAAAAGTAGATGGGGAAGAGTTAAAAATATCTTTTAGTGCAAAATATATGATGGATGCACTAAAAGCATTAGATAGTACTGAAATTAAGATTAGCTTTACTGGAGCAATGAGACCATTCTTAATTCGTACAGTAAATGATGAATCCATTATTCAATTAATTTTACCGGTTCGTACTTACTAAGTAAGAAATAAGGGTTGCTAGTTTTCAGATGCTAGTAGCCCTTATTTGATTTTTGGGTATTACTTTCCTAATGCTAGTTTATTTAGTACAATGAAAGAATGAACACTTTCAGAAAGTGAGCGATTTTATGAAACGTATTAAAATTTCAACAGAGTATATTACACTAGGGCAATTTTTAAAGTTAGCCGATGTAATTGATACAGGTGGCGCTGTAAAATGGTTTTTACAAGAATATGAAGTGTACGTGAATCAAGAACTTGAAAATAGAAGAGGTCGCAAACTATATGCGAACGATATTATTGAAATTCCAGGAAGCGGAAGTTTCCAAGTTCAGTCATAAAGGGGGAGCCCTTTGTTTATTTCAGAAATACAATTAAAAAACTATCGCAATTATGAAAAGTTAGAGCTTTCCTTTGAAGATAAGGTAAATGTAATTATCGGCGAGAATGCGCAAGGGAAAACGAATTTGATGGAAGCTATTTATGTTTTAGCGATGGCGAAATCTCATAGAACCTCTAATGATCGCGAGCTTATCCGTTGGGATGAAGATTTCGGTCAAATTAAAGGAAAGCTACAAAAGAGAAATAGTTCTTTGTCTTTGGAATTAAATATCTCGAAAAAAGGTAAAAAGGCAAAATTAAATCAACTTGAACAACAAAAATTGAGTCAATATATTGGCGTGATGAATGTTGTCATGTTTGCCCCAGAAGATTTAAATCTTGTAAAAGGAAGCCCTCAAGTAAGAAGACGCTTTTTAGATATGGAATTAGGCCAAATAGCTCCGGTCTATTTGTATGAACTGAGTCAATATCAAAAGGTGCTCACACAACGAAATCACTTGCTAAAAAAGATGCAAGGGAATAGTAAGAATGAGGAAACGATGTTGGATGTATTTACACTTCAACTTATTGAGCATGGTACAAAAATTTTGCAAAAACGCTTTGAATTTTTGCATTTACTACAAGAATGGGCAGCTCCAATTCATCGTGGTATAAGCCGTGGGTTAGAAGAATTAGAAATTGTCTATAAACCGAGTGTAGATGTATCAGAATCAATGGATTTGTCGAAAATAAAAGAAGTATACTATGAAAGTTTTCAATCCGTGAAACAACGTGAAATTTTCCGTGGTACGACTTTAATTGGTCCTCATCGTGATGATTTACAATTCTTCGTTAATAGTAAAAATGTTCAAGTCTTTGGTTCGCAAGGACAACAACGAACGACCGCACTGTCCCTAAAATTAGCTGAAATTGAATTGATTTACTCAGAAGTTAAAGAATATCCGATTCTTCTATTAGATGATGTATTATCAGAATTAGATGATTATCGTCAATCGCATCTGTTAAATACAATTCAAGGAAAAGTGCAAACATTTGTGACAACGACGAGTGTCGACGGAATTGAACACGAAACATTAAAAGAAGCGAAAACAATTCATGTAACGAACGGCACGGTAGATTGTGAAATAGATAGGGCGTAATCCCTGTTTAAATGGAAAAGTAGGTGATCTTTGTGTCAATGGAACAAAAGCAAATGCAAGAAAATTCATATGATGAAAGTCAAATACAGGTACTTGAAGGACTAGAAGCAGTTCGAAAACGCCCTGGTATGTATATTGGATCTACAAGCGGAAAAGGACTTCACCATCTTGTATGGGAAATCGTCGATAATAGTATTGATGAGGCACTTGCAGGGTACTGTGATGAAATTAACGTTAGTATCGAAGAAGATAATAGTATTCGTGTAACGGATAATGGACGTGGTATTCCAGTTGGTATACAAGAAAAAATGGGACGTCCTGCTGTAGAAGTTATTATGACCGTTCTTCATGCTGGTGGTAAGTTTGGCGGCGGCGGTTATAAAGTTTCTGGTGGTTTGCATGGTGTTGGGGCATCTGTAGTAAATGCCCTATCAACAGAACTAGAGGTATTTGTACATCGTGAAGGTAAAATCCATTATCAAAAATACGAAAGAGGTATTCCGGTTGCGGATTTAAAAGTCATTGGTGACACAGATCAAACAGGAACGATAACTCGATTTAAACCAGATCCAGAAATTTTTCAGGAAACAACAGTATACGAATTTGATACGCTCGCAACTCGTATGCGTGAATTAGCATTTTTAAATCGTAATATTAAATTAACAATTGAAGATAAACGTGAACATAAGCAAAAGAAAGAATTCCATTATGAAGGTGGAATTAAATCATACGTCGAGCATTTAAATCGCTCAAAACAACCAATCCATGAAGAACCTGTATATGTAGAAGGATCAAAAGATGGTATTCAAGTTGAGGTTTCCTTACAGTATAACGAAGGATATACAAATAATATTTACTCATTTACGAATAACATTCATACGTATGAAGGTGGAACACATGAAGTAGGGTTTAAAACAGCTTTAACTCGTGTGATTAACGATTATGGACGTAAAAATAGTATTTTAAAAGATGCAGACAGTAACTTAACGGGTGAGGATGTTCGTGAAGGTTTAACTGCAATTGTATCAATTAAACATCCAAACCCACAATTTGAAGGACAAACGAAGACGAAACTTGGGAATAGTGAAGCAAGAACGATTACAGAGTCTGTGTTTTCAGAGGCATTTGAAAAGTTCTTACTAGAAAACCCGAATGTTGCACGAAAAATCGTAGAAAAAGGCACGATGGCAGCACGTGCACGTGTTGCAGCGAAAAAAGCGCGTGAATTGACACGCCGCAAGAGCGCATTAGAAGTTTCAAGTTTACCTGGTAAATTAGCAGATTGCTCTTCGAAAGATCCAGCAATTAGTGAAATTTACATTGTAGAGGGTGACTCTGCCGGTGGATCAGCAAAACAAGGGCGTGATCGTCACTTCCAAGCGATTTTACCGCTAAAAGGTAAAATTATTAACGTTGAAAAAGCAAGATTGGATAAAATTTTATCTAACGATGAAGTGCGTACAATTATTACTGCAATTGGTACGAACATTGGCGGCGATTTTGATATCGAGAAAGCTCGTTATCATAAAGTTATTATTATGACGGATGCCGACGTAGATGGTGCGCATATTCGTACCCTATTATTAACGTTCTTCTATCGTTATATGCGTCAAATTATTGAACATGGTTATATCTATATTGCACAGCCACCGTTGTTTAAAATACAACAAGGTAAAAAAATTCAATATGCTTATAATGAAAAAGAGCTTGAAAAGATTTTAGCTGAATTACCAGCTCAACCTAAACCTGGTATCCAACGTTACAAAGGTTTAGGAGAAATGAACCCAACCCAGCTTTGGGAAACGACAATGGACCCAGAAGTGCGTTCATTACTTCAAGTTTCCCTTCAAGATGCAATTGAAGCAGATGAAACATTTGAAATTTTAATGGGGGATAAAGTAGAGCCACGTCGTAACTTTATCCAAGAAAATGCAAAATACGTGAAAAACCTTGATATTTAAATGAGTAATGACAGGAATCTGAGTATTCCTGTCTTCTACATATAAATCAATGTATGTGTAACGGAAATGTAAGAGGAGGTGCTCGTTGATGTCAGACAATCAACAACAAGCACGAATTCGAGAAATTAATATTAGTCATGAAATGCGTACCTCATTTTTAGATTACGCAATGAGTGTTATCGTATCTCGTGCATTACCAGATGTTCGTGATGGATTAAAACCTGTGCATCGTAGGGTTTTATATGCGATGAATGATTTAGGAATTACGGCTGATAAAGCGTATAAGAAATCAGCACGTATTGTTGGTGAAGTAATCGGTAAGTATCACCCTCATGGTGATTCAGCTGTTTATGAAACAATGGTACGTATGGCGCAAGATTTCAGTCAACGTTATATGCTTGTTGATGGGCATGGTAACTTTGGATCTGTCGATGGTGATTCAGCGGCAGCAATGCGTTATACAGAAGCAAGAATGTCTAAAATCTCTATGGAATTAATACGAGATATTTCAAAAAATACGATTGATTATCAAGATAACTACGATGGTTCTGAAAGAGAGCCGATTGTATTACCAGCGCGTTTTCCTAACTTACTAGTAAATGGTACGACAGGTATTGCAGTAGGTATGGCAACGAATATTCCGCCGCATCAACTTGGCGAAGTAATTGATGGCGTATTGGCATTAAGTCATAATCCCGATATTACTATTGCAGAATTAATGGAGTGCATTCCAGGACCAGATTTCCCAACGGCAGGTTTAATTTTAGGAAGAAGTGGTATTCGTAGAGCTTATGAAACAGGACGCGGTTCTATTATACTTCGTGCTAAAGTTGAAATTGAAGAGAAGTCAAATGGCAAACAATCTATTATCGTAACGGAACTACCTTATCAAGTAAATAAGGCGCGATTAATTGAAAAAATTGCAGAATTAGTTCGCGATAAGAAAATTGAAGGTATTACAGATTTACGTGATGAATCAGATCGAAATGGTATGCGTATTGTTATGGAAGTACGTCGTGATGCCAATGCTAATGTATTATTAAATAACTTATATAAACATACAGCACTTCAAACAAGTTTCGGTATTAACATGCTGTCTCTTGTAAATGGAGAGCCGCAAGTGCTGAACTTAAAACAAAATTTATATCATTACTTGGAACATCAAAAGGTAGTAATTCGTAGACGTACAGCTTATGAACTAGAAAAAGCAGAAGCGCGTGCTCATATTTTAGAAGGATTACGAATTGCCTTAGACCATCTGGATGAAGTTATTACATTAATTCGTAGTTCGAAAACAGCGGAAATTGCAAAGCAAGGTTTAATGGAACGTTTCGGCTTAAGTGAAAAACAAGCGCAAGCTATTTTAGATATGCGTTTGCAACGTTTAACAGGTTTAGAAC
>NZ_JBBOWD010000001.1:12500-27500 GCF_038006905.1 Bacillus sp. FSL R9-9834
CGAGGAGAGAATCCTAAGGTGTGCGAGAGAACTCTGGTTAAGGAACTCGGCAAAATGACCCCGTAACTTCGGGAGAAGGGGTGCTTTCTTAACGGAAAGCCGCAGTGAATAGGCCCAAGCGACTGTTTAGCAAAAACACAGCTCTCTGCGAAGCCGTAAGGCGAAGTATAGGGGGTGACACCTGCCCGGTGCTGGAAGGTTAAGGAGAGGGGTTAGCGTAAGCGAAGCTCTGAACTGAAGCCCCAGTAAACGGCGGCCGTAACTATAACGGTCCTAAGGTAGCGAAATTCCTTGTCGGGTAAGTTCCGACCCGCACGAAAGGTGTAACGATTTGGGCACTGTCTCAACCAGAGACTCGGTGAAATTATAGTACCTGTGAAGATGCAGGTTACCCGCGACAGGACGGAAAGACCCCGTGGAGCTTTACTGTAGCCTGATATTGAATTTTGGTACAGTTTGTACAGGATAGGCGGGAGCCTTTGAAACCGGAGCGCTAGCTTCGGTGGAGGCGCTGGTGGGATACCGCCCTGACTGTATTGAAATTCTAACCTACGGGTCTTATCGACCCGGGAGACAGTGTCAGGTGGGCAGTTTGACTGGGGCGGTCGCCTCCTAAAGTGTAACGGAGGCGCCCAAAGGTTCCCTCAGAATGGTTGGAAATCATTCGTAGAGTGCAAAGGCATAAGGGAGCTTGACTGCGAGACCTACAAGTCGAGCAGGGACGAAAGTCGGGCTTAGTGATCCGGTGGTTCCGCATGGAAGGGCCATCGCTCAACGGATAAAAGCTACCCCGGGGATAACAGGCTTATCTCCCCCAAGAGTCCACATCGACGGGGAGGTTTGGCACCTCGATGTCGGCTCATCGCATCCTGGGGCTGTAGTCGGTCCCAAGGGTTGGGCTGTTCGCCCATTAAAGCGGTACGCGAGCTGGGTTCAGAACGTCGTGAGACAGTTCGGTCCCTATCCGTCGTGGGCGTAGGAAATTTGAGAGGAGCTGTCCTTAGTACGAGAGGACCGGGATGGACGCACCGCTGGTGTACCAGTTGTTCTGCCAAGGGCATAGCTGGGTAGCTATGTGCGGAAGGGATAAGTGCTGAAAGCATCTAAGCATGAAGCCCCCCTCAAGATGAGATTTCCCATAGCGTAAGCTAGTAAGATCCCTGAAAGATGATCAGGTTGATAGGTTCGAGGTGGAAGCATGGTGACATGTGGAGCTGACGAATACTAATAGATCGAGGACTTAACCATATAATATGTAGCAAATGTTATCTAGTTTTGAAGGAATATGCCTTCATAGTTTGGTGATGATGGCAGAGAGGTCACACCCGTTCCCATACCGAACACGGAAGTTAAGCTCTCTAGCGCCGATGGTAGTTGGGACCTTGTCCCTGTGAGAGTAGGACGTCGCCAAGCAACTAAAAACACAAGTCTTTTGACTTGTGTTTTTTTTATTTCCCATGAAATAGGTTCGGTTCTGCTAGTAAAAATTTCGAAATATAGTAAGGAATTTTTTGAGCAGAAATAGTAAGAAATTGATAAATAAATGGGTAATCTTCAGAGCCATAGCTTCCAAGTAAATCATACCACCAATCTGTTTCGTATCTAGAAATCATACTTAAATTGTAGAGCAATAAATAATGAACGAGAAGTTCAGGTAATACGGGTGTAGGATTTCTAGGGTCAGTTGTGAGTGGTAAGTAATAAGTATCAGCGAGATATTCGTAGTATAAAGGCGTACTATATATAGGATTCCACGATTGGATAGGAGCCGTAAAAAGTAAATTGGATGCGCTCGTTTTCCCGGGGACATGTTGCACGGATAAGTGCTTACAAATTGATTCAATATAACGTGAAAATCTTTCTGAAGTCATATGAAGTCGATCTAGTATATTGACTGAAAAGGAAAGTTCATTTGCATTTGTTGAATCAATTTTATATAAAGTGGAACCTCGCTGACTATAGCGAAATAAGCTTTGTAATTCAGGAATATTCCCCATTAAATCCAACATGTTAAACTTCTCTGATTCTAAGTGTTTCATGTGAAACAGCTGTTCTGCAACATGAGTAAATAGTCCATTTTTTTGTACCTTTACCTCATCTTCTAAAAATTGATATCCCTGTTTTTTCCGCTTACGAGTCGTAACGCCATGAGCTAAAACAGTAGTGGATTCAGGATAGTTTGGATCAATAGTTAATAAGCATGCTTTAAAAAGTTGGCTCATTCCATAAAACAATAACATTGGCTGAATCGAAAAGGGAGCTACCTTATATAATTCGTAATAATTTTTCCCGTGTTCTAAATAATAAATAAAAGGATAACAATTTTCGAAACTTTTTTTTTCGGCATTTTGTATCGAGGATTTTTCATAACAACGGGCAAGATAACGTTGTACATTTTGAGATGAAAAGAAGAAACTTAGTTGCTGCCAAGTACAATGTGTTTGATGCATATATTACGCTCCTTTTATTGTCTAAAAATTCTAACATATATATACGTCCTTGACAGTATTTTAACCAATTGATAAGCTACTAATAATAATTTCTGGTATCATGGGGGGAACAATTATGTGGGAATCTAAATTTGTTAAAGAAGGTTTGACTTTTGATGACGTATTACTTGTACCAGCAAAGTCAGATGTACTACCAAGAGAAGTAAGTGTTAAAACAGTTTTATCTGAAAGCTTACAGTTAAACATCCCGTTAATTAGTGCAGGAATGGATACAGTAACAGAAGCGGATATGGCTATTGCAATGGCTCGTCAAGGCGGTTTAGGGATTATTCATAAAAATATGTCTATTGAACAACAAGCCGAGCAGGTTGATAAAGTAAAACGTTCTGAAAGTGGTGTTATTTCAGATCCTTTCTTTTTAACTCCAGAACATCAAGTGTATGATGCAGAGCACCTTATGGGGAAATATCGTATCTCAGGTGTACCGGTTGTAAATAATTTAGACGAGCGAAAATTAGTTGGTATTATTACAAACCGTGATATGCGTTTTATCCAAGACTACTCAATCAAAATTTCCGACGTAATGACAAAAGAACAGCTAATTACAGCTCCAGTTGGTACAACGCTAGATGAGGCTGAAAAGATCCTACAAAAGTATAAAATTGAAAAACTCCCTCTTGTTGATAACAACGGTGTATTACAAGGGCTTATTACAATAAAAGATATTGAAAAAGTAATTGAATTCCCGAATTCTGCGAAGGATAAGCAAGGGCGCTTATTAGTTGGAGCAGCAGTTGGTGTAACGGCTGATGCTATGACTCGCATTGACGCATTAGTAAAGGCTAGCGTAGATGCAATCGTACTTGATACAGCTCATGGACATTCTCAAGGCGTTATTGATAAAGTAAAAGAAGTTCGTGCAAAGTATCCATCATTAAATATTATCGCTGGAAATGTTGCTACTGCTGAAGCAACAAGAGCATTAATTGAAGCAGGTGCAAACGTAGTTAAAGTTGGTATTGGACCAGGCTCTATCTGTACAACACGTGTTGTAGCTGGGGTTGGTGTACCACAATTAACAGCGGTTTATGATTGTGCAACAGAAGCTCGTAAACACGGTATCCCAGTTATCGCTGACGGTGGTATTAAGTACTCTGGTGATATGGTTAAAGCTTTAGCAGCAGGAGCACATGTTGTTATGCTAGGTAGTATGTTTGCTGGTGTTGCTGAAAGTCCTGGTGAAACTGAAATTTATCAAGGTCGCCAATTTAAAGTATATCGTGGTATGGGTTCTGTCGGAGCGATGGAAAAAGGAAGTAAAGATCGTTATTTCCAAGAAGGAAATAAAAAACTTGTTCCAGAAGGTATTGAAGGACGAGTACCATATAAAGGACCTTTAGCAGATACGGTTCATCAATTAGTTGGTGGATTACGCGCAGGTATGGGATATTGCGGAGCACAAGATTTAGAATTCTTACGTGAGAATGCACAATTTGTTCGTATGTCAGGTGCTGGTTTACTTGAAAGTCATCCTCATCATGTACAAATTACAAAAGAGGCTCCAAACTACTCATTATAATGTCTTATATATAAATAGACGGAGATTTTATATCTCTGTCTATTTTTTTTTGATTATGTTAGAATAACGGTTATGTGAGTACATAGATATTGGGGGTAGCAAAAGTGAAAGGTATGTTTTGCAAAAGATTCATTGCACTAGTAACAATGTTTACACTAGCTTGTAGTATGTTGTTACCATATAGCAATGCATCAGCTGAAACAGGAGCTGCTTTAAATATTGAAGCAGGTGCGGCAATTTTAGTTGAAGCGAATTCTGGAAAAATTTTATATCAAAAGAATGCAGATGAATTATTATCCATTGCTAGTATGACGAAGATGATGAGTGAGTATTTAGTTCACGAAGCAGTAGATAAAGGAAAGCTTAAGTGGGATCAGAAAATTAAGGTTTCTGAATATGCGTATAAAGTTTCGCAGGATGCTTCATTATCAAATGTGGCATTAGAAAATGGTGGCTCTTATACAGTAAAAGAGTTATACGAGGCAATGGCAATCTTCTCTGCAAATGGTGCAACGATTGCATTAGCAGAAGCAATTGCAGGTAAAGAAGTAGATTTCGTAAAAATGATGAATGATAAATCGAAAGAACTAGGGTTGAAAAATTATAAATTTGTCAATTCTACAGGTTTAACGAATAAAGATTTAAAGGGAATGCATCCAGAAGGAACAACAGCGGATGAAGAAAATAAAATGTCTGCAAAGGATGTTGCAACTTTAGCACAACATTTAATTAAAGATTATCCAAAAGTGTTAGATACAGCAAAAATCCCGAAAAAAGAATTCCGTCCAGAAAAAGAGAAGTTTGCAATGTCGAACTGGAACTGGATGTTAAAGGGCTTAGTTAAAGAATATGATGGCGTAGATGGCCTAAAAACAGGCTCAACTCCAGAAGCGGGAGATTGCTTCACTGGTACGGTTGAAAGAAACGGTATGCGTTTTATTTCTGTAGTGATTAAAACAAGTTCTCATACAGCACGTTTTGATGAAACAAAGAAGCTATATGATTATGGATTTGCTAACTTTGAAATGAAACAAATGTATAAAAAAGGTTCTTCAGTAAAAGGACAAGAAACAGTACGAGTAGAAAATGCGAAAGACAAAGATGTAGCAGTTCAAACGAAACAAGCCATTTCACTTCCAGTACCAAAAGGAAGTAAAGATGTTTATAAAACAGAATTAAAAGAATCGAGTAAGGGACAAGAGGCACCTATTAAAAAGGGAACTGCGCTTGGTCAAATGGTAATTACGCCAAAAGATACAAACGATCCTGGATTTTTAACTGGTAAGTCATTGCAAGTGGATCTTGTAACAACAGCTGAAGTAGAAGAAGCAAACTGGTTTACTCGTGCTATGCGCGGAATTGGTTCTTTCTTTAGTGGTATATGGAATAGTGCTGTTGATACAGTAAAAGGTTGGTTTTAAAAGCTCCTCATTGTAGGGGCTTTTTCTTATTCCTATTTTTCATACCGACTTTATGAAAAAGTAGTAGACAAGCATCTGATAGTTAGTGGTAGAATGTAAGAGTATTCTTAATTTTCGCCTTTAACGGGGAAAAGCAATTCACCTAGGGGGGTTTTTGTAACATGACAAACGTAACAGGGACAGAACGTGTAAAACGTGGAATGGCAGAAATGCAAAAAGGCGGCGTTATTATGGACGTAATTAACGCTGAACAAGCAAAAATTGCAGAAGAGGCAGGCGCAGTTGCCGTTATGGCATTAGAGCGTGTACCAGCAGATATTCGTGCAGCGGGTGGCGTTTCTCGTATGGCAGACCCAACAATCGTTGAAGAAGTTATGGGTGCTGTGTCAATTCCGGTTATGGCAAAATGCCGTATCGGTCACCTTGTAGAAGCGCGTGTATTAGAATCATTAGGGGTAGACTATATCGATGAGAGTGAAGTATTAACTCCTGCCGATGAAGTATACCATTTAAATAAACGTGATTACACAGTTCCATTTGTATGTGGTTGCCGTGATATCGGAGAAGCTGCACGTCGTATTGCAGAAGGTGCATCTATGCTTCGTACAAAAGGTGAACCAGGAACAGGAAACATTGTAGAGGCAGTGCGTCATATGCGTCAAGTCAATGCAGAAATCCGTCAAGTTGCAAGTCTACGTGAAGATGAGTTAATGACATATGCAAAAAATACTGGTGCTCCTTATGAAGTACTACTTGAAATTAAACGCCTTGGTCGTTTGCCGGTTGTAAACTTTGCAGCAGGTGGTGTAGCAACACCTGCAGATGCAGCATTAATGATGCAACTTGGTGCGGATGGTGTATTTGTTGGATCTGGTATCTTTAAATCAGAGAATCCAGCGAAATTTGCACGTGCAATCGTTGAAGCGACAACTCATTATGAGGATTACGAGTTAATTGCAAGCCTTTCTAAAGGATTAGGTAATGCGATGAAAGGTATCGAAATTTCAACGTTACTACCAGAGCAACGCATGCAAGAGCGTGGATGGTAATTGAAGGAGAACTTTAAAATGGTGAAAATCGGTGTACTAGGTCTTCAAGGTGCAGTTCGTGAACATGTAAAATCAGTTGAAGCAAGTGGTGCAGAAGCTGTTGTTGTAAAGCGTATAGAACAACTTGAAGAGATTGATGGTCTTATTTTACCAGGCGGTGAAAGTACAACTATGCGCCGTCTTATTGATAAGTATGCTTTCATGGAACCACTTCGTACATTTGCGAATTCTGGTAAACCAATGTTTGGTACATGTGCAGGAATGATTCTTCTTGCAAAAACACTTATTGGCTATGACGAAGCACATATTGGTGCTATGGATATTACAGTTGAGCGCAATGCGTTTGGACGTCAAAAAGATAGCTTTGAAGCTGCACTTTCTATTAAAGGTGTGGGAGAAGATTTTGTTGGCGTATTTATTCGTGCCCCGTATGTTGTAAATGTAGCGGATAATGTTGAGGTACTTTCTACACATGGTGATCGAATGGTAGCGGTAAGGCAAGGGCCGTTTTTAGCTGCTTCTTTCCATCCGGAATTAACGGATGATCATCGTGTAACAGCATACTTTGTAGAAATGGTAAAAGAAGCGAAAATGAAAAAAGTTGTATAAGTAACTTGCAACTTGTATAAGATTATAGTAAATTGATGGTAACAATTTTATAAAATAAGCGTGTTGATAGGAAATAGTAACAAATGTCGTTTCTTATAGAGAGTCGATGGTTGGTGGAAATCGATAGAAACAGTTTGTGAATCCATCCTGGAATGGAATGTGGAATATCTTTATGATTAGTAAACATTCCCGGTGAAGAGCCGTTATTTCTACTTGAGAGGAAAGCGGTAATGCTTTCAACTAGGGTGGCAACGCGGGTTAACTCCCGTCCCTTTATATAGGGACGGGAGTTTTTTGTGTTTTATAAAATAAAAGGAGGAGTATATAATGCTTGATATTAAATTTTTACGTACAAATTTTGAAGAAGTAAAAGCTAAGTTACAGCATAGAGGCGAAGATTTAACTGATTTTGGTCGCTTTGAAGAATTAGATACGAGAAGAAGAGAACTACTTGTTCAAACAGAGGAACTAAAAAGTAAACGTAACGAAGTATCTCAACAAATCTCTGTATTGAAGCGCGAAAAGAAAGATGCAGAAGCTCTAATTTTAGAAATGCGTGAAGTTGGAGAAAAAGTAAAAGATCTTGATAACGAACTTCGTACAGTTGAAGAAGATCTAGAAAGATTGATGCTATCTATTCCAAATATTCCTCATGAATCTGCTCCGGTTGGTGAAACAGAGGATGATAATGTAGTAGCCCGCACTTGGGGAGAAGTGAAGGAATTTGCTTTTGAACCAAAACCACATTGGGATCTTGCTACAGATTTAGGAATTCTAGATTTTGAACGTGCTGGAAAAGTAACAGGAAGCCGCTTCGTATTCTACAAAGGTGCTGGCGCAAGATTAGAGCGTGCTTTAATTAGCTTTATGCTGGATCTTCATACTGATGAGCATGGATATGAAGAAGTATTACCTCCGTATATGGTAAACCGTGCAAGCATGACAGGGACAGGACAACTTCCGAAGTTTGAAGAAGATGCATTCCGTATTGAAAGTGAAGACTACTTCTTAATTCCAACAGCTGAAGTACCTGTAACAAATATGCACCGTGATGAGATCTTAAATAAAGAACAATTGCCTATAAGATATGCTGCATTTAGCTCTTGTTTCCGTTCTGAAGCAGGTTCAGCTGGCCGTGATACACGTGGTTTAATTCGTCAGCACCAGTTCAATAAAGTAGAGCTTGTGAAGTTTGTAAAACCAGAAGATTCTTATGAAGAGTTAGAAAAACTAACAAATGATGCAGAACGCGTGTTACAATTATTAGAGTTGCCATATCGCGTTATGAGCATGTGCACAGGCGATTTAGGATTTACGGCAGCGAAGAAATACGATATTGAAGTATGGATTCCAAGCTATGGCACATATCGTGAAATCTCTTCTTGTAGTAATTTCGAGGCTTTCCAAGCGAGACGTGCAAATATCCGTTTCCGTCGTGAGCCAAACGGAAAACCAGAACATGTTCATACATTAAATGGATCTGGTCTTGCAATTGGACGTACGGTGGCAGCTATTTTAGAGAACTACCAACAAGAAGATGGTACAATTATAATTCCAGAAGTTCTTCGCCCTTATATGGGAGGAAAAACAGTTATTAAGTAAATTTATAAACATTCATCGGTATGAGTGATTGGTAATTATGAGCGTTGTCAGTACTATAATATAGGAGAGGGAAAGTAAAATTTTCCTTTCCTCATAATTTATTTTAGTAGGGTTGACTAACTGTTTTTCTTTTGATATTATATTTGATGTCAATATGGAGGTATACCCAAGTCTGGCTGAAGGGATCGGTCTTGAAAACCGACAGGCGGCGAGAGTCGCGCGGGGGTTCGAATCCCTCTACCTCCTCCAGATATAATTGACAACAGCGCATATAAGTGGAGATTGGAGAACTCGTTACCACACGTAACGAGTTTTTATTTTAAAACCAATCATAAAGTATGGTGTAAGGCGATTTTGTCCTTATTACACACTCATATTCCGATGATTATCTTCATAGATATGAAAGGAGTCAACATGGATCTTATTATACAAACGTTTCCTTTAGATGGAAAAACTTTATATTATGTACAATGTCCTGTCTGTAAGAACAATAGAATTTTAAACAGTGGTGCAAATGTATCACGCATTATTAGCGATGATACATTCCGTAAACTTTGTGGTTGCACTTGTGATGTAAAGCAAACTGCAACAAAAGTAGAGGCACCAAAAAAAGTTAAAAAAGAAGCTGTAAAGAAAGAAGCAGCTCCAAAACGTACAGGTAAAGTATTAACAGCAGTAATTAACGGGAAAGAAATGACTGTTAAAGAGATTGCTGAGGCGTACGATATTAGTACAAGTACTGTTCGTCAGCGCATTAACGCTGGAAAACCTGAGAGTGAAATTATTGCTCCAACAAAGAAAAAGTAATTTAATAGAAAAACCCGTGCATATGCACGGGTTTTTTATTTTACAAGTTTACGTGTTTGTTTTAAAAAATGACCGATTTTTTTAATGATTGGTTCAATGGAATCGCCATCTTTTAAAATATCGTATTCATTAATGTTTAATCGTAAAACAGGGCATGAATTAAAGTTGTTAATCCAGTTTTCATAACGCCCATGCATCTCTTTCCAATACTCGATTGGTGTTTGCTGTTCCATCGGACGTCCACGTTCTTGGATACGATCAACGATATCATCGAAAGAACCTTCTAAGTAAATTAATAAATCTGGATGTGGGAAGTAAGGAGTCATGACCATAGCGTCAAATAAACCTTTATATGTTTCATAATCAGTTTCCGTCATTGTACCTTTTTCGTGATGCATTTTTGCAAAAATGCCAGTGTCTTCATAGATAGAGCGATCTTGAACAAAACCGCCACCGTATTCAAAAATTCTTTTTTGTTCTTTAAATCGTTCTGCTAAAAAATACACTTGTAAGTGAAAGCTCCAGCGTGTGAAATCAGCATAGAACTTGTCCAAATACGGATTAGAATCTACCTTTTCAAATGATGTGCGATATCCTAAAGCGTTAGCCAATGCAGTTGTCATAGTGGATTTACCGACACCTACTGTTCCAGCGATAGTGATTACTGCGTCATTTGGTATATCATATTTTTGCCTTAAATTCATTATTATTTCGACTCCTTTAAGAGAGTATTTTGAAGGGCAGATAGGATGACGTTTAAATCATCAGGATTTTTTACAAAATCCATATCGTCTCCGTTAAATTTCAATACTGGGATATCTGGATGGTCCTTTTTAAAAGCATCCATTGCTGTTTCGTAATCTTTTGTGAGCTGTAGTAAGTAATTTGGATCCATATTTTTTTCGAATTCTCTTCCGCGCATTGCGATTCGCTTTTGTAATGTTTCTAAGCTAGCTGTTAAATAAACGATAACGTTTGGAACTGGCATATCTTGTGTAAGGATACGATAGATTTGCATGTACTTGTCATATTGAGAATCTTTCAATGTACGGGATGCAAAAATTACATTTTTGAATATATGATAATCCGCTACTACTGGCTTCCTTTGATTCAAATACTTTATGTTAATATCTTCTAATTGTTTGTATCTATTACAAAGAAAGAACATCTCTGTTTGAAAACTCCATTCGTCGATGTCTTCATAGAACTTTCCTAAAAAGGGGTTTTCATCAACAATCTCTTTCAGTAAGTGGAGTTGCATGTGAGTTGAAATTTCCTTCGCAAGTGAAGTTTTTCCAACACCAATTGGTCCTTCAACCGTGATAAATGGTACTCCGGTCACGCTGTTTCCTCCTTTCAATCAGTGATTTACCGTGACTACTAAAAACACAAAACAGAATTATTGTAGCACAAGAGGGAAGCGAGCGGGTTAATTTGATATAAAAAGTTGGAAAATAGATATATGTATTAATTAAATTTTATTTGAAACGACGGTACTATATTTGCTTTTAATGTGGTTTCCATTATTTTTAAAGCATGCAGGTTATCCTGATCATCATTAGAGGCAATACAGTCCTGTGGTACATACAATGTATAATTCCTCATATGAGCATCGTTAGCTGTAAAGAGGATACATATATTCCCGGCGACACCTGTTAATATTAGATTTTCTATTTTTAAATAGCCTAATAAAGAATTTAAAGGTGTTTCATAAAAAGCAGAGTAATGTGGTTTAATAAAAATGTAATCATCAGCATTTGGAGCGATCTTATGAATGATATTTTCACTATACTCATTTGTACAATGAGTAATCAATTGGTCAATATCAGATCTCCAAAGTTGATAATGGTCATTAATATAAATGATGGGACAACCGAAGGATTTCATTGTCTTCTTTAATTGTAAAATAGGAGTGGTTATAATTTCGCATTTTTTGGCTAGGATAGGCCCGTGTGAAAATTGAAAGTCATTAATCATATCGATAATGAGTAAGGCAGTATTCTTCATATGTAATCCCCTCTCTTTTTTCTTAGGGTGGATTGAATTTGTAAAAGTTATCCCATGTGTAGTAAATGGAAATAAGTGTACTTTATTTGTAATGAAAGGACTATGTTATGGAACGTGATCAAGATATTTATTTTATGCAGTTAGCAATAGAAGAGGCTAAAAAAGCAGAGGCAATACAAGAAGTACCGATTGGTGCAGTTATAGTATTAAATGGTGAAGTAATTAGTGTTGCTCATAATTTAAGGGAGACTGAGCAAAGA
The DNA here is from genome assembly GCF_038006905.1 of Bacillus sp. FSL R9-9834. Classification (NCBI taxonomy): domain Bacteria; kingdom Bacillati; phylum Bacillota; class Bacilli; order Caryophanales; family Bacillaceae; genus Bacillus; species Bacillus sp. FSL R9-9834. The sequence goes on from NZ_JBBOWD010000001.1 coordinate 24,285, forward strand.
TCAATAGCTCACGCTGAGTTGTTAGCTATTGATGAGGCATGCAAAAAATTAGGGACATGGCGTTTAGAAGATGCGACGTTATATGTAACATTAGAGCCTTGTCCGATGTGTGCGGGTGGAATTGTTTTATCACGAGTAAAGCGAGTTGTATATGGTGCGAGTGATCCGAAAGGTGGATGTGCAGGGACATTGATGAATCTGTTAACGGATGAACGCTTTAATCATCAATGTGAAGTAGTGGCTGGTGTATTAGAAGAAGAGTGCGGTACGCTATTAACGAACTTTTTTAGAGCGCTTCGTAAAAAAAGAAAAGCGATTAAGAAATTAGAGAAAAGTAAAGAGAATTAACGTATTTGCATTTTATAAAAAAACAAGTTATACTGATAGTGCCTTTAATGAAGGCAACCGAATATTGGTTTTAACTTTGCCGTGCTAAGCGGGGAGGTAGCGGTGCCCTATACTCGCAATCCGCTCTAGCGAGGCCGAATCCCTTCTCGAGGTTATGTTGCTGTAAGGTCTGCCTTAAGTAAGTGGTGTTGACGTTTGGGTCCTGCGCAACGGGACCCCGTGAACCTTGTCAGGTCCGGAAGGAAGCAGCAATAAGCGGGTCTTCTCGTGTGCCGCAGGAGTGCCTGAACCGAGCTAACTGCTTAAGTAACGCTTATGGTACGTAATCGACAGAAGGTGCACGGCAGTTATATATGTATACAAAACTCACCTTAATACTAAGGTGGGTTTTTTGTATAGAAAATAACTTTTGGAATCTATAAACAGAATGGGTTATAATAAATGAGATAATAACCTTTGAGGGAGGCCGTATTTTCGTGTCATACCAAGCGTTATACCGAACATGGAGACCGCAAAAGTTTGAAGATGTAGTCGGTCAAAAGCACGTGACAAAAACGTTGCAAAATGCCCTTCTTCAAGAGAAAGTTTCACATGCTTATTTATTTTCTGGGCCGAGGGGAACAGGAAAAACGACAATTGCAAAAGTGTTTGCAAAAGCAATTAACTGTGAACATGCTCCGGTAGCTGAACCTTGTAATGAATGTCCTTCTTGTTTGGGGATTACACAAGGATCTATTTCAGATGTATTAGAAATTGATGCGGCTTCAAATAACGGTGTAGATGAAATTCGAGATATTAGAGATAAAGTAAAATATGCTCCAAGTGCTGTAGAATATAAAGTATACATTATTGATGAAGTTCACATGCTTTCCATGGGTGCCTTCAATGCGCTTTTAAAAACGTTAGAAGAACCGCCAGGACATGTTATCTTTATTTTAGCGACAACAGAACCGCATAAGATACCGCCTACAATTATTTCGCGTTGCCAACGTTTCGAATTTCGAAAGATATCAGTAAATGATATTGTTGAGAGATTATCGACAGTTGTGAACAATGAAGGTACGCAAGTAGAAGATGAGGCATTACAAATTGTTGCACGTGCCGCTGAAGGTGGTATGCGTGATGCGCTCAGTCTTATTGATCAGGCAATATCTTATAGTGATGAGACCGTTACGACAGAAGATGTATTAGCTGTAACAGGGTCTGTTTCTCAGCAATACTTAGGCAACTTAGTAGAATGTATACGTGAAAATGATGTATCAAGAGCATTACGTATCATAGATGAGATGATGGGTAAAGGGAAAGATCCAGTTCGCTTTATGGAAGATTTCATTTACTATTATCGTGATATGCTTTTATATCAAACTTCACCACAATTGGAACATATGTTGGAACGAGTAATGGTAGATGAGCAATTCCGGACGTTAAGTGAAGAAATGCAACCGGAAGTAATCTATGAGATCATTCATACTCTTAGTAAAGCACAACAGGAAATGAAGTGGACAAATCATCCGCGAATTTTCTTAGAAGTTGTTATGGTACAACTGTGTCAACAGTTTATGATGCAAGCAAATGGTGCAGATCGTTTACAAGCAATTATGAACAGGATGCAGCAATTGGAGAAAGAGCTAGAACAAGTCAAAAAGAATGGTGTGCCGGCCGGTGTGCAGCAGGAAGTCAGAGAGACGCGTGCAGCACCAAAGCCAGTACGGACAGGAAGTATGAAGATACCTGTCGGACGCGTAAATGAAGTATTAAAGCAAGCGAAGCGTCAAGATTTAGAACAATTAAAAGCTGTATGGGGAGAGTTGTTAGGAAGACTCAAAGCATACAACAAAGTAGCGTTTGCTGTTTTGTTAGAAAATAGCGAACCGGTAGCGGCTTCAGATGATACTTACGTTTTAGCGTTCCAATATGAGATTCACTGTAAAATGGCAAGCGAAAATCGAGAGGCTATGGATACAGTGGAACAAACTTTATTTGAATTGCTAAGTAAAAGATTAAATATGATTGCCATTCCAAAAAGTGAATGGGGTAAAATCCGTGAAGATTTTTTACAGCGTGAAGGTGGAAGTTCTGAAGAAAGCCCAGAGAAAAAAGAAGATCCTCTTATAGAAGAGGCTGTAAAATTAGTAGGGCAAGAACTCATTGAAATAAAAGAGTAATAATAATTAGGAGGAATTAATTATGATGCGTGGCGGAATGGGAAATATGAATAACATGATGAAACAAATGCAAAAGATGCAAAAGGAAATGGCAAAGGCGCAAGAAGAACTTGGCGAAAAAACAGTTGAAGGTACAGCTGGCGGCGGTATGATCACAGTTATTGCAAATGGTCATAAGCAAATTCTTGAAGTAAAAGTGAAAGAAGAAGTTGTAGATCCAGAAGATATCGAAATGTTACAAGACTTAGTGTTAGCTGCAACAAACGATGCACTTAAAAAAGCTGATGAACTTTCAAACTCTACAATGGGTAAATTTACAAAAGGCTTAAACTTACCGGGTGGAATGTTCTAGGAGGATATTGATATATGCATTATCCAGAACCAATATCAAAACTAATTGATAGTTTTATGAAATTGCCAGGAATCGGACCGAAAACAGCGGTTCGATTGGCGTTTTTCGTATTAGATATGAAAGAAGATGATGTGTTAGGTTTTGCAAAAGCACTTGTAAATGCGAAGCGAGACTTAGCATATTGTTCTGTATGCGGGCATATTACTGACCGTGACCCTTGTTATATTTGTAACGATTCACATCGAGATCAATCAGTTGTTTGTGTCGTGCAAGAACCGAAAGATGTAATCGCGATGGAAAAGATGAAAGAGTATCAAGGTGTATATCATGTGTTACGTGGTGCTATCTCTC
>NZ_JBBOWD010000001.1:32500-82500 GCF_038006905.1 Bacillus sp. FSL R9-9834
AGCTCTGAACTGAAGCCCCAGTAAACGGCGGCCGTAACTATAACGGTCCTAAGGTAGCGAAATTCCTTGTCGGGTAAGTTCCGACCCGCACGAAAGGTGTAACGATTTGGGCACTGTCTCAACCAGAGACTCGGTGAAATTATAGTACCTGTGAAGATGCAGGTTACCCGCGACAGGACGGAAAGACCCCGTGGAGCTTTACTGTAGCCTGATATTGAATTTTGGTACAGTTTGTACAGGATAGGCGGGAGCCTTTGAAACCGGAGCGCTAGCTTCGGTGGAGGCGCTGGTGGGATACCGCCCTGACTGTATTGAAATTCTAACCTACGGGTCTTATCGACCCGGGAGACAGTGTCAGGTGGGCAGTTTGACTGGGGCGGTCGCCTCCTAAAGTGTAACGGAGGCGCCCAAAGGTTCCCTCAGAATGGTTGGAAATCATTCGTAGAGTGCAAAGGCATAAGGGAGCTTGACTGCGAGACCTACAAGTCGAGCAGGGACGAAAGTCGGGCTTAGTGATCCGGTGGTTCCGCATGGAAGGGCCATCGCTCAACGGATAAAAGCTACCCCGGGGATAACAGGCTTATCTCCCCCAAGAGTCCACATCGACGGGGAGGTTTGGCACCTCGATGTCGGCTCATCGCATCCTGGGGCTGTAGTCGGTCCCAAGGGTTGGGCTGTTCGCCCATTAAAGCGGTACGCGAGCTGGGTTCAGAACGTCGTGAGACAGTTCGGTCCCTATCCGTCGTGGGCGTAGGAAATTTGAGAGGAGCTGTCCTTAGTACGAGAGGACCGGGATGGACGCACCGCTGGTGTACCAGTTGTTCTGCCAAGGGCATAGCTGGGTAGCTATGTGCGGAAGGGATAAGTGCTGAAAGCATCTAAGCATGAAGCCCCCCTCAAGATGAGATTTCCCATAGCGTAAGCTAGTAAGATCCCTGAAAGATGATCAGGTTGATAGGTTCGAGGTGGAAGCATGGTGACATGTGGAGCTGACGAATACTAATAGATCGAGGACTTAACCATATAATATGTAGCAAATGTTATCTAGTTTTGAAGGAATATGCCTTCATAGTTTGGTGATGATGGCAGAGAGGTCACACCCGTTCCCATACCGAACACGGAAGTTAAGCTCTCTAGCGCCGATGGTAGTTGGGACCTTGTCCCTGTGAGAGTAGGACGTCGCCAAGCAACTAAAAACACAAGTCTTTTGACTTGTGTTTTTTTGTGTTTTCAAACAGTATGCAAAAAGAAGTAATGGTAATACAAACACGTTGCCCAAGGATGAATCATATTATATAAGAAATCGATGTATATTTTTCTGTAAATTGTTAAGGAATAGAAGTATAAAATATGTCCATTTAAATAGGGAGGAAAAGATATGAAATCACAAAACGAAGTTTGTATTGTTTGTGAGACAGAAAGAAAAGAAGGGATATATGTTTATAATAATTTAATATGTTATGAATGTGAAAAGGACATGGTGAATACAGAAACAAATGATCCGAAGTATATATATTATTTAAAACAGCTTCGGAAATTAGAAGTATCATATTTTTAAATAGGCATATGCCTATTATTTTTTTTGTTCTGTATAATAGATAAAGAATGAAATAATAAGGAAGAGATATAGATGAATCAAAATCGCATACCTTTATATGAAGCATTAATAGAGTTTAAAGAAAGAAGGCCGTTATCTTTTCATGTTCCAGGTCATAAAAATGGTTTAAACTTCCCTCAAGGGGCAGTAGAGGGGTTTAAAGATATACTATCTATCGATGTAACTGAGTTATCAGGGTTAGATGATTTACATAGTCCGTTTGAATGTATAGATGAGGCACAACAATTATTAGCTGATGTATATGAAGTGGAAAAAAGTTATTTTTTAATTAATGGTTCAACAGTCGGGAACTTAGCAATGATTTTGTCTTGCTGTAGGGAACATGATATTGTTCTTGTACAAAGAAATTGTCATAAATCAATTATTAATGGTTTAAAATTAGCAGGAGCAAATCCAATTTTTTTAGATCCATGGATTGATGAAGCTTATAACGTACCCGTGGGAATTCATGATGAGATTATTAAGGAAGCAATTGAAAAATATCCAAATGCGAAAGCACTTATTTTAACACATCCTAATTATTATGGTATGGGGATGGATTTAGAGGCAAGCATTGCTTATGCACATGCACATAAAATTCCTGTGTTAGTAGATGAAGCGCATGGAGCTCATTTTTGTTTAGGCGGGGCATTTCCAAAGTCAGCTTTAGCATATGGTGCAGATATTGTAGTTCATTCCGCACATAAAACATTACCTGCGATGACGATGGGATCCTATTTACATATAAATAGCCGCTTAGTGAAAGAAGAAAGAGTTTCTACTTATTTAAGTATGCTACAATCTAGTAGTCCATCGTATCCAATTATGGCTTCTCTTGATATTGCACGCTTTACGATAGCGCGTATAAAAGAAAAGGGACATGATGAAATTGTCGAGTTTTTACGGGAATTTAAAGAAGAATTGTCTTCTATCCCACAAATAGCTATTTTACAATATCCATTACAAGACGAGCTAAAAGTTACCGTACAGACACGTTGTCAGTTATCAGGATACGAATTACAATCTGTATTAGAAAAGGTTGGTATATATACCGAAATGGCAGATCCATATAATGTCTTATTTATTTTGCCTTTGCAAGTAAATAAGACGTATATGAAGGCTATAGAGATGATCCGGGCGGCATTGCAATCTTATGAGGTGAAAGACAAGACAGAATCTATTCGTTATACTTATAAAGGAGAAATTTCTCCTTTACCGTATACATATAAACAACTGGAAGGATATGAAACAAAAGTAGTATCTGTAGAAGAAGCAGTTGGGATGATAGCGGCGGAAATGGTAATTCCATATCCACCTGGTATTCCATTGATTATGTATGGGGAAAGAATTACTTCAGAACATAAAGAACAAATTATGCATTTAGAGAGAGCAGGCGCCCGTTTTCAAGGTAGCACGAAATATATGAAAGTGTATGATATAGAAAGTAGGTTTTAGGATGAAGGGATTATTTGTAACAATTGAGGGGCCAGAAGGTTCGGGTAAAACAACGTTAATTCAAGGTTTATTGCCATACTTTGAACAAAAGGAACAAAAGGTAATGGCGACGAGAGAACCAGGTGGTATTGCAATTTCTGAGGATATTAGAACGATTTTACATAAGCAAGAATATACGATGATGGAAGCACGTACAGAGGCACTTCTATATGCCGCTGCACGTAGACAACATTTAGTGGAAAAAGTTATGCCGGCACTTAATGAGGATTACCTTGTATTATGTGATCGTTTTATAGATAGCTCTTTAGCGTATCAAGGCTATGCAAGAGGGTTAGGTATGGATAAAGTATTTGAAATCAATCGTTTCGCAACAGAAGATTGCATGCCTAGTTTAACAATTTACCTAGACATTGAACCAGAGGTTGGTTTAGCTCGAATTGCAAAAGATGCAGGACGTGAAGTGAATCGGTTAGATATGGAAGATATCACTTTCCATAAACGTGTGCGTGAAGGGTATTTACAAGTTGTAGAACGTTTCTCGGATCGTATTGTATTAGTAAATGCTGATCAACCAATGGAAAAACTTATAGAAGAAGTTATTCAAGTTATAGAAGATAAATTGTTATAATAGAAGGAAAGAATGAAATAAGTGAGGTATGCATTATGACGAAGACGTGGGAGCAGCTTTCTGCTATACAACCCATCGGTGTAAAAATGTTGATGAATAGCATCGCAAAAGAGCGTATATCCCACGCTTACTTGTTAGAGGGAGGGAAAGGGACAGGAAAGTTTGCGACAGCAATTCAAATGGCAAAGAGTTTCCTCTGTTCTCAGCGGAATGGGGTAGAGCCTTGTCATGTATGTACAAATTGTAAGCGAATTGATTCAGGTAACCACCCAAACTTACATATTGTAAAACCAGACGGATTATCTATTAAGAAGCAGCAAATTCATGATTTACAAGAAGAGTTTTCAAAAACAGGATTAGAAGCAAATAAAAAAGTATATGTTATTGAGCACGCAGACCGTATGACAGCAAATGCGGCGAATACACTGTTAAAATTTTTAGAAGAACCAAGTAGTGATACAACAGCTATTTTACTTACTGAACAAAGTCATCAAATTTTAAATACGATTTTATCTCGTTGTCAAGTTGTTACATTTAGACCGTTACCTACGGAATCTTTAATTAGAAGATTACAGGATGAAGGTGTTACGACATCTTTATCGACACTTGCTGCACAACTCACAAATAGTTTTGATGAAGCTTTAGCTTTATGTAGTGATGAATGGTTTGCACAAGCACGAGCTTTAGTGATAAAATTATGTGAAGCGCTCGAAAAAGATAAAGCCTCTATTTTTTTTGTACAAGAAAAATGGGGAAAACACTTTGGAGAGAAAGAACAATTACAGCAAGGTTTAGATATGTTACTCCTTATTTATAAGGATTTATTATATGTTCAACTTGGAGAAGAAGATCGTCTTGTTTTTCATGAGCAGAAAGAGATGTTTGAATCTTTCTCCTACGCTCAGAAGCGCATTGTATCAGCTCTCTTTAATATATTAGAGGCAAAAAATAGAATCAACGCTAATGTAAATGCGCAGCTTGTGTTCGAACAGTTAGTGTTGCGGTTGCAGGAGGGATGACCGTTTTGTATGATGTAGTAGGTGTTCGCTTTAAGAAGGCCGGAAAGGTGTATTACTTTGATCCGAATCAGTTCGATATCTCTGAAAATGAGTTTGTAATTGTAGAAACGGTAAGAGGTATTGAATACGGAAAAGTAGTTATTACCAAAAAGCAAGTTGATGAAAACGACGTTGTATTACCGCTAAAAAAGGTTATTCGCATTGCAAATGAAAACGATCGTACCATTGTTGAAGAGAACAAACATGCTGCAAAAGAAGCATATCAAGTTTGTCAGCAAAAGGTAGTAGAACATAATCTTGATATGAAACTTGTAGATGTAGAGTATACGTTCGATCGCAATAAAATTATTTTCTACTTTACTGCGGATGGTCGGATTGATTTTCGCGAACTAGTGAAGGACTTAGCAGCAATTTTTAGGACAAGAATTGAACTAAGACAAATTGGTGTTCGTGATGAAGCGAAAATGCTTGGTGGTATTGGTCCATGTGGTCGTATGCTTTGTTGTTCTACTTTTTTAGGGGATTTTGAACCTGTATCCATTAAGATGGCAAAGGATCAAAATTTATCATTAAATCCTGCAAAAATCTCTGGTTTATGTGGTCGCTTAATGTGTTGCTTAAAATATGAGAACGATGAATATGAGGCAGCAAAGGAACAACTTCCTGATTTAGATCAACGTATACAAACCCCGCATGGTACTGGCCGTGTTATCGGATTAAATATTTTAGAAAGATTAATTCAAGTGGAACTAGTAGACAAGGAACGGATAGTAGAATATACGTTAGATGAGTTAGTGAATAAAGGGGTCGTTTCGAGTCAAACCACAGATTAATGAGGTGGGTGCTTGTGGAGAAAAAAGATATTTTTGCATCGGTTTCTAGTATGGAAGAGCAAATTGGACATTTATACAAACAGTTGGGAGAATTAAAACAACATCTTGCAGAGTTACTGGAAGAAAACCAACATATAAAAATGGAAAATGAAAATTTGCGACACCGCTTTGAAGAAGTGCAGATTAAAGAAAAACAAAAAACTCAAAAACGTAAAGAAGTGAAGCCGAAGACAGATATTGGTGAAGGCTACGATAATTTAGCAAGACTATATCAAGAAGGTTTTCATATTTGTAATCTGCATTATGGAAGTGTACGTAAAGAGGGAGATTGTTTATTCTGCCTGTCATTTTTAAATAAAAAGTGAAATTACCTTTCCAATAATAATTGGAAAGGTAATTTTTTATACATGAGAGTAGAATCGAATATGTTTTTTATTAGTAGAAGATGAAATAGGGTAGGTTAAGTGTAAGAAAAGGAGCAACATATGAATTTATATGAAGATGAACGTTTAGATTACTTATTAGCACAAGATTTGAAGATTATACAAAGCCCATCAGTATTTAATTTCTCGTTAGATGCTGTTTTACTTGCAGACTTTGCTTGGGTGCCAATTCAAAAAGGTAATTTACTTGATTTGTGTACAGGTAATGCCGTTGTGCCCCTTCTATTAAGTACAAGGACGAAAGGGAATATTACTGGTGTAGAAATTCAAGAACGCTTATATGATATGGGAATAAGAAGTGTTCAATACAATAAGTTGGAAGAAAGAATTCACTTAATACACGGGGATTTGAAAGATATGCCGGAGAAACTTGGACGTCATCAATATGATGTTGTCACATGTAATCCGCCTTATTTCCAAACACCTGCAACTTCTGAAAAAAATATGAATGAACATTTAGCAATAGCTCGTCATGAAATTATGTGTACACTAGAGGATGTTGTATCTGCAAGTAGTCAGCTAGTAAAGCAAGGCGGGAAAGTAGCATTTGTACATCGTCCAGGTCGTTTACTAGACATTGTTACATTAATGCGTAAGTATAAAATTGAACCGAAGCGTGTACGATTTGTTTATCCTAAGGCAGGAAAAGAAGCGAATACATTGTTAATTGAAGGAATTAAGGACGGAAACGCAGATTTAAAAATATTGCCACCTCTTTTTGTATATGAAGAAAATAATGAATATACAAAGGAGATTCGTTCTATTTTATATGGAGAAGAATAAGCATTGTTTTTATGTAGTGGAGTGCTCTGATGGAAGTTACTATGCTGGATATACAAATCATATAGAGAAGCGGATTGAGACCCATAATAGCGGAAAAGGGGCTAAGTATACGCGTGCTAGACTTCCTGTTGCTTTAAAATACGTAGAGTTTCATGAAGATAAGCGTACAGCTATGCAAGCAGAGTACTATTTTAAGCAATTAAATAGAAAACAAAAAGAAGAATATATGCAAAAAGGAGAACCTTATGTGGCAACAAAAAAGTTTTCAACAAAATGAAAAGGGCGTTTTATATTTAGTACCAACCCCTATTGGGAATTTAGAAGATATGACATTTCGTGCAATCCGAATTTTAAAAGAAGCGGATTTAATTGCTGCTGAAGATACGAGACAAACGAAAAAACTTTGTAATTACTTCGAAATTGAAACGCCTGTTATGAGTTACCATGAGCATAATAAGGAAGTAAGTGGGAAGAAAATATTAGATAAGTTAGACGAAGGAAAGACAGTAGCACTTGTTAGTGATGCTGGTATGCCGTGTATTTCCGATCCAGGTTACGATATTGTTGTAGAGGCTGTAGCGGAACAGTATCATGTTATCCCGCTTCCTGGGGCAAATGCAGCCCTTACAGCATTAATTGCATCAGGCCTTGAAACAAAACAGTTTTATTTCTATGGATTTTTACAAAGAAATAAAAAAGAAAGAAAAATGGAGTTAGAGAAGCTTCGTTATATACAAACTACAATGATGTTTTATGAAGCACCTCACCGTTTGGATGATACTTTAATCTCGATGCAAGAAGTATTGGGAAATAGAGAAATTGTATTGTGCCGAGAGTTAACAAAAAAATTCGAGGAATTTATTCGTGGAACAGTTGAAGAAGCAATTGAGTGGACGAAACAAAATGAAGTTCGTGGTGAGTTTTGTATTTTAGTAGCTGGTTCAACGGAAGAACCTGCTCCAGAGGAACAATGGTGGGAAACTATTTCGGTATATGACCATATTGAACATTATATAAACGAAAAAGGTATGAATTCAAAAGAGGCGATAAAAACAGTTGCTAAAGATCGAGATTTGTCGAAACGCGATGTATATCAAATCTATCATGTCGATAAAAAATAAGCTTCTCATAATTGAGAAGCTTATTTTGCTGTTTCGATATAATCTTGAAGCTCGTTTAAGATTTGCTCAGCGCCTTCTTTGCTTAAGATAATTTTACCTTCAGCTAAAGATAGGTTACCATCAGATACTTCACCAGTTACTTGGCAAGTCATGTTTGGCTTATATTTTTTTAAGATGATTTTCTCGTCATCAACATAGATTTCAAGAGCATCCTTTTCTGCAATACCTAAAGTACGGCGTAATTCAATCGGAATTACTACACGACCTAATTCATCAACTTTACGAACGATACCAGTAGATTTCATAATTCTTTTCCTCCTAAAGAAATAGTTTATAAGTTTCGAGTCTATTTTTAGATTCGTCATTTTTCGACAAAATACCCTATGGACATATGATACCAATCATTTACATTTCCGTCAATTCTTTAATTCTATATTTTTTAAAAAGATTTATAGATTTCTTACTTCTTATATATAATAGAATTTGAGTAATTTCTACTATTATTTCACTTTATTTTCAGAAAAGTTCAGAAATTATAGGTAATGACTGTATATTTTCTTGAAATATGAGTAATAGATGATAAATATAAAAATATGAAGTTGTTTTTATCCTGCATTAACGAGTAGTAAGATTCTAAATTTTAAATTCGGCTGGGCCAAAGAAGTTAAGTGGAAGTCGGATTGCTCGTAAAAGTCCGATGGGTGTGGGTTGATAATCCGTGGGAATGAACAAGATCCTCACAGATTAAAGTTTCACTTTATATATAAGTTTTTGATATACTATTTATAAATACATATGAGGTTATCCGGGAGGTCCAAAACAATGACAAAGGAAAACAAATCCTTTTATATTACTACCCCAATTTATTATCCAAGTGGAAAATTACACATTGGACATGCTTATACAACAGTAGCAGGGGATGCTATGGCACGATATAAGCGTATGCAAGGATATAATGTTCATTATTTAACAGGAACTGATGAGCATGGACAGAAGATCCAAAAGAAAGCAGAAGAATTAAATGTTACACCACAAGCATATGTGGATAACATCGTTGCAGGAATTAAAGAACTTTGGGAGAAGATGGATATCTCCTATGATGATTTTATTCGTACAACGGAAGATCGTCATAAAGATGTTGTCGAAAAAATCTTCAAGCAACTAGTAGATCAAGGTGATATTTATCTTGATGAATATGAAGGTTGGTATTCTGTACAAGATGAGACATTCTATACAGAGCATCAATTAGTAGATCCAATTATGGAAGGTGACAAAGTAGTTGGGGGAAAAAGTCCAGACAGTGGTCATGATGTAGAACTTGTTCGTGAAGAATCATATTTCTTTAGAATGGGTAAATATGTTGACAGACTATTAAAGTTCTATGAAGAGAATCCACATTTCATTCAGCCAGAGTCTCGTAAGAATGAAATGATTAATAACTTTATTAAACCAGGCTTAGAAGATTTAGCAGTTTCTCGTACTTCATTTGACTGGGGAGTTCGTGTTCCAGGTAATCCGAAACACGTTATTTACGTATGGGTTGACGCATTATCTAACTACATTACAGCATTAGGTTATGGAACAGAAAATGAAGAGATGTATAAGAAGTTCTGGCCAGCAGATGTGCATTTAGTTGGAAAAGAAATCGTTCGTTTCCATACGATTTATTGGCCAATCATTTTAATGGCATTAGATTTACCTCTTCCGAAAAAAGTCTTTGCTCACGGTTGGATTCTAATGAAGGATGGAAAGATGAGTAAGTCAAAAGGAAACGTAGTAGATCCAGTTACATTAATCGATCGTTACGGATTAGATGCATTACGTTATTACTTACTTCGTGAAGTTCCATTTGGATCTGATGGCGTATTCACACCAGAAGGATTTGTGGAGCGTATTAATTTCGATTTAGCAAATGACTTAGGTAACCTATTAAATCGTACAGTAGCTATGATTGATAAGTACTTTAACGGAGAAATTCCTGCATTTAAAGCAAATGTAACGGAATTTGATGAAACATTAGTAACGTTTGCACAGGATACATTGAAAAAAGTGGAAGAAGCAATGGAGAACATGGAATTCTCTGTAGCTCTAAGCTCAATTTGGCAATTGATTAGCCGTACGAATAAATATATTGACGAAACACAACCGTGGGTATTAGCGAAAGATGAGAATGATCGTGAAAAGTTAGCCTCTGTAATGGCTCACTTAGCAGAAGTACTTCGTCAAACAGGTATTATGCTTATGCCATTCTTAACAGTAGCACCAAGCAAGATGTTTGCTCAGCTTGGCCTTACTGAAGAAGCACATACATCTTGGGAAAGCCTGTCTACAATTGGATGCATTCCAGCTGGAACAAAAGTAGAAAAAGGAAACCCGATTTTCCCTCGTTTAGAAATGGAAGTAGAGGTAGCGTACATTAAAGAACAAATGAAAGCCTCTGCTCCTAAAGTAGAAGAGAAAAAAGAAGAAGAACCGAAGGCAGAAGAGATTACAATTGATGATTTCTTTAAAGTAGAATTACGCGTAGCTGAAGTTCTATCTGCGGAACCTGTGAAAAAAGCAGACAAGTTGTTAAAAATTCAACTAGACTTAGGCACAGAAAAACGTCAAGTGGTTTCTGGCATTGCAAAGTTCTATTCGCCGGAAGATTTAAAAGGTAAAAAAGTTATTTGTGTAACAAACTTAAAACCTGTAAAATTACGCGGTGAATTATCACAAGGTATGATTTTAGCAGGTGAAGAGAATGGCGTATTGTCATTAGCATCAATCGACCAAAATCTACCAAACGGTACAAAAATTAAGTAATTAAGACAAGAAAAGAGATGTTTCACGTGTAACATGTGTGAAGCGTCTTTTTTCTTTTTACACCTCAATTTTTGCATTAAGATTGTAGTATTGTTATCGTTAAGTTATAAAAGAGCTTATTTGCGTAGAATAAATTTGATTTCAATATAAAAGGAGTTATGTATTATGTTGTTTGATACACATTCACATTTGAATGCAGAGCAATTTGAAGAAGACTTGCAAGAAGTGATTGTCCGAATGAAAGAAGCGGGTGTTACTTATACAGTTGTTGTTGGTTTTGATGAAGTAACGATAAAAAAGGCGATTGAATTAGCTGAAGCCTATGATTTTATTTATGCTGCGGTTGGATGGCACCCTGTTGATGCAATCGACATGAAAGAAGAGCATTTAGCTTGGTTAGAAGAACTTGCTTCTCATCCTAAGGTCGTTGCACTTGGAGAGATGGGCTTAGATTATCACTGGGATAAGTCTCCAAAAGAAATACAGAAAGAAGTATTCCGTAAACAAATTGCATTAGCGAAAAAAGTAAAATTGCCGATTATTATACATAACCGCGATGCAACTCAAGATATTGTGGATATTCTAGAAGAAGAGAATGCAGCTGAAGTAGGAGGCATTATGCATTGCTTTAGCGGTAGCGTAGAGGTAGCGGAGCGATGTGTTGATATGAACTTTTTAATTTCGTTAGGTGGACCAGTTACATTTAAAAACGCTAAGAAACCGAAAGAAGTTGCTACGGAGATTCCATTAGAGAAATTATTAATAGAGACGGATTGTCCGTATTTAACACCGCATCCATTTCGCGGGAAACGAAATGAACCAAGTTATGTAAAACTCGTAGCAGAAGAAATTGCGAACTTAAAAGGAATTTCTTATGAGGAAGTAGCAGAAATGACAACGAAAAATGCAAAAGCTTTATTTGGCGTTGAATAAAAGAGTGGGAGAACCCATTCTTTTTTATTTTTGTGAAAAAATAGCAGGCGTGACAGAGAAGATAAGGGCGAATGAGTAAGTGGTACAATAAGGAGAGAGAACAAAGTTTTGGACATTCTACTTTTTAAAATGTAACAATGGGGAAAATAATAATGGAAAAGTCGTCATTTTTTTGTTTTACTAAGTAGAGACGAAACGAGTGTGGAGGCAAGCATGAAAATTAAAGAGATTATCGTTGTAGAAGGTAAAGATGATACAGTTGCGATTAAGCGTGCTGTTGATGCGGATACAATTGAAACGAACGGTTCAGCAATCGGTGATCATGTTATTGAACAAGTTAAATTAGCGCTGCAAAAACGAGGCGTTATTATTTTCACAGATCCGGATTATCCTGGAGAGCGTATTCGAAAAATTATTTCTGATAAGGTGCCTGGATGTAAACATGCGTTTTTACCGAAGGAAGAAGCACTTGCTAAGAGGAAAAAAGGTGTCGGAATTGAACATGCTTCTAATGAATCAATTCGCCGTGCTTTAGAGAATATACATGAAGAAATGGAAGCTTACACAAGTGAAATCAGTTGGAGCGATTTAGTCGATGCAGGTTTAGTGGGCGGAGAAATGGCAAAGAGTCGCAGAGAAAGAATGGGTAAGCTATTAAAGATTGGTTATACAAACGCAAAACAGTTACATAAACGTTTACAAATGTTTCAAGTTTCAAAAGAATCATTTGCAGAAGCGTATAAGCAAGTCATACAGGAGGAAAGAAAATGAAGGATATCGCAACGCCAAATCGTACGAAAGACATTGTTGAAAAGTATGGATTTTCATTCAAAAAAAGTTTAGGACAAAATTTTTTAATTGATACGAATGTATTAAATCGTATCGTTGATCACGCTGAAATTGGTTCAGAAAGTGGTGCAATTGAAATTGGACCAGGTATCGGTGCATTAACAGAACAATTAGCGAAGCGTGCTAAAAAAGTAGTGGCTTTTGAAATTGATCAAAGGTTATTACCGATTTTAGATGAGACGTTAGCTCCATATGGCAACGTTACTGTTATCAATAAAGATGTACTAAAGGCAGATGTACATGAGGTGTTTAGTGAGCAATTTGAAGAAGGGCAAGATGTAATGGTAGTAGCTAACTTACCATACTATATTACGACGCCAATTTTATTTAAATTGCTGGAAGAGAAATTACCGGTTCGTGGATTCGTTGTTATGATGCAAAAAGAAGTTGGGGATCGTTTAGCGGCTAAACCTGGAACGAAAGAGTATGGTTCTTTATCCATTGCTATTCAGTATTATACAGAGGTAGAAACAGTTATGACTGTACCGCGTACGGTGTTTGTACCACAACCAAATGTTGATTCTGCAATTATCCGCCTCCTAAAGCGTCCGAAACCAGTGGTAGAGGTAACAGATGAGACATTCTTCTTTGAAGTAGTACGAGCAAGTTTTGCACAGCGTCGTAAAACTTTAATGAATAATTTATCAAATAATTTAAATGGTTTCCCGAAAGATAAAGAGCTGTTGGATCGAATTTTAACAGAAGTAGGAATTGATCCGAAACGAAGAGGCGAGACGCTATCTATCGAGGAGTTTGCAACATTAAGTAATGCATTAGTTCTTCATAAGTTATCATAAGAATATAAAAGGGACAGTTCAACTTGAACTGTCCCTTTTGTCACCTTTCCCCTCTTACATTCATACTTTAAAAACAGGTAAGATGGCCTAATGAGTTTGGAGGTAGGAGAATGGCTTTACATGTTGGAGAATTAGTGGAACGATACTCTCATAATAGGGATATTCTTTTTCGTATTATAGAAATAAAAGGCGAGATAGCTATATTGTTTGGAGAGGAAATTAGATTGGTGGCAGATGCGCCACTTGAAGATTTAATTAGTATAGATCAACGAGAACATAAAAAGAGAGCGAAGCGTGAGAAAGAAACGATGGAGCGGACGTATCGTTTGTTTCAACAAGATTACGTATTAATGAAACAAAGGCATGAACACACTTCAACTGGTGGATATACAAGTGAAGTGAATTATTTTCAAATGCCAGGGCGTGTCTTGCACATAGATGGAGACCCGTTATATTTGCGCAAGTGTCTAGATTTATATAATAAAATTGGTGTTCCTGTACAAGGTATTCATTGTAAAGAAACAGAGATGCATGAAAAGGTAGTAGATTTAATAGATCATTTTCGTCCGGACATTTTAGTTATTACAGGGCACGATGCGTATACAAAATCAAAAGGAGTAAAGGGAGATTTAGCAGCATATAGGCATTCAAGGCATTTTGTACAGGCTGTTCGAGAAGTGCGAAAAAAATATCCATCGTTGGATCAACTCGTTATTTTTGCTGGGGCATGTCAATCACACTTTGAAGCATTAATTCGAGCAGGCGCTAATTTTGCTAGTTCCCCATCTAGAATTAATATTCACGCACTAGACCCTGTATATGTGGTTGGTAAAATTAGTTTTACGTCATTTATGGAAAGGGTTAATGTATGGGATGTTGTACGTAATACGATTACTGGTGAAAAGGGACTTGGCGGGATTGAAACAAGGGGGATTTTACGAACTGGATTACCTTTTCAACATTATGAAGAATAAGCAAGGTACATATGTATCTTGCTTTTTTGTATGGAAAGGATTTAAATCAGTTTGGATAAAAAGAGACAAGAACGCACAGACTACATAATGATACTTTTACAATATAGTATTTCTTCTATCTATTCGAACGCATGATGCTTTTATAATGATATTGTCTGTGAGTTGCGGTTAATAATTGGGATAGATATATCGTGTTTTAAGTGTTCAATCTAAATTACAGCGAGGTGTAACGAAGTATATGTCAAAACGTTTAGATGAAATTAAAAGCGAATTAGATCACCATCTTGGACAGAGACTGATGTTAAAGGCGAACAGTGGGAGAAGAAAAACTGTAGAACAATCAGGTGTACTTGCAGAAACGTACCGTTCTGTTTTTGTTGTACAACTGGATCAACAAGAAGATGCGTTACAACGTGTATCGTATAGCTATGCGGATGTTTTAACAGAGACAGTAGAGTTAACATTTTATGGTGAACCTCATAATGAAGTGATTTTATAATTCATGTATCGTTACATATATTCCCACAAATGAAAAGCTATATTATTTTGCATACTAATGATACCGTAGCAAAATAAGGAGGGACTCTGCATTGAGTAGACGAAGAGGTGTCATGTCAAATCAATTTAAAGAAGAGCTTGCAAAAGAGTTGGGCTTTTATGATGTTGTTCAGAAAGAAGGATGGGGCGGAATTCGTGCGAAAGATGCTGGTAACATGGTGAAACGTGCTATAGAAATTGCAGAACAGCAATTAATGAAACAAAACCAGTAGTTGTAAGATACTTTCTATGCTACGGTAGCCGAGGAGTGATTCCTCGGCTTTTTGTACTATAAAAGGTGCCATCATTTTACATAAGTAGTTTCATTCTGAATGCTTTTCGTTATAATTAGGGAAGTGTCATCGTCTTACTATAAATTTATGGTAAAATAAACGATAAAAGATTGAGTACATAGAGTGGGTGAATAGATTGAAGCTACTAGTGAAAGCACCAGCAAAGATTAATCTGTCGTTAGATGTACTGGGAAAAAGACAAGACGGATATCATGAAGTGAAAATGATTATGACAACAATTGATTTAGCGGATCGTTTAGAACTAATGGAATTAGCAGAAGACCGTATTGAAATTTTATCCCATAATCGGTATGTCCCAGACGACCAAAGAAATCTGGCTTATCAAGCAGCGAAATTATTAAAAGAGAAGTTTAATGTAAAAAAAGGTGTATCTATTACTATTGAAAAAACGATTCCAGTAGCAGCTGGATTAGCGGGTGGAAGTAGTGATGCAGCAGCAACATTACGTGGTCTTAATAAATTATGGAATTTAGGGCTTACAATTGATCAGTTAGCAGAGCTTGGCGCAGAAATTGGGTCAGACGTATCGTTTTGCGTATATGGTGGGACAGCAATTGCCACTGGAAGAGGAGAGCAGATTGAGCACATAAAAACTCCACCTTCTTGTTGGGTTATTTTAGCAAAACCCCATATTGGTGTATCTACTGCTGATGTGTATGGAAATTTAAAGTTAAATCGAGTTACACATCCAAATGTAGATAAAATGGTGGATGTCATAAATGCTGGAGACTACAAAGGGATTTGTGATACTGTCGGTAACGTTTTAGAAGATGTAACGTTTGCGATGCATCCTGAAGTTGCACGTATTAAGGCACAGATGAAGCGATTTGGGGCAGATGCTGTATTAATGAGTGGTAGTGGTCCAACTGTATTCGGTCTGGTGCACCATGATTCGCGAATGCATCGTATATATAACGGGTTAAAAGGATTTTGTGAACAAGTATACGCAGTACGTTTATTAGGAGAGCGAGAAACGCTTGAATAAAGACGTATAATACGTTATGATTTGTTTAGAATATTCGTGATTTGAGGTGAGAGTATGAAAATTAGACGAAGTACAAGATTAGTCGATATGACTTATTACTTGTTACAAAACCCTCGTCAGCTAGTTTCTCTCACTTTTTTTGCTGAAAGGTATCAATCAGCTAAGTCTTCTATTAGTGAAGATTTAGTTATTATTAAGCAAACGTTTGAACAACAAGGGGTCGGCACATTGCAAACGATACCAGGAGCAGCAGGAGGAGTGAAATATATACCATATATAAGTGAAGAAGAGGCAGATCTAATTATTGGTGAGCTTTGTAGCTTATTCGAAAATCCAGATCGTATTTTGCCTGGTGGTTACTTATATATGACAGATCTTTTAAGTAATCCTCGTCATATTAATGGCGCAGGTCGTTTGTTTGCTTCTGTTTTTGCTAGGCAACCAATTGATGCAGTTATGACGGTGGCAACGAAGGGGATTCCACTTGCATATGCAGTGGCGAACTACTTAGATGTACCGGTAGTGATTGCAAGAAAAGATAATAAGGTAACAGAAGGACCCACTGTTAGTATTAACTATGTATCAGGTTCTTCTAAGCGAATTCAAACAATGACGTTAGCAAAGCGTAGTCTTCCGGAAGGATCAAATGTTTTAATTATTGATGACTTCATGAAAGCTGGCGGGACAATTCAAGGTATGATGAGTATGTTAGAAGAGTTTAAGGCTAATGTTGTTGGTATTGGTGTATTAGTAGAATCCACGGATATTGAAGAAAGACTAATTAATAACTATGTATCATTGATTCGTCTATCGGAAGTTGATGTGAAAGAAAAAGCGATTCAAGTGGAAAAGGGAAATTATTCACTGGCACCATTTGATGAAGGGCTTGTAGAGGCTGAGTAAAAAGGTAAAGCAAATAGCTTTATCTTTTTTTATTCTATTTATAAGTTACAAAATAGATGGACAAACTGCTTTTCGTGCACTATTTTTAAAGAGTAAAAATAAATAATAAAAGGGTGAAAAGTATGAAAGTTGTTCAAACAAAAAATGCACCACAAGCAATTGGACCATATTCACAAGGGATTATTGTAAATAATATGTTTTACAGTTCAGGACAAATTCCGTTAACTGCAAGTGGAGAGCTTGTAGCAGGAGACGTAACAGTACAAACAGAGCAAGTATTTCAAAATTTACAAGCAGTATTAGAAGAAGCAGGTGCTTCATTTGATACGGTAGTAAAAACAACAGTATTCTTAAAAGATATGGATGATTTTAATGCTGTTAATGAAGTATATGGATCTTATTTCTCTGCTCATAAGCCAGCTCGTTCTTGTGTACAAGTAGCAAAATTACCGAAAGATGTTTCAGTTGAAATCGAAGTAATTGCCCTAGTTAAGTAATTCTTTGTAAGCGATAACCTCTACTAATCTCTATATTCAATTACATTAAAAATTTTTATCTTAAAAATTTTTAAAAAATTAAAGGGAAAATAGAAATTTTGTGGAATTTATACAAATATATCGCTTATTTAGAAAAGGGTGGTGAACACAAGATGGAAGTGACTGACGTAAGATTACGCCGCGTAAACACAGAAGGCCGCATGAGAGCAATTGCCTCTATTACTCTAGACCATGAATTTGTTGTTCATGATATTCGTGTAATTGATGGTAATAATGGATTATTTGTAGCAATGCCAAGTAAACGTACTCCAGATGGAGAATTCCGTGACATTGCACATCCAATTAATTCTGGTACACGCTCTAAAATTCAAGATGCGGTTTTAACAGAGTATCATCGTTTAGGCGAGTTAGAAGAGGTTGAGTTTGAAGAAGCGGGTGCTTCGTAAAATTCGAATGAAAAGGGCTTTTTAGAGAAGCCCTATAATTTTGCAACAAACTCCTGTAAGCATTTACAGGGGTTTGTTTTTTTGTGTTTATACATATATTTTATTCGGAAAATTCTAAATTGAGAAAAAGAAGGGTGGGAACTTCTAATTTTTTCAAAATCATTTTAAATAGTATAGCTTATTTCTTAAAAAAGATACTAAAGAGTAAAACATCTTATAAGAATTATGGTAAAATTTAATAGTTAAAATGTGTTTCTTGAAATATATGATGATTTAGGATAATATCGTTAATGGATAAATAGGTTGCGATGGAGGGTCTATATGTCAAACAGATTTGCAGTGATTCTAGCGGCAGGTAAAGGCACACGTATGAAGTCTAAGCTATACAAGGTGCTTCATCCTGTATGTGGAAAACCTATGGTACAACATGTTGTCGATCAAGTATCTCAATTAGGATTGCAGAAACTTGTAACAGTCGTAGGACATGGTGCTGAAATGGTACAAGAACAGCTAGGAAACGTAAGTGAGTTTGCATTACAAGCAGAACAACTTGGTACAGCACATGCTGTAGATCAAGCTGCAAGTGTACTTGCAAACGAAGAAGGAACAACTTTAGTTATTTGTGGTGATACACCGCTAATAACTGCTGAAACGATGGAAGCATTACTTCAGCAACATAAAGAAGCAGGGGCAATGGCAACGGTATTAACAGCTTACATAGAAGAACCTGCTGGATATGGTCGTATCGTTCGTAATGAGAATGGTCACGTTGAAAAGATTGTTGAGCATAAGGATGCAAATGAGAAAGAATTAGCTATTAAAGAAATCAATACAGGTACGTATTGTTTTGATAATAAAGCTTTATTCGCTTCACTTTCTAAAGTTTCAAATGATAACGTACAAGGTGAATATTACCTGCCAGATGTTATTGAAATTTTAAAAAATGAAGGTCATATTGTATCAGCTTATCAAACAGAGCACTTCGATGAAACGTTAGGTGTTAACGACAGAGTCGCTCTATCGCAAGCGGAAATTATTATGAAAAACCGTATCAACCGAAAGAACATGGTAAATGGTGTTACTATTATTGATCCAAGTAACACGTATATTTCTGCTGATGCAATTATCGGTAGTGATACAGTTCTTCATCCAGGAACAATTATTGAGGGGAACACTGTAATTGGTTCTGATTGTGAGATTGGACCGCATACAGTAATTCGCGATAGTGAAATTGGAGATCGTACGACAATTCGTCAATCTACTGTACATGATAGTAAGCTTGGTACAGAAGTATCGGTTGGCCCATTTGCACATATTCGCCCAGATTCAGTTATTGGAGATGAAGTACGCGTTGGAAACTTCGTGGAAATCAAAAAAACTGTTTTTGGTAATAGAAGTAAAGCTTCACACTTAAGTTATATCGGGGATGCACAAGTTGGAGAAGACGTGAATCTTGGTTGTGGTTCAATTACGGTGAACTATGACGGTAAGAATAAATTCAAAACTGTGATTGGTAACGGGGTATTTATTGGATGTAATTCAAACCTTGTTGCTCCTGTAACAGTTGAAGACGGTGCTTATGTGGCAGCAGGCTCTACAATTACAGAGAATGTTCCATCAAAAGCATTGTCTGTAGCACGTGCACGTCAAGTTAACAAAGAAGACTATGTTGATCAATTGCTGAATAAGAAAAAATCATAATGTGGAGGGTTAATCTAGATGTCGACTCAATATCTAAATTCTAATTTGAAAGTATTCTCTTTAAACTCTAATAAGGAACTTGCTGAGCAAATTGCAAAGCATATTGGAGTAGGACTAGGAAAATGTTCTGTTGATCGTTTTAGTGATGGAGAAGTTCAAATTAACATTGAAGAAAGTATCCGTGGTTGCGATGTATTCATTATTCAATCTACAAGCTTCCCAGTAAACGAACATATCATGGAATTACTTATTATGATCGATGCATTAAAGCGTGCATCTGCAAAAACAATTAATATTGTTATTCCTTACTATGGTTATGCGCGTCAAGACCGTAAAGCGCGTTCTCGTGAACCAATTACATCGAAACTTGTAGCAAACTTGCTTGAAACAGCAGGTGCAACTCGTGTAATCACTCTAGATTTACATGCTCCACAAATTCAAGGGTTCTTTGATATCCCAATCGACCACCTAATGGGTGTACCGATTCTTTCAGATTACTTTGAAACAAAAGGTCTTAAAGATATCGTAATCGTGTCACCTGACCACGGTGGAGTAACTCGTGCTAGAAAAATGGCAGATCGCCTAAAAGCACCAATCGCTATTATTGATAAGCGTCGTCCTCGTCCGAACGTATCTGAGGTAATGAACATTATCGGTAATATTGAAGGTAAAACAGCAATTTTAATTGATGACATCATTGATACAGCTGGTACAATTACATTAGCAGCAAACGCTCTTGTTGAGAACGGTGCTTCTGAAGTATATGCTTGCTGTACACACCCAGTATTATCTGGTCCAGCAATTGAGCGTATCCAAAACTCAAATATTAAAGAGTTAGTTGTAACGAACTCTATCGTATTACCAGAAGAGAAGAAAATCGACAAAGTACATGAACTTTCAGTTGCTCCACTAATCGGAGAAGCAATCATTCGTGTATACGAAGAAGAATCTGTAAGTGTATTATTCAATTAATTGGATAGAATGAGACGTAACCAAGATTGGTTACGTCTTTTCGTATCGAAAAAAGAAAGTAGTGGTACAAGAATGAAATTGATAGTAGGACTTGGGAACCCAGGTAGAGAATATGAATTAACAAGGCATAATATTGGATTTATGGCGATTGATGAACTTGCAAAGCGTTGGAATATTTCTTTGAACGAACAAAAATTTAAAGGAGTATTTGGTGCAGGATTTGTTAATGGAGAAAAAGTAATCTTATTAAAGCCACTTACATATATGAATTTATCTGGGGAAAGTATTCGTCCGTTAATGGATTACTATAAAATTGATGTAGAGGACTTCGTTGTTCTGTACGATGATTTAGACATCCCTGTAGGTAAATTACGTCTTCGTATGAAAGGCAGTGCGGGTGGACATAATGGTGTGAAATCAACAATTTCACATTTAGGAACACAAGAGTTTCAACGTATCCGCATGGGGATCGATCGTCCGAAAAATGGAATGAAGGTAGTAGATTACGTATTAGGACGTTTTACATCAGAAGAGATTCCTGATGTAAATCATTCTATTGAAAAAGCAGCAGATGCATGTGAAGAATGGTTAAATAAACCTTTTCTTCAAATCATGAATACTTTCAATAGTTAAGGGTACGATTGGGAATATTTTATTTTATTTTTACCCATACTAGCAGTAATTGGATTTTTAGGAGGCTAGTATGGAAGGGTATTATTATTGCAGACATTGCGGGAGTAATGTAGGCTCCGTTACCGCAGAAAAAGTATATAGCGACGTTTTATTTCAACTAACAGAGCAAGAAGTAGTAGAAATGATTCATTTTCATGAGAATGGAAATATATATATAAAAACGATTTGTGAATTGTGTCAAGAAACGCTCGCATCTTATCCTGAGTATTATGAATATGAAAAATTTCTGCAATAAAATGTTGTCGCTTTGGCATGTCCAAAGCATTTTTCTGTTTTCTTTTTCCGAAATATTTGCATAAAATATAGTGGCTTGCTCTTTTATGTTGAGAGGGGTTTTGAAAATGATAGGTTTATTAGAGCAATTTTATAAAAATGAAGAGATCCAATCGGTCATTAATGGATTAGAAGATGGTTTAAAAGAGCAACTTGTATCAGGTATGGCAACCTCTTCTCGTTCGTTATTAATGGCGGCCTTATATAAAAAAACAAAAAAATCACAACTTATTGTGACGCATAATTTATATCAAGCACAAAAAGTACATGAAGATTTAGTGGCGTTACTTGGTGAAAAAGATGTATGGCTATATCCAGTAAATGAATTGATAGCATCAGAACTTGGTGTTGCAAGCCCAGAATTGAAGGCGCAACGTATTGAAGTGTTAAATCGCTTAGCTGCAGGAGAGCACGGGATTATTGTAGCACCAGTTGCAGGACTACGCAGATTTTTACCAATGAAAGAGTTGTGGAAGCAAAGGCAAATCGAAATCAGTCTAGGGCAAGAGATTGATTTAGATACATTTTTGCATACTTTACATCATATCGGCTATGAGCGTAAGTCTATGGTAGAAGCTCCTGGAGAATTTAGTTTGCGTGGGGGAATATTAGATATATATCCACTAACTGAAGAGTTACCATTTCGTATTGAATTTTTCGATACAGAAGTCGATTCTATTCGATTATTTGATGTGGATGAACAGCGCTCTCAAGATAAAAAAGAAAGTGTTAGATTTGGTCCAGCAACAGAGTTTTTATTTTCGCAGGAAGAATTGAAATCAGGAATTAAGCATCTTGAAGAAGGTCTGACTAAGACGATGCAAAAACTTTCTGATGATAAGTTGAAGACTACAGTGCTTGAGACGGTAAGTCATGAAATTGAGATGTTAAAAAACGGGCAAAGTATAGAACAGATGTTTAAATATTTATCTATTTTCTATAACGAACCTGCTAGTCTGATAGATTATTTACCAGAAGATGGTGTTGTTATTTTAGATGAGATTTCACGTATTCAAGAAACAGCATCACATCTTGAAACGGAAGAGGCGGAATGGTATATATCCCTTCTCGGTGAGGGAACAATTATTCAAGATTTATCTTTCTCTCATTCGTTTGAAGAATTTCTTCATCATAAAAAAAGAAGTTTTGTATATTTAACGTTATTCTTACGTCATATAGCACATACACATCCGCAAAACATTGTGAATGTGACATGTAAAACAATGCAAGATTTCCATGGGCAGATGCAGTTGTTGAAAACTGAAATTGATAGATGGAACGAAGGGCATTTTACGACTGTTGTGTTAGGTACAGATGATGAACGTGTGAAAAAACTACAACATATTTTAAGTGATTATGATATTGAGGCAGATATTGTAGAAGGCACAGATATATTATTGCCTGGAAGGTTACAAATTGCTGTAGGTGATTTACATGCAGGATTTGAAATGCCGATGCAAAAGCTTGTTGTCATTACTGAAAAAGAGCTTTTTCATAAGAAAGTTAAAAAATCACAACGTAAGCAAAAGTTATCGAATGCTGAACGTATTAAAAGTTATTCGGAATTAAAAGTTGGGGATTATGTAGTTCATGTAAATCATGGTATAGGTAAATTCTTAGGTATTGAAACATTAGAGATTAACGGTGTTCATAAAGATTATTTGAATATTAAATATCAAGGTAATGATAAGTTATACGTTCCAATTGAACAAATTGACCAAGTGCAAAAATATGTAGGATCTGAGGGTAAGGATCCGAAAGTTTATAAACTGGGCGGAAATGATTGGAAGAAGGTCAAAACGAAAGTTGAAAAATCTGTACAAGACATTGCGGATGACCTAATTAAACTATATGCTGAGCGCGAAGCTTCAAAGGGTTATGCATATACACCGGATACGGCAGAACAACAAGAATTCGAGTCCTCTTTCCCGTATCAAGAGACAGAGGATCAATTACGTTCTATTGAAGAGATTAAAAAGGATATGGAACGCGGACGTCCGATGGATAGGCTTCTTTGTGGTGATGTAGGATATGGAAAGACGGAAGTAGCTATTCGTGCGGCGTTTAAAGCAATTATGGATGAAAAACAAGTTGCAATTTTAGTGCCGACAACGATCCTTGCACAACAACACTATGAAACAATTCGAGAGCGTTTTCAAGATTATCCAATCAATATAGGATTATTAAGTAGATTCCGTACGAGAAAGCAGCAAAATGAAACAATTAAAGGTTTAAAAGATGGCACAGTAGATATTGTAATCGGAACGCACCGTATTTTATCTAAAGATGTTACTTATAAAGATTTAGGTCTTCTTATTATTGATGAAGAACAAAGATTTGGTGTAACGCATAAAGAAAAAATTAAACAACTAAAAGCAAATGTTGACGTATTAACACTAACGGCAACTCCGATTCCGCGTACGCTCCATATGTCTATGCTTGGTGTGCGTGATTTATCTGTTATTGAGACGCCACCGGAAAATCGTTTCCCGGTTCAAACATATGTAGTAGAGTATAATCCAGCATTAATGCGAGAAGCGATAGAACGGGAGCTTGCAAGAGGTGGTCAAGTTTACTTCCTATATAATCGTGTAGAGGATATCGAACGAAAAGCAGATGAAATTTCGATGTTAGTTCCAGATGCGCGTGTAACTTATGCACATGGGAAAATGAACGAGAGTGAATTAGAGTCTGTTATGCTATCGTTTTTAGAAGGACAGCATGATGTTCTTGTAAGTACAACGATTATTGAGACGGGTGTAGATATTCCAAATGTAAATACATTAATTGTATTTGATGCAGATCGTATGGGATTATCGCAGTTGTATCAGCTTCGTGGGCGTGTTGGACGTTCTAATCGTGTTGCATATGCTTACTTTGCATACAAACGGGATAAAGTGTTATCGGAAGTTGCGGAGAAGCGCCTGCAAGCCATTAAGGAGTTCACAGAGCTTGGATCTGGTTTCAAAATTGCGATGCGAGATTTATCAATTCGTGGTGCTGGTAACTTGTTAGGAGCCGAACAACATGGATTTATTGATTCTGTCGGATTTGATTTATATTCTCAAATGTTAAAAGATGCAATTGAACAGCGTAGAGGAACAGACGGAGTTGAAAATACAGTTAATGTTGAAATTGATTTAGAAGTAGATGCATATTTACCGGATGCTTATATTTCTGATAGTAAACAAAAAATTATGATGTATAAACAGTTTAGAGGTGTTTCTGCAATTGAGGATATTGAAGAGTTGCAGGAAGAGATGATAGATAGATTTGGTGATTACCCGCAAGAAGTTGGTTACTTATTACAAATCGCAAATATTAAAGTATTAGCAATGAAAGAACAAATTGAATTAATTAAGCAAAATAAATTTGAAGTAACAATTCTGTTCTCAGAACAAGCGAGTCAAAACATTGATGGCGGAAAATTATTCATGCTTGGAAATAGTTTTGGACGAATGATCGGTCTAGGAATGGAAGGATCACAATTGAAAATCGTCATGAAAACAAATGGCTTAGAGACATCGAAGTGGTTAACAATTGCTGAAAATTTATTAAAAGGCTTGCCAGATGTAAAAAAAGAAGTCATAAATGCCTAATATTAGATAAAAAAATGCAATTCGACGTGCATAGAAGAACTAATGTGTAAAATACTATGTCTAACAGTTGGTGATTTTTACATGAACAGGTAAATTCACCACTTTGATCATCAGTAGAAAGTGAGGCAGCATTAGAATGAAAGCAACTGGAATCGTACGTCGAATTGATGATTTAGGTAGGGTAGTAATCCCGAAGGAAATTCGTAGAACTTTACGTATTCGAGAAGGGGACCCACTAGAAATATTTGTAGATCGCGATGGAGAAGTAATTTTAAAGAAATATTCTCCAATTAGCGAGCTAGGTGATTTTGCAAAAGAATATGCAGATGCTTTATATGATAGCTTAGGACATAATGTGCTTGTATGTGATCGAGATTCTATTATCGCAGTATCAGGTGTATCAAAAAAAGAATACTTAAATAAAAGCGTTGGCGATCTAATTGAAAAAACGATGGAAGAAAGAAAGTCTGTTATTATGACGGACGAAAGTGATATTTCCATTATTGATGGTGTAACAGAAAAGGTTCATTCTTATACAGTTGGGCCGATTGTTGCAAATGGAGACCCAATTGGGGCTGTCATTATTTTTTCAAAAGAAGCGATTATAAGCGAAATAGAGCACAAGGCGGTCAATACTGCTGCCAGTTTCTTAGCGAAACAAATGGAACAGTAAAGGTGTATGGTTTTAGAAGTAGCAATCTTTCCTAATTATGATATTTCTTCTTGAGAAATCAATTATTTGGAGATATATGTATATTGAATGAAGGTAGCGCTTTGCTACCTTTTTTCATTGAATATTTCTAGCGTTGCACGAACGTATTCTTACTTGTGTAGGTAAGGAAGCTTGTCCTTTTCTTTATGATATAATACGAGGGGTGAGAATAGAAAAAGGAGTTTTCTTGCATGGAATCGAAGAAGTATCAAGCCTTTTGGCGTGGGGCTATTATATTAACAATCGCAAGTTTTGTTACAAAGGTATTAAGCGCCTTTTACCGTATTCCATATCAAAATATAGCGGGTGACGTTGGTTTTTATATTTACCAACAAATTTATCCATTTTATGGATTTTGTTTAATTTTAGCTACTTATGGGTTCCCTATTATAATTTCAAAAATGGTTGCGGAACGATTAGAGCGAGGGAAAAAACAAGAAGCAGAGGAAATTATTTGTGTATCTTTTTGGTTTTTATTAGGTATTGGTTTCATAGGATTTTTTACATTGTTCTTTGGTGCCGAAGCAATTGCGATAGCTATGGGCGATATACACTTAGATAAGCTATTACGCGTTATTTCCTTTTCATTCATATTGATGCCGTTTTTATCTGTAGCAAGAGGATATTTCCAGGGATTCAATAATATGATGCCAACAGCTGTTTCGCAAGTGATAGAACAAACGATTCGTGTTTCTATTATTGTATTTTTATCTCTATTCCTAATTGCTCACGAATTTGATTTATATACAGTTGGTGCAGGTGCTATGCTCGGTTCAATCGCAGGTGGATTGATTGGGATTATCGTACTTATACTTTATATGCGTCATGACTTTCGTTCTATATTCTTCAAAAGTGTAAAGAGGATTAAAGGGAAAAAGAAGATTATAAAAATCCTGTTTTGGCAGGGGTTAGCGATTTGTGTTAGTAACTTAGTGCTTATTTTTATACAAATGGCTGATTCTATTTCTTTCTATTCTCTACTTATTGGAGCGGGAGAGCCAGCTGAAAGTGCAAAGGTGTTAAAAGGTGTTTATGACAGAAGTATCCCGCTTATGCAATTAGGTACTGTCGTGACAACTTCCTTCTCGTTGTCGCTTATTCCAATTATTACAGCAGCGAAGGAAAGAGGAGATCTTACCTTTATTCGAGAAAAGGTAAGGTTAGCGATGAAAATAACATTTGTTATCGGGTTTGCAGCAGCCATTGGATTAACTTGTATTATCCAACCTACGAATATTATGTTGTTTGAAAATAGTGATGGGTCAGATGTTTTATCTATTTTATCTTTATCTATTCTATTTAGTTCATTGTCGATTACAACTGCTTCTATTTTGCAAGGGTTAGGACAAACATTAAAACCAGCAATATTCGTTATATTTGGCGGTTGTTTAAAGTTAGCTTTAAATTATATATTAATGCCATATTTTAGTGTGAAGGGAGCTGCAATTGCGACGCTAGTTGCGTTAATTGTAATTTCTATACTAAATAGTGTATTACTTATGCGAGCTGTATCCGAATCGCTTATCGACAAACGGAATATGTTAGGTGTAGTTATTAGTGGTATCGGTATGGGATTTGTACTAATAATGTTTATGCGTGTATTGCAAATGTCTGGATTAGTGATGGATACAAGTCATAGAGGTGTTGCAACACTTGAGGCGTTGTTAGGTGTAGCCATCGGCGGATTGGCATATATGTTTTTCATTTTAAAATTACGTGTATTTACAAAAGCGGAAATAGGAACCGTTATGAAAAAAGAGAAAAAAGAAGGTTCATTGAAGAAGAGTGGATAGAGGTGGCAGGTTGTGAGTGGAATCATTACTATTTTAGGATTAGGTGCTGGTGAATTAGATCAGTTAACGATGGGTGTATATCGAAAAATAAAAGAAGCAGATCACATGTTTGTTAGAACGAAGGAACATCCCGTTATAGAAGAGTTGGAGAAAGAAGGTATACAATATACTGCCTTTGACAATGTATATGAAGCACATGATACATTTGAAATTGTATATGAAACAATTGCGAATACATTGTTAGAACAAGCTGAAGATACAGAAATCATCTATGCTGTTCCAGGGCATCCGCTTGTAGCGGAAAGAACGGTTCAGCTACTATTGGAAAAAAGTGAAGTAGCGAATGTTGAAGTGCGAATTGAAGGTGGGCAAAGTTTCCTTGATCCTATGTTTGCAAGTCTTAAGATTGATCCGATTGAAGGGTTCCAATTAATTGACGCCACATCATTTGAAAGAGGACAATTAGAATTACGTCAACACTTAATCTTTTGCCAAGTATATGACGCATTCGTTGCATCAGATGTGAAATTAACATTAATGGAGATGCTGCCAGATGATTATGAAGTGTATATCGTAACAGCTGCGGGGACTTCATTTGAGCAAGTGAAAAAGGTGCCGTTGTACATGTTAGATCATGAAACGGAGTTGAATAACTTAACGAGTGTATATGTACCACCAGTTCAGGAACGTGCGTCCTTATATCAACAGTTTGATGTACTTCGAGAAATTATTGCAGACCTTCGTGGTCCAAATGGTTGTCCGTGGGATAAAAAGCAAACACATCAATCTTTAAAGAAGTATTTAATTGAGGAAGCGTATGAAGTGTTAGAAGCAATTGATGAAGAGGATGATGATCACTTAGTAGAAGAACTGGGTGATGTATTATTACAAGTTATGCTTCATGCCCAAATCGGAGAGGACGAAGGTTGGTTCTCTATAGATGATATTATTCGAACTTTATCTGAGAAAATGGTTCGTCGTCATCCGCATGTATTTGGGAATACGGATGTAAATAATGCCGATGAAGTAATTGCCAATTGGGAAGAAATTAAAAAACAAGAAAAAGGGTTTGTAAAAGAATCTGTTTTAAATGGAGTTCCAAAAAGTTTGCCGCAGTTACTACGCGCTTATGAAATCCAGAAAAAAGCTGGTAAGGTTGGTTTCGATTGGGTGGATGTACAGCCGATGATAGAGAAAGCCTTAGAAGAATGGCAAGAGTTCCAACAAGAAGTCGCAAACATGGATGAGGCGAAGATGTTAAGTGAATTTGGCGATTTACTATTTGCGTTTGTTAATATAGCTCGTCATTATAAAATAGATCCAGAAGAAGCGTTACGTTCAACAAATGAGAAATTCGTCAGTCGTTTTTTATACATGGAAGCAAAGGTAGCTGAAATGAATAAAGAGATGCAAGATTTATCATTAGAGCAGTTAGATGTTTTCTGGGAAGAGGCAAAACAAACAGAGCGTTAATAGGGGGATTTAATATGCGTCTAGATAAGTTTTTAAAAGTATCACGTTTAATTAAAAGAAGAACATTGGCGAAAGAAGTAGCTGATCAAGGAAGAATATCCATTAACGGTCAAGTGGCAAAAGCGAGTTCGGATGTGAAAGTAGCTGATGAATTAACAATTCGTTTTGGTCAAAAAATAGTAACTGTAAAAATAAATGAATTGAAAGAAACGACTAAAAAAGAAGATGCAGCAAATATGTATAGCTTAGTTCGTGAAGAAAAAGTAAAGGCCGAAGAAGGCTTGTTCTAAAATCGATTATCCCTTCATACATTACTATTAGCTAGTATAAATGTATGGGGGGATTTACGTGAATAATGGTTACTCACCTATGTCTTCTAATCAACAAAATGTTTCTGTAGAGCATGATATTATTATGCGTGGCAGACGTGTAATTGATATTACCGGTGTAAAGCAGGTAGAGAGTTTTGATAGCGAAGAGTTTTTACTTGAGACTGTAATGGGCTTTTTAACAATTCGTGGTCAAAATTTGCAAATGAAAAATTTAGATGTAGAAAAAGGTGTTGTATCGATTAAAGGGAAAGTTCATGAGATGCTGTATATTGATGAGAATCAAGGGGAGAAAACTAAAGGCTTCTTTAGTAAGTTGTTTAAATGAGTCTAACAATTCAGTTGTATACGATGCTCTCAATGATCGGAATGGGTGCTTGGATTGGAGCGTCTTTAGATACATACCAACGATTTTTAAAACGTCAAGAACGTAAGCGTTGGATTGTATTTATACATGATATACTATTTTGGATTGTCCAAGCATTATTCGTTTTTTACGTATTGCTTCTTGTAAATGAAGCTGAACTACGTATATATGTATTTTTAGCATTATTATGTGGTTTTGCGGCATATCAAAGCATGTTGAAAGCAATATACATGAGACTGTTAAATTTTCTCATCTATATTTTTGTGCAAACAACACACTTTTTTGTTCAAATTATACAGCTACTCATGATAAAACCTGTTATTATTATAGCGCAGCTATTTATTGCATTTATATTATTCTTATTTCGTATACTGCTTTCAATTGGACATGTGTTATGGAAAATGGTGATTTGGATATTACTTTTCATATGGAAAGTTTTTTTCTGGCCTGTTCGATTTATTGCTTCGCTCATATGGAAACTTCTCCCTAATCGTGTTAAACTTTTTATAATGAAGCATGTAGGGTTCCTGCAATATATAGCAAAATTGAAGGGACATATCTTCCAATTATGGGAGCGTATAAAAAAGAAGTTAGGGGGACCTCGGAAATGAGGGAACTGAGACAAAGAACAATCGAAAAACAGAGTCCAAATCCTGTTAAAGAGCATATAATACAAACGGATGAGAACAGGAAGCGACTTTATCGCCGTTTAGCGGTTTTTCTTGTCTTTGCTTTTACAATTATTGCGAGTATTAGTGTAACGTTTTATCAACAAAACAGTTCCATTAAAGCAAAAGAAGCAAAAGTTAAGGACATGAAAAAAGAACTGGATTCATTAACGAACAAAGAAAAGAGTCTAAAAGACGAAGTTCAAAAGTTAAATGATGAAGAGTACGTATTAAAGATTGCTAGAAGGGATTATTTCTTCTCTGGAAAAGGGGAGATAATTTTTCCTGTTTCTAAGTAGAGTATGTCTTATTGACACTATATTTTAGGATTATATATAATAAAGTAAAATTTGACTTTTTAACCACTAAGGAGGAGCATTTTTTTTATGTCAATCGAGGTAGGCAGCAAGTTACAGGGTAAAGTAACAGGTATTACAAATTTTGGGGCTTTTGTGGAGCTGCCAGAAGGCTTAACGGGTCTTGTTCATATTAGTGAAGTTGCTGATAATTATGTGAAAGATATTAACGATCACTTAAAAGTGGGCGACCAAGTAGAAGTAAAAGTTATTAACGTTGAAAAAGATGGTAAGATCGGTCTATCTATTAAAAAAGCGAAAGAGCGTGAAAAAACAGAAGGAGATCGTCCACGTGGTGAATACCAACGCGGTGGTGATCAACAACGTTCTGGACGTCCACAACGTAATCGTTCTTTCAACAGAGATAACCGTGGTGGCGGTAACGACCGCGCTCCAAAAGAAACATTCGAGCAAAAGATGGCACGTTTCTTAAAGGACAGTGAAGATCGTTTAACTTCTTTAAAGCGTAACACTGAATCTAAACGTGGTGGCCGTGGCGCACGTCGCGGATAATAAGAACGTTTAATTCTTAGAATATAGAGAGGTGCCCAGGGCGATTGCTCAGGGTGCTTTTTTATATGTGAAAATATATTTTTAAAAAAGTTTTCAAGATGTGTTGACTTTAAATTATATCTGAGGTAAGATAATAATTGTCCGTTAAATAAGACGACATGGCGGTGTAGCTCAGCTGGCTAGAGCGTACGGTTCATACCCGTGAGGTCGGGGGTTCGATCCCCTCCGCCGCTATATTTAATTTAACGGCCCGTTGGTCAAGTGGTTAAGACACCGCCCTTTCACGGCGGTAACACGGGTTCGAATCCCGTACGGGTCATCTAAAAAGATCATGCAAATGCGCATGATCTTTTTTTGTTAAATAAATTAAGACATACAACACTTCTACAAAATCACCCTATATTTTCTGAATGTTCGATTAAAATATTAAAAATAAAATACATACTGTGTATATATGTAGAGTTATTTCGAATAAAAAGTCGAACGATTATAAAAGTGAAAACTGTTGTTTTGACAAAAATCCCAATAATCATCTTTTATAATGACAGTAATTAAACTATGCAGGTGGTGTTAAAAATATGCCTAAAGCAGGAAGGAATACTATGAATACAAGTGCATTGGCAATGAATGAAGGTCAGCTTGGAGGAGTAAAGTGGACGAGTAAGTTGCGAATGAAGTTTGAGCAAGTTTTCTTTAGATGGGGATTTATTATTGTTGTTATTGGTTTTCTTTTGGGACGAGCATATATATTAACAAACATTTTACCGTTTGCACTGCCGTTTTTTGCAGCTGTTTATGTTATGAAGCGGGATAAAATGCCGCTCGCGTTCTTGGCTCTAATGGGGGGCGCACTTTCAGTTTCGATAGATAATTTATTCTTTACCTTTGCATCTATTTTTACTTTCTTCATTTATAATATCTTCTTTAGTCGGTTTACACGTAAAACTGTTGGACTTGTACCATTCCAAGTATTTATCTCCGCATTAACTGCACATTTAGTTGTCGTATATTTTGCACAACAAACTGTTACCATGTACGATTTACTCGTTAGTACGATTGAGGCAGGGCTTAGCTTCGTATTAACTATGATATTTTTACAAAGTGTCCCGCTTTTAGTAGAAAGAAAAGGGAAACAACAAGCGTTAGAGACAGAAGAAATTGTTTGTTTAATTATATTACTAGCATCTGTTTTAACTGGTACAACAGATTGGTTCATATATGACGCTTCTATTCAACATATTTTTACTAGGTATTTAGTGCTTGTGTTTGCGTTTATCGCAGGAGCGGCTACAGGATCTACAGTAGGGGTCGTCACTGGGTTAATATTAAGCTTAGCAAATGTCTCTAGTTTGTCCCAACTTAGTCTGCTTGCTTTTTCTGGATTGCTTGGTGGTTTGTTAAAAGAAGGGAAACGCTTAGGTGTTAGTTTAGGTTTATTAATTGGGACAAGCTTGATTACGCTATATGTAGACAAGCAAACAAACATTGTGACAACTTTAATTGAATCTGGTGTGGCGATTGCTTTCTTTTTATTAACACCGAAACTTGTTATGGATCGTATTGCTAAATTTATGCCAGGTACACAGGAGCATTCGCAAGATCAACAACAGTATTTAAGAAGGATGCGTGATGTTACAGCGAATAAAATCAATCAATTTGCCAATGTATTTGCTGCTTTATCTAATAGCTTTTCTGTATATGGATATGTGGAGGAGGAAGATAAAGAGACGGAGGCAGATTTGTTTTTAAGTACAATTACTGCAAAAACATGTCAAACATGTTTTAAAAAGGACCAATGCTGGGTAGTTAATTTCGATAAAACGTACGATTATATGAAACAAATAATGAGCGAAACAGAAGAAGGAACTCTGCAGCATAATCGGAAGTTAGTTCGTGAATGGGACAAGCATTGTGTGAGAGGAAAGAAAGTGACGGATTTAGTAGCAGGTGAATTAGATCACTTCTATGAGGGACAAAAATTACGAAAACAAATGAAAGAAAATCGTAGAATAGTAGCAGAGCAATTGTTAGGTGTATCAAAAGTTATGGAGGATTTTGCCAAGGAGATACAAAGGGAAAGAGAAAATCATCAAGTACAGGAAGAGCAGATTCTGCAAGCATTTCGTGATTTTGGTGTAGAAATAGAGCATGTTGATATTTATTGTTTAGATAGAGGAAGTATTGATATTGAAATGTTGATTCCAGTTGCATCTAATGAACATGGAGAGTGTGAAAAATTAGTTGCACCAATGCTTTCTGATATCCTGAAGGAAAACATAGTTGTGAAACATGAAGAAAAATCTTCTTATCCGAACGGCCACAGTTTAATATCATTTGGTTCAGCAAAAACGTATTCCCTTGATACCGGCTTGGCCACAGCCGCGAAAGGCGGTGGGTTTGTTTCGGGTGATTCTTATGCAATGATGGATTTAAGTGTTGGGAAATATGCCCTTGCAATTAGTGATGGCATGGGAAATGGGCAAAGAGCTCATATGGAGAGTAAAGAAACAGTGAAATTATTACAAAAAATACTTCAGTCAGGCATTGATGAGGAGATAGCGATTAAATCTATTAACTCTATTCTTTCTTTAAGAACAACAGAAGAGATGTTTACGACATTAGACTTAGCTATGGTAGATTTGCGGGATGCGAGTGCGAAGTTTTTAAAGATTGGATCGACGCCGAGTTTTGTTAAACGCGCAAATAATATTTTGAAAATTGAAGCAAGTAATTTACCAATGGGAATTATTGAGGATGTTGAAGTTGATGTAGTGGGTGAGCAATTAAAAACAGGTGATATTCTTATTATGATGAGTGATGGGATTTTTGAGGGCGCGCAGCATGTGGAGAATCATGAATTATGGATGAAGCGGAAAATTAAAGAATTACAAACTGAAGATCCGCAAGAAATTGCTGATATCATTATGGAAGAGGTGATTCGATCTGGCGATGGTTATATAAATGATGATATGACTATTGTAGTAGCGAAAGTGAAGAAAAATATGCCGAAGTGGGCTACCATTCCAATTGTAGGAATGCAAGCGCAATAAAGTGAAACTTGAAATATGATGTTTCTTTCTAAAAACCTAGGTGGATGCCTAGGTTTTTTGCTTTAAAAGATAATATTATTATTTTTGTGAATATGTACGAATGATGTAAGATAAAAATGTAATTTTTGTATATCTTTTTTTTGCACAATGTTTGTAAAAGTTGTACCATTATAAACAAGGTAACTAACGTTGCTGTTCTTGTTTAATGAAAGGTGATTACGAAGTTGAAAGATACATTTGTTGAAAAGGTAGATGACTTTGTAAAGCAGCATGATGTATTAAAGGAACGCTCAACAATTGTTGTGGGTGTTTCTGGTGGTCCTGACTCTGTGGCTCTTCTATATTATTTGTTAGAAAAAAGAGCAGCAAAACAGTTTGAGATTGTAGTGGCGCATGTGGATCATATGTTTCGAGGTGATGAATCTCATGAGGACCTACAGTTTGTGCAAGACCTTTGTAAAGAGCTAGGAGTTATTTGCGAAACGATAAGGATTAATGTGTCGCAATATCAACAGCAATACGGGATGAATGCACAAGTTGCTGCTAGAGAATGCAGATATGCATTTTTGGAAAGAATAATGAAGAAATATGATGCGAGGTATGTAGCTCTTGGACATCATGGTGATGATCAAGTAGAGACAATTTTAATGCGCCTTGTACGAGGGAGTACTCCGAAAGGATATGCAGGCATTGCAGTGAAGCGTCCTTTTCATAATGGGTATTTAATTAGGCCGTTACTTGGAGTAACGAAGGAAGAGATTGTTGATTACTGTCATAAGTTAAAAATAATTCCTCGTATAGATCCAAGTAATAAAAAGGAAGTATATACAAGGAATCGATTACGTAAATATGTTCTTCCTCATTTGAAAGAAGAAAATCCACAAGTGCATGAGAAATTCCAAAAATTTAGCATGCAGATGCAAGAGGATGAGGCGTATTTGCAGGAATTAGCTTTTGAGAAAATGAATAAAGTAATTACAAAAAAAAGTGATAAACAAATTAGCTTATCAATTCCTGCCTTTGAATCCATGTCTATGCCTTTACAAAGAAGAGGGATTCAACTAATATTAAACTATCTTTATGAATATAAGATTCCATCTTCTCTTTCCTCTATACATATTGACAAAGTGATTGAGTTTTTTAAGCGGACACAACCTTCGGGTTCACTTGATTTCCCAGGTGATTTAAAAATTGTTCGCGCATACGAGGAGTGCAGCTTTGGATTTAAACAAGAAATTGTTTCCCCTTTTTTACAAGATTTATCAGTGCCCGGGACAATTACGCTATCGAACGGGGATAAGCTTGTAACAGAGGTGAGCGAAGATATACCAAGTAACATGAATGAAACAGTTTTTGTTGCTAAGTATAATGATATATCATATCCACTTCGTGTTCGTTCTAGAGAAAATGGAGATCGCATGTCAATACAAGGTATGAATGGCACCAAAAAGATAAAAGCTATTTTTATCGAAGCGAAAGTACCAAGAGAAAAAAGAGAAGAATGGCCGGTCGTTTGTGATGCAAGAGGGAATGTTATTTGGTTACCCTTGTTGAAGCGATCTGCATTTGCTATCTCGAAAGAGACAGCAAAGAAGGATAAATATATGATTATTCACTACAAAAGCAAGGAGTCTTCCGGGAGGATAATGAAATGATGAATCAAGATATCGAAAAAGTATTAATTTCTGAAGAGCAAATACAAGAAAAGGTGCTCGAATTAGGCGCGATTATTGCAGAGGATTATAAAAACACAGTACCTCTTGCGATTGGTGTACTAAAGGGTGCAATGCCATTCATGGCAGATTTATTAAAGAGAACAGATACATATCTTGAAATGGATTTTATGGCTGTATCTAGTTACGGTCACTCAACTGTTTCAACAGGCGAAGTGAAAATTTTAAAAGACCTTGATACTTCTGTAGAAGGTCGCGATATTTTAATCGTTGAAGATATTATTGATAGTGGTCTTACGCTAAGCTACTTAGTAGACCTATTTAAATATCGTAAAGCGAAGTCTGTAAAAATTGTTACGTTATTAGATAAACCAACAGGCCGTAAGGTAGATTTGAAAGCGGATTATGTTGGATTTACTGTACCGCATGAATTTGTTGTAGGGTATGGATTAGATTATAAAGAGCAGTACCGTAATCTTCCTTATGTAGGAGTACTAAAACCAAGCGTTTACTCAAATTAATTAAATACAGGCGTCACAATTGTATAGGAAAGTTTTTCTATGTTACGATTTACTATAGTGTTTATGCCGTGAGAGGAGGTTAGGAATGAATCGTATCTTCCGTAATACCATCTTTTATTTACTGATATTCCTAGTAGTAATTGGAATCGTGAGCTATTTTAATGGTTCGACACAAAAAACGACATCAGTTAGCTACGATAAATTCATTACTAAACTAGAAAAAGGTGAAGTTCGTAATGTGCAACTTCAACCGAAAAATGGTGTGTTTGAGGTAAAAGGACAATTTAACAACTCTAGCCAAGGAGAACAATTTGTTACTTACGCACCAAATACTGAGGAATTACAAAAGAAAATTAATGACAAAGCGCAAGGTGCTGAAGTTAAGTATCAACCAGCAGAAGAAACAAGTGCTTGGGTAACATTCTTTACTTCTATCATTCCGTTTGTTATTATCTTCATTTTATTCTTCTTCTTGTTAAACCAAGCTCAGGGCGGCGGTAGCCGTGTTATGAACTTCGGGAAAAGTAAGGCGAAGTTATATAATGACGAAAAGAAAAAGGTTCGTTTCAGAGATGTTGCTGGGGCGGATGAAGAGAAACAAGAGCTTGTTGAGGTAGTTGAATTCTTGAAAGATCCTCGTAAGTTCGCTGAAGTTGGTGCCCGTATTCCGAAGGGTGTTCTATTAGTTGGACCTCCAGGTACAGGTAAAACTTTATTAGCACGTGCTGTTGCAGGTGAGGCAGGCGTTCCGTTCTTCTCTATCAGTGGTTCTGACTTCGTAGAGATGTTCGTCGGTGTCGGTGCATCACGTGTACGTGATTTATTCGAAAATGCAAAGAAAAATGCTCCTTGTATCATTTTCATTGATGAAATTGATGCAGTAGGACGTCAACGTGGTGCGGGTCTTGGTGGTGGCCATGATGAGCGCGAGCAAACGTTGAACCAATTACTTGTTGAAATGGATGGCTTCGGTGCAAACGAAGGTATTATTATCATCGCTGCGACAAACCGTCCTGATATTCTTGACCCAGCATTATTACGTCCAGGTCGTTTTGACCGTCAAATTACAGTAGATCGTCCAGATGTAAATGGCCGTGAAGCTGTACTGAAAGTACATGCTCGTAATAAACCGCTTGATGAGAATATCAACTTAAGAGCAATTGCAACTCGTACACCGGGATTCTCTGGTGCCGATCTTGAAAACTTATTAAACGAAGCTGCGTTAGTAGCTGCGCGTCAAGATAAGAAGAAAATTGATATGAGTGACATTGATGAAGCAACGGATCGTGTTATTGCAGGTCCGGCTAAGAAAAGTCGTGTTATCTCTGAAAAAGAACGTAATATCGTTGCTTTCCATGAAGCAGGCCATACTGTAATTGGTGTTGTTCTTGATGAAGCAGATGTCGTTCATAAAGTAACAATTGTCCCTCGTGGTCAAGCTGGTGGATATGCAGTAATGCTTCCGAAAGAAGATCGTTACTTCATGACAAAGCCAGAGTTACTTGATAAAATTACTGGTTTACTTGGTGGTCGAGTAGCCGAGGAGATTGTATTTGGTGAAGTGAGTACAGGTGCTCACAACGACTTCCAACGTGCGACTGGCATTGCAAGACGTATGGTAACGGAATTTGGTATGAGTGATAAGCTTGGACCAATGCAATTTGGTAGCTCACAAGGTGGTCAAGTGTTCTTAGGAAGAGACTTCCATTCAGAACAAAACTACAGTGATGCAATTGCACACGACATCGATGTGGAAATGCAAACGATTATGAAAGAATGTTATGCTCGTGCAAAAGACATTCTTACTGAAAATCGTGATAAGTTAGATCTTATTGCAAAAACGTTACTTGAAGTAGAAACGTTAGATGCTGAGCAAATCAATCATTTATGTGATTATGGCAGATTGCCAGAACGTCCAACATCTTCAGCTGATGTGAAAGTAAACATCAACATGAAGAAGGATGATGAAGAATCAGAAGATAAGTAAGAAATGAAGGAGTGACGGTGGTCACTCCTTTTTTTTTATTTGTGTAACGAAATGAAGTAGAAAAAGAATTTAAATAAATCTGGTATTAAAAATTGAAATAGGGAGTAATCTTTTTGTAAAATGATGAGGACAGAAAAGCTGATTATATAAGTATGTGTGATATGATGTTTTTATAAGTTTTATACATACTGCACAAATATAGATTAAATAAGATAAGTGGTGAGAATATGATTTTTGTATTGGATGTAGGGAACACAAATGCTGTACTGGGCGTGTTTGAAGAGGGGGAACTTCGTCAACATTGGCGCATGGAAACAGATCGTCATAAGACAGAAGATGAATATGGAATGCTTGTAAAACAATTGCTTGAGCATGAGGGTCTTTCGTTTGAAGATGTGAAAGGTATTATCGTGTCTTCAGTCGTACCACCAATTATGTTTGCTTTAGAGCGCATGTGTGAAAAGTATTTTAAAATTAAGCCGCTTGTAGTAGGCCCTGGAATAAAAACGGGGCTAAATATTAAATATGAAAATCCACGTGAAGTAGGTGCGGATCGAATCGTAAATGCAGTAGCAGGAATTCACTTATATGGAAGTCCGCTTATTATTGTCGATTTTGGTACGGCTACTACATATTGTTATATTAACGAAGAAAAGCATTATATGGGTGGCGTTATTACACCGGGAATTATGATTTCAGCAGAGGCTTTATATAGTAGAGCGGCAAAACTTCCTCGTATTGAAATTACAAAACCAAGCAGTGTTGTTGGGAAGAATACGGTAAGTGCGATGCAATCTGGTATTCTTTATGGTTATGTTGGACAAGTGGAAGGTATTGTTAAGCGCATGAAAGAGGAAGCTAAACAAGAACCAAAAGTTATTGCAACAGGTGGATTAGCGAAATTAATTTCAGAAGAATCGAATGTAATTGATGTTGTAGATCCATTCTTAACATTAAAAGGTTTGTATATGTTATATGAGCGTAATGCAAATTTACAGCATGAGAAAGGTGAATAAATAAATATGAAAGATTATTTAGTAAAAGCGTTAGCGTTTGATGGTGAAGTGCGTGCGTATAGTGTACGTACTACAAATACGGTAAGTGAGGCGCAAAGACGTCATGATACATGGAGAACAGCTTCAGCAGCACTTGGTCGTTCTTTAACTGCAGGTACAATGATGGGTGCAATGTTAAAAGGTGACCAAAAGCTAACGATTAAGGTAGAAGGTAATGGCCCGATTGGTCCGATCTTAGTAGATGCTCATGCAAATGGGGATGTGCGTGGTTATGTAACGAATCCACATGTTGACTTTGAAGGAACAGAACAAGGGAAATTACGTGTATATCAGGCGGTAGGTACTGAAGGATTTGTAACGGTAATTAAAGATATTGGTATGCGTGAGCCGTTTATTGGTCAATCTCCAATTGTTTCAGGAGAATTAGGAGAAGACTTCACGTATTATTTTGCAGTTTCTGAGCAGACGCCTTCTTCTGTAGGTGTTGGTGTCCTTGTAAATGGAGATGATAGCATATTAGCAGCGGGTGGATTTATTCTTCAAATTATGCCAGGTGCACAGGAAGAAACAATTTCATTCATTGAAGAGCGTTTACAGAAGATTCCTCCTGTATCAACATTGATCGAACAAGGGCTTTCTCCAGAAGAGTTACTGTATGCAGTCCTTGGAGAAGATAAGGTAAAAGTATTAGAAACGATGGATGTTCAATTTAATTGCACATGCTCTCGCGAACGTATCGAGAGTGTGTTAATTAGTTTAGGTAAAACGGAGTTAGAGCAAGTTCGTGAAGAAGAAGAAGAAACAGAAGTTCATTGTCATTTCTGTAATGAGCGATACAAGTTCTCTAAAGAAGATATTACAAATTTAATTGAGAATTTGTAATAAGGGAATTCGCCCTCTAAATACATTGACAAACAGGGAATTTTCTGACAAAATCTAAATATAGATAAAACCAATAAAAATACTCGGTGTTAGGAGTGACAGGAATGCGAGTGGCACAATCAGTTTCAGAATTAATCGGGAAAACGCCGATCGTTAAGTTGAACCGCATCGTAGAATCAGACAGCGCAGATATATACTTAAAATTAGAATTTATGAATCCAGGGAGCAGCGTTAAAGATCGTATCGCATTAGCTATGATTGAAGATGCTGAGAAAAAAGGATTATTAAAAGAAGGCGATACA
Source organism: Bacillus sp. FSL R9-9834 (assembly GCF_038006905.1). Taxonomy (NCBI): domain Bacteria; kingdom Bacillati; phylum Bacillota; class Bacilli; order Caryophanales; family Bacillaceae; genus Bacillus; species Bacillus sp. FSL R9-9834. The sequence continues at coordinate 73,300 of NZ_JBBOWD010000001.1, forward strand.
ATCATTGAACCGACAAGTGGTAACACGGGAATTGGTTTAGCGATGGTAGCGGCTGCTAAAGGATATAAGGCAATTTTAGTAATGCCAGAAACAATGAGTATTGAACGTCGTAATTTATTACGTGCTTACGGTGCGGAATTAGTATTGACTCCAGGGCCTGAAGGAATGGGTGGAGCAATTCGTAAAGCGACTGAATTAGCAAAAGAGAATGGTTACTTTATACCACAACAGTTCAAAAACCAATCGAATCCAGAAATTCACCGTTTAACAACAGGTCCAGAAATTGTTGAACAAATGGGCGACCAATTAGATGCGTTTATTGCAGGTATTGGTACGGGTGGAACGATTACTGGTGCTGGTGAAGTGCTGAAGGAAGCGTATAAAGATATTAAAATTTATGCAGTAGAACCTGCGGATTCACCAGTATTATCCGGTGGGAAACCAGGTCCACATAAAATCCAAGGAATTGGGGCTGGATTTATCCCAGAGACATTGGATGTAGAAGTATATGATGAAATTGTTCAAGTGAAAACGGAGCAAGCGTTTGAATATGCAAGAAGAGTGGCGAAAGAGGAAGGTATTCTAGTTGGTATCTCTTCTGGAGCAGTTATTTATGCAGCAACAGAAATTGCGAAAAAGTTAGGCAAAGGGAAAAAGGTACTTGTTATTATCCCAAGTAACGGTGAACGTTATTTAAGTACACCACTTTATCAATTTGAGTCTTAATTATATGTGATTGAAAAAGCATCCTTGAAAAAGGATGCTTTTTCTTTTTGGATTGGAAATAGGAAAAGAGTGAATGACTAGAAAACTTCATGTAAAATAAGAGGTAGTATAATTAATTTATTTTCACTAGCCCTCGAGTATAATCATTCTCCATATACATAACACATGTAGTTTGAAATGATTAATCTAAGAGGGTGGGATAAAAGAAGACGGGGTGTTGATATGCAACGAAGAAAATCTTTAGCGCTTTCTATTCCATATCAGTTAGATTTCTTTAAGCAATATAAATTTCTTTCTAAGGATAAACCGCAACATATTTTGTTAGAGAGTGGGCGTGGCGGTCGTTATAACATTGTGGGGTTAAACCCGGTAGCGGTAATCCGAGGGAAGGGTGAAACGTTACATATAAGTGAAAGTGGTAAGGAAACAATAAAGCAAGGAAACCCATTAGATTTAATGCAGGAATATATGGGGCGATGGAAAACGGATTATAATCCGGAATACCCGCCTTTTCAAGGTGGTGCAATTGGTTATTTTAGTTATGATTGCATCCGTTATATTGAAAAACTTCCTTCTCTTGCGGAGGATGATATTAATATACCTGATATATTCTTTTTATTATTTGATGATGTGTTTGTGTATGATCAAGAAGAAAAAGTATTATGGATTATTACACATTATGCAGATAAGCATGAAGAGGCAAAAGAACGATTAAATGAATGGAAGGTTCTTTGGACGACAGAAGCGCCAGAAGTGACTATGCCGTTTGCGTGCCCTGAAAAGAAAAGTGAAGCAGTTGCTTTTACTGAAGAAGGTTTTATGAAGGCAGTTGAATGTATTCAAGAATATATTGGTGCTGGTGATGTGTTCCAAGTGAACTTGTCAACAAGACAAGAAAGAACGTTACAAACACACCCATTAGAAATTTATACAAGTCTTCGCGAAATTAATCCATCTCCATATATGGGTTACTTGGAGCTTGGGGATTTTCAAATTGTTAGTGGATCGCCGGAGTTGCTAATTAAGAAACAAGGAACTGAAGTAAGTACAAGACCAATTGCTGGAACGAGATCTAGAGGGGCGAATGAGCAAGAGGATGAAGAGTTGGCAAGAGAATTAATTGAGAATGAAAAGGAACGAGCAGAGCATGTCATGCTTGTAGATTTAGAGCGAAATGATTTAGGGCGTGTTTGTAAATATGGAACTGTAGAAGTAGATGAATTTATGGTAATTGAGAAATACTCACACGTTATGCATATTGTTTCTAATGTGCGTGGTGAGGTGGAAGAAGATAAAGATGCTTTTGATTTAGTGAAGGCTGTATTCCCTGGGGGGACAATTACTGGTGCCCCGAAAATACGTACGATGGAAATTATTGAAGAACTAGAACCTGTTCGCCGAGGGATTTATACAGGTTCAATTGGTTGGATTGGTTATTCTGGAGATACAGAATTGAATATTGTGATTAGGACACTTCTTGCTAAAGATGGAAAAGCACATGTACAAGCGGGAGCGGGAATTGTAATTGATTCAAATCCGGAAAATGAATATAAAGAGTCGTTAAAAAAGGCGATTGCTTTATGGCGTGCAAAAGAACGTAGCGAAGAAACGGTTAGGTGAGAGAAATGATATTAATGATTGATAATTATGATTCTTTTACATTTAATTTAGTGCAGTTTCTTGGAGAACTTGGACAAGAGCTTGTTGTTAAACGTAACGATGAAGTGACTATTTCAGATATTGAGAATATGAAACCAGACTTTTTAATGATTTCACCAGGTCCATGTAGTCCGAATGAGGCAGGGATTAGTATGGAGGTTATTCGATACTTTGCTGGAAAGATTCCGATTTTTGGGGTTTGTCTAGGGCATCAATCTATTGCGCAAGTGTTTGGTGGAGAGGTTGTCCGTGCAGAGCGATTAATGCATGGGAAAACATCGCTTATGCATCATGATGAGAAGACGATTTTTTCGGATATCCCTAATCCATTTACTGCGACGCGCTATCATTCCCTTATTGTTAAGAAAGAGACATTACCGGAGTGCTTAGAGGTAACATCTTGGACGGAAGAAGGGGAAATTATGGCGCTCCGTCATACAACATTACCGATTGAAGGTGTACAGTTCCATCCGGAATCTATTATGACTTCTCACGGAAAAGAGTTGTTGCAGAATTTCATTCGTAAATATAGTCCAAGTGTGACATCATGTTAATTTACGTAAATGGTCAGTATGTAGAAGCGAGTGAAGCGAGAATTTCGCCGTATGACCACGGTTATTTATATGGACTTGGAGTTTTCGAGACGTTTCGTATTTATAATGGTCATCCTTTCTTATTGGATGATCATTATGACCGTTTAATAGATGCGCTGGATACGTTGCAAATTAAATGGTCGATAACGAAAGATGAAGTAATACTTATTTTGAAGAATTTACTCGTTAAGAATAAATTAGAGCATGCGTATGTCCGTTTTAATGTATCGGCGGGTATAGATGAAATTGGATTGCAAACAGAAATGTATGAAGAGCCGTCTATTATTGTTTTTATAAAACCTTTAGCGGCCCCGGGAGATGTAGTGGAAAAAGAAGGGGTTGTCTTAAATCAAGTGAGAAATACACCAGAGGGTGCATCTCGCTTGAAGTCTCACCATTATTTAAATAACATTTTGGGGAAACGCGAAATAGGCAATGTTGTGAATAAGGAAGGTATTTTCCTTACTGAAACAGGTTATGTTGCAGAGGGCATTGTTTCGAATCTCTTTTTTGTAAAAGGTGATATTTTATATACACCTTCTTTAAAAACGGGGATTTTAAATGGTATCACTCGTGCGTTTATTATAAAGGTTGCTGAAAAGATGGGTATAGAAGTAAAGGAAGGTCTCTTTACAAAAGATGAATTACTTTCAGCTGATGAAGTCTTCGTAACAAACTCGATTCAAGAAATTGTTCCGCTTAATCGTATAGAGGGGCGAGATTTCCCGGGTAAAGTAGGTGTGGTTACAAAAAGGTTTATGGATCTTTATGAAATGCAGAGAGAGAAATTGTGGAGCAGAAATGAATTACGAAGAGGAGATGTGTAGTTTGAAGTGGGATTATGATTTGCGCTGCGGCGAATATACATTGAACTTAAATGAAAAAACGTTAATTATGGGGATTTTAAATGTAACACCAGATTCGTTTTCTGATGGTGGGAGTTACAACGAGGTAGATGCTGCAGTGCGCCATGCGAAAGAAATGCGAGAAGAAGGTGCTCATATTATTGATATTGGTGGCGAATCTACTCGTCCGGGCTTTGCTAAAGTATCGGTGGAAGAAGAAATAAAACGAGTTGTTCCAATGATTCAGGCTGTTTCAAAAGAGGTGAAATTGCCTATTTCTATCGACACGTATAAAGCGGAAGTTGCAAAACAAGCAATTGAAGCTGGTGCTCATATTATTAATGATATTTGGGGAGCGAAGGCGGAACCAAAAATCGCTGAAGTTGCAGCTCATTACGATGTACCTATTATCTTAATGCATAATCGCGATAATATGAATTATCGTAATTTAATGGCTGATATGATTGCTGACTTATATGACAGTATTAAAATTGCTAAAGATGCTGGCGTGCGAGATGAGAATATCATTTTAGACCCAGGTATCGGTTTTGCTAAAACGCCTGAACAAAATTTAGAAGCGATGCGTAATTTAGAACAGTTAAACGTACTAGGTTATCCAGTTCTCTTAGGTACTTCGAGAAAGTCCTTTATTGGGCATGTGCTAGATTTACCGGTAGAAGAACGTCTTGAGGGGACGGGAGCTACCGTTTGTCTTGGTATTGAAAAGGGTTGTGAGTTTGTTCGTGTTCATGATGTGAAGGAAATGGCGCGTATGGCTAAGATGATGGATGCGATGATTGGTAAGGGGGTAAAGTAATTGGATAAAATTTATATTCATGATATGGAGTTTTACGGTTATCATGGTGTATTCCCAGAGGAAAATAAATTGGGCCAGAGATTTAAAGTGGACTTAACGGTGGAATTGGATTTGAAACAAGCAGGAGAAAGTGATGACTTAGAGCATTCTGTTAATTATGGAGAGCTTTTCGAATTATGTAGGAAAGTTGTAGAAGATAGAACATATAAGCTTGTAGAGAGTATTGCTGAAAATATTGCTACAGATATATTGAAACAATATGAGAGTATTTCAAGATGTACGATAAAGGTAATTAAACCAGATCCGCCGATACCGGGACATTATCGTGCTGTAGCGGTAGAAATTACGAGAGAACGTCCATGAATAATATAGCTTACATTGCATTAGGTTCAAATATTGGAGAACGTTATACGTATTTAACTGAAGCGATTCAGTTTCTGAATAAAAATCCTTATATCAAAGTTGAGGATGTTTCGTCTGTATATGAGACGGAACCGGTTGGCTATACTGACCAGAGTTGCTTTTTAAATTTAGTTATAAAAATTTCTACCAATTTATCACCGCAAGAATTATTGAAAGTAACGCAAAAAGTAGAAAATGATCTAGGAAGAAAAAGGGAAATTAGGTGGGGACCTAGGACTATCGACCTTGACATTTTACTATATAATCAAGAAAATATTGAAGCAGAGAATCTTATTGTTCCGCATCCGCGGATGTTCGAAAGAGCTTTTGTTATCGTTCCGTTGTTAGAGATTAATCAAGATATAAAACAAAACATTTCACGTTCACAAGTAGAAGAAATGAAAAGGCGAGAGGGAGTAACGGTATGGAAGCAGAAAAATGGGGAAGACGCATTCGTGCTTTTCGAAAACTAAAAGGTTATACGCAAGAAGGTTTTGCAAAAGAATTAGGGGTATCTGTATCTGTTTTAGGTGAAGTTGAGCGAGGGAATCGATCGCCTTCCCAAGACTTTGTAGTGGAAGTTGCTAAAGCATTGAAGGTCTCGATAGATGAGCTAATGCCAAAGTGACCATGAAGGAAGGAGTAAATCGAGTGTTAAAAATCGCAAATATTGAGATGAAAAATCCGGTTGTATTAGCACCGATGGCGGGAGTGTGTAACTCTGCATTCCGTTTGACAGTAAAAGAATTCGGTGCAGGCCTAGTTTGTGCTGAAATGGTAAGTGATAAGGCGATACTACTGAACAATAAAAGAACATTAGATATGCTATATATTGATGAGAGAGAAAAGCCATTAAGTTTACAAATTTTTGGTGGCGAGAAAGAAACTCTTGTAGATGCTGCGAAATACGTAGATCAATATACGACAGCAGACATCATTGATATTAATATGGGGTGCCCAGTACCAAAAATCGTTAAGTGTGATGCAGGAGCAAAGTGGCTTTTAGACCCAAATAAAATATATGAAATGGTAGCGGCAGTTGTAGATGCTGTAGAAAAACCAGTTACAGTTAAAATGCGTATTGGTTGGGATGAGGATCATATTTTCGCAATCGAGAATGCGAAGGCTGTTGAGCGTGCTGGTGGACAAGCGGTAGCGGTTCATGGGCGCACACGAGTACAAATGTATGAAGGAAAAGCGGATTGGGATATTATTAAACAAGTAAAGCAAGCTGTAAATATCCCGGTTATCGGAAATGGTGATGTCGCAACGCCACAAGATGCAAAGCGTATGCTTGATGAAATCGGTGTAGATGGTGTTATGATTGGCCGCGCTGCCCTTGGAGATCCATGGATGATTTATCGTACGGTAAAGTATTTAGAGACGGGTGAATTAATGCCAGAACCGACAGTACGTGAGAAAATTGACGTATGTATGTTGCATCTAGATCGTCTGATCGATTTAAAGAATGAAAATGTCGCTGTAAGAGAGATGAGAAAGCACGCAGCTTGGTATTTAAAGGGCATTCGTGGTAATGCAACTGTACGTAATGGTATCAATGCTTGTAATACGCGTGAAGACTTAGCGAATGTATTAGGTACATTTGTAGAAGAAGTAGAAGCGAAACAACAAACAATTCACGTTGGTTAATAATAGGGAGGGAAGATTGACATTCTTCTATACACTTCCTATAATTACGTGAAAGAAAGAAGAACTGCCAGTTAGTTGCTGGCAGTTTTTCTAGTTGAGTAGAAAATGCTATACTGTATATATTGTAAAAATTAATAGAGCTGGAGTGATATCAATACCATGGATAACATGAACCACGAAGAATTAAACGACCAATTGCTTGTTCGTCGTGAAAAGCTACATAACTTACGTGAGCAAGGGATCGATCCGTTCGGTAAACGTTTTGAACGTACAAATGCAACAAATGAATTATTAAGCCTATATGGAGAGTTCTCTAAAGAAGAATTAGAGGAGAAAGAAATCTCTGTTTCTATCGCTGGTCGTATTATGACAAAACGCGGTAAAGGAAAAGCTGGATTTGCACATATTCAAGATTTACATGGACAAGTTCAAATTTACGTTCGTAAAGATGCTGTTGGAGATGAAGAGTACGAATTATTTAAAACAGCAGATTTAGGTGACTTAGTAGGTATTGAAGGTAAAATTTTCAAAACGAACGTTGGAGAACTTTCGGTGAAAGCAACGAGCTTTACGCTATTAACGAAATCTCTTCGTCCATTACCGGATAAATATCATGGATTAAAAGATGTTGAACAACGCTACCGTCAACGTTACTTAGACTTAATTACAAGTATGGAAAGCCGTGAAACATTTGTTACTCGCAGTAAAATCATTCGTGAAATGAGAAGATACTTAGATGACAATGGTTATCTTGAAGTGGAAACACCTATGATGCACGCAATTGCAGGTGGAGCTTCTGCGCGTCCTTTCATCACGCACCATAATGCGTTAGATATGGAATTATATATGCGTATCGCAATTGAACTTCATTTAAAACGCCTTATTGTGGGTGGATTAGAAAAAGTTTATGAAATCGGCCGTGTATTCCGTAACGAGGGTGTATCAACTCGTCATAATCCCGAGTTTACGATGATTGAATTATATGAAGCGTATGCTGATTATAAAGATATTATGAAACTAACAGAAAATATGGTTGCTCATATCGCGAAGCAAGTACTAGGTACAACAACAATCCAGTATGGTGATTATGAAATTAATCTAGAACCAGAATGGACACGTCTTCATATGGTAGATGCAATTAAAGAACATTCTGGAGCAGATTTCTGGAATCCGATGAGTGTAGAAGAAGCGCGTGAACTTGCAAAAGAACATAATGTAGAAATTAAGGATACAATGGAAGTTGGTCATATTATTAATGAATTCTTCGAGCAAAAAGTAGAAGATAAATTAATCCAACCAACATTTATTTACGGTCATCCGGTAGAAATTTCGCCACTTGCGAAAAAGAATGACGAAGATCCACGATTCACAGATCGTTTCGAATTATTTATTGTTGCACGTGAACATGCAAATGCATTCACTGAATTAAATGATCCAATCGATCAGAAAGAACGTTTTGAAGCACAATTAAAAGAACGCGAACAAGGTAATGATGAAGCTCACATGATGGATGATGATTATATTGAAGCTCTTGAGTATGGTATGCCTCCTACAGGTGGACTAGGAATTGGTATTGATCGTCTTGTTATGTTATTAACGAATGCACCATCTATTCGTGACGTACTATTATTCCCTGCTATGCGTCATAAACAAGACTAAGCTTTGGAGATTTTTCCAAAGCTTTTTTTATTTGAGTATGAACGTGGGGCATTAGATGCCGATGTTGGGAGAAATTATATTTATATAGAAGAAAAGTGCTGTTTTTATACTTTTTTACTAAGTTAAAAATTTTATTAGAAAAACTATTGCATTTTAATAATCAAACTGGTATATTTATATTCGTTGCCACGAAAGGTAACAAGCAAAACAAACGAAAAACAACTTATTGAAAAAAGTTGTTGACGAAAATATAACGAAATGTTATATTAATAAAGTCGCTTCTGAGCGACGAAGCAGTTCTTTGAAAACTGAACGAAACAAACAACGTGAAACGTCAATTTTTATTTTATGATGCTAGACAAACTAACTTTATTGGAGAGTTTGATCCTGGCTCAGGATGAACGCTGGCGGCGTGCCTAATACATGCAAGTCGAGCGAATGGATTAAGAGCTTGCTCTTATGAAGTTAGCGGCGGACGGGTGAGTAACACGTGGGTAACCTGCCCATAAGACTGGGATAACTCCGGGAAACCGGGGCTAATACCGGATAACATTTTGAACCGCATGGTTCGAAATTGAAAGGCGGCTTCGGCTGTCACTTATGGATGGACCCGCGTCGCATTAGCTAGTTGGTGAGGTAACGGCTCACCAAGGCAACGATGCGTAGCCGACCTGAGAGGGTGATCGGCCACACTGGGACTGAGACACGGCCCAGACTCCTACGGGAGGCAGCAGTAGGGAATCTTCCGCAATGGACGAAAGTCTGACGGAGCAACGCCGCGTGAGTGATGAAGGCTTTCGGGTCGTAAAACTCTGTTGTTAGGGAAGAACAAGTGCTAGTTGAATAAGCT
>NZ_JBBOWD010000001.1:85000-87500 GCF_038006905.1 Bacillus sp. FSL R9-9834
GCTTAGAAGTGAGAATGCCGGTATGAGTAGCGAAAGACGGGTGAGAATCCCGTCCACCGAATGCCTAAGGTTTCCTGAGGAAGGCTCGTCCGCTCAGGGTTAGTCAGGACCTAAGCCGAGGCCGACAGGCGTAGGCGATGGACAACAGGTTGATATTCCTGTACCACCTCTTTATCGTTTGAGCAATGGAGGGACGCAGAAGGATAGAAGAAGCGTGCGATTGGTTGTGCACGTCCAAGCAGTTAGGCTGATAAGTAGGCAAATCCGCTTATCGTGAAGGCTGAGCTGTGATGGGGAAGCTCCTTATGGAGCGAAGTCTTTGATTCCCCGCTGCCAAGAAAAGCTTCTAGCGAGATAAAAGGTGCCTGTACCGCAAACCGACACAGGTAGGCGAGGAGAGAATCCTAAGGTGTGCGAGAGAACTCTGGTTAAGGAACTCGGCAAAATGACCCCGTAACTTCGGGAGAAGGGGTGCTTTCTTAACGGAAAGCCGCAGTGAATAGGCCCAAGCGACTGTTTAGCAAAAACACAGCTCTCTGCGAAGCCGTAAGGCGAAGTATAGGGGGTGACACCTGCCCGGTGCTGGAAGGTTAAGGAGAGGGGTTAGCGTAAGCGAAGCTCTGAACTGAAGCCCCAGTAAACGGCGGCCGTAACTATAACGGTCCTAAGGTAGCGAAATTCCTTGTCGGGTAAGTTCCGACCCGCACGAAAGGTGTAACGATTTGGGCACTGTCTCAACCAGAGACTCGGTGAAATTATAGTACCTGTGAAGATGCAGGTTACCCGCGACAGGACGGAAAGACCCCGTGGAGCTTTACTGTAGCCTGATATTGAATTTTGGTACAGTTTGTACAGGATAGGCGGGAGCCTTTGAAACCGGAGCGCTAGCTTCGGTGGAGGCGCTGGTGGGATACCGCCCTGACTGTATTGAAATTCTAACCTACGGGTCTTATCGACCCGGGAGACAGTGTCAGGTGGGCAGTTTGACTGGGGCGGTCGCCTCCTAAAGTGTAACGGAGGCGCCCAAAGGTTCCCTCAGAATGGTTGGAAATCATTCGTAGAGTGCAAAGGCATAAGGGAGCTTGACTGCGAGACCTACAAGTCGAGCAGGGACGAAAGTCGGGCTTAGTGATCCGGTGGTTCCGCATGGAAGGGCCATCGCTCAACGGATAAAAGCTACCCCGGGGATAACAGGCTTATCTCCCCCAAGAGTCCACATCGACGGGGAGGTTTGGCACCTCGATGTCGGCTCATCGCATCCTGGGGCTGTAGTCGGTCCCAAGGGTTGGGCTGTTCGCCCATTAAAGCGGTACGCGAGCTGGGTTCAGAACGTCGTGAGACAGTTCGGTCCCTATCCGTCGTGGGCGTAGGAAATTTGAGAGGAGCTGTCCTTAGTACGAGAGGACCGGGATGGACGCACCGCTGGTGTACCAGTTGTTCTGCCAAGGGCATAGCTGGGTAGCTATGTGCGGAAGGGATAAGTGCTGAAAGCATCTAAGCATGAAGCCCCCCTCAAGATGAGATTTCCCATAGCGTAAGCTAGTAAGATCCCTGAAAGATGATCAGGTTGATAGGTTCGAGGTGGAAGCATGGTGACATGTGGAGCTGACGAATACTAATAGATCGAGGACTTAACCATATAATATGTAGCAATGTTATCTAGTTTTGAAAGAATATAAAAAACTTGTTGACTTTCAAAGTTAAATGAGTTACAATAATTCTTGTCTTAAATGAATACAGTCTGGTAATGATGGCAGAGAGGTCACACCCGTTCCCATACCGAACACGGAAGTTAAGCTCTCTAGCGCCGATGGTAGTTGGGACCTTGTCCCTGTGAGAGTAGGACGTTGCCAGGCAATTCGGAGGATTAGCTCAGCTGGGAGAGCACCTGCCTTACAAGCAGGGGGTCGGCGGTTCGATCCCGTCATCCTCCACCATTTAGCCGACTTAGCTCAATTGGTAGAGCAACTGACTTGTAATCAGTAGGTTGGGGGTTCAAGTCCTCTAGTCGGCACCAGTTTTTATTGTAAGAGCCATTAGCTCAGTTGGTAGAGCATCTGACTTTTAATCAGAGGGTCGAAGGTTCGAGTCCTTCATGGCTCACCATTTTTAATGAATATGCGGGTGTGGCGGAATTGGCAGACGCACTAGACTTAGGATCTAGCGCCTTTGGCGTGGGGGTTCGACTCCCTTCACCCGCACTTTTAATGAAATAACTCAAACATGTCTTGCGGAAGTAGTTCAGTGGTAGAATACAACCTTGCCAAGGTTGGGGTCGCGGGTTCGAATCCCGTCTTCCGCTCCAATTTTCAATATGACATGCCGGGGTGGCGGAACAGGCAGACGCACAGGACTTAAAATCCTGCGGTGGGTGACCACCGTGCGGGTTCGACCCCCGCCCTCGGCACCATATGCGCCCGTAGCTCAATTGGATAGAGCGTTTGACTACGGATCAAGAGGTTAGGGGTTCGACTCCTCTCGGGCGCGTTTTCTTTCGGGA
>NZ_JBBOWD010000001.1:90000-150000 GCF_038006905.1 Bacillus sp. FSL R9-9834
CAAATAGTCAGAGCCCGTTAACGGGTGATGGCGTGCCTTTTGTAGAATGAACCGGCGAGTTACGATCCCGTGCGAGGTTAAGCTGAAGAGGCGGAGCCGCAGCGAAAGCGAGTCTGAATAGGGCGTTTAGTACGTGGTCGTAGACCCGAAACCAGGTGATCTACCCATGTCCAGGGTGAAGTTCAGGTAACACTGAATGGAGGCCCGAACCCACGCACGTTGAAAAGTGCGGGGATGAGGTGTGGGTAGCGGAGAAATTCCAATCGAACCTGGAGATAGCTGGTTCTCCCCGAAATAGCTTTAGGGCTAGCCTTAAGTGTAAGAGTCTTGGAGGTAGAGCACTGATTGGACTAGGGGTCCTCATCGGATTACCGAATTCAGTCAAACTCCGAATGCCAATGACTTATCCTTAGGAGTCAGACTGCGAGTGATAAGATCCGTAGTCAAAAGGGAAACAGCCCAGACCGCCAGCTAAGGTCCCAAAGTGTGTATTAAGTGGAAAAGGATGTGGAGTTGCTTAGACAACTAGGATGTTGGCTTAGAAGCAGCCACCATTTAAAGAGTGCGTAATAGCTCACTAGTCGAGTGACTCTGCGCCGAAAATGTACCGGGGCTAAATACACCACCGAAGCTGCGGATTGATACCGAATGGTATCAGTGGTAGGGGAGCGTTCTAAGGACAGTGAAGTCAGACCGGAAGGACTGGTGGAGTGCTTAGAAGTGAGAATGCCGGTATGAGTAGCGAAAGACGGGTGAGAATCCCGTCCACCGAATGCCTAAGGTTTCCTGAGGAAGGCTCGTCCGCTCAGGGTTAGTCAGGACCTAAGCCGAGGCCGACAGGCGTAGGCGATGGACAACAGGTTGATATTCCTGTACCACCTCTTTATCGTTTGAGCAATGGAGGGACGCAGAAGGATAGAAGAAGCGTGCGATTGGTTGTGCACGTCCAAGCAGTTAGGCTGATAAGTAGGCAAATCCGCTTATCGTGAAGGCTGAGCTGTGATGGGGAAGCTCCTTATGGAGCGAAGTCTTTGATTCCCCGCTGCCAAGAAAAGCTTCTAGCGAGATAAAAGGTGCCTGTACCGCAAACCGACACAGGTAGGCGAGGAGAGAATCCTAAGGTGTGCGAGAGAACTCTGGTTAAGGAACTCGGCAAAATGACCCCGTAACTTCGGGAGAAGGGGTGCTTTCTTAACGGAAAGCCGCAGTGAATAGGCCCAAGCGACTGTTTAGCAAAAACACAGCTCTCTGCGAAGCCGTAAGGCGAAGTATAGGGGGTGACACCTGCCCGGTGCTGGAAGGTTAAGGAGAGGGGTTAGCGTAAGCGAAGCTCTGAACTGAAGCCCCAGTAAACGGCGGCCGTAACTATAACGGTCCTAAGGTAGCGAAATTCCTTGTCGGGTAAGTTCCGACCCGCACGAAAGGTGTAACGATTTGGGCACTGTCTCAACCAGAGACTCGGTGAAATTATAGTACCTGTGAAGATGCAGGTTACCCGCGACAGGACGGAAAGACCCCGTGGAGCTTTACTGTAGCCTGATATTGAATTTTGGTACAGTTTGTACAGGATAGGCGGGAGCCTTTGAAACCGGAGCGCTAGCTTCGGTGGAGGCGCTGGTGGGATACCGCCCTGACTGTATTGAAATTCTAACCTACGGGTCTTATCGACCCGGGAGACAGTGTCAGGTGGGCAGTTTGACTGGGGCGGTCGCCTCCTAAAGTGTAACGGAGGCGCCCAAAGGTTCCCTCAGAATGGTTGGAAATCATTCGTAGAGTGCAAAGGCATAAGGGAGCTTGACTGCGAGACCTACAAGTCGAGCAGGGACGAAAGTCGGGCTTAGTGATCCGGTGGTTCCGCATGGAAGGGCCATCGCTCAACGGATAAAAGCTACCCCGGGGATAACAGGCTTATCTCCCCCAAGAGTCCACATCGACGGGGAGGTTTGGCACCTCGATGTCGGCTCATCGCATCCTGGGGCTGTAGTCGGTCCCAAGGGTTGGGCTGTTCGCCCATTAAAGCGGTACGCGAGCTGGGTTCAGAACGTCGTGAGACAGTTCGGTCCCTATCCGTCGTGGGCGTAGGAAATTTGAGAGGAGCTGTCCTTAGTACGAGAGGACCGGGATGGACGCACCGCTGGTGTACCAGTTGTTCTGCCAAGGGCATAGCTGGGTAGCTATGTGCGGAAGGGATAAGTGCTGAAAGCATCTAAGCATGAAGCCCCCCTCAAGATGAGATTTCCCATAGCGTAAGCTAGTAAGATCCCTGAAAGATGATCAGGTTGATAGGTTCGAGGTGGAAGCATGGTGACATGTGGAGCTGACGAATACTAATAGATCGAGGACTTAACCATATAATATGAAGCAAATGTTATCTAGTTTTGAAGGAATATGCCTTCATAGTTTGGTGATGATGGCAGAGAGGTCACACCCGTTCCCATACCGAACACGGAAGTTAAGCTCTCTAGCGCCGATGGTAGTTGGGACCTTGTCCCTGTGAGAGTAGGACGTCGCCAAGCAACTAAACACGAGTCAAATGACTCGTGTTTTTTCGTGTTTTCTTTTATAATCCATAGTAATTAAAAATGTATTTAAATAATTATTATTTTGATTAAATACAGGAAAATGTGGCTAGGATAGTAAATAAGCAAAAGAGTTGCAAATTTTATTAATACGTATATAATTAAAGTCAAAGATAGTCAAAGTCAATAAAGGTGGCGGATAAATGAGAAATATATCTGATATCATTGAGCAATATCTAAAGCAAGTTATTGACTTAAGTAATAATAATGTGATTGAAATCAAAAGAAATGAGATTGCGGATCGATTCGAGTGCGTACCATCTCAAATCAATTATGTAATCAATACCCGTTTTACGTTAGAAAGAGGATTTGTAGTAGAAAGTAAACGTGGTGGAGGAGGTTACATTCGCATTATAAAAGTCAAACTGCATGATGATATAGACATTATTGATCAAATGCTTCATATGATTGATCATAGCGTTGCGCAAGGAAATGCAGAGAGTATGATTATACGTTTAATAGAAGAGGGAATCATAACGAATCGTGAAGCTAAACTTATGTTAAGCGTACTAGATCGTTCTGTATTATCAATGGATGTTCCTTCTAGAGATGAACTTAGGGCTCGAATATTATGCGCAATGTTAAGAACACTGAAATATAAATAAATACAGCTTTTGTAAAAGAATAATAACTAAGAGATAAAGCAGTTAAATATTGTAGAAGTTTTGAAAAAAACAACACGCACTTTTATGTAAACGAATAAAGGAAAGTGAACAGTCTAGTAATGTATGAAAAGTACTATGAGATAGATCGTTCCTGTTGTAAAGGTGGGGATAGTGATGACTTGTCAAAACTGTAATATAAGACCAGCAACTTTACATTATACAAAAGTAATTAACGAAAAGAAGGCGGAAGTTCATCTTTGTGAGCAATGTGCAGAACAAAGTGGCTATACGTCTTTCTTTCAATCATCGCAGTCTAACTTTTCATTCCATGATTTATTTGCTGGGTTATTACACGGTGAATCAACAATGTTTGAAGAAGGAAAAAGCGGATTTTCGAACACAAATATATTAAGATGTCCAGATTGTAAAATGACATATGAGCAACTTACAAAGGTAGGACGCTTTGGATGTGCTTCTTGTTACGATACATTTAAGGAACATTTAAAGCCGTTATTAAAACGTCTTCACGGCGGGCATACAGATCATTGCGGAAAAATTCCGGAGCGTATAGAAGGAAATATTCACTTAAAGAAAGAATTAGATGAACTAAAACTCATTCTGAAACAATACGTACAGAAAGAGGAATTTGAGAAAGCTGCTGAAGTAAGGGATAAAATTAGAAACCTTGAAAATCAGCTTAGTGAGCATAGAGAGGGGGAATAGTTCTATGTCACTGGACAAAATTATGAATGAAGCGATTAGTCCATGGATGAAGGGGGATGGCCCTGATTCTGATATTGTTTTAAGTAGTCGAATTCGTTTGGCTCGTAATTTTAAAAAATATCAATTCTCTACTATGCAAAATGAAGAAGAAGCTAAACTGATTCAAGAATTATTTAAAAAGGAATTTATAAATAAAACGGTAGAACCTTTTGGAGAGTTTGAGCTATTACAAATGAATGAATTGACGCCTCTTCAAAGGAGAGTATTAGTTGAAAAGCATTTAATTAGTCCCAACCTTGCAGGAACAGAATATGGAGCATGTCTATTGTCAGAAAGCGAACATATTAGTGTTATGCTGAATGAAGAAGACCATATTCGGATTCAGTGCTTATTTTCAGGATTGCAGTTATCAGAGGCTCTTCAAAGTGCCAATCAAATAGATAATTGGATTGAGAAAGAGGTTGAATATGCTTTTGATGAATCACTTGGATATATTACAAGCTGCCCTACTAATGTTGGTACAGGATTGAGGGCTTCCGTAATGATTCATTTACCGGGACTCGTTTTAACGAAAAGAATTAGCCGCATTATACAAGTAATTCAAAAATTAGGGTTAGTAGTAAGAGGAATATACGGTGAAGGTAGCGAAGCGTTAGGTAATATATTTCAAGTGTCAAACCAAATGACGCTAGGAAAATCTGAAGAAGATATTATTGCAGATTTAAAGAGTGTCATTCAACAAATCATACAGCAAGAAAAGATGGCTAGAGAATTAATTGTACAAAATTCAAGTATTGAGCTTGAAGATAAAGTTTATCGCTCTTATGGCATACTAGCCAACAGTCGTTTAATTCAATCTGCGGAAGCAGCCAATTGCTTATCAGATTTACGACTTGGTATTGATTTAGGATATATAAAAGGTATATCGAGAAATATTTTGACTGAGCTAATGGTCCTTACACAACCAGGCATTTTACAACAATATGCAGGAGGACCTTTAGGACCAGAAGAAAGAGATTATCGAAGAGCAACCTTAATCCGTGAGCGATTACGTATTGAAAAAAACTAAGCGCAAGTAGGAGGCGATTTCTATGATGTTTGGAAGATTTACAGAAAGAGCACAGAAAGTATTAGCTTTATCTCAAGAGGAAGCGATTCGTATTGGGCATAACAATATTGGAACAGAACATATTTTACTTGGGCTTGTACGCGAAGGTGAAGGAATTGCAGCAAAAGCGTTGATTGCTCTTGGATTAAGCCCGGAGAAAGTTCAAAAAGAGGTAGAAGCGTTAATTGGGCGCGGAACAGAAGCTTCTCAAACTGTACATTATACACCGCGTGCTAAAAAGGTTATTGAGTTGTCTATGGATGAAGCTCGCAAATTAGGCCATTCTTATGTTGGAACAGAACATATCTTACTTGGTTTAATTCGCGAAGGTGAAGGGGTAGCAGCACGTGTTTTAAATAATTTAGGTGTTAGCTTAAATAAGGCAAGACAACAAGTATTGCAACTTCTTGGAAGTAATGAAGCAAGTTCAGGTCATCAAGGTGGTTCTTCAACAAATGCAAATACACCAACACTTGATAGCTTAGCACGTGATTTAACAGTTGTTGCACGTGAAAATCGTTTAGATCCTGTTATTGGACGTGGTAAAGAAATTCAACGTGTAATTGAAGTTTTAAGTCGTAGAACAAAAAACAACCCTGTATTAATTGGGGAGCCTGGTGTAGGTAAAACGGCAATTGCAGAAGGATTAGCACAACAAATTGTAAATAATGAAGTTCCTGAAACTTTAAGAGATAAGCGTGTTATGACACTAGATATGGGTACGGTGGTAGCCGGAACGAAATACCGTGGTGAATTTGAAGACCGTTTGAAGAAAGTAATGGATGAAATCCGCCAAGCAGGAAATATCATTCTATTTATTGATGAACTTCATACATTAATTGGTGCAGGTGGCGCAGAAGGTGCTATTGACGCATCGAATATTTTAAAACCATCTTTAGCTCGTGGTGAATTACAATGTATTGGGGCGACAACGTTAGATGAATACCGCAAATATATTGAAAAAGACGCAGCTTTAGAGAGACGTTTCCAACCAATTCACGTTGATGAGCCAAGTTTAGATGAATCAACTCAAATTTTGAAAGGTTTACGCGATCGTTATGAGGCACATCACCGCGTATCTATTACGGATGATGCAATTGATGCAGCTGTAAAGCTTTCAGATCGTTATATTACAGATCGTTTCTTACCAGATAAAGCAATTGATTTAATTGATGAAGCTGCTTCAAAGGTTCGCTTACGCTCTTATACAACACCACCAAATCTAAAAGAGCTTGAAGTGAAGCTTGAGGAAATTAGAAAAGAGAAAGATGCAGCTGTACAAAGTCAAGAATTTGAAAAAGCTGCTTCGTTACGTGATATGGAACAACGCTTACGTGAGAAGTTAGAAGATACGAAGCGTCAATGGAAAGAGCAACAAGGAAAAGAAAACTCAGAAGTGACAGTAGAAGATATTGCAAATGTCGTTTCTACGTGGACTCGTATCCCGGTTTCTAAACTTGCACAAACAGAGACTGATAAATTATTAAACTTAGAATCGATTCTTCACGATCGTGTTATTGGTCAAGATGAAGCGGTAGTAGCTGTAGCGAAAGCTGTTCGTCGTGCTAGAGCAGGCTTGAAAGATCCGAAACGTCCGATTGGTTCATTTATTTTCTTAGGACCAACAGGTGTAGGTAAAACGGAGCTAGCAAGAGCGTTGGCAGAATCTATGTTCGGTGATGAGGATGCAATGATTCGCATCGATATGTCTGAGTACATGGAGAAGCATTCTACTTCTCGTTTAGTTGGATCTCCTCCAGGATATGTTGGATATGAAGAAGGTGGACAATTAACAGAAAAGGTTCGCCGTAAGCCATATTCAGTTGTCTTATTAGATGAAGTAGAGAAAGCTCATCCTGATGTGTTTAACATTTTACTACAAGTATTAGAAGATGGTCGCTTAACAGATTCTAAAGGGCGTACAGTTGATTTCCGTAATACAATTGTTATTATGACATCTAACGTTGGTGCAGAAGCATTAAAACGTAATAAGCATCTTGGATTTAACGTACAAGATGAGAGCCGCGATTATTCAGATATGAAAGGTAAAGTAATGGATGAACTGAAAAAGGCATTCCGTCCAGAATTCTTAAACCGTATTGATGAAATTATCGTGTTCCATATGCTTGAGAAAAAACATATTCAAGAGATTGTAACACTTATGGTAAATCAGTTAGTAAATCGCTTAAAAGAGCAAGAAATTGAATTGCATTTAACAGAAGGAGCGATTTCGGCTATTGCTGATAAAGGGTTTGACCGAGAGTACGGTGCTCGTCCGCTTCGTAGAGCAATTCAGAAACATGTAGAAGATAGACTATCGGAAGAACTTTTAAAAGGTGCTATTGAGAAAGGACAAAAAGTTATCTTTGATGTTGAAGGAGAATCATTTGTCATTCATAGTGCTGAAAAGGTAAAATAAGTATAGACAAACTAAGAGGGCTACGAGATAGCCCTCTTTCTTGTACGACAAGGATAAATTGTTATAGATGAAAGTGAAGTGAGATATAAAACAATATGGCTAAAAAGAAAACAAAATTCACATGTCAAGAGTGTGGGTATCAGTCACCAAAATATATGGGGAAATGCCCTGGATGTGGTCAATGGAATACGCTTGTTGAAGAGATGGAACCAGTTGTATCATCAAGGCGCCTTAATTATGCCAATGCAATTCAAACAGAAGTAACAAAACCAAGACGTCTAACAGAAGTGGAAACAAAGTCTGAGGCGCGTATTGAAACAAAATTTCAAGAATTTAACCGTGTACTTGGTGGCGGGATTGTAGATGGATCCTTAGTACTGATTGGTGGAGACCCCGGGATTGGAAAATCAACGTTACTGTTACAAATATCATCGCAATTAGCAGATTCTTCATATGATGTCCTATATATATCGGGTGAAGAATCAGCAAAACAGATTAAACTGCGTGCGGATCGTTTACATGTAAATGGTAGTAATCTATTTGTTGTATCAGAGACGGATTTACAGCGAATTGCAACACATATTGAAGAGGTGAACCCAGCCTTTGTTGTTATTGATTCTATTCAAACAATACATCTACCTGAAGTAACATCAGCGCCGGGAAGTGTGGCACAAGTTCGTGAATGTACAGCGGAATTAATGAAACTTGCAAAAACGAAAGGGATCCCTATTTTTATCGTTGGACATGTGACAAAAGAGGGAGCGATTGCAGGACCTCGTATGTTAGAACATATGGTCGATGCAGTTCTTTACTTTGAAGGAGACCGTCATCATACATACCGCATTTTGCGAGCAGTAAAGAATCGTTTTGGTTCTACGAATGAAATGGGTATTTTTGAAATGAAAGAGCTTGGCCTTGCAGAAGTATTAAACCCTTCTGAAATTTTTCTTGAGGAAAGACCAGTTGGGGTTGCAGGATCAACAGTGGTTGCCTCAATGGAAGGAACAAGACCAGTTTTAGTAGAAATACAAGCATTAATCTCCCCTACTAGTTTTGGAAACCCTCGAAGAATGGCAACGGGAATTGATCATAACCGTGTATCGCTTATTATGGCAGTGCTAGAAAAAAGAACAGGCTTATTATTGCAAAATCAGGATGCATATTTAAAAGTAGCAGGTGGTTTGAAGTTAGATGAACCAGCAATTGATTTAGCTGTCGCTTTAAGTATAGCTTCAAGTTTTAGAGATAAATCTACGGCACCAACCGATGCAGTAATAGGAGAAGTAGGATTAACTGGAGAAATAAGAAGAGTATCAAGAATTGAACAACGTGTACAAGAAGCAGCTAAATTAGGATTTCAACGCGCTATTATTCCTAGAAAAAATTTGGGAGGATGGACAATTCCAGATGGGATTGAGGTAGTTGGTGTATCTAATTTAGGAGAAGCGCTTCGTTTGACATTAGGAGGCTAGGCTATGGAAGAAAACAAGCAACGTGTCAAAAGTATGATTAATATTTTACAACTTGTGGCCCCGGGAACACCACTGCGCGAAGGGATAGATAATGTACTTCGCGCACAAACAGGGGGATTAATTGTTCTTGGATATAATGAGCAGATTAAAAGTATTGTTGATGGAGGTTTTCATATTAATTGTGCATTTTCTCCGGCTAGTTTATACGAATTAGCAAAAATGGATGGGGCACTTATTTTAAATGAAACTGGAAGTAAAATTTTGATTGCGAACGCACAGTTAGTTCCAGAGTCATCTATCGACTCTATTGAGACAGGTATGCGCCACCGAACAGCGGAGCGTGTAGCAAAGCAGACTGGTAGCCTTGTTGTGGCTATTTCACAAAGACGTAACGTAATTACACTATACCAAGGGAATTTACGTTATACACTAAAAGATATAGGTGTTATTTTAACAAAGGCAAACCAGGCTATTCAGACGTTAGAAAAATATAAGGCTGTATGGAATGATGGGATTACGAATTTGGGCATTCTAGAATTTGAAGAGGTTGTTACAATGTCCGAGGTGGTTCATGTTTTACATAGTGTTGAAATGGTACTACGTATTAAAAATGAAATATTGAGCTATATTCATGAATTGGGAACAGAAGGTAGGTTAATTCGTTTACAACTTACGGAACTACTAGCCGACTTAGAAGCAGAGGCAGCGCTATTAATTAAAGATTACTATCAAGAAAAAACACAAGACCATCATCAAATTTTGAAAAAGTTACAAGAGCTTGCGAATACACAACTTCTAGAGGATAGTGATTTAGTTAAATTGCTCGGATATCCGGGACAAACGAGCTTAGAAGAAAGTGTGACGCCGAGAGGATACCGAATCACAAGCAAAATTTCGCGTGTTCCACCACTTATCATTGAAAATTTAATTAATCGATTTAAAACCTTGCAGGGTGTTTGTCGTGCAACTATTAATGAATTAGATGATGTGGAAGGAATTGGAGAAGTCAGGGCGAAGAAAATACGAGAAGGCCTAAAAAGAATTCAAGAGCATCTCTATATGAGTAGACACAATTAAGAATATTACATTGATTCCATAATATAACGACACTAGAACATTTTTGGTATATGATATGATATATTGGTAAATAAAACTATTTATAAAAAAACACGTCCGCTTTTGCATTCGGCGTTTTGATTAGCGAAACAATGGTTAATAATGAGTAGGAGGTGGTTGGATGTTAAAACGGATTGTACAGCTCTTCTTTTTAGTAATCGGGGGAGCGTTAGGGATTTACTTAATCCCAAAAGTTATTAATGTATTAGACATCGGTGCCGTTCCTTTATTGGAAGGATCGTATGTTCGTGCAATTATTGGTGCAATTATTTTATTTTTAACAACATTTTGGCTTGTAGATTATATTGTTCAACTTATTAAGCATATTGAAGAGGCTCTTGTAAAGGCGCCTGTAGCAGATGTTTTATTTGGTACATTAGGGTTAATCTCTGGGCTTATTGTTGCGTATTTAATTTTAATACCAATTCGTGAATTTACAATTCCAGTTATTAGTACAGTGTTGCAAGTGTTCTTTACTCTTTTACTAGGATATTTAGGATTCCAAGTAGGGTTTAAAAAGAGGAATGAATTGCTAGGATTATTTACATTACCACAACGTGGGAAAAAGAAAAATAATAATAGTGAGAATGAAGAACCAGAAAATGAGGTAGAAGAATCTTTAGCGCATTGGAAAATTCTTGATACAAGTGTAATTATCGATGGACGTATTGCTGATATTTGCCAAACAAAGTTTTTAGAAGGAACAATTGTCATTCCACAATTCGTGTTAGAAGAACTTCAGCACATTGCCGATTCTTCTGATGCTTTAAAACGTAATCGTGGTCGCAGAGGATTAGATATTTTAAATCGTATTCAAAAAGAGATGCCGATTCCGGTAGAAATTTATGAAGGCGATTTCGACGATATTCAAGAAGTGGATAGCAAACTTGTAAAGTTAGCGAAAATCACTGGTGGAACGGTAGTAACGAATGACTTCAACTTAAACAAGGTCTCTGAATTACAAGGGGTAACGGTGTTAAACATTAACGATTTAGCTAATGCAATTAAACCTGTTGTACTCCCAGGTGAAGAACTAAGTGTTTATGTTGTAAAAGATGGAAAAGAACAAAATCAAGGTGTGGCATATTTAGATGATGGCACAATGATTGTAGTAGAAGATGGTAGAGAATATGTGGGCTCACAACTCGATGTACTCGTTACGAGTGTGTTACAAACATCGGCGGGGCGTATGATTTTTGCCAAACGTAAATTATTAGAAAAAGCATTATAAGTAGAGGATTATTAATATGTATACATTAATTATTCCAGCAGCGGGTCAAGGAAAGCGGATGGGTGCTGGCAAAAATAAGTTGTTCTTACTTATTAATGAAGTACCGATTATTGTGCATACGTTACGTGCTTTTGAAAAGGATAAAGCATGTAAAAATATTATTATGGCAATTAATGAAGAAGAGCGCCCGTATTTTGAAGAGTTAATGCAGAAGTATCCGGTTAAAAAGCCAGTGCAATTTATTCAAGGTGGAGCTGAAAGACAAGATAGTGTATATAACGCGATTCAGCATACGAGTGATGTTGAGTATGTTCTTGTACATGACGGTGCGCGCCCGTTTGTAACGAATAAAGTGATTCAAGATGTATTAACTGCAGCAGAAAAATATGGAGCTTCCATTTGTGCGGTGCCAGTGAAAGATACTGTTAAGAAAGTAGAGCAGGGTGTTGTTGTAGAAACAGTAGAAAGATCTCAGCTGAAAGCTGTACAAACACCGCAAGGGTTCTCTGTTTCTCTTTTGTTAGAAGCTCATAGAAGTGCGAAACAGAGTTGTTTTCTTGGTACAGATGATGCAAGTCTGGTAGAACGTATCGGGAAGCAAGTAGGTGTAGTAGAGGGGAGTTACTATAATATTAAGGTGACGACTCCAGAGGATTTACTAATTGCTGAAAGTTTTCTTCACGTTCAAAAGAAATGATAGCAATGATTATAGCGAAGAAAAGCTCGGCAACAGCCGGGCTTTTCTTTATAAAGATAGCGATATAATATAGAATCATAAAGCTCAGTAGTTTAGCTCGAGGAGGATGTAAAAAATGTTTCGAATTGGACAAGGTTTTGATGTACATGAATTCGCAGAGGGTAGACCGTTAATTATTGGTGGGGTTACAATTCCTCATGAGAAAGGATTAATCGGTCACTCCGATGCAGATGTATTGTTACATACAATCGCGGACGCTTGTTTAGGTGCAATTGCAGCAGGAGATATCGGAAAACATTTCCCTGATACAGACCCTGCCTTTAAAGATGCTGATTCAGCTGTATTGTTGCAAAAGGTTTGGGAATTTGTGCGTGAACAAGGTTATGAATTAGGAAATTTAGATTGTACAAT
Organism: Bacillus sp. FSL R9-9834; assembly: GCF_038006905.1. NCBI lineage: Bacteria > Bacillati > Bacillota > Bacilli > Caryophanales > Bacillaceae > Bacillus > Bacillus sp. FSL R9-9834. The sequence continues at coordinate 102,362 of NZ_JBBOWD010000001.1, forward strand.
TATTGCTCAAAAGCCAAAAATGGCACCACATATTGAAAGTATGCGTAAACGCATTAGTGAACTATTAGAAACGTCTATTGATAATATCAATGTAAAGGCAACAACAACAGAAAAATTAGGATTTACAGGTAGAGAAGAAGGAATTGCTTCTCAAGCAGTTGTTTTATTACAGAAAAAATAATGGTTTTTAATTCGTAAGATGGATAATCACATTTTTTTGGTGTACAATTATAGAATGTGTTGACATTAAGAATGGAAGGTGTACCAATTATGGAAAAGCAAGTGAGAGTGCGCTATGCGCCAAGTCCAACAGGACACTTACATATCGGAAATGCGCGTACGGCATTATTTAATTATTTATTTGCTCGTCATCAAGATGGTAAGTTTATTATTCGTATTGAAGATACTGATGTAAAACGTAATGTTGCTGGTGGAGAAGAAAGCCAATTAAAATACTTGAAATGGCTCGGTATGGACTGGGATGAAGGTGTTGATGTTGGTGGTGAATTTGGACCATATCGTCAAACAGAGCGTTTAGATATTTATAAAAAGTTATATGAAGATTTATTAGAGCGTGGTTTAGCTTACAAATGTTATATGACAGAAGAAGAACTAGAAGCAGAACGCGAAGGGCAAATTGCTCGTGGTGAAACACCTCGTTACGCAGGTAACCACCGTGATTTAACTGAAGCGCAAGTGAAAGAATTTGAAGCTGAGGGACGTATTCCAAGTATTCGTTTCCGTGTACCAGCTGACCGTGATTACACATTTAAAGATATTGTAAAAGATGAAGTTGCATTCCATTCAAATGATTTCGGTGATTTCGTTATTGTGAAAAAAGATGGGATTCCAACTTATAACTTTGCAGTAGCAGTAGATGATCACTTAATGGAAATTACACACGTGCTTCGTGGTGATGACCATATTTCAAACACGCCAAAACAAATGATGATTTATGAAGCTTTCGGTTGGGATATTCCACAATTCGGTCATATGACTTTAATTGTAAATGAAAGCCGTAAAAAATTAAGTAAGCGTGATGAATCTATTATTCAATTTATTGAGCAATATAAAGAGCTTGGATATCTTCCAGAAGCAATCTTTAACTTTATTGCATTACTAGGTTGGTCGCCAGTAGGAGAAGAAGAAATCTTCTCTCAAGAAGAGTTTATCAAAATGTTCGATGCAGCTCGTTTATCAAAATCACCTGCATTATTTGATTCTCAAAAACTAAAATGGATGAACAACCAATATATGAAAAAGCAAGATTTAGATACGGTGGTAGAATTAAGTTTACCGCATTTAGTGAAGGCTGGACGTATAGGTGAAACTTTAAGTGAACAAGAACAAGCTTGGATTCGTGATGTAATTGCGTTATATCATGAACAAATGAGCTTTGGAGCTGAAATTGTAGAGCTTTCTGAAATGTTCTTCAAAGATCATGTTGATTATGAAGAAGAAGGACAAGAAGTATTAAAAGGTGAACAAGTACCAGAAGTACTTCGTGCATTTGCTGGTCAAGTAGAAGCACTAGAAGCTATGGAACCGGCAGCAATTAAGGCTGCTATTAAAGCAGTTCAAAAGGAAACAGGTCATAAAGGTAAAAACTTATTTATGCCAATCCGTGTTGCAACTACTGGTCAAACACACGGCCCAGAGCTTCCTAATGCTATTGCACTTCTTGGAAAAGAAAAAGTTTTAAATCGTCTTCAAAAAGTAATTGGTTAACATTTTCTAGGTTTAGAAATATAATAAGTATACTTAAAACCTAATAAGGAAAAGCGACGAGAAGGAGAAGTAGAAAATCAGGCTTTTTACAGAGAGAACCACCTTAGGCTGGAAGTGGTTTATAAGCGGGTTTTTGAAATGCCCCTTCGAGTCTTCTGCTGAACAGCAAATGGTTTTGCGAAACGTCTTAGGACGTAAAGTAAGCAGAAGCGGTGTACACCGTTATCAGAGATGAGTTTGAGGCTTTTTTAGCCTAAACAGAGTGGAACCGCGCTTATAAGGCGTCTCTGTCAATATGACAGAGGCGTCTTTTTTTATACCGTAAAACTGGGTGTGAGTATAAGCTTTATCCACGTGTATAAAGATTTAGGGGGATAAGTAGGGAGTTAGTTCACTCGAAAAAGCAGCCCATAAAGGGGAGGGAACGTCGATGTTTAAGAGGCTTCGGGAAGATATTGAAGTCGTTTTTGAACAGGATCCAGCGGCAAGAAGTTATTTCGAAGTCATTTTGACTTACTCTGGATTACATGCAGTTTGGGCCCATCGAATTGCACATGCTTTTTATAAAAAGAATTTCTTCTTTATTGCACGTTGGATCTCACAAGTTAGTCGTTTCTTTACTGGCATTGAGATTCATCCAGGAGCAACAATTGGTCGTCGTTTTTTCATTGACCATGGAATGGGGGTTGTAATTGGAGAAACGTGCGAAATTGGTGACAATGTAACGATCTATCAAGGAGTTACATTAGGTGGTACGGGTAAAGAAAAGGGAAAGAGGCACCCTACAATCCAGGATAATGTATTAATTGCAACGGGTGCTAAAGTACTAGGTTCTATTACAGTTGGAGAGAATTCTAAAATTGGAGCAGGTTCTGTCGTATTAAAAGAAGTCCCTGCACATTCTACAGTTGTAGGTATACCTGGCCGAGTCGTTATTCAAAATGGAGTAAAGATCGGTCAAGAATTAAATCATTCCGACCTTCCAGACCCAATTTTTGATAAATTAAAGGTCATGGAAGTAGAACTTGATAAATTGAAAAAACAACTTGAAGTAAAGGTAGAAAGGAAGGATAAAAATGACTATTCACATTTATAATACGTTAACACGTCAAAAGGAAGAGTTTATTCCATTAGAAGAAAATAAGGTGAAGATGTATGTATGCGGACCTACAGTTTATAACTATATTCACATCGGGAACGCAAGACCACCTATGGTATTTGATACAGTGCGCCGTTATTTAGAATATAAAGGGTACGATGTGCAGTATGTATCTAACTTTACTGACGTAGATGATAAATTAATTAAAGCAGCAAATGAGTTAGGCGAAGATGTGCCGACAATTGCGGACCGTTTCGTGGAAGCGTACTTTGAAGATGTAACAGCATTAGGTTGCAAACATGCAACAGTTCATCCGCGTGTAACAGAAAATATGGATATTATTATTGAATTTATTCAAGAACTTGTGAATAAAGAATATGCATATGAATCAGAAGGGGATGTGTACTTTAGAACGAAGGAATTCGAAGGGTACGGTAAGTTATCACATCAACCGATCGCGGACTTACGTCACGGTGCGCGTATTGAAGTAGGAGAAAAGAAACAAGACCCTCTTGATTTTGCACTATGGAAAGCTGCGAAAGAAGGAGAAATCTTCTGGGAAAGCCCTTGGGGTCAAGGTCGTCCAGGCTGGCATATCGAATGCTCGGCAATGGCGCGTAAATACTTAGGGGACACAATTGATATTCACGCCGGTGGTCAAGACTTGGCATTTCCTCATCATGAGAATGAAATTGCGCAGTCTGAGGCGCTAACAGGAAAAACATTTGCACGTTATTGGATGCACAATGGATATATTAATATTAATAATGAGAAAATGTCTAAGTCACTTGGGAACTTCATTTTAGTTCACGATATCATTAAGCAATATGATCCGCAGTTAATTAGATTCTTTATGCTATCAGTACATTATCGTCACCCAATTAATTTCAGTGAAGAGTTATTACAAAGCACAAATAACGGACTGGAAAGAATTAAAACAGCTTACGGTAATTTGAAACACCGTATGGAAAGTAGTACGGATTTAACAGATCATAATGAGAAATGGTTAGCTGATCTGGAAAAATTCCAAACTGCATTTGAAGAAGCGATGAATGATGATTTCAATACTGCTAATGCAATCACTGAGTTATATAATGTAGCAAATCATGCAAATCAATATTTACTGGAAGAACATACGTCTACAGTGGTAATTCAAGCATACGTAAAACAACTTGAAACATTATTTGATATTTTAGGGTTAGAATTAGCACAAGAAGAGTTACTAGATGAAGAAATTGAGGCGCTTATTCAAAAACGTATTGAAGCTCGTAAAAATCGTGATTTTGCATTATCAGATCAGATTCGCGATGATTTAAAAGATCGTAATATTATTTTAGAAGATACCGCTCAAGGTACAAGATGGAAAAGAGGATAAGAATGATTGATGCAAAGCAATTAAACAGCTTAGCGTTAGCATATATGGGTGATGCGGTATATGAACAATATATCCGCTATCACCTACTTCAAAAAGGGAAGGTTCGTCCTAATCAGTTGCATCGATTAGGGACAAGCTTTGTTTCGGCAAAAGCACAGGCGAAAGTTGTTTATCATTTATTAGAGACAGCATTTTTAACTGAGGAAGAAGAGGCAGTACTAAGAAGAGGGCGTAATGCAAATTCAGGTACTGTTCCGAAAAATACAGATGTACAAACATATCGACATAGTACAGCCTTTGAAGCGTTAATTGGCTATCATCACTTATTAAATAATCGTGAAAGATTAGACGAAATTGTATATAAGGCAATTGCTGTTCTAGAAGAAAAGGAAGGGGGCACATCATCATGAGTAGTGAATATATTATCGGACGTAACCCTGTAATTGAAGCGTTACGATCAGGGAGAGATATTAATAAAATTTGGATCGCAGAAGGTGCTGCCAAAGGACAAGTACAAATTGTACTAGCACTAGCGAAAGAAAATAAAATTATTTTGCAACATGCACCAAAAAAGAAGTTAGATCAATTAGTTGAGGGGAACCATCAAGGTGTAATTGCTCAAGTGGCCGCATATCAATATGCGGAGCTAGAAGATCTATTTAAAGTAGCAGAGAAGCGTAACGAAGATCCGTTCTTCTTAATTCTAGATGAAATTGAAGACCCGCATAACCTAGGTTCTATTATGCGTACTGCGGACGCAACAGGGGCTCATGGAATTATAATTCCGAAAAGAAGAGCTGTGGGACTTACTGCATCAGTTGCGAAAGCATCTACTGGGGCAATTGAATATATTCCTGTTGCACGCGTAACGAATTTATCTCGTACAATCGATGAATTAAAAGAACGTGGACTTTGGATTGCTGGTACAGATGCAAAAGGGAAAACGGATTATCGTAATTTAGATGGTAAAATGCCAATTGGATTAGTAATTGGAAGTGAAGGAAAAGGTATGAGTCGTATTATTGGTGAAAAATGTGATTTCTTAATTACTTTACCGATGGTTGGTAAAGTTACATCCTTAAATGCTTCAGTGGCCGCAAGTTTGTTAATGTATGAGGTATATCGTAAACGTAACGAAATTGGTAAATAAAAAATGAACGATATTTTAATCGTTGACGGTTACAACATTATTGGAGCTTGGGGAGACTTGAAGAAACTACGGGATGTAGATTTGCAGTCATCAAGAGATGCACTGATTGATAAGATGGCGGATTACCAAGGTTACACAGGGACAAAGGTAATGATAGTTTTTGATGCGTATACAGTCCACGGTATTGAAAAAAAGATGAAACAATCGCGTGTGGAAGTTATATTCACGAGGAAGAATCAAACGGCAGATGAAAAGATAGAGCAACTTGCGATTGAACTTAGAAATATAAATACGCAAATATATGTTGCGACTTCTGATTATACGGAACAATGGGTTATATTTGCTCAAGGTGCGCTCCGGAAATCTGCGCGGGAATTAGAGTTGGAAGTACAAGCGATGGAGCAACAAGTAAGAAGGCGTACACAAGACACAAAAGAAAAGCAACCCGCCATGCGAAAGATATTTAGTAAAGATATTACAGAAAAGTTAGAAAAATTAAGAAGAGGAGAGCGTTGAAGCATTGACGCTCTTTGTCTTTTTACTGTATAATATTGCTAAATAAATAGCGGTCGGAGGGATCAAGGTGGAAGCAGGCTTCGTAAGTGTAGGCGACGTTACATTTCGTGATTTAGAAGATGAGGCAATCGTTGAGTTAGTTCGAAAAGGTAATACTGACGCTCTAGAATATTTGATTCACAAATATAAGAACTTTGTTCGCGCGAAATCGAGATCTTATTTCTTAGTGGGTGCCGATCGAGAAGATATTGTTCAAGAAGGTATGATTGGATTGTTTAAAGCGATTCGTGATTATAAGGAGGACAAGCTGTCTTCATTCAAAGCATTTGCTGAACTGTGTATCACTCGACAAATTATTACCGCTATTAAAACAGCAACCAGGCAAAAGCATATTCCGTTAAATTCATATGTGTCTTTAGATAAACCGATTTATGACGAGGAATCTGATCGGACATTATTAGATGTTATTTCGGAAGCGAAGGTAACTGATCCTGAAGAAATGATTATAAGTCAGGAAGAATATACAGACATAGAATCTAAAATATCTGAATTATTAAGCGATTTAGAAAGAAAAGTGCTTTCTTTATATCTAGACGGCCGTTCTTATCAAGAGATTTCGGAACAGTTAAATAGACATGTGAAATCTATTGATAACGCTTTACAGAGGGTGAAGCGGAAATTGGAACGATATATGGAAATGCGAGAGAGTACCACTTTAAATTCATAACAAGTACTACAGGTGTAAAAATCACCTGTTTTCTTTTTGTAGGGAGTACAAAAGGCATGACATTGACATTGTCTTTTATTGTATGATACATTTTTAGGGACATAATGTTACAAGGTTGGTGTAACTAATGAGGAAAAAAGTTGTACTCTCATGTGAAGAGTGTAAAAATCGAAACTACTCTACGATGAAAGATACGAGCTCAGTAGAGCGACTTGAAATAAAGAAATTTTGTAAAACATGCAATCAGCATACAGTTCACAAGGAAACAAAATAAATAATTGAAATAATACACTGGAGGTCCCGTAGATGCGTTTAACGAACTTTTTCGGCGATGTAGGTCGCGAAATGAAAAAAGTAAGTTGGCCTAAAAAAGATGAATTACTCCGTTCAACAGCGACTGTTATCGCTACAGTTGTCTTCTTTGCGATTTTCTTCGCAGTTGTTGATATGGGCATTTCTTCTTTAATTCGGTTAATTCTTGGTTAATTCTTGAATAAGAAGCACTTATCCATGATATAATGTTATTTATAAGAACTGTGTAAAAGCCCGGTGAACGGGTTTTTTCATTTGCGCAAAAAAATGTACGTCAGGGAGGGAAGGACGCTCGTCCTAAATGAATGGAAAAAAGTTGGTATGTTGTCCATACTTATTCTGGATATGAAAATAAAGTAAAAGCAAACCTAGAGAAACGTGTAGAATCAATGGGTATGCAAGATAAAATTTTCCGTGTTGTTGTCCCGGAAGAAGTAGAAGTAGAAATGAAAAATGGTAAAGAAAAATTAATGAAAAGAAAAGTGTTCCCAGGTTATGTATTAGTAGAATTAATCATGACTGATGACTCTTGGTATGTTGTACGTAACACACCAGGTGTAACTGGGTTCGTTGGTTCTTCTGGTTCTGGATCTAAACCATCACCTCTATTAGAAGAGGAAGTTGTTACCATTATGAAACATATGGGAATGGACAACGAGGTGGTTGATTTCGACTTTGAACTTCATGAGACAGTACGTGTAAATGAGGGGCCATTCGCAGATTATACAGGTGCTATCGAAGAAATTGATGTGGAGAAGAAGAAGGTTAGCGTGCTTGTGGACATGTTTGGTCGCGAGACTCCAGTTGAACTTGACTTCCATCAAATTGAAAAATTATAAAATGAAACTTGAAATGAATTGTAAAAAGTGATAATATCTTTTAAGTCAGTACGTCTTCGTTATCGGAGACGTTTTTTGAAAGATTTTATCCTTAGAGATAAAATATGACGTGGGAGGGCAAATCACTGTCCAATTGACCACATCACGGACTTAAGGAGGTGTGTCTCGTGGCTAAAAAGGTAATTAAAATGGTAAAGCTTCAAATTCCTGCAGGTAAAGCTAACCCAGCTCCACCAGTTGGTCCAGCATTAGGACAAGCAGGTGTTAACATCATGGGCTTCTGTAAAGAGTTTAACGCTCGTACAGCAGATCAAGCTGGTCTTATCATCCCTGTTGAAATTACGGTATTTGAGGACCGTTCATTCACTTTCATTACTAAAACTCCTCCTGCTGCTGTTCTTCTTAAGAAAGTAGCTGGTATTGAGTCTGGTTCTGGTGAACCAAACCGTAATAAAGTGGCAACTGTTAAGCGTGATAAAGTACGCGAAATCGCTGAAACTAAAATGCCTGACCTAAACGCTGCTAGCGTAGAAGCTGCAATGCGTATGGTTGAAGGTACTGCACGCAGTATGGGCATCGTTATCGAAGACTAATTCGATTTGTTTTTTAAAAAAGGTTGCGGGTCTGGAATTCCAATTCGCAACCTTTATTATCGTAAATGATTATCGTTTTTAAATAAATGGGTGGCGCGCATCCTCAGGTTATACCTGAAAATAAGCGTAAACGTGGGAGGTTATTCCGCTAAAACCACATTCGAGGAGGAAATAAAAATGGCTAAAAGAGGTAAAAAGTACGTAGAAGCTGCAAAGCTTGTTGATCGTGCAGCTGCTTACTCTGCAACAGAAGCAGTAGAATTAGTAAAGAAAACAAACACAGCTAAATTTGATGCAACTGTAGAAGCTGCATTCCGTTTAGGTGTTGACCCTAAGAAAGCTGACCAACAAATCCGTGGTGCAGTTGTTCTTCCACACGGTACTGGTAAAGTACAACGTGTATTAGTATTCGCTAAAGGTGAAAAAGCTAAAGAAGCTGAAGCTGCTGGAGCTGACTTCGTAGGCGATGCTGATTACATCGGTAAAATCCAACAAGGTTGGTTCGATTTCGATGTAGTAGTAGCAACTCCTGACATGATGGGTGAAGTTGGTAAACTTGGTCGCGTATTAGGACCTAAAGGTTTAATGCCAAACCCTAAAACTGGAACAGTTACTTTCGATGTAACTAAAGCTGTTAACGAAATCAAAGCTGGTAAAGTTGAATACCGCGTTGATAAAGCTGGTAACATCCACGTTCCAATCGGTAAAGTATCTTTCGAAGATGCTAAATTAGTAGAAAACTTCAGAACAATCGCTGACACTTTACAAAAAGTTAAGCCAGCTGCTGCAAAAGGTACTTACATGAAGAACGTAACAGTTGCTTCTACAATGGGACCTGGCGTACGTGTAGACGTTTCTACATTAGCGTAAATTTTGGAAGTTGACTTCATAAAGAAGTTTTAATATAATCATTTATGTTGTGAATTTAATTAGTGTACCGTAGACAGTAGGTGTCAATAGACTTAATTTCCTACCTAGGTGTTAATATACGAAGCGGAATTTTTTTCTGTGACTATATGCCTCCATGTCTACAAGTTGGGCATGGAGGTTTTTAGTGCACTTTCGGTACATCTTCTATATAATCTACAGGAGGTGTAATAACATGAGCAAAGTAATCGAAACTAAACAACAAGTTGTAACTGAAATCGCGGACAAACTTCGCGCTAGTAAATCTACAATCGTTGTTGACTACCGTGGTTTAACAGTTTCTGAAGCAACAGAATTACGTAAGCAATTACGTGAAGCTGGCGTTGAGTTCAAAGTTTACAAAAACTCTCTAACTCGTCGTGCTGCAGAATCTGCTGAAATGGCTGAGTTAAATGAATTCTTAACAGGACCAAACGCAATCGCGTTCAGTAACGAGGATGTAGTTGCTCCTGCGAAAGTATTAAACGACTTCGCTAAAGATCATGAAGCTTTAGAAATTAAAGCGGGCGTAATCGAAGGTAAACTTGTAACACTTGATGAGGTTAAAGCTATCGCTACTCTTCCATCACGTGAAGGCTTACTTTCTATGCTTCTTAGCGTTCTTCAAGCTCCAATCCGTAACCTTGCACTTGCTACTAAAGCAGTTGCAGACCAAAAGGAAGAGCAAGGCGCTTAATTTTTTAAAAGATAATTACGTATTATCGATAAAACAATACAAACCTATTTAAGGGAGGATATTTACAATGACTAAAGAACAAATCATTGAAGCAGTTAAATCTATGACTGTATTAGAACTTAACGACTTAGTAAAAGCTATCGAGGAAGAATTCGGCGTAACTGCTGCTGCTCCTGTAGCTGTTGCTGGTGGCGCTGGAGAAGCTGCTGCTGAGAAAACTGAATTTGATGTGGAACTAACTAGCGCTGGTGCACAAAAAATCAAAGTTATCAAAGTTGTTCGTGAAATCACTGGTCTTGGCTTAAAAGAAGCTAAAGAATTAGTTGACAACACTCCAAAAGTAATCAAAGAAGCTGCTGCTAAAGAAGAAGCTGAAGAAATCAAAGCTAAACTTGAAGAAGTTGGCGCTGCTGTAGAAGTTAAGTAATTAACTTTTGATGCTTTAAAAAAAGCTCGCTCTCATGCGAGCTTTTTTTTTAACTGTAAAGAAAAGAGGTGGCCATATGGCAGACCATTATTTTTCTAACGACCCTTCTAGTAAAAGTGATCGTAAGCGATGGGAATTTACGCTTCGTGGATCTCAATTTACTTTCTTATCTGACCGTGGGGTGTTCTCGAAAAACGAAGTGGACTTTGGTTCTCGTCTTTTAATTGAAGCGTTTCAAGTGCCAGATATTAAAGGTGACATATTAGACGTAGGTTGTGGATATGGACCAATTGGTTTATCGTTGGCGAAAGAGTTTCAAGACCGTAAAGTTCACATGGTGGATGTGAATGAAAGGGCACTTGAGCTTGCAAAAGAAAATGCCGCTAACAATAGAATTGGAAATGTGCACATTTTTCAAAGTAGCGTCTATGAAAATGTAGATGGTATGTATGCTGCTATTCTATCTAATCCTCCAATTCGTGCAGGTAAAGATATCGTGCATGAGATTTTAGAAAAAGCTGTAGAACATTTAGTTCCAGGTGGAGAGTTGTGGATTGTTATTCAAAAGAAACAAGGTGCACCATCTGCGCTGAAGAAACTAGAAGAAGTGTTTTCTGAAGTCGAAGTTGTAGAAAAGAAAAAAGGATATTATATCATAAAATCAAAAAAACGTTGACGGTTATTTTTGGCTATGTTAACATTATACAATGCCAATATATGATTTTCTGCGTTGAGAAAGATGTATATTTTTGTTTCTCTTGGAAAAGATAGTAAAATCAGCAGATTATGAAACAGAATGATGGTTTTCTTATAGAAGCCATTTTTCTTTTTTGAACAGGTAGAAAGACTCAACGTATTTATCTTTAAGAGAAAAAAGACTACGCTAAATAGCAGTAGTTGTATTTATTTGTGATTTTGCACAAATTTTTTTGTGCATTTATAATACTCATGATTTGAGGGGTGAAGCAGTTGACAGGTCAACTAGTTCAATACGGACGCCACCGCCAACGAAGAAGTTATGCCCGTATTAGTGAAGTATTAGAGTTACCAAATCTTATCGAAATTCAAACCTCTTCTTATCAGTGGTTTCTTGATGAGGGTTTGCGAGAAATGTTCCAAGACATTTCTCCGATTGAAGACTTTACGGGAAATCTATCGCTTGAATTTATCGACTACAGCTTAGGTGAACCTAAATACTCTGTAGACGAATGCAAAGAGCGTGATGTGACGTATGCAGCACCACTTCGTGTAAAAGTGCGTCTAATCAACAAGGAAACTGGTGAAGTAAAAGAACAAGATGTGTTCATGGGAGATTTCCCACTCATGACAGAGACTGGAACATTCGTAATTAACGGTGCAGAACGTGTTATCGTTTCCCAGTTAGTTCGCTCTCCAAGCGTATACTATAGTGGCAAAGTGGATAAAAACGGAAAACGTGGTTTTACTGCTACTGTAATTCCAAACCGCGGAGCTTGGTTAGAGTATGAGACAGATGCTAAGGATGTTGTATATGTGCGTATTGACCGTACGCGTAAACTTCCTGTAACTGTTTTGTTACGCGCATTAGGGTTTGGCTCTGATCAAGAAATCACCGAGCTTTTAGGTGATAACGAATACTTAAGCAACACATTAGAAAAAGACAACACAGATAGCACAGAAAAAGCATTGCTTGAAATTTATGAGCGCCTACGTCCTGGTGAACCACCAACAGTAGAAAATGCAAAGAGCTTACTTGTGTCTCGTTTCTTTGATCCAAAGCGCTACGATTTAGCAAATGTAGGTCGCTACAAGATCAACAAAAAGTTACACATTAAAAACAGATTGTTTAATCAACGTTTAGCTGAAACATTAGTGGATCCAGAAACTGGTGAAATTTTAGCGGCAGAAGGAACAATCTTAGATCGTCGTACACTCGATCGCATTTTACCTTACTTAGAGAAAAACATTGGATTCAAAACAGCGAAACCAATGGGTGGAGTGGTAGAAGGCGATGTTGAGCTGCAATCTATTAAGATTTATGCTCCTGAGTCAGAAGGCGAGCGCGTAATTAACGTAATTGGTAATGCAAATATTACTCGCGATGTAAAACACATCACACCAGGTGATATCCTTGCTTCTATCAGTTACTTCTTCAACCTACTATATAAAGTAGGGGATACAGATGATATCGACCACTTAGGAAACCGTCGTCTGCGTTCTGTTGGAGAACTATTACAAAATCAATTCCGTATCGGTCTTTCTCGTATGGAACGTGTTGTTCGTGAGAGAATGTCGATCCAAGATACAAATGCAATTACACCACAGGCATTAATTAATATTCGTCCTGTTATTGCATCTATTAAAGAGTTCTTCGGAAGTTCTCAGTTATCTCAGTTCATGGACCAAACAAATCCGTTAGCAGAGTTAACTCACAAACGAAGATTATCTGCATTAGGACCTGGTGGTTTAACGCGTGAGCGCGCAGGCTTTGAAGTACGTGACGTTCACTACTCTCACTATGGTCGTATGTGTCCGATTGAAACACCAGAGGGACCAAACATCGGTTTGATTAACTCATTATCTTCGTTCGCGAAAGTAAATGAGTTTGGTTTCATTGAAACACCATACCGTCGTGTTGACCCAGAAACTGGTCTTGTAACAGGGCATGTTGATTATTTAACAGCAGATGAAGAAGATAATTATGTTGTAGCCCAAGCGAATATGAAATTATCTGAAGAAGGAGAATTCCTTGATGAAGATATCGTAGCTCGTTTCCGTGGTGAAAACATTGTCACAAATAAAGAACGCATCGACTACATGGATGTATCACCAAAACAAGTAGTGTCGGCAGCGACAGCTTGTATTCCGTTCTTAGAAAACGATGACTCTAACCGCGCACTTATGGGAGCGAACATGCAACGTCAGGCGGTTCCGTTAATGAATCCGGAATCTCCGATTGTAGGTACAGGTATGGAGTACGTATCAGCAAAAGACTCAGGTGCTGCAGTAATCTGTAAACACCCTGGTATTGTTGAACGAGTAGAAGCACGTGAAGTTTGGGTACGTCGATATGTAGAAGTTGACGGTCAAACAGTAAAAGGCGACTTAGATCGCTACAAAATGCAAAAATTCATTCGTTCTAACCAAGGAACTTGCTACAACCAACGTCCAATCGTAAGTGTTGGAAATGAAGTTGTAAAAGGTGAAATCCTTGCGGATGGTCCTTCTATGGAATTAGGTGAACTAGCACTTGGACGTAACGTGCTTGTTGGTTTCATGACTTGGGACGGTTATAACTACGAGGATGCGATCATTATGAGTGAGCGCCTTGTAAAAGATGATGTGTACACTTCTATTCATATTGAAGAATATGAGTCAGAAGCTCGTGATACGAAGCTTGGACCAGAAGAAATTACACGTGACATTCCAAACGTTGGGGAAGATGCATTACGCAACCTTGACGAGCGCGGTATCATTCGCGTTGGTGCGGAAGTAAAAGATGGAGATTTACTTGTTGGTAAAGTAACACCTAAAGGTGTAACAGAATTAACAGCTGAAGAACGTCTATTACATGCTATCTTTGGAGAAAAAGCGCGTGAAGTACGTGATACATCACTACGTGTACCACACGGTGGTGGCGGTATTATCTTAGACGTAAAAGTATTCAACCGTGAAGATGGCGACGAATTGCCACCAGGCGTGAATCAACTTGTGCGTGCATATATCGTTCAAAAACGTAAAATTTCTGAAGGTGACAAGATGGCCGGACGTCACGGTAACAAAGGTGTTATCTCTCGTATTTTACCAGAAGAAGATATGCCTTACTTACCAGACGGTACGCCAATCGATATCATGTTAAACCCATTAGGGGTACCATCTCGTATGAATATCGGTCAGGTATTAGAGCTTCATCTTGGTATGGCAGCAAGATACCTTGGCATTCACATTGCAACACCAGTATTCGATGGTGCTCGTGAGGAAGATGTTTGGGGCACAATTGAAGAAGCTGGTATGGCAAATGACGCGAAAACAATCCTGTATGACGGACGTACTGGTGAACCATTCGATAACCGTGTATCTGTTGGTGTCATGTATATGATCAAACTTGCGCACATGGTTGACGATAAACTTCATGCTCGTTCTACTGGACCATACTCACTTGTAACGCAGCAGCCTCTTGGAGGTAAAGCTCAGTTCGGTGGACAGCGTTTCGGTGAGATGGAGGTTTGGGCACTTGAAGCTTATGGTGCTGCTTATACTCTTCAAGAAATCTTAACAGTGAAGTCTGATGATGTTGTTGGACGTGTTAAGACGTATGAAGCAATTGTTAAAGGCGAAAATGTTCCAGAACCAGGCGTTCCTGAATCATTCAAAGTATTGATTAAAGAGCTGCAAAGTTTAGGTATGGACGTTAAAATGATGTCTAGCGACGATACAGAAATTGAAATGCGTGATACGGAAGATGACGATGATCATCAATCAGCAGACAAATTGAATGTCGAAGTTGAGACAACTAAGGAATAATTGGGATAACCTGTAGACTAAAAGGGAGGTAGGCCCCTTGATAGATGTAAATAACTTTGAATATATGAAGATTGGACTTGCTTCACCTGACAAGATTCGTTCTTGGTCATACGGTGAAGTTAAGAAACCAGAAACAATTAACTATCGTACGTTAAAGCCTGAAAAAGATGGCTTGTTCTGTGAGCGTATTTTCGGACCACAAAAGGACTGGGAATGTCATTGCGGAAAATACAAACGTGTACGTTATAAAGGTGTAGTTTGTGATCGATGTGGCGTTGAAGTAACGCGTGCGAAAGTGCGTCGTGAACGTATGGGTCATATCGAATTAGCTGCTCCTGTATCTCATATTTGGTATTTCAAAGGTATCCCGAGCCGCATGGGACTTGTCTTAGACATGTCCCCTCGCGCGCTTGAAGAAGTAATTTATTTCGCTTCTTATGTTGTAACAGAAAGTGGAGATACACCACTTGATAAGAAGCAATTACTTTCTGAAAAAGAATACCGTGCATATCGTGATCGATATGGTAGCACATTCCAAGCTGCTATGGGTGCAGAAGCGATTAAAAAGCTATTACAAGACATCGATTTAGATAAAGAAGTAGACTTCTTAAAAGAAGAATTAAAAACAGCACAAGGACAACGCCGTACTCGTGCTATTAAACGTCTAGAAGTATTAGAAGCATTCCGTAACTCTGGAAATGAGCCATCTTGGATGATCTTAGATGTTCTACCAGTAATCCCACCAGAACTACGCCCAATGGTACAGTTAGATGGTGGACGTTTTGCTACTTCTGACTTAAACGACTTATACCGTCGTGTAATTAACCGTAACAACCGTTTAAAACGTCTATTGGACTTAGGTGCACCAAGCATTATCGTTCAGAACGAAAAACGTATGTTACAAGAAGCTGTAGACGCATTAATCGATAATGGTCGTCGTGGCCGTCCAGTTACTGGACCAGGTAACCGTCCATTAAAATCACTATCTCACATGCTTAAAGGTAAACAAGGACGCTTCCGTCAAAACTTATTAGGTAAACGTGTTGACTACTCTGGTCGTTCTGTAATCGTTGTAGGACCGAACTTAAAGATGTACCAATGTGGATTACCAAAAGAGATGGCGCTTGAACTGTTCAAACCTTTCGTAATGAAAGAGTTAGTTGAAAAAGGATTAGCACACAATATTAAGAGTGCGAAACGTAAAATCGAGCGTGTACAACCTGAAGTTTGGGACGTTTTAGAATCTGTAATTAAAGAACATCCAGTACTTCTAAACCGCGCACCAACACTTCACCGTCTTGGTATTCAGGCGTTTGAACCTACATTAGTAGAAGGTCGCGCAATCCGTCTTCACCCACTTGTATGTACTGCATACAACGCGGACTTTGACGGTGACCAAATGGCCGTTCACGTACCTTTATCATCAGAAGCACAAGCAGAAGCTCGTCTTCTTATGTTAGCGGCACAAAACATCTTGAACCCGAAAGACGGTAAACCGGTTGTTACTCCATCTCAGGATATGGTATTAGGTAACTACTACTTAACACTTGAGCGTGAAGGTGCAATCGGTGAAGGTATGGTCTTCAAAGATGCGAACGAGGCATTACTTGCATACCAAAATGGATATGTACATCTTCATACACGTGTTGCAGTAGCTGCAAGCGCAGTAAACAACGCAACATTTACTGAAGAGCAAAAGAGTATGCTTCTATTAACAACAGTTGGTAAATTAATATTTAACGAAATCTTACCAGAGTCGTTCCCTTATATTAATGAACCAACAAATTCAAACCTTGAAAAAGAAACACCAGCGAAATATTTCGTTGAAAAAGGTGCGAACATTAAAGAGATTATTGCTAGTCGCGAAGAAGTGGCGCCATTCAGCAAGAAAATCCTTGGTAACATCATTGCGGAAGTGTTTAAACGTTTCAAAATTACAGAAACGTCTCGCATGCTTGACCGTATGAAAAACTTAGGATTCAAGTACTCTACAAAAGCTGGTATTACAGTTGGGGTATCTGACATTCTTGTATTAGGTGAAAAAGATGAAATTCTCCACGAAGCACAAGCAAAAGTAGATAATGTAATTAAACAATTCCGTCGCGGTTTAATCACGGAAGAAGAACGTTACGATCGCGTTATCTCTATTTGGAGTAATGCAAAAGATGTTATCCAAGGAAAACTGATGAAATCCTTGAATAAACGCAACCCAATCTTCATGATGAGTGATTCCGGTGCCCGTGGTAACGCATCGAACTTTACTCAGCTTGCTGGTATGCGTGGTCTGATGGCCAATCCATCTGGTCGTATCATCGAACTTCCAATCAAATCAAGTTTCCGTGAAGGTTTAACAGTACTTGAGTACTTCATCTCTACGCATGGTGCGCGTAAAGGTCTTGCCGATACAGCACTGAAAACTGCCGATTCTGGTTACTTAACACGTCGTCTTGTTGACGTTGCACAAGATGTAATCGTTCGTGAAGATGATTGTGGAACAGATCGCGGTTTATTAATTGGTGCGATTAAAGAGGGTAATGAAGTTATCGAGTCATTATATGATCGTCTTGTTGGACGTTTTGCAAGAAAAACTGTAAAACATCCTGAAACAGGTGAAGTATTAGTTGCTGAAAATCAATTAATTACTGAAGATATCGCTCATATCGTTGAAAATTCGGGTGTTGAAACTGTAAACATTCGTTCAGCGTTCACGTGTAACACTCGCCACGGTGTATGTAAGAAGTGTTACGGTCGTAACTTAGCAACTGGAACAGACGTAGAGGTAGGGGAAGCGGTAGGTATTATCGCAGCTCAATCTATCGGTGAGCCAGGTACACAGTTAACGATGCGTACGTTCCATACAGGTGGGGTTGCCGGAGATGATATCACTCAAGGTTTACCTCGTATCCAAGAGATCTTCGAAGCTCGTAATCCGAAAGGTCAGGCAGTTATCAGTGAAATCGACGGTGTTATCGCAGCGATCAACGATGTTAAAGATCGCCAAGAAGTAGTTGTACAGGGTGAAGTTGAAACTCGTACGTATGCTATTCCTTACGGTGCTCGTCTGAAAGTAATTCCAGGACAGCAAATTAGCCACGGTAAAGAGTTAACAGAAGGTTCTATTGATCCGAAAGAATTACTAAAAGTAACGGACATTACGGCAGTTCAAGAATACTTATTACGTGAAGTTCAAAAAGTATACCGTATGCAAGGGGTAGAAATTGGTGACAAACACGTAGAAGTAATGGTACGCCAAATGTTACGTAAAGTTCGTGTAAGTGATGCAGGTGAAACAGATGTATTACCAGGAACATTACTAGATATCCATCAGTTTACTGATGCAAATGCGAAGGTGTTACTACAAGGTAAACAACCAGCAACAGCTAGACCTGTTCTACTTGGTATTACAAAAGCTTCACTTGAAACAGATTCATTCTTATCTGCAGCATCGTTCCAAGAAACAACTCGTGTCTTAACTGATGCAGCAATTAAGGGTAAACGTGATGAGCTTCTAGGATTGAAAGAAAATGTTATTATCGGTAAACTTGTTCCTGCTGGAACAGGTATGAATCGTTATCGCAAAGTGGATCTTGTTAAAACAACACAAGATGACATGAATGTAGAAAACGATGAAGTTTATGTGGAACAGTAAAATTTTCCGTCGTAAATTTTGTATAAAAACAGTTAATCCTAGTTGACATTGTATGAGTCAAAATGTTACTATAAGCAAGGTTGCTCCTGAACGATGCTTTGGAGGATATTTATATGTCTTATCAAAAAGTGTCAAATGCTGAAAATGTGGTCGTTGGTCATAAACGCACATTGGAAGCAATCAAAAATGGTATAGTTAAAGAAGTTGTCATTGCAGAAGATGCTGATATGCGGTTAACCCATGTTATCATTCGTACTGCATTGCAACATAACATACCCATAACAAAAGTTGAATCAGTTCGTAAACTTGGAAAAGTTGCGGGGATTCAAGTGGGAGCTTCAGCAATAGGAATAATAAGTTAAAACTGTTTTTGTGAGGAGAGAGCATTTGCTCTCCCTTGCAAAAACTTTGTTTTCAACTAATAATGAACCACCTGGATATGTGGTCATACAAACATGCGAAGGGAGGATAATCAAATGCCTACTATTAACCAATTAGTGAGAAATGGTCGTACTGATAAAGTATGGAAATCTAAATCACCTGCGTTAAACAAAGGTTTTAACTCTTTAAAGAAAAAATCAACTGATATCTCTGCACCTCAAAAACGTGGTGTATGTACTCGTGTTGGTACAATGACTCCAAAGAAACCAAACTCAGCGTTACGTAAATATGCTCGTGTTCGTTTAACAAATGGTATTGAGGTAACAGCATACATCCCAGGTATCGGTCACAACTTACAAGAGCACAGCGTAGTATTAATTCGCGGTGGTCGTGTAAAAGACTTACCAGGGGTACGTTACCACATCGTTCGTGGTGCGCTTGATACAGCTGGTGTTGACAAGCGTATGCAAGGCCGTTCTAAATACGGTACTAAAAAGCCAAAAGCGGCTAAGAAATAATAACTTTTTAATGAAAGGAGGAACTCAATATGCCTCGTAAAGGACCTGTTGCAAAACGTGACGTGTTACCAGATCCAATGTACAATTCAAAGCTAGTAACACGCCTTATCAACAAAATGATGGTTGACGGTAAAAAAGGTAAATCTCAAACAATTCTTTATAATGCGTTCGATATCGTAAGCGAACGTACTGGTAAAGAGCCAATGGAAGTATTCGAGCAAGCTCTTAAGAACATTATGCCTGTTCTTGAAGTACGCGCTCGTCGTGTTGGTGGTGCTAACTACCAAGTTCCAGTTGAGGTTCGTCCAGAACGCCGTACAACTTTAGGTCTTCGTTGGTTAGTAAACTACGCTCGTCTTCGTGGTGAAAAAACTATGGAAGAGCGTCTTGCTAACGAAATCTTAGATGCAGCTAACAACGCTGGTGCATCTGTTAAGAAACGTGAAGACACTCATAAAATGGCAGAAGCTAACAAAGCATTTGCTCATTACCGTTGGTAGGATACAACGTAAAATAAATGTAAGCATAGACCGCTTTATTTGTCGCTTATGGAAGTGTGGAGAGGGAGAATGCCTCTCCCTTTCAATGGCGCTCGTTTTACATAATGAGAGTACTGGACATACTGACATATGTAACAATATAAAGTGGCTTTTTTGCTACTTAAAATAAAAAATCCAATCCATATATGGAAGGAGCAAGACACCAAATGGGAAGAGAGTTCTCTTTAGAAAACACTCGTAATATTGGTATCATGGCTCACATCGATGCTGGTAAAACAACAGCTACTGAGCGTATTCTGTACTACACAGGACGTATTCATAAAATCGGTGAAACTCACGAAGGTGCATCTCAGATGGACTGGATGGAGCAAGAGCAAGAGCGTGGTATCACAATTACTTCTGCTGCAACTACAGCACAATGGAAAGGTCACCGTGTAAACATCATTGACACTCCAGGTCACGTAGACTTCACAGTAGAAGTAGAACGTTCTTTACGCGTACTTGATGGCGCGGTAGCAGTACTTGATGCACAATCTGGTGTTGAACCACAAACAGAAACTGTTTGGCGTCAGGCTACTACTTATGGCGTACCTCGTATCGTATTCGTTAACAAAATGGATAAGATTGGTGCGGACTTCTTATACTCTGTAGGAACAATCCACGATCGTTTACAAGCAAACGCACATCCAATTCAGTTACCAATCGGTGCTGAAGATGAGTTCAATGGTATCATTGACCTTGTTGAAGAATGTGCTTACATGTACGGTAACGATTTAGGAACAGACATTCAACGTGTTGAGATTCCTGAAGAGCACAAAGAACTAGCTGAAGAATACCGTGGAAAACTTATCGAAGCGGTAGCTGAGCTAGATGAAGAAATGATGATGAAGTACCTAGAAGGTGAAGAAATCACTGTAGAAGAGCTTAAAGCTGGTATCCGTAAGGCTACAACTTCTGTAGAATTCTTCCCAGTAATCTGTGGTTCTGCATTCAAAAACAAAGGTGTTCAAATTCTGTTAGACGCAGTTATCGACTACCTACCATCTCCATTAGACGTACCTGCTATTAAAGGTATCGTTCCTGATACAGATGAAGAAGTAGAACGTAAGTCTAGCGATGAAGAGCCTTTCTCAGCATTAGCATTCAAAATCATGACTGACCCTTATGTTGGTAAGTTAACGTTCTTCCGTGTGTACTCTGGTGTGTTAAACTCTGGATCATACGTGAAAAACTCAACTAAAGGTAAGCGTGAGCGTGTAGGTCGTATCCTACAAATGCACGCTAACAGCCGTGAAGAGATCTCAACAGTTTACGCTGGTGACATCGCTGCTGCTGTAGGTTTAAAAGATACTACTACTGGTGATACTCTTTGTGACGAGAAGAGCCTTGTTATCCTTGAGTCTATGGAATTCCCAGAGCCAGTTATCTCTGTAGCTATCGAACCAAAATCTAAAGCTGACCAAGATAAAATGGGTACAGCATTAGCTAAGCTTTCTGAAGAAGATCCAACATTCCGTGCTCACACTGACCAAGAAACTGGCCAAACAATCATCGCTGGTATGGGTGAACTTCACCTTGATATCATCGTTGACCGTATGCGCCGTGAGTTCAAAGTTGAAGCAAACGTTGGTGCTCCTCAGGTAGCATACCGTGAGACTTTCCGCTCTGCTGCGAAAGTTGAAGGTAAGTTCGCTCGTCAATCTGGTGGACGTGGACAATTCGGACACGTTTGGATTGAGTTTGAACCTAACGAAGAAGGTAAAGGATTCGAATTCGAAAACAAGATCGTCGGTGGTGTTGTTCCACGTGAATACATCCCAGCTGTAGGCGCAGGTCTTGAAGATGCACTTAAAAATGGTGTACTTGCTGGATATCCAGTAGTAGACATTAAAGCTGCATTAGTTGACGGATCTTACCATGATGTCGATTCATCTGAGATGGCGTTCAAAATCGCTGCATCTATGGCACTTAAAGCTGCGGTTTCTAAATGTAACCCAGTAATCCTTGAGCCAATGATGAAAGTTGAAGTTGTAATTCCTGAAGAGTACATGGGTGACATTATGGGTGACGTAACATCTCGTCGTGGACGTGTAGAAGGTATGGAAGCTCGCGGTAACGCTCAAGTTGTTCGCGCTATGGTTCCACTTTCTGAAATGTTCGGTTATGCAACGTCATTACGTTCTAACACTCAAGGACGCGGAACATTCTCTATGGTGTTTGACCACTATGAAGAAGTACCAAAGTCTGTTTCTGAAGAAATTATCAAAAAAAATAAAGGTGAATAATTGATTTTTATCGATTGTTCAAGTATAACTACTTATGTAAGCTTAGAAAGTGGGACGCAAGTTTCGCTTTCTAGACTAAATATAAAATAACCTATATAAACTAAGGAGGAATTTAGAATGGCTAAAGCTAAATTCGAACGTTCTAAACCCCATGTTAACATCGGTACAATCGGCCACGTTGACCATGGTAAAACTACATTAACTGCTGCGATCACTACAGTTCTTGCAAAAGCTGGTGGTGCTGAAGCACGCGGATACGATCAAATCGATGCTGCTCCAGAAGAAAGAGAGCGCGGTATCACAATCTCAACTGCACACGTTGAGTACGAAACTGAAACTCGTCACTATGCACACGTTGACTGCCCAGGTCACGCTGACTATGTTAAAAACATGATCACTGGTGCTGCTCAAATGGACGGCGGTATCTTAGTAGTATCTGCTGCTGATGGCCCAATGCCTCAAACTCGTGAGCACATCCTTCTTTCTCGTCAAGTAGGTGTACCTTACATCGTTGTATTCTTAAACAAATGCGACATGGTAGACGACGAAGAATTATTAGAATTAGTAGAAATGGAAGTTCGCGACCTATTATCTGAATACGGATTCCCAGGCGACGACATTCCTGTAATCAAAGGTTCTGCTCTTAAAGCTCTTCAAGGAGAAGCTGATTGGGAAGCAAAAATCATTGAATTAATGGCTGAAGTTGATGCTTACATCCCAACTCCAGAACGTGAAACTGACAAACCATTCTTAATGCCTGTAGAGGATGTATTCTCTATCACAGGTCGTGGTACAGTTGCTACTGGTCGTGTTGAGCGCGGTATCGTTAAAGTTGGTGACGTTGTAGAAATCATCGGTCTTGCTGAAGAAAATGCTTCTACAACTGTAACTGGTGTAGAAATGTTCCGTAAACTTCTTGACCAAGCTCAAGCTGGTGACAACATCGGTGCTTTACTTCGTGGGGTTGCTCGTGAAGACATCCAACGTGGACAAGTACTTGCAAAAAGCGGTTCTGTAAAAGCTCACGCTAAATTCAAAGCTGAAGTTTTCGTATTATCTAAAGAAGAAGGTGGACGTCACACTCCATTCTTCGCTAACTACCGTCCACAGTTCTACTTCCGTACAACTGACGTAACTGGTATCATCCAATTACCAGAAGGTACTGAAATGGTAATGCCTGGTGACAACGTAGAAATGACTATCGAACTTATCGCTCCAATCGCTATCGAAGAGGGAACTAAATTCTCTATTCGTGAAGGTGGACGTACAGTAGGTTACGGCGTAGTTGCTACTATCGTTGAGTAATCTTAACTGATATAAAAAACCCCGAGGGATTTTTCCTTGGGGTTTTTGTTTGCATTTATATAATGAACAAAATGATTGTTTCATATTTTGACGAGTTTCTTCTATAGTAATGTAAAATCATCAAAACCGAAATCCAGAAACTGTAAAATGAATTCTACTAGATGAAAACTTGAAATTCTTTAAAGTGCCATGTATAATAGCAAAAGTAGAGAAAAGCAGATGCAAACAAAAAGATGCTTGCATCTAGACGAATAACATTGTATAATAGACAATGTTGGTCTTTGACTGCGATGAAGTGGAAGGTTGCTGACACACCCGGCCGCTTTGCCATGGCATGGTGTGAGGAAATTTCCATGGAGAAGGTCTATTTTAGAAATAGGCGAACGAAGGAGGGAAAATAATGGCAAAAGAAAAAATTCGTATCCGTTTAAAAGCTTACGATCACCGTATTCTTGATCAGTCAGCTGAGAAAATTGTAGAAACAGCTAAGCGTTCTGGGGCAACAGTTTCTGGTCCGATCCCATTACCAACTGAAAAAACTGTTTACACAATTCTTCGTGCTGTTCATAAGTACAAAGATTCTCGTGAGCAATTCGAAATGCGCACGCACAAACGTCTAATCGACATCGTGAGTCCTACTCCACAAACAGTAGATTCATTAATGCGTTTAGACTTACCATCTGGTGTAGATATCGAAATCAAACTATAATTTATATAACTTAAAAATGTAGGAGGTGTAACTCATGACCAAAGGAATCTTAGGAAGAAAGATCGGTATGACTCAAGTATTTGCTGAGAACGGTGAGTTAATCCCAGTAACAGTTATCGCTGCTAATCCAAACGTTGTTCTTCAAAAGAAAACAACTGAAACTGATGGCTACAACGCAATTCAGTTAGGATTTGAAGATAAGCGTGAAAAGTTAACTAACAAACCTGAACAAGGCCACACTGCTAAAGCATCTACAACTCCTAAGCGCTTCATTCGCGAAATCCGCGATGCAGACGTGGACGGATTAGAGGTTGGTCAAGAGGTAAAAGTTGACGTATTCGCTACAGGTGAAATCGTTGATGTAACAGGAATTTCTAAAGGTAAAGGTTTCCAAGGTGTTATCAAACGCCACGGACAATCTCGCGGACCTATGTCTCATGGTTCTCGCTATCACCGTCGTCCAGGTTCAATGGGCCCAGTTGCTCCGAACCGTGTATTCAAAGGCAAAAAACTTGCTGGACGTATGGGTGGAGACCAAGTTACTATCCAAAACTTAGAAATCGTTCAAGTTGACACTGAGCGCAACTTATTACTAGTAAAAGGTAACGTTCCAGGTGCTAAGAAATCTCTTGTAGTTGTTCAAGGCGCTGTGAAGGTTAGCAAATAATTCACAATAGGAAGGAGGAATTCCAATGCCAAAAGTTACTGTATATAACCAAACTGGTTCACAGGTTGGTGAAATCGAATTAGCTGAAGCTATTTTCGGTATCGAACCAAATGAAGCTGTACTTTTCGAAGCTGTAATGATGCAACGTGCATCTTTACGTCAAGGTACACACAAAGTAAAAACTCGCTCTGAAGTTCGCGGTGGTGGTCGTAAACCATGGCGTCAAAAAGGAACTGGACGTGCTCGTCAAGGGTCTATCCGCTCTCCTCAATGGCGTGGTGGTGGTACGGTATTCGGACCTACACCAAGAAGCTATGCGTACAAACTTCCTAAGAAAGTTCGTCGTTTAGCAATCAAATCTGCATTAGCTACTAAAGTAGTTGAGAACAACATTGTAGTTCTTGAAGACCTAGTGTTAAATGCACCAAAAACAAAAGATATGCTAGCAGTACTTAAAGGATTAACTGTTGAGAAGAAAGCTCTTATCGTAACTGCTGATGCAAACGAATCTGTAGAGTTATCTGCTCGCAATATCCCTGGAGTAACAGTAATCACTGCTGATGGCGTAAACGTTTTAGACGTGCTTCATCATGATAAGCTAATCATGACAAAAGCGGCAGTGGAAAAAGTAGAGGAGGTGCTTGCATAATGAGAGATCCTCGTGATATCATTAAGCGCCCAGTTATCACTGAACGTTCTATGGAAATGATGGCTGAAAAAAAATACACGTTCGATGTGGACGTTAAATCTAATAAAACAGAAGTTAAAGATGCTCTAGAAGCGATCTTTGGTGTTAAAGTAGAAAAAGTGAACATCATGAACTACAAGCCGAAAGCAAAACGCGTTGGTCGTCACGCTGGTTTTACTAGCCGTCGTCGTAAAGCAATCGTTAAGCTAACTGCTGACAGCAAAGAAATCGAAATCTTCCAAGGCGTTTAATTCTTACTAAAGAAGGAGGGAAATTGAGATGGGAATTAAAAAGTATAATCCAACTACTAACGGTCGTCGTAACATGACTACGAATGATTTCGCTGAAATCACGACTGACAGACCCGAAAAGTCTTTACTTGCTCCTTTAAGCAAAAAGGCTGGTCGTAATAACCAAGGTAAAATCACTGTACGTCATCAAGGTGGCGGACATAAGCGTCAATACCGTATCATCGACTTCAAACGTAACAAAGATGGAATTCCAGGACGCGTTGCTACGATCGAATACGATCCAAACCGCTCTGCGAATATCGCATTAATTAACTACGTTGACGGTGAAAAACGTTACATTCTTGCTCCTAAGAACTTAGAAGTAGGTATGGAAATTATGTCTGGCGCTGAAGCTGACATTAAAATCGGTAACGCATTACCATTAATCAACATTCCAGTAGGTACTGTTGTTCATAACATCGAGCTTAAACCAGGTCGTGGTGGACAATTAGTTCGTTCTGCTGGTACATCTGCACAAGTACTTGGTAAAGAAGGTAAATACGTTCTTGTACGTTTAACTTCTGGTGAAGTGCGTCTTGTATTATCTGCTTGCCGTGCAACTGTAGGTCAAGTTGGTAATGAGTCACACGAACTTATCAAGATCGGTAAAGCTGGTCGCTCTCGCTGGTTAGGTAAGCGCCCAACTGTTCGTGGTTCTGTAATGAACCCAGTTGATCACCCACACGGTGGTGGTGAAGGACGTTCACCAATCGGACGTAAGTCTCCAATGTCTCCATGGGGTAAACCAACTCTTGGATTCAAAACTCGTAAGAAAAACAAAGCGTCTGACAAATTCATCGTTCGTCGTCGTAAAAAATAATGGGATTGTAGTACGGTTCACTTTAAGAACCGTACGGCAATCACGAAGGGAGGCACCAAAATGGCTCGTAGCTTGAAAAAAGGACCATTTGTCGATGATCATTTAATGAGTAAAATTGCAAAGCTAAATGAAACTGAGCAAAAGCAAGTTGTTAAAACTTGGTCTCGTCGTTCAACGATCTTCCCTCAGTTCATCGGTCACACAATCGCTGTATATGACGGTCGTAAACATGTACCTGTATATGTTACTGAAGACATGGTAGGCCACAAGTTAGGTGAATTCGCACCAACTCGTACGTATAAAGGTCATGATGCTGACGATAAGAAAACTAGAAGATAATGAGAGGAGGCACTTCAATGCAAGCTAAAGCAGTAGCGAGAACAGTTCGTATTGCTCCTCGTAAAGTTCGTTTAGTTGTAGACTTAATCCGAGGTAAGCAAGTGGGTGAAGCGATTGCTATCCTTAACCACACACCAAAAACTGCTTCTCCAGTTGTAGAAAAAGTTTTAAAATCTGCAATCGCAAATGCAGAGCACAATTATGAAATGGACATTAACAACCTAGTTGTTGAGAAAGTTTTCGTTGACGAAGGTCCAACGTTAAAACGTTTCCGTCCACGTGCAATGGGTCGTGCAAGCCAAATTAACAAACGCACAAGCCACATCACAGTTGTGGTATCAGAAAAGAAGGAGGGATAATCGATGGGTCAAAAGGTTAATCCAATTGGTCTTCGTGTCGGCGTTATCCGTGACTGGGAATCTCGTTGGTTCGCTGAGAAAGATTACGCTACATTATTACATGAAGACATCAAAATCCGTGAGTACATTAATGTACGCTTAAAAGATTCTGCTGTTGCTAAAGTAGAAATCGAACGTGCAGCAAATCGTGTAAATGTTACAATTCACACTGCAAAACCTGGTATGGTAATTGGTAAAGGTGGTACTGAAGTTGAAGCACTTCGTAAAGCTCTTAACCAATTAACAGGCAAGCGTGTACACATCAACATTTTAGAAGTTAAGAGAGCTGATCTTAACGCTAAATTAGTAGGCGAAAACATCGCTCGTCAATTAGAAAACCGTGTATCATTCCGTCGTGCACAAAAGCAAGTTATTCAACGTGCTATGCGTGCAGGTGCTAAAGGTATTAAAACACAGGTTTCTGGTCGTCTTGGCGGAGCTGATATCGCTCGTGCAGAATCTTACAGTGAAGGAACTGTTCCACTTCATACACTTCGCGCTGATATTGACTATGCAGCAGTTGAAGCTGATACAACATACGGTAAATTAGGCGTAAAAGTATGGATCTACCGTGGAGAAGTCCTTCCTACAAAAAAGAAAGCTTCTGAGGAAGGAGGAAAATAATATGTTAATGCCAAAACGCGTAAAATATCGTAGAGAGCATCGTGGTAAAATGCGTGGTCGTGCTAAAGGTGGAACTGAAGTAGCTTTCGGTGAATTCGGTTTACAAGCACAAGCTGCTTCATGGATTACAAACCGTCAAATCGAAGCTGCTCGTCGTGCAATGACTCGTTACATGAAACGTGGCGGTAAAGTATGGATTAAAATTTTCCCTTCTAAACCTTACACTGCAAAACCTCTAGAAGTACGTATGGGTTCCGGTAAAGGGGCACCAGAAGGCTGGGTAGCAGTAGTAAAACCTGGGAAAATTATGTTCGAAATCGCGGGTGTATCTGAAGAGGTAGCACGCGAAGCATTACGTCTTGCAGCTCACAAGTTACCTGTGAAATGTAAATTCGTAAAACGTGAAGAAAATGGTGGTGAATCTAATGAAAACTAATGATATTCGTGAATTAACCACTGCCGAAATCGAAACAAAAGTTAAAGCTTTAAAGGAAGAGTTGTTTAATCTTCGCTTCCAACTTGCTACAGGACAATTAGAGAATCCAACTCGCATTCGTGAAGTGCGTAAGGCAATTGCTCGTATGAAAACTGTAGTTCGTGAAAGAGAGATCGGAATTAATCGATAAATTGAGGGGAGGTTTGCATAGTGAGCGAACGTAACCAACGCAAAGTTTATACTGGTCGTGTAGTGTCTGACAAAATGGACAAAACGATTACAGTTTTAGTTGAAACTTACAAAACTCATTCCTTGTACGGAAAACGTGTTAAGTATTCTAAGAAGTACAAAGCCCATGATGAGCAAAACCAAGCGAAACTTGGCGATATCGTAAAAATCATGGAAACTCGCCCGCTTTCTGCTACTAAGCGTTTCCGTTTAGTTGAAATCGTTGAAGAAGCGGTTATTATCTAAATAGACGAATCGGAATTTTTAGTCCGAAGGGAGGTTTCATAACATGATCCAACAAGAATCTCGTTTGAAAGTTGCTGACAACTCTGGTGCACGTGAACTTTTAACAATTAAAGTATTAGGCGGCTCTGGTCGTAAATATGCTAACATTGGTGACATTATCGTTGCTACGGTAAAACAAGCAACACCAGGTGGCGTTGTTAAAAAAGGTGACGTTGTTAAAGCAGTAGTAGTACGTACGAAGAGCGGTGCTCGTCGTCCGGATGGTTCTTACATCAAATTTGATGAAAACGCAGCGGTTATCATTAAAGACGATAAGAGCCCACGTGGTACTCGTATCTTCGGACCAGTAGCTCGTGAATTACGTGATAGCAACTTCATGAAGATCGTTTCTTTAGCTCCAGAAGTTCTATAATTTAAGGTATTGCCTTGCTAAGGAGGTGCAGAATTAAGATGCATGTAAAAAAAGGTGATAAAGTACAGGTAATCACTGGTAAAGACAAAGGAAAACAAGGCGTTATCCTTGTGGCTTTCCCAAAGCAAAACCGTGTTATCGTTGAGGGTGTTAACATCGTTAAGAAGCACTCTAAGCCATCTCAATTAAATCCACAAGGTGGAATTATTACTAAAGAGGCACCTATTCACGTTTCTAACGTTATGATTTTAGATCCGAAAACAGGTGAACCTACTCGCGTAGGCTTCAAGGTAGAAGATGGTAAAAAAGTTCGTATTGCAAAAAAATCTGGTGAATTATTAGATAAATAATTTTCTTAAGAAAGGAGGTCACTTCATTGAATCGCCTTAAAGAGAAGTTCCAAAAGGAAATTACTCCTGCTCTAATGAGCAAGTTTAACTATAAATCTGTAATGCAGGTACCAAAAATCGAAAAGATCGTAATCAACACTGGTGTTGGTGACGCGGTATCTAACTCAAAAGCTTTAGACAACGCAGTAGAAGAATTAACACAAATCGCAGGTCAAAAACCTGTTGTAACTCGTGCTAAAAAATCAATCGCTGGTTTCCGTCTTCGTGAAGGTATGCCAATCGGTGCGAAAGTAACTTTACGCGGCGAGCAAATGTATGAGTTCTTCGATAAATTAGTATCAGTTTCTTTACCACGTGTACGTGATTTCCGTGGTGTTTCTAAGAAATCATTCGATGGTCGTGGAAACTATACATTAGGTGTTAAAGAGCAACTTATTTTCCCTGAGATTGATTATGATAAAGTAAGCAAAGTCCGCGGTATGGACATCGTAATCGTTACTACAGCGAACACTGATGAAGAAGCTCGTGAACTTTTAACACAATTCGGTATGCCATTCCAAAAATAATGGAAGCCAACGCTAAGTAGAGGAGGCGAAAACGTGGCTAAAAAATCTATGATTGCGAAACAAAAGCGTACTCCTAAGTTTAAAGTACAAGAGTATACACGTTGCGAACGCTGCGGTCGTCCGCATTCTGTATACCGCAAATTTAAACTTTGCCGTATTTGTTTCCGTGAACTTGCATATAAAGGTCAAATTCCTGGTGTTAAAAAAGCTAGTTGGTAAAACCCACAAATGGGAAGGAGGTAAAACACATGGTGATGACAGATCCAATTGCAGACATGCTTACTCGCATCCGTAATGCGAACATGGTACGTCATGAGAAATTAGAGGTTCCTGCTTCTAAAATCAAAAAAGAGATCGCTGAACTTTTAAAACGTGAAGGTTTCATTCGTGATGTAGAATACATCGAGGATAACAAACAAGGTATCCTTCGTATTTTCCTGAAATATGGTGCAAACAACGAACGTGTAATCACTGGATTAAAACGTATCAGTAAACCTGGCTTACGCGTTTACGCTAAAGCTGACGAAGTACCACGTGTACTTAACGGATTAGGTATCGCTCTTGTTTCTACATCTAAGGGAGTAATGACAGACAAAGACGCTCGTCAATTACAAACTGGTGGAGAAGTAGTAGCATACGTTTGGTAATATATATTTAAAACGAACGGAGGTGTGACCACATGTCTCGTATTGGTAAAAAGATTCTTGAAATCCCTGCAGGTGTTACTATTACAGTTGCAGAAGACAATACTGTAACAGTAAAAGGCCCTAAAGGTGAATTAACTCGTACTTTCAATGCTGATATGCTTATCAAAATTGAAGAGAATACATTAACAGTTGAGCGTCCATCTGAACAGAAGGAACACCGTGCATTACACGGTACAACTCGTGCTTTAATCGGAAACATGGTTGAAGGTGTAACTGAAGGTTTCGCACGCGGACTTGAATTAGTCGGTGTTGGTTACCGTGCTCAAAAACAAGGTGATAAACTTGTATTAAGCGTAGGTTATTCTCATCCAGTAGAAATGACTCCGGAAGCAGGTCTTGAAGTTGAAGTACCTGCACCAACTAAGATCGTAATCAAAGGTATCGACAAGCAACGTGTTGGCGAATTCGCTGCTAACATCCGTGCTGTACGTGCTCCTGAGCCTTACAAAGGTAAAGGTATTCGTTACGAAGGCGAAGTTGTTCGTCGTAAAGAAGGTAAAACTGCTAAGTAAACCCGTTAGGTGAGAGAAAGGAGTGACAAGAATGATCACTAAAGCTGATAAAAATGCGACTCGTAAGAAAAGACATGCGCGTGTACGTGCTAAACTTACTGGTACTGCAGAACGTCCACGTTTAAACGTGTTCCGTTCTAACCAACATATTTACGCTCAAGTTATTGATGATGTAAATGGTGTAACGTTAGTAAGTGCATCTACTCTTGATAAAGACCTTGCTCTTAACGGTACTAGCAATATTGAAGCTGCTACGAAAGTTGGAGAATCAGTTGCTAAGCGTGCTGTAGAGAAAGGCGTTAAAGAAGTAGTATTTGATCGCGGTGGTTACTTATACCATGGCCGTGTTAAAGCTCTAGCTGAAGCTGCTCGTGAGGCTGGATTACAATTTTAATGGTCAAAGGAGGGAAAATTGATGCATCGCATTGACCCAAGTAAATTAGAACTTGAAGAACGTGTAGTTACGATAAATCGTGTCGCGAAAGTTGTTAAGGGTGGTCGTCGTTTCCGCTTTGCTGCACTAGTTGTAGTTGGCGATAAAAACGGTCATGTTGGATTCGGTACTGGTAAAGCACAAGAGGTACCAGACGCAATCCGCAAAGCTATCGAAGACGCTAAGAAAAACTTAATCGCTGTACCATTAGTTGGTACAACAATTCCACACACAATCAACGGTCATTTTGGAGCTGGTGAAGTATTCTTAAAGCCTGCTGCTGAGGGTACTGGTGTTATTGCTGGTGGACCTGTTCGTGCGGTCCTTGAATTAGCAGGTGTACAAGATATTCTTTCGAAATCTCTTGGTTCTAACACACCAATCAACATGATTCGCGCTACTGTGAACGGATTAAGCGAACTTAAGCGCGCTGAAGATGTTGCAAAATTACGCGGTAAATCTGTAGAAGAGCTACTAGGTTAAGGAGGGAAAACAAATGGCGAAAAAGTTAGAAATTACCCTCACTCGTAGTGTAATTGGTCGTCCACAAGATCAACGTGCGACGGTAGAAGCTTTAGGTCTTAAAAAGTTGAATTCAACTGTAGTTAAGGAAGAAACTCCTGCTATTCTTGGTATGATCAACAAAGTTTCTCACCTTGTAACTGTAAAAGAAGCTTAAGGATAACTCATTAATATAAGGAGGTGCCTGGGAATGAAACTTCATGAATTAAAACCTGCAGAAGGTTCTCGTAAAGTACGTAACCGTGTCGGTCGTGGTATCGGTTCTGGTAACGGTAAAACTGCTGGTAAAGGTCATAAAGGACAAAACGCACGTTCTGGCGGCGGTGTTCGTCTTGGCTTCGAAGGTGGTCAAACTCCATTATTCCGTCGTTTACCAAAACGCGGCTTCACAAACATTAACCGTAAAGAGTTTGCTATTGTAAACTTATCAACGTTAAATCGTTTTGAAGATGGTACAGAAGTAACACCTGAATTATTGCTGGAAACTGGCGTTATCAGCAAATTAAACGACGGTGTTAAAATTCTTGCAAGCGGCGCAGTAGAGAAAAAACTAACTGTTAAAGCGCACAAGTTCTCTTCAAGTGCTAAAGAAGCAATTGAAGCAGCTGGCGGATCAGTTGAGGTGATCTAATGTTTCGTACAATCTCCAACTTTATGCGCGTTGCTGAGATAAGACGTAAAATATTATTCACTTTAGCGATGTTAATCGTATTCAGGATTGGCACGTTTATCCCCGTGCCATTTACAAATGGAGACGTACTGAAGGCACAAGATCAATTAAATGCTTTAGGTATTCTAAATACATTTGGCGGTGGAGCCTTGAAAAACTTCTCCATCTTTGCGATGGGAATCATGCCGTATATTACAGCATCCATCATCGTGCAATTATTGCAGATGGATGTTGTTCCTAAATTTTCGGAATGGGCGAAGCAAGGTGAAATGGGCCGTCGTAAATTAACGCAATTCACGCGTTATTTTACAATTGTTCTTGCGTTTATTCAGGGGTTTGGTATGTCAATCGGTTTTAACGGTATGGTAGGTGGACAATTAATTTTGAATCCTGGTTGGAGCACTTATTTATACATTGCTACGGTACTGACTGCTGGTACTGCATTTTTAATGTGGTTAGGTGAACAGATTACAGCTAAAGGTGTAGGTAATGGTATTTCCATCCTAATCTTTGGTGGTATTGCCGCAGCGATCCCAAGTGTTATATCTCAAGTGTATCAGCAACAGTTTCAAAATATCGGAGATCAATTGTTCATGAGTATCGTTAAAGTTGCATTGATCTTACTAGCTGTGTTAGCAGTTATTGTGGGTGTTATTTTCATTCAACAGGCTGTTAGAAAGATCCCAATTCAATATGCGAAGCGTGTAACAGGAGGAAATGGTGGTTATGCTGGAGCACAAAACACACATTTACCGCTTAAGGTAAATAGTGCTGGTGTTATTCCAGTAATTTTTGCTGTTTCATTCTTAATTACGCCTCCGACTATTGCACAGTTCTTCCCGAAACATGATGTATCGCAGTGGATTATTGCAAACTTTAACTATTCTCACCCAGTGGGAATGATCATATATGTTGCGCTCATTGTAGCCTTCACATATTTCTATGCGTTTGTTCAGGTTAATCCAGAGCAAATGTCAGAGAATCTAAACAAACAAGGTGGATATGTTCCAGGTATTCGTCCGGGTAAGAATACAGAACAATATCTAACAAAAATCTTGTATCGTTTGACCTTTGTAGGATCAATTTTCCTAGCAGCGATTGCAATCTTACCAGTTATCTTTACGAAGCTGGGAAATCTTCCTCCATCTGCACAGATCGGTGGAACGAGTATGTTAATCGTTGTCGGCGTTGCTTTAGAAACAATGAAGCAACTAGAAAGCCAACTGGTAAAACGCCATTACAAAGGGTTTATCAAGCAGTGAGTAAGTGGGAAGTATTGTCTTCCCTACATGCTCATGTACTCTGAGGGGGAACAAGGATGAACTTAATTTTAATGGGGCTTCCTGGTGCTGGTAAAGGTACACAAGCCGAACAGATTGTTGCCAAGTATAACATCCCTCACATCTCAACAGGAGATATGTTCCGTGCAGCTATGAAGGCTGAAACTGAAATGGGTTTACAAGCAAAATCTTTTATTGATAAAGGTGCACTTGTTCCAGATGAAGTTACAATCGGAATCGTTCGTGAACGTTTAAGCCAAGAAGACTGCGTAAGAGGCTTCTTATTAGATGGTTTCCCACGAACTGTTGCACAAGCATCAGCTCTTGAAGAGATTATGAAAGATCTTGGCAAAAAAATCGACTATGTTTTAAACATTAATGTGGATTCAGGGTTGTTATTAAAGCGCCTTACAGGCCGTCGCATTTGTAAAGAGTGCGGTGCGACTTACCACTTAGAATTCAATCCGCCAGCAAAAGCTGACGTGTGCGATAAATGTGGTGGCGAATTATATCAACGCTCTGATGACAATGAAGAAACTGTAGCAAATCGCTTAGATGTAAATATTAAGCAAACTAAACCTTTGCTTGATTTCTACGAGGAGCTTGGTTACTTACAAAGCATTAATGGTGAGCAAGATATCAATAAAGTATTTGCTGATATCGATGTTCTCATCGGAGGCTTAGCGTAATGATAATCTGCAAAACTCCTCGCGAGATAGAAATCATGCGAGAAGCTGGCAGGATCGTTGCTTTAACTCATCAAGAGTTAAAACAGCACATTACTCCAGGAATTACAACGAAAGAGCTCGATCAAATAGCGGAAAAGACGATTCAAAAATATGGTGCTACGCCATCTTTTAAAGGATACAACGGATTTCCGGGGAGCATATGTGCTTCTGTAAATGAAGAGCTTGTACACGGAATTCCAGGGAAGCGCAAGCTCAAAGAGGGCGATATCATCAGTATCGATATTGGTGCGAAATACAATGGGTACCATGGAGATTCTGCATGGACGTATCCAGTTGGAAACATTTCTGAATCTGTTCAAAAGCTACTTGATGTCACAGAAAAATCGTTGTATCTTGGTCTAGAACAAGTAAAACCAGGCGAGAGATTATCAAATATCTCACATGCGGTTCAAACCCATGCTGAAGAGAATGGATTCTCGATCGTTAGGGAGTATGTTGGTCACGGAATCGGGCAAGACTTACATGAGGACCCTCAAATCCCGCACTATGGTCCACCAAATAGAGGCCCTAGATTAAAGCCGGGAATGGTCATCTGTGTTGAGCCGATGGTGAATCAAGGAAGACGATATGTAAAAACACTATCTGATGACTGGACAGTGGTAACGGTAGATGGTAAATGGTGTGCCCATTTTGAGCACACGATTGCTCTTACAGAAGCAGGATACGAAATCCTTACCACTTTATAAGTAGCTGGCTCTCCGGGATTTCAGAGCAGTGTAAAATGTTACTGATTTGAAGAAGGGAGAACTATTGAATGGCTAAAGATGATGTAATTGAAGTCGAAGGTACCGTTCTTGAAACGTTGCCAAATGCTATGTTCAAAGTAGAATTAGAGAATGGGCATGTCGTATTGGCTCACGTTTCTGGTAAAATCCGTATGAACTTCATTCGTATTTTACCAGGAGACAAAGTTACGGTAGAATTATCTCCGTACGATTTAAATCGTGGTCGTATTACGTACCGTTTTAAATAATATAGCACTCCGTAATCTTTAAGGAGGTTCGAGACATGAAAGTAAGACCGTCAGTTAAACCAATCTGCGAAAAATGTAAAGTTATTCGTAGACGTGGAAAAGTAATGGTTATTTGTGAAAACCCTAAACATAAACAAAAACAAGGTTAATCAGAAGGAGGTGCATTCGGAATGGCACGTATCGCAGGTGTAGATATTCCTCGTGACAAACGCGTTGTTATTTCTTTAACTTACGTATTCGGCATTGGTCGCACAACTGCTGAAAAAATTCTTGCTGAAGCTGGTGTTTCTGAAGAAACACGAGTTCGTGATTTAACGGAAGACGAATTAGGACGTATCCGTGATATCATCGATCGTATTAAAGTTGAGGGAGACCTTCGTCGTGAAGTATCTCTTAACATCAAACGTCTAATGGAGATCGGTTCTTACCGTGGTCTTCGTCACCGTCGTGGTTTACCAGTTCGTGGTCAAAACTCTAAAAACAATGCTCGTACACGTAAAGGTCCACGTCGTACAGTAGCAAATAAAAAGAAATAATAAGTAAAGGAGGTTGAACTAACAATGGCACGTAAAACAAACACTCGTAAAAAACGTGTGAAAAAGAATATTGAAGCTGGTGTAGCTCATATTCGTTCTACTTTCAACAACACAATCGTAACACTTACAGATACTCACGGTAACGCGCTTTCTTGGTCTAGTGCTGGTGCACTTGGTTTCCGTGGATCTCGTAAATCTACTCCATTCGCTGCGCAAATGGCTGCTGAAACTGCTGCTAAAGCTGCAATGGAGCACGGTTTAAAAACTTTAGAGGTTACTGTTAAAGGTCCTGGTGCTGGTCGTGAAGCTGCAATTCGTGCTCTTCAAGCTGCAGGTCTAGAAGTAACAGCAATTAGAGATGTTACTCCAGTTCCTCATAATGGATGTCGTCCACCAAAACGTCGTCGTGTGTAATTTTTCTGTATAGAATTTTCCCTTTTGTCTATAATGGATATGATGCATTATCGAGAAATTTCGTACAGAAACATCGCTTGTTGTGCACAATCGGGAACTGCCTAAGGGGGACTTTCGGTTAGACAGGGGTTATACCTTTGTTTAACCGGGGTTTCGACGTTTTGAAGGAGGGTTTAGTTAATGATTGAAATCGAAAAGCCGAAAATCGAAACGGTTGAACTTAACGAAGATGCTAAATATGGTAAATTCGTAATTGAACCGCTTGAGCGTGGATATGGTACTACGTTGGGTAACTCCTTACGTCGTATTCTTTTATCTTCACTCCCTGGTGCCGCTGTTACTGCTATCCAAATCGATGGCGTATTACATGAATTTTCAACAGTTGAGGGCGTAGTAGAAGACGTTACAACGATCATCTTAAACTTGAAAAAGTTAGCTCTTAAAATCTACTCTGAAGAAGAGAAGACGTTGGAAATTGATGTGCAGGGCGAAGGTATTGTCACAGCTGCTGATATTACTCACGATAGTGATGTAGAAATCTTAAATCCAGATTTACACATTGCAACGTTAGCAAAAGATGCGCATTTCCGCGTGCGTTTAACTGCAAAGCGTGGCCGTGGGTATACGCCAGCTGATGCAAATAAAAGCGAAGATCAACCAATAGGAGTAATTCCTATTGATTCTATTTATACTCCAGTATCACGTGTGACTTACCAAGTGGAAAAGACACGTGTCGGACAAGTGGCTAATTATGATAAGCTTACGCTTGATGTATGGACGGATGGAAGCATCGGGCCAAAAGAAGCTATCTCTTTAGGTGCCAAAATCTTAACTGAGCATTTAAATATCTTTGTTGGTTTAACTGATGAAGCACAAAATGCTGAGATTATGGTCGAGAAGGAAGAAGATCAAAAAGAGAAAGTTCTTGAGATGACTATCGAAGAACTAGACCTTTCTGTTCGTTCTTATAATTGCCTAAAACGTGCAGGAATTAATACTGTACAAGAGCTTGCGAACAAAACAGAAGAAGATATGATGAAAGTTCGTAACTTAGGACGTAAATCCTTAGAAGAAGTTAAACATAAACTTGAGGAATTAGGTTTAGGTTTACGTAAAGACGACTGAGGATTTAAACCCATCAACAAAGGAGGGAACTACGAATGGCATACAGAAAATTAGGCCGTACAAGTGCGCAACGTAAAGCTATGTTACGTGACTTAGCTACTGATTTAATTATCAACGAGCGCATCCAAACGACAGAAACTCGTGCAAAAGAACTTCGTTCTGTAGTGGAAAAAATGATCACTTTAGGTAAACGCGGAGATCTTCATGCTCGTCGTCAAGCAGCAGCTTTCATTCGCAATGAAGTAGCTAACGCTGAGACTGGTCAAGATGCACTTCAAAAACTATTCGCTGATGTAGCTCCACGCTATGCTGAGCGCCAAGGCGGATACACTCGTATTGCAAAAATTGGTCCACGTCGCGGAGACGCAGCACCAATGGTAATTATCGAGTTAGTATAATGATAATTAAAAGGGCAGGACAGTTCTTTTCAAGAAACTGGTCATGGCCCTTTTTTTTAAATATAAAAATAGGCTTACTTGGCGAAGGAAAGGGTGCCTTGTATTGAAAAAAGAGAAACTTCGGACAGAAAATATATCATTTCAATATCCTGGTGCAGCCACTTATGCATTAAAAGATGTTTCATTCTCCTTATATGAAGGTGAATGGGTATCTGTTATTGGACAAAACGGTTCTGGGAAGTCTACACTTGCAAAATTATTGAATGGTTTGTTTTTGCCGGAAGCAGGGACAATTACAGTAAATGATACAATGGTTTTGTCAGAGGAAACGGTATGGGATGTTCGAAAACAAATTGGGATGGTATTTCAAAATCCGGATAATCAATTTGTTGGAACAACAGTGCAAGATGACGTTGTCTTTGGTTTAGAGAATATCGGAATGCCAAGAGAGCAAATGGTAGAAAGATTAGATCAGGCCTTACGACTAGTCCGTATGGAAGATTTTCTTAATGATGAGCCACATTCGTTATCTGGTGGGCAAAAGCAGCGAGTAGCAATAGCAGGCGTTTTAGCACTTCAGCCATCTATTTTGATATTAGATGAAGCAACTTCAATGCTAGACCCTCAAGGGAGACGTGAAGTGGTAGAAACGGTTAGACAACTTGTTAATGAAAAAGGTATTACCGTGTTATCAATTACGCATGATTTA
The DNA here is from genome assembly GCF_038006905.1 of Bacillus sp. FSL R9-9834. Classification (NCBI taxonomy): domain Bacteria; kingdom Bacillati; phylum Bacillota; class Bacilli; order Caryophanales; family Bacillaceae; genus Bacillus; species Bacillus sp. FSL R9-9834. Next base: position 141,673 of record NZ_JBBOWD010000001.1, read on the forward strand.
GAAGAAGCGGCACAGTCAGACCGTGTCATTATTTTAAATAAGGGAGAGATATTAGAGGAAGGGACTCCAGAACAAATTTTCAAGTCCTCTCATATGCTCCAAGAAATTGGATTAGATGTACCATTTTCAGTGAAAATAGCAGAATTATTAAAAAGAAATGAAATTCTCTTGCAAAATACGCATCTTACAATGGAAAGCTTGGTGAACGAACTTTGGAGATTACATTCCAAAAAGTAGAACATCGTTATCAACATAAAACTCCATTTGAAAGACGCGCACTTTATGATGTAGACGTGTCGTTTCCAAGTGGGGGCTATTATGCCATTATCGGTCATACTGGTTCAGGTAAGTCGACGATGATTCAACATTTAAATGGTTTATTGCAGCCGACAAATGGCACAGTTCAAATTGGTGAACATTTCATTTCGGCAGGAAAGAAAGAAAAAAAGCTAAAGCCACTACGTAAAAAGGTAGGGGTTGTCTTTCAATTCCCAGAACATCAGTTGTTTGAAGAGACTGTAGAGAAAGATATTTGCTTCGGACCTACTAATTTTGGTGTATCTGTAGAAGAAGCGAAGCAAAAGGCAAGAGAGGCAATTGAACTTGTAGGGTTAGAACCAGAACTGTTAGTACGTTCACCATTTGAATTAAGTGGTGGGCAAATGAGGCGTGTTGCGATAGCAGGCGTATTAGCGATGGAACCCGAAGTGCTTGTATTAGATGAACCTACAGCAGGACTAGATCCAAAAGGGCAAAATGAACTTATGGAGATGTTTTATAAGCTACATAAGGAGAAAGGCCTTACAGTTATCCTTGTAACGCATAATATGGAGGATGCTGCTAAATATGCCGAGCAGATTGTAGTCATGCATAAAGGAACGGTCTTTTTGCAAGGAAGTGCAGAGGAAGTATTTTCACATGCTGATGAACTAGAGAAAATTGGCGTGGATCTTCCTATGTCTTTAAAGTATAAACGTGCAATTGAAGAGAAGTTTGGCATTTCAATCCCAAAGGCTACCTTATCTTTAGAGGATCTTACTCATGAAGTTGTGCAGGTGTTACGAAAAGGTGGTCATGAATCATGCAGCAGTTGATTATTGGAAGATATATTCCAGGGAATTCTCTTATTCATCAACTTGATCCACGTACGAAGCTGCTGATTGTCTTTTTATATGTATTTGTTGTTTTCTTAGCAAATAATGCGATTTCATATGGATTTTTATTTTTATATGCACTCATTGCTTTATTTTTTGCAAAAGTGCCGATTCGTTATGTACTTTCGGGCTTAAAACCAATTCTATGGATTTTTCTTTTTACATTTTTCCTGCATATTTTAACAAATAAAGAAGGGGAAGTACTATTCCAGCTTGGTTGGTTTTCGATACATGAAAAAGGATTAGAGCAAGGAATATACATTTCTATACGATTCTTCGTTATTATTTTAATGACGACATTATTAACGTTAACGACGACACCTATTGAGATTACAGATGGTTTGGAGACGTTATTAAAGCCGTTGAAGCGTATAAAAGTTCCTGTTCATGAAATCGCATTAATGATGTCAATTTCTCTTCGTTTTATCCCGACATTAATGGATGAAACGAGTAAAATAATGAAGGCACAATCGTCACGTGGTATTGATTTTGCAGGGGGACCGATAAAAGATAGGATGAAAGCTATCATTTCACTACTCGTTCCTCTATTCATCAGTGCTTTTAAGCGTGCAGAGGACTTAGCAATTGCTATGGAAGCCCGTGGATATCAAAGTGGCGAAGGACGTACTAAATTCAGGCAACTACGCTGGAAAACAAGCGATACAGTAACGATTATAAGCTTACTTTGTTTAGCTTGTATTTTGGCATGGGTGCGATCGTAATGGAGAATAAAGAAATGGATAGAATAAAATGTACGGTTGCATATGATGGCATGCACTTTTGTGGTTATCAAATTCAACCGCAGCATCGTACTGTTCAACAAGAAATAGAGAAAGCTTTACAGAAATTGCATAAAGGGGAACTTGTCCGTGTTCAGGCATCGGGCAGAACAGATTCTACTGTTCATGCTAAAGGACAAGTCATACACTTTGATACACCGTTGTCTCTTGAAGAGTGGCAATGGAACAATGCATTAAACACAATGTTACCAGATGATATTGTTATCACACAGGTAGAGAAAAAAACAGAAGAATTTCATGCACGTTACGGTGTCGAGAGAAAAGAATATCGTTATCGTGTATTATTATCAAAGACTGCGGATGTATTCCGTAGAAATTACGTATATCAATATCCATATCCGCTCGAAATAAACGCTATAAGAAAAGCGATCCCTTATTTTATTGGAACGCATGATTTCACTTCTTTTTGTTCGGCAAAAACTGACAAAAAAGATAAAGTGAGAACAATTTATGAAATCGAGCTAATTGAGCAAGACGATGAATTAATTTTTCGTTTTGTAGGTAATGGATTTTTATATAATATGGTCAGGATTATTGTTGGTACGTTACTGAGCGTAGGGCAAGGAAAGCTTGATCCGGATAGCATTCCAGAGATTTTAGCGAAACAAAATCGTCAGTTTGCTGGAAAGATGGCTCCTGGTCATGGGCTTTATTTATGGCAGGTAAACTATAACAACTAATCCTGGTGTAACATTTGCTTGACATTAGAAACTCAAAAGTATATCATAACATATGGTATTGTTTCTAAAACCACGATTAGCCCCGGAAGGAAATCGTGTTTAAGATAAACAATAGATTTTTTCTATGGAAAAGATAACGAGGAGGGAAACACATGCGTACGACTTTTATGGCAAAAGCTAACGAAGTTGAGCGTAAATGGTATGTGGTTGATGCTGAAGGTCAAACTTTAGGTCGCCTTGCTAGTGAAGTAGCATCCATTTTACGTGGTAAAAACAAACCTACATTTACACCACACGTTGACACGGGTGATCATGTAATTATTATTAACGCTGAGAAAATTCATTTAACAGGTAATAAATTAAACGATAAAATTTACTACCGTCACACTAACCACCCAGGTGGACTTAAACAAAGAACAGCTCTTGAAATGCGTACAAACTACCCTGTACAAATGTTAGAGCTTGCAATTAAAGGCATGCTTCCAAAAGGACGCTTAGGCCGTCAAGTTTCTAAGAAACTAAACGTGTATGCTGGAGCAGAGCATCCACACCAAGCACAAAAACCAGAAGTTTACGAACTTCGCGGATAATCAATTAAAGGAGGGCTTACTTTGGCACAGGTTCAATACTATGGCACTGGACGTCGTAAGAGTTCAGTAGCGCGCGTACGCCTAGTTCCAGGCGAAGGACGCGTTATCATTAACGGTCGTGATTTTGAAAACTATATCCCATTTGCTGCATTACGTGAAGTAGTGAAACAACCTCTAGTTGCAACAGAAACTTTAGGTAACTACGATGTACTTGTAAACGTAAATGGTGGTGGATACACTGGTCAAGCTGGTGCTATTCGTCACGGTATTTCTCGCGCTTTATTAAAAGCTGATCCAGAATACCGTCTAACACTAAAACGTGCAGGTCTATTAACTCGTGACGCACGTATGAAAGAGCGTAAAAAATACGGTCTTAAAGGCGCACGTCGTGCACCTCAGTTCTCAAAACGTTAATTTTTGCGAACTACAAACCCCAACCATTTTGGTTGGGGTTTTTTTATGTTTCATTCCTCTTTTGTAATTTTTGTAGTTTGGAATATTTTAGTGCTATCCTCTCGCGTATGCTTCTTCTTTAGAAGTTTAGACTAATACGTATTAGGGAGGTTTATAAGTACTATGAATGTCATTGTCAGCTTACAAGAAAAACAAAAAGAAAAGCAGTTGAAATATGAGCGGAAGATGCTGCGGGAATTATCATTAAAAACATTACGTTCAAATATTAGAGATGCCTTTCAGATGCAGGAACTTCATCGTCAGTATGAAGATTACTGCATTGAATTAGGGATAGAATCGTATTTATTAGGAGCGAGATATAGTAAATTTGGCTATTATGGCGAATCGTTCTTTGATGTGAAATATAGGGCCTTAGAAGAAGAGCAACAATTAACGGAAACACTATTTCAATTTTTAACGAGCATGACTATGCGGGAAATTAAATTACAAGATGAGGAATTACTTTTTGAATCTTGCCAGCAGTTTATCGGCTTATGGTGGCAGGAAGGATATGAAAAAGGTGAAAGAAGATATCGATTAAAGCTTCATTAAGACAAGCATAAACTTTCCTCTTGTCCCATATAAGTAATTAGAGGGACTAGCTGGAGGAGGAAAGGTATGAAGAGAATTCGAATTATCTCTTTTGCACTCGCTGCGGTTATTTTGTTTTTTTTAGTCAAACAAGAATTTCAAATTACAAAATCGTGGCGAGCTTGGAATTTACCCTTATCAGGGAAAGTAATCGTATTAGATGCTGGGCATGGTGGACCAGACGGAGGGGCTGTTGGTGGCAAGGATATTGTAGAAAAAGATATTACGCTTGAGATCACAAAGAAGGTGCAAGATTATTTACAAGAGCAAGGTGCACTAGTTATTTTAACGCGTGAGGGAGATTATGATTTAGCCCAGAAAGATACAAAGTCATATAGTAGACGTAAAGCAGAAGATTTAAAAAAACGTGTAGAGATTATTAATAAACCCGATGTAGACTTTTTTGCAAGTATCCATTTAAATGCTTTAACTAGTAGTGGATCGAAGGGCGCACAAACGTTCTATTACCGTTCTTCAATTGAAAATGAACGTGCTGCGAAATTTATACAAGCTGAGTTGAGAACGAGTTTAGAGAATACAAATCGTTCTGCTAAAACAATTTCTCATGTGTATTTATTAAAGTATGCGAAAACACCAGGCGCTTTAATTGAAGCTGGCTTTTTATCGAATGTAAATGAAAGGTATATGTTAAATTCGGAGAAATATCAGCAAAAGGTAGCAGCTGCAGTATATCGTGGTATATTACGTTATTTCACGGAAAAAGGAAATCCTCCAGAATAAGGAGGATTTTTTTGCGTTTCTCTCGTTAACGAAGTTTTCCGAAAATATGTTATACTGGAAATGTAAACGCATTTATTTCAAAAGTAAAGAGAGATATATTTAATTAACATTATGTTATTTTTCATACAGGGGGCTGGGCTAATTATGGTAACGAAAGAGCAAGTAGTGGAAGCGTTAGAAGGGATTGTAGATCCGTTTTTACATAAAACGTTAAAAGAAACAGGGGCAATTAAAGAGGTGACAGTCAAGCCTGAGAAGGAACATGTAAGTGTTAAAATTGCAATCGTAAAAACCGGTACAGCGGAACAAATGCAATTGCAATCTGGAATTGTAAAGTTAGTGAAAGAACTAGGAGCAGCAACAGTAGGGCTTCGCTTTGCAGAATTTACAGAAGAGGAATTAGCTCAGTTTGCACCAGAACAAGAAGAAGAGCAAACTGAATCTTTATTGTCACCAAATTCGAAAACGACATTTTTAGCAGTGGCGAGTGGAAAAGGTGGAGTAGGGAAATCAACAGTTTCTGTTAATCTTGCTATTGCTCTAGCTCGTCTAGGGAAAAAAGTTGGTATCATTGATGCCGATATTTATGGTTTTAGCGTACCTGATATGATGGGGATAGAAAAACGCCCTGTAGTAAGAGGAGATAAAATCATTCCAGTGGAGCGTCTAGGTGTAAAGGTAATCTCAATGGGGTTCTTTGTAGAAGATAATGCACCGGTTATTTGGAGAGGACCTATGCTTGGGAAAATGTTAAATCATTTCTTTACAGAAGTAGAATGGGGCGATTTAGATTATTTAGTTTTAGATTTACCACCAGGTACAGGTGATGTTGCGCTAGACTTACATTCGATGCTACCAGCTTGTAAAGAGATTATTGTCACAACACCGCATCCAACAGCGGCATTTGTAGCAGCACGTGCTGGAGCAATGGCTTTACGTACAGAACATAGTATTCTTGGTGTTGTTGAGAATATGGCTTATTTTGAAAGTAAAACAACTGGCGAAAAAGAATATGTGTTTGGAAGAGGTGGAGGAGATAAACTAGCTACAGAACTTCAAACAGAAGTACTTGGCCGAATCCCGCTTCAACAACCTGATTGGAATAAAGAAGATTTTGCGCCGTCAGTATATGAAGATACGCATACGACAGGTCTTATTTATCGCACAATAGCTGAAACGGTAATTGATAAAACAACTGTTGCGCAAAAATAAAATAATAATGAGTGGATGATACATATATTGTCCACTCATTATTATCGTTATTATTTTTACTGCTGTTCCTTTTTACCTTCTTGGGAACCACCTTCACCGCCGGCTTCCTTTTTATCAGAACCACTTTTTTCGGCTTTTTGGACACCTTTACTAATAATATCAATCATCTTAGCTTGGAAGAGTGGGCTTTCAGCAGTTTCTGTTAGTACTTGTTGTAAATATTGACGGTATTCTTTGCTCTTCATCGTTTGTAACATCATTTTTTCTACTTCAGGGTTTTTCATAATTTCCATGACGCCTGCTTGGTATTCAGGGTCTTTTAGTAATGTTTTCATTAAGGCTGTTTGTTCTTTTCCCATACTTTTAGCGAATTTCGATGAGAACTCAGGGTCTTTAAAGAGCTTTTCCCAGAATTGTTGCCCTTTATCGGATACCATTGCATCTTCAATCGTTTTCTTTACTACTGTTTCATCTAGTATGAGTGCTTGTTTCATTTTTTCATCAGTTAACACATCTTGAATGGCTTTCTTACCTTGATCGGTTTTTAAAATATCAACAATCATTTTCTTCGTTTGATCATAATCAAGTTCGGACTTTGCTTCTTTTTCTTGTGCACATGCTACAAGTACAAGAAATAGAAAAGAAGAAGTCAAAACGAGCAGCATCCGTTTCATAAGTTGGAACTCCTTTCAGCACAGTTCTCTCTTTTTAATATAAATATCTTTAAGGAATTTATACATGAACATGGCTAGCTTTTTGAAATTGTCATTGATACAATTTAATTAGAAATATAAGGATAATGGGGGATGTGTTGTGAATAGCCGCAAGTGGGTACGACTATTTTTTACGACGTTGTTTCTTGGTGGGGTTAGTACAGTCATTATTGGATTTGTTTTAGAGTGGGACAAGTACGCTAAATTTTTTCAAAATTTCGACGGAAAGGAAATTTTGGCAGTCTCCTTCTGGTTGATGGGTGTAGGATTTATTTTTAGTGTGATAAGTCAAATGGGGTTCTTTGCTTATTTAACAATCCACCGTTTTGGACTGGGAATGTTTCGATCGTCTTCTTTATGGAATATAGTCCAGCTCTTCTTTATTGCATTCGTTTTATTTGATTTTGTGTATTTAAGATCGGTATTGATTGCAAATGGGGAAGTTTCATTAGGGAATAACATACTTGTTGCTGGTGTGTTATTTATGTTTGGTGCCATCGTTGCTTATATAAAAAGTAAGGAAACGAATAAAAAGGCATTTGTGCCAGCTTTGTTCTTTATGGTCGTTGTAACAATTCTTGAGTGGGTACCAGCACTTCGAATTAATGATACAGATTGGTTATATTTAATGGTGATACCACTTTTATTATGTAATGCATATCAGTTACTTATATTACATCGTTTAATTGGAAAGGCGAGTAAGTCGGCCTAATTAAGAGAGTTTTTACGCAGGGTAGTTGTACGAATGGAAATATCGGGATAAAAAAAGCTCTATTACCTGAACGAAAGGTAGTAGAGCTTTTTATGTGTGAAAAATTATTGGACATCTTTACTTTTCGTACTTGTGTTGGAAATAAGTTGTGATACGGATATTTGTTCATAGCCGTCACTCTTTAATTTCTGTAGAATCAGTGGTAAAGCTTTATTTGTTTGAAGAGCAGAATCGGATGCATGTAATAAGACGATATCTCCACCTTTTAGATTATTAGAGACGGTGGAAACGATATTGTTTACGCCAGGGTTTTTCCAATCGTTTGAGTTATTACTCCAATGAACGACAGTGTATCCGAGTGATTCTGCTATTTTAAGTGTTGCCTTGTTAAAGTCTCCACTAGGTGGACGCAATAGTTTAATTTGTTTCACGCCGAGTTTTGTAAAAACATCTTGTGCTCGCAGAAGATCTCTTCGTATTTCATTTGCCTCTAGAGAAGTGTAGGACGTGTAATTATAACCCATACTACCGATTTCATGTCCATCTTTTATGATGCGTTCAACAACATCAGGGTGTCTTTCTGCCCATGCAGCAGAAAGGAAGAAGGTTGCATTCTTAATATCTCTTTCTTTAAGTGTATCAAGGATTGGAATTGCTTTTTTGTCTCCCCAACTAATATCAA
>NZ_JBBOWD010000001.1:155000-247500 GCF_038006905.1 Bacillus sp. FSL R9-9834
CGACGGGGAGGTTTGGCACCTCGATGTCGGCTCATCGCATCCTGGGGCTGTAGTCGGTCCCAAGGGTTGGGCTGTTCGCCCATTAAAGCGGTACGCGAGCTGGGTTCAGAACGTCGTGAGACAGTTCGGTCCCTATCCGTCGTGGGCGTAGGAAATTTGAGAGGAGCTGTCCTTAGTACGAGAGGACCGGGATGGACGCACCGCTGGTGTACCAGTTGTTCTGCCAAGGGCATAGCTGGGTAGCTATGTGCGGAAGGGATAAGTGCTGAAAGCATCTAAGCATGAAGCCCCCCTCAAGATGAGATTTCCCATAGCGTAAGCTAGTAAGATCCCTGAAAGATGATCAGGTTGATAGGTTCGAGGTGGAAGCATGGTGACATGTGGAGCTGACGAATACTAATAGATCGAGGACTTAACCATATAATATGTAGCAATGTTATCTAGTTTTGAAGGAATATATAATTTTCCTCTTGACATTTCGAAAGAAATGTTTATAATGATAAAAGTCTGGTAATGATGGCAGAGAGGTCACACCCGTTCCCATACCGAACACGGAAGTTAAGCTCTCTAGCGCCGATGGTAGTTGGGACCTTGTCCCTGTGAGAGTAGGACGTTGCCAGGCTAATATTATTCCGCAGTAGCTCAGTGGTAGAGCTATCGGCTGTTAACCGATCGGTCGTAGGTTCGAGTCCTACCTGCGGAGCCATTATGCTTCCATAGCTCAGCTGGTAGAGCACTTCCATGGTAAGGAAGAGGTCACCGGTTCAAGCCCGGTTGGAAGCTTGGGAATAGGTTTAAAACTTTTTTGGCCCGTTGGTCAAGTGGTTAAGACACCGCCCTTTCACGGCGGTAACACGGGTTCGAATCCCGTACGGGTCACCACTTTTGGAGGATTAGCTCAGCTGGGAGAGCACCTGCCTTACAAGCAGGGGGTCGGCGGTTCGATCCCGTCATCCTCCACCATATATATTTTAAATGTCGGAGGGGTAGCGAAGTGGCTAAACGCGGCGGACTGTAAATCCGCTCCTTCGGGTTCGGCAGTTCGAATCTGCCCCCCTCCACCATTTTCTTTAAAATAACCTGAGAGGGTTTATTTTTTTGAAAAGATAACCATACTAGTAAATATTAATGGGCTATAGCCAAGCGGTAAGGCAACGGACTTTGACTCCGTCATGCGCTGGTTCGAATCCAGCTAGCCCAGCCATTTACGAGCCATTAGCTCAGTTGGTAGAGCATCTGACTTTTAATCAGAGGGTCGAAGGTTCGAGTCCTTCATGGCTCACCATTTTCGCGGAAGTAGTTCAGTGGTAGAATACAACCTTGCCAAGGTTGGGGTCGCGGGTTCGAATCCCGTCTTCCGCTTAATTACTAAGGGGCCTTAGCTCAGCTGGGAGAGCGCCTGCCTTGCACGCAGGAGGTCAGCGGTTCGATCCCGCTAGGCTCCATCTAATAGAGAAAGCTTACATCATATGATGTAAGCTTTTTTTGTGTTTAAAAAGACAACTTTCATACTTGTCATTTAAAATGGAGAAAACGTGAAAATAAAGGATGGGGATAATTATGAAAGTTGTTATTGCATCTGATTCATATAAAGAAAGCTTAAAAGCTATAGAAGTATGTGAAGCTATTGAAAGAGGTTTTGGAGCAATTTTTCCTAAAGCAGAGTATGTAAAAATACCAATTGGAGACGGAGGGGAAGGAACGGTTGATTCCCTTGTTGATGCTACAAGCGGGAGGATTATATCATTTCATGTGACAGGACCGCTTAGAGAGAGCGTACAAGCCTTTTACGGTATGTCTAAAGATAAAAAGACAGCGTTTATTGAAATGGCAGCAGCATCAGGCTTACAACACGTTCCAGCTAAAAAGCGAAACCCACTTATTACGACGACGAAAGGAACAGGAGAACTTATACTACATGCGCTAGACGAAGGAGCTGAGCATATCATTTTAGGACTGGGAGGAAGTGCTACAAATGATGGAGGAGCGGGTATGTTGTCAGCTTTAGGAGTCAGGTTTATAAATGGAAAAGGAGAAGTAATAGAGCCGTCTGGTGGAACGTTACATTCGATTGTCTCTATTGATTTTTCACAAATGGATTCACGCTTAAAGCATATAAAGATAGAAGCAGCATGTGATGTAGATAATCCGTTAGTTGGAATAAGAGGAGCATCTTTCGTATTTGGGCGACAAAAGGGTGCGGATGAAGAGATGATGAAAGAGCTGGATGAGAATTTAAAGCATTATGCGCATATCCTTAAACAATACCTATTTTGCGACGTATCTAAAATACCTGGTGCAGGAGCTGCAGGAGGTATGGGAGCAGCTGTTATTGCAGTGCTGAAAGGAAGCTTGCGGAGGGGAATTGAAATTGTATTAGATTATACAAATTTTGATAAGCATATAGAAGGTGCAGATTTAATTATAACTGGCGAAGGGAGAATAGATGAACAAACAGCATATGGAAAGGCCCCAGTAGGTGTTGCGGAGCGTGCAAAGCTTTTTCATATTCCTGTCATTGCGATTGGGGGATCAGTATCTCCGAATTACTCGGCTGTTCATGAAAAAGGAATTGATGCAGTATTTAGTATTACAACAAGTCCGATGACATTAGAGGAGGCATATAAAGTAGCAGAAGAGAATATTGAAATGACAGCAAAGAATATTGCAGCAGTGTGGAAAATAGCATCAGAAAAACACTTCTAAATGCGGGAGTGTTTTTTATTATTATCTAATAATAATGATAGTAGTTGTTTCATTAAGTTAACTTTATACATAGAATAGTCTTAACATTTGGATTTTTAAGCGGATATAAGTGAATAATTTGTATATCCATACAGAAAAATGTCGAGTTGAGTCAGACTATATAAAAGATTTAAAATATTTAGTGAAGGCACAAAAGGGGGATACTATCTATGAAAAAAGAAATTTCAGTTATTGGAGTTCCAATGGATTTAGGCCAGATGCGTCGTGGAGTTGATATGGGGCCGAGCGCAATCCGTTATGCAGGTGTAATTGAAAGAATTGAAGAAATTGGATATGACGTTAAAGATATGGGAGATATATGTATAGAGAGAGAAAAAGAAGTAGATGTAAATACAAGCTTAAGAAACCTTACACAAGTTGCAACTGTATGTAACGAATTAGCAAGTAAGGTGGATCATATTATAGAAGAAGGGCGTTTTCCACTTGTATTAGGTGGCGATCATAGTATCGCTATTGGTACATTAGCTGGTGTTGCGAAACATTATAAAAACCTAGGTGTTATTTGGTATGATGCACATGGCGATTTAAATACAGAAGAAACTTCACCATCTGGAAATATTCACGGTATGTCACTTGCAGCAAGTTTAGGGTATGGACATCCGGCGCTTGTAGATTTATACGGGGCATATCCAAAGGTGAAAAAAGAGAATGTTGTAATTATCGGTGCACGTGCATTAGATGAAGGAGAAAAAGACTTTATTCGAAATGAAGGTATTAAAGTATTTTCAATGCACGAGATTGATCGTATGGGTATGACGGCTGTTATGGAAGAAACAATCGCGTATTTATCTCATACTGATGGTGTGCATTTATCATTAGATTTAGATGGTCTTGATCCTCATGATGCACCAGGAGTTGGAACACCTGTAATTGGTGGCTTATCTTATCGTGAAAGTCATTTAGCAATGGAGATGTTAGCGGAAGCTGATATTGTTACATCTGCCGAGTTTGTTGAGGTAAATACGATTTTAGATGAGCGAAATAGAACGGCAACAACAGCGGTTGCTTTAATGGGTTCTTTATTCGGTGAAAAACTAAAATAAATGTAAGAAAAGCAACTGAGAAGTTGCTTTTTTTATTTGAAAATAGGCGTATAATAATGATTTATATTATACTGTACGATAAGAATGTTTGACATCTTACCAATTTAGACTAAAGGGGGTTGTTTGTAATTGTCGTTTGTTTCATGTATGGTATAATTAACTAGTTGTTGGAAATACATACAGATAGAGCATAAAACAATATTTCAATATATGGATAGAATTGCTCGTAAGTAGGAGGAAGGGTTAGCATGCCTTTTGAAGATACGACCATTTTGAAATATCTTAGTACGGCATTAGATATTGCCGTTGTATGGTTTATTATATATAAGCTAATTCTCATAATCCGAGGGACGAAAGCTGTTCAACTTTTAAAAGGGATTACAGTTATTATTGTCGTTCGGATGATCAGTATTTTCCTTGGATTGCGAACGCTATATTGGCTAACTGAACAAGTATTAACGTGGGGATTTTTAGCCGTTATTATTATTTTCCAGCCAGAATTGCGAAGAGCGCTTGAGCAGCTAGGACGCGGGAGTTTATTTTCGCGTACTGGAACTCATGAGGATGATGAGCCTGAAATGGTTGCAACAGCGATAGCGAAAGCAACGGAATATATGGGAAAACGTAGAATTGGTGCATTAATTACCTTGTCAAAAGAGACCGGTATGGGTGATTATGTAGAAACGGGTATTCCGCTAAATGCAAACGTATCATCGGAATTACTCATTAATATTTTCATTCCAAACACACCTCTTCACGATGGAGCAGTAATTATGCAAGGAAGTACCATTAAAGCAGCAGCTTGCTATCTTCCGTTATCAGAAAGTCCATTTATCTCTAAGGAGTTAGGAACTAGGCATCGCGCTGCAATGGGAGTTAGTGAAGTTACTGATAGCATTACAGTAGTTGTGTCGGAAGAAACAGGCCAAATTTCTTTAACGAAAAATGGTAAGTTGCATCGTGATTTGAAGACAGAACAACTGAAAGATATGTTGTTAGCTGAATTTAGTGCGAACGAAAAAACGACTTCTTCGTCTTTATGGAATTGGAGGAGAAAGCGTCATGGATAAGTTAATGGAGAATCATTGGTTTTTAAAGGGGATCTCATTACTATTGGCGTGTATGCTTTTTATGTCAGCGACTTTAACTGAAAAAAATACGACATCGGGGATACTACCTTTTGCAAATGATGCGAAAGAAACATTAACTAATTATGCTATTAACGTTAAGTATGATGAAGAGAAATATATTGTAAGTGGTATTCCGGCAGAGGGCGTTAAGGTGAAGTTAGAGGGTCCAAAGGCAGCAGTTGCTACGGCAAAAGCGAAAAAACAATTTGATATACCAGTTGATTTGAGAGGTAGCGAAAAAGGAACGTATGAAGTTTCTTTGAAAACGAATGGACTTCCAGATGATGTGAAAGGAACAGTTCAGCCATCAACAATTAAAATTACTCTTCATGAAAAAGCGAGAAAATATGTTCATGTAGACTTGAAATTATCAAATGAGGATCAGATGTCAGCTGGTGCTACGCTCGAAAAATCAAACATTAAACCTGATACGGTTGAGGTAGTTGGGACGAAAGAAGAAATTGAAAGTATTTCATCTGCTAAGGCGTATGTTGATTTAAAAGGTGTTAATAAAACTGTTACAAAAACACCCGAAGTGACATTATACAATAAAGAAGGCAAACGTTTAAATGTAAGAACAAGTCCATCTAAAATTAGTGTAACGTTGAATGTGGCGACGCAAGCTACGGCCAATAATACTGAAAAAACTGTTCCTATAACATATGCGAAAAAGGGGAGTTTACCGGAAGGATTGGCCGTTACAAATGTTAGCGTTGAGCCGAGAGAAGTAACGATAGCAGGTCCAAAAGATATATTGGATAATATACAATCGATAGAGGGGGTCGAAGTAGATCTTAGTCAATTGACAGAGTCTACAACATTCGATACCTCTGTTTTATTACCAAAGGGTGTAACAAGTGCGAAGCCAAATCAAGTAAAGGTTTCAGTAGGCGTACAAAAAACAAAACAAACGAAAACAAGAACGATTGATGGTATATCAATTCAAAAAAATGGACTTTCTAAAGACGTTACGGCCCAGTTACTTTCGCCGCAAGATGGGAAGATAAGCGTTGATATTTCAGGAGAAACAAGTATAGTAGATAAAATAACAGCTGCTCAAATAACAGCAGTGATTAATCTACAAAATGTGTCTCCTGGGACGAAGGATGTTGCTATTCAAGTGAGTGGCCCTGGTAATATTTCAATAGAGCCAAAACAAAAAAGTGCTAAAGTCACAATTGTGAAGAAAGAAAATCCTGATAAAGAAGTACAGGGTAACGGTGAGCAACCAAATTCAAATAATAATAAAGATAATCAAACTGAAAAACCAAAAAATCCTGAACCTGAACCTAAGCCTGATCCAGAAAAGGAAAAGGAAAAGGAGAAGGAACCGGAACAAAATAAAGATAAAGAAACTAGCCAAGAGCCAACAGTAGATAATCAAAAAGAGCCAGAAAAAGGAGCGAATCATAATGGGTAAATATTTTGGTACAGATGGAGTACGCGGGGTTGCGAATCAGGAGTTAACACCTGAATTAGCGTTCAAAATTGGACGTTTTGGTGGTTATGTATTAACAAAAGATACAGACCGTCCAAAAGTAATTATCGGCCGTGATACACGTATATCAGGACATATGTTAGAAGGAGCTTTAGTAGCAGGTCTATTATCAACTGGAGCAGAAGTAATGCGTCTTGGTGTTATTTCTACACCAGGTGTTGCTTATTTAACGAAAGCGTTAGATGCACAAGCTGGTGTTATGATTTCTGCATCTCATAATCCAGTACAAGATAACGGAATTAAATTCTTCGGTTCAGACGGTTTTAAATTAACAGATGAGCAAGAAGCAGAAATCGAAGCTTTATTAGACAAAGAAGTGGATGAATTACCACGTCCAACAGGTACGAACCTTGGGCAAGTGAGTGATTATTTTGAAGGTGGACAAAAGTATTTACAATACATTAAACAAACTGTAGAGGAAGATTTCTCAGGTTTGCATATCGCTTTAGATTGTGCGCATGGTGCTACATCTTCTTTAGCTCCGTACTTATTTGCTGATTTAGAAGCTGATATTTCAACAATGGGAACTTCACCAAATGGTATGAACATTAACGATGGAGTAGGTTCTACACATCCAGAAGTATTAGCTGAATTAGTAAAAGAAAAAGGTGCTGATATTGGTCTTGCTTTCGATGGTGATGGTGACCGTTTAATCGCTGTAGATGAAAAAGGAAACATTGTTGATGGCGATCAAATTATGTTTATTTGTGCAAAGTACATGAAAGAAACTGGTCAACTAAAGCACAATACAGTTGTTTCAACAGTTATGAGTAACTTAGGTTTCTACAAAGCACTTGAAGCTAACGGTATTACAAGTGATAAAACAGCAGTTGGTGACCGCTACGTAATGGAAGAAATGAAGCGCGGAGGTTACAACTTAGGTGGAGAACAATCAGGACATATTATCTTACTTGATTACATTACAACTGGTGATGGAATGTTAAGTGCACTTCAACTTGTAAACATTATGAAAATGACGAAAAAACCATTATCTGAGCTTGCAGGAGAAATGACAAAATTCCCGCAATTACTAGTAAACGTTCGTGTAACAGATAAAAAACTAGCACTAGAAAACGAAAAAATTAAAGAAATTATTCGTGTTGTAGAGGAAGAAATGAACGGTGATGGCCGCATTCTTGTTCGTCCATCTGGAACAGAACCACTTATTCGTGTAATGGCAGAAGCACCAACACAAGAAGTTTGTGATGCATATGTACATCGCATTGTAGAAGTTGTGAAAGCGGAAGTTGGCGCTGAATAATTTAATAAATTTATTGAAAAGGAGCACAATAAGTGCTCCTTTTTCATATGTTTTATAGATGGTGAAAAAATTTTCATTGACGGTTTATCCATGTTTGTTATAAGATGGTCTTGTTCTTTTTCTCAAAGGAAATATTGTAAATTATAGAAGCGCCAGAACTACAAGTAGTGTAGTTGACGAGGTGGGGTTTATCGAGATTTCGGCGGATGGCTCCCGGTTGTTCATCACAACCGCAAGCTTTTACTTAAATCATTAAGGTGACTTAGTGGACAAAGGTGAAAGTGTGATGAGAGAAAAGGAACGGATACAAACTAGCTGTATAAGTATATACGGACTTAAACCCAATCGAGAGGAAGGTGAAAGCCGTTACAAGCTTACAGGGCTAGCAATATGTAATCCGTTTTTTAGTATAAATAAAAATGGTATCGGACTATGTCGTTACATGTTCGCAGAGCAGTGTAAGCATTTGTAACGGCGACTAAACATGTGTGGAATCGTAGGATTTATTGGAGAGCAAGATGCAAAGGAAATTTTATTAAAAGGTTTAGAAAAGCTAGAATATCGTGGATATGATTCAGCAGGTATTGCAGTACAAGCAGAGAACGGTGTTGTTGTATACAAAGAAAAAGGCCGTATTGCAAAACTTCGCGAAATCGTAGATGAGAACGTAGCAACAAGCGTGGGAATCGGTCACACACGCTGGGCTACACATGGTGTTCCGAGCAAAGTAAACGCGCATCCGCATCAAAGTACATCAAAGCGTTTTACACTAGTTCATAACGGTGTAATTGAAAACTATGAGTTAGTGAAGAAGGAATATTTACAAGATGTAACGTTCGTAAGTGAAACGGATACAGAGGTTATCGTACAGCTTATGGAACAACAAGTGAGCACAGGACTAAGTGTAGAAGAAGCGTTCCGTAATACGCTATCTCTTTTACATGGCTCTTATGCAATCGGATTACTTGATGCTGAAAATCCAAACATGATTTATGTTGCTAAAAACAAAAGCCCGCTATTAGTAGGTGTTGGTGACAACTTTAATGTTGTGGCGAGCGACGCTATGGCGATGTTACAAGTTACAGATCAATTTATTGAATTAATGGATAAAGAAATTGTAATTGTAACGAAAGAAAGTATTACAATTAAAAACTTACAAGGTGAAACGATTGAACGTGCACCGTTTACAGCGGAATTAGACGCAAGTGATATTGAAAAAGGAACATACCCTCATTTCATGCTTAAAGAAATCGATGAGCAACCACTTGTTATCCGTAATATAATTCAAAAGTATCAAGATGAAAATGGCGAGATTGAATTAGATCAAGACATCCGCAATGCGATTTTAGATAGCGATCGTATTTATATCATTGCATGTGGAACAAGTTATCATGCAGGTCTTGTTGGAAAACAATTTATCGAGAAGTTTGCAAAAATGCCAGTTGAAGTGCATGTAGCAAGTGAATTCTCTTATAACATGCCATTATTAACAGAAAGACCATTCTTCATTTACATTTCACAAAGTGGTGAAACAGCTGATAGCCGTGCAGTACTTGTACAAACAAATGAAATGGGTCATAAAGCATTAACGATTACAAACGTACCTGGTTCTACACTTTCTCGTGAAGCGGATTATACACTTCCGTTATACGCGGGACCAGAAATCGCAGTTGCATCAACGAAAGCTTACACAGCACAGCTTGCAGTACTTTCAATTTTAGCTGCAGATATTGCTAAAGCAAAAGGTGAAGTTCTTGGTTTTGACTTAACACACGAACTAGGACTTGTAGCAAATGCAATGGTACAACTTTGTGATCAAAAAGAAGAAATGGACGCATTAGCAAAACAATTTTTAGCAACAACGCGTAACTGCTTCTTCATCGGACGTAGCGTAGACTTCTACGTAGGATTAGAAGGTGCGTTAAAGCTAAAAGAAATCTCTTACATCCAAGCAGAAGGATTTGCTGGAGGAGAATTAAAACACGGTACAATCGCTTTAATCGAAAATGGTACACCAGTTATCGCACTTGCTACACAAGAGCACGTAAACCTTGGAATTCGTGGTAACGTGAAAGAAGTAGTAGCACGAGGAGCTAACCCATGTATCATCTCAATGAAAGGCTTAGAAATGGAAGGTGACAGCTTCGTATTACCAGCTGTACACGAAGCGCTAGCACCGCTAGTAGCAGTTATTCCATTACAACTTATCTCATACTACGCAGCACTTCACCGCGAGTGTGATGTTGATAAGCCACGTAACTTAGCTAAGTCTGTTACGGTTGAGTAGGAGATTAGTAGGTTAGTAAATATAGTGTTAATGAATAATAAAGTTGTTTAAATATGGAAGTTCAACATCCGTTCGCTTATAATTAAAATAAGTGAACGGATGTTTTTTGTTTTTAAGGAGTGAGAGCAGTGGAAATCACAGTAGAAAAACTAGAACTTTCTAGTATTGATAAGCGCTTGGAACACTTATCTCAAGAACAAATTATTGATCTTATGAAAAAATATTATGATGGAGAGAAAGTTGCAAATATTTTAGAAGAGTATGAGATTAAGATTAGTGCATCTCAACTATATTCAATATTTCCTCCTGTAGCTACAGAGGAAAAGTGTGTCTATTGTGGATCAGTAATGGTGCAACCATGGGAATCTAAGTCATGGTCTACATACATAAACTCACATAAGAAGTATTGTATAAAGTGTGGACATGAAGATTCTCAATACTGTTATTGTACCTATTGTAAAGAAATTAGGGAAAAGGCTCGGTTAGAAGAAATTGAAAGAAAAAAAGAAATTATAGAAAGAAAAAAAGCAACAATATCTAGTGTTTATGATGAGAAAAAATGGGCTTTAAAAGCAGAGATTGAATTAAGCTTAGAAGACAGACTATATTTAGCTGTAATTTTAAGGAGTTCATTGTCGGAAGATACTAGATATATAGAACCTTTAAATGAAGTGATAAGTAAATTAGCTCCAATTGAAGAATTTGAAATAGAAATCATTAAAACGTTAACAGGTAGAAAAATCTTAGTTCCACACGTGATATCTGATATAAATGCTTTTGATGTGACTTATAAAGAAGATGATACTTTTGAAATTGCTTACGGAATTTATAACGTTAACTATAGAATTAATATCGAACCATATGATTTGGATTACGATGAAATGATAAAAAGACTAATGTATCCAAGTCTAGATTCAGCTGAAAATTACAAAGAATTTTGTTTCAACATGTGGAAGAAAATTGCTTTAAATGAATGCCTACAATATCTGCTATATCAAATGGAAAAGGTTGGTTACTCATTTAATCCAGGGGAAAAAACAATTAGGGTGTTTGAACATCTACTAGAACATTTTTCTGTGTCACAAATATATGGAATTATTTATAGAGCAGTTGCTAATAGTACACAAAGGTATCAAGCAGGTGAAGTTACTAGGATACATGCTCAAAATTCTGTGATAACTTCATGTGAGGGCCATGGACAAAGAGCAATAGCTCAAGGGTGGAAGCTTTCATATTATTCTAGAATTAAAGATTTACCTGAGTCTTACATTAGCCAAGTTTTATATACATCAGTTATGCAAATTGCCGAGTTAGGGTTTTCTGAAAAACCTACTATAAATTTCTGATTATTTAAAGAGGTGAGATATCAATTGTATAATTCGAAAGGAGGTATAATACTTGAAGAGAAATTTCAAACTACTACACTATGTTGGATTATTAATAGCTTTTTCACCATTATTAATTTCAATGTTTTTTATAAAACAACAACTTGATTGGAAAATTGCAGTACCATTAATTTTATTCGGTGGTACACTTATGTTAATAGCAAAAATCCAAAAAAAAGAAGGCTGAATTCAGCCTTCTTTTTTAATTAATAATACCATTTGCCTAATTCTTTATAACTTAATATCTTAGATTTACCAGATGCTACAACTTGACCATTTTTATATAATAATGTTGAAACTTTATAGCTACCATTATTATGTCTATATAGAGTTTTTACAGCATAATCCCAGGTTTGATTACCATTTAAATAACCTATAATAGACGCCCCTAAACCTAACCAAAATCCGCCAGCTAATGAGTATAAACCTATAAGTAAACTTCTCTCATTTGCTGAATTTCTAACAGTTCTATTACTTACGTATTGATTATAGCCATCTCCACCACCAGGGTTAGGATTGACATATTGAATGTCACCATCATTACCTTTATTTAAAGCGCTTTCGTAAAGTGGTGTAGAAAAATTAGTAACATCTGCATTTACTGTTTCTTTTACATTTTTTTCAACTTCACTTGCTTGTGATATTGAAGGAAAAAAAGATACTACAGAAAATGCACAAGCGGTTGCTGTAACCCCAGATAATATTTTTTTAAAGTTTGTCATTCCATTCAATCCCCTTTTTTGAATTATTTTCCTTTTCAAATTAAATGTTAAATTACATTTAATGTAAACGCAATGATAAAAAGTTGATAAAAAATAAACGGAATATTCAATTTATTTAACCGGAGTAATTACTTCGTTTTTAGGTGAAAGTGCTGGCTAGGGTCTGAGGGCTAGTACCAATAAAAGGAGAATTTTGTATGCCTAAGAAAAATACAACAAAGAAAAAGAAGATTTCCTGTAAATTAAGGAATCAATCCTTTCTTTGTTGTTGTTTAATATTAAATGTAGCTTCTTCAAAACAGTACAAATCTATTTTAAATATATATAGCTTTAAAATATATATACGAATCTGTACCCCTTTAGATATGTTATCTAAAGGGGTATTTTTATGCCGAAAAAGAACATCGAAAATTGGTAAGTGGATAGAACCCTATAGATTAAATTTTCACTTTATCAGATTTGGTTTTATTTATCTGAATTTTTCGTTAATATTTTAAGTATCCGTAAACAACTTCCTTTATTATGACAAAAAGAGACGAGAGATTTATGGACATTACAAGGGGGCATATTGATGAAAGTGAGTGAAAAAACATATTTAAGTATAGAAGAGATTATTTCATTACCAACCTTATCAAGTACCAATATAAGCGATGATGGCAAAAATGTAGCATTTGTTAAGAGGACAGCTAACTGGAAAGACAATACATATAGAAATCATGTATGGATATATGAAAAAGGTAAAGGGCAAAGTTATCCATTAACAAATGGGGATATAGATAGTACATGCCCATTATGGTCTCCAAATTCTAGGGATATTGCATACCTTAGCCCTGTTGGTAATGGGAAAAGTCAAATCTTCGTTAAGTCATTAGATGGTTACGGTGGGGTACAAATTACTAATGAGGAAGAAGGGATCAGTACATTCAAATGGGATCCTACCGGTAAAGGTTTTTATTATATTACACAGTCAAAAGAATGTGAGGAAATAAAGAAACGTAAGGAGCTATATGGAGATTTTCAACATGTAGGTAAGGAACATCAGAATAATTGTTTATGCTACATTGAAATAGAAAAAGTGATACAAAATGATAAAGAGGAACGAGAGAGTAACGGTGTTTATCAATTAACGGATGGTAAGGATTTTTATATCCATGACTTTGATATTTCAAATGATGGGAAAAAGGTTGTATGTATGGCTACACCAAGCCTAAACGATCATATGAATGGTGATCTATATATATTAGATGTTGAAGCTGAGGAACTACAAAAGATGAATGTAGATAGGTTGTTGGGCGGGAGCGTTTGCTTTTCTCCTGAGGGCAGTAAAATGTGCTACGCAGCAAGCATAAGAGAGAAGGAGTATTATAGAAACCATATACAAGAGAGTACATTAGAGATATATGATATGCATACTGGAGAGGTAATTCAGCCCTTAACAAACTTTGATAGTACGGTTATGCCATTACAGTGGACAGCTAAAGGAATTTTAATTAGATGGCAGGATAAAACGAATTATCGTATTGGATTACTAGCTGAAGATAGCACTATGGAAGTATTAAGTGACAACGTAGATGGTTTTATAATGGATGCCTCTATAACAAAGGATGGAAATCATATAACCTATAGTAAGGCTATAACAAATGAAACCTTTGAAATCTATTTGGATGATAAAAAAATAACGAATGAAAATAGCTTTTTCGACGGGAAGCTTAAAAGTAACAGGGAAATCATCTCGTGGAAAAATAGTGATGGTCTTGAAATAGAGGGTATTTTATCAATCCCAGTAGAGTTTGACGCAAATAAAAAATATCCTTTATTAGTAGTAATTCATGGAGGTCCGGCTTGGGCATCCTTTCCGATATTTTCAGACTGCTTCAATGAGAAATATCCGATTGAACAGTTTGTTGAAAAAGGCTTTATCGTTTTAGAACCAAACTATAGAGGAAGTTCTGGTTACGGTAATGAGTTTTTAAAAGCAAACTATAGAAAACAAGGAATTGCTGATTATGATGATGTTATATCTGGAGTGGATGCACTAGTTGAACAAGGGATTGTAGATAAAGATAGAGTAGGAGCTATGGGATGGAGTAACGGAGGATATATATCAGCTTTCTGTTCGACATTTAGCAGTAGATTTAAAGCTATTTCAGTTGGAGGCGGAATTACGAACTGGAGTACCCATTATGTAAATACCGATATCCCTTACTTTATTAGCATGTATTTAGGAAATAATCCATGGAATGACCCAGAGATATATAAGAAGACATCACCAATGACATATATTAAATCAGCCTGTACGCCTACGTTAATTCAACACGGAGAAAAGGATGTAAGAATTCCCATTACAAATGCATATGAGCTATATGAAGGATTAAGAGAAATGGAAGTTGATACAGAATTAATGATATTTAAAGGAATGGCATATAGTTCTGATCAGCCAGGAATGAATGTAGCTATTATGAAACAGAACTTGATGTGGTTTTCACATTATATTCTTGGGGAAAGTATGGAGGGATTTCGTACTATATAATGGATATTCGTACAGGGATTTTTCGTTGTGTAATCGGGTCAGATTGTTGTAAACTGTATGCAAACCATTATGATTATAAGGAAACGTAATTCGGAGGACGAATATGACAGCGAATAAAAATGAGTTATCTGTAGAACAACGTGAAGAACTATTAAAAGCATTACAAGCTCGTTTTGAGAAAAACATGAACCGCCATGAAGGTCTTGAATGGGCTAAAGTTGAAGCGAAGATAGAAGCTAATGCTGAAAAATTATGGTCACTTAATGAAATGGAAGTAACAGGCGGTGAGCCGGATGTTGTTGGTTATGATGAAGAGAAGGACGAGTATATTTTCTGCGATTGCTCAAAGGAGAGTCCTAAAGGTCGTAGAAGCCTTTGTTATGATCTTGAAGCGTTAGAAGCAAGAAAGAAGCATAAACCGGAAAATAACGTTATTGATGTGGCAACTGCTATGGGTATTGAACTATTAACAGAAGAACAATATCGACAGTTGCAACAACTTGGGGAGTTCGATATGAAATCATCAAGCTGGGTACAAACGCCTTCAGATATTAGAGAGCTTGGTGGAGCTCTATTTTGCGATTATCGCTTTGGACACGTTTTTGTGTACCACAATGGAGCAGATTCATACTATGCTGCTAGAGGATTTCGTGGTTCGTTAAGAGTTTAAATTTGGAGTAAGTAAGAAAAGAGCCTATACTTAGGCTCTTTTCTTATTATTTCTCTGGTTTTATATATAGATAGAAAATCTCATCTTTATTTAAAACAGCATCCAGTTCTCGGTCTGTATATTGTAATTTTGAATAAATCTCTTCAGTTAAATAGATGTTCTGTTGCTCTTTTTTTCTCTTTAAGTCAATGTATTCATTTAATGCGACTCTGAAAAACCATGGACGTATGTTATCCTCGGTTAAGCTATCTAGCAATGTGTATACTTTATAGAAAGTATTTTGGATGATGTCTTCTGCGTCTTCTTTTATATCCCCTTTCGCTAGTAATAGTTTGAACACTTCCTCCCCTAAATGGATAAGATAGGAGGTCAATACATTTTCTTTTCTCATCATTTTTCCTCCCTACACTTATACAACGGATAGGTAATAGTAAATGTATACACTTAAGTTAAAATATTTGTGTTTAATTGAGTTTATTATATAAAAGCATTTTATAAATATTTATGTCCGCGGATTTCTTCTGCAGGTAAATGTTGTATCGATTTAATAAGGAAAAGTTAAAAATCTTTTGTGAGCTGTATATTGCCATTTTATATCCAATTGTTTATAATTACGAATAGAACAAATGTTTCGGTATGGTGTTTAATATGCGGTGGAGGAGAATGGTATTTTGAAGAAGAAAGACGTTAAGTCAAAAAATGACCAGAAAGCCTTATTTAAGAAATGGTTTAAAAGCCTTATTTTTAAGAAATGGTTTAAAATCTTTATTTTTGTAGTAATTGCAATTATTGCTTTTTTTACTTTTTTACACAGAACTAATATATTCGAAGTATTTCAGGCCATTGGGGGCTTAATTTATGAAAAGGTAGAAGGGCCCTCATTAAATACATGGAAGACTATCGGAATGCTAAGCGTAATCTTTATCACAATGATACTATCTTTTTATTTGATACGCGCATCGTATTTGGATTTAGACTATGTAAAAAAACGTAGTACAAGGTATATCTCGAGGTTCGTTTATTTTGTCAGTAATATATTTTTTGTTATATTTGAGGTTTTGATGTATGGAGTTTTATTCATGTTTGTTTTTTATCAGTCATTTCCACAAAAGATACCGAAGAATACTGCTGCAATAGAACTTTTTGGTAGACCAACCATTATAGGGCTCGTAATCATGGTGATAGGATATTTCACTTGTGAGGCTATTTTAAAATTTATTTTCAAAAAAATTTATGGTGATTTTATATTATTAGAGGAGCGAAAATGGAATCGAGATGGGATTGATACGATTGCAAGTGCGCTATTTATCGTCTCAATTGTTAGTTCGTTGGTTAATTTATTTGTTAAAGACTATAAATTCACTGATACAGAAGTGCAATTGCTATTTGGTGTCTCTGTATTTTCAATTTCTTTGTATGTAATAAAATGTATTAAGAGTATCAACATTACATATTTAGAAAATAAACAAAAGTGAAGAAGGTATCTCACACTGGTGAGATACCTTCTTTTTTAATCTTTCTTCAATCTTCTTGCAACACCATTCCCTAAAGACTGCAATCCTTGTACGAGGATAATTAAAATAAAGACAGTTGCATACATTACTTCAGGTTCATAGCGTAAATGCCCGAAGCGATATGCTAAGTCCCCTAGTCCACCAGCACCGACAAGACCAGCCATTGCTGTTGCGCCGATTAAGCCAATCGTTGCAATTGTTAATCCAAGTACAAGGGAGGGACGAGCTTCTTTCACCATGACGTGCCAAATAATTTTTATAGTAGAAACGCCCATCGCTTGGTAAGCTTCAATCACACCACGATCGACTTCTAATAATGCGGTCTCCATCAATCTTGCGATATAGGGAGCAGTGAAGACGACAAGCGGTACGATAACACCTTGCACACCAATGGATGTTCCCATTAGAAATTTTGTAAAAGGTAGAATGAAGAATAATAGAATGATAAATGGAAGAGAGCGAATGATATTAATAATTGTATTAAGAATTGGATAAATGATTTTGTTTTCTCGCTGTCCACCAGGTCTCGTTAAAACAAGTGTGACACCAAGTGGCAGTGCAATAAGGATCGAGATGAGTAATGAAATAGATGTCATTTGAAAGGTTTGTATGGTCGCCTCCCATATAACTTTACCCCATTCATCCAAAAAGGACTTGTTTTCCATGGTCTGTTCTACCTCCTTCTACGATGATTCCTTGTTCTTGTAAAAATGATAAAGCACGGTTGATTTCATTTTGTTCCCCTTGCATATGAATGACAAGTTTCCCGTATGCTTCATGTTTTAATTGAGTAATATTACCGGATAAAATATTCGGATATACTTGGAAACGTTTTGTAGCGATAGCTAATGCTGGTTCTCCTGAAGAATTTCCTATAAAAGAAAGAGTTACAATTTCACCAGTAGTTTGAAGTTCTTTTTGTACGTCTTCTGGAATTTTTGCTGCAAATGCACTATTTACAAATTTTTTCGTCGTTATATGTTGTGGGCTTGTGAATATATCCTTCACAGTCCCACTTTCGACTACTGATCCATGTTCCATAACAGCAACCCGGTCACATATACGCTGGATAACGTTCATTTCATGTGTAATTAATAAAATTGTGATCCCGATTTCTTCATTAATCTTTAATAAGAGGTCAAGAATAGAATCAGTTGTTTCTGGATCTAAAGCACTCGTTGCTTCGTCGCTTAATAACACTTCAGGTTCATGTGATAGTGCACGTGCAATGGCAACACGTTGTTTCTGGCCACCAGAAAGTTCACTTGGATAGGCATCCTTTCGAGTAAAAAGATCGACAATGCGTAAATACTTTTCTACTCTTTTTTCAATTTCTACTTTTGGAATGCCAGCAAGACGTAACGGTAATGCGATATTTTCATAAACGGTAACAGTTTTAAGTAAATTGAATCCTTGAAAAATCATCCCGATTTTTTGTCTCGCTTTTGCTAGTTCCTTTGCTGATAAAGTTGTTAAGTCTTGGCCGTTTACAATGATATTTCCTGTCGTTGGTTTTTCTAATAAATTTACACATCGAATTAACGTACTTTTGCCAGCGCCACTATATCCAATGATTCCAAATACTTCACCCTTTTTTACTTGAAGGGAAGTAGACTTAAGAGCTTCCACATTCCCTTTTTTTGTTGTAAATACTTTGGATACATTTTTCAATTCAATCATTATCGTCAGCTCCTACCAAGACGGTAAAACAGAACCATCAAATTTTTTCTCGATAAATTCTTTTACTTCTTTAGATTGATAAGCTTTCTTTAGTTTATTTATAACAGCATCATCTTTATTTTCAGTACGAACAACGATCCAGTTCACATATGGTGAATCTTTCCCCTCGCGGAAGATAGAGTCTTTTGCAGGGCTTAATTTTGCACCTAATGCAAAGTTTGTATTAATTGCAGCTGCTTTTACTTCACTTAGTTGTGTTGGTAATTGAGATGCCTCTAATTCAACAATCTTTAAATTTTTTGGATTTTCAATTACATCTTTTGCAGTCGCTTTTTCTGTAGCCTTTGGGTCAACTTTTAAAATACCTGCTTTTTCAAATAGTTTTAAAGCTCGAAGTTCATTCGTTGGGTCATTCGGTACAGCAATTGCATCGCCCTCTTTTAATTCTTTTACATCTTTTATGTCTTTAGAATATACGCCCATAGGGAATGTTACTGTTGAAAATACTTCGGTTAATTTCATATTACGTTCCGCTTTAAATACGTCTAAATATGATTTTGTTTGATAGCTATTTACATCAAGGCTTTTTTCATCGAGGGATACGTTCGGTGCTACATAATCATTAAATACTTTTATATCAATTTCGAGACCGTCTTTCGCTGCTACTTCTTTTACCTTTTCAAAAATTTGTTCATGCGGCCCTCCTGTTACACCGACAGTAATCTTTTTCTCATCTAACGCTTTTACTTCTTTATCTGAACTCCCGCTACATGCGCTTAATAATAATACAGCCCCACTTACAATGCTTAATAATACTTTCTTCATCTATAATTCCCCCTTAAATATACGTTCCAAAATAAAAAGCACCTCTCAAAAATAAGAGAGGTGCCGAATAGACAAAATAGATTCCTCTCTTATCTTCCAAAACGAAAACTCGTTTTGCAGGAATTAGCACCTTAGCTTATACGTTATAAGCTCGGTTGCCGGGCATCATCGGGCCAGTCCCTCCGCCACTCTTGATAAGAGTATGTGTATGTAGTTTTTTGATATGGTACTAATAGTAAATCTTACAAAAAGAATTGTCAACATTATTTTCTGAATATATTTTATTTTAAGGTAATCGAAACGTTACCTTTCTTATGTCCCTTTTCCACATACATATGAGCTTCAGCAATTTCTTCTAATCGGTAAGTTCTATCAATAACAGGTTTTAAATGTTCTGTTTCAGTTAGTTTTTTTAGTAGAATCATATCCTCTTTACTTACCTTTGCCATCATTCCATTAACAGATACATATATTCCATTAGGTGTTAATACTTGTTTACAAAAGGATTTTTTATATTTTCCAACTGCATCAAATATAACATCATAGTATTCCCCTCGCTTAGTAAAATCTTCTTTCGTATAATCGATTACTTTGTCAGCTCCTAAAGATTGCACGAGTTCAAAATTTGAATGACTACAAACAGCTGTAACGGTTGCGCCAAAATATTTAGCAAGTTGTACGGCAGCTGTTCCTACTGATCCAGATGCGCCATATATTAGTACTTGTTGCCCCCTTTTTATACGAGCCTTTCTTAGGAAGTGTAGTGCCGAAGTTGCGCCAAAGGGAATAACTGCTGCTTCCTCATACGTTACATTGTTAGGTTTTAATGCTACTAATCCACTTTCATGTACACATGTATATTCTGCATAACCACCGACATTAAGCTCTGTTAATGCAAAAATTTGATCTCCTTTTTTAAATTGAGTTACATCTGTTCCTATTTCTTCGATTTCGCCGGATAACTCTACACCGAGTATAGGCTTTCTCGGTTTTCTAAAACCTAATATGATCCGCATAGGAATCCAAAATAATAGAGGGCTATTAAATCCGCGTATTCTACAATCTCCAGTCGATACACTTGTTGCATGAATTTTAACTAATACTTCGTTCTTTTTAGGGGTAGGTTTCTCTATATTTTGAAGCTGAAGAACGTTAGGTGGTCCATACTGTGTGCAAATGATTGCTTTCATAATGACCTCCTGAAATGAGTTGTTGTTATTTATATCATATTTAAAGTCTTCATTAAACATGTCGCTATATAGCGAATATAGATTAAAAATTATATAGATTTCATAGGAAGAGAGGTGATATTATTTTGGGAAAGGGGGCGACAGTGTGAAAAAAATTATTTTTATTTCAAGTTTAGTGCTTGCAATCAGTCTAGGGGTAGGGTGTAGTAATGAGAAAACAGCAAAGACGGATGAGCCGAAAAAAGAATCAGTTCAAAAAGAAAAGGAATTAAAGGCGAAGGATGTTTTCAAGAAAACGAACGAAGCTTTTAAAAATGAAGAACATGTAACGATGACATATGGTGTAGGGGTAAAAGCTGAGGGAACAGAGATGGATATATTAAAGGCTAAGATGCAATTAGAGCCAAAGACAAAGAATTCTCGTTCTGAAATGAATATTTCCGGTACAGATGTTGTAGTGTATACTGTGGATGGTAAAGTTGCTGGTGAGGTAAAAAACCCTAATACGGGAGAAGTTATAACCGTACCAGAGGAGCAATTAAACGCTGGTGGAATGAAAGCAACTCAAGATATTATAGATAAGTTAGAAGTACCGGAAGTAGTTTTAGATAAAATGAAGATGGAGAAAAGCGGAGATAAATATAAACTGAAATTTACATTAAAAGGGCAAGAAACAGAAAGTATGTTAACTAGCATGGATGAAACGCAGAAGAAAATGTTACAAGCACAAAATGCGAAGATAGAAGAAGTGGATGCAGAATATATCATTACAAAAGATTTTAAATATGAATCAGCAAAGATAGACATGATTATGAGTAGTAATGGCAAGGATAAAGCACACATTATTACGAACGCAAAATATACGTCGTATGAAAAGTTTGATCCAATACAATTGCCAGCAGCAAAGTAACAGTTTTGATGAGGAGGGACCTAAAATAAGGTCCCTCTTTTTTATATTCTTTATTCATAGGAAAATAGGTACAATATGAAGAGGAAAAGATGTAGAAGAGGAGAGTGTCATTTGAAAAAAAGAAAGATAGCGGTGGTTATGATGGCTTATACAGTGTTGCTTGTGACATCTGTAAATACATATAAGGAGCAATTAAATCATCCGATTATGAGTGATGTAGGAAAGTTACTCCCGACAAAAATAAAACGTGTTGAAAGTGCTACGGATGAGCACTCGTTAATAAAATTAGTGCAAGATGCGAATGTTTCTGGGGAGAAGATTTCTATTGCTGGTATGCAACATAGTCAGGGCGGGCAGACATATTATCCGCATGGGACGATGCTTGATATGAAAGGGTATAATAAAATATTAGAATTTGATCCAGAGAAGAAGCGCATTACAGTTCAAAGTGGTGCCACGTGGAATGACATTCAGAAGAAAGTAAATCCATATGGTCTTGCTGTTCAGGTGATGCAGTCGCAAAATATTTTTACGGTTGGTGGTTCATTAAGTGTAAATGTACATGGTCGTGATATTCGTCATGAAGCATTGATTGATACAGTAGAGTCGTTTAGATTGTTAATGGCAGATGGTACGGTGCGTAATGTAAGTAGAGAAGAGAATGCGGATTTATTTCCTTATGTCATTGGCGGTTACGGGCTATTTGGTGTCATTTTAGATGTGACCTTAAAGTTAACAAATGATGAATTATATGAAACGCACACGAAAATGCTAGATTATAAAGAATACACGTCTTATTTCAAAGAGAAAGTGAAAAAAGATGAAAATGTTCGTATGCACTTAGCTCGTATTTCTGTTGCTCCAAATTCATTTTTAAGAGAAATGTATGTGACAGATTATACATTGGCACAAAACCAAAATATGAGGGAGGAGTATAGTAAATTAAAAGAAGAAACTATTATAGCAGCGCCTAAATTTTTACTTGGATTATCACGCTATAGTGATTGGGGAAAAGATACGTTTTGGGATATACAAAGAAGTTATTTTGAACGTACAGATGGAAAGTATGAGACGCGAAATAATGTTATGAGGTCAGATAGTGCCTTTATGGAATATGAAAATCCAAATAGGACAGAGGTGTTACAAGAATATTTTGTGCCTATAGATTCTTTCACGGAATACATAGATGATTTACGTAACGTATTAAATGAGGAAGAATTTAATTTGCTCAATATTACGGTTCGTTACGTGGAAAAGAATGAAAATGCAGTTTTATCCTATGCGAAAGATGATATGTTTGCACTGGTTCTTTTAATTAATCAAGGGCGTTCTGAACACGAGATAAAGAAAACAGAGAATGTTATTCAGAAGATGATTGATGTTACGTTAAAGCATAACGGTAGTTATTATTTACCGTATTATTCTTATCCAACGAAAGAACAGTTAAGGAGAGCATATCCTCGTATAGAAGAATTTCTTCAGAAGAAAAAAGAAGCGGATCCAAAAGAGAGATTTGTGAATTTATTTTATAGGGAGTATACGAAATGACATATAGAAGATTTGTAGCTTCACAAAGCATTATTATGATGGCTGGAAGTATGGTATTTCCTTTTTACATTCTATTGCTTCGGAATGTTGGAAATAGCTTCTCACAGTTTGGCTGGGCATATGGCTTATTTGCCTTAACTTCAGCTCTAGTATATCCGTTAGTTGGAAGAATCTCTGATAGAGTAGGTGATAGAAAGTTATTAATTATATACGCCTGGTCCATGGCGATATTAATGCTTTGTTTTCCTATTGCAACAGAAGTATGGCATGTATACATTCTTCAAATTTTAATGGGTATTTTAGGGGCTGTGCAGCGTAATACGGAGAAGACTTCGTTAGCACGAAAAGTTGTACAAGAAAATGCTGGTTATGAGATTGGAAAATATCATGTGTGGACATCGATTGGAGGGGCAGTAGCAATTATTGCAACAGGATATTTAGTAGATTTCTTTACGATCGGCACGATTTTTTATATTGCATCTATCTTATATGTAGTGAGCGGAGTTGTATTAAGTAGTAAAAAAATATAACGATTCCCATTTTTACCTGAATAACCTTTATTTGTTATACTAAAGAGGAAGACAAAAGAAAAGGGGACATTGCCTTTGATGAAATTTTTAATTTTAGCTATTCTCACTTTGTTTTTGATTCCATGGACAAGAAGAAGCGGTAGTAAACTTCGAGCAGTGGATAAAAAAGGGGATGAGAAGGTTGTAAAGGGTAAGAAATCATCTATTTTAGTTATTCCAGTTTTATTTTGGATAGGTATTGCAATCTATGAATATTTTTGGCTAATTGATGATCGAGCAGATTCAATTCTTACTCATTATTCTGTTGCAGTAGCGATTTTAATTGGGCTTGTTTTATTTTCCCAAGATCAAATAGGTAAATTAGAAGGTACGTTAAAAGGACTTCTAATGCTTGTTTTACTTGCAAGTTACGGCTACTTTGGTTATTTGCACGATATAGTAATCTCGCAAAAGAAATATGATTCTGTTGTAAAGGTAGAGAAAGATATTTCAGAGCCATTTACTGAAAATGATCAGCCATTTACAGTGCCGCCAAAGACAGCGGAGAATAAGATGAAAAAAGTATTTGGGGATATTCCGAAAGTAGCTTATTTTGAGCTAGGAGAATTAACGCCACAAATGGTAAATGGCGAGGCTTTATATGTAGCACCGATTGAAGTTTCAGGGTTTTTTAAAGCACGTAAAGCTGAGACAATTCCAGGGTACGTCACGATGTCAGGTACGAATCCTGATGCAGAAGCGAAACTGCACCTTGGTTATAAAATGAAATACGTGCCAAGCATGTTTTTCGGAAATAATTTAGAGCGTGTGGTAAGGCAAGCAGAACCAAATTTAATCTTTAAAGGAAAACCTAAATTTGAAGTGGATGATAAAGGGAAACCGTATTATACAATGACGTACGGTGAATTTATTTCAGGAAGATCTGGATTTGAGGTAGAGGGCGTTGTAGTAGTAGATGCACAAACAGGCGAAGTGAAAAGATACGATAAAGGAAAGGCACCTAAATTTGTTGATGGCGTATTAAATCACGAGACTGCATCTACGTTAAATACGTACTTCGGTAAATATATTCACGGATTTTGGAATACAAAATTCTCGCAAACTGATATGAAGATCCCGACTGAGTGGGGAACGAAAGAAGGAGTTACACCGATTTTCGGTAAGGATGGAACATTATATTACTTTACTGATTTCACTTCTCCGAAAGAGGGAGTAGATTCTGCACTAGGTTATTCACTTATCGATGCGCGTACAGGTAAGTTGTATTACTATAACGGAAAAGAAGTAAAGGGAATTATGGATGGTTCGGCTGCTTCGGAAGTCGTGGATAATTCTTTTAAGAGAGAAAAGTGGCATGGAACGATGCCGGTTATTTATAACGTGTACGGTAAACCTTCTTGGATTGTACCTGTTATTGATGACGGAGGATTAGTACGTGCCCATACTGTTATCTATGCTTCTAATGCGAAAATATTTGCAACAGGTTCGACGCAAAAAGAAGCGCTTGAGAATTATAAAAATGCGCTGAGTGGAAGCGGAGATTCATTTAGACCGACTTCAAATGGAAAAGAGGCGCAAAAAGAAGGCACTGTACAACGTGTATATAAAGAAAAATCAGGTGAAAATACAATCGTGTACGTACTGTTAGAGAATGAACAAAAAGTATTTATGATACCTGTGAAGAAATTCCCATATGCTATGTTTACAGAAGTGGGAGATCCAATTCAAATCACATATTTAGATACAGGAGAGGCGATGTCTTCCGTATCTAAATTTACAAATAGTAATTTGAACAAGTAAAGCGATAGAAATTCTATCGCTTTTTTTTACAAAATTAAACAGGAAAATGCGCTATACTTGACGTATGTTTATGTTGTAACTATAATTGTTACGATTTAGTATGTATAGGAAAGGGTGAATGAAAAAAGTGAATGAAGTTAATCAGGAAATATATAAGCCTGTAAAGATGAACAGGTTATGGATGATTCTTGTATTAGGAACACTTACGGCGATTGGGCCATTATCTATTGATATGTATTTGCCTTCGTTACCGAAATTAACGGATGACTTGCAAACAGGTGCATCACTAGCCCAACTTACATTAACAGCTTGTTTGCTTGGGCTTTCAGTAGGACAATTATTTGTTGGCTCAATTAGTGATATTTACGGAAGACGCAAACCTCTTATTATTGCTCTCATTATTTATGTTGCTTCTTCTTTACTTTGTGCTGTTGCGCCATCTATTTGGACGTTAGTGTTATTACGCTTCCTACAAGGAGCTTCGGGATCAGCCGGGATTGTTATATCACGTGCAATGGTACGTGACATGTATTCAGGTTCTGAAATGACGAAGTTCTTCTCACTACTTATGTTAGTAAACGGAGCAGCGCCTATTTTGGCACCGATTATTGGGGGACAATTATTACAATTTACAACGTGGCGCGGTGTTTTCATCGTTCTTGGAGCAATAAGTGTATTCATGTTAATATCAGCTACTTTCGTATTGCGTGAAACATTACCTCCTGAAGAAAGAGAAACAGGTGGTTTGTCAGGGACGTTAGCGACGTACGGAAAACTATTAAAGGATCGTTTGTTTATGGGATATGCATTGTCACAAGGATTAGTAACAGCGGCAATGTTTGCATACATTTCGGGCTCACCATTTGTGTTGCAGAACATATACGGAGCATCACCACAGCAATTTAGTTTATTCTTTGCAATCAATGGTATTGGTATTATTATTGCTAGTCAGGTAACAGGTCGTTTAGCGGGGAAAGTGAATGAGAAGACATTATTTGTCTCTGGTATCATTATTGCAGCTGTTGGTGGTTTATCTTTACTACTGACAATCTTACTAGGAATAGGGTTAATTGGCGTTTTATGCTCGTTATTTCTTGTCGTATCAAGTGTTGGGGTTGTCTCAACAACTGGGTTCTCGTTAGCGATGAGAAATCAGAAACAAGCTGCAGGAACAGCATCAGCTTTATTAGGCTTATTACAGTTCATTTCAGGAGCACTTGTTGCGCCGTTAGTAGGTATTGGGGGAAGTAACACCGCATTACCGATGGGTGTTGTAATAGCTCTTTGTGAAGTTGGTGCTGTGTTATGTTATTTGTTTATGGCCAGAAGAAGTGAGAAGCAGTTTGAACTGCAACAAAGACAAAATTTAGAGGCTTAACTTATAAAAAAGAACTGATTCAAATAATTTTTGAATCAGTTCTTTTTTCATTTCTTTGAAGTAACTAAGACAGCTTTGTAAGGTGATGCAAAAGTTATTTGCATAAAGTGACGATACTGTGACAAAAATGTAGGCATGTATATTAAGGTATCTTCTTAAGTGTAAAAAGTAGGATGTTCTCGGTATAATAACAAGTGGAGATAAAAGAAACTATAATGAGTAGTAGCTGTAGATAAAAGGAGAAGAAGAGATGAAGAAGGTTTTGGGTATTGCTGTAATGGGAAGTATGATCCTTCTAGCAGGATGTAATGGAAATAAAGATACGAAAGAACCGAAAGAAAAGGTAGAGCAATCTACCGAACAAACAGAAGAGATAAAAGAATACCTTGCAGTACATGAAAAATACGATATAAAAATAAATAAAGAGATTAATAAAGCACTACAGTTATTTGAAGTAGCAAAAGAAAAGGGCGGTAAGGAAATAACGAATGCTGCATATAAAGAAGATGTGCAAGAGGTAACGACGAGCATGTTAGAAGATATTGATCATATACGTAAAGAAATTCGTGTTCCAAAGTCGAAAGAGCAAGAACATGAAGTATATGTTGGTTTCTTGAATGAATCGGAACAAGCGATGAAAAAATTACAGACGTTAGCGAAAGAAGAAGATTCATCGCTGATTCGTGATATAGAAATTAACTTTGCAACAGCATCGACATACTATAAACGTTTTCAAGCAGAAACGAAAAAATAACCTTGCCTGTGCAAGGTTATTTTTTCCTCTTACCATCGCCATCTTCATCCTCGGATACTAATACCTTCTGTTCTTCGTGAAATTCGGAAATAGTTTGCCCGGTAATATTATCAAAGGGGGTGTAAAAAGAGGTAATGCTTTTCTTTTTAATGAAAAGTTTATAAAACCCAATGATAACAAGTATAACGATTGTTAATGGTAATCCTATAGTTGATAGAAGTAAGGGGTCCATCTTATAACTCCTTTCATATCTTTTTTTATTATAAGCGAAATACGACATAGATAAATGAAAGTATTAAAAACTGATTTTTCTAAATATATCCAATTTGATTGACTTTTCGTTTTTTCAGAATTATAATTCGAAATATACAATTTGAACCAAATAATAATATAGCAATTTACTTAT
This sequence comes from Bacillus sp. FSL R9-9834, assembly GCF_038006905.1. Classification (NCBI taxonomy): domain Bacteria; kingdom Bacillati; phylum Bacillota; class Bacilli; order Caryophanales; family Bacillaceae; genus Bacillus; species Bacillus sp. FSL R9-9834. Next base: position 182,828 of record NZ_JBBOWD010000001.1, read on the forward strand.
CCAGAGAGGTAGAGGGACTGGCCCTATGACACCTCAGCAGCGGGTTCTGTAATAGGAACACCGTGCTAATTCCAGCAAGCAAGTCTTGAAAGATAAGTGATGGGCCTTTGTTTATTAAGCCTTGATCTTATTTTTTAAGATCAAGGCTTTTTGTATTCTAAAAAGAGAAAAGGGAGTAATGGAAAAAGTACGTTCATAAAACTAAGTAAATATATGTGTTTAGGGGGTTATTGGAGTGTATGTAATTAAAAAATTATCAGTTATGGTGTTCACGCTATGGGTTATTACGACGGTGACATTTCTAATTATGCATATTATTCCGGGGGATCCATTTTCATCAGATGCAAAAATCTTTCCTGAAGAAGTGATCCAAAACATGAGAGCGAAGTATCACCTTGATGAACCGCTATGGAATCAATATGTTGCTTATTTAGACGGCGTAGTTCATTTTGATTTTGGTGAATCTGTTCAATCAACCGGGCAAGGTGTATCAGAAATTATAACAACTGGTTTTGGTCCATCAGCAATTATTGGTTTACAAGCACTTATTATTTCATTGCTAGTCGGAATTGCTGCAGGTACATTTGCTGCTCTCTATCATGGGAAGGTAATTGATTACGGTGTAAGTTTACTTGCCATCCTCGGTATTTCTATTCCGAGTTTTATTTTAGCACCACTATTTATACAAGTATTCGCTATTCAATTCGAGCTCTTACCAGTAGCTTCTTGGGGTACATTTGAACATACGGTATTGCCATCCTTTGCATTAGCGTTAGGACCAATCGCAGTGATTACAAGATTTGTTCGCTCTAATATGATCGAAGTACTGCAGAGTGATTATATTAAGTTAGCGAGAGCGAAAGGTATACCGATTAAGAAGATTATTATAAGACATGCTCTTCGAAATGCGATTGTTCCAGTACTTACATTTGTTGGACCATTAATGGCGGGACTTTTAACAGGTACTTTCGTTATCGAAAAGATTTTTTCAATTCCTGGTCTCGGAAAATATTTTGTAGATAGTATTTTTAATCGAGATTATCCAGTGATTATGGGAACAACCATTTTTTATAGTGCACTTTTAATTGTATGTATTTTTATTACAGATATTATTCATCGTATTGTTGATCCACGTATTCGTTCTATTACGTAAGGAGGGAGATGTTTAAATGGGGGCTTATGAAATTAATGACCAGTTATTAACAAATGAAGAGAAAAAAGAATTAACAATAAATAAAGATCAGCAAAAGATTAGCCGAAAGAAAGAAGTGTTTCGTAAGTTTATATCGAATCCAATCGCAGTTTTAGGAACAGTGACGTTATTACTCATTATTATTTTCTCATTAATTGGCGAAAGTTTAACGTCATTTACTGCGAGTGAACAAGTGAAAGAAGCAACGAATTTACCTCCTAGTAGCGAGCATTGGTTCGGAACCGATGATTTAGGAAGAGACATATGGGCACGTACTTGGGCTGGTGGAAAAATTTCATTAACAGTTGGATTAGTGGCAGCTGCTCTTGATATAGGACTTGGTGTGCTAATCGGAGGATTTAGTGGATATGTAAGAGGGCGCAATCGCCTTGGGACATTAATTGATGAGTGGATTATACGAGGAATCGAAGTGTTATACGGTATCCCATATTTATTAATTGTTATTTTACTATTAATTGTTATGAAACCAGGTCTTTTTACCATTATCATCGCCCTTGCATTAACAGGATGGATTGGTATGGCACGTCTCGTTAGGGCGCAAGTCTTATCTTTAAAACAAAGAGAGTTTGTTATTGCAGCGGAGCGATTAGGTACATCACATATGAAAATTATATACGGGCATTTAATTCCGAACTTAACAGGCATTATTATCGTAAATTTATCATTTACAATTCCAGCAGCTATTTTCTCAGAATCATTTTTAAGCTTTATCGGACTAGGAGTGCAATCACCAGCAGCAAGCTGGGGGACGATGACGAATGATGCACTTGGGACATTATTGAGTGGAGAATGGTGGCAGCTATTCTTCCCAGCAATCATGATTGCGCTCATTATGTTCGCGTTTAATGCAATTGGTGATGGTTTACAAGATGCAATTGATCCAAAAATCGTAAAACAGAATCGAAAGGAGAAAAAACATGGGACAGCTCTTATCTTTAGAAAACGTAACGTTAGCCGTTGAAAAAGAGAATAGTAAACAAGCAATTGTGAAGCATGTTTCCTTTTCTATTAGCGAAGGTGAAATTGTTGCACTTGTAGGAGAAAGTGGTTCAGGGAAAAGTGTTACAGCACAATCCATTATTGGCTTAAATCAAGAATCAATTCATATTGATGATGGAAATATATCTTTTGAATCAGAGGAATTAACGAATCTACAAGAATCAGAATGGAATCAAATTCGTGGAAAAGATATTTCGTTTATTTTCCAAGACCCTCTGTCCTCTTTAAATCCGACGATGAAGGTGGGAAGACAAATTACAGAGGTGATTTTGCAACACGAAAAGAAATCGAAAAAAGAAGCAAAAGAAATTGCGATTAACTTATTAAATGATTTAGGGATACATGAAGCAGAGAAACGCTTTGAACAGTACCCACATCAATTAAGCGGAGGCATGAGGCAACGTATTTGTTTAGCAATCGCATTTGCCTGCCACCCAAAACTCGTTATTGCGGATGAACCTACGACAGCATTAGATGTAACAATTCAAAAGCAAATTATGGAGTTATTAAAGGAAAGAAAGGAAAAGCAAAATACGAGTATTTTACTAATTACGCATGATTTAGCACTTGTACGTGAAGTAGCGGATCGAGTAGTTGTGATGTATGGAGGACGTGTTGTTGAAAAAGGAACGATAGAGGAAGTGATAGGTTCCCCTAAACATCCATACACGAAAAGCTTATTACAAGCAATTCCGAATATGGATGATTCTGAAAAAGTATTACGTGCAATAGAAGGGACGACACCTTCCATTGAGACGTTAAATAGCTTTGGTTGTCCTTTTGTCAATCGTTGTCCAGTAGCGATAAAAGAATGTATTCATCGTTTCCCAGAGAGAACAACATATTCCAAGGAGCATAGTTCACATTGCTGGCAACATGTTCTGGAGCATAATAAGGCGAAATCAAAAGAGAAGGTGAATGCCTCATGACGACAGATTTAATTACTGTAAAGCAAGTAACGAAAACATATGGAAGTAAAAATAAAGAAATCGCAGCGTTAAAAGATATATCACTTTCTATCCCGAAAGGAACAACGCTTGGCATTATTGGCGAAAGTGGTTCAGGAAAAACAACACTTGGAAAGCTCATAGCTGGGATTGAGAGCCCAACGTCTGGTGAAATTGATTATAACGGTCAAGTCGTTCACAAACTGAAGGCAGCTCATAAACGTGATTTCTTACAGAAAGTACAGTTTATTTTTCAAGATTCCACAGCTGCATTAAATCCGCGCTGGAAAGTACGCGATAGCGTAACGGAAGGTTATATTTCATTCGGTTTAGGTGATAAAGGGTTGAAGGATAAAGTAGCAGGTGATGCGCTAGAGCGTGTTGGATTAGATAGAAGATATATTGATCGATATCCGCATGAATTTAGCGGAGGACAACGCCAACGTATCGCTATTGCAAGAGCGTTATTGTGTGAGCCAGAAGTATTGATTCTTGATGAACCAATTTCAGCATTAGATGTTTCATTGCAAATTCAAATTGTACATTTACTGCAAAAGATTCAAAAAGAACAAGGCTATACATATTTATTTATCGCGCACGATTTACCGATGGTTCACTATTTATGTGAAAAAGTGGCTGTCCTATATAAAGGAGAACTTGTTGAATTTGGAAATACGGATGAAGTATTCCGTAATCCACAACATTCTTATACAAAAACATTATTAGCATCAACACCAAAAATTTCAGGTTAAAGGAGAATGTAGGATGAAGAAGTTTTTACTGTTTGTCATTATGACTGTTTTAGCAATTACTTCTGTCGCTTGCGGTAAGAAAGAGACGCAAAAGGCGAGTGCTGGTAAGGGGGAAGGAGATCGATTAGTAACGAATATTGGTAGCGATCCATATACACTTGATTCCGCTATTGCGACAGATAGTACTTCAGGTTATGTAATTGGACATTTATTCTCAAGCTTATATACGCAAGATAGTGATGGGAAATATCAAAATGAATTAGCAGAGAAAGAAGAAGTAAATGCTGATGGAACTGAGTATACAATTCATTTAAAGAAAGATATTAAATGGTCAGATGGTTCTCCTATTACAGCAAATGATTTTGAATTTGCATGGAAGCGATTATTAAATCCGAAAACGGGTTCTATGAATGCAACAGAAATGTATTTTATTAAAGGGGCAGAAGCATACAATACTGGAAAAGGTGAAGAAGGACAAGTTGGCATTCAAGTCATTGATCCTCAAACATTAAAGGTAACACTTGAGCACCCAGTGTCTTCTATTAAACAAAAATTGGCAAGCTCATTATTCATTCCATTATCTAAAAAATCAATTGATGATAATAATAAATTAAAAACAGATCCAAAAGAGTTAATTACGAACGGACCATTCACATTAAAAGAATGGAAGCACAATCAGGCTATTACAGTACAAAAAAATAAAGAATACTATGATAAAAAGGTAACATTAAAAGAAATTGAGTTTCGTATTATTCCAGATTCTAAAACAGCGTACCAATTATACAAATCAAAAGAATTAGATTTACTAAGTGGTTTACCACAAGAGATGATTGAGAAAGAAAAAGGAAATAAAGAATACAAGCGTGTTGCAGGATTTTCATCTTATATTTATTCGTTTAATGTAGAAAAAGAGCCGTTCACAAATGCGAAAGTACGTAAAGCATTCTCATTAGCAGTTGATCGTAAGTTTATTGTTGAAAAACTGTATAAAAACAATGCACAAGAAGCAAATGCATTCGTTCCAGAAGGAGCAAAAACACAAAGTGGGCGTGATTTCCGTAAAGAAAAAGGTGGTTACGTTAAATTTGATCCAGCAGAAGCGAAAAAATTATTAGAAGAAGGTATGAAAGAACAAGGCTGGTCTACATTACCTGAAGTAACATTAAAATTCACTACAGATACACAACATAAAAAAGTAGCAGAAGCAATGCAAGAAATGTTTAAGAAAAATCTTGGTGTAGATATTAAATTAGAAAATAAAGAGTGGAAGAGTTACATCGACACATATAAGCAAAGTGATTTCCAATTAGCTTATATGGGATGGGGCGGTTCTCTATTAGACCCAATTACTAAATTAGATTTATATGCAGGTGATGGTCCAAACAATTATGCAAAATGGCATAATAAAGAATTTGATGCTTTAGTGAAGGAAGCAGAAGTGGAACAAAATGAAGATAAGCGTTTTGACTTATTGCATAAAGCAGAAGATATTATGTTTACAGATTCACCATTAATTCCAATTATATTCCCGTCGGATTCCTATTTACAAAAACAAACGGTATCTGGACTTCAATATTATGTTGGATCTAAACCAGATTTAAGATACGCAAAAATAAAGAAGTAGGCAACCGCCTACTTCTTTATTTTATTTCTCTTTTATATTCTTTTTTCGTTCCATCAGAGAAGACAACTTCTAAATCGAATTTTTGGTAGTCTTTATCAAGTTTGAACACGTTCACTACTTGATCGATTACTTCTTGGTCAGCAGTATCTTTATCAAATTTTAATTCTTGTAGAAGTGGGCTTAATTTTGTGATAGCCTCGTCTCCTGTTAATTTTACATCTGCTTTATGATCTTCAATTTTTGCTTCCATTTTCTTATCAGCTGCTACATTTTTATAGTCTGCTTCGTAGTCTTTCTTTGTATCTTGGTAGTCTGCCTTTAAATCGAATTCATTGAAGTTTAGTTTTAAATCTGCAGGAGCCTCGTTTTTTGCTTCTTCAGTTGTCTTTTTATTAGAAGTTGTGTCTTCTTTTGCAGGAGCTTTACATCCTGTTAATGCAGGTACTAGCATAAGAGCTAATAAAACTGATAGTAGAGTTCTCATTATAAATTCCTCCTTATGTAAATTCGTTCTATACAAGTTTTTCCCAAAATCATGTAATTATGTATGTGTTAAAAATAAATTATTATTCTGTAGTTGCAAGGGCTAATCCGCAATTTAAATCAAAAAAGATTTGTATGTATATGGTAAATTGAAGTTGTGAGGGAGGGACTAAAATGCATGAAGAATATAAAGAGATAATAAAAAAATCAATTGAATATATAGAAAATCACTTGCATGAGGAGCTTACAACAGAAAGAGTAGCATCTTACAGTGCGGTGTCGATGTACCATTTTCATCGTATTTTTCAAAGTTATATTGGTATGAGTGTAACGGATTACATTCGAAAGAGAAGATTAACTCATGCTGCACAAGCTTTAGTATCGACTGAAAGAGCAGTTATTGATATTGCAATGCAATATGGTTTTTCCTCACAAGAGGCATTTACGAGAGCTTTTAAAAGAATGTTTCAATGCAAAAAGAAGGAAAAGAGGATTGTTGACAATTATTTGAAAAGTTATATAATCTAAATGTAAGTGATCACTTGCATGAGGAAGAGAGGATTTTATGGCGCGCTCAAAGACGGCAGAAAAAATTATTCAAGCAGCGATTGAATTAGTGAAAGAAAAAGGATATAAAGCAGCGACAACGAAAGAAATTGCAATGCGTGCTGGTGTTAATGAAGTAACGATATTTCGCAATTTTAAAAGTAAGAAGGGTGTTATTGAAGCAGCGGTTGCTGAATTTTCATATGTACCGCATTTAAAAAAGTTTTTGCAAACAGAGATTGTATGGGAATTAGAAACAGATTTAAAAAACTTAGCAAGGCATTATCATAATTTTTTAGATGGGGTAAAAGATATCATTGCTATCGGTATACGTGAGGCTGGAGAATTTCCTGAATTAGACGGGGAAATTGCTAAAATACCACAAGGACTAAAAGAAGAATTAAGTATCTATTTTGCAAAAATGCAGGAAAAAGGAAACATTATTGATACGAATATTGAAGCGCAAGTAATGAACTTTATCTGGATCAATTTTGGATATTTCTTATCTAAATTACGTTTTGCTGATCGCCTGACAGAAGTTGATGATGAGAAATTTATTGAAAATAATATTGTTTTATATGCTAGGGCATTAAGACCCTAGTATTTATTTAAAATAAAATGCAAGTATGTACTTGCTTGCTAAAAGGAGAGCGGGAAGATGGATACATTAAAACAGTTTTTAAAAAGACCAGGTACGTATGTAGGAATGGTAGTAGCGCTATCGTTCCAACTTATTTTCTTTTGCGTGTGGTTAACAGCATATGATGGAGTGAATGAAAGAGCAGATCAAATGCGTATCGCTATTGTGAATGAAGATGTCAATATAGGTAATAAAATAGCAGAAGGCTTACAGAGAAATTTACCATTTCAAGTGAAAGCAGAACGGTCTGTAGAAAAAGCAAACAAAGAAATGAATGACCATGTGTACGATATGATTATTGAAATTCCTGCTTCTTTTTCAAAAGATATAAATGAAACAGGAAAATCAAATTTAAACTTCCACATTAATCAAGCGAATGCCATGATGGCAAAGCAAATGATGGAAGGAGCTGCAAAACAAATTCGAGATAATGTAAATAAAGAGGTAGCAAGTTATAAGAAACAAGCGATTGTCGGAAAGCTACAAGCTGTAGGACCTGAGAATGTAGAAGTGATAAAAGGGTTAACGGAAGATTCAATTGGTTTTACAGTTCATAAAGTAAATGATGTAAAAGGATTTTCAGTGAATATGGTACCGCTAATGATCGTATTAGCTTCATTTGTAGGAGCAATGATAATGAGTATGGAACTATCAAAAGTTGCAAAAGAAGTAAAGGGCGGTTGGAGTAATTTCTTATCAAGACAAATTATAAACGGTACAGTATCGATTTTACTTGCATGTATTACAATTGGTTTGATGAAAGGCTTCCAAATTGAGATGCACGAAACAGTAGGGAGTATATGGGTGTTTCAAGCAATAGTCTTCTTCGCATTTCTTTCATTAACACAAATGTTTCTAACTGTGTTTGGAAACGCAGGTATGATTTTTAATATTATCTCACTATCGTTACAACTTGTAAGTTCCGGTGTAATTGTCCCACATGAGATGCTTTCTAAAACATATCAAACAATCGGTGAACTATTTCCCGCAACATATGCAGCGAATGGCTATTATACAATAATATTTGGAGGAGTTAGTTTAGAGAGAAATATTATTTCATTATTAGTTATTGTATTGGTTACACAATCAGTAGCAGTGATGACTTTAGCCATAAAAGGAATGGTAAAGGGAAAAAGCTCTGTAGTTAAAGAAGCATAAAATAAAAAGGTATCCTCAATTGGATACCTTTTTATTAGCACTTATTATTTTGCAACTTCTGTCCACTTGTAGTTAAACTCACCACCGAAGTCAGTTGTTACAAGTCCTTTAATAAATCCGCGTTGTAAGTAAGAACGACCTTGTTGGTATAAAGGAGCGACAGCACCGTCTTGTAATAGAATTTTTTCAGCTTGCTTCATTGCTTCCCAGCGAGCTTTTTCATCACCAGCTAAATCTGTTTTTACTTTATGAATGAGCTCATCGTACTCTTTGTTAGAGTATTTATCGAAGTTATACGCACTATCTGTTGTAAATAAATCTAAGAATGTAATTGGGTCAGCGAAGTCAGGGCCCCAGCCATCAATACCGATTTCATAGTCACCACTTAATAGTAGTTTTAACTGTTGTTTACGTGGTTGTGGTTTTAAATTCACTGTTAATCCATCTAAGTTTTTTTCTAGTTCACCTTTTAAATATTCACCAGTCTTTTTAGCTAAAGCGTTATCACTTGTTAAGAGTTCAATTGTTACTTTGTCAGTACCAAGTTCTTGCTTCGCTTTTTTCCAGTTTTCTTTCGCTGTTTTCACATCATCTTTCACTAGATTTCCGTTTTCTTTACGGAAGTCGTTGCCTTCAGGGCTTTTTGCAAATTTCGCAGGAATCATTCCTTCAGCTGGAACAGCGCCGTTATTTAAAATTGTTTCTACGTATGCTTTTTTATTCATTGCGCCGTTAATAGCAAGGCGTGCGTGTTGATTTTTTAATGTTTCATTTTTTTGATTGAGTCGTAAAAATTGAATGCCAACTTCAGCACGTTCTTTGAAGTTTGGATCGCCCTTATATTTATCAACAAACTCCGCAGTTAAAGCAACGCGATCAATTTGTCCTGAATCATATAAGTTCACTTCTGTAGACTTATCTTTAACGATATTGAAGTTGATTTCTTCTAATTTTACCGTTTTAGCATCCCAATAGTTAGGGTTTTTCTTCAATTGGAAGCCTTGTTCGTGTTTCCAGTTATCTAATGTGAAAGCACCGTTGTAAATTAAATGATTTGTTTCTAAACCGTATTTATCGCCTTGAGACTTTAAGTACTCTTCATTAATTGGTAAGAATGTTGAGAATGTCGTTAAGCTTAAGAAGTAAGGAACAGGACGGTCTAGTTGTACTTCTAACGTTTTGTCATCAACAGCTTTAATACCTAATTGATCAACTGGTAATTGTTTTTGGTTTATTTGTTTCGCATTCTGTATATCGAAGAATAAGAATGCATATTCAGCTGCTGTGTCAGGGTTTACGGCACGTTGCCAAGCGAAGACGAAGTCCTTTGCTGTAACAGGAGTACCGTTTGACCATTTTGAATCACGCAGATGGAATGTATATTTTGTTTTATCGGGACTAACGTCAACCGACTCAGCAACACCAGGAATTGGTTTATTATCTTCTCCCATTGCGTATAAACCTTCAAAAACATTTCGCATTACGCTCATGGATTCCCCATCCGTTGCTTTTGCAACATCCATTGTTGGAATTTCTGAAGCGAATGATAAGTTAATTGCCTGCTTATCAGGTGCTTTATCTTTTGCTTTCGCTCCGCTTGCATGATCTTTATTTCCCCCGCAAGCAGTTAGTAATAGACTTGCCCCTAAAACAGATGCAACAACAGGTACAACTTTTTTCTTCATTGTTCGTTCCTCCCTAAATGTGTTGTTCGTAACGTCATAATGTCCATGTCTTGAAGTGTATTTATAGAAGAAGAGAAAACCTATTATAAATATGTATATGTAGGTAATCAGGTGTTCTATATGTATATACATGTTGAAATATAATGTATCGTTATATGTTTCAACATAGGAGACGTTATATTTTGATGGTGAAATATTTCGTTTCTTTGATTATTTAGAATATTAACACTGAGAAGAACTATATGTCAATAATAAAAAGTGGAGTATTAATTTTTTAAAATAATATATTAAAAAAGCGGATTTTCTCTTATTGAGAATCCGCTTTTAATACATTTTTTCAATAAAATAATTGTTGTAGATAGAAAAACTTCAATTCAGCTTGCCTTTTATTTTTCAATTTGTGCCCATTTGAAGTTTAATTGGCCTGCAAAGTCTACTTGCACAATTCCTTTCACATAAGAACGTTCTAAATAAGATTCGCCTTTTTGGTAAAGGGGAGCGATAACTGAGTCTTTAAATAATATTTTCTCAGATGCTAGTAATGCTTCCCAGCGAGCTTTTTCATCACCAGCTAAAGTCGTTTTCACTTTTTCAATTGTTTCATCGAACTCCTTATTAGAGTAATGATCCAAGTTGTAAGGGTTATTCGTTGTAAACAATTCAAGGAATGTAATTGGATCAGCAAAGTCAGGGCTCCAGCCGTCAATACCAATTTCATAGTCACCTTTTAATAAAAGTGAAACTTGTTGTTTACGTGGTTGTGGTTTCACATTTACTGTTAATCCATCTAAATTCTTTTCTAGTTGTCCTTTTAAGAACTCACCAGTTTTCTTATCAAGGTCAGCATCACTTGTTAATAATTCTAATGTTATTTTTTCAGAACCAAGCTCTTGTTTCGCCTTTTTCCATAACTCTTGTGCAGATTTTGTATCAACTTTGGTTAAATCTCCGTTTAAAGTACGGAAGTCTTTTCCATCAGGCCCTTTTGCAAAGTTTTTTGGAACGAGACCAAAGGTTGGTGTAGAGCCATCATTTAATAACGTATTTACAAAGGATTTTCGATCAATTGTTTGATCGATTGCTTGGCGTGCAGACACGTTTTGTAGTACTTTGTTTTGTTGGTTCATACGTAAAAATTGTACGCCTACGTTCGGGCGTTCTTTAAAGTTCGCATCTTTTTTATATTTATCAACGAAGTCGGATGTTAATTTTATACGGTCTAATTGTTTTGATTCGAATAGGTTTACTTCTGTTGATTTTTCTTTTACGACGTTAAAATTGATTTCCTCTAGTTTGACAGTATCTTTATCCCAATAGGTAGGGTTTTTCTTGAATTTAAAGCTTTGTTCATGCTTCCAATCGCTTAGTGTAAAAGCGCCGTTGTACAAGATTGTATTGTCTTCTAAAGCGTACTTATCACCTTGTTTTTTAAAGAATTCCTCGTTAATTGGTAGAAATGTTGGGAACGCTGTTAAGCTAATAAAATATGGAACAGGGCGTTCTAATTCTACCTCAAACGTATGGTCATCAACTGCTTTTACACCAAGTTGGTCGGCTGGAAGTTCTTTGTTGTTAATTTTTGTTGCATTTTTAATATCAAAGAATAGAAATGCATATTCAGAGGCTGTTGCTGGATCGACAGCTCTTTGCCAAGCGAAGACAAAATCTTTCGCTGTAACAGGAGTGCCGTTTGACCATTTTGAATCTCGCAGGTGGAATGTGTATTTCGTTTTATCGCCACTTACTTCATGAGATTTTGCAACACCAGGGACAGGTTTATTACCTTCACCAAGGTTATACAAACCTTCAAATACGTTTCTCATTACTTGACCAGAATCAGTATCTGTAGCACGAGCTGTATCCATTGTTCGTATTTCAGTAGGTGAAGAGAAGTTTAAAACCTGTTTACTAGGTGCCTCGTCTTTTGCATTTGCTCCGCTTGCTTCGTTTTTATAACTACCGCAACCAGTTAATAAAATACTTACTCCTACAACTGACGCAATACCGGGTACAAACTTTTTTTTCATTTGATTTTCCTCCTAAATAATTAAGTTTGGATGATGATGAGGGAAATGAAAAATAAAAAATCCCTCTTTTCATATTGAGAAAGAGGGATTTTTACGTACAAGTTATGCACCCGTATATAAACGAAGTCCCTCATTCTATCTTTCAAGCTATAAAGCTTGCAGGAAGTGGCACAGTATTCAAAAAATGAACCTGCTGCCGAGGTTTCAAAGGGCCAGTCCCTCCACCTCTCTTGATACAATGAGTAAACGAATAAACTTTATTAATTTTTGTGTTTCTTTGATAATTCAAAATCTTACACCTTGGATGATGAAGTGTCAACTGAATGAAATATAGTTTAAATTTTCAGTTTTCTTTAACAAAAAACCACTGCATATGGCAGTGGCTTTTCTACTAGAAGTTAAAGTTATCTGGATCTGGACCAACGCGACGGTCTTCATTTAAAGCTTGAATTGCTTTCATATCATCAGCACTTAATTCAAAGTCGAAGATGTTTGCATTTTCAATAATGCGATGTTCTTTAATAGATTTAGGGATTGTTACAACTTCGTTTTGTAGATCCCAGCGTAAAATAATTTGCGCAGTTGATTTATTATATTTTGTCGCAATTTCTTGCAACGTTGGATTATCTAATAGTTGTCCTTGCATTAATGGTGACCAAGCTTCAAGCTGGATATTATGTTCTTTACAGAAAGCGTGTAACTCTTCTTGTGCTAGACGTGGGTGGTATTCCACTTGATTGACCATTGGCTTAATTTCAGCAATTTCAAATACGTCTTGTAAGTGGTGAATATGGAAATTACTCACGCCAATTGCACGAACACGGCCGTCTTTATAAAGTTTTTCTAACGCTTTCCATGATTCAGTATATTTCCCTTTTACAGGCCAATGTACTAAATATAAATCTAAATACTCTAGTCCTAATTTTTCTAATGTAGTTTCAAATGCTTGAAGTGTTGTTTCATATCCTTGATCGCTATTCCATACTTTTGATGTAATAAATAATTCTTCACGTGAAACACCTGATTCACGAATTGCTTGGCCAACACCTTCTTCATTTTGATAAATTGCTGCAGTATCTATACTGCGGTAGCCATTTTTAATTGCTGCTTTCACAGACTCAATTACTTCTGAACCATCTTCTACTTTAAAAACACCTAAGCCGAACCAAGGCATTTTTACACCGTTATGTAATGTTGTATAGTCTTTTAAACTTGTTAAACTCATATTATTTCCCCCTAGCTTTTTTGTTTGTTGCTTCTACTGCTTTTTGAATTGCCCCTGAAAAATTATATTCATATAAAGCTTTGAGACCTTCAGCTGTGGAACCACCTGGTGTTGTTACTTGTTCGCGGAGGTTAGCTGGATCTTGCGTTCGTTCGAGCATAGAGGCAGAGCCAGAAATCATTTGAATGACAAGGTGTTTGGCAGTCGCTTCATCAACTCCATAACTTTTTGTTGCTTCAATTAAGCTTTCAGCAAAGTAATAAAGGAAGGCCGGTGCACTTCCCGTAACTGCAGTAAGCTGATGAACTTCTTCCTCAGTGCAAAGTTGCGAAGTACCAATACCTCTTAAAAGCAGTTGCAAGGTTTCCTGATGCATCTCGGTTACCGATTGTCCCATTGTATATAAGGAGATAGACTTTCCGATTTCAGCAGCTGTATTTGGCATAATCCAAGCAACAGGTGTTCCTTTAGGAAGTCTTTCTTCTAAATAAGATGGGCCAATGCCAGCAGCTACCGTTACGACAAGTTGACTCGATAGTAACGGAGATAATTCCGCTAATAAACCTTCATGTGCAGAAGGCGGCATTGCTAAAACAATCGTATCAACAGATGTAACATGCTGCTTCCAATCTGTTGTAGTAGACACATTATATCGCGTTTGTAATTGTTCTAGCTTTTCTACGTTGCTTCGGTTAGAAACGATAATTTCTTCGATGTATTCTTTGCTTGTTTTCAGTAATCCGGAAAATATAGCTTCTGCCATACGACCAGCACCAATAAATAGAATTCGATGTTTAGTTAGCATATCCTCTATTCCTTTCTAGTGGAGATATGTTATAAAAAACGATACCATTTTTAAGAGAATTTTGTAAAAAGAAAAGGCTTATTGTAGATGGAATAGATAATGAAAAGTAGGAAATTAATGGTGAAAGGGAGAGTGATTCCTTATACTGGTGATAGGGAATTTATTACACATCTGGGGAGAGATGATTATGATTAGAAGTCCGCTCTTTTTACTCATTACTAGTATTATTTGTGTATTGGTTGGATTGTATATTCAATCGAGCTATATTGAAATCTTTGCATCGGTCATGGGAATTATCAATGTTTGGCTATTAGCAAGAGAAAAAGTATCCAACTTTTTATTCGGTATGATTACTGTTGCGGTATTTCTATATATTTTTATTACACAAGGTTTATATGCAATGGCAGTATTGGCAGCCTTTCAATTTATCTTTAATGTATATGGTTGGTATTATTGGATTGCACGCAGTGGTGAAGAAGAGGTAAAAGCAACAGTTCGTTTAGATTTGAAAGGTTGGATTTTCTATATAGTCTTTATTTTAGCTGCATGGATTGGTTGGGGTTATTATCAAGTTCATTATTTAGAATCAACAAGTCCATATTTAGATGCTTTAAATGCTGTATTAGGCTTAGTAGCTCAATTTATGCTAAGTCGAAAAATCTTAGAAAACTGGCATTTATGGATTTTATATAATGTAGTTAGTATTTCAATTTATATTTCCTCCGGGTTATACGTTATGCTAATATTAGCTGTTATTAATCTCTTTATATGTATAGCTGGTTTACTAGAGTGGAAGAACAATTATAAGGGACAAAAACATACAAATAATTATATCTAGAAAATAATTAGAGTTGGAAAACCCCTGAAGCACATACGCTTCAGGGGTTTATTAATAGAATATAAGTTTATGCTTTTGTCATACCTAACAATACAGCGCCACCAATAATTAAAACACTACCTAGTGCAATAAAGATCAATTGACGTTTTGTTTTCTTTTCACCTAAGAAGACAATCGCACCGAATGTTGAGATAACGATTCCAGTTTGAGATAATGGGAAGCTTGTTGCTACTCCGACACGTGGTAGTGAAAGAAGTAAGAATAAGTTTCCAGTTCCCCATAGTAAACCAGATAAAGCATTACGGATTGCATATTTGTTAAAAGGTTTATGTTTAGATGTCAGTACAACCGCACCAACAAACATACCAACTGCTTGTGGTAAAATAGCAGACCAACCATCGATGTTATACCAACGAATAATAATTACATATACAAGATAGCCAAAAGTAGAAACAATTAAAGTAAGAAGTCCTTTTTTCAATTGTCCTGGTGGCTGAGCATTTTCTTTATCATCTAATGATGTGAATACAACACCAACTACGATTAATAGGATTGCAATCGTTCCCAGAATGATCGTTGTAGTAGTAGTCCACTCGCGGAAAGCGATAACCCCAAAGATAGAAGTTGCAACAAGTTGCATACCAGTAGAAATTGTTACAGTAGTTGAAACACCTAGTTTTTCAACTGTTTTTAATTGGTTTACTTGTCCTAAAGCCCAGAATAAACCTGAAATAAAACCAACAATCAAGATTGTCATTGTTAAAGCTGGTTGAGTAAATACATACATAATTGTTGCGAAGAATAGAGCACCGATTGTCATACCTACCGTTTGGCTATATGCACCACCGCCCATTTTTACGCTTACTAATAAGATGTTTCCCCATGCAATTGCAGGAAGAAGCGCTAATAAAATGTCCATTACAAGACTCCCTTCGTTTTGCTATACCAATATAATTACATATCGTTCTAACGATCGGTAATGCCCCACTACTAGAGTAGAAGATTACCGATCGCTAAAACAGGATGAAGAATTCACGATATAAATGCGTTTTCATTTCTTCATTTTTTCAAACACCTCCATATAATAACAGGAAATTGCCTATTTTAGAAAGTAAATTCAAATAGAATGTATATTTAAATAAAAGTTAAAATTCAGTTATTTCCCGATGGTATATTTTTATTTCCTAAGAAATAAAAAAGCAGCTTCAAAAAGAGCTGCCTTAAGAGTTAGTAATTCTTTTATTAATAAGCTGAATACATAGCAAAAATAGGAGGGACATACTAATAGTGATAACGACAAGTGTCCAGGCGAGTTGCATATTACTTGCATCAATCGCCATGTAAATTGCAGTTGGGATAGTCTGTGTTTTACCAGGAATATTTCCGGCAAACATGAGTGTAGCACCAAACTCACCAAGCGCACGAACGAAGCTCAAAATCATTCCGCTTAGTAAAGCAGGAAATGCAAGCGGAAGTGTGACGTGTAGAAAAACTTGATATTCACTTGCACCAAGGTCACGAGCACTTTCTTCAATTTGTACATTCGCGATAGAAAATCCTGTTTTTGCTGATTGATACATAAGCGGAAAAGCAACAACTGTAGAAGCAATGATTGCAGCAGTAGATGTGAACATAATAGATTGCTGAAATATTGATTCTATCCACATTCCAATGGGACTGTTATTTCCAAAAATAATAATGAGAAAAAAGCCGATTACAGTTGGCGGAAGTACCATTGGTAATAAGAAAATCGTTTCTAGTATTACTTTATATCTCCATGAGGAACGTGCTAGCGCTCTTCCGATTATCGTTCCTAAAATGGTAACGATAATGGTGGCACATGCGGCTACTCGTAAAGATAGAAAGATTGGTGATAAAATAGTATCAAAGCTCATGGCAATTATGATAGGACGGTAAATCCATATTTCTTAAAGATAGATTGTGCATCTTTTGACTGCAAATACTCATAAAATGAAGTCGCCTCTTTCTTATGCTTAGATTCTTTTATAACACCTAAAGGATAGTGAATTGGCTCATGAGAAGTAGCAGCTGCTGTCTCACCAATCTTCACTTTGTCTGAAATAAGAGCATCTGTTTTGTATACAATACCAGCATCGACATTCCCTGTTTCTACATATGTTAACACTTGGCGAACATCTTTTGTAAATACGACTTTATTTTGAACATCATTCCAAAGGTTTTCGTGTGTTAGAGAAGCTTTTGCATATTTGCCAGCAGGTACAGATTCAGGTGTACCAAGTGCAATTTTTTTGATTTTCTCATCTTTTAAATCTTGAAATTTTGTAAGAGAACTATCTTTAGGGATGACTAGAACTAGTTCATTTCCAAGAAGATTTTTCCCTTCCTTTTCATTAATGAATCCTTTTTTAACAAGAGTTTGGAATTTATCTTCTGCTGCTGAGAAGAATAAATCAGCGGGTGCGCCCTGTTCGATTTGTTGTTGAAGTGCACCAGAAGCACCGAAATTAAAAGAAAGTTTAATATTAGGTTCTTTTTCTTTATATTTTGTTTCAATTTCTTTTAATGCATCTTGTAAGCTTGCAGCTGCGGATATAGTAAGTTCAACTGTTTTTTCTTCTTTAGCGGTTGATTTCTCTTTCTTATCTCCGTTTGTACATGCAACGCTAAATATAAGAAGAAAAGAAAATATAAGCGCCCCTATGGATCGTAATGTAAACTTGTTCATAAGAAAATCCCCTTTCGTTTTGACATATTTAATTATAACTAATTATAACTAAATATAACTAGTTATAATTGAATATAATTTGAAAGATGTGGTTGCTCTTAAAATATAGGAGAAATATTCTTTTCTTTGTTACAATGAAGGAAGAAAGTGAGGAATCGTCTATGGATCATCATTCCTACACAACGGAAGAAGTAGCGAAGCGATTAAAAGTATCAAAATTAACTGTATACGATCTAATTAAAAAAGGAGAACTGCCTTCTTATAGAATTGGTAGACAGATGCGCATTGATTCAGCAGATTTAGAACAATATATTAAGCAAATGAAAACAGGTAACGTACAAGTTACTCCTGTAAAGAATGACAGTAATAGTATCTCGAATACATGTATTATTAGCGGACAAGAACTAACGTTAGACATGTTGGCAAAACGTATAGAAAATCGCCTGCCAAGTTCAAATATATTAAGGGCATATCAAGGTAGTTTAACGAGTCT
Organism: Bacillus sp. FSL R9-9834; assembly: GCF_038006905.1. Taxonomy (NCBI): domain Bacteria; kingdom Bacillati; phylum Bacillota; class Bacilli; order Caryophanales; family Bacillaceae; genus Bacillus; species Bacillus sp. FSL R9-9834. Next base: position 200,970 of record NZ_JBBOWD010000001.1, read on the forward strand.
AGTAAAAATGTATCAAGGAGAAGGAAGTATCGTTAGCTTGCATTTGTTTGATGGCGAAACGGGTACATATAATGTTCCTTACGTAAAACGTATTTTAGTAGGACAACCATGTACGATGATTAATTTATTAGTAAGGAACGTTGGGTTTTATGTGCAAAAGGGAAATCCAAAAAATATAAAAACATGGGCTGATTTATCTCAATCATCTATACGATTTGTAAATCGAGAAAAAGGTTCTGGTATTAGGGTGTTAGTCGATGAACAATTGCGCATTCAAAAGTTAAATAAAGAACGTATTAGCGGATATGAGTGGGAAGAATCGAACCATCTTGGTGTTGCCACGCAAGTCGCGAATGGAAAAGCTGACGTCGGAGTAGGGTCAGAAAAGTTTTCGCAAATTGTAAATGTAGACTTTATTCCAATCATGAAAGAACAGTATGATTTAGTGATTTTGAAGAATAAAGAAAATGAAGAGCTGATCGAAGTTGTGAAAGACATTCTGCAATCGGAAGAATTTCATAATGAATTAAAGGCGATTGGCGGATATGATATGACGAAAACAGGTCAAATTATATATGAAATAAAGTGAAACTTTAATCAGTGAGGGGGCTTCATCCCCCACTGATTATTAGTTGAACCAATCGGACTTTAATGGGCAGCCCGACCCCCACCTAACTTCTTTGCTTTCGCTGCATTTTGAGGTGGGGGTCTTACTGCCCATTAAAGCGGGACAAACTAAAAAGCTGCTTGTCTATAAGACGAGCAGCTTTTTCTCTATATAAAGGGGTTTGGGGAAACAAAGTGTTAAACAAGACTTTGAGCAAGTGTGTAAATGAAAGCTGTAAGAAGAGTCGCTCCACTTGCAAGTCCGAAAAAGTCTGATTTGTTAAATGTAATGTTGTTCATTATAATCTCTCCTTATTTGTTTAATGTAGTTGCAACGGCTTTTGCATCGACAAGTGCGGATAGCACCATGCCCATTGTATTTAAAAATTTGTTTGATTTCATTTTGTCCATCATGCGTATCCGCTCCTTTTCGAGTTGTTGTTGCCCTGCTGTATGTCTTAATTATAGGAAATATGATCGCCTGCAACTATCGAATTAGCTTACGGAAGACTTACACTTTTGTAAGAAAAAAAGACATTCGTGTAAGAATGTCTTTTAAAGCATATTAATGTGGTGGTGCTCTTCGATTGTTTTTAAAAAGCTACGCATTGAATTCGTCATATAGCTATCTTTACGGCGTATGAAAACTGTTGAAATACTACCATATTTTTCAGGAATTGCATGGCAATGCACTTTCCCTGCTTTAGAAAGATGGTGGACAGCAGACTGTGGTACGAGTGTAATTCCAAGGCCGAGTGCAACACTGTTTAATATTGTCTCTAATATATTGAATTCCATAATTCTTTTTGGAAGCAAACCTTCGTCTTTCAGCCATCGTTCTAGTTTGGAACGGTATCCACAACCTTGGTTAAAAACGAGTAGAGGCGTTGTTGTAAATTCTTCTATATGAAAAGCTTTATTTTGAGTTACGAGCATTAATTTCTCTGTACTAACATCGTATTGTTCAATAAGTGGGTGTTTTATTGGTCCTGATATAAAAGCGCCATCTAATTGATGATCGAGTACTTCTCTAATTAATTCTTCTGTTAAACCTGCTTGTAATGACAAATCGACGTTCGGATAGCTTTTATAGTAAGAAGATAAAATGGTAGGTAATGTACTTACTGTTTCGACTGTACCGATTTTTAATATGCCAGAGGGTGTCTCGCTATCTAAAAATACTTGTTTTAGCTCATCAACATCTTGCAAAATTTTGTTAACATAAACGAGCATTTTTCTTCCTTCAGCTGTTAAAGTCATACCTCGTTTATGACGATAGAAGAGCGGTGTTTTCAGCTCGTTTTCTAATTGTTTAATACGTGCAGTTACATTTGATTGTACGTAATTTAATTCCTTTGCTGCGCTACTTACACTACCTTGGTCGGCAACGCTCTGGAAGATTTGCAAGTCTCTTAATTCCATGATACTGTCCTCCTTGATGTTAACTATCATTATAAATGATAGTTAACATCATTTTGAATCATTTTACGTGATATATTTTTTCTTTTACAATTCTCTTTGTGCAAATAGAAAGAAGCGGGGGATTGTGGTGAGAAAAGGTCAAATGATAATAGGCGCTTTTACGTGTTTAATTGCAAGTATGTCATGGGGAGCAATGTTTCCAGTTGCTGATCATGCGTTAGAATACATAGATCCGTTTTATTTTTCTCTTATTCGCTATGGAGCGGTGGCGATAATGCTGATTGTATTGTTGTTAATGAAAGAAGGGAAACAGGCATTTCGTTTAGAAGGAAGAGGAAGGCTACTCGTCTTTTTCGGAACGATGGCGTTTACTGTATATAATGTACTTATATTTTTAGGTCAAATGTTAATGGGGAAATCAGGCGTCATGGTAGCCTCCATTATGGAAGCACTTATGCCGATGATTTCTATTTGTATTTTATGGGGATATAAGCATGTAAAACCGAAAAAATATATGATAACGAGCATGATTATCGCTTTTGTAGGGGCTGTATTTGTTATTACAAAGGGCGACATGAGTTTCTTTTTAACATTGAAAGATAACATGTTTTCACTAGCATGTATATTTGTTGGAGTTGTGGGCTGGGTTATTTATACGATGGGTGGTCAAACGTGTAGCGATTGGTCGACATTACGTTATTCTACGTTGACGTGTGTATTCGGTACGACCGTTACAGGAATTATAACGATAATTATTACAGCACTTGGATATGTTTCAGTCCCTAGTATGGGAACGATTTCTATCGTGAAATATGATTTATTGTTTATGATGACATTACCAGGCATTGTAGCATTACTTGCTTGGAATTACGGTGTGAAAATTTTATCATCTATTAATGGTATTTTATTTATTAACTTTGTACCTATTACGACTTTAGTTATTATGATGATGCAAGGATATCAAATCACAATGTTTGATATTGTAGGAACTTTATTTGTTATTGCAGCGCTTATTCGCAATAATGTTTGTCAGAGAAAAGAAGAAAATATAAATAAGAAGATGTTACAAGAAGAGCAATTACGTCAAGCTGTTTAATAGGCAATTGGAGGATTTCATATGTTAGAAAGTTTATTGTTTTTCTTCGCCGTTGGAGTTGCTTGTGAGCTTGCAGCAATTAATCGAAATGGTCGTAAGAAGATAAAACAACAAGCTGAAATGATACAGCTTTTAAAAGAGTTAAAAGAAAAAAACATTTAAAAAGACGACCGGGCATAGACGGTCGTCTTCTTCTATATAAAGGGGAAAGGGGACACAAAGTTATACAAGCGTAGCAGCGTAAATCAAAGTAGTAAGAAGAATCGAGCCGCTAGCTAATCCTAAAAAATCTAACTTGTTAAATGTGATGTTGTTCATCATGTATTCTCCTTACTTGTTTAATGTAGAAGCAACAGCTTTTGCATCGATAAGAGCGGAAAATACCATGCCCATTGTATGTAAAAGATTGTTCGTTTTCATTTTGTTCATCATATTGATCCGCTCCTTTTCGAATGGTTGTTGTTTCTTTCTGATTTAATTGTATGAAAAATGGTGGAGAGTAACTATCGAATTAGCTTACAAGATAATTACACTTTTGTAAGAATTGAAATTTAATATTTAAACCTTAAAATTATTACCAACTCCTAAAACTTAGTGTTATAATTATGGTAAGGAAATGATTATACTTCGGATGTTCAGAAAGGAACGAAACAAATGTATAAACCAATTACATTTTTGTTGAAATATATATTTAAAACAGCTGGGAAAGTAGAAGTGCAAGGCAGAGAAAAGCTACCAGAAGGTGGCCCGTATGTTGTTGCGTGTACACATACAAGTTTTATGGATGTATTAATGTTAGCTACAGGGATGTACCCAACAGAGATTCATTACATGGCCAAAAAAGAATTATTTGAAGGGAAATTCAAAAATTGGTTCTTTAAAAATGTAAATGCATTCCCTGTAGATCGTGCAAATCCAGGACCGAGTACACTTAAAATTCCATCACGCTTATTAAAAGAAGGAAAAGTGGTAGGGATTTTCCCGAGTGGAACAAGATCGACAGAAGACGTTTCGTTAAAAGCTGGTGCTGTGACAATTGCGATGCGTTCTAACGTTCCATTAATACCGGCAGCTTATATTGGTCCATCAAGTGTAAAAGAATTAATAAAAGGAAAAAGAGCACAATTAATTTTTGGAGACCCAATTCAAATTGATGCTGAAGAACAAATAGATCGAAAAACAGCTATGAAAATGATGACAGATCAATTAAATGAGAGGTTTGAGGAGCTAAAGGAAGCTTTGCAATCAAATCAAAAGTAAGAAAAGACGACCGGGCATAGACGGTCGTCTTCTTCTATATAAAGGGGAAAGGGGACACAAAGTTATACAAGCGTAGCAGCGTAAATCAAAGTAGTAAGAAGAATCGAGCCGCTAGCTAATCCTAAAAAATCTAATTTGTTAAAAGTAATGTTGTTCATCGTATATTCTCCTTACTTGTTTAATGTAGAAGCAACAGCTTTTGCATCGATAAGAGCGGAAAATACCATGCCCATTGTATTTAAAAGATTGTTCGTTTTCATCTTGTTCATCATATTGATCCGCTCCTTTTCGAATAATGGTTGCCCTGTTTCTGACTTAATTGTATGAAATATCGCAAGAAGTAACTATCGAATTAGCTTACAGGAAAATTACACTTTTGTAAGAAAAACGAATGAAGGTGTAATGATGAGAAGGTTTGACATATGTTCATGGAATTTATTAATTTAAAAGTAGAGGTGAGTGTATGGCTAATATTAAAGATATCGCCAAGATGGCTGGGGTTTCAGTTACAACTGTTTCGAGGGTGCTAAATGATCATCCATACGTAAGTGAAGAAAAAAGGAGAGTTGTTTTAGAAATAGTTGAGAAATTGAATTACTCACAAAACGCAAATGCTGTTCATTTATCAAAAGGAAAGACGAATATTGTTGGTGTAATTCTCCCTTACATTAATCACCCGAGCTTCGATGCAATGGTAGGGGGAATGATGGAGGGAGCGTTAACTCATAACTACAGGGTGCTACTTTGCCAAACAAACTATAATAAAAAAGAAGAAATGAAAAGTTTACATATGTTAAAAACGAAACAATTGGATGGCCTTATTATTTGTTCGCGTGCAAATGATTGGGAAATGATAGAACCGTATGCTTCGTACGGCACAATCATTGCTTGTGAAGACAATGATATTTCAAATATCTCAAGTGTATATACAAATCATTCGGCAGCTTTCCAGCTAGGAATGAATCACCTTATTGAAAAAGGTTATAAAAAAATTGGTTATTGCACGGGGAGAAAGCTAGGACCGAGTAGTCAAAAGCGTTTTGATGTGTATAAGCGTCAATTGCAATCTATAGATGAAGAAGTGAATGAAGAATGGATTTTCACAGAATGTTTTACGTTAGAAGATGGTGTGAGAGTGGCTCATAAATTAAAGAAGATGCAGCATCTTCCTGAAGCATTAATAGTAGCAGGAGATGAAGTTGCGATTGGGGTTATGACGGAAGTTGGGAAATTGGGTATTCAAGTTCCTGAGAATTTAGCGATTATTGGTTTGGATAACCAACCTATTTCGCAAGTGTTACAACTTACAACCATTGATCAAAATTTGAAGGGAATAGGAAAAGCGGCTTTTGAAATGTTTTATCGGCAAATAAGTGACGAGAGTTCTAAACAAGAAAAGGTGGAAATTCCATATGAACTTGTGGAGCGATCTACAGTGTAGTTTTAATCCGTTATGTGTATAAGTGCATAACGGATTATTTTTTTGAAATACCTTTGACAGGAAACGCGTTTCATACTTTATAAAGGGGTTAAACCGGTTTGTAACAATCCATGGATTCTTTTCAAGAATAGTATTTGGAGGGAAATGCATGAATGAACTTTTATTAAATATAAAAAAGTTTTTAGGGAATGACGAAAATGTTTTAGCCTTTGTGGTGGGGGTTTTTGAGAAGGAACATTTCACGTTATGTTATCAACATGGGATTTTTGTTGCGACTACTAGACGTCTCCTGTTTTACGGGAAATTTCCTTACTATCCTTCAACATTTAAAGAATACTCATATTTGCATATAGAAAGCATAGATTTCCGTCCGTATTTTGAATTTACTTGTAATCATGAAACCATCCGAGCTAAGTATATTCAGAAGGGGAATGTGGAGCAATTTGTCCGTATAGTTAGAGCAAATGTGAATAATTAATCACCCCTCTGTTTAAACATAATATCCTGGTCTTTATGAGGAAAAATGCTGAATAAAAACAACTTCTAAACCTCTAGGAGATAGTGATACAATGTCAAATGGGGGGAGGGTATGAACTATGGTTAATCAACGTATAAAGGAAATAACACTAATTACAATTGGTTCATTATTATTCGCAATTGGTATTAATTACTTTGCAATTCCAAACCGTCTATCAGAGGGTGGAATTATTGGTTTAACGGTTGTTACGTACTATTTATTTGATTGGTCGCCGGGGATTGTGAATTTTGCTATAAATGCAATTTTACTAGCTGTTGGTTATAAATTTTTTGATAAGAAAACGATGGTTTATACAATTTTAGGGATTGTAGAAACATCTTTGTTTTTATATGTTACGGAACATATTGAGTACCATGTAAATAGTGATACGTTATTAGCGGCACTATTTGCTGGTGTATTTGTCGGTATCGGATTAGGCTGTATGTTCAAAGCTGGAGGTACATCAGGGGGATCGGCAATTTTAGCACGGTTAGCAAATCAATATTTAGGTTGGAGTGTCGGAAAAGGTGTACTTATTATTGATATCGTTGTAATTGCTGGTTCTGTATTTATAATAGGGCAAGAAAAAGCGATGTACACACTTGTTGCAGTATTCATCGGAGCGAAAGTAATTGATTTTATTGTAGAAGGAATGGACACAAAAACGGCTGTTACAATTATTTCAAATCAACCAGAGTTAATACGTGAGGCTATTACGAAAAACATGACACGCGGCGTTACTGTATTAGAAGGGCGCGGCGGATATACTGGTAAAAATAAAGAAGTTTTATATGTTGTTATTAATAAACAAGAGCTTGTTAAGTTAAAGCAAGTTATTAGTCGAGTAGATGACGATGCTTTCGTCGTTATCCATGATGTACGTGATGTACTTGGCGGAGGCTTTAAAGCGAGCTAAAAGGTGAACGAGTAAATTCGTTCACCTTTTTTTAATTCTTACAAAAATGTAAGTGTAATGTAATGAGATTCAATAGTAGATTGTATTCCTTCTTTTTAAAATGGATGTATATATATCCTGCAGAGGAGGAATGTTTATTATGAAGAAAAAAATGATCACTACTATAATAGCGATGATAGTCATAGTAATAATGTTACTACCTACGAAACTTGGACCGGTTATCGATAAATATAATCCATTTTATAAGACGAAAGAATACTATACGGTTGTGAATACAATTGGTCAGCATATTGGCGATGAGTGGTATGAATATGAATTTATTGCATTTGACGAACGTGGAAGAGAACAAAAAATAAAGAAGACTGTTAAGCATATGTTAAAGAGAGATGAAACATTAAAAGTGTACGCAAAAGGACGCTATGGCGAGTCAATTGAAGAAATTGAAGCTGTAAATATTCCCATTAATGCAAAGAGTAAACTTTTAGCGATGAGATAGCGAATTATACCCCCACCTATTTTTTGTCGAAAATAAAAATACTAGGTAGGGGTATTTTGATGTGTGCAAAAAAAGCCTTGGTCCATATGGACTAAGGCTTTTTTAATATATAAAGGGGAAGGGGGTACATTGTAGTAGCATGAGTGAAAGGTATAAGAAGAGTAGCTACTAGCAATGTAATTTGGTTATGTGAGTGTTCTTCTTATTTGGCTTACTTGCTAACTTTATTGTACGAGATGTCAGTAAGAGAAACTATCGAATTACATTACACATAGCTTACAAACATGTAAGTCTTCTGTAATGTAATTCGATGGTTAAAAGATAGTGAATTTTATATAGTGTAATTAGAAAGTCTCACTGTATTACTTTCTGTTTGTAATATGAATGAAGAATGAAAAACCAACTACTTTTTAATAGCCTCATCTGTATGGAGATGAGGCCCTTTTTATAAACCTTACAACATTGTAAGGTTTACGTAAGTTAATTCGATAGTAAATTTGTCATATTTTTTGCATAATAGATACAAATAGATAAAAATAATTAGGGATATAGTAAGAAGGGAGAAGAGTGGGATGCGTAAAGAAGAAGTAGTGAAGTTTCCAATTAAAGATTTCTGTAGCTACTTTACTGTTGCTGTAGTATGTATTGGATTATTTGATATCATAACAAACTTAATTGTTAAATAATATAGATGACAAAACAAGAAGGGAGATCCTTTCTTGTTTTTTTTATGGGGGAATAAAGGTGAAGTGGATTGATAGTCATATACATGTTGACCAATATAAGGATGAAGAGAAAAGTAAATTACTTAAAGATGTGGAGCATAGTAAAGAGATAAAGGGGCTTATTGCAGTATCTATGAATTATCAATCAAGTAAAGAAACTTTATCCTTAGCAAAGCGATATCCTTTTGTACATCCAGCAATAGGTTTTCATCCGGAGCAACCGATTCATAAAGAAGAATGTGAGAAAATTTATAAATTAATTGAAGAGCATGTAGAGGATATAGTTGCGATTGGTGAAGTTGGCTTACCGTATTATTTAAGAAAAGAAGATGAGCGCATTGCTGTCAATTCGTATATATCAGTGTTACAACGGTTTGTTGAACTAGCTAGTAAATATGATTTACCAATTATATTGCATGCAGTGTATGAAGATGCTGATATTGTATGTGATTTATTGGAGAAATATAAAGTTTCGCGTGCACACTTTCACTGGTTTAAAGGAAGTGAAACAACAATGAAACGTATGATGAGGAACGGTTATTATATTTCTATTACACCAGATGTTTTACATAAGGATAAGATTAGAAAAATTGTTTCGTATTATCCTCTTGAATATATGATGGTAGAAACAGATGGACCGTGGGAGTTTCAAGACGATGTTATGACGCATCCGGGAATGATTAGAGAGGTACTAAAGGAAATTAGTGTTATAAAAAACATGTCTGTTGATAAGGTTGCAGAAACGATATATGAAAATACGATTCAATTTTATTTGAAAGGATAGAAGTGTTATTTTAGCCCTTCTTATTATAGAGAAATAGAAGTTGAATTTATTTATGAAAATAATCAATGGGTTATTAATAATATGCCGCGTTTTGGTTTAAGTTAAAAAACCACCAAGCATTTTGCTTGGTGGTTTTATTTTAGGATTCTAATTTTTTAGCACGTCTTAATAACAATAGAAAGACAATGATGAAGAAACCAAGTATAAGGAAGAATCCATATTGTTTTACATAATCCATTATGTCGCTTGCGCTCGTTGGTTTTTCAACGTGAATGCCATCTTTATTAGTAGTAATATGAATATCCTTCATTTTTACTTCATTTGTTTCTTTTTGTAAATCAATCCATTCTATATTTGGAATACTTTCTAGATCCTTTAGTACTTCTTTTAATGGTTTCACACCTAAGTAAGGATGATAGAATGCACCGATAATGCCGTCAGATAGTTTTGCAACAGATACAGCACGTTCTTTCATTTTAGCGATAGCATGTGGCTTATCTTCTTCAATAAATCCAACTGTTTCAGGCATTAATTTCATGCCATGTAAAAAGGATGGGGTACTTGTATAAAATGGTGAGTGCATGGATTTCCAAGTTGTATCACTTAACTGTAGTTGTCCTACATAAGTTGAAAAGTATCTTGATAGTATTTCATATCCTTTTTGAGACATCGTGTAATGAGGTGCTTCAAATGCGACAGGATATAATTTGGCATCTACAAGTTCTTGAATGCCTTTTTCAATATGATCAGTTGTATATTTTTCTTCAAATTCTTCCCCTTTTTTTACGTATGCATTATAGGCATCTATAGTAGGAAAGTCATTTTTTGATTTTGGTTGTTCATGATTTGGTTGACGAATTGGCTGGTCTGTTTTTACGTCCCAAAATTCAAAACCTTCACCGGTTTCGCTATCATAAAATTGGTGAGTATAACCATGCATAATAATTGCTGCACCATCGTCTTGCATAGAGCGTAAAAGATCGACTAGTTCGGGTTTATCTTTTAAATGTACTGTCTTTCCTGTATCAGGATCTTTATATACTGGTATGACTGTCATCATGTAGGGGATCTTTTTCTCTTTTAGTAATTCAGCAATTTCTTTTAATTGATTTATATCTGCGGCTGGATGAACGTCTTCAAGACGTAAATAAGCTTCTACTTTATTTGTCGTTGGTTTTTGTCCAAAGTAAGAAAATAGCATTTCACCGACGTAATGAGAAATCCAGTCAAAGAGATTTGGTGTTGCAACGTAGTAAGATGTTTCATGTTGAACGATTAGTGGGTTCTTGTTATTTGAGCTTAAAGCGTTAGCAAGAATAGTTCCGTTTGTATCAAAAGATTGAATCAAACGTTCTTCTTCTAGAGTGTTTTTTAATTTATTACTTGGATATTCGATTTTATTAGTTCGTATATCATTATCCTTTAGGGTAATGAATGAAAAGCGATTAGATAATTGTTCAATATTTTGCCCTAAAACTAATACTGGACCTGAGAAATTTTCTATAAGTTGTTTTGCTTCAGTAGGAAACTCTTCTTTTTGTTCACCGATATAGACAATATGTGTATAAGAAGATGAATTAGTAATTTCATGAGCCTTGTTTAAACTTTTCGTAGTTATATCGTTTGTAAAATGTCCTAATTGAGTGTTAAGAATTTGAATATTATTTGTAATTTTATCTTCTTTTGTACTATATAAAACAAGTACTTTTGGTTTTGATGACGTTTGTGCAAAGGTGTGGATAGGGATAAGAAGTAAAATACTGAACAAGAGTATTATGCACTTTTTCATTTGGTCTGCTCCTATTCTATATGTAGAGTTCAATTTACAATTATATACAAGAAATAAGTTATAGTCTATGGAAGTTACATTTTTGCACGTATTTACCAGCTGTTTTTTCACAAAATCGGTCTAAAGCATGATGATAATATGTATAGTTATTTGCTATGATAAAAGAGTAAGAGAATGATAGAATGTGGGTAATTGTAAAGGGAAGAAGGCTGAAAGGGGACAAATTTCAGCGGAGAAAGAGGTAGAGGTAGTGAAGAAATTCTTTGTAGGATTTTTAGTTGTTCTTGGAGTGTACTTATATTTCCAAGGAAAGTCTGAAGGAATGGGCAAATTAGTAAATGAGACAAGCTATGTTGACTCAGAAGAAGCAAAACAGATGAAACAAATTATTATAGAGGAAGCAAAGAAAGTCAATCTTCCAGAATGGATACCTCTTACAATTGCCGAACATGAAAGTCGATTAAATCCAAGAAGTGTTGGAGATAACGGAACTTCATTCGGATTGTTTCAATTGCATCGCGGTGGTGGACTTGCACCGGATCATTTAACTGATGACGAGCTGAAAGATCCACGTACAAATGCGCAAATTGCAATGCCGCATTTAATGAAAGGATATAAGCGCGGGGTGCAAAAAGGTTTGACGGATTTTGCATTATTAAAATATATAGCAAATACATCTGGATGGCCAGGGAATTTAGGGCCAGAGTGGACGGATAATAACATGAAGTATAACATCGGATTAGAAGATGTGTACTATCGAAATAAAGGTGTAATTAAAGAGTAGGTTTTTGATACCTACTCTATTTTTTTATGGATAATCACGTCGTTTTGTTTTGTGAAATACGCTGCTAGTTGTATTTTTACAGATTTTCCGAATAGGAAAGCCCACTACGGTGCGATAGTACCCCCTTTAGGGGTGGGATGATAGTGAGGTCAAATGCGATGTACAGATAAAATACCGAAAGTATGTTCTGTACATCAAGTATTTGAAATGGTATAATTTTCATAACAGACAAGTAAAAGTCTCTAAAACAATCTTGTTCTCTGAAAACAGAATACATATGAGGTTGGAGTAACAAATTCTTCTGCTCCGTAAAATGTATTGAGTCGTCAAGTACAAGACGCTAAAACACATTTGAGAACTCACAATCTGACTCGTTTGGTAATAGAACGAGTGCCGTATCTGCTAGATGCACTGGATACGGAGTGGTGATGGCACACCGCAATCTTGCACGTCAGCGATACTAGAAATAGACGTCGCCTTTGGTAGCAAGAATCCCATTGACGTTAGTCAGCTTGCGGCTTTAGCCGTGGGAGTGTCAAGTCTTCTAGTTTTGTGGAAACTTGCGGTATTTTATATCCTACATATAACGGTGAAACGACAAATCTAGGAACAACTTTACAAATGATTTTTTCGTTTAAGTAATAGAAGAATAAGTTATAACTACTACATCCTTTATGGAAATCTGTCAGTATGTAACGTACAGTTTGCTGAATATAATTTGCTAGTTCATCTATGCATCCAATATCTTCAATAATGATATTAAATTCAGTAAAACCGATAATGGGACGATCTGAAATGTTGAGTTCAATGTGTTCGTTCTTTTGTACAATTACTCCTTGGAAATTGTCCTGTTCTACGTTATCGAGGTAGTTTACATATTTCATTCCAATAATCTGCATGTGTGCATGATGCAAACTTCCACCTGAGAATGGACCATGATTTTTGTATAAAATTACAGATGTGAATTCTTCATTCTTCTGTAAGTTTAACCAATGTTTAATGGAGAAACGGATTAACGATCGCATATGTTCTTCTGTATATGTCGCAATATGATCTTCACAATTATCTGTTTTGATTAGCACCGTTTGAAATGTATCTTTTAATGTAGGAAATTTGTTTTTTAGCCAAATAATTGAGCCTTCAGTTGCTAAAATATCCGTTAAATTTTCTCTGTCACAAAAAGGACATGCAGCGCTTCTATTCCGGATGCTTTCTGGTTTTTGTTTGCCGATATCGTTTAAAAAGTATAGTTGTTGTGTATCCATTTGTATATATGCCCCTTTAAAATATGTGTAAAAATCCCGCTTAATACATTCGGGAAAAGAAGAGGAAAATCCTTTAAAGGGAATAGGAAAAATAAAAGACAAGATATCCTCATTAAGATAGGGTACCTTGTCTTTTATTTTTTCTTTAATAATGTGTATGGATAATATAGATCGTTTTTATTGTGCTTCTTTTTTCTATTTTTTATTGTGTAAAAGGCAATTGCTGTACTTGCGATTACAATAATGGCTTTCTTCATATTCATTTACCCCTTTTTATTGTTGGTTTAATTCTTGGCTAACTGCTTTTGCATCAACTAAAGCGTGTAAAATCATTTTTACCATGTTCATCATATTCTTTCACTCCTTTTTATAGTTCGTTTAGTTCTTTTACAACTGCTTGTCCGTTCACTAATACCTCAAAGATTGCTTTTACGATTTCCTTCATCATGATTGTTTCCTCCTTTTGGTGTCTCTTTTGTTTACATCTTTATTGTATAGGGAGGCATCTTTTCGTACTATCGCTTTCCATTACGTGAACATAACAGTTTTGTAAGATTTGATGTCACTTATCGAAATGTTTAGTCTATCTTCATTATTTTCAGAAAAATGACTATTCAAACATGGAATGGGAAAGTATAATAAAGAAGTAAGTATTAAATTCCGTACGAAAGAGGTGAATGAGATGAAACGTTCTTTAGCTGCACGTGCCAAATTTTTAGATTTTATCTATTTTTGTCGTGCGATTTTTCATGATGTAGTTGTTAACGGGATACGTCTGCCCTTTTTTAACAATTGCATAGTAGCTATAGAACGATAGAAATCTCTTCACCCATTTTTAATAAACGTGTGAAAAGGGAGCTATTTAGCTTCCTTTTTCTATGCCGAAAACCATGGGGAGTGTTTCTTCCCCATGGTTTTTTATATTGAAAGGAGTACGGAAAATGACAATTTGTAGTGTAAATAATGTAACGAAATCTTTTGGTGGAAACATCATATTTGAAAATATATCGCTTGAAATAAAGAATGGTGAACGTGTTGGATTAGTTGGTCGTAACGGTAGTGGAAAGACAACAATCTTTCAGCTTTTAACTGGAATGGAAAGTTTGGATGCAGGTGCCATTCATATAAAGAAAGGTACACGTATTGGGCATGTAGCACAAATTCCGAAATTTGATGAAAGTATGACTGTATATGAAGTATTGAGTTCCGCTTTTAAAATAGAAAAGGAATTAGAAAGAGAAATGCGTACTTTAGAAAAACATATGGCGGAAGAACAGGAATCTTCTGTTTTACAAAAATTAATGGAGAGATACGGAATCATCCAAGAAAAGTTTGCGTTTCTTGGTGGTTATGAAATCGAAGCGAACATTATGAAGGTAGCAAATGGTTTACAGGTGACAGAACTATTCCATCGATCATTTCTGGAGCTAAGTGGTGGGGAGCAAACAAAAGTAAGCCTTGCATACATGCTGTTGCAGAAACCAGATTTACTTTTATTAGATGAACCAACCAATCATTTAGATTTATTTGCAGTCGAATGGTTAGAGCAATTTTTAAAAGAATACAACGGAACAGTTATGGTTATTTCACATGATCGCTATTTTCTTGATGAAGTTGTAAAGAAGATTTTTGATTTAGAAGATGGAGAGATTCACGTGTATCATACAAACTATTCTCAGTTTGTTGAGGAAAAGGAAGAAAGGTTGCTTCAGGAGTTTCAGGCTTATCAAGAACAGCAAAAGAAAATAAAGAAAATGAAAGAAGCAATTAAGCGACTACGTGAATGGGCAAATCAGGCGAATCCTCCAAATGAAGGATTGCATAAGAGAGCAAGAAGTATGGAACGTGCACTGGAACGTATGGAAAAACTAAAGAAACCTATTTTAGAACGAAAACAAATGGGACTTCAGTTTGAAGGGCAAGAGAGAAGTGGAAAAGATGTTGTTGTAATGAAAGAAGTGAGTAAAAGATTTGCGGAACATCTTTTATTTAACGAAGCAAATTTACATGTTCGTTTTCAAGAGCGTGCAGCTATCGTTGGTCGCAATGGTACAGGAAAGACAACGCTATTAAAGTTATTATTAGAAGAAATAGAACCAGACGCTGGAGAAATTCGAATTGGAAGTAGTGTGAAAATCGGTTATTTATCCCAGCATGCGTACGGAAATATGAAGAGTAATGTATTGGAGGCTTTCAGGGAATGTGTAGCTGTAACAGAGGGAGAAGCGAGACATATATTAGCTAAGTTTTTATTTTATGGTCCAGCGGTGTTTAAGAAAGTAACGCAACTGAGCGGTGGAGAAAAAATGAGGTTAAGACTTGCGCAACTTATGTATCAAGATATCAATTTTTTAATTTTAGATGAGCCGACAAATCATCTCGACATTGAATCAAGAGAAGTTTTAGAGGAAGCTCTTGAACAATATAATGGAACGATTTTAGCTGTTTCACATGATCGTTATTTTTTAAATAAGTTATTTGAAAAGACGTATTGGATTGATGAGTGTAAATTATTTGAGTTTGCAGGGAACTATGCATGGGCGCGTCAAAAGTGGGAGGAAAAGCTCGAGACGCAAGTGATAAAGCAGCGACGCCAAGGAAGAAAAAGTATGGAAACAGTCCCTGTAAAAAAGAAAGAAGTTAGGAATATTGAGGAGATTGAAACCGAGTTAATGCATGTTGAAGAAGATATATATACGCTTGAGTGTAAGATGGAACAAGTAGTTGATGTTGAAATGCTTGAACAATTGTATGAAGAAAAAACGAAGAAAGAGTTGTTACGAGCGGAGTTATATAATGAGTTAGAGAATATTGTGGAGTGAAAAATAAAAAGCGAATCCTTTCAGTTTTACTGAAGGGGTTCGCTTTTTATACTGCTGTTTTGCTTTAAGAGATAAATAAAAGTTGTGTTTCACGTGAAACAGTAAATTTGATAAATCTTTGTTTCGTAACTTGCATAGGTTGTGAAACATAAATAGTATTAGGAGCTTTTTAGATCGGTTAATTATTTCCCGAGACATAAGTATGTGTAACAGCAAAGCATGATTGAAAACAAAAAAACAGAGTTACAGCTTTACACGCTGAACTCTGTTTTCTTGTTGTGTCGTATCTTCTCTTGTCGAAATGATAATAGCGATCCCGAGCATAATAAAAAAAGCTAAAAAGAGGACGAACTTTGGGAAGAATGGGAATAGTAATAGCGCCCCGACTATCATAATTGTTAATAATACGTAGTGCAGGACGTATTGGAATAGGTTGTCCATGTTTTCGCCCCCTTTTTGGTTATTGGTTATTAGTATTCTATGTTTTATACGGAACGAATAGAAGTGAATTTTTAATTTTTTAATAAGAAATAAAAGAGAACGGTTGACATATTTAAAGGAAAGGAATAATCTTGAAATTAATTCATACTATTTTTATAGGAATAATGAATATGGTTGTAGAAAGGAGTCCTATGTTCCTACATCGTTAAAAATTAAGAAGGTAAAGGTGATAGTGCAATGAAAAATGTTTTTAAAGGAGCAATTGCTACATTTTTGAGTGTATCAGTATTACTAGCCGGATGTGGTCAAGAGGAAGCGAGTACAAACGAAGCTGGGAACGTACCGAAAGTAAAAGATGAATTTATTCAGGCGAGCGACAAAGCAAAAAGTCCCGTAAAAGCAAAAGAAAGAAAAGATACTTTTGTAGTTGGAATGCCGAGTCCTGGAGGGATATTCCTTCCGCACTTTATGGAGAATGGATGGGATGGTAATATAACGCAAGCTATCTTTGCACCTCTTGTTGGACTCGATAAGGAAGGAAAACCAATTCCAATTTTAGCGAAGAAGTGGGATATTTCGGAGGATCAGCTTACATACACGTTCTATTTGAAAGATGGTTTAAAGTTTAGTGATGGATCACCACTAACTGCAGATGATGTAGCATTTACATTAACGCTATTACACGATCCAACTTATAGTGGAGCGACTGATATAAGTCAAACAGCAATAAAGGGTGGGCAAGCGTATAAAGAAGGAAAGGCAACCTTTATTGAGGGAATTCAAGTCATTGATCCGAAAACAATTACGATTACGACTGAAAAGGTAAATGCCCAAACACTATCATTAATCGGTGGAGAAGTTATATCTAAAGCTTATTACGGGAAAGAGTATAAACAAGGGCACCTGGAGTATTTAAAAGAGTTATATGGAAAACCGATGGGAGCAGGAGCTTATAAATTAGATAAATATATTCCTGGTCAAGAGGTTCGATTTGTAGCTAATGAAAATTATTTTGAAGGAAAACCGAAGATTGAGCACTTTATTTATAAAATTTCAAAAGGTGATACAAAGCTACAACAATTTCAAGCCGGGGAAGTAGATTATGATGGTTTTACGACAAATACGGAGACGATTGAACAGTTAAAGGATTTAGGTTTTGCCAATATTAATGTATATACAGGAAGCTCTTACGGCTACATTAAAATGAATTATAAGAAACCATACTTTAAAGATAAGCGTGTCCGCCAAGCATTTATTTACGGATTAGAGCGTCAAAAAGTTGTTGATACGTATTTCCAAGGTTATGCTTCACTCGTTAATGTACCGATTACGCCAGTTTCTTGGGCGTATACAGAAGAAGGTATTAATAAATATGAGTATAACTTAGAGAAAGCAAAGAAATTATTGGATGAGGCTGGATGGAAAGCTGGTTCAGATGGAATCCGCGAAAAAGATGGTCAAAAATTGAAGGTAAGTTATTTTGCTTCTTCTGCAAGTAAAATAAATGATGTAATGATCCCGGTGATGAAAGAGGATTATAAAAAGCTTGGTGTAGAGTTTAACCCAGAATATATGGACTTTAATACGATGATTTCAAAAGTGATAAAAGGTGATTATGATTTAGCAATGGTATCTACGCCAATGATTGATGATCCGAGTGGAACAATTGAGGAGTTTGTTTCAACAAGTAAACGAAACTATGATGGATACCATAATCCGAAAGTAGATGAATTAGCGAAGCAGGCACTAGAAACATTAGATATTGAAAAACGAAAAGAAATTTATAAAAAGTTGTACCAGGAGTTGAGTGAAGATCCGCCTGTAATCTTCTTAAATAATAGTAAAGTTGTGTCTGCACATCATGCACGCATTCAAGGATTACAAGAAGATAACTATAACGGTATCTTGTTAAGTTTACCTAAATTAAAGATAGAACAATAATTTTGAAAAAATTCTAAAAATATTTATTTAGAAAGAATTGACAAAATATAACGAAAGATATAAGCTAATAACCATAAAGTCTACCGGAAAGGTCGGAATAGGATTGTTACCCCTCAAAAACATCTATTTTTTTATGATTAAAACCGACTTTTCCGATTGGCTATAAATGTGCTGTGGGAGGCATACATAAGCTAATAAGTTCAAAGGGTATCACTATTAAAAAGTTAGGGTGGGGACAATGAAGAAAAAGACAAAAAAATGGGCTGGTGTATTTTCGGTATTACTGAGTAGTTCGCTTGTGTTATCTGCTTGTGGGGGACAGGAAGAGACGGCTTCTACAGAACCGGTAAAAAAACAAGACTTAAAAGACGCTAAGATTGAATCAATTCCAGCTACAGATAAAAAGAAAAGTCCAGAGAAAGCAAATCAGCGAAAGGATACTTTTATTACGGCTATTTCTAAGCCAGGGGGAGTTTTCCTTCCATATTTCCAAGAGAATGGTTGGGATGGAAATGTAACGTCTGTAATTTTTGCATCACTAGTAACAACAGACAAACAAAGTAAACCTATTCCGGACCTTGCAGAAAAATGGGATATTTCTGCTGACCAGTTAACATATACATTCCATTTACGTAAAAATCTAAAATTTAGTGATGGTTCGCCTTTAACGGCTGAGGACGTAGCATTTACATTAACACTACTTCATGATAAAGCGTATGAAGGTGGAATGGACATTGCTCAGTATGCTGTTAAAGGTGGAAAAGAATATAAAGAAGGAAAAGCAACTTCTATTGAAGGAATTCAAGTTGTTGATCCACAAACAATTAAAATTACAACTGAAAAAGTTAATTCACAGGCGCTAATTAATTTAGGTGGTCCAGTGCTATCAAAAGCTTATTATGGAAAAGATTATAAACAAAATACAAGTTTAGACTATTTAAAAGCATTATATGGGCAACCAATTGCGGCGGGTCCATATAAATTTGAAAAATATGTTCCAGGTCAAGAAGTACGCTTTGTTGCTAACGAACATTATTATGCAGGTAAACCAAAAATCAAAAACTTTATTTACAAAATCACATCAGGTGATACTGGATTCCAATTATTCCAAACCGGTGAACTGGACTATAGTGGATTTAGAGCAAATCCTGAGAATATAGACCAATTAAAAGGATTAGAGTTTGCAAACATTAATCTTGAATCATCAAGTGATATTGCTTATATCTATGTAAATAATAAGAAATCGTATTTGAAAGATAAAAAGGTACGTCAAGCACTTACTTATGGATTAGACCGTAAGAAGTATGTGGATACAGCTTTACAAGGATATGGCTCTGTTGCTAACGTACCAATTGCGCCAGTTTCATGGGCATATACAGAAGAAGGTATTAATAAATATCCACACGACGTAGAAAAGGCTAAAAAATTATTAGATGAGGCTGGTTGGAAGGTAGGTTCTGACGGGGTTCGTGAAAAAGATGGTCAAAAATTAAAATTAACATACTACGCATCAAATACAGGTAAAACAAATGATATCTTTATTCCAATTGCAAAAGAAAGTTACAAAGAAATCGGTGTTGAATTAAATCCAGAGTTGATGGACTTTAATACGATGCTTTCAAAAGTAGGGAAAGGTGACTACGATTTAGCGGCAGTTTCAACACCAGGAATTAGTGATCCAAGTGAAGTTGTAAGTGATTACTTATCGACTAATCCAAAAAGTGATACGGGTTATAGTAATCCGAAAGTAGATGACTTGATTGTAAAAGGTATAGGGACGACAGATATTGAAAAACGTAAAGCAATTTATAAAGAACTGTATAAAGAGTTAAGTGATGATCCACCAGTTATTTTATTAAACTATCGTAAACTACTGTATGCTCATAATGCACGTATAAAAGGAATTGATCCAGAAAAGTACGATAGCATCAGTTCTAACTTACCAGTATTATCTATTGAACAATAAGGATTGACCTAAATAATAGAAGACGTTTTTTCACACAGCAATGGAATGGTAGCTGTTTTGAAAAAATGTTCTTCTATTTTTAAGTAAATAGGATTGGGGAGACAAAAGGTGAAAACATATATCATTCGTAGGTTCCTTCAAATGATCCCT
This sequence comes from Bacillus sp. FSL R9-9834, assembly GCF_038006905.1. Lineage (NCBI taxonomy): Bacteria > Bacillati > Bacillota > Bacilli > Caryophanales > Bacillaceae > Bacillus > Bacillus sp. FSL R9-9834. The sequence continues at coordinate 221,391 of NZ_JBBOWD010000001.1, forward strand.
ACATTGTTTGGTACATCTATTATTATTTTTTTCTTATTTGCACTTTTGCCGGGAGATTATATTGATTCAAATCCAAAGTTAACACCAGAGAGAGCCCAAGAATTAAGGGAATTATACGGCTTAAACAAACCAATTATTGAAAGGTATTTTCATTGGTTAGTGAATGCTTTGCATGGTGATTTTGGATTTTCTTTACAGTATCAAGAACCGGTAACTTCATTACTTAATAAATTCATTTGGAATACATTTATTGTTGCTGTTGCAGCTTTATTTTTCACTTGGATTATTGCTCTTATTATTGGGGTTATTTCTGCAACAAAGCAGCACTCTTGGTTTGATAGATTGGTAACAATTGGTGTCTTTGCAGCAATGTCATTTCCATCATTCTTTATCGGACTATTTTTAATTAAATTATTAGCAGTTGATTTAAAGTTATTACCTATTGGTGGCATGATTGATATTGGGAGTAACTCAACAGGGGTAGCATACATATTAGAAGTATTACGTCATATGATTCTACCTGTATTTATTTTAACGCTTCTTGGTGTAGGATCGTTAACACGATATTTTAGAACCGGCATGTTGGATGTTATTAGACAAGATTATATTCGTACCGCTCGTGCAAAAGGTTTAAAAGAAAGAACCGTTATTTATAAACATGCATTGAAAAATGCAATTTTGCCAGCAATTACATTACTCGCTTTTGAATTACCGGGTTTATTTTCAGGAGCTATTATTATTGAACAGATTTTTAATTGGCCAGGGATTGGGAGTATTCAATTAGAGGCATTAAACTTCCGTGATTATACCGTATTAATGGCGTTTACAATGTTTCTTTCTTGTTTAACAATTATGGCTAATTTCTTAGCTGATATTGTATATGCGTTTGTTGATCCAAGAATTCGATTGAAGTAAAGGGGGGAAAGATATGGAGACTATTACACCAATAATAGGGAAAAAGAAAAATGAATCATCACCATGGCGCCAAGCGTATAAAAAAATCAAGAAAAATAAGATGGCACTGTGTGGCTTATACGTTTTAATATTTATGTTTTTATTTAGTTTTATCGGTCCAATCTTTTCACCATATGCAGATGGGAAAGTACAAGTAACACAAATTAATAAACCGCCCAGCCTGTCACATTGGCTTGGAACAGACCAGTTGGGGCGGGATATTTTAACTAGACTTATGCAAGCAGGGCGTATTTCATTAACAATTGGTTTAGCGTCGATGCTACTATCCGTTATACTAGGAGCTTTATTAGGAGCAATTGCTGGTTTTTATCGAGGGGTTGTGGATCATTTAATTATGCGTGTTGCGGATGTGCTAATGTCCATTCCGGGATTACCGCTACTTATTATAATGGGAGCGATTTTATCAGAATGGAAATTACCATCAGAATACCGTTTATATGTTGTAATGATTATTTTAAGTTTAGTAGGATGGCCAGGGCTTGCTCGTCTTGTGAGAGGACAAATTTTAACATTGCGGGAGCAAGCCTTTATGCAAGCAGCAGATGTATTAGGATTAAAGGATTCTCGAAAAATTATTCATCATTTAATTCCTAATGTCTTTCCGTTACTTATTGTTGTAGCAACTTTGGGCGTGGCTGGATCTATTTTAAGTGAGTCCGCACTAAGCTACTTAGGTCTCGGAGTCGTCCCACCTACACCGTCATGGGGGAATATGATTAGTGCAGCGAACTCATTAATTGATTTTCAAAAGCGTCCATGGTTATGGATTCCGCCTGGTTTTGCAATTTTTATAACAGTTGTATCCATTAATTTACTTGGTGATGCACTTCGTGATGCGTTAGATCCAAAGATGAGACGGTAGGTGAGGGAATATGAGTAAAGCGGTAGTAGAGTTGAAAGACTTACAAACACACTTTCAGACAGAAGAAGGAACAGTAAAAGCTGTGCATCATGTTAGTTTTACAGTTCGAGAAGGTGAAACTGTTTGTGTTGTAGGTGAATCTGGTTGCGGGAAAAGTGTAACGGCTTTATCTATTATGGGACTTATTGCTGAATCAGGCAGTGTAGTAGGTGGAGATATTTTATATGAAGGAAAAAGTCTTTTAGGAATGAAAGAGAAAGAGCTTCGTAGTTTACGAGGGAATGATATTGCGATGATTTTCCAAGAACCGATGACATCGCTAAATCCAGTATTTACTGTAGGGGAACAAATTGTAGAGACGTTAAGGGAGCATGAACTGCTTAGTAAAAATGAAGCATATAAGAAGGCGATTGAGTTAATTCATAAAGTCGGCATAGCTCGTGCGGATGAAATCGTCCATTCTTATCCACACGAACTAAGTGGTGGTATGTTACAACGTATTATGATTGCTGTTGCACTTAGTTGTAATCCTAAGTTATTAATTGCGGATGAACCGACAACGGCTCTTGATGTTACGATTCAGGCTCAAATATTGGATCTACTAAGACAAGTGAAAGAAGAATTTAAAACGTCGATTTTATTAATTACACATGACTTAGGTGTCGTAGCGGAAATGGCTGATTATGTTGTCGTTATGTATGGCGGGAAAGTTATTGAAGAAGCCCCAGTACTAGAGATATTCAAAAATCCGAAACACCCGTATACGAAAGGTTTGTTGAAATCAAAACCAGTGATGGGTAAACGAATAGATAAACTATATTCTATTCCAGGGCAAGTTCCTAATTTAGTTGGTTTAGATGAGTTTTGCTACTTTAGCGGCCGTTGTGAGCATTGTATGGAAATATGTAGAGAAGAAGTGCCAAGTTTGAATGTACATGATGAGAATCATAAAGTTGCTTGCTGGTTATATGAGGAGCGTGCGGAACAATGAGTGAACCATTACTAGAAGTAAAAAACTTAAAAACATATTTTCCAATTAAAGGCGGCATATTTAGTAGAACGGTTGGACATGTAAAAGCAGTTGATGGGGTAAGTTTTACTATTAATAAAGGTGAAGTGTTCGGCCTCGTTGGTGAATCGGGAAGCGGAAAAACGACGATAGGAAAAACAATTTTACGTCTCGTTCAAAAAACGGAAGGGGAAGTGAAGTTTAAAGGGCAAGATGTTCACTCTTTATCTAAGGACGAATTGAGAAAACATCGTCCTAATATGCAACTTGTTTTCCAAGATCCATTTAGCTCATTAAATCCGAGAATGAGAATTGGGGAAGCGCTTGGTGAGCCGATGTTAGCTCACGGATTAGCGACGAAAGAAAATGTTCGTGAGAAGGTGACAGAAGTATTAGAGTTATGTGGCTTAGCTCCATATCATATTGACCGGTACCCTCATGAGTTTTCTGGTGGACAACGTCAACGTATCGTTATCGCAAGAGCTATGGTATTAAATCCAGAATTTATTGTAGCTGACGAACCTGTGGCAGCACTAGATGTATCTATTCAAGCACAAATCATTAATTTATTTAGTGAGTTACAGGAGAAAAAAGGACTATCTTATTTATTCATTTCACATGATTTAAGCGTAGTAGAGCATTTATGTACGAAGATTGGAATTATGTATTTAGGAACGATTGTGGAAACAGCGCCACGTGATGAGTTATTTATAAATCCACTTCATCCGTATACAAAAGCATTGTTATCCGCTGTGCCAATACCAGATCCAACAGTGAAGCGAGAGCGAATTATACTAGAGGGTGATATTCCAAGTCCAGCGAATCCACCTTCAGGTTGTCGCTTTCATACACGTTGCCCATTTGCAACAGATATTTGTAAACAAACGGTACCAGAATTCCGTAATGTTGGTGAAGAGCACTTTGTTGCTTGTCATCATGTATAAAAGAGAAGGACCCTTTCAGAAACTGAAAGAGTCCTTTTTTTATTTACTAGATGAAGTTTGTTTCAATACAAATTGCTCGATTGCATGAGCAACACCATGTTCATTATTTGTTAATGTGACAACATCACATAGTTTTTTTACATCTTCTTCAGCATTTCCCATTGCCACTGATAAGCCAGCTACTTGTAACATTGGCACATCATTAAAGTTGTCCCCGATTGCAATAGTATCTTCAATTGGTATATTGAAATAAGCAGCCATTTCTTGTAGACCGTTCCCTTTATGACCATGCTTATCCATAATTTCTACATTAGTAGGAGCGGATGCTGTAACTGAAATATCGGTGTCTTCTTGTAACACGCTTAATAGCTGTGTACGATGCTCTGCGTTAAACGTCAAAATGAAGAATTTAGATATTTCTAATTCTGGATTATTTACAACATCTTCGATTTTTTGGAAATCAGTAATTAAGTTTGATTTCTTTTGTTTTTCTGTAATTCTTTCAAGTTCCTCAAGTGTAACATCTAGTGCATGCTTGTTCTCTTCGAACGCTTGCATGACTTGATCTTGCCATGTATATGGAGAATAAACTCCTTTATTCGTATATAGCTTATAAGGAAAACCTTCAGATTCTAGTAATTTTGCAAGCTTGTATACTTTATCGTTTTGTAAACAACGCGAGTTAATTACTTTTCCATCCACATAAACAATTGCCCCATTGCTCGCTCCAACTGGAAGAGATAGTTTATATTCTTCCAATAATTTCAAAGCATCCTCTTTTGCACGACCAGAACAAATCATGACTATATGACCAGCCTCTTTTGCAGTTTGGATAGCTTGTAAGTTCTCTTTGGAGATTTCAAGACTAGATGATAGTAGTGTTCCATCCATATCTAATGCGATTAATTTCAAAATGACCACCTCTTTGTTTTTATTATACATAGTTATATGGAGGAAACATATAAACTTATCTTGGAAAGATTGTATTTTACCTCTCATGAACTATCAGTAAGAATTTGATAGATTCCACTTTATTAATGAAAGATTTATGTTAATTTGTAACAAAAGTAGAGGTGAGTATGGCGATATTTCGTTATATGACTGTAATGTTACAATAACATTACAAACATAAACTTAGTAGAAATTGCATTAAAACAAGGTTTTTAAGGGTATTTATAAAAAAACGTAAAAAAAGTGTAATAAAATTTACGTAATTATATTGCAACGTAACAATAGTTATGTTACATTAATGTTACAAACGTTACGTTATTAAATTTAATGTAACGTCAACATAAAAACTATGAAATAAACATTTCTTAGAAATTACATATAGATAACTTATTAAGAGGAGGATACATAATATGAAAGAGCAAGTATTACAAGTAACAAAAGGTGACTTCGTAGGATCAGCAAGTGGAGCAGTAGTATTAACAGCATTAATCGTATTTCTATCAAGCGTATTAGTATAATAGAAGTTTTGTAACAAAAGAAAACGAGAGGAGAATGCAAAATGAAAGAGCAAGTATTACAAGTAACAAAAGGTGATTTCGTAGGATCAGCAAGTGGAGCAGTAGTATTAACAGCGTTAATCGTATTTCTATCAAGCGTGTTAGTATAATAAAAGTTTTGTAACAAAAAACAAATGAAGGGAGAATGAAAGAAATGAAAGAGCAAGTATTACAAGTAACAAAAGGTGACTTCGTAGGATCAGCAAGTGGAGCAGTAGTGTTAACAGCATTAATCGTATTTCTATCAAGCGTGTTAGTATAATAAAAACTTTGTAACAAAAGAAAAATGAGAGGAGAATGCAAAATGAAAGAGCAAGTATTACAAGTAACAAAAGGTGACTTTGTAGGATCAGCAAGTGGAGCGGTAGTATTAACAGCATTAATCGTATTTCTATCAAGGGTATTAGTGTAATAGAAGTTTTACATTATACAAAATGAAAGGAGAATGAGGAATATGAACAGTGAACAAGTGTTACAAGTAACAAAAACAGATTTATTAGGATCATTAGGTGGAGCGGTAGTATTAACATCATTTATTCTATTCCTTGCAAATGTATTAGTATGAGACATATAAATACAATTATTCAAAAAAAATAAAGACTCTAGCATATTAGTAAGTAATTAATATGTTGGGGTCTTTTTTATTTTTCTTCTATATATCCCTTCAAGTATGAATAGTCACCTTTATTTTAAAGAGAAAAAAGTCGAATTTTATATGTAAGAAAAAAAGAGGAATTTGACAGAAAAGATAGAAAATTTTAAAGGTCAGAATTTGTTAGCTTGCTAACTAATTTCTATTAATTGATGTTGGAAGCGTTTTCGGTTGGTTTTAAGTATGGACCATTTAATCTATTTACAGGGGGATGAGGATTTTATGAAACAAAAATCTATGGATACGCTAGCTGCACAAATGGAGGACTTTTTTCCAGTACGTGATGTAGATCATTTGGAATTTTACGTAGGAAATGCAAAGCAATCAAGCTATTACCTTGCGAGAGCATTCGGATTCAAAATTGTGGCTTACTCTGGATTAGAAACTGGTAATCGTGAAAAAGTATCTTATGTTCTTGTGCAAAAAAATATGCGTTTCGTTGTGTCTGGGGCTTTAAGTAGCGACAATCGTATTGCAGAATTTGTAAAGACTCATGGTGATGGCGTGAAAGATGTGGCGTTACTTGTTGACGATGTTGATAAAGCATACTCGGAAGCGGTGAAACGTGGTGCCGTCGCAATTGCTCCACCTGTAGAGTTAACAGACGAGAACGGTACATTGAAAAAAGCAGTTATTGGTACGTATGGTGATACAATTCATACGCTTGTAGAGCGTAAAAATTATAAAGGAACATTTATGCCAGGATTCCAAAAGGCTGAGTTTGATATTCCATTTGAAGAGTCAGGTTTAATTGCTGTAGACCATGTAGTTGGTAATGTTGAAAAGATGGAAGAGTGGGTTAGTTATTACGAGAACGTTATGGGCTTTAAACAAATGATCCATTTTGATGATGATGATATTAGTACAGAGTATTCAGCATTAATGTCGAAGGTTATGACAAATGGAAGTCGTATTAAGTTCCCTATTAACGAACCAGCAGATGGAAAGCGAAAATCACAAATTCAAGAATATCTAGAATTCTACAATGGAGCAGGTGTACAGCATCTTGCTTTACTAACAAATGACATTGTTAAAACAGTAGAAGCGCTTCGTGCAAATGGTGTGGAGTTTTTAGATACACCAGATACTTATTATGATGAATTAACTGCACGAGTTGGAAAAATTGATGAAGAAATTGATAAGTTAAAAGAATTAAAGATCTTAGTAGATCGCGATGATGAAGGCTATTTACTACAAATTTTTACGAAACCAATTGTAGATCGTCCAACTTTATTTATTGAAATCATTCAGCGTAAAGGGTCTCGTGGATTTGGAGAAGGAAACTTTAAAGCGTTATTTGAATCAATTGAAAGAGAACAAGAGCGTCGCGGAAATTTATAAAATTTATATCCACCAGCAGGGATTCTTTTGCTGGTGGAAATTTCATTTTCATAAGGAGGAATCATGATGAAATTTGTTACATTTCGTCTTCCTTCAAAAGAAATGCGAGCTGGATGGCTTGAAGGTGACAAAGTAATCGATATGAATCTTGCTAGTGGTGGAAAATTACCTTCTTCTATGTTCGCCTTTTTAGAGAAAGTGGATGAGTATGTAGAAGTGTTGCGTAATATTAACAAGCCGGAAAAGGGCATATATTCTTTAGAGGAAGTGCAATTAGTAGCAGCGATTCCTAATCCGAGTAGTATTAGGGATTTTTATGCATTTGAACAGCACGTAAAAACGGCACGTGGCCGAAGAGGGTTAGATGTTGTACCTGAATGGTACGATATCCCGGTTTTTTATTTTACGAACCATCGTGCTGTAATTGGTCCAGATGATGTTGTAATTAGTCCGAAGAAATCTAAAAAACTTGATTATGAGTTAGAGATTGCTTGCGTAATTGGGAAAGAAGGAAGAAATATTTCTCGTGAGCAAGCAGAGGAATATATTTTTGGTTATTGTATTATGAATGATTGGAGTGCAAGGGACTTACAAGCAACAGAAATGAAGGTAGGACTTGGTCCAGCGAAAGGAAAAGATTTTGCAACTTCATTAGGAGCGTACCTTGTTACGAAAGAGGAACTAGATATTTATCGTAATGGTGACCGTTATGAGTTAGAGATGACTGCTCATGTAAATGGAAAGCTATTATCAAAAGGGAACTTCCGAGATATTTACTATACATTTGCTGAAATGATTGAACGTGCTTCGGAAGACGTTACGTTATATCCAGGCGATGTGATTGGTTCTGGAACAGTAGGAACAGGTTGCATTTTAGAACTAGGCACAGAAGAGTGGCTACAAGATGGTGATGTGGTAGAACTTACGATTACTGGTTTAGGTACATTACGTAATACGGTCAAAATAGAAAGGGAAGCAGGTGATGGGCATGTTTTATCGTCACATGGGGGAGCTACCTCATAAACGACATGTACAATTCCGTAAAAAAGACGGGTCGCTTTATCGTGAGCAGGTAATGGGAACAAAAGGTTTTTCTGGTACGCAATCTATTTTGTACCATCATTATATGCCAACGGAAGTAGGGCATGCGGCATTATCTCATTCTTGTCAGTTGCAGTATGAAGAAGATGTTGCTCTTTCTCATCGTCACTTTCGCACGAAAGAAAATAAAAAAAGTGGTGATGCAGTAAGCGGAAGAAACTTTATACTTGGAAATGAGGATTTATTAATCGGAGTAGTGAGCCCAACAGAAAAAATGGACTATTTCTACCGTAATGGTGATGGCGATGAAATGTTGTTTGTCCATTACGGAACAGGAAAAATTGAAACGATGTTTGGAACGGTTCATTATAGAAAAGGCGATTATGTAACAATTCCAATTGGAACGATTTATCGTGTTATTCCAGATGAAGGAGAGACTAAGTTTCTTGTTGTAGAGGCAAATAGTCAAATTACAACACCGCGTCGCTATCGTAATGAATATGGACAATTGTTAGAGCATAGCCCGTTTTGTGAGAGAGATATTCGTGGTCCTGAAAAATTAGAGACGTATGATGAAAAAGGTGAGTTTGTCGTAATGACAAAGTCGAGGGGATATATGCATAAACATGTTTTAGGACATCATCCGTTAGATGTTGTTGGTTGGGATGGCTATTTATATCCGTGGGTCTTTAATGTAGAGGATTTTGAACCAATTACAGGTCGTATTCATCAGCCACCTCCAGTACATCAAACGTTCGAAGGTCACAATTTCGTTATTTGTTCTTTCGTACCACGTTTATATGACTATCATCCAGAATCTATTCCGGCACCGTATTATCATAGTAACGTGAATAGTGATGAAGTACTGTACTATGTAGAAGGTAACTTTATGAGCCGAAAAGGTGTGGAGGAAGGGTCTATTACACTTCATCCGAGCGGCATTCCTCACGGGCCACATCCTGGGAAAACAGAGGCGAGTATAGGGAAAAAAGAAACGCTTGAATTAGCTGTTATGATAGATACATTCCGTCCGCTTCGTATTGTAAAACAAGCACATGAAACAGAAGATGAAAAATATATGTATAGCTGGATTGAAGAGGGATCATATACTGTGAAATAAGTAAGAAAAAGGCATGCTCAATAACAGAGCATGCCTTTTTCATGGAATCGACATGTATAATAATACCAAAAAAAATTATAGAAAGATATATAGAAAGAATGATAAAAATCGTGCATATTCATAAGAGTTTCTACTTATTTCGACAAAAGTATTGACTGGGAAAAGTGCTATGAGTAAAATAAAAAAGCGAATTAAAAATTTTCAGAAAATTTAAAACTTGGAGGAGCATGCTATGAAGCAAATTTTTCAAAAGAAGCCTATTGCAAAGTTAATGCAAGAGAGTAAACAAAAGACGTTAGCAAGAACATTGGGCGCACTAGATTTAACGATGCTTGGAATCGGGGCAATTGTTGGAACGGGTATTTTTGTTCTAACGGGCGTGGTAGCAGCGAAACATTCTGGACCAGCTATTATATTATCATTTGCGATAGCCGCGTTAGCATGTGCCTTTGCTGCATTTTGTTATGCTGAATTTGCTTCTTCAGTTCCTGTCTCAGGCAGTGTGTACACGTACACATATGCGACGATGGGAGAAGTATTCGCATTTTTAATTGGATGGGACTTAATGCTTGAGTATTTACTTGCTACATCTGCTGTGGCAAATGGTTGGTCCGCGTACTTCCAATCTTTATTAAAGGGATTTGGAATTCATATTCCTACCATTCTTTCCTCAGCCCCTGGTACAGGAAAGGGTGGAATAATTGATTTGCCAGCAGTTCTCATTATTTTAGTGATGACAGTTCTTTTATCTAGAGGTGTTCGTGAAAGTGCACGTGTAAATAATATTATGGTATTTATTAAACTAGCGGTTGTTCTTATTTTTATCTTTGCTGGTTTTAATTATGTGAAACCTGAAAACTGGACGCCTTTTATGCCATTTGGCTTAGATGGTGTAATGGCTGGAGCTGCTACAGTGTTCTTTGCATTCATAGGGTTTGATGCAGTTTCAACGGCAGCAGAAGAAGTGAAACGTCCACAACGTGATTTACCAATTGGTATTATTGCATCTTTATTAATTTGTACGGCTCTTTATATTATTGTTTCGCTTATTTTGACAGGAATTGTTCCATACGGACAGTTGAATATATCAGATCCAGTCGCTTTTGCACTTCAATTTATTGGACAAGATAGTTTAGCGGGAGTAATTTCAGTAGGCGCAATTACAGGAATCACAACAGTAATGTTAGTTATGATGTATGGGCAAGTACGAGTTTCATATGCAATGAGTAGAGACGGATTGTTGCCGAAACGTCTTGCTAAAGTTCACCCGAAATTTAAAACACCGTTTTTAAATACGTGGACAACGGGAATTATTGCAGCACTTATTTCAGGATTAATAGATTTAAATGTGTTAGCGCATCTTGTAAATATGGGGACTTTATCAGCCTTTGCACTTGTAGCTGTTGCTGTTATTGTAATGAGAAGAACGCATCCTGATTTACCAAGAGCATTTAAGGCGCCGCTTGTACCGTTTTTACCAGCGTTAACGGTAATTTTTTGTTTATACTTAATGCTTCAATTATCCGGGACGGCTTGGATTAGTTTTGGTGTATGGATGATTATCGGTATTGCGGTTTACTTCTTATATAGCCGAAAACATAGTGCTTTAAATAATAGTAAAGAAGAAGACGATGCAGCCAATTTATAAGTAGAAAAATCCATTCTAATTCTGTTAGAATGGATTTTTAATTTTGAAAATTTACATTATTCTAAACTTGTTATAAGATAATTATTGGTGAACAAAAGGGGTGAAATAATGAAAAATACGTGGCGTGAGTTAAGGGAGATGGATCGTAACGTATGGATTCGGTTTATTGGTGAGACGTTAAATGGAATTGCAATGATGATGTTGATGCCTTTTTTTGCATTATATTTAAAAGATAAGGTAGATTCATTATTACAGGTCGGAGTGATTATGGCACTGTCTCCAATTGCTGCAAGCTTTGGATCAATTATAGGGGGAAGAATTGCTGATATATATGGAAGAAAACCGATTATGATATTTTCGATGGCGAGCAATGCGGTATTCATGCTCGGTTTTTTATTTATAGAAGGATTTATTCCATATGCGATTTTATCTATTTTTTTAGGATTAAGTAATTCGTTATTTCATCCAGCTGCATCAGCGATGGTTGCGGATGTAACGGCGCCAGAAAAAAGAACAGAAGCATATGGTTTATTGCGAATGGGACACAATATAGGTGCTGCAATTGGTCCGATAATGGGGGCTTCAGTAGTTATGTTATCGAAGAACCTTGTGTTTATTATTGCCGCATCTACGATGTTATTTTATGCATTACTTGTATTCGTCCTTATTCAAGAGACAATGCCAAAGAGTACGAATAAAGAAGGTGATACAGAAAAAGAATCAGGAGCAGTGTGGAAAATTGTATTGCGAGATAAGGCACTCATGATTTATTTATTAGCTGGTATCATTATTTCGATGGGATTTTCTCAAACAGAAGGCATGTTGCCGCTGCACTTTGACAATGAAATGAAAGATATTTTTGGAACTAACAATCCATATCCATATTTAATGGCTTTAAATGGACTATTAGTTGTGTTGTTCCAATTTCAAATTTCAAAATGGGTCACAGATAAACCTGTTGGAAAGACGATGTTATATGGTGCATGTTTGTTTGGGATTGGGTTATTTTTCATAGGGTGGTTACCGAAGTGGTTTGGAGGACTTGATACAAATGCTACGATTATTTTAATAACTTTACTGTTTGTATATGCCATATATACGTTAGGTGAGATGATTATGTCGCCTGTACAGATGACGTTTGTAGCGAATTTGGCCCCTGAGCATTTGAGGGGGACTTATATGGGAGCTGCAAGTTTGCAGTGGATTACAGGAAGTGCATTCGGCCCACTTCTTGGAGGTTTTTTATTAGACCGATTACTTGGCCACTTTCTATTTACAATTTTAGCTGTAGGTTGTGTAGTTGCAGGTATTGTATATATTTCTTTAGACCGCCTTGTTGAACAAAGGCAAAAAAGCACACTAACCAAACAATCTTCTTAATAATTAGATGACATACACAAAAAGGGGATTTCTACATATTTTAGGTACATAACTAGATTGAGTTGCAATTTTATATATCTATGAAGAAATTTAAGTGGAAAAAGTATAGAAAACCAATAAGTGGTGTCATTTAATTATTTGTGGAAGTTGCATTTTATTTCAAATAGGAACTACCTATTTTTATAAAAAGTGCTAAAATAGAAAAATGAAAACAATTGGTTAGGGTGATTTCAGTGACAAAAATTAAATTAGGTTTATTATATGGTGGAAAATCAGCTGAGCATCAAGTTTCGCTACAAACGGCTCTTGCTGCTATTAAAGCATTAAATCAAGATAAATTCGAGATTCATCCAATTTATATTACAGAACAAGGTCAATGGGTACGTGGTGAGCGTATTGAAGGTGAAGTAACAGATGTTGAAGTTCTAAAAATGAGCGGTGCAGAAAATGCGATTTCTCCGTTATCATTAAGCACAGAAATCATTCCATCTACAAATGCTGAGGAAAATGCTATCGATGTTATTTTCCCATTACTACATGGACCAAATGGTGAAGATGGAACGGTGCAAGGATTATTAGAATTAATGAATATTCCGTATGTAGGAAATGGTGTTCTAGCATCTGCTGCTGGTATGGATAAAGTTGTTATGAAAAACATCTTTGCAGAAGCTGGATTGAAACAAGCAAAATATGCATCATTTATTCGTAGTGCATGGGAAAAAGATCGTGAAACAGCATATGAAAAAGTAGAAGAAGTATTAGGATACCCTTGCTTCGTAAAACCAGCAAACCTTGGTTCAAGTGTTGGGATTAATAAGTGTAAAAATCGTGAAGAACTTGAGAATGCATTTGAAGAAGCATTCCAATTTGACCGTAAAATTATTGTGGAAGAAAATATCGTTGGACGTGAAGTAGAAGTTGGTGTACTAGGTAATGATGAACCGAAATGTTCAGTTGTAGGTGAAATCGTACCTAAAAAAGACTTCTATGATTATAAGTCGAAATACATCGATGGTGATACAGCGTTAATTATTCCAGCTGAAATGACAGAAGAAGAGTCTAATGTTATTAAACGAGATGCGATTGTTGCATTCCAATCGTTAGATGGTGCTGGCTTAACGCGAGCTGATTTCTTCTTAACGAAAGATGGAGAAGTATATATTAACGAAGTGAATACGATGCCAGGATTTACGCCGTTTAGTATGTTCCCTCTACTATGGCAACATACTGGATTACCGTATCCAGAATTAATTGAAGAGCTAATTCGTTTAGCAATGGAGCGTCACGAAGAAAAACAAAAAATTAAATATACAATCTAACAAAAAAAGGAGGAGGCACTATTCGAAGGAATAGTGCTTCCTCTATGTAAGGAGTGTTTTTATGATAAATCGAACGTTAAAACAAGTAGAACAAATGACAAATGGTACGGGATTAGCAGAGCAGTATGAGGGAATTACTATACAAGGAGTGTCTATTGATACGAGAAAAATCGAAAAAGGAAACTTATATGTTCCGATTCAAGGTGAACGTTTCGATGGACATGCTTTTGTAGATAAAGCTGTTGAAAATGGAGCTGTGGCGACATTATGGATGAAAGATGTAGCAAATCCACCTGAGAATCTTCCGGTTATTTTTGTAGAAGACACGCTATCAGCATTACAAATGTTAGCAAAAAACTATCGCGACCAATTGGATGTTAAAGTGATTGGTGTGACAGGTAGTAACGGTAAAACATCTACAAAAGATATTGTAACAAGTCTTCTTGCGACTAAATTCAAAGTTCAAAAAACAGAAGGAAACTTCAATAATCATATCGGGCTACCTCTTACTATTTTAAACTTAGAAGAAAATACAGAAGTAGCTGTATTAGAAATGGGAATGTCAAGCCGCGGGGAAATTGAATTCTTATCTAAGTTAGCTCGTCCAAATGCAGCTATCATTACGAACATTGGTGAAGCGCATTTAATGGACTTAGGCTCTCGTGAGGCAATTGCTGAAGCGAAATTAGAAATTGTGACAGGATTACAAGAAGGTGGAGTGTTCGTATATAACGGAGATGAGCCGTTATTAACGAATCGTGTTCCTGAAATGAATTTAATAGCTGAAACAGTTACGTTTGGTGATGCTAGAGCAAATGATTACTATCCAACGACTGTAACGTTACAAGCAACTGGGACACACTTTAAAATGAATAGAGAAGAAAACATTTCATTCTATCTACCGGTATTAGGGAAACACAATGTGTATAATACGCTTGCTTCTATGGCAATTGCGAAACATTTTGGTGTAACGTGGGAAGAGATGAAAGAAGGTTTAGTAACACTTCAAATGACAGGCATGCGTATGGAAATTGTAAAAACAAATAGTGGATTAACAATTATCAACGATGCTTATAATGCAAGTCCAACAGCTATGGAAGCAGCATTCCACCTAATGAATGGTTTAGATGGATTCTCTAAAAAGATTGTTGTTCTCGGCGATATGTTAGAGCTTGGAGATCAAGAAGTACAGTTTCATTATGAGGTAGGTAAATTAATCGATCCAGCAAAAATCTCCTATGTGTTCACATATGGTAAATTAGGGGCTCAAATTGCTGAAGGAGCGAAAATTAATTTCCCTAACGAACGTGTAAAGGCTTATGATAATA
Organism: Bacillus sp. FSL R9-9834; assembly: GCF_038006905.1. Lineage (NCBI taxonomy): Bacteria > Bacillati > Bacillota > Bacilli > Caryophanales > Bacillaceae > Bacillus > Bacillus sp. FSL R9-9834. The sequence goes on from NZ_JBBOWD010000001.1 coordinate 236,518, forward strand.
AAGAAGAGTTAGTAAAAGAGTTGCAAGCAGTAGTCGATGCAAAAGATGTTGTATTAATAAAAGCATCTCGCGGTATGAAATTGGAAGAAGTAATTACGATGTTGAAATAATTGGTGTATATAAATAGGGATGATAGCAACGAAAAAAGAAGAAACTTATAATAAGCGCTTACAGTAAATATAAAAAAATAAAAGTGAAGAAAAAACCTCTGAATATGAAAATAAGGTAACAGTTGGGTTTGCTTTTTACACATACAAAACTTATAATTGATAAAGTGTAATAACGTTTAGAAGTATTTTCGTGAAGAATATACGCCCGTTTATATACGTGAGCATTCAGGAAAAGGGCTTTTCCGCAAATTCGGAAAACGCCTTTTTTTAAATGATAAGTATAGGATAGAAAAGGAGAAGTAACATTGACAACATTTCGAGAATTAGGATTAAGTGATTCTTTACTGCAATCTGTTGAAAGTATGGGCTTTGAAGAGGCTACGCCAATTCAAGCTGAAACAATTCCACATGCATTGCAAGGTAAGGATATTATTGGGCAAGCACAAACAGGTACAGGGAAAACAGCAGCATTCGGATTACCACTATTAGATAAAGTGGATACACATAAAGAATCGGTTCAAGGTATTGTTATCGCGCCAACGCGTGAATTAGCAATTCAAGTTGGAGAAGAGCTATACAAAATTGGTAAACATAAACGCGTTCGTATCTTACCAATTTACGGTGGTCAAGATATTAACCGCCAAATTCGTGCTCTAAAAAAACACCCACACATTATTGTTGGTACGCCGGGTCGTATTTTAGATCATATTAACCGTAAAACACTTCGCTTACAAAACGTAGAGACAGTGGTTCTTGACGAAGCGGATGAAATGTTAAACATGGGCTTCATTGAAGATATTGAAGCAATTTTAACAGATGTGCCAGAAACACACCAAACATTACTATTCTCAGCGACAATGCCGGATCCAATCCGTCGTATTGCTGAGCGTTTCATGACTGAGCCTCAACACATTAAAGTAAAAGCAAAAGAAGTAACAATGCCAAACATTCAGCAGTTCTATTTAGAAGTGCAAGAAAAGAAAAAGTTTGATGTATTGACACGCTTATTAGACATTCAATCTCCAGAGCTTGCGATTGTATTCGGTCGTACAAAGCGTCGTGTTGATGAATTATCAGAAGCATTAAATTTACGTGGTTATGCTGCGGAAGGTATCCACGGTGATTTAACTCAGGCGAAACGTATGTCTGTATTACGTAAGTTCAAAGAAGGTTCTATTGAAGTTCTTGTTGCAACAGACGTTGCTGCGCGTGGTCTTGATATTTCAGGTGTAACACACGTATACAACTTCGATATTCCACAAGATCCAGAATCATACGTTCACCGTATTGGCCGTACTGGTCGTGCAGGTAAAAAAGGTATTGCAATGCTATTTGTAACACCACGTGAATCTGGACAATTAAAAAATATCGAGCGTACAACAAAACGTAAAATGGACCGCATGGATGCACCAACACTTGACGAGGCACTAGAAGGTCAACAACGTTTAATCGCTGAAAAACTTCAAAACACAATTGAAAATGAAAACTTAGCATACTACAAGCGTATTGCGGAAGAAATGTTAGAAGAGAACGACTCTGTAACAGTAGTAGCTGCTGCTTTAAAAATGATGACAAAAGAGCCAGATACAACTCCAATCGCTTTAACATCAGAACCACCAGTTGTTGCAAGAGGTGGCGGTTCTAAAAAACGCGGCGGTAACGGAGGCGGATACCGTGATGGTAACCGTAATCGTAGTCGTGATGGACGCGGTGGCGATGGTCGTAACCGTGACCGCAATCGTGATGGTCGTAATCGTGACGGTAACCGTGATCGCAATCGTGATGGCGGCAACCGTGGTCGTCGTGGAGAAGGTCAAGGTCGCCCAGGATCTTCAAACGGACGCGGCGAAAGAAAACATCATAGCCGTAAGCCACAAGCTTAATAGTAAAAAAGAGAATGCCCTTTTCCGGCATTCTCTTTTTTTATTTCTGTAATTGTACATACTACATAATAACTTGTGTAGAAATGAGGTGCTACATGCTTGTAAGACTTGGGTATGTTGCGATGAGTGTACATTTGAAAAACGCATCCCCATCTCAAACGATGACGTACGCGCAGTTTCAAAAAATAGATGATCGGGAAGCGGCGATTCGTAAACTTGAAAGAATTGCTAATTCGAATTTGGAAAATTGCTTACGGTTATTAAAACATAACAAAGGCCATGATATATCCTTTTTTCGACTTAGTTCTAAGTTGATTCCTTTAGCGAATCATGAGGAGTTGTTAGAGTGGAACTACATTCGTCCCTTAAAAGAAAATTTAAAAGTGCTAGGTGATTACGCTATTCGAATGAATATGCGTATTGATTTTCATCCAGATCATTTTGTTGTACTTAATTCACCCGAGGAGAATATTTTTAAACAATCTGTCAAGACATTACAAATGCATAGAAAATTATTAAAAGGTATGGGAATTGAGCATAAGCAACGATGTGTAATGCATGTTGGTGGCGGATATAAAGATAAAGAGCTCGCATTAGAGCGTTTTATAGAGAATTGGTCTAACGTCCCAAGAGGTATTCAGGAAATGATTATGTTAGAAAATGATGATACAACTTTTACGCTCGAGGACACATTATATTTAGGAGAAAAGTTGGACATTCCCGTTGTATTTGATTTACATCATCATATGATGAATCATGATCGAGAAGATTGGCATGAAGATTGGGCGCGTGTTGTACATACGTGGGAATCGTCTTTGTTACCGGTGAAAATGCACATTTCTAGTCCTAAAGAGGGAAAAGACCCAAGGGCACATGCGGACTTTATTAATGTAGATACTTTTTTATCTTTTTTAAAAAAGATAAAAGGAAGTGTTCCGCAAATTGATTGTATGATTGAAGCGAAGAAGAAGGATGAGTCTTTATTTCAACTCATGAGAGATTTAAGTGAACAAACAGATGTGGAAATTGTCGATGGTGCGAGCTTTTATATTAAATGAGCTCTGCACCATCGAGTTTTTTTATTAATAGAGGAGTGCAAATACCACCAATGATCAATCCTGTTAAATGGCTGATAGGGTTGGCAGAGGGATTGAAGAAAGTGAATAGTAGCAATATACATATCATAATTGAAAAAATAGCGATGTCTCTTGGATTGGAAGAACGATATCGGCTATACAATAGAAATAACTGTGCGCCTAGCAATCCGAAAATGCCACCAGATGCCCCGGCATGAATATATTCATGAGGCATAATAAGATAAGAGGACATATTTCCGAGAATGCCAGAAAGGAAAAAAATAATGATGAAAGACAAGTGCCCTAGTTGTTTTTCAATAGAAGAGCCAAGCACGAATAAACAAATACTATTAAAAAGAAAATGTTGTAAGTCTACATGTACGAGCAGGGAAGTTAGGAGACGCCACCATTCTCCTTTAGCGATATATTCATTAGAAGCTGCCATAGGAAAGAGGGGAAAATCACCTAATATAATCATGATTAATTGTATGAGAAGTAAAGCGATGGTGATTGGTTGTAAGGAAATGCGGGCGGATGGTATTAGCATGTTGTGAGTATCACTCCTTTTGCATCAGAAAGATTCTCTGTTATTCTTACAATATGAAAAAAGAAAGCTAAATAGAAGAAGGGGATTTTGAAATGATTGTAGGGATTGGAATCGATATTATTGAATTGAATCGAATTGAAAAAATGATAGATGGAAAGCTTAAATTTATGGAACGTATTTTAACTGAAAGTGAACGTAATGTTGCTAAGGGGCTGAAGGGAAGTCGCCTTACAGAGTTTGTAGCTGGAAGATTTGCAGCGAAAGAGGCGTATTCCAAAGCGGTAGGGACTGGTATCGGGAAAGAAGTGAGTTTTTTAGATATTGAAGTAAGAAATGATGATAGAGGTAAGCCGATTCTTATTACAAGTACAGAGCATATTGTTCATTTATCAATTAGTCATAGTAAGGAATTTGCTGTTGCTCAAGTTGTTTTAGAAAGCTCGTCACGCTAGTCTGCATATTTTATATCTTTGTCTCATATATTTGTGGTAGCGATAAGGAAGGTACATCTTCCATTCATTTATAGGGGCAAAGGGGCTGAAGTGATGAAAAGGCGTCTGTTTTTAGTTCTTGTCGGTTTATTAACCGTTTTTGTGTTGGCCGGTTGTATGGAAAAGAAACAAGATGATGTTGTGAGAGATTTAGAGGCGAAAGTAAAAGGGTTGAAAAGCTATCAAGCTGAAGCGAAATTATCTATTAAAACAGGGAATGAGCCTCAGGAGTATAAGGTAGAAATATGGCATAAGGAACCTTCTTTTTATCGTGTGAATTTGCAGAATGCGAAAAAAGATCAAAGTCAAATTATTTTAAGGAATGAAGAAGGTGTATTTGTATTAACACCAGCGCTTAATAAGAGTTTCCGTTTCCAAAGTGATTGGCCGCAAAATAGTAGCCAGGCTTATTTATACGAATCCCTTGTGAGGGATATTTTGCAGGATAAGAAAAACCTTACTTTTGAAAAAACAGATAAGTATTATATCTTTAAAACAAAAACAAATTATCAACACCAAAACATGTTGCCGAAACAAGAGATTACATTGAAGAAAAGTGATTTAACACCAGTTTCGGTGAAGTTAATGGATAATGATCAAAATGTTCTTGTGAAAGTAGATTTCTCTAAAGTGAAATTTGATGCGAAATTTGATAAAGGTGCATTTGATACGAAACAAAATATGTCTAGAGCGCAAGTAGATGTTCAAACGACAGCGAAAGAAGACAAACCATTTGCTATTTTGTATCCGCGTGATACGCCGCAAGGTATGACTTTGAAAGATGAAAAAGAGTTGAAGACAGACAGTGGCAAGCGTGCGATACTCACATACACTGGAAGTAAGAAATCCTTTACTTTAATACAAGAAAAGGCAAAAGTTGCAGAGGCTTCGTCAGCGATAAGTGTGAGCGGAGAATTGGTTGATCTTGGCTTTACAATTGGAGCATTGACGAAAGACTCTTTAACGTGGTCGCATAACGGAGTAGAATATATGCTCGTGTCTAAAGGTTTAGAGCCGAAGGAGCTGTTAATGGTTGCTCGTTCAGTTACAGAGAAGCAAGTGAAGTAAACTTCTTAGACGTGGTGATATATGTGCACCACGTCTTTTCTTAGTTTGAAGGGTGGATTTCATAAAAGAAGCATATAAAAGAATAAGCTTCGCATATCGTGTATAAGGAAGTGTGTTTATGGAAGAAGCGCCATTTTACCGTGACACTTGGGTGGAAGTGAATTTAGATGCGATTTATAACAATGTTACACATATTAAAGAATTTATCCCAAGTGGTGTAGAAATTTTTGCCGTAGTTAAAGGGAATGCATATGGGCACGATTATGTACCGGTGGCTAAAACAGCATTAGAAGCGGGGGCGACAAGGTTAGCAGTTGCGTTCTTAGATGAAGCTTTAGTGCTTCGAAGAGCTGGTATTACTGCGCCGATTTTAGTGTTAGGTCCTTCTCCTCCTCGTGATATAAATGTAGCTGCTGAAAATGATGTAGCATTAACTGTTTTTCAAAAGGAATGGGTAGATGAAGCAATCAAACTTTGGGATGGTTCGTCTACGATGAAATACCATATTAATTTCGATAGTGGTATGGGGAGAATTGGAATACGTGAACGTAAAGAATTAAAAGGATTTTTAAAAAGCTTAGAAGGTGCACCATTCTTAGAATTGGAAGGAGTTTATACGCATTTTGCAACGGCAGATGAGGTGGAGACTTCTTACTTTGATAAGCAATATAACACATTTTTGGAGCAGTTAAGTTGGTTGAAAGAATTCGGAGTGGATCCTAAGTTTGTTCATACAGCTAATAGTGCTGCAACGCTACGTTTTCAAGGGATTACATTTAATGCAGTACGAATTGGCATTGCGATGTATGGGTTATCTCCATCTGTAGAAATACGCCCTTTTTTACCGTTTAAATTAGAACCAGCGCTATCATTGCATACGAAAGTTGCTCATATTAAACAGGTGATTAAAGGGGATGGAATTAGTTATAACGTCACTTATCGAACGAAAACTGAAGAATGGATTGCGACTGTTGCAATTGGTTATGCAGATGGCTGGCTTAGAAGATTACAAGGATTTGAAGTGCTTGTAAATGGTAAAAGGGTACCGATTGTAGGGCGAGTAACAATGGATCAATTCATGATTCACCTTCCTTGTGAAGTGCCACTTGGCACGAAAGTTACACTCATTGGAAGGCAAGGAGATGAATATATTAGCGCTACAGAGGTTGCGGAATATTCAGGGACTATTAATTATGAAATTATTACAACGATTAGTTTCCGTGTGCCGAGAATATTTATACGGAACGGTAAAGTTGTGGAAGTAATCAATTATTTGAATGATATATAGAATGTAGTATGATTTGCTTCTTGTCATGTGAGAGGACTTTTCGGTGGCTAAGAATAAGTTCGTTTTTTGACGAGAAGCTTTTTACTTATCATTACTTTTAACATAATTTAACGTGGAAACTCTTCCGTTTCTTGTTGTAATGAGATAAAAAATAAAAGAATATGAATGTTTTGTTTGTGAATTGGAAAACATAAGCAAGGAATAAGGAAGTCTTTGCAACAGGCTCCATACAATGGTATTATTACAATAGGTGTCATATATATATTTGGGTGTGTAGTTGACGGTGGAGGTGTATTTTTGTGTCCGAATCAAGTGTAACTACTGAAATCGTGGTTCGGTTGCCAAAGCAAATGGTAACGGAATTGGACGGAATTGGAAAACAAGAGAATAAGAATCGCCATGAACTAATTTGCCAGGCAACACAACTGTTATTGCGTCAACATAAGACGAAGAAACGCTACCAACATGAATCAATGCGACGTGGGTACATTGAAATGGGAAAAATTAATCTTGGTATTGCATCTGAAGCTTTCTTAGCAGAGTATGAAGCAGCTCATACAGTAGAACGCTTAGTTAGCGGGGGGTAATATTTTGATTGTAAAACGCGGCGACGTGTATTTTGCAGACCTTTCCCCAGTTGTTGGTTCTGAGCAAGGAGGCGTTCGTCCGGTTCTTGTCATTCAAAATGACATCGGAAATCGTTTTAGTCCAACGGTGATTGTAGCGGCTATTACTGCACAGATTCAAAAAGCGAAATTACCCACTCATGTGGAAATTGATGCGAAAAAGTACGGTTTTGAGAGAGATTCTGTTATTTTACTTGAGCAGATTCGAACAATCGATAAGCAGCGCTTAACGGACAAAATCACTCACTTAGATGAAGTGATGATGATTCGTGTAGATGAAGCGCTACAAATTAGTTTAGGACTAATAGATTTTTAAATCGGCAGTTTAAGTTGCTCTCTTTGAAGGGCAACTTTTTTTATTATAGAGGAGGTTGCGGTTGTATATGGAAATGGTAGATAATCGACAAGCGTTAATGAAAATGTTAGTGAAGGAATTAGGCTTTACCGAAAAGCAAGTTCGTCATGTTATTCAATTAACAGAAGAAGGTAACACAGTTCCATTTATTGCTCGTTACCGAAAAGAATGGACAGGCTCTTTAGATGAGGTGCAAATTCGTACGATTTTAGAGAGATGGCAATATATGATGCAGCTTGAAGATAGGAAAGAAGAGGTTCTTCGTCTTATTGATGAGAAGGGGAAACTGACAGGAGAATTACGTCAGCAAATTGTGAAAGCTACAAAGTTGCAAGAAGTAGAAGATTTATATCGTCCGTATAAAGAGAAGAGAAGAACGAAAGCAACGATTGCAAAAGAAAAAGGATTAGAGCCATTAGCTGAATGGTTATTGTTATATACGAAAGAAGATCCGAATCAGAAGGCAATAGAGTTTATAAATGCCGAGAAAGAAGTGCAATCTGCAGAAGAAGCATTGCAAGGTGCTCAAGACATTATTGCAGAAATCGTTTCAGATGAAGCGGTATATCGTAGTTGGATTCGGAACGTGACTTTTAGAAAAGGTGTTATGTCTTCGGCTGTAAAAGATGAAGAGAAAGATGAAAAAAATATATATGAAATGTATTACAGCTATGAAGAACCGTTGCAGAAAGTCGTGCCGCATCGCGTATTAGCGATGAATCGAGGTGAGAAAGAAGATATATTGAGAGTTTCTGTTGTTCCACCAGTAGATGAGATAGTAACTTTCTTATATAAGAAAGTAATTCGTGATAACGATTCAAAAAGTGCACAGTATGTAAAATTAGCAATAGAGGATGGTTATAAACGATTAATTCAACCCTCTATTGAAAGGGAGATTCGAAAAGAATTAACAGAAACAGCTGAGGAACAAGCGATACATATTTTCTCTGAGAACTTACGTAATTTATTATTACAGCCTCCAATGAAAGGAAAGGTTGTGTTAGCTGTAGACCCTGCATATAGAACGGGTTGTAAATTAGCTATCGTAGACGATACGGGGAAAGTTCTATATATTGATGTTATTTATCCGCATCCACCAGTGCGTAAATATGAAGATGCAAAAGCGAAAGTTCTTTCTATTATAGATAAATATCAAGTTGAAATGATTGCGATTGGGAATGGTACAGCTTCTAGAGAATCGGAAGAATTTATAGTTGATGTATTACAAAATGTGAAACGAGAAGTCTTCTATATTATTGTAAACGAAGCTGGTGCGAGTGTGTATTCGGCTTCTGATTTAGCACGTGAGGAATTCCCGGATTTACAGGTTGAAGAAAGAAGTGCGGTTTCTATCGGTAGACGTCTGCAAGATCCACTTGCTGAACTTGTAAAGATTGATCCGAAATCAGTTGGGGTTGGACAATACCAACATGATGTATCTCAAAAAAGATTAAATGAATCATTAACGTTTGTAGTAGAGACGGCAGTTAACCAAGTCGGTGTGAATGTAAATACAGCTTCAGTTGCGTTGTTGCAATATGTTTCGGGTTTATCAAAAACTGTTGCGAAAAATATTGTAGCAAAGCGTGAAGAAGAAGGGAAATTTACAAAACGAACAGACTTAAAGAAAATACCACGTCTAGGCGCGAAGACATATGAACAATGTATAGGTTTCTTACGTATATTAGAAGGGGCAAATCCGTTAGATCGTACAGGTATTCATCCAGAACAATATAAAAATGTTGAATTGTTATTGAAGAGTCTAGGATTATCAAAAGATGACGTAGGGCAACCGCAATTACAAAAGAGTTTAGAAGAAGTAGAGATTTCTAAGTTGTCGCAAGAAACGGGAGTTGGAGAACCAACATTAGTTGATATTATAGATGCACTCATTAGTCCAGAGCGAGACATGAGGGATGAGTTGCCTAAACCGCTTCTGAAAAAAGGGATTTTGAAATTAGAAGATTTAAAACGTGGTATGGAACTGGAAGGAACAGTTCGTAACGTTGTTGATTTCGGTGCTTTTGTTGATGTAGGTGTGAAACAAGATGGTTTAGTACATATTTCTAAACTAAGCAAACAATACGTGAAGCATCCGTTAGATGTTGTATCTGTCGGACAAATCGTCAAAGTATGGGTAGATGATATTGATACGAAAAAAGGTCGCGTTGCATTATCTATGTTGCCGATTGAATAGTAAGAGAAGAGAGCAGATGAAACTGCTCTTTTTTTATAGGATAAAACGTGTAATGGATTAGGAACTTTGATGGATTTTGCTATAATAAAACCAGCATTCATTTAGTAATTTAATTTGATACCGGTTTTTTTCAAAATATGCGCGTTGCATTTGTTTTTTGAGCCATGTAGGCATAGGAATCCCTCCTTGTTTAATCCTACTCTCATAAATGTAAAGTACTATTGATGAGAGGTTGGTGAGTGGATTTCTATTTTTGCTATGTTTTTAGAAACCACGCTTCTTGAATGAGGATGGGTATATGTACTATTTAATATATGTATAAGAGAGGAGAAAAGTGTAAAAATATTTTTTTGTTTAGGAGGAATGAAAATGGATGAGCAAGAAATACAGCGGCTAGTGGAAGAAGTATCGCTACAATATTTCGGAATGCCGTTTTTACATAAGGCACTGTTTAATAGTAGGTTGCGTACAACTGGTGGACGTTATCTATTGAATACACACAATATTGAACTGAATTATCGATATTACGAAATGTATGGGAAAGAAGAATTAGTTGGAATTGTTAAACATGAACTTTGTCATTATCACTTACATATTACAGGAAGAGGGTATAAGCACCGGGATAAGGATTTTCGCGAACTGTTAAAGGCAGTTGATGCGCCGCGGTTTTGTAAACGAATGATGAATGAAGAGAAGGAAAAAAAGGTTTATATGTATGAATGTATGGGATGCTCACTTCAATATGTAAGAAGACGTCAAATTAATACAAAAAGATATGTCTGCGGAAAGTGTAAAGGGAAACTAATCTTGATAAAGAAAACATCTTGACAGTGAAAACGCAATCCAGTATATTATAAACATGTCACGTTTGTACAAGATGTTGTGAAAAAACTTCTTGACTTACGATGAGAATTTTTATAAGATACAAATTGTCTTTATTATTCCGCAGTAGCTCAGTGGTAGAGCTATCGGCTGTTAACCGATCGGTCGTAGGTTCGAGTCCTACCTGCGGAGCCATACAGAGAAGTACCCAAGTGGCTCAAGGGGCTCCCCTGCTAAGGGAGTAGATCGCGAACGCGGTGCGAGGGTTCGAATCCCTTCTTCTCTGCCATTCATATTGGCCCGTTGGTCAAGTGGTTAAGACACCGCCCTTTCACGGCGGTAACACGGGTTCGAATCCCGTACGGGTCACCACTTCGGAGGATTAGCTCAGCTGGGAGAGCACCTGCCTTACAAGCAGGGGGTCGGCGGTTCGATCCCGTCATCCTCCACCATAATATTATAATGAAAAGTAAAATGACATTAATGTAAAGATTAAATGGTCCCGTGGTGTAGTGGTTAA
>NZ_JBBOWD010000001.1:252500-270000 GCF_038006905.1 Bacillus sp. FSL R9-9834
GGGGAGGTTTGGCACCTCGATGTCGGCTCATCGCATCCTGGGGCTGTAGTCGGTCCCAAGGGTTGGGCTGTTCGCCCATTAAAGCGGTACGCGAGCTGGGTTCAGAACGTCGTGAGACAGTTCGGTCCCTATCCGTCGTGGGCGTAGGAAATTTGAGAGGAGCTGTCCTTAGTACGAGAGGACCGGGATGGACGCACCGCTGGTGTACCAGTTGTTCTGCCAAGGGCATAGCTGGGTAGCTATGTGCGGAAGGGATAAGTGCTGAAAGCATCTAAGCATGAAGCCCCCCTCAAGATGAGATTTCCCATAGCGTAAGCTAGTAAGATCCCTGAAAGATGATCAGGTTGATAGGTTCGAGGTGGAAGCATGGTGACATGTGGAGCTGACGAATACTAATAGATCGAGGACTTAACCATATAATATGTAGCAAATGTTATCTAGTTTTGAAGGAATATGCCTTCATAGTTTGGTGATGATGGCAGAGAGGTCACACCCGTTCCCATACCGAACACGGAAGTTAAGCTCTCTAGCGCCGATGGTAGTTGGGACCTTGTCCCTGTGAGAGTAGGACGTCGCCAAGCTATTTATATCATCGCGGGGTGGAGCAGCACGGTAGCTCGTCGGGCTCATAACCCGAAGGTCGCAGGTTCAAATCCTGTCCCCGCAACCAAATGGTCCCGTGGTGTAGTGGTTAACATGCCTGCCTGTCACGCAGGAGATCGCCGGTTCGACCCCGGTCGGGACCGCCATTTTATATAAAGAAAAGAACGAAACATGTTGTTTCGTATTTTTTTATTTGTTTTAACAAAAAACTAATAAAGACAGTCAAACTATCCTTAGGAAAACTCCTAAGGACTTTTTTATATATTCAAAACCTGTATAATAAAGAGCAGAGAACATTGTGAGTAAAGTAGGTGAAGTCTGTGAGTAAATATGAAATAACAACAAAATCATCTGAGGAAACACAAAGATTATCAGAAAAACTTGGTGAACTTGCTCAGGCACAAGATGTAATTATTTTAGAAGGAGATCTAGGGGCTGGTAAGACGACTTTTACAAAGGGACTAGCAAAAGGTCTTGGAGTGAAAAGAGTTGTAAATAGCCCTACCTTTAATATTATTAAAGAATATAAAGGGAGATTACCGCTATATCATATGGACGTGTATCGCTTAGCAGAAAGTGAAGAAGACTTAGGTTTTGATGAGTATTTCTACGGTGAAGGAATTACGGTAGTAGAATGGGCTCATTTAATAGAAGCATATTTACCAAATGAGAAGCTACAAATTAGTTTATTCCATGCTGGAGATGACACAAGAAACATTGTACTCGAGCCGATTGGAGATCGCTATATTAGATTATGTGAGGAGCTATTACAAGATGAAAGTACTAGCAATTGATACTTCAAATTATGTAATGGGTGTATCCCTTATTGAAGAAGGAAACGTAATTGGGGAAATCATTACAAATTTAACAAAAAATCATTCTGTGCGTCTTATGCCAGCTGTAGAACAACTGTTAAAAGAATGCGGTGTAAAACCAAAAGAATTAACTAAAATAGTTGCAGCTGCTGGACCAGGGTCATATACAGGTGTTCGTATAGGTGTGACAGCTGCCAAAACATTAGCTTGGTCACTTCAAATACCAATTGTAGGTGTATCAAGTTTAGAAGTAGTGGCTGCAAACGGAGCTAATTTTGATGGGTTAATCTGTCCTTTATTCGATGGAAGACGTGGACAAATTTATACTGGCTTATATACATATGAAGGAGAGGATTTAACTTCTATAGAGGAAGACCGAATCATCCTTATTGTAGACTGGTTGCAAATGTTAAAAGATAAAGGAAAGCCTGTTTTATTTATTGGTAACGATGTGAAACTACACAAAGAAACAATTATCGAACATTTAGGCAATCAAGCTGTCTTTGCTCCTTTCACTAAAAATAACCCAAGACCAAGTGAGCTAGCGTTCTTAGGATTACAAAAAGAAGAACAGGATGTACATTCATTTGTTCCTAGTTACCTTCGTTTAGCTGAAGCTGAAACAAAGTGGTTAGAAAGTCAAAACAAGTAGGAGCTTGCAGAGGATGGATATGATATTTAGAAAGATGGAACTTGATGATATTGCTCAAATTGTAGCCATTGAAGAAGCATCTTTTTCAACTCCTTGGACTGCAGATGCCTTTCACCGTGAGTTAACGATGAATGAACATGCACATTATGTTGTGCTAGAAAAAGATGGTCGTGTAATTGGGTATTGTGGATTGTGGATAATTATTGATGAATCACATATAACAAATATAGCTATTTTGCCAGAATACAGAGGTCAAAAGCTAGGAGATGCTTTATTAAAAGAAGTTATTTCCGAGGCGAAAACTCTAGGTGTAAAAACGATGACACTTGAAGTACGTGTATCAAATGAAGTAGCAAAACAGTTATACAGAAAATACGGATTTCAAAATGGTGGAATTCGTAAACGATACTATGCAGACAATCAGGAAGATGGTCTCGTAATGTGGGTGAATATATAATGGAAAAAAATACGATTATACTTGGTATTGAAACAAGTTGTGATGAAACAGCAGTAGCGGTTGTTAAAAATGGAACGGAAATTATTGCGAATGTTGTTGCATCACAAATTGAAAGTCATAAACGTTTTGGCGGAGTTGTACCAGAGATTGCGTCCCGTCATCATGTAGAAGAAATTACAGTTGTATTAGAAGAAGCGTTAAAAGAAGCGAATATCACATTTGATGATATTGATGCAATTGCTGTCACAGAAGGACCTGGTTTAGTAGGAGCGCTTCTAATAGGGGTGAACGCAGCGAAAGCAGTGGCATTTGCACATGATATCCCCCTAGTTGGTGTTCATCATATCGCTGGCCACATTTATGCGAACCGCTTAGTAAAAGAAGTTCAATTCCCATTACTATCACTTGTTGTATCTGGTGGACATACAGAGCTTGTTTATATGAAAGAACATGGTTCATTTGAAGTAATTGGTGAAACGCGAGATGATGCAGCAGGGGAGGCATATGATAAAGTAGCTCGTACGTTATCTATGCCATATCCAGGTGGCCCTCATATTGATCGTCTTGCACATGAAGGGGAACCAACAATTGATTTACCTCGTGCATGGCTAGAACCTGATTCGTATGATTTCAGTTTTAGTGGATTGAAATCAGCAGTTATCAACACTGTGCATAACGCAAAACAACGCGGGATAGAAATTGCACCGGAAGATTTAGCAGCAAGTTTCCAAGAGAGTGTAATTGACGTATTAGTAACGAAAGCATCTCGTGCAGCGGATGCTTATAACGTAAAGCAAGTGCTTCTTGCTGGTGGAGTTGCTGCGAATAAAGGGCTTCGTGCACGTTTAGAAGCAGAGTTTGCACAAAAAGAAAATGTAGAACTAATTATTCCTCCTCTATCTTTATGTACAGATAATGCAGCTATGATTGCGGCGGCAGGTACAATTGCGTATGAACAAGGAAAACGTGCTACATTAGCTTTAAATGCAAATCCAGGATTAGATATTGAAGCATAGTTATACACAAAATTAACCACAGCTTGTGGATAAAACCCATATTATCTGTTGATAATGTGGGTTTTATTGTGTATATAAAATGTTGATAACTTTTTTGTTGATTGTGGATAATGTGGAAAAGTTATTTAGATGTTTATTTTATAAAGGTGGATATGTGTATAAAATTGTGGATAAAATAGATGAAGTCTGACCTTTGAATCTATCCTTTTTCGGGAAATAAAAACGAAGAAGGTATCTCTAAAAAACATTTTGAAATATGCCCTTATTATAAGGGGGGCTAATATTGTCAAACTTTGTCGGCAAATCGATACCTCGTGTCGAATTGCTTATGCAATAGAGGTTGACCATGGCTAGAAGATAAGAAGGATGTCTCATCGTCAAAAATCCCGACTGATGAGACATCCTTCTTATTTATACTCTTATAAATGCAATTCTTCCCATTCTGCCATACAAGCATCAAGTTGTTCTTGTAGTGTTTGCTTTTTCGTTGTAATTTCACTAGCCTTTTCATAATCTGCATATATTTCTGGTAAGCAAAGTTGATCTTCTAACGTAGCAATTTCTTCTTCAAATTGTACAATATTTTGTTCTAGTTCCTCAATTTTTCGAGTACGTTGACGCTCCAACTTTTTGCGCTCTTTTTCTTCGAGATAATTTAATTTTTCTGGAGCTACAGTTTTTTGAACAGGTGTCTGATTTTCTTGCTGTTCTTGTTGTTCAAATTCAGCACGTTCAATCATCTCATTTTTCTTTTCAACGTAGTAATCGTAGTCCCCTAAATATTCCTGTGCACCTTCTGTTGATAACTCAACAACGGTCGTCGTTACACGATTAATAAAGTAGCGGTCATGAGATACAAAGAGAAGGGTACCAGGATAATCAATTAAAGCATTCTCCAAAATCTCTTTACTATTTAAATCAAGATGGTTTGTAGGCTCATCGAGAATTAATAAATTCGATTTTTGCATCATAAGTTTTGCGAGAGCTAATCGAGCTTTTTGTCCACCACTAAGAGATGATACTGGTTTTAGTACATCATCTCCTGTGAATAAGAAGTTACCTAGTATCGTGCGGATTTCTTTTTCGGGTTGCAGTGGATATTCATCCCATAACTCATTTAAAACACGCTTAGAAGATGTTAAATTGGCTTGTTCTTGATCATAGTAACCAACAGATACATTGGATCCGAAAGAAACATCACCATGTAGTAGTGGTAACTTATTCACAATTGATTTTAATAATGTGGATTTCCCAATTCCATTTGGACCAACTAAAGCAACGCTATCTCCGCGAGTTAAGCGCATTGTTACATGCTCAATAATTGGATCCTTATCATAGCCGATAGTTGCATCCTTTACTTGTAACACATCATTTCCGCTTTGTTTTTCGATATCGAAGTGGAAGGAAGCTGACTTAGAGTCACCTAATGGTCTTGTTAATAGTTCCATACGGTCTAATTGTTTACGACGGCTTTGTGCACGTTTTGTCGTAGATGCACGAGCTATATTTTTTTGAACGAAGTCCTCTAGCTTAGCGATTTCATCTTGTTGTTTTTCATAACGTTTCATTTCTTGCTCGTATAGTGCTGATTTTAAGTCTAAATATTTACTGTAGTTACCAACAAATCGTCTACTTTCTTTATTCGAAATTTCATATACTTGTGTAACAAGTTTATCTAAGAAATAACGGTCGTGGGAAACGATTAATATTGCGCCAGGATAACCTTGTAAATATTGTTCAAGCCATGTTAATGTTTCGATGTCTAAATGGTTTGTAGGCTCGTCCAAAATAAGGAGGTCTGGTTTCGTTAATAATAATTTACCGAGAGCTAATCGTGTTTTTTGTCCACCGCTTAATGTGGAAATCGTCGTTTGGTGCGTTTCAACTGGGAAGCCAAGACCACTTAAAATCGAACGGATATCTGCTTCGTACTGATAGCCACCTTGATCTTTATAATCTAATTGTAATTGGTCATAATCAGCTAATAATCTTTCATATGTAGCCTCGTTTGAAAAGTTTTCTTCTTTTCCCATCTCTTGCTCTAGCCTTCGAAGTTTTGTCTCCATTTGCTGCAAGTGTGTAAAGACGGTTAACATTTCATCCCAAATTGTTAAAGACGTTTCTAAACCGGTATTTTGAGCTAGATATCCAATTGAGACATCTTTCGGTTTTATAATTTCTCCACCATCATGAGATAGCTCACCCGCTATTATTTTTAATAATGTAGATTTTCCGGCTCCATTTCGCCCGACTAATGCGATACGATCTTTCGTTTGAACTTCCAATTTTATGTTTGCAAGAATCGTTTCTGCACCGTATAATTTCGAAAGCGCGTTTACTTGTAATAAAATCAATGTTTTCACCTCAAATAATTTCTTAACTTTGCCATGTTTATATTTCTCAATCATACTAAAAATAGTGTATAGTTTAAAATACAGAGAGAATACTTCTTCTTTCTATTATACAAGGAATTTAATAAGTGCTAAACTTCTGTATTTGATTAAAGCATATGAATAAAGATAGGAAGAGAGGAGAGGTTATATGGAGCAGCAGAAAATTCCACAAGCCACTGCTAAGAGATTGCCTCTATACTATCGATTTATCCAAAACTTATCTTTGTCTGGTAAGCAACGTGTTTCATCAGCCGAATTAAGTGAAGCGGTCAAGGTTGATTCCGCAACGATTCGAAGAGATTTCTCATACTTTGGAGCATTAGGAAAAAAAGGATATGGATATAACGTAAATTATTTATTATCATTTTTCCGTGAAACACTCGACCAAGATGATATAACACGTGTAGCGCTTATTGGAGTAGGTAATTTAGGGACCGCTTTCTTACATTATAATTTCACGAAAAACAATAATACAAAAATTGAAATGGCGTTTGATGTTAGTGAAGAGAAAGTTGGAACAGAAATCGGAGGCATTCCTGTATATCACTTAGATGAATTAGAAGAACGTTTATCAACTGATATACAAGTGGCAATATTAACAGTACCCGCTACAGTAGCGCAATCTGTAGCCGATAGATTGGCAGAAACAAACGTGCATGGTATTTTGAATTTTACACCAGCGCGCTTAAATGTGTCGGAAAATATAAGAATTCATCATATTGATTTAGCAGTAGAGTTACAAACACTCGTTTACTTTTTGAAGAATTATCCACAATAAAACGCAGAGGAAGCGACCTCTGCGTTTTATTATTGTTTTTTCTTTGTAAATTTAACTAAGATGAGGCGAAGTGCCAAATTAAAATCAATCGTTGCCATAACTGCAAATAGTATTGTCCACATATTCCAAATTGTATCTGTTACGTTCGTAATGGCGAAGCGTGTAAAGATACATCCTAGAAGGAAGTACAATGCAGCCATGAACAATGGTGAGTTTCTCATACTAAAAATCCTCCGATAAAGCCTTGCATTTTTTCAGCTTCTTTAATCATTTCCTGAATTTGTTCGTTACTCACTAAAACTTGGGCAATTGCAACTAATGTATTCATTGCAACATGAGCTGCAATGGGAACGATAATACGCTTCGTTTTTACATATAAGAAGGCGAATACGAGACCCATAGCAGTGTATACCAATAAGTGAGTAAAATCAAAATGAATCGCCGCAAATACAAGGGAACTAATGATAGCGGCAATAAAGAAGTTAAACTTCTTATAAAGTGTACCAAATAAAATCTTTCTAAATACGATTTCTTCCAAAATAGGTCCTATTATAGAGATGACGATAAGGAACCAAGGAGTAGTTCTTGCGATATCCATAAGCCTTGCTGTATTTTCAGATCCAGGTTTAATACCTAATACATACATTTCAATCATACCAGCAATACTTTGCGAGAAAAATGCTAAGAAGAAACCGATAAAAATCCAACCAATTGTAGCTGGAACAGTAGAACGCGTTTTATCTAAATGTCTATCACGAATATCTGTTCTAAGTAACCAAAGTACGATACATAATGCAATAAAGAAGCTAATGATTGCCCAGTGACCAGTTATAAGTTGAAATTTCTCTTCCCTAGTAAATCCCCTGTTATCATAAAGTCCAGTTTTCAGGAGAAGTGGTAATCCAGCAATTGATGATAACTGCATTAAGATGTATGTAACGATAACCCACCAATATTGTTTTTTCAAATGGTTTAACCATCCTTTCTAACTCTAGTGTATGAGATAAGGTAGGATAACATGTACATATGCTACCTACGATATAAACCTCTTGAATTATGTTTTTTTCGTAAATCCTTATTTGAAATTATAATAGAAGACAGGAGAAAGTTGTATGTGTAGCGAAAACAACTTAGGGTGTCCCTTCATATTGTAACATACGAGTAGCGGAAACAACGATTCATATGGTAAAGGTAGAAGAAGAGGAACTCTATATAGAAAAGTTTATAGCGTAATTTGCGAAAAAATTATGATTTTTTTACTTGCAAAAGAAATTGAGATTATTTATTATTATAAGTGTGTTAGCACTCGGGTGACCTGAGTGCTAATAAATAAAATTTACATAACAAAATGAGGAGGTTATTGTTCATGCTAAAGCCATTAGGTGATCGCGTTGTAATTGAGCTTGTTCAAGCGGAAGAAAAAACAGCAAGTGGTATTGTATTACCAGACACAGCAAAAGAAAAACCACAAGAGGGTAAAGTTATTGCAGTAGGTACTGGTCGAGTGCTTGAAAATGGTGAGCGTGTTGCTTTAGAGGTAGCAGCAGGTGATCTTATCATCTTCTCAAAATATGCAGGTACTGAAGTGAAATATGAAGGTACAGACTACTTGATTTTACGTGAAAGTGACATTTTAGCAGTTATCGGTTAATTATATAAATCTTAAAAAATCCAAGGGGGTCAATTATTATGGCAAAAGATATTAAATTTAGTGAAGAAGCACGTCGTTCGATGCTTCGCGGTGTCGACACTCTTGCAAACGCAGTAAAAGTAACGCTTGGACCAAAAGGTCGTAACGTTGTTCTTGAGAAAAAATTCGGTTCACCACTTATTACAAATGACGGTGTAACAATCGCAAAAGAAATTGAATTAGAAGATGCATTCGAAAACATGGGTGCGAAATTAGTAGCAGAAGTTGCTAGCAAAACAAATGATGTAGCTGGTGACGGAACAACAACTGCAACTGTATTAGCGCAAGCTATGATTCGTGAAGGTCTTAAAAACGTAACAGCTGGTGCGAACCCAATGGGTCTTCGTAAAGGTATCGAAAAAGCTGTAGTTGCTGCAGTAGAAGAATTAAAAACGATTTCTAAACCAATCGAAGGTAAATCTTCTATCGCACAAGTAGCTGCTATTTCTGCTGCTGACGAAGAAGTAGGTCAATTAATCGCTGAAGCAATGGAGCGCGTTGGTAACGACGGCGTTATTACTTTAGAAGAATCTAAAGGTTTCACAACAGAATTAGACGTAGTAGAAGGTATGCAATTTGATCGTGGATATGCATCTCCTTACATGATTACTGATTCTGACAAAATGGAAGCAGTTCTTGATAACCCATACATCTTAATCACTGACAAAAAGATTTCTAACATTCAAGAAATCTTACCAGTATTAGAGCAAGTTGTACAACAAGGTAAACCACTTCTTATCATTGCTGAAGATGTAGAAGGCGAAGCATTAGCTACATTAGTAGTGAACAAACTTCGTGGTACATTCAATGTAGTAGCTGTTAAAGCTCCTGGATTTGGTGACCGTCGTAAAGCAATGCTAGAAGATATCGCAATCTTAACTGGTGGCGAAGTAATCACTGAAGAATTAGGCCGTGACTTAAAATCTGCTACAGTTGAATCTTTAGGACGCGCTGGTAAAGTTGTTGTAACGAAAGAAAACACAACTGTAGTTGAAGGTGTAGGAAGCACAGAACAAATCGAAGCTCGCATCGGTCAAATCCGTGCGCAATTAGAAGAAACAACTTCTGAATTCGATCGTGAAAAATTACAAGAGCGTCTTGCAAAACTTGCAGGTGGCGTAGCAGTAATTAAAGTAGGTGCAGCAACTGAAACTGAGTTAAAAGAGCGTAAACTTCGCATTGAAGATGCACTTAACTCAACTCGTGCAGCAGTAGAAGAAGGTATCGTTGCAGGTGGTGGTACTTCACTTATGAACGTATACACAAAAGTAGCTTCTATCGTAGCTGAAGGCGACGAAGCAACAGGTATTAACATCGTACTTCGTGCACTAGAAGAGCCAGTTCGCCAAATCGCAATCAACGCTGGTCTAGAAGGATCTGTAGTTGTAGAGCGTCTAAAAGGCGAAAAAGTAGGCGTTGGTTTCAACGCAGCTACTGGCGAGTGGGTTAACATGCTTGAAACTGGTATCGTAGATCCAGCTAAAGTAACTCGCTCTGCACTTCAAAACGCAGCATCTGTTGCAGCTATGTTCTTAACAACTGAAGCTGTAGTAGCTGACAAACCAGAACCAAATGCACCAGCAATGCCTGACATGGGCGGCATGGGCATGGGCGGTATGGGCGGAATGATGTAATCTACCCTCATTTGAGAAATGGTTAAGTCCGTTTTTCGCCCAAAATGAGAATAGTTTTATAACAAAAAGACCACTTTCTTAGAATATATAAGAGGTGGTCTTTTTTGAACTATTACAATTGCATAGGCTTTAACTAGGCAAATCAGCTTTGAACAGTAACTGAGGTTGTAAGGGCGAATTGCTGTTGTGAGTAAACCATACTATCAATCGGACCAATGTGAGGTCTCGCTTTTAAAACAGCGTTAATATATGGATCTAACCAATCCTCGATGTATTCTGAGGAGTTTGATGCCGCGTAAATACTTTTTAAGTGGTTGGGTAACTCTTTAGGGGAGAAAACTTTACCTGCAATAAAATTGAGTTCATCCCTATCTAGTTGCAAGCCCTCTATATTTTCCATAAACTGTCCTTTGAGAATTTCGATGGTGTGTACGGCATCATCATCTATTACTGCATCAAGGGCTTTTTTAGATAGTGCTCCTCCGATAAAACCACCAATCATTCCGCCGATAAATGTCCCCACTACTGGAACGGCTGACCCTAGTGTCGCACCGATTGCAGCACCACCGACTCCTCCGCTAGTGGCTCCGATATTCTTGAATAGTTGACTGCCAGATATCTTACCGTTAATTACATCTAAAATGCTCCCACTAGATAAAATGACAGTTGAAATAGCCATAGCCACCATATTTCCACGCATTAATTTAGAAAGCTGATTCATTGCAGCGGCACCGTGAATTTGAGATTGACCTGCTGTCCGGAAGAAAGTATTTACTATTTGGGCGGAAGTTTTACTTCCTAACACATTTTTTACTACATAATCTGTTGTGGGTCTTAAACTTCTTTCCACGGCTGTTCGTCCAATTTGTTTTGTTGCTATATACTGTATCATTTGTTTCCCAAAAATGGATGACCCATCTTTTAATGCATTATTAAGAGCTTCATCTGTATCTTCCCCGCGCCAAATGCTTTGAGAGAACGATAATACGGCTGAAATACCAAAGGCTGTTGCACCCAATATGGCTCCTTGAGCGGCATCATAAGTAATCCCTTCAATAGTCCCCGCTTTAGCAATTCTTTGAGCAGTTTTATAAGTTACATGTCCTTTTTTTATGATTTTTTCAGCGTCATTTGGATCGGTTATGCCGGCATTTCGCATTTCTCCACGCTTAATGCGCTCTTGCATGGATTGGATAGCTGACTCATATTGATCTTTTGGGACTTCAATTTGCATAGGCTTTCCATCTTGTATATAACGGAATTTTCCGTTTTCGAAACATTCTCCGACACTTTTACCACCTGTTTTGCAATACTTTGTTTGGATATAACTGTTATCAACTAAGCGATCTGCACCATTTTTAACATTATCATCGCCTAAGATTTGGGCATCTTTAAGCAGCCCTTTATCTATTATATGGTTAGCGTGTTCCGCGGCAATACCGTGACCCCTAGTTCCGAGCATACGAATGTCTGTAGCGTAATGGTCTGCGATCCCTGGAATGCTAGATCCAAGTATTCCAGTATGTATGAAGTTAGCATCTATATAATCTAGGTTGGGTAAATCAGCTAAATTAAAGTCGATATCAATATTACTAGAGACTAAATTGTGGTGATACATAATGTATAAGGCATCGATGCATGTTTGTTGCACCCAATCAGCTTTGTATAAAATAGAATTGCGTAACTCATTTTTAAAATGCATGATGACTTCTGCTTGTATAGCTTGTTGTTCCATATACCCTAATTTCCATTTAGGTGTAAATACACTCCAATCGTACTTTGTCGGTAGTTTTATTCTTGATAATTGGGCTTGTATTTGGTCATTTACAATTGTGAAACGCTCATTATTGTTAGATAACTCATTTAAACGATGAATGAGTTCATCTGTATAACATCTTTTAGAATCATCAGGTATAGTGTCATAAGGAAATACTAAGGAAGGTAATTTGTAATTAGGCTGAAATTTAAGTTTATAACTGATAAATTCCGCTGTTTTTCTATCATAATAAGATGAAAATGATTCATCGGTATCATATAGTCCTAAAGCATAGCGATATCGTAATGCCATGTCATAAATGGTAAAGTTCTTTTCAATGTCACTATTATATGGAATATCCGTAACAGCACTAAATGATAAATGAGATTGTATACGGTTTATTAAAACCATAATCGCAGTTATATCTCGCTCTAATTTTAGTAACTCAATACTGTGATTTTCATCTTTTAATTTATTCTCAGTACATTTAAATTCTTGTTCAAGGTTGGTTTGAAATTCTGAGAAAGCTTTGATTTCAAAATCGGATTTTTCGAAGTTTTCATCGTTGAAAGCGATACTATCTACTTTTAATCTTGTTTCTAAATCTAAAGTGTAGACTGGTAAGTGATCCATATTTACTCCTCCGATAGAATATATATTTAATTTTACAAATAATATGTTACATCGATATTGAATTGATAACAACTAATTATTGGTTTATTTTGTAAGGTGTTAAATTTCATAGGTAGTATATAAAATTGGTATTTTTTCTTCTTTATTAAAGGTGGAAATGAATTTCTGTAGAATTTTGTCGCTTTCTCTCTTGACCATATTGATACTTCATTGTTAGAATCTAGGAAGATAATATAAAACGATCCTTCATATATCCTCAAAGATATGGTTTGAGAGTCTCTACCGGGTTACCGTAAACAACCTGACTATGAAGGCAGTGTGTCTTATATTTATAAAGAGCGGAGACTATCTTTCTTTATAAAGCCAGACCCCTGCCTTTTCTTTGTTATGAGACTAGAGGCGGAGGACTGGCTTTTTTTATTATATTGGTAATGCTTTTCGCCTAATTGGTGAAAATATTTATATACGAGAACTAACGTTGGGGTGATTATTTTGAAGAAGCAACACGATACAATTATCGTTTTAGATTTTGGAAGTCAATACAATCAGTTAATAGCACGTCGAATTCGTGAGTTCGGTGTATACAGTGAACTTCATCCGCATACAATTACTGCAGAAGAAATTAAAGAAATAAATCCAAAAGGGATTATTTTCTCTGGTGGACCGAATAGTGTATATGGTGAAGGTGCATTACATTGTGATGAAAAAATCTTTGACCTAGGATTACCGATCTTCGGTATTTGTTACGGTATGCAGCTTATGACACAAAAATTCGGTGGTAAAGTAGAACGTGCAAACCACCGTGAGTACGGAAAAGCGGTTCTTAAAGTAGAGAACGAATCAAAATTATATGCGAACCTTCCAGAAGAGCAAGTTGTATGGATGAGCCATGGTGACTTAGTAACTGGTTTACCTGAAGGATTCGTAGTAGATGCAACAAGTGAGTCTTGCCCAATTGCTGGTATGAGCAATGAAGCGAAAAACTTATACGGTGTACAATTCCACCCAGAAGTACGTCACTCTGAGCACGGTAACGATTTAATTAAAAACTTCGTATTCGGCGTATGTGGTTGTTCTGAAGGATGGAACATGGAGAACTTTATTGAAGTAGAATTAGAAAAGATTCGTGAAACTGTTGGAGACAAAAAAGTTCTATGCGCACTTAGCGGTGGTGTAGACTCTTCTGTTGTAGCAGTATTAATTCATAAAGCAATCGGTGATCAATTAACATGTATTTTCGTTGACCACGGTTTACTTCGTAAAGGCGAAGCAGAAGGCGTTATGAAAACATTTAGCGAAGGCTTCCATATGAACGTTATTAAAGTGGATGCAAAAGAACGCTTCATGAACAAGTTAAAAGGTGTAGAAGATCCAGAACAAAAACGTAAAATCATCGGTAACGAATTCATTTACGTATTTGATGATGAAGCTTCTAAATTAGAAGGAATGGACTTCTTAGCACAAGGTACACTGTACACAGATATCGTTGAAAGTGGTACAGCAACTGCGCAAACAATTAAATCTCACCATAACGTTGGTGGACTTCCAGAAGACATGCAGTTCAAATTAATTGAGCCTTTAAACACGTTATTTAAAGATGAAGTACGTGTATTAGGATCTGAACTAGGAATTCCTGATGAAATCGTATGGCGTCAACCATTCCCAGGTCCTGGTCTTGGTATTCGTGTACTAGGTGAAATCACAGAAGAGAAATTAGAAATCGTTCGTGAATCTGATGCGATTTTACGTGAAGAAATTATTAAAGCTGGCTTAGATCGCGAAATCTGGCAATACTTCACTGCGCTTCCTGGTATGCGTAGCGTAGGTGTTATGGGTGACGAGCGTACGTACGATTACACAGTAGGTATCCGCGCGGTAACATCTATCGACGGCATGACAGCTGACTGGGCACGTATCCCTTGGGACGTATTAGAGAAAATCTCTGTACGTATCGTAAACGAAGTAAAACACGTTAACCGTATCGTGTATGACGTAACGAGTAAGCCACCAGCAACGATTGAGTGGGAATAGTATTTATAAAAAGGTCCATCTATTACTTATGTATAGATGGATCTTTTTATTTTAGGGTTAATACGAACGAAACTATAAATGTTTATAAAAAATGTTCGTTTTTAAATTGACAAAACTACTTCGTCGAGTTAATATGAGTATGTAATTCAAACGAAAAGTGAATATTATGCCGTCGTATAATATCGGGGATATGGCCCGAAAGTTTCTACCTAGCTACCGTAAATGGCTTGACTACGAGGCGTTTTTATAAAGGTGAGGGGAATCTTATCTTTATTCATAGAACGCTTCCATGTATATGCAATGGAAGCCTTTTTTATTTTTAATAGATAAAAGAGGGCTAGGGGATTACGGCGAGTAATCATATAACGGGGGAAACGTAAGATGAAACGCTATTTTCAGTTTGATGAACTCGGCACGAATTACAAAACAGAGTTCATAGCAGGTTTAACGACATTTTTATCTATGGCTTACGTACTATTTGTCAATCCTGCTACGCTGTCACTTGGAAATGTTAAAGGATTACCGGCAGGTACAGGAATGGATCCAGGTGCAGTATTCGTTGCTACAGCATTAGCAGCAGCGATTGGTTCGTTAATTATGGGTATTTTCGCGAAGTATCCAATTGCTTTAGCGCCAGGTATGGGAATTAACGCGTTCTTTGCTTATACAGCAGTGTTAACGATGGGTATTCCATGGCAAACGGCAATTGCTGGAACGTTAATGTCAGGTATTATCTTTATTATTCTTACTGCTTCAGGTATTCGTGAAAAAATCATTAATGCAATTCCATCGGAGTTAAAGTTTGCAGTAGCGGCAGGTATTGGATTATTCATTGCTTTCCTTGGATTCCAAAATGCCGGAATTATCGTGAAAAATGATGCTGTTCTTGTTGGGTTGGGGGACTTAACAAAGGGCACAACGTTACTAGCAATTTTCGGAGTTGTTACGACCATTATCTTCATGATTAAGAAAGTTAATGGTGCAGTATTTTACGGTATGATTCTTACGGCAATCTTAGGAGTAGCAACCGGATTAATTGATACTCCGAAAGCGGTAGTGGGAGCAATACCGAGTTTAGAACCAACGTTCGGTGCGGCGTTAACGCACTTTGGAGATATTTTCACTGTTCAAATGGGGATTGTTATTATAACGTTCTTCTTTATCGATTTCTTTGATACAGCAGGTACGCTTGTAGCGGTTGCGAATCAAGCAGGATTAATGAAGAACAATAAATTACCACGTGCAGGAAAAGCGTTATTTGCAGATGCGATTGCAACTGTAATTGGTGCAATCCTAGGTACATCAACAACAACGTCTTACATTGAATCTTCTGCAGGGGTAGCGGCAGGTGGACGTTCTGGATTTACAGCAGTTGTAACAGCAGGATTCTTCTTGCTGGCACTATTCTTCTCGCCATTACTAAGTGTTGTAACACCAGCTGTAACGGCACCAGCATTAATTATTGTAGGAATCTTGATGGTTTCTTCCTTAGGAGAAATTGATTGGAAGAAATTCGAGATTGCAGTACCAGCATTCTTTACAATTATCTCAATGCCACTTACGTATAGTATCGCAACAGGAATTGCGATCGGGTTTATCTTCTATCCAATTACAATGGTAGTAAGTGGTCGACGTAAAGAGATTCATCCGATTATGTATGTTATGGGAGTTTTATTCGTACTATATTTCATCTACGTTCGTAAATAAAAGGGGTTTTTGAAAGGTCTAGACTTAAGGGGAGTCTAGACCTTTTTTGCGTCTTCAGAAAATCTTAAGGATTTCCGAGCGTTTTTCTTCAGAAGTTTTCCTATAATAGAAGTTAGGGATTAAAAAAGTGATGGGGGAGATATTGTGGCAAATGAAACGATACTTGTCGTAGATGATGAAAAAGAAATTAGGAATCTTATTACAATCTATTTAAAGAATGAAGGATATAAAGTATTGCAAGCAGGGGACGGCGAAGAAGGATTACGTTTACTAGAAGAAAATGAAGTACATCTAGTCGTATTAGATATTATGATGCCGAAAGTAGACGGCATTCATATGTGTATGAAAGTAAGGGAAGAAAAAGAAATGCCAATTATTATGCTTTCCGCGAAAACGCAAGATATGGATAAGATTTTAGGGTTAACAACGGGTGCGGATGATTACGTAACGAAACCATTTAATCCGTTAGAGTTAATCGCAAGGATTAAATCTCAGTTACGCCGTTATATGAAAATGAATGGTTTTTCTATTCAAAATGAGGACGAGCTAGAAATTGGAGAGATGAAAATCAACATCTCGACCCATAAAGTTATTGTAGAGGGAGAAGAAGTGAAGTTGACCCCAAGGGAATTTTCGATTCTAGAATTACTAGCCCGTAATCCCGGTATGGTCTTTAGCGCAGAGCAAATTTATGAAAAGGTTTGGAACGAACGATCTTTTCAGTCAGATAATACTGTAATGGTGCATATTCGAAAAGTACGTGAAAAGATTGAGGAGAATTCAAGGAAGCCTAGATATATAAAAACAGTATGGGGAGTGGGGTATAAGATTGAAAAAGATATTTAATCCATTTACTTATATAAGGAAAATAAGACAATTAATTGAGAAATTAGTAAAGAGCGTACGAAAGAGTATAAGAATTCAACTGATTACTACTTTCGCTGCTTGTGCGTTATTAGGAGTTTTTTTTGCAAAGGGAGCTGCACCATTTTTTGAGAATGCGAATCGTAAAGCGACTGTCGATTATCGGTCTGGTATGCAACAAATTAATTATCAAGCTCAAAGAGCAGCAAATAGTTCGGTGCATGAAAATAAATTAGAAGCTATATCCAATATGATCGAAACGGAGAATCAAAATTTAGAGCGAGGAAATAGAGCTTTAAAAATATTGGTTACTGACGAAAGTGGTAAAGTTGTATATAAAACGAAGCAGGCACAAGAAGAACAAATTGATTTGCATAATACGATTCGTAATGCAGCATCATTTGCGATTAACTATTCAAATGGTCAAGATATATTTGAAAATACGAGAAAAGAATTTATAGCTTTTTCACC
>NZ_JBBOWD010000001.1:275000-277500 GCF_038006905.1 Bacillus sp. FSL R9-9834
GGCACTGTCTCAACCAGAGACTCGGTGAAATTATAGTACCTGTGAAGATGCAGGTTACCCGCGACAGGACGGAAAGACCCCGTGGAGCTTTACTGTAGCCTGATATTGAATTTTGGTACAGTTTGTACAGGATAGGCGGGAGCCTTTGAAACCGGAGCGCTAGCTTCGGTGGAGGCGCTGGTGGGATACCGCCCTGACTGTATTGAAATTCTAACCTACGGGTCTTATCGACCCGGGAGACAGTGTCAGGTGGGCAGTTTGACTGGGGCGGTCGCCTCCTAAAGTGTAACGGAGGCGCCCAAAGGTTCCCTCAGAATGGTTGGAAATCATTCGTAGAGTGCAAAGGCATAAGGGAGCTTGACTGCGAGACCTACAAGTCGAGCAGGGACGAAAGTCGGGCTTAGTGATCCGGTGGTTCCGCATGGAAGGGCCATCGCTCAACGGATAAAAGCTACCCCGGGGATAACAGGCTTATCTCCCCCAAGAGTCCACATCGACGGGGAGGTTTGGCACCTCGATGTCGGCTCATCGCATCCTGGGGCTGTAGTCGGTCCCAAGGGTTGGGCTGTTCGCCCATTAAAGCGGTACGCGAGCTGGGTTCAGAACGTCGTGAGACAGTTCGGTCCCTATCCGTCGTGGGCGTAGGAAATTTGAGAGGAGCTGTCCTTAGTACGAGAGGACCGGGATGGACGCACCGCTGGTGTACCAGTTGTTCTGCCAAGGGCATAGCTGGGTAGCTATGTGCGGAAGGGATAAGTGCTGAAAGCATCTAAGCATGAAGCCCCCCTCAAGATGAGATTTCCCATAGCGTAAGCTAGTAAGATCCCTGAAAGATGATCAGGTTGATAGGTTCGAGGTGGAAGCATGGTGACATGTGGAGCTGACGAATACTAATAGATCGAGGACTTAACCATATAATATGAAGCAAATGTTATCTAGTTTTGAAGGAATATGCCTTCATAGTTTGGTGATGATGGCAGAGAGGTCACACCCGTTCCCATACCGAACACGGAAGTTAAGCTCTCTAGCGCCGATGGTAGTTGGGACCTTGTCCCTGTGAGAGTAGGACGTCGCCAAGCAAGCTTAAGACGAGTCAGAATGACTCGTCTTTTTTGTGTTTCTAACTTCTTATCAGTCTCAAGTTATTCTTTTATATTCAATTTCTTTCATCAATTTCGATATGTAGTTTAAGATTTTCTATTTTATTTTTTGTGGAAGCAACCTATCGGTATGTTAAAATAGTACAGTTATTTTTTGAAGTACTTTAATATAGGAAGATTTAATTTTTTAAAAGGAGATAACATGAAAAAGATAGGTATAATTACTATAGTAGCCTTAGTCCTTCTAGCGATTGTGTATATGTTAGTCGGGAATTATTTTTATAATTATGCGTTGAATGCGAAACAAGAGAAAGAGTTTTTAGAGGATAACCCTCACTTGGTAGAAACTGTGAATGCATCAGGAGATGTGTTGGCTACAAGTGAAGAAAAGGATGCGAACTTTGTATCAAATCATAAACCTAATACACTACACATAAATTCTTTCGATAAGTTGAAATTAACAGGTTATGAATATATGAATAAACAATCTAGCCATAAATGGGCAATTGTAGTTCATGGATATGATAGTAGGGCATCAAAAATGACGAAATATATCCGGAATTTTTATGAACAAGGATATAACGTTATAGCGCCAGATCTTCGTGGGCATGGAAATAGTGAAGGTGATTATATAGGGATGGGCTGGCACGATCGTAAAGATATTTTGATTTGGATCCAACAAATTGTAAAGAAAGACCCCAATGCTGAAATAGCACTATTTGGTGTTTCAATGGGAGGGGCAACTGTAATGATGACTTCAGGTGAAGATTTACCTTCTAACGTGAAAGTTATTATTGAAGATTGTGGATACTCAACTGTTGTTGGTGAATTTACTTATCAACTAAAAGATTTATTCCATTTACCGAAGTTTCCTGTTATGAATGCGGCTAATACGGTTACAAAATTAAGAGCTGGATATGATTTAGAAGAAGCTTCAGCTGTAAAACAAGTTGAGAAAAGTAAAACACCGATGCTATTCATTCACGGGGATGCGGATACATTTGTTCCTTTTGAAATGTTAGATGAAGTATATAATGCTGCAAAAGTAGAAAAAGAGAAATTAATTGTTCCAGGTGCTGGACATGGAGAAGCTGAGAAGATAGATTCAAATGCATATTGGAATACCGTATGGAAGTTCGTGGGAAGATATATTTAAGTATAATTAGATTTACATATACGATAATCAGAAGGTAATACTTTTGATTATCGTTTTTCTATTTATAAATTTATTTTAGGTTGTAGTATATAAGGCTTGAAGCATAAATTTTTGAATTCCTTAGTGCCGGTGCTACAATGATTGACAACTACATGTTAATGAGGTGTTTCTATGAAAATTGAAGTATGGTCAGATTTTGTGTGTCCATTTTGCTACATTGGGAAACGTAGATTAGAGATGGCTT
>NZ_JBBOWD010000001.1:280000-290000 GCF_038006905.1 Bacillus sp. FSL R9-9834
GTAGCCGTATCGGAAGGTGCGGCTGGATCACCTCCTTTCTATGGAGAATTGATGAACGCTGTTCATCAATATAAGTTTCCGTGTTTCGTTTTGTTCAGTTTTGAGAGAACTATCTCTCATATATAAATGTATGTTCTTTGAAAACTAGATAACAGTGTAGCTCATATTTTTTAATTTTTAGTTTGGTTAAGTTAGAAAGGGCGCACGGTGGATGCCTTGACACTAGGAGTCGATGAAGGACGGGACTAACGCCGATATGCTTCGGGGAGCTGTAAGTAAGCTTTGATCCGAAGATTTCCGAATGGGGAAACCCACCATACGTAATGGTATGGTATCCTTATCTGAATACATAGGGTAAGGAAGACAGACCCAGGGAACTGAAACATCTAAGTACCTGGAGGAAGAGAAAGCAAATGCGATTTCCTGAGTAGCGGCGAGCGAAACGGAACATAGCCCAAACCAAGAGGCTTGCCTCTTGGGGTTGTAGGACATTCTATACGGAGTTACAAAGGAACGAGGTAGACGAAGCGACCTGGAAAGGTCCGTCGTAGAGGGTAACAACCCCGTAGTCGAAACTTCGTTCTCTCTTGAATGTATCCTGAGTACGGCGGAACACGTGAAATTCCGTCGGAATCTGGGAGGACCATCTCCCAAGGCTAAATACTCCCTAGTGATCGATAGTGAACCAGTACCGTGAGGGAAAGGTGAAAAGCACCCCGGAAGGGGAGTGAAAGAGATCCTGAAACCGTGTGCCTACAAATAGTCAGAGCCCGTTAACGGGTGATGGCGTGCCTTTTGTAGAATGAACCGGCGAGTTACGATCCCGTGCGAGGTTAAGCTGAAGAGGCGGAGCCGCAGCGAAAGCGAGTCTGAATAGGGCGTTTAGTACGTGGTCGTAGACCCGAAACCAGGTGATCTACCCATGTCCAGGGTGAAGTTCAGGTAACACTGAATGGAGGCCCGAACCCACGCACGTTGAAAAGTGCGGGGATGAGGTGTGGGTAGCGGAGAAATTCCAATCGAACCTGGAGATAGCTGGTTCTCCCCGAAATAGCTTTAGGGCTAGCCTTAAGTGTAAGAGTCTTGGAGGTAGAGCACTGATTGGACTAGGGGTCCTCATCGGATTACCGAATTCAGTCAAACTCCGAATGCCAATGACTTATCCTTAGGAGTCAGACTGCGAGTGATAAGATCCGTAGTCAAAAGGGAAACAGCCCAGACCGCCAGCTAAGGTCCCAAAGTGTGTATTAAGTGGAAAAGGATGTGGAGTTGCTTAGACAACTAGGATGTTGGCTTAGAAGCAGCCACCATTTAAAGAGTGCGTAATAGCTCACTAGTCGAGTGACTCTGCGCCGAAAATGTACCGGGGCTAAATACACCACCGAAGCTGCGGATTGATACCAATGGTATCAGTGGTAGGGGAGCGTTCTAAGGACAGTGAAGTCAGACCGGAAGGACTGGTGGAGTGCTTAGAAGTGAGAATGCCGGTATGAGTAGCGAAAGACGGGTGAGAATCCCGTCCACCGAATGCCTAAGGTTTCCTGAGGAAGGCTCGTCCGCTCAGGGTTAGTCAGGACCTAAGCCGAGGCCGACAGGCGTAGGCGATGGACAACAGGTTGATATTCCTGTACCACCTCTTTATCGTTTGAGCAATGGAGGGACGCAGAAGGATAGAAGAAGCGTGCGATTGGTTGTGCACGTCCAAGCAGTTAGGCTGATAAGTAGGCAAATCCGCTTATCGTGAAGGCTGAGCTGTGATGGGGAAGCTCCTTATGGAGCGAAGTCTTTGATTCCCCGCTGCCAAGAAAAGCTTCTAGCGAGATAAAAGGTGCCTGTACCGCAAACCGACACAGGTAGGCGAGGAGAGAATCCTAAGGTGTGCGAGAGAACTCTGGTTAAGGAACTCGGCAAAATGACCCCGTAACTTCGGGAGAAGGGGTGCTTTCTTAACGGAAAGCCGCAGTGAATAGGCCCAAGCGACTGTTTAGCAAAAACACAGCTCTCTGCGAAGCCGTAAGGCGAAGTATAGGGGGTGACACCTGCCCGGTGCTGGAAGGTTAAGGAGAGGGGTTAGCGTAAGCGAAGCTCTGAACTGAAGCCCCAGTAAACGGCGGCCGTAACTATAACGGTCCTAAGGTAGCGAAATTCCTTGTCGGGTAAGTTCCGACCCGCACGAAAGGTGTAACGATTTGGGCACTGTCTCAACCAGAGACTCGGTGAAATTATAGTACCTGTGAAGATGCAGGTTACCCGCGACAGGACGGAAAGACCCCGTGGAGCTTTACTGTAGCCTGATATTGAATTTTGGTACAGTTTGTACAGGATAGGCGGGAGCCTTTGAAACCGGAGCGCTAGCTTCGGTGGAGGCGCTGGTGGGATACCGCCCTGACTGTATTGAAATTCTAACCTACGGGTCTTATCGACCCGGGAGACAGTGTCAGGTGGGCAGTTTGACTGGGGCGGTCGCCTCCTAAAGTGTAACGGAGGCGCCCAAAGGTTCCCTCAGAATGGTTGGAAATCATTCGTAGAGTGCAAAGGCATAAGGGAGCTTGACTGCGAGACCTACAAGTCGAGCAGGGACGAAAGTCGGGCTTAGTGATCCGGTGGTTCCGCATGGAAGGGCCATCGCTCAACGGATAAAAGCTACCCCGGGGATAACAGGCTTATCTCCCCCAAGAGTCCACATCGACGGGGAGGTTTGGCACCTCGATGTCGGCTCATCGCATCCTGGGGCTGTAGTCGGTCCCAAGGGTTGGGCTGTTCGCCCATTAAAGCGGTACGCGAGCTGGGTTCAGAACGTCGTGAGACAGTTCGGTCCCTATCCGTCGTGGGCGTAGGAAATTTGAGAGGAGCTGTCCTTAGTACGAGAGGACCGGGATGGACGCACCGCTGGTGTACCAGTTGTTCTGCCAAGGGCATAGCTGGGTAGCTATGTGCGGAAGGGATAAGTGCTGAAAGCATCTAAGCATGAAGCCCCCCTCAAGATGAGATTTCCCATAGCGTAAGCTAGTAAGATCCCTGAAAGATGATCAGGTTGATAGGTTCGAGGTGGAAGCATGGTGACATGTGGAGCTGACGAATACTAATAGATCGAGGACTTAACCATATAATATGAAGCAAATGTTATCTAGTTTTGAAGGAATATGCCTTCATAGTTTGGTGATGATGGCAGAGAGGTCACACCCGTTCCCATACCGAACACGGAAGTTAAGCTCTCTAGCGCCGATGGTAGTTGGGACCTTGTCCCTGTGAGAGTAGGACGTCGCCAAGCAACTGTAAGACGAGTCAGAATGACTCGTCTTTTTTGTATGCTTTCATACCTCTACTAATTGCTTGTTTAACTCCTTCTAAATAGGCAAAGCCATGCCTTTTATCTGGTTCTAAGTAAGTACCTTCTGCCCATTCATTCCACGCATTAATAAATAAAAACTCGCTGTTGTAAAGAGAATAGGTGCGCTGGATTTGCTTACTTAAATATATCGTGAACTTCTCAGGAGTAGAGCCTACGAAAATGCTGCTATTTAAATCTTTGCGGCGTGCTGTGTTATCCCAGTCAACAAAGGCACCGGGAAATGTTTTTTTCTCTGAAGGAGATCGTTTTAATATATACATCCACACTTTATCATAATCCCAAGCGTTTATTTGTTTACCAGATTCATATATTATCTTATTTATGTCGGAAGAACTATCATGAGCAATTGTATAAAAAGGCTCGAATTGAATGCTAGCATCAAATCCATTTATATTAGGAAGTGGAAAGCTGTTTAATGTTTCTGTGAAGTATATACCTTTCAAACCATTTTCTTGTGCGAGTGTATTCCAGTAGTTAAGCATCTGCTCACAATTAGGTATATGCCCAGGACGATAAATAATGAATAGTGGTTTATCATCTATACGGATATACCTCTCATCTTGGAAAGCTTGTAATAAATAATCAAAGTGTTCTTTCCAATCTGATAATTCTCCGTAATTTTGAGGCATTAATATGTGACTATCAAGACCATCCCAAGTTTTTGTCCATGGTTCATTTGCCCAAGATAGGCAAAATGGAAAATCTGGTTCGCCCATCTGAAGTACCTCATTAAATGGTCTCTCCAATAGCCTCTTCCCTTTAAACCAGTAATGGTAATAACAAAAACCATATATGCCGTGTGCTTTAGCAATTTCTGCTTGCCACTTTCTTACGGATGGGGTGGTTAAGTCGTAATAAAAATCTTGATAAGGTTCTCTAGGTTGATAATGTCCCGAAAATAAAGGTCGTGCACTTTTAGTATTTGTCCATTCAGTAAAACCTTTTCCCCACCATCGGTCATTTTCTTTTATTTGATGAAACTGTGGTAAGTAAAAAGCAATTATTTTCAAGATATATCCCCCTTATGTGCTTCGTAGTTCAAGTGGTGGGAAGTTATTTTTGATTTTTCGAATCTAGTTAAAGCATGAGAACCGTTATTTACTTACTCTGTTTATGCCTCATAATGAATTTTTTTGTATAGTTTGCTTGATATGGAAATCTTTAATGTTTTAATATATACGGCTGAGAAATAAAATAATCTTCATTATACAATGAGCGAAAGAGTTAATCTTTTTGGAGAACAAATAGAGCTTGGGGTAATCGGTTTGCATCATCAAAAAAGTCCCGCAGCTTTAAATACTTCTCATAGTGATTTTTAATATAAGTTCTAGGTATAACAGTTTCTCCGTAGAAGCTACTATTTCTAACGTCTCCAGCTCCCGTAGGGCTGTGGACAAAATTGCCGCTTTCATAATCCGAGATGGCACGATTTATATCTGGAAAAGCTTGAGATAAAGTTTTATGCCATCCTGTCTGAATTAATTCAGGGTGTTCCTTAAATTGTTGACAAAAATCGAGAAAATAGCGCGCTTGTGTTGTGGCGATGAAGATGCCACCTGGACGAAGAATTCTTGAAAATTCCTTTATCCAATTTTCTGCAGTTTCTTCGGATAAATGTGAGAATACAGAATAAGCGAATATGATGTCTAATGAATTGTCATTAATAAATTCTGCAGGAGGTTGTGGGGGAGCTATTTTATATCTGCCTCTTCCTAAAGTTTCGTTACAAAGGTTAATCATTACAGGGTCTACATCAATACCAAGCAAATTTTTATGGCGAACATCTTTAAAAAAGAAGCGTATGATTCTTCCCCAGCCACAACCAAAGTCTAAAATTTTCCGTTCTTTATTCAAGGGAACGCCTAAATTATGGGCGTATGTTTTTACAAGTCTATAAAACAAATATGCTTCATAAAGAGCATGTTCATAGGAAGCACCTACAAACTGTTGTTGAATTTCTTCAGGGGGGAACATAGGTACTGGGACACCATTTATCTTTGTTTGTGAGCAACTTTGTACAAATAGATGAAGAAGATCAACATCAGAAAGCGGGCTAACAAGGTTATCAAAATCACTTCCTAACTTAAAGTCATCCATTTGTTAACCTCCAAATTATATAGTGCCTAAAAATTATTTTCTTGTTTTCTACTAATAAAAACGTGTAAAAATTCAGCATCTAAGCCCAGTGATTTATCCTTTTGTAAATAAACTAGGGTATACATATTTGCATGTGTATAAATATATTCAATCATATCTTGGCCCCAATCAAATGTTACTAAAGACCCATTCTCATCAATAGGATTTCCGTGATAAATTGGCTCTTCAATATACTCAATTCCATCCTCATTGATTCTTGCCCTTTGCAAAGTTTTTGGAAGAGTGTGGTACCAAGGGACAGTAAACACATGAGCACCGCCAGGCTTTAATACACGCTCTATTTCTTTAAAGGCTTTGTTTGGTTCCATTACATGTTCAAAGACATCTTGAGTAATGAACAAATCAAAAGATTCATCTTGGAAAGTCATGTTTTCTAAGTTCTCGCATCTAATCCCTTGAAAGTATTGGCCGAGAGGATAGTTTTTAAAGTATTGAGAGTATGTATAGTTTTTGCAGTTTTTTATTAGTAGTTGAGTTGTAATCCCTCCAGGTGAGGATTCGTGAATATGATAGGAACCCCATTTTGGAAAAAATGTATTTAAAACATGAATTAAAGCTCTTTGCCTTGGTATAGAGTGGCATGTAGAACATAAGTAGTGATCTCTAAGCCAATCGTTATGCTCTATAAATGTAGCTTCCTTCTCACAAATAACGCAGTATCCGTTATTATGTTTCAAATTACCTTCCACATGACATCACTCCTGTGTAAAAATGCATATGGCACATGCGTCAATAATCAGTGAATTCAAAGAGGGTAGGTGAAATTTAGGGAATCTATAACAGTAAAATTGGTAGAAGGGAATAATTAGCGGGGGAGAACCCCACTCTAATTAAAGTTTCACTTTATGCTATGCGATACATTCGCTTTTATTCATTGAAGAATGTATCGATTTAAAATATCCCTTTCGTGTACGGATACATTTCAAAGTCTTGTGCATATATTTCTGTAACTAACGCCATTGTTTCTTCATCATAAAAACTTTCATATGTCGGAAAACGAGGGAAGGCGACATCTGTAATGCTGAGCTCTGCATAGCTTCCTGTATACATCATTTTATGAGCGCGATGATGATCTGAATTTGTAAGTAGCGCTAAATTAGATTTAACCAAATCGTACGTATGTTCTATTTTGGTGATTTGTGTATTAAAATCTTCTAAAGGAATATAGTGTTGGATGAAATTTTCTTCACCCGGAACGTATTGCTGACTAAAATGTATATCCATTGCTATGGAATTGGGGCCTAATGCTCGAACGTAATATAAAAATTGTTTAAATGATATTCCTCGGTTACTATATTTGTCATTATATAAATACTGGCGGATACTTTCCCATTGAGGAATTGCATATGGATTGTCAGCAAGTAATAAAAATGAGCTGACGGCCCTTGTATAGGGATTTCGTACGAGTTTACAAACATCTTTTTCTGCTGTTAGAAGACCATTTTGTAACTCTGGTATGTAGTGGGTGTTGTTTTTATACACCCAGAATTCATAGTAATGAATAAAGTCATGGTATTTCTTTGCTTCATTAAACAATCCAATTTGAAAAAAGAACCAATTAGCTAAAGTAGTGCATCCGCTTCTGTGGCTCCAGAATAGTATAAGGGGAAAGTCTTTATGGAAATGTGGGATTCGATCTTTATGTAGAATTACATGATTTAAAAGCTCTTGATTTACATTCTTCATACATGTAGTGCTCCTTTTTGAAAGTTTTATTTATGGAGAAGGGGAAAGCTTTTACTAATCCAATATATTCATAGGAATGAGTAAATATTATGAGTGTTTTTTCGGGCGGCTTAAATAAGGTAGTGATTCTAAAGGGGAAATAAAAAATAAAGATAATGAAAATTTATAAGGGGCATACAATTATAAGAGACTCAATAATAGAATTGACTAAGTTCATTTATTTGTATTTCTAGGTGTGATAAGCAAAAATCTTATTACTAGAGAGGATATTATGCGGAAGAATAATTATTTAATAGTAGGTGGAAATAGTTTCATTGGTATTAACCTCGCATTAGGTTTATTGAAAAAAGGCCAAAATGTAAAAGTATTTTCCAGACATATAAATAATTTTCCTCAAAATATTATAAGTGAGGTTGAATTTATTAAAGGTGATTTAGCAAATGTTGAAGATATATATAAAGCTTTAGTGAATGTGGATATAATTATTTATTTAGCTGCAACGTCTAATGTAACAACTTCAATTGAAGATGTTTTCGGAGATATAAATAGTAGCCTTTTTTTTCTTAATTTCATGGAAAGTGCTAAAAATTTCCCTATTAAAAAAATCGTATTAGCGTCTTCTGGAGGCACAGTTTATGGTGAACCGGAATATCTGCCTATTGATGAGGAACATCCATTAAAACCACTTTCTCCTTATGGAATAACAAAGGTGTCGCTTGAAAATTATTTGTACTTTTATAAGAAAAAATATGGAATGGACTATGTTGTATGTAGATATTCTAATCCGTATGGAAAATATCAAAACCCGTTAAAGAAAGTTGGAGCAATAAATTGTTTTTTGTATCAGCATCTCAGTAATGAAAAGATTAATATATATGGGAATCCACAAGAGATTATTCGAGATTATATTTATATCGATGATTTAGTGGAAGTTACTATACAACTATCGCAATTAAATCACTTGAAATTTTGTGTGTATAATATAGGTAGCGGAAAGGGTCTCTCTTTAAAACGAATTATAGTAGAATTGGAGAAATTAACGGAAAGAAAAGTGGAATTTATCTGCTATAAACAAAAGCAAGAAAACGTTCAAAAAATCATTTTAAATATAGATAGAGTAAGACGAGAATGTAATTGGGAACCGAAAGTGGATTTCAAAAGTGGAATTAGATTAAATAAGCTATGGATTGAAGAGTTCTTATATAGTAAAAAATAATAAGCCATGCCCTACTTCTGTATAAGTAGAGCGTGGTTTATTATTTTATTTCTTTTTTTATTACCCAAAGATCTTGATGTTCCCACCAAAAACCTTCAGTGTATTTTTTGATAATAGGATTATAAGGTAATAATTTAATTTTGTCACATACGTAAGAGGGGCTAACAATCGTTTGCCCGTATTGATGAACATCTAAATCGAGTTGTTCGCTAGAGGGAAGAAACCAATACCCCTGTTCATTTAAAGCGGGAAAACCGAAGTGCTTTTTACTTTGATATCCATGAGTTGTGAAAATGAATAATCCGTCAGGGGAAACAGCGTTATACAATGTTTGAAGCCAACGAAACCAAGTTGTATCAGGCATATGAGAAAAAAAGGATAGACAAAAAACGATATCATACGTAGACGAGGCTAATTTTACTTGTTCTGGTTCAGGGTGAGATAATAGAGATGAAGTATGTAATGTGTTTTCAATAAAAGTAATAGCCTCTTCGTGTATATCGCAAGTAGTTATACTTAAGTTCGTTTGCTGATTTAATAAATGACGTGTTACGCAGCCATATCCGGATGCGAATTCTAATAATTGAATTGGAGTGTCTACAGGAGGATAAAAGGAAGTAATTAAATCTAAGAGTGTTTCTGCTGATTTTCTTCCATCTTTAAAATAATAATCTATTGCTTCTTTTTTAGATGGAAAGACTGGATTTGTGATAAGGAATTGAAAGATATGATCTTCTGGGTGGATATTTGCACTTACATTGTATTTTTGTGCAATTTGAGAAATCAAATGTTTATTTGCCTCTATAAATTCTTTCAAAGAGTAACACCCCTTAAATAATAGTAATGTCTTACAAGAGATACTGATGATAAAGAAAATATATAATTAAACCTTCAAATATGCTTCAAGGTACTTTCTATATGCATACATTTTCTTTTTTGAAATGTCGTCGATAGTAAAGGTGTCTTTAATGAAATTCTGCATTTGTACAACTTCACTGTAGTGGGAATATGAATCTTCTGTTCTTGTTACGCTATTTGTATGTCGTCTATGATAGTTTAGAGGTTTTGGATTAAAATAAATGTTCCCCTCTTTAAGGAGAGAAACATAGAAAAACCAATCGCCAGCTATTTTAAACTTTTCCAATTGTTTTGCTATTGTTTTTATATCTATGTTTTTAAAAACTACACTTGAGACATTAGGTATGGTGTTTTTGATAAGTAACGTATCTTGTATTTCATCTATCCCTTTTCGGACATAAGAACTCTGCCATTTTTCCTTATCAATATCATTTGTGTAATCCAAATAATGATTGGCCAAGATATTTCCTTGTTCATCTATTTGTTTTGATTGTGTGTAGCTTAAGGCAACATCACTATCTATATGAAACCCTTGTATTACTTCTTCTAAAAATGTCTGATCACATAAGTCATCGGCCTCAGCAATCCAAATATAATCACCGGTTGCTGCAGAGACACCTTTTATCCATTGTTTAAATACAGAACCAGAATTTTTATCATTAATAATCTGCTGAACTTTCAGGTGGTGTTTATTTTCATTTGAGAGCAGCTTTTCAAATATAGATACGCTA
>NZ_JBBOWD010000001.1:295000-300000 GCF_038006905.1 Bacillus sp. FSL R9-9834
GATTCCCCGCTGCCAAGAAAAGCTTCTAGCGAGATAAAAGGTGCCTGTACCGCAAACCGACACAGGTAGGCGAGGAGAGAATCCTAAGGTGTGCGAGAGAACTCTGGTTAAGGAACTCGGCAAAATGACCCCGTAACTTCGGGAGAAGGGGTGCTTTCTTAACGGAAAGCCGCAGTGAATAGGCCCAAGCGACTGTTTAGCAAAAACACAGCTCTCTGCGAAGCCGTAAGGCGAAGTATAGGGGGTGACACCTGCCCGGTGCTGGAAGGTTAAGGAGAGGGGTTAGCGTAAGCGAAGCTCTGAACTGAAGCCCCAGTAAACGGCGGCCGTAACTATAACGGTCCTAAGGTAGCGAAATTCCTTGTCGGGTAAGTTCCGACCCGCACGAAAGGTGTAACGATTTGGGCACTGTCTCAACCAGAGACTCGGTGAAATTATAGTACCTGTGAAGATGCAGGTTACCCGCGACAGGACGGAAAGACCCCGTGGAGCTTTACTGTAGCCTGATATTGAATTTTGGTACAGTTTGTAC
Organism: Bacillus sp. FSL R9-9834; assembly: GCF_038006905.1. Classification (NCBI taxonomy): domain Bacteria; kingdom Bacillati; phylum Bacillota; class Bacilli; order Caryophanales; family Bacillaceae; genus Bacillus; species Bacillus sp. FSL R9-9834. The sequence goes on from NZ_JBBOWD010000001.1 coordinate 295,533, forward strand.
AGGATAGGCGGGAGCCTTTGAAACCGGAGCGCTAGCTTCGGTGGAGGCGCTGGTGGGATACCGCCCTGACTGTATTGAAATTCTAACCTACGGGTCTTATCGACCCGGGAGACAGTGTCAGGTGGGCAGTTTGACTGGGGCGGTCGCCTCCTAAAGTGTAACGGAGGCGCCCAAAGGTTCCCTCAGAATGGTTGGAAATCATTCGTAGAGTGCAAAGGCATAAGGGAGCTTGACTGCGAGACCTACAAGTCGAGCAGGGACGAAAGTCGGGCTTAGTGATCCGGTGGTTCCGCATGGAAGGGCCATCGCTCAACGGATAAAAGCTACCCCGGGGATAACAGGCTTATCTCCCCCAAGAGTCCACATCGACGGGGAGGTTTGGCACCTCGATGTCGGCTCATCGCATCCTGGGGCTGTAGTCGGTCCCAAGGGTTGGGCTGTTCGCCCATTAAAGCGGTACGCGAGCTGGGTTCAGAACGTCGTGAGACAGTTCGGTCCCTATCCGTCGTGGGCGTAGGAAATTTGAGAGGAGCTGTCCTTAGTACGAGAGGACCGGGATGGACGCACCGCTGGTGTACCAGTTGTTCTGCCAAGGGCATAGCTGGGTAGCTATGTGCGGAAGGGATAAGTGCTGAAAGCATCTAAGCATGAAGCCCCCCTCAAGATGAGATTTCCCATAGCGTAAGCTAGTAAGATCCCTGAAAGATGATCAGGTTGATAGGTTCGAGGTGGAAGCATGGTGACATGTGGAGCTGACGAATACTAATAGATCGAGGACTTAACCATATAATATGAAGCAATGTTATCTAGTTTTGAAGGAATATGCCTTCATAGTTTGGTGATGATGGCAGAGAGGTCACACCCGTTCCCATACCGAACACGGAAGTTAAGCTCTCTAGCGCCGATGGTAGTTGGGACCTTGTCCCTGTGAGAGTAGGACGTCGCCAAGCAAGCTTAAGACGAGTCAGAATGACTCGTCTTTTTTGTGTTTTATAAAATAAGTTCGTGATTAATATAGTACTCTATGAGTACATTCATCTAGCAGGAAACAGCTTTATGGGCACTTTCTCCTAGTAATCGCATATTTGTCTGCGATGCTCTATATGAACACGAGGTGTACTGTAATCTTCTTTTAGAGCAATTCAGTGAGAATATCGCTACATCTAATGTACTGCATAGTTGAGTGAGAGTGGCAAGATGCGATGTCTCGAATAAGCCAGGCAGATAGTGAGACAATGAAATATCTTTTCCGAACTTATGAGGGATTTTAAGAGATAAATTACGGTACCATCCTTGAGCAAAGAGTTGCAATTGCTCGTATAATAAAACATCCCCCAAAACGCCTCCTTATCAATGATTTTACTAAAAGGATAGCGTTTTTTTCGTTATATAGGAGATGTGTATTCAAATTAACCTGATAGGCATGTGAAAGGATTCCTTGAATCGAATTTGTGTTCCTAAGACAACAGGACCTTGGCATTTTTCGTATTACCAAGATGTACTTTATAGTCATGAACAGACGCGGTAAATGAGTCGATTGCAGTTTTTTGTATATTAGTTAGAATCGAATTTAATAATTTTAATACTGGACCAGGCCGAAGGGGGATTTGCCTGTAACCCACCAATCAGAATTAGATGAAATTCTTTTTGGCTGTACGTATCGATAAGCTTTCTACTCGTATACCAGTTATTAACCAGCATATATACTGGCCCATTACTTGTTAGATATTAAAATTCTTTTATATATTAGTTATCAATACATATTTTCTATTGTTGTATAGATTCCTTCTATAATTCATCTCTTAAAAAAGAACTTATAATGAAGTCAATCATTCAAAATATGTTTAAAAGTGGTGAATAAAATGCAAAGAGTTGTTGGGATTATTGGGGGCATGGGACCTTTGGCGACTGTTGATTTAATGAATAAAATTATTTCTTACACACCTGCAATGAAAGACCAAGACCATATCCATATCATTGCGGACAACTATTCTCAAATACCTGATCGGACAACGGCTATTTTGGGAAAGGGAATAGATCCGACCCCTTACATTGTACAATCAGCCCAGCGACTGCAAAACGCTGGTGCAGATTTTCTTGTTATTGCGTGTAATACCGCTCATTTTTTCTATAAAGCAGTTAAAAGGTCTGTTAATATTCCAATCTTGCATATGCCTTTAGAAACGGCTCGTTTTGTGCAAGAAAATAATTTTAGAAAGGTAGGTTTGTTGGCTACGGATGGGACGGTTAAGGCAGAACTATACCAAAACAGTTGTCAAGATTACAGGATTGATGTCATTGATCCTGATAAAGAAATGCAAAAAAAAGTGATGGAAGGAATATATGCTATTAAAAGTGGGGATTTAAAAACAGGGTGTTTACATCTTTCGATGGTTGCTGATAAATTGAAAGAGAGCGGGGCTGAGGCTATTATAGCAGGTTGTACAGAGGTTCCTCTTGTATTGAAATCATCCGAAAATATTTGTGTCATTGATCCAACAGAAATTGTGGCAAAAGTGGTTATTAAAATAGCTAATAAAACAGAGACAGAACTAATAAAAGTGTGATTTAGAAGTTAAGAATGTGGCAGAAGTGTTGCATTCTTATTTTATGGATGTTTGATGCATATGCTTTTACGTGTACATGTTATAGTTAATTATAATAGGGAGCTAAAGTAAGGAGTGTTTAGACATGAATATCGAAAATATTGAAGCTTTTATATATGTTTGTCAACTTGGTAGTTTCAATAAAGCTGCCGAAGCTCTTTATTTAACCCAACCTTCTGTAACAGCACGTATCCAATCACTTGAACGTGAAATTAATATAAAGCTTTTTCATCGAAATGGTAATAAAATCTCTTTAACCGAAAAAGGAGAGTATTTTTTCCCACATGCACAAAAAATTTTGCAATCTTACCAGGAAGCTAAGTATGGTTTGCAGCAAGTAACAATTCCGTATGACTTGGTAATTGGGAGTGCTTTATCAATATCTAATAATATCCTCCCTGAAATTTTACCTGGTTTTAAATCTGAATTTAAGGATGTTAGAATAAAAATTGTAACTGGTCATTCACAAGACATCCTACAGAAGGTTATTAATAAAGAAGTTGACTTTGGCATCGTACGAACAGAAACACATCCTCAAGTAGAATCAATTCGTCTTTATAATGACCCTATCGGCCTTTTTGTACCTCGAAATCATATATTTTTAAAAGAAGAAAAAGTAACAATAGAACATGTAAGTAAACAACCTCTTATCTTCTTTGATTATGGATCAATGGATTGGCTCATGATTCATCGGCTATTTTCAAGTAATGACGTAAGCCCGAATATATTTTTAGAAGTAGATAATATGGAAACAGCGAAAAATTTAGTGATACAAGGGATGGGCATTAGCTTTTTACCTGAACATTGTGTCAAACAAGAATTAGAAAATGGAGAATTGATCCGAGTGGAAATGACGCCTCCGGTGAAAATTAATATTAGTATTGATTTTATCTATTTAAAAGGCAGACCAAAATCTGTTTTTATTGACTTTTTAAAAGAGAAGATGTGTAAATAAAACAAACTGATTGGTATATCAATCAGTTTGTTTTTGTTATGGAGTTGATAGGTATAGGATGTTTTATGTGTATTGGTTTCTTATTATTATGTATTCTTAGGTTCTTAGATAGAAAAAATTAATTTATGATTTTGTATATATGTCCAAACGGAAGATATATAAATTAATTAAAATATGTAGTAGTACTAGAAACAATGTTTGTTAGTAACTTAATCCGCTCTTCTAGCGATAAAATGTGAATATAGATATAGGATAAACATTCTTAAATGCTATGAGAAGTGATACAACGCGAGGAGGGAACGAATGTTCTTTGTGGGTACGTTGAGTACACTCAATCGATTGAGGTACGTATTTTTAATCCGGTATATGTGTTTAAAAAAGAAATACTATTACTCGGTTTAGATTTCGGAGTATAACTTATTTGTACATCTTAAGTGTTTGTTGAGAGGATATAGTGGCTATTATCAGAGGTTTATTACCACTCAGTAATACCGAATGGATGATACTAAAGATGAAAGAGATATAAGGTCTATATTTCGATTTGAATATCGGTTTAATAGTATGTGGTTTATAGGAATCTATAGAGAGATTCCTGCTGCTAGCATTGCTACTATAAAAGAGAGGATGAATTTTATCGTAAACATAGAAATATCATCGATGCTTAAATATCTTTAACTTTTTCATAAGCTTAAGGCTATAAATCCAGTTCAAGCTATTACAGGAAGAATAATGAAAAAAGAGAAATCAGACGCAGTTTTATAATTTACTTTCATTAATAAGGACACAAGAACAGTAGAATTAGCTCTAGAGGAGTCAGGATATATTGCTAAGCATTGAAATAATCCAATTGTTAATGCTAGACGAGGATTGTTTCTATCCTTTTTACTTCTGCAAATATTATAAGAAT
>NZ_JBBOWD010000001.1:305000-307500 GCF_038006905.1 Bacillus sp. FSL R9-9834
ACGGGGAGGTTTGGCACCTCGATGTCGGCTCATCGCATCCTGGGGCTGTAGTCGGTCCCAAGGGTTGGGCTGTTCGCCCATTAAAGCGGTACGCGAGCTGGGTTCAGAACGTCGTGAGACAGTTCGGTCCCTATCCGTCGTGGGCGTAGGAAATTTGAGAGGAGCTGTCCTTAGTACGAGAGGACCGGGATGGACGCACCGCTGGTGTACCAGTTGTTCTGCCAAGGGCATAGCTGGGTAGCTATGTGCGGAAGGGATAAGTGCTGAAAGCATCTAAGCATGAAGCCCCCCTCAAGATGAGATTTCCCATAGCGTAAGCTAGTAAGATCCCTGAAAGATGATCAGGTTGATAGGTTCGAGGTGGAAGCATGGTGACATGTGGAGCTGACGAATACTAATAGATCGAGGACTTAACCATATAATATGAAGCAATGTTATCTAGTTTTGAAGGAATATGCCTTCATAGTTTGGTGATGATGGCAGAGAGGTCACACCCGTTCCCATACCGAACACGGAAGTTAAGCTCTCTAGCGCCGATGGTAGTTGGGACCTTGTCCCTGTGAGAGTAGGACGTCGCCAAGCAAAAACCTAAGTCGTTTCGACTTAGGTTTTTTTGTGTTTATTTTTATATATCAAATGTCATAATTCATATATTTAGTAATCGTAAAGAGGGAAAAGGATGAAATAGAGACGTTTTAAAGTCAACTACCCCAGTGAGACAAGGCTTTTCAGTGGGGGCTTGAGTTCGAGCGCTAGGTCTTTTCGTCTATTGCTAGACAGTTTGACGCTCTAGCATTCATGCTACCCTACGATTTGTCACGTAACTTACTAATCTATCTACACCTAAATCGTAACTCAAAGCGTTACTCGTAGTCGTGGATGGTTTCTTCATTTGAGAAACGTGCATTTCATATGTATAATGCACCTCAAAGAACCGACCTTTTTGCTTCGGTACAATCTAAATGTAGGAGATTTTTTTGTCTTAAATTTTTCGGCATACGTATTTTAATGGAACCGAATTTTTTCTGAATGCCACATTCATCGGAACTATCCAATGCCTGTTATTATCCACTTTAGGGACTTGATAGATTTCAATGATTCGCTTGTCAGTGGAACGAGAATAATTTGGGAACTTCAGATGCCCTGTGAACTTCTCAGGATTTTTCTTCCATTGTTCCAACGCTTTAAAAAAGCTCTTCACTTCTGCATATAAGGCTCTGCGAATCGCTTGAACAGAGTTTGATTGAACTCCTGGGTAGTTCGTATCGGCTTGCATGGCAGTATCTACTTCTTTTACAGTAACCATCCTATTATTGTTTAAGTAACTTTGTTTCATCGTGTACAAGCCAACATTTCGCAATGCTTTTGAGCTATGTGACATGCGCTGAAGTAAACCCCCACTGATTAAAGTTTCAATTTATACAATGTTTTTTCGTTTTTAAAGGATTTCATTCATCAAAAAATCTATAATTAAGGTAATTAACATATATTTTTGATGGGTGTGGGAGATTATGAAAGAAATATGCATGTTATTAGTAGCTGTTATATTATGGGGAACAGCCATTGCACCAACAAAGTGGGCGTTAGAATCTATTCAGCCATTTACTTTGTTATTTATTCGCCTTTTCTTCGCGGGTGGAATTTGTTTGCTATTTTCATTTAAACAATTAAAAAGATCGGTTGTACATAAACAAGTGCCGTGGAAAAGAATGAGTTTACTATCTTTTACTGGTGTAGCTGGTTACTTTATGTTCACATCCTACGGTATTTCTTTAACAAGTGGATTGCATGTTAGTATTATTGATGCTGCTTTACCGTTAGTTACAATTCTTTTTTCAGCGTTCTTTTTGAAAGAAAAAATTAAGCTTAATTATTGGGTTGGTATTGTACTCGGGGCTATTGGAGTACTTCTTATTACAATCCCATCTAGTAACGGGGATCAAGAAGTATCTTTAATAGGAGATACCCTTATTTTATTAAGCACTTTCTTATTTGCCCTCTATACAGTATTGCTGAAAAGACCAAAACAAGAACAGTATTTATCAAACAAGGTTTTTACAACATTAACTTTAATTATTGGAGCTGTTATTTTATTACCATTTGCAATGGTAGAAACTTTTTACTATGGTTTCCCAGAAATCGAAACATGGAAGACTGGATTTAGTGTAATGTATCTTGTTATAGGGGCAACAATTTTAGCGTATTGGCTTTGGAATAGAGCATTAGAGACAGTCTCGGCATCAGTAAGTGGGTTATATTTAAATGCGTTACCATTAATAAGTATTGTTGCTTCAATTGTTTTATTAGATGAGTCTGTAACTTGGAAGATAGTAATAGGAGGAAGTTTAGTTTTAATAGGGGTAGGATGGGCAGATAAACAAAAAATAAGTAAGTTATTAAAGAGGAATAACTTGAATAGTAAGGAATGCTAAGCAGTATGTTGTATATAGTTTAAATAAAAAACACCTTATATATAGGTGTTTTTTATTTGGAAAGATAA
>NZ_JBBOWD010000001.1:312500-522500 GCF_038006905.1 Bacillus sp. FSL R9-9834
GGTGGGATACCGCCCTGACTGTATTGAAATTCTAACCTACGGGTCTTATCGACCCGGGAGACAGTGTCAGGTGGGCAGTTTGACTGGGGCGGTCGCCTCCTAAAGTGTAACGGAGGCGCCCAAAGGTTCCCTCAGAATGGTTGGAAATCATTCGTAGAGTGCAAAGGCATAAGGGAGCTTGACTGCGAGACCTACAAGTCGAGCAGGGACGAAAGTCGGGCTTAGTGATCCGGTGGTTCCGCATGGAAGGGCCATCGCTCAACGGATAAAAGCTACCCCGGGGATAACAGGCTTATCTCCCCCAAGAGTCCACATCGACGGGGAGGTTTGGCACCTCGATGTCGGCTCATCGCATCCTGGGGCTGTAGTCGGTCCCAAGGGTTGGGCTGTTCGCCCATTAAAGCGGTACGCGAGCTGGGTTCAGAACGTCGTGAGACAGTTCGGTCCCTATCCGTCGTGGGCGTAGGAAATTTGAGAGGAGCTGTCCTTAGTACGAGAGGACCGGGATGGACGCACCGCTGGTGTACCAGTTGTTCTGCCAAGGGCATAGCTGGGTAGCTATGTGCGGAAGGGATAAGTGCTGAAAGCATCTAAGCATGAAGCCCCCCTCAAGATGAGATTTCCCATAGCGTAAGCTAGTAAGATCCCTGAAAGATGATCAGGTTGATAGGTTCGAGGTGGAAGCATGGTGACATGTGGAGCTGACGAATACTAATAGATCGAGGACTTAACCATATAATATGAAGCAATGTTATCTAGTTTTGAAGGAATATGCCTTCATAGTTTGGTGATGATGGCAGAGAGGTCACACCCGTTCCCATACCGAACACGGAAGTTAAGCTCTCTAGCGCCGATGGTAGTTGGGACCTTGTCCCTGTGAGAGTAGGACGTCGCCAAGCAAAAACCTAAGTCGTTTCGACTTAGGTTTTTTTGTGTTTATTTTTATATATCAAATGTCATAATTCATATATTTAGTAATCTTAATGAGAGAAAAGAATGAAAATGAGGCTATTGAGGGTAATAGTAATGATTTTTTGCTTTTCAGGCTTTCTAAGTGCTCCCAAACAATCCTTATGATAGGAACTGTTATTTCTTTATACAAACCGTTTTGTGTATGGTAGATCTCTAGAAATATATATTCTAATTGCTTATCCTTCTTGCATATAGTTACAATTATTCTTTTGAATATAACTAAAACACGAACGTTATTGGTGAGTAATAAAAAAACATTCGATTATTTGTTGACATTGTTTATGAAATATTGTTAATATAGCCATAGAAAGAATAATATATAAGACCTCATATAATCGCGGGGATATGGCCTGCAAGTCTCTACCTAACGACCGTTATTCGTTAGACTATGAGGGAAAGTCACTCGGTATTTTTCTATTCACAAGGGATACGTATGCCTGAGTAGAGCGCTTTCTCTCATAGTAAAAGAGAAACTGTTCTATTTCAGGCTTTTTTTATTTGAATCGGGGGGATTCTAATATGAAATCACTAGTTGGAGTCATAATGGGAAGCACGTCAGACTGGGAAACAATGAAATATGCTTGTGACATTTTAGATGAATTAAATATACCGTATGAGAAAAAAGTTGTATCCGCTCATCGGACTCCGGATTATATGTTTGAATATGCAGAGACGGCTCGTGAACGTGGATTGAAAGTTATTATTGCTGGAGCTGGTGGAGCAGCACATTTACCAGGAATGGTTGCAGCGAAGACGAATCTTCCTGTAATCGGAGTTCCAGTTCAATCAAAAGCGTTAAACGGCTTAGATTCATTATTATCCATCGTCCAAATGCCAGGAGGGGTTCCAGTTGCAACTGTTGCAATTGGTAAGGCTGGTTCAACAAATGCTGGTTTACTTGCTGCACAAATACTTGGATCATTCCATGATGACATATATGATGCATTAGAATTGAGAAGAGAAGCAATTGAAAAAGATGTGCGCGAAGGTAGTGAGCTAGTATGACGAGAATCATTTTACCTGGAAAAACAATCGGTATTATTGGAGGCGGCCAGCTAGGAAGAATGATGGCATTGGCGGCTAAGGAGATGGGATATAAAATTGCTGTTTTAGATCCTACAAAAAACTCACCATGTGCACAAGTTGCTGATATTGAAATTGTTGCATCATATGACGATTTAAAAGCAATTCAGCATTTAGCAGAGATCAGTGATGTTGTCACATATGAATTTGAGAATATTGATTATAGATGTTTACAATGGCTTGAAAAACATGCTTACTTACCGCAAGGCAGTCAGTTGTTAAGTAAAACGCAAAATCGTTTTACAGAAAAGAATGCGATTGAGAAAGCAGGGTTACCAGTAGCAACGTATAGAGTAGTTCAAAATCAAGGTCAGCTTACTGAAGCAATCGCTGAGTTATCATATCCTTCCGTCTTAAAAACGACGACAGGCGGATATGATGGGAAAGGGCAAGTTGTTTTAAGAAGTGAGGCTGACGTTGATACAGCGCGAGAGCTTGCGAATGCGGCAGAGTGTATTTTAGAGAAATGGGTGCCTTTTGAAAAAGAAGTATCAGTTATTGTCATTCGTAGTGTAAGTGGTGAAACGAAAGTATTTCCGGTAGCGGAAAATATTCATGTAAATAACATTTTGCATGAATCCATCGTTCCAGCTCGCATTACAGAAGAACTTTCTCAAAAAGCTATTGCTTATGCAAAAGTGCTTGCGGATGAACTAGAACTTGTGGGAACACTAGCGGTAGAGATGTTTGCTACAGCTGATGGTGAGATTTACATTAATGAATTAGCACCAAGACCTCACAATTCAGGACACTATACACAGGATGCATGTGAAACGAGTCAATTCGGCCAACATATTCGAGCAATCTGTAATTTACCTCTTGGAGAAACAAATTTGTTAAAACCAGTTGTCATGGTAAACATTTTAGGCGAACATATAGAAGGGGTCCTAAGACAAGTGAATAGATTAACCGGGTGCTATTTACACTTGTATGGAAAAGAAGAAGCAAAAGCGCAGCGAAAAATGGGGCATGTTAATATTTTAAATGATAATATTGAAGTCGCTCTAGAAAAAGCGAAGAGTTTGCATATTTGGGACCATCAAGAACAACTGTTGGAGGGAAAAAGATGATTAGTCGTTATACACGCCCAGAAATGGGTGCAATTTGGACGGAAGAGAACAAATTTAAAGCGTGGTTAGAAGTTGAGATTTTAGCTTGTGAAGCATGGGCTGAGCTTGGCGATATTCCGAAAGAAGATGTTAAAAAAATTCGTGAGCATGCATCATTTGATATTGATCGTATTTATGAGATTGAAAAAGAGACACGTCATGACGTAGTTGCATTCACTCGTGCTGTATCAGAAACACCAGCATTAGGCGAGGAACGTAAATGGATTCATTACGGTTTAACATCTACAGACGTAGTAGATACAGCGTTATCTTACATTTTAAAACAAGCGAATGAAATCATATTAAAAGACTTAGAAAACTTTGTAAGTATTTTAGCTAACAAAGCGAAAGAGCATAAATACACGATCATGATGGGAAGAACACACGGTGTTCATGCAGAACCAACAACATTCGGTTTAAAACTTGGTCTTTGGTATGAAGAAATGAAACGTAACGTAGAGCGTTTCAAACAAGCTGCTAATACAGTTCGTGTTGGTAAATTATCTGGTGCGGTTGGTACATATGCAAATATCGATCCATTCGTAGAAAAGTATGTTTGTGAAAACTTAGGATTAGAAGCAGCACCAATTTCAACACAAACATTGCAACGTGATCGCCATGCACATTACATGTCAACACTTGCATTAATCGCAACGTCTATCGAAAAGATGGCAGTTGAGATTCGTGGTTTACAAAAGAGTGAAACACGTGAAGTTGAAGAAGCTTTCGCCAAAGGTCAAAAAGGTTCTTCTGCAATGCCGCATAAGCGTAATCCAATTGGATCTGAAAATATGACTGGTTTAGCTCGTGTTATCCGCGGTTATATGATGACAGCTTATGAGAATGTTCCATTATGGCATGAGCGTGATATTTCTCACTCTTCAGCAGAACGCGTAATTTTACCAGATGCTACAATCGCGTTAAATTACATGCTAAACCGCTTTGGTAATATTGTTAAAAACTTAACTGTATACCCAGAGAATATGAAACGTAATATGACAAGAACATACGGCTTAATTTATTCTCAGCGCGTAATGCTTACGTTAATTGACAAAGGTATGGTGCGTGAAGAAGCTTACGATATCGTACAACCTAAAGCAATGGAAGCTTGGGAAACACAAGTACAATTTAAAGAGCTTGTAGAAGCTGATGAGCGTATTACGAGCAAGTTAACACAAGAAGAAATTAATGAATGCTTCAACTATGAGCATCATATGCAACACGTTGATACAATCTTTGAACGCCTTGGATTAAACGAAGCGTAAAATTTCATATGGCACAGAATAGAGTCATTCTGTGCCATTCTTTATAAAAACATTATTCACATTTTTCAAACTACAGGGGGCTTGCGAAATGCAAAAGCTAGAATTGCTGTATGAAGGTAAGGCAAAAAGAATTTATCGTACAGAATCAGCAGATATGGTTTGGGTAGAGTACAAAGATAGTGCGACTGCTTTCAATGGGGAGAAAAAAGAGACGATTACAGGAAAAGGTCGTTTGAACAATGAGATTACAACTTTATTGTTCAGAAAGTTACAAGAAGTAGGAATTAAAACACACTTTGTTGAGAAGCTATCTGAAACAGAACAACTTGTTAAAAAAGTGAGTATTATTCCTTTAGAAGTTGTCACAAGAAATGTAATTGCAGGAAGTCTTTCAAAACGATTAGGAATGGAAGAGGGAACTGTACTTGCAGAACCAATCGTAGAATTTTACTTCAAAGATGATGATTTAGGAGATCCGCTTGTAACGGAAGATCATATTCGTGTATTAAACGTTGCATCGCCAGAGCAAGTAAGCGTATTACGAGATATGGCTCTACAAATCAATCAAGTGTTGATTGATCATTTCGCAAGCTGTCGTGTAAGATTAGTAGATTTCAAATTAGAGTTTGGTGTAACGGATGAAGGAGAAATCATTTTAGCAGATGAAATTTCACCAGATACTTGCCGTTTATGGGATGAAACGAGCAATGAGAAGTTTGATAAAGACGTATTCCGTCGTGATCTTGGAAATTTAACAGATGCTTATGAAGAGATTTTAAAACGTTTAGGGGGAATTTCACATGTATAAAGTTAAGGTATATGTAACATTAAGAGAAAGCGTATTAGATCCACAAGGAACAGCAGTAAAAGGAGCACTTCATAGCCTTTCATTCACAGAAGTACAAGATGTTCGAATTGGAAAGTACATGGAACTAACAATTGATAAATCGGTAACTGACTTAGATAGCAAGGTAAAGGAAATGTGTGAAAAACTATTAGCAAACGTTGTAATGGAAGACTTCCGTTATGAAGTTGAGGAGGTTGTCGCACAGTGAAATTTGCCGTAATAGTATTTCCAGGTTCGAACTGTGATGTCGATATGTTCCATGCAATTAAAGATGAGCTTGGCGAAGAAGTAGATTACGTTTGGCACGATACAGAGAATTTAGATGAATATGATGCAATTCTACTACCAGGTGGTTTCTCTTATGGTGACTACTTACGCTGCGGTGCTATTTCTCGCTTTGCGAATGCAATGAAAGCAGTACAGAAAGCTGCTGAGCAAGGAAAGCCAATTTTAGGTGTATGTAATGGATTCCAGATTCTTGTTGAATCAGGATTATTACCAGGAGCATTAATGAGAAATGAAAACTTAAAATTTATGTGTCGAACAGTTCAGTTACGTGTTGAAAATAATGAAACAATGTTTACATCACAATATGAAAAAGATGAAGTAATCAATATTCCAATTGCACATGGTGAGGGGAATTACTATTGTGATGAAGAGACTCTTAAACAATTAGAAGAGAATAATCAAATCGCATTCCGTTACGTAGAAAACCCGAACGGAAGCGTTTCAGATATTGCTGGTATTGTAAACGAAAAAGGAAATGTACTGGGTATGATGCCACACCCAGAGCGTGCTGTAGATGAATTACTTGGCGGTGCTGAAGGGTTAAAAGTCTTTCAATCTATCTTAAAACAGTGGAGGGAAACATATGTCGTTAATGCTTGAACCAAATCCAACACAAATTAAAGAAGAGCGCATATATGCGGAAATGGGGCTAACAGACGAAGAGTTCGCCATGGTTGAAAAGATTTTAGGCCGTCTGCCAAATTATACAGAAACAGGATTATTCTCTGTTATGTGGTCTGAACATTGTAGTTATAAAAATTCAAAACCAGTACTTCGAAAATTCCCAACAACAGGTGAGCGCGTCTTGCAAGGGCCTGGGGAAGGTGCTGGAATTGTGGACATCGGTGATAATCAAGCGGTTGTATTTAAAATGGAAAGTCATAACCACCCTTCTGCTATTGAACCATATCAAGGAGCAGCAACAGGTGTTGGCGGTATTATTCGTGACGTATTCTCTATGGGAGCACGTCCAGTAGCTCTATTAAACTCACTTCGATTTGGAGAATTACAATCACCACGTGTGAAATACTTATTCGAAGAAGTAGTAGCAGGAATTGCGGGATACGGTAACTGTATCGGTATTCCGACTGTTGGCGGCGAAGTACAGTTTGATCCATGTTATGAAGGAAATCCACTTGTAAATGCAATGTGCGTAGGCTTAATTAACCACGAAGACATTAAAAAAGGGCAAGCGCACGGTGCTGGAAACACAGTAATGTACGTAGGAGCATCAACTGGTCGTGATGGTATCCACGGTGCTACATTCGCATCTGAAGAGTTATCTGAAAGCTCAGAAGCGAAGCGTCCAGCAGTTCAAGTAGGAGATCCATTTATGGAGAAACTTCTTATTGAAGCTTGTTTAGAACTTATTCAATCGGATGCACTTGTTGGAATTCAAGATATGGGTGCAGCTGGTTTAACATCATCTTCTGCAGAAATGGCAAGTAAAGCAGGAATGGGTATTGAAATGTACTTAGATGATGTACCACAACGAGAAACAGGAATGACACCATATGAAATGATGCTATCTGAATCACAAGAGCGTATGTTAATTGTTGTGAAAAAAGGTAGAGAGCAAGAGATAGTAGATTTATTTGAGAAGTATGGTCTTGCAGCCGTTACGATGGGGAAAGTAACGGAAGACAAAATGCTTCGTTTATTCCATAAAGGTGAAATGGTAGCTGAAGTACCAGCGGATGCTCTTGCAGAAGAAGCGCCAATTTATCATAAACCATCACAAGAAGCAGCATACTTTGCTGAATTCCAGCAGATGAAAATGGAAACACCAAAAGTAGAAAATTATAAAGAAACGTTATTCGCTCTATTACAACAACCGACGATTGCAAGTAAAGAGTGGGTTTATGATCAATATGATTATCAAGTTCGCACAAGCACAGTTGTTACACCGGGTTCAGATGCAGCAGTTGTACGTGTACGCGGTACAGAAAAAGGATTAGCAATGACGACAGATTGTAACTCTCGCTACATTTATTTAGATCCAGAAATGGGCGGTAAAATTGCAGTAGCAGAGGCAGCACGTAATATCGTATGTTCTGGAGGAGAGCCACTTGCAATTACAGATTGCTTAAACTTCGGTAATCCAGAGAAACCAGAAATCTTCTGGCAAATTGAGAAATCAGTAGATGGTATGAGTGAAGCTTGTCGCACATTACAAACACCAGTTATAGGCGGAAACGTATCAATGTATAACGAACGTAGTGGTGAAGCGGTATATCCAACACCGACAGTTGGGATGGTCGGACTAGTACATGACTTAAAACATGTAACAACACAAGAGTTTAAGCAAGCTGGCGATTTAGTTTATGTTATCGGAGAGACGAAAGCTGAGTTTGGTGGAAGTGAATTACAGAAAATGCTTCACGGCAAAATTTTCGGCCAATCACCAAGTATCGATCTAGACGTAGAATTAAAACGTCAAAAACAAGTATTAGCAGCAATTCAAGCTGGCCTTGTTCAATCTGCACATGACGTTGCTGAAGGTGGTTTAGCAGTTGCGATTTCAGAAAGTGCAATTGGTGCTAACGGCTTAGGTGCTACTGTGAAATTAGACGGGGAAGCAACAGCGGCATTATTTGCGGAATCACAATCTCGCTTCGTGATAACTGTAAAACGTGAAAATAAAGAAGCGTTCGAGAAAGCGGTAGAAGCAATTCAAGTTGGAGAAGTAACAAATACAAATGAAGTGACAATTCATAATGAAGAAAATGAAGTGTTACTTACAGCAAATGTAGATGAAATGA
Organism: Bacillus sp. FSL R9-9834; assembly: GCF_038006905.1. NCBI lineage: Bacteria > Bacillati > Bacillota > Bacilli > Caryophanales > Bacillaceae > Bacillus > Bacillus sp. FSL R9-9834. The sequence continues at coordinate 320,827 of NZ_JBBOWD010000001.1, forward strand.
GAAAGGCTTGGAAAGGGGCAATCCCATGCTTGCTGAAATAAAGGGGTTAAACGAAGAATGTGGCGTTTTCGGAATTTGGGGGCATGAAAATGCGGCACAAGTTTCATACTACGGATTGCACAGTTTACAGCACCGTGGACAAGAAGGCGCAGGCATTGTCGTAAATAATGGAGAAAAAATCGTCGGTCACAAGGGGTTAGGCTTAATATCAGAAGTGTTTTCAAGAGGAGAGCTAGAAGGATTGAACGGAAAATCAGCAATCGGACACGTACGATACGCGACGGCTGGTGGAAGTGAAGTGGCTAACGTTCAACCATTACTATTCCGTTTTTCTGATCATAGTATGGCATTAGCTCATAACGGGAATTTAATTAATGCAAAAATGCTTCGTCGTGAATTAGAGGCAGAGGGAAGTATTTTTCAAACAAGTTCAGATACAGAAGTACTTTTACATCTTATTAAACGTAGTACGAAAGATTCGTTAATTGAAAGTGTAAAAGAAGCTCTAAATAAAGTGAAAGGTGCGTTTGCATATCTTTTACTAACTGGAAATGAAATGATTGTTGCGCTAGATCCAAATGGATTCCGTCCCCTTTCAATTGGAATGATGGGAGATGCTTACGTTGTAGCATCAGAAACATGTGCTTTTGATGTAGTAGGTGCAACATACATTCGTGATGTAGAACCGGGTGAATTACTTATCATTAATGATGATGGAATTCACGTAGATCGTTTTACAAATGATGTAGAACATGCAATTTGCAGTATGGAATACATTTACTTCGCGCGCCCAGATTCAAATATCGCTGGTGTTAATGTCCATGCAGCACGTAAAAACATGGGGAAACGGTTGGCGGCAGAAGCTCCTATTGAAGCTGATGTTGTTACTGGTGTACCAGACTCTAGCATTTCAGCAGCAATTGGTTATGCGGAGGCGACAGGTATTCCATATGAGTTAGGATTAATTAAAAATCGTTACGTTGGACGTACGTTTATTCAACCTTCTCAGGAACTGCGAGAGCAAGGGGTTAAGATGAAGCTTTCAGCAGTAAGAGGTGTAGTTGAAGGAAAACGAGTTGTTATGATTGATGATTCTATCGTACGAGGAACAACGAGTAAACGAATTGTTCGTATGCTTCGCGAGGCTGGAGCGACAGAAGTTCACGTAAGAATAGCTTCACCACCTTTGAAATATCCATGTTTCTATGGCATTGATATTCAAACGAGAAAAGAATTAATTGCAGCAAATCATACGGTAGAAGAAATTCGTGAAATGATCGGTGCAGACTCATTAACATTTTTAAGTGAAGATGGATTAGTAGATGCAATTGGACGTCCATATGAAGGGAAATACGGTGGCCTATGTATGGCGTACTTCAACGGAGATTATCCAACAGCTCTTTATGATTATGAGCAAGAGCTTTTAGAAAGTATGAAATAAGAAGAAAAAAGCTTCTACTTCTTTTTGATGTAGAAGCTAGCTTCTTTCTTAAAACGGCCCGCACAGGATAGGGAGAAATTAAAAGACGAGGTGTAGATAACGATGGCGAATGCATATAAGCAAGCAGGAGTAGATATTGAAGCTGGATATGAAGCGGTATCTCGCATGAAAAAACACGTACAAACAACAATGAGAAAAGAAGTACTAGGCGGTTTAGGCGGTTTTGGAGGTATGTTTGACCTATCAAAATTTGCATTAGAAGAACCTGTATTAGTATCTGGAACAGATGGCGTGGGAACGAAATTGATGCTCGCTTTTATGGCAGATAAACATGACACAATTGGTATTGATGCGGTAGCAATGTGTGTAAATGATATTGTTGTCCAAGGAGCAGAGCCGCTTTTCTTCCTTGATTATATTGCTTGTGGTAAAGCTGAACCTAGTAAAATTGAAAACATCGTCAAAGGTATATCAGAGGGCTGTCGCCAAGCAGGTTGTGCTTTAATTGGTGGAGAAACAGCTGAAATGCCAGGAATGTATTCTACAGAAGAATACGATTTAGCTGGTTTTACAGTTGGGATCGTTGATAAAAAGAAAATTGTAACAGGTGAAAAAATTGAAGCTGGTCACGTATTAATTGGCTTAGCATCTAGCGGTATTCATAGTAACGGTTATTCTTTAGTACGAAAAGTATTACTAGAAGATGGAGAACTATCTTTAGATCGCATTTACGGACGCTTAGAGCTACCTCTTGGTGAAGAATTATTAAAACCAACGAAAATTTATGTCAAACCTATTTTAGAACTATTGAAGAAATATGAAGTATACGGTATGGCACATATTACAGGTGGCGGATTCATTGAAAATATTCCACGTATGTTACCAGAAGAAATCGGTGCAGAAATTGAATTAGGATCTTGGGAAATTCAGCCGATCTTTAGTTTACTTCAAGAAGTTGGCAAGCTGGAAGAGAAAGAAATGTTCAATATTTTTAACATGGGTATTGGTATGGTAGTAGCGGTGAAGGAAGAAGATGCAAAAGATGTTGTTCGTCTTCTTGAAGAGCAAGGAGAAACTGCTCGTATTATTGGACGCACTGTACAAGGAGCTGGCGTTACTTTTAATGGAGGCACAGCGCTATGAGTAGATTAGCAGTTTTTGCTTCTGGAAGCGGATCTAACTTTCAATCTCTCGTTAATGCAGTAGAAGAAAAAAGATTGGATGCAGAAATTAGTTTATTAGTATGTGATAAACCAGAAGCACGCGCTGTTGGGCGAGCACATTATCATCATATCCCGTGTTTCGCTTTTTCAGCGAAAGCATATGAGTCAAAAGAAGCGTTTGAAAAAGAGATATTAAAGAAGCTAGAAGAGTATGAAATTGATTATGTTATTTTAGCTGGATATATGCGTTTAATTGGACCAACTTTACTAGAAGCTTACGGCGGAAGGATTATTAATATTCATCCATCACTATTACCGAGTTTTCCAGGGAAAGATGCTGTTGGTCAAGCGTTAGAAGCAGGTGTGAAAGTAACTGGAGTAACGATTCATTATGTAGACGCAGGTATGGATACAGGGCCAATTATTGCACAAGAAGCAGTAGTTGTTTCTGAAGGGGATACGAGAGAAAGCTTACAAAAGAAAATTCAACAAGTTGAACATAAATTATACGTAAATACAGTGAATCAAATTGTTCAATCTACGAAAGAACCAACTGTTAACTAACATACAACCAGGGGTGAAGGGTAAATGAAAAAGCGTGCATTAGTAAGTGTTTCAGATAAAACAGGAGTAGTAGAATTTGTTAAAGGTTTACTAGAACAAGGAATCGAAGTTATATCAACAGGCGGTACAAAAAAATTACTAGAAGAAAACGGCTTACAAGTAATCGGTATTTCTGAAGTAACTGGTTTCCCAGAAATTATGGATGGTCGTGTGAAAACATTACATCCAAATATTCATGGTGGTCTATTAGCAGTTCGCGATAATGAAACGCATGTAGCACAAATGAATGAGTTAGGTATAGAGCCAATTGATTTTGTTGTCGTTAACTTATACCCATTCAAAGAAACAATCGCTAAGCCTGATGTAACATTTGCTGATGCAATTGAAAATATTGATATTGGTGGCCCAACAATGATTCGCTCTGCTGCGAAAAATCACAAATTTGTATCGGTAATTGTAGATCCAGTAGATTACGATGTTGTATTAGCAGAACTGGAAGAGAACGGTGAAGTAAAAGAAGAAACGAAACGTAAATTAGCAGCGAAAGTATTCCGCCATACAGCAGCATATGATGCGTTAATCTCTAACTACTTAACAGAGCAAATGGGTGAAGAAAGCCCAGAAACATTAACTGTGACATTTGAGAAAAAGCAAGACTTACGTTATGGCGAGAACCCACATCAAAAGGCAACTTTCTATAAAGCGCCATTCGCAGCAACTTCTTCTGTTGCATACGCAGAACAATTACATGGTAAAGAATTATCATATAACAATATTAATGATGCAGATGCAGCACTTAGCATTGTAAAAGAATTTACAGAACCAGCAGTAGTAGCAGTAAAACATATGAATCCATGTGGTGTTGGAGTAGGAACTGATATTCATGAAGCATACACACGTGCTTATGAAGCGGATCCAGTATCAATCTTTGGAGGGATTATTGCAGCGAATCGTGAGATTGACAAATCTACAGCTGAAAAGTTACATGAAATTTTCTTAGAAATTATTATTGCACCTTCTTTCTCAAAAGAAGCTTTAGAAGTGTTGCAAAGTAAGAAAAACTTACGTTTACTAACTGTAAATATTGAAAAATCGACAAGTGCGAGCAAAAAACTAACTTCTGTACAAGGCGGACTTCTTGTTCAAGAGGAAGATACGTTATCATTAGATGAAAGTACAATTTCAATTCCAACAAAACGTGAACCTTCAGAGCAAGAATGGAAAGATTTAAAACTAGCTTGGAAAGTTGTAAAACATGTGAAGTCAAATGCAATTGTTTTAGCGAAAGATGATATGACAATTGGTGTCGGTGCGGGACAGATGAACCGTGTAGGTTCTGCAAAAATTGCAATTACACAAGCTGGTGAAAAAGCACAAGGTAGCGCGCTTGCATCTGATGCTTTCTTCCCAATGCCAGATACATTAGAAGAAGCAGCAAAAGCAGGAATTACAGCAATCATTCAACCAGGCGGATCGATCCGTGATGAAGATTCTATTAAAGTGGCGGATACGTATGGGATTGCGATGGTGTTCACTGGCGTACGTCATTTCAAACACTAATAGAGGATGTTTAAAAAGTCCGGTTAAGATAACCTTCGCATGTCGTCGTTGCATTGCCAGTGCGGTACTCATGTAGGAAAACTACACTCCGTGTCCTCCTGGCAAATGCGCCTCGACCTGCTCGGTTCTCTTAATCCTCCTTTTTAAACTTTGATTGATATGGATGTTTAAAAGTCCGGTTAAGATAACCTTCGCATGTCGTCGTTGCATTGCCAGTGCGGTACTCATGTAGGGAAACTACACTCCGTGTCCTCCTGGCAAATGCGCCTCGACCTGCTCGGTTCTCTTGATCCTCCTTTTTAAACTTACAGTGATATGAAAACAAACTAGGAGCATAGCTTCTAGTTTGTACTTATTTAAGTATTGGGGGATGAAATATGAATGTTTTAGTAATTGGACGCGGTGGGCGTGAGCATGCTTTAGCTTGGAAGTTTGCACAATCTACAAAAGTGAAAAAGGTGTATGTAGCACCGGGCAATGAAGGTATGCGAGATGTTGCAACACCAGTTGATATTGATGAAAATGATTTTGATGCATTAGTTTTATTTGCTAAAGAGAATAAGGTGGAATTAACTTTCGTTGGACCAGAAATTCCGCTTATGAATGGAATTGTGGATCGTTTTACAGAAGAGGGACTTCGCGTATTTGGTCCGAATAAAGCGGCTGCTGTTATTGAAGGTAGTAAAGCTTTTACGAAAGAATTGATGAAAAAATATAATATTCCAACTGCGGCATATGAAACTTTTACAGATTATGAAGAAGCGGTACAGTACATTCAAAAAGTTGGTGCACCAATTGTTATTAAGGCAGATGGATTAGCTGCTGGTAAAGGTGTAACAGTAGCGATGACGCTTGAAGAAGCATTACAGGCTGTGAAGGAAATGCTACAAGATGTAAAGTTCGGTGAAGCAAGTAAGAAGGTTGTTATTGAAGAGTTCTTAGATGGACAAGAATTTTCATTAATGGCATTTGTGAATGGAACAAATGTGCATCCGATGGTAATCGCGCAAGATCATAAACGAGCTTTTGATGGAGATAAAGGTCCAAATACAGGTGGAATGGGTGCATATTCTCCAGTACCACAAATTCCGGAATCAGTAGTTCAAGAGGCGATAAAAAATGTATTGCATCCAACTGCTAAAGCGATGATTGCAGAAAATCGATCGTTTACAGGGATTTTATATGCGGGACTTATTTTAACAAATGATGGTCCAAAGGTAATTGAGTTTAATGCTCGCTTTGGTGATCCTGAAACGGAAGTTGTATTACCACGCCTAGAAAATGATTTAGTTGATGTATGTAATGCTGTATTAGATGAGAGTGAACTAACGTTACAATGGTCAGAAGAAGCAGTTATTGGTGTTGTACTTGCTTCGAAAGGATATCCAGAAGTATATAAAAAAGGTGACATTATTAACGGGTTAGATGCATTGCAAGATGTAATTGTGTTTCATTCAGGTACAACGATGAAACATGGTGATTTTGTAACAAACGGTGGTCGTGTACTATTTGTTGCTTGTAAGGCGAATAGTTTACAAGAAGCGAAAGATAAGGTGTATAAAGAAATCGGTAAAATTGAGAGTGATGGTCTATTTTACCGAAGTGATATAGGATATCGTGCAATTGGGCATGAGATGATGAGAAGCTAATATGTAAAAAATCTCGCTGAGAAATCAGCGAGATTTTTTATACATCTTTATCTTTTTTCAATTTCCCTTTTTGCTTTGCCATTTCTCGAAGTAAATACTCGATGTGTGCATTGACGCTACGAAACTCATCATTCGCCCATTTTTCGATGACTGCGTGTAATTCAGGATCAATACGTAATGGAAAGCTTTTCTTTTTAGCCATAGTGATTTACAACCTTTTAGTATAGGCTTCCTGTATTAATAACTGGTTGCGCACCTTTATCTGAAACGATGGCAACTAATAGGTTGTTCACCATATTCGCTTTACGCTCGTCATCTAATTCAAGTACGCCTTCTTCATCTAACATATGGATTGAATCTTTTGCCATCTTCACAGCACCTTCAACAATCTCTTTTCTAGCAGCTAATACTGCTTTTGCTTGTTGGCGTTGTAGCATTGCATGGGCAATTTCTGTTGCATAAGCTAAATGTGTTAAACGAGTTTCTAACACTTCTACGCCAGCAATTTCAAGGCGTGCTTCTAATTCACGTTTTAATTCTTCAGAGATTTCTTCAGTATTTCCACGTAACGTAATGCAAGTTTCATCTTGGAAATTATCATAAGGATATTTCGTTGCAACGTGGCGGATTGCCGTTTCGCTTTGAATTTCTACAAATCGATCATAATGTTCAACGCCGAACATCGCTTTTGCAGAATCAACAACTTTATAGACGATAACAGCTGCAATTTCAATTGGATTTCCGTCAACATCATTTACTTTTAATTTCTTACTATTAAAGTTCTCAACACGTAATGATACAGTTTGACGGAACGCGAACGGAATCGTTAAAAATAAACCGTTTTGACGAATTGTTCCTAAATAATTACCGAAAAACGTAATGACTTTTGCTTGATTTGGTTGAACAATACCAATACCTGTAGCAAGAACTGCAGCTAAAATAATAGTTAATGCTGCTCCTATGAAAATTTCTTGCACGAGGAAAAATACACCGATAGCGGCTAAAATCAAAATTCCAATAATCCCAAGAAAACCATTAACATAAAACACTTGTTTTTCTTTCATATGATCGCCTCCTGATATAAAAATGATATCACTTTTATATCATTTTAAGCAAGAGGTGTACACCTAATTTTCTGAATTTTATTGATTATGTATATTTTAATGTTCGAAATAAGAATGTATGTTCTGTTTTGTGGTAAAATAAAGAAGACTTAACCGCCCACTGCAGCAGCTAAGTCCCTTTGAGAGCATCTTGCATCTTGACAAATGATTCAAAGCGGTTTTGCCAGGATTATATCTTCAATCGCTGACTCAATCTCTTTGTCAGAAGCGTCATAACTTCCATTTGACTGTGGTTTGTCGTGCTTGGAAGTTTGATTCGCTTCTTCTTTAGTATGTCCCTTCTCAGCAAAATTCATGCTAGGCATTTTAAATGCCCCCATGTTCATGTATTTTCCGAATTTCCACATTTCAACAATAGGGCAGAAACGAACAATTCCCTCTGCAACTTTCATTGCACCAATCCATAGCAAAATGTTAGACCAAGTGCACCAAGGTTTGCGCACGAGTTTCGTTGCACTACAACCGAAGAGGACAAGTCCGAGTGTAATTCGAATTAGGGCATTTATTGTACCGATATTTTGCTTCATTAGAAAAACACTCCTTTTATGAAAGTTGAAATAGATAATACTATTTCTTTTATTAGTATCCCTTTTGATTTTTCGGATATGTAATCCAACATTTGACGTGGAAAAAGATGTTGGATTGTGCGTGTGTGTAAGTAGCTTTTTTTGTTATAATGAAAGAATGCATAAAAGGAAGTTCAAAATTAAATCCTCTCGTTTAAAAAATGTCGAAGAGGGGATTCCAAACTTAATTCTCCGCTTTAAACAAATATTTAAGGTGAACTTAAAAAATCCTAATGAAAATAAACTGTTATTTTAAACAGAAATATATACAACTTGAGAAAAGAAAGGGTGTTTTCATGTACGATATTTCCGGATGGAAACATGTATTTAAGCTTGATCCGAATAAGGAGTTAAGTGACGAACATTTAGAAATGATTTGTGAGTCTGGAACAGATGCTGTTATTGTAGGCGGAAGTGATGGGGTGACAATTGATAATGTACTACACATGCTAGTTAGCATTCGTAGATATGCAGTTCCTTGTGTGTTAGAGGTTTCTGATGTAGAAGCAATCACACCAGGATTCGATTTTTATTATATCCCAAGCGTTTTAAATAGCCGAAAGGTAGAATGGGTAACAGGCGTTCATCATGAGGCTTTGAAAGAATTTGGGGATATTATGGATTGGGACGAGATTTTCATGGAAGGGTATTGTGTTTTAAATCCTGAAGCGAAGGTAGCCCAGCTTACAGATGCAAAGTGTGATGTAACAGAAGATGATGTGATTGCATACGCGCGTTTAGCAGACAAGCTATTACGTTTACCGATATTTTATTTAGAATATAGCGGTACGTACGGAGATGTTGAACTTGTTAAAAATGTAAAAGCACAATTGAAACAAGCCAAGTTATATTATGGCGGTGGTATTTCTAATGCGGAACAGGCGAAGGAAATGGCGCAGCATGCTGATACAGTAGTTGTTGGAAATATTATTTATGATGATATAAAAGCAGCGTTAAAAACGGTTAAAGCAGTAAAAGGAGAGTAGGTGCAGGCGTATATGAGTATGACAGATAGATTATTAAATGGTTTAAATCCGCAGCAACAAAAAGCAGTACAAACAACGAACGGACCACTTCTATTAATGGCAGGCGCAGGTAGTGGTAAAACACGTGTGTTAACACATCGTATTGCGTATTTACTTGGTGAAAAAGGAGTAGCGCCATGGAATGTACTAGCTATTACCTTTACAAATAAAGCGGCTCGTGAAATGCGCGAGCGTATTGATACACTTGTCGGACCAGAAGCTGAAGATATTTGGATTTCTACGTTCCACTCTATGTGTGTACGTATTTTACGACGTGATATCGATCGCATTGGTATTAATCGTAACTTTACAATTTTAGATTCAGGTGATCAGTTAACTGTAGTTAAAAAAATTATGAAAGAGCGTAATATTGATCCGAAGAAATTTGAGCCGCGCTCTATTTTAGCTGGTATTAGTAATGCGAAAAATGAATTGTTATCTGCGGATAAATATGCGAAGAAAATTACAATTGCTGATCCATATGAAAAATTAACGAGCGATGTATATACAGAATATCAAAAACGTCTTTTGAAAAATAACTCACTAGACTTTGATGATTTAATTATGACGACGATTCAACTATTTGAACGTGTTCCAGAAGTACTAGAGTTTTATCAGCGTAAATTCCAGTATATTCACGTGGATGAGTATCAAGATACGAACAAAGCGCAGTACCTTCTTGTTAAACATTTGGCAGCACGTTTTAAAAATTTATGTGTTGTAGGTGACTCAGATCAGTCAATTTATCGCTGGCGTGGTGCGGACATTTCTAACATTTTGTCATTCGAAAAAGACTATGAGAATGCGCAAGTTATTCTGTTAGAACAAAATTATCGTTCGTCACAAAATATTTTAAATGCAGCGAATGCTGTTATTGAAAGAAATACGAATCGTAAACCGAAGAAATTATGGACAGATAATGAAGTTGGAAGCAAAATCTCTTACTATCGTGCTGCAACGGAAAAGGACGAAGCATACTTTGTTGCGAAAAAAATTCGCGACGATATTCAAATGGGAAAACGAAAATATACTGATTTTGCGGTGTTATATCGTACAAATGCGCAGTCTCGTATGGTCGAGGAGATTTTCCTGAAATCTAATATTCCTTACAAAATTGTCGGCGGTACGAAGTTCTACGACCGTAAAGAGATTAAAGACATTTTGGCGTATTTACGCTTAATTGGGAATCCAGATGATGAGATTAGTTTCGCACGTATTATTAACGTGCCAAAGCGCGGAATTGGTGCGACTTCTATCGATAAAATTATTAATTACGGTGTACAAAATGGAATTTCATTAACAGCTGTATTCGATGAGATTGAGCATGTTGGAGTAAGTGCAAAGGTTACAAAGGCAGTAAAAGAATTCGCAGGTTTATTACACAACTGGGTAAATATGCAAGAGTATTTATCTGTTACAGAATTGGTAGAAGAAGTTATTGAAAAAACCGGCTATCGCGACATGTTGAAAAACGAGCGTACGTTAGAAGCGGAAGGTCGTCTAGAGAACTTAGATGAGTTTTTATCTGTTACGCAAACATTTGAATCTCAAAGCGAAGATAAGAGCCTTGTTGCATTCTTAACAGACTTAGCACTTGTTGCAGATATTGATCGTGTAGATGAAGACCCGACTGCTGGTGAGGAAGTTATTTTAATGACGATGCACTCAGCGAAAGGATTAGAATTCCCAGTTGTCTTTATTGTTGGTTTAGAGGAAGGAATATTCCCGCATACTCGTTCTCTAATGGAAGAAGATGAAATGCAAGAAGAGCGTCGTCTTGCTTATGTAGGTATTACTCGTGCAGAAGAAGAGTTGTATTTATCAAATGCACAAATGCGTACTTTATTTGGTAGAACAAGTATGAATGCCGCATCCCGATTCATTACAGAAATCCCGACAGAACTAGTAGAATCATTAAATGAAACAGCGCCGAAGCGTGAAACTTCGTTTGGTGCAAAAGGAAGAACGGCAAGTAGCAGTAAAATGACAACTACAACACGTTCTCGCTCAGCTTTCGCGCGTCCTGCAGCTAAGACGACAGGCGGCGAACAAATCGGCTGGGCGGTAGGCGATAAAGCTTCCCACCAAAAATGGGGAATCGGTACAGTCGTAAGTGTAAAAGGTGAAGGTGATGCAAAAGAATTAGATATTGCGTTCCCAAGCCCAATTGGTGTTAAACGTTTGTTAGCAAAATTTGCACCTGTGACGAAACAATAGGAAAGGAATGAGGATATGTCAAAAGAGATAGCAAAAAAACGTATAGAAGAACTACGTGATTTGTTAAATACATTTAACTATCAATATCACGTGTTAGACAATCCTTCTGTTTCTGATGCGGAGTATGACCGTAATATGCAGGAGCTTATAAAATTAGAAGCAGAGAACCCAGAGTTTATGAGTGAAGATTCTCCCTCTGTTCGCGTTGGGGGAACGGTTCTTGATATATTTGAAAAAGTAACACACAAGTCACCGATGTTAAGTTTAGGAAATGCATTTAACGAAGGAGATTTACGTGATTTTGACCGACGAGTACGTCAAGGAATTGATGATGCGAATGTAAGATATATATGCGAATTAAAAATTGACGGACTTGCTGTTTCACTTCATTATGAAAAAGGACGCTTCATTCAAGGGGCAACACGTGGTGATGGTGTAACAGGTGAAGATATTACTCAAAATTTAAAAACGATTAAAGCAATCCCGCTTCGTTTAAATGAAGAAGTAACGTTAGAAGCACGAGGCGAAGCTTATATGCCGAAGCGTTCATTCGTTAAGTTAAATGAAGAAAAAGAGCAAAATGGTGAAGATGTATTTGCAAATCCGCGTAATGCGGCAGCAGGTTCAATCCGCCAACTTGATCCGAAAATTGCAGCGAAGCGTAACTTATCTATGTTTGTATACGGTCTTGCGAATGTAGAAGAAAAAACAATCCTATCACATAGTGAATCGCTTGATTTCTTAGGTGAACTTGGATTCAAAACAAATCCAAATCGACGCACATGTGAAACAATTGAAGAAGTTATAGCTTATGTAGAAGAATGGCAAGAAAAACGTCCGCATCTTGATTATGAGATTGATGGGATCGTTATAAAAGTAGATGATGTTGCTCTTCAAGAAAGTCTAGGCACTACAGCAAAGAGTCCAAGATGGGCAATTGCTTATAAATTCCCAGCTGAAGAAGTTGTAACAAGATTAACAGGCATTGAATTAAGTGTTGGTCGTACAGGGGTTGTAACACCGACTGCAGAGCTAGAGCCAGTGCGAGTGGCTGGTACAATCGTTCGTCGTGCTTCTTTACATAACGAAGATTTAATTCGTGAAAAAGATATTCGAATTGGTGACTACGTTGTTGTGAAGAAGGCTGGAGATATTATTCCTGAAGTTGTAAATGTTATTTTCGATAAGCGTACTGGTGAGGAAGAAGAATATCATATGCCAACGCATTGCCCAGCATGTGAGAGTGAACTAGTTCGTTTAGAAGAAGAGGTAGCACTTCGTTGTATAAATCCAACTTGTCCTGCTCAAATTCGAGAAGGGTTAATCCATTTCGTTTCAAGAAATGCAATGAATATTGATGGACTTGGAGAACGTGTCATTACACAACTCTTTGAGGCAGATTATATTCGTACATTTGCTGATTTATATTCGTTGACGAAAGAGCAATTATTACAGCTAGAACGATTTGGAGAAAAATCAGCAACGAATTTAGTACAAGCAATTGAGAATTCTAAAGAAAACTCATTAGAGCGATTATTATTCGGTCTTGGTATTCGCCATGTTGGAGCGAAAGCAGCACGTACATTTGCAGAGCATTTCGAAACGATGGATGCGCTTGTGAAGGCAACGGAAGAAGAATTAAAAGCAATTAATGAAATTGGTGAAAAAATGGCTCAATCCGTAGTAACGTATTTCGATAATGAAGACGTATTAGAGTTATTACAACAATTTAAAGAATACGGCGTGAACATGACATATAAAGGCATGAAAATTGCTGATTTACAAAACGTTGAGTCGTACTTCGCAGGAAAAACTGTCGTTTTAACAGGGAAATTAGAAGTTATGGGACGTAGTGAAGCGAAGAAGAAGATTGAGGCATTAGGTGGAAAAGTAACAGGAAGTGTTAGTAAAAGTACGGATTTAGTTGTTGCAGGTGAAGCGGCAGGTTCGAAATTAGCACAAGCGGAGAAACATAATGTTGAGGTTTGGAATGAAGAGAGGTTCTTACAAGAGCTAAATAAGTAAGAGGTGCAAACTTACCATGAAAAAAATAGCATTAGCGGTATTAAGCCTTGGCCTACTTGTAAGTGGGTGTAGTGCAGGTGCCGACAAAGATGAAAAAGTGGTTGAGAAATCGGGGAAAGCAAAAGAGCAAGCAATCGTCCCGAATTACTCTATTTCGGATGAATATTATAAGACGACTATTCCATTTGAGGGAGGAAACGCACGTGGCTTAGTTGTGCAAGGAGTAAGTAATCGTCTTGATATAGATGAATTTGAAACAGGATTAATGCGTATTGCGAAAGAATCATTTAGTACGAAAGATAATGTTTTAAAAGGCGGGAAATCCCTAAATACTCAGTATATACAGATGCTTGTTAAAAGAAAACGTACAGATGCAGAACAAAAGGAACTAGAAGGTACACTAAAAAAAGATGCGGTTAAATTCCCGAACATAGGGTTAAATCCTGCATTAGGTACAGGATCCGAAGCACTAGAAGTGAAAAATAAAAAAAATCCAATATATATTTCAAATATTTTAGAGCATGATTATTATGTGAATAAAGGCGAAAAAAATGAGCGTAGCGGCATTGTAGTTGGATTAGCGATGAATTCGGTTCATTATTATGAGGAAGAGCATGGTTATCCGCGTGAGGCTGCAATTTCGAATGAAAAGATGTTAGCGGAAGGGAAAAAAATGGTGCCAGAAATCTTGAAAGTTATGCATCAACAAGATCCTGAGACAAAAAACCTTCCGATAACATTTGCGATTTATCGTCAGGCTCCAAAGTCTTCGCTCGTACCAGGTAACTTTGTTTCTTATGCGAATGTTGAAAAAGGCAGTGAAACGGTTGAGGATTGGAAACAAATTAATGAGAAATATTATTTGTTCCCATCTGAACAAGCGAAAACAGATAATAAACGTGAAGATCTGGCGAGAGTATCAAACTTCAAGGCAAAATTAAGTGATTATTTCCAAGGCGACTATACAGCTGTTATCGGTACTGGTATGTATAGAGACGATGAATTAAGAGAAATAAAGCTCGATATTCCTGTCCAGTTTAATGGGAAAGCAGAAATAATTGGCTTTACACAATATGTAGCCGGGCTTGTTATGGAATACTTCCCGAATTATATGAAAGTACAAGTAACGATTAAATCTGTAGAGCGTCCAGAAGCGATTATTATACGTGAAGCGAAGCAAGATGAACCGTATGTGAAAATTTTAGATTAAATACAAGGGCTGTTCCTTTATGGAACGGCTTTTTTTCTTGGGTAATTTTGTTATAATTTAAAATGTTGTAAATAATGGGGTAAGGGGTAAAGCGCATGGACGAATTAAGTTTTCAAGTCATTATTTTATTAATTGCATTCGGTTTTTTAGCAGCTTTTATTGATTCAGTTGTTGGTGGTGGAGGATTAATTTCGCTTCCGGCACTTATGTTTGTTGGTTTACCACCAGCTTCGGCAATTGCAACGAATAAATTAGCTGCAACGATGGGGACGTTTACGAGTGCGATTTACTTTATTCGATCGGGAAAGGTTGATTTTAAAATTGTAGGAAAGTTAATCCCGTTAACTATTATAGGGGCAGTCGCAGGTGCTTTAGTAGTAAAGTTTATTCCGCCGGATATTTTACGTCCGTTAGTGCTTGTGATGTTGGTGTTTATTGCCATTTATATTATTGCGAAAAAGGATTGGGGAAGTGTATCTACCTATAAGAAGATGACGAAAAGAAAAACATTAATATTTTTCTTTGTTATTTTAATGATAGGGTTTTACGATGGGTTTTTTGGACCAGGGACAGGATCCTTCTTAATTTTTGCATTTTTATTAATTGGTTTGGATTTTATTCAAGCAGCAGCATCTGGAAAACTTTTGAACTTTGTTAGTAATATCGTATCGTTAATCACTTTTTTATTTTTAGACGTAATTCATTTTGAATACGGTATTATTATGGGATTATCGATGATTTTGGGCGCTTATTTTGGATCGAAATTTGCAGTTCAAAAAGGTGTTGGATATGTAAGAACTTTATTCTTGTTAGTAACTATTTTATTGATTAGCAAAAACGTTTTGGAATATACTCATATTTTGTAGAGTTATACATTTGTATAACTCTATTTTTTTATTATATTTTAAAAATTAATTAATTTTTAAAATATAAGTCTAGGAATATTTGAATAAATCTAAATTATCGTGTAGAATAATGTTGTAAAATGTAAACGTTTTTCTAAGGGGAGGCTAAAAATAATGGTAGTAGCATACAAACATGAGCCATTTACAGATTTTTCAGTAGAGGCTAACAAATTAGCGTTTGAAGAAGGTTTAAAGAAAGTAGAATCTTATCTTGGACAAGACTATCCATTAATTATTGGGGGAGAAAAAATCACTACAGAAGACAAAATTGTTTCTGTAAACCCTGCAAATAAAGAGGAACTTGTTGGTCGCGTTTCAAAAGCAAGCCGTGAGTTAGCTGAAAAAGCAATGCAAGTAGCGGATGAAACATTCCAAACTTGGAGAAAGTCAAAACCAGAAATGCGTGCAGACATTTTATTCCGTGCTGCAGCGATCGTTCGTCGTAGAAAACATGAATTCTCTGCTATTCTTGTAAAAGAAGCAGGTAAACCATGGAATGAGGCAGATGCTGATACAGCAGAAGCAATCGACTTTATGGAATATTATGGTCGTCAAATGTTGAAATTAAAAGACGGAATTCCAGTAGAAAGCCGTCCAATTGAATATAATCGTTTCTCTTACATTCCATTAGGAGTAGGTGTTATCATTTCTCCTTGGAACTTCCCATTCGCAATTATGGCAGGTATGACAACAGCTGCTTTAGTTTCTGGTAATACAGTATTACTAAAACCAGCTAGTACAACTCCTGTAGTAGCAGCGAAATTCATGGAAGTATTAGAAGAAGCTGGCTTACCAGCTGGCGTAGTAAACTTCGTACCAGGTAGTGGTTCTGAAGTTGGTGATTACTTAGTAGATCACCCTCGTACACGTTTCATTAGCTTCACTGGATCTCGTGATGTAGGTATCCGTATTTATGAGCGTGCAGCGAAAGTAAACCCAGGCCAAATTTGGTTAAAACGCGTTATCGCTGAAATGGGTGGTAAAGATACAATCGTTGTTGATAAAGAAGCAGATCTTGAATTAGCAGCTAAATCTATCGTTGCATCAGCATTCGGATTCTCAGGACAAAAATGTTCTGCATGTTCTCGTGCAGTAATCCACGAAGATGTATACGATCACGTATTAAATCGTGCTGTTGAATTAACGAAAGAATTAACAGTTGCTAACCCAGCTGTATTAGGTACAAACATGGGTCCTGTTAATGACCAAGCTGCATTCGATAAAGTAATGAGCTATGTTGCAATTGGTAAAGAAGAAGGTAGAATCTTAGCAGGTGGCGAAGGAGACGATTCTAAAGGCTGGTTCATCCAACCAACAATCGTTGCTGACGTTGCAGAAGATGCTCGCCTAATGAAAGAAGAAATCTTCGGACCAGTAGTAGCATTCTGTAAAGCAAAAGACTTTGACCATGCACTTGCGATTGCAAACAATACAGAATACGGTTTAACAGGAGCAGTTATCTCTAACAACCGTGACCATATTGAAAAAGCACGTGAAGACTTCCACGTAGGTAACTTATACTTCAACCGTGGATGTACTGGTGCAATCGTAGGATACCAACCATTTGGTGGCTTTAACATGTCTGGTACAGATTCTAAAGCTGGTGGCCCTGACTACTTAGCACTTCACATGCAAGCAAAAACTACTTCTGAAACTTTATAAGAAATAGTAGAAGAGATCTTCGCAGTCTGCGAAGATCTCTTTTTTCTGCTTATATGTGGATTAAGATACATATAAGCAGAAAAAATAATATAAGGTTTACTTCAGTAAAATAAGGTATATTATATTGGTTGAATAAATTCTCTTTCAAGATAAGAAAAGTAGGTGAACAAAATGGGAAAATATCAATTGGATTATAAAGGTCAGGTAGCTGTCGCAAAGTTTCATGAAAAACAGACGCCTGTCAAGTTTGATAAAAAGCAGCAAATTGAAAAATTGCGTGCGGAGTATTTGAAAAAGAAACAAAAACAAACAGATAAATAGTAGGAGAAACTAGTTAATTTGAATAAAAAACACTTACCATATATTACCATTTGGTAAGTGGAATTAGCTAAACCCTATTCATATCAGGATAAACATGTAAATAGAAACAAAACAATGAGAAAAGTTGACTTATTAGTCACATTTTTTTGTATTCATTTTAAGGATTTCCTGTATAATACAATTTGAAAGAAAATCTATGGTTTGACAAGAAACACTCTTTTCGGTTTTGCTCACTGAAGAGAGTGTTTTTTTGTAGCTAAAAACTCCTCTGTACTCATTACATTTGCATAGACACCATTTAAACTAGCTAAAATTGTGTTATGAATATAAACGGCTGGTATAGTAGCATTCTTAAAAGAAAGGTCTTTTGTAGCACAAGCATCATGTATAACAGTACATTGCAAGCCGAAATCAAAGGCAGCCCTTACGGTAGCATCAATACACATATGAGTCATCATCCCGCATATGACAACGTGTTCAATAGCTAAACGTTGTAATTGCTTTAGAAGATCAGTTTCGCGAAAACTATTTGGATAATGCTTGAGTATAACCGTTTCTTCTCTAAGTGGGCGTACGCTTTCATGAATATGTACACCTTCTGTATTGGGTAGGAAAAAAGTAGCGTCCTCTTTTATTGCTACATGTTGGATATGAAAAATAGGTTCGTTTTTCTTTCTAAAGAGCTGTAGTAGCCGACGGGCATATGCGCTTGCTTCGACTGGATTACGTAATTCCATTTTGCCGTGTGGAAAATAATCATTTTGAATATCAATGAGTAAAAGAGCTGTTTTCATATATTTATCTTCCTCCGATTTCATATTCAAATAATGGTATTCAATTAGTAGAGAAGATTATCCTTTTAAAAAATATGCAAGAGGAGAATTTTACATAACTTTAAAGATTACTATTTTTTCTTAAATTTTTCATCTGAAAATTTTAATAAAGAAATAATTAATATTTTTCTAAAAAATGTATTGACTCTTATTATTCTGAGTTCTATAATGAGAATTAATTAAACGACAATTAAATCGATACATTCTTATCCAGAGAGGTGGAGGGACTGGCCCTACGATACCTCAGCAACGGGTTTTTTTAATACCGTGCTAACTCCAGCAAGCCTATGAAAGGCTTGGAAGATGAGAAGATGTGAACGAGTACATATAAGTGCTCTCCTTCTTATCTTTATGGTTGATAAGAAGGAGAGCACTTTTTATTTTACCTCGAGAGCTCTGCTTCAAGTTTTCACAGCATATAGGAGGGGAAAAAATGATTTCTTTTAACAATGTAAGTAAAGTATATGAAACAGGTGGGCAATCTGTTCATGCGGTGGAGGATGTAACATTATCAGTTGAGAAAGGCGAAATTTTTGGCATTATCGGTTTTAGTGGCGCTGGAAAGAGTACGTTATTACGCCTAGTAAACATGTTAGAGAGACCAACGGCAGGAACGATTTCAATAGATGATAAAGAGATTACATCATTATCGACGAAAGAATTACGGAAGCTAAGACAAAGAATCGGGATGATTTTTCAAAGTTTTAATTTATTTAATTCAAGAACAGTATTTGGGAATATTGCTTATCCATTAAAGTTAGCGAAAGTACCAAAGAATGAGATAAAAGAAAGAGTAAATGAATTGCTGAAGTTTGTAGGGTTAGAAGATAAAGCAAACAATTACCCAGAGCAGCTATCAGGTGGACAAAAGCAGCGTGTTGGTATTGCTAGAGCGCTCGCAACATCACCAGATATTCTTATATGTGACGAAGCAACATCAGCTTTAGATCCAGAAACAACGACAGAAATTTTGAACTTATTAAAGAAAGTAAATCGAGAATACAACTTAACAATTCTTCTTATTACACATGAAATGCATGTTGTGAAAGAAATTTGTCACCGTGTAGCTGTAATGGAGAAAGGAAAAGTTATTGAAGAAGGAAAACTGTTTGATGTTTTCACACAACCAAAAACAAAGACGACTCAAAACTTTGTACGTTCTGTTATTAATGATCATTTACCGGAAAGTGTTTTAGCAAAAATTCAAAATGGTGGTAAGATTTATCGTCTAACATTTACTGGCGAGGAGACAGGACAGCCAGTACTATCATATATCGCAAAAAACTATAATGTCGATGTAAATGTACTGTACGGAAATATTATTGAACTTCAAAATGTGCTATTTGGAAATCTTCTTGTAGAATTGCAAGGTGAACAGAGGGAAATTCAAAAAGCATTACAACATCTAAGACTGCAAGTGCAGCTGAAGGAGGTAGAAGCTCATGCGAGTTGATTGGAGTATATTTTGGCCGCGCATACTAGATGCAACGGGGGATACCCTCTTAATGGTAATTGTAACCCTTATATTCGCTACAATTCTTGGTATACCTCTAGGTTTACTTCTATATGTAACGAGAAAAGGAAACTTTTTAGAAAATAAATGGGTCTTTTCTATTCTTAATATCATTATTAATACAATTCGTCCGATTCCATTCATTATTTTCTTAGTAGCTTTAAGTCCGCTAACAAGAAGTGTTATTGGAACAACGATTGGAACGGCGGCAGCAATTTTCCCAATGACGTTAGTTGCATCAATCGGTATTGCTAGAATGGTTGAAACAAATCTTGTTTCTGTTCCGAAAGGGGTAATCGAAGCAGCTCAAGCGATGGGTGCTTCACCAATTAGAATTGTTTTTGAAATCCTTGTACCAGAAGCGTTAGCGCCATTAATTTTAGGTGTTACATTTATGACAGTTGGTTTAATTGAATTTTCTGCAGTTGCTGGGCTTGTCGGTGGTGGCGGTCTTGGTGACTTAGCAATGACATATGGTTATCAACGTTTTGATACATCAGTTATGTTCGTAACGGTCGTTTTACTTATTATTCTCGTACAGTTAGCTCAAAATTTAGGAAACTACTTTGCGAAAGTCTTTTTACGCAGATCATAAAAAGAAAGAGGGGAAAGAAAATGAAGAAAATTTTAGCATTTGCATTATCAGCGATTGTAGGGGTTTCAGCGTTAAGCGGTTGCTCAGATGCAGGAACAAAAGAGAAAACAGTTCGCATTGGTGTAACTGGAACGGATGGAAACGCTTGGGAAATTGTAAAGGAAAAAGCTGAAAAAGAAGGGATTAAAGTTAAACTGGTTGAGTTCTCTGATTACACAACACCAAATAAAGCGTTAGCTGATGGAGATATTGAATTAAACTCATTCCAGCATATTGCTTTCTTAGAGCAATTTAAAAAGGAGCATAAATTAGATATTACAGCTGTTGGTACAACGCAAATTGCACCAATGGGTTTATACTCTGAAAAACATAAGAAAGCAAATGAAATTCCAGATGGTTCTGAAATTGCGATTCCCAATGATCCAACGAACCAAGCACGTGCATTAAAACTTCTTGATGCAGCTGGGTTATTAAAGCTTAAGAAAGACTTTGGCTTATTTGGAGATCCAAGCGGCATTGCTGAAAATCCGAAGAAATTAAAAATTACACCGGTTATCGCACAGCAAACACCTCGTGTATTAAAAGATGTTGCAGCTTCAGTTATTAATAACGGTGTTGCTGGTCAAGCTGGATTAGATCCAGCTAAGGATCCAATTTTCTTAGAAGATCCAAAGAATGAAAATGCGAAGCCATATATTAATATTTTCGCAGCTCGTACGAAAGATAAAGATGATCCAACACTGAAAAAAGTAATTGAACTATATCATTCAAAAGAAGTAACAGAGGCAATTAAGAAAGAAACAAATGATGGTTCCATTTCAGTAGATCTTTCACTTGATGAGCTTGAAAAGATCGTAAAATAATGATTGGGTTTAATGGACTAACAGAAGGAACCCCTCCGCTGTTAGTTCGTTCAACATATAATCTACTTAACAAACAAAACAAACCCTAATTCTGTACCTTCCAATTCTGTATAACATAGAATCCAATGTTTGTTAAGTAGAGTAATGGACCAGGAGTTTTCCTGGTCTTTTTTATTACTGAAAGCAACTAGCAAGTAGTAAGGTAATCCAAATTATAATGGGGTAAGAAAATAAGCTGAACACGAGTGTAATTACGAATTGCTTTTTTTGAATTAAGTGTTTTTGGGATGAAAAAAAGAAAATAGAAAAGATAACAATGAAAACAGCTGATATTACGCCCGGATTATAGGAGCTGTAAATAAAAAACAAAATAATATGTTGAACAGAGTTGAAGAAGATAGCTCCTTGTATAAAAATAATCCAGTATATAGAAGACAAGAAGTTTAGTTGATATAGAAAGACGATAAGTAAGACAAAGAGAGTTAATACAGAAATTGCAATGAAAAATTGTTGGCTAGTTATAAAAGTAATTGAAAATTGATTAGCAAGATATTGTGGCATTTGGAAAGATTCTTCAAGGTTATGAATGAGAAATAACAAGGGAATCATCCAAAGCATAATAGTGGAATGTTTTTTAAACAACTTACATCGCTCCAATATAGAGATAGAAAGCCTAAAAAGGCCCTCTATCCAGAGATATTCATTCGATTATAATATTTTTTAAATTATTTTTATGATGCCCTTGTTCTTTCGGATAAGCAGCTAGCTCCTCTTGTAAAATATTTAGTATTTGCTTAGCTGATTGCTGGATGGGTGCAGGTAACTCTTCTAATATATGCATACCCATTTTTATTTTTGTACGAATTACCTTCCTTATTAATTCCTCATGCATGCACGACACCTCCAAAACGAATGTTTAGTACATCATCTTCAAATTTTGCTCCTTGAATAGAAAGGTGTGTTAACGTTTTGGGTAATGTGATGTTTCGTTTAACAGAACCAGCACGAATGATAAGCTCGTCACCTTTTTGATTTAATGCAAGTTCACTTTTGTTAGAGAAGGGAATGGACAGAACGAAAATATACTCATCGCCATCTTTTTTTACATATTGAGTGCGACCGTTAAATTTTACTTCAGTAGGACAATAATCTTCTTTAAATAAAGCATCTCCAACGCGTTCTAACATAGGTAAGCCAACAACTTCTTGTTCAAACATTGGAGCTTCGTAAATAGGAAGTGGATCAAAACTATTTTGAATTAATGTTTTATATTTCTTTTGAGTATCTTTCCAAGCTTGAAAATAAGGATCGATGACAGTGTTAGGGATGACGCGGTTAATCATAATCGCATCTACGTTATAATCGTATAAATTTAAATACGTAAAGCTACGCTGAGCCTCTTTAATGACCATTTTTTCGGGATTTACAACGATGCGGATACTTGTTACGTCTCGGTTTGATAAAATATCTCTCATTTCTCCAAGTTGTTCAAGTGTATTTGTTAATTCGTCCATAATATCATCGGTTGGAAGGGGGACACCAAGAAGTGGTTGAGCTACAGGGCGAACAACTTTTAAAACTTTTCTTTTAATAGGGAAGAGTTTTTCCATCCACCAGCCGAGCATGTCTGGAAAACTGAGCATTGCTAATGTTTCTCCTGTTGGAGCACAATCAATGATAATAACGTCATATGTGTTTTGTTTATAATAATCGAGTACGCGAAGTAAACTAATTAAATCTTCCATACCGGGAAACATCGTTAACTCTTCGGTTGTAATATCATCAGCTGCTTTGGAAGTGAAAAGTAGTGTAATATATTTCTGTAACTTTCCCCAGCCCTTTTCCATTTCATAAATTGTATTAATTTCTTGTGCCCATAGGTTTTCACGAATTTCTAATGGTTCAGAAGATAGTTTTATACCAAATGAATCTCCTAAACTATGAGCTGGGTCTGTGCTCATTACTAAAGTTTTTAATCCTTGTTTTGCGCTTTGAAGTGCAGTTGCCGCTGAAATGCTAGTTTTTCCTACGCCGCCTTTACCTGTATACAAAATAATTCTCATCATTCATATCCCCTTTGTTTCGAGCATCGAATATTACGAGTAACGAAATATTTTTTTGAATAAAAACCCTATTAAGGTTTTTATTCAATCGGAATGTTTTTCATTTTAGGTGCAGAAACCTTTTCTTCTGTTTTTTGCTGTGATGTAGCAATGTGATTCATAATCTTTTGGAAGATTTGTAGTAAAAATGCTTTTTCTTCTTCCGATAATGCTTCGGTCACTAGGTTAAAATAATGGGCTGCATTTTGTTTTACTTCTTGAACGAGCATTACACCGTTTTCTGTTAAACGAATTAATACAATGCGTCGGTCGTTTTCATCACGGTATCTTTCAATATATCCTTTTTTTACAAGGCGATTTACAACACCTGTCGTTGTACTCATCGGTATATCAAGAAGATCAGCGATTTTTGTCATTGTAATATCCGTATTTCGCTCCATCCAAAGTAAACAAAATACTTCAGTTTTAGAAAGTGTTAAATCTAAGCTTACCCATTCTTCAGGATAGAAAAGTTTCTTGGCGTTATCTAGCAGTAAGTCTAAAAAATGTTCGTATTGCAACAATTAATTCCACTCCCGTATATTTCGAGGTTCGTAATATTTATTTTTATTTTATGTAGAATTGAAATAAATGTCAATGTTTTTAACTGTTTTTTCAGATTAGAAAGAAAACTATCTTTAAAATAATATTTTTTTGTGATAGATTTATAAATAGTAAACTAGAATTTACATAAAAATCCATCATGGTAAATATACTTATCTATAATGGATGTACAGCTAACGAGGGGGAGAACGATGAGAAGACGTAATACGCAAGCGTTCACGTTTTTAGCATGGACTTCATTTGTTTGCGCGCTTTCAGGTATGCTAATTGGAATTTATACGCTAGATGAAACGCTTAGTGTAAAAGGATATTATTTACTTGGAACATTATTTTTAACGATGTCTTGTTTTGTATTACAAAAAACAATTCGTGATAATGAAGAAGATAACGAGAGATTTCCGAAAAATAAACCGTTAGATAAAGAGTAAATCGTAAAGAAAGGCGTTTGCCTTTCTTTTTTTATGTAAAAATGCTGTAAGTGCCGTGTGTTGACTTGCTTGAAGTACTGAAAATTTGGTATCATCAATAGTATTGTAGATTGAACGATATATTATGGAGGTGGCCTAGCCGTGTCAAGAATTTCCGTTGAGAATGTAAAGCACGTAGCACATTTAGCACGTCTTGCAATTACTGATCAAGAAGCAGAAAAATTTCAAAAACAACTAGATGCAATTGTTACATTTGCAGAACAGTTAAATGAATTAGATACAACAGATGTAAAACCAACAACTCATGTATTAACTATGAAAAATGTTATGCGTGAAGATGTACCAGAAAAAGGTTTACCAGTTGAAGAAGTATTAAAAAATGCACCGGATCACAAAGATAATCAAATCCGTGTTCCAGCAGTATTAGAATAGAGGAGGGGAATTTCGATGTCATTATTTGATCATTCAGTATCAGAGTTACATAAGAAATTAAACAACAAAGAAATTTCCGTTACGGATTTAGTAGAAGAATCTTACAAACGTATTGCGGATGTTGAAGATAACGTAAAAGCTTTTCTTACATTAGATGAAGAAAACGCACGCGCGAAAGCGAAAGAATTAGATGCGAAAATTGGTGCTGAAGATAATGGTTTATTATTCGGTATGCCAATCGGTGTTAAAGATAACATTGTAACTAACGGTCTTCGTACGACTTGTGCAAGCAAAATGTTAGCAAACTTCGATCCAATTTATGATGCGACAGTTGTGCAAAAGCTAAAAGCTGCTGACACAATTACAATCGGTAAATTAAATATGGACGAGTTCGCAATGGGCTCTTCAAATGAAAACTCAGGTTTCTACGCTACGAAAAATCCGTGGAACTTAGATTACGTTCCAGGCGGATCTAGTGGTGGTTCTGCAGCAGCTGTAGCAGCAGGAGAAGTATTATTCTCTCTAGGTTCTGATACGGGTGGTTCTATCCGTCAACCAGCTGCATATTGCGGCGTTGTAGGTTTAAAACCAACTTACGGACGTGTATCTCGTTACGGATTAGTAGCATTTGCATCTTCACTTGATCAAATCGGACCGATTACACGTACAGTAGAAGACAATGCATACTTATTACAAGCTATTTCAGGTCTTGACCGTATGGATGCAACTTCTGCTAACGTTGAAGTAGGAAACTACTTAGCTGGTTTAACAGGCGACGTTAAAGGTTTACGCATTGCTGTACCGAAAGAATACTTAGGAGAAGGTGTTGGCGAAGAAGCTCGTGAGTCAGTACTAGCTGCTTTAAAAGTATTAGAAGGTATGGGCGCAACTTGGGAGGAAGTATCTCTTCCACACTCTAAATACGCTCTAGCAACGTATTACTTATTATCTTCTTCTGAAGCATCAGCTAACCTTTCACGCTTTGATGGCGTACGTTATGGTGTTCGTTCTGATAATGTGAATAACTTAATGGATCTTTACAAAAACACACGTAGCGAAGGCTTCGGTGATGAAGTAAAACGTCGTATTATGCTTGGTACATTTGCTCTTAGCTCTGGTTACTATGATGCATATTACAAAAAAGCACAACAAGTACGTACATTAATTAAAAACGACTTTGAAAATGTATTTGCTAACTACGATGTTATTATTGGACCAACAACGCCAACTCCGGCATTTAAAGTGGGCGAAAAAGTTGATGATCCAATGACAATGTATGCAAATGACATTTTAACAATCCCAGTAAACTTAGCAGGTGTTCCAGCGATTTCTGTTCCATGTGGATTCGGTGCTAACAACATGCCACTTGGTTTACAAATCATTGGTAAACACTTCGATGAAGCGACAATTTACCGCGTTGCACATGCGTTTGAGCAAGCAACAGACCATCATACAAAAAAAGCAAGTCTGTAAGGAGGCGAGCATAGATGAATTTAGAAACAATTATTGGTTTAGAGGTTCACGTTGAGTTAAAAACAAATTCGAAAATTTTCTCTGCGAGTCCAACAGAATTCGGAGCGGAACCAAATACACAAACAAGTGTAATTGACTTAGGATACCCAGGAGTACTTCCTACTTTAAATAAAGAAGCAGTTAACTTTGCAATGAAAGCTGCAATGGCATTAAACTGTGAAATCGCAACAGAAACGAAGTTTGACCGTAAAAACTATTTCTATCCAGATAATCCGAAAGCTTACCAAATCTCTCAGTTTGATAAGCCAATTGGTGAAAATGGTTGGATTGAAATTGAAGTAGACGGTAAAAAGAAACGTATCGGTATTACACGTCTTCATTTAGAAGAAGATGCTGGTAAATCAACGCATACAGCTGACGGCTCATTAGTAGACTACAACCGTCAAGGTATGCCTTTGATTGAGATCGTATCTGAGCCAGATATGCGTACGCCAGAAGAAGCATATGCATACTTAGAGAAGTTAAAATCAATCATTCAATACACTGGCGTATCTGATTGTAAGATGGAAGAAGGTTCCTTGCGTTGTGATGCGAACATTTCCCTTCGTCCAGTTGGACAAGAGAAGTTCGGTACAAAAGCGGAACTGAAAAACTTAAACTCTTTCACTTACGTACAAAAAGGTCTTGAGTTTGAGCAAGCTCGCCAAGAAAAAGAATTATTATCTGGTGGTATCATCCAACAAGAAACACGTCGTTATGATGAAGCAACGAAGAAAACAATCTTAATGCGTGTGAAAGAAGGATCTGATGATTACCGTTACTTCCCAGAGCCGGACTTAGTTGAACTTTACATCGACGATGAGTGGAAAGAAGCAGTTCGTGCTTCTATTCCAGAACTTCCAGATGCACGTAAAGCTCGCTACGTTGCAGAATTAGGCTTACCGGCTTATGATGCACACGTATTAACATTAACGAAAGAAATGTCTGATTTCTTTGAAGCAACTGTTGCAGATGGTGCTGATGCGAAATTAACATCGAACTGGTTAATGGGTGAAGTGCTTGCGTACTTAAACAAACAACAAAAAGAATTAAAAGACGTTGCATTAACGCCTGCTGGTTTATCTAAAATGGTTCAATTAATTGAAAAAGGTACAATTTCTTCTAAAATTGCGAAGAAAGTATTTAACGAATTAATTGAAAAAGGTGGAGACCCAGAAGAAATCGTTAAAGCGAAAGGCCTTGTTCAAATTTCTGACGAGGGTACACTTCGTAAAGTTGTAACAGAAATTCTTGATAATAATGAGCAATCTATCGAAGACTTTAAAAACGGTAAAGACCGTGCAATTGGCTTCTTAGTTGGTCAAATTATGAAAGCTACAAAAGGACAAGCAAATCCACCGCTTGTTAACAAAATCTTACTTGAAGAGATTAATAAGCGATAATAGTAGTAACTTTTAAAGATTAAGCAGAAAAACACCCGTACATGGGTGTTTTTCTAGGTTAATCAAACGTTTGTTTAAATGAGAGAAAATTATTTAAACAAACGTTTGATTAACTGTCAAAAGTGGAAAAATGTTTGTATAGCAACTATGGTATGATAGTTGCAAAAAGGTGGGAATAATGATAAATCTAGACATAGAGGTTTTTTCATCTCATGAAATAATAGATAATTATTATTCGTTATATGTAAATTGTTGTGAAGAAATAGATGGACATAAATTTTTTGTCAAATAAAACAAAACCATTGAAATGAATATTTACTTTTGATGGGCTACACGAATCGGGTTCTTACTGCCTGTTTGAGCGAGATAAAAGAAGGATAGGAAGATGAGAGGAGGTAGGCACGGGAATACTGAATAGAAGTTCGGTATGTTCTTTGTCGATACATAAAGAAATTTCCTGTGCTAATAAATGATGAAGCGAGCAAGAATTATTTATAATCCTACTTCTGGGCGTGAGCTATTTAAGAAGAGCTTACCGGAAGTATTACAAAAATTAGAACAAGCTGGATATGAAGCATCTTGTCATGCGACAACGGGTCCTGGAGACGCAACTGTGGCGGCGAGGCAAGCTGTAGAGCGTAAATTTGATGTTGTTATTGCGGCTGGTGGTGACGGCACGTTAAATGAAGTCGTAAACGGTCTAGTTGGTCATGAATTCCGTCCGAAATTTGGAATTATTCCAGTTGGAACAACAAATGACTTTGCACGTGCAATCGGTGTACCTCGTTCTATTGAAGAGGCGGCGGATATTATTTGTGAAGGAAAAACTGTGCCATTAGACCTTGGTAGAGCAAACGATACATATTTTATTAACATCGCTGGTGGCGGTCGTATTACAGAATTAACATATGAAGTACCAAGTAAGCTAAAGACTGTATTAGGACAACTTGCTTATTATTTAAAAGGTATCGAAATGCTACCATCACTACATCCAACATATGTTGAAATTGAGTATGATGGAAAATTACTACAAGAAGAAATTACGATGTTTTTAATTACGAATACTCGTTCAGTGGGCGGCTTTGAAAAGGTAGCACCATATGCATCGATTAACGATGGCTTATTTGATTTATTAGTGCTGAAAAAAGGTTCCATTGCCGACTTAATTAAAGCTGCAACACAAGCGCAGCGTGGTGAACATATTAACAATCCAAAAGTACTATACACACAAGCGAACCGAATTAAAGTGCATTCACCAGATAAACTAATGATTAATTTAGATGGTGAATATGGTGGAGATGCACCGATGGAATTCGAAAATATGTATCATTGTCTGGAACTATTTGTTCCTGAACATCAAGAGGATGCCCTGTAAAGGCATCCTTTTTTATTATATAGAAGAATTGTAAATTTGAAGTTAGTTTGATTTTTATGGTATTTTTACAATTCGTTTATTTTATATCCATACTTTATTGATACACTGGAGGAGATAAGAGATGAGAGGTGGGGTGTTATGGAGAAAGTAAAAGCAATACTATTTGATAAAGATGGGACATTAATGGATTTTCATTCAATTTGGATAAAAGTGGCTGAAGAACTTGTGGCTGAATGTATAAAATTATACCAACTGCCACAGTCAATGCAGCCGACTTTATTAAAAGAGATCGGTGTGGATGGGGTATTTGTTCACCCACGTAGCGCAATAGCGGCAGGAACAAGCCTTGATGTGGCAAAGGGGCTTTGTAAGTATATTACGTCATCTAAGGAAGAGGAATTGCATGAATGGGTAAGTGAAAAACTGTTTGCCCTTATGTACGAGCATCGTTCTTACATGAAAATGACGGCAGATTTACCGAGAATTTTACAAAGCTTAAAGGATAGAGGATTTATTTTAGGTGTTGTTACAGCTGATGATTTCGCACCGACAGAATTATTTTTAAAACAGTATCAATTAGAGACCTTTTTTGATTATGTTGTAGCTTCAGATACATTTGCGGCACAAAAACCAGATAAAAGAATTATAGAATCCTTCTGTGAGAGGTTTCATTTAAAGGCATGTGAAGTAGCGGTCGTTGGGGATACACCGACTGATTTATATTTAGCGAAAAATGGTGATTGCTATGCAATTGGAGTACTATCTGGTACAGGGAATCGTCAAACATTAGAACCACTTGCTGATTTAGTAGTACAATCTGTTGGGGACTTTATTTCTCATTCAGGTGAGTTTGTTTGGGAAAAAGGAAAGTCTAATGTGTAAGAAAAATAAGTCTATAAAGACTCTGAATGAGTCTTTATAGACTTATTTTTTATGGCGAAATAGAAGGTGTGTAGGATGAATACTGAAAAAGAATATTGGCATACATTTTGCAATGAAAAGAGAAAACAATGTAAAGAAAAGGATGGGGTACGTAATGAATACAAAAAAATTTGCTAAAGTAAATGAACAAATTCCTGGACCGAAAGCAGCGTCTTTACTAGAACGCCGCCAAAATATAGTACCAAAAGGAGTAAGTAACGGCATCCCAACGTTTGTACAATCTGCAAATGGTGCTCTTGTTACTGATGTTGATGGTAATCAGTACATTGATTTCGCTGGAGCGATAGGAACAATTAACGTAGGACATTGTCACCCAGCTGTTAAAGAAGCGCTCCATAAACAAGTAGATCAATACATTCATACTGGCTTTAATGTCATGATGTATGAGCCATATATTGAATTAGCAGAAAAACTTGCGGCATTAGCGCCGGGAAGTTTTGATAAGCAAGTACTATTTTTAAATAGTGGTGCAGAAGCAGTCGAGAACGCTGTGAAAATCGCTCGTAAATATACAAAAAGACCTGGTATTATCGCATTTTCTAAAGGATTCCACGGGCGTACATTAATGACAATGACAATGACAAGTAAAGTAAAACCATATAAATTTGGATTTGGTCCATTTGCGCCTGAAGTCTATAAAGCGCCATTTCCGTATGAATACCGTCGCCCAGAAGGATTAACGGAAGAGCAGTACGATAACTTTATGATTGAAGAGTTTAAGAATTTCTTCATATCAGAAGTAGCACCAGAAACGATTGCAGCTGTTGTAATGGAACCTGTTCAAGGGGAAGGTGGATTTATCGTCCCAAGTAAGAAGTTTGTGCAAGAAGTACGCAATATTTGTTCAGAACACGGCATCTTATTTGTAGCGGATGAAATTCAAACTGGATTTAGCCGTACAGGAAAATATTTCGCCATTGATCATTATGATGTCGTTCCGGATTTAATTACGGTATCTAAATCATTAGGTGCTGGTGTACCGATTAGTGGTGTTATTGGGCGCAAAGAAATTATGAATGAGTCTGCACCAGGAGAACTTGGTGGAACGTATGCAGGAAGCCCGCTAGGATGTGCGGCAGCATTAGCAGTACTTGATGTAATAGAAAAAGAGAATTTAAATGATAGAGCGATAGAATTAGGAAAGGTCGTAATAAACCGATTCGAAGAGATGAAAAATAAATATAATTGCATCGGTGATGTGCGCGGTTTAGGAGCAATGTGTGCATTTGAGCTCGTTCAAGATCGTAAGACGAAAGCACCTGATAAAACGTTAACAGCTAATTTATGCGCAGAAGCAAATAAACGCGGCTTACTTCTACTATCAGCAGGAACATACGGTAATGTTATTCGTGTGCTAATGCCATTAGTGATTACAGATGAGCAACTTGAAGAAGGATTAACAATCATTGAAGAATCATTGCAAGCCTGTTATGAGAAAGCAAATATTGCTCGTGTTTAAAAGTTAAATAATAAAACAGCAAACATTCTAGCTGACTCTATATAAAATCCAGAAAATTCACTTTATAATAAAGGTAGTGAAGTGAATCGACGGATTGGAAGTTAGGGGTGGCTAGGATGGTTGCAGAAAAGGAACGAGTGTTAATGGATTTACAAGATGTATTTGAATATGCGTTTGACGAAATTTTTGTGACTGACGAAAAGGGAATCGTTGTACGTGTAAATAGTACATGTGAAAGGCACTATCAATTGGCTGCTAAAGAGTTAGTAGGTAAACATGTAAAAGAATTGCAGAAGGATGGTATCTTTTATCCATCGGCAACGTTAGAAGTAATTGAAAAAAAGAGACCGATTGAACTCGTTCAAACGACAAAATCAGGAGAGTATTTACACGTTCGTACAAGGCCTGTTTTTGATGAAGAGGGCAATTTAAGAAGGGTGATCAGTTACTCTCGTGATCTTACAGAACTCTATCAATTACGTCAAAAGGTAGAAGAAATGGATAATCAGTTAAAAACATATAAAAAAGAATTAAGAGAAACATATGAACATGAAGGACTTATTTTTAAAAGTATCGCTATGCAAAAAATAGTCGAGACAATTAAGAAAGTATCCGTGGTAGATAGTACTGTTCTCGTTTTAGGTGAGACAGGAGTAGGAAAGAGTCGATTGGTGCGTCATTTACATGAAGTGAGTAACCGGAAGAATGAAAGTTTCTATGAAATTAACTGTGCGGCATTGCCAACGAATTTAATTGAATCAGAGCTTTTTGGATACTCAGGCGGATCTTTTACAGGTGCGAATCGTGAAGGGAAAAAGGGGCTATTAGAATCAGCGCATAAAGGAACTCTTTTCTTAGATGAAATTGGTGAAATGCCGCTTGAAATTCAAGCGAAGCTTTTGCAAGTGTTGCAAGAAAAAACGTTTCGCCCTATAGGCGGAAGAGAATTAAAAAAGGTGGACGTTAGAATTGTAGCGGCAACAAATAGAGATTTAAGTATGATGGTGAAACAAGGAACATTTCGGAAAGATTTATATTATCGTCTGAATGTCATTCCCATTGTAATCCCGCCACTACGGGAAAGAACAGAAG
Organism: Bacillus sp. FSL R9-9834; assembly: GCF_038006905.1. Lineage (NCBI taxonomy): Bacteria > Bacillati > Bacillota > Bacilli > Caryophanales > Bacillaceae > Bacillus > Bacillus sp. FSL R9-9834. Next base: position 353,372 of record NZ_JBBOWD010000001.1, read on the forward strand.
ACATTTTGCCACTTATTTATCATTATTTACAACACTTTAACGAGAAATATGGTCGGAATGTAAAATTAGCGCCTAGCACATTGCAAATGTTTGTTGGTTACCCGTGGGAAGGAAATAATAGAGAAATTGAAAATGTGATTGAGCGAATTGTTATAACTGCTGATGATATCGTTACGATAGAGGATTTGCCAATAGCGATGCAAGAATCAACAGTTGAACAGTCTGGTCAAAGTCTCTATAAAATGTTAGAAGAAGTAGAACGGAATATTATTTTGAAAGCATATAAAACATATGGATCGAGTTATAAAGTAGCGGAGTTTTTAAAAATAAGTCAATCTGCTGCCACGAGGAAAATAAAGAAACTTATAGAGGAGGAAGAGAACATTGGATAAAAAAGCGACGTTTGTAAATGTAGAGAAAAAGGCGATGTATATAAATGGTGAGTGGATTACATTGCAAGAACAAATCGAAGTAAATAATCCAGCAACGAAGGAAATATTTGCGACTGTACCAAAGGGTGGGGTAACTGAGGCAAAGCAAGCCGTTGATGCTGCACATGAAGCTTTTAAATCATGGTCTAAGTTAACAGCGGCAGACCGTGCAGTGAAATTAAAAAAATGGTTTACACTTATCGATGAAAATAAAGAAGAGATTGCAGCGATTATGACGAGAGAACAAGGAAAGCCGTTTGCAGAAGCGCTTGGTGAAGTGAATTATGCAAATAGTTTTGTCGAATGGTATGCAGAAGAAGGAAAACGCGTGTATGGTGAAATGATTCCTGCTTCTCATCCAAATAAACGTATTTTAGTTATGAAGCAACCAGTCGGAGTTATGGCAGCTATTACGCCTTGGAACTTCCCTGCTGCTATGATTACGAGAAAGGTAGCTCCGGCGCTTGCAGCAGGCTGTACAGCGGTTGTAAAACCTGCAAGTCAAACGCCGTTAACTGCGTTGAAATTAGCTGAATTAGCTCATGAAGCGGACATTCCTAAAGGTGTAATAAACATTGTAACAGGTAGTGCAAAAGCAATTGCTGATACGTGGATGGAAGATGGACGTGTTCGAAAAGTTTCCTTTACAGGATCAACGGAAATTGGGAAAGAGTTAATGGCCAGTGCTGCACAAACGATGAAAAAAGTTTCACTAGAGTTAGGTGGTCACGCACCGTTTATTGTTATGAATGATGCAGACTTAGATAAAGCAGTAGAGGCAGTAATCGGTTCGAAATTCCGTAACGCAGGACAAACGTGTATATGTACAAACCGAGTATTTGTTCAGGAAGAAGTTTACGAAGTATTCGCAGAGAAGTTTCAAAAGGCAGTAGGGCAGTTGAAAGTAGGAGACGGTTTCGGTGACGGAACGACTGTAGGACCACTTATTGACGAGAATGCAGTTTCGAAAGTACAGGAACATATTGAAGATGCTATTCAAAAAGGTGGAACAGTTTTATATGGTGGTCAAAAGGTTGCAGAGCTAGACGGACACTTTATGCAACCAACTGTAATTGGATTGGCGAATGATACGATGCTTTGTATGAATGAAGAAACATTTGGACCAGTTGCACCTGTTGCGAAATTTAAAACGGTTGAAGAAGTAATTGAACGTGCAAACAATACGCCATACGGTTTAGCAGCGTACATTTTCACGAAAGATATTAGTCAAGCATTCCAAATTAGCGAAGCGTTAGAGTACGGTATTATCGGTCTAAACGACGGTCTTCCATCAGTTGCACAAGCACCATTCGGTGGATTTAAAGAAAGTGGTATCGGTCGTGAAGGAGGCCATTTCGGCATCGAGGAATATTTAGAAATTAAATATATTTCATTGGGACTATAAGTAGTATACTAGAATCTCTATAAGTTAACAGAGAAGGAGATTCTAGTATGGTATATTGGCTATTATTACTTGTTACAATTATTTTTGAAGTAGCTGGAACAATTGCGATGAAACTATCAAATGGTTTAACAAAGCTTGTTCCGAGTGTACTGATTTTCGTGTTTTATGGAATTTGTTTCAGCGTGTTCGCCATCGTTGTGAAAAAGATCCATTTAAGTATTGCTTATGCTATTTGGTCTGGCGTTGGAACATTGCTTATTACAATCATTAGTGTGTACTTTTTTAAAGAGCATATTAGTTTATTTCAAGCATTTTGTATTCTTTTTATTGTTTTGGGTGTCATTGGGCTTAAGGTTTCATCTGCATCATAAAAGGCTATCTTCCAGTGCGGAAGATAGCCTTTTGCTTTTGTTAAAACGCCCAATTACCTTTACGGAAGATTGGCTCATGTCTGCCATCAGCAGTAATGCCGTCGATATCAAGCTCAGCTGATCCAATCATGAAATCTTCGTGTGTAATACTAGCGTTTGCGCCATTTTCAGCAAGTTCTTCTTTAGACATCGTTTTTCCGCCAACTAAGTTAAATGCATAAGCATTTCCGATTGCAAGGTGGCAAGATGCGTTTTCATCAAATAGCGTGTTGTAGAATAAAATATTTGTGTTTGAAATTGGTGAATCATGAGGTACTAAAGCTACTTCTCCTAAGAAGTGAGAACCTTCATCTGTTTCTACTAAATGTTTTAAAGCTTCTTCTCCAACTTCAGCTTTATAATCTACGATACGTCCGTTTTCAAATGTTAACGTGAAGTTATCGATAATGTTACCTGCAAATGCTAACGGTTTTGTACTAGATACTTGGCCGTTTACACCTGTTTTAAGTGGCATTGTAAACACTTCTTCAGTTGGAATGTTCGCCATAAATGGTACGTTCTTTTCATTTAAGCTACCAGCACCAGCCCATACATGTTTTTCTGGAAGTTCGATCGTTAAATCTGTTCCAGGACCTGTATAGTGAAGAGCTTTATAATGCTTTTCGTTTAAGTAATCAACTTTTGTATGTAATGTTTTATCGTGTTCTTTCCATGCTTCCACAGGATTTTCTAAATCAGCACGAGTCGCTTTGAAAATAGCATCCCATAGTTTTGCTTCTTGTTCTTCTGGTGCAACGTCAGGGAATACTTTCGCAGCCCATTCTTTCGTAGGAACAGAAATGACACACCAGCTTACTTTATCAGCTTGTACGTAATCACGGTATACTTTCATTGCTTCACCAGCTACTTTATGAGCTGTTGCGATACGCGTTGGTTCTACACCTTTTAATAAATCAGGGTTTTCTGCATAAATAGACATAAATGCAGCGCCTTCTTTTGCTAATTCTTCACGAGCGTGTGCTTTCCAAGATGGGAACTCAGCGAATGCTTCTTCAGGAGCTAGATCAAACTTTAAGCGTGTTAACGTCTCATCATTCCAATCCACATATACGTGTTTTGCACCAGATTTATATGCTTTTTCTGTAACGAGGCGTACAAATTGTACAGCTTCAAGAGGTGCGCTAATTGATAATGTTTGTCCTGGTTGAATATTAACACCAACATTGACTGCAAGGGCAGCATATTTCTCTAACGTTTGTTCAAATGACATATGTATAATCTCCTTTAATTTGAAAGATTTCTTACTATATATAATACAAGAAAATTCAAAAAATATATATAAATATAGCGTAAAAAGAGAGCTCAAAATATATTGAGCCCTCATCGTTATTGAATCGAAGAAGCAAACTGTTCTACGGTCGTCGTATGGTGTATGCGAACACGCTTCATTTTTAACAATTCATCGGGTTCACCTTTTGTAATGAATTTTCCGGGTTTTGTTGTCGTCGCAAATTGATAATATTTCTTCGTTTCTGCAACGACTTTATCATCTACATGACCGAATGGATAAGCAACTGCGATAACGGGCTTACCTGTTATTTTTTCTAACTTTTCTTTTGATCCTTTTAATTCCTCTTCATAGTTTGTAATTTTCGGTAAGTCTGCATGCGTCGCTGTATGAGATTGCACTGAGAAAATGCCGGAATCGACCATTTCTTTTATTTCAGAAGTAGACAGTGATCCTTCTACATCAACGTTATCAACAATCATATATTCTGTTGCCGCCGGTTTAAATGTATCGTCTTTTAGCTTTTGTAAAACATGGAATGCATTCATATTATTTTTCATACCGTCATCAAATGTAACAAAGATAGGTTTATTTACTTTATTAATATCACCCCAACGTTCAAAAGTTAGTAATGTATAGCCGTTGTCTTTTAAATATTTCATTTGGGCTTCAAAGTTAGCAGGTGATACGAATAAGTCTTTAATGCCTTGTCCGTGATAATCATCGATTGCATGGTACATAAGAACGGGAACTTTTTGCTCGAAAGTAATAGCAGATTTTGTGAGTGGAATGGTTTTCCCATCTTCTTTTATACCTATTGCTTCAATTTGAAACTCACCGCGTTTTCCTTCAAATTCTTTTATATCAAAAGGAAGTGTAAACTGTTTCTCCTTTTCTTTAGAAGAAAAAGATTTAGTGTGTTCCCTTCCATCAGCAGTACGCCAAATTTTATATTGTACTTCAGTTAAAGCATCTTTTATATCTGTCATATGAATGGTAGTATTTGTAGCTTCGTGTGTAATGGGCTGATAAGAAATTTTACCTTGTTCTTGCACAGTATCTGCTTGTTTCTTAGTTTCTTGAACCTTTTTCTCTTTTTTAGGTTCCTGGTTTACATTGCTAGTATTACAACCTGCTAGAATGGCAGAGGTGCATAAAGCGATTGCAACATATTTTCTCATAAAATCACCTTCTATTGTGTATTATGTTACATATTTATATTTAAAATCCCCACCGCTGTAAGAGAGGTGGGGACATACCCTTGTTCATCATAGCATTTGAAGAAGATGTATGGAATGAGAAAAGTAACAATAGATAAAAAAAACACCTTACTTCAACGAGTAAGGTGATTTTTTATTAAATAAACAATCCAGCGATTGTCGCAGATAAAATAGAAGCAAGTGTTGATGCAAATAGCATTTTCCAACCAAATTTCGATACGACGCTTCCTTGTTTCTCAGAAAGAGCACGAATTGTACCAACAATCGCACCAATTTGGCTAATACTTGCGAAGCTAATTAAGAATACTGTAACGATTCCAACTGTACGTGGAGATAATGTTGCTGCAACACCTTTTAAATCAAGGATTGCTACAAACTCGTTTAATACAATCTTCGTACCCATAATTCCGCCAGCTGGGATAATATCTTGAGCTGGAATCCCCATTAAGAATGCGAATGGAGCAAGTACGTAACCGAAGATTTGTTGTAACGTAACAGCATGTCCCATTGCCCCTGAAGCTGCACTAATTACGTAGTTTACAACTTCCATCACACCGATGAAGGCGATCATTAATGCTGCAACGATACCAGCTACTTTTAAACCATCAAGCGCGCCGTTAATCATCGCACCGATAAAGCTGTCTCCGAATAGCGTTCTATCAAATTTTTGAATCACTTCGTCTTCTTTTTTCGTATCAACTGGTGTTAATAACGAACAAACGATTAAGCTTGAGAATAAGTTTAGCGGAAGAGCTGCTAGTACGTATTTTGCATCTAACATCATTACGTATGATGCTGTAACAGAAGCAGAAACTGAGCTCATTGCAGAACAACAAATGATAAACATACGGTTTTTATTGAAATGTTGTAAATCATTTTTAATAACGATTAACGCTTCACTTGAACCGAAGAATACAGAGTTTACCGCATGGAACGATTCAACGCGTGGTAAACCAGTAATTTTTGAAATCGCACCGCCGACAACGCGAACGATGAATGGTAACACACCTAAATAACTAAAGATAGAAAGTAGTGCTGAGAAGAATACGATAATTAATAGTACGTTTAAGAAAAAGACAAAGTCTCTTTGAATTCCATTAAAGAGAAAATCAACACCTGTCGTACCAAGTTTAATTAGTTTGTTGAAAACTTTACCAATGAAAATAATGATTTGTTGACCAATCTTTGTGCCAAACATAAACCAACCGATTAAAATTTGAAAACCAATCATAATAGCAATTGCACGGAAGTTGATTTTACTTTTGTTGTTTGACAAAGCAAAACATAAACCTAAAACGACAAGAATACCGATAATGCTCATTACATATTGCATGTAGTTGCCCCTTTCAGAAGTTCGTATAAAGTTTGTACATAAAACGCTCGTTGTATTACTAAAAATAAAACAAAGAGGTTTTATGTCATACGTAAGATGTCTGACCTTTTAGAAAAATGGAAATAAAAAAAGACCCATATGGATTCACTTTCATCTATGAGAGAAAGCTAATCAATATGAGTCCTTTTTGCACATGGTCTAATATTCATTAGTTTTCCCCATAGTCCAGCAATTTAAGGTTGCCGGGTAGAAACTCTCGATCCATATTATCGAGTATATATGAGGTAACATCGTCCGTATTAAATTAGTAGTAGCGTAACATTAACAGAGAACTATCGTCAATAGCTTTTTTTCTTCCAATAGAAATAGACCATATAAGTATGATAAAATGTAACGCAGTGTTATGAAAAAGAGAGGTCGGAAAATGAGTACAAAAATGACGCCACCAGTTGAAAAAAACGAGTTTATAGATGTAGTATTTGAAGATTTAACACATGATGGTGCCGGTGTTGCGAAAGTAAAAGGCTATCCTATTTTCGTTAAGAACGGATTACCAGGTGAAGAAGCGCAAATTAAAATTATTAAAGTGAAGAAAAACTTCGCATTCGGTCGTTTAATGAAGCTTCATACAGAGAGCCCATATCGTAAAGATGCCGAATGCCCAGTGTACAATCAGTGCGGCGGTTGTCAGCTTCAGCATTTAACATATGAAGGACAATTACAAGCGAAAGAAAAACAAGTACGCGACGTTATGCAGCGCATCGGAGGACTAAGCGATGTTCCTGTTCACCCTGTACTCGGCATGAAGAATCCGTGGGTATACCGTAATAAAGCACAAGTACCAATTGGAGAACGTGAAGGCGGACTTGTAGCTGGTTTCTATCGTCAAGGAACGCATGACATTATTAATATGGAATCATGTTTAATTCAAGCAGAAGAAAACGATACATTGATTCAAGAAGTAAAACGTATTTGTGAAAAACACGGTATTTCGGCGTACAACGAAGAGCGTAACAAAGGAACACTTCGTCACGTAATGGCTCGTTACGGACAAGTAACAGGGGAGATTATGCTTGTCTTCATTACTCGTACAGCAGAACTGCCAAACAAAAAAGCAATCATTGAAGAAATTGCTACGAAATTCCCAGAAGTAAAATCAATTGTTCAAAACGTAAACCCGAAACGTACAAATGTAATCTTCGGAGACAAAACGACAGTACTGTACGGATCAGAATATATTTATGACTTTATCGGCGATATTAAATTTGCGATTTCAGCACGTTCATTCTACCAAGTAAACCCAGAACAAACGAAAGTGTTATACGATAAAACGTTAGAATATGCAAAATTAGATGGCAATGAAACAGTAATTGATGCCTATTGTGGAATTGGATCAATCTCTTTATTCCTAGCACAAAAAGCGAAAAAAGTGTACGGTGTTGAAATCGTCCCAGAAGCGATCGAAGACGCAAAGCGTAACGCAGCACTAAACAACATGACAAACGCTGAATTTGGCGTAGGAGAAGCAGAAGTAGTTATTCCAAAATGGTATAAAGAAGGCGTAATCGCTGACACAATGGTCGTAGATCCACCGCGTAAAGGTTGTGATGAGGCACTACTTAACACAATCATCGACATGAAACCAAAACGCGTCGTATACGTATCATGTAACCCAGCAACATTAGCACGTGACTTAAAAGTACTAGAAGAAGGTGGATATAAGACGCAGGAAGTACAACCTGTTGATATGTTCCCGCATACGACTCATGTGGAGTGTGTAGCTTGGATGAAGTTGGTATAATAGGAAAGCAGTTGATATAGGAAAAACTATACCATCTGCTTTTTGGTTTATTGAGAGTTTGAAATTGTATTCATAGTGAGAGGATTTGAATTTGAAATGATAGATAATTTTTGGCGTGATTTACCACGACCATTTTTCGTACTTGCACCAATGGAAGATGTGACAGACGTTGTTTTCCGTCACGTAGTAAGTGAAGCTGGTCGTCCGGACGTATTCTTCACAGAGTTTACAAACTCAGATAGCTATTGTCATCCAGAAGGTATGAAAAGCGTACGTGGTCGTTTAATTTTTACAGAAGATGAACAGCCAATGGTGGCACATATTTGGGGAGATAATCCTGAATATTTCCGTCAAATGAGTATTGGTATGGCAGAGTTAGGATTTAAAGGCATTGATATTAATATGGGCTGTCCTGTACCGAACGTAGCATCAAGAGGAAAAGGTAGTGGCCTTATTCTACGTCCAGACGTTGCGGCAGAACTTATTCAAGCTGCAAAAGCAGGCGGATTGCCTGTCAGCGTAAAAACACGACTTGGCTTTAAAGAGTTAAGTGAGTGGGAAGATTGGTTAACGCATATTTTCAAACAAGATATTGCAAACCTTTCTATTCACTTACGTACAAGAGAAGAGATGAGCCAAGTAGATGCACACTGGGAGCTAATTCCGGAGATTAAAAAATTACGTGATCGTATTGCACCAAATACGCTCCTAACGATAAACGGAGACATTCCTGACCGTAAAACTGGGCTGGAACTTGCTGAAAAATACGGTATTGATGGTGTTATGATTGGACGAGGCATCTTTAAAAATCCATTTGCCTTTGAAAAAGAACCAAGAGAGCATAGTAGTAAAGAACATCTAGATCTTTTAAGACTACAGCTCGATCTTCAAGATCAATATGCAGAAGTATTACCACGCTCTATCACAGGACTACATCGCTTCTTCAAAATTTATGTAAAAGGCTTCCCTGGAGCTGCTGAATTGAGAAATCAGTTGATGAGTACGAAGTCGACGGATGAAGTGCGTACATTGCTTAATCAGTTTGAGGCGAGTGTTAGTGAGACACAGGGGAGTGAAACTGTGTAACTTTTGAAAGTTAGAAGGGATGGAGTGTAGCAATTTTATCCCGCATTAACGAGCAGTAAGACCCCCACCTCAAAATTCAGCGGAAGCAAAGAAGTTAGGTGGGGGTCGGACTGCCCATAAAAGCCTGATTGGTTCAACTAATAATAAGTGGGGGATGAACAAAACCCCCACTTATTAAATAAAGTTTCACTTTATTACGCCTATAATTGGAGGCTATGTAAATGTTAAGTGATCAGACGAGATATTCTAGGCTCGCAAATATAACAAAAATAATAAATACAAAATTAGAACTACGTGAAGTATTGCAGCGTGTAACAATGGCGATATCAGAGGAGATTGTTAGGTGTGACGCTGTTGGAATTTATTTACCTGAAGAAGATGGAACATTTAGAGGGTTTGCGGGAAAACCAGAGACCATAAATGGCGTAACGCTCGATACGCAGGTAATTGATCCTGAAATAGACTTACTGGCAAAAGAAGTTATTGAAACTAAAAAAACGATCTATATTCCTGATACCTCAAAGGATCATCGACCGGATCCGAGACCAGTCGATGCGTTCAAAATTAAGTCTTTATTAGCTCTGCCTATCTCATTTGGGCAAGAGTTATTTGGTCTTGTTTTTTTATTTGATTATGGAGTTCCAATGAACTTAACAGATTCAGAAATTCAAAGTGTTGAAGCTTATGTAAATATGGCGGCGGTCGCCATTCAAAACGCAAAAAATTTAACCCAAAAAGAAAATCTTATTGCCGAGAAGCAGCTGTTACTAAATGTTACCCGTGATTTATCAGTGTGTTCCTCGGTACAGGAGATTTTTGATAAATGTTTTTTTTACTTAGGACAGATTTTAGAGAGTAAAAACATGGCTGCCCACCTTTTAGACCGGCTAGATAAAACAACGATTAAAACAACGAAATTAAGCGCGGACTGTGATTGGGCAGAAACTGACTGGATGGAGAAAACCTATGAAGCCAAGCTTCGAAAGGTTATTCAAACAAAAAATATAGATAGTAAGGGCCTACTGATGCTGCCATTAGTTTCGATGGGAGAAGTATTAGGGGTAATCGTCGTTGGTAAAGGGGCAAAAGCTCATAATTACGATGCTTCCCGAATTCAACTGGCAAAATCTATCGTTGATGCTACAGCTCCTACGTTTTCAAACTTGTTATATATGGATCAACTTGAAAGTATGGTGGAAGAAAGAACGAGAGAACTAGCTGTTGCTAATGAAAAAGTTACAAGTGTGATTGAAAGTATTACGGATGGATTCTTGACTTTGAATAATAAATGGGAATTTACGTACGTAAATAAGCATCAACATTTCCCGCAAAGAAAAACAGCAAAAGATGTATTAGGTAAGAATATATGGGAGGTCTTCCCAAGTAGCATCGATACAGTTATATATAAGGAGCTTCATCGTGTAATGTCAGAGCGAAATACAGTTCATTTCGAATTTCTTTCTACCTCTGATGAATATTGGTATGAAGTCATTGCATATCCGTATGATGATGGCATTTGTTGTATTTGTAAAAATATAACGGAAAAAAAGCAATATGAGCAGGAATTGAAAAGGTTATCCAACATAGAGTTAATAGGGCAAATGGCAGCAGGTATTAGCCACGAGATTAGAAATCCAATGACAACAGTACGAGGATTTTTGCAGTTATTAAAAGAAGAGAACAACTATGAGAAACATAATAACTACTTTAATTTAATGGTTGAAGAACTTGATCGTGCCAATTCTATTATTACTGAATTTCTCTCAATAGGTAATACAAAGAAATCAGATTTGCAGATGTTAGATTTAAACTCAATTATCCGTGATATTATTCCTTTAATAAAGATTGATACGCATAATCAAAATAAATATATTCAAGTCGATACAAATGACGTTCCAGAATTACTCTTAAATCGTAATGAGATAAGGCAATTATTAATGAACCTATACCGTAATGGCTTAGAAGCGATGAGTACAGGGAAAACTCTAACCATTAGCACCTATAAAGAAGGGCAAAAATGTGTGGTGCTTGCAGTGCGGGATGAAGGGAATGGTATCAGGCCTGAAGTATTAGAGAAACTGGGGACTCCATTTTACACAACCAAAGATAATGGAACTGGATTGGGATTAGGCGTATGTTATGCCATTGCTGCCCGTCATAATGCAAAAATAGAAATTCAAACAGGATCCGAAGGCACTACCTTTTTTGTTAAATTTGATTATTGAAATAATAAAAAATAATTAAATTGAGATTAGTTACGGTAAACTGTATTACAAATAAAAAGTTAAAAATAATCAACATTTCAGGAGGGAAAATAATGGCAATGAGCAATAACGATATATTAAAAAGAGTAAGATATGCTTTAGATATAAAAGATATAGATATGGTAGAAATTTTTAAACTTGGCGGAATGGAAGTAACGAAAGAAGACGTAGTTGATATGCTTACAAAAATAAAGAGAGCGCCTCAGCACGAACCTGAAAACCCTGATGTGGAAGAAGATGAGTACGTAAAAACATGCGATATGATGATGTTAGAGGCATTTTTAAATGGATTTATTACTTTAAAAAGAGGAAAGCAAGATCCGAAACCAGGACAACCGGCACCTGTACAAAGCAAAGAGAGTGCGAATAATCTTCTTCTAAAGAAAATGAAAATCGCACTTTCATTAACGAGTGAAGATGTACTTGATATACTAGATAGCGTAGGCGTTACGGTGACTAAGGGAGAACTAGGCGCTCTATTAAGAAAAAAAGGCCATAAAAATTACAAAGAGTGCGGCGATAGATACGCAAGGAATTTCATTAAGGGATTAGCTGTAAAGTATAGAGGATAATGAGTCCGTCAAAGCAGCAAATGGTATAATAGGTAGAGTAGGACGTTCGTATCCTACTCTTTTTATATGTAAAATAATACGTTAGGTGATGAAATGGTACATACTTATTTAGGTGAGACAATTAATTTTCATATAACTTATAAGAAGAAAAAATCAGTGCGTCTTTTTGTAGATTCTTACGGAAATGTAGAAGTACAAGCTCCCAAAGGGACACCTGTTGAATATTTAGTCCAGTTGCTAGAGGAGAAGTGGGATTGGATTCAGACAACCTGTAAGGAAATGGAGGAGCGAGCGCGTGGACCACAGGAAAAGGATTATGATCAAGGAGAAGGCTTTTTGTATTTAGGAAATACGTATCCGATACAAATTTCTCAAGATACAAATATTACGCAAGACAATGCAGTGTTTAAAGGAGATAAGCTACATATTTATGTGAAAGATCTTAAAGATGAGAAAATACAGCAAGCTTTAAAACGATTTTATTATAAGCAGTGTAAAACTTTAGTAGAGAAGAGTATTAAAGCGCATCAAAGTAATTTCAAAACAAAACCACGTTCTATTCGTATTACAGATAGTAGTCGTACTTGGGGTACTTGCGATGCAAATTTACAGCTAACATTCAATTGGAAGTTAGCGATGGCACCACAGCGGGTAATTGATTATGTAGTCGTTCATGAAATGTGTCATATGGTTCATTTAAATCATGATCGATCTTTCTGGCGTCTTGTCGGGAAGATCATGCCTGATTATAAGGAAATGGAGAATTGGTTAGCGTTATCTAGTTGGAAGATGACGGTTTAGTGATGCACTTATTGTCAATCTTTGTCGGTAAGTCGATATATTTCAAAAATCGCTGATATATTTAGAGTTGCGGTCGATATGTTCAAGGAAGAGAAAGCAAAAGGAGATGTTACAGCAGCCATCTCCTTTTTTCTGGTGTAGCAATTATCTCCCAAACTTCACAACAAAATCTTCATTCACCTTCTCCATTTCATACCCACGATACCCTTCCAAAAGCAACGCCTGTTGTCCACCAGCATTGTTCATTGGAATGCTCTTAATATCGGTCCAATCCCTTTCATTGTCCCCACTCAATTCCTTCACAAAAACATACCGCATACTACCACCATACTTCTCCTTTAGTGCAGCAATCTCCATCCCTTGTGAGAACTTATCTTTTAAACTTGGAATGTTAAAAGGTGCAACAGTGCAGCACACATAATCATATTTGCCGTTTTCTTTTTGTAATTCGTCCATGATGACTGTCGCTAATATTTTTTGCATCCCATTTCCGCGGCAGTTCGGATGAACGTTTGAGATTTCTTGATAGATGACGCGGTGTAGTTCACTTTCTGGTAAGCCGATATCAAGTCCTAAATGTTCATCGTCGATAGGAGGGACGAGTAGGGCGCGAAATGCGATGAGTTCGTTTTTGATAAAAGCACCGATCATCATGCCATTTCCTTCTAGAATGTATTGAAATTCTTCTAACGATAGTGGTTGTAAGCGACTTTTATCCTCAAGCGTCTCAACTACAACGTTTTGTAGTGATAAGATTTGTTCGATGTTCTCTAGTGTGAGTAATGTAACGTGAAATTGCTCATTATTTTGTTTTAATCTGCCTTCGTATAGAACTGTCATGCGTTAGTCCTCCTTTAGCGTACAACGTCTTGAAAGACGGTAAGTTCTTGCAGGATATCCTCATTTATTTCAATGCCGAGTCCTGGCTTTTCGTTTAAGCGAATAAATGGTACGTCGTAATGTAAGTTTCCGATGTCTTTCGTGAACTTTAATGGACCTGTTAGCTCGACGCTCGTAATGATTTTTTTCGAGAAAGCGACATGGAATCCTGCGGAAGAGGCAACGGATGATTCGACCATAGATCCAACTTGGCATTCAATGCCTGCCATTTCAGCTTGATGAGCGAGTTTTACAGCGGGATATATGCCACCGCATTTCATTAGTTTTATGTTTACTTTATCAGCAGCGTCTAATTTAATAATTTGGCGCATTTCACGAGAGCTCTTTAATCCTTCATCAATCATAAGTGGAAGGTCTGTTTTAGAACGAATGTGAGCCATTGCGTCAATATCGTCTGCGATGACAGGCTGTTCAATCCAATCGATGTTTACATGTCCTAATGAACGAAGTGCCATTAATGTGTTTGCGCTATTTTTCCAACCTTGGTTTACATCAACGCGAATCGCGATGTCATTTCCTACACGCTCTCGTACAGCTTCAATACGTTTTACATCTTCCTTTACATTTGTACCGACTTTCATTTTGAAAGATTGGTAACTTTTCTGAATCATAGAGGCAGCTTCTTCGGCCATTTCTTCTGGGTCTGCGATGCTTAAAACGTGAGTAACAGGGAACTCATCATGGTAGCGCCCACCAATTAGTTGATATACAGGCTGATTTAATTTTTTACCCATTATATCAAAGCAAGCAATATCAATTGCGGCTTTCGCTGTTGGAACACCGTAAATTGTATTGTCCATCATATCGTGTATTTTTTCGATATTCATTGGATTTTGGCCGATAAGGGCAGGAGCTAGTGTATGCTTTAAAGTATGAAAAGTACTTTCCCATGATTCGCCTGTAACGTGATCATCAGCGACGCCTTCACCGTACCCGATAATGCCCTCATCTGTTTCCATTTTGACGATAATAGAAGGCATATCAGAATAAGAACCATAACTAATAACAAACGGATCGCGAAGCGGTAAACGAATTGCATAAAGGTGAATAGCTGTAATTTTCATTGAATAAAGACCCCTTCCTGTTTACAATGGTTTTGTACATTTGATATAGTTGACGTTAAATAGTCGTTAATTAATGATAAGGAGTTAGAGAAATGATGATAAAAATTGCAGTTGTCGGTTCAAAAGAGTTTATGGAGACACTTTTACCTATTGCTCATAAAATAGAAGAAATAGAAATTGATCCATATATTTACCTTCATCCGGCAGAATCTTCTGAACTATTAAAGCGTTTAAAGCCTTGTGATTTCATCTTTTTCTCAGGTGCTTTACCTTATTATATGGCAAAAGAAATAAGAGAACAATTACGAATTCCGAGTACGTACTTACAGCAAGACGAGACAACCATCGCATCTTCCATTCTTTCTGTCATGTATCACCAAGGTATTCAACCACATCAAATCTCAATTGATTTAGTAGACCGCTCATTTATTGTAAATGTGCTCGAGGATATCGGTATAAAAGAAAGTCCACAAGTGTTTGATTATGAAAATATGCTGTGGAGTAAAGATGAAATAAATAGAGTTATTGATTTTCATGTAGCTAAATATCAATCTGGAGAAGCTCATTTAGCTTTAACTAGTATTCATGCTGTCTATGATGAACTTCAAAAAATAGGTATTCCTTCAGAACGTATGATAGATCCAAAGCAATCTATTATACATGGGTTAAAAGATGCAAAAATAAAAGCTGAGTTAGCAAGAAGCCATTCAGCTACTGTTGGTGCTTGTATTATTTCTTCTTTAGAATTACGAGATGTTTTGCTTGAGCAATTAAATGTCATTTCAAAAGAACTACGTGGTTCATTTAAAACAATTGATGAAATGACGTTCATTTTGTATACAACTCGTGGTGATATTGAATCCATTATAAAAACAAATATGATAAATAATTTATTTGCGAGTATAGAAGGAACGATAGCTATTGGATTTGGTTACGGAAAAACTGTGAAAGAAGCGGAGCAAAATGCTAAAATCGCCCAAGGTTTCGCGAAGAATAATCCAATAGACCACTGTTTTTATATACTAACAAGTGATAAAGAACTATTTGGTCCGTTCCCGAAAGAACAGAGAGTACAAAGTTTGAAGAACGACAACCCGGAACTAATGAAAATAGCGAAGGAAACGAAACTTAGCCCAGCAAATTTATCAAAGATTATTCAATTTAGTCAATCACATCCGTCATTGAAGTTTACAGCAGCAGATCTTTCTGAATACTTACAAGTGACTCGACGATCAACTGAAAGGTTATTAAAGAAACTAGTTGATTATGGGTATGTTCATATTTGCGGCGAGGAAATGCCTTATCAACAAGGGCGTCCTCGCGCAATATACGAACTGAATTTACCGTTATCTTTAAGCTTCTAATTGAGCTTTTTGTTTTTTTAGTAGTTCCGCTTTTTCAATGTCAGATAGTTTCGTAATTGTGAGACCAGTTATACCGTAAATAATCGAGATAATAGGTACGATGAAATTCAATATAGCATAAGGAGCATATTCGAAAGCACCTACGCCGAGTGTTGCGAGTATAAATACACCGCATGTATTCCAAGGTACAAAAACAGAAGTTAATGTTCCGCCATCTTCTAATGCTCTGGATAAATTTTTAGAATGTAGTCCTTTTTCTGTGTATGCATTCGCGTACATTCTTGAAGGAACAACAATCGAGATATATTGTTCAGAGCAAGTAAGGTTTGTTGCAAAGCAAGATGCGATAGTTGAAGCGATAAGTCCTTTTGCTGATGTCGCTAATTTTAAAATTTGATTTACAATGGAGCGAAGAATACCTGTATGTTCTAATACTCCTCCGAAAGTCATAGCGACAATTGTCATAGAGACGGTATTCATCATAGAGCTTAAACCACCACGATTAAATAGCTCGTCTACTAGCTTGTTGCCAGTGTCTATGACAAATCCACTTTGGAGTGCAGCAACAGCTGATGAGACAGAACCACCTTGAATAAAGACTTGTGATAAAAATCCTAAAATAATACCTACGAGAATAGCTGGTATAGCAGGAACTTTTTTAGCGACCAATACCATAACGACTACAGGTATGATTAGTAGGAAAGGCGAGATAACAAAGTTTTGCTGCAATACTTGTAACGTTTGCTCGATACTTTTTGCATCAATATTGTTAGCGCCGAAGCTTCTTCCTAAGAACGCATAAACGATAAGAGTAATAATTAAACCTGGAATTGTAGTAAATAACATATGACGAATATGTGTGAATAAATCTGTATTTGTTAATCCTGCGGCTAAGTTTGTTGTGTCTGAAAGCGGTGACATTTTATCGCCGAAATAAGAACCGGAAATGATAGCACCGGCAACCATTGGAGCTGGGATTCCCATACTAAGGCCAATGCCCATTCCTGCAACACCAATTGTTCCCATTGTAGACCAAGAGCTACCAATAGCTAATGCAACAATAGAACAAATAATTGTAATGGAAACTAAAAATAGTGATGGAGTTAATAGATTTAAACCGTAATAAATCATTGTTGCGACAATTCCACCACCAATCCAAGCACCGATCGTTAAACCTACTAGGATAATGATAACGATAGCGGGTAATGCGAGGCGAATTCCTTTATACATTGCTTCTTCAATGTCGTTCCATTTGTAACCGTAACGCCAAGCGACGATGGAAGCAACGGTTGTACCGATAATAAGTGGGACGTGAGGGCTTTGTTTTAATACAACAATTGTAACCATCATAACTGCAACTGTAATGATAATAGGGATCATGGCTACACCAAAAGGTATTTCTTTTTTCATAAAGGTCCTCCTTGTTATGTATGTTTGTTTGTATTTTTAGAATTGTCGTAAAATAGACGTTTATTAGGTTATGATAACTAAAAATATATGTAAGCGTCAATATAAAAGACAGAAAATAAGTAATATTCTAGTTGTTTGTTTAGTTTGTAATATAGATGTAGAGTAAGCTTTTTCAGTGTTTAAAAATAAATAATTGACTTTTTTCTTAAAATTCAATATGTTCATAAAAACATCTGTTTTTCATAAGTATAATTAACCTAAATGGTTTTGGAATTTGGGAAGGAGAATGTAGCTTTGAAAACATTAGAACTACAAGAGCGTTTAACTGAAATTTTTCAGCATTTACATGAAAACCCTGAAGTGAGTTGGAAAGAGTATGAAACGACAGCGTATATTACTAACTTTTTAAAAGAAGAAGGAATTTCATATAAAATATTTGATGATTGCCCAGGCGTGATTGCTGAAATTGGAAGCGGAAATCCTGTTATTGCGATTCGCGCTGATATGGATGCACTTTGGCAAGAAGTGAATGGAGAATTTAAAGCGAATCATTCGTGTGGTCACGATGCTCATATGACGATTGTAATGGGACTTATTTTACAATTAAAGAATATGAGATGGAAAAGTGGTACAGTTAGATTTATTTTTCAGCCAGCAGAAGAGAAAGGGAATGGTGCTTTAAAAATGGTAGAGAAAGGTGCTGTGGATGATGCGGATTTCCTATTCGGTGTTCATTTGCGCCCGATTGAAGAACTATCTTTGAAACAGGCTGCCCCATCAATTCGTCACGGAGCAGCAGGATTTTTAGAGGGTACGATTCACGGAGAAGATGCACATGGAGCACGCCCACATCAAGGGATAAATGCAATTGATGTTATTTCCATGATTAATATCGGTTTGAAAAACATATGGCTACCACCGCAAAGTTCCTATTCAGTAAAGATGACGAGGTGCCAAGCTGGTGGTGATAATTTAAATATTATTCCGGGTAACGGGCATTTTAGCTTAGATGTCAGAGCGGAGAGTAATACATTATTAGAAGAATTGAAGAAAAAAATAGAGCATGTCATAGAAGCAGCTGCATCGATGGGATCGAAAACTTCATATGAGTGGATTGATCTCGCGCCAGGAGCTGAAGTTTCAGAAGAAGCTGAGCGATTTATGCGTAAAGGTATTCTTGAAGTGTATGGGGAAGATAAATGTACGGGGCCACTTTATACGACAGGAAGCGATGATTTCCATTACTACACAGTGAAGAAACCACATTTAAAAGCTGTCATGCTTGGATTAGGAGCAGACCTACAACCTGGATTACACCATCCGTATATGAAGTTCGATCATAGTTGTATTATGGATGGGGTAGAAATATTAAAACAAACTGTATTGAAAGTGTTAGAAGACAGGGGCTAGGGAGCTCCTGTTTTTTTGTAGGAACTTGTCGTTAAGTCGATATCCTTTGTCGAAACGTAGATATATTGAAAAAATCGTCGATATAATTTCACGTACCTATTATTTCGATGAAAAATGAGCATCCAGTACATGGTGTATAATAATAAGTACCATTTTTTAATAGGAGAAGTCGAATGAACGAACAATATTATGATGCAGTTTTAAATATAAAAACAGTCGGTGAGCAAAAAGGATTTAACAAGTCTATGCATTATCATCGTTATGAACCGACGCCGTATAGTGGATTAGATGAGTTATTGAATCAATATGAAATAAGAAGTAGCGACCAGATTGTAGACTTTGGATGTGGAAAAGGACGATTGAACTTTTATATGCACCATAAGTGCGGTGCTTCAGCGATTGGAATTGAAATGAATGAAGAGTTTTATAAAGAAGCGTTGGATAATCTTGATCGTTATGCACGCAAGGTAAGAAACAGTAAAGATAAAATTGGGTTTGAATGCTGTTTAGCGCAGGAATATGAGATTGATCCACGTGATAACCGATTTTATTTCTTCAACCCATTTTCTGTACAAGTATTTATGAACGTAGTAAATAACATTTTACTTTCTGTAGAAGAAACGGGGAGAGAAGTGGATATTATTTTATATTATCCTTCTGAGGACTATATTTTCTTCTTAGAAAATCAGACTGCGTTTGAGCTGAAGAGGGAAGTAAGATTGCCTGGAGCTTATGAGAAGAATGGGAATGAGAGGTTTTTAGTGTATAGATTGGAGTGTTAATGTATGGGTGCTTGGGGAGTAGCAATATTATCAGACGATATTGCTGAAGATATTAAGTTACTATATAAGGATTTGTTAGCAAATGAATATTCAAATGAGGAAGCAAGTAGGATTGTAATTGAGGAGTACAAGAATGAATTAGATGATGAAGAAACTATTGCCTTTTGGTTAGTATTTGCTTCCATACAATGGAGGTTAGGGAGACTTCAAGAGAATGTTAAGCAGGAGGCATTGCAAATAATAGAGAGTGGTACAGATTTAGCTCGCTGGGAAGAAGAACCTAAATTACAGAAGAAACGTGAAGTAGTTTTAAATAAATTAAGAGAACAGTTAAATTCTCCGCAGCCAGAAGCGAAAAAAGTACCGAAGAGATTTATAGCTAATACTTCTTTAAAAGCAGGTGATGCTGTTAGTTATGAATTAGTATCGGGGAATTATATTATCCTTAAAGTCATTGAAATTGTTGAGGAATGGCATGGAGATCGATATCCTCTGTTCGAAATGTGTGATTGGGAAGGAAAAGAGATTCCTTCAAAAGAAGAAATAGACCAATTAGAATTGAAAATAAAGATTTATGAGGGTGGAAAACAGGAAGTTGTAAAAATTGCTATTTATCCGGCCGGAAAAAGAGACAGCACATTAAAAAGAATCAAAGTAGTGGCAGAGGATGTAAAAGTAGTATTGGATATAGGGTCGCCGTATACAATACTATGTTGGAAGGATTTTGACGACTACGTAGATACATTGTAATAAAAAGGACGCATTACCTAATTGGTAATGCGTCTTTTACTCACGTCTATATTAGTTACGGATTAAGTAATCAAATGCACCTAAAGCTGCGTTTGCACCTGAACCCATAGAGATGATGATTTGTTTGTACGGATTATTTGTACAGTCACCTGCAGCAAACACTCCTGGTACGTTTGTAGCGCCGTGCTTGTCTGTTACGATTTCACCGCGAACGCGTTCAACTGTTTCGCCTAACCAGTCTGTGTTTGGAACAAGACCGATTTGTACGAATACACCTTGTAATTCAACGTGATGAACTTCTTCAGTTTCACGATCGATGTAAGAAATACCGTTTACTTTATCAGTACCAGTAATTTCTTTCGTTTGAACGTTTTTCAGAACAGTTACGTTTGGTAAGCTGTTAAGACGTTCTTGTAATACAGCATCAGCTTTTAATTCTGGCATGAATTCAAGAACAGTTACGTGATTAACAATACCTGCTAAGTCGATAGCTGCTTCAATACCAGAGTTACCTCCGCCAATAACTGCTACGTCTTTTCCAGTGAATAATGGACCGTCACAGTGTGGGCAGTATGCTACACCTTTATTTTTGAACTCAGCTTCACCTGGTACGCCAACATTACGCCAGCGAGCACCTGTTGAAACGATTACGCTTTTACTTTTCAGAATAGCGCCGTTTTCAAGTTCCACTTCAATAAGTTCTTTTTTCTCTAAACGTTTCGCACGTTGTAGATTCATTACATCGATGTCATATTCTTTAACGTGCTCTTCAAGACTTGCTACTAGCTTAGGACCTTCAGTGCGTTTTACGCTGATGAAGTTCTCAATACCCATAGTATCCATTACTTGACCACCGAAGCGTTCAGCAACGATACCAGTGCGGATTCCTTTACGTGCTGCATAAATTGCTGCACTTGCACCAGCAGGGCCGCCACCAACAACAAGAACATCGTATGGATCTTTATCAGAAAGCTCTGATGCATCTGGACCGTTACCCATTTTAGCTAAAATTTCTTCAAGTGTCATACGACCGCTTCCGAAAGATTCGCCGTTTAGGAAAACTGTTGGTACTGCCATGATGTCTTTGCTTTCTACTTCCTCTTTGAATGCAGCGCCATCAATCATAGTATGTGTAATACCAGAATTAAGAACGCTCATTACGTTAAGAGCTTGTACAACATCAGGACAGTTATGACAACTTAGGCTGATATAAGATTCAAAATGATATTCGCCTTGAATGTTTTTAATTTGATCGATTAATTTTTGTTCAACTTTTGGAGCGCGTCCACTTACTTGTAGTAAAGCTAACACTAATGAAGTAAATTCGTGTCCTAATGGAATACCAGCGAATACGACACCAGTGTCTTCACCAGGGCGGTTTACGCTAAGGCTTGGTGTTCTCTCTAATTCAACTTTTTCTACTGTAATCTTAGATGACATAGTAGCTAATTCGTCTACTAGAGCTAACATATCTTTAGATACGTCATCGTCTCCTGCGCTTACTTTAAGTAAAATATCGTTCTCCATTAATTGAAGATATTGGGATAGTTGTGTTTTTATATCTGCATCTAGTATCATTTTGATCGAACTCCTTAGATTTTGCCTACAAGGTCAAGGCTTGGTTTAAGTGTTGCAGAACCCTCTTGCCATTTAGCTGGGCAAACTTCACCTGGGTTGTTACGTACGTATTGAGCTGCTTTAATCTTGTTAACAAGAATGCTTGCGTCACGGCCGATACCGTCAGCATTGATTTCCATAGATTGGATAACGCCGTCTGGATCGATGATGAATGTACCACGAGCAGCAAGACCTTCTTCTTCCATTAAAACGTTGAAGTTTGTAGTGATTGTGCGAGTTGGGTCACCAATCATGATGTACTCGATTTTACCGATAGTTTCTGAGCTATCATGCCATGCTTTGTGAGTGAAGTGAGTGTCTGTAGATACAGAGTATACTTCAACGCCTAACTCTTTAAGAGTTGCATATTGGTTTTGTAAGTCTTCAAGTTCAGTTGGGCAAACGAATGTGAAGTCAGCTGGGTAGAAACAAACTACACTCCATTTTCCTTTTAAACTTTCGTCAGTAACTTGGATAAATTCTCCATTATGGTAAGCATTAGCTTTAAACGGTTTTACTTCTGTGCCGATTAATAACATATTAAAATTCCTCCTAAATGTTGGTTTTGAGCATCAAAAAATAGTGTGCTCATAAAATATATTTTTTAATTAACTATAATAATTCTAATTCGATATTAATTATCATATAGAAGTGGTTATTTTGTCAAGAGAATAAACGAACTTTATATCAATTTAATTAATATTTATTCTCAATTAAGGATAACAGGGAACTGAAAGGTAACTTTAAGTTTATAAATTTTCAATGATTGTTTGAAAGAGTAGTGTGTATGTTAGAGATATGGTGTAAGTGTAAATTGTTAGGAAGGAAATATTTCTTAGAAGTTGTCTTTTTGAAAAGGAACTGCTTATTTCTATTTTACAAAGAATTGTGTGATAAATAAAATAAAATGAACTAGAATCTTTTTGAACAATTTTTGTCCTCTCAAATATATAATTAGGAAGCATATTGCAATGATATAGAAACATTGACTCAAGATGTTAACAAGATATAATAAAACCTAGATATACATTTCAAAAAGAAGAACATATATTATAGGATGAAAGATTTAATCCTATTATTTTTTATAGCTTTTAGAAAACGCTTACAATTAGTGTGGAGGGGAAACCATGTTTAAGTTCACGAAGTATTTTTTAATGGAAGCTAATGATGTGATTGTATATGTGAAAGAGAAATTATGTAAGTTTGAACATGCAAAGGGGCTAAAGTGTAAAGAAATAGGTGATGGATTGGTTACAATCGACAATGGTAGAGGTAATTGATTTATTTAAGAAGAAGTTTTTAGACGCTTGGGATATTCATGTGCCAGAGATTATGGCGAAGGAAGAAGGCTTTAACGAAATCTATTTACAATCTGTATTAGAGGATACAGCTGCGGTGACGGGTCTTGAGTTAATTCGTCGTATTGTTGGGCTAGCGAAAGTAAAAGACATTACTTGTATTGAGAATGAGGAATCACGTGCTAGAGCGGAACGTATTTGTCTTCAAGTTGCAAAGAAATTTATTTTACGAGCGAATCAATATAAAACAGGTACAAGCTTTGTAGAAACGTTAAACGAACAGTCAATGCACTACGCGAAGTAAGGGGAGAAGATGATGGAAGAGCAATTAATACCAATCCAGTGGAAAGAGATGCTTCTGAAGTGATCAATCGCTTCGGGCAATATTCTGCTCCGAAAGAAAGTAAAGTATATAATCCAGCATTTGATGTCACGCCATATGAAAATGTAACAGCGATTATTACGGAAAAAGGGATTGTAAAAGCACCGTTTACAGAGAACTTAAAGAAGCTATTTCAATAAGTAGATAGAGTTAAAAAGTCAGTCATCATAAGCTTCATACTTAGGGGGATGTATATGTTATTACAAAAAGAAAGAGAAGAAATTGTAGCGTATGGAAAGAAAATGCTTTCTAGCGGTTTAACAAAGGGGACAGGCGGTAATATTAGTATTTTCAATCGCGAGCAAGGTCTTGTTGCCATTAGCCCAAGTGGTTTAGATTATTATGAAACGAAGCCTGAAGATGTAGTTATATTAAACTTAGATGGCGATGTAGTAGAGGGAGAGAGAAAACCATCGAGCGAACTCGATATGCACCTTATTTATTATAGAAAGCGTGAAGATATAAATGCGCTTGTGCATACACATTCTCCTTATGCGAAGACGATTGCATCATTAGGATGGGAACTGCCCGCAGTATCGTATTTAATTGCTTTCGCAGGCCCTAATGTTCGTTGTGCACCGTATGAAACATTTGGTACGAAGCAATTAGCAGAGGCGGCTTTCGAAGGGATGATTGATCGCCGTGCTGTTTTACTTGCGAATCACGGTTTAATTGCGGGTGCAAATCATATAAAAATGGCATTTACCGTTGCAGAAGAAATTGAGTTTTGTGCACAAATTTATTATCAAACGAAAAGCGTCGGAGAGCCTAAGTTATTGCCAGAAGATGAGATGGAGAATTTGGCGAAGAAGTTTGAAGGGTATGGACAGCAATAGAATGAAACAAGAAAGACCCTCAAGATTTGACTCTTGAGGGTCTTTCTATGCTTTCTTAAGCAACAAATACATAAAGTAAGGAGCACCAATTAAAGCGACAACAATACCTGCCGGAATACCGTTAGGCTCAACGATATTTCGTCCAATTGTGTCTGCTAATAGTAATAGCCATCCGCCAATTAAAAGGGCGATAGGCATGAAGATTTGATGCCTTGGACCTACTAAAGATTTTGCGATGTGAGGAGCCATTAGTCCAATAAAGCTAATTCCTCCTGTTACGGAAACAGCTGCAGCTGCAAGCGCAACGGCCGCCACTAATAAGTATCTGCGTTCTTTTTCAATTTCAATTCCAACGCCAATTGCGACCGGTTCGTTTAATGCTAGAATGTTTAATCGGTTTGCCTTATAGAAAACAAACGGAATGAATACGATTAACCATGGAAGCATTGCTAAAACAAAGATCCAGTCATCTCCCCAAATGTTACCGGCAATCCATTTGGCGATAAAGTCCACTTTCATACGATCTGCGGATGAAATAAGGACAATCATCATTCCAGATAGTGCGAATGCAAAACCGATACCGGTTAATGTTAATCGCACCGGCTGAAGTCCAGTTGATTTACTATATGAAAATACGTAGATTAGAACAGCTGTTAGAAATGCTCCAATAAATCCAACGACAGGTAGTAAGTAAAGAAATGAACCTACATCTATTGGAAAGTATAAGAAGAAAATAGCAACAGCAACACCGGCCCCAGAGTTGATTCCGAGAATACCAGGTTCAGCTAAATCATTTCGAGTAAGTCCTTGCAGAATAGCTCCTGATAAAGCGAGAGCCATACCAGCTAATAATGTAATGACAATTCTAGGGAGTCTTAATGAGTATAAAACGAACTCCTCTTTAAAAGTTCCTTGTCCCATTAATGTTGGGAGTAGTCGATCATAAGATAAAGATGCTGAACCGAGCCCCATTCCAATTACAATAGTTGTAATGGTTAGGATAAGTAAAGCGAGTATAATAAGACGTTGTTTTCTTAGAATAGATGGGATCATGAGAACATTTTTCCTCCTTTACGTACAATGAATAGGAAGAATGGTAATCCTACAATTGCGACAATAGCAGCAACTGGTGTTTCGTACGGAGCGTTAATGGTACGTCCGATTGTATCTGCAAGTAGCATAAAGGAAGCACCAGCAATTGCTGACATCGGTATAACAAATCGGTAATCTGGACCGACAATTGGGCGTACCATGTGAGGTACCATTAAACCGATAAATGCCATATTTCCGACAAGTGCTACAGACGCACCTGCAAGTAAGATAATAATGATAAATAGAATGGTTTTAATAACAATAATTTTTTGACCTAGTCCAATAGCTACTTCTTCACTGAAACTAAGAACTGTCAATTTTTTTGCTAGTAAGATAGCGATAAAGATACTAATTGAAATGACTGGAATAATAATTTTTAATTGTCCCCAAGTTGTTCCAATTACGCCCCCAGCAGTCCAAAGTGATACCTCTTGTGAAATTTTGAAGTAAATGCCGACACCTTCTGAAATTGCAAGCAAAAATGCTGAAACGGCAGCACCAGCTAATACAATTCGAAGAGGGGAGAGTCCACCTTTTTTCATCATGCCAATGCCAAATACCATAATTGCGCCAATTGCAGCACCTATAAAGCAAGCAAATGTTAAGTAAAGATAGCTGATGGAAGGGTTGAAGGCTAGCGTTAACGCAAGTGCAGCATTTGCTCCACCAGATAATCCTAATAATCCAGGGTCTGCAAGTGGATTTCGTGTTAATCCTTGCATAATTGCTCCAGAAACAGCAAGTCCAGCCCCTACAAAAATAGCAGCAACTTCACGGGGCAAACGTATTTCGCGAATAATAGATATTTTATCCCCTTTAGCGGAGGAAGTGAGTGCTAACCATACGTCTTTTATTGAAGTATCTGCAGCACCTAATACCATTGCCACCATAAAAATAAGAAAGAATGCAATTATGCTTAAAATTAATTTGTATGTAAAAGCTATAGAACGTGTATTGTCATGTTCTTTTGTCATTCGTTTCACATCTTTTCTTTTCATAGAATAAAGGAAGAGGAATTCTTAATTTAAGAATTCCTCATGTTTGTATTATTTACCAAGAAAGCTCTTCTTGAAGAAGTCTAGTTGGAAGTCTAATGTAAGTGGATCGTTGAAATAGAATTCCATCATGTTTGCTTCGTATACGCGATTATTTTTTACTGCTGGGATGTTTTTATATGATTCTGTCTCTTGGAATGAGTTATCAGTATCTTTGTTTTTACTTACGATTAAGTAATCACCAGCAAACTCAGGTAATACCTCAGTAGATAATGCGTAGTAACCTTCTTTTAATGCTTTTTCTTTTACTTTTTCAGGCATTTTTAATTTCATTTCTTGGTACAGAATTTCTGTTCCACGGCCCCAGTTCTCGCCGTATACATAAAGCTGCTTGTTGAAGTTTTCTACAACAGAAACTGTAGCATCTTCACCGATTTTTGCTTTAATTTCTTTACCAGCTTCTTGTGCACGTTTCTTGAAGTCATCAACCCAAGTTTTTGCTTCTTTTTCTTTGTTTAATAACTTACCAATTTCTAAATGCTGTGTTAAGTAATCAACTTTTCCGTAAGTGTATGTTACAGTAGGAGCGATTTTCTTTAACTTATCAACATTTTTAATATTTGATAAACCGATGATTAAATCTGGATTTAGTTCAGCGATTTTTTCAACATTTTCATCTGATACTTCAGCAACATCTTTAAGTTTGCTATCAAAACGTGGGTTTTGTTTAGACCATGAATCTACCCCAACAAGATTTACACCTAATGACATTACGTTACCAGCGAATGATGATAAAACAACAACGCGTTTTGGATTTGCAGGAACTTCTACTTTACCATTTTCAGATTGGTATGTAATTGTTTCTGATTTACTACCTTTTGCATCATTCTTTTTGTCTGTAGAGCTATTGCTACAAGCGCTCATAACAAGGACGAAAAGAACTGTTAGTGAAATAAATAACTTTTTCATCGTCTGTCTCCTTTAAATAGATGATATGTGTATACAATAATTTGTTTAACTGCAATCTTTTTGAAAGAGTAGTGGTAATACAAAATGTTTATTAAAAATTTTGAATGTGAGATGTCACAATATAGTATTAACCATACTAATAAAAGAAGATGTAATCTCAAATTTTCTAATTATTAACAAATTGATAATGATTATCACTATTGATTCATTAAATAATATAATTTTATCTAGTTGTATTGTCAATAGTAATTTTAATTGTAAATTTTGCGGAAACAGGTTATATTTTATTGAGAATGATAATCAATTATTAGTAGCTGAGGAGTGAGCACGAATGAATCGAGAAGAATTGTTTGATGTAACTGTGATAGGCGGAGGACCTGCAGGGCTTTATTCAGCTTTTTATAGTGGACTCAGAGAAATGAAAACGAAAATAATAGAATTTCAACCACAGCTAGGTGGAAAAATACATGTTTATCCAGAGAAGATGATTTGGGATGTAGGTGGACTATTACCAGTTACAGGTGATAAATTAATTGAGCAACTTGTACAACAAGGGTTAACATTTCAGCCGGAAGTTGTATTAAATACAAAAGTAGAATCGATTATTCGTAATAAAGATGGCACTTTTACGTTAAAAGCAAACGATGGAAAAGAACACTTTTCAAAAACAGTTATTGTGGCAACTGGAAGTGGTATATTGAAACCACAAAAGTTATCAATTGAAGGTGCTGAGCGATTTGAAGTATCGAATTTAAATTATACAGTGAAGTCTTTAAAGCGTTTCAAAGATAAAACGATCATTATTTCCGGCGGAGGAAATTCTGCCGTTGATTGGGCAAATGAATTAGAACCAATCGCGAAAAAAGTATATGTAACATATAGAAAAGAAGAATTATCTGGTCATGAAGCACAAGTGAAGCAACTGCTGAACAGCTCAGCTGAGTGTTTCTTTCATACATCGATTACAAAATTAATTGCTGGTGATAGTCATGAAGCGATTGAATATGTAGAATTAACGAATCATGAGACAGGTGAAGTTTCTCATTTACTTATTGATGAAGTTATTATTAATCATGGATATGAACGTGACATTACATTATTAGAAAATAGTGAGTTAGACGTTGCGATTATAGATAATTTTTATATTGCAGGGAATGCAAATAGTGAGTCTTCAGTAGACGGATTATATGCCGCTGGGGATATTTTAAAGCATGAAGGAAAATTACACTTAATCGCGGGAGCATTCCAAGATGCTGGAAATGCTGTAAATAAAGCGAAACAATTTATTCAGCCAGATGCAAGTGAGTATGGAATGGTTTCTTCGCATAATGAAGTATTTAAGAAGAGAAATCGTGAATTGATTAAACAGATGATGAAATAGTAAAGGAACAAGTATACCCCCATTTACTTCTCTATTCAAATGACGAGAGAGATAAATGGGGGTTTTCCTGTTTACTATATTTTCAATCATTATAATGACACCGGTTTCATCAGTTCATGTGAAATGAACGTTTTATTTGTAAATCCTCCTATAAAACAATGAATCTATGTTTTGCTGACGCAGAACAGTATTACATTATGCTGTTCCTTTAGCTCGTTCGTTAGGAAATGGCATATTTAATATAGAAGCAATGTACTGTTTTCCATGCATTCGAGCTAATGATTCTAATATTTGGCGAACACGTTTTGTAAGATGACCTTGTTTTTTTATTTCCTCACAATATGCGTCATAGAAAACGTATTTAGCCCAAAGGAAATCATCTTGTTGGAATAAGAAATGATTTTTGTACCATTCTCCAATTGTATGGTAACAATTGTTTTCCTGTATTGCTACGCTTTGAGAAAGAATACGATCAGATAAAGATGCAGTTAAATGAGAAATTGTGTTTTCTGTTTCAATTTGTAATGTTTTTTCTAACATTGTAATGATGTGACGAGTAGCCATATGTTAACTCTCCTTTGTGTAAATGGGTAATACCATTCTATATTTAAAAAATTCTTACTATATACTATTATACAATATATGGAATGCATCTACCTGCTTTTTAGGTTGCATTTACAAAATCTTTTTTATTTGTTTACAAAAATAAAGTAAGATACAGTATATAGGAAAAAATAATAAAGGAATGAACGAGTTGTATATAACAGTAGAAGAAGCTGCGGAGTATTTGAATTTACCAAAGTCGTATATTGAAGAGTTAATTCAGCAAAAGAAAATACGTGCACTATTTGATGGAGAGCAATATTTATTAAATAAAGAACAATTCAATACACATTTAGAACAAATGGAGAAATATAAGCAATTAGTGGAAGAAATATTGAACGAACCCATTCCAGAAGATATGGATGTTAAAGACGAAGATTAAACTATGGGAAATCCCTTATGAAGATATGCAGAAATGTATCTTCATAAGGGATTTTTTGTTTAAAGATATTAAAGCATAAGGAGTTGTTAGCCTTTCTTCAAATTTTGATAGGTAATAGTCTACCATGTTAAAAGCATATTTTTTTCTAGCTAGGACAAACATAGAGAACGTAACCTGTACAGATACATATACTATCAGTGCAAAAGCTTATAAATTAATGGAAGGGGTTTTCTCGTGAGTTTATTTCATTGTGATTTCTTGGAAGATTTAATTGGATCTTTTGTGAGAGTAAACAGGGGTGGTCCAGAATCTCAAAAAGGAACAATAGTCGCAGTATGTTCGGATTACTTTGTATTAAAGAATGAAAAAGGAGAGCTCTATTACTATCAGATTCGTCATCTGAAAAGCGTTACAAAAAATGTGAAAGATTGTAAAGCAGATGATTGTGGATGGTTGGAATGTGAGTGTGAAGGTGACTTTGAAAAGCTACTTCAAAGCTTCAAATATCATTGGGTGAAAATTAATCGTGGTGGCCCAGAGAAAGTTGAAGGTATCTTACAAGATGTTTCTTGTGAGTTTGTGACATTAATTGTAAAAGAAGAAGTTATATTAGTTGCAGTACCTCATATTAAGAGTGTCACAGTAGCGTGCGAAGAGAGCGAAGAAAGTAATAATGAAAGCTGTTGTTCAGGTCGAGAGCGCGCACAAAGACCATCAAGTAGAGGAAGATAATAAGAAAGGAGGATATGAATTTGGACAGTGTATTATGCTGTGAGCAAATTAAGTGCTTAGTTGGTGAGACTGTAAAAGTAAATCTTCGTGGCCCAGAGAGTCGAGTGGGGGTACTTGTATCGTTAGGAAGAGATTACCTTACATTACAACTCCCTCTTGGTGAATTAGTATATTACCAATTGAAACACGTGAAGAGTCTAGTTAAGAAAGTGAAAGAAAGTAAATGTGACGATTGCTATGTTTCATGTTTCTGCTCTGATGATGATACTTTTGTCGATGTATTATGTGACTTGAAGTATAAGTGGGTAAAGATTAATCGTGGCGGCCCAGAGTGTGTAGAAGGCTTATTAAGTGAAGTGCATGAGGAATGTATTACACTAGTAAACTGTGATGAGGTCATTTATATCATTAATTATCATATTAAGAGTGTGAGTCAAGTAGTTAAATGTAAAAAGAATGAAGATGAATAATGTTTAATAAATAAGAGGGGCATTATGAGGGAAAGAGAAGAACAATTTCTTATTTCGATAGTATGAAAAGGAATTACTTACTAT
Source organism: Bacillus sp. FSL R9-9834 (assembly GCF_038006905.1). Lineage (NCBI taxonomy): Bacteria > Bacillati > Bacillota > Bacilli > Caryophanales > Bacillaceae > Bacillus > Bacillus sp. FSL R9-9834. The sequence goes on from NZ_JBBOWD010000001.1 coordinate 384,465, forward strand.
TAAGACAGAACTTTGCCCTGATTATTTTTTTACCGAAGACAGGAAAGAAGAAATTTATAGGAAGGAGGATATAGATGAATGAGTTGAATAAAAATATTGGAGAAAATATATATATTAAATTAATCGGTGAAAAAAGATTTAAAGGTGTATTAATAGACGTAGGAAATGATATCGTTGTTCTTTACAATGGACAAGACTACGTATATATATCTTTATATCATGTACAACATTATAAAATTTTACGACCACATGATGAAGAAGTAGCAAAACCAGATGTTGATTCTGTCATTAAGAGAGAATCTCCTTCAATTTCTTTGAGGAAAGTATTAAGTACCTCTAAAGGGATTTTCACAGAAATTTATGTAGCTGGAAATGCTCCAATACATGGATATGTTACAAGTGTAATGAACGATTATATCGTTTTTTATAGCCCGGTTTATAAAACAGTGTATATATCTTTAAAGCATTTGAAATGGTTAATTCCGTATAAAGAAAATCAAGTGCCTTATGCCCTCAATAAAAATGAACTCCCCGTGAATCCATTAAATATTACGTTAGCTCGAACTTTTGAAGAACAGCTTATTAAAATGGCTGGCAAAATCATGGTGTTCGATTTAGGTGAGGAATCTAATAAAATCGGAAAGATGGCAAAAATTGATGAAGGTCATATTGAAATATTAAAGGCGCGTGATGCGAAAATGTATGTAAATATTCAACATGTAAAATCTGTCCATTGTCCGTAAGTTAATTGAAAGGGCTGGCTTTTTCTTTTATATGTAGAAGAAAAGGTCGAGCCTATTTGTTTAGATCGATTTGAATATGAGGGAAAAAATGAATTGAATATAAATATGTTAGTATGACTGTTGAAGAGGAAATTTTGTGCGAAATTATAAAGAATATGTACGAGCTATCTTTTGATGTATTCAATTTATTTTTTTGAGGGAGAACTGCTTAACTAATATATTAAAGGGGTTTTGTTGGTGGAGCAGTTTCCAAATTCGTTATCGATTACATTACTTGGCAGTGCTGGTGGAGCAGCAAAAGCAGTTTTAGCGATTTTAAATCAAGCGATAGTAAATGAAAAAGACCCGATTTATGAAGTGATAAAGAATGTTACATTTTATTTGGTTGATATAAAACAAAAAGATAGGACGTATTATGACGAGTTGTTTCCAAATTTGAAAGATCAATTGTTTTTATCCGAAATAGACCTCCAAGATGTAGTGACATTTAAAAAGCATTTAAAAGAAAGTAGTACGAGCGTTGTTATTGATGTTTCGGGGGCAGATACGATCAGAGTATTAAGCTGTTGTAATGAACTTGGAATTTGTTATATTAATTCAGCTTTGGAAAACGAGGCAGTAGATCAGGATGATAGTTTAATCGGCTTTCAGCTTACGGAAAGATATACGAGATTTGAGAAGGAAAAAGATAAATTTACAAATACAAAAGCAATTATAGGCTCAGGTATGAATCCAGGTGTCGTTCAATGGATGGTTGTTGAACTTATGAAGGAACGCCCGAATGAAAAGCCAAGAGCATGCTATATAGTAGAACATGATACGTCATTTTTGAATGATACAGCACTTATAAAGCCTCATACACTGTATGCTTCATGGGCAGTAGAGCGATTTCTAGATGAAGCGATATGGAGTTATCCGATGTATATGAGTCATCATCGTCCTCTTTACTTTTATGAAGATGTATATGCTTCAGAGTATAAAGTAAAGTTGGGAGAGAAAGAGTTTTATGGTTGTTTGATGCCGCATGAGGAAGTTTTAATTTTAGGGAAAAACTTTAACATGGAAGTAGGGTTTCTTTATCGAATTAACGAGTATACAACAAATATAATTAGACAGAATTTAGATAAGGTAGAAGATCTATGGAATTGGAATCGTAAAGTATTTAATCCAGCCGAAGAAGAGATTGCGGGCGAGGATCTAGTCGGTGTATTACTCGTTTATGAAAATAGCGAGACCTATATGTATAACGTGATGAATAGCAGTCAAGTTTTTCATAAATATAAAACGAATGCGACATACTTCCAAGTAGGATGTGGCATTTATGCTGGCTTGTGTAGTTTACTGTTCGATAACTTTAAACAAGGTGCCTATTATGTAGAGGAATTATTACTAAATACAGAAAGTAAGTACGGAGAATATTTGAATTTATATATGAATGATTTTGTAGTTGGTGGAAATGACTTTACGGATGGATTGCTACATGATCGAGTAAGGTGGATATAAATTGTGATGAAAAGGAAGGGGAAATCTCCTTCCTTTTCCCGTTATAAGGTTACAGATTGCTCTGAAAGTAATTTCATACTTATAATTTAATGAGATAATATGTAGAGTTTTGTATTGATCATGAGGAGTAGCAAGGAAGTATTGCGATTCAAAGTAGCGGAGAGCTAGGAATGAAAGTGGAGATTTTTTTACCGATAGCATAATGTGCTAGAAGAAAATATTTTTCAGAAAAGTGTTCTTGTTGCGTAAATATAAACATTTTATAAAATGTTTCGAGAAGGGTTTTTTTTATAAAATACTTCGTTTATAATGGAGGAAAATATCGACATGAGATTTGTTATTCATGTAACGGTTCGGTAGTGTTAGAAAAAGAAGGGGTGCACGCGCATCCTTTTTTCTATGCAGATATTATGAAAGAGGTGGTATGATGGAATTAACATTAAATTCGACTGTATGCTTGCACACGATTCAATTTCGAAAAGAGCAAAAGAATTATATTGTAAAAGATACAATTACAGGAGAAAAATATGAAATGCCGCCACTTTGGATTGATGCATTGGCAATGATGCGTGACGGTTTTTTATTAGGGGAAATTGAGGAGAAATTAAAAGAAGAGTATCCGGAAGAAGAAATAAATATGCTAGCATTTACGAGGCAACTGTTAGAGCTAGAGCTTGTCGGAATGGTCGATGGGGAAGAAATAGCTTGTACAAAGAAGAAAGAGAAAGATTATTTAGCTTGGTTACGTCCTCGCGTTGAGCAATTCTTTCTTAGTTTAAATAAAAGAAATAGAAGCAAAGGTCAATGATGATCTTTGCTTTTTTGTATAGTTTGCTTAAAAAATTACAGCGAATGCTCTTGCGAAAGCACCATCGCTATTTTTAATTTTTAAAGGAGCTGCTGAGAAAAAGAAACGTTTCGCATTAATGGAATCTAAGTTTGTTAAGTTTTCGATTAAATAAATATTATTCCCAAGTAGTATGTGATGAATCGGTGATGTTTCTGTCGTTACCTCGTCAGGAGAAATGAAATCTAAACCGACAGATTTTACTTTTAATTGAACTAATTCTTCAGCTAATTCTTCGGAAAGATAAAAGGCTTCTTGTTCATACGCTTCTGTATTCCATTTATTAGATAGGTTGGAATGGAAAATGACAATATCACCTTCTTTTATGTCAGCATTGTGTAATACTTCTTTAGGTAGTTTTCGTTCTTGTACATGAGTTACATCAATAAGAACAGCTTCACCTACAAATTGATCTAGGGGCAATTGATCAATAGTCGTTGCGCCTGAAATGAAATGAGCAGGAGCATCACAATGTGTACCAACATGAACGACAGAATGAAAATCTGTAACTTGATATCCTGTCTCTTCAACACTTGTAATGGCTTCTAAATTGATTTTTGGTGTTCCAGGAAATTGAGACATATTGTTTTCAAATGTTTGGGATAGGTCAATTACTTTCACTTTAAATACCTCCAAGTATATATTTTGAAATATAAAAAACTCACCTTTCATAATCAAGAAAGATGAGTTTTGCACACAATAGTTACGTTTTATCTTTCAAAATGCAATGCATTTTGCAGGAATTAGCACCTATTCAGTTTGTATAAACTGAGGTTGCTGGGCTTCAAAGGGCCGGTCCCTCTGCCTCTCTTGATAAAGGTATATTCAATTTAAAGTTCGGAATTTTCGTGATAATAAAATTGTAATTCATTTCCTTTTTCTGTGCAACACAAAATAGGTATTCACCCAAATAAAGTTGCTCGCATATTGTAGCTTATGTAAATAGAATGCTGCGAAGGAGTGAGTGCAGTGACAGGGAATGTATTGAATTATTATGCTGGTGGAAATACAGCTAGAGGATTTCATAATTTATATGAAGAGAATTTAAAAGGACTAAACAGATTATTTATTTTAAAGGGTGGACCTGGAACGGGAAAATCTTCTTTAATTAAGGTAATAGGTCGTGAATGGGTTGAAAAGGGATATGATATTGAATTTTTACATTGTTCTTCTGATAATAAATCGGTTGATGGTGTCATTATCCCGAAGTTAAAAGTAGGAATTGTTGATGGAACATCACCGCATGTTATTGAGCCAAAAATGCCAGGAGTTGTCGAGGAGTATATTAATTTAGGAATTGCTTGGGATTCAGATAAGTTAAGAAAGCAGAAAGTGGAAATTGAACGATTTGTTTCAGAAGCAAGCAAAGCTTTTCAAGCTGCTTACGCTCGTTTTAACGAGGCATTAGTTATACATGATGAGTGGGAGAAAATATATATTAGTAATATTGATTTTAATAAAGCGAACGAACTAACCGAGCAGCTCATTCAGAAATTATTTACAGATAAAGTTGGGAAACAATCGCTTGTGAAACATCGGTTTTTAGGAGCAGCTACACCGAAAGGAGCAGTTGATTTTGTTCCTAATTTAACAGAAGGATTACCACATCGTTATTTTATAAAAGGACGCCCAGGTTCTGGGAAATCAACAATGCTCAAAAAATTAGCTAAGGCAGCAGAAGAAAAAGGATTTGAAGTTGAAGTATATCATTGCGGGTTTGATCCAAATAGTCTTGATATGGTGATCGTAAGAGAATTAGGGTTTGCGATTTTCGATAGCACCGCACCACATGAATATTTTCCAAGCCGCGAAGGTGATGAAATTATAGATATGTATGCCCTTATTGTGACACCAGGGACGGATGAGAAGTATGCGGAGGAAATTCGTGACGTCTCTATTCAATATAAAGCAAAAATGAATGAGGCGATGTCTTTCTTAGCAAAGGCGAAATCAGTTCGTGATAAATTAGAACGAATTTATATTGCTGCTATGGATTTTTCAAAAGTAGATGCATACAAAGAGGAGATTCAAAAAGAGTTTGAACGAATTGCGGTTAGTATAACTGAAAAGAACAAGTAAAAAATAACGAATTTTGACAGGCTGTCGGAAATTTTCTGACAGCTATTTTAGTATGTAGTAAACTTAGTAATATATTTGTCGAATTTCCAAGGAAATAATCAAAAAATGGAGAGGGTATGAAATGAGAGAGAAAATTAAGTTGGAGTTAGAACGAATTGAGAAAGAAAATGATGTGAAAATTTTATTCGCTGTGGAGTCAGGGAGTCGTGCATGGGGATTTCCATCAAAAGATAGTGATTATGATGTTAGATTCGTTTATATGCACCCGGTAGAATGGTATTTATCCATTCATGATAAACGAGATGTAATTGAGTATCCGATTAGTGATGATTTAGATATAAGCGGATGGGATATAAAAAAAGCGTTACAACTATTTGCAAAGTCAAACCCAGCTTTACTCGAATGGATTCGATCACCCATTTTTTATTCGAAAAACTCTAATTTTCCAGAACAGCTTCAGCAAATGAGTGAAAAGAATTTTGATCCAAAAGCAACGATATACCATTACTTACATATGGCTTCAAAAAATTATCGTGAATTTTTGCAAGGTGAGAATGTAAAATTGAAAAAGTACTTTTATGTATTGCGTCCTATTTTGGCTTGTAAGTGGCTAGAGGAGAAAACAACTTTGCCTCCTGTAGAATTCGATCGATTAATTACAGAATTATCAATAGAGCGTAGCGTATTAGATGAAATTGAACGGTTGTTAATAAAGAAAAAGGCAGGTACTGAATTAGATGTTGGAGTGAAAATTGAGGTGTTGAATCAATTTTTAGAAGAACAAATTCATTACTATCAGCAATACGTAAAAGGAATTGAAAAGGGATCAGGGATCGATATTGAGAGTTTAAATACATTGTTTCGAGATATGTTGTTTGCGGTATACGAAAAAGAGCACAAGTAAGTTTGTGCTCTTTTTATTTTGTAGGAATAATGAAAACAGATATAGCTGCAAGAAGACCTGCAAATGAGAATAAGTAAAAATTCCATGCTAAGTCATATTGCATTGTCATAATAATACCGACAAGAATAGGACCAGTAATTGCGCCAACTCGGCCAAGTCCAAGTCCCCAGCCTAAGGAAGTAGCTCGGATATGTGATGGGAAGTATTGTGTTACATATGCATTTAATATTTGGGTAATGCCAACTGATCCAATTCCAGCAAGACCAATTAAAAGATAGATGATTGTAACAGATGGTTTAATTGTTAATAGTCCAATACATATAGCTGCCATAAGATAGGAGATGCTAATAACAATTTTAGCTCCTATACGATCGGCGATTGCTCCAGCAAATAATGCACCGATAGCGGCAGTAATATTTAGCATAAGTAGGAATGATAAACTAGATCCAAGAGGGTATCCTGCCTGTCGCATCATCTGAGGTAACCAAGTATTTAAACCGTATATTAAAAACATACCCATTATATAAGTGATCCAAAAGAGCAGCGTTGCTTTTCTGTATTCTTTTGAGAATAAAGTAAGAAATCCATTTCTCTTTCGCATATTAGATGAGGGTTGATGCGTTTCATCTTTCACATAGAATTCAATTTGAAAACGATTAAGGATTTGGTCAACTTCTTTTTGGCGATTACGTGATAATAAAAATTGAATGGATTCAGGTAAATAACGAATAATGAAAGGAATAAGGAGTAGTGGAATCATTCCGATGCCAAACATAGTTCTCCATCCGAAACCTTCTAACATAAACATCGACAAAATAGCGCCTAACACGATCCCTAAAGGATAGCCAGTAAACATAAGAGCATAAATAAAAGATTGTCGCTTTTTTGGTGAATATTCAACAGTAAGTGCTGAAGCTGTTGGAATAACACCACCTAATCCGATTCCTCCGATAAACCGAGATAAACCAAATAATTCGGGAGAAGGAGCAAGTGCAGCTAGGCCCATTGTGATAGAAAAAAGTGCTAAGCAGCATATAAGCGTCCATTTCCGTCCAATTAGATCTGTAATGGTTCCAACTAGAATAGCGCCAATAAACATACCAAATAAAGCATAGCTAGCAATTGTACCAGCATGTGCCGGCGAAAGTGCCCAGCTTTTGTCTTCTAGGAGCTTTGGCAGAACGGCACCGTAAATACCTAAATCATATCCATCAGCTAGAATAGCTAGCCAACAAATAAAAACAACAAGTTTTGTAATAGAGCTCGAAAAGATAGTTTCTGTAAATTCTAGATGAGGTGGAGCTGAAGGTTGCATAGTATTCCCCCTTTTTATTTGTAGATGAGTATATTATTTTATTTGGTGTTAATATTTTCCTTCTTGTATCAGAATTTATATGAAAAGGTTTTATAACAAATAAAGAAGCTCAACAGTCATTCTGTTGAACTTCTTTATTTGTTTACTCATTATCAACTCGTTTTAACGGTTGATCTGCCGGACCTTCAATAACATCTCCCTCAATTGAAAAGCGTGAACCGTGGCAAGGACAGTCCCAAGTACAATCACCATTATTCCATTCAACTTCGCAGCCGAGATGTGTACAAGTTGTATCGACAATATGTAATTTTCCATCTTTGTCCTTATAAGCACCTGCTCGTTTCCCGTTAACATGTACGACAGATCCTTCACCAACTTCGAGATCTTCTGGTTTACGTAATGCAGTTTCAATCTTTCCTTCAATTAAATGTTTCGCAACATCAAGATTTTGGGAGAAGAACGTTTTTATATCTGGATTTGCATGGAAGCGTGATGGTGCATACAGTTCTTTATATGGACTGTCTACTTTTAGAATGGAATCCTTCAGTAAATGAGCGGCAGCAGTTCCAGTTGTCATTCCCCATTTACGATATCCAGTTGCAACAAATATATTTGGATTGCTCTCGTTAATATGTCCAATATAAGGGAGCTTATCTAGCGTAATTAAATCTTGTGCTGACCATCTATAAGGAACTTCATCTATTCCAAACGTTGCTTCCGCAAAAGAATAAAGTACTTCGTAATGAAGCATCGTGTTTATTCCTTGTCCTGTTTTATGACTTTCTCCGCCAATTAAAATTAATTTTTCCCCATTGCTTGTAGTGTAGCGTAAGGAGCGTTTTGGGTCATCAATACTTAAATACATGCCACCTGAATAATCTGTTTTTGTTTTAATAGCAAGAGCATAAGAGCGTTCTGCGTACATTCGCGTAAAGAAAAAGCTATTGGCATCATAAAAAGGAAAGTGTGAACAAGAGACAACATATTCACAAGTAATGCGATGTCCGCCCTTTGTAATGACTTGTGGAGAATCTCCTTTTTCTACATCCATAGCAGTCGTTTGTTCGTAAACTTTTCCGCCCATCTCCACAAACTTTTCTAAAAGTGTTTTCAAATAAAGAAGGGGATGAAACTGGGCTTGATTTTTCATGACAAGTGCAGATTGTACTGGAATTGGAATCGGTAGAGATTGAACATAGTCACAAGGTATATTTAATTTTTGATAGGCTTCATATTCTTTCGATAAACTTCTTAATCCCTTATCGGTAGTTGTATATAAATATGAATCTTCATTTGAGAAATTACAGTCGATTTTATATGTTTGCACAGTTTCATTAATAAATTGTAGAGCATGATTATTTGATTCATAGTAAAGCCCGGCTTTTTCCATACCGAAATGATTGATTAATTCATCATAAATAAGATCATGTTGCGCTGTTATCTTTGCTGTTGTATGCCCAGTCGTCCCGTTTAAAATAAGACCAGAATCAAGTAATACAACATCGATGCCTTCTTTTGCAAGTAAATAGGCAGTAGTAATACCTGTAATACCAGCACCGATAACAGCAACTTTTGTCTTTATATTTTCAGATAAAGGGGGAAAAGTCGGGATTTGAGTAGATTCAATCCAATAAGATGATGGGAATTGTGGAAATGTATCGCTTGTCATTAAGGAAACCTCCTGATTTAGAACAATTTTCCTTTTAATATTTCCATATGATATGAAATTCATGTGTGCTGTTTGAGAGGGAGGCTATTTTTATTTAAAAGAAAGATGAAATTATCTTAATATAATTATCAGATGTTGTCGGTATGAAGAGGTAGAAGTTGTGTAAAACTAGATTTAGATGAGTGTATTTGTTGTTTACATAGAGAGTTCTTGAATAAGATAGAGTCTATAGCATGGCAAAGTACGTATATGCATAATGGATGAAACCTTATAAAATCTATGTTTTTTCTTTAGTGAAATAAAGTATAATTATAAAAATATAACCAACTTTTATTACTAGGTCATAAAAGTTATTGACAATGTGGAAATTCTATTGATATGATTTATCATGTGGAAAGGTTGATAGAGAGTAAAAAGAGAAATGTTTTTCATTGATAATAAAAGCGAAAAGTAAGTGACGATAGAGTGAGTATATTTTCCTTATAATAGAGGCTTTTTTAATCACCTAGTAAAATCAATCTGGAAGCAAGAATTGATATATGTAAGTTGCGCAAGGCGCGGCATAAGAAAGGGGCAAAAGGATGAAGGAGCTTCATACGTTTGGGTGGTATGCAGCACGTGTATCACCACATTTGCCGAAAAAGGCATTTAAACCAGTTCCTACTCGTCTGTTTGGTGGACTGGCTTATTTGCTTGTGGCATTGGCGGGGTTAATATCGATTGGTGTATTTGAATTGAATGTGTGGGCTAATCTAGGAATTGCGATCGTTCTTGGATTATGTTTTGCTTCACTTGGGTTTTTAGGGCATGAGATTTTACATGGAACTGTTGTAAGAAAGGCATGGCTTCGTGATTTCTTAGGAGCGATTGCATTTATGCCATTATCAACAGGTCCTAAACTTTGGCGAAAGTGGCATAATGCAACGCATCACGTTCATACACAACATGAAGAGAATGATCCAGATGCATGGCCTACACTTGAGAAGCTTAAAAAGAGTAAGTTTTTGAGCTGGGTATATCGCATGCCTCTTCATGTACGTTCATTCTTTAGTTTTCTGTCACTAACAATTCAATTTACATTGCATTCGACTCGAATGTTCTTTCATTTTATAAAAGAGTTTAAGTCATCCAATCAAAAATCTGTATGGCTTCAACTTCTTTTGCCTTGGACTGTTTGGATTAGTTTATTGTTTATTATGGGACCTGGAAAATGGTTATTTGCATATGTGATTCCATTGTTAATTGCTAACTTTATTGTAATGGCATATATCGCAACAAATCACCGCTTAAATCCAATTGTTCCAGTAAATGATCCGTTAGCAAACTGTTTATCAGTAACAGTGCCGCGTTGGATAGACGTTTTACACTTCAATTTCTCATATCATACAGAACATCATTTGTTCCCTGCTATGAGCTCTAAATACTACCCGTTAGTAAAAGAGAAAATTAAAGAAATGTGGCCGGAACGTTATCATGAGATGCCGATGACAAAAGCTTTGGCAGCGCTATGGAATACACCACGTGTGTATTATCAAGGAAGTGAATTAGTGGATCCGCATAGAGAGCATTTCTATGGTTCTTTAGGAAATGGGCTAGATCCTCATAATATTTCATATCGTGAGGAACATATAGAGGAAGAAGAGAGTATTAAAAAAGTAAATCAGTAAATATATATACAAAATAACAAAAAGCAAGCTACTAAAAGGTAGCTTGCTTTTTGTTATTTTGTAGCTTGATATACTTTTTGCATGTAGTAGTAACTCTTCTTGAGTCGTGATGTGTATTCGACAACATCACCCCATTTTGAATAGTTATACATAGCATATTCGCCATCTTGTGCAGTTGTAATGTTTTCAGCTCCAATTTGAACTGTAAATCCAATTGCGTTAATAATTTGTTTCGTAGTTAAACCATCTATTTCTTCGTTTGCATAAATATCACCAATAAATTCTTTTATGTTTGGTGCTTTTGCATTTAATACCATCCAAGGAATTCGAAGCTCAATGGTTTCTTTTGCAGGAGTAGAAAAATCTGCAAGTGAGTTGTAATCAGCACTAGCCGGATTGCTATTTCCCATAGTTAATGCTCCGACATTAAATTTTTCAAATGGCAATTGCTCCTGAGTAAGTGGTAATGTAATTGGCAAACTTAATGCTGTATAAATAGGGGAGAATTGCCCGCTATTTTTTTCAGGTTTTGTATAAGGAACTAGATTTCGTTGGAAACCAAATTCATAAGAGAATACATCATAGTAAGAATCAACAAGTACTTGATTAGATTGTCCGCCGTGCAGATCAATTTTAAAATCAGCGCCTTCTTTCATAGAAAGGCCGTTAAATTCTTTATTTCCTTGTTCAGGTAATATGTTTACTCCAATTGTAATAGGTTCCTCTTCAAGAGGTCTAGCTTTTGGACGATGAATGGATAAGTATAAATAGGACTCATCGTGTGTTACGAAAGTCGTGTAACCATTCTTATCTCCAATTTTTGTTTTTGTTTTCCAATCACTCGTATCACCATCGACATTAATAGTATGGGATTCAAATGATAGCAAACCGAAATGTTGTTCAGGAACTTGTACGTTGTTCCAATGTGGTCGTTCTTCCGTATTATCATATTTAGTTGTATTCCAAGAGAATTTAAACCATTCATCTTGCCAAATGAATACAATACCGCCGGCCAATTTCGCCTGAATAATATCTTCGAAGAGCTCTGCATTACGTTTCCCTTGTTCATCTTCATTCATATGCCCTTGGTCTTTTCCATGTATATTTTTATGAGAAATACCTCGGGATCCTGGGATACCAAATTCTGAAATAACAACAGGCATTTCATGTGAATCATGCAAGTCTTTTAAATAAGCAGCGTAACTATTGGATTGCCCGCGATGGTCTTTGAAATTTGTTTTATCTGGATCGAAATTTAAGAAGTCAGGGTAATAAGGATACACGTGATAAGAGGCAAACGCCCCGCTTGGGTAATTCTTATTAGCAAAGATATGATTTGGATTTATAGATACAGCATCTTCACCGATGAACGGTTCAGCAGGGTGATCTAGTAAATCTGTTGTAACCCAGTTGGAAAAAGCGATAGGCTGAGCGGTCTCATATTTGCTAATAGAATATTGAGCGATATGATTCATTCCTTCAGCTAGCCAAATTTCAAACGGACTGGCGTTCTTCGCTTCGAAATATTTCCCCTTAAATGAAGTTTTATCAGCATGTTTTTTATTGGTTTCGATGACCATGTCAGGATCCCACTCAATCCCCAGAATCCAACCAGCTAAATATTGTGACACATCATAATTATATTCGCCGTAAGCATGTCCTTTTTCAGCAGCGATTGTTGTATTACCATGAATTACATCGGCTGTTCTTTCAATATTTTTAAAGAGTTCATTTTTTGATTTGTAAGCATCTTTTGTTTCTAACAGTTGTTCTTCTTCAACCCATACACCATGGAAGAAATATAAAGGTTGTTTTGCTTGTTGGTTAAATTCAAATAAAGCCTCGTAAAAAGCAGGAGGGTGAATGGTATAAATACGAATCGTATTTGCACCCATTTCGCTAATTTGTTTCAACCATTTTTTATATTCTGCTTTTGTAATTGCAGCATCACCTGGAAATGCCCCTGGTTTTGCCATACCTAGGTTCACACCTTTAATTGTCCAATCTTCCCATTTGCCTCCTGTATAATGCTGAAGGGTTTGCTTATTTCGCTCTGCTTTAAAACCATATGAAATATTATCTGCAGTGCTTTTTAGGAGCGTTGGTTGCAATCGGTGTTTTGTTGCATCTATCCCGAAAATAACTGCTAAAATAATTAGGATGAAGGCAATTCTTCGTAGCCACCAAAAACGTTCTGAAGATTGGTTTTCAAGAGATTTACGTTTCATTTTCCCCCAACCTTTAATTCGGAAAAGACTTTGAAATAGTCCTAAAAATCGGTACCAAACAGTCAGCGGACGATACCAAAATGATTCAGTTAACGACCAGAGAAGTAAGAGTGTGAAATCTTTAATACTATTTTGCTTTTTCATACTCCATTCTTCTAATAAAACAACTCCTACGGATAGGAATGATCCGTATAGTACGGTAGCAGCTAACAGTAAAAATACATATTCTGTGAAAATTTCATCGAATAGTAAATGATATAGTAGTAGTAAATAGCCAAGTATTTCAATAATAGGACCGAGCCATTCTAGTAATAAATAAAACGGCATTGCAATCATACCGAAAGCTTTATATTTTGGACGGAATAAAATATCCTTATGGCGCCATAAGGTTTCACCTAAACCACGGTGCCAACGACTCCGTTGTTTGCGGAAGGTTGTTAAATCATCGGGAGCCTGTGTCCAACAAATTGCGTTTGGATTATAAATGATTTTCTTCTCTTCTCCATCTTGTAAAGCTTTTTTATGGAGGTGAACGACAAGTTCCATATCTTCTCCGACAGTTTTTCGTTGATACCCTCCAACACGAATAACTTCTCCTTTATCGAAAATACCGAATGCACCAGAAATGATAGGAAGAATATTATACTTGCTCCATGCTAAGCGCCCAAATAAGAATCCACGCAAATACTCAATAATTTGCATGAGAGCAAGAGGTTGTTTTGGAAGACGATTTTCGATCATTTGACCATTTTGTATGTAAGAACCATTCACAATACGAACACTTCCGCCAGTTACCATAACTTTCTCTGGAGATTCATAAATTGGTTTCATAGCTTTCATAAGTGCATCACGTTCTAAGAGAGAATCAGCATCTAATGAACAAACATACGGATAGTTTGAAATGTTGATACCTGCATTTAAAGCATCCGCTTTGCCGCCGTTTTCTTTATCGACAACAATAATTTGTTTATTAACAGATGAGCGATATGTTTTTCGAATGGTCTCTGTTTCTAATTGTAATCTAACCACGTTCTGGATTTCATATAGTTGGAAATGATCTTTTAATTGTTCTAACGTATCATCACTTGATCCATCGTTTACAACGATTACCTCAAACTCAGGATATTCTAACGTTAAGAGTGATTGGACACTTGATACGATAGTGACTCCTTCGTTATACGCAGGAACAATAATAGAAACAGGTCGAGTAATACTAGACTGCAAATAATGAAGTAATTCTCTATTTTCATCACGTTCCCGTTTTTTTCTCAAGGTGAATGCAGAAATAAGAAATATAGCGGTATAGAATAAGATAGCAACGCCCATGTAGAGTAAGAAGAGCCATTGTGAAATTTTTAAAAATATATCAAGATAATGCATGTGTTGTCACATCCTTTCGTGCTAGAGCCTCTAATGCACTTTCACGTGCGAAACGATCAGGGTGATGTAAGGCAATTTCAATATATTTTTCTTGCCAGTTTGAATAATATTGAATTGCATATTGGACTTCACGACGTACCCACCAAGATTGATGCCCTGCTTGTTCTAGTAAATAAGGGAAATACATTTCATCTTTAAAGGGGCTTATTACACGAATAAGCATGAGGTGAATTTGCCAACTGTCCTTTTTAAATAAATGTTTAACATGCTCTTTTGTTTCTGCTTTCGGCATTAACTTTGAAATAGCATGTAACGAGCGAATAATAATTTCTTCATCTTCATTCGTTAAGTTTTGAATGAGGAAAAGATAGCAGCTATTCTCTTCCCGTGTACCGATTGCATTTAAAATTTCATATTGAAATTGTTTAGGTAATGTATGGAAAAACTCAACCCAAACAGAAAAATTTTCAGTTTGAGAAATACTTAAAGCGATCATAGTGATGGGAATAGAGTCATGGACTCTTGTAGCAAGTAAAATTGCTTGTCTTGTGTTTAATGTACTTAATGTAGTAAATGCTTGATGCTGGATAGATCCAGATGTTTGAGTGCAGATAGCTTTTACCTCATTTTCAAACTCTTTTATTTTGAAGAAAGAAATAATATCTAATATATTTTGTTTTTCTATATGAGTGCCGTGAGCTAATTTTTCTTTATAATGGGGAAACAAATAGACTTGTAATAAATGATGAATGCGTTGTTTTTCATCAATCCCGGATACGAGCTGTGTAGCTTTAATGCAGAGAGATTCTAGTGCGTGAATATCTGCTGTATGTTCAATTTTGAAATCATGGCATTTATTATGCATGATAAATTCATATAGAAATTTTCTATTTTCTTCTTTCCATTTATGATTTTTTCTTTTGAAATTTCTACTACGTAATTTTAGTGAAATTAAATATATATACGCTATAAGAATAGCAACTATTAAAAAGATAACTATGGATTGTACAATTGTAACTATAATCAATAGCCTTCATTCCTTCCTTCTAATAAGTGCGCCAAACGAACCTTAAATTCTAAAGGTGAAAACGGCTTTTCAATAAAATCATCAGCACCGGCTTTAAATGCTTCCTCCAGGTGGTGGGCTGTTGATTTAGTAGAGGTCATAAAAATTCGGAAATGTCGACTAGGCAACAATCTCTTTAATCGATTAATAAGTTCTAAACCATCCATTTGTGGCATCATCCAATCCACAATTAGTATGAAGAATGGAAACTGTTCATAGATTTTTTCTGTGAAAAAGTGCTTTCCGCTAGTGAAATGATATACGTTTAGTAAAGTTGTATATTCAGTTTTTATAAATTTTGTTAATAAGTCGTCAGCGGTTACTACTAATAGTGGAGGGGTTTGGCGAGATACTGACATATATTTTTGTAATCTCTTCTGGATTGTTTCAAAAGGTAATTTTGTATGTAACACCTCTTGTACTACGTGATGCATAATTTGTTCATCATCTACGTTCTCATAAAAATAAATGATAGGCTGTTGTATGAAATGAAGAGGAATAGTCTCTTTATATACAACAACACAATCAGCATTATTTATGTTTTCGACAAATTGAATGGAGGTATTATGAAGTACCTCAGGGATAGTGCCAATTATGTAAACTTTAAGTAGCTGCTCATCCTGTTTAAAAGAAAGCATCA
Source organism: Bacillus sp. FSL R9-9834 (assembly GCF_038006905.1). Taxonomy (NCBI): domain Bacteria; kingdom Bacillati; phylum Bacillota; class Bacilli; order Caryophanales; family Bacillaceae; genus Bacillus; species Bacillus sp. FSL R9-9834. Next base: position 400,506 of record NZ_JBBOWD010000001.1, read on the forward strand.
TTTCTGTGATATGCTCGACTACATCGTAAACAGAACTAGAGTCTTTTAGAGTTGTAGATAATTGTTGTAAATCTTTTTGTAATTGATAGAATCCTAATGTTTCAGCCAGGCTGGTTAGGTTATTTATGTAGCTTGTAAGTTGCTGAAGGTTATAAATTTGATATCTTTGTTTCAGCCAATCTTTATAAATTAAATCTAGCATAGCGACCTCCTTATACTATTTAAGATGTCTATACGTGTACACCCATCTTTACTATATTATGGATAATTTTATGCTGTGTAAAGAGGTAGACTGTGGAAATATGATAAATTTCTTATACATGGAAAAATATTATTGAAGTAAAAAGTATGGAGCAGAAACAAAAAAAGGTTAAGGAAATAGACCTCAACCTGCTAGTTTGCTCAAAGAGAAATTTCTTTTGTTTTCTTTTTGACAGTTTGTATAGAGCTAGTTTCTTTTCGTTGTAGTCGTTTTTCTAAAAGGTTAACAAGGTACGTGAATAGGAGAACAAGAACAAGATAATATAAACCAACAATTATGTATGTATCTAATTGTTGGAAGTTACCTGCAGCAATGGATAAACCTGATCCCCATAATTCGGACAATCCTACATATGCAACGAGGGAAGAGTCCTTTAATCCAATAATAAACTGATTTCCTAAAGGAGGAATAGATTGACGGAATGCTTGCGGTAATACAATACGGCGCATCGCTAAAGGATACGGCATACCTAGAGAGCGAGCAGCTTCCATTTGCCCACGATCGACAGATTGGATAGAGCCTCGGAAAATTTCAGTAATATATGCACCGTTATGGATTGCTAAAGCAATGGCTCCTGCCCAAAAAGGAGTAAAAACAACAACGGATGTAATCCCGAAATAGAGAATGGCGATTTGAACAATTAAAGGTGTACCACGAATAATGGCGATGTATACGTGAGCAATACTATTTAAAACTTTATTGTTAGAGATTCGAAAGAAAGCAAATAGTAATCCAATTAGTGAACCGAGTAATAGGGATGTTAGTGTTAATTGTAATGTGACAATAGTAGCTTTTAAGAGTGTGGGATAGGTAGAGATAAAAATTTCAAACATGCGTTTCACCTCATATTGTATAGATTTTAGTAGAGAATGAAATGCCCCACACAAAGTGGGGCATGATTTATGGAAACTTTGAAGGGCTAAATTACTTCGTTTTTTCCTCTTCACCAAGAATATTACGCCCAAACCATTTTTTACTGATTTTTTCATACGTACCATCTTTAATAATTTCATCTAAAGCTTTATTTACTTTCTCGACCATTTCTTTATCATCTTTACGAATAGCAATTCCCATTTCATCAAGGTTTAGTGGTTTTCCAGCTTCTTTTATATTTGATTTACCTTCTTTGATCATGCGTAAACCAACCATTTGATCTGTAATTACTGCGTCGATACGTCCAGGCTCTAAGTCCATAAGTGCAGTAATATCGCTATCGTATTCTGTAATTTGATCTGTATGTTTTGCAACAAGGTCTTTAAAGGTACTAGCTTTTACAACACCAATTTTCTTACCCTTTAAATCTTCTGGAGAAGAGATAGATGTATTCTTTTTAGCTACAAAAATTTGGGCACCAGAACGATAATAAGGATTTGAGAAATTAACAGCTTTTAAGCGTTCTTCTGTAATTGCCATACTGCCCAGTATTACATCATACTTTTTCGCTTTGAGACCTTGGATTAGCGTTTCCCATGGATTTGTAATAGGGGTTGGTTTCATATTCATTTTTTTCGCAAGTGCTTCACCTAGTTCTACATCAAAACCGACAAGTTTTCCGTCATTTTCTTTATAGTTAAAAGGTTTATATAAGCCACTCATCGCATAACGAAATTCTTTTTTACCATTTGAAGAAGTAGTAGCACTTTCCTTACTACAGGCTCCTAGTATAAAGGAAGCGCATAATGTAATACTCGCAACAATAGTTAATAGTTTTCTTTTCATAAAACCCCTCCTATATATTGATCATACGGATGGTTTTAAGTATGTTATTGAAATATTTTATTTAGATGATTAGTTGTGCACCGTATGAATGTATTTCTTTTCGTTTGAAACAGAAGTTATATTATAAAACGTTGCGTAAAAATTGTTTCGCTCGTTCATGTGATGGAGCTGAAAAGAATTGTGCTGGCGGAGCATCTTCTACAATTTTTCCATCATCCATAAAAATGACGCGATCAGCTACATCTCTTGCGAAATTCATTTCATGAGTAACAATAACCATGGTCATTCCTTCTTCAGCAAGTTCTTTCATAACTTGCAATACTTCTCCAACAAGTTCAGGGTCTAAAGCGGAGGTAGGTTCATCAAATAGCATAATTTTAGGATTCATAGCAAGAGCTCGTGCAATAGCAATACGCTGTTTTTGACCACCTGATAGGAGATGGGGCGTTACATCTGCTTTATCTTGTAGGCCGACTTTTTGCAGAAGCTGATTTCCGATTTTTTTTGCATTTGCTGCTTCTAATTTTTTTACATGAATAGGTGCTTCTATGATGTTTTCTAGTGAGGTCATATGAGGAAAGAGGTTAAAGTGTTGAAAAACCATACCGACATTTTCGCGGACTTTGTTTAAATTTGAATGCTTTGGATCAATTCGTTCACCTTGTAAGTGAATTTCACCTTCATCGTACATTTCTAAAAAGTTAAGACAGCGAAGTAATGTACTTTTACCGGAACCACTGGCACCAATTAAAACGACAACTTCTTTTTCTTGTACTTCTAAATCAATTCCTTTTAAAACGTCAAGTGAGCCAAATGATTTTACTAGATTTCGAACCTGAATCATACAAAACCCCCAGTCAAAAATATATTTTACAAATGTTGCCCCTTATTTCTGTTATTAGTCACAAATTGTCAGAATCCTTTATTTTTTTCAAATGACAGTTCTTATATAAATAAATTTGAATGTATAGTTCAAATGGAAAAACCACCTAATTCAGGTGGTTTTTCATATACTTACAAGTTTTTGATTTTAAATTGAGTGGCAAACGTTTCTAATTCTTCAACAAGCTTTTGCATTTGAAGAGACATATGTGTAATATCCTGTATTGATACCGATTGGGCTTGTGAAGATTGGGATGTATAATTAGTCTCCGAAACTATATTTTGTGAAATTGAAGAGATATTAATAAGTGCGCTATTTATCTCTTCTGAGCTTGCTGACATTTCTTCTGCACTTGCTGTTATATCTTGTATTTGATCTGTAACTTCATTAATATGATTCACAATATTATGGAATGCTAATTTTGCATTTTGCACAGCATGAATGCCTTCTTGAATTTCTTGTTGTCCTTTCCCCATAACGTTGACTACATCTTTTGTATCATTTTGTACAAGCAAGTTAAGTTTTGTAATATCTGTAGCTGCTTGTTTTGATTGTTCAGCAAGTTTACGAACTTCTTCAGATACAACAGCAAATCCCTTTCCATGTTCACCGGCGCGGGCGGATTCAATTGCGGCATTTAAAGATAATAGATTTGTTTGTTCAGAAATGTAAGTAATAGTTTGTAATGCTTTATCGATATCTTGTGTACGAACAACCAATTGATCTACCACTTTATATATTTCATCCATGACAGTATGGATAGTTGTCATTTGAGAAATGGATTTTTCAATGATTTCAGTTCCTACATTCGCCTTATCAGAAGTAGAAATAGCTAAGTTTGAAATCGTTGTAGAAGATTCAGCTATGCTTTGCACTCCATTTGCTATTTCATCCATTGCTGTAGAACTATCTTTAATATTTGCAGACTGATCATTAATATGGTGAGACAACTGTTTCATTGCATTTGCGATGTTATCCATAGTGGAAGAGGAAACGGTTGCTGTTTCAACGATATGATTTGTAGAGCTTTTGACTTTTGCACTTGTTTGAATCACATTGTTAATAATTTGTCGTAAGTTTGATATCATTTGATCAAAACTATTAAACATATGACCAAATTCATGATGATATTGTTTTGGTACGGCAATGGTTAAATCCCCTTTTCCAGCTGTATTCATTATGCTCCGTAATGAATTGATTGGATTTATAATTGATTTAGCAGTAAATAAGGAGATAAGAATGCAAAGAACTAAACAGGCAATGAATAAAATAATAGTTATGCTTATCACTTGTTTATAAGAGTGTTCGCTGTCGTTATACAGACTCTCAGCTAACTTTTCGTTATAATCACTAAGATTTTTTAAAGCATCTACTGTAGCCGATAAATTAGGATCAACTGTAGTTAGGTAAAATGAATACGCCTGATTAAGTTTATTTTCTTTAATGAAATCAAGCATTTGAGTACGATGCTTTTTATAGTTTTCTAGTTTTTCTTTATATTGGCTAAGGAGTTTTTTTTCTTCGCCTGTTATATATGTATTTTCGTATTGAGCCTGTAGTTTTTCGGTTTCTTTATTTGTATCATTTAATTTATTTAAAATTGTAGTACGTCGATTCTCGTCTTCCGTAATAATGAGTTCCTTTACATAACTAAACTCTTGGTACAGGCTGCTCTCAATAGATCCTAGCCATTTTATGGGTTGTAGACGATCCACATATACAGTTTGAAGCTGTTTGTGCATGTGTTGTAAATTTATATAATTTACAACGCTAATAATTAATATGGAAAGAATGGGGACTGCTACTAACAATATTAATCTGTTTATAACGTTTAATCGATATAAAATTTTTAACATAGAATCACCTAACCTTAAATTATTTAGTTGAATATGTAATTGGCATCCAAATAAAATTATACATTATTTTCATTTTATATACAGAAAAAGTAATGTAATAAATATGTAAATAAAAAAATAAAAATCAATATATCTTTCTATAAGGAAAATATGGATAATAATATATAGGTAGTACTTATATTACTTATAAAAAGGGGGAAAGAAGAGATGGAAAAAGAAAGGAAGGCATTTTCCTTTGGCTTACGTACACAACTTATGCTATTCACTACAGTTTTAGCTTTAATTACATATTCAACAAGTATATTTTTTATTTATGTGATATATGATTATTTTCAAAGTTATGTAAGTCAAACTGCATATAATATTATCGTTATGCTATTAGGAGTAGTATGGTCTGGAATTTTAGCATATGGAGCAGCCATATTTTTAATTAAACCGCTTCGAAAGTTAGAGGAGGCGGCGAGAAAAGCGGCTGAAGGAGACATTCGTGAAGATGTTCCGTTACCAAAGACTGATGATGAAATTAAATCTTTAAGCGTTGCATTTAATATGATGCTTGGGAACTTAAGGGGCATGGTAAAAAATATTGATACAACATTTTCGTATACAAACAATCAAGTACAGCAAATTAGAAAACAAACAGGCGAAGCAACGAAACAAGCACAAGGTGTTTCTGAAACTCTTGCAGAGATTTCTTCTGGCGCTGAGCAATCAGCGGCATCGATTCAAGCGATTGTTTCCGCTGTTGATACAACAACTTCTATTGCAAGTGAAGTAGAAGAGAAAGCAAAACAGTCTGATGAGTTGTCTTCAGAAATGGTTCAAGCTTTAGGGCATAGTACTCGTGTCTTTACGTCTTTAATTCAAGGTATTCAAACATTGGCGAAAGAAAATGAAGATTCAATGCAAAATGTACAGAAGTTAGAGGAAAGAATGAAACAAGTAGAACATATTGTATCTGTTGTGAGTGAGATTGCTAGCCAAACGAATTTATTAGCACTTAATGCTTCTATTGAGGCTGCTCGTGCTGGAGAGCATGGACGGGGCTTTGCCGTTGTAGCTGAAGAAGTACGTAAACTTGCAGATGAAAGTGACCATTCTGCAAGAAATATATCGCAGTTATTACGGAATATGCAAGAGGAAGTGCAACAAGTTGCAACGAAAATGACAGAACAAGTGAAAATAGCTAAAGAAGAGGCGAAACGTGGGGAAGCTACCGAATTAATTTTAAAAGAAATGTCATCAAGTGTTATGGAAGTAGCGGATGCAACGAAGCAAATTAGTAGCTATATGAATGAACAAGTGAGTCACATTCATCAAACAGGTGCACAGACGAAGGCTGTAGCAGCAATTGCTGAAGAGACGTCAGCTGGTTCACAAGAAGTAGCACGTGTAACGTTGCAACAATCTAAAAATATGATAGCGATCGATCAATTATTAAAGGATTTAGAGAAACAAGCAACAGACTTGAAACAGACAATTGAAAGATTTTCAATGTAGAAAGGAAGAACGGTATTTTGTTCTTCCTTTTTACGTATGAAAGGGTGGGATACTTTGTTGAAAACGAAAAACGTTGCAAGGATCATATATGGTTTTCACTTTACGTAATCTTTGAAAGTTAGGGCCATAATAACTAGTTTGCCAATTTTTAATGTCGATATCGGGCCAATTGACATAGTCACCTAGTGTATAAGGATCTAAGCTTTCTCGTAAATCTTTAACCCAGCGTATATTTCGATTTTCTTCATCATCACATTTCCAAGAGGTAATGTATTCTTGCGCAATAATTGCTTTGCGATGGAAATAAGCTGTTTCAGTAGGCGGAATATTTTCAACAGCACCTACGAGCGATTGGTGCCAAATACTCGCATCCTTATTTGGTGCATGTGAAAGAAAATACTGCATGATTTGAATTCCTTTAAGAGGAATAGGTTTATATACGTAGGAACCGGAGCGCTTGAAGTTTTCAGGGATGTTACCACTGTTAAAAAATTCAACAGCCTTTATATAAGGAACTTCATCTATAAAGAGAGAGGGGGTACCAGTTTCAAGAAGAGGAGATAATAAGGAATGGAGTTCAGAGGGAGAGCCAACAAATTCACCTTGTGCTTCAATTTTGTTTTGTTGTTTTGTGAATAATTCAATTGATGAAGTGAGACGTTCGTCTACATAAGACGCCCAGTTTTGCCAAGCTTGAAAGGCAGCAATAAAATCTTCCCATTCCCATGTAATGGAGAAGATTGATACATTTTTTATAGGGTGTACGCGAAAAGTCAAAGAAGTAATAATTCCGAAGTTTCCACCACCACCACCGCGGCATGCCCAAAACAAGTTATGGTTTTCATGTTCGCTTGCACGAATGATTTTTGCTCCAAATTTACCACATGCTTGTACCATTTCAACTTCTATTAATTGATCACATGTTAATCCAAATAAGTGTGAAAGCATACCGATGCCCCCGCCAAGTGTTAATCCAACAATTCCAACGCTTGCACTTGTACCAGCCGGTATTGTCACATCATAATTCCAAAGCTCTTTATAAACAGTGCCAAGATTTGCACCAGCTTCAATTGTTGCTGTTAATGTATCTGTATGAACAGTAATGCGATGCATTTCACTCACATCAATAATAAGTCCTCGATTTAAAAGAGAAAAATTTTCATAGCTATGACGTCCGCTTCTTAAGCGAAATGGTACATGACGCTCGCGTGCCCATTTTAAGGCGTTACATACATCAGTTTTATTTTGGCAAAAAACAATAATGCAAGGGAGTTTTGGAATACTTAAATTTAAGTTCATTCGGGCTATGTCATAGTCAGGATCTGAAGGAACAACGATACGACCTGTTAATTTTGTTTGTTTCAATTTATCACTCCTTTCTAAAAATAAGCAGTGTTTTTATTAATATATGAAAAGTATATGTAACGTGCGTGGACAAGAGCAGGTGAGGAATGAGATTTGCTCTTGTGAGAAATAAATAAAGCATAAGAATAAGGAATCTACATAGAGTTCAATGAAAACAGTTGCAAACTATTCATATTTTGTTATGATAGTGTTACGAAAACGTTTGCATAAAATTTCCGATGGGATGCAAAAGGAGAGAATGACTATGAATAAAACATGGTGGAAAGAAGCGGTTGCTTATCAAATTTACCCACGTAGCTTTATGGATTCAAATGGTGATGGTATTGGGGATTTACAAGGTATTATTGCAAAACTGGATTATTTAAAAGATTTAGGTATAGATGTAATTTGGATTTGTCCAATGTATAAGTCACCTAATGATGATAATGGTTATGACATTAGTGATTATCAAGATATTATGGATGAGTTTGGTACGATGGAAGACTTCGATGCTTTACTAGATGAAGTTCATAAGCGTGATATGAAGCTTATTATTGATTTAGTTATTAATCATACAAGTGATGAACATCTATGGTTTATTGAGTCTCGTTCATCTAAAGACAATCCGAAGCGTGATTGGTATATTTGGCATGATGGTAAAGATGGTGCGGAACCAAACAACTGGGAAAGTATTTTTAATGGTTCGGCATGGGAATACGATGAAGTAACAGGACAATATTATTTACACTTATTCTCACGTAAACAACCAGATTTAAACTGGGAGAATAAAGAAGTTCGCGAAGTGTTATACGATACAGTTAATTGGTGGCTTGATAAAGGAATTGATGGTTTCCGTGTGGATGCGATCAGCCATATTAAAAAAGAAGATGGCTTTAAAGATATGCCAAATCCAAAAGAACTAAAGTATGTACCATCTTTTGATAAACATATGAATGTGGATGGTATTCAACCTTTATTAGAAGAGTTAAAAGAAAATACATTTTCTAAGTACGATATTATGACTGTCGGTGAAGCGAATGGTGTTAAGATTGAAGATGCTGAGCTTTGGGTTGGAGAAGAACAAGGTAAGTTCAATATGGTATTCCAATTCGAACATTTAAGCTTATGGGATGCAGAAAAGAAGAAAGATCTTGATGTTGTAGGGTTGAAAAAAGTATTAACGAAATGGCAAAAAGGTCTAGAAAATAAAGGATGGAATGCTTTATATATTGAGAATCACGATAAGCCACGTATCGTTTCAACTTGGGGAGATGATAAACAATATTGGCGTGAAAGTGCGACAGCTCTTGGAGCGATGTATTTCTTTATGCATGGTACACCGTTTATTTATCAAGGACAAGAAATTGGGATGACAAATGTTCAATTCCCAAATATTGAAGATTACGATGATGTAGCAATTAAAAATTTATATCGTGAGAAAATTGCAGAGGGTGTATCTCATCAAGATATGATGGAGATTATATGGGCTTCTTGCCGCGATAATTCACGTACACCTATGCAGTGGAACGATGAGATGAATGCTGGCTTCACAACAGGTGCCCCTTGGTTTGGGATGAATCCAAACTATAAAGAAATTAATGTTGAAAAGCAAAAGAGTGAAGAGAACTCTATTTTCAATTTCTATAAGAAAATGATTGCCTTGAAAAAAGAGCACGATGTACTGAATTATGGTACGTACGATTTACTTTTAGAAGATGATCCGCAAATTTATGCATATACTCGTACATTAAGCGATGAAAAAATCGTTGTAATTAGTAATATCTCAAAAGAGGAAGCTGTATATAATGAGGGTTCATTCGCGCTAGAACGCAAACGTTTGCTTTTAAATAACTACGAAGTTGCGGAACATGAACAAGTAACTACAATCACGTTAAAGCCTTATGAAACAAGGGTTTATCGTATTTCATAATAAAAAAGGATGCTCTTAGAGCATCTTTTTTTATGAAAAAAAATAAATTTCTATTGCAAAGTGAAAACGCTTTTATTAAAATAGATTTATGAAAACGGTTGCGTAAAGGGATGAGAACAAATTAAAATGAGGAATCGTTTTCATAAAGGGAACAGAAATTATAATTTAAATCATTATGTTGTTATAAATAAAGGGGAGGAAGAACAGATGAAAATTACGTCTTTTGATTTTTGGCAAAAGTTCGGGAAAGCGTTATTAGTTGTTGTAGCTGTAATGCCAGCAGCTGGTTTAATGATTTCTATCGGTAAGTTAATTGGGATGTCTGCTGGGGATATTAACGCAGTTCATACGATCGCTCGCGTAATGGAAGACATCGGTTGGGCAATTATTACAAATCTACACATCTTATTCGCAGTAGCAATCGGGGGATCTTGGGCAAAAGATCGCGCAGGTGGTGCATTTGCAGCGCTATTAGCATTCGTCTTAACAAACAGAATTACAGGAGCTATATTTGGCGTAAACGCTGAAATGTTAGCGGATTCAAAAGCGAAAGTTTCTTCAGTATTAGCAGGAGATTTAATTGTAAAAGATTATTTTACTTCTGTACTTGGTGCACCAGCATTAAACATGGGAGTTTTCGTAGGGATCATCACAGGTTTCTTAGGAGCTACTTTATATAACAAATATTATAACTATAATAAACTGCCACAGGCATTAGCATTCTTTAACGGAAAACGATTCGTACCATTCGTTGTAATTGTTTGGTCTACAGTAACTGCAATTGTATTATCACTTTTATGGCCATTCATCCAAAGTGGATTAAATGAATTTGGTCGCTGGATTGCAGCTTCAAAAGATAGTGCACCAGTTGTTGCACCATTTGTATATGGAACGTTAGAGCGTTTACTATTACCATTCGGTTTACACCATATGTTAACGATTCCGATGAACTATACAGAGCTGGGCGGAACATATACGATGTTAACTGGCTCAAAAATTGGACAAGTTGTAGCAGGACAAGATCCTTTATGGCTTGCATGGATTACAGATTTAAATAACTTATTAGCAAATGGAGATACAAAAGCATATAACGATCTACTAAATAATGTTGTACCAGCTCGTTTCAAAGCTGGACAAGTTATCGGTTCATCAGCAGCGTTAATGGGTATTGCATTCGCAATGTTCCGTAATGTTGATAAAGAAAAACGCGCAAAATATAAACCAATGTTCTTATCAGCAGCGTTAGCAGTATTCTTAACAGGTGTAACAGAACCAATTGAATTCATGTTCATGTTTATTGCTCCAGTATTATATGTTGTATATGCAATTACAACAGGACTTGCATTCGCATTAGCAGACTTAATTAACTTACGTGTTCACGCATTCGGATTTATTGAGCTAATTACTCGTACACCGATGATGGTGAATGCAGGACTAACTAGAGATTTAATCAATTTCGTTATCGTTTCATTAGTATTCTTCGGTCTGAACTTTACATTATTCAATTTCTTAATTAAAAAGTTCAACTTACCAACACCAGGACGTGCAGGTAACTACATTGATAACGAAGATGAGTCATCAGAAGGAACAGGAAATGTACAAGATGGTTCATTAGCAACAAAAGTTATTGATTTATTAGGTGGAAAAGAAAATATTGCTGACGTAGATGCTTGTATGACTCGTTTACGTGTAACAGTAAAAGATTTAGATGTTGTTGCACCAGAAGCACAGTGGAAACAAAATGGTGCTTTAGGACTTATCGTAAAAGATAAAGGTGTACAAGCTGTATATGGTCCGAAAGCTGACGTATTAAAGTCAGACATTCAAGATATGTTAGGTGCGTAATAATATGAAATTGCTAACTTTAAACTGTCATTCTTGGCAAGAAGAAAATCAAATAGAAAAGATAAAATATCTTGCTAAAGTCATTCAAGAAGAAGAGTACGATGTCATCGCATTGCAAGAAGTAAGTCAGTCGATAGGGGCTAAAAATGTATGCGGTAACAAGAAAGAAGATAATTTTGGACTTTTACTATTAGAAGAGTTAAAAGCGTTATATGTAAAAGATTACAATATTACTTGGGATTTCTCTCATATTGGTTATGATGTGTATGAAGAAGGATTAGCGATTATAACGAAGCATAATGTTGTAAAAGAAGATACGTTCTTTATTTCAGAAAATAAAGATACAACGTATTGGAAAACACGCAAAATTGTAAGTGCAACAATTGCTTATAATGGTAAGAACATCACGTTTTACTCTTGCCACCTCGGTTGGTGGAATGATGAAGAAGAATCATTTAAAGATCAAGTGAATCGTTTGATGGAGCGTGTAGATAGCAATGAACTTTCCTTCTTAATGGGTGATTTTAATAATAACGCTCGTTTGCAAGGGGAGGGCTATGAATATATGATGCAAAAAGGTTTGTACGACACATATGAACTAGCAATAGAGAAGGATGAGGGAACAACTGTCCAAGGTGAGATTGCTGGTTGGGATGAAAATAAACATAATCTACGAATCGATCTAATATTGTGTAACCGAAGTGAAAAAGTTCGTTCTTCAAAAGTTATTTTTAATGGTACAAACCGAAATGTAATTTCAGATCATTTCGGTGTAGAAGTACAAGTAGATATATAATAGAAGAAATCCTCACAGATGATAAAAAGCTGTGAGGATTTTTTTAGGAATACAAGTATTTCCAAGAGAAAATACTTGTATTTTTTATGACATTTCCTATATATTTGTTATTATTGAATGTAAAACCGATTTGGTCATTTTGTATTCATACTTTGACTGACTTCGTTATATAATGTAGTAAGTCAAAGTTAATGGGAAAAAATAGTTCGTTTCTGGTTAATCCACGATGTAGAAAGTGATATAATTGCAAAATGTATGTATCATTTTCTAAAGAAGGAAAAATATATAATTAGGTGATAACTTCTATGAAACAAATTTGGCGTATTTATAAGACAGATTTACGGAATGTAGCGAAACATTGGGCTGCAATTGTTATTGTTGTAGGGTTAATGATTTTACCATCGTTATATGCATGGTTTAACATTAAAGCTTCCTGGGATCCATACGGAAATACAAAAGAAGTTCCCATTGCAGTTTCTAACCAAGATGCAGGCTCTAATTTAAGAGGAAAAGATATCAATATCGGGAACGAGATTGTAGATTCTCTGAAGAAAAATAAAAATCTTGGCTGGAAATTTGTGGATGAAAAACAAGCAATTTACGGAGTTGAACGCGGGGATTACTATGCAAGCATTACAATCCCAAAAGATTTCTCTGAAAAGATTGCAACTGTTCTGGATGAAAATCCACAGAAACCAGAACTTGATTACTATGTAAATGAAAAGGTAAATGCGATTGCACCGAAAATTACAGCAAAAGGTGCATCAGGTATTACAGAAGAAATTAGTAAAAACTTTGTTAAAACAGCGAACGGTGAGATTTTTAAAATCTTCAATGACCTTGGAATCGATTTAGAAACAAACTTACCAAGTATTGAGAAAGTAAAAGATCTTGTATTTAAGTTAGAAGCGCAGTTCCCAGAAATGAATACATTGATGGATAAGGCGTTAGATGATGCGACTCGAGCAGAGGATGTTGTGAAAGTAGCGCAGAAAGAATTGCCGGTTGTGGAAAGTGTTATTAATGATGGTCAAGAAGCGTTAGGGAATTTAGATAAATTCTTTGCAAGACAAGATCAAACATTGAAAAATGCTCCAGGGACGATAAGAAATGATTTAGTAGCAGCAAAAGGTGTTATGGATAGTGCAGCTGCATTTACTGATTTTCTAATGAATCCAGGTGTAGAATTAAATATTCCTGACTTGTCTGGAATGAATGGATTACCTGAATTCCCAGCGAGACCGGATCTTTCTAAGTTGAATAGTGATGGTTATAAGAGTATAGCGCAAAGTATTAATCAAACAGTAAATAATGTTTTAAGTTCATCACGTGCAGGAACAGCTTATGGGAAAAGTGTTTTAAATGGCTTACAAAATGGCCAATTTGACCCTGAACAAGCAAAGAAAGATTTAAATTCGGTATCAGATAAATTGCAGACTGGTACAGATGGTATTTCATATCTTATTAATTTCTTTACTGAACTTCAGAACTCAGCGACGACTGATTTTGGTCAAAGCTTTTTCAAAGGGCGAGTGGGTCACTTAACTAATGTTAAAAAAGGTATGGAAAATGCAAACAATGGTATTAAAGATATTGTAAATGTTATCGGTACAGGACAAGAAGTAAAGAAAGATGTAACAGATGTAGCGAATCAAAAATTAGATGCAGCAAATGGATTAATTGATCAAGCAGAAAAAGATTACAATGAAACATTTGTAGCAGATTATAAAAAAGCAGTTAGCACAGTAGATCAAGCTAAAGTTGATGCAAATGCAGCATATGACAATGCAAAAGCAGATTACGATAAAGCAAAAAATGGCCTTGAAGGTGCAAAAGCAGATTTACAAAAAGCAAAAGAAGATGTACAAAACAGAGGTATTAACGGTTTAGACTCAACGAAAGTAGCTTTAAATAGTTTAAATGGTCAGTTCCAATCTGGAATCGGTTTAATCGATGATATGATCCCTGTTCTAGAAAGCACAAATAAGGTTTTAGCGGATGTAAATAGTGATAAAAATCTTAATAATGGAATTGCAAAATTAAATAAAGCGAAAAGTAGTCTGCAAAAAGGTGTAGATGCAACGAATAAGGGAATTACACTTCTTAACAATGGACAGAAACCTACAAAAGATGTAATTGAAAGTATTAACAACGCTGCGAAGGGCGGGTCAGCTCAGTTAACAGATGTATTATCGACGTATGATTCAGAAATTGTACCTAATTTCAATACAGCAATTGCTCGTACAAAAGAGATGTCGAAAAATACAACTCAAATTTTAAAAGAAGCAGACAAAAAGCTTCCAGACGTTAAAAAGTTACTAGAAGATTCATCAAAAGGCTTAGTAGACGGTAAAAAGAAATTAACAGACATTAAAGCTGACATGCCGGAAACTGAGAAAAAGATTAAAGAATTAGCAGATAAAATTCGTGATTTTGAATCTGAAGAGGATATAAAAGACATCATACGCTTATTGAAAAATGATGTTGAAAAGCAAAGTGACTACTTTGCGAATCCAGTAAATTTAAAAGAGAATAAATTATTTGCGATGCCGAACTACGGTTCAGCAATGTCACCATTCTATACAGTGCTTGCATTATGGGTAGGCGCACTATTAATGGTTTCATTATTAACAGTAGAAGTACATGAAGAGGGCGCGAATTATAAGAGCCATGAAATTTACTTCGGACGTTTATTAACATTCTTAACGATAGGTCTTTCGCAAGCGTTTATCGTATCGATGGGAGATATATTCTTACTCGGTACGTACGTAGTCGATAAATTCTGGTTTGTATTATTTAGTTTATTTATAGGTGGAGTATTTGTTTGTATCGTGTACTCACTCGTTTCTATTTTCGGAAACGTAGGGAAATCGATGGCGATCATTTTACTTGTACTGCAAGTAGCAGGATCGGGCGGAACATTCCCAATTCAAATGACACCAGCGTTCTTCCAAGCAATTTATCCGTTCTTACCGTTCACATACGCAATTAGTGCAATTCGTGAAACAGTAGGCGGAATGCTTTGGGATATCGTAACGCGAGATTTACTTGTGTTAAGTGCTTTCGTAGTAGTTATGATTGTTGCTGCGTTATTATTGAAAACACCAATTAACAAATCAAGTGAAAAATTTGTTGAGAATGCAAAAGGAAGTAAAATTATTCATTAATAATAAAAGGTTCCTACCGATAGAGGTAGGAACCTTTTTTATTTAATCAAATTTTAATTTTTTTAATGCTTCTGCGAATGGGTTATTTAATGGTTCTTCTTCTTTTTTCTGCTGTTTCATATATTTTTGAACGTCGCGCTTATCAGCTTTGTTTCCAGATTCCTTTTTACGTCTCTCTTGGAATGTCGATAATTTCTCGCGATAGCCACATTTACATGCGAAGATTTGTCCAGCACCTTCACCACGTAATTCTAATTTTTTCTTACATTGCGGACAACGAGCGTTTGTTGTACGAGATACATTTTTACGATGACCACATTCACGGTCTTGGCAAACGAGCATCTTTCCTTTTTTGCCGTTTACCTCTAGCATTGGTTTACCGCAATCTGGACAAGACTTTGTTGAAATATTGTCATGTTTATATTTTTTATCACTCGATTTAATTTCAGAAACAATTTCTTTCGTATAGTTTTTCATTTCGGAAATGAATACTTCTTTTTTCAGTTTACCCTTTGCAATTGCCTCTAGCTTTTGTTCCCACTCACCAGTTAATGTAGGTGATTTTAACTCTTCTGGTACTAAATCAAGTAACTGACGGCCTTTTGAAGTAATATGAATATCTTTACCGCGTTTTTCAATTAAGAATGAATTGAATAGCTTGTCGATAATATCAGCACGCGTTGCTACAGTACCTAATCCACCAGTTGATTTTAGCGTATCAGCAAGTTGTTTATTTTGCGTATCCATATATTTTGTAGGATTTTCCATTGCTGAAAGTAAAGTCGCTTCGTTAAAACGTGCAGGTGCTTTCGTTTGACCTGATGTTTGCATAATTAATTTTACAGTTAATGTATCGCCTTTTTCGATGCGAGGTAAAAGTTGTTCTTTTACGTCATCAGTTACATCATCATCTTCAAAGCGATTTTCATATACTTCTTTCCAACCGGCATGTAAAATTGTCTTTCCGCGTGCAATGAATGTTTCATTGCCGACCTTTGTGCGTAACGTTAGTTGTTCGTATTCGAATGCTGGGAATAAAACAGCTAAGAAACGTTTTACAACTAAATCATAAATTTTACGTTCTTTATCTGTGAAGGCTGAGAAGTTAACGTATCCTTCTGTCGGAATAATTGCGTGGTGATCGCTTACTTTACTATCATCAACAAATGATTTATTAGCCTTGATAGGCTTTTGTAATACTTTATGTGCTAAAGGACGATATTCCCCAACGCCGCACGCCTTTAGACGTTCTGGAAGTGTTCCAACGATATCAGATGAAATGTAACGCGAATCTGTACGAGGGTATGTTAGCACTTTATGTTGTTCATACAATTTCTGCATAATGTTTAATGTTTCTTTCGCAGAGTAACCGAACTTTTTATTTGCATCACGTTGTAATTCAGTTAAATCGTAAAGACCAGGAGAGAATGATTTCTTCTGTTTTTTATCAATTTCCATAACAGTAGCATTATGTTTATCTAAACCTTTTACAATACCATCAATTTTTTCTTTATTAAAACTGCGGCTATTGCCATTTGCATCTTGCCAAGTTAGTTTTAATTGATTTGTCGTTTGAGCTTCGATGCCGTAGTAAGTTTGAGCTTTGAAGTTCTTTATTTCATCTTCACGATTAGCGATCATAGCGACAGTAGGTGTTTGCACACGGCCACAGTTTAGCTGGGCATTAAAGCGAGTTGTTAAAGCGCGAGTCGCGTTAAGACCGATATACCAGTCAGCTTCTGAACGTGCAACTGCTGAAGCGTATAAATTGTCATATGCTTTACCTGGTTTTAAATTTGCAAAACCATCTTTAATTGCTTTATCAGTAACAGATGAAATCCATAGACGTTTAATTGGTTTGTTAATTCGAACCTTATCAATAATCCAACGAGCGACTAATTCTCCTTCACGCCCAGCGTCTGTTGCTACAATAATTTCATTTACATCTTTTCTAAGTAGCTGACTTTTTACAGCATTAAATTGTTTCCCAGTTTGTTTAATAACCGTTAATTTCAAACGCTCAGGTAGCATAGGTAAATCTTCTAAATTCCACTTTTTATATTTCACATCATAGCTTTCTGGATCTGCTAATGTAACAAGATGACCTAAAGCCCAAGTTACAATATATTTACTACCTTCAAGATAGCCATTTCCTTTTTTATCGCACTTCAGTACGCGAGCAATATCACGTGCAACGGAAGGCTTTTCAGCGATTACAACGCTTTTTGACATATTTAAAACATCCTTTCAAATTTCCATACGTTAACTATAGCATACATCTTCTTGAGATTCAGTTTCGCTCCAGATTTGAACGTTTTTTAATGGGATAACATCTGTTTGAAAGTGAATGATCGTGACAGAATATAATATGCACCATGATGAGACTGTGAGAAATAGAAAAGTAAAGAACTTGTTATTTTACTAGAATAAGAGTAGACTTTGAAGTAGATGAATACTAAACACATGGGAGTTTGTGGATACAAACTGAGAGTATGACTAGTCCGTCATTGACCATTTGAACCTGTTGGATAATGCCAGCGTAGGGAGAGTGTAAAAGCACATGTTCAGGCACTTTGCGTACGCGCAAAGTGCCTTTTTGTGTATCTCCCATAACTATAGTTAGGAGATGAGAAGGATGAATATGAAAGAAATTAGTAAAGTAGTGGATTTGGTGAGAGAATCTAATCCGCTCGTTCATAATATTACAAATGTTGTTGTAACAAATTTTACAGCTAACGGTTTGTTAGCGTTAGGGGCATCGCCTGTAATGGCGTATGCAAAAGAAGAAGTGGCAGAAATGGCTAGCATTGCTGGAGCGCTAGTATTAAATATGGGGACACTTCGTCCTGAAGAAGTAGAAGCGATGTTACTTGCTGGTAAATCTGCAAATGTGAACAATGTACCAGTACTGTTTGATCCAGTTGGCGCAGGAGCAACGTCGTATCGAACAGAAGTTGC
Organism: Bacillus sp. FSL R9-9834; assembly: GCF_038006905.1. NCBI lineage: Bacteria > Bacillati > Bacillota > Bacilli > Caryophanales > Bacillaceae > Bacillus > Bacillus sp. FSL R9-9834. The sequence continues at coordinate 418,766 of NZ_JBBOWD010000001.1, forward strand.
GAGACATATTCCGGCTGAAATTGAATTAGCGATTATTCGCGGAAATGCAGCTGAAATAGCGAACGTAATTAATGAGAGATGGGAAATTAAAGGGGTAGACGCTGGTGCTGGAAATGGTAATGTCGTAAGTATTGCAAAGCAGGCAGCAGATGAACTAAATACAGTTGCAGTAATTACTGGAGAAGAAGATGTTGTTACAGATGGAGAGCGAACGATTGTTATTCAAAATGGTCACTCTATTTTAACAAAAGTTACGGGAACTGGTTGTTTGCTAACTTCTGTAATAGGAGCATTTGTAGCGGTAGAAAAGGATTATGTAAAGGCAGCGATAGCGGCATTAACGTTTTATGGTGTAGCCGCGGAACTAGCAGCTGCTAAGACAGTAGAAAAAGGACCTGGTAGTTTCCAAATTGAATTTTTAAATCAGTTAGCGAATACCACTTCGGGTGATATAGAGAAGTATGGGAAGATTGAGGTTATATAGTAAGGAGGGAAAATAAATGTCGCGTATTTCAAAGGCAGAAATGTCTAGGTTGTTATCCGTATATTTTATTATGGGAAGTAACAATTGTACGAAGGATCCACTACAAATATTGAAAGATGCACTTGAAGGCGGTATAACAATTTTTCAATTTCGTGAAAAGGGAGAAGGGGCTTTAACAGGAGAAGAACGTATTTGTTTCGCAAAAGAATTACAAGCAATTTGTAAGGAGTATGGTGTACCATTCATCGTAAATGATGATGTGGAACTAGCACTTGAGTTAGATGCGGATGGTGTGCATGTGGGGCAAGAGGATGAAGGAATTACTTCTGTTCGTGAAAAAATGGGGGATAAAATTATCGGTGTATCTACACATACAATTGAAGAAGCGTGCTGGGCAATTGAAAACGGAGCGGATTATTTAGGTGTTGGCCCTATTTTCACAACGAGTACGAAAAAAGATACGAAAGCGGTGCAAGGAACGAAAGGTTTAGCTCATTTTAGAGAACAAGGAATTACAATACCTATTGTCGGAATTGGAGGCATTTCAATTGAAAATACCGCTTCGGTTATAGAAGCAGGTGCGGACGGTGTTTCAGTTATTTCAGCGATTAGTTTAGCTGAATCTGCGTATGAAAGTACGAAGAAGCTAGTAGAGGAAGTGAGTAAGAAGGGGACTTCACACAAATATTAAAGAACATAATGGAAGAATGGACAGTTAAAAATATTTAAACAAACGTTTGATTAAAAAAGCACAAACCCTTTAAAACTTTGGGTTTGTGCTTTTTCTTTAAAACATAATTGAAATTAAGAGCATTCCAATTCCGATAGAAGTGAATGTTGCGATTAGGCCTGGAATCATAAAGCTATGATTTAAAACATATTTACCAATGCCAGTTGTACCAGTACGATCAAAGTTAATGGCAGCAACGATTGTTCCGTAGTTTGGAATGAAGAAATATCCATTTACTGCAGGGAACATCGCGATCAGTAGTGCTGGTGGAATACCGAGTGATAATCCAAGGGGCATTAAAGCACGTACTGTTGCTGCTTGACTATATAGTAAAATAGATAGAATGAATAATGCGATGGCAAATAGCCACGGCGCACTTGTTACTAGGTGCTGAATTGATCCTTGAATCATATTTAAGTTTCCGTTAAAGAAAGTATCTCCCATCCAAGCGATCCCGAAAATAGCAACAACGGCTGTTGCCCCTGCTTTAAAGACGTTACCAGACACGATGCTTTCTACATTTGGTTTACAGAAAATAATAATAAGAGCTGCGATTGTTAACATAACCATTTCAATTGTGTTTGGCATGGAAAGACGGGCTAACTTCCCATCAACTATCCATCCTGGACGAAGTGCTTCAAATGAACCGAGAAGTACGACAAGAAAAGTTCCTACTAGGAAAAGAATAACTGATAATTTAGCACCTTTTATACCAACAAATTCTTTTTTCTCTTCAATCTTAGGAATCATTCCTTCTTTTAATCGTTTTAAGTATTCAGGGTCTTCATTTAATTCTTTCCCCATTTTGCTAGCAACAAATGCAGCTACCATACAAGCGATGAAAGTAGAAGGGATACTTACTTTTAAAATATCTAATAAGGTGATTTTATAGTCAGCTAACATTGCTAAAAGTGCAACTGTTGCAGCTGATATAGGACTAGCTGTAATTGCTTGTTGGGAAGCAATTACGGCGATTGACATTGGTCGTTCTGGTCTAATCCCAGATTCGCGAGAGACTTCTGCGATAACAGGAAGTACAGAATAAGCAACGTGACCAGTTCCTGCACAAAGTGTAAATAAATAAGTAACAATTGGAGCAAAGAATGTAATGCGCTTTGGATTTTTTCGTAATGCTTTCTCAGCCAGATGAACAAGGTAGTCCATTCCACCAGCAGCTTGGAGTGCACCAGCAGCTGTAATTACTGCTAAAATCATAAGCATTACATCAATAGGAGGAGCTGTAGGTTGTAAGTGGAAGACGAAAACAAGTATTGCCATACCAACGCCACCCATTACCCCTAGACCAACTCCGCCTAGGCGTGCGCCAATAAAAATGCAGAGTAGTAACGTAAGAAATTGTAGCCAAAACATGATAAACTACCTCCGAAATTCATTAGTTAAGATATATTCGAATAATTTAATTTAAATGAAAATTAAAATAAATACTCAAAACAATCCTTGTGTTATATACATTTTTTTATTATATAACACAAGAAATGTAACATTCACGTACTTTGTTAAATTATTTCGAAAAAATAATACATTAAAACTTTGCATTTGCATCTCTAAATAGGTAGACATTTTAATTTTTATGTTGTAATCTTTGATAGAGAACAATGTAATTCTCATAGAACTCCCATATCGTTCAACTCGTTCAGCGAGAAAGGCAAACTGGTGGAAACATTAGGACGCAAAACTACAGGAGCTAAGGCCGAAAGGCTACGCTAGCCAGTTACCGGACGGATAGGGTTGGTCTTGACCAATGCTTTTTCATTGGTCTTTTTTTTATTTGCGAACAAATGAGAAACCTTATCAGCTGTTGATAAGGTTTCTATTTTAATAGTTTTCCTTTATATTAAGTTAATTAAGAAAGGTGATGTTGATGAAAAAATATTGGCACAAGCTATCATTTCTTCAAAAGAATGTATTGTTAACTGTGCTAGTTATTTTGACGCTTGTTGGTACTATGGGAGCGTTAAGTTTTAACATGTTTCAAAATAGCATGATGTCTATATTTGAAAGGCATTCCTTTGAAACAGGAGATACGGTATTACATAAATTAGACGAACAAATAGTGAGAGATGTTACAAAAGACCCAGTAGCACAAAGAGAAAAGAGAGAGAAGTTAACAGAGAAATTAGATGAAGCGACGGAAGAATTGAATAGCGTTGGACAAATCTATATTGTTGGAGCAAAAGAAAACGAAAAAGGTGAGTTACTAATCGTCGATTTGTCTACAGAGTTAGCAAATGTTGTTGAAGTAAGGCCGGGAGAATATTATAAACAACCAGATCTTTGGATGAAAGCATACGATAAGGTAATGAGCACGAAAAAGGCAAATATGACAGAAGTATATGAGGACGTATTAGGAACATGGGTAACGATATTAGAGCCAATTAAAGATGGAGACGGAAATATTGTGGCAATTGTTGCTGCCGATGTAGATGCCTCTATTGTTCCTATTACAAAGGAAAAATTCATTATACAAGGTTTAATGTTTATTTGTATTTCTGTTTTAATTGCAACTGTTATTCAATTCTTAATCGTACGTAACGCACTTGCTCCATTGCGGGATTTACGTGAAGGATTACGCAGAGTTGGTGAAGGTGATTTAAGTATTAAATTAGAGGAAAGACCAGATGATATTGGTATTATTAATGCGTATTTTAATAATACCATCGAGAAGTTTAAAGGAATTATAGATAAAGTGAAGCAGACAGCAGAACAGGTTTCCTCATCTTCACAAGAATTGTCAGTGAGTACGAAAGAAAATAGCATGGCAGTCCAAGGAATCGTAAGCTCTATAGTTGAGTTAAGGGCTGGCGTTCAATTGCAAGAAACGTCAGTACCAAAGTATTTAGATATTGTATATGAAATGGAAGATAGGATGGAAGAGATAACTAATATTGCAAAACAAATGACGAAAGAGTCTGAAGGTACGAAGCATCATTCAGAAAAAGGAAATGGTATTATTGAACAGACGATGAATCAAATGAACATAATACAAAATGCAGTACAAGATTTATCTTCTATCATTTATTCTTTGGAAGTAAGATCAAAAGAAATTAGTGATATTGTAACTGTAATTACAAGTATTTCAAATCAAGCGAATTCGCTAGCTTTACATGCTACTATTGAAGCTTCACGTGCTGAGGAAACTGGAGAGGGATTTGCCGTTGTTGCTGATGAAGTGCGTAAATTAGCAGAGCAGACGGAAGCATCAGCAAAAGATATAGCAAAATTAATAGGGGAAACACAAGCCGGAACGGAAGAAGCTGTTGTTTCAATGCAAAAAACCTCAAAAGAAGTAGAGTCTGGAATGAAACTTGTTGAAAGTAGTGGTGCTTTCTTTGAAAAAATTTCGAAATCAGCACAAACTGTTACCAATCAAGTTGGAGTTGTTTCTAGCAATTCAAATAATATATTGCAAAATAGCCAAAATATTGTTCGTGTTGTAAATGAACTATCACTTATTGCAAATAAGTATGCGAATAGTAGTAGTAATGTTGAAGAAAGTATGAAAGAACAGGAAATGTCTGTACAGGATATTGCTGAATTAGCCAGTTCTTTAAGCTGGCTCTCACAGGAGCTACAAGAGTTAATTGGGGAATTCAAAAGTTAAATGAAATGATTATACATGCTTTTGTTTGTTCAATAAAATAAATCATGCTACAATGAAAACGAATTAAGGACCGGGGAGCCAATTGGCTGAGAGGATGTGAGCAAACATCGACCCTCAACCTGATCTGGATAATGCCAGCGTAGGGAGTTACTTAAAGTGATGTAGCATATGTTATTCTATAATAACTTGCATACAAGGCTTTCCTACGCAGTAGGAAAGCCTTTTCTTGTTTTAAAATTTAATTTCATAAGGGGGATTTTACTATGTCACAACAAGTTACAATTTCGTTTTCAGTAGTACCACAAGCAAAGAACAAAGACGTGTATTCTGTTGTTGATAAAGCGATTGAGGTTGTACAACAATCGGGAGTTCGTTATGAAGTAGGGGCAATGGAAACAACGCTGGAAGGAGAATTAGATGTACTTCTTGATATCATTAAACGTGCACAACAAGCTTGTGTGGATGCTGGAGCAGAAGAAGTGATTACTTCTATTAAAATCCATTATCGTCCAAGCACTGGTGTAACGATAGATGAAAAAGTTTGGAAGTACCGTGATGAATATGCAAAACCAGAAGCAATCTAAAATAATTACAGCAATTTGGCTTATCCTTCTCATTGCGATATGGGAAGGATCTGTTTCATTATTTAAAATTGAACCGTGGATTTTACCGAAGCCTTCTGCCATTGTTCAAGAATTAATTGGAATGAAAGATTTACTATTACCGAATACGATGCAGACGCTGCAAGAGGTTATAATTGGACTTTTCTTTGCGATTTTAATTGGGACAAGCATTGCAATTCTTATGGACGTTATCCCTTTATTTCGTATTTTAATAAATCCGTTGCTTGTTATTTCGCAAACGATTCCAATCGTTGTACTTGCACCGTTATTTATTATTTGGTTTGGATATGGAATGCTACCGAAAGTAATGGTAGTCATACTCGTTTGTTTCTTCCCGATTGCGCTTAGCATTTTAGAAGGTTTTCAAACGGTAGATAAAAATATGTTGAAGTTGTTGCAAACGATGAAGGCAACGAAATGGCAAGTTTACCAGAAAGTAAAGTTTCCAGCAGTGCTTCCATACTTTTTCTCCGGTTTAAAAATTGCAGTTACATATAGCGTAATGGGAGCGATTATTGGAGAATGGCTCGGTGCCAGTGAAGGATTAGGAGTTATGCTTACAAGGGCTACGAAATCCTTTTTAACAGCCCGAGTATTTGGTGTTGCAGCAATTATTGTTATGGTGACATTATGTCTGTATTTTATCGTGGAGTTTATGGCAAGAATAACAGCACCATGGATATATAGAAAGGACGGCAGAAAATGAAAAAAGGTTTAAAAGTTATGTTGGCTGCCTTATTAGCGGTAGGTGTGGCTGGATGTAATCCGGCGAAGAAAGAAGAAAGTGCAAGTAAAGATCAAAAAGTAAAAGTAGTGCTAGATTGGTTTCCAAATACGAATCATACTGGCTTATATGTAGCGAAAGCGAAAGATTATTATAAAAAGCAAGGCTTAGATGTAGAAATTATTCAGCCTGGTGATAATGTGACGGCAGAGCAAATGATAGCTTCAGGAAAAGCTGACTTCGCAATAAGCGCGCAAGAAAATGTAACGTTGGCTCGTGTGGAAGGTATTCCTGTTGTATCAGTAGGAGCGATTATTCAGCATAATACTTCAGCTTTTGCATCGCTTAAGAAAGATAACATGAATTCGCCGAAAGATTTTGAAGGTAAACGTTATGGTGGCTGGGGAGGACCAGCGGAAGAAGCTACATTAAAGACAATTATGGAGAAAAATCAAGCCGATTTTAATAAAGTGGAAAAAATCATCTTAGGACAAACAGATTTCTTTAAATCAATTGGTCGTGATGCAGACTTTGAATGGATATATTACGGATGGGACGGTATTGAAGCGAAGCGCCAAGGAAAAGAGTTAAATACGATTATGGTGAAAGACTTAGACCCAGCGCTTGATTTCTATAGTCCTGTTATTATTACGAGTGAAAAACATACGAAGCAAGATAAAGACTTTGTGAAAAAGTTTATGAGTGCAACGACAGAGGGGTATAATTTTGCAATTAAAGAACCGAAAGAAGCTGCTGATATTTTAATTAAAGCCGTTCCAGATGTAAATAAAGAGTTAGTACAAGAAAGTCAAAAATGGTTAAGTACGAAGTATCAAGATGATGCAAAAGCGTGGGGAGTACAGAAGGAAGAAGTTTGGACGAATTACATGAATTTCTTATATGATAACAAAGTTATTAAGAAGAAAATTGATGTGAAAGATGCCTTTACAAATGAGTTCCTTCCAAGTGAAAAATGAGCGGATTAAAAATAAAAGATATTGTGAAATCTTTCGATGGAAAGAATGTATTAGCAAATATTAGTGCTTCTATACGAGAGGGAGAGTTCGTTTCTTTTGTAGGACCGAGTGGTTGCGGGAAAAGTACACTATTAAATATGATCGCAAATGTTGAAAATCCAACAAGTGGAAGTGTAACGTATAACGATAAGCAAATGCAAGAGCAAGATGTTGTAAGTTATATGCCGCAGCAGGATTTATTACTACCGTGGCGGTCAGCTTTGCAAAATATCGTCCTTCCGTTAGAAATTGAAGGAAAGCCAAAAAAACAAAGGCTAACAGAAGGAATGGAAGCATTAAAGCAGTTTGAACTAGATGAATATGCAGACCATTATCCAGATGAATTGTCTGGTGGTATGCGTCAAAGAATTAGTTTTCTGCGCACATATTTATGTGAAAAGCCAATTATGTTACTTGATGAGCCTTTTGGTAAATTAGATGCTTTTACAAAAATGGAAGTACATAGCTGGCTTTTAAACTCTTGGCACCAAGAGAAGCAAACAATCGTTATGGTTACACACGACTTAGATGAGGCAATCTTGCTTTCGGATCGCGTATTTATTTTATCCCAAAGACCAGCATCAATAGTTGGTGAGGTACAAGTGAAATTACCTAGGCCGAGAACGATGGATATGTTAACATCACTTGAGTTAAAGAAGGATAAGGAAGAAATTTTGAGAGTATTAGCACCTTATATGAAAAAATAGAAAAAGTCTTTTAACAGTTTTTAGTATAATTACTGTTAAGAGGCTTTTTTATATAGGGGGAGAAAGATGAAATCTATAGAGCAAATAGTGGATGAATTAACAGCAGATAATCTCGAAGAAGGAAAATCTTTATTAAAAAATCATATTTTATTAATGAAGTATGGTATGGAACATCATGAATTAAACGAAGAAGAAATGACAGAAATTTTAAAGTGGGTTCAAGGCCGGGATCAATTGAGAAAAGATGTTCCAGAATTACGTGATTTACATTTAATTAAAAAGTTTCAAGCGGTATTAGATGAATTTATTCATTCAATAATTTTAAATGGTTATGTAGAAGACGCGGTAGAAATTCTAGAGAGTGTATTAAAAAGTATGGGGGCAGTCGCTCATATTGTAAAAATTATGTTTATTGGCAAAAGGAAAGTTAATAGAAATTCTTTAGAAATGGTAGAAGAGTTGAAACGAGAGTGCTACAACTTAATGGAACAGCGTGCTGCTGTCGGGTTACATGCTCAAATCTTTCACGTTTTAGGTTTCATTCATTCGGTTCAGTTTGATTTAGAAGAAAGGTCACAGGAACATGGGCGAAGTGTAATAGGATTTTTAACAGATTTTAAAACGAATGAATTGAAGTCTGTGCAACAATTTCAAACTGAAGATCATATCCCAGAAGTGAAAAATATAGTGAGTAAAGAGTATGGGATAGAATTACAAAGAAGAATTTATATGTGGAAATCGTTAACAATTATCTTTACAAGTCCATATGCATTAGAAAAGATGTATAAAGAAATTTATGCAGAGAACGATAAAACGTAGAAGGAACAAAAAGAACAATAGAGAATAGAATATAAAAGAGTAGTTTATACTCTTAATATAACGAATGTTAAAGGAGTGAAAGGATAAAATGACTTTATCAACTGTTCTTCAAATGGTTTTAGCTTGATAAGGGAGAAGTCTGCCCATTTTTATCGGTTAAGCTAAATTGAAGACAGCAGGTAAAGAACCTTAATCCTTTTTTACGATAATATGTAATGGGTAAGGTGTATTCACCTTACCCATTTTTTATATGCACAATTAAATAAGGCTTTATACTGTTGCTCTCTCTATTTAGCTTATGGACTATAAGTAGAGGAGAGAAAAAAATGAGTATATTAACGGTAGAAAATGTAAGTCATTCGTATGGTGAGAAGACCATTTTATATAATGCATGTTTTCGATTATTGAAGGGCGAACATGTTGGGTTAGTAGGGCAAAATGGAATTGGAAAATCAACATTGTTAAAGATTTTAACAGGAGAACTTATACATGATGAGGGGAATATTGAATGGTTTCCTCATGTGAAGGTAGGTTTTTTACAGCAGCATATAGATTTACAAGAAGGAATTACAATTGAGGGATACTTGCAAAGTGCATTTGCTGATTTGTATGTGATTGAATGCGAAATGTTAAAAATTGCTGAAGAAATGAATGGAGCAGGAGAAGTAGAAAAACTGTTAGTAAAGTATGGAGAATTACAAACTATATTGGAAAGATCTAATTTCTATCACATTCATACAGAAGTTGAAGAAGTAGCAATCGGTTTAGGTTTATTTGAAATAGGTTTGAAAAAGGATGTATCGAAGTTAAGTGGGGGACAGCGAACAAAGTTATTACTTGGGAAGCTTCTTTTAGAAAAAGCTGATGTTTTATTACTAGATGAGCCAACAAATTATTTAGACACAGCCCATATAGAATGGTTGCAATCGTATTTGAGACTATATGAAAAAGCTTATGTAATCATTTCGCATGACGAATTATTTTTGAACAGTATTACAAATGTTATTTTTCATCTAGAAGGAGGGAAAGTGAAGCGATACGTAGGAAACTATGAAAAGTTTGTACAAAGTTATCAAGTGCAAAAGAAACAATTGCAATCGGCGTATGTGAAACAACAAAAAGAAATCTCTCAGTTAGAAACGTTTATTCAAAAAAATAAAATTCGTAAAGCGAAACAGGCTAAAAGTCGAGAGAAAGTATTGGAGAAAATGCAAAGGATTGAAAAGATTCATCCTGTACCTCGATCCCGTTTTGATTTCAATGTTTATGAGGAGCCGGTGAGTCGTATATTGCAAGCTGAGAAACTAAGGATAGGTTATAGTGATCCGTTATGCCCAGAGTTGAATTTACAAGTGAAAAAAGGAGAAAAGATAGCGATTATTGGTCATAATGGAATTGGAAAAACGACGATGTTAAAAACATTATTAGGTCAAATTAAGCCGCTAAGCGGTTCCATTTCTGTTGGAGAACGAGTAAACCCTGCGTATTTTGCCCAGGAAGAGTTTGCTTCAGAAATAACACCCTTAGAGAAAGTTTGGGCAGAGCGACCAGATATGACAAAGAAAGAAGTGCGCCAAGCATTAGCGAAGTGTGGATTGAAAGAAGAACATGTATTAAAACCTATTCGTTTATTAAGCGGAGGGGAACAAACGAAAGTACGTTTATGTGAACTTATCGTAAAGAAAAGTAATGTTTTAATTTTAGATGAACCAACTAATCATTTGGATATAGAAACAAAGAAAGCGTTGCAGGAAGCGCTACAACGATATAAAGGAACCGTTTTACTTGTATCACATGAGCCTTCTTTTTATGAAGCATGGATAACAAAAGTGTGGAATATAGAAGAATGGAACGCTGAACAATATGAATAAAGAAAAGGCATTAGCTTGTATAAGCTAATGCCTTTTCTTTGTGATTAACATGATTTTCGAGAACTCTTACATGAGAATTGTATGAAGAAGCACTCTTATGGTGCGCTTATAAGCGTGCTTTTTCTTTTGTTATGTTTATATTTATAATAATACTAGATGCCTTTCCCTAATAGGCGACTATCTTTCTTTATGTATATATAGATAGTTTGAAATGGAATAAAAATAATTACTATATGTAAAGGATAATGTGATTAGTATAGGAAGACAATAGAGCTTAAAGGAAATTCATGTAAAATTCAGATGAACTTCACACGAACTTCATATTGGAAACTAAATATGATTATAATAGGTTATTATAATGTTTCTTTGTGATTTTTCATAAAATTAAAAGTTTGAATTTAGGAGAGAGGAATCAAACCTAAATTCAAACTTTAGTGAAATAATTAGTGGAAGTTACGTTTAGTTTTCGCTAATGGATGCATTTACAAGTTCAGCAGGAGTGCCTGTTCCTGCTCCTCCGATTGTAATCGATCCACCAGGAGGAATTTGACCATTCCATCCTGCATTCGTAATTACGTAATGATTATTTATTTTACTACTAATTTTAGAATCCCAAACTTGTGTTAAATTGCCGTTATAATCAAATTCTAATTTCCAGTTTTTAATAGGGGTCGTTCCACTATTTTTAATTACAATCGAGAAGTTGTAACCACTTCCCCAATTTGAAGTGACTGAAAAGGTAGCATTGTTATTTCCACCAGGAGGTGTTGTGCTAGCATCGTCTGTTTTTACAATAATAGAAGTAGGCTGTGATTTATTCCCAGCGGCATCTTTTGCTATTATTGAAAATTTGTATTCTGTATTAGATTTTAAGTTTTTAATTGTAATGTTATTTGTTGTTGTACTCCATTTCTCTTCCCCAGCAGTAATTTCATATTCCGTAACTCCTACGTTATCAGTAGATGCATTCCAGTTTAATTGAACTGAGTTTGAATTTTTATTTGTAACAACAATATTTTTTACGTTTGTTGGTGGCTCAGTATCTTTTTGAGTAATAGGTCCACCTAGTAATTCTTTTACTAACGTATCAAGTAATTTTGGTCCACTACAACTATATTTTGGACTTGTACGGCAATCTCCGCTAAGCTCCCAAAACATTGCGCCACTTAAACCTTTTGTTTTTATATAGTCTGTTTTATATTTCATAGATTCATTATCATCGTAGCTAATAAATGTACCTGTAGTCGCATTATATAAATAAGGTACTTTCGCTATATCGTTCCATCCGCGAACAAAACCATTTTTATTAACATAATTAGCCGCTAAATCACCATAATCGTATACACCTGTATCACCGGTAGAATAATCATCCCAAGTACCTTTAGAAGCGAGCTTTCCATCACTACCTGGTTTACAAGGTTGGTATTGTCCGTTATTTTCTTTTCCACAACTTTTCCATCCGCGTCCGTAAAATGGTACACCTAATACGAGTTTATCTGCTGGAACCCCTTCATTTGTATAAATGTCTATCGCACCATCTACGTAAAATTTCGTATCCGCTGCTGGGTCATTTGGATCTTTGTATAGAGCTGCATTATGGTTAGAAGTAGCTTCCCATCCACCGTGGAAATCATATGTCATAATATTAATCCAATCCAGTATTTGAGAGATTTTCTTTAGCTCTGTATGATCGGCATAACGTTGGCTTGCACCTGATGCGATTGTTAGTAAATATTGTTTGCCATCTTCTGCACCAGCTTTCGTTAATGCATTTCGAACTTCTTGAAGGAGTAGGGTGAAGTTTTGCTTATCTTCAGGACGATAACTACCACCAGGAATCGTTTCTACGCCCGGATATTCCCAATCTAAATCAACGCCGTCAAATCCATATTCGCGTAGGAAATCGACTGTAGATTCAGCGAATACTTTTCTTGTTTTTTCATCAGCGGCCATGTCAGAAAAGCGGTTAGACCAAGTCCAGCCACCAACAGAAATAATTGTTTTTAAGTGAGGATACTTAGCTTTTAATCGTTTCAGTTCGCCGAAATTTCCGCAGCGTGCGTATTTATCACAATCTTCCCAAGTTGTACCTGAGCCAGGATAAGATTTTGTGACATCGGCCCATGGTTCACCGAGTACGAGAGTACCATTAGGGACTTCTTTATTTTGCAGTGGTACACCAGATTCTTTACAGTTCCACGTTTGTTTATTTGGATTATCGGGGTGAGTAGAAGGGTTTCCATGTTTTCCATTCCAGCAAATATCAGCGAAAGCGTAGTTTAAATGAGTTAGCTTTGATGCATCAATGTCTGCAACTTGATAATTACGTCCGTAAATGCCCCACGAAGGAAAATACCCAACAACTTTTTGACCTTGCTTTGGTGACTCTGCTAATGCGAAATTTGGAGTAATAAAGTTTGTGAGAAAAAGAGGTAAGAAGAGTAGTAGGGATAGTAATAGCAGTGTGAATTTTTTTGATTTCATAGTCATTTCTCCTTTCAAAGTAAAAGATATATTTAAAGGCATGCGCCAATAAATCAAAATGAATCTAGACAAAAATGATCAGACATCACGAAGTCTATACAAGGAGCTGAAGCTGATTAAATCGTAGCAAATGTAAGATTTGGTGTAAACGCTTTATTGAATTCGAAAAGACTTTCTCAATATGAAACGGCTCTAATACAGATTACACATGAAAATAAAATATCGATTAGGGAGGAAAGGGCTTCTTGGAGTTAAATTTGAGAAAAAATTGTATGAGGTCAATTTGTAATAGCGTAGCAAGATAATGAAATTTCATGTAAAATAATAGTAAAAATATGTAAGGGGGGGAGTATTGTGGATGTGTTTTTGAATATTGCCGAAGAAAAGATTCGACAAGCAATACGGAATGGAGACCTTGATCATATTCCGGGAAAAGGAAAACCACTACAATTAGAAGACCTTTCAATGGTACCTCCAGAACTTAGAATGAGTTATAAAATTTTAAAAAACGCGGGCATGATTCCACCAGAAATGGAACTACAAAAAGATATATTAAAAATAGAAGACTTAATTGTGTGCTGTTATGATGAAGTAGAGAGAATAAAGTTACAAGAAGAGTTAACAGCAAAAACGCTTCGTTTTCAGCAGGTAATGGAAAAGAGAAAGATTAAAGATAGTTCAGCTTTTCGTATGTATCAAGATAAAGTATTTCGTAAATTACGCTAAGAGGGATAAGATGAATACATTTAAAACGATAGAAGAATTAGCGACATATATTGAAGAACAACAATTAGTACTTCTGTTTATTAAAACAGAAAATTGTGGTGTTTGTGATGTTATGTTAAGGAAAGTAAATTACGTATTAGAGAATTATGATTACGTAGAGAAAATAGAGATATTGCTACAAGACATGCAAGAAATTGCGGGGCGATATGCAGTATTTACAGGTCCAACAGTTTTATTATTTTATAATGGAAAAGAGATCCTTCGTGAATCGCGCTTCATTTCACTTGAAAATCTAGAAAGAACCATTCAATTATTCGAAGATTAAGGGAGGCTTTTATATGGAATTTATTATTGTCATACTATTATTTGTTGTAGTTGGAACGATCATAACAGCAGTTCGATCAAACAAAAAGAAGGTAAATCTTACAAAACAAAATAACATTCATAACTCATCTAACAACTCATCACCATTATTTTTCTTTGCGGGATCTGATAATGATAGCTCGCATGGAGGTTCACATGATTGTGGAGGATCTTTCGGTGGAGATAGCGGAGGCAGCTGTGATGGTGGCGGAGGTGGCGGTGATTGATGAGAATACGCCCTATAAGGGGCGTATTTCTTTTTAAACAAACGTTTGATTAGTTGGTTTACATATGCATAAAAACAGTTAAACAAATGTTTGTTTAACTGTTTTTAATATACTAAGGGGAATGGAAATGGAACCGAAAGTGAAAAATAAGGGGAAAGTAATGTTATTTTTATTAGCTGCGGGAGGCGTATTTCTTGTTAAATTAGGATGTGAACTACCCACCACTTAGTATCTCTTACGAGCTTACCCCAAAGTGGGGGCTTCTCGGTTTATCGCTACTTTTGATAGCTAACGAATTTGTCCCAGGACAGCCGAGCTAACTCCCTTGTTCCAAAGGTTATTTTGTTACTATTTATGCCAACGCTAGTAAGCGTATGGCTTCTTTTTTGATATTGATAGCTGCGTTATAATCACGGCCGATTGTGAGTCCACACGAACACGCATACATGCGTTCACATAATGGCATTTCTTTTTTATTTCTACAACGACTACACATCTTTGTAGAAGGAAACCATTTATCTATTTTTACAAGCTGTTTTCCTTGTTCTTGTAGCTTATATGCTAAAAATGTCGTGAACATCCTCCAACTGTTGTCCGCTACACTTTTACCAAAGCGAAGTGCTCGTGACATACCTTTCATATGTAAGTCTTCGATTGCTACAACGTCAAAACTCGTAGCTAATTCTTTAGACTTGTGATGAAGGAAATTTTTACGTTGATTGGCGACCTTTTCATGTAATTTCGCTACACGAATGCGTTGTTTATTCCAGCGCTCTGAACCTTTCATACGTCGTGCTAATACCCGTTGTGCTTTTGCTAATTTGTCTAACATCTGACGATAAAAGCGAGGATAATTGGCTTTCTCATCATCGCTACTCACGTACAATTCAGCCATTGCGAAGTCTAATCCAACTACATGTTCTACTTCTTTTGGAGTGATTTCTTTTTCATATTCGGTCAAAATAGACACGTAATACTTACCAGTTGGTGTCATCGAAATCGTACATGATTTGATGATATGATTTGGTGGGATCTCTCTATGTTGCTTCAGTTTCACCATTTTCAATTTTGGTAATTTGATATAACCATGAAATAACATAATATTTCCGTTTACTCGATTCGTTGTATAGGATTTTCTACTCTTTTTATTTTTGAATGTAGGAAACTCACTTTGACCACAAAAAAAATTCTTATACGCAGTTTGCAAGTTTAATTGAGCGTTGGCCAATGCCAATGAATCAACTTCTTTCAACCATTCATACTCTACTTTGTATTTCGCAGGAGTAGGGAATTTTTGTTTCTTTAGTTCTTCCTTGTTCTCTTTGTATGTTTCATATAGTTCTTTCCGCTCAGCCAGCATTTTATTATACACAAAGCGTACACATCCGAACGTTTTACGTATGAGATGCGCTTGTTCTTCTGTTGGATACAGACGAAATTTGTACGCCTTATTATGCTTTGCCATATCCATTCACCTCATTTTCCGCTTTATTTCCCATAAGCTATGACGGTGATCATACAATCTGAACACTACAAGATTATTATCTACTTTCATTATTATACCAAACTTTACTTTCTATAAGACTGATTATATCAGAGGTGAAATAAGTAGGAAAATCAAATGTTTGGCTACGCCGAACCGAAATGCATCTTCCACCTATCGCTAGACTATCGTCTTTCACATGCTAGGGGAAGGAGGCTTTTTTTGGATAATACATTAAATTAGGAACAATACACATGATTCGAACGTGGTTTGAGAGTACGTTTTCTTAAATAAGAAATATAGCCTCTTGTAATAGAGGTTTTTAATTTGTTATTATTAGACTGAACGGTCGGTTTAAAGAGGTGTGAATATGAGAAGAAGTGCAGAAGAGATAAAGAAAGAAATTGCATATAAAGCAGAAAGGTTGTTTTCACAGAAGGGCTATGCAGCTACATCTATGGAAGAGATTTGTGAAATTACAGAGCGGAGTAAAGGAAGCATTTATTATCACTTTAAAAGTAAAGAAGAATTATTTTTATTTGTAGTAAAGCAGCATACGTATGATTGGCTTGAAAAATGGAACGAAAAAGAGAAGTTGTATAGTACGAATACTGAAAAACTATATGGTCTCGCGGAATATCATGTCGAGGACATACAGCAACCAATTTCAAATGCAATAGAGGAATTCTCTATGAGCCAAGTTGTAAGTAAAGAGATTTTGGATGAACTATTAGCTTTAACTAGAGAATCGTATGTTATGTTTGAGAAACTAATTGAAGCAGGCATACAGTCTGGAGAGTTTCGTGAAGATAATACGCGCGATCTTATGTATATTGTGAATGGGTTATTATCAGGGCTTGGAGTACTTTACTACGAGTTAGATTATAAAGAGTTGAAACGTATTTATAAAAAGGCAATAGATGTATTGTTAAAAGGAATGGCAGCTGAATAATAAGTCAGTTGCTTTTCTATAAAATAAATTAGACCGAACGGTCGGTTTATGAAAGGGGAATGAAAATGAACGCTTTATTTAAAAACCGAGCATTTATGCTCGTTATGGCGTCTGATATTTTACAACAATTTGCAATTTGGATCAGAAATATGGCCCTTCTATATTTCATAATGGAGCGAACGAATAATGATCCGGTTTCTGTTTCGTTGTTATCAGTTATGGAATATGCACCTATTTTTATTTTCTCGTTTATCGGTGGTGCGCTAGCTGATCGCTGGAATCCGAAAAGAACAATGGTCGCTGGAGATGTATTAAGTGTCCTGTCTATTATAGGAATTGTCCTGTTGTTAAAACTGGATTATTGGCAGGCTATATTTTTTGCAACACTCATTTCTGCGATTGTAGGTCAGTTTTCTCAGCCATCATCTTCGCGTATATTTAAGCGCTATGTAAAAGAAGAACAGGTAGCAAATGCGATTGCATTTAACCAAACATTACAGTCATTATTTCTGATTTTTGGACCAGTGGTAGGATCGCTTGTGTATACACAACTTGGTTTAATTACGTCGCTATATAGTTTAATCATTTTATTTTTGTTATCTGCTATCGCCCTTTCATTCTTACCAAAATGGGTTGAAAAAGAGCAAGTGGCGAGAGAGTCATTAAAAAATGATATAAAAGAAGGGTGGAAATATGTTCTTCATACGAAAAATTTACGTATGATTACGATCACTTTCACCATTATAGGCTTAGCTGTTGGACTAACAACTCCATTAGAGGTATTCCTTGTAATAGAACGCCTTGGAATGGAAAAGGAAGCAGTTCAATATTTAGCTGCAGCTGATGGAATAGGTATGTTAATTGGTGGTATTGTTGCTGCGATTTTCACTTCAAAAGTGAACCCGAAAAAGATGTTCGTATTCGGTATGGGCATATTAGCGATATCGTTTTTAGTAGAAGGGCTATCTACATCATTTTGGATTACTAGTTTCATGAGATTTGGAACAGGTATTTGTTTAGCTTGTGTTAATATCGTTGTCGGTACGCTTATGATTCAACTTGTACCAGAAAATATGATTGGAAGAGTAAATGGAACAATTTTACCACTGTTTATGGGGGCAATGTTAATCGGAACTTCAATAGCTGGAGGATTAAAGGAGATGACCTCATTAGTTACTGTATTTTGTATAGCGATGGCACTTATTTTATTTGCGATAGGGCCAGTTCTACGCATGCAAATAAATAAAGGGGATGTCGCTAATAAAGAGGAACTAACAAATTCATTAGCCTCGAAATAACCATTGTAAGGGAGCTGAATAGCTCCCTTTTCTTGTGACAGTCTTTTGACAATGAAATGTACCGACTATATACTAATGTTGTAAAAACGATTTTACATGTTAGGAGAAAAGATGTGAAAAATCAAATTTATGAATTACGCACTGAGAATAATATTTCACAAGGTGCATTAGCTGATAAGTGTAAAGTTTCAAGACAGACGATAAATGCAATTGAGAATAATAAATATGATCCAAGCTTAGCATTAGCTTTTCGTTTAGCGGAAGTATTAGGAACAACTGTTGATAAACTATTTTTGTACAAGCAGTAGGGGGAGTAGTTGTTGGGGAAAGAGAAAATAAGCCTTTTCGTTACTGTATTAGTGGCTATAGGTACGTTAGTGTTTGCACTTTACTATTGGTTAACTGAACTTCAAGTAAACTGGTATGCACTATTTATTTGTAGCATCGCGTTACATTATCTATTTAAAAGTTTGGCATCACATAGCGTTGAAGGGGATACTGAGGAGAAAGAGGATTTAGAAAAACATGTATTAAAAACAAGTGCCAATGTTACATATTATGTACTCGTTGTATTAATTTTTGGCTTGTTTTTCGCATCGGTAGGGTTTAATAGATGGATTGATTTTCATAACATACCGCTTTTGTTTGCGTTATGTGCTGCGATAGTTGTAAAGCCAGCTGTTGAGTTTTTAATTGTAAGACGTTATAGATAAAAAAGATCCTCTTCTTGCATGAAGAGGATCTTCTTCTTATAGCATTTTAGTTTTTGGACTAGGTGGTGTAACGGATGTATTATTTTCAGGGACCTTAGTTAATAAAAATCCACCGATAATAAACAACACAATAATACTAAGGACACCGGCGTTTGTTTTTCCCGTTAATTGCGTTGTAACACCGACTAATACTGGACCCATAATCGCGGCAAACTTGCCAAATATATTATAAAATCCGAAGAATTCATTTGCCGATTCTTTAGGTACTAGTTTTGCAAAATAGGAACGACTAAGTGCTTGAATCCCGCCCTGAGAAGTGGCAACTAACATTGCTAAAATCCAGAAATCGAGTGTCGTTTTTAAGAAATAAGCATATGTGCAGATAATGATATAAATAATAATACCGACATATAGCATTTTTTTACCGGTAAATGTCTCCGATAGTTTTCCGTACAATAAAGCGAATGGACAAGCTACAATTTGTGTGACGAATAATATGATTAATAGATTTGTTGCACTAATACCGAGGTCTGTTCCGTAAGCGGTGGACATAGTAATAATTGTATCGACCCCATCAATATAGAAAAAGTAAGCAATTAAGAACATAAAGACCGTTTTATATTCTTTAATATTTTTAAAAGTATCAGCAAGGCGTTTGAAGCTCATTGTAATTGGTCTTGGGTGACGTTCAATATAGTGCGTTTGTTCTACGTTTTTTAGCATTGGAATTGTAAATAATCCCCACCAAAGAGCTGTGATTGCAAATGAAATTTGACTAGCAATGCCAACTGATAAAGGGATAGTTCCTTTTTGAGCAAGAATGATAAGAGTGATACAACCGATAAATGGAATAGTACTCCCAATATAGCCTAAAGCGAAACCTCTCGTAGAAATTCGATCCATTCTATCTTCAGAAGTGACATCTACTAAAAATGCATCATAAAAAATGTTTGCTCCAGCAAAACCGACTAATGCGAGCATATAGCATCCTAGTAATAAGTACCACTGAGATGTTGGAACGACTGCTAGCATACTTGTAAATACGATACCGAGTCCAAAGAAGAATGTGAAAAATCGTTTTTTAAATCCTTTATAATCAGCAACTGTGCCGAGAATAGGAGCAAGTATAGAAATTAAAAGTGTTGCGAACGAGTTTGCATATCCCCAATATGCTGTTGAAGTTGCACCAGATAACCCGGCTTCCTTTGCAGCTGCTTTAAAGTAAATTGGGAATAATGCGGTTGTAATGACGAGCGAATATACGGAGTTCGCCCAATCGTATAATATCCAGCTTTTTTCTTGTCTGGACATTTTTTTCATATAATGTTCCCCCTCAAATTTGTTCTACTAACAGTGTACAAAAATAAAAATTATAAAAAGAGAAACAATGATGAATTTTACATAACTTTTACATATATACACAGTTCTTTACAATTGGAGTAAATCCTCTACAATTGATCCGTCTGTTTCACCTAAGTGTAAACCGAGTAGTCTAGCGATAGTTGGGCCTTCATCAATAAGTCTCATATACGGTATGGTAATGCCGCTTTTTATTCCTTTCCCGGCAGCTATAAAAATTGTTTCATAGTTAGGTTTTGTTGGAGAGTATCCATGCGTACCAAATGTATATTTTTTACTAGGCGTAACATCTTTTTCAGTAATTTCTTTTATAAAATCTCCTGTATAGTTTTCAGTGAAATAATACCCTTCTCGTGCTTCCAACATAAATAAACAATTGCCATCTGCACCGCATTCCTTCGCATCCTCATCATGAAGTATAAATTCAATACCGTTTTGTTTATTTTGAAGCAGTTCTTCAAGGAGTAGTTGTACTTCTCGAATTGTATCGGTATCGTTTTTGTCTTTCACATATACATAGGCGGACCCATCGCAACTTTGGCAATAAGCATTCCAGTCTACTAATTTTCCTTTTGAATTTATAGAGATAAGCCCTTTTTGATGAAATAGTACATTTAATTGAATGGCTTTGCTTTCACTTAAAGCGCTATGATCACCAAGAGCGATAATGGTGCTCTCTTCGTATAGTCCACTGTCTTTTAAAGCTTGAATAATTTTCCCTAGTCGCTCATCATGTCTATGAATTGCGGCTATTGTTTCTTTTGATTCAAAGCCGTGATAGTGTCTTTGGGTGTCTAAATCGGTGAAATGTACAAACATGACATTAGGCTTTTTTGTCTGGATTGTATGCACAGCAGAAGCAAGTACGAAATCATCGAGTTCAGGTTGTGACAATCCATTTCGTATATGGCCGAAACGACGATTTAAATCTAATTGATATAGCGGGCTACCGCTAAATAATGAAACTAAAACTTGATTTTGCCACGGTCTATTTGGAAAGATTTCTGGTAAATTGTAATCAATATTTGCTCTGCCAGTAACAGGCCATAGAAGGGCAGCTGTCGTTAAATTTGCTTTATGTGCTTCATCATATAATGTTGTTCCTTGTATTGATTTTCGGTACCAATGCCAATCGGGTGATTCACGTCCAGGTTGAAGTAACGTATTGCTAACTACGCCATGTTTATTAGGGTAATTACCAGTTACGATTGTTGAGTGACTTGGATAGGTTACAGAAGGATAGATGGGCTCTACTTTTTCGACAACCGTACCCTTTTTGATTAGAGATTGGAAATGAGGTAATTTTTGTAGTATAGGAAAATCTAAAGCTGATAAACAGTCGAATGATAAAATGATGACACGATTCGTTAATGCTTTATCCATAAAGTAATCCTCCTAATTATATGAAACCTATTACTATATATTACTATTAATACCTAGTAATAAAAATATGTTTTTAAATAAAATTTATTATTTATTTTCAGAAAAATTAAACATATAATTAAGTATAAGGGAATGAATGAAAGGAGGGAATAATGTGGATTTGCTAGATGGATTTAGTATCTTTTACATCATTGGTGGAATCACAATTATTCTTGTATTTGCTATTTCGTATTTACTAAAGAAACGGTTTCCAGACAAGCAGTTTGATATTATATTTGCACTTAGTTTAATACTTCTTTGCTTAGCATCCTTTCCCGTTACAATGATGGTTATTGGTGGATGGGAAGGAATGGGATATGGATTTATTGGTTTCTTCGTCCTACTTGGTACACTTATCGGTATGATTGCACATCAACTTGTGAAAATTACGAGAAAAAGCTACGTATAAAACTGTAAAAAATGAAAAGAATATATAAAAAATAAGAAAATTCACTCTTGTTTTAGGGTGAAATTTATATTATGATATTCAACAAATTTACTTCGTTATAACGATGAAAAAGGACTAGTACATGTTCAACCTTTTTAGCAGAGAGAGAATCCGTCAGGCTGAAAGATTCTTAAAAAGGCGATATGGAACCTACCTTTGCGTTCTGCATATGCAGCGGGAATTTCCCGTTATCAAAAAGAGAGCATGCACAATTTTTGTGCATGAATCAGGGTGGTAACGCCGGCAAAGCTCGGTCCCTATTTAGGGGCGCGGGCTTTTTTGTATTTTCTAGAAGGAGGAAGACTGACTATGGCAAAAGAACAAGTACAAGCGATTACGAAGATGGAAGAGGACTTTGCACAGTGGTACACAGATATTGTAAAAAAAGCAGAACTTGTTGATTATTCAAGTGTAAAAGGATGTATGATTCTACGCCCGTACGGCTATGCCTTATGGGAAAATATGCAGAAAGTGATGGATGAGAAGTTAAAAGCAACTGGTCATGAAAATGTGTATATGCCAATGTTTATCCCAGAGAGCTTATTACAAAAAGAGAAGGATCATGTAGAAGGATTTGCTCCTGAAGTAGCATGGGTGACACATGGTGGGGATGAAAAGTTAGCAGAAAGACTTTGTATACGCCCTACATCCGAAACTTTATTCTGTGAGCATTTTTCAAAAATTGTGCAATCCTATAATGATTTGCCAAAGTTATATAATCAGTGGTGTTCAGTAGTTCGTTGGGAAAAGACAACGAGGCCATTTCTTCGTACAACGGAATTCTTATGGCAAGAGGGTCATACAATTCATGAAACAGCAGAAGAATCTCAAGCTGAAACATTAAATATTTTAAATCTATATGCTTCTTTCTGTGAAGACTACTTAGCAATACCAGTAATTAAAGGACAAAAAACAGAAAAAGAAAAATTTGCGGGCGCAAAGGCAACTTATACAATTGAAAGCTTAATGCATGATGGGAAAGCACTTCAAACGGGAACATCCCATAACTTTGGAACGAATTTCTCTGAAGCATTTGATATTAAATTTTTAGATCGTAACGGTAAGTGGCAATATGTACACCAAACATCTTGGGGCGTATCAACGAGAATGATAGGTGGACTGATTATGGTTCATAGTGATAATAATGGGCTTGTAATGCCTCCTAAAGTCGCACCAGTGCAAGTTGTTATTGTACCGATTGCTCAGCATAAAGAAGGCGTTTTAGCGAAAGCAACAGAGTTACAAGAACATATTCAAAAGGTTGCACGAGTAAAACTAGATGCTAGCAATAAAACACCTGGTTGGAAATTTAATGAGTATGAAATGAAGGGAATTCCAATTCGATTAGAAGTTGGTCCGAAAGATATCGAAAAGAATCAAGTTGTACTCGTAAGAAGAGATACGAAGGAAAAAGAGTTTATAGCAATGGATCAATTAGAAGAACGCATTCCAGCACTACTTGAGGAAATTCATAACTCTTTATTTAATAAAGCAAAAGTATTTCGTGATGAAAATACGTATAGTGTGACGAAGTTTGAAGAGATGAAAAAAGTAGCTGATGAAAAGCAAGGATTTATTAAGGCGATGTGGTGCGGGGAACTAGCTTGTGAAGAGAAATTAAAAGAAGAAGTCGGAGTATCTTCTCGCTGTATGCCTTTTGAGCAAGAGCATTTAGCTAACGAATGTATTTGTTGTGGTAAAGAAGCTAAGCAAATGGTGTATTGGGGAAAAGCGTATTAATGCTCTTTTGGATAGGAAGGATGAAAAGGACTTTGGACTGCATAATAAAATGCAATCCAAAGTCCTTTTTAGTTTTACAATTTGTTTCATGTATTTTTAAGATGGAAGGATATGTTTTTATTTTGCGTTTTTACGGCGAATGAATAGTAACATACCAATTAGGAATGTTGAAAGTCCCATTAAAATAGATGCAGGATAATGTGTGGCAGTATTCGGTAACTTATCGCCTTGTTTTTTCGCGTTATCTTTTACGTTACCACCTTGAGAACTGCTATCGCCTTTACCACGGTTACCTCCATGAGAGTCATTTCCCCCTTGAGAACTGCTATCGCCTTTACCACGATTGCCGCCAGAGCCACTGCCATCAGAACCGTTGCCGCCAGAGCCGCTGCCACCAGAACCGTTACCGTCAGAACCACTGCCGCCAGAACCGTTGCCGCCAGAGCCGCTGCCACCAGAACCGTTACCGTCAGAACCACTGCCATCAGAACCGTTGCCGCTAGAGCCATTGCCACCAGAGTCGCTGCCACCAGAACCGTTACCGTCAGAACCACTGCCGCCAGAGCCGTTGCCGCCAGAGCCGTTGCCGCCAGAGCCGTTGCCGCCAGAGCCGTTGCCGCCAGAGCCGTTGCCGCTAGAGCCATCGCCGCCAGAGCCGTTGCCGCCAGAGCCGTTGCCGCCAGAGTCGTTGCCACCAGAGCCGTTGCCGCCAGAGCCGTTGCCGCCAGAACCGTTACCGCCAGAACCGCTGCCACCAGAACCGTTACCGTCAGAACCACTGCCGCCAGAACCGTTGCCACCAGAGTCGCTGCCACCAGAACCGTTACCGCCAGAACCACTGCCATCAGAACCGTTGCCGCTAGAGCCATTGCCGCCAGAGCCATTGTCACCAGAACCACTATCGTCCTGAGAACCACCGTTTCCTGGTGGCTTATTATTATCTTTTGAGTTACCTTCTGCGAAATGATCGTTATTTTGTACAATCGCATTTGTTACTGGAGAGAAGTTTTTTGTTGCTGCATTACCAATGTTTAAACCACTAAAAAAAGATAAAGAAAGAGTTGATGCTAAAATAAAAATTTTCGTCATTGATTTCCTCCTGAAACATTAATATTCCATCTAAAATACATCTCTTTGTAATATTTCATAGGAAAAAGAGTTTTATGCAAAAAAAACTATATATAGAAAAAGGTGGTATATTTCTAAAGAGAGAAAAGAGTGAGTGTAAATTCTTTATAATAGTAGAGTGGTGGGAATTTCACACCCATTCCAGTAGAGGAAGTGACAGCAGATGAAAGAGTATATTGCATTTGATATTGGTGGTACACAAATTAAATATGGAATTGTTTCAGAAACAGGAACAGTACTAAAGCATAAAACAGTTCCAACAGAAATTCATTTGGGCGGGGAACAAATCATTCAAAAACTCATTCTTTTATCAAAAAATTTAATGGGTAAACATACGATTTCGGGAATTGGCATTAGTACGGCGGGAATTGTTGACGTTAATAAAGGGATTGTGACGGGAGGTGCGGATCATATTCCAGGTTATAGTACGATTCCTATTATTAATAGATTGCAAGAGGTATTAAAAGTTCCTGTATCCATTGATAATGATGTGAATTGTGCAGCGTTCGGAGAAAAGTGGAATGGTAGTGCAAGAGAGAAAAAAAACTTTATTATGCTCACCCTTGGAACTGGTATTGGAGGAGCAATTTTTATAGATGGAGAGTTATATAGAGGGCATTTGTTTAGTGCTGGCGAATGGGGAAATATGTTAGTAGAAGGAAAGCCGTTTGAAGAGATCGCTTCCATTTCAGGGTTAATTCGTCTTGTGCGAAAATATAAAGATGAAAGTGATTGGAATGGAAAAAAGATTTTCGAACTGTATGATAAAGGTGATAGGGAAGTTACCCAAGCAGTTGAGGTTTTCTTTAAACATTTAGCGATTGGAATTAGTAACCTTGCTTATATTTTTAATCCAGAAGTGATTGTTATAGGTGGAGGAATTACTGATAGGGGAAATGAGTTTTTAAAAGAAGTAAAAGAAGAGGTCAGTAAATACTTAAATAAAGAGATTTATAGTAATTGTGAGATTGAACTTGCGCAAAACGGTAATTGTGCAGGAATGGTTGGTGCTATTTACCACTTCTTACATCATCATAAGTAAATTATATGAATGTTTTCATATAACTGAGAATTTATCCTTTTTATCACTAGGTAAATAATGCTACAATATAAGGGGAGAATACAATATTTTCCGTCTTGGAAAATGCTTTGTAGAAAGGAAGAAACTGCATGCCTATTATTTTAGAAAAAGGTCAAAAGATCGATTTAACGAAAGGACAACCAAAAGTAGCAAAACTACAGGTTGGCTTAGGCTGGGATCCAATTGGGCAATCAGGTGGGTTTCTGTCTTCATTATTTGGAAGTAAACCAAATGTAGATTGTGATGCATCTGTTGTTATGTTAGAAGGAGATCGTTTTGTTAATAAAAACGATTTAGTATACTTCGGAAACAAACTTTCTACTTGTGGTAGTATTATTCATTCAGGAGATAATTTAACAGGTGAAGGCGAAGGTGACGATGAAACAATCTTTGTAGAATTGCATAAAGTCCCAAGTCGTATTAACCGTTTAGTATTCGTTGTAAATATTTATGATTGTGTAAACAGACGTCAAGACTTTGGTATGATTCGTAATGCTTACATTCGTATTCAAAATCCTCATACAGGTGAGGAATTAGCACGTTATAATTTATCAGAAAACTATGCTAGTAAAACAACTTTAATTGCAGGAGAAATGTATCGATACGAAAATGAGTGGAAGTTTTCAGCAGTTGGAGAAGGCACACAAGATAAAAACTTAAGTGAGATTGTATCACGTTATCAATAGGATAAACTAAGGAGGAATTTAAAATGGCATCTATTTCTTTAAAAAAGGGACAAAAGGTAGATTTAACAAAAACAAATCCAGGTTTATCAAAAGTACTTGTAGGGCTTGGCTGGGATACGAACCGTTATGATGGACAAGCTGATTTTGATTTAGATGTTAGTATCTTTTTAGTAGGTGCGAACGGTAAAGTTTCAGGCGCAGAGGATTTCGTTTTCTATAATAACCCAAAAGGCGCGAATGGTGCTGTAGAGCATTTAGGAGATAACAGAACGGGTGAAGGCGAAGGCGATGACGAAGCGATTAAAGTAGATTTGAAAAATGTACCTGCACATATCGAACGTATTTGTTTCACAATCACAATTTACGATGGAGAAGGCCGTAGCCAAAACTTTGGTCAAGTTTCTAACTCATTCGTACGTATTGTAGATGAAGAAAAGAATGCAGAGTTAATTCGTTACGATTTAGGAGAAGATTTCTCCATTGAAACAGCTGTTGTAGTAGGCGAATTATACCGCCATGCAGGTGATTGGAAGTTCAATGCAATCGGAAGTGGATTCCAAGGTGGATTAGCGTCTCTATGCAATAACTTTGGTTTAGATGTAGAGTAATAGATTAATATATCCATCGATGAAATGCATGTTTACTGATGGATATATTTTTTTAGATAAAAATATAGAGGTGAATATAAATGGCTATTCAGTTACAAAAAGGACAGAAAATCGATTTAGGTAAAACAAGCCCTGGCTTAACAAAAGCAGTAATTGGTCTTGGATGGGATATTAAGTCTTATGATGGTGGAGCTGATTTCGATTTAGATGCATCTGCCTTTTTATTAGATATGAATGGAAAATGTACGAAGGAAACTGATTTTATTTTCTATAATAATTTACAGTCTCCTTGTGGATCAGTTTTACATACAGGTGATAACCGAACGGGTGAAGGTGAAGGCGACGATGAGCAACTTGTTGTAGATCTAAAGAAAGTTCCAGCAGACGTCCATAAAATTGCTATTACAGTTACGATTTATGATGCGGAAGGTCGTAGTCAAAACTTTGGACAAGTAGGAAATGCTTTCGTTCGTTTAGCAAACGAAGAAACGAATGAAGAAGTTCTTCGCTTCGATTTAGGGGAAGATTTCTCTATCGAAACAGCAGTTGTCTTTTGTGAATTATATCGTCATAATGGACAGTGGAAGTTTAATGCAGTAGGAAGTGGATTCCAAGGTGGTTTAGGTGCGCTTGTAAGAGCGTATGGCTTGGATGCATAGAAAGGAAACGATATTCGTTTCCTTTTTTTGACCTTTCTATAAATCTAGCAAAGAATAGGGGATAAAGGTAAGATGAGTATTTTGCAAGGAATCCTTGATACGTATGCTCAGTTTTTCGACTTGGACATGTGGATTAAAGTGTTGCAAGATCCAGTATCGTGGGGATTAATAGGTACACTTGTTGTACTTGAAGGATTGTTATCTGCTGATAATGCACTTGTATTAGCGGTAATGGTAAAACACCTTCCAGAAGAGAAGCGTAAAAAGGCTTTATTCTATGGACTTATTGGAGCGTATTTATTCCGCTTTATTGCGATTGGAATTGGAATGTTCTTAATTAAATTAGCATGGGTAAAAGTGTTAGGTGCACTTTACTTAGCTTGGCTTTCAATTAAATACTTTATTGATAAAAGAAAAGGTAATGCAGAAGAAGAGGAAGCTCATGGTATGAACCAAAACAGTATTCTCTTCAGAATGTTTGGTGTCTTCTGGGGAACGGTTGCGATGGTCGAATTAATGGATATCGCGTTCTCTGTAGATAGTGTACTTGCTGCATTTGGTGTATCAAATGAAGTTTGGATTCTATTGTTAGGCGGAATGCTCGGTATTTTAATGATGCGTGGTATCGCTGGTGTATTCTTAAAGTTGTTAGAGCGTATCCCAGAACTTGAAACGACAGCATATATTTTAATCTTAATTATTGCAACAAAAATGCTATTGTCTGTTATTCATATTGAAATAAGCCATACATTGTTCTTCGTTATTTTAGTTGTAGCATTTGGAGCAACATTTGTACTTCACTACGTGAAGAATTCTGGACAAGCTAAAGAAGAAGTTGCTGCTACTAAAGAAGACAATAAATAATTGAAATGGGTTTGCTCGTTTTGCGAGCGCCCATTTTTTATAACCAAAAATAGTTTATAATAGAAGAAAGACTTAGAAAAAGTAAATGTTTTTGGAGGTGAACTGTTGTGTTTTCACGTTTTACACTTCAACCATATGCATTAAAAGATGAATCAGATGTAAAGCAATTTGAAACGCTTTTAGAAAAACGTCCACAATATGAGCTGACAGAGAATGAGATGAAATTTAGTTATATAGCATGTCGAATCCTTGGCGTTCCGAACGATGTAGATGAATATTTTAATGAACTGTTTGATTATAGTGAAGCGAAAGGAATTGAAGTTTTACATGAACAAAATTTAAATAAAGTGATTTATTCAGAAAAGCTTCGTCACATTCAAGAAGTGTTCGGATTACATCAAGAAGCACCAAATGGTCTAACAGTAAATAGGCTAGTGGCACACTTATCTGGGAAACAACTTTTACCGAAAGTAGACAATCCGGATTTACAGCATTATATACATACAACATTTATTTCTGTATTGAAATTATATGAGAAACAACATAATCAATCTCTAAAGACAGAAGGCTTCCGTCGTTTCTTAATCGACATGATTAAATTAAGCGAAAATTACGTAGCGAAGTGGTTCTCTACGATTAACTATAAGAAACAAATGCCGCGTATTGTTTGGTACGGTGATGCACAGGAAAGCCGTATATATTTCTTATACTTTCTTATTATGCTCGGCTGCGATGTACTTTATTATCACCCAGAAGGAAAAGATGGATTTGAGAATGTTGATGAGGAAGGAAGAAGTTTTATTGTGTCTCATCCAAGTCGTATTTCTCTTGAGCCATTTCCAGATCGCCGCCGCGAGCGTGTTGCAACAGTGGCATATCAAGCTTCAAAAGAAATTGAACAAGTACTTCACCACGATAATTCACTATTATACAAGCCGTGGCAATTCCGTTCCTATACACCTGTAGCACGTACATTAAAAACAACATACGATGAACTATTTTTAATTACGAAAGAAAAGGCGTTTGTACGCCCGACATTCTTTGTTGAAAATAAACACATTTATATTCCATCCCTATTTGCGAAAATATCAGGTGTTTCAAAGAATGATAAAGAGTATTTTCAGCGATTAAAGGCTGTTACATCATTTGATAACAGTTTATTAATTAATACATTTCCGTTTACGAAAGAACAAAAAGCAAATTTCCAATACCATTATCGAGATGCATTAGACCGCGGAGGGAAATTGCATCCAGATTTAATTATGAACAGTCATTGGTGGCCGCATAAACGATTGCCAGAAGGATTACAACATGGTATTGCAGAAGCGATTATCCATACGTGTGAAAGTGAAATGTGTAAACCAATTGCAAAAGAGACGAAACAAGATGTAGCGCTATATGTTTTCGCGCAACTTTCTCAAATACCACCGAATATTTTAGAACAGCTTGAGAAATTTGATTATTCACAAGATGTACCGAAAATTGTTATATTTAATAATGAGAAGAGTGGAGAGTTAACTCGTTCTGATGCTGTTTTATTACTATTTTTAAATCAAATTGGAGTAGATGTATTCCATTTCAATCCAACGGGAAGAAACGATATTGAACCGTATATTGAAGCTGGGGCATTTGATTCACATTGGCTTGAAGAAGTTAATTTCGATCTTGAGTTTCATGGTTCATCAGCCTATAAAAATTTATCACAAACAATAAAAGGACTATTTCGTCCATTTTTATAAGGAAAGGGAGAATACCATATGAATAACCCAGTCGTACTAGATTCGAAAACAGAATTAAATGAGCAAACAGCACAAGATGTTCGCTTGCAACTTAGACAAGATGCGGATGTACAACGTATTTATAATGCGGTAGATATTAAAGATCAATTAGAATTAATTGAACTTGGAAAAGAACCTTCTATGGAAATTTCACGTTTTGCTGATCAAATTTTACATACGATGTCATTATCAAAGATAGAAGATTCTGGTGAATTATTAAAACAGCTTGGTAAAATTATGGACCGATTCGATAGCAAAGACTTTGCGGAAGAGAAAAGTGGTTTCTTCTCACGTATGTTCAAAAAAGCGGATAAAATGATTGAACAAATCTTTAGCAAGTATCAAACGATGGGCCGTGAAATTGATAAAGTGTATGTGGAAATTACGAAGTATCAAGATGAAATGAAAAAATCAATTGGTACGTTAGATGGTTTATATGAGCAAAACTTAAAATATTATTTAGACTTAGAAAAATACGTAGTAGCAGGAGAAATGTTATTAGAGCGTTTAAATACAGAGTTAGTTCCGATGTATGAAGAGCGTGTACGTAATAATGATCAATTAGCAGGTATTGAATTAGAGTCGCTTAAAAACTCTGTTGAAATTTTAGAACAACGTATTGATGATTTAGAAAAAGCGCGTATGGTTGCGTTACTGACAGCACCACAAATTCGAATGATTCAACGTGGTAATAATAAATTAATTGGTAAAATCAATACAGCATTTATTACGACGATTCCTATCTTTAAAAATGGTATCATTCAAGCGGTAAATGCGAAGCGTCAAAAGCTTGTTGCAGATTCCATGGCTGAACTGGATCGCCGTACAAATGAATTACTTAAGAAAAATGCACAAAATATCGCAACGCAAAGTGTGGAAGTAGCGAGATTATCCGGTTCTTCTAGTATTAAGATGGAAACACTCGAGGAAACTTGGAACATTATTTCAAGAGGTATGCAAGAAACACAACAAATTGAAGAGCAAAACAAACGTGAGCGTGAAGAAAGTCGCAAACGTATGGCTACATTAACGGAGAACATTAAAAAAGAATTACAAGGGTAAATGAAAAGGCAATGAGGACTATTCCTCATTGCCTTTTAGTTTTTCTTCGCTAATTTAATGATTTCATTCACAACGAGCGGAATGATACTTAATAAGAGAACAAATCCCCAATCTCGCAGCGTTAATGCATGCACACCGAATATATTTGCAAGGGGCGGAATGGAGATGATACAAACTTGCATAAGAACACCGATAAGAAGGGAGAAGACTAAATATTTATTTGTAAAAATCCCAATTGAAAAAATTGATTTCGTTCTTGAACGCAAGTTAAATGAATGAACGAGCTGAGAAAAACTAAGAACGACAAATGCCATCGTTTGAGCGTGTAATAGAGCATCCTCATCAATTCGCTCTGGGAAAAGAGGGAATAAATTTGTATCTCCAGTATAGAACTTTGCTCCGGCGATAAAGGCTATTAGCGTTAAAAGTCCAATGACAACCCCATTGAAAATAAGGAAAGGAACGCTACCGCTAAATAAGCTTTCTTTCGCATGTCGTGGTTTTTCCTTCATCACATCAGGATCTTCAGGATCAACCCCAAGTGATAATGCAGGCAGCGTATCTGTAATTAAATTTACCCACAAAATGTGAATAGGTCGTAGTGGTGTTGCCCAGCCGAGTAAAATGGCTAAAAATAAAGTGATAATTTCTCCGAAGTTACAAGAGAGTAGGAAGAGAATTGATTTTTTTATGTTACGATAAATGTTTCTACCTTCCTCAACAGCTTTCACGATAGATGAGAAATTATCATCTGTTAATACGACATCCGCTGCCCCTTTTGCAACGTCTGTTCCTGTAATGCCCATCGCTACGCCAACATCTGCTTGTTTTAAAGATGGAGCGTCATTGACGCCATCACCAGTCATAGAAACGATATTGCCTTTTGCACGTAATGCTTTTACGATCTTTACTTTATGTTCTGGAGAGACTCTAGCGAATACATGTAAGTGATCAATTTTGCTTGCTAGTTCTGTATCTGAAATGTTATCTAATTCAGTTCCAATCATAATTTCACATATGTCTTCAGCAATACCAAGTTCTTTGGCAATGGCGAAGGCGGTATCTTTATGGTCACCAGTAATCATAACTGTGCGAATACCGGCTTTTTTACATTCTGTAATGGAATCTTTTACTTCAGTTCGCGGTGGATCAATCATACCGACAAGACCAATAAAGATGAGGTTTTCTTCGAGATGATCTATATCCACATTGCTTGAATTGTATTGTTTAAATGCGAATGAAAGTACTCTTAAAGCTTCTCGGGACATTGCCCCGGCAGCTTCTAATATTTGATTTTTATCAGCCTCTGTTAGAACTTCGATTTTACCGTTTTTCAATATGTGGGTACATCGAGGTAAGAGCTTATCGATAGCACCTTTCGTCATGCTATAATAGCTGTCATCGTATGTATGCACGGTTGACATCATTTTACGATCTGAATCGAAAGGCATCTCGTTAACGCGTTCATGTATTTTTTCTAAATAATCTTTTTGCATATTAAAAGTGCTTCCGGCAACGAGAAGAGCAATTTCAGTCGGGTCTCCCGTTTGTGATTCATTGTTGTAAGACGCATCGTTACATAGCACCATATTTTCTAACAATAGACGTTGCACATTATTATTTACATTTAAATTTTCTAATTGATCGTATGTGTTATCACTATAAAAGTGAGTAACGGTCATTTTATTTTGTGTTAACGTACCTGTTTTATCTGAACAAATAATTGTGACAGAACCGAGAGCTTCGACAGCTGGTAGTTTCCGAATGATAACATTTTGTTTAATCATACGCTGCACACCAATTGCAAGAACGATGGAAACGATAGCTGGCAAACCTTCTGGAATAGCTGCAACGGCTAAACTAATAGCAGTCATAAACATTTCTAGTGTATCTCGTCCTTGTAAAAAGCCGATGAGAAACATAACGATACAAATCGCTACAGCAACAAAGCCTAAATACTTTCCGACTTGTGCTAAGCTTTTTTGAAGTGGTGTCATATCATCGTCTGCTTCATGCAACAGGGTAGCAATCTTACCAATTTGTGAGTTCATTCCAGTTTCAACAGCAACACCGACGCCTCTTCCGTATGTTACAAGGGTAGACATGAAGGCCATGTTTTTTTGATCACCGAGTGGTACTTGTTCATCACTTTGCATGGAAGGGTGGTAGATTGCATCTTTATCAACAGGGACAGATTCACCAGTTAGAGCAGATTCTTCAACTTTTAAATTTGCGGTTTCGATAAGGCGTAAATCGCATGGGATATATCGTCCGGCGTCGAGCATAACGATATCACCTGGAACGACGTGCTCAGATGGAATTTCTTTTAGTTCACCATCTCGCTTGACGATAGCTTTAGGTGTCGCCATCTTTTTCAATGCCTCTAAAGCTTGTTCTGCTTTCGATTCTTGGACGACACCGATAACAGCATTTAAAACTACAACGAGCGCAATAATACTTGCATCAGCCCATTCACCTACAAAGGCTGAAATAAGAGCAGCAATAATAAGGACATATACGAGGACGTCATTAATTTGGGCGAAAATACGTTGCCATAAAGTGCGTTTTTGTTTTGTAGCTAATTCATTAGAACCGTATTGCTTTAAACGTTCACTTGCAATTTCTTCTGTTAAACCGTGTTGTTCATTTGTTTCTAAGTCGATTAATGTTTGATCTTTCGTCTTACTGTACCAATTGCTCATAAGTAAGCACCTCCAGTAAAAACAGTTAGCAATGGTAGTGTTGCTATTATTTGTGAGTAGTATGTATGGAGAAAAAATCTAAGGTGAGGTTCTACTTCTATTGTACAATATTTTACAGTTGCTTGAGGGAAAGAGAAGAGTTGTCATGAATTTGTTGGAAATAAAAAAGAGCCTCATAAACGAGGCTTTTTACTTTTTAATTAATGTACCTAATTCTTCTGTAATAGCTTGCATTTCACTAATGCTGAATGTTTCACGTTTCATAACATGCTCATAAATGTCACGTAAGTCTTCGTACATTTCTTCATTAAAGCTAGCAGCTCTCATCGCTCCAGCATTAACCATACGTAATTTTTCTTTAATAGCTTCGACCATATATTCAACGTTTTCTTCTGACTTTACGGATAAATCCACCGAAGTGTCCCCCTTTAAAATAACATAAGGCTATCTTAACATTTTTTATCATTTTCGTTAATGAATCTTTTCAATCCTATTAAATTAGTAGGGATTTCCTTTATATTTAATAATTGGTTGTTTATACTATAAGTATATATAAAGAAATGCACCAAGAAAGGAAGAAACAAAAATATGGTTCAAGTATTGTTTGTTTGTCTTGGGAACATTTGCCGTTCTCCAATGGCAGAAGCGATTTTTCGAGATCTTGTCGTAAAAGAGGGACTCGAAGAGAAAATTGTCATTGATTCTGCAGGAACTGGAGATTGGCATGTTGGCCATCCGCCACATAAAGGAACACAAAAAATTTTAAAAGAAAATGCAGTCACTTTTGAAGGAATTAAAGCAAGGCAAGTAGAAAAAGAAGACTTAACAAAGTTTGATTATATTATTGCCATGGACAACAAGAATATAGCAGATTTAAAAAGTTTAGGTAAAACTGGAGGCTATATTGGTAGGCTGTCCGATTTTGTTCCAGACGGTGGCTGGACAGACGTTCCCGACCCTTACTATACAGGGAATTTCCAAGAAGTATATGACCTTGTAACAGAAGGGTGTGCAAAGCTATTAGCTTTCATTCGAAAAGAACAAGGAATATGAGGAAGCTTAGAAAGAAATACTTTCTAACATAAGAAATGAAAGGGTGAAGGAATATGGCAAAGAAAAATAATATTGCTCGAAACATTGCGATTGGTGTAGCTGCAGGTGTAGCTGTATCTATGTTGAAGAAAGAAAACCGTGAAAAAGTAAAAAATACTGCAGAAAAAGCAAAAACAAAGATGATTGAAATTGGTGAAAATGCAAAGATCAAAGAAAAAGTGCAAACTGTTACAGATAAAGGACGCGAACTTGCTGATTTAAATGTAGTGAAAGCAAAAGTAGCAGAAATTAAAAAATTGACGCCGTCTGTTGTAGAGACGTTAAAAGAAACGAAAGAAATTTTTAGTAAGAAAAAGGTTGAGCCAGCAGAGAAGCCAGAAACGATTGAAATTCAAGCTGTTTCTCCAAAGGTAGATGAGCTGAAGGCAGAAGAAGAGCCGGTAGTTGCTGAAGATGGCGGTATGAAAGAAGCGCGTGAACTATTTATGAAAGACTCCAATGTAGAGGAAAAAAAAACTGAAGCGTACATTGAGTTGAAGCAAGATAAAGAAGAGAAGAAAAGCGTTTAACCATATATGAGAAAAATTTTAGAAAAGGTGAGAAGAAATCGTACTTATTCGTTTGGTAAAGATTTATATGACCGAACGATGCGCGATGATGTAGCGGGCTTGGCAGCACAGCTCGCTTATTTCTTCTTGCTTGCGATTTTTCCTGGGCTTGTTTTCTTAATTACGCTTCTTGGATTCATTGACCTTCAAACAGAAAGTGTGCTCAACTTATTAGAACCGTACGTACCCGAAGATGCAATGTCTTTAATTGAAGTAAACGTTGATAAAGTTGTAAATGAGCAAAATGGTGGTTTATTATCATTTGGTTTATTATCAATGCTATGGTTTGCTTCAAATGGTGTAAATGCGGTGATGAATGCTTTTAACCGTGCGTATGATGTAACGGAAACACGTTCTTTTATTAAAACGAGAGCTTTATCAATTGTGTTTACGTTAGCGATTATTTTTATGATTGTGTTTGCGCTAATTGTTCCAGTGTTTGGACAAGTCATTGGGGCAGCTGTATTTAAAGCAATTGGTTTATCGGATAGCTTTTCTTACGTGTGGAGTATTACGCGTTTAGTAGCGAGTTTCTTCGTGTTATTTGCATTGTTTAGTTTTTTATATACATTTGCACCAGATCGAAAATTAAAAAGAAGAGAAGTCATTTCAGGAGCAACATTTGCTACTGTAGGATGGATTGTGGTATCGTACTCATTTGCTTATTATGTAGATAAGTTTGCGAATTACGCCAATACATATGGTGGTCTCGGTGGTATTATTATTTTAATGTTATGGTTTTACTTAACTGGATGGGTAATTTTACTTGGCGGCGAAATTAATGGTTTACTCCATCATTATAGGACGGGTGACAATAATTCCCGTAATGAAAAGTGAGCTCTTGTTCCATAATAAAAAGGAACAGGGGGGATATTTCATGAGTAATAATAAAAAGAATCACAACAATAAAAATAACAATAAGCAAAAGAGCAGTTCGCATCCAAAGCATAAAACGAGTGGTAGTGCGAACGGTCATAATAGCTACCATTAGAAAAAACGGGTCCTCTATGAGGGACCCGTTTTATTTGCTGCCTTTTAATAATCGTAAGCCATTCAAAATAACAAGAATCGTACTTCCTTCATGCCCAATAACACCGAATGGAAGAGCTAAAAATTGTAAGAAGTTTGAACAAATGAGCATTGCAATTACAGCTAGTGAAAAGATTACGTTTTGCTTTACAATACGGTTCATTCGTTTTGATAAACGAATTGCTTGTGAAAGTCGAGATAACTCGTTCTTCATAAGTACAACGTCTGCCGTTTCTAAAGCTACGTCTGTTCCTTCTCCCATCGCTACACCAATGCTAGCAGTAGCGAGTGCAGGGGCATCATTTATACCATCTCCGACCATTGCTACTGTCCCGTATTTTTCTTTTAGCTTTTTAATCGTTTCAACTTTTGTTTCTGGTAAGCATGATGCGTAATATTCCTTTATATTACTTTCAGAGGCAATAGCTTTTGCTGTTTCTTCATTATCTCCAGTAATCATAATGGCCTCGACACCGATGCTTTGTAATTCGCGAATAGCAGCTATTGTCTCTTGGCGAAGAGTATCTTTTAAAGCGATAAGTCCAAGGATGCCATCCTCATCACTAATATAAACCACAGTTTTACCTTCTTTTTCAAGTGAGGCAGAAATACCATTATGAAATGTCTTTGTTTCTTCACCGATAAAATCAGCTTTACCTATTTTATAAGCTTTGTTTTCGAATATTCCTTTTAGCCCAAAACCAGTTACATCTTCAACGTTTTCTGGTTTTTTTAATGTAATGTCATACGCATGTTTGGCATATTTCACAATAGATTCAGCTAAAGGATGTGTAGAGTGACTTTCAATTGCTGCTGTAATAGAAAGTACTTCTTTTTCTGTCATATTTTCTCGAACATATACATCTGTTACAGTAGGTTTTCCTTCTGTTAATGTTCCTGTTTTATCAAAGGCAATAGCTTTTACTGAAGCGAGACGTTCTAAATGTATGCCACCTTTAAAGAGAATTCCGTTTCTTGCGCCGTTAGAAATAGCAGATAACGTTGCTGGTGTAATGGCAGCAACGAGTGCACAAGGAGATGCGACTACAAGTAAAATCATAGCGCGATAAAACGTTTCATTCCAGCTCCAATCCAGCAAGAAATGAGGGACGAACATCATAAGCGCAACAACGAGTAGTACACCTTTTACATATGTTCCTTCAAACTTTTCGATGAATAGTTGTGATGGTGATTTTTCACTTTGTGCACTTTGAACGAGACGGATAATCTTTTGGAATAATGTTTGATCGCTCGGCTTCGTAATTGTAACTTCGATAGCACCGCGTAAATTTACAGTACCAGCAAATACTTCATCACCATATTTTTTTTCATTTGGAATGGGTTCACCAGTAATCGCTGCCTCATCGATATTTGTTTCACCGCTATGAATTGTACCGTCAGCAGGAACGCGCTCACCTGGTTTAATTAGAATAATGTCGTTAATTTGTAATCGTCCAACAGGAACACGTTCCTCGGTTCCATTTGAAATACGTAATGCTTCTTCAGGTTGTAGATCAAGAAGTGCTGAAATTTCTTTTTGGCTTTTACTCAATGTATAAGATTCCATTGCACCGCTTAGTGCGAAGATAAAGATTAAAATCGCGCCTTCTGCCCAGTAGCCAATGATTGCAGCACCGATAGCAGCAAAGAGCATAAGCATTTCGACATTTAGCTCTTTCTCTTCGATGGTATCTTCAATACCTTCTTTCGCTTTTGCATATCCACCAACTATATAAGCAAGGATATAGCAAGTAATGCCTACATTTATTACATCGTTCTTTGTGAATAACCAACCAGCTAAAATGAAAATACCAGATGCGATTGCAAATATAAGTTCATAATGTTTCTTTAATGTGCCCCATAAAGAGGGATGGGAAATAGACTTTTGTACTTGTAATGTTTTTACTTCTGAGTTCATTACTACTCGCTCCTTCCAAATTCTTATTGAGAAAAAGAATCAAAATCGAAACCCCTATAAAACGACGAAAGCTGCCATCCATAATGGATAGCAGCATTTCTGTTGAAACTGATTTTAATAGTTATTATGTTGTAATTATTCTATAGTATAGCATATGTTTTCGTTAGATGATATGTTTTTGTTTGTTTAGAAACTGAAAACTTGTGTTTTCTCAATTCCTTTGGTATATATGAATACTGTTCATAAAAAGGTCGGAAAGGAAGACAACAAGTGAAGACAGAGAAATTTTTTACCCATCCGATTGGCGTATTTATTGCTGCAATAGTAGCAACTTTTTTATGGGGAAGCGCATTTCCTTTTATTAAATTAAGTTATGCTGAACTTGGAATTCAGCCACAAGAAGTTGGAGAGCAAATATTATTTGCTGGCTATCGTTTCTTTTTATCTGGGGTTATGCTTTTATTCTTCTTTAAAGCGTTAGGAAAAGATATGAGCTTCAAAAAAGGAACGGGGAAGCAGTTAGTACAAATTGGTTTATTTCAAACATTTCTTCAATATATATGTTTTTATATTGGAATGAGCTATAGTTCTGGTATTGAAGGAGCTATCATTTCAGGAACATCATCATTCTTTCAAATTTTACTCGCACATTTTTTATATAAAGATGATGCTCTTAATGTGAGAAAAGTAATTGGAGTTTCTATCGGCTTCTGTGGTGTCATTTTAGTAAACGTGCCGAGTGATGGTAGTTTGTCATTCCATTTCGGAATCGGTAGCTTATTACTTCTGAGTGCAGCAATGTTGTATTCATATGGGAATATATTGGCGAAAGAAGGTAGTAAAACATTAGATATTGGCTATATGACAGCCTACCAAATGATTTTTGGTTCTATCGGACTATTATGTATAGGGGCTTTGCAAGTTGGAGTTATGCCATTTACATTTAGTATACATGCAATACTAATGCTTATCTATTTATCTTTCTTATCCGCAGCAGGATTTTGCATTTGGAATACAATTATGAAGTACAACAAGGTTGGAAAAGTATCAATGTATATGTTCTTCATACCCGTATTTGGTGTGCTATTATCGAGCATGATTTTAGGAGAAGCAATTCACTCATTCGTACTATTCGGTTTAGCGTGTGTAGCTGCGGGAATTATTGTGGTGAATCGGACACCAGCTAAGCAAAAAATAGAACAAGAAAAACAAGTAGCATAGGCAAAGGGAAGACGATTACAATGGAAGAACAGTACTGTTCTTCTTTTTTTGTATAGAAAAAGGATAATAGACCAGGTGTCACGAAAAAAGATACAAAAAGCATTTATTGAGGAGAACATATTATGAATCTACTTTACATGGTGTTAATTGCACAAATCATTCTTTTTTTAATTGGTGCAATTTATGCAATAGGGCAGACAAAAAAGACAAGAAATAATATGCCGTTACCTTTAGCGGTGCGTCTTATTCTTAGTTTTTCGTTAACGGCAAGTGCAATTTGGATATGGTTACAAGATCCATCAGTAGATTATAGTACGTGGGTTGCACTAGGTATGACGTTATCAACTGTAGGGGATTTATTTATGGCAGGTTTAATTCCAATTGGTCACAGGCTAATTGGAGGGATGATTACTTTCGCGCTTGCGCATTGTTTTTATGTAAAAGCATTTTTGCAAACAGGCATTTCATGGAATGGTTTTTGGATTGGTTTACTCGTATACGGACTCTTTCTCATTATAGGATGGTTCTTCTTTATTCGAAATGAGAAACAGGATAAATTGTTTACGATAGGAGCGCTAATTTACGGATTGTGGGTTGGAGGCATGGCTTGCTTTGCGTTCGCCTTATACTATGAGAATACAGGAATATGGTGGATACCAGCTTTTGGTGGCTTACTATTTGTCATTTCTGATTTTATTATTGGCGTGACAGATATTGGAGGACGCAAATTAAAGTATGAACCACTTTGGATTTGGTTTACATATGTAGCGGCTCAAATGTGTATTGTATATGTGGGAATATAAAAAGGTACTCTTCGAATAGTGGATAGACTATTTGAAGAGTATCTTTTTTGTTACTATGCTACAATGTTTTTTTGTTGTAGAGCAGAAAGGCTGTATTCATCTGCTGCTTTATAACCTTGGGATAATAAATCATTGATGTAAAGCTTGTTATAAATAAAGCAGAAGACTAAGTTAGAGAATCCGAATGTAAACATACTAGCGACTAAAATAATTAAAAACCATTTCCAGTCTCCACGGAATATAGCAGGGAAGAAACCAAAGAAAAATACAGTCCAACTAAAACCAATTTTTGCTTGTTTAATTTGACCGGTATTTTCATTTTTAAGCATAACTTTCATAGAAAAAGTCCTCCTAAGTAACTAAAAATATAATGATAAATGCAAGATATAGTATATCAAAATAATACATTCTTGAATATTATTATTTATATTTTTGTAATATTAGAATTGTATAATTCAGAATTTTGTGGAAAATACACGGTTGAAGTCTTTATAATAAAAGTAAAAAGACGATGAGATGGTGGAATGATGCAAAAGAAAAAACGTTTGCGTGAATTCTTTGGAACAATTGCAATTGCTTGTTTGCTCGTGTTTTTGGCGAAAATTTTCGTGTTTTTTCCTACGACTGTAAAAGGGGCTTCTATGAAGCCGACGTTACAAGATGGGGATAAGGTGATTGTGAATAAGTTGGCAAAGCAATTTGAAAGTTATGGGAGAGAAGATATTATTGTTGTAAAGACAGATAATTTTTATGTGAAAAGGGTTATTGGTTTGCCTGGTGATGTTATTGAGGTGAGAAATGATCAATTATATGTGAATCATGAAGTGATAGAGGAAGCGTATTTGTATAGTAATAAAAAACAAGCTGAAAAAAAACTTATGAATTTAACGGAGGACTTTGGACCGATTACAGTTCCTAAAAATAAGATTTTTGTTATGGGAGATAATCGCTTAATAAGCAGAGATAGTAGAAATGGTTTAGGACTCATTGATAAAGCGGATGTATTAGGAGAATTAGCGGCAATTTATTATCCATTCGAACATATGAAAATAATGAATTAAAGTAAAAAACCAAGCAAATTTCAGTTTGCTTGGTTTTTTATCCCGCTTTAATGGGCAGTAAGACCCCCATCTCAAAATTCAGCGAAAGCAAGGAAGTTAGGTGGGGGATGAAGAACCCACACTGATTAAAGTTTCACTTTATGTTAAATCGTAGGAGACTCATTAAATTCATAGACGTCTTCATTGTTTTTGTTCGTACTTAAAACGAATTTGTGCTGCAATAGTTGCAGTTTAAAGAATGCTAACGGATCGTGATAAGTTTCTGGATTGCTTCTTAACGTTGCTAATGTTTGCTCGTCTTCCTGTATTTCAAGTTGAGCGGCTTCTACATTTTGTTTCAATATGCTAAGTGGATCTTTAAAGAACATCATGATATCTCGTTCTAATGCGCCTTCAAATACTTCAAATTGAAGGAAGAATTGTTTTGAGATTGTTTGAGCAATTTCCGTATAGTCTTCCGTTTCAATGTATTGTTTATATTTGTTTGCAAGCATAGATTGATTTTTTTGCATGTTACCAAATAGTTTTCCTGCACTCTTTAAGAAAAATTGTGTCGGTGTAAAGCGTAATAAAATATTGATGTTCGATACTGTAATTCTATTTGTCATACGTACAACATCTCGATGCCAATCATCTAGTAATTTGAAATCGCAAGGAAGTTTCATACGTTCTTCTTTATATAATTTATTAAACGTTTCACTCATTTCATCTAAATAAGATTGAGCTTGAATAAATTCATTATGCGCTGTTTCAATCCACTCTTGAATAAACCCAGTAAATTTAGGGAGAAGCACTTGCTGTACATGTTTTTGAATTCGTTCGTTCATCGCAGTATTTAATTCTTCATGAACTAATTTGAAATCACTATCTTCTTGAACAAGGTCAGAGCAGCTCTGTAATAATTCAGGAATTTGAGAATGGATATCTCGTGTGATTTCTTCTTTCGTTAAAAGATAAGATTCTGTAATAGAACGAATTTTATCTTTTTCAAGAGCAGTAAGATTGTTAATAAATCCGTTTAGTTTTACTGAGATATGTTTATTCCAGCGTACTGATTTGACTAATGTATTTTCTAATTCCACACGTTCATTTACAAGGTATGCGATTGTCTTTTGAGTAAACCATATTAGTTTTTCGATACGTTCTTGTTCTATATCGCGTTCTGCTAGATTAGA
Organism: Bacillus sp. FSL R9-9834; assembly: GCF_038006905.1. NCBI lineage: Bacteria > Bacillati > Bacillota > Bacilli > Caryophanales > Bacillaceae > Bacillus > Bacillus sp. FSL R9-9834. The sequence continues at coordinate 462,013 of NZ_JBBOWD010000001.1, forward strand.
AAGAATAGACTCTGTCACGTCCCCAAGTTGTTGGCTCCCCTCTTGTGAAGGAGAGTATGGGAAGAACTGCGCATTTGGGAAATGGACTTTCATCTTACTTATTAGTTTTTCATTCGTATCCGCACTATTTGTGTGTAATACGAAATGAATTTGTAAGTTTGGTACTTGTTCACGTAAATAAAGTAATGTATCAAGTTCTTCACCATGTAACGATGAAGCAGAATTTAATACGTAAATAAGGCTATCTGCGGCTTGTAAGTATTCAAAATATGAGCTGTTTTTATCCACTTGTCCTTGAACAGATGGTGTAACAAGAAATGCAAATTTATTCTTTCTCAAAAATCTACTTGGTAATTTAATTTCTATACATTTGTTCTCAAGTTCTGATTGTTCAGGTGTAGCCATTATTTGATGGAATTCATCAAAGTTCGGTATATTGTGCACATCTAACGCAGTGAATTCTGTTATTTCAGTTTGGCTATCATCTTTAAATAGAATAGGAGTTGTTATAGTTTCAGTTAAGATGTTTTCTCCTAATATTGAATTGACGAATGATAATTTATCATGGTCACTAGTTCCCGCAATTAGTAATTTTGTAACATTTAAATCACATAGTTCATGAACGAGTAACGTAAATTGATGACTTAAATCTACATCATTTTTTTCAGCCCATACAGCAATTGTTTCGAATAAATGAGAAACAGTTTCCATATTTACATTTGTTTCAGCTGTTGAATTAGAGAGTAGGGCTCCCGCACTTTTTACGAGTAATGACTCTAAAGTTGTAGGTGAAACTTCATTCCACGCTAACACTGCAGCAGAGACGAATAGGGCGTCTTTTGCTCTCGTTAAACTAAACCAATTTGTTAATAAGTCAGGTACAAGTCCTTGCATTTCATGCATGAAATGTTCACCAGTAATTAATTCAAAGTACGTATCTTGATAGCGTTCAACAATTTCATGCCAATCGTCATTGTTGTCTGTCTCAATATGTAAGAATAAATGATTGATTGTTTGAATCCAAGGTAGATGTGATTTTTCATTTTGATAGCTGTTCCAAAGAGCGATAACAAGTTCCTTAAATTGGACTTGATCAATTGCATATAAAGCTTTTAAAGATTCATAGAAATATTCTGGTTTGATTTGTTTCGTAAATCCTTGATTCACATAATTAATTAAAGTATCGAACCAATGTAATGATTTTGTTCGAATTCCTTCTTGAACGGCAAGTTCGATGGCGTTATTCCAATCTTCTTGTTTTTCATAGAACGAGCGAGCAATTGAAGTAATATTTGGATAGTCAGGTTGAAATGCAACAGCTTCACTAATCGTCTTAAATGCTAGACCTAAACGATCTTGTTCGATATAAAGAGAAAGAAGTTGTAAGGAAACTTCCATTGTAAGAGTTGTATCTTCCGTTTGGATAGATTGATACATTTCTTCTGCTTTTGGTAAGAATCCTAGTTCAAAATAAGCATCTGCAATATTTTTGGTTGCCCAAAGTGCAAGCTCATTATTTACTTTCTCCCATTTAAATATCGCTGCTTCAAAGTCTTTATTTTGGTAATACAATTCACCTTGAGCAAAGCGAATATTAGAAATGTTGGAGAATTCATTTGTAGATTCATTTATATATGCTTCACCGAGTACTTCTGATACTGGAGTAGAAGTTTCTTCTGTTAAAAATGTTTTATAGTAAACCTTTTGGATAAATTGATTTTCAATGGTCATGTTCGTTCCCCCTGTATAATTTAGAAAAATGATGTTGTATGTAAAGGGTGCATGTTCTTTTAATAGGTAGAAGTTGCATTATATCGACCAAACTATGTTTTTGCTAGGTATATCATTTTTCCTGAGAGTTAAACCGTTGCGAAAAGTAACTTTCCTTTATTGTAACAAAAAAACAAGCATATGAATTTTTATTTTTTAATCCCGGTATTTGTGGATAGTAAGATTAGCCCTTCAAGAAGAGATAGATATAAGGGAAGAAGGCGGGAGTCTAGCACATGATTGATGTGCACTAAGAATGAGCGAGGTCACTGATTAATAGTTCAATTTCTTCCTACTAAAGGAATGGATAGAAGTAGAGTTCATTATAAAAACAATGTATAGTGAATATGTATACCATGTTTGTCTGAAAGATAGAAAGGGCACAATATGGAATAACGATCGTGTATAGGATGTGTCTTCCGAATGGAACAACATATTGGCGAGTTAATCGCACATTATGGGTATTTTGGAATTATTATAGCTTTGGCCGGTGGGATTGTTGGATTACCGATACCAGATGAGTTTTTATTGACTTTCGTTGGTTATAACGTTTCAAAAGGCGTTATGTCAGGAACTGCTGCGTTTTTAAGTGGGATGGCTGGTGCGATGTTAGGCATTACATTAAGCTACATATTAGGTTTAAAACTTGGACTCCCTGTTTTAAAAAAATATGGCCCGAAAATTAGAATTAAAGAACATCACATTGAAAAAACACATATTTTATTTGAAAAATATGGCCCATTTCTTTTAATAGTTGGTTATTTTATCCCAGGAGTACGTCATTTAACAGCGTATTTTGCTGGGATGTCGAATTTAACACTTTGGCGTTTTTGTTTGTACGCTTACGGTGGTGCGTTTATTTGGATAAGTGTTTTTATTGGACTTGGCTGGAAGTTAGGAGAGAAGTGGCGTTTTGTTGAGTATAGTTTGCATCATTATGGAATATGGATTTTATCCATTTCAGTAGTTGTTACATGTGTCGTATGGTTTTACATAAAGAAAAAGAAAAACCGCGAGTAGCGGTTTTTTTAGCTGAAAGCAATAAATAGTACACCAGCTGTAATAAAGACAACACCAATACCAGTCATAAAGTTTAATTTTTCGCCGAGTATAATCATAGCGAGAATGATAGAAAATACGACGCTTAATTTATCGACAGGAGCTACTTGTGAAACTTTTCCTGTTTTAAGTGCAAGAAAATAAAATAGCCATGACGAAGCACCTGCAACTCCACTTAATGTGATAAAAAGCAGTGCTTTTTTATTTAGAAGTACGTCGCCAATATTTTGAAATTTACCTTGTATAATAATAACGCCTACCATAAATAATGCCATGATAATAGAACGAACTGTCGTAGCAACATTGGCATCGATTCCATCTAAACCAATCTTACCGAAAATAGATACAAGGGCAGCAGCAATTGCTGATAATAGTGCGAATAAGAGCCATGAACTCATAGTAAAATTCCTCCAATCTTACATTATTATACATGAAAATCATTCTCACGTATAAAGTGAATGGGGTTTTACCGCCTCGCAAAGAGCTGGATAGATAAAGAAATAATCCCCACCTTATATTTTTCATAAGGTGGGGATTATTATACTACTCTGCAATTTCTTCATATAAAAAGTAAGTTACATTATAAATATGTTCTACTTCATCATCTGTCATAAACAATAATTCGTCACGCTCAATCCCTTTTTTCTTTTCGATAAACTCAATCATGTTTTTACGTTCTTCTCTTTTCATCAATTTTATTTCTCCTCTCAATCTGTTTTAATACAGTTTATTTAAGTTAATGCTATTATATAACAGAATCTTTAGAAAGTTCCACCTATTTTATTGTTTTTTTCAGAAGAACTTTTCGACAAAACAAGCCCACCTAAAGGGGGGCTTGTTTCACTTTATAGTCGTAAAAACTCGGGCTCCGTCGTACCGGCACCATCGATGTAATAAATTGTATCGGGGTTGATTTTAATTAGTACATAATTAGGGTCTTCAGGACCGAGTAACCAACGCTTTAAGCTATTATTCCAAAACTTGTTTTTTAATGTGGAGTCTTCCTCGATGGAGGCTAAGCCTTCCACTTCGATATAATCTTCATCTAATTTTTTTCCTTCACGACCAAGTAGTACATGTACATTTGGATTGTTTTCAATATCTGTTATCTTTTTTGATTGTCGATCTGTTGCAACATATAGTACAAAATCTTCGTGGAAAAACATCATAAAGGCGCTATGAGGTTTCTCATTTCGTACTGTAGATAATACACCGGTACGTTGACCTTGAATAATAGTTGCGATTTTTTCTTTTAAGTGCATAATTTTAACCCCTTTTCATAATTTATAATTCTGTCTGTTTCAACAAGATAATTTAAATATCTTTCATACTGTTTTCTTCAATCCGATTTTTTAAACGCAATTGTGATGAAATCGGACAAGTTAGGAGAAGAATAATAATAATATCGAGGAGAAATACATACGATGGAAGGATGAAAAGCATGTTTAATAAAATATTTCTTATAGTAGCGCTTATAGGTGTACCACTGTCTGTACTTGGGAAAACACTTCATTGGCCTCAAACAATTATGTTCGCTGTGTATTGTATTACGATTATCGCATTAGCGGGTTTTATGGGGAGAGCGACAGAAAGTTTGGCAATTGTATCTGGTCCTAGAATAGGTGGATTATTAAATGCTACTTTCGGTAACGCTGTTGAACTAATCATTTCAATTTTTGCACTTCAGGCAGGATTAATTGAGGTAGTGTTAGCTTCTTTAACGGGCTCTGTACTTGGAAATTTATTATTAGTAGGAGGGCTATCCTTCTTTGTGGGAGGGCTTAAATATAAAAGACAAAGTTTTAATGTGTATGATGCAAGGCATAATTCGGCTTTATTAATCTTTGCTGTAGTAGTAGCATTTGTTATTCCAGAGATTTTTTCAATGAAGATGGACGCTGGAAAGACGTATCAGTTAAGTATAGGTGTCTCGATTATTATGATTATTATGTACCTTGCTGCATTGCTATTTAAGTTAGTTACGCACCGTGGTGTATATCAGCATAAAAGTGATGAAGTCGCTCATGAGGAAGAACCAGAGTGGTCGAAAGGGAAAGCATTACTCATTTTAGCGATAGCAACAATTGCGGTAGCGTATGTGTCAGAGGCGCTCGTGCATACATTTGAGACAGTTGCAAAATCATTTGGTTGGTCAGAACTATTTATAGGGGTTATTATCGTCGCAATTGTCGGGAATGCAGCGGAACATGCATCTGCAATTATTATGGCGTATAAAAATAAAGTAAACATTGCAGTTGAGATTGCAATAGGTTCTACATTACAAATTGCCATGTTTGTTGCTCCTGTATTAGTACTGCTTTCTATGTTCTTCACGCAAAGGATGCCTTTAGTATTTACGATACCAGAACTTGTTTCTATGATTACAGCTGTTTTCTTAACGATTGCGATTTCAAATGATGGAGATACAAATTGGTTTGAAGGTGGTACTTTATTAGCAGCGTATGTCATTATGGGAATTGGTTTTTATTTATTATGAAAAATAGGCATAACAATTGTGCCCAGAGAAAACAATAAACAAAGTAGTATATATACCTTTACATAGGAAGGAGCCAGACAGGTGAAACGAGTATACAGCATATGTCTTTCAACTATGGTCTCGTTTATTCTATTATTTCCTAACATGAGTTTTGCAAAGACAACGGTAGAAACAAAAATGCCTTCATCTGTTTTAAATATTTCTAAAGACAATACGTTTCCGAATGATGCGCAAGATTTACCGCGTTTGCAGCCGAGTAAGTTTGCTCAAGAACTATTGAAAACAGCGAATATTAAAATCGAAAACCCAGACTTAATTCGAATGTTTAATGAAACGACAATTTCGAATGCGCCACTTGCGGTAGGGTACCGAGCGAAGATTTATTTAGGTCAATGGGCTTTGCATTATGAATCGGTTGATACATCAATCAATTGGGAATATAAACAAGTAAATCGCAATGTGTATGATAATCGAGGAGGAGATCGCCTATATCCGCTACGCTATAAGCAAGAAACGCAAAAGACGGTTGAAGGCGATTTAACAGCAGATATGAAAGATGCTGCAGATGTGAAGAAAATGATGCTTCTCAAAGCACTTGAAAAGGTACAATTGCCGCTTTCATTTAAAACGACTATTGGTTATGGCACAGGACATGAACGTGTGTATAACATTAGTCCGAGTCAACTTGGATATTTATATGCTTATACACCAGCAGTAAATGAAAAAGGGAAAGTAACATTTGGAGAAGTATACCTTGTATTAAAGGGAAATCAAAAAAGGCTCGTTGTAAAAAATATTACTTCTCAAGGAATTGGAGCGGCTATTCCAATTCATGATCATTTGTATTTTAAATTCATTTCTTCTTCTCACTCGCAATAACATAAAAAAACGTCAGCTTATAAGCTGACGTTTTTTTATAATGTAATATTTGCTGTTTTTGATAAGAAATCTTCTGTCGGATAGTAGCTGTTTTTTACAAGAACATTCGGTCCAAGACACTTTACTGCAGGACAGTGACAGCTTAATGATTTTGCTGTTTTTGAAGCGCTCCATTTTTCATACGCTTCTTGTAACGTATTTGTTTGTATGTTTCCTAGAAGTGGAACATCACCAAAGTCCGTTACAATAATATTTCCATCGAAAATATTTACATTTAAACGAGAACGGCCATCCGGATCATTACGAACTGTGACATTTTTGCTCTTTTGTAATTTTTTAAATGTGGCAATGTCTCGCTCGTCATCGCTACAAGCATAGAAAGGTAAAGTTCCAAATAACATCCATACATTTTCATCGCGAATTTCTAGTAAATGCTCAATTGCATCACGAATTTCAGCTTTTGTTAAAATCTCTAGATTACTCGCAAAGTCACTTGGATACATTGGGTGAACCTCATGACGTTTACATCCCATTTCGTCAACGATTTGACGATGAATATGTTCAATGTGTGGTAGAGTTCGTTTATTCAGCATCGTTTCAGCAGATACAAGTACACCTGCATCTGATAGAGCTTTACTATTTGTAATCATTCGTTCAAATAACTTTGCACGTTGTTCATACGTAGGTTTACGCTCCATCATTGCAAATCCACCTTCAACGAAATCATCAATTGTTCCCCAGTTATGAGAAATGTGCAGTACGTCTAAATAAGGAATAATTTGCTCGTAACGTGCTAAATCTATAGTTAAGTTTGAGTTGATTTGAGTGCGAACGCCTCGTTCATGGGCATATTTTAAGAGTGGTGTTACATAGTTGTCGACGGATTTTTTTGAAAGCATAGGTTCTCCGCCAGTAATACTTAAAGAACGTAAATGAGGAATCTCATCTAATCGTTTTAATAAAAGATCCATCGGAAGCGGATTCGGGTCTTTCGGCTGTAACGTGTAACCAACAGCGCAATGCTCACAGCGCATATTGCATAACGTCGTCGTTGTAAACTCAACATTTGTTAATAGTAGTTTGCCGTACTCTTCAAGGTCCATATACGCTTCCCATGGATCGTAAGAAGGAGTAATCGGCTTCATTTTTTGTGATATCGTCATATGAAATACTCCTTTGACTATTGAAATAACAATTTGTCCATTCTCTATAATAGAAGAATATGTACTTTTTATAAAGTGAAACTTTTTAGAGGAAAAAGAGAGAGGGCTTACATTATAGTGAATAACCGTGACAAAATTGATGAAATTACATACCCATTGTAATCATTTTTGCGGTATAATAAAAGCAACTCGAATTAAAAGGAGAGTGCCTTCATGGGAAAAGCAATTCAAGATAAAGATACACAATTAGTATATTTAAAGGAACGTTTAAATATGTTCATTGAAGTAATTGATACAATTGAACCTGAAGAAGTAGAATTAGAAGATGTAGATCGTCTTCTTGCAATGTTAGATGAATTAGAATTAAAATGTGAGCAATTTAAAAAAGACGAATAATATATTAAAAAGGCTGCCAATTCCAATTTGGTAGCCTTTTTCTGTGTGGATAATAGAAGGACGATAGAAAAAGAGGTATAATCAAGTTGTGAAAAATTTCATTTATGCTTGAATAGCGTGAAACAAATAAAAAGTGAAAGAGCATAACAATGAAATTTTCAGCTCATAACGTTTTGGTAGCGTTCACAATTGAGGGGGAAGTAACAATGGAAAAGCTTCAAGAAAGCATGTATCAACTAATTGTTGAAACGTCAACGAACTTACCGAAAGATGTTCGTCGTGCGATTCAACAAGCGAAAGAGCGAGAAAATGCAGGGACTCGTTCTGCGATGGCACTTGGCACAATTACAAATAATATTAAAATGGCTGATGATAACATCTCGCCAATTTGCCAAGATACAGGGATGCCAACGTTTAAAATTTATACACCAGTTGGTGTGAACCAATTAAAGTTGAAGGAAGCCATCTATAATGCGCTTGAGCGGGCGACAAAAGATGGTAAACTTCGTCCAAATTCTGTTGATTCTCTTTTTGGAGACAATAGTGGAAATAATTTAGGACCAGGTACACCGGTAATTAAGTTTGAACAATGGGAAAAAGATTATATTGATGCACGTTTAATCCTAAAGGGTGGTGGCTGTGAGAATAAAAATATTCAGTATAGCTTACCATGCGAACTAGAAGGACTTGGACGAGCTGGCCGTGATTTAGAAGGGATTCGTAAATGCCTTCTTCATGCAGTATATCAAGCGCAAGGTCAAGGATGTAGTGCAGGTGTAATTGGTGTTGGTATCGGGGGAGACCGCACATCAGGTTACGAATTAGCAAAAAATCAATTATTCCGTACATTAGATGATGTTAATCCAATCCCAGAATTACAACAACTTGAAGAGTACGTATTAGAAAATGCGAATAAGCTTGGCATTGGTACGATGGGATTTGGTGGAGAAACAACTTTACTTGGTTGTAAAATTGGCGTATATAACCGTCTGCCAGCTAGTTTCTACGTATCTGTGGCGTATAATTGCTGGGCATATCGCCGCCTTGGTGTAACAATCCATCCTGAAACAGGTGAAATTATGGATTGGTTATATCAAGAAGGTGAAGATACACTGGAGCAAGAAGTACAAGAAAAAACAGAGCAACGTGAAATTGTATTACAAGCACCAATTACAGAAGAGCAAATTCGTGAACTTCGCGTTGGTGATGTTGTAACAATTAATGGCATGATGTATACAGGTCGTGACGCAATTCATAAGCATTTAATGGATAACGATTGTCCAGTAGATTTAAATGGGCAAATTATTTACCACTGTGGTCCAGTTGTTGTGAAAGATGAAAATGACAATTGGCAAATTAAAGCGGCAGGTCCAACGACAAGTATTCGTGAAGAACCGTACCAAGGTGACATTATGAAGAAATTCGGTATTAGAGCTGTCATTGGAAAAGGCGGTATGGGTGCGAAAACATTAGCAGCTTTAGAAGAACACGGCGGTGTATATTTAAACGCAATTGGTGGTGCAGCGCAATATTATGCTGAATGTATTAAAGAAGTGAAAGATGTTGATTTCTTACAATTTGGTATTCCAGAGGCAATGTGGCATTTACGTATCGATGGATTTAAAGCAGTTGTAACAATGGATTCCCACGGTAATAGCTTACATGCAGATGTTGATAAAACATCACTTGAAAAATTAGCTAGCTTTAAAGAGCCAGTATTTAAGTAAACAAAAATGCATCTCGAATCATTCGAGATGCATTTTTTTGGTATATATAGAAAAACATGTTCAGCATGAAAGAATGCGTAGCAACAGAAACTACAAGTACGATTATATATGGAAAGGAGACTATTTATGAAACATAAATGGTTATATATCGGTCTCATTTTTTCAATTATGATGGCACTTGTTCCAGTTTCGGCATTAGCTTATACAAATACTCCACATAACTGGGGAATCCCGCGCCCTAAAAATGAAACAGTACCAGATGCAGGAAAGTTATATACAGATTTACTACAAAAAAATGGCGGTTTTTATTTAGGGGATACGAAGAAAAAAGATATTTATTTAACATTTGATAATGGTTATGAGAATGGATACACAGGGAAAATCTTAGACGTATTAAAAGAGAAAAAAGTACCAGCAACTTTCTTTGTAACGGGGCATTACATTAAAACACAAAAAGATTTATTGTTAAGAATGAAGAATGAAGGACACATTATTGGAAACCATTCTTGGAGTCATCCTGATTTCACAGCGGTAAACGATGAGAAACTTCGTGAAGAATTAACGAGTGTAACGGAAGAAATTAAAAAAGTAACTGGACAAAAAGAAGTGAAATATGTACGTCCCCCGCGCGGCGTATTTAGTGAAAGAACGTTAGCTCTTACGAAAGAAATGGGCTACTATAATGTATTTTGGTCACTTGCATTTTTGGATTGGAAAGTAGATCAGCAAAGAGGATGGCAATATGCGCATAATAATGTTATGACGATGATTCATCCAGGATCTATTTTATTACTTCATGCCATATCAAAAGATAATGCAGAAGCACTTGCAAAAATCATTGATGATTTGCGCGAGAAAGGGTATCATTTTAAAAGTCTAGATGACTTAGTAAAAAGCAATCAACCGTAAGCATGTATGCTTGCGGTTTTCTCATGCTATAATGATGTGTAAAAAGGATGGGGAAACGTATGTGGAGCGAACATGTTACGTTAGAGTATCCGTATCATTTTGAAGAAGTATTAAAACGTTTATCTTTTGATCCTCTTAACGTCATTCAATTAGATGAGAAAGTTATTTATGTCCCGCTTTGTATAGACGAGGAACAGATTGTTGTTCGTCTGCAAGGGATTGGTACTGTTCAAAATCCACAGTTTTGGATTTCTAGTCAGACAGGAGATTCAGAGAAAGTCATGAAACGAATGAGGGCCATTTTTCATTGGAATGAACCGTTTCAAGATATACAAAATCATTTTTTAAGCACATCATTACGTCCACTATTTGAAACATATGCTTATACTCCAATTATTTTAGAATTTGATTATTTTGCTTGTCTTCTTCGCTGTATCATTCATCAACAAATAAATTTGAAATTTGCTACTGTGTTAACAGAACAGTTTGTGAAACGATATGGAACAGAGAAGAACGGTGTATTCTTTTTCCCCACTCCAGAAATAGTAGCAAATATTTCAATAGAGGAATTGAGAGTGCAGAAGTTTAGTCAGCGAAAAGCTGAATATATGGTAGGATTAGCAAAGTGTATTATAGGTGGTAAGTTAGATTTAACTAGAATAGAAAACGAAACAGAAGAAGGAGTTGCAGCACAATTGTTACCAATTAGGGGGATTGGTGCATGGACAGTGCAAAACTTTTTAATGTTTGGGCTTGGACGGAAAAATATGTTTCCGAAAGCAGACATTGGGATTCAGCGTGCAGTACAAGGTGTATTTCAATTAGATGATAAACCTGATGATGCATTTTTAGAAAACGTGAAACAAGAGTGTGAACCATACTGCAGTTATGCAGCGTTATATTTATGGAAAAGTATAGAGTAGAGGTGTAATAATGATACAAAAGCAACATGAGAGTAAGTTGGAAGTTGGTCAAACGTTTCCTGTGACAATTAAACGTCTTGGGATTAACGGAGAAGGCGTTGGTTATTTTAAGAGACAAGTTGTCTTCATTCCAGGGGCATTACCAGGAGAAGAAGTTGTTGCTGAAACGACGAAAATTCAGCGTGGCTTCGCTGAAGCGAAAGTGAAAAAGGTTCGTAAAGCTTCACCACATCGCGTGAAAGCGCCATGTCCGGTATATGAAGAGTGCGGCGGTTGCCAATTGCAACATTTAGACTATAAAGAACAATTAAATCAAAAGCGTGATATCGTTGTACAAGCATTCCAGAAGTATATGAACAACGGTTTGGAAGAGAAAATTCGTCCGACGCTAGGCATGGAAAATCCATGGCATTATCGTAATAAGAGTCAACTACAAGTGGGGCGTAAAGACGAAAAGGTTATTACAGGACTGTATAAACAAAATTCACATCAGTTAATTGATATTGCTCATTGTATGATTCAACATAAAGCAACGAATGAAGCGACAAAAGTTGTAAGACGTATTTTAGAAAAATTAAATGTTTCTATTTACAATGAGAAAAAACAAAAAGGTTTAGTACGTACAATTGTGACACGTACTGCAGTTCAAACAGGGGAAGTACAAGTTACACTTATTACAACAAAAGAAGAGTTGCCAAATAAAGAACAATTTATTGCAGAAGTACAAAAACAGATGCCAGCTGTTAAATCAATTATGCAAAATGTAAACTGGCGTAAAACATCTGTTATTTTCGGTGATAAAACATTTAAATTAGCTGGAAAAGAAGTAATTCAAGAAACACTTGGTGATTTATCATTTGAATTATCAGCACGTGCATTCTTCCAGTTGAATCCAGAACAAACGGTTGTTTTATATAATGAAGCGAAAAAAGCCGCTGCCTTAACTGGAAATGAGAAAATTGTAGATGCGTATTGTGGCGTTGGTACAATTGGACTTTGGCTTGCAAATAATGCGGCGGAAGTACGTGGTATGGATGTAATTCCAGAAGCAATTGCAGATGCAAGAAAAAATGCGAAGCGTCACGGATTTACAAATACGAAATATGAAGCAGGTAAAGCTGAACAATGGTTACCGAAATGGGTAAAAGAAGGATGGCGTCCAGATGTAATTGTTGTCGATCCACCTCGTACAGGTTGCGATGATAAATTACTGGAAACAATTTTAAAAGTGAAGCCGAAACAAGTTGTTTACGTATCTTGTAACCCTTCTTCATTAGCACGTGATGTACAAGCGTTAATGAAGAGCTATGAAGTGGAATATGTACAACCAGTTGATATGTTCCCGCATACAGCTCATGTAGAAAATGTAGTGAAGCTTGTTAGAAAGTAAAGTTTATTAATATTCCCTCATGGTATGAGGGAATATTTTCTATGAAGGAGAATATTATGCACAATTATAAATTAACGATTCAGTACGACGGTGCACGTTTTAAAGGATGGCAGCGTCTCGGTAATAACGATAATACGATTCAAGGAAAAATCGAAAGTGTCATTTCTGAAATGGTCGGAAAAGAAACTGAAATTATCGGTTGTAGTAGAACAGACGCTGGTGTGCATGCTTTGAATCAAGTTGCTAACTTTCAAAGTGATGAGAAGTTAGTGGAACATAAAGTAAAAAAATATTTAAATCAATATTTACCTAATGATATTAGTATTACGAATGTAGAAGAAGTACATGATCGATTCCATGCCCGTTACAATTCTAAAGCAAAAACATACCTTTATAAAATTTGGAATGAAGAGCACACGAACCCATTTATGCGTAAATACAGCATGCATGTGAATAAAAAATTAAATGTGAAAAGCATGAAAGAAGCCGCGAAACATTTAGTTGGTTCACATGACTTTACTGCTTTTTCAAATGCAAAATCAAAGAAAAAGTCTATGGTGCGAGAAGTATATACACTTGAAGTGATGGAAGAAGCAGGATTTGTACAAATTAGAGTAAGTGGTAACGGATTCCTTCATAACATGGTCCGAAAAATTGTTGGAGCATTAATTGAAGTTGGGTTAGGACAATTAGATGCAGAGGCGATTCCACAGATTTTAGAGGCGAAACAACGTAATCAGATTAATTGCCTTGCTGAGGCAAGTGGTTTGTATTTGGAGAATGTTGAGTTTTAATAGTAATAAAAAAATCGAGCTGTGTAGGCTCGATTTTTTATGTTTTGGCGTTAAGAAGATTTTTCTTTCTTCATACGTATCTTCAAATTCCAAAAAGCAGCAAGCATAATAGCTGCAAAAGAGCCGCTAATTGTTGCTAATAGTTTTGCATAAGGATAGGCGTTTATATCAACTAGTAACATCATACATACAATGGTAGGGAAGAAGGCTAAGTATTGTAATAACTTTAATTTGTTATCATTACTCATATATATCGTTCCTTTCTAGTATGTTATATGTTTATTGTAGCATATTTTACCAAATGTTTATTTGTACTTGGAAAAAATTTAATGCGGTTTTAGTAGGAAATAAAAGTTAGGCTAGTAATCAGTGGAAGATGGACAAAATCTCCACTGATTAACGTCTTATTTTATATGTGTAAATGCAATTTTTTAATTCGATATTGTAAGTTTTGCCTACTTAATCCTAAAAACTTTGCAGCTTGTGAAATATTACCGTGATACTCTTTCAAAATTTGAGTGATGTAGTTCTTTTCCATTGCTTCTATTGTGTGCTTTAACGTTTTTGGCGCATCAGTATCGTTATTAGTTAGGAGAGGTTGCATATTGAATTCTTTTTTTATTCGTTCGCGAAAGCGAGTGGGAAGGTGAAACGCTGTAATGATATTTTCATCTTCAACTAAATTCATTGAACCTTCAATGACATGTTCCAATTCTCGTACGTTTCCAGGCCAATCATATGCATATAAGAATTCTCTTACATGTATATCTACATCTGTTACGCCGAGTCCAAATTGAATGTTGTACTTTTCGATAAAGTGCTGAACAAGAGCTGGAATATCTTCTTTTCGTTCACGTAAAGGCGGGAGACATAAAGTAACGACGCTTAATCTGTAATATAAGTCTTCCCGCAATCGATTGTGTTTCATAGCTTCAAGAGGGTCTTCATTAATAGTTGCTATAATACGAACATCAATTTCTTTTTCTTGTGTGCCTCCGATTCTTCGTATTGTTTTTTCTTGTATAGCTCGCAGTAACTTCGCTTGAAGTGCTGGACTTAACGAATTGATCTCATCTAATAACAAAGTTCCTCCGTTTGCTTCTTCAAATAAACCGGCTTTATCGATAGCTCCTGTAAATGCACCGCGGTTCGTACCAAATAATAAGCTTTCCATGAGTGTATCAGGTATAGCGGCACAGTTTTGCGAAATAAATGGTTTGCCCGAACGTTGACTTTCATTATGGATACTTTGTGCAAATAGTTCTTTTCCAGTTCCTGTTTCTCCTACGAGAAGTATGGAGGATGATGTGCGAATTACCCTTTTTCCTTCCGCAATGGTGGATTGAATGGCTTCAGAATCACCAATTATGTGATCAAAGGTAAATTTAGTGTTTTGTTTTCGGGAAGAGTCCATTTTTATTGTTTGCTTTAAGTGATTCATCTCTTTTGAAATTTCAATAGCACCTTTAATTTTCCCGTTTTCTATTATTGGGAAAGTATCGTTAATCGTCGTAATTTCTTGCCCTTTATTGTTAAAATAAGTTTGTTTTATATTTTTGTTTGTTTTTCCTAATTTTAATGCTTCTATAAGAGTACTATTTTTATTTTCTTCAAATGCGAATACTTCTAAAGGACTTTTATATAGCACATCTGAGCGCTCCATTGATTCAATTTCCATCATTTTACGGTTATAGATAATCGTTTTACCTTCCTCATTAATAATATGAATCCCGATATCGAGTTCATTGAGCAAAGTTTCATATAGCATATTCATTTCAATGATCTGTTTCAAATTAATTTCTTCTGTACGCATAGATTATCTTCTCCTCATTTCACCCTATGAAGACTGACTTTTTATAATTTTATTAAAATTCTTATAAAATCGCAAAATTTTTTTGCGATTTTCCTTTTAAAACTTCTTACACGGTAGAAAAAATTTGCGGTTATGAAGATTTTTTTGTGAGGAACCCTCATTTTAAATAGGAATTTAAGATTGGTACGCATTTTGCATAAAGAATAGTTGAAATCTCTAAAGGAGGGATATGCAACGTTTCAGTACCAATTAATAAGAAGGAGGAGTGTATAAAGTGAAGACGGTTATAGAAGGCGTGTATAGTCCTTGTTATGGGAAAGTTGAGAAGTTATTTGTTACGGAAAGTTCTTACGTATACGAATGGGAGAAATTAGCGTTAATTGAAACAATAGATAAACAGAAAGTAGAAATTAAGGTAGGAATCAGTGGGTATATCGAGTCATTAGAAGTAGTAGAAGGACAAGCTATCGCTAATAAAAAGTTATTAATAACAGTGAGGGATGATCTTTTAATAACAGGTAGTGATTAATACTATGTATTTTGCTCTTTTCAATAATTATTTTTCGTATAAACAATTTTAAAAACGCTTACATGAAATAGGTTTCCAAAGGGAAAAGGGGGGATTTGTATGATGGATCAAAACCAAGGATTAAAAAGGGAATTGAAAAGCAGACACATATTTATGATTGCACTTGGAGGAGTTATTGGTACCGGACTTTTTTTAGGATCGGGGTATACAATTCATGAAGCTGGGCCTGGAGGAGCGATTGTAGCTTATCTTGTTGGAGGGTTTGTTATGTATTTAACGATGCTCTGTCTCGGAGAATTAGCTGTTGCGATGCCTGACGCAGGATCTTATCAAACGTATGCTACGAAGCATATTTCCCCTGCAGCGGGTTATGTAGTCGGATGGATGTCGTGGCTAAACTGGTCGGCTACAATAGGTATTGAACTCATTGCAGTTAGTATTTTAATGAAACGATGGTTTCCTGATGTACCGTCTTGGATTTGGTGCGTAGTGTTTGCGGTACTACTTTTTGCTATTAACGCGTTATCTTCAAGAAGTTTTGCAGAAGTTGAATTTTGGTTTGCAAGTATTAAAGTCATTACAATCATTGCATTTATTATTTTGGGCGGGGCAGCAATGTTTGGTTTTCTAGATATGAAAGGAAATGAGCCAGCACCAATGTTTTCTAGCTTTACTGATTATGGTGGGTTGTTTCCAAATGGATTATCCGCTATTTTAATTACGATGATTGCTGTTAATTTTTCCTTCCAAGGAACAGAGCTAGTTGGTATTGCAGCTGGAGAGAGTGAAAATCCAGAAAAAACAATCCCGAAGGCAATTAATAATACAGTTTGGCGTATACTTGTGTTCTTTGTATTATCTATTTTCATTCTTGCAGGATTATTCCCATGGCAACAAGCAGGAGTGATAGAAAGTCCATTCGTAGTTGTATTTGATAAAATTGGTATTCCTTATGCAGCTGATATTATCAATTTCGTTATTATTACAGCGGTTCTATCCGTTGCAAATTCAGGGCTATATGCAACTTCTCGTATGCTATGGTCTATGTCTAATCAAGGAATGATTAGTCCGATTTTTAGTAAGTTATCTAAAAGCGGCGTTCCAATTTATGCATTGATTGTAAGTACAATTGTAGGTTGTCTCTCATTACTATCAGGTATTTATGCGGAAGATACAGTTTATTTATGGTTGCTTTCTATTGCTGGATTTGGAGCAATACTAGTTTGGGCATCTATTGCTCTATCTAACTTATTAGCTAGAAGGTCATATGTTAAGCAGGGCGGGGATGTGAAGGACTTGAAATTTAAAACACCGCTATATCCATTCGTTCCACTGCTTGCGTTAGTATTAAATATAACAGTAATTGTAGGTATGGCCTTTATTCCAGAACAAAGAATGGCATTGTATTGTGGTATTCCCTTTATGATTGTTTGTTTACTGTTTTACCGTGCGACAAGAAATAAGGGGAGTAACTTAGAGCATATTGAAAAGACAAAGACAACAGAAATAGAGAGTTTATAATAGTGATTAATTTGGAGACTGTAAAATTGTAAACAGTCTCTTTTTTTGTGAAAATAAAGCTGGGAACATACTACGTATGCAAAGGGGAATTAGCGATGAATGAAGAAGTTGCACAGCTATTAGAACAGATTGATCTACGAAAAAATGAGTTACTAGAGCTTACAAAAACATTAATTCGTTTTGAAACACCAGCACCGCCGGCGAGAAATACAAATGAGGCGCAAGAATTTGTTGCACAGTTTCTAAGAAAACGAAATTTTAGTGTTGATAAATGGGATGTATATCCGAATGACCCGAACGTTGTTGGGGTGAAAAAAGGGATAGAAAGTGACACACATAAAAGTCTTATTATTAATGGGCATATGGATGTAGCGGAAATATCAGCAGATGAGGCGTGGGAAACGAGTCCGTTTGAGCCATTTATAAGAGATGGTTGGTTAGTTGGACGTGGTGCGGCAGATATGAAAGGGGGATTAGCTGGGGCATTATTTGCTATTCAGCTTTTACAAGAAGCAGGCATTGAATTGCCCGGAGATTTAATCTTTCAATCCGTAATCGGAGAAGAAGTTGGAGAGGCAGGTACGCTTCAATGTTGCAAAAGGGGTTATGATGCTGATTTTGCAGTCGTAGTGGATACGAGTGATTTACATATGCAAGGACAGGGGGGCGTAATTACTGGATGGATTACTGTGAAAAGCCCCCAAACGTTTCATGATGCAACACGCAGACAAATGATTCATGCTGGAGGACGTTTATTTGGAGCGAGTGCGATTGAAAAAATGATGAAAATTGTACAAAGTTTACAAGAATTAGAGCGTCATTGGGCAGTCATGAAAACATATGAAGGCTATCCATCTGGAACAACAACAATTAATCCAGCTGTTATTGAGGGCGGAAGACATGCAGCGTTTATTGCGGATGAGTGCCGATTATGGATAACAGTACACTTTTATCCGAATGAAACACATGAACAAATAATAAAAGAAATTGAAGAGTATATTGGGAAAGTAGCAGCTGCCGATCCATGGTTAAGTGAAAATCCACCACAATTTAAGTGGGGCGGAGAATCAATGATTGTGGATCGTGGTGAAATTTTCCCTTCTTTAGAAATAGATAGTGAACATGCAGCTGTAAAAACGCTTAGCTTAGTACATGAATCAACTTTATCTAAAAATGCAATTTTAGATATGTCTGCAACGGTAACGGATGGTGGTTGGTTTAGTGAATTTCATATTCCAGCTGTTATTTACGGACCAGGTACATTAGAAGAGGCTCATTCAATAAATGAGAAAGTTGAAGTGGAACAATTAATCGAATTTACAAAAGTAATAACAGCATTTATATATGAATGGTGTCATACGAAAAAATAGATTAGTATGTTGAAATCGTACAGGTATGTATACTTGTACGATTTTTTAGTGAACTATTTCAGAGTTGAATAGAAACAACTGAAATAGTTCTTTATTTTCTATGTCTTTCGTTTTAGTTCGATTAATTTCTCTTTTGCTAATTCAACAGCAATTGCATCATCTAAATAGCCAATTGGAAAGAGATAGTCAGGAATAATATCTGTCGATAAAATGAAATACAGTAATGCCCCTCCAAGAACTGCACGCTCTTCTTTTGGAATCGTTTCATTGCAAAATTGTTGATACATATCCGTTAATTGTTCAATGAAAGGACCAGCACTATCAATTTGTTCTAGCTTACTTGCAAAACTGTCATGAATACGTTTTTCTCCTTCTGTTGTTTGAGCATATCGTTCATAATTTTCAAGTTCTTGTTTCACACGGGTTGTTGTGTAGTCGAAATCGAATAAGTTAGAGGATTGCAGCGTTTGCTGAATGGTATCAAGAGATGTGTACATATCCGTCTTTTCTTTATTAATGTGAGGAGAATCAGGATACATTTCATCAAATAACAATTGGGGTGGAACTTGCAAACATTCTGCAAATTTTTGTAGATGTTTTTGTTTTGGCGGTTGTTTACCATTCATAATTCTTGAGATTGTTGCGGGATCAATATTTGTAAGCATTCCGAGTTGGCGCATAGATAAGGCACGTTCTTTTAAAAGTTTTTTTATTAATGTACTAAGCCGCTCATTTGGATTTTCTTTAGGCATAGCGAAGGCACTCCTTTTTGTTGTTGAAAAAATGTTGAGCATTTATTACATGTATATGAAACAGACAGGCACAGTTGCTCAACATTTTCATAAGATGCATGGAAAAGTGAGAAAAAAGGGGTGGCTGTTTATGAGTACGGCAGGTCTATTTTCAATTTTTTTAATTGGGATTGCTTCTAATTTAGATAATGCAGGTGTTGGAATTGCATATGGCATTCGTAAAATTAGAATTTCGTGGTTCAACAATTTTATCATCGCATTTTTTGGGTTTTTATTTACTTTATTAGCTGGCTTTTTTGGGAGTTGGATTGCATTATTTATTTCAGAGTTTACGGCAAATTTGATAGGGGCAATTGTTTTAGGAATAATTGGAGTGTTTATTTTATGTCAGCCTTTCTTGAGTAAAAAAGAGACCGTAGACTCTAAAGATGATAGTGTACTTATGGGGATTTTACGTGATCCGGAAAAAGCAGATTTTGATGGTTCTAAAACAATTAGTTTTTCAGAAGCAATTGTTTTGGGCGTTGCATTATCAATTAATAATATTGCAGGTGGATTTGATGCTGGGGTAACAAATTTAAACCTTTGGCTTACAGCGATTATTTCTGGTGTGTTTAGTTTTATTTGTATAAGTGGTTTTGCGTATGTAGGAAAACGATACTTAGCAGAATACTTAGGGAAATGGGCTACGGTTATTGCGGGAGTGTTATTAATTCTTATTGGGATCGATCAGTTGTTGTAAGGAGAACAAAAAACAACGTTCGAGTATTTCCTTGGAAATATGGCAAAGGATTGCATATATCGACGTACTTTTCTCCATACTAATACGGATTTCTTTTAAAGAAAGGGGGATCCGTATGGGACGCGGAAAAGCATTTGATCATAAGAAAAAAGGGCATGACCATCAACCACCTAAAGGAGCATTCATTCATAAAGATGTAAATGAACATACTTTAGAAGAGGAAGAGCTACCAGTAAATATTGAAACGTATAAAAATAGTTTGAAAAAACATTAAAAGCACCTACATAGGTGCTTTTTTAACGTATATCTTCAATTAATTGTTCCGATTCTTCATGCATACTGTACTCACTTAATACTTGGATACAAAGCCACTTTAATTCTTCAATCGTATGCTCAAATTCTTCAGGAAGCACATGATGAACGTCTTCAAGTCCCATTCCGAAATGAATAAGTTCAAGTACTTGATCATCGATGTTCCGATCCATTAATAGTTCAAGTACTTCTAAATTGAATATGTATCGGTGAGCTTCATCGAGTGAAACAACTTTTAGCTTTAAGCTTTCTACAATACTCAATATAAAAAGAAGAATTGTTTTTTCAAGAACAGGCTGTTTTCCCATTTGAAATATTAGTTTCATCTTTCACACCTCCACATATAGCGCTAGGTTGTACTATACTATTCAGGTTGGGGGAGCAAATATGCATAATATAGAGAAACTTTCAGCACGGTTTTTGTAAGGGGATCGGTAGCTAATAAAATTGAGGGTTTTATGCAAAAAAAATCCTGCTAGTATAGCAGGATGGTTCTGAATTAAAAAATGCTCCAACCTTCTTGAGCAGAAAGAAGTTCAAGGATTTTAAAACCAGCGATGCTATTTCCGTTTGCATCTAAAGCTGGTCCGAAAATACCAATTCCCATTTCTCCTTTTACGCAGCCGAAAATGCCACCAGCTACACCACTTTTTGCGGGGATACCAACACGAATCGCAAATTCACCAGACTCGTTATACATACCGCATGTAACCATAAATGTTTTACAAATCTTTGTAATATGCTTAGGGATAATTTGTTTTTTCTTATATGGATCATATCCATCCATCGCAAAAATTAAGCCGATACGTGCTAAATCGATACAGTTTACCTCAACTGCACATTGACGAGTGTATAAATCCATCAGCTCTTCAATGTCACAATCGATAATTCCGTTTTGTTTCATATAGTAACAAAGTGAGCGATTTAAGTAAGCTGTCTCTAATTCTGAATTAGCAACTTTAGAAGAATAATTAATAGTAGGATTATCTGTTATTTCACGTACGAAATGAAGAATGCGCTCCATTTTTTCTTCATTATCTTTACCTGCTAACATGCTTGTAATGGCTAGTGCCCCCGCATTAATCATTGGATTAAGTGGTTTAGAAGGACTTGTCGTTTCTAACTTAATAATAGAATTAAATGGATCACCAGTTGGTTCCATTCCAACTTTAGAAAATACATATTCTTCACCACGATCTAAAAGGGCAAGTGCAAGTGTAATTACTTTTGAAATACTTTGAAGAGTGAATAGTGTTTGTGAGTTGCCAGCATGGATGTATTCTGTTTCTTTATGGAAAATGGCAATCCCTAAATCATCTGGATTGGCATTTCCTAGTTCGGGGATATAAGTAGCAAGCTTTCCTTTTTTCGTATATGGTTTTACTTGTTCTAACAACTGTTGTAAGTTGTTTGTTTCAATGCACTGCATAGTACCAACGCTCCTATTTCGAATTAACTAAGTTTACTTTTCCCGATATGCTCGGAAATAAATAATAACATGAAAAAGTGGAATGATAAAACGAAAGTTGCATGTTCTATAGAGGGTCTTTCGTTTTGAATATTCTGTAGTAAAAAAGGAGAAATTTCCTTTTATATAACAGTTTGGAAATAGGAGATTTATCCATAAAAAATTCAAAAATAAAAACTACACATCTATACAACTATATGTTATTATGGTTATGTAAATAGAAAGCGTTTTCTAAGGCGTACTTATAATGATAACGATTTCATAAATTTGATAGGGGGAATTAAAATGTTGCAGTTTCTACAACGTATTGGTAAAGCGTTAATGCTTCCAATTGCCGTACTACCAGCAGCAGGATTATTGCTTCGTTTAGGACAAGAAGACGTATTTAACATTCCTGTTATGGCACAGGCCGGTGCAGCAATTTTTGATAATTTAGCACTTATTTTTGCAATTGGTGTTGCAATCGGTTTGTCTGTTGACGGTAGTGGAGCAGCTGGACTTGCCGGAGCAATCGGATATCTTGTTTTACAAAATACAACGAATGCTCTAAGTAAGACGTATTCAGCAGCAGAGTTAAATGATAAATTAAAAAGTGTTCAAGATTTAGTCGGTTCAGTAGATCCAACTAAATTAGCAGATACAATGACAAAGGTTTCAAAAGCAGCGGCGTTAACGCCGAAAATCAATATGGCCATACTCGGTGGTATTATTGCAGGGGTTGTTGCGGGATTACTATACAACAAATTCCATAAGATTAAACTGCCAGAATGGTTAGGGTTCTTTGCAGGAAAACGTTTCGTACCAATCATTACTTCAATCGTAATGTTACTTTTAGGATTAGTATTCGGTCAAATTTGGCCAACAATTCAAAGTGGTATTGATGCAGTAGCACATGGTATCGTAAACTTAGGTTCAATTGGTGCTGGTTTATTCGGATTATTAAACCGTTTATTAATTCCAATCGGTTTACACCACGTAATGAACACATACTTCTGGTTCGTACTTGGTGACTTTACAAATGCGGCTGGCGATATCGTTCATGGTGATATTGCACGCTTCTTTGCAAAAGATCCATCAGCAGGTATGTTTATGACTGGTTTCTTCCCGATCATGATGTTCGGTTTACCAGCAGCATGTTTCGCAATGATTGCAGCTGCTAAACCAGAAAAACGTAAAATGGTTACAGGTATGTTAGGTGGTCTAGCATTAACTTCATTCTTAACTGGTATTACAGAGCCAATTGAATTCTCATTCATGTTCTTATCACCAGTATTATATGGTATTCATGCTGTATTAACAGGTCTGTCCCTATTCATTACAACAACACTTGGCATACACGATGGTTTCTCATTTAGTGCTGGGGCAATCGATTACTTCTTAAACTTCGGTATTGCAACAAAACCAGTATTATTAGCAGGAATTGGTTTAATTTACGCAGCAATTTACTTTGTAGTATTCTACTTCTTAATTAAGAAGTTCGACCTAAAAACTCCTGGTCGTGAAGATGAAGAGGAAGTAGCTGAAGGTGAAGAAGCTCCAGTTGCAGGTTCAATTGGTGAAACTTACGTAGCAGCTTTAGGTGGAAAAGAAAACTTAACAGTTATTGATAACTGTGCAACACGTCTACGCTTACAAGTGAAAGATGCTGGTCAAGTAAACGAAGCAGCATTAAAACGTGCTGGTGCAAAAGGTGTTATGAAATTAAGTAACACGAGTGTCCAAGTTATCGTAGGTACAAATGTTGAATCTGTTGCCGATGATATGAAAAAACACGTATAAATAATTAGATAAGAGGATATCCAAAAAAATTGATAACATCAGTTTTTTAGAGGGTATCCTCTTTTTTTATATTAAAAATTTAACGGGAATCTTACTTTTGTAAATTTTCTTTTTCTTTTTTGTGCATATAGGTTGGTAATATGTGCAGTGCGTGATAAAGTAGGGATGACATCGAATGGAATGTCGAAAATCTATGAAAAAGATCCGGAATGAATCTTGTGTAGTGGAATTAAATTATCGGTAAATAAGGGGAAAAAAGCAATCATGGATCACGAAAAAAATAATGCGAATGGGAAATCACGTCGGCCAATTGTATACATAAAAAGAACAATCATTCTCGTCTTACTATTTTCACTTGTATATTTCATGTATACAAAAATTGTTGCGCATAATAAGAAAGAAGAAACTTTAAAAGCAGCAGCAGAAATGAAGAAACAAGAAGAGCTAAAAAAGAAAGAAGAAAAAAAGAAGCAAGAAGCAAAAAAACAAAAAGAGCAGGAAGAACAAGTGAAGCAAGCACAAGCTGTGGAAAAGCCTGCTGAGGGACCACCTCAAGAAATTAATGAAAACGCTCAATTAGATCAATATTTGCAAAAAACAGGATTTAGCGGGACAGCGGTTATTGTGAAGAACGGAAAGGTTCTTTTGAATAAAGGATACGGTATGGCGAACAAAGAAAAACAAGTACCGAATAATTCAGAGACAACTTTTTATATTGGTTCTATTTCAAAGGCTTTTGTAGCGACTACTATTATGCAATTAAAAGATCAAAATAAGTTACATGTAGAGGATACGATTGCGAAGTATATTCCAGATTTCCCTCAAGGTAATGGTATTCAGTTAAAACATTTACTAACACATACATCAGGAATTCCAGAGTATGAGCAGGGAACAGAGGATATCTCTCATGAAGAATTGATAAAACGAATAGGAAAGCAAAAGCGTATTGGAAGTCCAGGAGAGAAATGGAAGTATTCCGATTCTAACTATTCAATACTCGCCTATATTGCTGAGAAGGTAAGCGGACAACCGTTAGAAGAGTATATTAAACAACATATTTTTGCTACTGCTGGTATGAAACATTCTGGTTTTGGTAGAGAGCTAGAACAAACAAGATTTCCATCGACAGGTTATAAAATAGTAAATAACAATATGACAACACCTAATATTCCAAGTATGTCACAACTTTATGGTTGTGGTGATATATATACAAGTGCCCATGATTTATATTTATTTAATGAAGCGCTCTTCTCTGGAAAGTTGATTTCAAAAGAAAGCTACGATCAAATGTTTACAGGTGGAAAAAAAGATTACGGGTTTGGATGGTATGTAGACCCGGGAAGTTACTCGAACCACGGTGTAATGCCAGGCTGGAACTGTTTAAATGGATTTAGTAAAAATGGAAGTGTATATGTCGTTTTATTATCTAACATTCAAAACAACATTAAATCCTTTGGTAAAGTGAATAATGACATTTATACGATGTTACGAAATATTGAAGTGTAAGAGACTATCTGTTTAGGTAGTCTTTTTTTATGTGATTAGAACATATTGTTTCGTTGAAAAATGTATGTCTTACCTATCACAAAAAGAGTCTGCTTTGTATACATTAAGATGTATGGATATATTTTTATAATTTAAAAATAATAGGAGGAGAAGTGTATGTGTTTATTCGGTAAGTATTGGAAAAAGTTATCGAGATTGTTTAATAGACAATTAGATTATTTTTTAGATAATAAGTTATTACCTGCTGTGGAACGACTTTTATTTTCACAAAACTTCGCGAGATTTATTCAAAGAAACTCTAAGCAAGCTACGGAAGAATTTATTGAATCAAGTAGATTTCAATCTATTATTTGTAACATTTTAAAAGAATGTAATACATCACCTTTTAAAGAAATTGCAGAGCAGTATTTGGGTAAAAACGTAGAAATTACGGTGACAGTTGGACAGTTAACAGGTGTAATTGTAGCAGTTGGTGATGATTTCTTAACACTGCAAGAAGGAATAGGAACAGAAGTTTTATTGCCATTTACAAGTATTATATCAATTAAAGAAGCGTAAGAAAGGAGACTTATATATGTTATTTACTGAAGAATTACGTAATCATGTTGGTGAGCTAGTGCAAGTTGTGACAGCGGCCGAAATTGTTGCAGGTATTCTGTTATCTGTGACAGACGGCGCAGTAAGTGTTCGTACTTCTCCTTCTTATGGACCACCGGAAGATGTAGTTGTACGTATTCCTATCATTTCTTATGTTCGCTTGGAAGGGTAAAAATATGAGGGTATCAGTTATTATTCCAGCGCATAATGAAGCGAGTACTTTACCACAAGTTTTAGTAGAAGTGGAGAAATTGAAACCATATGAAATTATCGTAGTAGATAATGGATCGACAGACGGAACAAAAGAAATAGCCTTACAACATCATTGCCATGTCATTTATTATAAATATTCTCTTGGTAATGATGTTGGACGGGCAATTGGTGCAAGAGAAGCGAAAGGCGACATTGTTTTGTTTTTAGACGGTGATATCGTCATTGATAATAAAGAGCTACAACGTTTTATAAAAGGCATTCAGCAAGGTCACCAAATTGTTGTGAATAATTTAACATGGTCTGTTTATTTAAAGATGAGACCGCATTATACGACAGTTGGCAAATTTATGTTGAATCGTTATTTGAATAAAAAAGAGCTTGTTGTTGGATCTTTAATCGCAATTCCGCATGCAATGAGTAGGGAAGTTATTCAAAAGTTTGGTTGGTGGAATTTAGCGGATCCAGCATTATTTCAAGCGATAGCGCTGTCTAGAGGAGTAGATATTGTTGATATGGCTTCTGTCGATGTCATTCATACAAATAAAGTGCGTCCCGTTCATACTGGTACATCACCTGGCTCTCCTTATCCGAAAGCGACTAGTCGTATTATGGGGGATCATTTACGTGCTTTGCAATACGTAATCGAAATATATGGTAAGCGTGGTGGCTTTTCGGAAGGAAATAGGGATAGAGCATTTATAGGAAAGTATAAACCAGTTTTATTACAAAAGAAAAAAGCGAAATATAGTGCGATTATCCCAGTATCAGAAGAAAAGACGACTATAAGATCTGTTATACAAGAAGTGAAAAAATCAGGTGTAGATGAAATTATAGTTGTTGCGAATGGAGCGGACGTTGAGACAATTAAACAAGCGAAGCTAGAGAATGTCATTGTTATTGAATTTGAGGAAGCGCTTGGACATAATATAGCCCGAGCGATAGGAGCTATGCATGCTACGGCCGATATTTGTTTATTTGTCGATGGTGATTTTGTTATTCCAGGAAAAAAACTAATTCCATTTTTACATGCTATTGAAGATGGAAATGATGTGGCATTAAATGATTTACAGTGTTTATTAGATATGTTTCATCCGGCAGACCCAATTAGCATGGGAAAATATTTTGTGAATTTAGTAGCGAAACGACCAGATTTATGGAATAACTCATTAACGGCAGTACCACATGCTATGCATAAAAAAGTAATAGAGAAAATCGGATATGATTCTCTTATCATTCCGCCACTCGCTCAAATGAAAGCTATTTTGGAGGGATTCTCTATTACAGCGGTAGAATTTGTAGATGTTATAAAAACAAATCGAGTACGCCCAGAGCAACATGGATTTGTAAATGGGCGTATTCCAGCATTCGATCGTATTTTCGGTGATCAACTCGAGGCGATTGCATATTTATTGCAATCCACAGACGAGCGCGGGAGTTTTACAGATGGAGAGCGGGATAGAAATATCATTCAACAATTGAGAAAGGAAGAAGAGAATACAGATGAATGTTAGTAGTACAGTTGCCATTATCGGATTAGGATATGTTGGTCTTCCTTTGGCAGTTCATTTTGCAGAGAGAGGACATACAGTACTTGGATTAGATAAAGATACTAGAAAAATAGAATCAATTATACAGGGAGAAAGTTATATTCCAGATGTTTCTTCTAAATTGTTACAAAGTTTATTGACTAGAAAAAAATTAATAGTAAATACACCGGATCAAGGTATTGCTGATTTTCAAAATAGTGATTACGTTATTGTCACTGTCCCAACCCCAATTAATGAACAAAGAGAACCAGACTTAAGTGCCCTCATTTCAGCTTCGCATTATATACAACAAAACCTTCAAAAAGGACAAACCTTCATTTTCGAAAGTTCCACATATCCAGGTACGCTCGAGGAAGTTATTATTCCGATTATTTCTCAAACAGGAAAAAAGGTAGGAGAAGATTTCTATATTGGATATTCTCCTGAGAGAATTGATCCAGCTAATAGTCAATATTCCGTTCAAACGATTCCAAAAGTCATTAGTGGACAAACAGAAATGTGTAAACAAAAAGTACAGGCTTTGTATAGCACTATATTTGATGTAGTTGTTCCAGTTAGCTCCCCAAAAGTAGCAGAAATGTGTAAGCTATTTGAAAATATTCAGCGCTTAGTCAATATTTCATTAGTAAATGAGTTAAATATACTATGTGAAAGTTTAGGAATTGATTTTTATGAGGCACTTGAAGCGGCATCTACAAAACCGTTTGGATTTACGCCGTATTGGCTAGGACCAGGGATAGGGGGACACTGTATTCCGGTAGATCCTTTATATTTCCAGTGGAGAATAAAAAAGAATGGAGCAATGAGTCAATTAATTGAGGCGGCACATGTAATTAATGAGGAAATGCCAGAAAAAATGGTCCGGAAAGTAAAAGGTGTGGTGCAATCACCTGCAACGGTTTTAATTGTAGGGATTGCATATAAAAAAGATGTAAATGACTTAAGAGAATCACCAGCGTTACCAATTATTGAATTGTTAATAAAAGAAGGATATGAGATAGAGTATCACGATCCATATATTTCTTCTGCAAAATTTGGAGATAAGGTGTATCAATCTGTTTCTTTGGATGAACAAGTCGTTAAACAAGCGGATTGTATTTTAATTTTAACAGATCACTCTAATATCGATTGGAAGATTTTTAAAGGGATAAAGCAAGTCGTAGATACACGTGGAATTATAAAGAAGGTGAGTGTATGAGTAAGAAATGTTTAATTACAGGTGGAGCAGGATTTATTGGATCACATTTAGCTGAAGAGCTGGTGAAAAGAGGTTATGATGTCACTATCGTTGATAATTTCTATAAAGGGAAAAATAAATATCATGATGAGTTAATGAAAGAAATTCGGGTTATTCCAATAAGTGTTTTAGATCGAAATTCTATTTATGAATTAGTGAATAAACATGATGTAGTGTTTCATTTAGCAGCAATTTTAGGTGTGAAAACGACAATGGAAAAGAGCATAGAGCTTAT
Source organism: Bacillus sp. FSL R9-9834 (assembly GCF_038006905.1). NCBI lineage: Bacteria > Bacillati > Bacillota > Bacilli > Caryophanales > Bacillaceae > Bacillus > Bacillus sp. FSL R9-9834. Next base: position 491,141 of record NZ_JBBOWD010000001.1, read on the forward strand.
TGAAACGAATTTTGATGGAACGAGGAACATTTTACAAGCAGCGCTAAAAGGAAAGAAGAAAGTTGTTTTTGCGTCTACTTCAGAAGTATATGGTAAGGCAAAGCCACCCTTTTCTGAAGAAGGAGATCGATTATACGGTGCAACTTCTAAAATACGTTGGAGTTATGCAGTTTGTAAAACGTTAGAAGAAACATTATGTTTAGGATACGGTTTAGAAGGCTTACCTGTAACGATTGTTCGTTATTTTAATATTTATGGTCCAAGAGCGAAAGATGGTCCGTATGCAGGGGTAATCCCGCGATTTATCCGCGCAGCACTGCAAGGAGAAGACATTCTCGTATATGGAGATGGAAAACAGACACGTTGTTTTACGTATGTAAGTGATGCGGTAGAGGCAACGATTCGAGCAATGGATGAGAAGGTAAATGGTGAGATTATTAATATAGGTTCTGAGAATGAAAAGAGTATAAAAGAAGTAGCAGAAGTAATTAAAAAGCTAACGAAATCTTCTTCAAAGATTGTTCAAGTTCCTTTCGAAGAGGTATATCCACATGGCTTTGAAGAAATTCCAAATAGAAGACCAGATGTAACGAAATTAAGAGAACTTGTTCAATTTCAAGCGAAAGTAACGTGGGAACAAGGGTTGAAAGAAACTATTAAATGGTTTCGTGAAGAAAACAATGGCTAAGTCACTATCGATTATTATACCTGTATGTAATGAAGCTGATACGATTTCAGACGTTATTCAATCGGCAAAAGGATTAAATCCAGTAGAGATTATTGTAGTAGCAAACGGTTGTAATGATGGAACAGAAGAGGTTGCTGATCGTTTAGGGTGTAAAGTAATCAAGTATACAGAGCTACTGGGGAATGATGTTGGCCGTGCAGTTGGCGCAAAACACGCGATAGGTGACGTATTACTATTTATAGATGGAGATTTTGCTATTCAAACTTCAAAGTTACAATTATTCCTAAATCCAATTTTACATGATCAGGCCGACATCGTTTTAAATAATTTGGATGCGTTATTTTTAAAGAAACAAAAACCGCACTCAGTGACAGTATGGCGCCAAATATTAAATGCAATGCTAGAGCGTGAAGAGTTAAAGATTGATTCTTTATTATCTGTACCTCACGCGTTGACGAAAGAAGTTGTTCAAAGCATTGGGTATGAATGTTTTGTTAATCCTATTGTCGCTCATTTACGCCTTATTCAAAGCAAATGGAGAATTAGTCGACATTGTGCAATTGACGTTATTACACCAAATAAATTTCGGCCGACCGAGCATGCTGCGTATGGCACGGGTCTTTCTCATTCTGAAAAAAGGATGATAGGTGACCATATAGAAGCTGTAGCGGAGCGAATAGTAGGTAGCGATGAACGCGGAGGGTATTATGATGGAAATAGGAAAAGAGATAGTGTCTATCATACTTTAGATTTTAAAGATTTTTATCAAGGATGGGGCGTTACATCGAATTTGTATAAGGGAAAGCAATTATCGGTCATTATTCCTGTACAAGATGAAGAGAAAACAATTGGAAACGTTATAGAAGAGCTTCGCAAAATTGAACCTTTTGAAATTATCGTTGTTGTAAATGGTTCGTCTGATCAAACAGCAACGATTGCAAAAGAAAAGGGAGCAACGACAATTGTATATAAAGAAGCACTCGGAAATGATGTGGGGCGCTCACTTGGAACGTATTTCGCAAAAGGAGAAATTGTGTTATTTATAGACGGCGATTTTGTTATTCCAGCGAGTGAGTTATATCCTTTTGCGAAAGCTATTGCAGATGGAACAGACGTTGCATTAAATGATCTAAATCATTATTTAGATTTAAGAGTACCGCTTCATCTTGTAACTGCATTTAAATATGCATTAAATTTAGCTTGTGATAGAAAAGATCTAGGCGTAGGCTCTCTTATCGCTGTACCGAATGCGTTTAGTCGTAAGTGTTTGAAAGAAATTGGATATAGATCTTTACTGGCACCGTGTGTAGCTCAAGTGAAAGCTATTCTTTCAGGATTTGAAGTTGCATGTGTAAGTCGTGTTGAAGTCGATAAGATGAACCGTATTCGACCCAGTGAACATTTTGCTAAAATAGGTCATCCACCAGCTGTACTTCGAATTATTGGTGATCATATAGAAGGGTTAGAGCAATTAATTGTATTAACAGGCAGTCGTGGTGGATTCCATGATGGAAATAGAAAAAGAGATATTTTATCCGACTTTAATGGGCAGTAAGACCCCCACTGATTAAAGTTTCATTTTATAGGTAACAAAAAAGTGTACAACATATGTACACTTTTTTGTTCTGCTATAAAAACTATAACAGATTAGGAGATAAGAGTATTACAGCTCTACAATGGGTATTGTTCTTATATTACAAAATAGGACTCGTATATAAGAATACCAAAAAAATACAATTAAGGAAAGGGTTAATTTTAAAGACTTTCAAATGAAGTTAACACTATGTATATAGTGGTTTGCTCAATATTTCACAAACATGTCACAACTATTTCGTTCACTTTCGTAAAAAAGTAGTATTCTAAGTGTGTAAGCTGTTATATAAAAAATCTTAGTCCTGTACTAATCAAAAATGGAGGAGATTAGGATGACTCAAGTATTAGAAAATGTTAAAAACGCATGGGAAAACTTTAAAGGTGAAAAATGGAAAGCAGAGATTGATGTTCGCGATTTCATTTTAAATAATGTAAACGTTTACGAGGGAGATGAATCTTTCTTAGCAGGAGCAACTGAAGCAACGAAACAACTTTGGGATCAAGTAATGGATTTAACAACGAAAGAACGTGAAAACGGTGGCGTTCTTGATATGGATACAAAAATTGTTTCTTCTATTACATCACATGAACCAGGATATTTAAATAAAGAGACTGAAAAAGTAGTCGGTTTCCAAACTGATAAACCATTTAAACGTTCTTTACAACCATATGGTGGTATTCGTATGGCGGAACAAGCTTGTGAATCTTATGGATACGAAATGGATAAAGAGCTTAGTCGTATTTTCAGAGATTGGAGAAAAACTCATAACCAAGGCGTATTTGATGCTTATACACCAGAAATGAGAGCTGCTCGTAAATCAGGTGTTATTACTGGTCTTCCGGATGCATACGGACGTGGACGTATTATCGGTGACTACCGCCGCGTAGCATTATATGGAGTAGATCATTTAATTGAAGCGAAGAAAGTAGATTTAAATTTAACTGGCGGTGTAATGAGTGAAGATATAATGCGTTTACGCGAAGAGTTATCTGAGCAAATACGTGCACTTCAAGAGTTAAAACAAATGGCTGCTTCTCATGGCTTTGATATTTCTAAGCCAGCAACAACTGCTCAAGAAGCATTCCAATGGTTATACTTCGCATATCTTGCAGCAATTAAAGAGCAAAACGGAGCTGCAATGAGTCTTGGCCGTACTTCTACATTCTTAGATATTTATATTGAAAGAGATTTAGCAAATGGTACTTTAACAGAAGAAGACGTACAAGAAATTGTGGATCACTTCATTATGAAATTACGTCTTGTGAAATTTGCAAGAACACCTGATTATAATGAATTATTCTCTGGTGACCCAACTTGGGTAACTGAGTCTATCGGAGGTATGGCATTAGATGGCCGTCCATTAGTAACAAAGAACTCATTCCGTTTCTTGCATACACTAGATAATTTAGGACCAGCTCCAGAACCAAACTTAACAGTTCTTTGGTCTAAACAATTACCACAGAACTTTAAAAACTACTGTGCGAAAATGTCTATTAAAACATCAGCAATTCAATATGAAAATGATGACATTATGCGTGCTGACTACGGCGATGATTACGGAATTGCTTGTTGTGTATCTGCAATGAGAATTGGTAAACAAATGCAGTTCTTCGGCGCACGTGCAAACTTAGCAAAAGCATTACTATATGCGATTAACGGTGGTAAAGATGAAAAATCTAAAGCACAAGTTGGTCCTGAGTACGCACCGATTACTTCTGAAGTATTAGATTATGAAGAAGTTATGCATAAGTTTGATATGACAATGGAATGGTTAGCGGGTCTATATTTAAACACATTAAATGTTATTCACTACATGCACGATAAATATAGCTACGAGCGTATTGAGATGGCACTTCATGATACAAATGTTCTTCGTACAATGGCAACAGGTATCGCGGGTCTATCTGTAGTAGCAGACTCTTTAAGTGCAATTAAATACGCAAAAGTAAAACCAATTCGCGATGAAAACGGAATTGCAGTTGACTTTGAAATCGAAGGAGATTTCCCTAAATACGGTAACAATGATGACCGTGTAGATGAAATTGCTGTAAATCTTGTGAAAACATTTATGAATAAACTTCGTAAACACAAAACATATAGAAATTCTGTTCATACAATGTCAATCTTAACAATCACATCTAACGTTGTATACGGTAAGAAAACTGGTAACACTCCAGATGGTCGCCGTACTGGAGAACCATTTGCACCAGGTGCGAACCCAATGCATGGACGTGATACAAAAGGTGCGTTAGCTTCATTATTATCTGTAGCTAAATTACCATATGAAGATGCACAAGATGGCATTTCTAATACATTCTCTATTATTCCAAAAGCACTTGGTAAAGAGGATGAAGTACAAGTACGTAACTTAGTATCAATGCTTGATGGTTATGCAGTAAAAGAAGGACATCACTTAAATATTAACGTATTTAACCGTGAAACATTAATGGATGCAATGGAACATCCTGAGAAATATCCACAATTAACAATTCGCGTATCTGGTTACGCTGTAAACTTTATTAAATTAACTCGTGAACAACAAATCGATGTAATTAACCGTACAATGCATGAAAGCATGTAAATGAAAAAAGTGTCCCTCTGCATTTTATAAATAGCAGAGGGAGGCTGTTTCAATAAAGGAGGAAGTAACATGGTAAAAGGAAGAATTCATTCTGTAGAGTCTTGTGGTACTGTTGATGGCCCAGGAATTCGTTATGTCATATTTACACAAGGGTGTTTATTACGTTGTCAATATTGTCATAATGCTGATACGTGGGAGATCGGTAAAGGAAAAGAAATAACAGTCGAAGAAGTAATGCAGGATGTGACATGTTACCTTCCTTTTATTGAAGCTTCCGGAGGCGGTATAACAGTTAGTGGTGGGGAACCATTATTACAACTAGATTTCTTAATTGAATTATTTAAGAAATGTAAGGAAATTGGAATTCATACAACAATTGATTCTTCAGGTGGTTGTTATTCTGAAGAACCAGAATTCCAAAATAAGCTAGATATTTTAATGGAGTACACAGATTTAGTTTTATTGGATTTGAAACATATTGATTCAAAGAAACATCGTAAATTAACAGGAAAACCAAATGAACATATTTTACAATTTGCTCGTTATTTATCGGATAAAAATAAACCGATTTGGGTGCGACACGTATTAGTTCCTGGTATTACTGATAATGAAGAGGATCTACAAAAACTATCTAGTTTTATTCAAAGTCTGTCTAATGTTCAGAAAGTTGAAGTGCCACCATACCATAAGCTTGGTGTATATAAATGGGAGGCACTTGGGCATAAGTATCCACTCGCAAATGTAGAACCGCCTACTGAAAAAAATGTAGAAGAAGCAAGACATATTTTACAAGCAGTCTAATCCAAATATTGGGTTAGGCTTTTTGCTTTCTTTACAATAAAACCTAGAGTATATATGGAGAAAAGAGTATACTGAAAATAGAATATCCATATTTTTGTAAGGAATAAGTGGAGAAATTTACATAATTGTAAAGGGAAATCAAAATAGTAAAAAGAATTAAGAAGTAAAAGAGTGAGTATCATGGAATAGAGAACATTTGTAAGTTATTGCGAAAGCTCTTATAGGAAAGTATAATGTAAAGATATGAGCACAGATAGGATTAAGGGGTCAATCTTATATGCTTTGCATATCCACGACAGGTACATAGCTGAAAGAGAAATATTAGAGTCTGTTTATGTAATTTTTAAGGAAAATGTTTTTCCTATTGTCGTATATGCAATATGGAGAAACAATAAGCTAGGAGTGGATTTGTTTGATAAAAAACCCCAAGGTTTTAATATTAACTGCACATTACGGAAACGGTCATGTGCAAGTAGCGAAAACATTAGAACAAACATTTCGCCAAAAAGGAATTAAAGATGTAATTGTATGCGATTTGTTCGGAGAATCACATCCGGTTATAACCGATATTACAAAATATTTATATTTAAAAAGTTATACAATAGGAAAAGAATTGTACCGCTTGTTTTATTATGGCGTAGAAAAAATTTATGATAAAAAAATAGCATCTTGGTATGCTAATTTTGGAAGAAAACGTTTGAAATTACTTTTACAAGCGGAGAAACCGGATATTGTTATTAATACCTTTCCGATTATAGCTGTACCAGAATTAAAAAAGCAAACAGGTATTTCAATTCCTGTGTATAACGTATTAACGGATTTTTGTGTGCACAAAATATGGATTCATCGGGAAGTAGATCGTTATTTTGTAGCAACTGATCACGTAAAAAAAGTTATGGTTGATATTGGTGTACCTGCGGAGCAAATTGTTGAAACTGGAATTCCGATTCGTAGTAGTTTTGAGTTAAAGATTAATCCAGACATTATATATAATAAATATCAGTTATGTAAGAATAAAAAGATTTTACTAATTGTAGCAGGTGCTCATGGGGTATTAGGAAGTGTAAAAGAACTATGCCAATCATTTATGTCAGTACCTGATTTACAAGTAGTTGTCGTTTGTGGGAAAAATGAAGCGTTAAAACAGGATTTATTAGGGTTACAGGAAAAAAATCCTGATGCATTAAAAGTATTTGGTTATGTAGAAAATATTGATGAACTATTCCGTGTTACTTCTTGTATGATTACAAAGCCAGGCGGTATTACGTTAAGTGAAGCGGCAGCATTGCAAGTACCTGTCATTTTATATAAGCCTGTTCCAGGACAAGAAAATGAAAATGCGATGTACTTTGAAAGAAAAGGGGCTGCAGTTGTCATTCGTGATGATAGTGAGGTTTTTGCAAAAACAGAGGCGTTATTACAAGATGATATGAAGCTTCTTCAAATGAAAGAAGCGATGAAAAGCATTTATCGCCCAGAGCCAGCTGATCATATTGTGGATACAATTTTGGCAGAAAATCATGTAGAACCGAATCATATACCTATTAAATCACCTGCTCTTGCACAATCATTTACTTAATATGAAACCCTCTTTTGTATGTTTAAAGAGGGTTTTTTATTGTTTTCCAAGATAAAGACTTATCCACATGAAGAGTGCGCTTTCATTAAACAGTAAAGTCGGAATATTAACAACTATATCCACATTATCCACAATTTTTAGAAAAATATCCACAATTCTAACATTTGATGTGCGTTACAACATACAAACTTGTGAAGGGTTTTTGTAATTTATTCACAATTCTATCAATTCTGTGGATAACGTTATCCACAGAAAAAATATGTAATGAGAATGAATAATTAGGGGGGAGAACTTCTAATTATTCATTCTCACTTTAAATATTTTTTGAGCGATAACCCGCTGCGCGATCTGCTTTACGAAATTCTCGTTGGTAGAGAACTTCTTGTGTACTAGATAATGCGTTTTTTGCTTTGTCACGTTTCTTTTTATCCATTACAAATCACCTCGTGTCCTAAAGTTACTATATATCGTTTCCAGAGACATGGGGTGATATACGTATATATCAAAATGTTAATGGTTAATTATTATTTCTGAAAATTTAGATTACGCTTCTTTTAAGTGATGAGAATCTTGGAACGTTGTATCTCGCATTGTAGCAAGTGTATATTGATCTTTTGGAATTTCATATAAGTTATATACTTCTTCATTCGCGTTAATTTCATCATAAACGGATCTTCTTGTTTCGTTTGCTAGATTTACATATTGTAATTTTTCTGCAGCTTTAATAGAACGAATATTTATTTTGCGAATACGCATAAAGATCGTTTCAATATCTAACTCGTAGAAAAGTTCGCTAAAAAATGAATCTTTTGCCAATTTATTGTAGCCTTTTCCGTGATAAGGTTTGCCAAGCCATGTTCCAAGGAAGCCGGCTTTTTCTTGCACATCAAATAAAGTAATTGTTCCGATAGGGTTACCCCATTCGTCTAAAATTGTGCGTGAAATTAATTCCCCACGCTCTTCAGCTTCAATCGTTTGTTTCGTTAAAAATAAATATTCCTCATAAGAATAAGCCTTTTGACGCACAAAAGGGAAGACAGCTGGATCCACCATTAACTCGTATAGAACGTGGCTGTCGTGTAAGTCGCGTTTTTTCAACATACTAACTCCTCCTCACACGAGGGTAGCATGACGAAAAAACACCCCACCCTCGAAATTTTTATATCAATCTTTAAAAAATTTCGGGGTGGGAATCGAACCCACTAGAACCAGTTTCTAACGCTGGTGGCGCACCATTTGCCTTCCCCATTCATCAATTTGAAAATGATAATCACGACACAAATTGATTATGGTTTCATTCAGTTTATAATCGTATAATACTTTATCTAGTCAAAAAAATAAACTAGTTTTTTTTATTTTTTTTGTAAATTATTTTTCCATCAATCATAGTTAGTACAGGCTTGGCTAAATAATGGAAAGGATGATGGGTCCAGAGCACAAGATCGGCGTCTTTTCCAGTCTCAATGCTTCCAATTCTATCCTCTAAACGTAAATTTCGCGCTGGAAATATAGTGATTCCTTCTAGTGCAGTTTTTTCGTCTAATCCTTCCCTTACTGCGACAGCAGCACAAACATTTAAATATTGAATGGGTGTATAGGGGTGATCTGTTGTGATGGAAACTTCCACTCCATTTTTTGATAATATATGGTAAGTATCCCATGTTTTATTTTTTAGTTCGATTTTAGAACGGCGTGTAAGCGTGGGGCCAACTGAAACCTTCAAATTGTGTTTTGAAAGCTCTTCAACAATAAAGTGTCCTTCTGTACAATGTTCAATACGTAAATCAAGATTGAACTCTGTTGCAAAGCGTAGAGCAGAACTAATATCATCTGCTCGGTGAGCGTGGATACGTACGGGTATTTCACGGCGTAATGCTTTTAAGATAGGAAGCATTCGAAAATCAGCTTCATGCCCGTAGTGCTGTGCTTCATAGAATGATTCCCGAAGTAATCCCATAATTCCCATACGCGTAATGGACTCTTTTGTGCCATTACTATGGACCTTTTTAGGATTTTCTCCAAAGGCAATCTTTAAGCCAGCAGGCTCTTGAATAATCATATGATCAATACAAGTTCCAGCTGTTTTTATTACACAAGTCGTACCACCGATAATGTTTTGACTTCCTGGCATAACGTGAACAGTTGTGATTCCATTTTGTACCGCATCTTGAAATGCAATATCAAAAGGGTGAATTCCGTCCAAAGAACGGATATGTGGTGTTGAAACTTCAGATGTTTCATTTGCGTCATTGCCAGCCCAACCAGTACCTTCATCATAGAGACCAAGATGGGTATGGACATCAATAAATCCAGGTAAGAGATGAAGAGCACGTGCGTCTATAACTGTCATATCTTGAGTAGGTTGAATGGAAGGCTTGACCTCAGCAATTTTTTCTCCTGTAACGAGTACATCCCCTTGAAATTTTTGGGATGTAATAGGATAGACAATGGCTTGTTTGAGCAATATTTTCATAGGTACCTCATTTCTGTTACTTTATAATGTTAATGGAATGTAAAGGAAAGTAACTGAAAGATTATTTGTGTAATAATGCTCCGGATGCTAGAAAATGAAAGTTTTGAAAGGGCCCTCTGTAAAACTGTGTTTTAGAAGTACTACATTGTATGCGAAAGTATATTTTGTAATGCATGGTCTATTGACGGAAATGTGTATTGATACCCATGCTCAATTGCTTTACTAGGTAATACATGTTGCCCTTCTAGTACAAGTATGCTCATTTCACCAAGTAAAGCATGAAGCATGAATGAAGGGACAGGTAACCAATGAGGTTTTTTTATGATAGTTGCAATGATTTCTCCAAATTCCTTCATTCTTATAGGCTCGGGAGCTGTAATGTTAAGAGGTCCATCAATTTCTTCTTTGTGTATGATGAAATCAATCATGCAAGCGACATCATTTATATGAATCCATGATAACCATTGGTTTCCAGACCCGACTGTACCTCCGATATAAAATTGATAGGGAAGTAGCATCTTTGGAAGAGCTCCTCCGTCTGGCCCTAAGACGACTCCGAATCTTGCGTAGATTGTTCGTATTCCGAGAGAACGTGCTTTAGATGCTTCTTGTTCCCATGAATATACTGTATTTGCTAAAAAGTCATTTCCAGGAGTCACATGCTGTTCTGTAAAAGACTCAGTTTCAGACGTTCCGTAGTATCCAATTGCGCTTGCGTTAATAAATGTGTGTGGTTTTGTAGGGAGTGCCTGCAATTGTTTAATGAGTCCTTTTGTTGTTTGAATTCTACTGTTTAAAATGACTTTCTTTTGTTTCTTTGTCCATCTACTATTAATAGACTCTCCAGCTAGATTAATAACTACATCAATAGAAGAGAGGGGGAAGGTTCGTAAATCTGGTGTCCATTGTACATACTGAAGGTTAGGATCGGAAGTTTCAGCAGTTTTTTTTCGCGAGAGAATGTAAACAGTATATCCTTTTTGAATAAAAAAAGTAGAAAGGTATTTACCGATAAAACCGGTACCACCAGAAATTGCGATTTTCACAATTATTTCCTCCTCATTATATATATTCTTGAAAAGCAAAAACGTTCCTTGACTATGTTAAAATAATAGAGAGGTGAGAGTATGGCTGTCATTACAAAAATAGAAGTGCAAAAACGATCGAAAGAACGGTTTAATATTTATATCGATAAAGGTCAAGGTGAAGAATACGGATTTAGTGTGAATGAAGTAATCTTAATAAAACACGGATTACAAAAGGGCTTAGAAATTGATGAAATAGCGTTAGGAAATATTTTGTACAATGAAGAGGTACAAAAAGCATATTTACAAGCAATTTCCTATTTATCCTATCAAATGAGAACGAAACTAGAAATAGAAGATTTTTTACGAAAAAAAGAAGTGGGACAAGCCATCATCTCTGAAGTCGTTTCGAAATTATTACATGACCGATATATTAATGATAAAGAGTATGCTATTTTATATACGAGAACACAAAGTAATGTGAATCGAAAAGGTCCAACGGTTATTAAAAGAGAGTTGTTAAATAAAGGTGTTCAGGATCTAATTATTACGCATAGTTTACAAGAATATCCGAAGGAAAAGCAAATTGAGAATGCTTTAATTCTTATAGAAAAGAAAAAGAAATCTTATCAAAAGCATTCCTTTTTACAAATGAAGCTAAAGTTAGACGAAATGCTTGTTCGTAAAGGATATTCTAGAGATGTGATTCAAATTTGTTTGGAAGAATTGAAAGACGAAAAAGATGACGAAAAGCAACAAGAAGCGTTACACTATCATGGGAATAAATATTATGAGAAATATAAGAAGTATGATGGATGGACATTTGAAAATAAGATGAAACAAGCGTTATATCGTAAAGGATTCTCTATTGATGAGATAGAGATATTTTTACAAATGAAACGCGAAGAGGGATGAGGGAACAAAATGAATATGCCAAAACGCTACAGTGAAATGACACCATATGAGCTAAGGGAAGAAATTGGGGTTTTGAAAGAGCAAGCGATAAAAGCTGAGCAACTTGGAATTGTAAATGAGTTCGATGTATTAATGCGAAAGATAGCAATGGCTCGCGCTTATATGACTGACATAAACAAATTCCATATCGGTGAGACATATGAATTAGTAGAAGAACCTGGTATATTATTTGAAATTACGTATTTCAATGGGGTATTTGCTTGGGGACATAAGCAAAATGATAATGAAGAGATTGGAATACCGATTTCTTTATTGCAAGAAAAATAAAAACCAGAGAGCGAATATCTCTCTGGTTTTCATCTTTGGTAGGCGTTACAGGAGATAGGAGATTCTAAAATTGGCGTTTTTTACATTCATTCGCCAATATAATGAGAGACTGGGTTTGTTGCGTCTGTCCGTTAACTTGCGCTTTTGCATGTTTCGGACGAGTCCACGTATGGTTAAATAATTCAGAACGACTATCTAAGCGATCACGGTAGCTCATCTTTATCACCTCGTGTAGGAAGTTAAGTTACTTTGTTACTACTCTTCCTGCTGATTTGCAGCACGCATACGTTCTTGTGGGTGCGTGTTAATTGTGCCGTTAGGTCGTTTCGAAGCGAAGCGTGATTTCGCTTTCGGTTGACCGTCGATTTTGCTGTTGTTTTTTGACTCAGACCAAAATTCGGCTTGTTTACCCATTGCGAACGCCCTCCTCATCATCAGTTGATACCTCTTGAAGAAGTATCAATTATAGAATGTGCAAAATAGAAGAAACTATCCTTTAGAAATGAAGGGATAATTAGGTAAAGGAGACTAGAACATGAATGATATTTATGAAGCATTAACGAAAGAACTATTAGACAAAAATGACAAGCTTTCTTACGCGCAAGCTCGTGCGTGGGTTGAATTACTATGGGAAGATTTTCAAACGACTTATGCGAAATCAGGTCGTTATCAAGGAGAAGAAATGACTGAACAAGTTGTGCGATCATGGATTAATAATCATGGAGGACGCCTTCATGAAATGCGTACAAATAATCCGAAATATAGCCATCTAATCAATCAAGAAGATCATTTGAAACATTAAAAAAAGCGACTGAAGTCGCTTTTTTTAATGTGGAAGTAACTCAAGTTTTTTTCGAAGTTTTTCTTCACTAAAAATCCATCCTGTATAGGAACTAATAATATTTAAATTATGATCGAGTTGAACGATCGCAACGAATGGATAATAGTCTTTACTGCGATATCGCAAATCAATGAATCGAACTTCATAATAATGATCATAATCGAAAATGTCCCAGCGATATACAGGGGAGAAAGATAAAAATGCTGAGATGTTTTCATCTTGTTTAGCTGCGTGCATAATAGCATTATCTGGGAACGGTACCCGATCGAACTTATCATAAATCATGATGTTACCGCGATGCCATCTAGCAACGTAGTAATAATCGGTTGTAACGACTGCTAAATGATAATGATAAAATCGATAAGAAGGAGAAATGATTATTTTCTCAACATTTTTGAAACGTTTTTGTACAACGCTTCTTATATTTCTATGCATCATAATCCGTCCGATGTAGTAAACGATCATTAATATATACGCAGCTAAGGCAGTATATCCTTTATGGGAACCTACGAGCATACAAGCAATTGCGAGTATATGGATAAAGAAAATGACGGTATCAAATGTATTAATGATGCCGAGCGCTACCCATTTTTTTGTGAAGGGCCGTAATGCTTGTGTACCGTAGGCATTAAAAATATCTACAAAGACATGAAGAAAGACGGCAATAAAGGACCAAAGTAGTAGATGCAAATATGGAGCGTCTGAAAAGAAGGCGAAAGAGATGCCACTTATAAGGAAAGACCAAAGAATCACTGCAGGAATGGAATGAGTAATCCCACGATGATTTCTTATATATTTAGCGTTATTACGCAATTTTAAAACTGTATCGATGTCAGGAATATTGGAGCCGGCAATTGTAGCAAGCATAACTGCTTGTGGCCCAATATCACTTTGTGCTATGGCTGGATCTAACGTGGCCAAACTGCCTAGAGTAACGCCCATAACAAGGTGAGTGGCTGTGTCCATAGAAATCCACCTCCGTTTTTTATTAATGTAACTCTTTTTATTCGATACCTCAAGTCCTTTGCCTTCTATTTCCTATGTCATCTTACTTAAATTTTTTCCTAAAATCTTTATAATAGTACTTATATGCAAAAAAATGAGGGGGACCAAGTTTGACACTTGAAATATTAAATAATTTTAACATAGAGCAGTTTCAAAATGATTTAATTGGTTGGTTTGAAAAAGAGCAACGCGACTTACCGTGGCGTAAAAATAAAGATCCATACCGTGTTTGGGTTTCGGAAATTATGTTGCAGCAAACTAGGGTAGAAGCTGTAAAACCATATTACGCAAATTTCATGGGGAAGTTTCCTACTCTAGAAGCTTTGGCAAATGCTGATGATGAAGAAGTGTTAAAAGCATGGGAAGGTTTAGGGTATTATTCTAGAGCGCGAAATTTACATGCAGCCGTAAAAGAAGTAAAAGAAGTATATGGCGGGATTGTGCCAAGTGATGTAAAGAAGATTGAGAAATTAAAGGGAGTCGGTCCCTATACAAAAGGTGCTATTTTAAGTATCGCATATGGTATACCAGAGCCGGCAGTTGACGGAAATGTTATGCGTGTATTATCTCGCATTTTATCAGTATGGGATGACATTGCAAAACCGAAAACGAGAAAAGTGTTTGAAGAGATTGTGCGTGAAATTATTTCGGCTGAAAATCCATCTTATTTTAATCAAGGTTTGATGGAATTAGGAGCACTGATTTGTATTCCTAAAAATCCAGCATGCTTACTTTGTCCTGTACGTGAGCATTGCAGGGGATATGCTGAAGGTGTTCAAAAGGAATTACCAGTAAAAAGTAAAGCGAAAGCCCCTACGATGGTACCGATTGTTGCAGGAGTACTTCAAACAGAAGATGGTCGTTACGTCATTAATAAACGTCCAAGTACCGGTTTATTAGCCAATATGTGGGAGTTTCCGAATATTGAACTTGGCGAAGGGATTCGTAATCAGAAGGAACAGCTTATAGATTATATGAAAGAAAAATTTGAGCTTTCGATTTCTATTGAAGAATACGCAATGAATGTACAACATACTTTTACACATCGCACTTGGGATATATTCGTATTTTACGGAAAAGTAACTGGTGACATTGTTGAAACAGATACATTGAAAATTGTATCGAAAGAAGCATTTGAGCAATTACCTTTCTCTAAATCGCATCGTACGATTTATGAGAGTTGTGTTGAGAAAATTACAATGCAATAAAGTGAAACTTTAATCAGTGGGGGTTTTCTTCATCCCCCACTGATTATTAGCCGTCACCAATCGGACTTTAATGGGCAGCCCGCCCCCCCCACCTAACTTCTTTGCTTTCGCTGCATTTTGAGGTGGGGGTCTTACTGTCCATTAAAGCGGGATAAACAAAAAAGTGTTCCCTAGATTGGGAACACTTTTTTTAATCGTAAGAAATTTTTGTCCCATGAGTCCAACTAGCATCACCCTCTTGTAAGCCACCTCTTGATTCAATTTCTATTACAATTTCTTTGTAAATACTTTGACCTTCTGTATTTAAATACGGCAGAATCTGTTGTAATGAATGATGAAAATAAGCTAATTCATCTTCTTTCCACTCATTTTTTGAAATCATCGTTAGTTCAGTCATATCGCGTCCTATATACATATTTCCACCTCCATTTTCTATAGTTTGAATGAGTGACAAGAGATATATACGGAGATTAAAAAAAGAAAATCACGGATAGCTTCTAAGTGAATTGGTTACATTATTGGTTGTGGAGGTGAGAAAGATGAGTAAAAAACAACAAGGTTATAACAAGGCAACTTCTGGTGCTAGCATTCAAAGTACAAATGCTAGTTATGGTACAGAGTTTTCAACTGAAACAGATGTGCAAGCAGTAAAACAAGCAAACGCACAATCAGAAGCAAAGAAAGCACAAGCTTCTGGTGCACAAAGTGCAAACGCTAGTTATGGTACTGAATTTGCAACTGAAACAGACGTGCATGCTGTGAAAAAACAAAATGCACAATCAGCTGCAAAACAATCACAATCTTCTAGTTCAAATCAGTAATGAAAGAAAAACACTTCTCTAATTCGGGAGAAGTGTTTTCTTTGTGCTTTGGTCATGGTAATGAAAATAAAACGAACGACATAACTTCTAATAAGTCAACAAATGTAGTCAAAGGAGAAGGAAGTTAAAGATTAGAAATATGTAATGAGGAAATAATAACTGATAAATAAATCCAAAAGGGGGTAAGTAATGAACGATTTTGATAAGTTGGTAGGAGAGCAATTGGAAACGATGGATGAGTTGTTGAAGTTACAAGCTCACCTAGAGAAGTATCAGCAAATTGAAATGAGCGAAAAGGATACGTGCGATAAAAAGGAATTACATTTTATTCGCCAAGAAATATATAGAACAGAATTAGCACTTAAGTTATTACATGAGAAATTTGAAGAGCAAACAAATAGTGTGATTCAATCTTTTGAAACTGAAAAAATGATTTCAAATTTAGGATAAGATATATTGTTGCCTTTAGGTAAAAGGTCCTTCTGTACATGGAAATGAGGAAGGACTTTTTTTATCCCACTTTAATGAGCAGTAAGACCCCCACTGATTAAAGTTTCACTTTATTCTCCTTTCCTCGTTTGGCCCCATCCCCTAAGAAAGACTATGGATATGGTATTCAGTGTGAAACATAGAGTCTTATCGCTTTAGTTTTAAAATTTCGACAAAAAAGTTATAATAGAAAAAAAGTGAATGCAGTTCAAAGGGCATTTGCAGTTGAAGGAAGGGAGCATATATGGGATTTCCCAAAGAAGGAGAAAAAGTACAAATACATAGTTATAAACATAATGGCTCCATTCATAGAATGTGGGAAGAGACAACGATTTTAAAAGGGACACAAAGTCTTGTGATCGGAGCAAATGATCGTACAGTAGTGACAGAATCAGATGGCCGAACATGGATTACTCGTGAACCAGCAATTTGTTATTTTCATGCAAACTACTGGTTTAATGTGATTGGAATGTTAAGGGAAGAGGGCGTATATTATTATTGTAATTTAAGCTCACCTTTTGCATATGATTCTGAAGCGTTAAAGTATATTGATTATGATTTAGATATTAAAGTGTATCCAGATATGACATATACACTTTTAGATGAAGATGAATATGAAAAACATAGTCAAATTATGCAATATCCACCTGTAATTGATACGATTTTAAAACGAAATGTAGCACAACTAACACAATGGATTCATCAAAGAAAAGGGCCATTCGCACCAGACTTTGTAGATATGTGGTATGAGAGATATTTAATGTACAGAAATTAAAACAAACCTGCAGGGGATTTCCCCGCAGGTTTGTCCTATTAGAGGGGGGATTATGTGCAAGGTATAAAAAGATATTTGCAATTTGTTAAACCATATCGATGGCTTATTGCTATTACGATTATGATTGGTCTAGTTAAATTCGGCATCCCGCTCATTATGCCGTGGTTATTAAAGTATATTATTGATGATGTCATTCAGGGCGGAGGGTCACTTCAAGATAAGACGTCCCAACTAGTAACAGCGATTGGGATTGCCTTTTTTATTTTTGCAGTGTTAAGACCACCGATTGAATATTATCGTCAATATTTTGCGCAGCGTATCGCAAATACAATACTATATGATTTGCGAAAACATATTTTTGGTCATTTACAAAAGTTGAGTTTACGTTATTATTCGAATACAAAAACAGGGGAGATTATTTCGCGTGTCATTCATGATGTAGAACAAACGAAGGATTTTGTAATTACTGGTTTGATGAATGTTTGGTTAGACACGGCAACAATTGCTATCGCTATCATTGTTATGTTTTCTATGAATATAAAATTGACATTTGTTGCGCTATTAATTTTACCTATTTATGTAGTGGCAGTGAAATATTTTTTCGGGCGTCTTCGAAAATTGACGAAAGAGCGTTCACAAGCGTTAGCAACGATGCAAGGGTATTTACATGAACGTATTCAAGGGATGCAAGTGACACGTAGCTTTGCATTAGAAGAGTATGAAGGGAAGCAATTTGAAAAAAGAAATAATGAATTTTTGACGAAAGCGTTAACACATACGAGTTGGACGGCGAGAACATTTTCGGCAGTAAATACGTTAACAGATTTAGGGCCGTTACTCGTGATTGGTTTTGCGGCGTATGAAGTGATTCAGGGGCAGTTAACCTTAGGAACTATGGTTGCCTTTGTTGGATATATGGATAGTTTGTATAGTCCACTTCGCCGCCTTGTCAATTCCTCTACGACATTAACACAGTCTTTCGCATCGATGGATCGGGTGTTTGAACTGTTAGACGAAAAATACGATATTGTGAATGTACAAGGTGCGGTACAAACGAAAAAATTAAATGGTGAAGTGATATTTGATAATATATCTTTTCGTTACAACTCGGATGAAAAAGAGGTATTACATAACCTTTCGTTAACTATATTGCCAGGAGAGAAGGTAGCACTTGTAGGAGCGAGTGGGGGAGGGAAGTCATCTCTTGCTAGTTTAATCCCGCGTTTCTATGATGTCTCTTCAGGCACAGTTTATGTAGATGGGATAGATGTTAGAAAGTATGATATGAGAAATTTACGTAGTCATATTGGAATTGTACTGCAAGATAATTTGTTATTTAGCGATACAATCGGGGCAAATATTTTATATGGGAATCCGAAAGCTACAGAGGAAGAAGTAATTGCAGCTGCCAAAGCTGCGCAAATTCATGATTTTATTATTGAGTTACCTGATGGTTATGATACTGTCGTCGGGGAACGCGGTGTGAAGTTATCTGGTGGGCAAAGGCAACGTGTAGCGATTGCACGCGTGTTTTTAAAGAATCCATCGTTACTTATATTAGATGAAGCGACTTCCGCTTTGGATCTAGAAAATGAACGATATATTCAAGAGGCGCTTCAAACGTTAGCTGCTGATCGAACGACGATCATAATTGCACATCGATTGGCGACGATTACGCATGTGGATACGATTATTTACATTGAAGATGGTGAAATTAAAGAAACAGGATCTCATGAAGAATTAATGAAAAAAAGAGGATATTACCACAATTTATATCAACTTCAACATATAACAGAAACAGCTCCTTTAGCGTAAAAGGAGCTGTTTTTTATTCGTCTTCTTTTTTATCATCGATTTTGAGTTCTGCTTCTGGTTTATGGTATGTGTAGAAGCTATCCACAAGTAAATCTAAATGCTCTACTTCTTCACTATAGTTAATAATAGCAGAAATAAGAGGGAAGAGATGTAGCCATGTTTTATATGCCTCTTCATCATCCTTGTTTTGATATTCCATAAAGATATCAATTAATTCCTGTTTACCTGTTTCAACTTCATCAAGCATTTCAACGGATTGTTGTTTTTTTGCTTTACCAATAAATTTTAATAAAACTTGTTCATGATAATGTGTTAATGAATCAAGTTCGTTCTGAATAGATTCCTGGAATTCTTCTGGCATATAGCGCAGTTCGTTTTCAGTACGATGTAATGATTTTAACGTACTTAAAGCACGACTTGTCGTCGCTAACATTTGTCTGAATAAAACAAGCTTACGAATTTTTGCGAACTTTACTTTTTTCGTATAGCTTCTTTCTTCTTTATACAGCAAATAGTAATGGTTTAGTTTGATCATTTTTTCTTTCATACGATCAATATCAGTTTTTAATGTTGTAAAATCAGAAGCTTGCCTGCTATTCATTCGAATCCATTTTACAATTTCTTCGGTATTATCAACGATGCGATGATATAACTTTGTTTCGTATTTTGGCGGCATAAACACTAAATTTACAAGTGAAGCCGCAATAATTCCAACCATAATCGTCGCAAATCGAAGTAAGGCAAAACTAAAGAAATCTTCACCTTGATACTCCATAATAGCGATAACTGTTACTAAAGCAATTGATATTGTGTTTTCTAATCGTAATTGCAATGTAAGAGCAATTACTAATATACATGTTAATCCAATAATAAAAGGATTATGTCCAAAAGCAGTAGCGAATGCGATAGCGAATACCGCACCAATGACGTTTGCTTGAATTTGTTCAAGTGCAGTTAAATACGAACGGTATACAGACGGTTGAACAGCGAAGATAGCTGAGATTCCCGCAAATACTGGACTCGGTAAGTTAAGTAAAATACAAGCAAATAAAGCTAATGTGATGGCAATACCCGTTTTTAAAATGCGAGCACCAAGTTTCATACCCTTAATAAGATCCTTTCTCTTGTCATAATGAATGTACAACATGATACTATACATTCATTACAATATGTTAGCAAGTGATATTTTAGTGACGTTAATAAGAAATTAAGATTCATTTTATACTTTTTCCTAATTCTTTTTAAACATCAATTTTTAGTAAAAAAACCTGCTGAATTTCAGCAGGTTTCAAATTGTTACTATAGATTACTATGAGAAGTGTACTTCGTCAATTTTTTTCTTGAAGATGAAAATTTGGCATATCACTCTGTTGAGATAGATGGATCAGCCTGCTCTTTTTTCGGGATGATTTCAAAAAACTGTTGCTGCATATCATCGAATAACGGTGTCAATAAAGCAACTTCCTCGTATTGCTCATGTTCATTTAATACACGGATATAATCTAGTAATAACTCGGTCACATCTTGCACACCATTTTTACTAAGTGGTTGTAATGTAACATTTGCTCCTTTTGCGATTCTTCTTTTTAAGGCCTGTTCTGTTAAACCTAAGCTTGAATCATGGCGTAAATAAACAACACCGCCAGTCATACCAGCACAAATCCATGGACCAGGATCTCCTAAAACAAGCGCGCGCCCATTTGTCATATATTCAAAAGCGAAACCTTTAATATTAGAGTATGCTCCTATATTCCCTTGTTCTTTTTCGCGGAGTGGCTTTATCATGCGTCCGCCAATTATCATGTCTGCTCCAGAGAGGCGAATGCCAGCGCGAGCATCAGCGTTACCTTGAACGTATAGCGCCCCTTTTTGTGCACCGTATCCAAAACCTTTTCCGACAGAACCGTTATAATATAGACCGTCTTTTCCTTTTGCTTTTGTTATATAAATACCACCACCAAAGGAGGTTTTACCAATACCATCTTGTGCGCCGCCGTTTACGTGTATAAATAAGTTCTCACTATTGTAAGCACCTAATCCATTTCCAGGAATCGAGCCATTCGTATACTTTAATGTAAGTGGTTCAAGCTTCGTGTCTTCATATAATTTACTACGAACGCGATAACAAGATTCTAGACCACCCATAACGCGTTGCTCTACGCCAACGCCTACTAATTCTTTTGAATGAGGAGAATGAATTGTTTCAAATTGTTTTTCTAGTACGTGTTCTGTTTTTGTACCAGATGGATGTTCTATCGTTTGTAGTAAATTACATAAGTTTAATAAATTTTTGCCTCGAACTTGTTCTAATAAATCGGAACGCCCGACAATTTCTTGTAAATTTGTATAGCCGAGATTTCCTGTTAATCGTTTTAGTTCTTCGCCAAAAGTAGTGAATAAATGTAATAATCCAGCCACGGCGCTTTCTAATTCACGCGGGACGAAGCGGCGTAATCCGTGTTCTTTCGCTTGAGCTTCAGATTCAATCTGTGTTGCGATTCCAACGTGGCAAGTATCTAGATGACATCCGCGGCAAGTTGTACAGCCAATTGCAATCATGGATAATGTACCAAATCCAATGCGGTTTGCTCCAAGGAGCATAATTTTCAAGGCATCATTCACACTTCGAATACCACCATCAGCCCAAATTTCTACTTTATGTCTCATATTTGCTTCTAATAAAGCATTGTGAGCGGCTTTCACACCAATTTCTACAGGAAGCCCTACATGTTGCAATGCGTGAATACGTGCGGCACCTGTACCACCATCAAATCCGCTAATGTTAATAAAATCAGCACCAGCTTTAGCGATACCGACAGCAATTGTTCCAATGTTAGGGACGACAGGAACTTTTACAGCTACTTTTGCAAGCTGATTAGCCGTTTTAATTTCTGTAATCATTTGAGCCAAATCTTCAATGGAATAAATATCATGGTTGTTAGAAGGTGAAATTAAATCAGAGCCAATTGTAGCATTACGCGCTTCAGCGATTTTGGCTGTTACTTTTGAACCTGGCAAATGTCCACCTTCACCAGGCTTGGCACCTTGCCCAATTTTTATTTCAATTAAGTTTGATGAATTGAGTAGTTCGGCGTTTACGCCAAATCGTCCGGACGCGATTTGTTGTCCACGTGTATGTGGATATTTTCCAATCATATCTTTAATTTCGCCGCCTTCACCGTTCAAACTAATCATATTTAGCTGATCAGCTGCTTCTGCATATGCACGAAAGGCAATTTCATTTTGAGAACCGAATGACATGGAACTAATAATAAATGGTAAATCATGATTTTGAATACTGATGGACACTTCTTCAGCCGGAACGACATGTTTTGTTTCTTTCGTTTGAACAAGATGTCTAATTGCGATTGGGTTATTTTCTTCTAATTCACTTAATTTTTCACGGTAATCATCATAAGAGTTTCCCTTTGCAACATCGCCGATTGCTTTCCAAATTCGCGGGAATATATGAAAAGATTTTCGCATTCTAACTTTAGGATTGTTATAATCGTTCGCTCGCATTTGTGCATCTTCAGCAAGTGATTCAAGAGAAAAAGCTAAATCATTTGAACCTAAGAAATTTGTAATTTGCAATATATTTGCGATTTCTTCATGTAACCCGATAGAAGAATAGAGGCGACCGTAACCACGCAATTCATGAATTCCAATTGTTGAAATGACTTTTTCCAGTCCTTTATTAAGTGCATGATATAAATTCGTAATTGGTGTTTTTGTCCCATCATTTACGGTTGCAAATAGTAAATATGGATTGATACTATCTACTCCTAATCCATACAGTGTGACGATATCGTGTAAGGAGCGAAGGGCACCAGAACGTATAACGAGAGAGCAGTTTCGGCGTAATTTATTTTCGCTTAATACATGATGTACTTTCGCGGTAACTAAATGCGGATCAATCCATAATCGTCCATTTAGGTGAGCGTCAGCATCGTCTATTAATAATAGGGAAGCTCCATCGTTCACGGCTGTTATCGCTTCAGAACTAATTCGACTTAAGGCACATTGTAAAGTTTCTGCCTGACTGAATGTAGCAGAGATTGTAGCGATAGAGCTATGAGTATTGAATAGTTGTATAAGTTGCTCGTACGTAATTGTGTGTAATTCTTCTACAATAGATTGTGCTACACTTCCTTCTAAAATGATTGGGGAAAGCATCTCAACTACAAATGGCTGTTTAGCATCAGCCAATAAACTTGGACGTTTGCCAAGTATCGTTCGGGTGGAGAAGTGTTCAACTTCTCGATCGCGATCGATTGCTGGATTTGTAACAACAGCTACACTTTCCTTAATGAAGTCAGCGATATTTCGTCTATCAGTATCAAGTGCAGCGAGTGGTGAGTCATGCCCAAGTGAGCGAATTGGTTCAACACCTTTTGTTGCCATCTGTTCAAGAAGCTGAATATGTTCACGATCCCATCCGAAAGCAACGTATTGTTTTGTGTCAACTTGCATAGAATCACATAATCCTTGGATTTCTTTCGTTTCAGGGGTAGATAAGTTTAAATGATAATCTTTAGTATCCACTCGTTCTTTAAAACGGTCATATACTTGAGCTTGGTATTTGTCATATTCATAAAGAACAAGCTCATCTTGTTCATTCCACTTTAGTCCGACTTTTTCCCCTGGAGCGAGTGGTTTTGGTTCTGCTACATATTCAGTTGGGGATACAACTCCAGGTTCAGAAGAGAAAATATAAGAGCTTTCTGTCTCTACTTTCCATACTGGTCGTAGCCCGAGGGAATCCACGCTGAAAACAGCTTCATCTTTATAACGTGAAATAATGCCAGCTGGACCTTGTGCAAAATGGCCCCATGCTTCACGTATATACGTATATAAATCTTGTAAATGTGGTTCATAAAGTTTAATTTCATTAATAATTGGCGGGAATAGTATATCCATTGCTTCAAATAAACTGTAGTTGTATTGAACAAGTAGAGTTTCTAAGGTGCGGTTTAAATCTTGGGAGTCACTGCCCCCAGCAGTAAGTGGAACGTGAATCATTTCAGCTTGATCGCGTAATTTTGCAATTGTGTTAATTTCACCATTATGTCCGAGGATACTAAATGGTTGTACACGAAAGAAGTTAGATAATGTATTAGTAGAATAGCGATTATGTCCTAGTGTCATAGTTGAAGCAATAAGTGGGTGTTGTAAATCATTGTAATAGGCAACAAGTGTATCCCCAGCACCGAGAACTTTATATACAACGTGATCACGACTTAAGGAAGCAACATGAATCGCTTCATTTTCTTCTATTTTTATCGTTACTGTAAATAATGTTTGCTCAATATTTGTAACTTCATTTTCTGCGATAAGAGCAACTTGCCAAAATAAAGGTTCTTCTTGTTTACCAAGTGGACCGAGTGCATCGGAGTTGATTACATCATCACTTTCGAAAAGAATTGCAAAGTTTTCGTTATTTAGTTGTGTACGAATATGATTTTTTAAATTAACTATATTTTCGTTTTTGTTTAGAAAAAAATGTCCAACGATAAAGTGGGGATGATCCACGATCGTTGGATTATATCCGCTACTTTTTAATTTTTCATTCCAAAGTGATTTTGGTACATCAATGTGAATACCGATTCCATCGCCTTCGCCATTAATGAAACCAGCTCTATGATTCATTTTGACGAGCGATTGTATGCAAAGGTCAATATTTTCTTTTGTAGGAATTTTTCGTTTCTCCATAACGGAAACGATTCCACACGCATCGTGTTCCGCGTTTTTGTAATCTCGAAATAAAGACGGTGTCCATGTGTTTGTTTTATTGAGCATCCGTCAATCCCCCCTCTTATGAAAGTTTGAATAATCTTACTATTTGAGGCGTGAGCAGCCTTGTATACAAAAGATAGTAAGGATATAAAATAAAATTAAACAGATAATTATGAATAATTATACTATTAATGAGGGATTTATGAAATAGAAAAAAGGAAAAAAGAAAGGTGTGCTTTCTTTTTTCCTTTTAATGGCGGGATTATTTATTGTTTGCTAAAGCAGCAAATGCTCTACCTACAGCTTCAATTGTATATTCAATATCTTCTTTTGTATGTTCTGTCGTTAAGAACCATGCCTCGTATTTAGAAGGTGCTAAGTTAATTCCTTCTTGCAGCATAAGCTTGAAGAATTTACCGAACATTTCTCCGTCTGTATCTTGTGCTGCATCGTAATCTTCAATTGTATTTGTTGTGAAGTATACAGTTAAAGCGCCTTTTAGGCGGTTTAATGTAATATCGATATTATGTTTTTCAGCCTGCTCTAAAATTCCTTTTTCAAGCATTGCACCAAGTTCATCTAATTTTTCATAAAGCCCTTCTTGTTGAAGAACTTCTAGACAAGCAATACCAGATGCCATAGAAGCAGGATTTCCTGCCATTGTACCAGCTTGATATGCAGGTCCAAGAGGGGCAACTTGTTCCATAATTTCTTTCTTACCACCGTAAGCACCGATTGGAAGTCCGCCGCCAATAACTTTACCAAGCGCTGTTAAGTCTGGTGTTACGCCAAGTAAGTCTTGAGCACCACCGTACATGAAGCGGAAAGCAGTAATAACTTCATCATAAATTACTAGTGCACCAGCTTCGTGAACAAGTTCATTCACTTTCTCAAGGAAGCCAGGTTTTGGCTCTACAATACCGAAGTTTCCAACGATTGGTTCTACAAGAATAGCTGCTACTTCATGTCCCCATTTATCTAATGCTTCTTTTAAAGTTTCTACATTATTAAATGGAACGGTAATAACTTCTTGAGCGATACTTTGTGGTACACCCGCTGAGTCAGGAGTTCCTAGTGTAGAAGGGCCAGATCCAGCTGCTACAAGTACTAAATCAGAATGACCGTGGTAACAACCAGCGAATTTCATAATTTTTGTGCGACCTGTGTAAGCGCGAGCGACACGAATTGTTGTCATTACAGCTTCAGTACCAGAGTTTACGAAGCGGACTTTATCTAATGCAGGCATTGCTTCTTTTAACATTTTTGCAAATTTTACTTCTAGCGCTGTTGGAGTTCCGTAAAGTACACCATTTTCAGCAGCTGTTGTAATTGCTTTTGTAATGTGCGGGTGAGCATGTCCAGTAATAATAGGACCGTATGCTGCTAAATAATCGATATATTTATTTCCGTCTACATCCCAGAAATAAGCACCTTTTCCACGTTCCATAGCAACAGGAGCGCCGCCACCAACTGCTTTAAAAGAACGAGAAGGACTATTAACACCGCCAACGATATGTTGTAAAGCTTCTTTATGTAATGCTTCTGATTTTGTGAATTTCACTACCATTCATCTCCTTACAAAAATCTATGTATTATTCTAACATGTTTTTCGAAAAGACGTATTGTTTGTGATAGAGAAGGCAGTTGGGTAAACTATTCGTTGTGACATTTAGGAAGGGGGTCCGGTTATGAAATCGGTAATTGAGGTACAAGGGTTACGTAAAGAATTTACAGCCTATTCAAGTCGTCCAGGTTTAAAGGGTGCATTTCGCGATTTATTAAATCGTAATTATAAAATAGTACCAGCAGTAAATGATGTATCTTTTACTGTGAAACAAGGTGAAATGGTTGGATATATCGGTGAGAATGGTGCTGGTAAATCAACGACAATTAAAATGCTTACGGGGATTTTGACTCCGACATCAGGAGACATTTTAGTAAACGGGATGAACCCGCATAAGCAGAGGGAAGAATTTGTAAGAACGATTGGTGTTGTTTTCGGGCAACGCTCACAGCTTTGGTGGGATATTGCCGTACAAGAATCGTTTCGTTTATTAAAAAAAGTGTACGGTGTATCAGACGCTCAGTATAAAGAACATATGGAGCACGTGATCGAAACGTTAGATATTGGTCCTTTATTAGATAAGCCAGTTCGAAAGCTATCTTTAGGTCAAAGAATGCGTTGTGAATTAGCGGCAGCATTAATTCATAATCCGCCGTTATTATTTTTAGATGAACCAACAATTGGGTTAGATGTACTTGTGAAATTGAAAATACGTGAATTTTTAAAAGAAATGAATGAACGTTATAAAACAACGATTTTATTAACAACTCATGATATTACTGATATTGAAGCTTTATGTGAGCGCGTTATCATGCTGGATGAAGGCAATATTATGTATGACGGTTCTTTAAATAACCTTCGTACGCAGTGGGGAGCAGAGAAAGAAATACATTTTCAGTTTGTCGCACCAGTTTCTTATCAGGCTTTATCAATGGTTATGCCAGATAGTCATGTCGTTTGGTCGAAAGCGAAAGAGGAAAACGCGTGGATTGCCAAAATCCCGAATGAAGAAGTTATTATTTCAATGCTTATTTCTAAAGTGGTACAAGCCTTTCAAATTAAAGATTTAAAAATTAATGAAGTGTCTACAGAGGAAATTATTCGTAACATTTATGAGGAAGGTATTAAACATGGGTAAGTACATTGAAATGATTCGAATTCGCTTTTTAATGATGCTTGCGTATCGTACAAACTACTATAGCGGGATTTTAATTTATACAATTAATATCGGCGCATATTATTTTTTGTGGCAAGCAATTTATAGCGGAAAAGAGAATATTGAAAGTTTATCTATTTCGCAAATGACTACGTATATCGCAATTGCGTGGATGGCACGTGCTTTTTATTTTAATAATATAGACAGGGAAATTGCGATGGAGATTCAAGAAGGACGTGTAGCGGTAGAACTGATACGTCCATATAACTATTTAGGGATGAAAGTGATGCAAGGTCTTGGTGAAGGAATATTTCGCTTTGCCTTCTTTTCAATTCCGGGTATGGTCATCGTTACCTTATTATTTTCATTGCAAATTACAACGAACTTTCAAACGTGGTTATATTTCTTCTTATCTTTAATATTTAGTTTTATTATTAATACACAAATTAATTTAATGACGGGAATGCTCACATTCTTCTTATTTAATAATAGCGGAATTATGTATGCAAAACGTGTTGTTATTGATTTGTTTTCAGGTCTATTATTACCAATTAGTTTTTATCCGTTATGGGCCCAAAAGGCAATGATGTTTTTACCGTTTCAGGCTATTAGTTATATTCCGAGTATGATTTTCTCAGAAGGTATACAAGGAAGTAAATTGTATGAGGCATTATTATTCCAAGTAATTTGGGCCATTGTACTTATTATTCCGATTGTACTCATGTGGAGAACGGCGAGAAAACGTCTAATTGTACAAGGGGGATGATGAGATGATATATATAAAACTATTTTTGCAATATGCAAGTCAATATATAAAAACAAAATTGGAGTATCGGGGCGATTTTATCGTTGGGTTACTTTCTGATTTATCACTACAGGCTGTTAATTTAATCTTTATTCTTGTTGTGTTTGGACATACGCAAGCATTAAAAGGTTGGAGTAGAGAAGAAGTCATCTTTATTTATGGTTTCTTTTTAGTGCCGTTTGCCATTTTCTCAGCTTTCTTTAACATATGGGACTTTAATGATCGTTACATTATTAAAGGAGAAATGGATCGCATATTAACGAGACCGATTCATAGTTTATTTCAAATTATATTAGAGAGAATGGAGCTTGAATCTTTAATTGGAGCGATTACGGGAATGATTGTAATGGGCTACGCAGCAGTGGAGTTGCAATTATCTTTTTACTGGTACGATATCTTCTTATTCTTGTTGATGGTAGGAGGGGGCGCACTTGTATACGGAGGGATATTTGTTACGCTTGCAAGCCTTGGTTTTTGGTCGGACGCGAAAAGTTCGATTATGCCGCTAATGTATAACATAGGGAATTATGGCCGCTATCCTGTTAATATTTATAACCGTGTGATTCGCTTTATTTTAACGTTTGTCCTACCATTTGCGTTTGTCGGAGTGTATCCAGCAGCGTACTTTTTAAGGAAAACAGAGTGGAATAGCTATGCATTTACAACACCGCTCGTTGGTGTTATCTGTTTTACGATTGCAATTACTCTTTGGAATCAAGGGGTAAAAAGGTACCGTGGTGCAGGGAATTAATTATAAAAGCTTGTTTGTTTCTAAGGGATAAATCTAATGGCTGTCTCATACATA
Source organism: Bacillus sp. FSL R9-9834 (assembly GCF_038006905.1). NCBI lineage: Bacteria > Bacillati > Bacillota > Bacilli > Caryophanales > Bacillaceae > Bacillus > Bacillus sp. FSL R9-9834. The sequence goes on from NZ_JBBOWD010000001.1 coordinate 520,144, forward strand.
TAAAATGAGGTGGAGGACATGTTATGGGGATTTATTCTATTAATTGCAGCAATTGCTATTTTGAGGAGTGTCCAATTATTATGGAGTTCCTATTCGGATTCAACGCGTTTTTTTTCGCTGTATAATTTAGCTACATTATTTTTGATTTATACAACAGTATTGATTGCATTTGGATTAAGTTACGTTGTATTAGAGGAAATGGGTTTTGCAGTTTTGAAAGAGGATGGAGAAAGCTTAAACGCTCACTCTTTTCAACTGGTTGAAATTTGTTTGTATTTTAGCGCAGTTACTTTATTGTCTGTTGGATATGGTGACATATCTCCGATTGGAATTGGGCGGTGGATTGCGATTGGAGAAGCGCTAATTGGATATACATTACCGTTTGCTTTTGTAATGAGGTCTGTAATAGACAATGAAAAATAAGGAAGCATTTGTTATAGTAAAAGAAAAGAGTAGGAGTGATAACAATGATCACAGTAGGAGAAATGGCTCCAGAATTTACATTAGAGGGAAGTAACGGGGAACAAGTTCGCTTAGCTGATTTTCGTGGTAAAAATGTAGTTCTATATTTTTATCCGAAAGATATGACTCCAGGGTGTACAACTGAAGCATGTGATTTTCGAGATGCATATGGATTATTTCAAGAGAAGGACACAGTTATTCTTGGTGTAAGCCCTGATTCAGCGAACAGACATCTGAAGTTCATTGAGAAGCATGAACTTCCATTTGTACTTTTAGTAGATGAAGATCATAAGGTAGCGGAATTGTATGATGTTTGGAAGTTGAAAAAGAACTTTGGGAAAGAGTACATGGGAATTGAGCGCTCTACATTCCTTATTAATAAAGACGGTGAGCTTGTAAAAGAGTGGCGTAAAGTGAAAGTGAAGGGACATGTTGAAGATGTTCTTTCTTATATAAAGTAAATCCATTGTGGAGATAAAATATATAGAAGTAAGGCGAGTGTCTATACATATTTTATTGTCTTACATAAAGTGAAGTGTAGGGCATACCTCCTCAGATGATAGTATTCCAAGTGCGATTATGTCGCACTTTTTTTCTATTGTAAATGCATAAAAAATAGGGAAAGATACATAAGAATAAGGCTATATACAAAAATAAACCACATACTTATAGTAGAAATATTGACGATTTATAAGAAAAGGAGTACACTCTTTATAAGAATTATAAAATAATAATCCGTATAGAATCGGGGTGCATGACGGTGGTCAAAGAAGAATTAAAAGAAGCGCTAGAAATGCTGAAAAATACGGGTGTACGCATTACTCCACAGCGTCATGCTATTTTAGAGTACCTTGTGGAATCTATGACGCACCCAACAGCGGATGAAATTTATAAAGCATTAGAAGGTAAGTTTCCAAATATGAGTGTTGCAACTGTCTATAATAACTTGCGTGTATTTAAAGAGGTTGGACTTGTAAAGGAATTAACTTATGGAGACGCTTCAAGTAGATTTGATTATGTTACAAGTCAACATTATCATGTGATTTGTGAAAAATGTGGTAAGATTGTTGATTTTCCTTATGGAGGTTTGGAACAGCTTGAAGAGGAAGCTGCGAAAACGACAGGCTTCGTTATTAATAGTCATCGCTTAGAAATTTATGGCGTTTGTCCAGAGTGTCATAAGGCGTAATATATAATAAAGAAAGAGGCTGACGGCTTTACGTCAACCTCTTTCTTTATTATATATGGGAATTACGTTAGGTTCAGAATGATTTAAAATGTTCAGTGGAGGATTTAATTAAGGATAAATACAAAAGGTGATTTCTTGGTTAAGAAATCACCTTTTCATGTTTATTTTTGTAAGGATGCATTGTCTCCGTATATACTTATGACTTATAGCTCTTCTTATTATATTTTTCATCAAATTCTTTTCCTTCTAGATTTCGATCCATTGTTAAAGGTTGGTTGCAATGCATACATGCGTCGACACGACCGAGCATTTTTGTAGGTTTATCGCAGCTTGGACAAATAATTTGTACAGTTTTAGTAGATAACATACCAATCCAAAAGTAAACGACAGTACTAGCGATAATAGCTAAAAAGCCAACCATCATAAATGTTGTCATAATAATAATGTTCTCACGAAAAAAGACTCCTAAGTATGCAATAAAGAGACCGATAAATACTAAACTTAATGCAAAGGTCCGGATTTTATTGATTTTGTTCGAATATTTAATGCCCATTCTCACCACGCTCCTATAATAATAATATAACATAAAATTTAGAATTTTCACTCGTCTAAAAATGTGATAGAGTGATAAGATATGAAATGTGGAGTAGGATGAAGGGAAGCTATAATGGCTTTTGGAACATGATTTTAAAGTTTTAACGGGATG
>NZ_JBBOWD010000001.1:525000-745000 GCF_038006905.1 Bacillus sp. FSL R9-9834
TGTGCCTACAAATAGTCAGAGCCCGTTAACGGGTGATGGCGTGCCTTTTGTAGAATGAACCGGCGAGTTACGATCCCGTGCGAGGTTAAGCTGAAGAGGCGGAGCCGCAGCGAAAGCGAGTCTGAATAGGGCGTTTAGTACGTGGTCGTAGACCCGAAACCAGGTGATCTACCCATGTCCAGGGTGAAGTTCAGGTAACACTGAATGGAGGCCCGAACCCACGCACGTTGAAAAGTGCGGGGATGAGGTGTGGGTAGCGGAGAAATTCCAATCGAACCTGGAGATAGCTGGTTCTCCCCGAAATAGCTTTAGGGCTAGCCTTAAGTGTAAGAGTCTTGGAGGTAGAGCACTGATTGGACTAGGGGTCCTCATCGGATTACCGAATTCAGTCAAACTCCGAATGCCAATGACTTATCCTTAGGAGTCAGACTGCGAGTGATAAGATCCGTAGTCAAAAGGGAAACAGCCCAGACCGCCAGCTAAGGTCCCAAAGTGTGTATTAAGTGGAAAAGGATGTGGAGTTGCTTAGACAACTAGGATGTTGGCTTAGAAGCAGCCACCATTTAAAGAGTGCGTAATAGCTCACTAGTCGAGTGACTCTGCGCCGAAAATGTACCGGGGCTAAATACACCACCGAAGCTGCGGATTGATACCAATGGTATCAGTGGTAGGGGAGCGTTCTAAGGACAGTGAAGTCAGACCGGAAGGACTGGTGGAGTGCTTAGAAGTGAGAATGCCGGTATGAGTAGCGAAAGACGGGTGAGAATCCCGTCCACCGAATGCCTAAGGTTTCCTGAGGAAGGCTCGTCCGCTCAGGGTTAGTCAGGACCTAAGCCGAGGCCGACAGGCGTAGGCGATGGACAACAGGTTGATATTCCTGTACCACCTCTTTATCGTTTGAGCAATGGAGGGACGCAGAAGGATAGAAGAAGCGTGCGATTGGTTGTGCACGTCCAAGCAGTTAGGCTGATAAGTAGGCAAATCCGCTTATCGTGAAGGCTGAGCTGTGATGGGGAAGCTCCTTATGGAGCGAAGTCTTTGATTCCCCGCTGCCAAGAAAAGCTTCTAGCGAGATAAAAGGTGCCTGTACCGCAAACCGACACAGGTAGGCGAGGAGAGAATCCTAAGGTGTGCGAGAGAACTCTGGTTAAGGAACTCGGCAAAATGACCCCGTAACTTCGGGAGAAGGGGTGCTTTCTTAACGGAAAGCCGCAGTGAATAGGCCCAAGCGACTGTTTAGCAAAAACACAGCTCTCTGCGAAGCCGTAAGGCGAAGTATAGGGGGTGACACCTGCCCGGTGCTGGAAGGTTAAGGAGAGGGGTTAGCGTAAGCGAAGCTCTGAACTGAAGCCCCAGTAAACGGCGGCCGTAACTATAACGGTCCTAAGGTAGCGAAATTCCTTGTCGGGTAAGTTCCGACCCGCACGAAAGGTGTAACGATTTGGGCACTGTCTCAACCAGAGACTCGGTGAAATTATAGTACCTGTGAAGATGCAGGTTACCCGCGACAGGACGGAAAGACCCCGTGGAGCTTTACTGTAGCCTGATATTGAATTTTGGTACAGTTTGTACAGGATAGGCGGGAGCCTTTGAAACCGGAGCGCTAGCTTCGGTGGAGGCGCTGGTGGGATACCGCCCTGACTGTATTGAAATTCTAACCTACGGGTCTTATCGACCCGGGAGACAGTGTCAGGTGGGCAGTTTGACTGGGGCGGTCGCCTCCTAAAGTGTAACGGAGGCGCCCAAAGGTTCCCTCAGAATGGTTGGAAATCATTCGTAGAGTGCAAAGGCATAAGGGAGCTTGACTGCGAGACCTACAAGTCGAGCAGGGACGAAAGTCGGGCTTAGTGATCCGGTGGTTCCGCATGGAAGGGCCATCGCTCAACGGATAAAAGCTACCCCGGGGATAACAGGCTTATCTCCCCCAAGAGTCCACATCGACGGGGAGGTTTGGCACCTCGATGTCGGCTCATCGCATCCTGGGGCTGTAGTCGGTCCCAAGGGTTGGGCTGTTCGCCCATTAAAGCGGTACGCGAGCTGGGTTCAGAACGTCGTGAGACAGTTCGGTCCCTATCCGTCGTGGGCGTAGGAAATTTGAGAGGAGCTGTCCTTAGTACGAGAGGACCGGGATGGACGCACCGCTGGTGTACCAGTTGTTCTGCCAAGGGCATAGCTGGGTAGCTATGTGCGGAAGGGATAAGTGCTGAAAGCATCTAAGCATGAAGCCCCCCTCAAGATGAGATTTCCCATAGCGTAAGCTAGTAAGATCCCTGAAAGATGATCAGGTTGATAGGTTCGAGGTGGAAGCATGGTGACATGTGGAGCTGACGAATACTAATAGATCGAGGACTTAACCATATAATATGTAGCAATGTTATCTAGTTTTGAGAGAACATAAAAAAACTTGTTGACTTTTAAAGAAAATAAGTTATAATAATGATTGTCTCAAAAGAATAATGTCTGGTAATGATGGCAGAGAGGTCACACCCGTTCCCATACCGAACACGGAAGTTAAGCTCTCTAGCGCCGATGGTAGTTGGGACCTTGTCCCTGTGAGAGTAGGACGTTGCCAGGCAATATTATTCCGCAGTAGCTCAGCGGTAGAGCTATCGGCTGTTAACCGATCGGTCGTAGGTTCGATTCCTACCTGCGGAGCCATTGGAGAGCTGTCCGAGTTGGCCGAAGGAGCACGATTGGAAATCGTGTATACGTCACAAGCGTATCAAGGGTTCGAATCCCTTGCTCTCCGCCATAGGATTTATAATATTTGGCCCGTTGGTCAAGTGGTTAAGACACCGCCCTTTCACGGCGGTAACACGGGTTCGAATCCCGTACGGGTCACCACTTTGGAGGATTAGCTCAGCTGGGAGAGCACCTGCCTTACAAGCAGGGGGTCGGCGGTTCGATCCCGTCATCCTCCACCATATAAATTATATGAATAGTATTATCGCGGGGTGGAGCAGCACGGTAGCTCGTCGGGCTCATAACCCGAAGGTCGCAGGTTCAAATCCTGTCCCCGCAACCAAATGGTCCCGTGGTGTAGTGGTTAACATGCCTGCCTGTCACGCAGGAGATCGCCGGTTCGACCCCGGTCGGGACCGCCATTTTAATAAGGCTCGGTAGCTCAGTCGGTAGAGCAGAGGACTGAAAATCCTCGTGTCGGCGGTTCGATTCCGTCCCGAGCCACCATTTATCTTAATCATATACGCCGGCTTAGCTCAATTGGTAGAGCAACTGACTTGTAATCAGTAGGTTGGGGGTTCAAGTCCTCTAGCCGGCACCATGTAAGTTTCGGAGGGGTAGCGAAGTGGCTAAACGCGGCGGACTGTAAATCCGCTCCTTCGGGTTCGGCAGTTCGAATCTGCCCCCCTCCACCATTTACATAGGGGCATAGTTTAAAGGTAGAACTGAGGTCTCCAAAACCTCCAGTGTGGGTTCGATTCCTACTGCCCCTGCCAAATATATTTACACAGCATGGCGGTTGTGGCGAAGTGGTTAACGCACCGGATTGTGGCTCCGGCATTCGTGGGTTCGATTCCCATCAGTCGCCCCATTTTTATTTTAAAAATTATAAATAATCTAATGGATGCTTACATATAATTAAGTAAGAATTCGATGGGCTATAGCCAAGCGGTAAGGCAACGGACTTTGACTCCGTCATGCGCTGGTTCGAATCCAGCTAGCCCAGCCATTTTTGCGGAAGTAGTTCAGTGGTAGAATACAACCTTGCCAAGGTTGGGGTCGCGGGTTCGAATCCCGTCTTCCGCTCCAGTAAAATTTTATATGGCGGCATAGCCAAGTGGTAAGGCAGAGGTCTGCAAAACCTTTATCACCGGTTCAAATCCGGTTGCCGCCTTTTCTTTTGTGCCGATGTGGCGGAATTGGCAGACGCGCACGACTCAAAATCGTGTTCCTTCGGGAGTGTCGGTTCGACCCCGACCATCGGTATCAAGCAAACGTTGATTTAAACGGTTCTTACGTTCAGTAGGAGCCGTTTTTTCGTGTTCTTAAAAGTTTATTACATACGATTATCTCCTTGTTAAATAAGCGTACTAAATCATGTACCAAAGGGAGGTAAAAGTTGTTATGAAAAGACGTAATAATGATTTAAATGTCAAAGAATTAGCAGTAATTCACGATTCTGTACAATTAGATGTACTGGACTATAAAACCGCTCTACACTTATTCCTTAATGATTGTCAGTTACGTAATTTACGTGACCATACAATTCGATATTATAGGAGTGAATTAACTACGTTTTACAAACTTCTCATGGATCAATCTGTATCCACAAATCCTACTGAAATTACCAGTGAAGTAATTAAGAAAAACGTTATTTTCCATATGAAAGAGGTTCTACAAAGAAAACCGGTTACGATTAATACACGTTTACGGGCTATTAGAGCGTTTTTTAACTTTCTTCATACTGAAAGGTATATTAAATTCAATCCAATGAAAGACGTTAAATTCTTACGTGTCAGAAGGCAAGCTATACCTACATTTAGCAAAGAACAAATAAAAAATTTATTAAAGCAGCCTAATTTAACTACATTTATAGGCTTTCGTGATTATACGGTAATGCTATTACTTTTAGAAACAGGGGTAAGAGCGAATGAACTTGTTGGAATAGCAATTACTGATATTAAATGGGAAGATTCCTTTGTTCATATTCGTAATACAAAAGGATATAAAGAAAGATTAGTACCCATTCAATCATATATGAAAGAAGTATTAAGAAAGTATGTGACGGTTCGAGGATCAATGGAGACGGATGCTTTATTTACTTCAATAGATAATCGACCAATGACAAAGCGACAATTACAAAATCGAATTAGCAAGTATGGAGAAATGGCGAAGATAAAAGATGCTCGTTGCAGCCCCCATACATTTAGACATACGTTCGCTAAATTAAGTGTTCAAAATGGAGCAGGAATATTTGAACTACAACAGATACTTGGGCATACCACAATGGATATGGTTAGAACATATGTGAACTTATTTAGTAATGATGTAAAAGAGAAGCATAAAGAATTTTCACCTTTAAAGATGCTGAATAGATACAAATAAAAAGAAAAAAGCCACCTATTGCAGTAGGTGACTCAAAGTTAATATTCGCTAAAAACTAAATAACGGATATTCCGTACATTTAATACCTTCATTATAAATTTTTAAAAAGTATAATGCAAAGGTTTAATTTCCTATTGTCTTTTTTAGGTACATGTACAGGGATTTCCGAACGTGGGAATGACCTAACACCACGATAAACACTTGAACAGGTTAGCTAAGCCACTGTCATAAAATTAAGCGTTCTAACATATAACGTTTCCTTGTTTGCGTTGTTAGAAGTCTAGGAGAGAACGTCCATAAACGGTTTGGTAAGGTTGCTTGGTGTATTAAGGTACAGGTAGCAACGAATAAGAAAGAAATATTAGGTTACGAAGTAATAAAGGATAATGTCAGTAGTACAAACTCCTTCCCTATATCTTTCAGCATGTTGGACAAGCATAGCATGTTAAAAATTCGTTGTAGGTGAAAATCTAACGTTCAAACAAGGTGTTACTATACGGAATCCTTAACCCGATAGACCATGATAAAAATAACAATGAACGTCTGCTTTATGTTGCATTAACTTTCTTGTTTTTGCAATGTAAGGTAGTCATTCCATGCCCTAGCCGTTGTCCTGTACCCTCATCCCATGATGAAAGACATCTGATCCAAGTCAATACGTTTTATAAAATTTAGAATGAACAAGGTAAGTTATAAATCTTATATAAACCCTTACCGAATAGAAAGAGGGAACAAAGGAAGAACCATTATTTTTAGGTCAAGATGTAGCAAATTGGATTGAATACGCATGGAAAGACTCAAGACAGTCGCATAGGGACGTTTCTAAAATGTTAAAAACTGTAGATGAAGATGAAAAGAAGCTGGGGGGAACATTATTCCCATCAGGTCAAATTAGAGAATCTTGGTTCTTAACTGAAGATGGATTGTATGAAATTTTAATGCAGTCGCGAAAACCAGTTGCTAAACAATTCTCACGGCTTAATTTTCAGCTGTTAATATTTAGATGAAGATGAATCCATGTCCGTCAAATTGACGGGTATGAATATGAACTCGACTTTAATAAATGAGTCAGGTTTATATTCGGCAATTTTGCCGAGTCCTCTTATATCAACATTAAAAATGATAATAATAATGAGTAATATCGTATTTATTGAAAATAACGAGGTAGTAACAGATAGTTTAATGGTGGCTGAAGTATTTGGAAAACGTCATGATAATGTAATGTCTGATATCAATAAGTTAATTGGTTATTCTAGCGATGAATTTTCACTCCTTAATTTTCAGGAGTCAACTTATATCAACGAACGAGCAAGACAATACAAGAAATATAATTTAACTAAAGACGGTTTCACATTATTAGTAATGGGATTCACTGGAGAAGAAGCTTTAAAGTTCAAAATGATGTACATTAATGAATTTAACCGAATGGAACAAGAGTTAAGAAATCGTGATTTAAATTCTTATATGATTGATGATCCGATTGCACGAGCAGAACGATGGATTAAAGAACAGCAGGAGAAACAATAGAGCAAATTGAACCATCCATTTTAGATGATACAAACGTTGATTGGGCTATACTTGATAATTTTATCGATTGTGAAGATGAAAAAATAGCTATCCTGTACAATATGCAGGTCAGGTCAAAATTGCCAAATGTAGACGAAGACGAAAAGCGGACTTATGCAATCCATAACTCAGGTCAGAATCGTGAAATTTGGTTCTTAATTGAAGGTGATAGACGCAATTTTGCACACATTCCGTATATGAATTGGAATGATTTTATGCCGATTAATACGTTTATTATTCATAATTGTAATACGCTAAGCATAAACTTTCGTATGAGCGAATGTAATAGCGGTTCGAAAGTTCTAGGTAGCTTAATATAGCAGTAGTTATAACGTACTTAATAACCTCATATGAACTTGTTATGATGCTCTTAATACGTACTTAATAATGCAGATTTAATAACCACTTAACACCCTCTTAATAAGTAAAAAAGCATCCTCTAAATTGAGGACACCCTTTAAAATTCTTCTAACTTTATTTTTCCACCTCTATAGGCTAGTTTAATATTATTTTTCTTTAATTCATTTGCCAACTTGTCCGTTTTAGTAGGTGATTCAAAGAGGTTATAAAACTTGTATATATCTAATTTTGCATCTCTTACAAAATGGCGCAGATCAGAAACAGAACCAGTAAACTCTGCTGGATAATTAGCGTATTTATAATACTCTTTAACATAAATGGACAATGCTTTTGCAATTGTTGGAATGTCCATTCTTGTAAAGTCTGAAGAGGAATTTGAAGTACCATATAATTCAAAGTCATTTCCGTAAAGCATTCTTAACATCTTAACTTCTTTAGGTGTAAATGTATTCATGATATTAATCCTCCAAGTCCTCTAATTTTTTGTTTGGAAATTGTGCTACAAAGTCAAGTATAAGCTTTAATTCATCTTGTTCTAACTCAGTTCCCTTGTGATATTTACGTAGGGCTTCAACAAGACCATAATATTTATAACTATTTAGTATTTCTTCTTCAAGGTTATTTGCTTTTTCTAAGAAAAGTAACGGATTACCTTTATAAGTTTTATCTTTAGCAGTTTCATAATCATTTAAGAAAGCTAAAGGGTTATCACTGTTATTTAATTCTTTTGCAGCGGTTTCTTTTTTATTTTCTTCTTCTGTTAAAAATGACAATGGATTACTATTGCTTGCTTCATAACGTTCAAAATTTGAAAATAAATTGTCTTTGTTCATATTAATACCATCCTTTATTTAACTTTTGATTAGCCCTATCCAAAGAGAAAAGTTTTTTTGGGGATGTTATTATCCATTCCCCCTGCTATCCGTTTGGTAAGGGCATTACTTTGTTCAATTATTTGTTAGTACAAAATGATTCGTATTATTAATACGTTCTACAACAATTCCACATTTAGATAATTGACTCATTAGATCAGTATCTTGTTTCTTTAATCGTAAGTTATCAGTAGTTGTATTTAGATATTCAGCAACTTGTGGAAATGAAATTGGTTCATTTTTATATGCATAGTATCCTAAAGTTAAAATACTAATGTGCTGAATAAATTCTTTGCGATTCATGTATTTCTTTTTCATAAATTTGCTACCTCCTTAATTTTTAAAATGAATGTACGAGCGAAAGTGAAGTACTAAGCCGTCCGGCAATTGAGGACATATAACAAGCAATATACTTAAAATTAAACTTTTATATTTGTTAAACTTGCTACTTATTAAACCTGTTATTTATTAAACTTGTAAATTTTTAAACTATATATAAAGTTAACTTGTATCAAAGAATAAGAAGTAATTAACGCTCAAAACAACGTTTAGCCTTACTGCCACAATGGATTGAGCGTGATTTAAAACAGTTCAAAAAAGTTACCCATTCGAGCAAATAAGGGTCAAAAAGGTTACCTATTTTTTGGAGCATATGGTGAAGCAGCAAACATACCTCTTAACGTATTATCAGGTTGACCACTTTTTCTATAAAAGATATATGGATTTAATGTGATGAAAGTGTGGCGTTTATCTTCCAGTATCGTTTCTGCAATTACTCCACCTTTTCTTAAACTCCTAAGAAGAGTAGATATTTTCTTTTGATGAATTTCAGTAATTTGTGCAATGCTTTCGATATTAAGATACTGAATTTCCTTAGAATCAATTTCATGAGGATTAATACAAATCATGTTAGTTTCATAATGCACATATGGAAGTAACTTATATAAGAATCCAATTTCAGCAGGTTTTAAGATTTTGCATAGCTGCTTTAATGTTGTAGTAAATAATTTGATTATCTTTTGTTCTTGAGCTTGTCCTCTAAAGTGGTAAGTAGGATTAATACGGTATCCACCTTTAACCGCTTCTAAAATCCCATTACTTTCAAGTGCTTTACATAACCGCTTATTAGTACTATTTGTAATACCTAATGTATGTTCAATATCTACTTTCTTAGTCATAACCGCCCCATCCTTTCCAATTAAAAACCCTGTTCCGAATTCCATATGACACTGTAATTGTAATAAATATCCAAGGTGAACATTTGTTAATTTAGAAATCACTTCTTTAATATTCTCCATATTCGCAAAACTGAAATGACGGTTATCTCTTTCTTTTTCTAATTTGTTCTTATATGCCTGTCTCTGATTTTCAGATATTACTTGTGATTGGGGATTGATAATATCCTCACCTAATACTTCACCAGTTTGTTGATCAACTAAATGTACTAATCGAGATTGAGTCATCAATTCTTCACCTCACTTTCATCTTTTTGTACGTTTTTAACCGTATTTAATTTGTTGTATTGTCTTGTTTTAAGGTTAAATAAGTAACGACAATAAGCTAATTGAGAACTTAGTGATCTAACGTTTAGCTGCAATGTGTTTGCTTTATAAAGTTCAATCATGTTGTCGATTGCAGGTTGTAAACCTTCTTCATATACAATTTCAAACGTAACAAGATGGCCGTCATCTTCCTTTTGAGTTACAGTTACATGACCAATTGATGCTCCTTTAATCGTTGATAATGCAGCAGTTAGCGACATATCAGTTGTGTGAAAAATCTTTTTAACCATAATTAACATTCCTTTCGAATTACCATATTGTGATTTCATAAACCATTAATACTTTGGAATCGTGTGTAATTCTTACGTTTTAAAATTTAGTTAAGGTGTAATTGCTCGAGTGATTTTTATCGAGTGTTACCGAATGATCGTATCGAGTAAAAAACATTTTAAAATTAATGAGGATATTGTTCTTGTGGATGTGATGAAGCCGAGAAAAATAAAGTAAGAAGTAACTGTATACATTCTGTTTTTATTACGCTTAAAAATAGGCAAAACAAAACCCTGCACCGTTAGATACAGGGAAAACAAGGGGTTTCAAAACGTTTAAAACTTGAAACTGTAGTGCTCATTTCTATGCCAATTTGAATTAAGTGGAGATAAGAAGTAGCTGAATCCCTCTTATCTGTAAAACATTATTACTTCATATGTGAAATAATTTCGCGTGATTTTTACGTTAAATAAGTGTAAAAAGGTATGTATATGTAGTGGTAAGGAATAGATGAAGATATGAGGGGGAAGAGTGGTCACCATCTTGTGCGGTGTTAACGAATATATACGAATTGATACGAACGTAAAGATAGTGAAGGGGTAGTTAATTTGTTTTACGAATGAAGGAAGTTTGAAACGATATAAATTAGAATATGAAAAAAGACCATCATAAACGATAGTCTTGTATCAATTCTTATATAATTGTTCAACTGCATTTTCTCTATCTGCTTCTGTTGGTGCTGAATAGCGAAGGATCATATCAGCACTGGAATGACCTGATAAGGATTGAATGATGCTTATATCATGTCCTGCGCGTACAAGGTCAGTAATAAACGTATGTCGTAGTTGATGTACATTGAAACCATATTTATTTATTAAGTGCTGCACACTCCTAACACTAATACGCTCACCTCTATTACTTAGGAATAAGGCTGGGCTATTTCCATTGCGTTCTTCTAAATACTTAGTTAAAGCCCTCCTAGTTTCTACATTCAATGGTATTGTACGTTCTTTATTTCCTTTTCCAATAATCTTAACCGTACCTTTTCTATCGGTAAGGGACATATCATTGATATCTATATTCACTAGTTCACTAACACGTAATCCACTATTTAATAGAAGTAGTACAATAGCCGAGTCTCGCTTGTTGCCTGCTCTATCCACTTCACGTATGAGTTGGTTGCGTTCGTTTCTATCGAGTGATTTAGGTGCCACTTGCTTTAAGTCTTGTTGCTTCACTACACTTATGTCTTCTATTGCTTCTGTCTTATTACTCCACTTACAATACTTCTTTAATGCATTAAATACTTTATTAATAGTTGCTGCTGATTTCTTATGTGAAACCATGTAGTCAATATACTGTTGGACATCAGAACGAGCAAAGCTTTCTAGGTCTGTTCCTGCACCATCAAGCCACTGTTCGAATTGCTTTAATGCATGAGTATACGTCTTAACAGTTGTTACTGACTTCCCTTTTAATGCTTCATTTACGAACTTATGAATCATGATAATTCCTCCCTAAATAATTCTACGCAACTTTTTTTACTTGTTATTCATGTGTTTATGTATGTATTCCGCCTGTTTATATGTATATTTTAGCATAGAATTATAATTCTATGCAATAATTCTGCGCTGATTTAAGGTTGGGAATATGCTTGTTACTTATGCACTCAATAAGAAGTTTTATAGGATCTGACATAATAGCTGAATTAACTGGATGCATATGTAAAAAACATCTTGCCAACCTCTTCCAGTGATAAGACAATATAGGGGGGAGGGGTGGTTTACATTCTGAATAAGTGAATTGTACAAATGAAGGCGCATGACCCTAATTTATTTCACAGGGGAATTTTTAAGAGGGGGGATTTAGATAATGTTCAAATATGCAAAGGTAGCAATTGTTGTTGGAATTATAGCTCTTCTTTCAATTAATATTTATCTAATAAAAAGTAAAGACGTGGAAACTGATACAAAAGAAACTGCTAGTGAAGTACCAAACGAAGATGTTGATCCGATAGATGATAAAGAAACAAAAACGACTGTCACAACTAATCCTCAAAATAGGGATGCAAGTATACAGAAAGCATTAGATGAATCAAAGGACTTTGCGAAAAGGAATTTACCGGATGAAGTAATTGATATGCTATATGATGATAGTGGAGAGAAGAAAGTAATTATCCTTTTTAAAGATGATGTATGGTACAGAAAGTCTAAATTACTTAAAGAAGCAGATACGATGGCATTAGGAAGTATAATAAATTCTAACTTTGAAAAGGCTGGGGTTATACCTAAGGGAGAGAAAATAACAATCATTGTCACAGATAGCCAAGGTAGAGAAGTAGCATATACAAATCCTGCTGATAAAGGATCATGGATAATAACTAATTAAAATAAATTCAAAAGAGCGTTTCTTTATGAAGTGCTTTTTTATTGAAAGAAAGAAATTATGCGTATATCTTGTAGGAACGTACATTCTTTGATACCATTTTTATGTAGTAAATTCCTATAATTGTATAAGGGGTGATGGAGAATGATTTTTGAAGATAGACGTATGCTGAGAGAGAAATTAATTAGAGAGTTGTATAATGATTATTTTGAGAATGCAGGACAAGAAGTATTGATTCGTCTTAACTTAGATGATAAAGAAGATAAGGAAAATCATTTAGCTTATCAATATTTAGAAGAAAAAGGCTTAATCTATTACCGTTCTATATCTAAGGATGGAGGATATGGAGTGAAAATAAATGCGCATGGAATTGATTATGTTGAGAAATAAAGTTTCATACTTATAGGAGGGTTTAATAAAAATGGATGGATATTTGCCTTTAACTAGTATAGAATCTGATAAATTACATTTTTCAACAAAAGCTAAAGAAATTGCAAAATTTATTGAAGTAGTACCTAATAATATTCCTTACGCAATATCTATAAACGGTTCATGGGGGGCAGGAAAGTCAACTATGCTCAATTTTATAGAAGAAGAATTAAACACAGGGATATGTAAAGTTGTACGATTTAATCCTTGGATGATTAATAATAGGGAAGAATTGATTTTGTATTTATTTGAAGAAATTTATGATTGTATAGACAAAGGTTATACAAATGCTAAAGAAAAATTTAAGAGCTATGCTTTAAAAATATCCTCACCATTAGCTAAGCTTACAACTTTAGCCGTATCAATGAGTCAAGGGGTACCTGCTCCTGTAGCAAATCCTGTAGCAAATGCGGTTGGAGATATTGTAAAAGAAACAGGAGAAGCAATATTTAACAAACCATTGTCTAAGCGTAAAAAAGAAGTAATTGATGAACTTGAAATGATGTTTGTTGCGAACGGACAAAAAATTGTAATTATGATTGATGAAGTAGATAGATTATTTCCAGAAGAGATAGTGAATATATTTCAATTGATAAAATCAACTTTAGATCTTCCAGGATTATTTTTTGTTGTGGCGATGGATGAAATTGCTGTATGCGATGCTTTAGAAAGTAAAGGGATAAAGAATCCTTTTATTTACTTGCAAAAAATCTTCCAAAAAAAATATATTGTGAATACACAATACCAGTTGCAGACATTATTTGAAGAATTTATAAATAAGGAAATAAAAGAATCATCTGATACAAAGAATCAAGATCTAAAATATTTATTAGACACATTTATTGAAACTAATGTGGATAATCGTCTTGGGACGGCTGATAATAACTATGTTAGTATGTATAATATTATTAGGGAGCATTTGGAAAATCCGAGAGCTTTTGTGAACTTTAAAGATTTTTTATTTGAAAAATGGGAGCAATATCATAGTGGAATTCCTGAATATAGAGATCGTAATGTGGGATTACAGGTGGCTTTTGTTGTATTATTGAATTTTTATTTGTATCCTCATTATAGTAATCCGCGTTTTGCAGGCTTTCATTACTTATATCAGGATGAACAGAATTCAATTCCTAGTTTTGTTGTACAAGCTAGTACTATAATTCAACAAATAAACGGTGGTGTATCATTTGAATTAAACGCTTTTGTAAAAGAAATAATGTATAATTTACAAAAGTATCCTGACTATATAAAAAGTGTGAAAGAGAAAGTATAAATAATTTTTATGATATTAAATGTATTATCCATGTAGGTATTGTTTATAAAACATTTGTCTCTCGGTAAGGGCGAAAATATATATAAATAATATATGCACTATATAATAGGAAGAAACTCGTTTTATGTCGAACTACTCAACTTGACTAGCCCTTTTAAACGAAATATACTTATTTACAAGATAGTCGTATGTTATGATTTTGTTTAAACTTAAATTGAACGTTAAAGAGCGTATATATATCAATGTTTCTGATGGTTTATGAGGGAAGATTAAATTCTATAACCGACTCAAAATCGTGTTCCTTCGGGAGTGTCGGTTCGACCCCGACCATCGGTATCACGAACGGCGTAATAAAAAGACTCTACACCAAATGTGTAGAGTCTTTTTTATATTTTCATCATACTAAAGAATAAGCACAAATAGGTACTAAATGATTAAGATAAACGTATTCATGTAGTATTTGAATGTGTCATAATTCTCCCCCTCTATACTCACTTCAAATTTTTTCCTATTTTAATTATACAAAAATAGAAAGGAATTAAGGGAATATTATGGAAATCGGTATCGGTGATGTAAAAAACTCTACCATTTCTATTAGAGTTTTTTTGCTAAATTATGTTATGTGATTCTAAAATTCGTGATAAATGTAGCAATTCATGTATAATATAACTTGTCGAAAGAACAAAATGATAGTGATTTATATTATGTCTGTAATATGAATCAAAAATGAACTTTTTATATTTCTTTTAAAAATGTGTTGAACACACATGATATTTCATATTAATATTTTTATGTAGATTTAAAACCGGAAAGAGAGTGGAAAGTATGGGTCGTAAATGGAATAATATTAAAGATAAAAAAGCATCAAAAGATGCAAATACTAGCCGTATATACGCGAAATTTGGACGTGAAATTTATGTAGCGGCAAAACAAGGCGAGCCAGATCCGGAATCAAACCAAGCGCTTAGAGTGGTATTAGAACGTGCGAAAACATACAATGTTCCAAGAACAATTATCGATCGTGCAGTTGAAAAAGCAAAAGGTGGTTCAGAAGAAAATTATGACGAGCTTCGTTATGAAGGATTCGGACCAAATGGAGCTATGGTAATTGTAGATACACTTACAAACAACGTAAACCGTACTGCAGCAGATGTACGAGCTGCATTTAGCAAAAACGGTGGTAACATGGGTGTAAACGGTTCTGTAGCTTACATGTTTGATGCAACAGCTGTTATCGGTCTTGAAGGGAAAACATCAGATGAAGTTCTTGAGATTTTAATGGAAGCAGATGTGGATGCACGTGACATTCTTGAAGAAGAAGATGCTGTTATCGTGTATGCTGAACCAGATCAATTCCATGCAGTACAATCTGCTCTTAAAGATGCTGGCGTTGAAGAATTTACAGTTGCTGAATTAACAATGCTTGCACAAAACGATGTAACACTTCCTGAAGATGCACAAGCACAATTTGAAAAAATGGTTGATGCATTAGAAGATTTAGAAGATGTGCAACAAGTTTACCACAACGTAGACTTAGGAGAATAATACGATAGAAGCCCCTTTTCATTTAACGGATAGGGGCTTCTTTTTATGAATTTCATTAAGGTGATGAATGAGTAAAGGTATTTTGTTGTAGACAGGGAATATGCTTATAGGGATATGTGAAATATTCATTATTGCTAGGAGGCTTAATATGGAACATAAAACACCAAAGCATATCGTTGCTGTAGCAGGTTATTTAACAAATGAAAAAGACGAAGTGTTATTAGCTAAAGTACATTGGCGATCGGATACATGGGAGTTGCCAGGAGGACAGGTAGAAGAAGGAGAAGCGCTCGATCAAGCAATTTGTAGGGAAATAAAAGAGGAAACAGGATTAACGGTGAAGCCTATCGGTATTACAGGAGTTTACTATAATGCTTCCATGCACATTCTAGCTGTTGTTTTTAAAGTGGCATACGTGAGCGGTGGAATACAAATTCAGCCTGAAGAAATACAAGAGGCTAAATTTGTTGCTTTAAATGAAGAGAACATAGATGAGTACATAACGCGTCCTCATATGAAATCCAGAACGCTTGATGCGATGAGAGCAACACATTGTATTCCGTATGAAACGTGGGAAGTGCAGCCATATAACTTAATAGGAAGATTGTAAAGAAAAGAGTAGCCGGTTTGAGATACAATCAAATCACTACTCTTTTTTGTATACTGTTTAAGAAAAAGGTCAAAATAATAATAGTGTTAGTATTGATTTTGAGAACGTTTGTTCTGTATAATGTATGATATATTATATACATTTAGATTACTAGATACTCAAAAGTATATATATTGGTAGATGATATAATGAAAATAGAGTGCTTTAATATAGAAAGTATAATAGCCTTAAGATTTAATCTGTTATTGGTTTAGCATAATCTATATTCAATATTTCAGATGAATAGTAGATAAAAAAGGACTGTGATACAATACTTTTTTATCCCACTATTTGCCGGGCAATCAGATTGGTGCGTTCTGATTAAAGTTTCACCTTATACCTTACAATGATGTAAGGTATGTGTAAGAGAAATCGATGGGATATTTTTTTACAACAAGGTATTCTTAAAGTAAGAATTATACGCTGTGTGGAAAAGAGGTGTTTAAGATGAAAGAACGAGTATTATCTAGGGTGAACTATCATCAAAAAGTTGCATTAAATCCAATGACTAAGTTTTTGTATAAAGCCATTATTTTATTATTATTGTTAAGTTTCGCGTTATTATTCATTGGAAATGTAATGATCGAGAAAAGTGATATTAGTAAATTACATGTACCGGCTAAGTTAGAGGTGCCAGAATCATTAACACATGCATTTATTGCAACAGAAGATAAAAGGTTTTATCATCATAACGGTTTAGATTATATAGCGATTATCAGAGCGTCTGTTGAGAATATAAAAGCTGGTGGTGTTGTGCAAGGTGGTAGCACAATTACACAACAGTTATCAAAAAATGCTTTTTTAACGAATGAACGTACATTTTCTCGCAAGTGGAAAGAAATTTTTTATACAAAAAAAATTGAACGTACATTTACAAAGGATGAAATTTTAAAATTATATGTAAGTAATATTTATTACGGAGAAGGAGCATGGGGAATTGAAAAAGCAGCAAACCTATACTTCGGTAAAAAGGTGAGCCAATTAACATTGGCTGAAAGTGCAATGATGGCTGCTGTAGTAAAGGCACCTGCTTATTACTCACCGGTACAAAATTATGATAAGGCCGTAGAGAGACGAAATGTCGTTTTGAGATTGATGGAGAAAGAAGGCTATATCAATCATGATGAGTATGTGCAAGCAGTTAGTGAGAAGTTAGTCATTCGTCATGATATAAAAACAGAGCAGTCGATGTTAAATAGTGCTCGTGAAAAAGCAGTAAGCTAATGGAAGTTCCTACATAGGAGCTTCTTTTTTTGAATAAATTGTGACAAATCGTGACACAATATCGTCACAATTATTGTGTTTTTGTAATTTATGTGAGCGTGTTCATTGCGTGACGTATATAAGTGTTGATATTATGTGTATTGTGTACAATGCTGTATACAGAATATGAAATTAAAGAGGAATGTATATGAAATCATCGAACAAACTCATGGCTCTTGGTATAGTTTTTTCCATTGCAGTATTGATTGTGATCGGAACGATTGCGTATAGCATCATAAATGACAAAAAAGATAAAGGGAATGAGATGTTTGCTTATTCCACACAACAATCTTTAGGGAAAGATGATGCTCCGGTTAAGGTAGTTGAATTTGGAGACTTCAAATGTCCCGCTTGTCGTACTTGGGATGTAACAGTATTGCCACGATTAAAAGAAGAGTATATTGATAAAGGTAAAGTGCAGTTATACTTTATTAATTTTCCGTTTATTGGGAAAGACTCTGATTTAGGTGCAGCAGCTGGTGAAGCAATTTATAAACAAGATAAAGATTCATTCTGGACTTTCTATGATGAGATTTATCAAAGTCAAAAGAAAGATACGGAAGAATGGATTACAGAAGAATTACTTCTTAACATTGTGAAAGAGAAGCTTCCGAAAGTTGATGTAGATCAATTTAAGAAAGATTTACACAGTAAAGAAATAAAAGAAAAAGTACGTAAAGATTCAGATCGTGCTCAAAAATTAAAAGTTCAAGGTGCTCCTTCAGTATATATAAACGGAAATCTTGCAAATCCTGATTTCGATAGTATGAAGAAGGCGATTGATAAAGAATTGAAAAAGTGATGAGCTACTCATCACTTTTTCGACTTTTTTCGATAAAATTCTTGCTTCCGCTTTTTTTACATGCTATACTACTTTACATAAGTTATTCTAATATCTTATATGTATTTCATATTTGCGGGTGTAGTTTAGTGGTAAAACAAGAGCCTTCCAAGCTCTGGTCGAGAGTTCGATTCTCTTCACCCGCTCCAAATTTTATTAAATGTTTTTCTATAAATTGTGATCAACGCAGTGTTTCGTTTCCGAGATAAACGAGGCATTGCGTTTTTTAATGTTTGGAAAACAGTATTTTATGCGAAAATAGAAGTAAAGAATAGTATTCCAAAAGTGAATTGCTAACCAATAGATCGTTACATAAAGGATGGATTCATCTGAGGAGGCGATTAGGAATGGATTTTGAACAATTAAAGCAAGATGTCATTGCGTATAGTAAAACGATTGGTATAGATAAAATAGGCTTTGCTAGTGCTTCACCATTTGAAGAATTAAAGCAGCGGTTAATCCAGCAGCAACAATTAAATTATCAATCTGGATTTGAAGAGCCTGATATAGAAAAGAGAACGAATCCACAGCTTTTATTACCTGGTGCAAAATCAATTATTGCGATTGCATTAGCGTATCCTTCAAAATTAAAAAATGCACCATTAAGTAAGCGTGGAGAACGCCGTGGGATTTTTTGTCGTGCTTCTTGGGGACAAGATTATCATCTAGTTTTACGAGATCGTTTGCAGAAATTAGAAGCATATTTAATCGAAAAACTTCCCGATATAGAAGTTAAGTCAATGGTTGATACGGGTGAATTAAGCGATCGAGCTGTTTCAGAGCGTGCTGGTATTGGATGGAGCGGTAAGAACTGCTCTATTATTACACCTGAATTTGGTTCGTATGTATATTTAGGAGAAATGATTACAAACGTTCCATTCCCACCAGATCAGCCGATAGAAGATCAATGCGGGAGCTGTACAAAGTGTATTGATATTTGTCCTACAGGTGCTTTAATACAAGGAGGACAGTTAGATTCGAAGAAGTGTATAGCATTTTTAACACAGACGAAAGGATTCCTACCGGAAGAGTATCGCGACAAAATAGGTAATCGTATTTATGGATGTGATACGTGTCAGACAGTTTGTCCGAAAAATAAAGGAATGGATTTTCATAATCACCCTGAGATGGAACCAGATCCTGAGTTAGTTAAGCCGTTATTAACACCACTTTTAACAATTAGCAATCGTGATTTTAAAGAGAAATATGGAATTATGTCTGGTTCATGGAGAGGTAAAAAACCGTTGCAACGAAATGCAATTTTGGCACTTGCGCATTTTAAAGAGGCATCAGCAATTCCTGATTTAATTGGTGTTATGAAAGACGATCCAAGACCAGTACTTCGCGGAACAGCAGCGTGGGCGCTTGGGAAAATTGGTGGAGACGGCGTGGGCGAAGCTATTGAAAAAGCGATGCAACGTGAGAAAGACGAAGAGGTTCTTCATGAAATGAATCGCGGGCTTGAATTGTTAGCGCAGAAAAAAGAGTAGATAATATCTCCCTTTTTCATATTGTAATATGGGAGGGAGACGAAATGGTTGTAAAAATAAATATTGAAAAGCAAGTCCAACACTTTTTAGCATATATAACAGAGAAACGAACAAATGTAGATGGTATTGCTGAAGATTTATTACAAATAGCAAAGAGAAAGAAACAATTATTTCAAAAGCGTAATGCAGAGATAGTAAAAGCAACTGCGGACGTTTCTTTTATGAGGCAATTCAATAATAGCAATCATCAAGAAATTGATTATCAAATACATTTTAAATATTTAATTAAGCATAAAGAATTATTTTATATTGAAGAGGAACAATTAAAACGAAGAGTTTGTTTAAATAATAGCCGGATAATAGGTGATTATGCTATTGAAGTGCCAGAAGCAGTTGGAATGAGTGAGACATTAGAAAGGGAAGTTACAAAAGAGAAGTACGGTTCCTATCAGTACAACCGTTTAGAGGCAGTTAAATATGCAGAGCGTTGGTGGGATGATCGAAACCCTGCATATCGTAATTTCCCTGATAATTGTACGAATTTTATTTCTCAATGTCTTCATACTGGAGAAGTACCAATGAATGGATATCCTAATATTCGCAAAGGATGGTGGCAAAGGGAGAATCAGTGGAGTTGGAGCTGGGCTGTTGCACACTCTTTTTATTGGTATTTGTCAGGTGCTACATCAGGACTTCGAGCTGAAGCTGTAGAAAGGCCAGAGGACCTTATTCTTGGTGATGTCATCGCTTATGATTTCGAGGATGATGGTAGGTGGAATCATACGACGATTGTAGTAGCAAAAGACGCAGATGGTATGCCACTTGTAAATGCACATTCAGCGAATAGCCGTCGGCGTTATTGGAACTATGAAGATTCTAGTAAATATACACCACAAATGAAATATAAATTCTTTCATATTATTAATGGGTAGAGATTTTTCGCTCAAGTGGTATAATACGTAGTAGACAAAAAACAGAGGTGAATATCGCGTGGGAGTACATGTTGTTTTATATCAACCAGAAATTCCAGCAAATACAGGAAATATTGCTCGTACTTGTGCAGCAACTGGAACAGAATTGCATTTGATTAGACCGCTTGGATTTTCAACGGATGATAAAATGTTAAAGCGTGCAGGATTAGATTATTGGCAGCACGTGAAAATTACGTATTATGATTCAATTGAAGAGTTTTATGAGAAAAATAAAGACGGTGAGTTCTTCTATTTAACAAAGTATGGCGAGAAAGCTCATACAGCGTTTGATTATAGTAAACGTGAGAAGGATTACTACTTTGTATTTGGAAGAGAAACGAACGGTTTACCAGCTAATGTAATCGAAGAAAATTTCGATCATTGTTTACGTATTCCAATGACTGATAAAGTGCGTTCATTAAATTTATCAAATACAGCAGCTATTTTAATTTATGAAGCGTTCCGTCAACAAAATTATCCAGGATTAGATTTAGAAATTGTTTATTAAAAGTCGCCATATGGCGACTTTTTTTCTAAAAATAAAAATAAATATGGAATCATACATTTAAAAAAGGGTACATAGTCATATAGAATGGTGATATATGAATAAAAATAGATCAGACAGGTTGAGATAAATATGAAGGAACAATATCGTAATCAAAATACCTTTTTAAGTATGATAGATATGGATTTAATAAGAAGAGGATTATTACATGCTATTCAAGATTTAGTATTTATTGTGAAAGTTATGGATGATGAAACCTTTACATATATTTATGTAAATAAGATAGGTATGGATTATGCAAAGCTAAGCGAAGAATGTTATGGAAAAACGTTTTCTGAAGTATTGCCGAAAGATACGGCGGAAATATTGCAAGTGCAATATGCAAAAGTAGCGAGCGAAGTAAAAGCACATACCTTTTGTGATGTAGTTAGTTTACCAACTGGTAATTTACATTATGAATCTTCACTTAATCCTGTATTTGATGAAGAAGGAGTATGTCAGTTTATTATTTGTATTACGAGGGATATTACAGCTCAAATTGAGGAGAAGATTGAAATAGAGGAAAAACAAATGTTATTTAAGTCATTACTAGAATATAATAATGACTCCATTATATCTATAGATTCTATAGGTAGAATTACATACGCGAATCCAGTAACGTATGAAATATTTGGATATCGATATGAAGAATTAAATAATAAATTTATCTTTGAATTTATTAATAAAGAATATGAAAAAGATTTTCAAAGTATATTTAAAGGATCCATGCAAGGAAAAGCGAAGCAAATTGTTTCAAAGAAGTATATTCATAAAGAAGGGTACGAGCTATATATTTCTCTGAGGACGATTCCGATTATTGTAAATGGTGAAATTGTTGGAGTATATATTGTTACGAGAGATGTTACAAGGCAAGTATTAAATGAGATGAGAACGGAATATTTAGCTTACTATGACCAGTTAACAGGATTAATGAATAGAATTTCATGTGCAAATAAGTTAAATACTTTGTTGAATGATAATATAGAGTTTGCGCTTGTTTTTATAGATTTAGATGAATTTCATCTTATTAATGATACTTTTGGCCATAAAGAAGGAGATAAAGTATTACAAAAAGTTACAGAATGTTTAAGCAGTTTTGAAATAGCTGGTATGCACTTATTTAGAGAACACGATGATCAATTTGTTATGTTAATAGAAAATATAACGAAAGAACGTGTAGAGGGAGTTGCCAAAAACATACTGAAAAGGATTAGTGAACATTTTGTAATCGAAGAAGAGGACGTGTATTTAAGTGCGTCAATCGGAATTGTAATGGCTCCAACAGATGGAGAAGATGAAAAAATATTATTCCAAAGAGTTGATGCTGCTTTGGAAAAAGCAAAAGAAAAAGGAAAAGGGCATTATCATTTTTATTGCAGCGGGTTAGATTGTGAGCGTGAACAAAGATTTATAATAGAAAACCAATTACATCGTGCTATAGAAAAAAATGAATTCTTCTTATATTATCAGCCGCAAATTAATATTGAAACGAAAAAATAGCTAGTATGGAGGCTTTAATAAGATGGGAGAATAAAGAATTAGGATTTGTCTCTCCCAACCAATTTATTCCGCTAGCAGAAAGAACAGGATTTATTATTAAGCTTGATGAATGGGTAGTAAATGAAGTGTGTCGACAAATACGCGAATGGTTAAATAAAGGATATGAAGTTGTCCCAATTGCAGTTAATATTTCAGCCAGGCATTTTCGCTCTATTACATTAATAGAGATGATTACACGAGCTTTACATAAGTACAATGTACCAGCCCATTTATTAGCGATAGAGGTTACAGAAGGAGCACTTATACATAAAGATATATCGAAAAGAGTATTGCTACAATTAAAAGAACAAAATTTAAAGATTCATTTAGATGATTTTGGTACAGGATATTCATCTTTAAGTTATTTAAAAACGTATCCAATTGATACTTTAAAAATTGATCGTTCTTTTATGGAAGGCATACATGTAGATGAACGCGATACGAATATTACGGCTGCAATTATTCATTTAGCTCATACGTTGGAATTGAATGTAATTGCAGAAGGGGTAGAAAAAGCGGAACAAATACAATTTTTGAAGGAAAAGAATGTGAAGTTTGTACAAGGTTATTATTATAGCCGCCCTTTATCAAAATATGATGTGGAAAATGTGTATTATAAATAATTGATAAAAAAAGTGATGTGCTAAGAAGCACATCACTTTTTATGTGTACCGGGTTTATCATTGTAACCAGATGTAAAAATAGCTGTAAGAAATGTGAGTGATACACCTAAAATTAATAATAATTTCATACTAATATCCCTCCTATTTTTCAGTTTACGAATCTGAAATATGAATCGAAATGTATGTAATGTTCTTGGAAGAAAAGAATTTATTTAAAATGAATAGAGGTGTAAAAACTTTAATACCTATATTATACAGAATTTTCTTTGAATTTTGGAGAGAATTTTATAGCACTACTGTATATTTCATTTTGATTTAAAGAATGTTTAAGGACATCCTAGCATACCTTTTATAATAATCCGATTGAACAAGGAGATGGGGGAGGAGCTATAATGGATATTCTAAAAAAAATTGAACAGCATCGAGAAGCAGAAGAACGCTTACAATGGGAAGGTACGTTTGCGGAGTATTTGGAGCTTGTGAAGGAAAGACCATGGGTGGCTCAAACAGCACACTCTCGCATTTACAATATGATAAAAGATGCTGGAATTGAAGAAGTTGATGGTAGAAGAAAGTATAACTTCTTTAGTAATCAGCTATTTGGGTTAGAGGATGCTTTAGAACGTCTTGTAGAGGAATATTTTCATCCGTCTGCAAAACGATTAGATGTTAGAAAACGTATTTTATTATTAATGGGTCCTGTTAGTGGAGGGAAATCAACATTAGTTACGATGTTGAAACGAGGATTAGAAACATATTCACGAACAGATCGAGGAGCAATTTTTGCAATTAAAGGATGCCCAATGCATGAGGATCCACTTCATTTAATTCCGCACCATTTACGGGATGATTTCTTTGATGAGTATGGAGTTAGAATTGAAGGGAATTTATCACCACTCAACGTTATGCGTCTAGAACAAGAATATGGTTCGAGAATTGAGGATGTAGTTGTAGAGCGTATTTTCTTCTCGGAAGATCGCCGTACAGGGATTGGTACATTTAGCCCGTCTGATCCTAAATCACAAGATATTGCCGATTTAACAGGTAGTCTAGACTTTTCTACAATCGCAGAATATGGTTCAGAATCAGATCCACGAGCGTATCGCTTCGATGGGGAATTAAATAAGGCAAACCGTGGGATGATGGAATTCCAAGAGATGTTAAAATGCGACGAGAAGTTTTTATGGCATTTATTATCGCTTACGCAAGAAGGGAATTTCAAAGCGGGAAGATTTGCGCTTATTTCAGCAGATGAATTAATTGTAGCGCATACGAATGAAACGGAGTATCGCTCTTTCATAGCAAATAAGAAAAATGAAGCATTACACTCAAGAATTATTGTAATGCCAGTTCCATATAATTTACGAGTAAGTGAAGAAGAACATATTTATGAAAAAATGATTCGTGAAAGTGATGTGTCCAATGTTCACATTGCGCCACACACACTTCGCGTTGCAGCAATGTTTACAATTTTAACTCGTTTAAAAGATCCGAAGCGTCCGGATATTGATTTAATTAAAAAGATGCGTTTATATGATGGAGAAACGGTAGAAGGTTATAATGCGATTGATGTAGAAGAGCTGCAACGTGAATATCAAGATGAGGGCATGAGCGGTATTGATCCTCGTTATGTGATTAACCGAATTTCTTCTACAATTATTCGAAAAGAGGTACCATCTATTAACGCATTAGATGTACTTAGATCGCTAAAAGACGGGTTGGATCAGCATCCGTCAATTAGTAATGAAGATCGAGAGCGTTATATGAATTTCATCTCATTAGCAAGAAAAGAATATGATGAAATTGCGAAGAAAGAAGTACAAAAAGCATTTGTGTATTCATATGAAGAATCAGCGAAGACACTTATGGATAATTACTTAGATAACGTTGAAGCATATTGCAATAAATCAAAATTACGTGACCCATTAACAGGTGAAGAAATGAGTCCAGATGAAAAGCTAATGCGCTCAATTGAGGAGCAAATTGGAATTTCAGAAAATGCAAAAAAAGCATTCCGTGAAGAAATTTTAATTCGCATTTCTGCTTATGCGCGTAAAGGAAAACGCTTTGATTATAACTCACATGAGCGCCTTCGCGAAGCAATTCAGAAAAAACTATTTGCTGATTTAAAAGATATAGTGAAAATTACAACATCAACGAAAACACCAGACGAAAATCAGCTTAAGAAAATTAATGATGTTGTTGCACGCTTAATTGATGAGCACGGCTATAATTCTTCATCTGCGAATGAATTATTACGCTATGTAGGTAGCCTGCTAAACCGATAGTTTGATAACAAAACGCTGTCTCTTGTATTTTGCGGGACAGCGTTTTATTATCCATTCATATGTGTAAAGTGTCATACCTTGTCCAAATATAATAAATTAAGATGCAATTTTATGAATTTATTGTCAATTATTTTTACAATATGCATATGATAGAGTAACCAACCATTCATACGAAAAAAGCCAACACAATACAATATGTTGCAAAGTGTAAATGTGTGCAACTATGCATTGTGTTTCTTTCTTATCAAAGGCTGAATGATTCTTTTCTAGTATGTGAGTGGCAAAATTTTGTTTAGGATGCTCGGAGTATTATATGAAAAACGTTATATATGTTTATGGGATGATTTTCGATGGGCAGTTATCTTTCATTCTAGCTGGCACAGTATAAAACAAAATTTCTAGCTTGCTGTTCATATAGGAAGACAATTACAGTAAGGAGGGAAAGAAATGGGTGAAGAAAACCAACCAAATTATACGATTTCACAGGAAAACTGGTCCCTCCATCGCAAAGGATATGACGACCAACAACGCCATCAAGAGAAAGTACAAGAGGCAATTAAGAATAATTTACCCGATCTTGTAACAGAAGAAAGCATTGTTATGTCTAATGGTAAGGATGTTGTAAAAATACCGATTCGTTCTTTAGATGAATATAAGATTAGGTACAATTATGATAAAAACAAACACGTTGGGCAAGGAAATGGTGACAGCAAAGTTGGTGATGTCGTTGCGAGAGATGGATCAGGTGGTCAAAAGCAAAAAGGACCAGGAAAAGGGCAAGGAGCAGGGGATGCGGCTGGAGAAGATTATTATGAAGCTGAAGTCTCTATTTTAGAATTAGAGCAAGCATTTTTCAAAGAGTTAGAGTTGCCTAATTTAAAGAGAAAAGAAATGGATGAAAACCGAATTGAGCATGTTGAATTTAATGACATTAGAAAAACAGGATTATGGGGCAACATTGATAAGAAAAGAACGATGATATCCGCATATAAACGAAATGCGATGCGTGGTAAAGCATCTTTTCATCCGATTCACCAAGAAGACTTAAAGTTTCGTACTTGGAATGAAGTGTTAAAGCCAGATTCAAAAGCTGTTGTATTAGCGATGATGGATACAAGTGGATCGATGGGAATATGGGAGAAATATATGGCACGGAGCTTCTTTTTCTGGATGACGAGATTTCTACGCACAAAGTATGAAACAGTAGATATTGAATTTATTGCCCATCATACGGAGGCAAAAGTAGTTCCAGAGGAAGAGTTTTTCTCAAAAGGAGAAAGTGGCGGAACAATTTGTTCTTCTGTATACAAAAAAGCACTCGAGCTAATTGATAATAAATACTCACCAGACCGCTATAATATTTATCCATTCCATTTTTCAGACGGTGATAATTTAACTTCAGATAATGCTAGATGTGTAAAACTTGTTGAAGAATTAATGAAGAAGTGTAATATGTTTGGGTATGGGGAAGTGAATCAGTACAACCGCCATAGTACCCTCATGTCAGCCTATAAAAATATTAAAGATGAAAACTTCAGATATTATATTTTAAAGCAAAAAGCAGATGTATTCCATGCGATGAAGAGCTTTTTTAGAGAAGAATCAGGAGAGAAAATGGCATAACCCCTTTTTAAGGGGTTATTTTTTTGTAAACTTTTTATTTTTTTAGTTGACAATGATAATGAAAATCATTATCATTTATTCGAGAAATGATTACATTTTGAATTATATATTTTGGAGGAGATGTAAAGTTGAAAAGAAATAAAAGAAAACATATAAATGCAATGTTAATAGCGGCGACGTTATCGTTGCCGTTTGCGGTATATTCAACGCCGGCATTGGCGTCCACTGTAGCGGCAGAAAGTAAGGCTGGACAGAATGTAAGTAAATATGCTTTTGATGCTGTGATTAAAGCATACAAACAAAATTCAGATGAAGAATCATATGCAACAGTTTATATAAAAAATCCTAAATTAACGATTGAAAATGGAAAAAGGATTATTACGGCGACATTAAAAGATAGTGATTTCTTTGAATATCTTAAGGTTGAAGATGTGAACAATCCAGGTGTATTCCAAGATGTGAAAGTATTATCAGAGGATAAAAGAAAGCATGGGACGAAAGTTATACAGTTTGAGGTGAAGGAATTAGGAAAAAGATACGGTATGCAAATGCATATTTTAATTCCAACTTTAGGCTATGATAAGAACTTCCAAATAGATTTTGATGTGAACTTAAAAACATACGTAGAAGATGATGATATAGAAGATAATGAAGATGAACAAGAACAACAACAAAATGATGGAACACAAAATGTAATAGTAGATAAAAAATTACAACAAGCTATTAATAAATATGCATTAAACAGAAAGGATGTAAACGAACCTATAAAAAAAGAAGACTTAGCTGAAGTAAAAGAATTGATCATATACTCTGGCCAAGGGATTAGTAGTTTAAAAGGTTTAGAGAATATGGAAAATCTAGAGAAGTTAACGCTAGAAGGATCTGAAGTGAGAAATATAGGGGCAGTTTCACATTTGAAGAAATTAAAACAAGTTAATCTTTCCGGTAATAAAATTGAAAATATTGAACCGATTGCAAACCTAGAGAGGTTAGACACACTTCATTTACAAAATAATAAAATTGTTGATGTAACACCGTTAAATCAGCTGAAAAAAATTCGAACAATTGATTTAACAAGTAATAAAATTAAAGATATTAAGCCACTGTATACATTATCAAATTTAAGAAAATTATATATTAGTTCTAATCAGGTTAGTGATTTTACAGGTATTGAGCAATTAAATAAGTTAAGTACCTTAGCTGTTGAAAATAATGGGATTGAAAATATTGAACCGATTAGTAAACTGGATAGTTTGGCTGAACTTAACCTTAAAAATAATGAAATACAAGATATTGCGTCATTATCTAAATCAACTAGTTTACAAGCATTAAACTTAGAAGAAAATTATATTTCCGACATAACATCGTTGAGCAATTTGAAGAATTTATATGATTTAAAGCTTGCAACAAATGAGATTCGTGATATAAGACCTATACAAGAATTGGGTGAAAAAATTCGCATAGATGTCCAAAGGCAAAAAGTTTTTTTAGATGAAGGTTATATAAATAGTAATATTGCAATTCCTGTATACGATTTAAAAGGCGATCCTATTCAAACAATTCAATGGAAGAGTGAGAGTGGAAGTATTGCAAATGGATTTATAAAGTGGGATAGTTTAGGTGAAAAAATGTATGAATTTAAGTTAGAAGCTGCTCCTGCTGAAAGCAAAATAAGATTCCATGGAATGGTAGTTCAAAAAATTGTTGAACAACGTGAAGAAAGTGACAATGTAATCAAAGATAAAAACTTAAAACGATATATGAACAAACATAATTTTGAGAGAAAAAATTTAGATATGCCTATTACAAAGGAAGATTTATTAACAATTAAGAAATTTAAAATGGCTGATGGAGAAAAGCAAGGAATAACAGATGTTGGTGGAATAGAGTTTATGACAAATCTGGAAGAGCTTACGCTACAGAACTTTGGATTGAAAAATACGAGTTTTATCTCGAGTTTGAGAAATTTAAAAATAGTAGATTTATCCAATAATGAAATTGAAGATATGCAGCCGATAAGTTCATTAACACAACTTGAAAATTTAAATATAAGCAATAACAATGTTAAAAATGCTAAAGAATTATTCAAAATAAACACTTTAAAGATTTTGAATATATCCAATAATAAAATTGGAAATGCTGATTTGGAAGGAATTTCTCAATTAAATGAATTAGACAAATTAGTAGTAAATCATAATAATATTAGTGGTTTAGAAGAAATCAGCAATATAAATAAATTAAACTCACTTGAAATTATAGGAAATAAAGTAGTAGATGTAACGCCATTAAGTAAATTAGCAAATTTACAGTGGTTAGATTTATCGGATAATAAAATTAAAGATATTTCTGTGTTTTCTTCAATGTTAGAATTAATTGGTTTAAAACTTCCTGGAAATGAAATTCAAGATGTAAGACCGATTATCCAACTATCTCAGTGGTCGACAATTGATATTAGAAGACAGAAGATTAAATTAGAAGATGCACAAGTAAATCAAGTAGTGAAAATTCCAGTTCATGATGTAGAAGGTGAACCACTTGAAGATATTAATCTGAAAAGTGAAGGCGGAATCTTAAATGAAGATGATGGCACTATCGTATGGACAACAACAGGTGAGAAGAAATACGATTTTGCTTTTGATGGAACTAAGCAGTTTGGGCTTCTTATATGGTTTAGTGGTGAAGTTGTACAAAATATTGTAGAGAAATTAGACCAAGTAGAGGAAGAAGTAGAGAAGCCAAAAGAAGAAGGAAGTAAAGCAGAGGCGGAAGTAGAGAAACCAAAAGAAGAAGCGAGTAAGCCGGAATCAGAGATAGAGAAGCCGAAAGAAGAAGGAAGTAAAGCAGAGGAAGAAGTAGAGAAGCCGAAAGAAGAATCAAGTAAACCAGAGGCAGAAGTAGAGAAGCAGAAAGAAGAATCAAATAAACCAGAGACAGAAGTAGAGAAGCCGAAAGAAGAAGGAAGTAAAGCAGAGGAAGAAGTAGAGAAGCAGAAAGAAGAATCAAATAAACCAGAGATAGAAGTAGAGAAGCCGAAAGAAGAAGGAAGTAAAGCAGAGGAAGAAGTAGAGAAGCCAAAAGAAGAAGGAAGTAAAGCAGAGGCGGAAGTAGAGAAGCCAAAAGAAGAAGGAAGTAAAGCAGAGGCAGAAGTAGAAAAGCCGAAAGAAGAATCAAATAAACCAGGGACAGAAGTAGAGAAGCCGAAAGAAGAGGCAAGTGAACTTGTAACAGAGGATGAAAATATAAAGAAACCAGAAGGCAACGTTAAGAAACAAACAGAGGGCTCAAATGAATTAGGAACAGCTACTGTTCAGAAGAATGAAGCGGTGCAAGCACCTGCACAAGTACAGGAAATAGTGAAGCAAGCAGCGAAAGAAAATGTGTCAGATAAACAAGGTAGCAAGAAGAAAGAAGAAAGTGAAAAATCTTTAGCAGCAACAGGTGGACAAGAAAATAATGTATCTTTATTTGGTGGCCTGGCATTAGTTTTATCTGCACTTAGTATGTTTGTGTTTAGAAGAAATATATTTAAAAAATAAATAACGTTTTATCTTATTATATGATTTTTATAAAGAGGTTATCATAGCAATTTCATTTTGAAATGTGCTTATGATAACTTCTTTTTATGTGAGAAGGATATGAATGGAAAAAGTGTAAATATACTAGGAAAGGAGGAGAGGTTATGCATGTTAGTTCTATTTTAAAAATTGATGAGATTGCATCATTTATTGCAAGTATGAATAAAGATGCTACTCATTATGTTGGTTATTGTGGAGATGAGAAAGAGGAAGTGTTACAGACAATTATCCATGATTTTTCGGATGTAGGATGGGAACAATCTTTTGTTGCTACTTATGAGAATAATGACTTAATAGGTGTATTAGGATTTGATGTGGATGAAGTAAAGAAATGTGCAGAAATATGGGGACCGTTTATTAAAGCAGAGAATTGGGGGAAAGTTGCTTTATATATGTGGAAGGAACTTATAGAAAAGGTACCGTTTCATATTGAAAAATTTTATGGTTTTTATCATGTGGAAAATAATAATTGTGCCCGCTTAATGAAGGATTTACATGCAAAAGAACAAGAGCGACATAGTATTTTCAGGTTAAGCAATAGTGGTGTGAAACAACATACTATATGTAATGTGGAAGAAGCTTTACCGCAAGTATTTGAGCGGTTTATCGCTTTACACAATAATGTTTTTCCTAATACATATTACGAAGGAAATGAAATTATCGAACGTTTAAGTGATACGAATAAATTATTTGTAAGTATGAAGAATGATAAGTTAGAAGGTTACGTATATGTTGAAGTAAGTCCGGAGTTTCAAGAAGCGAATATCGAATTTATTGCAACTGCTGAAAATAGTAGAAGAAAAGGTGTAGGAGAGCGGTTATTACAAGCTGCTATTCAGTATATTTTCTCGTTCCACGGGATGAGAGAGATAGAATTATGTTTGAATGCGAATAATGATCGTGCGATGAAGTTGTACAAGAAAGTAGGCTTTGAGGAAAAAGCATGTTTACAACACTATATAATAGAGTAAAACCCCATTCGTATGAAATATATTTTTCATACGAATGGGTTTTATTTAATTTACTTTACCGCCCTCAGTAATAACAGATTCAGGACTAATTTGAGGACCGAATTCTTCTTTTAGATGTTTGTCATATAATGTATGTAGGAAGTTTTCTTTTCCTAGTTTTTCAAGTTCTTTATTTACCCAATCATGTACTTCTTTATTGCCTTTCTTCACTGCTATAGCAATTAAGTCATCTCCACCTAATTTGTCTTTTAATAAATGGAATCCAGGATTTTTATTTGCCCAAGATAGAAGGACAAGATTATCTTGAGCATATGCATCAGCACGGCCATCTTTTAGTGCTTGTAAAGCTTCTGTATTTTTATCAAATTTAATTAACTCTACGTTTTTCATATTCTTTGTTAAATAAATATCTGCAGTTGTACCCTTTGTTACAATTACTTTTTTCCCTTCTAAATCTTTTACTGATTGAATAGGACTACCATCTTTAACAAGCACTTGCACAGCTACTTTTAAATGTGGATTTGTAAAATCAACTACCTTTTTTCGCTCATCTGTTGCAGTCATATTTGCTAACACGAAATCTACTTTATCAGATTGTAAATATGGAATGCGGCTTGCTGCTTCAACGGGAACAAATTTTACTTTTGATTCATCACCTAATAAGTCTTTCGCAAACCGTTTTGCCATATCAATTTCAAATCCAACATTTTTCCCATCTTTGTCAACGTAACCGAACGGTGGTTTATCTGTAAAAACAGCAACTACTAGTTCACCGCGCTCTTTTATTTCTTCAATTTTTCCACTTGGTTTTGCCGAGGTCTTTTCTGTTTTCTTTTCATTTGAACCACATGCAACGACTAAAATAGAAAGCAGTCCGATAATAATAAATGTTAAAAACTTTTTCATATAATATCTCTCCCTTTCACCGTTTCAATATAGAAAAATTGATTTAAGAAATGTTGTGCACGTTCTGTTTGTGGGGATGTGAAAAAAGTAGTTGGATCTCCTGTTTCACAAATTTCTCCTTCATCCATGAAAATAATTCGATCAGCAACAGCTTTTGCAAATCCCATTTCATGAGTGACAATTAACATTGTCATACCTTGTTTAGCTAAGCTCATAATGACTTCTAATACTTCTTTGACCATTTCAGGATCTAATGCAGCTGTTACTTCATCAAATAAAATTACTTCAGGATTCATACAGAGAGTGCGAACAATTGCAATACGCTGTTGTTGCCCGCCAGATAGCTCTCTTGGATAGGCATCTTTTTTCTCTAGTAAACCTACTTTTCGTAATAATTGTTCTGCTTGCTTCAATGCTTCATTTTTATTTCGTTTTTGTACTTTTAGAGGACCGAGTAAAATATTTTCTAGAACAGTCATGTGAGGAAATAAATGATAACTTTGAAAGACCATTCCGATTTTTTGACGAAGTTTTTGCCAGTTCCCATCGTTTTTCGGAAGGGGGGCGTTATGAAAAAGCATTTTCCCACTTTGGATATCCTCAAGACCATTTAAGCATCTCAATAATGTACTTTTTCCGCAGCCACTTGGTCCTAAAATAACAATGACTTCTCCGGAAGATACTTGTAAGCTTACGTCTCTTAAAACAGGGTTATCATCGTATGACTTATAGATGTTTTGTAATTGCAACAATGGTGCAGTCATATTTCTTCTCCTCTCAAATGATTGAATTGTCTATATCCATCTTGTTTCTAGTTTTCTTGACCAAATAGATAATGGATAGCAAAGTAAGAAATAAAAAATAAATAAGCAACCGTATATGAGAAATGCTTCCCCTGTTCGTTCTACAATTTGTTGTCCAGCCTTTATAACTTCAGTTACACCAATTAAAACAGTTAAAGATGTCGTTTGAATAATACGAATGAAGATGTTTATTGTAGCGGGAATCATTCGCCGTATTGCTTGAGGAATGAGTACATATTGATATAATTGTTTCTTATTCATTCCGATAGATTTGCCAGCTTCTACTTGTCCCTTTGGCAAGGACTGAAGTGCACCTCTTACAATTTCGCCTATTTCTGTAATTCCCCATAATGATAGAGCTGTAATAGCAGCTACTGTACTAGAAACATCTATCCCTAGAGTGATTGGAAGACCGAAAAAGAAAAGAAATAACCAAACAAGGATTGGGATAGAACGAAATAATTCAATATAAGTTCTTGAAATGAACCTCAAAATAGTAATCTTTGATGTACGAATGATTCCAAATAGAATGCCGCCAATTGTACTAATGATGATTGTAAAACATGCAATTAATAATGTTTGTTCTAGTCCCTTTAGCAATTGCGGAAGCGATTCTATTAGTAGATTAATGCCCGAATTGCCCATAACGATTTCTCCTTTCTAACCAAGATAGTAGAAATGATAGTGGTACAAAAAGAAAAATATAGGAAGCTGTTAACATAATGAGCATCTCAGATGTTTTGTAATAAATTGAAATCAAATTCGTTGTTGTATACAACAATTCAGGAACAGCGATCGCAGAAACGATAGATGTTTCTTTTAATAGAAAGATAAAATTTGCAAATAAGGCTGGTGCAGAAATAGTTGCAGCTTGTGGTAAAACTACAAATCTAAATAGTTGCCATTTATTTAATCCAATGGCATATCCTGATTCCACTTGGCTTTTGGATATTGAATCAAGACCAGATCGAATGACCTCTGTCATATATCCACCACCTAAAAAGCACATTGCAAGTAATGCGATTGAAAAATTAGATAATGTAATACCTAATGATGGTAAACCGAAATATAAGAAAAATAATTGAATGAGTAAAGGTGTATTTCGGGCTACTTCCACATAAGCGCGAACAACTTTATGTATAATACGAATTCGAAAGAACAGAATTAAACCATTTATACTCGCAA
This sequence comes from Bacillus sp. FSL R9-9834, assembly GCF_038006905.1. Lineage (NCBI taxonomy): Bacteria > Bacillati > Bacillota > Bacilli > Caryophanales > Bacillaceae > Bacillus > Bacillus sp. FSL R9-9834. The sequence continues at coordinate 559,541 of NZ_JBBOWD010000001.1, forward strand.
TAAATAATGAAATGATAATGGCGAAGCATGCGATTTTTAAAGTTAATAGTGCACTATCTACAAATAGTGGAATTTGCTCCTTCATAAAATCAATGTCTATCTCCACATGGACAACCTCCCTTCATTTAGATATCAAGAAAAAAAGATTAATAGTTAGGAAATAAATGTAAAAAGATTCAATTTATTTCCTTTATAATAACATATAATTCCTATAAAACAAGTAGGTTTTATTCGTTTTGGAAAAATAAATGAAATGAATGTAGAAAACACCTCTTCTAAAAGAAGAGGTGCCAATCGTTACATAACCTTTTTTATTTTTTTCGGAACTTCTTTCGTTTGCAAATTAACGTCTTCTTTTCGTAGCTCTTTAAAGAGTGAAGTAACCATAAGGACGACTACGATAGAAAATGGTAGTGCTGCGATGATCGCTGCAATTTGCAGCGCATTTAATCCTCCAGCTTGTAATAAAATAGCTGCGATGATCGCGATTGTTAATCCCCATATAAGTTTTAAACTATTTTTTGGTGATAAGCTTCCGTTACTCGTTTGCATAGAAACGACAAATGTTGCTGAGTCAGCAGAAGTAACGAAAAATGTGGCTACTAAAATTAACCCGATAATTGTTAAAAATGTAGAGAACGGTAGATGTGAAATAACAGCAAATAATCCAATCTCTGTACCATTTTTTGCGATTTCATCAGCTATGCCAAGCGATTGGAACATTTCCATATGGATAGCGGTACCGCCAAATACTGCAAACCAAAATGTGCAGATAAGAGTTGGGACTAATACAACTCCAAAAATAAATTCTTTTATTGTGCGTCCTTTAGAAATACGGGCGATGAATGTACCGACGAATGGAGACCAAGAGATCCACCATCCCCAATAGAAAATAGTCCAGTTTTCTATCCAAGAAGAAGATTTTTCATTAAATGCTCCTAAATTTAATCCCATACTAGGTAAAGCTCCAATATAAGAACCGAGTGTAGATGTGAAATATTTCATAATAAATACAGTTGGTCCTAAAAGTAAAAAGGAGACGAGTAATATACCTGCAAGAGAGAAATTTAAGTTACTCAAATATTTAATCCCACGATCTAAGCCTGTTTGTGCACTTGTTAAATATAAAACAGCGAAGATGGCGATAAGTATGAGCTGTGTAAGTAAAGTGTTATGAATAGAAGGGAATAAATAGCTTAATCCTCCGGCGATTTGTTGAGCACCAATCCCAACAGATGGCACAATACCGAATACAGTGGCTAAAACAGCTAAAATATCAACTGTTTTTCCGATAGGAGAATTTTTCGATCGATTAAATAATGGAGTAACTGTAGCCCCAATTGTGCTACCTTTTTGTTTGCGGAATGTGAAATATGCAATTGTTAAAGCAACCATTGCGTATAGTGACCATGGAAAGAGACCCCAGTGGAAAAATGAATATTGCATAGCGAGCTTGGCGCTTTCCTCTGTACCTGCTTTTCCTGTTAGTGGATCTGTAAAATGTGAAATCGGTTCAGCGATTCCATAAAAGAGGAGTCCAATTCCCATTCCTGCCCCAAATAACATGGATAGCCAAGATGGATAACTATACTTTGGTTTTTCACCATCTTTACCAAGACGAATAGAACCGTACTTAGAAAATGCTAAATAAGCGGCTAAAATAATCATTGTGGTCATAAGTAGAGAGTAAAACCATCCAAATTTATTAAGGATAAATGAATTTAAGGAAGATGTAACGCTTTGTAAATCATAGCCTTGTATCCAACTTGCCGGGGTAATTCCCCATATGATGAATAATGTTGTTAGCAAGATGGAGATATAAAATACACTGTTTTCTTTTTTTATCATAGAATCCCACCCTTGTTTAATAAAGTTAACAATTATATTAATCATAACAATTAAAGAAATAATTGTCAAAAAATTCTCTTTTTATTACGTGAAAGGATTCGGATTACTTTCGGGAGAAAAAAGGGAATTTGTTCACGATATGTACAAAATGTAAGAAGAAATAATATGAAATATTGCATTTTATATTGTTGTATCTAGATTTTATGTTAAATTCGTGAATGGAATATTTGAATAGGGGGCAAGGATATGAACAAGAAATCAAAAATTAATAAAGTAATGCTTAGTATTAGTACAATGGCTCTATCGCTGGGGGCAATTCAAACTCATGCATCAGCAGAAGAAAAGGTGCCATATAATGTATTGCATTCGAAACCAGTTGGAATTGAAAAACCAGTAGATGAGATTGGACACGTTTCTAAAGCGGAGGAAACATTATCGTTTGAAGAACGGTTAAAAGTAGGAGACTTTTCACAGCGACCAGCATTTATTCCGAACAAAGCGGCAGTAAAGCAAGTTAAAGAAAGCTATTCAATGGCTGATTTAAACAAAATGAATAATCAAGAATTAGTTGAAACGTTAGGCAGTATTAAGTGGCATCAAATTACAGACTTATTCCAGTTTAATGAAGATGCAAAAGCTTTTTATAAAGATAAAGGGAAAATGCAAGTCGTTATAGATGAATTAGCTCATCGGGGTAGTACATTTACGAAAGATGATTCAAAAGGAATTCAAACATTTACGGAAGTGTTACGTTCAGCTTTTTATTTGGCATTTTATAATAACGAATTAAGTGAATTAAATGAAAGAAGCTTCCAGGACAAATGTTTACCTGCTTTAAAAGCAATCGCAAAAAATCCAAACTTTAAGCTTGGTACAGATGAACAAGATACAGTCGTATCTGCATACGGAAAATTGATTAGTAACGCTTCAAGTGATGTTGAAACGGTTCAATACGCAGCTAATATTTTAAAACAATATAATGATAATCTTCATACGTATATAGACGATCGTATGAAAGGACAAGCTGTATACGATATAATGCAAGGGATTGACTATGATATACAGTCTTACTTAATTGAAGCTCGTAAAGAAGCAAATGAAACGATGTGGTACGGGAAAGTAGATGGGTTTATTAATGAAATAAATCGTATCGCTCTTCTAAATGAAGTAACACAAGAAAATAAGTGGCTCGTTAATAATGGCATTTACTTTGCTAGTCGTTTAGGGAAGTTTCACAGTAATCCAAATAAAGGATTAGAAGTTGTGACACAGGCAATGCATATGTATCCACGTTTAAGTGAACCGTATTTTGTCGCAGTAGAACAAATTACAACAAATTATAACGGAAAAGATTATAGCGGGAATACAGTAGATTTAGAGAAAATACGTAAAGAAGGAAAAGAGCAGTACTTACCAAAAACGTATACATTTGATGATGGATCTATCGTATTTAAAACAGGAGATAAAGTATCGGAAGAAAAAATTAAGAGACTGTACTGGGCTGCAAAGGAAGTAAAGGCGCAGTATCATCGTGTAATTGGGAATGATAAAGCGTTAGAGCCGGGAAATGCAGACGATATATTAACGATAGTAATTTATAACAGCCCAGAAGAGTACCAGTTAAATAGACAACTGTATGGATATGAAACGAACAACGGTGGAATTTATATTGAAGAAACAGGAACATTCTTTACATATGAACGCACGCCCGAACAAAGTATTTATAGTTTAGAAGAGTTATTCCGCCATGAGTTTACTCATTATCTTCAAGGGAGATATGAAGTTCCAGGTTTATTCGGAAGAGGAGATATGTATCAAAATGAAAGGTTAACTTGGTTCCAAGAAGGAAACGCAGAGTTTTTCGCAGGGGCTACTCGTACAAATAATGTAGTACCGAGAAAGAGCATCATTAGTGGATTATCATCTGATCCTGCAAGCCGTTATACTGCAGAGCGCACACTATTTGCTAAATATGGTTCTTGGGATTTCTATAATTACTCGTTCGCATTGCAATCTTACTTATATACACATCAATTTGAAACGTTTGATAAAATTCAAGATTTAATTCGTGCAAATGACGTGAAAAATTATGATGCCTATCGTGAGAATTTAAGTAAAGACCTTAGACTAAATGAAGAGTATCAAGAGTATATGCAGCAGCTAATCGATAATCAAGATAAATATAATGTACCGGAAGTAGCAGATGATTATTTAGCTGAACATGCCCCAAAATCATTAACAGCAGTAGAGAAAGAAATTAGTGAAACGTTGCCGATGAAAGATGCAAAAATGACAAAACATAGCTCCCAATTCTTTAATACATTTACATTAGAAGGTACGTATACAGGTAGTGTAACAAAAGGTGAGTCAGAAGATTGGAACGCAATGAGTAAGAAAGTAAATGAAGCTTTGGAACAACTTGGGCAAAAAGAATGGAGTGGCTACAAAACTGTTACAGCATATTTCGTCAATTACCGTGTAAATAGCTCAAATGAATTTGAATATGATGTAGTCTTCCACGGTATCGCAAAAGATGACGGAGAAAATAAAGCTCCAACGGTTCATATAAATGGCCCTTATAATGGACTTGTAAAAGAAGGTATTCAATTTAAAAGTGACGGTTCAAAAGATGAAGATGGAAAAATTGTTTCTTATTTATGGGACTTTGGAGACGGAAGCACAAGTGCAGAAGTAAATCCGGTACATGTATATGAAAGAGAAGGTTCATATAAAGTAGCGTTAATAGTAAAAGATGATAAAGGAAAAGAGAGCAAAAGCGAAACAACGGTTACGGTTAAAGATGGAAGCTTAACAGAATCAGAACCAAATAATCGCCCAGAGGAAGCAAATCGTATTGGACTAAACCCTACTATAAAAGGTAGCCTTATCGGCGGAGATCACACTGATGTTTATACATTTAATGTAGCATCAGCGAAAAATATTGATATTTCCGTTTTAAATGAGTATGGAATCGGGATGACATGGGTACTTCACCATGAATCAGATATGTAAAATTATGCTGCTTACGGTCAAGCAAATGGAAATCATATAGAGGCAAATTTTAATGCAAAACCAGGTAAGTACTACTTGTATGTATATAAATATGATAATGGCGATGGAACTTACGAATTATCAGTAAAATAAGTGCTTTTCCAATGTATGTTTAACTTTACTTTTTGTGGAAAATAGTATATTATATAGATATATAATATATCGGTTATTTACTAGGAGGAGCCTGTCACAATAGGCTTCTCCTGTTCTTTTTTAGGGGGCCTGTCTTACAGGCTTTTCTTTAAAGGGTAAATAACTGAAAATTAAGAACAATAATCTTTGAAAGAGGTGGGGCATACACATAACAAAAAAGGGATTGTTTAAGAGAGGGGGATAAGAAATGGTTTTGTTTGGTTATCCACTTGAGACAATTTATTTATACGGATTTATTATTGCTACTATACTCACTGTGATTTATATCTTTTTTGGGGATATATTTGAATCCATATTTAGTTTTGGAGGCGGATCGGTATCCGTTGTTACTTTATTACTTAGTTTTTTCGCCATGCTATGTGGACTTAGTTATATAGGAGAATATTTATTTTCCTTTAATAGTCTTCTTATTTTTGTGGCTGCATTTGCTATATCTTTTATTGGTGTATTCATAATGAAAATATTAATTTTAAAACCGATTGCAGAAGCAGAACAAAATACTGTGCAACGTATGGATGAATTCATTGGTTGCAAGGGAGAAGTCATTACGACAATTCCTACAGAAGGATTTGGTGAAGTATTAATCTCCTCCCAATTTGGAAGTAATGCAATTCCAGCTAAAACAATTGGGAAAAAAGATATTTCACAAGGAACTGAAGTTATTATTGAGGGAGTCCAAGATGGTGTTTTGCTTGTACAAAACATCGCTTATTCTTTAAAAAAACCAAAATTATAAGGGGGAATTTCCATGACGATTCCATTAATTATTGGTGGAGTTTTACTCGCAATTTTAATTTTACTCATTTTAGTATTCATTACGAAGTATCGAACAGTTGGACCAGATGAAGCGTTAATTGTTACAGGGAATTGGCTTGGTGGTGGGAAAAATGTAGTTACCACTGATGATGGAAAGAAGATTAAGATTATTCGCGGTGGCGGTACATTCGTAGTTCCAATTATGCAAAGAGCAGAACCTTTAAGCTTACTAAATTACAAGTTAGAAGTGGGTACACGCGATACGTATACGAAGCAAGGTGTTCCAGTTACAGTAAATGGTGTTTCTATTATTAAAGTAGGTTCTACAATTGAAGAAGTATCGACAGCAGCTGAGCAATATTTAGGAAAAGAAACAGAAGAGTTAAAAGTAGAAGCAAAAGAGGTTTTAGAAGGTCATTTACGTGCGATTTTATCCTCTATGACAGTAGAAGATGCGTATAGTAATAGAGAGCAATTTGCTCAAAAGGTGCATGAAGTAGCGTCTACAGATTTAAAGAAAATGGGTCTTCGCATCGTTTCCTTTACCATTAAAGAAATCATGGATAAGAACGGTTACTTAGATGCACTTGGTCAGCCGCAAATTGCGACGGTTAAGCGTGATGCAACAATTGCAAACGCAGAGCGTGAAAAAGAAGCTCGTATTGAAAAAGCTCGTGCTGAGAAGGAAGCGAAAGAAGCTGAATACCAACGTGATGCACAAATCGCTGAAGCTGAAAAACATAAAGAATTAAAAGTACAATCTTATAAGAGAGAGCAAGAACAAGCTCGTGCAGACGCCGATCTTTCTTACGAATTACAACAAGCGAAAGCGCAACAAGGTGTTACAGAAGAGCAAATGCGCGTTAAAATCATTGAGCGTGAGAAACAAATTGAATTAGAAGAAAAAGAGATTGCGCGTCGTGAAAAGCAATACGATGCAGAAGTAAAGAAAAAAGCAGATGCAGATCGCTATGCTGTTGAGCAATCAGCGGAAGCAGAAAAAGTAAAACAAATTAAAAAGGCAGATGCGGATCAATATAAGATTGAAGCTGAAGCGAGAGCACGTGCGGAAGAAGTACGTGTGGAAGGTTTAGCGAAGGCAGAAATTGAAAAAGCACAAGGTCAAGCGAAAGCGGAAGTACAAAAAGCACAAGGTACAGCAGAAGCCGATGTTATCAGATTAAAAGGTTTAGCAGAAGCCGAAGCGAAGCAAAAAATTGCAGAGGCATTTGAGTTATATGGCCAAGCGGCAATTATGGATATGGTACTTAAAATGCTTCCAAGTTATGCGAAGGAAGTTGCTAGTCCACTTAGCAACATTGATAAAATTACAGTTGTCGATACAGGCGGCGGTGGTAAAAATAGCGGCGCCGGAAAAGTTGCAGGTTATGCGACTGATTTAATGGCAACGATGCAAGAAACATTAAAAGCTTCTTCTGGCATTGATTTAAAAGAGTTATTAGAAGGATTTGCTGGAAAAGGAGCGGTTCAACAATTATCAAACGATAAACCTATTGTATCTGTAGTAGAAGATGAGAAAAAAGAAGTAGAAAAAGATAAAGAATAGTATAGTGGGTGGAACCTCTAGTAAGTGAGATACTAGAGGTTCTTCTGTGAATGATAATATTTCGAATAATGTACATTTTTATATATTGTTTTAATTATTTAATTTATATAGAATGAAAAAGATATGTATTAATTCTTTAATAGAAAAAGAGATAAAGAGTTGATACGTTTTAATCGTATAATTTATATAAAGAAATTAAATGTAAGGTAATTACATTTAAAACGGTATGGAGGGGTAGAAATATGTTTCAAAGGAAATTAAGGAGAAGTAGTTTAAAAGCAAAGTTACTTGTATCATTTGTTATCATTTTAGTTCTTCCAAGTATTGTAATTGGTTGGACGTCTTATCAGCAAGCGAAGACAAACTTTAATGAAACAATTTTACAATCAGCGGAAGATAACGTAAAGATTTTAAATAATGTTATTAATAAAGAGATAGACAGTAAAAAGGTAGACGCAGTATATTTTACAAAGTTATTTAACGGAGTAAGTTACGGGACTGATCAGCTCCAAAATGTGCAAAATAAATTAGAAGAATATAATAAATTACATCCAGAAATAGAAGCAATTTATACGGGATCTAGTACGGGACAATTTATTCAATCACCGTCTATTCAAATGCCAGATGGATACAATCCTACCGAAAGAGATTGGTATAAAGAAGCAGCGAAAAAAAGCGGAGAAGTGGTTATCACAGCCCCATATAAGTCAAGTACAACAGGGAATATTGTTATTACAATAGCAAAACAAAATGAGGATAAGAGCGGTGTTCTCGGTATTGATTTAATTATTAATGACATTGTAAATACTTCAAAAATGGTCAATATCGGCAAAAAAGGATATGTAGCAATCTTCGACCAATCTAAACATGTAATAGCGCATCCGACGATGAAGCCAGGTGACAAAATAGAAGAAAAACTTGAGAAGGAATTGTACAAACAGGAAACAGGTGATTTTAAATTCAAACTTGATGGTGATGATCGCAATATTACCTTTATAACAAATAAGCAGACTGGATGGAAAATAGCAGGAATTATGCCTTCAAAAGAAATTATTGAAGCAGCTAATCCTATTTTCTATAAAACGCTAACTGTTATTGGTATTTCATTAATAATTGGTGGGATTTTAATTTACTTCATAATTGCCTCTATTATTAGTCCGTTAAAACAACTTGTTATATCATCGAAAAAGATTAGTGAAGGCGATTTAACAGAATCCATTACAGTTCATACTAAAGATGAAATTGGACAGCTAGGAGAAAGCTTTAATGAGATGGCAGCATCATTACAGAATGTCATTTCCAATATAAACACTTCAGCAAGTCATGTAGCGGCATCTTCAGAAGAATTAACAGCTAGTATGAAGCAGACAAGTGAAGCAACGGAACAAATTACACAAGCAATAGAGCAAGTGTCGAGCGGGGCTGAAATACAAACGAAAGAAGTTGAAGAAGGCGCAACATTATTAGAGGAAGTTACAGAAGGAATTCAGCGTGTTGCAGATAGTTCTTCATTAGTATCTACAGCATCTATGTATACGAAGAAAAAGGCTGAAGATGGTGGAAAGTTAGTTGAAAAAACTGTGAATCAAATGCAATTAATCCATGAGTCTGTTTCACAATCAGATAAAGTTATTGTTTTGTTAGATGATAAATCAAAACAAATTGGAGCAATTCTTGAGGTGATTCAACATATTGCAGAGCAGACAAATTTGTTAGCGTTAAATGCGGCAATTGAGGCTGCGAGAGCTGGTGAGCAAGGAAGAGGATTTGCAATTGTAGCAGATGAAGTACGAAAATTAGCTGAGCAATCAGGACAGTCTTCTACGGAAATTGGAAAACTAGTGAAAGAGATCCAATTTGATATAAAAGAAACGGTAAGTTCTATGAAGCAAGTTGGGACAGAAGTACAATCAGGACTTGTAGTTGCAAATGAAACGAAGCAAAGCTTTGCTGAAATATTGAAATCTACGGATGATACAGTTGTACAAATTGATAACATGGTAGATGTAGCGAAGCAAATGACGGTAGATGCAAGACAAGTAAGTGCATCTATTAATGAAATTGCAGCTACGATTGAAGAAAATGCAGCAAGCGTTCAAAATATTGCTGGTTCATCTGAAGAACAATTAGCTTCGGTAGATGAAATAAATGCAGCAGCAGTCCATTTATCACAAATGGCAGAAGAGTTACAAGAGATGATTGGTAAGTTTAAAGTGTAATAACGAATGTTAAGAAACGAGGTAATAATTTTACTTCGTTTCTTTTTTTATGAAGAGAAAAAGAAAGAAATATAGAGTAACCATGTTATGATTAAGTATAATTAAAGAGACTGTATATTCTTTAAATTCTATCTTTAATCATGTTAGGGGAATGGTTTTGAAATTAAAAAAATTAAAACTACAACCGAGAATTACATTAACTATTAGTACACTAATTTTAGTTGTACTTCTGTTAACGAGTTATTTATTTTATTACATATTATCTAAAACGGTAGAAGAGCAAATTGGGAAACGGGCTTTGCATGTTGCGAAAACAGTTGCTGCTATACCAGAAATAAAGGAAGCTTTTCAAAAAGAAAATCCAGCTTCTGTCATTCAGCCGATTGCAGAAAAAATTCGAATTGATACAGATGCTGATTTTATTGTAGTTGGAAATAAAGAGGGGATTCGATATGCACACCCTAAGCGAGATAAAATAGGAGAAGCAATGGTTGGTGGAGATAACGAAGGGGTTCTATTAGAAGGGAAATCTTATGTTTCGAGAGCAACTGGATCATTAGGCCCTTCATTACGCGGAAAAGTTCCAATCCGTAATCAGGAAAATGAAATTATTGGCGTGGTGTCTGTTGGATTTTCAATGGACGATATTCATGGTGCAGTAGAAGTGTATGGAAAGCGTGTATTTTGGATTACAATAGCAGGTCTTTTAATTGGGATAATTGGTTCTATATATTTAGCAGGCAGTATAAAAAGAATGATGTTTGGTATGGAGCCAGAAGAAATTTCATCTTTATATGAAGAGCATAGTACAGTGATTCAATCTGTACGTGAAGGGATTATTGTTATTGATCAAAATGGGATGATTAGATTAGTCAATCAAGCAGCTTATGACATTCTTTCATTAGATGAACAACGAAATATTATTGGAGAATTTATTTTAGATGTAATTCCTAATTCAACGATACTAGATGTACTTCAAACTGGGGAAGAACAGTTTGATCGTCAATTAAATATAAAAGGGCAGGCTGTTATTGCGAATCGTCTACCTATTAAAGTAAAGAATAAAGTAACTGGTGTTGTATCGAGCTTACGTTTGAAATCTGAAATGGATCAGTTAACAGCAGAATTATCTCAGACGAAGCAATATACAGAGGCATTACGAGCGCAAACGCATGAATATAATAACTTATTGTATACGCTCTCAGGACTTATCCAGTTAGAATCATATGAAGATGCTTTAGAGCTTATTCATAAGGAAACGGCGGTCTATCAAGATTTTGTTCAATTTATTATGAAGCGAATTCAAAATCCATGGTTAGGTGGGATTTTAATTGGATTCTATAATAGAGCAAGAGAGTTGAAGATTGATTTTATGCTAGACAGAGAGAGTAGCTTAGACAAATTAAGCCCGCATATTGAGAGTAATTATGTCGTTTCTATTTTAGGAAATTTAATTACGAATGCATTTGAAGCGATTGAAAGAAATGAAGAACATAATAAGAAAGTAAGAATGTTTGTAACTGATATCGGAGAAGAAATAGTAATTGAAGTGGAAGACTCAGGACAAGGGATTCATGATGAGGTCATTACTAGCATATTCTATAAAGGCTTCTCGACGAAAGAAGGCGAGAAGCGAGGGTATGGATTAGCAAAAGTGAAAGAGTTAGTAGAAGATTTAAATGGAAGTATCGCAATCGAAAAAGGGGATTTAGGTGGTGCATTGTTTATTATTGCATTACCGAAAGAGAGAGGCGAGTTGTAATGGGTGAGGAGATTGAAGTATTGATTGTAGAAGATGATATTCGAATTGCAGATATTCATCGGCGTTTTACTGGAAAGATTGAGGGATTTAAAGTAATTGGAACAGCGACGACTGGGGAACAAGCGAAAGAATGGTTAGATCTTGTGAAGCCACAGCTTGTTTTATTAGACGTGTACTTACCTGATATGCAAGGAACCGAACTTGTCACATATATTAGGCATAATTTACATGATACAGATATTATTATGATTACAGCTGCATCGGAAACAGATGTAGTGAGGCACGCCCTGCGAGGCGGAGTAACAGATTATATCGTAAAACCACTTATGTTTGATCGATTTAAGACAAGTTTGGAAAATTATAAAAAAAGCTTGTACAGTTAAAGAAAAATAATCAGTTATCTATAGAACAAATTGAACATTTATGGTCTCAAAGGGGTGTAAAGGGAAATGAAATAGAATATGCGCCGAAAGGTATAGACCCCTTAACTTTAGCAAAAATAAAAAAGCATATGTTAACAGTAAAGGAAGAAGGTATTACTGCGGAAGTGCTAAGCTCAATGGTCGGAGTAAGTAGGTCAACAGCAAGGCGCTATTTAGAGTATTTAATATCTGGGAAAAAAGTTCATGCAGAGCTTATATATGGAAGTGTGGGGAGACCAGAGAGAAGATATTTTCTTGTTTCTTCATAATAAAAAACAGTAGAGGATATATGTCCGCTACTGTTTTTTATTTTATATCGGAATAATCCCAATTACAATTCCAGTAATCAACATGACCATTGTCGTTCCAACTGCCCACAATAAAGTGAAGCGTTGATGTTCACCAAAATCAACTTTAGCCATTCCGACTAATAAATAAGTGGATGCAACAAGAGGGCTTAATAAGTGAACAGGTTGCCCGAGTAAGGAAGCGCGTCCCATTTCAGCTGCACTAATTCCGTAAGTGGCAGCAGCTTTCGTTAAAATAGGTAGTACACCGAAATAAAATGCATCATTGGACATGAAAAATGTGAATGGCATACTAAGAAGAGCTGTAATAATTGGTAGTTGTGGTCCAAGAGCGTCTGGTATAAGAGTTACTACACTTTTAGCCATTGCATCTACCATTTTTGTTCCTGATAAAATCCCAGTGAAAATCCCAGCGGCAAATACGAGAGAAACAACCGCTAATACGTTTCCTGCGTGAGAAGCAATACGCTCTTTCTGTTGCTCTAAGTTCGGATAGTTAATCATAACAGCAATAGCGAAAGCGATTGTAAATAAAACAGGTAACGGCATAACTTCTAGTATGAGACAGACAAGTAAGGTAGCAGTTAATAAAAAGTTAATCCATAGAAGTTTAGGGCGCTTATGAACAGCAGCTTCTACTGTTGCAGCTTGCTCATCCATCGTTTGCATTTGTTTTAAATATTGTACATCCATAATGCCTAAACGCTTTCTTTCTTTTTTTCCAAGATAGTAAGCAACGAAAACTACCCAAAGTGCACCAGCAATCATTCCTGGTATAAGTGGTGTAAAGAGCTCTGATGCGTCTAGTCCAAGTGCACTCATAACACGAGCTGTCGGTCCACCCCACGGTGTAAGATTTGTCACGCCTGCACCTAACATAACAACCCCAGCTAATATAAGTGGATTCATTCCAAGGCGTTTATATAGTGGGTACATTGCGGAAACAGTAATCATATACGTTGTCGTTCCATCCCCATCTAATGAAACGATAATTGTAAGAATTGCTGTGCCAACAACAATTTTTAAAGGATCTCCTTTCACAAATTTCAAAATCCTACTAATGACAGGATCGAATAAACCGCTATCAATCATAATTCCAAAATATAAAATGGCAAACATAAGCATAATACCAGTAGGTGCTAGTTTTTGAATTCCTTCTAACATCATAGGTCCCATGTTTGCATAAAAGCCTCCAATTAATGCGAACGTAATTGGAATTAATATTAATGCTACTAGTGCTGACATACGTTTCGTCATAATTAAAAACATAAAGACAAATACCATCGCAAATCCAAGTAGTGCTAACATGTAATCTCCCCCTCAAAATGATTGCGCTTTCAAAATAAAATAAAAATTCAGAAAAAAGGTTTTTTTGTTTATCATAAAAGTATCTATTTGAATGGTAAATAATTTGAAAAATAACATCATTAGAAGCATAATTTTTATTTTGGTCATTTTGTTCACGGTAGTTAATTTGAATTTTTTAAAAATAAGCTGCTCTCCATAAGAATGGTAGAATAAGATGAAAATATTGAAGTGTGAAATAGGGAGTAGATTTTATATGAAAACAAGAATGGAAGAGATTTGTAGTTCTTATGAAGGAAAAGTAGAAGAGATTTTTGTTAATGAATCTTCTTACGTATATGAGTGGGAAAAATTAATGATGATCCGAAAAAATAACGGTGAACTTGAAAAGGTTGCAGTCGGCATCAGTGGAAATATAAGATTAGTAAATGTAGTTGTTGGACAGCAAATTCATACAGGTACATTATTAGTTAGGTTGGAAGATGATTTATTAATTACAGGTTGTGAATGATGAGAGGTGTGTAGAGAGGACTACACATCTTTTTTGTTCCATATATTACAAAAGACACATCGTTTTTTCACAAATCGCACACAAGTTTTTGATATGCTCCTTGTAGAAGATACGGTTAGGGAGGAAATATAATGAGAACAAAGTATGTGATGCTTGCTATATGCTTATTCTTTGTCTTTACAATTGTAGGATGTGGTAAGAAACAAGCAGAGGCTGTGGCAATTGATGAGAAACATGATAAGTGTGATATTTGCCAAATTGGGGTAATGGATAATCAATTTGCAACAGAAATCATTTTAGAAAATGGAAAAGCATTAAAGTTTGATGATATCGGTTGTATGTATAAATGGATGGAGATTAATCCAGGTGAAAAGACGAAAGAAAAATTTGTTCGAGATTATGATTCGAAAGATTGGGTTTCGTTAGAAGACGCTACTTATGTATATGATAAAACAATTACAACACCAATGGCTTATAATGTCATTTCATTTAAAAACAAAAAAGATGCAGAGAGCTTTGTATCTAACTATAAGGGGAAAATTCTTTCGTATAAAGAGCTAGCAGAGCATAAATGGGAAATGAATAAAGAAATGATGGGGAACCCGAAAAAGGGAAATCACGGTGCGCATCATTAATACTAGAAAAAGACAACTATATAGTTGTCTTTTTCTAGTATTATTCAGGTGCAAATATAGAAAAGGTGTAAAATTTTTAGAAGAACGGTTACAATGGAATATAGTAACCTAAAGCAATCATTTATCCCGCTTTAATGGGCAGTAAGACCCCACCTCAAAATGCAACGAAAGCAAAGAAGTTAGGTGGGGGTCGGGCTGCCCATAAAAGCCCGATTGGTTCAACTAATAATCAGTGGGGGATGAAGAAAACCCCCACTGATTAAAGTTTCACTTTATGTACTTTTTAGAAATGTATACAAATGCGGTAAAATCGTGCTAAACTAATTGCTTCGCTAATATAAGTTTAGATAATCCGATTAAAGAAGGAATATAAAGGGCTTATGGATAAATGTACTCAAGAAGAGTTATTGTATGTGATGGAGGAATGGTTAAGAAAACATTATCTTTCATAGGAGCTGTAGTTGTGAGAAAACAAAAAATTTTATTATGTATGTTATTAGGACTTTTAATGACGGTAGTGGCTTGCGATAAGCAAGAAGAGCCAGAATCGAAACCGGTTCATGTGAAAAACGAAAAGAAAAAAGAGAAGCATAAAGAACAGGAAGAATCTAAAGAAGAAAAAAGTATAAATTTAATGGACAAACAGTTGCTACTTTCTGCAACTCTTGGAGACACAGAAACAGCTATGAAGTTGATCCAAGATGGAGCGAATATAAATGTAGAAGGTGACAACGGAGAAACACCTGTCCTTGCAGCAACGTACCAAAATCATGTAGAGACAGTGAAAGCATTAATTGGTGCAGGGGCTAATATTGAAATTAAAGATGAGAAACAAAGCAATCCACTTCTTTATGCAAGTAGAGAAGGCTATACGGATATTGTAAAAGTATTAATTAATGCAGGAGTTAATACGAAAGAAACGACTAAGTCAGGTGGAACAGCACTTATTTCTGCATCTGAGCGTGGCCATGTAGAGGTCGTAAAAG
Source organism: Bacillus sp. FSL R9-9834 (assembly GCF_038006905.1). Taxonomy (NCBI): domain Bacteria; kingdom Bacillati; phylum Bacillota; class Bacilli; order Caryophanales; family Bacillaceae; genus Bacillus; species Bacillus sp. FSL R9-9834. The sequence continues at coordinate 575,064 of NZ_JBBOWD010000001.1, forward strand.
AATTGTTAGAGCATACAGATATTGATGTGAATTATAAAAATGCTCGTGGTGGAACAGCTTTAGTAGAAGCAATCGTATTAGGAAATGGTAGTGAAAACCATAAGAAAGTAATTCAAATGCTTATTGACCACGGGGCAGATGTAAATATGGCCAATAAGGAAAATATTACGCCACTGCAATATGCTGAAAAAAGAGGTTTTAAAGATATTGCAAATATGTTGAGGGCAGCTGGAGCGAATGAAGTAGTACAGCCACAACAACCAGTAGAATAAAAAACGAAAAATAATCCCATTTAGATAGACAGAATGAAGAAATCAGTTAGCATGATGGATTCAGTAATGTGTATGTAAATGGGATTTTTATTTTGAGCATGAAAAATAGATTGTAAATGGTATATGAAGTAACTAAGGAGGATATAAATGAGGCTCTCAGAACTTGATTTAATAGCAATTCAAGTAGAGGTTTTATTTGTTCATAATCAAGTAGGGAAAATGAAATATGTAAATGAACAAGGAAATCCGAAAGCACCACGTTTTTTTCTTGGCAGAACTCGTGAAGGGAGTATAACGAGATATCATTGTGATCTGGATGATGAAATGGTAAGTAAGATTGAGAACTTAATTCGAGAACCTTCAAATCACATAGAGGTAGCAAAGATTATTCATGTATTAAATGAAGAAAGAACAGTAAAAAATATTTGGATGGGCCCTGCTTTCATGTTCTCTAATAATTTACATAAGCCAACTAGAACAATACAGATAACAGAGAAGAATAAAGAGCTTTTACGAGAAAATTTTCCTCATCTAATAGAACAGATGGAGTGGAGGCAACCTTACCTTGCAATTGTAAAAAATGAAAAGGTAGTTTCTATATGTTGCAGTGCTAGGAGTACACCTGTAGCTGCTGAGGCGAGTGTGGAAACTTTAGCGGAGTTTCAAGGGAATGGATATGGTACTGATGTTGTTACAGCCTGGGCGATATCAATACAAGAAGAAAACCGCATTCCACTTTATAGTACTTCTTGGGATAACTTTGCTTCACAAGCAGTTGCAAGAAAACTAAAACTGATTAACTATGGAATGGATTTGCATATTACTTAAATTTTAAAGATAGTGGTTTACTGTTGGGGGTTTATTTTTATATCTAGATTAATGTTAAGGGGATATGGTGAATATTAACATTCGGTTAACGGCTAATTAACAATCTATCAAAACTGACTTAATAAATGCGTAATATAGTAAAGGTAATAAAATAACTAGGGTAGAGAACATTTGAGAACACCCGCTTACATATAACGTGCCACTTTCTTAGGTGTGCTCTATTCCCTAGAGTTCAAATAAGGAGAAAGGTGTTCTATGTAAGTAGGTGTTTTTAGTTTGGATAAAAACAGAAAAGTTAGGTGGAATGTATGTTTAAAGAACCTTATATTGCGATGATAAAGGATTGGAAAGGATACAACACATACAAAAAATTACCGAAAACAGTTTTTCTTATGACGGGTTCAATGCTGGAATTACCAGAGCGTGTATATGAATTACAGAAACATGGACATGATGTCTTTCTTCATTGTGATTTTATACAAGGTTTAAATACGAATACAGAGGAAGCACTTTTGTATATTCAAGACGTTATCGGAGCACAAGGCATTATTTCAACAAAAGGATCGACAATTCGAAATGCCAATAAAATTGGATTAAAAACGATCCAACGTATTTTTATTGTCGATACTTTATCTCTTACAAAATCAATTGAAAATTGTAAAACGACTAAACCGAATGCAGTAGAGATTATGCCTGGTATTATGCCTTCCATTATTAAGCAGTTAGCAGAGGAAATAGAATTTCCTATCATTGCAGGCGGATTGATTCAAACGCGAGAAGATGCAGAAGTTGCCATTCGTGCAGGAGCGAGTGCGATTTCGACGAGTCACTATGAAGTATGGATACAAGAAGAAAAAAGGAGTGCAATCTTGTGATTGAATTGAAAAATGTTTCAAAGGTATATAAAAATGCAGAAGAGACAGCGGTTAAGGGTGTATCGGTTCACATTAAGAAGGGCGAGTTTTTTGTTTTAGTTGGGCCTTCAGGATGTGGGAAAAGCACATTATTACGAATGATCGCTGGCCTAGAAGAAATTTCTTCGGGGGATTTAATTATTAATGAACGTGTTGCTAATGATTTAGAGCCGAAAGATCGTAATCTATCAATGGTATTTCAAAATTATGCACTATACCCACACTTATCTGTAGAAGAAAATATTTTATTTGGACTTAAGGTAAGGAAAGTACAAAAAGAAGAGCGGCAAAAGAGATTAATGGAAGCTATTGAAATGGTAGGGCTGAAAGAGTATGTGAAAATGAAACCAGGTCAATTATCAGGTGGACAAAGACAGCGTGTTGCGCTTGCTAGAGCAATCGTGAGCCAAGCACCGATTTGTTTAATGGATGAACCACTTTCGAATTTAGACGCGAAATTACGTGCGCAAATGAGAATTGAAATTAGAGAAATTCAGCAGCGTTTAGGAATTACAATGATTTACGTTACTCATGATCAAATAGAGGCGATGACTATGGGGGACCGTATCATGGTTTTAAATAAAGGAAGTATACAGCAAGTTGGAACACCGCTTGACATCTATAACGAACCAGCAAATGAATTTGTTGCAAGTTTTATAGGGTCTCCTTCGATGAATATAAATGATGGAGAAGTAGACAAAGAAAAAGGTGTATTACATATAGGGCAATTGCAAATTCCGTTATCTATTGGACAGTTAAAGCAATTACCAGAAGGAATAATTCGCATAGGCATGCGTCCTGAGCATATTGCCCTGTCTGAGGAAGGACAAGAAGTTACGCTACAATCTGTAGAAGTATTAGGCAACGAATCTATATTAAACTTCGCAATAAATGGAACAACTTGGAGTGCAAAAGTCATTGGACAGCTACTCCTGAACAAAGGTGACAAAGTAAAATTATTATTCTCACAAGATAAGTTATGCTTCTTTCATCAAAATACGAATGAACGATTAAAAGTGGTAGCTGAAGAAGAGTTGAAAGTGGTGGCGAAATAATGATTGAAGTAGGCAAGTTACCAGCCCAAGCAAAGGTGGTAAAAAAGAAGAATTTATGGAGTAGAACGAAAGAGTTAAGAATAGGATTATTATTTTTAGCGCCATCTATTTTATTGTTCTCGATTTTTCTTTTTTATCCATTATTTAGGACGATTTACTATAGCTTTTATTTAACAGATATACACGGAGAAGCTAATCTTTTCGTTGGCTTAGAAAATTATCAATACTTATTTTCTGATCCTGCTTTCTACAAAAGCATAAAGTCAACTTTATTATTTGTTGTATATACAGTGCCTACGAGTATTATACTCGCTTTATTTCTTGCATTGATTGCAAATGGAAAAGTAAGAGGTATTGGGGTATTCCGTGTGTTATTTTCTTCCACTATGGGAATATCAGTAGCTGCTAGTGCGGTGATTTGGCTATTTTTATTTCATCCAAGTGTCGGATTATTTAATAATATATTAGCCTCTATGAATCTACCTGCAATCGCATGGTTAACGAGTCCAGATTGGGCATTGTTCTCTGTATCAGTTACAACGGTTTGGGTGAATACAGGATTTGCATTTTTAGTTATATTAGGTGGTTTACAAAACATTGATACGTCTTTATATGAAAGTGCATCTATAGATGGTGCTAGCTATTTATATAAGCTTCGTCGTGTTACATTACCGATGCTATCACCAACTTTATTCTTTATCGTGACAGTAACGTTAATTAGTGCGTTCCAAAGCTTCGGACAAATTGATATTTTAACGCATGGTGGACCAAATGATGCAACGAATTTAATTGTATATTCGATTTATAAAGAGGCATTTGTGAATCATCAATTTGGAACAGCAAGTGCACAAGCGATGGTATTATTTATTTTCATTTTCATTGCTACATTACTTCAATTCAAGTTTGCTGAGAGAAAGGTGCATTATAAATGATTGTTAAACAGTGGAAACAAAATTTCCTATTATACATGCTGCTCATTATTAGTGCAGTAATGGTGTTTTTTCCTGTACTCTATGCATTTTTAATAAGCTTTATGACACCAGACGATATTCAAATGAGAAGGTTATTTCCGACTCAATTTACTTTTGATAATTTTATTAATATTTTTCAAAAAGTACCGCTTTTTACATACTTATATAACAGTTTAGTTGTATCGACAGTTGTTATGATTGGACAACTTATCGTATCAAGCTTAGCAGCGTATGCTTTCGTCTTTCTTCAGTTTAAAGGAAGAAATCTTATTTTCTTCCTGTTTATTTCAACGATGCTTATTCCGTGGGAAGCGACGATGGTACCTAACTTTTTAACGATTCAAAACTTTGGTTGGATCAATAGCTTCGCTGGAATGACAGTGCCGTTTTTTGCAACAGCTTTCGGTATTTTCTTACTACGTCAACACTTTATGACGCTTCCGAATGAACTGAAAGAAGCTGCTTTTATTGAAGGGATTGGAAATGTAAAGTTTTTATTTAGCGTTGTAATTCCGTATTGTAAAACGAGTTTTATTACGCTTGGAGTATATAGTTTTTTAACAACATGGAATATGTACTTATGGCCACTTTTAGTGACCACTGATGAAAAGGTAAGAACAGTCCAAATTGGTGTGAAGCAGCTTCAGTCTCAAGAAGTTGCAACTGATTGGGGAAGCGTAATGGCCGGTGTTACGGTTATCGTAATTCCGACATTGATTCTACTATTTTTAGGGCAAAAGCAATTACAACAAGGATTAACAAAAGGTGCAATTAAATAACTAAGAGAAGGTGAGATTAAAATGGGTCTAGTTAAAAAAGGTGCTGCTCTATTAATGATAGCAACAATGGCATTATCTAGTGCAGCTTGTTCAAATAGTAAAACAGAAGGAAAACCGGAAGCGCAGGCAAAAGTAGCACCAGTTGAAAAAAATGGTGATAAAACTGTAATTCGTTTTTGGCATGCGATGGGTGGAAAAACACAAGGCGTGCTAGATGGGCTTGTTGCAGACTATAATAAGTCGCAAAATAAATACGAGATAAAGGCGGAGTTCCAAGGGACATATGAAGAGTCTTTAACGAAATTTAGAACGATGTCTGCTACGAAAGAAGCGCCAGCCCTTGTTCAGTCGAGTGAAATTACAACAAAATATATGATTGATAGTAAAAAGATTACGCCAATTGATAGTTGGATAAAAAAAGATAAGTACGATACTTCAAAGTTGGAAAAAGCAATTACAAATTATTATTCAGTTGATGGAAAAATGTATTCTATGCCATTTAATTCATCTACACCAGTATTAATTTATAATAAAGATGCTTTCGCAAAGGCGGGCTTAGATCCAGAGAAAGCTCCAAAAACATATGCGGAATTACAAGAAGCAGCGAAAAAGTTAACGATTAAAGAAGGCGGAAATGTAAAACAATATGGATTTTCAATGCTGAATTATGGTTGGTTCTTTGAAGAATTGTTAGCGACACAAGGCGCTTTATATGTAGATAATGAAAATGGTCGTAAAGATGCTGCAAAGAAAGCTGTATTTAACGGTAAAGAAGGACAGAAAGTATTTGGGATGCTAGATGAGTTAAATAAAGCTGGTGCACTAGGAAAGTATGGAGCAAGTTGGGATGATATTCGTGCGGCGTTCCAGTCTGGACAAGTTGCTATGTATTTAGATTCTTCAGCAGGTGTTCGTGATTTAATTGATGCATCTAAGTTTAATGTAGGCGTTTCATATATTCCATACCCAGAAGATTCAAAACAACATGGTGTTGTTATTGGTGGAGCATCATTATGGATGACGAATATGGTTTCAGAAGAAACACAACAAGGTGCTTGGGACTTTATGAAATATTTAACGAAGCCAGACGTACAAGCAAAATGGCATACTGCAACAGGCTACTTCTCTATTAATCCAGATGCATATAATGAACCATTAGTAAAAGAGCAATATGAAAAATATCCACAGTTAAAAGTAACAGTAGATCAATTGCAAGCGACGAAACAATCTCCAGCAACACAAGGTGCTTTAATTAGTGTATTCCCAGAATCACGAGATGCAGTTGTAAAAGCATTAGAAGCAATGTATGACGGAAAGAATAGTAAAGAAGCGTTAGATGAAGCTGCAAAAGCTACAGATAGAGCAATTAGCATTTCAGCTCGTACGAGTCAAAAATAAGAGAAAGCCGTATCCGAAAAAGGATACGGCTTTTTTTAGGAGATAAGGGATCAAAAAAATGAAGAAGTCTTATCTCTTTTATATGAGTAAAGGGTCTAGAATGAATCTTGTCCTTTTCATTATTTGTTTAACTCCATTGCAACTTGTTTGCCATTTACGAAAACCTCTGCTACTGCTACCATAACTTCCATCACTTTTTTCATATCTCATCTCTCCTTGTTTTTTGTTTCATTTCTTACTTTTAGTATAAGGAAATATAGCAATCGCAACCATCGAATTGGATGACAAGAGACTTACATTGTTGTAAGGATAATCGTTGTATCTGTAATAAATGCGGTTTTAATCTACAATTCTGAAGTTTCTGTCGTTTTGAACTATAATTAGAAAGAGGGGTGATAATATGAAAAGAATTCTTGTTATTAGTGATATTCATGGAGAAATAGAAAAGTTCGAACAGTTACTGGAAGAAGCTCAATACGATGCAAAACAGGATCAATTAATTTTACTGGGAGATTATGTGGATCGTGGTCCAAATGCGCGTGCAGTAATTGAAAAAGTAAAAGAGTTAAAAGAAGATGGAGCCTTCGTTCTAAAGGGCAATCATGAAGATATGATGATTAAGGCGTTAACGACTGATGAGGAACGTTCATGGAACCATTGGGTAAAAAGGAATGGTGGAGACAAGACGTTATACAGCTATGGATTTGTAGAAGAAGATATTGTGGTTAATGAGGGGAATTTCCAAAAAAAGATTTTACAATCTCGTGTATTAGATGAACATGTAAAGTTTATTCAGGAATTAGATCATTACATTGAAACAGAAAAGTATATATTTGTACATGCTGGTGTTGAGCCATTGAAACGAGTTTCTGAATGTGAACCATATACGTTAATGTGGATTCGTAATGAGTTTCATAGTGGGTATAGTGGTGAAAAGGTTGTTGTATTTGGTCATACGGAAACAAAAACGCTTCACGGTAGTGAGAATTGTGGCGTATATTTTGGGAGCAATCGTATTATAGGAATTGATGGCGGTGCTGTATATGGCGGCCAGCTAAATTGTTTAGAATTGCCGAGCAAAAGGGTATATGTAGTGAAAAATTGAAAGAGATAAGGGAAATCTTATTTCTTTCAATTTTTTATTAAGGTAAATTTAAGGAAGAGTCTTTATAATTAATCTTTAAAATTCTGTATCAAGAAAAAGTGTAGAAAGAACGAATTAAAAATGAAGTTACAAAATATGATTATATTCTTTTGTTAGGAAAAGCAGGAATGTGATTATAAATAGAATCGAACGATATGGTGGAAGGTGAGAATATGCGCTTACTCGTAGTAGAAGATAATGCTTCTTTATTAGAGTCCATTGTCCAAATATTATGCGATGAATTTGAAGTAGATACAGCATTGAATGGAGAAGATGGATTATTTCTAGCATTACAAAATATATATGACGCTATTTTACTTGATGTGATGATGCCAGAAATGGACGGTTTTGAAGTAATTCAAAAAATACGTGATGAAAAGATTGAAACACCTGTCTTATTTTTGACAGCGAGAGATTCTTTAGAAGATCGCGTGAAAGGGTTGGATTTTGGCGGGGATGACTATATCGTTAAGCCGTTTCAGGCCCCAGAATTAAAAGCAAGAATTCGTGCTTTATTAAGGCGAAGTGGTAGTTTAACAACGAAGCAGACTATTCGATATAAAGGGATTGAACTGTTTGGAAAAGATAAAGATGTTCAAGTAGATGGACAAAGTATGAAGTTAACATTAAAACAATATGAGCTTCTAGAGTACCTCGTTCAAAATAGCGGAAAGATTTTAATGCGTGAACAAATTTTTGATCGTGTTTGGGGATTTGATTCAGATACGACAGTGGCAATTGTAGAAGTGTATGTACATCATTTACGTAAAAAATTAGAGCCATTCGGTTATCAGAAAGATATTCAAACCGTTAGAGGTATTGGATATATATTAAAAGAACAATGAACAAGGGAAGTATGTTTCAGAAGACGCGTATTCGATTGACTATATTGAATTCATTAGTATTTATCATTTTGATAGGCGTATTAGGTAGTATCATTTATTCTTACACATATAAGCGTATTTATAGTGGAGTAAATGAATCGATAGAAAAAGCCGTTCAACATAGAAAGAATGCAGATGATAAAAAACTACCTAAAAAAATTAGGGGATATCCTCCAATTGGGGATCCAAGGATAATGGAGTTAACTTGGATGGGAAACACGGTGGAGATAGATATTGAAAACGGCAAACGTCGTTTTATCTTTGAAGATAATTTGGAAAAGTTTTCTCCAAAGAAATTAGGAACTTTGCAAGATATAGAAGTACAAGGACAATATTTTAGAATATTTGCATTTCAGAAAGATGCAAAAATAGTTCAAATTGCAAGGGATATAACAGCTGAAAAAGAAATGTTACATACTTTATTTTTAATTCTTGTGATAGGTTGTAGCGTAGGAAGTTTATGTGCAATAGGAATTGGCTTTTTCTTAGCTGGCAGGGCACTTGTACCCATTCAAAATTCATGGGAAAAACAGCAGCAATTCGTTTCTGATGCATCACATGAACTAAGGACACCCCTTGCAGTTATTCAATCAAAAACAGATGTTTTATTCCAGTCACCATCCGCTACGATAGAAGAAAAAGCGATGGATATTTCTACAATTTCAAAAGAATGTAGGCGGTTATCAAAACTCGTTAGTAATTTATTATTGCTAGCACGTTCTGATTCTAATCAAATTGAGATGGATAAGAAAACATTTGAACTCGATAAATTGTTAGAAGAAATAGTAGCTCCATATAAGGAGATTGCTTCTTATCAAGAAAAAGAAATGATATTAAAAGTAGAACGTGGCGTATCTTTTATGGGTGATAGAGAGCGGATTCATCAAATGATGGTCATATTGTTAGATAATGCGATGAAGTATACGAATGAAGGTGGTCATATTCAAATCGATTGTACGCAAATGAACAGTTCAATTCGTATACGAGTGAAAGATGATGGGATAGGAGTGAAAGATGAGGATATCCCAAAACTATTTAATCGTTTTTATCAAAGGGATAAAGCGAGAAGTGCGTCAGAAGGAGCGGGATTAGGCCTTTCAATCGCGAACTGGATTGTAGAAAAGCATTATGGGAAAATATTAGTAGAGAGCAGATGGGGAGAGGGTACTTGTTTTGAAGTGATTCTTCCGAAAAACCAAAGAATATAAGTGAGAAGACGATCTTGTTTTTACAAGGTCGTCTTTTTTTAAGGGAAAGTTAAGAAACTATTTTTAACATGTATTATATACGGAAAGTTCGCCCTATAAAGAAGCGATTATAAAAAGGTATTTGAGTAGATTACATCGATCATAATATAGTATTAAAATTTTATGGGAATGATGGAAAAGAAAGTGTAAGAGGGAGGAATTAATTTTGAAAAAGAAAATGATGACGGTATTCACTATTGGAGTAATGAGTTTAAGTATATTAGGGGGTGCCTCTCCTTCTGAAACATCAAAAGGAAAGACAGATTACAAGCAGCGCAGCAAAGAACAATTAAACAATGGAAAGATACATGCTGTGCATACAGAAGAAAAGGCGGAGAATTTAGGGATTGAAACGGCAGGGAAAGAACAAATTACGCTAGAAAAAGAAATCCATGAGACGGAAGTAGGAAGAGAAGCAGAACAGTTAGGAATTTCGATTGAAGGAAAAGATGTTGGAACTCTTTCAGAAGAAATCTATGAAACAAAAGTGAAGCAAGAAGCGTTAAAGCTAGGCATATCAATAGAAAATACATCAATTGTAAATTTGATTACTCAAATTAATACGATTAAAATTAGCGATGAAGCGGATAAATTAGGTATTTCAACAAATGGAAAAGAAATAGAGGAAATTGCGGAAGAAATCTATGGAACGAAAGTAAGAGAGGAAGCAGGGAAGTTAGGTATTTCAAAAAAAGGAAAAGAGATAGAAGAGTTAGCACAAGAAGTGTACGAACAAAAAGTGCAAGAAGAGGCAAAAAAATATCATATTGATTTGTATGGGAAAGATATATATCAAGTATTAAGTGAAATTAATGAACAAAAGGTGTTACAAATGGCAGATGAACTTAATATGGATAAAACGAATATGAACACTCAAGAACTAGCAGAAAAAATAAAAAAAGATCAGCCTGAAAAAGGAAAAGAACTAAATTTTGTACCGGTAATTCGCACGGATGCGGACGCGTTTTATTCGTATTTAACGAACTAAGAAGGGTAACTAACTGTTACGATTTATTTAACCAATTATAACGAAAGTTAATTAAATATATCAGTAAGCCCTGCTAGTCAAGTGATTGGCTAGTAGTGAGGGTTAACTGCGGGCAATCCCTAAAGCTGATTGAACTACAACGTGGCTAGAAATAGTGAGCGTGAATGTCGCGAAAGCAGAAAAAATCAATCAGATGGTGCAAGGTTAAATCCTAAACACTAGAACAATGGGTCTTCCGCCTCGAATCATCTAAGTCAAAAGTGATAAGATGAACGTTCAACGACTATCTCGTATAACTGACGAGAGTACACCACAAGCCTATGGTGGTGGAAAAATCCTCTATCTCTAAAGAGATAAACATATAGTCTGCGCTCATGTGAAAACATGAGAAGTTCATAAGAGAACTGGCTAAGGAATTGCGCCCTTAGTTGAACGAGATACATTTAATTAAATCTATCAAACCTCATTGAACATACCGAACGTACGTGCTATGATAGGTTCAATGAGGTAAGAATAATAATGAAATTTTTACGAGTTAGTCAAGTATCAGAATTAACAGGTTTGCATCCGAGTAGTCTCAGGAGAATGCTGGTGGAACACGCTACGATTCAGAAGAACAAATCTTTCATTAAAGGAGTTACATTCTGATGATATTGGCGAAGAAAGTTAGACTGATTCCAACGCCTGAACAAGAACAAGTGCTGAGAAACCATGCTGGTGCTGCAAGATTCGCTTATAACTATTGTAAAAGAATGAGTGATAGATACTATAAGCTATTTGGAAAATCTGTTTCACAGTTAGCTTTACAGAAACGATTTACAAAGATCAAGAAGCGAAAGAGGTATGAGTGGTTAAAAGAAATCAATGCACAAGTTCCTAAACAGGCTTCAAAAGATTTTGATACGGCGAGAAAAAATTCGTTCAAAAAGTACAAAAATGGGTATCACACTTCTTATAAATCCAAAAAAGATTTGATTCAAGGATTTTATGCCAATTATGAAAGACTGATTATAGGAAAGAGAGTAGTTCATATTCAGTCTATTGGAGAAGTGAAAACAAGCCAACAACTACCAAGAAATAAAAAACCATCCAATCCAAGAGTTACCTTTGATGGTCGTTACTGGTGGATTAGTGTAGGATTCCAAGAAGACTTTGAATCACAAGAACTAACGAATGAATCGATTGGTGTGGATGTTGGTTTAAAAGAACTTTTTGTAGCTTCTAATGGTATGAAAGAACGAAATATAAACAAAGATGCCAAGGTTAAAAAACTTTTGAGAAGGAAAAAGTCAGCGCAAAGAGATATGTCTAGGAGATTTAAAAAAGGTGTGAAAATTCAATCTGCTGGATATGAAAAAGCAAAAATCGAGCACCTGCGGTTATCTAGGAAAATTATGAATATCCGAAATAACCATATCCATCAAGCAACAGCTAAATTGGTGAAAACCAAACCAATGAGAATTGTTGTGGAAGACTTATTTATCTCAAACCTGTTAAAAAACAAAAAACTATCGAAAGCATTTTCATTTCAAAAATTAAACTTCTTCTTTCAATGTTTATCATACAAGTGCGAGAAGTATGGCATTGCGTATGTAAAAGCTGATAAATGGTTCGCCTCAAGCAAGATTTGCTCATGTTGCGGAGTAAAATACGACCATTCAGTTCAACCAGAAGGACAGTGGAGTTTAAAAATACGTGAGTGGCGTTGTGCTTTATGCAATAGCCATCACGATCGGGATGTAAATGCGTCGATAAATTTATCAAGATGGGTAAAATAAATGCTTGATAATAGGAGGTAACGATACTGCCTCGTGTGGAGTGTTATACCCCTCGTCCCTTCGGGGTTGCGAGAACACGATGAAGCACTAACTTGTATAAATTTGATTGAATTGTATAGATTTAGTTAAGTTTATCGTATCGGCGTGAGAGTGATACGGAAATGGAAGTGGTATATATGTATGGCCTTACTGGGTATAGTAGCATGGAACGTATACACAAATGGAATTACAAAGTATGTGGAGAAGTTAACATTCTTCAATATACAAAGCGGAATGAGTAATAATGATGAAAAGGTCATCTTATCAAATGTACCTTTCATTCAGCAGTTACCAGAGTTAGATAGAGGTTGTGAAGTGACGAGCTTAGCGATGATGTTACAATACGCAGGTATTACAGTGGATAAGATGAAATTAGCAAACGAAATAAAGAAAGTTGATTTTATGAAAGATGGTGTACGTGGGAATCCGAATGAAGGATTTGTAGGAAATATTTATACCTTTTCTGAATCAGGATATGGTGTATATCATGGACCACTTTTTCAATTAGCGAAAAAGTATTTACCTAATAAAGCTGTGGACTTAACAGGGAAGAGTATAGAAGAACTTTATAAGAGTGTAACATCAGGACAACCGGTAGTCATGATTACAAATGCAACATTTGCGCCATTAGATGAAGATGAATTTACTACATGGGAAACAAATAGTGGAGATGTTTCTATTACGTATAATGAACATTGTGTAGTACTTGTTGGATATGATAAGGAATTTGTATACATTCGAGATCCTCTAAGTGATAGTTTAGATGTAAAGGTACCGAGAGAAAGTTTTGAAAAGGCATGGGTACAAATGGGGAGTCAGGCGATTAGTTATGTATAAGATAAATAAAATGAAGGAGGCTACTTTAGCCTCCTTCATTTTATTTGTTTTCTGTCGCATTGATTACAAACTGATCATAATATTTTTCATTCACATATATATTTAATAACCATAATCCAGATGAAGGTAGTGACATAGTGAGAGGGAGTTCGTTTGTAGTGGAATCAATTGTATTTGAAGTAGTCCAAGTTGGTTTGGAAGTTTCTTGTTGAAAGAGTACGGGTGTTGGAGTTACTGATCCTTGCTTTAGTGCAATAATAGATAGTTTTCCAGTGGGCATTTTGGGATCTAAAAAGTACCACATCATTTCATTTTTTTCATTTGCGATAATAGGGCTATCGGCCATTGCAATTTTGTCTTCGATACCTCTTAAAGGTATTTTTTCTTGTATGAAGGAGGGTGTTTCTTCCCAATTTACATCTTTTAAAATGCTAAGGTGAAAGAAGGAAGGTGCATTAACTTGAGTGGATGACGTTGCGATAGCTTCTTTTTTAGGTAATTCTGAATCAGGTTGCAATTGCGAGCATCCAGTGATGAGAAAGAAGAACAGTAGCATAGTTCCGATTTTTTTCATGGTGCCACACTCCTAATTTTGATTGTTAGTGTAATTGTATTTGCTAGAAAGCGGGACAATTCCTTTAAAGTATAAAAAGAGGTCGTAAGTTTTGTACGACCTCTTTTGACATTTTTTATATTTGTTCAGATGTAAAGGCTGGCTCATTCTCTTTTTGTGGCATCGTTAAGAAAATAACAGAAAGAACGATACATACGCCGCCTAATAATTGATATGCTCCAAAAGATTCATTCAGCCAAGCGATTGAAACGATGGCAGCTACAAGTGGTTCAATACTAGATAAAATGCTTGTTTCTGTTGCTGCTAAATATTTCAGACTACCGATATAAAGAAGAAAAGAAAGAGTTCCACTTATGATGATAAGAATAAGCATTGAAAAAGTTTTTGTTGTAAAAGTTTGCGAAAGCTGAGTCCATCCAAACGAGCGATTACAAATAAGCAGGGCAATGCCGCCAATTAACATCCCCCATCCAATTACTAGGGTTGTTCCGCATTCTTTAATAAGGGAAGCTGGATGAAGGGTATAAAATGCAAATCCAATTGCTGTTAATAGGCCAAAAATAATGGCTTCTTTCGATAAAACAATATTTTCAATTGAACCGTTTGTAATAATAAAGTACGTTCCCGTTAGCGCAGTTACAATTGCGAGTAGTTGCATAGAAGCAGGGAATTTTCGTTGTTCAAATGCGACATAAATGGTAATAAAAACAGGACCTAGAAATTGAAATAGCGTTGCTGTGACCGCATTACTAATATGAACTGTTTCGATAAAGGCGTATTGTGCACCGAGCATGCCGAGAATAGAGAAAATAATAAGTTGTATAGAATGTCTAGGGTGTTTCCAAATTTGAAAAATGTTTTGTTTCTTTATCAGTAAAAAAGATAAAATAAATATTCCCGCAAGCAGCAATCGAATTGTTAAAAAATCAATTGAGGATACATTAGTATGCTGAAATAGCCACTGAATCATTGGACCAGATAATCCCCATAATGTAGCTCCTGTAATAATCATAATGAGTCCGATACGTCTACCATTGTTCATTATCATGTTTCTCCTCTCCAGTATTTGATTTTTTATGTGTGACATGATAAAAGGAATTATATATAACTTCTGGTACTGTAAAAAGTATCAGATTTCAGTTTTATTAAGGGGTCAGATATCATGTTAGAATTAACGCCTAATTTAAATGTGAATAGTAAAAGAGCATTGTACGTGCAATTGTATGAGTATATAAAAAAAGAGATTAAAGATGGAACGATTGTCCCTTTTACGAAATTACCGGCTAAGCGAAAGTTAGCGATACATTTACAAGTAAGTAAAAATACAGTAGAGGCAGCGTACGAACAATTACTTGCAGAAGGTTATATTGAGTCGATATCGAGAAAAGGTTATTTTGTATGCAAGATTGAGCAAATGGTTCATGTAGAGGATAGCGAAGAGAGAATAGAAGAAGTACTGTTTCAGGAGAAGAGTTATAAATTTGACTTTACACAAACAGGCATTGATACAAATGCTTTTCCATTCAATATGTATCGGAAAATTGTAAATGAAGTATGGCAGCCGTATAATAACGAACTTCTCTTTCTAGGACACCCTCAAGGGGAAGCGAGCTTAAGAGAAGAGATTACGAATTATTTGTATGAATCTAGAGGTGTACGTTGTTCAGCTAGTCAAATTGTATTAGGTGCGGGAACACAAATATTAGTGAAACTATTGTTTCAATTGTTAAAGGGAAGCAATTATGCAGTGGAAAACCCAGGGTATCATAGGAAAATGGTCGTTTTTGAACAGGGAGAAGAGAAGGTTCAAATGTTGTCTTTAGATAGGGACGGCATTTGTATGGCAGATTTAGAAAATAGCAATGCGAATGTTGTATTTGTTACACCTTCCCATCAGTTTCCGTATGGAATGATTATGCCTATTACGAGAAGGACGCAGCTTTTACAATGGGCGAAGAAAGCGAAAGACAGGTATATTATTGAAGATGATTATGATAGTGAATTTCGCTATTCTGGAAAGCCTATACCGGCGCTGCAAGGGTTAGATACAGAGGGGAAAGTTATTTATATGGGGACGCTATCTAAAGCATTATTGCCATCGCTACGGATGAGCTATATGGTGTTGCCGAAGAAATTAATTAAAAAGTATCAACAGCAATATTTATTTTATACACAAAGTGTTTCAAGAATGGACCAAGAAGTGATTAGAAAGTTTTTAAATGAAGGCTATTGGGAAAAACATATTCATAAAATGCGTGTCGTCTACCGAAAAAAGAGGGATCGACTTGTCTTTGAAATAGAAAAGTATTTCTCTAATCGTGTTGAAGTGATAGGAGAAGATTCAGGATTGCACATTTTATTACAAGTGCATAATGGAATGCGAGAAGAAGAATTAATTCAAGAAGCTGCGAAACATAGTATTAAAGTATATCCTGTTTCTACGTACTATAAAGACGGTACTGCACCTGAAAATGTCGTTTTACTTGGGTTTGCGATCTTATCAGAAGAAGAAATTGCAAAAGCGATTCAACTATTAAATACAGCGTGGTTTAGAAAAAAAGTAAAAAAACATCCTCATACATGAGAGGATGTTTTTTATTATTTATTTATTTTCGTCTAAGAATAAGACCATATGCTCTTCGTCCCAATATTGTCCGTTATATTTTAATGAACGTTCTTGCACACCGAATGTTTTAAATCCTAATGATTCATAAAGTTTTTTTGCTCCATCGTTGCCAACAACAACATCAAGCATAACTTGTTCTACTTCTAAAGATTTAGCAAGTTCAAGACATTCTTTAATAAGTGCTTTTCCTGCTCCAAGTCCGCGTGCTTTTGGAGACACATATACAGAACCGATTTTAGCTTTATGTTCTTGTTTTACATATGGTTTCGTTTCCAGTGTTGCAACCCCAATTAATTTTCCATCTTTGAATGCACCTAGCGTATAGTTTTCATCTTGTGCTAATTTTTGTGCTTTATATTCAATCGCACACTCTTTATTAATAATATCTTCATAAGAAGAGCTAAAAGCTTCAGGGTTTTGCTTTAATCCTTCTACACGAAGTTCTAAGTAAATTTCCGCTTCGTCTTTTGTTAATACATGGATATCCAATTATATCACCCTCCAAATCTTTGACAAATGTATCTTTACTCCGCTATTTGTGGGCAGTAGACTCCAACTTTAAAATCCAGCGAATGCGCGGAAGTTAGATTGGAGATAACTGCCCGTAAATGCCCGATTGGTTCAACTAATGATCCATGGGGTGAACCCTTCCATGGATTAAAGTTTCACTTTATTTTATATTGAAATAAGAATAATTTCAAAAGCTTAGCCTAAATGAGCTGATTTTATGAACAAAATAACACCAGTAGTGTTTACTACTACTGGTGTTTTCACACACATATTATTCAAAAGGTAGCTCAATTATAAAGGTTGTTCCTACGCCTAATTTGCTTGTTACTAGAATGGAACCGTTATGCAATTCCACAATTTCTTTCGCAACAGCTAGCCCGATACCTTTTCCTCCAGTAGCTCTCGTTCTAGATTTATCAACACGATAAAAACGATCGAAAATATGCGGAATATCTTCCTCAGGAATACCTTCACCTTCATCTTGTACACTTATTGTAAAAGAATTTGTTTCTGTGAGTACGCGTATTGTAATAGTGGTGTTTTCTAGCGAATGTTGATAAGCATTGTGTAATAAATTTAACATAACTTGTTCCATACGTCTTTCGTCTATGCAAACTTCTAAATCGTCTTTGCAATATACATGGAGTTGCATTTGTTTGTTAGTTAATGTTGTTTTTGTTTTTTCAACCATTCGTTCTAAAAATGGTTGAAGGGTCACTTTTTGTTTTTTTATAACAAATTGGTGTTGTTCTAATTGTACAAGCATAAATAAATCTTGAACGAGATCAGTTACACTATCTGTTTCATCCTCAATGATTTGTAAGTATTCTTCTCGCTCTTCTTTCGTTAAAGTGTCTCTCTTTGCTACTTTCGCATAACCTTTCATATAGGTCAATGGAGTTAATAGTTCATGGGCGACACTAGCAAGAAATTCATTGCGTTCTTTTTTCATATAAGTTAGTTCACTGGACAAATCTTCAATCGTTTTTGCTAAGCTTCCAAGTTCATCATTCCGTTTAATACCTAATTGAATTGGCTTATTTAATTTTGACATTTTTTCTGTTGCCCTCTTCATTTTTATAAGCGGTTCTGTAATAACACGAGAAAAAACAAAGACAGAAATAGTCGTTAAAATAACAGTCAAAACACTAATGATAAGAAATTGGTTCATGAGTTTAAGCAACATATTTTCTAAAAAAGATGTTTTTAATAACATATATAACTTTCCTTGAAACTCTGCTGTATTAAGTGGGCTTACCGTTGTGATGAATTTTGATTTTTTCCAGTTTTTTTCGACAACTAATCCGTTTTCTGGAATATGTTGTGTTTTACAAGTAAGTTGTTTTTGCATCGCCTTTGTTACAGGTTCTGAAGTGGAAATGATTTTTCCATTATTGTCCGTTATAATGATAGCTATATCAGAGTTAGCAATTGATTCTGATTCAACTAAGTGTTCAGCTTCATCAGCGATATCGAACTCTGGGTATATAGGGCGCTTAGGATTTTTATTGTATTCAGCGCGTTCGCCGTGTTTCTTTTCTTTAGCAAATGCACTCCACTTTGCGCGTTGTGTAATTTTGTTACTATAGCGATTACCTTTTTCTAAAAGAGCAAGTGTTTCTTCCTCAATCCGCATTGTTGAAATGCTTTTGTAAAAAGATACGAAAGCAATTGTTTCAATACATAAAGCTAATATTAAAAAGTATGTCCCAATTTTAAGTGAAAGTTTACTCATTTTCTCACCATACCTTATTTCATATAAAGGGTCAGTGGTATGGTATTTTCCACTGACCGAAGTAATTATTCACTTTTCCATTTATATCCGACCTTATAAACAGTTTCTAAGTAATTTTCAACTGGAAATCCTTTTTTACGTAATTTATCACGGATATTGCGAATATGTGAATCGATTGTTCTATATTCAATGTCTGTTTCATAACCCCAAATTTTTTCGATTAAATCATCTCGGCTATAAGCACGGTTTGTATTTTGTAAAAATAGTCCAAGTAACGAAAATTCGATAGGAGTCAGTGAGATTTTTTCATCATACACTGTGACAGTATGTTTCGTTTTATCCCACTCAATACCATTGAAGCTAACAAATCCATCTTTCTTTGTCCGGCGTAATATAGCCTCAATTCGTGCAACTAATACATGCTCATCAAATGGTTTTGTAATATAGTCATCTGCGCCGATCGTAAGGCCTTTTACCATATCGTAATTTTGATTACGAGCTGTTAGCATAATGATTGGAACGTTGGAAATTTGACGGATTTGATAACAAGTATCCCATCCATCCATATTCGGCATCATTACATCTAACAAAACAATATCGAAGTCTTTTTGTTCTATTAACTTTAGTGCTTCAAGGCCAGAGGTAGCTTTCATACAAAAATAGCCACGAGGACTTAAGAACAGATCTAATAATCGTAACATACGTTCTTCATCGTCTACTAATAAAATTTTTACCATAATCTTGTGCACCCCAAACTGTTCATTCTACTTGTATAGTTTACATGAAAATGATAAAAAACTCTTTTTATGTGATTGAGTGGAAGAGTGATTTCTCGCTCAGAGTAATTGACATAAAAAATGCACTAGTTTTGCACAACTATTTTTTATAATAGAAAACGTAGCGACACAAAATACCCTATGTTGCGACATAACGTCATGTCATTTTATTTATAAAATGACAATTCCATTCTATTGTGTATGTGAGATAGAGAGGGTTTTCGTATTCACCTCGCATCGGATAAGAAAAATTTCCTATCTCACACTTTTTTTAAAAGGAGATCATACACATGAATCCAAAAGAAGAAATTTCAAAAAAAGAAAAGCAAGATCGTAATACGGTTGTCATGTGCGTTGCCGTATCTATGGTTATTATTATAAGTTGTGTAAATAAAATTTTGGGGATTTTATAATATAAAAAAAGCTTATTGCTGGTCATCTCCCTGTCAAGTAGACAGTCATAAAAAGAGTATTATGCCACGGCCTTTTCCCGATATTCTATCGGGGAAAGGCCGTGAAGTTTTTCTTGGAACCTTTCTGTATTATAGAATTGAATGTATTCTTGAATTGTTTGATAAGCCATTTCATACGTTTTTGGACGCACTAAATACAACTTCTCTGTTTTTAAATGTGAGAAGAATGATTCAATACATGCATTATCAAAACAGTTTCCACGTCTAGAATGACTACCGATAAATCCTAATCTTTCTAACTGCTTTGCGTAAGACTTTGATGTATATTGAAACCCTTGATCTGAATGTAAAAGTGGCTTAGTAGATAAAGATTTCCCCTCTAGTTGTTGTAATGTAGTTAAAACCAAATCTAAATCATTTCTTCGAGACAACTTCCAAGCAACGATTTCATTGTTATATAGATCTAACACAGCTGACAAATACGCGAACTGATCTCCAATTCGTACATAAGTAATATCCGTCACATACTTTTGATTTTGTTTGTCCGCTTGAAATTCTCGATTCAAATGATTTTTAAATATCACCGATGTTTTTCTTCCGTAAAATGGACGTTTTTTCCGGATAATAGATTGAACGCCTAACTCCCTCATGAGACGACGAACACGTTTATGATTCATTACCATTCCTTCTCGAGCTAAAGCACGGGTCATACGTTTATATCCATAGTAAGGGTGCTGACGATGAATAGATAAAATATGTTCTTTATGCCACATATCCCTTTTTTGATGTAAACGATGCACGTTATGATATTTTCGCCATTTATAGTATCCAGCCTTAGACACTTCTGCAATTTGAAATAACCATTTGAGTGGGTATGTTTGGCGTAGTGAATCGATAAGAGAAAATCGTTCTTTCTTTAAGACCATTCCTTCCCGTGTAGATTTGGATTGCGCTTTTTTAAATATTCAACCTGCGCCTTCAAATATGCATTTTCTTCTTCAAGACTATTAAAATTCTTACGATTCCAAGCACCACGTTGATCATCAAATGACTGCCCTTGTTGAGAGCGTTTTACCCATTCTATAATTTGTGCATCGCTCTTTATACCAAGGTGTTCACGAATTTCCCGTAATGATTTTCCTTCTTCTATTCGAAGACGAACTGCTTCTCGCTTTAGTTCTTCTGTATATTTTTGAAATGATTGTCCCTTTCTTGCCATAAAAAAATCCCCTCCAGATAAAACAGTATTGAGTCCATCATACCAGATGGACTCTTTTTTTACTGTCTACCTAAAGGGGATAATACCATGCTTCTTAAGAAGCAATAAGCTTTTTTCGTTGTTAGGGGGAGTATTTTTATCCGACTTTAATGGGCAGTAAGACCCCCACTTCAAAATGCAGCGAAAGCAAAGAAGTTAGGTGGGGGGCGGGCTTCCCATAAAAGTCCGATTGGTGAGGGCTGATTAAAGTTTCACTTTATATAATAAACCAAGGTAAAATTGCTAATCCAGAAGTTACAATTGCTGTAGTAAATATTAAAACCATAGCTCGTTTGTTTTGTTTCATGTCACATTCTCCTCTACATATCAAGTACATGCGATCAGCGTGGGATGTAGTTCCCCACTGAGTAAAGTTTCACTTTACACTTTTAGTATAATGAATGGAAAGGTTTGGTACGATCGATAAAGGTGACATGAAGATTACATTGCTGTAATGAAAAAAGCACCTTTCTTAATAAGAAGATGCTTTTAAAAACTATATTGAAGTATTAATCATTTAAGAATAGAACCATATGTTCCTCGTCCCAATATTGACCGTTATGTTTTAATGAACGCTCTTGTACGCCGTAAGTTTGGAAACCTAATGATTCATATAATTTTTTTGCTGCATCGTTACCAACTACAACATCGAGCATAAGTTGTTCTACATGTAATTTATCGGCATTCTCAATAATTGCTTTAATGAGAGCCCGTCCTGCTCCAAGGCCACGTGCTTTAGGGGAAACAAAAACGGAACCGATTTTTGCTTTATGTTCTTGTTTAATGAAAGGCTTTGTTTCTAAAGTAGCAATGCCGATTAAATCGTTATCTTTGAAGACCCCTAGAGTATACTTATCCGGATTGCTTAATCGTTTTGCCATAGCAGCTACAGGATCCTCATGTTTCAGAACATCTTCATAAGAAGAGCTAAAAGCTTCCGGGTTCTTCGTTAAACCTTCCATACAAACTTTTAAATATATTTCTGCGTCCTCTGTCGTTAATAAGCGAATTTCCATCGTTGTAACCTCCTTGGTCGATTTTAAATCAAATAAATCCATTACATATATAAGAATGTGTATGCGTTTTGTTAGCAGTCTCTTTTAATTTGTAAAAGAATGAAAAGATATATGCTACAATATTTTGTTTTTAATTATGTAATGAAATTATATATTAACTTTATTAACTATTCAAGTGTTTGATATGTTACATTTTCATAACTAAAATAACTCCTCGATTGAGGAGTTATTTTAGTTATTCGATCGATAACCATCAATTCGATGTGGATGTGTGTAAATATTACAAGATTCATTTCTAATAAATCCTACGACGGTAATGCCTAAATCGTGAGCGAGTTGCAATGCTAATTTTGTTGGTGCGGATTTAGATAGAACAATTTCACATCCGATTTTTGAAACTTTGAGTAAAATTTCGGATGAAATGCGTCCGCTAAATGCAATGATTTTTCCTTTAACAGATATATCGTTGCGTAAACAATGTCCATATATTTTATCTAATGCATTATGTCTTCCAATATCCATTCTTGATAGGAGGATATTGTTTCGATCACATAGCGCGGTATTGTGAACACCGCCAGTTTGGCGAAAGGTAGTGGAAGATTGTTGTAAAGTATTCATTAAGTAAAAGCATTCTTCAGGAGTAATTTTTACATGTATATCATGTAAATCTTTTGCTTTTGCTGCATCGTTAACGAAAATAAAACCTTGTCTACCTTTTCCGCAGCAGGAAGTGATGTATCGTTTATTATATAAATTTTGATAGAGCGGATTTATTTTTGATGATGTTACATGGACAATTCCGTTATCTTTTTGCACCCATAGTTCTTCAACATCTTTATAAGAAGAAATAATCCCCTCAGAAATTAAAAACCCAATTACCATATCTTCAATATAATTTGGTGTACATACGACTGTTACATATTCTTCACCATTCAATTTAATCGTGATAGGAGATTCTGTAACAATCTCATCCAGTTGTTTTGAAAATGTACCAGATTGATAGCGTACAATTGTATACGTTTCTTGCGTAGGCTCCATATTAAATTCCCCTTTTTTATGTATTTCTCTCCCATATTTATCATAAAACAACGGAAAAAATAAAAACACCTATTAGGAAGAAGATCACAGATTATTTTGGTTATTATTGTATATGTACGATATAATAGAACTGTAGAATAGTGATATTTTCAAGCTTTCGTAGTTATACCTTATAACATCTAGAATCGACTTCATAAGAAAGCATTTGGGCAGAGCGTTTCAAAAATATGTACAGTAATGCGATTTTGAAAACGGATTCATAATTGTGTTGTACAGTTGGTTGTAAGGAGAGGGGAAACTATGGCAGAACAGACAGTCCGTGTAACCGTGGATGGTAAAGAATTTTCCACATCGGGTGAAAAGACGATACTACAATTATTTAACGAGAGTAATTTGGAACATCCTCAAATTTGTCATGTACCAGAAGTAGATCCAATTCAAACTTGTGATACGTGTATTGTAGAAGTAGATGGGAAGTTAATGCGTGCTTGTTCAACGAAATTAGAGAACGGTATGCATATTGAAAGACAGTCACAGCGTGCAAAAGAAGCACAGACTGAGGCGATGGATCGAATATTAGAGAATCACTTATTGTATTGTACCGTGTGTGATAACAATAATGGTAATTGTAAAGTCCATAACACCGTACATATGATGGGAATTGAAGAACAGAAATATCCGTATGAGCCGAAAGTAAGTGCTTGTGAAGTGGATATGTCACATCCGTTTTATCGGTATGATCCAAATCAATGTATTGCTTGTGGACAGTGTGTAGAAGTATGTCAAAACCTACAGGTTAATGAAACTATATCGATAGACTGGAGCTTAGATCGTCCGCGTGTTATATGGGATAATGGTGTAAGTATAAACGATTCATCTTGTGTAAGTTGTGGGCAGTGTGTAACAGTATGTCCATGTAATGCGTTAATGGAAAAATCAATGTTAGGTGAAGCAGGATTCATGACAGGATTAAAACCAGACGTGTTAGATCCGATGATTGATTTTGTAAAGGATGTAGAGCCTGGATATAGTAGTATTTTAGCGGTTTCAGAAGTAGAGGCTGCGATGCGTAAGACGAAAGTTAATAAAACAAAAACAGTTTGTACATTTTGTGGTGTCGGTTGTTCATTCGAAGTATGGACGAAAGATCGCCATATATTAAAAGTGCAACCTGTTTCAGATGCACCGGTTAATGGTATTTCCACATGTGTAAAAGGTAAATTTGGATGGGACTTTGTAAATAGTGAAGATCGAATTACGAAGCCATTAATTCGCCAAGGAGATATGTTTGTTGAAGCTTCATGGGAAGAAGCGTTAGAAGTTGTTGCTTCTAACATGCAGCATATTAAATCTGAATACGGCAGCGATGCATTTGGATTCATTTCTTCATCGAAAGTAACGAATGAAGAAAATTACCTTATGCAAAAACTAGCTCGACAAATATATGGAACGAATAATGTAGACAATTGTTCTCGTTATTGTCAATCTCCAGCAACAGATGGTTTATTTAAAACCGTCGGTATGGGCGGCGATGCTGGAACAGTGAAAGATATAGCTGAAGCAGGCCTTGTCATTATCGTTGGTGCGAATCCAACAGAAGGACATCCTGTACTCGCGACGCGTGTAAAACGTGCTCATAAATTACACGAGCAAAAACTGATTGTAGCAGATCTTCGTAAACATGAAATGGCAGAGCGTGCGGATTTATTTATTCATCCGCGTCAAGGTACAGATTACGTATGGCTTGCTGGTATTACGAAATATATTATTGATCAAGATTGGCATGATAAAAAGTTCATAGCTGAAAATGTGAAGAACTTTGATGAATATAGCACAATGTTAGAAAAGTATACGCTTGATTATACAGAAGAAATTACGGGAATTTCGAAAGAAAACCTGAAAGAAATGGCTCGTATGGTATATGAAGCAGATGGAACTTGTATACTTTGGGGAATGGGTGTAACGCAAAATACAGGAGGAAGTACAACATCTGCTGCCATTTCCAATTTACTGCTTGTTACGGGGAACTATCGTCGTCCTGGTGCAGGCGCATATCCATTACGAGGTCATAATAATGTACAAGGTGCTTGTGATATGGCGACATTACCAAACTGGCTTCCAGGTTATCAAGCAGTATCGGATGATACGCTTCGTGCTAAGTTTGAAAAAGCATACGGCACAACGATTCCGAAAGCACCAGGATTAAATAATATCGCAATGTTACTTGCGGCAGAAGAAGGAAAACTACGTGGTATGTATGTCATGGGGGAAGAAATGGCTTTAGTCGATTCCAATGCGAACCATGTGCAACATATTTTAGCGAATTTAGACTTCCTCGTTGTTCAAGATATGTTCTTATCAAAAACAGCTCGTTTTGCTGATGTTATTTTACCAGCGGCACCAAGCTTAGAAAAAGAAGGAACGTTTACGAATACAGAGCGACGTATTCAAAGATTATATGAAGTATTAAAACCACTAGGTGATTCAAAACCAGATTGGTGGATTTTACAAAAAGTTGCTCGTGCACTCGGCGGGGATTGGAATTACGAAAGTCCAAGTGAAATTATGGACGAAATCGCATCGCTTGCACCGTTATACTCTCAAGCAACGTACGATCGTCTAGAAGGATGGAATAGTTTATGTTGGGGTAGTCATGATGGTAGTGATACACCGCTATTATATGTAGACGGATTTAACTTCCCAGATAAACTAGCTCGTTTATCATTAGATGAATGGATACCACCAGTTGTAGCGCCAGATGAGTATGATTTACTTTTAAATAATGGACGTATGCTAGAACATTTCCATGAAGGGAATATGACGAATAAGTCGGCTGGTATTTTATCTAAAGTATCTGAAGTGTTCGTTGAAATTTCACCTGAACTTGCTATAGAGCGCAATGTGAAAGATGGTGGTCTTGTAGAATTAGCATCACCATTTGGCAAAATTAAAGTACAAGCGCTTATTACTGAGCGTGTAACGGGGAAAGAGCTATACTTACCGATGCATGCAACGATAAATGAAGAAGCGATCAATATTTTAACTGGGACGGCAACAGACCTTTATACGTGTACACCGGCGTACAAACAAACGATGGTGAAAATGCGTGTATTACGTGAAAAAGGAAATCGTCCGTTACCATCTTCAAACCCGCGAGATAAAAAGCGTAATCCGCAAAATGGTGTTGAAATCGAGCAAAAATGGCAAAGAAAACAATACGTATCACTCGTGGACTAGGGGGCGGAGATAGTGGCGAAAGAGATTACTTTAATTAAAAAGAAAGTTGTAACAGAGGAAGAACAGAAACAGCAAGTAGCAGATGAACTTCTAAATGAGCTATCTAATAATCGTGAAGCAGTAGAAGAAACGATGCAGCTGTTAGCGCAGTTACAGAAGGCTGGAATATTAGATGCGGCGATTAGTTTACTTGCTGCTAAGGAAGATGTTTCAAAAATCGCTGTGGAGCAATTAAATCGTGAACCAGTTAAAAATGCACTTAACAATATGATGGGGGCGGGGGAAGCACTGTCCTCAGTTGACCCAGAAGTAACAAAGCAAATCACATCGAGTTTAGTCACTGGATTGCAATTTGCAACAGATGAATTAAAGAGTGGTAAAAAAACAAAAGTGATGGACTTCTTTAAAGTGTTAAAAGATCCAGATATCAATAGAGCCATCACATTCGGATTTAGCTTCTTGAAAGCATTTGGACAAGGGTTAGAGAAAAAATAGAGTAAGTGAAAAGTGATGGGAAGTAGCCATCACTTTTTTCATTGTATGTATAAGAGTGTTCATGTTAAGCGGAATATATTATTATTATTATTAAAGGGATGGGTTAGAAATGGAAATGTGGAATCCATCTCAAATATCGTTTTAGAATGTGGAGGAATATATGCAACACCGTAAAAGACTATCTATACCAGGAGTAATGAGACATTCCTTTCAAACTGTTAGATTTGCCTTTTGGAATGTGTTAACATTCCAACTTGCTTATAAATTGTTAGCAGCGATTGTGTTTATCCCACTTTTCGGTATTATTTTCAATAAGTTGTTGTACTTTGGTGGGTATGCAAACGCAACAAATGATGAGTTATTAGCATTTTTGAAAACCCCATACGGGATTTTGGCGATCGTAATTTTATCTATATTGGCATTGTTCCTGATTTTTACAGAGTTTGCAGTACTTATTATCATTTCGTACTTCGCTCATAAAAGGCAAAAGGTGAGATTACGTCCGATTTTATATAAAACAGTAACGTATTTACCTTCTCTGTTTACATATTGCTTACCTGGCTTTGTTTTGTATGCAGTTGTACTATTACCACTATTAAGTATGGGATATAAATCTGCATTGATTCCTGAAATTCAAATTCCTAATTTTATTACAGGTGAACTATTTAAGACAACAATGGGGCAAGTTGGATATTATACTTTCTTTGCTGTAGTTGCCTATTTGAACCTTCGTTGGATTTTTGTTTTACCTATTATCGTTTTAGAGGAGAAGCCGTTCCGTACGGCAGCACGCAAAAGCGCAAACTTAGTAAAAGAAAGCTTCTTTAAAGTTTTGTTCTTTTTAGTAGGTTTTTTCATATCTGTAGGAATTGTTTTTCTTTTATGTGTAGGAGTTTATTTACTTTGTCTGTGGGGAGTATATGAATTTACAAACCCAGAAGGGACATTTGCACTACTAGCAGAGTCAACTATTTCAGTTTTCCTAACAAGTACATTGTATCTATTTAGCTTTATTATGACGCCGTTCTATATTATGGCGTTAACAAGATTGTATTTACAAAAGGTTCCAGTCGAAGATGTTTTATTAGAAGAAGGATTAGATTATTCAAAGACGAAGGCAGATAAATGTTTCTTCCAAAAACATCGTTGGAAATTTATTGGTGTATATATTGTAGGAATTATTACGGCGGGAATGGTTGTTGCTTTCATTGTGACCTTTATTACAAACACATATAAAGAACCGATTATTATGGCTCATCGCGGTTATATTTCAAAAGGTGTAGAAAATACGAAAGAAGCTGTGCAGGGAGCTATTGATGCGAAAGCAGACTACGCTGAAATAGATGTATTACAAACAAAAGACGGTGAACTAGCAGTTATACATGATTTGAAGTTGAAACGTCTTGCCAATGCTAACGTTCATGTTTCGGATTTAACGATGGAAGAGTTAAGGCAGCTTACCCTTAGTCAAGATGGTTTTTCAGGACAAATCAGTACGCTGGATGAAATCATTAAGTTGGCAAAGGGTAAAATCAAACTCAATATTGAAGTGAAGCTTCATGGGGGCGAAAAAGACTTTGTAAACAAAGTATTAAAAACGATTAAAGATAATGAATTTGAGAAGCAATGTGTTATTCAAACGTTACATTATCCGCTTATAAAAGAGTTTAAGCGTGCAAATCCAAATATAAAAGTAGGATATATATTATATGCAAGTAGAGCTCACTTAAAGAATGTAAAGGCTGATTTTTATGTAGCGGAAGAATACATGTTAAATAAGAAATTAGTAAAAGAAGCAAGGAAGTTAAATAAACCAATTTACGTATGGACGGTAAATGATATGGAAAGTTTAAAGGGATATTATAAATTGAACGTAGATGGTATCATTACCGATTATCCTGAATCGGCACGTGAAACAATTAAGATGTTAAAAGAGCAAGAAGAGGAAGAAAGTGATCTGTTTGATAAAATTACGGAAACAACAGATGATTTATTTTCCAAGTTATTTATAAGTTATCCGGCTGCTAGCTAAATGCTAGCAGCTGTTTTTTTATCCCGCATTAACGGGCGGTAAGACCCCCACCTCAAAATTCAGGGGAAGCAAAGAAGTTAGGTGGGGGATCAACTGCTCGTAAAAGCCCGATTGGTGAGGGCTGATAATCAGTGGGGATGAACAAAACCCCCACTGATTAAAGTTGCACTTTATAAAAAGAATATATCTCTAAAGTATTGTGTAAATTAATAACTGTATATGTATACGGCATCATTGAGATTTCTTACATCGTTACATTATTGTCAAATAATAAATGATTACTACTTATTTTGAAGGAGTATAATAAAAATAGCGTGATAGATAATGAGATGGAACAAAGAGGCTAATAGAATCAATGTTCCATATATTTACACTATTCTAAATATATAAACTTTAAAAATATAGTATGTTAGCGTTTTCATAACTTTTAAGTTATGCTAGAATAAGGACATAAGTTATTAATTATTACAAAAAGAAAAAAGACTTTCTTTTTTCTGTTAATTATAAGGGGGCATTTCATTATGCGTATTGGGGTACCAGCAGAAATTAAAAACAACGAAAACCGTGTGGCAATGACACCAGCAGGTGTTGTGCATTTAATTCGTAACAATCACGAAGTATTCATTCAAAAGGGTGCAGGTTTAGGATCTGGTTTCACAGATGCTCAGTATGTTGAAGCAGGAGCGAAAATTGTTGATACAGCTGAAGAAGCTTGGAACATGGAAATGGTTATGAAAGTTAAGGAACCAATTGAAAGCGAATACAAACACTTCAGCGAAGGTTTAATTTTATTCACATACTTACACTTAGCTCCAGAACCAGAATTAACAAAAGCATTAATCGAAAAGAAAGTTGTTTCTATTGCATATGAAACAGTACAATTAGAAAACCGTTCTCTACCATTACTTGCACCTATGAGTGAAGTAGCTGGTCGTATGGCTGCACAAATTGGTGCACAATTCCTTGAGAAGAACAAAGGCGGTAAAGGTATCTTACTTGCAGGTGTTCCAGGGGTTAAACGTGGTAAAGTAACAATCATCGGTGGTGGACAAGCTGGTACAAATGCTGCTAAAATTGCAGTTGGACTAGGTGCGGATGTAACAATCATCGACTTAAGTGCAGAACGTCTTCGTCAATTAGATGACATTTTCGGAAACCAAGTAAAAACTTTAATGTCTAATCCGTACAATATTGCAGAAGCTGTAAAAGAGTCTGATCTTGTAATTGGTGCAGTATTAATCCCAGGTGCAAAAGCGCCAAAACTTGTAACAGAAGAAATGATTAAATCAATGGAACCAGGTTCTGTTGTTGTAGATATCGCGATTGACCAAGGTGGTATTTTCGAAACAACTGACCGTATTACAACTCATGATAACCCAACTTACGAAAAACACGGCGTTGTTCATTATGCAGTTGCAAACATGCCAGGTGCGGTTCCACGTACATCAACTCTTGCATTAACAAACGTAACAGTGCCATACGCAGTACAAATTGCTAACAAAGGCTACAAAGAAGCTTGCTTAGGCAACTCTGCATTACTAAAAGGTATTAACACATTAGATGGCTATGTAACATTCGAAGCAGTTGCAGAAGCTCACGGTGTAGAGTACAAAGGTGCTAAAGAATTATTAGAAGCAGAAACAGTATCTTGCTAATAGAAGCATTATACAAAACAAAATCGAACAATATATAAACCAACATGATAAGAGCTAAGAGTGAATATCTCTTAGCTCTTCTTGGCAAAAGGGGGCATACATCGTGGCCAACCTATTTAAAAAGAAATCCGTTACGCAATTGTTAGGGGAAAGTAAAAGTAAAACTTTAACGAAAACGCTAGGGGCATTTGACCTAACAATGCTAGGGATTGGTGCGATAATTGGTACAGGAGTACTAGTATTAACAGGATTAGTAGCAGCAAGAGATGCTGGTCCAGCAGTTATCTTTTCATTCATGATTGCAGCAATTGTTTGTGGATTTGCAGCATTATGTTATGCAGAAGTTGCATCTACACTTCCGGTTTCAGGTAGTGTGTACACATATTCATATGCGACAATTGGTGAGTTTATTGCCCATCTAATGGGATGGACATTACTATCTGTATATGTCGTAACAACTGCTGCAGTAGCAGGTGGATGGACAGGTTATTTTAATAACTTAGTGAGTGGATTCGGATTAGAAATTCCAACAGAGTTGTTAAAGATTCCATCACAAGGTGGGATCGTGAATTTACCAGCAGTAGTCATTACATTAGTTTTAACTTGGTTACTATCAAGAGGTACGAAAGAAAGTAAGCGTGTGAATAACATAATGGTATTAATTAAAATTGGTATTGTTATTTTATTCATTGCAGTTGGTGCGTTCTACGTACAACCAGAAAACTGGACACCATTTGCACCATACGGTATTAGCGGAATCTTTGCCGGCGGAGCAGCAGTATTCTTTGCTTTCTTAGGATTTGATGCATTAGCAACTTCTGCTGAAGAAGTAAAAAATCCACAACGTGATTTACCGATTGGTATTATTGCTTCGTTAGTTATTTGTACAATTATTTATGTTGTAGTATGTCTCGTTATGACAGGTATGGTTTCTTATAAAGAATTAGATGTACCAGAAGCTATGGCATATGTGTTAGAAGTTGTAGGACAAGATAAAGTAGCAGGTGTAATCGCAGTTGGAGCTGTAATTGGTATTATGGCTGTAATCTTTGCTTACATTTATGCAACGACACGTGTATTCTTCGCGATGAGCCGTGATGGTTTATTACCAAAATCATTTGCGAAAATTAATAAAAAGACAGAAGCACCAGTATTTTCAACTTGGTTAACAGGTATTGGTAGTGCTTTAATTGCTGGATTTATCGATTTAAAAGAATTGTCGAATTTAGCGAATATTGGAGCATTGTTAACATTTGCGATGGTAGGTGTGTCAGTTATTATTCTTCGTAAAACACATCCGAACTTAAAACGTGGCTTTATGGTACCACTTGTACCAACGCTACCGCTTATTTCAATCGCATGTTGTCTATTCTTAATGTTTAACCTACCATTAACAACATGGATCTACTTCGGTATTTGGTTAGCAATTGGAGTAGTTGTATACTTTGTTTATTCGAAAAAACATAGTCATTTAAAAGACGATGGAAGTTCGCAGGATAATTTAGAACAAGCTAATTAAAAGCTTGGTTAAAAGGGATATAAGTATAGTAAGCCTTGTGCGTCTAGGGAACGCGCAAGGCTTTTTCTTTTGTGCAAAGTGTATATTCTTTTTGTATGAGAATGTAATGGATGCGGAAAATATGTGTAGATCTTTTTTAAATGTGAACGAAATGTTCAAAAAAATGTATGAGATTTCATTGACACATATGAATGGACGCTCATATAATAAAGGTATAAGATATATGAATGATTGTTCATATGTTCAAATAAAGAGGTGAGCTATAATGGCTGGAAATAAAGTAGAAACACCACAAGAGACATGTTCTCAAACGATAATTCATGAAGAAGTTGTTGATCAAGTAAAACAAACAATTCCAACGGATGAAAGTTTAAGTAAAGTAGCAGAATTATTTAAAGTATTAGGCGATCGTACACGTACGAGAATATTACATGCGTTATTTGAAGCTGAAATGTGTGTTTGTGATTTAGCGTATTTATTAGGAATGACACAATCATCTATTTCACATCAGCTTCGTGTGTTAAAGCAAGCGAAACTTGTAAAGAATCGTAAAGAAGGAAAGGTCGTTTATTATTCGTTAGCTGATCAACACGTAATTCATATCTTCGAGCAAGCGTTTGAACACGTAAACGAGGAAGAATAAATAGAACGCGAGGAGGGAGAACGATGGCTGAAGCATTAGTGAAAAAGAAACTGATGTTAGAAGGTTTAGATTGTGCGAACTGTGCAATGAAAATTGAAAAAGGCGTTGGAAATATAGAAGGAGTAAATTCTTGCTCTGTAAATTTCGCGACAAAAACAATGGTTTTAGAAACAGCGCAAAATAAAGAAAGTGAAGTTGTTACAGAAGCAAAACAACTCGTTACAAAATTAGAACCGCACATTAAAGTGCAAGAAGAAAAAAACGCAAAAATGGCAAAAGAAGTGTTTATATTAGAAGGTTTAGATTGCGCAAATTGTGCGATGAAGATTGAAAATAAAGTTAAGGAAATGCCGACGGTTTCAGCAGCAACTGTTGATTTCGTATCAAAGAAATTACGAGTTGAAGTAGCGAATAAAAGGGAACTAGAAGCGACTGTAGCTAATATAACAAATGTCGTTCAAAAGTTAGAACCAGATGTGAAAGTTGTTCGTGAAGAAAAGGGTGGTCATGACCATGGACATAGTCATGATCATGATCATGGTGAAGCAAATGTGAAAAAGATGGTAGGACGATTAGTGGTCGGCGGAATTTTGACAGCAATTGCTGCATTAGCTGGCTTACCACAAATGATCACAATTCCGTTATTCGTCCTTGCGTATGTATTAATCGGTGGAGATATCGTTTGGAGAGCAGTAAGAAACATAACTCGTGGCCAAGTGTTTGATGAGAACTTCTTAATGGCAATTGCAACACTAGGAGCTTTCGCAATTCAACAATACCCAGAAGCGGTTGCAGTAATGTTATTCTATCAAGTAGGAGAACTATTCCAAAGTATTGCGGTAAACCGTTCTCGAAAATCAATTACTTCATTAATGGATATTCGTCCTGATTACGCGAATGTAAAGGTTGGAAATGAAACGAAACAAGTATCACCAGAAGATGTACAAATCGGCGATTATATTATCGTGAAACCTGGTGAGAAAGTACCGTTAGACGGAAAAGTAGTTGAAGGAACATCAATGGTAGATACTTCAGCATTGACTGGTGAATCTGTACCACGTGAAGTTGAAATTGGAAATGATGTATTAAGTGGTTTTGTGAACCAAAATGGTGTATTAACAATTGAAGTTACAAAAGAATTTGGTGAATCAACTGTATCAAAAATTTTAGATTTAGTTCAAAATGCAAGCAGTAAAAAAGCGCCAACAGAAAACTTTATTACGAAGTTCGCGCGTTACTACACTCCAGTTGTAGTAATTACAGCAGCGATCATGGCGTTTATTCCACCACTTATTTTAGAAGGAGCTACATTCTCGGATTGGATTTATAGAGCTTTAGTGTTCTTAGTAATCTCTTGTCCATGTGCGTTAGTTGTATCTATTCCTCTTGGATTCTTTGGAGGTATCGGTGGCGCATCTAAAAGTGGTGTGTTAGTAAAAGGAAGTAACTATTTAGAAGCTTTAAATGATGTGAAATATATTGTTTTTGATAAAACAGGCACATTAACAAAAGGTGTCTTCAAAGTTACAAAAATGGAACCAAGCGAAGGCATTACAAATGAAGAATTATTAGAGTATGCAGCATTTGCTGAAGTGTATTCTAACCATCCAATTGCACAATCGATTCGAAATGCATATGGAAAATCAGTTGATGAAAAAATAATCGATGATTATAACGAAATTTCTGGTCACGGTACAGTCGTAAAAGTACAAGGAAAAGAAATTTTTGCAGGTAATGCTAAATTAATGAGAAAAGAGAACATTACATTTAAGCAACCAGAAACAGTAGGTACATTAGTTCACGTTGCTGTAGATGGAAAATATGCAGGTTATATTGTTATCTCTGATGAGGTAAAAGAAGATTCAAAACAAGCAATTCAAAGGTTAAAAGAACTAGGTATTAAGAAGACAGTCATGTTAACTGGTGATGCAAAACCAGTTGGTGAAGCTGTTGGTAAAGAATTAGGTTTAGATGAAGTTCACGCAGAACTATTACCGCAACAAAAAGTAGAAGAGATTGAAAAAATTGATGCAGCGAAGCATGGAAAAGAAAAAGTTGCTTTCGTTGGTGATGGTATTAATGATACACCGGTATTAGCAAGAGCCGATGTTGGTATTGCAATGGGTGGTTTAGGATCAGATGCAGCAATTGAAGCAGCAGATATCGTTATTATGACTGATGAGCCTTCAAAAATTGCAACAGCTGTAAACATTGCAAAACGTACACGACGCATTGTGTGGCAAAATATTATCTTTGCATTAGGAGTAAAAGGATTAGTTTTATTACTTGGTGCTTTCGGTATTGCAACAATGTGGGAAGCTGTTTTCTCAGATGTTGGTGTGACACTACTGGCAGTATTAAATGCAATGCGTGTACTACGAGTGAAAGATTTATAAAGTGAAACTTTAATCAGTGGGGGGGGCTTTATCCCCCACTGATTATTAGTTGAACCAATCGGGCTTTTACGGGCAGTTGATCCCCCATCTAACGCCCTTGCTTTCGCTGAATTTTGAGGTGGGGGGTCTTACTGCCCGTTAATGCGGGATAAAAAAGAGGACGCAACCTGCGTCCTCCTTTTTTAGGTTATTCTGTTGAAATTGACTCAATAAAATAATAACAAATATTATTTTAAAAATAAATAACGTAATATTGAAATTTACAAATAGAAAATATTTGTCTTGTTATTTTAATATATTTTTTACAAAGATATATAGCATTGAAAAAACAGAGAAGGAGCAGCTTCTCTGTTTTATTTTTGTATATTTTTTTCAACTTGTTCTCGAACAGTTTGAATGTAATTCATTTTATGATCCCAGCATTCTTGACTTAAATCGACAGGGTATTCTTCAGGATTTAAAGTTCGCATATATTCTTCCCAAAATAGTGCGAGACTTTGTTCATTATATTTTTGAATATCTAATATGCCTGGTAGTTCATATGTTCTTTCACCGTTAACGAAAATGTCTTTATGCAGTTCGCGTGCTTCAAAGTTGGTTACAAATTTACTTATATACGTGTGAACAGGATGAAACATTTTTAGGCGCTCTTCTTTTCCTGGTTCTTCACAATCTAATGCAATATAATCGCCTTCAGCATGATCGTTCACTCGATTGATAATGCGATAAATTCGTTTCAGTCCTGGAGTAGTAATTTTTTCAGGATTAGATGAAATTTTAATTGTATCATTTAATTTTCCATCAGTATCTTCAATCGCAACGAGTTTATAAACAGCTCCTAAAGCGGGTTGCTCAAAGGATGTAATCAATTTTGTTCCAACGCCCCATACATCAATTTTTGCTCCTTGAGATTTTAAGTGCATAATTGTGTATTCATCTAAATCGCTAGAAGCAATAATTTTTGTATGTGTAAAGCCAGCTTCATCTAGTAGTTTTCTTGCCTTTTTAGATAAATAAGCCATATCACCACTATCAAGGCGAATTCCGTAAAAATCGATGCGATCCCCGAACTCTTTCGCCACGCGAATTGCATTTGGAACACCAGATTTTAATGTGTCATATGTATCAACGAGAAAGACGCATTTTTTATGAGTTTCAGCGTATTTCTTAAACGCAACATATTCATCACGGTATGCTTGAACGAAAGAGTGTGCATGTGTGCCGGCTACAGGTATTCCGAAGCGTTTCCCAGCCCGTACGTTACTCGTAGATGAGAAACCACCGATAAAGGCAGCACGTGTACCCCAAAGGGCTGCATCGAACTCGTGGGCACGTCTTGTGCCGAATTCTAAAAGTTCATCGTTATTTGCAGCGTGCTTCATACGAGCTGCTTTCGTTGCAATTAATGTTTGGTAATTCACAATATTTAACAGGGCGGTTTCAATAATTTGTGCTTCGCCGAGTGGTGCATCGACACGTAATAAAGGCTCGTTATTAAAGACAACTTCACCTTCTTGCATACTTCGAATCGTCCCAGTGAATTTCATATTTTGTAAATACTGAAGAAATTCTTCTTCAAATTGTAATTCTGCTAAATAAGCGATATCGCTTTCGGTAAAGCTGAAGTTTTCTATGTACTCTACAATTTTTTCAAGACCAGCAAAAACAGCATAACCATTCTCGAATGGAAGTTTTCGAAAGTATAAATCAAACACCGAGCGGCGGTTATGAATACCATCTTTCCAATATGTATAAGCCATATTAATTTGATATAAATCTGTATGTAAGGCATAGCTATCGTCTTTATAATAAGTCATCGCGAAAACACCTCCATAATTTGGTTATAGTATACCAATTTTTCACGGCTCGTAGCAAAGAATGGATATGAAAGTATAGTCAAGTGGGAAAAAAATGAAATATTGCATATTTTTTAGAAAATTAACATTTATCAATTTATATTTCTCAAGATTTTATGTATTATTAAAGTAATGGGGGTAAATGAGAATGGAGGAGGACAATGCAACAAACATTAGAAAAGATAGGCAAACAAGTCTTTTATAAGCGGCTACAGCAAAAAATGACACAAGAAGAATTATGTCAGGACATTTGTTCTGTCTCATACTTAAGTAAAATCGAAAATGGAAAGATCGAAGCATCAGAAGAGATTCTACAATTGCTCTGCGCAAGATTAGAAATTGCCGTGACGGATTTGAGAGATGTAGAAGAAGATGTGAAGGGGAAGCTGGATGAATGGTTAAATGCATTAGTTCATTTGGACAAGCCACAAGTAGAGCGCATATATGAAGAATTACAAGGTGAAATGAAGCATGTTTTGGATTTTGAAATTATAAATTATTATAAACTGCTTTATACGCGTTATTTAATTATGAAACGAGATTTTCCTGCTGTTGAAGAAGAATTAGAGAGCTTAAAAAAGATGTACAAAAAGTATTCGCCATTCCAGAAATTGTTATATACGTATAGTAAAGGTCTATATTATTTTTTACAGCATAAATATAAAACGGCCCTAGATTATTTAGTTCAAACTGAAGTGATGGCGAAAGAACAAGGCTATTATGAAACTGGGATCTATTATAATTTAGCTCTCGTTTATAATGAATTAGAAATAGAACATATGGCTTTACATTTTGCTCATTTAGCTATGGAAGGCTTTAAGAATGAATATAAATTTCGTCATGTGATTAATTGCCAGTTATTGATAGGGTTAAGTTATATACAGAAAAAACAATATAATGAAGCTTTAGGAATTTATAGAAATATTTTAAGAGAGGCTAATTCTTTTGCGGATAAAGATAACATAACAGCGATTGCTCTAAATAACATGGGGTATTTACATTACCATTTAAAGGATTATGCAAAAGCGAAAGAGTATTACTTACAATGTTTGCAATACAAGAAGGAAGAAGATTTAGATTACATTGATGCTGTATATGAGATTGCATTGCAATGTATTGAATTGAAGGAATTTGAAGAAGTAAAAGAGTGGATTAATAAAGGGATAGAAGTTGCGAAAAGAGATGAGAAGTATAAAAGTATGTTATATACACTTTTAATACTTCAATATAAATATTTTGAAGAGAAGGGGGTGTATAAAAAGTTTTTAGAAACAGAAGCTTTAACATTTTTTAAGCAAGAGGAAAATAAAAAAGATTTAAAAAAGGTATATTTAGAATTAGCAAAATATCATGAGGAAGTATTAGAATTCCAAGAAAGTAATCGATACTATAGACTAACCATTAATTTATTAGAAGAAAAGGGAGGAAGATGAATATGAAAAAAATGATTTTTGGTGCATTAGCATTGGTGGCTATATTAGTAGTGTTAGAACCTCAATATGCTTGGACTGGAGATATGTACGGTCAAGCTAAAGAAGTAATAGAAGTAATAAATTCTTAATAAAAAAACCCTTTCCAATCGGAAAGGGTTTTTTCAATATTTGTTCCCCAAAATTCTACAATACTTGAGAAAATAATTATTTGAATTTTTAGTATATTAATAGTGAAAACATAATGCTAATATGAAACTACTCTTTTTCAAAAAATAATTTATTAGGGGGAAGGTTCATGAAAAAGAAAAGTTTAGCATTAGTGTTAGCGACAGGAATGGCAGTTACTACGTTTGGAGGGACAGGCTCTGCGTTTGCAGATTCTAAAAATGTACTCTCTACGAAGAAGTACAATGAGACAGTACAGTCACCGGAGTTTATTTCTGGTGATCTAACTGAAGCAACTGGTAAGAAAGCAGAATCTGTTGTGTTTGATTACTTAAACGCGGCAAAAGGTGATTATAAGTTAGGGGAAAAGAGTGCGCAAGATTCTTTCAAAGTGAAACAAGTGAAGAAAGATGCTGTAACTGATTCAACGGTAGTACGTTTGCAACAAGTATACGAAGGAGTACCTGTATGGGGTTCTACTCAAGTAGCTCAT
Organism: Bacillus sp. FSL R9-9834; assembly: GCF_038006905.1. Classification (NCBI taxonomy): domain Bacteria; kingdom Bacillati; phylum Bacillota; class Bacilli; order Caryophanales; family Bacillaceae; genus Bacillus; species Bacillus sp. FSL R9-9834. The sequence goes on from NZ_JBBOWD010000001.1 coordinate 614,068, forward strand.
GTGAGTAAAGATGGCTCTTTAAAAGTATTGTCTGGAACAGTTGCGGCTGATTTAGACAAAAAAGACAAGCTGAAAAATAAAAATAAGATTGAAAGCGCAAAAGCAATTGAAATTGCGCAAAAAGATTTAGGGATTACACCTAAATATGAGGTAGAACCAAAAGCGGACTTATATGTATATCAAAACGGTGAAGATACAACATACGCATATGTTGTGAATTTAAACTTCTTAGATCCAAGTCCAGGAAACTACTACTATTTCATTGAGGCAGAAAGCGGTAAAGTATTAAATAAGTTTAATACAATTGATCATGTGACAAATGATGATAAGTCACCAGTTAAACAAGAGGCTCCTAAGCAAGATGCAAAAGCAGTTGTAAAGCCTGTAACAGGAACAAATAAAGTAGGAACTGGTAAAGGGGTATTAGGAGATACGAAGTCGCTTAATACAACATTATCTGGATCATCTTACTATTTACAAGATAATACACGCGGAGCAACAATTTTCACATATGATGCGAAAAACCGCTCAACATTACCAGGAACGTTATGGGCGGATGCTGATAATGTTTTCAATGCAGCGTATGATGCAGCGGCAGTAGATGCTCATTACTATGCAGGTAAAACATATGATTACTATAAAGCTACATTTAATAGAAATTCTATTAATGATGCAGGAGCACCGTTAAAATCAACAGTTCATTACGGAAGTAATTATAATAATGCATTCTGGAACGGATCGCAAATGGTATACGGAGATGGTGATGGTGTAACATTCACTTCATTATCTGGTGGTATTGATGTTATTGGTCACGAATTAACACATGCAGTTACGGAAAATAGTTCTAATTTAATTTATCAAAATGAATCAGGTGCGTTAAATGAAGCAATTTCTGATATCTTTGGTACATTAGTAGAATTCTATGATAACCGTAATCCAGATTGGGAGATTGGGGAAGATATTTACACGCCTGGCAAACCTGGAGATGCGCTTCGCTCTATGAGTGATCCAACGAAATACGGTGATCCAGACCATTATTCTAAGCGTTACACAGGTTCAAGTGATAACGGTGGCGTTCATACAAACAGTGGCATTATTAATAAACAAGCTTATTTATTAGCAAATGGCGGTACACATTACGGTGTAACTGTGAATGGTATCGGAAAAGATAAATTAGGTGCAATTTACTACCGTGCAAACACACAATATTTCACGCAATCTACTACATTTAGCCAAGCTCGTGCTGGTGCAGTACAAGCTGCAGCTGACTTATATGGTGCGAATTCTGCAGAAGTAGCAGCAGTTAAACAATCATTTAGTGCTGTTGGTATCAACTAAGGCTTTAGAGGATAGCTATTAATAAAATACCTCAAAAATAAAGAAGGAGCATAGGCTCCTTCTTTATTTTTTTCTCCATTTTTTCCACAAATAATACAACCCAATGCAACCTGCGATTGTTACAATCCACTTCGCTTCATTTGTGCCATTCATGACATGGTATGCAGAATATACCTCGATTAACAATGCCGGTATTTTACCTATTGTACTGGCAATACTGAAGGATAGTAATGACATTTTGCCTAGAGCTGCAAATAAAGTCACGATACTAGACGGAATGAAAGGAATGAGGCGGAACGATAGGACGAGTAGAAAGGCCTCTCTACCTTCTACATAAAGTAGGCGTTCTACCTTTGGATACTTATTTACTTTGCTGTGAGTGAATTTCTGAAGACCTATACGATAAATATAAAACGAGATAATAGCCCCTAATGCCTCACCAGCGATCGAAATAATAGTTCCATTTGTTACACCAAAGAGCTGTATGTTAATAGCGGTCAAAAAAATACTAGGGATAACGCCTAAAAGACTAATGACTATGTTGATTAAGATGCTAAGTGGAATTGCGATTGAATAATAGTCTGTTAAGAAGTTTTGAATTGTTTCAGCCATTGTTTAAAATCCTTTATCTTTTTTTGCATTACACCATATTTCCATTGTATAGGCAAGTGCAAATTTACATAATGTAGAAAACGTTGATAAAACACCATTCATATACCTTATATAGGTATTGGGTATGTATAATAAGGGGTATATTTTAATAAATTAAAAAACACCAAATAAACCCTTTGTTTAAAGGGTTTATTTGGTGTTTTTATAGGTGTTTAAACTTGGGAAATAATTATAAAAACATAGGGGTATATTTATAAAAGGTCAAAAATAGCGGTTTTATGAAAAATAGATGAGGAATTTGAAAAATGTATATGTTTTTTCGGTGTGAAATTGACTTTTAGTGAAGTTACGATAATAATCATGAAAGAGGTGATATGATGAAACGAATAAGTAGTCTTTTCGTGAGTAGTTTATTGGCACTCATGCTGATCTTAAGTGGATGTGCAGGAAAAGAACAAAAAACAGAGAAACAAACAGGGAATCAATCGGCATCAGTAGAAAAAATTAGTGATAATATTTTAGATGAAATGGAAGGGCCACCTAAAAATGGTCACACGATTGAAAGACATGTAGGCAAATCAGAAGAAGATTTGAAGAATCGCTTGAAGACAGATAAAGTATCAGCAGCAAGTACATACTATGACAAGGAAACGGCAACGAAAGCTGTAAAAGATAGTTTGAAGCAGCATGATAAGGAAATTCAAGATTGGTTAAAAAATTCTAAAGAGGCTCGTCTCGTATTAAATACAACACATTCATTCCCGGTTGGAAAAACGGTAATAAAGAAAAATATGAATGTAAAAGACAAGTTAGTCAAAACTGTTACTGTTTTAGCGAGAGATAAGTCAGGAGATTTAGGATATAAGATCATTACTTCTTATCCATCTGATAAATAAGAAGGGGGAGTAAATATGTATACGACATTACAATATTTTTTCAAAGCGTATTGTACGTTAAGTATCCATGAGGATGAAGTAGTAGGCGTGATGGAAGAGTTTATAGAGCAAGAGGACGAAGAAAGTGTTTTGAAATTACGCGATGAATTATTCTATATGCAGAAAAAGGATGCTTGGGAAGAGGCGTGCGTATTAGCTGCGAAGCAAGGAAATCGTATGTGGTCGTTAGAAGAAACGAAAGACCATCTTACAACCTTTTTAGTATTATTGCAAAAGAAAAAGGCGTGACTTATTCACGCCTTTTCTTTTTGGAATTTGTTCGTTTAATAGTGTCTTATTGTTTTGGAGCGCTTTTATATACGCTTTTTGAAATTTGCCCATTAGATATTACTTCACCGTTTTGTGTAACTTTTTTATATGTAACTGCTGTTATTTTATCATTAGTTCTACTAATTACTTGAGAAGAAACTTCAACATTTTTACCAGTATTTGTGCCGAAAATACGTGTAGTAATACTACCTCCATTTGAAAATGCTTGAATATAAATATGATTGCCTGTATTGTTTTTAAATTTTAAATCTGGACCATAATCTGCTACTGCTGCATCTTGCCCAAGTGGTAAATAATTTACGGGCATAGAATGGTTGCTTCGAGAAACAATTCCTAAATCTGCTCTTAAAGCTGCGCTATATAAAGTACTACTCACTTGGCAAACGCCTCCGCCTGCACTTTGTATAACTTTCCCCTGTGAATATACAGCTGCGGATTTATAACCATGAGCAGCATCCGTTACGCCAACGCGGCCATTAAAACTAAATGTTTCATCAGGTGCGACAATCACTCCACTTAAAGTATTAGCTGACTTATTTACGTTAAAGGATTGATTCCCATTACGGCCAGCCATTGGAGTTGAATATTCAGCAATTACTTCTTTAATCCCCATTTTCTGTATATCTTCTGTAGAACGTTCAGGCTTTAATAGTGTAACGGGTAATGTAACGTCAGATGTGCCAGAAGTAATGGCTTGCTGCGTTAAATCAGTTAACTTTTCTTTATCGATTTTTTCTCCATTTTGGCTCTGGCTAATATTTACTGTAGTGCCTTCAATACTCAATTCAGCATTAACGGGATTTTTTAATGTTTCATTATATTTATCCTTCATAAAGCTTTTATAAGCAGTTGTATTTAATTGAGGTGTTAATTTATAGTCACGTTTTAATTCACCGTTCTCAGCTTGTTTCCGCATTTTGTAACGATTTATTGCGTTGCCTTCTTGTTCTTTAAAGATTTTGTCGATAATATCTTTTTCTTTATAATTTATCCCTAAATCTTTCCATGTGTAAGTTTGTTTATCGTTTTGGAATATGTACGTAAGTGATTTTTGATCTAATTCAGTGATTTTTTGATTAATAATAGCTTGAATATCTTTTTTATTTTTTCCATCGAGAGAAATACCTTCAAATGTAGTATTGGGTAATGCAGTAGTATCTAATTGATTATTTAGTTTGGATACATATTGATATCCGCCAACACCGCCAACACAAAGTAATATGCCTCCAGCAATTGCAGAACCGATCAGTATTTTACTTAGCTTCATTTATTTCCCCCCAGAAATTTTTGTATAAATATATGTATTACATTTTTTGTATAAAAATGATGAAAATAACATTATGTACGTACTAGTATACTATTATTTTCACTATGTGTGTAATATTTTTATAAAAAATGTTACACTGTTGTAATAATTGTCTCTTTTTGTCACAATGTGTACGAAAAATATGTTGAAAATTATAATAAAAAGGCTGTCTAGAAAGTTCTAGCAGCCTTTTTATTATAATTTTTTATGTTCATTTTTATTCGTAACACCGAGATGTTCTTGTAGTGTTGTCGAAATCGTATTGACGCTTTTTTCGTTTGGAACGTAATAATAAATACCACCTATATATTTATCAGTACCTTCTACTTGCATTTTGTCCATTTTTAAATTGGAATCCATTGAATTTTTTGCAATTGTCATCATATCATCAAAAGTTAAATTTGTTTTTAAGTCTTTATCGACAGCGTCTAATAGACCACCGATCTTATTAATGGAATTAAGTGATAGTGCTTTTTGAGCGATAGCTTCTAAAACAAGCTGTTGTCGTTGACCGCGCATATAATCACTATCGATATGACGAGTTCTTGCTAGTGCCAGTGCTTCCTCTCCATTTAAATGTTGACGTCCCTTTTTAAGGTGAACTGCATCTGCTTCATCTTTACTATTTTGTTCTGTGAACTCCACTGGAACATCTACAGTAATCCCACCAAGGGAATCAACAATTTTGATAAAGGATTTAAAGTTGAATTTTACATAGTAGTCAACTGGAACATCTAAAAAGTTCTCTACCGTATCAATCGTGCTATCTACACCACCGAATACGTGCGCATGTGTAATTTTATCGTATTTATCACGTGATTTAATGTATACACGTGAATCACGTGGAATACTGACAAGCTTAACAGATTTATCGTTTTTATTAATTGTGGCAAGTAATAGTGCATCTGTACGAGTTGCTTTTCCGTAATTTTTGTCCCTGATTTCACTTTCATCAACCCCCATAATGAGTACAGAAATGTTATCAGTCATAGGTTTAACGGCTTTTTCACGTTTGCTGGATTTATCCCCACGGCCCAGTTCAGAATAGGCATTACTTAACACAGACTTTGCTTTACTGTATATATGGAAGGAATAGCCTCCGGCTCCAAGTGCTACAACCAGTAATGGAATAAGCAGGAACCAAAGTAGGCGTTTTTTCTTTGAGCGTCCTTTTTTGGCTCGAGTATCTTTGTTCATATCGGATTTCATCATTTTTTCTCCTTTAAAACTATCAAAGTATATACATCTAGAAGCGCATTCAAACACATAAAAAATATTGTACGCTAAATAAAAGCGATTGTACATGTATAAAAAATAGATGTCTTGATTATTTATAAAGACATCTATTCGTTATTGTATACAAAAGATAGGGAGAAGAAAATGATAAAATTTTACCTAATTACAACATAATGCTTACGATAATTGCAGATAAAATGCTAACGAGAGTTGCTCCGTATAGTAATTTAAGGCCAAATCTGGCAACGACGTTTCCTTGTTCTTCGTTTAATCCTTTTACCGCACCTGAAATAATGCCGATAGAAGAAAAGTTGGCAAAAGAGACGAGGAAGACAGAAATAATACCAACTGTACGAGGAGAAAGGCTATTAGAAATTTTACTAAGATCCATCATGGCTACAAATTCATTCGTTACAAGCTTCGTTGCCATAATGCTACCAGCTGTGACAATTTCAGTACTTGGTACACCGATAAGAAACGCAATTGGTGCAAAGACGTAGCCGATTAATTGCTGGAAAGTAATGCCGAATATAATGAGGAATAGATCATTAATGCAGCTAATTAATGCGACGAATCCGATAAGCATAGCACCGACAACGATAGCTACTCGAAAGCCATCTAGAATGTACTCTCCAAGCATTTCAAAAAAGCTTTGCTTTTCGCCTTTTATTTCTAAAATATCTTCGTCATCCCTCACGTCGTAAGGGTTAATGATAAGTACGATAATAAAGCCGCTAAATAAATTGAGAACGAGTGCGGTTACTACATATTTAGGTTCGATCATAGTCATATAGGCACCTACGATAGACATAGATACAGTTGACATGGCAGATGCACAAAGTGTATAAAGACGGTGTTTTGGAATTTGAGCTAATTGTTTTTTGACCGTAATAAAAACTTCTGATTGGCCGACAATGGCAGATGCGATAGCATTGTAAGACTCTAATTTCCCAAGACCATTTATTTTGCTAAGGAAGTAACCAATCCAACGAATGAAAAATGGTAGTATTTTGAAATGTTGCAATATACCAATTAAGACGGAAATGAAGACAATTGGTAATAAGACAGTAAGGAAAAATGGCATTTCACCTTTATTGGCAAGGCCGCCAAATACGAAGTTTATACCATCAGCAGCATACTCGAGTAGCTTTGTAAACAGACTAGAAATGACCCGAATAAGTATGAGGCCAAATTCTGTATTTAATAATAAATAGGTTAAAATTAACTGTATAATAAGCATGATGAAAATAGGTTTCAATTTAATATGTTTCTTATTGTTACTAGCAATATAAGCAAGGAAGAAAACAACGATAAGTCCTACGAAAAAAGTAATAAATTTCATAGTAAGCCCCCTAATAGAGATATTCTGCTATATATGTTTTTCATTTCAAGGGAGAATATGCATCTTTGGTAAAGAAAGGAATAGAGAGAGTATGAATATATGTAGAATACACCACGTTGCAATTATTTGTTCAAATTATGATGTGTCAAAAGATTTTTATAAGAGGATATTAGGTTTTAAAGAGGTAAATGAGGTATATAGAAAGGAACGAGATTCTTATAAGTTAGATTTATGTGTAGGGGGAGAGTATCAAATTGAATTATTTTCATTCCCAAGTCCGCCTGAGCGCCCAAGTTTTCCAGAAGCGTCTGGACTTAGACATTTAGCATTTGCTGTTACAAATATAGAAGAGGCTGTAAACCATTTAAACGAATGTGGTATTGAGACTGAGTCGATACGTATTGATGAAATAACCGGAAAAAAATTTGTTTTTTTCCAAGATCCGGATGGTCTACCTTTAGAATTGTATGAGGTTTGAAATTGGTGAATTTTATATAGGGTTGCTTTTGAGTAAATGAAGAAACTAAAGTGAAACTTCTTTTTTAAAGGAGGTGTCACTTTAGCTAAGAAAGCTAAAGGATATATGTGGATATTTTAAAATTACTGATGGTAGTCATTCTTATTGCATTAACAGGTTTTTTTGTAGCTGTTGAGTTTGCAATTATTAAGGTGCGTAGCAGTCGTATTGACCAACTCGTTAGTGAGAAACGACGAGGAGCATTGGCAGCAAAAAAAGTAACTTCAAATTTAGATGAATATTTATCAGCATGTCAGTTAGGTATTACAATTACCGCTTTAGGGCTTGGGTGGTTAGGCGAGCCGACTATAAAACATTTACTTGAGCCGTTGTTTTTAAAACTACACCTATCTTCTGCAATTGCAAGTACCGTTTCATTTATTATTGCTTTTGCAGTTATTACGTTTTTACATGTTGTTATTGGTGAACTTGCTCCTAAGACGTTCGCCATACAAAGAGCAGAGCAAGTTAGCTTATTATTATCGAAGCCACTTATTTACTTTTACAGAGTAATGTATCCGTTTATTTGGGCTTTAAATGGTTCTGCAAGGCTTGTAACAGGACTATTTGGGTTACATCCAGCTTCTGAGCATGAAGTTGCTCATTCGGAAGAAGAATTACGATTAATCTTATCTGAGAGTTATGAGAGCGGGGAGATTAATCAAAGGGAATTTAAATATGTAAATAATATTTTTGAATTTGATAATAGAGTAGCAAAGGAAATTATGGTGCCTCGTACGGAAGTTGTAGGTTTATATGAGGACGAACCATTTGAAACACATATTAAAATAATCGCACAAGAAAAATATACAAGGTATCCTGTATTTGGTGAAGATAAAGATGAAATCATTGGAATGGTTAATGTAAAGGATTTATTTATTCGTTATATGGATGGTAATCGGGACGAGGAGTGCTCGATTATGCCATATACAAGGCCGGTCATTGAAGTGTTAGAAAATATTCCAATTCATGATTTACTATTACAAATGCAAAGAAAACACATTCCATTAGCTGTGTTGTATGATGAATATGGTGGTACAGCTGGGATTGTTACATTAGAAGATATTTTAGAAGAAATTGTTGGAGAAATTCGAGATGAATACGATGAAGATGAACACCCGCCTATAGAGCATATAAGTGAAGGGTGTAAAATTGTAGAGGGGAAAGTGCTTATTAGTGAAGTAAATGATTTATTTGGCATCCACTTAATCGCTGATGATGTAGATACAATTGGTGGCTGGATTATGGTACAAAAGCAAGTCGTTGCTGAAGGAGATATTATTGAAAAACACGGCTTTTCTTTTAAAGTTCTAGAAAAAGATATGCATCAAATTAAACGAGTGGAAATAAAGAAGGGAGAAGAATGATTTTCTATAAAAGATATATATAGAAAATTAAATGTTTGCGCTTTCAAAAAAGGTGCTATATAGTGAAGGTGGACACTGAAAAATTCTTCTGAATGATACTCGTATTTTTAGAGGGCGAATTTTTTAAATAGGGATTTAGAATGAAAAGTATAGGTGATGAAAATGATAGCAACGAAGGATATACGTATAGAAAAAGATTTTTTAGGTGAAAAGGAAGTACCAAGTAGAGCTTATTATGGTGTACAAACATTACGTGCGGTAGAAAATTTCCCGATTACAGGGTATCGCATTCATCCATCACTCATTACGGCAATGGCAATTGTGAAAAAAGCGGCGGCACTTGCAAATATGGATACTGGTTACTTAGCGAAAGACATTGGACACGAAATTGCAGAGGCAGCACAAGAAATTGTTGATGGGAAATTTCATGATCAATTTATTGTAGATCCAATTCAGGGCGGTGCTGGAACTTCTATTAATATGAATACAAATGAAGTAATCGCTAATCGAGCGTTAGAACGTATGGGATATGAAAAAGGCGAGTATGCAAAAATTAGCCCAAATACGCATGTAAACATGGCTCAGTCAACGAATGATGCGTTTCCAACGGGAATTCATATTGCAACTCTTATGATGTTAGAAGAACTTCTTATTACAATGGAAGAACTTCATGCTGCTTTCCTTGCAAAAGCAAAAGAGTTCGATCACGTCATTAAAATGGGACGTACGCATTTACAAGATGCTGTTCCGATTCGTCTTGGACAAGAATTTGAAGCGTATAGCAGAGTGCTTGCGCGTGATATAAAAAGAATTAAACAATCTCGCCAACATTTATATGAAGTGAATATGGGGGCGACAGCTGTTGGTACGGGATTAAATGCAAACCCTACCTATATTGAACAAGTGGTTAAACACTTACGAACATTTAGCGGATTCCCACTTGTTGGTGCAGAGCATTTAGTTGATGCAACACAAAATACAGATGCATACACAGAAGTATCTGCAGCATTAAAAGTATGTATGATGAATATGTCTAAAATTGCGAACGACCTTCGTATTATGGCATCTGGTCCACGTGTTGGATTGGCGGAAATTCAATTACCAGCGCGTCAACCAGGTTCATCTATTATGCCAGGTAAAGTAAATCCTGTTATGGCAGAAGTAATTAATCAAGTCGCTTTCCAAGTAATTGGTAATGATCATACAATTTGCTTAGCGTCAGAAGCAGGACAACTGGAGCTCAACGTAATGGAGCCTGTGCTTGTATTTAATTTAATTCAATCTATCAGTATTATGAATAACGGATTCCGTGTATTCCGTGAATATTGTATTAAAGGAATTACAGCAAATGAAGAACTGCTGAAGCAATATGTTGAGAAAAGTGTTGGAATTATTACAGCAGTTAACCCTCATATTGGTTATGAAGCAGCGTCACGTATTGCACGTGAAGCAATTGAAACAGGAAAATCTGTTCGGGAGTTATGTTTAGAACATGGTGTACTGACAGAAGAAGAATTGGATATTATTTTAGATCCATTCGAAATGACGCATCCCGAAATTGCTGGTGCTTCTTTACTAAAGAATAAGAAGATGTAATGTGAAAAAACACCTCCATTGAATTTACATACGTAGTATGCAAATTCAGGAGGTGTTTTTATATCACTATTCAAATTTACTTTATGTTGAGAGGGGGGAGTTATATAAGACGAACAGCAATATAACAATACAAAACTTCTTATAAAAAGACGTTTTTGAATGGATTAAAGAACTACTTTAATGGAGGATGTTTTAGCATGCTTAATTCTTCAGCAGTTAACCTATTTCCACCCCAAGCTTTCTCTTTAATATAATCTGGGTCATTAAGGTAAGCGGAGAAAGTTACTTTCCCATCTTGATAATGATATACATAGTGAATGTTTTCTTTTTCATCATTTACGTACGTAAACAAGTTGTATCCGCCGCGCTTATAATCTTTTTTAAAATCGACGTATTTTAATTGCTTTTCTGTAATTCCTTGTTTGGATATATAGTTATAAATACTTTTTTTCGCTTGTTCTTTAGTAAATAAAATGTATACAGTAACTAAAACGATAGGAATTAGAATTGAGATTAATATAATCAATTTTTTGTTCAATCTTCCTTCCCTCCTAAATTTAACCATTAAAATGATTTATTAAGAAATTGAAAAAAGGAAAAGTCCCGATTTGTAACGGGACTTTTTCCTTCTTTATTATCACTTATTTTAATTTTTAAAAGATATTAAATACAGCGTTTAATTGAAGTAAGCTAATGATAGCTAAGAAGATTAAACTGTATTTCATTGCTGTTTTAAATAGGGCAGATTCTTTACCAACTAGTCCAACTGCTGCACAAGCAACTGCTACAGATTGTGGTGAAACCATTTTTGCCATTGTACCACCTACTACGTTTAATGCAACAAGAGTAGAAGGAACGATGTTTAATTGATCTGCAGTTACTGCTTGAAGCGGTGCGAATAATGAACCACTTGATACTACTGAACCTGTAATGAATACGCCAATCCATCCTAAGATTGGAGAAAGAATTGGGAATGCATTACCAGTAGAAGAGAATGCAAGTCCAAGTGTAGATGACATACCAGAGTAGTTTTCCACGTAAGCTAAAGCGATAACACTACAGATTGTATACACTGGAGCTTTTAGTTCTTTTATTGTTTCAACCATTAATTCTTTAACCATTTTACCTTTTACGCGGTACACGATAAGTGAAACGATAATTGCTAATACGATTGCAGTAGTTGTAGATGAGAATACATCAAATTTGAAAACCGCTGCGAAAGGTGTATCAGCTTTTGTAATTGGTGTAGTTTTCATAACAGCGTTATGAAGACCAGGGAATTGAATGTTAAATACTAGGTTTGCTAGTGCGCCATCCGGAGCAAATAAAGCTTTAATTGGTTTTAAATTAAAGATTGTTACAAATGCAGTTAAGAATACGAATGGAGACCAAGCATATAAAATTTGATTGAATGTATGAGATTCTTTTTCTTCTTGTTTTTCTTCTTTAGCAGAAGATTTTGGCTGCCAAACACGTAAGAATAATGCAAGAGAGATCATACTTACAACGGCTGCGAAAATATTAGTAAGTTCTGCACCTAAGAAGTAAGTTACAACGAACTGAGTAATTGCGAAAGAAATACCACTTACAAGAATACCTTGCCAAGTCTCTTTAATACCTTTAATTCCATCGACCATTGAAACAAGTAAGAAAGGTAATACAATACTAATGAATGGTAGAATAAGAACAGTTTGACGACCGATAGTTAATGCATCTAATTCAGTTAATTGTGCTGGTACTGTAACTGGGATACCCATAGCACCCATAGCACCACCAGCGATGTTTGCTACTAAACAAATACCTGCTGCTTTTAATGGATTAAAGCCCATACCTACAAGTAGTGCAGCTGTAATAGCAACTGGAACCCCTAGACCAGCTGCGCCTTCTAAGAAAGCACCGAAAGAATAAGCGATTAATAATACTTGTAAACGTTGATCATTTGTAATGCTTGAAATACTATCACGAATGATGTTGAATTGCTCTGTTTTAACAGTTAATTTGTAAAGGAAAATTGCTGCGATAACGATAGTACAAATTGGGTAAAATCCGGATAAAATACCGAATCCGGCAGATGCTACAGCTACTGTTGCTGGCATTTTATAAACGAATATAGCAAGAATAATAGCGACAATCACACTGTAAAGCCCAGCGATATAACTTTTCATTTTCAGTCCCATTAAACAAATGATGAAGCAAAAAATTGGAAGTGCTGCGATTAGAGCAGATAACCAAATATTGTTTAATGGGTCATAAATTTGTGTCCAAGTACTCATAATAATGACAACTCCTATCTATTTTATGTGAAGAAATTCACATTATTTGTGAAACTATTCACAATCAACTTACATGCTTAGTATATTCTCCTTCAACACTATTGTCAACGTAAAAAAGTATAATTATTCCATAATAGTGTTAAAAGAAATGCTTTGTTCATAAAGTAGACAAAAAGCCCACTCAAATCTATTTGAGTGGGTGAGATAAATGATTTACATATTCTTTTCTTATAGTTGTTTATACATTATTGATCCTACAGCTCTATAATAGAGACCGTCTTTGTATTAAATATAGAGCTGCAGAATGTACCGCTTGCCCTATTTGATCAAGTTAGGAGTGGGACAGGAAATGTATTTAATAGGAAGTATTCCATCATAGTTCAAGCTAGTGAATATGAATTAAAAAGTAATAAGTTAATATTTAATGTTACGGCAGCTCTTTTTACTGAAAATTCCTTTTAGCGTAACAAAGAGGTTAAATATAACCCAAATACGTTACGATAGGTTATCAATTATAGACGGTATTTTACAATATCATTACTGCACATTGCAATGAGGTAAAAATATAACAAAAATCCTGATAAAACAACGTTTGCAAGCAAAGTATTTGCAGCCCGTTATTTTGCTTTTTCGTTATATCGTATAGTATAATATTCAAAATCAGCAAGGAATTTTTCCTGAGTCCTTTGCTGGTTAAGGTGGAAAAATTTTTCAGCTTTATAGGTTGATAAAGTTATGTCGTAACAGGAAATATAAGAACAGATATATAAATAAATAAAAAGAAAATAAAAACGAAAATGAGGGGAACTTTATGAGCCAAAATCAATTCGAATGTCGTATTTCAGAAGAAGATGTACAAATGTTAAGAGCGTTAGCGCATCCGTTGCGTCTACGCCTAGTAATGGAACTAATGCAACGTGGAACATGTAACGTAACACAATTACAGGAAGTGTTAGAAATTCCGCAATCAACAGTTTCGCAACATTTAACGAAATTAAAACAAAATAAAGTAGTACGCTTTGAACGACGAGGACTGGAAGTGTATTATCAAATTCATAATGATAAAGTAAGTGAAGTAGTAAAAACATTATTTTCTTAAAATTTGAATATTATGGAAAAAGACGTATGGGATCTACGTCTTTTTTTATTTGTTAGAAGGTGATATGAGAAAGAATGTTAATATGTAAGGAAAAAAGGATAACCATTAAAATGTTGCTATATGGAATATATTCTAAAAGGAAAAGAAAAGATAGAAAGGAGTGTAATAAGTAAAAGGAGGGATAGTAGAATGGATGTAAAACGTGTGAAACAAATTTTATCTTCTTCAAGTAGAATCGACGTTACATATGAAGGTGTACCAGTATGGATTGAGAGCTGTGACGAGCAGAGTGGGGTTGCTCAAGTGTATGATGTATCTAATCCTGGAGAAAGCGTCCACGTGAACGTGACGGCTTTAGAGGAGAAGTAATAGAAAAGACGCTTCTAAATGTTTAGAAGCGTCTTTTTATTTCTTATTCCATCATATGTGCAATTTTCTTAGAGAACATAAGAAGTACTAATCCGAGTACGATTACGATAATACCGATACTTGCGAATACTTCTAAATATCCTAAAGATTGAGTGAAAGCAGCTAATTGTCCTGCTAATAAGTTTGCGAAGCCAGTACCAGCTAACCATACACCCATTAATAATGATGCTAATTTAACAGGAGCGATTGCACTTACCATAGATAATCCGATTGGTGATAAGAATAATTCACCAATTGTATGGAACATGTAAGTGAATACGATGAATAGTAAGTTTGCTTTCATTGTAATGTTACCTTCGTCGCTACCAGTTTTTAATACAGCTAAAGTTAGAACTAAATATCCAATCCCTAGTAAAATCATACCAAATGCCATTTTTGTTGGGATTTTTAAATCACCATTTTTTGTTTTCGAAAGTTTAATCCATAATGCAGAAACAGGTAATGCTAGTAAGATAATGAATAGTGGGTTTACAGATTGGAACCAAGGTGTTGGAATTGTAAATCCACCAATTGTACGATCCACAAACTTATCTGTGTAAAGTGTTAAAGAACTACCTGCTTGCTCAAATCCTGCCCAGAAGAATACTACGAAACAAGTTAAAATTAAAATTGCAGCAGTACGTTTTTTCTCTTGTGTTGTTAAAGGTTTTTTCTCGATTGCTTTTGCATTTTTTTCTTTAGATTTTTTCCCTACAACAGTTGTTCCGATAGACCCTAAGTAACGAGGTGCTAAGAAATTAAAGGCAAGCTGTCCAATAATCATACCGATACAAGCTGTTAAGAAACCGTATCTATAGTCTGCGAAGTAACCGCAAATGAATGGAGCGATAAGAGCACCTAAGTTAATTCCCATGTAGAAGATAGTGAAGGCACTATCACGACGAGAATCGTTTTCGCTATATAATTGACCTAATAAAGTCGAAATATTTGGTTTGAAGAATCCGTTACCAATAACTAATAATCCTAATCCTAAAAATAGTCCAGTTTTTGTGTTCATTGAGAATAGTACAAAGTTACCAATTGCCATGATGATACCACCAATAGTAATAGCATGGCGCTTCGTAATGAAATGGTCAGTTAACCAACCACCGATAATCGGTGTGAAGTATACTAACATTGTGAAAATACCGTAAATTTGAACTGCAACTGCTTTATCAAATCCTAAACCGCCGCTTACTAAGCTCGTTGTTAAATAAAGAACTAATAAGCCACGCATTCCGTAATAACTGAATCTTTCCCATGCTTCTGTAAAGAACAACAAGTATAACCCTGGTGGATGTTTTTTTGGTGATTGTTGCTCTCCAGCTTTGTCTAATTTTAAAGCTGCATCCATTTTTGTTTCCCCCTAATCCTGTATAACGGATATTTATGTAATCATTTTAATTTACAAAATATTTAGAAGTCAATAGAATTATATGGAAATAGAAAGAAAATTTCTAAAAAAGTTCTATTTTACTTCAACCGTTACTGTATTTTGCCCTGAAAACGAGATGATAAGCGTTTTCAAATGTAATAATTGAATTCTAAAAGAAAATAAAATAGTGATTAATCAGAAAATTTAGATTAAAATATTTATTCTGATATAAAGAAAATACATTCTATTTACTTTTATAATATAACATATTGGGAATAAAAATACAAAATGAAATAATGTGACATTTAAGTGAATTGAAAAATAACCAGCTCCATAGAAGCAGAGCTGGCTAAGGAAAGATTATTTAACAAAGCGTTTTTCGATATCATCTAATAGTAGGTTAGCAGCCATTACACCACCAGCTGTATTCCAAATCACATCATCAACTTTGTATGCTTTACCATTTTTTACTGCATTTAAGTTTTTAAATAGCGGATCATTGATATATTCTTTTTCTAATTCAGAGCCTTTTTTCTCGTTTCCTTTATCGAATGTGAAGTAGAATAATACATCGCCATCCATTGCAGAAATACGTTCTTTAGATACGTTACGCTCTGCGAAGTCATCTTTATTTTGATCACCAGGACGTTTAAATCCAAGTTCTTTTAAAATAACACCAGAGAATGTATCACCATGATAAATACGAACATCACCAGGCATGAAGCGAACCATAGAGATTTCTTGATTTACTTTATCACCTAGTTTGGCTTTTAAATCTTTCATACTTTTCTCGTAATCAGCTAAAACCTTTTGGCCTTCTTTTTCTTTATTTAATGCTTTCGCATAAAACTTGAAGTTATCTTTCCATTCACCACGTAATGTTTCAGAGAACACAGTAGGTGCAATTGCTTTTAGTTGCTCGTACACTTTTTCGTGACGCATTTTGTTACCGATAATTAAGTCTGGTTGTAAAGAAGCGATTGTTTCTACGTTCACTTGTCCTTCATCACCAACAACTTTTACATCTTTCATTTTATCTTTAATATGTGGATACCATGGATCACCAGTCCAAGATTTTACAGCCCCAAATGGTTTCACACCTAGCTCAAGTAAAGCTTCAGTTCCTTCGTTTGTTAAAATAACTACACGTTTTGGATTAGCAGGAACTTCTGTTTTCCCCATTGCATGTTCAACTGTAATCATTTCTTTTTTTGTATCTTCTTTTGTATCTTCTTTCGTATTTGATTTTCCACAAGCACTTAAAAGTAGTGAAAAGGCTAGTAAAAATACAAATACTGTAAACGATTTCTTTCGCATGAAATTCATTATGTACCCCCTACATAGTGAGAATTTTTTTCAATAGCAAGCATGATAATAATACTTCATGGCCTCGTTGTCAATGAAAATAATTCTCATTTCCGTTGACAATGAGAATTAAGTTGAAATACACTTACAACGTATCATTATACATTGAAGGGGAAACGCTGCATGTTATTAAAAACAAATCGAGCAAAATGGATTGGATTATTTGTTGGGATCATTGCAGTCATTACTTGTATTTGGGGAAGTATTATTTTCGGATATACAAATACGAGCTGGAAATTAGCGTTAGATGCTTTTTTTCATTTTAATGGTTCCAATGAACATATTATTATTCAAAATGTGCGTCTACCAAGGGCACTAATTGCAGCAAGTGTTGGTGCTAGTTTAGCCATTGCAGGTTGTCTTATGCAAACTTTAACGAAGAATCCACTTGCTTCTCCAGATTTTATTGGATTAAATTCAGGTGCTGCTTTCTTCATCGTTGTAGCAATTGTTATTTTTTCCGTGACATCACTATCAGCTTTCACGTGGATTTCCTTTTTAGGGGCAGCAGTTGCAGCTGTACTTGTATTTGCTTCTAGTTCTTTAGGAAAAGAGGGGACAACACCTCTTAAGTTAACATTAGCGGGGGTCGCAATTAGTGCGTTATTTTCATCATTAACACAAGGATTACTTGTTTTAAATGAAAAGGCGCTTGAAGAAGTATTATTTTGGCTTGCCGGATCTGTGCAAGGAAGAAAGTTAGAAATTTTACAATCTGTATTCCCGTATTTATTAATAGGCTGGATTGCATCTATTATGATGGCAGGGAAAGTAAATACATTGATGATGGGGGAAGACGTTGCAAAGGGACTTGGGCAACGAACGATTTTAATGAAATCATTCGTGTTACTTATTATTGTCCTGTTGTCTGGTGGTTCAGTTGCCGTTGCTGG
This sequence comes from Bacillus sp. FSL R9-9834, assembly GCF_038006905.1. Taxonomy (NCBI): domain Bacteria; kingdom Bacillati; phylum Bacillota; class Bacilli; order Caryophanales; family Bacillaceae; genus Bacillus; species Bacillus sp. FSL R9-9834. The sequence continues at coordinate 632,021 of NZ_JBBOWD010000001.1, forward strand.
TCCAATTGGATTTATTGGAATCATTACCCCGCACTTTTCCAGATTTCTTGTTGGAGTAGATCATAGATGGAGAGTGCCGTATAGCGGCTTGTTAGGTGCAATACTATTAATCTTAGCTGATATCGCAGCAAGATATGTCATTATGCCACAAGAAGTACCAGTAGGAGTTATGACAGCATTTATTGGTGCGCCGTTCTTTATTTATATTGCACGTAAGAGAGGGCTTAGCAAATGAAGAAGTATATTCCGTTTCGTATAGGAAAAGGCGGGCTCTCGTTTTTAATGTATAAACGAGCTTGTCTCGTCTTATTCAGTTTACTAGTTGTTTTAATAGGATTATTTTTTGCGAGTGCAGGTATGGGAGACATGAAAATTGCTCCTTATGATGTATGGCAAGCGATCACTGGAAATGGCGATGCGATGGCAAATATGGTTGTAAATAAGTTTCGTATGCCGCGTATTTTAATTGCTATTCTTGTAGGGATCGCACTTGCGATCGCAGGATGTATTTTACAAGGCCTCGTCCGAAATCCACTTGCTTCTCCGGATATTATCGGGATTACAGGTGGTGCAAGTGTTGCAGTTGTATTGTTTTTAGCTATATTTAGTGATAAAAATAATGCGCTAACTGTAAGCATTCATTATATGCCGCTAGCAGCCTTTGTTGGGGCAACAATTGTAGCGCTTTTTGTATATTTATTTGCATGGAGAAATGACGGGTTATCGCCGATTAGTCTTGTTTTAATTGGTGTTGGGTTTTGGGCATTAACGAAAGCGGCAACGACTTTGTTTATGTTATTAGCGCCAATTTATCAAGCAAGTCAAGCGAATGTATGGATTACGGGTACTGTTTACGGTTCTTCATGGCAAAATGTCATGGTACTTGCGCCGTGGGTTCTCATTTTAACGGTAATATCATTTATAGCTGCTAGACATTTAAATGCGCAAGAGCTAGGGGATGATATTGCGGTAGGACTTGGTGTTCCTTTAACGAAGTCACGCGTATTCATGTTATTACTTAGTACAGCTTTAATTGGTGGAGCAGTTGCCTTTGCTGGAGGAATTGGATTTGTCGGTTTAATGGCACCTCATATTGCACGAAGACTAGTTGGTTCTTTATATGGTGCATTACTCCCAGTTGCGGCGATTGTTGGTGCAATTTTAGTACTTGCTGCAGATTTAATTGGGCGTACAGTTTTCACCCCACTTGAAATTCCAGCAGGGGTATTTACATCAGCAATTGGTGCACCTTATTTTATTTATTTACTTTATAAAAGTCGGAATTCATAAAGGGAGATGAATATGCAAAAAGCATTGGAGACGAAACGTTTGACGTTGTCTTATGGTGAAACAATTATTATTGATGAGTTGAATTTAGAAATTCCAAAAGGCGAAATTACAATCTTCATTGGTTCTAACGGTTGCGGGAAATCAACTTTATTACGTTCACTAGCTAGATTGTTAAAACCAACAACTGGTGACATTTTGTTAGATAATCAAGCGATTCAAAGTATGCAAACGAAGCAAATTGCCCGTCAAATGGCAATTTTACCGCAAGGACCGCAAGCGCCAGAAGGTCTTACAGTATTGCAACTTGTAAAACAAGGGCGTTATCCATATCAAACATGGCTGAAACAGTGGTCAGAAAAAGACGAAGAAATGGTACAGAAGGCACTTGCAGCAACAGGGATGACAGAATTTGCTGAGCGTGATGTGCATGCTCTTTCAGGTGGACAACGACAACGTGCTTGGATTGCAATGACGCTTGCACAAGATACAGATATTATTTTATTGGATGAGCCTACTACCTATTTAGATATGACTCACCAAATTGAAGTGCTAGATTTATTATTCGAATTAAATGAAAAAGAACAAAGAACAATTGTTATGGTACTACACGATTTAAATTTAGCCTGCCGTTATGCAGACAATATTGTAGCCATTCAAGATAAACAAATATATGCACAAGGTAAGCCAGAAGAAGTAGTAGATGAGAAGCTAGTACGTGATGTATTCCGAATGGAATGTCAAATCAGTACAGATCCATTATTTGGGACGCCACTTTGTATCCCACATGGAAAAGGAAGACGTGTACGTAAAGAGGTTGCTCAGGCAATGAGATAATGAAAAAGACGATGAGAGGGTCATCGTCTTTTTTATTTTCGGCAAGAGAATAAGAGGAAGAGGGGGATACGTAAACGACGTTCATATTCTTCCGCGTTTTGAAAATAAGTTTGATCTGGTGTAGCTTCTTTTAAATTCGTAATTGTAAATCCAGCTTGTTGTAATAGTGTAAAATATTCTTCCGTTGTACGATGATATTTAATAACTTCTTGATCAATCCAAGGTTCAACCCGTTTGCCTAGTTTAAAGTAATCATCGACGAGCCAACTCGTTCTTTTTCCGCTCGTTTGCAAGCTTTCAAATGAAGAGGTAATAATAGGGTGTTGAACGCTAAAAGTAAAGGTTCCATTTGTCTTTAAAGTTTCGTACACATTTTGAAAAATGATAGGAAGATGTTCGATATAATGTAAGGCGAGTCTAGATGTTACTAAATCAAAAGTAGAAGGAGGGTATGTGTAGTCTTTGAGGTTTAAAAAATGAACGGCGCCATTTTTGTTTTCTAGTTGTTTTTTAGCTTTTTCATACATAAGTTCGGAGCCTTCAATACCAGTGTAAGAGTGGCAGCCTTTTTCTAATAACTCCTCACCGAACTTAGCATCACCGCAGCCTAAATCGAGAATTCGCTTTCCTTTAACATCACTAATGAGTTGAAAGAAGGCTGGTTTTTCAAGTGACTCATTTGGGCTATTTTCTCGATATCTTCGCTTCATATATTGTTCAAAAAATGCTTCGTTATTATATACATCAGATTCAGTAAATGCCATGATTGAAGCCCCCTTACATATTTTTTTTATTCTACCAAATATGAAAAGTAAATGATAGATTTCTTGTAATGAATCGTATATAATCTAGAATTGTAAGCGGTTACTTTAAACTATTTTTCTATAATAAATTCTGAAAACGTGTTAAGCTAGTAGAGGGATTATTAGAACTATTAAGACAATAATTCGCTTACATGAACGATGGGAGGCTTCACGATGTCTAGTAAAACACTTGCAAAATTTTTAGAAGAAAATTTAGAGGATTTAAAATCAAAGGGGCTTTATAACGTAATTGATCCGCTTGAAAGTTCAAATGGACCAATCATTACAATTGGTGGAAAAGAATATATTAACTTATCTTCAAACAACTATCTTGGATTAGCAACAGATAGCCGTTTGCAAGAAGCAGCAATTGGTGCAATTCATAAGTACGGGGTTGGAGCAGGAGCTGTTCGTACAATTAACGGTACTTTAGATTTGCATATTAAATTAGAAGAAACAATTGCAAAGTTTAAACATACAGAAGCAGCGATTGCTTATCAATCAGGATTTAACTGTAATATGGCAGCGATTTCAGCTGTTATGGATAAAAACGATGCGATTCTTTCAGACGAATTAAACCATGCTTCCATTATCGATGGTAGTCGTCTATCAAAAGCAAAAATTATCGTTTATAAACATTCTGATATGGAAGATTTACGCCAAAAAGCAATCGCGGCGAAAGAATCAGGTCTTTACAATAAATTAATGGTCATTACAGACGGTGTCTTCTCAATGGATGGAGATGTTGCAAAACTACCAGAAATTGTTGAGATTGCGGAAGAATTAGATTTAATGACATACGTAGATGATGCACACGGTTCAGGTGTACTTGGAAAAGGTGCAGGAACTGTAAAGCACTTCGGTCTATCTGATAAAGTTGATTTCCAAATTGGTACATTGTCAAAAGCAATTGGGGTAATTGGTGGATATGTAGCAGGAAAACAAAACTTAATTGACTGGTTAAAAGTTCGTTCACGTCCATTCTTATTCTCTACAGCATTAACACCAGCTGATGCAGCAGCTTGCATGAGATCCATTGAAATCTTAATGGAAAGCACAGAGTTGCATGATCGTTTATGGGAAAATGGTCGCTATTTAAAACAAGGGTTAAAAGAACTTGGCTTTAACATCGGGGAAAGTGAAACGCCAATTACACCTTGTATTATTGGTGACGAAGTATTAACACAAGAATTTAGTAAACGTCTAAATGAAGAGGGCGTATATGCAAAATCTATCGTGTTCCCAACTGTACCTAAAGGAACAGGACGCGTTCGTAATATGCCAACAGCAGCTCATACGAAAGAAATGTTGGATGAGGCAATTCGTAAGTATGAAAAAGTAGGGAAAGAAATGGGCATCATTTAAGTAAAGACATCTTTTGAATAGCTTGCAAATGAGGAGTGGGGAAAATGAAAAAAATTCTAGTAACCGGTTCTTTAGGGCAAATTGGTTCTGAACTAGTAATGAAACTTCGTGATGTATACGGCGCATCAAATGTTATTGCAACAGATATTCGTGAAACAGATAGTGAAGTAGTAACATCTGGTCCATTTGAAACGTTAGATGTAACAGATGGACAAAAACTACATGATATCGCAAAGCGTAATGAAGTAGATACAATTATTCATTTAGCAGCTTTACTTTCAGCAACAGCAGAAAAAAATCCATTATTTGCATGGAATTTGAATATGGGCGGACTTGTAAATGCATTAGAAGCAGCTCGTGAATTAAACTGTAAATTCTTCACGCCAAGTTCTATCGGTGCATTTGGTCCATCAACGCCGAAAGATAATACGCCACAAGATACAATTCAGCGTCCTACTACGATGTATGGGGTAAACAAAGTAGCAGGAGAATTACTATGTGATTATTATCATCAAAAATTTGGCGTTGATACGCGCGGTGTACGTTTCCCAGGTTTAATTTCTTATGTAGCTCCTCCAGGAGGGGGAACAACTGATTATGCAGTTGAAATTTATTATGAGGCGATTAAAAAAGGCACATACACCTCATACATTGCAGAAGGAACATACATGGATATGATGTACATGCCAGATGCTTTACAAGCGATCATTTCATTAATGGAAGCTGATCCAAGTAAACTTGTGCATAGAAACGCGTTCAATATTACAGCAATGAGCTTTGAGCCGGAGCAAATCGCAGCATCAATTCGTAAACACATCCCGGCGTTTACGATGGATTACGCTGTAGATCCTGCTCGTCAAACAATCGCTGATAGTTGGCCAAACTCTATTGATGCAACAGCAGCAATGAAAGAGTGGGGCTTTAAAGCAGAATACGATTTAGACAAAATGACAACGGACATGCTTGCTAAGTTAAAAAAAAAGCTCGCAGCTGAGTTAGTGATGAATTAATAGGAAGGGTCGATTCTTAGGAATCGACCTTTTTTGTTTGTATTTTAGGAATATACAAATAATTACAAGTGTGATAGAATGAGTTAATTTGTGTGTAAAGGGGAGACAGGGAATGGAGAAATGGGAGTTAGCAAAGGAAATTTACAATACGTCACGTTTAACGGGAACATTTAAACTTCGATCAGGACAAGTATCAAATCAATACTTTGATAAGTACTTATTTGAATCTAATCCAGTACTGCTAGTAGAAATTGCTAAACAATTGCAAGAGCTCATTCCTCCTGAGACAGAAGTGCTCGCAGGTTTAGAGATGGGAGGAATTCCAGTAGCAACAGCATTATCTTTACAAACAGGTATACCAGTTGTATTTGTAAGAAAAGAAGCGAAGAAGTACGGTACATGCAAGTTAGCAGAAGGCGTTGATATTGCTGGGAAAAATGTTTGTGTTGTTGAAGATGTTATTACGACAGGTGGTCAAATATTATTAAGCACGAAAGATTTAAGAGGATTAGGTGCGAAAGTCCACCATGTTCTAGGCGTGATTGAACGAACGAAAGAGGGAAAAGAAAACTTATTAGAAGATGGTTTACAGCTACATTCCTTATTTACAATGGATGAGTTAATTGAAGGAGAAAAGCAACATGCAAAGAGTTGATGTCGTATATGCACTAATACATGACGAAGAAACAGATAAAATATTGATGGTACATAATGTAGAACAAAATATTTGGTCATTGCCGGGTGGGGCTGTTGAAAAGGGTGAAACGTTAGAGGAAGCTCTAGTAAGGGAAGTAAGAGAAGAGACAGGTTTAACGGCTATGACAGGTGGACTTGTTGCGATCAATGAAAAATTCTTTGAAGAATCAGGGAATCATGCACTATTATTTACATTCCGAGCAAATGTAGTAACAGGTGAACTTATTGCAGAAGATGAAGAAGAAATTTCTGCAATAGAGTGGGTGGACAGAGCAATTGCAAATGAACGATTCCCATTCTACGATGGTGGATTTGAGGCATTATTAGAAGTAGCCATTCCATACAAGTTTCAGCCAGAAACAAAGTGATTGAAAGAAAAAAACAGGAGCGCAACGCTCCTGTTTTTTTTATTCAATCGTCTTCAGTAATAACTTTTTCAATAGTGGTTTAATCTTCAAACGTAAATCTTCAGCGTGATTTGCAACTAAGAAGTGATGGTTATAAATGTTCTTCATTAATTGATAAGTTGCTTCTTTTGCTTCGCCTTCTTCGATGAAGATCCCGATTACTTCCATGCCGCTTTTACGAGCAAGTTTGACAGCTTCATGCGTATCTAAAATACCGTCTTGTTGATAGTCTAGTGCAGAAGGCTCACCGTCTGTGAAGACAAGTAAGAATTTATGCTTTTCTGGTCTTTTTGCAAGCTTTTCAGAAACGATACGAATAATATATCCATCGCGGTTATCTTCTTCTTCGCGAAGCTGCATAATTTCGGGACCAACGTTTGGTAACGTTGAGTTTTTATACGTTACAACTTCATGGATAACGTTCGGCTTATCTTCAGGTTTAGCACTAGAAGCATCTTCCCAAAATCCGCTAATAGCGTGCGGGATTTTTAAAGATTTCAACGCTTCATGGAATAGGACCACACTCTTTTTCGTTTCTTCCATTTTGTTATACATAGAACCAGAGCAGTCCACTAGTAGTTGGAATGCAACGTCGAGCTCTTGTGATTCTTGCCCTTTTTTATAAAACATGCGAGGCTGCTTTTCAGTATAAATACGAAGGAATTTCTTACGAAGTCTTCCGTAATATTTATCACTATTTGCATTCGTTTTATTTTCAATCGTTTTTTCGATAATTTTCTTTAATTCTTTTACATCTTTATTAACGACTGATTTAATAGCTTGGTAATCCTTTTTCTCGTCAGGATTTGGTTTGCGTGCTTCTTTAAATGTATGAGAAGCGCCAGTATTATACTTACCGTATGCACCATCATTTTGACTAGAAGCGTGAGAGGCTCTTGCTTCCTCTGTATCAGCACCATCAAAGTTGGATTGTGTACTTTTTTGAGAAGTACCTTGTACAGAGCCAAGCGCTTGGTCACCATCTTCTGATTCGCGAGCAGTATCACCCATCATATTTGTTTTTGTTCCGCTTTCTAATTCAAAACGTAAAAAGTTCTCATTTTCATTGTTTTTATTTTCACGGTGCCATGTAGAGAAGCTTTCATTCATTTTATTTTTATTCTCATCATCAACGATTTGTGTATCATCATTTGCTAATTTTTCGGGACGGCTGTCTTTTTCATCTGCAATAACAGATAAGTAGAGCGGAGCATGTCCGAAATAGTTGTTAAGCATATCACTTTCAAGAAGCTCCTCTAAACGATAGCGAATTTTCTCAACGATATACATAATATCTTCCGTATTACGAGCTTGGAATGTTTCATGCAGAATAGCTTCAATTTGCTCGAAATATTCATTATTAAACATTTCATATTTATCGCTCGTTAATGAAAGATAGCATAGACAAAATAGACGATCACCGTGATAGTTACGAACGCGATTGATTTCATTTTGTGAGCTAAAGTAATTGCGATACATTTCTTTTCTTCTTTTAAAAACATGCTTTGTGCCAGGGCGTAAGTTTTTTACGATTTCCTCAACACGTAAATCTTCTAATAGAACAAATAATTGTGTTAAAAACTTTTTTAAGGGTGATTCTTGTAATTCAATCGCATAAGAACGAATTAAAGTCATGTCCGAGTAATGTTTATTACCAAGTGCTTTTAAAAACACTTCGCTTTTTAATCCGATTACTGTATCCTCTTCTTTTCGATCATCCCAAAAGTGACTAATGACAACCTTTTTTTCAATTTCGTCGTAGTATGCTTTATAGCCATACTCAAGGTAGGCATCATCTTCTTTGAGAAGGGCATACATTAAGTTTTCCATTTGTAGAAACAGCGACGCATCAATTTTTTTGTCACTAAAAATTTGTCTCATGAATTATCCCTCAAAGAAATAACTTTCTGCTAATTCACGGACAGTCATTTGTTCTGTTTCATCGTTTAATTTTGCGATAATACTACGTTCAATTGCACGCATAACAGGAATATATACACCTAAATCACATGCATCGATAATGCCACGAATACTTGCTGCTTCTTCACTTACGCGGCCGTCACGAGCTAAAGGCATAAGATCGCTTGCAAATGCAACGAACTTTTCAATTGTTGTAACATCGTTTAATTTTGATTCTGCTAATAATAATTCTTTTAATGTATCACCTTGAATGTAAGGAACTTCAATAATAACGAAACGGTTTTTTAACGCTTCGTTTAGTTCACTTGTACCAACGTAACCTTCATTAATGGCAGCGATTACGCGATATTCGTCATCACCGTATACAACTTCTTGTGTAAACGGGTTTGTAATCATTTTACGGTAATCTAATGCACCGTGAAGAAGTGGTAACGTTTCAGGTTTTGCCATATTGATTTCATCAATATATAGGAAATGACCGTTCTTCATCGCTTTCATAAGAGGACCGTTAACGAAAGCAACTTCAGATGCGCCATCTTTCGTTTGTAGTGTGTTGTATCCTAAAATACCTTCTACATCTAGGTCGACAGAACAGTTAATGCTATGCATTGGTTTTTGGAATAAAGAAGAAAGCGTTTCAGCTAGTACTGTTTTACCACTACCAGTTGGTCCTTTTAATAGAATGTTTTTGCCAAGAAGAAGTGCTGTAATAGCATCTTCGATAATGCTATTATCAGATGCTTTATATATTTTTGTACCGATTAAATGTGCATTTTCACCAGCTTTTTGCTTATTCTTTTCGTGAATTGTAGAAAGCTGCTGTTTTAAATCAGCATGTATATGAAATTGTTCTAACATGTATTTCCCACCTAACATTATTTTCATAAAGTAATACATCTTATGATAACTTGTTTTAATATGGTATGCAAAGAAAAGGGGAGGGGACAAATATAAAAGAAAAAGCAATCAATTGTACATTGATTGCTTATAGTAAAGGAGAAATGAGCCTCATAAAAGACTCTAATATTCGTTTTTTGATACTTCTTTTTTGGAAAGCGTTCCATTTAATTTCAGTGGAATGCTTAAAGTCTTCTTCAAAATCACGTTTAATATCATGAACAGTTTTTGATTCATACAGTACGCTAATAATTTCGTAATTCAATTCAAAGCTTCGTACATCCATATTTGCTGTTCCGATTGTTGCAATTTTATCATCAACAAGTACAAGTTTTGCATGCATAAAGCCATCTTTATAACTATAGATGGAGGCGCCAGCTTTTAAAAGTGGAGTGAAGTAGGATTGGGATGCTTGATCACTAATAATACTATCACTTTTACCAGGATATAAAATGCGTACATCTATGCCAGATATTGCACTTAAACGTAATAATGTTAAAGTTTCTTGATCTGGAATAAAATATGGTGTAGCAATCCAAATAGATTTTTTTGCAGAGCCCATAATAGCTAATAACGTATTACGAATGCTCTTATCATCTGAGCTTGGCCCGCTTGCTACAATTTGCACAGCACCTTCTGCACTTGAAACTTCTTTACCTGGGAAGTATTGTCTATTCATAAATTGATCCCAGGAATAGGTTTTCAAACCACTAGATGCATAGAGCCAGTCCTCTAGAAAAATTGCTTGTAATTTATATAACGCTTTTCCTTCGATTTTTAAATGACTATCACGCCAAACGGGAAACTTTTTTGAACGGCCAAGATATTCATCACCGACATTAAGTCCTCCAGTAAAACCAATTTCTCCATCGACAATGACGATTTTACGGTGGTTACGATAATTAACTGTTTCAAGTAACCAAGCTGAAAAAATAGGGTCAAATTCAACAATTTCAATCCCAGCTTCTTTCATAGGTTTTAAAAAGCGTCTTCTTAACGTATTACTTCCTAATCCATCATAAAGGAAGCGTACAATAACACCAGCTTTTGCTTTGTTTATTAAAGCATCCCGGACTTTTGTACCAATCTCATCAGATTTATAAATATAGTATTGAATATGTATGTGATGTTTTGCTTGCTCGATAGCTTGCAAAATTTCTGAAAATGTTTGATCTCCGTTTGTTAAAAGTTTTGTAGTTGTTCTATCTGCGGCAGGCCCGCCTCCAAATTTTTGTACAACTTCTGTTAAATGGGTAGAGCGTTCACTTAATGGGACTTTGAGTGATAACTCTAGTCGTCTTCCTTCTAATATTTCACGGAATAATTTTCTTTGTTCTTCTGAACGATGGAGATGCTTTTTTCTTCTCCAACGGCTACGCCCGAAAATAGAGTATAAAAGTACACCTACAACGGGAAGAAGTGCTAATACTAAAAACCACGCTAAAGTACTTTGAGGAGACCTATTTTCGATAAAAATAACGAATGAAATTCCTACAATTGTGATGGACCAGAGAACGCCGACAAATGTATATAACGAAATATACGATGTATTTAATAGGAAAAGAACGATAGATACAATTGTAAATATTAATAGTAATTGGACAATAGGTTTCTTCATTTCTATATAATTCCTCTAATCTTTCTTCAATATAGACTTCCTAAATAGCGGATGTAATGTGACATTTTTATTATAAATTGTTTTCTGTTTTTTACAAAATGTAGGTATTTCCCCATACTTTCCGCATTTGTCCTACATACAGTGTATTGTTACGTTTTTAAAGAGAAAAGGAGGGTGAATAAAATGTATGGGCGTCCAATTGGAGGATTTGGTCACGGTGGTTTTCATGGTGGTTTTGGACATTCACCATTTTTGGGTGGGGGGTTCTTCCCAGGTTTTGTAGCAGGTGCTTTACTCAGCCCTGGGTTTGGTTATGGTGGATATGGTTATCCGTATTACTCGGATTATTCTTATTATACAGGTTACCAACAAGATCCGTATTATTCATACAATACCTATTAAGATGAGAACATGAAAAAGGAGAGGGAAAACATGAATTATATAGAAAATAACGGATTGTATTATCGTCATAATCATGGAGGTCATCATCATAATGGGGGACATCACCACCATGGAGGGCACAATCACCATGATTACCACCATCATCATCACGGAGGTGGATGGGGCTGGGGTGGAGGCTCATGGGGCGGTGGATTTTTCCCTGGAAGTTTTGCTGGAGGTGTGTTAGGTGGGCTTACAGCAGGTGCATTAACGGGTGCAGCAGGTGGAGGATACTATCCAGCACCGTACCCAGTAACTTATCCAGCGCCATATCCAGCGTCATATCCAGCGCCATATCCAGTTTCATATCCAACACCATATCCGTATTAAATAAAAAAAGAGGCTATCCTCTTTTTTATTTAATACGGTATTTATTTATAAAATACTTCCAAAATTAAGGTGAAAATATGTTAATATTTTGTTATTATAATTCAAAAAACATATATAATAATTTTAATTTATCACGCATTAACGGGCAGTAAGACCCCCACCTCAAAATTCAGCGGAAGCAAAGAAGTTAGGCGGAGATCAACACCCCCCACTAATTAAAGTTTCACTTTATATATATGTTCCTGAAGAGTTGTATAGAGTTAGCTATAAGAAACTACTACGTATAATTGAAACGGTATTATATTGCTTTTTATTACAAATAATATTATGTTATTTTAATCGGCATATTTCAAAACATGATGTATGTAAAGGGCGATTATTAGGAAATGAAATATCTCTATTTCTATGAAAAGAAACAAGTTGTGTTTTAGTCAGATAGGAAGCAAGGAGAGATGCGCATGCTAGAACAAAGAGGTCATGCATTATATGAATCTTCATTGCGAGATTTAAAGTTAGCATTAGATGAGTCTTCAATTGTTGCGATTACAGACCGAAAGGGTCTTATTACATATGTAAATGATAAGTTTTGTGAAATCTCCAAATATACACGAGAAGAGTTAATAGGGAAAGATCATCGTATTTTAAATTCAGGACATCACCCGAAAACATTTTTTCAAATGCTATGGAAGCGTATTTTGAGCGGAAAAGTATGGAGAGGTGAGATTCGAAATCAAGCAAAAGATGGTACATATTATTGGGTTAAAACAACAATTGTTCCATTTTTAAATGAAAAAGGAGAGCCCTATCAATTTATTGCGATCCGAAATGATATTAGTAGTAGGAAAGAAGCAGAACAGAGGTTACGGTTAAGCGAAAGTCGTTATAGGGAGCTTGCGTATCATGATGCTTTAACGAGTTTACCGAACCGTCTACAATTAATAACGACTGTTAACGAATTAATTGCAGATAAAAGAGAGTTTGGTATGATTTATTTTGATTTGGATCGTTTTAAATTAGTAAACGATACGCTAGGTCATATGATAGGAGATTTACTTTTAAGCGAAGTTGCTTCACGGTTGCATTATGTGCTAGGAGAGAAAGATGTTCTGGCTAGGCTGGGTGGCGACGAATTTGTGTTGTTAACAAAAAATCATACACAAGATGAGATGAGGCAGCTAGCGACATCTGTGTTGTCATGCTTTCAGGCGCCATTTATACTTGAAGGTCATGAAGTATACATTTCAGCTAGTCTAGGACTGTGCTCATATCCGCAAGATGGACAAGATGTAGAAACTCTATTGAAGAATTCAGATTTAGCTATGTATAGTGCGAAAGAACAGGGAAGAAATGCAGCGTGCTTCTTTACAGATGAGTTACGTGCGAAAATAAATCGTAGAATGAAAATTGAATTTGCTTTGCAAAAGGCAATTCGTGATGAAGAGTTAGAGGTGGCGTTGCAGCCTATTATTGATTTGAAAACGAAGAAATATACTGGTATTGAAGCTTTAGCACGTTGTTCAACAGAAGAAGGACCGATTTCGCCAGACGAATTTATCCCAGTAGCTGAAGAATCTGGACTTATTATAAAATTAGGAGACTGGGTATTAGAAAAGTCATGTCGCTTGTTTAAAACATTGCCAGAGTACGAAGAAGGACTAAAGTTATCTGTGAATTTATCCATACAACAATTAATGCAAAAGCGTTTTATTTTATCTGTACGTAGCATTTTAAAGAGAACTGGATTTCCACCGAATCGTTTAATTTTAGAAATAACGGAAAGCATTGCTGTTCGTCATTTTGATTATATTATTGCTACATTACAAGAATTAAGAAATATGGGTATTTTAATTGCTTTAGATGATTTCGGAACGGGTTATTCTTCCTTATATTATTTAAAACAACTACCGCTGGATATAGTAAAAATTGATCGTAATTTTATTCGTGAATTTCATTATGATCATGCACAGCCAGAGCGAACGATTGTAAAATCTGTTATTGAAATTGCCCATAGCTTACATTTAGCAGTAGTTGCTGAAGGGGTAGAGACAGTAGAGCAAGAAAGTTTATTACAATCTATGGGTTGTGATTATGTGCAAGGATTTTATTATGCGAAACCTTTATCTGTAGGAGAGTTAAAAGAAAAGTTAACTACAGATTTCATATAAAAAAGAGAAGCGTAGCTTCTCTTTTTTAATTCATTTTTTGTGAGTTTTTCATTAGTATTGGATAGAGAATCAGACCTAATACGAACAATCCGATTCCTAAGAAGAACGTTTTTAAATCAGCAGTTCCCGTTTTGATAACCCAAATAGAATATATGAATGCTAATGTAGTAATGATGCCGTCCTTTATTCGAGAGCCAGGCATTATATCATACGTTTCTCCTGTAATAACTAATTTGAATTGGTACAGCGTAGAAACAAGGTATGGAATTAAATAAGCTAATGTTGCTACAACGATAGCGAAATTATAAGCTTCTGATACGGTACCAGAAATCGTTGAGAACAAGAAAATCTGCGTCATTACATTTGTAATCAATAATGATTTTGAAGGACTACCCTTTTTATTCGTTTTCGCGAAAAGCTTAGGGAAAAGTCCGTTCTTTGCAGCCTGATAAGGTACTTCTGAACTAACAACAATCCAGCCCACTGTAGATCCAAATAAAGATACAAGTGCAAGTAGAGCCATGATATAGGCACCTTTATTGCCAATTGCTAAATTTAATGCGTCTACTAATGGTTTTTGAGACTCTTTTAAAGCATCTTGCGGGAGAGCGCCCATTGTAAGTAGAGTAATTGACATGTAAATAAGAAGAGCGATAATTAATCCGAAAATCGTAGCTTTTTTTACATCGCGCTGAGATTTTGCACGATTAGAAAGCATGACAGCCGATTCAATACCGATGAACGCCCAAAGTGTTGCAATAGCAGCTGAATTGATTTGTCCACCTAAAGAAATGGATTGTCCTGCTTCATTCATAAATGTTTGCCCATCTCCGAAATTAGAGGCATTGAAAATGAATAATGTGATTACAATAAACATTGTAAATCCAATAATTTTTGCAATAGTAGCAAGAAGATTCATATTTCCAGCACGATCAATATTTTGAGAAAGAATATATTGAATTCCCCATAACATAAGGCTGCATACGAGGAACGTTAATCCTTTTCCAAGTTCTAGTGAAAATCCGTTCGTTGAAAAGAGAATTTGCTTACTTTGTAAAACTGGAAAGAATGTTGATAAATATCCAGCAAAGGAAATAATAACAGATGCTGTTGCAGCCCAGTTTGCAGCCCAATATCCCCATGCCATACTATAGCCTGCAACTTTACCCGCTTTTTTTGAAGGGAACATCGCTTGGGCATAGCTTTGTGGCCCCGCTTTTAATTCTGGTTTTCGGATTGCTAAATTTCCAAATACGAGTGCAATCATAAATACGCCAAGTCCTGTAATACTCCATGCAAGTGTAGAACCCATTGGACCTGATACTTGTGCTAAATTCGCTGGGAGCATAAATACGCCACCGCCAACCATATTCCCGATAACAAAAGCTGTTAAAACCCATAATCCCCATTTTTTCGTTTCCATTTTTGTTAACTCCTTTGTAGTAAGATTTGCTTAAACATCATTTTTTACTAGCTTTTTGGCAATAAAAAAAGAGCCATGTAGATAAAAAATACCTACATGGCTCTTCGCCTAACGTAGGTACAACGGGAATAACCCTTGTACCTACGCGTAATTTTTCCGCTAGGTTTCAAGGGTTACGTATGATGATGATGTTTTTGTGCAAATGTAACTACAATTGTTGTATAAGTAAGCATAGTTCTTTGCTCCCTTTCTCCTCTGATTTTGAAGTTAGTATACTACATGTTTTTTTGAATGAAAAGAAAAATATAAAAATTTTTATAAAAATACGTTTTAGAGATTAAATATTTACCTTTATTTTTCCTATACTGGAAAATAAGTGAGAGATTGGCAGAAGAGTGTAGCATGGTATAATACATATAGAACTAGAAGGTGACAAGGGGCTATTGTAGATGATGAGTAAGTATGAACAAATTTATACAGAAATCAGTAATTCTATTGATAATAGGCAATTAAAAGAGGGATGCAAAATCCCATCAGAAACTGAATTAATGAAGCAATATGAAGCGAGCCGCGGTACTGTAAGAAAAGCTGTAGATTTATTACAAGAACGTGGATATGTTCAAAAAATACACGGAAAAGGTGTTTTTGTTTTAAAGCGAAAAAACATTGAATTCAACTTTGGTGGTATTGTAAGTTTCCAAGAAGAAAATGAACGTTTAGGACGCCATTGTATTACAGAAGTCGTGGAAATGGAGAAAGTAAAAGCGACAAAAGAGGTTGCAAAGCTATTAAATGTGAAAGAGAAAACAGACATAGATCATATTAAACGCGTACGAAATATTGATGGAGAAAAAGTAATTTTGGATATTAATCATTTTGTATCGGAATATATTCCTGGATTAACGAGTGAAATTGCAGCGCAATCCATTTATAAATATATTGAGAAAGAACTAGGTCTTCATATTAGTTACTCACAGAGAGTAATTGAAGTGCAACCATGTACAGAGGACGATAGAAAGTATTTAGATTTAAATGGAACAGACTATGTTGTTGTCGTGAAAAACTTTACGCATTTGTATGATGGAAGTCAGTTCGAATATACAGAATCCCGCCACCGCTTAGATATTTTTCATTTTTCGGATGTGGCGCGGAGAAAATAAGGAGATGGAACGTAATAACGTTTCAGCTCTTTTTTTATAAAAAAACGACAAACTCGTATATACGAGTGTTGACTAACTTATATATACGAGTTAATATGTAATTGTAAACGGTATCAAAAAAAGAAAAGAGGGACGGGAATATGGGGAAAGACTATCGTAAAACAGCAGAGGAAGTGTTGCAGTATATTGGCGGGAAAGACAATATTGAACAAGCTGCGCACTGTGTAACGAGACTCCGTATCGCTTTAAAGGATGAAAGTAAAATAGATAACGATAAATTGCAGTCTGTTTCATTAGTGAAGGGAGCGTTTCATAACGCTGGGGTATTTCAAATTGTAATCGGTCCAGGAGATGTTGATCGAGTATATGCTGAATTGATAACGCTTGCAGGTATGAAGGAAGCGACAGTAGCTGATGTAAAAGATTCTGGAAACCAAAAGCTAAATCCAGCTCAAAAGTTTGTAAAAGTATTTTCAGATGTATTTATGCCGATATTACCAGCAATCGTAACAGCTGGTTTACTAATGGGAATTAACAACCTATTAGGGGCGAAGGACTTATTTTTTGAAGGTAAAAATTTATTAGATGTGTATCCAAACTTAAGTGGGCTTTGGGATTTAATTAATATGATGGCGAATACAGCTTTCGTATTCTTACCAGCACTTGTCGGTTGGTCAGCAACGAAGCGTTTTGGTGGTAGTCCGATATTAGGAATTGTTATGGGATTAATGCTTGTGCATCCAGCATTATTAAACGCGTGGGATTACGGAAAAGCAGCAACTGGTTTAGATGGACAAAAGATTGAGTACTTCGATATTTTAGGATTATTTCAAATTGAAAAAGTAGGGTATCAAGGTCAAATCTTGCCGGTTTTAGTAGCAGCATTTGTATTAAGTAAAGTGGAAATCTTCTTAAAGAAACATGTACCAAATGCAATTCAATTGTTAGTTGTACCAATTACAACGATTGTCGTAACAGGTGTGTTAGCATTAGGGATTATTGGTCCAGTTACACGTCATATTGGAGATTTATTAACAGCTGGATTAGTAGGTGTATATGAAACAGTACCAGTAGTTGGAGCAGTATTGTTTGGAGCATTATATGCACCGCTTGTAATTACAGGTATGCATCATATGTTTATTGCTATCGACTTACAATTAATTGCACAACACGGGGGTACATTCATTTGGCCAATGATTGCTCTTTCTAACATTGCGCAAGGTAGTGCGGCACTTGCGATGTTCTGGATTTCTAAAAATCAAAATGATAAAAGTATGGCATCTACATCAGCAATCTCGGCATATTTCGGTATCACAGAGCCAGCTATGTTTGGTGTAAACTTACGAAATAAATTCCCGTTCTATGCAGCAATTATAGGATCGGCTGTGGCAGCAATATTTATTACGTTAAATGGTGTATTAGCACCGGCTATCGGAATTGGCGGATTACCAGCATTTATTTCTATCATTCCGAAATCGATTCCCATGTTTATTGTCGGAATGATTATCGCAGTTGTAATCCCATTTACGTTAACGTGGTTATTTGCAAAGCGAGTAAAACAGAAGTAGGAGGAAGTTAAACATGAAGGATTGGCATAAAAGTGTAGTTTATCAAATTTATCCGAAGAGCTTTAATAGCTATTACAATAAAGAAACCGGTGATATAAAAGGGGTTACAGAGAAACTAGATTATTTAAAAGAACTCGGAGTAGATTATATTTGGTTAACACCGATATACCAATCACCACAAAATGATAATGGATACGATGTAAGTGATTACTACCGTATTGATCCATCTTACGGAACGATGGAAGAGTTTGAAGAGCTTTTAGAAGAGGCGAAAGCACGTAATATTGAAATTATGCTTGATATCGTTGTAAATCATAGTTCGACGGAGCATAAGTGGTTTAAGGAAGCGAAGGAAGATAAAAATAGTCCATATCGAAATTATTACATTTGGCGTGATGAAAAAAATAATTGGCAATCTAAGTTTGGTGGATCTGCTTGGAAATATGATGAGAAGACAGAGCAATATTATTTACATCTATTTGATGAGACACAAGCGGATTTAAACTGGGAAAATGAAAAACTTCGTGAAGAAGTATATGATATGATGCGCTTTTGGCTTGATAAAGGGGTAACTGGATTCCGATTAGATGTTATTAATTTAATTTCAAAAGATCAACAATTCTTAAATGATGACGGAAGTACAGCGACAAGCGATGGCCGTAAATATTATACAGATGGCCCACGTGTGCATGAATATTTACAAGAAATGAACCGAAATGTTTTTGAAGGGAAAGATGTAATTACAGTTGGAGAAATGTCATCTACGACAATTGATAATTGTATTAAATATTCAAACCCTGAGCGTAATGAATTAAGTATGACGTTTAGTTTCCATCATTTAAAAGTTGATTATCCGAATGGTGATAAGTGGACGAAGGCTGATTTTGATTTTATTAAATTAAAAGAGATTATGTCTAATTGGCAAATTGAAATGCAAAAGGGCGGGGGATGGAATGCGTTATTCTGGTGTAATCATGACCAGCCTCGTATTGTGTCACGCTTTGGTGATGATAAGGAGTACCGAAATGAATCTGCGAAAATGTTAGCGACAGCTATGCATATGTTGCAGGGCACACCTTACATTTATCAAGGTGAGGAAATCGGTATGACGAATCCTAAATTCGAGTCTATTGAGCAATATCGCGATGTAGAATCGTTAAATATATACAATATAAAGCTGGAAGAAGGATTATCAAAAGAAGAGATTATCGGGATTTTAAAACAAAAATCTCGTGACAACTCCCGTACTCCAATGCAGTGGAATGAAGAGATGAACAGTGGTTTTACAACAAGTACACCTTGGATTTCAGTGGCTGAAAACTATAAAGAAATAAATGTAGAGAAGGCACTAGAAGATAAAGAGTCTGTATTTTATCATTATAAAAAGTTAATCGAACTTCGAAAAACGTATGATGTAATTACAGAAGGAGAATATGCTATTTTGGATGAAAATGATCCTAAAATTTGGGCATATACTCGTACTACAGAAAGTGAAGTGCTACTTGTTATCAATAACTTCTATGGAGAGGAAATAACGTACTCTGTACCAGCGCACGTTCAATTGGATGGAATGAAACAAGAAGTATTACTGTCGAATCATAAAGATTCCAGCAAGGATATTACAAACCTTGACTTAAGACCATATGAATCAATTGTATATCGATATACGAAATAAAAAGTTGTATGCCTGCGTGGCATACAACTTTTTATTTTAAGACACCACTATACAAAATGCTTACTTCTACCTCAGGCTTAAATTTTACTTTTGCATAATCTTTATTCCAATTTTTTTTCTTCCATAGGTCAGGATGATAAGCGATAAGATGTCTACCAATTCCGAAAGCATCACAATTTGCCTTTTGTAACTTTTTCGTTATTTTTTTCGCTTCTTTCGTGAGCTGTTTGGATAGTTCCTTATTTAGTTTTTTTCTTTCATCCATTTTGTAAAGATTATCTCTCGGAGCTTCAAGAGCTATAACTTTTAATTGAAGCTTAATGTGAGCATACACATTTCCTTTTTTATCTGTTGTTATTTTTAAGTCTCGTTTTAATTTCCGATTGCTCACTTCCATTGTTAAATAGTCAGATGTCTTCTCGGATTCATCGCTAGTAAGTTTTTGGGTTATACGGGCACTTGTTCCCATTTTTCCAGTTAATAATACGAATAAAACAGATTGTTTTAAAGGTAAATGCCCGGTCAATTTATCATTGTTAAATAAAGCTAATCCGTTTGTAATTACTTCTTTTCCTTTTATTTTTATAGAAGGGAGGGTAAAGTCTTTACCGGGATCTAACATTTTTGTAGCAGCTGTTTCTAAAGTTTCTTTTGGAAATACACTCATATCTTCTAAGCTTTTCACTTTTTTCTTTAGAAAATCTCCAATTAACAAATTTCCGACATTCTTTTTTTTCAGTATTTCGGATGTTTCACCATCTACTGCAATAAGTTTTACTAAAGCAGTTGGGTTTGTTGGGTCCCGAAAACTGACATCTAAATAGGGTAGTATCCCTTTTTTTAAAATTTTGGTTCCTAGTAATTGAACACCATATTTGAAATAGCGAATATTTCCAGTCACATTTTTTTTTAGAGCATCGCTTGTATCCCTTATGTTATGCCCCGTTGCTGAATGTATTTCATTTTCGAATGAAGATTGCTCTCCGCTTGAACTTTTTACGAGCTCAATTGTTTGCTGGAGTTTATTCTCTTCCGTAATATCAGATCCAATACTATAAGCTAACCTTGCTTCTCTTAATGGTTCTTGATCCCAACAGCCAGAAAGGAGGGAACTCGTACATAATATAAAAAGTAATTTAACTCTTTTTTTGAACATATTGTTCTCCTTTCTTATTTCTTATTACTGAATAAAGTAGAAATAAAAGAGGGAGGACAACGATGAAAATATAGGTGAACTTATCAGTGAAAGTTGAAATTACTTTTAATTCCTCTGGTGTATCGATAAATAAGGCTACACTAAAAGCAATAATACCAACGATTGGAACAGCCTTTTTATGGTTAGCAAGATTGAATATATGTCCAATGCCGATTGAAGCGGCACAATAATAACTAGCAATAGAAGCCACAACTGTTATCATCCATATTGGTATGAATAGTAAATCAGTTCGGTCTATGATCCCGATATGCAAGGAGCGTAGTAAGTAAGCAACTGGTTCTGGAATAAGCTCAATTTGTTTTGGACTAAATACGATAAAACAAATCCAAACAGTAAAAGTATAAAAAAGAGTTACAAATCCATTAGCGATAGAAATGGCCTTTAGTTTTGCTACAGAACTCCCGTTTACTTTGGGGAAAGCGATAAGAAAAATTTCAAAACCATACATAGCTGTAATTGTTTCTTTAGATGCTTGAATAATATTCCACCATCCAGCCTCTGTAATCGGAAAAATATAAGAAAAATCAGCTCGCGTGAGTCCTAAGGCGATTAAAAGAGCCATTGGTAAAATGAGAATAGAGGCCATGACGTAAAATCTTACGATAACTTTAAATGTGTTATAGGCTACATGACAACAAGCTATTGTAAATAGTATGAGAATGGCATACCAAGGAGTTGCTTGTAATATCCACACTTTAATGACATTACAAGCATTCAACATAACCGTCATACCAATAAGGGTAAAATAAAAAACATAAGCAAAACCTAATAGTTTTCCAAACTTATTCCCAAATAGCATACAAACACTTTCATACATATCTGCATCAGGAAATCGTTTTAAGAAAAGCCACATAAGTAAAATAATAAGCTGAATCGCAAGCCCAGCGATGAGTGCAGAAATCCACCCACCGCCTTTAGCAATCGGGTGAAGGCGGTTCGGTAGAGAAAGTATGCCTACTCCGATTTGGCACTGAATAACGAAAAAGGTAAATTGAGCTAGCGAAATTTTACTTTGCGTGTTTGTCACCGTCCTCATCCTCTCTCGTTACATGTTGGCGCTGCATTTTTTTCGGTTTTGGATCATGTGGTCGTTCCCAAAATGACCAAATTGGTAGTCTTACAAAAGAATCTTTCATATCTTTAATCCGCATTGGTGCAACAGGAGAAAGATATGGTGTATGAAAAGAATGAAGCTGACATAGGTGAACGAAAGTTATAATGAGACCGAATGATATTCCTACGTATCCGAATAGGGCAGCAAGGAGCATTAATGGAAAACGAAGAATTCGAACTGCTGAACTCATATCGTTTGATGGAACGAGAAAAGATGAGATTGCAGTTAAAGCTACAACGATAATCATTGTGTAAGAAACGAGTCCAGCTTTTACAATTGCATCCCCAATTACTAAACCGCCTACAATACCGATTGTTTGTCCAACTCGGCTCGGCAAGCGAATACCAGCTTCCCGTAATAATTCGAAAATTAGCTCCATTAAGAGAGCTTCAAAAATAGGAGGGAGCGGTACTTTCTCTAATGAAGCTTTAATTGTATACACAAGTTCAAGCGGCAATACATCAGGATGAAAGGCTACGGTTGCGATATATATAGCTGGTAAGAGAAAAGCAATCAAAAAACTCACTAAGCGAATCATTCGGACGAAAGAACCGACAATCCAGCGGTTATTGTAATCATCTGGTGATTGATAGAAAGCAAATAACGTAACAGGAACGATAAGCGCTGTTGGATCTCCATCAGATAAAATAGCAACTCGTCCTTCCATTAAATTTGCAGCGGTCCTATCTGGACGCTCTGTATTTAATTGCTGCGGAAATGGTGAGAAAGACGTATCCTCTATAAATTCTTGTATATATCCTGGAGGCATAAGTGCATCTGTCTTAATCGTTTCTAACCTTCTTTTCACTTCTGTAACTAAATCGTCATTCGCTATATTTTGCATATAAGCAATTGCCACTTTCGTATGCATTTCTTCACCAAGTGTGAAATATTTAACGACGACGTTTGGACTTTTTATGAGTTTACGAATGGAAGCTAAATTGGTTGCTAAATCTTCTACAAAACCAGTATGTGGTCCACGTACAATGCCTTCATTATCAGGCTCTGCTATATCTCTCTTTAAAGATAAAGCTGTTTCGAAAATACAAAAACTGTCGACTTGTTCATGAAAATATAATGATTTGCCTTGTAATAAGAGCTGCACGCCATAATTTAAATTCGTTTCCTTTTTCATATTTAATGTAGAAAAAGCTTTATCTAAAGCTAAATCTGACCGCGTCAATAAAGGCTCAAGGGCTAATTGATGAATTAGATTTGGGTCTGCTAAAGATTCGATATATAGGATTGCTCCTTTTCCGTTTTGAAAAGGGAGATCCAATTTTTTTATATCGTCTGAATGACAGAGCTTATTTTCGATATAATTAATGTTTTCCGGAAGTGATGGAAACATATGCTTTTGATCCGTACTCTCTTGTTGTTCTTTTTGCTCTGTCATAATTTCCACCTCTTTAGAATAAAGTTACTCCTGTTAATTTTTGCTTTTTGTGAGAAATTTATGCTTGGGTTATATGAGAAAACAAATTCTATTTTATCGGCTATGATTGTCCACGCATTATTCAATTTCATAGCAGTACTTCTCACATTTGTGTCGAATTAAGAAGATATATAGGAGGGATACATATGGAAATAGCAGTAGAACGAGTTTTTACAAAAGAAATTTTAGCAAGAGCAGCAAAGGCATTTCATGTAACAGTGGAAGAGAAGCCGCTTGGAGATTTTGAGAATTATATTTTTAAGGCGAAGGGTGATAATGATGAGGACTATGTATTACGTTTAACGCATTCTTCGCATCGATCTAAACAAGAGGTAGAGGCTGAACTAGATTTTTTACGATATGTTGCGGGAAACGGGGCAAAGGTAGCGGGACCTCTTTACTCAACGTCTCAAAATCTTGTAGAAGAAATCGGAGCAGAGGATGGGACTTTCTTTTTCGCTTCCTTATTTACATATGCAAAAGGGGAGCAAGTAAAAGGAGAAGAATCGCCTTATTGGGGCGAGCCTCTCTTTGAAGCATGGGGAAAAGCGATTGGACAACTGCATCGTCTAACAATGAACTATCCTAAAACGGATCATCGTGATACGTGGGAAGAAGATGAGAGTGGGGTTGTTAATGAATTAGAAGATGATCAAGTGAAAAAAATCGCTGCGGTATTAATGGCTGAGATAAAGGCTCTTCCAATTGAAAGAGAAACGTTCGGCCTTATGCACGGTGATATTCATCCAGGTAATTTTCATTATGATGGTAAAGAGCTAACAATCTTTGATTTTGATGATGCGGCTTATAATTACTTTATACACGATTTAGCGATGGTTCTTTATTACTCTGTTCTATTTACACCGTGGACAGCGGAAGAGAAGAACGATTTTGCTCGTAAACAATTACAAGTGTTAAGAAAAGGATACGAATATGAACATAAGCTAGCGGATAGTTGGTATGAATCATTGCTGTTATTTTTACGTTTACGCGATATAGGTTTATATGGCACGATTCAAAAGAAGTTTAAAGGGAAAGATATGCCTGATAACTTCTTGAAATTATCAGAAGAGCTATACGAAAGAATTATAAAAAAAGAAGCAATTGTGAATATATAATACATTCTGTTCAAAACAAAGTATATAAAACAAATATATACTTTGTTTTTTTATACAAAAATATGTTTATTTTATTAAAATAATATTGTCATAGATTCGGTATACATTTATAATTTTTATATATTCTGAATATTCTTGATAAAAAGGAGGGGGAATATTGGAAGCTTTCGTAAATTGGTTAAATAATATTGTTTGGAGTCCAGCACTTGTTTATTTATGTTTAGGAGCAGGTTTATATTTTTCAATTCGAACGAGGTTTTTACAAGTAAGGCATGTAGGAGAAATGGTGAAGCTGACATTTAAAGGAGAAAAATCAGAGGCGGGTGTTTCTTCATTCCAAGCGTTAGCACTTTCGTTATCTGGACGCGTTGGAACAGGGAATATAGCTGGGGTAGCAACGGCGGTTGCCTTCGGCGGACCAGGAGCTGTATTTTGGATGTGGGCAGTAGCCTTTTTAGGAGCAGGATCAGCTTATGTAGAATCTACATTAGCACAAATCTATAAGACAAAGCATCAGGGACAGTTTCGCGGTGGACCTGCTTATTACATTGAAAAAGGTTTAGGTGTGAAATGGTATGCTCTAGTATTTGTTGCAGCGACAATTCTTGCAACGGGGCTTTTATTACCGGGTGTGCAAGCAAATAGTATTGCTGTAAGTTTAGAGACAGCTTTTGGAATTAATACTACTCTATCAGGGGCTTTATTAGTTGTTGTATTAGCTCTTATCATCTTCGGTGGAGTAAAACGAATTGTTAACGTAGCGCAAGTTGTCGTACCGTTTATGGCTGTTGGGTATATTTTAGTAGCTTGTGTTATTGTCGCTATGAATATTGAAAAATTGCCAGAAGCATTTATGTTAATTATAAGAAGCGCTTTTGCATTAGAAGCAGCATTTGGTGGTATTATCGGTTTAGCAATTTCTTGGGGAGTAAAACGTGGTATTTATTCTAATGAAGCAGGGCAAGGAACAGGGCCACATGCAGCGGCAGCGGCTGAAGTATCACATCCAGCTAAGCAAGGTTTAGTGCAAGCATTTTCCGTTTACATTGATACATTATTTGTTTGTTCAGCAACAGCATTTATGATGATTATTACAGGCATGTATAACGTATTTGATGCAAGCGGAAAAAACTTTATCGTAAAT
Source organism: Bacillus sp. FSL R9-9834 (assembly GCF_038006905.1). Classification (NCBI taxonomy): domain Bacteria; kingdom Bacillati; phylum Bacillota; class Bacilli; order Caryophanales; family Bacillaceae; genus Bacillus; species Bacillus sp. FSL R9-9834. The sequence continues at coordinate 657,650 of NZ_JBBOWD010000001.1, forward strand.
AAATTAAATGGTGCTCAGCCAGGGCCGGGATATACACAGGCAGCGGTAGAATCTGTTTTCCCTGGATTTGGAAACGGTTTCGTTGCAATCTCATTACTATTCTTTGCATTTACAACAATTATGGCGTATTACTACATTGCAGAAACGAATATCGCGTACTTAAATCGTGATAAAGACCGCCCTTGGCTGTCTATGGTACTAAAGTTTGTATTTTTAGGAGCTGTATTCTACGGTTGTATCAAAACAGCAGCAACGGCTTGGGCTTTAGGCGATATCGGTGTAGGAATTATGGCATGGGTAAATATCATTGCGATTTTACTATTACAAAAACCTGCATTAGTTGCATTAAAGGATTATGAAAAGCAGAAAAAAGAAGGAAAAGATCCAGTATTCGATCCAGGGCCATTAGGAATTAAAAATGCTGATTTCTGGGAGCATGAATATGGAAAAGATAAGAAAGAAGAAGTATCGTAATGGAATAGAAATGAAAAAGCAAAGGGGAAATTCCTTTGCTTTTTTTATGGACAAAATGAGGCTGGAAGTTATTTTTTTGCCTATTTTTGAATATAAAAAGAATGTACATGCTTTGTTAGGGGAAGGGGTGAGTATGTTGATAGAGTTTCGTAACGTAAATAAATATTATGGTAACTTTCAAGTTTTAAAAGATATTAATGTGCAAGTGAAAAAAGGTGAAGTGGTAGTAGTTGTTGGGCCTTCTGGATCAGGAAAAAGTACATTACTTCGGTGTATAAACCAGTTAGAGTCAATTACAGATGGAGAGTTAATTGTACAAAATACGGAGGTACACAATGCGAAAACAGATATGAATGAATTACGCCGAAATATCGGAATGGTCTTTCAACATTTTTATTTATATCCACATAAAACAGTTCTTCAAAATATTACATTAGCACCTATTAAAGTAAATAAAATTTCAAAAGAGGAAGCAGAACAAACAGCCATGTTTTATCTAGAGAAAGTAGGAATTCCAGAGAAGGCTAACGTGTATCCACATCAATTATCCGGAGGACAACAGCAACGGGTGGCAATTGCTAGAGGGCTTGCGATGCAGGCGGAGATTATGCTATTCGATGAGCCTACGTCTGCTCTTGATCCGGAGATGATCGGGGAAGTACTTGATGTTATGAAAACGCTAGCTAAAGAAGGGATGACGATGGTTGTTGTCACGCATGAGATGGGATTCGCGCGGGAGGTAGCCGATCGGATTTTATTTATGGATGATGGCAAAATCATTGAGGATACAACACCGGCGCAATTTTTTGCGAGCCCTGAACAAGAAAGAGCGCGTCTATTTTTAAGCCGAGTGTTAAACCATTAAAGGAGGAATTTTATGCTTAAAATGAAAAAGTTGTTTACCTTAATTGTATTTTCATGTTTATTCGTACTTGTCGTTGCTGGATGCGGAAGTAAAAAAGATGAGGCGAAAGAAACCAATACGAAGCAAGGCGGAGCCGTTGAGCAAATTAAGAAGCGCGGGAAGTTAGTAGTTGGGGTGAAGAATGATACGAACTTATTTGGATTGAAAAATCCTTCGACAGGGCAGGTAGAAGGATTTGATGTTGATGTTGCAAAGGCGCTTGCGAAAAAGATTCTTGGGGATGAAAAGAAACTAGAGTTGAAAGAGGTAACATCTAAAACGCGTATTCCACTACTGAAAAACGGTGACATTGATGCGATTATTGCAACAATGACAATTACAGAAGAACGTAAAAAAGAAGTCGATTTTTCAGATGTATATTTTAAAGCAGGGCAATCGTTACTCGTGAAAAAAGGGAGCAATATTAAAAGTATTGATGATGTGAAAAAGGGCGTAAAAGTGTTAGCAGTAAAAGGTTCAACATCGACAAATAACATTCGCCAAAAATCACCAGAAGCGACTGTATTAGAATTTGAAAATTACAGTGAGGCATTTACAGCGTTAAAAGCAGGAAAAGGTGATGTTTTAACGACAGATAATGCAATTCTTTACGGCATGGCAAAACAAGATTCAAATTATGAAGTTGTCGGGAAAATTTTTACGGATGAGCCGTACGGAATTGCAGTGCAAAAAGGTGCAGATGATTTAACGAAAGAGATTAATAGCTTAATTAAAGACATGAAAGCAAGTGGAGAGTATGACAAATTATATGAGAAATGGATTGGGCAAAAACCAGAGAAGTAAAGTGATAAATAGTAAAAGCGAGAGGATGAGAGTACTCATCCTCTTCTTGTAAAGAAAGAGGGGAGAATATGTGCCTGATTTTTCTATATTAACGAATAACATTGATATGTATTTAGAAGGATTTAAATATACAGTGATGTCTAGTGTAATCGCATTAATAGGCAGTTTTATTTTAGGCATAATATTAGCGGTAATGCGTATTGCACCGATTCGCATTTTAAACTGGTTGGGAGCTGCTATTGTAGAATTTGTAAGAAATATTCCGCTCGTATTAATTGCATTTATATTCTATTTCGCTTTACCTGTAATAGGAATTACTTTAAATGGTTTTGTAGCAGGAACAGTTACGCTTACCGTATATACGGCAGCGTTTATTGCGGAAGTCATTCGCGCTGGTATTTTATCAGTCGCGAAAGGCCAAATGGAGGCAGCACGTTCTTCAGGATTGACTTACACGCAAGCGATGTACCATGTCGTTTTACCCCAAGCGATGAAAATCGTAATCCCTCCTCTAGGAAATCAATTTCTCAATTTAGTAAAAAACTCTTCCATACTCGGAATTATCGCTGGTATGGATTTAATGTATCAAGGAGATTTAATTTCAACGAAGACGTTTGTTACGTTCGACGTTTATATATTTGTCGGGATGTTTTATTTAATATTAACAATTCCGCTCAGTATGTTAGTGCGTTATTTAGAAAAACGCTTAGCAAAGGAGGCGGTGTAAATGGATTTTAAGGGAGCAATTACAGGAGATCATATTCTGTTTTTATTAAAAGGACTACTTATAACGTTAGAGGTAGCGCTCGTAGCGATTGTACTTAGCTTTATTATTGGTAGTGTAATAGGAATATTGCGCTACATGAAAATACCTGTCGTCTCACAAATATTGGGGATTATTGTTGAAGTCATTCGAAACTTACCACTACTTTTAATTATATTTTTCACGTATTTTGCACTTCCAGAAGCAGGATTGAAATTAGAAATTATAACAGCTACAATTGTTGCGTTAACAATATTTGAAGCAGCAATGATATCTGAAATTGTTCGAAGTGGTCTATTATCGATTGAAAAAGGACAGATTGAGGCCGCAAGATCTTCAGGATTAACGTATGTTCAAGCGCTTTGGCATATTATTTTACCACAAGCATTAAGAAGAATGGTTCCGCCGCTTGTCAGTCAGTTTATTTCATTGCTGAAAGATACAGCGCTAGCAGTCGTTATATCACTGCCAGAGCTTATTCATAATGCTCAAATTATTAGCGGACAAAATGTAAATTATATGATTCCAACGTTTATAGTAGTAGCTTGTATGTATTTTATCGTAAATTATAGTTTATCAATTTTATCGAGAAGGTTAGAACTCCGTTGACTCTTACAATATATGTAAGAGTTTTTTCCTTGTTTCTCCTTATTTTCCTCTAAATAGAATCTAAATCTTGCAATAATTCGATTTTTTATATTATTTTATCAGAAAAGTTTTAATTTTATATAGAAAATGTAATCGCTTTCGTGTATATTTTTATTATCAGAAAATTTTAACAAGATATAGGGGTATTGGTAGGGGGAGGATTTAGATGCAGCAACAAACGAATGAGAAATTACATCGTACGATGAAGAGTAGACATTTATTTATGATCGCACTAGGTGGTGTAATCGGAACTGGTTTTTTCTTAGGTTCAGGTTACACCATTAATCAGGCTGGACCAGGGGGAGCCATCCTTTCATATTTAGTAGGCGGATTTATTATGTATTTAACAATGCTATGCCTTGGAGAGTTAACGGTAGCAATGCCAGTTTCAGGTTCTTTCCAAAAGTATGCGACGAAGTTTATTGGACCAGGAACGGGCTTTATGATCGGCTGGCTATATTGGCTTGGCTGGGCAGTAACAGTAGGCCTAGAATTAACTTCAATTGGTTTAATGATGAAAAGATGGTTTCCGAATGTTGATGTTTGGGTATGGTGCCTTGTATTCGGTGTTATTTTATATGCTTCAAACGCAATTTCGGCGAAAAGTTATGCTGAATTAGAATTTTGGTTTTCTAGTATTAAAGTAATTACAATTCTTGCATTTGTTGTTCTTGGTGGTAGTGCATTATTAGGATTTATATCATATGACGGAAAAGAAGCAGCACCTCTTTTCTCTAACTTTGTAAGCGATGGTGGATTATTCCCGAATGGACTAGCTGCCGTATTACTTACAATGATTACAGTTAATTTCTCGTTCCAAGGAACAGAGTTAATCGGAATTGCAGCGGGAGAAAGTGAAAATCCAGAAAAAACAATTCCACGTGCAATCCGTAATACAGTATGGCGCATTATGTTATTCTTCATTTTAACAATGACGATTTTAGTAGGATTAATTTCTTGGAAAGAAGCTGGCGTAATTGAAAGTCCGTTCGTAGTTGTATTTGATAAAATCGGTATTCCATATGCAGCTGATATTATGAACTTCGTTATTATTACTGCGTTACTATCTGTAGCGAATTCAGGATTATATGCGGCAACTCGTATACTATGGTCACTTGCAAATGAAGGAATGGCACCAAAGTCTTTCCAGAAAGTAAATAAGCGTGGTATTCCAATTACAGCACTAGTTGTAACAATTGCTGTAGCTGCTTTATCTTTATTAACAAGTTTCCTTGCAGAAGATACAGTATACATGTACTTATTATCTATAGCTGGTTTATCAGCTGTATCAAGTTGGATTATTATTGCCCTGTCGCAACTGCGCTTTAGAAGTCAGTATATAAAAGGCGGAGGAAAGTTAGAGGACTTAAAATATAAAACACCGTTATATCCAATCGTTCCTATTTTAGCTTTAATTACAAATAGTATCGTTGTTATTAGTTTAGCGTTTATTCCAGAACAAAGAATGGCGTTATATTGTGGTATTCCATTTATCATTTTCTGCTACATATATTATTATATAAATAAGAAACGGCAGAAACCGATGAAGGTGGAGACAACAAATGAAACTAACCATCAAACAAGATGATATTGAGGCAGATTTATCGTATGGTCAATTAGCGATTGGAAAAGAAAACGGGTATTCACCGTTACAATTACTCATTTCTTCAATCGCAGGATGTAGTGCAATTGTCTTTCGAACAATTTTAGAAAAGAAACGTATTACATACGATACGTTTACAATTGAAACGGAAATTGGTAGAAGTGAAGCATTATCAAAACCAGTTGAAAGTGTTCATTTGCACTATAAAATTAAAGCACAAAACATTACAGAAGAGCAGTTGGATAAGGCACTGCAACTGGCAGTGAAAAATTGCACGATTGTTCAATCTGTAAAAGATAGTATAAAGGTTACGGAAACAATTGAACTAGTAAAATAAAACATAAAAACGTGAGAATACGGCTCTCACGTTTTTATGTTTTTAATAAAGGGGGAAATATGATGGAATGTTTAGGGTGTAAATTAGCCAACGAAGAAGAAATTATATATAAAATATATGAAGATGACTATGTAACATGCTTTTTAGATCATGCACCTTTCTATCCAGGACATACTTTAATTGTGCCAAAACAGCATGTTGTAGAAGTAGATGAATTAGATGATGTTGTAGCAAAATCCATTATGGATGCTTCTAAGCTTATTGCAAAAGCGATTAAGGCATTATATAAACCAGATGGAGTTACAGTTTGTCAAAATGGTGGAGTATTTAACGAGTTAACACATTACCATATGCATGTCGTACCAAGATATAAAGAGCGCTCGTTTGCTGAATTTTATACGGTACAATCGGGAGAAAAGCACAATCATAATTTTGAAGAGACTAAGCATTTGTTAAAAGAAGCGATAGAGCATATGCTGCTTATTGAAAAGGCGTAGCGGTCAGGAAAATTCTAATATTAAAAAGCCCAATTTCTCAGTTAAAATAGAGAAATTGGGCTTTTGTTTATTCTATTATTAAATTTTATCTATAAAAAGATTTTGCAGTGTCACAAAGTATGGGGCTCATTCGTTATATAGAGTGAGAGGAGGAATTATATGAAGGTTACAAACAACGATTATGAAAAGATGGAAGAGCTATATGAGTTGTATGAACAAAAGATTTATTATGTAGCGTATTCTATTTTAAATAATATTCAACAGGCTGAAGATGCGGTTCAAGAGACGTTTATTACTCTTTATAAGAACCTGGCAAAGCTCCATAGCTTGAGCACTGAAGAGCTTAAACGTTACATATTGAGGGTCGCGAAAAACAAGGCGATTGATAGTTACCGGAAAAATAAACGACATGAAACATTTTTAGAAGAATATGAAAGAGAATCAGTAGAGGCAGTAGATGAAAATATTGAAGAGTGGGAAAAACGTAAAATGTCTGAGGTTCAAATTGATGCATTGCTAAAAGAGTTAAATGAATCTAATAGACAGGTGTTTAAGTACAAAGTCTTCTATAACTTAACGTATCAAGAAATTTCAAGTGTTATGGGGATAACGGAGGTCAATGTCCGCAAGCAGTTTGAACGCGCTCGAAAACGAGTCCAAACTATTATAGGAGGTATACAACATGACGAATTCAAAGAACTCCAAAGAAATATATGAACTTGCTGAAAAGATTGCTTTAGATGATTTTGATAAACTCGAAGAACAACATGAATTTTCACATACATATACGCGCAAAAAGAAATTGTTTATGGAAGAAATGAAGCTGAAAGATGGACAACCGCAGAAAAAGCGTAAAAGACATCGTATGTTAATCGCTGCTGCTTGCTTATTGATTGGCATGCCGACAACCGTTTTTGGTGCAGTGAAAGTCTATAATATGATTGTTCAAAAACAAAATTACGAAGTAAATGTTTCCTTAACAAATAAGGATTCGAAAAAGAGTGATAAGTGGTATAAGTTGAAGGTTGGTAAATTGCCAGAAAATATGGAAGCAATTGATGACTCTGCTATGAAATATTCATTTAAAGATAATGACGCAATGGGTGGGTTTTCATTCGTTCTTTGGAGAGTAGGAGGGAATTCAGATTTTCCAACTCTGTACTCGAAAAGTTATGAAGAAAAAGAGATAAATGGTAAGAAGGCAGTAATTGTCCATAGAGAAAATGGTAATAAAGATTTAATGTTTAATAGAGTAATTTTTCTCTATTTTGAGGAAGAAGGAATTATGTTACAAAGTTATATTGGAAATGATATAAACGAAGAACAAATGATAGATGTGCTAGGGAGCATTTCACTTGAGCCCACGTCAAGAGAAAAGTCATCATATATAAGCGATTATGATAAAAAGTATTTTAGCCAAGAAGGTAAAACAACTAAGGTAATTCCTTTGAAAAAAGATAGCAAACGACTATTTCATATAGGGCAAAAGGTTCCAGTAACAATATCTATGGATAACAGCCAAATTGAATATGTGATAGAAAAAGTTGAAGTTTTTGATTCAATTAAAGATTTTAAGCAAGAAAACTTTAATGAAATGGGATTAGGAAGACTAAGCGAGAATCAAGCTTTGGATCAAGCAGGACAATTGATACCATATAGAAGGGATAAATATAAAATTGGAAATGGTAAAGATTCGATTGATCAATTAGTAGAATCAAAATTAGTTCACCCTAAATTCGTTTATCTGACAACAACAGTTAAAAATATAGGTAAACAGAAGACAGAAGAAATTTATATGCATCCATCCATACAAGTGCTTCAAGGTAAAGGAAATGCATGGAAGTATGCTGGGAAAGATGGAATCGCAGAAAAAAATATTATGACAGGCGAAGTTGATTATTTAGAGCCTCATGGAGATGGAAAAAGCTTCTACAATATTGGTAGTATCCGACCAGGAGAAACAGTAAAAGTTAATTTAGGTTATTTTGTAGATGAGGATAAACTAAATTCAATCTTTTTAGATGCTTTCCATTACAGAGGGAATGGTGGCACTGAAAATATGAATGCGGAATATCGTTGGTGGATTGATATTCGTCAATAGTAACAAAGAGACTAAAAAGCTGCTTATATTTAGCAGCTTTTTTCGTCTCCATACATATGTAAAATTTCTTTCGCACGTATACGTAAACCATCTATCAATTCTATCGGTTCTAACACTTGTGCATCTTTTCCAAGCCTATAAAATAAAGGGGTAATAAAATTAATTTCACCTTTATCAATTGTTGAATGTATATATCCGGTCCCGTCCTCATTTACTACAACGAATTCTTCAAGGTAAGGCACGCTTTTACATTGGCGCACACCTTCTGTCGTTAATAAAACATGTAACTGGGTAGGAATGTTTATGACGTTAGAGCTAGAGTTAAACCATTCTTCTAAATTCATGAACGTACTTTCACTTTCTTCTGTTGATAATATAGAAAGAATACGATCAACGCGATACAGTAATACTTTTTTTCTACTGAAGTCGTAGGATGGTAAGTACCATAGCCCGTCATGAGCATATACACCGATAGGATGAACATGTTTTGTTTTTATCCCCGATTTAGATTCGTATTGAAAGTGTAAATCTTTATTTTCAATAGCCGCGGTTAACACTTCATTTAAAAGAGGTGTATCAATTGTTCTCTTCGGATTCCAGAAAGCAATATAAGAGCGTATTTTATCAACTTTCGCTTTCGCATCATGTTGTAGAGAGCTGTACAGTTTGTGTGTAACGGAATTGATTTCTGTATTAAAAGGTAAGTCTCGGTAGTAGCTTAAAGATTGAAATGCAAAAAAGATGGAGACTGCTTCTTCTTCCGTAAATAAAATAGGGGGAATGACTCTATTTGTTAATACTTTATAGCCGCCGTTACGACCTTGTTCTGCGTAAATGGGCAACCCCATATCACTCAAATCTAAAATGTATCTATGAACCGTACGAACGGAAATATTAAATTCATCAGCTATTTCTTGCGCTGTAAATGTCTTTTTTGCAGAAGCAAATATAAGAATATCTAATAAGCGTTTAGCTTTTGACAAATGTATCACCTTTTTCTTTTTAACATGACATAAATTGTCATGTTTTATTGTTAGTATATTGTTTACATCATATGTTATCAAGATGAGATGCAAGGAGGGAAAGAGATGTCACGTGAAATTGTTTTATTTATTGCGGCGAGCTTAGATGGATATATTGCCAAAGAAGATGATGATTTACAGTGGTTAATGGAAACAGAAGGAGAGGGAGATAACGGTTATACAGAAATGTATGAAACAATTGATACGATAATCATGGGAAAAAGAACGTACGATTATGTAGTAGAGCATATGGAAACATTCCCGTATGTAGATAAAAAATGTTATGTTTTCTCTAACTCAGAAAAAGGTTCAAATGAATACGTGGAGTTTGTAAGTGAAGATGTAGTGGAGTTTACAAAAAGGTTGAAAGAGCAAGAAGGATCTAAAATATGGATGGTTGGTGGAGGAAGTCTACTAAGAGAATTCTTTAAGAATAATTTAATTGATGAATATGTTGTTACGATTACACCGCATATATTAGGCTCGGGAGTTCCGTTATTCCAAGATAAGAACCCGGAAATTCATTTAACTTTAACAGATACGAAACGTTTTGGGCAATTTGTAAATTTATATTATAAAGTAAGATGATAAAGAAACACGACTACTGATGGTAGTCGTGTTTTTGTATAGATGGCAATGAAATAATAAAGCAAGATCCGTGGTCGACTTCACTCGTTACAGTAATATTCCCACCGTGTAGCTCTACAATTTCTTTCACGATAGATAATCCTAAACCAGTTCCGCCTGTAGCTCGTGATCTCGCTTTATCAACTCGATAAAAGCGGTCGAAAATGTGAGGGAGGTCTTCAAGCGGAATACCTTCACCTTCATCTTCAATTGTAATGGAAATACTTTTATGTTCTTCAGTAACAGAAATGTGGATAAGAGAATACTCTTTTGAATGTCTATAAGCGTTATTTAAAATGTTCACCACAACTTGTTCGAAGCGTTGTTCATCTAGGTTCACTAGCAGTGTAGGAGGACAAGAGAAAGAAACTCTAATGTGTTTTTCTTTATATATGGCATTTACTTTTTCAGCTATGCGAGTCAGGAAGGTGTGTAAATATACTTCCTTTACTTGAATAGAAAAGTTATGTTGCTCCATTTGTGCAAGGGAAAACAAATCTTGAACTAAGTTTGTAATGTAATCAGACTCGTCTTTTATAATAGATAAATACCGCAAACGTTGCTCAGGAGATGTTGCTTCTTTTGAAGCAATGTCAGCATAACCTCTTACGTATGTTAATGGTGTTCGTAATTCATGAGCAACGCTTGCTAGAAATTCACTTCGCTCTGTTTTCATATAATGTAAATCATTAGCAAGTGTTTGAATTGATGAGGCTAGTTCACCAATTTCATCATTTCGAGTAGTTGTTAATGAAACGGATAAATCGCCTTTACTCATTTTTTCAGTGGCATGTTTCATGTGTAACAATGGTTTTGTTAACAACCGTGATAATAGAAAGATGGTGATGGCTGTTAATAGAAAAGTAATGATCCCAGCGATAATGAATTGTCTTGTTAGCCCATTCACCATCTTTTCAATGGATTCTGTCCCAAGAAACATGTACACATAGCCTTCATGTTTTCCATCTATTACAATGGGACTAACTGTACATATATAATTAGATGTTTTCCAATGATTCTCTATAATTGCGCCTTCATGATCTGTCCGTGTTTGCATCTTTTCAATATGTCTTTTTATAGTAGTATTTATTTCGTTGGATTTAGCTAGTACATCCTTATTTGCATTTGTAATAACAACAGTCGTTTCGGCCTCGGATTCCATTAGCGCAACATGGGAAATTGTTTGCTTATCAAAATACTTTTCAAGGACATCTCTGTGACTATTTCCGCGCTTTAATAAAGCTGTCATTTCTTCATTTACTCTATTGTTGACAAGGCTATAATAAAGCAAGACAAATAGAACACTTTCGATTAAAAGTGTAACAATTAAAAAATAAAATCCGAGCTGAATAGAAATTCGCTTCATCGTTTTGCTCCTTAATCTAAAGTATCAACCCATCGATATCCGACTCCGTACACAGTTTTTAAATGATTATCAATAGGGAAATTTACTTTTCGTAATTTATCACGCAAATTACGAATATGTGAATCGACTGTTCTATCTTCTGTATTTGTATTTAATCCCCAAATTCGTTCAATGAGCTGATCTCGGCTTAATACGTAGTTCACATGACGTAAAAATAATCCGAGTAAAGAGAATTCGATTGGAGTAAGAAAAAGTTCTTCATTATGGACAGAAACGGAGTGCTTCGCTTCATCCCATATAATCCCGTGATATTGGATTTGTTTATGTTCATTTGTGCGCCTTAAAACAGCTTCAATTCTTGCGAAAAGTTCCTCCTCATGGAAAGGTTTCGTTACGTAATCATCCGCTCCGATTTTTAATCCTCGGACGAGATCTACAGTTTGATCACGAGCTGTTACCATAATGATAGGAACGTTACTAAATGAGCGGATTTTTTTGCACGTTTCCCATCCGTCCATCTTTGGCATCATAATATCGAGTAAAATAAATTTAAAGTTTTGATTTTCTATATGTGAAATCGCTTCTTCTCCGGATTGTGCACATATGCAGTTATATCCAATTGGAGTAAGATAAAGCGTTAATAATTCAAGCATTCGCGGTTCATCGTCTACGAGCAGTATATCAATCATAGAGAGCCCTCCATATATAATTTTTACTTAAATTGTAATGCAAAATCCTGAAGAAATGGTGCAGATTGTAATGCGTCTGCATAATTTCTTCAGAATTGCTTGTTATTGTAAAGTTGAAATTCCATTTTAGGTAATGATATTGGCTCGAAAACGATTTATACGGAGGCGGTATAGTGAAAAAGATGACCCGAATCTTTGGGATAACAATAGTTACAGCAGTTGGTCTTGCTGCATGTGGACAAACGAACACGGATCATAAAAATCATGAATCGAAAGAAGAGAAGAAAACAGGGCAGAAGGAAATGAAAATGAATCAGGAGGTAACTGCACCGAAAGAAATGAATCAAGGTGCATCAAATGATTTATTAACGACAAGTTTAAAAAATGTAACGAGATTAAACACAAATGATCCTCTTCAAATGGCGGTATTAACTTCGCAGACGATATGGCCAGCAACACATAAAGAGAATCAGCCAGGCGCTGTTATTTTAGTACCAGTAAACGAGTGGCAATTAGGTATTGCAAGTGCAGACATTATTCATCATCCGAATAACGGACCGATTTTATTTATAGAAAAAGAAAAGGTACCCGAGATGACGTTAAAAGAAATAAAACGGCTAAATCCGCTCGGAACGAAAGATGGAACACAAATTATGGTGATGGGGGATATAGGGGCAGCCGCACTGGAGCAATTAAAAGATTATAAAGTAAAGCAAATAAAGGAAACGGATCCAGCTATCTTTGCTAAAGATGTTGATAAAGAGTATGCGGATATAACAGGTAGTTATCCGAATAGTGTTATTATCGGTTCGTCTGAAGAAGAAGGGCGTTTATATACAACACCAGCTGTAAACTGGATTTCTCATATGCCAGAACCATTACTTTATACAGAAAAGAATAAAGTGCCAGAAGCGACGATAGAGGCATTAAAGATGCGAAAAGATAAAGCAAATATATATGTACTAGGACCAGAAAAAATCATTTCAAAAGAAGTAGAAAAAGAGTTAAGCAAATACGGGAAAGTAACGCGTATTAGTGGAGAGACTCCAGTAGAAAATTCTATTGCATTTGCAAAGTTTAAAGATGAAAAAACAAAATTTGGATGGGGGTTCACAAAACCAGGTCACGGTGTATCATTTGTTTCAAGCAAAACACCAGACTTAGCAGTTGCAGGAGCACCATTTTCACATATGGGTAAACATGCCCCCGTTATCTTATTAGAGGAAGGAAAAGCTTCACAACCAGTGTATGATTTCCTTGCTACTATTCAACCGAAGTTTAAAGATGATCCAACACTTGGTCCGTACAATCATGGATTCTTATTAGGGAATACTGAAAATATTTCATTTGAAACGCAAGGTATATTGGATGAGAGGCTAGAGATTGTGCAAGAAAGTGGTCAAGGGCACGGTGGACATTAATGAAATGAGAGAAGACGCTATGAAGGTAGCGTCTTTTTTAGGAAACTTTTACATAGCGAAAAATCCTCTACTCGTTATATAATAGCCTTCGTGCAGTCGGCTAGATTTTCTTATGGAGAAAATCAAATGAGAAAAGAGTAGAGGAGTGGTATTTTGTTTCAGACGATAAAAAATGACTGGTTTTCCAATGTAAAAGGGGACGTGTTATCAGGAATAGTTGTTGCTTTAGCATTAATTCCTGAAGCAATTGCTTTCTCTGTTATTGCAGGCGTAGATCCGACCGTTGGGTTATACGCAGCTTTTTGTATCGCAGTTACCATTTCATTTGTTGGCGGAAGAACTGGGATGATTTCAGCTGCAACAGGTGCAATGGCATTATTAATGGTAACGCTCGTTAAGGATCACGGTTTGCAATACTTATTTGCTACAACAATATTAACGGGGATTGTCCAAATTATTTTTGGTGTGTTCAAACTGAGCTCATTTATGAAGTTTGTACCTAAATCTGTTATGAGTGGTTTTTTAAATTCACTTGGAATTTTAGTTTTTACAGCACAATTGCCGCATTTTAAAAACGCAACTTGGCAAATGTATGCACTTGTCGCATTAGGACTTGTCATTATATATGTATTTCCACGTATTACGACGGCTGTTCCGTCTACACTTATTTCCATTATTGTTGTAACAAGTATTGCAATTATGAGTGGATTACAGTTGAAAACAGTAGGGGATATGGGAAGTCTGCCGAAAGAATTACCGTTCTTTAGCATGCCTGACGTGCCTTTTACACTTGAGACATTAGGGATTATTTTACCGTACGCAGTTATGCTTGCAATTATTGGTTTACTAGAGTCATTATTAACAGCTTCAGTTTTAGATGATATGACGCATACGGAAAGTAATAAGCATAAGGAAGCACGTGGACAAGGGATTGCAAACATTGTTGCTGGTTTCTTCGGAGGAATGGCAGGATGTGCAATGATTGGACAATCTGTTATTAATATTAAATCAGGTGGACGCGGGCGATTATCGACGTTTGTAGCGGGCGGATTTTTAATCATATTACTATTTGTTTTAGGTGATTATGTCGTTCATATTCCGATGGCAGCTTTAGTTGCAGTTATGATTATGGTTTCAATTGGAACATTTGATTGGAACTCTGTAACAACGATTCATAAAGTACCAAAAGGAAATGCATTTGTTATGATCGTAACAGTTGTGGTTGTCTTAATTACACATAATTTAGCATTAGGTGTAATTATCGGAACAGTAATTAGTGCGGTTTTATTTGCATTCAATATGGCAAAGATTCACGTGAAACATTTATATATTGAAAATAAGAAAATATACGAAATTCATGGCCAACTTTTCTTTGCATCTACGGCAGATTTTATAAATAATTTTTCATTTGAGGAAGATGTAAAAGAAATTGAGTTAAATTTTTCTCACGCACACATATGGGATGATTCAGCAGTGGCATCAATTGATAAAGTTATCATGAAGTATGAACAAAGTGGCGTGAAAGTAAGTATAACGGGATTAAATGAACGTAGTGCAAAACTTGTTACTAATTTAGCTACTTATAATAAAAGAATTGCTAGTTAGAAGCCTCCTTTTTAGGGGGCTTTATTATATAATACGAGTAGGATAACGAAAAGGGGATTCAGCATATGTATAAACAAATTATATTAGCATGTGACGGTTCTGAACATGCACTTCGAGCAGCGGAACATGCAACATATATTGCGAAATGTAGCGAAGAAGCAAATGTTGAAGTTGTGTACGTAGTAGATAATAGAACAGCAAAATCAGATATTATACAAGGTCAAACAGATTTAGAAACAATAACGGCTAGTCGAAAAGATAAATTAAAAGAGATTGAAGGGTTATTAAAGAAAGAGAACATTTCTTATAAAATTACGATATTACATGGCGATCCAGGAGATACGATTGTTCAATATGTAAATACAGGAGATATAGATCTTGTTATCGCTGGGAGTAGAGGATTAAATACACTGCAAGAGATGGTGCTTGGTAGTGTCAGTCATAAAATAGCAAAACGTGTGAAATGTCCGGTGATGATTATCAAATAAATTGATTGAGATATTTTGTAGTGTAAGCAAGACCTTGATATAATTCGAGGTCTTTTTTGACGTATAAAAGGCGAGAGTGTGGACATAATAGATACATAAGTTTTAGAAAATATTAACTTACAAATTTGTAAGTTTGTTGTCAGAAAAATCGATGTTATGAAATTTATTCCATTGGTAAAATAAACATATCGAAGGGGAGATAGGGAGGATGAAAAAGATGAAAGCACTTCAAAATTTATCATATAGCCAAGGTGTCGGTCTTATTTGTTTAGGAGGATTTGCTGCATCTGTTACGTTAGCTGTTGTAATAAAGATAATTCATCAAATCTTTTAATTTTAGAGTAGGGAAGGAATTGGTTGTTATAAATAGTAAGAGAAGGATTGTAAATAAAAAATAGCTCCTGGCATGTATGTGGATGCTGGGAGCTATTTTTATGATTATTTTTCTACTTCTGGCTTCTCACTTGTTACAGTAACGTCTTTCCAATGTGAAGTTATTTGATTCACTTCAGTGTTGACATCATAATTTTTTACGCGCTTATTAACACCTGTTAAATCGAATGTGTAATGAATTGGAATCATCGGTGCTTCGTCATGAATTAATTTTTGCCATTTATCGTATACTTCTTTACGATATTTTTCATCAGTAGCTTTTTCTGATAATCCAGCGTCTAATAATTTAGTATTTTCATCATTTACCCAGCGTTGATAGTTAAATCCAGCATTTTTACCCCATAGACCAGAAAGGTCAGGATCAGAACCAGTGTTCCAAGCACCAGAGAAAATATCAACCTTTGGATCATCTTTTTTAATCATTTCACGCATAGCATTAAATTCATGTAAGCGTCCATCAACAAGTTCTACTTTTAAGCCGATATCTTTCCAAGATTGAATATAGAATTTTGCAAGTGGTTCACTTGTTTCACTACCGTTACTAGCTAGGAAGTTAATTTTAAATTCATTACCTTTTGGATCTTCACGGAATCCGTCACCATTTTTGTCTTTATATCCAGCTTCATCTAATAGTTTTTTCGCTTTATCTACATCTAAGTTATATGCGCCAGCATTATTATTATGGTACTTTGGCATAGATGGTGGGATTGGAGAGTTAGCTGGAACACGAAGTCCGTGATATACTTTTTCTCCTAATTTTTCTCTATCAATTGCATAAGCCATCGCTTGACGTAAACGAACATCTTTGAACTTATCGTTATCCATTACAGCTTCATTCTTTGCTTTGTCCATATGTCCAAATTTAAATCCGATATAAGTGTAAGCAAGCGCAGTTTTTCCTACTAGTTGTGTATTTTTTAATTTACTTACGTTCGGATATTGATCAGCAGTAATTGATGCAATATCAATATCACCTTTTTTCAGAGATGCACTAACAATAGATGGATTTACAACTTTTAATGTTACATTTTTTAGTTTAGGTTTGCCAGCCCAGTAATCATCGAAGCGCTCATACTCAACTGATTCACCAGGAACGATTTTCTTCACTTTAAATGGTCCGAACCCAATTGGATTTTGACGAATCTTATCAGATTCAGCTAGTTTTTCAATTGGTACATCGCCTAAATATTTTTTAGGTGTAGGATATGTCCAAATACCAGTTTTCAGTGAAGGGTTTACTTCTTTATAAGTAATCGAAATTGTTTTTGGGTCGACTACTTTAATACCAGAGATTTTGTCAGCTTTTCCAGCGTGATATTCTTCCATACCTTCAATCATTTGCATTTGTGTATCGTAACGGATACCTGTATATTTACTATTACCAATGATTAAGTAAGAATATTCTAAATCCTCAGCGGTTACAGGGTTACCATCGTGCCATTTTACATTATCTTTAATCTTAATAGTAATTGTTTTTTTATCTTCAGAAATTGTATACGTTGCAGCACCGTCATTTGTGATTTCCCAGTTTTTATCTGAAGCTAATAAACCTTCATCAAAGAAATCCATAATTTCTGAATCTGGAGCAACTTCATACAATACTCTACTTAAAACACCAGCGAAAGGTGAATTTGAAACGAGTCCATATGTTAATGATCCGTCTTTAATTTCTTTACCATCATTTTTTACAGCAGCACTAAATTTATTTGTTTCTACTTTTTTCGTGTTTGCCTTTTTGCTACCGCTATCAGCACCCCCACATGCAGATAGTAATAATGTTGAAGCAGCAAGTGTACTTAATACTTTGTACAATTTTGGTTTGTTCATAACTTCTCCACCCCTTAACCTTTTCTTTGTCTCGCATCAGCCGCACGTTTTAACGCTTGACCAATAAAATTTATACACAGCATCAACACTAAAATCATGATTGATGCGGGTAACCAAATCCACCATTTTTCTTGCAATACATCTGGGTTTGTTGCATAACTTACAAGTGTACCAAGACTCGGTGTACTTTCTGGTAGACCAAAACCTAAGTAAGTCAAACTAGATTCAATCCCGATGTTACCAGCAAGATTTAATGTAATATTTACGATAATAATAGAGCTCAAATTAGGTAATATTTGCTGAAAGATAATCTTCCAATTTGGTGTTCCTAAAGTTTTTGATGCAGATACGTAATCAAGTTCTTTCTCAGTTAATACTTTAGAGCGTATAAGCCTTGCTTTTCCCACCCATAAGAAAGCCGTCATTATGAGAATAAATGTAGTAATATTGAAAGTTGGAACAAGTGAGATAAATACGATAACAATCATTAAGAATGGTAAAATCATCATAAAGTCGATAAAACGCATGATGATGTTATCAACAACTCCTCCAAAATAGCCAGCAATTAGTCCCATCGTAAGACCGATAAGGGTTGATAAAAGAGTAATGGCTAAACCAACTGTAAAGGAATTACGTGTACCAATAATTAATTGTCCGAAAATATCACGGCCACCATAATCAGTTCCTAGCCAATGTTCAGCTGAAGGAGGATCATAAATGGCGAACAGATCAACTCGAACGATATCTTCTTGTTTCATAATAAATGAAGTTGCGTAAACGGCTATTAATATTAAAGCTAAAAAGAATAGGGAAAACATTGCTAGTTTATCTTTACGAAATTCTCGCCACATAATGGAGAAACCAGAAGGGCTCTTTTCGTAATGAATGACCTCAGTTTGTTTTTCAGGATTTGCTAACATAACGTTTCTTCACCTCCATTAATCAATACGAATACGTGGATCAACGATGCTTAGAATAATATCGGAAAGAAGAGTCCCGAGTAGCGTTGCGAATCCAGTAAATAATACAAGAGCAGTTACGACACTGAAATCACGTTGAGTAATAGATTGGAAAAATAGTTGTCCAATTCCTGGGTAGCCGAAAATATTTTCTAGAATAATAGAGCCACCAACTAAACCTGTAATTTCATATCCTAAAAATGCTGCAATTGGTAAAAATGAATTTCGTAAAATATGTCTGGAATATACTTTAGATTCTGGTACACCTTTTGCTTTTACTGTGCGTACAAAATCTTTATGTTTCGTATCAATAATTTCACTTCGTAAATATTGTACAGTTCCTACAGTGCCAATTAATGCCCCAGATAAAGCTGGTAAAATCATATGATTTAATTTACTTAAATAGTAATCAAATGATCCGGCTGCCACTTGTGGATCAACGCTACCACTTGTAGGGAAGATCGGGTATAAAAAGCCGAATAAGAATAACATTACTAATCCGAAAATAAATAGGGGTGTACCAAATCCTAAAAAGTTATAGAGTGTAATGAGTCGATCAGCCCACGTATCATTCCAACGCCCACTTATAACGCCAAGTGGAATGGCGATTAAATAAGTAAGAATAAGAATTAGAAGAGCTAACAGCACTGTATTACCAAGGCGTTCCCCAATAATATCTGTTACTTGTATTTTATGTGCGTAAGAAATACCGAAATCCCCTTGTACGGCATTTGAAATCCACCTTACATATTGTGTGGGAATAGGATCATTTAACCCAAGTTTCTCACGTTGTTCTTCAATTACTTTTGGATCGGCTTTTGGGTTTGCTAGTTCAGCGCCACTTAATGCATCACCTGGCATTGCTTTAGCAAGTGTAAAGACGAGTACACTTAATACGAATAATTGCGGTATCATAACTAAAATCCGGCGTAATATAAATTTCCACATGTTTTATCACTCCCTTATGGTAATGCCACCCGGTGAGTTGGCGAGATTGGTTTTAAATCGTAAGCACGTCCATTTTCATTGAAATAATTTTCGTATGATTTTTCGTACTCAGCGCTTACTTCACGACGCAATTTACGCTGTTGTTCGCGGTGTTCTGGACGAATATCAGGAATAGCTGATATTAGGCGCTTCGTATAGATGTGCTGTGGGTTATTATAAATTTCAGCACTAGTTGCTTCTTCCACAATGCGTCCGCGATACATAACACCTATACGGTCACACATATGGCGAATTACACCTAAATCATGACTAATAAATAAGTATGTTAGTCCGAGTTCGGATTGCAAATCTTGTAAGAAGTTTAAAACTTGCGCTTGTACAGAAACATCCAGTGCAGATACAGGTTCATCTGCGATAATAAGCTTCGGTTTTAGTGTAAGTGCGCGTGCAATACCAATCCGCTGTCTTTGTCCACCGGAAAATTCATGTGGGTATTTATAAATAGACTCAGGATTTAGACCAACTTTATCAAGATAATCTTGAACAGCTCTACGCTCTTCATCAGGTGAGAGTTTCTCAAAATTTCGAAGTGGTTCAGCGATAATATCCATAACACGTTTCTTCGGGTTTAAGGATGAATAAGGATCTTGAAAAATCATCTGAATATCTTTTCGTTGTTCTCTTAGTTCTGAGCGACTTAATTTTGTTAAATCTCTATTATTAAAATGAATACTACCGCCCGTCGCTTTCGTTAAGTGCATAATTGCTTTTCCAGTTGTTGATTTACCGCTCCCAGATTCCCCAACGATTCCGTAAGTTTCGCCAGGTTGTAGTTCGAAGCTTACGCCATCAACAGCACGAACGTAATCTAAGGTACGACCGAAAACACCACCTTTAATTGGAAAGTGTACTTTTAAATCTTCTACTTTAAGCAGTGCCATGAGTTACGTCATCTCCTTTCTTATCTTGGAAGTTAAAATGCTTGTAGCAAGTGCAACGTACCCAATGGTCTGGTTTTACTTCATGTAAAACGGGATTTTCTTCATGTTGATCAGGTCTAATCCACGGAATTCGTGCCTGGAATCGACAGCCTGTGCGAGGTAACTTAGCTAATGTCGGTACAACGCCTTGAATAACATGTAATTTTTCCTTTTCAGCATATGCAGATGGAATGGAGTTTAATAGAGAACGAGTATATGGGTGAAGAGGGTTATTAAAAATCTCTTCAACTTTTCCTGTTTCTACAACTTGTCCAGCGTACATAACGACGATACGATCGGCTGTTTCTGCGACAACACTTAAATCATGAGTAATTAAAATGATGCCCATTTTCGTTTGTTCTTGAATAGATTTTAGTAAGTCTAAAATTTGTGCTTGGATGGTTACATCAAGAGCCGTTGTTGGCTCATCTGCAATAATAAGTGCTGGGTTACAAGCAATTGCAATTGCGATAACAATTCTTTGTCTCATTCCGCCAGATAATTCGTGTGGGTATTGTTTATATGTAAGTTCTGGTTTTGGAATACCAACTTGATGAAGTAGTTCTAAGGTGCGTTCTTTCTTCTCAACTTTTGAAAGGCTTGTGTGGTAGTCTAAGTTTTCTTCAATTTGTTTTCCAACTGTCATAAGAGGATCGAGTGCTGTAAGAGGTTCTTGGAAAATCATACCGATATTTGATCCGCGTACTTTATTCATCTCTGCGGCTGACATCGTTAGTAAATCCTTATCTCTATAGTTAAGCTGCCCTTGTAATTTTGTATTTGCTTCATTATGCAGTCGCATAATGGAAAGGGCAAGTGCACTTTTTCCGCAACCAGATTCACCAACTATCGCGACAATTTCATTTTCATGGACAGTTAACGAAACATCATCTACTGCTGCATGATATTGATCTTGTATGCGAAAGGAAGTCTGTAAGTTCTCAATGCGAAGAAGTGGATTCTTCATGGCTATCCCTCCATCTTTCTGAAAAGACTAAATATTTTGTATGTTGTTGTTATTTTAATATAAATTGACAATGTTTGACAAGAGAAAGTTGAGAAAATATTCAAAAATCTTTTTATATAGAGATTGGATGCATGTATATAAGTAGTTGGAGTGTTTTGAAAACGCTAACATGTATAAGAGAGGGAAATAAATCTTTTGTAAGAAAAAAGTATTATATGTAGAAAAAAGAGAGATGTTCTGTAAAGAACAGTCTCTCTTTTTTTGGTAAGAATAATATTAGTGCTTAAGCTTGCTTTTGTTTTATTGACCCTGTATTTAAAGTAAGAGCAAGGAAGAACATTGCAAGTACACAAGATGCAAGTAATAAGATGAATCCGCCATCCCACCCAAATGCATCGACGATAAAGCCCATAGCAGCACTAGCGAAAGCTGCTCCGCCTAAGTAACCGAAGAAGCCAGTTAAGCCCGCTGCAGTTCCAGCAGCTTTCTTTGGTGCTAAGTCAAGAGCGTGTAGACCAATTAACATAACCGGTCCGTAAATTAAAAATCCAATTGCGACAAGTGCGATACTATCAACCATTGGATTACCAGGAGGGTTTAGCCAGTAAACAAGAACGGCGATAAATACACCAACCATAAATAAAATACCAGCAGGTGCGCGGCGTCCTTTAAATAGTTTATCACTCATCCAGCCGCAAAGAAGTGTACCTGGAATACCAGCCCATTCATATAGAGCGTAAGCTGTACGTGAACTACTATGAGTAAAGCTTTTTTCTTCTACTAAATAAGTAGGAGCCCAGTCTACAACACCGTAACGTACGAAATATACGAAAACGTTCGCAATCGCGATGTACCATAAAAATTTATTGTTTAGTACGTATGTAAATAAAATTTCTTTTACCGAAAGTTCGCGTTCGCGATCTTGTACTTTTTCATCTGGTGGATATTCTCCAGTATGTTCTTCAATAGAAGGTAATCCACAAGATTGAGGTGTATCTCTCATCGTAATTAATACATAAATACCAACTAAAATTGAAAGAATACCTGGGAAGTAAAAAATACTTTTCCAGTCATTTGCAAAGAAATATAACCCTAATGTTACAAGGGAAGGCATAAGTGCGCCACCGACATTATGAGCGACGTTCCAAATAGACATTTTTGTACCACGTTCACTAATAGAGAACCAGTGAACCATTGTACGACCACAAGGAGGCCATCCCATCCCTTGTACCCATCCATTTAAAAACTGAAGTACAAACATAAGTATAATGCTCGTTGTAATGAAAGAAAATGAGCCGAAAACAATATTAATGATACCTGATAAAAATAGCCCAGCTGCTAAAAAGTAGCGAGGATTACAACGATCGGATACGATACCCATAAGAAATTTACTTAATCCGTAAGCGATAGAAACTGCTGAAAGGATAACCCCAAGCTCTCCTTTACTAAAGCCTTGTTCAATTAAGTATGGCATTGCTAGTGAAAAGTTTTTTCGAACAAAGTAATAACCTGCATAGCCGATGAAGATACCTAAAAATACTTGTAAACGTAATTTACGGTATTCACTATCAACGCGATCAGCTGGTAAGCGTTCCACGTGGGGCGCAGGTTTAAAGAATTGTGTGAAAAACATAAAATGAAAATCCTCCCCAATTTAATTCGAAGTGTTGTAAGTCAGAGAGAATATAAAAAGGCCATGAAATATAAAAAAGTTTCCTTTTTTATGATTCATAGCCGTGTACTCCGATTCTCCGTGACTGTCAATATTAACTTCGACGAAAATTATACAACTTTGTGACAAAAATGTAAACGTTTTTATAAATAAAAAGTGTTGACGGATTTTGTTCGCGGTATTAATATTTAAATACATTAAATATTTTGGTTCTTAAATAAGAGGTGGATAACATGCCAAATGATATGACGCATATCGATAAAATTCAAGCTCTTGCTTTTTCGATTGGAAAGAAAATGCAGACAGAGTTATTAGAACAAATGCAAGCAACAGGACTTACACCACCGCAGTTTTATATTTTAAAGATTTTAGATCATTATGGAGCTTCAAGGGCGACAAAATTAGCAAAAAAAATGTATGTAAAGCCTAGTGCAATTACAGTGATGATAGATCGCTTAATTGACCAAGAGCTTGTCGAGCGTTATCACGATAAAGATGACCGTCGTGTTGTCGTCATTGAGTTAACAAAAAAGGGTAAAGCTAGGGTAGAAGAGGCGATGACTGCTCGTAATGAGCACATTGCAAAATATTTCTCACATTTAGAGTTGCAAGAAAGAGAAGATTTGTTACGCCTTTTTGAGAAGTTAGAAACTATTATTTGCGGGACACAAGAGGAAAAAGAGAAAAACTAAGAGGAATTGAGGAGATTACATGGAGCAACAAGAAAATATAAATAGAAAGTTGTTGTTAGTCGGTTTAGTAATTGCGATGCTATTTGCTGCCTTAGATGGAACAATCGTTGGTACAGCAATGCCACGTATCGTTGGTGAACTAGGCGGATTAAGCTTAATGACGTGGTTAACAACAGCTTATATGTTAACATCAACAACAGTTGTACCAATTGCAGGTAAATTAGCGGATTTACTTGGACGTCGTAACGTATATATAACAGGGCTAGTTATCTTTATGGTTGGCTCAGCATTATGTGGTATGGCAAATGGTATGACAGAATTAATTATTTTCCGTGGTATTCAAGGTCTTGGTGGCGGTATTATGATGCCAATGGCTATGATTATTATCGGAGATATGTTCACGGGAAAAGAACGTGCGAAATGGCAAGGTATTTTTGGTGCGTTATACGGTCTTGCTTCTGTAATTGGACCACAAGTGGGTGGTTGGATTGTAGATGCAGTGAACTGGAGATGGGTATTCTACATTAACTTGCCAGTTGGTATTTTAGCAACAATCTTTATTGCAATGGGATTAAAATCACATAAACAAACAGGACCAATTAAAATTGATATCGCTGGAATCTTTACGATGATTCTCGGTGTTGTCAGTTTATTACTTGCATTAACGTTTGGTGGAAAAGATTACGCATGGGATTCTTGGCAAATTATCGGGTTATTTGCATTAGCTTTAATTGGTATCGTTAGCTTTGTTATCGTTGAAACGAAAGCGGAAGAACCAATTTTACCGATGCATTTCTTTAAAAATCGTACATTTACATTACTAAATGCGATTGGATTTTTTATGAGTATTGGAATGTTCGGTGCGATTATGTTCGTACCATTCTTCATGCAAGGAATTGTAGGAGTAAGTGCTGCTGAATCAGGAACAATTATGACGCCAATGATGATTACAATGATTGTGATGAGTATTATTGGCGGGCAACTTGTATTAAAAGTTGGTGTAAAACCACAAATTATTACAGGAATGCTTATAATGGCTGGAGGATTCTGGTTATTAACAACGATGGATATGCACACAACTAAATTGACTGCTACTTCTTATATGATGGTTATCGGTTTAGGAATGGGTCTTGTAATGCCGACATTAACATTAGCGTTACAAGAAAGCTTCCCGAAAAAAGATCTTGGTGTCGTAACATCATCAAGTCAGTTCTTCCGTCAAATCGGCGGAACATTTGGTATTACAATTTTAGGATCAATCATGAATAACACTTCAGGTACAACATTAACAAAGAATTTAGTACCTGTATTAGATACATTCCCGAAAGAAGCGGGACAAATGGTAACGAAATTTAAAGATATGATTCATACAGATCCACAAGGTTTATATTCAATGTTATTTAGTCCAGAGGCATTAAAACAAATGCCAGAAGCGTTCGCTAACAGCATTGTACCGATTTTGAAAAACTCTTTAGTAGACTCACTTCATACTGTATTCTTAACAGGATTAGTATTTATCGTAGTAGGCGCTATCTTTACAATTTTCTTACAGAAGATTAAACTGTCAGATCGTAAAAAAGATGCTAAAGAGCCAGCTGCAGAAGAAAAAGAACAAACTGTATCATATTCGTAATGAAAAAGCATCGCCTTATGGCGGTGCTTTTTTGAGTATAACCTTAAAAGCTTTTTCGTGAGAAATGATTGACGTATTTCTAGAAATACGTTATATTATTTTCTGTAAACGGTTACATGAAATGGAGAGGGAAAAGAATGAGTACGATTAAAGATGTTGCAAAATTAGCGGGAGTATCTGTTGCGACCGTTTCCAGAGTGTTAAATAAAAATGGATATGTTCATGAAGATACATTAAAGAAAGTAGAACGAGCGATTGAGATGCTAGACTATAAACCTAGTACAGTAGCGCGTTCACTGTATAATAAAAAATCTCGTTTAATTGGCTTAGTTGTTCCAAATATCGTGAATCCATTCTTTCCAGAAGTTGCACGTGCCGTAGAAGATGTAGCGCATAAACAAGGGTACACGGTTGTACTTTGTAACTCTGATGAAAGTTTAGAGAAAGAAAAGCAATATATTGATGTACTTAGGCAAAATAATGTGGATGGATTTATTGTAGCAACAAATCCACAAAATAGTGTGAATTACATGAATTTATCTGTTCCAGTTGTTGCGATTGATCGTATGTTTAATGAGCGTATTCCTACTGTATACGCCGATAACTATGCAGGAAGTCAGGCAGCGACAAAGCTATTAATAGATAAAGGCTGTAAACATATTGCGCATATTCGTGGACCGCGTGACGTAAGCACAGCGAATGAACGTTTTGAAGGCTTTGTAGACGTTATTACACAAAATAATCTTTCTTATATGATTGCAGAGAGTACATTTGATCCAGCTAATAGTGAGCGTGTAGCGGTGGAATTATTAGAAGAGTACCCACATATAGATGGAATTGTTGCTGGGAATGATTTAATTGCAATAGGTGTCGTCAAGGCTGCACTTCAAAAGGGAATTTCTATTCCGGATGATTTACAAATTATCGGATTCGATGGAATTTCTTTAACAGAGATGATGTATCCATCTATTACAACTGTTGCACAGCCAATTTATGACATGGGGAAAATTGCAACAGAACTACTGTTAGAGCAGATGGAAGGAAACGTATTAGAAGAGAAACATTATCGTTTACCGATTGAAATTATAGAACGAAATACAACGAAGTAAGGAGATGAAATAGATGCCAAATATTGCAGTAGTAGGTAGTATTTCAATGGACTTAGTGGCCGTTTCAAAAAAACGTCCGAAAGCAGGGGAAACAGTAATTGGTGAAGCATTTCATACAATTCCAGGAGGGAAAGGAGCTAACCAAGCGGTTGCTGCGGCTAGATTAGGCGCAAATGTAGCGATGATTGGTGCGGTAGGAAACGATAATTATGGAACGGTAGTTAGAAAAAATTTAGAGAACGAGCGCGTTTTTATCGACTATGTGGTACCGGTTACAGATACGGCGACAGGAATTGCTCATATCGTTTTAGCAGAAGAAGATAACAGTATTGTTGTCGTGCAAGGAGCGAATGCTCTTGTCAATGAGTCGGTTGTAAATCGTTCAAAAGATCTTCTTACAAAAGCAGATATGGTTGTGCTTCAACTAGAGATTCCACTTGAAACAGTAAAATATGTATTGGCTATTTGTGAGGAACACAAAATCCCGGTTATGTTAAACCCAGCGCCAGCACAAGTGTTATCAGAAGATATTTTAGAAAAGGCAACTTATATTACGCCAAATGAACATGAGTGCCGCATTGTATTAGATGATTTCACATCACCAATTGAAGAGTTACTGGCTAAATATCCAAACAAACTATTGATGACAGAAGGTTCTAACGGTGTACGTTTCCATAATGGTACGGAGATTGTACATGTTCCTAGCATTGCTGTTGATGTAGTAGATACGACTGGAGCTGGTGATACATTTAATGGTGCATTAGCAGTTGCGCTTTCTGAAGGAGAAACACTTCAAAAAGCAATTCGTTTTGCGAATATTGCTGGTGGTCTTTCTGTAACGAAACTTGGGGCGCAAGGCGGTATGCCAACGAGAGATAAAGTACGTGAAGTGCAGGTGATTGTCGGATGAAAAAGCACGGCGTATTAAACAGTGAGATTGCATCAATCCTTGCTTCACTTGGGCATACGGATACGATTGTAATTGCTGATTGCGGTTTACCAATTCCTGACGGAGTAAAAAGAATTGATTTAGCTGTTGAAATTGGAAAACCTAGCTTTTTAGATGTATTGCAAGTGGTAGCGGATGATATGGCAATTGAAAAAGTGACGTTAGCAGAAGAGGTTATTAACAATAATGCGGAAATAAATAAAGAGATTGAGCTGAAATTAGTAGAGCCAGCGCTTGAATATGTATCTCATGAACAATTTAAAGAGCATACGAAAAAAGCGAAAGCTATTATTCGTACAGGCGAGGCTACGCCTTATGCCAATGTAATTTTACATGCAGGCGTGATTTTTTAATAAAGGGAAGTGATGGGAATGCGTATTGAAATGAAAAATATTTCAAAGGCGTTCAATGGCAATCCTGTTTTGAAGAATGCACAATTTATGATTGAAACAGGAGAAGTCCATGCATTGATGGGGGAAAATGGAGCGGGTAAATCAACGCTCATGAAGATTTTAACAGGTGTATACAAAAAAGATGGTGGAACAATCACGATTGATGGGCAAGAGCACACCTTTAAAAATGCGAAAGAAGCTGAAGAGTACGGTATTGCATTTATACATCAAGAATTGAACATATTATCGAATTTAACAGTAGCTGAAAATATGTTTCTCGGTAAAGAGTTAATGTATGGAAAGACAGGGATTTTGCGTACACGTCAAATGAATGCGATTGCGCAGCAGCAACTAGCGGAACTAGGGTTACATGTAAAAGGCGCTATGTTGGCAGGAGAGTTATCGGTTGGACAACAGCAAATTATCGAAATTGCGAAAGCATTAATGACAAACGCGAGCGTTATTATTATGGATGAGCCTACAGCGGCATTAACAGATCGTGAAATTGAAACGTTGTTTACTGTCATTAATAAATTACGTAAAGAAGGCGTTTCGTTCGTGTATATCTCACACCGAATGGAAGAAATTTTTTCAATATGTGATACCATTACGATTTTACGTGATGGGGAATACGTCGGAAAGAGATCCATTCCGGAAACATCGTTTGATGAAGTAGTGAGTATGATGGTGGGGCGCAGCATTGGTGAACGTTACCCAGAACGGAATAGTCAAGTTGGCGATGTTATTTTTGAAATCCGTAATGGAACGAAAAAAGGGAAGTTTGAAAATGTTTCGTTTCAAGTGAGAAAAGGTGAAATCCTTGGTGTAGCTGGCTTGATGGGAGCTGGCCGTACAGATATTATGAAAGCGATATTTGGATACGAACCTTTAGATTCTGGCCAAATTTTTATAAATGGGCAAGAAGTAAAGATTGATAGTCCGATAGATGCGATTAGACAAAGAATCGCATTCATTACAGAGGATAGAAAATCTGAAGGGTTAGTGCTAGATTTCTCAATTCGAGAAAATTTAGCTTTACCAAATTTAGAAAGTCTTTCAAAGGGAAGTGTTCTAAGCAACGAACTAGAACAACAGTTTACAGCGGACATGATGAAACTTCTTAATGTGAAAGCATCTAGTGGAGAACAAGCGGTGAAATCTCTTTCTGGTGGAAATCAGCAAAAAGTTGTTATTGCGAAATGGCTAGGTATCCACCCGCAGTTACTCATTTTAGATGAGCCAACAAGGGGTGTTGATGTTGGAGCAAAAAAAGAAATTTACTCTATTATGAATAAGCTTACCGAGCAAGGAGATGCCGTTATTATGGTATCATCTGAGCTTCCAGAAGTTTTAGGGATGAGTGATCGCGTTCTTGTTATTCATGAAGGAAAAGTCGGCGGCATTTTAGAGAAAGATGAGGCATCACAAGAGTCTATTATGGCACTAGCTACAGGGGGAGAGTAAGGATGGCTAAGAAGGGGAATGTATTACAACAACTTGGGTCTTTAATTGGACTAGCGCTAATTATTGTAGTAATTACGGCTTTAAATCCAGCGTTTATTGAAATTCCAAATTTATTTAATATACTGCGTCAAGTATCGATTAATGCGCTTATTGCATTCGGAATGACCTTTGTAATTTTAACAGGGGGTATTGACTTATCGGTAGGTTCTATTTTAGCATTATCAAGTGCACTTGTTGCTGGAATGATGGCAAGTGGCATGGACCCGTTCCTTGCGATGGCAGTTGGATTATTAGCTGGTCTTGTAATGGGAATTGTAAACGGTATCATCATAGCGAAGGGAAAAGTAGCTCCATTTATTGCGACTTTAGCAACAATGACTATTTTTCGCGGGTTGACGCTTGTTTATATGGACGGACGTCCGATCACTGGACTTGGTAATCATTTAATGTTCCAAATGTTTGGTCGCGGTTATTTTCTCGGTATTCCGGTACCAGCTGTTACAATGATGATCGCTTTTGCAGTACTGTACTTCATTTTGAAGAAAACGACATTTGGTCGCCGTACATTTGCAATTGGTGGAAATGAAGAAGCAGCAGCACTATCAGGTATTAATGTTACGAGAATTAAAGTAATGATTTATGGTCTTTCCGGAATTTTGGCAGCGCTTGCAGGTATTGTCTTAACATCACGATTAGATTCTGCACAGCCGACTGCAGGTACTTCTTACGAATTAGATGCAATTGCAGCAGTTGTATTAGGTGGAACAAGTCTTTCTGGGGGAAGAGGATGGATCGTTGGTACATTCATCGGTGTACTTATTATCGGAGTACTAAATAACGGTTTAAATTTATTAGGTGTATCTTCTTTCTTCCAACAAGTTGTAAAAGGACTTGTAATCTTACTAGCTGTATTAATTGATCGCCGAAAAGAAGCATAATGGAGGGACAGTTCATGAAGAAATGGTTACTTATACTCGTTGCATGTATTATGGTCATTACTGCTGGTTGTTCAATGGAACCGCCAGAATGGGCAAAGGATTCTAGCGATAAAGGTCGAAATAAAACTATTAAAGTTGGATTCTCTGTTTCAACTTTAAACAATCCATTTTTTGTAACTTTGAAAAAGGGTGCAGAAAAGAAAGCGAAAGATAGCGGCATTGAATTGATTGCTGTTGATGCGCAAAATGATGCAGCAAAGCAAACGAACGATGTTGAAGATTTAATTCAAAAAGGTGTCGATGTAGTTGTTATTAATCCAACCGATTCAGATGCTGTTGCTTCAGCAGTAAGTGCGGCAAATGCAGCGAACGTTCCTGTTATTACAGTAGACCGCGTTGCAAATTCAGGTAAGGTTGTTTCTCACATTGCATCTAATAACATCGAAGGTGGTCAAATGGCTAGTGATTACATTCGTGAATTGGTCGGCGAAGGAGCAAACGTTGCTGAGTTAGAAGGAATCCCTGGATCCTCTGCTGCTCGTGAACGTGGGAAAGGATTCCATAACGTAGCCGATAAGTCTTTAAAAGTAGTTGCTAAACAAGCGGCTGATTTTGATAGAGCAAAAGGATTATCTGTTATGGAAAACATTTTGCAAGCAAATGGTGATATTAAAGCCGTGTTTGCGCATAACGACGAGATGGCATTAGGTGCACTTGAAGCATTGAAGTCTGCTGGGAAAACAGATGTAGTCGTTGTTGGATTTGATGCAACAGAAGATGCTGTAAAAGCGGTTAACGATGGGCGTATGGCTGCAACAGTTGCTCAAAAACCGGAATTAATCGGAGAGAAGGCGATGCAAACAGCAAAAGAGATCACACAAGGTAAAAAAGTGGACAAATCTATTCCGATTGAATTAGAGCTTATTAAGAAAAATAAATAAATAAATATAAAATGAAAATTAGGAAGGAAGAATAACAAATGAAATTCTTTATTGATACAGCAAACATTAACGAAATTAAAGAGGCAAATGCATTAGGCGTATTAGCTGGAGTAACGACAAATCCATCACTTGTAGCAAAAGAAGGCGTAGATTTCCACGAGCGCATTCGTGAAATTTGCAACGTCGTAGAAGGACCTGTAAGTGCAGAAGTAATTAGTTTAGAAGCAGATAAAATGATCGAAGAAGGAAAAGAGTTAGCGAAAATTGCTCCAAACGTTGTTGTAAAAGTTCCAATGACAACAGAAGGTTTAAAAGCAGTAAAAGCGTTCTCTGACTTAGGAATTCGTACAAACGTTACATTAGTGTTCTCAGCAGTTCAAGCATTACTTGCAGCTCGTGCTGGTGCAACATACGTTTCACCATTCTTAGGTCGCTTAGATGATATCGGTCATAACGGTATGGACTTAATTCGCCAAATCGCAGAAATCTTTGCAATTCACGGTATCGAAACAGAAATTATCGCAGCATCTGTACGTCACAGTGTTCACGTAACTGACGCAGCATTAAATGGTGCACATATTGCAACAATCCCAGCAAACGTAATTGCTTCATTAGTGAAGCACCCATTAACAGATCAAGGAATTGAGAAATTCTTAGCTGATTGGGAAAAAACACAAGAGAAATAATAGAAAATCAAGAATCCTAGTTTAATTGACTAGGATTCTTTTTTATTTAAAAGAATTTTCATGCAATTTTGCATATTGTCTTTTAAATTTTTTATATAAGCTATTTAATATATATCAAATCACTTTTTATGTTTCATATTTCGACATAAAACGGTAGAAGTTCTGACCAGAAAACTGGAGGGCATGATTCTATAACAGAAAGCTTAACGTTTATAGAATTATGCCTTTTTATATAGGGAGGGAAGAAAGTAGAGCACTTGATTTAAATGCACTTATTTATCTGAATTTTAAGTTTTATAAAAGGAGAGAAATAGAATGAGAAGAACAGCGCCATTTAAAGTGTTATCGTCATTAGCAATTGCGGCAATTATCGGATGTACATCTGTCATGAGTGCTCCATTAGCATACGCAGAAACGCCAGCAAAAGAGAAAGAAAATGTATCTACAACACCAATTGATTACAACTTAATTCAAGAAGATCGTTTAGCGGAAGCGTTGAAAGAAAGAGGAACAATTAATCCAGCATCTTCTAAGGAAGAGACGAAAAAAGCTGTAGAGAAATATATTGAAAAGAAACAAGGGGATCAGGCAAATAAAGAAATTTTCCCAGCCGATACTGCTAAAGAGGCATCTGATTTCGTGAAAAAAGTAAAAGAGAAAAAAATGGAAGAAAAGGAGAAAGTAAAGAAACCTGAAAAAAATGTTAGCCCTGAGCAAAAGCCTGAACCAAATAAAAAACAATTGAATGGGCAAGTGCCAACATCTAAAGCAAAACAAGCGCCGTATAAGGGATCTGTTCGAACAGATAAGGTATTAGTATTACTCGTTGAATTTAGTGATTATAAACATAATAATATTGATCAAACGCCAGGGTATATGTATTCGAATGACTTTAGTAGAGAGCATTATCAAAAGATGTTATTTGGTAATGAACCATACACGTTATTTGATGGTTCGAAAGTAAAAACATTTAAACAATATTACGAAGAGCAGTCTGGTGGTAGTTATACGACAGATGGATATGTAACGGAGTGGCTAACTGTTCCAGGAAAAGCATCTGACTACGGTGCTGATGGTAGTAGTGGTCACGATAATAAAGGACCAAAAGGCGCACGTGATTTAGTGAAAGAAGCTTTACATGCAGCTGCTGAGAAAGGGTTAGATTTATCTCAATTTGATCAGTTTGATAGATATGATACAAATGGTGATGGGAATCAAAATGAGCCTGACGGTGTAATTGATCATTTAATGGTAATCCATGCAGGTGTTGGTCAAGAAGCTGGTGGTGGTAAATTAGGCGATGATGCCATTTGGTCACATCGTTCAAAATTAGCAATAGATCCAGTAGCAATTGAAGGGACAAAATCAAAGGTAGATTACTTTGGTGGCAAAGTAGCAGCGCATGATTACACAATTGAACCAGAAGATGGAGCGGTAGGTGTATTTGCGCATGAATTTGGACATGATCTTGGCTTACCAGATGAATACGATACGAAATATACTGGAACTGGTTCACCTGTCGAAGCTTGGTCACTCATGAGTGGGGGAAGTTGGACAGGGAAAATTGCAGGAACAGAGCCAACTAGTTTCTCACCACAAAATAAAGATTTCTTACAAAAGAATATGGGTGGCAACTGGGCAAAAATTTTGGAAGTAGATTACGATAACATTAAGCGTGGTGTAGGAGTTCCTACATATATCGATCAAAGTGTTACAAAATCAAATCGTCCAGGCGTTGTACGTGTTAACTTACCAGGTAAAAGTGTCGAAACGATTAAGCCGGAGTTTGGAAAGCATGCATATTACAGTACAAGAGGAGATGATATGCATACAACACTAGAAACACCATTCTTTGATTTAACAAAAGGAACAAATGCAAAATTCGATTATAAAGCAAATTATGAGTTAGAAGCAGAGTGCGATTTTGTCGAAGTACATGCAGTAACAGAAGATGGAACGAAAACATTAATTGATAGACTTGGAGAAAAAGTAGTCCAAGGAGATAAAGATACAACAGATGGGAAATGGATAGATAAATCATATGATTTAAGTCAATTTAAAGGAAAAAAAGTGAAACTGCAATTCGATTATATTACAGATCCAGCTGTAACATATAAAGGTTTCGCGATGGATAATGTAAATGTAACTGTTGATGGACAAGTAGTATTTTCTGATGATGCAGAAGGAACACCTAACATGCAGTTAAATGGATTCGTTGTTTCTGATGGAACAGAGAAAAAAGCTCATTATTACTACTTAGAGTGGAGAAACTATGCAGGATCAGATAATGGATTAAAAGCAGGAAAAGGTCCAGTGTATAATACAGGTCTTGTCGTTTGGTACGCAGATGATAGCTTTAAAGATAACTGGGTTGGGGAGCATCCAGGTGAAGGCTTCCTTGGTGTTGTAGATTCGCATCCAGAGGCACTTGTTGGCAATTTAAACGGAAAACCAACTTACGGTAATACAGGTATGCAAATTGCAGACGCAGCATTTTCATTTGATCAAACACCAGCATGGAGTGTAAATTCATTAACACGTGGACAGTTTAACTATTCTGGATTACAAGGTGTTACAACTTTTGATGATTCAAAAGTATATAGTAATAAACAAATTGCAGACGCAGGAAGAAAAGTTCCGAATCTTGGACTTAAATTCCAAGTTGTTGGACAGGCAGAGGATAAATCAGCAGGCGCTGTTTGGATTAAACGTTAATAACAGAAAAGCACATTCTTCATATGAGGAATGTGCTTTTGAATTTGTACAGTAAGTTATTATTTTAGCTTATGTAATACAAGTGTCTGTTTATATGTAGTGTATCAAATTATGTAGGGAAAGGAAATATTTCCGAGGAAATTGTCGAAGTATCGTTGGTATTGATACACTTTTTTTGTAAAAGAAGAAATGTAGTATTGCCTTTACCATTCAATTTATTTACATTGTTACTTAGCTACACACAAAAGTAATATATTCGGCAATAAAAGAGCGCTATTGGATAGTGCTCTTTTTTATGAATAGAAAGGAGTGAGTTAAATGAAAGAAGGAATTGAATGTCCACAGTGTGAAGGGAATATTACTGCACAACATATTATGGAGCTCCCGCATCCTTTTTCATTCAAGTGTCCACACTGTAAGGTGGGGCTAAAAGAAATGAGGATCACACCATGCTTAATATTAGCGGCAATTTGTATCATTCCACTGTTTATTATAATTGGAGAGAGTATTAAGGAATTGCTAGTAAAATATTTTTCTATTATAGACGATGTCCCAACTGTACTTATTTTCTTTTTATTTTGTTATCCATTGTATTATCTCTATGAAAAATATAATGCCATATTGTTTATTAAATATGGCTTATTGAAAGTTAAAAGTTGAATAGAAGTTTATCATTTAAAAAAAGACAATGATGGAATTATCCTATCATTGTCTTTTTTACTTTGTCTCGGCCTTTTACTTTGCTTCTGACATAAATCATTCCGGCAAATGTTAATAAGAATGCAGTTCCAATAACGAAGCTGGCGCTAGGGGATGCCCCGATTGCTCCAACTGTAAAGGATCCAGCAACAACTCCTAATGAGAAGAAAGCATAAAACAATCCAAATGCTTTTCCGCGTTTATCATCTGTCGTATTTTCAACAAGTAATGCATTTATCGATGGGAAAAGGATAGCGAATCCAATGCCATAAATCATCATAACGATAAAGAGCATGCCTTTTGTTGCAAATAATCCAAGTAAAGATAATGCTAATGCCATTACTGCAATACCAATTAACATTAGTTTTGAACGATTAAATCGATCGTAAATACGATTTGTTGGTAGTAAGAAGAAGAGGATAGCGGTAATACCGAATACACTTAACATCATGCCTGTTGTAGATGCTTTAAGCGCTAATGCCTCAACTTTCACTGGTAACATATAAGTGACAATTCCTTGTGAAAACATGAGTGTGAAAGCACCAATATATGCCTGTAATAACGGTTCTGCTTTCAATAGTTCAAACATATCTTCTTTATTCATCATTTGTGTTCTTGAAGTATCTTTTCTTGATACGTTATTTGGTAAGAAGAAGAGAGATACGATTGTACCAAGAACCATTAAAATAGAAATGGTAATGAACACCCACTCTATACCAGCAGTTGCTTTCATAATCCCGCTGAAGGCAGGTCCTACAATTGCCGCTGTTCCAACAGCAGCACCAGATAGGGCCATTGCCTTACCTTGTCTTGCTGAATTTGTTTGTTTTGATAAAAACGTAAAGGCAGCAGGAATTAAAAATCCGTCACTAAACCCATGCATAAAGCGAACAACTAATAGTTGTTCACCACTTTGAACAACGGTGTATAACAAGACTATGAAACTCGTGAGTCCCATGCTTATATAAAGTATTTTTTTTGCACCAAATTTATCGACAGCAGCGCCAGCAATAATATTACCAATCATATTAGCAAATGAATACATGCCGACAACTAGCCCAATAATAAGAGGGGATCCTCCAAGACTTTGAGCGAACGTACTCATAATAGGTAATTGTGAAAATGTATCTAGAAACGCTACGATAACAATAAAGTAAATAAAATATTTCAAGCGATATTCACCTCTCCTATGCTATTATGGCATAATGCTAATTTCAACCGCAATGAAATTGAGTTAACAGATGTGGAAAAAAGTACAAAGTGACAAAATATTGAACGTTATTTGTTAAAATTTAGTGGAAATGAGATTGTTTTTTTGAAATATATGGATAGAAGTATTATAATAGATTTGTAAACTTCACCAGGTTAAGTATATACATAGAGAGGGATGTATAAAATGAAAGCATTACTTTGGCATAATCAACGTGATGTAAGAGTAGAAGAAGTACCAGAACCAACTGTAAAACCAGGAGCAGTTAAGATTAAAGTTAAATGGTGTGGTATCTGTGGGACAGACCTGCATGAATATTTAGCAGGACCTATTTTTATTCCAACAGAAGAGCATCCATTAACACATGTAAAAGCACCGGTTATTTTAGGTCATGAGTTTAGCGGTGAGGTAGTTGAAATCGGTGAAGGCGTTACATCTCATAAAGTGGGAGACCGCGTCGTTGTAGAACCAATTTATTCTTGTGGTAAATGTGAAGCTTGTAAACATGGACATTACAATGTTTGTGAACAACTTGTTTTCCACGGTCTTGGCGGAGAAGGCGGCGGTTTCTCTGAATATACAGTAGTACCAGAAGATATGGTTCACCATATTCCAGATGAAATGACGTATGAACAAGGTGCACTTGTAGAACCAGCAGCTGTAGCAGTTCATGCAGTACGTCAAAGTAAATTAAAAGAAGGGGAAGCTGTAGCAGTATTTGGTTGTGGTCCAATTGGACTTCTTGTTATCCAAGCAGCTAAAGCAGCAGGAGCAACTCCTGTTATTGCAGTCGAGCTTTCTAAAGAACGTCAAGAGTTAGCAAAATTAGCAGGTGCGGATTACGTATTAAATCCAGCTACTCAAGATGTATTAGCAGAAATTCGTAACTTAACAAATGGTTTAGGTGTAAATGTGAGCTTTGAAGTAACAGGTGTTGAAGTAGTACTTCGTCAAGCGATTGAAAGTACAAGTTTCGAAGGACAAACTGTAATTGTTAGTGTATGGGAAAAAGACGCAACAATTACTCCGAATAACTTAGTATTAAAAGAAAAAGAAGTGGTTGGTATTTTAGGATACCGTCATATCTTCCCGGCTGTTATTAAATTAATTAGCTCTGGCCAAATTCAAGCAGAGAAATTAATTACGAAAAAAATCACAGTAGATCAAGTTGTTGAAGAAGGATTTGAAGCACTTGTAAAAGATAAAACACAAGTGAAAATTCTTGTTTCACCTAAATAATATAGAATAGTAAAAAGTAGCTCTTTTCTAGAAATAGAAGAGGGCTACTTTTTTTCTGTACAGAAAGGTGATAGACTTTCCTGTAACTACAGGTATTTTGTTTGGAAGGGGAAGTCTAATGCTTTCATTTATGTTGACATTGAAACGGATGCTAAAAGCTTGTTTACGAGCGTGGAAAGATAAAGAATTTCAAGTATTATTCGTATTAACATTTTTAACATTAACGTCTGGTACGATTTTTTATAGTACAGTTGAAGGATTACGTCCTCTTGACGCTTTATATTTTAGTGTGGTCACGTTGACGACTGTCGGTGATGCGAATTTTAGTCCGCAAACTGATTTTGGAAAGATATTTACAATCTTATACATATTTATTGGAATTGGATTAGTGTTTGGATTTATACATAAGTTGGCAGTTAATGTCCAACTGCCAAGTATATTATCGAATAGAAAAAAAGAGTAAAGCATGTGTATGCTTTACTCTTTTTTTACATTAGTTTAGATAAGCCTTAATAATAGTTTATTAAAATGAAAGTGCATTCATTCATTATATTCACTATGTATAAAGTTATAATGATATGAACATTTACATATTTTAATTTAGTGATAGAAATTTCATGAAAGGTGGGATATTCTAGTCATAGGTTAACCGGACGACATCATAGGATCCTAACAAAAAGTTTACAATAATTCGATTATAAAATGGAGGATTTCAGATGAAAAAGAAAGTACTTGCTTTAGCAGCAGCTATTACAGTAGTAGCTCCTTTACAAAGCGTTGCATTTGCTCATGAAAATGATGGGGGAAGTAAAATAAAAATAGTTCACCGCTGGTCTGCTGAAGATAAACATAAAGAAGGTGTAAATTCTCATTTATGGATTGTAAATCGTGCGATTGATATTATGTCTCGCAATACAACACTTGTAAAACAAGATCGAGTTGCACAATTAAATGAATGGCGTACGGAGTTAGAGAACGGTATTTATGCTGCTGACTATGAAAATCCTTATTATGATAATAGCACATTTGCTTCACATTTCTATGATCCAGACAATGGAAAAACATATATTCCATTTGCAAAGCAGGCAAAAGAAACTGGCGCTAAATATTTTAAATTAGCTGGTGAATCATACAAAAATAAAGATATGAAACAAGCTTTCTTCTATTTAGGATTATCTCTTCATTATTTAGGAGATGTAAACCAACCGATGCATGCGGCAAACTTTACAAATCTTTCATATCCACAAGGATTCCATTCTAAATATGAAAACTTTGTAGATACGATAAAAGATAATTATAAAGTAACGGATGGAAATGGATATTGGAACTGGAAAGGTACAAATCCAGAAGAGTGGATTCATGGAGCGGCAGTAGTAGCGAAACAAGATTACTCTGGAATTGTAAATGATAATACGAAAGATTGGTTCGTAAAAGCAGCTGTGTCACAAGAATATGCAGATAAATGGCGCGCTGAAGTTACGCCAATGACAGGTAAGCGATTAATGGATGCACAACGTGTTACTGCTGGATACATTCAGCTTTGGTTTGATACGTACGGAGATCGTTAAGTATTTAAAAAAGGTCAAATCTCACAATAGAGTATTTGACCTTTTTATTACTATACAAATGGAGGTATGGAACGTGAAAGGTAAATTGCTAAAAGGTGTACTTAGCTTTGGGATTGGTTTAGGAGTTTTATACGGAGGTTCTTCAGTGCAAGCAGATACGTCTAC
Organism: Bacillus sp. FSL R9-9834; assembly: GCF_038006905.1. Taxonomy (NCBI): domain Bacteria; kingdom Bacillati; phylum Bacillota; class Bacilli; order Caryophanales; family Bacillaceae; genus Bacillus; species Bacillus sp. FSL R9-9834. The sequence continues at coordinate 697,145 of NZ_JBBOWD010000001.1, forward strand.
AGATCAAAACAACACTTTGAAAGTGATGACGCACAACGTGTATATGCTATCAACTAACTTATATCCGAACTGGGGACAAAGTCAGCGTGCCGATTTAATTGGGGCGGCAGATTATATTAAGAATCAGGATGTAGTTATATTAAATGAAGTGTTCGATAATAGCGCATCAGATCGTTTGTTAGGGAATTTGAAGAAAGAATATCCAAATCAAACAGCAGTATTAGGTCGTAGTAATGGAAATGAATGGGATAAAACGTTAGGTAGCTATTCATCTTCAACGCCTGAAGATGGAGGCGTTGCAATCGTGAGTAAATGGCCGATCGTTGAAAAGATTCAATATGTATTTGCAAAAGGATGCGGACCAGATAATTTATCAAATAAAGGGTTTGTATACACGAAAATTAAGAAAAATGATCGTTTCGTTCATGTGATTGGGACACACTTGCAGGCTGAAGATAGTATGTGTGGAAAAACTTCACCTGCATCTGTACGTACAAACCAGCTAAAAGAAATTCAAGATTTTATTGAAAATAAGAATATACCAAATGACGAGTACGTTCTATTTGGTGGTGATATGAACGTGAATAAAATAAATGCAGAGAACAATAGTGACTCAGAGTACGCATCCATGTTTAAAACATTGCATGCGTCAATTCCATCTTATACGGGACATACAGCAACTTGGGATGCAACGACAAACAGTATTGCAAAATATAATTTCCCTGATAGTCCTGCCGAGTATTTAGATTATATTATTGCAAGTAAGGACCATGCGAATCCATCATTTATAGAGAATAAAATATTACAACCAAAATCTCCACAGTGGACTGTTACATCATGGCTCAAAAAATATACGTATGATGATTATTCTGATCATTATCCAGTAGCAGCAACTATTTCTATGAAGTAGTCCTAAAAAAGTTTCTTCTTAAATAGGAAGAAACTTTTTTTATTTTGTAGAGGAGATTCCAACTTTCTTTCCAATATGTATAAGACATATAGAGAAGAGGAGAGAAAAAGTGTGGATCGAGGAATTTTTAAAGAAGTTCCATTACCTTGTGCATTTTTGGATGAAGTAGCTTTAGATAGAAATATTCAATTGATTATAGAATTAAGTGGAAATAAGAAGATTCGTATAGCGAGTAAATCGTTACGTTCTGTTCCGGTTATGCAAAAGATTTTAGCTGCAAATGATCGTTTTCAAGGTATTATGTGTTTTTCACCTAGGGAAGTTTTGTTTTTAATTGAACAAGGATTCAATGATTTATTGCTCGGATATCCTGCTTATGATGATCGAGCGTTACATGAAATAAGTTTGCTAACAAAGCAAGGGCTCATTATAACTTGTATGGTGGATTGTGAAGATCATATTGTTTATTTAGAAAAAATTGCTGAGAAGTCTAAAGGATGTTTTCGTGTTTGCTTAGATATTGATATGAGTAGTCGTTTTTTTAATTTTCATTTTGGGGTCAAAAGATCACCGGTAAGAGATGTGCAAGGTGCTTTGAAAATAGTAAAAAGGTTGAAAGAATCATCATTTTTAATACTAGATGGTGTAATGGGATATGAAGCCCAAATTGCTGGGGTAGGAGATCACATACCGAATCAACGAGTAAAAAGTAAAGTGATTTCATATTTAAAGAAGAAATCAGTGTTAGAAGTTAAAGCAAGAAGAGGACATATCGTAAAAGAAATACAAAATCTAGGTATTGAACTAAGGTTTGTAAATGGAGGAGGCACAGGAAGTATAAAAACAACTGAGCAAGATCATTCAGTTTCAGAGATTACAATAGGTTCTGCTTTCTATGCCCCGAAGCTGTTTGATTATTATAAAGAAGTACAACTTCAGCCAGCTGTCGGATTTGCTTTGCCAGTTGTGCGTAAACCAGCTCCAACAATTTATACTTGTCTAGGTGGTGGATATATTGCCTCAGGCGCAATTGGGAAGGATAAAGAACCTGAGATTTGGAGGCCAAATGGTGCCAAACTATTAGCTTTAGAAGGTGCTGGTGAGGTACAAACACCGATTTTTTATAACGGTGAGGAACGAGTAGAGATAGGAGATTCTATCTTGTTTCGCCATAGTAAAGCTGGAGAATTATGTGAGCGGTTTCCGTTTTTATATCGTGTGAAAGAGGGAGAGATTGTTGGGGAGTATTCAACATATCGGGGGGATGGCCAATGCTTTCTATAAAGGGACAAAAATGGAGAAATTGGACAGGGAATGTAGAAGGAACACCGCATTATACGATGTATCCAGAAAGTATACAAGATGTAGTAGAAGTTGTAGAGCTTGCACGAAAAGAAGGGAAGAAAATTCGCGTTGTCGGTTCAGGACACTCGTTTACCCCTCTTGTGCAGACGGAAGAAATTTTAGTCTCTTTAGATGAATTGAAGGGTATTGTGAATGTTGATGCGGAGAAGATGGTTGCCGAAGTATGGGCAGGAACAAAGTTACATGAGCTAGGGAAGTTACTTGAGGAAAAAGGTTATGCGCAAGAAAATTTAGGGGATATTGATTCGCAATCTATTGCAGGAGCGATTAGTACAGGGACTCATGGCACGGGGATTACCTTTGGAAGTTTATCAACACAAGTTATAGAGATTACCGCAGTTTTATCTACAGGTGAGAGTATAGTTTGTTCACAAACGGAGAATGTACAATATTGGAGAGCTTTTCAGTTGTCTCTTGGAATGTTAGGTATCATTGTAAAAATAAAATTGAAGGTTATTCCAGCTTATTCACTCGTTTATAAAAGTGAAAAACAGTCCTTATCTACTGTAATGAACAAGCTAGAAGAATATAAGAAGAATCGCCATTTTGAATTTTTCGTTTTTCCTTATTCAGATGAAGTGCAAGTGAAAATTACAAACGAAACAACGGGTAAAAAAAGTGATTTGAAATGGCATAAACTAAAGGTAGAGTTACTTGAAAATAAGATGTTCTCTTTGTTATCTAAAGGATGTAAATGGTTTCCTTCTATAAGTAAAGGAGTAAGTCGATTATCGGCTAAAGCTGTACCGAATACAAAAATAATTGGTCCGAGTTATGAAGTATTTGCTACATCGCGTGCGGTTCCATTTTATGAAATGGAGTATAGTGTTCCTTCAAAGTATATGCAGGTCGTTGTAGAAGAAATTTCAAACCTTATTGAAAAGAAAAAGTATAAAGTACACTTCCCAATTGAATGCCGTTATGTGAAAAGGGATGACATATGGCTCAGTCCAGCGTATGGAAGAGATTCTGCGTATATAGCTGTTCATATGTATAAAGGTATGAAGTATGCTGCTTATTTTGGTGAGGTGGAGAAAATTTTTCTAAAATATGAAGGACGCCCGCATTGGGGGAAAATGCATACGTTAACGTATGAAAAATTACAAAATATATATCCAGAATTGCATTCGTTTCTAAAGGTGAGGAAATTATTAGATGAAGCAGAAATGTTTTCAAACCCTTACACAGAAAAGTTATTTACGATTATGAAAAAAAGCTGACAAAGTATTACTTGTCAGCTTTTTTTAGTACGATCGCATTTTTTGTTTGACTAATTCGCTCGTAAAATAGTAACTTATCACGACTAAATACATGTAATAAAACATGAATAATAAATAGACCGTTAATTACGAGTTGGAATAATAATATAACTACTAATACTAAAGGTTCTTTAAGATTTAAGATAGAGCTACTAGAAAGAATATAATTGATTCCACCTAAAACGAAATAGAATATACCATAACGGATGAATAGTTCCTTCAACGTAATACGATCTGATTTTCCTTTCACGTAAATACGAAGCAACGCTTTACCAATTGTCTTTCCATTCGTAAAGTATGGAATGATAATAAAGTAAATAAAGATCGAACACGTTATGAAAATGAGTTCGTATATGTTCGTGTAAGATTGAATATTAGAAATAAAGAAAGAATTTCCTTTGTTTTTAATGACAGGTACAACGATGGATAAGAAAATCCAATCAATTTGCATCGCGATAAGGCGACGAACAAATCCGACTGGTTTCGTTTCCAAATTAATATGACTATCTAATTCGTTTGCTTTCGGAAGGAAGTACGTAAATATTGGTGCAATGATAAAGCCGATTACGCCGCCTAATGTATTTAAAAACAGATCGTCTATATCAAATAAGCGGTACGCACAATTGTATATACCGTATAGTCCAGTCACTTGTGTTAGCTCGAAAAAGAGTGAAAGACAAAAAGAAATACAAATTGTTTGTAAGAAACTACGTCGGAAATAATAACGTAAGTAAATACCGAATGGAACGGTTAATAGAACGTTAAATGCTACTTGTAAAAACGCAGATTCTTTTAATAGGTAGAAATAAGTAGCTGGTTTCGTTAAAATTGCCGAAGTATGATTACTAATTTCTTGTATGAAATAAAATGGTGATAGTTGCATGTGCTGCGTATTAGCCGGTTGTAGGCTACAAGTATCATATGTTTGTGGTAACGGCAAAATCACAAGAAAATAGGCATTTAATAAGTAAAGTAATAATGAGTACAAAATAAATGAACGCCATTTATTTAAATAACCGTACTTTCGGTAGTTAAATATTAAAAAAGGTATTAAGAGGAACATTGCTAAAATAGGAAATAAAATAAATGCTGTTTTTATTGGAAATATATATGCAGTCAAAATGAAGCTCCTTTCAATGAAAATTCGTTTATCATTATAACGTTAAAAGAACCTTAAAACAAAATTAAAATATTTCGAAATAGAAAAAATTACAAATTTCAATGGAATTAAGTTATACTAAATTTAATATAATGATATTATGATTATTATAAGTTGAGAGAGGGTACAAAATATGCGATATGAGCTTTTTTCTGTAAGTGGGGATCATATTACAACTTTTGAAAGTGCATGGCGTTTTCAAGAGGGAGAACAGATTTTTGTTCATGATGATCAAATAAAACGAAATTTTATTATTATCCGCCTAACGCATGATGTATTTCAACAAAATAAACATGTTATTCGTTTGTATTGTCAAGAAAAGAAAGTATATGCATAAAAAAACGAGTCGTTCTAGTGTAATAGAATGACTCGCTTTTTGATTTGTAAGTTTCACCTTATAAGAAAATAAGAGTAAGTACACCTACGATAATGCAATAGAAAGAGAAATATTTTAAATTTCCTTTTGCCATAATGTTCATAAACCATTTTAATGAAATATACGTCATGATAAATGTTGCGATAAATGCAACGATATATGGTACGAATAGTGTATCTAGATTTGGATCTTTTGCAATGTCTGTAATACTTAGTAATAAACCACCTAAGCTAACAGGGATATATAGTAAGAATGAGAAACGAAGAGCCGTTTCTTGCTTCATACCAAGTAACATCGCAGCTACGATTGTTGCACCTGATCGGCTTATTCCAGGAATTAGTGCGCAAGCTTGTGCTAATCCGACGATAATTGCGTCTTTCATAGAAAGATCGCCATCATTTTTACGTCCACGCAAGTTTCTAATAATCCAAAGTCCGACAGCGGTAATAAGAAGGGAAATCCCAACCATTTTCACACCTTTTAAGTACTGATCGATGTAATCTTTAAATAAAACACCAATAACACCTGCTGGAATGGTCGCAATAACAAGGTAAATAATAAAGAAGAAATCTGATTTTGCATCTTCTGCTCTTGTAAATATATAAGATAGACCATTCTTTGTTAGACGAATTAAATCATTTCTATAAATAAGTAATACAGCTAATAATGAAGCTGAATTAACAAGTAGTTCAAAGCTAAACCCCTCTATTTTTAGTCCTAGCAAATGCTGTGCCAAAACGAGGTGACCGCTTGAAGAAATCGGAATCGGTTCTGTTAGTCCTTGGAACAGACCAAGAATTAAATATTTTAAAATGTAGTAAAATTGTTCCATAATAACCTCCTTGTTTAATAGTCGAAAGAAACAACTTGTCCATTATAACAAAGATACGGCTCAATATTGAGAAGAAATAAATATTCGAAATATAATAAAAATCCCTCATAACAGTATAAGGGATTTTTACTATTAATGAGAAACTACTGTTTCTTCAAGACTTTTTGTTAATTGAACATCGACTTTCTCAGCATCATGAATGTGATTCATAATGGTAGTATTTAACTTTTGGAACATTTGTTGTGTATTAGCGAATTCTCGTAATATATCATCATTACAAGTCTTTTGGTTTTCAATAGCTTTAATAACATTTGTAGCACCGTTTTGTAACGTTTGAATCATAATTAAAATATTTTCGATTCTAGCGTTTGTATCGGCACTCATTTCTACACCTTCATCGACTAAATGCAAATTATCTTTTGTATTATCGTATGCTTTTTCAATTTCTTCTTGAATTTTTTTCGTTAAGTTGCCGATGTTTTTTGTACTTTCAGCGGTACTTTCTGCTAGTTTTCTTACTTCATTGGCAACGACAGCGAATCCTTTACCGTGCTCTCCAGCACGAGCAGCTTCAATACTTGCATTTAAAGCAAGTAAATTTGTTTGTGCTGCAATGTTTTGGATGACTTCTACAATTTGCTCAATTTCTTTTGAGCGTTCACTTAAATGATTCATACTATTAGACGTGCGCTGGGATTGTTCACCTAATTTATTAATTACAATAAGTAAACGATGAACAGATTCTTTTCCTTCGTTAGAACAATCAATAATTTCTTCAATAGATTGAATTAAGCTTTGTTCTTTTTGTAGCATTTCGTTATTCAATTCATTGGAATGTGTAGTACGTGTTGAAACATTTTCGAAACATGAGCTTAATTGTTGAACTAAATTTTGAAGTGTATTGTGCTGGTTATTTACAAGTTGATGCTCTTGAACAACGCTTTGTACACGATCGTGGATAGAAGAAATAGTCTCTTGTTGTTCAATATCCTTTTGTTTTAATTCTGCTTCTAGTTCTTGTATACGACTTTCTAATTGATCAATTTTATGTTGGAGTGATTTCTTTTGAGTAAACATAGATTTATTTCAACCGCCTTTAGAAGTTATATTTTCTCTATATTTGGATTTTAGCATCTTTTATAATTTTTAAATATAGGAATTGTTAAATATTTAAGAATCTATTACATTTTATGCATAATTCCCTTTTTTTCGTCATGAAAAATAAACTGTATTTAATGGTATTGTAAACAAACTGTAAAATAAATCATGTATAACTGTATAAGAAGGGAGTCGGATTATGAACTATTTTAAGCGAATCAGTAGTCTAGTATTAGCAGGCATTATCGGTCTATCTAGTACAGTCGCTGTTAAAGCAGAGTCAAACGACGAGAAACTTAACAACATGCAACAGCAATTGCAGCAAAACGATGCAGAAATGCAAAAGAAAGAGCAAGAGAAGCAAGCTGTTAGTAAAGAAATTCAAGGTATCGAAAACGAACTACATAATTTAAATAATACAATTGCAAAAAATAAAGAGGATCAAGCTGCTATTCAACGTAAAATCGATGAAACACATAAGCAGATTGAACAAAAAAAGAACGAAATTGTCGTTTTAGAGGATAAAGTCCTTGCTCGTAAGGATATTATGAGAAAACGTATGGTTTCTGTTCAAAACAGTTCAAATACAAGTTTAGTAGTAGAAGTTGTAGTAGAGTCAAAGAACTTTGCAGACTTCTTACAACGTATGAACGCAGTTTCTACTATTCTAGAAGCTGATAAAGAAATTCTACGTCTACAAGAACAAGATCTTCGTCAAATTGAAGAAGATAAGAAAACAATTGACGAGAAAGAAGCATCTTTAGTAGTAGACAAACAAAAATTAGCAAAAGCACAAGCTGAACTGCAAGATAACTTGAAAAAGCGTCAAGCTAACTTACAAACAGTTCAAGCTAAATATAATCAGGTTGCAAGCCAACTTAATTTAGCAGCAGAAGAAAAAGCTAAAATCGAATCAAACATGAAAGCAGTACAAGAAACAATTGCTCGTGAGCAAGAAGCAGCAAGAATTGCAGCGGAAGAGCGTGCGAAAGCAGAAGCAGCTGCAAAAGCTGAGCAAGAAGCTTTAGCGAAAGCGCAAGCGGAAATTGCTGAAAAGCAAAAGCAGGAAAAAGCTAGTAAACCAGCGGAACCTGTTGCTAATAATAATTCGAAGGTAGAACCTGTACAACCACCTAAACCAGCTGCTGGTGGAAAAGAATTTTATGTACATGCTACAGCTTATACAGCAGATCCAGGTGAAAATGGCTATGGACCAGGTCAACAAGTATATTCTGCATGGGGACCAGGTGGTAAACCTTATAATTTAACTGCAAATCCAGGAATGAAATTAATTGCGGTGGATCCATCTGTTATTCCATTAGGATCTACTGTAAATGTTGAAGGCTATGGAATTGCAATTGCCGCAGACACTGGTGGCGCGATTAAAGGTCACAAAATTGATGTTTTAATGCCTGATAAAGCTTCATCTAGTAATTGGGGCAGAAAAAATGTTAAAGTTACAATTTTAAACTAATGCGTAATCCAACTTTACAATATGTAAAGTTGGATTTTTTTGTAAAAATAATGTTAAGTTGAGTTTACATTTTGTTAAGGATAGCATACAATGGTGGTGAGAGGTGGTAAATTTGACCATTTTAAATAGAGTGAAGGAATTAAGAGCTCGGTTTAATTTTTCGCAAAGTGTATTAGCAGAAAAGGTTGGAGTGACGAGACAAACAATCGCGGCAATTGAAAAAGGGGATTATGTTCCTTCATTATTATTAGCGCTTATGATTTGCGATGTATTTCAGTTAAAGATGGAAGATGTGTTTGTTTTAAATAAGGAGGGGGAAGAAGATGAATAGAATTGTTGCTTCGTATATTATAAATTTATTTTACAGTGTATTGGCATGCTGGGCATTCGTAGAGTTTTATGATTTTTATATACAGTTTGCTGATATTATTAAAAATGAAAGTTTACCATCTAAAATAACAATGAGTTTGACACCTGTTGTATTAATATTTATTGTAGCTATCATATTAGCGTATTTTAAAAGATTGCATAAAAAGAAATATAACAAATCATCATTGCGATTATATCCTTTATTATTTCCCCAAGAGGATGAACGGGAGAAGGATATTACAGATAAAGCATGCCGTACAACATTTGTATCATTATGGTTTGTATTACCTTGTGCACTAGGATTATTAATATTTACACCTGTAGCAAATTTATATATTTCGGCATACCCTTTATATGTTGTGTATTTGATTTATTTAATTCAAATGACAGTATTCCACATATCTCTATACAGAAATAAATTAGCTTAAAAAGAAACCTTCTTGCCAATGCAAGAAGGTTTCTTTTCAGCTTACACTTGTACATATAGCAATATTATCTTATCATTTTATATAGAGTAAGATTTTGTAACGGAAAGGAATTGTATATGAATAAGCAAAGAATTTATAGTATAGTAGCAATCCTCCTATTTGTTGTAGGTGGTGTATTAATCGGCAAGCCATTTTATGATGGATATCAAGCTGAAAAGAAGCAGACTGAAAATGTACAGGCTGTCCAAAAGATGGACTATGAAAAACATGAGACGGAATTTGTAGATGCTTCGAAAATTAATCAACCAGATTTGGCAGAAGTAGCGAACGCATCTTTAGATAAGAAACAAGTAATTGGTCGTATTTCGATTCCAAGTGTTTCATTAGAACTTCCTGTTTTAAAGTCTTCTACTGAGAAAAACCTATTATCAGGTGCAGCAACAGTAAAAGAAAATCAAGTGATGGGAAAAGGGAATTATGCATTAGCAGGACATAACATGTCTAAAAAGGGTGTTTTATTTAGTGATATAGCTTCTCTAAAAAAAGGCGATAAAATTTATTTATATGATAATGAAAATGAATATGAATATGCGGTTACAGGTGTATCTGAAGTAACTCCTGATAAGTGGGAAGTTGTTGAAGATCATGGGAAAGATGAAATCACGCTTATTACATGTGTATCTGTTAAGGATAATTCTAAGCGTTACGTTGTTGCTGGTGATTTAGTAGGAACGAAGGCGAAGAAATAAAAAAGAAGGTCAACTCTCTAAAGAGTTGACCTTCTTTTTTACTAATGTTGAGAAATAATAGAATATTTTTGTTGGTATTTAAGTATTTTTCTATTTATGTATAATAAAGTTAGAATTCAAGATTTTGGGAGGAACAAGAGTGAAACAACAGGTGAAGAAACTTCTTTTAACAACAAGTGTAGCGTTATTGGTAGCTCCAATTTCAGCCTATGCGCATCCAGGACGTACAGATGCTAATGGGGGACATACGTGTCGTACAAATTGTGAAAAATGGGGATTGCAGTACGGGGAATATCATTATCACAATAAACCAGCTTCTAGTAGTGGTGCAACAAGTCCAGCTCCTAGTCAAAATAATAATGGTGCTGTAGAAGCTGAAAGACAAGCGGAAGCGCAGCGTAAAGTTGAAGAAGAGAGACAGCGTGTAGCGGAGGAACAAAGAAAGGCAGAGGAAGAGAGACAACGTGTAGCTGAAGAGCAAAGAAAAGCAGAAGAGGCACGTAAACGAGAGGAAGCACAGCGTCAAGCTGATATGGAAAAAGGGCAGCTTGAGGGACAAAAAAGTGGAGAGACTGATTTTAAAGCAGGGAAAAATGATGTGGAATCACATTTAGCTGGGAAATCAGATACATATAAAGAAGCATTCAAAACTGCTTATGCTGCATCTTGGTCTTTAGAAGAGCAGAAGAAAACGCATTTTGAAAAAGGAAAAGAGCAAGGTTTAGCACAAGAGACGATGGAAGATAGTCAAATTGCTCCAGAGTTTAAGCCAAACTTTGCAGAAGGTTTCCAAGTAGGGAATAAAGAAAGAACAGAAAAAATTGAAAAAGAGCAAGCTGAACTAGGGGAAAAGGCAGGTAAGGAACTAGCTGGAAAGAACCCTGGAAATAGAGAGAAAGATGTGTACGTGAAGGCGTATGAAACAGCGTATGAAAAGGGTTATAAGTCTACAAAAAAAGCAGTAGAAAAGGCTGGCTATAAGTATGCATTTGAAAACTATGATTTGAAAGTTCCTGCTAAGTATGAAAAGAATGAATCGTTAAAGAAATGGTTCATTGAAGGATTTAAATCAAATGAAAAAGCAGCGGAAATTAGAGAAGAAGGATATAAAAAAGGAGACAGTTGGCTTGCATTCTTCTACAAGAACTTTGTACCAAGTGAATATAAAGAGCATAAAGAGTTATACGAACAAGCGATAGAAAAAGGTAAGAATGCATAAAAAGATGAGGGAAATCCCTCATCTTTTTTTAATCCATCCATTTCACTAACTTCTTAGAAATTAGTAATAAAACACAACCTAATACAATTGCTACAGCACCAATAACTGTAAATACTTCAGCATATCCAAGTGAAGTTGTGAAGCTTGCAAGTTGTCCACCTAAAATGTTAGCGATTCCTGAGCTTGCTAACCATACTCCCATTAATAAAGAAGCAAGTTTTACTGGGGCAAGTGCACTAACCATTGATAGTCCAACAGGTGATAAGAATAGCTCACCTAACGTATGGAAAAGATACGTAAAGACGATAAATAGTAAGTTTGCTTTTTCTGTAATGTTATGTTCATCACTACCTGTTTTTAATGTAGCAATAACGAGAATGATATAACCGATACCGAGCAAGATCATACCAAGTCCCATTTTAGTTGGGATTTTTAAATCCCCACGCTTGCGAGTTGCAAGTTTTGCCCATAATGCTGAAATGACTGGAGCAAGTAAAATAATAAATAATGGATTGACCGATTGGAACCAAGATGTTGGAATTTCCCATCCGAACACAGAGCGGTCTACAAATTTGTTTGTATATAATGTTAATGAGCTACCAGCTTGTTCAAAGCCAGCCCAGAAGAAGACAACGAAGCATGTTAAAATGACGATAACTGCAGTACGTTGTTTTTCTTTTTTTGTTAACGGTGTATCTCCTACTGATGGTTGTCCATCTGTTGTTTGTAAATCGCGAGTTGGTTTTTTACCAATATCACCAAGGAAGCGATTGGATAGTGTTGTAAATAAAATTTGTCCAATGATCATTCCGATTGAAGCGGCTAAGAATCCGTAACGGAATCCGTAATGTACAACGCCATCAACCGTTGTTTTGAATAAATTTTCTGATAAAAATCCGCAAACGAGTGGAGCTAAAAATGATCCGACGTTAATACCCATATAGAAAATGGTAAATGCACTATCACGTTTTGGATCGTTCTCTTCATATAATTCCCCAACCAGTGTAGAGATGTTCGGTTTGAAGAATCCGTTACCAATAATAATAAGCGCTAATCCGAGGTATAGGCCGACTTGGTTTTGTAAGGCAAATAGTGTAAGGTTACCGATTGCCATTGTTATACCACCAATTGTAATCGCTTTTCGTCTACCTAGAAAACGGTCTGTTAAGTATCCACCAATCATTGGTGTGAAATAACAGGCTCCAGTGTAAAATCCGTAAATAGAGAGTGCCCATGCGGGACTAAACCCAAGACCACCGCTTACTAAAGCTGTCGTTAAATATAATGTTAATAATCCTCGTAATCCATAGTAACTAAATCTTTCCCACATTTCTGTAAAGAAGAGTAAGTATAAACCTGGAGGATGTTTCTTTTTTCTTTGTTGTTCTTTTTCTAGTTGTATCGCTGATTCCATGTTATTTTCCTCCTGACACAAACAAAAACAAAGTTAATAATTTTGTACATTTAATATTTTACCTTATTAACTATTATAAGTCAATAAAGGTTGATTTTTCAGAAGAAATTGGAAAAGGGATATAGCTATAGAATGAGTGTTTCTTTTATGTTAGACTATGGACTATGTTTTCTTTGTAAAGAAGCGGTTTATTGCACTTTTTTATATGTGAAATTGATTTCATAAAAGATGAAATTAAAGAAGGAGAAAGAAATGAAATTGTTACAGAAAAAAGAAATTTTACTTATTAGTCTTATGTTATTCTCGATGTTCTTTGGAGCGGGGAATCTTATATTCCCACCTTTCCTTGGGTATGAAGCAGGAGAACATGTGTGGATTTCATTAGTAGGGTTTATTATATCAGCAACAGGTCTTCCTATATTGGGAGTTATTGCGATTGCGAAAGCAGGAAGTTTTCAAACGCTAGCGGGTAGAGTTCATTCTTCATTCGCCATTATTTTTCCATGTATCGTGTATGTATTTATTGGACCAGGCCTTGGCATTCCGCGTGCAGGAAGTCTCGCTTTTGAGATGGGACCGGGTCAGTTATTCCCGGAAGCAGGTAGCGTAATCTTATTATGTTACACAGTTATTTTCTTTAGTATTGTGTACTGGTTAAGTTTATCCCCGTCTAAATTAATGGGGTTGTTCGGAAAAGTTTTAACACCGTTATTATTAGGTATGATTGCTCTTATCTTTATAAAAAGCATGTTTACATCAGTAGGTAGTGTGAAAGAGGCTGCTGGAAATTATGGACAAGCGCCTATGTTCCAAGGGTTTTTAGATGGATATTTAACGATGGATGCATTAGCAGCTTTAATTTTTGGGATTGTGATTGCAAATGCTCTTCGTGCAAAAGGTATTGAAGATGATAAAGGTTTAGCGAAATATATGAGTATTGCTGGAATTGGTGCAGGACTATTACTATCTATTATTTATGTCATACTTGGATATGTCGGTTCAATGAGTGGGTCATTGGGGATATTTGATAATGGCGCGCAAGTGTTAGCACAAGTGATGACTACATTATTTGGACAAGGCGGAGTCGTTTTATTAGGACTTATTTTTACGATTGCGTGCTTATGTGTTTCAATCGGACTTGTTACATCTTGTAGTCAATTTTTCGCAAGTGCATTTCCAAAAGTAGCGTATAAAGTGTGGGCATTTATCTTAAGTTTTGTTAGTATGATTTTAGCTAATTTAGGATTAACACAAATTTTAAAAGTATCAGTACCAATTCTTGGATTTATTTATCCAGTTGCATTGACGCTTATTATTTTAGGGCTATTCCATAAGTATATTGGAAAGTATGTATGCATATATCCAGTTACAATTGTGATTGTAGCAGTATTTAGTGCGATCGATATTTTCAATAAAAATGTGATGATGAATCAGTGGACATCAGTATTGAAATACATTCCGTTTTATATAGAAGGTGTTGGGTGGATCATTCCAGCTATTATAGGTGCTTGTATTGGTGTTATCGTGAGTAGTGTTTTAAATAAGAAGAAATGAGTAAAAAGGTGTTTTCCGATTTCGGAAAACACCTTTCTTTTTTGGGAAAAATAGTATTGAAAATGAATAGACTAAGAGTATGATAGAAGTAATTGGTAATATATAGGTTTTGAACGGATGATGAGGGGGGAGCGTATGAAGGAGGATTTGAATAAGAAAATAGAAGCACTCGAAACGGCAATTGAAACGATTCAAGAAGCACTTTTTGAATTGAAAGCAAAACAAAGAGAAATAGAAGTAGAAAATGCTCAGCAACATGTTAGTAAGGAAAAGAAAGAATATATTGAAACGGTGATGGAGGAAAAACAAAAAGTAGAAGTAGCTACAATAAAAGAGCCTGTGCAAGAACGTGAGGTAAAACAAGTGGATATATCTGCTTTTAAGCCGGAACCATTTAATATTATTAAGTTTTGCCAAACGTGGTTACCACGCATATTTGTCGGTATTATGTTGCTTGGAGTAATTTGGTTATTTAAAGCAGGGGTAGATGCGGGATTATTAACACCAGCAATACGAATTGTGTTTGGTATTTTCCTATCAATCGGTTTTTATTATATAGGGGATATTCAAATTAAACGCGAGCGGCAAGCGTTAGGGTTAGTACTAGCAGGAGGAAGTATTACGGGTATAGTTTTAACGACATTTGCGGCACATTATTTATATGGATTTATTCCGGCGAGTGTCGCGTTTCTATGTAATATCGCATGGGTCATTTTAGGTATTTATATAGCGAAGAGATATCAATCGGAATATCTTACTATATTCGTAGCGGTAGGAGCTTTCTTCGTGCCGTTCTTATTAAATAGTACAACTCCTAATCCGTATATTTTCTTTGGATATGAGATGATACTAACGCTCAGCTTATTATGGTATGCGTTGAAAAATCGTTATCAGTATTTATATATGATTTCTTATGTTGTTGCTGCTATTGTTCTTTTTGTCTTCTTTGCTGTTATGTCAATGTTAGTAGAGGATTTGCAAGTCCAGTTAACAGTAGTTTATGGTTTAATTCACTTACTATTATTTTGGCATATGTTTACGGAGAGAAGTTTTATAGTAGAGCCACGCTTGGCGATATTTAGTGCGAATGCAGTCTTCTTTATATTAGCCATTTCAAAAATACCTGAATTTACAACATGGGGATTAATGATAAGTGCACTCGTGCACGCTATTATGTTTGTGTTTGAATATAGGAAGAATAGACATTCTACATTTACAAATCTTTTATTTGGTTTCGCAATGGGAGCATTTAGTTTAGCGATTTTATATGAGTATAGTTTAGTGAATGCAGCGATTGTACTATTATTACAAGGTTTCCTTGGTATGTTTACTTCTATTAAAGGAAAACAACAGATAAAATTGTATGTTAGTGCGACGGTTTACGCAATTGGAATGATACAGACTATTTTTAGCCCGTTTGATCAATTTATTTCGGCAGGCTTTGTTGCTCATCTTATTTTAATAGGAACGTTCTATTATTGCATGAGACAAGCAAAAGAAGTATTAGCAAGCTTTGGCAAGTATGTGTATTCTATAGCACTCTATTGGTTTATGGTGATTGTATTTATTACAATTACTAGAATCGGTGAAGTTTTGTCCACAGATGGAAGCATAATAAGCATATCTGTATCGTTATTATGGATGGTATATGCATTATTTGCAGTTTGGTTTGGACGGAATAAAAATATGAATGAAATATTGTATGCAGGCTTAGTCGTGTTAGTCGTAACGATAGGAAAGCTATTTCTTCTAGACTTACCAGAAGTTTCAATGATGATTAGGGCAGTGTTATTTTTAATAGTAGGTAGTATAGGTATCGTTATTTCAAGAATGTTTTTCTCAAAAGAAGAGAAGTGAGAAGAAGGCAATCCATATCTGGATTGCCTTTTTCATTATTTCTTATTAATCGTTACAGCTTCATTATATTTCGCTGTTGTATTTTGGCGTAAACGAAGTGTTGCTTGTCCAGTCGTATTTGGATCGATTTGTACGTTCACAATTTTTTCAGCAGAACCTAAGCTGTTTGTTGTGAAAGAAAATGCACTACTATATCCGAAAGTAGATGGCCAAGTGCCGTTTGTATTTTGAACTTTTGCTACTTGTGTACCACCAGTAGTGAATATACCTAAAGAGTAATTAGTGTATGTTGTATTTGGTAATAAGTTATTTACTTGAATTTTGATTTGGAACACTTCATTGTTTGGTAGAGTGCTAGGGTGTGTAACTACGTAGTCATTTGCTGTTACTGCACCGTTATAGCCATATGAACCAGGTTTAAAAGTATTTGTATTAAACCATTGATAACCTGCATTTGGCGCACTCCAAGGTTCAGGTTGTGGCTCAGTTGATAAGCTTGGTTGTTCAAATGTTTGTAAAGTGGTAGGTAAATCAAGTTGTAAACCATTTACTTGATCTAAACTTGTAAATGTTTCTTTATTCGATAGCCAATTTACGATATTTTCTAGTAAGATAGCATCGTTTTCTTCTTTATATCCATCGTAAGTTTTCTTTGTTTGACCAGAGTCTTCACGAACGTATTTTGGCGTAGCATCTTCAACAGGAGAAGAGTCTCCAATAAAGGCAGCTTTTCCAAGTCCTACTTTTGCGATCGCAGCATAAGGACCTTCTGCAACACCACCGCCGTTATATACACCGCTATCGACAGCGTTATTCCATTTTGACGGATTCTCTGGAAGATAAACAAGTCCTTTTGCTAGTTTTGGATTTGTAATTGCTAAAGTAGAACCAGCATGCATTGCTACAGATGAAACCCCTTCTGTAATTCCGAATGATTGTTCAGGTGATACAATATTTTTAGCGGAAACATCACCGATTGCATTATAGCGGAAGCGAATACCGAAGTTGTCAGATAGCCAATCAGAGCTTTCTACTCCTTGCATAGCTTGTGAATTGGCTTCTTCGTTAGACATTCCTTTTGCTGGATTATCCCAAGCACCGCGTCTATATCCGTTAAATACTTCAGAAGAGTCCCAACGATTTTTATTACGATCTGCATTATAATGATCGGCAATGAAGAAGATACTACCGCCATTTTTCACGTATTGTAACATAGCATCTTGTTCAGATTTTTTGTAAGGAATATTTGCTTCTGGAACGATAAACACATTGTAGTCTTTTAAATCTTCGTATGTAATCGGTGTTGATTTACGTAGTTCTTTTACATGATAGCCGTTTTGGGCAATGCCGTTTCCGAAATCAGAAAAGCCACCATCAATAACCCAGTCAGCAGTCCCGGCAGTTTGACCGTGTGTATTATCGAATAATACTTTTTTCCCATTGTTTTGATTTACAACTTTTGCAGCAATTTCAGGAGCTGGGTCTACAGAGCTTTCTGCATAAGTAGACGGTATGAACGAAGTCCCTATACTTAGTGTAATTGCTGTTGCTAAAGAAAATGTAATCCATTTTTTATTCTTCATAGAAGAATCCCCCTAATAATAAATATATGTGCTTTAATAATGTAATTTATTTTTCTGTAAAAATAAAGACGGAAAACATAAAAAATATTAAAAATTTGTAAAAATACCGTGAAATTTGTTGAGAAATATTTATAGAGATTTAAAAACATCCCTTCCAAGTAATAAGGAAGGGATGTTTTGCTTAACTAATTTTTGAATTAGGTGTTTCATCAATTTTATGAAAACCTTTCATGTAATACACGACAGCTAAACCGATAAGCCAAATTGGTCCAACAATTAATGCAATCCTTGTATCTTCTGAATACGCCATTATACATAATACGAGTGCAAGGAAAGCAAGTGAGAAATATGAACTTAATGGGTATAAAGGCATTTTATACGATAACTTTTGTTTGTTTTGCGTCGGCAAACTTTTACGGAACTTAATTTGAGCGACTAATATAATACCCCAAGTCCAAATTGCCCCGAAAGTTGAAATACTAGTGAGCCATGTAAATACTTTTGCGGGCACAAGATAGTTTAATATAACACCAACGAGTAAAACGATTGCTGTTGCTACAATTCCTTGACTTGGAATGCCATTTTTATTTAAACGACCGAATCTTTCAGGAGCTTTTTTCTGCTGAGCTAATGTATACAGCATACGGCCTGTACTAAATAAACCACCATTACAAGAAGAAAGAGCTGCTGTTAATACGACAAAGTTAATAATTCCTGCTGCTTTTGCGATACCGATTTGCTGGAATGTTAATACAAATGGACTTCCTTTCTCACCAAGTTCGTTCCATGGATAAATTGCCATCATAACGAATAGAGCCCCAACGTAGAACAGTAATATTCTCCAAAATACGTTATCGATTGCTTTTGCGAGTGTTTTTTTCGGGTTTTGCGCTTCACCCGCTGTAACGCCGATTAATTCAACGCCTAAATAAGCGAATAGCACCATTTGCATGGAGAGGAGTAACCCAGAAAAACCATTTGGGAACCAGCCACCATGTGACCAAAGGTTTGAAATGCCAGTAGCGATACCACCGTTTCCGAAGCCAAATAAAATAATACCAGCCCCAACTACTATCATACAGATAATTGTGACAATTTTAATGAGAGCAAACCAAAATTCAAGTTCTCCAAATACTTTTACAGATAAAAAGTTGAAAGCACTCATTAATAATAGAGCGAGTAAAGCCCAAGTCCAGCGCGGAATATCTGGGAACCAGTACTGCATGTAAATGCCAGCAGCCGTAATTTCAGCCATGCAAGTAACAACCCATAAGAACCAGTAGTTCCAACCAGTAATATAGCCAGCTAGTGGTCCAAGATAATCATATGCATATTTACTAAAAGAGCCAGCAACAGGTTGTTCAATTGCCATTTCTCCGAGTGCTCGCATAATGAAAAAAATAACGAGTCCAGCAATCATATAGCCTAGTAAAATAGAAGGGCCAGCTAGTTTAATAGCAGAAGCAGATCCTAAAAATAGTCCAACGCCAATAGCTGAACCGAGTGACATTAAAGTAATATGTCGTTCTTTTAAACCGCGGTTTAAAGTTCCAGATTTGTTTGTGTGCTGCATAAGAAGAATCCCCCTTGTAGAGTGAACGATATTTGAATGCGTTTACTAAATATTTAACTATTTCAAATTATAAAACATTTCTATCTGTTATGCTACAAAAATAATCATTATTAACTGTACTATATCTGTGCTTGTCAGACTTAAATTTAAAATTCGAACTATTAGCGAATATATTGACTCTTCTTTTTATTGATTGTTAAGATTAAGTATTATATTTTCTCACATACTAGTAAGAAAAGAATGTGTGATAATAATTCAGATGTAGGAAGGGTACATAACCATGTTTCAATTACAAAAATATAACACTTCTGTGAAGCAAGAGCTTTTAGCTGGCATCACAACTTTTTTTACATTTGCGTATATTCTTGTCATCAATCCGAAAATATTATCTGATGCAGGTGTACCATTTGATCAAGCTTTTACGGCAACGATTATTGCGACTGTTGTAGGGACGCTATGTATGGCGTTTTTAGCTAACTATCCAATTGTTATTGCTCCAGCTATGGGAATGAATGCGTATTTTGCTTATTCTGTTGTTCAACAGGCAGAGGGGATTACATATGTCATTGCGTTTTCAGCAGTATTTGTAACAGGTATCATTTTTCTTTTATTATCTTTCACTTCATTTAGGCAAAAGCTTATTGTCGCAATTCCTGATAGTTTAAAACATGCAATTGCAGGTGGAATTGGGTTATTTATTGCTTTTATTGGATTACGTCTATCTGGAATTATCGTTGATCATCCATCTAACTTAGTTACGATTGGTGATTTCCATTCTCCAGCCGTTATTTTAACTTTAATTGGTTTGATTTTAGCGGCGGTATTAATGACATTGCGTGTGAGCGGTGCATTATTTATTAGTATGATTGTGACAGGAATTATCGCCTTCTTTACAGGACAGCTGAAGTTTACGGATAAAATTGTTGCGATGCCTCATTTACCAGAGGGGATTATCGTTTCAAATCCAATCAACGCCTTTTCAGATGTAATTGAATACGGATTATATGGCGTTGTATTTTCATTTTTACTTGTACTGTTATTTGATACAACAGGAGCATTACTCGGTTTAATTAAACAAGCAGGTTTAATTACAGATAATACAGAGAAACGTTTTGGTAAAGCATTTATTGCGGATGCAATTGGCGGTACTACAGGCTCTATCTTTGGGACAAGCCCAACAGCAGCGACGATTGAATCGTCAGCTGGTATTGCTGCAGGTGGTAAAACGGGATTAACAGGTATTGTAGTAGTCGGCCTAACGATTATAACGGCATTCTTCAGCCCTGTTATTGCTTCTTTATCAAGCGTAGCCGCTATTACAGCTCCTTCATTAATTATTGTAGGTAGTTTAATGGCGCAAAGTCTTCGTGATATTAATTGGAATGAATTTGATGATGCGTTACCAGCATTTTTAATTTTCGTTGGTATTCCGTTAACGTCTAGTATTGCGAATGGAATTGCAATTGGATTTCTAGTGTATCCAGTCTTAAAAATTGTGAAGGGGAAAGGGATGGAAGTACATCCGCTACTCTACTTATTTACAATTTTATTTGGATGTCATTTATTCTTATAATATAGATATAGGAGAGGGGACTTCTTATGAGAGGCCCCTTTTTTGTGTATAATAAAGTGAAACTATAATCAGTCACGCAAAATATAAATTACTTAATGGAATATATATGTTACAATACAGATGGAGGGGGAACATGAATGGCTGTAAGTAAAATAAAAGTCGCGCGTGTTCAGTTAGATTTAACGCAGCAACAATTAGCAGAAAAAGTAGGCGTTACAAGGCAAACGATTAGTTTAATTGAGAAGGGGAAATACAACCCATCTTTAGATTTATGTTTGAAAATTTGTTATGCAGTAGATAAAACTTTGAATGATTTATTTTGGGAGGAAAAGGAGTGAGGGGATGAGGATCGTGAAAGATGAACGCTTAATGATTGAGGGGCTAAAACATATTAGACTCGTTTTCATCTTACAAAATATTATCATACTAGGTATTGTTTTTTATCGCTACGTTTTGCAAGGTGCAGGATATGAAAGTGTTTCGGATTTATTAATGGTATTTATGTGCGGGATCATAGTTATTAACTTTTTAAACTTGAAAAATTCAGTGGAAGTGTATGAGCATACGGGCGGAGTATCACGCAGTTATCTTATGAAGCTATTATTCATTCCTGTAGGTATTGTTATTGGTATTTTAGCTATTTGTATCGTTGTAACATCAGATATTTCAATAAAAGAAATTAGTATGACAGGACTTATTATGTTAGCCTGTTTTTTAGTTCCTAGTCTGTTTATATACATATATATGAAAAAGATAAAAAGTGAAGATTGAAATATAAGAAAAGCTTTCCCGTATTGCGGAAAGCTTTTCTTATATTCTTTTATATAGTACTTTATGAAGACCAATTGGTTCAATTTCAAAGATTTCACCATGTTCTTGGAAGCCTAAGCGCTTGTAATAGTCAGACACAGTAATTCGGCCATTACACCATAATATATTTGCTTGACGCTCTTGTAAGATTTGTTCTGCTTTCTGAATTAAGGAGCTTCCAGCGTGGTTGTTTCGAAATTCAGGTAATGTGGCCATTCCTCGTAGACGATAATGAATACCTGTAGGTAGGTCAGGATATATTTCTTTTGAGAAGGAAGCGATACTAATTAGTTTATCATTTATAAATGCCCCTAGGTGAAAGCTGTCTGTTTCATAGTCGGAAGGATATTTACAATCTGCTAATGTTTGACTCGGGCGCAAAATTTTTTGACGTAATACGTAAGTTTCAGATCCGTCAATATTTTTCACGGTAATCATATTAACATCCTTTCTTATAACGCTTTTTCTGTTAATTGTATAAAGAAATAGGCAGGTGCGGCGAAAAGTCCGAGTATGCTAGCGGTTCCGAGAAGGAGTGAAAGAAAGAGGCAAGAGTACTTTATTCCATTCGACTTTTTCCATCCGTAACTACAAATTTCAATGCTAACACCGATGAGAATAATGGCACCTAGTATTTCGGCTAATAATAAAAGAGCTAAAGTTACAATAGACATAATGTGATCCATCCTCATAATATGTGATAGTAACATTTTACCATATGAAATGGAAAAAAATGCCCCTCAATTATGTGAGGGGCATTTTTTTATTCTAATATGTTTTTTAGTGTATCGATATGTTCTTTTGAGCCTGTTACAAGTAATGTATCACCGTGTTGTAGTCTTGTATCACCATGTGGGATTAATGCTTTATTTCCACGATAAATTTGAATGACTAGTACATCACCTAAAAATGGAAGGCGACGAAGTGCAACACCGTTATATTTATTGCTACGTAGTTCAACCTCACGGACTGTTTCGTTTGCTGTTGTAATTAAGCGAACGAGACTCGGTTTATCAATTAGCGCACGTAATAGAATACGTGTAGAGTTAATTGTTGAGAAGACAGCGATATGTTCTTGTGTTGCTTTTTCTTGTAGAAGTGGATCTTCTACACTTGCAATAACATGTTCAACACCTAGTTCTTTTGCGTGTTCTGCTAATAATAAGTTTTGCTCATCATCACTTGTTGCAACAACAACTCGGTCTGCATGAAAGGCTGTTTGTTCAGTTAACGATGCAATTGTGATGTCATCTAATTTCACGATAGGGAAGTCATGTGATTTCGCTTCCTGATCATTTATTTTGTTTTGACGCATCATATATAGTGTTACGTCATAATCTTCTCGTTTTAAATCAAGTGATAACGGAAGGGTAATTCTGCTCGCACCAATAATAGAAACTTTTGGTTTTGGTGTTTCCACTTTTGGGAACATCTTTTTAAATAATATAGGCGCAAAAATACAAGTAATAACTGCGCTTAAAATAAGGGAAGCAGATAAACTTGGACTGATGATCCCTAACTTTTCACCAATTTGTGCAGCTGCAATAACTAAAGAAAGTGTCGATGTTAATAAGATGGCACTCCCCAGTACGATATTACGTGGATACCATTTTCGTAAAACGAGGGATGGTAACAGTTTTGAGATAAAGAGTCCTACAATTAGAATTGGAATCATGAGCATACTAGAAGGCTCTTTAAAAATAGACCAAACCTCTAAATTTACACCAACCATTACGAAGAAAATAGGAATGAAGAAACCGTATCCGATAGAATCCAGTTTTTCAACCATATCTTCATTTGGTGATAATAATGATACGAGTACACCTGCTAAGAAGGCACCTAAAATATTTTCAGCTCCAACGGATTCAGATAACCCAACTAATATTAAGATGAGTGCAAAAACAGCTCGTGTATCAATTTGTACACTTCCAGCTTTTAAGCTATCCAAGTATGGAATGTTTTTAAAACGTTTTGCAACGAAGTAAATAACAATACCAGCGCCGAATAGAAGAAGAAGGAGCCACATGCTTTGGCCGCTCTCGGAATTTAATCCGACGAATACAGCGAGTAAAATCATTGTAACTAAATCCGCAATAACAGCGACTAATAAAATGATTTGCCCAATTGCTGTTTTTCCTAAGTTATTCTCTTTTAATGTTGGTACGACAACACCTAAAGAGATTGTTGAAATGATTAAAGTCATAAACATTGCATTATCTACAAATCCTAGCCATACGAATAGTAGTGATAGGGCATAAGATAAGATGAAAATAAAGAAGAAGATAATGCTTGCTGCTTGGAATGTGTTTGGTTCGTTTGTCGTGTTCTTTTTCCCTTTTTGTTTAAAGATAGAAAAATCAATTTCTAAACCGCTTAAAAACATAAGAAAGATAAATCCTAGTGTCGATAAGACTTGAAGCCACATATCTGGCTCAATAATATTAAACCCACTTTTACCTACAAAGATTCCTGCGATGATTTCTGCAACAACGACAGGAAGTGCTTTTAATTTAAAGCGTTGTAACAAAAGGGGAACGAAAAACGCGATTGCAACGACAACCATAAGTGATAGAACAGAAGTGTGATGTTCCATTGCGTTCTCTCCCTTCAAATAAATATAGTACCTATTTAGCCATATAATAGGTAGAAAAGCAACGCATATGGATTCGATTTCATAAAGAAAGAGTTTTCTTAACATTTGTCATAATAAGTATATTTTTCATGATTCTGTTGTTAATTCCGTAATGTGGATGTAATAGGGGAGGGAATAAAAAAAGGACTGCTGAGCAATCTCAGCAGTCCTTTTCATGTACATTACATTGAGAAGAAGATCCATACAGTTAAACCAACTGTTGCAGTTGCAACGAAGAAACTGTAGATCATAGTAAGAATTTGAACTCTTCCTTCTCCTTCTTTTAAATGCATGAACATAATTAATTGTAACAACGCTTGCGCAACAGCCATTATGATAATGGTAGTTAAGATCGTTGATAGTGGCAGGGTTGTGTAAAGTGCCACGTATAAAGCTAGAAACGTTAGTGCAAGCGATAAAATAAATCCGAAAACGTGTGACCAAGGGAATCCGCTATGCGCATGCCCGTTTGCTTGGTTGTTATTTTGACCCATTTACGCCACCATCCCGTTCAAGTAAACTAGTGTGTAAATAAAGACCCAAACTAGATCAAGGAAATGCCAGTATAAGCTGATAATGAATACTTTACGAGCTGTAACCGGTGTTAAACCTCGTTTTAAAATTTGGATAATAACACAAATTGCCCAAATGATACCGCCTGTTACGTGGGCTCCGTGTGTTCCAAGAAGAACGAAGAATCCAGATAGGAAAGCACTTGTTTGAATTGTTGCGCCTTCACCAATATACATAATGAACTCTTCAATTTCGAAGAATAGGAAGCCTGCACCTAAAAGTAATGTAAGGACGAACCATCCAAGCATTGCTTTTTGGTTGTGCTTACGCATTTCGTGAATCACGATACCACATGTGAAACTACTTGTTAAAAGTAGTAATGTTTGAATTAAAAGCGTTTTAAGTTCAAACAGTTGTGCTGGTGTTGGGCCATCTGCCGTACGACCAGCAAGTACTAGATAAGAGGCGAAAAGTGTTGCGAACAGCATAATTTCAGCCCCAAGAAAAATCCAGAATCCTAGGATATTCAATCTGCTTTGTTCGGATTGATATTCCAAGGGTAAGCTTTTATCTAAAGCCGCCATATCATTTCACCTCTCATGCTACATGTTCTGATTTTTTAATTTCATCAACACTAATATAGTAACCTTCATCGTAATCGAATGAACGATAGATTAAGCAAGCTAAAATACCAATGCCGCCGATTGCTGCAAGCCAGAACCAGCTAAATACTAATGCGAAACCTGCAAGACCGAAGAATCCAGACGCAATAATAGGCACGCCAGAGTTACTTGGCATGTGAATTGGTTTAATATCTTCTGCTGCTGGTGTAACTGTTTCTCCGCGTTTCTTCATGTACCAGAAAGCATCAGCTTCTTTGATTTCAGGAAGTTTTGCGAAGTTGTAATGTTGTACAGGAGATTGAGTTGCCCATTCAAGTGTACGGCCATCCCATGGATCTCCAGTTGTGTCACGTTCTCCGTGACGAGCACTCCAAATTACGTTGTAACAAAGAAGTACGAAACCAATACCCATCATTACTGCACCGACAGATGCGATTTGGTTTAGCCATCCCCATCCAAGGCTTTCAGAGTAAGTGTACATACGACGAGTCATACCGTCTAAACCTAAGAAGTACATTGGGAAGAAACAGATGTTGAATCCGCTCATAAAGATCCAGAATGTCCATTTACCTAGGCGTTCATTTAACATATGACCAGTCATTTTTGGATACCAGAATGTGAATCCAGCAAGCATAGCGAATACTGTACCTGCGATTAATACGTAGTGGAAGTGAGCGATTAGGAAGTAGCTGTTATGGTACTGATAATCAGCTGCTGCCATACCAAGCATAACCCCTGTAACCCCACCGACTACGAAGTTTGGAATAAATGCCAATGACCAAAGCATTGGAACTGTAAAACGAATACGTCCTTTATACAGTGTAAACAACCAGTTAAAGATCTTAACCCCGGTTGGAATCGAAATCGCCATTGTCGAAATCGAGAAGAATGAGTTAACCGCTGGACCTGCACCCATCGTGAAGAAGTGGTGAAGCCATACGACGAAACTTAGTAAAGAAATTGCAACCATTGAGTATACCATCGCACTGTAACCGAATAGACGCTTACGTGAGAATGTACTAATGATTTCAGAGAAAATACCGAATGCCGGTAAAATAACGATATATACTTCAGGGTGACCCCATACCCAGAATAGGTTGGCCCATAACATTGGCATACCGCCGCTCGCCATCGTAAAGAAGTGAGCATCGAATAGACGGTCAAATGTCATTAATGCAAGAGCAACTGTTAATACTGGGAAAGCGAAAATAATGATAATTGTTGTAATTAAGATTGACCAAGTAAACATTGGCATTCTCATTAAAGTCATACCAGGTGTACGCATTTTTAAGATAGTAACAAGGAAGTTAATACCTGTCATTAACGTACCGAGACCTGAAATCTGTAATGCAATTGCGTAGTAGTTATTTCCTACACCAGAAGTAAACTCTGTACCTGCCATTGGGAAGTAAGAAGTCCACCCAGCGTCTGGAGAACCACCAATTACGAAAGCGATGTTGAATAACATTGCTCCGACAAAGAATAACCAGAAACTTAAAGCATTTAAGAACGGATATGCAACGTCACGAGCACCAATTTGTAATGGTACTACAAGGTTCATTAATCCCATAACGAATGGCATCGCCATGAAAAGAATCATAACTGTACCGTGTGTTGTGAAGATTCCGTTATAGTGTTCAGCGTTTAAATAAGTTGTTTCTGGGAATGTTAACTGTGCACGGATCATTAAACCGTCCATACCACCACGGAATAACATAATAACCGCAGAGATAATATACATGGCCCCAATTTTTTTATGGTCAACAGTTGTTAACCATTCGTCCCAAAGCCATTTCCATTTTTTATACTTTGTTAGTACGAAAATGATTGCTAATGTCACAAGAACGATAGAAGCGTCTGCACCGTAAATAATCGGGTCACCTGTGACAAAAAATTCATCAAGCTTCACTTTGTTCACTCCAATCTGTTGGAATTATAGCTATTATTTTTTGTTTTTGTAGTAGTTGTAATCACAATATTCAAGTGATTTTGGATCTACATAACTTAAGTGATGGCTAGAGAATGTCATACGACCAACTACACCAGGTTTAACAATTTCGTTGTACTTATCTTCTGTTAGTTTAGGAGCAGTTTGTTGTACTTCTTTAACCCACTTGTCATATTTCTCTTTAGTTTTTGCTTCAACTTCGAACTCCATGTGAGTAAATCCTTCACCAGAGAAGTTCGCGCTACGTCCTAGGTAAGAACCTGGCTTATCAGCTTGTAAATAAAGGTCCATAATCATGCCATCCATTGTGTACTTCATACCACCAAGTTCTGGTACCCAGAAAGCATTCATTGGGCCGACAGAAGTCAGTTTGAATTGAATTGGTACACCAGCTGGGATGTTTAAATAGTTAACGGTTTCAATTTTTTCCTCTGGGTAACTGAATAACCATTTCCAGTTTGCAGATGTAACATAAATCTCCACTGGTTTAATATGTTTGGACTCTTTCGGAACCTCTTCCGAAGCATAAGTTGCTTTTACTGTTGGAATCGATAATGCGATAACGATAATAACAGGAACAAGCGTCCAAATGATTTCTAATAATGTGTTACCGTGTTGTTCAGGTGGCTCATAGTCCATATTCTCTGGTTTTTCACGATAACGAATCAAGATGACTGTAAACAAGATGAATACAATTGCGATAATTAATGACATAAGCAAGAATGACCAAACAATTAAATCATACTGTGCTTTTGCAACAGGTCCTTGCGGATTTAATACTGCGAGTTTTTTATCACAGCCACCGAGGAACAGAAGTAATGATAACGGAAGAAGCGAAGCCAACTTCCAAAACGCTTTCTTTAGTTGCACGATTGAAAATCTCCTTTCTCCTTGGATTGAAACTATGCCAATAAAACAATATAAACCTATTAATTTATAGAAGGCAATAGTTTTTGAGATATTGTTAAAAAATAGACACAAATGCACACTTTTTAAGGTGAATATCATTTGTAACTTGATTACATTGTAAACTATTTTCCAGAGAAAAATGCGATTGTGAAAATTTTAAGATAAATAAAGTTATACCAGGATACCCAAGAAATAGAAAAAAGCTATCTTATGATAAGAAAGATAGCTGAATATTTTGTATATTTAGTTTACTTCTTTTTTTAGACTTATTTGTTGTTCAAATGTGACAATTTTTTTATATTTCACTTGATATAAAATGTAACAAATAACCATAAATGGAATACCGCAATAAAGAGCGATTCTCTGATCTGGAATGAAAGCTAAACTTACAAATGTAATGAAATTGAGTGAGAATGCTACGATTGGAACGAGCGGATAAAGTGGTGTGCGATATTTTAAATCATTGATGTCACCACCGTTTTTCACGAAGTTTCTACGGAAGAAAAACTGTGAAGCCGCAATTGACATCCAAACGACAACGGCAGCCATTGCTGCGATAGATGTTAAAACTAAAAAGACAGTATCTGCTGCAAATATACTTGTTAATAGGGATAGACTTGCAAAGATTAGACTGAAAATCAATGCGTTTAATGGTACGCCTTTTTTCGTTAACTTCGTAAATGCTGGACTTGCCATTCCTTGTTTTGCCATTGCCCAAAGCATACGTGAATTTGCGTATAGACCAGAATTGGCTACGGATAATACAGCTGTAATAATAACAAAGTTCATAATGTCTGCTGCATATGGAATACCAGCTACATCAAATACAAGTACAAATGGACTTTCGACTAGATTAGCCTCTTGCCACGGGAGTAAACCTACAACAACTGATATGGCTAGGACGAAGAAGAATAGCGTTCGCCAAATGGTATTTTTGATTGCTTTTGGAATTGTTTTTTCAGGATTCTCACTTTCTCCTGAAGCGATTCCGATTAATTCTGTTCCTTGGAAAGAATAATTCACTGTAATCATCGTAAGAAGAACAGCCAATGCACCATTCGGAAATAATCCGCCATTTTCAGTGAAATTGTGAAGCATTGGAGCTGGTTTTCCGTTAAAGTCTAGTAGACCGAACATAACTGCACCACCGAGTACGATGAAAATAACGATGGTTGCGACTTTTACACTAGCGAACCAAAATTCTGCTTCTGCATATGCTTTTGCTGATAGAGCGTTTACAAGAAAGAGTGCTGCTGCAAATGTAACACACCAAATCCACGAAGAAACATCTGGAAACCAGCGTTTCATTAAAATACTTACAGTTGTTAACTCTACTCCAACTGTAACAGCCCAATTTAACCAATACATCCAACCGACAACAAAACCAAAACCAGGTGAAATAAATTTGCTTGCATAGCTTTGGAATGAACCTGCTTCTGGCATAGCAACAGATAATTCACCAAGACATAACATCGTTAAATACATAACAAATCCACCGACTAAAAATGCAAGAATAGCACCACCAGGGCCGGCGTTATGGACGATTTGACCAGATCCCATAAATAGGCCAGTTCCGATAACACCACCAAGTGCAATCATAAATAGGTGTCTACTTTTCATTGTACGTTTTAAATCTGTTTGTTCTACTTGTTGATTCATATGCCCCTCACCCCGTTATTTTTTATATGTGTTAACTGGTTTTCATTCTGAGTCTTTAATCATTAGTGGGGGATATGACACATACTCGGTTTATTTACTATGAAATGAATGGAGTATGTAAAAAACGAACTATGACTAAATACCCTAAGAATGTTTTTATTAACAAGGTGATATCTTCACTATGTTAATTATTTCGATTTTAGCAAAAAAATTCAGAAAAGTATATTGTTTTTTCTTTTTATTAAAAATAATTAGAATTTTATAACGATGTAGTTGTGAACAATAATTCACAGAATCTTTCTAGCAAACTAGTAAGAAGAAAGGTACAATGGTAAGAGGTATGTCTGTAAAATAATAATTAATGGAGTTTTGTTTAAAATGAAAAAGTTAAAATATCTTTTTGTTTTTGGAATTATATTTGCTGCAGCGTTTTTTATAGGGAAAGATAAGATTATACAAAAGGCACAAGTGCTACGCTTAGATTTTCTATCTGAAATGAAAGAAGCGGCTATGATTGAAAATGTTCCGTTTATAAAGCAGTTACCAGAATTACCTCGTGGATGTGAAGTGACAAGCTTAGCTATGTTGCTACAATATAAAGGTGTACAAGTAGATAAGATGCAACTTGCTAGTGAAATTCATCGAGTTCCATTTGAACAAAATGGTTTGCGCGGAAATCCTTATGAGGGGTTTGTTGGAAATATTTATACGAAAGCTGAACCAGGATATGGTGTATACAATAAACCAATCTTTAATTTAGCAGAAAAATATGTTTCTGAAAAAGTAATTAATTTAACAGATAGAGACGTGAAAGATCTATATAAAGTAATTAGTTCTGGTTCTCCAGTATGGGTTATTATTAATACAACGTTTCAGCCGCTAGCTGAAAGTAGTTTTGAAACATGGAATACAAGTTCTGGTGAAGTGAAAATTACATATTTTGAGCATAGTGTAGTAGTAGTTGGATACGATCAAAACTTTGTATATGTAAATGATCCACTAAAAAATAATCCACGTTTCGCTGTTCCACGAGCAGAGTTTGAGAAAGCGTGGGAGCAAATGGGGAAACAAGCAATTACTATTTTATAATAATGAAAAAGCCATCTTTTGATGGCTTTTTATTTTTAAGTAACCATGATAGAAAATTCAGAAGATTCTTTTAAAAGTTAACAATTCACGTTATAATAACATTTAACTTGGTGAAGAAGGGGAGAAGAGAAATGGATGTTGCAAAAGAACTTGTTTTGTCAAAGGATCAGTTGGTTGAGTGGAGAAGGCATTTTCATAAGTATCCAGAGTTATCTTTTCAAGAAGAGAAAACATCGCAGTTTGTATTCGATATACTTCGGGAAATTCCATGTTTAGAAGTATCAAGACCTACTAAATATAGTGTAATGGCAAGGTTGATTGGAAAGCAGCCTGGTAAAATAGTTGCGGTTCGAGCTGACATGGATGCTCTTCCTATTCATGAAGAAAATGAGTTTGACTTTATTTCTACATATCCGGGTGTAATGCATGCATGTGGCCATGATGGACATATAGCGATATTACTTGGAGTTGTACATAAGTTAGTAGAAGCAAGAGAGAAGATTAAAGGGGAGATTCGTTTTCTATTCCAACATGCTGAAGAAAATTTTCCTGGTGGTGCAGAGGAAATGGTTGCAGCGGGTGTAATGGAAGGGGTCGATTATATTATTGGTGCTCACCTTTGGGCATCGTTAGAGGTTGGAAAAGTAGGTGTAATTTATGGTCCCGCAATGGCTGCTCCAGATGTTTTTAAAATTATAATAGAAGGAAAAGGTGGCCATGCTGGAATCCCTCATGAAACAGTTGATAGTATTTCAATCGGTACACAAGTGGTTTCGCAACTTCAGCAAATTGTATCTCGGCTCACGAATCCGTTAGATTCTCTTGTAGTATCTGTTACGCAATTTCACGCTGGGACAACTCATAATGTGATTCCAGAGCAAGCGGAGATTGAAGGGACAGTGCGGAGTTTAAGACATGAGTTGCGAGAAGAAACAGAGAAAAGAATTGAACAGATTGTAAAGCATGTGACGGAAGCTTACGGAGCGAAATATACGTTTTCGTATGAATATGGATATCGTCCAGTCGTAAATGCTTATGAAGTTACAGAGATTATTGAGCAAACAGCATTACAGCTTTATGGAAGGGAACGAGTTACTCGTTTACAGCCGACGATGGCTGGAGAAGATTTTTCAGCGTTTTTACAAAAAGCACCAGGTACATTCTTTTTTATCGGTGCAGGAAATAAAGAGAAAGGAATTATATATCCTCATCATCACCCTCGTTTTACGATTGATGAAGATGCATTACCGATTGGTGTGCAAGTCTTTGTATCATCGATTATGAATTTCATAAGTAAAGGAGAATGAGATGAAGAAAATACACGTATTAGCGCTTATTCCAGTTTTTTGTTTAGTTGTTGGACCCGTATTTGCTAATTCAGTTACTCCTTACATATTAGGGATGCCATTTTTATTATTTTGGGTATTATTATCAGTGCTTATTACATCTTTTTGTATGGGAATTGTGTACGTATTTGATCCTGCTAATAAGGGGGATGTAAAATGACCGCATTACTTATCATTATTTTATTTTTGTTTCTCGCA
The DNA here is from genome assembly GCF_038006905.1 of Bacillus sp. FSL R9-9834. Lineage (NCBI taxonomy): Bacteria > Bacillati > Bacillota > Bacilli > Caryophanales > Bacillaceae > Bacillus > Bacillus sp. FSL R9-9834. The sequence continues at coordinate 729,664 of NZ_JBBOWD010000001.1, forward strand.
CTATTTTTAGGAATTCGGGCACAACACGGAAAAGATATGAATTTAGAGCAATGGTCAGTTGGAGGAAGAGGCTTTGGTACTATTTTTGTTTTTCTTCTTATGGCAGGTGAAATTTATACGACATTCACATTTTTAGGTGGGAGTGGATGGGCGTATAGTAAAGGAGCACCTACTTTTTATATTTTAGGTTATGGTGCGTTAGCTTATATTTTATCTTATTTTTTATTACCACCAGTTTGGAAGTATGCAAAAGAGCATAATCTAGTTTCACAGCCAGATTTTTTTGTGAAGAAATATAAGAGTCAGGCACTTGGCCTTATCGTTTCTATCATTGGGGTTATTTCGATTATCCCATACCTTGTTTTACAGTTAAAAGGATTAGGAATTATCGTTTCGGAAGCGTCTTATGGAAGGGTATCGCCAGTTATAGCAGTGTGGATTGGCGCAATTGTTATAACGATATATGTAATGGTTTCAGGTATACACGGCTCTGCTTGGACGGCCGCTTTGAAGGATATTATGATCCTATTTATCGTTATGTTTTTAGGTATATATTTACCGCACCATTATTACGGAGGATTTCAGCCGATGTTTGAAGCCGTAGAGGCAGCAAAACCAGGATTTTTATCTTTACCTGATGAAGGAATGAGCATTTCTTGGTTTGTTTCTACTATTGTATTAACAGCTCTCGGTTTCTATATGTGGCCCCATACATTCGCCTCTGCTTTCTCTGCAAAAAATGAAAAAGTATTTCGTAAAAATGCGGCCATTATGCCACTGTATTCTTTAGTTTTACTTTTCGTGTTCTTTGCAGGGTTTGCAGCTATCTTACAAGTTCCTGGATTAAAGGGAGGGGATGTAGACCTTTCGTTATTCCGTCTGGCTCTTCAAACTTTTGATCCTTGGTTTATTGGGATTATTGGTAGTGCCGGAGTTTTAACGGCATTAGTTCCAGGTTCTATGCTTGTCATGGCTGCTTCTACATTATTAGCGAAAAATATTTACCGAACAATGGTCCCATCTGCTTCGGATCGACAGGTGGCAAAAACAGCGAAATTATTTGTTCCTGTAGTAACGCTTGTAGCTGTTTTGTTTACTTTTAAAGGTGGAGAAACGATAGGAGCACTTCTTTTAATGGGATATAGTATAGTGACACAGCTTTTCCCTGCACTTGTATGTAGTCTGTTTCCACGTCAGGTTATTACGAAGCAAGGAGCGATTGCGGGGATGGGGATTGGGTTGTTAGTGGTTGCGTATATTACTTTATCGGGTTCAACTATAGCTACGATGTTTCCGAGTTTCCCTCAATATATAAAAGATTTAAATGTAGGTATAGTCGCGTTGTTAATGAATATAATGGTGATGTTTATCGTTAGCGGGTTCACGAAAAATGTGTCTATAAAGACAGACAATATAATAGTAGAAAAGTAATTCTTATGCTAGAGCTATCTTTGAAAAGAGATAGCTCTTTTTTGTATATATTTTCTTCGATTAGCGGAATCTAACTAAAAACTTGTTGAAAAGGAAGTTAGGTGGGGGACTTGTTAGAGCTAAAAGGTAACTTATTTGAAGTTATGAAAAAAATTAGGGATGAGTTAGGTTCACCGAATGATTTAACAATTAGGGAAGTTGCCCTTGCTGGCAGTTTTACACGTTGTGCTGTTATTTTTCTGTGTGGGTTAACAGATAAGGATAATGTTTATAAATATGTAGTTCGTACACTTCAATATGAAGAAGTACAAAAAGAAGCAGCTATCGTTCAAACTTTATTGGATCGTTTTATTTCTATTGCGGAAGTCGGTAAGAAGACAACATTTCCGGATATTATAAATGCGATTTTAGCGGGAGATACAGTTATATTAATTGATAATGTTCAAACAGCTATCGTGATTAATAGTAGAGCTTGGGAAAAAAGAAGTTTAGAACCGCCAGTAACAGAAGATTTAATACGTGGACCGAGGGTTGGATTAAATGAAGATATTAACGTGAATAAAATGTTAATTCGCCGTAGTTTACGTGACCCAAAGCTGAGATTTCAATCTTATATTATGGGGAAGAGATCCCAAAAAGAAGTGACTTTAGTATATATAGAAGACATTATTAATCCTTACATTGTAAAGGAGCTAGATCGGCGTCTTCAATCCATAGTGACAGATGTCGTTTTTGAGACGGGTACAATTGAGCAATTAATTCAAGATAATAATTTGTCGCCGTTTCCGCAGTTTTTGAATACGGAAAGGCCCGATAATATTGTGGCCTCATTAGCAAAAGGAAAGGCAGCTATTTTGGTGGATGGATCACCGTTTGCCCTTATAGCTCCGCTAGTATTTGTTGATATTTTTCAATCTGTGGAAGATCATTATGAGCGTTGGGTAATAGGGACTTTATTAAGAATTTTGCGAATGGGTTCTGGTATAGTTGCAGTTTTAATGCCGGCGATGTATGTAGCGCTCGTCTCATATCACCAAGGACTTATTCCTTCTAAATTGGCTTATTCGATTGCCGGGGCAAGAGAAGGTGTTCCGTTTCCTGCCTATATAGAAACGTTAATGATGGCATTAACGATGGAATTAATACGAGAAGCGGGAATTAGGTTGCCGAAACCGATGGGGCAAACAATTGGGATTGTAGGTGGGCTTGTAATTGGAGAAGCAGCGGTGAACGCAGGAATTGTAAATCCATTTTTAGTTATCATTATTGCGGTTACAGCTATTGCTACATTTTCACTTCCAGTGTATAGCATCACAATTACGTTTCGAATTTTACTTTTCGTCTTTGTATTAGCAGCAACTGCTTTTGGGTTGTATGGAATCATTCTAGCTCTTATTGCGCTTGCTATTCATATTACAAATTTAACAAGTGTTGGTGTACCGTATACAACTCCAATTGCTCCTGCATTTTATAAAGATTGGAAAGAAGAGTTTATTCGCATGCCAAAATCAATGTTGAAAGAGAGACCGGAATATTTACAAACAAAAGATTCTACAGTACGTCCAAAGGAGCGAGAATAATTGAAACCATTTGAGTATGGCGATGAAGAAATTGGATCTCGGGAAATTGGGTTTGCGGTATCATCGACCATTATTGGTATAGGCGCATTATCTATGCCAAGGGATATTGCTAACCAAACTTTATTTTCAGATGGTTGGATTATTTTGCTTTTGGGTGGATTGATATGTGCAGTTTTAGGCTGGTTTGTAACGAGGGTGGCTATTTTATTTCCAAAACAAAACTTTGTTCAATATACGAGTGCGCATTTGACAAAGCCGGTAGCATACACGATTAGTATGGTTTTAGTATTAACGTTTGCTGCTTTGACAGCATATGAATCACGAATGATTGCAATTATTTCGCAAACGTATTTATTTAGTGAGACACCAGTACAGCTACTATCTTTTTTCTTCTTATTGGTTGTTATCTATGGAATAGCAGGATCGAGAGCAGCTTTGTTACGATTAAATGTTATGTTCTTACCTATTGTTTTAATTGCAATAGTGCTTCTTTCTTTATTAAATATAAATTTAATGGAAATAAACAATTTGTTTCCAGCTTTCCAAACGGAAGTAAGTCAATACGCTGTTGGGGTTAAAAATTCTATATTCACATTTATTGGATTTGAGGTAGCTCTGTTTTATGCTGTGTTGTTGAATGATAAGACAGCGAAAAAGGCACCAATGGCAGTTGCGAAAGCAGTGATAGTAAATGTGCTCTCATACATTTTAATTTATGTAACGTGTATTAGTGTTTTTACGTATATGACAACTCGTGGATTGACATACCCAACAATTGAATTAGGGAAAGAAATTGAAATTGGTGGAGGCTTTTTAGAAAGGTTCGATGCAATTTTTTTTACGACTTGGATTATTACTATTTATAACACTACAGCCATGTATTATGACGTCGCATCTCTATTGTTTTGTGCTATGTTTCCGAAAGTGAAGAAACATATTTTTATTTTCGGAAGCGCGCCTCTAATTTTTATGCTGAATATGCTCCCGGGTAATTTAAATACGTTATCAAGTTACGGAACGTATTTAGCGTGGATAGATATGGGGTTTGTCGTATTAGCGCCTTTGCTAGTTTTTATTGTATATAAAATAAAAAGAAGGAATGGTAGAAATGAAACACCTTCTTAAAATTATAATGGTTATGGTTTTAGCTGGGTCTATAAGTGGGTGCTCTGAACTAGAAGAAATAGAAGAAAGAGGATTTGTAGTAGGCGCAGCTTACGATATTGTGAAGAAAAAGAAATCAAATCCGATTATGAAAGGGACGTATCAGATGGTACTTCCCAGTAAGTTAGCACAACAAAGTGGACAGGGCGATGGAGATAGTGAAAATTATATTAACGTAAGTGCGAAAGCAGATAGCGTCTTTGAGCAAATAAGAATAATTGCTAAAAAAATTAGTCGAACATTATTTTTTCCGCATATACAAGTCATTATTTTTTCGGATGAATTACTAGCAAATCCGTATGTTTTGCAAAATACGTTAGATGTATATTTTCGTGATCATGAAATGAGAAGAAATATTCGTTTGTTCGTTTCCAAGAAAAATGCAGAATCTATTTTAAAACAGAGTGCAAAACCTGAAAACTTACCGGCGCAGTATATTGATATGTTAGCTGAACATCCTCCGAAAAACGCTCAAATGATTGAGGCGGCGAGAATTGGTGAAGTACAAGGGAAAATGATCGCAGATCGAAGTTTTGCATTACCTCTCTTAGGGTTAACTAAACAAGGCGTACAAATGGAAGGAGCGGCATTGATTCGTGGAAAGGATAATAAGTGCGTTGGAACTTTGAGTGGAGAGCAAACATTAGGAATGAACTATGTAATAGGTAAAAAAATTGGAGGTTTCTTTACTGTTCGTAAAAAGAATCAGCTCATTACATATGAAATTCATAAGTTGCGCCGAAAGATCCAAGTGTCTACTGAAAATGCTACAAAACCGAAGTTTGATATTCATTTGTCCACAGAAGGCATATTAGCTGAGTTACATTTTAATGAACCGAAACAAGTGATGAATGAAAAGCTTTTAAAGAAAGAAATTTCAAAGGAAATGAAGAAGCGTATTGAAAAATCTATACAGCTTGTTCAAAAAAAATATAAAGTAGATGTATTGGAATTAGGAGAGGTATATAAGAAGCATAATTATAAAGAGTGGAAGAAAATTAGTAAGAATTGGGATCGAGGCCAGAATTATTTTAGTAATGCTGAAATTAATGTTCACGTTGATCCAACAATTGAACATTCAGGTTCAGCATTACCAAAGAAAGTGAAGTAAGGTGATGGAGGTTGTTTACTGGATTAGGGATTAGTTGCACAATATTAATGGCAGTTCTTCCGGGAGCTATATACTACATTCATAAAAAAATTACAACGTATGGAGCGCAGCCTTGGAATAATGATGTGCAAAAAAAGAAACCTGAATAATTTCAGGTTTCTTTCGCACAAAGCATATGTGAAGGGGGATACCTTCTATGTATGCTTTGTTTTTATACAAGCCCTAACCAATGTACCAATTGTGTAGAGAGGAATGTCACAACAATAGCGATAACGGTAGGGATTGCAAACGATAAGAATGTCCATTTTGCACTTTTTGTTTCTTTATATATGTTAACCAGTGTCGTTCCACATGGGAAATGAAGAAGTGAGAACAACATTGTGTTTAACGCCGTTAACCAAGTCCAACCATTTTCTAAGAATAGATTTTTAATTTGATTAAAATCATCTATTTCAGTTAAAGCTCCGGTTGATAAGTAAGACATTAATAAAATCGGGATAACAATTTCGTTCGCTGGTAGTCCAAGAATGAACGCAGCTAGAATAAATCCGTCAAGTCCTAACATTTTAGCGAATGGATCTAGGAAGTTTACAAAATACATAAGTAGGCTTGTGTCACCGATGAAAATATTAGCAAGTAACCAAGTTAATGCAGCCGCAGGAGCAGCTACAACAACAGCTCGTTTTAAAACATAGACGGATTTATCGAGTGTTGCACGCACAATTGTATTCCAAACCTTTGGCTTACGGTATGGTGGTAACTCGAGTGTGTAGTGAGTTGGAACGCCTTTTAAAGCTGTTTTTGATAGTACCCAAGAAACGGTTAATGTCATAACGATACCAATTACAACCATTCCAACTACAACTCCAGCAGTAACCAATGTTTGCATACTACCTGTATAACCGGCAGCCATAAATAATGAAGCCATTAAAATTAACATAGGCCAGCGACCGTTACAAGGAACGAAGTTGTTTGTTAAGATTGCAAGCATACGTTCACGTGGTGATTCAATAATACGTGTTGACATAATGGCTGCTGCATTACAACCAAAGCCCATTGCCATTGTTAAAGATTGTTTACCATGTGCACCAGAGCGTTTGAATAAGCGGTCCATATTAAACGCAACTCGTGGTAAGTATCCGTAGTTTTCTAATAGTGCAAACATAGGGAAAAAGATGGCCATAGGTGGTAACATAACGCTAATAACAGCACCGATACCACGGAATAAACCAAGTATTAAAATGCCATGTAGCCATTCAGGTGCATGTGCTGCTTGAAACCAAGATGTTAAATATCCTTCGGCCCATCCGAAGAACTCAGCAATCATATCAGATGGTACGTTAGCCCCTGCAATTGTAAGATAAAAAATGATAGATAAAATACCAAGCATAATTGGGAATCCCCAGATTGGAGATGTGAAAATTTTATCTAGTTTTTCAGAACGATACAATTTATCCGTATTTGTATATTGAACAGATTCTTTACATATGCTTGCAGATGTTCGGTAAATATCTCCGACAATATCATCTCGTATATCCTCTTTTGATAGTGCTTGTGCATGTTGAATAATATAGTCTAATGGAAGAGCTTTACTGGCTGAGTGAGATTCCATTCATTACGACCTCCCTTACAAGTGGTTCATTATGGTGTTTTTGAAGTGTAGTTAAGAAATTTTTATCTCCATCTAATATACGTAACGCAATCCAGCGTGCTGGATACGTATCACCGAACACTTTATAAATTTGTGGTTCTAATTCCTGAATCATATTCTCGATTTTTTCGCTGTAAGAAATTTTAATTGGTGTTGGAATTAGCTTTTTATTTGCTACTTTGGCAATAACATTTAGTAAATGACCGATGCCTACTCGGTTACGAGCGGAAATTTTAACTACAGGTACACCGAGTGATTTTGCTAATTTCTTTTCATCAATAACGATGCCTTTTTTCTCAGCTTCATCAATTAAGTTAATACAAATGACTACGTTGCTCGTCATTTCCATCACTTGGAGTGCTAAATTTAAATTTCGCTCCATAGCAGTTGCATCGACAACAACTACAGTTACTTCTGGTTTTTCAAATATAATATAATCCCTTGCTACTTCTTCATCTGCAGAATTTGAATATAGTGAGTAAGTTCCAGGTAAATCTATTAATGTATATTTACTACCGTTATGTTCATATTCCCCTTCAGCTTTTAAAACAGTTTTTCCTGTCCAGTTTCCAGTATGTTGTTTTAAGCCTGTTAAAGTATTAAATAATGTACTTTTCCCGGTATTCGGGTTGCCGGCTAAAGCAATGCGATGTTTGCTCATCTGAAATCATCTCCTATTAATATCCCGAAAATAAGGGAGCTTTCTTCCTTACGTAGTGCAATAGTGGTGTTGCTTACTTGATAAGCGACCGGATCTCCAAGTGGACTGCGTTGTAATACTTTAATTGTTGCCCCAGGGATAAATCCTAAATCTAATAAACGTCGTTTCATAGTTCCTTCTAATTGTATCTTCTCAATTTGTACAAACTCTCCTGTCTTAAATTCGGAAAGTGGTTTTATATTAGCCGATACCATAAAAGTTACCTCCTCTCTATATTGTTAGTTTAAGTTTAAAAAGTTTCCTTAGGTAAACTTTTTGTTAGTAATATAGTAGACTACATTGGATGATGCTGTCAATTGGTACTTTAAAAATATTCATTTATTTTTAGAATTGTTCCAATTTATTTAGTTGTACTAAAAAATATTACTGAAATTCTGTGTAATGTGCATAAATTAGGCGTGTAAAAGTAACAAAATACAGCGGAATTGTAAATGTAACTTTAACTAAAAGGGAAAAAGAGCGAAAAACATTTACATTTAATTTACATTGTTAAGAGTAAATTTACATTACAGCTTAATTAGTGTGGATTTTGTTGGGTTCTTTAACTATAAATGTTGGGATTCCTAGTTTTTAAGGATTATTATCGTCATTTACTTAAAATTAAAAATTGCTTAACACTCACATAATATTATTGTCCTACAATGAATTTGTGTTCGAAAGAAGTAGATAAATGTGAAAAGTGATAATCCAAATGGGGGTACAAGACATGGTCATGAAAAAGGGTATTAAATTTTCTTTAGCAGCTTTAGTGGTAGCGGGTTCATTAGTGGGATGTGGAAAAGCAGAAGAGACATCAGGTAAAGATGCTAAAGGAAGCGATAATGCAAAACAAGAATTGTCAGGTACGATAGCAGCTGCAGGCTCTACAGCACTTCAACCTCTTGCAGAGGAAGCTGGAAAGAAATTTATGGAGAAAAATTCAAACGTTTCTATTCAAGTGCAAGGTGGCGGTAGTGGAACTGGAATTAACCAAGTAGCTTCTGGTGCGGTCCAAATTGGTAACTCAGATGTTCCATCTGCAGATAAAATAAAAGATGCTGATAAGGCGAAAGAATTAGTAGATAACAAGGTGGCGGGTATTGCATTCGCACTTGTCGTAAATAAAGATGTAAAAGTTGATAACTTAACAGTACAACAAGTACAAGATATCTTCACTGGAAAAGTAACAAACTGGAAAGAGGTAGGCGGGAAAGATGAAAAAATCAACGTAATTAACCGTCCAGCTTCTTCTGGTACACGTGCTACATTTGAAAAAACAATTATGAAAGATGCGAAAATTAATGACGGAACTGGTACTACACAAGATTCTAACGGTGCAGTAGAGCAAGCGATTAATTCTACTCCAGGTTCAGTAAGTTATTTAGCAATGTCTTACATGGTTGGCGAGAAAAAAGGTGCGCTACAAACAGTGAAAATTGATGGTGCTGAACCAAAAGTTGAAAACATTGCGTCTGGTAAATATCCATTCTGGTCTTACGAGTACATGGTAACGAAAGGTGAAGCGAAAGAAGCAACAAAAGCTTACATTGACTATGTAAAAGGTAAAGATTTTGAAAAGCAAGTAGAAGATATGGGTTATATTCCAATGTCTAAATTAAATAAGTAATAAAATTTATGGGGCTGGCTGCAAGGCCAGTCCTGTTCATTTCAATTTATGAAGTGGGGTCTGTCCTGTGATGAAGGGGAAAAAACAAATTAATTACGTGAAAAGTGAATATATAGGAAGATCACTTGTTACGTTTTGTGGTATTTTTATTGTTTTAGTTACATTAGCTATTATTGCGTTTATTTGCGGTAAAGGAATTCAATCTTTTACGCAAAGTGGTATCTCGTTTACTGAGATGTTAACATCGACAAAATGGAGTCCAAATGCTGATGAGGGAACTTTCGGGGCTGTAATTTTCATTGTAGGTTCAACGGTGGTTTCGTTAGGTGCGGTTATTATTAGTGCACCAATTGCTATAGCTCTTGCTATATTCATGAATTTAATTTCGCCGAAGTTTGGAAATAAAGTATTGAAGCCTGTTTTAGAATTATTAGTTGGTATTCCTTCGGTTGTATACGGATTATTAGGGGTTACAATTTTAGTACCGCTATTACGTGATTCGTTTGGGGGAGTAGGGTTTAGTTTAATTGCAGGTATTATTGTCCTGAGTATTATGATTTTACCTACTATTGCTAGTATCGCTTCTGATGCAATACGCTCTGTTCCATTTGATTATTTAGAAGCTTCTTATGGTTTAGGATCAACGAAATGGCAAGCGATTAGCCGAGTAATTGTTCCTGCTGCGAAAAAAGGGATTTTAACAGGTGTTGTTTTAGGTTTAGCGCGTGCTTTTGGTGAAGCGTTAGCGGTTCAAATGGTAATTGGGAATACGGTTAAATTACCAGAAGGAATATATAGTCCGACAGCAACGTTAACTGGTATTTTGACAATGGATATGACAAATACATTAAACGGAACTGCTTGGAACAATGCGCTATGGACTTTAGCAATGATTTTACTTGTTATTTCATTCCTGTTTATTTTAGTTATTCGAGCAATTGGGCAAAGAGGTGAGCGATAATAATGAATGCAAGGACGGTAAATAAAGTTTGGACAGGTATCTTTTATGCGGTTGCGGCTTTAGTCGTAGCTTTACTAGTGTTCTTAGTATTTGAGATTTTACAAAAGGGATGGGGTTTTTGGGATCCTAATTTCCTGTTTGGAGAACCAAGCAATACAAGAGCTGGTGGTGGGATTGGTCCGCAGTTATTCAATTCATTCTATATGCTTGTTATAACGCTTATTATATCTATTCCACTTGGATTAGGCGCTGGAATATATTTAGCAGAGTATGCAAAACAAGGACGTTTTTTAAACTTTGTTCGTTTATGTATCGAGACAATGGCATCTTTACCTTCTATTGTTGTTGGTTTATTCGGTTTGTTAGTGTTCGTTACAATGACAGGATGGGGATACACAGTAATGGGTGGTGCCCTTGCTTTAACGATTTTAAACTTGCCAGGTTTAACACGTGTTTGTGAAAATGCGATTTCAGAAGTTCCTGCTAATGTGAAAGAGGCGAGCCTTGGGTTAGGTGCAACAAAGTGGCAAACGATCACTCGTATTATTATCCCGTCGTCATTACCGCAAATTATTACAGGTGTTATTTTAGCGGCAGGTCGTATATTTGGTGAAGCAGCAGCATTAATTTACACAGCGGGTTTAACATCTCCAATTTTAAATTCAGCAGCGGACTTCTCAAGTCCTGCTCATCCTTTAAATCCATTTAGACCAGCTGAAACGTTAGCGGTTCACATTTGGAAGTTAAATTCTGAAGGGATTATCCCAGATGCGAAGTTAATTGCGACAAAATCTGCAGCTGTATTAATTATTATGGTATTACTATTCAATGTTATTTCACGATTAGTAGCATCTATATTGCACAAACGTTTTACAGGAGCGAAAAGAAAAAGTAAAACGACGAAGAAGGTAAAAGCTGCATAAGCTGTAAAGGGGAACTCTCTACTTATAAGTAGGGGGTTCTTTTTGCGTTTTAATATAGAAGGAAAAGGTATAGCGATTGTTGAATTTGTAATTCGTTATATAAATAAAGTGAAACTTTAATTAGTGGGGTCTTGCTGCTCGCGAATATTAGGATAAAAAGATGAAAATGAGGGAGTGGGTTTAATTTGTTTTTTCTGCAAATGTCAGGATTTCCTGGATCGGGAAAATCGACAGTTTCTAAGTATATAGCGAAGTTAACAGGTGCTGTAATTGTAGATCATGACGTTTTGAAATCAGCGTTGTTACAGTCATTGGAAATGAAAGGGATTGAATCAGCGGTTGTTGGAGGAGTATCATACGATGTTGAGTGGGCATTGATTGATTCTTATTTAGACCAAGGGCATAGTGTGATATTGGATAGTCCATGTCTATATGAAGGAATGGTTGAAAAAGGAATGAAACTGTCTAATAAACATGGTGTAAAATATAAATATATCGAATGTTATCTTAATGATATGGAAGAGATTAACAATAGGCTGCAAACACGTAAGCGTATGGTCAGTCAGGTTGGTCGAGTGGATTCCGAAGTAGCTTTTAAAAAGTGGTTAAATGGTAGTAAAAGACCTTTACATAGTGAATATCTTATTGTGGACTCTAGTGAACCGCTAGAGCGGTATGTGGAAAAAGTGATGGATTATATGAGCAGGTAGAGAAAAAGCGTTATCTTCATTCATGAAGATAACGCTTTTCTTTTAAATATCAGGTGTTTCTGTAGAAGTGCTTATTTTTCTACGAGAGCGTCTTTTTCTCCCGATTTTATCTAATAGTTCATACATAACTGGAACGACTACTAATGTAAGAACAGTTGAGACTGCCAAACCACCGATAACAACAACGGCTAGGCTTTTTGATACCATACTTCCTGCTTGTGATTGGCTAAATAGGAGTGGGAGCATAGCAACAATTGTTGTAATAGCTGTCATAATAATTGGACGTAGTCTAGTGGAACCTGCTTCGAGTAAGGCTTCTCTCGTTTCCATACCATGTTCCCGGTTTTGTTGTACTCTTTCTATTAATACGATAGCGTTTGTAACGACAATCCCGATTAACATTAATGCACCGATTAAGGAATTTACATCAACTGGTGTTCCTGAAATGATTAATCCTAAAATACCGCCGACAGCAGCTAATGGCAAGGAGAACAAGATTGCAAAGGGAGCACGTGCCTGCCCAAAGGTAATAACCATAATTAAATATACAATCCCAATTGCAATCCCCATAATCTTGAATAGATCTGTGAAGTTCTCTTGCATAGATTCAGTGGCGCCTGCGATATTTACTTTTGCTCCGCTAGGTAAATCTAAGTCGGCTATCGCTTTGTTCACTTCAGTGCTTACCTTGCTTAAATCTTCATTTGAAGCTTCTGCGGTAATTTGAATCGTTTCTTTTCCATCTTTATGGAAAATTTCTGTTTGAAGTTGCTTTTCTGAAATAGTTGCAATGTCTTTTAAAGGAATTGGTCCATTAATAGGTGATAGTATGTTTGTGTTTAAAATGTCTTCTTGTTTAGTAATACTTTCTTTTTTATGTTCTATCATAATAGTAGTTTTTTCGTTATTGATTGAAACTTCACCAATAGGTGATTTCTTCATAAGGAATGCTACTTGTTGAGCTGCTAATTCTGGTGTTAATCCTAGTTGTTCGGCCTTTGTTTGATCAACATGGATTTGCCATTCTTTCTTAGAGTCTTCTAAATTCGTTTTTACTTTAGAAAGATCATCCATATCTTTTAGTTTTGTTTCGACGATAGTAGCAGCCTCTTTTAAATTCGTTTCGTTAGTGGCTGTTACGTTGAATTGCAAATTATTGCCGCTGCCAGAGCTTGAATAACTCATTTTTATATAATCAAGTTCCGCGGGCTCAAAAGTTTTATGTTCTTTCTTTAACTCTTTAATATACTGATCAATATCAGAACCTTTTTTAAAGACTACCAATATACTTGCGAGATTATTTTTCGTCGTTTGCCCCCATTGTGCATCTTCTGCGCTAGATCCCATTCGTAAAATAACATCCGTTACATCTGAATTAGAAAGTAGCTTCTTTTCGAAATCAAAAGCTTTTTGTTTTTGTGTTTCAGGAGCGTAATCAGCCGGAAAAGTCATATTAATAGATAACATTGTGTCGTCTTCAGATTTTATATTCGCTTTCGGTAGTAATACATAGGCGGCGATCGATCCTGCGAATAATAAAAAAGAAGTAAGTAGAATAATGAATTTATGCGAAAGAGCCCACTTTAATGTAGCGACATATCGTGGTGAAGAACTTGGCTTTTTGTGTTTTGTTTTTTTGAGTAGTAAAAAAGCCATAAGTGGAACAACTGTTAGTGCAACGATTAAGGATGATAGTATAGAATATACGACTGCTAATACCATAGGCAACATTAATTTTCCGATTACTCCTGATACGAGGCCGATAGGTAAAAAAACAGCGACCGTTGTTAAAGTAGAAGAAGTAATTGCGACGGCGACCTCTTTCGTTGCATCGAGAATAATATCTTTAGAGAAAGCTTCTTTTTGTAAACGTCGGAAAATATTCTCAATGACAACGATGCTATCATCGACGAGACGTCCAACTGCAACGGCTAAACCACCAAGTGTTAGAGTGTTAAGTGTGATGTTAGATTGGTGTAGTAAAAAGAGTGTTAATAAAATAGATAATGGAATACTGACAACAGCAATGAGTGTCGTTCGGAAGTTGCGTAAAAAGATTAAGATAATTAGAGTTGCAGCAATTGCTCCAAGGATTACTTCTTTTCCCATGCTAGTAACAGCATTTTCAACTTGTTCATGAGTTGACGCTAAAAGTTTAATAGAAAATTGATCTTTATATTGTTTACTTATATCTTTAATTTTTTTATCGATTTCTTTTCCAATTGCAACTGCATTTTTACTTGGCTCTTTCATGATGATTAATCCAGTGCCTTCTTCGCCATTTATATGTGAGATTGTATCGTAGTGTTGTTTAAGTTCAATTTGAGCAACATCTTGCAATTTTACTTGAGGTGCAACGGTGATGTTTTTAATGTCATCTACATTTTTTATATCCCCGATGACACGAAGGTTATATTCTTCTTTATTAACGGTAACAGCTCCAGCTGGAGTGGAAGTTTCTTTTCCTTGTAAAACTTTTAATATTTGTTCCGGTGTTACGTTTTTATCTTTTAATTGGTTTGGATCTAGTATAATAGATAATTCAGAAGTTGATTTTCCGAAAAACATAACGTTGGCAACACCATCAATGCTTTCGAGTTGTGGTACGATTTCTTTTTCGATTTGTTTTTCATCTGCTTTTGAAAATCCGTTTTGCTTTTGGATTGCAATTTGAGCGAGTGGAATCATAGAAGTATTTAATTGGCTAACTATCGGTTTCGTTGCATCTTTAGGTAATTTAATTGTAGTAAGGGCCTTCTCAACTTCACGTGTGGCATCTTTCATATTTGCTTTGGATGTATACGCGATATCGATGCGTGATAATCCTTCGTGAGTAGAAGAGGTGATATTGTCAATGTGTTCTAAGTTGCGAAATTGTTTTTCAAGGGGAGCGGTTACTTCTTTTGTCATTGCTTCGGCGTCGAGTCCTGGAGATAAGGTTGTAACGGTGACTGCGGGATTATCGATGCTGGGTAAAAATTCCATAGGTAATTTAGAGCCGGAATAAACACCGAGTATGGAAATGAGAAAAACCATGATGATAACAGCGGCGCGGTTTTTTAATGAAAACTTCGTTAACCTATCCATAAAGTAATTCCTCCATTGGGTTATTTGTAGTTGAGTACGTCCTTTCTTACTATATAACAAAAAATGGATATTTTTCATTAATTAAATGTAAAAAAATTCTAACAATAATCTTAAGTTGATGTTTCGTTGGAATTTCGTTATCTATCCCGCCGTTGGTCGGACGATAAAATTCTCACCTCGAATTCGGTGGGTGTGGGGCTATCTGCCAACAAATCAACATGTTCGCATTATTAGGAAGTGGCGAAGCTATTTTCTTTTTAAATGTGGACTTTAATGTAGAAGAGAATGAAAAGGTGGGAGGGATTATGAAAGGCAGTTTGGTTAATTAGAGTGTATTGGTATACAATCAAAATACTTATTTTCAGTAGAGAGAATAAAAGGTCTTACTATAG
>NZ_JBBOWD010000001.1:747500-4695000 GCF_038006905.1 Bacillus sp. FSL R9-9834
GGGGAGTGAAAGAGATCCTGAAACCGTGTGCCTACAAATAGTCAGAGCCCGTTAACGGGTGATGGCGTGCCTTTTGTAGAATGAACCGGCGAGTTACGATCCCGTGCGAGGTTAAGCTGAAGAGGCGGAGCCGCAGCGAAAGCGAGTCTGAATAGGGCGTTTAGTACGTGGTCGTAGACCCGAAACCAGGTGATCTACCCATGTCCAGGGTGAAGTTCAGGTAACACTGAATGGAGGCCCGAACCCACGCACGTTGAAAAGTGCGGGGATGAGGTGTGGGTAGCGGAGAAATTCCAATCGAACCTGGAGATAGCTGGTTCTCCCCGAAATAGCTTTAGGGCTAGCCTTAAGTGTAAGAGTCTTGGAGGTAGAGCACTGATTGGACTAGGGGTCCTCATCGGATTACCGAATTCAGTCAAACTCCGAATGCCAATGACTTATCCTTAGGAGTCAGACTGCGAGTGATAAGATCCGTAGTCAAAAGGGAAACAGCCCAGACCGCCAGCTAAGGTCCCAAAGTGTGTATTAAGTGGAAAAGGATGTGGAGTTGCTTAGACAACTAGGATGTTGGCTTAGAAGCAGCCACCATTTAAAGAGTGCGTAATAGCTCACTAGTCGAGTGACTCTGCGCCGAAAATGTACCGGGGCTAAATACACCACCGAAGCTGCGGATTGATACCAATGGTATCAGTGGTAGGGGAGCGTTCTAAGGACAGTGAAGTCAGACCGGAAGGACTGGTGGAGTGCTTAGAAGTGAGAATGCCGGTATGAGTAGCGAAAGACGGGTGAGAATCCCGTCCACCGAATGCCTAAGGTTTCCTGAGGAAGGCTCGTCCGCTCAGGGTTAGTCAGGACCTAAGCCGAGGCCGACAGGCGTAGGCGATGGACAACAGGTTGATATTCCTGTACCACCTCTTTATCGTTTGAGCAATGGAGGGACGCAGAAGGATAGAAGAAGCGTGCGATTGGTTGTGCACGTCCAAGCAGTTAGGCTGATAAGTAGGCAAATCCGCTTATCGTGAAGGCTGAGCTGTGATGGGGAAGCTCCTTATGGAGCGAAGTCTTTGATTCCCCGCTGCCAAGAAAAGCTTCTAGCGAGATAAAAGGTGCCTGTACCGCAAACCGACACAGGTAGGCGAGGAGAGAATCCTAAGGTGTGCGAGAGAACTCTGGTTAAGGAACTCGGCAAAATGACCCCGTAACTTCGGGAGAAGGGGTGCTTTCTTAACGGAAAGCCGCAGTGAATAGGCCCAAGCGACTGTTTAGCAAAAACACAGCTCTCTGCGAAGCCGTAAGGCGAAGTATAGGGGGTGACACCTGCCCGGTGCTGGAAGGTTAAGGAGAGGGGTTAGCGTAAGCGAAGCTCTGAACTGAAGCCCCAGTAAACGGCGGCCGTAACTATAACGGTCCTAAGGTAGCGAAATTCCTTGTCGGGTAAGTTCCGACCCGCACGAAAGGTGTAACGATTTGGGCACTGTCTCAACCAGAGACTCGGTGAAATTATAGTACCTGTGAAGATGCAGGTTACCCGCGACAGGACGGAAAGACCCCGTGGAGCTTTACTGTAGCCTGATATTGAATTTTGGTACAGTTTGTACAGGATAGGCGGGAGCCTTTGAAACCGGAGCGCTAGCTTCGGTGGAGGCGCTGGTGGGATACCGCCCTGACTGTATTGAAATTCTAACCTACGGGTCTTATCGACCCGGGAGACAGTGTCAGGTGGGCAGTTTGACTGGGGCGGTCGCCTCCTAAAGTGTAACGGAGGCGCCCAAAGGTTCCCTCAGAATGGTTGGAAATCATTCGTAGAGTGCAAAGGCATAAGGGAGCTTGACTGCGAGACCTACAAGTCGAGCAGGGACGAAAGTCGGGCTTAGTGATCCGGTGGTTCCGCATGGAAGGGCCATCGCTCAACGGATAAAAGCTACCCCGGGGATAACAGGCTTATCTCCCCCAAGAGTCCACATCGACGGGGAGGTTTGGCACCTCGATGTCGGCTCATCGCATCCTGGGGCTGTAGTCGGTCCCAAGGGTTGGGCTGTTCGCCCATTAAAGCGGTACGCGAGCTGGGTTCAGAACGTCGTGAGACAGTTCGGTCCCTATCCGTCGTGGGCGTAGGAAATTTGAGAGGAGCTGTCCTTAGTACGAGAGGACCGGGATGGACGCACCGCTGGTGTACCAGTTGTTCTGCCAAGGGCATAGCTGGGTAGCTATGTGCGGAAGGGATAAGTGCTGAAAGCATCTAAGCATGAAGCCCCCCTCAAGATGAGATTTCCCATAGCGTAAGCTAGTAAGATCCCTGAAAGATGATCAGGTTGATAGGTTCGAGGTGGAAGCATGGTGACATGTGGAGCTGACGAATACTAATAGATCGAGGACTTAACCATATAATATGAAGCAATGTTATCTAGTTTTGAGAGAACATAAAAAAACTTGTTGACTTTAAAAGTTAAATGAGTTACAATGATTCTTGTCTTAAATGAATACAGTCTGGTAATGATGGCAGAGAGGTCACACCCGTTCCCATACCGAACACGGAAGTTAAGCTCTCTAGCGCCGATGGTAGTTGGGACCTTGTCCCTGTGAGAGTAGGACGTTGCCAGGCAAAATGGAGGATTAGCTCAGCTGGGAGAGCACCTGCCTTACAAGCAGGGGGTCGGCGGTTCGATCCCGTCATCCTCCACCATATATGTCGGAGGGGTAGCGAAGTGGCTAAACGCGGCGGACTGTAAATCCGCTCCTTCGGGTTCGGCAGTTCGAATCTGCCCCCCTCCACCATTCTTAATTAATGGGCTATAGCCAAGCGGTAAGGCAACGGACTTTGACTCCGTCATGCGCTGGTTCGAATCCAGCTAGCCCAGCCATTAAGAGCCATTAGCTCAGTTGGTAGAGCATCTGACTTTTAATCAGAGGGTCGAAGGTTCGAGTCCTTCATGGCTCACCATTTTAACAAAATATGCGGGTGTGGCGGAATTGGCAGACGCACTAGACTTAGGATCTAGCGCCTTTGGCGTGGGGGTTCGACTCCCTTCACCCGCACTTTTAATAAAATAAATCATACATGTCTTGCGGAAGTAGTTCAGTGGTAGAATACAACCTTGCCAAGGTTGGGGTCGCGGGTTCGAATCCCGTCTTCCGCTCCAATTTTCAATATGACATGCCGGGGTGGCGGAACAGGCAGACGCACAGGACTTAAAATCCTGCGGTGGGTGACCACCGTGCGGGTTCGACCCCCGCCCTCGGCACCATATGCGCCCGTAGCTCAATTGGATAGAGCGTTTGACTACGGATCAAGAGGTTAGGGGTTCGACTCCTCTCGGGCGCGCTTTTAATAACGGGAAGTGGCTCAGCTTGGTAGAGCACCTGGTTTGGGACCAGGGGGTCGCAGGTTCAAATCCTGTCTTCCCGATATTCCCAAAAACATGGGGCCTTAGCTCAGCTGGGAGAGCGCCTGCCTTGCACGCAGGAGGTCAGCGGTTCGATCCCGCTAGGCTCCACTTTATTTATTATATGTCTCGGAGGTATACCCAAGTTCGGCTGAAGGGATCGGTCTTGAAAACCGACAGGCGGTGAGAATCGCGCGGGGGTTCGAATCCCTCTACCTCCTCCATTTTCTTTTAAAATGGTTTAGACATAAATAATAAAATATTTTTTCCTTCATGGAGGTATACCCAAGTTCGGCTGAAGGGATCGGTCTTGAAAACCGACAGGCGGCGAGAGTCGCGCGGGGGTTCGAATCCCTCTACCTCCTCCATTTTTTCTAAAGTAAATATTTTATCATCGCGGGGTGGAGCAGCACGGTAGCTCGTCGGGCTCATAACCCGAAGGTCGCAGGTTCAAATCCTGTCCCCGCAACCAAATGGTCCCGTGGTGTAGTGGTTAACATGCCTGCCTGTCACGCAGGAGATCGCCGGTTCGACCCCGGTCGGGACCGCCATTTATGTTTGGCTCGGTAGCTCAGTCGGTAGAGCAGAGGACTGAAAATCCTCGTGTCGGCGGTTCGATTCCGTCCCGAGCCACCATTTTTTTATGCCGACTTAGCTCAATTGGTAGAGCAACTGACTTGTAATCAGTAGGTTGGGGGTTCAAGTCCTCTAGTCGGCATCCTTTAGGGGCATAGTTTAAAGGTAGAACTGAGGTCTCCAAAACCTCCAGTGTGGGTTCGATTCCTACTGCCCCTGTAAAGTATATGGGCCTATAGCTCAGCTGGTTAGAGCGCACGCCTGATAAGCGTGAGGTCGATGGTTCGAGTCCATTTAGGCCCACCATATATTATTCCGCAGTAGCTCAGTGGTAGAGCTATCGGCTGTTAACCGATCGGTCGTAGGTTCGAGTCCTACCTGCGGAGCCATGGCCCGTTGGTCAAGTGGTTAAGACACCGCCCTTTCACGGCGGTAACACGGGTTCGAATCCCGTACGGGTCATAAAAAAAAGAGTCAGCAATATAATCCGTACCCTTTGTAAAGGACATTTTAAAAAAAGTTAGGCGGCATCAAGAAGATGATTTCTGTATTCAACAGGGGTCATCTTCTTTAAATTCCACTGATAGCGGTGTTGATTATAGTATTTCATATAGTCTTTAATTTCTTGTTTTAACTGAGTGAAAGATGTACAAGTTTTTATGTGTGCTTCATCTTTAAAGTGCCCAAAAAAGGATTCTTGAGGGGCATTATCCCAACAGTTTCCTCGTCTTGACATGGATTGTCCTAGCTTTAATTTTTTGACCAACTTTTGATAGGTAGGGCTTGTGTAATGAGCTCCTTGATCTGAATGAATATATGCATCTGGTGTTAATTCCACTTTCTTATTCCTCTTTAGTTTACGAAGAGTTGTCGTTGCGATATCTAGAGTAAGCCGTTCTGAAACATGATAAGCCAAAACTTCATTCGTAGACCCGTCTAGAATGGTAGATAAGTATCCTTTCTGATTTTTGCCATAAAACAGGTATGTGATATCTGTAAGAAGTACCTTTCCAGGTATACCTTGCCTGAATTCTCGTTTTAATTGATTAGGTACTACAAAGTGTTCTTTCGTCGCTTTCAACATTCTTTTATAGGGATTCGCTTTCCGAATGGGACAGACAATTCCATATTTTTTCATGATTCTTCGGATGCGTTTTAAATTGTAAACAACTTGAAATTGACCCGCCAATGTCATTTTAATTTGACGAGCCCCTTTCTTTCGGTTTTTAAATTGAAATGCCTTTACTATGAGCTCTTTCGCCATTTCATCTTGATGCATTCTTTTCTCTCGCTGACTTTGAGCAGTAGCGGAAAAATAATGATAGTATCCAGAGCGCGAAACACCAGCGATCTCACACAAATATCTCACCATATTTTTCAGGTTATACCTTTCAATAATAGTACGAATTAAGATGTATTTCTGACTGGGTTGTAACCTTATTTCTTTCCCATCCTCCCTTCCATAAGCTTGATCTTTTTTAATAATTCATTTTCAGCTTTTAATAAGTTTCGTTCCGCTTCTAAACGTGCATATTTCTCTTCTAATGTAAGTTCTTTCTCTGACTTTCTTCCGGAGTTATCCTTACGTGTATCTCTTAAACCAAATACCCCCCTTTCCTTATAGGAAGTACGCCATCGATTTCCTGATGATACAACACGTTGTAGACCGATGACATCTATATCAAATCCACATTCTTCAAAAATAATACGAGGTGGTTTTCCTTTTTCATTTTCTTCAATAAAAATACGTTTGAATTCATCTGTATAAGTAATCCCTTTCTGACTGACTGATTTTACGTATCGATTCTTTGATAGTGCTTGAACTTCTTTTTCTGTGAACAGTTTTTTCGTCATTTTGAAATTTCTCCGATTCTCATTTTTCTCTCATTATACAAGAAAGACCCTATAGAATAGACTTTTTTTTAAGTGTCTATTCTATAGGGTACATTTTAATATGCTGACTCTTTTTTATTGTGCGTTCATTCTCCTTTATCAACTGATTTTCCTGAAATAAATAAAGGGATTTAGGAAAAGCTATGGTATGTATAAAAAGGAGGAGATACAAATGACACGAGTGAGAGACTTGATGAGCACTCATATTGTACAGTGTACACCGTTAGACAATGTATATGAAGCTGCTGTAAAGATGAAAGAAGAATCGATTGGATTGATTCCGGTTGTTGAAAATGAACAAGTTGTTGGTCTTGTTACGGACCGGGATTTAGTTGTTCGAGGGATTGCTGAAAAACATCCTGGATCTAATAAAATTACAAATGTAATGACAACAAACATTGTTTCAGTTTCTCCAGATGATCCTATTGAAAAGGCTACAGAGTTAATGGCGCAGTATCAAATTAGACGATTGCCAGTAGTTGAGAGTGGTCAACTCGTTGGGATGTTAGCACTAGGAGATTTAGCTATAAAAGAATCGGCAGATGAGCAAGCGGGATTTGCTTTAAGTGAAATATCAGAGCATACGGAATGAAGTGAGACTTTAATTAGTGTAATACGTTACGTATAAAAATCAGATACATTATTCTAGTATATAGGGTTAAGCTAATATGTTAGCATGATGTATCTGAGCCATTATATAATAAGTATACAGTTAGTAATTTCGACAGTTTATTTAAATTTGTCATTCCTAATTATAAATAAGAGAAAAAATGATATACTGATAGATATAAGTATTATGATTGATTTCGAATATAACAATATTTATTGTTGATGATGTGATAATGGATTAATATTTCCTATGTAGATAAAAGGGAAGGGGAATTATATGAAGGCTGTACAGCGCGATCCAAATTGGAATTTGGTTACAGATACATATATAGAACCAAATAATTTCGCTGAATTATTTTCTTTGCTTGTACCTTGTCATCCAAAAGGTGAAGGGAAAGAACGAACTATATTAGTGTGGAAAGAAAAAGAATTTTATAAAGAAGAAAATTTAGCGGCATTTATCGTATATGGAATGAATAAAGCAAAAAATTTACCGCAATTTCATAAAGACGAAATTCCAACTTTAGTACGTATTCTTCGCTTATGCCAAGAAATTGGTTGGTATGAAGAAGCGAATACTTTTATGGTAACTCAAGGGCTAGCTGAGTTTGTTCATACTTCATTGGAATATGAAACGTGGGACCTTTTGACGCAGGCGGTTGCTTTAAACTATTTAATAATTAAATATCGTATTGGTGAATTAACTGATGGAGATGTAGAAATTTGGGATAGAGTTAAATTTAATGAGAAATGTATAACAGACTGTAAACATTTATTATCCCATAAAGAAGTATTAGAATTTACATTTTTTTATATGTGTAAGAGAGCTAAGTCACTATCAAAAGAGCAATTAAATAGTGATATGATGAGTTTAGCGATGTATTGTAATACTTTTGTTTATGACTTATATACATATGATTTATTACGAAAGTATCGTAAGTGTACAGACTTTCTATCATATTATGGACCTAGTCAAGCGGTGTTAGCTTGCCAAAGGGCTGTACTTTCTCAAATTTCAGATCGATTAGACCCACTCAAGACTACTCATGTAGATGATTATTTATATGTAATGAAAGATATGATGGAGCATATGACGATAGGGATAATGGATCGATATGATCATTTTATTGGAAAGTTATTATCATATGTGCCATTTTTTGAAATGATCCAAGTTCCACAACATGCATATTATTGTGAAGAATTATTGTATATTTGTAAGGGAATTAAATATAAAGAAGAAATATTACGCAATTATATATTTATACAATTACATGACTGTTTACCATCTTTCTTTAAACTGTTTCTTAAAAATAAGCGTTATGCAACGATTCATGATATTCTGTTCTATTGGTGTGATGATGAACAAAGAATGAGCTTAGAGAAAAAATATAATCTTAGCTTTATTTATGAAAAATATGCTTGTGGATAAAGAGCACTTTCTATATAAATTAAAAAGGATCTCAATTGTGAGATCCTTTTGTTATTAGTAAAGCAAGGAGAATGTAATTAAGACGAGAAATAACATTCCATAAAGGAGAAATTGTGCCGTATAGCTTCCTTGTATACCAAAAAAAGTATTTGTTTTTTTGTATAAATTCAATATATATTTTATTGGATTATCTTTGAAAGATTGGTACACAGTGTCTCCTCTTTCTAAGCTTCTTGTTCGTGTTTTTTGTTATTAGGGACATGAATGTATCTAGCTATGAATAATAAAACAGCCATAAAAAATACGGGGAATACGGTAGATAAATAAAAACCATTACTAATAATATTTGTTATTAAAGCACTTAATAGAAAGATGGCATTATAAATATGGGCAATTTTTTGTTTTAGTTGAACTTGAAAAGCTTCCATCATAATTTCTAAAGCAACAAAAGCAATGATAATAGATAAAAATACAGTATTTGTATTATAAATTACTAAGCAACAGATTAAGCCTAAAAAGGCTAAGTATTCAATTAAGAGAGGTATATTGATATTGCGTGGCATACAATTTACCTAACTAAATATGGCAGTGGGTTTACTGCATTTGTTTTTTCAAAATTCCATTCTCCATTGTGTAATTCAAAATGAAGATGTTGCCCGTATGAATGACCTGTGTTTCCCATATGACCTACTAATTGTCCAGCTTGTACTTGATCGCCAGCTTGTACAGTGCGATCTTTCATGTGAGCATAGACAGTTGTATATAATTTCCCGTTTATTTGATGGGCGATGAACACAACATTGCCATAGCTAGCTGAATAATATGATTTCACGACTTTACCTGCAGCCGCCGCCTGGATAGAGACATTACCCTGAGCTGCGATATCTATACCATAATGCATTTGTTCCCAGCGCATATCAAAGGTTGAGCTAATTTTTCCTTGAGTAGGGAATTTGAAAACGGCTGGAATGGAAGTAGGTTGAGCCGTTTGAGCTTGTGATTGATTTTGCACTACATAATGCTTTGCCACATATCCGTATCCTGTGCCAAAACGAATTTTATACCAAGTTCCTACAGTTTCCACTACTTGTAATTGTGTACCATTTTGTAATGAACCAAGTAGTGCACTACTTGTACTAGCGTTGCTACGTACATTAAGTTTAGGTGTTGCAACTGTGTATTTCGCATTATTTTGAACTGTGATGCCTTTTACTAAAGGCTGTGAACCATTAGATACGAATGCCTTTTGTACGTAACCTGTTTTGCCATTATGTAAAATTTTATACCACTCGCCTTGTTCTTCTTGAATGGTAACGAATTTCCCATTTGGTAATACATCTAAAATTGAAGATTCTAAATTAGGTTCAGAACGAACGTTTAATGCATTGGCATTGACGATATATTGATTATTAGATTGAAGTTTGTTTTTTAGTAGAATAGAATCTTTTTGTACGTAACCTACTTTATTATTAACAGATACTTTATACCAGCCATTAGTTGTTTCAAGTATATTCACTTTCGTATTAAAGCGAATTGTATCAATTGATGAGCTATTTGCGTTATCTTTTGTATGTAAGGCTACTTGATCGACTTTGACATATCCAGTTTTCACATTAGATAATTGTTCAGCGTTGGCTGTTTGTACATTTGTTTCTCCCATAGAAGGAAGTAAAGAAGCAATTGCGACAGTAGTTGCTGTTAAAGCAGTAGCTTTCATATTCATATAATAGAGACCTCCTCTAGTTGTATAGTTGTAATTTTATTATAGTATAAAGATATAATATAGTGGGTGTATTCACATAAATGTAATATGAAATCAATATAAAAATAAATTTTTTGAGGATAATGATTCCTTTTTATCCAATTCATTAGGATAATAATTTCTAAGATAGAATATAAGTATTATATGGTTTTGTTATTTTGTTGACAATTGAGAAAATTAAAACAGTTGATGATGTCTTATTACGATGTTATACTGACAGTGATAATTTTATAGTTTGCTAGGAGAGCTGGTGTTGCCAGCTGAGAGTAAGGCCTTAAGTCTTTGATCCTTTTTATTACCTGATCTAGATTATGCTAGCGTAGGGAAGCAATTCGGACACTAACAATGAGTCCCCGTTTCTTTGCGTATAGAAACGGGGCTTTTTTATTTGAAAATTTCATATTGAAACCACTAGGGGTGCTTGTTGTGCTGAGAGAGGAATAATCCTTAACCCTTACAGACCTGATCTAGGTAATACTAGCGAAGGGAAGTGGAGCAACGAATAAATTATAATTTTATTTGCTGTAACCACTTCTTATTTAGAAGTGGTTTTTTATTTAGATATATAAATTGAAAGGGGATAGAGAAATGAAATTTTGCGATAGATTATTAGAAACTGTACAACCAGTTTGGGAGATGAGTCATAATCATCCATTTGTTGTAGGTATGGGGGATGGTACGTTAGAAAAAGATAAGTTTCAGTATTATATTATTCAAGATTATTTATACTTGTTAGATTATGCAAAGTTATATGCGATCGGTGTTGTAAAGGCAACAAATCC
Organism: Bacillus sp. FSL R9-9834; assembly: GCF_038006905.1. Classification (NCBI taxonomy): domain Bacteria; kingdom Bacillati; phylum Bacillota; class Bacilli; order Caryophanales; family Bacillaceae; genus Bacillus; species Bacillus sp. FSL R9-9834. Next base: position 757,935 of record NZ_JBBOWD010000001.1, read on the forward strand.
ACAAGTTATGGGGAAATTTGCTGAACAAATTGATGGGATATTAAATGGAGAAATGACCATTCATAAACAGTATGCAAAAAGACTTGGAATTTCTATAGAGGAGATAGAGTCTGCAAAGCCATCTGCTAAAAATTTAGCTTATACAAATTACATGATGTCTGTATCTCAAAATGGCGCACTTGCGGAATTAATAGCAGCACTTCTTCCATGTATGTGGAGCTACTGGGAGATTGGAAAGCGTTTAAATGATATTCCTGGAGCAAGAGATCATGAGTTCTTTGGTGAGTGGATTCAAGGCTATAGCTCTGAAGAATATGGCAACCTTTGTGTTTGGTTAATCGATTTATTAAATGAAATGGCAGTTGGAAAGTCTGAAAAAGAGCTAGATCGATTAGAGGAGATTTTCCTATATTCCAGTCGATTTGAATATTTATTCTGGGATATGTCCTACCGTAAGGAGATGTGGGGATTTGAGGAGCAAGAACATACTACAGTTTCATAATGTTTCTTTTCATTATGATGAGAAGCCAATCATTAATGAATTAAATGCTTCTATACAAGATAAAGAGTTTGTAAGCATTATCGGACCGAGTGGATGCGGGAAAAGTACTTTATTTCGCCTTATTACAGGTTTAGAAGAAGCAAGTACGGGACAGATAGAGCTGACAGAGACAAAGAGCCATCCTGTAGGATATATGCCCCAAAAAGATATGCTCTTGCCGTGGAGAACGATTATTGAGAATGCTGCCCTGCCGTTAGAGTGCCAAGGTGTACAGAAGAAAGAAGCACAAATAAAGGCGAAGGAACTATTGCATAAATTTGGCTTACAAGGGTATGAGACAAAATATCCGAAAGATTTATCTGGTGGTATGAGACAACGTGTATCCTTTATTCGAACTTTATTAACAGGTGGGGAGATATTGCTGTTAGATGAACCGTTTAGTGCGTTGGATGCTTTAACGAAGGCCTCTTTGCAAGAATGGTTGTTTGAACAATGGAAAGAGTGGGAAAAAACAATTTTATTTATCACTCATGATGTGGAAGAAGCATTGTTTCTTTCTAATCGAATTTTAGTAGTAGAGCAGCAACCGATAACTACTTTAACCGAGAGGATTGTACCGCTTGATCATAATCGGACAAGAAAAGATTTATATAAACCAGAAGTATTAGCGCTGAAAGATGAGCTTCTTAGTATGTTGCAAAGGCAGGTACTCGTATGATGAACCGGTTGAAGGAGCTATTACCTGCTCTTACACTTTCTAGTATTTTACTTGCTCTTTGGGAAGTAGGCGCAAGAATTGTAGATGAAATGTACATTTTACCGTCACCGTCTGCGATTGTAATGAAGATATGGAAACTAAAAGACATATTATTTACAGTTCATTTGCCAGCAACATTATATGTCGTTTTAATAGGGGTGGCTATTTCTATCGTACTTGGGGTAGGGCTAGCGATGTTAATGAATGCGAGTACATGGATGGAGAGAGCATTTTATCCATTATTAGTTGCCTCGCAAACGATTCCTATTACAGCGCTTGCTCCGCTATTTGTTTTATGGTTTGGATATACGATTTGGAGTAAGGTTGTTGTTACGGTTTTAATTACGTTTTTCCCAATTGCGGTTAATACGTATGATGGACTGCGCAGTACGAAAAAAGAATGGGAAGAGCTTTTAGTTACGTATGGGGCAACGAAAAAAGATGTTTTTCTTAAATTAAAATTGCCGTCTGCTCTTCCTTATTTTTTCTCAGCTTTAAAAATTGCAGTACCGCTTAGTGTAATTGGGGCGGCAATTGGTGAATGGCTCGGTGCACAAGCGGGGCTAGGATATTTCAGTAAGAGAATGATGACGCAGTTAGACGGGGCAGGTGTATTTGCACCCATTGTATTGTTATCATTATTAGCTATTCTCTTCGTCATACTTATTTCGTTAGTAGAAAAAAAATTCATTAGTTGGAGGAAGCATTCATGAAATTTTTAAAGCGCATCTTTGTGTTTACATTATTAGTTGCAATGATTGCTGGATGTTCGAGTAATTCAGCATCAGAAAAAAGTAAAAAAGAGAAAGAAATAACGGTCATGCTTGATTGGTACCCAAATGCGGTACATAGCTTTATTTATGCGGCAATTGAAAAAGGTTACTTTAAAGAAGAAGGAGTAAAGGTAAATATTAAATTCCCTTCTAATCCGACTGACCCATTAACGTTAGCAGCTGCAGGAAAAGTAACAGTGGGCTTATATTATCAGCCAGATGTTGTCATGGCAAAAGCAAATGAACAAATTCCAGTGAAATCAATTGGGGCTGTTGTACGTTCACCATTAAATCATGTTGTATCGCTGAAGTCTGTAGGCATTCAATCGCCAAAAGATTTAGAGGGTAAAACAGTTGGATATTCTGGAACACCTTTAAGTGAGATGTATTTAAAAACGATGGTAAAAGAAGCTGGTGGTAATCCAGATACAGTGAAAGTAGTCGATGTTGGTTTTGATTTAGTACCAGCATTAATTACAAAAAAAGTGGATGCGGTAACAGGGGCATACATTAACCATGAAGTACCTGTTATGCGTCATGAAGGTCATGAACCAGCATACTTTAATCCAGCAGATTACGGTGTACCGAATTATCATGAGCTCGTATTTGTAACAGGTGATAAAACGTTGAAAAAAGATAAAGAAGCGTTGCAAGCTTTCTTACGTGGTACGAAAAAAGGTTATGATTTCATGAAGAAAAATCCAGATGAAGCATTAAATATTTTATTAAATCATCAGGAAAAAGAAAACTTCCCACTTGTACCAGAAGTTGAAAAAGAAAGTATGAAAATTTTATTAGAGAAAATGGAAACGAAGGATGAACCATTTTTATCAGATTCAAAAGAGTCATGGGAGAAACAAAATAAATGGTTGAAAGATAAAGGAATGACGAAAGAAATCGTTCCGGCAGATGAGTTATTCGAAAACATTTTAAAGTAGGCGAATGAATATGAAAAATGAGCTTCATGTAATCTCAAATGGTCACATGTCATTCGAAGAGTTAGTGAATGTAGCGATGCAAATTGAAAGTGAAATTGATTATTTGCATATTCGTGAGCGTGAGAAAAGCACGAAGGAATTGTATGAAGGTGTGGAAAGTCTTTTGAAGAAAGGCTTTCCAGCATCAAAAATAGTGATAAATGATCGAATTGATATTGCTATTTTATTAAACATTCCGCGCGTGCAGCTAGGATATCGAAGCGCAGATGTAAGGTCAGTGAAAGAAAAGTTTTCTTATTTGCATGTCGGTTATTCTGTACATTCTTTAGAAGAGGCGATTGATGCATTTAAGAATGGCGCGGATTCACTCGTCTATGGTCATGTATTTCCGACAGATTGTAAAAAAGGTGTGCCAGCGAGAGGGCTTGAAGAAATTTCAGACATTGCAAAGTGTTTATCCATACCGATTACAGCAATTGGAGGAATCACTCCGGAAAACACTGGAGATGTTCTTACTAACGGCGTCAGTGGTATTGCTGTTATGTCTGGGATTATAAGTAGTAGTAACCCGTATAGCAAAGCGAAGTCTTATAAGGAATCAATAAGAAAGTGGGCGGAAAAACATGTGTAAGAAGTATGATGTAGCGATAATTGGCGGTGGTGTAATTGGTAGTTCAGTTGCACATTTTCTAGCAGAAAGAGGACATAAAGTAGCGATTGTAGAGAAGCAACAGATTGCATCTGAAGCCTCGAAAGCAGCCGCTGGTTTACTTGGGGTGCAGGCAGAATGGGATGAATATGACCCGCTATTTGAACTTGCTAGAGAAAGCCGTGCTATATTTCCACAACTTGCAGAAGTTTTACGTGAAAAAACAGGCATCGATATTGGGTATGAAGAGAAAGGCATTTATCGCATTGCTCAAAATGAAGAGGAGAAGGAAAGAATTCTTCACATTATGGATTGGCAGCAGAAAACCGGTGAAGATTCTTACTTTCTGGCGGGAGATCGTTTGCGAGAGAAAGAGCCGTATCTATCTGAGTCAATTATAGGGGCTGTATATTATCCAAAAGATGGTCATGTTATTGCACCAGAGCTTACGAAAGCATTCGCACATTCCGCATCATTTTCGGGCGCTGATATATATGAACAGACAGAAGTGTTTGATATTCGTATTGAAAATAATAAAGTGACTGGAATTGTGACAAGCGAAGGTATGATCACTTGCGAGAAAGTTGTTATTGCAGGTGGCTCATGGAGCACGAAGTTACTAGGTTATTTTCACCGCGAATGGGGTACATATCCGGTTAAAGGAGAAGTAGTAGCGGTAAGAAGTAGAAAACCACTTTTAAAGGCGCCTATTTTCCAAGAAAGATTTTACATTGCACCAAAGCGCGGCGGACGTTACGTAATTGGAGCAACGATGAAGCCTCGTACGTTCAATAAAACTGTGCAACCAGAAAGTATTACTTCTATATTAGAGCGCGCGTATACAATATTGCCTGCTTTAAAAGAAGCTGAATGGGAAAGTGCATGGGCAGGATTAAGACCACAGTCGAATCATGAAGCTCCTTATATGGGAGAGCATGAAGAAATAAAAGGTTTATATGCTTGCACAGGCCATTATCGAAACGGCATTTTATTAAGTCCTGTTTCTGGTCAATATATGGCTGATTTAATAGAGGGAAAGCAGGAGACTCACTTGCTAGATTCATTGCTTTCTAAAACAGTTTAGAAAGGGGATGGAAGTTTGAATTTAAAAATTAATGGTAATCAAATTGAAGTGCCAGAGAGTGTGAAAACAGTAGCTGAGCTACTTACACATTTAGAGTTAGATAACAGAATTGTTGTAGTAGAGCGTAATAAAGATATTTTACAAAAAGATGATCATACAGATACATCTGTTTTTGATGGAGACCAAATTGAGATTGTAACTTTCGTAGGAGGCGGTTGATTATGTTAAACATTGGACCATTTTCATTTCATTCTAGACTTTTATTAGGAACAGGAAAATTCCCTGATTTTGATGTGCAGCAAAAGGCAATTGATGTATCTGAGGCTGAAGTTTTAACGTTCGCAGTACGTCGTATGGATATATTTGATGCAAAGCAGCCTAATTTATTAGAGAAACTTGATGTGAAAAAATATACGTTATTACCGAATACAGCCGGAGCAAAAAATGCTGAAGAAGCTGTTCGTATTGCAAAATTATCAAAAGCTTCAGGGCTTTGCGACATGATAAAGGTAGAAGTTATTGGTGATGATAGAACGTTATTACCTGATCCGGTAGAGACGTTAAAGGCATCTGAAATGTTACTAGAAGAAGGATTTATCGTACTTCCGTACACATCTGATGATGTTGTATTAGCACGTAAATTACAAGAACTTGGCGTGCATGCGATTATGCCAGGAGCATCTCCAATTGGATCAGGACTTGGTATTGTAAATCCATTGAATTTGAGCTTCATTATTGAACAAGCGACAGTACCAGTTATCGTTGATGCTGGTATCGGTAGCCCGGCTGATGCGGCATTTGCGATGGAATTAGGAGCAGATGGCGTGTTATTAAACACAGCTGTATCAGGAGCAAAAGATCCTATTAAAATGGCACAAGCAATGAAATTAAGTATTGAGGCAGGCCGTTTAGGATTTGAAGCAGGTCGTATTGCACGTAAGCGTTGTGCAACGGCAAGTAGTCCTTTAGAAGGAATGAGCGTAGTTGAATAATCGATATTCTCGCCAAGAACTATTTTCTCCAATTGGAGAAGAAGGACAGCAAAAGATAAGGGAAAAGCATGTGCTTATTATCGGCGCAGGTGCATTAGGTAGTGCAAATGCAGAAATGTTTGTAAGAGCTGGTGTTGGTACAGTAACGATTGTTGATCGAGATTATGTCGATTGGAGTAATTTACAAAGGCAGCAATTGTATGCAGAGAGTGATGTGAAAAATAATCTTCCGAAAGCTGTAGCAGCGAAGAAGCGTCTAGAAGAGATTAATAGTGAAGTAAGAGTAGAAGCGCTCGTTCAAGATGTAACAGCTGAGGAATTAGAAGAGCTTGTTACAAACGTTAATGTAATGATTGATGCAACTGATAATTTCGAAACGCGTTTCATTGTGAATGATATAGCGCAAAAATATTCTATTCCATGGATTTACGGAGCATGTGTAGGGAGTTACGGCCTTTCTTACACAATTCTTCCTAGTAAAACGCCATGTTTATCTTGTTTATTACAATCGATTCCGCTTGGCGGGGCGACATGTGATACAGCGGGGATTATATCACCTGCTGTATCTCTCGTCGTTTCTCATCAAGTAACGGAAGCTCTTAAACTGTTAGTAGAAGATTACGAATCGCTTCGAGATGGACTTGTATCGTTTGATGTATGGAAGAATGAATATTCATGTATGAATGTGCAAAAGCTTCGTAAGCACAATTGTCCTTCGTGCGGAGAGAATGCCTTGTATCCGTATTTAAATAAAGATAATACATCGAAAACAGCAGTGTTATGCGGGAGAAATACAGTTCAAATTAGACCACCTCATAAAGAGGAAATAGATTTTGAACGATATAAAGAGCTGCTGAATGATCGTGTGCATGATTTAAATGTAAATCCATATTTATTATCATTTTCTGTGGAAGAAAAGAGATTAGTTGCTTTTAAAGATGGTCGTGTACTTGTACATGGAACGAAAGATATAAGCGAAGCAAAGACGATTTATCATCGCTATTTTGGATAGAAAAGGATGAGTGGGATGAAAGTAAATAAAGCTTTAACAATTGCAGGATCTGATAGTGGCGGCGGTGCCGGCATTCAAGCAGATTTAAAAACATTCCAAGAGCTTGGTGTGTATGGGATGACGGCTATTACGGCAATTACTGCTCAAAATACGCTTGGCGTTCAAGGGGTATATCCAGTTCCATTAGAAGGTATTACGGAACAGTTGAATTCAATTGGTACGGATTTAACACCAGATGCTGTGAAATTAGGAATGTTATTTAGCAGCGAAATTATTCAAATTGTAGCAGAACATATTAATAAATTTGGCTGGAATAATATTGTACTAGATCCTGTTATGATTGCTAAAGGCGGTGCATCATTATTACAACAAGAAGCAGTACAAGCATTAAAAGAATATTTATTACCAGTAGCAACAGTTGTAACGCCGAATGTTCCTGAGGCAGAAGTGTTAACTGGGTTGGAAATCCATAACGTTGAAGATAGTAAAGAGGCTGCAAAAGTACTGCATGAATTAGGTGCGAAATATGTACTTATGAAGGGCGGACATGCAGAATATCAAGGTAATGAAGTAATTGATTTACTTTTTGATGGAGAAAAGTTTATTGAATTTAGAAGTGAACGAATTCCTTCAAAGCAAACGCATGGAAGCGGTTGTACATTTGCTTCAGCGGTTACAGCAGGACTTGCGAAAGGATACTCAATTGAAGAGGCAGTTCAAGAAGCAAAACAATTTATTAGTATAGCAATTGAAGAGCCGCTGCATATTGGAAGTGGTCATGGACCGACGAATCATTTTGCGTATAAATTAAATAAATCACATGTATAAGTAGAAAAAAAGTCAGTTGTATAACTGACTTTTTTTCTGTTTACTTTTTCCAAATACAGGAGTAATATATCAGCCAGAATATATTTTTTGTAATACGCTGAGTCCAATTATATGGAGCGGAGGAACCAATTTGTGCAGTGTCACTAGGGGTGAATCTTTCAATTTTGAAAGTAGGGCTACTCTCAAAGTCCGAATCCGACAGCTAACTTCGTAAGCGTCTTGAGAGAGGACGGTGCCATGATGGATACATCACTTCATCGATCTGATTAGTATAGGGGAATATCAATCTATGTTTGAATTCTTTTATGCTAAGGAGGATGAGGTACATGGAACTAACACTTATTTGTGTTGGAGAAGAAAGCAAGATAAATAGTTTAATAGATTTAGTAGCCTTTCAACATGAGTTAATTATTTTTACAGCAAATGAAGAGATAGCGGCTGAAGTGAGGAATTGTGGATTTGATTGGACGTATAGTTGTAGTAAGGAGCAGGATTTTACTAGTATTTATGAGTGTATTAAGAAGGTGATTTTACTAGGGGATGAGCTTCCAATCGTTAGCTTCTTTACAGAACACATTCGCTTTTCTTTTCAAGCGCCTATTACTGTTGTTACAAGGAATAAACGGTATCCAGCGAGGCTCTATGAAACAATTGGAGCTACATTTGTCGTGTTTACGAATTGTGATAATATTTCTTTTTTATTTTTTGAATAGGGCGGGGGAGAAGAAGATGAAGGTGTTGTTACTAGGAGATATAGCGAATCGTTGGGCGGTATCGGTAGAGCGAGTTCAAGAATTGGTCGTACTTGATCCTATTTTTCCAAGGCCCTATATCATATTGCCATCAAAAGACGCTTTATATTTAAAAACAGATGTTATCGAATATGAGCAGCTACATGCAGAATTGTCACAAGTTTATATTCGCGGGAGAAATTTACGTGCTTTTTTACGAGGAGAATAAATAGTGAATGAAAAAAGAGCGAATGCGAAGTGCAACAAGCTATGCACTTCATGTCATTCGCTCTTTTTATTTCGTATTTAAAAGATCATTTATGTGAAAAAGAAAGAAAAGACGAGAAAACAGATGAAAAAATATTAATAACACTCAATGTAAGCGTTTAAATAGATGGATATTTTCTTATTTTCAGTAATTTAGCTCTTTACAAGTGAAAAATAGAGGAGTATATTTACTCTCATAAATCATTCATAAAATTTCCAAAAAAACCTAAAATCGCTGAGTTCCAGAAATGGAGCGGGGGAACCAATTTTGTGCATTGTCACTTGGGGTGAATCTTTCAGTTTTGAAAGTAGGGCTACTCTTTAGGCCCGAATCCGACAGCTAACCTCGTAAGCGTTTAGAGAGGAGGTTTACTTTTTGTTGTTCATTTTTTGAACACTGAGTAGAGCTCAGTGTTCTTTTTTAATATTTTAATGGTAAATTTTTACAGAAAGGTGAGAGGGTAGCTATGTTAGATGTTGTAATGATCGGAATTTTTGTTGTGTTAGTCGCATCGATGGCAAGTCTTGCAAGTTGGTCAGATAAAGTTGTGAAAGAAGGGAAGCAATCATGATGATTGCCTTATCAATTATTGTTGCAGCAATTACGGTGTACTTAGTGTATGCATTATTAAATCCGGAAAAGTTTTAATTAGGGGGAGTCATTCATTATGATCTGGGTTGCAGTTGTTATTACAATGCTATTGTTTATTCTTGTGGCAAAGCCAACGGGAATTTATTTAGAGAAAGCCTTTCAAGGGAGTAAAAAGCTGGATAAAGTATTCGGGCCTTTTGAAAAACTTATTTTTAAAATTACGGGTGTAAAAGAATATAATCAAACGTGGAAACAGTACGCATTATCATTAGTTTTATTAAATGGATTTATGATTGTTGTCGTATATTTCATTTTCAGACTACAAGGAGTATTGCCATTAAATCCAGCACACATTGAAGGAATGGAGCCTACGCTCGCTTTTAATACAGCAATTAGTTTTATGGCTGATACGAACTTACAGCATTATAGCGGTGAAAATGGTTTATCTTATTTATCACAATTAATCGGAATTACATTCTTAATGTTTGCAGCACCGGCAACGACTTTAGCGCTCGTTATGGCATTTATAAGAGGGCTTGCTGGAAAAGAACTCGGTAACTTTTTCGTTGATTTTACGAGAGCATTAACGAGAGTATTTCTTCCTATCGCATTTATGGCGGCACTAGTCTTTGTTGCACTTGGCGTACCACAAACGTTAGACGGTGCCGTTACAGCACAAACAATTGATGGGGCAAAGCAAAGCATATTACGCGGGCCAGTTGCATCATTCGTTTCTATTAAGGAACTTGGAAATAACGGCGGTGGATTTTTCGGAGCAAACTCTACACATCCTTTCGAAAATCCAGGACAAATGAGTAATATTTTGCAAATGATGCTTATGATGTTATTGCCAACAGCACTTCCATTTACGTATGGACGAATGGTGGGCAATAAAAAGCAAGGTCGCATCCTTTTCGTTTCACTATTCATGGTCTTTTTACTAGGGTTTATAACGATTACGACATCTGAATTACATGGAAATCCAGCTTTAAATGGAATGGGTATCGAACATGTACAAGGAAGTTCAGAAGGAAAAGAAGTAAGGTTCGGAACAGTATTTTCTTCACTATACGCAACAGTAACGACAGCTGCTGAAACCGGAGCGGTGAATACGATGCATGATACGTTAACACCAATTGGCGGGTTAGTACCACTCGTAAATATGATGTTAAACACAGTATACGGCGGCGTTGGAGCAGGCTTTGTGAACATTATTATGTATGCGATTATTGCAGTTTTTATATCTGGATTGATGGTTGGACGGACACCGGAGTTTTTAGGTAAGAAAATTGAAGGGAAGGAAATGAAATTAATTGCGGTAACGATACTATTTCATCCACTGCTTATTTTAGGATTTTCGGCATTGGCTCTTTCTACACATTTAGGAACAGAAGCGATTTCTAACTCGGGCTTCCACGGTTTAACACAAGTTGTTTATGAGTATACGTCATCAGCTGCGAATAACGGATCTGGATTTGAAGGGTTAGCAGATAATACACCGTTTTGGAATATTACAACTGGTTTAGTTATGTTTTTAGGACGCTATTTTAGTTTAATTACGATGCTAGCTGTTGCAGCTTCATTGAAAGAGAAGACGGTTGTGCCAGAAACAGTCGGAACGTTCCGTACGGATAATAGTTTATTTGGCGGCATTTTCATCGGAACAATTGTAATTGTCGGTGCATTAACATTCTTCCCGATGTTAGTACTCGGCCCAATTGCAGAATTTCTTACATTGAAGTAATGGAGGGTAAATGATGAGACCGGTAGTAGTAAAAGAAAAAAGAGTAAATGAGTCACACATACATGCAGTAGAAGATGAGGTTAGACAAGCGAAAACGATGGATCGTGATATCGTGAAACATGCGATGAAACAATCCTTTGCGAAATTGAATCCGAAAGTTATGATAAAAAATCCGATTATGTTCGTTGTGGAGATTGGATTTATCATTACGTTCATTTTATCGTTTCTTCCAAGTCGTTCTAGTAGTGTACCAGGATGGTTTAATATAACAGTTTCCCTCATTCTATTATTTACAGTTTTATTTGCTAACTTTGCAGAAGCATTAGCGGAAGGACGGGGGAAAGCGCAAGCTGATTCTTTAAAACAATCGAAGAAAGATGTGTTTGCAAATGTTGTAAAAGAAAATGGAGACATCGTCCAAGTTTCAGCAACTGATCTAAGAAAAGGTGACGTTGTTATTGTAAAACAAGGAGAAATGATTCCAAGTGATGGAGAAGTAATAAAAGGGTTAGCATCTGTTGATGAATCTGCGATTACAGGGGAATCAGCTCCTGTAATAAAAGAAGCAGGCGGTGATTTTTGTTCCGTGACAGGCGGTACGATGGTTGTAAGCGATGAGATTACGATTGTCATTACGAGTAATCCTGGTGAATCATTTATTGATAAAATGATTTCGTTAGTAGAAGGAGCTGCGCGTCAAAAAACGCCGAATGAAATTGCTTTAAATACAGTATTAACGAGTTTAACGCTTATTTTCTTAATCGTTGTTGTGACGCTGCCGATTTTCACAAATTATTTAGGGTTTCAAATTGATACAGCTGTACTTGTAGCATTGTTAGTTTGTTTAATTCCAACGACAATTGGTGGATTATTATCAGCGATTGGTATTGCCGGGATGGACCGCGTGACAAAGTTTAATGTGTTAGCGATGTCGGGTAAAGCAGTAGAAGCTGCTGGCGATATTAATACAATTATTTTAGATAAAACGGGTACGATTACTTTCGGGAACAGAATGGCTCATACATTATTACCTGTAGGAAATGAAACGATTGAGCAAGTTGGAAAGTGGGCTGCGATTAGCTCAGTTTTAGATGAAACACCAGAAGGTCGATCAGTTATCGAGTATGTGCAAGCGAAATCTATATCATATAATAGAGAACTTGCAGAACAAGGTGAGTTTGTTCCATTTAAAGCAGAAACGAGAATGAGTGGTGTTGATTTACAGGATGGAACGAAAGTGAGAAAAGGTGCTGTCGGTAGCGTGATTGAATGGGTTCAGTCACAAGGTGGAACAATTCCGAAAGATGTAAATCAAAAAGCAGATTTCATTTCAAAAGAGGGCGGAACACCACTTGTAGTTGCAGTAGATAATCGTATTTACGGTTTAATCTATTTAAAAGATACAGTAAAACCTGGTATGCGTGAACGTTTTGAACAGTTGCGTCAAATGGGGATTAAAACGGTTATGTGTACAGGGGATAACCCATTAACAGCAGCAACCATTGCAAAAGAAGCAGGAGTAGATGAGTTTGTTGCTGAGTGCAAACCAGAGGATAAAATTGCAGTTATTAAAGCGGAGCAAGATAAAGGGAAACTCGTAGCGATGACAGGTGATGGTACAAATGATGCGCCGGCATTAGCGCAGGCTGACGTTGGATTAGCGATGAATAGTGGTACAACAGCTGCGAAAGAAGCAGCGAATATGATTGATTTAGATTCGAATCCAACGAAGATTATTGAGGTAGTAGGAATCGGTAAGCAATTGTTAATGACACGCGGTGCGTTAACGACGTTTAGTATTGCAAATGATATCGCAAAATATTTTGCAATCATTCCAGCGATGTTTACACTTGCGATTCCGCAAATGGAAGCATTGAACATTATGAAACTAACATCACCACTGTCAGCGATTTTATCAGCATTAATATTTAATGCAGTTATTATTCCATTACTCATTCCATTGGCGATGAAAGGTATCGCATATAAACCGATGAGTTCGAATGCACTACTTGGCCGAAACCTACTTATTTATGGGCTGGGCGGAGTGATTGTACCGTTCATTGGAATTAAAGTAATTGATATAATTGTCGGCTTGTTCATATAAGGAAGAGGGGAAAAAGATGGCGAAGAAACAAAGTATACTATCACCAATCATCCGTATTACTTTTACATTTTTAGTGTTGTGCGGACTTGTATATCCACTTATTATTACTGGTATTGCACAAGCAGTCATGAAGGATAATGCGGATGGAAGTCTAATATATAATGATAAAAATGAAGTGATTGGTTCGAAATTAATCGGTCAAAATTTCACAGATCCACGTTATTTTCATGGGCGTGTTTCTAGTATTGAATATAAAGCAGAGGCATCTGGTTCAAATAACTATGCACCGTCTAATCCAGATTTAGAGAAACGAGTAGAGAAAAGTATTGAAGAGTGGAAGAAACAAAATCCCACCGTACCAGTTACAGAAGTGCCAATCGATTTAGTGACAAATTCAGGTTCAGGGCTTGATCCTGACATTAGTCCGAAGGCAGCTTCCGTGCAGGTAGAGCGCATCTCTAAAATAACGAATATTTCGAAAGAAACGTTAAATCAATTGATTAAGGATCAAACAGAAGGCGCGGCACTTGGCTTATTTGGAGAGACCCGCGTAAACGTTTTAAAGTTAAATTTAGAATTACAGAAACTAATGAAATAGTAACAGTGCTACCTCAATCTAACGGATTGAGGTAGCGTTGTTTCAAAAGAAAGGTTGTGAGTGTTTTGTATGCGGATGACTATAAACCGACGTTTCAAAGGCGAACACCAGAGGAATATTTAGAATATATTCGTCAGCAAAATCGGGGACAGTTAAAGCTATATGTAGGAGCAGCTCCAGGCGTAGGGAAAAGTTATAAAATGCTACTGGATGCTAGAGAGATGAAAAAGGACGGTATGGATATTGTAATTGGTTTAATTGAAACGCATGGGAGAAAAGAGACGGAAGACGCAATTGCTGATTTAGAAAAGGTTCCTTTAAAAGAAATAGAGTATAAAGGGAAAGTGTTTTATGAACTTGATGTGGAAGGAATTATAAAGCGTGCACCGCAAGTCGTTGTTGTGGATGAACTTGCACATAGTAATATTCCCAGTTCTAAAAATAAGAAGCGTTATATGGATGTACAAGAATTGTTAGAGGCTGGTATATCCGTATTGTCAGCGTTTAATATTCAACATTTAGAAAGTGTTCATGATATTGTAGCTCAAATTACGAATGTAAAAGTAAGAGAACGAATTCCAGATTTTATTTTACAAAAAGCAAATGAAATTCAGCTTGTCGATGCAACGCCGGAAGTACTTCGGAAGAGGTTAATAGACGGAAAGATATATAAAGAAGAAAAAATTCAGCAAAGCTTACAAAATTTCTTTACGCTTAATAATTTAGGAGCACTAAGAGAATTATCGCTTCGTGAAGTCGCTGACGATATGGACGAGAAAATTAGTCAAACAGTGATAGAACCAATTGGCGTGAAAGAAAAAATTCTCGTTTGTGTACAGTACAGTTCAACAGCAGAGAAATTAATACGACGGGGCTGGCGCATGGCTGATCGGTTAAACGCTGAATTGTATGTATTAAATGTTGAAAGAGAAAATATAGATTCTCTTTCAGTTGGAAAAAAGCAGACAATTGAAGAGTGGAAGGCGCTCACGAATCAATTTGACGCAAGTTTTGTATTAGAAGAAGCGAAAGGAAGAAAGCCAGCGGATGTTATTATTGAAGTTGCAAAAAGATTACAAGTAACGCAAATTTTACTTGGGCAATCAGCGAGAACGCGATGGGAAGAAATTCGAAAAGGTTCGATTGTGAATGAAATTATGAGACAGACGAAGCATATTGATATTCATATTGTTGCGGATCAACGAGTTTAAAATAGAGCCGACCTTTCGGGGGCTCTATTTTGCTTTTTGTAAAGCATGAAAATGTATCATTTTCATTGCATATAAAATGATAAGTAGAAATGTAATTGCACCTATGAAGAAAATCCAAAAGTAATTTTGATTAAATAAAAGAAATCCACCTATAAGTGGCCCTGTGCCCATACCAAGATAGCGGATGAAGTTGTACATACCGATAGCAGTTGCGCGTTCTTGTACGAATTCTTCCGTTAATAAAGTAGTGTGAGTTGGCATAGAAAGTCCCATACTAAAACCGTACAATGATGTAACGATAATGATAAATGGGATATTAATGCTATATGTGAAAGAGAATAAAGTGACACATATAATATTGAAGAAACTAGTGGTGAATAAAGCTTGCTTTGTTGTGAATTGTTTTTGCAAAAATTTGTAGCAATAACTTCCTAACATAATAGAAAGGGACATCGGTACAAACATAAGACCAATTTCACTTGCAGTTAGGTGAAATAAATTTGTTAAAATGCTCGGTAAAAAAACGAGGAAGCAAAAGTAAATACAAAATTGAATAAAGCCAATAAGAGTAATAGAAAATCCAGTTTTATTTTTTAAGATAAACCAGTAATTCTTTTTTGATTGTGGTTGCTTACTTACAGTTGGTTTTGTTTCTGGAAGTAGTGAAATGTTTATCATTAATAAGAGAATGCCAAGTATAGATAAAAAGAGAAATACGGATAAGTGGCCATTTATACTGCCGAGATAACCACCAATGAGAGGACCAATCGCAGGTGCGAGGGCAAGTAACATTTGGTATAGGCTCATTGCTTCTCCTCGTTCTTTTCCTTCAAATAAATCGCCGATAATCGTTGCTGAAACTACAGGTATAGCCGCTATTCCTATAGCTTGAACAGCTCTAAAAAAGAGAAATAAATAAATGTTTGCCGAAAAAGCACATCCGATTGAACCAATTGTACTAATGACTAAACTAGGGATAAGGACAGGTTTTCTTCCTTTTGTATCAATGAAAGGTCCATATACGAGCTGCATAATTGCAAGAATGAATGTGAAAAGTGAAACTGTGACATTTACAAGATAAGGAGAAGTATGAAAAGAACCTTGAATCATGGGCAAGATAGGTGTGTAAATATTTTGAGCGAAGGAACCGAGTAAGGCACTAATACAGACAACATATAAAATGAAATGTAGTTTGGATTTTTTCATTGTGTTAACCTCCTTCTTTTTGGTTTCCTTGGAAACTAAATTTATTTTAACATGTTTTTCTAACTTGTAAATATGAAAAAATAATTTTAAAATGGTATATAGTTAAATCGTTTCTTTGGAAACTTAGGGGGCGAATAGATTGGATTATACAACGAAACAAATGGAAATACTTTCGGACATTCGTACACTTTTGCATAAAAGAGAAGAACATTTGAAAGGACAAAATGAGAAGTTTCTTCGTGAGACAGGTGTAAGTGCTATGTCTTTATCTGAGTTACATGTAATCGAGTGTATCGGGAAAAATGGTCTGATGAATGTAACGGCAATTACGATAGAAATGGGAATGACGAAGGGCGCAATCTCTAAAGTTTGTACAAAGTTGTTCCAAAAGAAATTCGTTGAGAAGATGCAAATGTTAGACAATCAAAAAGAAATTTTCTTCCGCTTAACGGAAAGCGGAAATGAAATATATAAAGCTCATGATAAATTGCATAAACAAGCTGAAGAAAAGTGGCTGTTACTTTTAGATAGATATACGAAAGAAGAACAAGATTTTATTCAAAGGTTCGTCAAGGATGTTTCCGATCATTTGGAAATATAATTGGAAGAAAAAATTCCGTTTTCTCAAGTCTTTTAAATATAATTTCTGAAAGAACTCATATATAATAGAAACAGATACTTAACATAGTGAATAATTAAAGGGTCAATATATATAGAGGAGAGAGTAACATGCTTGAAAATACAGGGTTAGTATTAGAAGGCGGCGGTATGCGTGGTGTATATACGGGTGGGATATTAGAATACTTTATGGAACAAGATTTATATTTTCCATATGTAATCGGTGTATCAGCTGGTGCTTGTCATGCAGCGTCGTATCTTTCCAGACAAAGAAATAGAAATAAAACAGTAAATATTGATTATGCATCACATCCGAAATATTTATCGTATAAAAACTTATGGAGAAAACGTCAGCTATTTGATATGGATTTTATTTTTCATGAAATTCCAGAAAAGCATGTGCCGTTCGATTTTGAAACATACTTTAATAGCCCCGAGCGTTTTCTTGTAGGAACGACTGATTGTGAAACAGGACAGTCTGTTTATTTTGAAAAAGAAGGAACGAATGATGATGCACTAAATTTATTACAAGCTTCTAGTTCATTACCTTTCATTGCACCAGTAGTAAATTACCGAGGTAAACAATTATTAGATGGCGGGATTTCAGATCCAATTCCAGTTCGTAAAGCACAGGAAGATGGATTTAAAAAATCAGTCGTAATTTTAACAAGAAATCACGGTTACGCAAAGAAAAAATCAAGATTTGGGTGGATTGCTGCGAAAGCTTATAAAAAATATCCGAATCTTGTTAACACGATGCTAAATCGTTATGAAGTGTATAATGAAACACTTCACTACATTGAAAAAGAAGAACAAGCAGGTAATTTATTTGTTATTCGTCCAGAAGTACCGCTTCAAGTAGATCGTATGGAAAAAGATACAGCAAAATTACAAAATTTATACGAGCAAGGCTATGAAGATGCAAAGAGACAGTTTGCTGATTTGCAGGCGTTTTTGCAAAAATAAATATTAGACTGCGGAGAAGAATTTCTCCGCAGTCTTTTTTGTATTGCTTGCTTATCCGTTACTTTTTAAAAATGTATGAATGTTTAAGTGTTTAAAGAGTTTGTAAAACATAGGGGTGTCTTATTGAGGAGAATTTATTTGAAGGATATTATGATGAGGTAGCGCTACAAAACTATTTAATTTATCCGACTTTAATGGGCAGTAAGACCCCCACCTTAAAATGCAGCGAAAGCAAAGAAGTTAGGTGGGGGTCGGGCTGCCCATAAAAGTCCGATTGGTCCAACTAATAATCAGTGGGGGATGAAGAAAACCCCCACTGATTAAAGTTTCACTTTATGAGGTGATTGTTAATGAAGGGAAAGGTTTTTTCGATTGCGACTTTAATGTTATTAGCAACATCCATCTCAACAAGTGCATTCTATCCAACTCTAAGCGGTCACAAAAGCGGTAACCTACTATCTTACAGAGCTCAAACAACTACGAATCAAAATGTATCTCGCTGTTCAGTAGCGATTTCTTTTATTAATTCAAAAGGAAGTTATTCATATATTGAAAGTGCTTCGGATAAATTAGGATCACATGAATCTGGAAGAGCATTAAATGCCACAGTTAGTAATGGCGCATATAACGCCTTTGGTGCAAAGGGCCTATATTCTGAGCATTATGCTAATGAGAATAATGACTATCAAGAAGATACACACAAAGGAACTTTCGATAGTAACGGTAACTTACGGTTACAGTGGTAAAAAATATTAAATAGTTGTCTTTATAAATATTTGGATAAGGAGAAGGGGATGTTCATCATCTCCTTCTTATCTAAAAGGAGCAGAGACATGTATTTAGCTTTTAAAAATATAAAAAACAACAAACTATTTTCCATAATTCTTCTTATGGCATTTTTTATTTCTTTTCTTTCTATATCAGTAGCCGCACTTTTAACAGAGTCTAAACGGAATTTTATCTCTGCTTTTCAAATCGGTTTCCCAGAAAAAAATCAAATTTTAAATGTTCCGATAGCGAATGAAATGGAATTGGAAGCGATAGTTCTTTTCATACAAGATACTTTTGTGAAAAGTGATATTTACGTAGAGCATTTAAAAGCATTAAATAGTTCAGGTGCAATAAAAATCGTAGCTGTGAACTTAAAAGATGATTATTATTGGACGCCATATATTTCTGAGGGGCAATATTTTCATCGTGAAAATGTAAATGATATGGTTGTTGGTGATCAAACGAATGTAAAGGAGTTATATGAATTTGATAATACATATAAAAAAATAGGCACTATATCAAGAAAAGACAGTGACGTCGGTGTATCAGACATATACGTTCCGCTTCAAAATTTACCTACTATATCTAAAAAAGGTATTATCGCGAGTAAACAATTACAATTAACAGTTGTTAATCCTACATCATCTATTCATGACGAGATAAAAACATTTATGAATAAGAGCAAAGAAGTGCTCTCGGGAGATGTTCAAATACTGAATGAACGAGATCTTCAGGAACTACAGGTAGCACATATAGATCCAGCAAATAAGTATTATTATAAATTCATTCTTGTTGCAGTAGTTTCTGGGCTTTCCGCGGTTTTATTTTGGATTTATAAAAAAGAAAGAGAGATTTCATTAAAAAAAGCAGTAGGTGCTTCTAATATATCTATTTATTGTGAACTGTATGTTCAAATTTTGTTTATTTCTCTAGTGGCGATGTCGTTGGTTTTTCTGGCGTTAGAAATGTTTTCTGGAACAATTCATACGTATTTTCAGACATACTTATTAAAACCGTTAACACCATATGTATTCGTATGTAATATTGTTTTTATCATTTTTCTTACAATGTTTGTTACTGTAATTCCAATCAAGCACATTATAAATATATATCCTGGAAAACATTTAAGAACGTAGGTGATCGTCATGTTTTTTATATTTGATTCTATACGGTCTATGAAAAAACGGTTGTTACCAAGTTTGATTATAGTAATTTCTTTAATTATTTCATTTTCTTCAGCTATAGAATTTATTAGTAATCTGTCGGGATATCGAAAAATGATGACAGTAGCAAATAATGTATCGACTCATAAAAGTTTCTATGAACTTTATGCGACGCAAGATATAACATTGTTTAGCGAAGAAAAAGCGAAAAGTGATTATCAACAATTCATGCAAGGGTTATCTAATACGATACCAATAATAAATACAACAAATTATTTGTTCCGTAACTATTCATTTAGCTTAAAAAAAGAAAGTGGAACGATAAAGACTCTTATTATTGATAAAGATATTAATAAATACTTTCATATCCGACTTTCACAAGGAAGGTATTTTGAGGAATCAGAATTTCATAAATCCGTATTTGATATTAGACCTGTTATATTAGGGGCTAATTATAAAGAAAAAGTATCCATTGGTGATGTTATACCATCTGGAAAAATGAAGCTAAAAGTAATTGGCTTTTTAGAAAAAAATTCACCATTTACATATCCTCGGAGCGGTGAAATATCGGATAATCGTATTACATTATTAGATGACATGGCGATTTTACCAATTGGAATAGAAGAAATAGAGTTCTATAGTATAGACCTGTTATACAATGGGTTAATTATAGAAACAAACGAGAAGATAAATATAAATGAATTTCAAAAGAAAGTATTAAAGGTAACAGAAGGTAAGGGGTATTCGTATTACGTTACAAATCCGAATAAATTGTTAGAAAACGAAAAGCAAGGTATTGATAATATGTCATACCCATTATTGTTAAGCGGTACAGTCTTATTTTTTTCATTTCTATCTATTGTATTAATATCAATGGCAGCACTTTATATGGAGCGTAAAAATATTTCTATTAAATCAGCGTTAGGTGCAAGTGCTTTTCAAATATGTCTTCCATTTATTATTGAGTATATGTTGTTATTCATTTTATCGATATGTATAGGAATTACGTATTTTCAATGGGAGAATAGCGGGGCGATTGAAATTCAAAAAGAGATAGAAAATAGTACCGTATCTTTTTTTGGAACGTTACAAGTTTCTGAAGAATCATTGATTGTTATAAGTATGTTATCAATTGTAATGATCTTCATTATATATACAATCATTTATTTCAATGTATTAAAAATAAAAAATACATATATGAAAGAGGGGTTGTAGATGATTCAACTCGTAAATGTGGCTAAAGGCTTTGGAAAGAATAATTTTAGTGCGTTAAAGGATATTAATCTTACAATAGAAAAAGGCGAAATGATAGCTATTATGGGGCCCTCTGGTTCGGGGAAATCTACTCTTCTTAACATTATTGGCTTAATCGATAGTTCCTCTGCTGGAAAGTATTTTTTAGATGGAATGGATACGAGTACATTCAAGTCAAACTATCATAAGTATAGAAACACGGAAGTTGGATTTGTGTTTCAGAACTTTTCGCTATTAGGTGATTATACAGTTGTTGAAAATGTGATGCTTCCGCTTGTATATAGAAGAATTTCTCATAAGAAACGTATGCAAATATCAAAAGAAATGCTGAAAATGGTAGGGCTGGAGAGGCATATTAACAAATATCCTTACGAGTTATCAGGCGGAGAACAGCAAAGAACAGCAATAGCAAGGGCTTTAGCACAAGATACAAAAATTATACTTGCTGATGAACCGACTGGTGCTCTTGATCAAGAAAATGGGAAAAAAATTATGAGTATTTTAAAAGAAATTAATAAACAAGGAAAAACGGTACTAGTTGTCACGCACGATCAAAAGGTAGCTACATACTGCCGGAGGACAATACGTTTGCTCGATGGATGTATGGTATAATATGGATAAAAATATATGGAGAGGTGATACATATGGAAAATGTATATAAAGGGCTTCGACATACTGGATTTACTATGATGCTTATTTTTGGTGGGGTATTTCTACTACGTTGGTTCATTCATGATGAAATGTTACTGGATCAGCTTATTGGATTTAGTGTAGGGATGGTAATGGTTGTTTCGTCAGTTTTCATTCAAAAGTATAGTAAAGAATTACAGATGAATGAGAAATATTAATAATTTTTAACTGCTGTTATCTTTTTCATAGTTTAGTAATCGTGGAGGCTTTCGGGTGATTTTCTTATTTATTTTGGCTTTCATTTCTTTTGTTATGTTTGTATTGAATAATGGAATGGGAGAGCTGATGATAGCGGTATTTTTAGGGGTTGCAGCAATAGTGAACGGTCTTTTATTTCTTGTATTGAAGGTAGTTTGTGTGGTTGTTGCAAAGGGAAGATAGAGCATCGAATTTCGATGCTCTATTTTTTATTTACGCTTCTTTTTAACAAATGAAAAGGCTAAAGCTGTAATTAAAATGCTGCCTTTAATGATATCTTGTGCATAATAAGGGACGTTCATCATTGTGAGTCCATTTAATATAATTCCAATTAATACTGAGCCGAGAAATGTTCCGACTATATTTGGTTTCTTGGCGCCGAACATTGCGTAACCGATATAGGCAGCTGCGACTGCATCCATTAATAAGGGGGCACCAGCTGAAACTTGTCCTGTTCCAACGCGGCTACATAGAATAATGCCGCCAATAGAAGCTAGTAAACCACTAATCATATAAGCATACACACGGTAACGGTCAGTAGGGATACCGGCTAGTCTAGCAGCTTCTCGATTCCCACCCGTCATATAAAAGAAACGACCGTACGTTGTTTTTTCTAAAAATAGATGTGCAATTAAAACGACGATAAGCATGATAATGACAGGGACTGGAATTCCTAAAATAGAACCTTGACCGATAAATAAAAAGGAAGGAATAAAATATCCTTTGGCGCCAGACATTCCTTCATAAATTGAAGATCCTTTTGAAAATGTTAAGTGTAGTCCATTAACGATATACATGATACTTAATGTAGCTAGTAAATCTGGTAGTTTAATTCGGATAACGAGTAGTGCATTTAATAACCCAACTAATAGTCCACAAAGAATAGGAACAAGTAGTGTGGCTAATAGTTCTTGTCGATATAAAACGAGACAGGAAGCAGCGGCAATTGTTGCTAAACTAGCGGTAGAGCCGACCGATAAATCAAATCCATCTACAATCAATGTAAAGGTAACACCGATCGCAAGTAACGTTACGATAGAAATAGAGCGTAAAATGTCACTAATATTGTTGTATGTTAAAAAAGAATCATTGACGATAGAGAAAAAAATTGTAACACCTATAATAATAGCAATTGTACTAGATTGATAAAAAAGGTGAGTAGGTAAATATGGTTTTTTAGTTTTATGAACGAGATTCAATGGAATAACTCCCTTCAGATAAATGTAAAAGCTGTTCAGGAGATAGTTCGTTTGGTAAGTATTCACCTACAAATTCTCCGTTTGCCAGTATAAGAATGCGATCAGCGATATGTAGTGCTTCATCTTGTTCTCCTGTGAAATAAATTACGGAACTTCCGTTTTCTGTAATGCTACGAATGAATTGAAAAATGTCTTGTTTTGCAGCTATGTCTACACCTTTAGTTGGTTCATCCAAAAGGAATAGATTAGGTTTGAATCCATCCCACTTTGCAATTGAGACTTTTTGTTGATTTCCACCACTAAGTGAATGAATAAAAGTTTTTGGGTCATTGGGTGAAATACTGAAAGAAGAAATTGCTGTAGTAGCATTATTTAATTCGATTTGTTTTCGTCGCCATCCTGATTGGTGTAAATTAGTATGACTTATAATATCTTCCGAAAGAAATACGCCTTGTTTTCTTCTTTCTTCTGGTACAAGTGCAATTTTCGCTTTAATTGCATCTCGCGGTGTTTTGATTTTTATTGTTTGACCATCTATTTCAGCGTGATAAGTATGACGAGCCCCAAATAAGGTTTCGGCAAGTGTTGTTTTTCCACTTCCAATTAATCCGTATATCACAACAGTTTCTCCTTTTTGTATTGTAAGAGAAAGGGGAGAATGATCTTCGTGTAATTGAAGTTCTTGTACTTTAAATAATTCTTCGCTTCCGGTTTTTGGTGCTGTATTAATAGGAAGTGCAAGTTGTTTTCCAGTCATGGCTTCCACAATTTGTTGATCTGTAATCTTTGTAATGGTTTCAGAAAGTGCTACTTTACCGTGATGTAATACGGTTACATCATCCGCGAAATTTCGAATCTCTGATAAACGATGAGAAACTAGGAGGATGCCAATTCCTTTTGATGTTAAATCTTTTAATAGTTTCCCGAAGGTTTCAACTTCTTTTGGTCCAAGAGAAGAAGTAGGTTCATCTAATAAAAGGTAATTTGTATTGTTAGATAAAGCTCTTGCGATAAGGAGTAATTGTTTTTCATGTAATGAGCAGTTTGAAACATCTTCCGAAACATTTAAATTTACCTGTACAGTTTGCAAATGTTGTTTAGCAAGTGCGATTAATTTGGACTTTGAAAATAGTATTTTATTTAGCATTGCTAAATGATCGATTAGTACATTTTCTAATACAGATAATCCGGGAATAAGTCCGTGATCTACTTCTTGTGTTACGAAAGAAATACCATGCTTTTTTGCATCTCGAGGTGAAGGAAAGGAAACAGACTGATTATCAATTTTTATATCGCCAGCAACCGGTTGGATTTCACCAGTTGCTATTTTTAGTAAAGTACTTTTTCCTGCACCGTTCATGCCTAGTAAAGCGTGCACTTTTCCTTTTTGAATATGAATAGAAACATCTTCTAGAACAGGTGTAGCAATATGATAAGAATGTGTAATGTTTTGAAGAGAGAACGTCATCATTTTTTCTCCTTCTCTAATTTTTTCATCCAAGGGGAATATGCATCTTTTGAGTCTCCCCAACCGTTTATATATTTTGATAACTGATCCATTGTTATATTTTCTTTCGGTAAACTATTTTTCTTTACTAAATAAGGTTCTAGTGAATAAATATCTGGCGTTTGTTCACCAGCAATTTTTTTGTATAAAAATCGTACTTGAACCTTACCTACTTCAGCTGGGTTAGTTGCAGCTGTAGCAGCCCAAGGTGAGTTTTCTTTTTGCATGAGTTGTAAATCTTCATTACTTAAGTCAATGCCATATACTTTTATATCTGTACGACCAGCTTGTTCAAGTGCTTTAACAGCCCCTTTAGCAAACTCATCCCATGAAGCGAAAATGGCTTGTAAATCGCCTTTTTTCGGATATTTCTTTAGTAAAGCTTCTACTTGTGTTTGTGTATCAAGCGGTGTGTTATTACTAGCAGTACCGAATCTTGCAACTTCTTTTATATTTGGATACCGTTTATAAAAGGCAGCAATGATAACGTTGCGGCGTTCCATTGGAGCAAATCCACCAACCCATACGACTGCGATATTTCCTTGTCCATTCAAATCTTCTGCCAAAGTTTTTAATGATTTCCATGCAAGGCTATAGTCATCTTGATCAATAATTGTCACACCTGGCAAGCGCAGATCGTTATCGAACGCAACTACGGGAATATTCGCCTGTAACGCTTTTTCTACTCCAGGTCTTAGTGCCTCAGAGCGGCCATGATCAATTAAAATACCATCCACTTTTGAATTAATAGCAGTATCTAAATTTGCAGCCATTTTTGCTAAATCATTATCAGAATTATAGACTTGTACACTGCCGCCAAATAGCTCAACTTGTTTTTTGACACCCTCAATATATTGAGAGGAAAAAGTTCCGATGGACATTTGCATAATTAATGCGATTTTTAATGGCTTCTTCATTTGGATTGGAACTTCTGTTTGTAATTGTTTTTCTACCGGTGTAGTTGCCGGCTTCACAGTCTGTTGCTTTTGTGAAGAGATAGCATCTTGTTCATTTGTACAAGCTGTTAATGTAAATAAGAGAAAAATAAGTACGATGGAACATAGTTTTTTCATAAAAAAATCCCTCCTAAACTAAGAAGAGAGAGGAGGGAGTGAAAATAAAAAACGCCTTTTCATATAGAAAAGACGTCTTATCATATTACTCTTATCTTTCAACACAATATGTTGTAAGAATTAGCACCGTGCCCATAAATGGGTCGGTTGCCGGGCTTCGTAGGGCTCATCCCTCCACCTGCTCTTGATAAGACATCTAATATTTAACTATTTCGAATTATTCCATGATTATGTACAGTTGTCAAATGTTTTTTTGTAAATAAAAAACCCTCAGAAAGAGGGTTTTTAATGTGGTAAGAAAATCAATTGATAAGCGAACAAGATTCCAAATACATACACAAGCGGGTGAACAGCACGGAACTTACCTTTTGCCACTTTCATAAGTGGGTATGAAATAAATCCAAGTGCGATACCTGTTGCGATACTTGATGTAAGTGGCATGCTTAAGATTACTAAGAATGCTGGGAATGCTTCATCAAATGCGTCCCAATCGATGTGGCGAACTGAGCCCATCATAAGACTACCAACGATAATTAATGATGGTGCAGTAATAGCGGATACACCAGAAACGGCACTTACTAATGGTCCGAAGAATGCTGCTAGTGCGAATAAAACAGCTACTGTAACAGTTGTTAAACCAGTACGACCACCAGCTGCAACACCAGCAGATGATTCAATGTAAGCTGTTGATGGTGTTGTTCCGAACATAGAACCGATTGTTGCTGAGAATGAGTCAGATAGAAGAGCTCGTCCAGCTTTTGGAAGCTTTCCATCTTTCATAAATCCACCTTGTTGAGCAACGCCAAGTAATGTACCTGTTGTATCGAATAATGTAACAAGGAAGAATGAGAATACAACGCCGTATAATCCGTAGTTAATTACATCAGATACAGCAGTAATTGGATTTGAAACGATAATGCCTTCTGGTAAGCCAGGCATTGATGTAACACCGTTTGAGAATGATAATTGTCCCGTGAAGAAAGCGATAATACCAGTTAATAGCATACCGATAAATAGTGCGCCATTTACATTTAAAGACATAAGGACAATTGTAATTCCAAGTCCAGCTAATGCGAGTAGTACTGGAGCAGAGTGAAGATCACCAAGTCCAACTAAATTTGCTTCATTTTTTGTAACGATACCTGTTAAACGTAAACCGATAAAGGCGATGAAAAGGCCGATACCAGCAGTAATTGCATGTTTTAAGTTTTCAGGAATTGCTTCCATTAATTTTGTACGGAAAGATGTGAATGATAACAAAATTAAAATCATACCTGCTACGAATACAGCAGAGAATGCAATTGCGAAAGTCATGCCTTCATGAGCTTTTACAACAGAGTAAGAGAAGTAAGCATTTAATCCCATACCTGGTGCAATTGCGATTGGTAAGTTTGTAAAGATCGCCATAAATAATGTTCCGACAACAGCAGCGATAATTGTTGCTGTAAATGCTTGTTCAAATGGAACACCTGCATCCCCAAGGATAACTGGGTTTACGACAATGATATATGCCATTGTTAAGAAGGTAATAATACCTGCCATAATTTCAGTTTTAATAGAAGTTTTATGTTTTGAAAGGTTAAACATATAAACATCCTTTCTGTTTACGAATAATTTTCACAACAGTTATATATAATATTCGTTTTTTATCTATTTTGCAATAGTTTTGCATAAAAAGTTTACAACAATTCATATTTTGTGTCTTAAATTCGAATATTAATCGTAACTTGATGTGTGAATTTCAGTTTTTATTATGCACATTATAAGAAAAAGGAGTTGAAAGAAGCTATGCCACAGCAAAAAAACTTTATAACAATGCCAGCGCAACATCAAAATAAACAACCTGGTATTGAATCATTAATGAATCCTCTACCACAGTTTGAAGATCCAAATTATAAAGGTAGCGAAAAGTTAAAAGGAAAGAATGTATTAATTACAGGGGGAGATAGTGGAATTGGACGAGCTGTTTCTATCGCTTTTGCGAAAGAGGGAGCAAATATTGCGATTGCGTATTTAGATGAAGATGGAGATGCAAATGAGACGAAGCAACGTGTGGAACAAGAAGGTGTAAAGTGTGTGTTGTTACCAGGTGATTTAAGTGATGAACGGCATTGTAAAGATGTTGTTCAAGAGACCGTCCAGCAGTTAGGTAGTTTGCAGGTCTTGGTAAATAATGTCGCGCAGCAATATCCGCAGCAAGGACTAGAGTATATTACAGCAGAACAGCTAGAAAAGACTTTTCGTATTAATATTTTTTCTTATTTTCACGTTGCGAAAGCTGCACTTTCTCATTTAAAGCAAGGGGATGTCATTATAAATACAGCGTCTATCGTTGCATACGAAGGAAATGAAACGTTAATTGATTATTCCGCAACGAAAGGGGCAATCGTTGCTTTCACAAGATCACTTTCTCAGTCATTAGTGCAAAAAGGGATTCGTGTAAATGGTGTTGCGCCAGGACCGATTTGGACACCACTTATTCCATCGAGCTTTGATGAGAAAAAAGTATCACAGTTTGGAAGCAATGTTCCGATGCAAAGACCGGGCCAGCCATATGAATTAGCACCAGCATACGTATATTTAGCGTCTGATGATTCATCCTATGTTACTGGGCAAATGATACATGTAAATGGGGGCGTTATTGTAAATGGATAGTTTTCATTTATAAGAGCAAAGTAAAGTTAATTCCACTTATTATAGTGGCGCTAGGGGAGGGATATAGATGAAAAAATTATGTTTTGTCATACTATTATTTTTCATCCTACCGGTTAGTGCCTTTGCTAATACAGATCATCTAATATTAGTGAACCTTACGACAAACCAATTATCTTTTTTTGAAAATGGAAATTATACAAAAACATTCCCCGTAACAACTGGAAGAGATCGTACTCCTACACCTGAAGGTAATTTTTGTATTATAACTAAATTTAAAAATAAAGAATATCATCGAAAGAAAATAGCTGGTGGTGCACCGAATAATCCTCTTGGTACGAGATGGCTTGGACTAGATAAAAATGAATATGCGATTCATGGGACAAATCGGGAATGGACAATTGGAAGTAGGGAATCAAATGGCTGTATTCGTATGCATGACAGGGATATACAGTGGTTATATGACCGAGTTCAATTACAGACGAAAGTAATCATTTCTCGGTTTCATACGAGCCCGGAATATGAAGCGAATAAGCTTGGTTATCGTGTTGTGAGCTGGAATGGTCGTAAAGTAGAAGAAGAGCAAATTGGTATGCTTACGTTAGTAGATCGCGTGGATATATATTGGCAAGAACCGAATGGACAGCTAACGAAAGTGAAAATGGTATTGCCAAACGAAAGGTATGCAGTGTACTCAAAACGAAAAGATGGAATATATTATATAGGAAACAATTTGTATATAGTGGATGAAACAGGAGAAAAAATTCGTTATGAGCAAATTCCTTCTTCAGCTTTAAGTAATATATATAAACGGAAATATAATGTTCCGTAATAGGCTACCGTATGATAGACGGTAGCTTATTTCTACTTCGAGTTTAACTGCAACTATTGTATTTTGCTGAATATAATACAGTACAGATAGGGGGCGGTTACATTATGAAAAGTGAATTTGCGTTTAAAGTTTTCTTAGTAACGACCTGTTTATTTATCGTGTATTTGTATGCGTTTCTCGTTTTTTCTTTTTATGTTCCATATGTTGATTTAATATTGTTCTTCGGATTTATTTTAGCCTTTGTGAAAGCGAGGGAAGGAGAGAAGAGTATATATCGGCGCATTACGTTATGCGGGACGGCCGTTCTTGTTATTTTGTATTTTTTTATGATGCATGATTTTTGGAGAGGAATGTAAAAAAGCATACGATTAGTCGTATGCTTTTTATGTTTAATATTTTGGCTTAAATGTATGACAACAAGTCTCTACACTTGTTGCTACAGAACTTTCTAGCGTTTCGTTCGTTAAAACTGCACTTGTATACGATTCATTTTCAGTTTGACCCGTTTCATCCGCATCTGGCTGAACGATAATCGCACTTGCTTGACAAAAGTTACCTTGTCCCCAAAATGAGCAATTGGAAACAGAGCATCTTACTTCTGGCATAAAACCCCCTCCTTATACATTAGTTTGGAATTTTACGTCCATTTCATGTGTAGAAGGAGTTTCCTTTTCTCGTTATTTTTTCGTTTGTTCAAACCATTCTTTAAACTTTTCTTTTGACTGTTCTCCGCTAATACGGCTTACTTCTTTACCATCTTTAAAATGAATAATTGTCGGTGTTCCTTGGATATTGTATTTATCCCAAGGCTCGTTTAAATTTTCAATATCAATTACTTTCATATCAACATTTAAATCTTTCGCTAAAGGTACAACAATAGGAGAGACCTTTTGGCAATGAACGCAAGAGGTTTGATAGAAGTAAATCGTTTGTTCTTTTTTATCTTCTATATTTTTATTGAGATCTTCAAGAGAAATTTTATTTGAGTAGTAACCTTTTTCATCTGTCGATGCGTTTTTCTTTTCCATTTGAGTTACAGCAAAGATTGCCGCAAATAAGACGATAATAATACCGCCAAATATAAGCATTTTTTTCATTCTTTCATCTCCTTATTTGTTTTTGATGACAATAAAGCTACAAACAGCGATTGTAATAAAGCCGATAAGTGCTAAAAACGGGATTGTCACAAAGCCGAACCAGTTTATGTATTCTCCCGTACATGGTACACGGCCGCAAGCTGCCCCTGCAGCCGAAAATGCTGCGACTTTTTGAATTGCATAGTGATATAAAGAAATACAAGCACCAATACTTGCGATTGGTAAAGAATAATTTGCGATGCGATAGTCTTTTTTTACTACAGCGATACCGAGCCATAAAACGAATGGATACATGAAAATACGTTGATACCAACAAAGGACACAAGGTTCAAATTTCATGATTTCGGAAAAGTATAGACTTCCTAGTGTAGCGATAAAAGAAGCTCCCCACGCGGTAAATAAAGCATATTCTTGCTTTTTTTCTCGTCCCATATTTTATACCTCTCTTATAATAGTTACATACTAAATTATAGTATGAAGTGGTACAGAAAAGAAAGAAAAAATATGTTTATCAATAAAAGTTTTATAAGGGGAAACTTTTATTGATATGAACATTTTAAAAAAGCGCTATTCTCCAGAAGAGAATAGCGCTATAGTTTACATTTGAATTTGCTCTACTTCTTCTATATGTGACTTTTGGGATGCGTGGTCAATATATTGAAATAGGAGCTGCAATTGTTTATCAACTTCTGGCAGTTCTTTACTGTATTGATAAGCGTGTAAAAAATGCTCAATACGCTTAGAAAATAATTGATCGTTCGTTTGAACCATGAGAACGAGTAATTTATCCCAATTACAGCAATACGTGTAATAGAGAGCTTTATCATAATCGTTATATGTTTGCACTGTGTACCCTCCTTACCGAGAGTTATATATAGTGTGTGATAAGTAAGGAGAAATACACTTGAAAGAATTTGTTAAGAAAAAAAGTGAATGAAAAAAAACGAGGTGTTTCCTCGTTTTTTAAGCTTTTGGCATTGGCGTAGGTGTTGGTTTGCCATAGCCTTCTTTGTATTTATTATCGATATAGTTACGAATTTCAAGTGTTGATTTTCCTTTTTGTTTCATCGAAGCAGATTCAACTGCGATTTCTAGGCAATTGACGCAAGTCGTTGCATGGGAATCCCAAACAACTTCACCATTCTTTTTAATTTCACGAATAAAGCAGTTTTTATTATTTTTATGTCCTACACTTTCACCGCAACCGCAGTAACATGGAATCCAATCTAATAGCTCTGCATTTTGTCCAGCGACAGTGTAGATGTCTTTCATTTGTGGATCAAGCTTGTCTAGGAATGTAGGAAGTGTGTCGATTCCTTTTGTTTTCTCTTGAATGTCAGCTTGCTGAGTGTGCGATGCGTGGTCATGTTCCTCTTTTTTTGATTCAGAAGATTTTTGGTCATTTGTACCAGTACTTCCGCATCCAGCAAGAATTAAGCTTAGTACTGCAAGTAAAGAAAATACATATTTTTTCATTCGCTTGTCCCCTTTACAAATGTATTAATCAAATTGTATCAGAGATTACGGTGTATCGGTTGAAGATTTTTTTGAATGATTTTTGAAGCGCCATCTTAGCGAATGAAATAGAAATAAAATAGGGATATAAGCGTATACAATATATAAACCAGCTTGAGATAGTACTGTGTTTAATGTGTTTATACTTTCACGTTTTTTAAAGAATAGAGAAGCTGTAAAAATGATGAAAATGAAAAACGGTAATGTAAATTTAAATGAAATATGAAAGGAACGCTTCATCGTTTGGCATGATGACCAAATAGTTAAACAAAGATTCGGCAAAATAATTAAAAACCAAACAAAAATAATAATGTATTCAAACTGTTGAATGAAAGGAACTTTAATTATTTTTAACATCGTTAAAGTAGGCCAAATAGTATGATTTAATTGTCCTTCACTATAATACATAAAAGATACAATAGCTAAAACTACATAAATTAGAGTGTTAAAAAAAATTCCCGCATGAGCCCATCTCTTTAAGGATTTTCCTTTTTCAATAAATGGATAGAAGATAAGAATTGTTTCAAAGCCGAGAAACTCTAATGCAGATTGTTTTGCAGATATAAGCATATCAACAGGTGAATGTGTAAAAATAGGTAAAATGTTACGGAAATGAGCATATTTCATTGGATAGATCAAAAAGAATACAACGAAAATAGGAAGTACAATACCCCAAAAGCATATCCCTGTCACAGAACGGAAACCGCCTTTTATAATGTAGTAAGTGACTAATAAAAACATAAGCGTCAGTTTCCATAACTTAATGGTAGGGAAAATCCAAACTTGTATCACTTCCATATATGTACGAAGAACAGTAAGGCAAAACAATAAGCAATAAAGAGTGAAAATGACAGAAAATATAGAGCCAAACCATTTTCCGAAACTTGTTGTATGAATGCTAATTAAATCTCCATCTTTTTCTAACATTTTTAGCATACAAAACAGTACAATATGGGTTGCAATCCCTGCAATAATAAGAGAAATCCAGGCATCATAACCAGCGTTTTTTAAAATTACACGTTGATACCCAAGAACTCCTATTCCAATTTGAAGTGAATGTAATAATATAAAGGCAAAGTATGGAGAGACTGTTTTTGATTTATTCATTGTATTCATTGCTTATTTCACCTCACTATTCCCCGATTCCAGATTGTACAATATTAAGATCTAAATTTATATCCACCGCTACATTTTTATACATATTTCGAATTTGTTTTATACTCCATTTTCTCGTATGGCTTCTAATTTCATCTCGTATTCCTAAAGGGTCGATTCCCTTTTCTTGAAATTGTTTTATTAAATCTTCACAGTCTTTTTCAACATTGCGTTCAATTTGTTTCTTTATATAGTTGATATTTGTTTCTTTTCTCAAATCAATCCAATTAGGAGAGTTTTTAATTAAACCATTTAATTTTAAATGGATTTTTACTTTTGGTATGTCGCCAGTTTGATCTATATCATATTTATTTTTCCCAGCTAAGTTTTGTATAACGACCATACCTTTATGTTTATCCTTTGTTATTGCTGCTTCGTAACGGCCATTTTTTGTAGGATTAATAAGTAATTTTGCTAAAACAGAATGTCTTTTATCCGTATACATGACGACTTTATCGCCTTTTAAAAAGGCAAGTCCTTTGACAGCGACAGAATGATTATCGTCCATTTTAATATAAGGAACATAGGCATCACATACAGAAGAGTAATAATTATATAAAAAAATGTTTAATTCGGTTTGTGGGATGTTCTCATTTCTTATATTTTGCTCGAGTAAATCAGCAATATATAATGAACCATTGTTTTTTCCGTAATTTAAAAGCTCTTCGGCCGATCCATCTACAATTGCTAGTTGTACATCACGTCCTATATTTGGATCACGTTGTAAGTTAGTAATAATTTCTCCCATTCCACGTTCTCCTAGAGTCTTTCCAAATAGGACGACACGCATTTGACCTACAACAACATTGTGAGGAGATTTTGCATTTAATCTTGACGCGATTGTTTCAAGTGAACGAGCAGATGTTGATTGCGTCTCTGGCTTAGACTTTACACCATGCGTGTATTCTGGGAATAAGATAGTTCCTTGGAATCTTTTGTTTTTTGTGATATCAAATCCAGCAATATGAATAATACGCTGCGTATCCACTATATACGTTTGTGTACAGCCAGTTTGTAGAATGAAAAAGATAATAATAATGTACAATAAGAGTTTTTTCATTCATTATCACCATCACGTTTTTGCTTCACTTTGTTCGGATTATAGCGCCATTTTGATTTTGGTCTAAGGAAAGAAGGTCTTTGTGCTGTTTGACTAAATGGTAATCGAAGAAAACCTTCCGCTGTACCTAAACCACGAAATGGATATAAAGGTAATAAATAAGGTGATCCAAGTGATTTTAATTTAATTAAATGAGCTAAAATAAATACGAATCCGACAATAAGGCCTAATCCTCCGAATGCGCCGGCTAAAAGAATAAGTGGAAATCGTAACAACCGGATAGTAGAAGACATTTTTACAGTCGGTGTTGTGAAAGATGCAAGGGCGGATAAAGCAACTGCAATTAATAAAATTGTACTCGTTAAAGCTGCTTCAACCGATGCCTGTCCAATTACAATCCCACCAACAATACCAATCGTTTGTCCGACTTTTGTCGGTAAACGCGCTCCCGCTTCACGAAGCAATTCAATTGTAATTTCTAAAAAGAGTGCTTCTAGAATAGGCGGGAAAGGTACGTTCGTTCTTGAGAAAATAATAGGGCCTAGTAAATCGGCAGGAATCATTTGATAATGATATGTTAAAGCCGCTGTATAAATAGCGGAGGAAAAAAGAGAAAATATAGCTCCGGAAAAACGAATAATACGAAAGAACGATCCAATCATCCAAGGTAAATAATAATCTTCTGGTGAAATGAAAAAATCTAGTAAAGTTGTTGGTCCTGATAAAGCATATGGAGAGCCATCTGTTAAAATTAAAACTTCCCCGTTAATTAAGGCAAATACAGCTCGATCTAATCGTTCTGTAGGTAATAGAACAGGAAAAGGTGAATTGCTATTATCACTAATAAATTGTTCAATCATAGTTGCGTCAAATGGGACATCAAAGTCAATGTCTTCTAGCCGTTGTATTGCGGTGTTGATAAATTGTTCATTTGTAACTCCTTCTATATAAGCAACTGCTACTTTCGTTTTTGACATAGATCCGACGGTAACTTCTTTAAATATGAGTTGCTCCGTGACGATATTTCGGCGTAACAAGTGTATATTTGTATCAAGGTTTTCAACGAAACCGATTTTAGGCCCAATTACGCTATATTCATTTTCTGTATCGTTATTTAATCGTATTCCTAAAACAGTACTTTCGGCACGAATTAAAGCATATTGATCGGGATTCGAATTTTTTTTAAAACGTATTAATATATATCCACCTAATAATTTCTCACGAATATCTTCAATAGAAGGGTAGGTAATAATATCTTCAATAGAGACGATATTACATAAATCAGAGATGTTTTGGATTCGATCCGATTCCTTTTTTAGAGGAGTTAAAATAAATTGTTTAATAATAAGTGCTTCCACGACAGATTTATAATAAAACAAGCATAATGTTTCATTTTCAAGTACGTTATAAGAGACAAAATCGCTAGATTCTTTCATGCTTTGTATAAATTCTGGAATAGAACAAAGTGTTTTTGGATTAGTCTTGTTGGATTTCTTAGATGATAAACCGAACATTTTCTCACCCCTAACATATATCATTTACTTGTGTTAGTTTTTGGGAAAGACGGGAATTTATACTTGAAAATTGAAAGTTCATAAAGAAAAGGAAGAGTATTGAAAAACTCTTCCTTTTTGGCGTATTAATTTGTTTTCTTTTCCTTAATAGACTTTACTAATTTAATCATTTCTGCTCGTATATCTTCTTTTTTTACGTTTAATTTTTCGGCAATTTGTTTCATATCCATTCCGTCTTTTTTCATTTTTAGCACATCATCAAGGGGAGTATTACTTTTTTGAGAGATGATTGTTAATATCGTGAGCTGACGTAATCCGATATTATATTCTTTCATTTTTTGTTGTAGCCCGTCTGGTGTA
This sequence comes from Bacillus sp. FSL R9-9834, assembly GCF_038006905.1. Lineage (NCBI taxonomy): Bacteria > Bacillati > Bacillota > Bacilli > Caryophanales > Bacillaceae > Bacillus > Bacillus sp. FSL R9-9834. The sequence continues at coordinate 793,547 of NZ_JBBOWD010000001.1, forward strand.
GATTTTTGCATATTTGCTAATTCTTGCAGCAGTGCCTTTTTCGTTTCTTTATTCATATGATGCTTTTTCAACTTACTTGGATCTACCCCGAAATGCTCAGCTGTTTTCTCCCAAGATTTATTTTGCTTATAGTAAGCTAAAACGTCCTTAATTTTTTTTTTACTCATTCTTGCAATGTGGGCAGCTTTCCAAATTTCATGTTTGTTATAACCGAGTTTTTCGAGCGATTGCATTTCTTCTTCTGAAATTGGTTTATGATGATGCAATGTTACTTCTTTTGGCGTAGCAGCGAAAGTGGGGAAGACGGTTGTACCGAATAATAATGCTGCCATAGTCATACTTACTGCAATTTTTTTGTACATATAAACTCCTCCTAGATAGATGATGTGGAAAACTGTACACATATCATTTCCATAAAATGTGAAATACTTGTGAACAAATCAAGTTTTTTTATTCACAGTATGAAATGAAGTTTTTGGGAGTTTTCCAACATAAAACATTGATTAATAGTAAAAAACTAAGGTATAATCGAAATTGAAAATCAATATCAATAATAAACGTATACATATAGATAAAAATAAGGGAGAGAAAAATATGACTACATATACTTCCATCGCAAATGTGATTAAAGAAAGACGTTCTGTTCGTACATTTACAGATAAAGCAGTAGACAAAGAGTTGTTAATTGAACTATTAAACGACGCAACGTGGGCACCGAATCATAAACATCGTGAACCATGGAATTGTAAATTATACATTGGAGACGGCCGTCAGAAATTAGTAGATGCAGTATTAAACTCTTTCACAGAAGAAGAAAGAGCGAAACGAGGTAAAATTTTATCTGATCGTTTCTTAAGCACGCCAGCACAAATTGTTGTATATATAAATGAAGACCCACGTCAAATTCAACGTGACGAAGATTACGCTGCAACATGTGCATTTATGCAAAACTTCCAACTTCTTGCTTGGGAACGTGGATTAGGTTGTGTTTGGAAATCAGGTGGATTAAACTACAATCCATTATTTATAGAAGGACTTGGTTTAACAAGAGGTCAACGCATCGTTGGAATTCTTCACCTTGGCTATTTCGATAAAGCGCCAGAAGGAAAAGCTCGTACACCGATTACGGAGAAGATGGAGATTATTGAAGGTTAATAGATGAGACATTCTCGTTTTTGCGAGGGTGTCTTTTTATTATGTAATCAATCCTCATGAAAGCTTGTTCTCAATCATACACTTTCTTAAGGGAAAGTGTAAGGAGGGAAAATAATGAGAGCAAGTGACGATAAAGCACTGCAATATGCGATTGCGGAAATTACGGAAATTGCGACTGGATTTGGGCTTGATTTTTATCCGATGCGTTATGAAATATGTCCAGCGGAAATTATTTATACATTTGGTGCATATGGGATGCCGACGCGGTTTTCACATTGGAGTTTTGGGAAACAGTTTTTCAGAATGAAATTACAATACGATTTAGGTCTTAGTAAAATATACGAACTCGTTATTAACTCTGATCCATGTTATGCCTTTTTATTAGATACGAACTCGTTAATTCAAAATAAATTAATCGTAGCGCACGTGTTAGCGCACTGTGATTTCTTTAAAAATAATATTCGTTTTTCAAATACGAAGCGAGATATGGTAGAAAGTATGTCAGCGACAGCTGAACGGGTGAAAGCGTATGAGCATAAGTACGGAAAAGAAGAGGTAGAAACATTTTTAGATGCCGTACTTGCCATTCAAGAGCATATTGATCCGTCGCTCATGCGTCCAAAACTTGCATGGAGTATTGATGATTTAGAAGAGGAAGAAGTAGAAAAGAAAAAGGTATCGCAATACGATGACTTATGGAATTTAGATAATCGAAATAAAAAGCGGGAACGCTCCAATGTGCGTAAAAAGAAGAAAATCCCACCACAACCGGAGAAAGACTTACTCCTCTTTATTGAAGAATATAGCCGTGAGCTAGAAGATTGGCAGCGAGATATATTAACGATGATGCGTGAAGAAATGTTATATTTCTGGCCACAGCTTGAAACGAAGATCATGAACGAAGGCTGGGCATCATACTGGCATCAACGCATACTTCGCGAAATGGACTTAACATCTGATGAAGCAATTGAATTTGCGAAATTAAATGCGGGCGTCGTTCAGCCATCCAAAACAAGCATTAATCCATACTACCTCGGTATTAAAATGTTTGAAGATATTGAGGAGCGCTACAACAACCCGACAGAAGAAATGAAAAGACGAGGTGTCAAACCAGGATCTGGTCGTGACAAAATCTTTGAAGTACGCGAAATCGAATGGGACGTATCGTTTTTAAGAAACTACTTAAATAAAGATCTCGTAATGAGAGAAGATATGTACTTATTCCAGCGTCAAGGAAAAGAATATAAAGTAATAGATAAAGAGTGGGAGCATGTACGTGATCAGCTCGTAAATATGCGGACAAATGGTGGTTTCCCGTACTTAGTAGTAGAAGACGGGGACTACTTAAAGAATGGAGAATTGTACATTAAACATAATTACGAAGGAATTGAGCTCGATTTAAAATACTTAGAAAAGGTATTGCCATATCTTCATCAGCTATGGGGAAGAACGGTGCATATGGAGTCGATCGTAGAGAGTAAGGGTGTTGTGTTTTCTTATGATGGGAAGATGGTGCATCGGAAGTATGTGTGATAAGGAAAGCCACTATGTATATAGTGGCTTTTTTGATCTGTTTTTCATTATGTGTTTTTTATACCAACAACTAGAATACTAGTAAATCTATAAACTTAAAAATCCTTACTCACATTCAAGTTGTTGCACACATTTACTATAAAGAATTTTTGATTTCGTTTGTAGAAACGGTTTCAACATAACCAGTATATTCATTATAATTGTCATCTGTGTACTGAATACCGATAAAATAGAAAGAATCCATATCCCCAACTACTTTTGTATAACTAATGTTTTTAGGACGTTCTTTAAAGAGTTTGAATTCCTTTGTTTGTACGTTATAAGTGTATAAATCCCCACCGTGGTTAGCACTTCCTGCAGCTCCACCTATTACAAGCAATAAGTGATTATTATCAATCCATGTAACGCTCTTACAAGTCTGTGAGTTATTTAATTTGGAATCTATTTTCACTACTGTCTGTTTGTCTGCCTTAAAATCATACAAGGATAACTTACCTGGCTCATCAGCTAATACACGGCTATTCAAAATTATTTTATCTCCGCTAGGCGAAATTTCGTAGTCAAGTGCTGTGCCTAAATCTGATTTTCCTAGTGGTATAGTTTCTCCTTTTGTATTCTTAGTTAGTAAAGAAACCTCTGTTTCGTCTATAGCCAACTCATTGTTCTTTTTGGACTCTTGCTTTTCCTTGTTGGAATTTTGTTGATTCGTTTCTTTTGTTGAATCAATTTGTTTTGTAACAACAGATTTCTTTTGGGGTAAAGAAATGATATTAAAATAGCCTAAAACAAATATTGCGATGAGTACAGCAATAATCCCCAATAATAAAGTATTTAAATAGCGATTTTTCATAGTATCCTCCCGTTAATTTCAATAATATGGATTCATAATATCACAATGAAAATGCTTTCTCTATCTAAAATTGTAATATTTTGATGTTAAGTGAAACGAAAAGCTACATTGTAAAGCAATGCATGTAGTGCAATCGTAAGATATACTATAAGTTTTTATAGTGTATATTTAACCTCCTGGGGTATAGGTTTGTTATAGATTTGGTAGAAGTGAATATATAGCTGATTAACGGTGCCTTCCTATTAATATGATAGACCTTGGGGAAGGCCCGACATAGATATCCGGTCTTTTTCATCTGGAACAAATTTTCAAATATGCTATTCTTGAAAAAGGGAGTTACATAGAGAAATGGAGCGATTCAAATGAGCAGAATAGGGGTATGCAAGGTGGATATTACGCCGCCTATAGGTATTGATTTTGTCGGATATCATAGAGAGACAGGAATAAATAATATTGAAGAACGTATTTATGGGACGGTTTTTGTATTTGAAAAAGGTGAAATGAAAACTGTGTTTATAAGTATTGATAATATTGGGATGTTAGTAGAAGATACGAATATGATTCGTGAGCAAGTAGCGAGTGAACTTCATGTGCCGTTTGAGCGAATAACGGTTGTTTATACTCATACGCATTCCGGTCCAGAGACGGTCGGTGATAATCCGCTCGTACAGTCGTATAAAACGATTTTAGTAAATAATGTAGTGCACGGTGCGGTTACTGCGAATAACAACTTGAAGCTATGTGAAGTTGGCTGGGGTGTTACGACAGGTGATATTGGGGTAAACAGAAGAGAGAGAACATCTGATGGAAGAGCAAAGATGGGAACAAATATAGATGGTGTTGTAGATAAACGTATTGGCATGTTAGCAATAAGAAATGCTGAAACGAAGGAGCTATCTGGTATTGTAGTATTTTGTACTGCGCATCCGAATGTTTTAAAAGGTGATAGTGATGTATTATCAGCAGATTATCCTGGAATGACGAGAGAGATTCTTGAGAAAATCGTAAACTGTCCTGTTATGATTGTGCAAGGAGCTGCTGGTAATGTGAATGCGAAGTATAGAGGTTCAAAGGAAGCGTTAAAACAAATGGTTTACACGCTTAGTGGACATGTATTAACGATGTTGCCAACAGTTACATACAGCCCAATTGTAAATTTAAGAACAGTTTCGAGTACGATGCAAATGAAGTTGAAAGATATTCCTGGAATAAATGAGATACGAAGCATGGCTCAATTAGCAGAGAAACAGTGGGGCGTGAATACGGATGAATGGCTTACTATCGTTTTAGAAAAATATAAGCAAGGTATTCGGCAGTTACGTATTGATTTAGAAGTGCAACTGTTTCAAATTAATGATGGTATATTCTCTGGTATACCGATGGAACCTTTTTCAGAGACTGCGTTAGAAATGAAAGAGAGTCTTCAAAATGAACTAGCTTTCTTTGGTGGATATACGAACGGATATATTGGTTACTTACCAACGAAAGAAGAATTCGCATATGGTGGATATGAAGTGGAATTAAGCCCTGTAGTGTATGGACCGGTTACGAATTTATTGATGCCACTGGAGGAAAATACTGCGGAGCTGATTGTGAAGAAGGTTACGGGTTTATGTAATAAAGTAAACCTTTAATGAGACAGATTTTTGAACGCAGAGTAAAGAATATGACTAATTGTGTGATTTTGTTAAGTCAATGTAATTAATAATGATTATCATTATTAATTACATTGACTTCTAAAAAAAGAAAAACTAGAATTTATAAAGGGATCTTCAATTGTTCGCTATCATTTGTATAGGAGGTAAGTTATGTTGGATAGCTTTATTTCTATAAGATGTAGGTTGGCTCTTTATAGTTTTGGTGTTCTTTTTATCTTTTTTTGTACAGTATTTTTAGTGAATCAAAAGGTGTATGCAGAAGATGTACCGTGGACATCAGTTTCCAATGAGGGAGAACGTGTACTTTTTCAAGAACAATCTTTGTATAGTAATGATCGAAGGGGAGAAGATCTTGTTTCACCTTCATTTGAAGGGCGTAAACATGGTGGGGAAGATTGGGGATACTTATTAAGAGACAGTAATTTTAATTATTCATCTAATATCCTTACACATTCTATAATAGGAAGAGATGATCGAATTAGAGTTACTGATACAACTTTGTATCCTTATAGGGCTATAGTACACTTAGTAATTCAATTTAATGGACAAGAGGTTTATGGGTGTACAGGAGCGCTAATTAGTAAAGATACAGTATTTACAGCTGGGCACTGTGTTTACAATAAAAAGCTTGGTGGATGGGCAAAAAATGTTATTGTGACTCCTGGTAGAAATGGAAACCAAGCACCGTATTTGCCTTATAGTTGGACAAAGCTTTATTCAGTAAGTGGATGGACTGATGATGGAGATTCGGAATTTGATTATGGAGCCATTAAATTAAATGGATCTCCTGGAGATTATACAGGTTGGTTAGGATATAGAACTACTAATGTAGAGTCTCCAAAGGGGTTACTTGCAGTAGTTCCAGGGTATCCGTGTGATAAAGTAGGAAATGAAAAATATACTATGTGGACAGATTATGGACCAATTGAAGGAACTAGTCCTAGAATTTTAACATATAAGATGGACACTTATGGATGTCAAAGTGGAGCACCTGTATATCATGACTATTCTCGTACGGGTGTAACAATAATAGCTACCCATACAGTAGGAAGGAATTCTTGGAATTCTGGAAATCGGGTGACAGATGATGTTTTTAATAATCTTAAAAAATGGTCTGAATAAATATAATAAGTTTATATGGATTTTATGTTGTATATTGGTCATTATCATAATGTCTAGTTCTATAGCAAATAATGAAAAGAAGTTTAGTAAGATTGTTAATTCTGTAACTTTTCACGTGAAAAATAAAGAAAAACAGCCAATAAAAGATTTTGAAATTATACTTATGAAAGATGAATCACCTGAGCCGAGTAAAGAAATTGGGATTTCAATAGGGAAAACGGATGAAGAAGGGAAAGTTATTTGGAAGAATGTGAGGAAGGGAAATTATATCGTATTTTTACCAAATAGTGAGACGCAAATAGTTAGGGTTAATGATAGAGATGAAACGAGAGTAATAAATATATTATTGTAGAAAACGAATCCATTTTGAAAAAGAATAATCAAAATGGATTCGTTTTTATATGGAGTTTTTGTTTACCAGACAGGTCGTATATTTGATGATAATTTTCCTGTATTTTCTTTCGTAACGAATGTTGTTAAATCTTCTTTGAGCATTTGCATTCGTTCAGCACCTATGTTTTCAATCCATTGTTGCTCTATTTCAGCTACTATTTTTTCTTTTGCTTTCAATACTGACAAACCACGTTCGGTTAAAACAATGATTTTCCCTCTTTTATCAGTAGGATGTGTTTTGCGTGTAACGTAGCCACTCTTCTCAAGAGAATCCACCATTTTACTTACAGCTTGTTTTGAAACCCCTAAATATTCAGCTAGTTCTATACCCGTTGCTCCATTAGGTAGAATGCGTTTGAACATAAAACCATGTGCTGGCCTAATATCTTCAAATCCCAATTCATTTAATTTGTCATGTAGTTCAGTAATTAATGTGCTAAATGATAATGATAAAAGCGATGTAAGATCTAACTCGTTAAATGTTTGATCCATGTATATAACCTCCGTATTTGTAGTCAATTAAGTTGACTATATTATGTTGTAGAACAAATAATGATTTATATAATATAGAATCAATGGAGGTTTCACATGGTTAATATCGTAAAAATTAGAGGGAGTGTATTTGCACCGTATGCATTGCTGAAGCCTATTAAGGATGCTGCAACAGGAAGAGTGTTTGAATACGCTGGAGATGCACGTGGATTTACACCGTACGCTGTAAATACAAAGCGTTCAAGATTGGAACAAGAAGTGATTGTTGATTTTTATAAAAGAGAAATTTTCACATATGCAGATGCTTGCATCGTTACTGTAAAAATTACAAATCCAGATGGCTCAATTGAGTATCAAAAGGGAGAAACAAGTACAGAAAACATCGCATGTACTAATATTGTATGGAGTGAAGATGAAGTTTCATTTGAAATGAGAGCAAGTGCAAGTAATCCGTTAAATGCGGCGGCACCCGCAGCTGATTATTTGTTGGCTATACGAGTTAATAAAAGTGGTACTTTGCATGTTGAAGGTGTACATGATGGTTTCCCTTGCTATGAATTTTATAAACAAGTAGATTTTGGTTCGTTTGAATCAATATATACACATGATTTCAGAGAAACAAATGATACTCCAGCAGCACTAGCTGGAGAAATGGAATATAACTTTAAAACGAAAATATAGCACCATTTTTATGAAGGAAGTAGCCAACATAAAAGAGAAAGGCTTTAATTATGTAGCTGAAATGGTGGATTTTTTATTAAATAATGCAGTATATAAAATTAGAATTATAGAGGTGTTTCTTATGACTAATATCGTAAAAATTAGAGCCAGTGTATTTATTCCAATGTCTTGGACTGAAGCTAAGAAGGATATGGAAACAGGACAAGTAATCCAATTTGAAGGTGATTCACGTGAATTTACACCACATGCGGTAAATACGATGCGCTCTAGAGTGGAGCAAGAGGTAGTAGTGGATTTTTATAAAGAAGAAGTGTTTTCATATGCGAATACGGGTATTACGACAGAGAAGGTTACGAATCCAGATGGTTCGGTGAATAAAAGAACTGGAAAAGCGAGTACGGAAAATATTGTGTGTACTGATATCGTATGGAATTCTGGTGGCGTACAATTTAAAATGAGTGCGAGTGCAAGTAATCCATTAAATGTATATGCACCTCCTGTAGATTATGTATTACATGTCTGTGTGAAAAAGGATGGTACTATCGATGTTCAAGGAGAGCATGATGGATTCCCTTGTTTTGAATTTTATAAGCAAGTAGATTTCGGTACATTTGAAGAAATATATACACATGATTTTAGAAAAACGGGTGATACAGCGGCAGCGTTAGGTGGAGAAATGGATTATATTTTTAACAAGAGTTTATAAGAAGTAAGATAATAATGCAGTGTAGTTGAGAAATGCAAAAGCTAATACAATCAGTAGCTTTTGCATTTTTACTATACCTTAGAAGGTTTCAAAAAATAAAACGCTTTACAATATACCCTTAAGGGTATATGATATTATACAAAGTTACAAAGTAATGTATAATATAGTTATAATTACGGAGGTGGTCTATAGTGGAATACAATCAAGATATGAAAAATAGATTAAAACGTATTGAAGGCCAAGTTCGTGGTGTGCTTCGTATGATGGAAGAAGGAAAAGATTGCCGAGAGGTTATTACACAGTTAACGGCATCTCGTTCTGCACTTGATCGTACAATTGGACTTGTTGTTGGAACAAATCTAGAGCAATGTTTACGTGAGCAGTTTGAAAAAGGTAATGGTTCAAATGAAGAGTTAATTAAAGAAGCTGTTCAATTACTTGTAAAAAGCCGATAATCTGTCAAACGTAAGAGTTGACAGATTTTCAAAAACATTTTAATATACCCCTACAGGTATATGTATATAAATTGTGGAGGAATCGACTATGAGTATAAAAGTGGATATGAGTTTAGATTGTAAAGGTTTGGCTTGTCCGATGCCGATTGTGAAAACAAAGAAGGCGATGGAAGGATTGACGTCAGGACAAGTGATTGAGATTGAGGCAACAGATAAAGGGTCTACAGTAGACATACAAAGCTGGGCGAATAAAGTAGGGCATCAATATATCGGGACGAAACAAGAGGGCGATGTTTTGAGGCATTACGTTAGAAAAGCACATGAACATGAATTGAATGAAGTAGCGAAGTATCCTCTTACAATTACGAATACGGAGTTGGAAGAGATATTATTAAGTGATGAAGAGTGTATTGTATTAGATGTTCGAGAAGCAGCGGAATTCGCTTTTGGTCATATACCATCGGCTGTTTCCGTGCCGTTAGGAGATTTAGACAGTGCAGCTTTAGATCAGACGAAGCAAATTTATGTTGTTTGCCGAACTGGTAACCGTAGTGATGTAGCTTGCCACATGTTGAAAGAGAAAGGTTATGTAAATGTGAAGAATGTCATTCCAGGCATGTTAGAGTGGCAAGGGAATATAAAGAATTAAAATTTTTTAAATAAAAATATACCTATGGGGGTAATTGAATGAATGTTAAACCGTTACAAGCGAAAGATGTTGCAGAGAAAGTTTTATTCGGAGAGTTGTTTATTTTAGATGTTCGTAATGAGGCGGATTATGAAGATTGGAAAATTGAAGGAAAAGAAGTTACTTCAATGAATGTGCCGTACTTTGATTTATTAGAGGGTGTAGATCATATTGCAAGTGAATTGCCTAAAGATAAAGATGTTTTAGTAGTATGTGCAAAAGAAGGATCTTCTATATTTGTGGCAGAGCAGTTAACAGAGGATGGGTTAGAAAATATTTATTATTTAGCTGGTGGTATGAAGGCTTGGAGTGAATATGTAAAGCCTATAAAAGTTGGAGATTTAAAAAATGGCGGAAGTATGTATCAGTTTAACCGCCTTGGAAAAGGTTGTTTATCTTATATGGTCGTTTCAAACGGTGAAGCAGCAGTTATTGATGCAGTAAGAACAGTTGAAGCGTATGAAGAATTTGCGAAAGAGCATGGTGTTACGATTACGAATGTAATGGATACGCATTTACATGCAGACCATATTTCTGGAGGACATAAGCTAGCGGAAAAAGTCGGTGGTACGTATTGGTTACCGCCAAAAGATGCGGAGGAAGTTGTTTTCTCATACGAACCGCTTGTTGAAGGAACTGTTATTACGGTGGGGGGTACTAAAATTAGAATTGACGCATTATACTCACCGGGGCATACGATTGGAAGTACATCATTTATTGTAGATGATTCCTATTTATTATTAGGCGATATTTTATTTGTGGATTCAATCGGGCGTCCAGATCTTGCTGGGAAGGCTGAAGATTGGGTAAGTGATTTACGTAATACTTTGTATAGCCGATATAAAGAGCTATCTCAAAATTTAGTTGTGTTACCAGCTCATTATTCAAAAGTAAGTGAAATGACCAAAAGTGGTATTGTTAGCGCAAAATTAAAAGATTTGTTTGCGAATAATGCAGGGTTAAATATTGAGGATGAGGTAGAGTTCCGTAAAACTGTAACAGAAAACTTACCACCTCAGCCAAATGCATATGAAGAAATCCGTCAAACCAATATGGGTAAAATTCACCCAAGTGTGGATAAAGAGCGTGAAATGGAGATTGGTCCAAATCGTTGTGCAGTGCACGAATAATGAAATAAATAAAAAATGGAGGAATAGATGATGAATGTAAAACAAGTATTAGATGCAACAGGTTTAGCATGTCCAATGCCGATTGTAAGAACGAAGAAAGCGATGGATACTTTACAAACGGGAGAAGTGTTAGAAGTACATGTAACGGATAAAGGGTCTATTAAGGATATTCCAGCATGGGCAAATAAAAGTGGTCATGACATTGTAAAGCATGTAGAAGAAGATGATGTGCTGAAGTTTTGGATTAAGAAGGCGTAGTAGTTTTATAAATATAGAGAGGTTGGTTATATGAATACAATACTAAGTACGCTTTTCATTGTATTTGCTGTAGTAGTTGTTATGTCGCGTTTTTTACCAGTTAAAGGTGTTCAAAATATAAGTGGAAAACAATTAAAGAATATAGCGGGAAAAAAGGGGAAACAACTTATCGATGTTCGTACAGTAAGTGAATATAGAGGAAATCATATGAAAGGATTTCAAAATATCCCTTTAAATGAGTTAGCTAGTAGAGCAAGTCAGTTAGATAAAAATAAGGAAGTAATCGTTATTTGTCAGAGCGGGATGAGAAGTAAGCAAGCAGCAAAAGTATTAAAGAAATTAGGGTTTCAGCACGTTATCAATGTTTCAGGCGGGATGAATGGTTTGTGAGGAGGAAATGTAAAATGAAAGAAATGACAGCAAAAGAATTAGAAGAAAAATTGTTGCGTAAAGAAACAGTAAATATCGTAGATGTACGTGAAGTAGAAGAAGTAGCTGAAGGGAAAATTCCAGAAGCGTGTAATATTCCACTAGGACTATTGGAGTTTCGTATGCATGAGTTGGATAAAAAGAAAGAGTATATCATCGTTTGTCGTTCTGGCGGAAGAAGTGCACGAGCAGTTCAATTTTTAGAGAGCTACGGTTTTCAAGCAATCAATATGGTAGGTGGTATGTTAGCGTGGGAAGGGAAAGTAGAATAGGGTGAAACGATTTTTTATAACAATAAAAATACCCCTATAGGTAATTGGAGGGAGAACAACATGGAACAACAGAAGAAAACAACAATCGTTTTATTTAGCGGAGATTACGATAAAGCGATGGCTGCTTATATTATTGCAAATGGTGCAGCGGCGTATGATCAAGAGGTAACTATATTTCATACTTTTTGGGGATTAAATGCTTTAAGGAAAGATGAGCATGTGAAGGTAAAGAAAACTTTCATCGAAAAAGTATTTGGAAAGATGATGCCGCGTGGTGCTGACAAAATGGGATTATCGAAAATGAATTTTGCCGGTATGGGGCCAAAGATGATTAAAGGTATTATGAAAAAACATAATGCGATGCCTTTACCAGATTTAATAGATTTGGCGAAAGAACAGGGGATTAAACTTGTAGCTTGTCAAATGACAGTAGATTTATTAGGGTTAAAAGAGGAAGAGATTATGGAAGGGATAGAGTTTGCAGGAGTAGGAGCTTATTTAGCAGATGCTTCGGATGGAAATGTGAACTTATTCATTTAAATCACCTTCTTTTTAGAAGGCGGGGGATATAAGGTGAGTTTAGTCGTATTACTCTTTATAATTGGGTTTATAGGATCGTTTATATCAGGAATGGTTGGAATTGGCGGTGCGATTATTAATTATCCGATGATCTTATACATTCCGGTATTGCTAGGATTTACTGGCTATACTGCACATGAAGTAAGTGGTATTACAGCGGTGCAAGTATTCTTTGCAACTTTTGCAGGGGCATGGGCCTATCGGAAAAGTAATGAGATGGATAAAACGCTAGTTGTATATATGGGAGCTAGTATATTAATAGGAAGTTTCATAGGTAGTTTTGGTGCTAACATATTAGAGGAACATACGGTCAATGTTGTTTATGCAGCTTTAGCAACAATAGCTGCTATTATGATGTTCGTACCGAAACGAAATAATGGTGATGAAGTAAAATATAATAAATGGTTAGCAAGTTTGTTAGCATTTATTGTAGGCGGAGCATCAGGCATTATAGGTGCTGGAGGTTCGTTCCTTTTAGTTCCGATTATGCTAGTTATTTTAAAATTGCCGATACGTACAACGATAGCAACCTCTATCGCTATTACGTTCATTTCCTCAGTAGGGATTACGACTGGAAAAGTGATAACTGGGCAAGTAGTTGTAGTTCCAGCCCTTATTGTTGCGATTGCAAGTATCTTTGCTGCGCCGCTTGGAGCGCGAGTTGGGAAGAGGATCAATCAAAAAGCACTGCAATATATGTTATCGATTTTGATTGTAGGAACTGCTATTAAGATGTGGGTTGATATGATATCGAAATAAAAGGATGGCGCTGCTTGCAGCCCATCCTTTCATTTACGCCCAAATCACTTTCATTAAGTTTTTATATTCGTCATTTGCTAATTTATATAGCATTCTCGTATGTTCAAAGACAAGTGCTGGATTAAAGTTTGGTTCTGAGAATGCAAGAGATGTTGAAATGTCAATTGCATTTTGCTTGTTTAATGTGAATTTTGCAAAGCGATAAGATGTGTTTAATTCATTAATAACGTGCAAAATATCATTTGTTGCTGTTGCATCAGGTACATGAGCAACATTGAAGCAGTATATATCTACAGTAGGATGTTCGTTTTGGAAAGCAGCGATAAGTTGAATTTTTGCGCCAGTTTCTGTCTCTAACCCTACTGAAAAATGAACAGAACCATCATTTTCATCTATATTTTCTTCCATGTATATATCGTTTGACTTTAAGTAGTCTTTAAAATCTGAGATGTTATGTTTTACTGCAGCTTTCATATGTATGAGCCCCCTGATAATTGGAATAGATTGCTACTATTTATTATAATTTAAAAATATTAAAAAAGATAGTTAGAAAGTTCTGATTTTTGATTGTGACGGAATAAAAAGAAGCAGTACTCTACCTCCATAGAGAACTGCTTCTTTATTATTCATTGTCGTTAGACGATGTTTCTGTATCTTCATTGCTATTTTTATTTTTCACTTCATTGTTACTTGATTCGCGTTCACTTGAATTTTCAGACTTAGATTCTTTTGTTTTCTCTGTACTTGTTTTTTTCGAATCAGAGTCTGTTTTTGTATATGCAGGTAATCCAAGATGAGTACGAAGATCATTTGTAACTTTTGCTAATTCTTTTTTATCTGGATTGTAGTAATACGTTCGGCCGCCACCAGCAGATTGGCTACAAGTATCATCACCTTTTGCCATGTAGCAGTCTTCACCTTGAATTTGTAATTTTTCAATTTCTGAATCCGATCCGTACTTATAGAATGAAAGCATATCATCGAATGTTAAGTTTGTAACGAACTGTCCGTTAATATCATCAATGATGTTACCAACTTTTGTTACAGATCCAACGCTTGTTAGTTTCTTTAAAATTGCTTCAATAACGAGCTGTTGACGTTGCCCACGCATTGCATCACTATCGATGTGGCGTGTTCTAGCAAGAGCAAGAGCTTCTTCACTATTTAGCTTTTGAACACCTTTCTTCAGGTGAATTGCATCAGCATTATCATTACTATCTTGTTCCGTAAATTCAACTGGTACATCAACTTCAATGCCGCCTAAATCGTCGACAATTTTCATAAATGATTTGAAGTTAAACTTTACAAAGTAATCAACAGGAACATTTAGTAATTTTTCAACTGCATCAATACTTGCTTGTGGTCCACCATCTTTTCCGTTTTTAGTAGAACCGTATGCATGAGCGTGTGTAATTTTATCTTTTTTCTTTTCCACTGGAATATACGTATATGTATCTCGTGGAATACTTAATAGTTTTACAGTTTTGCTATCTTTATTAAACGTTGCAAGTAATAGTGCATCCGTTCTTATAGCTTCACCATATTCTTTTCCTCGGACATCGCTTTCATCGACACCCATTACTAAGACAGAGACATTGTTTGTAATAGGTTTTACAACTTTATCACGTAAATCAGATTTATCACCGCGTGCTAAATCGTGTGCGGCATTTCGAACAGCAGAAGATGCTTTATTTACTAAAAACCAAGTATAACCGCCACCTACTATTAAAAAGAATAGAATAACGCTTATAATAATTTTTGTTTTTTTCTTACTTTTTTTCGGTTTACTGCGTGTATTTTCTTGCAAAGATGGGTTTTGCTCCATTTCCTGTACTCCTTCATTTGGATTGAAATACGACACTCATATCCACTTATTATAATGAAATTTGACGAAAAAAAACATTACAAAACATTTACATTTCGTAAAAATTCAATTTATTTATAAAAAGTCAGATTTTTTATATTTTATTTTTGAGATGTAGAATAAGTATAAGTTGTTTTAGTGGAAATGAAAATATGTATTGTGAGAAAGTAATAGAGAAGTAAGATTTGTTGAAATATAGCCATGAAGAAATGAGTAGGTTTAATTATTTCTTCTATATAATAAAGAAGAAATTTACGGATAAAGGAGAGGGCATAATGAATCATACATCATTCCGAGCAATTGTTGTGAACGAAACAGAAAGTAAGCAGTTTGTAAGAAACGTTGTCGAGAGAGAAGTAAGTAGTTTACCTGAGGGAGACGTATTAATAAAGGTTCATTATTCTTCACTAAATTATAAAGATGCTCTTTCAGCTACAGGTAATAAAGGTGTTACGAGAACATATCCTCATACGCCAGGAATTGATGCAGCAGGAGTGGTTGTGAGTAGTGAAGATGTTACCATTAAGGTAGGGGATCAAGTCATTGTAACAGGATATGACTTAGGGATGAATACTTCTGGTGGTTTTGGAGAATATATTCGCGTGCCGGCATCTTGGATTGTCCCTTTACCAGAGGGAATGTCATTAAAGGAAAGTATGATGTACGGGACAGCAGGTTTTACAGCCGCTTTATCAGTATATAAGCTTATTAGAGCAGGAGTAACGCCTAGTATGGGGGATGTTTTAGTAACGGGTGCTACAGGCGGTGTAGGAAGTGTAGCTGTTAGTATTTTAAGTAAGTTAGGGTTTAGCGTAGTAGGAGCGACAGGAAAAATGGAAGAGGAACAGATGCTACTACGTCTAGGAGCGAAAAAAGTGATGTATCGCGCGGAATTGAATGATGAATCAGGAAGACCAATGTTAAAAGGAATATACGCCGGGGTTATCGATACTGTAGGTGGACATATGTTAGAAACAGCTTTAAAAACGGTAAAGTATGGCGGGTGCGTAACGACATGCGGTAATGTGGCAGGCCAGCAATTACAAACAACGGTATATCCGTTTATTTTACGAGGTATCAGCCTGTTAGGGATAGATTCAGTGCAATGCCCAGTGGATGTGAGAAGAGATGTGTGGACGCTCCTAGCCAATGAATGGGGAAATAAAGAGTTACGATCTTATACAGAAGAATGTACATTAGAAGAATTAGATGAGAAATTTACACTTATATTGCAAGGAAAGTTAAAAGGAAGAACGGTTGTAAATATGAAATAAAAAAAGAGACGCTCACGTTAGCGTCTCTTTTTTATTATAATGATTGTTTTAAATTGACTTTACCTTGTTCACCTAAAACACCATCAGCGATATTTACAGCGTGATCGCCAATACGCTCTAAGTTACTTACCATATCAACGAAGATGATACTTGCATCACCTGAACAGCTACGTTCGTTTAGACGTAATACGTGACGTTTACGAAGAACACGTTCCATTTGATCGATTTTACGTTCTTTTGCAATAACAGTTTGAGCTAGTTCAGTATCGAAGTTTGTTAAAGCTTCAACTGCGTCTTGTAATGTTGAAATCGTTAACTCAAGCATTTCATTTAGTTCAGTTAGTGCCTCGTCTGATAGGGAAACACGGTTTGAGATTTGGAAATCTACAAGTTCTACAAGGTTTTCTACATGATCACCGACACGTTCAATATCTCCAACAACACCTGCTAGAACTGAATGCTTCTCAGAGTCTGTCGGTGAAAGTGGTTTTTCTGAGAGTAAAACTAAATACTCGGTAATCTTTTTATCTAAATTGTTAATAGCTCCTTCTAATTGAGTAGCCATGTCAGCGTGTTTTTTGTCTTGTGTGTTTAAAAATTGGTTTGCTTCTTTTAATCCATGTAATGAAAACTCAGCCATACGAATAATTTCTTTTTGTGCTTCTGTTAAAGCAATAGCTGGAGATTGTTCAATAAAGATTGGATTTAAATGTTGCGGTTTGAAATCAATAGCAGCATCTTCACCACGAATAATTTTCGTTACAATCCATGCTAATACAGCGATGAATGGGAACTGAATGATTGTATTCGTTACGTTAAATGTTCCGTGTGCAAATGCAATTGTCATTTCTGGATTTAAGTTTAATGACGTTTGGAAATATTGAATTAAATTTGTAAAAGGTATTAATAAAATCGTAAAGATGATTGTACCGACAATATTAAAGATAACGTGAACCAATGCTGCACGTCTTGCAGCAATTGAAGTACCGATTGCTGCTAATACTGCTGTAATTGTTGTACCGATATTATCACCGAATAATACAGGAAGGGCAGCTTGTAAATCGATTGCACCTTGACCGAATAGTTCTTGTAAAATACCGATTGTTGCACTTGAACTTTGTACAATTAAAGTGAAGACTGTACCAACAACAATACCTAGAATTGGATTGTCGCTCATGCTAACTGTTAATTCTTGGAACGACTCTAAAGAACGAAGAGGCTTCATACCTGTGCTCATTAGTTCTAAACCGAAGAATAACATACCAAAACCGAATATAACTTGACCTAAAGAATGTACTTTTTTATTTTTAAAGAAGAATAGTAAGATAGCTCCAACTGCCATAATTGGAAGAGCATATTCTCCGATTTTAATTCCGATAATAAATGCAGTAACTGTCGTACCGATGTTCGCACCCATAATAACACCGATTGCTTGTCTTAATGTCATAAATCCAGCACTTACGAGTCCGACTGTTAAAGCGGTTGTTCCTGAACTTGATTGGATTAATACAGTAACTAGCATACCTGCTAGTACACCCATTAGTGGGTTTGTTGTAAAGCGATCTAGAATATCGCGAAGACGATCTCCAGCAGCTTGTTGCAGTCCATCGCCCATGTATTTAATCCCGAATAAGAAAATACCTAATCCACCAATGAACTGGAAGATCATATCTTGAACATTATATTCCACGCATTCCACTCCTTAAATTTCATGTACGATGTAATTATTAACTGAACCTTGAGGCACTGTAAACGGTTTATCCGTAAAATTTACACTAAATTTACAAAGGGAAGAAAAGTTTACAATTCCTTAAAGAAATGGCTGTATTTTATTGGTTTTTATCTTGTATAAATCTTAATTTTGTAAAGAAATCACACTTTTTAGAATAGTATTGTTCGGTTGAATATGAAGGAAAGCGTCTGCGAGTTCATCGTATATTTTTTGATGAAAGTAAAAAAAATATGTAGGAAAATGCATGTAGTTTTATAACATCAAAAATACGAAAAAAGCCACTGAAATTATCCAGCAGCTTTTTCTCTGTTTTTATTTCCGTGCTTTTGTTTTTTTACACTTGTGATGTAAATGAACAGGAAAGCAATAAGTAGTAGAGAGGAATAACGATATACAGTTGCGTAGTTTGTAAAATGTGCAATGAATCCAAAAATAATTGCGCCAGCACCAATTCCTAGGTCAAATGCTGAGAAGAATGTAGCTGTTGCAACTCCTCGGCGGTGAGGTGCTACTCGGTCGATCATCCATGCTTGTAGAGCAGGTTGAATCGCTCCAAATCCACTTCCGTAGCATGCTGCCGCAATAATTAAACTTGGAATTGTAGTTGTATACGACAATAAAATAATACCTATAAACGTAATAATAACTCCTGGAATAATAACGAATGTATGACCTTTCGCATCATATAATTTTCCAGAAAACGGCCGAGTGACGGCGATTGCAAGTGCATTAAATAAGAAGAAGAGGCTTATATCAGCAATTCCGACTTCCGTAGCAAATAATGTAATAAAGCTCCCAATTCCTCCGTACATTAATGTAATACATAATATTAATAATGAAGGAAGTAAAGCTTTACGTTCAATAAATCCATCAAGGAAGGTACCAGATGTTTGCTGTGGTGATTGCGGCGATTTTTTGATTTGAAGTAGTTTCGTTAATATTAATGAAACAATTGTACAGGAAAGTGCACATAAAAAAAGAATCGTGAAGTTATATGTTTGCATAAGCCAAAGTCCGATAAGTGGACCGAGCGCCATTGCAATCGTTCCAGAAAGACCGAAATATCCCATGCCTTCACCACGGCGAGCTTGCGGAATTAAATCTGAAACGACAGTTCCATATGTAGTCGTTGTAATACCAAAACCAGCTCCGTGTAAAATTCGAACGGCAAGCAATAGGAAAACAGTTGAAGCGAAAAGGTAACTACCCATAGCGAGTAAACAAATAGCAGTACCGATCATTAAAATGATTTTTTTGCTAAATTTTTGCAAGGCATTTCCAGTTAGCGGTCTAACAAAAAGTGCCGCAACAGTAAACATGCCGACAACGAATCCGATATTGGAACTTGTACCTCCAATTTCTTTCACATAAACGGGTAAAGTAGGAATTAACATTTGAAATCCTAAAAACATACATAAGTTTGCTAGAATTAGCGCGACAAATTCTTTCGTCCATAACGGTTCTCGTTTTACGAGTATTGCTTCTCCCATGTATTCATCCCCTATATAAAAAATTTCTCTTTTCTTTCGAGTATATGTATTGGCCAATGTAACAGTCAAGGAAGGTGCCTTGAAAACGTACAACAATTTTCGAGGTGAAAAACTGACAAATTTGTGTAAAAGCTACACAACTATGAAAAAAAGTTGTAAAGTATAGATGTATAGACTTGTAGTTGGTATGAATGATAGAAACTATTTTTTCTTTAAAGAAAGCGGATTCAAAAAGTAGTGAATGAGAAGGGGATATATACTTTTTCACTACATATATTTGAAAAGGTTTACAAAACAATGAAGAAAGAGGCGTGTACATATGAGACGATTAGGTATTTCTATTTATCCAGAACATTCAACAGTAGAGAAAGATAAGGAATATTTAACATTAGCAAGTAAATACGGATTTACACGTGTATTCACATGCTTATTGTCTGTAGATGGAGAAAAAGAGAAAATTATAGAAGAGTTTAAAGAAACGATCTCTCATGCAAATGCATTAGGGTTCCAAGTATTAGTTGATATTAGTCCAGCTGTTTTTGAACAACTAGGTATTTCATATAATGATTTATCATTCTTCCATGAACTAGGTGCGTACGGTATTCGTTTAGATGTTGGTTTCTCAGGATTAGAAGAATCAATTATGACTTACAATCCGTATGGCTTAAAAATTGAGATTAATATGAGTAACGGTACGAAGTATGTAGATAATATTATGAGCCATAGACCAAATCGTGAAAATTTAATTGGTTGCCATAATTTTTATCCGCATCGTTATTCTGGATTATCATACGATCATTTCATTACATGCTCGAAACAATTTAAAGATTACGGTATGAGAACGGCTGCTTTTATTTCATCATTTGATGCAACATATGGACCTTGGCCCGTAACAGAAGGATTATGTACGTTAGAACAGCATCGTGAACTACCAATGACAAC
Organism: Bacillus sp. FSL R9-9834; assembly: GCF_038006905.1. Lineage (NCBI taxonomy): Bacteria > Bacillati > Bacillota > Bacilli > Caryophanales > Bacillaceae > Bacillus > Bacillus sp. FSL R9-9834. The sequence goes on from NZ_JBBOWD010000001.1 coordinate 814,009, forward strand.
ACAGGCGAAGCATTTATTTGCGACAGAATTAATTGATGATGTTATTATTGCGAACGCTTATGCATCAGAAGAAGAATTACAAGCACTAGGTGCATTAAATAAAGAGAAACAAACATTTGATATAGAGTTATATGATACAACGACAGAATTAGAAAGAATTATCGTATTAGACGAACCTCATTTTTATCGCGGGGATGTATCTGAATATATGATTCGTTCGACACAAAGCCGTGTGAAATATAAAAAAGAAGAGTTTAAACCTCATAATACACGTGAAATTAAGCGCGGCGATCTTTTAATTGATAATGAGCAATATGGCCAATATAAAGGTGAATTGCAAATTGCATTAAAAGATATGGTGAATACAGGAAAAACAAATGTAGTTGGTCGAATTGTAGAAGAAGAGATTTTCTTACTAGACTATTTACAAGCATGGGATAAATTCGGATTTACATTAAAGAAATAGATAAATTAAAAAAGGAAAAAACTACTGACCTCAGCAGCTTTTTCCTTTTTATATATAAATTGCGAGAGGAAGAGCTATGACAAAGGTGCATCAGCGATTAGTTTCTATTTTAGAGGAGTTTTTAGAAGAGAAATCGATGTTAAATCGAGCTTTTTTAGCGAGCCGTTTACATGTATCAACGAAGACGATTCAAAAAGATATAAAATTATTAAATGATATATTGGAAGAAAACGGAGCGAAAATTGAATCGCAAAGAGGGACTGGATACGAACTAGAAATTATACAAGCGAAGAAGTTTGAAGAGTTTTGCGTGAGTCTATTTCAAAAACAGACAGAAAAAATCCCGACTTCTTATGAAGAAAGGATAGCTTACATTCTGCAACGTATTTTAACGACAGATGGGTATGTGAAGCTTTCACAGCTAGCAGAGGAGATTTATGTAAGTAAATCGACTGTAAATTTAATTATGAAAGATGTGACAGATATATGTGGTCGCTATCAATTACAAATTGAAAAGAGACCATATTATGGTATACGTATTGTCGGAGAGGAGTTTCATATTCGTTCTTGTTTATCACAATATGGTTTACCACGTTATGACCATACTCCGTTTCATGAGCAATTTGAGCAGAATGATACATATTTATCGTTACCTCATATACCGCTTATCCGTTCGATTATATTAAAGTATATCGAAGGAGGAGCGATATATTTATCAGATATAGAAATTGATAATTTAGTCATTCATATTGCAATTGCATTAAAGCGTTGTGAAGATCAACATTATATGAAAGGACTACATACAGAGCAAGCTGAACTTATAATAAAGAAAGAATATACAATTGCGAAAGAGATTTTAGGGGATTTAGAGAAAGAGTTGCATCTTTCATTTCCCGAAGAAGAAGTTTTATATGTGACGATGCATTTATTAAGTACTGCTGTTACAGCGAAAAATCGTTATGAAAATGTGGAAGAACTATTAGGAAAAGATCTATATGCATTCATGCAACATATTCTTTTTAAAGTAGCGGAAGAACGGAATCTTATTTTTTATTATGATGAAGAATTATTATTCGGGTTTGGTGTTCATTTAAAAACGTTATTAAACCGTTTGAAGTATAAGTTAAATACGAGAAATCCTCTTTTGGCAGAAGTGAAAAAGAATTATCCGTATGCTTTTGAAATTGCGGTTCTTGTTGGAGATATAATTGGTGAATATACGGGAGAATCGATTCCGGAAAGTGAAATTGGTTATATTGCGATTCACTTCGGCGGAGCGATGAGTCGTTTACAGGAACAGAATCAAAAGAAAAGATGTTTATTAGTTTGTGCGACTGGTCAAGGAAGTGCTCAACTATTGAAATATAAAATTCTATCACAGTTCCGAGATAAATTAGAGATTGTAGGGATTACAGGCTATTATCAATTGAAAGTAGAAGATCTCTACAAAGAAAAGATAGATTGTATTATTAGTACGATTCATATACCAAGTGGTTTACCTGTGCCTGTTATAAAAGTAAACTCAATATTTGATGATAAAGAGATTAAGTCAATTGGTCAGCAGTTATTTGCGCATGTGAATACTAGTGTGCAGCAATATATGAAGGAAGATTTAATCTTTTTAAATCACAGTGCTTCTACAAAGGAAGAGGTTATCCAATTTTTATGTGAGAAAGCTGCTGAGAAAAACTATGTACCAGAAAGCTTTTATGACTCTGTTATGGAAAGAGAGAATACATCCCCTACAGCAGTTGGGAATTTAGTTGCGATTCCACATCCGATGCAGTTATTAAGTGAGAAAACATTTTTGATGTTTTGTACACTTGATAAAGCGGTTGACTGGGGAGATAAGAAAGTACAAGTTATTATTTTATTTAGTGTAAAGCGCAATAATAATGAAGATTTACAAAAGCTTTATGATTTTTTATATGATATTATGTCTAATCAAAATACGATAGAGAAATTAGCTCAGGCTGAAGTGGTTGAAGATTTTCAAGAGATATTATTATCGTTATAAGAGAAGTATATAAAAACTTCCGTTACACAACGGAAGTTTTTTATGTTTAATTGTATGCGTTTTCATAATAAGATAACAATATAGAAAAAAGATGGCTTGGGGGAATTTAAAATGACTGATATGCAAACTCCATTTGCGTTAATTTTACATGGTGGCAACGCGAGAAGCGCGTCACTTGAAGCAATTGCTTTTGCAAGACAAGGAGATTTTGAGAATGCGAGTGAAAAGATGACACTTGCTAGGGAAGAAATTTCAGCAGCTCATCGTATTCAAACAGACTTAATTCAAGAAGAAGCAAGAGGAAATCATGCAGAAATCAGTTTACTGTTAGTGCATGCACAAGATCATTTAATGAATGCAATTACAGTGAAAGAACTTGCTGAAGAATTTATCACTCTTCATAAACGAGTAGAAGAGAAAGTGACAGTATAAGATGTACATTTTATTATGTTGTGCAGCAGGCATGTCAACGAGTATGGTTGTAAGAAAAATGCAAGAAGAGGCAATGAAACAAGGGAAGAATTATAAAATTAAAGCAGTTGATTCAGAACTTGTGAAACTGGAAATAAAAAATGCTGATGTTGTTTTAATTGGTCCGCAAGTGAAATATTTATTTCCAGCGGTACAGTTTCTTGCAAACTCATACAATATACCAGTTGCGATTATAGACCAACGAGATTATGGCATGTGTGATGGTTTGAAAGTACTGAAACAAGCAGAACAATTAGTTTTAGCATAATTATATTTTTTTAAATATAAACATTATAATGTTATAACTTTATTTCATCCTTTCATAGAAAAGAGAAAGAGGAGGGGTTTTGATGAATGGTTTTATGAGTTTTATGGAACAAAAGATTATGCCAACAACACAAAAGATTGCCGGACAGCGACATTTATTAGCAATTCGAAATGGGGTTATTTCTACATTACCTTTAACGATTGTCGGATCATTTTTCGTTATCTTTTTAAACTTACCAATTGATGCATACATGGAGTGGATTGCACCGTTTCGCCATATTTTAGATATTCCATTCCGATTTACAGTAGGACTAATGGCGTTATACGCAGCATTTGGGGTAGGGGCTTCACTCGCGAACTTTTATCAGCTCAATCAGTTAAGTGCAGGGTTATTATCTGTACTCGCCTTTTTACTAGCATCAGTTGAACCAATTCAAATTACGAAAGCCGTACCAGGTGTTATTGATGCAGGTAGATACATTTCAGTAGGAACATTAAGTGCAACATCTTTATTCGGCGCAATTGTTACAGCTTTAATTGCAGTAGAAATTTATCACTTTATGATTAAGCATAATATCTCAATTAAATTACCAGATAGTGTACCACCAGCAGTTTCAAATTCGTTTGCAGCATTAATTCCAACGTTAGCAGTTATTCTTTTATTCTGGGGCATTCGTTACGGTTTGAAATTTGATGTAAATACAACAATCACATATTTAATCGCGCCACTAAAATCAGTATTAGTAGGAAATAATTTATTCGGCGGTTTATTAACAGTATTCTTAATCGTATTCTTCTGGTCATTCGGTATACATGGCCCTGCGATTTTAGGACCGATCATTCGTCCAATGTGGGATTCAGCAATTCTTGAAAATATGGAAGTATTCACAGCTACAGGAAATGCACATCAATTACCAAACCTATTTACAGAGCAATTTATTCAATGGTTCGTATGGATCGGTGGATCAGGATCGACGTTAGCTTTAGTTATTATGTTTATGTTCTCTAAATCTAAGTTCTTAAAAGAGTTAGGTAGATTATCATTCGTGCCAGGCTTATTCAATATTAATGAACCAATTATTTTCGGGGCACCAATTGTAATGAACCCAATCCTAATTATTCCGTTCGTAATTACACCGTTAGTGACAACGACAGTATCATATTTCGCAGTTGTTTCAGGTATGATTCCGATGATGATGGCGAAATTGCCATTTACGATGTTAGCGCCAATTGCAGCGGTTATTAGTACGGACTGGACAATTATGGCTGGTGTACTTGTACTTGTTAACTTTGTTATCTCATTCGTTATTTACTATCCGTTCTTCAAAATGTATGAGAAACAACAATTAGCAGGAGAGGAGAAAGAAAAATGCTCGGAGCAATTATCATCTTAATTACATTTGTAGCGGGGCAGTGTATTGCACATTATTCAAAATGGGTACAAAGTAAATCGTTATTAGTTTTACTATTAGTATCAATTGTATTTATCGGTAGTTCAATGGGTGCCTATGTAATGCTAAGCTTACAATCACCGTACGTAATTATTGTACCAACGATTTTATGTGCAACATGTTTATCTGCAAAATATAGATTTACGAGCATGGCATTAATACAACGTGTGAAGGAGATGCAAAAGCATGGAGCGTAAATTAGGAATTTCACTTTATCCAGAGCATTCAACGAAGGAAAAAGATATGGCATACATTTCGGCAGCGGCACGCCACGGTTTTTCAAGAATATTCACATGCCTATTGTCTGTGAATCGTCCGAAAGAAGAAATTGTAGCTGAATTTAAAGAAATTATTCATCATGCAAAAGATAATAATATGGAAGTTATTTTAGATGTAGCTCCGGCTGTCTTTGATCAGCTCGGTATTAGTTATAGTGATCTATCATTTTTCGCAGAGTTAGGTGCAGACGGTATTCGATTAGATTTAGGGTTTGACGGATTAACTGAAGCGAAAATGACGAATAACCCGTATGGCTTAAAAATTGAGCTAAACGTAAGTAACGATATTGCGTACTTAGAAAATATTCTTTCGCATCAGGCAAATAAGTCAGCTTTAATTGGTTGTCATAACTTTTATCCGCAAAAATTTACTGGACTTCCATACGAATATTTCATTCGCTGTAGTGAACGCTTTAAAAAACATGGTATTCGCACGGCAGCGTTTATTACGTCACATGCAGCTAACATCGGTCCATGGGATATTAACGACGGATTATGTACATTAGAAGAGCATCGTAACTTACCGATTGAAGTACAAGCGAAACATTTATGGGCGACAGGGCTTATTGATGACGTTATTATCGGAAATGCTTATGCAAGTGAAGAAGAGTTAGAGAAACTAGGAAACTTAAATCGTTACATGTTACAGTTAAAGGTACACTTTGTAGACGAGGCGACTGAAGTAGAGAAGAGAGCCACGCTACAAGAATTACATGTAAGACGCGGCGATATAACAGAATATATGGTACGTTCTACAGAAGTACGTAAGAAATACAAAGACTATGACTTCCCGGTGCGCGAAAGTGTACGACAGGAAAGAGGGCAAGTTGTAATTGGAAACAATTCATTTGGTAAGTATAAAGGTGAACTACAAATCATTCTAAAAGAAATGCCGATAGATGAACGGAAAAATATTGTAGGTACAATTGCAGAAGAAGAGTTATTCTTACTAGATTATGTAGGAGCTTGGACGCAGTTTACTTGTGTGGAATAGGGGAGAGAAGGAGAGGATGCTGTGGCATCCTCTTTTTTCTGTTGAAATGGTAGTCTATTGTATATAGAATCGGACGGGAGTGAAGGAGAGAGAATGTAAGAATCATAAAAAAAGAGTCAGCCTCATTGAGACCGACTCTTTTTTATACGAACTAGTTTAATACTTTAACTGTAACTGTTTTACGTCCCCAGTTACTTGATGTACCTTTATCAGGCATTAAAACATCAATTTTATTTCCTTTAATAGCCCCACCAGTATCACCAGCGATTGCTACTCCGTAACCTTCAACCCATACTTTTGAACCTAATGGAATGACACTTGGATCAACCGCGATTAGTTTCATGTTTGGATTAGCTGTTAAGTTGTGACCTAAAGCTGATTTTACTTGGTCGCCTGCTTTATAACCATTTTCAAGTGGATCTGCTGTATAAGCTGTTGCTACAACACGTAGTTCACGAGAAGATGATGGTGCACTTGTTTCAGTTTCTTTTGCGACAGGTTGTTGTGTAGCTGGTTTTTGAGCTTTAGCCGCTTCACGAGCTTTAGCTGCCTCTTGAGCTTCAGCTTCTTCTTGAGCTTTAGCTGCTTCACGAGCTTTAGCTGCCTCTTGAGCTTTAGCTGCTTCACGAGCTTTAGCTGCCTCTTGAGCTTTAGCTGCTGCTTGAGCTTCAGCTTCTGCCTGAGCTTTAGCTGCTTCACGAGCTTTAGCTGCTTCCTGAGCTTTAACTGCTGCTTGAGCTTCAGCTTCTTCTTGAGCTTTAGCTTCTGCCTGAGCTTTAGCTGCCTCTTGAGCCTTAGCTGCTTCACGAGCTTTAGCCGCTGCTTGAGCTTCAGCTGCTTCGCGAGCTTTAGTCGCTTCCTCCGCTTGAGCTTTTGCTTGAGTTTCAGCTACTTCACGAGCTTTAGTTGTTGCCACGGCTTTAGCTGTATCTTGAACTGTAGTTGTTTTTTCAGCTTTAACTACTGGTTGAACTTTAACTGGAGCTTTACCTGTTAAGTAAGGAACGTGAACATAAGCTGTTTTTCCGTTATATTCAAATTGGATCCAACCATTTTCAACTTGGTGTGTTGTTTCGATTACGTCATCTTGTTTCAATTTACCAAGAATCTCTGAGTCTGTGTTTGCACCAGCACGTACGTTTAATACGTTAGCTGTTACGTAGTAAGTGTCTTTTGTGTAGTCAGCGCTAATGAAAGCTTCTTTACCGCTATTCAATTTCACTTTTGACCATCCGTTTTCTGTATGTAAAACGTTAACTTTATATCCATCTAATAATTTTCCTACAACTTTTGATTCAGTAGTTGGGTTTTCTCGTACATTTAGTACATCAGTCGTTACGATTGTTTCTGCTTTAGCAGATGTTGTGAAAATCCCAAGACCAAAAACCGCTGCTGTTGCTATACCCATAAATTTTTTCATAATAGCCTCCATTGCATTTGTTTTCGTTGACCTCATTATAGCAACCATTATTTTCTTATTTGCGAAAAACATAGAATTACAAAGCTTTCGTAACGGCTCATTAATATTCTGTAATAATTCCAGTAATATCCTAAAAGCGCTTTCTTATAGTTTTCAGGGGAGGTTTGAGCATGTGATACATAAAATAAAGAGTATTTCAATTTCTAATAGATTAATAATGTTTCCTAGGTGTTACATAATTGTTTCGTATACATTACAAAAAATGCGTATTTTGTTGTTGGAGCAGGTAACTAGTTATGTAAAAATAACTATTTCAGTTGTGGAGAAATAGAAATAAGGTGAAATTTAATAAAAAATCGCTATAATTGTTACAAAATAAGTCGAGGTATGGAAAAAATTACGCCTTGATTTTGGTTTATCACATAGTATTTTTGCAATAATAGGATTCTATAATAGCTTTAGTAGGTTGAAATAATTAAAAGTGTTGATAACGTGAAATATATATAATAGAAGAAACACGATTTAATAGATAAAGTGAAACTTTAATCGGTGGGGGGGCTTCCACTGATTATTAGTTGAACCAATCGGACTTTAATGGGCAGCCCGACCCCCACCTAACTTCTTTGCTTTCACTGAATTTTGAGGTGGGGGTCTTACTGCCCATTAAAGCGGGATAAATAAAAAACGTAGGAGTGTAAACTCCTACGTTTTTGTTTATTCATATCGTAAACATTCAATTGGATCCAGTTTGGCAGCTTTGTTAGCTGGCAGTAAACCGAATATAATACCGATTAACATGGAGATACCTACTGCAAGAAGTCCAAGTTCTTTTGAGACAACGAGTGGCCATCCAGCAAAGATGGAGACGATCCAAGCGAAGAAGATGCCGAGCATGAATCCGATAAAACCACCGAGTCCTGTTAAAATACAAGATTCAATTAAGAATTGTGTCAATACTTTACCACGCGTTGCACCAAGAGCTTTACGAATACCAATCTCACGTGTACGCTCTGTTACAGATACAAGCATAATGTTCATTACACCGATACCACCAACAAGTAAGGAGATAGCGGCAATACCACCGAATACCATTTTCATCATACCGATTGACTCATCTAATTGCTTCGTAAATTCACCTAAGTCTTGTGCTTCGAATTTGTGCTCAAATTTAGGAGCTTTCATTTCGTTTAAAACAGAAACGGCTTGTTTTTCTACATTTTTACGTTCTGTCGGAGAGGTCATTGTTAATCTTACAGAGTCATACTCAGTTACTCCTGAAATGACAGGAGCGTTTTCAAGTGATGTATAACCTTCAGGCATAGCCATTCCAAATTCGTTTTTTGTTTCGTATACACCGACTATTTTATACGGCTTTCCTTTTATATCTGTGTATAAATTTGATTCCCAACCATTAAACAATTTATTGAAAGCTTCTTCATTTAATATAACAGCAGGGATTGCTTGGTTTAATTCGCTGTCGTTTAATTCACGACCGTGAACTAATTTTATTTTTGAATCTGTCATAAAGGCGCCTGTTCCACCTTTTAAATCAAGATTTACATCTTTTGAACCGGCAGATGCTTTCACTTTCATACTTACATCTGGATACACATCTTTAACTCCTGACACAGTTTGCAGACGGTTTAGCATATCAGGTGTGATTTTTGCACTATCTGTTCCGTAATCGGGATTTTTGTAGTAAATGGTTACTTCATTATCTTTTCCTTGGCCTAATTCTTCTTTAAACTTTGCATTTGTACCATCACCCATTGAAATGATAGTAATAATGGCACTAATACCGATAATAATTCCTAGCATCGTTAAGATAGAACGCATTTTATGGGCAAAGATAGAGGAAAGGGCCATGCGTATATTTTCACTCGTGTTCAAAATTAACCTCTCCAATCTTGGACGATATTTCCGTCACGAATTACAATTTGACGTGCTGCAGCTTCCCCGATTTCACGATCGTGGGTAATCATAATGATTGTTGAGCCTTGTTTGTTTAATTCGTAAAAGAGATCCATAATTTGTGTACTCGTTTTCGTATCAAGTGCGCCTGTCGGTTCATCGGCTAAAATGAACTTTGGATTATTTACGATTGCACGTGCAACAGCGACACGCTGCTTTTGTCCACCTGATAATTCGTTCGGTAAGTGAGTAGCGCGATCAGCTAAACCGACTTTTGTTAAAGCAGCTAATGAGCGCTCGCGTCTTTCTTTTTTATCGACTCCAGCGTAAATAAGAGGTAGTTCTACATTTTGAAGCGCTGTAAGTCTCGGTAATAACATGAAGTTTTGGAATACGAATCCGATCTCTTTATTACGAACGCGTGCAAGTTCTGTTTCAGACATGTTTGAAATATTTTGACCGGCTAGTTCGTACGTACCTGTCGTCGGTTTATCTAAACAACCGATAATGTTCATTAATGTTGATTTACCAGAACCAGATGGTCCCATAATAGAGGTGAATTCTCCTTGGTTCAGTGTTACGTCAATACCGTGTAATATTTGAACGGATTCTGCACCGTTTTGGAAGGATTTCGTGATGCCTTTTAAGTTAATCACTGGGCGACAACCTCCATACCATCTTTTAAGTCTTTTTCCGGTTTAGAGATAATTTCCTCTCCTTTTTTCACTCCAGAAACTTTTGCTTCACTATCAGTTTCGAATTCAACAGTAACTGCTTGTTCTTTCGCTTTACCGTCTTTTACGACGAAGACAACATTTTTGTCACCTTTTTTCACGATGCTGCTTTTTGGAACAATTGTGCCAGTTGCTTCGCCAGATTTACTTGTTACGTAAACGTGGAAGCCGTTTTGTAATTCGTCACTATTATCTAATGTGACAGTGAATTGATAGTTAGAAACTGTTTTGTTTTCATCCATACTCTTTAATGGTGTAGAACCAATTTCTGTTACTTTTCCTGTCCAAGTCTTACCAGCGACCGTTTTTGATGAAACAGTTACTTCTTGCCCAACTTTCATACTAGCAAGCTCATATTCAGAAAGTTGACCTTTTACTTTAAATGGGCCAGCGTGACGAAGTGTAATGCCGCTCATACCTGTTTTTTCATCAGCGATTTTTACGATATCATCAATTACGCCATCGGCAGGGCTCGTTACTGAAAGTGTGTTTACTTTCTCTTTTGCTGCTTTAATCATCTCATCAGCTTTTTCCACTTCAAATTTCTTCATTTCAAGTTGTGATTCTAATTGCTGTACTTCAATTTCTGATGCTTTTAATGCTTCAGCAGGAAGGCCTGCATTTTTATCTTTTTGCAATTTTTGTTTCGCAGCATCAATTTGCTTTTGGAACAATGTTACTTCTTTTTGTGCGATTTTCTTTTGCATTTCTGCTTCTGTTACACCTTGTTTCGCAGTAGGGTCATTATATTTAAAAAGGAGCTGCCCTTTTTTCACTTCATCACCTTTTTTTACAGCTAATTCATACGTACCTTTTGTTGGATCAAATGAAATTGTTTCAATTCCGTTTGGAATGACTTCACCGCCAAATTTTTGCGCGTTTTCAATCTGTTTTTCTGTTACTTTATATCCGCTATATGCCATTGCTACTTCTGAACCGCCACCAGCAAATGCAAAGTATGATCCAGCTGCAATTCCGATTGCTACTACACTAGTAATTAACACTTTATTTTTCTTCTTCATCTATTTATCACCTTTTCGTTCGTTTTAGTATCTACATTAAGTATAGAAGAGGTAAAGAATCTGACAAATCGTTTTAGCTTACAATAACCTTACAGTTTTGTAAGGTATGAATATGTAAATGTAAGGTAGAGCTTGTCGCAGCGTAAGCAAATGAATTGACTCGTTGTTTCTTTCTTACAATAATATTGTATGAAGGAGAGGAGGAAGGAAGATGGAAGCTTATTTTAGTGCGCATCCATTAAAACCGTTTATTCCCTACTCAAGGCAACATGTCATTATATTATTTATTCTGTTGGTGGGAATCGTTTTTTTATATCAATACCAAGATGTATTACGTCAAAATGAGTGGAATATAACGGTTCGATATGCGATTGCATTTCTATTTATAGGGAGTGAAATTGGACTTCACATGTGGGAGTGGAAAGCAGGGATTTTTGAGCTAGCCACTTCATTACCGTTTGAGTTATGTACGATTAGTTTATTATTAGCGTCAATTATGATTATAACGAAAAGTTACCGTATATATGAGATTGTATTTTTCACAGGAATTATTGGTGCATCACAAGCCATTTTAACGCCAAACTTGCAGTATGCTTTTCCGCATTTTCGGTTCATTGAATATTTTATCGCGCATATATTGCTCATTTGGGCGCCACTCTTTATGACTTGGGTGGAAGGATATCGTCCGACAGTACAATCTATTAAACGCACAATGATATTTTTAAACATATTGATTCCGATTGTTTCGTTTGTAAATTACAAAACAGGTGGTAATTATATGTTTTTAGCTCATAAGCCAGAAACAGCTTCATTACTTGATATGTTAGGACCACATCCTTACTATATTATTTCATTAGAACTCGCAGCGCTTATTGGATGTTTTATTTTATATACGCCATTTGCGAAAAGAGAAAAACAGTTACACAAAGAATCGTTAGGGTCATAACCTAGCGATTTTTCACGTATTAAATATTTACAATTCAGAAAATTGAGAATAAAATTAAAGGGTAAATTATAGAGAGAGAAGGGCGAAAATGGTCAAAAAAGTATTTTTGAATGGGATGGAAGTGACGATTCAATTTCTTATTTCGATTTTGGGTATTATTTGTTTAGGGACATTGCCGAAACTATTTTATGGATTTGAGCTGCATGCATCACAATACATAAAGAGTTTACAAGAAGTGTTTGTGAATTTAATGGACATCACCAATTTTAAATATGTGGGAGATAAATTTTTATTTCCGCAGCTGTTCGTCCATTATAAAGAAACGATTATTATTTTTTTAGCTGCTTTTTTTATTTCATTATTTGTAGCATTTTGTATTGTTTATGTCATTATGAGTAGTTCACCGCGTATACAACATCGAATTAAATCATTTCTTATCTTGCTAGAATCCATTCCAGATATCCTTCTTATTTTAGTATCACAAATTTTAGTTGTATGGTTTTTTAAACAAACAGGTTTTTTACCTTTTCAAATTGCTTCAATTGGAGGCGAGTCGATTAGGGGGTTGCCAATATTGTGTTTGAGCATCCCGACTACGATTATGTTTGTAAAAATGGTCGTGCTTCGTTTTGAAAATGAACTAGAAAAAGATTATGTACTATTTGCTAAGGCGAAAGGGCTGGGGCGCTTTCATATTTTAAATCGTCATATTTTACGAAATGTGTTGCTTAGTACATTATTCTTTGCGAAAACGAATATCTTTTTTATGTTATCTAATTTATATATTATAGAATGGATTTTTAATACGGGTGGTATTTTTATGTTTTTGAAATCGTATGAGGGTATTAGAGTTGAAGTTTTTATCGTGAGTGTACTGCTTATTTATATTCCGATTTTTATTTTATTTAAATTGTTTCATTATCTTATTCCGGCTGCGATGAAGGAGAGATTATAATATGTGGACGTATATAAAACGTGATAAAAGATTTTGGATAAGCATTGGGTTTCTTCTCCTATTAGTTCTTTTGAGCATCGGAAATACGATATGGAATGATGGACATATTAGACAAGTTACATTGCAATATGATGCGGATGAAAATCCGCAAGTACCACCGTTTTCACCTTCATTACAATTTTTACTCGGGACAGACCGGAAAGGGTACGACCTGTTACATTTAGTCATTGAAGGCGCAAAGTGGACGATTGGTATATCTATTTTAATTGCGGCACTTCGAATGGTAATAGGTGTGTTTTTCGGTGTCGTCCTCGGAACGTACATAAAAAGAGGTTTTTCAAAAATTGAGGCTTTCTTTGATAGTTTTACAGTTATTCCGACAGTTATGATTGCGTATTTTTTTCTTCAATTTGCAAGTACATTTGGAAGTGGGGAGGAAACAACAACCTTTTTTGAAAGGGCTTCGTTTCAAGTTGTCTTACTTGTAATGCTTGTAATGCCAGTTATTGCACTGTATGTTGCGAAGGAAGTTCGTAAGTTACGAACGGAAGAATTTGTTGATGCTGCGCGCATATTAGGTGGATCGAGAAGACATATTGTTATAAAGCATCTTTTCCCGCATCTTTATATGACGTTTATACTTGTATTTTTTCAGCAGTTTACGCAGACTCTTACTATTTTACTGCACTTAGGGTTACTAGAAATATTCTTTGGCGGAACGGTTAAGTTTTTTGGACCGATAGAAGAAATAGAATCTTACACACATGAATGGTCAGGGCTAATTGGAGTCTATTTTAGATCATTAACAGTGAATCCGTGGATTCCTCTCGTTCCGATTACATTTTTTGGACTTACTATTTTTTCAGGAAATATGATTGTAAAAAGTATCGAAGAGGCGATGATGAAAGTAAGGTTAGGAGGAGAGCTAAAGAAGGATGTTGTAGAAGAGGAACAATCTGCTGTGCAGTCAAAAGAAGAGTTATTTACTTTTAAACATACGATGTGAAGAGCCTAGGAAACTAGGTTCTTTTATTTTGTCATATTACAATATCGTAAGAGAGATGTAATGAAAATCGATAGGGGAGAAATACAATTTCGTATACACTTCATGTATAGAGAAATGCGAGAGCGGGTGAAGGTATATGATGGATTTTTTAGAAGTATCAAAACGTAGTATAAAACGAAATATGAAAGATTATTTTCTATACTTTATTTCATTAGTAGGCAGCATTATTATTTATTTTACATTCGTATCGATTAAACGAAATGAAAGTGTAGTAGCTCTTTTAAAAGAGTCGGATAAAGTGGAAACGACATTTACGTTTGCACAAATATTGTTGATTATCTTTTTAACGATATTTATTTTTTATTGTAATAGTTTCTTTTTGCGAAAGAAGAAAAAAGAAATTGCGCTATATAGTTTATTAGGTATCCGTAAAGAAGAAATTGCGAAGTTACTTTTTTATGAAACGTTATTAGTTGGTGCTGTGGCAAGTGTGTTAGGTATTCTTGCTGGTTTATTTATAGCGAATATGTGCGCAGGGCTTCTTGTGAAGTTAATGGGAAGTGCGTTTACTTTTACATTTACGATTTCATTTTTATCTATGGTAGAAGTTCTTATAACGATAGGCGCAATTTTCTTTATTGCATCATGGAAAAGTAAAAAGTTAATTTATGAGCATCGTTTAGTTGAATTACTATATGGTGAAAATCAGAAAGAAGAGGCACCTACGTATTCAAGTAAGAAGGCAAAGCGAGCAATTGTTTTATTAATTACAGGTTATATTATTGCGCTACTCACACAAATCTTTGGATTTGGAGCCATTTTTATTACAGGTCTACTGATTTTTGTTTGTATTGTAAAAGGTACGTTTTTACTATTTGAGCAATATACAGTGAAATCACTCCATAAAATAAAGGGAGATAAAACGAAATATTGGAATGGAACGAACATTTTATTCATTTCTTCACTGTTCTTTAGAATAAAAGGAAACGTAAAGATGCTGGCGTTATTATCTTTATTAAGTGCGGTAACATTATGTACCATTGGAATTAGTTCTAGTATGTATTATGGAGCACAGAAGACAGCGACATTAATGAATCCAGTTAGTTATGAGTATGTAACAACTGGGAAAGAATTAGATAAGAAGGTTAGAGAAGAAATTCAAAAACATGAATTAGCAATTAAAAATGAAACGTCTGTAGCTATGTTCTCGATGCGAGGGAAGATAAATGGAGAACAAATATTAACTGGGTACTTAATAGGTAATGGCAATGTGCAAATGATAAAAGTGACAGATTATAATAAAGTAGCTTCTATGTTAGGTAAGAAACAAGTTATTCTCGGTTCTGAAAAGGAAGTTATTTTATTAGATCCGTATAAGTCGTATAACATCGAAAAGAATTCACTTGAAGGAAATCATGTATACTTTGAAGGGATGAAGGATGATATTACAATCGTTGATCATCGAGAGGAAACGGTTGTGAGTGCGAAACTTGCACCAATTGGACTTGTTGTTCAAGATTCGCTATTTAATAAGTTGCAGCAGGGACATGCTGTTTCTACAGTTAGCGGATTTATCGTTGAAGGAAATGGTAATGCAGAGGTAACGAAAAATCTAGCGAATATCTTTTCCAAAGAAGCGAAATTCCAATCCTTTGAAGAGGCGAGCCAATCTGAATTGCAAGATGGGGCAGTATTATTGTTTGCTAGTGTATTTTTAGGGATTGTCTTTATTCTTGCAACAGGTTGTATTTTATACTTTAAACAAATAACAGAAGCGATGGCAGAGCGACCAGCGTATGGGATGTTAAAGAAAATTGGACTAACGAAAAAGGAAGCAACAGAGTCTGTAAGAAAGCAAGTAGGTGCAATATTTTTAGTACCATTACTTCTTGCGATTTGTCATACATTCTTTGCATTTTTAAGTTTGATGGGATTTACAGGTATGTTTGAATATAGCATTCCTTTATTAGGTAGTATAGGGGTGTATATGATCATTTACTTTGGTTACTATACGTTAACGGTCCGTTCATACACAAATACAGTATGTAGCGATAGAAAATAAAAAGAAGCAAGCATGTTATTTCATGCTTGCTTCTTTTCTTTATTTTGTAGAAACTTCACCTTCAGCTTCTGATTGGGGAATATAGTAACCGATTATACCACCGATGATTGCTGGAATAATCCAGCCAATTCCTAAGTTATAAAAAGGAATGGTGTGTACGATATTCGCAATAAAACTTGGTATCATTTCCACATTATCAAGTGCGTGAATACAGCTAATAATGAATGCTGCGATCATTGCTCCGATGTAGACAGAAGGTTTACGTTTCGTATATTTATCAATAAATGATACGAAAATTAAAATGATTGTAATTGGATATAAAATAATTAATACAGGTAATGTAATTTTGATTAATAAACTTAAACCTAAGTTTGAAATCACGAAGCTAAAGATACAAACGTATAGTACAAGCTTTTTGTAAGAAACATTTGTTAGTACTGTTGCGAAATAGTTTGCAAATGCACTTACAACACCGATTGCTGTCGTTAAACAAGCGAAGATAATGGCGATACTTAATAAAACATTACCGCTTGTCCCAAAGAAGTGATACATAACAGTAGCTAATAGTTGACCACCGTTTTCGAATTGCCCTAAGTTTCCGTTTGAAGCTCCGATATAACCGAGTAAGAAGTAAACAATTGTTAAGAATAGAGCAGCGATGCTTCCGCAAATGATTGTATATTTTGCGATAGATTTCTTCTCTTGTATACCGTTTTGACGAATTGCATTTACAACGATTGTTGATAGTACGAGAGCACCGATTGCATCTAACGTTAAAAACCCTTCAAGAAATCCTTTGAAAAATGGAATTTCTTTATAGTCACCAACAGGTTCTGCAAACGTTCCTGGTGAAAGAATTGCTTTTGTTGCCATAATTGCAATAATTCCAAGTAAAATGGGCGTTAATATTTTTCCGATATGATCTACTAATTTTGATGGATTTAATGATAAGAAGTAGACGACTGTAAAGAAAATCGCACTAAAAACTAACATAGAGTACCATTGGTCTGGGAAAAGTGGTGCAATCCCAATTTCGTAAGATACAGATCCAGTTCGTGGAATAACAAATAGTGGGCCGATTGAAAGATAAATAATGATAGCGAATACTGCTGCGAATTTTGGATGAACACGGCTTGCTAACGTGTTAAAACTACCACCGGCAAGGGCAACAGCAACGATAGCTAGTAAAGATAAACCGACGTCTGTAATAATAAATCCTGTAATGGAGATCCACATGTTCTCTCCAGAAGAAAGTCCAAGGAGTGGCGGGAAAATCATATTACCAGCACCGAAGAAAACTGCGAATAGTAATAAACTAATCGAAAGTATTTGCGCTGGTTTTAAAGTTGTACGCATATAAAGAAAATCCTCCTACTGAGTGTTTTTGTCGAAAATTCAAACAATTTGTCGAGTAACTGTTATTATTTTAAAGGTCTGATGACTAGAAAGCAATAGGGAATTTTGAAAAAATTAAAAAATAATGCATTAAATCGAATAAATATACTATTTATATGTTTAATAGGAAGGATTTAACTTATAACGTAAAAAAACACATATCCTTAGGATACGTGTTTTAAAAAAATATTTTTTTATCACGTTCTTCTTTTAAAATTTCAACCGCTTCTCTGAAACGTTGTGAATGGACGATTTCTCGTTCACGTAAGAAGCGTAGGCTGTCATTTATATCTGGATCATCTGATAAGTTAATAAGCCATTGATATGTTGCGCGTGCTTTTTCTTCAGCCGCAATATCCTCGTATAGGTCGGCAATTGGATCACCTTTAGCTTGTATATAGGTTGCAGTAAATGGAACACCAGCAGCGTTATGGTAGTGGAGTGCACTATCATGATCAGCGTAATGAGGGTCAAGACCAGCAGCTTTCATTTGTTCAGGAGTCGCATCTTTCGTCAGCTTATAAACCATTGTAGCAATCATTTCAAGGTGAGCAAATTCTTCTGTACCAATATCGGTAAGGAGACCAATGACTTTATCAGGAATTGTATAACGTTGATTTAAGTAACGGAGTGCAGCAGCTAATTCTCCATCTGCACCGCCATATTGCTCAATTAATAATTTTGCAAGTGCTGGATTGCAAGTTCCTACTTTAACAGGGTATTGTAATTTTTTTTCATAAATCCACATAGTTTCTCTCCTTTATATTTGCCATGGCCAAGGACCTTTGCTCCATTCCCAAGGGGCATTAGAATAGCTATTTCCAAACTGTTGGAGTGGCCCGTATTTTTCTTCCATCTTTTGTTTTAATACTCTTCGTTTATAGGAAAAGTCATTAAATTGATTAATTGCAGCGGTGTCATCTGGATGTGTATCTAAATAAAGAGTGAGTTCAACTAGTACAAAGTCTAGTTCTTGGAGCTCCAGTAAAAGCTGATAGTATTCTTCTGGTAGCGATTGATTCACGTCAGTAGTCACCGCCCTTTTTTATAAGGATTTTCATAATAGTCATAAAAAACAGGCCATAAAGTCCCTTTTTGTAGTGCTTCTTTTGGTGTGAATTGTGGTAAGTTTGGCGGTTGAAAGCCTAAAAATAAATTAGGAGGAGTAGAATAATATTTTTTTCCGATCGGAGGACAAGGATCGAGAGGACTATGATAGGGCACGAATGATCTCATATATTTATTCACGAATAAACCTCCTTACATGTTCATTACTACGTATTGTATTCAGACATAATAGGCATTTATGACACATATAAAAAAGTAATAGGTACGGGGGGAATGAATGTGGAGACTGTGAAACAATTCATTGTATTGGAAGTGAAAAATTTAAAGGAAACGTTGTATTTTTACGAAGGGATTTTAGGAATTAAACCTAGTTTAGAAAGACCGCAATTAGATGTAACGGGGGTTTGGTATGATGCTGATTCAACGAGAATTAGTTTTGTTATGAATCGCATGTTAGGTGGGCGGGAAAAAAGTATTACAGATTCATGTGAGGCTTTAACATTTACGATTTCTAACATAGAGAAATTGAAAAAGAAGCTAGCTTTTTATGAAATTTTATATACAGAAAATGAATGTGCAAAGAATATTGTAGTACAAGACCCAGATGGATATAAACTTCAAGTAGTAGAGAAGGATGAATAGACGGAGGGGATTTAGTGGAGAGAAATTATGAAGACAGTGCGTTGTTTGAGCATCAATTTTGGCTAAAAGTGCTGAGTGATCATGCGCAATTTTTACTTGATGCGTTAGCTCCAAAGGAAAAAGAGGATATAAAAAAAGCTACTTATTTTGTTGAGCTATTTACGAATTTGTTAAATAAAGTTCGGAATGTAAATCTGGTGGAATTCTCAAAAGAAGCAGAACAAGCAGCTAAGGAAATACGAATGTTTAAATTAAATATTATACAGAAACAGTTGGAAGGAAAAATTACAATTCATTTTACGCCAACTTTTATTAATCATATGGTAAACGAAGTGGAAGAGTATATAACGGTTTTAGAGTTTTTAAAGAAAGGGGAAGTTCCGCCTGTTTTTCATGAACTGCACTATCATCTCGTTTGGTTAACGGATGCGGCTGGTCATGCGGGTTCTATTTCTGGTGGGCTAGATCTTGTTGAAAAAAGATTAAAAGAGAAAAGCGAAGAATTTACGAAGCATTTTGAACAATTTTACTTAAAGGCGGTTGAGATGACTGGATATTTACGAACGGAGCTTCATCATTTTCCAGCATTAAAGAAGTTTACAAAAGATGTTTCACTTGAATTGAAATTATTTTCACATTTTTTACATGAAGTTGAAGAATTGGAGTTATCAAATGAAGTATTAAGTACATTATCAGCTAGAATGGCAGACCATATGGCAAGAGAGGAATGTTATTACTTATTAAAATTGGCTCAATCGTCTGGACTTGAAATGCCAAAATGTAATCCGCTTTAAAGAAAAAGAGGTCAATTTTATTTGGCCTCTTTTTCTGTTTTATTGTTTCTTTTTATTTTTGCTTGTTCAATACTTGCCTGTAATGTCTCCATAATATTGATGATGTTTGGGGCAGGAGAGATTGTTTCCGTTTTTTCCTGTTGTTCAATTTTATTTTCGATTAATTCGGTAAGAGCTTCTTTATATTCGTCTGTATATAACTCTTGTTCGAAAGGGTTTGTAAGGTGATGGATTAAATTAATTGCTGCGGTGAGTTCTTGTTTTTGAATCGGATAATTTTCGTTACTTGGTAAGTTAGGTGTATTTGTTATATCGCGAATTTCATTAGGGTAGTGAATGGTTTGCAACATAAGTCCATCTTCAAAGTTACGGATAATAGCTAAATGTTGTTTTTTTCTAATAGCAATATGAATAAGCCCAAGTTTATTTGTACGTTCAAGAGCTTCTTTTAATAACAAATATGATTTTTCATGTCCTGGGGTAGGGCCTATAAAATAAGAGCGGTCATAAAGAACAGAATCGATTTCGTCATTTTGGACAAAAGATATAATACGAATGGATCGTGGTTCGTGAGCTTTTTGCAACGCAGCTAATTCTTTTTCATCCATAATAATGTATTTATGAGGTGCGTATTCATAGGCTTTTACAATATCTTTATCATCAATTTCTTCATCCGTACAATCAGGAGCAAATTTTTTATATTTAATAGGTGTCAAGCACTCTTTATGGAGACTTAAAAATTTTATATCGTTTTCTTCTACGGCACTATATAGTTTAATTCCTATATTTAATAGTCCAAGTGAAAGTGCACCTTTCCAGACGGTATGCAAATGAAACATCTCCTTTCGTTCAAAAATGATTATGTATATTATGAGATAGTAAGAAATTTCCTATACGTTTTTTGTTTTTTACGGAAGGGATTGGGATATAAAATATATTGACAAGCCCTCCAAAATATTTTAATGTGATTGTATAAAATTGTGTATATAAAGGGGAGTAACTTATTACAGTAAAGTCGTCATTACAGGGAGAAACCCTCGGCTTTATTGGCAACGTTTCGTTGTTAGTGAGACCTTTACCAGCAATGGTAAAGGCCCCTTATTGTCTTTTTTAGGACCCTTACCATATTTGGTAGGGGCCTTTTTGTATACAAAGAGAGGAGAAATAAAAATGAAAAAACTGATTAGTAGATTAAGAGTTGTATTTCATGTTCGTCGTTTCGTTCCATTCCTATTTGACTTTTTTACTTCAAAAGAGGTTTCAATAAAGAAGAAAATCTTATCCATTGCTTTTTTAGTTGGTTATGTAGCGATGCCGCTTGATTTAATTCCAGACTTCTTACCGTTCATCGGTATTTTAGATGATATTGGGATTGTGTTATTTATTTTGAACCGAATTGTAAAAATGGCGCCAGTTCAATTACAAGAAAAGCATAACGTAAATGTAGGATAGGAGTTAAAATATGGAGCAAATGATTTTAGATATAATTGAGTTTTTAAAGCAGTTTTCTTATTTTGGAGTTGTATTGGCTTTAACGTTTGAATTTATTCCAGCAGAAGTCGTTTTGCCTATGGTTGGATATTGGGTGTACGAGGGTGATATGAATTTTTGGCTAGCTGTATTAGCTGGAACGCTTGGCGGAACGACCGGACCGTTAACGTTATATGCACTCGGTTATTACGGTGGTCGTCCTCTATTAATAAAGTACGGGAAATACTTCTTTATTAAAGAAGAACAAATTCAAAAAGCAGATGATTTCTTTGAGAAATATGGACCGGTTGTAGCATTTGTTGGACGCTTTGTACCTGGGGTTCGAACGCTTATCTCTGTTCCATGTGGCATGGCAAAAATGAACATATGGAAGTTTAGCATATATACATTTGTAGCAATGTTTCCGTTAACGACTTTATATGTCTATTTTGGAATGAAATTAGGTCCGCATTGGGAAAAGGCTGCGGATGTTGTTGGGCAATATATGCTGCCGATATTAGGAGGCGTTATTCTTATCGTGGCTAGTATCTTTGTCTATAAATATATGAAAAAAAGAAACAAAACGGAATCTATCTAGTCACATGAATATTTTTTGAAAATAGATGAATAGTACAGGCAAAAGACTCTGGGGGACATACACATATAGAGAATCAAAAAGAGAGAGGGGAACTGACTATGTCTTGTGAGTGCTCAGGGGCAGCGTTAACTTGTTGTCCAGATAAAAATTATGTACAAGATAAAGTGTGTAGTCCGTGGTCAGGAACCGTAGTAGCGACTGCTATTACGAATGTGCTGTATAACAATAATATTAATCAAAATGTAATTGGAACAGGATTTGTTCGATATGATGTAGGACCAGCAGCAATAACATTAACAGTTCTTGACTCAGCTGGTAATACACTTGATACTCAAACATTAAATCCAGGAACTAGTATTGCTTTTACGTATCGTCGTTTTGAAACAATTGAGGTAACTTTACCAGCCGCAACAGCTGGAACATATCAAGGTGAATTTTGTATCACGACGCGTTATCCACTTTCATAGAAGAATAGGAGAGGGCTAAAATGGGGAATTCTAGTTTATCTTGTTGCTCCAATAATACGCTTGTACAAGATCAAGTATGTATAGATTGGTCCGCTACTGGTGCGGTAACGGAAACGGTGTATACGAATAATATTACGCAAGATTTATACGCATCAGGTTATGTGAAATATGATGTAGGTACAGCTCCAATTACGGTGAATTTTTTAGTAGGAGCGACAGTGGTGAATACAATTACTGTACAACCACAAAGTAGTGGATCCTTTACAGTAAGGTACTTTACTACAATTCAAATCGTAACGACAGGAACGGGAGTAAGCCAAGGACAATTATGTTTAACGGTACGTTATCCAATTTCATAAGAAAAAGCATACCAAAATGGTATGCTTTTTCTTATAGTTTGTAAGTTGAGGTCATAAATCATTTTAAAAGCAAAATGAGAATTGACAACAATATTTTCCTTCTATATACCGAATTGGATTATTTGGGAGATTAATAATTGCCACAGATTGTAATGATTGACCTGTATATGACATTGTGTTGCCAGGATAGACAGTGAAAGTATTTGTCACCTGTCCAATAATTTGAACCGTAACCGCTTCAGTACTACTAGTGCTATTATACACAGAAATATTACCCGATATTTTAAGTACACCATCTCCTTCCCATAAGATTAATGTAGAACCTTCAGAAGGCGGTGGAATTTCTTTTGTTATAAAAAAATTACCAGCGAATTCATTGTTGACTAATTCACAAGATGGTGGGTCAGGGGGAGTAGGTGGATCATAGGGAGGGCAAATGATAGATAAAGGGGCATAACAGCCGATATTTTTTTTACAAGCCATTAATAGCTCCTCCCTTCATAGTTTCTTTTTATTACTATTAAATGTTGCAAAACGATAGTTGTGTTAATAAAGGGGCAAAAAATTTCAGGAAAGTTTGTTTAATAGGCGTCCAACTCATAATCATGAATAAGAGTCTGTTAGACAAAAGATGGTTGTATAAGATAATACAAATAATGTTGGATGTTACAGTAAATTGACTGTATATTTACAAAAATTAAATAAATTTTATTTGTAATTTATATGAAGTTAATATGTGTTCAGTACAATAATCATTGTAATTAATTGATTATATGAGGAGGATTCATGTGGAAAGAACAGCTTTACGAAAAGTAAAAGGACTTATTGGATTATTAATGGTTTTTGTATTAGCGTTCGTATCATTTCCGTGGAGTACATCAGTTAAAGCGGAAGAGAAAAAGCAAGAAAAGGCACCGAGTGAGAAGAAGATAGTTTTTCCAGTTGTAAGTGATGTACATATTAAGAATAGTGGAACGGATGATACGTTTCGCTGGAAACGAGCAATCGAGCAACTGAATACACTTGCACCTAAACAAGATGCGTTTGTAATTGTGGGAGATTTTACTGATTCAGGATCACTGCAACAATATGATCGTTTCATGCAAGTGTATAATGAAAATGCAAATAAAGATGCTGTGCGAATGAATTCTCTTGGTAACCATGATTATTGGAACGGTTTATCTGTAGAGGGCGCACAGAAGCGTTTCTTAGAAAAAACAGGAATGGAATCGATTTATTATCACAAAGTGGTAAAAGGGTATCATTTCCTTGTTATGTCTCCGGAAGATGGGACAACTCATGGATATTATTCAGATAAGCAAATTAATTGGTTAAAAGAAGAAATGGCAAAGGCACAAAAAGATGATCCAGAAAAACCAATTTTCGTATTTTTACACCAACATATTAAAGATACAGTATATGGTAGCCAAGAGTGGGGAACAAAAGATAGTGCGAAAATTAACGAGGTGTTAAAAGAATATCCACAAGTTATTACATTTTCAGGCCATTCACATTATCCGTTAGACGACCCGAGATCGATTCATCAAAAAGACTTTACATCAGTTGGTACATCTTCAGTCAGTTATATGGAAGTTGAAGGTGGTAAAGTACAAGGGAATATACCGCCAGGAGCTAGTACATTAAGCCAAGGCTTATTAGTGGAAGTAGACGATAAAGAGGTAACGATTAATCGCCGTGATTTCCATACAAATTCTTGGACAGGCGAGCCTTGGAAAATTAAATTACCAGCAAAGAAAGAAACATTTACACATGTAGAAGATCGTGATAAAGAAAAGCCTTACTTTGCAAAAGATGCAAAGCTCGCTGTATCAAATGTAACAGAAAATGCAGCAACAGTAACATTCCCACAAGCGCTGGATAACCTTCTTGTTCATTCTTATCGCGTACAAGCTAGAGATAAGCAAACGGGAGAAATAAAGAACAAATTGTTGGCATTCTCAGAGTTTTATCGTGATCCAGTGCCGAAAGAGCTCACATTTACACTGGCAGGGTTAGATGGTGGGAAAACATATACACTTGAAGTAGTTGCGATTGATTCATTT
Organism: Bacillus sp. FSL R9-9834; assembly: GCF_038006905.1. Lineage (NCBI taxonomy): Bacteria > Bacillati > Bacillota > Bacilli > Caryophanales > Bacillaceae > Bacillus > Bacillus sp. FSL R9-9834. The sequence continues at coordinate 838,865 of NZ_JBBOWD010000001.1, forward strand.
GGCAATGAAAGTGTACAACCATTAACGGCGGAAATTACTACGAAAAAAGATAATATTGACCCGAATGTGAAAGTACCAAAGGCTGATGTTTTCGATGTGAACTTTGCAGATGGTACATTTAAAGACAATTCACCATTTGGTACAAAAGGTGATGTGAAGGGCAATGTGACTATTGAATATGATAAAGCATTGAAAAAGAATGTTATGAAATTAAACGGAAAAGCAAACACATTTGGATACCTTCCATTTTCAGCAGCACAAAAAGAAAAAGTTGCAAATACGTTTACGTTAGAAACAGTATTTACAATGAATGAAATTCGCGGACAAGGTATTTTGCAAAATACAGAGAGTGGCGGAATTGGTTTTGAATCTACAGGAAATGGATATGTTGAATTATGGGCTCACATTGGTGGCAGTTATAAACGTGTTGGCGTTCAATTAGAAGCAAACAAAACATATCACTTAACAGGAACGTATAACGGAAGTGAGGTAGCTATTTATGTCGATGGCAAAAAAGTAAATAGCCAACCGGCTACAGGAAAAGTGTATCATCCAAATGTACCATTTGCACTTGGAGCGGATCCTGATAGCAATGGGAATGGTGGTATTCCGTTAAATGGACAAATCGCGCTTGCGAAATTATATAGTAAAGCGTTAAGTTCTTCAGAAGTATTAGCAGCGTACAATGAGTTTTATAACCGTACGAAGTTAGAGCAAGTAAATGCGTTATTTGAAGAACTTGGAAAAGTAAAAGAAGTGTTAGCTGGTACGTATGAGTTTGGGGATAAGCCAGGTCAATATTCAAAGGAAGCATTTCAAGAATTAGAGAAAAGCTATAATAATGCAAAACAAGTGTTTGAAAATGTAGCGAGTACGGGAGAACAAATTGTTCAAGCATATAATGAATTAAAAACTGCAAATCAAACATTTATACAATCTAAAGTAGTAGAACAACCGAAAACATTGAAAGAAAAATTACAAATGAATATTGAATCTGCAAAAGCAGTAGTGAAAAAAGCGCAAGCTGCAAATGTAACGGACGGTTCAGTGAAATCATTGAGTCAAAAAATTACAGTGGCAGAATCTGTGTTAAAAGATGCGAAAGTAAAAGATACACAAGTAGAAACGATGAATCGTACGATGGAATATGCGATTTCACTCGTTGAAAAAAGCATAAACAAATAAGAGAGAAGAGAAAGAAGCTTATCATGATAGGCTTCTTTTTTGTTATACTAAAAGTAGCATAGAATGAAGGAGCGAATAATTTGGAAGAGAAAAAGTTAAAAAGAATTCTTGAATATGTATGGATCGCGGTTGTGCTCCTTGTAGGATATTATTTCTTAAAAGAAAAAAGTATATGGGTTCTATTTTTAATGACGTTCTTATTAGCGGGTTTAGGCACGTTATTTATTAACTTCTTCTTTGATAGTTTAAATGCATGGAAGAAGAAAAAGAAGGGAACGAAGTAAAGGAGGGAATATATGCAAAAGTGGAAGCTTATATATCAGGTGATTATTTTTCTATTGCTTGTAGGTATTGGCGTTTTTAAATACTCAACACCGATAGGAAATTGGGCATCGTTTACAGCTTGCATCGGCATATTTTTCATTTTACAATCGTTAACGAAAAAATATAATAATACAGAAAGATAGCTCGCCGTTTTATTGGCGAGCTATTTTGTTATGCTTTTTTCTGTTCATCGTTTGCTTTTTCAGTAGCTAAATGACTATGTTTTCTAGAGTAGAAGAAATAGAAGCATAAACCGACTATAAGCCAAGCTATAAAGCTAATCCATGTCGTTTTAGATAAATTAGCCATTAAATATAAACAGCAAAGAATAGCGACAACTGGTAATACAGGTACGAAAGGTGTACGGAATCCGCGTTTCAAGTCAGGGTGTGTTTTTCGTAAAATAAGTACTGCGCAGCAAACGAATGTGAAGGCTGTTAATGTACCGATATTTACTAAATTCGCTAATACGTGCAGATCTAAAAGTCCTGCTAATAAAGCGGCAACAACACCAGTAATCCACGTATTTAATAAAGGGATTTTCACTCTTTTATTTACACGTGCTAACGCTTTTGGAAGTAGGCCATCGCGGCTCATCGCATATGAAACGCGAACTTGTCCATACATAACGACTAAGAGAACAGTTGTCATTCCAGTCATCGCTCCAACAGCGAGTAGTCCTGCAATCGTATCTTCACCAACGAAATGCAAAGCAAACGCAACTGGATCAGAAACATCTAATTGTGTATACGGAACCATACCTGTTAAAACGAAAGATACAATCATGTATAAAACAGTACAAATAAGAAGGGAACCGATAATGCCAATTGGTAAATCACGCTGTGGTTTTTTCGTTTCTTCCGCAGCGGTTGCGATTGCATCAAAGCCTAAGAAGGCGAAGAATACAGTAGCAGCTCCAGTAATAATACCGTCGTATCCGAATGGGATGAACGGTGTCCAATTTTCAGGTTTTACATATTTTGCACCTGCTACGATAAAGGCGATAATAACGGCTAACTTGATCAGAACCATAATATTATTAATGCGTGCGCTTTCACGTATACCAAAACTTAAAAGACCAGTAATGATGAGTAAAATACAAACAGCTGGTAAATCAATGAGACCACCTTTTCCTACGCCAGGTGCCGAGGCGATTATGGCGGGCAGATGGATGTTAAATCCTTGTAGTAAAGACTGTAAATAACCAGACCAACCGACAGCTACTGCCGCGACGGCAAGTAAATATTCGAGCATTAAACACCATCCGACGATGAAGGCGACGACTTCCCCGACTGTCATGTATGCGTAAGTATACACACTTCCTGAGACAGGAATAGAAGAAGCAAATTCGGCATAACAAAAGGCTACACAAGCACAAGTAAATGCAGCAATAAGAAATGATAACATAATACCAGGACCAGAATGTTTCGCTGCAACAATACCTGTTAAGACAAAAATCCCTGTCCCAATTACGGCGCCAATTCCTAAAAACGTTAAATCAAGTGCGGTTAATGTTCTTTGTAGTTGTCGTGGTGATTCAGTAGTAATCGCCTTTTTTCGTAATAATGATTTCACTTTGGACTCTCCCCCCGTTTTTCATTTCCATAACTGCGAATGTAGTATGAGCCCACTAGAAAAGAGTATGTAAGGAAATCGAGGTACAGTTATGGTGCGTAGTTTTTAAAATTGCTGGATTAATCTTAATATAATTCAGAATATTTTGTCAAATAAAAATATGACAAATAAAATGCGGATGAATAGGAGAAACTACTTGCAGGAATGGACGAGGGTTAACGACCCACTGATTAAAGTTAAAGTAGGAGAAGATGCTATGTTATTTTATTTTGAACTTGTCGTCATTTTACTTTGTACGAAATTAGCTGGTGATATTAGCGTGAGGCTTGGCCAGCCTTCTGTACTTGGTAAATTAATTATCGGTATTATTATCGGTCCAGCTGTACTTGGTATTATAAATAGTTCTGAACTGATTGATGAGCTGAGTGAGATTGGTGTTTTACTCCTTATGTTTATGGCTGGACTTGAAACAGATTTAGAAGAACTAAATCGGAATTTGAAATCATCATTTGCAGTAGCAGCTGGTGGAATTATTTTTCCTTTCATAGGTGGTTATGTAACAGGATTGCTGTTTGGACTAATACAATCTCATGCAATTTTTTTAGGGTTATTACTTTGCGCAACGTCAGTTAGTATTACAGTGCAAACGCTAAGAGATTTAGGAAAAATGAATACGAGAGAAAGTACAACGATTTTAGGTGCTGCCGTATTTGACGATGTGATCGTCGTTATTTTATTAGCGTTTGTTATGAGTTTTTTAGGAACGCAAGATGTGAATATAACACTTGTTATCGTAAAGAAAATTATTTTCTTCGTCAGCATCGTTTTTATCGCATGGAAAGTTGTTCCGTGGATTATGAAAATGCTTGTACCACTTCGTGTAACAGAAGCGTTAATTAGTGCAGCTCTTATTATTTGTTTCTCTTTTTCGTATTATAGTGAAATGATGGGAATTGCAGGTATTATTGGCGCATTTGCAGCTGGAATTGCCATTTCGCAAACAGAGTATAAGCACGAAGTAGAACATAAAATTGAACCGATTGCGTATGCGATATTTGTGCCTGTGTTCTTCGTAAGTATCGGAATGGAAATTACATTTCAAGGTATCGGAAGTCAGCTTTGGTTCATTATCATCATGACGCTTATCGCGATTTTTACAAAGCTAATTGGATCAGGTTTAGGAGCAAGGTTAACAGGATTTAACCTTCAATCTTCTATTAGTATCGGAGCTGGGATGGTATCACGTGGTGAAGTAGCGCTTATCATCGCAGCGAATGGACTTACGGCAAATTTATTAGCGAAAGAAAATTTCACAGCGATTGTTATTGTTGTTATATTAACGACGATTATTACACCGCCGCTTTTAAAGAAATATTTCGTGTAAAGAGGAAGAGCTTATCTGATGTAGGTAAGCTCTTTTTTTATTGGAAAAGCAATAGTCATGTGGCATGAAAGGTTTGTAATTATGGTAAAATCTATGTATGTGATATGACAAGGAGAAGGATGTGTTTGAGGATTACGAAGGGAAAGATTATAGGTGTAATTATACTTCTTTTATTGTGCATACCATTTACTGCATGGAAAGAATCAAAAGTGAAAGATTTTCCGGTTTCTATTTTCTCGGAAGAAGCAGATGGTGAGTACGACCAGAAGCTGAAATATACTGCTTTTTTACCTGATGTTGCGATTTGGATGAACGGTTGGGAAAAGAAGTGGACAGAAGGGGAAAGAACTGTTTACCAAAAAAGGAATCGCATTGTAAATGTGTTTCATCCTCCTGGCGATGATGGTTTTTACCTTCTTGAAGCAAGAGAAAATAAGTAAACGCAACCGTAAGAAGTGGAGGTTAAATAGTGAAAGCTTCAACGTTACTATTTAAAATTGAAAGTAATATGGATCAATTTTCACCAGCTGAAAAGAAGGTTGCCATGTACATAACGGAGAATGCAGAGATTGTTCCGAACTTAACGACGAAAGAAGTGTCAACGAATGCGGGCGCAAGTGAGGCGAGTGTTGTTCGCTTTTGTAAGTCGATTGGAATCGGAAGTTTTAAAGCATTTAAAATCGCGCTCGTTCGCGAATTAACGATTGCTGATTATAATATTAACGATTTTTCAGTGATGAATACGGAAGATGGACCGTACGACTTGTTTAATAAAGTTACGTATGTGAATAAAGCTGCAATTGAGGCGAGCGTGACGGCGATAGATAAAAAAGAACTTGAAAAAGCTGCAGATCATATTGTAAATGCCGATAAAATTATTTTTTACGGGGTAGGCGGATCAGCTACTCCGGCGATGGACGGAGCTTATAAATTTACAAGGCTCGGATTTACAGCGATGATGCTATCTGATTTTCATATGATGTTGCCACTTGTGACGAATTTAAAAGAAGGCGATATATTTGTGGCAATTTCAACATCTGGTCGTACGAAAGATGTACTTGAAATGGCGCAATACGCGAAGAGACAAGGTGCAACAGTTATTGCGATTACGAAGCTCGATCAATCATCACCGTTATATAAAGAGGCGGATATTCGTCTTTGTATGCCAGATGTAGAACAAGATCATCGTATTGCGAGTATTGCTTCAAGAATGACGCAATTGAACATGATAGATGCTCTATATGTGATTACTTTTAATCGTATTGGTAATAAAGTGTTGGATCAATTTATGGAGACAAGAGAAGAAGCTTTGCGATTACGGAAGTTGAAATGAGAAGATGGGGAAACCCATCTTTTTTTGCATACGGACGGACATAAATTCGTCATGAAAAGAAATTAAATTTCATAAAATAGTAAAGTAATATTGATTTTAAATTTCTTGAAGTTATAATAAAAGCATGAAATTAAATTTCAAAGTAGGTGGGAATATGTTAGAAAATTTATCGACAGAACATCGTAATGAGAAGACGATGAATTTAGATGAGATGAGCATAAAAGAAGTTCTGCAAAGTATGAATGAAGAAGATCGAACTGTTGCATTAGCAGTTGAAAATGAAATAGAGCAGATTGAAAAAGTTGTGCAGACTGTTATTAAATCTTTCGAAGAAGAGGGCCGATTAATTTACATTGGGGCTGGTACAAGTGGCCGTTTAGGTATTTTGGACGCAGTGGAATGTCCGCCGACATTTGGCACAGACGATAAAATGGTGCAAGGATTTATAGCAGGCGGATTGAAAGCGTTTACTAAAGCGGTAGAAGGTGCAGAAGACCGTGAAGAGTTAGCGGACGAAGATTTAAAAAGTATTGGATTAAACGAGAAAGATACTGTAATTGGAATTGCAGCAAGTGGTCGAACTCCTTATGTTATTGGTGGCTTGAAGTACGCGAATAGCGTAGGAGCGAGTACAGCGAGTATCTCCTGTAATAAAAATGCTGAAATAAGTAAATATGCAAAACTAAATGTGGAAGTAGAAACAGGCGCAGAAATTTTAACAGGCTCAACGCGTTTGAAGGCTGGTACAGCGCAAAAATTAGTGCTCAATATGATTTCAACAGCATCTATGATTGGTGTTGGGAAAGTATATAAAAACTTAATGGTAGATGTGCAATCTACAAATGAAAAGTTAATAGAACGATCAAAACGAATTATTGTGGAAGCAACAGGTGTTAGTTATGAAGTAGCGGCAGAGCATTATGAAAAAGCAGAACGTAACGTGAAAGCTGCGATTGTTATGGTGTTATTGCAGTGTGAGTATGGGGAAGCACTGCAGAAATTAAAAGAAGCGAAAGGGTTTGTAAAAAAGGCACTATAAAATAATAGGGAGGGGGATTCTATTATGAAGAAAGAAGAGAGAATGGCCAGAGAAATTTCAGAGCAACTTGGGGGAGTAAAAAATATTCGTGGCATTGCTCATTGTATGACGAGACTGCGATTAACGCTTCATGATGAAAGTAAAGTGAATATGGACCTTTTGAAAAAGGTTGAAGGGGTTATGGGAGTTATTGAAGATGAGACGCTTCAAGTTGTCGTTGGTCCGGGGACGGTAAATAAAGTAGCAGCTGAAATGGAAGGTTTAACGGGACTCCGAATTGGTGAGGTGGCAGATCATCACCTTGAAGATCTTGGGCAAGAGATGAAGTCAGAGATTAAGAAGAAAAATAATACACCGGTGAAAAACTTTTTAAGAAAAATAGGAAGTATTTTCATTCCATTAATTCCGGGTCTTGTTGCATCAGGTATTATAAATGGGGTCGCTAACTTTGCGAAAAATGCAGGTGCTGATCCGAATGCAACGTGGCTACAAATGTTGCTACTCATTGGCGGCGGTATCTTTACATTCTTAGGCATTTTAGTCGGCTGGAATACAGCGAAAGAGTTTGGCGGGACACCGGTTCTTGGGGCAATTGCTGGTATTTTAATTTTTAACCCGGCGATGGCGACTGTAAAATTATTCGGTGAAGCGCTCGTACCCGGACGGGGTGGATTGTTTGCAGTTATTTTTGCAGCGTGGCTTATGGTTGTAGTGGAAAAACAAGTTCGAAAAGCTGTGCCAAATGCAGTTGATATTATCGTGACACCGCTTATTACTGTGTTAGTCGTAAGTATCGTAACGATGTTAGCCATTCAGCCGGTAGCAGGTTTCTTATCTGAAGGAATTACAAGCGGAATTAATGGTATTTTAAGTATTGGTGGCGCGTTTGCAGGAGCAGTACTTGCGGGGACATTTTTACCGCTCGTTATGGTCGGATTACATCACGGTTTAACACCGATTCATATGGAGTTTATTAATCAAACGCACGTAACACCTTTATTACCAGTACTCGCAATGGCTGGAGCTGGGCAAGTAGGAGCTGCGATCGCCATCTATGTGAAAACAAAAAACAAACGACTTCGTAACGTAATTAAAGGTGCATTACCAGTTGGCTTTTTAGGAATTGGCGAACCGTTATTATACGGGGTTACATTACCACTTGGGAAACCGTTTCTTACCGCTTGTTTAGGGGCAGCTGTCGGTGGTGCATTCCAAGCAGTTATGAAAACAGCTGCACTCGGAATTGGTGTATCCGGATTATCATTAATTCCGTTAATTGCTGATAATAAATATTTATTATATTTCCTTGGATTAGTAGTGGCATATACGTTCGGATTCATCTTTACGTACTTCTTTGGATTTAAAGAAGAAATGGCAGAAAACATATAGAGAAAGGGATTCCTTTCTCTTTTTTTATTCATAGAAAGGGAGATTCATATGCTAGGAGTATCAATTTATCTTTCAAAAGAGCGAGTAAAGAAACAAGAAGAATGGCTAAAAGTAGCGAAGAAAAACGGATTTTCATCTATTTTTACATCACTTCATATACCAGAAGATGACCCTGGTACGTATAAAGAGTTAATTCAAATCCTTGGGAAGCAAGCTCTTGAAAATGAAATGGAGTTAATGGTCGATGTTTCTCCAAAATCGTTACACCATTTAGGGCTAACATATGAAAATGTGGAAGAGCTATTGGACTGGGGCATTACAGGCTTAAGAATGGACTACGGCATTGCGCCAAAAGAAATCGCACGCGTATCTCACAAGATGAAAGTAGCTTTAAATGCGAGCACGATTACAGATTCATTTTGGAAAGAGTTAATCATAGAAAATATAAAGGTAGAGAATGTAGAAGCATGGCATAATTTTTACCCGCGCCCGGAAACAGGACTAGCAAAGTCCTTCTTGCAACAGCAAAATCAATATTTGCATGAGTGCGGAATAAAAACGATGGCATTTATTCCAGGGGATGGGGAGAAACGGGGCCCGTTATATGAAGGATTACCAACGTTAGAAAAGCACCGCAATATGCGCCCGCTTGAAGCGTATTTAGAACTTGTACAAGATTGTGGTGTCGATAAGGTGTTAATCGGGGATATAAGCGGAAGTCTAGAAAGTGTACAAGAGATAGCGAGTGCGAGTAGAGGGATTATCCCGCTGCGGTACAAATCGTTTATAACTGATAAAGAAGTATTAAAAATAGTGGAACAAGTGCATACAAATAGGCTGGATCCAGCTCGTGATGTCATTCGTTCTGTAGAATCAAGAGAAGAAAATAAAGTGATTTTACAGCCGATGAATGCAACTTTAAGAAAGAAAGGCAGCATTACAATTGATAATGAATTGTACGGTAGATATGCTGGCGAGATGCAAGTTGCTATACATGATTTGCCTGTAGATGAGAAAGTGAACGTTGTTGGCATGGTTGTAGAAGAGGATATTTCTTTATTGCCGTATGTTGGTGCTGGAAAAATGTTTCAACTTTTTTGTGCGATAGAGTAAAAGCTTGAATTAACGCTACTTTGTAGGAAAACATTATCCGGAAAAGGGATAATGTTTTTTGTTTTCTTTAAAAAAGTATTTGACGAATGAAATGAAATACCGTATTGTTTTGACTTGTAAATAAAAGTTCACCATAACAAAACAAAAAGGAGAGAAAAAAATGAATCAATATATTGGGAATTTAATTATTCGTATGGTGTTAGGAGTAACGTTCTTTGCACATGGTTTAGCGAAATTTCAATCAGGTATCGATAACGTAGCAGGCTGGTTTACAAGTATTGGCTTACCAGGCGGTCTTGCATATGGCGTAGCAACAGTTGAATTAGTTGGTGGTATATTATTAATTATCGGTTTAGGCGTAAGATATGTAGGATTGTTATTCGCTCTTATTTTAGCTGGAGCTATCGTAAAGGTAAATGGAGCAGCCGGTTTATTAGGAGATGGAAAGAATCCAGGATATGAATTAGATCTTGCATTATTATCAATGGGTGCGTATTTATTCGTTGTAAAAGCAGAAGGATATGTAGATCGTTTCTTAAAAGAGAAAGTAATGAAAACGAAGTAGATTTTATTTATAAATTGTTGACTTGAATAACGATTGTAACTATAATGATTACAACTTATAGATTAAGAATAAAACAATTTAATATTTTTTTACACAAGATGTAACTGCATGAGTTACATCTTGTGTAAAAATAAATAAAACGGGAGGAAGTAACATGTCTAAATCAAACTTAGAAATTATTCGAAGTACATATGAAGGATCAGCTTCTTCGAATGCAAAACATTTAGCAGAAGCCCTTTCTGAAAAAGCAGAATGGACAGAGGCGGAAGGGTTCCCGTACGGGGGAACTTATATCGGTGTAGAAGCAATAATGGAAAATGTATTTAGCCGATTAGGATCAGAATGGGATGATTATAAAGCAAGTGTAAATACATATCACGAAGTAAGCGGAAAAGATGTAATTATTGCTGAAGGTATGTATTCAGGAGTTTATAAAGAAACGAGAAAATCATTTGAAGCAGAATTTGTTCATGTATGGCAACTTGAGAACGGAAAAATTGTGAAGTTTAAGCAATATGTAGATAGTCATCTTGTTAGAGAAGCGATGAAGAGTTAATGCTTTTTAAATGGGGCGTAGGTATATGCATTACAATTATAATAATTTTCTCGTCTATAGTTGGCGGAAAGAAATTGCTTGCATATGTGGAAAAAGAAAATAAAAATATTCAAACCCAGCAAGTGGCAAACGAAAAAGAGAAGAAAGTTGCAGAAGAATCTCCACAAGTTAGTGAAGGTGAAATGATTTCTACTATGCACAAAATGGTACACCAAAAGGTAAAATCCTCTGAAAAATGGGGATTTGTAGAAATGACAAATAAGGAAATTTCTAATGTGAAAAGAGATATTGAAAATAGCACAGGTTTTCAATATAAAATGAAGTTATTTTCTATTATAAATAGATGGGAAAAAGGAGATTTTTCTCAAACTGTTGAGGAGCACAACTTTTTATGGAGCCTTCAAGGTGGAGATACTGGTAAGGCAACAGAACGTTTATCACCAGAAGAGGAAAAGCAGTATATAAAAGAAATGAAGAGAAAATAAAAACATCGCCAACTCAGATGACGATGTTTTTTCATTACGAATGTTTTCTTATTAAAGCTCTAGTTGGCTGAACAGCAACTGTTTTGAAATGAGAAAATAAATAACATCCTGTCACAACGATCATTGTCCCTAAAATTTGAATCCACGTTAATTCTTCTCCGAGGAAAAGGAATGCTAAAATAGCTGTGAAAATGGGATTGAAGTTTAGAAAAATGCCGGATGTAGTTGCTCCTAATTTTTGTACGCCAACATTCCAAAATACCATACAAAGAACTGTGGAAATGAGTCCTGTATATAAAAGTGATGTTATAAAAGAAGTGTTGATATTTGTAACAGTGAAGCTTCCAATGTTAAATGGCAGTAATAAAATAACGCCGAAAATACCAGAGTAAAGCGTCGCCATAAGCGGTGTCGTTGTTTTTGTTGCCCATTTACTACAAACAGAATACATTCCCCAAATGCAAACAGCCGCAATCATCCATAAGTCACCACTATTAAAATGTAGTGAAAATAAAAGTGCAAAGTTACCTTTTAATAGGACAAGAATAACCCCAAAGAATGAAAGAATCATAGATAGAATTTGAAGTGTATTTACTTTTTCTTTTAGAAATAAGACAGAAAATAGTGCAATAGAAATCGCGTTTAATGTAGAAATAAGCCCTACATTTGTTGCGGATGTTTTTTCTAATGCTAAAAATTGAAAGATGTTAAAAAGAGCAACCCCTGAAATTCCCATCAATATTAACGGAAGTATCGCAGCGCGTGGTGGAATGATTTTCTTTTCTTTAAACCATACCATCGGTAATAAACAAACGATCGCAATCATCCATCTTAAACTTGTAAGTGTCATTGGAGATGCGTGATCAACGAGTGATTTTCCAACGACAAAGTTTCCTCCCCATAATAAGCTCGTTAGTAATAGTAAAAAGACATAAAAATAAGGCATATTAAAATCCCCTTTGTTGTAATCAATGTGAATTGTAAATAATTTTAGCATTTTTCTTTATTGTGTAATATATTCTTTTGTATAATGGATAAAAATCGATAAAATGTTTTGTTATAAATGATATTTAAAGAAAGATATTCAGTTTTATATAAGTTATAAGGTGTTTTTTCGAATAATCATCGGTAAGAAAAAAGGGGGAATTATAATGGAGTCATCTGTTATTAAAGTGTTGGATGATTTAGATGTACAAATTTTAGATATATTACAGAAGGAGTCACAAGTAAGTAATGCAGAGCTGGCACGTCGCGTTAACTTATCACCAGCTGCGATGCATGCGAGAATAAAAAGATTAGATGGAGAAGGATTCATTGATAAGCAAGTAGCCATTTTAAACCAAGAAAAGCTTGGTTTTGATTTGTTATGCTTCATTTTTATGAGTACGAATATTCATCAATCGGATAAACTTGACGTGTTGGAAAAAGAATTAGAAGCGATGCCTGAAGTGTTAGAATGTCACTGCTTAACAGGAGAGTATGATTATTTATTAAAGGTCGCAAATCGTGATCGTAAAGAATTAGAGCAGTTTATTAGAAAGCTGAATAAGCTTGGTATTACAAAGATACAGACGAGTTTAGCACTTCGTGAAATTAAATATTCGACCGTATTACCGATACGAAATGAGGAACCGAGCATCGATTAGATTGCTTGGTTTTTTGTTTGTATAAAGTGATTGACGAGGAGAAAAGAGAGATGTATTATTATATAAAATTATGAATTAAAATTCATTTGGGTTTATAAATATTAATATTGAGGGTAAGGGGATAGAATATGAAAATCTTTAACGCAGTTACGAGTGATGTGAAAGAAATTTATAGTCTTATTGAGATTTACGCAAAAGAGGGAGTGGTTTTACCGCGTTCTCTTTTATCTCTCTATCAATACTTACAATGTTTATATGTTATGAAGGATGGAGAAGAAATTGTTGGAGTTGCTGGTTTACATGTATTAGGGGAGGACCTAGCAGAAGTCCGGTCGTTAGTCGTTTCGCATACATATGCAGGAAAAGGGATTGGACGTATGTTAGTGAATCATGTCATGAATGAAGCTGCGAAAATAAAAGTGAGTAGAGTTATTTCTTTAACATATGAAACGGAATTTTTTCAAAAGTGCGGGTTTGATTTTGTGAATAGAGATGCATTGCCAGAGAAAGTATGGATTGATTGTAGGCATTGTCCAAAGGTAGATTATTGTGATGAAGTAGCGATGATTCGGTATGTTGGGTGAAGTTTTCAGGGAGAAAAGGGCCCATTATTATTTATGTAATAGTGGGTATCTATATTTTAGTCAAATATGAAATGTTGTTAAGAATTTCAATTAGTTTTTCATACTGTAAAATTCAAATACATGACATATAAACAAAGAAGAGCCTGATATGGCTCTCAGGCTCTTCCCTCAATAGCAAAGAGTAAGTCTTTTAATTACTCTTCTCCTACATAATACACAATATGTATTTGGATGTGTAGAGCAAGAAATTCCAATATAATTATCCGAATATAGTGTTTAAAAATAAAAACTAGATATTTTAAATAAGGAATTAAATTACAAATGCTGATTTAACGCACAATAGAAACGCGTTTATATAATGAGATGGTTAATAAAGTGATATTGCAATAATGAAATATGAAATATTGCATATCGAATTGTAGAACAAAAAAGTGAAATGATAATTGAGTGAAAATGCTATTTTGTAGAAAGGAATGTATAGCTTGAAATCTGAAGAAGCTACACATCTCATTACTGATTTAGAACGAAGAAAATCAGATTTAAAAAGAATTCAAAATGGCTTTTTGGGAATTTATAGAGAGGAATATCGTGACAGTATTGCATAAGTAAATATTTATTTTAAATCAAGTGAACATGCGATTGGGATTATGAAAGATGAAAATAAAAAGAGCAGCTATAAAGTGAAGTGAACCCTAAAAGTTAGACACGGTTATTTCATTAGGCAGCTTGATAAAAGGGAGTCCGGTATTGTACCGGGCTCATTTTTAATTTTGCCTTAATCCGTTTCGTATTATAATAATCGATATATTTTTTTAATTCTATTTTAAAATGTTCTACACTTTCAAATTCTTTTATATAGAGGAACTCCGACTTCATAATCCCAAAGAAATTCTCTATTACTGCGTTGTCGTAACAGTTACCTTTTCGAGACATACTCTGGACAATCGCTCTTGATTCAAGTGTACGGACGTATTGTCTCATTTGATAATGCCACCCTTGATCCGAATGCATCAGTAGTTGGTGGTTTTCAGGTAAACGTTCTAATGCCTTCTCTAACATCTCTGAAACAAGTGAATACGTCGGTCTAGAACCAATTGTATAGGTAATCATTTCACCATTATACAAGTCTAATACAGGTGATACATACAGTTTTTCTCCAAACAATTTAAACTCTGTGATGCCCGTTACCCATTTTTGATTCGGGGCATCTGTGTAGAAATTACGCTCTAACATATTAGGTGCAATTTTACCGACTTTTCCTTTATAGGATTTATATTTCTTCATACGCACAACACACTTTAATCCAAGCTCTTTCATAATGCGCTGAATCTTCTTGTGATTCACTTTCTGACCACGATTCATTAATTCATCACGAATGCGACGGTAGCCATAACGACCTTCATTTTCCTCATAAATCGCTTTAATTTCAGCTTTCAAATCGGCATCTTGATCCGGACGATTCATTTTTTTTACTAAATCATAATACGTAATCCGTGGAATGCCAGCTAGCTCCACGAGTGCCTTCACCGAATATTTATGCCTTAATTCATAGACTACTTGCGCTTTGTCTTGTTTCGTGATTTTTCCTTGTTTTGAACTAAGGCATTCAACTTTTTTAAGTACTCATTTTCCATTTCAAGCTGTTGAACACGTGCTTCAAGTGCCTCAACTGACCCTTCAGCTAACGCTGTTTTAATTGTTTATTTGAATCTTTTTTCATGGATGGACGCCCCTTTTTCTTAGATTGAAGGGCATCAATTCCTTGTATTTCGAACTGTTTTTTCCAAACAGAAATCGTTGAAGGGCAGGAATGTTAAAGATAGCTGCCGTCTCAAATAAGGACATACCGTTTTCAATCATAAAGTTTAGTACGTCTAGTTTAAATTGTTGTGTGTAATTTGTACACCGTTTTAGAAAAGCTTCCACACCATTCTGTTTATATTGGTTTACCCAATTCAGAATGATTGTGTTACTTATACCGATTTCTCGACAACTTTCATTTCCTTTCAAATAACGTAGAACGATTTGTATTTTTTCATCAGCTGTAAATTTAGCCATAGAAAAACTGCACCTCCAATTGTTAGACTGTGTCTAACAATTGGGGTGCAGTTCATATTCAAGGGATCTCTCCAAGGGGGAGTGGAGAAAATATTATGTTACTAGCAGTATTGACAGGTTATTAGGAAATATACAAATCGGATGAAATAAATTTTTGGCATTGACAGTTTTTTAAATATTCATGTACAATACTCATGAATGACATTCAGTCATTTTGTGTAGCAGGATGCCATTTGCTTGAAAACGGAACAAATATAAATGGTAAATGAGGATGATAGTTGTTTATATAGTAGTGATGAAGGAGTATATTTTTTTAAAACAAAAATGACTGATAGTCAGTCATAAGAGGTGAGAGGTATGAAGAATAGAGCTTGGTTATATGTCATATTAACATGTATCTTTGAAATTTTTTGGGTGTTTGGTTTTAATACAGCCGATACTTGGTGGCATTGGATTATTATTTTAGGCGTTATCGCTGTTGATTTTCACTTCCTTTCTAAAGCGTGTGAGCATCTTGCAACAGGGACTGTATATGCTGTTTTCGCCGGAGCTGGTACGGTAGGTACTTTCTTAATGGATGTATTCCTTTTCGGCGGGAGTTTCAGTGTAGGGAAATTATTCTTTATCGTGATGGTTGTAGCCGGCGTTATCGGTTTAAAACTAGCTGATAATAAAGAAGAAACTGTGGAAGGAGCTGCTTAAAGATGGGTTGGTTTTTCGTATTTTGTGCTGCAATTAGTGAAATAGTCGGTGTGATCGGCCTTAAAATGTATAGTAAAGATAAAACGTTAGCAAATGGTGCACTTTATATAGGTGGGTTTGCTACATCTTTTGCATTCTTGTATACATCTTTCTTATTTTTACAAGTAAGTGTCGCGTATGCGGTTTGGATTGGTATTGGAACAGCAGGTGCCGTTTTATTAAACATGTTCCTGCTTGGTGAGTCGAAAAGTAAAGCACGTATCATTAGTGTGGCTCTTATTGTATGCGGCGTGACAGGGTTAAAGGCTCTTTCGTAAAGATATACTGTATCTCCTAACAAGTCGTTAGGAGATTTTTATCGTAAAAAGTACACGATAATTGACAGTATAGCTAGTTATTCTATAAAATGAGTGACAGTCATTCAATACGCGTGTGAAAGGGTTTAGATGATGAATAAAAAAGAGAAAATTGTCTATGCAGCTATTGAAGTGTTTCAGGAAAAGGGCGTTGAAAAAACGAAGATTTCTGATATCGTGAAATTGGCTGGCATTGCACAAGGAACTTTCTATTTATATTTTCCTTCTAAGTTATCTGTTATGCCTGCAATAGCAGAAGTGATGGTTGAGAAGATGATCCTTGCAGTGAAAGAAAAAGTGCAAAACGATGCGCCTTTTTCAAGTAAAGTTACGCAAGTAATAGATGCGGTGTTTCACTTCATAGCGGAATATCGTGAAATACAAGCTTTAATGTATGCGGGTCTTGCATCTACGGAACATATAAAAGAATGGGAAGCTGTGTATGAGCCTCTTTATATGTGGCTAAGTGAATTTTTAAGTGGGGCGAAAGAAGCTGGTGAAATTCGTGATTCGGTTCACGCAGAGCGAACAGCGAAGTTATTTATCGCTCTAGTTGAATCAGCAGCGGAACAAGTGTATTTATATGATCATAAAGATGATGAGCAAGTGGAGCTACAAAAGGCAGAAGTACTAGATTTTTTAACACATGCATTACATATAAAGAAATAGTGAGATGAACCTGTCTGAGAAGGTAGGTTCATTTTTGAGGAAAACTGAATGATAGTCATTCACCTAATGCGTATGTATGTGTGGAAGGATATAGTGAAATTCTAACGAGTAGGGGCATCTCTACTCATGATTAGCCCACAAATAGCAGGATAAAGAAAAAGCTTCTTGGGCATTATTTTTTGAGAGGAGCTTACGGGAAGAGGTGTTAAAAGTGAAGAAACCGATAAAAGAACAAAAGATGGTATTGGTCATTCTTTTGAGTAATATATTTATCGCTTTTTTAGGGATTGGATTAATCATTCCGGTTATGCCGTCCTTTATGAATGATATGGGTTTAACAGGTAAGACGATGGGATATCTCGTTGCAGTGTTTGCAATGGCTCAGCTTATTGCTTCACCTATTACAGGTCGGTGGGTCGACCTTTATGGTAGGAAGAAAATGATCATCATTGGATTATTTATTTTTGGTGTTTCAGAGCTTCTGTTTGGATTAGGAACAGATGTATGGATGCTCTATGCAGCGAGGGTGTTAGGTGGAATTAGTGCTGCGTTTATTATGCCTGGTGTTACGGCATATGTTGCGGATATTACATCTATACAGGAACGTCCAAAGGCGATGGGATATTTATCTGCTGCTATTAGTACCGGCTTTATTATAGGACCTGGAATCGGCGGATTTATTGCAGAATACGGTATACGTGTGCCGTTTTTCGTTGCAGCAGCAATTGCTTTTATAGCATGTGTAATTTCGATTTTTATTTTAAAAGAACCGTTAACGAAAGAGGAGCTTGCAGAGATTTCTTCTAATACGAAAGAATCAAGCTTTATTGGTGATTTAAAGAAATCATTACATCCAATGTATGCAATCGCATTTATTATCGTATTTGTACTTGCATTCGGTTTATCAGCGTATGAAACGGTGTTTAGTCTGTTCTCTGATCATAAGTTTGGATTTACACCGAAAGATATTGCGGCAATTATTACAATTAGTTCAATCTTTGGGGTAGTTGTGCAAGTATTTATGTTTGGTAAATTGGTTGATATATTCGGTGAAAAAGTGTTAATTCAAATATGTTTAATTGTAGGTGCAGTATTAGCGTTCGTTTCAACTGTAGTCTTTAATTATTGGATTGTACTTCTCGTTACGTGCTTCATTTTCCTTGCATTTGATTTACTTCGTCCAGCTTTAACGACGTTTTTATCAAAAGCAGCTGGAAAAGAGCAAGGATTCGTCGCTGGTATGAACTCAACTTATACGAGTTTAGGAAATATAGCAGGACCGGCGATGGGCGGAATATTATTTGATATGAACATTCATTATCCATATGCATTTTCAGGAGTTGTTTTAATAGTTGGTCTCGCTATTACATTTATGTGGAGAGAGAAACAGCTAGCTGAAAGTTTTGCGAAGTAATAAAACCCCTTACGACGGTAAGGGGTTTTTGTTTTATAAGCTTAATCCAAACCGTTTTAATTCAATAAATACCCCCTCTAATTGCTTTCCTTTATCCGTTAATGTGTACTCTACACGAGGCGGAACTTCTGGATATACTTTTCTCGTTATAATGCCTTGAGACTCTAATTCTTTTAGTCGAAGCGATAATGTTTTTGGACTAATACCATCCATTGATTTTTGTAAATCACTAAAGCGTAATGTTCCTTCGATAAGAAGGTCACGAATGATTAAAAATGTCCATTTCGTACTAATTACATCAAGCGTTTTAGCGATAGGACAAGGTATGCCAGGTAAACCTTTCGTTAATTCAACTGAATCTATATTGTTCATGGAACTAGCCTCCATAAAATTTTTTTGGCTGAATTTTCTTTATAGTATCACATAACTATACTTTTGGTAACTATATGAAAAAAATATCACTACTTCCATAAAGGAAGTTAGTGCATATACAATAGCAATACGAAATACAAAGGGTTTAGATGAGGAGGAGGTGATTTTCATGGGGATAAAAAAGTTGTTTAGATTCCTTAGTTTGTTTGTTGTTTGTATTGTACTTGTAGCATGCGGCGTGGAAGAAAAAACGGAAGTCCAGTTATTAAAAGAAATGCCAAAGCCAAAAGCGATGACAATTGATCCCTCATTAAGTCAAAAGGAGGCGACCGAAATGGTTCATGCAGCGCAGCGTTTTTATGCATTTTGGGATACAGGTAAAGAGGAGCTTATTCCGCAGACTGTTACTGAAAATTTTTTCGATCATACATTGCCGAAAGGGCGACCACAAGGCATGGAAGGATTAAAGTTTGCGGCGCAAAACTTTCATAAAGTTGTTCCTAACATACATTGCGAGATTGAAGATTTATTAGTCGTCGGTGATAAAGTAACAGCTCGTCTTTCTTTTACAGGAACGCATAACGATAAAAAAATCGATTTTTTTGCAATTGATATTTTACATGTAAAAGACGGAAAGATTACAGAAGACTGGCATTTAGAAGATAATCTTACGCTGAAACAACAACTTGGGTTAGTAGCTGAGGAGTAAATTATATAGGGGAGAGAAAAGTGATGAAAAATATATTTATTATAAATGGACATGAAAAATACGGTACGAAAGAAGGACGATTAAATAAAACGTTAGTTGATTATATGGTAACGGTATTAAGTGAGAAGCATCATGTGAAAACAACAACGATTCAAGATGGCTATAGTATTAAAGAAGAACAAGAGAAGTTTTTATGGGCTGATGTGGTGATTTATCAAACGCCAATTTATTGGTTTAGTGTACCGGGCTTATTTAAAACGTATATGGATGAAGTGTATGAATACGGTTTGTTCTTTAAAGGTGCAGATGAATATGGAACAGGTGGTTTATTAACAGAGAAAGAGTATATGTTCTCTACAACTTGGAATGCACCTGAAAATTCTTTTGGAGATAAGACGAAGTTCTTTGAAGGGGAAAGTCTAGAATCAACGCTTAGTCATTTACACCGCGTGCAGAAGTTTCTTGGTATGAGCCCGTTAAAGAGCTTTGCTTGTTATGATGTGGTGAAGAATCCGGATATTGAGCAGTATTTATTGAACTTGAAAGATCATTTAGATGGAGTAATTAAATAATAGTTTATACTTGTATGTGAAGAAGGTACTACTAAGGATGTAGTACCTTCTCCTTTTATAAAAACTCATACTTTAATACGTAGATGGCTGTATCCATAACTTCGCAAAATTTGCCCAGCCGAATGAATCAATTGTTACATTTTTTAAAGCAGAAGGATATGTTTTTCTTTTTAAAACGTGATAGTTAAATAAAATGATGTGTTCTGTTTGTAAAAATTCTTCAATCTCATACATGAGCTCGTAGCGTTTCTCCTTATTTTCTTCTAGTAAAAATGTATCAAGTAAACAGTTAATTTGTTTTTCATAGTGCGGGTCCATGAACCGGTTTACGAAGCAACTTTTATTTTTGAATACATTTAAGAATGCAAGTTCATGATCGGCAGCAAACACTTCTCCCATGAAAATAATATCGGCATGTTGATCGATAGAACGGTTCATATAATCTGAAACGAGAAAGGGGTGAAGCTCTACTTGTATACCTAAACTTTCACATCGTTCTTTTAAGAAATATGCATCATTTGCACTATCTTTAAATGCGAAGAAGTAAATATGTATCGTCTCTCCATTATAAGTGCTCTTTTTTAAATACTCTTTCGCTTTTTCTAAAGAGTAAGACCTTTTAGAAGCTTGGCGACTTCTTTCAGGGAAAAAGCTTGATGCAGCAATTGTTCGTCTACCCTCTATGCTACGAAGTATCGTTTCAACGTCATATAGTTCTCTCCAAGCCTTTCGAAAGTAAATGTCGTGATGAGGACCAGGTTTTGTAAAGTTGAAGCTAGCATAAATACAACCTATTTCTTCTATTTGTATATTGTGTCTTTCATTTTTCTCTTCATTTGGTAGTTCATAATCAGCATCGATTTGTACATGATCAGGAATACCCCAAAATTCAATACGGTCTAATAAAGCGCGCTCTTTAAAATAATGAGTGAACGCTTCGAGCACGATATTATCTTCAGAGTAATGAGCAAGTTTGAAAGGTCCAGTACCTATGTAATGATGATTTTGGATACTCACATCACGCGGTAAAATTGCTAATTGTATGGAACTTACATAGTGTAAGAAAAATAAATTTGGTTTTGCTAAATGAAATCGAATTTGCAGTGGTGATGGCGTTTCAATTTGAACAATTTCTTCTGTTAACCATTCAAAAGGAGAGTGAACTTCTTTTAGTCTTTCAAATGAAAATTGTACATCTTTAGAAGTTAAAACTGTTTCGTTATGAAAATGAATGTCCTTTCGTAAATAAAAAGTCCACGTAAGCCCGTCTTCACTTAATTCCCACGTATGCGCAATGTGTGGCTCCATTTTTTCCGTAACATCGTTATAAACGACTAACGTATCAAAAATTTGACTTGTAAGATGGCTTTCTGTAGTTACAGCCACAAAAGCCGGATCTAAGGGGAATATCTTTCTCGATATAGGAATTTTTAATATGTCGTACATATCATTTGAAGGTTCGTATCCAAAATGATGATGTAGTTTATTTTCTATCTTTTTTTGAAGTGCAAGGGGGAGGGGTTCTTTTAAAAGAAGAAAAACGTCCTTTAATTTTTCTCGCGCTAACAGTTCATCTGTATAGGACTCAATCGCTTCTACGAAATTATGTATAAATAGAATTTCTGTTTTATTTCCGCGTCCTCGCCCTGGAGTCCAGCTAATTAATTGTTCCTCGCTCATTTTCTTTAATAAAATCTTTACGTTTTTCGTACTGCAATATAAAACATCCGCTAATTCTTGTAAGCTATTTCGCATATGTTGTTGATCTTGTGCATGTAGTCTTAGTCTAATGTAATAGTCCATAATTTTCATATATACACTTCCTTCTATCATAAAAGGGGAAACTCTTTAGAATATTCTAACCTTTTTCTTCCTTTTTTTCAAAGTAAAATAAGTAAGCATAAGGAGGGGGAAACAATGGGATTTTGGAGTATGCATCGAAATATAAAAATTAGAATTATAACTTCGTTTTTAACACGTACTGTGTCCACGATGATTTTTCCATTTATGGCGATTTATTTTTCAATAAAGTTAGGTAGTGCGATTGCTGGTGCGTTATTACTTATTAATGTCATAGCTTCATTAGTAATTGGTTT
Source organism: Bacillus sp. FSL R9-9834 (assembly GCF_038006905.1). Taxonomy (NCBI): domain Bacteria; kingdom Bacillati; phylum Bacillota; class Bacilli; order Caryophanales; family Bacillaceae; genus Bacillus; species Bacillus sp. FSL R9-9834. The sequence continues at coordinate 860,991 of NZ_JBBOWD010000001.1, forward strand.
ATACGGTGGATATGTTGGAGACCGGCTTGGGCGTAAAAAGGTGATGATTATCGGTCAAAGTATACAAGTCATTTCCATTGCTTGTATGGGAGTTGCGAATTCGGATTATGTAGATTCACCGTGGTTAACATTTATCTTTATGCTAGTGAATAGCCTAGGATCTGGACTTATGAATCCTGCGACAGAGGCGATGTTAATTGATGTGAGTACACCTGAGAATCGAAAAGTGATGTACAGCATTAACTACTGGGCAATTAACTTATCCATTGCGATTGGAGCAATATTTGGAGGACTACTATTTGAAAACTATAGATTACAATTGTTTATCGTATTAACAGTAGTTGCAATTATTACTTTATATGTGATGGCTGTATATATGGAAGAGGTGTATGTAGCTAGAAAAACAGTAGAAAAGAAAAATGTATTAAAAGATATGGCAGATAGTTATAAAGTCGTAATGAAAGATAGAGCGTTTTTAATTTTTTGTGCAGCAAGTATATGTACGTTATCTTTAGAGTTTCAGATTAATAATTATTTAGGAGTACGTTTGCAGAAGGAATTTGAAACGGTGCACTTTTTATTCGGGAATGGTGTTACGTTTGATTTAACAGGTATTCGCATGCTGAGCTGGATTTCTGCAGAGAATACCATTTTAGTTGTGTTATGTTCAGCACTTCTTATTAAAATGCTGAAAAGCTTCAACGATTTGAAAATCTTATATGTAGGTTTATTCATTTATACGATTGGCTTTACAATACTTGGAACGAGCAATAGCTTATGGATTTTATTAATTGCAGGGCTTTTCCAAACGGTAGGAGAGATGATGTATGTGCCAGTACGTCAATCTATTATGGCAGATATGGTGCCAAATGAGGCGAGAGGTTCATATATGGCGATTAACGGAATGGTCTTTCAAGTGGCAAAAATGAACGGGGCATTGGGTGTTATGCTAGGTTCATTTCTTGCATCTTGGGGCATGAGTGCTCTGTACTTTATCGTTGGTATGAGCAGTATTTTATTATTTATGAAAGCGATAGGGAAAGAGAAGTATGAGGGCGAGGTTTCTCAAATTGGATAAAACGATATGAAAAGCGATGCTAGAAATCGCTTTTCATATGGCTTTTAAAACGGATCAACTTCAGCTAAATCAGGATTGCTATTTGGATTTGTTAATAAGACTTTCAGCTCACCTACTTCAGAGAGCGCAACGAGGATATAACCACTAATAAGGACGACGAGTCCGATGACCCTTAATGTTTGCAGTGTTATTGTTTTCGGAATTGTCTTGGGGCGTTGAAGGTGGATTGTTATTCATGATTAAGGCTCCCATCTTTTTTTATTTATATATGTGTAAAATTATTATTTAACTTATGGATAAGAATCGTATAGTCATTTTCACTATATGAGAAATGCCTATGAAAAGTGATTAGAAATTTTGGGACGAAGAAGGGGGGAATCCGTAGGTCATTAAAAATGACATTCCTTTTTATTTTTCATACAAATAAAAAGGTTAACCAAAGTAGCTAAACAGCTATTTTGGCTAACCTATAATAACTATCCTAGTATACGCAATGATTCTTCAATAAACGCTGGGATATCTTCAGGTTGTCTACTTGTTACTAGCTGATTTTGGCATACGACAACCTCTTTGTCATGAAAATTTCCGCCGGCATTTTTCAAGTCGACCTCAATGGATTTATATCCAGTCACATCGCGTCCTTCAAGTGTTTGTGCAGTGATGAGTAATTGAGGTCCGTGACAAATAGCAAAAACAGGTTTTTTCGTATCCATAAATGCTTTGCTAAAGCGAACAAACCGTTCATCTGCACGAAGTATATCTGGGGAAAATCCGCCTGGTATGAAGAGGGCATCAAAGTTCTCTGGAGAAACATCATCGATACCTTTATCAATTACGACTTCAGTTTTTCCTTGTTTACCGTGTACCGTTTTCCCTTTTTCAGTTTCAATAGTTGTTAATTCATATCCCTTTTGTTTAAAAGCTTCTGCTGGCTCTGTGTATTCTGTGTCCTCGAAATAATCTGTTATTAAAGTAGCAATTTTTTTACTCATTCTCATCCGCTCCTTACATTATATTGTCGGTTCCAGAATCGTCTTTGAGCAATTTGTCGTATTGTCTATTTCCTTTTAAATTTCTAATCCCCCCAGTTCGTTTCCCTTGTTAATTTAGTACATACCCTTTTTATTAGGACGTAAACATGTATTATCATTTTTTTATGTAAAAATCATAAAAATATCGATTGTATCGGTGATTCTTGTTTGAGAAGGAAAAATAAAAAGCTAAGGAGAGAATTTATTCTCTCCTTAGCTTTTAAGATAATTCTTTTCGTTAAAACGAGGAAACGCGTTGCTTCGTTTTTGGTACAATAATAAATTTGATCCAAAGTAACCCGATAATCATAATGATAAGGCTATGTAAAAATTGACCTGTAGCAATGAGTATAACAATTGAAAATACAATGAGTTGAATGCTTAGCAATATAAAGATTAAGTGAAGAAATTGATTCATTCGTTTCTCAGTATGAATTGGATATAATGCTGCAATAATATTTCCCGAAAAATATTTCCATAGGGAACGGAGCTGCATAGAGATCATATATAGAACGATATATGCGATAGCGCCTTTTACGTATATGTTTGGTATAAAATATAAGGCGAAGGCACCGATCAATCCTAAACGAATATATATACCGAAATAATCATTCCCGCGTAAAAAAGCTAGTGTATGTAAATAGAAGAAAGTTGCTCGTTTTTTATGTAATAAAGGTTCAATCCAAGTTGTAAGCCATTTTCTTTTATTTACTTGCTTATTTAGTTGCGGAACATCGGTGAAGATGCTAGCAAATTGATAAAAACGAACGTTCATTTTTTCTTCTTGTTCAATTATGTAATCCCACGGTATTCGTTTTGTAGGCTGCTTTTTCGTATATAGAAGCAGGAAAGCAAGTAGTAAGAGTAATCCGCCTAATATGAGAACATTTGCTGAGTAAAACAGCATGTAAATGATGAGTGCGTTACAAGTAATACGAATAATGAACCATATGCCGTTTTCATGACTATCACGCCACATCCAATGTATGTACATGTTCCAAGCTTTCGTAATCATTAAAACGATAAAGATTGTACATAAGAAAGGTACAGTTACTTGTAATGATTGCAGTGCAAGTGGAACGAGAATAAGGAATGTAAATAATAATGGGAAAAGCTGAATGATGTAATTATATAGAAGAGATTTTTTGAAATAAGATGTTAATTTCTCTTCTAGTGCTAGTAAATAGACAGCATCAGGTTTTTGAATAAATGTACGGATCGGGCATCTCGTTATAATGAATGTAAGTACAATCGTGATGAGTAGTAAAGATATTCCTTTAGAAGGAGATGCTTTTAGAAACTGAGCATAGTAGTATGCACCAACGCATGAAATAAAGATAAAGCTATATAGTAAACCGTTAATCATACGTGCAAAGTATGTAATGATATTTTGCATATGTTGTTGGAAGCGGCTGCTCCATAGTGATTCAATTGACATGTTTTTCACCTCTTTGTTCTATTATATATGTTTTACAAAAGAAAAAACGAGCAAATTGCGTTATGCAACTTGCCCGTTTTTCTTTTCGTTATTTTTTTTCTGATCACGATTCATTAATGGATAGAAGGCAAAACCGATTACGAATAAACCAATTCCGAGAAGGAATGTTTTTATATCGGCTGCACCGGTTTTAATAACCCATAGTGCGTAGCAAAGTGCAATCACTGCGACTATGCCATCTGTAATTCTTGCCCGCGTTTCATTTTTATACGTTTCACCAGTTGCGACTAGTTTTAACTGGAAGATTGGTGAAACGAGATATGGAATGAGGTAGGCCAGTGTTGATACGGTAATAACGAATGTATAAGCTTCCGCAATTGTTCCTGATAATGTTGAGAATAAGAACACTTGCGACATAATGTTTGTTAATCGTAATGAATAAATTGGACTTCCTTTTTTGTTTGTTTTTGTGAAGAAGGAAGGGAAGAAACCTTCTTTTGCTGCTTGATACGGTACTTCTGAGCTTAATAAAATCCAGCCTAAGATGGAACCGAATAGGGAAGTAAGAGCAAGTAATGCCATCAGTTTCCCGCCGCCATGACCCATTGCAGCATTTAGTGCGTCTGCTAAAGGACGTTCAGAAGTTTGTAATTTATCAATGTGAAGTACACCCATTGTTAAAATTGTAATTCCTAAGTAAATCGCAACTGTAATAAGTAATCCCGCAACTGTTGCGCGTTTTACTGTTTTTGGAGAAACGGCACGGTTTGATAAAAGAACCGCTGATTCAATTCCGATAAATGCCCAAAGCGTCGTAAGAGCAGCTAAGTTTACTTGTGAAAGAAGGCCATGTGATACACCTGATTTATCGATCATCGGTGTGTACCATTGTCCAAACTTAGAAGCTTCGAATGCAAATAACGTAACGACGATGAATAATAGGAATCCAGTTACTTTCGTTGTTGTTGCTAAGAAGTTTAGCTTTCCAGCTCCGCTTACACCGTTTGTTAATATAATATGAGTTCCCCAGAGTAAGATGGAACAAATCGTAAATGTAATTAGTTTTCCGACTTCTACATTAAAAGAACCGATTGAAAATAGTAGTCGTGTATCTTTCATAATCGGGAAGAAGAGTGATAAATATCCCGCAAATGATGTAATGATGGCAACGTTACTTGCCCAGTTTGCAACCCAATATCCCCATACCATACTGAAACCAGCCATTTTTTTCTTTTTTGGTGTTGAGAATAAAGCATATGCATGACTTTGTGGTCCTGTCGTTAAATCAGGACGACGAATTGCTAAATTACCGAAAACAAGAGCTAGCATTAAAACACCAAACCCTGTTGTTAACCAAGCTAAAGTGACACCGAGAGGGCTTGCTGTTTGTGCCAACGTACTTGGCACCATGAAAATACCAGCACCAACCATGTTACCGACAACGAAAGCTGTTAGTACCCAAAAGCCCCATTTTTTTTGTTGCATAGAAAATACCTCCAAAGTTAGTATAACCAAGTCAAGCGAGGAGATATGTATGTCTTCCTGAGCCAGGAAGAGAAGTCCCAAACAAAACAAAAAAAGCACGTAATTTGCCGCTACATGCTTTCTATCTTATAAGAAACCCACGACATACCTCTCGATAGCTCTCCACAAACGAAACGTTTGTGACAGTTCTGCACTTATTAAATAGCAGACCCAGCAAGCGTGCATGGTGGACACGGGCTTACTTCGGCAATCATTCCTTTTTCATTCGTTCATCAATGCCACTACATCTCCTGAAATGATACTCTTAATGACTGCAACCTCTACCTCACCGAGATACGAATGAGGATTTAAATATTAATTTAACGTATTTAAGAGTAACAAATGAATTTTTATACGTCAATGGATATAGTAATAATCAGATTATAGAGAAGAGTTTGTGATTAAAAGTAAGAGGGATTATTATGTGATATTGAATTTTCATAATATAATAAATGTTATTGGCGCTAGATGATTGAAAAGGGGATGAAGTATATGTCTGTATGTCATAAACATTCAGTAATAGGTGTGTTAGATTCGGGAGTTGGGGGATTAACAGTTGCGAGCGAAATTATAAGACAATTGCCTAAAGAGAGCATTTATTATATTGGTGATAATGAGCGTTGTCCGTATGGGCCAAGAAGTGTAGAAGAGGTACAATCTTTCGTATTTGAAATGGTTGAGTTCCTCAAACAGTTTCCGTTAAAAGCTCTAGTTGTAGCATGTAATACTGCTGCAGCTGCTGCATTGACTGCGCTGCAAGAAGCGCTTTCTATTCCAGTTATTGGCGTTATACATCCAGGAGCAAGAGCGGCAATTAAAGTGACGAAGAAAGGGAAAATCGGAGTAATTGGAACTGTAGGTACGATAAAATCTAATATGTACGAAAAAGCATTGCATGAGCTTGATACATATTTGAAAGTGCATAGTCATGCTTGTCCGACTTTAGCTACAGTTGTAGAAAATCAATTAGAAGATACAGCATATGTAACCGAGCAAGTGAAGCAAGCTTTACTGCCATTAACGAAAGAAGATATAGATACGCTAATTCTCGGATGTACGCATTATCCACTTTTAGAGTCCTATATTAAAAAGGAACTAGGAGAGAATGTAACGATTATTAGTTCTGCAGAAGAAACAGCGATAGAGTTAAGCACAATTTTGCAGCACAAAGGAATTCTATCTGACAATTTGAATCCGGAGCATCAATTTTTTACAACAGGCTCTGTTTCATCATTTGAACATATTGCTGAGAGATGGCTAGGGTATCAAATTTCTGTAAAATGTGTGAATTTACCTATGGAAAAACAACTCGTGAACTAAATTGTATAAAAAGAAGCTGATCTAATTTAAGATCAGCTTCTACATATAAGATTAAACTAAGTTTAATACAGTTACTTTTTCACGTGTCATAGACTCAAGGCTCTTACGAATACCTTGTGCGCCCATACCTGAACCTTTTACACCGATGAATGGGAAGTGGTCAGGGCCGCGCTCTGTGCGTCCGTTAATTTGAACAGAACCAGTTTCGATTTTGTTAGCAATTGCAAATGCTTTGTTAATGTCTTTAGTGAAGACACTTGCTTGCAGACCGAACTCTGATTTGTTAGCAATTGCAATTGCTTGTTCATCTGAAGAAACACGGATGATTGGAAGGATTGGGCCGAATGGCTCTTCCCAAGCAACTTTCATGTCTTCTGTTACGTGGTCGATTAATGTTGGGTAAATTAAGTTACGCTCACGTTTGTTACCGATAACGATCGTTGCACCCTTTTCTACAGCGTCGTCAACTAAACCTTGAACGAAATCAGCAGATTTGTCGTCGATTAATGGAACGATTGTGCTGTCTTGTTCTGGAGATCCAACTGATAGTTTAGCTACTTGCTCTTGTAATAAGCTAACAAGCTCGTCCGCTACGTTTTCGTGTACAAGTACACGCTTAATAGCTGTACAACGTTGACCAGAGTAAGAGAATGCACCGCTTACGATATGGTTTGCAGCATCTTGTAAGTCAGCATCTTCACGAACGATACCAGGGTCTTTACCACCAAGTTCTAATACAAGTGGAATCATTGCAGCTTTTTTCGCTAAATGTTTACCTGTGTTTGTACCACCTGTGAACGATACCATATTGATGCCTTCGTGTTCTACTAAGTAGTCACCAATTACAGAACCGCGTCCTGTCGCTACGTTCACAAGACCTTTTGGAAGACCAGCTTTATGAAGTGCTTCCACCATTTTAATACCGCTAATTGCACCTTGAGTTGCCGGTTTGAAAATAACAGCGTTACCCATAATTAATGCTGGTGCAAGTTTTGCAGCAGATAAGTTTACTGGGTAGTTAAACGGTGCGATTGCTAATACAACACCAAGTGGTGCACGTTGGATAATCGCAAGTTTAGATTTTGTACCGCCCGGGAAGCTATCGCCCATCATGCTTTCTCCGTGCATATGTAAAGCTTCTTCGATTGTGTAACGAATGAAGTCAGCTGTACGAACAACTTCTTTCTTCGCATCTTTATATCCTTTACCGACTTCTTTCATAATGATATCGGCAATTTCATCTTGCATATTTACGAGCTCATCAGCCCATTTATATAAATATTTTGCGCGATCTTGTAGAGAAGCTTCTGCCCATGATTTTTGAGCTTCTTTTGCAGATGCAATTGCTTCATCTACTTCTCCGCGAGTAATTGCTTGTACTTGTCCAATTACTTCGTGTAAGTATGGAGATGGAATTTCAATTGTTTCTCCTGAAGAGCTTTCTCTCCATTCTCCGTTTAAATAAAATTTGTACGTATTGCTAGTTGTCATGATTAGTCCTCCTAAAATAGCAACTTGTAAGAGTGAGTATAAGGTGATTGTAGGGGGTTTGATAACATTTTTCAAATGAAATGTTTGTGAAAACGATTTCTTATTCCTTTTTTATTTTGTATGCCCTTTCTTGCAGAATATTCCCTTATTTCAAAATGATGTAGCGTATATTTTCGTTCAGTCTGTAAAAAAACAATTGACAGAATACTCAATAAAGTTGTAAGATTATAAATGGAAAATAAATGAAGGGGGTGTGCGTAATGATTGTAATCGTAAATGTAATGGGCTTAGCTCTGTTAAACGGCAGAAAACATTCATATCATTACGCAACCCGTACGGATATATAGGGCATCTTTGTCTTATAAAAAGCGTACGTTGCGTATATCGTAACGTACGCTTTTTATGCATTTTTGTGCATATCGTCAAGCGACGGTATGCTTTTTTTTGTTTATTTTCCATGTTACTAAATAAAATTTTGGAAGGTGGAAAAATGTGATGAGATTGTATGGGTTACGAAATGTAAATGTGATGGGTCTGGATAGTGGATAAAGAAACGAGAGGTAAACGAGAATGAGAAGGGAGAGGTTATATTGTTTTCAGTATTACTAAAGTTAAGATGGTTTTTTAAAGAACATTGGAAGAGATATAGTATCGCCATTGGTGCACTTTTAATTGTAAATATAGTTGAAGTTATTCCTCCGAAAGTACTCGGGGTTACGATTGATAATATAAAAACAGGAACGTTATCAAACGAAGCTATTATGCAGTCTATTCTTATTTTAATAGGGGTCACGATCGTTGGATATGGTCTCACTTTCGTTTGGCAACATCAATTGTTTGGCGGTGCATTCGTACTTGAGAAAACGATGCGCTCTAAATTCATGGGGCATTTACTTAAGATGACGCCGACTTTTTATCAAAAAAATCGTACTGGCGATTTAATGGCGAGAGCGACAAATGATTTAAAGGCAATCGCTATGACAGCTGGTTTCGGTATATTAACGCTCGTAGATTCGAGTTTATATATGCTTACGATTGTCTTTATGATGGGATTTACAATTAGTTGGGAGCTTACATTTGCGGCACTTATACCGCTTCCGATTATGGCGTATGCGATGAATATATATGGAAAGAAATTGCATGAAAGATTTACAGTTGCGCAAGATGCGTTTGGTGATATGAACGATAAAGTACTTGAGTCAATAGCTGGTGTGCGCGTGATTCGTGCATACGTACAAGAAAATGCAGATCAAGAAAGATTTCATCATTTAGGAGATGACGTCTACGAAAAGAATATGAAGGTAGCAAGAATCGATGCACTATTCCAACCAACTGTGAAAATGCTTGTTGGTCTTAGTTATTTAATTGGTTTAGTGTACGGTGCATATCTTGTATTTCAATCAAAGGTGACGCTTGGGGAACTCGTTTCATTTAACGTGTATTTAGGGATGATGATTTGGCCGATGTTCGCAATTGGCGAATTAATCAATGTTATGCAAAGAGGAAATGCTTCATTAGACCGTGTAAATGAAACGTTAGCGTATGAACCAGATGTAAAGGATCCGAAACATCCAAAGGTTGTACAAGAGCCGGATTATATTCAGTTTGATGATGTTACCTTTTCATATCCTTCATCAACTGAAACAAATTTAAAGAAGGTTTCGTTTACGTTAAAACAAGGAGAAACGCTTGGTGTTGTCGGGAAAACAGGAAGCGGAAAGACGACGCTTGTCCGTCAGCTTCTTCGTCAATATCCACTTGGAGAGGGGGATATTGCAGTCTCTGATGTGACGTTAGATAAAATGACAAATGAAAATGTACTCGGCTGGATTGGATATGTACCGCAGGAACATATTTTATTCTCAAAAACAGCGAGAGAAAATATTTTATTTGGAAATAGGGAAGCGACGGAAGAAGAACTCGAGAAAGCGATTGAAATCGCGGCGTTTAAAAAGGATTTAGAGTTTTTACCAGAAGGGTTAGAAACGCTTGTTGGAGAAAAAGGTGTTTCTTTATCAGGAGGACAAAAACAAAGGATCTCGATTGCGCGAGCTGTCATTCAAAATCCAGAAATTTTAATTTTGGACGATTCTTTATCGGCTGTTGATGCTCGTACGGAAGCAGCGATCATTGACAATATAAGAACAGAAAGAAGCGGAAAGACGACGATTATTACGACGCATCGTTTATCTGCAGTTCAACATGCGGATTGGATTCTCGTTATGGATGACGGGCAAGTAATAGAAGAAGGTACACATGATCAGCTTGTTAAGAGTGGAGGCTGGTATGCTGAGCAGTTTGAAAGACAACAAGGGGAAAGTGAAAGTGCGGATAGTGGGGTGAAAATATGAGCGTTTCAAAACGATTGTTTCAATATGCGATGAAGGTAAAAGGGACGATTTTTGCAGCGATGCTAATGTTATTTATTTTCGTCATCGCAGAGCTTGCGGGTCCTTTCGTCGCGAAAACGATGATTGACGATCATATCGTTGGAATAGAGAAGCCTTGGTATGAAACAGAAAAGAGTGAAGAGGCTGTTTCGTATAATGGCGCCTTTTATAAGCGAAGCGATCGCTTCCAGGAAGGTGAGAAAAAAGGAAAAGAAGTACGCGTGATGCAGGTCGGTTTTCAATATTACTTTGTACCGAATAAAGTAAATCTGGAAGGGTCACGGACTGTAAAAGGTGATATGATTACCGTTCAAAACGGTAAGGCGGTGCAAGTGTATAAAGCGAAAGCATTGACGAAAGAAGAAGTGTTTGCGTTTTATAAACCAGAAATAAACCGTCTATTATTACTTGGTGGTGGATACTTCGCTTTATTAGTAGTCGTATCCTTGTTTGCATACGGAAAGCAGTTTTTCTTACAGAAGGCGGCGAACAAAATTATTCAAATTATGAGGGAAGATGTCTTTTCTCATATTCAAACGTTGCCGATTCGTTATTTTGATCATTTACCAGCAGGGAAAATTGTATCGCGTGTAACGAATGATACAGAAGCCATTCGTGATCTATACGTAACGGTACTTGCGACATTCGTTTCAAGTATCATCTATATTATTGGGATATTTGCCGCGCTATTTTTACTTGATGTAAAATTGGCGACGTTATGTTTACTCATTATCCCGATTTTAATCGTTTGGGCCATTCTTTATAGAAAGTATGCGTCTGTATACAATCATAAAATGCGTTCGCGTTTATCTGATATTAACGGAACAGTGAATGAATCCATTCAAGGAATGCCAATTATTCAAGCGTTTCGTCAAGAGCGTGAAACGAAAAAAGAGTTTGAAGAATTAAATGGCGATTATTTTAAGTATCAAAATAAAATTTTGAATTTAAATGCAGCAACTTCTCATAATTTAGTATCTGTATTAAGAAATATCGCTTTCACAGGTGTGATTTGGTATTTCGGTGGAGCTTCATTAAGTGCTACAGGCGTCATTTCTCTAGGGATACTGTATGCGTTCGTTGATTATTTAACACGATTGTTCTCACCGATTACAAATATGGTGAATCAGCTTGCTAACTTGGAACAATCGCGTGTTGCATCAGAGCGTGTTTTTGAATTGTTAGAGGAAAAAGGAGAAACAGTAGAAGAAGAACGTATGCCTCGCTTACAAGGAAATGTAAAGTTTGATAATGTGTCGTTTTCTTATAATGGAAAAGATGAAGTGTTAAAAAATATTTCTTTTGAAGCGAAACAAGGCGAGACGGTAGCACTTGTCGGTCATACTGGATCAGGAAAAAGTTCCATTATGAATGTACTTTTTCAGTTTTACGAGTTTGAAAAAGGAAAGCTTACGATTGATGGTCATGATGTAAAAGAGATGCCGAAACAAGCAACTCGTGAACATATGGGAATTGTACTGCAAGATCCGTTTTTATTTAGGGGAACAGTAGCATCTAATGTAAGTTTAGAAAATGAAAACATTTCAAAAGAGCGCATTGTAAAAGCGTTGCGTGATGTTGGTGCTGAAAGATTTGCGAACAATATAAATGAAGAAATTACGGAGAAAGGAAGTACACTTTCAACCGGAGAACGTCAGCTTATATCGTTTGCTAGAGCACTTGCATTTGATCCAGCCATTTTAATTTTAGATGAAGCGACGTCTAGTATTGATACAGAGACGGAAGCGATGATTCAACAAGCGTTAGAAGTTGTGAAGAAAGGAAGAACGACATTTATTATCGCTCACCGACTTTCAACGATTAAAAGCGCAGATCAAATTATCGTGCTTGATAGAGGGACGATTTTAGAAAAAGGCTCTCATGATGAACTAATGAAAAAGCGCGGGCGTTATTATGATATGTACAAAACGCAAATGGAAGGGAACCAGAGCGCTTAATATGTATGGCGGAGAACTTGTGATTTTCACAAGTTCTTTTTTTAATGAATCAGGGCAGTTAAATAAGAAGTATTATTTTACCTTTCGTACAATAAATGCTATATTAAAAAATGTTACTTATTTTTTGTATGTGGCGTTATTTTTCCCTTTTGTTTGATTATGAAGAAAAAGGATAAACTAAATAAGAACATTTTCATTGAAAAATTGTTCAAGATTGCATACAATCAATATAGTTTTTAAATTCCTATCAGAATACTTGGAGGATTATCATCATGAAAAAATTATTTTCAGTACTTGCAGTAACTACATTAGCAATCGGGATTGTAGCGGGCTGCGGTAAAGAAGAGAAAAAAGATACAGCTAGTCAAGACGCGTTACAAAAGATTAAACAAAGCGGTGAACTTGTAATTGGTACAGAAGGTACATATCCACCATTTACGTTCCACGATTCAAGTAATAAATTAACTGGATTTGACGTTGAATTAGCAGAAGAAGTTGCAAAACGTTTAGGAGTAAAACCTGTATTTAAAGAAACACAATGGGATAGCTTACTTGCTGGTTTAGATGCAAAACGTTTCGATATGGTTGCAAACGAAGTTGGTATTCGTGAAGACCGTCAAAAGAAATATGACTTCTCTAAACCGTATGTTTCATCTTCAGCGGCATTAGTTATTGCAAAAGATAAAGATAAACCTGCTACATTTGCTGATGTAAAAGGATTAAAAGGAGCACAATCTTTAACAAGTAACTATGCAGATATTGCTAAGAAAAATGGTGCGGAAATCGTTGGTGTAGAAGGATTTAGCCAAGCGGCAGAATTATTAGCTTCAGGACGCGTTGATTTTACAATTAATGATAAATTATCAGTGTTAAACTATTTAGAAACGAAAAAAGATGCAAAAATTAAAATTGTAGATACAGAAAAAGAAGCTTCAGAAAGTGGATTTTTATTCCGTAAAGGTAGCACTAAGCTTGTACAAGAAGTAGATAAAGCGTTAGAAGATATGAAAAAAGATGGTACGTATGACAAAATAACGAAAAAATGGTTCGGTGAAAATGTATCTAAGTAGTGCATTGGTTTCAGATCGATTGTCTACTTGGATGGATATTATGCAGTCTTCCTTCATGCCTATGCTGAAGGAAGCTGTTTTTACGACAATTCCATTAACGCTTATTACATTTATTATCGGTCTTATACTTGCGACGTTAACGGCGCTTGCACGTATTTCAGGTAGTCGTATTTTACAATGGATTGCTCGTATCTATGTATCTATCATTCGCGGAACGCCACTTCTTGTACAGTTATTTATTATTTTCTATGGTCTTCCAACTCTTAATGTTGAGGTTGAGCCATATACAGCAGCAGTTATTGGATTTTCATTAAATGTTGGTGCGTATGCATCTGAAATTATTCGTGCTTCTATCCTTTCGATTCCGAAAGGGCAGTGGGAAGCTGCTTATACAATTGGGATGACGTACCCACAAGCATTAAAACGTGTTATTTTACCGCAAGCAACGCGCGTATCAATCCCGCCGCTTTCGAATACATTTATTAGCTTAGTGAAGGATACTTCATTAGCATCGTTAATTTTAGTAACAGAAATGTTCCGAAAGGCGCAGGAAATTGCGGCAATGAACTACGAATTTTTAATTGTTTATTTCGAAGCAGGTCTTATTTATTGGGTTATTTGTTTCTTATTATCAATCGTACAACAGATGTTAGAAAAGCGTTCAGAACGCTACACATTAAAATAATCCTTTTACAAAAGGAGTTTTTGTTTTTATGATTTCAATTCAGCACTTACAAAAAAGTTTCGGAGATAATACCGTACTAAAGCATATAGATTTAACAGTTGAGAAGGGCGAAGTTGTTGTTATTATCGGGCCGTCTGGATCTGGTAAAACGACATTCTTACGTTGTCTTAACGTGTTAGAAACGCCAAACGCTGGTCATATTCGTATCGGTAATAAAGAGCTTAACTTCTCTCAAAAAGTAACGAAGAAAGATATTGTCAATCTTCGTACGCAAACAGGTATGGTATTCCAGCACCATAATCTATTCCCGCATTTAACAGCACTTCAAAATGTAATGGAAGGGCTCGTTACAGTGAAAAAGATGGGGAAAGAAGAAGCGAAGAAAAAAGCAAACTATTTCCTTGAAAAAGTTGGTCTTGCGGATAAAGTAGACTTATATCCGTTCCAACTATCAGGCGGACAACAACAGCGCGTTGGAATTGCTCGCGCGCTTGCGATGGAGCCGGAAGTGTTACTATTTGATGAGCCGACGTCAGCACTTGATCCTGAACTCGTTCAAGAAGTTCTGAAAGTAATGAAAGAACTTGCTAAAGAAGGTATGACGATGGTCATTGTGACGCACGAAATGCGTTTTGCACATCAAATTGCGAACCGCGTTATTTTCATGGATGGCGGTGTCGTTGTCGAACAAGGTACACCAGAAGAAGTATTTACAAATCCAAAAGAAGAACGTACGAAGAAGTTTTTACAAATGTTGCAATAAATTAAGGAAGGTCTCAAGGCATATGCCTTGAGACCTTTTTGCCATATATATTTATTTGTGGAATCCGCCAAGGCTTTGCTCAGCCATTGCAACTAGACGTTTTGTAATTTCGCCACCAACAGAACCGTTAGCACGAGCCGTAGAATCTGCTCCTAATTGTACACCAAATTCTTGAGCGATTTCGTACTTCATTTGGTCGATTGCAGCTGTTGCTCCTGGTACTACTAATTGATTTGAAGAATTTTGGTTTGCCATAGGAATATATCCTCCTTAGAGTTATAAAAATTTTTTTGGTTGGACTAGCTGGAGTTGAACCAGATTATCGCCCCGTTTGGCGCTAATCCATCGGTAATTAAGTTTGTACTCATAGTATGGATGTTACCTAGAAAGATATACGAAATAATAATTTGTAAATTTTGTAAAAAAATCTTAGTGATTTCGTAAATTATGAAATAAGAGTAATCGTTTTATTTTTTAGAAAGAAGGTAAAACTAAGAGCGATATGAAATATATTTTTCTTTTTGTATCCTGCTATTTTGAGGAGAATGTAAGTAAGAATGGGGCAAGCTGCTCCTATACGTAGCTAGATACAATTATATGGAGGAATCGTGATGGGAATTTGTCCGCTTTGTAACGCATTAGAATCACAAACATATTCTTGTCAAAATTGCCAAAGTATACTCCAAGATTATGGGAAGGCTGTAGATTACATAGACGATTATAGTGCGTATATGGACCAAGAATTATTGAGTGCAGTAGATGGATTAACACATAATAATTCAAATGAATATTGCAATCATATTTTTTATTGCGGAGTATGTAACGTGGAAACAGAGGTTGTCGTAAAACTTGTGTAAATAGAAAACTTCCACCTTATGAATGAGGTGGAAGTTTTTGTTTTTGTATTTGTGAGTGAATCATAGGGGACGGGATATGCTCGTTGTTTGAGGAAGTCTCTGATTTTATTTGAGACATTTTTTCTTTTGTATCGCGCAAAGAATGTTCAGTTAAGTAGATGGCATATTCGTAAAATAATTGGCGCGTTAGTTCACTCTGTTCTTTTAACTTGGCATCTTGGAATACAGTTCGCCCTGGTTTAGAGTTTGCTTCAAAGAGCCACGGGTTTTCCTGCGTGTCTAAACCGATATCAAAACCGATTTCTCCAATATTTCCGGTTACTTGTTCATCGAGCGCATAACTAATTTGTAAGGCGGTATGTTTTAACTTATTTTCAATTTGAACTTGTTTCGTTGAATCTGGAAAAAGTTCTTGCAACAATTTCGTATCGCCACCACTATTTACATGCGTTGTTAAGCTACCTTTGCCAGCAATTTTTGCGACGATTGCACTGACCATCCATTGGCCGAAATGATTTTTATTTGTATGAATGCGGAAATCAACAGGTTGCCCATCGAAGCGAAGTAAGGAAATACCTTGTTGTACGATAAACTTTTTTAAATCATGTCCTTTTAACACATGGTTCAGAAGCGTTTCTAATGATTGGTACTTTCTTAGTTTATTTTCTTCATTTTCGCGATAACGACAGTAGTAGCAATTCTCTGTTTGGGAATAAAATATTTGATGAATGTTTCTACCGAAGCTACCATGAATCGGTTTCATGTAAATGGATTTATACGTTCCGAGAAATCGTTCCACTTGTTCGAAGTGCTGAAATGTTTCTGTGTTTGGTAATAACGGCATAATGGATTCATCTTTCATAAGAAGTTGATGCACTTCCCATTTATTAAAAAAACCTGGATTAAACCATGGAATCGCATAGTCATGCTCTAACTTTCTTTTTGCTCTTACAATCGGTTTATAACTTTCGGCTTTCCGATTTGGTAATCGATCGTAAATGACATTCGGTAAAGGGACTTTTTTCTTTATCCACTTTTCCTCTTGAAAGAAATACCCTTCAATTGTTTCGTCTTCCCAGTCTATATGTTGCACACCAAAAACGAATACAAATGGTCGTAAGGTGAATGGTGGCGTTAGTAACTCGCCAAGAGAAATTGAACGGTTCCCTAAAGGATTAGAAGCGCCATCGTTAAAACCAGTTGTGAAAATCCCGATTAATGGTCCGAAAATAATCGTTTGGTTTTGTGTGAATGCATGGATAGTAGTGGAATGAGGAAGTAAAAGTTTCTCTGCAATTTGTTTTCCAATAATGATTTCGCGAGTAAAGGAATAATGAATTTTTACCTCTTCACTTGCAACATGGCGTAGGCCGAAGGAAAGGGATGTAATTGGTGGTGTGATGGAAAAAATATAAGGTAAAGTAATACTATTTGGATGCTCATCTGAAATATTTAATGTATATATGTGCTCTTTCAAAATAGACTTACCCCCTTTCTTTATGGTGTAAAGCGACTAAATTGTAATGGTCCGTGATATATTTTTTCGGCTAATGAATCACTATGGCGGATGTAATGTTCGTACGGGGGAATCGTGTTGACATACATAAGCCAAATTGCCCCTTTTTGATCCATAATAGTGGAAAGCTCTAGCTCGAATAACGAAGAATAAGATTGATCTAGTGTTTGAAATACTTCATTTATAATGTCTTGTAAAGCGTCCTGTAATAATTGTACACCGGTACTAGATAGTACGTATTTAATTTTTGAAAATGCGTGCAGAGAGGAATCATCGGTTACCGAAAGTAAAAGTTGATTCGGAAATGAACTTTTTTGTATAAACTGACCGATAACGTTCCACTTCTGTTCTTTATTTTTTTGTAAAATGGTCCGAATATGGAGCGGGTATGTTAATTGATTTGGTGGTTGCAGCATTGTATGGGTGATGTAACGTGCTGATCGTATATTAGATTTGTACCAAGAAATAAATTCATCGGTCCGTTTAATGGGAGTAGAAATATGATAGGCATCATTTATCGTAGCAATATGAAATGTTTTATTTTTATAAACGATCCGGTACAGACTTTCATTGGAATGTGCGTTAGTAGGACGTATAATAATATCTTTTGTTTTTAATAACAGTTTGAAAACGTTGTGTATCGTTGCTATTTCAAATTTTGGTATATAAGGTGATAATTTTTTATTCGTGAGAAATACATCATGTAGTTCGCTTAAGTCAATGAGTGTGTTATTTAAAAAGGTAGTGGAAGGACGGTTGTGTAGTGAGTGAATAATTGATTTTGCCTTGTCGAAGTCCGTTTCCTCGTTAAAAGAAGAACGATCATATATATAAGAAGGAATAGGGAATGTTTGCTCTTTCCATTTTCCTGTATCTGTATCATAAATCAGACCAGAAATAAGATCTGTTTTAGGATCAATACAAAATGGCGTAAACTGTGCAACGACATTATGATAAAGCCGAGCGCGTTTAGCGATTTCGGTGTAATACGTTTGCTCATAATGAGGCTGAGAAGTTAAAATACCGAGAACCAACGAAATCACTCCTTTACTAACAAAATGTTGACATAATAGGCGAAGCTATATATTGCAAATACGTTTTTATACCATTATACTTTTGTCCGTATGATGATATGCTATAGTTTTGGAGAAGCGAAAGGTTGATTGTAATGAATATATGGTTAAGTATGTTAACGACGACAGGGCTCGGAGCAATTATTGGAGGATTTACAAATCATTTAGCGATAAAAATGTTATTTCGTCCTCACCGTCCTATTTATATTGGGAAATTTCAAGTTCCATTTACACCAGGTTTAATTCCGAAGCGCCGCGATGAGCTTGCAGTTCAATTAGGGAAAATGGTTGTAGAGCATTTGTTAACGCCGGAAGGAATCGGAAAGAAGTTAACGAATGAAGAGTTTCAAAAAGGTTTAATCCACTGGGCACAAGTAGAAGTGGATAAAGTAATGACGAATGAACATTCACTGCGACACATGTTAGAACAATGGAATGTAGCGCATGTAGAAAAAGAGGCAACCGAGAAAATTGAACATGTGATTACAGAAAAGATTGAGGTATTTTTAGAAGAGTACTATACATATACATGGGAACAAGCTTTACCTCATTCTGTTCATGAGAAAATAGAGAATGCGATTCCAAATGTTTCGGCATTTATTTTAGGGCGAGCAACTCAGTTTTTTGAGAGTGAAGAAGGGAAAACACGTCTTTCAAAAATGATTGATGATTTCTTTGCTTCTCGCGGGACATTGCTTAATTTAGTCGGAATGTTTTTAGGGAATGTAAGTGTAGTGGATCGTGTGCAGCCAGAAGTCATTAAGTTTTTAGGGCAAGATGGCACAAAGCAGCTTTTAACTGATGTACTGCAAAAAGAGTGGGAAAAGTTAAAAGGAAGAGATGTAAAAGAAGTAGAAACGTTTGTAGAAAAAGAAATGATTGTAAGCTCCATATTGTCTGCAGTTAAAGTTGAGGAAACAGTGAGTGAGTTTTTAAATCAATCTGTGCAGCAAGTATGTGAACCGGTTCGAGAAACAATGATAGAAAAGGTAGTCCCGAGTGCAGTAACGAAAGGCTTGAAGTGGGGGACGG
This sequence comes from Bacillus sp. FSL R9-9834, assembly GCF_038006905.1. Lineage (NCBI taxonomy): Bacteria > Bacillati > Bacillota > Bacilli > Caryophanales > Bacillaceae > Bacillus > Bacillus sp. FSL R9-9834. Next base: position 880,217 of record NZ_JBBOWD010000001.1, read on the forward strand.
AAAACGTAGATAGCATTCTAAACAATCTACATCTTGCGGAAATTGTCCAGCAAGAAGTGTCTACATTTTCAACGGAGAGACTAGAAGATTTAGTGCTGTCCATTACAAAAAATGAACTAAAAATGATTACGTATTTAGGTGCCTTATTAGGCGGTATGATTGGAATTGTGCAAGGATTATTACTGTTGTTTCTTAAATAATAAGATATGTACATACAAATAAAAGTGAAATTTCTTCACATCTCTTGCATAGTTTGATATGGTAAGAAGAGGTGCGTATGTAAATGCACGTAAAAGGCAGTGCGTATGATAAGCGCTAGCCTTCTAAAGGAGGAAAAATAAAATGACAAAAAACATTCATGATGTAGCATATGAATTACAAAAAGCAATCGCTGAAAACGATGACTTCAAAACGTTAAAAGAGAGCTACGCAGCAGTTCAAGCTGATGCTGCTTCAAAGAACTTATTCGATGAGTTCCGTACAATGCAACTTAGCCTACAACAAAAAATGATGCAAGGCCAAGAAATCACTGAAGAAGACAACCAACAAGCACAAGAAGTTGTAGCTCGCATTCAACAAGATGCTAAAATCACAAAGTTAATGGAAACTGAGCAACGCCTAAACGTTGTAATCGGCGACGTTAACAAAATTATCATGAAGCCACTTGAAGAGTTATATAGCGCGCAACAACAAGCGTAATGAGAGAAGACGCCCCTTGGATGGGCGTCTTTTTTGTTTGTTATTTGTGGAAATACTCCGTCTCAATCTCCTTCTTCTTCAAAAACTTTTCAATTTCTTTTTGCTTCCTACCATTCACTTTCTCAAAGCGTTTTGTAAAAGAAAAATCAGTCTTGAACAAGTTGCCATCTTCAGCAAGTTTGTCTAATTCTTGCTCTAGTTCTACTGAAAGTGCCGTAGACGATGAAATGTAATCATGAATTTCCTTCGAAGGCTGTTTGTAATCAGCAGGAATCGTATTGTTACTAATAAAATGATGGAAGTTCGCATCGTTTTGTTGAGCTAAATCTATTAGTTTTTGTAATTTCTCTCGGTCGGATTCAGTAACCTTCTCGTCAGACATGGCTGACGAAAGTGGAACGATGTTTTCGTATAACTCCCCGCTGTAATCTAAATAAGTTTTTATATTTTGTTTCATCTCGTCTTCATTAATCATTTCATTTTTCTTTGAGGAAGTGAATATCGTTTCTGGAATTTTAACTGTAACATCTTTAATAGATTGTACATCGTCTAATTTATTAGATTGTGTATCATGTGAACAAGCTGGTAGCAATAAAATTGTAAGTGACATGAGTGGGTATAACATATACTTTTTCATCTTAATCTCCTTTTGCATTAGTGTCTTTGTAAAATAACTATATTCCATTTCAAATACTTTACTAAAAGTGCATATAGATGTTTGATCATTTGATAACTTATGACGGATATGAGTAAACCGCTGCAAAAAGCGATGAACACATTGTAAACATCGGAGTAACTAATTTGATGAAACCCTTTAAAGAATCCTAATCCTATTAATAAAATAGGTGAAATGATTAATACTGGAGTGGCAATGATAAGTGCTAGAAGAAAAGGTAATAAAAAGAGTAGTACGAAAAAGGCGATAAAGATAAAGGCAAAGTTTAAAACACTTAAGCTCATAACAGAAAATAGTGCAGTTATCATATTTTTGAAGCTTCGTTTCTTGTCAGCATTGCTTATTGCATAGGAAACATTAAGTTCTTTAGCAATAGCTTTAGGGTTTCCTAGTTTTTTAGAAATTTCTTCTTCGCATATTCCATCCTGTTTACCACTAATAAAATGAGTTTCGTACTCTGAAATGATATCCTCCTTTTCTGAATTAGGTATATTCCGTAGGGAGGAACTAAGTTGGCTTAAAAATTCACTTTTGTTCATTGTAATCACTTCCCTTTATAAAATAATGAATTATAGCTGAGAATCCGCTCTTTTTTGAGAGGGGGATATACTAACTACGAATGTCATTCCAATTAATGGGTATTCCATTATTTACAAATATATCATTTAGTATTATTCTTTGCAAGGTACTGTTATTTTTAAAATACTGTAATGAGATGGAAGTTTTTTAGATTTTTTCGAGGAAATATAAAAATATTATTTTAGGATAAATAAAGGGTTGTAAGCGCATTCCCTAATGAGTGTCATAAAACTGTCAAATTCATATCGTTGGAAAAATAATGCATTTGTAATATAATGATAAACAATACTTCACAACATTAATTAACTAGGTGAAGTTTAAAGTCTTTATTACACACATTATGAAATAAAGGAATGATTAGTTTTGAGTACAGGTGTAAAAGCAAACGACGTGAAGACAAAAACAAAAGGAGCAGATCTTGTTGTTGATTGTTTAATTAAACAAGGTGTTACACATGTTTTCGGTATTCCAGGAGCAAAGATTGACTCTGTATTTGATGTACTGCAAGAAAGAGGACCAGAGTTAATTGTTTGTCGTCATGAACAAAATGCAGCATTTATGGCAGCTGCGATTGGTAGATTAACAGGAAAACCGGGCGTATGTCTTGTAACTTCAGGACCAGGGACATCAAATTTAGCGACAGGTCTTGTTACTGCGAATGCGGAGAGTGATCCCGTTGTTGCTTTAGCTGGTGCAGTTCCGCGTACAGATCGATTAAAACGTACGCACCAATCTATGGATAATGCTGCACTATTCGAACCAATCACAAAATATAGCGTAGAAGTAGAGCATCCTGATAATGTGCCAGAAGCATTATCAAATGCATTCCGAAGTGCGACTTCTACAAATCCAGGTGCTACTTTAGTCAGTCTGCCGCAAGACGTTATGACTGCGGAAACGACTGTAGAGTCTATCGGTGCGCTTTCTAAGCCACAGCTTGGAATCGCTCCCACACATGATATTACATACGTAGTAGAAAAAATAAAAGCAGCGAAATTACCGGTTATTTTACTCGGTATGAGAGCAAGCACAAATGAAGTGACGAAAGCCGTTCGTGAATTAATTGCGGATACAGAACTTCCTGTCGTTGAAACATATCAAGCAGCTGGTGCGATTTCACGTGAGTTAGAAGATCATTTCTTCGGCCGCGTTGGACTATTCCGTAACCAACCAGGTGATATTTTACTAGAAGAAGCAGACCTTGTTATTTCTATCGGTTATGACCCAATTGAGTATGATCCGAAATTCTGGAATAAACTTGGAGACAGAACGATTATTCATCTTGATGACCATCAAGCAGATATCGACCATGATTACCAACCAGAGCGTGAATTAATTGGTGATATCGCTTTAACTGTAAATAGCATCGCGGAGAAATTACCGAAACTTGTATTAAGTACGAAATCAGAAGCGGTGTTAGAACAATTACGCGAGAAATTATCAGAACAAGCAGAAATTCCAAATCGTCCTTCAGAAGGTGTTACGCATCCACTTCAAGTCATTCGTACACTTCGTTCTTTAATTAGTGACGACACAACCGTTACATGTGACATCGGTTCCCATTCTATTTGGATGGCGAGATGTTTCCGTTCTTATGAACCACGTAGATTATTATTTAGTAACGGTATGCAGACGTTAGGTGTTGCACTTCCTTGGGCAATTGCAGCTACTTTAGTAGAACCAGGTAAAAAAGTAGTTTCCGTATCAGGTGACGGTGGTTTCTTATTCTCAGCGATGGAGTTAGAAACGGCGGTACGTTTAAATTCTCCAATCGTCCATCTTGTTTGGAGAGACGGCACATATGATATGGTTGCATTCCAACAAATGATGAAATACGGCAGAACATCCGCTACAGAGTTTGGCGATGTTGATCTTGTGAAATATGCGGAAAGTTTCGGGGCGTTAGGTCTTCGTGTTAACACGCCTGATGAATTAGAAGGTGTATTAAAAGAAGCACTAGCAGCAGACGGCCCTGTCATTATTGATATTCCAATCGATTACCGTGATAACATTAAATTAAGCGAAAAATTATTACCAAATCAATTAAACTAATGGAGGCAGATTTGAGATGACGGTTGCGCAATTAATCGATATTGATGCAAAAAGAACGAAAATGAGTAACGAAGTATATCAAACATCTACAATGCTTGCGCTATTAGATGGTATATATGATGGTGTGATTAGCTTTGAGGAACTAAAAGAACGTGGTGATTTCGGCATCGGCACATTTGATCAATTAGATGGTGAAATGATTGCGTTTGATAACGAATTTTATCATTTACGTTCAGACGGTTCAGCAGAAAAAGTAGAGCCAGAAGAAACAACACCGTTTGCGACTGTAACGTTTTTTGAAAAAGAAATGAGTTATACGATAGAGCGTCCGATGAATCGTGAAGAAGTAGAAGCATTATTACATGAATTAATGCCGAGTAAAAACTTATTTTACGGTATTCGAATGGATGGTACATTCCGCGAAGTAAGAACGAGAACGGTTCCAAAACAAGAAAAACCGTATACACCGCTCGTTGAAGTGACGAAATCACAACCAATCTTTTCCTTTAAAAATACAGAAGGTACGCTTGCTGGATTTTGGACACCAGATTATGCGCAAGGCATTGGTGTAGCTGGTTTCCATTTACATTATATTGATGATGAAAGAAGCGGAGGCGGACATGTTTTCGACTATGTTGTTGAAAACTGTACGATCCAAATTTGTCAAAAAGCTCATATGCATTTAGCACTTCCAGAAACAGCTGATTTTATGGCGGCTGAATTATCGAGAGAAAACTTAGAGGATAATATTGCGACTGCGGAAGGTGCGGAGTAAAAAGAGAAGCCGAATTCGGCTTCTCTTTTATTTTGGGTTACTCCCGATATGCGGAACAATGCTCATCAGAAATAGAATAGTTCTCTTTACCAGTTAAGGCTGATACTTCTACTAATTGATGCCCAAGTCCATCCCATACTGTAACAGTATATAAGGAGGGCCATTTAATATTCCCACGAGCGAGTCGGAAAGAATAATAATCGTTGTCTGTTGTTACTAAAATTTTGTTATAAATAATATTTTTCGTTTTTCTATTTTGCAAAATAAGAACAAAGTCTAGTTTATCTTCTTCTTTTGGAATTTGTAGTATTCTTGCTACAAACATTCCATTTGGGTTTATCTTCGTTTTATATACTTTTTCTGATTCTATTTTTAGTTCAGGTTTGCCCCTCATAGTCTCTCCCTTTACATATGTTTATTTCTTTGAAACAAATGGATGCCCTTCATAATAAAAACGCCACGGATAATGTACAGCTTCTTCTGCATAGTCAATGTTAATACGAGGTCCGGCTGTTATTTTATATTGTGATGATATGTGTTCTTCTTCTCGGACGAGTTCAATATGTAATGTGTCACTTTGTAATGAGACGCCTCGTTCTTCTAAAGTAATTCCGAGTGCACGGCATAGTTTGCCAGGTCCGTTCGTTAAATTTTTATACTGCGCCTTTGTAATGTCGGTTTTGTTGTAGCGCGCTAGTTTTATTTCTTCAATCCCGTCTACCGGTTCCAGGGCTCGAATGAGCACTCCTTGCGGGGTACCAACTGGTGCTGTAATGATATTAAAACAATGATACATACCGTAAATTAAATATACGTAAGCATGTCCTGGTGCACCAAACATAACCTCCGTACGATCCGTCCGTCTGCCGCCGTAACTATGTGCGGCCTTATCATCGGGACCTTTATATGCCTCTACTTCAACAATGATTCCGCTTCGCTTTATTCCGTCTACAATATGAACAAGTTTTTGTCCGAGTAATTTTTTTGCCACTTCTAACGTATCGCCTTCATAAAAGGAAGGTGGTGCTTGCATTGTACTATCTCCTTTACTAAGTGTATATGTATATAGTAAACCAAATTTTCAGTAGTAATTCTAACTCGTTCTATTTGCTACATTTATTTCATAAATTATGGATAGAGTACAACAGCGAAGAGGGGGAGTGCGACATGATTTATCGCTTACTAGCTCTTAACATAGATGGGACACTACTATACAACAACGGAAAAATTGCAAAAGGATTAAGAGAAACAATTGAATTTGTAAAAAGAAAAGACGTATACGTTACATTATTTACGAGCCGGAATTTTCAGTCCGCTCATAAAGTAGCAAAGGCGTTAAAATTAGATTCTATATTAGTGACACATGGCGGTGCTTTCGTTTCAGCAACGTTAGATAAACCGTACGTTCAAAGAAGATTATCAGAAGAGAAGACGTTTAACATTGTGCAAGTGTTAGAGCACTTTGATTGTAACGTCCGCATTTCTCATGAACGGTTTTCAATCGGAAATCGTGAGAGAAATACACCAAACTTAATTGCGCGTACTGTGTTATCAAGTGCTGATCCGTTATTTTATCCAGTTCAATTTGTAGATTCGTTAGGTGATGCGCTTCGTGATCATCCAGTCGCGGCGCCAAAAATTGATGTTCTTTTCCAAACGAAAGGTGAAAAAGAAAGAGGACTGAATACATTAAGAAAAGCGTTTCAAGATGTAGAGTATGTTGAGTGTGATTCAAAACGAATAGAAATTTTGCCACAAAATGTATCAAAATTACGTGGATTACAATTGCTTGGAGAGCATTTAAATATTTCGCTAAACGAAATGGTTGCCATTGGAGATAGCATGGAAGATTTAGAGGTTATTGAAAATGTGGGTCTCGGGGTAGCGATGGGGAACGCGCCTGTAGAGGTAAAACAAGCGGCCGACTGGATTACACGTTCAAATAGTGAGAACGGCGTAGAGTATATGATTAAAGAGCATTTCCGCAAGCAATTCCCGCTTCCGTTTTTGAAGAATCATAAAAATACACCGAAACGATAAAGGAAAAACGTAGCTTTTGGCTACGTTTTTCTTTGTTTAAGCTTCAATAACTTTAAGCATTCGATTTAAAAATGCGGCTGCCTCAGCAATTTCAATATTTGTTTTCGTTTTTAAGTCATTTGAATCGTATAGTGGAAGTTTTGTTGATAAGTGGAGAAGATATTCACCTGAGATTTCAAGGGCGTTTTCTTCGTCATGTTTATGCTGTTTTGCATGTTCTTCAATGCTTTTTAAAGCTTGCTCATCCGTAGAAAATTCCGCAGTTTTCTCTATGCTTTCCGCGAATGAATGGATAGGTGCTACAAATGTTTGTAATGCTAAAGATAGTGCTAAAATATTGTAAAGCTTTTTTTTTAGTTGTTTTAACACGTGATAGTCTTTATGTCGTGTTAAGAGTCCTCCTTTATATGTATTTAAATTAGTAGCAAGTACTAATACGTTCTAGATTGTAACAAGAGTATATTCTAATGTCTATACAGCTAGAGAAAGTTCGTTAAAAATCAATATTCAGTTTGTTTTAAATAGGATATGAAAATAAGGTAAAACCTTCTGTATTGACCTGCAAACGCCCTTCAAGTAAACTAAAGAGAGTTTGCAAATGAAAAGGTGATAATGTTGTTAATTTCAATTAAAACGTTACAAGATGATCGTTTTTTACGTCCGCTACAAAATATTGGCGGCTTATTTTTTGAAGATAGTACGATTGGATTTGAACAAGAGGAAGCAAATCTTATCGTTGATATACACATTGAAGAGAATGTGAAAGCATCAGCTCGTTTAACAGATGTTGCGACTGGTAATGTGTATGAAGAAACATTCGCAAAAGATTTATCTGCTTTTACAGATGAAAAAGAGCGTATGAAGCAAGTGAAGCACGTTGTTTCTTATGTATATCTTTCTGTTCTTCAGCAGTTAACTGGTATGGAACAAAGCTGGGGTATTTTAACGGGAGTTCGTCCAACGAAACTTCTTCATAAAATGCTTCAAAATGGTATGTCAAAAGAAGAAGCACACCAAGAACTTCGTGAAAGTTATTTAATTCATGAAGAGAAAATTGAACTTCTTCAACGTATCGTTGATTGTCAATTAGCGGTAGTTCCGGATTTATATCGTTTGAAAGAGGAAGTAAGTATTTATATCGGTATTCCATTCTGCCCAACAAAATGTGCATATTGTACATTCCCGGCGTATGCAATTAACGGACGCCAAGGCTCTGTTGATTCATTCTTAGGTGGTTTACATTATGAAGTTCGTGAAATTGGTAAGTTTTTAAAAGAAAAAGGTGTAAAAGTTACGACGATTTATTACGGCGGCGGTACACCGACAAGTATTACAGCAGAAGAGATGGATATGCTGTATGAAGAAATGTATGAAGCGTTCCCAGATGTGAAAAATGTGCGTGAAGTAACAGTTGAGGCAGGTCGCCCAGATACAATTACGCCAGCGAAGCTAGAAGTGTTAAATAAATGGAACATTGACCGTATTAGTATTAATCCGCAGTCATACCACCAAGAAACATTAAAAGCAATTGGACGTCATCATACTGTAGAAGAAACAATTGAGAAGTATCATTTAGCTCGTGAAATGGGAATGAACAATATTAATATGGATTTAATTATTGGTCTTCCTGGTGAAGGGTTAGATATTTTCAAGCACACGTTAGATGAAACAGAAAAGTTAATGCCAGAATCATTAACAGTTCATACGTTATCATTTAAACGTGCTTCTGAAATGACGCAAAACAAACGTAAATATAAAGTAGCAGGTCGTGAAGAAATTACAGCGATGATGCACGAAGCAGAAGAGTGGACGCAAAAGCATAATTACGTACCATATTACCTATATCGTCAAAAGAATATTTTAGGTAATTTAGAGAACGTTGGTTATGCAATGCCGACGCAAGAAAGTATTTACAACATTGTCATTATGGAAGAAGTACAATCAATTATCGGACTTGGTTGTGGTGCATCAAGTAAATTTGTTCACCCGAAAACGGGAGCAATTACGCACTTTGCGAATCCGAAAGATCCAAAATCATATAACGATGGCTTCGTAAAATATACAGAAGACAAACTGAAAATTTTAGAAGAGCTATTTGCATAAAAAGAAAGAGGTTATTCCGAGTCGGAATAACCTCTTTTTCTATTGTCAGTTTTTGTCGGTAAGTCGATATATTTGAAAAATCGCTGATATAATTCAAGTTGCGCCGATATATCCGGAAAATCGCCGATATAATTTCACTTATCGCCAAAAGCGGAACTGTTTGTAAAACTATGTCGATAATAATCAGAAAAATTAGTCAAATCATTAAAGGACAATGTCTACTTATGGACGAAATGATAGATTTATGAAAGAGAAAAGGGGGAAATTGTTGGCATGTACATGACGATAGGGAGAATTTTCGATTTATCTGTTGGTAAGTATCCGAATAAAGAGGCGTTAGTGGAACCAGAAAAAAATATTCGCTGGACGTATAAACAGTGGGATGAGCAAATAAATAAAACGGCGCATGCTCTATTAGAAGAAGGGGTAAGAAAGGGCGATACGGTATCTGTTTACTTATATAATTGCCGTGAATTTGTAAACGTTTACTTAGCCTGTGCAAAAATTGGAGCGATCTTTAACCCGATCAATTTCCGCTTAAAAGCAAAAGAAGTATCTTATATTCTCCAGGACGCATCCTCGAAAGTAGTTGTTTTTGAAAAAGCAGTTGAGCCAACCGTGGCTATCGTTGAACGAGATTTTCCGAATTCGTCTTTTTGGTATGTAGAAGACGATACACCTTCTTATGCTAGTTCCTACCATGAAAAAGTAAATGCGGCATCTTCTGAAAAAATAGATATCGAAATTGATGAAATGGATTATTGTTCTATGCTGTATACGAGCGGTACGACAGGTCATCCGAAAGGTGTATTACATCGTCATCGCGAAATGGCTGAGCATAGTATGATTTGTACGTATTTCCTAAAATATAATCGAGATAGTATTGGGCTTGTTGTAGCACCATTATATCATTGCGGGGAGTTGAATGCTGGAATTATACCGCGCATTCAAGTTGGTGGAAAGAATGTTATTTTACATCATTTTGACACAGAAACAGTATTACATACAATTCAAGAAGAGAAGATTACGACGTTTTTTGCAGCGCCGACGATGTGGAATATGTTGTTGCAAAAAGATTTAACGAAGTACGATTTAACTTCGATGAAGATTGGTATATATGGCGGGGCTGCGATGGCTCCAGCGTTAGTGAAGGAATGTAAAGAACGTCTTTATATTGATCTTGTACAAATTTATGGAATGACAGAAATGGGACCTGTTGTTGCGTTTCTCGTAGAAGAGGATCAAATTACGAAAGCAGGTTCAGCAGGAACACCGTGTTTTAGTCACGAAATTCGAATTGTGAAACCGAATGAAGATGCACCGGCAGAGCCAAATGATATATTGCCTCCTTATGAAGTAGGAGAGATTATTTTGCGCGGTCCAACTATGATGGCTGGTTATCATAACCGAGAAGAGGCAAATGCAAAATCGATGTATAAAGGGTGGTATCACTCTGGTGATTTAGGTTACTTCGATAAAGACGGCTATTTATTCGTCGCAGATCGCGTGGATGATATGGTGATTAGTGGCGGCGTTAATATTTATCCGCGTGAAATTGAAGATTTCCTTCATAGTCATCCTGGTATATTAGATGTTGCTGTGCTCGGTGAGCCAGATGAATTATGGGGAGAACGTGTTGTAGCAGTTGTTGTAAAGAAAGATGAACATATTACAGAGGCTGATTTAGAAACGTATTGTAAAGAAAGTGATGAATTAGCGGATTATAAACGTCCGCGTCATTATTTATTTGTGGATGAACTGCCTCGTAATGCGAGTGGAAAATTACAAAAATTTGTCCTGAGAGAGTCGTTGAAAGGCGCAAAACAATAAGGAGTAGAACAGTCGTCTATACAGATAAAGCTACCTTTTCTAATACGAAAAGGTAGCTTTATTTTTGAAAAATGATTAAAAAAATGATATTTATCTTTTAGTCAAATCCTCTTTTATTATTATGCTAAAATACTTTTTATGGCATTGCACTTTGATTAAAAACGCTTTATATTGCGCTTTAAATAAGGGGTTAGTAAATTACTTAGGTGAGTTTTATAGATGTTGAAATAATAATTTTAGTTAGAGTGGAATGAAGTTATGAAGGAGAATTATCGGTAAAAGATAAAGAAATTCAGTCATCAGATGACCTGATGAACAAAGTGGTCATTTAGTATATTTTGGTAGCATGAATATAGTAACAAATTAATATGTAAATGAATAGTCTTGTAATGTACTTTTATTGGGACTAGTATTTATTGTTGGCTGCCCGAAAAAAGTAGAAATGAACGCAATATAAGTTAATGAATTGTGCTGTTTATTACTTTATGTTTTAGAACTAACGATGGTTTGATGCTGCAAATAATCTTTAGTCCGTACCCCCTTAGTTTAAGGGGTATTTTGGGTGGAATGGATCTCACGGCAAAAAAGATTAACAATTAATATTGGAGGTTTTATGAGTACATATTTAAAAAGAATATCTGTGATTTGTTTTATTTTTACTGTTCTTATTGGACAAATTTTTATGCCTATCATAGGGCATGCTCAAGAATTAAATACGACAGGATTTGTTGATAGTTTTGTATTTGAAAAGACGAAATTAAATTATGGAGAAAAAACCACGATACATGTAAACTTTAGTGAAAAACCTGGAAAGAAGATGAAGTCTGGGGATACATTAACGTTAGCACTTCCGCCAGAATTAAAAGGTTATAGTGGCACAATTCCATTAAAGGATGATTCGGGTCGTATTTTTGGTACGTGCCAGATTAATGCAAATAATGTAGTTTGTACATTTAATGATACGGTAGAAAAGCTTGAAAATATTAGAGGGAACTTTAATTTCACTGTTCAAGGTACGAATGTTGAAGCCGGAAAGACGAAAGATGTACAAACGAATTTAGGGACAGATTTAGAAAAACAAATGGTAAGTATTACGCATCCAAAAGGAGAGGGTACAGAACCGGGGATCTTTTTCTATAAGTCTGGTGATATTCAGCCAGACAAAAGTAATGAAGTGCGTTGGTTTTTAAATATAAATTTAAAGAAACAATATTTACATGACAACATCGTTTTAAAAGATACGTTACAAGAAGGACAAACGCTAAATAAAGATAGTTTTACTATTACTATCAATAATAAAGAGTATTTATCTCTTAAACAATTTCAAGACCGAGGTTATGGATATATTAAGCTCACTAGTGATAACTCATTTGAAGTAGTAATTTATAGACATATGGCGAACGCTACGTCGTTTACCATTTTCTATACATCAACGATTACTGATAGTGGGAAAAAGTTGAAACATCTACAGAATGACTACAAGCTTGATTATCAAATTTTATATGAGAAACCGATTTCTGAATCTAATAGTGTAAAGGTTGAAAATATATCATTTGGCGGCGGGGCTGAAGGGGTTTTACCTGCGAAAGGAACGCTGCAAATTGTAAAACATATTGAAGGAGACGAGAAGAAGTTTATTCCAGGTGTTTCTTTTAAATTGTTTACAGAGTCAGGACAGCAAATTGGTGATTCCTATACAACAAATCGAGACGGAATAGTTGAAGCACCAAACCTTACTCCAGGTAATTATTACGTACAAGAAATATCTGCTCCGAACTATGTAGAGTTTGATTCACAAGCGAAAATTCCTTTCACAATTAAGACGGATGCTACAAATGGAATAAAACTTATGGTTCCAAATAAGTTAAAAACTACATCTGTTGCAGGAACGAAAACGTGGGAAGGCGATAAAGTAAACGATCGCCCGAAAACGATTAAAGTAGATTTACTGCAAAATGGTAAAGTCATTGCAACGAAAGAAGTTACGGCAGAAAATGATTGGAAATATGAGTTTGGAAAGTTACCAGCAGTTGATAGTGAAGGAAAAGCTCATACGTATGAAGTGAAAGAACAACCAGTATCAGGATATCAATCGAAAGTTAACGGATATGATCTTACAAATATAAAAATCCACGAAGTAACAGAAGTAGAAGAACAAGGTAAAGAAGAATCGATAGAAGAACTGGAAGCTCCAACTAACCCAGAAGAACCGAAAGTAACAGAAGAGCCGAAAGAGTTAGAGAAGCCAGAAGTTACGGAGAAACCGGAAATTCATGTAAAACCAGAAGAAGAGCAAGTTGAAGAAGAAACAACAGAAGAAATTAAAGAAGAAAAACCGGAAGAACCAAAGGTGACAGAAGAGCCGAAAGAGCTAGAGAAACCAGAAGTTACGGAGAAGCCGGAAATTCATGTAAAACCAGAAGAAGAACAAGTTGAAGAAGAAACAACAGAAGAAATTAAAGAAGAAAAACCGGAAGAACCGAAAGTAACAGAAGAGCCGAAAGAGCTAGAGAAGCCAGAAGTTACGGAGAAACCGGAAATTCATGTAAAACCAGAAGAAGAGAAAGTTGAAGAAGAAACAACAGAAGAAATCAAAGAAGAAAAACCGGAAGAGCCAAAAGTAACAGAAGAGCCGAAAGAGTTAGAGAAACCAGAAGTTACGGAGAAGCCGGAAATTCATGTGAAACCAGAAGAAGAGAAAGTTGAAGAAGAAACAACAGAAGAAATTAAAGAAGAAAAACCGGAAGAACCGAAAGTAACAGAAGAGCCGAAAGAGCTAGAGAAGCCAGAAGTTACGGAGAAACCGGAAATTCATGTAAAACCAGAAGAAGAGAAAGTTGAAGAAGAAACAACAGAAGAAATCAAAGAAGAAAAACCGGAAGAGCCAAAAGTAACAGAAGAGCCGAAAGAGTTAGAGAAACCAGAAGTTACGGAGAAGCCGGAAATTCATGTGAAACCAGAAGAAGAGAAAGTTGAAGAAGAAACAACAGAAGAAATTAAAGAAGAAAAACCGGAAGAACCGAAAGTAACAGAAGAGCCGAAAGAGCTAGAGAAGCCAGAAGTTACGGAGAAACCGGAAATTCATGTAAAACCAGAAGAAGAGAAAGTTGAAGAAGAAACGACAGAAGAAATTAAAGAAGAAAAACCGGAAGAGCCAAAAGTAACAGAAGAGCCGAAAGAGTTAGGGAAGCCAGAAGTTACGGAGAAGCCGGAAATTCATGTGAAACCAGAAGAAGAGAAAGTTGAAGAAGAAACGACAGAAGAAATTAAAGAAGAAAAACCGGAAGAACCAAAGGTGATAGAAGAGCCGAAAGAGTTAGAGAAGCCAGAAGTTACGGAGAAACCGGAAATTCATGTGAAACCAGAAGAAGAGCAAGTAGAAGAACCAAATAAGTCAGAAGTAAAAGAGCAGCCAAAAGTTTCAAACAAACCAGAGATTCAAGGTGAAGTAGAAGCAGAAAACAAACAAGATGTACAAAATAAAAATGAAGTATCATCTAGTAAAGAAAGTAATAAGCAATCAAAATTACTTCCTCAAACAGGTGGAGCGGCAGCGGAATCTACTTCCATTCTTGCAGGTATGTTCGCATTAATTTTGGGAGCGATCATGTTTAGACGCCAAAAAAATTAATGGATGTGAGAGCATTAATTTTTTATGTTTTTAGTTTGGGAACAGATGTATAGAAAAAAGCGGAGACGATAAGTCTCCGCTTTTTATATTATTTACGTGAAAATCCTTCTTCATCAAGGTATTCCGCAGCTTCTGGATAAGAGTTGAATGTACCGTCTAAATTTACACCAGCGTACACGTTCCACATATCGTCCTCTGAGATAAGAGTAAGGATATGACCGTCTTCGTTCTGCCATTCTTCTTCTTTTGCAGGTTCTGCAGGAACTACGATTTCTTCTTGGGATAATAGTTCAATTGATTGTTCAATTACTGAACGTAACTCATCTGCTGAAAATTCGCGGATGTTAACCATACCTTTATCATCCGTTTTGTAACCTTTAATCCCACTTGCATATACAAATCCGTTTCCATTTGGATGTAAATGATATACAACGTTCTTTTTATCTAAACGACTTTCTTCAAAGTGAAAGTTCACACGTTTTAATGATACGTTTTTTCTTTCTAATTCTGGGAAAGATTCAATGATCGATAATTTTTCTTCAAAAGTTAGCATAGTGCCTCCAAATATATAATAAAAGATTTAATTTATCCATTATATCATAGTTATAATAGTTTCCAAAGATGCGGTAGGAGCTTACAATTGAATGCGTTTACGTCACGATACTGTAAAAAGTGGACTAACGAATGTATCCTTTTAGGTGTACAATGGAAAATGGACTTTATACAAAGGTGGTTATTATATGTTTCAAAAAATAGCAAAGGAATGTTTAGCAGGTTTTACTGTTGCGATTGTTGCATTGCCACTTGCCATTGCATTTGGTATTGCTGCAACGGGAACGTCTGAGGGAGCACTAGTCGGATTGTATGGTGCAATTTTTGCAGGCTTATTTGCGGCGTTATTTGGTGGTACACCTGGGCAGGTTACGGGACCAACTGGACCGATTACGGTTATTGCAACAGGGGTTATTGCGACGCACGGATTAGAGGCGAGTTTTATAGCATTTATGATGGCGGGACTGTTTCAAATTTTATTCGGTGTATGTAAGCTTGGATCTTACGTGCGGTACATTCCGTATCCTGTCGTATCAGGATTTATGAACGGAATCGCATTAATTATTATTTTAGGTGAAATGAAGCATGTGCAAAATAGTTTTCTACTCGTCGTATTAACGATTATTGTCATGATTGTTTCTGGAAAGTGGATTAAGGCAATCCCATCTAGTTTAGTTGCATTAGTAGGTGTGACAGCTATGCTTCCTTTATTTTCTTCTGCGTTAGAAGGGCTTACAGTGAAGTTACCGGTTATCGGAAATTTGTCATTAAATAAGGTAATTGAAAAGATTGGGACGATTCCAGAAGCGATGCCAACGCTTCATATTCCATCTTTAAGTGGAACAGGTATAGCAGAACTTGTTTTACCAGCGCTTAGTATTGCTTTATTAGGATCGATTGACTCGTTGTTAACATCGGTCGTAATGGATAACGTGACGGGGACACGTCATAAAAGTAATAAAGAACTGGTCGGACAAGGTATCGGTAATGTGATGAGCGGATTGTTTGGCGGATTAGCAGGGGCAGGTGCGACTGTACGATCTATCGTTAATATAAGAAGTGGCGGTAAAACGGCGCTTTCAGCAAGTATGCATAGTGTTATATTATTTATTTTCATTATGGGACTTGGATCAGTCGTACAATACATTCCACTTGCTGTATTATCAGGTATTTTAATTTTAACTGGTATTGGCATGTTTGATTGGGAGAGCATGAAGAAAATGCATGTAGCGCCAAAGGGTGATGTCGTTGTTATGCTCGTAACGATGATTGTCACAGTGAAGTTTGATTTAATGATCGCGGTTGCGTTCGGTATTATTCTTTCATTCATTATATACATGGTGAAATGTAAAGAACGTAAAGCTTCTATTGTAAAAGAAAAGGAAGCAACATATAAAATTAAGGGCCCACTTTCGTTTTTAACAGTGGATCGTGTTTTTTATGCTTTACAAGACGTAAAATCTCCGGTTGTTTTACGTATGAAAGAGGCACACTATATGGATGTGTCAGGAGCTATGGCGTTATTGAATTTCATTGAGCAGTCGGATAAATCAGGATTGAGTGTGACGCTAGAGCAAGTGCCTGCTCATATTGAAAAGACGTTAGTAACGATGGCGAGTAAAGAACAGAAAGATAAATTACTGTTTGTAGAAGCTGATGTTATGTAAGGAAATGCCCTCATATGAGGGGGGGGAATATCCTTATATCGCAATATTTTGCGATTATTGACATTTATTAATCTTAGCAGTATAGTAACATTTTAGATTAGCAGTATGCTATTGTAATAAGTGTAAGAATTTTAAGATTTCTTTTCGATAAAAAGAAATCGCTTTAAGCTGGAGGGAATATTTGATGTACAAACAGTTACCACATGGAGTAAAAGTCGGGATTACACGTTCAATCGTTGCTTCTTTTGAGAAGTATATGAAGGAAATTGAATGGAACGAAGAAAAGTTTGACATACAACAATTTGTTGAACAGTGGAAACAATATTTATATACAAAATCAACTTGGATTAATAAAGTAGATGACAAGTTGAAAGAACATCCAGATTTCCATCAAGCGTTAGCAGTAAAAGTGAACGAAAAAATTAACGAGCTTGTTAATGAAGAGCCGACTGAAGAGCAATTAAAAATTTTAAAAGATCACGAAGTAAACAATATAGATGATTTTTGTAAGTTGGAAGCAGCGTATCATATTGAACGTTTGTAGTTGAATTTTTACATAAGAAAACACGTCGTATTCATAAACGGATACGACGTGTTTTTGATTACTCGATTAGCGAGTAATGAAGGTTATTGCGGGATAAACGCTTTCCATTTAGATAAATCGATTGGCTCTTTTGATACTGAGTCAGCAGGGAATGTAAAGGTCCAAGGTTTTGTAGAATTGGCCTTAATTTGAAAATCTTTTAATACAAATATTCTTTCCGCAACGGTAGATTCAGAGCGATCTGAAATATGCAATGGAAGTTGCTCAAGGGTTATATTTTTGTTATAGCCATTACGAATTAAAATAGTTGCATTCAAATCTCCGTTTTCTTCTACAACAGCGTTTAGCCCTCGGAGGTTGATTTCATCTTCTTCAGGTGGATCTAGGTTAGCAATAATTTCTTGTAATTTCATTATTGCACTTTCAGGTAGCTTTTCTTGCCATATAGGATCTAAATCTAATGAATGTTTTCCTTGTAATTCAAATACTAGTTGCCAGTCTTCATTTGATAGCGTTGCTTCTGTAATTGAATTTTCTTCAAAGACGAAAGTCCAAGGCATATTTACATTTGATGGGATTCCTTCTAAGTGTGATAAATCAAATGTTTGGCGTGCGCATGTTTCTCCATTTTTATTTAATAAAGATAGAGTAAGAGTTTCAAATTGAATTGGATGCTTTACACTACTACGAATGAATGTAGTAATATAATAAGCATTTTCATGTTTTTTACTTTCAATTCCGGCTAGCGAAATTTGGTTTTCTTGTAAGGTAGGCAAAGATTTATGTAAAAATTGATAAATATACTTTTGTTCTTGTGAAACTTCATTCCAAGAAGGATGGAAGTATAAGTTCGGTTTTACGTTTTTTGTATTATTGCTATTTTCTTCGGTTCCTAATAATTGAGAACTCGAAATTACAGAGTCTCTACCTTTTTTTCTTGCCTTTTTTAAAAATGATAGCATGTAATTCACCTCATTATATATTTTGTGGGACAGTTATATATCTTGCTAAATATAAAGCAACCTCTTTTTCAAAATGGCTAAATGTGTGTAAAAAGATTTCAAAACCTTCTTTTTGATAAAGGCGCGCCGGATCTTCTTGTTGGTATTGTCTTAAGCCAATACCTTCTTTTAAGTGCTGCATTGCACTTAAATGGCTTGTCCAACCAGAATCAAGGAAGTGAAGGCTAATTTGACGTAATACTTGTTGTGCATCTGCATCACTTTCTAAAGCGTTAACACGCTCTATATAACTTGTAAGAGTATCTTTTAATAGCTCTTGTAAGTCCTCAGCAGAATGAACGTTATTAGCAGATAATGCTGGAATTTCTTCGGTAGATAAAACTGCTTTTAAATCTTCTACTAGTCTAGTGAAATCCCACTCTTCAGGAAGCATTCCTTCTAATAAATGATCTTTAGCAATTACAGTTAGTGTATTTTTGATCATTGGAATGACAATCTCTATCATATTTACTTCTTCGTTTAAAAGGTTATTACGAAGTTTGTAAACTACATTTCGTTGGTCGTTTATGACATCATCTAATTTCAAGTTGTATTCACGCATTGAAAAATGACTGCCTTCACAAATTAATTGTGTACGGTTTATTAAATCATAAATTTTATTGTTTAGAATTAAACCGTTCTCATCAATTTTAAGTGACTTTTTTAACTTCTCGACATCTTCACCTGCGTAGCGTTGTATCATTTCATCTTCTAATGAAAGGAAGAATTGGGAACTTCCGGGATCGCCTTGTCGGCCAGCTCGCCCTTTTAACTGATTATCAACGCGGCGAGATTCGTGTCTTTCTGTTCCGATTACATGTAAACCGCCAAGTTCATGCACACCTTTTTCTAATAAAATGTCTGTTCCACGTCCTGCCATATTTGTAGCAATTGTAATTTTCCCTTTTTTTCCGGCTAGGGCAATTAAATCAGCTTCTTGCTCAGCACTTTTTGCATTTAATAGTTGATAAGGCAAATTTGCTTCATCCAAGTAACGTGCAACTGCTTCTGATTGAAGGATGGACATCGTACCAATTAAAATAGGGCGTTCTTTCTTATGTATATTCATTACTTCTGCACAGACAGCTTTATATTTTGCGTCGGCTGTTACATATACGACGTCTTTTTTATCTTCACGAAGTATAGGACGATTCGTTGGAATTGAAATAACTTCCATATTGTATACGCGGTTAAATTCTTTCTCCTCTGTTTTTGCAGTACCTGTCATACCGGATAAAGCTGGATACATACGGAAGAAGTTTTGAATAGTAATAGATGCTTGTGTTTGATTCTCGTCTGTAATCGGTAAACCTTCTTTTGCCTCCAGTGCTTGATGCAACCCATCGCTTAAAGAGCGGCCATCCATAATACGTCCTGTGAAAATATCAACAAGCATAATTTTTTCGTCTTCGACAATATAATCGACGTCTAGTTGGAAAGCTACATGTGCGCGTAATGCTTGAATCATATAATGATATAAAGTTTGATGCTCTAGATCATATAAGTTATCAATATCAAATAAATCTTCAATTTTTGTAATTCCATCTTCTGTAAAGTTACATGCTTTTGTTTCCGCATCGTAAGTGTAATGCAAAGTGTCTTGGAACGTTTTCATTACCTTTGCACATAAATGATGGAAATCGGAGCTGCTTGATTTTTTCCCAGCGATAATAAGCGGGGTTTTAGCCTCGTCAATTAAAACGCTATCAATCTCATCAATAATTGCAAAGTGAAATGGGCGCTGTACTTGTTCGGCTTTAGATGATGCCATATTATCACGAAGATAATCGAAACCAAACTCAGTACCGATTCCGTATGTAATATCAGCTTCATAAGCGCGTTTTTTATCGATAGATTTCATTTGTGACATATTTAATCCAACTGTTAATCCAAGAAACTCATGAACTCGTCCAATTAATTCCTTATCACGCTTTGCTAAATAATCATTTACTGTAATAACGTGAACGCCTTTTTTTTCGAGAGCACGTACGTAAGTAGGTAAAGAAGAAACGAGAGTTTTTCCTTCTCCTGTAGGCATTTCAGCAATATTTCCTTCTAGTAATACAAGACCACCGATTAACTGTACATCGTAGTGACGAAGGCCAAGTACTCGTTTTGCAGCCTCTCGAACGACAGCAAATGCTTCTACCTTTATATCTTCAACTGTTTTTCCATTTTGTAACATATGCTGGAAAGTGACAGTTTTTTGACGTAATTCATCATCTGATAATGTTTCCATTACAGATTCTAATTGATTAATATCATTCACAATTTGTTCATAATTTTTAATCTTTCTTTTTTGTGAATCTCCCAATAGTTTCTTGACCGAATTCAGCATTCTTGTAACACTCCTCTTACTGACAATAGATACATTATAGCATAGTTATACTAGAAAAAAGTAGAAATGGAAAGTGGTAGGGGATGTGTGTAAAAGAGTTATGTGAGTAAGGATACTTTTGTTTTGTTGTAAAAAAGAAAGTATTCAATATATAAGAAATTTGGTATGATGATTTAATGAGATAGAATATGGTCTCTATAATTCAAAACAATACGCTTAAGAATATATGTATAAAAGAAAAGAGAAGGTACATGAATAAGAAGTTTGTAAAAGGTGCAGCAATTTTAACAATTACAACTTTTTTGTCGAAATTGCTTGGTAGTTTTTTTCAAATTCCGTTACAAAATATTGCAGGAGATGAAGTGCTTGGTATTTTTCGCCTTGTATTTCCTGTATATATGATTGCCCTTACCTTATCAGTAGCTGGTGTCCCATTGGCAATTTCAAAATTGATTGCAGAGTTGAATGAAAAAAATAAGCAGAAAGAAATTGCGAAATTATTTAAATCGGCATCAATTATAGGGATGGTATTTGGAACATTTGGATGTCTAGTGATCGTGTTATTTTCTACTGAAATTGCAAGTATGCTTGGTGGACAAGAAACGAGGGTGCCCTTACTGGTTACGTCATTGGCTTTACTCGTTGCACCATATATGGCAGTTTATCGAGGGTATTTTCAAGGGTTCGGTGATATGAAGCCGACAGGGATATCACAAGTCATTGAGCAATTTGTACGAGTATTTTTTATGTTAATCATCGCTTATATATTAGTATATTGGAATGAAAGTAGTACTATCATTACTAGTGGGGCCATGGTTGGATCTTTTCTTGGGGTAATAAGTTCACTTATATATTTACGTATGACGTACAATAAAAGTTCATACCGATATAAGAGCAACTCGTATTCACTACAAGATTTGAAAAAAGATGGAAAGAAAATATTGCAAGTATCTATTCCGATTGCTATTGGAGCTTTATCCATGCCGCTTTTAAATTTGGTGGATTCGCTAACAGTACCGCACGTGCTGCAAGGATCGTCAGCCGAAATTCAATCGCAATTTGGTATATATAGCCGCGGTTCTGCATTTACACAATTAATTGTTGTTTTCGCAAGCGCAATTGTATTTCCATTAATACCATTATTAACGTCTGCACTAGCAAAAAAAGATATGAATTTAGCAAAAATGACAGTCCAAAATACGAACTCACTTATGCATGTGCTAACAGCCCCGTTAACAATCTGGTTAATTGCATTAGCGGTTCCGTTAAATGTGGGATTGTTTACAGATGCGAAAGGAAGCAGTATGTTAGCTGTTATGATTGGTAGTTCGTATTTCACATCGGTTATGGTATTATCAATAGGAGTTTTACAAGGAATTAACCGCTCTGCCCAAGCTGCGTGGATTGTTATCGGTGCAAGTTTTGTGAAATGTTTATTAAACATAGTATTAACAAAAAAGTTTGGTATAGATGGAGCGGCGTATAGTACATTGATTATATATGTGTTAATCTGTATCGTAAATCATCTGTACATTCGAAAATATCTTTCCTATTCTGTTCACATAGGAAGATTTTTTATTGTAATAGGTGTATCTTGTATTTTAGGATTCGGACTATATGAACTATCTACTATAATAGATGTTACATCTTCAAGAATTATTGCGTTATTATATAGTGGCGTAGCACTTGCTATTGCAATCATTTTGTATGCGGTATGTGCTTTGAAATT
Organism: Bacillus sp. FSL R9-9834; assembly: GCF_038006905.1. Classification (NCBI taxonomy): domain Bacteria; kingdom Bacillati; phylum Bacillota; class Bacilli; order Caryophanales; family Bacillaceae; genus Bacillus; species Bacillus sp. FSL R9-9834. The sequence goes on from NZ_JBBOWD010000001.1 coordinate 902,433, forward strand.
AAACTGGATATCAAAAAAACAAATACCATTTTTGAAAAAATAAATATAGAACTACGAAATGTAAGGATTGGAATTCGGACGGGCTTATTGTGATGATGCTTTTTTAGGTAAGGAGTTGGTGCCAATAATGGATGAAATGGTTGGTTACCAAATGTTGGAGGAGATTAAGAGTGCGGTTAGTTTTATCAGGATATTATGGTTTTTATAACGTTGGAGACGAAGCTATTCTACAATCGATTATTGAATCGTTACATAAAGAGAATCCGAATATTGAACTCGTTGTGCTGTCAAATGACCCTGACTATACAAGGAAAATGTACGGAGTAGAAGCGGTGGATCGTTGGAGTATCAAATCGGTTTATGATGCAATAAAAAAAAGTGACGGACTTATTAGTGGCGGAGGGAGCCTCCTCCAAGATAAAACGAGTGTAAAAAGTATTTTATATTATACGGGTATTATGGGGTTTGCTCGTATATTAAAAAAACCGTATTACATTTATTCACAAGGAATAGGTCCGATTACAAAAAGGCATAATCGACTATTAGTGAAATGGCATTTGTCGAAAGCGACATATATATCAGTTCGAGATGAGGATTCATTTTTATACTTAAAGGAACTTGGCATGAAAAGGGATATTGAACTTGTTCCAGATCCAGTTTTAACATGGAAACGAAAAAAACAATCAGATTGGCTACAAAAACATTCTTTGCATGGGAAAATAATTGCAGTGAGTGTGCGTCACTGGAATGCAAAAGAAGATTATATAAAAAAGTTAGCGATGGCTTTAAAAAAATTAAAGCAAGAAGGATACCAAATTTTATTTGTCCCGATGCATGGTCCGTTTGATCAAAATGCTTCGCGTGATGTAGTGGATTTAATGGGAGAAGAGACGTATATGCTTCCATATAAAATGGATATTGATGAAAAAATATCTATTTTATCAGAGTGTTCTCTTTTAATTGGTATGCGTCTTCACGCCCTTATTTTTTCGGCTGTCGCGAAAACACCGATGGTTGGAATTTCATACGATCCAAAAATCGATTCATTTTTAAGACAAGTGAATCAACCGGTTATAGGAAGTGTGGATGGAGACTGGAGTGCAGAAGATCTATATAAAATTGCGAAGAGGCAAGTGATGCAATATGAAGAGATACAGCAATCTCTGCAAAGAAGAGTAGATGAGCTGCAACTGCAAGGAGAAAAAGCGGCTAAGAAAATTATTTATCATATAGAAAAAAACACTCTACAGAAAAAGTAGAGTGTTTTTTGTTAGTGTATTTCTTTACGTTGGAATCTTTCTTTTATATATTGTGTAACGAGATAGACACCGTAACCTTGTATGATCATAAACGTCGGGATGATAAAGTAGCGATAGCGCGATTGAATTTCAATGAAGAAGTGCACACCTGCGTAACCTAAAATTAATAATGAGAAGAACAGTAACGTTTTATTTCGTTGTTCTTTTAGCGTTTTGATAGAAGCTATGCAAGCGAATATGCAAATGCTTACGTAACATAATTTTTCTAACGTCCACAGTAATTTTGATAATTCGGGTTTTGGATGTCCTTCTAGTCCCCAATAAATGGCTGCGTCATAATCTCCCCACATAATTTTAAATTTATCTTTGAATAACAATAATAGTTGTCCTTTATCAGAAGTTCTTTCTTTAATGAGCTGTTTTTCAATTTCGAAACGTTCCTCTCCAATCGGATATTGAAAAACAAGTTTATGGTCAGGGAAAGAAAATCCACCTGTTGTTTCAGGGTTGAATCCAACTACAAATTTCCAATAAGGGTCTCGACTAGATAATGGATATTGTGTAACCCCTGTAGCAATTAATGAATAGCTAAAGATGAAATGCACGATATAATAAATGCCAATCATACCAATGAGCTTTGATACAACCATTTTTTTATTCAGTTTCTTATCACCAATTATATGAGTGATTAGTAAGAAAAGAATGAGAGCTAGTAAAATAACAATACCAATTGGTCTCATAATATCGCCAAATGCAATAAGAATACTAACAAATATCCACGTATATGAATGCGAGATTCCTTTTTTTACGAGAAGATAAAAACCACCGTAGAATAGAAATGTTGCGAGATGCTGATTTGTTAGTACAGAAGTCATCATAATGTTAGGAATGTACGTTGCGAAAATAAGTGCGGCAACTCTACCGCTAAATTCGTTAAATAGATGTGTAGCTATGCGATATATAAAGTACGTGATACCAGTGCAGTATAGTATGTTTAATAATTTAATTGCTAGTACACCTTCGCCAAACAATTTGATCACACCAGCTTGGTACATTGTAAAGCCTAATTGATATACCCAAGTAGTAAAATATGCTGTGTCCGCGAATGAGAAATTGTTATTTGCAGCATCAACGGCGCCGTTATACATTTGTGCGAAATCTTGTACGACATTTGTTTGAACTGTTAACACCCATGCAAGACGAAGTGTGAATACTAGTAGACAAATAAATATGATAAATTGTGTTTGAGTGAAAAACCGATTCACGATGATAGACATGAATATGATCCCGATTAGAATGACTATAAGTGCCACTATAAGGAAATAGGGATGATCGTACTTCGGTTCAGTTATTAAAAATTGCAATGAGTATATAAGAGTCATTACAAAAAATAACAATGTTAATATTTGCAGTGCTTTAAATGCAAATGCATATAATCTAGGCATAATGATCCTCCGTAGTATGTAATATCTTTGTAGTTATTTCTATATAAACAGAAATAACTACGTCATTATATCATAAAGGATTTCGCGGTTGTAAAAGGAATGGAGTTTATAGGAAGATTAGTAGGATATATAATATTTCAATATAATAAAATGCTTATTTTAAAAAGGTTGTATGCTAATTTTTGTTTATCATGTTTATATAATTAGTATATAATCGGTGTTGGAATGATAAATTCGTAGATTACGAGGAGGATTACATAACCGTGAAAAAATTTTCAAAAGGTATTACAGCAGTTGCATTAACGGGGGCATTCCTTTTAACGCCTATTTCAAGTTATGCAGCGAGTGATGATATTACAGGTCATCTATTTGAGCAGCATATGCGTACTCTTATTAATAAAGGAATCATGTCAGGGTATGGAAATAATGTATATTTACCTGACAAAGAGATAACGAGAGCAGAGTTTGCTACATTAGTAGCGAAAGCCCTGCAACTTCCGCAAGCAGATTCAAATTTTAATGATGTGCCAAAATCATATGGCTTATATGACGGCGTAAGTAGAGCATTCGGAGCGGGAATTATTAAAGGGCGTAGTCCTGAGACTTTTGCACCAAATGATGTGATTACACGTGAAGAAATGGCCGTAATGGTAAAACAGGCGCTAGATTATAAAAAGGTTAACGTAACTGTAAGTCCGCTTACATTTGCTGATACGAATCGTATTAACTATAAAGAACATGTACAAGTTATGGTAGCTACGGGGATTATTAAAGGTTATCCAGAAGATAATACGTTTAGACCGCATTTATCAGCGACAAGAGGTATGGCTTCAGCGATGCTGAACTTAATGCTTGATAAAATTGGTAACAGCGGAGGAGAAACGCCTGTAGAAACAAAGAATTATGTATTGTTAAATGACGCAGGGAAAATAGTAGAGCGTTACACTACATACAAAGAAGCTGTTACAGCTGCGCAAAATAAAGGCATCAATGCAGTGAAGTATGAAAATGAATACGTATGGATTAAAGATGGCTTTGCAAGTGCGAAGCAAATTTCTGGAGATACAATTAATGTGTACGGTGATAATTTACAAACAGTATATACGTACATTCAGTATGGAACGGAATTTAAAGTGTTAGAAGTTGGAGAAGATCGTGTGAAAGTACAACTCTCTGATTTAACAGGTTATGTAAAGAAAAATGAAGTCACGTTAATTCCTGAAAATGAAATGAAAAAGTCATCTTATTACGTAAAATCAGATGGATATTTATATCACAGATATTTCACATATAATACAAGTTCACCTGGATATACAGAATATAGATTTGGTGCAGCCCCTTCGTTCATGAAGCAGGGACAATCAATGTATAGTGTAGATGGAAAAACATTCGGAAATGAAACGTTTTACCAATATTTTAATTACGTATCATTACGTACGAAAACAGAGTACACGGCAGAACAGTTAGATAGTTATATAAAATCAGTTAAAGCAGATTCTCCATTAATCGGTTTAGGTGCGAAATTTAAAGAAGTAGAAAGCAAGTATAATGTAAATGCATTATTCCTATATTCATTAGCAGCTCATGAGAGTGATTTTGGGACAAGTAGGCTTGCACGAGAAAAAAATAATTTATTTGGCTTAAATGCAACAGATAATAGTCCGTTTGGTAACGGTCTAACATTTAATTCAAAAGAAGATTGTATTGAACATGCGGCAAAAGTATATATGAATGAAGGATATTTAAATCCAGGTCATTGGCGTTATACTGCAACATATACAGGTGATAAAGCTAGCGGTTTAAATATGAAATATGCATCTGATGCAAACTGGGGTAAAAAAGTAGCAGGGCATATGTTCCGTTTTGATTCGTACTTAGGTAAAAAAGAGTACAACAAATATAAACTTGCTCGTGTAACGAATAAGGTGGAAGCGAAAAAAGATCCTCGTACGTCGAATGAAAGACTGTATAACTTAGCGGCAAATAAAGTTGTTACGATTACAGGCGAAGAAATGATAAATGGACAAGCATGGGTTAAAATCATTTCTGATGATCCTGCTGTAAATGAAGCGTATGTTGTAAAAGAAAATGTAGAGTACGTAAAACACTAATAAAGAACAAATAAAAAGACTGATCACCGAGATGATCAGTCTTTTTGTTTGTCGAATAAAAAAATTCCATATAATAACATTTATATGAATATAATACCACTTTATAGAAATTAATAACAAATAATTCGACAAAATAATAAAAATAAAGCGCATTATTGTCGAAGGTTGTCGATAATTTTAAAAAGTATAAATTGTCATTTCATTTATATTATGTGCTATAATGCTATTTGTATATTAAATACAAGCGATGTATATACGTTTACATATTAGAAAAGTTGATAAATATATAATTCGACAAACATTATAAATTTGTCGAATTATGCGATAAATAATTCTTTTAAAAAAAAGAATTATGACGTATTATATACATGGTTTAACTTTTTGGAAAAAGATAGTATTTATTATGGCTGATAAATTACTATTCTTCAAAAAGTGTTTGTAAATTAATATATGAATTTAGTAAATCACTAGTTTTTCAAATACATATTTCTAAAGCTAGTATTATATTTCTCAAGGAGGAAATAAATCAATGGCAAAAAATAAGTCTTTTAACAAATTAATGGCTGGTACAATGACAGCTGCAATGGTAGCAGGAGTAGTAGCACCAGTTGCTACAGCAGCAGAAGAGGGCGCATTTAAAGACGTTCCTAAAGAACATTGGTCTGCAAAAGCGATCAACTCTATGGCTGCACAAGGTATTATCGTAGGTACAGGTAATGGTGTATTCGGATTTGGTGAAGATGTAACTCGTGCTCAAGTAGCTACTTTCATGGTAAAAGCAAAAGGTATTGAACCTGGTTCAACGAAAACTCCATTCACAGATGTACCAGAAAACAGCATTTATGCTAAATTCATCGCAGCTGCTGAAGCTAACAAAATCATGGCTGGTTTAGGCGACAATAAATTCGGTCCAGACGAGAAATTAACTCGTGCACAAATGGCACAGCTTCTTGTTAACGCATACGGTTTCAAAGCTGATGAAGAAAACAAACAAACTTTCAGTGACATCGACGGTTTATCTTGGGCAACTGCAAAATCTTCAATTGAAACTCTTGCAAGCCTAGGTATCGTATCTGGTGAAGGTGAAGGCAAATACAATCCAAACGGTGTTGTAACTCGTGAGCAAGCTGCTCAGTTCATCTACAATGCAATGACATATAGCCCGAAAGTAAAAACAGAAGCTAAAGTTGAATCTGTAAGTGCAATCAACGCTCAAGAAATTAAAGTTACATTTACAAAACCAGTAAATGAAAAAACTGCAATTGACGAAGCTAACTACATTTTCAAACAAAATGGTGTTAACTTAAAATCTGAAGATTTCTTAGGAAACACTAATAAGAAAGGTGTTCTTTCAAAAGATGGTAAGAGCGTAACTTTCAAATTAGTAGCTGGCAAAGCATTTGCTAACTCTGACAAATATGCAGTACACTCAACTACAGGCGTATTAGGTGCTGACTTAAAACCTGTAGAAAAATACCTTGATACAGAAAAAACATTCTCTGACTCAGTAGCTCCAGAATTATTAGGTGCACGCGTTGTTGGTGGCGCAGTTGAATTAACTTTCAACAAACCTGTGCAAACAGATGCAAAAGTTAAAATTGATGGCGTTGAGCTTACAGAAGCAAAAACTGCAAGTGAAACTCCAGGTGTATACACTTTAACTACTGCTAAAGTTGAAGGAAAAGATAGTATCTTCGCTAAAGGTGATCATGAAGTAGTTGTATACGATGCAAAAGATACATTAGCAAAGAACCCTAATACATCTTCAATCTTAACAACAAAATACACTGTAGCTGCTGATACAACAGCACCAGAAGTGAAAGAATTAAAAGCTATTAACAGCCGTACTTTCAAAGTTACATTCTCTGAGCCGTTAAGCCAACACCCTGAAGTAACTGTGAAAAAAGGTAACTACACGTTCAAAACAGCGGGATACGGTACTCCAGGTAACGCTGGTGAAGTACAATTTACAAAAGATCTAAAAGATTCAACTTCATACATCGTTTCTATTAAAGAAAATGCAAATGGAGATCTTAACCCATTATATGCAGGTAGTGAAAAGAAAGTTGACTTAAGTGTTAACCTTAAAAACTTCAAAGATGGAGTAAACTTACTTGGTAAACCAGTTGATATGAGCGTTTCTTTAGCTGCTGATACTGCTACACCAAAAGTAGCTACTGATAGCTTAAACAAAATCAACGGAAATACTTTAGAAGTTAAATTCGATGGTAAAATTGATGTAAATAAACCAGAACAAATCGTAGTACGTGACAAAGGTGGCGTAGTTGTAGAATCTACTTTCGTAGCTGAAGGTGACGTATTAAAAGTTACTCCTAAAAACAACGTTGAATTAAAAGACGATTCTTACACAGTAGAATTAAAAGCTGGTGCTATTAAGTTTGCAAAAGATAATGAATTAGCTTCTTACTCTGTAAACACAAACAGCAACGAAGCATTTATTACAACTGTTGGTAAAACAGGTATTGTAACACCTGTTGTAGAGATGGACAAAGGAATTATTACAATTGCTGGTGATGTAATCACTATCAACTATACACAAGACATGAGTGGTAACGCGAAAGATGTAGAGAATTACAAAATTGACGGTAAAGCATTACCAACAGGTACAACTGCAGAATTCGTTGGTAACAAAAAGACTGTTAAGATTTCTTTACCAAAAAATTATTTCTCAAAAGATCAATCTGCTAAGTTCACAATTAGCACAAACGTATTAACTGCATCTGGAAGCAAAGTAGTAGCTAACGCTCAAACAAAAGCTCCAGTTGAAGATTTAATTAAATTCGGCGATAACACAGCTCCAAAATTAGCAAGCGCTGTTTATGTGAAAGCTAATAACGAAGCTGACGTTTCAAAAACAATCAAAGTTACATTTGATGAGAACATTGAAGCATTCAATGAAAATGACGCTCAATTTATCAATGACTTAAAAGTTGTTGTAAATGGTAACGATGCTGCAATTGCTGGTATTAAACATGGCGGCGCAGATGAAGCTAACGTTGTTTACTTAACAACTGCAAAAGAGCTAAACGTTGCTCAAGCTGCAACAATTAGTGTAGTAGCAAAAGGTTCAGCTAATCCAGACGGCATTAAAATTACAGATGCTGCAGGTAACCAATTATCACTTGGTAACGTAACTGCATCAACTGCTATTGTTCAAAAATAATAATAGATAGTATATCTGTTATTGACGAAAAACCCTTTCAGGAGAATTCCTGAAAGGGTTTTTCTATATGATTCAGTTATTTGCGAGCAGGGGACTTATGCTGTTTGATTGTTATAAGAAGTAAACATACAAGGAGAAAAAATGCCATGCCCTTAAAATAGGGGCATGGCATTTCAATGTTATTCAATTTCCAAATCAACAACCATATAAGCAAGTATGACAGTAAAGAATATACTTACGGCTGGTGCTGTTAATACGTGGCCGGACATAAAGCCGATTCCGAGCGATAGGACGAGTGTGCTAGCTAGTAGCATGTGTTTTACGCTAAATAGTTTCTTGAAGTTTGTGATCAAGCGAATGAATATTTTTATACCGAAATAAAGAAGCGGCAGTAAATACATAAGGAAGCCGACAATTCCGAATGCAAAGAATAGGTCGTGGAAATCCATTTCGACTAGCTTCACTTTCGTTGTATAGTTACCAGCGTAGCCCATTCCGAATAGTTTTTGGGATAATGGTGCTTCTTTATAGTATTGTTTGTATACTTTTAAGAATTTGTCCCGATCACTATAAATTAAACTCTTCACTTCAGAGTCTGTTAGTTCACCTTTTGCGTGTTTTTTTGCATCCTCTGGATTTTCTTTAATTACTTTTCCTTCTTTTTTATCTTGTTCTTCTTGTACTGATTTTTTGTATTCGTATATTTGCATGTGGATTCCCATATTTTTTGCGATAGGAGTATGCGGTGTAAGAACAATTAAACCTCCTAGTACAACTGCTGCAACGATGGTGTTTACAAGATATGTGAATCCTTTTTTTTCTTTTTTACGGTTTATCATATATTCAATGAACGAGAATAAAAGTGCTACGCCTAATGTTAGCACAATTGCACCATATCCAACTTTTGTTCCGACCATAATACTTGCATACATCGCAAGTATTGTTGGAATCCAGTAATATATTTTCGAGAAAGAAGTTGTTTTATAAATCGAATATAAGACAACGATTGGGAACATAATCGCAAAGAGAGCACTTAAATCATTTCCAGCAAAGAACCAACCTCTTGAGCCAATTTTTGAGTGAGGATAGCTTGGGAAATCAGTGCCAGTTTGCATTGCGATAATCATTGTGATGCTTAAAATTAAAGTTGCATATAAGAAATATGTAATGATTTTATGAAACACATATTCTTTATTTTTTAGCTCTTTAAAGACGATAATATATCCAAACAGTAGCACAATTGGATATATGCTCTTTAAAATAAATTTAACTTCTTCTCCAAATGAAATTGGAGATTTAACCATCATATTATTTACAAGACCGATTGCCAGTGCAATTCCGAGTAAACATAAATAGAGAATGTACTTTTTCGCGCCTTGTTGTTTATGATGAAGAAGTAGATAACCTAATGCAAGAAGCATAAAGGCGAAACGGACTACGATTCCGACTGTTGCGCTCATGTGTAATACATAGATTGAAAAAGACGTTAATAAATCTAAAATTGGTTGAAACACGATGAATAGCAGTAGGAAATGCGGGAAGTAGTTATCCGTCTGTTTTAACTTAGTAACCATATGTTCCTCCATTTCTTCATTCCTTTATTTCAGCACCCCTCTATATAATAGGAAGGGGAATGAATTTCTATATTTAATTTTTATATCAGACTTAAGAATACACCATTTCATTGTAATGGTAAATAGATGAAGAGCCGGGATAAACCGACTTTAATTTCTATATTTTTCAACGAAATTGTATGTTTTATGCAAGGCGATATACAAATTACGAGATTATTAGACAGAAAATTAAGAAAAAAGAAGGGTTTTTCACATCCTTTCTATAATTATATAAGTATAATCTTTGTGTAGAAAAGAGGGGTATATATAATGGAAGTAACAAGTAAAACAGAATCTGTCATTGTGAAATATGAAGGGCACGTTGCAACGGTTATGGTCAATCGCCCAGAGGTGTTAAATGCATTAGATGAACCAACGTTAAAAGAGTTATTACAAAAACTGAAAGAAGTAGCGGAGAGTTCTGCACACATTGTTGTGTTATGCGGGAACGGCCGTGGTTTTTCTGCGGGTGGAGATATTAAATCGATGCTTTCAAGTAATGATGAAAGCAAGTTTGATGGTATTATGAATACTATTTCTGAAGTCGTTGTGACTTTATATACGATGCCGAAGCTTGTTATTAGTGCTATTCATGGACCAACTGCTGGTCTTGGATTAAGTATTGCACTAACAGCTGACTATGTGATGGCAGATATATCATCAATTATTGCGATGAACTTTATTGGAATCGCTTTAATTCCAGATGGTGGCGGCCATTTCTTCCTTCAAAAGCGCGTTGGTGAAAATATGACGAAGCAAATTATTTGGGAAGGAAAGAAATTATCAGCAACAGAAGCGCTTGATATCGGTTTAATTGATGAAGTAATCGGCGAAGATTTCCAAACGGCTGTGAAGCAAAAAATTAGTGAATGGTCACAAAAGCCAATCAAAGCGATGATTCAAACGAAGCAAATTTTATGTGAAGTAAATCGCTCCAATTTAGAACAAACGCTGCAGCTTGAAAAACGCGGCCAATATGCGATGAGACAAACAGCAGATCATAAAGAGGGCATCGCTGCATTTTTAGAAAAACGTTTACCGGTATTTAAAGGAGAATAAAGTGTAGTGGCAGTTTTACTGCCGGTTAATTTAGGATAAAGGGGAGAAAGTGCTAACACATTTTAGTATAATTGTGTTAGCACTTTTTTTAAGGAGTAATGAATGAAGAAATTGATTGGCGTTATCGTTATTATTTTACTTACATATTATGCTTTGCATAGTACACCATCTCTTGCGGTACGGACTGCACTATTTTTTGAAGGGCATCCAATTGCTGCTTTCTCAGGTGAAGTGGAGAAAGAACGGGATGTGAAAAAAGAAGCGATTCCTGATGAGTACAAAACCTTATATGGAGAGAAGAAAGAAGAACCAGAGCATTATTTCTTTCCGGCAGTAAGGGCGCACGGATCAGGAATTGATATGTTAAGTGCTTGTGTGAAAAAAGAGTGGTTATTTTATAAGGCAGAGCTCGGCTGCTATTAAACATAGGAGGATGAATGATGTCAGCATATAACAAGTTAGTAAGAGATCGTGTTCCAGAGAAGATTTTAATGTCTGGAAAAACATATACAGCACAAAAATTAACAGGACAAGCATACATACAAGCTTTGGCGAAAATTGGAACAGAAGAAATTCGTGAATTTGCTTCTATGAAAGAGCGTGAACATGCGCTTGATTCTCTTGCGGATGCACTGGAAGTAATCATATCATTAGCGCGTGCAGAAGGTGCAACAATTGAAGATGTAGAACGTCTTCGTAAGCAGAAAGAGATAGAGCGCGGTGGGTTTGAAAGAGGTATTTACTTGTTGGATGTTTCAGAAGAATAGATTTGTAGGGAAAGCATAGCGTTACTCATTAACGAACGCTATGCTTTTTTGTTGCGATTAAGCTAATAATGAAGAAGATAGCTGTTAATACCCAGCCAATTGTAATAGAAGTAGTAGTATGAACTGCATAAGAAACTTGTAAACAAAGTAATGATGCTAGAAACCAAATGAGTGCAATGTGTACATATTTTTTTGATATATTCATATTGTATAACTCCTTTTATATACTAAAGTGAATTTTACTATAATTTAGAAAATTAAGCTATATGAGTAGAGGATTTATAGTAAATTCGGTATACTAAATAATAGGAAAAATGAGGAGGAAACGACAATGGCACATTATGCGAAAGAAACGATGGAATTGATTAAGGAGCTTGTCTCTATTCCAAGTCCATCTGGAAATACAGATAAAATTATTCGTTTTATTGAAAACTATGTAAGTGAGTGGAATGTAGAAACGAAGCGTAACAATAAAGGTGCTCTTATTTTAACGGTAAAAGGGAAAAATGATGCACAGCATCGCTTATTAACAGCACACGTTGATACGTTAGGTGCGATGGTGAAAGAAATTAAGCCAGATGGTCGTCTCAGTCTTTCTATGATTGGCGGATTTCGCTGGAACTCTGTAGAAGGGGAATATTGCGAAATTGAAACATCAAGTGGCAAGACGTATACAGGAACGATTTTAATGCATCAAACATCTGTACATGTATATAAAGATGCAGGTGAAGCGAAACGCGATGAGAAAAATATTGAGGTTCGTATCGATGAGCGCGTATTTTCAGCTGATGAAGTACGTGAATTAGGAATTGAAGTAGGAGACTTCGTTTCATTTGATCCACGCGTTCAAATTACAGAGAGTGGATACATAAAATCACGTCATTTAGATGACAAAGTAAGTGTTGCAATTCTATTAAAATTAATTAAGAGATTACAAGATGAAAACGTAACATTACCATATACAACTCATTTCTTAATTTCTAACAATGAAGAGATTGGATACGGTGGTAACTCTAACATTCCAGAAGAAACGGTTGAATATTTAGCGGTTGATATGGGAGCGCTAGGTGATGGACAAGCATCTGACGAGTATACAGTATCTATTTGTGCAAAAGACTCTAGTGGTCCGTATCATTATGCACTACGTAAACATTTAGTAGAGCTTGCGAAAACGAACAATATTGAATATAAAGTAGATATTTATCCGTACTATGGATCGGATGCATCAGCTGCGATTCGAGCTGGATTTGATGTGAAGCATGCATTAATTGGAGCAGGTATTGATTCTTCTCATGCATTTGAGCGTACACATGAAAGTTCGATTGCTCATACAGAAGCGTTAGTATATGCGTATGTAATGTCTCATTTAATTGAAGAATAATTTCGTAGAAAATAAAGAGGGCTGATTGAAAATGTTATTTTTAATCAGCTTTTCATTTGGTGGGTAATGGATCGCTTTTTGAATTTTTATATTTATTCTTCCTTATATGTTCATCTTTAATAATATAGGCAGAAAACGTATTTACTACAGTGGTAGAATGTTATAAACTATTATAGGAGTTATTTTCCAATTGGTATTTTTTATATTAGTTTGATTAAGAGAATTGTATAACGTGAGATTTTGAGAGGAGATTTAATTTTTATGAAGTACAAGGCAATCGCTGCTGGTATGTTAGCAGCAAGTTTACTAGCTTATCCAGTTAGTAGTTTAGCAGAAACAAAGAAGTTTTCAGATGTTCGAGACGACTCATTTGCAAAAGACGCAATTTACTATTTAGTAGAGCGAGATGTAATTAGCGGTATGACAAGTGATACGTTTGCGCCAAAAGGTCTTTTAACACGTGCGGAAGCAGCGACAATTATAGCGAAAGCAATTGGATTAAAAGTGGATCCAGCTGGGAAACCATCTTTTAATGATTCAAAAAATCATTGGGCAACTCAGTATATTGCAGCAATTGAAAAAGAAAATATTATTGCAGGCCGAGGAGCAGGCGTATTTGATCCTGATGGAAAAGTAACGCGTGCTGAAATGGCTTCTATGCTTGTGAAGGCTTATAAACTACAAGGGTTAGTACAATCCCCAATTACGAATAAATTTACTGATTTGGAAGGTCATTTCGGTAAAGAAGCAGCAAATATTTTAGTAGCGTTAGAGATTTCTGCTGGTACTGGTAAGACGATTTGGAGCCCAGATCTTTATATACCGCGTGAACAAGCAGCGCAAATGACGTATAAAGCGGACAAGCTAAAGAAACATAATGATAATACGAGCAAACCAGAGGAAACAAAGAAAGAAATGTATATAGATCGTAAGTTCATTACATATCATCAACCATCATTATCATCAGGAATTACTGACTTGCAGCATGATCCACAAAAAGTTGTAGTAAAAGAAGAGCGAGATGGATGGATTAAAATTGTAACGAGCAAAGGTGAGAAGTGGACACCTTTAAAAGAAAAAACAGAAGTTATTAATGAAGGATTTACAACATATGCAGAAGCGTCACATTCTTCTAAAGTACTAGGGAAATATGGAGCACAAACAGTAACGGTTATTGAAGAAAAAGATAGCTGGATTCGTATCCGTACAAATAGTGGTTTCCAATGGGTTGATAAAAATCAATTAAACCCAGTAAAACAAGAGAACTTCTTAGAAGGTAAAGCAATTATTATTGATCCAGGTCACGGTGGAATTGACTCGGGTAATGTTGGGTATTACGAGAAAGAAAGTGAAATCGTATTAGACACATCTTTACGATTACAAAAACTATTTGAGAAAAAGACACCATTTACTGTTAAGTTAACACGTACGAACGATACACGCCCAGGAGTAGATTCTAGTGATTCTTTAAGAAAAAGAGTAGAATTTGCTAATGAAAATAATGGTGATATTTTCGTAAGTATTCACGGTAACGGTTCTACAGGTAAAGATGGACACGGTACAGAAACATTCTATTATGCAGCAGCACCGACAAAATCAACGAATCCACATACGGAAGACAGTCGCTTATTAGCAGAAAAAATTCAAAAGCGCCTTGTAGCAGCTCTTGGAACAAAAGATCGTGGTGTGAAAAAGGATAATTGGTACGTAGTAAAATATAATACAATGCCAGCTGTATTAGCAGAATTAGCATTTGTAGATAATAAGGATGATGCAAATAAACTCGCTACACCAGCACAGAAGCAAAGTGCAGCAGAAGCGATTTATCAAGGTATTTTAGATTATTACGAAGCAAAGGGTAATAACGTATCTTCTTTCCGTTAATACATTAAAAGAGATTGCCAATAGGCAGTCTCTTTTATTTATTAACGTTTCTCTTTATTTCAGGCATGTGATATCATTTAATTTTATACAAAAAAGTATTGTAATTATAACGATATAGAGGATGATCATAGATTGAATAATCATAGGAAAACACCTGCATGTATATATACGTATGCATTTCGTGAGGAGGAGCGTGCTTTATGTTACTTGGAAATGCGCTCGTTCTTTGGAATGGAGTCCCACGTTAATATTTTGAAAAGTGATGTCAAAATTGACCCGAGTAGAAGTCCTTTTATGAAAGAACGCGTTGAGGTTATGTATGAAGGAGACGACTTAGAAAGTATTTTGGAACAAGTAAAGGAAATTGAATTAGGAGAAATGACGTTTAAAGTTATCTTCGTGAAAATCAATGATCTTGAGGGAGAAAATAAAATAGAGTATGCGGAAAGACGTATCATTGAACGACGTATTGGGGATTGTATTGATGCGGAAGCGGATGTGCGCAATCCAGAGCGTACTTTTGGTATTGTTCCATTAGGCGGACGTTGGTATTTTGGACATTATGTAGAGAGTAAACCAGTTTGGTACCATCATATAAAAAAACCACGTAGCTATTCGACATCTCTTAGCACACGCGTTGCAAGATCCGTTGCAAATATTGCGGTGCCAAATCCAGAGGGAGTAAGAGCGATTGATCCGTGCTGCGGCATTGGAACGGTTGTAGTAGAAGCTCTTTCGATGGGAATTAACATCGTTGGTAGAGATATAAGCCCGCTCGTTGCGATTGGAGCGAGAGAAAATATTGCGCACTTCGGATTCGATGGGACGATAACGAAAGGTCCGATCGAGGAGATTACGGAGAACTATGACGTCGCAATTATCGACATGCCATATGACTTATTTACGCACGCAACACCAGAAAATCAGCTCTCCATTCTTTCAAGCGCACGCCGCATTGCTAAAAAGGTAGTCGTTGTCACAATGGAAACAATGGACGATATGATTCATGAAGCAGGATTTGAAATTATAGATCGTTGCACTACAAAAAAAGGAACATTTTCTAGACAAATTCTTGTTTGTGAATAAGGAAGAAAGGTCACCCGTTTGGGTGACCTTTTTTATGGTGGTTTGATGTGTGATTGGTTGGTGGAATGGAGGAGGGATTTGGCGAAATTTGTCGGTAAGTCGATATTCCATGTCGAATCGTCGATAAATTTAAAAAATCGCCGATATATTGTGTGGAATCGCTGATATATTCCGAGAATCGTCGATATCGTTACATTAGTATATTACTGTTCTTTTAATTTCTCTTGTTGTGCAAGTAGTAAATTGCGCAAGATGTGTCCGCGGTAACTTTCTAGTTTGCGTCCTTCATGATAACGCACGCCTAATTTTTTTAGTTCAGCTACGTACCAGCCTTTTGTTCCGTAATACATTGGATCACTTCCTTTTTGCTTTTGAACAGTATATGTTGGGGATGGAAGTAACTTTCCATTGAAAATAATAAGACTGGTTGTATCAAGTGGTTCCATAAAATGGCTTCCGGATCGTGTATAAAAAAATAGACAGTACTGTATGCTTTTTTTAACAATGTATACAAATTTATCCCGCATTAACGGGCAGTAAGACCCTCCACCTCAAAAGTCAGCGGAAGCAAAGAAGTTAGGTGGGGGATCAACTGCCCGTAAAAGCCCGATTGGTTCAACTAATAATCAGTGGGAGATGAACAAAACCCCCACTGATTAAAGTTTCACTTTATACCCTATGCGTTGGCATGATATTTGCAATGAAAAGAGTATTAACATGTAGGGGAGCGATAGAAATGAAGGTTAGTAAAGTGTACACGACAATTGATGCGCACGTAGCTGGGGAACCGCTTCGAATTATTACGGGTGGTGTGCCAGAAATAAAAGGAGAAACGCAGCTAGAAAGACGTGCATATTGCATGGAACATTTGGATCATCTTCGCGAAGTTCTTATGTATGAACCGAGAGGACATCACGGTATGTACGGTTGTATCATTACTCCGCCTGCCAGTAATCACGCTGATTTTGGTGTGTTATTTATGCACAATGAAGGATGGAGTACGATGTGTGGACACGGCATTATCGCTGTTATTACAGTTGGAATTGAGACAGGTATGTTTGAAGTGACAGGTGAGAAACAAAAGTTCATTATTGATAGCCCTGCTGGGGAAGTCATTGCGTACGCAACATATAGGGGGAGTGAAGTAGAGTCCGTATCATTTGAAAATGTTCCTTCATTTGTATACAAAAAAGACGTTCCTATTAAAATATATGACTATGAATTTCAAGTAGATATCGCATTTGGCGGAGCATTCTACGCTGTTGTGGATAGTAAAGAATTTGGTTTGAAAGTTGATTTTAAAGACTTAGCTGCTATTCAAACGTGGGGCGGTAAAATTAAGCACTACATCGAGAGTAAAATGGAAGTAAAGCATCCACTTGAAGAAGGGTTAAAAGGAATATACGGCGTTATTTTCTCAGATGAACCGAAAGGGGAAGACGCAACGTTACGAAATGTAACAATCTTCGCTGATGGGCAAGTAGACCGTTCTCCTTGCGGCACAGGAACTTCCGCAAGAATCGCAACTCTTTTTGCAAAAGATGCTTTACAAAAGGGAGAAATTTTCGTCCACGAATGTATTACTGACGGGAAATTCGAGGGAGAAGTATTGTCGGTAACAGCGGTACATACATATGAAGCTGTCGTTCCGAAAGTAACGGGGCATGCATTTATTACAGGATTTCATCAGTTCGTTGTAGACCCGAGAGATGATTTGAATCGGGGATTTTTGTTAGGATAGAAGGAGGAGGTGGAAATATATGCTAGTCATAAGCGCGAACGAACAACGAAACTTAGTAAATATGAATGAAGTCATTGCATATGCGGCGCTTGCCTTAAAAGAGTTTTCCGCAGAAAGAACAATCACGCCAATTCGCGGTTCATTACCATTTGCGAACGAGCAAAATACGGCATTAATTATGCCTTCAGTCGCAGAAGGGCTTGAGGCACTTGGTTTAAAAGTAGTAACAGTAGTCCCCGAGAACAAAAAGATAGGAAAGAAAACGATAAACGGGATTGTGATGCTATCAGACTTTCAAACGGGAGAACCGCTCGCGCTGTTAGAAGGGTCCTACTTAACGATGATTCGAACAGGAGCCCTATCAGGAGTAGCGACAAAACATTTAGCTCGTCATAACGCAAAAACGTTATGTATTATCGGAACAGGAGAACAGGCAAAGGGAATTGCCGAAGCTGTATTTGCAGTTAGACATATTGAAAAAGTCATTTTATACAATCGAACAGAAGAAAAGGCGTATGCATTCTCGCAATATATACAAGAGAAATTCAATAAACCTGCGTACGTTTACACAAGTACAAATGAAGCAATAAGTGAAGCAGACATCATCGTCACAACTACGAACGCATCCACACCAGTCTTCTCAGAAAAACTACAAAAAGGCGTCCACATAAACGCCGTCGGTTCATTCAGGCCAAGTATGCAAGAACTACCATCTCACGCCATCGCTAACGCAACGAAAGTAGTAGTCGAATCAAAAGAAGCAGCATTAGAAGAAACGGGAGACCTTCAAGTTCCGATACAGGAAGGTTTATTCAAACCTAGCGACATCCATGCCGAACTTGGTCAAATCATAAGCGGAGAAAAAGCAGGCCGCGAAAGTGATGAAGAGATTACTATTTTTAAATCGGTTGGTTTGGCGGTAGTGGATATTATTGTTGCAAAGTATTTGTATGAGAGAGCGGTGGAGCGCGGCGTGGGGAATAGGATTGAGTTTTGAGAGAGACTGCCTTTTGGTGGTCTTTTTAATTTTGGGATAAGTTACTTTATTTGGTGATTTATAAATTTTTGTATATGAAAGTGTATTGGGGTTGTGGTGTTCTTTTCTTTTCTTTTCTTTGCGTTTATAATGTGCTTTTGCATCTCAAATGTAATGCAAAAGCTAGTGTTAGGGCATTCACAAGTAGTTGTTGAACTCCTTCGCAAGGGAGAGCTTGAATGATAAGAAAGCAGCCGACTTTTATACAAAGAGTCGGCTGTTTTTCTGTTTATTTAATACTCTAAAGATATACATCTTAAAGAATATAAGATATTTATGTTCAAAACGCCTTGGTAATTAATTAGAGAAATGAGTTTGAAAAATAGATTAATTTTAGTTAGAGAAGAAGAACTTAGAAAAAAATCTAATCATATTATTGATTTTAATATATATCAGTATTTGATTCTATTGGAGTTATTTTTGTTTGTCCCTTATTTTCCAATTGGAGAATAAGGGACAAAGTTTTATGAAGGAGTAAATTTAGATACAACATATGCAGCTTTTTTACCATTCCCGCCATTCTTCTGTTATGTCTTCTTCCGATTCTAAGCCAGCTATTCGTGCTGCTGCATCGATAAATTCATAGAGATCTTCTCTTTCCATTGTTTCGATAAAATGGTTATGTTCGATATTTAGTTCATTTAATTTAATAACGACCTCTTTAACAACTTGCATGACTTCGGCTTCGGTTGGATTCTCACCTAATTGCTGTAAATTGTTAATGTAAGTGTCAAGAACCTTATTTGTTGCATTTATATTTTCTTCAGTGAAAAATTCCTCGTCTTCATCATACTCAACCCATGATGTTGTTGGTTTGGTTTTTTTCAATTCATCAAATGTCATGATGACCTCCTAAATGTGTTTTTTGTCTTTAATTTTATTCTTCATGTTCGATCATATATAACAATCATTTAAGAGAAATTTTTTAGGCTACTAGTTTTTTAACTTATTTTGCTCTTCGCATCAATATCGTTTATCGCAAGAATTCATAAATAGATTTCAAGCCTTCTAGTTTTACAAAAAAGTTTGACTTTATATAGAGGTAGTGGTAATTTAAAACTTATAAGAAAACTCGGGATTAATTCCGAGTTTTCTTATGGGGATAACTAGTTTGAGGGGGCCGAAAGATGAAACGGAAATTATTTGCATTACCATTTGTCCTAATACTACTTATTGCATTAGCGGCTTGTTCTGGAGGAAAAGATTCTTCGAAGCAAGCGGGCACTAGTAAATCAGGGACTCCGAAAGACGGGGGGACGTTAACGATTGGTGTTAGCGATAACCCAGAGACGATGAATCCACTTTATGCGAATGATCGTGTGTCGTTAACTGTGCAGCAAGCTTTATATGCACCGCTGTATCATATGGAAGACGGTAAGAAAAAGTTTGTTCTTGCTGAAAGCTTTACGCCTTCAGAGGATCAATTAACGTGGACATTGAAGTTAAAAGATAATTTGAAATGGCATGATGGTAAGAAAATTACATCAGACGACATAGCATTTACATTCCAATCTATTTTAGATGAGAAGCAAAATAGCTCAAGTCGTGAAAACTTTGTTTTTAAAGGAAAACCGCTTGAGGTGAAAAAAGTAGACGAGTTAACAGTTCAATTCGTTTTACCACAAGTAAGCGCATCTTTCGAAGGTGTGATGAATGATTTCTTCCCAATTCCGAAACATGTATTTGAAGGGGAAGCAGATTTAGCGAAGAGTAAGAAAAACTTACAACCTGTCGGATCAGGTCCATTTAAGTTTAAAGAGTATAAATCAGATGAGTACGTTGCATTAGATCGATTCGATGATTATGTAGGTGGTAAAGCGAAGTTAGACTCTATCGTATACCGCGTTGTAAAAGACCGTAATACAGCAAATGTTTCACTACAAAATGGTCAAATCAACATGAAGATGATTGAGCCGCAAGACTTTAAGAAATTAGATAGCACTGGGAACTTCTCAATGGTGACATTCCCAGAAGGTAGATTATTCTACTTATCTTATAACATGAATACAGATTTGATGAAGAAAAAAGAAGTGCGCCAAGCAATTGCGCATGCGTTAGATAAGAAAGAAATGATTAACTCTGCATTCGTTTCTAGTCAATTTGCAGAACCAGCAAATTCAATTTTAACGCCGGATGCTATGTATTATGCAAAAGACATTAAAGATTATAAGTATGATAAGAAAGAAGCGAAAGATTTATTAGCGAAAGCTGGCGTGAAAGATAAAGAAAAAGTACGCGTGATGTATGTAACGAATAATAAAATTATGGAAAGCTTAGCGCTTTATACACAACAAAAATTACAAGAAGTTGGCTTAGAAGTTGAACTGAATGCATTAGATGCTAGTGCAGCAAGTGAAAAAAGCTTAGATAAAGAGAATAAAGAATTCGATATTACATTCGGTGGTTACATAATGGGACCTGAGCCAGATTCATATAAGAGCTTATTCTTAAGTAATGCTGAATACAACTATGCACGTTATAAAAACGCTGATTTTGATAAGTTATGGGAAGAAGCTGCAGTTGAAACAGATAAAACAAAACGAGCAGAACTATACCATAAAATTCAAGAGACAGCTAGAGAAGATTTACCTTATCTACCAATTGCGTATCCGAAAGCGGTTATTGCAGTAGATAAAAAGTTTGATGGATTAAAAGAAGCAAAAGCAATTCCTGTCACAATGTTTGAAGATTTATCTAAGATTTATGAAGTGAAATAAGAAACAAACAGTAAAGAAGCTGGTGGAAATCAGCTTCTTTAGCTTGAGGGGGGAAGTTTGTGTATAAAGTAATTGCGAAGAGGCTTTTAAATGCAATTCCGCTTTTATTTGTTATTTCTATTATCTCTTTTTTATTAATAAAACTAGCACCGGGTGATCCTGTTCGAAACTTTGTCACGCCGAATATGAGTCCAATTGATGTTGAGCGTATTCGTAGAAGTTTAGGGCTCGATCAACCAATTTATATGCAGTATATTTTATGGTTAAAAAATATTGTAACAGGGAACTTTGGTTATTCACTTCAAAACCATCGTCCAGTTTTAGATCTTATTGTAGAAAGGTTACCTGCGACAATCGGCTTAATGGGATCGTCTTTACTCGTCTCATTTGTAATTGCAATCCCGCTTGGACTACTTACAGGTGTGAAAAAGAATTCTATCTTTGATCGCATTGTAAACTTTATTTCTTATGTGGGAATCTCAATGCCAGTCTTTTGGTTCGCTTTACTATTAATCTATTTATTCTCTTTAAAGTTGAACCTTCTTCCAAGTATGGGTATGCGTACAGTCGGTCAAGATTCCTTCTTGGATATTGTGCAGCACGGTATTTTACCTTGTATGGTGCTTGCGTTCCAAAACGTTTCTGTTTATATGAGATATATTCGTTCCAGTACAATTCAACAATTAGAAGAAGACTATGTACAAATTCAATATGCGTACGGTGCTTCGAAGAAAACCGTTTTATTTAATCACGTACTTCGAAATGTATTAATACCAATCATTACAATTTTCGGATTATCTATTCCAAGTTTAGTAGGCGGAGCGTTCATTACGGAAACAGTATTCTCATGGCCGGGTCTTGGTTCACTTGGGGTAAATGCTATTTTTAGATTTGATTATCCAATTATTATGGCAATTACATTACTATCGTCCTTCATGTTAATTCTCGGTAACTTAATTGCTGATATTTTATATGGCGTAGTAGATCCGCGCATTCGAATGAGGGGGTGATTTGGAATGAATAATAGGAGATTTCAAACGATAAAAAGTAGTTTTACGAAAAATAAGTTTGTACTAATGGGAGTTATTATACTGGCGGTTTTAACGATTGCATCGATATTTGCATTTGTATCACCGTATGATCCTAGTAAAATGTCGATTCCAGATCGTTTACAAGAACCGAGTATGAGTCATCCTTTCGGAACGGATGATTACGGAAGGGATTATTTAACGAGGGCGTTATATGGCGGAAGAGTTTCACTTGCGGTCGGTTTTCTAGCGATGGTTGTTTCTATTACAATCGGTACCGCAGTTGGAACAATTAGCGGATATTTTGGCGGAAAGTTAGACAACTTTTTAATGCGAATTGTTGAAGTACTTATGTCAATTCCATCATTTTTCTTAATGCTGTTATTAAATGCTTATTTAAAACCAGGGATTACGACGTTAGTTCTTATTATTGGATTACTAACATGGATGGACACCGCTCGTATTGTAAGGGCAGAAACGCTATCCGTAAAAGAGCGGGAGTATGTTTTATATGCAAAAGTATCAGGACAAAAATCACTCACAATTATTGTAAGACATATCATTCCAAACATTTTATCAACCATTATTATCGCTGCGACATTAACAATTGCGACATCGATTTTAATGGAATCATCACTTAGCTTCTTAGGGTTAGGTATTAGAGAACCAGATTCTTCTTGGGGCAGCATGCTAAACAATGCGCAAGGATATATTGGTGAAGCTTGGTATTTAACACTCTTCCCAGGATTCCTTATTCTTTTAACGGTACTTAGCTTTAACGTAATTGGTGAAGCATTGAAGAAAGCTTTCGCGCCAAAAGGAGCTGGAAATGAAAACTAAAGTGTTACGTGAAAGGAGTGAGAAGCGTGTCTGAAAAACTATTAGAAGTGAATAATTTAAAGACTTCTTTTTTCATAGAAAGCGGAGAAGTAGAAGCTGTTCGAGGCGTTACATTTCGCTTAAATAAAGGAGAAGTAGTTGGTATCGTTGGGGAATCTGGAAGCGGGAAGAGTGTAATGGCGAAGTCTGTTATGTCTCTCGTTACGTCACCAGGAAAAGTGAAAGAAGGGGAAATCCTTTTTCATAATGAAAACATCCTTTCTAAATCTGAGAAAGAATTGCGTTCTATTAGAGGAAATCAAATTTCACTTATATCCCAAGATCCAATGTCGGCGCTAAATCCAGTCGTGAAAATTGGAAAGCAAATGACGGAAGTAATTATACGGCATCAAAAAGTAAAAAAGAAAGAAGCAGAGCGAATTGCGATCAACTTGTTAAAACAAGTCGGTCTTTCGTCACCAGAAGAAAGGATAAAACAATATCCGCATGAACTAAGCGGCGGTATGAAGCAGCGGGTTATGATTGCGATGGCGATGTCTTGTAATCCAGACCTTCTCATTGCGGACGAACCGACGACAGCGCTTGATGTAACGATACAAGCACAAATACTAGATTTAATGAAAAACTTAAAAAACGAAACGAACATGGCGTTACTTCTTATTACGCATGACTTAGGAATAGTCGCACAAAACTGTACACGCGTTATCGTTATGTATGGCGGGCTTATTATGGAAGAAGGACCTGTACTTGATATTTTCCAATCACCGAATCATCCGTATACGAAAGGGTTACTAAACTCTTTGCCAAAAATATCGAACGGCGTAAAAGAAAGACTCGCGCCCATTCAAGGTGTAACACCAAACTTATTAAACCCGCCAAAAGGTTGCCCGTTCGCAGAGCGTTGCCCGCATGCGATGGACATTTGTGAAAAAGAACGTCCGCCATATTTTGAAATTGGAAATGAAAGACGCTCTATGTGCTGGTTAAACGATAAGACAGTAGGTGATTCCCATGCATGAAGAAAACTTAATTGAAGTTCGGAACTTAAAAAAGTATTTTCCTATTAAAAAAGGACTATTCGGCAGAAAAACGGAGCAATTAAAAGCGGTGGATGACTTAAGCTTCACAATTAAAAAGGGTGAGACATTCGGGTTAGTAGGAGAATCGGGCTGCGGAAAATCAACGACAGGAAGAAGTATCATTCGTTTACACGACGTTACTTCAGGTAACGTTTTATTCGACGGAAAAGATATCGCAAGTTTAAAAGAAAGTGAACTAAAAGAATATCGAAAACGAATGCAAATCATTTTCCAAGATCCATACGCATCATTAAACCCGTCGATGAATGTATTCCAAATTATTAGTGAGCCAATGAACATTCACGGATCTTATGAAAAAGAAGAACAAAAAGAAATCATCTTAGACCTGCTCAAAAAGGTAGGCTTAAAAGAAGAACACTTATACCGCTACCCGCACGAATTTAGCGGAGGCCAGCGCCAGCGCATCAGCATTGCGCGTGCACTATCTGTAAAACCAGATTTTATTTTATGTGACGAACCAATCTCAGCACTAGATGTCTCAGTCCAAGCACAAGTCGTAAACATGCTGCAAGACATCCAAGAGGAAACAGGTGTCACATACTTATTCATCGCACATGACTTATCCATGGTAAGACACATATCAGACCGAATCGGAGTCATGTACTTAGGAAACATAGTAGAAATTGCCGACAGTGAAGACCTATACACAAAACCGGCACATCCATACACACAAGCACTACTCTCATCCATGCCAGAACCAGATCCAACAAAAACAGGGAAAGATCGGATCATTCTAGAGGGAGAAGTACCAAGCCCACTCAACTCACCATCCGGCTGCAAATTCAGAACGCGCTGCAAATTCGCCACTGAAAAATGCGCACAAGAAGTACCGAAGATGGTCGAGATTGCGAAGGGGCATGAGGTGGCTTGTCATTTGTTTTAGAGTGGGGGAAAAGCACTGGGGGACCTGGTGCTTTTTTCTTTTGTAGGGAGCGTGGGTGCTGGTGTGGGATTGGTTGGTGGTTTTTGCGAAAAATGTCGGTAAGTCGATATGTTGTGTCGAATCGTCGATATATTCGGAGTTGCGATCGATATAATTGGATAATCGTTGATATATTTTTTAAAGGTATGGCATTCATTGGTAGAAAGAGTGATGCGAGCTTATGTTACAATGGAAATAGCTTGTAAGTAAGGAAGTGACAGTATGAATGGTATACAATTTGTTCAATTGTATGTAATGAAAAGTGCTGAAAAGATTGATGAGTTGTATATAAAAAAAGAACAAGGTATCACAACTCTCCCCATTATAAAGCAGACCCCGCGTAAGATTATAAAAACAGCAGAGCTTCTTTTTAGTGAAGAAGAGGTTTCGGATGTTTCTACTACTATTACAAAAAACTTTTATTCACCTAATGTAAGGAAAAGAGAAAGTGATGTTTTAAAGTGGTTAACGATACATGAAATGATAGATTGTATAGAACGAGGGATTTTAATTAAGGAAGTTCGTTTTGAGAAGGATGGGAAAACTGTGCATTCCATTTTTTATCGAATGGGGTGGTCCACAATGCTTTCTTGCATATAGTGGGGATGAGGTGATGAATTATGAAATTGAAATTGAGAACGTCTCCACTTAAAGTTGGAACTGAAACATATGGCCTATTATGAATTGGAGATGTATTCTTGCAAGTTTTTGAGTTGTGTTTTGTATTTAAGAAGATGTGTCTAATAGAAATGAAAGGATGAATCAATGCAAAAATATTGAGTATAGTAAGTAACATATAAAAAATAAGAGGACTACAATTCTAAAGATTGTAGTCCTTTTATTTAAAGTAATGAATCTTTCTGATTCCAATCAAATTCTTTTAAACCGCGTTTATAAGCAATCTTTAAAAAAGGTGTAACTTTCATATTTATATCATACGATTTTCTTCCACAAAAAGAACAATAGTAATGGGGAATATTGTGTATTAAAATTTGAGATTTACCAACCAAATGTTCAACTGTTCCAATTTGTAGACTAGCATTAGATCCACATCTACATGGTGTTTCAACTCTTTGTTTTTTTTGTCTCTCAGCCAATAACATAACCCCACCTCATTTCTTAATTATTATAAATTATGCTATATATTACTTAAATTATACACTATAAATAAAATTTTTATAATATCGTTATTACATTAATTGTATTTTCATTTAATATTACCAAAACGAGACGACCACTACCATTCTCTTTTTTTCCTGAAATCACCAGAGCTAAATGTGGATGTAGGTGTTTAATCTTGTTAGTATTTTCAGGGTGTTGATGGTTTACATTTAATCGTACTCCAACTACTTTTTTTGCAGTCAGAACACAATTTTTAACATCTTCTTCGTCTTCCCACCCTCTTTTCTGTGAATCCTCTTCATCCAATAAAGAATCTAACACTAATCTATCAATAACATGTGTTTCAATGTCTATAAAAGGTCCACTTTTTAGCACAGTAACAAGCATATCTTTAATCTCTATTAATCTATCATTGTTTAATTTTATAGGTATTCCCATAGATATACCATTCCCAGATTGTCTGTTGAGGATTTCTTTGTCTTCCATTAATCTTACTTTAAATCCTATTAATTTAACTTCCTCATCAGTAAGTTTAACAATCTTTTCTTGTCCCCTGTGCCAAATATATTGGGTACCTTCATTTGAAACAAAAATTTCTACATCAGACATTTTATTCCAAATCCATAAATTCAGATAACTATTTTATCTTATTATTACATTAAAACCAATCATTTGTAAATTAATAAATAATTTGTGCTTATAAGCGTAATATGTTTATTAACTTAGATTTACTTTGGGTAAGAGTCTTATTTTCTTTTTTTCATAAATTTAAAATTAAAAAATAAAAGTTTCTTATATCTAGTATCTGTATGTAATGATATTTTGTGTTTCTATAAATTAGTTGATTACTTTTTAGTTAATTATCCTAATGAAATGAAAATTACTAGGGAAGGTTGGAAATATTATAAATAGAAATCGAAGAGAGGTAAATAGACTAGTATTGTTTCTGATTGCAAATGGCTATATGAATATATTGAAGTATTAAAAGAGGATATAATTTTTCGATAGGGACACTTAATGTTGTAGGTATGGGCTTAATTTATAAAAGCTTAGGATATAAATTGAGCCAATACTGAAGTAATTGATAAATTTAAAAAATAATTATTTTAATAATAGATGTACAATAATTTGACTTAGATATTTAATAAACGACAAAAGAGTCTATACGAGTCTTTTATCAACCTTGAGTGTTATGAGTTTAAACAAAATGCTTTCCTATATAAAAGTCTCTGTTTCGATAAAGTTGTCATGTTCGATATAATTGTAAGGTTTTTTTTGTCGCCCATTACATACATTGTTCTTTAAACATTTCGTTGTACTATCTTTTGATTTAAAATAGCTCTTTATATAAATCAATGTTATTGGATTGATTGAAAACTTAAGTTGTTTATCGGAGGAAGAGAAAAGAGATAGAAAATTATTGTAATGTTCTTGAACAAGATACAAAATATAGAATAGTAGTTAAGTTTATGCTCCAATTACTACAAAGTGCAAATATTAAGGTGCTTTCTAGGAGGGATATTGCAAATGGATAGATGGAAAAAGTTTTCGATGATTGTAGTTAGTATCGTGGTATTTGGTATATTTATAGGATATATGGTAGGAATGTTTTTCAATCCTGGAAGTGAAAATAAGCAAATACAAGAGAGCACAGTTGATGCCAAAGGTGAGGAAATTGACGATTTGATCAACTCTGAGGGTGTCATAATCGACTCTATGCACAAAATGTTGCATCAAAAAGTAATAGCTGATAAAAAGATTGGTTTTATCGTAATGTCCCCTGAGAATATTAAAAAGCTTCGTCACTTGTTAGATCAAAGCGATAAAATAATTGAAAAAGAAAAATATGTTGAGATTTTAAATCGTTGGGAAAAAGGTGATTTTTCTCAAGCGGTTGAGGAACATAATTATATGTGGGAGCAAGCAGGTGGAGAAAGTACGGGAAAAGCAAAAAGATTAGCTACTCCAAAAGAAGAAACAGCATATCTCAAAGAACAAAGCAAAAAAGAAGGTTCTAGTACAAAAGTGGTGCAAATAATCCAATCTTCCAAAATATATTTGCTGAGCCACCTATTTCTAATGTATCTTCATTTACTATAGTTAAAAGAGTGTAAGGTACACAAGCTAAAGATAATATAGCTCACTTGTTCAAAGTGTCACCCCCCTTTCGTTGTTTTAATATAAATAGTAGGAAAAAGTTTTTACGATTTGGAAGTGTATCCTATATATTTGGAATATTAGGCTATAATAAGTTATTATTTGTGCTGTTCATATATCCACCCATTTTTTCCGTTTCGAAATCATATTCCAATGTTTTAGTTTCATATTCAAATTTCATCACTATTGAAACTTTAGTATTATCTTTCCATGAAATTTCATAAAGGTCTGAACTATTAACAATATTAAAATTAGCCACCCTTATTTTTATTTTCTCTACAAGTTTGTTTTTTTCTTTAAAGTAAATTTTTATGTATTTATCATCGAAGAGATGTCCATATGAAATCCCCGTAATTTCTATGTGATTTGCTTGGTTGGATGACGTGTTTTTTACAATTGGTTTTTCGTTTTCTTGAAAAAACAGCCAATAAATAGGATATAGAATAAGTATAAAAATCATACTCATACCTAATAAAAATTTTAATATGCAACCGCCAAAATCGTGGTCTACCATTTTATCATTACATAGCCATTGGCTCATATTAGTTTCACCACTCAACTTTAGGATAATTAGATAGAAAACTTCTAAATGATTTAAAGTATCACCTTGTTTAACCTCTTACTAAGAATAGAATGTTAACTATATTTATAAATTATTATCTTCATTTTGGAAATGATTTTTATACTTCAATTGGTTTAATTTACCACGAAATGAAACGAACCGCCAGTGTTTTCGAATGACATCTATACATATATGTAAATGTTAGACAGGCTTCAAGTTTTAGTGCAAAACAATAGCTCAAGTATTTTACGGCATTTCAAGGCTTTAAATGAGAAAATACTTGAGCTTGGTGAATCTTATAGAGTAGGTATTTATTTTTCTTAAGTTGATACACATGAGATGTTATCTCTATAATCTTCTTTTTTTCGTTTCATAATGATTTATTATAAATAATACATGTCATAATCAAAAAAGAAGAAAAGTAAATTTGAATATCTTTTCTATTATAAAGTTAAAAAACCTCTACATATAAGTAGAGGTTTTTAAATTGCATATTAATGAATTATACTTTTTCAGATAAACGAAGATCATAGAATACATAATTTTAACTAGATTTATTATTAGCTAGTTTATCCCTACCACCAAGCTCCGCCTCAATCTGCGAAGTCTTCGATGACTCATCCATACGCCAATACGTAATAAAGCTGATCGCGATACATCCGGCTACGTAGAAGTAGAATAGTGACTCCATTCCGATACTCTTTAGCCATAATGCGATGAATTCTGCTGTTCCACCGAATATCGCAACTGTTAACGCATATGGTAAACCTACGCCAAGTGCGCGAATTTCAGTTGGGAAGAGTTCTGCTTTTACAATTGCGTTAATCGATGTGTAACCAGTAACGATAATAAGGCCGACCATCATGAGTAAAAATGCTACGATTGGTTCTGACGTTTTTTCCATAAAGAAGAAGATTGGCGCTGTTAGTAACGTTCCGAGAATACCGAATGCCATTAATAGTGGGCGGCGTCCAATTTTATCGGATAGTAACCCCGCAATTGGTTGAAGTACGACGAAAATAAGTAGTGCGACAAAGTTAATCCAGCTTACAACTTCTTTTGGAAGTCCGACTGTGTTTACCATGAACTTTTGTAAATATGTTGTGTACGTATAAAATGCGACAGTGCCTCCTAATGTTAGGCCGACTACTGTTAATACTGCTTTCGGGTGTTTCATAAGAGCGCGAACAGTTCCTGCGCTTTCTCGTTTTTGCGATTTTATGTTTGAGAACTGCTCCGATTCATCCATCGTGCGGCGAAGCCATAATACAGCTACTGCGCCCATCGCTCCAATAATGAACGGAATGCGCCAGCCCCAAGCTTTCATATCTGGCTCGCTTAGTAATTGTTGAAGAACAATTTGAACGCCTAACGCAACCATTTGCCCAGCAACGAGCGTTACATATTGGAAGCTTGAATAAAAGCCACGGCGACCACTACTAGCCATTTCAGATAAATACGTTGCGGAAGTTCCGTACTCTCCGCCGAGTGATAACCCTTGTAGTAAACGGGCAAGAACTAAAATAATTGGTGCCATAATACCGATGCTTTCGTAACTAGGTGTACAGGCGATAATGAAAGAACCACCGGCCATAACCGTAATGGAAAGCGTTAATGCTGCCCGGCGTCCGTGCCGATCCGCATAACGTCCCATTAATAAACTTCCGATAGGGCGCATTAAAAATCCAACTGCGAAAATAGCTGCCGTGTTCAGTAACTGACTCGTCGGATCTCCTTTAGGAAAGAACTCTGCTGAGAAGTAAACAGCGAAGGCAGAGTAAACGTACCAATCGTACCATTCAATTAAATTGCCGACAGAACCTTTGAAAATATTGCCGGCGACTCGATTAGATTTTGCTTGAGCCATAATCATTCCTCCTCTTGCTTAGTAATAAAATGATAATTATGAAAGCGTGTTCATTGTAGTTGAATTGTACTGTCTATAGAATGAAATCTCAATATTATGACAATTTTATTCTTTTTGTACTTTATGTACATGGAGAGTTTTTATAGTTGCTTCATTATTCGTTTTGTCATAATAATAGGGAAAGGAGATTGATAGTTTTGAATATTTTATCAAAGGATATGGAGTATGAAGAAATTACGCAAAGTGTCATTACAAACGAAAATAGTAAGCTTAATTATCGCGTTAATTTTATTTATCGTTCTCCTATTAGCGGGAATATTTGTGTACATTCAGTCCGTTGATACGAAGCGCCAAGTGGAACAGTTAGCACTGCAAACAGCTAAATCTCTTTCTTTTATGCCAGCTGTCAACTACCCCCACTGAGATGAGGCGTTTCAGTGGGGGCTTGAGTTCAAACACTAGGTCTTTTCGTCTATCTCTAGACAGTTTGACGCTCTAGCACTCATGCCACCTTATGGTAACACCCCAAGTATGTTTTTGGTTGGTACTGGCAACGAACGATTGCTTTCCCACTTGCACCACCCTTTCGAAAAAGAGCAGTTCTTCCTTGCAGAAGAAGCCACCACTCAGATGAATCCGGCGTGTGCTACAAGCCCCGACAAGTCGAGTACACATGGATGGTTGACGCACCCACTAAGCTATGCACAAAGCAATAGCCTTACGTTTTTGCACTTCTAATAGAATCGGCGTTTTCACTTTGAGATTGTCATCCAATTCTACAACTCCTGACTTTTTCAATGTATTCAGCGCACCATTAATATCAGCATGGATACATGTTCCTGCTTTACTTTGATACAGACCACGCGTAATTCGTTTGCCACTAAAGCGATACTGCGTCTTATCATCCTTAGACCAAACCGGAACCGGATCTTTATCAAGAAAACTAGCTTTTGAAGTATAGCTTTCTTCTTGTTTAAAAAAGCGAATGCCTTCTTTTACACATTTATTCTCAATCGCTGCAATCAATTTCTGAAATGGGATTTGCACAAACTTTTGATTA
Source organism: Bacillus sp. FSL R9-9834 (assembly GCF_038006905.1). Lineage (NCBI taxonomy): Bacteria > Bacillati > Bacillota > Bacilli > Caryophanales > Bacillaceae > Bacillus > Bacillus sp. FSL R9-9834. Next base: position 934,374 of record NZ_JBBOWD010000001.1, read on the forward strand.
TTCTTTTTCCCCATATGAGATTTTTGTTTCCAACCAGCGTTATACCCTACAATAATCGTATCTATATTGAATTCTTTCACTTTTTTGAACAATAGACCTACCGTTTGTGCAATGTAACCGTTTATTTGTCTTTCTCGTTTATGCCAAAGTGCGGCCATTTTATTCGTTACAATTCGTTTCGAAAGGCCATTCTCCATATTTTTCTGTTGTAGATTACGTATCACTTTGTTGAAGTATTGGTTAATGGATTTTAGTTTTTTTCCATCAATTAAGAAGGCATCACCTGTAGTTGTTACGCAACTTACTAATCTGTCTACACCTAAATCGCAACTCAAAGCGTTACTCGTAGTCGTGGGTTGTTTCTTCATTTGAGAGACGTGCATTTCATATGTATAATGCACCTCAAAGAACCGACCTTTTTGCTTAGGTACAATCTCAATGTAGGAGATTTTTTTATTTCTTAAGTTTTTCGGCATACGTATTTTAATGGAACCGAATTTTTTTCTGAATGCAACATTCATTGGAATGATCCAATACCCGTTCTCATCCACTTTTGGCACTTGATAGATTTCAATGATTCGTTTGTCAGTGGAACGAGAATAATTCGGAAACTTCGGACGACCTGTGAACTTCTCAGGATTTTTCTTCCACTGTTCCAACGCTTTAAAAAAGCTCTTCACTTCTGTAAATAAGGTTCTACGAATCGCTTGAACAGAGTTTGATTGAATCCCCCAGTAGTTCATATCTGCTTGCATGGCAGTGTCCACTTCTTTTACAGTAGCCATTTTATTATCGTTCAAATAACTTTGTTTTATCGTGTACAACCCAACATTTCGCAGTGCTTTTGAACTATGCGCCATGCGCTGAAGTAAACGAAATTCTTTTGCAGTAAGGCAAGCTCGTCCGATATTCTGTTTCTGCGTGAACCGTTGCATCGTTTCTCTTTTCTTTTGTTTCCGTAATACTTTCACTGCCTTCTTTCTAGCCATTGTGTTCACCACCTTTCTTAGAAAGTTCATTAAGCGTATTCATTACTTTTGGCTTAAGTAGCTGAATGATAATCATTATCTAATTTCGTTGCCTTACAATCTATTCCCTTCTTATCTACATAATATCGTAGGACAAAAAGAAACAAACATTCGCCCTCGAAAATTGTTATGAACGAAACAAAAGCGTTCAGCCTACCTGCTGACGGCAATTCATCTCCACCTGAATTGTTGGGTTTCACCCGTAACACAAATCAGATGGAGTCTTCTTGCCGGAAGAGATAAAAGGTAGGGTAAGCACCCAGCGCCTTGTCATATTTCTATGATAGGTTTCCAAATACTCCCCCCCGAACCGTACGTACTTGTCTCCAAGTATACGGCTCTCCATTTATCAATCTAATTTACCTAAATGTAAATCTATGTGACATTGTTGGCATAATGCCATGGTTTTTCTTTTTCTGGATATCATCATCTGCTCCCACATTTTTTTCCCTTTTAGGTCTTTTAACTTTCTAATGTGGTGCATTTCAATTGCTTGATTCTTTTTGCCACACATCTCACATTCTTCAGCTAATAATCGTTTAATGAGACTCGTTCTTCCAGACATCTTTAATGTATTTGGGAGAATATCAACTTCTGGTTTGTTATCTGTATGTTTTTGTCTCTGAAATCCTTTGTCATAGAGATATCTTATTTTTTCGCCATTTTTTGTTTTGTATTGGATACCAAACTTTCCGTTGATTTTATATTTGTTGAGTATTTTTTTAACACTTGTGTTGTACTTGTTTGCGAACGTCTTATACATACTGTATTCCATTATATATTTGTATTTATTTAGGACACTTACATTGTTCGCTAACTTATAGTACTCATATAGACCGCGTATTTCTGCATTATAGATACTTAGAATCTCTAAATCATCATTATCTTTTAAATAAGTTCTGTGTTTAGCTTTCCAAGTACCTATTTTATTTTCAATTACTAATGCATCTTTTTGTAGTAAATTCTTTATCCATTTGCTTTTTGGTACATATAGTTTAGGCGTATAGGAGTATAATCTTTTTGTGCGTCCGTGTGTAGTTTTTGCAGTTGACTGTTCTCTAGAGATTGTAATATCGTATCCAAGAAATTGTGCCAATTTTTGGCTATGAGTTATGAGTGTTTTTTCTTGTGATAATTCAAGGTCTAACTTTTCTTTAAGAAAAATCGTGAGATTTTCTTTGAGCTGAGTAGCATCTTCTTTACTGCCAATTATTCCAATTAAGAAGTCATCTGCATACCTGGTATATACTATTCTTTTGTAGTCTGCATCCATTTGGTCTTTTGAATGGATAGAGAGTTGTTTTTTGTGTAGTTCGTTCCATTGTGTTTTAACTTCTCTCTTTTCTTCTTCTGACATTTGTCCCCATGAATTCACATGTTTTTTCCGCAATCTATATTTCTTTTCAGATAGGTAGCCATAATCACGAGTTTCTTTTCTTCGTATTCCCTTATCAAATTGTTGTTTGTAATTGTTCATAAACTGATCTAATTCATTTAGGTAGATATTAGATAATATGGGACTGATTATGCCTCCTTGTGGGGTGCCAGAGAATGTGTTGTTATATGTCCATTCTTCTAGATAGCCTGCTCTTAGAAATTTCCAGATTAGCCTTATGAATTTTTCGTCATCGATTCTTTTTCTAAGGATATTTATAAGTGTAAGATGATTTATGTTATCGAAAAAGCCTTTTATATCTCCTTCAACAAACCAACGCACACCTCTATATGTCCTTTGAATTTGAATCAATGCCGTATGACAACTCTTTTTAGGTCTAAACCCATGTGAATTATCAGAGAATGTTTGCTCATATATACTCTCAAGGATACTTCTTATTATTTCCTGTACAATTTTATCATCTGTTGATGGTATACCTAGTGGTCTTTTTCCGCCATTGGCTTTATCTATATATACTCGTTTAGCTGGATAAGGTTGATATGTCTCATTTTTGATTCTGTCTATAAGAGTGTTAATTCTTTCAATACTCATTCCGTCAATATTATTTCCGTCTGTACCCTTAGTCATATTACCTTCTTTGGCATATATCTTAGAATATGCCATGTAATAAAACTCTGGATTATAAAGATTTCTATAGAGTCTCTTGTATTTATAATTTGCATTATTAGCTTTGGTATTTAGACTGTTTAATACCTCATTTGGATTTCTCATAGAGCCTCTCGCTCCTTCCTAATTCGTATTAAACTGATAAACTGTTTCCCTTCGCCATGTAATAGGCTTTCCCTATTTCGGACTACTACGGAAACTCCGTTACCTTATTAGATATTCATAAGCCACATACCTTGTTTTACACTTGGTATCATCCTTAATAGCCAATTTAGGTTGGCATTCCAACTTAGGTAATCCCCATTTAGTACAATTAGAGACAAGCATGTTATAGTGTCGGATGCGACTTTCGTTCTTTTCCACTTACAGTGGCTGGTTAGTAATGGGTCACAAGGAATAGAGTCCAATGTTATCCCTATTCCTCTTGAGCTATTTAACAAGCACCTAGTTAAATGGCTATTACTACACAACGTTACTAGTTACCTTTCGTTGCGGGTCTCGATATCCCCCCTTGAACTATCGTTTAAGCAGTTTAGCTTTCATCCTCATCTATAACGGTTCATCTTGCCATTCAGTCGTGATTTGGTAACTAATCAACTTATGGCTTTACCAACATGCTACACTCCCCGTTTGGTTTCCCTCTCGGATAAGTTGGTTGATGATAGGTTTTCGTGTGACCTATAACCTACAACTTTGCTAAAGTTGAATCCCTAAAAGCCCTTATGGGCGCACATGCTTTTCAAAATAAAGAACATAAAAGTACGATCCAATCCATCGCGGAACAAGTCCGGGAGCAAGCTGGTGCAGATTATGTAATTATAGAAGATCGCTTTGGGCTTATGTATTCCAATTCTAATTCGGAGTTAATTGGCACAAAGAGTAACAATCCATATAACTATGAAGCACTCACTTTTGGCGGTTATTATACGCTTGAAGGAAATGGGGAAAGTGGTCCGGCTTTAATGGCAAAGGCACCCATTATTGTTCATAGCGGAGACTACGATCAAGTAGTAGGTGTTGTGACAGTAGAGTTTCTAATCAAAGGCATCGAATCTAACATACTGAGCAGAACGAAAGAAATTATACTCTTTTCCTTAGCGGTGTTATTAGTCGGAATTATTGGCGGCATCCTTTTAGCACGTAGCATTCGTAAAGATACACTCGGTTTAGAGCCAAATGAAATCGCAGCACTATACCGGGAACGAAGTGCGATACTACTATCTATAAAAGAAGGAATTATCGCTATTGATCAAAACGGTTTTATTACGATGATGAACACTTCGGCAGAAGAGATGTTACATGTAAATGGTGATTATATGCAGCAACACATTTCAAAAGTTTTACCGGAATTTAATATGGAGAGAGTGTTAGAAAGCGATCAAGAAATCGCGTTTCAAGATAAAGTGTTTATTTTAAACATGACACCGATACTTGAAAATAACAGTACGGTAGGAGTTGTATGTAGTTTTAGAGATAAAACAGAACTGCAAAACCTTGTGAACACAATATCTGAGGTAAGAAAGTATTCCGAGGACTTACGCGCTCAAACACATGAATTTACAAATAAACTTTTCGTCTTATCAGGATTACTTCAGTTAAGACATTACAAAGAAGCGATTGAATTTATTCAGCAAGAATCTAATGTTCATCAAAGCCAAAATCATATTTTATTCCATCAAATTCATGATGCAAAAGTACAGGCTATTTTATTAGGAAAAATCGGAACAGCGTCTGAGAAGAAAATTGCTTTTCATATTGAAGGAGATAGTGCGCTTCATCCGTTACCAGACCATATAAAAATTTCGCACCTTATTACGATTCTTGGAAACATAATCGACAATGCATTTGATTCGGTGAGTACACAAGAGGAAAAGAGTGTTTCTTTCTTTGTTACGGATATTGGGCACGATATTGTATTTGAAGTGATAGATAGCGGGATAGGGATACCGGCAGAAAAAATAACGACCATTTTTCAAAAAGGATTTTCAACGAAAGGAAACAATCGAGGCTATGGACTAGCAAACGTGAAAGAAATGGTAGAGGTACTAGAGGGCACAATTGAGATTCAAAACGAGAAAAATGGGGGAGCTATTTTTACAATTTACCTTCCGAAAACATTGAGAGAAAGTATATGACAAACAGGGGGATGGGCATATGTTGAAGATTGCAATTGCAGAAGATGATTTCCGCGTCGCACAAATTCAAGAGGAGTTTTTATCAAAAATAAAGGACGTAAAAGTAATCGGAAAAGCATTGAACGCGAAAGAAACGATAGAGCTACTACAAAGGGAAGAAATCGATTTGCTTCTATTAGATAACTATTTACCAGATGGAATTGGAACCGACTTATTACCACAAATTCATGCTGACTTTCCAAGCGTTGACGTCATTATGGTTACTGCGGCGAATGAAAACCATATGTTAGAAAAAGCAATTCGAAACGGTGTAAGTAACTACCTTATAAAACCGGTCACGTTAGAAAAATTTGTTCGCACAATTGAAGACTATAAAAGAAAGAAGCAACTATTACATAGTAACAATGAAGTGAATCAAACACTCATCGATAATTTCTTCGGTACTTCGCAAACACAAGACATAAAAAACTTACCGACAGGCGTGGATCCGTTAACACTGCAAAAAGTGAAAGGGATTATAAAAGGATTCGAAGAGGGAATTACAATAGAAGAAATGGGAGAACAAATGGGTGCTTCCAGAACAACCGCAAGAAGATATTTAGAATATTTAGTGGCGACAAACGAATGCACAGTAGAGTACACATACGGCATTATCGGACGACCAGAACGAAAGTACCGAATAGGACGAGGACTATGAAAAAACGATTATTACTATGTATATGGATCATGACAGGAGTAATAGCTGGTTGTTCTTCGGAAAAAACTCAAACGAATACAGTAAACATAGACAAAGTAGAAATCGTTGCGCCAAACGTTCAAGGAGCCGGATGGGACTTAACAGCACGAGCGATGCAAAAAACGCTCACAGAAGAAAAAATCTTCACAAAACCAATCACAGTCACAAACAAAGTAGGTGGCAGCGGTGATGTCGGATGGAAATATACGAAACAAAAAGGCGGTCACGTACTGGCGATTAACTCAAGCTTACTCATAACGAACAACCTACTAGGACACAGTAAACTAACATATAAAGACTTCACGCCGCTCGCGACACTAGCATCGGACTGGGAAGTCGTTGTCGTCTCAAAAGAATCAAACATAGAAAACGCAAACGAACTAATGGAACAACTAAAACAAAATAAGAAAAGCTTCAAAATCGGCGTTGCCCCCGGCCTAGGAAACGACGATCACCTATCATTCGTACAAGTAAGCAAAGCATTCGGCATAAACCCAGCCGAACTACAATTCTTCGTCTACGAAAACAAAGAAAAAATCATAAACGCCCTAACGAACAAACAAATAAACGCCGCAACCATGACCCTATCCGAAGCCGAAAAACAATACAAAACCGGCAAAATAAAAATACTAGCCGTATCCGCACCAAAACGACTAGACCGCCTACCAGAAATCCCAACATGGAAAGAACAAGGAATCGCCGTCATCTTCCAGCACTGGAAAGGGATCATGGGCCCGAAGGATATGACGGAGGAAGAGGTTGCTTATTGGGATGGTATGATTAAGAGGATGGTGGAGAGTGATAGTTGGAAGGGGATTTTGAGGGAGAGAGGGTGGAATTCTTATTATAAGGGTAGTGGGGAGACTAGGGGGTTTTTGGAGGAGAAAGTAAGGGATATGAGAGGGGAGGGAGGGCTGAAAAATGTGGGGGATACTTAATATGTTTTTAGATATGGGGAATTGCGCTTAGTAATTAATGTTATATATGTAAATTGGATTATGTTTATTTAACCTTCAAGTATTTTTAAAAGGAGTCTTGTCATGTTATGATATTTACTTATTGTAAACATAATAACTGAAATGTATTTCGTACATAATATAAGAAGTTTTTTAAGCTGATATTTAAAAATAATTCCTTCCAGTTATTGATTTTTATACCCATTGGATGGTATGCTGCTGTATAGAAGGAAAAGTAGAATGTACGTTCTTGAGAGGTATGAATGTAAAGTGAAAAATAATATAGATGAAAATTTAGAAAAAAAGTATAAAATAATCGATTTATTTGCAGGCGCTGGCGGGTTAAGTAATGGTTTTGAGCAAACAGGGAGATTTGAAATAGTTGGAGCTGTAGAAATTAATAAGGAAGCTGTTGAGACTTATATATGTAATCACCAAAATAATAAAGAGATAATAATAAAGCCAAAAAATAGTGAAATAAGTGATATAAGTAGCATTGATTTTAATGAGTTTATAATGCAAAAAGGAATTGATCCATCAGAAACCGTAGTAATTGGTGGACCACCCTGCCAAGGTTTTTCGAATGCTAATAGACAAAAAAATTATTTGATTTCAGGTAATAATCAGCTTGTAAAAGAATATGCACGTGCTATAGATACGGTTAGACCGGTGGCTTTTTTAATGGAGAACGTTAAAACGATGAGTTCCCCTACACATAAGTTTTTTGTCACAGAATATGTAGAAGATTCAATTTGTATGTATAGTTCTGAACAACATTTAAGTGATATAAGCGGTAATGAAGAACCTTTTTGGCAAGAAGATGAATTAATTCTACTTGAAACTGATAAAGTAGAATATGAAAATTTACTTAACCAAATTTTAAATGTTACATGTGTGCAACCATTTATTACAAATGAAATGGAGCTTTCAAGAATTAGAAGTGTAGTCCGCAAATTGAAGAGGAAAAAGCTTTATAATCCAATTGGCCTTAAAGAGAAGAAAGAATTAAAAGAGATTCAAAAAATTATAAAATCCCTTTCTGAATATAAGTTCGGTGAATTAGAAGATGAAGAACATCTGGTGAATATAGTTAATGAAACTGCCGAGTCATTTAAGAAACTGACTCAAGGTAATAATACGAGTAATGAAGAAACATTAGCGAGCTTACAGGGATTTGTTGAGATTAATCAACTATTAAGATATTTGAGAGAACTTGAAGAAGAGCGTATTGTAAAATTAGGAGATCCACTCGTATTGGTTGATCAAACATTAAAGGTTATTGTTAAAGTAAAGTCCTATAATATTGTTGTATATTTAGAAAAGTTTTTTAAGCATTTAGGGTATGAAGTAGAGAAAGGGACAGTTCACTCAAATGACTATTTTGTTCCGCAAAAACGTCAAAGATTTATGATTTTAGGAATAAAATCAAGTGCTACACAGTATAAGGAAATTAAATTTCCTGAGAGATATACCCAAATAGATTTTACTGTGAGAGATGCAATTGGCGATCTAGAAGGTATTACTCCTGCTAAAAGCACTGAATCCCACAAGATTGACTATAATATTGAGCTGAATAAAACTGTAATGCAGCATTATTATCGTTCAGGTATGAACGATAATGTGATTTATAATCATATAAATACAGACAGTGAGCCATTAAGTCAGCAACGTTTTGAAGAGATAAAGAGAACTGATGGGAAGAATTTTCATAGCCTCTCATCTGAGCTTAAGGACGTTTCATATACCGATGCATCTAGAACGCAAAATACGGTATATTTGAGATTAAATTATGATACTCCGTCACCAACGGTTATTAATGTTCGGAAATCGATGTGGCAACATCCGACAAATACTACCGCATTAAGTATTAGAGAGGCAGCTAGATTGCAATCCTTTAAAGATAATTATATCTTCAAAGGATCTAAAGATAGGCAATATCAGCAAATAGGTAATGCAGTGCCACCATTAATGGCTAGGGCAATAGCGGAGAAAATGTTGTCTTGCTTAGGAGAAAAACCTAAACAATATTTAAAAGATGAATTTAAATAAGAAGAAAACAGCAAGTCATAAAAGTAATCTGTACCCTTTGTAAAGGACATTTTAAAAAAAGTTAGGCGGCATCAAGAAGATGGTTTCTGTATTCGACAGGAGTCATCTTCTTTAAATTCCACTGATATCTGTGCTGATTATAGTATTTCATATAGTCTTTAATTTCTTGTTTTAACTGTGTGAAAGATGTACAAGTTTTGATGTGTGCTTCATCTTTAAAGTGCCCGAAAAAAGATTCTTGTGGGGCATTATCCCAACAGTTTCCTCGCCTTGACATAGATTGTCCCAGCTTTAATTTTTTGACTAATTTTTGATAGGTAGGACTTGTGTAATGAGCACCTTGATCAGAATGAATATAGGCATCTTGCGTTAATCGTACCTTCTTATTCTTCTTTAGTTTGTGCAGCGTCGTCGTTGCGATATCTAAGGTAAGTCGTTCTGAAACATGATACGCCAAAACTTCATTCGTAGACCCGTCTAGAATAGTAGATAAATATCCTTTTTGATTCTTACCATAAAACAGGTATGTGATATCTGTAAGAAGTACCTTTCCCGGTACACCTTGCCTAAATTCGCGTTTTAATCGATTGGGTACCACGAAGTGTTCTTTCGTCGCTTTCAACATTTTTTTATAGGGATTTTCTCTACGAATAGGACAGATTATCCCATATTTTTTCATGATTCTACGGATGCGTTTCAAATTGTAGACAACTTGAAATTGACCCGCCAATGTCATTTTGATCTGACGAGCCCCCTTTTTTCGGTTTTTAAATCGAAATGCCTTTAATATAATCTCTTTCACTATTTCATCTTGATGTATTCTTTTCTCTCGCCGACTTTGAGAAATGGCTAAAAAATAATTATAGTATCCAGAACGTGAAACGCCTGCGACCTGACACAAATATCTCACCATATTTTTCAGGCGGTATTTTTCAATGATAGAACGAATTAATAGGTACTTTTGACTAGCGTGTAACGTTATTTCTTTCCCATCCTCCCTTCCATAAATTTGATCTTTTTTAACAGTTCATTTTCAGCTTTTAATAAGTTTCGTTCCGCTTCCAAACGTGCATATTTCTCCTCTAATGTAAGTTCTCTTTCTGACTTTCTTCCTGAGTTTTCCTTACGTGTGTCTCTTAAGCCCCATACACCGTTTTGCTTATAGGACGTACGCCATCTATTTCCTGATGACACAATACGTTGTAGACCGATGATATCTATATCAAAACCACATTCTTCAAAAATAATACGAGGTGGTTTACCCTGTTCATTTTCCTTAATAAAAATACGCTTGAATTCATCGGTATAGGTAATTCCTTTTTGGCTTACCGATTTTACGTATCGATTTTTTGATAATATTTGAATTTCCTTTTCTGTAAGCAATTTTTTCGTCATTTTGAAATTTCTCCGATTCTCATTTTTCTCTCATTATACAAGAAATACCCTATAGAATAGACTTTTTTTAAGTGTCTATTCTATAGGGTACAGTTTAAAGTGACCTGCTGTTTTTTTTGTGTAATTTTGTTAGAATTATGTAAGAGTAAAAAAATGGGTGGTAATTATGGATACAATTTATACAAAACCTTCTGCAACTCCTGTAATCCAGGCATTGAGAAGTATAGGATATAATGCAAGAACAGCAATTGCTGATATTGTTGATAATAGTATTGATGCAAAAGCTGAATATGTTCATCTTGAATTTGATTATGATATGGGAGATGGGTATATCAGAATAGAAGACAATGGAATTGGTATGACCGATGAAGAATTACAACAAGCGATGACTATTGGCTCGAAGGACCCTAGGAAAAGGAGAGAGAAAGGGGAGCTAGGGAGATTTGGGATAGGATTAAAAACAGCATCTTTTTCTATGGGGAAAAGATTATGTATTATTACAAAAAAAGATGGGATACTTTCAGAGCGTTGTTGGGATTTAGACTATGTTAGCGATCAAAATGAATGGCTCTTATTTCAATCTATTCCTAACGAAATTAAGGAGAAAGTTGGTCAGATAGAGGGAGAGAATGGTACTGTTATTTTTATAGATAGATTAGATAGATTTTGTGGATTTGGAACGCATAAAGTATTGAAGCAAGAGAGCTATAATTCAAAGATCAAACGAATACATAAATATTTAGAAATGGTTTTTCATATTAAATTGGAGAATGGATTACTTGTCACTATAAATGGAAATACCCTGTATCCCTGGAACCCGTTTTTAGAAGGTAACCAGAGAAGGATTGAGGGAGAAGAGCAAGTAATAAAGGTAAATAAAAAATTAGTTAAAATTACCCCTTATGTTTTGCCACATCCATCTACATTTAATCAAGCTGATTATAAATATGCTGGTGGAGTAAAAGGTTGGCGTGATCAGCAAGGATTTTATATTTATCGAGAAAATCGATTGGTTAGTTTTGGAGAATGGTTTGGTATGTTTTCAAAGGATGTACAGTCAGAACTAGTTAGGATAAAAGTAGAATTTTTAAATGTATCTGATCATGATTGGAAAATAGATGTGAAAAAATCCGCAGTTTCTGTTCCGGATGAGGCTAAAGAGGATTTAATAGCAATAGCAAAAAATTATCGACAAATATCAAAAGAAATAATGTTATATCGTACAAAAGCTACCCGAACCGGTGAAAAAATAAGAGGTACTTTAAACACATGGGAGCTTGCTCAAGATGATATGAATAGTTTTTATATTTTAAATAGAACACATCCAGTATTAACTGAGATTTTGAAGACGGTCAATGATGATATTAGAAAAAGGATCAATGTATACCTTAAGCTAATTGAGTTAGGTTCGCCTAATAATCTCTTAAAAACTGCTAATATGGTGAAAAAAGAGGAACAGAAGGTGAATGAAAAAGAGAAAAAATTAATTATTGAATATGCTGAAATGCTATTTAGTACAGACATGGAATTAGATCTTGAAAAAGTTTCAGAAGCAATTTCTATGTTGTCTGGATTTGAGGGCATAGAAATTCGTACAATTAAAGAAATTATTGAGAAAGAAGTGAATATAGGTGGATCAAGTAATATGTGAGAAATTTCTTCTGTTAGTAGATGAGGGATACACTTTTTTTAAAAATATAGGTTTTGATAATCCCTTAGAAGAAGCAATAGAGAGTGCTCGAAAAAGGATAATACAGCAGTATGGAGAGTTAGATAAACAGGAGTGGGATGGACTCTATTTGAAGGCGTATTCGGAATATGGCCCGATAAGTGTAAGTAAAGCAGCTATAATGAGAAGTAAGAAAAATATTCCATGGTTTCAAGAAAAGAATCCAATGTATTCATATTATTGGTATCGGTATGAACAGTATTTGAAAAATAATAAAAATTGGTCACCGGAAACAATAGCAACGATTGACAGTACAACTAATGACATTTTGAAATCAATTGGAGATCCTACAAGTACCAAAGAATTTGATTTAAGAGGTTTAGTTTTAGGACATGTTCAGTCTGGGAAAACAGCGAATTTTACTGGACTAATCAATAAAGCATTTGATGTGGGTTATAAGTTAGTGATCGTTTTAGCAGGAATGCACAATGATTTACGTTCTCAAACACAATTAAGATTAGAACGTGAAGTAGTAGGTACAGTAGATACAATTACTGGAGATAAAAAAGGAGTAGCAATTATCCGAAATGATAAGACCTTAATTGAAACTTGGACTACAGTACAAGAGGACATCTCTACTAATAATACAATTGGTATTAAAAATTTGGAAAAACCAATATTAGTGGTAGTAAAAAAGCAAAAAGACGTATTAAAAAGATTAATTGAGTCTTTAGGAACTAGCGTAGCACATTCAGAGATAAGTCCACCAGTATTAATTATTGATGATGAAGCTGATCAAGCGAGTGTCGATTCTTCAGGTAAAAATGGTGAGGACCCTAGTAAAATTAATCAACAGATTAGGGAACTATTAAATTTATTTAAGCAAAAATCCTATGTCGGATATACTGCTACACCATTTGCGAACTTGTTGATTAAAGCGGATGTAAATCATAATGAAATAGGAAAAGATTTATATCCGAAAGATTTTGCTATTGCATTACCTAAGCCGAATGGTTACTGTGGACCAGATGAATATTTTAATACAACGGGTTATATTGAAGATGACAAACCAATGTTTATTCGATATTTGGATGTGGAAGATATCACCGTATTAAATAAAATGAGAAAAAAAGATGATGCAAATTTATTTATGAAAGTTCCTAAGTCTATGGAGGAAGCTATATTGTCATTTTTAATTTCCATAGCGATTAGAAATTTAAGAGGGCAAAAGGGCGAACATAACTCAATGTTAATTCATACTTCTCGGTTTACTGATGTCCAAAATTCTATGTGCGGTGTAATTGAAGAATTCTATAAGAAATTAGCTAATGATCTTTTATATAATTTGAAGAGTAGGTATATAGCGAAATTGAAAGGGATTTATGAGAATGACTTCTTAGAAGTCCAAAGCAGTTTTGAGTATTCTTTTGAATTTCCTAACTTTCATTGGGAAGAGGTTTACAAAGAAATTAAAGGTGTGGTTAGCAAAGTTGAAGTGATGGAGATAAATGGAGAGAGTGAAGATGCTCTTGAATATGATAAATATAAGGAAAATGGATTATACGTTATTGCAATTGGAGGAAATAAATTATCACGTGGTTTAACTTTAGAAGGTTTAACAATCTCTTATTATTATCGTGGTAGTTCTATGTATGATACATTAATGCAAATGGGCCGTTGGTTCGGTTTTCGTAATGGGTACATGGATTTATGTCGTATTTATACTAGTGATGAAATTGCTGAGAATTTTGAATACCTTGTTAGGGTAATGAGTGATTTGAGAAAAGAATTTGATAAATTGGCAGAAGAAGATATAACGCCTGAAGAGTACGCGCTAAGAATGTTAAAGCACCCTACAATGAAAGTTACAAGTCCTGCAAAAATGTGGACTGCTGAAACCCTTTTTAATTATGCAGGAACAATGCAGCAGACCAGAAGTTTTGGAGATAACAAGGAATTCTATTTGAATAATATGGAAGCAACAGTCCGATTAATAAATAATATAGAGCAAGAATTTGAAACTAAAAATCCAGGTGGAAATGGTACAAAGTATCATATTGCTAAAAATATTCCTGGCCAGCTTATTATAGATTTCTTGAAAGATTATCAAACTCTTTCTTCTGCTAGAATTGTTGATAGTAAAAAAATTGCAGATTACATTATAGGGATGAATAGGGAAGGGTTCTTAGAGAAATTTAATGTAGCTATTGTAGATATAACAAGGTCTACGTTAAAACGACAGAAAACAATTGAGAATGGTATTACTGAATGGAAAGTGAATTTTGGGAAATTATCGATTGAAAGTGCTGTTATCCGTAGTATTGATCGTGATAAAAGTAAAATAACGGGAGTAGTCGATTTAGGTGCTATTGTTGCAGCTGATCAAGAATTTGTTGATATCGATATCGAAACCAAACCTAAAGATAAAAGTGTATACAAAAAGCTAAGAGCAAATGGAAATCCACTCCTTTTAGTATATCCATTACATCCGCAAGTTAAGGCCTTTAAGAAGTTAGATGTTAATTTTAGTGAAGAACTTGTACCAATTGGTTTAGCATTCTCGTTCCCTGTCCCGGATACTGTAGGTGCAGATAGGGTTTATATTTCAAATAGTACGGTAGGGGAGGGTGTTATAAATGATTAACATCTCGGAAAAATTTAAGTTGTTAATCGATCGATCGAAAAATGAAGAATCAGATGATATTTATCGTTTAGAGCCAGTGTACTTTCAAAAACCATTTATATTAATTGGTGTAGATTTATTAAATTTACAAAGAAGGATTTATGTGGACATTACGAATGAAACTTGGGATGAAGACCAATTAAAGTCCTTTCCAAAATGGCGAGGTATTGATATAGGACAAGAATATTTCGAGAGAATTGGTCCGTTAAAAGATAAAAACTTCTTAGTTATTTCTCAAATTGTAGAGGATGGGGAAGAGATTTTTGAACGAGTGTTACAAAATTTAGTTGATCATATTTTAGTAGAAGTAGATTCTCCACTGTATACAGTAGTCTATGAAGTCCTAGATCGTTGGCACAACTTCTTTAAACGAAAATGGAATTCTAGGTTGAATCCCGAGGAGGAAATGGGTTTGTTCGGGGAGCTTTATTATATTAATAAATGGCTTGAAAAATTCCCAGATGAGCCCCCATTGATTATTAAAGATTGGAAAGGTCCATTAAAAAATCGAATAGATTTTGTGAGTAAAAATAGTGGGGTAGAGATTAAAACTGTTGTACCTAAAATAAGAAATGAAATTAAAATTTCGAATGAAAAGCAATTAGAACTGAATCCGGTTACTGATAAACTATTTTTATTTGTATTAAAGGTAGAAGTAAACGATGCTGTAGGTAGGTCTCTGCAAAGTATAATTGAAGTAATAGATGAGCAACTCATTGAGAGAGCCCCTTCATTAGCAGTAAAGTTTAAAGATTTATTATTAGAAGTTGGAGTAATGGGTGAAGAATATGATGAGAATTGTTTTTTTGTACATGAAGAGTTAGCATACCTTGTAAATGTGGATTTTCCAAAGTTAACTTCGGAAAATTTACCAATAGGTATTAATAATGTCTCATATTCAATCGATCTGTCACATTGTAATAATTTTAAGGTATCGGCAGAAGATATATTTAATTTGAAATAAGGATGAGCTACTATGAATGAAACAAAAAGGAAGTTGGATTTTTTTACTGAGTTTATTGATAAGATCGAACAAGAAGGGAAGATTGTAGGAAGCAGACAAACTCCCTTTTTACAAGAAATGTTACCATTTATAAATATTGAAGATGAACCAGCAATTATGTATTTTAGTAAGAAGGAAATGAAAGTTCAACTAAATGGGTATATATATCAAGAAGATGTAAATACCCTAAGTTTATATGTAGTAGAGTATGAGCCGTTTTTAGAAGAAAGTGACTTGCCAATTGCTAACATGACATTATTAAAAGAGTATGCTAATAAAGCAAAGCGCTTTTATACAAATGCCGAACAAATTTTACAATTAGCGGATCGTTCTATGGAATATTATGATGTAGCAAAGATGATCGTGGATAAAAAAGGTGAAATTGAAGAGATAAATATTTATGTAGTCACAAGTAAATTTTACATTTCGAACAAACCTATTGATTTGAATATTCCTAATGTAGAAACCGTTAATGTACATGTTTGGGATATGGATCGAATTTTTAAATTATCAGAGGCTGAACAAGGTATACGAGAGTTTGATATACATTTTGAATCAGAATACGGTTCAGCGTTACAAATGATGCATATTCCAAACGAAAATGAGAATGGATTAATAGATTGTTATATTGGTGTTATCCCAGCGAAGCTCCTAGCTGAATTGTATGATGAATGGGGACCGAAACTAGTTGAACGAAATGTCCGTTCTTTTTTACAAGCACGTGGTGGAACAAATAAAGGAATAAGAGATACACTAAAGGATGCAAGGCAACGTGAATTATTTATTGCTTATAACAATGGTATTTCAAGTGTTGCGAAGGCAGGAGATATTGAAAGAATTGGAGACTCTAATTTATTTAGCATCAAGACACTAACAAGTTGGCAGATTGTTAATGGTGGCCAAACAACCGCTTCTATACACCAAGCATATAAAAATGATATTGATTTAGAGGGAGTTTATGTACAAACAAAACTTACTATCATCAATGTTCCGCAAGAAATAGAAAATAATGATGCTCAAATGGATCGACATGTATTTGAAGATGAAATGATATCGAAAATATCCGAATATGCTAATACTCAAAATAAAATTAATAAATCAGATTTACTTGCGAATACTCGTTTTATGTCTGATATTGAAAAGTTTTCCCGTAATATATGGATCCCAACACAGGATAATCGTAAAGAGGAATCTAAGTGGTATTTTGAACGTGCACGCGGACAGTATATGGTGGATATTGGTAGACGTTCGAAAGGGAAAGAACAAACTGCTTTCAAGAAAATGTATCCAAAAGAAAACGTCATAACAAAAGTAGAGATGGCGAAATATTTCATGTCTTGGGAAGGGTTCCCATATGTTTCTAGTAAGGGTGGAGAAGAAGCGTTTAAGCGTTTTATGGACCTCAATAGCCTATATTGGAAACAAAGTTCTATTACAAATGATGAAGGTGAAGTAATCAAGAGTATTTTAAGTATTGATAATGAATACTATAAAAAGCTTATTGCTAGAAAGATTATTAATGCATTTGTAACTGAAATTGTAGAAAGCATGAAGCTAAAAGGTTATAGAGCAAATGTAATCTATTATACAGTAGCGATGTTGAATTATTTGTATGGTAAGGAAATTGATTTAATAGAAGTATGGCAGCATCAGGCTCTTTCAAATAAATGGGAAGATGTTGTAAGAACAATAGCAAATAATGCTTTAAATTACCTAAGAGAATCTGCCGGAGATCAAAACGTAACACAATGGGCGAAGAAAGAAGATTGTTGGAAAGGGTTTATTAAAGAATCAGCAGTTGTATTAAGTTCGCTTATATAACAAAAGGATAGAACAAAAGTTGATTATTATAGGAGAAAGGAATTTCTTGAATGAAACTGAAAGGTTTAAGAAATTTCTATTCTCCTAATTTTCTAGATAAAATAATTAATTTAGTATAATTATATGTATTCTTGAATACTAATTGGTTTAATGGAAGGAGAATATATGGATACAAGAAGAGGTCTCAGTGATATCCATGCATTAGAAATGTTAGGCGGATATAAAAAAAGTGAAACAATTAACAGAATACAATTTTTTTACCTAGTGAATCATGAGAAGGTAGTAGTGAAATATTCCAAGATATCTGCTGATGGAAAGAAATATTGGTTTGGAATAACTCCAAATGCAATCAAATTATATAAATCAGAGAAAATTTCACATATAATCTTCATTTTAGGCTATGAAGGAATAGTTAAATTACCAATTGAAATTTTATATAAGTATATTCAAGAAGCGAATGTTACAAAGAAAGAAAATGGAGAGATAAAACGGCATCATATTAATATTAGTTTTAGTAGTGATTTATGTTTATATAATTCAATTGATAGCTTTATATTGGATGATTACTATTTTTATAATGAAGAAATTGTAGAAAGTGAACTTGTTGAGAAGAAAAGAGATATTATATTAGAGGAAGCCAAAAATTTTATTGATTATAAGGAACAGTATGTAAAAATTGGTGATAAAGCAAAACGAAGAAAAGAAAGTAGTGCTCAAAAAAAGAGAATTGCGATATTAGAAGATCATACCTGTCAAGTCTGTGGGTTTAAAGAAGAATACATAAAGGCTAATAATAAAAAAGGTTGGATAATAGAAGTGGATCATATTATTGAGAAATCAAAAGGTGGAGGAGAATCCTTTGATAACCTTTGGGTATTATGTCCTAATTGTCATGCTAAGAAGACAAGGGGAGTCATTACTATTGATCCTATAAAAAAAATGGTAAAAGAAAAAGGTAAGGTTATAACTATTCAGGATAATCATTTGGGGTGGTAGCATATAAGTATGTGTTTATCATTTAATACAAAAATGTTCTTGTATATGTTAGCAGTTTAACAACTAGTTAAACTGCTTTTTCCGTTATAATAAAAGAAAAATTAAACGGAGGAGCATCCATGCCAACCTACAACAAACTAATCCGAGACAAAATCTCCTAAATAATAAACAGCAACGGAAAAACACCCATCACAAGAATTCTACCTGAAGACTAATACATAAAAGAAATCTGTAAAAAAATAAAATCCCCTAAACTCGAAGAACTATCCGACCTACTAGAACTAATTAACACCCTAGCCGAACACGAAGGTGCAACACTAGAAGAAATCAATACAATCCGTGAAAAGAAAGCAACTGAACGAGGCGGCTTCCAAAACAGAACCTTCTTAATCGAAGTAAGCAATAACTAGCCCCTTCGATACCCCTTGCAAGCCACTACCAAGTAATAAATCACTAAGAAAAAACAAAACAAACATAACTACAAGAGCAAGCATCGTAGTAGTCGTAAAAAAATTGAAATAACACGCAAAAAAATTATTCCTTCTTCCTATATATAGTACAAATAGGAAATTTTCATTTTTGAATGGGGACGGGAGGAATTGGGATGGCGGTGTGTCGGAATGTGCAGGTGAATTTTTGGCAGGATGATTTTATTTTGGATTTGACACCGGAGGAGCGGTATTTTTATGTGTATTTGTTAACTGGTTTGAAGACGACGCAGTGCGGGATTTTTTCTTTTCCGAAGCGGTTAGCTGAGATGGAGATGGGTTATAACAGGGAGACTGTTGTTTTGACAATATAATAGGTAGCCTTTGATTATATGAGGTGTAATATCGTTAACGTCAATAAGTTCACGTTCAGAACAAAACACTTGAAACTCATTAAGAGTAAGGAGATAAGAACTAATTGTTCGAGAGGATAAATATAAAAATTCTCTATCGTCTTTAAAATCTTGAATAGCAAATTTAAGCAACAAAAAACCACTTCCTTTCCAGTTTATAAACTAGAAGAAAGCGATTCTTCGGTGTATATAGTGTCTGCCAGCAACCACTATATTTTATTACTGTCTGAATTACTAAGAAAATCAGTAAATGAAGAAAGTCGTTTTTAGAAATTTTTTGTAAAAAGAACAAAATTTCTTAATGCAATCCCTATTGTGGAAAACAAATAAACAAAACGGACGCAACAAAAATGGAAGAATTAAATAATGTAAGGTTTAATCGGATTAATTATCCCAAAGGCGGATTAACGGTAGTAGAAGCAGGAAAATGGACACCCCTAGGTCCATTTTTAAAAAGACCTAGGAGATGGGAGGACAAAGAGGTGGTCGACCAGGAAAAAATTTGTTCTCATTAATTTTCAAAATTCCAGAAAGGAGCCAATAAATCATGGCAAATGCCGTTAAACCAATTAACCAAGTACGTCAGAAAATATCAAAAGCAGATAGAGCTGCAAGACAAGAAGCTGAGGTACTTGTTGTAACAGATGTCAAGACGAAACCAAAAACAGTCCTTGCAGTTTCGAAGCTAGAGAAGAAACTGTTTGGTGAGTTATCTGAATTAAATGATAACTACGCGAAAGTAGACTCAATTAGCTTGACAATGCTTTCTAAGAACATGTATAGAATGGAATTGTTGTCTGAACGTCTTGAAGAACTTGACCCAATGGAAGAACGAGCAACTGACCTTGAGAAACGTATTCAAGCTTTTGAACGCTCAGTAACTGCTCATATGAAAGATCTTTGTATACCACTTACCCAACGTTTACGGATGGCCAATGATAGGGCTAAAGTAATGATTGAAGAAAAGAAATTAGAACATATACTCGAACAACAGCCTCAAGATGTTAATCCGCTTATCGATTTACTTAAGAAATTTGAATGAAATAATAGTAAAATTTTAATTTTATAAAGGAAGATAAATTCTGAATTTTGTAAGAGAGTTACTAACAGGTCTCACAATTTTCTCATCCTACATAATTATCGGGAACTACCAGAATGATTTTGAAATCTTCTACATATAGAACACTTTTATTATTGTTATAATAAGATAATTTTATTGGCTATAGAGATGTATATAAATATACATTATTAATTGTCTAACAATTCGAAATATAGATAACTCTGGAAAAATGAGTTAAAATATAAAATATTAATTCATTTTTGGGGGGAATTGGGTTTGGATATTCAAGGGTTTAGCAGAGCTATAGATACTTTAAAACTATATCACAGGATAAATGACAGTGATTTTTCTTTTGGAATGGCGAGTTCAAAAAATAATAACCATATAGACCAATTGTATGTAGATTTGCTGTCTGAATATGGGATATATAGTCAAATGATTTCTAATAGGACAACGTTTATGGTAGGGAGAAGGGGTACTGGTAAATCTACTATTTTTGCATATTCTCAAAGTCAGATACATCAGGCTAAAGAAAATCTGTCTGTTTATATTAATGCTAAAGCAGTACATGAGCTGTCTAAGGTTGAAAATATAGGGGTAGATTTAAGTGATTTAAGTGGAGCCCTTGGTCAATCTGACTTAAGAAGATTATTACTAATTAGAAATTTCCTCAAGTCTTTTAAAGAGAGCTTAATGGAAGAATTAAAAAAAGAAAATAATGCCTTCTTTGAAAAAGTACATAATTATTTTCGGGATAGAAAACTTCAGAGTGCATTAGATAAGCTGGATTATATAATCGAAAATCCAGAACTTATTAATATTAGTAAAGCTATTAGTCAGAATACAACTACGAAAGAAACAAATGAATCATTAGCGGAGATAAAAGCTGCTTTAAAAAGTTTAAATGCTAAAATAAGTAGTAAAAGTACCGATAGTCACGAAGTGAGCACTTCAAATATTTTGGCACGATATTTTAATCTTAAAGATGTAGTTAGTTCAGTAGGGGAAATCTTAAAAATATGTAAAAGAGGGAGACTATATATATTTATAGATGACTTTTCAGAGTTAGAAGAAATCGATATGTTTTCTTTTGTTGATGTAATTGTTAGTCCTCTGTATCATTTAGGGAAAGAGTATATAAATTTAAAAATAGCGGCTTATCCCAATAGAATATATTATGGGGATTTAGATCCAGGGAAATTCGATATTGTATCTATAGACATGTTTGATATTTATAGAAGAGATAACATTACTGCCACTGAAAAGGGGGCCACAAGTTATACTCAGAAAATAATTGAAAATAGAATCAGTTATTTTTGTAATACTTCGGTCGAGGGATATTTTGATACAAAGCTCTTAAGTTTAGATGAATACTATAAGCTTTTATTCCAAAGCTCAATGAATATTGTAAGGGTATTAGGACATATATTGTATAACTGTTGGCTTTCTAATGTGTCTCAAGGGAAAAAAATTAATCGTTTTGCAATTGAGCAAGCAATTGAAAAATATTATCTAGACCATACGGCTAGTTATTTCAGTAAGAGTAAGCACTCTAAGGGTGTTTTTAATGATAAAGTCGACATTCATGTACAGGAAAATTTACTTACATCATTAATTAAACATGCACAAGAAAACAAATATGCCCTTACGAAGCTTGATAACTCTTATTTTTCTGACTTGAAAGTCGTTCCAACCAGTCATTTTACAACACAGCCGGATTTAGATAACGTTTTAGCTTCTTTAGAATTTAATGGTTTTATACATAAGATTAATGAATTGGCAGCAAAAGGAAGAGTTCAAGGGAGTGTAAAAAATAAAACCAATTATCTCTATGCTTTTGATTTCGGTCTTTGTATGCTTGAAAAAATACCTTATGGCAAGCCAGAGAATAAGGATTCTAAATTTTTTCAACAAAGAGCTTTTGATTATACCGGCTTTATATTTGACTGTCTAAAAGAAAGCAAGCGAATAGTATGCAAGGATTGTGGTACAAAGTACTCAATTGAAGATTTAGGGATATTTCAGCAATTTAGAATGAAGTGTATGAGATGTGCTGATGGAATATGTCAGGTTAAATATGATGAAGAACTTGTAAAAATTGCCGAAAAACAATCAACGAATGCAATTTGGACTAAGGATGAAATAGAAATATTGCAAGCAATTCACTTATTTAACAACAATAGTCCATCTACTAAAATAACTGCAAGTATGATAGGGGAAGAAATAGACCGAACACGTCAGTTCGTTGCTTGGAGATGCAAGGAATTAGTTCAAGCTGGTTACATGGAAAGAAAAGATGGTAATCCGTATACTTATGATATACCCAATAGTACTGTATTGAAATTGAAAGATATGGATATTATTGGGAGGGTGAAGTCGTAAAATAAAATTTAAACATCGTTAATTGATATGTAAACAATGTATATAATACTTATGGGTACAGCGGAGTCTAACTCAATCACATTCGTTTGTGCAATGATATTATATTAATTAGCTATAAATAAAAAAAGAACAGTAGAAATACTGTTCTTTTATTTATAATAAATCTATAAATCTATAAACCTATACATTTAATATAAATAAAAGCATGGGAGAGATAAAAATTCAAAAATAATAAGATACCCTCTGGATTCAAAAAGAAAAAATTCCAGGGGGATAAATGGACAGGAGGGTGCAGAACTAGGAAGAATCCTCCAATAAATTGGCCTTTGGAAAATATGCGAAAAATCGCATTTTCAACTATGAAAAATTGCATATTACCGCACTAATGATAGGTTGCTATCTCCGGAAAAAATAATAGTTTAAGAAAAATGCTGTCTTTTTATCACATTTTTTGAGGGGGGTGTGTAAAAATTATAGGAATTGCATGTCTTCATATAACAAGGAATTGAGTAAAATTTCCACTTTAATGTATAACGCTCATTATCTGAATTAATGAGCGTTATTTTTTGATTTCTTTCCTTACATTGAAAATAAACAAAATATAATAATATTATGGAAGGATGTGAAAAACGTTCTATTTTTCAGGTCTTTATAATTTATCAAGTACCTTTGACCTGTAACAGTCATGTTCCGTTAATTCGATTCGTGTTGGGAAATATTGTATACCGCTTTATCAACGCTATACAATATTTTCGCCTTACGTTTCAATTCGTTAGTAATACTTAAATACCAAGTACGTTTCCCATTGTGCCATTTCTTAAGTGACAAGAAGTCATCCCAATCGAGTTCATATATAACTTTTGAAGACATATCATCATCTAATACTACAATAATAACATATTCAAACAATCGTTTTTGCGGCAAAGCTGAACCCTTGTCATTTAATCCACTGAATACACTTGTTTGATGGTTGGTCGTTGCTTTAATACTGTAACGATCACCATATTTATTAATAACATCAAAGCACTTCATTCCTATTTTTGCAGGTTGTAAGTTGGTCAATGATGGGGAATTATTATAAAAGTTGATTACCGCACGTTCGCCAAACTCTCCAATCATATTATATGTTTGTATAGCTCCACTATCTTTCAAATCCTTACGGAGAGAGCCATATAGTTCAATCTTTTCATCAGCACCCAACATTCCTATCGCTTCCTTTAATACATCTAACATTAAAATCATCCCTTCTGAGTTATGGTTCACTTATATGGTTACCTTGCAGAAGGAATAAATACGTACTTGTAAAAAAATATAGAATAAGATTTTTGAATATTAATATTCAACGAATGTAAGTTCGTGGATATTTTTTAATCCGATGTAAAAAGCTCAAGATATGTACAAGGTCACAAGACAGCAATTATTCTAAAAACTATATATATAATGAGACCGTTTGCTGTTCGCTACTATTATTCAACTAATCATAGAACAGTGGGCTATGCGGATTATCGTATATACGTGTTCCATTACGAAATGAAATATGGTTTATTACGTTTTTGATTGCTCCACGAATATATGCTCCTAAATCATTAATTCCACGCTTATTTGTTCTCCCATTGATTATTTTGAAAAACAAATTATTACTGATTCCGTTTTTACGTGCGAATACATATTCTTCATAGATAATATCGTTTTGTATAACGTTATTGTTAACAATACTATTATTTAAATCTTTATTAGGATGAGAAATATACACTAAAGGATTAGTAGAAAAACTTCTGGAAGAAGATTCAGCAATATCATCAGCAACGGTGGTATCATTGATTTGCTCCGTTTGTTCACCGTTTGACATTCATTTTTTAGCTGTGAATTTTCTTCAAACAATTGCATAAGTAAACGATATGTTTTATTTGATAATGGAACAATACGAGATTTTCGTGATTTAACGTTATTGGATTGAATAATTACCACTTGATTTGCATGGTCAATATCTGATGGTGATAACAACAATACTTCGGTTATACGAAACATGCCATCAATGAGAAGGTGTAATAATACATAATCACGAAAGTGCTTGAAACTCTTATTGGAGTACGACTTCGTCACTTTCAATAAGTTGTTCAATTCATCTATTGAGAGAATATCAATTTGCGTGTTATCTTTACGGAATCCTTCAAATTTATTGAATGGATTTTTAAAGATGATTTCTTGTCATAGACACCAGTTAATGAATGTTTTCAATTGCTTAATCCTACTAGCAATCGTTTCGTCTGCTAATCCAACAGTTTGGACGCTTTCTGGCATATAAGCATGACCTTTATAACGTACATATTCATTTTTCATCCAATAAAGCCAATCGGAAATGAAGTTTGTTGTAATGTCAGTCATATAAAATATTTGAGCATTTTGTGTTTCATGAAATGTCTTAATGCTATTAAACATTAGAAGGAATTGATTCAATGATTTGGGGCGTAAATTCTGTTTTACTTTACTATCAACAAATCTTTCGAATACACGTTCAACAGAATCTTCTTTTGAAATTTTGATAGTTTTTCGTTTGTGAGGTTGTCATTTTTTTACGATTTCTTTTTCAGTGAAGTATGTTAAAAACATAAAAAAAAACTCCTTCGTTCTCATTTAGAGTTAAAGGAGGAGTTTCAATCAAAACTTGAGCGGTGCTCACCGATAGTTTTTGCTAAAATATGAAATTATCAACAGTTGATACAATAGGATATGACCCCGGAGAGGTTCGAACTCACGACCTCCACCCTGTCAAGGTAAAAGTCTAATTTTATCTATATCGGTATTAAACAATTTTTCTATATATCCCCTTGCACCTCCCCCAACGTCACCCCCTAACCTAAAGAAGACAAATCAAAAAGGGGGGACCAAACCACTCATGAAAAACACTACAAAAGAAAAAAGAAACACCATCATCATGCTACTACTTTCAGCTGCAATAGGAATCTTTTCACCACTACTCATGTACATCACGCTGGCACGGAAAAATGAGGTGTACAAATATCATTGCCGAAAGGCGTTCAACTTTCATTTGTTAATCTTTCTTCTATTTAATATTAGTTCGCGTGTTAGTGATGTTTTGTTTTGGATCGTATTTGTTTTTGAGGTCGTTCAAGTGATCATTGTTGCGTGGAAAGTAATACGCGATGAGCCATATCGTTATTTCATTCGAATTCCGTTATTTAAAGAAGATAAGTATGCATTGGAAGGAGAATAGGTGATGAAACAAGAAGTGGAAATAAGGGGAAAGCGACTTTTGGTTATGATTGCATTGATGTTTATTGCGATTTATATCGTTTTACGAAAAAGAAAGTATGAGTACTTTTATGATGGTATTAGTGAGTATGAAAATCGTTATAGAGGGAATGTTCCTTTTTTATTGCTTGTTGTAGGTTTGTTTCAATATTGTCGGCAGAATGAGATGAGTTTTTCTCATATGCTTCAGTATGTGAAAGAGAAGTTAGCGGAGTAGGTGATGATATGGCGTGGATGATTAGTGAGTTTGCAAGTGTTGGGGATGTTACGGTGCGGACGCTTCGTTATTATGACAAGATTAATTTATTAAAGCCGAGCGATTATACAGAGGGTGGGCATCGTTTATATACGAAAGATGATTTGTATGTGCTACAACAAATTCAATCATTTAAGCATCTTGGTTTTTCGCTTGGGGAAATTCAAAATATTATATTGCAGCGTGATATAGAGACGGAAGAATTTTTAAGACAAATACGTTTTCAAAGGGAATTGCTTTTGGCAGAGCAAGAAAGGATTGCGAAGGTGCTTTCGCATATGGATGAGATGACGAAGAAGTTTCAAAAGGAAGAACGAGTGGATGTTGCTTTGTTTTCTTCTTTTCTGCAAACTTTTATATGGGAGAAAGAAAATAAAGAATGGTTAGAGGAACATTTTTCAAAAGAGAGTGTTCAAGCTTTTTATAATAATAAGGAACTAAAAGAAAAGTTTGAACAGCGATTTATGGATGTGATAGGGAAGTTGAAAAAGTATAAGGTAGAAGAGAAGGATCCGAGTCATCAAGACGTTCAAGTTACCTTGAAGGAATTTTTCAATGTAATAGAAGAAGTAAAGAATTATCTTGATACACCCCAAAGCGATATAGAGGATATAATCCAAAAATCAAACCTCCCACTATCCGAATTCCCAACCCTCTTCACAACCGAAGAAGAGAACTATATAAAAGAAGCAATGAAGCAGTTTAACCCCTAGTTAAACTGCTTTTCCATTATAATAGAAGAAAAATCAAACGGAGGGAAACCCACATGCCAACCTACAACAAACTAATCCGAAACAAAATCCCGCAAATAATAAAAGCTAACGGAAAAACACCCACAACAAGAATCCTAAACGAAGATGAATACATAGAGGAACTCTGCAAGAAAACACAAGAAGAACTAACAGAATACATCGAAGCAAAAACAAAACCTCATAAACTCGAAGAACTATCCGACCTACTAGAACTAATAAACGCCCTAGCCGAACATGAAGGCACAACACTAGAAGAAATCAACAACATCCGAAAAAAGAAAGCAGAAGAACGAGGTGGCTTTTCAGATCGAGTGTTTCTAATCGAAGTAAACGATAAATAGCCCCTCCTAAGCCCCTTACAAGCCCCTACCAAGTAATAAATCACTAAGAAAAAACATAACAAAACAAAAACACCAACAAACACACCAACAAACACACCAACAAACACACCAACAAACACACCAACAAACACACCAACAAACACCGTAGTAGTAGTCGAAAAAAATTTTGAAATAATACGCCAAAAACCCACCCCTCCTTCCTATATATAGTACAAAGAGGAAATTTTCATTTTTGAATGGAGACGGGAGGAATTGGGATGGCGGTGTATCGTACTGTGCAGGTGAATTTTTGGCAGGATGATTTTGTTTTGGATTTGACGCCGGAGGAGCGGTATTTTTATGTTTATTTGTTAACTTGTTCGAAGACGACGCAGTGTGGGATTTTTCCTTTTCCGAAGCGGTTAGCGGAGATGGAGACGGGTTATAATCGGGAGACTGTTGATAAGCTTGTGCAGCGCTTCATTGATTATGGGAAGATTCTTTATGATGCGGAGACACGGGAGTTATTCGTTTTAAATTGGCTTCGTTATAATCCGGTGACGAATACGAATGTGGAGAAGTGTGTGCTTCGAGAGCTTAAGGGTGTGAAGAATAAGGAGTTTGTACATATGTTTCTTCAGAAGTGCGTAGAGGAGGAGCTGAATGTTCCGATGCTTTTAGTGCATTTCGGTATGCCGAGTGATTTGGCTGTGGATGATGTTGATGCAGTTTGCGAGGAGACAGAGGCGGAAGAAGAGGTTATAGAGGAAGAAACGGGGAGTCGCGTGTTTTCTTTTTATGAGCAACATTTTGGTAGTTTGTCTCCGCATACTGTGGAGGAACTGAGTGCGTGGATGGAAGACTTGTCAGAGGAGCTTGTGCTGAAGGCTCTTCAAATTGCGTTTGAGAATAATAAGCGGACGGTTGCTTATGTGAAGGGGATTTTGAGAGGATGGCACGGGAAAGGGTTTACGAAAGTGTGTGAGGTTGAGGCGGATACGGCTCATTTTCGGAAGAAGGAGGCGTCTGTTAGTACGGGGGAGACGGAGGAGTTTTTGGCGAGGTGTGAGGAGTGGGAGAAGAATGCGCCGTCTGAGGAAGAGTTGCAGCGCTTTTTAGCGGAGCGCGGGTGGCGGCCATGAGTATTCAAAATGTGGAGGCGGAAAAGACGGTGTTAGGTTCTCTACTACTTGATGGAGAGCTTATTAAGGAGTGCCATTTGACGGAGCAGTATTTTTCTCTGTCGGTGCATAAGTCTATATTTCAGTTAATGCGAAAAATGGAAGAAGAGGGGCAACCGATTGATCTTGTGACATTCATTTCTAGGGTAGATCCGAAGTTTTTAGAGGGGATCGGGGGAATGGAGTACTTTATAGGGTTAATGGATGGTGTGCCTACAACTGCCAACTTCTCTTATTATGAGGGGCTTGTTCGAGGTGCCTGGAAAATGTATCAGGCTGGTGTTCTCGGGCACAAGATGGGAGAGCGTCTTATTGCCGAGAAGAGTGAGAAAATTATTGGTGAGACGATTACGGCACTTTGTGAGTTAGAGGAAAAGGACTGTGTATGTGAGTTTGATTTGAAGGATGCGCTAGTTGATTTATATGAAGAGCTTCATCAAGATGCGAAAGAGATTACGGGTATTGAGACTGGTTATACATCGCTAAATAAAATGACGTGCGGATTGCAGGAAGGTGATTTTGTCGTTCTTGGTGCACGTCCTTCTATGGGGAAGACTGCGTTTGCGCTAAATGTTGGACTGCACGCGGCGAAGTCTGGAGCGGCGGTTGGATTGTTTTCGTTAGAGATGAGTAGTAAGCAATTGTTGAAAAGAATGGCGTCTTGCATAGGTGAAGTGTCAGGAGGTAGGCTGAAAAATCCGAAGCATCGTTTTGCGATAGAGGACTGGGAAAAGGTGAGTAAGGCGTTTGCGGAAATCGGGGAATTACCATTTGAAATTTACGATAACGCAGGTATTTCAGTGCAAGATATTTGGATGCAAACTCGTAAGTTAAAGAGGAAGCACGGTGATAAAAAGATTTTAATTATTGTAGATTACTTGCAGCTTATTACGGGCGATTCGAAGCATAAGGGCAATCGATTTCAAGAGATTAGTGAGATTTCGCGTAAGCTTAAGTTATTAGCACGTGAATTAAATGTTTGTGTAGTAGCGTTGTCACAATTATCTCGTTCTGTAGAGTCACGTCAAGATAAGCGACCTCTTTTATCTGATTTAAGAGAGACGGGACAAATTGAACAAGATGCGGATGTCATTATGCTTATGTATCGCGAGGATTATTATGATAAGGAAACGATGCAGAAAGAGTTGACGGAGATTCATGTGGCGAAGCATCGGAATGGGCCAGTGGGGAGTTTTAAGCTGAGATTTTTTAAGGAGTTTGGGCGGTTTGTGGAGAGGGAGAAGTAGTGAGAGAATAAGTTGCTTTGAAAATAGTATGTGCATGTGAACCAAAGTTGTAACGCTAATTTCATAAGTTATATAATAAAGAAAATGGTAACTAATAGTTAAGGGGGATTAGCTATTGGCAGGGAATGATATTTCTTATCATAATAAAGATATTCTGATGAAGTTTTTAAGTGAATGCTATAGAGATAAAGGGCTTGAAGCATATGGGTTAAAAGGTTTTCCAAGAATAAAAGAATTGTTGCTAAATGAATTCTCGAGAGTTCGTGCAGATCAAAGGCGCTCAGATACTTTATTTGAAATGGAAGATGGTTCAATTTTAATGTTAGAGTATGAAAGTAATACCCGTTTCCTCGAAAACCATTTGAAGTATATGGATTATGCGAATCAAATTATGTATCGTTACTATAATAAGAATAAAGGGTTACCAGATATTCGAATCGTAGTTATTTATACAAGTGAGGTAATGAATCCGATAGAAGAAATAGATGTATGTAGTATACGTTTAAATTCCAAAGCGGTTTTACTAAATGAATACAATGGTGATGCCATTCTTCAAAAGATTATTAGAAAAATGGAAGAAGGAAAATCTTTGACGGATGAAGAAACCATGAAATTAATACTTGTACCACTTATGCATAGTAGAGAAAAAAGACAAATTTTAATTGAAAAAACGATAGAAGTAGCAAAGTGTATCTCCGATGAGCAAGAACAAATTCAAGTTATTGCTGGGATTCTTGTAGCTACAGATAAATTTATTGATGAAGACTACGCGAAAAAGGTAAAGGAGTGGTTACGGATGACAAAAGTAGGTCGTTTATATGAGCAAGAGAAGCAAGAAGAAATTGATAAAGCACTTTCGGCAGCTGGAATGCTCTTTAAAGGAATGAGTGTAGAAGAAATAGCTAAAAAATTAGATGTAACAATTGAAAAGGTGAAAGAGTGGGAGAAGCGTTTATCTCATTAATCGCTGGGGTAATGGTAGCGTCTGTATAATCAATATACTAAAAATAGCCGACTATTTACTATATAATAGTCGGCTATTTTTGTACGGAGAAGTTGTTAGGTTTAATACGCAAAATTTTTTATTTGCTCTTGAATATGTTCCTTATTTCCCCATAAAGAAAGCTCTTCTCTCTGCAGTAATCCATTGCTCCAAGTCGTCTTGGCTACGTCGGACAAGTCGATTTACTAAAACATCATGCCATACATAATCCTCTAATAAGTATATATGAACGGGGTCATCTGTATAAAAAGCAACATTACGCTCTTCAAGTGATGGTCCATAAATCATCTCTTTAGAATCTATGGATAAAATAAACCAATGTTCTGTAGAACGGGTTTCTGTATAGGGTGTGATACGATGGGCTTCTAGATTTTTAATGGGATTTTCAACATGCAAGGTAATACCTTGTACTGTAACTTTATCAGCTACCTCAGCTAGATCCTCTTTTAACGCTTCATACATTTCATCCCACATCGAGATGACAATACGTTTTTCTGCTTTTTTTATTAATGCCTGACAATAGCTAATGATTGTTTGATTGTCTTTTAAAGTAATTACTCGATTATCCGTTTTTTCCTCAGAAGTTTCTAGTTTTTTTAATGAATCACTTATTCCTTCGTAAGTAGACTGCCATTCTGATTGCGCCTTTTGTAAAAAGATTTCAACAGGTAGAGGTGAATAGCGAGTGGTGTCATTTATTTCTTCTTTCATGACAATTCCTTTTTCTACGAGGTTACCTAAAATCTCATAAATTCGCGCTCTTGGGACACCTGAATCTTTACTCACTTGATAGGCTGTGACAGGTCCCTGTTTAACAAGAGATACATAAGATTTAGCTTCATATTCATTAAAACCCATTTTTTTAAGCTGTTGCACTATGTAGTCCACTTTTTTCGTCCTCCGATGTTTGCTTTTATCCCGCTATTTGCCGGGCAGTAAGACCCCCACCTCAAAATTCAGCGGAAGAAAAGAAGTTAAGTGGGGGGCGGGCTGCCCGTAAAAGCCCGATTGGTGAGGGCTGATAATCAGTGGGGGATGAACAAAACCCCCCACTGATTAAAGTTTCACTTTATATTTCAACGTTACAATAACTGTTTACATTTAGCAAATTATTAGTTACTATTCTGATAGTGACTAAAGGGGAGGTTAATAATATGGATTTTTATTTAGACCCATCCGTATTAATTATTTTGATTGCTTTTGGATTTTTAGCTGCATTTATTGATTCAGTTGTAGGTGGTGGTGGACTGATCGCCTTACCCGCTTTATTATTTACAGGACTGAATCCAGCAAGTGCAGTAGCCACGAATAAATTAGCATCAACAATGGGGAGTGCAACTAGTAATATTGTGTTTTATCGTTCTGGTAATCTTGATTTGAAATCGGCGTTTAAATTATTTCCAATCACTTTCATAGGTTCCATAATAGGGGCATGGACCGTTCATTTAATGAATCCAGAAGTATTAAAGCCATTAATGCTGATCATGCTCGGTGTGGTCGCTATTTATACGATATTCAAGAAGGATTGGGGAAGTATTTCTACTCATAAAAAATTGTCTGGTCGACACGTCATTATTTTTACCTTTTTTATTTTTGCTATTGGTTTTTATGATGGATTTCTAGGTCCTGGTACAGGTTCATTTTTAATGTTTGCTCTTTTATTTATTGGGTATGATTTTTTAAAAGCAGCAGGTACGGCGAAGTTTCTTAATTTAGGAAGTAACGTTGGTGCATTGTTCATGTTTATGTATGTAGGGCAAGTAAACTATGCGTATGGCTTCATAATGGGAATTGCTCAAATTGCTGGAGGAATCGCCGGATCCAGATTTGCTATAAAAAAAGGAAGCGGGTATGTTCGCGCCCTTTTCATTACAGTAACTTGTTTGTTGTTAGCGAAAAATTTGTATGACTATGTGCAGTAAGTAATGTAGAAGCGGTGAACTATGCAGGCTACATAAATATAATAGTTCCTTGTAACATGTTTTAGATGCTACCTTATTCGAAGGTAGCATCTAAAAAATTAAGATAAGAGGGTGAAAATAATACAAACGAATATTTTCGGGGTATGTTTATGTACTGTAGTGAAATAACTATTCCATATTTTTTTTATAATTAGGCCGCAATACACTCTTAAAATCAACCTCAGCAATCAACACACTCACTAATATAAGTGTCGCCCCTAAGTATCCTTTCCCGGTAAGTGTTTCACCTGTGAAAACGAAAGCGAAGCCTGCGGAAAAGACAGGTTCTAATGAGAAGATAAGCCCTGTATGTGTAGGTGTCGTGTATTGCTGGGCGATAACTTGCACGATGAAAGCGACTGCGGTGCAAAATATGCTTAAGGCTAAGATGATGAGCCATGAGTTGGTTGTGCTAGGAAGCTTTGGTGTTTCGATAATGAATGAAAAAATAAGGCTAAATAGGCCGACGAAACCGAGTTGTATGACTCCAAGTGCAATGGAGTTCACATGTTTTGTTACGCTGCCAGTAATGATGACGTGAATGGCATAAAATAAGGCAGATAGTATGCAAAATATATCGCCGTTACCGATCTTGAATTCGCTCGTTAATGTTAATAAGCCGATTCCTATTATCGTTAAAAAGATTCCTACTACCACTTTCTTTTCAGGAATGTGTTTTAAAAATATAGCTGATAATATCGGAATGAAAATGACTGTGAGACATAGTAAGAAACCAGCATTAGAAACACTCGTATACTTTGTGCCGAAAGTCGCGAAAATGTAAACGATAAATAAGACAGAAGCGAGTATAAATGCATATTTTACAGTTTTAAAATCAATTTTGAATAAATGTTTGTAAAATATTAAACCTGATAAAAGAAAGGCGATAATAAATCGTAATGCGATTAAGTTGTATTCTTCTATGCCTTCGAGTCCAACCTTTGTAAGTAAGATGGATGCACCCCAAAAGAATGTAACTAGTAGTAGCCCTAAATCCGCTTTTAATTGTAGTTTCATTTCTATTCCCTCGTTATGTATAAATTTTACCCCGCATTAACGGGCAGTAAGACTCCCACCTCAAAATTCGGCTGGAGCAAAGAAGTTAGGTGGGAGATCAACTGCCCGTAAAAGCCCGATTGGTGAGGGCTGATAATCAGTGGGGGATGAACAAAGCCCCACTGATTAAAGTTTCATTTTATAATCCCATACCCCTATCCCCATTCTTTATTTTAATATTAATTCTGAATATTTGTAACTTAAATTTATCGACGGTTTTTTCTCCATAATGAAGAAGCTATTTAAAAATTCCTATCTAACAACATCCGAAGTTGCTTTGCAACAACTTCGGCCAGATGAACATGTATCAGGTCAGCGTATGAACAAAGTGGATGATGCGAGTTAAGAAGGTGGGGTATTCCCGTTCAGTTGTTGAAAGTTCGGATTTGAAGAAGGGTGGTATGTGAGTTGCTAAAGTGAATAAAAATAATGAAACAAGGATCCAATTTCTCTATTTT
Organism: Bacillus sp. FSL R9-9834; assembly: GCF_038006905.1. NCBI lineage: Bacteria > Bacillati > Bacillota > Bacilli > Caryophanales > Bacillaceae > Bacillus > Bacillus sp. FSL R9-9834. Next base: position 968,697 of record NZ_JBBOWD010000001.1, read on the forward strand.
TTATGGAGAAATTGTTTTTTTTTTTCGTTTTGAAATCATTATGAGAAATTTCTTATATATTTCTCATATATTCATCATGCTTCCTTCACTTTCTTCTCACGTCTACGTTTTACAATCGTATGTATCAAAGGTAAAGGGAGGTCATACATTTTTTACTTATTTCAAAACGAAGGATAGATGGTGGTGAACAGATGAAAAAGAATAAACGTAAAAAATTGCGTTGGTTAAAATGGGTTTTGATCCTTCCGTTACTTCTGGGATTACTACTGTTTGGATTACATAGTATGAAGTTTGAAAGGTGGAATCATGAGAAACATAAGCAAGCAGCATATACTGTTTCTCACGATAAAGAAAGAGAAGCTTTCGTTACGCAAAAAGAGAAATTTAATAACTTTGAGCGAGATCAGCATCATGAAAAACACCATGAAAAAGAGTTTGAAGGTGTATTCTTTATACCATTCCTGTTAGCGTTTGGATTTGTTCTTTTCGGCTGGTACATGCTTCGTAAGTCTGAAGGGAATATGGTTAAAAAGTGGACAGGCATATTGCTCCTAGTTATTGGTGTATTACCAGTTCTTCCGGTGCTCGCATTTGTTCCGATAATTGGTTGGATATATAAAAAATTAAAAGAAAAAAGATTAGCAACTCATATAGATGTATACAGCGATTTTCAAGTGCATCAACAGGTGGATATTTTAGATCAATGGGAAAGAAGTATTCGTAAGGAGGAGAAGTAATAATGGGTATTTTAAAACGTATTAAAAATATTGTAGTGGCGGATGTGCATCAAACGTTAGATAAGATAGAGAATCCGGTTAGTATGTTAAAGCAATATCTTCGCGAGACAGAACAGCAAATTACGAAGGCGGAAAAAGCACTTTCGCATCAATATTATTTAGAAAAAAAATATGAAGCATTAATTTCAGAAACGGATGCTCTTATTGCGAAGAGAACGCGCCAAGCGGAACTTGCTGTATCACGCGAAGAAGATCATATGGCGCAGTTAGCCCTGCAAGAAAAAATTGTGAATGAGAAAAAAGCGGAGTTATACCGCCAGCAGTACGAAATAACAAAAGAGCAAACAGCGACGCTTTATGAACAAATTGACAAACTGCAAAAGAAATATGGAGAATTGCAATATAAAGAACTCGTTCTTGTTTCAAGGTTAAATGCGGCGCAAGCGATAAAAGAAAGCAACAGAGCAATTGATTCGTTCCATACAGAAAGTACAGCGAAAGGTTTTGCACGTATTGAATCTTACGTACAGAAACTAGAAGCAGAAACAGCGGCTAGTAACTACTTTTACAATATGAAGTCTCCGAAGCAACAAGAAGTGTTAGATCAAAATTTACAAGAAGAAGTGCAGCGGGAGTTAGAGAAGTTGAAAGAGAATAAGTAGTATGCAAAAAGCCCATTTCATATGGGCTTTTTTTATCGATAAAATTATTCTTTTCCAAACTGAAAAATATCCCGGTTAATAAGTTGGTGGAGATACTTATCCATTTCAGCAGCGGAAACTTTTCTTTCATTTTTAAACCACCATGCACTTAATGAGGTGATTGCCCCTGAATAAAATTCAATGATTAAATCATTTGGCATCGTATGATTTTTACAAAGTTGATTTAACGCTTCTATTTCTTGTTTTCTCGTTTCGTGACTTAAATATTGTGCACGGCTAATAAATTGTGCATCAGACATTTGCGTCTCTAATATTTTACCAATTTCTTCATGATGTAGAAATTGTTCCATTACTTGAAATGGTTTACTTAATCGATCTGAAACCGGTATTTCACCAATCATCTTGCTGTATCGTTTAAATCCAAATGCTAATAAAGCGTCTTTATCTTCAAAGTGTTTATAAAAGGTTGTTCGGTGTACCATTGCGCGGTCACATATTTGGTTAATCGTGATGGTACTATATTTCTGTTTTGATTGCGTCATTAATTCAAATAAGGAATCCCATAGTAATTTATGTGTCCGTCTAATACGTAAATCAATTTGTTTTTCATTATCGTTCATCTACAATTCTCCTTTTTTGTAGATTAAATATACAGTGGCTGAAAATTGATTCTCCCTTTTTAATCTACATATGTATATTATATTACATGTGTTCCGGTGTATTTAAAGTTTTTAAGTAAGAAATAGGAGGAGAATTTGTAAATGAATATGACAACTAAGAGCCCTGCAAGTGGCAAAGTTGATACTTCTAATTTGAAACATACCCCCATTTTAATTGCATTACTTCTAGGCGCGATGGTTGCATTATTAAACGAAACGTTACTTGGTAATGCGTTAACAGTATTAATGAAAGAATTTGGTGTAACAGCTTCAACGATTCAATGGCTTTCTACAGCTTACATGTTAGTAGTTGGTGTTTTAGTCCCAATTACAGCGTTACTTCAGCAATGGCTTACAACGAGACAAATGTTTTTGATCGCTATGGTAACGTTTTTAGCTGGTACATTAATTGCGGGATTTGCACCGACATTTTCTGTTTTATTAATTGGCCGTATCGTCCAAGCGGTAGCGACAGGGTTGATTTCACCGTTATTAATGAATACGATTCTAATTATTTGTCCGCCTGAAAAGCGTGGTGCCACAATGGGATTAATCGCACTTGTGATGATGGCAGCTCCAGCAATTGGCCCTACATTATCTGGAGTAATTGTGGATTCATTAAATTGGCGCTGGTTATTCTATATTGTTATTCCTATCGTAATCATTTCCATTATGATTGGAATGAAGTATATTCAAAATGTTTCAGAGTTAACAAGACCAAAAGTAGATTATCCATCTATCCTTTTATCGACATTAGGATTTGGCGGGCTTGTGTATAGCTTTAGTGCGTCAGGTGACTTAGGATGGTCCGATGCAAAGGTGTATGGCACTTTACTTGTTGGGCTTATCTCATTATGTATTTTTGTCGTTCGACAATTGAAAATTGAGAATCCAATTTTAGAATTACGCACATTTAAAGTTCCGATGTTTACATTATCAGTTGGATTAATTGTCATTGTGATGATGTCTTTATTTTCAACGATGACGTTATTACCGATGTTCCTGCAAACCGTTTTACTCGTTACAGCTTTTAAATCAGGAATTATCATGCTTCCGGGAAGTATGATTAGCGCTATAATGGGACCAATTGCAGGTAAACTATTTGATAAATTTAGTCCGAAAGTTATTATCGTTCCCGGCATTGTGTTAGTAGGGATTGCAATGTTCTTATTTAAAGGCATTACGCCTGACACATCAATGGTACAAATTATTGTCATGCATAGCGTATTAATGGTTGGACTCATGTTTGTCATGACGGCACAAACATACGGTTTAAATCAATTAACACCAGATTTATATCCGCACGGAACAGCACTGTTTAATACGTTGCAACAAGTAGCTGGCGCAATTGGTACGGCTATCTTTATTTCGAAAATGTCTTCAGGAACAGCTAGCTATATGGAAAGTTCAGCAAATCCAATGGATCCAGTAGAGAAGTTAAACGGTTTAACATTTGGATTCCAAGGTGCATTTGCACTAGGGTTAGTCTTTATCATTGTTGCATGTATTGTATCGTTGTTTTTAAAAGAAGAGAGAGAGGGAGTAAAAGCAGCGAGGGTTTTACAGAACGAGAATTAAGGTTTATATAAAAAGACATCTTTAAGAGATAAAGATGTCTTTTTACATTTCCTCCGTAACATCATACCGAAGCAACTGCCCCTGATCATAAAACCTCTCAAAAATAATCCCCATTACATAGAAGAATACGAGACCGAAACCAATATGAATGAGTGTAAAAGTAGCTCCAAATGAAGAGAATTCATACACGAGAATTGGCAATTTCGCAGTTGTCCAAACGCCTAAGAAAAATACGATGTACCGAATGCTTGCACCTTTTTTTAAGAGTAGTGCTGCGATTGGAAAGGCGACGTAGAGGGGACCAGCTGCAATGCCTCCTAATAATAGAGAAAACAAGATTCCGTACATACCTGATTTTTCACCCATATATTTCATGAGTGTTTCTTTTTTCACCCATTGATCAAGTAGCCCTACAAATAGTAAGACAGGGGGGAGGAGAAACAGCATATCTAAAATGCTATTCCCTGTTAGTTGTAATGCACTCCATCCTAAAGATTGATTTATAAAAGTTAAGATAAGGAGACCTAGTAGTAAAAGGAAAAAGAAACGATATCTTTTTAGTTCCTTCATACCATCACCACCCAAATGATATAGGAGAATAGGAGAGACATGAGCAATGCAGATGCATTACGTGCGTAAGCGAAGCTTCGTCCGAATATCTTTTGTTCCATCGGCATAGTTGTAAGCCCTACTGACATGAGTGCAGACATAAGTGCTGCAACTTGAGGGAGGCCTGCACCATGTTGTACTAATGTATTTCCAAGAGGAAACACGACAAAGCTTGGGATGAGTGCCACAGAGCCGAGGAGTGCAGAATAAACAATACCTAACAATCCGGACTGTTCTCCAATGATAGAAGAGATAAAGGACGGCGTTAATATAGAAAGCGATAAGCCAACGAAAAGCATGATGGAAAGCATCGCAGGGAGAAGGTTGCGAAACATTTTCCACGACTTCATTAGAGCATCTTTCGTTTTCTTGCGGTCCTTCATAAAAGAAAGCCCCGTAAGAATAATGGCTAAAGTGTAAAGGATCACGCCGTTAATCATGATTGGATTCCTTTAAGTCTTTATATTTGTCTATGAAAAAGGATAAGTTCTTTATTTTTTCTTCAATATCCATTTGGAAATCTGCCAGTTGTTCCTTTCCAGCAGGCGTAATTTTGTACATCTTTCTCGGTTTGTCTTGATGATCTATACTTACATAAGATTCAATTGCACCTTCGTTTTCTAATTTTTTTAGTGTGCGATATAAAATGGCGCTATCGATTGGATTGACGGGAAGTTCTTCCTCGCACTTTTGCAATAATTGTCCGCCGTAGTTATCTCCTTCGGCTAGAAATAATAAAAGAAATGCACCTGTATGTCTTCCTGTATGTTTCATGGATATACCCCCTAGAATGAATTAGAATTTATACTGTTAACAACAGTATACTGTTGTTAACAGTATAAGGTGCATGAAATGCTATGTCAATTTGAAAATGTGCAATCTCGAGATAGGGGTTGTACATCCAAAAACACACAAAAAAAAGACACTCTCAAGAGTGCCTCCCCTTAGCAGCCGAATCCGCCGCCCCAACAGCTAGCGCCAACGATGATTAATAAGATAAAGAGTACAACTAGTAAAGCGAATCCGCCGCCGAAACCGCAGCCTCCACCACAACTACCGCCATAGCCCATATTAACTCCTCCTTCCATAAAGACCATTAATTAATGGATTTAATTCACTTTATGTTTTTACGGATAGACTTGAGCAGGTCCTTTTGAAAAATAAAGGTGCTTAGATTTTAAACGAGTTGACGACCTTATTTTTGTCACGGGTATTACGCTGATGACATATTGTATTTTATTCTGTGTATTGGGGGAAGGAGGATCTTTATGGCCAATTCTGAAATGATTTTACGATTACTTACGGATTTAAAGATTGAACAGCAAGCTTTAAAAGAGCAGTTGGAAAAAATACAAACAGCTGTGAATACTCTTGAAGAAAAATCAGCGATTGTGGAAGAAAAACCAAAGACTATTGAAGAAAAACCAGCTGTTGCTGCTGCAAAGCAAAGAGCTCATTCTGGACACCCAACATCTTTTCGTGCTTGGAGAGCATCTGCTCAAAGGAATTCATAAAAATATAAGAAAAGAAGACATCAATTAAGATGTCTTCTTTTGCTTGTACAATCCAAATGCGATAAGAAGGTATATATCCATATTGCTTTAAAACTAAGAAGAAAATAACGATTGTCGACTCCTTTTTTAGTATAGCATGTAATAATAAATATTTTCATGTAATATTGCATATATATAGATTATATAATGTTAATCTTGTATATTTTAGTTGTCTGTTATTTGTTTTAATTCATTTACTTATATTATTTTTCGAGCGCCCCAGTGATGGGGCCTTTTTTTATAATTGTTTTAAAGTGGAAACCCCCTCAAGGATAAGAGAGGGGTTCCATAACTAGGTAAATGATTATTAGTGTTTAATGAGATGAAGCTCAGGATATTGCTTCTGAATTTCTTCTAAATGATTTTCGTTTATCCTTTTTAAAGTTTGATCGAAAAAGCTAGTTACTAGTTTATTAATGAGTGTATAATTTGCGGCTACATCTTCACCGGGTTCATTAATAATACGTGAAAATGCGGCTAAATCTGTAAAACTATTATGATTTGTTTTTGGAATTACAACTGTGTACGCGCCAGGTTTTTCAATGGTTTTATTTCTTAAATAGGATATTTCAAACAATTCATCTTGGATTCCATCTGTCTTTTGATTCTCCGCTTCTTTCATATACTGAATGGTAGCTTCAGCATTCATCAACATGAATGGTTTTTGAGGGCCGTTTTTAGGCATTGGATCGCCATACAATCCACCATCCATATCAATCGCAGCTTTAATACGGTTATCCTTTACTAACATTTGCGCGGCAGTTGCTCCTCCATAAGAGTGACCAAACATGCCAATTTTGTCATCGTCAATTAAATTTGCAATGGCTGTAAAGTTTTTATCAAAATTGCCTTTTATTACTTCATTTAAAATAAAAGTAGTATCTTGTTCCCAATTTCGAACCATGTTATTTAAAGCGTTAGGTGTAAATTCAATTGGTACGGAATCTATACGTTTTCCGTTAGGGAAAATTGTTGTTGCTGCGTATCCTGTGAAATTAAGGGCGATTACTACATAACCTTGACTAGCTAATTCTTCTAACTGGAATGTATTTTGTTGTCCGTATAATTCCATTCCATGGCCGAATAAAAGGAGTGGGAATTTTTCTTTAACTTGAAGTGGCTTAGCATCTTGATAAGAATGTGTTTTTGTCAGACCTAAATGTGTTGTTACGATATATGGAGCACCTTTTGTTACAGCCAATTGTTCAGCGAGGGCGTCTAAGTTCTCAAAGTAGGCAGAAGGTTTCCCAGATCCTTTTTTGGCAGGATAGTACACTTGTATCATTAACTCGCGATTTCCATGATTATTCGGTACAGTGGTTTCTTTTCGATTTGTATCAATTAAATGAAAAGCTTTCGTTCCTACTGTATATTTTCCAGTAGGCTCTGGGAGTGTTATGATCGGGAAAAGTAAAGGTAACGTGAACATTGCGATAGCAGTTACGATAATTCCTAACCCTTTTAAAATTTTCATCACTAACTTTTTAGAAACAGCTGTAGTTTTTGGTTTCAAAAAAACTTGTAATGTTAAAACGAACAATAAGAAATAAGCAGGTATCATACGCCAGTTTGCGCCAATTAATACGATGGTGGCTAATAAGAATATGTAATTTATTATTAAGATGAATACATTCTTTTTCGTCAACCCACGCTTGATAAAGATAAGTTGGATGCTAGACAAAAGTAATACAGCAACAAAAATGATTTCTAACATTTTCAGTTTTTAGCTCCTTTCCTAATCATATAAATGTAGATTGCTAAATTGATAATCTATAATCTTATCGGTTATATAACCGTCATTGATAATTGTATGCATGTAAGTAAGTTTAGAATGGTTTTACATGAAATCTTAAGAAAAAAGTACTCATATGAGTACTTTTTTTCTTAAACCGTGCCCCATAAATGATAAACCATACCGATAACAAAAAATGCTAGTCCTACAAATAAAACGATTAAAGCAAGGATTCCATTTTTATTATGTTCCATACAGTCAGCTCCTTTTTAGTTATATACAAAAAAGCCTTTAGTCGTAATTATGGCTAAAGGATCGGATTCTCATACTTTTTTAGTTTATAAAGAAAAGACACCCATATAAGAGCGTCTTTTCCAATAGTTTGTTTAGCAGAAGCAAGCAGCGCCAACGATGATTAATAAAATAAACAATACAACTAATAAAGCAAAGCCTCCAGCGAAGCCACAGCCTCCACAACTACCACCAAAGCCCATAATAGTTCCTCCTTTAATAAGAGGGAGAAAACAAAGGATCACTCATGCGTTTTAACGGATTCCATATACTTTATGTTTGACGCATGAATGTGAGCAGGTCCTTTTGAAAATAAAAAAGACACCTTGAGGTGCCTTCTGTCCCATTTATTTCATTAATATTCGTTAGCGTAAAATTCTTTTATTAGCTTTATTTCATTTGTATCTGGGTTAAACTTAAATATTTTAATTTGATTAGATTCGTCTTTATAGGCAAATGTATTATCGCCAATTTGGGTCATATTGCTAGTGTTTAAGATAGGGTCACTATCATGATCAGTGATTTCCACAGGTTTGTCACGATCCCAAAATGCAATGACAATGATCAAGATGATAAGGCATATACGTATGTTACGTAGTTCTCTTGCTAGAGGATGCTCCATATGATATTCTCCTTTTTCATTTGCTAGATTTTGTGTATAAAAGAGATATTTTCTATGAGAATATAAATAAAAAAGACACTGTAAAAAGTGTCTTTTTTATTTGATTTATGCGCATTGCTTAATAAGACGCTAGTTCCTCAAGTTAAATATGAGTAACTATGTAGGGTGATTTCATTATAACATTTTAACCATTACTGGGTCTATATGGAATTTTATCGATAATTATGTTTGATTATTCAGAATGGTACATGTAGTGAAAAATATGTATTACCTATAGTAATTGTAAAATATAACGATGTATATAACTAGTCTTGTAATGAACTTTTATTATATTTAAGATTGAAATAGAAATGAAAAAAGCACAAAGAAGGAGCTGTAGCATATGGGCGCTTGGGGAACTGGATTATTTGATGATGACACGACTTGTGATGTGAAAGATCAATTTATTGAGTATATAGAAGAGGGTAATAGTGCGGAAGAAGCAACTAAGTTCATTTTAGAAGAATATGTAGATGAGTTTGATATAGAGGAAGAGTTAGAAGAAATATCTTTAGTATACATTGGTCTTGCGGCAATACAATTGGAGAAAGGCTGTCTTCAAGAAGAAGTTCGTAACAAGGCGATTGCATTAATTGAACGTGGGGCTGACCTTGAGCTTTGGGAAGAAGCCGATACGGAAGATTATGAAGAGAGAAAGAGAGTTTTAGATGAATTTAAGCAACAGTTGATTAACGGTTAGTAGTTTACAACATAAAACTTATATATTGTCTAATATATAAGTTGAGGTGAGAGAAACACTTTTGCTTGTATAAAGATGTAATTGAGAAGAATAGTGAAAGTTTAGAGCTTTACGTATGAGAAGGAGACATCTTGATTGATGTCTTCTTTTTTAAAGTATGGAAATTGATTTCCCTTTACACAAACATAACGGTATAATATAGTTAAGTTAAGTAAACTTAACTATTTGAATAAAACCGAAATAACAGCATGGAGGAAGAGTGCTATGACTAGAACGTATAAAGAAATAATTAATGAAATGAACCGAGCCTACACTGAATTTTACATTTTACTATTTCAAGATTTAAAGGACGAGTATGGTCTTACTGGACAGCAAGAGAGTATGCTATTTCATATTAATTTAAATGAAAACACGACAGCGAATCACATCGCGACTACTTTTAATATATCGAAAAGCGCTGTGAGCCAAGTTTTATCGAAATTGGAAAAGCAGAAGATGATTTCAAAACAAGTAAATCCTAATAATAAAAGGGAGTATTTCCTTACACTTGGTCCGAACGGTAGTAAGTATATGGAGCAGTTGTCTAAGTTAGATGATGTATTAATTGAGAAGTATTTTTCTAAAATCGATATAAATGCTTTAGAACAAATGACGGATACGTTAAAGAAAATAAATAAGGTGATATTGGAAGAAAAACAGAAGGATCTTGATTGTAATGAGTAAGAACTTGAATGAGGTAATGAGTAGAAAGGAGGAGAAGCGTGTGATGAGTTACATACCAAATATGATGACGATAGCAAACTTTGTATGCGGACTTCTCGCTATTCACGCTGTTTTCGTTCACGATATGTACGGTGCAGTCATGTTCATTATTACAGGTATGGTATTTGATTTGTTTGATGGTATGGTGGCTCGGAAACTGGATGCTGTTTCGGAAATTGGCGGAGAGTTAGACTCATTTGCGGATTTAGTTACTTTTGGTGTGGCACCGTCTATTCTTGCCTATAGTGTCGCGTTAAAAGATTTGCAGTCTATTGGGATGATATGTGCGCTTGCTTACAGTATTTGCGGAATGCTTCGGCTTGCGAGATTTAATACACAACAAAGCAAACTCCCGACATTTATCGGAATGCCCATTCCATTTGCGGCAATGTGTCTCCTCATTTTATGTCTCTTAAATAAACCAGCTTCCGTGGCATTTGGCACATGCGTACTTGCTTATTTAATGGTGAGCAAAATCAAATTCCCTCATTTTAAAAAAGATATATCGGAAAGCTTGAAGTCCGAAAGATGGGAGTAATAGGAAAGGTAAGGAGCATAACATGATTCGTATGGCATTAAGATCATTCAACATACAAATATATTGTTTGCTAGGCGTGATGTTACTAGGATGGCTGATGACACCTTTTCGAGCACAGTTTGTAGGGATAAGCATTGGCCTTATAGTTAGTATGTACTGCGCCTGGATTTTAGGAAGGCGTATCGAAAAGTTTGGAAATAGCATCGTAAAAAAAGAAAAAGCACCGATGCTTGGCATGATGAATCGATTTGCAGCCGCCATACTCGGTGCGATTATTATGTATGAAATTGAACACCGTGAGTACATGTGGACATTTGCAGCTGGAATTATGGGTGGGTATTTCTTGGTTATTGTTAATTTGGGGTATTACAGTATGAGGGATGAGAAGGAAGAAATATGAAGAAGAGGTTGTCCCAAAAGTAGCTGAATAGCTACTTTTGGGCAACCTCTTTCTTTACGGAAAATATAAAAAAGAATCGTCCATTTTGATATAATTAAGTCACCACAACCAAATCATCAAAAGAAAGGAACGATTCTCTTATGTTTATAGATTATAACAAAAACCAACTGACTTTTCCACTAGATGTTGAGGTTCATATTCCTGAACATCATCTTTCACGTGTGGTTCATACAACTGTAGAAGCGATGGATCTCTCTATCCTCTTATCACGTTATCCAGGTGGTGGCAGACCACCTTATCACCCCAAAATGATGTTGAAAATTTTATTATATGCCTACGCAAAAGGAATCTATTCTTCTCGAAAAATTGAAGAACAACTCCATGAAAATATCCATTTCATGTGGCTTTCTGATGAAAAAACACCAGACTTTCGTACGATCAATCGTTTTCGATCGGAGCGCATGAAAGACGTGATTTATGAAACTTTCTTCTCTCTCATCGACCTGTTGAAACAAGAAGGGCTTGTCAAACTCGAAGATTATTTTCTAGATGGAACAAAAATCGAGGCAAATGCCAATCGATATACGTTTGTATGGAAAAAATCCACAGAAAAATATGATCAAAAACTAGATGAGAAGTACCAAAAAATTGTCGCGACAATTGAACAAGCAAGTGAAGACGATCAGAAAGCGGAATTAGAAGAAGAACAAATGAAAGATACCTGTTCGGTCACTTCAGAAAAAATTAAACAAACCATTCAAACCTTAGAAAAACGCCTGCAAGATGAACCGAAAAATAAAACGATGAAAAAAGCAAAGCGTCAGTTAGAAAATGATCTTCTTCCACGCAAAATAAAATACGAAGCTCATAAAGAAACATTTCAAGAAAGAAATAGCTTTTCAAAAACAGATACAGATGCGACCTTTATGCGGATGAAAGAAGATCACATGAAAAATGGTCAACTTAAACCAGGGTACAATATACAAATCGGAACCGAGGATCAATTTATTACAGGGTTTAGTATTCATCAAAAAGCGGGAGATACAACTTGTTTGATTCCTCATTTTGAAATATTTGAGAAGTACAATCGTGTAAAGCCTCAAAATGTAGTTGCCGATTCTGGTTATGGAAGTGAAGAAAACTATGCATTTTGTGAAGAGAAAAAAATGAAAGCATATGTGAAATACAATACGTTTGAAAAAGAACAAACGAAGGCATGGGCGAAACAAATAGGTCGCGTGGAAAATATGTTTTATGAGGAAGAGCTAGATGAATGGATTTGTGCAAATGAAAAACGCCTTATTTTTTCACATGAAAGCAAACAACAAACAAGCAATGGTTATACTTCTATCAAAAGAACCTATCGTTGTACAGAATGTTTAGACTGTCCATTTCAAGAAACATGTGCCAAAGGAAAAGAAACAAAATCTATCAGTGTCTCTGTCAAAAATCAAAAACAGCGAAAAGAAGTACGCGAACGTTTACATACAAAAGAAGGTAAAGAATTATATGGAAAGCGAAAAATAGAGGTGGAACCCGTATTTGGTCATATTAAATACAATCGTTTCTTCCAACGTTTTTCCTTACGAGGCCTTTCCAAAAATCGACTGGAATGGGGTCTTATTTGTGTTGCCCATAATTTACGGAAATGGACAACAACAGCTCAATCAAAAGCGAAAAAACCCCAATCATAAGTAGAAAAACAATGGGGTTTCTATTTATGATTGGGGTTTTTATCCATATAAAGGTAAAATATAAGAAATTGTCTCCAAAAGGTCGTTTTTAACGACCTTTTGGGACAACCTCTAATTTAGTTCCTTAATAGTTTCCCTAGCAATTTCATTAGAAGCATCCAACTCTAAAATTTTATTACAAATTGCAAGTACCTTTTCATTCACGCTAACTGTTTTCCTCTTGTCAGACTTCCATACTGCATTGATGAAAATACTACAAGGGTTGCATGTGAAGATTTAAGAAAAATTTTATATTTACCCCACTTTTTATTTTAAAAGTTTTTCCTATCCTATAAACAAGTTACATCAAGGAGGAGACTGAAAATGAAGAAGTGGGGATTGTTTATTTTTAATATATTCCCGATATTCGAAGACAAAGTAGAAGATTAAATATATGAACAAAGTACCGGTTCTTAAACTATGTTCTAAAATAATAGATGAAAATGTAAAGTTAGGGGATTCCACATGCATACAGGAGTTTTGATTAGTTATTTGTATACGTATTTTTTCACTATAATTTTTTGTATTGTGTTTCAAATTGGATGTTATTTTAAAGCGAAAAACAATATATCTATTCGGCATTTTTTATGGGTATATGTTTTTCTATTCTACCTTTCGCTAGTGTATAAAGTGACGCAAATCGCGACTGTATGGGATATAAGTAGATATGAAACGTGGATTCGTGTCAATCAAATTAATTTGACTCTATTTGATACGGTAGGTAGTACGACGTATCTTTTGAATATTTTACTGTTTATGCCTTTAGGTTTTTTATTCCCGACCATTTGGCCGCAATTTAGAAAAATGAAAAACACCGTATGCGCGGGATTCTTTTTTTCATTGGCAATTGAGTTAAATCAATTACTAAATAATAGAATTACAGATATTGATGATTTATTTACGAATACTCTCGGGACGATTGTTGGGTATGTATTATATACAGCATTATTTAAAATGATATTGAAAAGAGAGGAAAAAAAGATTGATATGAACTCTTCGCTAGTCATAAAATACGAGGCTATTTTTTGTTTAGTGTGTTCATTTGTAGGAGCGATGTTAATTTATTATCCAGCTTTGTTTGGAAGACTTGTAATTCTCCAATGAGATGTGTGATCTCGTTTATAAAATGATTCTCGTTCTCCACACCCAAACACAGCAAAATGTGAATGACGCATTCTCTTTTTCTAACTTAATAGATATAGTTTATGTATTACATGATAGGTAGGTGTAAAGGTGTTACATGTTCAATTATCTCAATACTTACTAAAAGAATCAAAACCAGCTCTTCATACAGATGAAAAACGAGTATATATGTTAAAAGATGAAGGGTTATCACCGTATCCTATTTATTTAAATCACCCTATTATGATAGGAGTGGGAACGAATTGGAATCAGCATACAGGATTCGAAGAAATCATTAAAGGATTTATGGGCACACATAACAAATTTCCTATGTATATGTTATTTGAAACTTATTTATGTAGAGACTTTATTGAAGGATTTTTAGAAGAGAATAAACTTCAATTTGAGCTAGTTTTTACTAATAAGAAAAGGGATACGAGCTTTTTTAAAGTGTGCATTACCAATGGTGATGATATAACTACACTTATGAAGTATTTCTTTCAATCAGCACAAGATTCTCTCTATACGTTAGTAAGCTATTCGGCAGACTGTAAGATTATCAGTAATCGTACTGGTGAGATTGAAATAAAGGCTGACAGTTTCTATCCAAGCTTTTCATTTATGTATGATGCGCAAGAATTATTTATTATTGGTGGAGAAGAAAAATGGTCTGATATCCATTATATAAAAAGATTTTTCCATCTTGAGCAGATTACAGATGAGCTAATTATTGATTTAAGAAAATGAGAGACGAGAGAGAATAAATGAAAAAAACCTCAAGTATAGAACGACATACTTGAGGGTTTTTATGTATGAAGAAGGGCCTTGTATCATATATTTTATTCGTCGCTGCATGTAAGTCATTCGGTTTATAAAAACAATGTGTTGAATAGATCAGTAAAGAAGGCTTTTCTATTTTTCCCTAGAATGAACAGTAATGTATAATCTAATTCCTTCATGTAATAAGGAGGCAGTGAAATTTGAACAGGAAAATTTGGTTTGTATTTACTTGTTTTGCTCTTTTAGTATCTAGTTATATTGTTGTCCAATATTTTATTATGGATGGATTTCAAACAGGGCTTGTAAAAGTGAAGCTTATGTTTGGATCTAAATTAAGTGCGTTCTGGTATATGATGCTATTTATACATATTACAACTAGTATAGTAGCATTAGTAATTGGTCCGTTTACATTATCCACTAAATTTAGAGAAAGGAATATCAACCGTCATCGAATAGCTGGGAGAATTTATATGGTTGGTATATTATTAGGCGGCGTTTCTGGACTATACCTATCCTTTTATGCTACGGGAGGATTGGTAGCGAAGCTAGGTTTCGGTTTGTTATCCGTATTTTGGTTAACATCAGCATATCAAGCATTACATAGAGTTAAAAATAAAAAAATTAAAGAGCATCGGAATTGGATGATTAGAAATTATGCTTTAACCTTTGCGGCAGTTACATTAAGAATTTGGCTACCTTTGTTTATCGTTCTATTTGGAATAGAGCAGTTTGAACTTAGTTACGCTATTATTGCTTGGTTAGCATGGGTACCCAATTTAATTGTCGCAGAATTATTCATAAGAAAAAGGCTTAATAAAGGAAAATACGAAGGAAATGAGGATTTACATTTTTGATGTAAAATTGCTGTAATATTGAGGACGAAAATTTTTAAATAGCTGAATTACGTACAAAAATAGGCTGGCCAATTGAAGCCATCCTATTTTTATTTATATTACCAACTAGCAGTTTCCGTATTTTCTTTCAACCACTTCACCCAGTTCAAGTCCTCTACCTTAAGTAAACTTAAAGAAACACCCTTCATATCTAAAGAAGTTAGTAGCGTACCAACTTTTACGAATGTAATCTGTAATCCTTCCAGCTCACATAAACGACGAATATCATTTGCAAAAATGTATTGTTCCATTAGTGGAGTTGCGCCTAGTCCGTTAATGAGGATGGCGAAGTTGTCACCTTTTCGCCAGCGATAAATGCTTTTTAGTTTGTTCATTAGTTCAATCGCTAATATTTCAGAAGAGGATAATGCTTCTTTGCGGTAACCTTTTTCTCCGTGAATGCCGACGCCGTAAAAGACTTCATCTTCGTTTAATGTGAATGAAGCTTGTCCTTTCACTGGATCGTTGGCAGGTGACAGGGCGACTCCTAATGTGTGTAAGTTCTCGGTAACAGAACGGCCGAGTGTTGTTAGTTCTTCTAAAGAATGACCTTCAAGAGCAGCCGCACCAAGTATTTTTTGAACGAAAACAGTGCCAGCGACGCCGCGTCTTCTTTTATTAAAAGAAGCATCATCTTCAATTGAAACGTCGTCATTTACGATGATATGGTCAATTTTTCTTCCTTCTTCTTTGGCAATTTTTTCAGCCACTAAAAAGTTAGCTACGTCATCTTTAAAGTTTTTAATGATGAATAAAATACTCTTATCTTTTGGCATGAGGCGAGTTGCAGCAATAATTTGTTCCACTGTAGGCGGAGTGAAAATACTGCCGTTTACTGCCGCTGTAAGCATACCTTTCCCTACATAACCAATATCAGCGGGTTCATGTCCGCTACCACCGCCACTTATAATAGCGACGTCTTGCTTCATTTTTTCGATATCTTTTACATAAATGATGTTATTTGTTTCGTCATAATTTACTTTGTCGTTATGTTCAAAATAAAAGCCATGCAGCATATCTTGAACGATATTTTGTACATCATTCATAATCTTTTTCATTGCTTTTGCCACCCTTTAATTACTTTGCTGATTGCTCCAGTAATAGTAGTAATTGATTGTTTATCATATTTTTCATGAGAGAAGACATAATGGAAGGATCTACTTCGCACTTGCTTTCAATCCAATCTTTTATCGTTCCAACGAAGCCGTGACTATAAAAGGAGGCAATCGTATTTTTTGTCTCATCAGAAAGGCTGAATCCACAGCTCACAGATAATTCATCAATAATCTTCATATATAAGTTTTTCGTATGCTCAAATAAATAGTGATTAAACGAGTTTTGTTCAATGACTTTAAAAGCATTTCGGTAAAATTTTTGATTTTCATAAAAGTAATCAAATAATAAATCAAAAATGTTTTCCCACGTTTCATAGTCGAGAAAGTCAATAATGTTTTCTTTCGTTTCTTCTCTATAGATCCAGCTTAATAGTTCAAATTTATCTTTAAAATGATAATAAAAAGTTTGCCTACGCATTTGACAGTGTAACATAATATCGCTCACTGATATTTTATGAAAAGACTCTGTTTCCATTAAATGTTTCAATGAGTTCGCGATTATCTTTTTAGAAATTATAGAAGAGGTCATCTGAATCATCCCTAGAATGTTAGTAATATGAAAATCCTACCCATAAATGAGAGCGGTGTCTTTAGACAGATTGTCCATTTTGTCCGTTTACTATAAAACGCTTTCATTTTAACATGAGTAGTAAGAAGAAGATTTCAAATATATCATAATATATTAAAGGAATTGAGGGAGAACTACAATGAAAAAGATTATAAACAAACCAGAAACATTAGTAATGGAAATGTGTAACGGAATGGTTATGGCTCATCCAGAGCTTGAGCTTTTGAAAAAATATAAAGTCATTAAGAAGAAAGAAATGAACGAAAATAAAGTAACGTTAATTAGTGGCGGCGGTAGTGGTCATGAGCCGGCACATGCAGGGTTAGTCGGAAAAGGAATGTTAGATGCGGCAGTATGCGGAGATGTGTTTGCGTCACCTTCGCAAATTCAGGTATATCAAGCAATTAAAGAAACAGCTAGTAAAAAAGGTACGTTATTAATTATTAAAAATTACAGCGGCGATATTATGAATTTCAAAAACGGTGCGCATTTAGCAACTGAAGATGGAATTGAAGTCGACTACGTAAAAGTGGACGATGATATCGCGGTAGAAGATAGCCTGTACACAGTAGGACGCCGCGGTGTTGCGGGCGTTATTTTAGTCCATAAAATTGCCGGTGCAGCAGCGGAAGCAGGTATGGATTTAGGAGCGGTGAAAGCTGTCGCAGAAAAAGCAGCGGCTAACGTGCGCACAATCGGTTTAGCGTTAACGTCTTGTACAGTTCCAGCGAGCGGATCACCTACTTTCACACTTGCGGAAGATGAAATGGAATACGGTGTAGGTATTCACGGCGAACCAGGAATTAAACGTGAAAAAATGTTGTCAGCAGATGAATTAGCGAACCGTATGACAAATGATTTAATGAAAGATTTAGGAGTAAAAGACGGCGAGGAAATCGCACTGCTAGTTAACGGTTTTGGCGGAACACCACTGCAAGAACTTTACCTATTTAACAATGCAGTTACGAGAGAATTAGCTGCTAGAAACATTAAAATTAATAGAGTATTCGTCGGCAACTATATGACGAGTATCGACATGGCTGGTATGTCTTTAACAGTGATGAAGCTAGATGACGAGCTAAAAACATTACTATCAAAAGAGTGTAATACACCAGCGTTTAAAGTAGATGGGCCAGTTGAAAGTGTTGAGTATGTAAATGTACTTGAAGAGACAGAAGAGAAGGAAGTTTCATTTGAACTAGAAACAGCGGAAGAGCACGCTGTGATTAAAGAGAATGTCATCACATTAAACAACATGATTTATCTCGTTGATAAAATGAGCGATATTATTATTAAAAATGAAGTACCGTTCTGTGAGCTAGACACGCATGCTGGTGATGGAGACTTCGGAATGAGTGTAGCAAAAGGATTTAAGCAATTAAAACGTGAGTGGCATTCGATTGTAGAACAAGAAAACGTAACGATCGGATCATTCCTTGACGGTTGTTCCATGATTATTATGGAACATTGCGGCGGCGCATCTGGTCCAATTTGGGGCGGTGCATTCCGCGCAGCTAGTAAAGCAGCAGGCGAAAAACGTGAGCTAACAGTGAAAGAATTCGCTGAAATGTTGCAAGCAGCACTGCAAGGCATACAATCTATCGGTGAAAGATCATTCGGCAGAGGAGCGGTAGTTGGTGATAAAACACTAGTTGACGCACTTGCTCCATGTGTAGACTCTTGGTTAGCTAGCGCTTCAAGCGAAGAAGACATGAAAACTGCCTTTGAAAAAGGAGCAGAAGCAGCGGTTAAAGGAGCAGAGTACACAAAAGAAATCGTAGCTCGCATGGGCCGCGCCGGTACAGTTGGTGAAAGAAGCTTAGGATATCCTGATGCAGGTGCACATGCGCTTGGGGTTATCTTTACGGAGATTGCGGGTAGTTTGAAATAGGAATTGGAGAGTCCCCTCTGCCTTAAGGTGGAGGGGTTTTTCTGTAGTTGATTGATATATATAATTTCGCTAGATGTTTTCTCCGTAAAGATATGTATGTTTATAAATAATGAGATAAGGATTTTAAAAGAAGTAACGTGAGTTCTCATATAAATATGGAATTCACGTTGTTTAATTGTATTTTGGGCTTCAAAATTATGGTGGTACACCTTATGAAGTGCTTTGGAAGAGATGGAGAGATTGTTTCATAAGGTGTACCTTTTGAAATGTTAAAGTCTACCATTGGATAGGGTTTTTATGTTCAGATACATATCTATGATTAATCCCACTATGGAACCCTTATATCCTAAAAAAACAAGATGCTTATAAAAAATAATGGAATAGAGAAGTTGTTATCCAAAATGAATTAATTATTTTTTCTGAATTTTGTCAATTTTCTTTATTAACATGTAGATTTCTGCGCGGTTTTATGTAATAATTTCCTTATACCATATTTTTGAAATTTTTATGGTATAAATTACATAAAAAGGATGGTCTAAATTATGAAAAAGAAACTTGCGACAACTGCATTAGCTTCGGTTTTATTATTAAGTCCACTATATTCTTACGCACATGCTGATTCACAAACAGTGGAGAAATCAAACTCACAAACAAGCCCTCTTACTACTAATCATGATACTACTACATCAGAAAACTTCTCACAGGCAATTCCTACTATTATCGCTGCTCAAAATCTAGAAGATAATGTTGTCTACAGTGAAAGTGTTGTTTATGATGAAAAAGGAAATGTTGTAGATAGACAAGTATCTGGTACAGAAGCGAAACCCTCTAGTTCTCAAGGATTAGTAATAGCGGATGGAAGTTTCAATTGGAAATATGTTGGTTCCAGAGAGTCTAGTAATAAAATAAATAGGGATAGTTACAATGTTGCTTTAATTTTAACGGGTGCATTCTCCGGTTATCTTCCTGGTAGACTTTATCCCGCTATAGCTAAAGCAGTTGCAGGCGGTCTAATGTACTTCAATCAACCTTCGCTTTATAGATATTATACTGATAATTACAGGGATTTTGATGCGGTAAATGAGTATGTAAAATCTGTAACTGTTACAAAAAGTGAGGGTGGTACGCGATTGTATTCTGATACTAAAGTACAAAAATTTGTTAAATAATAAAAAGAAAACCGAACTAGACTATTTATCTAGTTCGGTTTTCTTTTTGTTATTTATTGTATCTATTAAATCCATAACCCAGTTATTAATAATGATTAATGTAAAAATAACCAAAATTGCAATGATACTTTCATTTGATGCTATATAAGGTATAAGTGTACTTCGCATTGCGAAAAATAATATGAGAGCAAAGGCAATAGAATAAATAAATTTAATCATCAATTCACCCTTTTCAATTTAGTTTACTATAAATATACCACATTACATCGAATTATATACAGAAAACTTAAATAAATCTGACTATTTAGGTTCAGGTCTGAATTTACCCTGATTATTGGATATTTATAAGGGAACTAGTAAACAACAAGTAAACTGATTTACCCCCAAGAAATATACGTGATTTTCGTGTTAATTAGATTTTATTAGATAGTAAAGAAGAGCTGATATGATTGGGTAAAAGAATATGCTTATCTATTAGGTAATATATTCTATGGTTCAGAAAATCACGAAAAAGCCAGCAAGTATTTACACATTGCTTTAGATGCAGACAAAAAGAGCATAGAAAGAAGGGCGCTAAAATGAAAAAAGCAATCTTATTAATGATGATGTTATCCGCTGTTTTTACTTTTGGTCTTACTAATGTAAAAGACGTACCACAAAGTGAATCTATTCAAGTGTTTATGGATCATGGAGAGCATATTTAATTACCTGAAAAAAGAGGGAGCTGTGTGTAAACTGTACCCTATAGAATAGACACTTAAAAAAAGTCTATTCTATAGGGTATTTCTTGTATAATGAGAGAAAAATGAGAATCGGAGAAATTTCAAAATGACGAAAAAATTGCTTACAGAAAAGGAAATTCAAATATTATCAAAAAATCGATACGTAAAATCGGTAAGCCAAAAAGGAATTACCTATACCGATGAATTCAAGCGTATTTTTATTAAGGAAAATGAACAGGGTAAACCACCTCGTATTATTTTTGAAGAATGTGGTTTTGATATAGATATCATCGGTCTACAACGTATTGTGTCATCAGGAAATAGATGGCGTACGTCCTATAAGCAAAACGGTGTATGGGGCTTAAGAGACACACGTAAGGAAAACTCAGGAAGAAAGTCAGAAAGAGAACTTACATTAGAGGAGAAATATGCACGTTTGGAAGCGGAACGAAACTTATTAAAAGCTGAAAATGAACTGTTAAAAAAGATCAAATTTATGGAAGGGAGGATGGGAAAGAAATAACGTTACACGCTAGTCAAAAGTACCTATTAATTCGTTCTATCATTGAAAAATACCGCCTGAAAAATATGGTGAGATATTTGTGTCAGGTCGCAGGCGTTTCACGTTCTGGATACTATAATTATTTTTTAGCCATTTCTCAAAGTCGGCGAGAGAAAAGAATACATCAAGATGAAATAGTGAAAGAGATTATATTAAAGGCATTTCGATTTAAAAACCGAAAAAAGGGGGCTCGTCAGATCAAAATGACATTGGCGGGTCAATTTCAAGTTGTCTACAATTTGAAACGCATCCGTAGAATCATGAAAAAATATGGGATAATCTGTCCTATTCGTAGAGAAAATCCCTATAAAAAAATGTTGAAAGCGACGAAAGAACACTTCGTGGTACCCAATCGATTAAAACGCGAATTTAGGCAAGGTGTACCGGGAAAGGTACTTCTTACAGATATCACATACCTGTTTTATGGTAAGAATCAAAAAGGATATTTATCTACTATTCTAGACGGGTCTACGAATGAAGTTTTGGCGTATCATGTTTCAGAACGACTTACCTTAGATATCGCAACGACGACGCTGCACAAACTAAAGAAGAATAAGAAGGTACGATTAACGCAAGATGCCTATATTCATTCTGATCAAGGTGCTCATTACACAAGTCCTACCTATCAAAAATTAGTCAAAAAATTAAAGCTGGGACAATCTATGTCAAGGCGAGGAAACTGTTGGGATAATGCCCCACAAGAATCTTTTTTCGGGCACTTTAAAGATGAAGCACACATCAAAACTTGTACATCTTTCACACAGTTAAAACAAGAAATTAAAGACTATATGAAATACTATAATCAGCACAGATATCAGTGGAATTTAAAGAAGATGACTCCTGTCGAATACAGAAACCATCTTCTTGATGCCGCCTAACTTTTTTTAAAATGTCCTTTACAAAGGGTACAGATTAGTGGGCACCCTCTTTTTTATTATGACCATATTAATTTAGAAATACGGTTTCTGAATCTAATAAGCGATATAATAGGATTCTTGAAGAGTTTTTAAATCTTCAAATGAGATGGATAGGCTAAATTTGGATTAAAAAATGAATTAAGTGTCGGCTTTGGTATTGGTTTAGAAATAAAGTTTGGCGTAGAGAAAGGTTAAATTGTTGTATTTATTAAAGAGGAAGTGTTTTTGCTTTCATTACAGGTATTTAGGAAAATTTTAATTATTTTTGGTCTTATTGCTGTTCCTCTTAGTTTATTAGCCCTTTGGTTTGGAGCAGATGCTACATTTAAAGAGAAAATGATGTTATCTTTAGTTTTTGGAGATTGAATGTATGGTATAACAAGAAACATAATGTTCCTAAGGTTTTTCAATGGTTTCCTAGAAAATGGGGTAAAAGAAAAGTGTCAGAGCATTTATCACAATTGAATGAAAAGCTAGCGGCTGAAGGTAAAGGTATTTGGGTTACAATCTATGCTATAGATTTATACATTGTAACTATTCCTTGTACAGTCAAAAAATATAAATCTTAATAAGTATATAAAAGATCTTTTCTTTTTATAAATTTTAGAAGTGATTTGTTGAGTCCATGTGTTTATGCGGAGAAAGTCACTTGAGTGTGATGAAATAGAGGGAGATTGTAGTGAAGTGAACCGTGTAATAAAAAGCTGTAGGGCGAGACCTTAGCAAAGGGTAAAAAAACAACGGGGGTTATTTAAAATGATAATCAAAGATTTGGATTTTTTGTGATGAATACTTATTCATGCTTGATTAACATAACGCCCTATCATCGGTAGCAAGAAAAAGGCGAATTCCAAACTTCAAAAGGAATTCGCCTTTTTCTTTTTCTATAACCCTATCCATCTCTTTATACATTCCTATCATGGCGGTACCCCATTTATAGGTTATGAGAAAGGGTGTTTTTTGCACTATTATCTATTCTTAGATATTATTAATAATATCTATATGAACTTCTTTTTTATTAAAAAAGGTTTGGCGGTGTGTAAAATGATGAAAGGGATTAAAAATATTGAAACGAAAGAACCGATAAACATGTTTCTATTTATTCCCTGTAGTACTCTTTTGTTTGATAATATTTATCAACATTTTATTCTTGGAAAGGATTTTACACTAGAGAAGCTTTTATTTGAACTCGTATTTTTATTTATTTTCATTTCATTTTTTTTATGTAATAAGTGTTTACAAAAAATGAATAAACAAATGTTTACAAAATATATTTTTCTTGGTGTTAGTATTATTTATCTTTTGGCATATGATCTTATGTTTATACGTGATCCAGGTTCGTCTTTACATATCCCATATTTAGAGTGCTTCCTAGTAATTTCTGCACCTTTATTTTTAAGTATTCATTATCTTCTAACGGTATCTATTTGTATGGTATGTAGATTTTTAATTGCTATTTATTATTTTGAAATTAATTATCCAATATCATTAATATTATTGTTTCTAATCATTTTTGTTACGTCATTTTTTGTATTTCTTTCATTAAAATTTTTAGTACAAAAAATTAAAGCATCCTATGAAAAACAAATGAAAGAAACAGCTTTATCGATAATGAGGATAATGGAATTAAAGGATCAATATACGAAAGGACATAGTGAACGTGTAGCCAATTATGCTACGATTCTTGCTAAAGAAACAAATGAATATGATGATAATTTTTTAAAACAATTTCATTTTATTTGTTTATTACATGATATAGGGAAAATAGGTATTCCGGATGAGGTTTTAAAGAAAGCATCTTCTCTTACAGAAGAAGAGTATAATATTATTAAGACACACCCACAATTAGGATTAGAAGTTTTTAAAAATATATCTTTAATAAAAGGTAGCGAAGATATAATTCTTTCTCATCATGAAAGATGGGATGGAAAGGGCTATCCTCAAAAACTAAAAGGAAATCAAATACCATTATGCGCAAGAATTGTTGCAATAGCAGATGCTTTTGATGCGATGACTTCTTCAAGAGCGTATCGTTCGGCTCTATCTCCTGAAGAAGCGTATAGACGTATTATAGAAGGATCTGGTACACAATTTGATCCTTCCATGGTAGAGATTTTCAAAAAGGTATTTCCTTTGTGGGAAAAAATGGTCCCCAATTCTTTTCGTTAAAAACACATGTCTGAAATCGATTCTTATTTCAGGTATGATGAATACGAAAAATGAAAAAACAAATTCAATCGTGACAAAAATTTGGAACTAGATAATGAATAAGGCATATAAAGAAAAGGTACCCATATAGGTATCTTTTCTAATAGTTTTTTAGCAGAAACAACTGCATCCGATAATGATTAACAGAATAAATAATACAACTAATAAAGCAAAGAAGTTAGGTGGGGGATCAACTGCCCATAAAAGTCCGATTGGTTCAACTAATAATCAGTGGAGGATAAAGAACCCCCCGCTGATTAAAGTTTCGCTTTATTATGCACTGTTACATACTTCTCTAAATTCCTCTATTTTTCATTTGATAAAATGGAATCCTAATATTACCAAAAGTTAAATAAATATTTCTACATATTCAATATATTTACATAAATTACAAAAATGATACATTTAAAATGATGTTTTCGACGTGATACAACATACCCCTTTATATATTCGTAGGTAAAACAAGATAATACCTTTATGAACTGCTATAAAAATATGATTTCTTATATATCATTTAATGCTTATAGGAAAAATAAGTATTAAATGATTGATTTTTATTATTCTGATGATTATAATAAATGAAAATCAAACAATTCTTATGTTGAGAAGTGGAGGGACGGGCCCTATGAAACTTCGGCAACCTCGTGTGAGACGAAAGGTGCCAAATCCTGCAGGTGAAGAAACACCTGAAAGATAAGAGCGGTTCATTTAGTCAAGAAGGCTACTCTTATTTCGTTAAGAGTAGCTTTTTTTATGGCTAAAAGTTAAAGGGGGAATAGGTAGTGGAGTACGGTTTTTGGTTACCGATTTTTGGGGGGGTGGCTTCGGAATGTAGATGATGAATCTATGCCGCCTACGTTTGAGTATGCAAAACAAACAGCACAGGCGGCAGAACAATTAGGTTTTTCAACAACACTTATTGCGGAATTAAACTTAAATGATATAAAAGGTGTTTCAGCACCAAGTTTAGAAGCGTGGACAACTGCGGCGGCACTTGCAGCAGTAACGGATAAATTAGAGATTATGACAGCTGTAAGACCTGGCTTCCATAATCCAGCAGTCACAGCGAAAATGGCAGCAAATATTGATCAATTAAGTAATGGTCGTTTTACATTGAATGTAGTTTCAGCATGGTGGGAAGAAGAAGCGAGACAGTACGGCGGAGTATTTACCGCACATGATGAAAGATATGATCGAACAGAGGAATTTGTAACAGTTTTGAAAGAGCTTTGGAAAGAAGAAGTGTTTTCGTATAAAGGGAATTTTTATGAGCTTCATCATACACATTTAAGTCCAAAACCTGTACAGAAACAAGGAATTAAGATTTATGCAGGTGGTGAGAGTGAGCGAGGAAAAGAGGTCATTGTAAACCATGCGGATGCATATGTCATGCACGGGGGAACAGTGGAAGAAGTATCTGTGAAAATAGAAGATATGAAGAATCGTAGAAAGAAAGTTACAGAGGAGCCATTGCAGTCATTCGGGCTTGCAGCTTACGTCATTTGTCGTGATACAGAAGAAGAGGCAGTAGAGGAATGGAGACGCATAACGGATGTGAAAGACGATGCGTTAGGTTACGCGGGTTACCAAGACTTTATTAGTAAATCGCATTTGGAACAGCAAGTGAAGCTGAATGATTATTCCGTATCTAATCGTGGATTACGTCCGAATTTAATTGGAACACCAGAACAAATTGCAGAAAGAATACTCGCCTTTGAAAAAGTGGGTGTTACGTTATTACTTTTACAATTTTCGCCACAGCTTGAAGAGATGAAACGATTTTCTGAAAAAGTGATGCCATTAGTTGAAGCGAAAAGAAAGGAATTGATTATAAATGAGTAAAATTTACATATTACATGAGAATAAGGAATGGACGGATCATTTAGTGAAAAGGTTGAAAGAACTGGAGTTGCCGTATGAGGAATGGCATTTAGATGAAGGGACGATTTCGTTAGACAAAGAACCTCCCCAAGGTGTTTTTTATAGCCGTATGAGTGCTTCTTCACATACGAGAGGTCATCGATATGCACCTGAATTGACGGAAGGGGTTCTTGCTTGGCTAGAGGGATACGGGCGCACAGTATGTAATGGATCTCGTGCATTACGTCTTGAAGTAAGTAAATTGAATCAATATGCAGCATTAAGAAAATTTGGCATACAAGTGCCGAAAACAATTGGTGCTGTTGGCCGTAATCATATAGTAAAAGCAGCTAGGGAGTTAGGGGAAGTACCGTTCATTACAAAGCATAACCGTGCAGGGAAAGGCCTTGGTGTTCAACTATTTCATTCCATCGATGCTTTAGAACAATATTTGGATAGTCCATCGTTTGAAGAACCCATTGATGGAATTACTTTAATCCAGCAATATATTGAAGCGCCAGAACCATATATTACACGTTGTGAGTTTGTAGGGGGCCAGTTTGTATATGCAGTTAAAGTAGATACATCAGAAGGATTCGAACTTTGTCCGGCAGATGCATGCTCGATTCAAGATGCTTTTTGCCCAGTAGGAGAAGAGAGTAAGACAGAAGTGCCAACAAAATTTGAAATTATACGGGACTTCCATGAGCCGATTATTGAACAATACAAAGAATTTTTGAAAGAAAATGAGATTGCCGTTGCTGGCATTGAATTTATTCGCAGTTCGGATGGAACAATTTATACGTATGATATTAATACAAATACAAACTATAATTCTGATGCAGAGTCTGTAGCGAATCAATTTGGTATGCTAGAGCTTGCTATATTCCTTGGAAGAGAATTAGAGAAACAAGTAGAGTTAGTTAAATAGTATAGAAGGTTCTAGTGAAAACCTTTGTTAAAGTAATCGTGGGAGTATGGTCAAGTTTAGGGTAGTACTACTTGCATGCTCCTATGGTGTTTGCGCTAGAACGAAAAACAGCCCAAGTTTCAATGAGGAACTTGGGCTATTTGTGTGTTATATATTCGTAAGCAAAACAAAATAATATCAATATGAGTTTTTACAGATTTTAAAAGAAGTATCCATTTTAGTTGAGGATTCATATCTATTTAGATTGTAAATTTGGTGACGTGTAATTTTGTTCTATAAAGTCAAAAAAAGTAGGTGCAGTAATTTCTTGTAAGACAGGGATTTTTTCTAAAATTTTTATTTTTATTTCTTGTTCTATATTTTCTCTTTCCTGAAATGGGGTATTTTGTATACATTTATTTATCTTAGGGGAAAACATCTCTATTATTTCTTCAAATTCAATAGTTGTACAATTATTCATTATCAATTCTCTCCTTTTCTATTTGCATGGATTGTTTCAATTTTTTAATTGCACTTTTATGATTATAAGAAATGGTTTGTTCAGATTCTCCTAATATCTTGGCGATTTCTTTATTTGTATATTCTTCTAAATAAAATAAGTTTAGAATTTTTATTTGTTTCTTTGATAGCTTGCAAAAACTTTTGATTAACAATTCATCGCTTAAGTGACTTTGTAAATTATCTTCATTTTGTATGAATTTATCATATGTATTATCTTCATTATCTAAAGTTATAATATCATATTTAGAAATCATGTCCCCGTCCTTCGTTGCAACCGTGGAATCTAGATTCAAGACATTCCTTTGTTTATTGAGAGTTATTTTTTTCTGAAGGTCTATTGAATAGTAATGTATTAATTTACTAACATAATCTATTACTTTTATTTTTTTAAAATGTGATTTAAAAGTTTGATCTAAAATCTGTTTATTTTCAGGTGTTGGATTAGTAATTGCTTCTTCAAAGAGATTGTAATTATATTTACTTTGCAAAAAGCTACGGACAATCGGTTGCTCCATTTTTTTTTTGTGTTTATTAATAAAGTCCTGAATTATTTTATTATTCATAAATACCCTCCTCGCTATTTAAAAAGAGAAACAAACACCTGAAAAATAAAAAAATAACAAAAAATCCCTAGAAAAAATCGAACGTAAGTTCTCTTTGTGTATTATCTCATTATTTTATTCGGTAGAAAAGGGGTATTTTGTATATCCCTTATTTTCAGTAATTCCATCTTATAAATTTGTCGAAGAGAAAAAGGTCAGAGAAATACAAATATATAAAGGTCTAGATGCAAGATGAAAAAATAGAAAGAAAATATAAAAGATAAAATGAGGCTTTTTGATTT
Source organism: Bacillus sp. FSL R9-9834 (assembly GCF_038006905.1). Lineage (NCBI taxonomy): Bacteria > Bacillati > Bacillota > Bacilli > Caryophanales > Bacillaceae > Bacillus > Bacillus sp. FSL R9-9834. The sequence goes on from NZ_JBBOWD010000001.1 coordinate 997,395, forward strand.
TTATCTAAAGATTAACTCTTTAATTAAGGAATAGAGATAAGGAGGGATAAATTTGACTAAACAAATCATTTTATATGGTCATAATGGTTGTGTTTTTTGTGTTAGAGCTAAAAGATGGTTGGAGGAAAATGGTTTTGAATATATTAATAAGGACGTAACAAATGAGGAAGTACGAACAGAGTTCGAAATATACAATGCGGTGGGTATTCCTTTATTTATCATTAAAGATAATGGTAAACAGACTGAAGAAAAGGTAGTTGGTTTTAAGGAAAGTAAACTCCGAGCCATTTTGAACAAATAAGAGTGTATGTTATGAGTGTAGATTTTTAAAATAGTATTAGGAAAAAAGGTGATTGTGATTTTAAATATCAATCATCTTTTTTATGTTCGTGAAGCTATATAGAATGTTTTTTATTTCATGCTTTTTTAGTTTAGGTGATGTGATTTCTCTTTATAAACTACAATGCTTTTTTGAAAGGGACATGATGTAAAAATTACTAGGACATCTAGGGCTACTTTATTTGTTTCTTGTGCACTCGATTTGCTCTTACATATGTTTTCTTCTTGATCAGACAATGCTGTAGTTTCAGTGTACAGCATACTTATATTTTAAAATTGTACAGAAAAGTTAGGGTTTTCATATCTCAAAGAAGGAAGCAAACGCAATTAATTTAGAAAGGTGGTACGAGTAATATGGATCCTACTCATTTAGAACCATGGTTTTCTGCAATTGGTAATTTTGGCTTTCCAGTTGCATTAGCCGTTTATTTGTTAATTAGATTTGAGAAAAAACTGGAAAGATTAACAGATGTCATTGAAACATTAAAAGATGTAATTCGAATGAAGTAATTTATTTTCATTTCAACTTTGAATTTCGCATTAATTACTTCTCTTATAGTAAGTGTATAGTTTTTAAAGCAGGAGGGATATACGTGAACGAAATTGAGAATGAACTGAAAAGGTATAACGAATTAAAAAGAGATTTAATGACTGTTGCGAAATGTATAGATTGTTGTAAGGAAGAGGATGTCTGTTTTTATCAAGATTTAGCTATGGTATATACAACTAAGTTACATAGTTTCCTTGATTTCATTGAAAAACAACATGAAGTTAGCATCTTTTGTATGCAAAAAAGAACTAAGTTTATAAAAATTTGAAGATGAAATTTTGATTTTCGTATTTAAGAGTTCTCTTTTTGGTAATGAAAGAGAACATATGGCGACATAGCCAAGTGGTAAGGCAAAGGTCTGCAAAACCTTTATCCTCGGTTCGAACCCGAGTGTCGCCTCTTTAAAACTGAATTTTCCGTCTCTTTTTAAGGGAAGAAAAATTAAAGATAAAATTTTGATTTTTATATTGAAGAATTCTCTTTTAGATAATGAAAGAGAACATATGGCGATATAGCCAAGTGGTAAGGCAAAGGTCTGCAAAACCTCTATCTTCGGTTCGAATCCGAGTGTCGCCTCCAAATATTATTTATAGGGGGAAAAGATGATGGAAGAAAAAAACACAATTAATTTTGAGGAAGTAGAAGGGAGAGAGCTTGAAAAGTTAAAAGAGAAGGCGTTGTCTAATCAAAGTGTACAAGCTTTAGTTTCATATTCTTTAGATAATTACTTTTCTCAAAAAAAGGGTCAGCAATTAAAAGAACTTCTTACTGAAGCACAAGGCTCTAAATATACAACAGGTGAAACTCCTATTAAAGTATTGAGTTTAATGTTTGAAGAAATTAATACGAATATTTCTTTTTCAATCGAAGGGACAGAACTGAAAGTCACTGGAAATATTTTTGTTGATGGTCTATCACATTCCTTACAGGCTGTAGAGGAAAAAGTATATCCTATTTTATCTCTTAAAGCCCAGGAAAATGGCTATGAAGTAGACTGGCATGAAAATCCACTATACGATTCGGAAGAACTAAAAAATATTAAATTTATTGATACAGCACAAGAAGCAGAAAGTGCTTCTATCCAGGTTTCTAAATGCTCTGTATGTTCAGGAGTATGTAATTTTGTTCAAGGTATGTCTTGTGGTTTAACTGGTACAATGGCATGTAGTGTTGCTTGTGCTGCTATTGGAGGTCCAGCATGTATACTTATTTGCGGAGCGATTTGGGGAGTAAAATGTTTCTCTGATAATTACTTGATCTGTGGACCTACATGTAAAAGTTTAGGATATTGCTAAAATAACATACTCCCTCCTCAAGTTTGGTGTTACAATTACTATTATAAAGGAGGGAGAATATGTTTACCTATAAAAGATATTTTTTTATAATGTTTCTTGTGTTCTTTATAAGCCTTTTTATTAGTATAAGTCTGAATTACAGTATACTCTTTAAATTTTTAATATTCTTATTAATATACGGTTTTTTATATACTATTTTGTTATTCACCCCGATGAAATTAAGTGAGAAACTGCTAGTATTTAATGGGTATGTTAATTGGATAAAGCGTGGAGGGAAAATTTAATATTGTATTTTCACTTCAATGATGTGGGATTTATTCACTATTTTAAATTGTATACCCTCAATTATGGACTTTTAAAAAGTCTATAATTGAGGGTTTTATTATATTATTATTATTACACTTTTAAGAAAAGTATTAACTTAATTACGGTGAAAAATGAAACTATGTTTAATAAATATGCAAAAGTTACACACATGCTGAAGTAGATAGAAAAGTATTAAATAGGATTATATCTTTTGGAGGAATATTTATAATCGCTGAGAACAGTATCCTTTTTTATAATAAAAGGTTTAGAATGGGGTTGTTTTGATTGGTTAATGAGAGATTAGTCTTATCTACTAATACAAATGATGTAGTTCCTACTGGGGTAAATATGATTAAGGCTCCAATGATGTGGGAGAAAGCTAATTATGGAAAAGGGGTAATCATTGCTATTTTAGATACGGGATGTCAAATTGATCATCCTGACCTAGCTGAAAATATTATTGGTGGAAGGAATTTTACATCTGATTACGAAAGTGATATCGCTAATTTTGCAGACAATAATTCACACGGCACTCATATTGCTGGAATCATTGCTGCAGCAAAAAATGGAAAAGGGGTAGTTGGAGTAGCTCCTAAAGCAAGTTTGCTTATTCTAAAAGTTGTTAATGGTGATGGACAAACAAAATATCAATCAATTATTAATGCGATTTATTATGCTATTAATTGGCGTGGAGAAAATGGTGAAAGAGTAAGAGTAATAATGATGTCTTTAGGAGGAAGAAAGGATGATGTGAACTTATACAATGCGGTTAAAACAGCTATAAGCCAACAAATCTTAATAGTCTGTGCAGCGGGAAATTATGGAGATGGGAATTTTGACACCACAGAAAAGATATATCCAGGCATATACAATGAGGTTGTTCAAGTTGGAGCGGTAAATTCTAAGAAAAAGATTGAATATTTTTCTAATACCAATAATCAAATTGACTTGGTTGCTCCAGGCCGGGATATTTTATCAACTACTCCAAGAAATGGATATAAAACTCTTTCAGGTACATCTATGGCCGCACCTCATGTCGCTGGAGCAGCTGCTTTAATAATTAATATTATAGAAAAAGAATTTAAAAGAACTATGACCGAGGCTGAAATCTATGCGCAAATAATTAAACGTACAGTTTCTTTGGGGCTGGAGGCTAGTGCTGAAGGTAATGGGTTATTAGATCTATCAAAATAAAAATATGATAATGTGTACAGTTATTTTTGGAAAAAGAAAACTAGGATTACTAGTTTTCTTTTTCCAACTCCAGATAATCAAAAAAACCTAGTGGCTCTTTAGTGGCTGCTTCTTTTGCCTTTTTAAGTTCATCCTCGATATTCTTAATATATTCATCATTTTTCTCGTTCTTTTCCATTTTTATGCTATGGTTATTTTTCACTTTGTTCATGTTTTTTCCCCTTTTAAAATTATGTTGTAGTTAAAAGGTATTAAATCAAAATAGAATTATTGTTATTTTTCCTACTCTACCAATGTGAGAGTAGAGGAGAATTTGTGGAGTATAATAATAAGGAATTAAAGTATGTGAGCTATAAAAAGAGTAAAGAAAATAGCTTAAAAAAAGAATCTAAGTTTTAGTTTGAGTATAAGAGATAGTTATTTCTTTCGAAAGTCAGATATAAATCAACATAGATTAAAGTTTAAGTATGAATACTATTTATAATCAATAAAAAGTTCAAAATCTGGAACCCGCTGAAGCATTGGTATTACACAGTATTAATAAAAAATAAACTTATTATATATAATATTCAATTTTTGGTTATAGAAATCCTTTGCAAATAAATCTTTCTCGGATCTGAAATGCTAAATAGCGATTTATTTTAATTATATTCAATTGGTTATTTTGTGAGTATCGGAACTAGTTGTGATGTTTGAGGTAACTTATATTAATATAGAGATGTAGTTGTTATTGCTTTTCTCATTTAGTTCATTATAACAAAATTTTTATTTTTGTTATAATGATTTATAGTATAAAAATGAGTAATTTATGATGATAAGGGTTTTGAGGAAATCCATATTTGTAAAGGGAATCTATATTAACTAATTTAGAATCTGATAAGAATCCATATGAAAAGTATTCATTCATATTTTAAACAACGCCCAAGTTTCAATGAGTAATTTGGGCTGTTTGTATGTTGTATTTCTCTTTTATTTATATATCCGCAAGTAAAACAACATAATATCACCATGAGCTCCTATAACAATATGAATTTTTGCATATTTCAAAACCTAATATATCCTTCAAAAAATTTTAATAGTATAATATGTTTTGTCATATTCTTTTAGATTTTTCGACAAAAAATAACATAAATAGAGAACGATATTGGGAGAAGGAATTATGTACACAAAACTATTAAAATCAATTACATCATTATCACTTATTGGTGGTGCTTTACTGTATACAAACGGCAGTGATGTGAGAGCTGCTGAGGCGGGTGTTTTTTCCGATGTGCCTACATCGCATTGGTCGTATCCAGCAATTAAAGATTTAGCGAGCAAAAATATTCTTTCCGGTTATGGAAATGGGATATTTGGTTTTGGAGATGTTGCGACGAGGGAGCAAGTTGCAGCTTTAGTGTATCGTGTAATGCTTCCGAATAGACAAGGCGGAACATTTAGTAGCAATAATGCTCTTTATGTATTAAAAGATGGATCTAAGTTTAATAACCCTTATGGTGATATTAATCAAAACTCTACGATGTTCCCTGAGGAAATTTTAATGTTAACGAATGCAGGGGTATTTACAGGGGATGAGAAAGGGAATTTTAGACCGAAAGCTCCTGTGAGTCGTGCGGAAATGGCGCAAATTTTAACAAATGCCTTCCATCTTTCTGCGAAACAAAAGCATACATTTAACGATGTTCCAAGCGGTTTTTGGGGTGAAAACGCAATTAGTGCAGTGCAATCAACTGGGATTGCTTCTGGTACAGGTGAAGGGAAATTTGAGCCATCTAAAACGGTAACACGTGAACAGTATGCGCAATTTTTATATAACACTTTGAAATATAAAAAACCAGAAGTTGCGGTGCAAGATACAGGGGATGCAGCACTATTAGCAGCATTTAAAGATGAAGTGCAAAAGCGTATTAATGCGTACGAAACGAATATTACACTTCCATATAAAACGACAAATAGTAATACAAAAGAAGTGATGAATACACTTTTTAACGCTTATAAAGAAGTGGCAAGTAAAAATGAGTATACAAATAATAATAGATCGAATGTTTCATATGGACTTTCTGGATCACCTGGAAATTATACGTTTACGCTAAAAATTACATATCGTGAAACGAAAGAACAAACAGAATATGTAATGAAGCAAGCGAAGGCAATTGTTTCTTCTATTACACAAGTTGGGATGGATGATCATGAAAAAGTGAAGGCGATTCATGATTATGTCGTAAAACATATTTCTTACGATACGTCTTATAAAGCTTACACAGCATATGAAGCACTCGTAAATCGTTCTGCGGTTTGCCAAGGTTACGCACTATTAACCTATCAATTATTAAAAGAAGCGGGGATTGAGAATCATTTCGTAACGGGAACTGGCGATGGACAACCTCATGCTTGGAATTTGGTGAAAATCGAAAATAAATGGTATCACCTTGATACAACATTTGATGATCCGATTCCAGATGAACAAGGCCGCGTAACGTATTCCTATTTCAACTTATCAGATGAACAAATCGCAAGAAATCATGAGTGGAACCGCGGGGACTATCCGCAAGCTACAACAAGTTATTATAGTACATTAACAAATAAAATTGCGGCAGGTGGTACGAAAACTCCTATATATCAGCAAATATTAAAAGATACAAAGTTAAATTATTTAGGAAATGAATACATCGCAAATAACTATAACGAATTAAAAAATAAAATGCAGCAACGTTATAAAGAAAAGTTACCAAAGATTGAAATCCTTTATAAACAATCAATGGATGGTGCATTACAAGATGTGAAAAAAGCAATTGGGGAAATCGGTTATCCGCAAGGAGCGAACCGTGTTTCTTATAAAGCGGAGCCGTATAATGCGAAAGAAGGATATTCTTTAGTAACGATTACGTTTATGTAGTGAGAATGAAAAAGAGATGTAACAAATTTAGTTTAAAAAGTGAAAACGTCCTCGATGAAGTCGAAGATGCTTTCACTTTTTTCATGTAGTTATGGTGCATGGGATTTTTCCCATATCGAACTACGCTGGAACAAATAAAAAGTCCGTACACAAGGAAGCTTTAACGCCAGTTACCTGCTGTTAATATTGCGTTATCTTCATTAGAAGTAACTACAGATGCAGAGCATACCGACGTTTTAGAATTAGAGGTTCCTGTAGTTTTGGGAACTATTGCTTTAGTTGGGAAAGGATCATTGCTGGGATAAGTTGGTGGTGCAAATTGTTGCTTCTTATCTTTTTCTTTCATAGGTGGTTTCTCAAATGATGGATTTAATTTGATGGAGTTGTCCGGCGTTTTTGTTTTATCTTTAGGTATGGCGTTTTTGAGGTCCTCTTCTGTATAAAGGCCTCCGGTTTCTTCATATAATGAATCTGTACTTTGAATATAGTTTTCGGGTTTGGAAAGTTCATCTGGATTCATTATTGTTACTGGAGCTTCGGGATCTTCTGCTGCTATTGTTTGTTGCGATGATAGTGATGAAAAGAATATAGAAAATAGGATAATAGAAAAGATACATACATTTTTAGGGATAAAAGATGTAATCATAATTTTCTGCTACTAAAAATATAGACAAATGTACATTCTTTTGCACCGTAAGAATATTGTTATCTATATTCGCTCTTTTGTTAGTAGCAGACTGTTCACCTCTCTTTTTTTATTTTGAAATTTACGTGATAAAGAGTGTTGTTCATATTTTCGTATGTTCGCACTTACTGTTGTTTCCTCCTTATATTTGATAAGGTTATTATATCATTAACTAATTGAAAATGATAATCAATATTATTTAAAAGTATGTTTGTAATTTTTCCGAAATAAACAATGCTATTTTCAGTATTTGTTTGGAGTAGTTTTGTGAAAAATATAAATAAAACAGATGCAATGAATTAAGTGAAAGAAAAGGCGAAGCAAGACTTCCAAGATGACTATATGACGCAAAACTTTGTTGCGGATGAACAATCAAAAGCATTTGATTTCTTAAACGGAGTAGAGATCAAATCACAAGAAGAATTGAACGTGATGAAGAAGGCGTTGGGAGATTTTCCTAACGATTTCATGACCGCAAAGTTTGTTTATGAAGAGCAAATGAAGGCAAAGAATAAGCAAGGGTAATATGAAAAACGCTATCTTTTTATAAGGTAGCGTTTTTGTTATGGGTTATAAAGTTATTTCTGCATTTGACATATACAGTCTAACTGTATAAAATAAAACTATACAGTTGAACTATACAGTTGAACTATATAGTTTAGCTATATATTTATCGTTACATTGGAGGTCTTTATGAATAGAGATAAAAATTTACCATTAACGGAAACGACGTATTACGTTCTTTTAGCTTTATTAGAGCCAGCACATGGTTATTTAATTATGCAAAAGGTAGAGGGATTGAGTAATCATCAAGTGAAAATTGCAGCGGGTACATTGTATGGGGCGGTTGAAAATTTATTAAAACAAGGGTTAATAGAATCGGTAAAAAGTGAAGATAAACGAAGAAAAGTGTATGTCATTACGGAACGTGGGAAAGAAGTATTGCATTTAGACTTTATGAGAATGCAGCACATTATTGAGGTTACAAAAAGTTTATTACACGTATAGTTAGGGGGAAACGATGATGTGGAAATTGAGATTCTTTTTAGACTTTGAGAAAGAGGAAAAATGGTTAGAAGAGATGGCTTGGAAAGGATATCAACTAGAAAGTAATACATTTGGTTATACATTTAGATATACAGAACCGGAAGATGCGACGATTAAAATAGACCATAGAGTATTTAGTAGAAAAAGTGATTTTATGAATTACTGCACATTATTTGAAGATAGTGGCTGGGAGCATATAGCTGGTAATTGGTGGTCAGGTACGCACTATTTTAAAAAGGTAGATGAGGAAAGCGAAGATGACATTTTTTCAGATCAAATGTCACGAGCAGGGAAATATAAACGTCTATCTAAAACATTTTTAGAGTTAGCTATATGCTCTATTCCGATATTAATCCTATTTATGTTTAATGACACGATTCATTTAGGAGCACTTGCAAATCCGAAAGAACTATATTTTACGCCAGGACTATGGGATAAGCAAGGTGTATCATTTCTATGGTCATTCTTATTTGAAACACCATTAGCATTGATGAGAGGCTTTGCATGGTTGTTTATTCCTACAGCAATTGTTATGTATTTAATTTGCTCATATAAAGCACATCGGTTGTATGAAGAGAGACGATGAAAACAAGCACTTATCAAGTAACATTAAGATAGGCAGAGAAGTATATATTTTTTCTACCAATATGTAGTTCCATTAGGAGATTGCTTATAATGGAATTTAATACATACACAGTAATGCTTATGTTTCTAGCCGTTGGCTCAAATGCCGCATTATCCATGTGGCTCAAGCAAGGACTTTTAGGTGTTATCACGGCTATTGTTCTTTTGTTAATCGCTGCATGGACTACAAAAAGACCTCATACAGACAACCAGCACAAGTAAATTATTGTATTTCTCAATAAACAAAAACAACTTAACATGGTAAAATAATAATTGGATGGGAGTCCAATACATATTATTAAAATTAAGATGGTTCAAGTCGGAGGAAGGCACCTTAGGGTGTCTTTTCTTTATTTTGCTAATGAATAGATTGTCCTCTTCTATATAACTCTTTAAAATATAAAATGTGCCATCTTTGCCCTTCCCTTATGAAGGGAGGGACAGGAATGAAAAAACGTAAAAAAAAGGCGACCAAAAAGACAGAACCCCAGTCTTTTGTAAGTAATCTAGCATCGTGGACGACAGTACTGAGAAATATTCATTATTTCTTCACGCAAAGCCAGTTTGTAAAACATATAATTCAATTCATCAAAGAACAAATTGGAATGTAAAAAAGTGCTGCTATGATTAGCAACACTCAACTCAAAAACTAAAGTAGATGGAACACTGAGCTGAAAGTACTGACCATACTTTCTTCGCACAAGACCAAAGTAATTTAGAAGCGGCAAAGATGTCAGTGTTCTATCTTCTACTAATATTATATTTTATTTTGTCCATAATAGACCTATATATACGTTAATAAAAAAGAAAGACCCCGGTGACCAACCGAGGTATTTCATGACCGATAGGAATGAAAAAACTTGGCGACCAAACCTAGCTTTTGTGTTATTCCCATGAAATTTAAAAACTAAGCAACATCTTGTTGCACTTTTATTTTATCATTATCTTTCTTTTATTGGAATACATTAGATTATTTTTGAGATAAGAGTCTAATGCATATTATTAAAATTAAAGTGGTTCAAGTCGGAGGAAGGCACCTTAGGGTGTCTGTTCTTTTTTCTAAAAGAGAGTTTTGCTTTAGCTTTAAAGAAGATAAATTTTCAATGGATTAATGCCATGCGTATGTAGATAAAGTTCATCAATACATTTATGTTCACAAATATGTATAATTACATGAAATTTCAGAGGAAATGAGAGTATACTTTCTTATTGTGTAATAAAGATAAAGCCCGCCTACGGAAATAGGTGGGCTTTTTTAATGTATAAAGAAAAGTTATCTGCTAAGATGTTTTCTTAAAAAAATCCTTCATCATTTTAGCATCTTCAATATTCACGATCACACCTTTAACCTTATCCTTCTTCTCATCTTTAGCAATCGTAATTTGCTCTTTATTATCAACCCAAACAAGAAATTCTTCTTTTGTGTCATCTTTATATGTAACGGTAATAGTAGAATGTGCAGATTCTCGCTTTTTTTGATCTAAAGTGATTGTTTTAGGCGTGCCTTTTTGAACTGCTGAAACGATAGATTGTATCATTTCTTCGTTGTCTGTTTGAGATTTTGAAACGTTGTTATTTATTGTACTAAGTATTTCAATGTCTGTAATATTTGCGGATTTTAATTGAAAGGTAGTTTGTGTATGTTCTTGCTTAGCTTGTGAAGCTTTATCTGTAGCTGAGGTGCTTGTACAGCCTATTAAAGTGAAAGATAGAGCGGTTAGAGCGCATATAGATATGATTTTTTTCATAGTATCCCTCCTTATGTTTAATTATAACAATTTTCTGTTAATTCAGGTAGTTATTGTAAGGGGATTTATTCTACTAGTTTTGGGATAAAGAAAATTCAAGAGGAGGTTAATCGTAAATAATAACCATCAGGGTCTACGATACGAAAATCCTTCATTCCCCAAGATTGCATTTTAAGGTTAGATTCCACTGGATAATTTTTTTCTAATACATGTTGGTATATTTGTTCGATATGATCAAAAACTATGATAATCTCAACACCTTTACCTTTTGGATTAAGTCCATCTGTTTTTAAATAATGATTTTCATTAAGAATATAATCAGGGGTCAATAATAAAGAAAAATCCCCTAGTTTAATCATTGCACCAGTTGTATTCTTTTTTGAGAATACAAGGGTAAGGATTTCCTCATAAAAACGAATAGACCTTTGCAAATCTTCTACAAATAACTCTAGACGAAAGTGCATATGTACTCTCCTTCTCATTTTTTTTCAAATTTTATGTTTAACATTTCGAAAATGGGTGTACTACATATAATATAACAAATAATTCATTTTAAAGGAGGAAGTTAAAGATGGAAACGAAGTATAGTAAACCTTTTGTATATGAATTTATTACGGAGAAAGAGGTCATGAATGCGGCGAATGATCTAGTGAAGAAAGGAATAGACCAAAAAGATATTTACGTATTAACACACGAGAAAGAAAGGACAGATAGAATCGCAGACAATGCAGACGTAAATACAATTGGTATAAAAGAGGAGGGGCTTGGGACAAGCATTATTAATGTCTTTCAAAAAACGGGAGATCAGTTAAGAAATAAGATGCAGGAGTTAGGGCTTAATGAGGAAGAAGCGAACTTCTATGAAGAAAAGCTGGATGAAGGGAAAATCTTGTTATTCGTTAAGGATTTAGAAAGAGTCGGTGAATGGTTACAAGAAAGAAGATGCACGTATTCTATTTAAATTTGTATCCTATAAATCTATTAAGAAAAGGAGATGGGAAATATGAGTGGCGGACTAAAAGAACAAATTACAGGTAAAGTTGAAAAGACAAAGGGACAAGTAAAAGAAGGAATTGGTGAAGTTACAGAAGATAGAGAGTTGAAAAATGAAGGGAAGTGGGAGAAGACGAAGGGAACGATAAAAGAAAAAGTCGGAAAAGTGAAACAAAAGATAAGTGATGGGCTGGATAATAAAGAATAATACATGTTTATCAAGCTTTGGTTACAAACCAAAGCTTGATAAATCCATTATAAAAATAATATGGGAGGTTTAATTGTGGGACTTATTATTACGTGTATTGTAGGTGGACTTATTGGTGCGTTAGCTGGAATGATTACGGGAAAAGACTTTCCTTTAGGTATAGTTGGTAATGTGATTGCGGGATTAATCGGATCTTGGGTAGGTAGTGCGTTATTTGGTCATTGGGGTCCTGAATGGGGAGGTATTTTCGTTCTTCCAGCGTTATTAGGTGCAATCGTCTTTATTTTAATCGTTACATTCTTCTCTAGAATGCTGCGGAAAGCGTAAGTTTGATCATGAATAGTAATCTTAAGTTTATTATATATAGCTATAAAGTAAATAGAATGATAAATATACATAAAAAAGCATCCAATTAAAATAATTTGGATGCTTTTTTATATTTTGCATGCGAATGAGCGGGGAATAAAGAATTCCCCGCTCATTGAAATTACACTTTCTATTATGTATTAAACCATCGTTACTTTTTCGCAATTATTTATTCTTACAACTTGCCTTGGTTCTATATGAGACAAGTCTTCGTTATTACCTATATCCACTACAATTGTATTCGTTAGTATGTTAATAATGGAACCAACTAATTTTGTAGCATGATCGTGTCGATAAGAAAATTGTACGAAATCTCCTTTTTTAAAATTGTGCTCTTCCATAGATAGATCCCCCTAAAAATAATGTTTATACATTATACATACACAAATTTATAAGCTTTAAACATTTAGTAGTAGTTTTTACGTGTTAAGCCGAGAAAGGTGTAGAAAATTTATTTATAATAAAAATAAAAAAATATGTTTAAAACTAATTTTTATGGGTAATTAACATAGTAGTAGTTTGAGATAAGGGGGCGGAAATGATGAATTTGGGAATAAATATTTTGCAAAATGATGTAGGTTATACGGTACAACTTAATGGTGAAATTGATGCATATACAGCATCAGATTTGAAAAATAAGATCATGCCTATTGCAAGCGAAAAAGAGGTTCATATTGTAGTAGATTTTACTGAGGTAGAGTATATGGATAGTACAGGCTTAGGTGTTTTTATAGCGCTATTAAAAGCAGTTAAGAAAAATGATGGAAAGCTAGAGTTTATTGGTGTATCTAAAAGGTTAAAAAGATTATTTGATATTACAGGGTTAACAGAAATATTAAATTTGAATTCCGATTTTGAAAAAGTAGAAAGAAGGTGACTAGGGATGATGGAGAGATTTGAAAAGATAGAAATGAAAATTCCTGCAAAGGCAGAATATGTCGCTATTATTCGTTTAACAATGGCTGGTGTTGCGAATCGAATGGGTTTTGCTTACGACGATATAGAGGATATGAAAATTGCTATTAGTGAAGCATGTACAAATATTGTACAACATGCATACAAAGAAGACGTTGGAGAAATTACAATTGTCTTCGGTCTATATGAAGATCGATTAGAAATTATGGTTGCGGATAATGGAGTTAGCTTTGATTTTAATAACTTAAAAAGGAAAGTTGGTCCGTATGATATTAGTAAACCAGTAGAGCATTTGCCGGAAAATGGTTTAGGTTTATATTTAATCAATACGTTAATGGATGATATACAAATCATGCATGATGAGGGCATGACAGTTTTAATGACAAAATATATACAAAGAGAGCAGGTGGAGAATGATGGAAATCCAATCTCAACCTACAACTCTTACTAAAGAAGACGTTATGAAACTAATTGCAGAATTTCAACAAAACCACTGTGATGAAGCGCAGGAAAGGTTAGTTGAGCATTATAAAAATCTCGTCTATTCTATTGCATATCGCTATTCAAAAGGCGGACCGATGCATGAGGATATTATACAAGTAGGCATGTTAGGGCTCTTAGGCGCAATAAGAAGGTATGATTATTCGATAGGGAATGCTTTTGAGCCGTTTGCAATACCTACGATAGTAGGGGAAATAAAAAAGTATTTACGTGATAAAACATGGGGCATTCACGTTCCAAGGCGAATTAAAGATCTAGGCGGAAAAATTAAACTTGCGATAGAGGAGCTAACAGATCAGCTGCAACGTTCACCGAAGATTATAGAGATTGCGGATCATTTAGGACTATCCGAAGAGGAAGTGCTAGAAATTATGGATGCGAAAAATAATTATCGAGTATCTTCCTTAGATGATGTAGTTGAAAATGCATCTGATGGCAGTTCGGTAGCGAGAATTGAATCTGTAGGTGAAGTAGAGCAAGGATATGAAGAGACAGAAAGGCGTCTCGTTTTAAAGGATATTTTTAACGTATTAAATGAGACAGAAAAGAGTGTTATTCATTATATATTTGGAGAAAATTTAAATCAAAAAGATACAGGGGAACGGTTAGGTATTTCACAAATGCACGTTTCTCGTATTAAAAGACAAGCAATAAGTAAGTTGAAACAAGCCGCATTTTTAGATACATAAAAAATTAAAAATAATGATGTTTAAAACATGAGAAAAGGGGTAGTTATTAAGTATAGGAGGAGATATAAAAATGTCACACGATGTGAAAGAACTAATCGAAGGATTAAATGAAGATTTAGCAGGAGAATACTCGGCAATTATTATGTATAACCATTATGCAGCTACGGTTTCGGGTATATATAGACAAGTGTTAAAGCCTTTCTTTGAATCTGAAATTAGTGATGAACAAGGACATGCCCTATATTTAGCAGAGAAAATTAAGACGTTAGGTGGTACACCTACTACAATCCCTTTACCAGTGAAACAAGCAGAAGATGTGAGAGAAATGTTAGAATATGCTAGACAATCAGAATATGAAACAATTAAGCGTTATGAAAAGCGAAAAGAACAGGCAGCAAAATTAAATATGACAGAGTTAGTTGTAAAGTTAGAAGACATGATTGCAGATGAAACAAATCATATGGAAGAATTAGATCGTCTTTTAAATGACAAAGCAATGGTCCTAAATTAAAAGTGGAAATTTACCCCACTTTAACGGGCAGTAAGACCCCCCACCTCAAAATGCAGCGAAAGCAAAGAATTTAGGTGGGGGGTTAACTGCCCATAAAAGTCCGATTGGTTCAACTAATAATCAGTGGGGGATGAAGAAAACCCCCACTGATTAAAGTTTCACTTTATAGAATGAAAGAACAAACTCTCATTTCTGGGGGTTTGTTCTTTTGCTGTATAAATGTGTTTGAGTAGGAAATTTTCATTTCATAACTGAGTATGTAATACTAGAAAAATAGAAAATGATAATCGATTTACATTTTATATAAGAAAAGGGGAAATAACTTGTGTCCATTTTAATTGTCGATGATAATCCGGTGAATATCTTTGTAATTGAAAAAATTTTGAAGCAAGCCGGGTATCAGGATCTTGTATCGCTGAATTCTGCACAAGAGCTTTTCGAATACATCCATTTTGGAAAAGATTCTTCCAGGCATAATGAAATAGATTTAATACTATTAGATATTATGATGCCTGAAATTGATGGACTTGAAGTTTGTAGGCGATTACAAAAAGAGGAGAAGTTTAAAGATGTTCCTATTATTTTTGTAACAGCTTTAGAAGATGCAAATAAATTAGCTGAAGCGCTTGATATGGGGGCAATGGATTATATTACGAAACCGATAAATAAAGTTGAATTGTTAGCGCGTATGCGTGTAGCATTACGCTTGAAATCGGAATTAAATTGGCATAAAGAACAGGAAGAAAATCTTCGGAATGAACTAGATTTAGCTACGCAAGTACAAAGAAACTTATTAAGTAGTCCATTAAGAGAAGAACACATAAAAATCGAAGCAAGTTACTTACCTTCATTTAAACTAGCTGGAGATATGTATTACTGGTATAAAATCGATGAAAATCGCTACGGTATTATATTATTAGATGTGATGGGACATGGTGTATCTGCTTCCTTAGTTTGCATGTTCATTTCGTCTGTATTACGTGAAACGATTAAAAGTTTAATCGACCCAGAACTTGTTATGAAAGACTTAAATAAATATATGACTCTTTTACATAATGAGAATGATAATATTCCATATTATTTTACAGCGATATACTTAGTAGTTAATACAGAAGATAGAACGATTGAATATGTAAATGCAGGACATCCTTCTGGGTACGTTTTAGTTGATGAAACGAATGTAGTGGAACTAAATCGCGGGAGTTGTGCGGTAGGATTTTTTGATGAAATAAAAGTTGAAAAGACAGTTATACCTTTTGAGAAGAACGCTCAAATCACATTGTTTACAGATGGTGTTCTTGAAGCAATTGCAAATGATGAATTTGAGGCTGAAGAGAAATTACGTGCTTTTACAGAAAGAAAATGGGGAGATTTAGAAGAAGAGATAGAAGGGTTTTATAAGGAAGAACAGAAGAAAGCACAATCAGATGATATGTGCCTCATTATGATACAAACGAATGCGAAATAAAAAGCGTATGAAATCCAAACAGAGGATTTCATACGCTTTTATTGTATTTTTTGGTAGATTTGTTCGTTCGGATTAAATTGGATATAATGCGGCATTATATCTGAAAAACGAAGCGTTTCTTTATTTCCTAAACATAGGAATCCGTTGTGACCTAAACTTTCATAAAATAGTTGCTGTACTTGGTTTTGGAGTTTACTCGTAAAGTAAATTAAAACGTTACGGCAAAGTATAATGTGAAATTCGTTAAAAGATTGATCAGTTACTAAATTATGCTGTGCAAAAATAATGTTTTGTAACAGTGACGGATTAAAATAAGCAAAGCGACTATCCGTTGAATAATAGTTGGAAAATGCTTGTGTACCGCCAGCTTGTAAATAGTTTTTCGTATAAGTTTGCATTTTATTTAATGGAAGGATGCCTTGTTTTGCTTTTTCTAACACATTTGTATTCATATCTGTTGCGTAAATAACAGCTTTTTCACTTAATCCTTCTTCATGAAGTAAGATGGACATGGATAATACTTCTTCACCAGTTGCACATCCAGCATGCCAAATTCTAATTTCAGGATGCTTTCTTAATTCAGGAATAACATGCTCTCTTAGCGCCTTAAAAAAGATAGGGTTACGGAACATCTCAGTTACATTAATGGAGAAATCATTTAATAACTGTTCTAAAACCCCCTCTTCATGAATTACTTTTTCAATTAATTTTGAAATGGTAGGGATATTAGAAAGCTGCATTCGATTACAAATCCGCCTATAAATAGATGTGCGAGCATATTGGCGAAAATCAAATCCTGATAGTTTAAATACCGCTTCCAATAGTAAGTCAATTTCTAAGTTCGTACGCTTATCCGTATCTACTGATGGATCAAAATTATAATACTTATTTTCCACTGAAACGAAACCTCACTTATTTTATTAACCATACACTCATTACTGAATAGAGTTGATGTAAATTTAATGGTTTACTTATATAATCTGAAGCGCCAGCAGATAAACATTTTTCCTTATCATTTGGCATTGCTTTCGCAGTTAATGCGATAATAGGTATTTCATGTAATCCTAAGTTCATTCGGATATGTTCCATCGTTTCATAACCGTCCATATTCGGCATCATAATATCCATTAAAATAAGGTCGATATTTGTATTGTTTTTTAGTATGTCTAAACACTCTATACCGTTTTGTGCAGTAATAATGTTAGCATGTTGTTTTTCTAGTGCATTTTGTAACGCAAATATATTTCGATGATCATCATCGACAATTAAAATGGTTTTCTCTTGGAAGACGTTATTAGTTTCTGGAATCACGATAGTTTCCTCCACAACTTCAGCAGGAATAACTTCATCTACCGTTGCTGCCACTTCTAAATTGGATACTTGTATATCAGTTAATCCATTTGGAAGGTTAGGAATATATACAGTGAAAGTACTGCCTTCTCCTACATGACTCTGTAACGTAATCCAACCACCTAACAATCTAGCAAACTCTTTACAAATAGATAATCCTAAGCCTGTACCACCATATTTTCGAATCGTTGCGCCATCTGCCTGTTGAAAGGCTTCGAAAATAAGTTGATGCTGTTCTTTAGCGATACCAATACCAGTATCTTTTACCGAAATGGTAATCCAATCATTACTGATAGACTGCATTTCATGGCTCAAATTAGTTGCTTCTATTGAATCGAAATGTAAAGAGACAGATCCTTTTTCCGTGAATTTAAATGCATTGGATAATAAATTTTTAATAATTTGTTCAATCCGTTTTGCATCTGTATAAAACAGATTAGGAATCGTGTCACTGTCTTCAACAGTAAATTCTACATTTTTTTGTGCAGCGATATGTAAGAAGTTTTGCTGCATACTTGCTGCCATATCACTTATGTTCGTTGCTTCAAAAATGACATCTAGTTTTCCGGCTTCTACTTTCGATAAATCTAGTATGTCATTAATTAAAGTAAGCAAATCTTTTCCTGATGAATGAATAACGGTTGCCAATTCAATTTCATCATCGGATAGATGATTGTCATGATTTTCTTTTAACATTTCAGATAATAGTAAAATACTATTTAATGGTGTGCGTAATTCATGTGACATATTTGCTAGAAATTCTGATTTATATTTTGAGCTACGTAACAACTCGCTTGCTTTTTCTTCTAATTCTAATTTCGTAATTTGTAAGTCAGCTGTCTTTTGTTCAGCTTCTTCTGTTCTAGACTCTAATTGTTCATTCGTTGTTCGTAATTCTTCGGCTTGCATTTGTAGTTCTTCCGCTTGCGTTTGCAATTCTTCTGATTGAACTTGTAACTCTTCTGTCATTGCTTGTGATTCATGTAAAAGAGTTTGAATTCGCATACGTCCCATAATACTATGGATTGTTAAACCTAGATTATCAACAGTTTGTTGAATGAAATCTTGATGTAAGTCTGAGATCTCAGTTACACTTACTAACTCCATTACTGCAATTACTTCATCTTCAAATAAGACAGGGATGACTAGTATATTTTTAGGACGTATTTCTAATAATCCAGTAGTAACGTAACGAAACTCTTCAGGTATGTCCCTCAGAATAAAACTTTTCTTTTCTAAAGCAGACTGTCCAATGAAACCTTCACCCATTTTAATAGAGTGTTTTCCAATATCAGCACCTTGCTCAGCGAAAGAAGCTTTCTTTACATAGTAGACAGTTTCTTCAACTTCTTCACGTACATAAAATGCACCGCAAGAAGTTTGCGTTTTTTGTATAATGCCACTCAAAATTTTGTTGCCTAACATCTCGATAGAGGATACACCTTGATACATTAAAATTAATTCTGCAAGCTCCGTTTGTAACCACTCTCTTTTCGATATTTCGTCCAGTAGGTGATTTGTTGTATGAGCAAGATCTTTTATTTCGTCATGTGTATTTACATGAATTCTTTCCGTAATTTTTTCTTTAGAAGAAATGGATTTAATAGCTTGAATTACATTTTTAATCGTTTTTGTAATGGAATTCGAAATATAGAGTGAAATGATAATGGAAATACAAGAAAGTAAGAACAATAAACTGTATAACCAAATCTCTAATTTATTATTTTCCGTATCTAATTGTGCAGCTCTTTTTTTCGTTAATTGCTCCTCAGTGCTACGGAAGTCAGTTAGCTGTGATTGCAATGATTGAATTTCGGTAGTGTCGATTTCTTGTATGTTATTACTATTATGGTTTGCAATTAACGGGTGAATTTCTTTATTTATCCAATTAGTAATATTTCCGTTAATCTGTTTTAATTTTTCTTGCTGAGATGGGTTATCTTCTAATAAAGAAAAAAGATCATGGTAATGTTTTTCATAATCTTTTTCGGCAGAGTTAAGAGATTGCAGATAATTCGCGTTATTAGAAGTGATAAAGCCCTTCGCTTTATTTTCAATTGTTAGCAATTCTTTCTCCACTTGATTCGTTAAATTAAGAACTTTAAAATCGTGATCAATAATAAAATTACGAGATTTTTGTAAATTGGAAATCTCATTGTTTAGCATAATGAAAGAAATAAGTAAGAACAAAATGATAACTAAATAACCAGCCATAATTTTGTAGCGAATACTAAATTTTGTTTCCGATTTCATTAAAAATTCCTACCTTCAAGGTTATTAAAAGTTTTCTATTTTAAAGAATGAAAAACGTAATATATATTATATCAGTTTTCATAGGGCCAAACTAGAAATCCCCCTATTGTATTAGGGGGTCTCGTTTTGAATAGAAGAAATCATTTTGAAGTATAAAACGATATATGAAAAGTAACAATTGAGGGAATAGGGGGATAACAAAACTTTTAAGAAGGAAAGAGTGTTCTTAAAGCTTTTTTTGCATCTATTCCTTCAAAGATAAATAATACAAGCTCTCTCTTTTTTACAGTAAGGAAAAATGATACTAATGTGCTTAAATTTTTAATAGCAGTAAGTGTTCCGTGTTTACTTATAAATACATTTGTTTGAAATGTTGTCATTACAGCATAAAAATGATGAATCTGCGTTATTGTAGGTGTTTCATTATAAAGAATAGTAGTAGAGTGAATGGCATTCATCGTAATATTCCTTTCCATATAATAAGCATAACAATATAAACATACCCGTTTAAAAAAATCTTAAACCTATAAAATTTAAAAAATATAATTATAGTTTTTTACGTTTAGAAAGAGTTATGGAGGGTATACATATACTACAAAGAGATTGACCGAAGATGAATTGTAAGGTTTTATACTTTTACTTTAAATAAAAAGGAGACTGTTACATATGGATAAAATGATAACGGATATTACATTTGATTTCATTTACTTGTTAAGTAGTTCTCTTGTAATCCTTTTATTATTGGCGTTTTTTGTGAATGGATATGTGAATAAAAAAATTAGTGTATATAAAAACGAAGAGTAATAAAGATATATTATATAAAACTTTAGGAGGTTAATAGTTATGAATGTGGATAGAAAAATAGTAGGTGTTTTTCAAACAATTGATGATGCGGCACTCGTTATTAATGAATTAAAGGAAAAAGGATACTCGGCAGATAACATTTCAGCTATTGCGAAAGATCAAAAGGAAATTGAACATCTGGAAGAAAAATCAGGTGAGAAAGTGAATCATGAAACTGCACATAAAGCAGATATCTTTTCAGCGACAGGGCTTGTAGCAGGAGGAGTAGCAGGAGGACTCGGAGGTTTATTAACAGGTCTTGGTGTACTTGCCGTATCTGGAATGGGTCCAATTGTAGCAGCGGGACCTATCGCAGCAGCTATTGGAGGAGCCGGTATTGGCGGAGGAGCTGGAAGTTTAATAGGAGCATTTATCGGATTAGGAATCCCTGAAGAACATGCTAAAAAGTATGAAGAATATATTTACGATGGAAATATATTAATTTTAGTAGATGCAAAATTAGATGATAAGTTAGAAATCTACAAAATATTTGATAAGCATCATGCTTATAACTCTGATTTCTTTAAATAAAATGTAAACAAAGTAAATATCGTTTTTGATCTTACAACTTTGGCGCGACCGAGGAGTCGTATGACTATAAGAGAGGAAGGGCTTATATTGACACTCCCACGGCTAAAGCCGCAAGCTGACTAACGTCAGTGGGATTCTTGCTACCAAAGGCGAAGTCTATTTCTAGTATCGCTGACGTGCAAGATTGCGGTGTGCCATCACCACTCCGTATCCAGTGCATTTAGCAGATACGGCACTCGTTCTATTACCAAATGAGTCAGATTGTGAGTTCTCAAATGTGTTTTAGCGTCTTGTACTTGACGACTCAATACATTTTACGGAGTAGAAGAATTTGTTACCCCAACCTCATATGTATTCTGTTTTCAGAGAACAAGATTGTTTTAGAGACTTTTACTTGTCTGTTATGAAAATTATACCATTTCAAATACTTGATGTACAGAACATACTTTCGATATTTTGTCTGTACATCGCATTTAACCTCACTACCATCCCACCCCTAAAGGGGGGAGGGGACTATCGCACCGTAGTGGGCTTTCCCATTCGGAAAATCTGTAATAGTTTACTTTGTACAGTTCAAAGTAAAAATGGAGAGAAGTATGTGAAGAAATGGTTTCGTAAACATGAAAACAATGAAGAATTAGGACGACCAACTTTTAAAGAAGTAGAACGCGACTGGAAAGAAAATAGGGAATCGTTTATGTATCCTAATGTTAAAGCGCTTTATTAAACAAAATAGTCGCTGTATTCTTACAAAACTGTCACATTCCTGTAAGGTAATTCAATAGATTCATTGTTTGTTCCATGTCATAATAAAGACATAAGAAAGCTTATTAAAACTACAAATTATTAGGAGCGTGTCAGTCATGATTGTAACAACAACGTCTGGAATTCAAGGTAAAGAAATTATTGAGTATATCGATATTGTAAATGGTGAAGCTATTATGGGTGCAAATATTGTCCGCGATTTATTCGCTTCTGTTCGTGATGTTGTCGGTGGTCGTGCTGGTTCTTACGAAAGTAAGCTAAAAGAAGCTCGTGATATCGCAATGGATGAAATGAAAGAACTTGCAAAACAAAAAGGTGCGAACGCTATCGTTGGTGTTGACGTAGATTACGAAGTAGTTCGTGATGGAATGTTAATGGTCGCTGTAAGTGGTACAGCTGTACGTATATAAGTAAATAAAAAAACAGGCTCACCCCTCGAAGATTATGCTTTGAGGGGATTTTTTTGTCCTTGCTTATTCCAAGGTCGCTTCTTTTTTTGATTATGAATAATTGTTTCCTGCCTTGCTATAAAATTCATAAGCGAAAAAGCCAAATAAATAGCCGATTCCAGCTCCTAAACTCACTGCAAGAAGTGAATAATCCGGGAAAAACATGCCGAAAATCAAACCGATTATACAGCCAACGAGCATTCCCATTGGTATGAAACTATCTAATAAAACTTGAGCGTTTTTTGACTTTTTCTTACCTAATGTGCCGTTGTTATATTTATGTTTAAGCCTTCCAATCACATACACTACAATTCCTCCAACTATTACAATAGGCGCAATTGCCGTGAGTAACCACATGTTAGAGTCTCCTTTCACCTTTTAATTAAACTATACCATATATTTACAGTTTTTTAATTGAGCGGGGATGAGATCTTTCGTCTCTAACCTTTTTGGTGAATATTAATGCGGTTTTATTATTCGGAAATTGGAAAATATGTTAAAATATTGTAGATGAAAAAGGGAAGGGGGGAAACTTAAAGTTGGCATTTCATGTTGGAATATCTAATGAAATTAACGCAAGGATACGAGAAATAAAAAATGAAAGTGAAAAGGTGAATACAATTTTCTCTTGGTTAAATGAAGAATTTGAATGGGTGCAAACTGACTATGTGGACAGGACAGTAGAAGAGATTCTAGCGCGAAAAGCAGGGAATTGCGCTGAACAGGCAAAGGTAGTTGAAAAAGTATTAACTCATATCGGAATAGAAACTAGGTGGATCTTGGAAATAAATTCTCATCCCAAAAGTATGGAAAGACAAAACTTTTCTCTTCATTTAATTGAAACACATGGAGATTTCTATTCGATCTTTGGTTGGAATCATAACGACCATAGATGGCTGGAATATTACAACAAACAGCTTGAAAAATGGATTCCTATTGATACAGCATTTGGTGTTTTAGGTATAAATCATTGGTTAGAAAAGAGAATAAGTTTTACTAAAGAATCTATACCAACTACACAACAAATAATCCCTTTTTGCATTGTTGCATTACATACAAAAAGGGATGTATCAGAGATATTATCAAACTTTTATCTTATTGACCAATTTGATACATTTTACAATGGAAAGCTAAGTAAAACAATAGTATGGGAAGAATGGAAATTAGTAATTAACAAACTAACCGAAGTAGGAATAGAAACCTACAGCGGACATAGTAATCTCCACAAGTATCAAAATGAAATAAAACGTTTTAATAATCTGTATCTGAAATTAAAGCAAGAGATTCTGATCAATACTGTTAGCTAAACTGAATCCTTTTTATACGTTTCCTTTGTATTTAATAACTCATCAAAAATACTTTTCCTTTAGCTTTCTCTGCAGACTGCACAACATCAACGGCAGTTTTTACATCCGCTAAGTCATACGTAGAATGTACTTTCATAAAACGTAATTGTTTATTCTCCACTAAGCGAATTAAGTGACGAAACGTTTCTTGCCATTTATATGGCGGTACGTCTTTATTCCAATGTCGTAAATGAAATATGTTCGCGTGCACTTTTGCTTTTGTGACAATCTCTGCCCAGTCCACTTGTACTCCTGATAGAAGACCGATCGTTAAAAAGTGCCCGTTTGGACGTAAGGAGAAAGCTAATTCATTTCCATCCGGTCCCCCGATAGAATCAATCGCAGCATCCGCGCCGAGCCCGTTCGTTAATTCCATAACGGTTTCATAAAGCGGGGTAGTGGAAGTATCGATTACATATGCAGCACCAAGGCGCAGTAACTCTTCTGTATGTTTATTATTTCTTGTAACAGCAATTAATCGGAAGTTTAAAATTTGTGATAACTGCGCGAAAAGATGCCCAATAGCGGACCCACAAGCATTCACTAATAAAACGGCATTACTCTGTAAGTTTAACGTTTCTGTACAAGTAACCCACGCCGTAAGAGGATTAATATACATTTGTGCCGCTGTAAAGTCATCGATAGAATCCGGAATAGGGACTACAAAGTCAGCTGACGTCTTCACATATTCTTGCCAAGTACCTTCTCCGCGTAACGGTAAAACACGTTTGCCGATAAGGTCTCTAGAAACAAAAGCTCCTACATCTTCTACAATACCAACACCTTCATAACCAGGTATGTTAGGTAACGGAATTCTATGTGCGTACGCTCCTGTTATTGGAATTAAGTCAGATGGATTAATTGGTCTAACTAACATACGAACGAGAACTTCATTCTCTTTTAATGGTTCTATATTTTTATATTCCACTTGTAATACATCTTTTGGATTGCCGAACTTGTGAAATTGAATGTGTTTTCCTTGCAAAGTAATTTTCCCCCTTAGTGTAGTTGGATTTATTATAGCATTTTCAGCTTGGTTACTTACTTCGTTAAATATATAGGGAATAGAAATTTAAAAAAGGGAGTAAACACGAAGAACTAGCCAAACAAAAACTAAAGTTAAAGGCACCCGAAAGAGTGCTTTTATTTTGTTTTTATAAATATAATTTAAAGATTATACATAAATGGGGGAGTCAGCATGAATAAAAAGATAATCTGGGGAATTTTAGGGGTTATTATAATTATCATAGCCCTTGTGAGTATGAACGTATTACAAGAAAATGCTAAAGAAGCAAAAGAAAAAAAGGAACGTGAAGCTAGATATGTTCAAGCGGCAGCGGAATTTTATTATAATATTGAACTAATGGGGTTTGTTGCTACTTTTGTTTTACCGCAATATTCCGAAGTTTGGTCTAAAGCTATTGATGATCGCCGAGACTTTAACGTAGCTATTCATGCTAAGAGAAAATCTCTAAATTCAATGGTAGCTCAATCTTCTGTAATATATAGCGATATGGAAGGTCAATTAAAAACAATGTTTGAAGCTGCGAAAGAAAATCCAAATAAGTATAAAGAACTTTATGATGAATACAAAAAGATGTACGGAACCATTACATCTTTAAAGGAACAAACAGAATCACCTAGTGGGACTTTGGTGACATTTAATCAAAATGCAAACATGCTACTCCAAGAGTACAAGAAATATAAAGAGAATATAGATGTGGCTGTATCTGAGGATATAAAAAATGAAGTAGAGAAGATAAAAGAAAAAAATAAAAAATAATTACAAAATAAAACATATGGCTTAAAAAGAAAAATTATTCATTCTATTATATAGTTAAGGCTTTAAAAGTTTGTGATGGAGGAAGTCTAAATGGAGCCATTTAAAGGGAAAGTTGTTTGTCCAAGGTGTGATGGAAATGGTCTCGTTTATAAAGCAGAAATTAAAGATATAAATAAAGTTGTATACGTTTGTGATGAATGTGACGCAACGTGGTTTCGGAATGATAGGTTTGGAATGGATAATTTTGTGGACTATGAGACGTTTCTTGAGGAGAATTCATTGTCTTATATGAAGGCGAATGCTATTCATTTAGGCTATGATTGGTACAAAGGATAGTAAATTTTTCAAAAGCAAGAAGCTACTTGAAAAGTAGCTTCTTCTATTTTTTATTAAGCCGAAGCTCTCTTCATTCTCTCAAGTAAACTAGATAATACATGCGTACGATACGACTCTAGTTTTTTACCTTCATAAGTACGGATACCTAATTTTTTAAGTTCTTTTACATACCAACCTTTGCTTCCGAAATACATGCAATCGCTCCCCTTCAACTTTGTTTTATTTGTTCTGATTGCATATGGAGGTACAGGATTATAATGAAGGAAATGAATTTCGCGCGAAAATGGTTAACTTTGTTGCAAAAGACATATATACTAAAGGTAGTATATAACGAGGTGGGCAAGACGTGATTATAGAGAAGCACGAAATTCAAATTGACCAAATTACGAGCGGTAAAGTGAATATCTTTACTTTCTATCGAAATAGAAAGCAAATTGATGATCATTTTTTACGATTGCAAGAACCATCGCTTACAGCAAACTACTTCTTCCATTTTCATTTTGATGCAGAGAGCTTGCATCTACTGCAGGAAGAGTTTCCAGGCGTATATCCGTACGACGGTAGTGAAACGATTCACGACTGGACGGAAAAGATGAAAGCGGAATTGCAACATCAGATCCAAACAGGAAAATGGAATAAGCGCGTACGTATCGGTAATCGTATTCTAGATGTGGTGTTTACGTGGTGTGACGAAGATATAGTTGAGTGAAAAAGAAGCGGATGACGCTTCTTTTTTTAGCGCTGGAATAAAACGAGCTTACCTGCAGAAGATGTGCAGCGATGTGTTTTTTCATACAATCCTTTTTCTCGTAAAAGAGATTCACCTTTTGTTTTCGCTTCTTTTTCAGTTGCCGCCTCGAATGATTCGTCCAATGCTTTTGAACCATCTTTTTCAAAGACTGTTAGAACGTATACTCCCATGAAAATTCCCTCCAATGATAGAAATCAGAATCTTATAACTATTTTGGCATAAATCACTAGAATATGCAAAGAAATATGTGACATTGCGTGTTACAATAAGGTGAAACTTTTGAAACATAGAAAGGATCGTTATTTGTGAAACAAGTGAAGTTTATACATGCGGCTGATTTGCATTTGGATAGTCCGTTTAAAGGGATGGAGATGAATGTATCGCAGTCTGTTTGGGAGAGAATGAAACAAAGTACGTTTGAATCGTTCGAACGTATTGTTGATAAAGCGATTCAAGAGCGCGTTGATTTCGTATTGCTAGCCGGGGATTTGTATGATGAGGAGACGAGAAGTTTGAGGGCGCAAGTGTTTGTGCGCGAGCAAATGAAGAGACTGTCGCAGTACGATATCCCTGTTTTTATTATTCACGGTAACCACGATCATTTAGGAGGAAGCTGGGCAGCAATTGAGTTTCCGGAAAATGTTCATGTGTTTACGGAACCGTATGTAGAAGAGAAATCATTTTATAAAAATGGTGAGCTATTCGCTTCTATTTATGGGTTTAGTTATTTGCAGCAAGCGGTAACGGATAATATGACAGCGCAGTATACGAAAATGAGTGATGCGCCTTTTCATATTGGTATGCTTCACGGAAGTGTGGAAGGAGATGCAGAGCATAATCGCTATGCACCGTTTCAAATTCGTGAGTTGAAAGAAAAGCAGTTTGATTATTGGGCTCTTGGCCATATACATAAACGTGAAATTTTATCAGAAGAGCCATACATTATTTATCCAGGGAATATACAAGGTCGTCATCGTAAGGAAACAGGCGAGAAGGGTGCGTACCTTATTGAACTTACGAAACAAGGAACGCAATGTTCATTTTTCCATACGGCAGATGTTGTATGGGATGAAATCGAAGTTTGTATTGATGGACTTGAAACTGTTGATGAACTTATGACAGCAGTGTCAACTGCGATGAATGAGTGCCGAAGAGAAGAGGAAGGTACGCTATTAACTGTCGTATTTACAGGACAGGGGCCACTTTCTCCTTATTTACGTGATGAAAAACGTGTGGAAGAAATTTTTCATATTTTAACAGCTGGCGAAGAGCGAAAAGATTTTGTATACGCGATGAAGTGGAAGAATGAGACGGTTTCTTTTGCGGAAATCGAGCGGTTGAAAGAAGAAAATCATTTCGTCGGTAGCGTGCTAAAAGAGTTAGAAGCTTTCACCAATATGGACGGCGTGCTGCGCAGTATTTGGACATCTCCTGTAGCGCGTAATAGTATTGAATCTTTTACAGAAGAAGAGAAGAAAGAGATTCAAAAGGAAGCAGAAAATATTATTTTAGAACAATTATTCCAGCAAGAGAGGGATAAGAAATGAGAATGGAAAAACTCCATATTTATGGGTACGGAAAATTAGAAAATGTGGAAATGGATCTGTCAATGCTGACGGTGTTATACGGTGAAAATGAAGCGGGTAAATCGACAATTCGCTCGTTTATGAAAAGTATTTTATTCGGTTTTCCGACGAGAGGACAGCGCCGTTATGAACCGAAAGAAGGCGGCAAGTATGGCGGGGCGATGACTGTACAGACAGAAAAGTACGGCCGTTTGAAAATTGAACGATTGCCAAAGACGGCCGCTGGTGAAGTAACCGTTTATTTTGAAGACGGGAAAACGGGCGGCGAAGAAATTTTACACGATATATTAACCGGGATGAATGAGAGCTTATTTGAATCTGTCTTTTCATTTGATATGCACGGTCTTCAAAACATTCATCAGCTTGGTGAAGCGGACATCGGCAATTATTTATTTTCAGCAAGCACAGTCGGAAGTGATGCGTTATTGCAGCTCGATAAAAAGCTAGAGAAAGAAATGGATCAGCGTTTTAAGCCGAGCGGGCGTAAGCCAGAAATTAACGTGTCACTGCAAGAGATGAAGAAACTGGAAGAGAAGATGAAAGAGTGGCAAGGGAAAATTGGCACGTATGAAAAACAGGTGGAGCAGTTAAAAGAAAGTGAAGAGAAATTGGCGTTTGTTCGCGCAGAAAAAGAGAGTGCAGAAAAACGAAAGCAAGATTATGAAATATTAGCAGCACTAGAACCTCTCGTTATTGAAAAGCGTGCGCATGAGAAAGTGCTAGAAAACGAGAACGGGCAATTTCCTGTAAACGGAATGGCGCGTTATGAAGCGATTAAGGCAAAAATGGAGCCGCTTCAGTTGCAAGTTGATTCGCTCCATAAAAAAATAGAGACAGTGCAATCGGAAATGGAATCGATTCAAATAGATGAAGAGTTTTTACAAAAAGAAAGTTATGTAGAAGAACTTCGTATGCAGCATATGTCTTACGAAAATGCACGCCAAGAAATGCGTGATGTGACAGGGAGGATTACCAATATAAAAGAAGAGCTTGCGGAACTCGAGCAGCAGATCGGTGCTACATTTGAAGAAGAAACAGTTCTTTCGTTTGATATGAGTTTGGCGACGAAAGAGTTAATTACGCAAACGGTGCAAAAGGCGCGCGAATTAGAAACGCAAAAAGCACAGCTTGATGATCGTTTTAAAGTAGCGCAGGAGCAATTAGAAGAACAAGAAGAAAATATAAGACAGATTAAGCAACAAATGTTAGCGGATGAAGAGCGAAACACGTTAGTTGAGAAAGAGAAATCGTTCCAAGATGCGGCGTTTATCGGTATGGGCGCAGAGAGAATGAAGCGCAAGTACGAGGAAAAAGCAGGAGCGGCTATGCAAAAGAAAAAGCAGTGGCAAAGAGTTTGTCTTCTGTTACTTCTTATTAATACAGGCATTTTATTCACAAGCTTATTTATAGACAATCGCCCGCTCTTATTTATTAGCGTCATCGTTTTTGTAGGGATTGTTCTTGCCCTCGTTTTATATAAAGATCCGTCAAGTGGATTACAAGAAGAACTTCTTACTCTACAGCAAAGTGCTGGCGGAAGGCAAAGTGAAGAAGCGATGTCTGTGCGCTATGAGTTAGAAAAAGATGAAGAGATACGTAAACTATTTGAGCGTGAGTCTTATAAATTACAGCAAATGGAGCGAGCGTATGATAAAGTCGTTTCATCGTATGAGGAATGGGAGGGAGAAACGTTCCGCATGAGCGAACAAGTCAATGCGTATAAAAAGCGTTATACGTTCCCTGAATTTTATACGTATGCGCACATATTGCCGGCGTTTGAGCGTATGGAAAAAATGCAGCAATTATATCGTGAATTAGAGAAGCAAGGCACACGAAAATCTTCATTATATGAAATGATTTCGCAATTTGAACATAAACTAGAAACTGTTATCGGTAGTGCGGAGTATAGTAAGCTGCACGAGGCGCAAAGCCGTATGCAAAATGAGAAAGAAAAACGCCAAACTTGTAAGCAGTTAAAAGAAAAACTGGCGGAATGGCAAGAAGAATATGAGTTCATGCAAGAACAATTGAAACAACTGTTAGTAGAACGAGACAGTTTATGGCATATCGCAGAGTCTACAAATGAAGAGATGTTTTTAGAGGCAGGTACACTAGCGGAAAAACGTGAAGATGCAGAGAAACAAGTTGGGCGTTTATTGCCGCAAATTGATCTGTTAGAACAACGTTTAACGAGTTTATCATTAGCTGAACATTACGAAGCTGACGGTTATGATGAGAAATTAAAGCAAGAACTGATAGCCGCGCAAAAATGTCTGGCACAAGAAAAAGAACTGACGGAGCGCATTGCGAAACATCGTATGGAAATTGCGAATTTAGAAGAAGGTAGTACGTACGGCGATTTACTGCACGAATGGGAAATGAAAAAAGCGCAAGTGCGTGAACAAGTGAAGAAGTGGGCTGCGTATGCGACTGCAAAGACAGTGTTAACGAAAACGAAGCAATATTATCATGAAGTACATCTTCCTCGTATTTTACAAAAATCAGAAGAGTATTTCGTCTATTTAACAGGCGGACGATATAGTAAAATCTTTTCACCGTCAGAGGCGGAGCCGTTTATTGTAGAGCGTAACGATGGTATGCGTTTTTATAGTCATGAACTAAGCCAAGCGACAGCTGAGCAGTTGTATTTATCGCTGAGATTTGCATTAGCAAAAACATTTGAGCATGATTATCCATTTATTATTGATGATAGTTTCGTACACTTTGATGCGGTAAGGACGAATCGGACGATTGAACTTATAAAGGAAATTGCAAAGGATAGACAAGTGATCTTCTTTACATGCCATGCGCATTTACTCGCGTATTTTACAGAAAAACAGATTATAAAATTAACGCATAAGCGTAAAGAAAATGAGTTGTAGTGTGCTATACTAAAAGTAACTGATTTGGTGGAGGAATTCGAATGAAAAAGAAAATTGCAGAGTATGAAGTTGGTGAACAAGTCGATATTTTCTTGTTAATTAAAACAGCGACAAAAGGTATCGCAAGCAATGGAAAGCCATTTTTAACAGTAATCTTACAAGATCCAAGTGGAGATATTGAAGCGAAGTTATGGGACGTATCACCAGAAGTTGAGAAACAATATGTAGCGGAAACAATCGTGAAAGTAGCTGGAGATATTTTAAACTACAAAGGACGTATTCAATTACGTGTGAAACAAATTCGAGTTGCGAATGAAAATGAAGTAACGGACATCTCAGATTTCGTAGAAAAAGCACCAGTGAAAAAAGAAGACATGGTTGAGAAAATTACGCAATACATATTTGAAATGAGAAACCCGAACATTCAACGTCTAACAAGACATTTATTAAATAAGCATCAAAACGAATTTTTAGACTATCCAGCAGCGACGAAGAACCATCACGAGTTCGTATCTGGACTAGCTTATCACGTCGTATCGATGCTTGATTTAGCGAAAGCTATCTCAAATCTATATCCATCATTAGATAAAGACTTACTATATGCAGGCGTTATTTTACACGACCTTGGTAAAGTAATCGAATTATCTGGCCCAATTTCTACAACGTATACGTTAGAAGGAAATTTACTAGGCCACATTTCGATTATGGTGAACGAAATTGGGAAAGCAGCAGATGAGCTGCAAATCGATGCAGAAGAAGTATTAATTCTTCAACATATCGTTCTTTCTCACCACGGAAAAGCAGAATGGGGTAGCCCAAAACCACCATTAGTAAAAGAAGCAGAAATTCTGCATTACATCGATAACTTAGATGCAAAAATGAACATGATGGACCGCGCATTAGGACGCACAAAACCAGGTGAATACACTGAGCGTGTCTTTGCTCTTGATAATCGTTCGTTCTATAAGCCGTCGTTCCATAATTAATAGTGTGAATAAAGTGGCCTCATTAAGTGTTAATACGCTTAGTGAGGCTGTTTTTTTATTGGAAATTAAATGAAATAGTTAAGAAGTACGCATGGGTGTAACGAAGAACTAATAAAACATATTTTGCCACTAGAATGGGAGCGTATCAACTTTTTAGATGTGTGTCGATTGAATATGACAGATATTAAAGTTAGAATCTCTTCAGCCTTTACAATAGGTCTAAAAATAAGATCCAAATTTTATGTTGAAATTTGTTTAAAGTATATTTTCATTACAATGTGGGTGAGCCCCCATCTCTATCAAGTTAAGTCTATATAAGTTACATTTCACGTGAAATTTTTTTGTTCTTTCTTTTTAATATGCACCTAATTGATTTAAGTTTCTAATTATACAAATAACTTTGACTATAATGGTGACTTCTTGTAAAATTATATACATATAAAGGGATTTTTTGGATTGTTTGAGAAGGATCTAGTATTCTTTTTTTAAATGACAATAGGATCTGAAGAGGGAGAGACAAGGATACCATGAAATATTTGAAGAAAAAATCGGGGAAAATTTTATTAGCAACGGGATTGGCATTTTCTATGGCAGCTTGTGGTGTAACTGATAACAAAGAAAAAACAAATGCTGAATCTAGTAAACAACAAAACAATAATAATGATTCAAGCAATAATAATAACAGCAATGTAAATAACTCTAATGGCAATAATAACAATAACAGCAATGCAAATAACTCTAATGGCAATAATAACAATAACAGCAATGCAAATAACTCTAATGGCAGTAATAACAATAACAGCAATGCAAATAACTCTAATGGCAATAATAACAATAACAGCAATGCAAACAATTCTAATGGTAATAATAACACTAATACAAATAATGAATGGGGTACTAATAATAGTAATAACTCGAATAATAATTCAAACAATAATGAACAAAAACCTAATCAAAATCAAGAGCAATCGGCTACAAGTGTAACTTTAGAACAACATGGGATTATTGTTACAGTTCATAAAGTTGAACAAGCTGATAATATAGTTCGTGTGAAGTACACAATTAATAACACTACAAACCAAACTATTTTTTCTGGTGCACCTGGG
This sequence comes from Bacillus sp. FSL R9-9834, assembly GCF_038006905.1. Classification (NCBI taxonomy): domain Bacteria; kingdom Bacillati; phylum Bacillota; class Bacilli; order Caryophanales; family Bacillaceae; genus Bacillus; species Bacillus sp. FSL R9-9834. Next base: position 1,030,697 of record NZ_JBBOWD010000001.1, read on the forward strand.
GCTAAAATAGAACAAAACGGAAAAAGTACAATACCATCAGATTTCAAAGGGAATTGGGATCAAAGAGGATATATTGCTCCTCATACAAGTGTAGATGGAACAAACCTTTATTCATTGAGCGATATAACAAATGAATTTGACTTTAAAATTAGACCTGATTTTGAGGATATGAAGAATAATCCACCTATTGAGTATTTTATTTTAAGGGTAAAAATGCATTAATGAGAAATAAAAGAAGATCGAACTAGATATTCTTTCTAGATTTATCTTCTTATTTTATATTCCCCCTTCATTGCACCACTTTTGCAGTATCCCCTTGCTCAAATCATCATAAACGTGATACATACTTACTTCCTATTTAGGGGAACTGAAGCACGTTTTCCAATCCTTCAAGCAACTCTTCAGTTTCGTTCGGATGAACAAATAGAGTGGGAAACACATTGGAAGATGCAGTGTTCGCATCACTCTTATCAAATTCCGCTCCAATTAGAAGGAAGAAATATGATAACAATTATGTTAGAGGGACGTTACAGCTGATGCGGAAATGGATACATGAAAACGTAAGGAAAAGTTTATAAAAAAGACTTAGCGTTGTAAATCCACATTCTTATGACGCTAGCCCATATAGAAATTCATCGTTTTCCAGTTCAAAATATTATGCAATAAAAAAATATCTCGAATTTGAGATAAATCTCTTGCTTTTTAATCACTTGAGGTGTAAAGTGATAGTAACGAAAGCGATTGAGTCATATGAAAAACATACACTCACTTGCTTTTGATTTACAAAACAAAGTAACTTATTCAGTAAAAGCTAAGATGAATGTACAAAAATATAATGAGAATAAATTAAAAAGCTAAGAAGCATATTATTTTTTAGGTATCACTTGACTAGTAAAATGAAACGGAGGAATTACGAATGTATAAAATTAAAGGGCATCATCACATTTCAATGGTTACGAAAAATGCAAATGAAAATAATCACTTTTATAAAAATGTGCTTGGTTTACGTCGCGTGAAAATGACAGTAAACCAAGATGATCCATCAATGTATCATTTATTTTATGGAGATAAAACAGGAAGTCCAGGTACGGAATTATCGTTTTTTGAAATTCCTTTAGTAGGAAAAACGTACCGCGGTACGAATGCGATTACTCGAATTGGATTACTCGTTCCTTCAGAGGATAGCTTACATTACTGGAAAGAACGATTTGAGACATTTGATGTGAAACATAGTGAAATAACAACATATGCAAATCGTCCTGCTTTGCAATTTGAGGATGCTGAAGGTCTTCGTTTAGTATTACTCGTTTCAAACGGAGAAAAAGTAGAGCATTGGGAAACTTGGGAGAAATCAGAAGTTCCTGCAAAGCATCAAATTCAAGGAATGGGTTCTGTGGAAATGACAGTTCGTAGACTTGATAAAATGGCGAGTACACTTACAGAGATGTTCGGTTATACAGAAGTTAGCCGCAGCGAAGAGGAAGCAATTTTTCAATCCATTAAAGGCGAGGCTTTTGGAGAAATCGTTGTGAAATATTTAGATGGTCCTACTGAAAAACCGGGCCGCGGTAGCATTCACCACCTAGCAATTCGTGTGAAAAATGATGCAGAGCTTGCTTATTGGGAAGAACAGGTGATACAAAGAGGCTTCCAGTCTTCAGGAATCATCGACCGTTTCTATTTTAAAAGCTTATATTTCCGCGAATCAAACGGAATCTTATTTGAAATTGCGACAGATGGACCAGGATTTACAGTTGATGGCGATGTGGAACATTTAGGAGAAAAACTTGATTTACCACCGTTCTTAGAAGATCAGCGTGCAGAAATTGAAGCGAATTTAGCACCTATAGAAGAGAAGTAATAGAAGAGAAAATATAAAATTTGAAACTATTGGAGGAATATAAAATGAACCAATTAAAAGGAATTCACCACGTTACAGCGATTACAAGTAGTGCAGAAAAAAACTATGAGTTTTTCACTCACGTTTTAGGAATGCGTTTAGTTAAAAAAACAGTAAACCAAGATGACATTCAAACGTATCATTTATTCTTTGCAGATGATAAAGGTAGTGCAGGAACAGATATGACATTCTTTGACTTCCCTGGTATTCCAAAAGGAGTACACGGTACAAATGAAATTTCAAAAACTTCATTCCGTGTTCCAACTGATGCGGCATTAGAGTATTGGGTAAAGCGCTTTGACCGTCTGGAAGTGGAGCATACAGGAATTAAAGAGCAATTTGGTAAGAAAACTCTTTCTTTCGTTGACTTTGATGACCAACACTATCAATTAATCTCAGATGAACTTGATAAAGGGATTGAATCAGGAACACCATGGCAAAAAGGTCCAGTTCCATTAGAATATGCAATTACTGGTTTAGGCCCTGTATTTATCCGCATTGCAAACTTTAGTTTCTTTAAAGAAGTGTTAGAAAAAGTTCTATTATTTAAAGAGGTTGCGCAAGAAGGAGAATTCTATTTATTTGAAGTAAACGAAGGCGGAAACGGTGCATCTGTTATTGTAGAACATAATACGGTTCTTCCAGAAGCACGACAAGGTTTTGGTACAGTTCACCATGCTGCATTCCGCGTAGAAGATCGCGCTGTATTAGAAGAATGGATCGAGAGAATCAGCAGTGTAGGACTTCCTTCATCTGGTTATGTAGACCGTCACTTCTTCGAGTCATTATACGCAAGAGTTGCACCACAAATCTTATTTGAATTTGCAACAGACGGCCCAGGATTTATGGGAGATGAGCCATACGAAACACTTGGCGAAAAATTATCTTTACCTCCGTTCCTAGAGCCAAAACGTGAAGAAATCGAAAAATTAGTTCGTCCAATTGATACAGTGAGAAGTACGAAGGAATTTATTAAAGAGTAGCAATAATAAGTAGGAGAGCAAGTAGTTTTAGCTGATCGCTGGAACTGCTTGTTTTTTTATTTTCGCTTTATAAGTATTTTGCTAAAATGAATGTAAAACTGATGGAGGAATAGAATGACGAAAATAAGTGGATATACTTGTAGGTGCTGCGGTACATATCATGAAGAAATTCCAAGGAGCTATGGATCATCAGCTCCTGTTTATTATTATGATGCTGAACCTGAAGAGCGAGAAGCTAGATTTGAAATGAACGATGATTTATGCGTGATGGATGGAGAACACTTCTTTATGCGAGGGAGTATTGAAATTCCTATCATTGGTACAAATGAACATTTCATATGGGGTGTATGGGTTTCATTAAGTGAAACGAATTTTGATAAGGTGAATGAATTTTGGGATAAACAACAATTATTAGAGCCAATGTTTGGGTGGCTTTCGACGGATTTACCATATGAGTTGGAAACAGTAAGTTTAAAAACGATGGTTCATCTGAGAGCCGATGGCATTCGTCCTTATATTGAACTAGAGCCGACAGACCATCCTCTAGCTGTGGAATTTAGAGAAGGAATAACGATGGAACGGGTACAAGAAATAGCGGAACAACTGTGTGTAAATAACGAGGGTGATGAGGAAGAGTGCTGATATTTGTTCAGTGCTCTTTTTTCATTATGTGAAAATCAAGTGTACAATTTTATAAACTCATTTTTACGGTTCTAATTCGGAAGTATTCAGAAAATCCATTTTTGATATACACTCTATTGTTTAACTTGCGCCAAGATAGAATAAGAATCATGAAGCATTGTACTTAAAGTAATCTTAGTTCGGATATTTGCTGAGCTAAGGTTATTTTTATCCCGCTTTAATGGGCAGGGCAGTAAGACCCCCATCTCAAAATTCAGGGAAAGCAAATAAGTTAGGTGGGGGTCGGGCTGCCCGTTAATGCCCGATTGGTTTAACTAATAATCAGTGGGGGACGGATAAAACCCCCACTGATTAAAGTTTCACTTTATTTGTTCTACAAAATTTTCTGAAAAATGTTTCTCAAGTTTTCTAAATAGAAATATTTGGTATAATTCATTTAAATTATAAACTTTCTGACAATTATTTTTCAATACATAGAAAAGAGGTGATACTATACAATTTTGATAATTGTATAAATATCCTAATTTTGCAAGCTTAAGAAAAGGGGATGCGAGTGTATGGGAGTAGATGTAGTAACAAGGGAGCAAATGAAACATTCTTTAGATGATTGGTATCGTGTAATGTTGCAGCAAAATATAGAGAAAGCCACAGAAATGAAAGAGGAGATTGATAGTAAGATTAGTGGTTTGGACGTGGATCAGGAGTTATCTTTGTATTTTACCTTATTAGATTTTAGATATAAAATGCTGACGGATTGGTTGAATATAAAAGAAAATAGTTTTGAGAGAATAGAATCTTTTGAAATTCCAACTAAAGGATTTTTAGCGTATTATTATCATTTTTTTAAAGGAATATATTGCACTTCAACGTCTAAATATAGCGATGCAAAGGAAAGTTATGAAAAAGCAAATGAACTACTGAAATACGTTTCGCATTCTTTAGAAAATGCAGAGTTTGATTATCGTATGGGTAATTTTTACTATCAGACATATCAACAAGTTAATGCAATTGACTATTTGAGAAAAGCGAAAGAAGAGTTCAAAAAACATATAGGTTGTGAAATAAATATAGCGCTATGTGAAAATGCTTTTGGTCTGTGCTGTGTAGATTTGAAAAATTATGAACTCGCGGAAGAAAGCTTTAATGCTGCTATGGATATTTTCCAAAAGGTAAATTATGAAAAATATATTTTAATGGTGCGTCATAATTTAGCCTTTTTGTATGCTAGTCAAGATTTATCGGAACTTGCAGTTCGCCATGCATCCGAAGTTACAAAAAAACAGCCGAAATTTTTTAAAGCGCTATTTGTTGAAGCACGTGAATGTTATAAATTAGGGCAATATCAATTGGCAGCAGATCTGGTTGAAAAAGGTTTGGATATTTGTAAAGAATTAAATAAGGAAGAGTTTCACTATCGTTTTATGATTTTGAAAAGTGTAAACGAAAAATCACCTACATTAAGCTTAGAGCAAGTAGTTTTAGAAGGTATTACTTATTTTGAAAAAGAAGAGCTATGGGAGTGTATACAGGAATACGCTGAAATGTTAGCTCTAAGGTTTTATAAAGAAGAGAATCACAATAAAGCAAGTTATTATTTTTACATGAGTCATAAAGCTCAGAAAAAATTATTAAAAAAAGGGGCGCTAAAATAATGAAAAAGATTCACTTTGGAATGTTAGGGATTGCGCTAGTAGGTGCGTTATCAATTGGAGTTAACAGTGCGTTTACAAATCAAGCATTAAATATAGGAGAAACAGGTGGAGCACCAGCAAGACCAGACTATGTTAGCTTTAATAAAGGCGACGGAGGAGCGCCAGTAAAACCAGATTATACTAGAGGTGACACAGGAGGAGCACCAGCAGATAATAGAGGAGACGGCGGCGGAGTAAGCCAACTATAATAACAAAGAAAGGGATCTCACAACGAGGTCCTTTTCTTTGTTATTAGGCCATGCAGAGAAAAGAATTGACTTACTTTAAATATGTAACTATAATAGTTACAAAATAACCATCACTAATAGAGGTGAGTAATATTTTTTTAATATAATTGTAACTAAGTTAGTTACAATTAAAATTAATTATAAAACAACCAAATAATGTAAAAACTTTAAATAGCAACAAGAGAAAGGAGACGGGAATGTTGAAACGGTTTAAGTTTTATATGATTAGCGGTATTGTGCTCGTTTTACTTATCGTATGTAACTTTGTTGATAAGCCGATTGCGAAGGTCGAAGAAGTGAAAGATACTGTTATGATGAAGCTGAATACGAAAGAGAGTATGGCACAAATCGACGGGCAGACGATTTATTTTAAGAAAATTGGTGAGGGAAAGCCTCCTTTACTTATGCTGCATGGGTTTGGTGGTTCATCTGATGGATTTAGTGATATTTATCCGGAACTTGCGAGAGACCATACAATTATTGCAGTTGATATTTTAGGGTTTGGACGTTCTTCTAAACCAATTGATTTTGAGTATTCGTTTCCTGCGCAAGTGAATTTATATTATAAGTTAATGAAGAAGCTTGGATATAATCAATTCGCAGTACTTGGTCATTCGATGGGCGGAGAGATGTCACTGAATTTAGCGTATTTATATCCGGATGCAGTAACGCATCTCATTTTAGCGGATTCTACAGGAATAGAGTCTTTCCAGCAAAAAGAAAGTTATGAAGTGCCGCCGCTATCGACAGACTTACAAACTGTAACTGAGATTACGGATTATAATAAAAATGAAGTGAAAAATAGTCGTGACGATAAACAGCATTATGATCAGCTGACGAAAATGAGAGAGCGCCGCATTGCGATGGAAGCCGATAAAATTAAGGTGCCGACTTTAATTATATGGGGTAGAAATGATAAGAGCGTTTCTTGGAAAAATGGTGAACTGTATCATCAGCTATTTGCGAATAGTACGTTCCATATCATTGAAAAAGGATACCACGCACCGTTTCGCCAGGAACCAATTGAGTTTATGGAATATGTACAAGCGTTCTTTGCGAAAAATCCCCAATAAAAATTAAGCATAAATCTATTTCTTTCCTCATACAGTGAAACTAATAAGGCTTGTCTAAGGAAAGGAATGAAGTAGAGTGGAAACTTTACCATGGTGGGTGTATCTTGTAATCGTCGGAATCGTATTAAGTGGCTACATGGTTTTATATACTTCGAAAAAAGAGCAAGAGATGGATAATGAGTTTATTGAAAAAGAAGGCGAAGTGTATATGAAGCGTTTAGCAGAGGAACGCGAGAAACGTAATCAGGATAGTGATAAAGATTCTGTTTTATTATAATTATGAGAGCGTGGATAACATGTCGTTATCCACTTTTTCATTTTCTGAAATATATCAACGATTTTTCAAATATATTGAACACAACTTGAAATATATCAACGATTTTTTCAATATATCGACGATTTGACATAGGATATCGACTTACCGACACGAAACGACAATATTAAGAAGCACGGTTATTGTTCGGGAAATTATTATAGAAGAAAAATATATGAAACCTACATCGTATAGCACATGAAATAGCACCATTATAAGCTGTAACGCACAAGTTGCACAGCCAACGCAACGACAACTCGCTTTACTCATCATCATGTATTTGCTCATACTAGACGTAGATAGGTGAGAAACATAGTATGGTTTTTAGTGAACGCTTAAAAGAAGAACGAGAAAAATGAAAGAAATCCCTTACACTAGCTGTTCTTTTCACTCAAATTGTGTACTATAAAGGATAGGACGACATAAAGAAGGGGACGTATAGAATGGAATTTCATGAACAGAAGATTTTGCCGGCAGTGAGGCAAATTAAAGATTTGGAAAAGCTATTACATAGTTCGTATGAGTATATCGTTATTTTAGATATTCATGTCGGCCAATTGAAGAGTGTTATATCACTTGCGAAGCAATATTGTAAAAAGGTGTTTTTACATGTGGATTTAATTCATGGCTTGCAGAGTGATGGGCATGCGACGGAATATTTATGTCAGGAGTTTAGACCGTACGGGTTACTTTCAACAAAGGCGAGCGTTATTATGAAGGCGAAGCAAAAAGGTGTTGTGGCAATACAACGCATCTTTTTAATCGATTCGAGTGCGATGGAGAAGAGCTGCAATCTTTTAGATAAGACGAAACCGGATTATATAGAGGTACTTCCTGGAGCATTAACGGACGTTATCGCTGAAGTGAAAGAGCGTACTGGTGTACCGATTTTAGCGGGTGGTTTTATTCGTACAGTGGATGATGTAGAGAGAGCTTTAAATGCTGGTGCGACAGCAATTACGACATCAAAACGCGAACTATGGAAACATTACCAAAAAAAGTGACGAAAATGTGAAATAATTCTGTTGACACCGCTTTCATTAACGGTTAACATTATAGACAAGTTAATAAACGTGACGGAGAAAAGAAGAGATCCACATTTCATTGTTTCTATATAAATTTATATAGAAGCGTGCAAAGCTGTGGGTCTTTTTCTTTTGACAAAAACGAATGGCCATTCATTTTACCTCTATCACATTTGAAAGCGTTTAAATTGATTGTGGAGGGATACTATGTCAGCATTTTTAGGAGAGTTAATAGGGACTGCGTTGTTAATCGTACTTGGTGGCGGCGTTTGTGCTGGTGTAAGTTTAAAGAAGTCGTTTGCGAAAGATTCTGGTTGGATTGTTATTACAATGGGCTGGGGCTTAGCAGTAGCGGTTGCAGCATATGCGGTTGGATCAATTAGTGGGGCACATTTGAATCCAGCTTTAACGATAGGATTAGCATTTAAGGGAGCGTTCCCATGGAGTGACGTACCTGGTTATATCGCAGCACAAATGATTGGGGCAATTATCGGGGCAGTTATCGTATATTTACATTACTTACCACATTGGAAAGAAACAGAAGATCCAGGAACAAAGTTAGGCGTATTTGCAACAGGTCCAGCAATTCCGAACACATTTGCAAACCTTTTAAGTGAAATGATTGGAACATTCGTTTTAGTATTTGGTATATTAGCAATTGGTGCAAATAAATTTGCAGATGGATTAAATCCATTTATCGTAGGTTTCTTAATTGTAAGTATTGGTTTATCATTAGGTGGAACGACAGGATACGCAATCAACCCAGCACGTGATTTAGGTCCGCGTATCGCGCACTTCTTCCTTCCGATTGCAGGAAAAGGCGGTTCAAACTGGAAGTATGCATGGATTCCAGTAGTAGGTCCAATTTTAGGTGGATCACTTGCAGGATTATTCCATCAAGTTGTATTTGAAGGAAAACAAAATGCAGCACTTATTTATGTAATTATTGCAACTGTGATTGTACTAGCAATCTCTTATATGACAAGCAAAAAAAGTGGAAGCAATACAAATAGTAGAAAAGTAGCATAAGGGGGAAACCGATATGAAAAAATATATTCTTTCATTAGACCAAGGAACAACTAGCTCACGTGCAATTCTGTTCAATAAAAAAGGTGAAATTGTTCATTCAGCTCAAAAAGAATTTACACAACATTTTCCAAAGCCAGGCTGGGTAGAGCATAACGCGCAAGAAATTTGGGGATCTATTTTAGCGGTTATCGCAACTTGCTTAAGCGAAGCAGATGTAAAACCAGAACAAATCGCTGGTATCGGTATTACGAACCAACGTGAAACAGCGGTTGTATGGGATAAAACAACAGGCAAACCAATTTATAACGCAATCGTATGGCAATCTCGCCAAACAGCTGAAATTTGTGATGAGTTAAAAGAAAAAGGTTATGGCGAAATGGTTCGCGAAAAAACAGGTCTTTTAATTGACGCATACTTCTCTGGTACGAAAGTAAAATGGATTTTAGATAACGTTGAAGGTGCAAGAGAGAAAGCGGAAAACGGCGATCTATTATTCGGAACAATTGATACGTGGCTTGTATGGAAACTATCCGGTGGTAAAGCGCACGTAACGGATTACTCAAATGCATCACGTACGTTAATGTTTAACATTCACGACTTACAATGGGATGATGAACTTCTAGACATGTTAACAGTACCAAAGAGCATGCTTCCAGAAGTACGTCCATCATCTGAAGTGTATGGAGAAACAATCGACTATCACTTCTTCGGGCAAAATGTACCGATTGCCGGTGTAGCTGGTGACCAACAAGCAGCATTATTTGGACAAGCTTGTTTCGGTGAAGGTATGGCGAAAAATACTTACGGAACTGGTTGCTTCATGTTAATGAACACTGGTGAAAAAGCAGTAGCTTCTGAGCATGGTCTATTAACAACAATTGCATGGGGAATAGATGGTAAAGTAAACTACGCATTAGAAGGAAGTATTTTCGTAGCAGGTTCTGCAATTCAATGGTTACGTGACGGAATGCGCATGTTTAAAGATGCAAGTGAGAGTGAAGTGTATGCTTCTCGCGTTGAATCAACTGACGGTGTATACGTTGTACCAGCATTCGTAGGATTAGGTACACCTTACTGGGATAGTGAAGTACGCGGTGCTATGTTTGGTGTAACACGCGGTACGACGAAAGAGCATTTCATTCGTGCAACATTAGAATCTTTAGCTTACCAAACGAAAGACGTATTATGCGCAATGGAAGCAGATTCAGGTATTGAACTGAAAACATTACGTGTTGATGGCGGAGCAGTTAAAAATAACTTCTTAATGAAGTTCCAAAGTGATATTTTAGATGTTCCTGTAGAGCGTCCGGTGATCAATGAAACGACAGCTTTAGGTGCAGCGTACTTAGCTGGTCTTGCGGTTGGATATTGGAAAAACCAAGATGAAATTAAAGAACAGTGGCATATGGACAAACGCTTTGAACCAACGATGGAAGCGGAAACAAGCGAAGAGCTATATGCTGGATGGAAAAAAGCAATTGAAGCAACAAAAGCTTTCAAATAATCATAAACAGTGTTATAATGGTGACAAGTTAATAATTCGGTAGGAGATTTGGAGAGACCACAACACGCTATAGAGGCGAAATCTATAGCGGAGTTTGTGGTCTCTTTTTTCGTTATCAAAGGGAGGAATTACCATGAAATTTTCAAGTAAACAACGTAAAGACGTATTAAACGGAGTAAATAAACAAGAATTAGATGTGATCGTAATTGGTGGAGGTATTACTGGTTCTGGTATTGCATTAGATGGAGCAACACGCGGGTTATCAACAATTGTGTTTGAAATGCAGGACTTTGCAGCAGGTACATCAAGTCGTTCAACGAAGCTTGTACACGGTGGTCTACGTTATTTAAAACAACTTGAAGTGAAAATGGTAGCAGAGGTGGGGAAAGAGCGTGCGATCGTATATGAGAACGGTCCCCATGTAACAACACCAGAGTGGATGTTACTTCCGTTCCATACAGGCGGTACGTTCGGATCATTCAGTACATCAATTGGTCTTCGTGTATACGACTTCTTAGCAGGTGTAAAACGAAGCGAGCGCAGAAAAATGTTTAACCGTGAAGAAACGCTGAAGAAAGAGCCTCTTGTAAAACAAGAAGGATTAAAAGGCGGCGGTTACTACGTAGAATATCGTACAGACGATGCGCGTCTTACAATTGAAGTAATGAAAGAAGCAATTGAGCACGGTGCAAAAGCTGTTAACTATGCAAAAGTAGATAGTTTCTTATATAAAGATGGAAAAGTATGTGGTGTACGTGTAATCGATTTACTAGATGGTGAAGTATACGAAGTTTACGGTAAGAAAATTGTAAACGCAGCTGGTCCTTGGGTAGATACACTTCGTGAAAAAGATAACTCGAAAAAAGGAAAAGTACTTCAGTTATCAAAAGGTGTTCACTTAGTAATTGACCAAAAACGTTTCCCATTAGGGCAAGCAATTTATTTCGATACACCAGATAAACGTATGGTATTCGCGATTCCGCGCGGCGGGAAAACTTATGTAGGTACAACAGATACGTTCTATGATAAAGACGCAGCTGTACCACAAATGACAACAGAAGATCGCACATACATCATTAATGCGATTAATTACATGTTCCCAAGCGTAAAAATTACGGAAAAAGACATCGAGTCAAGCTGGGCTGGCGTACGTCCGTTAATTTACGAAGAAGGTAAGAGTGCATCTGAAATTTCTCGTAAAGACGAAATTTGGACTTCTGAATCTGGTTTAATTACAATCGCAGGTGGTAAATTAACAGGATACCGCAAAATGGCTGAAATGGTAGTAGACTACGTAACGAACTTACTACAAAAAGAAGGCCATAGTGCATATCCGAAGAGCACAACGAAACATATGCCAATCTCTGGTGGACATGTAGATGGTTCTAAAGGATTACCAGCATTTATCGCGAAAAAAGCAGGCGAGGGTACGAAATACGGTTTAACGACAGCACAAGCAGAAGAATTCGCGAAATTCTATGGCTCTAACGTAGACGTACTGTTCGAATTAGCGAAAAAACATAAAGACGAAGCGAAAGAATACAACATGCCGCTAGACGTTCTAATCCCACTTGTATACGCAATGGATTACGAAATGACAGCAAAACCAGTCGACTTCTTCGTACGCCGCAGAGGCGCTGTATTCTTCAACATCCACTGGGTATACGAGTGGAAAGAAGCAGTAATCAACTACATGGCTGCAAAACTAGGCTGGAGTAAAGAAGAGCAAATGAAATACACAGCAGAACTAGAAAAAGCATTAACAGACGCTGTCATTCCTGTAGATCAACAAGAGCATGCAGCTGCATTAGCGTAAAATAGAGAAACACCTGAAGAGAAACTCTTTAGGTGTTTTTTATCTTGACTAAAAATAAATAAAATGTGTTACAATGATGGTAGAGTATATAGTATGAATTTTGCATAAAATAAAGAAGACAGAAGCCTGAGAAACTTCTGCCTTTGTAACCTAACTTGCTATTGTGGTGGTAGTAGGTGCGGTTATAAGAAAATTACATTAACGTTTTAGCCGAGAACCGCCCTTACCTTTTCCACGAAGCAGGGTGGTTCTCGCTTTTTTGTATACAGAAATTAGCCACGGACCGACGTATCTTCTACCGATGACAACGCCTACTACACTTGTATGAAGAATGTATCGGTTTTGATAGTATCGATCCATCTTTGTATGGCCATGAAATATTAGATTTTTTAAGTGAGTGTTAGAAAGAAGGAGGACTCGATTAAATCGGTTCTCTTTTTCATTTAGCGATGAGGGGGAATTTTGAAGATAGAAAAACTAAGCCCCCTTATTACAAACCTAAAAAGCGCCTTGGGAGAGAGGCGCTCTTTAGGTGAATGTATTGTAACGACTATTCGGTTTATTATATGTAAGTTGCTGAGGAAGTGTTTTATAAAAAACGTTATTACCCTCTGTATTTTTTTATAAATTTATAAAACTTTTCCATACAGTGCGTCGTCTAATATATGGGAAGGAGGAAGTGGTGTGGATGAATTAACGGTAGAAGCGTTTGAAATAGAAGATAAGGAACTCCTTATCGATGAAATTATGAACAAGTATGGGCAAGAAGTGCTACAACTTGTGTATTCATATGTAAACAATAAAGAGGTTGCGGAGGATTTAACGCAAGATATATTTGTGAAATGTTATAAATCTCTTCATACATATAAAGGGAATTCGAACTTAAAAACATGGCTATGGAGAATTGCAATTAATCATTGTAAGGATTATTTAAAAAGTTGGTATAACAAAAAAGTTATTGTTACAGAGGATGACTTTACGTATATGGAGAGTCAAAAAGAAAGTGTGGAACAAACAGTTATTCAAAATGCGGAGGATCGTGAACTGGCTTCTGCAGTAATGAATTTACCGATCAAATATCGAGAAGTCATTTATCTATTTTATTATGAAGAATTATCAATTAAAGAGATTGCGATTGTAATAGATGTGAAGGAAAATACGATAAAAACGAGGCTGAAAAAAGCGAAGGAGCTTTTGAAGAAAGGATTGGAGGAATAATCAAATGGAAGATCGATTAAAAGGCCTGCGAAAATCAATGGAGAATACAACGTTTAAACATTTGAGTTTTTCTGATCAACATCGAAAACGAGTGCGTGAAAAAATCAATCAATCGTCCGAAAAGGAAGAAGATATCCTTTTAGCAGTGTTGCAACTTCTTATGAATGAAAAAACAGGTTATGAATTGATGCAGTTACTGCGCGGGAGAGGGATTCAAAAATTCGAAGGGGATGAAGGGTCTCTATACACGTTATTACATCGTCTAGAACAGAATCGCTTTATCCAATCTAGCTGGGATCATGCAGGAGCGAAATATTATCAATTAAATGATAAAGGAAACAAGATGCTGCGGAAGGCAGAGAAAAATGCTACGAAGGCACAATTTATATTAAAAGGATTTGTACAGGAGTGAGAAAAAATTGAACAAAAAAGGGGAGCGTTTTTTAAAAGAAGTTACGAACCATATTAAATCAAAAGAAGCGAAGGACTTAGTAGCAACTGAACTGAATTTTCACTTAAAACAGGCAAAGAATATGTGGATGGATAAAGGGTTAAGTGAGGAAGTTGCTGAAGATAAGGCTGTTGAGCAAATGGGGAGTCCGAGTAAACTAGGGCGGGAACTTAATAAACTTCATAAGCCAAAGGTGGATTGGTTCTTAATTGGTTTATTAGTGGCTGCGATGGGATTAGGGTTCTTGCCGGTTATAGCTTTTGGACATACAAATGATTTACTACTGAATAAGGTGATTTTTGTTATTCTCGGTGTTGCAACAGTTGTAGTGATGATGCTGATTGATTACCGAAAATTAGAAAGACTCGGATGGCTGTTCTATACAATTGGGGTACTGATCTTGTTAATGATAAAATGTTTTCCAACTGGTTACGTGATTGGGGAAGCAATAATAAAAATTGGCCCTATCAAAATTGACTGTTTAATGACGATACCATTCTTTTTTCTAGCTTGGGCTTCTTTTTTCAATAATAGTAGGTTGAAGTTTATACATCTTCTCATGTTGTACGTATTTTCTTTATATCTATTTTCAGCTACATCAATTCTTTTACCAATTTTCATCTATATTACAATGGTATTCGTTATGCTTTGGTGGAGTAAGCTAGGAAAGAAAACGGCATGGCTCATTACAATATTACCAGTTTTACCCTTTATTATTAGGGATCTATTTTCCTGGTCTGCTGTAAAAGAATACCGGATAGCTAGAATTTTAGGATTTATAAACCCGGAGCATGATCTATGGTATTTACGTTTGAAAGAGGCGATGTCTTCAGCAGGTTGGTTTGGTACATATGGAAATATAAAGGCTATCCCTGCTGCCCATACTGATTTTGTATTCGCGAGTTTGACTTACTATTATGGATATGTGCTTGCGCTAGTTCTTGTCTTGATTCTGTCTCTTTTTGCAGTAAGAATAATGAACATAGCTTATAAAATCAATGATGGCTATGGTAAATTGCTTCTCGTTGGTGGAGTGACTCTTTTCACAATCCATTTCATTTGTAACGTTGGCATGATTCTCGGGATATTACCACGTTTTTCTATATCATTACCTTTTATTAGCTACGGATTGATACCAACTCTGTTTCATGCATTTATAATGGGAATTGTGCTGAGTGTATATCGACGTAAAGATATGTCGTTTAGAATGAGAAAGACACCTTGATACTTATTATAAGTTGCATATAAAGGTATTTATTATTATGATCAAGTACAAACGTAAATAGATAGCAAAAGGGGGGGATGATAAATAACCCTCTTTTCGTGTTTAAATAAGTGCACTTGCTTTTATAGAAGTACATAATTCAGAACGAGAAATTGATTCAGCTAGCTGCTGTAAATAAGCATATTCTGTCGCATCTTTTTCAGAAGTATTAGGATCTAGTAAAGGTGAAGAAAGAAGTACGTCAATCGTAAGTATGTCTGCATCATGAAAAATGATGTTATAGCCTGCAAATACAGGGCGTTTTAAGTCTTTTACTTTTTGAATCATCTGATGGAATTTCGTAACACTTATATTGATTTGTGCGAATGGAAAGCATTTTTGGGTAGGATTCTCGATGGTCTTTCTAATTTTATAATCGTATACATAGTAGTACTTTTCTTGCTGCTTGAGTGTTTGCAACTCTTTCGTTAATAAGTGGTATTTGTCTGTAAGTTCAGTTGTAAGTGCATCGTGTTCTTCGCCAACTAATAATGTGAAAGGTCTTGGTGAGGAGATTGAAATGGTGCGGACGTTTAGGTCAGTAAAAGTGTGTTTAGATTTTAAAATGGTATGTAATTTTTCGGTAGGAAACTCACCGTCATAAATAGCAATAAAATAATGGTTCATCTTTTCGCTCCTTAACTTTTTTATAAACTGACATATTCTACTTTAAAGGTGTAAGTCCTGCATAAAAAAGAAAACACCTTGATTGTTATCAAGGTGTTGTAATAAGTTCAAAACTCTCCGAATCAGCCTCAAGTATAAAAGGACTAACCTCGCCAACGCTATAAAGTTGTAATTCATGCATTGCGCGCGTACAAGCAGTGTAGAACAATCTACGAACGCTCTCATCACTGTACACATCTTTAGAAGCATCGTAAATAATAACAGCGTCAAATTCAATACCCTTCGCTAAATAAGCGGGGATCACGATGATGCCTTGCTCATACTCGGCAGAGTTACTTTTCACAAGTTTAATATTCTCGATATGACTAAGTGCTTCGTAGGCAGCGGCACTTTCAGCTGCAGATTTACATATAATTGCGATCGTATTGTGCTGTTGTTTTTGTAGTTCAGCAACTTTGGCAGTAATATGTTTGTGCAGTTCGCTATCATTTGATACTTTCGTCACTGTAGGTTTCTCACCGTCACGTTCAAAGGCGTGAATGTTCTTGCCTTCCGGTACGAGAGCACGTGTAAATTCAATGATTGGTTTTGTTGAGCGATAGCTACGGGTTAAGTTAATGCCGTTCGTTTCGTCTGGTCCGTATAAATTCGTAAGTGTATCGAAATTCACCGTTTCACTCGCATGAGCAAATATCGCTTGGTTAAAGTCTCCAAGTACTGTCATTCTTGCGGCAGGGAAGAGACGTTTTAAAAACTCGAACTGAAACGGCGAATAATCTTGCGCTTCGTCTACGAGTACGTGTTTAATCGATCTGTTCGTTTGGAAGCCTTCAATTAACTCTTTTAAAAGTAAAAATGGAGTCGCATCCTCGTAATATAGTTTTCCTTCATCGAGCATGTTCACCGTTAAAGAACAAATGTCATCCCATTCTTTCGGTTTTTCTCCAGTCCCCCATGATGCATCTGTGAAAAGTTGTTTATATATGCCCGTGAAATTGATAAAGCGTAATGTTTGAACGCCTTTACGCAGTGGCTTCAATTTTTTACGGACAATCATACGTCCAAGTACTCTCGTTTCTTTTTCAAAATCTTGAAAGGAGTTGTCGTCAAACTCACCTTTTTTTTGTAAATATTTATAAGCCTTTTGATATTCATCTTTACTAAGTAATTCAATTTCCTCTTCTACCCAAGGCTTTTTCAGTTCTGTTTTTTCAATTTCATCTATTTGTTTATTTAGCCAATCCGTTAACTTTTCAATTCGATTATGGAAGCGGAGGGAGGAATCGGTATTGTAAAACTGCTCTGTAATTTCTTTAGCAGAAACAATTAACTTTCCTCTAAATTTCATTCCCCTAAATAGCATGCCTGAAGATTCAAGAGATTCTCTGTACGTTCTAATCATTTCGAAAAATTGAGTAGATGCCTTAAATCGGATGCTCGCATTTCTCGTTTTATAGGTAGGGCTATTCGTTTCAGTTAGCATATATTCTAATTGCTCATAAGGATCTTCAACATCAAATGACTTGCTTAGTCTATGGTTTAAATATTCTTGGAATGTCACTTGTTGCATATTTTCTTCGCCGAGTTCAGGTAGTACGTTAGATACGTAGCTATTGAACATAGAGTTAGGGGAGAAGAGAATAATTTGATCCGCTTTGAGCCATTCGCGATATTTATATAGTAAGTAGGCGATTCGTTGCAGCGCAGCAGACGTTTTACCGCTACCAGCAGCTCCTTGCACGATAAGAAGTCGGCCTTCATCGTGACGAATAATTTCATTTTGCTCGCGCTGAATTGTAGCAACGATACTTTGCATATGTTTGTTCGTACCTTTTCCGAGCGCTTGTTGCAAGATCTCATCACCAATTGTAAGGCTCGTATCGAACATAGAATCAATCTCGCCATTTTGAATAATGTATTGTAATTTTTTCTCCACATTACCGTGAATTACGCCTCCTGGTGTACTGTATTCAGCCGGCCCTGGTGGATAATCGTAGTACACACTTGAAATGGGTGCGCGCCAGTCATATATAAGAAAGTTTTCTCCGCTTGCATCAGTAAGCGTGGCTACACCGATATAAATTTTCTCCGCAGCAGATTCTCCTTCTTCTTTAAAATCAATTCGTCCAAAATAAGGTGCTTTATGCATGCGTCTTAATGCGGCAAGTCGATTAAAGGTGTGCTTATGAGTAATTTGTGTGACAGCTAGTGACTGAGCTTGTTGCCTTAAGTTGATAACTGTTTCCAGATAATCATCAAAAGTATCCGTGTTCACTTTCACATCATCCCAAAAGTGTTTACGAATATTGATTACTTCTGCCCGGCGTCTGCCAGTTTCGTTTTCCAGTTTATCAATTTGCTCCGTAATCGTTTCTATTACGGTATCCAATCGTTTTTGCTCTAAATCAAGTTTTTTGTTCATACGGTAAGCACTCCTTTAAAAGTGAAAAATAGGGGTTGACTGAAGATGTGTTTTGGTGTAAAATTAAGATACGGATAAATACGTTCTTTGTATTTTATAAAATGTGTTTCTGTACTAATTTAACATAGTTTTTTAATTTAATCAATGATAATAAGATAAACCTTGGTTCCATGCTACGTGGATCAAGGTTTTTTTGTGTTTTAAGAGGGATTCGCGGTTATTGTCGGTTTCTGTCGGTAAGTCGATATATTATGAAAATCGCCGATATAATTGGAGTTGCGCCGATATAATTGAAAAATCGCCGATATAATTGGAGTTGCGGTCGATATAATTGAAAAATCGCTGATATAATTTATTCAAAGGACCAACTATATAATTTCATTTACCGAATCCGGACGTAACGTACCGCAAAAAGAGGGCAAACAAAAAAGCTCGGGCCTAAGCCCGAGCTTTTTATTTCATTATTTCTTTTCGTCTTTCTTAGCGTCAGCTTTTTGCTCTTTGAAAAGATCTTTTAAATCTTTATCGTCAACTTTTACGTCAGCTTTTTTGATTTCTTTCATCATAAGATCGTTCATGAATTCGCCATCTTGTGCTTTCTTTTGAACGATTTCTTTTTTGATGTCAGCTTTAGATTGTTCGAATGATTTTTCTGGCTCTTTAATGTCTGTTACTTTAATGATGTGGTAACCGAATTGTGATTTCACAGGTTCGCTTACTTCATCTTTTTTCAGCTTGTAAGCAGCCTCTTCGAATTCTTTAACCATTTTGCCAGGTCCGAAGAATCCTAAGTCTCCACCTTTTTCTTTTGAACCAGTATCTTCAGAGTATTGTTTTGCTAACTCTTCGAAAGATTTACCTTGTCCAAGTTCTTCTTTTACCTTTTTCGCAGTTGCTTCATCTTTTACAAGAATGTGGCTTGCTTTAATTTCAGGCTTGTAGTTATCTTTCAATTCTTTATCAGTGATTGTTTTCTCAATAGCTTTTTCTTGCGCTAATTGAGCACGTACACCAGTTTTTAACGTTTCTTCTTTAATACCTTGTTGTTTTAATAGTGTATCGAATTGATCACCGTATTGTTTTTTCATTTCATCGAACTTTTTGTCTACTTCTTTGTCTTCAACTTTGTAGTTTTTAATAAGTACTTTTTCCATAACCATGTTATTTAGTACTTGTTTACCAGCTTGTGTTTTCATTTGCTCGTAGAATTCTTCTTTTGTAATGTCACCAGCTTTAGATGTAACGATTTTGTCTGATGATGATGTTCCACATGCTGATAATGCGATTACACTTGTTGCGGCTAAGGCAAGCATAGCTTTCTTCATTCGATAAACACTCCTACTATTATGTATTTTTAATTTATCCTATACCAATGAATTTTAGTTCATCAGAGCCCGATTAAGTCTCACTGATACTTTTGCTTTTTTTGTTGGTAAAGCGCGCTTAACAGGGCTTACCGAGGCTTTAGGATAAAGTTAAGATGCGTGTCATTTATTTCATAGTATAAGCAATATGTACAAAATTTAATATATCATATTTCGACGTGTTTTCATATTGATAAAGAAAAATTAACCAGTACGTGTCAGATTTTGAAGGTGTACCATATTGGGCGTATGCCGCATATACAGAATAGAGGAGGGGATGGGGATGAATTCTCAACTTATTTTATTACTTGTACTGTTTATTTTATTGGTTATAGTAGGTATAATTTGCTTATAGAGGAAAAAAGTGAGGAAGGGGCTTTCCTTCCTCACTTTCCATGAAATATAATTTCTATATAACTAGAAATTAATAAAATTGTTATACATACATTAATAACCCGAAAGACACCGGGTTGGCGGCTCGCAGATATTTGTTTTCGTTCACACAGTGTATGTGTCATGAAATTCGTGTAAAATATAACAAGAAGTGCGAATGCGACAAAAACAACTGTTATAAGTGTCATGAGGCGAGACCTCCTTTTGGCTAAAATACATATACTTTATATATTGTATCATACGATATTTTGTTCGTGTTATAAAATTCAGAAATAGAAGACTTTGTGTTAGAAAGTGAGGGAGAAAATGGACGTTGTTAGAAGATTAGAACAAGCTGAATACTACGTAGACCTACTATTTAAAATGATTGATGAAGAAAAGTGTCCATTTTATTCTTTGATCATAAAGAAAAAAGCTCGTAAAAAAGATGTTGAACGTATACTACATCTTTGTGAAAAGCTGAACGAACAATATGTAGCGGAGAAAGCAGAAGGACTTCTTTTGTTTGATGCGCTATTAGATCAATTTGAAAAAGCGCTTCCACATCAGCTCGAAGTACACGAAACTGCGGAAGCGCTAGCAAAACAAGGTTTATTCAAACCGCTTATGAATGAATTCTTAAGCATGATTGCGAAAAATAAATAGATTACTTCTTAACTAACTTTTGATCGGATTCTGTAAAGTTCTCTTCAATATCTTCTAATGATTTCTCAAAAATATCGATGAAGTCTTGTCCGTAAATGTTACGCAAGATAGCAATCAGTTCGATATTTTCTGGGAACTTCCCATAAAAATTACGAAGTGCAAGAGCCCCATTAAACACTGAATTATTTTCAGGGTCATACTCCTCCATTAAGCGAAGTAGTAATTCTTCCCCTTTGTCTGTAATTTCGATGTACGTATTTCGTTTATCATCTTCTTTTTTCGAGAATACAAGATAGCCGCGTTCTTCCAACTTTTTCGAGAAGTTAAACGCCGTTGATACGTGCATAACTCCAAACTTAGCAATCTCAGAAATAGAAGCCCCTTTTAAATGATAAGCGATTGTTAAAATATGATGCTCATTAATGTTTAAATCGTAAGGTTTAATCCACATTTGCCAATCTTTCTCTACACATTTCCATAACGCTTTCGATAATTGAGCAATGCGTTGGCTGAAAATCATCGCTTCTTTTACCGAGTAATCTTTTTCTCCACTTTTCATATACTCACCCACTTTAACATTCTTTTTCATTACTATCTATTATGCCAGTAAAATAAAAATTAATAAAGTCTTTTTGTGAGAATTGTGAAAATTTTTTAAAAAAACGACATTCTATACAAATCATGCATAACTATGGAAGCGGTTTATAAGTCATGAATACATGTGTTGTCCATACATGTTAAGTGATAACATATATTGTAAATGCATAAAAACACGGCATATCTATGTGATATGCCGTGTTAAGGTCAATTTATATAAAAAATATTTGTTATATGCAAAAAACTAAGCAGGAATTTGTTTACGCTTTTTCCGGAACAGCTTCTTGTAGTTTCTCAATTGATTTTTGAATGTCCAAAATCTCTTGCTCAATATGTCGTTTGTTTTGAGAAATATCTTGCTTCCAGTTAGAAAGTGTATCGTGCATGTCGTCTTTTAATTCTTGGAACACTTCTTTACCTTCTGAAGCAGTTTCAACGATTTGACGTTTTAATAATTTTGTATCAGCTGTAATATCAGCTAAAGTCTTTTTAATATCATTTCCTTTTTCTTTTAACTTACCGCGCATGTCTTTGCCAGAAGAAGGAGTTGAGAAAAGAACAGCTAGTCCAGCAACTGCTCCGCCGCAAATGACACCTGTAATAAAGGATTTAGCTTTTGACATAAAAGGAGACCTCCTTATTTTTTGTTCGTATTCATGATGTGAAAAAATATGCATATCTTTAAGACAAGGGAAAAGTGTATAGTCCCTGGCATCTTAAGTGGAGAAACAAGCCGTGCCATATTTAATCACTTTAGGAAAGTGGCTTGTTATGTATGACTACTTATTATAGTGTCACTATTTCACGCTATTTGCAATTGTACTTGCGATGTTTTGTAAATTTTCCATAGTGTATTCATTTTGATGTGATTTCCAAACAGCACCGAAACCATCGTTTTCACCGTAGCGTGGAATTAAATGAAGGTGGAAGTGGAACACAGTTTGTCCAGCTTTTTCACCGTTGTTGTTAAGTAGGTTAAAGCCAACTGGATTAAACTCTGCTTTAATCGCGTTTGCGATTTTCGGAACGACAGAAAAAATGTGTGATGCGATTTCTGGCGTTAACGCAAAAATGTCTTGTTTGTGAACTTTTGGAATAACAAGAGTATGTCCTTTTGTTACTTGACTAATATCTAAAAATGCAAGCACATGTTCATCTTCGTATACTTTTGAGCAAGGGATTTGCCCGTCAATAATTTTACAAAAAATACAATTGTCCGCTGTATGATTCATTGATCTCATCCTTTCAAATATCCTTAGCCGTATTTTACCATAATTACATAAGAGAACAAACACGAAAAACAGGAAGCTGACTCAGCTTCCTGTTTTCTGAAGAGGGATTGAAAAAGCATTATCGTAATTTACGTTTCGCAGACACCTCATTTATTTAAGAAATGCACGGTAAATCGGCTAAAGTTTCTGCCGTAGGCACCCCATTTTCAAGTGAAATGAATTGCAATCTTTTATAAAATGAAATTGTTTATTTTTTAAAACAGTATATGCTCTTTCAGAGACACCCCGTTTCGAAAATGAAACAAATGATCTGGTTATGTGTAAATTTCTTTGTCCAACATGGACACCCCATTTCATGATGACTTCACTATGTTGTTGTACTCATCAATAGGTGGTCGCTTTTTCAATGTGTTCCTTCTTCAATAATTATGATGTCCGCTTTCGTAATAATATATGCGAACAAATTTAAATTTTTTTTGAACGCATCGATACTATGTAGTACAGCGTAATTTTTGGTAAGATAAATATAGAACGAATATAAATGAAGAAAGTGGTGTCGTATGAGCGAGTTATTGCGTGTAGAAAATGTTACAGGAGGATATACGAAACGACCTGTATTAAAAGATGTTTCGTTCTCTGTGAATAAAGGCGAACTTGTCGGCTTAATCGGTTTAAATGGAGCGGGTAAAAGTACGACGATTAAACATATTATCGGTTTAATGGAACCGAAAAAAGGAACTGTCACAATTAATGGGAAAACAATTCGTGATGATATGACAGCGTACCGTTCTAGTTTTTCGTTCATCCCAGAAACACCAGTATTATATGATGAGCTAACGCTAGAAGAACATTTGAAGTTAACAGCGATGGCTTACGGTGTAGATGAAAAACAATATGAAGAACGTGTAGGACAATTATTACAAGAATTTCGTATGAAAAATCGTTTGAAATGGTTTCCGTCTCATTTCTCAAAAGGGATGAAACAAAAAGTAATGATTATGAGTGCATTTTTAGTGGAGCCATCTCTTTATATTGTGGACGAACCGTTCGTTGGGCTTGATCCGTTAGCGATTCAATCACTCCTTCAAATGATGGATCAAATGAAAAAGAGCGGTGCAGGTATTTTAATGAGTACACATATTTTAGCGACAGCAGAGCGTTATTGTGATTCATTCATTATTCTGCATCAAGGCGAAGTAAGAGCGAAGGGAACGTTATCTGAGCTGCAATCACAGTTTCATATGCCAGGTGCAACGTTAGATGATATTTATATTGCATTAACGAAGGAAGAAGATTATGAATAGCACAGCGTTATGGAAAGAACGATTTCGTCACTTTCTACAAGAAGTTCGTACATATAGTAAATACGTATTTAATGATCATTTAAAATTTATTTTCGTATTCATCATCGGCGCAGGAGCGTATTATTACCAGCAATGGTTACAAACGTTAACACCTTCATTTCCGACTGCGCTCGTTATGGCAGTGTTACTTGGACTCGTATTAACGGCCGGATCTATTCAAACGTTATTAAAAGAAGCGGATCTCGTTTACTTACTGCCAGTTGAACAAAAATTAAAACCATATTTTACAAAGGCGTTTCTTTTTACGTTTATGATTCAGTTGTACATAATCGCAATTGTAGCGGCAGCGCTTGCCCCGTTATACTTCCAGCAAATGAAGCAAACAGGAGCGACTTACATATGGATTGTAATCGCGTTTGTCATTGTAAAAGCGTGGAATTTATTTGTAGCGTGGGAAAAGTCATTTTTAACAGATCAAAATATACAAAGAGCCGATTGGTTCATTCGATTTATTTTAAACGCCTTATTTGTGTATTTCCTTGTAGAACGTACTTCCGTTATGTTTATTGGTGGAATCGTCCTTCTCATGGTGTTATACCTTGCGATTATGTATCAAATGGTGAAGGGAAAGCCGTTAAACTGGGAATATTTAATTTCTGAAGAAGGTAAGAAGATGATGCTGTTGTACCGCATCGCGAATATGTTCGTTGATGTACCAGCATTAAAAGAGAGAGTAGCACGTAGAAAATGGCTTGATTTTATTCTTTCAATGATCGGCGAAAAGCGTACATATTTATACTTATATACGAGAACTTTCTTAAGATCTGGTAACTATTTCGGCTTATATGTACGCCTGCTCGTTCTTGGAGGAGTTATTCTTTACTTCATTCCGTTTTTATATGGACGATTTATCGTAAGCCTTATCTTCCTATACTTAATTGGTTATCAGCTATTAACTTTATGGAAACATCACCGCATGAAAATTTGGCTTGATTTGTACCCAGTAGGCGGAGAAGAGAAGAAGAAAGATTTCCTTACTTTATTAAATGCGATCCTTATTACAGGTAGTATTATCTTTACAATCATATTTGTACTTGCGACGAAAGATTTCATAATGACGGGAATTTTATTAGTCGTAAGCATAGTATTTAGTATCGGTTTCGTTTATCAATACGGGGCAAAACGTATTGAGCGTTTAAATTGAAGGGAATGAACCTATGATTACATATGAAGAAAAGGTTATAAAAGAACTGGAGCAGTGGAAAGCTACATTCATGAAAGATTCTTCTATGATGACACGGTTCTCAAAGAAAGTGCAGACGAAAGTACAACAGCTTATTCCGGCGAAAGTACAAAAAGTATTAACGGAAACGATTCGGATGATGGTGCAAACGATTAGCGCCGGATCAAACTTTATAAAGCCGAAATTAAAAGAGACGAACTGGTCATTGCAAAGACGAGACGACGAAGTACGTAAAAAAATGGATGAGTACAAAAAAATAGCAGCGGCAGAAGGAGCAGGGACGGGAGCAGGCGGTATTCTCCTTGGCCTTGCTGACTTTCCGCTTTTACTCGGTATTAAAATTAAATTTTTATTCGATGCAGCAACATTGTACGGATTTGATACGAGCGATAAAGAAGAGCGCCTTTTTATCCTTCACGTTTTCCAGCTTGCCTTTTCAAGTGACGACCACCGAAAAGAAATATGGAAAGCAATCGAAACGTGGGATACAGAAGAAGAAAATCATATGGACTGGGAAAAGTTCCAAACAGAGTACCGAGACTATATCGATTTAGCAAAAATGCTTCAGCTCGTACCAATAATCGGTGCCCCGGTCGGCGCATATGCGAACTATCAATTATTGCAAAGACTTGGAGAAGTAACGATGAATTGTTATCGTATGCGATTATTGAATAAGGATTAAAAGGAAGGCGTCCTACATGTGTAATGTAGGGCGCCTTTTCTTAGAAGCTAAGTCCGATATAGCTAACTCCAACTATAATCAATACGATAAAAAGTACAATGATGAATGAAAATCCGTTCTTACCAGCTTGTCCAGCTTCACCGCCGCCAGTGCCACCACTACCGCCTTTACCACCAAGTCCCATATGATATCCTCCTTATTGTTATATGTTGCGTTTACTTTATAAATTTCTACATTTTTCCAATAAATACCTTCTGAAGCGCTAACTAACTTGAAAATCATTTCGTTTCATTTTATAATTTACTTACCGACCGGTAAGTAAAAACAAGTGAGGTACAGTATGACAAAGAATTTACAAACATCGCAAAACATTGTAGAGGCGTCATTTAAACTTATGGCAGAGCACGGCATTGAGAAGATGAGCCTTTCCATGATTGCGAAAGAGGTAGGTATTTCAAAACCGGCTATTTATTATCATTTTTCTTCTAAAGAAGCGTTAGTGGACTTTTTATTTGAAGAAATTTTTTCTGGGTATCATTTCGTGAGTTATTTTGATAAAGAGCAATATACGAAAGAAAATTTTGCAGAAAAGTTAATCGCAGATGGTTTACATATGCTCTCTGAGTATGAAGGACAAGAAGGAATACTGCGCGTCATAAATGAATTTATCGTAACTGCGGCGCGAAATGAAAAGTATCAGAAACGCTTATTTGAAATACAAGAAGAGTTTTTAAATGGTTTCCACGACTTATTGAAGAAAGGTGTGGAACTTGACGTTGTGTCACAACAGGCAACGGAAGAAAATGCTCATACGTTGGCGCTTGTGATCGATAATATGAGCAACTACATGCTCATGGGATTTCAGTTAAAGTATAAAGAAATTTGGATTCGAAATGTGAAAAAGGTCATGAAGGAGGAATAAAGATGAAAATGCAAAAAAACTGGTGGCTCGGTTTTCTTGGATTTATTGGGATTTATAAAATACCAGGTATGATTGAAGCTTTTCAAGCGGATGGAAATTGGATGAAGTTAATCGGTTTCATTTGGCTACTTTGGTTCGGATATTTTATTCCTGAGAAGAAAGAAGATTAAATTTCAATTTTCTGTAAGGTTACGTAAAATATAGATTGAGACTATTTATATATTAGATTACTAGATTTGGAGTGGTTACATGGAGCCATTGAAAAATGAAATTCACCCTGACATGGTCAAGGTGTGGAAAGTTCGGGCTGTAATAGAAGAAGGGATCGGTATTCTTGTCATTTTAGCTTACCTTTTCCTCATGATAAAGTTTGATTGGTGGGCGTGGATTTTGTACGTGTTAATCGGGTTAACAGTTGCGTTAGCACCATTGGAGTACTTCGTATTCCCAAAACTACGTCAGCGTTATTACAGCTACCAACTAAATGAAGAAGAACTTGAAATTCAGCACGGCCTTTTCGTCGTAAAGCGCGTATTAGTACCGATGATTCGTGTACAGCACGTTACGATTGAACAAGGGCCGATTATGAGAAAATATGGCTTAGCAGAATTGCACATTTCAACAGCAGCAACTTCTCACAGCATCCCAGGCTTAACGATGTATGAAGCGGAAATGTTGAAAACGAAAATTGCAGAATTAGCGAAAGTGAGTGATGAGGATGTATAAGAGGCAGCATCCGATCACGATGTTATTAGAATTAAAAATAACAGACTTTATCCCACTCATTATTTTCATGTTTAGTTTAAACGGAAAATTTCCGTTTTGGTATTTAATTCCTGCTGCATTCGGTTTACTCACCGTTTTTTCAGCGTTTGAAAAATGGTATTACACAACGTATTGGGTTGAAAATAACGTATTACATGTGAAACAAGGTCTCTTCGTGAAGAAAGAGAGCTACTTAAATAAAGAACGTGTTCAAACGATTAATACAAGTTCTAACGTGATATATCAAATGCTTGGCTTAAAGAAAATTCAAATCGAAACAGCTGGCGGAGGCGATGATGCAGAAGTAAGCTTAGCTGGAATTAAGGAAGATGAGGCGAAGGAGCTTATTTCCTTACTCAATGAGCCAACTCCAGAAGTGAAAGCAGAAGAAACGGTAGACGAAGCAATAGAAAATACAGTAGAAAAAGAAATCATTACAGAAGAAAAACAAACGACAGAATATAAATTGACTTGGAAGGAAATTTTATTAGCCTCTGTTACATCGGGTCAGTTTGGGCTATTATTCTCGTTAATCTTTTTCGTGTATCACCAAGTAGATGAGTATATTCCGAAATGGATAGAGAATAGCGTAAAGTCGTATGTAATGGAACATGACATATATGGCTGGATTTTCATGGTAGCTATTTTGCTTGCCCTTTCGTGGGTTATATCTACAATCGGTTATGCGCTAAAACATGGAGATTTCACAGTAAATCGAAAAAATGACGAAGTCCGCATTTCACAAGGATTACTTGAGAAAAAAGAACTCGTCTTAAAGTTACATCGTATTCAAGGGATTACGATAAAAGAAGGCATTTTCCGTCAAATGTTCGGCTATTGTGCTGTGCAAGTAGAAGTCATTCAAAGTGAGGGGAAAGAGGAGAAAGTTACACTCCATCCAATCATTCGAAAAGATCGAGTACAACAGTTACTCGCGCATTTACAACTACCATACGAACTGAATACAAATATTATTTCATTACCAAAAGCAGCATTACGCCGCTATCTCATTGATAGCTTCATCTTCTTCGCAATGTTAGCTATCCCGCTTATTGGAATAAGTATATACTTTGAAAAGCACTTCATTATGTGGGCACTCATTCCGCTCGCGATTCTCATCTTTACACTTGGATACGCAACATTTAAAACAAATGGTTACAGTGTAAATGGAGAGCAAATTACGCTTGTATATCGCAGCGTCGGAAAATATACCGGACTTGTCAGAAGAAGACACGTCCAATCAATGGAGAAGACGCAATCCTATTTCCAGCGCCGCGCGGATTTATGTACGTATAAGTTTTCCAGTGCATCATCAAGTTATAAATTAGAGCATACGAGAGTAGAGGATGCGGAGAGAATGCAGGATTGGTATAAGAAGAGAATAAGTGAAAATTAAATGGAATGGCTCGTCTTTTGCGGAAGGCGGGCTGTTTTTTTATCCTTTTCGGCAAGAAGACTCCATCTGATTTGTGTTACGGGTGAAACCCAACAATTCAGGTGGAGATGAATTGCTGTCAGAAGGTAGGCTGAACTCTCTTGTTTCGCTCATAGTAATTTTCCCAGTGCTAATGTTTTTTTCGTTTTACGATATAATCTGCATAGATAAGGAGGGAATGGATTGTAAGACAACGAAATTAAACGATGATTATGATTATCATTATAATTCGACTACTTGAGTCAAAAGGAATTACGATGAAGAACATGTTCGCATGTTGTTTCATTTGAAACGTTTTATCTCAGTGGGGGTAGTTGACGAATGGAGTTCGCTCCTAAAACTTTTCTTATAGGGACGTTAGTATTCTTTTAAAAGTATTCATATGATGAAGTATAGGTGGTTTATAAATCAGCAGTTTGTATTTGTTCCAACTTAGGATTAGAAGAGATTGTATAATTACCCATTAGATCGTTCATAAACGTAGCAATCGGAAGGTGGATGTGTTTCTTTTCTTAAATAAAATACTGGCAGTAAATCGATAAATATAAGTGAAAATAAGAAAAATGTCTGAAATACGGACAAGACAATACATATATTCGAGATTGTGGTAAAATAATTATAGACCAACTTTATCCTGATTAGTAAAATTTTAGATTTTATTTGTGATATATTTAAGCATTTGTTGTTAAATGTTGTTTTAATAATATATTTATAAGGTGGAATGGTTATGAAAAAGGAAGAATTTTTGTTGTATTCCGAAAATAGAATATTACCAACATTTATTGAATTAGAAGGAAGATATTATCCTACATATGCTAGTAAATTACACCCTTTTTGTATAACTACTTTGGGAGAGCATAATATTACCATCACCCTTTGTGAGGCGCTTAAAATAAAAAAAAGAAAGAGCCGGTAGAAGAGTTTATGTACAGCGAAATTAGCGATATAGAAATTTCTGTTGTTAAGAAGCCCACCGCGGTTCTTTTCCTTCCTGGAACGAGAATTAGTTTAGACTTAATTCTCAGCTTTGAAAATGGAAGACGTTTACATTTAGAGTGCGAAACTATACGTATTTTGCCACAAATCATAAATCTTTTTTCTAAAAAAAGTATAACGGTTAAAGATCCTTTGAATTTAGAACATATTTTTCTGTCTAAAGATTCTATTGAAGAAGTCTATGAGTATTTAGAAAGCAATCTTGAAAACATGGCTAAGGAAAAAGGAATAAGTATATTTCGATTAAAGCAAACTGAAGATTAATTATACATTTTAATGGATTGGAGGATTTTTAGTGGTTGAGTTTATAGGAAACCTTTTGATTATTTATTTTGTAGTTTAAGACTGATAACACTAATATACATAAATAATAGGATTCCCTTTTGATAATCAAGTGAATTAAATACTATGTAAGAAAATAACGTTGCGAAAGTTTGGAAGCAAAACCAAATCATGTTTGGGTAGATGATTCTAAATCTCCATACTATAATACGCTGCAGGAAAAGCCTGTAAGAGGTAGATGGAAATCAGCTGAAAATATGTATATCCCAGCATATGATTATAGCTTCGTAATTAATTATAATACGGAATCACGTACACCATACAAAGTAAGTGCAATCTTCTTCCATGTTTCTACTTCATGGACAGAAGGATGTACAGATGTAGATAAACAAAATGTGATTGATATTTTAAGATGGATTGATCCAGGGAAAAAACCTGTTATTATTCAAACCCCTGAAAATGAACTGATAAATTATTAAGTTAATAACCTAAAAAAATTTAAGTCTACTTTCATTAGTAGGCTTTTTTGTTAAGTATGAAATTCTTGTTTTGTTGGTGTAATCCCATGCCCATAGAGCTTACAAAATGGACTGGCCCTAAAATAATAAAAATGAGCTTTCTTAATAGAAAAGAAATAAAATTTTCGTTTTTGGAGACAATGAATTATTAATTTGACGATATAGCTGATTCCTTTTATGGAGTTATTAAAAAAACAGTATAGTTTCTAGGGAGCTAACATAGGATTTGAATTGATTTAAAGATGATGGAACAAAATAAAGTGAAACTTTAATCAGTGTGGGTTTTCTTCATCCCCACTGATTATTAGTTGAACTAATCGGACTTTAATGGGCAGTTGATCCCCACCTAAATTCTTTGCTCTCGCTGAATTTTGAGATGGGGGTCTTACTGCCCATTAAAGTGGGATAAAACAAATTGAACAAAAAAAACTTGCAAAACTAAAAGGGGAGTTGTATATTAATTGACATATCAAATATTGATATGTCAATTAATGTTTTAATAAGTAAGAAGGAGGAATTTTTGAAAACGTGTTATTCAGACGATGTCGGATTTTTATATAAGCTATAAGATTAAAGCGAAGATAGAGGGGGCGCAATACTGTGGAAATAATCGCAGCTATTTTAGTCGGGATCGTAGCATTAGAACATTTATTTATCATGATCCTCGAAATGTTTTTTATGAATTCAAAAGTGGCAAAACGTGCTTTTAAATTACCTGAGCATTTAGAAGGAGATCGAAACGTAGCCATTATGTTTGCAAACCAAGGTTTATATAATGGATTTTTAGCTGTTGGTCTCATTTGGGGACTTATACTTGGTTTCAATTCAATTGGTTATATGGTTCAATTATTTTTTGTAATGTGTGTGGTAGTAGCAGCTCTGTTCGGCGGTTTCACATCTAATAAATCAATTATTGTGAAACAAGGGCTTCCAGCTATATTAGCGTTGATTGCCCTTTTAATTGTGATATAGAACTAAAGCGTTTGTATAAAAGAACTCATTTTTGAAAAATACGTTATTCTTTCCTCCTGTAGGTTCATAGGAGGAAAGAATAGCGTATTTTTTCTTTTTAAGGGGGTATATCCTTCAATTTAATCAAAAATGTAAATTCTTTTTTTAGCGCGATTGTTATGAAAATACGTATTACATTAAGGATTGGAACCGGATTAACGCTTTAAAATATAGAAAGTGGGGAAAATAATGTAAAAAAAACTATTGTATGTTTAAAAACCCTGTGTTACATTTGTGTTACAGGATAGTTACGAACTGTAACTTATATTGCAGTTTGTTTTCTTTTGTTTTTCGATATGTTACAAAATGAAGTGCGTATCGAATCGTCAGAAGATATATGAAGTTTAAAAAATAAAAATAGTTTTTCTATGTGTATAAGAGTGTGTGTAGTAAAGAGCCTGGTGAGAACTTTGCGCACATTATTAAAATTCCTTTCTGTCTTTAAAAGAAGAAGAAAACCAACTACCAACTATTTAGGAGTTTTAAGTAATGATAGTAAATGAAATGTACTTCCTTTCCCACACACAAAGTACATCTTTACTTTCAGTCTAATTACTACACAGACTTTTATACATATAAAGCTAGTGTTTTAGGGGATATATAGGAGGAGAAAAAATGAAAAAGTTATTAATGGTAATTGGACTTACATTTTTAATGTTAGCTGGAT
This sequence comes from Bacillus sp. FSL R9-9834, assembly GCF_038006905.1. Taxonomy (NCBI): domain Bacteria; kingdom Bacillati; phylum Bacillota; class Bacilli; order Caryophanales; family Bacillaceae; genus Bacillus; species Bacillus sp. FSL R9-9834. Next base: position 1,062,959 of record NZ_JBBOWD010000001.1, read on the forward strand.
GTAGTAATGGGAATTTTGACAAAGCAATGGATGAAGGAAAGACCGCGTTAACGAATAAAGAATATAAAAATGCCTTATCATCATTTGAAAAAGCGCTAGATGAGAAAAAAGACGATTCGGATGCAAAGATGCTTGTAGAACAAACGAAAGTAATGATTGAAGCTGTGAAGTTAAAAGAAGAAACAAAGGTAGAAGAATCAATCAAGTCATTTGAAAAAGTAGAGAACATGAAGAATGGAAATACTACGCTTGTAAAACAAGCGAAGGAAGAACGAACAGCATTATTAGCTATCGTCGAACAAAAAAAGAAGTATAGCGAGCAACTGGTGAAAAGTGAAGAGTTAATAAATAAGAAAAATTACGCAGAAGCGAAAGATATATTAAATAAGCTAGTTTCAGAAACAAAAGATAACAAAAATCTTGAAGAATATAATAAAAAAGCGGTAGGATTAGTTACTAAAATGAATGAAGAAGAAAAAACTGCAAAGAATGAAGCAGCAGCGAAGGCACAAAAAACAAATGCAGTAACGAATCAAAAGGTAGCAATAGAAAAGACTCAAAAAACTGAGGCAGAAAAAAATCAAAAGGTAGCAACAGAAAAGACTCAAAAAACTGAGACAGAAAAGAATCAGAAGGTAGTAACAGAAAAGAACCAAAAAACTGAGACTGATAAGAATCAAAAGGTAGAAGCAGAAAAGAACCAAAAAGTAGAGACAGGAAAGACTCAAGATGCATTTACTTTTGAGAAAGCGAAAGAATATATTAAAAATGAATATAAAGAAGACTATGATTATACGCTAGAAAATACGCAAGTAGAGAATGGAAAGAAATATTATCAAATTAGAGTGCGTACGACATATAAAATAGAAGGCGCAGCTGGATCAGGATTTACTGGCGTATTTAAAGTATTTGAAGATGGTACAATTGTTGAAGTGCACTAAATTAATGGAAAGGTATCCTCAAAGTGTTTGAGGATACCTTTTTAGCATAAAAAAAGGCATCTAGCAAAAGTACTAGATGCAAATAAAAACACAAGGGAAGACAAAATTCTTCCCTTTTCCCGTAAGTAATTATATCAAAAAATTTATAAAAAACTAGCTTTATTTTTAATATAATTGATGTGTGAAGCTATGAAAGTATAAGATTACACTATTTTTATAGTGTTTTGTTGGAAAAGGAGCCACGTATATGATTAATTTTAAACCAGAAAATTTGAACCAACTATTAAAAGTGATGCTCATTAGTGCGAATAAGTCTTATGATGCGATTAAAGATTATGAATTTACAGGGGAAGCGGTAGTATTCCGTGTAGATTTCGACCATATTGATGTTTCTCTAATGATTGTAGATATGTTAGGAAGATCAGCTTCTAAATTTAACATTTTGCCATTTGCTAAACTAGATACGAATGAGATAGATTACATTCAGTTTCAAGTGTATTCTATTAATGAAGGGAATTTTAAAGAAATAATCGATACGATGTAAAAAACTATAAAGTGAAACTTTAATCAGTGGGAGACTCATCCCCACTGATTATTAGTTGAACCAATCGGACGTTTACGGGCAGTTGATCGTTCCTCTAACTTCTTTGCTCCAGCTGAAATTTTTGGGGGAGTTTTACTGCCCGTTAACGCGGGATAATTTTACAAATATGTATATACCAACTAATATATAAGTAATAAATTCATATAATTGGAGTGATGAAATGCAGCCGTTAGAAAGGGAGATTCATTCTAATATGCTGAAAGTGTGGCGAATTCACGCTTTAATTGGGGCGGCAGTTATACTAGCAGTCGTAATTGCATATTTCTTTTTTATGATCAATTTTAATTGGTGGGGTTGGTTGTTTGGCTTGTTAGTAACAGGCGCTATTTTATTTATTCCGCTTGATTATTTTGTGTTTCCAAATTTACGTCAGCGCTATTATAGTTACAGATTAAATGAAGAAGAGATTGAGATTCAAAAGGGAATGTTCGTTGTAAAACGCGTACTTATTCCGATGATTCGCGTGCAGCACGTAACGATTGAGCAGGGCCCGATTATGAGAAAGTACAATTTAGCAGAATTACATATTTCAACAGCAGCAACTTCTCATAGTATTCCAGGTTTAACGAAAGAAGAAGCAGAGCAGCTGAAAAGACAAATTGGAGAACTTGCGAAAGTGAGTGATGAGGATGTATAAGAGGCAACATCCGATCACAATATTGTTAGGTATTCGAATTGCAGGTTTACTGCCTTTTATTTTTCTCGTTCTATTTCGTTCAGATGGTGAAGTAGAACCTTGGTATTTCTTACATCTTGTCCTTTTGGCCGTATTATTTATTATGGCAATTTTCTCAGCTATAAAATGGTATTTCAAAGTGTACTGGGTTGAAAGTAATATTTTACATATAAAGCATGGTGTGTTCGTTAAGAAAGAAAGTTACTTAAATAAAGAACGTGTGCAAAATATTAGTACGTCTTCTAACATCATTTATCAAGTGCTCGGACTGACGAAATTAAATATTGAAGTGGCCGGCGGCGGTACTGAGCCAGAAGTGATGTTGGCGGGGATTAGAGAAGAAGAAGCGAAGGAACTCATTACTTTATTACATAAAGAAAGAAGTGTTGTGAGTGAAGAAGGGCCTACGGAAGAAGGAAGTAAGACGGTATATCAGTTAACAACGAAAGAAATTTTAGCAGCATCTATTACATCTGGTAGATTCGGATTAGTGTTTTCAATGTTAGTCATCCTTTACACAGAGTTTAATGAATTTCTTCCAAAATGGCTCATCAATAAAGTGGAAGCGTATGTGATGGATAACGGTGTATATGAATTAATCGTTATGGCGGCGATTTTAATGGCAGTTTCGTGGGTCATTTCAACAGCCGGTTATGCATTAAAATATGCGAACTTTAAAATTGAGCGAAACGGAAATGAAGTTCGTATCGTGCAAGGTTTATTTGATAAGAAAGAGTTTGTTTTAAAATTACACCGTATTCAAGCGATTACGGTGAAAGAAGGTATTCTCCGCCAGCCTTTCGGATATTGCTCTGTCGAAGTAGAAGTTATTCAAAGTATAGAGGCGGCGGGAAATGAAGTAATGCTACATCCTTTTATGAAGAAAAAAGATGTGCAGCAGTTACTCGCATATTTACAGTTGCCGTATGAAATGGAAGAGGAAATCGTTCATTTACCGAAGGCTGCATTACGTCGTTACGTCATCATGGGCTGGATTACAAGTGCCGTACTCGCTGTGCCAATCATAGGTGCGAGTATATATTTTAAACAAAATATCGCGTTATTCACTCTCATACCACTATGTATTATATTTACGTTACTTGCATACGCGCGGTATACAAGTAGTGGTTATATGATACGAGACAATCAGTTAGTCATGGTGTACCGAGGACTCGCGAAATATACAGGAATCATGCGAAGAAGGCATGTGCAAGCAGTCGGATACAGTCAATCGTATTTTCAAAAGAAAGACGAGCTATGTACAGCTGTCGTATCGGTAGCGGGGCATCCTTACAAAGTGAAGCATATGCAAAAAGAAGATGCGCTTTGTATATATAATTGGTATAAAGAAAAAGGAAACACCGGCGTGTAACGGTGTTTCCTTTTTATGTCGTCATTTGTCGATAAGTCGATATATTCGGAAAATCGCCGATATATTTCAAGTTGCGCCGATATATTCGGAAAATCGCCGATATAATTTCACATACCGTGGCCTTCGAATTCCCAACCCCTAAACTAACACATCAAAAGTAGTCACGAAAGATGGACGAGAGAAAATACTCTTTTGTTGTTCTGCATGTGGATGCGCCGGAGCTTGTCCTTCTGCTTGGGCGGGGCGTTTTTTATGAGCATTTTCGAATGAACGTGATTCTGTCCAGTCTTTAAAGTTTTGCTCTGTTTCCCACATCGTTAAGATGACATATGTATCGTTACTTAATGGGCGTAGAACGCGGATCGCTTGGAATCCTGGTTCGTTTTCAATAAGGCCTGCGCGGTTTTTAAAACGGTTTTCAAATACAGGGCGACCTTCGTCTGTGACAGAAATGTTGTTACAAACGATATAGCCAGGTTGACCTTTAAATTCTCCAACAGCGTCTAGTACATCATACTTAAGAGATCCTTCTACAGATTCTTCTGTATTTTCTTTATAAAACATATTTTTTTCATCATTTTTTGCAGTGAAATGTGCTTGTTCTAGAGGTGTTTCGTATGAAATAATAGCCTTCATTTTAATGCCCCCTTATTTATTTGTTTCTATTATATCAACTCTCTTAAAAAACTTCGAAGATTATATACATAAAGATACCTCTTTTTCAAATAATAAATGTACCATCATTTGGAAAGAAGGCCGATGTATGAAGAAAGTAAAGTGGACTTTATTAGGTGGGTTAGCAACGCTACTATTAGCGATTGTCCTTTATAAACTAATTGTGTTAGCTGGTGGCTATATGATGGATGAAAAGCAGCTCGTTTTCCACTCTTCATCACGTATCGTTGACCAGAAAGGGAAAGAAATTACGAAATTATACGTAGAAAATAGAGACTTAGTGCCAATCGAGCAAATTCCGAAATATGTGCAGCAGGCGTTCGTTGCGGTGGAAGATTCTCGTTTTTATCAGCATCAAGGAATTGATTATCCGTCTATATTTCGGGCCCTTTATAAAGATACGTTAGCAGGAGAGAAGGTCGAAGGCGGTAGCACGATTACGCAGCAACTTGCTAAAAACGTCTTTTTAACTCGCGAAAAAACATTTACGCGTAAGTTGAAGGAAGTCGCAATTTCCCTTCAATTAGAGCAAAAATATACGAAACAACAAATTCTTGAAATGTATATGAATCATATTTATTTTGGCCATGGAGCTTACGGTATTCAAGCTGCAGCAAAGTTATATTTTAATAAAAATGTAGAAGATTTAACAGTAGAAGAGGGCGCAATGCTTGCAGGTCTTCCGAAGTCGCCAAACGGTTATTCACCTTATTTTTCTCCAGAGAAGAGTAAAGAACGCCGCGATCTCGTATTGTCACTTATGCATAAACAAGGCTATTTGACTGCCGAAGAAAGCGTACGTTATCAAGGGAAGACAATTGCTCTATATAAAAACTTAGATGAAAATGAACTCGCATATATGCCGTATATTGATATGGTCATAGATGAAGCAGCACGTTTATACGGATTGTCTCATCAAGAAGTACTTCGCGGAGGGTATACGTTTGTTGTACCGATGGATGAAAAGATTCAAAAGGTAGCATATAACCAGTTTCAAGATGCAAGGAATTTCCCTGGGAAAGAAGAGGGGGCGCAAGGTGCTTTTTTATTAATGGATAATCGTACGGGCGGTATTAAAGCTGCAATTGGCGGAAGAAAGTACGTCCCGAGAGGATTTAATCGTATTTTTGCAAAAAGACAGCCCGGTTCTGTACTAAAACCACTTATCGTTTATGCGCCAGCACTCGAAACGAAAAAGTATAATCCGTATTCTTTATTAAAGAATGAAAGACATTCTTTTGAAGGGTATGAACCTCGAAATTATAATCATGAGTATTCGAAAGAAATGACGATGTACGATGCGATTTTAGAGTCAGCAAATGTACCGGCAGTTTCTTTATTAAATGAGTTAGGGGTAGAAGAAGGAAAGCAATATTTAGAGAAAGGAAATGTTCATATTGCTGATGCTGGTTTAAGTACAGCGCTTGGCGGATTAAAAAACGGGGTTTCACCATTTGATCTTGTGAAAATGTACCGTGCGTTTTTAGCAAATGGTGATATTATTGAGCCGCACGTGATTGATAAAGTGTTAAATAGACACGGCGCAGTCATTGGAGAATCGCCAAAAGTAGAAACGAAGATTTTCTCGAAACAAACGGCTTGGTATATGACGAAAATGTTAGAAGGAGTTGTAAAGGAAGGGACAGCGAAAGCCGGTGTATATAACGGGGCGTTAGCTGGGAAAACAGGTACAACTTCCTTACCAAATGACAATAATGGAGCGAGAGATATGTGGTTCGTTGGCTATACGCCAAATTTAGTAGGCGCTGTTTGGATTGGCTATGACCGCATAGATAAAGAGCATCAGTTGCAAGGAGAAAGTGCGTCAGCAACGAAATTGTTTAAGAAAATTTTAACGAAAGCAAATGTAGAACAGAAAGAGCAGTTTAGGAAACCAGAAGGTGTGGAAACAATCGGTGCTCCGATTCGTCTACGCAAGATTGAAGATGTGAAAATGAAATTAGCATTTAGTCCTTTCGGTTTATTTAAAGCGAAATTAAGCTGGACACCACTTCCAGATGAAAGAATTATGTATCGTATTTATAGAGTGGAAAATGGAATTCATACGCATGTAGGTACTGTAAACGGTGCCGGGGAATATGAGGAAAAGTTCGTTAACATCTTTTCAAAACCGAGTTTTTACGTTGTGCCATATAACACACAAACGAATCGTGAAGGAGAAAAGTCAAAAGTAGCTAAACCATAGTTTTTCTCTGTGTTATAATAAGAATGTTGTGAAAATAGTAAGCGTTTTTAAGAATGTTTGTGTCAATTTAATGAACAACGTACATAATATTATGCATTTTGTTTTTACAAGCTGTATAGTAAAAAAAGATAAATATCGAACGTATTCGAAGCATTGGTAAGGAAGGGAGCAAGGGTCTTGGTAAGAACTATAAATGAGACATTTTTAAAAGCATGTAGGGGGGAACGTACTGATTATGTACCAGCATGGTATATGCGTCAAGCAGGCCGTTCGCAGCCGGAATATAGAAAGATAAAAGAAAAGTATTCTTTATTTGAAATTACACATAATCCAGAGTTATGTGCTTACGTTACAAAACTGCCAGTTGATCAATATAACGTAGACGCAGCAATTCTATATAAAGATATTATGTCACCACTACCTGCAATTGGTGTGGATGTAGAAATTAAATCAGGTATTGGCCCAGTTATTGATAATCCAATCCGTTCTTTACAAGACGTAGAAAAACTAGGGGAAATCAATCCAGAAGATGACGTACCGTACATATTAGATACAATTCGTTTATTAACGACAGAAATGTTAGACGTACCGTTAATCGGTTTTTCAGGAGCTCCATTTACGTTAGCGAGCTATATGATTGAGGGCGGTCCATCTCGTAACTACCATAATACGAAAGCGTTCATGTATGCAGAACCGAAAGCTTGGTTCGCTTTAATGGATAAGCTAGCAGATATGGTTATTACATATTTAAAAGCGCAAATTAACGCAGGAGCAAAAGCAGTTCAAATTTTCGATTCTTGGGTTGGAACAGTAAATGTAGCAGATTACCGCGTATTTATTAAACCAGCAATGGAGCGTATTTTTGCAGAAGTTCGTACGATGGGTGTTCCAATGATTATGCACGGCGTAGGAGCTGCACATTTAGTAAATGAATGGCACGACTTACCGCTTGATGTAGTAGGCTTAGATTGGCGCTTACCAATCGAAGAGGCACGTGCACGCGGCGTTCATAAGGCGGTACAAGGTAATATGGATCCTTCATTCTTACTTGCGCCATGGTCTGTTATTGAAGAACATGTAAAAGGTATTTTAGATCAAGGGATGAAGCAGCCGGGTTATATCTTTAACTTAGGTCACGGTGTATTCCCAGAAGTAAATCCAGATACATTAAAACGTTTAACTACATTTATTCATGAATACTCTAAAGGGCAGTTAGCGAAGTAAAGGAGCATTGCTGTATGAAAAAGAAAATTGGTTTGCTTGTAATGGCATACGGAACGCCATATAAAGAAGAAGATATTGAACGTTACTATACACATATTCGCAGAGGAAGAAAGCCAAGTCCTGAAATGCTAGAAGATTTAACAGAGCGTTACCGTGCAATTGGTGGTATTTCTCCTTTAGCTACTATTACATTAGAGCAAGCTAAGAAGTTAGAGAAGCGTTTAAATGAAGTACAAGATGAAGTAGAGTACCATATGTATCTTGGCTTAAAACATATTGAACCGTTCATTGAAGATGCAGTGAAAGATATGCATAACGACGGTATACAAGATGCAATCGCACTTGTTCTTGCGCCGCACTATTCTACGTTTAGCGTAAAATCATACGTTGGACGAGCACAAGAAGAAGCTGAGAAACTTGGAAACTTAACAATTCACGGCATCGATAGCTGGTATAAAGAACCGAAATTTATCCAGTACTGGGTTGATGCAGTGAAAGGTATATATAACGGTATGTCAGACGCAGAACGTGAAAAAGCAGTATTAATCGTATCAGCTCATAGCTTACCAGAAAAAATTATCGCAATGGGCGATCCATATCCAGATCAATTAAATGAAACAGCTGATTATATTGCAAGGGGCGCTGAAGTAGCAAACTATGCAGTAGGCTGGCAAAGTGCAGGAAACACACCAGATCCTTGGATTGGTCCAGATGTACAAGATTTAACGAGAGAACTAAATGAAAAGCACGGTTATACTTCATTCGTATATGCACCAGTTGGATTTGTTGCGGAACATTTAGAAGTTTTATATGACAACGACTTTGAGTGTAAAGTTGTAACAGATGAAATTGGCGCGAAATATTATCGTCCAGAAATGCCAAATGCATCGGACGCATTTATTGATTGTTTAACAGATGTTGTATTAAAGAAAAAAGAATCTGTACTGTAAGAAGAAAGGGGGAGCCTGCTTGAGGAAAAAAGTTGTAATCATCGGCGGTGGCATCACAGGATTAACAACGATGTATAATTTACAAAAAGATATTCGTGACAACAACTTGCCGATCGATACATTACTTATAGAAGCATCGGGTAAACTTGGCGGGAAAATTCAAACCGTTCGAAAAGATGGATTTACAATTGAGCGCGGACCAGATTCTTTCTTAGCACGAAAAGAAAGTGCAGCTAGATTAGTGAAAGAATTAGGTCTTGGCGATGAACTTGTAAATAATGAGGCCGGTCAATCATTTATCCTCGTAAACAATCGGTTACATAAAATGCCGAGCGGATCAATGATGGGAATTCCAACGCAAATTACGCCGTTTCTATTTTCCGGGCTGTTCTCCCCAATTGGTAAACTAAGAGCTGGTTTTGATCTATTAATGCCGAGATCAAAGCCAGTATCTGATCAATCACTCGGGCATTTTTTCAGGAACCGCCTCGGAAACGAAGTAGTTGAAAATTTAATAGAACCATTATTATCGGGTATTTATGCAGGAGATATTGATGAAATGAGCTTAATGTCAACATTCCCGCAAATGTATCAAATTGAGCAGAAACATCGCAGTATTTCACTCGGTATGCGTACGCTCGCTCCGAAAGAAGAGAAAGCTGAACCGAAAAAAGGAATCTTCCAAACAGTGAAAACAGGTTTAGAATCTATCGTAGAATCTCTCGAAATGAAGATGCATGAAGGTACGATAATAAAGGGCACTCGCATTGAAAAAGTTGCAAAACAGGGTGATGGCTATACGATTACTCTTAGTAACGGAAAAGAAATAGAAGCGGATGCGGTCGTAGTGGCAAGCTCGCATAAAGTATTGCCATCTATGTTTGCACAGTACAAGCAGTTTCGTTTCTTCCGCAACATTCCGTCCACATCAGTTGCAAATGTAGCAATGGCTTTCCCGAAATCAGCCATTCAGCGCGATATTGATGGTACAGGATTTGTTGTCTCTCGAAATAGTGATTATACAATTACAGCATGTACGTGGACACATAAAAAGTGGCCACATGCAACGCCAGAAGGAAAAATGCTACTTCGTTGTTACGTTGGACGACCTGGTGATGAAGCAGTTGTAGAACAAACAGAAGAGGAACTCGTTCAGCTCGTACTAGAAGATTTACGAAAGACGATGGATATTACAGAAGATCCAGAGTTTACAGTCGTAAGCCGCTGGAAAGAAGCGATGCCCCAATATACAGTAGGTCATAACGAGCGAATGAAGAAACTCACAACATTTATGGAACAAGAGCTTCCAGGTGTGTATTTAGCTGGTAGTTCCTACGCTGGTTCTGGTCTGCCGGACTGTATTGATCAAGGTGAGAAAGCAGCAAAGCGTGTGCTAGCTCATTTGGAGAAAGTAATGGATACGGAATTAATCGCACAGTAAAGAGAAACGCCTTCAATCATATTGAAGGCGTTTTGTTACTTATTCACCAATAAACATATATAAGTTATTTGGCTTTATCACTGCATCTCCTGCATAAATAATCCATTCTGTTAAGTTATCAAAATCTAAAGGATAACTATTTCCTGCACTCATATCTGCTATAAAATATGGTTCATTAATGAGTATTCCTTGAATAAAGTCTTCTGTAATATGCTGCATTTCAAACCACATATGCTCACTTTTTCCTTCTTCGTAGGAGACACCAAACTTAGCTAGGAAACGAAAATCTTCATTTGATTGTTCAATATGAAAAATGTTGCTGAAATACCCGAAAGTATTCTTCGCATTGTAAGCCATACGATCGGTTTCACTATTTGTTTTATAGAACATAAGTCCTGTAGCTTCCTCGTGTTCTTTGAAAAAGCTTTCGATACATTCTTCTGAAGTATCAAATTTGAACAAGAGAACAGATGGTGATTGATGGTATTCATCGCGGTCATCCATCCCGCCTAAGAATGTGTTTTGTGCATCTATTGGTTGTAGCTTCACTTCTTCATTATCAATTGAAGATAATTGATCCATACTCGTTTTATGCCCAATATAAGATAATCCTTTTTCCCACGGAACAGCTACTGTATGTATCGAACCTTGCTGACTATGCGCGATAACGATAGGCTCATTCATAGGGACTTGTCCATTCTCAACGGCATTATTCGCAAATGTTTGAAAGAGGTCACCAATGCCGTAGTAGGAAGAAATACGATTTGGAATAATTAATTCTATTTCTGTTACGCCCGCTCTTAAAAGGCCGTGTGTATGAAACCAATATTGCGTAGGCTCGCCTTCTTTATCGTCTTCATAAACGGAATGAATAACGTATAAGTCAGGAATGTCAGGTAATAATTCATTTTCAACGTGATATTCAATATAGCTTCTAGATATCACCTTCATTGCGGCACTTGAATCGATTACAAATAACAAATCTGGGGCGAGGTTCCATAAAAATTGTAACTGCTGGAAAAAGCAGTCCAGTACATCGCCTACAAATAGCGTACGAGTGAAAATTTCAGTACCGAAAGCCGCATCTTCAAAATGACGATCTACGATTGTAGAATCTTGTCTATTGTACAGTTTATATTCTTCTGGGTCATTCGCCTCATCAATATGCAGTTCATATGGTATGACTTTTTCATCCATATGTAACTCAACGATAAGGCTTGTCTCATCACTATAAACAATTTTTAACTCATCAACTTTAGTAGCGATAGTTTCTAGCCGCTGTTTTAATTGCTCAATTGTAATTCTAGTTGGTATAACAGCAACCATATCTGAAAAATGACGTTCTAATGTTCCATTCATAGCTGCGCGGTATGTTTCTGTTTGCACTTCCATCCAATCACTCCTATTCAAATGAATCCATTTTACATGCCAATTAAATTTCGATATTTCTGTTTTTTCTCTTTCATATTATAAAACGCATTCGTCGAAGGTGTAAAATTATTATTTTGTATTATTGTTTGAAAACGAGTAAATTAGATTAATTTTTTGTAAAACTTGTCGAAATATCATTCTATATAACGAATCATTTGATATGATAGAAATGCTGAGAAAATATGAAATAGGGAGAGGAAAATGGCTGTGAAGAAATTGTTAAGTGTCTTTTTATCATTCATACTATTGCTTTCATTTACTGGAACTTTAGTACAAGCAGAAGAAACTACTTCTATGTCAGTAGAAAAAGCAATTCAAGTATTTAAGCAGCAAGGGAAAACGAAGGGGACAGTGGAAGGATATATCGTTGGATATACGCAAAGCCCTTCTAAGTACACGAAGGATCCGGCTAAGTTTGACGACACAAATGTGGCAATTGCCGATTCTCCAAATGAAACGAATCCAGACAAAATCATGCCTGTTCAGTTGCCAAAAGGCGATGTGAGAGCGGCAGTAAACGTAAAAGATCATCCTGAAAATATTGGGAAGAAAGTTAGTTTAACAGGGACGCTTGAATTATATTTTAGTAGCCCAGGTTTAAAATCAGTAACAGCTCATAAGTTTCAAGGAGAAGGACAAAACCGTGTTAGCGATGTAGTAGCTTCACCTAGTGGCGGAGAAGTTGCGAAAGGAACAGCGGTAACGTTAACAACGAATACAGAAGGAGCAACAATCTATTACACGTTAGATGGTTCTAACCCTACAAATAAAAGTGTTCGTTATAATGGACAAATTATAGTGAATGAAAATAGTGTAGTGAAAGCAATTGCTGAAAAAGAAGGGCTTACTTCTTCAGTAGTTTCAACATTTTCATTTATTATCGTAAACAATGAGCCAGTTCGTATTCATGATATTCAAGGAAAATCACATATTTCTCCTTACAACGGGAAGAAAGTATACAATGTGGAAGGCGTTGTAACAGCACTTGATAAAAATGGTTTTTATATAGAAGACAACCAGCCAGATAATGATCCAGCTACTTCAGAAGGTATGTACGTATACAAAAAAGATGCAAATGTAGCAGTAGGAGATCTTATTCAAGTTGATGGAGTAGTAGAAGAATATGTTGGACCTGGATATGCAGAAAGGTTTGAAACAGACTTAACGACGACGGAAATTAAAGCGAGTCGCGTTGCTGTAATCGCAAAAGATCAAGCTTTACCAGCACCGATTGTACTTGGAGAAAACGGTGTGAAAATTCCTGATCAAATTATCGATAATGATGCATTTGGTTTATTTGATCCAACTGAAGATGCAATCGACTTTTATGAAAGTATAGAAGGTATGCGTGTTACGATGCCAACGCCAAAAATTATTGCCCCTCAGAAAAACGGGAATTTATATGTAACAGTGAAAAATGGTGGGAATAAAGTCGTAACAAAATATGGCACACCTGTATTAGATGAAAATCAATTAAATCCAGAGCGTCTTTCTATAAAAGTACCTCGTGATTATGTAGCGAAAGTAGGAGATACTTTCACTGGAGATATAACAGGAGTAGTCGGATATGATTATGGTGCGTTCCGCATTTCGCCAATAACGGAATTACCATCTGTAGTAGACGGTGGATTTAAGCAAGTAGGGGCGAATATTCAGCCGCGTCTTGATAAGTTAACAGTTGCTACATATAACATTGAAAACTTCTCGGCGAATAAAAAAGAAACAACAGATGAAAAAGTAAAGGCGTTAGCGTATTCTATTAAATACAATTTAAAAATGCCAGATATTATCGGGGTAGAGGAAATGCAAGATAATAATGGAACGATTAATGACGGTACAACAGATGCTTCATTAAGCGCAAAACGTATTATTGATGCGGTGCTAGAAATTCGCGGGCCAAAGTATGAGTATGTAGAAATTGCTCCGCATAATAATCTAGACGGTGGAGCGCCAGGAGCGAATATTCGCGTCGGTTTCTTCTACAACCCATCACGCGTGAAATTAGCAGCGGTACCGAAGTTGCTTGATAAAAATGTCGTTCGCATTGGAGACGAAAACCCATTGTTTGAAAGTACACGTAAACCACTTGCGGCAGAATTTACATTCCAAGGACAAAACGTCGTCGTCGTTGCAAATCACTTAAACTCAAAACTAGGAGATGCAACGCCATTTGGAAAAGTACAACCGCTCGTATTAAAAAGTGAAGAAAAACGAGTTCAATTAGCACAAGAAGTAAACAATTTCGTACAAGGTATTCAGAAAAAGAACACGAATGCACCAGTTGTTGTGTTAGGGGATATGAACGATTTTGAGTTCGCTAAACCATTAAAAACGTTAGAAGGAACAATCTTGAAAAATATGTTAAACACAGTGCCGAAAGAAAATCGCTACACGTACATCCATGAAGGAAATGCACAAGTGTTAGATCATATTTTAGTAACAAACAACATTGCACCACACACAATCGTAGATCCAGTACACTTAAACTCAAACATTATGAAAGAACATGGACGTGTAAGTGACCACGACCCAGTACTTGCTCAAATTGATTTGAAGAAAGCTTCTTAAATAGTTGTAAAAGAACGCTTAGAAATATACTGAGCGTTCTTTTACATAATTAGGAATTTTGTGGTAAAATAGACTGAATATTCACTCTTTATTGTTAAGAGGTGTAGACATATGGTAGCCCAACTAAATGGGAAACTAATGAACCAACTAGCGATTTTTTTTAGCATGTTCATAATAATTAAGTTTCTAGCCGATGTAACAGGTCTTACGCAACCACTAGGTATGTATTATTTAGGCACGCTTAGTACAAATATCGCTTATATAGCATTCGGTCTAGCCGTAATTTTTACTATATTGGGTATTAAAAAGGAATTAAGTAAATATGCCATTATTTCAGTATGTTCGGCGGTAGGAATTCAAATAATCTATATGATTGTTTTTGTAGTTTTATGGATGTTGGCAGGTAGGCCGTAAAGGGGAGATGATTATATGAGTATTGAAAATATACGATTGATACATGTAAATGATAATAATCTCTATGTAAAAATGTTAGGAGAAGGTGAACCAATCATATTTCTTCATGGAGGACCTGGAAGTGAACACCGCTTTTTTCTTCCCTATATGGCTCCACTAGCAGAAAAATTCCAATTAGTTTTTTATGATCAAGCAGGTTGTGGAGAATCGGAAGCACCAAAGAATAATCAATATTCTATGAGGGATGAGGTTGCAAACTTAGAAGCAATGCGTGTGCAATTAGGGTTTGAAAAGATAAATATATTAGGTGAATCATGGGGATCGATGCTTGCATTATTGTATGCAACTACATACCCCGAACGAGTGAATAAGTTACTTTTAACAGCTGCGATAGGAGTTAATGTAAAAGGATTAGAAATGTTTGGGGAAGAACTGCAGAAGAGGTTAACGGAAGAAGATAAAGTAATCATTTCTGAAGTAAGCGAGAAGATTAAAATAGGAGAGGCTTCTATATACGATATGTTACAAGTATTAGATCCATATTATGTGTTTTCTAAGGAAACTTTAACTTATAAACAGAAAACGAATTTTAGTAATGAAGTTAACACAATACTAGGTGCAGATATGGTAAAAAATTATGATGTGACTAAACAAATAGAAAAGCTTTCGGAAACTCCAATATTAATTGCGCAAGGAAGTCATGATATTTTAACTCTTGCCACTATAAAAGAACATTTTACAGAATACATACCTCATATAGAGTTTGTAGAGATTGCGAATTGTGGACATTGGACGGTAGTAGAGCAGCCAAAGCAAATGTGTAATATCGCATATAGTTTTTTTGAGAACTAAGAATAAGAGCGTAATTCTCTAATCTCACTCAGGGAATTACGCTCTTAGTCGTTCAATGATTTAGTCTGAAATTACTTGAAACGCTTTTCTACATCGATCTCTTTTTTGCAGTCTTCTTTTATATTTTTTTCTATCTCGCTTTACTCCTTGTATATACATAAGTAAGCTAACGAGAAGGAAGAAAGCACATTGCATCGTTAAAATGTACGGTGACATGCCTTGCAATGGTTGCTTTGGATCATATAAATGAATAGGTGCTCCACCTATTGTAGGGAATATTGTATTTAGTAGGACGTACGGAATGGAGTTAACTGCAAATGGAAATAGAATGGCCATATAGTCTTTTTGTGACCATGCAGATGCAGCAAGTCCTAAGAGGGCCATTAAACCTGCAAATAAAAAATTAATTCCAATATATACCGTAATGTAAGTGAGAGGCGCATCGAAGTATAGGTTTGCGAACATTCCATCCTCATTTATGATGCCAGAACCAATCGTAGGTGTTCCGTCTGGAATTGTTAATTTGCAAAATAATAACGATAAGATGAATGGAAAGGTATAAAGAAATCCTCCGCAAAAAAACGTAACGATATATTTCGTTACTGAATAAGGAAATAAAGAAATTCCTTTGCTCACGAACGGTTTAAAACTATCTGACTTATCGGAATTGTAACTTGTACTAAAGGGGAAACTCGCAATAACTGGCATTAATAATAAATAAACATCCATTTCATTATCACGAAATCCAATCCATTTTATATCTGTTGATATAGGTCCGCTCGCAGCGTCTCCTAAATAACGAATGACATAATAATAATGATAAATACAAATAAGAACGAATCCACTAAACATAATAATTAAAGAAACACGATTACAAAAAGCTTGCTTTATATTTAAACGAAGTGCACGCATCATGACTGAAAAAGCCTCCACTATTTTGATAAACTTGTCTATTTTCTATATTACTATTAAATGTAAAGATTTTCTTGTTTTTTTATTTGATTATTTGAAAAAAGAGAAATTTGTTGTTGGGAAGTAAGGTTTAGTTGAAATTAGTTTTTTCTAAAATATGGTTGACAATTAAGTATTACATTTGTAATCTTAGTTATAGATTACAAATGTAATACGAGGGAGTGAAATATATTATGACAAATCAATTACCTAAAATATCCGAAGCAGAATTAGAAATTATGAAAGTACTTTGGTCTAATTCTCCACAAACAGCGAATGAAATTATAGAAGAACTAGAAGATGAAATGGACTGGAAACCGAAAACAATCCGTACATTAATTAATCGGTTAGTACAAAAGGAAGCCGTTTCTTACCATCAAGATAAAGGACGCATGTATGCTTATTATCCGTTAGTATCACAAGATAATTATTTACAAGTGGAAACGAAATCTTTGCTAAAGCGTTTTTGCGGTGCAGCGTTTAAACCATTACTTGTTAATTTCTTAAAAGAGGAGAAATTATCTTCAGAAGATATTAATGAACTAAAACGCATTTTAGATGAGAAGACAGAGGAGAATAAGAGGAAGGATCGATAAAAATGATAGACATGCTTATAAATGTATACCTTCCTCATTTTTTTGATTGGCTTATAGAAACATCACTTATGGCTAGCATATTAGTGGGTTTTATTTTATGTATAAAAATTTTATTTAGAAATAAATTAACACCCCGGTGGCAATATATGCTGTGGATTGTATTAATGATTAGACTCCTTTTACCATGGTCACCAGATAGTTCTTATAGCATTTATTCATTACTTTCCTATCGTTCTAGCGTATCGGAAGTGATTCCTAAAAATATGCCGTCTACGGAGAGTATAGTGAATATAGAAAGCGACCGTACAGTGGAATCAAATTCTAAAATGGTTACAAAAACTAGCGAACCGGAAGTAGAAGTTAGTTTGGAACAACAGACTCCATTTTCTTTATACAAACTTGCTATGTATGTTTGGTTAGTTGGGGTATTCCTATTAGCAGTTATAACGTTTATTACAAATAGACGTTTATATTCTTATATAAAGAAACAACCGGATATTACGGATGAACAGTTCGTTACGGTGTTTAATCGCTGTAAGCAGTCTATGAAAATGAAGAAGGTAGTTTCATTACGTTTAGCAGGAAAGATTGCGAGTCCAACTGTGTTTAGTTTCTTTCGCCCAAAAGTATTACTATCAAAAAAACATATGAAAGTATTAAACGAGCAACAATTACAACATGTTTTTTACCATGAGTTAGCTCATATTAAAAGAAACGATGTAGCTGTAAATTGGATTATGTACAGTTTAATCCTATTAAATTGGTTCAATCCGATTCTTTGGTACGCCTATTTCTGTATGAGAGAAGATCAAGAATTAGCTTGTGATGCATATGCGCTTACGTTTATAGATAAAGAGGAGCAAATTGCATACGGTCATACAATTATTACCCTCCTAGAACATTATTCCTATCAAGTACCAAGCCTAGCAAATTTAAGTAGAAATAAACGAACATTAAAAAGGAGAATCGTTATGATTAAAAAGTTCCAAAAGAAATCGTATCGTCTTTCTTTACTTGGAGTTATTGCTATAGCAGCTATAGCAGGCGGATTTTTATTAAATGCAAGGATAACTGAGGGGGATGAAAGACAGAAAGAAAAGGTTGTAGAAAAAAAGCAATCTAAAGCGGCTTTTGAAGAAGCGATAGAAACAGTATTAGGCACACCGGAGAATGCAAGTAGAGAATGGGGGATGTCAATAAAGTCATATAAAATGAATACAGATTTTTTATATTTGGCAGAAAAGAATTTTACAAAAGAAGAATTTGAGCAGTATGTTCAATTATTTAAGGAAGCCCAAGAAATTCGTAAAAAAGCAATGGTTAAAAAAAATGTGCCTGAAAATTATGATGGAGATACAAAGGAATATAAACCTGAACGCTTGAAGAAAGCTGATCAGGAAAGACTAGCTACTATTGAGAAGACATTAAAACCGCTTGGAGAAAAGCTGGAGAAATCTTTAACATATACTATAGAAGAAGCGAAAAATCATGTGCCATTTCAAATTAAGCAGCCGGCTTATATACCTGAAGGTTATGAGTTAAAGAGAGAATGGGCTGATTCATATTTTGGAAGAGATATAGAATTAGTTACTAAATCAGAATATAAAAAAGGGAAATATGGTTTTACAATTTATCAGTCAAGAATGTATGCAGGTGGTAATAAGGACCCACTACACTACATGATGCCTGGAGAAGAGAATCTAGAAAGTTATAGTTTAGAAGGGAAAGGAATGGTCTATAATAAATCTTCTCATGGAGAGGGTAAGTTAAAAGGACTCAAAATGTTTGTACCAGCACAAGGTAAGAATAGTGAGTATCAAATTGTCATAGTGAATGATATTTTTACAAGAGATACAAAGATATACGAAGAGATAATCGATGATGAGCTAACTAAGAAAGAGATGGAGAAAATCTTACTTTCTATGTCAAAATAATAGACAGTGTTCTTAAACATTTTGTTTTAAGAACACTGTCTATTTTATTAAATTTCTATTGGGATCTAGTCAGCAATTATTTACGAATATATTCCAGCTTTCCATACAAGTATACTTTTTGATACACTATGAACAGTATGATATAACTTGACTGGAATTTTTTATACTGGAAATAATAAAAAAGAGAACTTGTATACAATGTAAGCGTGTGGTAATATCAAAGATGTACTAATTGACTATATTATCCAATTGGTCATTTTTGGAGGTGAAGATGTGGCGATAGATCGAAAACGTTCTATTATTGAAGCTGCAACAAAGTCTTTTTCAGCATTCGGTTATAAAGCAACAACGATGGATCAAGTAGCGAAGTTAGCGAATGTAGGAAAAGGAACGATTTATACTTTTTTTAAAAATAAAGAAGAGCTATTTGGCGAGATTATTTCTAATTTAATTACAGAAATGAAGCAAGTTGCAGAAAATGCAATTCGTTCAGAAGTTTCATTTTTTGAAAATGTACATAGAGCATTATATAGCATATTAGAATTCAGAAAAGAACATCAGCTCATGATTAAGTTAATTCAAGAAGAGCGTGATATGGGAACGAAAGAAGTACAAGAAGTGATGCAACAAGTAGATGTGGAAATCGTTTCTGTCATTCAATCGTATTTAAAGATTGCGATTGATAAAGGTGAAATTAGCAAATGTGATCCAGAAATTACAGCATTTATTATG
Organism: Bacillus sp. FSL R9-9834; assembly: GCF_038006905.1. NCBI lineage: Bacteria > Bacillati > Bacillota > Bacilli > Caryophanales > Bacillaceae > Bacillus > Bacillus sp. FSL R9-9834. The sequence continues at coordinate 1,082,526 of NZ_JBBOWD010000001.1, forward strand.
CTTCGCTTATATGTATCGCTTATTTTTGATTGGGAAAAAAATCATGAACCGCTAGAAAAAGAAAAAATTGCAGAATTATTTGAACTTTATTTATTAAAAGGATTGTCAAATTAAGATAATCCTTTTATTCTTATAAAAAGTGACCAATTAAACGAAACGGTCATACATTTATTTTAGGAGGGATAATAAAAATATTCACTTCATAGTAAAGAACAGTTGCATAGTATAAATTCGGGGATAAGGCATATGTATGAATAAGTATAGCCTTTTTGTTTGGGTGAAAATGACCAATTGAACGTTTTGGTCATTTTAAAAAGGGGGAGAAATAATGAAAGGAAATCAGTTACTTCGTAAAGAGTTCACACAAATTATAAAAAGTAAAAAAATATTAATTCCAATTATCGCGGTTTTATTCGTACCGATTTTATATGCAGGTATGTTTTTATGGGCCTTCTGGGATCCGTATAAACAGTTAGATGATTTACCAGTTGCGGTAGTCAATTTAGATAAAGGGGCAGTATTTGATGGGAAACCAATTGAGGTCGGAAAAGGGCTCGTTGATAATTTAAAAGATAATACAAGTTTTAAATGGGAATTTGTAAGTGAAAAAGAAGCGAAAAGAGGAATGGAAGGTAGAAAGTATTACATGTTAGTACGCATTCCAGATGACTTCTCAAGTAACGCTACAACGTTATTAAAAGACGATCCGAAGCCATTAAACTTAGAATATATTCCAAACGAAAGCTTGAACTTCCTATCTTCACAAATTGGCGGAACAGCCATTGAAAAAATTAAAGGTGAAGTATCAAGTACGTTAACGAAAACATATGCAGAGAAAATGTTTGATTCCATTCAAGACGTCTCAAAAGGATTAGCAGATGGGGCGGAAGGAGCAAATAAACTACACGACGGATCAAGTGAGCTACATGATGGTTCAAGTAAAGTGACGGATGGACTTCATACACTTCAAGAGAAGTCTGGGGAGATGAAGGATGGAGTTCAGAAATTAGCAGATGGATCTAATAAATTAGTAGATGGGTCAGGGAAAGTGACAAATGGTTTAAATACGCTAAATAGCAAAACAGGTGAAATGCAGATAGGTATAGGGAAATTAGTAGATGGGTCAGGGAAAGTAACAAATGGTTTAAATACGCTAAATAGCAAAACAGGTGAAATGCAGATAGGTATAGGGAAATTAGTAGATGGGTCAGGCAAAGTAACAGATGGTTTACACGTATTAAATAGCAATGCAGGTATCGGAAAATTAGTAGATGGATCAGGCAAAGTAACAGATGGTTTACATGCATTAAATAGCAATGCAGGTATTGGGAAACTAGTAGATGGATCAGGTAAAGTAACAGATGGTTTACATGCATTAAATAGTAATGCAGGTATTGGGAAATTAGTAGACGGCTCGGGCAAAGTAACAGACGGTTTAAATACGTTAAATAGTAAAACGGGTGAGTTGCGTGATGGATCTGAGAAAGTGACCGGTGGCTTGAACAAATTAGTAAGTAAATCCGGTGAATTAAAAACAGGAACAACTGACCTATCAAATGGTATGGGAAAACTTGTTGAAGGGCAAAGCCAATTAGAAAAAGGGTCTCAAGAAATTCAAAAGGGATTGCAAGAGTTAAATAGTAGCGTACAAAAGTCTGCTGCAGGCTTAGAGGAAATGCAGTCGAAAGTTCCTTCTATATTGAACACAGTAAATGAAAAAATAGATGGAGCTGGGGCGAATGTAAATCAGTTAAATGAACTTACGCAATCAACAGCAGGAGATGCAAAAAATGCAGCACAAGAGGTAGCGAATTTACAAAAGCAAATTGAAAGTTTACCAAAAGAATATCAAGAGCAGTTACAGCCATTCGTAACAAGTGCTGTAAAAAGTACAGCGACAGTTCAGCAAAAAGCTGCCGGAGTAGCAGGTGGAACAAATAAATTAAATGAAGAAGTGAAACAATTAAAAGGTGAAATACATCAAACAACAAATGGGTTGCAAAAAAACTTACCAAATCCAGCAGGGATAAAAACTCTAGCAGGTGGTATTGAGAAACTAACGAGCGCACAAAATGAATTTGTTAGTAAGTTTCATGGATTTGGTGAGGGATTAGATAATGCAAAAATAGGTGCCGATAAATTAAAAGATGGATCAGTTCAATTAATTGATGGAGTAACGCAATTACAAAGTGGCTCTGAAAAAGTGACAGCAGGATTAGGTCAATTATCTGCAGGAGTAAATCAATTAGCAGATGGTTCTGGTCAAGTAACAGGCGGTTTAGGAACATTATCTGTAGGAGTATCCAAATTAGCAGATGGTTCTGGTCAAGTAACAGGCGGTTTAGGGACATTATCTGTAGGTGTAACGAAATTAGCAGATGGCTCAAGCCAAGTAACAGGTGGTTTAGGAACATTATCTGCAGGAGTAAATCAATTAGCAGATGGTTCTGGTCAAGTAACAGGCGGTTTAGGAACATTATCCGCAGGAGCAAACCAAATGGCAGGTGGCGTAAATCAATTAGCAGATGGTTCAAGCCAAGTAACAGATGGTTTAGGAACATTATCTGTAGGAGCAAACCAAATGGCAGGTGGCGTAAATCAATTAGCAGATGGATCTAATCAAGTAACAACTGGCTTAGGTACTCTAAATGGTGGCCTAAATAAAATGTCAACCGGCTCAACCCAGCTAATCGACGGCGTAAATAAACTAGCAGACGGATCCGGAAAAGTAACGGATGGCCTCGAAAAAGTAAATGATGGTTCAGGTGAACTTGCTGAGAAACTTGGCGAAGGAGCAGAAAAAACTGGTGAAGTAAAAGGAACGGATAAAACGTATGATATGTTTGCAAGTCCTGTAAAAGTGAAGACGGAGAAAATGGCGGAAGTTCCAAACTACGGAACAGGATTCACACCATATTTCTTATCACTCGGTTTATTTGTTGGGGCATTACTATTATCAATCGTATATCCATTACGTGATACAGTTGGTGTTCCAAAATCAGGGTTTAGCTGGTTTATTAGTAAGTTCGGCGTATTACTATCAGTCGGTATTATTCAAGCAGTAGTAGCTGATGTCATATTACTATTCGGATTAGGTGTAGAAGTACAAAGCATTCCGTATTTCATACTCTTTAGCATCGTTACAAGTTTAGCGTTTATCGCATTAATTCAATGTTTAGTAACAGCATTTGGTGATGCAGGGCGTTTCATCGCCATCATCACATTAATTATTCAGCTGACAACGAGTGCCGGAACATTCCCACTAGAATTGATTCCGAAGTTTTTACAACCATTTAATGCTTGGTTACCGATGACATATTCTGTATCAGGACTGAAAGCAGTTGTATCAAGCGGAGACTTTAATTTCATGTGGCAAAACGTAGGGGTGCTCATGATTTTCATCGTTGTATTATCACTTGGAACAATTGCATCCTTAACTTGGATGCACAAACGACAATTTAGAAATATTGCGGAAAATCAATCGATTGAAGCGTAAATAAGGAACATAAAAAAGCACCGAAATGGTGCTTTTTTTATTAGTTTTGTTTTATTGGCTGAGAAATTTCATTTGTTTTTCTATTTTTACGGAAGAAGTATATAGCAATACTTATAAGAATAATTGTAGCTACAATCCAAACAAATGGACCATATTTTTCAGCAAAAGTATATAGTTTCATGTTGCTGGCAATGTCCTCTTTTGTTTTTCCTATTAGAATTTCAGAGCCACTATAACCTTCAAGTGTATCTCCTTTTTTTATGCCAAAAATAAGAACGTCTGATTTGTTTTCTATTCCGGTGTATCGGTATCCTTTACCTTTAATTGTTAATTGGGTATCATTCTTTTTTAGTGAATAGTCTTCGGCAGAAATATCTTTGCCTGACAGTGTAATTGGTTCCATTGAGAAACGGATTTCTTTTAAGACAGGAAGAGTCTCGTTGTTTAGTAAGAGTTGCTTTGCAATATGCTGCTCAGTATTAATGTTTATCCAATTTGCTTTTCGTCGTTTATATGTATTAATTTCAAGGAGTGCGAATTCTTTATTTTGAAGTTTTTCCTCTGTAATAGGTTGCGCGGTAGTTAATGTTCCTTTTAATAAAATCACACCGTCTTTTGCAGATTGGAAGGAAGCGGTTTCCTTTGTTTTCTTTAATGTATTGATAGTCCCTTTATAATCCTCTTTTCCTAAAAGAACAGCTCCTGTATGTACGGTTAAAATAAGATATAGGATGCTTAATACGATAATAGCTTTTTTCACTATTTCCCCTCCAAAGTATGTATAATTAAATTATAACATAATTTACCATATTGAATTTATTAATTTAAATAAAAAGTTGCAGACGTAAAAGTAATAAATAAATTAAGAGAAGTGTAGATGAGAGGAGTAAAAATGAAAAAGAAATACAGTTGTAAGAAAGGTGTACAACTGTATTTAAAGTGGATAAAATATTTTCTTCATAATGTAATGGTTGTTTTATATCCCTTTTTTTCTTAATTTCACCATATTTCATGTGTAGGCTAAATAAAAGATAGGAATTACAACAATTTACAGAGAAACATAGAGTAGAGGGGGGATATGATGAAAAGAAAACATATTTCTTATTTAATTATAAATCCGCTAATTATTTTTCTTGTTTATGCCCTTTCACCTATATTGTTTGATAAAGAAGTATATACAAGTATGAGAGATGCATTTGGAATACTTACGTTCTACTATGTGTTAATGGGTGGTTATTACTTTATTGACTTTTTAAGTAAAAAAATCAATAAAAATGATAAAGAAAAAATCGATGGAGGACAACAAAATGACTGAAAGTGAAATGAAATTCAGGGATACAACTATTCGTAACTTTTTCGATAAAGAGGACCGTCTAAAATCGATTCCAGGTCAAAAGAAGAAAAAACTAGTATTGTTAGAGCATTTAATTAGCAAGTTAAATGCGGAGAATCAGTATACGGAAAAAGAAATCAATGCATTCATCAAACAATATCATGACGATTTTTGTACAATTAGACGCGAGTTTATTGTGCAGGGGTTTATGGATCGCGAGGATAATATGTATCGTATAAATGAAAGAGAAGTTTGGACGAAGTGGGAGGAGTTAAAATGAAAAGCTCTGTTATTGAAAACAGAGCTTCTTATTATTTATTTGGTTGCAATATTTTAAAATCGTAGGCGTAAATGGATTTACCACCTTTAACTGATGTAACAATTTGATCCATGTCTTTGATTGTAGTAGTTTTAATTTTTTTACCGGTTGTTAGAGAGTATGTTTCTATAGAATATTTATGTTCTTGTTTTTCATTATAACGTAATACATATAATTGATCGTCTTCAAAATATGTTTGTTCATTATATCTAACGCCATCGGTTACATGGTAATCAATTTTGAATTTAAGATTGACTGCATTTGTTTCTGTATTAAAAGTTATGACATCACCTAGTCCATTTATAAAAAATAATTCATTGTTATGTAGATAAGCGGAATTATTTTTTGTAAATGGTATGGAAGCTGTGGAATTCTCCTCGGAAGAAAGTAAAATTAAATCTTGTTTTAATGATTTTTTATCAATGCGTAATAAATATACTTTTCCTTTAATTGAATTATCATTCTCAATTAAAATCGTATAATAAAAATTTGAGTCACTTAAAATAGATGAGTAACTAGAATACGACATGTTTTTATCAAGATTAATTGTTGTAACATCTTCAAGATGCATAGTTGAATCATTAAATAATAATTTTTTTAAACTATGCTCATTTTTATCTATATCTTGAGTTAAAACTAAAACTTCATCTGTATTAACGCCAGAACTAATAAGATAATGAGGGATATTTCCTTTATGAATTTGCTTTTGATTACCATACATTACATTTGAATCATAATTGCCAGTAGTGGAGTTACTGCCTGAATTGTAAATGTTAACAAATAAGTCTTGTTTTTTTAAATATATCCTTTGATCTCCTGTATGTTGGTATTTCATTTTATAATTTTTAAAATCTTCTCCAATAAATTTAATATTATCTTTACTTTCTAGTACGATTTCTTTTTTGTTATCAGACACACCTATTCCGCCGAGTTCTAAACCATTCATTTTATATCCATGTGCTTTTTCGTTTTTATCGATGAATATCGCATAACTAATCCCGTTGCCATCCATATCTTGGTCGGCGGTAGAAGAGAGATATATGACAGCTTGTTTATCTTTTAAAAAATCCTTTTTTTCAATATCTTCTTCAGATATCGAATTTACAGTACTGTTTCTAAAGAAGAAAGAATAGATGAGTGCTGCAATTAAAATTACACTTAAAATAAGAATGATTATTTTTTTCACTGTTATGAGCTCCTTTTATAAGAAGAAGTGCAACAACTATAGTTGTTGCACTTCTTCTTCAGTATTAAATATTACGAATTGTTGAGGTTTGTTTTGCGTCACGAACATCTCGTGGATATACACCAGCACCGCCATCTTTATCTAAATCTAGTCCGCCATGAAGTTTATAAGCCGACCAAATTAATTTAGAACAGTTTTTAGCTCCATAATGGGTTGTACTTCTATTTGTAGCAAAATTATAAGAATATGAATCTTTACCTACACGATCTTTTGCCCACCATGCCGCATCATTTTTGTTTTGCCAAGATGTATTTACGGATTTTACTACCGCATCTCCTTTATCTACTTTACGGGATGTAGTACTAATTGTACGAACGCCATCACCTGGTACAGATTCAACAATTGTATTTGAACTATAATACATACCAACATGTCCATGATTTAAGTATGCAGTGTATGAACCCGTATAGAAGAAATCCCCCATATTGCTATTCCCTACTGAAACTGTACCACCACTAGCTCCTAAAGTATTCATTTTTTTACTTGCTTCTTTTTTGCCTTGTTCTTCATCTGCTTTTAGCTCTTTATAAATCTGTTCAGAAACAGCTTCTTTTGTATTCCCAGTGTTGTTTGCTAATTCATTAATACTAGATATTAGCTCTTGTGTACTTACATCGGGCTGCATTTTTTTGATTTCATTTAAGTAAGGTAAATCATCACTTTTTGCCAGAGAAGCAGTAGGTACAATCACAGTAGAAGCTAGTAACCCTATTGTTAATGTTAATGCATGTAGCTTTTTCATAATCCATCCCCTTTGTGCAATTTATTTTTTTCTGGGAATTTTACCTGTATTTTATTTAAATGGTAAAATTCCCCTTAATGATAAGTGATAGTTTTATAGCTGTAAATCGTATTTTAGTAATTAATTGTTGAGAAAGTTTGGCTTGTAATAGGTTTGAAAAATAAGGTTATTATGTTTTTAAGTGTAGATAAATTATATGGAAATGTATAATACAGTTTGTGTGAATATTTGTCTAAGGAATTAAAGGAGGGAATGATTATGGCGGGCTTTATAAAAATTATTCTTTAATCGCACCATTTGTTATAATACGTGATATTCGTAATTTGTTATATTCCCTACGTTTTTTTGTTGAGAAATAAAAATAGTACTTTATTTGAACTTTCACTTTCAGTAATGTATATAATTGTCTCAATTCAGTTTTTCAACGAGGGTTCTTACAAATTAGTAGCGTACTTTGTATAGTTCCATTTTAATAGTCATGATTAAAAAGATGGCCAGGTAAATATCTGAGCCATCTTTAAAACATTTTATTCTTCCTCCCACTATATTGGTGGGAGGATTCCATTTTCCCTTTATGAGAAATTATGAAATTGCGTTCTCTAATCGCTCTTTCTGACGAAGATGATGTGCAAAATGCATAAAAATAAGCTGGAACCATTCTGCTGCATGTAAGTAACCAAGCCCAGGATGTTCGACTTTACAATCACTTGGGATAGAAGAAAGTGTTGGCTCAATGTCTTTAACAATTGTAATTAATTCTAGAAGCTGTTTCTGTACGTCTTCTTTATTAGCTGGGTTTTCAGGCGTATATCCAGGATGATCTGGTAATTTGATTTTTATGTCTGGGAAAGCCCCCATCCTATATACCTTTTCTCCCATATCTGTTTTCTTGTTAGTTACAGAAGGTAATTCAGTTCTGCATTTCGCGATTGCATCTAACTGCATGCGTGTAGCTGAAATTAAGTGATTATACATTTGACCGAGAGACCATTCCTCATGAGAAGGCTTCATCCTAAATTGTTCTATAGAGTACCTTTCTAATTCGTCTATGTAATACGTTGCTAATTCCTCAAATTTCTTCATATTGTTAACTCCCTTTTATGAAAATGTATTTGTTAATACCTAATATAAAGGATGGCTACTGACAACATTATGTCAGTAGTGAAATTAAAGTTTTAACATTTTTTTTGCTTCATCACGAATTTTTTCAGAAAGAATTTTTGGTTCAAGTACGTGCACTTGGCTTCCCCAGCTCAATACCCATTGAAACACTTCATCTATGTTTCTAGATTTCAAAAAGACGTGAAAATAGTTATCTCTATGTTCATATGAATCTATAAAAAAATATCGTGATTCAATAATTTTATGTGCAATATGGGAGGGGAATAATAAATGAATCATCACAGTACGGTTGCTTTCAGGCTGATATTCTTGCAAAGAAAAGTCTTCGGGTTTTGTAAAGAATTCTTGTTCTTGCTGTAATTTCTCCATTCGATCTAAGCGGAAATTACGTATTTGTTTTCTAAGTAAACAGTAGGCAACGATGTACCAAATCCCTGAAATGTTGACTAAGCCGTAAGGGTGAACGGTCCGCTTTATTTTTGTAGTTTCTCTCGGTTTCCGATAAGAAAAAGAGATAGCTTGTTCTTTTTGAATAGATTCTTGCAATAGAAGAAGTTGATTTTCTAGTTTTTCTTGTTCAGATTGCTGATGTGAAAATATAGGAGAAAGGAAACGAAAAGTTTCTCGTAATTCCTGGGCTTTCTTTTGTTGATCAGCAGGGAGAACAATTTCAAGTTTCTCTTTTGCTGATCGTGCATGTACAGAAAAAGAAGAAGTGAAAGTTTTCTCGATATAATCACCGCCTAGTAAAAGAGTAACAGCCTCTTCAGGCGTAAGCTGAATGGGGGGCAAGAAATAACCATCCATTAATGAATAACCGTGGCCGGGCATGGCGAAAAGTGGGACGCCACATTCACTAAGTGCATCCATATCTCGATAAATCGTTCTTATACTTGTCTCAAATTTTTCAGCTAAGCTTTGTGCGGTAACAGTTTGTCTTCTTTGTAATTCAATTAATATGGCTAATAAACGATCCGTCCGATTCATGAAGTATCTCCCTCTATCTTTAATAAATATGCCTCCTGTAAACTTCTAAAACGAATATAAATTCCCCTCCCATTAACATACTTTTCCCTATGTATAATATTAATATAGTAAAATCATAAGAAGCCGTATTGCAGTTTCCAATAATATACTATATAATCAATTTAAGAAAACGTTTTCATGCAAAGGGGGAGAATTTCGTGTCGACTATAGAGGACGTGGCGAAATTAGCGGGGTTATCAAGGACAACGGTTTCTAGGGTGATTAATAATCATCCATATGTTTCAGATGAGAAGAAAAAAAGGGTTCAATTAGCAATGAAGCATTTAGGCTTCGTTCCTAATTCTGCGGCGAGAAGGCTTCGTAAACAAAAAACAGAAACAATTGCGGTGCTAGTTCCAAGGATTACAAATCCTTTCTTCAGTAGATTTATTGAAGCAATCGAGATTGCTGCTTCTGAGCATAAATATAAACTGATTATTTGTCAAACAAGATATTTACCAGAAAAAGAGATGGAGTATTTACAATTATTATCTACGAAGCAAGTAGATGGGATTATTCTATGTTCACTAGAAAATCCGTGGGAAGATGTAGAGCCATACTTACAACACGGTCCAATCGTGTTATGTAATGAATATATTGAGGAAGCAAATATTCCAACAGTGAAGTTTGATCATGCGCAAGGAGCATACATAGCTGCTAAGCATGTGTTAGAACAAGGATATCGTAATCTTATTTTTTGCCGTGGTAACGAAACCAAAGTCGTTAGCCAACAGCGAAAAATGGGCTTTTTACGTGCCATAACGGAGAAGAGCCGTCAAGTAGAAGCGATTGATTTTCTTGAAAACGCTTTCTCTTGGGAGGATGGAAAACGAATATTCCATGAAGTATTAAAGGACAAAAAAAATCCTACCGCGATTTTGGCAGGAGGCGATGAGGTAGCAGCTGGAATTATCTCAGAGGCGAAGCGCCATGACTGGAGTATTCCAGATGATCTCGCTGTTATCGGTTTTGATAATCAAATTTTATCACAGATTACAGAGCCAGGTATTACGACAATTGAACAACCAATCGATGAGATGGCCCGAAAAGTTGTCGACCTGATGATGGATAAAATCCATACGAAAAATTATCGAAAAAAAGAATTGTATGAGTTTGAACTGGAGCTCTTGGTGAAAGGTTCAACGATGAAGGATACGATGTTATTAGCCTAGTAGACTATGTCTGCTAGGTTTTTTTATGCTCACAAACTACTATTCTTCGTGAACGCAGTCATCACATTTGTTATGGTATGCTTCGTGCTGCTCATCAATTTCTTTCCCGCAGTGCGCACAAGTTTTCGTCGGTAAATTTCTGAAAAACTCCATTGGTTGATCGATCATGTCAATCCCTCCATTTCCATTTCTTACTATCATTGTATTAGTACAAAAAACAAAAGTCAACAACTGTTTTATAACAAAATTGAAAATTAATGAAAAAGTTTAGGAAATGGATTATAGTTAACAATGTAGGATGTAAGTAAAACATGCATTTCTACTCGGTTTTAGAAAGGATGGATACATATGAAAATGACTGTTGTCGGCTTTTGGGGCGGCTTTCCAGAAGCGGGAGAAGCAACGTCGGGGTATTTGTTTGAACACGATGGTTTTCGTTTACTTGTAGACTGTGGTAGTGGTGTACTAGCACAGCTTCAAAAATATATAACACCGTCTGATATAGATGCAGTTGTACTGTCGCACTACCATCACGATCATGTTGCAGATATTGGGGTATTGCAATATGCGAGATTAATCACAAGAGGACAACTACCGGAGTTACCAATATACGGTCATACGTTTGATGAGAGTGGATTCCATTCTTTAACGCATGAACCGCATACGAAAGGAATCGCGTACAATCCAGAAGAAACACTTCAAGTTGGACCGTTCTCGATCTCATTCTTAAAAACTGTTCATCCTGTTACATGCTTTGCGATGCGTATTACAGCAGGTAATGACGCTGTAGTATATAGCGCAGATTCCAGTTATATTCCTGAATTTATTCCATTCACGAAAGATGCTGATCTTTTCATTTGTGAGTGTAATATGTATGCACATCAAGAGGCTGCAAAAGCAGGGCATATGAATAGTACAGAAGTAGCAAGTATTGCGAAAGATGCAAATGTAAAAGAACTTTTATTAACGCACTTACCGCATACAGGCAATCCAGCTGATTTAGTAACAGAAGCAAAACAAATTTTCAGTGGCCATATTACGTTAGCGCATAGTGGCTACGTATGGAACTCATGAGGTGATACGATGTTATTTATTGATAATAAAGGAATTACAGATCCTAGAATAAACTTAGCAATTGAAGAATATTGTGTGAAGAATTTAGATATTAACGAAACGTATTTACTGTTCTACATTAACGAACCTTCTATTATCATTGGTAAAAACCAAAATACAGTAGAAGAAATTAATGCTGATTACGTAAAAGAAAAAGGGATTCATGTCGTTCGTCGTCTATCAGGCGGAGGCGCAGTATATCATGATTTAGGAAACTTAAACTTCAGCTTTATTACGAAAGATGATGGGGACAGTTTCAGTAACTTCAAAAAATTCACAGAGCCTGTAACGAAAGCGCTTGGTAAATTAGGTGTAAATGCAGAACTAAGTGGTCGTAACGACATTTTAGCTGAAGGTAGAAAAATTTCAGGTAACGCGCAGTTCTCAACGAAAGGTCGTATGTTCAGTCACGGTACGTTACTATTTGACTCTGAAATCGATCACGTCGTATCAGCGTTAAAAGTAAAAATGGATAAAATCCAATCAAAAGGCATTAAATCAATCCGTAGCCGCGTTGCGAATATTACAGAGTTCCTGAACGAAGAAATGACGACAGAAGAGTTTAGACAACTTCTTCTAGAAACAATTTTCGAAGGGGAAACAGAAATTCCAACGTATGAATTAACAGAAGAAGATTGGAAAGAAATCCATAAACTTTCTGAAGAGCGCTACCAAAATTGGGATTGGAACTACGGAAAATCTCCGAAGTTCAACTTACAACATTCACACCGCTTCCCAGTTGGACAAGTTGATGTTCGTCTTGAAGTGAAAAAAGGAACAGTAACAGAATGCAAAATTTACGGTGACTTCTTCGGTTCACTAGATGTGCATGATATTGAAGAACGTCTAACAGGCGTACAATTCGATAAAGATGCATTTACTGCAGCTTTAGAAGGCGTAGATATCGCACGCTACTTCGGTAATATTACAACAGAAGATTTCTTACATTTATTCTTCTAAAAATAAGGGAGGCTGCCGTATAATCTGTACCCTTTGTAAAGGACATTTTAAAAAAAGTTAGGCGGCATCAAGAAGATGGTTTCTGTATTCGACAGGAGTCATCTTCTTTAAATTCCACTGATATCTGTGCTGATTATAGTATTTCATATAGTCTTTAATTTCTTGTTTTAACTGTGTGAAAGATGTACAAGTTTTGATGTGTGCTTCATCTTTAAAGTGCCCGAAAAAAGATTCTTGTGGGGCATTATCCCAACAGTTTCCTCGCCTTGACATAGATTGTCCCAGCTTTAATTTTTTGACTAATTTTTGATAGGTAGGACTTGTGTAATGAGCACCTTGATCAGAATGAATATAGGCATCTTGCGTTAATCGTACCTTCTTATTCTTCTTTAGTTTGTGCAGCGTCGTCGTTGCGATATCTAAGGTAAGTCGTTCTGAAACATGATACGCCAAAACTTCATTCGTAGACCCGTCTAGAATAGTAGATAAATATCCTTTTTGATTCTTACCATAAAACAGGTATGTGATATCTGTAAGAAGTACCTTTCCCGGTACACCTTGCCTAAATTCGCGTTTTAATCGATTGGGTACCACGAAGTGTTCTTTCGTCGCTTTCAACATTTTTTTATAGGGATTTTCTCTACGAATAGGACAGATTATCCCATATTTTTTCATGATTCTACGGATGCGTTTCAAATTGTAGACAACTTGAAATTGACCCGCCAATGTCATTTTGATCTGACGAGCCCCCTTTTTTCGGTTTTTAAATCGAAATGCCTTTAATATAATCTCTTTCACTATTTCATCTTGATGTATTCTTTTCTCTCGCCGACTTTGAGAAATGGCTAAAAAATAATTATAGTATCCAGAACGTGAAACGCCTGCGACCTGACACAAATATCTCACCATATTTTTCAGGCGGTATTTTTCAATGATAGAACGAATTAATAGGTACTTTTGACTAGCGTGTAACGTTATTTCTTTCCCATCCTCCCTTCCATAAATTTGATCTTTTTTAACAGTTCATTTTCAGCTTTTAATAAGTTTCGTTCCGCTTCCAAACGTGCATATTTCTCCTCTAATGTAAGTTCTCTTTCTGACTTTCTTCCTGAGTTTTCCTTACGTGTGTCTCTTAAGCCCCATACACCGTTTTGCTTATAGGACGTACGCCATCTATTTCCTGATGACACAATACGTTGTAGACCGATGATATCTATATCAAAACCACATTCTTCAAAAATAATACGAGGTGGTTTACCCTGTTCATTTTCCTTAATAAAAATACGCTTGAATTCATCGGTATAGGTAATTCCTTTTTGGCTTACCGATTTTACGTATCGATTTTTTGATAATATTTGAATTTCCTTTTCTGTAAGCAATTTTTTCGTCATTTTGAAATTTCTCCGATTCTCATTTTTCTCTCATTATACAAGAAATACCCTATAGAATAGACTTTTTTTAAGTGTCTATTCTATAGGGTACAGTTTAGTAACGAGCAGCCTCTTTTTTTGCGTAGATTGTCGCGTTTTGTCGGTAAGTCGATATATTTTAAAAATCGCTGATATATTTCGAGTTGCGGTCGATATATTTGGAAAATCGCTGATATAAATGGAGTTGCGCTGATATATGTGAAAAATCGCCGATATAATTTCATATACCATCAAATCACAAGACATTTGCCCCTTATAAAGGAATATATATATTTAAAAGGAGGCGGATTGAAATGAAGAGGGTAATGTACGTTGTATTATTGCTCAGCTTTGTCATCGGAATGACAGCTTGTAACGATGAAACGTCCCAAAGTCGCACACTTTTATCTATTGGAAAGCCAGCGAAAGATAATGTTATATATTTTACGCATACAGATAACAGACGAAAGATACAGGAAATACAAGACATGTTTCAAAATAAGAAGTGGAAAAGAAATGAAACATTCAGCGCTGTTAATAAGACACCAGATGTCGTCTTTTCAATAGATGAAGACAATGCAGGGTTACCAACATTATATGTTACGGTGTATTTTCATGAAGATGGAGCGGACGTTCTTAACTTGTACGGGGAGTATACGAGTTTAAATAAACAAGAACTTGCAATGCTGAGAGAAAAGATGAGTGCATATTATCCTAAAATGATTTCTGGTCTAGTTTCATAAATTACTTGCAAACAAAATTCCCTTATCCTTCCAAAGTAAATGAAGAGAAAGTGATCTGTCTATATGCAGTTAATGGAATAACACTTGCCACTTTAATTTTCTTTTAATATAATTAATTTAGAATTTTTAAATATTCTAAATTTTATAAAGGTGGGGTTTGTGTGAATCTCGTTCAATCTTTGGCTGAAACGGCGAAAAAGAAGGGGGATAAAACGGCTTATATATTTATGGATCAGTCGGTCTCATATGACCAATTAAACAAAATGGTCACAAGGTTTTCTAGCAATTTAGCAGAAATGGGCATTGGAAAAGGGGACAATGTTGCATTAGTTGTTGGAAATTCACCACATTTTTTGGTCGGTTTATACGGAACAATGAAAGCGGGAGCAACTGTTATTCCAGTTAATCCAATTTATACAGCAGACGAAATACATTACATTTTACAAAATGGAGATGTAAAAACAATCATCGTACTCGACGTCCTTCTACCTGTTATACAATCTCTTACAACAAGACTTCCTTCATTAGAAAACATCATCATATGCGAAACCTCATCAGATTTTAACCATACAGAAACCGAAAAAATGAAAACGTTTACTAGAATGATAGGGGCTGGAGATTTAACTTACGAAGGCCCAGAGCTAGATGAAGAAGATGTAGCGGTTATTCTATACACTTCAGGCACGACTGGAAAACCGAAAGGCGCTATGTTAACTCATAAAAATTTATATAGTAATGCGAGCGATGTGGCGTCGTATTTACAATATACGGCTGATGATCGCGTCGTTGCGGCACTGCCGATGTTCCATGTATTTTGTTTAACGGTGGCGGTCAATGCACCGATTGTGAACGGAGCAACGATTTTAATGTTACCGAAATTTAGTCCGAAAGAAGTATTCCGTATTTGTCGTACGTACGAACCGACGATTTTTGCTGGTGTACCGACGATGTACAATTATTTATATTTATTCGAAGAAGCAAGCGCAGAAGATGTGAAGACACTTCGCCTTTGTATTTCAGGTGGTGCTTCAATGCCAGTTGCTCTTCTGCAAAACTTTGAAAAACGTTTTGACGTTATCGTTTCAGAAGGATACGGTTTATCAGAAGCATCACCAGTTACTTGTTTTAACCCGCTTGATCGTCCGCGTAAACCAGGATCAATCGGTACAAATATTTGGCATGTAGAAAATAAAATTGTAAATGAACTTGGGGAAGAAGTACCTGTCGGAGCAGTCGGTGAATTAATTGTTCGCGGGCCTAACGTTATGAAGGGATATTATAACGCGCCAGAAGATACAGCTGCGACATTAAAGGACGGCTGGTTGTATACAGGAGACTTAGCGAAAATGGATGAAGAAGGTTACTTCTATATCGTTGATCGTAAAAAAGATATCGTCCTAGTTGGCGGTTATAACGTATACCCTCGTGAAGTAGAGGAAGTATTGTATACACACGAATCTGTAGCAGAAGTGGTCGTAATCGGCGTTCCTGATGAAAACTTAGGAGAAGCAGTGCGAGCTTACGTCGTTCTGAAACAAACGAACGTAACAGAAGAAGAACTGATGCATTACTGTACGTTACATTTAGCGAAATATAAAGTACCAAAGAGTATCGAGTTTTTAACAGAATTGCCGAAGAATACGACAGGTAAATTGCTGAGAAGAGCTTTGAGAGAAAAAGCGATGCAAGTTTAAAAATAGGGGCAACCATCTTTATGAAGATGGTTGCCTTTCTACTTTTTAGCATTAGTTAAGCTATGGTGCCATATATTTAAACCGTAATATGACTAATAAGGAGGAGATATAAGTGGAACAGAAGGAATTACGTTTACGGCGAGTACAGTATCTTATTTGTGACATTATGGATGAAATGAATACTGAAAGTGAGAAGAAAAACTTAGAGATTTTGCAGCAAGTCATTGATCATCTTTCAGGAGCGATAGGTGATTTAGTGGATCCATCAAGCTCGTATTCTATTGATTATTTAGAGAGGAAAGTTCATACGGCACATTATTTACTTTTTAATAACGAGCGGAAGGCGTACTTATGTAGGAAATAATATTATTATTTTTATTTGATATTGATAATCATTATCAATATGATAGTTGTGTTGGATATATTTATATAAAGGGAGATGTCATATTGATAATGATTAAGAAAAAACATGTAAATGCATTCGTTATAGCAGCAACGTTAGTAGTTCCATTTAACGGTATTATGACACCAATCGCGAAAGCTGAAGCAGCGGTTGAAATGAAAGCAAATAGTAGACTAGCAGATGGCACGTATGACGTTATTTTAAAGACTTATAAAGATCAAACGAATGATACATCGGTTGCTTCTACATATTTAAAAAATGCAAAAGTAACCGTTCAAGGTGATAAAAAAATCGTTACGTTAACAGTTCAAGATAGTAGCTATTTCCAGTATCTTAGAGTAGAAGATACGAATAAAGTAGGGACATTCCATGATGTAAAAGTGATTTCCGAAGATAAAGCGAATAACGGTACGAAAGTTGTTCAATTTGAAATTGATGAGTTTTCGAAAAAATATAATATGCAAATGCATATATTAATTCCAGCAATTAAATATGATCATAAATATCAAATACAGTTTGAAATTGATGCGAGTGCAATTGAACAGAAGCCTAAATTCTCTGACGTACCAGCATGGGCACAAGAATCAGTTCAATATTTAGTAGATAAAGAAGCAGTGCACGGTAAGCCAGACGGTACATTTGCACCAGCTGAAAATATTGATCGTAGTTCCGCTGCAAAAATATTAGCAACTGTTTTAGGATTAGAAATTAAGAAAGATGCAAAGCCATCATTCCCTGATGCACAAAATCACTGGGCAACGCCGTATATCGCTGCTGTTGAAAAAGCAGGTATTGTAAAAGGTGATGAGAGGGGTAACTTTAATCCGAGCGGGTTAATTAACCGTGCATCAATGGCTTCTATGCTAGTAAATGCATATAAATTAGAAAGAAATGAAAATATAAAACTACCGAAAGAATTTGCTGACTTAAACAATCATTGGGGTGCGAAGTATGCCAATATTTTAATCCAAGAAAACATTTCAATTGGAACAGATAATGGCTGGGCTCCAGATAAAGCGGTAAGCCGTGCGGAAGCAGCACAATTTATTGCGAAGGCGGATAAGTTGAAGAAATAAAGTGAACGAAAAGTCAGTGAGGGAAAATCCTCACTGACTTTTCGTTATTAAAAAAACAAATTCCAAGTTGACACATGCGAATTACAGAATTAAAATGAAAAGAAATCGAATACATTAGAAGCTAATCAGATAAACTGAAGGCGCACAATGTTCACGTTTGTGAATATATTGTGTGCCTTTTCTATTGTATAAACTAAGGGGGATTTAACGATGAAACAGTGGAGGAAGACAGCGTTTATGAAAAGTACAGGTGTTTTATTATCAGCAGTTGTACTTTTATCAGGGTGTGGTTCAGCAACATCCACTAGTAATTCTGAAGGAAGTGGAGACAAAAAAACAGTCGAACTTTTAAATGTTTCCTATGATCCAACACGTGAGTTATATCAAGATTTTAATAAAGATTTTGCGAAGTACTGGAAAGAGAAGCATGGGCAAACAGTAAATGTAAAACAATCGCACGGAGGATCTGGAAGTCAGGCGCGTTCTGTTATTGATGGCTTAGAAGCAGACGTTGTTACGCTAGCGCTAGCTTATGATATTGATGCGATTAGCAAGAAGAAACAACTAGCAGAAGATTGGCAGAAGCGACTTGCGGATAATTCCACTCCGTACACATCAACAATTGTATTTCTTGTACGAAAAGGAAACCCGAAAGGAATTAAAGATTGGGATGATTTAACGAAAAAAGGTGTGTCTGTCATTACGCCTAATCCGAAAACATCAGGCGGAGCACGTTGGAACTATTTAGGGGCATGGGGATATGCGCTAAAAAAATATAACAATAGTGAAGATAAAGCGAAAGAGTTTGTCGGTCAAATTTATAAAAACGTGGAAGTGCTAGATTCAGGGGCACGCGGAGCAACGACAACTTTCGTTGAAAAAGGAATTGGTGACGTATTAATCGCGTGGGAAAATGAAGCATTACTATCACAAAAAGAGCTCGGAAAAGATAAATTTGAAATTGTAACACCTCCAATTAGTATACTAGCGGAACCACCAGTAGCTGTTGTGGATAAAGTAGTTGATAAAAAAGGAACGAGAAAAGTGGCAGAAGGATATCTTGAATATTTGTATTCAGAAAAGGGGCAAGAAATTGCAGCAAAAAACTTCTATCGCCCTCGTAACGAAAAGGTAGCAGAAAAATATGCATCTCAATTTCCAAAAGTTCAATTATTTACAGTAGATGAACTATTTGGCGGTTGGAAAAAAGCGCAGGAAAAACATTTTAATGATGGCGGTGTATTCGATCAAATTTATAAAAAATAAGGGGGGATGAGGTGAAAGAAGATGAGGAAAAAACGTGTTTTACCGGGGTTTGGATTATCTCTTGGATTTACAATGCTATATATGAGTTTATTCGTACTTATACCACTTTCTATCGTATTTATTCAAACTTCACAGTTAGGTTGGAAGAAATTTGCTGAAGTTGTAACGAGCGAGCGTGTGCTGCATTCTTATCAAGTGAGTTTAACGACTTCACTTGCAGCAGCGATTGTAAATGCCATTTTTGGCTTATTAATTGCTTGGGTACTCGTTCGTTATACATTTCCAGGGAAACGATTGTTAGATGGATTAATAGATTTACCTTTCGCTCTTCCGACTGCTGTAGCTGGTATTACACTGACAACGCTATATGCCGAAAATGGCTGGGTGGGGAAAATATTTAGTATGTTTCATATAAAAGTAGCTTTTACGCCGCTCGGAATTATTGTTGCACTTACGTTTATTGGTTTACCATTTGTCGTTCGAATGGTGCAACCGGTACTTCAAAATATTGATAAAGAAGTAGAAGAGGCGGCTTCTAGTTTAGGGGCGTCACGCTTCCAAATATTTGTGAAAATCATTTTGCCAGAAATATTCCCAGCTTTACTTGCTGGCTTTTCACTCGCATTTGCACGGGCATTAGGAGAATACGGATCTGTCATTTTCATCGCAGGTAATATGCCGATGAAAACAGAAATCGCACCGCTTATGATTATGACGAAACTAGAACAATATGATTATGCAGGAGCAACAGCAGTAGCAGCTGTTATGCTTATCATTTCGCTTCTTTTCCTTCTTCTTATTAACATGATTCAAAACTGGAGTAGAAGGCATGAATTAAAAAATGAATAGGAGGAGAGAAAGTGGAGCCAACATTATTAGAAAAGAAAATAGTAAAAAGCGTGTCAGCTAAAAAAGAATCTAAACTTGTACCGAGTATATTAATTACGATTACAGTTTTATTTTTATCTCTCTTTCTATTGCTCCCGCTCGTAACAATTTTTTTGAAAGCTTTTGAAAAAGGATTTGATGTATACTTTGCTGCTATCACTGATCAAGAAGCATTTTCAGCAATTAGGTTAACGCTTCTCGTTGCGTTAATCGTTGTGCCACTTAATACGATATTTGGGATAGCGGCCGCGTGGCTTATTACAAAGTTTCAGTTTAAGGGGAAACAGGTATTATTATCTCTTATTGAACTGCCGTTTGCCGTGTCACCAGTTATCGCAGGATTAGTGTTCGTTTTACTCTTCACACCGAGGGGGGCTCTTGGTGAATGGCTACTCGAACATGGAGTGAAACTTATTTTCTCTGTTCCTGGCATTATTATCGCAACAATCTTTGTAACTTTCCCGTTCGTTGCACGTGAATTAATTCCGATTATGCAGGCGCAAGGGAAAAGTGAAGAAGAGGCAGCTTTATCACTTGGCGCAAGTGGCTGGAAAATGTTTTGGCGCGTTACGCTTCCAAATATAAAATGGGGCCTTTTATACGGCATGATTTTATGTAATGCCCGTGCTATCGGTGAGTTTGGAGCCGTTTCTGTTGTATCAGGTCACGTGCGTGGCATTACGAATACGATGCCGCTTCATATTGAAATTTTGTACAATGAATATCAATTTTCAGCAGCGTTTGCAGTAGCGACGTTAATGTCATTAATCGCGGTATTTACGCTTGTTATAAAAAACTGGATCGAATGGCGAATGGAAAAACGACAATAAGGGGGATTACGGTGAGTATTCAAATTCAAGGTGTATCAAAACAATATGGTACATTTCAAGCGTTGACAGACATTCATTTGGATATCCCAAAGGGTGAACTTGTCGCCTTATTAGGCCCGTCAGGTTCTGGAAAAACGACGTTATTACGAATTATTGCAGGATTAGAAGAAGCGGATGAAGGCTCTATTTCATTTGAAGGGGAAGATCTAACAGACATTCACGTAAAAAATCGGCAAGTCGGTTTCGTCTTCCAACACTATGCGCTTTTTAAACATATGAATGTATTTGAAAATGTCGCTTTCGGTTTAAAAGTAAGAAAGAAAAGCTTAAGACCTTCAGCAGAAGCGATAGAAGAAAAAGTAACAGAATTATTAAAGCTTGTAAAAATGGATGGCTTTGCTAAGCGTTATCCAGCGCAATTATCTGGTGGACAACGGCAGCGTATCGCACTAGCTCGAGCACTTGCAGTCGAACCGAAAATTTTATTACTCGATGAACCGTTCGGTGCCCTTGATGCAAAGGTGAGAAAAGAATTACGAAGATGGCTCCGGAAACTACATGACGAATTTCAAATTACGAGCGTATTCGTAACGCATGATCAAGAAGAAGCACTAGACGTTGCGGATCGCATCGTTGTAATGAATGAAGGGCGCATTGAACAAATGGGAACACCGGAAGAAGTATATGAAAACCCAGCAAGCCCGTTCGTGTACGACTTTTTAGGAAATGTAAATTTATTTCACGGCCGCGTCCATAAAGGTAAGCTAAATGTAGGATCGGTGGAACTAGAAGCACCAGAGCATAAACACGTTTCAAACGTAGACGGAGTAGCTTACGTAAGGCCACATCACTTATCTATCTCTCGTACAAAACAAAGCGTAGATGCAATCCCGGCGAAAGTATCATATTCTCACGCAGTTGGACCTGTCGTATATGTAGAATTAAAACGAGACGGAACAGATGAGTATTTAGAAGCAGAAATTAGTAAAGAACAGTTCAAACAGCTAAGCATTCAAGCGGGTGATGTTGTATACGTACAGCCGAAAGAAGTGAAGGTGTTTATTCCAGAGGATTTTGTGATTTAAGAGAGTTAAAATCAGCAATCTATTAATAAGAGGAAGTCTCCTAAAATATGTTTTAGGAGGCTTCCTCTTTTATTTGTAGTGATAACTTTTTCACATATGAAATATAACAAGGCGTGGGGGCGTGTTCAAACAGTTATTAAGGAATATATTCTTATTACCTTCTATAAATAAAGGTATTACAGTTAAGGGAGGCACATTTACACCAGGAATATGAAGCTCAGTATATTAGCTTCATTGAATATTAGAACAAAATTGAAAGTGAAAATAAAAGGTTAGTTGAATGATATTTATATCATGTCGCTAGCAAACAATAATCGCATCTATTATTGTTAATCTTAAATTATATAATAAAAATAGATATCTGTCATAATATTTATAAAATTGTTGTTAAATTGTCGGATTTTGTACACAAAATCTTCAAAACTTTAAAACGATATTTACTTTACTATTTCATTTGTTTACATTGTGATATGTAACATTATATATGTTAAAAATATTTCAGCGAGGTGAGTTTATGGGAGCAAAGAAATGGTATAGGTATTTAATCCAACTTATCGTAGTTGCATTAATTGTTACCTCCATACCACTCAATGGATTGGCGGAAACGGCACCACCGTTTACACCATCTCCAAATTCAGAACAAAGTCCGGAAGTGGAAAAGAAAGAAGAAAAGGAATTACCAGATCCACATCCAGATCAATTAAAGAAGGATAAGACTAAAGCACAGGCGAGTCCGACTGAGATTGTAGAAGAAAGAACGGAAACAGAGAAAGTTTTCGATAATAATGATGGTACGTATACGAAAAAGATATATACGGAACCAATTCATGTTGAGAAGGATGGAAAGTTAGAAGAGGTTTCACCGAAATTAGTAGAAGCACCTAACGCAAAGATTGTAACGGAAAATACAACATTAGAACCAGAATTCGAGAAAACAACACAAGATGGAAAGTACGTTCAATTTAAAGTAAAGGATCATACCATTCAGTACAAATTAATGAGTGCAAATGGTGAAAAAGGTGAAGTGAAGCCATCACCAGTAACCGCAACACATGAAAATAATACAGTATGGTATAAAGGGATTTTTCCAAATATTGATTTAAAGAGTACGACGTTTAACGAAAATGTCAAAGAAGATTTTGTCTTACGTGAATATACAGGACATCATATTTTTACGTTTGCATTAGAAACAGATTTAACACCGAGCTTACAGGAAGATGGTTCAATCGACTTCCAAAATGAGAAAAAAGAAAAAGTATTCACATTACCGAAACCGTATATGAATGATTCAAATGTGGATCAACAATCAGGTGAGGCTGTAACGTCAGATGCGGTTCGTTACACTATTGAGAAAACAGATGAAAAAACATATACATTAACTGTTACTGCAGACCCGCAGTGGTTACAGGCACCAGAGCGAAAATATCCAGTATATGTAGATCCTTCTGTTGAACTAGGTAACTTTGAAAATGCATACGCTGCAAGTGCCTATCCAACTGTCAATTATTCAGGAGGAAAACTGTGGGATTCAGGTCAAAATGCTTACACGTTAAAAGTTGGGTATTATGATGGCTCATCTGGAACAAACTTTGCATTTATTAAACCGAATGTTTCAGATTTAAAAGGTGCAAAGATTGAAGGTGCAACATTCCATGCCTATGCAGTTTGGCATTATTATGGAAATCAACCGAATGGTGTTTGGTTAGATGAAGTAACAGGTGGATGGAATGTTGGTGGTGTGAACTGGAATAATAAACCAGGTTCTAATAACATTGCACAAACTGATGTCGGACGCGGAAAATGGGCCCAGTTCAATGTAACGAATACAGTGAAAGCATGGGTAGATGGCGCGAGACCAAACAACGGTTTTAAACTACATGCAAACGGAAACGGACAAAGTCATTGGAAGAAATTCATTGCAGCTGAAAATGGAGCCAATGCACCGTACTTAGAAGTAAAATATTCTTACGCAAAACCAAATACACCGAGAGTACAAGCTTACTCAAATGGGAGCGGGAGTGGTTCAGGTCACTTCAATCTACAATGGGATCCGGTCCCAGGGGCAACCGAGTATAAAGTAGCTATTTTTAACGGATATGACTATGAATATATTTCAGTTGGGAATGTGACAAGCTGGACGACGAAAGACAAAAAAATATTCCCGACGCCAGAAGAGATTGCACAAGGACGATACTGGATACATGATGACGGAAAAGGGGCAGAAGCACCTACTAACCCAGGACAAATATATAAAAATGCTTATCAAGCAGGCGGTCCGTACGGAGATTATAGTGGAAGAAGTAGCTACTGGTTTCGTATTGTAGCCGAGTATCCATTTGGTGAAAGTCCGCTTTCGGATGGAGTCGTTCCATTTATTCCGTTAGAGCAAGTGAAAAAGCCAGATGGTTCAGCTTATATTAATGCGACAGATAAGGAAACGGGATATGTCACATTAAAGTGGGATGCGGTCCCAGCGGCATCCGGCTATAAAGTTTGGGTATATAACGGAAAAGATTATGAAGCGTTTGATGTAGGAGATAAGACTAACTGGACAACACAAAACGAGAAAATTTGGCCAACGAAAGATGAAATTGCAAAAGGCCAATATTTACTTCATCACGATAAAAAAGGTGCAGAATTAGCAGTGGATCCATCACCTGTGTATAAGAATTCTGGCGGAATTTATGCTGGCTTTAAAAATTATTGGTTCCGTGTAACGGCGTATAGTAAAGTAGGGCATGCTGAAAGTGAAATTTCGCATGAGTTTGTACCTAAATTTGCTCAAGACTTTGGGTTTACAGGGATGTTTGATTACTGGGCATCAGTTCCAGTACTAAATGGTAAAGTAAATGCTACAAATGGTAACTTTATCATGAGTGAGAAAGATATTACGTTATCTGGGCGCGGACCGGATGTATCAGTAGAAAGAACGTATAATAGCCAAAGTAAAAAAGTAGGTCTATTTGGTACAGGGTGGTCTAGTGGATTAGAAGAAAGAATTTTGGCTGAAGGAAATGGAAACTTACTATTAATTTCTGCCGATGGCGCAAATATTACTTTTACTAGAACGGGAGATAATGCGTATCAAGCTCCTACTGGTATATATTTAGAAATTAAACAAGTATCAGGCGGATATGAAATAAAAGATAAAGACCAAACGGTTACTTTCTATAAATCTGGAGATGCACAAGGTCGTATCCAGTATACAAAAGATAAATACGGAAATACGACGACATATGAGTATGATGGGGAATCACGTTTATCAAAAGTAAAGAACGCTTCTGGTAAAGAGTTAGTCGTACAATATGATGGGAATAATAAAAAAGCAGCAAGAGTAATCGGCCCAGATAGCAAAACGATTACATTTAAATATGATGGAGATTTACTTGTTTCTTCTACAACACCAGAAGGAAAAGTATATAAATACGGATATGATAATGGTTTACTAACATCTATTTATGATCCGCAACATACAGATGCAAAACCATATAAAACATCATATGCATACGAGAATAATAGATTAGTAAAAGTAACGGACCCATTAGGAAAAGCTACGACATTAGCATATAATACAGATACGAAAGAAGTTACGTTAACGAATCCTAAAGGTCGTAAAACTGTTTATACGTATAACGATGCTGGAAACCCAGTGAAAACAGTTGAAGATGTGGGACGTCTGAATTTAACGACATCTTATGAATACAATGCAAATAATTTAGTAAAAACAACAACTCCTAAAAATCAAACCGAAACAGCGACCTATGATGGTAATGGGAATGTAACTTCTGTTACGGATGAAATGGGAACAGAAAAGTTTGAGTACAATAAAGATAATGGGATTGTTAAAGCGACAGATAATGAGAATCGTGAAACGACAGTTGCTTATAAAGCAGCGAATACAGAAGTGTCTGAAACTGACCAAGCAGCAAATACATCATCTTTCATGCAGTATGATCAGTTTGGAAATCCAATTGCAACAACTAGAGAGCTAGGAACAGGAGAAAACCTGATTCAAAATCCAAGCTTTGAAATGAATGGTACGGAAAAATGGGTACCAGTAAATGTGAATAATTCCGGATCTATTACAAAAGATGCAACACCGGCACCAGGTGGCCTTGGAGGAGAGTCATCACTTAAGATTACAACGAAAGCAACGAATAATGATTGGGGCTATACTGCTGCAATTCAAGAAGTAACATTAGAGCCAAATACAACGTATACGTTAAGCGGTATGATGAAGACGGATTTAGCCAATGGTGCTGCTTTCTTCAATGTACAGTTATTAAATGAAAACGGTGCTGGTGTAGATGGTGGATGGCATGATACTCGTCACAATAAAGTTCAAGGAACGAGGGATTGGGTTAATCGTCAAGTTACTTTTAAAACAACAGAACAAACGAGAAAAGTAAAAATCTATTTACAAGTAGAAAATGGCGGTTCTGCTACGAGTGGTTCAGTCTGGTTTGATAAGATTCAACTAGAAAAAGGTGAAGTTTCTTCTAGTTTTAACCCAATTGAAAATAGTAGTGTAGAGAATATGACGGAAAAAGGTTGTATTCCAGGATGGATTCGAGGAGATGGAACAAGCTGTGATCCAAAAGATGTTTCTCAGCAAGAGAGCTTTACGGGACATTCATCTATTGTATTAGAGCGTAGCCAATATGGTGGTTCTGATGTAGGATATGGCAAGCATATTACTATAAATCAGAAAAAAGCAGAACCAATTACGTTAACAGGAATGTCTAAATCTCAAAATGTAGAAAATACCGCACCAGATAAGCTCTCAAGAGATTACTCTATTTGGGCAGATGTGTATTATCAAGATGGTACTGGCACGAACTATCAAGCGAAATTCCCAAGTGGTACAAATGATTGGAATCGTAGTGCAGTTGTAATCCCTGCTACGAAACCAATTAAGCGTATGGAAGTCTATCTTCTATTTAGAAGAGAGAATAAAGGAAAAGTTTGGTTTGATAATATTCGTTTACTAGAAGGGAACGCTCTTATTAAAAACGAGTACGACAACGATGGCAATGTTGTTGCGACATATGATGAAGAAGGACAGAAGAATACATTCACATACGATGCATCAGGGAATAAAAAGAGCGAAACCGATGAAAAAGGAAATACAAAACTATATGATTACAACAAAGATAATCTATTAACGAAGGTTACATTAAAAAATGGTACGTCTGTAAATTATCGTTATGATCACAATGGAAATACAACAGAGAAATCTGTTATGTTTGGTGGGAAAACACAAACACACAAATATGAATATGATGTAGATAATAAAAATACAGTGTATATCGATGCATTGAACCGTCGTATTGAAAACACGTACGATGAAAATGCAAA
This sequence comes from Bacillus sp. FSL R9-9834, assembly GCF_038006905.1. NCBI lineage: Bacteria > Bacillati > Bacillota > Bacilli > Caryophanales > Bacillaceae > Bacillus > Bacillus sp. FSL R9-9834. Next base: position 1,109,807 of record NZ_JBBOWD010000001.1, read on the forward strand.
CAAGATTAAAACGAAAATGCCAAACGGTTCTATTTTAGAGTCTGTATATGATACAGCAGATCGCGTCATTGGTGAAAAGCGCAATGGAAAAGATTCATTTACATTTGAACGTGATCAAAATGGACAAGTTACGAAAGTAAAAGATCTTGTCAATGGCGTAGAACGTACGAAAACATACGACAAGGCAGATCGCGTCACAAGCGCAACAGATAGCCGAGGCGGAAAAATTGACTGGGCATATCATGATAAAGCAAACAGTAAGACAGAAAAACTAAAAGAACAAACAGTAACGCAAGGCGGATACACAAATAAAGTATCGTATGACTACAACACGTTAGATCAAAACATTCGTGTAACAGACGGTTCTCAAACGTATCGCTTTGATTATGACGATCAAGGAAATGTTCGTACGTACACAGCTGGTAATGGTTCAGGTTCTACTTTTAACTATGACCACGCGAACAAAATTAAAGATTTAGTAGTCGGTACATCAAACAGTATTCTACTTTCTGAACGATATGAATATGATCAAGCGGGTAACCGTACGAAGATTAAACATGAAGGTGCGGGCGGAAAAGTAACAGAAACGAACTTTGTATATGACCCGATTAACCAATTATTAAATGAAGCATTACCAAACGGAACAACTAAATCATACACATATGACGGATTTGGAAACCGTACAAGTGTGAAAGTTGTAGAGAATGGAAAAGAAACAAAATCTATAGCAGCAACATTTAACGAAGGAAATCAGCTTGTAAAATTCGGAAATGAATCGTTAACGTATGATGCGAATGGCAATCGTACATCAGACGGAAAGTACAAGTATACATGGAACGAAGACGACCAAATTATAGCTATCACAAAACAAGGTGAGAGCAATGCATTCGCAACTTATAAGTATGACGAGGATAATCGTCGTATTGAAAAGAATGTGAATGGTCAAGTAACACGTTATTTCTATGATGGAGACAGCATTAATCCGTTATATGAGACGGATGGTAGTGGAAAGGTACTTCGCCAATATGTGTATTCCGTAAATGGTTTACGTATGGCTATGAAATCGCAAGGACAAACATTATACTATCACTACAACCCACGCGGTGATGTAGTCGCAATGACAGATCAAAATAGAGAAGTTGTAGCAACGTATGAATATGATTCGTGGGGTAATGTATTAAAGAGTGACGCAAAAGGTATCGCAGCAGATAATCCGTTTGGATATGCAGGATACATGTATGATAAAGAAATTGGTATGTATTACTTGATTGCGAGATACTATAATCCGGAGCATGGTGTGTTCTTGTCGGTTGATCCTGATCCAGGTGATGAAGATGATCCGATTACGATGAATGGGTATACGTATGGCGATAATAATCCGGTGATGAATGTGGATCCGGATGGGCATTGGGTATGGATTGCAATTAACGCTGGCTTTGCGGCATATGATGGATATAAAGCATATAAAGCAGGTGGAAACTGGAAAGAAGTTGGATGGGCAGTTGCTTCTAATTATGTTAAGCCTTTAAAGATTGCGAAAAAGGCTATTGGTTTTGCTGCTAAAAAAGGACGGGATGGAAAAAATGCAAGATTAACAGTATTGGCAGGGGATCAAAAAGTTTCGACTGCACTACGTGGTTGGATTAAACAAGAATTGAATAATAAGAAACGTAAGAACAAATCCCATCTGCGTAATCCACCGGGATACCAGATGGCACATAGAAGGGGAAAAGAAGCTAGGCATGGATATGGGTATGAACATTCGGATTTACAACATATAAAGACACATAAAACACAACATAAGCATGATGGCTATGGAAGAAAGGGAAATAAGAAAAATACTAAAAGAAAATAATTAGCTATACACAGGATGTATTTAAGAAATAACAGGAAAAGGTAGGGGGGAAACCCCTCCTTTTTCTTATAATTTAATTCTCTTTATAATTTAAGGGAAAATATTATCTTTGTTTCTATTTATAAAAAAATAATATTTAAAGGAGATTTTGGATGGATAATTTAGAAGTGCTGAAAAATGAGTTAATAAAAGGGCAGAAATTAGCAATGCAAGGTTCCTATGAAAGAAAAGAACCTTCAAAAAAAGCGATACCATATCTTTTGAAAGTAAAAAGTGGGTTGTATGAATATATTAAGTTGGATGCTGATAATGCTTTAGCTTGGAGGTTATTATCACAGTGTGAAGAATGTTTGTTAAATTATCAAGGTGCAATATCTAGCCTGCAGAAGGCAATGTCTCTTGATAGTGGAAATAAAAAAGATTTTAAAAAATTGGCATTACTTAAAGAGTGTAATGTGAGAGTTGGAGAATTAAAATTATCAGTGGAGCAATTGAAATCATTAGAGAGGGGTTTGCAAGAAAATATGGAAACAAAAGGATGCGACCATTCACTTACATATACAAAAGATTGGTTAAATCGATGTATTTCGAAATCTATGCATAGTTATATTATAAGAGCTTTGCGGAATAGAGGGGGCTATTGTGATTGTGAAGTTCTTATGAATATAATAGAGTGAAATCTCAAATATAAAAAAATCCCGCATTGAAAGTACTAATGCGGGATTTTTTTATGAATTTTTTTCATTTAAAAAATTTAGTAGGAGTTGTGGTTCTAATTCTAATCCGATTAAATGGGTGTTCCAGTTAACGCCTATTAATAAATCATCATTAATCATGCCAGGTAGCCAATCTTTTAGAAATTGCTCTAAAGGAATAGCTGTAGGTGAATAATTAGCCCATTCCTGAATGGCGCATTGTTGGGCATATGATTTATTTGACCAAAATAGCATAACATCTGTATCTTCATATTCATTTGATTCACAGACACACCATCCCGAAGTGTTTTTTAAACCCCAGATGGTTTCAGTTTCTAATACAGTATGAATAAATGTTGTGGAACGTTTTTGAGCATTTATAATTAAATCCATGTCCAAGATAAGTCACCTTTCCATATATGTTACTTTATAAGTAGTATAGCGAAAGTATGGTATTGAATCAAATTAAGATACCAGTTGTTGTGACGTAAGATGAAAAAGGAAATACAAAACTATATGATTACAACAAAGATAATCTATTAACGAAGGTTACATTAAAAAATGGTACGTCTGTAAATTATCGTTATGATCATAATGGAAACACAACAGAGAAATCTGTCATGTTTGGTGGGAAAACACAAACACACAAATATGAGTATGATGTAGATAATAAAAATACAGTGTATATCGATGCATTAAACCGTCGTATTGAAAATACGTATGATGAAAATGCAAACAAGATTAAAACAAAAATGCCAAATGGTTCGATTTTAGAATCTGTATATGACACTGCAGATCGCGTCATTGGTGAAAAGGGAAATGGAAAAGATTCATTTACATTTGAACGTGATCAAAATGGACAAGTTACGAAAGTGAAAGATCTTGTCAACGGTGTAGAACGCACGAAGACATACGACAAGGCCGACCGTGTCACAAGCGCAACAGATAGCCGAGGCGGAAAAATTGACTGGGCATATCACGACAAAGCAAACAGTAAGACAGAAAAACTAAAAGAACAAACAGTAACACAAGGCGGATACACAAATAAAGTATCGTATGACTACAACACGTTAGATCAAAACATTCGTGTGACAGACGGTTCTCAAACGTATCGCTTTGATTATGACGATCAAGGAAATGTTCGTACGTATACAGCTGGAAATGGTTCAGGTTCTACTTTCAACTATGATCATGCGAACAAAATAAAAGATTTAGTAGTAGGTACATCGAGTGGTATTATTCTATCGGAACAATATGAATATGACCAAGCAGGTAACCGTACTGCAATTAAACATGAGTCTCCAACAACTGGAAGAATAACGCAGACTCAATATGAATATGATGCGAATAATCAGCTGACGAAAGAAGTGTTCCCGTTATTAAGGGGAACAAAAACATACACATATGATGGTTTTGGTAACCGTACATCTGTAACAACAAAGCGACTTAACAAAACGACAACAATTGAAGCGCAATTTAACGAAGGGAATCAGCTTGTTAAATTCGGAGAGGAATCTCTGACGTATGATGCGAATGGAAATCGTACATCAGATGGAAAGTACAAGTATACATGGAATGAAAGAGACCAGATTGTAGCTATCACAAAACAAGGTGAGAGTGATGCATTCGCAACGTATAAATATGATGAAAATAATCGCCGCATTGAAAAGAATGTAAATGGTCAAGTAACACGTTATTTCTATGATGGAGATAGCATTAATCCGTTATATGAGACAGATGGTAGTGGAACTGTACTTCGTCAATATGTATATTCAATAAGTGGCACACGCTTAGCCATGAAAACAAAAGGACAAACGTTATACTATCACTATAACCCTCGTGGTGATGTCGTTGCGATGACAGATCAAAATAAAGAAGTTGTAGCAACGTATGAATATGATTCGTGGGGTAACGTATTAAAGAGTGATACGAAAGATATCGCAGCAGACAATCCATTTGGGTATGCGGGATACATGTATGATAAAGAGATTGGTATGTATTATCTGATTGCGCGTTACTATAACCCAAATCATGGTGTGTTCTTGTCTGTGGATCCTGATCCGGGTGATGAAGATGATCCGGTTACGATGAATGGGTATACGTATGGTGATAATAATCCGGTGATGAAGGTGGATCCGGATGGGCATCTTGCATGGTGGATCGCTTCTGGAGCTGTTGGTGGAATTGCTAATGTGGGCAGTTATGTAATAGGGCATTATGCAAAACATAAAACTTTAAAAGGAATGAATTATAAAAGACTGGGTAAGGATTTCCTTTGGGGGGTAGCCGGTGGTATTATAGGAGGATCAGGAGGTCATGTTGCTAGGCATTTAGGCAAAGGAGCTCGTTTATTTGTTAGTACTCATACAGCAGTACCTGGGTATGCTGTAGCGAATGCTGGAAGTGGTGTACAAAGAAAAGGGCAAAGTGGTTATAGTGGAAAAGGTATGGCTCGAGATGTAGCATATTCTATGACTGGAAGTAAAGGTTATTTAGGATTAACCTTTGCTACTGCATATCGTGATAATCGTTCTACTAAAAATGTAAGTAGTAAGAAGAAAAATACAAAAAGTAATAAAAAGGCTGCTAAAAAAAGGCGAAGATAGTTTTTAATAGAAAATTGAGGTTAGTATATTAGTTAGAAGTTATTTTATTATTATGAGTAAGATGAATGTTTATGAATAATATCCATTAAGTGAAAATATATTTTTCACTTAATGGATAAGGTCCTTTAAAAAATAATAAAGTAGGAGAGATATATGGAAGACATTTTTTTTATGGTACTATGTTTTTTTATAGCCTGTGGAATTATAATTTTTGGAATTATAATAGATAAAGAAACTTTTAAAAAGCAGCGTGTTAACTCACTGTTATTTTCTTTATTAACACCATTCCCAATCGTACTGTCTTTCAGTTTTTATTTGTTTAAGATATTTTCAATCGGTGTAGGAGTAGCTATATTATATTCGATCTTTTATGATGTATATAGTTATTTTGGATTATAACTTAGTGTGTAAGTACTTGAGAGGTTAAGGAGAAAATAATTATTGATGATAATATAAGAATTTAAAAAGAAAGAAGAGCTGAAATGCAGTGTCCCCTGTCAAGTAGACAGGGAGCACTGCAAACTTTTAAGCTCTTCCTTTTTTATATGTTATAAATTAGGATATTCTTTAGAAGTGCTCTATACGGCTGAATGTACATCACAGTTTACGATAATATTCAATTATATATAATTGAAATAAGATCTTTATAAAACAGTATGCATCTAATTTTTAAATGGGGTATTTTTGGGGGAATACATTGTAAAACGTGAATATATCGCTTTTTCCTTAAAAGGAGCTTGAAAATAAGTGGGATAACAGTAATCAGCTATACGAACGAGCTAGAAGGAGAAACCATGGACACATACATCGAAATACACAAGCCTGCAACGGAAAAAAACGAATATTTTCTAGTGTTGGATGAACATGATAATTTTGAAAATGATAAAATCCTGAATTTGTTATCAAAAATTAATAGATATATAGTTGATGTTGATACAAGCATGGAACAATTTATGAAAACAATGATGTCGAAATTTCATTTATATATTTTAGTGAATTGTGAAGGGATTCAAGAGGAATTAACAAAGGTGCAAAATTACATTTGGGAAAAAGAATTAAAAGAGTTAAACTGGAAAAAGTCGATTGTGAAGAGCACAATTTTAATAAACCAGTATGATCCTGCAACTGATATTTTCGATGTGATTTCTCCTGTATGTATGGAAGGGAGCCTCATGTTCCTTTTCTCTGAAAAAGAAGTAAACGATAATGAGTTAGAGAGTATCATAAAACATATAAATTTTGATCGGACAAGAGTATATTTCAATAAAGAAACAATTGAACTGGCGGGGGAAATGGGGTATATAGTAGGGCATTTTGAAGATGAGTATTATTTAGTATCTTTACGTTCGGAAAAGCAAGTATTTGTTTGTTATGCGGAAGAACGTATTATGGATTAGAATGAAGCCGCAAAACATGAAGTTTCTACATTGAGAATGAAAATGCACCTGAATTTTTGGGTGCATTTTTTACAACCTTTATGTGTAGAATCAATGAGAAGATTTTATTATTAGAGGAAAATAGTTTCAATGAAAAACAGTTAGAGTGTTATAGGAGAGAATAAATGGAAGCAGTACTATTCAATGAATTAAATTATACGTTACAAATCGGGAAAATACGTATGTTTATACCAGATTTTAGTTCAAAGGAATATATTATTTTTGAAGATTTAGCCGAGCTTTTAGATTTAGAGACAAATTATGATGCAATGAAATTTGTAAGGAATCAAATTAAAGAAGCTGGAATAAAAGGTAAGGTCCGTTTTGATTCAGAGAGCGATTGTGTAGAAATATATTCAACTAATGGGAAGACGTTGTTACAAGTTGCGATTTTAGTGAATGAACTTATAGACGAAGAATTTACATTTACGAATCAAAGAGAGTATGAGCAGTTCATAGGATCTTGGAAACGACCTAAAAAACAAAAATGGAAAGTTGGGGATGTATTTTCTATCCCTTTACCAAATGAAACATATTTTTTCGGACAAATTGTTGAATTGATGGAAGACGTGTTTCCTTTATGTGTTATATTTGATTGGCATTTGAAAACAGTGCCTACTAAAGAGGATATCGATAATGCTAACATTTTAACAGCATTGATGCTTAATGGAATGGTATTTGACGATTATACTCTTAAGGTTATTTTTGATATGGAAATAATGGGAGAAATCAATGAAAACACTAGGAGAAATCCAGTTCGAAATGTGACTTGGTCTACTTCTCATTTAATAGATTTCTGCATGGAATACAAGTTAGAAAAGAAACAAAAGTTTGTAGAAGAGATATCCGCTAATAGAAATTTTGTAATTGAGTATAACTGAAGGATAACAACTGTTATCCGTATTATAAAGTGGAGGCAAATATATGAATAAATTAGGGTTTAGAGTTATTCGCGGGGAAGAGGGATATAGCCATTATTTTGGTGGAGAAACTTGGGAAGTTCCTATATGTCCGCAATGTAATGAACAAGTGCATCAAATATTTACCTTTGATTTGAATGATTCGAGATTAGAGGAACTTAAGACAGAAGAATTAAAGGAGTTGCCATTAATTACTTGTTTAAATTGTTCCTTATATGAAGATGTGCAAAATTTCAAAATAAATATAATGGAACGTTCTATACATACCATTACTCAAAGTGAGATGTTTAATTGGAAGTATGAATTAATTGATAAGATACCAGTTCCTTTGCCGAAATATGATATGAAATTAATAACGATGGAGAAATATGATGTCCCCCGTGATGAAGATGAACATGAACAAGCTTTAGATGCTATAGGAAGAGATTATATTTGTAGAATAGTTGGAGCGCCCCTATACATAGAAGATTCTATAGAGGCAACGTGTCCTTGTTGCTCGAAAAGTATGAACTATGTGGCTATGTTGACCGGAGAAGATTATGGGAATGAAGGAGAACTTACAGGAGGAATAACGTTTCAAATAGGAGAGAGTTTTTTATATTTCTATCTATGTAAAGAATGTCTAATCATACAAACTTCCATGCAGAGCACTTGAGTTTGTTCTGCATGGAAGTTTTATTTGATTGAGAAGAGAGAGCACCATTTATAAATATAGAAAAAGAATAAGTGATAATAGAACTTTTATCAATGGTTTGAGTTACATTAGGAGGTATAAAAGAAGTGGTATCAATGTTAAAACGAGAACCTTCAAAGCTTATAATAGAGGGGAATCAATTTTATATACCTTGGGTGTATTGTGTCATACAGGATAACTGTATTGTTGTGGATTCTAAATCTCGAAAGTTACAGTTTAAAATTGTATGTCCAACATATAAGACTTTAGTAGAAGATGATTATTTAGATATATATTTAAATAAGTACCCTGATTTTATTCATAAGGAACAAAGTTATTACTATAGAGAGTTTAATTTTCAAGAATCGGAATTTAATATAGAGGGAGAAACTTTTACGGTCCTTAATGGAAACATTCGAATTAGTTATTTATCAATAAGGACTTTTTCTATAGCAATGGAATTAGAATTAAGAGCGAGTAATGGTTTAAGAACGATGGCTACTTTATATTTATATCCCCTTATTAAGGAATCAGTAACGAGTGAGAGAAATATGTACTTTAGTAATCTTATTCCTAAAATAGTGAAAGAGGCAGGATCGCCGGTGGGTTCAATTAATGGAAAACCGATAGAGGAGCTAAGTCTTGAAGATTTTTCTTTTTCATCCATTTGGGAATGGGACTTAGAAAATGAAAGCTTTGAGTATCAAGATGAAACTTGGGTCAGACCATCAACTGTTAAGAGTATATTTGAAATAGATAATATGGATGTCTTTATAAAAGCAGACTTATTATTAAAGGACGATGATAGTTTATACAAATGTATTTTAAACATAGATGTAGACCAAATAGCACAGACTTTTTCTGTTATAGAAGGAGCTGTATTTATAAATGAAGAGTATATCGATTTAAGAGATTTTTTATTCAATCCAAAAGCAAATATACAGAAGATAGTTTTTCATATCCAAGATCAAATATTTGAAAAGATGAGTCCAATAAATTATAGAAAGCAACAATGGGATTTAACATTTTCTTGGAGTAAGTAAGGTGAAGTATATAAAATAATTGAGAGTAAGCGTTAAACTTATTAATATTAAGGGAGTTTGACGCTTATTTTTTATGTTTAGAATCAATGAGAGGGTTTTTATCTATATGAAAGATATCGTATGTAAAGAGTTAACCAGTTTTAAGTCTATTGTTGAAGCTTATCAATTTAGAAAAATGAACGTGGACTATAAACAAAATATAATTTTATTAGTACAAGATCATCAGGATCGCCCTTGTATTATTTATTTGGATAAAAATAATGGGAGTATAAGTAATATTAATTTAAATGTAGATATAGATGTTGAATCTGTGATACGTATGCAACGAATCGGAGAGAGATGGCTATTTATATTTAATTATGAAGGTGAGAATGCAGTTATTTATAATCCAGACGGAAGTGAATATTGTAAGTTTTATGCCGGAGAAGGGATTCAAGATTGTCAGGTTGATGTGAATGAAGATATTTGGGTTAGTTATTGTGATGAAGGGATTTTTGGAGAGTGCCCAATTGGAGCAAATGGTATAGTTGCTTTTGATTCTACAGGTCAATTAATTTTTGATAGCTATGATCAATATGTAGAAAAATATAATATACCGTATATAGATGATTGTTATGCAATAAATGTGTTAGATGGAGACGTTTGGCTCTATTATTATTCAGAATTTCCTTTAGTTCAAATGAAAGATAAAAAAATTCATATGTCTTGGAATGAAATAAATGTAATTAAGGAAATACGGTCGGAAAGTTTTGCGGTTGCTCAGGACAAAGTAGTATTTATTACGCAAGATGAAAAGTTGGTTGTTTATGATTTAAATAATAATCATGTGTATGATAGTAATCTTTGTAATGAACTAGGGGAGCAGGTTCAATTTGTTAATTATTATAGCCGCGGATCTGTTATATATTTTCAGAAGGATGATACGCTTTATTATATTGATGTACTTAATATGTGAGGGAATAATAGAAAGAAAGCTGAATGTATTAGAGTGTTAAGTTTGTGTGAAAAGAGTTGGAATTATGCACAATATTATTGTGAAAAATTGGAATGTGTATATGAGGAAGATACAAAAACTGTAAGAACTGGAACTAGGGTGTTTGGAAATGTAGATAAAGTTAATTGGAAGGCAAGTAATACAACGCAATTCAAATATTTAAATAAAGGAGTGGTAAGTAACTAGTAAATAGTAAACAAAAAATCTTTTTTGCAAGTGATATAAAACGGATGCAAAAAGGAGATAATCCGGTCGGACATACGTGGCATCACCATCAAACACCAGGATTAATGCAATTAGTCAATACTGTGGTGCATAGGCAAACTGGCCATACTGGAGGTAGGGCATTATGGGGAAAATAAAAGAAGGATTTAATATAAAGCTGGAATATTTTAATGAAGACGAGTTGGAAATGTTAAGAGGTAAAATAATTTTCCTCTTAGATGAAAAAATCATTTATGAAGAAGAAACGGATATTATAGAGCCTTTAATACAATTTTTTGAAGTGTGGGTAAATCTTTTAAAGTATAAAGAGGGTACATTATTTTTAGATAACTATGAGAAGACGTTAGACTTTATTCAACAAGAAAATATGATTAATATTAGTAGTAATAAAGAAATTATCTCAGTTGAAAGAGTACAGTTTTTTAATACTGTATTTGATTTTTGTAAGGAACATATAGAGAAATTAATTAGTAAAGTACCAGGGGATTTTAGTTTGAATGCCGCTTATAAACAAATAATTGACCTAGAAAAGCTCGATGAGGACTTCATTACTACTGGAAGCTTGAATGTTTATCGGAAATATTCAAGTGAAAGTCGTTATGAAATAAGCTGGAGTGATCTGAAAAATGAAAGAAATATAGAAATTCTTCCTCAATTCTCAAGAGACAATGACTTTTTATACGTTGGAAATGGACCAGCAAATAAGTTTAGTAAAATAGACATGTTGAATAAAAAAACACTTTGGACGGAACATCTCAATTTTATTGAGAGTGGAATTGTATTTTGTCAACAAGATGATAAGGTTTTTGTAGGGGATATTAGTAGAGAAGAGGAAAAATCAAAGCTTGTATGCATGTCTGCAGAAGATGGAAAGAAATTATGGGAGTTAGAGTTGGAAGGAGAAATAAAAGGGGTTTATTTCCTACCAAATAATGTATTAGATGTAATGGTTGTGATGGAGTATGGTTTGAACATCTTATTAGATATTCAAACAGGAAAAGAGAAACAGACTGTATATACTGGAATTGGTGGAGAAAATTTGAAGGTGCGACTGTTTTCTGATTATTATGTTCTAATAGGAGAATGTTATGAAGAAGGAGAACTAATAGATCCCTATATAGTTTGTATGACAGCTGTCGACTTAAATAGTAATATTTTATGGAGAGAAAATATTAATTGCCGCCCCAATACTCCCACATATTTAGAAAATCATACGGCTTTAATAGTGGGAGAGGAGAGTATTCAAAGGTGGGATTTGAAAAAAGAATCACCAGAATTAATCTTAGAGATAGAAATTGAAGAAGCGGATTATTTATATGTGGTAGCTGATAACTTAAAAATAGGTTTGGTTAGACATATACCTGATATGGACGATGTAGCAAAACGGAAAACAAGCCTTCAATTTTTTGGAGTAGAAGATGGCAAGGAAATATATGAATGCTTATTATCAGGTGAAATAAAACTTGAACCTAACTTAGTTGATAATATGTGTGTTGTAGTTATGGATAATGGAAAAGTCTATTGTATAGATTTAGTACATAACCAAATTAAGTGGGAAACAAGGTTTGCGCATGACGTGATAAGATCTCCGAGATATGTGGAGGATAAGATCTACATGTCTTCATATGAACTTGAAGTAAAATGCTTAGACATAAAATCTGGTAAGGTAGAATTCACATTATATTTACCAAAGTTTATTTTGGAGTCTGATTCTATACATGAGGTAATTAAAACAAATAACGTATTGTATTTTACTTGTCTTAGTGGGAATGTGTTTGAAGTACGTGAAAGATAATAAGGTATAGATTTTAATGAAAAATATATAGCGTATTTATATATCATAATACGCTATATTAGAGTGAGTAAAGAAACTAGTTGTGGGAAGAAGAGCTGATATCTGCTCTTCTTTCTTTATATATATTGTTTTTTTGTTAGTGGAATTTAAAGAACGAATATTATTACCATAACTAGGTGGATAGATTAAAATAAAGAAGTTGTAACAACGTATGAATATGATTCGTGGGGTAACGTATTAAAGAGTGACGCAAAAGGTATCACAGCAGACAATCCATTTGGATATGCGGGATACATGTATGATAAAGAGATTGGCATGTATTACTTGATTGCGAGATAATATAAGCTGGAGCATGGTGTGTTTTTATCGGTGGATCCTGATTCGGGTGACGCGGATGATCCTGTAACGCAGAATGGGTATACGTATGCGGATAATAATCCGTCGATTCAGATGGTCACTTGCCATGGTTAGCAATAAATGCGGGGTTTGCATTGTATGATGGATACAATGCCTATAAATCAGGAGCAAGTTGGAAATGTGTGGGGATGGCGAGTGCTAAAGGTTTTGTAGGTGGCGGAAGATATGGAGCAGCAAAAAGGGCCTTAAATTCGGCTAATTATCTTCTGCGCCCAAGTAAATATGCAAAAGCATCAATTCCTGCATTCAAAGGGAAATCAAGAAATTTTTCGCCACAAACTAGGAAAGCATTAAATAGAAGAAGGACAGAAGAATACATTCACATACGATGCATCAGGAAATAAAAAGAGTCAAACAGATGAAAAAGGAAATACAAAACTGTATGATTAAAACAAAGATAATCTATTAACGAAGGAAATCAACTTGTAAAATCCGGAAACGAATCGTTAACGTATGATGCGAATGGCAATTATGAAAAAATAGATAGTAAATTCGTTATCTAAATTGGAAAATGAATCTAGCTATGTGATACAGAAGAAGTGAAAGAGAGAAGAGCTGGTATTGGCTCTTCTTTTTTGGGTTCGTGATTCAATGAATTACAACTATTTTTTGAAGAATTTCACTGTGATTTAATGCTTTTATTACTAAAAATTAGCAAATAAAAAAAGAACATTTGTGAAACAGACTCTTTTTTATGATTAATGTGCTATAAACTGAAAAAACTTGAGAAAATTTATAAATCTTTCTATTCAAAATGAATTATAACTATTTTTTCGAATAACGGTGCTATAATTTAACGTCTTCTCTACTAGAAAAACTGGCAAATAGGAAAAGAAACAATTGTGAAATGGGTTCTTTTTATAATTAATGTGCTATAAACTAAAAAACTTGATAAAATTTTATTTATATTGAATATTCTGTCTTTTGTTGCTAAAATTTGTAATGTATTACCAATAATTTGAAAAGGGGTTGTTAGTATGAGTAATGTTTTAGCAAAATTATTTGGGGTGAAAAATGAGGTTGTTGGTCCACAATATTATGAAGAAGGCTGTGACTATGATAGTTATTGTGGTACAAGCCGTCGCACATTACTTCGTCATTATGGTAACGGACGTTTTGTTGCTGTTGGTTGTTGCTAAAAGTGTAAAATTCAAAGCTAAGAATATAAAATTCTTAGCTTTGAATCCTATTAAATTAAAGATAGAAAGGCGTTTAATATGATTATATATCTTCTACTATTTTTCATATGGTTACTTTTTCTATTAGTTCTACTTATACAAATTAGTAAGTTGAAAAAAGCGCTCGCTCTATTACCCAAACCAAAATTTATTCAGAAAAAATCAAACTCCTTAATAAAAAAAGATATTAGCAATATATTACAATTACCAAATTCCTATTCCATTCATGATGAATCTATTATCTTGTTAATGGCTGCATCATGTAAAATATGCCATGAAAAATTAAATGAAATTATTCATAAAAATAAGCACAAATCACATAACCTAATAATATATTTATATTCCGAAACCCCAGATTTATACAATCAATTTAATAATAGTATTCCAGCGCATTGTAAGATTCCAGTATTTCCTTTATCTGAGATTCAAAAAAAACAATTACAAATATTTGTTTTCCCGACATTTATACGTATAAATTCTGAAGCTACTATTACTAAATTCTCTCCAATATCTGACAATGTCCTCTAAAAGAAAAAAAAGTGAGGGTTTTTTTATATGTTCATTACTTACATACTAAGAACTATTAAACTAATTTGGAAACTCAATAAGATTTGGTTTTGCTTTTCTAGCATATTCATGATTATTTTAGGGATGTTACCTGTGGCTACAATATGGACTACAAAAGAACTTGTTAACAATGTATCCACCATCATTACAAGTGAAAATAAAAATTATACATTAGCTATTACTCTGCTTGTACTACAATTTTTGCTATTATTAATTGAAACTATCATTAAACAATTACAGTATTATATTGACGAAAATATGCGCTTTAAGCTCACTAAATTTTTAACTGAAGAAATTGCTTATAAGACCTTTAAAATACCGTATTCATATTTTGATAATCCTGATTTTTATAACTATACCAATCGAATAAAATCAAATACTGGTAGACGTCTACTATCACCAATTAACAATTTATTTTTAATTGCACAATCTTTAATAACCATTTCATCTTTAATTATTTTTTTACTCTCTATTCATTGGAGTTTAGCTGTAGTTGCTAGTATTACCTTTTTTCCAGCTCTTTTCATAAAATCATATCTTGGTAAACAAGGATTTGAACTCACAAAAAAAACTACTCCCCTCTTAAGGGAGACAAATTATATAGAGAACTTGTTAATGCAAAAAGATACGATTAAGGAAATTAGAATTTTTAACCTACATACTTACTTCATACAAAGATGGGAAAAAAAATATAATAAAAATATGAGTTATTCTTTAAATTTCTTAAAAACCAAAAGTAAAGCGGAAATATTTTTAGATTTGCTAGTAGCTCTTTCATATTGTGGTTCGGCCGGAATTATTATTTGGCTCATTAAAAAATCTGCTGTTAAAATTGGTGACTTCGTTTCTATAGGACAAGCAGTACATAATACACAAAATGCATTACATAACATTTCAGCTAATTTGGCTCAATTATATGAGGATGTATTATATATATATGACTATTTTCATTATATCGATTCACTAGATGAGGATGAAATAAATACCGATGAACAAGTACCATTTCCTAGTGTTTTACAATATGGCATACGCTTTGAAAATGTATCTTTTTCATACCCTAATAATAAAAATAAAATTTTACAAAATGTATCTTTTTCTATATTACCTAATGAAAAGATAGCAATAGTCGGTCATAATGGATCTGGAAAAACTACATTAATAAAATGCCTGCTTGGACTATATCCACTTACATCTGGAAATATATATTTTGATAATATACCTATTAACAAAATTCAATTACATTCTTTAAGAGAGCACACGACAGTAATGTTTCAAGATTTTATTCAGTACCATTTAACCATAAGAGAAAATATCGCTCTTGGTAATGTTTCCGAAATAAATAATGATGAAAAACTAAAAAATGTAGCTATGCAGTCAGGAATCCATGAAGATATCCAACTATTCCCGAATGCATACAACACTCCATTAGGGAGATTTTTACAAGAGGGTGAAGAGCTCTCAGGAGGTCAATGGCAAAAATTAGCAATATCTCGATCGTTATTTAAAAATGGTAATATCATGATTCTAGATGAGCCAACTGCTGCGTTAGATCCTATTTCAGAAAGAGAAATTTTTGATAAATTTGAATTACTGACCAACCAGAAAACTACAATTATGATTTCTCATAAAATGTCTGCAGCTAAATTAGCAGATAAAATTGTTGTATTAGACAATGGTGAATTAGTTGAGTTCGGTACTCATGAAGAGCTTTTCCTAAAAAAAGGGAAATACTATGAATTATACACAACCCAAGCAACTCTATATCAAAATAAACTTGATGAGGTTTTAATATGAATGAAATTATCTTAATTTTAAGGATATTAATAGGTACTCTTTTTCTATCGTCCTCTATTAGTAAACTATTACATTTTAGCAAACACGTTGTCATTGTAGGCGAATATAAAATCCTCCCCAAAAAATTCATAAAATTCTTTTCTAGGATGGAAGTAAGCCTTGCGTTAATTTGTTCCATTTCACTCATTCTAGGATTATTACAGCTTTGGGTAGGCGCTATACTTTTACTTTTATTAATTATGTATACAATAGGAATCATTGTTAATTTATATAGGAAGAGAACCAATATTTCTTGCGGATGTGGTGGAATTGTAGGAGATCATAACTTATCTTGGACTTTAGTGTTTCGCAATATTTTTTTAGTAGGATTAATTATTTTACTTATTAAAAATGAAACAGATTTTTTCAGCTTGCAATCTCTTCTTATATATGAAAAGGATATATCACTAATTTTCAATCATAATGGAATCTTCTCTATACTTTTATCAACATTCTTAGTTTTATTAATAGCAATTTTAAACTCAATATTCACAATTTATCGTAGTATGAATCATTTTTTATATCTTACAAAACAAATAAAGGAGTGAAAGATATGAACTGGACGGATTATTTACTTTGGGCTTGCATGATTATCCAAATGATTATTTTCTTTTTGTTAATTAGGTTAGTAACAGACTTCTTGAATAAATTCCAAAATCAAGTAAATATAATCGAATTTAAAAATTCTGCTAAGACAAATATGGAGATAAACAAAGAAGAGTTAATGAAAAGCTAATAAATAAAATTTTTTCCCTTTCAATTCAAGTATATGAAGTGTTTCTTTTTCCTGAATTTGTTGTAAAAACTAGTTCATTAGGCTACCGTCAGTAGAGAATCTCTACTGATGGTAGCTTCACTTTATAGGAAAGGTTAGGCTAACATGAAAAAAAATTTTGCACAAACATATTTAACGATACCGTTCCACTTATTCTTATCGTTTATTATCATTATATTTATCGGCACGTTACCGCACTTATTTATTGGGATGAAGATTGACTTTAACAATTACCTGCACACACTTACGGACGTCACCTCTAAATTAATAGGGTGGGATCCATTAACTTACACGAAATTTGCAAAACCCCTATTTCCTCAAATTCTAATTCAATATGGAAACACGATTATTATCTTTTTAGCTGCTCTTCTTATTTCCATATTAGTTTCTTTTATGACTGTTTATGCCTTGTTGCTACTCCCTGTAAAAAAAAGAGAAAGAATAAAATCATTTTTTTTACTATTAGAAGCAATTCCTGATATTTTTATTATTTTATGTCTCCAATTACTTGTCGTTTGGATTTATAAACAGACAAACTTTTTAATCGCAAATATAGCTGGTACAAAAGACAACTCAATCTTACTATTTCCAATTATTTGCTTAAGTTTTCCAACTATTCTTATGTTTAACAAGCTACTATTGCTACGTTTTGAAAATGAATTACAAAAAGATTATACCTTGCTAGCACGTGCCAAAGGATTTGACACGTTTTATATTCTCAATCGTCACGTTCTGAGAAACGTCTTTTTAAGTACTCTCTACTTCTCAAAAACAAATATTTGGTATATGTTATCTAATTTATACATTATTGAATACTTACTCAATGTTCAAGGTATTTTCACATTTTTAAAAACGTATAATACCGAATTAGAACCAGCACCTGAAATATTTTGCGTTACATTGTTTTTAATTTACATTCCTATCTTTATTGTCTTTAAGCTTTTCAATATTTTCATACCTGATGAATTGAAAGGAGAATCTTAACATGTGGGCCCATTTAAAAAGAGATAAGTATTTCATAATTTGTATATCCTTTTTGCTTCTATTAATCATAGTAAGCATTGGAAATTCCATATTCTTTGATGGGAAAGTTCGCCAAACATCTATTCTATATGATGAAAGTGGTAATGTACAAGCGGCACCATTTCCCCCTTCTTTCACTTTTCTGTTAGGTACGGATATGAAGGGATTTGATTTATTACATAGAGTAGTTGATGGAGCGAAATGGACCATTGGTATATCGTTATTGATAGCATTTCTACGAACATTTATCGGGCTAGCAATTGGATTATTCTTCGCTTTTTATGTAAGAAAAAGTTTTAAGACACTTGAAGCTCTCTTTGATTGTTTTACAGTTGTTCCAATGACCCTCATTGGTTACTTTATTCTTGATACAGTATTGCGTTTTCAAAACGGGTCTCCAGCTCCCTCTTTCTTTGAACGAGCATCCTTTGAAATCGTAGTCTTAGTCATTCTCGCTTTACCCGTTCTTATATTTTATTTTGCAAAAGAGACAAAAAAGATACTGAACGAAGAATTTATAGAAGCTGCTACAATATTAGGAGGAAGCAAATTTCATCTCGCTATAAAACACATATTTCCAAATATATTTCCTATTCTAATCATTGTCATGATGCAACAATTTGTACAAACTTTAATCATTTTCTCTCATTTTGGTATTTTAGAATTATTTTTTGGTGGTACAATTCTTTTCTACGGAAATGAAGCTGAGTCAGTTAGCAATGAATGGTCAGGTTTAATTGGTCTCTATTTTCGTTCCCTCTCCGTTCAACCTTGGATTCCAATGGTTCCTATTACATTTTTCATCCTGACTATTATTACAGCACATATTATGCTACAAAGGATACAATTAGCATTTGAAAAACGACACATGAAACAAACATCTCAAGAACCAATAGAACAACTCAATACTTCTAATTTTACACAACAATTCCCCGCTAATTCATTTACACTCTATGATGACAAATAGCATTGGAGCAATATATTTCTAGAGGGGAGTGTAAAACATCTTTTTTAGTAAAAAGGGATATTTATATGGAGAAAAAAGTAGAGATATTGAAAAAAACTAAAAGAATTTTAACCTGGGACAGCAGAGGAAATGGATGGTGAAAATTAAATGAAAAATAATTTGTAGAAAGAAGAGCTGATATCGGCTTTTCTTTTTTATAAATATCTTATATAGCTGATTGTTATGCAATAAATGTGCTAGATGGAGACGTTTGGCTCTATTATTCAGAATATCCTTTAGTTCAAATGAAAGATAAAAAATTTCATATGTCGTGGAATGAAATAAAGGTAACTATGGAAATATGGTCAGAAAGTTTTGCGGTTGCTCAAGATAAAGTAGTGTTCATTACTTAAGATAAAAAGTTGGTTGTTTATGATTTAAATAATAATCATGTGCATGATGTGAATCTTCGTAATGAACTTGGAGAACCGATTCAATTTGGTACTTATTATAGCCGCGGATCTGTTATATATTTTCAGATGGATGATAGGCTGTATTGTGTTGATACAATTAATATATGAGGTGATAAAAAAGCGCACTCAACAATCTGGGTGCACTTTTTCATAACCGTTATATATTCCTCCTCATCAACTCCCCAACTTGCGTCGCAACAAACGCAACATCACTATCAATTTCGTCTAACACGTAAGATTCTAAAATGCCCATTACAGCCGTTCCTAAAAATTTTAAAATGATGTGTTTATCGATGTTTTTATTTATTGATGTGTTTGTGTTTAACTTTTTCTCTATTTCACCCATGATGAAAGTTAATAACTTTTTTTGAAACGATAATGTGCTGTTACTTTTAAATAACGCCGCGAAAAATGGTTTATGTTCTTTGAAGTATTCAAACCATATGATCGTTCCTTCTATAAACCCTTTGTTTTGTTTCTCATAGCATATTTCTTTTAATTGGTCTAAATGATCGTCCACAATTTTATCTAATAAATTGTACTTATCTAGATAGTGTAAGTAAAAAGTTTTTCTTCCGATGTTTGCTTTTTCTGTAATGTTTTTTACTGTAATTTCGTCAAAACCATCTGTTATTAACATCTCTATAAATGCAGATTGAATGGCGTTTTGTGATTTTATAATTCTTCGATCGATTTTCTCCATATTGTGTTCCTCCGTTGTTGATACACATATTTCGTTATGTGTGTATTATGACCCAAATGTGTAAATGTGGTCATTGAAACAAGTGGTTGCTCGCTTTATTATAAATATACAGGTGAGTAATAACTCTCACAAGTGTAAAATTAAAAATGAGATAAAGGTGGTTTTATATATGGCAGTTACGAAGAAAGATGTACGATTTTATGCAAGAGGTTTACAAGTTGCAGGCATTTTGAACATTCCCGAAGGTGCTGAGGAAAAGAAACAACATCCAGCGATTGTTTGTGTGCATCCAGGTAGTAGCTGTAAAGATCAAACAGCAGGATTGTATGCCGAGAAGTTAGCGGAACAAGGATATGTAACGCTTGCGTTTGATGCATCATATCAAGGTGAAAGTGAAGGTGCACCGAGATATATAGAAGAGCCAGCTACGCGAGTTGAGGATATTCGCTCAGCAGTAGATTATGTAACGACTCTACCTTATATAGATGAAGAACGTATCGGTGTGTTAGGTGTTTGTGCAGGCGGTGGTTATGCGGTAAATGCTGCGATGACAGAGCGCCGCATTAAAGCGGTTGGTACAGTTGTTGGTGCAAATATCGGTCGTTTAAATCGTGAGTCTAACCCGATTGGTGTGTTAGAGGCAATTGGTAAACAACGTACTGCTGAAGCATGCGGAGCAGAGGTAATGATTACAAATTGGATTCCTAAAAATCAGGAAGAGTTAGCGGCAGCAGGTATGACGGATATAGATATTGTAGAAGCAGTTGAGTATTACACAACGCCGCGAGGTCAAAGTGTGAACTCGCCAAATAAGTTAAACTTTACGAGTATGGGATCGGTAATTGGTTTTGATGCGTTCCATTTAGCAGATACGTTATTAACGCAGCCGCTGCAAATTATTGTCGGTAGCAAGCAAGGTGCATTCGGTTCTTATAAAGATGGTCATGAGCTTTATAAGAAAGCAGCTTCAGAGAAGAAAGACTTACTTGTTGTGGAAGGCGCGAGTCACTACGATTTATATGATCAACCAGAACCAGTAAAAATTGCAGTTGAAAAATTAACAAGTTTCTATAACGAAAATCTGTAAAAGGAATGTTGTTTTGAATTGCACCTCTAATTGTTAGATTTGCGTCTAGCAATTAGGGGTTTTTATTGTGAAGATTGCAGTGCTTAATATTTACGCTATAGGTGCATAACAAGATATAATAGAAGAAATGAATAAGGAGGCTAGTTGTGAAGAATCTTCGTTATCTCAATATATTTACGATATTAATTATATACACACTACTTATGCTCTACATAGGCTGGAACGGCTGGGTTTGGCTTCATGCCGTATTTGGCTGGGAGTCTTGGGGATATTACGCTTTCGTTGTTGGCTTCATTTCCTATGCGTACATTCTCGTGCAAGTGTTTAAGTTTTTGCCATTTCTACGAACGATAGGTTCGATTTGGTTTGCGGTTATACAATACGCGCTTATGTTATTGCCGTTAGCTAATATTACAGTCTTTCTTTTACAGTTTGTAGTAGAGAAAGAAGCGGCAATTATTTGGACAGGGGCGGCTGTGTTAGCTGCATTTATTTTTATCTTTGCGTACGGAGTATTTAATGCATATAGCCCGGTAGTAAGAAAGTATGAGGTGCACATTCCGAAAAAAGTAGAGGGACGTAAAAGCTTACGCATTGCGATGGCTTCTGATATGCATTTCGGTAAATTATCTGGTGTTTCACATTTAAAGAGACTTGTCCGTCATGTAAATGAAATGGAGCCTGATATTATTTTACTGCCAGGAGATATTATCGATGATCATCCAGGTGTGTTCATTCAAAAAAATATGGGACATATTATGAAACAGATGAAAGCTCCACTAGGCGTATATGGTGTGTTAGGAAACCACGAATATTACGGGCGAGCAGTTCCAGAATTTATACAAGAGATGGATAAGATTGATATTCGCATTTTATTAGATGAAGTAATTACAATTGAAGATCAGTTTTATCTCGTTGGAAGAAAAGATAAAACTGAGCGAGATCGCCAAAGTTTTGAAAATCTTATGAGTACGGTAGATAAAACGATGCCAGTTATCGCAATGGATCATCAACCATTCGAGTTAAAACAAGCAGCGGATGCTGGCGTAGATTTACTATTATCCGGTCATACGCACCGCGGACAAATGGCGCCAAATCATATTGTAACGAGAAGAATGTACGAACTAGACTGGGGATACGCACAAAAAGGTGCATTCCACGCAATTGTTTCTTCTGGTTTCGGATTTTGGGGACCGCCGCTTAGACTTGGAAGTAGATCTGAGGTTGTACAGGTGGATGTTACGTTTGAATAAGTGTATGTAATAGAGAGCTAATGGCTCTCTATTTTTACAAATAAAAAAAGGCTCCATATAAGGAGCACTCAATAAAAATAAATGAATTAAAACAAATAACAGACATGTATAATATACAATATTTTTAATTTAATATCAATATATTAGGATTTAAAACTTTTGTTAGTGTTGATTTTATAAAAGAGGTACGATTATAAGAGGCGGCTAAGATAGAGGGGGATTATAAGTGATCATATCAGATATACTATACGGAGAATTTAAAGTGGATCCAGTAGTAGAAGAATTAATCTTAAGTAAGTCTGTGCAAAGACTAAAAGGTATTCATCAAACTGGCGCAAGTTATTTAGTGAACAAGGAATGGAATGTAACGCGCTTTGATCATTCAGTTGGTGTTATGTTGTTAGTTAAAAAGCTAGGTGGTTCAGTAGAAGAGCAAATTGCAGGTTTACTGCACGATGTATCGCATACTGCTTTCTCCCATGTGATTGATTACGTTTTTGATAATAGAAATGAAAGTTATCATGAAGAGATATTTAGTTCTGTTGTGAAAAACTCAGAAATTCCAGCGATTCTTGCAAAGTATGGCTATAACTATGAAGAGATTTTGTTAGATGATTCAAAGTGGACGTTATTGGAAAGGTCAGCGCCCGAATTATGCGCAGATCGAGTGGATTATACGTTACGAGATATGTATACATATGGGTATATTTCTTTAGAAGAAGCTCACAGTTTTTTAGAAGATGTAATTGAAGTAAACGGAAAAATGGTCCTTCAAAACATCGAAATGGCAGAGTGGTTTACAGAAACATATTACAAAGAAGTCATTGATTTCTTTATGCAACCAATGAATAGTTACGGAAATGATATGTTAGCAAAAACGCTAAAGTTAGCTCTACACAAAAAGGTTATTCATGCAGATGATTTTCTTCTTGAAGATGATGAGCTAATTTTGAAATTGCAGCAATGTAGTGATCCGGAAGTACATGTTTTAGTAAGCAAAGTTCATCCGAATGTAAAAGTAAAAGAAGATAGAAACGATTATGATTTATATCAGAACAATAAAGTACGCCTTATTGATCCGCCGTTACTTCGTGAAGGGGAAGTCGTTCCATCGTCTGTTGTGTCAGAAAACATAAGGAAGATGAGTGAGGTCGCTTATGAAAAAGCGGTGAGAGGGATGTATGTGAAGGTGGTTTCGGATTAAAAAAGTAGAGCATCACCTCTAGATGCTCTACTTTTCCTACATCACTGATCAAACCAATTCCAAACCTCAATATCTCCAAGAGTCGCATAACGAACGTGAGGCGAGTTTTGTAATTTTAATAACTCTTTCGACGGGCCTGTAATGACAATTCCATATACTTTTACGCCGTTATCTTTTACATACTCATAACGTTTATCTAAGTTCAGCTCTTTTTCAGGAGTCCAAGTAGTTTTGCTTACAGTTTTTTTATGCTCAGAAAGAATGCGCATCATTTCGATTACTTCATCTTCTTTTGTCTTCGGTCGTTCTGCTTCACTATCAGGGAGGTTTATATGTTCTGGAAATCCGATAGCCTCTCCGCCATGTAGGATGAAATCTTCCTCATCTATTCTCTCTTGTCCTGTGTCTAAAGCGTACCATACAGGAGTTGGTGGCATTTCTTGCGCTTCAAATACGCTATATAGTATGGATTCTATTTCCTTTAACGTATATGGTTTGTCAAAAGAAATAGCTACTTCAGCAACGGTTCCATCATGTACTTTTGCAAGTGTATCCCAAACTTTTTTAGACGATTCTTTTAAGTGATCACCTTGTTTTATTTTTGGATGAACAAAATAAAGATTAGAGTAATTCAATTTGTTTGCCCAAGATTTACTTGTAACAGTTACAGACGATAAGAAGCTTTTCGTTGTTACGGTACCGAATTGAACTTCTTTTTTGCCGACAGTTTTAACTAAATTCATTTCATTTTCTGTACGGAAAAAGGGTTTGATTTTTGTACTGCCTCCAGCGGAACGACTATTTGGAATGGTTGCTTCTAGTGCGAGTGCTGGAATCTCATTTACTTCAGCTAACTTTTTCATATTATAGAAGTAAAGAGAAGACGAAAAATGACCGACAAAATAGATTGCTATACAAACAGCAAGGACAAAACTAACGGTTTGCCAACGTTGTTTCCATTTTATTTTCCAAAACGGGACTTTCAGATTTTGTGGTGGTAGTTTTTTCTTTATTGGTTCATTCTTCAAAAGCAACTCATCTAAGTAAGCTTCACACTCTTCACATGTCTCAATATGACTTTCTAACAGCTCTTGTTCATCATGCGTGAGTGTTCCGTTTTCGTATTTCTCCCATAGTTTTTTAAATGCTGCACAACCCATCTGTATCACTCCTTTATGTTTCTCGTTTCTTTTCGTCCGCGGTGTAATTCAATTTTTACTTTCGCGAATGAGAGACCGGTCATTTCTGCTATTTCCTTATACGAGAATCCGTAGTAATCTCGTAGTAACAGAACATTTCGTCTTTCGAGCGGAAGAGAAGATAAACTGTCTAACCAACTAGCAATCTCATGTTTTACGAAATATTCATGTTCTGTACTTGGTACGTTTGGTAAATGGAATTCTTCCACTGTAGTTGTTTTATATTTTTTTTCTTTTCGATACCAATCGATAAAGGCGTTGTAGGCAATTGTAAATAACCACGGTCTAATTTCTTCGCCTTTGTAATAGTCAATATGGACGAGCATGCGGTAAAAGGTTTCCTGCATGAGATCTTCAGCAAAATGAGAATCTCCGGTGAGGGAGAGAAGATAGCGAAATAAATCATGCATATGCTCTGAATAAATGTCTTCTAATGATTGTTTGCGTTTCACTAATTTCCCTCCCTTCATAAATAACAACGAAATACATATAAAAAAGTTACAATGTTTTATGGAATTATAGTAAAAAACGTCAAGAATTGGATAAGATTCTCTTTTATCATAATACATATAAGGCGGGTGAACAGAGATGGAAAGCTATGAAACACAAATTCAAAGGTCCATTGATTATATTGAGGAAGATGTAATGGAAAAACAGACGCTGCGTAATTTAGCGCGTATTGCAGGTTTTTCTGAATCGCATTTTCATCGTGTATTTCAGGCGTTAGTAGGTGATACAGTAATGGAGTACGTTCGAAAGAGGAGGTTAGCCCGGGCAGCTTATCAACTTTCTCATACGAATGAAAAAATTATTGATATCGCATTTGAGCATGGCTTTCAATCTCACGAAACGTTCACAAGAGCCTTTAAAAAATTATTTCAAATGACACCGAGTGAATATCGAAAGCAAGAAATAGAAACACCGATGTATTACAGTGTGAATGTAAAGCAAAGAAAATTAAATCCGTATTTAGGAGGCATACAAATGGAATATCGTATTGTAAATAAACCAGAATTTTTAGTGGCGGGTTATGAACTGAAGACGACAAGTAAGGAAGGGAAAAACCATCAAGACATTCCAGCATTTTGGCAAGAATATTTACAAAAAGATCTTGGAACGACAATTCCGAATCGTAAAGATACGAGCCAATGGGTAGAGCTTGGATTATGTACTGATTTTAATTTAGAAACAGGGGACTTCACGTATATTATTGGAATGGAAGTTACAGGCTTTGAAAATGTACCAAATGAAATTGCAAAGCGTACGTTCCCAGCAGCAACATATGCAGTATTTACAACGCCGAAAGTTCCTCATGAAGAAATGGTATCGTCTATTCACCAAACGTGGAACGCTGTATTCTCAGAATGGTTCCCGCATTCAGGCTATGAACATTGCGGCTTTACAGAGTTTGAACTATACGATGAGCGTTGCCACGAAGATAAAAGTGAGTTCGCTCAAGTAGAGCTTTGGATACCGGTGAAGAAGAAATAATAGATTGAGAGCGAGTCATTGAGAAATGGCTCGCTTTTTTATTTCGTGAAATTTCAATTGGCGCGGGCGGAATCGTTGTTTTTCAGGAGCTTTGCATATAAGATGGGGTGCTATTTTTGTCGATTTTTGTCGGTAAGTCGATATATTCAGAAAATCGCTGATATATTTTGATTTGCGCCGATATATTTGAAAAATCGCCGATATAATTCGAGTTGCGCCGATATATTCGCAAAATCGCCGATATAATTTCATATACCGCTGAAACAACTCATAAAGATGGTCTACATCATTTCATATACCGCTGAAACAACTCAGAAAGATGGTCTACATCATTTCATATACCGTTAAAATAACTCAGAAAGATGGTCTACATCATTTCATTTATCGCTGAATTCTCCCAGAATAGAAAAAAGAAAAGACGCCACATAGCGTCTTTTCTATGAACGAAACGGAAACACAAGTATAATTGTTGTTCCTTTTCCTAGTTCGCTATCGATCGAAATCGTTCCGTTATGAGCATGAACGAGCTGCTTTGTAATAGCGAGGCCAAGTCCCGTTCCGATGTTGCTTTCTTCTGTATTTGTTCCTCTGTAATATCGCTCAAATAGAAGCTCTTTCGTTTTATCATCCATTCCTTTTCCGTTATCGGAAATAGATAGTGTAAATGAATTTTCATTTTGCGAAAGTTTTACGATGACATTAGTCGTTTCGTTATTATGTTTTACCGCGTTTACAAGTAAGTTTTCGATAATACGCTGGAACCATTTTTCTTCAATGAAATATTGAATTTTGTTTGAGCTTGGTACAAATTCAATATTTTGATTTTGAAGTGTCGGATTATTAATGAATTGTAATAATACTTTTTGAACGAATTGATTCATTTCAATATTTACGTGTTGCGCAGGAAGACTGTTATTTTTTAATTGATACGTTAAGCTTAAATCATCAATTAATGTCGTCATATATTGAGATTTCTCTTTCATAACACTACCGAATTGTTGAATGTCACGATCAGTCCAGTTGTATTGCTGTGATTCTAGTAATAAAGCATAGCCGTATATAGAGCTTAGTGGTGTTTTTAAATCATGTGTGAGACCGGTAATCCATTCCTCACGTGTTTGCTGCAGTACTTGCCTCATCGCATCATTTTTTTGGAGTGTAATAGAAAGGTGCTCTAGTGAACTTGTAACATCTCGAAACAAGCGGAATGACCATTTTTCTTTACCAGATCGCCTGAATCTGATAGGTTTCCCTTTTTTACTAACAGGTTCTTCGTACTTTCCGCCAGCTATGTTTTTAAGCCAGCGCATCGCATGTAATAACGGTTTTCCAAATTTATTACCGTACCAAATAGAAAGAATAACTAAATAAACAAATACGATAAGAAGGATTAATCCGCATCCAATTAGAAACTTTTTAGTAAATACATCTTCTATTTCATCATCTGGGTAGTAGTGCTCATTTTTGGCAGTTACAACAAGGAGATGATTGCTATTTGTGTCATAAAAGCTAGACGTGTTTTCTTTATGATTCCACGGTTCTTTTTCACTAAGAGCGGCTTGTATAACAGAAAATGTTTTTTTCTTTCCGTTTGGATAGGAGAATACTTCTTCGCCAACGCTATTAAAGATTTGAAGTGTTGCTTTTTCTTTAGTAAGTAAATGCTGTTCTTCTTCTGTTAATGTGAACGAATCTGTAGATACAGAAGGGTGCGTTTTCTGGATTGTTTTTAGTAATTCATTGCTTTTTAACATACTGCCATAAATAACAAGCACATTCTTGTCTTCTAATTCAATTTCCCAATACGTAAATGTATAAGGGCTTTCTATGTGATTCTGTATATATGAGAATAAAGATGCCTTCGTATAAGATGTCGGTACGTCACTAGGTGTATTAAAGTGATAGAGAACTTTTCCGTTTTCCTCTACAACTTGAATCCAATCATTTTTCTCTTTCATTAAGTCTTTTACTTCAGTTTTTAACGAAATATCGCCATCTTCTGAAGAGATATATCTTGCAATCATAAAATTATCAGCATCTGGAATATTCGGTTCATATGAAGTACTAGTAACAAGAAAAATTAAATAAGTGAAAGCAGCTACTACAGCAATTAGTAATGTAACTAAAACAAATACGTGTTGCAGAATAAACTGGATAATAAGTCGTTTATTAAAGTTCATATCGTCACCCTACTTTGTAATGAACTTATAGCCAAGTCCACGAACGGTTTTTATATATTCTGGTTTACTTGGGTCTTGTTCAATTTTTTCACGTAGTTTTCGAATGTGAACCATAACAGTATTGTCATCGCCATTATAGGCTGGTGCTCCCCAAACTTTTTCGTATATTTCTTCCTTCGAAAAGACGTAGTTTGGATTCTCGCAAAAGAAGAGTAATAGCTGAAATAGCTGAGCAGAACATTCGACAACATGTCCATTCACTGTCAGTTCTGCGGAATCGCGATCAATTGCAAATCTACCAAATGAACTAGAGTGTGCTTTTTGTTCATGTGTCATTACTTGCTTCATATGTCTTCGGAGTTGTGCTTTCATACGAGCTATTACTTCAAGTGGATTAAATGGCTTCGTAATATAATCATCTGCACCGTGTGAAAATCCAGATATTTTATCTAAATCAGATGTTTTAGCTGTGAGGAAGAAGATAGGGCAATCTGTGTTCTGTCGAATGATGGGACAAATATCAAAACCAGATTGTCCAGGAAGCATGACATCTAAAATAATTAAGTCGTAATCGTTTTGCTGCGTGAGAGATAAAGCTATTTCAGCTGATGTTGCAGTTGTAATATGAGAAAAACCTTCTTTTTCAAGAATGGTAGTTAGTAATTGTAAAATTGCTGTTTCATCATCAACGAGCAAAATATTTGCTTCATACATAAAAAATCCCTCCTAATTTCCTCGAATATCATATCATTTTTCGGTAACTTATGGAATTTTTAAGGAAATTTTAAGGTTTTCTTTCTCAAAAAATTAAGAATCAAATGATATGATAAAAGTAACATAGGGGAGGAGATGAGTGTGAATCCGTTTCAAACGATGCGAGCTAGATATTTTTTAATTGTATTTGCACTATTAACTGTAGTTGCAAGAGCCAGTAATGAATTGATAGAAAATACATTTCATATGCAAAATTCTACTTTTATAAATATTCTTATATTCTATATTCTGCCGATTACGTGGATTTTTTTTGAGTATAAAAAACACCGTGTTGCATTTTCATTATTTATTAATAGAAATGAAACATTTAACCTGGTGCAAGTTTTATACATTACGATCATGTTATGCGTTTTTAGTTATGGATATCTTATTTTGTACATGTATAGCTTTGCATGGATTACACCGACATTTATTATGAACGCATTACGCGAACCGATTATGGATAGCACTGGGGGATATGTTTATCAAGTTATTATGGTCGTATTCATCGCACCAATTATTGGGGAATTTGTTTTTCGCGGATTTTTACTGCAACGCTTCGCAGCAAAATGGGGAACGAGTATAGCGATCATTGTTGTAGCAATATTGTTTGCATTGTTACACGTTGATTTCCTAGGTGCAATTGTATTTAGCGTTGTACTATCAATCGTATATATTCGTACGAATAGTTTACTCATGCCAATCGCTATTCACATGTTAAACAATGCATTTGTAATCGGTGCTTCTTTTTTAATAAATAAAGAAGAGATAATGAGTTTTGCAGATTTCTCAAATTATACGACGTTCTTTCCAGGACTTATTATTTTTATAACAGGATTAAACTTAGTACTCATCTTTTTATTTGTTAACCGCAAATATTGGAGTAAAGAAATGCCCGCTATATATGTAGAGCAGGAAAAAAGCTTTTCAGACGTCGTGGGGAGTAAATGAGATGAAGAAGACGGTTGAAAAAATATTGAAAGACATTATAGATGCTACGTCTATTACAGATATGTGTGATAAAAGCGTTTGTCATTGACTTCAACCTGTAGTAGATACGATTGTGTTTCCGGAGTATTTCTCTTCTTATTGTGCTAGGGGTTTTACTAATATTTGGTCTAATAGTAGAAGAAATGATGAAGCGCATCTTCAGAAAAAATGAAGAGAAGTATATGTGGGTTCGTAAAATATTCGAGAAAGTAATAGTGGCTTTCCTTTTGTTTTACCCCACTTTAATGGGCAGTAAGACCCCCAACTCAAAATGCAGCGAAAGCAAAGAAGTTAGGTGGGGGGCGGGCTGCCCATAAAAGTCCGATTGGTTCAACTAATAATCAGTGGGGGATGAAGAAAACCCCCACTGATTAAAGTTTCACTTTATAGTATGAAAACAATCATTTACTTTATAGCTTTGAAGCATCATTCATTCTAAATTTGAAAGGGATGTATAAAATTATATGAATGAAACAATATCATCAAATAAGTTTTTTTATTTGATTGTGCTAATAACGACAGTCAACGTTATTCTTCGCTGGGAGGAAGCTTATTTCTTTATGTATTTAGCACTTCATTTGCTAGGGATTTTATGTATTAGTGGCGGCGTAGTTGCTGAAAAAAAGAGTGAAGAAAGCGTTAATTATATGTGTGTGACCGGTCTTATTTTACTTTTAGCTGTACAAGGTATTATGAAATATAGTTCTTTTTCTTTACAAGATTTTAGCTTATTAATGGATGTACTTCCTTAAAGAGGCACGTTATGTTATCTAAGAAGCAAATAGGATATGTACTAGTTTTAATTGTATTTTTTACGCTTATTGTAACGACTTTATTTTTTCAAGACTATGAATATATACGCTATATAAAAGCTGGGTTGTAAGTACGTCTCTTATCCCAGAGTATGAACCGAAGAAAACGTCTAAAGGTAGGTAAAACTCTTCTATTTGTAGAAGAGTTTTTTTATGTAAATAAAAGGATCTCGAGCAATTCGCGTAATAAGCTTGTTCTAATTTAGCATGTACGAACTTACAATAATAATAGACAGGCAGCATAGAGGAGGGAATAGCGTGAGAAAGGTTATCGGGTGGTCGCTTTTTTTGTACGTTGGGTTTGCGTTATTTATATATTGGTATTTATTTGGATGGAATCATGAACTAATTCCTGACATGTACAAAGGAACGAGTGCAGATCCAGAAACGTTTATGAATGCAAGAGAGCTTACGCTAAGCCAAGATTATTCGCGCGTGAAAAATTTACTGTATTTTTTAGCGACGCCTCTTGAATGGATTATTTTATTATTTGTACTTGTGCTCGGTATTTCAAAAAAGTTTGAGAAATGGTCGAAGGAAACGACGAAAATAAGTGTCCTGCAAGTTGCGATTTATTTCTTTTATTTATCATTACTTACAACAGTTCTTGCCTTGCCGATGCAATGGATTAGCCGAAAAGTTTCCGTTGATTACGGCATTTCAACGCAAAGTACACAAAGCTGGATAAAAGATCATGTTATCGGTTTTTGGGAAAGTTATGCAACTATGTTAATTGTAGTTACGGTTCTTCTCTGGCTTATCCGTAAATTCCCGAAGAGATGGTGGTTAGCAGGCTGGGCACTCTCTGTTCCGTTTACAATCTTTTTAACATTCATACAGCCTGTCGTGATTGATCCACTGTATAACGACTTTTCGACGCTGAAAGATAAAGAATTAGAAACAAAAATTTTAGCGATGGCAGACAAAGCTGATATTCCAGCAAAACATGTATATGAAGTCAATATGTCGGAAAAAACGAATGCGTTAAATGCATATGTAACAGGAATAGGACTTAACTCGCGTATTGTAATGTGGGATACGACGCTAAAGCAATTAAAAGATAAAGAGATTTTATTTATAATGGCTCATGAAATGGGGCATTATGTTATGAAACATATATATTGGGGCGTTGCGAGTTATGTGTTGCTATCGTTTATAGGGATGTACCTCATTAGTCGTATTATCAATATGTGTATTCGAAAATGGGGAGATACGCTGCAAATTCCAAAAGCAGCATGTTTCTCAATTTTACCTTTATTTTTCTTAATTTCTTCTGTCCTCTCTTTTGTATCACAACCAGCAACAAACTACGTTTCTCGTATAGAAGAACGAGCAGCAGATCAATATGCTTTAGACATGACGAAGGACGGGAAATCTGGTGTAAAAACGTTTCAATATTTATCAAAAACGAGTTTAAGCCAAGTAAATCCTCCTGCGTTAGTGAAGTTTTTCTTATACACACATCCACCAATTTTCGAAAGAATTCATACGTTTGAACAATATGAAAAGGAAAAGAAGCGGTAGTGTACTGGTATTATCCCCTTTAGGTAGACAGTAAAAAAAGAGTCCATCTGGTATGATGGACTCAATACTGTTTTATCTGGAGGGGATTTTTTTATGGCAAGAAAGGGACAATCATTTCAAAAATATACAGAAGAACTAAAGCGAGAAGCAGTTCGTCTTCGAATAGAAGAAGGAAAATCATTACGGGAAATTCGTGAACACCTTGGTATAAAGAGCGATGCACAAATTATAGAATGGGTAAAACGCTCTCAACAAGGGCAGTCATTTGATGATCAACGTGGTGCTTGGAATCGTAAGAATTTTAATAGTCTTGAAGAAGAAAATGCATATTTGAAGGCGCAGGTTGAATATTTAAAAAAGCGCAATCCAAATCTACACGGGAAGGAATGGTCTTAAAGAAAGAACGATTTTCTCTTATCGATTCACTACGCCAAACATACCCACTCAAATGGTTATTTCAAATTGCAGAAGTGTCTAAGGCTGGATACTATAAATGGCGAAAATATCATAACGTGCATCGTTTACATCAAAAAAGGGATATGTGGCATAAAGAACATATTTTATCTATTCATCGTCAGCACCCTTATTATGGATATAAACGTATGACCCGTGCTTTAGCTCGAGAAGGAATGGTAATGAATCATAAACGTGTTCGTCGTCTCATGAGGGAGTTAGGCATTCAATCTATTATCCGGAAAAAACGTCCATTTTACGGAAGAAAAACATCGGTGATATTTAACAATCATTTGAATCGAGAATTTCAAGCGGACAAACAAAATCAAAAGTATGTGACGGATATTACTTATGTACGAATTGGAGATCAGTTCGCGTATTTGTCAGCTGTGTTAGATCTATATAACAATGAAATCGTTGCTTGGAAGTTGTCTCGAAGAAATGATTTAAATTTGGTTTTAACTACATTACAACAACTAGAGGGGAAATCTTTATCTACTAAGCCACTTTTACATTCAGATCAAGGGTTTCAATATACATCAAAGTCTTACGCAAAGCAGTTAGAAAGATTAGGATTTATCGGTAGTCATTCTAGACGTGGAAACTGTTTTGATAATGCATGTATTGAATCATTCTTCTCACATTTAAAAACAGAGAAGTTGTATTTAGTGCGTCCAAAAACGTATGAAATGGCTTATCAAACAATTCAAGAATACATTCAATTCTATAATACAGAAAGGTTCCAAGAAAAACTTCACGGCCTTTCCCCGATAGAATATCGGGAAAAGGCCGTGGCATAATACTCTTTTTATGACTGTCTACTTGACAGGGAGATGACCATACTGCTTCTTTTTTTATGCGTTATTCGAGTTTTGGAAAATTATAGTGTATAATATATGGAATATTCAGTTAAATGTTTAGGAGGTTAATATTTTGTTTCATTCAAAATCAATGCCGGCTATAAAAATGATCCTTTCGATGTCTATTTTCGGATCAATTGGATTTTTCTCTGTTCAAACAGGTTTACCGTCTTTTGAATTAGTATTCGTTCGTTGTATTTGTGCGACTATATTTTTAGCATTATGTTGGCTCATAACAGGACAATATAAAAGTGAGCAATGGAATAAAAAAGAAATCATGCAAATATTAGCATGCGGTGTATTTCTCGTTTTTAACTGGGTATTTCTATTTAAAGCGTTTGAAGTTATGTCGATTACAATTGCGATTTCAGTTTATCATCTAGCACCCATTATCGTATTAATGATTGGTAGTATCGTATTTAAAGAGAGACTTACAATGTTTGCTGTTTTGTCCATTGTCATTTGTTTTATCGGTACAGTGTTAGTGGCTGGAGTAGATGGAAGTTTATCACTTGAAAAACTGATGTCATCTGGCATGGTATGGGCACTACTTGCGGCACTATTTTATGCTTTTACTACTTTACTAGGAAAAGGAATTCAGCATACGAGCGCATATGCGATGACATTTTTACAAACATTTTTAGGTATATTTTTATTGCTGCCATTCGTAGATTTTGGCAAGTTTCAAGGATTAACAGAGATGAACTGGATGATGATTACAGCGACAGGGCTTATACATACTGGATTTGTATATTACTTATTTTTTGACAGTTTAAGAGATTTATCTACTAGAATGATTTCTGTATTAGTATTTTTAGATCCTGCGGTTGCAATACTATTAGATACCGTCTTTACTGGGTTTAGACCGACTAGTATGCAAGTAGTAGGAATTGTTCTTATATTTGTAGGAATGGCGCTAACTTTTCGCAAGGGAACAGAGAAGGAATTATCGATGAAGGAAAGTGCTAATTCATAATGTTGAAAAGAAGCAACTATATACGATTTGCGTCTTTTTGTGTTAATAAAGTGAAATTTAAAAATGTAAAGGAGTTCACAAAGAGATTGTAGAATTTTTAATATATAACACCTTAGATGTGACAGCTTCCTTTTTGAAATAAGAAAGAAGGAGGTATAAAGCAGAAAGGTAATCGAAATGTTCCTTCTAGAAGATGTGCATTTTATCTTACATTCACCAACAAATTAATACTCCTGAAATAATGAAGTTCATTTTATTTGAAAATACTACATATGTAGTATGGATAACTTCGTATTATCTATTATTTTTCTATTTAACATAAAATGGAAATAGGGAGAGAGGACAATGAAGAAAAAAATATTGGGTGTAATGATGATTGCGACAATGGCAGGTGGTATATTTGCAGGGACGAATGTGGCCCCTGTAAAAGCGGAAGAATATCCGGAAATGATTGTATTTGATGATGTTCCATACGGATTTTGGGCATATGATGCTATTTTAGATTTAGCTTATAATAAAATTATAGTTGGATACGGAAATGGAAAGTACGGTGTTGGAGACCTTACAACACGTGAACAAGTAGCTGGGGTTATTTACAAAACACTTGAAATGAAAGACGAAGGGGCAATAGCGAATCCATACAAAGACATTTCTGGCAGTTCAACTGATTTTCAAAAGGAAATTTTAGCGTTAACAAAACGTGGCGTTTTTAAAGGTGATACAAATGGAAACTTTAGACCGAAAGCGCCAATTACTCGAGCTGAAATGGCAGTAGTACTTCAAAAGGCATATACTTTCAAAGCAAAACAAAAGCATACATTTAAAGATGTACCAAAAGGACATTGGGCAGAAGAGGCAATTAGTGCACTGCAATCCAATCAGGTTGTGACAGGAACTGGAAAAGGTATGTATGACTTAAATCGCCCTGTACCGAGAGAACAATATGCTCAGTTTATAAACAATGCGATTATTAATTATCATTTGAAAGAGGACTGGAAATAGAGTGAAATAGGAAAGCACAAATAGAACTATTTGTGCTTTTTTGTTTGTTCGTATCAGAATTATTATTCGTTTTTATGTATTTTTATTTTTGTACATAAGCTTTATAATCAACTCCGTAAAAAAGACATGATGTGTAATATGATTCACAGAAATGTCACGAAATTTGTCGAAAGATCTATTGTCACTATATCATTTGTTATGTATATTTTTTAAAAAACATATACATATTGGGGAGATAATTTGATGAGTAAAAAATTATTAAAAACAGCTACGGCATTAACAATTATGGGTGGAGTGTTATTCTCAGCAGAGAGTAATTATGTAAAAGCGGAAAGTGCACCGCTACAAAATACAAATCCAATTGTATTTAAAGATGTACCAAAAGGACATTGGTCAGAAGAAGCAATTCATAATTTAGCGGCAAACGAAATTATATTTGGATATGGGGATGGAATTTTCGGTTTTGGAGATGACGTAACACGTGAACAAGTTGCAGCTCTAATTTATCGTGTGTTTGATATAGAAGAACAAGATGAATATGAAAACCCATATGGAGATATTGATGAAAATTCAACAAACTTTATTGAAGAGATATTAGCTTTAACGGAACTAGAAATTTTCATGGGAGACGAGCATGGAAACTTTAGACCGAAAGCAACGTTAACTCGTGCAGAAATGGCGCAAGTTCTTACGAATGCTTTTGATTTACAGGCGAAGGGATCGCATACGTTTAATGATGTTCCAGCAAATTCATGGGCAAAGAATGCAATTAGTGCAATACAAACAAATGGTATTACAGCGGGAATTGGCGATAATAAATTTGGCCCATCTATGAAAGTAACAAGAGAACAATACGCACAGTTTTTATACAAAGCAATGTTGCATGGTGCTAAAGAAGAACAGCAATAATTAAATAAGTAAAATAGAATGTATAAAAAGGTCATTGTTGTATAACAGTGGTCTTTTTTGTATGGAATAAAGCGCGAAAGAAAGGCATTTTGAAAAAAAATGAAATGAATTTTCAAAAAAAACTTCCTTTTCTGAAGATTTGTTATATAATATAAAACATAAAATCAAATCTGTTATAAAACAGTTTAAGAAGGGGATGCTAATATGTCGACGCAAACTTCACGGGTTACACTCGTGGGAGAAATGTTACCAGCGTACAACGAAATATTGACACCTGAGGCGCTTAGTTTTTTGAAGGAACTACATGAAAATTTCAATGAGCGCCGCATAGAACTTTTACAAAAACGTGTGGAAAAACAACAGAAAATTGATGCAGGAGAGTTTCCGAAGTTTTTAGAAGAAACGAAGCACATACGTGAAGCGGATTGGACAATTGCTAAATTGCCAAAAGATTTAGAGGATCGCCGCGTAGAGATTACTGGTCCAGTAGATAGAAAGATGGTTATTAACGCTTTAAATTCAGGAGCACATCTTTTTATGGCGGATTTTGAAGATTCGAATTCACCAACTTGGGAAAATGCAATTGAAGGTCAAATAAACTTACGAGATGCAGTAAAGGGAACGATTTCACATAAAAATGAAAACGGAAAAGAATATCGTTTAAATAGTAAAACAGCTGTATTAATTGTGCGTCCAAGGGGATGGCATTTAGAAGAAAAACATGTGCAAGTTGACGGAAAAAATATGTCTGGTAGCTTAGTAGATTTCGGACTTTATTTTTTCCATAATGCGAAAGCTCTTTTAGAAAAAGGAAGCGGTCCATACTTTTACTTACCGAAAATGGAAAGCTATTTAGAAGCAAGATTATGGAATGATGTTTTCGTATTTGCTCAAAAATATATTGGTATTCCAAATGGAACGATCAAAGCAACGGTGTTACTGGAAACGATTCACGCTTCGTTTGAAATGGAGGAAATTTTGTATGAGCTTAAAGATCATTCTGCTGGATTAAATTGCGGAAGATGGGATTATATTTTTAGTTTTCTAAAAGCTTTCCGTAATCATAATGAATTTTTACTTCCTGATAGAGCGCAAGTCACGATGACGGCGCCGTTTATGCGCGCGTATTCTTTGAAAGTCATTCAAACTTGTCACCGCCGTAATGCACCAGCTATTGGAGGGATGGCAGCACAAATTCCGATTAAAAACAATCCAGAAGCGAATGAAGCAGCTTTTGAAAAAGTGCGTGCGGATAAGGAGCGCGAAGCTTTAGACGGTCATGATGGGACTTGGGTTGCCCACCCGGGACTTGTACCAGTCGCGATGGAAGTATTTAATCACATTATGAAAACGCCAAATCAAATTTTTAGAAAACGTGAAGAAATACATGTTACAGAAAAGGATTTATTAGAAGTACCAGTGGGAACGATTACAGAAGAGGGTCTTCGTCTGAATATTAGCGTAGGTATTCAATATATTGCATCTTGGTTAAGCGGTCGGGGAGCAGCACCAATTTATAACTTAATGGAAGATGCAGCAACAGCGGAAATTTCTAGGGCACAAGTATGGCAATGGATTCGCCATGAAGGTGGAAAATTAAATGATGGTCGTAATATTACACTTGAATTAATGGAAGAGCTAAAAGAAGAAGAGTTAGCAAAAATAGAAAGAGAGATTGGTAAAGAAGCCTTTAAGAAAGGGAGATTCCAAGAGGCAACAACGTTATTTACAAATCTCGTTCGGAATGATGAATTTGTACCATTTTTAACATTACCGGGTTATGAAATTTTATAAAAAGTGAAAAGGGGATGGAACAAATGAAAAACGAAAGAATCGAGAAATTACAAGAGAGCTGGGAATTAGATACGCGTTGGAAAGGGATCACACGTCCATATTCGGCAG
Organism: Bacillus sp. FSL R9-9834; assembly: GCF_038006905.1. Taxonomy (NCBI): domain Bacteria; kingdom Bacillati; phylum Bacillota; class Bacilli; order Caryophanales; family Bacillaceae; genus Bacillus; species Bacillus sp. FSL R9-9834. Next base: position 1,148,559 of record NZ_JBBOWD010000001.1, read on the forward strand.
AAGATGTAATTCGCCTGCGTGGATCAATTGATATTGAGCATACATTAGCGCGCCGCGGTGCTGAAAAGCTTTGGGCGTCGCTTCATACGGAAGATTATATTAACGCACTTGGCGCATTAACAGGAAACCAAGCGATGCAACAAGTAAAAGCTGGGTTAAAAGCAATTTATTTAAGTGGATGGCAAGTAGCAGCAGATGCAAACCTTTCTGGACATATGTATCCAGACCAAAGTTTATATCCAGCGAACAGCGTACCTGCTGTAGTAAAACGAATTAATCAAACGCTTCAACGTGCGGATCAAATTCAGCATATGGAGGGAAGCGGTGATACAGATTATTTCGTGCCAATTGTAGCAGATGCAGAAGCTGGATTTGGCGGACAATTAAACGTATTTGAGCTGATGAAAGGTATGATTGAAGCAGGTGCATCAGGTGTGCACTTCGAAGATCAATTATCTTCAGAGAAAAAATGCGGTCATTTAGGCGGAAAGGTATTGCTACCGACGCAAACAGCGGTGCGTAATTTAATTTCGGCACGCCTGGCGGCAGACGTAATGGGAGTGCCGACAATTATCGTTGCAAGAACGGATGCGGATGCAGCAGATTTAATTACGAGCGATATCGATCCTGTTGATAAAGCGTTTATTACAGGAGAAAGAACACCAGAAGGATTTTACCGTACGAAAGCAGGTCTTGATCAAGCGATTGCACGTGGTTTAGCATACGCTCCTTACGCAGACCTCGTTTGGTGTGAAACATCTGAGCCAAATTTAGAAGATGCAAAACGATTTGCGGACGCAATTCATAAAGAGCATCCAGGGAAATTGCTTGCATACAACTGTTCACCTTCATTTAACTGGAAACAAAAACTAGATGAGAAAACAATTGCGAGCTTCCAAAAAGAAATCGCATCTTACGGTTATAAGTTCCAGTTCGTAACACTTGCTGGATTCCACTCATTAAACTACGGCATGTTCGAATTAGCACGTGGCTATAAAGAGCGCGGCATGGCAGCGTACTCTGAACTACAACAAGCGGAATTCGCAGCAGAAAAACACGGCTACTCTGCAACTCGCCATCAACGAGAAGTAGGAACAGGTTACTTTGATGAAGTAGCACAAGTGATTACAGGTGGTACTTCATCAACGACAGCATTAAAAGGATCTACAGAAGAAGCACAATTTACGAAATAAAAGGAAGGGGCCCCTTTTTGAAGGATGCCCCTTATTATTTTTCGCACGATTCGAGAGTAAATGAAAATATATCGACGATTCGACAAAGAATATCGACTTACCGACAAAAAAAGACAATATGATCAAATCCACTCAGCTCCATGATCACGAATAAACTTCATATCTTTTTCATAATGCTCTAAATGTCCTTCATCAATCATTCTTTGGAAATTTACGTCGCCTTCGTTTGCTTTTTTTTTCATATACGTACATAACGCTTCTAGGCGTAGTAGTACCATTCCTAAGTAATCTTCGTCCATACTTTTCTCGTAGGACTGAACAAACAATTGCACTCTTTCTTTTATACGATCAGCATGTTGTGTTGATTCATAACGAATTGCCTCGCCTGATTCCGTATAATACACTCTACTTAAAGGCACACAAGTATAAAGCGTATAAGCGATATCCCAAATTCTTGGGCCAGGAGCAGCAACATCGAAATCAATAATACCTACTGGTTTCTCGTTATTAAATATAATGTTATATATGGCAAAATCATTGTGGCATAAAACCTCAATGTTATTTGGGGTATGGTCCATAGGTTTCCAATCATCTAATAACGGAAAGTCACTTACCGCATCATGATAAAGGCGAAGCATCTTTGCTATTTCTTTTAACACATCATTAGATCGCATATATTCTTTTAAAGGATAATTTCCAGCATCTCCTTCAATAAAAGATAAAATCTCTCTATTTTTCTCATCTATACCTAAAAACTTTGGTGCGTAATGAAAACCTTTGTTTTCTAAATGCTGTAATAACTTATGAACTTTTGCACTGTCTGGCTTCAATTCTCGTCGAACAGTATTTTTAGAACGATATACGTTTGAGACGTTTCCCCCTGTAAGCTTTTCTTCTTTGGCGTAGTTTGACATGTGAAAATTCCCCCTGTGATTAAAAAATCCAATTCCAAATAGTGAATAGACCAACAATAGAGATAATTATATTTTATAAGAAATACTAAAAATTAGAAATTCTATTTTCAAAAAAGATTGTACATTTCATTTTAAGTATGCTATGATAGTGTCAGTTGAATAGTTAAATTAAGCAATCCATATATTATCAAGTGCTGAAAACGAACGAGAAAAAGTATGTGAGAACTAGTTTATGTTTCGTATTTGATAATGTGTGGATTCTTTTTTTAGATAGGAAAACTAAAAATTTAAAAAAATGTATTTTCTTAGGAGGAAATAATCATGGCAGTAACAGGACAAGTAAAATGGTTTAACAACGAAAAAGGCTTCGGTTTCATCGAAGTTCCAGGCGAAAACGACGTATTCGTACACTTCTCTGCAATCGAAACTGAAGGTTTCAAATCTCTAGAAGAAGGTCAAAAAGTTAGCTTCGAAATCGAAGAAGGTAACCGTGGACCTCAAGCTAAAAACGTAATCAAACTATAATTTTATAGTTTATTATGGAAAAAGGATGGCAGCTGCCATCCTTTTTTGTTGTGGAGAAAGTCTTTCCATCTTAAAATTCGGCGGGAGACCAACGCCCTGTTAACGCCCAATTGTTGAGGGCTGATTAAAGTTTCACTTTATAAATAAGAAAGTATTAAGTTTATTTGTTCTTAATTTTTTTCTTTACAATTCATTTTTTATCCCGCGTTAACGGGCAGTAAGACCCCCACCTCAAAATTCAGTGGAAGCAAAGAAGTTAGGTGGGGGATCAACTGTCCGTAAAAGTCCGATTGGTGAGGGCTGATAATCAGTGGGGGATGAACAAAACCCCCACTGATTAAAGGTTCACTTTATTTGTTGTTCTGTCTACATCTGAAATGGGTAAATCTGCGCCATATAGGCTTTGAGTAACATCTTTTTTGTTAGCATTGTTGTTGTTGTTAGAAGTTTGTTCGTCTTGAGATGATGTTTCTAACATTTGTTCTTGCTCCTTACTAGGGGTATTCAGAGCATCTGATGAGACGCTATTAATCTGTTGGCTTAATAGACTTTTTTTCTCCATATTATACAGCTCCTTTTTGGAATTAGATAAAAAACTAATGTAATCATAAATAATCACTTACATATTTTGTGTTTTGAAGTGAATTATATACAAAACTTATATTGCAGATTTAACGAGTTAAAAAGTTGCTAGTGATGTATAAAGTTGAAGTTCTTAATAAAAAATAAAAACGGGTAACACGTGCAAGTATTTTTAATGTAGTCGATAATTTTTTTATCATATTTTTACTATGTAATAATATTAAAATAAATGGGTATAGGGACACTTGGAAGAAAATATGAAGAAGAGTAAAAGGCTTTCCGAAATGGAAAGCCTTTTACTTTTCTTTTTCAATCTTTTTCTTCTCTCGTTTTTTACATTCAGAGCATTTCGATTTACGAAAAGGCCTTGCAAAGAATAAGAGAATGAAAAATAGCCCAAATATAATACTAGCTGAGTTTTTCACAATCACAATACTACTATTTTTCATTTGAATTGTTGGCTGGCTTTCTTTTTCTTCCATAGTGGACCTCCATATAGTGGATTTTTATTTTTATTATAGCAAAGTTAATTGTCGTAATGATGCGAAATGAGGAAGTAGTTGTATATATTTATAGGTAGTATAAATATATTTTGTATAGGTTATTATTATAAAAGCCATATATTTTCATTTTATAATTTAAAAGGTATTTGACAAATAATAAAGTATTGTAAAAAAGCGGAATCTGTAAGCCATTTCCTTTTCATAGATGCTAAAATTATACATGCAGCTGCTAATATAAATAGAAAAAAGGAGATAGTGGAATATGGAAAGTAAAGTAGAACGCTACGTCGAAAACTATGTTGTAAATAAAAATACAATGGCCTTACTTCCTGTAATTCTCAGTGAAAAGAAAATTGTTACGCGAGTTGTTGAGGTGCAAGACTCTTTTTTCGTATTTCAAAAACCTCTAGATATTATAGAAAGAAGTTGTCGTAAGCATGGTTCTAGTTTCTTAGGGCAAAACTTCTTATAATACATAAGAGAAGTTTAATTCAATATAACATCAATTAAACTCCATTTCTACAATTTTTAATTTATAAGCTTGCCATTCATCGCTTCTTTCAACAACTATCCTTTTTAGTATAATTTGCAGGAGCATTTTCTTTTCTTCATCATTCAAGTTATTCCAATTAAGTTTCATATCATTCAAAATTTCTTTTAATTCATTGTTCTTGAGTTTCTTATTTTCGGCTGGTTTTAACTTATACAATTCTTCCGTTAAAACTTTTTCTCTATCACTTTCTTCTTGCATGAGTTCTGTAAATTCTTCGTCTTTCAAGTGTTCGTTTGCCCATGCATATTGCCATTTTTTACGGCGCTTTTCAATAACCTTTAGCTCATTCTTAATTTGTATAATGTCATCTTCTATAGTATTCTGTCCGGTTGAAACATCATCATCTGTTGCATGTATATGTAAGGAAAGGATATATGGAATAATGGCTTTTTCTAATTTGCGTTCGGACATGCTGCCCATACTACAAACATTTAATTTGCGACCTCTACAGAAATATTGCTTATATTTAGTGATAGTCCCATCTTTTTTCTTTGATGTCACATAGTTTCCTACCAGTGATCTACCACAACGGGGGCATTTTATAATACCGGAAAAAATATAACTACCATACGCGCTACGAGGATGAGATTCCCGTCTGGCCTCTCGTAATCTTTGGACATTATCAAATAATTCTTTTTCTATAATAGCTGGTACAGAATTTGGAATCTCAAAGTAATGCTCCGTTTCTTTTCGCCAACGTAAAGTACCAACGTATAGAGGATTCTCTAAAATATATAATATTGCTTTTTCATTCCAATAGTCTCTTCCAGGTGTTCCAATGGTATTCAACTTTTTACAAATTCGCTGGGCACTATGTCCTTTTAGATAATCATTAAAGACAGACCGAACAATCTTTGCTTCTTCTTCAATAACAGTTAATACACCTTCTTTATGGTCTGCATTGTATCCATAAGGTTTTCTACCTGAGGTATATTTACCTTGTCTAACTTTTTCTTGTTGGCCCACCCTAACGCGTTCACCAATATTTTCACGCTCCCATTGAGCTAGTGCAGCAATGATGGTAATGAATAATCTTCCAATAGCTGTTGTTGTATCATAAACTTCTGTAGCGCTCTTGAATTTACAATCGTATTTTTCAAATACATCTAATAAATTGTATAAATCTAGAACAGATCTTGTAAGTCGATCTAATCGATATACTAATACACAATCAATTAATCCTTTTTTTATATGGTCTATCATCCGTATGAGTTCTGGACGATTAGTGTTTTTAGCAGATATACCCTCATCTACGTAGTAACCAACAACATCCCAATCCTGTGTTTCGCAATATGCTGTCAGTTTTTTCTTTTGAGCTGAGATGGAATATCCCTCTACAGCCTGCTCTTCTGTTGAAACACGTGCATAAATTGCGCATCTCACTGCTTATACCACCTTTCAATTTATTTTTAAACTATATTTTATTGGTGAACGTATAAAATTCTAGAAGTTCGACAGGAATGTTATTTTTATATGCTATACGTGCTTTTGTATCACCTGGAGCAATACTATTTTCATCTATTAACAAAAGCGCAGCAAATGTATTGGCTTCAATTTCTAATTTATCAACAGATAATAACGTGTTTTTTCGTAAAAATGGCGTATTTGCATTAGGATGAAGGATGGCATGACCTAATTCATGTGCGCAAACTGTCCTTTGCATAGTTGAAGATAAATTGCTGTTGATAGCGATAAATTTATTTCTTCTTTCATATTTATAGAAACCATTAATTTCTTCATGTAGATCATGAAAAAAGATATTTATATTTAAACATTGTGCAAGTTCAAAAGGGTCTTTAGTATTATGTTTTTTACAAAGTTGTTTGACTGTATTGTTTATTATGGATTTCAATGTAATCACTCCTGAACTTACATTAATTATCTTTACGGTGTTTTTTAGGAATGTATTTTTTATTAATAACCTTTGTTTGACGTACAATGTACTCCATTGCATCTAATAAAGAATCTACAGCTTCCTCACTCATAGGTTCACCAGAGAACATAAGCCCTTGTGAGTCTTTTAAATCGCGTTTTATTTCCTCCATTCTTTTTTCAATATCTTTCTCGTCCTTATTGCCTAATTGATTTAACTGTTCTCTTCCTAGAAGATAATCAGTTGTTACATGGAAATAGTCGGCAACCTTTTGTAATTTATCAGCCGATGGAGATGTATTATCCCATCTACGTATAGTTCCGTTGCCGAATCCTAAATCTCTTTCTAGTGCTGAGATTGCAATTTTTCTTTGTGCGCATAGACTTTTAATCGTATTAACTAAAGTCATTATAATCACCTTTCTGATTTAGCGCAGGTATTTTTTTAGCAAATACGCTATTAATTTGTTGACTTTTAGCAAATGTGCTATTAATATATACCTGTAAGCTAATTTGTTAGCGGAAAAAAGGACATGAAAATACCGTATTATTAAAGCTATAGTGATCGCTGGGGGCGATTATATTGGGATTTTTGTGTCTTTTTTTCATACTTTAAACTTAGCATATATGCTAATAGTTAGTCAATAATTTAGCGCAAATTTTCGCAAAAAAAAGGGAGGGATATAAGTGCAATACTCTAGTTTTGGAATAAAAGTAAGAACAGCATTATTAGAACGTGAGTTAACAATTACATCGTTAGCATCTGAGCTAGGAATTTCAGTTTCATATTTATCGGACATCCTGAAAGGGTCTAGAAAAGGAAAAAAACAAAAAAAGCGAATTGCAGACACTTTAGGTATTGAAGTATGTGAGGATGATCTTAAATGACAAATAAATTAGTTGAAGCGAATGAACAACAAATCAAAATAGATGGTCCGAGCCCAGAAGCAATGAAGCTTTTAAAAGCATTTTTAATGAGGACATCAGTTCCAAGAATAGCTGCTAAAAGAATTCAGGAAAGGTCAGAGAGTAAAAATTTCAGTGATGGACTGTAGGAGGCGAAACAATGAACGGAGTACTATCCGCAAGTAAATTAATGAAAGCATTTCAAGTACGTGAGCAATGTGCTGAGATGCGTAATAATCCAGCGTTATTACTTGCTATGGAATTAGAAGCAAAGCGCAATATATATGAAATGAACCGTAAGGTTTCATCTTGAAGAGAGGTGAGTTAATTGAAGGAAGTAACAATGATTTTTAAATCAGGTGCTAAAGCAAGTTTTACAGTAGAGCAATTTTCAACATTTAAAAATAGTTTTGGATTTTTATCAGGAATTGAATGGGAAGGTGCTACTGGAAAGGTACCATTCCACATTGGGGTTAGTAGTATTGATGCAATATTTGTGGAAGACGTTGATGAAAAGGAACCGGTTAAGGAACCTGATCATCCAATTGAAGATTTTTACGGTGTTGAGATTAGGAAAGATGATACTTACTATATGTTCGGTCAAGATGCAGTGTTGGAGCATAACTTGAAAATGTACTTAATTGAAAAATATGAAGTGCCATGCTTTCAAGCCCAATAAAAAAACACCTGCGCCAACAGGTGATTTAGAAAAACAAAATTCACAGTCATTATAGCATGAATTGATTTCATGTAAAGGGGGAGATATCAATGAGTATTAAAGAAGTTGCTAAGGCTGTACAAGCTATAAGAGAAGCTCGAAATGAACATGGGATTATCAGTGTTCGTGGTAATGAAGTTCATCTCAGTAATGAAGTACTGGAATCATTGTTGGATGAATCAAAGGTTAAACCATTAATACTAAAACGTGAATCAAAGGATTATCCTTATGAAGTTTCTTTTATTAATGATCATGTAATCTATTTCTCTCTCTACACTCAAGAAAGAATGGAGGAGAAAATTGGAGGGATACCAAATGGTCGAAAATTCAATGGTAATCGGGAACCGTCAGGACTCCTCATTCAATAACGTGATGGATCATTGTCAAAGTTGTGGTAAAGAAATCTATTTTGGTGAAGAATACCGGGATATTGATGGTGATTATATACACGATGAAACAGAATGCATCAAACAATATGTATATTCACATTCTACAAAGAAAGTAGCGGGTGAGTAAAATGAATGCTGCTATTGAAGAATTAGAAAAGACATTAGACGTGGAGCAAAAAAGGCTAAATGATTATAAACGGAATTTAGAAAGATTAATAGAAAAGAAACCAATCGTTGAACAAAATATCCAAGATACTGAAGGGAAAATTAAGGACATTCAAGCTTCCATTTTTGTTCTGAAAAATATGGTGAAGGAGTGAAGTAATTGGAAATCACAAATGCTTCTAGCATTACAACAGATAACTCAACGTATTTAATTTATGGTAATCCAGGGATGCGTAAAACATCTACAGCGAATTATTTAGAAGGTAACACCCTCTACATCCCAATCGATAAAACTCAGGCGCCATTAGCAGGTAATTCAAAGATTGATATTGTTCAATTCGATACTTATGAAGCTTGGACGAATTGGAATGAACTTATGAAAGGTTTATCTACAACTGATTTATCAAAATACGATACGATTTTTTTTGATAATATTTCAGAATTAACTAGATCTATGCTTGCAAACTTAGGTCGAGAAGGGAATAACAATCGTGTTCCTTCACAAGCAAACTATCAGCAGATTGATTTTTTCATAATAGATAGTGTTCGATTTATCCAAACGTTAGGAAAGCGTGTTGTATTTACAGCATGGGAAACCACTGATAAATGGGAATTACCTAGTGGACAAGCTGTTAATCGGGCTTATCCTGATATTCGAATCAAGATTTTAAATAATTTTATGGGTTTATGCCAAGTGGTTGCGAAGTCAGTTATCAATGAAGAAACAAAAAATTATGGGTTTATTTTAGAGCCTTCACCTTACACCTTTGCAAAGAATCAACTGGATAAACGTAAAGCTTGTGCCCATGAAGATATTTTTAAAATTGGTTATGTACCAGAAAAACAAGGGGGAAATAAATAATGTCATTCTTTAAATTTGATGAGGATAATGCAAGTGTAGCTTTTGAATTAGTAGCGGAAGGTAAATATGAAGCGGTAATTGTAAATGCCGAAGCAGGTAAAACACAAGCTGGTAAGCCAAAATTATCGGTAGATTTTGAGATTCGTAGTGATGTACAGCAAAATCATCAAGGAGCAAAAGTGCTTTATAACACATTCACATTTGAACATGAAGTTTCAGTGAAAATCGTTAACTCATTATTAAAAGCCTGCGGCTTTGCTAATAATCATGCTTTTACTTCACCTGATGATATGGCAAAACAACTTATTAATAAAAATTTAAAAATCACAGTAAAACATGAAGAGTATGACAAAGTTGTGGATGGCCAAAAACAAAAACGTACCGCAGCAAAGGCAAAATATTATGATGTATCAGATGTAAATCCAATTACAAGTGGTCCAGCAGTAAATGTGGGCGATGATGATCTACCCTTTTAATCCATGGGTAATTGTAAATGGATACGATTGAATAAAATTAAATAGAGAGGTCGGTTTTGTCGACTTCTCTTTTTTATACCCTAAAAAGCTAATTGGAGGGCACAATGAAAGAAAATCCATACAATTTTAATGAAATTCCTACTGAGTTAAAGGCCCTTCCGCAATGGATCTTATGGCGTAAGGAAAAAAGAAATGGCAAACCAACAAAAGTTCCATATCAAGTTACTGGTGAAATGGCGCAAGCAAATAACAGACGTACCTGGTCAACATTTGCAACGGCAGTCAAATTTTATTTAGAAGGTGACTATGACGGAATCGGCTTTGTATTTAGTAGGCAGGATAATTACATTGGAATCGATATTGATAAGTGTGTTGTGGACGGAAAAACAAATACTTTAGCAACAGAAGTTATCGATACATTGGATAGTTACACCGAGTTTTCACCATCAAAAAATGGGATTCACATCATTATCAAAGGGAATCTTCCACAATCTGTTTTAGGAACAGGAAGGAAGAATACCAAGCACGGTTTAGAAATTTACTCATATGGCCGTTATTTTAGCTTTACTGGAAATCGTGAAAACTCTAATGATGTGTACGAAAGAACGGATGAATTAGCTGAGGTATTTGAAAAATATTTTGATGACAGTGACATTCAAGGACGAGTAAATTTAGCAGAATTTGAAAAGGATGAAATCAAAATTTCAAATGAAGCTTTGTGGGAAAGAATGTTTCGAAGTAAGAACGGTGATGAAATTCGTTCATTATTCAATGGCAATTTAATCAATGATGATCATTCAGCAAGCGATTTAGCTTTATGTAATCATCTAGCTTTCTGGACAGGTAAATCAGCAACTCGAATGGATGCGATGTTCCGTGAATCAGGACTTATACGCGAGAAATGGGACATTATTCATTTCAGAGAAACCAATGAAACATATGGTGAAAGAACGATAGCAACAGCTATTTCCTCTACTTCCACAACTATTTTAGATAACAAGCAGCAATTCGAAGAATTTTCATTTGATTTTCTTGGCGAAGATGCGGTTGAGTTTGTCGAAGAAAAGAAGAAAAAGAAATTCCGATTAACAGAGTTGGGAAATGCTGAACGTATTGCATATGAATATGGCCATGTAATCAAATATGTCAGCGACATTGGTTGGTATATATGGGACGGAAAGCGATGGAAGTTGGATACAAAAAAAGAAATTGAACGAATAACAGCAAAAGTTCTTCGAAGCCTTTATAAATCAGAAGATGAAGCGGAAACGAAATGGGCTCGTATGTGTGAAAGAAGAAATATCCGAATGAACAGTATTAAGGATCTTATGCCATTAGTTCCAGGAGAACGTGAAGACTTTGATAAGTATAAATATTTATTCAATGTTGAGAACGGTATTGTTGACTTGAAAACAGGAAAGCTACAGCCGCATGATCGGGAGCTTGGTTTAACTAAGATTACTAATATTGTATTTGATGAAAATGCGAAATGTCCGGAATGGATTAACTTCTTGGACCAAATTTTCCAAGGTGATAAAGAAATAGTTGATTATATGCAGCGATTAATTGGTTACTCACTAACAGGAGAAATTACGGAACAAATAATGGTTTTCCTGATTGGTGGAGGTTCCAACGGGAAATCGACCTTTATTAATACAATTAAGGACTTGTTGGGTGAATACGGTAAACAAGCGAAATCTGATACTTTCATCAAGAAAAAAGAAACAGGAGCCAATAATGATATTGCTAGATTAGTAGGGGCGCGCTTTGTATCCGCAATTGAAAGTGAAGAGGGGGAACAACTCTCAGAAGCTTTTGTAAAACAAATAACAGGTGGAGAACCCGTGTTGGCTCGTTTTCTTAGACAAGAATACTTTGAGTTCATACCTGAGTTTAAAGTTTTCTTTACTACAAACCATAAGCCGGTAATTAAAGGTGTTGATGAAGGGATTTGGAGACGTATCCGTTTAGTTCCATTTAACCTACAACTACCAAAAGAGAAACGTGATAAGAAATTACCAGAAAAAATAAGTTTGGAAATGCCAGGGATACTGAATTGGGCGATTGAGGGTTGTTTGAAGTGGCAGAAGTCGGGACTGAACGATCCAGCAATTGTTATGAAAGCAACAGGTGATTACAAAGAGGAAATGGATATTCTCGGCCCATTTATGTTCGAATGTTGTTTTAAAAGAGAAGATGTTCAAATCGAAGCAAAAGAATTATATGAAGTTTATGCGAATTGGTGTTTTAGAAATGGTGAGCATCAATTAAAAAATCGGGCGTTTTACCGAATTTTAGAATCCCAAGGATTCAAGAGAGAACGTGGTAACAAAAATAAGTATTACATCAAAGGTGTTACTCTAGCAGACCGAAAAAATACTTTTAAGCAGCAAAAGTTACTGAAAAACGATGAAAATAGCGAAAGTGTTACTAAAAGTAACACATTTAAAATTACTTAAAACCCTTGATACATAAGGGCTCAAGGTACTTTTTATACTCTTTTTGTTACTTTTGTTACTAAAAATATATATAAACAAAAAAATAATATATATATAAGTATTCTATTAGGGGGCTTAATGCTCAAAATAGGTAACAAAGGTAACCTAAGTACTTTAATCCCTTGGGGTTCTAAGGTTCAAGTGGGTTACTAAAAAGTAACACATGCTGATTTTAGGTCTTTTTCAGTAACACTTTTAGTAGTTTTTGATAACAGAGGTGATAGATTTGCAGGTTTTATTAATTTTAAGTGCGATTTGGAAATCAGGAGCAAATATCTATCTTAATGAAAAAGATAATCAAGTTGCGATAAAAAAACAAAATTTAATTCCAGCGGAAGTTATGAAAGCTGCTGAACAAAACTATCAAGCTATTTATGAGTGGTTTAAATCTTGGAAGGGTGCAAGCAATGAGAAAGTTACTATCTTAAAGATCTTTAATCAATTTTGCGGCTGGCAGCATAATCAAAAATTAAATGAATGGTTACTTGCTGATGCTGATTCATTACAAATGTTTTATGACTGGACAATCATTCTTGCTAAGAACGGATGGACAGATGTTTATGACGATTATCGCCAATTTGAAAGTGATGAATCAAATGCAATGGCTAGAAAGATATATGAACGTGCGGTTTTATATGCAAGGAAAGGAGTGTAAGAATGATTCGTTTCCATTACACAGATAAAGAAATAGATAAAATCCTTAAAACACTCACAATCGTGATTGATACTCGTGAAAACGTAAATGGCCATATTCTTGATTATTTACATCAAAAAGGCATTCCGATTAAAAATCAAAAATTAGATACCGGTGATTATGGCTGCATGATTCCAAAAAATGAAGAACTAGGGATACTACGTGATATTTATTTAGACGGTCGAGTAGAACGAAAAGCCCACATGGATGAGATCACAGGGAACTTGCAAAAGGATACGCAAACAGCGTTTGAAAATGAATTAATCCGTTCGAAAGAAATTCCATTTACTTTAATTGTGGAAGATCCTAAAGGCTATGAAAAAATGCTAAAAGGTCAATATCGTTCGAAATATAATCCATTGGCGTTACTTGGAAGACTTAATACATTTAAAGCGAAATACGGTTTTGAAATTGTGTATTTAGATAACAAGTACAGCGGTAATTGGATATATTATCACTTTTATTATCGAGCGAAACATTATTTGAAAACAGGAGCTTTTTAATATGACTTATTCTCGTGAAGAGCAAGAAACTACACTGGTTTTTGATAATAGTACAGGTCAGTGGAACGTTTACTCTACTGTTCCTAAACACATTCGAAAACTTAGTAATCTATGTGAATTACAAACCTTAGAAGAAGAGGAGGGAAGGCCAACGGCAGTAAAAGGTGTTCTCCAAGAAAAACAAGTAACAATGAAAAATTTACGAGTGATGACAGAAGAGCAAAGACAGAAAGCAGCTGAAAGACTTTCTAAGGCTAGAAACGCTGTAATTAATAATGAAAAATAACACTGAACATTCAAGAAGGTCTAATTAGTTTAATTTAAGTTGAATTACAAAAAACAATTATTAATTAGGAGGATTTATCAATGACAAAAGTACAACTTAATCAAAAGGAACAACATTATGCAGATACACGTGAAGAGGCGGAGGAAATTATTTCAGCTGCTAAAGAAAATGACAACCTTCAAATGCACAAAATCGCAGAGAAATATAACAAATACGGTCAGTATTTCTTGATTGATTTAACTTTCGCTTATCAAACTCCTAAAGAAGTAATGGAGAGTCGTCCACAAAATGATGATGTTCCAGAGGGACAAATGAGCTTTGAAGAACCGTATGAAGGCGTAGAGTACAACGTTAATTCAGATGGAACAACGGAAGTTGCTCCTGGTCAATTGAAAATTGTTGGTGAAGAAACGATTGCTGAATAAATATTTGTCCTGGGCTTCAGCTTGGGGGAAAAGAGTAATCCATAAAAATGATTAATTATTTAAGTAAGAAGAGGAGTGTTATTTTGAGAAGAAAAGATATTGAAATAAATCCAGGGACAACAAAATTAGAAATAGACATTTTAGATATTAAGAAAGATTGCATAGTAATTATATCGAATGGAAAAGCAAAAGTGAGAGAGTTACCGATTTACGGTGAATATAGAATTATTACACATCAAGGAAGAGTTAAAAGAATGAAACGAGAGGAGGGTGAAGAGTTCTAACTTTAATTTTTTTTGCTTTTTATCACTTTTTCTTTAATTTTTTAGAATATGATATATAATTAAGTATATTACATACTATAAAAATAGAAAGAGGGATAGGAGATGCAAGAATATAGTTTTAACTCAGAAGTAAACCAAGTAATTGTTGATGGAATTTTGAATGGATATAAAAGTTATATTCATGAACGAAATGAAAAACAACGAACAATGCTAATTAGTGATGCATATGCATGGGTGAAAGGAAATCACATTGATGACCAAACAGCAAGAGAATGTGAAAGAGTAGGAATTGAGTATAAAAAGGCTAAAGCAGGTTATACTTGGGGATATTTACAGTTTTCGGATTCTGAAGACAAGAGCATGTTCATTGTCAAAAATGCAAAGTACTTCAATGAAGAGAATTTTCCAGGTGGTAAGGGGATTAATGGAAGAAAGCAAAGAAAGAAAAATGATGAAAACTATTTAAAGAAACTATCTAGAATAAATCATAATATTGCATTTCCAAAAGCTCCTGATTTATTCACGGAAGATACGGAAGGTGTGGAGATTTTATCTATTTTTGATGATAATACATTGAAAGCATTAGAAGATACAGATGTGAGCAGGCTGCAAACAGAATATAATAAATTTTACATTGTAACTTATGAAATTGATGAAGCATTTATGATTTCAAAAATATTAGTTTGGATGCCGAATCCTAATGATGAAAAAGCATATTTAGTTGACGATTTAACGGAATTAATTAATAATAGCTCAGTGGACTTTGACGATGTGGATATCACTGTTTTAGAAAGTGATGAACTAGAGTATAACTACGATTCACCTGCGGCTGTTGACTTTGATATTTTCCACGAGGAAGAACTGGATCGAGAACAAACAAATAACGATGATGATAGTCGAAGTTAGTATTATATAGGAGGTAGATATACATGTTTGTTGGTACAACTTTGACCAACATTCGAATTCTCCATGGCTATACAAGGAAACAACTGTCCGAAATGTTGGATATTACAGAGCAAGCTGTTTGGCAATATGAGAACGGGTATATGTCTCCTAAGTTAGAAGTTATAAATAAAATGAAAAATATCTTTGGAGTAAAAAGTAAATACTTTTACTCTGAAGATATTCTTACTAAAAATGGAAATGCGAATGTACAGCAATGCCATATTGCATATAGAGCAGAAGTAATGAATAGTGCCCAAAAAAATCAAAGTGAAGCAAAAAATATTGAGTATCTTAACTCCTTTTTAAAAATTATTGAAAAGAAATTGTATTACCCTCCAAATGAAATAGTTATTTTAAGAGATAAGATTATTGAATATCTTAATAATTCAAGTGAAGAACGAAAAGTAAAAATTGAGAAAGCGGCTAGTATAGCTAGAGAGTTTTTAAATATAGGAAATAAGAGCAATATAAACTTATTATTTATGCTTGAAAAAAAAGGGGCATTTATCTTTGAAAAGGCTATAGGGGAAAAAATAGATGCTTATAGCTTGTGGTCAGAAGATGAACGCCCTTTTATTATGTTGGGAAATTTAAAAAAGTCTGCTGCTAGAAGAAATTTTGATTTGGCTCATGAATTAGGACACTTACTGTTACATTATAAAGTTGAATTTTCTTTATTAGACAATAAATCACATAGGGAATATGAACAAGAAGCAAATTTATTCGCTGGAGCATTTTTATTGCCAGAAAAAGAATTTACTGAGGATTTTAGTATGCTCATCAAAATGTCATCCCCTGATTCATACATTGATTTAAAAAAGAAATGGGTTGTATCAATTCAAGCGATGGCATATCGAGCACATTCACTTGGTTTACTTGATTATCAAAAGTATAGATATTTTAACATTAAATTAAATAGACAAGGGTATAAAATAAGAGAGCCTCTTGATGAAGAGATAAAAGTTATGAAACCTGGTAAGGTAAGAAGTATTTTACAACTCTTATTTGATAGAAAATACTTATCATTAGGAGCGCTTTTAGATTTACTAATGGTTGATGTTGAATTTTTATCTAATCTTTTAGGAATAGAAATGGAGTTCTTTAAGAAATATCAAAATGAATTAGCAAAAGAATTTACAATTTCAGATCTTAACTTAAAAGTAAATTAAAGAGTCCGACCAGTCTTCTGGAGGGCACAAGCTGTACGTATTAAGCGTATGTCTTGTGCCTTTTTTGTTTGGATAGAGAAATGAAAGAGGTGAACCCAAATTTGTTTAATTGGCTAAAAGATTATCAAAAATTAGAAGAAGATATTGCTTATTTAGATTACAACTTGGATAAAACAAAAGCTGAATTAAAACGTTGGGTTAGTGGTGATTTGCAAGATGTACGTTTAACTGCTGAATCGGAAGGTGCGAAAGTAGAAGAACGTATTGAAGCAATTGAATATGAGTTAGCGCATAAGATGAATGCAATGCATGACTTATTGGAGCTAATTAGTAAGTTCAAAGGATTAGAAAATAAATTATTAAAAATGAAGTATGTGAATGGAATGACATTAGAAGAAATAGCTGAGGATATGAATTACAGTTCTAGTTATATCTATAAGAAACATGCTGAGATTGTAAGAAGAATAAAGTTCGCTGAAAAACTTGCACTTTACTGACACCCAGCTTTATGAATGTTAACTCTTGAAAATATGAATTATAGTAATAACATAAGAAATTGACGAAAGGGCAACTGGTGCACGGTTGCTCTTTTTAATGGTTTTATTATAGTTTTTTATTGTTTTAATTTGGAAGTAAATGATAAAATTGTGTTAAAACAATATGGGGGATAAGTAATGGATAATCCAAATAAAGATAAAACCTGTTTTATAATCACACCAATTGGAGATGGTAAGTCTGATATAAGACGGGCTGCAGATGGGGTTATAGATGCAGTAATTGTTCCTGCATTAATTGAAATTGGATTTCAAGAAGAAAATATTAAAGTTGCGCATAGAATGGCAAACCCAGGTTCTATAAATAAGCAAGTTATTACAAGTATTCTGCAATCTGATATAGCGATAGCCAATCTTACTACTTTAAATCCAAATGTAATGTATGAACTTGCAATTAGGCATGCTGTTAGAAAACCGGTAATTCAGATTTGCCAGGAAGGAACAAGATTGCCCTTTGATATAACTGAGGAACGTACTATTTTTTACACAAATGACATGGCTGGTGTATTAGAACTCAATGATAATTTTAGGAATATGGTAGTACAGGCTATTGAAGATGAAGAACCAGACAATCCTATTTATAGGGTAATAGAAGCTAATACTATTATGAAGAATGTAGATGAAGATGACCCTTCTAGATTTTTATTGAATCGTATGAATTCATTGGAACATAATTTATCAAATTTAATTAATTCATTAAATAACGTACCATCTCAAACTAATTATTCTCAAAGAAAAGGGCAACAAATTGTACAGACGGAAATGCGTCAAACATTTAGATTTGAGATAGATAAATCTAAAATAAGCACAAGAGAATTTAACGAACTTATAATGGAATATAGTCTTGAAAATCCTGACATTAATTTTAAAGTTGCTTTTTTTGAAGGTAAAGCAGAAGTAAGAATGTATTCATCAAACTGGTTGGCAATTAATAAGGCTTTAGAATTTATCTTAAGTCTAGATGGTGTTACACATGTATTGTCTAAGAGAGAGAAATTAATACAAGAAATTAATAAAGAAACCATAGTGCAATAATAAAAAGTATTCCTTATGGAGTGCTTTTTATTATATAAAAAAGAGGACGCTCAGGGCGTCCTTAATTATTATTATCACTATTTATATTATACTCATTTAAATCATTATTATTTGCTTTTATATTATAGTCTTTATCAAAAGGTAATTTTATATTTAATTGCTCTCTTAAGGCGTCTTGTAATACCTGTGAAAAGTTTATATTTTCTTTTATAGCTGCCTCATTCAACCATTGAGGTATAGTTAATGTTTTCTTAATGGAATTATTATTTATAGCTTTTCTATATAATGGCATATGAATTTCAATTTGTACCATTATCTTTTTAGAAATGTTCTCATAAAACTCTATATCTAAACTTAATTCTTCTAATGAGGTTGGTTCTGGTATTTCTAAGTGATTAATCTCCATGTTATATAAAATGGAGCCTAAGGATTCTTTAGCGTTGTTTATAGCTTCTTGAATTGTGTCGCCTTGTGCATGACAACCAACTATGTCAGGAAATGAAACGCTGAAAACATCTTCATCGGGATATTGTTCTAATATAGCAGTAAAACTATAGAAATCTTTATAAGTATGTCTATTTGAGTTATTCATTTGAAAACCTCCATTTTTATTAAAATTAACATTTGTTGATTTTCTTTAAAAATTGGTTATAGTAGTATCATACAGTTTTTAGAAAAGCAGAGGGGTTAAAACCCCTTTATCTGCTTTACAATTTTATGAGCGGTTCCAGTTGCAACATCTTTGACGGGATGAGGTATCGAAATGTGATACGGTGCTCCTGGTTTGGTGAAGATTAAATGGTCACCTTTACCGCGCTTTTTACTTGGCTGACGTTCCCATTGGTGTTCTTCAGCCATTTTTATTAATTGTTTAGAACTGTATGATGGCAAAGCGCTTGCTCCTTTCTTATGTATTTTCGAGTTATTGTTCACCTCCTTTAACTCTATATTTATTATAACACGTATATTTTATACGTGCAATATAATGTGTGTAATTTATACGTATTTATTTTTAAGAAGTTTAATATGTTTCGAAGCATCCATAATGGGTGCTTTTTGTTTTGGAGAAAAGTAAGAAAGGAATGATAATAATTGAACAGTGTTTTAAACGGTAAGATTGCTTTGCTTGGCCTTATACCTATTGATAAGAAAGCGTATAAGAAGTCTGGGAGTGATATTAGTCGATTCAAATATTATAGACTTCACGGACAGAAGACAATGTTTTATTCTGTAGAATACCTCATGCTGACACCGATAAAAAATCTATTAGAAAGAGATAAAGGTAATAAGGAACGATTAGGAAAGGCAGATGAATTATTACTTGGTGAATAAGGAGTGAGTAACATTGACTAACTTCTACAAAACAAAACGCTGGAAGAACAAACGAGCAAATGTATTAAGACGTGACTCGTACCAATGCCAAGAATGTAAACGATATGGCAAGAACAAAGAAGCAACGACAGTACATCATATCCATCCATTAAGGAATAGACCGGAGCTAAGACTCACAACAAGTAATCTGGTTAGCCTGTGTGGAAGGTGTCACGATAAGATGCATGACCGAGTGAGTGATGAACTAACTGCATTAGGTATGCACTGGGTAGAACGAATGGAAAGGATGATAGCAAATGAAACTAACTAAACAGGAACAAGCGGTTGTGATTGGTACATTCATTACAATGTTAGGACAAGACCTTGTAAACGAACATATTGATAAATCAAAATTAGAAAGTGCAATTCCAATCTTTAATGAGATGGAAGACAATACAACACCAAAGCAAAAGAGAGAATCTATGATTAGTTTGCTAGAAAAAACGATGGATATATTTTTGAAGGAAAATCATTCGAATTCAAATCAATCATAAAAGAAACAATCCCCCCACTTTAAAAATAATTTAACAAGCCCTATGGGGACCGAGAGGGGGAGCTTTTTCCAATAGAGCGACTATATTTTTTTAGAAAGGGGGTGTGGTGCCCGGATGGACCAAAAGGAAAGAATGAAATTGAAAGAAACTGTGATTGCTAATATGAAACATTTGGGTGTTTATCGGGATGATTTTGAACATACAATTAACATTTATGTTGGTATGTTAGCTCAATATCAAGCTTTCGAACAACAATTTGAAGAGTCAGGTTTTAAAATAACAGATTCATATACAAATAAAGCCGGGGCTACGAATGAAAGAAAAACCCCGATCTACACAGCTATGGAAGCCTTGCGGAAAGACCTGGCCAACTATTCGAATTTACTATGTTTGAACCCGAAAACGTATGAACGAATAAAACGTCCAGAAGTACCAGTTCGTAAAAAAGAAACTGAAAAACCAATATCAAAATTAGTACAAGCATTGAGTGATAGTTCATGAGTAAATATGAAAATTATGACTTAGTTATGGAATACGCATCTTCAATTGTGGAGGGCAGAAAATTAGCAAATAAAGAGCAAATACAAGGCTGTGAAAGATTTTTAAGAGATTTAAAAAATCCTGATTATGAATTCAATCCAAAAGATGCAGAGTTTGTTATAAGAATTATTGAAAAAACTTTCGTACATGCTCAAGGGGAAAAGTTGGACGGCACACCGCTAAGAGGTACGCCTTTTTTATTGGAGCCATTTCATAAGTACCAGGTATATAATTTGCTAGGATTTTATCATAAGGGGACAAAAATTAGACGTTTTAAAGAAGCGTTTATTTATATTCCAAGGAAAAATATAAAAACATCTTTTGCAGCAGGATTAGCTTGGGCTTTAGGATTATTAAATCGGAAATCTGGAAGTAAAATTTATATTACTTCGGCAGCATTAAAACAATCCCTTGAAAGCTTTAATTTTATAAACTTTAATCTTGGTCAAATGGGTGAAAAAGAGAATTTTAGGGTGATTGATAATAACCAGGAACATTCTATTTCTGGTGATTTAGGTGACGGTTCTATTTTCATCCAAGCATTAGCAGCGAATCCTGATAAACAGGACTCATTAAACTGTAATATTGCTATTGCTGATGAATTACACGCTTATAAAACACCAAAACAATATAATATCATCAAAGAAGCCATGAAAGCTTATACGAATAAGTTAATGATTGGTATAACAACGGCCGGAGATGATATGACAAGCTTCTGTTATCAGCGTTTACAGTATTGTAAAAAGATACTTGATGGCACTGTGAAAGACGAGGCTTATTTTGTGTTCATTGCAAAGGCTGATGAAGATGAAAAAGGAAATGTGGATTACACAAACCCGATTGAACATCAAAAAGCAAATCCAGCTTATGAGGTTTCAATTCGACCTGATGATATCTTGAACGATGCACTACAAGCACAGAATGATCCTCAACAGAGGAAAGACTTTTTAGCAAAGTCATTAAACATTTACACATCAGCTATTCGTGCTTATTTTAATTTAGATGAATTCAAAGCTTCTGACAAAAAGTACAATTGGACGCTTGAAGAGTTAGCTAAATTGAAAATCGATTGGTTTGGTGGCGCCGATCTTTCGAAGATGCATGATTTAACAGCGGCGGCTTTGTATGGAAATTACAAAGGAGTAGATATCGTTATTCCCCATGCTTGGTTTCCAATTATAGCAGCTACGCAAAAGGCAGAGGAAGACAATATCCCTTTATTTGGTTGGAAAGATGATGGTTGGTTGACCATGTGTAATACGCCTACTGTAAATCATTCTGATATCGTAAATTGGTTTATCAAAATGAAGAAAAAGGGATTTAAAATTAAACAGGTTGGTTTTGATAGAAAGTTTAGTCGAGAATTTTTCCTTGCACTGAAGAGTAAAGGTTTTCGAATGGTTGACCAACCACAATACTTCCACAAGAAATCTGAGGGGTTTAGACGTATTGAAAAGAAAACTAAGGATGGAGAGTTTTATTATTTACATTCGCAAGCATTTGAATATTGTGTGCAGAATGTTGCAGCAATCGAGAAAACAGATGACATGATTCAATATGAAAAAGTTATGCCAAACCAGCGTATCGATATCTTTGATGCGGCTGTTTTTGGTGCTATTCGTATGCTTGAAAACTTTGAAAAGACTGTTGATGCTTCAACGTGGTTAGAAAGCTAATCTTAGGAAGGAGGTGTAAATTTTGAAGTTTTGGAGAAAGAAAAAAACACGTTCATCTGTTTCTATTCCAATAGCACTTGGAGATGTTGAAACAGTTGGTTATACAAGACTTTCAGACAATCCTGATGTATTAATTGCAGTTGATAAAATAGCCGATTTAGTTTCTAATATGACAATTCATCTCATGGAAAATACTGATGAAGGTGATAAACGGTTGAGAAATCAATTGTCACGAAAGATAGATATTGAACCACATCGGAATATGACTCGTAAATCTTGGGTTTATAAGATTGTTAGTGACTTATTACTTCATGGTGAAGGTAATTCTATTGTTCATATTGGCATTGATCCAAAAACGACTTTCATTGATGATTTAACACCGTTTCAAATGCAAGCCGTAAGCTATGAAGATGTGGATGGCAACTACCTCATCAACTTCAACGGCACAACGTACACACCAGACGAGGTAATTCACTTTGTAATTAACCCTCATCCTAATTATCCATACCGTGGTACTGGATATCGTGTGGCATTAAAGGAAATTGTAAGAAATTTAAATCAAGCTACAAGAACAAAGAATAATTTTATGAGCGGTAAATACATGCCATCACTTATTATTTCTGTGGATGCCATGACAGAAGAGTTATCTAGTAAAGAAGGTAGAGATAATATTATGGCTAAATATTTTGCAGAAACAGAAGGTGGTAAGCCTTGGATCATCCCCGCAGACTTAATAAAAGTTGAGCAAGTAAAACCTTTATCACTAAAAGATATTGCTATTAATGAAGGTGTTGAATTAGATAAGAAAACTGTTGCTGGACTCTTTGGGATTCCGGCTTTTTTCTTGGGTGTTGGTGAGTTTAACAAAGATGAGTATAACAACTTCATTAATACACGCGTTTTTTCTATCGGACAAGTTATAGCACAAACATTAACACGTGATTTGTTATTTAGTCCAAATTGGTTTTTTCGTTTAAATCCACGAAGTTTATACTCATACAATTTAAGTGAAATGGTGGAAGCTGGCACACAAATGGTTGACCGAAATGCAATGAGAAGAAATGAACTACGTGATTGGGTTGGACTGGATCCTGATCCAGAAATGCAAGAGCTCATCATCTTAGAAAACTATATTCCAGCTAATAAGATTGGTAGCCAAAACAAACTGAAGGGAGGTGAGAACGATGAATAAACGTCATATGCACTTTACGTCAGAATTAAAAACTAGAGATAGTGAAACCGAAAATGAAGCAGTAATTGAGGGGTATTTTGTTGTCTACAATCAAGAAACTGAGTTATGGCCAGGAGCATTTGAGGAAGTGGCACCAGGAGCATTTGAAAATAGTTTACGTAACAATGACATTATATGCCTGGATAATCATGATTCAAGAATGGTTTTAGCTAGTTTTGGTAGTGACACACTTGAATTAAAGTCCGATAACTATGGTTTATGGGGAAAAGCGATTATTGATCTAGAAGATCCAAATGCAAAAAGTGCTTATCGTAAAGTACAGACCGGGAAAGTACGTGGTTGTTCATTTGGTTTTTATCCAACAAAAGAAGAACAAATCACACGTGATGATGGAACGATGAAATGGAGAATAACTGAAGCTGAGCTACATGAGGTTTCAATTACAGCATTCCCAGCTTATCCACAAACGGATATTATGGCCAGACAAAAAGATGTTGAAGTTATCAAGAAACAAAGATTAGAACAACGAAAAAAACAATTAAGGGAGCGATTAAACAATGCCTAATCCAGTATTAATTGGCGCTAAATTAAATATGAAACGAAACTCTTTATCAACTTTGGAAGGAAAGTTAACGGAATTACTTACAAAACGAAGTGAGTTGGAAGCATCTATCGAAGGAATCGACAATGAAGAAGACTTAACGGCACTTGAGGTAAGTATTAAGGAAAATGATGACGCTATTACTTCCACAGAAGCTGAAAAAACAACATTAACAGAAGAAATTGAGGAACTAGAAAAGGAACTGGAAGCATCTAATCGTAGATCACCAAACAAAGGAGCGAAACGCAAAATGCCAAAACAAACTGAAACACGCGAAGCTATCAATGCTTATGTGCGTAGTAAAGATCAAACGCGTTCTGGATTCACATCTGTGGAGGGTGGAGCATTAATTCCAGAAGAATTATTAAAACCACAAAAAGAAAAAGTAGATACAGTAGATTTAACACAATATGTACGAAAAATTCCAGTAAATCGAGGTTCAGGTAAATACCCGATTATCAAGAAATCAAACGGGAAAATGATTTCAGTTGCAGAGCTGGCAAAAAATCCAGAACTTGCACATCCTAAATTTGAAGATGTATCATACGACATCGAAACGTATCGTGGTTACATTCCTGTTTCTCAAGAAATGATTGATGATGCAGATTATGATATTTCGGGTCTCATTGCAGAAGATATTCAGGATCAAGATTTAAATACAAAAAATGCTGAAATTGCAGCTATCTTTAAAACAGCTACAGCTAAACCTGTAACTGGATTAGACGGGATTGTTACATTACTAAATACAGGTTTTAAGCAGGTTTATAATGTGAAGTTTTATGTTTCCTCTTCACTATTTAATGCATTAGACCTATTAAAAGATAAAAATGGGCGTTATTTATTACAGGATGATATTACAGTTGCATCTGGTAAACGTATTAAGAGCAAAGAAGTTGTAGTCTTAGATGATGATATGATTGGTACAAAAGATGGCGATTTAGTTGGTTTTGTTGGTGACGCGTATGAATTCTGTACTTTATTTGATCGTAAAAAAGCATCTGTTAAATGGACTGATAATGACATTTACGGTCAATTATTAGCTGGCTTTGTTCGCTTTGATACTAAAGCTGTAGACAAACAAGCAGGCTACTACATCACATACACACCAGAAGCGCCAGCAGGAGCGTAAAGAAAGGGTGGTTATGAATGGCTAAGTATGAAGTCTTAGAAGATTTTACAGACTTACAAGATAATAATCACATTTATCGAAAGGGAGATCATTACCCTCATAAGGGGCAAGGAAAGAAAAAACGGATTGAAGAACTTTTGGGGAGCGAAAATCTTAGAGGTGAGCCTTTAATCAAGGAATTAGAAGGCAATGAATGATCAAGTAAAAACTAACTTATTAACTTTATTAAAACTTGATTTAGGCATCACTCACGATTTGAGGGATGCTTATTTTAATAATTTATTAGTTAGTTCTCAAAATGAGATTGAGAGAACAGGAATTGTATTAGATTTTGAAAATATCGATGATCAAATGCTCACAGTTGATTATGCAGCATGGATTTACCGACATCGCCAAGAAGATGTTCCATTATCTCGAAATTTACAAATCCGGCTTAATAATAGAGTGATTAAGAAGGCAGGGATTAAAGATGCCGTCAATTAAATCCAGTGTAGGAAATTCAAAGCGCATATCATTAGACGATGTGTGCTTTTTAATTTCCATTGAAACTGAAAAGGATGAGCTTGGACAAGAAATCGGTACAAATGAAAAACCAAGACAAATATTTTGCTCTGAATTAAGTATTAGTCAATCTGAATTTTATTCAGCGGGACAGCTTAATCGTAAACCACAGATTATGCTAATTGTTGATTCTGATGAGTATGACAAGGAAAGCAAGGTAAAATATGAGGAAATGAAATACACTATTTACCGCTCCTTTATGAGATCGGATGGCTTCACAGAATTATATTGTGAGGTGAATATTGGTGGCTAATATTGATGAATTATCCAATGAAATTGCTATGGAACTACAAAGATATGCCAATGTAATTGAGGAAGACATGGAAGTTGTGAAGGAAGAGGTAGCGGATAATTTAGTGGGTGAATTAAAGCAAAAAAGCCCTAAAAATACGGGCAGGTATAGTAAAGGTTGGCGAAAAAAGAAGGATGGTAACACGATTATTGTTCATAATGCTTTAAAACCGCAGCTTACTCATTTACTGGAGAAAGGTCATGCGAAGGCAAATGGTGGACGAGTACCAGCTAAAGTTCATATTGCACCAGCTGAAGAACATGCGATTAATGATTTTGTTGAACGCGTTGAAAGGGCGATTGGGCAATGACACTAGGTGAACTAAAGAAAATCCTTGAAGCTACAGGTTATCCTGTGGCTTATTCTCATTTTACAGCAACACCAACCAAGCCAGTTCCGGCACCGCCTTATATTTGTTTTCTTGTGGACGGATCAGCAAATTTAATGGCTGATAACAAGGTCTACCACAAGATAAATAATTTAAACATTGAGCTTTACACAACTAAAAAAGATTTAGTTGCAGAAGCAAAGCTTGAAAGAGTCCTAGATGATCATGAAATTCCTTATGACTCATACGGGACTTTTATTGAATCTGAAAAAATGTATCAAAAAATATATGAAACGAGGTTGATGTAAATGCCAGAAAACAAAGTATCTTATGGTTTGAAAAATGTTCATTATGTACCATACAACGTAACTGATGGGGTCGTTACATTTAAAACGCCAATTCCAATGCCTGGTGCAGTTGAACTAACAAATGAGCCACGCGGTGATTTAATTGAATTCTACGCAGACGATATGCTTTATTATTCAGCAGATAATAACCAAGGCTATGAAGGAACGCTGAATATCGCTACTATTCCGGAACAATTTGCTATAGATGCATTGGGTGAGCAATTAGATGAGACGGATGGTGTATTAAATGAGTTAGCTGATGCAAAAGGTCAACCATTCGCACTATTATTTGAATTTGATGGTGATGTGAAAGCAACTCGACATGTTATGTATAACTGCTCAGCGAGTCGTCCTAACATTTCATCTAAATCAAAAACGAATTCCGCTGAACCAAATACAAATGAATTAAAATTCGTTGCTAGCCCACTGATTTTAGCGCCTGGCGGAAGACCTATGGTTAAAACGAAAACAACATCTAAAACAACTCAAGCTATTTATGATAATTGGTACAAAGAAGTGTACATTAAAAAAACAACAGCACCAAAAGGAGCGTAATAGTAAATGGAAAAGACAATTACAATAGACGGAAAACAAGTCAGATTAAAAAGTACAGCGGCAACAGTTAAACGATATAAAGCGCAATTTAGACGTGATTTATTTGCAGATATGCTCAAATTAGGAGTTATTGCTCCTTCAAATCCTCAAGCTGGAGCTACTATTGATTTAGCGAATATAGATTTTAGTAAAGTAGATTTTGAGGTTGTTTATGATCTAGTTTGGTTATATGCAAAAACAGCAAATCCAGAAATTGCTGATCCAATTACATGGTTAGATGGTTTTGATGAGTTCCCTATCTCTGAGATTCTTCCAGAAATTATGGACATGATTCAAAGTACGATGGGCGCAAAAAAAAAATAAAGAAAAGTAATGGAGAGCAAGGAACATTCAGTGATGAAGAATTAACCACTGATACGTTCCTTGCTCTTTGTTATAAAGCGAAACTAACAAGTTGGGATTTAGAAGATATGACAATCGGTGATTGTTTTGATTACATTGCTGAATTCGCTGAAATGGAGAATCCAGACAAAGAAAAAGTGAGAAAAGCAAATCAAAAAGACTTCGATTCATTCTAAGAAAGGGGTGAGAAAATGGCGGGAAGAATTAAAGGTATTACGATTGAAATTGGCGGCGAAACCACAGGTCTTCAAAATGCTTTAAAAGACGTAAATAAACGTAGTAATGATTTAACCAAAGAGTTAAAAGATGTTGAACGGTTGCTGAAGTTTGATCCTGGCAATGTGGAAGCATTAGCGCAAAAGCAACAGTTACTTACACAACAAATTGAAAATACAACACAAAAACTAGACAAGTTAAAAGCAGCTGAACAACAAGTTCAAGCTCAATTTCAAAACGGTAAAATTTCTGAAGAACAATATCGTGCTTTTAGGCGTGAGATTGAATTTACAGAAGGGTCTCTTAATGGTCTGAAAAATAAGCTTGGAAATATGAAGGCTGAACAAGATAATGTAGCGAGTTCCACAAGGCAATTAGAAACATTGTTTAGCGCAACTGGAAAAAGTGTTGATGATTTTGCAGGAGCATTAGGAAATCGTCTTGTGAATGCAATTCGAAATGGAACGGCTACAAGTAAGCAGTTAGAGCAAGCAATTGGAATTATTGGTCGTGAAGCATTAGGGGCAGGGACAGATATTGATAAATTACAACGTGCTCTTCGTTCTGTGGATGCTGGAAACTCAATACGGCAAGTGCAAAATGAACTAAGAGATTTACAACAAGAAGCTGGCAGGACGGAGAAAAAATTTGAAGGCTTAAAAGTAGGGCTTGAAAATGTTATTGGTGGTTTAGCGGCTGGTGGCGGAATTGCAACTGCAATTGAAAAAGCAATGGATATGTCAAAGTTACAAACGAAAATTGATATAGCTTTTGATGTTCCAGAGTCATCGAAAAAATCAGTAGAGGAAGCTGTAAGGGGAATTTCAGCTTATGGAGTGGATGCTGAAGCATCTTTAGAAGGTGTACGCCGGCAATGGGCTTTAAATAAAGGCGTAAGTGATGAAGCGAATGCAGCTATCGTAAAAGGAGCGGCCGCAATTGCACAATCCTATGAAGGTATAGATTTTACTGAGCTAATTCAAGAAACAAATGAAATCGGCAATGAATTGGGAATATCACAAGAAGGCGCTCTTGGGATGGCTGATGCATTACTAAAAATGGGCTTTCCACCGGAACAATTAGATATTATTGCTGAATATGGTGGGCAATTAACACGGGCTGGATATAGTGCTGAAGAAGTACAGGCGATTATGGAGGCTGGTGTTGATACAGGAACCTGGAATATTGATAATTTGCTAGATGGCTTGAAAGAAGGGCGTATCAAAGCAGCTGAATTCGGTCAAGGTGTCGATAAAGCTATGAAAGAATCCCTTGAAGGCACAAAAATTTCAGCAGAACAAGTTGAAAAATGGGGCCAGGCAGTAGCTAAAGGCGGTAAAGATGGATCGGCAGCTATGACGGAAATTGCACAAGCTTTATCAGAGGTTGAAGATGAAACAAAGCGTAATGAATTAGGTGTTAAATTTTTCGGTAGATGATAAATTGTGCCGAAGTAAAATTGCGGTATTAAGCAAGAAGGGTGAGATTCCTAACTTGAACCGAAGGCTATATAAAATATAGTCAGGGGCAGAGCATAGAGGGTGAAAAGATATAATCCCTCCACGAGACCGCGACACTTATTAGTGAAAACGTATGCCGATCTTGCATTAATATGAAGTGCAAGAAGTAGAGGATAAAAAGCCTTTACGATAACAAAATGACAATGTATGAAGATCAAGGGCAAAACATTATTAATACTTTACTAGGTGCGAAAGAAAAAACGGTTGATTTTAAAAAGAATCAAGACCAATTAAATGATTCTGTTAAGAAAATGGATGCAAACCCAGCAGTTAAATTTCAAAAAGCAATGCAAGATTTACAGATGGCTCTCAAACCTGTTCTCGGAGTT
The DNA here is from genome assembly GCF_038006905.1 of Bacillus sp. FSL R9-9834. Taxonomy (NCBI): domain Bacteria; kingdom Bacillati; phylum Bacillota; class Bacilli; order Caryophanales; family Bacillaceae; genus Bacillus; species Bacillus sp. FSL R9-9834. The sequence goes on from NZ_JBBOWD010000001.1 coordinate 1,178,163, forward strand.
ATAGCTGATGTTGTTGGTAAAATTGCGGATTGGATTTCTAATAATCCAAAGTTAGCAGCTACATTAGCGGCTATAGCAGTAACTATTGGAGTAATTGCAGGAGCATTTATGGCTTTGGCGCCAATTGTTGTTGTCATAACAAGTATAGGGTGGGCAATGACAGGATGGATTGCTCTTATTCCGATAATTGTAGCAGCTGTTGTCGCTCTAGGTGTTACAATTTATAAAAATTGGGATTCTATACGGCAATGGACCATTGATGCTTGGAATGCCATTGGAGAGTTCTTAGTAGCAATATGGGATGGGATTGTACAATGGGCAAGCGACACTTGGAATAGTATTAGCCAAACTACATCGGAAGTCTGGAATTCAATTAAGGAGTTCTTAATAGGCTTATGGAATGGAATAGTTGAGTTTGTTGTAACTTGGGGAACCGCTATTTTAGAAGCATACATTAGTGTTTGGACTTCTATTTTTAATTTTTGTATGGAAATTTGGAATGGAATTGTGGAATATCTTACTTCCGTCTTACAAGGAATAGCAACCTTCTTCACTGAGGTATGGACTTCAATTTCAACGTTCTTCCAAGAGACATGGAATGGTTTAGTTGCCTTTCTAACACCAATTTTACAAGGAATCGCAGATTTCTTCTCTATGATTTGGAATGGTATTTCCACAGTGATTCAAACTGTATGGAATTTCATTATTCAATACTTACAAGCGATTTGGACAGCGATTTTATACTTTGCTACACCAATATTTGAAGGTATAAAGAATTTCATTTCTGAATGCTGGAATACCATTAGTTCTACTACAAGTTTTGTATGGGAAACGATTAAGAATTTCTTAGTTTCTTGTTGGAACGGGCTTGTAGCATTTGTTATGCCGATTTTCGAACAAATCAAGTCTTGGATCATTACCGTGTGGGATACAATCAGTTCCGCAACAATGACTGTATGGAATGCTGTTAAGGGCTTCTTACAATCATGTTGGAATGGATTAGTTGCTTTTGTAACGCCAATATTTAATTCAATAAAAGACTGGATCGTAAATACATGGAACACGATAAGTTCCACTACAAGTGCGGTATGGAATGCAATTAAAAGCTATCTTTCTAGTTTATGGAACTCAATTGTTTCCACAGCAAGTTCCGTATTTAATAACATCAAACAAGCTATTTCTACTGTTTGGAATATGATTAGTAGTACAAGTAGTAGTATCTGGAACGGTATTAAATCCACGCTTTCAAACATTTGGGAAGGTATTAAGTCAACAGCATCTTCAGTATGGAATGGTTTGAAAGAAGCTATTATGACTCCTGTTCGTTGGGTCACAAATGCAGTTAGTGGAGCGTTTGAGGGTATGAAATCAGCAGTATTAGGCGTATGGGATGGCATTAAAAGTGGTATTCGTACAGCTATCAATGGAATCATTCGTATTATTAATAAATTTATAGATGGCTTTAACACACCAGCAGAATTATTAAACAATATACCAGGAGTTAGCGCGCCGACTATTCCACATGTACCAATGCTTGCTAAAGGCGGGAAACCTGTAGGTGATGGTTCATTTATTACAGGTGAAGCTGGACCAGAATTATTTACGAAAAAGGGTAATTCAATCACAGTTACACCTTTATCATCAAAAGAAAAATCACTCGGCATTACTGGGACTATGAATCAATTAATGGGTGATATGAGTCGGATGATGTCTAGTTCTATGAGTCAATTAGCAGGATTAAAGTCTGTTATGAGTGGTGTATATGGAAGTATGTCCAATAGTAGACAAGCTATGACAAATACGGTTGCAAACCAAGTGTTTAATTATTCTCCTGGACAAACAGGTGGAAATGGAATGATTCCAACACAAGGTGGAGATTTGATTATTGAAGTGCCAGTTGTTTTAGAGGGAAGAGATGTGGCGCGCGGTACTTATCGATATACGAAAGAATATCAAGAAAGAGAAGAACAAAGAAACTCAGCCTTTTAGGTTTGAGTTTCTTTTGTTTTATAAAGAAATGAGGTGTCAACATGAGTTCTTTTACATTTAATAATGCACGTAAAGAATTTGTCCAAATTGCAAAAGGGTGGAAAAGACCTACTTGGGCACCATTGAAACGGAATTTTTTAAGTGTTCCAGGATATCCAGGTGCAAGATTATTAAATACACAAACAGAAATGCGTGTTTTATCTATTCCTGTTGGAATTATTGTTCCTGATGATGGAGACTTAGAACTATTAAAAGAAGAAATTGCAGATTGGCTAATAACAGATGAACCAGTAGAGCTTATTTTTGATGTAGAACCAAATAGAACGTATTTAGCAGTTGTGGATGATAGCTTTGACCCAGATGAATTCGTAACACTTGGAATGGGGACCATTACTTTTATTTGTCCAATGCCTTATAAGTTAGGGCCCACACAGAAGAAAGTATTAGCAATAGATGAGGGTGGGAACTTAAAAGCTGAATTTCGTAATAGAGGATCTGTAGAATCTAATCCAATTATTGATATAACTGTGGGAGCGCAGAGCCCTTTCCTTGATGTCTGGAATGATAATGACTATTTTCGGATTGGTTATCCTGTTGGGTATAAATCTAAAATTGTAAAAGAAGATGAGAGACTTATCAATGATGATTGCTCTAGCCTTAAGGGGTGGGAACCTTTTGGAGGACAGATAGGAAAGTTTCTTGCAAGAGGCTCTATGGAAGTCATAGGTGGAAAAGCTTTTAGAGCTTCGGATTACGGACAAAGTGAACTGAACAAATGGCATGGGCCTTTTGTGATGAAAGAAATTCCGACAATAGGTAAGAAAATTGGAGATTTCAAAATGGATATCCAGTTTGCCTTACAGTCTACAAAGTATGATCAAATGGGTAAAACAATTGCGATGATCTTGGATGCTGATTACAACATTATCTGTCAATTGGATATGAGCGATGAATATATGAGTCATGAAATTACTTTGGCTCATTCTTCTATTGGAACAGGCGATAATGAACAGCTTCTATCGAACGAAACTGGATATTATATTGATACTTTCAATCAATTCAGTGGGCATTTTTCTTTAGCACGTAGAGGAAACCACTGGAGAGTTTACTGTGCGAAATATTTCGTAGGAACTGAACAGGACGATGCATCATTTGTAATGGAATACCATGACGTAGGTAATCGAAACCCAAATACTACTAAAGAACCAAAGTATATTGCTGTTGGTTGTGTAGCTTTTGGAGATTATTATCCAGTTAATGTATGTCAAATTAAGGACGTTAAATTTTGGCGCATTAATACTTTAGAAATAGATGAGACTCCTTATATTTTCGATGTAGGAGACAAAATTCAAATCGATACGGAACGATCACTTGTAACAATTAATGGTACGAATGCAATAGCACTGAAAGACATATTCAGTACATTTCCTATTGTAAAACGGGGACAGAATGAAATTATAGTACGACCAGCCAATGTAGGAATAGTGGAATTAACGTATAGGGAGCGATTTAGATGAGGACACCAAGCGGAACTTTACATGTTGTTGATTTTAAAAAGAGTCAAATCGTTTCAGCTATACAACCAAAAGACTATTGGGATGATAAGAGACATTGGGAAATTAAAAATAATATAGATACATTAGAGTTTAGGGTATTTGAGAATACAGACCATGCAGCTACACTTGTGCAACAAAACTTAGTGTTAAAAGAGGTTCGCGGCGGTAGAATCGTTCCTTATGTTATTACTGAAGTGGAAAAAGATTCTGATGATAAATCATTAGTGGTTTATGCATCAGGGGAATGGATTCAACTTGCTAAAGCAGAAATTATTGAACCGCAAAAAATTGAAAGTAAAACATTAAAACAATGTATGGAAATAGCTCTAAAAGGTACGAAGTGGGAAATAGGTAAAACCGAACATGATGGATCACATTCAATAACTATTGATGAATTCACTAATCCATTAGATTTACTAAAAAAGATTGCCGCTTCATTTGAACTAGAAATCCAATACCGTGCTGAAGTTGTCGGCTCTCAAATCGTAGTTCGTTATGTGGATATGGTTAAGAAGAGAGGTCGAGATACAAGAAAAGAAGTAACTGTCGGTAAGGACTTGTTGGGGATTAAACGTATTGAAAACTCTCAAAACATTTGTACCGCTTTATTAGGTTACGTTAAAAAAGATAATGGAGAATTCATTACGATTTCAGAAATAAATAATGGTGTTCCGTATCTTGTGGATGATGCAGCATATCAACGATGGAATGAAAAAGGGAAACATAAATTTGCTTTTTATACTCCGCAAACAGAAAACGAGGATATGTCTCCACAGCGACTTATGACTCTCATGAAAACGGAAATGAATAAACTAGTAAACACTTCTGTTTCCTACGAAGTTCAAGCTCAAAGTATTGGTCGATTATTTGGATTAGCTCACGAATTAATTAATGAAGGCGATACAATCAGAATTATAGATACAGGATTTACACCTAAGTTATATCTTGAAGCTCGTGCTATTGCTGGTGATGAATCATTTAAGGATCCAAAACAAGATAAATATATGTTTGGCGATTATCGTGAAATTGTTGATCAAAATGACGAGTTACGAAGATTGTACCAAAAGATACTAAGCTCATTATATGACAAGGTTCCACAAGAGTTATTTGACCAATTAAAAGATAAAGTCACTGAACAAAATCAAAACATCATTGATGCTAAAGATAAAGCAGATCAGGCTCAAAAAGAAAGTCAAACCGCAAAAGATTTAGCAGAAGCGACTGTTGAATATATGGAACAAAATCTTGTAGATATCATAGAGGGTGTTAAGCCACCTACAGCTAATCTTAGACCGAATAAAACGCTATGGCGTGATATTAGTGGTGGTAAGCCTGGTATTTTGAAAATATGGACAGGTACGACTTGGGAACCTGTTGTTCCGGATACAGGACCATTACAACAAAGTATTAAGAATGCAGAAAATGAGATTAATACTTTAAAAGAGACAGTGAAGGATATGCCTGATAAGACTTGGTTGAATCAACAATTAGAGGATAAAGCCGATAAAGAAGGGGTTTATACAAAAGATTGGGTTGATCAAAATCTTATTGGAAAACAAATTTATGAAACTGACAAACAAGGGAATATACAGAAGTTCACTGACATGAAAACAGAAATTGACCAGAATGCAGAGGCAATTACTCATAAAGCCGAAAAAACGCAGGTAGATACTATTAGTGATGATTTGAAGCAAGTAACACAAACAGCCAATACTGCTAAGCAGACGGCAGAATCTAATACTAGTACCATCACACAATTACAAACTACTGTAAATAACATTAATGATAATGTAACGAACCTTATGATTGGTTCAGGAGATTTTGGGGAAGCAAAACCAAACTCAGATAAGGATAATAGATGGTGGTTAAAGGATAATAATTTAGTGAGAATCTCTACAGATACTTTCATGGGTAACACCGTAATAGAAACCCAAAGCGCTTGGCAAGGTATCGCCTATAACTTTGCAGATTTAATAAGACGTAAAGTTGTAAAAGAAGGTGATGTGCTAAACTATTCAATTTATGCTAGGATAAAAAACTTACCACCTGGTGAAAAACGTCAAAGTTTTTACTTTACAGGTGATAAAACAGGAACTGAAATGGTTACAGTCACTTCTGAATGGGGACGCTCAAATGTATCATTCGTAGTCACAGCAAAGATGATGGCCATTGAAGGATGGAATACTGAGGATTGGATGCGTGTTGAAGTGTGGGAAGCATTAAGTGGTGACCAATGGTATCAACAGTCATCTCCTCAAATAACTGTAGGAGATAAAGTCTATACTTGGAGACCAGCACCAGAAGATAATGCAGTGATAGTAAAGAAAACTAACGAAATTAAGCAAACGGTTGATACCAATGTAGCTACAATTCAAAGTGTGCAAAAAGAACAAGGTGCAATGCAATCAACTCTGAATAGAGTGGAACAGACTACAAATTCAAATTCTCAAACCATTGCGACGATATCCCAAACGCAAGGGAAACATGGAGAGATTATTCAACAAAACACAAGTGATATTACACAACTTAATAATCAAATCAAATCTAAAGTGTCTGAGACTCAAATGCAGGATTATGTTGGGAAGCTAGGGGAAACAAATTTAGTTTTCAATGCTCCATTCACTCAGAAAGAAATAGATGAGTGGGGAAATGTTATAAATGAAATTCCTTCCTTGGATAAATGGGGAACATGGACAGCTGATGTTGACAAAGGAAAATTTGAACCTAACAATGTCTTACGTTATGGAGGATACAACTCTGTTAAAATTTATTGTTCTGGTTTTACGGGGGATTATTCATGGACAGGATTAAATCAAGTAGTAGGTAACATAGATCCATATAGCGAGTACACTTATAGGGCTATGGTGTTTGTGACTAATAAATCTTCCATTGATGATGGACTCTATGCAGAAATCAAGGCATGGAACGGTGATAGAATTGTGGGTGCTGTTGGGGCAAATATCAACGATGTAATTGAAAATGGTGTTTGGAAAGAATATTTTGTGACGATTCCACCATTGAATCAAGCAGTTACACATATGCAAATCACCGTTGGGATAAGACGTAATGGAAGCATCTACATTAGTAATCCTATGTTTCAAAAAGGCTCTACCAAGTCTGTATTTATGCCGAATCCTAAAGATATGGGTAATTATGATGCGATGATCCGTGAGATTGCTAAGAAAGTAGCTACATCTGATTTTAATAACAAAGTCACTCAAATGGAGACCACGATTAATCAACAATCTAATCGGATTGACCTAAAAGCAGAAGCTGAAGAGGTTTACACGAAAACAGAAGCAAACGGTCAATTTGGAAGCAAGGCAATTGTAGAATCTCACTCAAGCTCAATATCACTAATGGCTGATGCGATTAACCAAAGAGTTGAAAAAGGTAACATAGCATCCACAATCAACCAAACAGCTCAATCTGTATTGATTCAGGCAAACAAGATTTATCTTGATGGCTATATTGAAGCGAAGCACTTAAAAGCTCAGACTTTACAAGGCGTTACCATCCAAACAGCACCTCAGGGATCAGGAGCGAATCACATCCGTTTAAATGCTCAGAACATGACGTTATACGGAAGTGGTCAAGCTCGTGGATATTTTGGATTTATAAATCGTTCAGATAGTAATATTCAGTCTGCTTTAATTTTAGGAAATGACTATGCAAGTTCAGGAACTCTTAACGGGTCACTTGTCATTGATCAAACAACAATTAACGGTTCTCAATGGACTAATTCAGTTGCTTCTATTGGAGTTGCTACTGGTAGAAGTGGAAATGACATTTTAAAGTCGAGTTATATTAACTTCTATCGTTATGACGGAGCAATGCAAATTAACTCTGTAGGCGATATGAGTTTAACTAATACAAATGGTAATATTTCTCTTACTGCCAGTTCCACAAGTGGTACTACAGGATTTATAACCTTGAGCGCTTCTAAAGATATCTACTTTACCGCTAAACGTGGCTACTTTAATTTTTATACAAGTGATAACAAGTCATTCCCTGCAATGACAATTAAAGACTTAGCTCCAACTACTCAAGGAGATGTAGATTTTACTTTTGCAAATCAAATCATGTTTAGAATGGCAAGGCATCCTGATTATGTAGGTGATGGATTACAGATTAAAAGTGCGACAGGTGACGCTTTCCGAGATATTAAACTCAGAACACTACGAGCTACTGAAAATATATCTGCTACAGGGCGTATGTGGGCGCAAGAATTTATCCCTAATTCTTCTCGTACGCTTAAAACGGACATAGAAGACCTTCCATTCTCTGCTTTAGATAAAATCAACTCTGTAAACATAAAACAGTATCACTTTATAAGAGATGTTGAACGCTTCGAGTCAGGGGAGTCTATTACACTTCCGATTAATTACGGTATGATTGCGGAGGAAACTGACGATGTATTCACCACACCACAGAAAGACGCTATAAAACTTTATAGCTCGGTTGCAATTTCTATTCAAGCAATACAAGAAGTTGACTTTAAAGTTAAAAATATTCAATTTGACAATGGTATGTTGAAGCAGGAAGTTGAAACTCTTAAAGAACAACTTGAAGCTGAAAAACTTGAGAAAGTTTCACTGAAAGCTGAAGTTGATGAATTAAAGGTATTAGTGCAACAATTACTAAACAAATAAAAAGAAAAGAGAGTGAATTATTATGGCTAAATTTTTCAAACCGGTATTTGATGAATTAACAATCGATCATGGTTCTGATATCTTACTAGAGGAGAATCATATGATTATCAATATCAATGCTGATAGAGTTCGAGAACAATTAAATTATGATGAATCATTAATGGTTTCTGAATTTCCATTATTTAAACTTCCGGAAGATTTAATAAACGAGTTAACTACACTAGGAAAACAAGCGATTCCACATACTACACATTCAAATGTAAAAGGATGGTTTAAAATGCCACCGGATTTCGGGAGCGATGTAGTAAATTATGCATTTCAAATGTTATCCGGATATGATGTGTTCGACGGTAAGGAAATGAAGTGGAAGTGTATAGAAAAAGCTTTTGATGGATTAGAAACGAAACACAAAGTATTACAAAGAGCAACCTATGTAATTGTTTTGAAGGATGTAACGGAAGTGGTCAACTAATATAACGAACCGGCATACTAAAAAAAAGATAAATGAACGATAAATAAAAAACGACTCAGTAAGAAAAGCGAATTACAGCTTTAGAAGAGTTATTACAACAATTAATAAATAAGAACCCAGAGCAGCCATAAGCTGGTCTTTTTTTATTGCCTAAAAAGGGGTGGTTAAGGTGGAAGGATTACAAGAAGTAAGAAGTGATGTTCAAGAAATCAAGCAAGAAATTAAGGAAATAAGATTAGAAGTGAAAAGCTTAGAAATACGCACAACAGGTAACGAAAAAGACATTATTAATATCAACAAACAGTTAGATAAAATCAGCGCCAATACTACTTGGATTTTACGACTTATAGTTGGTGGAATTATTGGTGGTATTCTCACTTTCTTAATGAAAGGGGGTGGTATGTAATGGTTAGTTTAGCTGTAATGATTGGAATTGTAGTTGGTCTCTCACAAATCGTAAAAACAATTGGATTACAAACAAAATATGTTCCGTTATTAAATTTAACGCTTGGCATTGTGCTAGGCGTTTTATTTTTGGACGGAGATATCAAAACAAATGTATTTCAAGGAATCATCATTGGTCTATCAGCAAGTGGATTATTTGACCACACAAAAATTATGAAAAAGGATGCTGATGTGAAATGAAAAAAACATTAAAACATATTTCTTCTGTAGTCTTTGCTGTTATTTTGGTTTTATCCGTTGCAACAAGTGCTTTTGCTGATAGAACACTGATTATTCCTGATTTACCTAAACAACCATACCGTAATGGTGTAGGTGCTTATGAGGGTGTTGTAGCACATTCTACAGCAACTCCTGAAGCGCCAGCTATTAATATTCAAAAATATGAGTCTCGTACGTGGCGTTCAGCATTCGTGCATTATGCAGTTGATTGGAATGAAACAATCCAAATTGCTGATACGAAATACATTGCCTATGGCGCAGGACCAGGAGCAAATAAACGATTTGTTCACGTAGAATTATGCGAAACAAGAGATTATGAGAAATTCAAACGTAGCTATGATAAATACGTTAAGTTATTAGCTAAAATTCTTCGTGATCGTGGATTATCTGTAGAAAAAGGATTATGGACTCACTGCGATGTTACAAAATATCTTGGTGGTACAGATCATGAAGATCCACTTGATTATTTACGTAGTCATGGAGTTTCAGAAGCTCAATTCCGCGCTGATGTGCAACGAGCATATAATAACTCTAGTGTGGAAGTTTCCGTTCCTGATAAGCCATCTAAACCAGCAGAAGTTCCAACGGCTGTAACAGATGGTATTGCTTATATTGAAGGCTACAATGTGAACTTACGTAAAGGACCTAGTACAAGCTATTCTAAGATTCGTCAGCTAAATAAACCGGAATCTTATGTTGTATGGGGTGAAAAGGATGGTTGGTTAAATCTTGGTAGAGAGCAATGGATTAAGAACGATCCATCTTATGTGAAGTTTAGTAAGAAAAGCACAGTAGATTCATCAGTTGTAGGTAAGCGTGTTGTTTCTAAAGTTAATAATTTACGATTCTATGATGCTCCATCTTGGCAGGGTAAAGATGTTGCTGGTTCTGTAGATGCAGGATTAGGTTTTACAATTGATGCAAAAATAAACGTCAATGGATCCCCGCAATACAAAGTACACAATAGTAAAGGTAAAACATACTATGTCACAGCAAGTGAAGCCTATGTGTATGTGAAGTGAAAAGACAAGAGCCGTCCTGTTGGGCGGCTTTTTATACTTTATTTTTTAGAAGCTCTATATCCAGCAGCTTTTGCATCAGCTTCAGAACAGAACGTTTCTTCAGCATTTGTTTTATCATAGAACTGTTGACCAGGCATATGGTAAATTTTCTCGCCTCTACTATTTTTATTACCTTTAATAGTGCAAGTTCCATTTTGTTCTGTTACTTGATTTGTTTTGGGTGGAGTAGCAACTTCTTGTTTCTTTTGTTGCTCTTGTTGTTTCTTGAATTCTTTTTGTTTTTGCTGTTCTTCTCTTTGTTTTTGAAGTTCCTGTTGTCTTTTTTGTTCAGCTTCTTGCTTTTTTAATTCTTCTTGTTGCTTCTGAAGATCTTGTTGTTTTTTTTCATCTTCTTTTACTTCCTCAGATTGTTTTGATTCCTCTTGCTTAATAACAGTAGAGGCTTTTTCGGATTTATCACTATCCGAACTTTTTGTACAAGAGCCTATTAAAATAATTAATAAAATGATGATACCTAAACAACCTAAACATCCACACCCTCGGCGTTTTTTTTCTTCTTTTTCATTTGTTGCTTTTTCCATTTCTATCCCCCTGAATATTGAAAATTTCAATATTTAGTATAACAGATATCGAAAGGGGATTATTGAAAAGTTTTTATTGAATGCATAACTTTTTAATAATTTGAAATTGAAAAGTGGCATTGTAAATTCACAATAATGATACTTGATTACAAAAAAAGTTGTTTTAATTATAATAAGGTGGTTAAGAACTTTAAAAAGGTAGAGGACAATGTTGAAACGGGTAATAGTAAAAAACTTTGTCATTTATCAAAATTTTTTCAGAAGGTATCGGTACATTTTCAAAATCTATCAATATTAAAAACACCCGACATCTTTCAATCAACAAAAATCGGGAAAGATATTTTTATTTTGTCCATAATGTGTTTGAAAGGAAGGATTTAGAATGGATTGGTTAGAGAGAATGAATCGCTCGATGAATTATATTGAGCAAAATTTATCGAATGAAATAGATGCAAAAGAAGTAGCGAGGTTAGCTTGTTGTTCAGAGTATCATTTTCCTAGAATGTTTTCGTCTATTACAGGTTTTACTTTGTCGGAATATATAAGGCGTAGACGTTTATCACAAGCTGCATTTGAACTTCAAAATGATAGTTTCATTCGAATTATTGATCTTGCGCTGAAGTATGGATATGATTCACCGGACGCATTTAGTCGGGCTTTTAAAAGCCTTCATGGGGTGACTCCAACAGAAGCGAGACGTAAAGGGGTTGAATTAAAAGCCTTTCCGAGAATTTCCTTTCAAATCACGATTAAAGGGGATGTGGAGATGGAGTATAGAATTGAAGTGCTAGATTGTAAGGTTGAAATTGTAGGAGTGAAAGAAAAAGTCATAACTGAGGCTGCCTTTCGTATGATTCCGACATTATGGGAGGAAGCAACAAAAAGTGGATTATTGAAACAACTTATAGATATGTCGTGGGAAAATCCGCAATGTAAATTAGAAGGGCTTTTAGGTGTATGTGGAAAGCAAGCTGCTATAACAGATGAAACATTTGAGTATATGATGGGATGCCGTTACCAAAGCGAATATACTAGTGGCATGGAGAAGATTGTAATCCCTAAAAGTACATGGGCTGTTTTTCCGAATGTCTCTGATGCATGGAAACGTCTCTATACAGAATGGCTACCTACCTCTGGATATGAGTTAGCAGATCTTCCTTGTATTGAAAATTATTTAGCACCTGATCGAAATCCGAGTAGTGAACTTTGGGTTCCGGTTATTCGAAAATAATGATAATGTGTGATGAATGCTCAACTAGATGATAAATGGTGGTATGAAATTAAATAAAACAAAAGAGTAGTTTTATGAACAAAAATAAGAGCCGTCATTTGACGGCTTTTTTTATTTCTATGTAATTAAAATTTACTTTTAGATAATGCCTTTAATATCGGATTTATGATTTTACTCAATAAACGAAATGCGTTGAATATTGAACGAACGACCTTCATGAAGATGCCCCCTTAAAAGAAATAATATATTAAGTATTTATTAGATAATAAAAAGGACACTCTTTTAATTGAGGTGGCTTATAATTTTAATATTCCTCATCTTCAACTTCAATTTGTTTATCATATAAGATTCTTCCTAATTGTAAGCAATCCATTACAGCTTGGTTAGAAAATCTATATAAACCCTCTCTATCTTGCATTTGATTAATTAAGCTTTCTAATTGGTCAAAGTATGTTTCTTTTACCCAAGCTAGCTCCCATAGATTATGGTACTCAGTTCCATATCCTCTTTTATCAAGTGAACTTGTACACTCTTTACACCATATTTCTAATCCTTGAACTACACCAGTGCTAAACATTTCATCTTTTTTTGTCATTACATTGCCTCTCCAATTTTCAAGTTCCTTTTCGCAATGTAAACAAATTGGCGCATTCATTTGTTTTTTCATAATACTCTCTCCTTAATCAGTGATTATACAAATATACTATAATACGAATAAAATACTACTATTACAAATCTGAAATCTTCTTCACTTCTTTTTCTTTGGCTTTAAAGTCTTTTTTATATTGTTTAAAGTCCTTTCGATTCACTCTAAACTTCTCACCAGTAGCTACATTTTTTACTAAATATGTTTTAGCTGTAAGTTCTTTTATTAAGAACCAAATTGCGAATATCACAAGAGAAATACCAAATGTAAAAAGTGCCAAAGCAAAAGCAGCTACAGTTATGGCAAGCTCCGCTTTTGAATCAGCTCTTTTTAAAATTAATCTATCTCCAGCTGCGGCTTCCGATTGCTTTAATTGCTCAATACGTTGTAGTGAAGCAATAGTATCGTAACTCATGAAATAACCTCCTTGAAGTAATATCTAAATCATACCAATTTCATGCAACAACTGTAAATATTACATTTAATTTCGCTTTTAGAGGTTTTTAACTCGTTCAAGTAAATCCATTACTTGTTTATGTTTCTCTTTTAATTCTTCTAAAGAAATTTTTACCGCACTAGGATTGTCTAGTAAAAATTGTTTATAGCCGTGATGTTCATAAATAAGATGCGCGATTTCTACGTGATTATTGTGGTGGTATAATAGGTGCCCACTTTGTTTTTGAGCCGAAATTATTTCTCTAATCAATTTGTCCTTTTCAAATGCTATTGGATTGGTAATCATATAAGTCCTCCTTTCAAAATTTTTATTGTACGTGGTTTAGATGGATCGCGTTGGATATACCCCTTTTCTTCCAAGTGCATTAAGTGCATATGTACTGTAGAACTAGAGGCGAGTCCGGTTGCTTGGCAAATTTCTCTAACAGTGGGAGGATATCCGTTTTCTATTACTTTTTCTTGGATGAAAGTTAAAATTTCAGCTTGTCTACTTGTTAATGGTTTCATGGTGTATACCTCACTTTATGCATGGAATATCTAACCATATGATACCAAGACATTGAGAATAAATCAAACGCATGTTCGTGTTTTTAGGAGAGGTTATACTCCCATAAATTCCTTATCGAAATAGAACTTGTCCATTAAGTTATTTACAATTCCATTGAAATACGCGAATTTACCTTTCTTCATTTTTACTCCGGATTTAATCTTCATAACAAATTCTTTGATAGCTTTTAAGCCGATTGTAAGCTCCTGGTCTTTAGTAAATGCTTTATCACCTGTAGAGAAGTTAATAGTTTTGTTACACTGTCTTACGACCTTCCATAGTTCTTGAATGGTTTTAGATTCACTGTAAAAAGAGCTAACTAAAGAAATAAAACGTTCTGGTACCCAGTGAGCAACAAAATCAGCTTGTTCAATATTCTTTTTAGGAGTATTGCTATTCTCATTACTATTACGTTTGTTTATATCTTTTATATTTTGTTTTAAGGAAACAGGTTTTGTCTTAATGGTAGGACACTTTGTAGGACTTTTTGTATCTACCTTGTTGGACACTTCTTCCACAATTGGTTGAATAATAATAGCATTAGAAGTTTGTAGCATATCTTTTTTACGTTTCATTGCTATTTGTTTAATCATGCCTAGATCCACAAGTTTCTTCATTAAACGTTGTACAGTTTTATATGAAACTTTCATTTTTTCCGCTATTCTATTTTTGCATAGGAAACTAACACCTACATATTTGCAGCTGTGGCGCTTTAAAATTTCAAGTAATGTAATTAACTTAGATTGTACGTCAGTACGATTAATAGACATACGAATAGTATCACGGTATGCACGTACAGTTTTATTTAATTCTTCCACTTTTTTAAATGTAGATAGATTGTGGAAGGTTTCTTCACTTGCGATAACATCGATTCGTTTCTTCATCAATATCTGTCTCCTTTATGGAAACAAAAAAGCAACAGAATGCCAAATGTAAGCAAACTGTTGCTACGGGACTCTACGTACTGTAAAATAGTGCTGTAGAGTACAGCAAGTGTTTGCCTATCTAGAGTAGGCGGACGGTATATACAGTGTTGGCGCACGGTATATACACGCTGTACTTTTTTGTTTTTTTAATCGAAAGGCATATTTTTTTATGTGTTACAAGAGGTTTTTCGGCAGAAAAGAAGGAACGAAAGAGTTAACTCATATTACACATAAAGCACCAATTGCAATTAGTCCGACCGATCAACTTTATTTTTTCCCTACCTATTCGTATTCTAGAAAAGAGTGCGCGTGGTTATCTCATTTTTATATTGAAAGCAATAAAGAATTAAAAGATGGAAACCTTATTATTAGATTTATAAATGGCTTTGCGGTGAAGTTAGAGATATCGAAAACAAGTTTTGAAAATCAACAAAATCGTACTGCGAAATTGCGGACGGAGTATGAAGATCGTAGGAAAAAACAAGGGAATCCTTGTTTTAAAGAGGTTGATCAAAGGGATGAATCAACATTAAAACCAGCTTATGAGAAAGTGTATTTTGTTAGAGAAGAGGATGTATGAGAGGAAAAGGATGGGGTGACTCATCCTTTTTGATTTCATTATATATCCAGTTTACGTTGTAAGATTTATAAACAAAACGAGAGAAATGTACAAACTTTTTGTTCTCTAAGGGCTTACGATAATATAAAATTACAATATAATGGTAATTCCTCTATGTACTTAATATAGTGTGAACATATATCATGTTACATTTGTGAAGTACATAATATTTTTTTCATACTGTATAAAAAGGAGATGGTATGTTGAAAAGGACTATGTTATTTTGGGCGCAATATATTCTTGTTGTGCCTATATTATTGCTTACCTTTATGTTTACTGGTTTTGTTGGCAGTCAGTTAATGATAGGGGCTGACAAACGACATTTTATATTTACGCCTCAAAATGCTACAGAATATAGTCAAATTAGTGAAATTGATAAATTACTATTTTCTTTTTCAATTCAACCAGTTGTCACCATAGTATTTCTTCTATCGATTGTGTACGTACTGACACTGCTTGTTTTTCAAATTATTGAATGCAAGAAGCAAAGAAAGATATTGCATAGTTTGCAATATATGATTCTTATCTCAATTTTTATTTACTTATGGTTAGGGATAACACAATTTTCCGCAGTTAGTTTAACTTGGATAGATAATTGGAAAGATTATCTTATGTTTACTCCTGCAACTATAACGAATGAGCAAGATATATATATGATTGATAAGTTTCTATACAAATTTCGAATGTTACCTATTCGGAGTACAGTATTAATACTATCTTTTATGTATTTGTTAATACTTACTGTGATTGACAGTGTACGTTTGCTAAAAAGATTGCTTGTAAGAAATAGCCAATAGAAAAGGGGAATTGTTTGAAGGTAAAATAATTATCCGCTGCTACCTATTTTCGTATAGGTAGAAATAACCTTACTTGCAGTAGGGTTATTCTTATGAAAAAGACTCATTATTACTTTTTGTATCTTCTTCTTTTTTATAATAACCATTGAGTGATAATCTGGGTACGTTGTCTAAATTAACTTCATATCCTGTCGAATATTGATAGATTATCATAGCATAATAATGAAGGAATTCTCATGAAAGATATGGAAACTTAATAATTACATCTCCATATGTCGTATCTACCATTTCCTCTTTCATATAGGCAATGATACAGTAGAGGTAGTACTTAGAGTAAAGGGGTAAAGTGTAGAATGGATTTTCAGACAATCAAAGAGTATTTTTCACCAGAAAATATGGATCATATTGTTGAAAGCTATAAAGCGTTCGGACCACTTCTTGGTATTGGGCTACCGATGATAGAGGCGCTAATTCCAGCATTGCCACTTATCGTATTTGTACTGGCGAATGCTGTTGCATTTGGATTTTGGCTCGGTTTTCTTTATTCTTGGCTTGGATCAGTAATGGGTGCCTTACTTGTTTTTTTCATAATCCGCCATTTTGGCCGAAGTCGTTTCTTTTCTTTTGTGAATAAGCATGAGAAAGTACGAAAGGCAATGGGATGGATTGAAAGGAAAGGGTTCGCGCCGATTTTCGTCATCTTTTGTTTTCCGTTTACACCGTCTGCGCTTATAAATGTTGTCGCTGGTCTATCGCGCATTAGTGTAAAACAGTTTGGTCTTGCGCTCGCGTTCGGAAAGCTTGTGATGATTTTTATTTTAACGTATATCGGTCATGATTTAATGTCATTTATTCATAATCCGGTGAAATCAGTCATTGTAGCGATTGGTATTTTTATTTTATGGTATGTCGGCAAGAAAATTGAAGTAAAGTTAGAACTGCATTAAGAATAAGTCTTCTTTGTAAAGGAAAGCTTCATTATTAAAGGATAAGGGGAGAAGCGGATGAAGAAAACTTTGAAAAAAGAAGGCATAGAGTGGATACGAACAATTTTAATTGGTGTATTATTAGCTGTATTTTTTCGAACGTTTTTCTTTTCAACGTATGTTGTAGAGGGGAAGTCAATGATGCCGACATTGCAAGATGGCAATATGCTCGTTGTAAATAAGGTGAGTTATCAAGTGGGGGACTTGAATAGGTTTGATGTTGTTGTATTTCATGCGAACAAAAAAGAGGACTACGTAAAACGAATTATCGGTTTACCTGGGGATCATATTGAATATAAGCATGATAAACTATATATAAACGGACAATTCGTGGATGAACCTTATCTAGAGAAATATAAGAAAGAGATAAATGGACGACAACTAACAGGTGACTTTACGCTAGAAGAGTTAACGAAGGAAAAAACGGTGCCACCTGGATATATTTTTGTAGTAGGTGATAACCGCCTCGGGAGCTGGGATAGTAGACATTTTGGTTTTGTAAAAGCTGATACAGTTGTCGGTAAAGTTGATTTACGATATTGGCCAATTCAAGAGGTGCAAACGAATTTTTCAAAAGGTTGATATAATAGGTAGAAGTATAGAAAAAGACAAACTACTCCGTTTGTCTTTTTTCGTGTACTATAATACAATTATAGTAGCAAACTAACGTTCGTTATGTAAGTGAAAGGTGGGGTTACATGTCACTTCGATTTGTGATTGGTAGAGCGGGAAGTGGAAAAAGTACACTTTGTTTACACGAAGTGCAAGAAGAGTTAAAGCAGCGCCCAAGAGGGGAAACAATATTATATCTTGTGCCAGAACAGATGACATTCCAAACGCAGCAGGCGTTAATTGGTAGTGAGGATGTTAGAGGTTCTATTCGGGCACAAGTTTTTAGTTTTTCACGATTAGCGTGGAAAGTATTGCAAGAAGTTGGCGGAGCGAGTCGTCTTCACATTGATGAAGCGGGCGTACATATGTTACTTCGTAAAATTGTAGAGTCTCGTAAAGATGGATTATCGGTATTCCAAAAAGCAGCGGAGCAAAATGGTTTCTTTGAACATCTTGGCAGTATGATTGCGGAGTTTAAACGATATAACGTGACGCCATCAAACGTATATGAAATGTGGCAACAATTAGATGCACATAGTAGCAGCGCCGAACAAAAGCTATTAGCGAATAAAGTGTATGATTTACAGTTATTATATGATGATTTTGAACGTGCTTTAATCGGAAAGTACTTAGATTCAGAAGACTATCTGCAATTGCTAGTGGAAAAGCTTCCGCAGTCTGAATATGTAAAGGGAGCTGAAATTTATATAGATGGCTTCCATTCGTTTTCACCGCAAGAACTAGAAATTGTAAGACAGCTTATGATTTGCGGAGCGAGAGTGACAATCACGTTAACGCTAGATGAAAAAACGTTAGCGCAGCCAGTAAATGAACTAGATTTATTTTATGAAACGACGTTAACGTATGAAAAAATAAAACAAGTAGCACGTGAAGAGAAGATAGAAATTGAAAAAACGATTCCACTTATGGAACAACCGCGTTTTCATTCTCCAGCATTAGCGCATTTAGAAGCTCATTATGAAGCGCGTCCGAATGAGAAATTTAACGGGGAAGCAAGTGTAACGATTCATACAGCCGCGAATTTACGAGCGGAAGTAGAAGGTGTTGCTCGTGAAATTCGTAGACTTGTGGCAGATGAAGACTATCGTTACCGAGATATTGCAGTTCTTCTTCGTAACGGAGAAAGTTATTACGATGTAATGCGGACTCTATTTACAGATTATAATATCCCGCACTTTATCGATGAAAAACGCCCGATGTCACATCATCCGTTAGTAGAATGTATTCGTTCTGCACTCGAGATTATTAGCGGGAATTGGCGTTATGATGCAGTATTTCGCTGCGTGAAAACAGAGCTTTTATATCCATTAGACGTAAGAAAAGAAACGATGCGCGAAGAGATGGATGAGTTTGAAAACTACTGTTTAGCATACGGTGTACAAGGGAAAAGATGGACTTCTGAGGATCCGTGGATGTATCGCCGCTATCGTTCTCTTGACGATACGAACGGGATGATTACAGACAGCGAACGTGAAATGGAAGAGAAAATAAATCGATTGCGTGACGTTGTAAGAACGCCCGTTATTCGTATGCAAAAAAGACTGAAGCGTGCGGGAACGGTTATGCAAATGTGCGAAGCTGTTTACTTATTTTTAGAAGAGCTTGACGTTCCGAAAAAATTAGAAGCATTACGTATTCGTGCAGAAGAGAGCGGAGATTTCTTATTTGCGACAGATCATGAACAAGTATGGGAAGAAGTAATGAGTCTTCTTGATACGTTTGTTGAGATGCTTGGCGAAGAAAAAATGTCGCTTTCTATGTTCACAGACGTTATGTCGACAGGTCTTGAGGCGCTTCAATTCGCAAACATTCCGCCGTCATTAGACCAAGTGTTAATTGCGAATATTGATCGTTCTAGATTATCAAATGTGAAAGCAACATTCGTCATTGGAGTGAATGAAGGTGTGATTCCAGCAGCACCGATGGATGAAGGTATGCTTTCTGATGAAGAAAGAGATGTTCTTAGCGCTGCAGGTATTGAACTCGCACCAACGACGAGACAAACTTTATTAGAAGAACAGTTTGTTATGTACCAAATGGTAACGAGAGCAACTGAGAAATTATACATTTCATGCCCGCTTGCAGATGAGGAAGGAAAGACGTTACTTGCTTCTAGCTTTATTAAGAAAATAAAAAGAATGTTCCCTGATGTGAAAGATACATTTATTACGAACGACGTAAATGATTTATCACGTTCGGAACAAATTTCATATGTAGCAACACCAGAAGTAACGTTGTCATATGTTATGCAGCAACTTCAAACGTGGAAGCGATATGGATTTGAAGGCAACTTAGACTTTTGGTGGGATGTATATAATTTCTATGTTACTTCAGATGAATGGAAGCAAAAAAGTAGCCGCGTATTATCAAGCTTATTCTACCGAAATCGTGCGCAAAAGCTAAATACAGCTGTAAGTAGAGATTTATATGGAGACAAAATAAAAGGAAGCGTTTCTCGTATGGAATTATTTAACCGTTGTGCGTACGCTCATTTTGCGCAGCACGGTTTATCGTTAAGAGAGCGTGATATTTTCAAACTGGATGCGCCAGATATTGGGGAACTATTCCATGCAGCACTGAAGAGAATTGCAGATAGGCTATTACGTGAAAACCGTACTTGGGCGGATTTATCAATAAAAGAGTGTGAGCATCTTTCTGCTGTAGTAATAGAAGAAATTGCACCGTTATTACAAAGACAAATTTTATTAAGTTCAAACCGTCATTTCTATTTAAAACAAAAACTACAACAAATCATTTTCCGTACGTCAATCATTCTTCGTGAGCACGCGAAATCGAGTGGTTTCGTACCAGTTGATTTAGAAGTACCATTCGGTATGGGCGGTACAGGATCGCTTCCGCCAATGGAATTCTCATTACCAAATGGTGTGAAGATGGAAGTAGTTGGCCGTATTGACCGTGTTGATAAGGCAGAAGATGAAAACGGAACATTCCTACGTATTATTGACTATAAATCAAGCTCAAAAGCGTTAGACTTAACGGAAGTGTATTACGGATTAGCACTTCAAATGTTAACGTATTTAGATGTTGTTACTTCAAATGCGCATACGTGGATGAAAAAAGGCGGCACGGCATCACCAGCTGGTGTATTGTATTTCCACATTCATAACCCAATTGTGGAGGTGAAAGGTGACGCATCTGAAGCAGAAATTGAAAAGGAAATTTTAAAGAAATTCAAAATGAAAGGTCTCGTACTAGGAGATGCTGACGTTGTTCGTTTAATGGATAACAAACTTTCAACAGGAAGCTCTGATATTATTTCTGCTGGTCTGAAAAAAGACGGTAGTTTTAGTGCGCGTTCAAGTATTGCAAGTGAACAAGAGTTTAACGTCCTGCAAAAATACGTACACCATACGTTTGAAAATATCGGAAAAGACATTACAGAAGGCGTTATCGATATTGCTCCTTACAAAAAGGGGAATAAAGCGGCGTGTACGTTCTGTAACTTCAAATCGGTTTGCCAGTTCGATGAATCACTTGAAGATAACCAGTTCCGTACGTTAAAAGATATGAAAGATAGTGAAGCGATGGAGAAAATTAGAGAGGAGGTTGGCGGAGAATGATGGAAAATTGGCCTAAAAAACCAGAAGGTAGTCAATGGACAGATGACCAGTGGAAAGCCGTTGTAGCGAACGGGCGTGATATTTTAGTCGCAGCAGCAGCTGGTTCAGGGAAAACAGCGGTATTAGTTGAACGTATTATTAAAAAGATTATAAATGAAGAAAACCCAGTCGATGTCGACCGCCTGCTCGTTGTAACATTTACGAATGCAGCGGCGCAAGAGATGAAAAACAGAATTGGGGAAGCGTTAGAAAAAGTATTAATTGATGAGCCTGGCTCTCAGCACATTCGAAAGCAGCTGAGCTTATTAAATAAAGCTTCCATTTCAACGATCCATTCATTTTGTTTACAAGTTATTAGAGGATACTATTACATGCTTGATGTTGATCCTCGTTTCCGCATTGCGAATCAAACGGAAAATGAATTGTTAAAAGAAGAAGTGCTAGATGACATATTAGAAGAAGAGTATGGAATTGAAAATAATACGATATTCTTTGAACTTGTTGATCGTTATACGAGTGACCGTAGTGACGATGATTTACAACGTATGATTTTAGCGCTTCATACAGAATCAAGAGCGCATCCAAATCCGGAAAAATGGCTTGATAAATTAGTAGAAGCATATGACGTAGAAGGAAAGACAATTGAAGATTTAGTGTATGCTTCTTATTTATTAGAAGATGTGAGATTCCAGCTTGAAACAGCGGAACAGCATATTCGGAAAGCGACGGAACTCGCAATGCTTCCTGACGGTCCAGCGCCTCGCGTTGAAACACTGCAAGCAGATTTAGCTCTACTTGGAACGTTATCATCAGCTGCTCGTGAATCGTGGACAAGCGTGTATGAAGCGATGCAAAACGTATCGTGGCAAACGTTAAAGCGTATTAAGAAAAGTGATTACAATGAAGATGTTGTAAAACAAGTAGACTCTCTTCGTAATAAAGCGAAAGATGAAGTGAAGAAATTACAAGAAGAGTTATTTAGCCGCAAACCTGAAAGTTTCTTACGAGATTTTCAAGATATGCATCCTGTATTAGAAAAACTAGTACAGCTTGTAAAAGTATTTACAGAGCGTTTCCAAGCGATGAAGCGAGATAAAGGAATGGTCGATTTCACAGATTTAGAGCATTTCTGTTTACAAATTTTAAGCGAACAAAGTGAAGAAGGTGAAATGAAGCCATCAGCTGTAGCACTTCAATATCGTAATAAATTTGCTGAAGTATTAGTCGATGAATATCAAGATACGAACTTCGTACAAGAATCGATTATTAAATTCGTAACGAAAGATTCTGAGAGTGAAGGAAACTTGTTCATGGTAGGTGACGTAAAGCAGTCGATTTATCGTTTCCGACTAGCAGAACCAGGATTATTCTTAGGAAAGTATAAACGCTTCACGCAAGAAGGATTAGGCGGCGGAATGAAGATTGATTTAGCGAAAAACTTCCGTAGTCGTCATGAAGTATTAGCAGGTACGAACTTTATCTTCAAACAAATTATGGGCGAAGAAGTCGGAGAAATTGACTACGATGCTGACGCTGAATTAAAGTTAGGTGCTACCTATCCAGAAGGTGAAGATGTAGCGGCTGAACTACTATGTATTCAGCAAACAGAAGAAGAAGTGTTAGACGGTGAAGAAGGTGCGGAAGTAGAAAAAGCGCAGCTTGAAGCTCGTCTTATGGCGCAGCGCATTAAAGCGATGGTCGATTCGGGTTATGAAGTGTATGATCGTAAAACGGATAGTATGCGCCCTGTACAATACCGCGACTTCGTTATTTTACTTCGCTCCATGCCGTGGGCACCGCAAATTATGGAAGAGTTAAAGCTGCAAGGAATTCCAGTATACGCTGATCTTGCGACTGGTTACTTTGAAGCGACAGAAGTAAATATAATGATGAACGTATTCCGCGTTATTGATAATCCGATGCAAGATATTCCGCTTGCAGCAGTACTTCGTTCACCAATCGTTGGATTAAATGATGAAGAACTTGCAACGCTTCGTGCTCATGGGAAGAAAGGCTCGTTTTATGAAGTAATGAGCTCCTTCTTAAAAGGGGCACCGCTTGAAGAAGAAAAAGAACTACATGACAAATTAGAATGGTTCTACAACTTACTGCAAGGATGGCGTGAATTCGCGCGCCAACAGTCTCTTTCTGATTTAATTTGGAAAGTGTACGGTGAGACAGGTTATTATGACTTTGTCGGTGGTTTACCAGCTGGAAAGCAAAGGCAAGCAAACCTGCGTGTACTATATGACCGCGCAAGACAATATGAAGCAACATCGTTTAGAGGACTATTCCGCTTCTTACGCTTTATTGAGCGTATTTTAGAACGCGGTGATGATATGGGTACGGCGAGAGCTTTAGGTGAACAAGAAGATGTCGTTCGCATTATGACAATTCATAAAAGTAAAGGACTTGAGTTCCCAGTCGTATTCGTAGCTGGACTAGGTCGCCGCTTTAATACACAAGACTTAATGAAACGTTTCTTACTGCATAAAGACTTCGGTTTTGGTTCGCAATTTATTGATCCTCGAAAACGAATTAAATATACGACATTATCGCAACTTGCGATTAAGCGTAAAATGAAAATGGAATTAATCGCGGAAGAAATGCGTGTATTATATGTAGCGTTAACACGTGCAAAAGAGAAGTTAATTTTAATTGGAACGGTTAAGGATGCAAATAAAGAAATGGAAAAATGGCTGGATGCGAGGGAGCATAGTGAATGGTTATTACCAGATCATATACGTGCCGGAGCGTCTTGTTATTTAGACTGGATTGCACCTTCCTTATATAGGCACCGTGATAGTGAAATACTTCTTGAATTAGGACAAGGGAGCATTCCAGATGAAATTTATGGATATAGTGCGAGCTGGAAAGTAGAAGTTGTTGACGGTAACACGTTACTCGCGCCAGAACCCGTTCAAGAAGAGAAACAAGAATTGTTAGAAGCACTTCGTGAGAAAAAAGCTGTTCCCCTGCAAAGTGAACGAAAAGAAGAAGTGTATGATAGATTAATGTGGAAGTACGGATATGAGGAAGCGACATCTCATCGTGCGAAACAGTCTGTTACAGAAATAAAGAGAAATTATCAATCTGAAGAAGGTAGCGATAACGCCTTTATTAAAAAATTACGTGCACCAATTCAAACACGTCCTCGTTTTATGGAGAAAAAGGGATTAACATACGCAGAGCGCGGAACAGCAGTACATGCCGTTATGCAGCATGTTGATTTGAAGAAGCCGATTACAGAAGAAGTGATTCGGGAGCAAATTGCTGGAATGGTAAATAAAGAATTATTAACATTCGAGCAGGCGGAAGAAATTGCAATTGAAAAAGTGATTTCATTCTTTGACAGTGACCTAGGTAGAAGGGTATTATCGGCGAAAAGTGTTGAGCGTGAAGTACCATTTACGATGATGCTTGCAGCAGAAGAAGCATATCAAGATTGGCAAGGGAAGAGCGGGGAATCCATTCTTGTCCAAGGGGTTATTGACTGCATGATCGAAGAGGAAGATGGTATTACGTTAATCGACTTCAAAACGGATACGATTGTAGGGAAATTCCCAGGCGGATTTGATCAAGCGAAACCAATTTTAGAAGAGCGATATAAAGTGCAACTTTCGTTATATGCAAAAGCGCTCGAGAAAAGCTTACAACACCCTGTGAAAGAGAAATGTTTATACTTCTTTGATGGTAATCATGTTGTAAAAATCGAAGAATAGAGGAACTTGAAAATGGCAACAGAAAAAACGTTAAGAACGTGTGAAAAAGGACATGAATACTACAAAAGTAGCGATTGTCCAACTTGCCCAACCTGTGAGAACGAGAGAGCGCCGAAAGAAGGTTTTCTCGCTCTTCTTTCAGCACCAGCAAGAAGGGCGCTAGAACATCATGGAATTTACACTGTAGAAAAACTCTCAAAGTATAGTGAGAAAGAAATTTTAAAATTGCATGGTATGGGACCTGCGTCTTTGCCGAAGCTTAGAAAGGCTTTGGAGGAGAGAGGGTTAGCATTTAAATAAAAAGAGTATTATATAACCTTAGTCCTTATAAAAAACGTACCGTTGCATTCTTTTTAAAACGGGACGCAAAAGAGAAGAGTAGTTCAAAGACTACTCTTCTCTTTTCTCTTCTTTTTCAATTTCGGTTACAGATTTCTCAGGATCTTTTATAAGTTTCCCAAGTTCTCCAGAACGTCCAAAATCATCTTCAAAATTTTCTGTAGTACTAATATGGGCTATAAACCATAATTTTTCATCTTTATTTATATAACCTTTCAATTTAGGAACACCCATTGGACTTACATCCCGTTTTGTAAATGTAATCGATTTTACATCTTTAATATTATAATGAATATACTTTTTTACTCTTGCTTCCTGTGCTTTCCAAAATTTTCCTTCCTGTTCTTTTTGGTTTAAGTATTCTATAGTAAAATATCCTCCTGCTATAATACAAATAATGGATAAAATAATTACCGTTTTTTTCTTCATAGAAAATCCCCTTGTATTTAAATATAGTTAAAATATACCATGAAATGAGTTGAAACATATGGGTGAATTTAAAAAGAATCCAAGTGCGACAGATGAAGATTATTTTAAACTATCAGACCATGTTTATGACGACAGTTATTTACACAAAGGAGCAGAAATAAAAGGGAGCCACAACAAAAAATGGTAGTGTCCGATTAGAGTTAGAGCCTGATGAAATTATTAAACATGCAAGAGAATTTCAGCGGTTAAGCGATGTATTATCTACTGTAATTAGAAATATAGAGGAGTTTCAACAAAAAGAAGCAGAGAGAGTATCAGAATTAAAAAGAAAATTAAAATATGAAACACAACCAGGCGGAAAATATCATCTTTTAGCAGAATATGAAATAGACGATGCTATTCGAGAAGTCGCAAAAACAACTCAAAATGGTCAAGAATATTTTTATAATGTACAACTTGCAGAAGAATTAATACATAATTTAAAAAAGAAACAAAGAGAATTTCAACAGTTTGGGGAAGAAATTGTCTATGCAGCTAATTCATTAAGAGACAAAGATGGTCAATTAAATAAAAATTTCAAAGGGTTAGTAAAGTGAGGGGTGTAAAATGAATTTCATTGAAGAAATAAGAAAAATAGAAAATCAAATTGCTAATACAACAGGGGACTTAGCCAATCAAGTTATTGATGAATTACAAGCTGCTAAAAAACAAATCGAAAGACAAATGGAACGTGTAATGCTAAAAACAGAGGTAGACCTGAAAGCATTAGATATTATAAAGGAGGACAACCATACTTTACAAAAAAATATTAGAGAGTTCCACGTTCTGCAAAACAGTATCCGTAATATAGCATCAAAATTAGAGGGTAGTTTTGAAAGTAAAACAGGTACTGCAATACAAGAAGTATTAAAAAAACATGAAAAAGAAACATCCCATAACCTCTTAGATAAATATATTCATCTATCAAATAGTTGTGGGAAAAGGTGAAGGATTTCTCTCAAGCATCCTGGTTCAGTGTTTAGCAGATTTTTTAAGATATTAGTAAGAATGGGAAAAAGCGCGGCGGTACCAGAGGTCAACGGAGCAACTTCTAATGGCTTCATAAAATATGAACCAAGGGAATTTCTATTTGAGTATGCCAAAAATACAGCGGTTTATTCAAAGGTTGTAAAAAACGTCTCCGATACTTTTGGCATCGAAGACGTTTTTTACTGTCTATCCATAGAGATAGTGCGAAGTGGTCTTTCTTTTTTACGCTGTTCCAATCTGATCTTGATCCGCCACATCAGAATCAAATGTATTTGTTGCACTAACACCGTTAAACGTATTCACGACAAATCCAACATTGGAAGCTCCGGAACCATTATAAGCTTTCGTATTTTCTTTCGGAGACACGTTATAAAAATCCCCTAAATTGAAAGAACCATTACTGTTTTGAACGACGAGATTTCCAACAACGGAAGGCATACCATCCACCTACTTTACTAAGCTTTTTAATTACTATATGAATTATGGAGCGGAAGGTTCATCCGTAATATATTGGCGAATTTGCATAATACGAGAGTTATTAAAAACATAATCAACATTTCCAATTTGAAAGCAACCGGAATTTAAAAGTGTTCGTAATTCAACGTCATTCACTTCAATAAAAGGGCATTCATTTACAATGTTTAATGTTACGTCGGTCGTTCGTTTTGGGATTGTGATGTGTTCATCTGTAAAGATTTCAAATGCGTCTAAGCGACCTTCGTCTTTTATATAACAAGGAATTTCCCGGTGGACGGCAAGAGATCTACTTTTTAATTCCATTTGATTGGCGTCTCCAACTTGAAATACGGCAGAAATCCCTAAAGAAATAATAGAAACATTTTGGACAACAGACACATGATGTAACATAATTTCTCAGTCTCCTTAACCTGGGGTAGGAGGGACATCTGTTACTAATGGTACAAATGGCCCCTCTGTAACAGTTTCGAATGGTGTATCAAGAATAGAAGATAGTATGAGGAAATTTGCATCCCCAATTAAAAAGAGTGCGGACGACGATACACCGTTCATTTTAATCTGTCCGACTTTTAATTCACGATTTACAACGTTAACATTCATACATACTTACTCCTTTCGGAAATTGCCCGGTATGTGTTGAATAAACGAGAGGAAGGCCTTGTCGATATCATGTTTCATAGCTTGAATAATGATATCTCGTAAATAATCTGGATCTGTTGAAATCCCTTCATGTGATTGCGCTTGTGATAAGTAATAAGGGAGTCTATGCTCCATCTGTTTTTTGATGTCGTCAACCATCATTTGTCGATACATTTCATCGAGCGGCGTTCTCTCTTCTTGTTCAAAATGGAGAATTCGATTATATGCTTCTTCATCTAAGTAACGATGCATTTCTTGAAGGATGCTTTGGTAAAAATCTGGATTTGTGTCGGTTTCAGGATTGACCTTCAAAGTTTCTGTATCTACTTGAAAATCTTCAATTTGTTGTCCTTTTGCTGAAAACGGATTTAAACCAATATTTAAAGTGCCATTTAAATTTTCTACTTTTAATTGATCGAATTTGTATTCCACTTTTCCTACAGAAGAGGAGGGGCGATTTTTTAATTCGTTAAGCTCTTCTTGTAATAGACGTACTTGATCTTCTAAATTCAGGATGGCTGTTTGTTGTGCTTGAAGAGCTTGTTGAAGTTGGTGTAAGTAAGTATATATATCTTGATTCATTTTGTGAAACCTCCTTTTCAATAGGGAGGGTAAATATATTCCTGCTATATATTTATGACAAGGATGTCTTAAGAAGAACTAGTTGATGGTTTGATAGAAATAATTTGTCCTTTCGCCTGTAATGGGCGAAGGGGCTCTGTAAATCCGCCAGTATTTGAGAATTTAGATAGTGCTTTAATACTTCCAGCAGTACCAATTTGGAATACAGAAGAGGTTGTAATGCTATCAATTTTAATGCTGTTAATGATGATACTTTGGTTTACATAAAAATTCAATACAATCGCCTCCTCTAAGTTGAACCAATTATCGCTTGATCAATGACATCTGAATCATTGACAGTCGTTGCGCTTTGATAATTGTAGACAGAAACGTTATCCCCAACATTAAAAGAGCCGGCCCCAGCGAAAGCACGTGAATAACTAATAGGCCTAATCGCAAATACATCTCCAATATGAAAAATACCACTTGATCCAATATTGACGATACGAATATGTCCGACCATAGCTGGCATACAAAACACCTTTCGTTTTTAAAGTTTTCTTTTCTACTATTGTATGGGCGTTTTCAATAAAATGTGTGTTTTTTTGAAATAAAAGAAACACACACGTTATTGCGTGTGTGTATCGAGTGTTTGATTAGGGTGAAAATCCGTATGTACATGCCAAATTGCATTTAAGAGCCTGTCCAGTTCTTGGCTACAATCCACTGTTTTTTGAGAAGTCATTCCGTAGCGTTCAGCAAAATAAATCATTTTTTCACGTTTTTTTTCAATCGCTTGCTCAAACATTGAAATCGGCTCCATCTCTAAATGAAATTTTTAGTATATATGTAGTACATATTATACAAAAAAAACATAAAAAAGAAATGTATTCGCTAAAAAAAGTAAAATTTCTACATTTTATGCCAAATGATAAAGGAGTAACGAATCGGATATGAGAAGAATATTGTAAAAATTAGCGTGTATGAGAAGGTTTTTTTCTTGCGGATGCGAATACAATTAAAGTGTATGAGTTTTAGGATGGAGAGTGGAAATATTGCGTTTGGTAACGGCGAAAAAAGATGAAAAGGTATTTGTAGGTATTGTGGATGAAGAGGAAGAAAAGGTATTGCATGTAAGAGAAGCGCAAAGACAAAAAGGGGAAAAGGTTACGATTCCAATTACAATGTTAGAGTGTATTGAAAGAGGAACCGAATGTGTTGAAAAAATGTGTGATATTGTCAATTGGGCGAAGAAAAATGAAGGAACCGCGTATTACCCGTTAACTGAGGTGAAAATATTAGCACCAATTCCAAGGCCAAGGAAGAATATTTTGTGCGTTGGAAAAAATTATCGTGAGCATGCGATAGAAATGGGCGGAGTAGAGTCAATTCCAGAAAATATAATGATCTTTACGAAAGCGCCAACGACAGTTATTGGAATGGATGAAAAAATTAATAGTCATCCCCACGCAACGAATGAACTAGACTATGAAGGAGAACTAGCTATCATCATTGGTAAGCGAGGGAAACAAATAAAAAAAGAAAAAGCACTTGAGCATATTTTTGGTTATACCATTATAAATGATATAACTGCTCGCGACATTCAAAGAAAGCATAAACAATTTTTCCTTGGAAAAAGTTTCGATACATTTTGTCCGATGGGACCGTATTTAATTCATAAATCGATGATTAGTGCGCCAAATGCGTTACACATTGAAACGGTAGTAAATGGGGAAGTAAGACAAACTTCAAATACAAATAAAATGATTTTTTCAATAGAAGAAATCATTTCAACGATAAGTAAAGGAATGACATTAGAACCAGGAGATATTATCGCAACAGGAACCCCGGCTGGTGTTGGAAAAGGTTTCACACCACCGAAGTTTTTGCATGCCGGTGATGAAGTAGTCATTACAGTAGAAGGAATTGGTACTTTGCGAAATGTAGTGAAGTGAAGAAAAGGGCTATCTTATAAATAGATAGCTCTTTTCTATGGTCTTGGGTGATAGAGGTAATCAATAATGGAAAAAGTGTAAAGACCAATGACTGCAAGTGTACAAATGCCAAATAGTATAACCGTAAGTGCGCTTTTTTCGCGTCCAAAACCAATGATAGTAAGAATAACAGTAGTCCAAAATGATGCTTTCAGTAGTGTGAATGTAGTGGGAGTTGAGTAGTGACTAAGCGATGTTACGGAAAGTAGGAAGCCAAAGAATGTAACTAAAAGAAAAGTTGTAGCTAAATAGTTAATATGTTTGCCGTATCTTAATAACATATCGCACCTCCTTTGCGATTTTAAAATACAGAAAATTACAATTTTATTTTAGTATAAATCAATATAAAATGAAAGAGGTTGTCCCAACATGTAGGACAACCTCTCTATTATTACGATAATACAGCTTTAATTTTTTGGAATGCCCACTCTAAATCTTCTTCAGAGATTACTAGAGGTGGTGCGATACGAATTACGTTTTCGTGTGTTTCTTTACATAATAGACCCGCTGCTTTTAGTTGTTCACAGTAAGGACGAGCTGGCTCGTTTAATTCGATACCGATAAATAAGCCTTTACCACGAACTTCAGTAATCATTGGGTTATCAATTTCTTTTAATTGTCCAACTAATTTTTCACCTAATTGAAGAGAACGCTCTGTTAATTTTTCTTCTTCTAACACTTCAAGAGCTGCGATAGAAACAGCACATGCAAGTGGATTACCACCGAATGTAGAACCGTGAGAACCTGGCTCAAATACACCTAAAATGTCGCGGTTTGCTGCAACGCAAGAGATTGGGAATACGCCGCCGCCAAGTGCTTTACCAAGTATGTACATGTCAGGAGTTACACCGTCCCAGTCACAAGCAAATACTTTACCAGTACGACCTAAGCCAGTTTGGATTTCATCTGCTACGAATAAAACGTTTTCTTTTTTACATACTTCAAGAGCTTCTTTTAAGAAACCAGCTGGTGGGATGTTAATTCCTGCTTCACCTTGGATTGGCTCTAAAATGAATGCAGCTGTGTTTGGTGTAATAGCAGCTTTTAACGCTTCTAAATCACCGTAAGGAATTACAACGATGCCAGGAAGCATTGGACCGAATCCACGCTTGTACTCTTCGTTTGAAGACATAGAAACAGCACCCATCGTACGTCCGTGGAAGTTATCTTCACAAACGATAATTTCAGCACGGTTTGCTTCTACTTTCTTCACATCATAAGCCCATCGGCGAGCTGTTTTAATTGCAGTTTCAACAGCTTCTGCACCTGTATTCATTGGAAGTACCATTTCTTTATTAGTTAGTTTCGCAACTTTTTCGTACCAAGGACCTAATTGATCGCTATGGAAAGCACGAGAAGTTAACGTAACACGATTAGCTTGGTCAATTAAAGCGTTAATAATTTTTGGGTGACGATGACCTTGGTTTACTGCAGAATATGCACTTAATAAGTCCATATAGCGGTTTCCTTCAGGATCTTCTACCCAAACGCCTTCTGCTTTAGAAATAACGATTGGAAGTGGGTGATAGTTATTTGCCCCGTATGTGTCTGTAAGTTCGATAATATCCTTAGTTTGAATCATGATTGTTCCCCCTTTTGTTATTACAAGAAGTTTGTAAATACTCTAAATATTATAGCATTTAAATGTAAAAAAGCGAAACATTTCCTGAAAATAAATGAACATGTTATCATATAGAATGAAAAAGTGTGAAAAGAGGAGGCAAGGGATACGATGGTACATATGCATATTACAGCATGGGCGTTAGGTTTAATTTTATTCTTCGTTGCGTATTCACTTTATTCAGCAGGAAGAAAAGGTAAAGGTGTACATATGGGGCTTCGCCTAATGTATATCTTCATTATTGTGACGGGATTCATGTTGTACATGAGTATTGTGAAAACAGCAACAGGTAGCATGCACATGTGGTACGGTTTAAAAATGTTAGCTGGTATATTAGTAATCGGTGGAATGGAAATGGTTCTTGTAAAAATGAGCAAAAACAAACCAACAGGGGCGGTTTGGGGCTTATTTATTGTCGCGCTAGTAGCGGTAATTTATCTAGGACTGAAATTACCGATTGGTTGGAAAGTATTCTAATAAAGAAAATAAAACCACCTTATAATCTCAAAGACTTGGGAGATAAGGTGGTTTTTTATTTTATGTCGCATCGATATGCAACTCTTCTCCGTTCACTTTTGTAAAACGAAACATATTTTTATTTGATGTAGCGTGACGAACGAAATGGTGCTGTAGTGTACAAATCATCTCTTCGTTATCAAACAAAAGAATATTTACTCCTTCGCATGCTTCCTCTTTTGGTAAAAAGGATAAATAATTATGACAATACATGCAATCATATAAAGAGTAATGAAGTGATTGCAATGCCTCTGTTAATAAGGCAAAGACAGAGTCAGGTAATTCCTCAAGCCATTCCGTATAGCTAAGGAGTAATTTTTTACGAATGCGTATCATTTCCCCATTTTGCAAATGGTGCTGTTCGTTGGCAATTTGTAATATATCTTGTTCATAGAAACGAGCTGGTAGCCAGTTGTTGTTATATAAAATTTCAAAGCCATCACCGGCAATATCTTCTAATAAAAATGCTTCCTCATTTTCATCATCAAAGAATACCCATTCATTGTTTATATATTCTACATTACCGACCATATGAGCGCGAGGTTGGTTATATAAAATATGGTTACGTTGTATCATACACGATTTCTCCTTTATGAAAAGTAGTTATTTCTGTTATAGACAGTTCATGCGTTCTTTATAACTAGACACATCTACACATAGGTGGGCATACAATAAAACACGTTTTACTGAGTGAAGATGCTATTCCATATGTGGATAGTGGGTTATCGGCAATTTTTTTTATTTTTAAATCCGCACTCTTAGGGTGGGGATTACTGCACGTTCAAGAAAAGAAATAAGATGGAAGGATGATTTATATGTGCGGGATTACAGGATGGGTGGATTATAAACGCTCATTAGAAGGAGAACGGGACGTCGTTACGAAGATGGCTGAGACGTTAGCGAAGCGTGGTCCAGATGATAATAAAGTTTGGATTAAAGGCAATGTTGCATTTGGACATAAACGGTTAATCGTTGTTGATCCTGAAGGGGGGAAACAACCGATGACTTGTTTAAAAGGTGAAACGAATTATGCAATTTGCTATAACGGTGAACTGTATAATACGGAAGATATTCGAAAGGAACTATTAAGAAGGGGATATACGTTCAAAGGTCATTCTGATACGGAAGTACTATTAGCGTCGTATATGGAATGGAAAGAAGAATGTGTCGATCATTTAAACGGTATATATGCGTTTGCCGTATGGGATGAACAGAAAGAACAAGTGTTTATCGCGCGTGATCGATTAGGTGTAAAACCACTATTTTATAAATATGATAGTGGGCGATTACTATTTGGTTCAGAGTTAAAAGCGATATTGGCGCACCCAGATGTGAAGGCGGAAGTGACGTTAGAAGGATTATCCGAAATATTCGGCCTTGGACCATCTAGAACGCCTGGTCACGGTATATATGCTGGTATAAAAGAATTACGTCCAGGTCATGCGATGACATTTTCAAAGAACGGTTTATGTATATGGAGATATTGGAATGTAGAAAGTAAAAAGCATGAAGATTCTTTTGAAGAGACAGTAGAGAAAACGCGCTTTTTATTACAAGATGCGATTACAAGGCAGCTCGTTTCTGATGTACCACTGTGTACTTTTCTATCAGGTGGTGTAGACTCGAGCGCGATTACAGCAATTGCTGCGAAAGAATACGAAAGATCAGGGAAAGGGCAATTACACACATATTCGATTGATTACGAAGATAATGACAAATACTTTAAAGCAAATGCGTTTCAGCCAAATTCAGATGCACCATTTATTCATTTGATGACTGAAACGTTTCAAACAATCCATCATCGCTGCGTCATTTCAAATGAACAATTAGCGCAGTATTTAACAGAAGCAGTGCTCGTTCGCGATTTACCTGGTATGGCAGATATTGATTCGTCATTATTATGGTTTTGTCGTGAGATTAAACAAGATTTTGTCGTCGGTCTATCTGGGGAATGTGCAGATGAAATATTTGGTGGTTATCCGTGGTTTTATAGAGAGGATGATTTACAATCGAGTGCATTTCCGTGGATGCGCTCTACAGAAGCGCGTGAACAACTGCTAAGGAAAGAATGGAGAAATAAATTAAACTTACAACAATATGTACAACAGCGCTATGAAGAGTCCATTCAAGAAGTTCCTATTTTAGAGGGAGAAAGCCCAATTGAAGCAAAGAGACGACAATTATTTTATTTAAATATGGTATGGTTTATGACAACATTATTAGACAGAAAAGACCGTATGAGTATGGGCGCAAGCTTAGAAGTACGCGTTCCATTTGCGGATCACCGACTTGTCGAATATGCGTGGAATATTCCTTGGGAAATGAAAATGTATAAAAATCGCGAAAAAGGTCTATTGCGTAAAGCACTAGAAGGATTACTTCCAAATGACATCTTATATAGAAAGAAGAGCCCGTATCCGAAAACGCATAATCCGCACTATACGAAAGCAGTAACGGTGTGGCTACAAGATTTATTAACGGATAAAGGCTCGATTTTACACGAACTATTTGATAAAGAACAGCTGAGCGGATTAATTGAGTCAGGCGGCAGCGCATTTCAAACACCTTGGTTCGGTCAATTAATGACTGGGCCTCAGCTTTTAGCTCATTTAGCGCAAATTCATGTTTGGTTTAAAGAATACGGGGTAAATATTAAAGAATAGAAGAAAAGCGACTTACTTTATATGTAAGTCGCTTTTTATTAAAGAAATTGTCATATAAAATTCAAAATCATATTATAAAAAATACTTATTTAGAATAATTATTTTGACGTACTTATTATTAGTTGTTATAATTGGAAACAAATGTTCTTGAAAAAGATTCTCATTTATAAAATTGAGGTGTTATATAGATGAAAAAGAAAAAAATAGGTTTACTCGTAATGGCGTATGGAACGCCGGATTCATTAGATGAAGTAGAGGCATATTATACACATATTCGTCATGGGCGTAAGCCATCCGAGGAAGCGCTCCAAGATTTAATCAGGCGCTATAAAGCAATTGGCGGAATTTCACCGCTTGCAAAAATTACGAAAGAGCAAGCGCATAAATTAACAGACTCAATGAATAATATGTTTACAGAGTATGAATTTAATTGTTACTTAGGCTTAAAACATACTGCTCCGTTTATAGAAGATGCAGTAGAAGAGATGAAACGTGATGGAATTGAACAAGCGATTAGTATCGTATTAGCGCCGCATTATTCTACCTT
Organism: Bacillus sp. FSL R9-9834; assembly: GCF_038006905.1. Lineage (NCBI taxonomy): Bacteria > Bacillati > Bacillota > Bacilli > Caryophanales > Bacillaceae > Bacillus > Bacillus sp. FSL R9-9834. The sequence goes on from NZ_JBBOWD010000001.1 coordinate 1,214,078, forward strand.
TAGCATTAAGGCATATAACGAGCGTGCAATTCGTCTCTCGGAGGAAATAGGTGGTCCTGTTATTGAGCCGATTGAACAATGGTACGATGAACCGAAGTTTATTTCGTATTGGGCAGATCAAATAAAAGAAACATTTACAAAAATTGAAGATAAAGAGAAAGCAATCGTAATTTTTTCGGCGCATAGTTTACCAGAAAAAATTATTGCAGCGGGTGACCCTTATGTGGAGCAATTACAGCATACAGCGGATTTAATCGCAGCAGCTGCAAACATCCAAAACTATACAATTGGTTGGCAAAGCGCCGGAAATACACCTGATCCATGGATTGGACCGGATGTGCAAGATTTAACGAGAGATTTATTTGAAGAGCATAGATATAAATCTTTCATATATTGCCCAGTTGGCTTTGTGGCAGAGCATTTAGAAGTTTTATATGACAACGATTACGAGTGTAAAGTTGTAACGGATGAAATAAATGCTACGTATTTTAGACCGAATATGCCGAATGCACAATCTATATTTATCGATTGCTTAACTGAAATTGTTTCCAAAAAAATGAAAGAAGTAGTTGACAAAGATCTAATTTTGAATAATAATTAATTTATAATAATTTTAAATAAATAATAATTACTATGAAAGAAAGAGGAGGATCCCCCTAGATGAATCCAAATAATCGCTTAACAACAAACCAAGGTGCTCCGGTTGGAGACAATCAAAATTCTCGTACAGCTGGTCGCCGTGGACCGGTATTATTAGAAGACTATCATTTAGTAGAAAAATTGGCTCACTTTGATCGTGAACGTATTCCAGAGCGTGTTGTACACGCACGTGGTGCAGGTGCTCACGGTGTATTCGTTACGAAAAATAGCATGAAGCAATATACGAAAGCAGCATTTTTACAAAATGAAGGAACTGAAACGCCTGTATTTGTTCGTTTTTCAACGGTTATTCATGGTCAAGGTTCTCCGGAAACAGCTCGTGATCCGCGTGGGTTCGCTGTTAAATTTTATACAGAAGAAGGAAACTATGATATCGTAGGTAATCATTTACCGGTCTTCTTCATTCGTGATGCAATTAAATTCCCTGATATGGTGCATTCTTTAAAACCAGCACCTGATACAAATATTCAAACACCAGATCGTTACTGGGATTTCATGACGTTAAGTCCAGAATCTACACATATGATGACATGGGTATTTTCTGATTACGGTACACCAGCAAGCTATCGTGAAATGGAAGGGTTCGGTGTACATTCATTTAAATGGATTAATGCAGAAGGTAAAATTGTCTACATTAAATATCACTGGAAACCACAGCAAGGTGTACGTAACTTAAGTGCAAAAGAGGTGCAAGAAGTACAAGGAAAAGACTTCAACCATGCAACTCGTGACTTATTCGATGCAATCGAAAAAGGGAATTATCCGAAGTGGGATTTACACGTACAAGTGATGCAATTAGAAGAAACGGATTCTTTAGATTTCGATCCGTTAGATCCAACGAAAGTTTGGCCAGAAGATCGTTTCCCGTTAATGGAAGTAGGGACAATGACGTTAAATCGTAACCCGAAAAACTTCTTTGCGGAAGTAGAACAAGTGGCGTTCTCTCCAAGTGCAACTGTAAATGGTATTGAACCATCTGAAGATAAATTATTACAAGGTCGTTTATTCTCTTATCCAGATACACAGCGTTATCGCCTTGGTGCAAACTACTTACAAATTCCTGTAAACTGCCCATATGCAGCTGTTCATAACCAACAACGTGATGGTGCGATGCAAATCAATCAAAACCCATCTACAATCAACTACGAACCGAGCCGTCATGCTGAAAATCCAGTTGAAGACCCAGCTTACCGCGATTCAACTATGAAAGTAGAAGGCTATGTATCTCGTGAGAAAATTGACAAACCAAATGATTTCAAACAAGCAGGTGAGCGTTACCGTTCATTCTCTAAAGAAGAGCAAGACAATTTAATTGCAAACTTAACAAATGACTTAAAAGACGTAAATGAACGCACGAAATTACTAGCTGTTTGTAACTTCTTCCGTGCAGATCAAGAGTACGGTATGCGCTTAGCACAATCATTAAATGTTGATATTACGCAATATGTAGGAAATGCTCCGAAATAAATTGGAAAAGACGACCGTTTAACGGTCGTCTTTTTGTGTAAAAGATATTTTACATGAGGGGTAAAAGGTGTTATACTCTTGTCAAAAAAGTTTTACATATAAGAGGTGTATTTTGATGGATGTTTTGATTTTTATTATTGCGTTAAGTGTCTTTTTATTTGTAGTGTTTGCTATTATAAAAATGTTTATAGCGATTGGGAAACAAGGTGATGAGCGTGCTGTATTTATAAAAAATAAAGCGATGGCTGAGACGTTTCAAATTGCAATGGGGCTAATGGTACTTGAGATGATCCCTTTTATTTATCATCGTTTTAATGAAACGGTAGGAACACCGTTTAATCCCGTTCGTTTTTAGCTGTAATAGCGATTGCATTTCTTATTATATTAAGTTTGAATAAAAGTAAGTATGGTGATTCGTGAGTGACACGGGGGTATTTTACGTTTAAGTCATGTCGAAGTTTGTTGGTAAATCGATATCCTGTGTCGAAACGTCGATATATTGAAATAATCGCTCATATATTTGAAAAATCGTCGATATATCCGAATAATCGCCGATATATTCTACCCAATACTAGATGGGGTATTTCAAGATGCGAATATAAACACTATGTAACGGTTCCCCTACATTCAATAAAGCTAAGCAGCCTGAGTTCTACAATAGATAGGAACTCAGGCCTTTTTATGCGAAAAATTTATGAAATCTTTTTGGGACAAAACTGAGGACGAGGAAAAGTGCGATTTCACCTAAAATAGCGACAATGATATTAAATAAGAAGGTGCGAAAATTTGTAGTGATATGATTAAGAATTGCGTATTTCCAATAGGATAAGCTCATGAAAATCACTCCCTGAGGCATTTTTTATAGTATATAAAATTTGTTTCGTAAAAGTGCATGTCTTAGTTTGTGATTTGTAAAAAAACAAAACGAATTCTCAATATAATCTCAATAATTGAGCAAGAATAATGTGGAATATATTACCTGTATACTTGCATAAGAATAGAAAAGTTCACAAAACATTTTTCTGAATTAACATAAAATTTACAAAAAACTAATAAGTTGTTGAAATAATGCAAATGAAAATATATACTCGATATATACTTTTTACAAAAAAAGGATGTGACAAAATGGATTACACGTTTACTTAGCTTGGATAGGATTGATTCATTTTACAGACTCAAAAATAATGAAGTGAGGAGAAATGTACATGTTTCGATTTATGAAATCACCAATCGGTATAGCTGTTGGGGTAGCAGCAGTTATATTGGCGTCACCGAAAGCGAGAACGGGGTTAAGAAAATTAGCGGTAAAAACAGTATCTGCTTTTCTCGGTGCAAAAGAACAAATGAAAAGTGCTGGTTCAGAAATGGAAGAAGCTCTGCCGAAAGTGAAAGAAGCGGCACGAAAAGTGGCGGTAAAAACAGTATCACCGATTATCGGAGCAGTAGAAGCAGTGCCGATTACAATTTCTAAATTCCAGGAAAAATGGGCATCTCGTGTAAATGCATATCATTCGAATGAGAGTGTAGATTATGAAAGCCTACCTGTTACTCCTTAAATAGTAAGTGATGTTATTTCATTTACAAGAATAAGGAGGATGATGATGCAGAGTAAATCATTGAAAACGAGATTTATACGATCGTTACCTGGAAGAATTCGAATTGAAATATATAAACTGAAATACAATACAAATATGGCGAACTTGATAGTAGAACGTTTTCGTGACGTGGAAGGTATTTATCAAGTAAGTCCCTCTATTTCTACAGGAAGAGCCCTTATTACTTACGATATCAACAAGACCTCTCTACATACAATTTGTGAAATAATTAAACTCCTAGAAGAACAAATTACAAAGAATAATAACCTTAATAATATGGAAGAAACGAAGAAAGTAGAAGATTCTTCATCTAGTGTAATTTCTTACGAGAAAAAAGGTGAAGGTGTCCCGTTACCGTTAGCGCTTTCTGTCGCTGGATTAGGTGCATTTGGTATAAAACAATTATTTATGGGAAGGTCAGCTTTAGCTAGAAGTCCAGGGCTTTTTTATGTATCGGGTGCTTTATCCGTTGTAACAGGATATCCGTTTCTTAAACGAGGATTCAAAAAAATGGTTGCTAGCAAAAAAGTGAATTCTGATTTAGTGCTTGGCATAGGAACGCTAGCGCTAGCACTTGCGCGAGAAAATATTATCGTATTAGCGGGACTTAGTCTATTAAACTATTTAAATTGGAAGCGTAGTCAGGCGAATATAAATGAAGAAACAGATTCGTACAAAGAAAGGATTTTATCCCCGGAGATTAAAGCATACAGTGAAAGACAATCGAAATGGGGCATGCTTTTTGGCGGAGCAACATGGGCATTTACGAGAAATCCGTTACGCGGAATGGCGGTTTTATTAGCTGCGAATCCAAAACCTGCTGTTTCGTCTGCTGAGTATGCGTGGCGACAAGGGGATCTCGTTGCGCGAGAAAGAGGATACGTTATTCCAAATGAAGGGTCATTATCTCAATTGTCTCGAACGAGAACGGTCGTATTTGACGATGTGTCTCGTATATTCCGTAATGAAGCAGCGGAGATTAGCTGTGTTTCAGAGGATAAAGGGCAAATTTGGTGCACGGCAGCTTCGTTACTAGAGAAAAGTGAGCATGATTGGAAAGATGAGGTTGTGCAACGAGCGAAGCAAACAGGAAGAACGTTAAGGAAAGCTTTTGAAGTTGAAGTTGATGATGAAGGGATAAAAGGTGATATACAAGGAATTCCATCCTTTATCGGTAGTCAAGTATTTGCAAAACGAAATGGTGTAGATATAAGCCTGTATGTGTTAGAAGCGAAGAGGCTGAGCAAAGAAGGATTTAACGTTCAGTTTGTTGCTAAAGGTCAAAAGTGCCTCGGATTGTTAGTTGGATCAAAAATAGCAATTGTTCCTGAGTTTGCACATATCTTTCATAAGTTAAACGAAAATAAATGGGCAATAGCTGTTATGGGAAATAGTTTAAATATAAATGAGGATGTTCTTACGCAATACGGTATAGATACAAGCTGGCGACATAGCGATGTTGTAGAACGTGTAGAGCGTATCCGTTTGAATGGGGAAGAAGTGTTATTTGTATGTGAGGAAAAGATTGAATTTCCGTCAGTAGCTCACTATGAAATGAAAAATATTTTCCAATCAATAGCGTATGCAAAACGAATAGATATGCTAGTGAAGGAACATTTTCGAGTAGCAAAAATGTGGAATATTGCTGGAGAGATGTTGGCTGTTTGGTCTATATTTACTGCACCTGTCATCGCTTTAATGGCGAATGCTCTATCTTTAACATTTTTATCTAGAGCAAAGCGGGTGAGTGAGAAGATTTTTTCTAATAAAGAGATAGGGAATAAGAACGACTCGTCAGTGAGAGAACCTTCTACTAAATGGTATACACTCTCGCAAGAAGATGTAATAAATGATTTACAAGTGGAGAAACAGCGAGGATTAAGTGAGCAAGAAGTGCAAGTGCGACAAGAAAAGTATGGGGTGAATACAATTGAACCGAAGCAGTCTGTTCCTTGGGTTGTTTCATTTATGGGCCAATTTAAAGAGTTTACATCGCTTATTTTACTTGGAGCAGCTGGATTGTCTGTATTATCAGGCGGTGTGTTTGACGGATTAGCAATGGGCATAATCCTCGTTGTCAATGCGGTAATTGGAACCCTTCAAGAGCGGAAGGCCGAAAAAGTAGTGGAAGCTTTAAATCAATTCCGTGCGCCGAATTGTATAGTACTTCGAGAAGGGGAAGAAGTAGAAATAGCAAGTAGTGAGCTTGTTCCCGGTGATATTGTTTGCCTGCAGGCTGGAGACCGTGTACCTGCTGATCTTCGTACTATACATTCTTGGAATTTGGAAGTGAATGAAGCAATGTTAACAGGGGAGTCTCTACCTGTTGAGAAGAAAGTGGATGCTATAGGAGAAGAATGTTCGTTAGCGGAGCGGAATAATATGCTCTTTATGGGTACGTCTGTAACGCGCGGTAAGGCGAGAGCTATAGTAGTAGAAACAGGGATGAATACAGAAATGGGCTATATGATTTCCTTGATGAAAGGAGAAGAAACAGAACCTACACCACTCCAGCAAAAGGTGACGTCTATTAGTAAAACGTTTATTAAAGGGGCTTTTGTAGCTGGTGGTATTGTACTTGTAGCGGGGTTACTACGTGGTTTACCAATTACGCAAATGATTACAACATCGGTTGCTCTTACAGCATCAGCTGTTCCAGAAGGTTTGCCGATTATGATTACAATCGCTTTAAGCGCAGGGATATTCCGTATGCAGAAGCAAAATGCGCTCGTTCGGAAGCTTTCCAGTTTAGAAACGTTGGGTAGAACAACGGTTATTTGCTCTGATAAAACAGGTACTCTTACGAAGAACGAAATGACGGTTAAAGTGATCGCTACACCAAATCGTGTATGGGGTGTATCTGGTGACGGATATGAACCAGTTGGTAAGATTTCGGATGTAACGTCATCTAAAGTCGCTGCTGCTGTAGAGATGGAAGTAGAAGAAGCGACTTATCATGAAAGTGAAAACACACCATTAGAACATCCAGATTTAGTTCGCGTTCTGCAAATTAGTGTCCTTTGTAATAATAGTAAATTAGAACAAGAAGAGGATCAGTGGATTGTGAAAGGTGACCCGACTGAAGGAGCTTTGTTAAGTTTGGCCTCTAAAGCGGGGGTGTCACAAAAAGATATGACATCATTTGAACGACATCATGAAGAACCGTTCGACTCTGAGACGAAAATTATGAGTGTCGTTTGTAAGGAAAATGAATCAATCTATAAGTTTTCGAAAGGATCTGTAGAGGCGATTCTTACTAGATGTAAATGGTATCAACATAATGGCGAAATCTATCCGTTATGTGATCAAGAAAAAGAAGTGATTTTACAACAAAATGAAGGTTTTGCAGAACAGGCGCTGCGAGTATTAGGTTTTGCGTATAGTAATGGTGAAAATGATGACCTTATTTTTGTTGGATTAGTTGGTATGATTGATCCGCCGAAACCTGAAGTAGAAGAGAGTATTCGTGAAGCGATTGAACTTGGTGTAAAACCAGTCATGATTACTGGGGATCATCCGACTACGGCGATCTCTATTGCGAAGCAGACTGGCATTTGGAATCGTGATGATCATGTTTTAACAGGGATAGAAATTGATAATTTAACAGATGAAGAGTTGGAAAATATCGTGAAAAGCACGTCTGTGTTTGCGCGAGTAACGCCAGCCCATAAATTACGCATAGTAACTGCATATCAAGCTGACGGTCAAATTGTAGCGATGACCGGGGATGGTGTAAATGATACACCTGCTATAAAGAAAGCGAACATCGGTATTGCAATGGGGCAAACGGGAACAGAAGTAACGAAAGAGGCTGCCGATCTTATATTGAAAAAAGATCATTTCGGTTCCATTGTGGAAGGGGTAAAAGAAGGTAGAACGATCATTGGTAATATTCGAAAAGCAGTTGGGTGTTTATTAACGGGAAATTTAGCTGAAGTATTAGTGACAAGTGCAGCAGTTATTGCGGGAATGCCCATTCCGTTAGTGCCAATTCAAATTTTATTAATGAATCTCATTACGGATGCTTTACCAGCGATGATTTTAGCTGTAAATCCTGGAAACAAAACGAAGCAAACGAAACGTCAAGATATTGTTGATAAAGAGCTATACAAAAAGGTTGTAACGCGAGGCATACTGCTTGGAGCAGGTTCACTTGCTTTATTCGGTATGAGCTTAGCAGCTGGCGTGCCTCTTGCGGTAGCGCAAACATCAGCATTTGCTGCATTAGTTGCAGGTCAACTTATTCAAACGTTCTCTTGGAGACAAGAAGGATCGGGCGAAACGATGCGTGATTGGTCAAAAGATCGTTTCTTTGTGACAGCGTTAGGAACGTCTTGGCTTGTATTATTATCAGCTATATATGTTCCGCCGTTTGCTCGTATATTCCATACCGTTCCATTGACATTTATACAATGGGTACCTGTTCTTCTTGTAGCGGGCACAGTATCTCAAATTTCAAAACCTATTATTAATGTAGTTTCATATAAGAATGATGATTCAAAAAAATTGGCAGTTAATGAACTAGCATTATTAAAAACAGTGTAAAGGAGTAATGAAAATGATACGAAAAATTGTTATTGGATCTACTTTAGCGTTAGCAAGTGCCGCTTTATTACCTGTTGTAAGAAATACACTTCGTCCACTTGTTGAATCAGGGGCAAAAGGTGTGAAGTCTACTTTTGAAACGATTAAAGAAGAAGTGGAAGATATTATTGTAGAAGCGAAAATGGATAGAATGCAAAAACAATTTGAGAAAGAGCTTTCTTATGTTGAAGATGATCATGCTGAAGAGCAAGAGGTAATAGAAGCAGCTGCAAAGGTTGAGGAAAAGGAGGAAGTAAGAAATGACGCATAAAGCTGTTGAACAAAATGTAGATTACCATTTAGAAAAAGCGTTAGAGCATTTTGAACAGGCGCTAGACTTGAGTGTAAAGGTGGCATCAGAAAATAAAGAAATGCAAAAAGAGATTGCTACTAAAATGGGATCTTTTACGGGAGATATTTTTCAATCCGTTCGTGAAAAAGGAAAAGTGAATCGCATGAATATAATGAAGTGGTTCACTTTGCCTCGTTTTTAAAAAGAATTGTTAATTGGGAGGGATATAGGGAGTGTTGTCTCCCTTATCCATATTCCGTACTATGTATGTCACTTTGGATTCTGGAATGTTTAATGAATCGAAGGGGTGAACGAAATGGCAGCATGGATGATGGTCTTGGCATTAACATTTTCATCAAGTATCGATAACTTAGGGGTAGGAATTTCTTACGGCATTCGAAATATAAAAATTAGTCATCTATCAAACTTTATTATTTCGATAATTTGTTTTTTATTTAGTGTAGTAGGAATATATTTTGGCTTATGGCTGTCAAAAATTTTACCTGGGATTATGCCTGTTGTAATCGGTTCGTTCTTATTAGTGATAATTGGTCTCCGAATTATTTTACTAGCAATTCCTCGTAAAGTTCCGGTGCAAGAGACTGAGGGAGAAGTGGCAAGTACAGAAATAAATGGTTTAACGAAAAATATCGGTAAATCTGGTGAAATTGGTTTTGTAGAGTCTATTTTTCTTGGAATTGGTTTGTCTGCGAATGCACTAACGAATGGTTTAGGAGCAGGGTTGTTCGGTTTGAATCCAATTGCCATTTGTATTGCCGCTGCAGTGGGTAGTTTTATTACGGTATGGGGTGGAGTTGCGTTAGGGAGAAAGATTGCTCACGTTCGTATCGGTAAATTCACTTTAGGTCAGTTTGGAACATTGATTAGTGGAACATTATTATTAGTTATTGCGTTTGCTGCATTTTTTGATTAATTCATAGAAGGTGAGTGAAATTGAGATTACTGTATAAAAGGCTAAAATATTCGGAGTTAGAGTCGGAGTTGCAATTAGTTGAAAGTGTTTTAACTTCAGGATACTTTATTTTATTAGATTTGCTCTTTGTGTCTTTCTTATTGATGATACTAACCTTTTCTCTACATCATTCATTTTTTATGGCCATCGTCATATTCGTGAGTTCTTACATAATTTGCGGTAGTGTATTTGTATTATTACGGAAATGGTTAAAATAATTTTAAAAAGCTATCTTGAATATAAGATAGCTTTTTTGTTTGCAAAATATAAACATATAAAGGGACTTCTATCTTGTAAATGGTCAGAAAAATTTGTTAATATAAAATGTATAGTGATGTAGTTATTTTTCATATAATAACTATGGTTATTCTCGTGAATAAAGGGGAATGAGATATGTCTCAAGATCATGAAAAAAGTAATCTTGGATTGTTGTTGAAAAAATTGCTTAAGGAAAAGTCTTTATCGATGCGAAAGCTTAGTGCGCTCACTAATATTGATACCGCTACAATTTCAATGATTGTAAATGGTAAGCGAAAGGCGAATCCAAAGCATTTGCAAAAGTTTGCAGAGAGCCTTGATGTTCCGGTAGGTGATTTGTTTGTAGCGGCAGGTTATTCTATTGACACGAAACAGGAGGAGCGATCTGATATTCACGTTTCTATTAATAATATTGAACACTTACTTGAATCTGCTCAGCTATATGATCAAAAGTTTAGTATATCGAATGTAGAGCAGCAGTTAGCGAATTATGAACAATATTCGCAAACAGAAGAAGGGAAAGAAACAATTGAAAAGGGGTTTCTTGAAAAGATTCAAAAGGTAAGCAGTATTGGCCCATTTATTAATGATTTGAAAGAATTGTACGAGAGATTTTCGAAGAAGAAAGGAACGACTGCAGAACTTGCTTTAATGGGAAGTGCGCTTATTTACTTTATATTATCGGTCGATGTAATCCCAGATTATATATTTCCAATCGGCTATTTAGATGATGCGGTTGCGGTACAACTCGTTTTAAATGCACTAATGAAAAGATAAGATGTTTATATGAATAGATAGATGAAGATATTTATATACCAATAGTTTGGGATAATTGTATCGTTATGAATATACGAAAAAGGTGTACCCCGTGTTAGAACGGAGTACACCTTTTTCGTTTTAATTAGCCGATTTTTCTACATACTCATAAGCTCTCTCCCCATGCATTGAAATATCAAGTCCCATATGTTCCTCGTGCTCATCTACCCGGACAGGGAGGAAGAAGTTAATTGCTTTAATAATCGCGTACGTCATGATGATTGTGAACGCATATGTTGCGCCGATTGCTACAAGTTGTTTCAACAGTAACGCGGCGTTTCCGTAAAATAATCCGTTAGCACCATCGCCGTTTACGGCAGTAGTTGCAAATAGTCCTGTCGCAATGCCGCCCCAAGTTCCGCCGATGCCGTGACATCCGAATGCATCGAGTGTATCGTCGTATCCAAATTTTGTTTTTAAGAAAAAGACCGCTCCGAAGCATAATACGCCCCCAATTGCTCCGATAAGAAGAGCTGAGAAAGGTGTAACGAACCCGCAAGCTGGCGTAATAGCGACTAGACCGGAAACGACGCCACAAGCAGCTCCCATCGCAGTCGGTTTTGATTGGAAGAACCACTCTGAAAGCATCCAAGTTAATGCAGAGGCAGCGGCAGCTATATTTGTATTAATAAATGCAGTTAAAGCTACATCATTTAAAGATAATGCGCTTCCGACGTTAAAACCGAACCAGCCGAACCACAGTAAACCAGCTCCTAACATCGTAAATGGTAAATGATGAGGAGAAGAACCGTTTATGTTTTTTCGTTTTCCAAGGAAAATAGCTAATACAAGGCCAGCCACGCCAGATGTAATATGAACGACATTACCACCAGCGAAGTCTAACGCACCAATTTCTCTTAGCCATCCGCCAACGCCCCATACCCAATGAGCGACAGGATTGTAAACGATTGTTGTCCATAGAAGGATGAAAATAAGGAAAGCTGAAAATCGCATTCTTTCGGCAAATGCTCCTGAAATTAAAGCGGGAGTTAAAATAGCGAACATGAGTTGAAACATCATAAATAAATTGTGAGGAATGGTAGATGAGTAGTCTGGATTTGGTGCGTAGGTAACTCCGTTTAAACCGAACCAATTGAATGTGCCGATAAGTCCGTGCCAATCGGGTCCGAATGATAAAGAATAACCAATTACAATCCATTGAATCGAAACGATAGCCATTGCGCTATAACTATGCATTGTCGTACTGAGTACGTTTTTACTGCGAACCATACCTCCATAAAAAAGTGCTAATCCTGGTGTCATTAACATGACCATTACTGTCGCTACAAACATAAAAACCGTATCTCCTGTATTCATTCTCTCTCCTCCTATAATGTTAGAAAAAATAACATCAATTTGTTATGTTTCATATCATATTCGAAATAAAGAGAAAAATCAACTAAAAATTCAGAAAACTTTATATGTAATGTTAGAAAATCTAACATGGAGTAATTTAATAAGAATGAAATCAACGTATGCGATTCGTTCGGATAATTGGTATAATATTCTTACAATTAAAATACATGGGGGATGCGTGTGGGGAAAATACATACTAGGAAACTATTCATTTGTTTTTGTTTAGCTGTCGTTTTATTTGTACCAATACATACATTTGCAGACGAAAAAAGAGAGTGGCGAGACGAAGTTATATATTCCATTATGATTGATCGTTTTAATAATGGGGAACCGAAAAATGACAAACAGTTAGAAGTTGGCAATTTAGAAGGATATCAGGGTGGAGATATAAGAGGTATTATAAAAAGGCTGGATTACATAAAAGAAATGGGATTTACTACTGTTATGCTTTCGCCGCTTTTTGAAAGTGTAAAATACGATGGGTTAGACGTGCGCAATTTTCAGAAGGTAAATGAACATTTCGGAACAGAAAATGATGTGAAAGAACTTGTGCAAGAAGCTCATGCAAAAGGAATGAAAGTTGTATTTCAATTTCCACTTGGAGAAAACGAACAACAAGTAATTGACTCGATGAAATGGTGGATCAAAGAAGTTGATTTAGATGCAAGTTATGTAATACATAGTGAAAAAAAGTCGCCTGCTTTTTGGGATGATGTGCAAAAAGATATGCAAGTGATAAAGAAAGATTTTCGAGTTATGACAAAAGAAGATAGTGAATACAACGAAAAAATAGTAGATGCGTTTTCCAAAGCGGACGTATCGGTGAAACCTTTATATGATGTGAGTAAAAAAGACGGAGCAGCCGCTACATTTTTAGATAATCAAGATACAAAAAGATTTGCTCGTATTGCAAAAGAGAATATGAATTATCCACCATCTCGTTTGAAACTAGCTCTTACATATTTATTAACAACACCAGGTATTCCGAATTTTTATTACGGAACTGAAATTGCATTGGATGGAGGAGGTACGCCAGATAATAGACGATTAATGGACTTCAAATCAGATGAAAAGTTTATGCAACACATAACGAAACTTGGTGAGCTTAGACAAGCGAGACCATCTTTACGCCGCGGTACGTTTGAGCTTCTATACGATAAAGATGGAATGAGTGTACTAAAGAGAAAGTATAAAGATGAAGTCACATTAGTAGCGATTAATAATACGAAAGAGACGCAAAAAGTTGCTTTACCTGCAAGTACGATTGGTGAAAAACAAGAGTTAAGAGGATTGTTAGAAGATGAAATTATAAGAGAAGAAAATGGAAAGTTTTATCTCGTTTTAAAGCGTGAAGAATCAAATGTGTATAAAGTTAATAGAGAAACAGGTGTGAATTGGTTATTTATCTCCTTAATAGTTGGTGTGAACGTATTGTTTATTGCTTTTTTAATTGCGGTTAAAAAGAGACGGAAATGAGTAACGATTTTCTTTAGTATCTCGTCTTCAGTTTAAGGTAAGGCGTTGCTCTTAATAAGTATAGGGGATCAGGTTAAAGAGAAGACTTTCTCCTTAACCTGTTTTTCTGCGAAGTAAGACTCGCGCCTCGAAATGCATCTGAGCAAAGAAGTGAAAAGAACAATAGAAGAAACAATAATTGCAACTATACTAATTTTACATTACATTAAAAGATGAAAAATAATTTTATACTCATTAAGGGTTATATTTGAGGAGCGAAAATGGAATTTTACGATTTGGGTATTACCATTAAAGAACTTAGAATTAAAAAAAATATATCACAATCCGAATTGTGTCATGGAATATGTTCACAAAGTCAAATTAGCAAGATTGAAAAAGGTGTGATTTATCCATCTAGCATATTGTTATATCAATTATCAGAAAGGCTTGGTATTGATCCGAATAATATATTTGCACTAACTCAAAACAAAAAATTAAAATATATAGAAAATGTAAAATGTGTAATGAAAGACTGCATAAGACAACATCAATATAAAGAGCTTTATGAAATAGTAACAAAAGAAAAAAACTTAAATAATTTTCGAATGAAAGAAGATAAACAATTTCTAATATGGCATGAAGCAATTGCTATATATCGTGTGAATAACTCAATAAAAACAGCTTTAACTCTTTTGAATAATGCATTAAAAATAACTGTAACGAATATTGATTTTTTAACAGAGAGAGAAATAGATATTATGCAGACAATGGCTATATTTCATGCAGAAAATAAAGAATATAAAGAGAGTATTAATATATTAAAAAGATGTTTAAATAATTTTGATAAGTTAGATTTTCCTAGAGATAAAGAAATTAAATTAAAAATTATTTATAATTTAGCAAAATGTTTAAATTACACATATCAATACGAAGAAGCAAAAAAATACATTGATAAGGGTATCAAATTAGCTATTAATCTAAATACTTTATACTTATTGGGTGAACTATACTATGAAAAAGGTTCGAATTTATTAAAGCTTGAACAATCTAATAAAGAAGAAGTTGCTGATAACATGAAAACAGCGTTATTTATATTTGAATTAACAAAAAACGAAAAAAAATTACAAATAATTAAAGAAGGATATTTCGAAAAACATAATTGCTAAATAACTACTTATAGTACAATAAAACCTACAGGAAAAGTTCCTGTAGGTTTTACACTTATAAACCTCTTAATATTTTTTATAAACTTGATTCTAAAATAGTATTACTTAATATGAATTTTTTAATGAAAGTTTACTTAACGTACTTTCTATTTTGAAATCTGCATCCTTATTAACACTTTATACTTCTTTTCCTTCCATATTAAAATTAAGATGGTTCAAGTAAGAGGAAGGCAACTTAAAGTGTTTTTTTATGAGCTTTATCATCAACTATTTAGTGTTTCTTTAAATTATTACATAACGTAGTTTTTTTGTACCAAGCTTTGTGAATGCAATTAGATTTATCATTTAGTGTAGTTACATTATTAGAACATCCTGTCATATGTAGAGAGAGTATAGCCAATAAAAAACATAATATTAACTTCTTCAAATAACCACTTCTAACTCTTTTATAATTAACTTTTTTTACGGAATAAGATTCCTTGTTAATTTTACATTACATTGAAGGGTGGAAAATATTCTTATACTCATAAATTGTTACGCTTGAGTAGGAGAGGGATTTTGGTTTGGGATTCAATTGATAAAGAAAGTGCTTCAAGTTGAAGGGAAATGTTCTAAGGTGTCTTTTCCTTATTTTTAAAAGATCATCCTCAATCCCATGTATAAAAAAATTCTACAATGAGACCTAGTCTAACGACGCGGTCACCTGTAAGATATTCGCATGAATAAACACTGTTCGCTCAGCAATTTTCACCGCAAATACCTTCTTGTCCTCGTCATATTGTTTCTACCCGCTAAAAAGAAAAACATCCTCTAGGCAGAGGATGTTTTTCTTTTTAGCGGTAGTTAATAAATTGTACGTCAATTGGTAAATCAGCGCTACGAACTGCTGCGATAACTGCTTGTAAGTCATCACGGCTTTTCGCTGTAACACGTACTTGATCATCTTGTACTTGTGTTTTTACTTTTAATTTCATTTCTTTAATGATATTGTTAATTCTTTTTGCGTTATCTTTATCGATACCTTGTTGAAGTGTTGCGCGTTGGCGAACAGTGTTACCAGCCGCCGCTTCAACTTTTCCGTAATCTAAGTTCTTAATTGGAACGTTACGTTTTACGAGTTTAGAAATAAGAACGTCTTTTACTTGCTCTAATTTGAACTCATCGTCAGAAGTTAAAACAAGTACTTCTTTCTCAAGTTTAATATCACTTTTACTTCCTTTAAAGTCATATCGGTTTTGGATTTCTTTTAATGCAGTATTAATTGCGTTTGTTACTTCAGGTAATTCTACTTTCGAAACGATGTCAAAAGAACTATCTTTTGCCATAGTTAGCACCTCCAAATAAATTTCTAATCTTTTTATGTACTGTACATACTAAAGTATAGCTGAAAACGAGCTTAGACTTAAGTGTTTTCATGCTTATAATGATGTAACCTCATTTTATTATAGTGAATTTTGGGCAGTTGGACAAATAAAGAGAAAATCGTGTTATAATTAACTTTTGTTTGGAATGATAAAAATATAAAAAGTTAAAAAAGTTCATTTTATATATAGAGAAGGGAATTAAAAAAATATGTATTTACAAATAGGATCGATTGAACAGGTAACTGTTTTACGCGAAACGGAAATCGGATATATGGTTGGGAATGAAGAAGAAGAAATTTTCCTACATAAAAATGAAGTAGCTGGAGAAATTGAAGAAGGCGATACGATTGATGTATTCTTATATCTTGATCACCAAAATCGTATTTCGGCAACAATGAAGGAACCAATTATTACAACGTATGATTGGAACTGGGTAAAGGTTGTAGAAGTTATTCCTAGTCTAGGTGTGTTTGTTGATATTGGTGTATCAAAAGATATACTAATTCCAGCTGATGAATTCCCAATTTATATGCCAGTATGGCCAGAAGTTGGAGACGAATTATATTGTACGTTAAAATTAACGAATCGTGATCGTTTAATTGCTCTTCCAGCAAGAGATAGTGATATGCAAGAAATCGTTGTAGATGCGACACCATCTATGCGTAATAAAAACGTAAACGGACGTGTGTATCGTTCACTTCAAGTTGGTTCGTTTGTATTAACAGATGAGCATTTCCGTGCATTTTTACATCATACAGAAAGAAAAGAGCAAGTTCGCATCGGTCAACGTGTAACGGGACGAATTATTGATGTAAAAGATGACGGTACAATTAACATCTCCCTTCTTCCTCGTAAAGAAGAAGGAATGGAAGATGATGCTGCAGTGATTTATGCATATATGGAAGAACGAGGCGGAGCAATGCCGTTTTGGGATAAGAGCTATCCAGAAGACATTAAAGAACGTTTCAATATGAGTAAAGCTGCATTTAAGCGTGCACTTGGTAAGTTGATGAAAGAAGAAAAGGTTTACCAAGAAGAAGGTTGGACGTACTTTAAGAAATAAAGGAAATAAAAAGCACCACCTTATATTTTACCTATAAGGTGGTGCTTTTTTAATTCCCTTGCTCATGTACAAGAGTGAACGTATCTTTCAACTCACTATCGTTTATTTTAATATTTGCTTTTTTCAATTCATCTTGCAATAGTTTTTTGCCGAATATAGGGTCAGAGATACGTTCTTCTTCTAAGTTTTTGCGAATAGAGTCTTTCACGTCATCATAAGGCTTTAAAGCTTTTTTATCAGTTAATTTAATAATATGATAACCGTTTGGTGATGCAACGGGATTGCTAATTTGTCCGACCTTTAGTTTATAGGCAGCAGTTTCAAATTCAGGTGCCATTCTACCTGAATTGAAGTATCCAAGGTCTCCGCCTTTCTCTTTTGATAGTAGGTCTTGCGATTCTTGTTTTGCTAGTTCTTCAAATGAAGCACCAGCATCTAATTTTTTCTTTATTTCTTTCGCTTCATTTTCGTCACTTACTAAAATATGGCTTGCTTTAATTTCAGGTTTATAGTGGTCTTTCACGTCTTTTTCTGTAATACTTTTCTTAATCGCTTCATTCATAGCAAGTTTGAACTTAATTTGATTTTTGAAATCAGCTTCATCTTTTAAACCATTGTTTTTCAATACGTTTTTAAATTGGTCTCCGTATTGATTTTTCGCTTTTTGTAATTCTTTATCTACATCATCGTCAGATACTTTATATTTTTTCGTGATAACGTCTTGCGCCATCATTTCGTACAGCATGTCTTTTCCGTAACGATCTTTCAACTGTTTTTCGAAGTCGCTCTTCGTAATGGTTGAGTCTGTTGCTGTAGCGACTGTATCTGAGTCGTTTTTTTGTCCACAAGCAGATAGCATTAATATACTTAGTAGTGCAGTAATAATGAAAATGTGTTTCCCTCTCATGCTAACACCTCATCCGAATATGTTATCGCTATTGTAGAATATAGAAGTGAACATGAAGTGAATTTTTAATGTTTTTTCCCTGTAAACTGTAAAAAAAGTACACCAACAATATTGTCGGTGTACGATGGAATCAAAGGTGATCAGTCTTTTTAGAATAGGCACGCTTACCTTGTTCTATATTCTTTTGTTCTTGCTCATTTTTTTGCGCGCGTTTTGCATTATTATCGCGTGCTTTTTTGTCGTTATCACTCGTATGTGGCATATGTATCAACTCCATTTCTAAACGTTGTACGTTTATCATTTCCTTTTTCGTAAAGACTATGTATAGCAGTGTACTCATGAATAATGAAGGTGGATTGGAAATGGATTTGAAGTTGAATTATACCGAACTTATAAAGAAGTTAATCGTTGTAATGGTCGCAGGTTTGTTAAATGCGATTGGAATGAATTTATTTTTAACGCCAGCGAAAGTGTATGCAAGTGGCTTTGCTGGATTGTCTCAATTGCTATCACAAATATTAGGTGATTTTTTATCTATTCACATATCAACCGGGGTATTATTTAGCTTGTTTAACATTCCAGTCGTTATTTTAGCCTGGAAAAAGGTTGGAAAGGCCTTTACTTTCTTTAGTTTTCTTTGCGTTATCTTTATGACTATGTTTTTAGAAATTATCCCAGTTAGAGCAGTTTCAAACGACATCATATTAAATGCGATTTTTGGTGGGCTTATTTCAGCAATCGGGGTAGGGATTGCGTTGAAGTGGGGGGCTTCTACAGGTGGTTTAGATATAATCGCCATGATTTTATCAAAGATTAAAGACAAGCCTGTCGGTACATATTTTTTCTTCTTTAATGCACTGATCATTATCGCTGCCGGCTATGTGTATGGATGGGAAAAAGCATTATATACTTTAGTGACTTTGTATGTGTCAACGCGAATCATCGATGCAATTCATACGCGTCATGTGAAGATTACGGCGTTAATCGTTACGAAGAATGGGGCGGATGTACGAAAGGCGATTCACTCACGCTTAGTGAGGGGGATTACAACTATACCAGCAACTGGTGCTTATACGAATGAAAATAAGGAAATGTTAATGATTGTTATTACTCGTTACGAACTGTACGAATTAGAGAGGGTTATTAAACAAGTGGACCCAGGTGCATTTACAAACGTACTGCAAACGGTTGGGGTATTCGGATTGTTTCGAAAAGATTAAAGAGGACCAAAGCTGGTCCTCTTTTTTAATGTGCATTCGTAATGTTTTGCAACTGCTCTTGCATTTCACGTAGCTGAACTTTTTCAGCTGTTGAAGAGTTTGCGTATGCAGAGTGCAAAGCGTTTTTTGCTCTATATACGAGATCTTGTTGCTCGGCACCGCTTGAACAAGATACGGCATTTGCAACAGCATCTCTAGCTTGTTGAAATAGTAAGTTCCCCATTTAGACCCCTCCAAAAGAAGAGTTACTTCTCGCTTTTTCTGCCTCAGCTAATGTACCTCGGTACGGGAATCTTGCATCATGCTTCATAACAGCATCGGCTCCTTGTTGGATAAAACGTTTTGATTTATTCTTTTTACCCATTCGAAAAACCCCCTTTATTTAGCTGAAAACAATCGACGCGCTAACTTTTGCGTCTAATGATAGTATGAGCGTTTGGCGAGAAACTATAAGCAGGGAATTTTTAGATCACAACCCAAGAACCTCTTCTAAATATAGTGCAATGCCATCTTCTTCGTTCGTTAGCGTCGTATGGTTTGCGAGTGATTTTAATTCAGGAATGGCATTTCCCATTGCGATGCCGTGACCAGCAAATTCAATCATTTCAAAGTCGTTATCTTCATCACCGAAAGCGATAATTCGCTCTTGTGGAATGTTGTAATGACTAGAAATTTTTTGTAGTCCGACAGCTTTATTTAATCCGCTTTTTACAATTTCAATAATTGGCCAAGGTGCGCCCCATTTTCTATGGTCAATTACTTCAGCATGCATATCAGTTAAATGTTGACGAATTGCACTGGAATGCTCGTCATGTGCGTCAATTAATAAGCAAGTTGGATGATCGTTTAAAATATTTAATAAGTCTCCTGTAAAAATGTTTGGAGAACCGAATTCAAAAATATGTTTTTTATCTTCATCAATTTCACGAACATACACATCGTCCATTACTTCAGCGTATATATTTTTCACGCCAAAATCAAAGCAAGCTCGGACAATTTCTTGTGCTGTTGCTAGCTCAAGAGGAGAGTGATGTGTGCCCCACTTTGAATCAAGAGGGTGATGTACGTAAGCGCCATTAAAGTTTACGATTGGTGTATTCAGACCAAGTTCTTTATAGTAATCATAACTAGCGCGGAATGGACGTCCTGTTGAAATAACGACAATATGTCCTTGTTCCTTTGCTTTTGCAATTGTATGTTTCGTTCGAGTGGAAATTATTTTGTTGTCTGTTAATAAAGTGCCGTCTAAGTCTAGTGCGATTAAATGCTGTTTGTTCATAATTTCACCTCTTATAATAATTTATTTTTGTTTCTATCTGTATTTCCGTTTTAATATGCAGAAATAAGAGGTTAAGCTGGGTGAGACCACCAAAGATGGAAACTTCACTATATATCCATCTTACGTCGCAAAGTGTTGCGGTGTCTACTATTTCTCGCTGGAAATTAAGAAAAGTCAACATCTTTTTAGAAAGTTCAAACAATGTTTCTTTCATTATGGACAAATTGTGAAAAGGGTTACATTGTTCGTAGGATGAGGCTTATAATGAACATGTAATCTTCTCGTATATGTTTGACTCTCCTTTGAAACTGGCCTATAGTAGGTTGGTTTCTTTTTTTTCTACAAATAGGGAAGAAATCCCTGCTTTAAGCTTGTGTCATTCATGTATATGTACAAGAATGAAATGTAGTACTTGTTTCCTAAACATGACAGACAAGCTTTCTTTTAAAATGGATATACTAATGAGGCAAAGACGTCATGGAAGGAGAATGGAAATGGGACAAAATCGTAGGTTTCGTTCTGGACAAAAAGCGCCAAATGATGGCATTTACGTAGAAATTGGTGAAACGGGAAGTATGGTGAAAGATCCGCAAATGGTAAAACTAACTGCTGGTGAAAAGTTTCCAGATAACACAAATCATAACCGCCAGTGGACATATAAAAGAAAACCGTAACAGAAGCCGCAATTATTATTGCGGCTTTTTTGTCGTCATCCATTTTAATTTCATTTACCGTATATTTTTCAGTCGTATCATGCATGCTCCCTTTTTCTTTTTCTAATAATAAGTTTGAAAATACATAATCAAAATTATTGTATAAAAAAGTCAGTTGGCGTATAATCAAATCAAAGGTCAAAGAAAGTCAAACATTTGGAGGACTGTAAAGATGGACTTAAATCAAATGACAACAAAAACACAAGAGGCGATTATGAGTGCTCAATCTTTAGCGGTATCTCATCATCATCAAGAAGTAGATACTGTTCATCTCTTGTTTACATTATTAGAAGAGCAAGATGGGCTAGCAGTACGTATTTTTCAAAAAATGAATGTCGATATAGAAGCGTTAAAACAAGGTGCTGAAGGTTTAATTAAGAAAAAGCCCTCTGTAACGGGAAGCGGTGCAGAAGCAGGTAAATTATATATAACAGGTGCTTTGCAACAACTGCTTGTAAGAGCAGGAAAAGAAGCAGAAAAATTGCAAGATGATTACATTTCAGTTGAACATGTATTACTTGCTTTTACTGAAGAAAAAGGCGATATAAACCAATTATTTACAAGATTTCATATTACGAAAGATAACTTATTACAGTCTTTAATGACAGTTCGGGGGAATCAAAGAGTGACTAGTCAAAATCCAGAAGCAACTTATGAAGCGTTAGAAAAATATGGTCGTGATTTAGTGGCGGAAGTAAGAGCGGGGAAAATTGACCCTGTTATCGGCCGCGATAGTGAAATTCGCCGCGTAATCCGCATTCTTTCACGTAAAACGAAAAACAACCCAGTTTTAATTGGTGAACCAGGTGTTGGTAAAACAGCAATTGTTGAAGGGTTAGCACAGCGTATTGTGAAAAAGGATGTACCTGAAGGATTAAAAGATAGAACAATCTTTGCATTAGATATGAGTGCGCTTGTAGCTGGAGCGAAATTCCGCGGTGAATTTGAAGAGCGTCTCCAAGCTGTATTAAATGAAATTAAAAAGAGTGAAGGTCGTATTTTACTATTCATTGATGAACTTCACACAATCGTCGGCGCTGGTAAAACAGAAGGCGCAATGGATGCAGGGAATATGTTAAAACCGATGCTTGCGCGTGGTGAACTGCATTGTATCGGGGCGACGACGTTAGATGAATATCGTAAATATATTGAGAAAGATCCAGCGCTAGAAAGACGTTTCCAACAAGTATTAGCAGAAGAACCAACTGTTGAAGATACAATTTCCATTTTACGTGGTTTAAAAGAGCGCTTTGAAATTTATCACGGTGTAAATATTCATGACCGCGCGATTGTAGCAGCATCAGTTTTATCAGATCGATATATTTCGGACCGTTTCTTACCAGATAAAGCAATTGATCTTGTCGATGAAGCGTGTGCAACAATTCGTACAGAAATCGATTCTATGCCGACAGAATTAGATGAAGTAACGCGCCGCATTATGCAGCTAGAAATTGAAGAAGCGGCTCTTGGAAAAGAAAAGGACTTTGGTAGCCAAGAACGTCTAAAAACGTTGCAACGTGAATTATCGGATTTAAAAGAAGTTGCAAGTGGTATGAGAGCCAAATGGGAGAAAGAAAAAGAAGATATTCACAAAGTTCGTGACTTACGTGAACATTTAGAGCGTCTGCGCCGTGAATTAGAAGAAGCAGAAGGGAATTACGATCTAAATAAAGCAGCGGAACTTCGCCACGGAAAAATTCCTGCAATTGAAAAAGAGTTAAAAGAAGCAGAAGAAATGGGCGCGCATAATAAACAAGAAAATCGTTTATTACGTGAGGAAGTAAGTGAAGAAGAAATTGCTGATATTGTTTCACGTTGGACTGGTATTCCTGTTGCAAAACTCGTTGAAGGTGAACGCGAGAAATTACTACGTTTAGAGCAAATTTTATCAGAGCGTGTCATCGGACAAGAGGAAGCGGTAAGCTTAGTATCAGACGCAGTTCTTCGTGCGCGCGCAGGTATCAAAGACCCGAACCGTCCGATTGGTTCCTTCATTTTCTTAGGACCTACTGGTGTTGGTAAAACAGAACTTGCAAAAACGTTAGCGCAGTCATTATTCGATAGTGAAGAACAAATGATTCGTATTGATATGTCTGAGTATATGGAGAAACACGCTGTGTCACGCTTAATTGGTGCGCCTCCTGGATATGTTGGATATGAAGAGGGCGGTCAATTAACAGAAGCGGTAAGACGTAAACCGTATTCCGTTATTTTATTAGACGAAATCGAAAAAGCACATCCAGAAGTATTCAACATTTTATTACAAATGTTAGATGACGGTCGCATTACAGATTCGCAAGGACGTACAGTAGACTTTAAAAACACAGTTATTATTATGACTTCAAATATTGGATCTGCTCATTTATTAGATGGATTAGAAGATGATGGCTCCATTAAAGAGGAATCAAGAGAGCTTGTTATGGGACAATTAAGAGGACATTTCCGACCAGAGTTTTTAAACCGTGTCGACGAAATTATTTTATTCAAACCTCTTACAACGAATGAAATTAAAGGTATTGTTGATAAAATTGTAAAAGAATTACAAGGTCGTTTAGCTGACCGTCACATTACGGTAGAATTAACAGACGCAGCGAAAGAGTTTGTTGTCGAAGCTGGCTTCGATCCGATGTACGGAGCCCGTCCATTAAAAAGATATGTACAGCGTCAAGTTGAGACGAAATTAGCGAGAGAATTAATTGCAGGTACGATTATTGACAATAGTCATGTAGTGGTTGATGTAGAAAATAACGAGTTAGTTGTTCATGTGAAATGAAAATAGGTTGTGGAGGAGGATTTCTCCACAGTCTATTAAAAAAAGCACTCTTAAGTGCTTTTTTTATTGTTTATAGACTCTGGTGCAACTTCATTATCGGTTTTAGTGTAGTAATTTTCATCGTGGTAGGGCAAAGCTAAGTGCTCCAATGTTTTTTCATCTTCTAGACAAATAATTTTCAATTCGTATCCTTCAAAATCGGTTGGATAGAAAATATCTTCACTTTGATTTTCAGTTAATGCTACATCAATCATATCCCTTAATTGTTCTAATCCTTTTTTGTTACCGATAATTATAGCTTGATCATGCCACATTTGCTGGCCGTAAATATTGCAAATCTTATAATCTTTGAAATTCATAACATTACTCCTTTATATTACGATATAATCTTTTTTAATAAGAGAATAGTGCTTTTTGTCCTTATATTAGTTATTTAACCGTTAAAGGATAATAAAGGATTTTTATCCATGTAAAAAAGAGTTCGGATAAAATCCGGACTCTTTTTTTAGTGTTGTTCTACTGGCTCGTTTGGAATTGCAGCTGCAATTGCTAGTACGAATACCGCAAGAACAACTGAGAAAATAGACGCTTGGTTAAAATCGTATGTACCGCCAGTCATAGAGCCGATTACGTAGCTCATCATATGTACAAGCAAGAACGACCAAATTAATGCCCAAATGAAACGCATATTTTACACCTCTATTCGTTCAATCTGTCCTTATTGTAACACAATTGAAAAAAGAATATAGAAAAATATTTGTAGATTTTTCAACGCAAATTTGCATTCCGTTCATACATTATAAAAGAGTACTTTTATACGTTTAGAAAATAAGGCGGGGGAAAAATGAGTATTACGGAACGTTTTTTTTACTTAGAAAAAGAACCATGCGTTATTTATTTACCAGAGAAGCCAAATGGATTTTCTGTCATGCTTCTTGGTGATTACAACTACTTTATTGAGAATGGTACAAGTTTATGGACACAGCATACAGGTAGATCTTATTTTTTACATGGCCTTATTGAGGAAGGCTATACGGTCTTTTCTTCTAATTTATACGGAAGACATTGGGGAAACGACCAATCTGTTCGTCTAGCGAAACGTCTATATGACGTTGTGTTGAGAAAAGAGACATTAAATGCAAAAATGCACATTATGGCAGATGGTATGGGGGCACTTGTTGCGCTTGAAATGATGAACAAATACCCTGAATGTATACGTTCTGTCATTATGTTAAATCCGTGTTTAGATTTACCAGAATATGTGGAGTTTGAGAAAGAGCATAAATTTTTTTACAAGAGACTCTTGAAGGAATTAAGTTTGGCGTATGATGCTAAGGAAGAAGAATTAGAAGCGAAAATAAATAAGAAATCATTTACGCTTCTTCCGTCTTGTGTACCTGTTAAAATTTTTGTATCAACACAAGAAAAAAGAGGAAGAAAACAGCTGCTACGTAAATACGAGAAAATGAGGCAATTGAACCAATGCGATACTTCTGTCTTATTCCATCTGCAAGATGTGAAATATAAAATGGTTAGGCAAACGACTGATTTCTTTAAAAAATATGAAGAAGAATTGTGAAGCTCCCATATACATAAATGAGGAGCTATTTGTTTCAAGGGGAAAGGGTTGGTGGTATGGAACGCGTGCTAATTATAGGTGCACTTACGTTTGTAGGTTATCACCTTGTGAATAAAATGATTGCAGAAGAAGTAGAAGTATATGGTCTTGATTTTGATGAATTTGATAGTATGACAAAAATTAATGAAGAGAAGTTATTGTTAATTGGGCGAAATGCGTTATTTACGTATTATTCGATAAGAGATGAAGACGGATGGAGATCCGTAGAGGAAGAGAAATTTGATGCGGTTTACTTTTGTCTGTATGAGCCAAATCAACAAAGGGGCTTTCGAAATGAAAGAGTTATATTACAGTATTTAAAGCGAATGATAAGACTGTGTGAAGAACATAAAGTGAAGTTAAATCTAATTTCTTCTATTGAAGTAGGAAACGCAGATGAGTCCGAAAATAAACGTTTATTTTCGAAAGTGGAAGAAGGATTGAAAAAAGGAGAGGTACAATATAGTGTATTTCGAGTTCCTACATTATATGGTCCATGGCAACCATCTTTTATGATGTATCATCAGCTCATGTTATCAGAACTGGGTGAGAAAGAGTGCCATTATGTGAGTGAGGAAAACGGAAGTGATCTACTGTACGTTGAAGATGTATGTGAATACTTATGGGAAAATGGAATGAACGAGGAGCATCTCGGTATATATAATTTACTTAGTGGCAAAAAATCATTATGGAAAAAAGGTATGAACCTTTTACGTGCAGAGGATAAAGTGAATAAAGAGAATGCGGAAGAAAGAGATGGAGCGGCCGAGGATATTTCAATAAAAAGAAATACCCCGTTAGAATACGGTTTAAATAAACAATTGGCACATATGAAAAAATATAAAGAGTTATACGAAGGATAGAGAGCATGTTACACTATGTATGTGAAAGTTTTAATGGAGAGGAAGAACGTAATATGAATGAGAAAAGCATGCAATTTTTACAAATCGCAATGAAGCATTTACCAGAAGCTAAGGCCATTTTAGATGATAATGGAATTGCGCTTGATATGGAGAAAGCTCAACCAGTATTAGAGTTATTGATGAAAGTTATGAACGAAGCATATGAGCTCGGGAAAGCAGATAAAGAATAAAAGCATTTTTTTAGACGGAAGAAAGGCCCGAACCGTAAGTAGAAGCGGTTCGGGCCTTTTTATATTTCGAAAGAATAGGGAAAGGTATGTTTCCGTTTCTTTTCATGAACAATAAGGTGAATAATGCGTTAGCTTTATGTTTTAGCTGAAATATATTCTAGACAAAAATACATTTATGTTTTAAAATTAGTACCAAGTCATAATAATTGATATAAAACGGAGGGCTGCGATGTGAACGTGGGCATTTTAGGGATCGGAAGATATGTGCCAGAAAAAGTAGTCACAAATCACGATTTAGAGAAAATAATGGATACATCCGATGAATGGATTCGTACGAGAACAGGGATTGCGGAAAGACGCATTGCCGATGATACAATAGATACTTCATATATGGCCGTAGAGGCTTCTAAAAAAGCACTTGAAGATGCAGGGATTAGCGGAGAGGATATCGATCTTATTTTAGTAGCCACAGTAACGCCAGATCGTGCTTTTCCAGCAGTAGCTTGTGTTATTCAAGAAGCGATTGGCGCAAAACATGCAGCTGCAATGGATTTAAGTGCAGCGTGTGCTGGTTTTATGTACGGAATGATTACAGCGCAGCAATTTATTCAAACGGGAACTTATAAAAATATACTAGTAGTTGGTAGTGATAAACTATCTAAAATTGTAGACTGGAACGATCGAAATACAGCAGTACTATTTGGAGACGGAGCCGGTGCGATCGTAATGGGAGCTGTTTCAGAAGGTAAAGGTGTTCTATCTTTCGAATTAGGAGCGGACGGAAGTGGCGGTAAGCATCTTTATCAAGACGAGTATGTTATGATGAATGGCAGAGAAGTCTTTAAATTTGCCGTTCGTCAACTTGGGGATTCTTGTCTTCGCGTTTTAGATAAAGCTGGTCTTACGAAAGAAGATGTGGATTTCTTAGTACCGCATCAAGCGAACATTCGTATTATGGAATCTGCAAGAGAGAGATTAAATTTACCACAAGAAAAAATGAGTATGACAATTGAGAAGTTCGGTAATACATCAGCTTCTTCCATTCCGATTGCGATGGTAGAGGAATTGCAAAACGGACGTATTCAAGATGGTGATTTAATTATACTTGTTGGTTTTGGCGGCGGATTAACATGGGGAGCAGTCGCTCTTCGTTGGGGTAAATAAGGACTGAGAGAAAAAAAGGAGTGTATTTTGTATGGAAAAAAAGAGGGTCGTAATTACAGGATTAGGAGCTGTTACACCGGTCGGTACAGATGTTGAAACAGCGTGGGAAAACATTAAAAAAGGTGTATCTGGAATCGGACGACTTACAAGAATTGATCCGGAACTATTTCCAGCAAAAGTAGCAGCAGAAATTAACGACTTTGAAGTCGAGAAATATATTGATAAAAAAGAAGCGCGTCGTATGGATCGCTTTACACAATATGCAGTAGCGGCAGCGAAAATGGCAGTTGCAGATGCAAAGCTTGAGATTACAGAAGAAAACGGACCTCGAATTGGTGTATGGATTGGTTCTGGTATTGGCGGTATGGAAACATACGAAGAACAATTTAAGATTTTTACTGAGAAAGGTCCGCGCCGCGTGAGCCCATTCTTCGTACCGATGATGATTCCAGATATGGCAGCAGGCCAAGTATCAATCGCAACAGGAGCAAAAGGAATTAACACTTGTTCTGTAACGGCTTGTGCATCTGGTGCAAACTCAATTGGTGATGCGTTTAAAGCGATTCAGCGAGGTGATGCTGATGCAATGATTACAGGCGGAGCAGAGGCGCCGTTAACAAGTATGGCATTCGCAGGATTTAGCTCAGCGAAAGCATTAACATTCAATGAAGATCCAGCAACAGCTTGCCGTCCATTCGATAAAAACCGTAGCGGTTTCGTAATGGGTGAAGGTTCGGGTATTTTAATTCTTGAAGAATTAGAGCACGCATTAGCTCGTGGTGCTCACATTTATGCAGAAATCGCTGGTTACGGTGCAACTGGTGATGCATTCCATATTACAATGCCGGCTCCTGGCGGTGAAGGTGGCGTGCGCGCAATGCGTCAAGCTTTAGCAGATGCAGGTCTACAGCCAGAAGATATTGATTACATTAATGCGCATGGTACAAGTACGGATGCGAATGAAAAGTATGAAACGATGGCAATTAAAGAAACGTTCGGTGAGCATGCGTATAAAGTAGCGATTAGCTCAACGAAATCAATGACAGGTCACTTATTAGGGGCAGCTGGTGCTGTTGAAGCGATTTTCTCTATTAAATCAATTACAGATGGAGTAATTCCTCCAACAATTAACTATGAGACACCAGATCCAGAATGTGACTTAGATTACGTACCGAATCAAGCGAGACATCAAGAAGTAAACGCAGTGTTAAGTAATTCATTAGGATTCGGTGGTCATAACGCAGTATTAGTATTTAAAGCGTATAAATAATAGATGAAATAAGGAGTTTTTTCGTAACATATTGCGAAAAAACTCCTTATTTATTTTTACGCCTTTTTCTCCTTTTGCATATACATAAGAAAAAGGAGGGATAAAGATGGGGGTTGTTGAAACTGCTGAGTGGTTACATCTATATTACGGACGGCCAGAAAAGCTGTGTGAGAAGTTTACGAAGTATATCCCGCTACCAAAAGAAAGATTGTATCGCTTTTTAATTTCTAAAGGTATGTATCGCCCCGTTATGCGAGGAGAACGAGAAATTAAAGAGTTAGAGAAAAAGGAAGTTTGGAAAGAGTTACGTGCAGAATATGAGAAGCTGAAAGATTGGCTAAAAGGTCCAGATGTCCCTGTCTTTATTTTATTATCAGATTCCTATAATCGAACGGTACAAGAAGAGTATAACGGCAGGGCTGGATTATCTATGCGTCACGTTATTTTCTTATTTGTATGTGGACGGAATTCGGTGGAAGAATTAAAAGTGTTACTAGCGCATGAATATCATCACATATGCAGGTTACATCAAATTGAGACGAAAGAAACGGAATATACATTACTTGATACGATGATTATGGAAGGTTTGGCTGAGCAAGCGGTAACGGAAAGATATTCAGAAAAAAACAATGCACCGTGGACGACGTATCTTTCAAAAGAAGAGGCTATATATTATTGGAAAAATGTTGTGCATGAAAGAATAAGTATAAAGCGAGGAACAAGGGAGCACGACATCTTATTAAATGGATTTCATTCTTATCCGAAGATGCTTGGCTATGCGCTTGGATTTCATATTGTCAAAGATTGTGTAACTTTGGAAGGAGAAGATACACTTTCTTTATTGCCTATAGATGCGAAAGAAATATTGAATAAAGCAAATACATTTCATATATAAAAAAACAGGAGCTCTCTTTCCTGTTTTTTTAGTATTAATAGAAGAAAAAATAATAATTAGAATATATTTCCTTAGGTGGAATAAAGTTAAGAAAAATTGAACATAATGATGGATACAAACAGTAGTGAAGTGAGGGGTAGTGAATGTTATATCTACATGATGTATGGGTAAATTGGTTTGAAGGTGAAGAAAATGGGTATAACGTTTGTCATTTTTACGAATGGCGGAAAGATGATACGATTGAGCTATTAGATCAAGTGCCATTATTAAAAGTAGATGCCACATTATATCATTACATCGAGAACGAATTGTTAGAGCTTCCGCAAAAAATGTTGGAAGACGTACATCATAAGGCTTATATTCGTAAAAATCATGAACGTTTGCAGCAAGAGTATTGCTTTGTAGTTACAGATGGAAAAGGAATTATTGCGATTGACACAATTGGTTACAATGTACCGATTCGAAAAAGTAGACTTATACCGCGCCAAGAGCAGATGGTATATGAGATGGTAGAAAACGTACAAGCAGAAAAGTATGAGTTCCAAGTAGAAGAAATAGAAAAAGAACATCATATTTTATCACCATCACCATTCATTATGAATGGCCTGACTCGTAAAGAAAGACAGCTTAAACAATTATTATTTATGGCATTAGATCAATTACATACAACGAAAAACACAGCAGAAATTCGCTATTGGTTCACAGAGTGGGATCCATCAGCATACGGAATGGTTCAACATATGGAATTTGAAGATATTTGGGCTAAGCTGTATGAGGAAGCGAAAACAGGTTGGTCTGAGAAGCACGAACAATTATGCGAGCGTCTCGTAAAAGGACAGCCATTTTTTGAAAAGTTATGGGAAATGGAAAACGAGCAAAAGGTAAATTAAAAAAACCGCCGATTGGCGGTTTTTTTAATTTGGTGTAACTTATCTTCAGCAGCAAGCTCTTCGTGTCTAAGAACTGAACGAGCTGCCTCCGCTTTTATATGAAATCCAGCTCTGGCTCCTAGCCCTTCGCTTTATATGTTACCTACGTTTTCTGCTTAGTCCCATTGCGTTTTCTACTTTGCGTAGTTGTTTGAATGCGACGCGGTTTGCTTTTTCGGCACCTTTGTCTAGAATTTCGTCTAGTTCTGGTGAGTTAATTAGTTCGTTATATTTGTCTTGGATTGGGCGAATCGCTTCTACGACTACTTGTGCTAGGTCGCCTTTGAAGTCGCCATATCCTTTTCCTTCGTACATTGCTTCGATTTCTTCAACTGTTTTTCCAGAGAATGAAGAGTAGATTGTTAATAAGTTAGAGATGCCAGGTTTGTTTTCTTTATCGAATTTCACGATACCTTCAGAGTCAGTTACAGCACTCTTAATTTTCTTTTCAATTGTTTTTGGTTCATCAAGCATGCTAATCATTGATTTTGGATTCGGATCAGATTTACTCATTTTTTTCGTAGGCTCTGTTAGTGACATAACGCGAGCTCCTACTTTTGGAATGCGGATTTCAGGAATTGTGAATACTTCACGGAAGCGTTTGTTGAAACGCTCTGCTAGGTCACGTGTTAATTCCATATGTTGCTTTTGATCATCACCAACAGGCACGATCTCAGTGTTGTAAAGTAAAATATCAGCAGCCATTAATGGTGGATACGTTAGTAATCCAGCTGGTACTGAATCTCTACCTGACGCTTTATCTTTATATTGCGTCATACGCTCTAATTCTCCAACGTAAGCAACTGATTGCATAATCCATCCTAGTTGAGCGTGTGCCGGTACTTCTGATTGTACAAATAACGTAGCTTTTTCAGGGTCGATACCGCATGCTACATAAAGTGCAGCAAGACTGCGGATGTTTTTACGAAGCCCGACAGGATCTTGAGGTACTGTAATCGCATGTTGGTTTACAATACAGAAATAACAGTCGTGTTCATTTTGAAGCTCTGTAAATTGCTTCATAGCTCCTAAATAGTTTCCAAGTGTAATCGTTCCACTTGGCTGAATACCAGAAAAGATAACTGACATAATTAATTCCTCCTAAATTTGAATGCGTAATGGGGAAGAGAAGGCAAACAAAAAAAGCCCATTCATCCCAAAAAACTATAGGGACGAATGGACCGCGGTACCACCCTAATTATTTCACTACTGTGAAATCTCTCTAATCCATAATAACGTTTGGATATAACGCCAAAGCCTACTACTTTCGGTTCGGTTTGGAGCTCAAAAGCCCATTCCATACTGTACAATTACTTGTTCACACCAGCCACAAGCTCTCTGAAATTGCCTCAATATGTACTCTTCTTTATCATCGCATACATATAAATTTATTTATTGTTACCTGAGCTCTTTAAATATGAAAGAACTAAAGTTTTATAACAAAATGTTTTGCTGATTATTATATCATATGGGATAGTGTTTGCAAACTACATCAAAATAGTAAAGCTAATGAAGGTCGAGAACAACCCAAGAATGATACCGGTAATGCAAATTGGATACGTCCATTTGAATGAATATGTTTTATAAATACGTTCTTTCTTATCGACAGGTTCCTCTACTTCTTCAATTAAAGAGTCAATTTTTTTGTTCGTACCAAATACTCTTTGGAAGGCGTAAATTGTTACATTAAAAAATCCATTTTGAAATATGAATAAAAAACCGCCTATAAGAATAAAAAATAGTGCAATATAAAACGAGATGTTGACAAAATTCAACAAAAAATGCGATGAAACGAGGAATGCACCAATACTAGAAGCGATTATCGCTATGAAAATTAGTATACAAGTATGAAAAAAAACTTTATTCAAAATGTTCCCCTCCGTCAAAATATTACTAGAATTATTATACTATAAAAGCTATAATATGTACTAGAACTAATTTTTTGAAAATTATACGCAATTAAAGGTCTGATTGCAAGATGATGGTAGCAATGTTAACGTATCCCTTTACAAAAAAATAAAAATATAAACATTTTATTAAAAATTTTAACAAAAAAACAAAAAACTATATTCACAATTGTTATATTATATGTATAATGAAAATTGTAGAAACTTGGAGATTATTCTTTCAATTCTACTTTTTTACAAGTGAGGGTACAGGAAGTGCAATTAGGGGAGGCAACACAACATGAAGAAAAAGATACCGTTATTACTTGCATCGACGTTGACTGTCAGTATGTTAGGAGCTTGTAGTTACCAAAAAGAGGATAATAAAGCAGGCGCGAAAGAAAAATCCTCAAACAAGCAAGTGTTAAATCTAACTGAGACAGCTGAAATCCCAACTATGGATACGACGTTATCAACAGATGCAACATCTTCTAACATCATGAATAACACAATGGAAGGGTTATATCGTCTGGGGAAAGATGATAAACTTGTTCCAGGTGTCGCTAAATCTTATGAGAAATCAGAGGATGGCAAAAAGTATGTGTTTAAGTTACGTGAAGATGCGAAATGGTCTAATGGTGAACCTGTAACAGCGAAGGACTTCGTTTATTCTTGGCGAAGAGCTGTAGATTCAAACACGGGTGCCAAGTTTGCTTACATACTATTTGATGTTAAAAATGCGGAGAAAGTTAACAAAAAAGAGTTACCAGTTGAAGAACTTGGTGTAAAGGCAATTGATGATCATACACTTGAAGTGGAATTAGATAACCCTGTTCCTTATTTTGTAAGTTTAACAGTCTATCCAACATTGTATCCTTTGAATGAGAAGTTTGTAACAGAACAAGGAGCAAAATTTGGATTAGAATCCAATACGACACTTTATAATGGTCCATTCGTATTAAATGAATGGAAGCATGAACAAAGTTTCAAGCTTAAGAAGAATCCAACGTATTGGGAAAATAAAGAAGTAAAACTTGAGGAAATAAACTTCAATATTGTTAAGGATCGTTCAACTGCTATAAATTTATATGAAACGAAAGCAATTGATCGTGTAGTCTTAACATCAGAGTTTGTAGATAAATACAAATCAGATGCTGACTTTAAAACGATTAAGAGACCATCTACACAATTTATTCGCTTAAATGAAAAGAATAAATTTTTAGCAAATAAAAATATCCGAAAAGCAATTGCAATGTCCTTTGAACGTGAAAACATCGGAAAAGTAATCTTAAACGATGGTTCAGAGGGTATATATGGTTTTGTTCCGAAAGGCTTAGCAAAAGGTCCGAATGGAAAAGACTTCCGTGAAGAAAACGGAAAGCTTATAAAAGAGGATATGAAAGAAGCACAAAAATACTGGGAAGCTGGTAAAAAAGAACTTGGTGTAGACAAAGTAGAGTTAGAGCTATTAAACTTTGATACTGATGATGCTAAAAAAATCGGAGAGTATTTAAAGGGACAATTTGAAAAGAACTTACCAGGTTTAACAGTTCCAACAAAAATGCAACCATTTGCACAAAAATTAAAACTTGAAGCAAGTGGAGATTATGCAATGTCATATGCGGGATGGAGTCCAGATTATATGGATCCAATGTCATTCCTTGAAATGTATACGACAGGTAATGCGCAAAACAAAGTACATTACGCAAACCCAGCGTATGATGATTTAATTAAAAAAGCAAAAACAGAAGTTGATGTACAAGCTCGTTGGGATGCATTATTACAAGCAGAAAAACAACTGCTTGAAGATGCAGCAATTGCTCCAGTATATCAACCTGGAAAAGCATATTTACAACGCCAATCTATTACTGGCCTATTAGAACATAAATATGGCGGGGAATTTAGCTATAAGTGGGTTGAACTCAAAAACTAAAAATGGTTTCCATCATGAATAAGGGTATATGCCTATGATGGGCATGTACTCTTATTTTAAAAAAATAAAAGTAAGAATATTTAAAACTATCTTATTGCTTTTGAGAAAAACGGGGAGGTGCTTGACTATGGGACGTTATGTATTAAAACGTTTCGTGTACATGGCTTTGACATTATTTTTAATTACTACACTGACTTTCTTTTTAATGAAATTACTTCCGGGTTCTCCGCTTAAAAACCAGGAGAAGTTATCACCGGCACAAAAAGAAATCATTCTTGAAAAATATGGCTTAAATGATCCAGTACCAGTTCAATACGCACGTTACTTAGGTAACTTAGCAAAAGGTGATTTAGGGGTATCATTCCAATATGATAACCGTCCAGTAACAGACATGATTGTGGATCGCATTGGACCATCAGCACAACTTGGTTTACAAGCGATTATATTAGGAACATTTATCGGTTTAATTTTAGGAATCGTTGCGGCACTTCGTAACAATACGTGGGTCGATTATGGAGCGACAATTATTTCCGTACTCGGGATGTCGGTACCATCGTTCGTATTTGCCGCATTACTACAATATTTCGTAGGGGTAAAACTTGGATGGTTCCCAGTAGCATTCTGGAAAGGACCAGAGTTTACAGTAATGCCTACAATCGCTTTATCGATGGCAGTTATTGCAACAATCGCACGTTTCGCTCGTGCAGAGTTAATTGAAGTTATGCAAGCTGACTACATTTTAACAGCGAAAGCGAAAGGAATTAGCCAAGGCGTTATCATTATCAAACACGCCCTTCGTAACGCGTTAATTCCAGTTGTAACAATTTTAGGACCAATGGTTGCAGGGTTAATTACAGGTACATTAGTTATTGAGCAAATTTATGCTGTACCAGGACTAGGGGAACAGTTCGTTAAATCTATTACAGTGAATGACTATACAGTTATTATGGGAACTACAATTTTCTATAGTGCGATCTTCATCTTAGTTATTTTCATTGTTGATATTTTATACGGAATTATTGATCCTCGTATTCGTTTAGCGGGAGGGAAAAAATGATGAAAGATGTACAAAAATTATCTCCAGACTTATTTCAACAAGCTAATCAAAATAATGTGGATAATGAAGTCATTGCCCGTCCAAGCTTAACGTTTTGGCAAGATGTAAGAAGACGTTTGTTCCAACATAAAGGAGCAATGTTCGGTTTAGTTTTATTAACGCTTATTATCTTACTAGCAATCTTCGGACCGATGGTAAGTAAGCACTCGTATAAAGAGCAAGATTTAGGACGTGCAAAATTGCCACCGAAAATTCCAGTTATTGAAAATGTTCATTGGTTACCATTTGACGGTACAGATCAATATGGTGTTGACCAATATGAAAAACGTGATATTAAAGAGTATTTCTGGTTTGGTACAGATGATCTTGGACGCGATTTATGGACAAGAACATGGGAAGGTACACGCGTATCATTATATATCGCTCTTTTAGCAGCAGCAATTGACTTAATAATTGGGGTTGCATATGGAGGTATTTCAGCATTCTATGGCGGTAGAGTAGATAACATTATGCAACGTATTATGGAGATTATTAACGGTATTCCATACTTAATCATCGTTATTTTAATGGTAATCATTATGGGATCTGGTATATGGTCAATTACACTCGCAATGGCAATTACAGGTTGGATAGGGATGTCGCGTATCGTTCGTGGACAAATCTTAAAATTAAAAAACCAAGAATACGTATTAGCATCTCGTACATTAGGTGCAACAAATACACAATTAATTGTAAAACACTTAATCCCGAACGTAATGGGACCAATTATCGTAATGACAATGTTTACAATTCCAACAGCGGTGTTTGGTGAGGCGTTCTTAAGCTTCATCGGTTTAGGTATTCAGCCACCATTCGCATCACTAGGTTCTCTTGTAAATGACGGTTATAAATCAATTCAAACGTATCCGCATATGATGTTCATTCCTGCGGTTGTCATCAGTATATTAATTTTAGCATTTAACTTAATGGCAGACGGATTACGCGATGCGTTAGATCCAAAAATGCGTAAGTAAAAGAGGGGAGAGGCAAAGATGAAAACATTGTTAGAGGTAAAAGATTTACAAGTCTCCTTTGATACACATGCAGGTGAAGTACAAGCTGTACGCGGCGTTACTTTTGATTTGAAAAAAGGGGAAACATTAGCGATTGTAGGAGAATCTGGTTCTGGGAAATCAGTTACTTCTAAAGCGTTAATGGGTTTAATTCCGAATCCTCCTGGACGCATTAAAAATGGTGAAATCGTATTTGAAGGTCGTGACTTAACGAAATTAACAGAAAAAGAAATGCAGCAAGTACGTGGTAAAGATATCGCGATGATTTTCCAAGATCCAATGACATCATTAAACCCAACGATGACAATTGGAAATCAAATTATGGAAGGCCTTATTAAACACCAAGGGATGAGTAAAGCAGACGCACGTAAAGTTGCGTTGGAATTAATCGACCTTGTAGGTATTCCAAATCCAGAAGCTCGTTTAAAACAATATCCGCACCAATTCTCTGGTGGTATGAGGCAGCGTGTAGTTATTGCGATGGCGTTAGCTTGTAACCCGAAATTATTGATTGCGGATGAGCCGACAACAGCGCTAGACGTTACAATTCAGGCGCAAATTTTAGAGCTTATGAAGGACATTCAGCAAAAAACAGAAGCAGCAATCATTTTCATTACGCATGACTTAGGTGTAGTGGCAAATGTTGCGGACCGCGTAGCAGTTATGTACGCTGGTAAAGTTGTTGAAATCGGAACTGTAGATGAAATTTTCTACAACCCAAAACATCCATATACTTGGGGCTTAATCGCATCTATGCCAAGTTTAGATGGTTCAGAAGAAGAGTTATATGCAATCCCTGGAACGCCTCCAGATTTATTGAAGCCGCCAAAGGGAGATGCTTTTGCACCACGTAACCCACAGGCATTAAAAATTGATTTTGAAATGGACCCACCTTTATTTAAAGTAAGTGATACACACTATGCGGCAACTTGGTTACTTCATGAGCAAGCTCCAGAAGTAAAACCGCCGGCAGTCGTTGAAAAACGCATTCTTCAAATGAAAGCAGGTGAACAACATGACTAAACAACGTGAGAAATTAATTGAAGTAAAAAATGTAAAGCAGCACTTCGACGTGAGTGGTGGTGTTGTCAAAGCGGTTAATGATATTTCATTTGATATTTACCGCGGAGAAACATTTGGTCTTGTAGGAGAATCAGGTTGTGGTAAATCAACAACTGGAAGAACGATCATTCGTTTATATGATGCAACTGCTGGTGAAGTATTGTTTGATGGTGAAAATGTACATGGTAAAAAATCACGCGCAGAACTGAAGAAATTCAACCGTAAAATGCAAATGATTTTCCAAGATCCATATGCATCATTAAACCCGCGTATGACAGTAGGGGATATTATTGCAGAAGGTATTGATATTCACGGATTAGCGAAAAACAAAAAAGATCGTATGGACCGTGTTCATGAATTATTAAACACAGTTGGTTTAAATAAAGAGCACGCAAACCGTTTCCCGCATGAATTCTCAGGTGGACAACGTCAACGTATCGGTATCGCTCGTGCACTTGCTGTAGAACCTGAATTTATCATTGCCGATGAGCCAATCTCAGCACTTGACGTATCAATTCAGGCACAAGTTGTAAACTTACTGAAAAAGTTACAAAAAGAAAAAGGATTAACATACTTATTCATTGCCCATGATTTATCAATGGTAAAATACATTAGTGACCGCATTGGCGTAATGTATCGTGGTCAAATCGTTGAATTAACAACAAGTGATGAGTTATATGCAAATCCAATTCATCCATATACAAAATCACTATTATCAGCAATTCCACTTCCAGATCCAGATTATGAGCGCAATCGTAAACGTATCGTATACGATCCATCTCAGCACAATTATGGTAGTGAAGAACCGACAATGCGTGAAATTCGCCCAGGACATTTCGTATTATGTTCTGAAGCGGAGTATAAGAAATATAAAGAGATTTATCAATAATAAAAAATCCATTCTCCTGAAGTGACCCCTAAAAGTTAGACACGGTTATTTCATTAGGTAGCTTGATAAAAGTGAGCCCGGTATTGTACCGGGCTCACTTTTAATTTTGCCTTTATCCGTTTTGTGTTTTTATTTTTCATGGATGGACGCCCCTTTTTCTTTGGTTCAAGGGCATCTAAGCCACCTACTTCAATTTGCTTCTTCCATTGATAAACCGTTGTAAAAGAAGGAATCGTGAATATAGCCGCTGTATCCATTAACGATATACCCGATTGAGCCATAAAATTTAGTACGTCTAGTTTAAACTCTACGGTGTAATTTGTATAGACCTCGTGTAAACCTTCTTCCCCATGGAGTTCGTATAGGCGCAACCAGTATTGAAATTGTGCCTTTGTAACATGCATCTGTTTTACATATGCGGTTTGAGAAATTATTTTTGGATTAAATCCTTGAACGAGCGTTACCTTTGAATCCTTCGTAAATTTTGTCATACAAAAAACTGCACCTCCAATTGTTAGACTGTGTCTAACAATTGGAGGTGCAGTTCAGAAGAATGGCTTTTTTATTGATGGAAGGGATGACAGGATAGATTGGTTTTAAAATTAGTTTATCTCAATTGTTGTTACTTAATTTAAACTTATAAAAAAGAATTTTCCATAAGTTTATTTCTATTTCGAGACTAAAAAATAAGTGTTTTTTAGTAGGAAAAGCTGATTTTATTATTTTGATTGGTGAAAGAGATAGTACTAATATGTAGATATACATCATGATGTGTTTTTGAAATAAAAGCGTTTTTGTAAAGTAAACGAAAAGATTTATACAATCATGAAAGAGAACGAGTATCTATTAAAAATAATGGGGAGGAAGCAATTTGCTGAAGAAAATTATTTCGATGTTCGTCGCTATTGGGATAGTATTCATAGTAGGTAGTAGTTTTAATGTGTCACATGCGTATGAAAAGACAGGATACAAATTATCGACAAAAAATCAGAGTTTTAAATGGGGTGACCGTTTATTGGGAAGCAGTGTAATAAAGAGTGGTTGGCAGGATGCTATTTCATCTTGGCAAAATAGTGCGGCTAATGCCAAATTTTTTTATCACGGATCTTCGGTACACACATTAAATTCGTGGTATGAATCCTCGTCCACATATTATGGAAGAATGAGTGTTCAATTAAATAATAAAATTGTTACGAAGTTTTCTGGAGACATTAATGCAGGTAATACAAATATCACGAAATCAAATGTTGCTAAAAGTACGGCTGTTCATGAATTAGGACATGCATTAGGACTCGATCATAATACAGGGACATCTATTATGAATAGTGATAGAGATCGTACCAAAATGCATGTTCCTCAAAAAGATGATGTGAATGGTGTAAATGCAATTTATAAGTGAAAGTAAGGGGGGATATATAATGAATAAAAAATTGAAATTCATTTTGTTGACAGTCCCTTTCGCAATTTTCTTAGGTATAGGGGGATATAGTATTTATTTTGAAGAAGTCGAAGATAAAATAATTTTAATAACTAAAGATTTTCCATCCACAAGTAGATTAGAAGACATGGTTAAGGAAGCCGATGTAGTTGCAATAGGCAATTATGATGGCTTTGATTCAACTTGGAATATGGCGCGTAATCCACAAGACATTAGTCAAGAAGATCAGGAGAATTATGTAGAGGGGCATTTATACAATTTTAACGTAAAAGAAGTTTTAAAAGGAGACCCTTTACAAGGTAGAATGAAAATTAATTATCGATACGCAGAACAAATTGAAATCGATGATTCGAATAGTAAGGTTGTAAATGAAGACCCTCTTTATATAAAGCCGGAGATTGGGAAGAAATACATGTTATTTTTGAAAAAAGATGAAAATATGAATCATTACTTTGGTGCAATTGAACCATTTTCTATAATGTTTGATGAAAATGATATAGCGTATTTACAGTCAAACTTATTACATGTAGACGAAGAGAGATTAAGTGTTAAAAAGAAACAAGATAACCAAACATATATTTTAAAAAATCAAGTGGATCATACAATATCGGATACGATTTCTAATAAGAATATTGACGAATTGAAGATAGAAATTGAAAAGTATAATTAAAAAAAGCTGTTCCAACAATTTGTTGGAACAGCTTTTCTCCAATGCGAATTTCATTTATAAATGACTGCATCTCGATTAAAGGAGTGCTACTGCGCCTGAACAGAAACAATCTCCTCTTGTTCTTGAGGTTTAACAAGTGCATAACGCTCCCACGCTCTACTTTTCCAGCGGAAGAACATAATAATGGCACGTGTCCATTCATCAATAGCAATTGCTAGCCAAATACCAACGAGCCCCATATCTAAATGGAAGGCAAAAAAGTAGCCGAGTGGTAAACTCATTAACACCATAGAAAATGCGCCGATTAAAACTGGGTACTTTGCGTCACCAGCTGCACGAAGTGAATTGATGATGACGATGTTCATCGTACGTCCTGTTTCAAGTAGTACACTTAGTAAAAGAACGCTTGCACCTAACGAAATAATGTGCGGATTATCTGTAAATAGTCCCATTAATTGTGTGCGGAATGTAATAACGAGAGCAACCATACATAAAGTGACACCAATCGCCCACTTTACACTTTTCCATACACGTTCATACGCTTCATCTTTTTCACCACCGCCAACGAGGCGCCCAATAATAATTGCAGTTCCCATACCGATTGCAATAGCGAATAAATAAGTGAACATAGAAATGTTCGTAGCGTATTGTCTAGCCGCTAACGATTCCGTTCCTAAATATGTTGCATAGTATAAGAAGACAATTTGGCAAGCTTGATACATAACCTGCTCAAATGCAGATGGAATCCCAATCTTTAAAATTTTTCCGATGTATTCTTTTGATAAGGTGAAGTAGTATTGTAATTTCACACGGTACTCCATAACGCGGTACAGTAACCAGAAGAAAACGATAAGCGCGATTAGCCTGCTGGCAGCAGAAGAAATGGCAGCCCCTTGTACACCAAGCTCTGGAAAACCAAATTTCCCGAAAATGAGTACGTAGTTTCCAGCGATATGAATAATATTCATTCCAAGTGAAATAAACATCGCTTGCTTTGTGAAGCCATGTACGCGGATAATTGCGGCTAATGAATTAATAATAGCTTGAAGGAAAATAGCTCCTCCGACGATAGATAAATAGCTCTGTGCATATATAAGTACATCGCCTTGTAAGTTCATCGCCATCATCATATGTTTTGAAAATAAAAGAAAACCAGCACTTATAACGATTCCGACCACTAAATTTAATGTGACGGCTAAAGCTGATATTTTAGATGCTTCCATAAAACGTTTGGAACCGAGGTATTGAGATACGACGATAGCTGCGCCGTTCCCGATGACTTCTAGTACCAAAATAGCGATATGGAGATATTGATTCGCTGCACCAACCCCAGATACAGCATCGTCTGATAATGCACTTAACATGAAAGTATCAGCGATCCCCATTAACATAAATAGAAAAACTTCTAGAAAAATAGGCCATGTTAATAAGAATAAACTTAATTTCTCAGTGGGCCCGTTTTTTGCCTGAATTGCTGTCATGTCCGTCCCCTCTTTACCGATATCTATTTTTAGCAAAGTGTATCGTAACATACTTTCTTAACCTTTGCACTCATTTTAACCTACATATCTTTATTATGAAGGGAGCGCTATTTTATGATAAAAACAGAAGGATAATTATGCAGAAAGTATTATAGAATATAAAATTTATTTTTATCTAATAATTTAGAAAAATATAAAAATAATTATTTTTGACATTTCAGTAAGGAAAATCAACAATATGAAACGTTTACAAAGGTTTATTTTTTAACAGAAAATTTTAATAAAATAGAAATATAAATATACAAAAAATATATTTGTGTGTATAATATGAATTATTGGAACATATATATATTTCTATTTGTTTGAAAATGAAAGGGCTAACATTTTTGTGGAGGGTGGAAATATGAAAAAAAAGATGCCAGTTTTTGTAGTATCAACAGTAGCGATGAGCATGATGTTAGGGGCATGTAGCTACCAAAAAGATGAACCGCAAGCGAACGCAAAAGGGGATAGCGGGAAAAGCGGTGCAAAGCAAGTCATTAATTTAATTGAAACGCAAGAAATTCCAACGATGGATCCAGCGTTATCAGCTGATGCGGTTTCTTCAAGAGTAATGACTAATACGATGGAAGGCTTATACAGTTTAGGAAAAGATGATAAGCTAGTTCCTGGTGTAGCGAAGGAATTCAAAAAGTCAGAAGACGGTAAAAAATATACATTTACATTACGTGAAGACGCAAAATGGTCAAATGGTGAGCCTGTGACAGCGAAAGATTTCGTATACGCATGGCAAAGAGCGATTAACCCAGATACAGCTGCGAAATCAGCGTACATTATGTATGATATAAAAAATGCAGAGAAAATTAATAAAAAAGAGATGAGTCCGGACCAATTAGGGGTAAAGGCGATTGATGATTATACATTAGAAGTGGAATTAGATAATTCCATTCCATATCTTGTAGATTTAATGGTATATCCAATCTTCTATCCTGTGAATGAAAAGTTTGTGAAAGAGCAAGGTACGAAGTTTGGTTTGGAAGCGAATACAACACTTTATAACGGACCATTTACATTAAGTGATTGGCAACATGAACGTAGCTTTAAAATGACAAAGAGCGCGTCATATTGGGATAATAAAGAAGTGAAGATTGAGGAAGTAAACTTTAATATTGTTAAAGATACGTCTACACCAATTAATTTATATGAAACAAACGCAGTCGATCGAGCGACGTTATTAGCGGAGTTCATCGATAAATATAAAGGAAAACCAGATTTCCAAACAGTAGAAGATACATCTGTATTCTTCCTTCGTTTAAATCAAAAAGATCCAGCGTTAGCAAATAAAAATATTCGTAAAGCAATTTCACTTGCTTTTGAACGTAAACCGTTCGTTGATACATTATTAAATAACGGTTCTAAGCCAGCGACAGGATTAATTCCTGATAACTTCATTAAAGGACCGGATAAAAAGGACTTCCGTGCTGTAAATGGAGATATTGTAAAACCAAACGTGAAAGAAGCGAAGAAATATTGGGAAGCTGGTAAAAAAGAGCTTGGTAAAAATGAAATCGAATTAGAGTTATTAAACGAAGATGTTGAATTATCGAAGAAAACAGGGGAATATTTAAAAGGTGAGTTAGAAAAGAATTTACCAGGTTTAACAGTGAAAATTAAACAACAACCATTCGCGCAAAAACTAAAATTGGAAGATGCGGGCGATTTCGTCATGTCATTCTCTGGATGGAGTGCAGACTTCCCAGATCCAATTACATATCTTGATATGTTTGTAACTGATGGATCACAAAATAAAATGAAATATTCTAATCCGAAATATGATGAGATCATCATGAAAGCGAAAAAAGATGGAAGCGATGTAAATGCTCGTTGGAAAAGCTTACTAGAAGCAGAGAAAATGTTACTTGATGACGCTGCGATTGTACCGGTATATCAACGTGGTAGAGCATACTTACAAAGAGATTCCATTAAAAATATGTACAACCATAAATATGGCGGCGATTTAAGCTTTAAATGGGCGTCAGTAGAGAAATAAGAAAAAAGCAGGTAATTGCCTGCTTTTTTTAATACGTACGTTTCTTATAAATACCTTTCCCGCCAACCTCGTTCCAGCCGGATTGTACATCCAAACTTTTATTAACAAACTTCATCTTTTCTTTTCCGCCAAAGAGTTTTTCACCAATGCTATTTGTAATGACACCAATCAATGCTGTTATTCCGATGATGAGGGCAGCAACAGTGACAAAATCAATAAAAAAAGCAATCATTTGCAAATTCCCCCTTTGCCTGTCTGTATTTTTATTGTATGAGATAAAAGATGAAAAAGAAAGAAATGTCAGAAAAATATTTAATATATTTTAGAAATCGTATAGACATGAACGAGAATGTTTGTTAAAATAAGAACAAACGTTCCTTTGATTCTCACTTATATAGTCTTACATTT
Source organism: Bacillus sp. FSL R9-9834 (assembly GCF_038006905.1). NCBI lineage: Bacteria > Bacillati > Bacillota > Bacilli > Caryophanales > Bacillaceae > Bacillus > Bacillus sp. FSL R9-9834. The sequence goes on from NZ_JBBOWD010000001.1 coordinate 1,258,914, forward strand.
CTTAATTGATTTATCAAAAAAAGGTAAGAAAACGTTCTCTTTTTTATAGAAAAGATTATGAGGAAATAACTATAAATCATATGAAAAATCTATGAAAAGCAAGCGTTAAGAGGGTTGAAGATTATTGTTAAAGAACAGATGAAGTAAGTGTAATTATGTTACATAGCAGTGAAATACACGGAAGAGTTTTCTCAATTAGAAGGAAATTTACTGTATATTTCTTGCAAAATCTATTGTATAATGATTATAGAAGTTACTTATTAAAAGTAATTGTTGTTTACTAAAAGTTGTTGCTTACATGAAAAGCAATTTTTGCACTTTGTTTTAAGACAAGGTATCGCGAAAAATTGCTGAATTAAGAAATTTAAACTGTAATTAGTACAGAATTTGTACTCTTTAAGGAGAGTGAGCTTTGTATGGTAACATTATATAGTTCTCCAAGCTGTACGTCTTGTAGAAAGGCGAAATTATGGCTAGAGGAAAATCATATTCCTTATACAGAACGTAATATTTTCTCAGACCCGTTAACGATTGAGGAAATTAAAGAGATTTTACGTATGACAGAAAGCGGAACGGATGAGATTATTTCTACTCGTTCGAAAGTTTTCCAAGAATTAAATGTAAACTTAGAGTCTTTACCACTTCAAGATTTATATAAGATGATTCGTGACTATCCAGGGATTTTACGTCGTCCAATTATGATTGACGAGAAACGCCTTCAAGTAGGTTACAATGAAGACGAAATCCGCCGTTTCTTACCACGTACAGTAAGAACGTTCCAATTACGTGAAGCACAGCGTCTTGTAAATTAATTATAATAATATGAAAACCTTCTACCTATTATATAGTAGAAGGTTTTTTTTAATGTTTCACATTTCGTAATCGAACTCGTTGAACGATAAAACCGATGCATAAGATGGTGAAAATAAATAAGTAAGGAATGCCTGCAGTGAAACTTGGGTTGTTATGAAAAAAGGTTGCCAGTCTGTCTTCATGTGTGACCATTTTTCCTGCTGTATAAGCGAGAATTGCTGCCCCGCAATAAATGAGGAATGGAAAGCGTTCCATAAGTATTAAAATGAGTTTGCTGCCCCAAATAATAATCGGGATAGAAATGAGTAAACCGATTATTACGAGTAAAAATCTTCCGTGAGCTGCCCCTGCAATGGCGATAACGTTGTCAAATCCCATAACAAGGTCCGCGAATACAATTGTACGCACAGCTTGAAATAAAGTTGTTTTTCCTTGAATAGAAGAAAGATCGTTGCTATTATCAGTTAGTAAATTTACTGCAATGAATGTAAGTAAAATGCCCCCGATAAGTTGCAGAAATGGAATGTCCAGCAAATAGACAGCTAGTATAGTAAGGATAATTCTTAGTACGATTGCTAAAAGAGTACCGATCAAAATAGCTTTATTTCGTTTCGATTCAGGTAAATTTCGGCTAGCTAGTGCGATGACAATTGCGTTGTCACCACCTAATACAACATCGATACCGACAATCATTAGTACAGATGTTAAAAACTCTAAGTCCATTCGTCTGCCTCCATTTATGATGTTTTAATAAGCGAACTATATGTATGTGGTGAAAAGGACTAAAGCATCTTCTCTAATAAAAGTTTCACTTTATTACAGTGTACGGGGGAAGATGGAAATGTATGTCCAAATTTTTTATAAGTGAGTAATCGCCACAATGATATATTTGTGTATACCATTGAATGAAGATAGGTATATAACTATTTTTGTAAAATAAATCGATTTTATTTCCATTCTGGAGAATCTTATCATAAAATGAGAGTACAAGAATCTATTGATTTGTCATATGAGTGGGGAATCCCTTCATAACAATTCTAAGCAGGAAGGGAGAGTTGTATTTTGGATATTGAAAGAATTAATGATCATACGATGAAATTTTTTATTACGTACATTGATATAGAGGACAGAGGCTTTAATCGTGAGGAAATTTGGTATGACCGCGAAAGAAGCGAAGAGCTCTTTTGGGAAATGATGGACGAAGCTCGTGATCATGACGATTTCTTTATTGATGGGCCGTTATGGATTCAAGTGCAAGCAGTCGATAAAGGGATTGAAGTACTTGTAACGAAAGCAGAACTTTCAAAGGATGGACAAAAGCTAGAACTACCAATAGGTGTAGATAAAATTATAGACATTCCTCTAGATGAAGGTATTGAATCATTATTCCAGCAAGAAGTAGTGGAAGAGGTAGAAGAACAAGCAGGTACAAACTTTAACGAAGATGGTACGTTTGGCTTTTTAATTAAGTTTAATGATTTTGAAGATGTCATTTCATTAAGCCACCGTCTTATCTTTGAAGATATAAAAGATGAGCTGTATTCATTTGAGGACCGCTATTATGTATATGTGGAATTCGATGAAGTGCTACATGATGAAGAAGAAATTGATCGCATTTTAAGCATTGTTTTAGAATACGGGGAAGAATCAACTTTAACAATTCATCGTGTAAGTGAGTATGGGAAACAAATTGTGAAAGAGCATGCGCTTGAAACAATTCGCAATAATTTTCCTGCTAAAACGTAGGCCGATTTCTGTAGTATGAAATCGGCTTTTTATATGAAGAATAGGAAAGCTTTCTTAGTAAGGAGGTAAGAGATGAAAAATACGTTAAAGTTGATTTTTTTTGTGTTACTATTGTTTGCATTATTTGTGTCATTACGTATGTTTATTGATGTAGCGTTTTATTCGGATGTAATTGGGATAAAAGATGTTTCGATTTTAGGTATTATTAGTATTTTATTTACGGTATCTGCATTTTTAATTGGCTGCGTTATTTTCTTAGAGAACCGTCATCCGTCAAAAACACTTACATGGCTCATTGTGTTAGGGATTTTTCCGGTATTTGGATTTTTCGCTTATTTATTATTCGGACAGAACTTTCGGAGGAAGAGAATGTTCCAAAAGAAGGCGTTGCTCGATGAACAAGCGTTTTTACAATATAAGGGGCATGAAGATTACGAAGAACGGATTTTGCGCAATCATAAGCATCAAGAGCTGTTATTTCGTTTAGCGGATCGCTTAGGCGCTTTAAATATTTCATTTCAAACTGAAACGAGAACATTAACAAATGGAGATGAAACGTTTCAGGCTATTTTAGATGGATTAAAACGAGCGAAACATCACATTCATATGGAATATTACATTGTGCGTGATGATAAGCTTGGAACAGAAATTAAAGATATTTTAATACAAAAATCAAAAGAAGGCGTAGTCGTTCGTTTTTTATATGATGCGGTTGGAAGTTTTAAATTATCAAAATCATATATTGAAGAATTAAACGACGCAGGTGTCGAAATGATTCCGTTCTTCCCTGTACGCTTTCCGATTTTAAACGATAAGATTAATTATCGAAACCACCGAAAAATCGTTATTATTGATGGAAATGAAGGATTTGTAGGTGGATTAAATATTGGTGATGAATATTTAGGGAAGGATAAGTACTTCGGCTTTTGGCGAGACACACATTTATATTTACGTGGTGAAGCTGTGCAAAGTTTGCAGCTTATTTTCCTTCAAGATTGGTTTTATATGACTGGTGAGGCTGTGCTAGCCCCTGAATATTTACAAGCGAAAGCAGTTGAGGGGGAGCATTGGGGAGGCGTGCAGCTCGTTGCAGGTGGACCGGATAATAAATGGGAAACAATTAAACATTTATATTTTGCCATGATTGCTTCTGCGCGGAAATCCATTTGGATTGCAACGCCGTATTTCATCCCGGATGATGATATTTTGTCCGCATTAAAAGTAGCGGCACTTGCTGGTATCGATGTTCGTTTGTTAATGCCGAGTAAGCCTGATAAGCGCACTGTCTTTTATGCATCAAGGTCATACTTCCCAGAGCTTTTAGATGCAGGGGTAAAGATATATGAATACGAAAAAGGTTTTCTTCATAGTAAAGTTGTCATTGTCGATTCTGATTTAGCTTCAATTGGGACAGCAAATATGGATATGAGAAGTTTTCATTTGAACTTTGAAGTAAATGCCTTTTTATATGATACAGATAGCATTCGAAAACTTGTTCAAGATTTTAAAGACGATTTAGAAGAATCCAGTGAAATTCACGTCGATCGTTTTCATAAAAGGCGTCTGCATAGAAGAATTGTTGAATCAACGTATCGGTTATTATCGCCATTATTATAAAAAGAGATGTCCGAAATTGGGACATCTCTTTTTTAAAAGGAATTTGTAATAAATTGTAGAATATAAGGAGCTGAAAGGGTGTGATTCCGATGTTTATTGCCAAAAGAGAAAACGGAGAGAAAATTCATCTACTCTATCATCATGATGAAGAGATTTTACATCGTATGCGGAAAAGGGAAAGCTTCTTTTGCATAGCTTGTGGGAAAAAAGTACTAATGAGATTAGGAAAACAAAAAAAGTGGCATTTTGCTCATAAGAAAGAAGATTCATGTTTAGCCTTTTATGAAGCAGAATCTATGTATCATAGGCACGGTAAAGAATTGTTATATAAATGGTTCAAACGTCAAAACTTTCATGTAGATATAGAGCATTATTTACCAGAGATTCAGCAGCGACCAGATATTTTCATAGAGAGAGCAGGGAGAAAAGTTGCGATTGAATACCAGTGCGCGAATCTCTCTATAGAACAGCTGTACAAACGAACCTATTCGTATTGGCGAGCTGGTATACAGGTCATTTGGATTATTGGTGGAAATCAATTGAAAAAGCACTCTGCCTATTGGGTGAAATTTTCCTCCCTTAGGGCTTTCTCCTTACAATCTTATCCTCAACCACTTCTTATTTTCTTCTGTTCGAAACAAAAATCATTTATGAAATGCGCGTTTCTCACTTCGTTTTCTACAAGCGTCTCTTTCTCACATATTATATACTTACCAATTGAAACGACTACTTTTGAAATGCTCTTTTCTTCTGTTCCTTTTCAAAAGGAGATATTAGAACGAGAATGGAAGAAGCGAAAGGACTATTTTCGCAAAAATGCTTTGCCTATTTGGAATTATAATCATAAATCACTATTACGCCTCTTATATCACTGTAAATGTACCCCAGCAAATTTCCCTTCTGAAATTGGTGTGCCGCTTCCGGCCTCATTTGCTTTTCAAACAAATCCATTTATATGGCAAGCTTTTTTATATATGAAGTGTATAGGCGAGCTTGCGGTAGGGGATTATATTTCCCTTCCATACGTGTGGAGTTATATAAAAAAGTATACGAAAAGGCGTATGCTCCCGTACTTTTCACAGCATATATGGAAAGTAGCAGTTACTGAGTATATGACATTTTTATGCTATACAGGTGTATTACGTAAAGTAGGGACTTATAAGTACCAGAAAATACGGGGGATAGTTATGGTAAAAACAGAGGAGGAAGTTATGAAATATGATGAAAGTAGTTTAGCGTATGCCTTATCTTTATTTGAGGCAAAGTACAACATGAGAGAAGGAAAAGCGGATATAATAAAGACTGATCGTGAAGGAATTACATAAGAAAAATCGAATTGTATGTAAGTAGAGATATTTAAAGGAGGGCTTAAAGCATGTCTGAACAAAACACAGCAAAAACATTACCGGATCGTAACGAGATTGAAGAATCAAGTACGTGGCGATTAGAAGATATTTTCCAAACAGATGCAGAATGGGAACAAGAATTCCAAGCTATTAAAGAGCTATTACCGAAGTTAACTGAATTTAAAGGGAAACTTGGTGACTCTGCGAACAATTTACTTGAAGCATTGCAATATGAAGATGAAATTTCAATGCGATTAGGTAAGCTATATACATATGCACATATGCGTTACGATCAAGATACAACAAACTCTGTGTATCAAGCGTTAAATGACCGTGCAACAAATTTATATTCACAAGTATCTAGTAGCACAGCATATATTGTGCCTGAAATTTTATCGATTTCAGAAGATACATTGCAAACATTCTTGAAAGAAAATAGAGAATTAAGTGTATATGAACATGCGTTAGAAGAAATTACGCGTCAACGCCCTCACGTATTATCTGAAGCGGAAGAGGCTTTATTAGCAGAAGCATCTGAAGTAATGAGTGCGTCAAGTAATACATTTGGTATGTTGAATAATGCGGATTTGAAATTCCCATCTATTAAAGGTGAGGATGGAGAAGAAGTAGAAATTACACATGGCCGTTACATTCAGTTTTTAGAAAGTGATGATCGTCGTGTGCGTGAAGATGCATTCAAAGCTGTATATGAAACGTACGGAAAATATAAGAACACATTTGCAAGTACGTTAAGCGGAGCTGTAAAGCGTAATAATTTCAATGCACGTGTTCGTAAATATGACTCTGCACGTCAAGCAGCATTAAGTAATAATAATATTCCTGAAGCGGTGTATGATCAACTTGTTCAATCTGTAAATGATAATTTACACTTGCTACATCGTTACATTGATATTCGTAAGCGTGCACTAGGGCTTGATGAGCTTCATATGTATGATTTATATACACCACTTGTACCAGAAGTGAAAATGAATGTGAAGTATGAAGAAGCGCAAGACATGTTATTAAAGTCTTTACATGTACTGGGTGATGAGTATGTTGATATTTTGAAAGAAGCATATGAAAATCGCTGGGTAGATGTGTATGAGAATAAAGGAAAACGAAGCGGAGCATATTCATCTGGTGCATATGGAACAAATCCTTATATTTTAATGAACTGGCATGATAATGTAAATAATTTATTTACACTTGCTCATGAATTTGGCCATTCTGTCCATAGTTACTACACAAGAAAAACGCAGCCGCACGTATACGGGGATTATTCAATCTTCGTTGCGGAAGTAGCATCAACTTGTAATGAAGCGCTTCTAAACGATTATTTATTAAAAACGACAGAAGATAAGAAAGAGCGTCTATACTTATTAAATCATTATTTAGAAGGATTCCGTGGTACTGTATTCCGTCAAACGATGTTCGCAGAGTTTGAGCATATTATTCATAAGAAAGTACAAGAGGGACATGCGGTAACACCAGACATGCTAACGGAGATCTACTATGATTTAAATAAGAAATATTTCGGTGATGCTTTAGTAATTGATGAAGAAATTGGTTTAGAGTGGTCTCGTATTCCGCACTTCTACTACAACTATTACGTATACCAATACGCAACAGGATTTAGTGCAGCAACGGCTCTATCTAAACAAATTTTAGAAGAAGGGCAACCAGCAGTAGAACGTTACATTAATGAGTTCTTAAAAGCAGGAAGCTCAGATTATCCAATTGAAGTGCTGAAAAAAGCTGGAGTAGATATGGCATCTCCAGAACCGGTAAAAGAAGCATTGCAAGTATTTGAAGAGAAATTAAATGAATTAGAAGCATTATTATTTGAAGAGAAGTAATAGAAAAGACGAGGAATTTGCCTCGTCTTTTTCTTGATGTCATTTTGTCGATATTTGTCGAGAAAATAAATCGAATTGTCTTCTTTTTTCTAAACTAGAAGGCAGTTTTACAGTTCATTAAAACCCTTTAAATCGTTTTTTATGGTTGAAATAAGAGAGAGCGATGACAATGACTCCGAATAAAAGAGGAAAGGCAATCATTTTAGGAAAAGCTTGTAGTAGAGAGAGGATGTACAAGAAAAAAGAAACGATGACGGCTAGAATGATAAGTAAAATATACGTTTTTTTCATACAAAACACCTCCAAAATAGCTTTTTTATAGCTTATTCAAAAATGAAAACGTTTAGAATGTGACAAAAGTGTGAAATTCGACAAAAGGGGTTGTCATCTGACGTCGAATCTTGTAATATAATAAGCGTGAACGAATTCACATACAAACATATACCCCTTTGTTTGAACGTGAAAATTTCTCCCATCCCCTTTAATATTTTTATAAGCCGTAAAGAAAAAGACCTGGTGTTTACACCAGGTCTTTTTCTTTTGCTATCCATTTCCAATAACGCTCACATTTTACGTCAATCATTTGTACTTTTCGTTTCAGTTGTAATTTTTTTAGTTCACGTTCAATTTCTTGCTTCGAGCAGTCATATATAAATGCTACTTCTTTTGAAGAGATAAATTGTGTCGCTTCCAGTAATACTTCTAAAGGTGGTAATGGCTCTGGCTCGATTTCACATTTTACAAGTTCTTTCAATAATTGTACGTAGACGTCGTAGGAATACGTTCCAGCGATTTTAATACCTTCTTCATCTGAATTTGCATGAAAGAATACGAGAGAAGGTATTTCTGTAATATGCATTTCATTTGTGAATTTTAAGTCACATTGGAAAGCCTTTTTTGCGCTAGCGGAATATAGGTCTTTTTTAAATTCTTCTACATCAATATTGCTATCTTTTGCGCATGCAAGTAATAATTCGCAGTCAGGATTTGATACATTTTCAAGGAAAATGTATTCTTGGAGTTTTCGCAAAAACTTCGAACCTGCTTTTCGGCCCTGCAACTCCGCTGCTTTAATTGCCATCGAAACTAAATATGGTGTTGACGATGCTTCTTGCATATGTACCTTTCCATCACATGAAAAACCTTGTAAACTTGTTGTCTTTTCCCACACAAATCGAATATTAGCAGGTTTATTCCATTTGTGTGAGGAAGCGTTCGTTCCGTCCACTTTTCCTGTTACGATATGACGAATAGAGAAGTATTTCCCGTACTCAAGCCATAGTTTAATAATAAAGGGCTCAATTTCCCAGCAATCTTTACAAAGTGGATCAATAAATAAATATGCTTCTACAGACTTATGCTCACATGCGGAAGGAGATGGCATATTGATATGCTTTGCTTCCTGTTTATCCATTATATTTCACCTGTTTCGTTTGGAGTATTAACCATATGCTGAGCAGTTAATGCTAAACGTTCAAAAACGAACTCTCTTATATGACCGTGCACTCCTGTGTCATCCATTGCTTGCTCCATGCACGATAGCCAAGCCTTTGCTCGTTTTGGAGTAATCTCAAACGGGAGATGGCGTGCTCTTAACATAGGATGACCATGTTCTTCAGTGTACAAATTAGGACCACCTAAATATTGTGTTAAAAATTGTTTCTGCTTCCTAGCTGTTTCTGTTAAATCATCCGGGAAGATGGGAGATAGGTCAGGGTGTTTACTGACATAGGAATAAAATGTGTCTACTAATATTGCAATGCATTGTTCACCGCCAATTGCTTCAAATGGTGTCATCGGTTGCTTGCTCATCCTTTTAAACTCCTTTTTCCATGAAATGTATATCTATTGTAGCAATGGAATGTTAGGGAGGGCAAATAAACAGCCTTCATAACGTTCTTTGCTTATTCTACAGATGTAAAAGAATCTTTTCTTTTTCAAAAAGTGAGATGTATCCACTAGTAGAACGTATTCACTAGTGGAATTTTCACTTTAGCGTGCTTTGTTTTGTTTGGCAAGGAAAAAGCGTTTTACTTTATTATTTGTATGACGGATTGGTATGTCGTGTTGCTTTAACAAATGAATAAATGAAGCTTTGCCTGCTTCTTCATCTTGCACTTCAAATTCAATTTCATAATCATCGTGATTGTAATAGAAACTATGATCAAAGACAAGCGTTCCGCCTTCAAATAGTGTTTCGGCTCTTTCAGTTGTTAAACTACCCATATAAGTTAAAGCAGAAACAGGGATTTGTAATTTGTGTAGTTGATCCGTTACAGCCCCTGGAATGATTACGTTTGTCGCCATCATCATTCTTGCTTCTTCTTCTGTTACGACTTGATGTGTTTCTAATAAACCAACCTCTGCAGGTTGTTTCAATGTTAATGTATAAGTTGCTCCTTTATGACGAATACGAAGTGCAGAGCCAGCTTCTTTTAATGAGAAGCTCGGTGTTTCAAAGTAGTGATTCACCTGTTTCGTAAATCCTTCAATAGAGAATGATTTACATAATGTATTGAATTCTTCTTCTGTAACAATATTTTTAAATTCAATTTCAATTTCTTGTGTCATTGTATGCGCGCTCCTTTTGAAAAATAATTCTTTACACATTATCGCTTTTTCACAAATTTGGTTCAATGTTTTATTTGTTTGCGTCCATGTTATGATACAATAATACTGTTAAGTAAGACAGGAAGTTGAGATGGAGGAGTTAGAGCATGCAAAATAAAATCCAAGTTAAGAGCGTAGAAAAGAGAGAGAATGCTCTTATTTTTTGTGCGGAAAATAGTGAAATAGAGGTAAAGGAGTTAAGTGCGCGTAATCACGTACTTGTAGACTCAGATAATTTATCATTTTTATATATCTTAGAAAACGAATCATCTTTCATTTATGTAAGCATTCCGCATACATGCTGGGAAGCAATGCATGAAGCGATGAATAACGACGTGGTTATGTTCGTTCGCGTGAATGACATTGAAATGGAATTAGAAGGTTTAAAAGAAGAAGTAGAATATTTAGTTGAAAATATTGAAGGTAATGCAAATTACGGAGAAGAACTAGTAACTGCTGTAGAAAAAGTATTTCTATAAGCAAATGGATTGATTTTGGTGGTGGTTGAAATGAATCGAAATTGGGAAGAATTTTTAGCACCTTACCACCAAGCGGTGGCAGAGCTGAAAGTGAAACTAAAAGGAATGCGTACTCAATTTGCAATGTTAACAGAGCATTCTCCAATTGAGTTTGTAACAGGAAGGGTAAAGTCGGTTGCAAGTATTATTGATAAAGCGGAGAAGAGAAATGTACCGTTAGACAGGCTAAGAGAAGATATGCAAGACATCGCGGGCCTTCGAATGATGTGTCAATTTGTTGATGAGATTAAGCCTGTTGTAGAATATCTTAGAAAACGAAATGACTTTGAAATCGTGGAAGAACGTGATTACGTCACGCAGAAGAAAGATAGCGGTTATCGTTCTTATCATGTTGTCATTAGTTACCCCGTTCAAACGATTCAAGGTGAACAAAAAGTATTGGTAGAAATCCAAATACGTACGCTAGCAATGAACTTTTGGGCAACAATTGAGCATTCTTTAAATTATAAATATAGTGGGCGTTTTCCTGAAGATATTAAAATACGCTTGCAACGTGCAGCGGAAGCAGCATTTTTATTAGATGAAGAAATGTCTTCTATCCGTCTTGAAATTCAAGAAGCGCAGAAAGCTTTTTCAAGAAAGCAAGAAACGAAAGATTCCGAATCATAAACTAAAGGGTGTTGGGCGATGAAATTTACAATTATGTCAAAGGGAGATCAATCATCAGATGCACTGGCAAGCACGATGAAAGAATACTTGCTAGATTTTGGATTTATAATGGATGAACAGGAACCCGATATTGTAATTTCTGTTGGGGGAGATGGAACGCTTTTATATGCGTTTCATCGTTATTATAATCGATTGGATGAAACAGCATTTGTTGGTGTACATACAGGGCATTTAGGTTTCTATGCAGATTGGTTACCGACAGAAGTAGAGAAATTAGTAATTGCAATTGCTAAAACACCATTCCAAGTGGTGGAATATCCGCTTTTAGAAGTGATTATTCGCTATGTGAATGGGAGTAAAGAGTCACAGTATTTAGCGATGAATGAAGCGACTGTGAAAAGTGCAGAAGGTACATTAGTAACAGAAGTGGAAATACGCGGAGAGTACTTTGAAACGTTCCGCGGGGATGGCCTTTGTATTTCTACTCCTTCGGGAAGTACTGCGTATAATAAGGCGCTTGGCGGAGCAATTATTCACCCTTCTATTGAAGCGATTCAAATTGCGGAAATGGCATCTATTAATAACCGTGTGTTTCGTACGGTAGGTTCGCCGCTCGTATTGCCGAAACATCATACATGCGTGCTGAAGCCGACTGCAGGAATGAACTTACAAATTACGGTGGACCATTTAACGATGGTTCATCAAGATGTGAAATCAATTCAGTATCGCGTGGCAAACGAGAAAGTACGATTTGTTCGTTTCCGACCATTTCCGTTCTGGAAACGAGTTCGTGACTCGTTTGTTGCAGATAAATAGAAAGGGTTTATATATTTGAACAGATTTACATTGAAATGGGATATAGACTCGGCTGAGGAAGGAACTTTGGTTAGAGAATTTTTAAAAACAAAAGGGATCTCCAAAGCCGCATTAACGGATATAAAGTTTCACGGCGGAGCTATTGAAGTAAATGGTCAACATGCGAGCGTTCGCCATCAGTTGCAAGCTGGTGAAGAATTACGTGTCTTTTTTCCAGTGGAGGAAAGAAGTGAAGGGATGATTGCAGAAGATATCCCTTTATGTATTGTATACGAAGATGATGCAGTTCTTGTCATAAACAAAGAGGCGAACATGTCAACGATTCCGTCTAGAGAACATCCGGCTGGAAGTGTTGCAAATGCACTTTTATCTCATTATGATAAGCAATATCTTGCAAGTACGGTGCACATCGTAACGAGGTTAGATCGTGATACTTCAGGGCTTATGCTTATTGCAAAAAATCGTTTCGTACATCATCTTTTATCGAAACAGCATCAACAAAAAGCTGTGAAAAGAACGTATGAAGCGATCGTTCACGGTGAGATGGTAGAAAGAGAAGGAACGATTGACGCACCGATTGGACGAAAATCGGATAGCATTATTGAGCGAACCGTTTGTGAGGATGGGCAAAGAGCCGTTACTCATTTTAGAGTGATCGATAGCGCCAATCATAAGACGCACGTATCACTTGAGCTCGATACAGGGAGAACGCATCAAATTCGTGTACATATGGCGCACATAGGACATCCGCTACTTGGCGATAATTTATATGGTGGAAAAAGAGATGAAATGAAGCGACAAGCGCTTCACAGTACATCCTTGACGTTTTATCATCCTATTTTAGAGAAAGAAATGTCTTTCGCTACACCGATTCCAAGCGATATGCAAGCGGTATTAAGACATACTTAAAAAGGGAACAAAATTCTTATGTAACGAAGAATTTTGTTCCCTTTTTTCTTAGCGGAATAATATTAAAATTTGGTTTTCACCCGTGCGCTTTATAACGAAAAAGCCACTTTCAGATTTTGTAGCAATGCCATCATTATTTGGACGACAATATCCATGCGTTTCGCAAGTGCCGTCATCACGTACTAACATTTGTCCAATTAATCCAACAGGAAGCCACTCGTTACGGTCTTTTCTTGCTATATATTTGCAAGCTGGATCCCATTCTGTATTTAAAAGAGGTTGTATGTCTTGCGATTCCGTACGTACATATTGACGTTTTCCGAAGCTATCTGTTTTATAGCGTTTTTGCCAACTTAAAGCACCGCTATTTCCTATAAGAGCGGGGGTGGCGCTAGATATTCCTAAGATGAATGAATCGTTTGAAGTAGCGATTCGAATTTTTTCTTCGTTACTAAATGTAACGAAATAACCTACATCAATAAAAGTATTGTCTACTGTTTCAAACATTTGTGCAAAATCTGTTCCGCTTGCATTGTAAGAAGCGCCATCAATGTACATTTCTCCATTATGAGCAAGCCACTTTGCACCGATATTATGATCGGTTTCATTTGTGCCGTTTGCAATAAACCAAGAATAAGATTCATCTGCTGTACCGAATCGTCCCATAATATGGCTACCTGCAAAATGAGCTGTTGATGTATGATTACCTTCCGCATGAGAAGAAAATCCGTTAGCGATAGTCGCGGTTCCTTCTGCATGAGCTGCTTCGCCTAAAGCGATTGTATGTTTACCTTCTGCATGAGAATAGGAGCCACATGCTGTCGTTTCACTTCCTTCACTATGGGAACTATGTCCAGTTGCTTTCGTTTTTGATCCTTCTGCATGTGAGAAAGAACCTTTTGCATGTGTCAGAAGTCCTTCTGCATGTGAAGCTGTACCCTCTGCATGAGAGTGAAGACCCTCTGCATATGCATACCGCCCATCTTTTTTTACTTTTGTATTTTCAGATGTAGGGGTCTGAATGATAATCGTTTTTTCTGTTTGTATATCACTTGATGGTACTAATGCTTCTTTAATTTTTTTCACTTGATTTATAATAGCAGCTGGAATTTCTGCTTCCGCTTTTTTATTTATTGCTACAGGGCTGTTTTCTTCTGTATTCTTCTCTACTTGCTCAGAAGGCACAATCTGTTCAATATGAGTAGAGAGAGGTTTATTTTTTTGCTGCATCTTTGCTTTTCTATTATCAATTATGCGGCTCATTACAGCATTCTGTAATGAGACATATTTTGGTCTATCTTTGTTTTTTGTGGAAGCCTCTTGTTCTTCCAGTTCTTCTACAGCTGCAGCTCGAATGCTGCACCAGTTGTTAATTCCGTACATGGGCAGATAAAAAGGCGGGCATTTTCTTTTTTGTTTAGAAGATTTTTTCTTCATTCTGTCACCTCCTGCGACAGTATATGCCGTGTCATTAAAAAAAGATGCACTTTATTGCATCTTTTTTTAATGACTTTACCCAGTTTTTATATGAGAGACGCCTAAATGATACGGTAATCCTTACATATGGGTTATGAAATTGGGCGGAATTTCTCAGGGACAAAAGGCAGGGAGGAAGGAACGGAAACAGTCTCCATTTCAGGATAACGTAGTCCAGTTAGTTTGCCACCAAATACAGCACCAGTGTCAATATTGACTGTATGATTTACAAAGCGAGGTTCTTTTACGGGTGTATGTCCATATACAACCCAAGCTGTTCCTTTATACTCCTTCGCCCAGTCGCGACGGACAGGAGAGCCGTCAGCATGTTTTTCTCCTGTAATATCGCCGTATAATACAAAGGTTTGTACTTTTTTATCTTGTCTTCCTATGTAATCTTGCCGAATGCCGGCGTGACACACAATTAACCTTTTTTCATCCAGTACATGATATAAAGGGGATTGCTCGTAAAGTGTGATGAATTTTTCTTTTATCATGTTTTGTTGATGAGAAGGCAGTGCTTCATATTCGGCAACAGTTGTTTCGAGTCCATGAGCGATTGTCACATTACGTCCAAGGAAAAATCGGTATAGCTTATTGCAGTGATTTCCCGGAGCGTAATACGCTACTTTTTTATTTATGACAAGTTCCCATACAATTTCAATCATACGTAATGAATGAGGACCGCGATCTGTGATATCGCCAACAAAAGCAAGCTTGCGTTGATCAGGGTGAATCGGCAAGTCACTATTCCAGTTATATCCGAGTTTTTTCGTTAAATCTTGAAACTCTTGGAAGCATCCATGAATATCCCCTATAATGTCATATTTCATATGTAAACCTCCATCATATTTTTCATTAGTATATCTAAAAAAGGATAGAGATAAAAATATACCGTTTTTGTGCTTCAGTTGAACATAAAGATTTTCGTTCTTGAGCGGACGTTCAAAACAAATCCAATCGCTATCATGTATGTGAGTAAGGAGCTTCCTCCGTAGCTCATAAGGGGTAGTGTGATGCCTGTAATAGGTAGTAATCCGATTGTCATCCCGATATTTTGAAATACTTGAAAAGTAAACATTCCGATTGTACCAGCGCAGATGTAACTACCGAAAGGGTCATTACTTTCTATAGCGATATGAATCATGCGGAAAATAAGTAGGAAAAAAAGTGCAATAATGACGCTTGCGCCTAAAAATCCGAATTGCTCAGCGACATTCGTGAAAATAAAATCTGTATGTGGTTCTGGAAAGTATACTTGTCCATTTTCCCAACCTTTTCCTTGCATTTCTCCTGATCCGGTAGCTAAGAAAGCTTGTCTTAATTGATAGCCTTGCGCATCATATTTGTATGGCGCTAACCAGCCGTAGAAGCGATTTAATTGATATTCTTGTAAAATGTGTGCTTTAAAGAATTTTGTATGAGTGAAAAAAATATACGTTAATGTAAAGCCAGCTACAAAGATACCGGAAACTAACCCGAAAATAAAACGCCAACGTATACCAGAAACTAATATCATTGCTGCGAGCATAGCTGAAATTACCATCGTGTTTCCTAAATCAGGTTCCTTTGCAATCAGTAGTAGTGGCGGCAAACTTGTTGCGCATATTTTTCCGAGTAATAGAAAATCGTCGTGTATTGTTCGGTAAAAATATTTCTCATTATGATTAGCTATAATTCGTCCGATGACAATAATTAAAAACAATTTCATAATTTCGGAAGGCTGGAAATTTCCGATGCCTGGGAGCCTGTACCAAGCAGTCGCACCTTTAATTGTAACGGCACCTGGTACTTGAAATTCTAGTCCAATAAGTAGTACCAATGCAAAGCTATATAAATACCAAGCAATTTTTTGATAACGATCGAAATCGATAATCATAATCATACCAATGGCTATGAATCCAATGAAGTACCACTGGATTTGCTTTAATACAAAATTTACATGTTGTAAAAATGGTGGTAAAGAGGCTTGTGCACTTGCAATTGCAAAACAACTAACAATCCCAATGGCAAATAAAATGAATAGCAATACGTAGTCTATTTGATATTGAGAATTTGAATCTTTCAATGTGTGTATTCCTTTCTATCGCCTAGTAAGTATATGGATCATGTCATGATAAAAATAATATACAAGCAGACTATGCATACATTTATTCCACTATTTGTGGGAAGTCATACATCACACGGAAGGAGTAGTGCCTACCGTGTGATGGACTATATGGCACGGAGTTCTTTTGTAATGATATTTAAACAATGGGAGAGACGGGCATGTGTATCGGAAGTTGGAATGAGATCTGGGAATAATCGGTAAAAATTCGTGGCATCATCGTGCCATTCGCAAGCTTTTAACAGACTCGATTTATAATGGGTGCTATCTTGTAAGAAACCATATTTTTTGGAGGTTAAAACGAGATGTGAAAAATCTTCACAGCCTTCAAGGAATTTGTGATGTACTTGCTGTCCCGTATGAAGGCGGAATGAACTTAAGGGCTCCGTTATATACATCGCATCACCTCTTGACAGTAAACTGATCCAAGAGGCCATATCAACGCTACAACCATATTTTCTACCATTTAAAGTGCCGAAAGGTTCTGCTAATAGATGTTTTCGAAAGAGTACAGTCGTAGGTTCACCAATAATGTTTTGTCCCAATATAAGCATATGGTTTCCAAAATCTTTCCCGTTTAGTAGAGTATCTTCATCATATAACCTTTTCATGGAGGGATGTTGTTCAATTATTTCTCCATCATCATTAATCCAAGTACGATAAGATGTAATAAGTGCGAGATTTTGATCTAAGTCTTTTTGGAAATAAAACATCATTTTTTCAATTTTACCACTATAAAATATATCATCATCCATTAAGAAATTTATGTACTCTCCATTTGACTGTTTTAAGAGCATAAGTGCGTTATGAAATTGCCCTAGAGTAGTGGTATTTCGAATGTATGTTATATTTTTATGCTTATGTAAATAATGTCGGTATATTAATTTTTCTGTTTCATTATTTGTACTATCGTCTCCTACAATGATTTCAATATTGGAATACGTTTGTGCTAATGCACTTTCTAGAGCAATTTTAAAATAATGTGGTCGATTATAGGTAGGAATAAGGATGGAAACGAGCGGCAGATTTTTTATATTATTCATATACAACTACCTTTCAGAATTTTTTTGTGTAAGAATAATATCTTGATAACTTGTATGCTCAGTTCTGCCACACCATGAGCCATAATGGGGAGGAGTCTGCATTTCTAGTCCATACTTATTTAATAGGGTAAGAATATCTTTCTCAAGATAGGCAACTGCGAAATTCGGAATTTCTTTATTTAGAACATAACAATTGTCAATTTGATGATAAAAACCTAACGTACTTAGACCTGCATTTAAATAATAGGAAGATTCAGGGTTAATTAAAAAGAAAGTGATGAAACATCTCCCATCCTTTTTCAAAACTCGAGAAATTTCACTTAAGTAATGTTCCAATTCTTTCGGAAGGAGGTGGGTAAATATAGACGTTAAAAAAATAAAATCAAATGATTCATCTTCATATGGAAACTTGTATTGGGAAGCATCTTCTTTTCCATCAGGATTATAGAATTGATTATATATATCGACATGTTCAAAATGGAAATTGTTACGGCGTGTTGAAATGTTATTTTTGCACCATGTAATTCCCTTAGTGAATAAGTCAAATCCATAATAAGTACCATCATCGTTTAAATAATCCATTAATGGAACCGCCATCCGGCCGATACCGCAACCTATATCTAACACTGTTTCATTTGGTTTTACATTGCCAATTTCAATAAAATACTGCATAAACTCTTTTCCAACTTCTTCAAAGTCACCACCTACATATTGAACGAGTTCTGGAGGTGGAATTAATGTGGATTTTTTCTCGTTTTCGTTCATACATTCACTCCGTCCTTATAGTAAAGTAGGGGATTTCTATTGTGTATAAGTTCATCAGTTATAGTGAGGGGAACTTTACACGAGTGGTTCTTATGAATAAGTAGTATAAAGTTCCTCTCAAAAAAATAAACTTGTATTCTATTCTTTCCGCCAATAAATACCGAAATCATCAATTTTAGTAATAGGAGCTTGTAAGTTTCTTTCATTTCTGAAATCTGTTACAGCTTCTGCGCATGTTACTAATCCGTAGTCATCAATAATAATAAAGCCACCTGTTGACACTTTATCGTATAAGTTTACAAGACTATCCATCGTTGATTCATACATATCACCATCAAGACGAGCAATTGCAATTTTTTCTACCGGTGCTGAAGGCAATGTATCTTTAAACCAACCCTTTAAAAATTTTACCTGATCATTTAATAAATCATATTTTCTAAAGTTCTCTTGCACTGTTTCTAAAGAAACCCGTAAGTAATCGAATGTGTGCAAGTAATCACCGTAATCTTTTGGGTATTGTTCTAAGTTAGGTGCTGGTAGACCTTCAAACGAATCGGCAACCCACACGGTACGATCCGTAATGTTATTTGCTTGTAAAAAACCATTCATAAAAATGCATGATCCTCCGCGCCATACACCAGTTTCAATAAAATCACCTTCTATATTTTCACGGACAACAGTTTCCATAGCCGCATGTAATTGATTCATACGTTTTCGGCCAATCATACTATGTGCTGCTCTTGGCCAATCTTTTCCGCCTTGCCGCTCACTTTTTGAAACGTTAGGGTCAACGATTTTTAAATTGTGATTTTCTACGTACTGTTTAAGAAATAAAGGAAGCGGAACAGTAACTGGTTCATATGATAGCTCTTTAGATATATGTAACGAAGCAGGTAAATATGGTTCGTATTCTAACCATATTTCAAATAAAATTGTTTTCTTTAATAATTCAAGATAAAGCTGAACAGCTGATTTATTTTCCATATAAGTGCCTCCTGCGGAATGTCATACAACATTATGACTATGTAGAAAAGAGAGATTTAATGATTGAATTTACAAATGAAAAAGCAGTAAGACTAATACCAGTCTTACTGCTAAGTACAAAATTAAGCGATTTTCTCAATAATAATTGATGCACTTGTACCAAGAGCTAGTGATAATCCAATTCCTGTAACAACTGCTTCAACGAGTGATGGTGTTGTCGTAATTTGTGTAATGGCTTGGATAACGATAGGAGCTCCAAGTGAAATTAAGCTTGTGCCTCCACCTGGTACAGTAACGCCATTAACTTGAATTGCAAGACTTCCTAATAAACTTACTGCCGCTGTATAAGCAATAACCGTAATTTTATAAAAACCAGTTTCACTAATTACGAAAGTATCAGGATCCATTTGAGAAATTGCTGTACCAAACTGAGATCCAACAGTATTAAATGGTACTGGATCATTAACGCCAAGAGCTAAAGAAACTGTGGCTGAGTTAAAGGCATACAATCCTGCTGGCAGTCCTAACCCAGAAGGTCCAGTCGGCCCAGTCGCACCAGTCGCACCAGTTGGTCCAGTAGCGCTAGTAGCGCCAGTCGCACCAGTCGGTCCAGTCGGCCCAGTTGGCCCAGTCGGTCCGGTCGCACCAGTCGCACCAGTCGCGCCGGTAGCACTAGTCGCACCAGTCGGCCCAGTCGCACCAGTCGGCCCAGTCGGCCCAGTCGGTCCAGTCGGCCCAGTTGGCCCAGTTGGTGCAGTCGGCCCAGTCGGTCCAGTTGGTCCAGTCGGTCCAGTTGGTGCAGTCGGCCCGGTTGGTGCAGTTGGTCCAGTTGGCCCAGTTGGTCCAGTCGGTCCAGTCGGAAGGGTAAACGGCGGTATCGGTGGTAATGTTGGTCCTACAAGATTAGGGTCAAATGCACTAGCTGATAAAGATTCATCGGGATTTAATCCATCTGAATAATTATTATTTGACATAAATTCACCTCCATAAAGCGTTCATTATATAGTAGATGCAAAACCGGAAGAAAATGACACGGACATTTGAATTATTGAAAAGAAATCTTAAACTGCTTGTGCAAGTTAAAAAAGTGGAAAGTTTATTGTATGTATAACATATGATTGATTTGGAAGAGGGTGATTATGTTGACCAAGCAAGGAATTACAATTAGTTTATGTATGATTGTTCGAGATGAGGAAGATACAATCGGTCGATGTTTAGACGCAGTAGAAAAAATTGTTGATGAAATTATTATAGTGGATACAGGTTCCATTGATCGAACGAAAGAAATTGTAGCTCAATATACCTCTAACATATATGACTTTCCGTGGATTAATGATTTTGCGGCAGCTAGAAATTTTTCTTTTTCGAAAGCAACGCAAGAATATATATTATGGCTAGATGCTGATGATGTGTTATTAGAAGATGCGCAAGAGGCATTGAACCTATTAAAAAGAGAATTAGATCCTAATGTGGATGCCGTTTCGATGCCGTATCATCTTGTAATGGATTCTAACGGGAAACCTTTATATTGTACAAAAAGATATCGACTTGTAAAGCGTGAAAAACAGTTTCAATGGTTTGGAAAGGTGCATGAGTATTTAGCTATTTTTGGTGAGATTTTTAATAGTAATGTTGCGATCACGCATAAAAAAGAGAAGAAAGTAACGAATCGTAATTTGAAAATTTTTCAAGATGCTGTAGCAGCTGGGGAAGAATTGAGTCCGAGAGATTTGTTTTATTATGCGAATGAATCTATGGATAATCAAAAATATGATGATGCAGTTTTACTATATGAAACATTTCTTAATCAAGAAGAGGGTTGGTATGAAGAGAAAATTTATGCATGTGGTAAATTAGGAGATTGCTATGCAAAGCTTGGATCATGGGAAAAGGCGATTGAATCTTGCGTGAAGTCGTTTCGATATGATGTTCCTAGAGGAGAGAATTGTACAAGAATAGGATATATATATATGGAACAACAAAAGTATAACGAAGCGATATTTTGGTTTAAACTTGCAACGGAAGTACCAATGGCGACGGAGAGTCCGTTTCATAGTCCAGCGAGCTACACATGGCTTCCTTATTTACAAATGTGTATTTGTTATAGCAAGTTAGGTGAGCAAGATAAAGCTTATTATTACAATGAATTAGCAGCTTCTTATGTTCCGAATAATGCTGCAATTGAATATAACCGCAAATATTTTCGGAGTGTTTTTGATAAACAATATAAATCGTTATAGGTTGCTTTTTTTAGAAATGGCTTATTGGTATTCTAACTCTAATAGATTGGCTATATAGTAAAGTATTGGTTACATCTATAGACGTTAGACGAGATTTATATTTCAAATTCAATTTGCATAAGGAGTGTGTAAAATGAATTCCCCAAAAAATTCTTTATATGAAGAAAAGTCTGGGCATTATTATAATGCAGTGAATCCGAATGTATTAAAACATATAAAAAAGGAATGGAAAGAAGTTCTTGATATCGGTTGTTCGAGTGGTGCACTTGGAGCTGCCATAAAAGAAAATGGCACACGTGTATCTGGAATTGAAGCATTCCCAGAGGCAGCAGAACAAGCAAAAGAAAAACTAGATCATGTTGTTTTAGGCGATATAGAAACAATGGATATGCCGTATGAGGAGGAGCAATTTGATTGCGTTATATTTGGTGACGTATTAGAGCATTTATTTGATCCGTGGGCGGTAATAGAAAAAGTAAAACCGTATATAAAGCAAAATGGTGTGATTTTGGCTAGTATACCGAATGTTTCACACATTTCAGTATTAGCTCCCTTACTTGCTGGAAATTGGACGTATACAGAATATGGTTTATTAGATAAAACACATATTCGTTTCTTTACATTTAATGAAATGCTACGAATGTTTTTAAAAGCAGGTTATTCAATTAGTAAAGTAGATCGTGTATATGTTGATCATAAAATGTATGAACCGCTTATTGAGGAATTATATGGTATTTGTAAAAAATATCGTCTTGGAAGTGGCTTCATGGCTGAGACGGTTGTATTTCAATACATTATTGAAGCAGAAAAATCACAATTATGAGTGCAGCAGATAAAACAATATTATTTGTTACGTGTATAAATGATCGGAAAATGTATGCACAATGTGCGCGACATATATTACAATTGCCAGTTCCTCCAGGATACACGATACAGTTTATGCCGATTCGGAATGCGAAAAGTATGACGAGCGGATATAATCAAGCAATTTCGCATCCGGCAAAATATAAAGTGTATATACATCAAGATGTTTTCATTGTAAATGTAGGGTTTTTATATGGATTACTTCAATTGTTTCAAGAACATGAACATCTTGGGATGATTGGTATGGTTGGAGCACAATATGTTCCTCCAAATGGAATATGGAATGTAGGCAGAGGAGTTGTTGGAAAAGTCATTGGTTATATGAATGATTTATTTTATATGGCAAGTCAAGAAAAGCCGTATCATGACTCAAAAACATTTATGCCTGTAGAATGTATTGACGGCTTATTAATGGCAACACAATACGATATTCCATGGCGGGAAGACTTGTTTGATGGGTTTGACTATTATGATGTGTCTCAATCGTTTGAATTTAGAAAAGCGGGCTATACAGTTGGGGTTCCTGTACAGCGTGATGCGTGGTGCATTCACTATCATATCGATGTGGATATGACCAACTATGAAAAGTATAGAAAGATATTTGTAGAGCACTATATGTCAGATGTAAATCAAGACGAATAGAGGGGCTACAAAATGAAAGATCATACAATATTAGTCGTTGTTTGTATAAATAATGAAGAGCTATTTGAACAATGCGAAAGACAAATAAGAAACCTTTTTGTTCCCCCGGGTTATGTCGTACAAATTTTTCCGATACGAGATGCGAAAAGTATGGCGAGTGCATATAACCGAGCACTTTCATATCCCGCGAAGTATAAGGTTTATATACATCAAGATACTTATCTTATTAATCGAGAGATGCTTTATACACTCATTTCTCTTTTTAAAGATAACGAAAAACTAGGTTTAATTGGAGTAGCTGGTGCTCAGTTTTTACCGAGCAACGGGATATGGTGGGAAGGAAAAAATTTAGTAGGGAAAGTGATTGAGTACAGGAGACAGAATTATCAATTATTAAATTTAGATCAAGTTTTTTATGGGAATCAACCATTTTTGTCAGTTCAGGCAATTGATGGTTTATTGATGGCCACGCAATATGATATTCCGTGGCGTGAAGACTTATTTCAAGGATTCCACTTTTATGATGTGTCGCAGTCTTTAGAGTTTCAAAAGGCAGGTTATTTAATTGGTATCCCTAATCAAGCAAATGTATGGTGTATTCACTACAACGGGGATGAGTTTGATGCGGATACATATGAGAAGGAGCGGAAAGTGTTTGTAGAACATTACAAAGATATATTATCTCCATCATAAGGGAGAGATGCAGGGTGAAAGGAATTATTTTAGCAGGTGGAACTGGGTCGAGATTATATCCAATAACGAAAGTAACGAATAAACATTTGCTTCCTGTTGGACGTTATCCAATGATTTATCATGCGGTATATAAGCTAAAACAGTGCGAGATTACAGATATTATGATTATTACAGGTAAAGAGCATATGGGAGATGTTGTTAGTTTTTTAGGAAGTGGTCAAGAGTTTGGCGTGTCTTTTACGTATCGTGTACAAGATAAGGCTGGCGGAATTGCGCAAGCATTAGGGCTTTGTGAAGATTTCGTCGGGAAAGATCGTATGGTAGTTATATTAGGAGATAATATCTTTTCTGATGATATTCGTCCGTATGTTGAAGAGTTTGCAAATCAAAAAGAGGGTGCGAAAGTACTGCTGCAATCTGTAGATGATCCGGAGAGATTTGGCGTAGCACATATTCAAAACGACAAAATAATTGAAATTGAAGAAAAGCCGAAAGAGCCGAAAAGTTCCTATGCAGTCACAGGAATTTATTTGTATGATTCGAAAGTCTTTTCTTATATAAAAGAATTAAAACCTTCCGCAAGGGGAGAACTTGAAATTACAGATATTAATAATTGGTATTTAAAACGAGGGGTACTTACTTATAATGAAATGAGCGGTTGGTGGACTGATGCAGGAACTCACATTTCTCTTCAAAGGGCGAATACGTTAGCGCGGGATATAAACTTTGGTAAACAGTTTAACGGAGAATAGGTGAGAATATGAAAGTTATAGAAACAAACTTTACTGACGCAAAATTGTTAGAACCGAGGTTATTTGGAGATGGGCGTGGCTTTTTTACTGAAAGTTATAATAAGAAGGTGCTAGAAACATTAGGGATTACGTATTCATTTGTACAGGATAATGTTTCATATTCGGCGGAAGCGGGAACGATTCGGGGATTACACTTTCAAAAAAATCCGAAAGCACAAACGAAACTTATTCAAGTTATGCAAGGAGCAATCTATGACGTTATCGTCGATTTGCGAAAAGATTCCCCAACATTTAGGCAGTGGAGAGGATATATTTTAAGTGCAGATAATCATCGGCAATTATTAGTACCAAAAGGATTTGTGCACGGTTTTTGTACACTTGTTCCGCATACGATTGTTATGTATAAAGTAGATGAGTATTATAGTGCTGATCATGATTCAGGGGTACTTTGGAGTGATAAAGAATTAGCAATTCCATGGCCGGTAACAAGTCCTATTTTGTCTGACAAAGATCGAATATTACCATCACTTCAGGAATGTGAAGATAGTTTTTGAGTAGGAGAGTTGTTTATGAATATATTAGTAACAGGTGGAGCAGGATTTATTGGAAGTAATTTTGTACATTATATGTTACAAAGCTATGAAACATATAAAATTATTAATTTCGATGCATTAACATATAGTGGAAACCTAAATAATGTAAAGTCTATTCAAGATCATCCGAATTACTATTTTGTAAAAGGGGAAATTCAAAATGGAGAGCTACTGGAGCATGTTATTCAGGAACGTGATGTGCAAGTCATTGTCAATTTCGCAGCTGAATCACATGTGGACCGTAGTATTGAAAATCCGATCCCTTTTTATGATACAAATGTAATTGGGACAGTCACTTTATTAGAATTAGTAAAAAAATATCCGCATATTAAACTCGTGCAAGTATCAACGGATGAGGTGTATGGCTCTTTAGGAAAAACAGGGCGATTTACCGAGGAAACCCCGTTAGCTCCAAATAGTCCATATTCTTCAAGCAAAGCGAGCGCCGATATGATAGCTTTATCTTATTATAAAACATATCAATTACCAGTTATCGTAACACGTTGTTCCAATAACTATGGGCCGTATCAATATCCTGAAAAATTAATTCCGTTAATGGTTACGAATGCGCTCGAAGGAAAAAAATTACCGTTATATGGCGATGGATTAAATGTAAGAGATTGGCTACATGTAACGGATCATTGTCGTGCGATTGACGTTGTTTTGCATAAGGGATGTATAGGAGAAGTATATAATATAGGTGGAAATAATGAAAAAACAAATATAGATGTTGTGGAACAAATTATTACTCTCTTAGGAAAAACGGAAAAGGATATTGAATATGTGACAGATCGTTTAGGACACGACCGCCGTTATGCGATTGATGCAGAGAAAATGAAGAATGAATTTGATTGGGAACCGAAGTATACGTTTGAGCAAGGGTTACAAGAAACGGTGCAATGGTATGAGAAGAATGAGGAATGGTGGAAACCATTAAAAAAGTAAGGGGCATATAAATGAGAGAACGGATTATCATAACAGGAGCAAATGGTCAATTGGGAAAGCAACTACAAGAAGAGTTAAATCCTGAAGAATATGACATATATCCATTTGATAAAAAGTTACTAGATATCACAAATATATCCAAAGTGCAGCAAGTAGTACAAGAAATAAGGCCACATATCATTATTCATTGTGCAGCGTATACGAAGGTTGATCAAGCTGAGAAAGAACGAGATCTTGCTTATAGAATAAATGCAATAGGGGCTCGAAATGTAGCAGTTGCCTCACAATTAGTGGGGGCGAAGTTAGTTTATATTAGTACAGATTATGTATTTCAAGGTGATAGACCGGAAGGGTACGATGAATTTCATAATCCGGCGCCGATAAATATATACGGGGCTTCTAAATATGCGGGAGAGCAGTTCGTCAAAGAGTTACATAATAAATACTTTATCGTTCGTACATCGTGGTTATATGGTAAGTATGGAAATAACTTTGTGAAAACGATGATGCGATTAGGGAAAGAAAGGGAAGAAGTATCTGTTGTAGCGGATCAAATCGGTTCTCCTACGTATGTGGCGGATTTAAATGTAATGATTAATAAGCTCATTCATACTTCTGTATACGGTACGTATCACGTATCGAATAGAGGATCATGTTCTTGGTTTGAATTTGCAAAGAAAATATTTTCGTATGCAAATATGAAAGTGGATGTATTACCGGTTTCAACTGAAGAATTTGGAGCGGCGGCAGCGAGACCAAAATATTCTATTTTCCAACATAACATGCTACGATTAAATGGTTTTTTACAAATGCCTTCTTGGGAAGAAGGATTAGAGCGTTTTTTTATAGAAACAAAAAGTCATTAACAATTTTAAGTTAATGACTTTTTTTGTTTGCCTTTAAGAGGTTTTATGTTACTATAATTATAGTATCAGGTACTAATAACAAGTATAAGTATTTCTGGGAGGATATATCATGGAACTATTACAAGGGAAAACATTTGTTGTTATGGGCGTTGCGAACCAAAGAAGTATTGCATGGGGAATTGCTCGCTCTTTGCATAATGCAGGTGCAAAATTAATCTTCACATATGCAGGAGAACGTTTAGAGAGAAACGTTCGTGAATTAGCGGATACATTAGAAGGACAAGAATCACTTGTATTACCTTGTGATGTAACAAATGATGAAGAGCTTACCGCTTGTTTTGAAACAATCAAGCAAGAAGTTGGTACAATTCACGGTGTTGCCCACTGTATTGCTTTTGCAAATCGTGACGACTTAAAAGGTGAATTTGTAGATACTTCTCGCGACGGATTTTTACTTGCACAAAATATTAGTGCATTCTCCTTAACAGCTGTAGCAAGAGAAGCGAAGAAAGTAATGACAGAAGGCGGAAATATTTTAACGTTAACATATCTTGGCGGCGAGCGCGTTGTGAAAAACTATAACGTTATGGGCGTTGCAAAAGCTTCATTAGAAGCGAGCGTGAAATATTTAGCGAACGATTTAGGTCAACATGGCATTCGCGTTAACGCTATTTCTGCAGGTCCAATTCGTACGTTATCTGCAAAAGGTGTAGGCGACTTTAACTCAATCTTAAGAGAAATTGAGGAGCGCGCACCACTTCGTCGTACAACAACTCCAGAAGAAGTTGGGGATACAGCAGTATTCTTATTCAGTGATTTAGCACGCGGCGTAACAGGAGAAAACATTCACGTTGATTCAGGGTATCATATCTTAGGATAATTATAATATGAACTGTTAAAGGACAATCTCTACATGTTGAGATTGTCCTTTTTATTTGTTCTTGGAAAGAACGATTTTTAACGAAAGTTCTTACCATGTGATGAATATAACTATAATAGTACACAATTTATTCAGCTACGTATGGAAGTGGGAGGGACGAGTGTGAAGAATAAAAATAAAAGTTCAACAGTTGGAAAACCGTTGTTATATATTGCGCAAGTAAGTTTGGAACTTGCTGCACCGAAAATAAAAAGAATTATTTTAACAAACTTTGAAAATGAGGATCAAAAAGAGGAAAGTAATAGAAACGAAAATGTTGTAAGTAGTGCGGTGGAAGAGGTAATAGAAGAACAAGAAGAGCAACAAGTAGAAGAGAAAATAGAAGAAGAGGAACAAGAACAGAAAGAACCAGTGAGAACTGTCCCGTATAATAAATCATTTAAGGATATGAATAATGAAGAGAAAATTCATTTTTTATTAAATCGCCCTCATTACATTCCGAAAGTAAGGTGCAGAATAAAAACAGCTACAGTCTCATATGTTGGATCAATCATATCGTATCGTAATGGAATTGTAGCGATTATGCCGCCAAATAGTGTGCGAGATATTAAGTTGTCTATAGATGATATCCAGTCGATTAGTATGGCCGGCTTTTAAATATGTAAAGGTGGTAGAAATCTTCTACCACCCCAATAGTTTTTTAGTTTACTTCACTTATTAGATAGAAACGTCGCGTAAGCATTGGATAGCACAGAAACAGCTTAAATCAACAGTAATGCAAGTAGATGTCGATACTAATCTTGCATTTGGTACAGCTAAAAACGTACAAATCGGATCATCACCAGGTGGTACAGGAGAACCGTCACCTAATACAACAGTTAATACACGTAGTACAGCACAGCTATCATCATCTACACTTTCCACACGGAAAATTGGAGATTGGCAGCTAGAAAGGCTTGCAGATGGTGCAAATGCTTCAAATGGTGTTCCAGCTTTTGTGTATAAAATAAAAGGGCGTGTATTTGCTACTGATGCAGTGTTGTGAGCACCTAAAAATGGGATTTCACAACCAGACCCACACGTTGTAGTAGAACAATCTTGTAAGTTCATTGATGAATTTTACAACGTCAACTACACAATGAGAAGAGCTATGGTGTTTATTTTCGTTACAACTCATTAATGTCACTCCTTATCTTCTTGTTTGTATTTACATTAATAAGATATTGGAGTCGAGGAGATTTGGTCACAATCTCAAGACCTTTTTTTTTAAATAGGCGAAAGAAGATAAGGGAAGGTGGAATCATGCTGTTTACAAGTTGGCTTTTATTTTTTATTTTCGCGTTAGCGGCATTTAGGCTCACCCGTTTAATTGTTTATGATAAAATTACAGCTTTTTTGCGAAGACCGTTTATTGACGAATTAGAGATTACGGAGCCGGATGGAAGTGTATCAACTTTTACAAAAGTAAAAGGTAAAGGATTAAGAAAGTGGATTGGCGAATTATTAAGCTGTTATTGGTGTACAGGTGTATGGGTTAGTGCTTTTTTATTAGTGTTATATAATTGGATCCCTATCGTTGCAGAACCGTTACTTGCGTTATTAGCTATTGCAGGAGCAGCAGCAATCATTGAAACGATTACAGGATACTTTATGGGAGAATAATATATTTTCATAATACGAGAAAAAGCGGAGTTTAAAAGAATGAGGGAACGGAAATAAAGAGTTGTTCATATAGTAAATAGACAGAATTGACAGTAGAGGAGATGTTTGCTGTGAGCAATAATCCAAGGCAAAATTCATATGACCTGCAGCAATGGTATAACATACAGCAACAGCACCATGCACAACAACAGGCATATCAAGAACAATTGCAACAACAAGGATTTGTGAAGAAAAAAGGATGCAATTGTGGGAAAAAGAAGAATACAATAAAACACTATGAAGAATGAAACACTCATGCTACTGTGAGTGTTTTTTATTATACATATAAAAAGCGGTATTTCAATGAAGAAATACCGCTTTTTACTAACCAATTTGTGAAACTGTTAATGCTGCAGCACGGATGTCTACAGTTCCAATTAACTCAACTGGTACAATTTGAATTAAGTCACCAGGGTTTAAGTTAATAAGAATAACACCACTGGATACGTCTACTTCACCAGTACCAATAACGTTAGAACGAACCGCTGTACCTGATCCAGGAATAATGTTAGCCGGTGTACCTAATGATAAGAAGAAACGACCAGCTTCTGGTGCGGTAGGAACGTTATCAAGACTAATTGTTAATGTATAACTGATTTGATAAATACCAGCTACTTGAATTCGAATGCCATCTCCGACACTTACTGTATTATTTATTACAGGGACAGGAATATTTGGGTTTGGACTGACGCTAGGTAAAAGTAATGGTGTGAATAATGAAGCAAACTGAGGTGCAGAAGCATTGAAAGCAAAACCGAATGCTGGTAGTGTACTAGCTGGTTTCGCCTCACAATCGATTTTCGTAAATTCGCAATCAGAAGAGAACATGTTTTTCACTCCTTTATCTGTTTCTACTTTCAGTTAATGAAAGGGACAGGTTCTATGTTCTAGACAAGTTCCCAATTTTATGAAAAATACATAATAATACCTTTTAAGCATGGATTGGGTGGCAGAAAACTCTGCCACCCAATCCATGCTTAACTCATTATTTAGTTTTAAATCGTAACATCACGTAAGCATTGAATAGCGCAGAAGCAACTTAAATCAACAGTAAGACAAGTGTTGGTCGATATTAATCTTGCATTTGGTACAGCCAAAAACGTACAGATTGGATCGTCACCAGGTGGCACAGGAGAAGTATCACCTAATACTACAGTTAATACACGCAATACAGCGCAATCATCATCATCTATACTCTCGACACGGAAAATTGGAGATTGGCAGCTAGAAAGGCTTGCAGATGGCGCGAATGCTTCAAATGGTGTTCCGGCTTTTGTGTATAAAATAAAAGGACGTGTATTTGCTACTGATGCGCTATTATGTGCTCCTAAAAAGGGTACTTCACAACCAGATCCGCATGTTGTCGTTGCACATTCTTGTAGTTCATGTATAAAACGAACGACATTAGATACACAGTTGAAATCAAAATCATGTTGATGATCTTCGTTACAATTGCAGCTCATTATGTTCACTCCTTCTCGTGAGTTCTGACATACACTATTACAATATGAGTGGGATATGGTTGATATTACGTTAATTCTTATGATAAAAAGAGGGAATTTATATAGGAGGGATGTACATATTGCAATATAAAAAAAGACATCCTTATTTCGTGGATGTCTTTTCAGGTAAATCTTTTCGCACAGTATACAAAAAGCGAGATATATCTAATTTTTTTCCTCTAAAAAATTGCGGAGAGGAAATGTACAATTCTTCTTTCGCACGTGTAATTGCGACATAAAGTAGTCGGCGTTCTTCTTCTAAAGCTTCAGAAGTCTCTGTAACACGATCATTTGCATCTTTTAAAGAAGAAGTATGGGGCAGAATACCATCGCTCGCTCCGAGTAAAAAGACACATGGAAATTCAAGGCCTTTTGCGTTATGAATAGACATAAGTGAAACAGCATCTTTTTGTGGCATTGTTTTTAATGCTTCCATTTCTTTTTGACCTTGAATGGCTTCATCAATAAATTGTAAATAAGCTGGAATATCAGTGAAGCGATTTGCCGACTCCATTAATTCTTCTAACATTTCTTCTTGTATATCTTTATGCATCGTAAAGGAAGAACGATCGTTACTTTGTAAGTACTCTAAATACTTTCCTTTACCATGAATAATTTCTTTTAATGCTTTTTTCGGTTCTAATTCTTTTATAAATTTAATAAAATCGATACGCTCATTTACCTTTTTCACTTGAAAAGGTTTTAAGTTCGGATTTAATAATAAGAAATGAAGAAGAGAAGGGAAACGACCTTCGCCATATTTCCATTGTTCACGTTCAATAAATGAAATACAATCATCACGCCCGATATACATCGTTGGCAATATGTTTGAAAGTGATTCTAATCGAAACGGTTCAATTACGAGTCGTAAATGATCCAATACAGGCTTAATTAACGAATGTTCATAAAATGACTGACTCGCACCGTGCTTAATAAACGGGATTTTATGAATGGTAAGCTGATCCAGTAACGAACGGCTTACAGAATGTGTGCGATACAGCAAACAAAAATCTTTATAATTTCGTTCACCACTATCTACTTTTTCTTGAATGAGCTGCAAAATTTGATTTGCTTCATCAAGAGTTGTAGCCGGTCTTGCATAAAAAGGTTGTACACCTTCTTCACGAACAGAATATAGCTCTTTATCAAACCGTTCTTGATTTAGTTTGATAACTTCATTTCCAAGTCCGACAATAAAAGGATTGGATCGATAATTCGTATTAAGGGCGATAATCGTAGTGTTATCAAATTCTTTTGGAAAAGATAAAATAATTTGGTGACTTGCCCCTCGCCAACCGTATATAGCTTGATCGTCATCACCTGCGATAAATAAATTATTTCTTGGAGAAGCTAACAATTTTACAATTTCATATTGAGCATACGATGTATCTTGGAACTCATCTACTTCAATATAGTGGAAACGTTGTTGTAATTGGGTAAGCAAAGGAGCGTTATTTTCTAACATATAATATGTTTCTAATAAGATGTCATCGAAATCGATATAATTATATCGTTGTTTCACTTCTTCAAAACGCTCGTATACTTCTTTAAATTCTTGTTCAACGGGTGTTTTTGCTTTTACATCTTTCGGACGATTTAATTTGTTTTTCTCAAGTGAAATCATCGCGAGCATCGTTTCAGCATCATAATCGTCTTTTAAACGCAATTCTTTTAAAATTTTCTTTATCATAATTTGTTTATGTTTTTCGTTTGCTAAAATTTGCTGATTATATCCTTGACTACGAAGTAATTTTAAAAAGACAGAGTGGAACGTACCAGCAACAACATAGCTACTTGCGGCATGATTCATGCCTGGTAAATTCGCTACACGATTTCGAATTTCTTCAGCCGCTTTTTGTGTAAATGTAAGCAATAAAATATTTCGCGGATGAACTTGTTTTACATTTACTAAATAGCCGACGCGAGTCGTTAAAACAGATGTTTTCCCGCTTCCGGCACCAGCCAGTGTAAGAACAGGGCCTTCTGTCGTTCGTACGGCTTCTAATTGTTTTTCGTTTAAAAATACATTTTGCTGTTCGAGAGCGCGAAAATACGCTGCATCTGCATCTTCTTCCATAATTAAATGGGTAGATGTTTTTGGAATATGATATGTTGCACGTGGAATATCAGCGTGCGTTAATGATTTTTGTGAAAATTTTTCTTGTGTCATATATTCACCTTCAAAACTATAGCATCAACATTTAACTTTAGCGGAAGAAAAAGAAAATAGCAATGTAAAAAACAGGAGGGGATACCTCCTGTTTTCAAATTACAATTCTTTTATCATAACGATGTGAGGAATATTTGCTTCCATAAATACATCAGAATTCGTTACATATCCAAGTTTCTTATAGAAATCTTCGGCATGTGTTTGAGCATGCAGCTTCAATTTTGGTAGCGAGTTTTCCTTCGCATATGCTTCAAGTGCATCCATAACAATTTTTCCAATGCCTTTTTTACGATGGGAAGCTAGTACGCAAATGCGTTCCATTTTTCCTATTCCATCAATGGTGCGAAAACGTCCAGCACCAACGGGAACATCATTATCATATATAACAACGTGTATGGAAGTTTCTTCAAACTCATCATACTCTTCTTCGGCAGAAACTTGCTGTTCCTTCACAAATACTTGCTTACGTACAGAGAATGCATCTCTTAGTTGTTCGTCCGTTTGTACGATCTGTGCATGCAAATTAGTTGTTCCCCTTTCCTAGGCGGAATGTTTCGTGTACAGTCCATGTTCCGTTTTCTAATTGATATAGAAGGTGGAAGCGGTCAATTGGTTGTTCGTAATAGAAATCTTTCATACGTAATCGACCTAGTACATCAGCATGCTCTGCATCTGATAAGCCTTGTCCAATTGTTAAATGAGGTACAAAAGCGTATTCGCGTTCTTGTGTAAAGAATCCGCTATGCATTTCCTCATTTAAGAAAGTAAGTTCAGGTGTTTTTTCTACTTTAAAATAAATAACATTATTAACAGGTGCGAATGAACCAACTTTTCCAACATGAAGGGTGAAAGGGTTCGTTTTACTTGCGATTGTATGTAACTCGTTTACAATCGATTCTAATTGTTCATCTTGCGTCTCAAAGGGTGTTTTCAATGTAATATGTGGCGGAACTAATGCGTAGTGCGGATCATAACGTTTACGCAATCCGTTCGCTTTATCTTGAATCATTTTAGATGGAAAAATTACAATGCCTAATTTCATGTTCCAATTCCTCCCTTTGTAAGTCTAGTTAGATTTTGAGAAAATACCTCTCTTACTCTATTATATCAAATTATTCTGAATACTGCTCTCTATTATTTCATTGATAGCATATGAGAGAAAGCTTTCGGTAAATCAGTTTGCCAATATTTCCACGTATGATTACCTTCAAATTCCTCGTAATGTGTAATGAAATTTCTATCTGTCAGAAGCGTATTAAGCTCACGGTTCGGCCCTACGAAATCAGATACTTGTCCATCCGTGCGCTTTACAGCTGTTTCTTCTGTTCCAATGACGTGATAAAGTTCTAGCGCCTCCGGATTTTTGAATTCTTTTGCTAAATTCATCACTGTTTCATCCACAAATGGTGATTGCATAACAACTTTACCGAATGTATGCGGATACATAAGTGCGGTCATAAAGGAAACTGTTCCGCCAAGAGAATCACCAATTAGCACACGACCTTTTCCCATTTGGTACGTTGGATAATTTTCATCGATATATGGTGCAAGTTCATGAGCAAGGAAACGAATATACGCAGCGTTTTTTACTTCGTTTGGGAAATATTTTTCTTTACGATCGTGTACATTTTTATATGGAATACCGACAATAATTGTACGGTCAATTTCTTCAGTTTCACGAAGGCGCTCAATTACACGGTGTGCTTTACCAAGCTGAAAATAATCTCTTCCATCTTGTGCAATGACCACTGTATGTTTGTGCAGCGGTGTGTAATTTACCGGTAAGTAAACGAGAAGTGTAACATCTTCTTGAAGTGATGCACTATAAAATGAAATCTCTTCAATTCTCCCAATTGTTTGATTCATGTAGATCCCCCTAAATAAAAATTTACTGTAATGATTGTAAGAGCGACGCTTGTAGTGAAAAAGAAAGAAATATTCACTAATAGGTGCTTTCGTTTCTATTTTACCATAATGGTACGAAGAATCTAAAAAATTAGTATTTAAGTTAGGGAAGAAAACGGATATAATGAAGTGGGATTTTTGACAGGGGAGAGGGGAGACAGAATTTGAAACAAGAAAGGTCAATCGCGCTACCATTAGCTATTTCCATTATAGCCATTTCATTCGCAGCAGTTTTTGTAAAGATGTCCTCGGCACCATCTTCCATATTAAGTATGTATCGATTATGGATTATCGTACTTCTTATGCTGCCTATTGTTTGGAAAAAACGGGAAGAGTTTAGTAAGATTCAAATAAAAGATTGGGGATTTTTAATCGGATCTGGTTTCTTTTTAGCACTTCATTTTCTTTTATGGTTTGAATCTTTAAAGCATACAACAGTTGCGAGTTCGACGATTATATTAGCACTTCAGCCGATCGTATCTTTAGTTGGAGGTTTTTTCTTATTTAAAGAAAGAACAACATACTCAGCCATTGCGACAATGGCAATTGCGATATTAGGTGTAGTGTGTATTGGTTGGGGAGATTTAGGACTAAGTGAACAAGCAATTTATGGCGATATATTATCTTTTTTAAGTGTAATAGCAGTTGTCGGTTATTTATTTATCGGCCAAACGACAGTAAAGAAAGTATCACACTGGATTTACAGCTTTACAGTCTTTGCATTCGCCGGTATTTTTATGGGGATTTATAATATAGCATTGCAAGTGCCTTTTACAGGTTATACAAAGTGGGATTGGACCATTTTTCTTTTACTTGCGGTCGTGCCGACAGTGTCACACGTCATTAATAACTGGTTATTAAACTACGTAAATGCAACAACAATTTCAATGAGTATTTTAGGTGAACCAGTTGGAGCATCAATACTAGCTTTCTTCTTACTTGGGGAAAGATTAAATGCTATGCAAATAATCGGTAGCATACTCGTATTGTTTGGTGTATCTGTTTTCTTATTGCAGCAACAAAAACGAACAGCAAAAAATGTCGTAAACGAGCCTGTTTATACACAGGAATTATAATGTTAAGAGAGAAAAGAGAAGTTGTGATACTTCTCTTTTTGTTTTATAGAAATACGGGCGTAGAAGGGGGAGGGAAATGGAAGAGATATTAAAGAAGTATATGCAGAGCCTTACAACACTAAGTGAAGAAGAGCAGCACATGATTCTCAGTGAATTACAAATTGAAGAATATAAAAAAGGAACAGTGCTTCTAAGGCAAGGAGATGTTTCGTTAAAATGTTATTTTGTATTAAAAGGATGCGTTAGACAACATAGTATAGATGAAGTAGGAAAAGAAGTTACATCAAATTTTTATACAGAAGAACAAACAATCGCAAATTTTAATCATCATAAACAAGATAAATCATCCCCGCATACGTTAACGTGTTTAGAAGACTGTCTAGTTGTAGTTGGCGACCTGCATAGTGAAAAGGACATGTATAAGAAATATTCACAATTAGAAGAAATGACACGCCAAATGATTGAATACAATTTCGGTGAGGTACAAGAAGAACTTTCATTATTTATTGCATCGACACCAGAAGAGCGCTACAAATCATTATTACAAAAACGACCGCATTTAATCAATCGTGTTCCTCAATATCAATTGGCAAGTTATCTAGGTATTACGCCAGAATCATTAAGCAGAATTAAGAAACGACTCAAACAGTAGCGTTTTTTCCACCTTTAATCAATAGCCATATACTAAATCCGAGTTCACCTGCGATCATCGGTAGTTGAAAGACAACATTAAGAATGGAGATCATCGCATCATATTGTGAAAACATTGTATTCATGACGTGAATTACGATATAACCGATAGAAGCCAAGAATAGTAGTATACTAATACATTTCGGTATATGTTTACATAGAAAAGTTACATAACCTAAAACAAAAAGATGTAAGCCGAAAATGATTAACCCTACAGACCAAGTGTACTCGAATGAACTGAGAAACAACATCGTATATGTTTCTGAATTTGCGATTGTGCTTTTTGAAAGTAGCAATACTAATATTAGATTGAATATAGCGATCCCAAGTATCGATGTATACATAAGACGAAGCAAGGATGCTAGTAATGAGAGGCTAGTATGAATCGGCTTTAGAAAGAAATAAAGAGCCCATGCGGTGATAATATCCGTAATGAAAATGATAATCCATCCGAAAATTTCTGCTTTGAAAAGTGAACTTGAAGTTTGAATATTATGGAGTGTCGTGCTCGCATTACTTGGTACAAAGAGATTTCCATGAACAAAACCGTAAGAAAAAAATGCAGTGAATGCCATGATAAGAAGAGAAGTGCCTGCAAATAAGGCAAATTTTCGCTCAGTCATAATCCGTCCTCCTATTCTAATGTTGTTTTCATTGTAACAGGGAAGAGGAGGGGATTCATTGACTTAAATCAAGAGAGGGGACGTTTAGTGGAATTTCTATCAAAAAAAGATGTATGGTTATATCCGATTTTTTTCGTTGTCATTGGAGCGTGTTTTGCTCCAATATTTGCAGGAAGAGAATATTTTCTTTTGTTTTTCACAATTCCATTAGCTATCTTATTGATGTGGAGTTGGTTTTCAACAAAATATATTGTTGGAGAAGAAACAATTACTATTAGATCCGGTTTCGTGAAAAAGCGCATATTGATACGAGATATAAAACAAATTTCAAATACGAAAAATCCAGTAGCAGCCTATGCATTGTCACTTGATCGACTTGAAATTGTTTACGATACACATCAAACAGAAATTATTTCTCCTAAAGATAAAGAGCAATTTATCAATCTTGTTACAAGTAAAAATCTACACATTGAAATAAAGTAAAAGAGTGGCTTCATAGCCACTCTTTTACTTTGGGTTTGTCATATAAGGTTGTACATGAATGATACATAGGTCCCTGAATTTTCCTTCAGCAGTTGTAACAATTACGACTGCTCTACCTGCACTTTTTCCAGTAATCGTTACTGTATCACCTTTTGGATACAGTGTGATAACATCAGCATTCATATTTGTCCAAATAAGTTCTTGATTCGTTGCTTGCACTGGCAAAACAGAAGCTGATAACTCAGTGCTTTGTCCCGTTCTTACTTTTAACTTATTTTTTTCCATATGAACACCAATGACTGAAATAACAGAAGGAGCAATTGAAATTTTGGGTGGATTAGGTTGTATGTTCAAACAAGACGCAGAAGTATTTGTGATAGGTGAAAATTTTCGTGTTTGTTGTTGCTGGAAAGCTGCTAACATGTTGGAGTCCCCTTTCTGTATAAGTGCTGATAGTACTACTATAAAGGAGTAGTGTTACGTTTAATTTAATGAAACATAAAGAAATTGTTAAATTCGAGCAGAAGATTGTCGAACTTTGAGAAAAAGAAAACTCTGCTGATACGATAACAGCAGAGCTTTTTCTTTATAGATTATGACTATGTTGCTTTTCAAAAGTCTCAAAGTGCTCTTCAACATCTTTTGAAGATTGTGTTAGTAAACTAACAATTACGATTACTAGTAAACTAATAGTAAAACCAGGAATCATTTCATATAAGAATTCTTTTAAGAATTTGAATTGCGTCCAAATAATAACAGTAGCGGCACCAGAAATCATACCAGCAAGTGCGCCCCACTTCGTCATACGTTTCCAATATAAGCTTAATAAAATAGCAGGTCCGAATGAAGAGCCAAATCCAGCCCAAGCGTATCCAACAAGAGCTAAAATCGTATCATTTTGTTTAAACGCTAATGCACACCCAACTAGTGCAATAACAAGAACAGCCATACGGCCGACAAATACAAGCTCTTTATCAGAAGCAGAACGTTTAAAGAAAGTACGATATAAATCTTCTGTTATAGCACTAGAAGTAACGAGTAATTGAGATGAAATTGTACTCATAATCGCTGCTAAAATAGCTGCTAATAAAAATCCAGTAATAAGTGGATGGAATAAAATTTTTCCGAGTTCAAGGAAAATTGTTTCTGGGTTAGATAATGTTAACTCTTGTTGTGAGTAGTAAGCAATACCGATAAGGCCAGTAAACATAGCTCCGACAACAGAGAAAATCATCCAGCTCATACCAATTCTTCGTGCGCTTTTAATTTCTTTTACAGAGGAAATCGCCATAAAGCGTACGATAATATGAGGTTGTCCAACATAACCAAGGCCCCATGCAAATAAAGAAATAATTCCTAAAGTAGAGGCACCTTTAAAAATATCTAAACGTGTTGGATCTACAGAACGAATTGTATCAAATGCAGGTCCCAGTCCGTTCGAATTCATAATTGTTACGATAGGAACAAGAATAAGAGCAACTACCATAATGATTCCTTGCACGAAGTCTGTCCAACTCACTGCTAAGAAACCACCAAATAATGTGTAAGCGACAACAACACCAGCTACAATGAATAATCCAACGTGGTAGTTCATACCAAATGAATTTTCAAATAATACAGCGCCTGAAACTAATCCTGAAGCTACATAAAAAGTAAAGAAAATCATAATAACAAGTCCGGATACTAAGCGTAGCGTGTGAGATTTGTCTTGGAAGCGGTGTTCCAAAAATTCTGGGATAGTAATAGAGTTGTTTGCAATTTCTGAGTAGGTACGTAAGCGAGG
This sequence comes from Bacillus sp. FSL R9-9834, assembly GCF_038006905.1. Taxonomy (NCBI): domain Bacteria; kingdom Bacillati; phylum Bacillota; class Bacilli; order Caryophanales; family Bacillaceae; genus Bacillus; species Bacillus sp. FSL R9-9834. The sequence goes on from NZ_JBBOWD010000001.1 coordinate 1,298,558, forward strand.
AGCGACATATAGCCAGTTTGCGTATGCGCCTAGTGTCAGGCCGATCGCAATCCAACTACTACTTAATCCAACGCTAAACATTGCACCGGGTAATCCCATTAAAAGCCAACCACTCATATCGGATGCTCCAGCGCTTAATGCTGTTACTGCGGGGCCTAGTGTACGCCCGCCAAGCATATAATCTGTTAAGTTGGACGTTCGTTTATAAGCGAAATAGCCAATTACTAACATCCCGAGCATGTAGATAGAGATTGAAGTTAAAGTTAACATCTGCGTACTCATGTAGTTCCCCTTCCTTTTGTCATGTCTTTTGATGCGTTATGCATATTTATAATCTATCATGATTATTCTGAAAAATCCATATAGAAATATGAATTTTCAGAAATGTAAGCGTTTTTTGATGTTATTTTACTTTTTTAATATATAATATTCATACAAAAAACCTTATTTTTAATAGAGTATTTATTATATTTACATAAAAAGCGGTTGTTTTGTCAATATAATATTGAAAGGAAAGAAAAATAAAATTTTTGAAAAAGTATTGACTTGTGAAAAAAGTCAGGTCTATAATGAGTGCAACTTAAAAAAATGCAAGCGTTGATGAAGAAGAGTACACATGATGAACATGTCAGAGAGCTGATGGTTGGTGCGAATCAGTATGGAATTGATGTGGAATGGGCTTCGGAGCTTCCAAACCGAAACGAAAGAAGTAGGCTTTGGCGACATGATCTCATCGATACAAGAGACACGTATTGTTTTTGATACGGTAAAGTGCGTTACATTCGTAACGAATTAAGGTGGCACCACGGGAGTACCCGTCCTTTCTATAGGATGAGTACTCCCTTTTTGTGTATAAAAAATTAAATAAATGAAATCGTTTAAGTAAGAAGAGTACGTATATTGGAGACGTTACAGAGAGCCGGGGATAGGTGGGAGCCCGGTGCGGTGTCATATACGGAATGGGCTTACGAGAGGTATGCTGAACAATTATTTTCAGTAGGCAACCCGGGTTCCGCCGTTACAAGGATAAGGTATAAATTTTGTACCTGAACAAAGCGGGATGCTTTTGCATCCAACACGAGGTGGTACCGCGGTATATTTATCGTCCTCTACATATTTTCGATATGTAGAGGGCTTTTTTATTTTTCAGGGCGAGGTGAAGGACATGATGACGAAAGAAGAATTTATAAAACAAAAAAGAGAGAGAAAGACATTTTTAGTAATCACTGAAGAAGAAGGAGATAGCATTACGCCAATTTCTTTATATAGACGTATGAAAGGGAAGAAGAAATTCTTATTAGAAAGTTCACAGCTTCATCAAGATAAAGGACGTTATTCTTACTTGGGATGTAATCCTTATGGAGAAGTGAAAAGCGTTGGTACGGAAGTGGAACGAACGATTTTCGGTCAAACAGAAAAGGTGCAAGGTAATGTACTACAAGTGTTAGAAGAAGTAATTGCACCATCACAAGTAGACAGTCCATTTCCATTTTGCGGAGGAGCAGTTGGTTATATTGGATATGATGTCATTCGGCAGTATGAAAACATTGGAGCGGATTTACACGACCCATTAAATATTCCAGAAGTACACCTTTTACTATATCGTGAGTTTATCGTTTACGATCATTTACGCCAAAAGTTGTCGTTTGTATATGTATGCAGGGAAGATGATTCAGCAGATTACGAAGAAGTATATGAAAGGTTGCAAATATACAAAGAGGAAGTGCTACAGGGAGAAGAAGCTGAAGTAACTGAAATAAGATCAACATTATCATTCACTTCTTCTATAACGGAAAAAGAATTTTGCGCGATGGTAGAAACGGCGAAAGAACACATTCGAGCAGGGGACATATTTCAAGTTGTATTATCTCAGCGTTTGCAAAGTGAATGTATTGGAGATCCATTTGCGTTATATCGAAAACTTCGAATTGCCAATCCATCACCATATATGTTCTATATCGATTTTCAAGATTATGTTGTACTCGGTTCTTCGCCAGAAAGTTTACTATCAGTAAGGGAGGATAAAGTGATGACGAATCCAATTGCTGGTACGAGACCAAGAGGGAAAACGAAGAGGGAAGATGAGGAAATCGCAAAAGAACTGTTAGGCAATGAGAAAGAGCGAGCAGAGCATATGATGCTTGTAGATCTTGGGCGAAACGATATTGGTAGAGTGAGCGAAATCGGCTCGGTTACGATAGATAAATATATGAAAGTAGAAAAATACTCTCACGTTATGCACATTGTATCTGAAGTTTACGGAACATTGCGAAAACAAATGGGCGGATTTGATGCGTTAGCGTATTGCTTACCAGCAGGTACGGTTTCTGGGGCTCCAAAAATAAGAGCGATGGAAATTATAAATGAGCTAGAGAACGAAAAAAGAAATGTATACGCCGGTGCAGTTGGATACGTTAGTTTTTCAGGAAATCTTGATATGGCGCTCGCCATTCGAACGATGGTCGTAAAGGATGAAAAAGCATACGTTCAGGCAGGAGCGGGTATCGTCTACGATTCAGACCCAGTTGCTGAATATGAAGAAACGTTAAATAAAGCGAGAGCGCTTTTGGAGGTAATGAAATGATTGTACTGATTGATAATTACGATTCATTCACATATAACTTGTATCAACTGTTAGGTGAATACGAAGAAGATATTGTTGTCGTAAGAAATGATCAAATAACGATAGAACAATTAGAAGAAATGAAGCCGAAAGGAATTGTACTTTCACCAGGACCAGGAAAACCAGAGGATGCTGGCATTTGTATTCAAGTGATTCGTCATTTTTATAAGAACGTTCCCATATTAGGGATTTGTCTTGGCCACCAAGCGATCATAGCTGCATTTGGAGGAGACATTGTTAGAGCAGAACGTATTAAACACGGAAAAACATCGCGTGTGAAGCATAACGGAACGTCAATCTTTTCATACGCTACACAGCCGCTAACGGCAATGCGCTATCATTCCCTTGTTGCAGAGCAAACGAGCTTGCCAGAGTGTTTTGACATATTAGCGACAGCGATGGACGACGGAGAAATAATGGCAGTCCGTCACAATTATTATCCGCTCTTCGGATTACAGTTTCATCCGGAGTCAGTCGCAACAGAAGAAGGTGGAAAGTTAATACGTGCCTTTTTAACAGAAGTAAAAGAGGAGGAAAGAGTATGAATAACTATCTTCGTAAATTAGTGGAGGGTCAACATTTAACAGAAGAGGAAATGTATAAAGCAGGACTACTTTTATTAAGTGAAAACATATTAGAAAGTGAAATTGCAGCTTTCTTAGTCTTACTGAAAGCGAAAGGTGAAACTGCAGAAGAAATATACGGTCTCGTTCGAGCTCTTCGCGAAAAGGCATTGCCGTTTTCGAACCATATACAAGGAGCAATGGACAATTGCGGGACGGGTGGTGACGGTGCTCAAACATTTAATATTAGCACAACGTCAGCATTTGTACTGGCAGGAGCTGGCGTAAAGGTTGCAAAACATGGTAATCGTGCTGTTTCTAGTAAAACAGGAAGTGCAGATTTATTAGAAGAACTCGGTGTAAATATTAGCAGTACGCCAAACGAAATTGATTATTTATTAGAGCATGTGGGCATTGCATTCTTATTTGCACCAGCGATGCATCCAGCACTAAGACGCATTATGAAAATAAGAAAAGAGTTAAACGTGCCGACAATCTTTAATTTAATTGGTCCTTTAACAAATCCAGTGAATTTAGAAACACAATTTGTCGGTATTTATAAACGAGATATGTTATTACCAGTTGCACAAGTATTACAAAAGTTAGGCCGGAAACAAGCGCTTGTCGTAAATGGAAGTGGTTTTTTAGATGAAGCGTCATTACAAGGGGAAAATCATGTAGTCCTTTTAAAAGATAATGAAATAGTAGAAATGAGTATTGATCCAGAAAAGTATGGTTTTTCAAGAGTGAAAAATGAAGAAATTAGAGGGGGGAATTCAAAAGAAAATGCAAAGATTACAGTCGGCGTATTGAGCGGAGAAAAGAGTGTTTATCGCGATACAGTTTTATTAAATGCAGGTCTAGCTCTTTTCGCAAATGGAAAAACGGAAACGATTGAAGAAGGAATTAAACTCGCGACACATAGCATTGACTCTGGAAAAGCATTAGCCAAATTAAACTTATTAATTGCAGCAAGCAACGAAAAATTAGAAAGGGTGAACTAAAGTGGGGACGATTTTAGATAAAATTGTAGAACAGAAGAAAAAGGAAGTTGCGGAGTTATATGAAATATATACACCAGTAAAAACAAAAAGAAAGACACATTCACTTGTAGAAGCGTTACAGCAGTTTACTGTCATTGCAGAAGTAAAGCGAGCATCACCATCAAAAGGAGATATCAATTTACACGTTGACGTACGAAAACAAGTGGGAACATATGAAGACTGCGGGGCAGGAGCAGTATCTGTTTTAACAGATGGTCAATTTTTTAAAGGATCGTTTCACGATTTACAAACAGCACGAGAAGAAAGTAACATTCCGCTTTTATGTAAAGACTTCATAATTGATAAGATTCAAATTGATAGAGCGTATGAAGCGGGAGCAGATATTATTTTACTAATTGTAGCAGCGTTAACGAAAGAGAAGTTAAAAGAGTTGTATAGCTATGTGTTAGCAAAAGGATTGGAAGCGATTGTTGAAGTTCATGATGAGCGGGAATTAGAAACTGCGATTCAATTAAATCCGCACGTTATCGGTATTAACAACCGTAATTTAAAAACGTTTGAAGTGGATTTAGGCCAAACGGAAAAGCTTGGAAAAAGATTGAATGAGGAGCAATTACTTTGGATTAGCGAAAGCGGGATTCATTCAAAAGAGGATATTATTCGTGTTAAAAAAGCAGGAGCAAAAGGTGTATTAGTTGGAGAGGCACTTATGACATCATCTTCTATTCGTACCTTTTTTGAAGATTGTAAGGTGAATATATGAAAGTGAAAATTTGCGGCATCACTGATATGGAAACAGCAAAACGTGCTTGCGAATACGGAGCAGATGCACTCGGATTTGTTTTTGCAGAAAGTAAGCGGAAAATCACTCCAAAGAGAGCGGAAGAAATCATTCAGGAGCTTCCAGCCAACGTATTAAAGGTCGGTGTTTTCGTAAATGAATCAGTAGAAGTGATCCAGAAAATTGCAGATGAGTGCGGGTTAACACATGTACAACTACATGGAGAGGAAGATAATTATCAAATAAGAAGATTGAACATTCCGTCTATAAAGTCGCTAGGAGTAACTTCAGAGAGTGATATGAAAAACGCTCAAGGGTATGAAACGGATTATATATTATTTGATAGCCCGAAAGAAAAGTTTCATGGAGGAAATGGAAAGACATTTTCATGGGAACTACTTGGGCATATGCCAAAAGAATTGCGAAAAAAAACGATATTAGCTGGTGGATTAAACGCTCTTAATATAGAAGAAGCAATTCGAACTGTTCGGCCATATATGGTCGATGTGAGCAGCGGAGTAGAGATAGAAGGGAAGAAAGATGTAGAGAAAATAAAACAATTTATTATAAAAGCGAAGGAGTGTTCCAAATGAACTACGCATATCCAGATGAAAAAGGACATTACGGTATATACGGAGGACGATACGTTCCAGAAACGTTAATGCAATCTGTACTAGAACTAGAAGAAGCATATAAAGAAGCGATGCAAGATGAAGCATTTCAAAAGGAATTAAATCATTATTTAAAAACGTATGTCGGAAGAGAGACACCGCTATATTATGCTGAAAATATGACGAAGTATTGCGGTGGTGCAAAGATTTATTTAAAACGTGAAGATTTGAACCATACAGGAGCTCATAAAATTAATAATACAATCGGTCAGGCACTACTTGCAGTGCGAATGGGCAAGAAAAAAGTTGTCGCTGAAACAGGAGCTGGACAACACGGAGTTGCAACAGCTACTGTATGTGCTCTACTCGGATTAGAATGCGTCATTTTTATGGGAGAAGAAGATGTAAGACGTCAAAAATTAAATGTGTTCCGAATGGAATTACTCGGAGCGAAAGTAGAAAGTGTAGCGGCAGGTAGCGGTACATTAAAAGATGCGGTAAACGAGGCGCTTCGTTACTGGGTTTCACACGTGCATGATACGCACTACATTATGGGATCTGTTCTCGGACCACATCCATTCCCGCAAATTGTCCGTGATTTCCAAAGTGTAATTGGAAATGAAACGAAAAAACAATATGAGGCGTTAGAAGGAAAGTTACCAGAAGCAGTCGTTGCGTGTATTGGCGGTGGTAGTAATGCGATGGGTATGTTTTATCCGTTCGTACACGATGAAGAAGTTGCTCTTTACGGCGTAGAAGCAGCTGGAAAAGGAGTTCATACAGAAAAGCATGCAGCTACTTTAACGAAAGGAAGCGTTGGCGTTCTCCACGGATCGATGATGTATCTTCTGCAAAATGAAGAAGGACAAATTCAAGAAGCTCACTCTATTTCGGCGGGACTTGATTACCCTGGTGTTGGGCCAGAACATAGCTTGCTAAAAGATATTGGTCGCGTTTCTTATCATTCCATTACTGATGATGAAGCGTTAGAAGCATTTCAATTATTAACGAAAAAAGAAGGGATTATCCCGGCGTTAGAAAGCTCGCATGCTGTCGCATACGCATTAAAAGTAGCGCCGCAAATGAAGAAAGACGAGGGGCTTGTCATTTGTTTATCTGGCCGCGGTGATAAAGATGTAGAGAGTATAAAACGTTATATGGAAGAGGTGTAAAAAATGGGAGTCGAAAAAATTAAAGCAGCATTTGAAAATGGCAAGAAAGCATTTATTCCGTACGTAATGGGCGGAGATGGTGGCCTTGAAAAATTAAAAGAAAGAATTCGTTTTCTTGATGAAGCAGGAGCAAGTATCGTTGAAATTGGCATCCCGTTTTCAGATCCAGTCGCAGATGGTCCAACGATTCAAAGAGCAGGGAAACGAGCGCTAGATGGCGGTGTAACATTAAAGGGCATTTTTCAAGCGTTAGCAGAAGTAAGAAAAGAAGTACAAATTCCGTTTGTACTCATGACATATTTAAATCCAGTACTCGCATTCGGAAAAGAACGATTCATTGAGAGATGCTTAGAGGTAGGTGTGGACGGTATTATCGTTCCAGATTTACCGTATGAAGAACAAAATATTATTGCTCCATTACTGCAAGAGGTGAACATTGCGCTAATCCCACTCGTTACCGTTACGAGCCCAATTGAGCGAATCGAGAAAATTACGAGTGAATCAGAAGGGTTCGTCTACGCTGTTACAGTAGCAGGCGTAACAGGAGTACGTCAAAACTTTAAAGATGAGATTCATAGTTACTTAGAAAAAGTAAAATCACATACGCATTTACCGGTAGTGGCAGGGTTCGGTATTTCAACAAAGGAACATGTAGAAGAAATGATTACAATATGTGACGGAGTTGTCGTTGGAAGTAAAATTATTGAACTGTTAGAAAATGAAAAACGAGAAGAAATATGTGAATTAATACAGGCAACAAAACAAAAAGAAGAGGCATAAGTCTCTTCTTTTTGTTTTACGTAATAAATGTTAAAATATACAGAAAATACATATAATTTAGAGGGTGAGAAAGCATGCTAAGACGTAAACTACTATATCTTCTTTTAACTGTACCATTATACGCTTGGCTCATTAGCATGACAAAAATAGAGTTGATGGCTTTATTTTTAGGATATGTATTCATCTTTTCCAACTTAAATCGTATTCAAGAGCAATCTATTTTAGAAATATGTATATTTTCGATTAGTATAGAACTATTTAGTATCGTTTCGATTGTATTATTAAACGAATTATTTCGCTGGATCCATTCATTTGAATTCATGAAATTTGGAAATGTTGTATTGCAAGTAATATGTGTTTATATTGTGTTTGTTGTGTTAGACAAAATAATGAGGCAGCAGAACGTTTTTCAGGATAAAAGAAAATGGGGGTGAATGAAAAAGGTGCCGTTTGGCTCCTTTTTTATATCTGTTGTAAAAACAATTGAAAAAAATAATATCTGTTATATAATAGTTTAAAATTGTATTTTAAACGAAATGAGATGATAACATGGCCATATTGTTGGCACTTATCCCAATTATGATGATTTTCATTTGTTTATTTTTATTTCAACAAACGTCATTACGGTCCTCTTTAATTGCTTACGTTGTATCTGTTGGAATCGTTTTACTTTCGCCAACATTTCAACTAGGGATAAGTGAAACTGTGCACGCAACGATTAAAGGTTGGTTAATTTGTTTTATTGTCGGATACGTTTTATTTTTCGGTATTTTTTTATTTCATCTCATGAACAAAATGGGGTACATCGACCAAGTAGCATGTTTTCTAGAAGAAGTTACGCATGATCGTTTATTACAAATGCTTCTTATGTGTTTTGGTATTTGTCCACTAATTGAATCAGTAAGTGGATTCGGAATCGGTTTTATGGTTGCAGCACCTATTTTTCTTTCATTAGGCTATAAACCGTTTCAAGCTGTACTGCTCTCGTTTATCGGCTTACTAGCTAGTTCATGGGGGGCAATGGCAACTGGTACGATTATCGGTTCGCAGCTTATTAATATGCCTCTTACAACACTCGGTACAAATACAGCGCTATTAAGCATCCCAATGTTTGCTTATTTCGTCATTCTTTCTTTACATGTTGTTGGCGGCTGGCAGGCCGTTATTGAAAAGTGGAAGGAAGGATTCGGTTTCTTTCTATTATTTTCTCTCGGAATCTATCTTTCTAACGCATACGTAAGCGTGGAACTAGCAGGTATATTAAGTTCTATCGTTACCATTACATTTGGATTTCTTATCATTAAATTAAAGGGCAAAAACGAACAAAATCTAATAATAGAACATGCTGCGGCAACGGAGAGAGAAGTATCTATTGTAAAAATTATTAGCCCTTATATATTCTTAACCGTTTGTATTTTACTTTCTCGCCTTGTACCAGCATTGCATGATGTATTTAGATCATATGCCGTCCTTGATTTAAAATCATACTCTTACAAATTAGAAATGCTGTATTCACCAGGATTTTGGCTCGGTATGACTTGTTTATTTACTATTATTTTCTTCCGGATACCATTTCATATTATTAAACAATCACTCTCGCAAACGATAAAACAATGGATTCCATTTGCGATTACGACGACAATGTTTATCGCCATTTCAGAACTAATGGGTGCATCTGGCATGCATGCATTACTGGCAAAAACAGCTGGTGACACATTTGGAACCTTTTTCGTTTTCGTTGCTCCGTTCATCGGTGGAATCGGTGGCTTTTTAACAGGTAGTAATGCAGGATCAAATGCGATGTTCATAAAACTACAAATGCAAACGGCGCAAAACGTAGCACTCCCGTGGCAATACGTCACAACATTGCAAAACACCGCATCATCAGTAGCGACGATAGCTTGCCCGTCACGGATTACACTAGGTGCGTATTTATGTAACATTCCGTATCGTGAAAATGAACTATTAAAGAAGACGACATTAATGATTTTTGGTGCGGTGTTACTTGTAGTGGTAGAGGTTATTGTTTGGTATATGTTGAGAAATTAAAAATCCTCCTAACATAGGAGGATTTTTTTTATGATTGGATAATGTTTTAAATATGAAAAGCTTCTACTAAATGAATAGGAGATGAAATGTATGCCCTTAAAAAATTATGGTGTGTTAAAAGGTACCGTTATACAATCTAAGATCGGAAAAGGGAAAACTCCTCATTATCAAGTTCATTTACAAGGTGAAGCAGAAGTAGATTATCGTATTGCAATTAACGTAAAGTCGCAAAGCTACCCGTCAGAAGTTTTATATTTTGCGAGCGACAATATTCGGTCAGAGGCAATTCATATTTTACCGACATTACCATTTGGTTTTACAGAAATAAAAAACAATGAACCGAAAGTAGCTTTAGACTACGTAAGAGGTAATTTATTCGATTCGAAACAAATGATTCCTTTACCTGCTGAAAAAGCAGGAGTGGATAATGATTTAAATGAAAAAATAGAACGTTATATAAAACGAGCAATAGAAGAAAAAGCAATTATTTACGCGTTTGGTGAAAGATGGGGACCAGAAGAAAATACACCCGATTCTTACTTTCATTTCGAACCAGGAAACGGGATACATGATATTCACATGAATCAAGGAAATGTAGAGAAATGGCAAGGTGATAATGGTATATGGCAAGACGGAGGAATACTCATTCATTTTGAAAAGGAAGAAAAATGGATTGGTATCTTTCTTGCCTTCCAATCGCAGTCATGGTGTACCGATGAAGAGGGACATGCTCGTGTTCCGGTTGAACATTGTGATTATAAAGGAAATAATTGATAAGAAGAGGGCGTTCACAACGAACGCCCTTCTCTTATTTTATAAAACCCAAAACTAACAAGTGTAGAAATACAAGAGAACAGCAATGCTACACTAGAAAATGCAATGAGATACATATTATACTTCATCATTTTTCCAATAAGCTGGTTACTGTCGTACTGAAACAATCCTGCTATTATATTGAATAAAAATAATAAGATAAACATGACGATAACACCGTCTATTGATCCTTTAATATCTGGTTTACTTAAAGCGATATGTGCAGAAATACAAATGGCAATAAATAAAAATAGCCAAAAGGAAGGATTCAATACATTACTTATTGTAAATAAGCTTTTCAATAATACAAACGTCGACAAGAGCATATTTTGAACCATTTCTACATTAATAGAAGTAGAAGCGATTGTTTTTTCGAGAGTTGTATTAAATAAGAAATATGAATTTGGTACGAAATAGCGCATTAAAAGGATGAGTGCAGTAATACCGGAAATAATAGGGCCAATTCCAATGAAAAAGTTCCCAATTCGTTGATATACACTTTTTTGATTGTATTGATGTTGTACGTAGCCTAAAGCGCCCTGACTTGTATCTGTTGGGAAAAACTGCGTTGCTACAATTTTATGACGAAATAGTACGCACATAATGGCATGTCCAAGTTCGTGAATAGGAACACCAATCCACGCCGTTAAAAGGAATCCTTTTCTTCCGAATGCTCTCGACCAATACATGCGTGTGAGAGATTCTAAATAGCCTAATAGAAATCCAATTACAATAATAACGCCAATTAAGGAAAATAATTGGATTACGCTTGTAAGGAGTATTTGAAAAATTGAGTTTACCAATTCCATTGTCAGTCATCCAATCTGTTAAAAATATTATTTATTCTGTTTCATAATAGCATTTTTTTTCAAGATTGCTAGCATATATATTTTCATTTGAAAGAAGGATTTCATAATCTTTTTCTTGTAGTCATGTTTTATGTACAAAGTCATATATTGAATTTGTAACACCCTATATGGTATCTGCTCAAGGGAGGGAATGAGAGAATGAAATGTCCGGCGTGTCAGATGGAAAATACAGCAGAGGCAAAATTTTGCGGGAATTGTGGACATTCGTTGACGGAGGAAGTAGTAGCAAGTGGTGCACAGGAAGAAGATGAGCACCAAGCACGCGTAGCACCAGCAAAGGAAACTCGACCAAATGAAACAGTAGAGCAAGCAAAGCGGTTTGCAAGTGGCTATTTTCAGTTTTTTAAGCACGCATTACAAGCACCGACAGCTATTATGAAAAGTGGCAAGGTTGAAGTACGAAATGGAATTGTAAGTCTTGTACTTATTTGTATTTTAGGAGCGTGTATTTTTTATAGAATAATGAGCGCAGCGGCGAATGTTACAAGGACATTTGCACCGGATGTATCTACGCCTTCTTTCTTTGGAGAGTCTATAAAGGTCTTTTTATTTTTACTCATTTTAACTTTATTTGTCGGGTTTATTATTTTTGTTAGTGGGAAGATGATGAAATCATCTTTTTCGTTTTTGGAAGTATTCGGTATATGGGGAACGATAGTGACTCCGGCTATTGCTATATTAGTACTTTCTTTTCTTTTTAGCTTCTTATTAATCTTCTTTTTACCAATATTATTAGGAGTGGCTACAACTTATATGGGGATTAGTGTAATTGTAGCTATAGTAAAACTAGATAACGGTGGATTAGATCTTATTTATACGCTTCTAATAGCAAATGTTTTAAACGGAATTGCAACATTTATTGTGTTTTGGTCTTATATTCAAACGATAATTCAAACCTTTACACAGGGATTAACTGGCCTCTAAAGAAAAGGTGGTTGAATGGATGAATGTATGTACAAAGTGTGGGACTCAGCTTGAAGACGGTGTGCAATTTTGTCAAAGTTGCGGTCAGAAGAGGGAGAGTCTTGCAGTAAAGAAGAAAATGAGCAGCGGTACAAAGGTTGGCATTACGCTCTTAACATTACTTGCTGTAGTGATTGTTGGACTGTATTTGTACGGATCATCGTATTATAAGCAGGCGGCACAAATAGACCGGATGATTACGATTTTACAGGAGAAGGACGGGGAGAAGTTAGCTGAAATCGTCACGGCAGATGATCCGTCAGTTGTTGTAACGCGAGAGAGTCTAATGCCACTCTTTTCGTATGTAAAAGAAAATCCATCTTACGTGAATGAATTGAAAGAACATTTGAGGATAGATAAAAAACAAGGGAACGGACTCGAAAGAACAGACTTTTCGTTAACGAAAGACGGAAAGTATTTCTTTTTATTTGATCGGTATAAATTGAAAGCAAAGACGTATTATACGACGTTGCTTTCAAATGAAAAAGGTACATCTTTAAAAATGAACGGAAAAGAAATAGATAAAACAGATGACAAAAAATTTGAGAAGCAATATGGACCGTTTCTTCCGGGAACTCAAGTGTTTCAAGCAGAATATAAAAATGACTATGTGAAACTATCACGTGAAGAAAAGGTTGTACTTATGAAACAAGGTCAAAATAACGTAACGATAGATTTAACGTTGCAAGGACAATATATTACGGTTCAAACGAACGCGCCTGGTGCAACGTTGTATGTGAATCAAAAACCAGTTACAGCGCTGGCTGGAGAAGAAATTATGTGGGGACCGGTAGCAACTGATGGAAGTGCGACGATTTATTTAGAACGAAATGGAGAAAATGGAAGGGAAACGACGAAGGTAGAAACCGTAACGGCACTTCCTTCTTATAATCTACCATTCCAAAAGAAAAGTACAGAAAAAACAGTTGTTTATAATGTTACTCCGCCAGCTACCACTCCGTATGTATATAATGGTTTCATTTTTCCAGATAGTGATATTCGAAAATTAAAGAGTACGGACTTAGCATATTTATCGAAAGAACAATTGAAAATAGCGAGAAACGAAATATATGCAAGACATGGACATATGTTTCAAACGAAAGATATGCAAGCATATTTTTCAAAACAGTCTTGGTATAGAGAAAATCCATATTTTACAGGAAAGCTAACGGATATTGAATCTTATAATGTTGAACTAATCAAATCAAGAGAATAGAATACGTGAAAAAAGGTACAGTGCATAGCTGTACCTTTTTATGGTTATTTAGCTGGACCAGGATCTCTTGAGAAAAAGATATGAAAGAGGAATGTGACTTTGCTTGCTCCTCCGGATGTACTTGCTTGCACATCAGATAACGCGCTAGATGTTAAAGCAGCTTCAGAGCGAGGAGGAACGATTATTTTTAGAGCACCATCTGATTCTGAGGATATAGTAACTGTTATTGTATCCTCAGAAAAATTTAAAATTTTAACAGTACCAACTGGGAAGATGGACTTATTAGCGTGTGATGCGGAAGAGAAGCGAGAGGATTTCCAAATAGTTTGTGAGAAAGTGTCATTGTCAGATAACCAAGCGCGAGCGCTGTATAAAGTTGTACTAATGGTAAACTCTTGTTCAAGTGGGAGGGCGGGTTTTGGTTCTCTTGGTTCTTCTGGGAGCTGGACGAGAAGGCCGGCGCACATGTACGTTTCACCTACTTTCAATAGTTACTGTTATAGCATATTAAACATGTTATTTATAAGACACGACGGCTACCTATTCAGGCATAGGTTTGTGCACAAAATTTGAAGATGAAATTCTCTTTCTTTACAATGGAAGTAGGTGTTATTTCTATAAAATATGGAAAACGTAAAGAGTATGTAAAAAAGAAGGAGTGGTAAAGTGAACTATGTCATTATTGGCGGAGATGCAGCTGGTATGAGTGCAGCTATGCAAATTGTTAGAAACGATGAAAATGCAAATGTTGTGACGTTAGAAAAAGGTGAAATTTATTCGTACGCGCAGTGTGGATTACCGTATGTCATTAGTGGTGCTATCGCTTCAACGGAAAAGTTAATCGCGCGTAATGTAAAGACGTTTCGTGATAAATACGGAATTGATGCGAAAGTACGACATGAAGTAACGAAAGTAGATACGGAAAAGAAAATAGTATACGCAGAGCATACGAAGACGAAAGATGTTTTTGAATTTTCGTATGACCGTTTATTAATTGCGACCGGAGTACGTCCTGTTATGCCAGAATGGGAAGGCCGAGATTTACAAGGTGTTCACCTTTTAAAAACAATTCCGGATGCTGAGTGCATATTAAAAACGCTAGAAACGAATAAAGTTGAAGATGTAACCATTATTGGTGGCGGTGCAATTGGGCTGGAAATGGCAGAAACATTCGTCGAACTAGGTAAGAAAGTAAGAATGATTGAGAGAAATGATCATATCGGTACAATTTACGATGCAGATATGGCAGAATATATACATAAAGAAGCAGATAAACATCATATTGAAATTTTAACGAATGAAAATGTAAAAGCGTTTAAAGGGAATGAACGAGTAGAAGCGATTGAAACGGATAAAGGAACGTATAAAGCAGATCTTGTTTTAGTATCTGTCGGAGTGAAACCAAATACTGATTTTCTTGAAGGAACAAATATACGTACAAATCATAAAGGGGCAATCGAGGTAAATGCATATATGCAAACGAATGTGCAAGACGTATATGCAGCTGGTGATTGCGCCACGCATTATCACGTTATAAAAGAAATTCATGACCATATTCCAATCGGAACAACTGCAAATAAACAAGGGCGACTTGCTGGACTAAATATGCTGGATAAACGAAGAGCCTTTAAAGGAACGTTAGGTACAGGTATTATTAAATTTATGGATTTGACGCTTGCAAGAACAGGCTTAAATGAAAAAGAAGCAAAAGGACTACATATCCCGTATAAAACAGTCAAAGTAGATTCGACCAATATGGCGGGCTATTATCCAAATGCGAAACCACTTTACTTAAAATTACTATATCGTTCTGACACGAAACAATTATTAGGTGGACAAGTAATTGGAGAAGAAGGTGTAGATAAACGTATTGATGTAATCGCGATGGCACTTTTCAATAAAATGAGCATTCACGATTTAGAAGATGTCGACTTAAGTTACGCACCACCATATAACAGCGTTTGGGATCCAATTCAGCAAGCGGCAAGACGAGCGGAATAGCACTTTTTTAGTGCTATTTTTTTCGTTAAAGGGTAATCATCATTTTTGTCGAATGAAGAGGGTTGGGAAATAGTTACATATGGGGAAGGGGATTATTAAAAATGTTTGTAACACTTCAAACCGTTCAAGAATCAGAAAAAGAAATATTACGTAATTTGTATGCACTATATCTTCATGACCTTTCTACATTCACTTCTAATATAACGATTGGGGCAAATGGATTTTTTGAATACGAAGATTTACATATGTTTTGGGTAAATGATGGAATCACTCCGTATTTTATTAAAAGTGATAATGAGATTGTAGGATTTTTATTACTACTGGAACGTCCATTTTTGAAGAAGGAAAACGATTTTGGTATAAATGACATTTTCATATTGAATCAGTACAAAGGAAAAGGAATCGGTAAACAAGTTATTGAGAGTTTGCTAAAAGAGAAACGAGGACAATATTTCGTTATCGAACTTGTGAAAAATGTACCAGCTGTTTCTTTTTGGAAGAAAGTATATAGGGAGCTAAACATTGAATTTGATGAGAAAATACAGTTAATCGATGATGAAGAATGTCTCGTTCAAACGTTTGAAATATAATGAAATGGATTCTTTTAGTATATTACTTTGAAATTTAACTTTATTTTGAATATATCTTTCACCCTTGAAAACATAGTATGTATCGCTTATATTGTCATATAGTATTTACTTTAAAACAAAGCAATGAACGAACCAGGGGGCACAGTATGGCAATTAATATGAAAACAATCGAAGAATGGATTGCTGAATCAAACACAAGACATGAAGAAGACTTTGGACACGTTATTGAAGAGATGAAAGAAGTATGCGTCGGACTTGATAATGCGACATTAATTTATACGAAAAATGTATTTTGTTTCGGTAAGAAAGTAGAAGTCTTTTTCTTCTTCCAAGACCATGTCGTGATCGGACAAGAAAAAGACGAATATGTTGAAATTGAAAAATTAAAGTATGATGCTATTACACATAGTAACTTAAAAACAAACGATAAAAATACAACGCTAGAATTAAAGTTTGCTAACGGACAATCTATCAATTTAGATAGTTTAAATGATAACTACGGTACGAAAAACTGGTTATTTGCGAGACAAATAAAGAGCATTTTCAAATTAATCTAGTAAAAAAAGCAGACCTCAAAGGGCCTGCTTTTTTTACGTGGTTCCTATTACACAAAGGCATCCTTTTTCTTCATAGCACTTCACACTTTTAAATCCTGTTTTATAAAATAAGTTTATTAATTCTTCAGTCGTTTTATATTTCTCCATATGATATTGAATTTTGAAAGTTTCAGCTACTAATAAAAAGGATCCGTTCGGCTGTAGGACGCGAAATACTTCTTTTATATCTTGTTCCACATCAGGCCAGAAGTAGTGTGTTTGAAAAGCGGTAATGAGGTTGAAGAAGTTTGTATTGTAAGGAATAGAGGAGACACTTGCTTGATGAATGATTACTTTCCCTGTTTTTACGTCCTGTATATTGGCTTTTTTTGAGTTTTCAACAGCTTGTTCCGAATAGTCAATTCCGTATATTTTCCCAAACGGAATTCGTTTTGAAAGAGTATGTATTGTTTTACCACCGCCACAACCAATATCTAAAGTAATTGCATCTTCACGTATATGTATTTTTTGTAAAGACCAATTTGTTAGTCTCGTATGTGCGGCATTCATAATACAAAGCATGGAAGAACCAATTGCCCCGCGCGGATTTTTTGCTTGCTGGATTAATCGTTGTAAAATGCTCAAGTTAAACTCTCCTTTTATATAAGAATATATACTTATTTCGCGTTTTATAAATTAAGTCCTTTAAAAAAGCACGCCGATAGCCGGCGTGCTTCTAATTACGCAAATCCCCTTTTAACCAATTCCGCGCCCGATAAGCTCCAACAGGAATTTGAATAAGTGACGTTTCATTCCCAGCCTCTATCCCGTACAACTGATCACATGAATTTGTATCAAAACTAAGTAAAGGATGCCCAGCCATCCCCATTGCGGTCGCGGCGAAAACGAGTTTATGAACGAGTATACCCGCTTCCATTTGGTGAATACGGTATCCTCTGTAGCCTAATGCATTTGTATAGTAATCTTTCTTTCCGACTACATGTAGGCAAAGCGGTACTTGAAAAAGGTTTACATTATCCATCGTCATACTAGATTGTAGGGGATAACGAAGGTCTCCATATTGAAGTGGCTGTATGGAATGCGTTTTACTATTATAAGAATAAGCGCCGTTTTCTATATCTTTTACGTTATAAAAACATCCATATAAGGAAACGCGCGCATTTTCATTTACATACTGACCATCAAGGTCGTTGTAGTAAGGGAAGGAGAGGCTCGCTTCTTGTAGTAAAGTAGCGAGCTCGGCTGTATCCCATTTCGTTAAAATAAAGTCAGCATCAGGGGAATACCGTTTTCTGCAAAGTTGTAAGAAATCATAAGATAAACGCTCTACTTTCGGCAGTTGTACAGCGTGCGCATGATGTTGAAAGTGCTCTTCATGAGCTAGTGTTTGGAACTGTGCTGTCGATTCGATCATAGAAGCTTCATTTATTTTTGTTATCATCGGATACTCATTTACATGCTTTGAGCGAACGAAATGTTCATGTGCTAAAGGTGGAATTTGTTGTAATAGCTCATGAGAAGTAACTGTTTTAATTTCACGGTAATCATTGTGAAACCAATTCGTTTGCGGTTCTGTACTGAAAGGAAGGACAGCATACACGCTTTCTTCGCCTTCTGACAGTCCGAGTAAATGGTTGATTGCCCGGTCTAGAAACTGAAAGTATACGCCATTTGTGTAACCGAATTGTTTGGCACATTCAAGTAATTGTCCGATGAGAACGCCACTATCTAATCCTTGAAGTCGATACGAAAAGTTATTGTATTTGAAATAGTTTTTCCAAAACATAGTGGATACGAATGCAGCACCAAAACAAGATTGTAAGTTACAACGATTGCCAAGTGCTTCTGTAAGATAAGAATCGAAATTTCCTTCGCGTAGTAAGATAAGTCGGTGGTGCGCGGCATCATAATGGTAAATGCCGTCTGGGTAATCGTCAATCTTTAAATATATATACAATTCATTTGGATATAAAGCGCCGCCGGAAGGGATAGATCTTCGGAATAAAATTTTCTCGCTATTTAGCTGACATAACTGGGTTAAACCAAATGAGCACCAAAGATAATGACTAATCTCATCTAAAGTAGGTGTAGTAGAAGAGTTAGGTAAAGATAATGGAATTTCTAAAGAGAGAGGGATAATAGGTAAGTTTCGATATAATTTATAAGGAAGCGGTGCATCTTCCCAGTCTATTTCATGATTTGGCATAATTTCATCGATAGAGAAATGGAGATGATGTAAAAAAGTATCTAGTTGCATGAAATCCCCTCCTTTACTATGGAAACGGGTGCGGATGTGGATTTAATTGTTCAGTCGTTAAAGGTTCGTCTGTATATCCAAGTGTCATCGGTACGGTATACACTCGATCTAGCCCTGTAAGTCGAGTGAGGTGGTGACCGAACGTCATCGGTAGCATGCCTGGGATAATGACTTTTACACAATGTAATCCGTTTTTTTCTATAAGAGGTACTGTTTGATTTACAACGATTACGTCAAGTCCAGATTGCTCTAGACGGTTTAAAAGTTGATGAAGATCGGATGTTAAATCTAGATCAACTGATTGTAATACATTCATTTCTTGGAACGATTGCACCGGAGCATCGTCACGTAAAAGGAAGTGAAGACGTTCTTCTGCTTTTTTTAATCCGTACAACATACTATGGTCTCCCATTTGGCTAACGAGATAAGGGTCTTGTAAGCAGTTTTCGTAGTGCTCTCTTTTTTGTTCGAGCTCATCGTCTGTTATGAGTAACATGCCTGCTATTTCGTGAATGGCACTCTTTAAAGCACGGACGGGATCCAAATGAGAGCCTCCAGCACAAACAACGTTCATTCCATGTTCACGCGTATTTTTCGCAATTACCCATAAGCTCGGGATACCGTGTTCCATCGTTGCGTTAAAAGCATGCAATTCATAACCGGTAATCGTGTACAGCCGCTGAATCATTAATTGTAATTCTGTATCATTTGCTGAACTAAGATCAAGGCGGGGAAGAGGTAATTCAGCATACCAAGTGAGCAAAAAGGCGTCACGCTCTACAACTTCTAAAATGCCGTGAAAAATTGCTTCTTCTAAGCTACCACCAATGGCACAGCCATTTGATGTTTCATATACGTAAGCATCTCGATGACCGAGGCTATAATAAGCGATTGATTCAGGAACTAAAATCGTCCGGTTTTGTGACAATGAATATCCCCATACCCAGTTTTGTTCATAGTCAGGATCAAACGGTTTAAATGGAAAACCATCACGATTATAATGTTCATTTGTATGTACACCGAGCGTAAGGGGATTTAGTGCATAATCCTCTAAATCATGAAAACTACCATGCACATTTGTCTTTTTTCCTCGAGGTGACATACCACAATATCGTTCTAAACCTTCTAAAATGGCAGTTGCTTCACTTATTGCAAATGAAAGAGTTCGGCCTGCAACCCCTTCATTTCCAAACATTAATGGCATGTTTATAATAACGTCAGCAAATGGTAGTAAAGAATGTTGCATTTTTCCGTTCAACATACCGACGCGGTAATCTAAATAATCTCTCGTTAAAAATGTGTTTAGTTCATGAATGGAACGACAGCGATATGTTGCATCATTTGTTTTTAAGCTCGGTTGTAATGAAATCGCTGCTGCATCTGCCGTGTCATCAGGTAAATTGCTACATACAGGGCAGAGCGGATCTGGAAGAAAAGAATGCCGCGTACATTGCAGTGTTTGTAAGTTTAGTAAAATGAGTTCATTTTCTAAAGAAGAATGAGTATGAGTTAATATTTTCTCTGTTTCTGCGCAAATAAGATGGCACATTTGCAGAATGCCATTTTGGGTGGCACGTACATCACGTCTTGTTACGTTTTCTTCTTTTACCGCATATTTTCGTTGTAGCTCCCACATTTCTTTTTGATCAAATCCAGCGATAAAGCGTCGTCCATCGGCACAATGAGTACACCCCGCTGCAAGAGGATGAATATAAGGACCGATAACCCCTTCACCAAATGAAGTAAAACCACGTAGCCATGGAATATGATTTGACCGGAAAGTTAGCTCAGCGTCATGATGAATCGTAGAAGGAGAGCCGTCGTGTAATACGAGAGCGAGGTCGATATTTTCAGGGATTTCGTCTGCAATTGTGTGTTGGCGAATGATGGAATATTGTTTGCATAATTGATCATGTACATAGTCTGCAAGAAGGCCATCTCCTATAAGCAATATATTTTGAGTCATAGACTATCCTCCTTTGCAATTAATACCCCGTACACACCATCTAAGTTTTCTTTCAAAAATGATTCAATCGCTAAATCAAACACGAATGGATAAAAATGATGTTCTTCTAAATGTTGCAAGGCAAGCTGTAATGATTGCACACCTGGAATTTCTTTTTCCGCTTGTATTTCCACTCTAAAAGAATCCGTGTCATATAAAATAATAGATGATTCAGGCAAAATATTAGTTCTGTAAGGAGTCTCTTCATTTTGAATATGAAGAAGCGATAGTTGTAGTGCGTTTCGTAACGCTAACGTCATATTAATATTAGATGCACCATACCATCGATCATGTATACCAACCCAAACGACTGGAAAACTGAGAATATCTTCACCCATTGCGATTTTAGGTGTTTCATGAATTGTAGCGAGGGCATCGTAATAAAATCTACAATGTTTATCATGAATTTCGGTTAAGTCGACCGTCGTAATTTCTTCTAGCATATGTGATTGTCGTTCATACAATTTGTGATTTAAATGTTGTTGTAATGCCCGGTATACACCCTCTGTCATCGTTTCTCCAGCGCCAATACCAATATCGTTATGTTCAGGGATAAGGCGGTGTATAATTTCTGCTACATAGGTTTCAATTCCTGTTAAACCAGCTTCTCGGCGCGCTTCGTTATGAGTCAAACCAGCGCAAGTCATAAGAGGCAGGAGGGAAGTTGGACCATCTGATAGCGGTGTAGCTACTTGAATATTGCATTGTGATAATGGTAATTGATATAAATCTTGTTCATCCCATACATGGAATATACCAGCTTCTTTAGAAGTTAATGAATCGAAAAAACGGAATAATTCAGTTGAAGTATGTTGGCTAGACCGATGCTCAAGTTGTTCAGAAAGGTCTTCTATCGTATCAATTGTAAAACTTTCATCAGTTGCGAGAGGGTGTTTTATAAAAGGATGCCATGCTCCTTCGAGTGTTTCATAATTTAATAAAAAGAATTGTGGATCCTTTTCTCGATGTGAATCATCAGCAACGTGCTTAAATAATTCAAAAACGATTATATTTGCTAGCATTGCAGATGTAATAGGGGAGAAGGCGGCTGATGAATTTTCATTTTGTAAAGTCGTTTCATGTAGCCGATGCCATGCGGATTCCCAGCATTCTTCACGATTAGCCATTACGACAGGGCCAGCTATACCAAGTGTTGATAAACAGACGGCTGGTATAAAGTTCTTTCCTACTTCCTTGCAAATCGTGTGAGCTGCTCTTAGGCCATCAATATCTCCATTTTGAGAAACGTACAAAATCCAGTCGAAAGGCTCGAACACTTCATGCAGAGGACGATCAATTGTCGTATCTATTTCTTGAACAAGTACAGTATCATCCACTTCATGTGCAATTTCTATTAGCTCATGAATGCGGTCGTAATTCGTTTCTTCATAATCTGTCACAAGGTAATGAAAGGTAGGTAATCCGGATTCTAATAAAGAAGAAACTAAGGAAGTAAGCATATCTCCAGAACCAATTATAAGGACATTCGCTTTGCGGTACGTTTCGAATTTTAATGCGCCTGAATGAGAATCTGCTTCTAGAAATTCAATTTGCGAAGCGTATCTATCAAGTAATGCGCTGTTTAATTCGTGAGGTGCGTCTTGACTTACATCACGGACAAAGCCATTTGTATATAAAATCTCTCCAATTTCAAGTACACGATTTTGATAGGGAAGAGGGAGACCATCCGTTATTTCTGCTAAAGAGTAATCACCGTTAAACATTGGCATTAATTTTTCAATCCAGTTGTAAATTCCATCACCGTCCATACGAAATGAACTGGCATTATTTCGAAAATAGACACCCCCGTTTGAGTCGGGGAGGAAGAAAGTATCCTTATTTGCTTTCAATTTTGCATGAATTGGAAGGTTACTCATTTTAATCCTCCTTACGTTTTAGGCATACATTATTAGCTTATGTTATGAAATTTGTCCCGTATGAACGTAATAAAAAAAGCTGTAGAATAATTCATTCTACAGCCTTTATATATTAGATTATTAATCTATCATGCCTTTCGAGAGGACTCCGTAAGTGAAGGTGGTGAGGTGAATCGAAAGAAATATTTTATTTTCAAGAAAAGGGAGTGAACGTACGTTCTGTTTTTGCTATAATATCCTTAACAAGGAGGTGAATAAAATGACAAAGGAAAATCCATCAAACTATAAAACTCTTCAAATCTGGATTAAAAAAGGGCATCGTATGTATTCTTATTTTCAAGAATGTTGTCATAACGCTAAGAATATGTACAACACTACAAACTTTTATATACGCCAGGTGTACACTGGATTAACACAAGAAAAAGAGTTGCAGCCTTTGCAAAAAGAAGTTCTGGATCATATTCATAAAAATATTGGTAAGATGAATGACACACAACTTCTTGCCTATCAGAAGAAATTGGAAAAAGAGAAAGTAAAGCCTAAAGAAGAACAGAAAGAGATTACATGTAATTTGTTTTCAGAACCTAATTTTGAAAAACCTTATGTAGATTACAACTTTCTAGATGCACTATTTAAGGCTATGATTCAAAAGGATTATCGAGCTTTGCCTACGCAATGTAGCCAGTCAATCATGAAAGGTTTGTTCCAAAATTGGAAATCTTTTTTTGCTAGTTTAAAAGACTATAAAAAGAATCCAAACAAATATGCTGGAATGCCTAGGATTCCAAAGTATATTCGTTCTTCTGAAAAAGAGATTCTGTATACAAACCAAGATTGCATCATTAAAAACGGTAGATTTTTAAAGTTTCCAAAGACGAAATTGCAATTAAATATTGGGAAACTAGGTTTCACTGAAGGTAAACTGAAACAAGTTCGTGTGATTCCAAAATACAATGAATATGTAGTGGAATTGGTAATGGATGTTCCTTCTGAACAACAAATTATGGAAGAGAATGCTCGTTATATGGGTATTGATTTAGGGATTGATAACCTTGCAACCATCGTAACAAACACAGGTATGAAACCTGTCCTTGTTAAGGGCAAACATGTCAAAAGCATAAATCAATATTACAACAAAATGAAGGGTCATTTTACAAGCATTCTTAGAAATGGAAAACAAACGAATGAAGGACCTTTTACTTCTAAAAGGATAGAAAAACTTCATCAAAAACGTTACTTGAAAATAAAAGACGTCTTCCATAAAGTGAGTCACCACATCGTAAAACTAGCTCAAGAAGAAGAAGTTTGTAAAATCGTTATTGGCCAAAACAAAAGTTGGAAACAAGAAACGAATATGGGAAAAAGAAATAACCAATCGTTTTGTCATATCCCGCATAATTTACTGATTCAAATAATTACATACAAAGCAAATGCTGTAGGCATTCAAGTTGTTGTAACTGAAGAATCATATACATCGAAAGCAAGTTTTCTGGATAACGACTTCATTCCAACGTATGGAGAAAATGACCAAAATACAACTTTTTCAGGAAAACGAATAAAGCGCGGCATATATCGTTCAGCAAATAAAACTTTAATTAATGCAGATGTAAATGCTGCGGCTAACATTTTACGAAAAGTAATCCCAAATGCATGGACAAATGGGATAGAGGGGTTAGGCGTGAAACAGCTCGCTAATGTGTTAACTCCCCTGACGTTAATCGTCCGTTAGGTCGAAACGTTAGAAAAACCCCCACTTCAAGCTTTGCTAAGTGGGGGAGTGTTCATCAACCTTCTAATAATAATGATTTTGGATCTTCAAGCATATCTTTAACAGCAACAAGGAAGCTAACTGCTTCTTTACCATCAACGATACGGTGATCGTAAGATAAAGCGATGTACATCATTGGACGGTTTTCCATACGTTCTGCATCAATAGCAACAGGACGTACTTGGATTTTGTGCATTCCTAAAATACCAACTTGTGGACTGTTTAGGATCGGTGTTGACATTAGAGAACCGAACACACCACCGTTTGTAATTGTGAATGTACCACCTTGTAGTTCTTTTAATGAAAGTTTGTTGTCACGTGCTTTTTTACCTAATTCACGAATTTCGCTTTCGATTTCAGCGAAGTTTAATTGGTTCGCATCGCGTACAACTGGAACAACTAATCCATCTGGAGCTGCTACTGCAATACCGATATCATAGAATTTTTTAATGATAAGCTCGTCACCTTGAATTTCAGCATTTAATAATGGGAATTGTTTTAATGCTGCAACAACTGCTTTTGTGAAGAATGACATGAAACCAAGACGTACATCATGTTTTTTCTCAAAAGCGTCTTTACGCTCTTTACGTAATTCCATGATTGCAGTCATATCAACTTCGTTAAATGTTGTTAACATTGCAGATGTTTGTTGAACTTCTACAAGGCGTTTTGCAATTGTTTGACGGCGGCGGGACATTTTCACGCGCTCAACTGGTTTTTCAAATTCAGTTTTTGCAACTGGAGCAGGAGCTGGACTTTTTGGAGCAGCTGGTGCTTCTTTTGGTGCTGCAGCATGAGCTTGTACATCGTGTGGTCTCACACGTCCAAGTGGATCTGTGCTACGTACGTCGTTTAAGTCGATTCCTAATTCACGAGCCATTTTTCTAGCAGCTGGTGATGCGATAGGACGGTTTGTATTTGGTAAACCTTGTAAAGCTGCAGTTTGTTCAGCACTTGGTGCCGCAGCTTTTGGTGCTTCAGTTGTTTCTTGTTTCGGTTGCTCAGCAGCCGGTGCAGGCGTACTTACTGCAACTGGTGCTCCGTTTGCATCTAAAATTGCGATAGTTGCGCCAACTTCAACTGTATCCCCAGGTTCGCCTAGTAACTTCGATACAATACCTGAATCTTCTGCAATGATTTCTACATTGACTTTATCAGTTTCAAGCTCAACAACGCTGCCACCTTTCTCAACTTTGTCGCCTACGTTGATAAGCCATTGTGAGATAGTTCCTTCAGTAATAGATTCTGCAAGCTCAGGTACTTTAATTTCGATCATTTTAAATGTCCTCCCCTTATTTGCCTAACGGTGTGTTTTTTCTTCTTTTGTCTTCGGTAATCTCCATTTGTTAGCTCGCCTTGGGCAGATATTCTGCCCAGGGCGGGCTAGAAACCTTCATTGTTACTTTTTAGTTGCTGTAAACTTCAATTTCTTGTTTATCTTGACGGAAGTTATACTTCACATCTAAAGCGTGTGCAACAATTAGTTCTTGCTCAGCTTTGTGAGCGAATGGATCGCCGCCAGATGGGCTAGAGCGATCTGGGCGTCCGATGTAACCTGTTTTCACTTTATCTCCAGCTAGTTCGAACAGAATTGGAGCCATGTAATGCCATGCGCCCATATTACGAGGTTCTTCTTGAACCCAAATAATTTCTTCTAAGTTTTTAAAGCGTTTAATAATAGATTGAACTTTCTCAGCAGGGAATGGGTACAGTTGCTCAATACGAACGATATGAACTTCATCTAAGTTGTACTCGTGTTTACCAGACTCAATTTCTGCAGCTAAGTCAATCGCCATTTTACCTGTACTTAAAACAAGACGTTTTACTTTGTTTGGTTTTGTACCAAGGTTTTCTTGTTCTAAAGCAGGTTGGAAACGTCCTTCGCTTAACTGATTAGCAGTTGAAAGCGTAAGTGGGTGACGTAATAAACTCTTCGGCGTCATCAATACTAATGGTCGAACAGCTTCTGTTCCTAAGATAGATGCTTGACGACGTAAAATATGGAAGTATTGTGCCGCACTCGTTAAGTTTGCAACTGTCCAGTTGTTCTCAGCAGCTAACTGTAAAAATCGCTCTGGACGTGCACTAGAGTGCTCTGGCCCTTGACCTTCATAACCGTGTGGTAATAGAAGAACTAAACCAGATTTTTGACCCCATTTTGCTCTTCCAGCTGAAACATATTGATCAAATAATGCTTGCGCAGTATTTGAGAAGTCACCATATTGCGCTTCCCACATAACAAGCGTTTCTGGAGCGAATACGTTATAACCATACTCGTAACCAACAACAGCAGCTTCTGATAACGGACTGTTATGAACAGAGAATGAAGCGTTGATGTTTGGTAAGCGATGTAATGGTGAATATGTTTCATTTGTATCCGTATCGTGTAATACGATGTGACGATGCGCGAATGTACCACGTTGTGAATCTTGACCAGTTAAACGAATTGGCGTACCTTCTTGTAAAATAGAAGCGAATGCTAATGACTCAGCAAGTGCCCATTCAATTTTACCGTTCTCTTCAAGAGCGTCTTTACGGCGCTCAAGAATTTTCTTCACTTTCGGATATACGTTAAAGCCTTCTGGCCAAGATAGTAGACCTTCATTAATTGCACGAAGTGAATCAAGCTCAACACCAGTATCAATTGACTGAATGCCCTTTGCAACAACATCAGGCACTTTAACGTGAATTGTTGCATCGCTCGTATCAGCTGGCGGTACTTGTGCATAGTCAGATTTTAATTGCTCTTGCGTAAACTGTGTAATTGTTTCAATTTCATCTGCATTTAGAACACCAGCAGCTTGTAATTGATCTGCATAAATTGCTCTTACAGTTGGGTGATTTTTAATCTTTTTGTACACTTGTGGTTGTGTAACTGCTGGGTCATCCATTTCGTTATGACCGTAGCGGCGGTAACCAATTAAATCGATTAAGAAATCTTTTTTGAACAACATGCGATATTGAATTGCAAGATTAGCAGCAGCAAGACAAGCTTCTGGATCATCAGCATTGACGTGAACAATCGGGATATCGAAACCTTTTGCAAGGTCACTTGAATATTTCGTAGAACGAGAATCATAGCTATCAGTCGTAAAACCAACTGCATTGTTTGCAATAACATGAATTGTTCCGCCTGTTTGATACGCGTTCAATCTGCTTAAGTTGAGTGTCTCAGATACAATACCTTGACCAGGGAATGCAGCATCACCGTGAACTAAAATTACGAATGATTTTGAAGTATCTTGTTCTGGAAGACCAGATTTTTTACGATTTTCTTGAGCCGCACGTGCGAAACCTTCTACAACAGGATTAACGAACTCAAGGTGACTTGGGTTATTTGCTAATGTAACGCGAGTGCTAACTTCCTCGTTACTAACGACTTGTTCTCTACCTAAATGGTATTTTACGTCGCCAGTCCAGCCAGAATTTGCTACTGCGCCTTCTATTTTTGCATGTTTGAACTCGGCAAACATGTGACTATATGGTTTTTCTAATACGTGTGCAAGTACGCTTAGACGACCGCGGTGAGCCATACCGATCATGACATCTTCTACGCCGTTTTTAGCACCTTCTAGCACAATTTCATCTAGAACAGGTACAAGCATATCAACGCCCTCGATAGAGAAACGCTTTTGCCCAACGAATGTTTTATGCAAGAATTGCTCGAAACCTTCAACAGCTGTTAAACGTTTTAAAAGAGCAGTTCGTTTTTTATTTGATAGTGGTTGACGCAATGAATTTGATTCCACCATTTGATGCAACCACGCGCGTTCTTCACTATCTTGTATATGAGAAAATTCATAAGCTAAAGTTTGTGTATACACTTCTTTTAATCTATGAATTACATCAAGTGCAGTGTGAATACCTTCTGGTGCATCTTGCCATACTGTTTTTGCTGGAATCGCTTTCAAATCAGCATCGCTCAGTTCGTTCATTGCTTTCTCAAGAAGAGATTGTCCATTTGCAGCATCTTCCATCGGATTGATGTGAGCCAACGTATGCCCGAAAGAACGAATCTGTTCAACAAGTTGAACGACTTTAAGAATTTTTTCAATGTTACCTGTGTTTTGAGGAGAAAAATGTGTTGCTGTGTTGTCCCCTGTTACGACATCATCTTGAAACGAAGGAGCTCCAAAAATTTCAAAAAGCTCTTGTAATTCCGGATCAACAGAACCTGCTCCAGTTACGTAAAGATCATACTGTTCAATAACATAACCAAGGTTCGGACCGTGGAACTTGGCCCAAGGGTTTGTCGTTGTATTCTTCCTCGTCATTTGTTTAAACCTCCCAATGCATATAATCCTTTTTCCATACAAAAAGGTGCATTTTGCTCTTTTCAATAATTGATGAACCAATAATCAATGTAAATGTTTTTCTTTACTCTTATGTTATTACAATAATTTACATAATACCAAACACTATTACTTATCTGTTTTGTAAAAAAACATTCACAATAACTTATCACCCAAGTTAATCTTTCATGTTATAAAGTAATTTTACAGAAAAATAGGGTGGATATATTTGGTATACCTATACAAATAACTAAAATTGTTGCATGTAAATATAAGTATAATAGTTAGAATGTTTCGATAAAAATAAGTTCGAATTATGTATATTGAAATAATAAGCGCTTTCATTGATATTATACAACAATATAACGGAATATAGTATAAAAAATAAAAAATTATGAATTTATCGTAAACTTTATTTAGATAGTGTTAAATATTGAAAGGAAAGTGAAGGATTTCTACAAAAAAAGTTGCTAAACATAAAAAATGCTTCATAAACAGTTAGTTTCTATAAATATGACGAAAAACAGCGTAAAACCAATAACGTATTTCGTGGAATAAAGGGATAAATGAAATATTTTAAAAGGATAAAACAAATATGGAGATATTAAATTTTTAAAAAAGAGAGGTGGAGATATAGTAACAGTTATTTACATTGTTCCATGTTTCATTACAAAATAGACGTGCTGAAATTGAAAAAGTTTCTTCTATATAAATAGCGTGAATAATAATTAAAATGAATGTAAAGGAAACTTGACGTAAAGTTTCCTTTACGTATATACTTGGTATAAGGGAGGAGGGAGAAATTTCCTTGGAAAATAAAATGGTCGAATACCGAAAAAAATTTGGACTATCTCAAGAAAAATTGGCTGAGAAACTTGGCGTTTCCAGACAAACCATCATTTCAATTGAAAAAGGAAAATACGATCCGTCACTTCCGTTAGCATTTGAAATCGCGAAAACATTTCAGACGACGATAGAACATGTATTTATTTATGAAGGAAAAGAAGGGGAGGAATAAAGATGAACTATTCACAAAAGTACTTCGTAATTATGGGGATTATCTTTCTATTTATGAGTGGATTTATGACCCTAACAGGAATAATGACGCATTCTGCACCACCAACTCCAACTTATACAGTGCTTGCGATGATGATCATGTGCTTTTGCTTAAGCTACTTACATCCGCAATTTAAAGAAAAAGACGAGCGGATGAAATTAATTCGTTATAAAGGCATGTTCTTCAGCTTTTTTGCATTAACAGCGTATTATCTTCTTTTCTCTATTGGCTTAAACTTAAATGTTATTACACTATCTGCAGTTGAACTACTGAACATACTTATGGCACTCACGATGAGTACCGTCTTTATCTCGTTTGTTGTTTTGGCAAAAAGATATTAAGATGGAAGAGAGAAAGGAAGATTAACATATGCAAATGATGTATGCTTTTGGCATTGGGCTTGTATTATTTTTAGCCGTATTCTTATTTATTCGGAAAGACGTGCAAGGTGGGACGTTAACGAAACGAGGCTTTTATAAAATGATCGGCTGTTTAGTTGTTATGTTTATAGCGATTATCGTCATGATCGTTTTAATAAATCGGTCACTATAGAATATAAAAATGGAACCTTACAGCAGTAAGGTTTTTCTCTTTTTTTGTAAAATCCGAAAATTCCTACTAAATCCATTTACTGTATATAATGGATATTATATAATTTAATAAAATGATAGATAGGGAGAAGAGTATATGAATAAAAAAACTATCTTCTTTTTATTAACATGCCTACTACTTATAGCTAGTATTACTTATATAATATGTAACAAACGAGAACAAGTGCCACCTATGTTAGTATGGGAGGGGCAAGAATACTACATAACAAATGAACCGGCTAAAGCAGAAGAAGTGGGGCAAAGGCTAGGAGAAATAACAAAGAAAATTGAAACAAGTGAAAAACCTATTAAAAATAGTGAATCCAACATATTAAGCGAAAAAACAGAAGTATTCACAATGATAGAAGAAGAGGGGAATCCTCACTCACCCTTAATCATAAAGGAGCTTTATAGTGACGAGTATAGAGTAGTAAGACCGATGTTAAAGGTACTATAAAATAAAAAGGAGATCTATATGCAAACAGTAACTTCATATCCATGGTCATTAAGAAAAATGTTTGTTTTTTTCCTTTGCTTCATCCTTCCACCAATCGGCGCTATTTATATTTTGAGGAATAGAGAAGCACTACAAAAGAGAGACTTCATTTTATATGTATTATTTGCTGCTATTAATATATCGCTTTGGTTATCGCTTATGATTTTTGATCGGAGTATGTGGATGGTAGCGGGGCATTATTTGTTTGGCGGAATTGTTATTATTGTTTCGAATATGAATAAGAGATAGGCCAGCAATCTTAAAGGTGTTGGTTTTTATTTTGGTATTTATATTGAATCTTTTTGAAATAGGGTTGCTAAATTCTATACCATAATTCATAAAGTGAGTGTATCGGTGAGAATAAGGGCTAATTAATTGAAGTGAATAAAATGAAAATTGGAGAAACATTCAGAAGCTGATGAGGTGTTTTATAATTCAAATATGTAGTAGCAAAAAATTAGCATTTAAATAAGGTGGAGTGTATGAGAAAATATTATAATTTAGATGAAATACATAAGTCTATAAATAACAAAAAATTCAAATGTGATGTGCTATTCATGTTTCAAAATGAAGGGTTAGACAATACAATTGATTACATAAAAGTATCGGGAATTTGTTTGAATAAGTACGGAAAAAATAAGTATAGGAAATATCTAGAAGAGATATTGGATGAATTGAAAGGACTATTAAGTGATTCTGAGATTGAAAAGATATTAAACTTAGAAAATGAAATCAAGTTATTTCAAGAGTTGATTGACAAAAATATTCAGTCAATGAATGATGTGATGAACTATTCTTTTTTTCAGAGTAAACATTTACTTGCCAATCTACTTGTTATGGGGCAAAGAATGGCCAATAGCGTAATATCCCAGAGTTCGGTCTTTACTTCAGGCGTATATGAAATAGGGATAGAGGCTTATTCGAAGGTATTATGGTATGTTCTTTTTAAAAAGAAATCGAGGATAACCAGTAATTTTGATTACTATGAAAGTATAGATAATCATATGGAGACAATACTTGCTAATGCTGCTATCGATTTTCAACTTGGTAATTTGATAGACGATTGGCAATTTGCTGGCACGAAGATTTTTAGAGATAAGAAAAAAATAAAAATTAGAATATCAGATGATAAAATGAAAGTTGATATTGCAAAAAACAGATACTTAACCACATTAGAAGCTAAGATGTCCAGGCAAGCCATAGAAAGTTACTCAAAAGGGTTTTCTACAACAAGAGCGCTTTTAAAAGATCTATACTTGAACTATGATAATGATCTTGAATTTATTAAACATTTTTTAAACATAGAAAATCCTACACAAATTGTGGATAATACTATCGGGATAAGTTTAGAAGATTTATGTCAGACTTATTTTAGTTTAAAAGAACTAGCATTCCAGCATAAAGTGTCTTTTGAGAGAAACATGGAATTAAGAAATGACTCATTTGAACGTAATATAAAAGTGTGTCATTATAATGAAATCTATAATCTTTTAGATTCAAAAGGAATATCTAGGGGGAAAATTAGTGAATTAATTAGATTAATTACGTTCTCTAAGGAATCTGAGAGCATTTTTGAAACTCCTCTTATTCAAATAGATGAAAATAGATATGCTATAATTCCTCAAATAACGTTTACATTAAATATAACTAGCTCAATAATGAGACTAATGTCTAAAAAGTCTATCTTAAGTGAAAAGGGTTATGGTTATGAAAAAAATTGAGGAATCTAGTAGAGAAAAATACTAATTTAAGATTTCTTACTAACATTAAGGATACTGATGATAAATACGAACTTGATGGAGTATTTCATATGGGAAAAACCTTGTATCTGTGTGAAATAAAAAATTTCTCCCATATAATTAATTCGTATGAATACTATAAACTGAGATTTAAAATTGATGAAGCACTCAATCAAATGGAACGTATTTCTGATTTTTATACACAAGCAGACAATCTCTTGGATTTGTGTAAATATTTAAACTTGAATGTAAGTGACATAGACCAAATTAAGAGAATCATTGTAATTTCGCCTTTTTTAGGTGAAACAATCAATAGAAACGAAATTAACGTTACTGAAGGTATTCTAATGAGGAACTTTTTTAAACAAGTTTACCCTAAAGTGTTCGAAACTTCTGGAAATCAGTTGAGATCATATTCGACTATAAAAGAGTTTGTGGTATACGAGGAGAATGGACTAACAGATAAGAATTTTAATTTACTCATGGAAGAAAACCCTTACATAAAAACTGAAAGGAAACGATTTAAAAAGGGGTTTAAAACATATAAACCATGGAATATGAGTATACAGTTTAATGAATTAAAACAGCCAAATATAAGTTTTAAAAAAAGAGGTAATTTATAGAGGGATGGTTCGAGTATTACAGTTGGAAATGCTTCAATCAAATTATATTGATAAGCTAGCTGATAAATTATCAATCAGAACAGATAAATTAAAAAGGTATTAGATTAATCGCACTTTTCATACTTATTTGAAGGTGGAACAGATTTAATTGAGCTTTATTAAGAATTATTTATCTTGAAACAAAGTAATGTATATAATAATTCATATTTATTGTTAAATTTTCGCTAAATCGTGCTTTTTTAATCTAGAAATAAAAACAACTTCTATTATATTGGCTTTATAAATAATAAATAGACTGTAATAGCTGCAAAGAAAAGTGTGCTTTTGTATACAGGTGAAGATGGATTTATTATAATTACAGTATTTGTATATCGATATTGCTCTGTTTTATCTATTCAATTTTTATTTATAATGAAGAAATGCCGAAAAGTAAGCGCAACAGAACCCCCCTTGACTATCAAGGGGGCATATGATCCCGACTGGCCTCGAACCAGCGACCTCCACCCTGTCAAGGTGGCGCTCTCCCTGCTGAGCTACGGGATCTTCAAAAATGCGTATGTAATAGAATCTTTACTCATTATGTTAAAGCAATTATATATAATTAACTGAAATTTTACAATATTTTTATGGTAATCTTTTTAACAGGAAGAATTTGGAGTCAATTTAGTAGTGTATTAAGGAATATGTAGGTAGAGAATGTAATGAAAAGTGGGTTCAAATAGAGCGGTTATATTATTTTTTTCGATACCAATCTAAAGGACCTTCATCACTCAAATCAACAAGAAAAGGGAATAAGAAGTGTAAAGGTAAGCTTAAAAGTTCTGGCATAGCGTTTATGGTTTTCTTTGATAAATATTGCCTTCCAAAACAATAGGGACAATCTTTTTCAAATGTCAAGAGTATCGACCATACATCTTTTACTTTCCACTTCGTTTTACAATACGTACAACGCGCCATGGAGTTCCTCCTCATTATAAGTTTTCTTCTAGTATATTCCATTCTATTGTACGAAAGTCATTTGTATTTGGTGTGATAAAATGTAAGTTGTTTTATTTTTATGTGAGTTTATTTAGTTATTTATGATCCTTTACATATCGTTTGCTATTTTTGCAGGATGATAGATTTTCAGTTTCAATATGCAAACTGGCCAATATATCCTTTTTACAATTTACTTAAAATCATGTATAACAGAGATACAAGATTATTTTATAATTATTCAGAAGTAGAGGGAGAATTATCGTAATGGTAAGGAAAACGTTCAAGATGCGCGTATCTAAAAATAGAACGATTTCAATTAATGGCTCAATTCTTGATGTGGATGTTACACATGATGAGTTTTTGCAAGAGTTTGTTGAGTGGGTCGATTCTAAAGGTTGGTCGTTTATGGGGATGACAGATGAGATTACACCTGAGGAAGCTAGTCAAAATTTAATAGATTCATTAATTGATGAGAAGGATAAGAAAGAATAATTCTTTCTTATTTTTTATTGTATATTTATGTTATTTATCGTAAAAGTATGATATAGTAAAAAACAGTGAATATTCTTCCAATTTAATACAAATTACATATAGATTGGTATATTCAGTTTTTAAGCTGTGAGAGTATAGTGAAAAGGGAGAGTCATATGGTAAATTTTAAGAAAATTTTGGCTTTTATTACCGTTATTTGTTTATTTTTTTTGACACCTATGACGTTACGTGCTGAGACGAATGTTGGAGTGAATCCAGAACAAGTGGCACCACCACCTAAGGAAGGGCCAAATGTTTTTAGTCAGTTTGCAACTACGATTGATGCGAAAACTGGAGATATTTTGTATGATAAAAACGCACATCATCGTGCATTTCCGGCTAGTATGACGAAAGTGTTAACGGCGATTTTACTTATGGAGCATACGAAGCCAGAGGATCAATTTACGTTTTCACAATTAGCATTAGATCAAGAGAAGAGTAATTATCAAATTGAGTTTCAACCTGGTGAGACGATTAATAGAAATACTGCACTTATGATTTTAATGGTGCTAAGTGCGAATGATGTGTCATATGCAATCGCAGAGCGTATTGGCGGAAGTGTTGAGAATTTCGCTAATATGATGAATGAGAGAGCGAAGCAATTAGGGGCTACCGATAGTCATTTTGTAACACCAAATGGATTGCATGATCCGAACCATTATACTACACCATATGATATGGCTATGATTACGAGAGGTGTGCAAAAGTACCCTGAGATTTTGCAAGCGATGAATACGAAAAGGACGACAGTTACGACATCTAGGCAGACGGTGTCTATTTTTAATAAATCTACTTATTTTGAAAATCCATTTAGTATTGGCGGTAAGACAGGTTTTACAAATGAAGCGCGCAATACGCTCGTTCTATTAAATGAGAAGGATGGAAATCGTATTATAAATGTAGTAATGGCTTCTCAAAGACCTGAAATTTATGAAGATTTAAAGCAGATGGCGGACTATTCTTTTGGTCAATTTGTGAAGCAAACTGTACTAGATAAACATAGTTGGCATCAAAAGACAACGTATTTAAATAAAGATATTGATAGCGAGCTTGAAAAAAGTGCAGAAGTGATGCTTAAGAAAGATGAAGGAAAAAATGTGAGGACGATTTTCCGTGCGGCTTCATTAGATAAAGATTCTTTGTATCATAAAGGAATTCATCGTGGTGAGGTAGTTGGGGCAGTTGATATTACGAAGAATAATCAAACAATTGCGACGGTTAATGTTCTTTCTAAAGAAGATGTTACTTTTGCAATGCCCAAAAAAGATACGATCGAGCCTGAAGTAAACGAATCAAACGTGAAAATAATAAGCATTGGGATAGGTGCTGCCATATTATTTG
Source organism: Bacillus sp. FSL R9-9834 (assembly GCF_038006905.1). Lineage (NCBI taxonomy): Bacteria > Bacillati > Bacillota > Bacilli > Caryophanales > Bacillaceae > Bacillus > Bacillus sp. FSL R9-9834. The sequence goes on from NZ_JBBOWD010000001.1 coordinate 1,334,704, forward strand.
GAGCCATTTTATTTGTAGTGTTACGCCGAAATACAAAAGGAATGAAATCAGAAGAAAAATAAATTACTAGTTTAAAGGGCTGTGAAGAGAATTTGTCACAGTCCTTTTTATATTAGAAATAACTAATAATTGTAAATTTTCTTATTGCATTTCCATTTCGTTCGTTATATTATTTACTTGTGTTCTTGTTAAAGAACAAAGGTGAATATTGCATACTTCAAATAATATAAAACAACGGAGAGGGAGAGAAACAATGAAATTAATTTGGAAGGTGATTAGCAACGTTATCTCATTTGTTTTATTTGCATTAATGGTTTGCTTAGCTTTTGTAGTTATTTCTTCAAAAGCTAGCGGTGGGGATCCAACGGTGATGGGATATCAATTTAAATCAGTGTTATCAGGATCGATGGAACCAACATTTTTAACAGGGTCAATCATTGCGATAGAACCGACAAAAGATGGCTCTAAATATCAAAAAGGTGATGTTATTACTTTTAAAGAGAAAGATGAAAAAATTATCACTCACCGTATTATCGGTGTGAAAGATACAAATGGAAAAGTAATGTATGAAACAAAAGGGGATAACAACAATGGCCCTGATTTAGAACCAGTACTTGCGGATAATGTCATTGGGAAATATGCAGATATTACAGTTCCTTATGCAGGGTATGCATTAAATTATGCGAATTCAAAAGCTGGAGCTGCTTTACTTCTTATTATTCCAGGAATCTTTTTACTAGGCTATTCAGCGATTACTATTTTTAGTGCAATTCGTAGCATTGATGGAGAAAAGAAAGAGAAAAAAGTAGAACAATCCGTCTAGTTATTTTGGTTATAGTTTCCTATTAGGAAATTAACAAATATATATTAAGGGGATATGGACATGACTTTAAAGAAAAAATTAGGGATGGGTATCGCATCAGCAGTATTAGGGGCTGCATTAGTTGGCGGAGGAACGTTTGCATTTTTCAGTGATAAAGAAGTGTCAAACAATACATTTGCGGCGGGTACGCTGGATTTAGCATTAAATCCATCAACAGTTGTTAATGTATCCAATTTAAAACCTGGTGATACAGTTGAAAAAGAATTTAAATTAGAAAATAAAGGGACATTAGATATTAAAAAAGTACTACTAAAAACAGATTATACAGTAGAAGATGTGAAGAAAGATAATAAAGATGATTTTGGTAAGCATATTAAAGTAACATTCTTAAAAAATGTAGACAAGCATGAAACAATCGTAAAGGAAACAACGCTAGATAAATTGAAGGGTGACACACTTACTGCGGTAAATAACGATTTAGCTGCTTGGTTCTGGGATGAAAAAGGTATTTCTGCAGGTAAATCTGATAAATTCAAAGTGAAATTTGAGTTTGTTGATAATAAAAAAGATCAAAATGAATTCCAAGGTGATAAATTAAATCTAACTTGGACGTTTGAGGCACAGCAAACAGAAGGTGAAACAAAATAATAATAAAAAAGGGCTATCAAATAGATAGCCCTTTTTCTATTTTTCTAGTATATAGCTATCATTTTGTATCGTTCTTTATTATAATAAAGATATTGTTCTGTATAAAGAACGTAATGTTCGATGGGAGAGATTAAGATGCTGAAAAGACCGCGTAATTTAAAAAAGATGCTTATATTGCCGTGTATGTGCTCTATTACGTTTTATTTAGGATCTCAAATTATGACGCATACAGAAGCGGCATTCATTCATGAAACGAAAGTGGAAGCCGCTCTTTCTACAGCGATTATATTTCCAAAAACAGTTGATACGTTAAAAGAGGAAGCTGAGCAACATAAACAGTCTATTGAGCATGAGTATGGAGAAATGAAGGAGAAGTTGGTAGTAACTTCTATCGAAGAAATAGAACAGGCAATTGTTGTATGGCAACAAGGACGTGAGAAAATTGCTTCTGAGGAGGAAGCTTTACAGAATGTATATACTGCGATAGAAGCTCCTTATAATCAAATACAAGAAGAATTAAAAGTGAATAAAAGTGAATCGATTCAACAAGTAGCCCTATATGTGAATGAAGGTTTTCGCAGTATAAAAGAGAAAAGAGATTATATTGTGAAAGAAGTTAGTTTGCAAGCTATTGATGAACAAATTCAGGCTCTTGATAAACAATTAAAAGATGCAATAGATACAGAGAAAAAAGCGGAAGAGCAGAAAAAAGTAGAAGAACAGAAAAAAATAGAGGATCAGAAAAAGGAAGAAGAACAGAAAGAAGAAGAAGAACAGAAAAAAGTAGAAGAACAGAAAAAAGCAGAAGAACAGAAAGAAGTAGAAGAACAGAAACAAGTAGAAACAGCTAAAAAACCTGAACAAGGAGCTCATGAGAAGGATACGGCCATTGATCATAATGAGAAAAAATCAGAATAAACTGACGAATGTTATGAAAAAGAATGATGTATATGGGTGTGAGGGAGTACTTGCCCTCGCACTTATTGTGTTTCTTAAAATATAAACGTAATAATTCAGAAAAAACAAATAAATATTGAGAAATAAAAATAATTGAAAATACTAATAAATATTTGTTGTATTTATAGAGTTCTGTTCGTTATAATGAACTTAGGATTTCTAAAAGAGAACGAACATTAGCTAAGCTAATATAGTTTTCTTTATATCTCTTATTGAAAAATAAGAGACAAAAATATAAAAAAACAGCTAGGGGGAATTGATTGTGAGTCTGAAAAAGAAATTAGGTATGGGAGTTGCATCAGCAGCACTGGGGTTATCTTTAATTGGTGGAGGAACGTTTGCATTCTTTAGCGATAAAGAAGTATCAAATAATACATTTGCAGCTGGGACGTTAGATCTTACATTAAACCCTAAAACGCTTGTGGATATTAAAGATTTAAAACCAGGGGATTCTGTTAAGAAGGAGTTCTTATTAAAGAACGATGGTTCTTTAACAATTAAAGACGTTAAATTAGCGACAAAGTATACTGTGAATGATGTAAAAAAAGATAATGCTGGTGAAGATCTTGGTAAGCATATTAAAGTGAAATTCCTTTGGAACTGGGATAAACAAAGTGAGTCTGTATATGAAACAACTCTAGCAGATTTACAAAATACGGATCCAGATGTTATAGCTAAAGACGTCTTTGCTCCTGAATGGGCTGAGAATGGTGGTTTATTACCACAAACAGAAGACTATTTATGGGTACAATTTGAATTTGAAGATAACGGGAAAGATCAAAATATTTTCCAAGGTGATTCATTGAATTTAGAATGGACATTCAATGCTAGCCAAGAAGAAGGCACTGAAAAATAATAAAAAAAGCGGGGCCCCCCCGCTTTTTTTATTATACAATTCGTCATAAAGAAAAAAGAAGTGCCGGTTGTAAGCACTTCTTTCTATTTATTATTTTTGATCGTGCTTCCATTTTGTAAATTCAAGAAATTCACGAAATTGTTCTTTGGAGACACCGGAGCTCATCGCATCTTTAACGAGTTGTGTCCATTCGGAGTCTAAGTGATTTTCCCTTGTTGTTTCATCATGAAGTAAAGTATCAACTGGAATTTGTAGAACTGCTGCGATCTTTTCAAGAAACTGAATGGAAGGGTTTTTTTGTAAATTTCGTTCTATAGAACTAATGTAAGATTTAGCAACACCAGCTTTTTCGGCAAGTTCAGTTAATGAAATACCTTTTTGTAAGCGAAGGCGTTTTATACGTTCTCCAATCATATTTGCGCACCTTTCTATCAATATGTCGTCGTCTTATGATGTCATTATTATAACATAAACTTCGCTAAAAAGAACAAACCTATTGAGCCTGACTAGATGGTTTCATACGTTGGAAAAAATGTTCGATATCTTGTAGTGCAATGCCAGCGTCTAGAGCTTCAAGTATTAAATCAATCCATTCTTGATCCAATGCGTCAGTCTTATCTTTGTACAAATGTAATTCCTCCCTAATTATCGGTCATAACTGCTGCTACAGAATACGTGATAATGCAATCGGATTTTGTATTTATGTAGTGAATTATCAAATATTTTGTAGATAAAACAAAGATAAAATCCCCATTAAATTCCCTCTATGGCGATTATAAAGTTTCTGACAAATATTTTCAATATTTTCAGAAAACATTGTTGAATTGTGATATACTCGTATGCTAACTATGAAATTTTTACAAATATATTAAAAACATTACATAATATGACTAAATATTGAAAAAATATTGAATTTTTAATAAAATTCAATTTGTAATACATATTATTTATTAGGGGAGGAAATAAGGGATGAGCAAGAAACCGTTCAAAGTTTTATCATCAATCGCTTTGACAGCTGTATTAGGCCTTTCGTTCGGAGCTGGTACTCAATCTGTATACGCTGAAACGCCTGTGAATAAGACAGCAACGAGCCCAGTTGATGATCATTTAATTCCGGAAGAACGTTTAGCAAATGCACTAAAAAAACGTGGGGTAATTGATTCGAAGGCTTCAGAGACTGAAACAAAGAAAGCTGTCGAAAAATACGTAGAGAACAAAAAAGGTGAAAATCCTGGGAAAGAAGTAACAAATGGGGACCCACTTACGAAAGAAGCATCTGACTTTTTAAAGAAAGTGAAAGATGCGAAAGCAGATACGAAAGAAAAGTTAGATAAACCTGCAACAGGAACACCTACTGCGACAGGCCCAGTTAAAGGCGGCTTAAATGGTAAAGTACCAACATCTCCGGCAAAGCAAAAAGCGTATAACGGTGATGTGCGTAAAGATAAAGTACTCGTTTTACTTGTAGAGTACGCTGACTTTAAACATAACAATATCGATAAAGAACCTGGTTATATGTATTCTAACGATTTTAACAAAGAACATTATGAAAAAATGTTATTCGGTGATGAGCCATTCACATTAGATGATGGAAGTAAAATCGAAACATTTAAACAATATTATGAAGAGCAATCTGGCGGTAGTTACACAGTGGATGGAACGGTTACAAAATGGTTAACAGTTCCTGGTAAAGCTGCTGATTACGGTGCAGATGCTGCAAGCGGCGGTCATGATAATAAAGGACCAAAAGGACCACGTGATTTAGTAAAAGATGCATTAAAAGCAGCTGTAGATAGCGGTATTGATTTATCTGAGTTCGACCAATTCGATCAATACGATGTAAATGGTGATGGTAATCAAAATCAACCGGATGGTTTAATCGATCACTTAATGATTATCCATGCAGGTGTTGGACAAGAAGCTGGCGGCGGTAAATTAGGTGACGATGCAATTTGGTCACATCGCTGGACAGTTGGACCAAAACCATTCCCAATTGAAGGCACACAAGCGAAAGTTCCATATTGGGGCGGAAAAATGGCAGCATTCGACTATACAATTGAACCAGAAGATGGCGCAGTTGGTGTATTCGCACATGAATACGGTCATGATTTAGGTCTTCCAGATGAATATGATACACAGTATAGTGGTCAAGGTGAGCCAATTGAAGCTTGGTCTATTATGAGTGGTGGAAGCTGGGCTGGTAAGATTGCTGGAACAACGCCAACGAGTTTCTCGCCACAAAATAAAGAATTTTTCCAAAAAACAATCGGTGGTAACTGGGCAAATATCGTAGAAGTAGATTACGAGAAATTAAATAAAGGTATCGGTCTAGCGACGTATTTAGATCAAAGTGTAACGAAGTCAGATCGTCCAGGTATGATTCGTGTTAACCTACCGGATAAAGATGTTAAAACAATTGAACCAGCATTTGGTAAGAAGTATTATTACAGCACAAAAGGTGACGATCTTCATACAAAGATGGAAACACCGCTGTTTGATTTAACGAATGCAACGACTGCGAAATTTGATTTCAAATCGTTATATGAAATTGAAGCAGAGTATGACTTCCTTGAAGTACATGCTGTAACAGAAGATGGTAAACAAACGTTAATTGAAAGACTTGGGGAGAAAGCTAATAGTGGAAATGCAGATTCGACAAATGGAAAATGGATTGACAAATCATATGACTTAAGCCAATTCAAAGGTAAGAAAGTAAAATTAACATTTGATTACATTACTGATGGTGGTTTAGCATTAAATGGATTTGCTCTTGATAATGCTTCATTAACAGTAGATGGTAAAGTAGTATTCTCTGATGATGCAGAAGGTACACCACAATTTAAATTAGATGGCTTTGTTGTATCTAATGGAACTGAGAAGAAAAAACATAACTATTATGTAGAGTGGAGAAATTATGCTGGTGCAGATAATGCATTGAAATTTGCACGCGGTCCAGTATTTAACACTGGTATGGTCGTATGGTATGCGGACTCTGCTTACACAGATAACTGGGTTGGTGTACATCCAGGACACGGTTTCCTTGGCGTAGTTGACTCTCACCCAGAAGCAATTGTAGGAACTTTAAATGGTAAACCGACAGTTAAGAGTAGTACACGATTCCAAATCGCTGATGCAGCGTTCTCATTTGATAAAACGCCAGCTTGGAAAGTTGTATCTCCAACGCGTGGAACATTTACGTATGATGGCTTAGCAGGCGTACCGAAGTTTGATGATTCTAAAACGTATATTAATCAACAGATTCCAGATGCAGGACGTATTTTACCGAAGCTTGGTTTGAAATTTGAAGTAGTAGGACAAGCTGATGATAATTCTGCAGGTGCTGTTCGTTTATATCGTTAATACAGTAAAACTACCGAAAGATTTTTCTTTCGGTAGTTTTTTTGTGAGCAATGAATTTTATATACAAAAAGAAATTATATATAATGTAACTTTACGAATAGAAATTTATTGTATATGAAGTCTATATAAATAATGAAAGAATTGGATAAAAATAGTGGGAGAAGGTGAATGAATGAGTATTTCTTCTATTGTAAATAAACAAAAGGCATATTTTTATAATGGCTATACGAGAAGTGTAGAAGTGAGAAAGAATAATTTGAAGAAGCTTTATGAAGGCGTTCAGCGTTTTGAACAAGAAATATTTCAGGCGTTAAAATTAGATTTAAATAAGTCAGTTCATGAGTCATTTACAACGGAAGTGGGATATGTATTAAAAGAAATCTCTTTTCAATTGAAGCATATTTCATCGTGGAGTAAACCGAAGCGTGTTCGAACAGCGCTCACTCATTTTGGATCAAAGGGGAAAGTAGTGCCTGAACCGTATGGTGTGACACTTATTATTGCACCGTGGAACTATCCGTTTCAATTAGCAATTGCACCGCTTGTAGGAGCGCTAGCAGCCGGAAATACAATCGTTTTAAAACCGTCGGAGTTAACGCCAAACGTTTCCAAAGTGATTACGAGGATGTTAGAAGAATTATTCCAAGAAGAGCTTGTAGCGGTAGTAGAAGGCGGCGTTGAAGAGAGTACAGCTTTGCTGAAGGAACCATTTGATTATATTTTCTTCACAGGTAGTGTGGGCGTTGGGAAAGTTGTCATGGAAGCAGCAGCAAAACAGTTGACGCCGCTTACGTTAGAACTTGGCGGGAAAAGTCCATGTATTGTACATAAAGATGCAAAAATAGATGTAACAGCAAGAAGGATTGTGTGGGGAAAGTTTTTAAATGCAGGGCAAACGTGTGTAGCGCCTGATTATATGTATGTGCATGCTTCAGTGAAAGAACAGTTAATTGAAGCGTTGCGACATGAAATTGAGAAGCAGTACGGAAAAGAGCCGCTGCACAATGATAATTATGTACGAATTGTGAGTGAACGTCATTTTGAACGTTTATGTACGTTTTTGAAAGATGGTAAAACTGTAATTGGCGGGAACTATAAAAAAGAAACTTTACATATAGAACCAACAGTGTTAACTAATGTTACATGGGAAAGTGCTGTTATGGAAGACGAAATTTTTGGTCCGATTTTACCAATTATAGAATACGACAACATAGAAGATGTAATTGACACGATTCAGCAACACCCGAAGCCGTTAGCGTTATATGTATTCTCTGAAGATAAAGGAGTGCAAAAGAAAGTAACGAGTAATATTTCGTATGGCGGAGGCTGTATTAATGATGTCGTCTATCATCTTGCAACGCCATATTTACCTTTTGGGGGCGTCGGAAGTAGTGGATTAGGGAGTTATCATGGGGAAGAAAGTTTTCGGACTTTTTCACATTATAAAAGCATTTTAGCCCAATCTACGGCATTCGATATGAAAATTCGTTACTCTTCTACAAAAAGTGCTTTAAAATTCATACGAAAGTTGTTAAAATGATGATGGTGTTTATCAGTAGGCGTAGCCGTATGATAATAGCCCCTTCGGAATGGAAGGGGTTTTTCTGTTCGACATTATGTATCATGCGAAAATGAATCAAACATACTACATAAAGAATAGAAGTGAACGCTTGCTAAATAACCATTTTTGTTTGGATCGAAACAAAAAATAGTCTATAGAACATAAATATTTATTCATGAATATAAAAATTTAAATTTGAGGTAGATAGGACGGGAAAATGAAAAAGATTATTAAAGTTGAAGCAGTAGAAAAACATTTTGGAAATCAAGTGATTATCCCACCGCTTTCTTTAGATATTAAAGAAGGGGAATTTTTAACTATTTTAGGGCCGAGTGGTTGCGGGAAAACGACGTTACTTCGTATGATCGCAGGATTTGAAACGCCAACTAAAGGGAATCTTTTATTAGATGATGAAAAGATTAACGATTTGCCACCATATAAGCGTCATATGAACCTAGTGTTCCAACATTATGCGCTATTCCCACATATGAATGTGGAGAAAAATATTTGTTTCGGTATGAAAATGCAGAAAGTACCGGCAGCAGAGCAGAAAGAGCGTGCTGAAGAGGCAATGCGTTTAACGCAGTTACTTGAGTTCCGTAATCGTAAACCTGCAAAGCTTTCTGGTGGACAGCAGCAGCGTGTAGCAATTGCGAGAGCGATTGTAAATAACCCGCGTGTATTATTACTAGACGAGCCACTTGGGGCGTTAGACTTTAAGTTAAGAAAAGACTTGCAACGTGAATTAAAAAACTTACAACGTAATTTAGGAATTACGTTCATATACGTAACGCACGATCAAGAAGAAGCGATGAGCATGAGTGATCGTATCGTTGTTATGAATAAAGGCCATATTGAACAAATCGGAACGCCGAAAGAAATTTATAATAAGCCGAAAACGTTGTTCGTTGCGACATTTATCGGTGAAAATAATATTGTGAAAAACGGGGAAGGCTATGTAGCAATTCGCCCTGAAAATGTAAAAGTGCGTTCGGTTGAAGAGCCAATTTTAAAAGAATACCACCTTGGCCATATTGAAGACATTGAGTTTGTTGGAAATATGGAAAAGCTTTATGTACGTGATGAGAAAACATCAGAATTACTAATGGCATATCAAACTGCTGAAGAAGCAGCACAGTGGAGCATTGGAGATAATGTATACGTAGGCTGGGAGCAAGAGGACGAGGTGACCTTAAATTGAAAAAAGGGAAATTACTCGCACTACCTACAGTCGCATGGCTGTTAATCTTCTTCCTAATTCCCCTTCTGTTTGTATTGGCATTTGCCTTCATGCAGCGCGGAGCATATGGGACAGTGGAAATGCAATTTACATTAGAGAACATAGCACGTGTATTTGACCCATTATATATGGGGACGTTATGGGAAACAGTGAAAATTGCGGTTATTACCACAGTAATATGTTTACTGATCGGTTATCCATTTGCATATACAATTACAATTGTTGATCGCAAATATCGTTCGATTCTTTTATTATTGGCAACGATCCCGTTTTGGATTAACTTCCTTGTTCGTTCTTACGCATGGATTGTTATTTTACGTTCACAAGGTCTTGTAAACACATTGCTATTGAAGCTAGGTATTATTAGTGAACCTTTAAATTTACTATATAATACACCTTCTGTCATACTCGGAATGGTATATTCTTTATTACCATTTATGATTTTACCAGTGTATGCAGCGATTGAGCAGCTTGATAAGCGTAAGCTAGAAGCAGCTTATGATTTAGGGGCAACACCAGTAAAGGCATTTTGGAATGTTACAGTACCAATGACGATGTCAGGGATTGCTACCGGTTCTATTTTAGTGTTTGTTTCTTCTATCGGAATGTTTGTTGTATCAGACGTTATGGGTGGATCGAAAGTAGCATTAATCGGAAACGTAATTCAAAATCAATTCTTAGGAGCGCGTGATTGGCCGTTTGGATCTGCGTTATCTATGATTGTTGTTCTATTCTCTGTTCTGTTAATTTACTTATATTATCGTGCAACGAAAGTATATAAATATGATGGGAACGGAGGGGAATAGGCAAAGATGAAGAAGTTTTTAGTTTCTTATTCTTGGTTAATTTTATTGTTCTTGTATTTTCCAATGATGGTTTTAATGGTGTATTCCTTCAATGATTCTCGCATTAATGCGGAATGGGAAGGATTCACATTCCATTGGTATACAGATTTATTTCAAAAACAAGATGTTATTGATGCGTTTGTAAATAGTATGACGATTGCGGTCGTAACGACGATTGTAACGACAGTTCTTGGTGTGATTTTCGCAATTGCATTACATCGTTATAAATATCGTTATGAAGGTGCGATTAACGGTCTTGTATATTTACCAATTTTAATCCCTGATATTTTAATGGGATTATCTTTACTTATTTTATTTAGTCAATTAGGTATGGAGCTTGGTAAAACAACAATTATTATTGCACACATTACATTTAGTATTTCATTTGTTGTCGTTATTTTAGCAGCACGCCTTTCTGGTATGGGACGTGATTTAGAAGAGGCTGCGAATGATTTAGGAGCAACGCCGTGGCAAACGTTTCGTTATGTAACGTTTCCAGCAATTGCACCAGGAGTTATTTCTGCCGCATTATTAACATTCACATTATCAATTGATGATTTTGTAATTAGTTTCTTCGTATCAGGACCAGGATCAACAACATTGCCATTATACATTTACAGTATGGTTAAGCGCGGAGTATCACCAGAAATTAATGCACTTTCTACAATTCTAATTGTGGCTATCGTAGGATTAATGGTTCTATCTGAAATCTTCCGTAACAAAGGTGCAGATGGTGAAGAAAACTCTGGAGGACACCTTCCTTTATAATACGAACGATATAGAAAGTACGAGGAGGTAATAAAATCGATGAAATTAATGAAAAGATTAGCAGGCGCAGCAATTAGCTTTAGCCTTGTTGCTGGTGTACTTGCTGGTTGTGGTGAAAAAAAAGAAGAGTTAAACATTTATAGCTGGGCTGACAATTTTGATGAGCAAGTGTTAAGAGATTTTGAAAAGAAATATAACGTGAAAATTAACTATGATAAGTATGCAAGTAATGAAGAAATGCTTGCGAAATTACAAGCAGGTGGCGCGAAGTATGATTTAATTCAGCCGTCTGATTACATGGTTAAAACAATGGCGAAAATGGATTTATTAGCGCCGTTAGATAAAAAGAATATCCCAAATATCGAAAACATGATTTCTAATTTCAAAACACCTGCATTTGATCCAGAGAATAAATATTCTTTAGTATATACTTGGGGCGTAACAGGTATTGCATACAATAAAAAGTATGTGAAGGAAGCACCTACAAGCTGGGCTGACTTATGGAATGAGAAATATAAAGGGCATGTAACTTTATTAAATGATTCTCGTGAAGTGTTAGGAATGGGTCTTAAGAAGCATGGATTTTCAAACAGCACGAAAGACGATGCACAGTTAAAGACAGCAGCAACTGATTTACAGAAGCTACTTCCAAACTTATTAGCATTTGATACAGATAATATTAAACAAAAATTCATTACAGAAGATGCTTGGATCGGAACAGTTTGGTCTGGGGATGCAGCATTTATCGCAAAAGATAATAAAGATGTAGAGTACGTTGTGCCAAAAGAAGGCGGCACAATTTGGGCTGATACGTTAGCAATTCCAAAAGGTGCGAAAAACAAAGAGCTTGCAGAGAAGTTTATGAACTACTTATTAGATGAAAAAGTAAGTGTGAAAAACTACGAGTCAATTGGATACAGTAATCCAAATGAAAAAGCTCACCCTCTTCATAGTAAAGAATATCGTGAAAACCACATGATCTTCTTAACGAAAGAAGAATTAGATCGTACTGAATGGCTTGTTGATGTAGATGATAAGCTAAAAGACTACGATCGTTACTGGACAGAGTTAAAAACAAAAGGTAAATAAGTGAGAAAATGCGGTTTCTAAAGTAGAAATCGCATTTTTTCATAGTAGGAGGAAATCGTTTGAAGAAGAAGTTGCATCAATATGAGGTAATGTGTATCGGTTTATTATTTGCTGTATTTGGCATTGTTGCTTGGAGAGTACATGCTGGTGGTGTTACAGTGATGGATACATATGTCAGAGGGTTAGTAAAGGGATTACAAACTGAAAGTTCGCTTACATTTTTCTCACACTATACAAAATTAGGGTCTGCTATTGGGATCGTAACTACGCTCGTTATAAGTTTACTTGTTTTTTGGAGAAAACGTTACTATGCTACGATGATCGTATATCCAGTGGGCATCTTAATAACCCATCTTGTGAATAAAGGGATAAAAGAAATTATGAAAAGGGATCGTCCGTCGCTAAATGAAGCGTTGGATGCACTTGGATATAGCTTCCCTAGTGGACATGCGATGTTATCTATTATGACATTCGGATTTCTTGCTTATATCATTGCGGCAAATTTGAAGAGTGTAACAGGGAAATATATGATAACCATTTTGATGGGAATAATCATTGTATCGATTGGATTAAGTAGAGTCATTTTAAATGTACATTATCCAACTGATATTTTAGCAGGCTACTGCGTAGGTGGTATTTTATTAATTATGGCGATTTATTACCATCGTTTACTTACTGAGAGGTTTGGTCTTAATAAAGAAAGATAGAAAAACGTCTAGAAAAACTATTATTATAGTTTTTCTAGACGTTTTTTGTTTGTATGAAGATGTGATACAGTATAAGTGACAATTGAATGATGTAAAGTAGGTGGAAATGTGTGAAAACAAATGTACATAAAGTAGATAAGTGGGGAAAATTAGGAGCTTTTTTGTATCAGTTCCGTTATACAGTAATAGTAGCATTACTATTGGTTGCGATAGCACTCGGTATATTTGCACCAAAGCTACCAGGCGTATTAGGTGGTGATGGCTTCCAAACGGAAGGGGACTACCAGAAAACGAAAGAAATTTTAGATGAAGATTTTAAGAAGTCTCAAGATACACTTCTACTCGTTTTTGAAAAAAATAAGGGCGTTTCACATGAGGAATTTCAAAAGCAAGTAGAGGGGATTGTAAAAAACGTACAAGAGAAAGAGACATATGAATCTTTCCATCATCCAGTGCAAAATAAAGAAATGTTACAAGATGATATCGGCTATGCGACAATTTTATTTTCCGGGAAAACAAATAAAGAACGAATGGAAAAGACATTACAATTTGCTGATAAAATCGAAAAGAAAAGTAATGCAGCATTAAAAGTAACACCTACAGGGTTTCCGAAAATTAACAAAGAGATTAATGAAAGAACGCAAAATGATTTAAAAGTAGCAGAGATGATTGGGTTACCAATTGCATTTCTCGTATTACTATTTTCATTCGGTAGCCTTTTGGCATCTATTTTACCAATCGTAAATGGGGCACTTAGTGTTATTAGTACGATGGGCATACTATATTTTATAGGTAGCGATAAGGAACTATCTATCTTTGTGTTAAATGTTGCACCGATGATTGGACTTGCATTATCTATTGATTTTGCACTATTATTTGTAAATCGCTTTCGAGAGGAAGTTGCAAAGCGAACGGTAAAAGAAGCAATAGCAATTACATATCAGACAGCAGGGCGGGCAATCGTATTTTCAGGATTATGTGTATTCGTTGGCCTATCCGGCTTGTTTTTCTTTAAAATCGATTATATTCAGTCTGTCGCAATTAGTGGAATGATTGTTGTGATTATGAGTATTTTATTCTCGCTCACACTTCTTCCAGCGTTATTATCGTTAATCGGTAAACGAATATTAAAAAAGAATCAAGTAGCACATACACCGGCAAAGGCGTGGCGTACATTTGCACAATTTGTAATGAAACATCCAATTGTGATGATTATTGTTGTTACAACATTTATTGTGATTTGCTTATTACCATTACGTACAGCTAATTTGCAGTTCCCTGATGTGGAGGCTTTACCTAAACAAAGTGATACAAGAATTGCATATGAGAAGTACGAAGAGGCATTTAATGAAACTGCAAAAACACATGCCGATGTTACGTTAGTCGTAGAGACGAAAAAAGATATGAAAGAAAAGGAAAGTTTACAAAAGGTAGAAGAAGTCGTTCAAAAGTTAAAAGATGATAAGAAAGTATATGAAGTAAGAAGTTTATACGACAGTTTAAATGGAATGAAATCAGATCAAGTTGCTGGGATGTTACAGTCGCCAGAAGCTGCTAAAATAGCTCCGGTATTTGAAGTGTATACGAAAGGAAATAAGACAACAATCGAAGTCTTTTTAGATACAAAACCACGTACTGAAACTGCTAAACAGTGGGTTCGTGATTTTAAACAAAATTATAAAGAAACGAACGTTACATATTATCTAGGCGGAATGACGACGTTCCAACAAGAGTTAGAAGATGAAATTAAAGATAAAGTTGCAATTGGTATGTCTGTTATATTTGGATCGACTTTTGTTATATTATTATTTGCATTTCGATCTATACTCATTCCAATTAAGGCGATTATTATGAATATACTTAGTTTAAGCGCAACAATTGGAATTGTTGTTTGGTTATTCGAAGGTGGTCATTTTGGTTTAGAAGCAAGTCCAGTTCTATTTGTTTTACCAATCTTCATTTTCGGCCTCGTCTTTGGGCTTAGCATGGATTATGAAGTATTTCTTATTTCGCGTATCCATGAACTGTATGAAGAAACAGGGGATAACGATCAAGCGACGTTAGAAGGACTTATTTCAACAAGTAGAATTATTACATCAGCTGCATTAATTATGATTGTTGTAACTGGTGCTTTCGCCTTTACTGATATTTTACCAGTACGGCAAATGGGTCTTGGCGTTGCATTAGCGATATTTCTTGATGCAACAATTATTCGTCTTATGCTCGTACCAAGTTTAATGAAATTGTTTGGAGACTGGAACTGGTGGTTACCATTTCGAAAGAAAAGAGAAAAATCATTATAAAAAATACTCATCTATAAGATGAGTATTTTTTTATGAATAGCAAGACCTACATTTTGCAAATAGTATGTGATAAGAACATTACATATAAGTAGGTGAAGGCAATGTTTCGTTATTTTAAGTTTAAGCTAAATGATACAGTACAGTTTGCAGAAAATGATGGGCATTTGTATCGCATTGTCGGTTATCGGTTAGAAAAAGGGTTTTATCCAAAAGATGAATGGACTCATATCATTTATGAATTGCTTAGAGATTTTGATGGGTATACGATGGATGCGGAAGAAGAGGAACTTGTAAAGGTCATTCAAGTAGAGGATGAGTATTACAAAATACAAGAAGTATCGGGATATCGTTATCCAGTAAAAATGAAGCAAAAACAACAAGTGATGAAAACAGAAAAGATGGATGACTTATTAGATACGTATAACGATTATAAGAGATTGGCGGATTTCTTTAAAGATTTATCGTATGAACAAAAAGCGGAAGAAGTGTTGCAGGAAATGAGAAGGCGTAGAGCGTGAGGGGCAGTCTATTATAAGACTGTCCTCTATTTTTGACGGTGCATCAAAGTGTATTTTCCGTTACAATGAGAGAATCAATAGAAATAAGGTGATACAGTATGGAAACGAAGAAGAAGGGCGAATGGTGCGAAATTACTGTGCCAGCGAAATGGAATGGTATAAGCATTGAGTCGTTATTAAAAATAGAATGGGAAATACCGAAAAAGTTGTTACATCAGCTTCGTATGGAAAAAGGTGTTACTGTTAACGGAGAACAGAGAAGATGGAATGAGCTTTTAAAAGAGGACGAAAAGTTACAAGTTCATATGTTTATGGAGGAAGAATACGGTGTAGAGCCTGAATATGGTGAATTAGATGTAGTATATGAAGACGATCATGTACTCATTGTCAATAAGCCTGAGAAGATGGATACGCACCCTGCTGAAAAAGGCGGGATGGGAACACTTGCAAATCTTGTTGCCTTTCATTTTCAAATGCAAGGTTTAGAGACGAAGGTTCGTCATATTCATCGGTTAGATAAAGATACGACAGGTGGTGTCGTGTTTGCTAAACATAGAATTGCTGGTGCAATTATGGATCGTTTATTAATGGAACGAAAAATTAAAAGAACATATGCGGCTCTTGTAGAAGGGAAAGTGAAAAAGAAGCAAGGAACAATTGACGCGGCTATCGGAAGAGATCGCCATCATGCGACGAGACGACGTGTTTCTCCAAAGGGGGATCAAGCAATCACATATTATAAAGTAGAGAAGTATTTTAAAAAACAAAATGTTACGCTCGTAACGTTACAATTAGAAACTGGTAGAACCCATCAAATTCGTGTTCATATGAGCTATAATGGTAATCCGTTAGTTGGGGATATTTTATATGGTGGAGGAACGAAATATATGTCTAGGCAAGCGTTACATGCGATGAAGATAAACTTTTTACACCCAATTACGAAAGAAGAGATTGAAGTTGATGCACCATTTCCTACAAAATTAAATGACACAATGAAAGAATTTCAAAGAGTGAATGCGTAAAGTGTAAGTTTAAATTTGAGAAAAGTAGATTTTTGCAGGAATTTCTCTAAAAGAAGCGAAGCCGTTAAGAGAAAAGAGAGGTGAGAATCACTTGATCAAATATAAATATATACTAGGAATATTTTTGGCTTGTCTTTTAGTGACTCTATGTCTCTATCCATATTTACCAGAGCATTTGGCGGTACATTGGGATGTAAATGGTCGGCCAAACGAGTTTATGAGTAAACAAGTTGTTATAGCACTTATTCCTTGTCTTATTATTTTCTTACATGGATTGATGTATATTATTTCACATAATATATATAAGTTTAATGAAGACGAGCATGTCATTATAAGTGGATTTCTAAAGACGATTACTTTATTTATGTTGTTTATCCATATGCTCATTCTCTTTATTAATTTTGGAAGCGTGATATCCTTTCAAACAGGACTAACAATAGGGATTAGTATGTTTCTTTTTATGCTTAGTAAGGCGTTTAAAAAAGTTCAGAGTATGGAAAAAGACTCAATCAAATTAACAAAGATCCGTTTAGTGAGTAGACGGATTTTTCAAGTGATGGCATGTAGTATATTGTTTTCATTGTTTTTGAACTTGAAATGGGGATTTTATGTGTTACTTAGTGTAATAAGTGGTGGATCTATTTTGTTTATGTTCTATGCTTTATACTCATACATAATAGAAAGTTATGAAACGTAAAAAAGAGTCTTCTCATTATGAGAAGACTCTTTTAATCTATTTACTTCGTAATAAATTGTTGTGTCCAGTAGTTGCCGCTTTCTACATAGCCAACACCGATGTGAGTGAAGCCGTTATTTAAGATGTTTGCACGGTGTCCAGCACTGTTCATCCAAGCTTGTACTACTTCTTCAGGTGTACGTTGGCCTTGGGCGATGTTTTCACCTGCAGATGTATAAGAAATGCCAAACTTCTTCATCATGTCAAACGGAGACCCGTATGTAGGGCTGTTATGGTCAAAGTAGTTATTTTTTTGCATATCTTCAGATTTAATGCGTGCTACTTTGCTTAATTCAGTGTCGATTTTTAAAGCTGGTAAACCTTGTTTTGCACGCTCAGCGTTTGTTAATTCAACGACACGTTGTTCGAACTCACTTAAAGATTTTGCTTCTTCAGCAGGCTTTGGCTCAGCTGGTTTTTGTTCAGCCGGTTTTTGCGTATTGTTGTTTTCAGCAGGCTTTTGAGCTTCTGGTTTTTGAACTTCTTCAGCAGGCTTTTGCTCAACTGGTTTTTGTTCAGCTGGTTTTTGAGTTTCTGGCTTAGCTGTTGGTTGCTCAGTTACAACATTTTCAGTAGGTTGTTGACCAGGAATAATGCAATTTGGTTGGAAATTTCCTTGTTGCCATTGTGCTAATGACTCAACGCCCATAGATTGTAAGAATGCTTGTAATTCTTGTTGGCTCATTTGCTTCATCATTACTTTAGAATGCTGAATATTTTGAACCTTTATGTTAGATTGTTGTACTGTTGCAGCTTGTGCATCTAAAGAAGATACTCCTAAAGTAAGTGCTGTTGCAGCAGCTACAGATAATAGAACACGTTTTTTCATGATGTTTGCCCCCATATTGTGTATTTTTTATTTATTTTTTTGCCAGCCATCTAACTGACAAATTCATCGTAGCACACAATTTACGAGAAAAAAGATGGAAAAAAATTCATAGACTTAAAATTTACCTAATTTATCCTAAGAAGGGAAAGGGGGAAAAATAAGAGAAACATAGAGTATAAAAGGAATTTTCAACATTTTTATACGTGGTTATAAGAGGGGGTTTTTGGATAAATGTACCTATATTGAAAATGAAGAATCCTATTGTATCAATGGTTTGAGCGTTTTTTTGAGGAATATACTGGATTGATTTTTACAAAACTGTAATGTTTCTGTTGTTCTTTTTTATAATAAAGTAACATATTTTTAATGTTGTAGCGGACAAAAAAGCGGCTATCTCTTTACATAGACGAAGGAGATAGCCGTTTTCCTATTATTACGTATGTTACGAGTTATTACGAGTTGGTTTCAATTGCTTCTAATAATAAATCAACAATGTGAATTCCTCTCATTTTATGAGAAAGACCTTCTCGTTCAATGCCTAATTTCATTTGTAATAAACAACCTGGATTTGCAGTAACAATGGTTGCTGCTTCTGTTTCATGCACACGGTCCATTTTGTAATCTAGAAATTCCATAGATAGTTCTGAATGAACAATGTTATAAATACCAGCAGAACCACAGCAGCGATCCGCATCTTTCATTTCACGGTATATTGCGCCTTGAATTGCTTCTAGTAACATACGAGGTTCTGAAGATGTTCGCATAACATTGCGTAAGTGACAAGAGTCTTGATACGTAATAACTTGCGGCGTGACTCGTAAGTCATTACGTTTATGGAAATCTAGTTCTACTAGAATAGCAGTAATATCTTTAATTTTAGAAACGAACTGCTTTGCACGTTCAGCCCACTGTGGATCATCTTTTAACAGGTAATCGTAGTCTACGAGGTAAGCTCCGCAACCACCAGCATTCGTAATAATATAGTCGATGTTTAAATCTTCGAATGCTTTTATATTGCGTTTTGCTAATTCTTTTGCTCCATTTTTCTCACCAGCATGCCCATGTAATGCCCCACAGCAACTTTGTGTTTTCGGAATAACGATATCACAACCAGCTAACTGAAGCAGTTTCATCGTTGCGTTATTTGTTTCT
The DNA here is from genome assembly GCF_038006905.1 of Bacillus sp. FSL R9-9834. Classification (NCBI taxonomy): domain Bacteria; kingdom Bacillati; phylum Bacillota; class Bacilli; order Caryophanales; family Bacillaceae; genus Bacillus; species Bacillus sp. FSL R9-9834. Next base: position 1,354,118 of record NZ_JBBOWD010000001.1, read on the forward strand.
AAAAACATTGTATCCATTAAACAACCTGTGAAGAATGCAACTTGTTTCTTCTTCGTACTTTCAGCATGTAAAAATTCAGGACGATCTTTCATTGCTTTCATTTTAGGGACCTTAGGCAAAACGAGATCCATTGTTGCAAGTGTTTCAGGGAATAACTTCATAATCCCTGTTTTATGTGTTAGCGTTTGTAAACCAGAACGCTGATAAAAACCAATTAGTCCGGTTAATGTTCTCATTCGATTTTGATGCGGGAATAGTCCTTCAAAAACGACTTTACGAATGGCTTTCACTGGCACTGAGAATTTTTTATTTTGATTTATAATATCACGGGCTTCTTCTAATAAATGGCCATAATTCACACCAGATGGACAAACAGGTTCACAAGCACGGCAGCCGAGGCAAACATTTAATGTGTTTTCAACATCTTCATCTGGCTCAATTAAACCATCAACGACCGCTTTCATTAATGCGATACGTCCTCTTGGTGAATGTGATTCTTTATATCCAGATTGGATGTAAGTAGGGCAAGTTGGTAAGCAGAAACCACATCGCATACAGTTTAGTAGTTCATCTTCACTTAATCGTTCTTTAAATTCTTTTTGAATGTTTTCTTTATTTAATGTTGTCATCGCTCAACCACCACTCTTTTGCGAGTGTCCTTCGCGAACATCTTTCCTGGATTCATAATGTTATTTGGATCGAAGGCGTGTTTAATTCCTTGCATAGCAGCAATACCTTCTTTACCTAATTTCATTTCTAAATACGGAGCTTTCATTGCACCAACACCATGTTCACCAGTGATCGTGCCACCAAGTTCGATTGCTTTCGCAAATATTTCAGCAAAAGCTTGTTCAGCTCGGTGCATTTCTTCTTCGTTACGAGCATCTGTCATACAAGTTGGGTGTAGGTTACCATCGCCAGCATGTCCCAACGTACAAATAGGAATATTATATTTTTTAGCAATGGCATTAATGGCCTCAACCATTGGAGCAATCTGTGATCGTGGTACCGTTGCATCTTCTAATATTGTAGTAGGCTTTAATCTTGCCAGTGCTGACAGTGCACTACGGCGAGCTGTACGAAGCGCATCGGCTTCCGCTTCATCTTTTGCAACGCGAACATCAACTGCATTCATAGAACGACAAACGTTAGCCATTTTTTCAATATCTCGATTCACAACTTCAGGCGGGCCGTCTTGTTCAATTAATAAAATTGCTTTTACATCAGTTGGTAAACCGATTTGTGCGAACTCTTCTACTACTTCAATGGTCGGCTGATCTAAAAATTCAAGTGTCGCTGGAATGATTTTATTTGCAATAATAGAAGAAACAGCACGTGCAGCTTCGTTAATATCTTCATATAGTGCTAGCATCGTTTTCTTCGTTTCAGGCATAGGAACAAGTTTTAATATCGCTTCAGTCACGACGCCAAGTGTTCCTTCAGAACCGATAAATAAACGAGTTAAATCGTAACCAGCTACATCTTTTGCCAATTTACCACCAGTACGAATCACATCACCATTTGGTAAGACAAGTTCAAGACCCATCACATAATCACGTGTTACGCCATATTTTAATCCACGTAATCCACCCGAGTTTTCATTAATGTTACCGCCAATTGTAGAAATTTTCATTGAGCTTGGATCTGGTGGATAAAATAAACCTTTTTCTTCCACCGCTTTAATAATATCAAGGGTAATGACACCAGCTTGTACAGTAATTGTTAAATTTTCTTCATCAATTTCTAAAATGTTATTCATATGGCGGAAGATAAGGACGATACCGCCTTCAAGTGGACATGTCCCTGCACAAAGGTTTGTTCCAGAACCACGAACATATACAGGAATATGATGAGTGTTACATACTTTTAACACTTCAGCTACTTCATTTGTATTACGAGGAGCAATGACTGCATCAGGCATTGCTTGGAAGTTTGGAGTGGCATCATAACTATACGTTAAACGCCCCATATTGGATGTATCCACATTATCTTCGCCAACAATGGATACGAATGAATCAATAATTTGTTTTTCTAACATTGGAAATCCCCCTCAAACTGTTAACGTAATTAGTCATCATAAAAAACGTTGTCACAGTGCTTTCGTTATAATGATAAAAAAGTTGGAGGATTCTTTCTATGTATAATCATCTAAAGATTAATCTATTTTATCATTCTTTTTTGTATGATTATCTAATAAGAGGAGCGAGAAGTATAAAATGTTTAAGTCTTTGAATTGTTTCGGATCAAGTCCTGTATACTCCTCAATTTTTTTTAGTCTGTAATGCAATGTGTTAATGTGGATATGTAATTGCTCCGCTGTTTGTTTATAGGATTGGTTATAATCAATAAATAAACGTAAAGTGTGCATAAGTTCAGGCGATGATAGTAAGTTTTCGATGGTGCGCTTTAGAAACTGTTCCCGCGTTTCAGCAGAAATATCTTGTAAGCACATTTCTAAACGTAAATCTTCATTAAATACAATGTTTTTCGTTTCGAGTGATACGGAAAGAGCTTGTAATGCTTGTTCGTATGATAAGTTCATATTGCTTGGCGTAACGGATTGTCCAATCCCGATATATAAAGGAACAGAAAACAAAGTTTCACAGTCTTGTTTTAATCGTTTTAAAAATTGATATGTTTGCTCTTTGGAGTTTGTGGCTGTAAATAAAATGAATCGATCATTTCCCCAGCGAATAAATAAATGCTCCTTTGTTAATAGATTGCGTACATGTTGCCAAACCTTACGCTGAAGCATCGTGTCATTTCGATCGATAGAGAACAAAATAAGTTGTTTTTTCTTATATAAATCAATACCAAGTGTTTTGGCACGATCGAGAAAGCTTGGAGACCAGTCTGTATTTTGAAGCCAATCAAAGACAAATGCCTCATAAGAACGGTGTTCAAGTTCTAGTTGTTCTAAAAAGTAGTTTTCATGGATGAGTAGTTCGGTCATTTTACGTAATATTTCTCCGTATTGTGAAATATTTTCAGGTTCGCCTGTAATTCCAATGACACCAATTACTTCGTCATGGAATAGTAAAGGGAGATTCATACCTGCCTTTACGCCTTGCAAACGTCGTTCATCCTCTTTTGTAATAATGACAGTTTTCTTTTGTTTTGCGCAGCGGAGTGCGCCCTCATGAAATTGGCCGATTCTTTCTATATCTGTACTTGCGATAATAACGCCTTGTATATTAATGATAATAATATTTTCTTTAATTAGCCTGCGTACTTCTCGTACAATTTTATTCGCTAAATCAGGAAAAAGCATAATTGGCACACCTCAAATTCTATTTGTTGTACATTATATATGTAAATGAAGTAGGAAAGGGAAATTTCACACTTTCCACACATTTATTTGTTATTTTACAATTATAACGAAATCATCCGAAGATGGAGGGGATCTTTTGAGAAAGTATGTTTTTCTTCTCTGTTTTTTATTTCTATTAGTAGGGTGTCAAGGAAGTTCCTATACATCGATTGCTAAAGATAAAAGTGTTATTATAACAACGAATATAAAAGAAGGTAGTATTAGTTTTGTCGATAAACATACTAAAAAGTTAATTACGACATGGGAACTTAACGAACCAATGGCAGGGATTGCACTACTTCCAAATGGTGAGGACATACTTGTATATGGTAAGCAGTTAGAGTACATGTATGTATATTCACTAGCAGAAGGAAGGCAAGTGGGAAAATATAAAACAGGAAAAGGCATTGTAAATGTAGTCGTATCAGAAGATAAAAAGCAATTATTTGCTGCCGATCAAAATGCCCAAAAGGTAAGGTTCTTTACGATTAATGGAAAAGAGACAGGGAATGTTTCGACAGGAAAAGGACCAATAACGATGGTAGAGTACCATAACCAGTTATCTGTATTAAACTTTTATGATACGAAGCTAACGACAATTGATACAAAGAAAAAAGAAGTAATACAATCCTTTATGATTCCACCAGCTTCAACGGGAGCAACAATTAGTCCAGATGGGAAAGAAATATGGATTGGCGGACATGGTGATGGAAATCAGGTAAATGAGAAAGTATTAGTGTATTCTTTGCAGAGCGGAGAAATGGTACGTTCTTTACACGCTCCGTTTATGCCTGTGAATATTACGAAGGATAATAAGTATGTATATGCATTAAGTCACGGTTCGAATACGCTTAGAAAGTTTGATGTTAGCACGTATAAAGAGGTGGCTTCTGTAGAAGTAGGATCAAACCCATTTGCATTTTTGAAGAGCGGAGCAGAAGGATACGTAGCAAGCTATGATAGTGATGAAGTGTGCGTCATGGATATGAAGAATTTGAAAATAAAACAAACAATTAAAGTCGGAAAAGGACCGTTTCAACTCATGGAGAGAGAAGGGAAGGACAATGAGTAAATATAGGGTGCTAGTTGTAGATGATGAAAGTGATATGAGGCAACTTGTTGGAATGTACTTAGATAATTTCGGATACGAGTGGGGAGAAGCTGAAAATGGAAAAGAAGCTCTAAAAAAATTAGAGACAAATCATTATGATTTCGTTGTACTAGATATTATGATGCCAGAGATGGATGGACTTTCAGTTTGTAAAGAAATTAGAAAAACGTCAGATGTACCAATAATATTTTTAACAGCAAAAGGTGAAGAGTGGAATAGGGTGAACGGCTTACGTATGGGAGCAGATGATTATATTGTAAAGCCATTTAGTCCTGGTGAATTAATTGCTCGTATGGAAGCTGTATTAAGGCGTTATACAAAGCAAGAGCAACAAGAGGAATTTCAGTTTGGACCGATCCTTATTAATGAAAAAAGTAGGAAAATTGAGGTGGATGGTGAGCCAATTTCTCTTACAGTAAAAGAGTTTGATTTACTCTATTTTCTTTGCCAACATACGGGACAAGTATTTAGCCGAGAACAATTGCTAGAAAAGGTATGGGGATATGATTATGCCGGAAGTACAAGAACCGTAGATACGCACGTGAAAACGATGCGTTTGAAGCTTGGAGAAAGTGGAAACTACATTCAAACTGTTTGGGGTGTAGGCTATAAATTTGAGGTGTAACGTATGTTTACGATGGTACAGAAGCTTTGGCTGACAGTAGTATGTGCAGTATTTGTAACAGTTTCTTTTCTTTATTTTGTATCTTTATACTCGTACGAAAAACTATACGTTGATAATTTAAAAGATTCATTAGTAATGGAAGGGAAGCGTCTTGCTGCGCAATATGATAAGCGCGAAGGAATATCAATTTTTGAAGAGAAAGTAAGAGCATTTGATCAAATATCTAGTTCAGATGTTCTTTTCGTATCGAACCCACGTGATTTAAGCGCATGTTTACCATTTGATGTGCACCATCATTCTCTTATAAGTGAAGGGGACAGGCAAGCATTATTAGATGGAAAAACTGTGACAAAGATAGGATACGAGGAACATTTTGACCGTAATATTATGGGGGTTGTCATCCCTGTTTTAGAAAATAAAAAATTAGTTGGTATTGTATATTCTTATATTCCTTTAAAAAGTATAAAAGACTTAATATATGATATGGGTCTTATTTTAGCACCGTTAGCACTTGCTATAACTTTACTGACAATATGGATTGGTAGAAAAATTATTATTGCTATTACGAAACCACTTTCGCAAATGGAGCGAGTTGCCAATCATTTGGCTACGGGAGATTTCTCAGAACGAATTACAATTTCTTCTGAAGATGAAATTGGGCGATTAGGAAAAGCATTTAATAAAATGGCAAATTCTTTGGAGACAGAAGATGTAAAGCGTAAGGAGTTTTTAGCTAACGTTTCGCATGAACTAAGAACACCGCTTAGTTATATAAAAGGGTATAGCGAGGCTATTTTAGATGGTGTAGCGAAGGGACCACAGCAGGAAAAAGTAACACAGCTTATTCATAAAGAAGCAGATCGTATGCAGCGTCTCGTTCATGATTTATTAGATTTAGCACAACTAGAAGGGGAACATTTTCCGTTAAAGAAACAACCTATCGTTTTTTCACAACTAATTGAAGATGTGTTAGATACGTATGAGATTAAGTTTATAGAAAAGAAAATTCGTATTTCAACAAATTTAAATCCAGAAATCATTGTAATGATTGATGAGGATCGTATGCAACAAGTGCTTCATAACGTGTTAGATAATGCGATACGGTATACGAATCAAAACGGGGATATTATGATAACGCTCAGGCAGATAGATGATTACTGTGAATTGAACATAAAAGATACGGGAATCGGTATTGATACAGAGCATTTAGAAAACCTTGGCGAGCGTTTTTACCGAGTTGATAAAGCGAGAAGTCGTCAACATGGTGGAACAGGTTTAGGCCTGGCAATTGTAAGACAAATTGTTCATATACATGATGGACAGTGGCGGATTGAAAGTGAAAAAGGGGACGGTACGACGGTTAGTATTAAATTGAAAGTACAGGATGAGGAGAGCATGTTCTAATTTTTAGGGCATGCTCTTTATATGGAAGACAATAATTATACGTAAGATATAAATTAATATGTAATAAATATCGGAATTTTGACGATTTTATGAACAAAACATTTGTACTTCTTACTAATTCGTTCTAAAATAGTTATGATGCAAAGTTCTTATAAATCGTTTCAATTGTTGTTTGGAAGATACTGAGGTGATTTAACTGGAGTACAAATCTATTAAACCGAAAAAGATTTACGAAGAAGTATCTGAAGCTATTTTAACAATGATTAAAAATGGTACGTTAAAACCTGGTGACAAACTACTTCCTGTACATCAATTAGCTGAGCAGTTTCAAGTTGGTAGATCTGCTGTTCGTGAAGCGCTAAGTGCGCTAAGAGCAATGGGCTTAATTGAGATGAAACAAGGAGAAGGTACATATGTGAAGAACTTCGATTCTTCTTCATTAACAAAATCATTAAACAATAGATTATTGATGAAGAAAGAAGATATTTTGAATTTATTAGAAGTACGAAAGGTGCTTGAAGTGGGGGCAGTTCGAGCAGCTGCGGCAAAACGTACGGAAGATAATTTGCAAAATATGAAGCATTGGTTAGATGAAATGGCAAAGAGCGTTGGAGATGAAAAAGCTGGTGAAAAAGCAGATTTTCAGTTCCATATGGGAATTGCAGAGTCTTCGCATAACAACATTTTGCTTGAACTTATGAATCATGTTTCAGAGATGATTGCTGAAACGATTGGTGAATCAAGACGCATTATTTTATATGGTGAACAAACAACATCAGAACGACTTATAGAAGAGCATCAAGTTATATATGATGCAGTGTTAAAGCAAGATGTAGAATTAGCGCAGCAAGCAATGCTAGATCATTTAACAAATGTAGAACATATTGTCACAGGTAGAAACGATATAAATTCTTAATTTAATCTTTTAAAAATCTAATTTTCTGATAAAATAGAGAGAGATTAAGTAAGCGTTTTCTTTAGAAGAGGGAGAGGATAGGCCATGGTTGAGCCTATTTCTTCTCTCCTTAGTCATCTGATGACCATATGTTTGTTGGTGGAGTTGTAAAAAGGGGGAGTAATAATTATGAAAGTTACTTTATTTGTTACTTGTTTAGTCGATATGTTTGAAACAAATGTCGGCAAAGCAACAGTTGAGGTGTTGGAGCGTTTAGGTTGTGAAATTGAATTTCCAGAAGCACAAGTTTGTTGCGGCCAGCCAGCTTATAATAGCGGCCATGTAGAAGCGGCAAAAGAAGCGATGAAACATATGATTGAAACTTTTGAAGATGCAGAATATATCGTTACGCCATCTGGTTCTTGTGCGACAATGTTTCATGAGTATCCGCATGTTTTTAAAGATGATCCGAAGTGGGCTAAACGTGCACAAAAAGTTGCTGATAAAACATATGAATTTACACAATTTATTGTAGACGTTTTAAAGGTTACTGATGTTGGTGCAAGTTTACCAGGGATTGCTACTATTCATAAATCATGTCATATGACACGTATGCTTGGAGTAACAGAGGCACCAGGAATTTTATTATCTAATGTAAAAGGGTTAACAGTGAGAGAGTTACCAAATGTGCAAAATTGTTGCGGGTTTGGGGGAACGTTTTCAGTGAAGATGACTCCAATTTCTGAGCAAATGGTAGATGAAAAGGTAGATAGTGCAATGGAAACAGGCGCTGATTATTTAATCGGTGCAGATTGTGGGTGTTTGTTAAACATTGGCGGACGTATTGAGCGTTTAGGAAAAGAAATAAAAGTCATGCATATTGCTGAGGTACTGAATAGTCGCTCATGAAGGGGGAACATAAGCTATGTCTATGAAAATCAGTGAGAAAAAATTTAATGATCGCGTTGGCGATGGAATTCAAGATTCGTTTATGCGCGGAGCAGTATCTTCTGCACAAACACGCTTATATACGAATCGTTTAAAAGCAGCAGATGAATTAGGAAACTGGGAAGAATGGCGTGAACTCGGTGAAGAAATTCGTCAACATACGTTAGAAAATCTTGATTATTACTTAATGCAGTTAAGTGAAAATGTATCAAAAAGAGGCGGACATGTGTACTTTGCGAAAACGAAAGAGGAAGCAGCAAAGTATATTCAAGACGTTGCAAAAAAGAAGCAGGCAAAAAAGGTAGTAAAATCAAAGTCAATGGTAACAGAAGAAATTAGTATGAACCATGCGCTTGAAGAAATCGGTTGTGAAGTGTTAGAAAGTGATCTAGGAGAGTATATTTTGCAAGTAGATAACGATCCACCTTCACATATTATTGCGCCTGCTCTTCATAAAAATAGAACGCAAATTCGTGATGTATTTAAAGAAAAGCTTGGCTATGAAAATTCTGATGATCCATACGAAATGACAAAGTTTGTTCGTAAACAACTTCGTGAAAAATTTATGGATGCAGAAATTGGTGTGACAGGTTGTAACTTCGCTGTTGCAAATACTGGCTCTCTTTGTTTAGTAACAAATGAAGGTAATGCTGACCTTGTTATGTCGATTCCAAAAACACAAATTGCGGTTATGGGTATGGAACGTATGGTTCCGACAATGGAAGAATTAGATGTTTTAGTTGGTTTACTATGTCGTAGTGCAGTAGGTCAAAAGTTAACAAGTTATGTAACGGTAGCGGGACCAATTCAAGAAGAGGAAGTAGATGGCCCAGAAGAATTCCACTTAGTTGTGGTTGATAATGGTCGTTCTCAAATTCTTGGATCTGAATTCCGTCAAGTGTTGCAATGTATTCGTTGTGCTGCTTGTGTGAACGTATGCCCTGTATATCGACATGTTGGTGGACATTCATATGGCTCTATATACTCAGGACCAATTGGGGCGGTATTAACACCACTTTTAGGTGGATATGATGATTACAAAGAGCTTCCTTATGCTTCTAGTTTATGCGGAGCGTGTACAGAAGCTTGTCCAGTAAAAATTCCATTGCATGATTTATTATTAAAACATCGTCAAGTTATCGTTGAGCAAGAAGGGCGTGCTCCACTTGCAGAAAAATTAGCAATGAAAATGTTTAGTATGGGTGCATCTTCAGCAGCTTTATATAAAATGGGATCAAAGATGGCGCCAGCAGCAATGAGTCCATTTACATCTGGTAACCGTGTATCAAAAGGTGTTGGGCCACTTAAAAACTGGACAGATATTCGTGAATTCCCGGCTCCAAGTAAAGAACGATTCCGTGATTGGTATAAAGATCATAAGAAAGGCGGGGACAAATAATGACAGGATTAATTCAAAACCGTGAGTCCTTTCTAGAGAATATTGCAAAAGAACTTGGACGCGCGCGTAAAACGGATGGTGTAAAACGTCCAGTATGGAAAAATAATGTGAATAAAGAAACGTTAAAAAATTATTCACAAGAAGAATTGTTAGAAGTATTTAAAAATCAATGTACAAACATTCATACAACTGTTGTGGAAACGACAAACGACCGTTTACGTGAAGATATTCAAAAAGTAATCGTTGAAAACGGCGGGGGACCTATTATGTTATCGGCAGATGAACGTTTTGATTCTTATGGATTGACTTCTTTATTTAAAGAAGAACTTCCAAAGCAAAATGTTGAAGTGAACGTATGGGATTCTGAGAAAAAAGAAGAGAATATGCGTATCGCGGAAAGAGCGAATATTGGAATTGTATTTAGTGATTATACTTTAGCTGAATCTGGTACGATCGTTGTACAAAGTCATAAAGGCCAAGGTCGTTCTTTACACTTTTTACCGACTGTATACTTTGCTATTATTCCACGTGAAACACTTGTACCTCGTATTACACAAGCAGTTGAGGATATGAACAAGCGTGTAGAAAATGGCGAGACAGTGGCATCTTGTATTAACTTTATTACAGGACCTAGTAACTCGGCAGATATAGAAATGAATCTTGTTGTCGGAGTACATGGACCATTAAAAGCAGTATATTTCATCGTATAAAATAGGGGAAAGCAGGCCAGAAAATGGCCTGCTTTTTTAATAGAATAGAGATAATATGAAGTAGAAGTTCTCTCCTTTTTTTGCTATGTTCTTCTGGAAAGGAGAGGAAGGGATGTTCACTTATGTATATGCATTGTTAGCGGGGATGGTGTTTGGTTCTTTTTTTATGGTAATTGCGATGAGAGTTCCGCTAGGGGAGTCTATCATAACCCCGCGTTCATATTGTCATTATTGTAAGTATGTGCTAAAGCCAAAAGAATTGATTCCAATCATTTCTTTTTGTATGCAAAGAGGGCGTTGTACGAATTGTAAGAGGAAAATTTCAATTTTGTACGTAGTATTTGAACTTATAACTGGAATGATATGTCTTCTAACTGTATATATGATTGGGGTGGAACGAGAGCTTATTATCGTTTTATCACTTTTTTCGTTACTTCTTATTATTTCAGTTACAGATTACATATATATGTTAATTCCAAATCGTATTTTAGCTTGGTTTGCTTGTTTACTCATTTTAGAATGTGTTTTTATACCGTTAGTTACTTGGATAGATAGTATAGTTGGTAGTTGCGTTATATTCATTTTGTTATACTGCATGCAAAAGATATATCCAGAAGGGCTTGGGGGAGGGGATATAAAATTACTTTCGTTACTTGGATTTATAGTGGGACTGAAAGGGATTTTTATCGTTTTATTTTTAGCATCTTGTTTTAGTCTTTGTTTCTTTGGAGCTGGTCTCGTATTAAAACGTATGAAAATGAGGACTCAAATACCGTTTGGTCCTTTTATTAGTCTTGGGGCAATATGTTACATGTTGGTCACGTATGCAAAATAGAGAGGGGATAGAAAATGAATGTATATATGGATGATCAAAGAAGTTGTCCGTACGGTTACGTGCTCGCAACTACAGTAGAATGTGCTTTGCAAATGGTACGAGATTATGAGGTGAATGTTCTTTCCCTTGATTTCAATATGGGATGGGGAGAAAAAAGTGGATTAGATTTTGTAGAGACTTTTTGTAAAGAGGGTCTATATGTAAATGAAATACACTTTCATACGAATGATGTTATCGGTATGCATAAGATGAAACAGAGAATGAATAAGGGAAAGGAAGAGGGAGAGATTAACCCTAATCTTGTTGTTAAATATGTGGGGAGCTAAAAACTCCAAAGTAAAACTTTGGAGTTTTTAATGTTTCATATGTGCTTGCAACGGAATGATTTCTTCTTGTTGAGCTGCTCCTAATTCAGTTTCTTCTTGTTTCACGTCAGGTACTTTCTTTGTTAAGTAATGGTATACCATACCGACAAATATAGACCCGCCAATAATGTTACCAATTGTAACTGGAATTAAGTTATGAATAGCACCTGCAAAAGAAATTGTCTCCGGATGCGGTGAAACTAAAGATAAAGCAAACAGCGATAAGTTTGCGATGCTATGCTCGTAACCAGATAAGAAGAATGTGAAAACGAGCATCATCATCATCATAATTTTTGCTGGATCACCTTTAACTTGAGAAGGTAAGAAACAAGCAAGACATACAAGCCAGTTACATAAAATTGCTTTAAAGAATAGTTGCATTGTAGGTGTATTCATTTTTCCCTCAACGACTTTATTCATGAAATGACCGTGATCAATTGTTTCGAAAATTCCAGTGGCATAAAATAGTAAGGCAAAGAATAAAGCGCCAGCTAAATTGCCTGCATAACAAGTAACCCAGTTACGAAGTGTATCAGATATTGTTGTTTCTTTTCTTAATGTTGCTACAGTGAAGTACATTGTGTTTCCAGTAAACAATTCAGCACCACCATATATAATAAGTACGAGGGCAATTCCGAAAAACATAGAAGCAGCTAAATAAGTTGCTGGTGAATCTGCAATGTGAAAAAAGTTACCTAATTTAAAACATAGTACAATAATAAAACCGATATAAATACCCGCAAGTGCGGCACGAATGAAATATTGCATCGGGTTTGTATCTAACATTTGTTTTTTGCTCTTAGCCAGTTTGACAACATAATCTAATCCTTGTTCTAGCATGAGTAATACGCTCCTTTAGTACATCATCTATAAAGTGAAACTTTAATCAGTGGGGGTTTTCTTCATCTCCCACTGATTATCAGCCCTCACCAATCGGGCTTTTATGGGCAGTTGATCCCCACCTAACTTCTTTGTTTTCGCTGAATTTTGAGGTGGGGGTCTTACTGCCCATTAAAGCGGGATAAATACTCCTTATATGAATAAAGTACATCGATTCTGTCTTAGTTTCAATAAGTTTGTGCAATGTTTCACAAAAAGGACATACATATATTAAGAAAACGTTTACAAAAAATAGTATAATAGAATTTTTTCTGGACATTGAGTGGGGGAAGGGTAAAAAGAAAAAGCGCTGTAATTACAGCGCTTTTTCGTCTAAATTCTTTTCTACTTTTGTTTCTACTTCTTTTGAGAAGAACCAACCACCAGCTGCGATTCCAACTAATACAATCCAGAATGTAAGCTTCCATGGTGTAGATTCTGGGAATGAATGCGGAATTACATTTAATGCAGGATGTGCTAACGTATAAACTGCTAGTTTCACACCAACCCAACCTACAATTAAGAATGCCGCAGTTTCAAGTCCTGGTTTACGTTTTAAAATTTGTACGAAAGCAGTTGCTGCAAATCGCATAATGATTAATCCGATAAGTCCACCTACAAAGATAACAACGAATTGCCCAGTATCAAGACTACCAATTGTACCTAATCCTGTTTTTGGTAAAGTCATTGCTAATGCAACAGCAGCTAAAATAGAATCAACTGCGAAGGCGATATCTGCAACTTCAACTTTAAATACAGTCCACCAAAAGTTCTCTTGTTTTTTCTTTGCTTCTTTTTCTTCTGTTTCTTCATCTGTATTCTTTTTAACATACGTTTTAAATAAGTGATTACCAGCGATAAACATAAGGTAAATGGCACCGATTGCTTGCACTTGCCATACGTCCACTAGGAACGAAATCATAAATAACGATCCGAAACGGAAAACAAATGCCCCTGCTAATCCATAAAATAGTGCTTTCTTTCTTTTTTCTTCTGGTAAATGTTTTACCATAATTGCAAGAACAAGAGCGTTGTCAGCCGCTAAAATCCCCTCTAGTGCAATTAGGATGAGTAATACCCAACCATACTCCAATAATAATGATACATCCATGTACATTCTCCTCTCATTTCTATAAGTACTAAATAAGTGAAGAATTCCCCACTATTTAGTTTCCCCATACTCCTGCCTATTAACTTTAGAAGAATTTGGAAATGGATGCAAAAAAGACCTCTGCCGTTAATAGGCAAAGGTCTTGCTAGACATATGTAATGAAAATGCCAACAAAGCCGGAAGAACTAAGTTCTACGTAATGACGACTTTGTTTCCAAGAAATATTCTTGGACGCTACTCCCCTTTGGAGATATGCTATTGTACTCTCATTATATGGATAATTTATACGGTTGTCAACCTGTTAAAATGTCTTCATTCGGATATTTTATTTTCCGGTTCTTTTTACGTGCAAATGAAAAAGCTAATGTTAAAGGCCCCATCTTCCCAAAAAACATCATAAAGATAATAATAGCTTTTCCAATCATCGTTAAGTGTGGTGTGAAATTCATACTGAGACCGACAGTCCCAAATGCTGAAAATACTTCGAAAGCACTCATCAATAGAGGAACTCGCTCAGTAATGCTTAAAATTAAAATAGCAAAAAAAATAAATGAAATAGAAATAATAGCGATGGTCAATGATTTGACAATGAGAGTATCTTTAATGGATTTTTTAAACACGACAATATCGTCTTGTTCTTGTAAAAATTTAAATACCCCAAAAAACATGATTAAAAAGGTTGTTAATTTAATCCCACCGCCAGTTGAAGCACTACCGGCTCCGATAAACATTAGAAGCATCATTAATAAAAGGGAAGGCTTTGATAATGCGGAAATATCAACTGTATTAAACCCGGCAGTACGCGTTGAAATAGCTTGGAAATAAGCAGCCATGCCTTCTTCAAATGGGGTAAAGCCTCTCATAGAAAGAGAATTGTGAAACTCGAATATAAAAATAAAAACAGTCGCAATAATATTGATGATTAGAGTAGAAGAGAGCATAAGTTTTGAGTGTAATGTAAGGTTTTTAAAATTTTTCTTTCTTTTTATATCTACGATTACTGTAAAACCAATCCCACCTAAAATAATGAGGGAGGAAATGACGAGATTGACAAGAATGCTGTGAGAGTGGGACATTAAATTATCGCTCCAAACAGAAAAACCTGCATTGTTAAAAGCAGAGATGGAATGAAAAAAGCTATAATAGATCCCTTTAGCAATCCCATATTTCGGTACCCATTCAAAAGAAAGAATGAAAGCAGCGATACATTCGACTGTAAAAGAGAATAAAAATAATGCTTTGGCAAGACGAATGACACCGCCTATATTCGTTTGATTTAATGCTTGTTGTAGTAAAATTCGGTTTTGAAGGCCAATTTTTCTGCCAAGCATAATCGCAATTAAAACAGCAAAGCTCATAATGCCAAGTCCGCCCACTTGTATAAGTGTTAAAATGACACATTGGCCAAATAAGGTAAATACTTTCCCAGTGTCCACAACACCAAGCCCTGTAACCGTACAAGCAGAAACGGTTGTAAATAAAGCATCGAGCCATGAAATAGACGTCGTTGTAGCAATTGGCAATTTTAATAAGCATGTACCGATAATTGATAACATAATAAAAGACAAAGTAAGAACACGGGGAGGACTCATGTGAATGTTAATCCGTTTCATGTTACATATCGTTCCTTTCAGTTTGCTTTTACTAGTATGTGAAAAAGCACCATTATGTATGTTAAAAATAGAAAGAGGCAGAGAATATCTGCCTCTAAGCCATATGTTATATTGTTATCCACGTAATTGTTGTTGAGCTAAAGAAACAAGACGTTTTGTTACTTCACCGCCAACTGATCCGTTAGAACGTGATGCAGTATTAGACCCTAAGCTTACGCCGAATTCTTGTGCAATTTCATATTTAAATTGATCAAGTGCTTGTTCAGCACCTGGAACTAGTAATTTGTTTGTTTTTGCCATGATGATACACATCCTTATGAGTAATCCAGTTCAGCTAAGTATGTATCTGAACTGGTACCGTTATTTTATGTGGAACCGGCGTGCTCATACGCGGAAGTAATCGGTGTGATTAGAAGTTATTGGATAGAAAAAAGAGTAGCAATTTTTGCTACTCTTTTTTTAGTATTGTCGCTGTACCTTCCACGACAATATCATCCGATTGATTATATATATTTGTTTGTAACGTAATGATTTTTTTATCGTCACGTTTTTTGATGACCTCTGCCACAACGCGAAGTGTATCGCCGATTTTGACAGGAGCGCGGAATGAAACGTTTTGAGATAAATAAATCGTATTTTTACCCGGGAGTTTCGTTCCAAGGATGGTAGAAATAAAACTTGAAACGAGCATACCATGAGCAATACGTTCTTTAAACATTGTCGTTTTTGCAAAAGAATCTAAAATATGAATAGGATTCACATCTCCAGTCAATTTTGCAAAATTGATAACGTCCTCATCCGTAATCGTTTTTGTAAGTGATGCTTGATCACCGACTTGAATCTCATCATAACGAAGCTCCGGGACGGTTTGTGCTTCTTGAAATGGATTCATTTTGTCCTCCTTCTTTTCCATATCGAAAAATGCTAGCCATCTTGATGTAGTAGGAGGAAGAAAGAGTTTTGTTTGTGCTGCAGTTAGCTCCCACATTTTTCTTACTTGATGGAAGTAAATAGATTTTTTGAGTTTTCCTCGAACTTTTTTGCGAGTTCCAACTGTTTTGTCTTGAAATCTTCCAAAAAACCTTCTAACTGTTTTTGAGCCTCTTCACGTTGTAATTGTTGTTGTTCAATAAATTGCTTCGTTGTTTCTTCAAATTGACCGCTTGTTTGAGTAAGGATAGACAAAGATGTTTTTGTAGGAGAAACAGTTAGCTGTTGCATATGAGCAGAAAGTTCTTTCCACTTGTCTTGCCACTCATTAATTTGATCATTTAAGGAGTTTCCTGTTAATTGCTTCACGTAATCTGTATATTGATTATTGAATTGAGTAGTGAATTGTTGCAGTTCTTTTTCCAGTTCATCTACTCCTGATGTTAATTTATGCAAAGCGTCTTGTTGTTGTTTTAATGTTTCTAAAGTAAGTTGCTCTAATTGTTTCCCAGCTGAAGAGAAAAGGGAAAGAGATTGAGACCAGTTTTTCCAAAATGCATCGACCAATTCGTATGGTTTAGTTTCCATTGTTTGACCCCCAAATGTTTTTTTGCATATTGTGAACGCAGATTACTCTGCTGTACCACCAGGTGAAGATGAAGAATCCTTTTCATCCTTTTCTGGAGAAGTGGCAAATGGAAAGAATGCGTTCGTATATAACGTGAAAAACGTTCGCAGCATATTTTGGTAATGCTCAAAAGAAGTTGCACATGTTGCTAAATATTTCTCTCCATATTCAGTTAAAGAATAAATTCTTTTTGCTGGCCCTCCTTCGCTTGTATCCCAAGTAGAAGAAATAAGGTTTTCTTTTTCTAATTTGCGTAGTGTTCTATAGACATTACCTTGGTCAACAGAAGAAAAGCCGATATCCATTAGCATTTGAATAAGTTTGTAACCATGAAGACTCCAGTCTTTTAGACATAGAAGTAAGAAGGGAACTAAGAAGTTTTTTGGCATGGAGTTTGGTTGTTTTGTTTGGTTGTTCTCCAAACTTTCGCGTTGTTCTGGTTCATTATGTAGCATGATTGTGCATCACCTCATGAATCAGTTAGATGGAATTTTTTGCTTATAAGTGCAATTTACACCTATCTGTTTTTAAAGTCAATACATTTGTTAGAAAATAGAAAAAAATAAAATATAGACTTGAAGTTTTATTCAGAATATTAGAAAATAATGAATAGGTTGAATTGTTTCAAAAACGAAAAAGGGAGTGTAGGTAAAGTGATTGATCAAAAATTCGATCCACTACAAGCATGGAAAAATGCTTATGAACAAACCGAAACATTTTGGGGAAAAGCGCTCAATGAAACAATTAAAACAGAAGAATATTCTGCTTGGATGGGCAGCGTTCTAGATTTGAATTTGTTTTATCAAAAAGCATTAAATGATACGACAAAAAATTATTTAGAGCAGGTGAATGTGCCTACGAAAGAGGATATCGCTAGAGTGGCTACGCTTGTTATTAACTTAGAAAATAAAGTGGATAACATTGAGGAGTTTCTAGAAGATAAGGTAGAGTCAGTAGGACAAGCTCCTACATTAAAGCGCGATGTTACGAAAGTAAAACAAGATATTCGCACATTAGAAACGAAAGTTGATCAAATTTTAGAATTGCTAGAAAAGCAAAATGCAGTACTAGCAAAACTACAAGAACCTGTAAAAGAAGAAGTAAAACCTACGAATAAGCCAGAAAATAAAAAGTGATAATAGCGCTTGTTTATAACATATGAAAGAGAAAGGGAGAATCTCTTTTCTATGTATAAACAGCGAAACATAATTATATAGGGACTCCATAGTATGAGTACCAAAATGATTCATAATAGTCGTTCACAAATTCATTTAAGGGGGAAAAGAAATGGTTCAATTAAATGGCAAAGTAGCAATCGTAACAGGTGGGGCAAAAGGGATTGGAAAAGCGATCACAGTAGCGTTAGCACAAGAGGGCGCAAAAGTTGTTATTAACTATAACAGCAGTAAAGAAGCAGCTGAAAACTTAGTAAATGAACTAGGAAAAGAAGGACATGACGTTTATGCAGTTCAAGCAGATGTTTCTAAAGTAGAAGACGCAAACCGACTTGTGGAAGAAGCAGTGAATCATTTTGGTAAAGTTGATATTCTTGTTAATAATGCTGGTATTACAAGAGATCGTACATTCAAAAAGTTAAATCGTGAAGATTGGGAACGCGTAATTGACGTGAACTTAAGCAGTGTGTTTAATACGACAAGCGCGGTACTTCCATACATAACGGAAGCGGAAGAAGGTAGAATTATTAGCATTTCTTCTATTATTGGTCAAGCGGGTGGATTTGGACAAACAAACTACTCAGCAGCGAAAGCAGGTATGCTAGGATTTACAAAATCATTAGCATTAGAGCTTGCAAAAACAAATGTAACTGTAAACGCTATTTGCCCAGGATTTATTGATACTGAAATGGTAGCAGAAGTGCCAGAAGAAGTACGTCAAAAAATCGTCGCTAAAATCCCGAAAAAACGTTTTGGTCAAGCTGATGAAATTGCAAAAGGTGTAGTATACCTATGCCGTGACGGTGCTTATATCACAGGTCAGCAATTAAACATTAACGGCGGATTATATATGTAATGAAGTAAGAAAAAAGTGCATATCCATAGCAGGAATGCACTTCTTTTTTTAGAAGGAAATTGACCAAAAAGGAGATAGAAAAATGACTACATTCGCAACAGAATGGGAAAAGCAATTAGAGCTATACCCAGAAGAGTACCGAAAAGCATATCGCCGAGTGAAAAGGGCGAGTGAAATTTTATTACGTGAACCAGAGCCACAAGTAGGATTAACGCCGAAAGAGGTTATTTGGACGAAGAATAAGACGAAGCTTTATCGCTACATTCCAAAACAAGAAAAAACACAAAGAGTTCCAATTCTATTAATATATGCTCTTATTAATAAACCATATATTATGGATTTAACTCCTGGAAATAGTTTAGTGGAATATCTAGTGGACCGTGGTTTTGATGTGTATATGCTTGATTGGGGCACATTTGGTTTAGAAGATAGTCATTTGAAATTTGATGATTTTGTGTTTGATTATATTGCAAAAGCAGTGAAAAAAGTAATGCGAACTGCAAAATCGGACGAGATTTCTTTACTTGGTTATTGCATGGGGGGAACGCTAACTTCTATTTATGCGGCACTTCATCCGCACATGCCAATTCGTAACCTAATCTTTATGACAAGTCCTTTTGATTTCTCTGAAACAGGATTATATGGTCCTTTATTAGATGAGAAATACTTCAATCTAGATAAAGCGGTTGATACATTTGGAAATATTCCGCCAGAAATGATTGATTTCGGAAACAAAATGTTAAAACCAATTACGAACTTTGTTGGTCCATATGTTGCTTTAGTAGATCGTTCAGAGAATGAGCGCTTCGTTGAAAGCTGGAGGTTAGTTCAAAAGTGGGTTGGCGATGGCATTCCGTTCCCAGGTGAATCATACAGACAGTGGATTCGTGATTTTTATCAAAACAATAAATTGGTTAAAGGTGAACTCGTTATTCGCGGACAAAAGGTAGACCTTGCAAATATTAAGGCGAATGTCTTAAATATTTCAGGGAAACGTGATCATATCGCCCTGCCGTGCCAAGTAGAAGCGTTGCTAGATCATATTTCTAGCACAGATAAACAATATGTATGTTTACCAACGGGACATATGTCGATTGTTTACGGTGGAACAGCGGTAAAACAAACGTATCCGACGATTGGAGATTGGCTTGACGAGCGCTCTAAGTAAAAATAAAAAGATCCAACTAGCATATGTTAGTTGGATTTTTTTATGTAAAATAACAAAACATAGGAAGGAGAAATTTATATTTTAGGAGTATAATTATGAAGCTTATGATTGGTAAGTTGTTTTGGGATACAGGAGCTTCTATGCCTTGTTATCCATCGTTAGAAAATGATATGATATGTGATGTGCTTGTAGTTGGAAGTGGCGAAGCAGGTGCTCAAATAGCGTATTCGTTAGCGAAAATGGGAATGCGTGTTACACTTATTGAAAAAAATATGATTTCATGTGGCAGCACAGCTGCTAATACAGGGTTATTACAATTTCTTCATGATAAATCGTTAACCTCACTTATCCATACATTTGGCGAAGAAAAAGGGGTGCGAGCATATAAGCTTTGTTACGAAGCGTTACGAACAATGGAGAAAGTTGTACCGACTCTCGATATTGATCCCCAGTTTATTCCGCGAAGTAGTTTATATTATGCAAGTAAAAGTGAAGATGTCTCATTTTTACAAGAAGAATACAAAATGTTACAGAATTATGAGTTTCCAGTTGAGTATTTTACAGCATCTGATATTAAGGAACGGTATCCTTTTACAAGACAAGCGGCATTATATACACATGGTGATGCTGAGGTAAATCCGTATTTATTAGCGCATAGCCTTTTGCATAAAGCAAATCAAATGGGTGCTACTATATATGAACATACAGAGGCCATACATATAAAAAAACGTCAAAATGATTTAATTTGTTATACGAAAACAGGAAATCAAATTGTAGCAAAGAATATTATTATGGCGACGGGTTATGAAGCACTTTTCGGAAAGAAAGAAAAAAATACAACAGTGGAAACATCATATGCAGTTGTGACAAATAAGGTAGATTCATTTGAAGGCTGGCATGAGCAATCATTAATTTGGGAAACAGCAAGGCCTTACTTATATTTTAGGACGTATGAAAATCGTATTATTGTAGGTGGATTGGATGAAGCAATGAAAATTCAAACAATCGGTGATACGAAATTATTGCATAAGCGTGATGTCCTTATTAACATTATAAAAGAGATGTTCCCGCAGTATAAAGATATACAGGCGGAGTACTATTGGGCGGCAGCATTTGGCGGTAGTCATGATGGTCTCCCTATTTTAAAAGAAGATAATAAGATACATAATTTATTTTATGCATTGCCATATGGAGGTAATGGAACTGTGTATGGAATGGTATTTGCTAAAATATTTGAGCAGTTATTTACAAATAAAGAAAGTGAAGATTTTTCTTTATTTAATCGATAGAAAAAAGGTAGCGAAGTGATGGAATGAGAGATATAAAAAAGTTTTTACAAAAATTGCGTCCTGTACAACTCATTGTTTTGTTTTATTTATTAGCAGTAGTTGTATCGGTAATATTACTTAGTTTACCGTTTGTTACAAAGGCTGATGTGAAATGGACATTTATCGATGCCCTCTTTACATCTGTTAGTGCGGTAAGTGTTACGGGACTGTCTGTTGTTACGATTTCAGATACATTTACTACGGCAGGAATTATTATTTTAGCCCTTATTTTACAATTGGGCGGCTTAGGAATTATGGCGCTAGGTACATTCGTTTGGATTATAACAGGAAAAAAGATTGGTTTGCAGAGAAGAAGACTGATTATGGCAGACCATAACCAAGGGAATTTATCAGGTCTTGTAGAATTGATGCGTTCTATTTTAATTGTAATTATTTCAATAGAGCTTATTGGAGCAATATTATTAGGTACAAGATTCTTACTTTACTTTCCAACTTGGCAAGAAGCTTATTTTCACGGTTTTTTTGCAGCTGTTAGTGCAACTACGAACGGCGGATTTGATTTAACAGGACAATCGCTAATTCCGTATAAAAAAGATTACATTGTTCAAATGATTCATATGTTACTTATTATTTTAGGAGCAATCGGCTTCCCTGTATTAATGGAAGTGAAACAATTCCTTAGTAAAAGGAGACAGCAACTATTTCGTTTTTCGTTATTTACAAAATTGACGACAACAACATTTTTTGCGCTCGTGGTCGTTGGAACGATTATGATTTTTTTACTAGAACGAAATCATTTTTTAGCAGGAAAGTCATGGCATGAAACAGTTTTCTATACACTATTCCAATCTGTGACGACGCGAAGCGGTGGACTTGCTACAATGGATATACTTGAATTGTCACAACCGACGCTTTTATTTATGAGTATATTAATGTTTATAGGAGCATCTCCAAGTTCGGTTGGGGGCGGGATACGTACAACAACATTTGCTGTTAGTATATTGTCACTATACACTTTTGCAAGAGGCGGGAGAACGGTTAGAGTCTTCAAACGTCAGCTACATGAAGAGGATGTGCTGAAAGCATCTGTCGTTATGACAATGGGGATTTTATTATGTGCCACAGCACTATTTATTTTATCTATTACGGAAAATGTACCGCTTATGAGTTTAATTGTTGAAGTCTGTTCTGCTTTCGGGACGACAGGCCTATCGACAGGTATTACGCCAGATTTAACAACTGTTGGTAAACTTGTACTCATTGTACTTATGTTTATCGGGCGTGTCGGTATTTTAACATTTATACTAGCTAGTGGTGGAAGAGAACAGCCACCTCGCTATAAATACCCGAAAGAGAGAATTATTATTGGATAGTATGAAACCATTCTACCTATGTTAGGTAGAATGGTTTTTTAGTCGTTAATGCCAAATTGCGGATGCATAAAAGTATCCTTCTTATTATCTCCTTCTTTTTTTAGTAACTCTTGATTTTCTTCTGAAATCCACCCAATATCATTTGTAGGATGGATCCATTCTTCTCCAGCCATAATGGCAGGGTCTACATCATCACTCCAATTGTGAAGTGGACTGTTCTCGGAATCATATTTACTATCCCCGATTACGACGTCATATTGATTTATGAAAGGTTGTTGCATCTTCTTTCCTGTTCCTTTAAAAGATGGGAAATTCATTTGATGCGGGAGCGTTTCATCTAAAATGGGTGACTGGATTTTATCTTTCTTCTTCAAAATAAGAGCTCCTTTTTATTATGATTTCTTCATATGTAGTATTTCCATCTAGCAGTTCTTATGTACTTGTTAACACTTGCCAGTAATAATTATTTTAGCTTGCTTCAAACTAGAGTAGAAAGTGAATTTTTGAGAGCAGGTGAATGTATTGGTAAAAAGAAAAGTGAAACAAAATGCGGCAATCAACAATAATAAAACTCCGAAAGAAAGCTTACCAGATGCAGAATTTGCATTAGAGTATGAAGGAGAAAATAGCGCGAAGTATGCAAATCGTAATTCAAAAAAAGGTAAACAAAAGTGAGGCGTTTTTTACAAACGCCTCACTTTTTTGTGGGATTATAAAGGTTTTTTTAATTATTTGTAAATTTAGTGTTCATTATTAGCAGAAAAATGCGAAAAAACATAGAAGTAGCAACGTATTACACAAAAACAAACAACAAACAAAAGATTAATGTTGGTTTAATACTGCTTTTACACTAGTTGTTTATATTTGAGTTGTACATAAGATTTGTAAAAGGAGAGAGAGACAGTGAAAAAAACAATCTTTAAAGCTGTAGCAACTGGAATGGTATTTTCGTTATTAATGGGGTGTGGTGCAAAGAAAGAAGAAAGTGCTGGGGCAAAAGTAAAAGATGATAAATTATCTGGATCATTAACTGTTTACACAGCAATTGAAGAAGAACTTGTACCAATTTATCTTGATTCTTTTAAAAAGAAATATCCAGATGTGAAGCTGAATATTGTTCGTGATTCAACTGGAGTTATTACAGCGAAATTGCTAGCTGAAGGAAAAAATACACAAGCAGATGTTGTATGGGGAACTGCAGCTTCAAGTCTATTAGCTTTAGATAAAAAAGATATGTTAAAAGGATACTCTCCAAAAGGAGCGGATCGCGTTTTACCGCAATTTAAAGATGATAAACAACCAGAAAAATGGGTAGGAAACACTGCATTTATGACGGGGATTGCTATAAATAAAGAAGAATTAAAGAAGAAAAATTTACCGATGCCAGAATCATACGAAGACTTAACGAAACCAGAGTATAAAGGAACGCTTGTTATGCCACATCCAGCATCTTCTGGAACAGGATTTTTAACAGTTTCTGCATGGTTACAAATTATGGGTGAAGATAAAGGCTGGGATTACATGAAGAAACTTCATGATAATATGGCAACTTATACTCATTCAGGTTCAAAACCAGCGAAATTAGCGGGTGCGGGTGAATATCCAGTTGGTGTATCGATGGTTTATAGTGCTTTGAAAGAGAAACAAAAAGGTGCACCAGTTGAAGTTGTATTGCCAAAAGAAGGATTAGGTTGGGAAGTAGAAGCGAACGCACTTATTAAAAAAGATAATGCAAAAAATGAAAAATTAGCGCAAGCATTTTTAGATTGGGCAATTACTGATGATGTAATGAAGTTATACTTCGAGAAAAATGGATTTGCGACAATTAAAAATGATTATAAACTTCCAGACGGATTCCCTAAAGATGTGACGGAAAAGTTATACAAAAAGAACGACTTTAAGTGGGCAGCAGAAAATCGTGACAAAATTTTAGAAAAATGGGAAAAAGAGTTTGGCCAAAAAGCAGAACCGAAAAAGTAAGTGAGTGGGAGAGAGAAAAAATGAGCGAATATTTATCAATTCAACACATTCAAAAACAGTTTGATGCATTTACAGCGTTAAAAGATATTTCTTTTACTGTGAAAAAAAATGAGTTTGTATGTTTATTAGGCCCAAGTGGTTGTGGGAAAACAACATTGCTTCGAATTTTAGCAGGGCTAGAAGAGGCGACAACAGGTAGTATAGCTGTGAATGGAAAAGATATTACAGCATTACCTCCTGGAAAGAGGAATTTCGGAATGGTGTTTCAATCCTATGCGTTATTTCCGAATTTAACAGCACTTGAAAACATTGAATACGGCTTAAAGACAAAAAAGTATGGAAAAGCAGAAGTAAAAGAGAAGGCGCTATCGGCGTTAGAACTAGTTGATTTACTGAATGTAAAAGATAAATATCCTGCTCAAATGTCTGGTGGACAACAGCAGCGAGTAGCACTTGCACGTGCACTCGCTCTGTCTCCGGATATTTTGTTACTCGATGAGCCGTTATCTGCTTTAGATGCAAAAGTACGTGAAAAGTTACGTAGAGAAATGCGTGATTTGCAAGAAAAAGTAGGAGTGACAACTATTATGGTCACGCATGATCAAGAAGAGGCATTAACGATGGCTGATAAAATTGTTGTAATGAATCATGCGGAAATTATGCAGATTGGCACACCAGAGGAGATTTACCAAAGGCCAGCCAATCCATTTGTGGCAGATTTTATTGGTTCTATTAATTTCTTTTCGAAAAATAACGAAGAACATGCAATTCGTCCGGAACATGTAACAGTCGTACAAAATAATGGTATGAAAACAATTGTAGAAAGCATGGAGTTTCGCGGATCTGTATACCGGACAGAAGTGCGCGTTATAGATGAGGAAACGCATCTATATAATGAGAAAATCGTTGTAGATATATTGGCATCAGAAGTAGAAAAAACAGCTATTAGGAAAGGAAAGCCGATTCAAATCTCTTTCTCAGAAAATCATATGTTGTCATATGGAAAGAAGGTTGTTGTATAGATGGAGATGTTAGAAAATTTAAAGGTAGAAAGTACGAAAAAAAAGATTAAGAGACGTATCGGTAAAGAAGAATGGATACAAAGACTATTAATTATTGGTATGATTCTTGCCTTTTTGATTATGCTTGTATTGCCACTATTACAATTGTTTACACAAGCGTTTTATGATAAAGATGGAGCTTTCATTGGTGTTGCGAATTTCAGTAAATATTTCACAACCCCAACATTAGTTCAATCATTACAAAATACGATATGGATTTCGGGCGTGACAACAATTATTGCAGTGGCACTTGCTTTCGCTTACGCCTATGCAATCGCTCGTACGAATGTATTTGGAAAGCGTGTATTTCAATATGTCGCGTTGTTACCATTATTCGCACCAACGATGATGCATGGTATCGCACTTACATATTTATTTGGTAATCAAGGATTAGTAACGAAAGGGATGTTTGGTTTATTTGAAGGCATACAAATCCCTTTATATGGACCAGTAGGAATTGTAATGGCTGAAGTCATGTATACATTTCCGCAAGCATTTCTTATATTATTAATTGCTTTCCAAGGTTCTGATTATCGTTTATACGAAGCTTCTAATATGTTGGGAGCGAGTAAAACAAAGCAATTTCTCACTGTTACTTTACCTAGTGTAAAGTATGGATTAATTAGTGCGATGTTTGTTGTGTTTACACTTAGTTTTACTGATTTTGGTGCACCAAAAATTGTTGGTGGGCAATATAATGTACTTGCTACTGATGTATACAAACAAGTAATTGGACAACAAAATATGCCGATGGGTG
The DNA here is from genome assembly GCF_038006905.1 of Bacillus sp. FSL R9-9834. NCBI lineage: Bacteria > Bacillati > Bacillota > Bacilli > Caryophanales > Bacillaceae > Bacillus > Bacillus sp. FSL R9-9834. The sequence continues at coordinate 1,380,540 of NZ_JBBOWD010000001.1, forward strand.
CAACTGTCGGAATGATTTTATTAATCCCAGCTATATTTGCGTTTGCAGTTGATCGTATTACGCAAAGAAAGCAGGCAAATTTCTTATCTTCAAAAGCAGTGCCATATAGAATAACGGCTAATAAGAAAAGAGATGTAGCCTCGTTCATATATTGTAGTGTGATTACATTTATGATTATTCTTTTATTTGTGGCAGTTGGTATTGCGGCAAGTGTGAAAGTATGGCCATATAATATGAGTTTTACATTTGAACATTTTAATTTTTCGAGTTTAACAGGAGATGGACTTGAAGCATTTAAAAATAGTGTAATTGTATCAGCGGTAACAGCAGTTATTGGGGCAATTTTAACATTTATGTTCGCATATGCGATTGAAAAAATAAATCAGCTAAAGTTTTTCCGAAAAACAGGCTATTTTTTCTCAATTGTACCTTTAGCAATCCCAGGTCTAGTACTTGGATTGGGATACGTCTTTTTCTTTAGTCAACCAACGATTCAAATACTTGGATTATCAGTAACGAATCCGTTTCATTCTTTATATGGAACAATCGCTGTGTTAGTACTAGTCAATATCATTCATTTTTATTCTGTAACATTCGTTACGGCAACGACTGCTTTAAAGAAATTAGACCGAGAGTTTGAGCTTGTTTCGCAGTCGATGGGCATTCCGTTTTATAAAACATTCTTTAGAGTAACGGTACCAATGTGCTTACCAGCAATTTTAGAAATGGTCATGTACTATTTTGTAAATTCGATGGTAACTGTGTCAGCGGTTGTATTCTTATACGCAGCTGATTTTAAACTAGCGGCCGTATCAATCGTAAATATGGATGATGCAGGAAATGTAGCGCCAGCAGCTGCAATGAGTGTACTTATTGTTGTTACAAATATTGTAGTAAGAGTTGTATATGAATGGGGAACGAAAGCACTTCGTAACCGAACTTCACAATGGCAAAAAAGATAAAGTGAAACTTTAATCAGTGGGGGGGTTCCTCCCCCACTGATTATTAGTTGAACCAATCGGGCGTTTACGGGCAGTTGATCTCCCACTTAACTTTTTTGCTCCAGCCGAATTTTGAGGGGGAAATCTTACTGCCCGTTAACGCGGGATAAATAAGAAGGGTGATGGATTGTATGAAAATAGAAGCAGTTATTTTTGATTGGGCAGGTACGACAGTTGATTACGGATGTTTTGCACCACTGGAAGTATTTATGGAGATTTTCCATAAACGCGGTGTGGTAATTACAGCAGAAGAAGCTCGTAAACCAATGGGATTATTAAAAATTGATCATGTAAGGGCGCTAACAGAAATGCCTCGTATTGCGAGTGAGTGGAATCGCGTTTTTGGACAATTACCAACAGAAACAGACATTCAGGAGATGTATGAAGAATTTGAAGAGATTCTCTTCACTATTTTACCGCGCTATGCGTCGCCAATTCATGGAGTAAAGGAAGTGATTGCTTCTTTGCGTGAAAGAGGAATTAAAATTGGTTCAACGACTGGTTATACGAGAGAGATGATGGACATTGTAGCAAAAGAAGCAGCGCTACAAGGATATAAACCTGATTTTCTTGTAACACCAGATGATGTTCCTGCTGGGCGTCCATATCCGTGGATGTGCTATAAAAATGCGATGGAACTTGGTGTATACCCGATGAATCATATGATAAAAATTGGAGACACGGTATCAGATATGAAAGAGGGAAGAAATGCTGGTATGTGGACAGTTGGTGTAATTCTTGGTAGTAGCGAACTCGGCTTAAGTGAAGAGGAAGTGGAGAATATGGATCCAGTAGAGCTTCGTGAAAAAATAGAAGTAGTTCGTAATCGCTTTGTTGAAAATGGAGCGCACTTTACGATTGAAACGATGCAAGAACTTGAAACCGTAATGGAACATATTGAGAAACAACAACTTATTATTTCATAAAAGGGGAAGAGGATCATGACTGAAAATCACTACTTATTATTAACGCCAGGACCATTAACGACAACAAAAACAGTAAAAGAAGTTATGCTATACGATTGGTGTACGTGGGATGTTGAATATAACACGATGGTGCAAGATGTAAGAGCTAAACTTGTATCGTTAGCAACGAAGGAAGAAGAGAAATATACGACTGTTCTTATGCAAGGAAGCGGTACGTTTTCAGTTGAAGCAGTAATTGGTTCTGTTATTCCTAAAAATGGAAAGTTGCTTGTTTGTACAAATGGTGCGTACGGTAAGCGAATTGTACAAATGGCAGAGATGTTACATATAGATGTGGTGGTAAGTCAAACAGAAGAGTGGGAGCCTACTAATGTTGTAGAAGTAGAAAAGATATTACAACAAGATAAAGAGATTACACATATTGCAATTGTCCATTGTGAAACAACGACAGGTATTATTAATCCAATTGTAGACGTATGTAATTTAGGGAAGCAATACGGAAAAGTAACACTAGTTGATGCAATGAGTAGTTTTGGTGGTATTGAAATAGATATCGCTGAGTTGCAAATTGACTTTCTAATTAGTAGTGCGAATAAATGTATTCAAGGGGTTCCAGGGTTCGGATTTGTTATTGCAAAGCGCGATGAATTGTTGAAATGTAAAGGGCAGGCACGTTCATTATCTTTAGATTTATACGATCAATGGGAAATGATGGAAAATCAAAATGGAAAATGGCGTTTTACATCACCTACACATGTTGTACACGCTTTTTATCAAGCACTACTTGAATTAGAAAAAGAGGGCGGAGTAAAAGCACGTTACAATCGATATGATAACAATCAAAAACTATTAGTGAATCGAATGAGAGAAATCGGATTTAAGCCACTAGTAGATGAAAAATATCAATCGCCTATTATTACATCTTTCATTTATCCAGAAGAATGGTTTGATTTTGAGCAATTATACAATGAATTAAAGCGTGATGGATTTGTTATATATCCAGGTAAAATTTCAAAAGTAGATACATTCCGCATTGGAAATATCGGTGATGTACATGAGGCAGATATTAATCGCTTAGTTGATAGTATCGCTAAAGGAGTTGTTATAGGTTGAAAGTATTTTGCTTAGGTGGAGCAGGTAAAATTTGTCGTGAAGCAATTTTAGATTTAGTGCAATTTTCATCTTTTGAGACGATTACAGTAGCAGATTTTAACGAAGAAGAGGGGCTTAAAGTAGTAGAATGGCTCAACGATCCTCGCGTTGATTTTGTGAAAGTAGATGTAACGAATCATGAGGATACGGTTGCAAAAATGAAGGGCTATGACATTGTAATGGATGGTACAACAATTAAGTTAAATGGATTATCTACTCGATGTATTGCAGAAGCAGGTTGTCACGGTGTGAATTTAAATGGATTTGGTGAAGAAAATGATTCGCATTCTATATTTGTTCAAAACGGAAAAACATGTTTACCTGGGTTTGGTATGACGCCAGGTGTAACGCAAATGATGGCGATGTATGCGGCAAATCAGTTACATACTGTAGAGTCAGTTCGTGTAAGTCATGGTTCGTATCGTCCCATTGCTTTTTCTGCATCCATTACAGAAACAACGACATATGAATATGATCCACATTTGCCATCGCGTACAGTGTATGAAGATGGTGAGTTTAAGCAAGTGCCTCCGTTTGCGCGTCCAAGAGAAATTGAATTACCGGCGCCTTATGGTAAGACAACGCAGTATATCATACCGCATTCTGAAACGATTACATTAGCAAAAGCATTAGAAAATAAAGGCGTTAAACTAATAGAGACGAGAGGAACTTGGCCAAAGCAAAATATGCAGCTCGTACGTGCATTGTATGATTACGGTATATTGCGTAATGATCAAGTTGAAATAAATGGAAAAGAAATCGGCATAATGGATTGTATTGCGAAGTATTTATTGCAATCGAAAGAAGGACAAGAAACAGAGATTTACGGTTATGCACTTCATGTAGAAGTAATAGGTATGAAAAATAATGAGAAACAAAGACGTGTATTATATCATACACACCCGTTATCTGATGGATCTGTTGTAGGATGGGAAAAATTAAGAGCTTATACGAGAAACGTCGGTATTCCATTTGGGATTGCTACAGAGCTAATCGCAAAAGGGAATGTAAATAAAGTTGGTGTTGTGACACCCGAGGAAGCTTTTGTCAAACCACAAATTATTTTTGATGAACTAAAAAAGCGTGGTATTCATATTCACGAGGAAGTTTTCGTTGAAAAGGAAAGTTATAACTTTGTATAAGTAAGGCAGTGTATGAGGTAGAAATCAATGGGGTGAGGTTATGTCTGTAGTAGGTGAAGAAAGAAAGCGAACCATTCTTGAGAAGGTAGAGTTTAAAGGGAAGGTAAAAGTTTCAGAATTAGCGAGAGAGTTTGCTGTATCAACAGAGACGATTCGTCGTTATTTAGAAGAATTGGATCGTGAAAAGAAGTTGAAGAAAGTGTATGGTGGAGCCGTCCAACTTCCGGGAGCTGGAATAGAGGCACCAATGTTAGAACGAGAGATGCTACATATAGAAGAGAAGAAGCGAATTGGGTATAAAGCAGCAACATTTGTAGAAGATGGAGATGTTATTGCGATTGATGACGGAAGTACACCACTTCAAATGGTACCATATCTTGTACATCGCAAAAATTTAACGATTGTAACAAGTTCATTTCCAGTAGCGACACAATTAATTTCTTCTATTAATAAAAAGATGTTTCACGGTGAAGTTTTATTTATTGGTGGAAAAGTTTCTCCAAAACATTCACGCGTATCAGGATCTATTTCGCAGCAAGTTATCCAGCAATTTCATTTTCATAAAGCATTTGTTTCGATTGATGGATTATTACCTGGTTTTGGAGTTTCTAGTTTTGAATTAGAAAAGGCGAAACTGTCAGAAGCGATGATGAAATTAGCAGAGAAAACATATATTTTATGTGATCATACAAAGGTAGGCGTAAAAGGAAATTACCGAATAGCAGCGTTTTCGCGCATTCAACATGTAATTTGTGATAAGAAAATGCCCTATAGTTTTGAAGAGGAAGTTAAAAGGCATAATATTCAATGGACAATTTGTTAAATACGTAGAACTCCCACCTGATTGTGAGGTGGGAGTTCTACTGCCTGCAAATAGCGGGATAAAAGTTTTGTATTTATGCAAAAAAAGTGGACACATTTTCTCATCTCTTTCATATAATTTACCAATACAAAAAAAGTTGGTCGAAGGAAAGAAGGGGAAGTATGTCAGAACGGATATATAATAAACTTGTCTTGTATGCAAATATTTTGCAAAAAATTGGTGTCATCAATGAGAAGGAAAAAAATGAAATTCTTCATACGATAGGTAAAAAAGCTCTTTGAATAAAGGGCTTTTATATTTTTTACCTTTAAAAATATAAATTTAATGTAATATTCTCGTTGACATCGATAATGATATTCATTATCATTTATTTATGAGTAATTGATAATGTTTATCAATTATAAAGATTATATATGATAGGGGATATTATTTTGAAAAAAAATTATATGAAGGCGCTAGTAGTAGCGACAACATTAGCAATTCCATTTGCTGCATACTCTACTCCAGCGTTAGCAGCAATAAAAATTGAAGCAAACCAATCGGTAGCGGCAGCTAGTGAACGTACATACGATACTGAGATTAAAATATATAAGGATCAAAAAGATGAGCCATCTATGGTTTCTCAATATATAAAAGATCCTAAAGTAACGATTGCGGACGGGAAAAAAATTGTAACTGTAACAATGCAAGATAGCGATTATTTTCAATACCTTAGAATAGAGGATAAAAACCAACCTGGCGTATTTCATGATGTAAAAGTTTTGTCAGAAGATAAGAGGAAGAATGGAACGAAAGTGGTTCAATTTGAAATTGGCGAGTTTGAGAAGAAGCACAATATGCAAATGCATATACTTATTCCGGCTATTGGATATGATCACAAATATCAAGTTCAATTTGAAATTAAAGATCCAACTGTAGGTGACAAAGAAACAGAGAAACCAGATGATAACTCTAATTCCGGCAATACGGAGACGGATCATCCAGTTGATAATCAAAATATGATAACAGATAATAAATTAAGAGAGCTTGTTAATAAAAAGGTATTTAATAGAAAAGATTTAAATACACCAATCACGAAAGAAGAGTTATTACAAGTAAAGGACTTGTTTTTAAATACGAATGAGATACTGGATTATAGTGCATTAAAATATATGCCAAATTTAAAATCTTTAACAGTTGCGAATGCGAAGATAAAAGATCCATCATTCTTTACGAGCTTAAAACAATTGAAACATTTAGCTTTACGTGGTAATGAATTTTCAGATGTAACACCAATTGTTAAGATGGATAATTTAGATTCTCTTGATTTAAGTAATAATAAAATTACGAACGTTGCACCACTAATTGAAATGAAAAATGTAAAAAGTTTATATTTATCAGGCAACCAAATAGAAGATGTAACAGCATTAGCGAAAATGGAACAACTAGATTACTTGAATTTAGCAAATAATAAAATTACGAATGTTGCGCCATTAAGCGCGTTGAAAAATGTAACATACTTAACTTTAGCAGGTAATCAAATTGAAGATATTAAACCGTTATATTCATTACCTTTAAAAGACTTAGTATTAACACGTAATAAAGTAAAAGACTTATCCGGTATTGAGCAAATGAAGCAATTAGAAGAATTGTGGATCGGGAAAAATGAAATAAAAGATGTTACTCCTCTAAGTAAGATGACACAGTTAAAACAATTACACTTACCTAACAATGAGTTAAAGGATATTACTCCATTATCAAGTCTAGTAAACTTACAAAAGCTTGATTTAGAAGCGAATTATATTTCAGACTTAACACCAGCTAGCAATTTGAAAAAGTTAGTATTCTTAAGTTTTGTTGCAAATGAAATTCGTGATGTTCGACCAGTTATAGAACTAAGTAAAACAGCCTATATCAATGTTCAAAATCAAAAAGTATTTTTAGAGGAAACAGAAGTAAATAAAGAAGTAAAAGTACCTATATACGAGAAAGATGGTAAAATCTCTACAAAAATTCGTTTAAAGAGCGAAGGTGGTACGTATAGTAATGATGCAGTTAAGTGGAGTACACCAGGTGAGAAAGTATATGAATTTGGTGTAAAAGATCCATTTGCGGATACAGGAATCTTCTTCACAGGATCTGTGATTCAAAATGTGGTAGAAAGTAAAGAAGATAACACTTCTAAAGAAGACAATAATTCTAAAGAAGATGAAAAAGTAGGAGTAGTAGAATTTAAAGATGTACCAAAAGGACATTGGTCAGAGGAAGCAATTCATTATTTAGCGAAAGAAAATATTTTCAAGGGATATGGAAATGGACAATTTGGATTTGGGGATCGTATTACTCGTGGACAAGTTGCGTCTTTAGTACAAAGGTATTTGAAATTAGAAAATAAAATAGAGCAGAAAGAGAGATTTACAGATACGAAAGGACATATGTTTGAGCAAGATATTGCTACAGTTGCGCAAGCTGGAATTATGCAAGGAGATGGTACTGGGGAGTTTCGTCCAGATGGAGTATTAACTCGATACGAAATGTCTGTAGTATTATATAAAGTATTTCAGCTAAAAGAAGATGAAAATAATAAAGTGAACTTTAATGATGTACCAACTGGTCATTGGGCAGAAGAATATGTGAAAGCGTTAGCGGACAATAACATATCAAAAGGTGATGGAAAAGGAAACTTTTTAGGTGATGATTTTGTAACACGTGAACAATATGCACAGTTCTTATATAACGCAATAATGAAATAAAAGATGAGAAAATACGTTATTCTTTGATTGAAAAAGAATAACGTATTTTTTATGTATAAAATGAAATAGTCAATATACAGGAGTATAGACATATGAATAGCCCTTTTTAAAGAAGAGACGTGAAACTATATTGACAAAAAGGCGTTCTCATGTGATAATTCAATTAAATTTTTAGAATAATCAAAAAATACTCCTTTTACATAGAAAGGATTCGAACATTATATGAATATTACGCCGGGGGTGACGAAATGTTATTTTTTCTAAAGAAATGGAATGAATTAAAAGATGTGAAATCTGAACTAGCACTTCGTGATTGGTTTTATGGTACAAAAATTAGCTTATCACTTTGTACGTCAAAAGAGCCGTTAACTTTTTTAGTAAACGTTGAAGGAAGAGATAAAGGGTTATTTTCAGAAGAAGATTTTATTGTTGTAAACTGTATGTGTGAACCAGTATTTGAAAATGAAGAAAAACCAGCTGCGGAATCATTTATGCATGCAGATATTTATAAAAAAAGTAGTGCAGAATGTATTTTACAAGTACAGACTGTAGATAGTCATTTAATATCAGAGTTGTATGGAGAAAAAGGGGAAGTAACATTCGATAAACGTAGCGTGGAACGTGTTTTTGGAAAAGAAGGTATAACAGAAATGACAATTCCCATTGTAGAAGATGAGAAAAAATTCGCTGATTTATTAGAAAATAATGTTCCGAATTTTAGTGAAGGTGGAGGAGTAGTTCTCGTTCATAATTATGGCATGATTGTGTGGGGAAAAACTCCAGAATACGCGAAAAAATGGTTGGAGGGTATAGAATATTTAATGAACTACCATGTAAAATTGTTAATGATAAAAGGCGCAAAGAGTTCTGTTATATGAAATGTTTGTGATTTCGTTACAAATCCACAAACGAATGAAAGCGTTTTAAAAATAATTTTACTCATAAAATATAGGTCTCCTTATTATATATAGATTACATGTTGACATGTAAGGAGGAACATATTTTGCGAGTTAAATATCATTTTCTGCCAAAACAGCAAGTAACATTTTGCAAAATGAACGATTCAGGTAAGAAGGCTCTGCAAATTATGAATGAAACGGGATTTCGAGCAATCCCTGTATTAGCAGAAGATGAAAAGAAATTCATGGGGATTATTTATAAAGTGGATCTTTTAGAAAAGAAGTGTAATGGTGGATTAGAGGAATTAAGTACGGAACATATGCTAGAAGATTCCGCTGCATTTATTTTTGAAAAGGACTCTTTTTTCAGAGCATTTTATGTTATTCGTCGTTTGCCGTTTTTAGCGGTACTAAATGATTATAATGAATTTGTTGGCATCTTAACTCATTCCAATATATTTGATGTTATTGAGGATTCATTTGGTATGCGGACGGGTGGTTATATATTAACGATTGCAACACAAGATTGTAAGGGAACGATTAAAGAACTTGGGACATTGTTGAAAGCATTTCATATCGGTGGACTATTTACGCTAGATAACGGCGATCAATATATTCGCCGCGTTATTGTCAATATAACAGATGAGTTAAATGAAAAAAGATTAAAGCAATTAATCGAAAAAATAGAGAAAAAAGGATTCAGGGTGAGTCATGTAGATTATATTTAAGATGAAAAGGAAAGGGAGCAATTTGCTATATGCAGATTGCTCTCTTTTTTAGTTTGAGTCATGAATCTTATTTTGAAACAGGAGGCGGAGATAATGCTAAATCGGATAAAAAAATAAAATCTGCATGTTCACGAATTTTAGGAATAGAGGTTTCTATAACACGTGATGTAATTTCACCTGGAGGCCCAACATGTCCGATAGCTACCATAATCGGTTTTTCTTGAAGTTTTTTAATGAGTAATTGGGCTTGTTTTGAAATATGTGCCGCTGTGTACACGTCATCAAAAAATAATTGATTTTCAATAATTGGCACTCCTAATTCTTTCCCGATTTTTGGGACGACACTCTTAGGATTTGTTTTGCTATCTAAATAAAATAAACCGTGTTTTTTACAAGCTGCAAGTATAAGTCGTACAATTCTTTCGTCTGCAGTCACTTTTGATCCCATATGATTATTCATCCCAATTGCATGTGGCACTTCTTGAATCGCTTGTTCGAGTCGATTATTTATTTCTTCGTCGCTTAAATCAGTTGTAATTGCTTTTGGTCCAAGCCATTCTTTTTTACCTTTAATTGGTTCCATTGGCATATGTATAATAACTTCGTGTCCTTTCTTATGAGCCGCTATCGCATCTTCCTTTGTGGAAGGAAGAAAAGGCATAACAGCAACAGTTAGTGGAATAGGAAGTGATAACATTTTATCAGTTCCTTTCATATTATTGCCGAAGTCATCAATGACAATAGCTACTTTATTTGTATGAGCCTTGGTCTCAACAGGAAACAAGAAAGATGGTAAAAACATAGTCAAAATAAGCAATGCAATCGTATATTTGCGCATATAACTATTTCCTTTCTATATTATCAATCACCATTATGGTTTGCGTTTTTATATAAATTAAACAAAAAATGTCGAAGAAAAGTATATGGAAAATAGGGAATCCGCTATTTAATTGGTGTTTGTAAAAAAAGAAGATGAAAAAATTGTCTATTATTGCGAATGTATTTACAAAGATAGAATAATTTGTAATAATTCTCAAAGTGAGGGTAAAGATTTGTAAATTACAGGGAGAAAATGTTAAATTTTCTGATTCTTCAAATTCAAATATGATAAGCAGTTAAAAGTTCAATGGAGAAGTGAAGTAGAGAGCATGGAAGTATAATAAGGGGGATATGAATGTTTACTGTAAAAAGGAAGTACACATTAGAAAAGCTTTCACGTGATATTCATATGAAACGTGAAGAGATGATTCAATTAGGTTTAACGAGTGGGTTAAATAGTACGGAGACGATTTAAGTGAGTCAAGAATTGGACAAGCTTATTTTACAGTACCAGTGTTATAAAGAAAAACAAACACCAAAATGGTTATCAATTATAAAGGTACCTATTTTTCAAATTGGGTATGAAGGGAAATCAAGTAATTTTTGGCGAATGCTTGTGGCTGGTTTTATGAAATAAGTATAATTACCCTTTAGGGATAAGGATAATTATACTATGTGTAACGGAATTTCGATATGAACTGTCGTTCCTTCGTTTTCTATACTGTTAATAAAAATATGCCCGTTGTACATCTCTATAATTCGTTTACATATGACAAGTCCAAGACCTGTTCCAGTATCTTTATTAGTAAAGAACGGATGAAAGAGGTGTTTTTGAATATGTTTTGGAATCCCTTTTCCAGTATCTATAATTTGCAATTGTGCGTGTGTTTCATTGTTTGTTACGAAAATAGTTAGTGTATCGCCAGAAGTCATAGCTTCAATTGCATTTTTTGTAATGTTTAAAACCACTTGTTTCATATGGTCTTTTGAGCACCGGATATGAACAGGACGGTCTGGCAAATGTAAATGGAATACAATATTATGTAGATTCGCCTCAGATTGAATAATTAATGCTACCTCATTTAGAATGGTTCTCACATCATATGTTTGTTCGATGATTGCAGTTGGCTTTCCAAGAATAAGAAATTCACTTACAATTTCATTAATTCGTTCTATTTCTTGTTCGATGATGGAAAAATAGAACTGATCTTGTTCATCTTTATATTTCTCTTTTAATAGAGCGACGAGCCCTTTAATTCCGGTAAGTGGATTACGGATTTCGTGGGCTGTACTAGCTGCAAAAGTTCCAACTAATTCAATTTTTTGTAGTTCATTTTGTTGTCTTTCCAGTTTTGTTTGTCGTTTTAACAACATATATTGAGCGAGTAAAAATAAAATTGACATTAAAAATAAAGTAGCTATACATTCTATGGCAACCCACTGGTTTAAAGTTTTTTGATGAATAGGTAACGGAGAAACAGAGACCTTCCAATCTAATCTTTGGAGTGGAGTAGTAAGCATATTAGAATGAGCATCACTTGTTTCGTTATTATCATCGTTTAGAAAAACTACATTATACTTATCAGTTACTTCAAAATGGTATTGTGGCTTAATGGCATTTAAAGATGATGAAATGTAGTCAAAGCGTAAACTTGCTAACAATAAGCCTGAGAGCTCCTTCTGTTTATTGAAAATGGGGGAAGCAATCATAATAGCTTGATGGCCAAGAACACGATCTGTAATGACGGATGATACAGTTGTTTTCTTAGTTTGTAATGCGTTTTGAATATATTTACGATCTGAGACATCAACAGGTGGTCGGTCACCTTCCGATGCGATTGTAATGATACCTTCTGGTGTAGCGTAATATAGACCAGAAAAATGTGCATCGTTTCCATCCGTATCATGTACAATTTCTTTCATTCCATTAATATTTCCAGTCTCGGTTCCTACGACCTTTGCGAGCATTTCTAGGGCAGAAATTGCTTCGCCAAGGTGGTGATCTAAATAGTCTCTATATAAAAAGAGAACCGTATGGGCAACTTGTTTATTTTCTTGTTTCATTTTATACGAATGATATGAATAAAATGTAGCACCAATCCCTATTGTTGGTAGGATAACAAGCAATATATATATAACTATGCTGTGGAATTTGAATTTCAAATTTGGTACTCCTTCTTTTTTATTATCATTATATATAAACTATGTTAAAATTGTCATGTTTTTATTCAAGAATCATTCATAATATATTTGGGGAGAGGTAATGAATGAGTGAATACTCATTCGGAATTTATATGAAGTACTATTTTGTTCTTTTTATTACTGAGAATTTAAGTGAAGGGTTGAAAGTTGTATGACATCAAATAATGAACGAGAAGATATTTCTCAATCTTTAAAAGTATTTATTGCATTATCTCGTGTACATCGTTCTGTTATGGATACTACAAATAAGTCTATACAAAGTAACGGTTTAAATCCAACTGAGTTTGCTGTATTAGAACTGCTATATCATAAAGGCGGTCAACCACTTCAGCAAATTGGTGAGCGTATTTTAATAGCTAGTGGCAGCATTACATATGTTGTAGATAAGTTAGAGAAAAAGGGACTAGTAAAAAGAATTCCGTGTCCGAATGACAGACGTGTTATTTATGCACAATTAACTGAATCTGGAGAGAACTTTATTGCTTCTATTTTTCCAGGGCATGAGCAAGTTATTCATCAGTCTTTTGAAATGTTAACGAAAGAGGAAAAGGACGAATTACTTGATCTATTAAAAAAGATTGGAAAGTATGAAAAGTAATAATATGTTCCAAAGGAGCTTTGGATAAAGAAATCCAAAGCTTTTTTGTTTACATGTAATGATGGCAGTATATGCCATATTTTGTTGAAGAATAAGAGGAGATTTGGAAGTAAGCATTGAATTATAGTAAGGATGCATATAATGGAGAGGAGGCTCGTTCATGTCATTTAAAGACTATGAATATAAAAGGCCAAATATTGAAGAATTAAAAGAGAAGTTTACAGCTGCTTTAGAGAAGTTTGATAACGCAAAAACTGTAGAGGAACAAAAACAAGTCATTCATGCAATTAACGAAATTCGTAACGATTTTGGTACAATGGGGAATCTTTGTTACATTCGTCATTCTGTTGATACAACAGATGCTTTTTATAAGGAAGAGCAAGATTTCTTTGATGAATTCTCTCCAGTTGTACAAGGATATGGTACAAAGTATTATAATGCGTTAATTCATTCTCCATTCCGTGAAGAATTAGAAGCGTATTATGGGAAGCAATTATTTGCTCTTGCGGAGTGTGATTTAAAAACATATTCTGATGAAGTCGTGAAGGATTTACAATTAGAGAATAAATTGTCTTCACAATATACACAGTTATTAGCATCTGCAAAAATTGATTTTGCAGGAGAAGAAAGAACGTTATCACAGCTTATTCCATTTATGCAAGGGAAAGAGAGAAGTGAACGTAAAGCAGCAAGTGAGGCGTATTACGGATTTTTAGCTGAGAATGAAGAAGAGTTAGATCGTATTTATGACGAGCTTGTTAAAGTGAGAACGAAAATCGCCAAATCTTTAGGTTTCAAAAACTTTGTTGAACTTGGATATGCAAGAATGTACCGTACAGATTATAATGCGGAAATGGTAGCGAATTATCGTCAGCAAGTGCTAGATTATATCGTTCCCGTTACAACGGAATTAAGAAAACGTCAACAAGCGCGTATCGGTGTAGAGAAGTTAGCGTACTACGACGAAAACTTTGAATTTCCAACAGGTAACCCAACTCCAAAAGGAGATGCGGATTGGATTGTTAATCATGGAAAAACGATGTATAAAGAGTTATCGGCTGAAACAGATGAATTTTTCAATTTCATGTTAGATAATGATTTATTAGATTTAGTTGCGAAAAAAGGAAAAGCTGGCGGTGGATATTGTACATATATTGAGAATTATAAAGCGCCGTTTATCTTCTCGAATTTTAACGGAACGTCTGGTGATATTGACGTATTAACACATGAAGCAGGCCATGCTTTTCAAGTATATGAAAGTCGTAAATTTGAAATTCCAGAATATAATTGGCCAACATATGAAGCGTGTGAAATTCACTCTATGAGTATGGAATTCTTCACATGGCCATGGATGAAGTTATTCTTTGAAGAAGATGCAGATAAATATTATTTCTCTCACTTAAGTTCAGCACTTCTGTTTTTACCGTATGGTGTATCTGTTGATGAATATCAACATTATGTATATGAAAATCCTGAAGCATCACCAGAAGAGCGCAAGACAGCATGGCGTAATATAGAGAAAAAGTATTTACCGCATCGTGATTATGAAGATAATGATTATTTAGAGCGCGGTGGATTCTGGCAACGTCAAGGGCATATTTATAGCTCCCCGTTCTACTACATTGACTACACGTTAGCACAAATTTGCGCACTGCAATTTTGGAAACGTGCAAGAGATAATAGACAAGAGGCGTGGGAAGATTATGTGAATCTGTGCCAACAAGGTGGAAGTAAATCATTCTTGGAACTAGTAGAAGTTGCAAATTTAACATCACCATTTGCTGAAGGCTGTGTGAAAAGTGTTATTACAGAAATTGAAGCATGGCTACAAGCAATTGACGACACAAAATTGTAAAAAACATGCGCTTTTTTTCACATGTTTAACATCGACATAACGAGAAAATGATGAGATAATAAAAGAAAATTCAGAATACTAAAGAGGTGTTTCTAATAAGGAGCACCTCTTTTCACCAACAAAAGGGGGGAAAGAAGTATGCTTCAATCTAATATGGATGTGAGTTTAGAAAGTTTGGTGAACTCATTACAGTCTACCCGAAGCACGCTATTATCAGAAATTGAAATGTTAAATGATACAGAAGTGAATGTAAAGCCACGTCGTGATAAATGGAGTATTATTCAAATTTTGCATCACTTGCATTTAGTTGAACAATCTGTCACGTCTGCCCTTGCATATGCTTTACAAAAAAATGAAAGAAACACGACTCCATTTAAAGACCTCCAACTTACGCTGGATCGCACACATAAACGAGAAGCTCCTCAGCAAATGAAACCAACAGAAACGCTAATGAAAAAACAGCAAGGAATTCAATTACTAGAACATTCACGACAAGAACTATTACACACGCTTCATAGTGTTTTAGATGAAAAAGATCTATTTGAAAATGGATTAAAGCATCCTGTTTTTAATGATTTGAATTTGTATCAGTGGGTTCAATTTCTTGATTTGCATGAACAAAGACATCTTACGCAGTTAAAAGAGGCGAAACACGCAATTTTACAGCGATAATTAGAAGGAAGTGGGAGACCACTTCTTTTTCGTATGTGCATAGTTTTTCTTCTTATTTTGGAATACTACAGAGAGAAAGATAAGAAGGAGTTGAAAAGTATGTCCAAGAAAAAGAAAGAAGAAGAGCGCGCATGGAAAGCACGTAAAGAAAATCAAAAACCACATGGCAAAGTGAAAGCTTTTGCTGAATTAGTTGAAGGAACAGAAAAAACGTGATGAGTATTTCATCACGTTTTTTGTATGAGTGGAAAAGTTAATAAGAAAGTTGTACCTGTACCTTTTTCACTTATAATATCAATTTTTCCGTTCATAGCTTGCACAACACTGAATACGACCATCATTCCAAGACCAGTGCCTTTTTCTTTTGTTGAGTAGAAAGGGGATCCAAGGCGTTTTACTTGTTCTTGATCCATACCAATTCCTGTATCTTTTATATACAATTGTATATGTTTATGTTCTGGAACTAAAGTAAGTACGAGATCACCGCCTGTAGGCATAGCCTCAATACAGTTTTTGAAAATATTTAATAAACATTGGTTCAGTTTTTGTTTTTCACCAGCAATAAAGAAAGATGTACTTTGTTTGATGTAGTGGATACGAACATTTGTTAAATTAGCAAGAGGTGTGATTAAAGATAAGGCATGCAATAATTCTTCCTCTACTTGTAATTGTTGTTCTTTTTCAATACTTGGTTTCGCAAAAGTTAAGCAGTCTGTAAGAACATGATTTGCTTGTTCGATTCCGTTGATGGCTATGTCGATATATAATTTTCGCTCTTGCTCAGTGCATGTATCTGACTGCAAAAGTTGTAAAAATCCTTTTGTTGAAGTTAATGGATTGCGAATCTCATGAGAGATAGACGCTGCCATTTCGCCGATTAAATGGAATTTTTCAGCATTCATAAGTTCGTTTTGAAGACGAACTTGCATTTGTAGTATATGTAGCAAATATAAGATAAGAATTGTTCCAATTATTGTACATATTTCGTACACGATAATATGTGGTATGTAATCTGCGCTATTTGTAACCTCTGAAAGGAAAGATGGTATCCAGCCCAAGCCAAATATGAGACTGTAAAAGATAGCGAGTGCTATTTTTATACGATTAGAACTGCGGTTAAATAGTTTGTATGTTAACAGTAGAACGATAAACAGTAGAACCGAGGCGATAAGGGATGGAAAGACACCAATTCCGCCTAATAAAAAGCGATATATGTTTAATACAGCTAAGATGGAAGCACCGGCAATAGGACCTCCTGTTAATGTACCGACAATTAATACGATATGACGCATATCAAATTGAAATCCATAATTTGTTTTTGCTCCGAAAGTAATACATAGTATGGTAGCGAGGCAACATAATGTAATAAATATAGTTGAATTTAATTTAGGAGAACGTTTCCCTTTTTGATTCCAAAATAAATGGTATACGAGCATTGTAACAAGGATGAATAATATATTTAAAAAGAGATAAATAATAAAGGGTTTCAGTGGGATGCCTCCTCTCTTCTCACATTAGATTAATCATACTATAAAATGCAAGAAATGAAATGCGAAATAGCGGAAAAATCAGAAATTTTTTCTGGTAGTATACAATATGTTACAATAAGCTTTGTCAATGAAAGAAGGAATTCCGTGTAATGCACGGGAGAGGTTCGCGAACTCCCTCTATAAAAAACTATGGAAACAACAATATCATTAGGTATTGTTTTGTTTTTTTATTGTGACAGTTCAAGAACGTTCTTTCTTCTTATTCGTAGTAGAGAAGGAGAATGAGTGAAATGAAAAAAGAAAAGGCAGTTGTTGTTTTTAGTGGAGGACAAGATAGTACGACATGTTTATTTTGGGCAATAGAGCAGTTTGCAGAAGTAGAGGCTGTAACGTTTAATTACAATCAACGTCATAAGCTAGAAATCGATTGTGCAGCGGAAATTGCAAAAGAGCTAGGAATTAAACATACGGTACTAGATATGAGTCTATTAAATCAACTTGCTCCAAACGCGTTAACGAGAACGGATATGGAGATTACACATGAAGAAGGGGAATTACCATCGACGTTTGTAGATGGACGAAATTTACTATTCTTATCATTTGCTGCTGTATTAGCAAAACAAGTTGGAGCACGTCATATTGTAACGGGTGTATGTGAAACTGATTTTAGTGGTTATCCAGATTGCCGTGACGTGTTTGTGAAATCGTTAAACGTTACTTTAAATTTATCCATGGATTATCCGTTTGTGATTCATACACCACTTATGTGGATTGATAAAGCGGAAACATGGAAATTATCAGATGAACTTGGAGCATTCGAGTTTGTTCGAGAAAAAACATTAACATGTTATAACGGAATCATTGGTGATGGTTGCGGTGAATGTCCAGCATGTCAACTTCGTAAAGCAGGATTAGATACGTACCTACAAGAACGCGAAGGGGCGAGTAACTAATGGATAATTTCTTTGGATTTCGCATCGTAGAAAATTTGCAAAAAATGGACAAGGATATTCAGCGTAAACAACTTAAATATCATAATAAAAGAGTAATGGTCAGCAAGGAATTTACATTTGATGCAGCACACCATTTACACTGTTATGAAGGGAAATGTAAAAACTTACATGGTCACACATATAAAGTTGTATTTGGGATTAGTGGATATGTAAATGAAATCGGTCTTGCAATTGACTTTGGAGATATAAAAGAAATTTGGAAGAATGAAATAGAAATTTATTTAGACCATCGTTATTTAAACGAAACGTTACCAGCGATGAATACAACTGCTGAAAATATGGTCGTTTGGATTTATGAAAAGATGGCAGAAGTGTTAACAAAAGATAATCGTGTGAATGAATATAAAGGAGCTCGTGTTGAATTTGTTCGTCTATTTGAGACTCCGACTAGTTATGCAGAAGTAAGACGGGAGTGGATGCTCGATGAGTAAAATCCCTGTCTTAGAAATATTTGGTCCGACTATTCAAGGTGAAGGAATGGTTGTAGGACAAAAGACGATGTTTATCCGTACAGCTGGCTGTGATTATAGCTGCGCTTGGTGTGATTCTGCTTTTACGTGGGATGGATCGGCTAAAGATCAAATTAGACAGATGACAGCGGAAGACGTTTGGAATGAGCTTGTAGAAATTGGCGGCGAAAATTTTTCTCATGTTACGATTTCAGGTGGAAATCCGGCATTGCTGAAAAATATTGAGTTTCTTCTTTCTATATTAAAAGAGAATGGAATGCGAACAGCAATCGAAACGCAAGGGAGTAAATGGCAAGATTGGTTACTTGAAATTGATGAGATAACGATTTCTCCAAAACCACCAAGTTCGACAATGAAAACTGATTTTCAGAAGTTAGATGCTATGATTCAGAAACTAGCAGGAAAAGATATTAGTTTAAAGGTAGTAGTATTTGACGATTATGATTTCGAGTATGCAGTTAAGATGCACGAACGTTATCCACATGTACCATTTTTCTTACAAGTAGGAAATGATGATACAAAAACTGTGGATGATGCGATGTTGATTAAAAAGCTATTAGATAAGTATGAGTGGTTAATTGAAAAAGCAGTTAATCGTAAAGAAATGAATAATGCAAAAGTATTGCCGCAGCTTCATGCGTTAGTATGGGGAAATAAACGCGGAGTATAATGAGAAGGGATGTTTAAAATGGCAGGAAGATTAGATGAAGATTTAAAAGATGTAACATTGTTAGGAAATCAAAATACAAAATATTTATTTGAATATAGCCCAGAAATTTTAGAGGTATTTGATAATAATCATCCAAACCGTGATTACTTTGTTAAATTCAATTGCCCTGAATTTACAAGCTTATGTCCGAAAACAGGCCAACCGGATTTTGCAACAATTTATATTAGCTACATTCCAGAACAAAGAATGGTAGAGAGTAAATCTTTAAAACTATATTTATTTAGTTTCCGCAATCATGGTGACTTCCACGAAGATTGTATGAACGTTATTATGAATGACTTAATTAAATTAATGGATCCACGTTACATCGAGGTATGGGGTAAATTCACACCACGTGGAGGGATTTCCATTGATCCTTACTGCAACTACGGTCGCCCAGGAACGAAGTATGAACAAATGGCTGACTACCGCATGATGAACCATGATTTATATCCAGAAACAATTGATAATCGTTAATATATAATAGAAAGAAAGGATCTGTATAACATACAGATCCTTTCTTTCTATTATATTATGCATTTTGATTAATGACAGTATAGTTTTTATGACTAACAACTGTAAGAGGTTCCATATCTAGTTCTCTAAAATTCTCCATAATTGTTATATCTACAATAACGGAGTTTTGATTTACTTTTTGAACACGGCCTTGCATTCCACCTTTAAATTCAATGATATCTCCAGTTTCTGCGATCTGCATAAGCAACTCTCCTTGTTACAGTTTTCCCAAAAAAGAATAATTTTGGTTTTTTTATTTCTTCCTATTTTGAACCATATTGTCCATTTTGTAAATGTTTCCAAAGTAAAAATTCGAAAAACATTCACTTTTTGTAAGAAAATATGCAAGAATGTCATGTTATTAGAAAAAAAGAAGGGTTTAAATGCAGACATCTTTATATAGGGGTATAATAAAAATATACAATAACCTACTAAAGTGGGAGAAATTAGAGGCGGTAAAATGATGTTTGAATTTGTGGGGAGTGTTATAGCATTAATTTTATTTGTATTTTCTTATATACATTTAAAAAAGATCCGTCATCATGAAACGACTACATATTTTGATGGGATGGATGGGATACATGCTGGGGTCACAAATGAGAGTGGCGTGGATATGTAAAGGTGTATAACTTTCTTTTTTTGCGTGGTATGATATGTAAAAATAGTACATAATAGAGTTCGTAAGTGATGAATGGAGAGTGGAAAGAATGAAGATTTCTTTTATTCGTCATGGTCGCTTAGACCGTACTATAGAACCAATGACGGTTACATTCTTTCGTGAATGGATGAAAGGATATGACTTACATACTATAACAGAAAAAGCACCTATACCAACGGAAACAAGGGAAGCGGTTGAAGCGGCAAAATTGATTGTAACGAGTGATCAAAGGTGTGCTGTACAGTCAGCAGCTGAATTAACGGATTCTTTATCTTTTATCCAAAATTCTCTTTTTAGGGAAGCTGAAATTCCGACGAGTTTTTATGCTCCAAAATGGTTGAAGTGTAAACCTAACGTATGGATGTTTATCGGACGAACAGTATGGATACTTGGTTACCATAAAGATGTGGAATCTTATAAGGAAGTAAGAGAGAGGGCAAGACAAGCGGCTTACTTATTACATCGTTATGCTCTCGTACATGGAAGTATTGCTCTTGTAGGTCATAATTATATGAATGTAATGATTGGTGCCGAACTGAGAGCGATGGGATGGTCTGGTTCTCCTATTTTGCACAGAGAGCCATGGGGATGTACAACATATACGTTTCATGAGGCGATGAATGGAAATGTATTGAATACGAATTTAACATAAAAGCACACGATTTATATAAATCGTGTGCTTTTTTTAAGATATAGAAATTTTGATGTTTAATGGCTTTATGAGATGTGCATAAGGTTCGCCTACAAGCATGACGATTTGATCTTTTTTATAACCTAGTTTTTCGTATAATGAATAGGCGCGTTTGTTTTCTAAATTAACAAGTAATGCGATTTTTTCATACTCCTTTTCAGTTGCATGTATTTCAGCAGCTTCAATTAATTTAGAACCAATTCCTTTTCCGCCATATGCACTTGAAACGGATAAAGTATCAATGTAATATTCATCAAGCTCGGCTTCTTTTTCTAACGTAATCGATTCATCTTTATGTAATTCTCTTAAGTGACGTACAATTGGTGCATCAAGCTTTGTTGCTTCACTACCGTGATAAGCGACAATAACTCCAACTGCACCCCCGTCTTGCTCATATACAAAACAGTTTTCATAGCTCAGTCGATTTCTCTCTTTTGAGAACCATGTTTCAAGTCCTAGTAATACTTCTGTCTCAACTGTGCTACCTGTGATTTTTTCAGCAATTTCGTGCAGAGCGTTATACAATAAAGGTGCTACCAGTTTCGCATCTGTCTTTTTTGCTTTCCGAATCATAGTATCCCTCCTAGTTCTATTTATATATTGTAGCATAGTGGTATGGAACTTTGCATAATGGAATGATGAAATGATTGATATAGAGAAGTAGCTATGTTAGTATATGATATTTAGTGGACATCTACTAACGATATCTTTTTTGAAAAATAATGAAAATGAAATGAAGGTATAGCATCTGGATAATTTTACAGTTGTTGACCTATAGAATATAAGATAAAATAAAATATTGCATAGAGGTGAAATACATGGATAAAGAATTAGCAAATACAATTTTGGATCAGCTGAAAAATGGTGAAATAAAGGAGTATGTTGTTACGAAAGATGTATTTTATACGTTCAGAGAAGTTTTAGTAAATCGAGAAGACTTTAAACATTTCATTGGTAACGCACAGCGCGGCGGACAGGTCATTTATACATATTCAGAAACGCCACGTTCGTAACTAAAAGAATATAGGGAGGAGACTTATGGGCGATTTTAAACAAGGCATATTACCGCATTGGGATTATATGTGGAAAGATAGAGCCGGAAATCGATTTATGGGGATGGTCATATATCCAGAGAAACGAAAGTGTTCGGCAAAAATGCTTCAGAAAATAAAAAGAGCATATGAAGAGGCTGTAGAAATTAAAGTAACTGTACAAGTTCAACATACATATCAGTACGTTGAAGGAATGATTGTGTACTTTGATGAAGAAGCTCCTGTATGTACAATGATTGATAAAGATGAAAATCCACATCATATATTTGTAAAAGATATTTTGCGTATTGAGCACTCTGAATAATCTTTTCATAAATAAGTTGAATTTCCATAATGATAATCTTTTTCTATAATAGTTATCTTTTAGTATGTAACGCGAACTGAAAGTATATGTATAATATTGAATAAAGCAAAGTTGATAAATGTAATCGTTTTTTAGAACAGATTATCGTTTCATGTCTGTTCTTTTTTGCGTGATGCTGGAGAAATATATTCCTCCAGCATTTGCCGTTTTATGACAAAATATATTGTTAACTTTTTTAAAAATAAGGTTAAATTCGTTGACAACTTTTTTGAAAAGCACTTTATTGACATGAGTTTTAGAATGTTGTTTCATAGTCATTGTATTGAAAAAAATCGACGGTCTTGTCGAAAAGTAAAAGTTAAAAAAAGAAAGAATTTATACATATATCTTGTGTCTTATTTTGAAACGTAATACAATATATAGAGAAATCAAGAAACAACATACAGAGAGTATAGATTGAAAAGGGAGGGTCGGAAATGTTAGTTGCATATGATTCTATGACAGGAAACGTGAAGCGTTTCATCCACAAATTAAATATGCCGGCCGTTCAAATTGGTGAAGATCTAGTAATAGATGAAGACTTTATTTTAATTACGTATACAACAGGTTTTGGCAATGTACCAGAACGTGTTTTAGAATTTTTAGAGCGCAATAATGAAAAATTAAAAGGCGTATCTGCAAGCGGCAATCGTAACTGGGGAGACATGTTCGGTGCAAGTGCTGACAAAATTTCTGCTAAATATGAAGTGCCTATTGTATCAAAATTTGAGTTATCAGGAACAAATAACGATGTAGAATATTTTAAGGAAAGGGTGCGGGAGATTGCGACACATTGAACTGAATAATGAAATCACGCAAATGCAGGACGGTTTTTATCAGCTTCATAAAGATAAAGAGGCATTAGAAGTCTTTATGGAAGAAGCTAGAGAGAATACCGTTCATTTTAATAGCGTGGCAGAGCGAATGGAGTATATGAAAGAACATGATTACTATTACAACGTTCTGGACGAGTATAACTTGGAGGAAGTAGAAGAGGTATATAACATCGCTTATGGTGAAAACTTCGAGTTCCAATCTTATATGGCAGCATCTAAGTTTTATAAAGATTATGCGTTAAAAACAAATGATCAAAAACAATACTTAGAAAGCTATGAAGATCGTGTAGCAATTGTGTCATTATACTTAGGACGCGGTGATGTTGCGAAGGCAAAACAATTCGCAAGCATGATTGTCAAACAAAACTACCAACCAGCGACACCAACCTTTTTAAATGCGGGAAGAAGCAGAAGAGGAGAAATGGTGTCTTGTTTCTTGTTAGAGATGGATGATAGCTTAAATTCAATCGGCTTTAACATTAATACTGCAATGCAATTATCAAAAATCGGCGGTGGAGTAGCTTTAAACTTATCTAAGCTACGCGCACGCGGTGAGCAAATTAAAGGTATCGACAACGCTGCAAGTGGTGTAGTACCTGTTATGAAGTTACTTGAAGATTCGTTTTCATATGCGAATCAGCTTGGCCAACGAAAAGGTGCCGGAGCTGTATATTTAAACATTTTCCATTGGGATATTATTGAATTCTTGGATTAATTGGTAGTCCCTCTATACAGTAATGTGTATGAGAAAACCTTGTGAACCTAACCAATAGGGTGTCGCATTAGCGGCTAACGGTATCAGTTGAATAAGGGGTAAAAGAAAAAGAACCCGCGAAGAAGCTGACTAAGAGAGCCTACGGTCCATGTACGTGGATAGCAGGTAATACCGTGCCAAGCTTGGAAGAAATGCTATTTGGGTGAAGTGGAATCTTATATTCACCGGAGGCGAGATTCCATGAATTGTGGAATTTATTTGATAATTAATAAGGAAAATAGGAAGTTTTATATTGGTAGTTCTAATAACTTTCCTAATTATCAATACTTTCAAGAAGGTGTAGAGACTATCGAACGCACGTCATTAGACGAAAGCTAGTAGAGTAGGCTGGAAATAGGTACCAGTCGAAGTGCAAGGCAACCAGTTGCAGGTTGATGATATAGTCCAACCTTCATAGAAATATGAAGACGAGTTGACCAAAAAAATAAATGCCGATGAGAAGAGCCGTATTCAGTCTCTATCAATCGGAATTATCGTTCCAAGCAAGTTCTTTGAGCTTGCTGAGAAAAACGAACCTTTCCATGTTTTCGCGCCTTATACAGTGTATAAAGAATACGGAAAGCATTTAGATGATATTGATATCGATGAAATGTACGATGAATTAATGAGCAATCCGAAAGTGAAGAAGAAGCCGCTAGATATTAGTGCACGTGATATGCTTATTAAAATTGCTATGATTCAGCTTGAGTCTGGTTATCCGTACTTAATGTTTAAATCAAATGCAAATAACCAACATCCATTGAAGGATATTGGAACTGTGAAGATGTCCAACTTGTGTTAAATATGTAGCACCTTCTAGTAGAAATGCTAGTCGAAAACTCCGTTAAACGGGGAAAGCCTCAAATTTGAGGTAACCTACCGTGCTAAATCTTATCTTAGAATGAAAATATAAAAGTTCAGAATGTATCTTATTATTTTGTATAGCAGAGTTATGGGACAACATAAAGTAATAAGAGACTTTCTGAAAGATATTAAGATAAGTAAAAGCCTAACGACTATCCCTTATGGGAGTAGAGCGCAAGCGATTGGCGTTCGAAAAGCGGAGCACCTAATCAGGTAATGCTGTAGGTGATGATATAGTCTGTCCTGTATGGTGACATACAGCAGTTGCATGAGCAACGGACTGAGGAATAGCGAACTCGGTTGAACATTCGAGACAGAAATCTTCCAGCTTCAAGAAACTTCTGAAATAAATGATTATGGTACAGATGACATTATCCGTCGTGATATTAACTGTAACTTAGGATCGTTAAATATCGTAAATGTAATGGAAAATAAAGAAATTCGTGAAGCAGTTCATGCGGGAATGGAAGCTTTAACAGCTGTTTCTGATATGACAATCATTCCGAATGCACCAACTGTGAAAAAAGCAAATGATGAGCTTCATTCAGTAGGGCTTGGCGCAATGAACTTGCACGGATATTTAGCAAAAAATAAAATCGCTTATGAAAGTGCAGAAGCGAAAGAGTTCGCTCGTACATTCTTTATGATGTTAAATTACTACTCTATTGAGAAAAGTATGGAAATCGCTAAAGAAAAAGGCGAAACATTTAAAGACTTTGATAAGTCTGATTATGCAAGCGGCACATACTTTGAAAAGTATGAAACGACAGATTATAGCCCAGTAACTGAAAAAGTTCAGCAATTATTTGAAGGAATTCATATTCCGACAAAAGAAGATTGGACAAGTTTAAAAGAGCAAGTGCAGAAGAATGGTTTATACAACTCATATCGTCTTGCCATCGCTCCTACGCAATCGATCAGTTACGTTCAAAATGCAACTTCAAGCGTAATGCCGATTGTAAGTCAAATCGAATCAAGAACGTATGCGAATGCGACAACATATTATCCAATGCCGTATTTATCAAAAGATACGTTCTGGTACTATAAATCTTCTTACGATATGAATCAGTTTAAGTTAATTGATTTAATCGCAGAAATTCAAGAACATATTGACCAAGGAATTAGTACAATTCTTTACGTTAATAGTGATATTTCAACACGTGAATTAGCGCGTTACTACATCTATGCACATAAAAAAGGCTTAAAGAGTCTGTATTATACGAGAACACGTAAATTAAGCGTGGAAGAGTGCGTGGCTTGTACCGTTTAATGGCATATTGCCATACTAAATGAATAACCCAACAGTATGAGCAGGGTTATGAACCCTGCTCATACTTGGTTTGTTCTACTAAACGGTTAGCTTTTCATTATTAGATGGAAATTTAACCGTTCAGTAGAACAATAATAGATATAGGGGTGATTCAATGCGCGCTGTTAACTGGAATAAAAAAGAAGACGATTTCAGTTTAATGTTTTGGAAGCAAAACATCGCTCAGTTTTGGACAGAAGAAGAAATTGCGGTTTCGTCTGACAAAAATACTTGGGTGCAATTATCGAAAGAAGAGCAAATTGCTTATAAGCGTGTATTAGGTGGTTTAACACTTTTAGATACGAAACAAGGTGGCGAAGGTATGCCTCTTGTACTTGTTCATCTTGAAAATTTACAAGCAAAAAGTGTATTAGCTTTCATGGGTGCTATGGAAGAAGTACATGCGAAGAGTTACAGTCATATTTTCACAACGTTAGCTACTGAAGAAGAAATCGATGATATTTTCGAATGGGTAGACAACCATCCGTTACTTGAGAAAAAGGCTGGTATTATTACAAGTTACTATCGTCGTTTATTAAAGCCTGAAGTAACGAAAAAAGAGTTATATATGGCAATGGTAGCAAGTGTATTCTTAGAAAGTTACCTATTCTATAGTGGATTCTTCTATCCACTTTACTTAGCTGGTCAAGGAAAACTAACAGCAAGTGGTGAGATTATTAACCTTATTATCCGTTAACTAATAGCGGCTTTTGGTAGAGATACCAATTGAAAAACCCTTTTAATTGCTGGGAACCCCTATTGTAAATTTATCTGTTTTATTATTGATGAATATATACATTCAGGTTATTCTCTAACTATCAATAGATGGAAAGGAGAATAGCTGATAGGGCAATCAGCAGCGAAGCCTTTATCTAGCGATAACATGTACGGAAGTATTAGACACCGAAAACTGTATAAACAGTGGTGGGTGCGATACGTAGATAAAGGAACGTTCAACGACTATCCCAATGGCGGTGAAATTCCGCAATAGGAGTAGGGCCAAGCGGTGGGTGAGAATCCCTTAAATCGAAATGGAGGGCTACCTGAGAAGGTAGATGATATAGTCTCTTCTTGCAGGAAACTGTAAGCTGTGTAAACGGCATAGGAGTAGCGAATCTATGTGAAGGTAAAGGATGAGTCAATTCACGGCGTATTCGTCGGTATTTTAGCACAACAAATCTTCGCGGAACTTTCTGCAGAAGATCAACAAGAAGTGCAAAAAGAAACACAAGAGTTATTAATGGAACTATATGAAATTGAAATGGCATACACAGAAGAAATTTACACTTCTATCGGTCTTGTAGAGGATGTAAATCGTTTCGTTCGTTACAATGCGAATAAAGGACTTATGAACTTAGGACTTGAGCCGAAGTTTGAGGAAGAAGAAATTAACCCAATCGTTTTAAATGGTTTACGTACAGATACGAAAAACCATGATTTCTTCTCTGTAAAAGGAAATGGTTACGTAAAAGCAACGAACGTCGAAAAGTTATCTGACGATGACTTCGTGTTTAATTTTTAATATATGATCATAAAGAAAAGCTGTCTTATTCATTGATAAGACAGCTTTTCTTTATGGTTTTGTTTACATAACACTATTATTTTCGTATAACGATTTCTGTTGAAAAATTCTATCCGTTAGCTGGATAGAATTTTTTGTAAGTAAATGGGTATTTACAATCCTTTTGTATCAGTGTATTATTTAACTAGTACACCGATACAAAAGGAGGGAAGAAATGAAAATAGAGTTTTCTCCAAATATACCAATTTACATTCAGGTAATGGAATACATAAAAAAAGAAATCGTAACAGGACATTTGTTGCCTGGTGATAAAATTCCCTCTGTGCGTGAATTAGCGAGTGAATTACAAGTAAATCCAAATACGATCCAGCGTACATTTCAAGAGCTCGAACGAGATGGGGTTGTTGTAACACGTAGAGGAATGGGAAGATATGTAACGAATGAAGGGGAGAAAATTATGGAGCTGCGAAAAGAGATGGCGAAAGAATTACTTCATTCTTTTATAGATGGAATGGACAATTTAGGGTTTTCAGAAGAAGAAATTCTTACAATCCTTCGTTCTTCATTACATGAGAAAAGGGAGGAGAGCGAATGACAGAGCTATTAAAAATAGAAAACTTATGGAAGAGGTACGGATTGAAAGCTGTGATTCGTGAATTGAACATAGAGATTACCGAAGGAAAAATCGTAGGGCTTGTTGGAGATAACGGGAGCGGGAAAACAACATTATTAAAAATGATTGCAGGTCTGCAGCACACTTCTGAAGGTAGCATTACAATCGCTGGTAAAAAGGTGGGATTAGAAACGAAAGAGATCGTTTCGTTTATGTCTGATAAGCCAGTATTTGATGATTGGATGACAGTAAAAGATTCTATATTTTTCTATCGTGATTTTTATAAGGACTTTGATATGCAAAAAGCGGTAGATACGATTGCGGAGTTTAAAATACCGTTAGAAGAAAAAGTTACAGCTTTATCAAAAGGGATGGTTGAAAAGCTACAAATTATTTTAACGTTTTCTCGGAAAGCGAAGTTATACGTACTAGATGAACCACTGGGCGGAATTGATCTCGTTTCTAGGGAACACGTACTGGAACTTATTTTACAGTTTTATCGCGAAGATTGTACGATACTAATTTCGACGCACTTAATAAATGAAGTTGAAAATATTTTTGATGAAGTAATCTTTTTAAAAGATGGGGAAATTGTATTGTATGAAAATGTAGAAGAATTACGTTTTCAAAGAGGGAAAGCGGTCACAGATGTGTTTAAGGAGGTGTTTAGTAGATGAAGCCGAGCTTAATATATATGTACAATATAAATAAAAAACAAATAATTATTTCTTTGTTATCATTTATATTCGTTGTCGCTGTAGCTTTCGTAAGTTTGGGAAATTATATTAAACAAGAAT
Organism: Bacillus sp. FSL R9-9834; assembly: GCF_038006905.1. NCBI lineage: Bacteria > Bacillati > Bacillota > Bacilli > Caryophanales > Bacillaceae > Bacillus > Bacillus sp. FSL R9-9834. The sequence continues at coordinate 1,409,726 of NZ_JBBOWD010000001.1, forward strand.
CAGGAGAAGTAAGACAAACAATTATAGTTGCTTTCGTTATTCTAGTATATATAACTTTTTTAGCAATGATAGTTATTCAGGCGGTGTCTGCATTTGGAAAAATGACTGAAAGCACATTATTTCGGTTAACATCGATATCCGGTAAAAAGATTGTTTTAGCAATATTGTTATACGCTGTAATTTATTTACTTATTTTTGAATTAATAGGCTCTATTTTTTTATATGGTATTTCTATGAAAATAATAAAAGGTACAGAGCTCTATGAAGTATTATTTACTCAAAGTGTATTCAATCCACTAAAGCACCTCTTTAGTACTATGTTATATGTATTTAATTTATCTAGCATATTGCTAGTATTACTTTTTTCAGTAGCAAGCGTTAAAGTGTTTTCTTTGAAAAAGAAGAAGTTAAAATATCCAATGGTATTTTTCTTATTTTTACTAGTAACAAAATTATTAGGTACTATATATGGAATGTTGGGCGGTCTTGCACCTGCTGCACCTCTAATAAAAAAATTAGTATATATAGATGAATCATCAGGAGCGGATGTGTTTCTCTATCCGGAAAAACTTATGAATTTATATAGCCTTAGTTTTTCTATAGGAATATTTATTCTACTTGTTTATATAACAGGTCGCATAATCGATAAAAAACTAGAAGTCTAAAGGAGGAATCAGCATTGGGAAACGTAGTAGTAAAGTTAGAGAATGTTCGAAAAAGGATTGGTGGAACGGAAATTATTCGTGGTTTATCATTTGAAGTTTTTGAAGGGGAAGTATACGGGTTCCTTGGACCAAACGGTAGCGGTAAGACAACAACGATTCGTATGATGACAGGTCTTATTTCAATGACAGAGGGCGATATTACAATTTGTGGTCATAGTATTCGCACGGAGCGTGAAAAGGCGCTAGAGCAAATTGGAGCGATTGTAGAAAATCCTGAACTATATGATTATATGACAGGAATGCAAAACTTGAAGCATTTTGCGAACATGGCAATTACACCAATTAGTAAAGAGCGCATTGCTGAAATTGTAAAACTGGTTGAATTAGAGCATGCAATTCATAAAAAGGTGAAAACATATTCACTTGGTATGAAACAACGTTTAGGAATTGCACAGGCATTACTGCATCAGCCGAAAATTTTAATTTTAGATGAGCCGACAAATGGATTAGATCCAGCTGGTATTCGCCAAATTCGTGATTATTTACAACGTTTAGCGAAAGAAGAGAATATTGCTGTAATCGTATCAAGTCACTTATTAAGTGAAATTGAACTTATGTGTGATCGCGTCGTTATTATTAAGCAAGGTGCGTTTGTACAAGAATACAACTTACATGAACAAGCAAAACATGATGAGACAGTAGTTGTAGCGTTTGAAGTAGATGAAGTTCAGAAAGCAAATGAAATCATTACAGGTAAGGCGCAAGGAAATGTCATTGTCGTATCTGTAAAGAAAGAAGAAATTCCACAACTTGTAAAGAAACTTGTGAATGAAGATGTGCTTGTATACGGAGTTACCGTTCAAAATAAAACGTTAGAGGATGAGTTCTTAGCGATTACAGGGGGAGTGAAAGCGTAATGTTTAAATTAATTCAAAATGAATTTTTAAAGTTGCATGCGAAAAAAGGTATGTATATTTTAATTGGTGTTATTGCAGTATTGGAAATTTTGGGAGTTTTAGCGATGCTGAAATGGGGAGATGGAACTGAATTTAAAGGATCATATTTAGATTTTGCAAGTTCAGAGATTGGTTTAATTACTTTGTTTGCAACGATTTTTGGCATTACGATTGCTTCTCGTATTATTACGGATGAATTCCAAAAAGGTACAATTAAGCAGTTATTAATTCGTCCAAGAAAACGAATGACAGTTTTATTCTCTAAATATATTACAGTGTTACTTACTATAGTATTTATCATATTTGCTAACACAATTATTTCAATGATTATTGGCGGAATTGCAATGGATGGTAGTAAAACAGAATTAACGATAGGAATCGTAATGAAATCTACTTTATATCAAGTACTTTCACCGTTCTTCTTTGCGACGCTTGCATTTTTCTTAGCAAACGTATTTAGAAAGTCTGTCTTACCGTTAATTATTACGATGTTCCTCTTCTTTTTACAAGGACCAATTAATATGGTACTGATGATGTTTGCAAAAGGTGTAGCGAAGTTTGTAGTATTCTCCCATTTGGATTTAAGAGCTTACGACAGTAATAAATTAATTAGTGGCGGAGCAGAACCTACATTTACAGAATTTACGTTTACAACTTCATTATTACTTGTAGCTGCATACTTTGTTGTATTACTTGTAGCATCAAGTGCATTATTCCAAAAGCGTGACGTATTATAATAAAAGAAATCCCCGCTTGTAAAAACGGGGATTTTTATTACATAACTTGCTCAGGTAGTGCAACTTGAAGAGCAGTAATATAGTATTTTAAGAGATATGTTGTTTGAAAGTAATTGAGAAAAATAGGAAGAGTTTCAACTATATTCATATTATAATGTAGTTATCCGACCATTTACTTTTACTATCTTTGGAGGTGTTCTATATGCATTATGCATTTTCACGTATAAGGCTACGTAGCTTTTTTGGATGGATGATTATAGGGTTGTTCCTTACGATGATCCCATTAGGTCTATCAAATGTTTCTGAGAATACGATGGAGGTTATTTCACAAATAACTGTGTTTTTTTTATTTCCATTATTTTGGTTATACGTAAAAACCAATAAAAATAATGTTGTATTTAATAGTTTTTTTGATAAGCCAGGACGTTTACCGTGGGGATTAATTGTGTTAGCAACGATAATGGGAATGATTTTTTCCGTTGGTATATCTCATATTCAATTTTATATATTAGCACATACGTTACCGAATTTCTTAGTTACTATGTTAGAAGACGGAACTGTTATTAATACGAGTAACATATATATGACGATATTTACTTTCATTTCAGCATGTGTATTAGCACCTCTTATGGAAGAGGTTATTTTTAGGGGCTTCTTTTTACAGCGAATGGCTTATAAATGGGGGATTAAAAAAGCTGTCATTATATCTTCCATTATTTTTGGCTTAGGACATTTTGATGTTATTGGTGCGTTCATGTTTGGTGTTGTTATGTGTCTTTTATACATAAAGACACAAAATATATGGACGAATATCGCTGTACACGCTCTAAATAATTTCATTGCAACAAGTATGCAATTTGTTGGCGGAGAAGAGAGTAGCGCAATTTCAATTCCTGAATTACAAGCGCAAAGTAATTTATGGATCGGTATCGGTCTTACAGTTGTTGGATTACTTTGGTTAATTCCTTACGTTTGGAAACAGTGGCGTACAGTAAAAGAAGTGGGTGTGCCACCAGTGCGCTTCATAAATGAGGAAAAAGTAGTGAGTGCATCACAAGAAAACGAAGTGTATAGTCAAGTGATTGTAACAGATAGATTGATGGCTGTAGAGCTACCAGATGAGGCTGTAAATAAGCTCGGGTTAGAAGAAAATGATAATGTAACAGTATCTGTAGAAGACGATAAAATCGTTATAAAGAAAGCGCATGATAGATAATTAAAAAGTAGCTCCTTGTGAGCTACTTTTTAATTTGTAATAATTTCCACACGGAAATTATTACCGTTCTTTACATATTTAATATCTGTAACAGTGCGGACTGTTTTTAAAATCTCAACTTTTTCACCAATTCGAGGGATAGTCGGAACATTATCCCAAATGCCAAGCAAGTCATCTAATTGTGCCGTTTTTTCATAAAACCAGATTTTCAATGTAAAGCCCCTTTCTCGAACTTTATGTATTTTAATACATAATATATTATTTTTATTCTTAATGTAAGGGGTTTTTATATATTTTATGAATAAAAATTAATTAATCTTCTGGGAAGATATGTTCAATATCAGGAGTAAGAGATACTTCTGATAATACGATATGAGAAACAGTCGTTGCATATGAAGAAACATCATTGATAAATTCTTCAAGTTCAACGAGTGAAGGAACAGAAATTTTTACAATGTAGCATAAGCTTCCTGTTACGCGGTAACAAAAACTTGCAGATGGATAGGACTGAATAAACTGTTGCATACGTGTTGTATCACCGTTTTTTAAAGTGATTTCTAAAATACAGTCTAAAACAAGTCCTGCTTTTTTATAATCGATATCGATTGTGTATTTTTGGATAACGCCTTCACTTTCGAGTTTACGAACACGTTCTGCAGTAGACGGAGCAGATAAGTTTACTCGTTTCGCCAATTCACGCATGGAAAGGCGACTATCATTATATAATTCATTTAAAATTTTTCGATCAACACGGTCTAGTTGCATTTGTAAATATACCTCCAGTGAAATGATAATTTTTGTAAAGGAAAAATATAAATTAAGATTCATATGAAATGTAAAGAGAACTTTATTTATTTTACAATAAAACTGAAGGGAATAGGAGGGAAAATAATGGAGAGAATTTTATTATCAAATGTAGGAGATACAAAGTTTCAAAAGCTATTAGGGCATAATCCAGAAATATTACATTCGTGGAGTACATTAGAAAATACACTGTACAATAAAGGAACTCTTTCAGCAGAGTTAAAGGAGCAAGTGAGAAGAACATTAGCGTACGGGAATGAATGCCCGTACTGTATGGCAAAGGGAAGACCTGATGATATGCAAAAGGTAGAAGAAATTGGTGTAGCAGTTACTTTTGCGCATACATTTATTCATGACAAAAAGGCAATAGATGATACTATGTTTCATGTATTGAAACAATATTGGACGGAAAAAGAAATTGTAGAGCTTTGCGCTTATATTTGTTTTATTACTGCGTCACAACAACTTGGTTTTCTGTTTCAATTACAGCCGAAAGAAGGAGAAAATGATGATGAATCAAATAGCACTTATCATAATTGATATAAAATTATTTTAAGAAAATAATTGCGAATTATGTAGAAAAAAATAAGAATATTTCGTATAATCTAAGTACAATCATTTTGAAAATAGGGGTGGCATCATATGGAGCAAATTCCGGTAAAGAGAATAGAAAAAGTACTTGTTGTAGCAGGGGATGATAAACAAAAGCAAAAGGAATTTTATGAATTGCTCTTATCTACTGAGTTTTATGTTGCTGGCTCACTAGAAGCAGAGGAAGGGGCAACAGAAGGAATTCTTCGCTTGCGTCATTTCCAAGGAGAGGGTAGATGGATCGTTCCGTTCTTTACACAAATGGAATTTGTAAAAGACGTGTTGCCAGAAGGAACACCCCTTATTACGATACGTGGGAAAGAATTATTTAGTAGCATTGAGAAAGATGCCACAGCAGTATTAAATGTCGGTACGGATATAAGTAAAACATTTATTCCAGAAGAAATTGCAGATATCGCATCTGGACGAATTTTTAACTATTATAAATAAAAGGAAAAGCATAATCGCTTTTCCTTTTTAATTTGAACACGGGGTCGCTACGCCAGAAGAAATAGAGAGTGTTTTATTATGTGTACTTATTGTCGCTGTAGCTCCAAGAGGAATCCCAATGTTTGGGCTTATATGTCCAATCGGTAAACCGAATAGGACAGGTATAGCATATGGAGTAAAATATTCATATAGTATTGTTTGCAATGATTGAGATGGTTTAGAAGGAGTGCAGTCATGACAACTTGTAAAAATAACGCCACTACATTTATTAAACTTTCCAGATAAAAGTAGCTGATTTAACATACGGTCAATGCGATATGGTTCTTCCCCAATGTCTTCAAGCAATAAAAGTTTATTGGCTGTATTTATCTCGTAGGAGGAGCCAATGATACTCGTTAACACCGCTAAATTGCCTCCAACTAACTGACCTGTAATTGTACGGGAAGGGCTAGGTACGATACATTCTGATGCAGATAAAATGGTTGAATACGGATGAAAGAGTTGATTGAAAGAAGATAAAGAAAGAGAATCTACACCTTTCCCTAATTCTTCAATCATTGGGCCATGAAATGTCACAAGCTTTGCATAACGTGAAAAAGCAGTATGTAAAGCTGTAATATCGCTATATCCCCAAAAGATTTTAGGGTTTTGCCGAATGATTTCATATTGAATGTGGGGGAGGAGACGAGCACTTCCGTAACCACCTCGTGCACAGAAAACGGCTTTTACTTCATGGTTTGAAAATGCTTCATGTATATCATCGAGCCGAACTTGATCACTTCCAGCTAAATATCCATATTTCTCATAAACACTTTTCCCGATTACTACAGACAACCCCATTTCTTGTAGTACAGTTACACCTTTTAATACATTTTCAATTGTTGGTGGGCCGGATGGTGCAATAATCATTACTGTATCACCTTGTTGTAATGCATTTGGATATATCATTTTTTTCACCCTCCTTCACTTTCAATATATTCGCTTCATAGGAAGTTCAACCCTTGTAAAAGAAGGGGAAAGTTTGTCAAATAAAGAAGATATAAAGGGAATAGGAGGAGAGATGATGTTTACAAGCCGAGTTATAGATACATTACAAATTAAGTATCCCATCATTCAAGCAGGTATGGCGGGTGCGATTACGACGCCAGAACTCGTTGCAGCTGTGAGTAATAGCGGAGGATTAGGAACGCTTGGAGCAGGCTATATGAGCCCAGAACAAATTCGTGAAGCGATTTATAAAATACGGGAACGAACAGATAAGCCTTTCGGTGTTAATTTACTATTAACGAAAGAGATACAAATAGAAGAAGAGAAGATAAACTTGGCCAAGGGATTACTTAGCGGAGTGAATAGAGGATTGGGTATAGAGGAAGAAGAACAGTTAAAGCTTCCAAAAAGTTATAAAGAACAATTACAAGTGTTAGTAGAAGAAAATGTGCCAGTCGTTAGCTTTGCATTTCAAATGTTAGAAAAAGAAGAAATAAATGACTTGAAAAGAAGAGGAATAAAAGTCATCGGAACAGCTACCCATGTGGCAGAGGCGAAAGTACTTGCTGAATTAGGAGTAGACATTATTGTCGGTCAAGGTAGTGAGGCAGGGGGCCATAGAGGAACGTTTATCGGGAAAGAACAGGACGCTATGATTGGGACGTTCGCATTAATTCCGCAGTTAGTAGCAGCAGTTCCGCATATCCCGATTGTTGCAGCAGGTGGTGTAATGAACGGGCAAGGGCTTGTTGCAGCATTTACACTGGGAGCAGAAGCTGTTCAAATGGGATCAGCCTTTTTAACGAGTGAAGAGAGTATTACGCATGACGTGTATAAAAAAGCGGTTTTACGTAGTACAGATACGAGTACAACTGTGACTCGTGCGTTTTCCGGGAAATATGCACGAGGTATTCGTAATGAATTTATAGAGAAGCATGAAGGGAAAGAAGAAGACCTTCCGATGTATCCGGTGCAAAATGTATTAACCTCTAAAATACGCCAACAAGCAGCAAAGCAAAATAATGGAGAATATATGTCACTTTGGGCAGGACAAGCGTCATCATTAGCACGAATAGAATCAGCTCAGCATGTAGTGGAGAGAGTGATGAAAGAAGCAGATAACGTAATTGAACAATTGCAAAATATATATAGAAAAAGACCACTTGAATAATTCAAGCGGTCTTTTCTTTAGTTTGCTTTATAAAATTGTTGGATGGCTTCATCAATATAAACCCAGCCTTTCCAACCTAAGTGCATGTGATCTTTTAAGAAGTATTTATCATACTCATGATTTGAGAAGTCGGCAATTGGATAGCCAGCTTTCTCAATTTGCTCATGAACTTTCTTATAGTACAATTCTCGGCGTTCTTTCGGGAAGCCAGCGTAATCGTACCAAGGACCTTTTACAGGAACAGAAATGAAGAGTGGTTTTGCACCAGATTGTTTTAATAAATCAAGTGCAATTTGTAAATCTTCATATTCTGGCGATTGATCATAAGCATCATTTTTTAAGTAGCCTTCACGTTGCTTTAATTTCTTCTTGATTTTGCTGTTGAAGTAACCATCTTCAATACCGTAATTGTTAGATCCAGATTCTGCTGCACCTGTTTGATCTGCATGTTTACGAGCCTCTTCCCAGCTCATTTGTTTTAATGACGGGTCAAGTTTTTCTTTATGCGGTTTAATATTAAACATAGCTGTAAATAAATCTTTACGATCTAAAATGTTACGATAAATATAAGCGAAAGGTTTAGCAGCAAGTGCTTTTATTTTATGCTTTGTATCATCGTAAACGATACCTTCAAGCGAAATTTTAAGTAAAGTTTCTTTCTTAACGATCTCAAAGTTTAATAAACGCTTTGCAATTTGCTTTTTCATTTCAGGTTTTACATCATCGTTGAAAATGAAGTGGTAACCTTGTTGCTTTGAAAAGTTAGGTGCAAAGTGTGTTTCATCAATACCTTGTGGCACAAACCATTGCGGAGAAAGAACGAATACCATTTTCTTATCCTTCAATTGATCCATCGTAGATGCAAAGTTTAATACATGTACAAGGTCTTGTGTTCCGCCACGTCCAAGTAGGAATGGTGTGAATCCTTCAGGCTTTACTTTGAAATAATTTGATGGATGGTAAGCATCCATACGTGCGAATTCCGATGAACCATACATCGGAAGGTATTTCGAGTCTGCTAACATCTTTTGCTGTAAAATCATACTTTGAATCTTTTCTTCTTTTAAAGAAGTGGCAGCTTGTTCTACTTTTTCATCACTTAAAAGTGGAAGTAGGAAGCGCGTTGGAATAAGTAAGAATACAGCAAAAAGGGCCAATGCTAAAAGCATCGGACCAAATTTTGCTTTGTTCATCGGATTTCTTCCAACTTCTTAATAACCATGTTTGGAGTAGCCCACTCGTCACGGTCAAAATCAGAAATAGAAACTTCAATATCTAAACGCTCTTGGAATTCAACTAATAAAGATACTACAGCGAAAGAATCAAGAATACCTTCTTCAAATAATTGAACATCTAAGTTTTCTTTCACAATATCGTTTTCACATACTTCTTCTAAAATATCTAATACTTGCTCTTTGAATTCTGCCATTTTTAAAATCTCCTTTATATCCGAAATATATTATATGTGCAACTTCTTATTAGTATAAGAAGGGTGCATTAAAAGTATCTGTTAAGGTGTCCAGAGAAAATGAGGAAACCGAAACATACAACGTGGAACGTAATTACAATCGCAAGGACGTGTGTAAATTTATTGTTTGGCCAAAACTTATGCTTCTTGTTTTTTCGTTCGAAAATATCGAATAAAATAAACAGTGCGGCATGATAGAGACCATAAATAATGTATTGATACACATGCTCACCAGTAATATGCCAAATTCCCATAATGAAGAAGTTTAAAAATGCCCCGATATACGAAATAGTGTAACGGTTCTTAATTAACTTTTTCTTCGTTGCAAAAAAGACGAAACGCATGTAAATAAAATCACGGAACCAGAATGATAAACTCATGTGCCAGCGGTTCCAGAAGTCTTTAATATTACGACTAATGAACGGTTTATTAAAGTTTTCTGGCGTTTTAATACCCATCATATAACTCACACCAATTACAAATGAGCTATAACCAGCAAAGTCGAAGAATAAATATAAGCTATAGCTATACATGTAAATCATATTGGATAGGATTGTATCTTGCTGTGCAAATGCCGGATCCATAAAATATTGCTTTATTAAGTAAGCGATAATAAATTTATACAAGAAACCTTGGAAAATACGGTTTAATCCAGTATATAGTAAATTTTGATATTCTTCTGCACTAGGTGGCTTTTGAATATCTTTTTGGAATCTACGGTAACGATCGATAGGTCCCGTTGAAATAGCTGGGAAGAATAAAACGAATTCCCAAAAATTAAAGAAGGATAGTTCTTTAATTAAACCATCACGAACTTCAAATACCATTTGTACTGCCCTAAATGTTACATAAGACATACCTAAAAATACAATAAACTTTAGGTCAGGTGCAAATGGTGCGATTTTTGCCAAAATAAGTGGCAAAATTGATAAAATAACAGCTATACAAAACGTGAATGTACTATTATTTTGTTTTCTTAAAAGTAAATAGCCTTTAATTAGGGCATATTGCCAAATAATAAATGCGGCTAACATAATCGCTTGCTTCGGTTTATCCGAGAAGATAATAGCAAGCATGACTAATGTTAAAACGGCATTATATTTACGCAACATTTTACCTTTTAATCCAGCTATGATAGTAGGTATTAATAAAATGCCCACTATAGCGAAAAAATAAAATGATCCATATGCGGTCATGCTGTAACCTCACTCAATAATTTTTTGCGATCTACCTTTCCATTTGGTGTCATTGGAATAGAAGATTGATACATGAATTTACGTGGAATCATGTAGTTTGGTAATCGCTCATTGAGTTCTTTTTTGATTGCAGATGTTAATTTGAATTCTTTTTCAAATGAATGTTCTCCAGGAACAACAACCGCTAATAAATAATCGTATTTCTCACCTTTTTTAATTGGAACGATAACTGCTCCTTCTACGTAAGAACACGCACGAAGGTGATGCTCAATTTCTTCTAATTCCATTCGATAACCATGCAGCTTAATTTGGAAATCAAGACGACCATTATAGAATAGAAGACCATTTTCAACATAGCCAGCATCGCCTGTTTTATAGGCGCGCTCACCGTCAATCATAGTAAATGCTTTTTCTGTTAATTCAGGGCTTCCTAAATATCCAACGCTTACGCTTGGACCGACAATTACGATTTCACCTTTTTCACCATCAGGTGCAATCGTTCCATCTTCTTTCATAATAAGAAGGCGGCAGTCTGATTTACAGTAGCCAACTGGAAGTGATTTGTATTGATCAAGCACTTCTTCTGTAACGTGAATACCTGTTACAGCGACAGTAGCTTCTGTTGGACCGTACGTATTCATAATTGTTGCTTTTGGGAAACGCTCAATTAATTTTCTAGCTACTTCATTTGGTAACACTTCACCGCAGAATAAGAATGTTTTCATGTTCGGTAGCATACTCTCAGAGAAAGATGCTTCCATTAAACACATTTCTGCGAAAGATGGTGTGGAAGTCCATACTTGTATATCCGATTGCTCTAAAGAAGCAAACAAGTCTTTTGGACGTGCAATCATATCTTTATCGATTGCCCAAAGTGTACCACCTGTTACTAATGATGGGTAAATATCCATGACAGATAAATCGAATGAGAAAGGTGCTTGGTTTAAGAATACTTGCCCCGTTTGTAAGTTGAAATCTTCTACAGCCCATTTTGTAAAACTTACAAGGCAGTTATAAGTAATCTGAACCCCTTTCGGATTACCTGTGCTTCCTGATGTGTAAATAATGTAGAAGTTCTCATCACCTTTTACCGCATGTTCAGGATTTGGAGTGTTCCCTTTATGAGTAAAGAAAATATCTTTTAAGTTGTCCTCACTTACAATGCGAACTGGTAAATCAGTTACAGTTACTTCAGTTCCTGATAAAAGTAGTTTCGCACCAGAATTTTCAGCGATACGTTGTACACGATCAGCTGGGATAGATAAATCTACAGGAATATAAGCATGTCCAGCTTTTACACATCCTAAAAAGTTAATAATCATTTCAGGTTGCATATGGCCATACACCATAATTGGTGAACGATCATCTGGATACTCAGAAGAAATCCAATGTGCTAACGCATCAGAATCTTCCTTTAATTGTTTGTACGTAATTTTCGCATCTCGCCAAACAAAAGCAGTTTGATCAGGCGTTTCAATAGCCCACTTTTCAATTTGTTCTAATAACTTCATAACGTTCCCACCCTAGAATTCATTGTAAATAAATGTACTTGTGTTTGTATCATGGAATCCATACAACCAAAGTAATGCAAATAAAATTGCAAGGTAATAAACCGTCTTTGCAACCCATTGTGTGAGTGGTCGAGACCATATCTCTTTTAATCTTTCCATGTCTTTCCCTCTCTTAATGAAATAATATCTCTTTGTAGGTATCATGTCCTACATTATTGTGAAAAAAACAAAATTCCACATTTTAGGTAAAAATAAGTCAAAAGGCTCTTTTCTGATATTAGCACTAAATACTAAAAAAGAAAATCCCTAACTTAGCAATTATATTACATTCAGCATCAATTTGTAATGGATTTGATATGTAAATAGGAAGTGGATTGTGTGAATACATAAAAGTGGACTAGAAGAATACGTAAAATATAGTATTTGTGCTTATGAGTCATTCGAGACGAAGTAAACTTTTACATTTTTAGCCCTTTTAAAAAGGAGGAAATTATCATGGATAGAGTGTGGAAGAATCTAATTTCGGAAGAAAATATCGTGAAATGGAGAAGGTATTTCCATAAGTATCCAGAATTATCGTTTCATGAAAAAGAAACTTCGCAATTTATATATGATACAGTATGCTCATTTTCTTCTTTTGAAGTAACGAGACCGACGAAGTATAGTGTACTAGCAATTAAAAGAGGAACCGAACAAGGGAAAGTGATTGCGATTCGAGCTGATATAGATGCGTTGCCAATTCAAGAGGAGACAAGTAAATCTTATACGTCTGTGAATAAAGGTGTAATGCATGCATGTGGGCATGATGCTCACGCGGCTATTTTGTTGGGTACAGCAGAAGTGCTATCAAATATAAAGGGAAATTTTGCAGGTGAGATTCGTCTATTCTTTCAGCATGCAGAAGAGGTGTATCCTGGCGGGGGACAAGAAATGGTTGAAGCAGGCGTAATGAATGGTGTTGATTATGTAATAGGTTTACATGTTATGTCAGGACTTGAGAGCGGGAAGATAGGCATTGCGTATGGGCCGATGATGGCTGCACCAGACGTATTTACAGTTGAAATTCAAGGGAAAGGAGGGCACGCGGCGAGGCCAGAAGAAACGATAGATCCTATTGCTATCGGAGCACAGATTATTACAAATTTACAACATATTGTATCAAGAAATACAAGTGCTTTTATGCAAAGAGTCGTTTCGGTTACGCAGTTTCATGGGGGGATGGCTGATAATATTATTCCTAGTGCAGCAACTTTAATGGGAACTGTTCGTTCATTTAATCAAGCATTAAGGATAGAAGCCGAAGAGAAAATTGAGAAAATCGTGAAAGGAATTACAGAAGCACATGGAGGGGCGTATACATATTCGTATCGATATGGATATGATCCGGTTATTAATGATGAATATATTACGAAAGTAGTAGAAGAAAGTGCACTACATTTGTTTGGAAATGAGCGTGTTGTAAAGCTTGAACCTTCTATGGGAGGAGAAGATTTTTCGGCATATTTAAGAAAAGCACCTGGTTGTTTTATTAAATTAGGGACTGGTAATAAAAAGATAGATACTTGCTACCCGCATCATCATCCAAAATTTGATGTAGATGAATCAGCTCTCATTTATGGAGTGGAATTATTTTTAGAGACAACAATGAGATTATTGAAATCATAGAAAAGTATAAAGTGAAACTTTAATCAGTGGGGGTTTTACTGCCCATTAAAGTGGGATAAAAAAAAGGCAACTGCGCTCTATCGCAGTTGCTTTTATTTCTTTCCGTCAGAGAGGGCTGAGAAAGAACTATGCTCATTTATAGTATATGAATAGCTAACGGACAAGCTTGTACATTTTAATCATTTTTTTTAAAAAAGTTGTTGACAGTGATAATCAATGTCAATTAATCTAAAAGTAGTTGAAATTGATAATTATTATCAATAGGATGGATGCGACATGTTAATGAGAAAAAAATTTCACCTTCTACGGAGGGGATTAAAAGATAAAAATAAAGAAGTTGATCAGCATATGGAATGGCAACGAAATGTAATTCGTTCTGAATATGTAGATGAGAAGAAGAGCATTCAAACAGAACAAGAGATACAAAGTAAAGGGAGAGGTTCAGTTGAGTAAGTTAGTAATGATTTTTGCAAGTATGAGTGGAAATACAGAGGAAATGGCTGATCATATTGCCGGCGTGATTCGTGAAACTGAAAATGCAATTGAAGTGATTGATATTATGGATTCACCAGAAGCTTCTATGTTAGAACAGTATGATGGAATTATTTTAGGTGCATACACTTGGGGAGATGGTGACCTTCCTGATGATTTCTTAGATTTTTATGACGCAATGGATTCTATTGATTTAACTGGGAAAAAAGCGGCAGTATTCGGATCATGTGATTCGGCTTATCCAAAATATGGCGTGGCAGTTGACATTTTAATAGAAAAGCTAAAAGAACGCGGGGCAGAAGTTGTGTTAGAAGGATTAAAAGTAGAATTAACGCCAGAAGATGAAGATGTAGAGAAATGTTTACAGTTTGGAGCTGAATTTGTAAAACACCTTTCTTAATGGCAGAAGGGAGATGAAGAGCAAGTGCATGAGAAAATCGCAATTAAAACGATGACAGATTATCATTTGTATGATTTTATGCGTTGTCCGCATAAATTTTATTTTCGTCATATAAAAAGAAGAGAACCTTCTTCGTTTGAATGGCAACAAATCGCACAAATGATTGTGAATCGAATTATTAACGAATATTACACACTACCGGCAGGCCAACAAACGAAAATTGTACTTTTAATATTAATAGAAAAGTATTGGAAAAAAGTAAGGATTAATATGTTTGCTTCGAAGATGGAGTATTACATTGTGTTAGCGAAGCTAACGGATCACTTATTACAGTTTGTTGAAAGAGATGATAGTCAGACACCGCCGTTATTTTTATATGAAAAATTTCAAACATATATGGAAGAGTTAGGTGTCCACATGTCATTGACATTAGAAGTTGGTGAGTGGAGTACTGAGTCGTTTGTAATTAAAAAGTATGTTGTCGATGCGGATGAGGAAATGCTTGCTCTTTGTCAAAAGTTAATGACAGTATTCAGTTATAAAGCTTTCGGCATTCTTCCAGGAAAAATTGAAGTTATTAATTTAATAGAAGGAACTAAGTATGATTACATTCCGAAACAGGAAGATATTATAACTGGAATGGTTCATTTATCTAGAATGAAAGAAATGTTACAGCAACCTGAGCATTATACAGAGCGTCATTTTCGTTCTGAGTGTATAAGTTGTGCATTTCGTAGTGAATGCCAAGGGGAAGAAGTAAAGAAAGAAGCGAAACAGAAGAAAAATATCGTACATTAAAGGATGCAATGTTGCATTCTTTTTTGTTATTGACATGAAAAGCTTTTCATCATGTACCGTATATTTGTAGCAGATTTTAATAAAGGGAGGAATAATCAATGAAAGATGAAACGCAAGTATTTCAATGGTTAAAAGAACAGAATGCCCCTTTTGGAATTCAACTGCAAATTTTACAGGCATTTCAACTGTATAAAGTCATTGTTGAAATGGATAAAAAGTTAATGTTATATGAGGAGAGAGAATATAGGGAGAGAATGTAATCTCATCCCTGTAGTATTGCTTTCAGTTGTTCTATACTAGCTAAAAACTCAAGTTCATTCTTTGTTTCAAAGTTATAAATCATATTATGTAGTAAAGGACTGTATTGATAAAAATTTGTGATGCGGTGAATGAGTAATGGATCATGGTGTGAAGTAAGTGTACTGTATTGTTCATATACTGATGTAGTAAATTCATGTCCGAAATCATAATATAGCCCAGCAAAATCAAAGGCAGGATCTCCAATTTGAGCATCACCAAAATCGATAATTCCTGAAATGGTTTTATTTTGGTTATCAAATAAAATGTGATGATGTGTAAAGTCGCCGTGAATGATTGTATTTTGAAATTTGGATGTAGCTAGGCAGGAAAAGAAATTCTCGAATAAACGATTTAAGGCTGATTTCTGGAACGAAGTAAGATTGTTAGTAACATACTTATTTAATTTTGTTTGTAGCTCTTTCCAGTAGGTAAGTGTTTTTTTAATAGGGAATCCTAACGCTGTAACATTTTTTAAAGGAATACTATGTAGAGCAGCAAGGAAAGTTGCTAATTGTGTAATAAGTGCTTTTCGTTCTTGTTTTTCTAGTGTAGCAACTATTTCTGTTTTTAAAGGTTCACCATGAATGAGAGTATAGTAGCTACAAAGCGGAATAGCATCAGTATTCTTTTCATAGAATAGGTGATACTTTGGAACTTCAATTTCATGTAGTGAACAAGAGAGAAGTGTGCATAGTTCTTTTTCTAATGGAATTCGCATTGCATATTCCTGTTTTCGCGGGAAACGAAACAGTAGCTCATCATTTACTATAATCGCTACATTATCCCATCCTTCCTCATTTTGTTTATAGGAATGTATAGAAAGATTAGGTAGAGCTTCTTTAATATATTGTTTGTAAGAGTCCATAATTGTTCCTCGTTTCTAAGTTAAGTTATTCCACTTCATGATATCAGAATTTTCTTTCTATATGTTAAAATATAACTATCATTATGAAGAAGGGCGGGAGAATTACGAAGAAAAGAATAGTAATCATTTCTCTATGTATCGTTTTTGGACTGTTTTGGTCATATAAAGAAGAAGTTTTTGCTAGCTATAAACCGATTGATCAGTACGGATTAAATAAGGAATTAAAGAACAAAAGCATAGAAGTTTTAACTCATAATGAAATGAAAAAGGTAGGAGAACATTTTGCGGCAGAACAACTATCGGTTTTTGAATTTCATAATAAAGAAGATGTGAAACGAAAAGGTGAAGAAATATTTGTAAATAGAGGGTATGAGCAATTAATAAAAAATTATTATCCAAATCGTTTTCAGGATTTAGAGTATAAATTTACAAACGAGGAGATACGTGAAGTGACGGATGAAAGTTTTCTCTATCAAACTGTAGCGTACGTGGCGGGTACTGAAAATGGTAAGAGAAGCGAAATGAAATTGAATTATGAAATGAAAATTGTAAAGGTTAATCATATATTTAAAGTGTTAGAACAAAAACAGTACGTACAATAAAGAGAAATATGAACCAGTACCATAAATAGCGGTATAAAAAAATCCCCCAGTTCTTCGAGGGATTCTAAAGGTTTTCATTTTGTTGACCAATTTCTTTTTGAGCAATATATAAATTTCCTTGCTCGACTTGTTTCTGAGTAAGAACCGAATCACCTGCATACCCTTTTTCTGTTTTCACAATTCTTTTTGAACGATTGGAATTTTGTTTCTTCATATAATAAACCACCTTTCATCAAAAATAAACGAAAATGATAAGCACGAGTAATACAGCAGCAAAAATGGTAATACCCATTAAAAACGAAGTGTTTTTATATTTAGGTGGCTTATGTACATCTTGCCGATATCCAGGTGAAATTTCAGGGGCGAATTCTTCGTCGAATGATTGCTTTTTTTCTTTTTCGTCCATATGTATCCACCTTTCTTTTTCATTATGTTATACGTTTAAAGAAAAAATATGCATAAAGAAAACCGCCCTCTATCGTGAGCGGCGGTTTTCTATTGTATATTTTCTTTGAACTTGAAAGAGACGGATAAGAAGGAAGGTGGCGCCAAATGCTAAACCGATAATAAGACCAATCCAATATCCTTTTGCTGCCCAGTCCGTATACGTTGCTAATATGTAACCGAGAGGGAGACCGATTACCCAATAAGCGATTAATGTCATAATTAAGGAAACGTTTACGTCTTTATAACCACGTAGTGCCCCTTGTACAGGAGTTGCAATTGCATCTGAAATTTGAAATAAAATCGCAAATATAAGAAATTCTTTTGCTAAATGATGAACTTGTATATCTGTCGTATAAATAGAAGCAATTTCATCATCAAAGAAGTAAAGAAGAATGGAATATAATAGGGCGAATGCAAGTGCTAAGCCAATCCCAATAAACCCATATTGTTTTGCGTTATTATATCGTTTCGCTCCAACTTCGAATCCAACAGCGATAGTCATTGCCATTGCTAAACTTAAAGGCGTCATATATAGCAAGGAAGCGAAGTTCATAGCTGCTTGATGAGCTGCGATTGTTGTCGTACTAAAATTACTCATCATAAGTGTTACCGCAGCGAAAATACTCGTTTCAAAAAAGATAGCAAATCCGATAGGGACGCCAAGTTTTAAGAATTCTTTCCAACTCGAAAGAGAAGGGCGATATAATTGTTTAAAGATATTGAAAGATGCAAAAGGCTCTTTCGTACGAATAATCATAACGGTAATAATTAAAATGCACCAATAGGTTGCTGCAGAAGCAATTGCTGCTCCGACACCACCGAGTTTTGGAAAACCGAAGTTACCGAAAATTAATACATAATTTAATACTACATTAATTGGTAATGATAGTAATGTAATGATCATCGTTGTACGAGTTTTTCCTAATGCATCAATAAATCCGCGTAAAACTGTGTAAGTAAATAAAGGGATAATTCCAATTGCGATAATACTTAAAAATTGTGCTGCAATACGTTCTACAGGTTCTTCTAATCGCATGCCATTTAAAATAGGTGTAACAGTAAAGAAACCGATAAGGATAACAATGAGGCTAGCGAAAATGGCTAAATATACTGCCTGTATGACAACGTGAGGAACATCCTCTTTTTTCTTAGATCCAACGAGTTGTGCAACAATTGGAGTCGTAGCCATCAAAATTCCTGTTAATCCCGTACTAACTGGAATCCATATACTTGTTCCGATAGCAACACCTGCTAAATCAATAGGGCTTGCATGTCCTGACATTGTCGTATCGAAAAAACTCATTGCAAATAATGACATTTGCGTAACGAAAATCGGGAAAAATAGTAATACAAATTGCTTTAATTTTTGTGATAATGAATTAGTTTCTTTCATAAAATCCCCTTTCCGCTAAAAAACAAACTCTAACTATCATACAATTTAATCAAAAAATAGAAAAGAAATACGTGTCTACAACATACGATATCAATAAAAAAAGGATGCACTTTAAAAAGGGATAAGGTATTATGGTAAGGTGTGAAAAAATTACATATTATTTGTTATTAAGGAGGCACTACTTGTGGCTGATTGGTTAATTGGTTTAATCATGGGTGCTGTTGAAGGTTTAACAGAGTTTTTACCAGTATCATCAACAGGACATATGATTTTAACAGGACACTTAATTGGATTTGAAGACGAGAGAGCGAAAGTTTTTGAAGTTGTAATCCAATTGGGATCGATTTTAGCGGTTGTAGTTGTATTTTGGAAACGGTTATGGTCGTTAGTTGGAATTGGAAAAGTAAAAGAAGGGCCATCGTTAAATTTATTACATATTATTATTGGGATGATTCCTGCCGGGGTACTAGGTGTATTATTCCATAGTGCAATTAAAAAGGTTTTATTTGGTCCAGGACCAGTTGTCATTAGTTTAGTGGCTGGTGGTATTTTAATGATTGTTGCTGAGAAGTTTTCAAAACCAAGTACAGCAAGAACGTTAGATGAAATCACATATAAGCAAGCATTTACAATTGGAATGTTCCAATGTTTAGCACTTTGGCCAGGATTTTCTCGTTCTGGTTCTACAATAAGTGGTGGTTTATTAGCTCGCGTGTCGCATACAGCGGCAGCTGAATATACGTTCATTTTAGCAGTACCGATGATGGTGGCTGCAACAGGATTAGATTTAATTAAAAGCTGGGATGTATTAAGCTCGGCAGATGTAACGTTATTTGCAACAGGATTTGTGACTGCATTCGTTGTTGCGATGCTTGCAATTGTTTCATTCTTAAAATTATTAGCTCGTGTAAAACTAACACCGTTCGCTTATTACCGTTTCATTTTAGCTGCGGTATTCTACTTCTTCATTATGTAAGAAATAGATTCTTGGTAACACCCTATAGAATAGACATTTGAAAAAAGTCTATTCTATAGGGTGTTTTTTTATCGTGAGGGAAAATTTTTACCCTCATATACTTGTATTTCACCATATGAAATATGACATAATGATGTCTATATAATAATTTTAAGGAAATCGATAGTGTATTTGAGAGGGGCAGTTTAGTGAGTTTTGCAATAGAAATAGTAATTCCAGCACCAATTGATGTTGTATTTGATTATGTAAATAATGACGAGAAAATAATGGAATGGAGTACCTTTATGGTGGAAAATAGGTATCCTCCACATGTAGATGTAAATAATCCTCGTGAAGGTGATAAATATATATCCGTGCAAAAGATGGGAAAGAAAATATATGAGTTTGAGGCAGAAATTTTAGAGTGTGAAGCACCTTATATCGTATCAATTGGATGTGAAATGAAGCAAGGCTATACAGCCGCAACTTATATGTTAGAAGAGGATGAGGAAGGTACATCACTTACTTTAATTATAGAATTTGAACCGAAGAATTTTTTATATAAGATTATGTATAAGTTGACTGGATGGATGACCCGTGCAGTATATATGGGTGAAATGGAACGGTTAGCAGAGTGCGTAGATGCTGCATATTCTCAGAAAAAAGGATTGTAATTTTGTTTAATAAAAAACCTGCCGAAATCGGCAGGTTTTATTTTATTACTTTCTCAATCATACTTTCCATTACATGTTCCCAAAGAGAAGTGTCATCAGCTAATGTGGCACGGAAATTAGCGTACATTTCTTTTTGTTTCTCTTCGAATGTTGGGTCTTCTTTTTCAGGCAATGTAGCGCGCATTGAAGTTACTAACTCTTGTACTTTTGGAGCACGTGGTCCCCAAACGGCTTGTTCGTTTCCATCTTTATCAATGAAAATAAAGATTGGAATCGCACGTGCTGTTCCATTTGTTAAATATTGATCCATTAATTCTAAGTTTTCATCGCGAATTAATAATGACATATCAATATTTGCAACTTCAGAAATTCGTTTCATAACAGGCACGCATAAAAGAGCATCGCCACACCAATCAGCTGTTAATACGATAACACGCCAGCCATCATTTTGACGTTCTTCTAATACAGGAAGTAATTCATTTGGAATTAAAAAGTTATTGTAAATGTGCAGTAGCTCGTATTGATTTACTTTCATTTCATTCACATATGTATCAAAGGACATACCTTTATCAGCCCATTGTTGTAAGTTCATAAGTAACACCTCTTTAGTATGATTTGTTTTCATTGTACCAATTTTTATATAGAAAAGCTTGTATTCTTACTCTTTCTTGTCACTTAATAATTTACTTAATAGGAAAAAGAATAGTACGACACATAATTCAGCTATGTTGGATAGTTGCACGCTCTCTATCCAATCGTCAGCGGTATGAATGACGAACCAATCTAGCGTAATTTCAATGATTGCGAAAAGAGTAATAGAAAGCCAATTTGGCATGTTTTGTGTCATTGCATATAGCAGTGCCTTGAAGAAACTGAAGATGAAAAATATAATACCGTCTAAGAAAGTAATTAATAAAAAAATAGAAGTAAGGCAGTGCGCGACCTATACTCTACACCAGTAATATGAAAGATTCCTACATATACAAAAAATATAAATGCAAAAATTACAATGAGGAACAGAATAACAAAACCAATAATCAAAGTTTTATCTTTTAGATTGAGATTCGAAAATTTGTCTTCTTCACCCACTATCCCAACTCCTTTTTTTGGAAATTCAACTTCATTTTATCATGAAATATCTATTAAAAAACTACGAATTATGGGAAAATAAGGTGACAAAAAGTAAGATTTCATGTAAAATTATTAATAAGGTTTTTATTTAACCAAATGAAATAAAAGGGGCTGTCAAAGTTGTCTCAAAATCGAGAGCAATTAATGGAAGAACTATCGACAAATGTTTTTGCTATGTTCCGCACGTTGCGTAATGATATTGGAAAAATATTTGGTGGTTACATACCGTGGAATGAGTTCATCGTCCTTAGAATATTGAATCGTACGAATAAAGAAATGGTATCACGTGTGGCGAATGAGTTAAATGTGTCGAATAGTCATATTACAGCTGTTACAGAAAAATTAATTAATAAAGGTTTTGTAACTCGTTCACGTTCTACGTCAGATCGCCGAGTTGTATATTTGGAGATTACTGAACAAGGAAAAGATTTAGTTGCAAAAATGGAAGATGCAAAAAAACAATATTTGCAAGAAAGATTTTCTGCGCTTTCAGAAGAAGAAATGAATATAATGATATCTATTTCTAAAAAACTTATTTAAGTCATTATAAGTAAGAAAACGCTTACGTTTTGAAAAGAAGACTTTCCTTATATGAGGAAGGTCTTCTTTCGTATGTAAAAGATTATAAAAAAGAAAATATGTAACATACTACTAATAAAGGAAGGGGGCAGAAATATGACAAATCGAAATGGTAGTAAAGGGAGCGGAAATCAAGGCTCACCGAAATCAGGGCAATTTCAGCAAGAGTTTAGTGCAGAATTTGAAACTGGTAACGATAATAAAGGAAAAGAATATCGTTCGAAAAAGGGAAGTAAATCAAAAAAGGAGTGAATCATTTCACTCCTTTTTGATTTAAGACGCGGCAGATTGATCTGTAGTATATTTTTCTTCTGATTTTGCGACAATCATTGCGCAAATTGCATCACCAGAAATATTTACAGCTGTTCTTGACATATCTAGAATGCGGTCAATACCGATAATTAAGGCAATACCTTCTACTGGTAGATTTACTTGATTTAAAACCATCGTCAGCATTACAAGCCCAACACCTGGTACACCAGCAGTACCGATACTTGCTAGTACAGCAGTTAATACGACTACAGCTAACTGGGAGATAGTAAGTTCAACGCCGTATACTTGAGCGATAAATACAGTTGCTACACCTTGCATAATGGCAGTACCATCCATATTAATTGTTGCACCTAGTGGTTGTACAAAAGAGCTGATTGCTTTTGGAACACCAAGCTTCTCTTGTGCGGTTTTCATTGCAAATGGAAGAGATGCATTAGAGCTAGATGTACTAAATCCAATCGCCATTACTGGTCCGAAATGTTTAAAGAAACGGACAATGCTTTCTTTTGCTAATACTTTTAATAAGCCACCATATACGAAGACACCGTGAATAATAAGTACTAGCATAACGACAATCATATACTTGAACATCGCAGCGACGCCTGCAAGACCCATTTTACCAACGGATGAAGCAAGCAACCCAAATGTTCCGATTGGAGCTAATTTCATAACCAGATTAACGAGATACATCATTAATTCGTTGCCCTGTTCAAGTAATGAATGAATACCTTGGACACGTTTTCCTAAAATAGCTATACCAAGTCCAATTAATACGGCAAAGGCAATAATTTGTAACATGTTTCCATCAGCCATCGCTTTTGCTGGATTATCTGGTACGATATTTAACAATGTATCAACGAAAGATGTTTCGGTTTTTGCCCCCTCATATTTAAGCCCTTCGGTTTTAAAGTTACCGCCAGATCCTGGTTTTATAATAAGTGCAAATGTAACAGCGATAGAGATGGCAACAGCTGTTGTGACGAGGAAGAATGAAATTGATTTTAAACCAATTCTTCCAAGTTGCTTCGGATCTCCAAGACCAGCAGCTCCAAGCACGATAGAAATAAACACAACAGGAACAACTAGCATTTTAATGAGTCGAATAAATAATTGACCAAGTGGATTGAATACATATTGATTTAATGGATCAAAAATGGATGGAGCAGCTAAATTTAAAGTAAGTCCGACAACTAAACCGAGAAATAATGCAATTAAGATTGCTTTTGTTTGTTTCAATAAAATCCCCCCTTATTTTTTGTAAAATAGCTTTCTACATTAATTGTACCGAAAAAATACCTATTTTTACAATATTTTCTGAATATTTAGTATGAGATTTTTGTTTTAATGTAGAGAGGATTACATTTTGTATTTGAAAAACAAAATAGACCATCACATAGGATGGTCTAGGGAAGGGGACAATTTATGTCAATTTAATTAGGGATGGAAGTTGTTCAAGACACTGGGGAATGTCTTATAAATTAGGGAGGAACAACTTCGATAAATATACTATAAAATGTGGATGTGACGCCCGTGTGAACATAGAGTGAAAGAGAGAGGGAGTTTTAAATAGAAGATAGAAAGACAAAAAAATAAGACCATCACATAGGATGGTCTAGGGAAGGGGACAATTTATGTCAATTTAATTAGGGATGGAAGTTGTTCAAGACACTGGGGAATGTCTTATAAATTAGGGAGGAACAACTTCGATAAATATACTATAAAATGTGGATGTGACGCCCGTGTGAACATAGAGTGAAAGAGAGAGGGAGTTTTAAATAGAAGATAGAAAGACAAAAAAATAAGACCATCACATAGGATGGTCTAGGGAAGGGGACAATTTATGTCAATTTAATTAGGGATGGAAGTTGTTCAAGACACTGGGGAATGTCTTATAAATTAGGGAGGAACAACTTCGATAAATATACTATAAAATGTGGATGTGACGCCCGTGTGAACATAGAGTGAAAGAGAGAGGGAGTTTTAAATAGAAGATAGAAAGACAAAAAAATAAGACCATCACATAGGATGGTCTAGGGAAGGGGACAATTTATGTCAATTTAATTAGGGATGGAAAGCTGTTCAAGACACTGGGGAATGTCTTATAAATTAGGGAGGAACAGCTCCGATACATATACTATAAAAGATAGATGTGACCCCTATGTGAACATAGAGTGAAAGGTATGAGAATTTAAGAAATGATACATATAAAATGATTGTTGTGAGAGTTATAGAGTAAGGATACTTATAATAGAAAGAGTCTTTTCATAAATGAAGTGACGTTCGAGTATAAATAACAGTTGAAAACTATGAAAAAAAGGATTATGCTCAACTATATTATAAGAATATAAGGTTTATCCTGCTATTTAAGGTTTTTTATCCCGCTTTAATGGGCAGTAAGACTGCTCATTAAAGCCCGATTGGTTCAACTAATAATCAGTGGGGGATGAAGAAAACCCCCACTGATTAAAGTTTCACTTTATAAGCCTTTAGTTATGAGGGGAAAAAAGGGAGCTAGTGAATATGGAAGTAACAAAAAGACAAAGGCTGTATAATCGTTTTATACGATTAAATCCACCACAAATATTAGCATTAGGTTTTTTCTGCTTAATTGTGGTGGGCGGTTTGTTATTAAAGTTACCATTCGCAACGAAAGTACATATTAGTTGGGTAGATGCTTTCTTTACGGCAACATCAGCAGCAACTGTAACGGGGTTGGGAGTAGTAGATACTGCAAGTACGTTTACGATGTTTGGCGAAATTGTAATTATGTTTTTAATTCAAACGGGCGGTTTAGGTCTTATGACAATTGCCATTTTAATTGTTTGGGTATTAGGTAAAAAAATCGGATTACGTCATCGCTTATTAATTGGAGAGGCATTTAATCAGACAAATATAGGTGGTCTCGTAAAATTAGTAAAACGTGTCTTTATATTTTCAATTTGTATTGAGTTTATTGGGGTCATCTTTTTATCATTTCGTTTTATTCCAGAGTTTGGCTTTGGAAAAGGTGTATACTATAGTATTTTTCACGTGATCGCATCTTATAATAATGCTGGATTTGCTCTATGGCCGGATAATTTAACAAGGTATGTAGGCGATCCGATTATTAATATTGGGATTTGCTCTTTAATCGTAATAGGTGGTCTCGGATTTACCGTACTAATTGATATATGGTATAGCCGGAGTTTTCGAAAACTATCGCTTCATTCCAAAATCATGATTATTGGAACGGTAGCGCTAAATGTGATAGCGATGATTGTGATTTTTGTATTGGAATATAATAATGTGAAGACGTTAGGGAATTTACCGTTAAATGAAAAGTTATGGGCTTCTTTTTTCCAAGGGATTACTCCTCGTACGGCTGGATTTAATACAGTTGACTACGGGGGAATGGAAGAATCATCTATATTATTTACGATGGTTTTAATGTTTATTGGTGCAGGAAGTGTATCAACAGGTGGAGGGATTAAATTAACAACGTTTGTTATTTTAGTTACATCTGTTCTTTCTTTCTTTAGAAAGAAAGAGGAAATCGTATTATTTCAGCGCACAATTAAAATGTCGACAGTAACGAGAGCATTAGCAATTGCCGTTGCTAGTCAAATCCTTATTTTTGCAGCAGTATTTATGTTAATGCTTACAGAAGACTTCAGTTTTATTCAGTTACTATTTGAAACAATTTCAGCGTTTGGAACGGTAGGATTAACGATGGGAATTACTGCAAAGTTATCAGCGTTTGGAAAATGTATGATTATGTTTGTTATGTTTTGTGGATTAATCGGACCGTTAACACTTGTATTTTCTTTAGCGCGACCAGCAAAACAAAAAATTAAATATCCGTCAGAAGATGTATTTACAGGATAAGGTATCCCGCATAAGCGAGATACCTTTTTCTTTTTAAAAGAGGGAGAACAATAAGCCGATAAGCGCTACTCGGAATAAAATTGCAATGAGTGCTGCAATTCCGCCGACAATCGCAGCGATACCACCAGTTACAGTAGCTCCGCGATTATAAGCGTAAATACCTAGTAGTACAGAAACAAGACCGAATAATGTTGGGAAGGTGAAAAGTGATAAGATAGATAAGGCAAGAGCGATAAAGCCAGCCGTTGATCCAGCAGCGGACGATCTTACATCATCTTTATGTTCCTTCTCATCGTAATCATAATCAATGCGCTGTGGTGCAACCTCAGCTGCATATTCTTCTTTATAGTCACTATAATCACTATCTATTCTATCTCTTTTTTTATACTCATCAAATTTCTCAGTCAAAGTCATGACTCCTTTCATAACAAGGTTCAATAGTAGTATGTATCTCTTTTTCCTTTTTATCCGAGTATGTACAGGGAGTAATATCCATTTAAAAGGTGAAGATTGTTTTTTTGAAATAGGAAAAGTTAGTATGACTTCCTCTATTTTGGAAAGTATAAAAAAGAATAATGAGGAAAGGGTGCAATACATAATGGAACATCCAATTGAAAATTTAATGAAAACAGCAATGACAAATTTAAAAGAGATGGTAGATGTAAATACGATTGTTGGAAGTCCAGTTTCAACAGCTGACGGAAATGTAGTATTAACAGTATCTCAAGTGGCCTTTGGTTTTGGAGCTGGAGGAAGTGACTTTAAAGGTGAATTTATTTCCGAAAAACATAATAATGGACAAGGGCAGCATAAAGAGAATAAGCAAAGTCATCCATTTGGAGGCGGAAGCGGGGCTGGGGTTTCTATTAGCCCAGTTGCTTTTTTAGTAGTTGGTTCTAACGGTGTGCAAGTATTGCATCTCAATAGTAGTACACATTTAATTGAAAAAGCTTTAAATACCGTACCAAGCACTGTAGATAAATTTGTAAATGGTCGCTAAAAGTGAACTTGCATTTTTTAGGAATTATGATATATTAGAAAAAGTGCGCTTTAGGATGATCGGAATAATTGAACTGTAAATATATATGATGTGTGGAATAAGGGAGAGGAATTTATGATTAATATCAAAAACTTAGTAGTTGGCTTATGTATGTTAGTAAGCGGTTTTGTTGTATATGTAATAAAAGAAAAAGCTCCATTCTAAAACAGACAAACCGTTATTGTCTGTTTTAAATTTGTGAAAAATATTGACAAGTTGTTATATTGATGTTAAAATTTTAATTCGTGTCTCGGTTACAGCTAGTGTAAAGTAAATAAATCTTATAAATATAATACGAAAAGTTTGCGAAAGATCGGGTAGTTTTACCAACAACTTTTGTGAACAAACCCTATAAATTATAATTATGGGCTTTATAGGTATACTAGTGAATCAAGGAGCGGTCAGTGGAACCGTAATGATGAGAGAGAGGTAGGGCTTTCATCCAGTATATGTTACTTTCCCGTTAGGTGAATATAAAAAAGAGGACTCCTTTTCAGAAGGAGTCCTCTTTCTTTTTTGTATGGAATTTAAATGCGGCTCTCAACTTGCTGGCAAATTTCATCTGTTGTTAAACCGTGGGCGTTAATTACCGATCCTTTTATTGATGTATCTGCAATACCCATCATATTAGAATCTTGCCCAGTTACAACGCAACAGTCGCATCCTTGTGCGTCATGTTCCGAGTTAATTGTAACGACTTCATGCCCCTGTTGCTGAAGAGCTTGTTGGACATCTGTTAACGAATTTTCAACACCAATTTTAGCCATAATTCTCACCTCCTACCATCTAGTTGTTAGTATGCTCAAGTTCATCGTATATATTTATACAAAGACGGTAGGAAGCATATATTTATCTGTTATTTACGGGTAGTCTGATTAAAGTACGACTTTATTTAGTCGTTATATACACCAGTAAGCATTTGGCTTACGAATTGATCGTTTAAAGTATCTTGGGCGGAAGAAGTATTTGAATGGATGTCGATGGAAGCAATAAAATTGTTATGTTCTTTATTATTTGGTTCTACCTCTACATAATTATCGAATTTACAAAAACCTTTCGTATCCATTAGATCGAATAGTTGAAGCATTTCTACTACCTCTTGTCTCGTTCCTTTAATTTGTACACACGCCATATTGATTTCCTCCTTCATTTTGACAAATTGTTTTTTAAAAATAGGATTATGATTCCGAAATGAAAAATATGAATGTTATTTTTAGACAGCGTTATTTTTATTATTTCCCCCCTTTTTCAGCAAAAGTCGTTGTATATTCCCGAATTTATAAAAACGGA
This sequence comes from Bacillus sp. FSL R9-9834, assembly GCF_038006905.1. Classification (NCBI taxonomy): domain Bacteria; kingdom Bacillati; phylum Bacillota; class Bacilli; order Caryophanales; family Bacillaceae; genus Bacillus; species Bacillus sp. FSL R9-9834. Next base: position 1,438,245 of record NZ_JBBOWD010000001.1, read on the forward strand.
CGTCCGTTTATTGAATACAATAGATTCGTATCAATTGACGAAAATCCTTCTTTTAAACAAATATTTTTTTAATGGAAATTGACGAAAAAAATTTTTCGACTTTTTGTAAACGTTAACAATGTTGTTAAATCAATATAATTAAAGATGTACGTACGAATAAAAATTATAAATTTTCTAAAAATTCACTTGATTTATTTAGAAAGGAGAGTAAACTAGGAAACAATAAAAAATTCATAGAACATAGGAGGCGCTTTCCAGTGAACGAGCAATGGATTTTCTTAAATGGAGAATTTGTTCCAAAAGACGAGGCAAAAGTATCAGTATATGATCATGGTTATTTATATGGAGATGGAGTATTTGAAGGAATTAGAGTCTATAGCGGTAATGTTTTCCGTTTGAGAGAGCATCTTGTCCGGTTATATGAATCAGCAAAATCCATCATGTTAGAAATTCCATATTCTTTAGATGAAGTAACGAATATTGTTGTTGAGACGATTCGACAAAATAAATTATCTAATGGATACATTCGCCTAGTTGTATCGAGAGGAGCAGGAAATCTTGGGTTAGATCCTGATTCTTGTAAAAAACCGAATGTAGTAGTAATTGCAGAGCAACTATCTTTATTCCCGCAAGAATATTATGAAAAAGGGATTCCAGTTGTAACAGTTGCAACGCGCCGAAACCGTCCAGATGTATTGTCGCCTCAAGTAAAATCTTTAAATTACTTAAACAATATTTTAGTTCGCATCGAAGCGAAATTGGCTGGAGTACAAGAAGCGCTTATGTTAAATGATCAAGGATACGTAGCTGAAGGCTCAGGGGATAACGTATTTATTGTAAAAGGAAATAAATTAATTACACCACCAAGTTCTGCTGGAGCGTTAGAAGGCATTACACGAAACGCTATTTTAGAAATTGGTGAAAAACTTGGATATGACGTTAGAGAAGAGTTATTTACAAGACATGACGTATATGTAGCTGATGAAGTATTTTTAACAGGAACAGCAGCTGAAGTAATTGCTGTTACGACAGTAGATGGTAGAACGATTGGTTTAGGGCAAACGGGTCCACATACGAATCGTTTACTAGAAGAATTCCGAAAGTTAGTTATAGAAGATGGAGAGAAAATTTACGAAGAAAATAAAGTTGGATAACAACTTTTTATAACATAAGAAAGCGTTGATAGGGAGGAGTAGTTGATTGTGAAGCCTCACAGAGAGTCGGTGGTTGCTGGAAACCGATGGTTCACGTCGACGAACATCGCCCTTGAGTGCTAAGCTGAAGCATTTGTCTAGGCTTAGACGTTAGCTCCGTTACTAGCTAGACTCATTTTATGGGTCACTGAGGCAAGAGTATTCTTGCAAAGAAGGGTGGTACCGCGAAATCTTTCGTCCCTTCAGCACATAGCTGGAGTGTGGACGTAGGATTTTTTTTATTGATAAAAGTTTTTAAAAGGGGGCTTATAAGAACAATGTCTTCAAAAACGGAAGAGAAACTGGCAACTGGTGCACAGCTATTGTTAGAAGCGCTAGAAAAGGAAGGAGTAGAAGTGATTTTTGGTTATCCTGGTGGTGCTGTTTTACCTCTTTATGATGCACTCTATGACTGTGAAATTCCGCATATTTTAACAAGGCATGAACAAGGTGCTATTCACGCTGCTGAAGGATATGCCAGAATTACTGGCAATCCAGGGGTTGTCATTGCAACGAGTGGACCGGGTGCTACAAATGTGATTACTGGTCTAGCAGATGCGATGATTGATTCGTTACCACTTGTTGTATTTACAGGGCAAGTAGCGACAACATTAATTGGAAGTGATGCTTTTCAAGAAGCCGATATTATGGGGCTTACGATGCCGGTGACAAAACATAATTATCAAGTGCGAAAGGCTTCAGATTTACCTCGAATTATTAAAGAAGCATTTCATATTGCGAGAACAGGAAGACCAGGGCCAGTCGTTATTGACCTTCCGAAAGATATGGTAGTAGAGCAAGGCGAACGATGTAGTGATGCGCAAATGGATTTACCAGGATACAACCCGAATTATGAACCGAATCTACTTCAAATAAACAAATTATTACAAGCAATTAGAGTTGCAAACAAGCCATTAATTTTAGCTGGAGCAGGTGTATTGCATGCGAAAGCTTCGAAAGAATTAACAAGTTTTGCTCGTAAATACGAAATTCCTGTTGTGCATACATTACTTGGTCTTGGTGGCTTTCCGCCAGATGAAGAGCTTTTTCTAGGGATGGGAGGAATGCATGGTTCTTACACAGCGAATATGGCGTTATATGAATGCGACTTACTCATTAATATAGGTGCGAGATTCGATGATCGTCTTACTGGAAATTTAGCTTATTTTGCTAAGGAGGCGACTGTCGCGCATATTGATATTGATCCAGCAGAAATCGGAAAAAATGTGCCGACTGAAATTCCTATTGTTGCAAGTGCTAAGCAAGCGCTCCAAGTATTACTTCAATCAGAAGGAAGGAAAGAAAATCATCATGAGTGGATCTCTTTATTAAAGAATAGAAAAGAAAAGTATCCATTCTCTTATAAACGAAATTCTGAAAGTATTAAGCCTCAATATGCAATTGATATGTTATATGAAATTACGAAAGGAGAAGCGATTGTAACAACAGATGTGGGGCAACATCAAATGTGGGCAGCCCAATATTATCCGCTAAAAAATCCAGATAAATGGGTAACTTCAGGAGGATTAGGAACGATGGGATTCGGATTTCCTGCAGCAATTGGTGCACAAATTGCGAAGCCTGAAGAACTAGTTATTGCAATTGTTGGTGACGCTGGATTTCAAATGACACTGCAAGAATTAAGTGTGTTAAAAGAACACTCTTTACCTGTTAAAGTATTTATTTTAAATAATGAAGCTTTAGGAATGGTAAGACAATGGCAAGATGAATTTTATAACAAAAGATATTCGCACTCTTTACTACCTTGCCAACCAGATTTCGTTGCTCTTGCGAATGCGTATGGCATAAAAGGAGTTCGCATAGATGATCCACTTCTTGCGAAGAAACAATTGCAGCATGCAATTGAATTACAAGAACCGGTCGTAATTGATTGCCGTGTACTTCAATCAGAAAAGGTAATGCCGATGGTTGCGCCAGGGAAAGGTGTTCACCAAATGGAGGGAGTGGAAAAAAGGTGAAGAGAATTGTTACAGCAACAGTGCGAAATCAAAGTGGTGTGTTAAACCGAATTACAGGTGTTATGACACGAAGACATTTTAATATTGAAAGTATTTCAGTAGGTCATACGGAATCATCGGACATATCACGGATGACGATTGTTGTACACGTTGAAAATGAACAGCAAGTTGAGCAGCTAATTAAACAACTGCATAAGCAAATTGATGTTTTGAAAGTATCAGATATTACAGAAGAAGCGATGATTGCAAGAGAACTTGCACTTATTAAAGTAGCCACTTCGGTAGCGAGGGCGGAATTATACAGTTTAATTGAACCGTTTCGAGCCGCTGTAATAGATGTTGGAAAGGATTCCATAGTTGTGCAAGTAACAGGTACACAGGAGAAAGTAGAAGCATTAATTGAATTACTTCGTCCATACGGTTTGAAAGAAATTGCAAGAACAGGGGTAACAGCCTTTACGCGTAGTATGAAAAAACAAGATAAGCAAGTTATGTTAATTCAATAATCATTTAAATATAGGGGGAAATGAAAATGGCAAAAGTTTATTATGAAAAAGATGTAACGGTAAATGTATTAAAGGAAAAAAAAGTAGCAATCATTGGATACGGCTCGCAAGGTCATGCGCATGCGCAAAACTTACGTGATAACGGATTTGATGTAGTAGTAGGTTTAAGAAAAGGGAAGTCTTGGGATAAAGCGAAAGAAGATGGATTTTCAGTATATACAGTAGCGGAAGCAGCAAAGCAGGCCGATGTAGTAATGATTTTACTGCCAGATGAACTGCAACCAGAAGTATATGAAGCGGAAATTGCGCCAAATTTACAAGCAGGAAATTCTCTCGTTTTTGCACACGGATTTAATGTTCACTTTGATCAAGTGAAACCACCAGCGAATGTAGATGTATTTCTAGTAGCGCCAAAAGGTCCAGGACATCTTGTACGCCGTACATTTAGTGAGGGTGGCGCTGTTCCAGCATTATTTGCAGTATACCAAGATGCAACAGGAGTTGCGACTGAAAAGGCACTTTCTTATGCCGATGGAATTGGAGCGACGAGAGCTGGTGTATTAGAAACGACATTTAAAGAAGAAACAGAAACAGACTTATTTGGAGAGCAAGCTGTACTTTGCGGCGGAGTAACTGCGCTAGTAAAAGCTGGATTTGAAACGTTAGTTGATGCGGGATACCAGCCGGAACTTGCATATTTTGAATGTTTACATGAACTGAAACTTATTGTTGACCTTATGTATGAAGGTGGACTTGAAAATATGAGATATTCAGTTTCAGATACAGCGCAGTGGGGCGACTTCGTATCAGGGCCACGCGTTGTAACGGAAGATACGAAGAAAGCGATGGGTACAGTGCTAGCAGAAATTCAAGATGGTACATTTGCAAGAGGTTGGATTGCAGAGCATAAAGCAGGAAGACCGAATTTCCATGCGACAAATGAGAAAGAGAATGAACATGAAATCGAAGTAGTTGGACGTAAATTACGTGAAATGATGCCTTTCGTACAGCCGCGAGTAAAGGTAGGGATGAAATAATATGAAGCAGATTTTGTTCATGGATACGACGCTACGTGATGGCGAACAATCACCAGGAGTGAATTTAAATGAACAAGAGAAATTGCAAATTGCAAGGCAATTAGAGAGACTTGGTATTAACGTAATGGAAGCTGGCTTTGCAGCAGCTTCCGAAGGGGATTTTCAATCGGTAAAACGCATCGCGAATACAATTCAAAATGCTACAGTTATGAGTTTAGCTAGAGCAAAAGAAAGCGATATTCGACGAGCATATGAAGCTGTGAAAGGTGCGGTATCTCCTCGTTTACACGTATTTTTAGCTACGAGTGATATTCATATGAAATATAAACTTTGTATGTCAAAAGAGGATGTGTTAGATAGTATTCATCGTTCTGTTACACTTGGAAAATCATTATTTCCAACAGTACAATTTTCTGCAGAAGATGCGACAAGAACAGCAAGAGATTTTTTAGCTGAGGCAGTAGAAGTTGCGATTCGTGCAGGAGCGAATGTAATTAATATTCCAGATACAGTTGGATATACGAATCCAGAAGAATATTATTCTCTTTTTAAGTACTTACAAGAATCCGTTCCTTCATATGAAAAAGCAATTTTCTCTTGTCATTGTCACGATGACCTTGGGATGGCTGTAGCAAATTCGCTAGCTGCAGTTGAAGGGGGAGCATTGCAAGTAGAGGGAACAATTAATGGAATTGGAGAGAGAGCAGGGAATGCGGCATTAGAAGAAGTCGCAGTTGCTCTTCATATTAGAAAAGATTTCTATCAAGCAGAGCCTTCTATGACGCTAAAAGAAATTAAAGCGACAAGTACATTAGTAAGCAGATTAACAGGTATGGTTGTACCGAAAAATAAAGCGATCGTGGGAGCGAATGCATTTGCTCATGAATCCGGAATTCATCAAGACGGCGTTCTAAAAGAAGTGACAACGTATGAAATTATTGAACCAGAGTTAGTAGGCGAATCTCAAAACCTATTTGTACTTGGAAAACATTCTGGACGTCACGCGTTTACAGAAAAAATGAAAGAGCTTGGCTATGAATTTACAACGGAAGAACGAGATGCAGTGTTTGAAGCGTTTAAAAAATTAGCTGATCGTAAGAAGGAAATTACTGAGGAAGATTTACGAGCACTTATGCTTGGTGAAGCAGCATTTGCGGCTCAGCAATATAATATTACGCAATTGCAAGTACATTTCGTATCAAATAGTACACAATGCGCGACAGTTGTACTAAAAGATGAGGAGGGAAATGTATTCGAAGATGCAGCTACTGGCTCTGGTAGTATTGAAGCGATTTATAATGCAATCCAAAGAATTTTAGGGTTAGAATGTGAATTGGCGGATTATCGCATACAATCTATTACACAAGGTCAAGATGCACTGGCTCATGTTCATGTTGAATTAAAAGAAGGAACACATCAAGTATCAGGTTTTGGTGTTGCGCAAGACGTATTGGAAGCGTCGGCGAGAGCATATGTCCACGCAGCGGGGAAATTAAAATCTTTTATCCAGCTTGTGAAATAAGTGTTTGATAGGTGAGAGGGGCTATTCTCACCTGTCAAATTAAAGTTCTGAAAATTCGGTTAAAAAGGAGTGTTGAAATTGGAAAAACGTATCGTTTGTTTAGCTGGTGATGGTGTTGGACCGGAAGTTATGGAAAGTGCGAAGGAAGTATTGCATATGGTAGAAAGGTTATATGGTCATCATTTTCATTTGCAAGATGAGTACTTCGGCGGGAGTGCTATCGATTTAAATGGGCAACCATTACCACAACGAACACTTGCCGCTTGTTTAGCAAGTGATGCGGTTTTACTAGGAGCAGTTGGTGGACCAAGGTGGGATAGCGCGAAAGAAAGACCAGAGAAAGGATTATTAGCTTTAAGAAAAGGGCTCGGTGTATTTGCGAACGTTCGCCCTGTAACGGTAGAAAGTGCAACGGCACATTTATCTCCATTAAAAAAGGCTGATGAAATTGATTTCGTTGTCGTTCGTGAATTAACAGGTGGGATTTATTTTTCTTATCCGAAAGAACGAACAGACGAAGTAGCAACGGATACACTTACGTATCATCGCCATGAAATTGAACGTATCGTTTCTTATGCCTTTCAATTAGCGAATAAACGGAAGAAAAAAGTAACATCTATTGATAAGGCGAATGTTTTAGAATCTAGTAAACTATGGAGAACTGTAACAGAAGAAGTAGCACTTCGTTATCCAGATGTTGAATTAGAACATATTTTAGTAGATGCAGCTGCTATGGAGTTAATTCGGAATCCAGGACGGTTTGATGTAATTGTAACAGAAAATTTATTTGGGGATATTTTAAGTGACGAAGCTTCCGTATTAGCTGGATCATTAGGAATGCTTCCATCAGCAAGTCACGCGGAAAAGGGCCCTTCGCTATACGAGCCTATTCACGGATCAGCACCGGATATTGCCGGGAAAAATAAGGCAAATCCAATTGCGATGATGCGCTCTGTTGCCATGATGCTTGGGCAATCGTTCGGATTAACGAGAGAAGGGTGTGCAATTGAAGAAGCGATTTCAGCAGTCCTTAAATTAGGAAAATGTACAGCAGATATCGGCGGGACTGAAACGACAACTTCATTTACAAAGGCAGTAATGCAAGAAATGGAAGAACAAGCATTGGTAGGGAGAGGAAGATAATGGGGAAAAGGTTGCTAGATAAACTTTGGGAAAGACACGTAGTTGCGACAAATGAAAATGGATTGGATTTATTATATATCGATCTGCACCTTGTTCATGAAGTAACGTCACCGCAAGCCTTTGAAGGCTTGCGGCTTACAAATCGAACGGTACGCAGACCAGATTTAACATTCGCAACGATGGATCATAATATTCCAACGAAAGATGTTTGGAATATTACCGATCGCATTGCGAAGCAGCAACTAGATACACTACGGGAAAATTGTAAACAATTTCAGGTGCCGTTAGCAGATATCGGAGATGAAGAGCAAGGGATCGTTCATGTTATCGGACCAGAACTTGGGCTCACGCAGCCAGGCAAAACAATTGTTTGTGGTGATAGCCATACGGCAACGCACGGTGCGTTTGGCGCGCTAGCGTTTGGTATTGGTACGAGTGAAGTGGAACATGTATTGGCAACGCAAACGCTGTGGCAAAGAAAACCGAAAGCGATGGGCATTGAGTTAAAAGGAAAATTACAGAAAGGCGTTTACGCAAAAGATATTATTTTGCATCTCCTTTCAAAGTATGGTGTAGCAGTTGGAACGGGATACGTAATGGAATTTTACGGAGAGACGATTCAGGCTATGGAGATGGAAGAGAGAATGACGCTTTGTAATATGGCGATTGAAGGAGGAGCAAAAGCGGGTATTATCGCGCCAGATGAAAAAACAGTTGCTTATGTAAAAGGACGTAAATATGCACCGAAAGACTATGAAACTTTCGAGAAGAAATGGTCTGAACTTTATACAGATGCAGATGCAATGTATGATTTACATATTTCGATAGATGTTACGGATTTAGCGCCATACGTTACGTGGGGAACAAATCCGAGTATGGGAGTTCGTATTGATGAGAAATTGCCAGAAAAACATGATGTAAATGACGAAAGAGCATTTTCTTATATGGGATTAAGCCCTGGACAAAGTACGTATGATATTCCAGTTCAGCATGTCTTCATTGGATCTTGTACAAATTCCAGGCTCTCTGATTTAGAAATTGCTGCAGCTGTTGTGAAAGGGAGAAAGGTAAAAGAAGGTGTGCGAGCACTCGTTGTGCCTGGATCGAAAAGAGTAAGGGACGCGGCGATGCAAAAAGGACTACATCACATATTTGAAGAAGCGGGATTTGAATGGAGAGAACCTGGATGTTCCATGTGTCTTGGAATGAATCCAGATCAAGTACCTGAGGGAGAGCATTGCGCTTCCACTTCAAATCGTAATTTTGAAGGAAGACAAGGAAAAGGAGCAAGAACACATTTAGTTAGCCCAGCAATGGCGGCAGCAGCTGCGTTATATGGTCATTTTGTTGATATTAGAAAGGAGAGTTATGATGGAGCCATTTCGTATTCATAAAGGTACTGCCGCAGTACTTATGAATGATAACATTGATACAGATCAAATTATTCCGAAGCAATATTTAAAGAGAATTGAAAGGACGGGATTTGGAAAATATTTATTTGATGAGTGGCGGTATGATAATGAACGACACGAAAACCCTAATTTCCCACTTAATGCATCAGATAGAAAAGGAGCAAGTATATTAATTACAGGTGATAATTTTGGATGTGGTTCTTCAAGAGAACACGCACCTTGGGCACTTGCTGATTATGGTTTCCGCGTAATTATCGCGGGAGGGTTTGCAGATATTTTTTATATGAATTGTATGAAGAATGGTATGTTACCAATTGTAATGGATAAAGAAATGCGAGAAAAGCTTGCCAAAACGAATGCAAGAGAACAAATAGAAGTAGATTTAGAGAATGAAGTAATTACAACAAGTACGCACAGGTTTCATTTTAAAATCGAGAAAATGTGGAAAGAGAAATTATTAAATGGTTTAGATGAAATTAGTATTACAATGCAATATGAACAAGAAATAAAAGAGTATGAAAGAAGGGTAGCTGTACATTGAAAGATAACGGAATATTTAAAATGTATTTACATTCAGAATTAAGTATTATATACTATGTAAAAATTAGAGGAGAAAGGGAGTAAGTATTATGAAAACAATGCAATCTATTAAAATGCTTACACAACTACATCATCATACATAAAGCCCTTGAACCTAGCGTGAAAACGTGTAGGTGCAAGGGTTATTCCCGTTGTACCTACACGCTACTAAAGAGCCTTGTAGGTATATTTTATCTACAAGGCTCTTTTTATTTTCGGTTTAGGTGCATGAAATAAGCATACATTAGAAAGGGAAAGGTGTGAGAATTTCGATGACAAAATGGAAACGGGCAAATCCAAATGGAACGAGAGATTATTTATTCGAAGAATGTATGTTAATTGAAGAAGTGGAGCAAAAATTAAGGCGTACTTTTTTAGAGAGAGGTTATGAAGAAATAAGGACACCAACAATTGAATTTTATGATGTGTTCGCCTTTCAAAGCAGGCCGATAGATGAAGAAAAGATGTATAAATTTTTCGATGAAAAGGGAAGGATTATCGTATTGCGTCCAGATATGACAATTCCTTTAGCGAGAGTGATCGGAACGCAGAGGTGTGATACACCACTTAAAGTGACGTATAGCGGAAATGTATTTCGAGCGAATGAGTCCCTTACTGGAAAATATAATGAGATCGTGCAAAGTGGTATTGAAATTATTGGTATTGATAATGTAAGAGCTGAAATTGAATGTGTTATAAGTGTCATTCAATCACTTCAAAAGTTGAAAGTGCAATCTTTTACAATAGAGATTGGGCAAGTGCAGTTATATAAATGTATTGTCAAAAAGCTCTCCATTCATGAGGAAGAAGAGAAAGTTCTTAGAACATATATTGAAAGTAAAAATTATGCCGCTCTATCAAATTTTATTAGAGAAAAGAAATTAGAGCGATGTGATGAAACAGTAAGGTTACTGGAGAAATTACCAAGGTTATTTGGGAATTTAGAAGTGATTGAGGAAGCAGAAAAACTCGCATCAAGTAATGAAATGAAAATGGCCATCGCAAGAGTGAAAGAAATATATGAAGCAATTGACAAGCTAGGCTATGGATCGTACATATCAATTGATTTAGGTATGATTCAACATTTGGACTATTATACAGGTGTTATTTTCAAAGGGTATATATATGAAATTGGAGAAGAAATTGTTAGTGGCGGAAGATATGATGAGTTAATTGGAAATTTTGGAGAAATGTTGCCGGCTGTTGGACTCGCGGTGCAAGTTAATCAAATTGTGAAGGCGCTGCAGGAGCAGCAAGAACCATATGAACGAAAGAGAATAGATATTATGATTCATTACGAGTTAAATAGATTAGCAGAAGCGGAACGGTTACGAAATTTACTTCAAAAGGACGGGAAAAAAGTAGAGATATCTTTATGTTCTAATTTAAATGACACCTTTCAATTTGCAAGAAAAAATCAAATAGTGACGGTTGTTGAGGCAAAGAACGAATCGTTAGTGGAATATGTATGGAACGAGAAATGGGTAGTCCAGAAAGAAGGAGAAACTTCATGCGTAACATTCAAATTGCGTTAACGAAAGGAAGATTAGAAAAACATGTGATTCCACTCTTTGAGCAGATTGGAATCGATTGTTCAGAGCTTAAAAATAAAGGACGAAAGCTTGTCTTTCAAAGTAAAAATACAGATATCTCATTTATTTTGGTGAAAGCAGTAGATGTTGCTACTTATGTAGAACATGGAGTAGCGGATATCGGGGTCGTTGGAAAAGACGTTTTAATGGAAAACGAAAAAGATATTTATGAAATGTTGGATTTAGGAGTAGGTGTGTGTAAGTTTTGTGTTGCTTCTATTCCTACTTATAATCCGAAGAGCTACCGGAAGAAACGTATTGCGACGAAATATCCACATATTACTTCTAACTATTTTCATGATAAAGGAGAGGATGTAGAAATCATAAAAATAGAAGGGTCTGTAGAAATCGCTCCTATTCTTGGATTGGTAGATGCGATTGTTGATATTGTTGAAACAGGAAAAACATTACAAGAAAATGGACTCATTGTATTTGAGGAAATGTATTCTATATCTGCTCGAATGATTGTAAATAAGGCTGCATTAAAAACTAAAAAAGACGAAATATTCAGTATTATAAATATGATGGAGCAAGAAATTTTGTCAGGAAAATAGGGGGACTTGTAATGGAGATCGTTTTTGAAGATTTTCAAAAGGCGTTATCGAAAATAAAATTGCTACGAGAAAACGCTAATATAATAGAAGAAACTGTTCAAAGAAATGTAAGCGAAATCGTTCGAAATGTAAGGGAGAGTGGGGATGAGGCCTTATCTTTTTATACAAAAAAGTTTGATGGTGTAAAGATAAAAGAGTTTCGTGTAAGTGAAGAAGAAGAAAAACGAGCGAGTATGTTTGTAGAGAATTCATTTTTAGAAGCGTTACAAGAGGCGAAGAAAAACATTATTTCGTACCATGAAAAGCAAAAAAGACAATCGATGTTCGATTGTGCGAGTGAAGGCATCATTAGAGGGCAAATCATTCGGCCGTTAGAGAATGTAGGCGTATATGTGCCAGGCGGAACCGCTTCGTATCCTTCGTCAGTATTAATGAATGTATTGCCAGCAAAACTCGCTGGTGTGAAAAAGATTGTAATGGTAACACCGCCAAGAGAAGGAGGAATTGATCCACATATTTTAGTTGCTGCAAGCCTTGCGGGAGTAGATGAAATTTATACGATAGGTGGTGCGCAAGCAATTGCTGCTTTAGCATACGGTACGGAATCGATTCCGAAAGTGGATAAAATAGTTGGACCAGGAAATTTGTACGTCGCTCTAGCGAAACGAGAAGTATATGGAATAGTAAATATCGATATGATTGCTGGACCGTCAGAAATTGTAGTTATTGCGGATGAAACCGGCAATGCAAAATATATTGCGGCTGATTTATTATCACAAGCAGAACATGACGAGAGAGCGACAGCAATTTGTATTACAACAAATATAGAGTTAGCAAAAGAAGTAGAAAAAGAGATAGAAAGGCAGTTAGAAACATTACCAAGAGGCGAAATTGCACGTGAATCAATAAATAGAAATGGAGCCATTTTTATCGTTCCTTCTATAGATGAGGCACTACAGTTATCGAATGAAATTGCCCCGGAACATTTAGAGTTACATATAAAAGAACCGATGAATGCTTTAGCTTATGTGAAACATGCAGGATCTATCTTTCTTGGACCATATGCACCAGAACCGCTCGGGGATTATTTAGCAGGACCGAATCACGTGTTACCGACAAGTGGAACGGCAAGGTTTTTCTCACCGTTATCAGTCGATGATTTTGTGAAAAAATCAAGCTTTCTGTCTTATACGGAGGAAGCATTAAGAGATGTCCAACATCATATTGTAGAGCTTGCCAATAAAGAAGGATTACATGCGCATGCGAGAGCAATTCAAATAAGATTTGAGGAGGAAGAATAGTGCGTGAGTCTAGTCAAATACGTGAGACGACAGAGACAAAAATAAAATTAAGTTTACAGCTTGATGATGGGAAGAACGTTTCTGTACGAACGGGAGTTGGTTTTTTTGATCATATGCTAACTTTATTTGCAAGGCATGGAAGATTCGGTTTGCAAGTGGAGGCAGAAGGCGATGTATTCGTTGATGCGCATCATACAGTTGAGGATGTTGGAATTGTACTCGGAAATTGTTTGAAAGAAGCATTGCACAGTAAAGAGGGGATTAACAGGTACGGCTCAGCATATGTACCGATGGATGAGTCTTTAGGCTTTGTTGCAATTGATATAAGTGGACGCTCATATATTGTATTTCAAGGAGAATTAACGAATCCGAAGCTTGGGGATTTTGATACAGAACTAACGGAAGAATTTTTTAGAGCAGTTGCTCATGCTGCCAATATTACATTACATGCTCGTATTTTATACGGAAGTAATACACATCACAAAATTGAAGCCTTATTTAAAGCGTTTGGTAGAGCGCTTAGAGAAGCAGTCGAAAGAAATGCCAACATTACTGGTGTAAATTCAACGAAAGGGATGTTGTAATTGATTGCCATTATAGATTATGGAATGGGAAATATTCGTAGTGTAGAACAAGCATTAAAGCATATTGGAGCAGCGTACATTGTAACGAGTGATAAAGAAGAGATTTTTAGAAGTGATGGAGTGATTTTACCAGGAGTAGGTGCATTTCCAAAAGCGATGGATGTATTGGAAGAAAAAGATTTAGTGCGTGTGTTACAAGAAATCGGGCGTTCAAGAAAACCACTTCTAGGTATTTGCCTAGGAATGCAGCTTTTATTTGAAAAAAGTGAGGAACTACAAGACTGTAACGGGCTAAGTTTATTGCCAGGCGTTATTCGAAAGCTAAAGGTTCCTTATAAAATTCCTCATATGGGATGGAATGAGTTAAAGAAAGAAGGAGAAATAGCGCTTTGGAATGGAGTAGAGGACGGTTCTTTCGTATATTATGTCCACTCTTATTACGCAGATTGTCCAAATGAAATTGTGTATGGAATAAGTGATTATGGAGTGAAAGTACCTGGTTTTGTAGCAAAAGAAAATATATATGGCGCACAGTTTCATCCTGAAAAAAGTGGTGATATAGGCATGCAAATGTTGAAAAATTTTAAAGGAGTGGTAGAATCATGGAAATCTTCCCAGCTATCGATTTAAAAAAGGGACGATGCGTTAGACTGTATCAAGGGGAATTTAGTAAAGAAACAGTAATGAATGAAGATCCGGTTGCGCAAGCGATTATATTTGAAACATTTGGAGCGAAACAGTTGCACATTGTTGATTTAGATGGTGCAGTTGCTGGTGAATCGTTAAACTTGTCCGTCATTGAAAGAATTTGCAAGGCAGTACGTATTCCAGTGCAAGTTGGCGGAGGAATTCGATCACTTGTAGCCGTAGAGAAGTTATTTTCAGTAGGGGTAGGTAAAGTGATTTTAGGAACAGCTGCTCTTTATGATAAGCCATTTTTAGAAGAAGCAGTTTTTCTATATAAAGAAAAAATCATCGTCGGAATTGATGCGAAAAATGGTTTCGTAGCAACGAGAGGCTGGCTTGATGTATCTGAAATTTCTTACATTGATTTAGCAAAACAAATGGAGAATGTAGGTGTTCAAACGATTGTGTTTACAGATATTTCGAAAGATGGGACGCTTGCAGGACCGAATATAGAACAATTGGAGTTACTACAAAAAAGCGTTTCTACTCGACTTATTGCTTCTGGAGGAATTGCATCTATTCAAGATGTGAAAAAGTTAAATGATATGAACATATACGGTGTCATAATTGGTAAGGCTCTTTACGAGAAAACGATTGATTTAGAAGAAGTGCTAGAGGTAACAAAGTTATGTTAGCAAAACGCGTTATTCCATGTCTAGATGTGAAAGAAGGGCGAGTCGTAAAGGGTGTAAATTTTATAGGACTACAAGATGTCGGGGATCCTGTTGAAATAGCAGCTTTATATAATGATGCGGGAGCAGATGAAATAGTATTTTTAGATATTACGGCAACTCATGAAGGACGAAAAACGATTGTAGATGTTGTAGAAAAAACGGCTTCAAAAGTATTTATTCCTCTTACAGTTGGCGGAGGAATTTCAAATGTGAAAGATATGTACAATTTACTAAGAGCTGGAGCAGATAAAGTTTCAATTAACTCAGCAGCAGTGCGAAATCCAAAATTAATCGGAGAAGGGGCAGAGCATTTTGGCTCACAATGTATTGTCGTCGCAATTGATGCTAGAAAAGTAGCAGAAGATAAGTGGAATGTATATGTGAACGGCGGAAGAGTTGATACGGGAATGGATGCAATCAGGTGGGCAAAGCGCGTTACAGAGCTAGGCGCAGGCGAAATTTTATTAACGAGTATGGATGCAGACGGAACGAAAAACGGATATGACCTTCGTTTAACAGAAGAAATTTCAAAAAGTGTTTCCGTACCTGTCATCGCGTCAGGCGGGTGCGGTCATGCTGATCACATTATAGAAGTGTTTCAAAAGACAGCAGTTGATGCAGCATTAGCGGCATCAATCTTTCATTACGGTGAGGCGACAATAGGGGACGTAAAGAGAAAGTTAAGAAATGCAAATGTTGAGGTGCGGCTATGAAACCTAACTTTTCAAAAGGACTATTACCAGCAGTTGTAATTGAAGAAGATACAAAAGAAGTTTTAATGCTAGCTTATATGAATGAAGAGGCATATGAAAAAACAATAGAAACGAAAAGAACATGGTTTTATTCTCGTTCAAGAAGGTCGTTATGGAATAAAGGAGAAACATCAGGTAATGTCCAACATGTGCAATCTCTTTATTTAGATTGTGATCAAGATTCAATTGTTGTTGTCGTAAAGCAAGTAGGACCTGCATGTCATACGGGAGAAAAAACATGTTTTCATTACAAAATTATATAGGGGGATACATATGAAAAACGCCTTTACATTACTATTTGAAACAATTGAAGAACGAAAGAGAAATCCACTTCCTGAATCATATACAAATTACTTGTTTTCAAAAGGAGAAGATAAAATTTTAAAGAAAATTGGTGAGGAATGTACGGAAGTAATTATTGCATCCAAAAATAATGATAACGAAGAGCTAGTGAAAGAAATGGTTGATGTATTGTATCACTGCTTCGTGTTATTAGTCGAAAAAAATATATCATTAGAAGATATTATGGAGGAAGTGACAGAAAGAAATGGGAAGCTTTCGAGAGTAGGGGACAGAAGAGAAATAGATACATTATAGGGGGAATACGTATGAAGGTGGATTATCACATTCATTTAGAAGAAGGGCCATATTCAATAGGATGGCTAGCTAAAATAAATGAATCATTACAACATTATGAACCGCTAAAAGAAGAAAAACATTCTATGGAATGGCTTGTGAAAACACAAGAACGCCTGCAAAGACGTGTGAATGAAGGACCATTTACAACGAAATGGATTGATTTATATTTAGAAGAAGCTTTGCGAAAAGGGATAAAAGAAGTTGGTATTGTCGATCATTTATACCGTTTTTATGAAGCGAAAGAATACTATGAAAAATATGTTGATATTAGTGATTCGGGGCTTGGACGTTTACAAAAGGAATGGTTAGACCAAGTAAGGGTAGCTTCACTACATGATTTTACAAAGGCAATTGAAGAGGCGAAAGAACGGTGGAGTAAAAGAGGTGTTACGCTTAAACTTGGAATTGAAGCAGATTATTTTATTGGTGGTGAACAACAATTACAATCTTTACTCGCATTAGGAGATTTTGATTATGTAATTGGTTCTGTTCATTTTTTAAATGGCTGGGGATTTGATAATCCAGATACGAAAGAATACTTTAAGGAACATGACGTATATGCTTTATATGATACGTTTTTCAAAACGGTTGAGTGCGCAGTTCGTTCTGAGTTATTTGATATTATTGCTCATCTTGACAACATAAAAGTATTTAATTATCGGTTAGATGAGAATGAACAAATTTCTTATTATAAGAAAATTGCGCGTGCATTAGTAGAAACAAATACAGCAACGGAAATAAATGCGGGATTGTACTATCGCTATCCTGTGCGCGAAATGTGTCCGAGTCCGCTATATTTACAAGTATTAGCTAAACACGAAGTTCCGATTACACTTTCTTCAGATGCTCATTATCCGAATGATTTAGGGAAATATGTGGAAGAGAATATAAAGACGTTACGTAATCATGATATTGCTCACTTAGCTACATTTACGAAACGAGTCCGAACGATGAGATTACTAGAAGAAGAAGTAACAATTTCAAAATGATCACGATTTTTTCATGAAAACCCATCTTTTTGTTCAAAATAAGAAAGAATAAAAAGGAGGGTAAAGAAATGGTGAAACAACAAAATAAACAAAATGTACAAGATGCACAGCAACAAGCGTATACTTCTGATACGAATGCTACATCTCAATCAGTGATTGAGGAGCAAATTAGTGATACAGTTGCAGAAGGAACAATTGATGTGAAGCTTGGAAAACAATCGCAAGAAAAAGCGTAAAAAGAGGGGAGACTTGCATCTCCTCTTTTTTTATGGAAAAGTGTCGATTTTCAAAACTATAATCAAATTCCTTGGTTTTTATATGTGGATTTCTTACAATGAAAGATAAGAGCTATCCTATTTTGTATAGAAGAGGTGTTAGTATAGTGGCAAAAATATTAGTAGCAGGAAAAATTCCAGCAATCGGATTAGAACTATTAAAAGATCATGATGTAGAAATGTATGATAAAGAGGAGTTAATTTCTTTAGATGAATTAACAGAACGTGTAAAAGATAAAGATGCATTGTTAAGCTTACTTTCTACAAAGGTGACAAAAGAAGTGATTGATGCGGCACCTAATTTAAAGATTGTTGCAAACTACGGTGCTGGTTACGATAATATTGATTACTCATATGCCGGAGAAAAAGGGATTGCGGTAACGAATACACCGAAAGTATCAACGGAAGCGACAGCGGAATTAACATTTGCACTTCTTTTAGCAGCTGCACGTAGAATTCCTGAAGGTGATACGCTATGCCGTACAACTGGATTTAACGGATGGGCTCCATTATTTTTCTTAGGCCGCGAAGTACATGGTAAGACAATTGGAATTATCGGCCTTGGAGAAATTGGAAAGGCAGTTGCAAAGCGTGCAAAAGCGTTTGGAATGAATGTTTTATATACAGGACCAAATCGAAAGCCCGAAGCTGAAAGTGAACTGGAAGCAACATATGTAACATTGGAAGAATTATTACAAACAGCAGACTTTATTACAATTAACTGTGCGTATAATCCGAAATTGCATCATATGATTGATGAGGAACAGTTCAAAATGATGAAGAAAACAGCGTATATTATAAATGCTTCACGTGGACCAATTATGCATGAAGCGGCACTTGCTCATGCTTTAAAAACGAATGAAATTGAAGGGGCAGCTCTTGACGTGTTTGAATTTGAACCGAAAATTACTGAAGAGCTAAAAGGATTAAAGAATGTGGTACTTGCTCCTCACGTAGGAAATGCAACATTCGAAACGCGTGATGCGATGGCCGAAACGGCGGTAAGAAATATTTTAGCTGTATTAAATGGCGAAGAACCTGTAACGCCTGTCAATCAAAAAGTATTCGTTACAAAATAAAAAGAAACCTTCCGATTCCGGAAGGTTTCTTTTTATTTTTCTTTATTTGCTCTTTTTGATGGTCGTTGTCTAAGGAATTGAGATAGCATGTACAAAATATATAGTGGAATAGCAATGAATAAGAAAACAGAAAAATTACCGAATCCTGTTTGGTACATTGTGATAATGATGCCCACTAAAAATAGTGTAATAATGATGCTATATCGTGGAATTGGTACATCTTTTAAACTTGGGATACGAATGCGGCTCACCATTAAAAATGCGAACGTTACAAATACTGTAATAAGAACGATTTTTGGAATGGTATGTGAAAATAATGTTAAGAAAGCAACAAGCCCTCCCGCTGCTGTAATCGGTACCCCAGTGAAGTATTTCATTGAAGTAGAAGATGGTGTTACATTAAATCGTGCTAAACGATATGCTCCGAAAAGAGGGAATAGCCCCGCTATGTATAGTCCGATGATTCCATAATTAGAGAAAGATGTGTAATACATGAGAACAGCAGGTGCTGCACCAAATGTTACGACATCCGCAAGCGAGTCAAGCTCTTTTCCCATTTGTGAATCAACACGTAATAAACGAGCAACACGCCCATCAAGACTATCTAACATCATCCCGATAAGTACTAAAATAGCAGCTGATTTATAATATCCTAAAGATGCATAGCCGATTGACAAGAATCCACTATATAAATTTCCGAGCGTAAATAAGTTTGGAATAGCTGCTCTATACAAAATCTGATCCCTTGCTTTCTGTAATAAATTCTTAATTAGTGTATGAAAGTTTACTTATTTTATCATACCATAAATTTCTTCCTCATACGAAAGAAATTCCCAATTTGTGAAAGATTTCATAGAAGAATGATTTGAAAAATAAGTGAAAAAAGAAGCAACTTTTATAAAGTTGCTTCTTGTATTATTCAAAGTTCGTTGTCATAGTTCCAGTTTTATACCGATTGTTAGGATCGAAACGTAACAAATCTCCATAAATGAGTTTGTCGGAAAGTTTCAATTCTGTTTTTGCTTTTTCAATATTCGGTTGACATAATGAGATGTCTGCTTCTTCACCTGTGTTTCGTTTATAGCACATGTTTTTTGTATACACATAATCTTCCGAAACGAAGCTACCATCACGCATTACCATAAGAGGGTCTTTTTCTTTAATAAATAGGTCAGTTCCAAATTCAACTGATTGATTTGTTTTAATACCAAGTAAATGAAGTAGCGTTGGTTTAATATCAATTTGACCAGACACTTTAGAAATGACTTTACCTTCTTGACCAGGCACGTGAATGATGAGAGGGACACGTTGTAATTGCATAGAATCAAACGGTGTAATAGCGTCTTTCCCAAGGAACTGAGCCATAGCTGCGTTATGGTTTTCAGAAATACCGTAATGATCTCCATAAATGACAATAACGGAATTATCATACAGTCCTTCTTCTTTTAATTGTTTAATAAATTGTTTAAGAGCTTCATCCGTGTAACGAACAGTTGGAAAGTAACGGTTTACAACACCACTTTCTGAATTAAACTCATCAACATATTGATCTTCTGGATTTAGAAGAAATGGAAAATGGTTTGTTAAAGTAATGAATTTTGTATAGAACGGCTGTGGTAAAGATTTTAGCTTTGGAATAGATTGTTCAAAGAACTCTTTATCTTTTAATCCCCAACCGACAGACATTTGTTCTGTGCCTACGTAATCATTTAAATTAAAGTAACGATCATATCCAAGTGCAGGATACATTACATCACGATTCCAAAACGTTTTATCGTTTGAATGGAAGACAGCAGAAGAATATCCGTATTTCTTTAATTGTTCTGGTGTAGCTGTATATTCATTTGTTGCATGAGTAAAGAATACAGAACCGCGGTCTAACGGATAAAGTGAATTTTCAACGATAAATTCAGCATCAGAAGTTTTACCTTGTCCTGTTTGATGATAGAAGTTATCGAAATAAAAACTATCTTTAATAAATTCATTTAAAAATGGAGTAATTTCTTTTCCATTTATTTTTTTATTAATAACAAAACTTTGTGTAGATTCCATTGAAATTAAAATAACATTTTTGCCTTTTGCAGCTCCAAATAAATTTTTGTCAACTTGCTTATCTTTTGAATCTGTATAGTTTTTAATTTCAGAAAACCCGTCCCCACTTGCAAATACACGTTCAGCTGAAGATTTAGATTGAAGTGTAATATCAAATAGATGATATGTGTATAACCCTAAATTTTTCACGACAGTTTGACGGTCAAACGAGCGTGAGAACATTTGTGGTTTATAAATAACGGAAACAACAATTTGTAGTGCTAATAGAGCAGTTACACCGCTAAAGAAAATTCTCTTCTCAGAGCGGGAAAGCGGCGTTTTGTCGCAAAATGATGGGAATTTACGCGAAAGAAACATTAAGATGATCGCATCTGCGAATAACAGTAATGTTTTATACGTAAAGAGTTCTTTTATACTCGTCCCTAAATCAGCCATATTATTTGTTTGAAATAATACTGGAAACGTAACGAAATCGTTATAAAACCCATAAAACATTGCATTTCCAAATAAAATGAATGACAGTATAAAACTAATTCCAACTATAATGCGATTTCGGTGTTTAGATGCAAATAAAGCAAAACCGAAAAATAAAAGTAACGCAGCTAGTGGATTAATAAAAAGCATAAATTCTTCAAAGAAATTATCAATTTTAATATCAAACGCTAGCTTGTACACAATATATGTTTTTATCCATAATAAAACGACTGCAACGAGTGCGAATCGCAGTTTTGGAAACAGACGTTGTAGCATAATATACTCCTCTCCTAAAAAGCATGACGGTTCTTGTGGGCCGATTTGATTAGCGCCTCATTTTATATATACGAACAGTCCTTTATTATTATGTTTATTATACTATGAGTATCATTATACGAAAATAAAAGAGAGTTGTGGACTTTTTTATAACAATTGAGTAGAAAAAGGGCAGTAGGAGACAATAAAATGGAGTTTCTATGTATGATTATTATCGTGCGCGGAAAGAATCGTGTAACAATACGGAGGTTATAATGCGAAATTTATTATATTTTATAGTATGCAGTAGTGTTATACTTTTTGCTTCACCAAGTGTGTCGGTAGCTCAATATGATGCACCTCTTATGGAAGATGCCCTTTATTCTGTCTTATTTCCGAAAATAAATAAAGCAATTGAAAAACAATATGGGAGCTTGAAGCCTTATCAATGCCCGAAAATTATTAGTTTAAAAAAAGTGTATAGCGGTACATATTTATTTCAAGCAGTTATTGAAGTAACGAAGTATGAACGTGTTGCAGGGAAAATTGCGCCACCATTTGAGAAGGTAACGATTACATTTAATAACGAAGAAGGCGAATGGGAAGTGACAAAGGTTTCAGTAAAGCGCTTATCAAACGATACGAAACTAAACTGTAAAAAAGCAATATAAAAAATTGTTTGACAAATAAAATGGTCCTTTGGTATTGTTAATAGCAACAATTAGATGTTTGAAAATTAAATAGACTTACCTCATCTACTCTCAAAGGTAGAGGCCGCGATAGGAAAGAGTAAGCTATGGGAGATTTAATGGGATCTGTGATCATAGGTTGAAAGGGACTATTGCCGAAATATAAGAATAACCATCTTATTCATATATTGGGACTGCATTGAATAAATGTAGTACTGTCATAAGATTTATTTTATGGAGAGCTATTTGGAGATGTTGATGCGGTTTCTTATTTTGAGGAGATAACAACTCGTTTATTTTTTCAATATATATTTTTCCTAATAAGAAACGCGTGTGAACATTGTTCCGCGCGTTTTTTGTCTATCTAAAAGCGTGCTGCAATGAATAGAAGATTGGGGTTATGAGTTTTAGAGGAAATAAGGGAGGAATTCAAATGTATTTACACGGCACAAGCCGAATCAATGGGCAAGGACACTTAGAAATTGGAGGGTGCGATACGACGCAGCTAGCAAAACAATACGGAACACCACTTTATGTATACGATGAAGATTCAATTCGAGGAAAGTGCCGCGCGTTTCATCGTGCTTTTAAAGAAAGTGGGTTCTCTTATCAAGTAGCATATGCAAGCAAGGCGTTCTTGTGCATGGAGATGTGCCGAGTAGCTCGTGAAGAGAATATGTCATTAGATGTTGTTTCTGGAGGAGAATTATATACTGCACTACAAGCAGGATTTCCGGCATCGCGCATTCATTTTCATGGCAATAACAAAACAGATGAAGAAATTGTGATGGCTCTTCAGGCGAATATTGGTTGTTTTGTCGTAGATAACTTCTTAGAATTAGAAATTTTGCATGATTTAGCAGTGCAACATGGGAAATTTGTGAACATATTAATTCGTGTAACGCCCGGAGTAGAGGCGCACACACATGAATATATTACAACAGGTCAAGATGATTCAAAATTTGGATTTGGCGTGTCAAATGGTCAAGCGATGCAGGCGATTGAGCTTGCTTTACAAAAATCCAATTATAACGTGTTAGGAATTCATTCACATATCGGATCACAAATATTTGAAACGGCTGGCTTTGTGCGAGCGATTGAAGTTCTTCGTCAATTTTTAGAAGCAGTGAGAGAGCGAACAAACTATGTAGTAAAAGTGCTAAATGTAGGGGGAGGATTCGGAATACGCTACACAGAGTCCGATGCACCATTAACTCTTGAGACGTATGTGCGAGCTGTAACAAGTGCGGTGAGAGAACAATTTACGTTATGTAATTATCCATTGCCAGAAATATGGGTTGAACCAGGTCGTAGCATTGTAGGGGATGCTGGAACGACACTTTATACAGTCGGATCTGTGAAAGACATTCCTGGTATTCGGAAATATGTATCAGTGGATGGTGGGATGACTGATAACTTAAGACCTGCTTTATATAACGCTCGTTATGAAGCGATGTTAGCGAATCGAGGGAATGATGAGAACGAGGAAGTTGTTTCGATTGCAGGGAAATGCTGCGAGAGTGGAGATATGTTAATTTGGGATATTAATCTACCGAAAGTTGCTTCTGCGGATTTACTAGCAATTTCTTGTACTGGGGCATACGGGTACTCGATGGCGAATAATTATAATCGGATTCGTAGACCAGCTGTCGTCTTCGCGAAAGGTGGTACATCACAAATTGTTGTAGAGCGCGAAACATATGAAAATATTATTGGGAACGATCGCATACGTATTAAAGAACTTGTTTAAATGAGGAAAAAGGAGTTGTTCGGATGGGCAATTCCTTTTTTATAAAATAAAATAATTAAAATATATCGGAAAACTAGGATTGAAAAAAATCAGAATTGTGATAAAATACAAATACAAAGCTTATCAAGAGAAGCGGAGGGAACTGGCCCGGCGAAGCTCGGCAACCTGCTTATAGAAAGCAAGGTGCTAAATCCAGCAAAATGGAATCCATTTTGAAAGATAAGGTAAAATATATTACCGAACAGTCTTTTCGAAATGGGAAAGATTTTTTTTATGAATAAAAAGGGGGGCTGTTCGCGTGAGCGTACGGGAACATTTTGAGGAAGTATCTGAGAAAATTGAAGCGATGCTTGCTGATATGAAATATGGTTCAATTACAATTGTTGTGCAAGATGGAAAAGTCATTCAATTAGAGAAAAGTGAAAAAGTACGTTTAAAGTAAAAAGCGCTGACTAGAAAAACTAGAGGCGGTTTTAACCTATTTCATTAGGTTAAAACCGTCTTTTTGCTTTTACAGGGGGAAAAAACATGTTGACGTATGAAACGTGGGAAGAAAATGATGTTTCATTTTCAGAAGAAGATGAAACGAAAGGCGCGTTATCTGTATTAAGTTGGGCTTATAAAGAATATAAAAGTGAAATTGTATACGCATGTAGCTTCGGAGTGGAAGGGATGGTACTGCTGCATCTTATTAACCAAGTAAATCCATCTGCTAAAGTTGTATTTTTAGATACTAACGTACATTTTCAAGAAACATATGAATTAATTCAAAAAGTGCGGGAACGATTTCCTTCATTAAATATTATAGAAAAACAGCCAAAACTTACACTTGATGAACAAGCCGGATTGCATGGTGACAAGCTATGGGAGAGCAATCCTAATCTCTGTTGTAAGATTAGAAAAATTTTGCCTTTAGAAGAATCATTAGCGAATGAAAAAGCGTGGATATCGGGACTGAGGAGGGAACAATCAGAAACCCGTAAGCATACAAAGTTTATAAATCAAGATCATCGCTTTCGATCTATTAAAGTTTGTCCGCTCATTCATTGGACGTGGAAAGAGGTATGGCGATATGTATACAAACATAGTTTGCCGTATAACCCATTACATGACATTGGATATCCAAGTATTGGGTGTGAGAAGTGTACGTTACCTGTAGGAGAGGGTGGCGATTCAAGAGATGGTAGATGGGCCGGGAAAGTAAAAACTGAATGTGGCCTTCATTATCAATAAGGTGAATTTGAAAATAAAGCTAAGAGAGGGTATAGAAAATGAGTACAAGAAACGGATTAATAAATCGAATAGACGAGACATACGACGTATCACAAATTGAAAAAGAAATTGGGCTAGACAACATTGCATTAAGTGATTTAGAACTATTAGCGACAGGGGGATATAGCCCGCTTACTGGTTTTTTAGGAAGGAAAGATTATGATTCGGTTGTAGAAACGCTTCGTTTAAATAATGGAAGTGTTTGGAGTATACCTATTACATTACCAGTAACAGAAGAGGTAGCAGAGACGCTAAAAGTTGGAGAGGAAGTAAAACTTGTTAACGGTGGAAATGTATATGGTGTCATTCAAATAGAAGATATTTTTGTGCCTGATAAGGAAAAAGAAGCGTTACTAGTGTATAAAACGACGGATGAGGCTCATCCAGGAGTGAAAAAATTATACGAACGACCGAACGTTTACGTCGGAGGAGCTATTGTTCTGACGAAACGTTTTGAAAATAATCCGTTTCCTTCTTATCATTTAGATCCAATTGAAACGAGAGAAGAATTTAAAAAACGTGGTTGGAAAACAGTAGTTGGATTCCAGACGAGAAATCCGGTACATCGTGCTCATGAATATATTCAAAAATCTGCTCTTGAAATTGTAGATGGCCTCTTTTTAAATCCGCTCGTTGGGGAAACGAAGTCGGACGATATTCCTGCTGATGTAAGAATGGAAAGTTATGAAGTATTACTTCAAAACTACTATCCGAAAGATCGTGTCTTTTTAAGTGTATTTCCTGCAGCAATGCGTTACGCAGGACCGAGGGAAGCGATATTCCATGCATTAGTCAGAAAGAATTTTGGATGTACCCACTTTATTGTAGGACGCGATCATGCAGGAGTAGGAGATTATTACGGTACTTATGAAGCACAAGAAATTTTTACAAACTTTACAGTAGAAGAGTTAGGGATTACACCGTTATTTTTTGAGCATAGTTTTTACTGCACGAAATGTGAAGCGATGGCTTCAACGAAAACATGCCCGCATGGAAAAGAGGATCATGTCATCTTATCTGGTACGAAAGTAAGAGAACTATTAAGAAACGGTGAGGTTCCGCCAAGTACATTTAGTCGTAGAGAGGTAGTAGAGGTACTAATTAAAGGTTTGAAAAAAGAAGTAGTAACAGAATAGGGAGAGAATGAGATGGATACGAATATTACTTGGCATACAGCTTCTGTTTCAAAAGATGAGAGAAGAGTGAAGAATGGGCATCATAGTTTTGTCATTTGGTTTACTGGTTTATCAGCTTCGGGTAAATCTACAGTAGCGAACGCGGTTGCTCGTAAACTATTTGAAAAGAATATTGGAAACTATGTACTTGATGGAGATAATATACGTCACGGTTTAAATAAAGACTTAGGTTTCTCTGAAAGTGATCGTATGGAAAATATAAGACGAATTGGCGAAGTAGCGAAGCTATTTGTAGATCAAGGGACTGTTGTTCTTACAGCGTTTATTTCACCGTTTCGAGTAGACCGAAAACAAGTTAGAGATCTATTAGCTGCAGATGAATTTATAGAAGTGTTTGTAAAATGTCCAATGGAAGAGTGTGAGAAACGTGATCCGAAAGGACTTTATAAAAAAGCAAGAAAAGGTGATATTAAAGATTTTACAGGTATCGATTCACCGTATGAGGAACCAGAGCAAGCGGAATTAACTGTAGAAACGCACAAGTATTCTATTGAAGAATGTGCAGAACAAATCGTGAAGTACTTACAAGAGCGTAGTTTTATATAGGGGGATAAAAAATGAGTTATGAAAAAGTATGGGCTAACAATGAAAAATTAAATCAAACTGAGAAAAATAAATTAAAAAAAGATGGATTGGAAATCTTTAATGATATTCCTTACTATGCAGAGAATGGCTTCGAATCTATTCCGAAAGAAGAGTGGGACGCATTCAAATGGGCAGGGTTGTACTTACAAAGACCGAAGGAAGCTGGTTATTTTATGATGCGTGTAAATATCCCTTCTGGCATTATTACGAATGCACAGGCAGAAGTGCTTGCTTCTATCGCTGAGGATTATGGACGTGACGTAATAGATATTACGACAAGACAGGCAATTCAGTTTCATTGGTTAGAAATTCATCAAATTCCAGATATTTTTAAAAGATTAGCAAGGGTTGGGTTATCTTCAGCTGGGGCGTGTGGTGATATAACGCGTAATATTACGGGGAATCCACTTGCTGGTATTGATGCAAATGAACTATTTGATACAACTGGCATTGTAAAAGAGGTATATGATTATTTCCAGCATAATGAAGAATTTTCTAACTTACCACGTAAATTTAAAATGTCTATTAGTTCTAACATTTATAATTCAGCAAACGCAGAGATTAACTGTGTTGCATTTACACCTGCAACGAAAGAAATAGATGGTGAGAAAAAAGTTGGTTTTCATATAAAAGTAGGCGGTGGGTTATCAGCCCGTCCATATTTAGCTGATGAATTAGATGTATTCGTTTTACCAGAAGAAGTGAAGGCGGTAGCAATTGCGATTGCTACGATATTCCGTGATTTTGGATATCGTGAAAAACGTCATTTAGCCCGTTTGAAATTTCTTGTTGCAGACTGGGGAGCAGAGAAGTTTAAAGAGAAACTAATAGAATATACAGGACCATTACAAAGTAAAGGAGAAAGTGCTCTTAAAGGCTGGAATGCGGGATACTTTTATGGTGTCCAAGACCAAAAACAAGATGGACTAAAATATGTAGGTTTTAATGTGCCAGTAGGACGCCTACATGCAGAAGAAATGTTTGAGATTGCAAGAATTGCTAAACAATATGGAAATGGACAAATTCGTACATGTAATTCACAAAACTTCATTATTCCGAATGTTCCGCCAGAAAATGTAACTGGCTTGCTAAATGAGCCGTTGTTTGAAGCGATATCAGCAAATCCGAAATCGTTTATTGGTCACGCGGTTTCTTGTACTGGTATTGAATATTGCAATCTTGCATTAGTAGAAACGAAAGAAAGATTACGAAAAATTGCCGAATACTTAGATACACAAATGGCACTCGATGTTCCGGTTCGTATTCATATGGTAGGATGCCCGAATTCATGTGGTCAACGTCAAATTGCTGACATTGGATTGCAAGGTGTGAAAATGAAAACGAAGGAAAAAGGAATTGTTGAAGCATTTGAAATATATGTAGGTGGAACGCTGTTAGATGGTGGTGCTTATAATCAAAAGTTAAAAGGAAAAATAGATGGCGAGGATCTACCTGATGTACTCGCATCATTTATAAGTTATTTCAAAGAAAATAAATTACCAGCTGAAACGTTTTATGATTTTGTAGGCCGTGTTGGTGTAGAGACATTACAAACAGCGTTAAATAACGTGTTAGAAGAAGTAATAGCGTCTTAGGAGGGGCAATATGGATTTATATCGATTTGAAGCGGTATTAGTGAATAGCATTGTTCCGATTGTTGTTGTTGCTGAAAGTGAAGAACAGGCATTTAAGATGGCGGAGATTGAGCTTGAAAAACATTTTTTACCGTTACCAGAAGTAAAGGAGATTGCTTTATTTGAAAAAAAGAAGATTCGAAAAAGCGCAGCCTTTGTTATTCATGAGTAAGGAACATTGAAATATTAAGAAATGAAAACTTCCATTCCTATATAAGGATGGAAGTTTCACTTTAATAGTAGAAATGAGGAGAGATGATGGGAAAAGTATATATCGTTGGAGCGGGCCCTGGTGATCCAGATTTAATTACTGTAAAAGGATTGAAATGCATTGAGAAAGCAGATGTTATTTTATACGACCGTCTCGTGAATAAAGAATTGCTTTCTTATGCAAAGCCTGAAGCGGATTTAATTTATTGCGGAAAACTACCAAATTATCACACGATGAAGCAAGAGACAATTAACACGTTTCTTATTAAATATGCGAAAAAAGGAAAAGTTGTAACGAGGCTAAAAGGTGGCGATCCATTTGTATTTGGTAGAGGAGGAGAAGAAGCTGAAGCGTTAGCAAAGCAAGGTGTACCGTTTGAAATCGTTCCTGGTATTTCAGCTGGAATAGCTGCTCCTGCTTATGCTGGTATTCCAGTGACACATCGTGATGCAAGTGCAAGTTTTGCTATTGTGACAGGGCATAGAAAAGAAGATGCTGAAGAGGATGTGAAGTGGGAAAATTTAGCGAAAGGTGTAGAGACTTTAGCTGTATATATGGGGGTTAGCAATTTACCCTACATATGTGAGCAACTGATAAAGCATGGAAAAGATAAAAGTACGCCTGCTGCTATTATTGAGCGGGGAACGACATCTATGCAGCGTACAGTTGTTGGGACGTTAGGAACAATTGTAGATGTTGCGAAAAAAGAACAAATTCAAAATCCAAGCATGATTGTAATTGGAGAAGTCGTCCGTTTTAGAGAAAAAATCCATTGGTTTGAGAAACAGACAGAAAGTACGTATCAAGTAAGTGGAGTGTTATAAAATGAAAGCCATCTTATATATATGTCATGGAAGTCGCTTGAAAGCAGCGAAAGAAGAAGCGGTTGAATTTATTACGTCATGTATGAACCGTGTAGAGGCAAGTATTCAAGAAATTTGTTTTTTAGAGTTAGCGAGTCCAACTATTGATGAAGGGTTCCGTACATGTGTGAAGCGTGGTGCTACAGAGATTATTATTATTCCAGTTTTTTTATTAGCGGCAGGTCATGTGAAAAAAGATATCCCGTTTGAATTGGAAAAGTTAAATAATCAATATCCAAGTATAAAAGTGACCTATGGTAATCCATTTGGTGTATCAGAAGCACTTATAAAATCAGTGTATAGAGGAAGTGGCATTGAACAGGAAGATAAGAATGAAGTGACGTTACTTCTCGTTGCAAGAGGGAGCAGTGATCCTGAAGTATTAAAAGATATAAACTGGATTGCTTCTTTATTTCAAACGGAAGAGAAGATTAAGAAAGTAGAAGTTTGTTACTTAGCGGCTGCCGAGCCGAAATTTGAGGAGAAGTTAAAGGAAGTTGTAGAACGAAAAGAAAAAAATATCGTTGTGCTACCTTACTTGTTATTTACAGGTTTACTTATGAAACATATTGAAAAAGAAGTGCGCCAATATGAGCGAGATGAGATAAAAATAAGTCCGTATTTAGGAAAGAATGAAGCGTTTCAGTATATGTTAATTCAGAAAACGAAGAAATTATTGAAGGGAGATCAATATGTATCCACTTACAGTGCGAGTTGAGAAGAAACGTGTTGTTGTCATTGGTGGAGGGAAAGTCGCGGGATTTAAAATTATTCCTTTACTAAAACAAGGTGCAGATATAGTTGTGGTAAGTCCTGAATTGGATGCGAATTTAGTGAAACTTGTAGAAGAAAAGAAAATTCGTTGGTATCAAAGGGAGTATGAAAAAAGTGATATTAATGGTGCTTTTTTAGTTGTAGCAGCGAGTAGTGATGCCGTATTGAATGAAAAGGTTGCTGAAGATACGGCAGAAAATCAGCTGGTAAATGTTATTACGAATCCGGAAAGTGGAAATGTTCATTTTCCGGCGGCGTTTCATCGTGGGCTACTTAATATAGCTGTTTCTACTGGAGGAGCGAGTCCGAAACTTGCAAAAAAAATTCGAGATGATATCGCAAATAAATATGATGAGACGTATGAATCGTATCTTGATTTTTTATACGAAGTTAGAATAAAAGTGAAAGAATTACAAATAGAGAAAAGAGAGAGAAATATATTGTTGCAAGAGGTATTGAAGTCGATATATGTTCAAAATGAACAAAAAAGAGAATTGTTTTTACAAGAATTAGAGAGAAGAGTTCATATAGGATAATAAATAAATTGTACTTTACAACTATAAGAATATAATTTATAATCACAAGTAACTTCAATAGATGAAATCGATGAGCAAGAAGAGTATGTATATTTGATACGTTCAGAGAGCTGGGGTAAGGTGTGAGCCCGGTACGATAAAATATACAGAATGGGCTTGCGAGAGGTATGTTGAACATTGTAGTAGGCAACCCGGGTTCCGCCGTTAAAAGGATAGAGTATCGGAGTTTTTCCTGTACTTGAACAAGTGGGATTTATCAATCCAATTGAGGTGGTACCACGGTATTAACATTACATATATCGTCCTCTACATGCATATTTGCGTGTAGGGGACTTTTTTATTTTCTAAAGGAGGTGTGCGAGTATGAAATGAAAGTGTATAATTAATAAAAGTTTAAATATTCAGAAAAGGAGAATTTATGATGAAAGAAACACAGCAATGGACGTCGAAAATAGGCTTTGTACTCGCAGCAGCCGGAGCCGCAGTAGGTCTTGGTGCAATATGGAAATTTCCATATGTTGCAGGTAATGGCGGGGGAGGCGCATTCTTCCTTGTATTTTTACTATTAACTTTATTTATAGGTATGCCACTCCTTTTAGCTGAATTTGTTATTGGGCGTAGTACGCAAAAAGAGGCAGTTACAGCGTATAAAGTATTAGTGCCAAATAGCAAGGTATATCCTTGGATTGGTCGCATGGGAGTTGTTACTTGTTTTAGTGTACTATCTTTTTATAGTGTTGTAGGTGGATGGATTTTACTTTACTTATACTATAGTGTGACAGGAAGCTTCTGGAATGGAGTGACTGATTATGGGCAATTATTCGGTGAGACGATTTCAAATCCAGTAAGCGCGATTGGAGCGCAATTTGTCTTTATGCTTTGTACGATTTTTGTTGTAAGTAAAGGTGTAGAGAAAGGGATAGAAAAAGCAAGTAAGTATATGATGCCGCTATTATTTATTTTGTTTATTGCAATTATTGTTCGTGCGTTAACACTGGATGGTGCTTTTGCTGGGGTAGAGTTCTTCTTAAAACCAGATTTTTCAAAGCTGACAGCAGATACGATTTTATACGCGATGGGACAATCATTCTTCTCGCTAACAGTTGGGGCCTCAGTAATGGTCACGTATAGTTCCTATTTGAAGAAAGAAGAACATTTAGCAAAATCAGCAACATCTATTGTAAGTTTAACTGTTTTTATTACAGTAC
Source organism: Bacillus sp. FSL R9-9834 (assembly GCF_038006905.1). Taxonomy (NCBI): domain Bacteria; kingdom Bacillati; phylum Bacillota; class Bacilli; order Caryophanales; family Bacillaceae; genus Bacillus; species Bacillus sp. FSL R9-9834. Next base: position 1,470,241 of record NZ_JBBOWD010000001.1, read on the forward strand.
TTGCAGGATTAGCGATTTTTCCGGCGATTTTCGCATTAGGTGTTAAGCCGACTGAAGGACCGGGGTTACTATTTATCGTCCTTCCAGCGGTATTTGCGAAAATACCATTTGGACAATTTTTCTTCATTATGTTTTTGGTGTTATTCTTCTTTGCAACGTTAACATCTGCGATTTCCATGCTTGAAATTGTAGTAGCATCTGTTGCGAAAGATAACGAGAAAAAGCGTCCGTCAGCATCGTTATTAATTGGTATTCTAATTTTTGCGGTTGGAATTCCGTCAGCATTATCGTTTGGTATTATGAGTGATGTGAAAATATTTGGGAAAACATTCTTTGATTTAGTCGACTTCTCAGTAAGTAACGTATTGCTGCCGTTAGGGGTACTAGCTATTTCGCTATTCGTACCAAATAAAATGAGTAAAGAAATGTTAATGAAAGAATTAGAAGTTACGGAAACGAAAGGGAAAACATTATTTAATATTTGGTTCTTCTTACTTCGTTATGTTATTCCAGTAACCGTAATTATTGTATTTTTAAATGTGATAGGCGTATTTAAAATGTTTGCATAATAAAGTGAAACTTTAATCAGTGGGGGTTTTCTTCATCCCGCACTGATTATCATCCCTCACCAATCGGACTTTAATGGGCAGCCGCCCCCCACCTAACTTCTTTGCTTTCGCTGCATTTTGAGGTGGGGGTCTTACTGCCCATTAAAGTGGGATAAAAAGACGGAGAAATCTCCGTCTTTTTATTATGTTGTAGGTGTATTTAATAAACGATTATATGCTTTATAGGCTGTGACGACTGCGAGGAATGATCCGATTAAAAATAAAACTGAGCCGCCAAATGTAAATATCCGGCCAATAAAAGTCTCTCTAGCTTCTTGTATTTCTTGTTGTAATTGTGTATTCATATAATTCACCCCGTAAACTATAGGCATTTAGTTGTAGTCTATGTGGAATGCCTATAGTGTGTGAAGGGGAAATAAAAAAACTCGGTATGCACCGAGTTTTTTTATAATCCGATATAAGGAGATGGATCAACTGCGTTTGTCTTACCGACATTCCATTCTCCAAGATGAAGTTCAAAGTGTAAATGTTGTCCGTATGATTGGCCGGTATTCCCCATAAATCCAAGTTGAGTTCCTTGTTTTACAGTTTGTCCATTCGATACAGAACGGCTACTCATATGAGCATATACTGTTGTATATGTTTTTCCGTTAATACGGTGAGATAAGTACACAACATTTCCGTAACTAGATGATAATTCTGAGCGAATAACAACGCCATCTGCAGCGGCAATAATTGGAACAGTTCCTGAAGCAGCGATATCGATTCCTTTATGGTTATCAATAGAGCGCACGCCAAAACCAGAAGTTTTTGATCCAGCTGCTGGTTTAATAAATCCACCGATGTTTGTATCGTGTGGTGTTGGGGCCGCTTGAGCTGTTTGAGCAGATGTAGCAGCTTGTTTACGAGCTTCTTCCGCCTTGCGAGCTTCCTCGGCTTTACGAGCTTCTTCTGCGCGTTTTTCTTCTTCAATTGCCTTTTGAACAGCTTGACGCTGATTTTCTAAAATGCCTTTAGATTCTTCTAATCCTTCAATCTCTGAATCTACTTTTGCTACTTTCGTATGTAGATCGCTAATAAGAGTTTGTTGCTGTTGTTGGTTGTTTTGTAATTCTTGTTGTTTTTGTTCTAATTTTTGCTCGGATTCTTTCAGTTGTTGCTCTTTTTTTTCAACAGCCTCTTTTTCTTTCGTCACAGCATCTTGGTCATTTGTTTGTTTTTTCACAATATCAGTATCGTTGTTTAAAATTAAACTGACAGAGTACATATTATCAACAAGATCAGCAATGTTTGCAGAATTTGTTAATACTTCCGTAATGATATTTGTGCGAGGTTTTTCTTGCATAGATTGCAGTCGTTGCTTAATAACTTCCTGACGTGTATCTATGTTTGTTTGTAATTGCTCTATATGTTTCTTTTTTTCAGTAATTACTTGTTGTGTTTTACTAATTTCTTTTTTTGTATCGTTTAATTCAGCTTCGTTTTTATTAATAGAAGTAGTTAAATCGTCGATTTTCTTTTGTAATTCTTGAATTTCTTTTTCTATTTGTTCTTTCTCGGCTGATTTATTTTGTAAGTCATTTTGTTTTCCTTCTAATTCAGATTGAATATTAGATAATTTATCTTGATTCGTTTCAGCGTATGCGGGTGAAAGTAACGGGGAAGCGAAAATCGTTCCTGCTGCTAAAACGCTGAACGCTACAAATTTCTTTTTCATGGTTGTCTGGCTCCTTTCCCTATGAATGTTATATATCATAAGAAGAAGAGTGTCTATCGTTGTAACCATAATGTAAAGAAAATTTTATAAAATTACTAAGTTTTGTCGGAATTTATCATTTTTCAGCGATAAATTTCACTGCAGATGCATTTTTTATATTTGTGTAACAAGGGTGTATTTTTAGAGTTTCTTGTAAAATAAAGGGAAAAGTGAAATTGTTTTATGTAGTGAAATATTAGTTATACATTTAATAAAACACTGGTAAGGAATCGTTCTCATGTTAGGTTTTCTGACATGGGTTTTATTTTTGTCAAGAAAATTATTTGCGTTCGGGCAAACTTATTTTGTTGTCAGATTTTAAATTTTGATTTATGATTTTTAACAGGGACAAAATGTAGTGAATTGTCGAATAATATGTAATACTCTTAATTTCAAGTTTTATAGAGATAGATAGAATGAGAGATAGAGTGAAACATCGAAGAGGGGGTTACAACAAATATGAAAAGAATAGGACTTGCATGGCAAATTTTAATTGGTCTTGCGCTAGGTATTGCAGTTGGGGCGATTTTCTTTGGCAATCCGGCAGTGGTGAGCTATTTACAACCAATTGGTGATATTTTTATCCGATTAATTAAAATGATCGTTGTACCGATTGTTGTAGCGAGTATTGTTGTTGGGGTTGCTGGTGTTGGCGATGTTAAAAAATTAGGTCGACTAGGCGGAAAAACAATTATTTACTTTGAAATTATTACAACAATTGCAATTATTGTCGGTCTATTAATTGCGAATATTTTCCAACCGGGAAAAGGCGTGAATATGGAGCAGTTAACAAAGACAGATATTTCGAAATATACACATACGACAGAGCAAGTACAAAGTCATTCGTTTGCAGATACATTTGTAAATATTGTTCCAACAAACATTGTAAAGTCATTAGCTGACGGAGATATGCTTGCTATTATATTCTTCTCTGTATTATTTGGTTTAGGTGTAGCGGCAATTGGTGAAAGAGGAAGACCGGTTCTTCAATTTTTCCAAGGTGTAGCTGATGCAATGTTTTACGTAACAAACCAAGTTATGAAATTTGCACCATTTGGTGTATTTGCGTTAATTGGAGTTACAGTTTCTACATTTGGTCTTTCTTCATTAATTCCATTAGGGAAATTATTAATTGTAGTATACGGAGCAATGATTTTCTTCGTTGTAGTCGTATTAGGAATTACAGCGAAAATATTTGGAATTAACATTTTCCAATTCTTTAAGATTTTAAAAGATGAACTGATCTTAGCGTACTCTACAGCAAGTTCAGAAACAGTTTTACCAAAAATCATGGAGAAAATGGAGAAGTTTGGTTGTCCAAAGGCAATTACATCTTTTGTTATTCCGACAGGTTATTCATTTAACTTAGATGGATCAACTTTATATCAAGCAATTGCGGCTATTTTCTTAGCACAAATGTATGGTATTGATTTATCTATTACACAACAAATTACATTATTACTTGTATTAATGCTTACATCAAAAGGTATTGCGGGTGTACCTGGCGTATCATTCGTTGTATTATTAGCGACACTTGGTACAGTAGGTATTCCAGCTGAAGGTTTAGCCTTTATTGCTGGTATTGACCGTATTTTAGATATGGCCCGTACAGCAGTTAACGTTGTAGGTAACTCTTTAGCAGCTGTAGTTATGTCTAAGTGGGAAGGTCAGTATGACGCTGAAAAAGGACAAGCCTACTTGAAAGAAATTTCTAATAAGCAAGCAGCTTAATTATAATTTGAACAAGCTCTCACATAATATGTGGGGGCTTTTCTATATAGAAAGGGAGCAGACGAAATGAAACGTAAATATGGTGACGGTTCTTCGTGGAAGCGACTAATAGAGAGGGATTATACTGTTAAGCAAATAGAAGAAGGAATGCTAGGAATACTGGAAATAAAAAAGGTGAGAGAACCTAGTTTTAAAGCATATGATGGTAAGGAACTTTGTATTGCTGGTAATCAGTATACGTGGATTCAATATTTCATAGATGGGAAAAACTTTGCGATTACAGCTATGTTAGATGATCAGAAAAAATTAGTGCAATATTATATCGATGTGGCGAAAGAATATGAAATAGATGACTGTGGCTTACCATATTTTGATGATTTATATTTAGATGTAGTGTTATTACCGAATGGTAAAATGTATGTACTCGATGAAGATGAGCTAGAGGATGCTTATAAAAGTGGCGATGTTACAAAAGAAGAGTATGAGTTAGCTTGGTACACTACGAAATGGATCATAGCTGCAATAAAAAATAGTGAATTTTATTGGATTTCAATATTGGAAGAAGAAATCAAAAAGTTAAAATGATTATTGTATTCAAATTTTTGTATAATTACCAAAAAAATCTATACAAAAAATAATTGACTTTTGTTTTGTAAGCGAGTAAAGTTAGGGAAGAAATTATTATTAAAAAATAAATATGAAACCTTCTTATAAAGAGAGGCGGAGGGACTGGCCCTACGATGCCTCGGCAGCGGACTCGATTTCAGAGTGCTGTGCCAAATCCAGCAAGCATATGCTTGAAAGATGAGAAGAGCGTTTCTTATAGATGTATAAGACCTCTTCTCGTTGGAAGAGGTCTTTTGTTATTCATTAGAAAAAGGTTGAAACTAGGGAGAGATGGTACTTTGAAAGAAACGAGAGGAAATGGTTTGGCATTATTACCACTTGGGATATTTTTGGCGCTATTTATTGGTTCTGGAATTATTACAGGTGATTTCTATAAATTGCCGATACTTGTAGCAATTTCAATTGCTGTAGGAGTCGCTTTAGCAATGAATCGTAAAGAAAGTTTTCATGTAAAAGTGGAACGATTTGCTAAAGGTGCAGGGAACCCAGACATTATGATTATGGTTCTGATTTTTGTACTGGCAGGAGCATTTTCTGAAACAGCAAAAGGGATGGGTGGCGTTGATTCTACAGTTAACTTAGCGTTATCGATTTTACCACAAGGATTTATCGTAGCTGGCATTTTCGTTATAGGAGCATTTATTTCATTAGCGATGGGAACTTCAATGGGAACAATTGCTGCATTAGCACCAATTGCTGTAGGTATTAGTGGGCAAACTGATATCTCAATTGCACTTACGATGGCTACTGTTGTTGGCGGAGCGATGTTTGGTGATAATTTATCATTTATTTCAGATACAACAATCGCAGCTGTACGTTCACAAGGAACAGAAATGAAAGATAAGTTTAAAACGAACTTTTTAATTGTATTACCAGCAGCTATTATTACAATTGTACTATTAGTAATCATTACTTTAGGAAGCGATACGCAGATTAAAACGCATAGCTTTGACTGGATAAAGATTTTACCGTATGCAGGAGTACTTATTACAGCGCTACTTGGTTGGAATGTACTTATCGTGTTAACTGGTGGAACTGTACTATCTGGGGTTATCGGTCTTTTAGATGGAAGTTATACGTTAGAGAGTTTCTTTAAAAGTGTAACGACTGGAATGGGCGGTATGATGGAGTTAGTATTACTTGCTATTTTAATTGGCGGTATGGTCGAATTGATTCAATATAATGGTGGCATTCAATATTTAATGAATATTTTAACGCGTAACATTCGTTCAAAAAAAGGAGCAGAGTTCGGTATAGCTGGTTTAGTAGGTATGACGAATATGTGTACAGCGAATAATACCATTTCTATTATCTTTACAGGTCCGCTTGCGAAAAACATTGCAGATCAATATGAAATTGATCCTCGTAAATCAGCGAGTGTATTAGATCTTTTCTCGTGCTGTGTGCAAGGGTTAATTCCGTATGGTGCGCAAATGTTAACAGCAGCAGGATTTGCGGCGTTATCTCCAATTGAACTGTTACCATATGCGTTTTATCCAATCTTAGTTGGCGTATGTGGAATCATTTCTATATTAATTGGTTTCCCAAGGTTTTCTAAAGTAGCGGAAAAGAAAGAGTATCATAAAACAGCATAATGAAAAATAACGAAAGCCGTACAGAGAATGTTCTCTGTACGGCTTTTTATGTGCGGGAAAAGAGTGAACGATCCCATGCTACCGTATGTTTTTACAAAAGGCTGAATGCAACTCGGTCTTAAGTCTGAGTTAAAAACGGTTCTTAAGCTCGTTATGGAAAAAAGAAAAAATAGTTAAGATAAGAGTATCAAATCGAAGGGAGGCAAGCACAAGATGAAACAATTTCTAGCGTTTATCGCGGCTGGTATTTTAGCTTTAATTGCTCTTGGTAGTCTTGCTGGTATTGTAGGATTCGCAATCGGAGCAGGAGTTGTGTACTGGAGCTATAAATCATTTGTGCGAGCACAATCATTTTTTGGAAAGTTAGCTTGGGGTATTGTTGGTTTGATCGGCTTGTCCATCGCCCTTTCTCATTCCCCAGCATTAATCGGTATAGCAGCATTAGTAGTTTTATACTACGGATACCGTGAGTGGAAAAAAGAAAAAGATGTAGTTGTTGATTCTGCTCCAGAAAGTTCTAAACCATATAGCAACTTTGAAGATGAGTGGAACAAGTTAATGAAAAACTAATATAAAATCAATCAAATCAAATTTATAAAGTAGAAGAGAGGAAGATTATAATGAAACAATCTTTATTCGGACGTGTACGCGATGCAATTTTAGCAGATTTTCATAATGTGTTAGATGAGAAAGAAAGAAAAAACCCAATTGCTATGTTAAACCAATATTTACGTGATAGTGAGCGTGAAATAACAAAAATTGAGAAGTTAATTCAGCGTCATAAAACATTAAAATCTAACTTTGCTCGTGAGCTTGAGCAAGCACGTTATTTCGTGAATAAAAGATCTAAGCAAGCGATCATCGCTCAAGAAGCAGGCGAACTACAACTACATGAGCGTGCATTAGAAGAAGTAGCTTATTATGAAGGGCAAGTAACTCGATTAGAAGAAATGTATGCAGGTGTTGTAGAACAAATTGATGAGCTAGAGCGTCGTCTTTCTGAAATGAAAAATAAATTAAAAGAAATGCACGCAAAACGTATGGAATTAATGGCACGTGAAAATATGGCACATGCAAATCGTCGTATGAATACTGCGATGCATAAAATGGATGAAAATAATCCATTCTTACGCTTTGAAGAAATTGAAGATCATATTCGCGACTTAGAAACTCGTATGAACGAGGAGCATGAACGTGACACATTTGATATGAAAATTGCAAAGCTTGAGCGTGAAATGAAAGAAAAGAATGATGTATCGTTAACGAAAGAGTTAACAAAATAATAGTAGTATATTATAAAACAGGCTTATGATATAGTGATAGGAGAAAAGGTGTTGGAAAGCAATGCCTTTTCTTCTATGTATATGTGACAAGAAGGGGGGAGCTGAAATGAAGAAACATTTTTCAAAGACACAATTAATGGGGATGCTCCTCATCATATTTGGATTCGGTCTTTTTCTTGATATGATACTTGGACATTTTGAACCAGGTGGTCTCATTTTTGCATTTATTATGCTTATGTTTGGAAGGCATTATCGTAAAAAGAATCGTTATGTACGGGGAAATGTATTTTTATTTGTCGGTGGTATCGTATTTTTATTCTTCTTATTTTCATCAGCAGCATTTGTTCTTGTCGTATTTGCTTGTTTAGCTTTAATTGGTTATCAATTGATTCAACAAGGGCATCAGCAAAAAGCAATGAAGGTTGAAATTAAAGAAGAAGGGATTATAGACGAAGAGAAGCAAATATATCGTACAGAACCATATTTAAAAAATATGTTTGTAGGCAATGTACGAATGATGGATCATATTTATGAACTTGAGGATATTAATGTTCAATATGGTGCTTGTGATGTGGAAATAGATTTAACAACTGCTATGATTCCAGAAGGAGAAACGGTAATTGTTATTCGAGGTGTCGTTGGTAATATTCGTTTATATGTGCCATATGATATTGAACTGTCTTTAAATCATTCTGTTATTGTCGGACGTGTGCTCTTGCCAGGTCATGAGGAGACAGGGTTTAACCGCAATGTTACATTTAGAACAGAGCAGTATAAAGAGGCTCCTCGTCGTATTAAAATTATTTCTTCGCTTGTCGTAGGCGATACGGAAGTGAGGAAAGTATAATGAAGAAACAAAAAAATATTTCGTGGATGTATATTCGTTATTCTATGTTGTCCTCAGTTAGTATCGCACTCATTTGTACAATTGTATATGTATGGAAAAGCGAGCAACAAGTATATGATTTATTATGGAAGGAATCCATCGCTTCTGTTCCAATTGGCTTGTTTATTATGACTACAAGTTTACTTATCGGGGGGATTGTAGGATATGCAATCGGTTACTATATAGAGCAGCGTATACAAGGATTAAATACGTTTCTATTTGAAGTAGAGCGAGGGAATTTTCCGAGTGATGTTTCGTTTACTGCAGATGATGAATTTCATGAAGTGGAACGAAAAGTAATCGGTCTGGCTCGTCGATTAGAGGAGCAAGCTGGACTCTTTCAAAAGGTAACGAATGAACGAGCTCATTGGAATGAAGAGATGAGACAAGAAGCGATTTCCCAAGAAAGGCATCGATTGGCGAGGGAGCTGCATGATTCTGTAAGTCAGCAGCTTTTTGCAATGTCGATGATGATGTCGGCTATTAATGAACAAGTAGCTGAATTTCCAGAAACGACGAAAAAGCAGTTACAGCTCGTTGAAAATATGGTTGTAAATGCACAGTCAGAAATGAGAGCATTGCTTCTTCATTTACGCCCAGTACAGTTAGAAGGTAAGAAACTAACAGAAGGTATAGAAGAATTATTAACAGAACTATCTAGAAAGCAACATATGAAAATTGAATGGTTAATTGAACCGATTCAATTAAAAAAAGGTGTAGAAGATCACTTATTCCGCATTGTACAAGAGGCGCTATCTAACACTTTACGTCATGCGAAGGCAAAGAAAACGGAAGTGCGTCTTCGAAAAATTGATCAATATGCAATATTGAAAATTATTGATGATGGTGTAGGTTTTAAAGTAGGAGTGAATAAGGCTGGTTCTTACGGATTAAGGTCAATACAAGAGCGTGTTCATGAAATTGGTGGGACATTAAAGGTACTTAGTTTTCCAAATAAAGGTACACAAATAGAAGTAAAAGTACCGATTATGATTGAGAGAGGGGGAGAATCATGATTAAAGTATTACTAGTGGATGATCATGAGATGGTTCGAATGGGTGTATCAGCATATTTATCAACGCAGCCAGATATTGAAGTAGTTGGAGAAGCTGAAAATGGAAGAAAAGGTTCAGAGTTAGCTTTGCAATTAAGGCCGGATATTATTTTGATGGATCTTGTCATGGATGAGATGGATGGTGTTGAAGCAACACGTGCTATTATTCAAGAATGGCCAGAAGCAAAAATTGTAGTTGTAACGAGCTTTTTAGATGATGAGAAATTGTATCCTGTTATTGAGGCCGGAGCGACAAGTTATTTATTAAAAACATCAAGAGCGAGTGATATAGCAGACGCTGTACGAGCTACTTATGATGGAGAAACGGTATTAGAGCCGAAAGTTACTGGTAAAATGATGTCTCGTATGCGTCAGAAGAAAGAACAACCTTTGCATGAGGAGTTAACAGAAAGAGAGTCTGAAATTTTGTTATTAATTGCAGAGGGGAAAAGTAATCAAGAGATTGCAGACGAGTTGTTTATTGCCCTCAAAACAGTAAAGACACATGTGAGCAATATATTAAATAAGCTAAATGTAAGTGACCGGACACAGGCGGTTATTTATGCGTTTCGACATCAATTGACGAAATGATAAAGTGAAATTTTAACCAGTGGGGTGGTCCCCACTGGTTATTAGTTTGTACAAAATCTTTTTATTGACGCTAATAAATGTAAGCGTTATCATTAAGTTGTTAACAGTACATACAAAGGGGAGAATGTATATGCTAGTTCAAACTATATTCGGTATGGATAAGTCTAAAAAACTAGGGGATTATGTGAACGCATTACAAGCGCTTTGTGAACAATATAATGTTGAAACAGATAAAATTGCAATTGTTGGGGCGACAGAAGAGTACTATTTATTTTTAATAAAGCAAGAAGAGTGCTACGATGTTGTCAAAGTAGAAACAGTGGATACAAATATCGATTATTATACGAAAGCGTATAAAATAAGCAGTTTTAATCATACTGCTTATCAAATGTAAAAAAACTCCCTTTCGGGAGTTTTTTAGGATGCTTTTATTTCACGAGATTCGGTGAGTAAGGGAACTTTTTTCGCGCCGCTTAGCTTAGCGATTGTAAGGCCGATAAGAGCTCCGATTAATGCAGGTACTAGCCAACCTATTCCTTCATTATATAAAGGGATAAATTCAAAATATGATGTGATAAATGAAACTGAAATACCACCTTGTTTTAATCCATCAAATACGCTTACGATTGCTGCGCCAATTAAAGCACCTACATAAACAGAGCGATATCCACCGAAATATTTATGCAGTAACGATAGTAGAACAAGTACAATCGCAACTGGATATACAACAAGTAAAATTGGAACAGAGATGGAAATGATTTTTGTTAATCCTAAGTTGGCAACTAATAATCCCAATACACAAATGATACTTGCGAATGTTTTGTATGAAAATTTAGTCAATAATGTTGAGAAATATTGACTACATGCAGATACAAGTCCAACACATGTTGTTAAGCAAGCGAGTGTAACGATAAGAGATAATAAAAGCAGACCATATGGACCGAATAATTGTTGTACGATTACAGTAAGTAATTGTCCACCATTCTTTGCATATCCGAGCGAGACGCTAGTTGCACCGAGCCAGCCAAGCGCACCATATACAAGTACGAGGCCAATAGCAGCAATAAGTCCAGCTTTGGCTGTTGCGATGGCAATGGATTTACGATCCTTCACACCTTTAGAGCGAATGGTATTTACAACGATAATTCCAAATGCAAGTGCTGAAATGGTATCCATCGTTAAGTAACCTTCCATAAAGCCTTTGAAAATCGGAGAAGTTTGATACTCTTGCATTGCAGGTCCTGATTGTCCAAGTGGTGTAAATACACTTTTAACAAACAATAAGAAAATAGAGAGTAATAAAATAGGTGTTAATATATTTCCGATACGATCTACAAGTTTAGATGGATTCAAACTCAGCCAATATACGATAGCAAAGAAGATGATTGTATATGCAAAAAGTGCTAGGCTGCTAGAGCGAATCGTTTCTGGTAAGAAAGAACTAACGCCCATTTCATAAGCGACATTTGCAACGCGTGGAATACCCATAGAAGGACCAATGGCGATGTATACAACTACCGTAAAGAATATTCCGAATAATGGGTGAACATGACTTGCAAGTTGCTGCATACCATTTCCTGATAAAGAAATTGCGATAACTGTTAGTAGTGGTAAACCCACTCCTGTTAGTAAAAATCCAATCATTGCCGGCCAAAAGTTTTCGCCTGCATTTTGTCCAAGCATGGGAGGGAAAATTAAATTACCTGCCCCAAAAAATAAAGAAAATAGCATAAGACCCGTGAAAAAAATATGTTTTTTTGATACAGTGTTCATTGTTTTTCCTCCTTTTTTAAAATTCATTTGTAAGAACACAAAAAACTCGTCCCTAAAGAAAGGGACGAGTTATATTTACCCGCGATACCACCCTAATTTATACATGTAGAAATAATTCTATATGTATACGGCTCTGCAACGTACAACATGATACGTGTTCCTTGTAACGGGGGACAGCCGGTAAGAACTTACTATAACATTCGGTTCTACTTCTCGGAGATGATTTTCGGCTACGCACTGAACGTTGGCTTTCAGCAAATCGCCAACTCTCTGGGGGACAGTCCTATAACGTACTCGTTCTCGTCAATGAATTTTTATTCAAGTATTCTGAAAGTATTGTTACATTTTTTTTTTAGAAAGTCAATATATTTTTTAATAAAATATATATATGCGGAAATGTTATTTGTTTTGGAATGAATAGTTGATGTAAATTGAATTGTAAAACAGAAGTAAAAATTTGCGGAGAATTGTAAAATTTATAGAGAAAGTTGATATTTATAGGAGTAAAGAAGGGATTGTTTGAATTTAGAGAGAATAATACAACAATCCACTTGCTGGAAAGAACAAACCAAAAGAGGTGACTGAAATGCTTGTGATGGGAGTATTATTTGGCATTATTGCTATAATTGGTTTTATGTGGTTATATTATTCGCGTTCGTTTAAACAAGCAGAAGTTTTACTCTTTCAAAAAGGTAGTTTGTTGACAAATCAGTCTAGATATTTAGTATGTCCGAAGTGTGGAAGTGCACAGGCCAGAAGTGGAGGATATCAAGAGTGTTGCAAAATTAGATTATGAAAGAAGGAAGCCTCACATTATTTTGTGAGGCTTCCTTCCTTACAACTTCATGGCGCTCCAAATGGTCCAACGATCTCTTTCGATAATAGGAGAGACGTTTTGTAAGGCGGTCTTTACTTGTTGTAGAAGTTGAGAAAGTTCATAATCTGTTAGTTCATATAGAATGGATCGGCCTGTTCGAGGTGATAAATCTTGCAATAATGCCTGTACAGAACCATGTATTTTTCGTATCTCCCATTGTGTTTGAGTCGGGAAAACGTGAAGAAAATATTTTTGTAATTCTTGCTGTATCGTGGTGGTTTTTGGACGTCTTTTTGATTCTATTTCAATGAGTTTTGGGAAGATAGAGAAAAAATATCCACGGATGTGTTCGGGACTTCCAGGGATCGTACAATCTTCAATAGTTCGGTCTTGTACAATAAGTACACCGTTTTTCTTTAATATACGAGAAGCTTCACGTAGAAATGTAGAAACGTCTTGTAAATGATGAATAACTGCGCGCGAAATAACAATGTCGAATGTATCATTAGGATATGGGACGCTATGTGCATCACCTTGAATGAAAGAAATGTTTGAAAATCCGCTACAATTTTCTTTTGCAGCCTGTAATATTTCTTTTGAAAAATCAAGCCCAACAACACTTTCTGCTCCCATAAGAGCAAGTTCTTTCGTATAAATCCCGCCACCACAGCCGATATCAATTATTCGTTTCTTTTGTACGTCTGTAATATTTTTTATCATTTCTCTCCAAGAAATATGGGCGTTTCGCTGTGCGTATGTGTATTTATTATTTGCATCGTGAAAATTAATGGACATGAAAAAGACCTCCTTTCAATGCTTAGTATAGCGTATATTATAGTGTGTCACGTTTTTGTTTTTTGTATGAAGATTATAAGAGTTTCTTATTGTAAAAGGAGGATTAAGTTGAAAATGAAATATGTATTGCTGCTATTTGTTATGTTACTAGCATCTTGTAGTCAAGTTGAGCAAAAAAAAGAAACAAAAAAAGTGGAAGAGACGGTGAATGAAGTGAAAGAAACAATAGAGGTAACCGTTATACAAAAAAAACATAAAGAGAAAAAGTTACAGGAATCAGAAGCTAAGGTAGTAATAGACATTATAGATAAAGCTGAGAAACAAGAAATAACAGGTAGCTTTGGTGAACCTGAATATGAAATACAAATTAGTAGAGATGGGAAGAAAGAAACGTATTATGCATGGCTAAGAGGAGAAGACAGACGAGGATGGGTACAACATAAGAAAGCTATGTATATGCTGAATAAAAAAGATACAGAAAAGCTTTTGGCTATATTTCCAAATGTATCAGAACAAAAAGAAGATGAAACACAGGCAGGTCCTTTAACGGAAGTAACAAAAAAAGATTTGCAGATTACCGCGTTCCATATTAAAGCGGGCGATCAAAAAGTGAATTATACAGTACGGTATACGATTTCACAATCACTATACAACAAGTTAGAGAAGGAACAAGAATACTATTTGCAGGTCATTTTTCCAGAAAAAGTTCAAAAATTAATTGGAGCAAAAGAGAGTGGAAAAATCTTAGGAGAAAAGGTAAAGGAAGGATATAAACAGTATGAATTGCATGCTACTGTTCCGGTACAAGGTGCTTCAGAATCACAATTAAAGTCATTAGAAACATATTATGAAAATTATGATTTGAAAATATTAAATAGTAAACAAGAAAAAATAGGTGTTTTTCAAAATATTATTCAAATTGTTAAAGATTATGGTGAAAAAATGAATTTACAAAGATAAGGTGAAACGTTATTCGAGATAAACTCCTCAATTCTATATGAACTTTCCTAGGAAATGATAATAGAGAGGGGAACCCCCCCTCTCTATTACTTTGCTTTTGCAGATGGCTCATTCATTGATTTTCGTGTAATAAGAAAAGAAATCATAAGAGCGGAAAGGATGATAAGAGCAATAAATACGTGATTGGGCAACAAATCTAATAGTAACACGTAACTAACGGTATAAAAAATAAGAGTTGAGGCTAAAAAAGATAGAGCTCCTATTATGAGAGATTGTAAATTCAATTGTGCGCACCTCCTTTTATTTATATTTTTGGCTAAAAATGGATTATATAAACATTATTTCTAACAATAGAAAAAAATATGTCATAATAGAAAAAAGAACAAGCTTTGATGAATGTATATCATTCATTAATGAAAGATAAAGGAGAGGAATATGAAAAATAATAAAAAAGGATTATGGGGAATTATTGTTGCAATAGGGTTATTTTTACTTTCTAAGTTAAAGTGGGTATTTGCAATTTTTAAATTAGCAAAGTTTTCAACGGTATTTAGTATGTTTCTATCACTTGGTGCGTACGCAGTTATATATGGTTGGCAATTTGGGGTAGCGCTCATTTATTTGTTATTTATTCATGAAATGGGTCATTTATGGGCTGCGAAAAGAAAAGGTATACCAACATCGCCAGCAATATTTATTCCATTTATGGGCGCTCTTATTGGGATGAAAGAGATGCCTAAAAATGCAAAAGATGAAGCATATATTGCCTATATGGGACCTCTTTTCGGATTACTTTCATTTTTACCGGCTATTCCACTTTATATGATAACGAAAGAGCCGTTTTGGGCGCTCATTATTTTACTCGGAAGTATGATTAATTTCTTTAATTTAATTCCGGTTTCTCCGTTAGACGGGGGACGGATTATTTCAGTTGTAAGTACGAAAATTTGGGGAGCGGGGCTTGTTTTACTACTTGGGTATTCAATTTATTTTAAAAGTATTTTGGGCGGATTTATTTTTATTATCGGCTGTATGGAATTGTATAGAGTAATAAAGAGAGATGAGCCAATTAAGGAATTAGGATATAAAATTGATGGAATGAAAGAATATGTTGCAAGGCTTGAAGAAGAGTTAAAAGAAACTGGTGCAGTGCATCGGAATATATATATGATGCAACATGAAATAAATGTATTAAGGCAAAAAGAAAGAGAGAAAGAATTAAAAACAGGAGAACTTCAAAAGATTGAAGTGTTAGAATATCTTTTACCAAAGTTTGAGCCACTTGATTACGTCCCATATGAAGATGAAAAAGAAACACATACAATTCATATACGAGAAGCATTTGAAATGTCAGAAAGAAAATTACAGGAATGGGATGCAGACAAGAGACAACAGGAAAACTATTACAAAGTGGATACGAAAACGAAATGGACAGCATTTGCTTGTTATATCGGATTAATGGCTATACTCGGTTACGCAGCTTATGAAGGGTATATGGTTTTACAAGAACATTTGCCAACGAGGAATGTATAGAAAAATATTGTTGAAATGATAAGCTAGCTAGCATTCTAGTTAGCTTATTTTCTTTTGTAAGTGCAATGTTCATATATTTTTCACAAAAACACCGTGTTAATAGTGATTAAAATCACAATCTGTATTATACAATTCGGTTAAACTAAAAACAGTTAAGGAAATAGAGGAGTGGGATACAATGTTAAGTGAAAAAACAATTGAAATCGTAAAGTCAACAGTACCATTATTACAGGAAAAAGGCGTTGAAATTACAACGAGATTTTATGAAATTTTATTTTCGGAACATCCGGAGCTATTGAATATCTTCAATCATACAAATCAGAAAAAGGGAAGACAACAACAAGCGTTAGCGAATGCTGTTTATGCAGCTGCAACGTACATTGATAATTTAGAAGTTATTATTCCAGTTGTAAAACAAATTGGTCATAAGCATAGAAGTTTAGGTATTAAAGCAGAGCATTACCCGATTGTAGGTACATGTTTACTACGCGCAATTAAAGAGGTCGCAGGTGCACCTGATGAAGTTTTAAACGCATGGGGAGAAGCTTATGGTGTCATTGCTGATGCATTCATTAGTATTGAAGCAGAGATGTATGAAGAAGCGGCACATAAAGAAGGTGGATGGAAAGATTTCCGTAACTTTGTAGTTGTAAAAAAAGTGAAGGAAAGCGATGTTATTACGTCATTTTATTTGAAACCTGAAGATGGAGGGAAAGTTTCTTCATTCATCCCAGGACAATATGTAACGGTTCAAATCAATATTGAAGGTGAAACATATACACATAATCGTCAATATAGCTTATCAGATGCTCCTGGAAAAGAATATTATCGTATTAGTGTCAAGAAAGAAAAAGGTGTAGATACACCGGACGGTAAAGTATCTAATTACTTACATGATCATGTAAAAGAAGGCGATATGTTACCAGTAAGTGCACCAGCGGGAGATTTCGTATTAAATATGGATTCAACATTACCAGTTGTCCTAATTAGTGGTGGAGTAGGTATTACACCAATGATGAGTATGCTAAATACGTTAATTGAACAAGATTCAAAACGTAATGTATGTTTTGTTCATGCAGCACTAAATAGTAATACACATGCAATGAAAGAACACGTTGAGGCAGTAGATAATGAATACGAACAAGTGAAAGCATACACTTGCTATTCGGCGCCGACTGAAAAAGATCTGGAAATGAAAAACTTTGATAAAGAAGGTTTGATTGAAGCTGAATGGCTGCAAACGATTATTCCGACAACGGAAGCAGAATTTTATTTCTGTGGTCCAGTAGCATTTATGAAGCATATAAATGCTACATTAACTGATTTAGGTGTGAAACAAGAGCATATTCATTATGAATTTTTCGGTCCAGCAGCAAGCTTACAATAGATGGAGTTTGAAGAAGCAAAAAAACGAGGTATTATTTCACCTCGTTTTTTATTTGTTCTCGCAATAATCGATTTACCGTTTCGCGGCGTATACCGATGAGCTGACCAATTTCAGTTTGTGTTAATATTTCATATATAGGAATGTCACCTAAATATAGTGTGAACCATTCTTGTAAGCGATGAAGACGTTCTTTTGGAGAGACGGTCGTCAATTGGTCGATACGTTGCTGCATCATTCTTAATTTTGACTGTAATTGCATAGCGATATTTGCATATGATGCAGGATCCGCTTGAAGTTGATTGTACCACTCATTGCTAATTATAGGTTCAACTTCCGTTTTCATTAAAGCGATTGCTGTACCGTGATATTCCTTCGGTGAAATTAAGGAATGGTGAGGTATCGTTTCTCCTGGAACGATAATGTTAAATAGAAATGGTGTTCCATCTTCTTCTATCCTTACTACTTTTAATAAACCTGTTTTTATAAAATATAAAGGACCGTCCTCACCTTGACGGAATAGTACATCTCCTTTGTGTAGAATCAATGTTAGCCCCCCGTTTATTAAACATTTCTATTTTTTAGTGTATATGTATAAAGACAATATGCTATTTAAACAGCAATTTCATTGACGAAATATATGCTATTACAGTAGTATACTATTTAGTGTGTAATAGTACTAGCAATGAATACGCTGTAGGGGGTTTAGTATATTGTTAGATGCGATAAAAATGACGGATATGAGAATTCCGGCAAATGCCATCATTCATGTAGAAGAGATGAAAGGTGGAGTCGTGTTATCCGTTGAAGTGGATGGCCAAATTATTTATACGATGGCTTATGATGAAGAAACAGATAGTTATGCTGAATTGTATGATCGAAATGATAAGAGGGCGTGCCAAGTACATGAAGACTTTATGGGATGGTCACTTCTTCACTAAAAAGATGTCAATATTGGTATTATCCCCTTTAGGTAGACAGTAAAAAAAGAGTCCATCTGGTATGATGGACTCAATACTGTTTTATCTGGAGGGGATTTTTTTATGGCAAGAAAGGGACAATCATTTCAAAAATATACAGAAGAACTAAAGCGAGAAGCAGTTCGTCTTCGAATAGAAGAAGGAAAATCATTACGGGAAATTCGTGAACACCTTGGTATAAAGAGCGATGCACAAATTATAGAATGGGTAAAACGCTCTCAACAAGGGCAGTCATTTGATGATCAACGTGGTGCTTGGAATCGTAAGAATTTTAATAGTCTTGAAGAAGAAAATGCATATTTGAAGGCGCAGGTTGAATATTTAAAAAAGCGCAATCCAAATCTACACGGGAAGGAATGGTCTTAAAGAAAGAACGATTTTCTCTTATCGATTCACTACGCCAAACATACCCACTCAAATGGTTATTTCAAATTGCAGAAGTGTCTAAGGCTGGATACTATAAATGGCGAAAATATCATAACGTGCATCGTTTACATCAAAAAAGGGATATGTGGCATAAAGAACATATTTTATCTATTCATCGTCAGCACCCTTACTATGGATATAAACGTATGACCCGTGCTTTAGCTCGAGAAGGAATGGTAATGAATCATAAACGTGTTCGTCGTCTCATGAGGGAGTTAGGCATTCAATCTATTATCCGGAAAAAACGTCCATTTTACGGAAGAAAAACATCGGTGATATTTAAAAATCATTTGAATCGAGAATTTCAAGCGGACAAACAAAATCAAAAGTATGTGACGGATATTACTTATGTACGAATTGGAGATCAGTTCGCGTATTTGTCAGCTGTGTTAGATCTATATAACAATGAAATCGTTGCTTGGAAGTTGTCTCGAAGAAATGATTTAGATTTGGTTTTAACTACATTACAACAACTAGAGGGGAAATCTTTATCTACTAAGCCACTTTTACATTCAGATCAAGGGTTTCAATATACATCAAAGTCTTACGCAAAGCAGTTAGAAAGATTAGGATTTATCGGTAGTCATTCTAGACGTGGAAACTGTTTTGATAATGCATGTATTGAATCATTCTTCTCACATTTAAAAACAGAGAAGTTGTATTTAGTGCGTCCAAAAACGTATGAAATGGCTTATCAAACAATTCAAGAATACATTCAATTCTATAATACAGAAAGGTTCCAAGAAAAACTTCACGGCCTTTCCCCGATAGAATATCGGGAAAAGGCCGTGGCATAATACTCTTTTTATGACTGTCTACTTGACAGGGAGATGACCATATGACATCTTTTTTTATTAAAACGATAGAATATACAAAGAAATGAAATATAAGGATAAAATTTGTAATAAATGATTTTGCATTGTTAGCACTTTGTAACTGCAAGTAAATTATTTTTTCGCTATCATAAAGGTAACAGTCGCAGTTATAGGAGTGGTCAACGTGAAGAAAGTACATATTTCCAATTACATGTTATTATGTGTTTGTTTAATTTTATTTGTTCTCTTAGGAGGATTTTTATATTCATGTGTATAAGAAAAAACGCATTCTAAAAAGAACACGTTATAAAAAAGAAGTAATGATTAATCTAGTCCCAAGAATAATTAATGTGATACGTAATAAATTAATTACGGCGTTACCGCTTAATTTTGTATTAATATATGCCCCGATTTTTCCACCAATCCATGCACCAGGAATAAGAATTAATGCGTAAATCCAGCTGACATTTCCAAGGGAGATGTGAGTTGCAGAACTTACAATTGCTGATAGAAATACGATAAACATCGAAGTTGCTACAGCAATATGTGCTGGGAATGCAAAAAGTAGCATCATTGCTGGAACAAGTAAAGCACCGCCCCCAATTCCAAATAACCCAGATATAAAACCAACTATAAAGGCGATAAAGATAGCGAGAAGCGGTGGGAATTGATAGTGTACAGTGTTTCCTTCGTTATCTGTAAAAGAGCGCTTGATTACAGTCATATTTGATAAAGAAAGGGGTTTTAATTTGTCTCGTAACATAAGAAGAATGGAGACAAAAATAAGAAAAATCCCAAAATATAAAGAAAATGTATCTTGGTTTAAAAATTTATTCGCCCACGAGCCGATGATACCACCAGGGCCACTCCCGATAAATAAAATAAGTCCACTTTTGTAATCTACTCGTTTATGCTTCATATAAGTAAGGGTGGAAGATAGTCCTGTAAAAACGACTGTTACCATTGAGGTTCCTACTGCAAGTTGTGGTGATAGGCTGTGTAATCCGATTAATAACGGAACAATAATAATTCCGCCGCCAAGTCCGACTAGACTCCCGACTGTCCCGGCGATTAGCCCGATGAAAAGTAACATGATGTATTCCAAAATTGCCAACTCCTCTATATAACTTATCCACCAATTATTATACACGCTTTTTCATGGGAAAAAGCTTTGTTCACAAAAAAGTCGTCTTCCTAGAAAAATAAGGAAGACGACTTTTAATTAAAAGATTAAGTGTAATAAAGAGTAAAATAAAGCAGCTAAAGAAGCTGAAATAGGAAGTGTAATAACCCAAGTAATTAACATGCGTTTTGCAGTTCCCCATTTTACACCTTTCACACGATGAGAAGCACCAACCCCTAAAATAGAAGAAGAGATAACGTGCGTCGTACTAACTGGTAAGTGAATGAATGTTGCCCCGAAAATAACAAGAGATGATGATAAATCAGCAGCTACACCATTTACAGGACGAATTTTCATAATTTGTCCACCGACAGTTTTAATGATTTTCCATCCGCCGACAGAAGTACCAAGACCCATTGCAATGGCACAAGATAATTGTACCCAGAACGGGATATCGCTAGAAGTATGATAACTATTCGCCATAAGAGCCATTGTAATGATTCCCATTGCTTTTTGCGCATCATTCGTACCATGTGTATAAGCTTGTAATGCAGCAGTGAAAATCTGGAATATACGGAAGTTTTTGTTCGTCTTCGTTAAATTAAAGTTTTTAAAGACGACTTTAAAAATACTGTATACGATATAACCAATAACAAATGCGATAATTGGTGAAATGATTAAAGCTTCAATAATTTTTATGAATCCTTTAAAGTTTAATGAACTAAAACCAGCAGCAGCGATAGCTGCACCTGCGATGGAGCCAATGATTGCATGCGAAGAACTACTTGGAATACCGTAGTACCAAGTAATCAAATTCCATGCTATTGCCGCAAGTAAAGCAGCTAAAATTACAAGAGAACCATTTTGTAAAGCGAACGGATCAACAATATCTTTCGTAATCGTTTTTGCTACACCTGTAAATGTCATCGCACCTAAAAAGTTCATAATAGCTGCCATAATAATTGCATGTCTAGGCTTTAGAGCTTTCGTTGAAACAGCCGTTGCAATAGCGTTTGCTGTATCGTGAAATCCATTAATAAAGTCAAAAGCTAAAGCGCAAATGACTACTAAAACGGTCAGTATCAAGAGTGTATCCATGATCAAACTCCTTACGCGTTCTTCATAATAATTGTTTCTAATACGTTTGCAACGCTTTGGCAGCTATCCGCTACTTCTTCAAGCTCTTCGTAAATCTCTTTGTATTGAATGATCTTAATTGGATCTTTTTCACGAGAGAATAAGTGCTTAATCGCGTGACGGCGAATATCATCACATTGTGATTCATAATCTTTAATCTTAATCGCATTTGTACGAATGTCGACTAATTTTTTGTTAGACATTAATTCAACAGAGTTTGCAATTTCAATCGCACATTGATTAATTGCTTCTACGAATTTAATCATGTATTCATCAGCTTCTGTAATAGAATACATTTCGAATAGACCAGCACTATGATCTAATCCGTCTAATACATCATCCATACTCATTGCAAGCTGTAGGATGTCCTCACGTTCAATAGGAGTAATAAACGCTTTGTTTAGCTCCATAATGATTTCGTGAATAAATGAGTCACCTTTTGACTCATACTCTTTCATGCGCATAGAAAACTCTTTTAAATCGCTAGCATTTTTAATTTTATACTCCACGAAAAACTGCGCGCCTTCTTTTAAATTTTCGGAAACATTCATTAACATTTCAGAAAATTTATCTTTTTTTGATTTAAAGACCATTATTAGTTACCCCCACAAAAGTAATATATGTAAAATATATTGGCTAGTCAATTCTAACAAAAAACTGTCGTTTTTTAAAACATTTTATCGAAAAGTTTACAAAAACTTAACATAACTCTTATTGTTGTATTAATAATATTAATAATCAATATTGAATATCTTACTTGTAGAATGTCCTTTTCTTGCAAAAAGTATGAATGTGAAAGAAAAGCTTTACACTACAGGAAAGACTACGTTATTATAATAAATTTAAAAGGAGGTATATTCTTCCTTTTGAAAAGAAGAGTGTAAACAAACGAAGGAAGTGAACGAATGAAATTGAAGAACACTCACTTAAAAAAAATGCAGGAGTGGTTCAACAAGAGGAAGAAGCTTCGTAATTCATTAATTGTATTAGGAAGTTTGCTCGCTACTCTATTTATTGCTATAAATATAATAATTTCTATTCAAGACATATCTGAATTAAAGCAGGCTGTTCCGCAGCCGACCTTAATTTATGATGCAAATAATGAAGTTGCGACTAAATTAGCTTCTTCTAAAACAGAAGGCGTAAAAAAGAAAGATATTCCTGATATTATGGTTCAGGCCATTGTTGCAGTAGAAGATAAGGAATTTTTTAACCATCACGGGATTTACTATAGTGGAATTATAAGTGCAGTTTTTAAAAATATTACAGCAGGAGAAGTTGTAGCAGGGGGAAGTACAATTACACAACAACTTGCGAAAAATGTATTTCTGACACAGGATCGCACATACTCTCGAAAAATTAAGGAATATTTTTTAACAAAAAAAATAGAGCGTACGTATACGAAAGATGAAATTATTGAAATGTATATGAACCAAATTTATTTTGGTGAAGGTGCTTGGGGTATAAAAAGGGCAGCTAAATCTTATTTTGATAAAGATGTAAAAGATTTAACAATTTCAGAAGCAGCAACGATTGCGGGCTTGATTAAAGCACCATCTGCGTATTCACCTTATAAAAACTTTAACAAGTCAATTGAAAGACGTAATGTCGTATTAAGTTTAATGAAAGAGCAAGGGTATATTTCGGACGAACAGTATAATAAAGAAAAAGAGAGTGGACTTGTGTTAAAACGTGGCGTTGATGATAAATACAAGGGAAAATACTCTCAATATGTAGACTATATTGTTAGAGAGGCGATGGACAAGTACGAATTAACACAAAATGAA
Organism: Bacillus sp. FSL R9-9834; assembly: GCF_038006905.1. Lineage (NCBI taxonomy): Bacteria > Bacillati > Bacillota > Bacilli > Caryophanales > Bacillaceae > Bacillus > Bacillus sp. FSL R9-9834. The sequence goes on from NZ_JBBOWD010000001.1 coordinate 1,493,863, forward strand.
ATTTTAGCAGGTGGTTATCGTATTTATACAGAGCTTGACCCGAAAAAACAACAGGCCGTAGAAGACGTTGTGAATAATGATAGTTATTTCAAAGATAGTGGCTCAGACCAACTCATGCAAACGGGTGTAGTTCTTATGAATCCCAAAACAGGTGGTGTACCAGCTTTAGTTGGAGGCAGAGGGCCGTATCAGTTTTTACAGTTTAACCATGCAACCCAATTAAAAAGACAACCTGGCTCAACGTTAAAGCCTTTGGCTGTATATGTACCAGCGTTAGAACAAGGATATGAAGTATACGATATATTAAAAGATGAACCATTTAACATTAAAGAATATAAACCACAAAATAGCGATCATACTTTTCACGGTGATGTGACAATGTATGAAGCCGTAGCAAAGTCGTATAATGTTTCAGCTGTGTGGCTATTAGAACAAATTGGATTAGATAAAGGATTGAAATCTTTAGAGCGATTTGGTATTCCATTAGTGCCAGAAGATCGTACGTATCCAATTGCTTTAGGCGGTATGCATGTGGGAACATCTCCATTTGTAATGGCTCAAGCATACAGTACATTTGCAAATGACGGAGTCCAAGTGGAAGCTCATGCAATTAGGGAGATACAAAATGCTGAAGGTGAAACGCTTGGAAAGTGGTATAAGAAAGAGACACGAGTGACGAGCGAGAAAGTTTCTCAAAAAATGACATATTTATTAAAAGGTGTTGTCGAAAAGGGAACGGGCGAAAAGGCGAAAGTTAATAATGTTGATACGGCAGGTAAGACAGGAACTACTCAAATTGTAAATGGCCCGAGCACCGGTGCAAAGGATTCATGGTTTGTTGGATACACACCAGATTTGGTAGGTGCGATTTGGGTAGGATATGATAAAACCGATAGCGATCATTATGTTCCGGGTGGTAGTCAAATTACGACGACAATGTTCCGGGATATTATGAAAAAAGCGAACGCAAATCCAGCTCAAAAAGCATTTCAGTTATCGCTCATATCTGAGGCTGATTATAAAAAACAATTGACTACAATAGAAGAGGAAAAACGAAGAAAAGAAGAAGAGAAGAGAAGGAAAGAAGAGGAACAACAACGAAAACAAGAGCAACAAGAGTGGCTTGATAAAGTGAAAGAATGGATTCCTTCATTTTGGTAAAAGAAAGAGGCGAATAACGAAATTCGCCTCTTTTTTTGTATAAAAACAACATAAAATTTTAATCGATAGAGAGTTTTGTCTATCTTCATTAGCTATTAATCCATATCTATTGAGATACATGATATTACTCGTTAAGTATAATATTCGTACTGCCAAAGGATTTGGAATCGTATGTGACGATTATTTGGCCTTTACTAATAGGTTCGTAAGGTAATTCTTCTTCGTAATTACCGCTATTTTCATTGTGGATAGAAAGTGTAATTTCATCGACTTTTTTATTTGTATACTGATCTTTAATCGTTTCAGCAATTTGGAGTAACGCCTCGGAACTAGAAGCTTTCGTAATAAGCATCCCTTTTATAACTTTTTTTTCATTCTTTGTGGCATTGGAATAAGGGATGTTACTTTGTTTCGTATATAGAAGTTTGTATGGAGCAGTTTTTCTCTCTGCTTTTGATATAGTGGAATATTTTAGAGTTAAAAAAAATCCTACACATAAAATAATGCATACCATAAGTGCAAGCCAAATGCGTATTAGTGACATAACTCTCATTTTCATCCCTCTTTCATATCTTTGACTTCACTATTTATCATACAAAATGAGGATTAAGATAGAGTAAATTTGAAGTAAAGAAACGTAAAGAAGGAGCACCTATCCTCCCAAATAAGTGCTCCTTTCTATATAAAGAGAGATTTAATGCACGGTTAAACAATACATACTATTATAAATATACTTATTGAGTGAAAATTAGTAAATTCGGAATACAGATAGTGTTGCAGTTGTATCGCCTGTGTTTGGAATAGAAATAGTGTTTGCTGTAGGTTGTACAGCAATCGTTGTACCAGCTTGTAAAGTAACGATTGTAGAGAAAGAAACAGCACTACCGATAACGTTAGTTGAGAAATTACGAGTAGGTGGTTGGCCATTGAACGAAATACCAAACCCAAACGGTGAAGATCCTGGGAAAGTTGTAGACGCTGAGAAACTAATATCATATACGCCTGTTTCTAAAATTGTTAAAGTATCTGAAGTATCGTTGAAAGCGATATTAGTTAATTCAAACACTTGGTTGAATTGGATGTTTGTTCCAGGGGATATAGTTTGTGGATTTGAGTTTCCGATTGCCGCGATCGTTACAGGAATTGGCGTACCCGCTGGTCCTGTTGCACCAGTAGCACCTTGAGCACCAGTAGCACCTGTTGCGCCCGCTGGTCCTTGAGCACCAGTAGCACCTTGAGCGCCTGCCGGTCCTTGAGGTCCAGTAGCACCTTGAGCGCCTGCTGGTCCTTGAGCACCAGTAGCACCTTGAGCGCCTGCCGGTCCTTGAGGTCCAGTAGCACCTTGAGCGCCTGCTGGTCCTTGAGCACCAGTAGCACCTGTTGCGCCCGCTGGTCCTTGAGCACCAGTAGCACCTTGAGCGCCTGCTGGTCCTTGAGCACCAGTAGCACCTTGAGCGCCTGCTGGTCCTTGAGGTCCAGTAGCACCTGTTGCGCCTGCTGGTCCTTGAGCACCAGTAGCACCTTGAGCGCCTGCCGGTCCTTGAGCACCAGTAGCACCTTGAGCGCCTGCCGGTCCTTGAGGTCCAGTAGTACCTTGAGCGCCTGCTGGTCCTTGAGGTCCAGTAGCACCTGTTGCGCCCGCTGGTCCTTGAGCACCAGTAGCACCTTGAGCGCCTGCTGGTCCAGTAGCGCCAGTAGCACCAGTAGCACCTTGAGCGCCTGCCGGTCCTTGAGCACCAGTAGCACCTTGAGCGCCTGCTGGTCCAGTAGCGCCAGTAGCACCAGTAGCACCTTGAGCGCCTGCCGGTCCTTGAGCACCAGTAGCACCTGTTGCGCCCGCTGGTCCTTGAGCACCAGTAGCACCTTGAGCGCCTGCTGGTCCTTGAGCACCAGTAGCACCTTGAGCGCCTGCTGGTCCTTGAGGTCCAGTAGCACCTGTTGCGCCTGCTGGTCCTTGAGCACCAGTAGCACCTTGAGCGCCTGCCGGTCCTTGAGCACCAGTAGCACCTTGAGCGCCCGCTGGTCCTTGAGCACCAGTAGCACCTTGAGCGCCTGCCGGTCCTTGAGGTCCAGTAGCACCTTGAGCGCCCGCTGGTCCTTGAGCACCAGTAGCACCTTGAGCGCCTGCCGGTCCTTGAGGTCCAGTAGCACCTTGAGCGCCTGCCGGTCCTTGAGGTCCAGTAGCACCTTGAGCGCCTGCCGGTCCTTGAGCACCAGTAGCACCTTGAGCGCCCGCCGGCCCTTGAATACCTTGAGGTCCTTGAGGTCCAGTAGCGCCTTGAACACCTGCTGGTCCTTGAGCGCCTTGAGGCCCTTGAGGTCCAGTAGCGCCTTGAGCGCCTGCCGGTCCCTGAGGCCCAGTAGCACCTTGAGCACCCGCTGGTCCTTGAGGTCCAGTAGCACCAGTAGCACCAGTAGCGCCAGTTGCTCCTCCTCCAAGGCATCCTGACCCGTATTGAACTAGGATAGCTTGGATCTCTGTTATGAGTTTAACTAGTTTGTCGGTCGTACAACAATCTACTTTGAATAACTTAGCGATATACAATAAATAATTAAGCAGGCTTTGTAGTTCAACGTACAACGCTCCGCATGAGAAAGGTGTTGTTCTTAAAATAGTTAATAGATTAGCAATGATAGAATTTCCAATTTGTTTTTGTGCTGGAGATAAATCTAAGCAATTGAGAAATTTTTGTAAGTTATTTAGGGCAGCGATTAAGTTATCGATATTATTTTGAGAAGGGTTTTGAAAGACAGCTTGAATAGCTTGGCCAAGAGCTTGAAGAAGTCTAACGAATTCTGTAAGTTCGGACTTAGAGATGTTAATATGACTACAAGCTCTGACTTCGCAACAGTCATTACCATAAAATACTTTTCCTTTATTTTTATTGTTCATCTTTTCATTCCTTTCTTTCATAGAATCAATAGTCATTACTATATATTAAAATGAAATTTATACTAAATCCGTGATGGACAAACTACCATTTCTAAAAAAATAAGAAATTGGCCCGCTTGGCAAACAAATAAGTAAGATATAGAGAAGGTTTCATATAATGTAAAGAAGAAAAGTTCAACATAAAAAACTGCATGTCGATTGTTAAGGGATTTAACAATTGACATGCAGTTCGTGGATTGGATTTTATTTGTCTTGATTTAATCTTTCAAGGGCTGTTTTAGGTAAGATTGGAATTGAAATAGTAAAAGTAGTACCATCTTCATTACTAGTCATTTTTAATGTACCGTTATGATTTTGAATAATTTTTTTCGTTACTGCCAAGCCGAGTCCTGTACCGGAATCTTTTGTTGAGAAGAATGGATCAAATATATATTCTTGAATCGCTGATGGAATACCAGTTCCATTATCAGTAAAAGTAATACGAACAAAATTATCTAGGCGGTAACTAGTAATTTGGATAGAAAGTTTTTTTTCTCCTTGAGCATCGACAGCGTTCTGGAATAAGTTTAAAAAAACTTGCACAAGTTCATGACGATCAATATGAACTAAAATATCATCTAATTCGGTAGAAAAATTATAATCAATTGAAATGTTATGTAAAAAGACTTCGCTAGCTAGTAACTGTTGAATATAATCACGTAAAAATGTATTAATTGGAAAGGGTTCTCTTGTAAATTCACGTGTTTTTGAAATAGATAAAAATTTTGTAATGATACTATTTGCGCGATCTAATTCAGGAATAAGTAAGTTTTTAAATAGTTCTTTATTAGATGGAGAAACAGTTTCTTGTAAAAATTGTAAATAACCTCGTACGGTTGTAAGAGGGTTACGTACTTCATGTGCAATACCAGCTGCAATTCGCCCTGCTAACGAAAATTTTTCTGCATCACGTTCTGTGTTTAAATAATGAAAGACACTAATAACTCTAAAAATTTCTCCGTTATAATCACGAATAATCCGGTTATTTAAAATGCCATAGTTTTTGTCTAAAACTTCTTCATTATATATTTCTGTGCCTGTTCTTAATGTTTCAAGAGCTTTAATTTTTTCTTCAGGTAATTTTAGTAATTGTTGAATTGGTTTTCCGATTATATCATTTCGTACTACACCAAAATCATCTGCCGCAGCCTGATTACATAAAGTTATATTTCCTTTATTATCAACAAAGGTTACATGATGTGAAAAAGCATCAAAAATATGAACAAAGTATGTTTCAAGTTGTTTAAATAAAAATAATGAATCGCAAGTAAGCTGAAAATCAGCCTCTTTATTCTCTTTTTGTATGTTTTGAATAGAATGAGTTGATCTCGTTTTCTTTATTTGTAAACCAATCTGTGGATTTTTATATGTGAAATGATGTGGTAATTGATTCACAAGTTCTTCATAAAAACGTACTTTATTTTCTAATTCTTCTATTCGTTTTTCATGACACACAATATCATCTTTTGGAAGCATAAATAAATAACCCCTCAATTTAAAAATTCTTCCATCTAGTATATCATATTTTTATACGGATACTCTTAAAGAAGGGACTACTTAATGAAATTGATTGGTCGAAGTGTTCAGGAAGTGAGTAGAATAGATAGTAGGTGAAGTTAAAAAGGGAGGAATATATTTGCTTTTCATTGGAGTAACAGGGTGGGGAGATCATGATTCTTTATATATAGACCCCTATGAAAATAGAAATAAATTACGAACATATAGTGAGCATTTCCCTATAGTAGAAGTGGATAGTTCATTTTATGCGATGCAACCTGCACGAAACTATACGAAATGGGCAATGGAAACACCGAAAGATTTTTCTTTTATCGTCAAAGCATATCAAGGAATGACAGGACATATGAAAGGTGAAATTCCTTTTTCTACGTTCGATGAGATGTTTGATGTATATAAACAATCTATTTTTCCTTTAATTGAAGCTGGTAAATTAAAAACGATTTTATTTCAATATCCACCATGGTTTGATTGTAAAAAGAAAAATGTAGATTTTCTCCGATATACGAAAGAAAAAATGGAAGGTTTTCCGTGTGCAATAGAATTTCGAAATCAAACATGGTTTTATCCAGAAATGAGAGATAAGACGTTAAAGTTTCTAGAGCAAGAGAAATGGATTCATACAATTTGTGATGAGCCACAGGCAGGGATGGGTTCGGTACCACTCGTATTAGAAGTAACGAATGCAGAGATGGTGTTAATACGTTTTCATGGCCGAAATGTTCATGGCTGGCTTGATAAAGGGGAAAATTGGAGAGCGGTTCGTTGCTTATATCGCTACAATAATAAAGAATTAGAAGAATGGGTAGAAAGATTAGAACAATTAAAAAAGAAGACAAAGGACATATACGTACTATTTAACAATAATTCAGGTGGAGATGCGGCTGATAATGCGAAACAGCTTATGAAAATGATGAACATTACATATGGTGAGCCAAAGCCTGAGCAATTAAATTTGTTTGAGTGATAATAAACAAGAAAGGCACTGTACAAACAGGGGGAATGTACAGTGCCTTTCTATATGAAAAAGAGGGGTAACAATGTTACTGAGCGTTTGGTTGATTCATCAATTGTTGGCTTCGTAATAAATGATAATGGTTATCATTATCATTGTCAATGGTTTTCCTGAAAATAAATAAAAAAATTTTTATGAGGTAGTAATGATAGGGAGATCCCTAATAGAAGTTTGGCTAAAGTAAGGAATTGTTTCGAGATAGATTTCCGGCAAACCCCTGATAAAGTATAAAAAAAGAACAGCAATTAATGCTGTTCTTTGCTAGTGATGAATTGTTGTAAATCAAAAGGAGTTATCGCTTGGATAAATTCTTTTGAGATAAGTGTTTGAACAAGAGTACTCTCAGAAATAGAAGCACCTGTTTTCTTTTCATAAGCTTGTTTTAATAAATCAAGTTTTTCAGCCGTTTCTTTCGGTAATTCAATTGTTAAAGTGTTCATAATTTCTCCCCCTTACTATTAGAGTACCACTACAATATAGGAGAGACAAGAAAAGAGAATGTGAAACATAAAAAAGGTTACCATTTATAAATGGTAACCTTTTTTATGTATAAGAGTTATTAAGCAATACCGATATACTTTAAAGTTTTTGATGGAGTACTATGATCAAAGAAGTGTTGTAAAAATGCGATATCAACACCTGATTTGTATGCACAATATCCCCAAGTTTTTCGAAGTGTATGTGAGCTAATCCCTTCTAATCCAACTTCTTTTGCAGCTTTGTTTAAAATGTACCACGCATGTTGTCTCGTAATAGATTTTGTTCCTTTTTGAGACTTTAACAATGGTTCATTACGTTTCCAAGTTTTACGTTCTTTCATATAGTCTTCGATCGCGTGCTGTAAGTCTTCATTTACAGCGAACCATTTATGTTTCTTTACTTTTTCATTGTAAAATAAAATGGAATGGCGAACATTTTCATTTTCATCGATTACATCACTAACTTTTAATTGTAAGATTTCGCTTACTTTTAAGCCAGAATTTACAGCTAATACGAATAATAAGCCATCACGTTTCGAAGATTGTAAAAGTATATTTTTGATAGTTTCTAATTGTTTTTCGTTTTGAATAGGTTGTCCTGCTTGTTTCATTTCACGCACTCTCCTCTTTTATATGTGTAAAGGAAAGGATTAACTTGTTTCTTACTATAAAGGGAGAGTGTGAATTTCATGTGAACTCCTAGTGAAATTAAGACAAATTATTTGACTTCTTTTACTTTTTGTAAATTAAAGTAGAATACAACACTATTAGTCGTATTATATACACCGTACTCGGCATGGTGGAGGTCTAAAATATTTTTAACAATAGATAATCCAAGACCAGTACCACCAGTATGACGGCTACGCGATGCATCTAAACGATAGAAACGATCCCAAATTTTTTCAAGACTTTCTTCTGGAATAGGGTTTCCTGTGTTTTCGATTTCAACTTTTACTGTATCTTCCATTTCCATAACGGAGACTTGTATTTTTTCTCCATCTGGTGTATAGCGAATTGCATTGCTAAGTAAATTCACAACTACTTGTTCAATACGACTACGATTCGCTTTCACAAATATAGAAGGGTCTACATCTATATTCACTTGTAAATGCTTTTCCTCCATGCTAAATAATAACTTTGTATAGACTTGTTGAATTAATTCACCGATTGAGAACGTCGTCATATCTAATTTGTACGTACCTGATTCTAATTTTGCTAATTCTAACATTTCAACAATAAGTCTGTTCATATTTTCAGTTTCTTCTAAAATAACATCTGTGTAATACGTCGTATCTTTACTAACGCCATCTTTAATTCCCTCAGCGAAACTTCTAATTACACTGAGCGGTGTTTTTAATTCGTGTGATACACCAGAAATGAATTCTTTTCGCGTTTTTTCTAATTGACGTTCACGTTCAATATCTTGTTGTAATTTTGTATTGGCAACATTTAATCGATCGATTCGGTCTTTTAAATTTACAGATAACGTATTAATACTACCGGAAAGCCCTCCAATTTCATCGTCTGCTGTTACAGGTAATTTTTCGCTAAAATCAAAATTGGCCATTTTCTTTGTAACGCGATTCATTTTAATTAATGGTTTCACAATGATTTTTGAGTAGTAGAAGGATAACAAAATAATTACGAGAAATACGATGATTAAGGCATAGACATAATAATCTTTCAAAACGAGCATCGCTTCATTAACAGGTTGCAAAGATGCTATCGCAAAAGCATATTCTGTAATCTCTCCATTTTCTATAATAGGTTTTACAAAGATACTATTCTTTATATTCTCCCCGCTATCTATTATATAAGTGTTTAATTGCTGCGAGTTAGCAGTGCCATTTCTAATAAGCTCTGCAAAATATTGAACGGCTTGCAATGTTTCAATATCATTTGCAAGACGAACCTCCGCTTTCGATGGAAGCTGTAATTTAGAGATCGTACCAGTAAACTCAATTTGAGTAACAGTTTTGTATCGGTTTGTAAGTCTATTTTTAGAAGGGTTACCATTAATAGATGAAAAATCTGAATTGGTATATTCGTTTTGCCATCGATTATAATTTGTTGTCAATTTTATTGGTGTTATTGTTTTGTTTTGTAGCAAACCGACGACGTTTATCACATCGTCTTTTTTCAATCCTAAGTTTTCGAATTTCTTATATTCTTCGGGTGTTAAAAGATTATTGAGAGGAATAGAATATGTCTCATTATTTTTAGGATTAAATACATCAATATAGTAATTGTTGTCGCTTTTAATAATGCCATTCGTATTTAAAAATTGCATGTCAGCATTTGTTTTATCATGAAATTCTTGTTTTAGTTTTCGAATTTCTTCATAAGTTTTCCCACTTTTTTCGTACGTATCTACGAACTTTTCAAAAGCAGTTTGAACTGTTTTTACTTTTTTATTAATATAAAATTTCTCTAAAAATAGAGATTGTCCTAGGAAAAATAGGAGGAATATGATTGTAAATAATGTTGATGTTAATAGAAATAGTTTAAAGACGATACTTCTGTTTTTCACTGCGTCACCTCTTGTGAGAAATACTGTAAATGGTTTCTTTATTATAACAAACGTTACAAAAAAGTAGAGGAGAAAATCTGTCTCTTCTGGAAGTAGTTTTTAATAAAAAGTCACATAAAAAGAACTCGACAGACGTATGACGAGTTCTTTAATGTATTATTGTTGAATTGCTGCATCTAAAGCGATTTCAATCATTTCGTTAAATGTAGTTTGACGCTCTTCAGATGTTGTTTCTTCACCAGTGAAGATGTGATCGCTTACTGTTAAGACAGATAATGCATTTACACCGTATTTCGCTGCTAATGTGTAAAGCGCAGTTGTTTCCATTTCTACTGCTAGTACACCGTAATCTCCAAGCTTTTTAACCATGTCCATGCTTTCGCGGTAAAATACATCTGCTGTTAAAACGTTACCAACACGAACGTGTAGGCCTTTTTCAGTTCCAGCATCGTAAGCTTTCTTTAGAAGATCGAAGTTTGCAGCTGGTGCAAAATCAAATCCTGGGAATGTTAAACGGTTCATATTAGAATCCGTACAAGCTGTCATTGCAATAATAACGTCACGTACTTTTACGTCTTTTTGAATGGCACCGCAAGTTCCAACGCGAATTAAATTTTTAACTCCGTAGCTTTGGATTAATTCGTTTACATAAATAGAAATAGAAGGAACACCCATACCTGTACCTTGCACAGATACACGTTTTCCTTTATAAGTTCCAGTGAAACCTAACATACCACGCACGTTATTATAGCAAGTAACGTCCTCTAGAAATGTTTCAGCAATATATTTTGCACGCAATGGATCACCAGGTAATAGAATAGATTCAGCAATTTCGCCTTGTTTTGCTTCAATATGTACACTCATGAAAAGTCCTCCTTATAATGTATTGATAGAAATCAATATCATTTGCATTATACACTACGAATCCTTTTAATTAAAATCTTTTTATCCTTTTCGGCAAGAAGACTCCATCTGATTTGTGTTACGGGTGAAACCCAACAATTCAGGTGGAGATGAATTGCCGTCAGTCAATAAGGCTGAACTCTTTTGTTTCGCTTATAACAATTTTCCCAGGGGGAATGTTTGTTTCTTTTTGTCTTACAATATGTCGGAAATAAGGAGGGAATATATCTTAAGATAACGAAATTGGATAATTATAATCGTTTTGTTACTTACACCAAAAGGAATGAATAAGTTAATTCTTTAAGAAAGGTGGTGAAAACAATGGCTAAAAAGAAAGCAGTGAAAGTATTATGGAAACAAAAGAAAAGAGAAACGCTGCGACGTTTCACGCAAAAGCAAAATATCGGACGAGCTTGCCTGACTGCACAAGAATTTCGTTTACTTCAGCGCATGTCACACAGTTCAAAGGCATTGCGAAATGTTGGGTTGTACACGATGAAACAAAGTTATTTGAACCACAATAAAATGGCTACTGTAAAAGAAGTGGACACTGCCATGCAAGCCGATATGAACTACTGGGGTATTCAATCAAACTCTGTTCAAGCGATTCGTAGAGCCTTGTTTACAGAAGTGAAGAGCTTTTTTAAAGCATTGGAACAGTGGAAGGAAAATCCTGAGAAGTTCACAGGTCGTCCGAAGTTTCCAAATTATTCTCATTCCACCGACAAACGAATTATTGAAATCTATCAAGTTCCAAAAGTGGATGAGAACGGGTTTTGGATGATTCCGATGAGTGTTGCATTCAGAAAAAAATTCGGTTCCATTAAAATACGTATGCCTAAAAACTTAAGAAATAAAAACATCTCCTACATTGAGATTGTACCGAAGCAAAAAGGTCGGTTCTTTGAAGTGCATTACACATATGAAATGCACGTTTCTCAAATGAAGAAACAACCCATGACTACGAGTAACGCTTTAGGTTGCGATTTAGGTGTAGACAGATTAGTAAGTTGCGTGACCAATACAGGTGATGCCTTCTTAATTGATGGAAAAAAACTAAAATCCATTAACCAGTACTTCAACAAAACGATACGTAATCTACAACAAAAAAATGTGGAAAATGGACTTTCAAAACGAATTGTAACGAACAAAATCGCTGCACTTTGGCATAAACGAGAACGACAAATACATGGTTACATTGCACAAACGGTAGGTTTGTTGTTCAAAAAAGTGAAAGAATTCGATATAGATACGATTGTTGTAGGGTATAACGCTGGTTGGAAACAAAACTCTCATATGGGGAAAAAGAATAATCAAAAGTTTGTTCAAATCCCGTTCCATAAACTGATTGCAGCAATTGAGAATAAATGTATAAAAGAAGGTATCCGATTTTTCAAACAAGAAGAAAGCTATACTTCAAAAGCCAGTTTCCTAGACAAAGATCCGGTTCCAGTTTGGTCTAAGGATGATAGGACGCAGTATCGCTTTAGCGGCAAACGAATTACTCGTGGTCTGTATCAAAGTAAAGCAGGAACATGTATTCATGCGGATATTAATGGTGCGCTGAATACATTGCAAAAATCACAAGTTGTAGAATTGGATGGCAATCTCAAAGTAAAAACGCCGATTCTATTAGAAGTGCAAAAACGGAAGGCTGTTGCTTCGCGCATAGCTTAGTGGGTGTGTCAACCATCCATGTGTACCCGACTTGTCGGGGCTTGTAGTACACGCCAGATTCATCTGAGTGGTGGCTTCTTTCATAAGGAAGAACTGCTCTTTTTCGAAAGGGTGGTGCAAGTGGGAAAACGATCGTTCGTTGCCAGTACCAACCAAAAACAGACTTGGGGTGTTACCATAAGGTAGCATGGATGCTAGAGCGTCAACCGTCTAGCGATAGATGAAAAGACCTAGTGTTCTAACTCAAGCCCCCACTGAAATGTTTTATCTCAGTGGGGGTAGTTGACTATTTGTAATATGTGCAAAACAGAAGGATTTCATAAATTGTCATCTAGAATATATATGTAAGAAGTTTTGTATGAATAGAGACTATAAAAATGGTAGGTGATGTTTTGAAAAATCTTGTCATTGGACTCGTTGCTTTGCTATTTGTTGTAGTAGGCGGATTTTACATAAAAAAGTATCAAGAAACTACAGAGACTGTAGGTGATGTTCAGGAAGTAAAATGGGATGTGTCAAATGGAAAAGGAAATGAGAAAGCAGATATTGTGTTTCAATTATTAAATAATAAAAGTAGCGAAGTGCGTGGTGTGAATGATCAAATTCGGGCAGTTATTGTAGACGGACAATTAAAACATGTACAACAAATGAAACCTACATTCGCAGGAAATGGATCATATAAGGTATCTTCTAAAATAGCGAAAGATGAAGGATATACAATATTTTTATATGAAGACAAAAATAAGTCTGTGCAATCATTTGCGAAGAAAGATTTTGGGAAGGAAATAGAGGAGAAAAATAAGAAAAAAGTAAAATTTCCAATCGATAGTGTACTTACAAAAAAAATAGGGGAGTATGAAGTTTCTCTTTTATTCGGTGCACTGCATCCGAATGAGCCAGTGACGTTAACATTTCAATTTCAAGCGAAAAAGGGTGAAAAATTGAAATTACATTCAGAGAGAGGAGAAGTGGAGGCGCTCTATATTGTGGACGAAACGAGAGAAAATTTTTTATATGCAATCCCTGTTGATACAGATGGACAATTACAATACCGTATTACATTTCCTGCTGAAGGAACGTACAAAATATGGGGAGATTTCTATATAAATGGTAAGAAATATGAAAAAGAATTTATTGTACAAGTTCAAAAAAGAAAAAACAGCTAACTATTTAGCTGTTTTTTCTTTTTCCTATTAATTTTGTTACAGAGAGCATTGTAATTGGTAAAGAATGATTCTTTCTAAATGCTAAATATTTACCGCTCCATGCTGGTTTATATTTTTCTTTAAAATGTCGTAATCCGCTGAAACTATATGTATAACGAACATTATTAAAGATGGCAGCAGCAACCCGTTCAGACCAGAAAGATTGTGTCGATAAACCTACATTTGAAAGTGGTGCCATACCAATATTAAAGGAGTGGTATTCATTTTCTTTTGCCCACTGGAATAGGTGGATGAAAATTGCATCCATAATGCCGCTAGGCGCATCTGGATAATAGCGCATTAAATCAACAGACAATGATCCGTCTTGATATACGGGCATAAATGTCGTGAATGCAATGATTTTTCCATCTGCATCAGATAATGTAGCGATAGGAGCACGGCTAATATATTCACGATCAAAGTATCCGAGTGAGAAACTTTTCTCTTTTTTTCCACCGAGCCACGCATCTGAAACTTTTCTTAATTCTTCAAATAGTTCATCTGAGAACGGCGGCTGGTGAATAGAGAATGTATAGCCTTCTCGTTCAAAACGGTTGAAAGTCGCTCGCATACCGGCACGTTTTTTTCCTGTTATTGTAAATGTGTTCAAATCAACGACAGCTTCTTCACCAAGCTTAAAGAAGTTATAACCAAAATCATGATATAAACTCATCCATTTACTTTCGATTTGGTAGAATACACAAATGTATCCAAATCGGTCAGCTTCAGCTAAAAACTCTTGTAACACAGTACGGTAGGAGGAAGGATCTCCAATTGGATCACCTAGCACAACAAGACGTTTTCCAGTTATAGAGAAGAGAAGGAGCGCTTTCCCATCACTACTAAAGAAGAATTGTTTATCACCTAAAAAACCTAAATGACTAAGTACATTTCCACCATGTTCATCTAAAAAGTTTTGCAATCTTTTATCATTAGCTGGTTGCCCGGGAAATTCATTTCGATAACGATTAGCAATGAGTGAGCCAATCAGTAAAAATGTAGGAACGAAAAAGGCAGCTGCTAATGCACTTCGTTTTACTTGCGTAATATTACGAACGACAAAATCAGGTTTAAAAGCTTCTTTTGCACCTGCAAATAAAATACCTAAGTTTTTATATAAATATAAAGTTATAAGTAAGAATATAAAAACTTTTACGATATCAGAAAGTGAGACTTCCATTTTCTCGCGTACAAATCTTTTACGAAGCATATATAATACAGCGAGTACAATTAATAAAATAAACGTTTCTTCAATATCAATCCCTTTTAGCGTATTAAAGATAGCTGCTCCGATTAAAGAAATAATCGTCATATAGTAAGAACGCTTTGTTCCATAATATATGCCTCGTGAAAGGATCAGGAGGAGAATACCGAATGTTAGTGATAAGCTAAAAGAAAATTGAATAAGATGTTTTGGAGCTAGAATATGTAAGGCGTGAGCTCTATTTATACTTGTCGGTAGAATGGTCGATAAAATAACCATTAATCCAGCAAATACTGTTAAAGCAGCAGAGGCCCATGAACCTAGTTTTCCTAGAAAATCACGCTGCAAAGTCCATATAACACCAGTTGTTTCTAATGCAGGCGCAATAAAAGGTTTGTCTTCAAACTTTTTAATGGCCACGCCTGTCATTTCAAAAGCTGCAAAAATAAGACCGAGGCAGAATGGTAAAATGTAATAGACGAGGCGATATAATAACATAGCAGGTAGTAATACGCCTGTATCAATGCCATATTGTCCGAGCCCAGTTAAAAAGACAAGGTCAAATGAACCAAGTCCACCAGGTACAAGACTAACAACACCAGCTAAAGCAGCAATGACATACACACCTAAAAACTTTTGAAATTCGATATCAATGCCAAATAATATTAGTATGACGTACATAACAATGCCAGCAGATACCCACTCAATTAATGAAACTAATGAGTATAAAACAGTTGGATTTTTCTCTTCTTCTCGTTCATCTTGTCCTTCGGTTTGCTTTGGTTTTCTATTTTTTAGTTTAGAAAAGCCGATGTATATAGGGACGAAAAGGGCGAAGAAGATCAAAACAGGCCATAGCCACGGTTTTTCATGCAAAATAAAACTTGTGTCTAATATTCCAATAAGGCCGAGGAATGAAAGAATAGCGAGTCCGTTAATAAAAGCAGTTGTCATCCAGGCGATACTTTTAATCAGCTTGCCATTTTCTTTTATGTATGGACGATAAAGCATCGTACGTACACCCGCTCCAACGAGACCACCAAATCCAATAAATCCATTTAAGGTATTAGCAATCCATGAGATACGAAAAATCTTTTGGACAGGTATATCAGCTTTTAAATAACGAAGCATAACATAGTCGTAAAAGAACATTGTTGATACGGCAAATGCACCAAGTGTAATTGCTAAAAAGACTCCTCCGGTTGGAATGTTTTTAATTGTATTGATTGCTTCTAAAAAAGAAATGCCTGCTAATTCTTTTTTTGCTTGAAAGAATACAATGGTTAATACAACAAATGGGAAGATAATTTTCCCGATTTGTAAGAAACGTTTCCATGAAAACGACATAAATACAACTCTCCTTGTATAAGAAAACTGAGACAATAATATTATTATGACAAACTTCAAGAAAAATAAAAAGGTAAATTCCTGTATGAGGAAGCTATTTTTTTATAGGGATTATATTTAAAAGAGTATTTCGTTTGTCAGAAAATTAAGTTAAAATAAATTGAAAGAAGGAAGAGAGGGGAAGTAGATGATTATAATAGGTTATGCGGGATATGAGCTAGAGAAAGCAAAACCTAATACATCAGAAGATTTCTTTAATAGATCTGAAGTGACATATATATTAAATGATAAAGAAAGAACCTTTTCTGTTTTATATGTTCGATATTTTGAAGAAGTTTTACAAGAAATTACTCCTTTTGAAGGAAATCCGGTATGTAAAGTAGAAAATCAAGACATATATTTGCGGGATATTGTAGCGATCTGTTGTTTACTGAAAGAGAATGAGCTTCGCATGCAAAAACGTTTGTATTTAAATAATATAGAAGAATTCCAACAATATTTTGATGAGGAAATAGTCGTGAAAGTACAAGAAATATTGGCTGAATTACATAAAAATAAAAGAGTAGAAATAGCGTGAACTGGCAAAGGAGAGGGAAAAATGTCTAATCTAATGGTGGAAAATCAAACAGAACAAGTTTCTATGTTTTTAGAAGATGTTATTCATTTGATAACCAATTATGTAAATTATCATACGTTGCCTTCTTTATTAGAAGAGACACCGGCAGGAAACGAACAATATTATAAAGGGTTATTAGCGTCAATAAGACGTCTTCTCGTTTTTTGTGAAGAAGGGCATGATGCGTGTTTTGTTTTGTTAAATAGCCAGCCATTTCGAAAGACAGCAGCTGAAAAGATTTTATATAAAATTTATCATCAAGTAATTGCAGAGTTTTTTTCACCAAAGAGTGATCATTGGTATGAAAATAGTCGATCTGCTTATACAGGGAAAAACTCCATCGTTTTTCAACAAACGCCACCTGCATCTATAGAGCAAGTAATGAAGAATTTAGAAGGTAAATTTCAATTGATGCGTGAAGAACTAGAATATTATGAGACGGATTACCAAACAAAGATGTTACACAAATATTAATTGTGAAAAAGAAGCTAAGGGTACTTAGCTTCTTTTCCTTTTGCACAGTTATATAAGGGATTTCCTTTGAATATATTTAAGGGGATAGCATTAAGGAGGTGTAACATGAGTCAGCAAGGTGTATTCACAGATTACTTTCATGAAGTAGAAAGCTGGTGTGAAAGTGTTCTTCACGTATTAGATAGCCGTGCAATGGAAGTGTATGATGTCCATATGCTTGCTTATAAAATTCAAACGTTATTAGATCGTATGAAAGAGCATGAGTATGATACAGATGCAGAGTTTATGTATGAAATAAGTGATGATGTAGAACATATTCAGCATCATTTGCAGGAAGTATTCGTGCAGGGAGAAGAGGAATATGAACTATGTGAAAGAGGGGATAGTGAACGAGCTGTTCCAATTGGAGGGCATACACTCCCGCCACTACCATATCCATATAATGCGTTAGAACCGTATATTTCTAGAGAAATTATGATGTTACACCATGATAAACATCATCGTAGTTACGTGGAAGGATTAAATAAGGCAGAGAAGATGATGGAAGAAGCGAGAAAAACAAATCAATTTGATTTAATTAAGCATTGGGAAAGAGAAGCTGCTTTTCATGGATCAGGTCATTACTTGCACACAATATTTTGGAATAACATGAAAAAAGGTGGCGGCGGAAGTCCAAGAGGGGCTCTTTCACACCGGATTGAACAAGATTTTGGAAGTTTCTTGCGTTTTCAAAAACATTTTACAGAAGCAGCCTCTAAAGTGGAAGGTTCAGGATGGGCAATTCTCGTTTGGGTTCCGCGATCGGGAAGATTAGAAATTTTACAGAGTACACTTCATCAATTATTTACACAATGGGATACGATACCGCTCCTTGTACTAGACGTGTGGGAACATGCGTATTATTTACAATACCAAAATCGAAAAGATGAATATATTAAAAATTGGTGGAATGTTGTAAATTGGCCGGATGTAGAAAAAAGATTTGAAAGTGCAAAACAAATAGAATGGACACCTTATTAGACGCAGATTCTCTGCGTCTTTTTTATTGGTAGGAGAGGGAGATTTCGTTCATATTTTAAAAGGCCAAGCATACACTTGTACAAAAAGTGCCAAAAGGACGTGGGGGGAAATATGAGACGAATTTGTGTAATCATTACGCTTCTTATTATGTACGCAAGCGTTATACCAATTCCTACATATGCAAAGATGACCAGCAATGTTAGTGCTCGAAATGCTGTATTAATGGAGCAACAGTCAGGTCGCGTATTATACGGAAAAGCAGAACATGAGCCGCAAAAGATTGCTAGTATAACAAAAATTATGACTGCCTTGTTAGCTGCTGAGTCAGGAAAAATGAAAGAAATGGTCTCGGTTAGTAATGAAGCAGTGAGAGTAGAAGGCTCAGCAATTTATTTAAAGCCTGGACAGAAAGTAAAATTAGAGGATTTAGTATACGGACTCATGCTTAGATCTGGTAATGATGCAGCACAAGTAATTGCTGAAAATGTAGGAGGGAGTATAGAAGGGTTTGTATATTTAATGAATGAAAAGGCGAAACAAATTGGAATGAAAGATACTCACTTTTCAAACCCACATGGTTTGGATGGAGATGGATCCCATTATTCGTCGGCCTATGACATGGCACTTTTAACAAGGTATGCAATGGGGAACGAAACCTTTAAGAAGATTTTTGGGACAAAAACGTATAAATCAGATTCGTGGGATTATCCGTGGAAAAACAAACATAAACTTGTGACGTCTTATTATGAATTTGCAACAGGAGGAAAAACGGGTTTTACGAAGAAAGCAGGACGGACGCTTGTTACAACAGCATCAAAAGATGGACTAGATTTAATTGTCGTAACTTTGAGCGCTTCTAGCGATTGGGATGATCATATGAATTTATTTGATAAAGGTTTTGAACGTTTCAAACAAACAAACGTTGTAGGACAAGGAGCTCTTGCTGAAATAACTGAAAAGAAATATGCCAATCATGTTTATACGAAAAATAGTTTTGCGGTACCTTTAACTGAGCAGGAAAGAAAGAATGTCGTATTAAAAGTTGAACTCGATAAAAGTGCGAAACTTAAGGATGGAGTAAAGGTTGGAAAGACAGAAATTTATGTTGGCAATGAGAAAGTTGGAGAACGAAATTTATTTTATAGTAAACGAAAGTTAGTAGCTACAACGGGAGTGTATTGGAATAATGTGAAAGAAATTTTTTCTCATATGATAGGTGTTGGAAGCGATGGTTAATCTCGTATGGGTAGCGATGGCAGTCATAGGGATTGTATATGCCATGATAAATGGAACGATGGAAGCAATCAATAAAGCAGTATTTGATGGAGCAAAAGACGCAGTAACAATTTGTATAGGACTCATTAGTGTTTTAGTATTTTGGCTCGGTTTAATGAAAGTTGCAGAGGAAGCAGGGTTGTTAAAAAAGTTAGTGTCACTTTTTATGCCGATAGTAAAAAGATTGTTTCCAGAAATACCAAAGGACCATCCGTCAATGGGATTTATTTTATCGAATATGATGGCTAACTTTTTTGGGTTAGGTAATGCTGCGACCCCTCTTGGTATAAAAGCGATGGAACAATTGAAAGAGTTAAATGGGGGAAAGGATTCGGCGAGCCGTTCTATGGTGACGTTTCTTGCGTTAAATACATCAGCGATTACTTTAATTCCTACTACTGTCATTTCGATTCGAATGACGTATGAATCAGCGAATCCAACTGAAATTGTTGGGGTAACATTCATTGCACAAGTACTCTCTATGATCGGAGCGATTTGGATTGATCGCTATTTTTACCGAAGAAGGAGTAGGAAGGGGCGGAAAAAATGAGTATTGTTAATACGATATCATTATGGGTAATCCCTTGTGTAATTGGTTTTATTCTTTTATATGGAACGATAAAGAAAGTGCCGACGTATGAATCGTTCGTTGAGGGGGGAAAAGAAGGAATTCAAATTGCAATCTCTATTTTACCGTTTATGGTTGGAATGCTCGTATCTATTTCTATATTTCGAGCTTCAGGTGCATTGGATGCAATGATATCAGTAATGAAGCCGATGTTAGATTTAATTCATGTCCCAGCAGAAATTGTTCCACTGGCACTTATACGCCCTATTTCGGGCTCTGCTGGTTTAAGTATTACGACCGATTTAATTGCCACATATGGGCCAGACTCGTTCATTGGGCGATTGGCTTCTACGATGCAAGGGAGTACAGATACGACTTTTTATATTTTAACAGTATACTTCGGAGCTGTTGGAATTAGAAAAATGGGAGATGCATTAAAAGTAGGACTTTTTGCTGATTTAATCGGAATTATTTGTTCGATTGTGTTTGTTTCTTTAATGTTTAAGTAATACTATTCATTTTTTATGCTATTTCGCTTATAATACGTATACGACCACTATTAAGGTGTTGCTTAATAGTGGTTTTTTTATGCGGTATTTTTGACAAAATAATGAACTTTTATTGTGAGCAATATGAAAAATATGGACAATAATAAAAGGTAAAATCATGATTTGACCTTTATATGTTTATTATCATCGCTATGTTGTTTAAGTAAGAGGAAGCGAAAAGCCGTTAAGTGTATGCGGTTGCCAAGTCTTTCTAATGTAAGGTAAGATAAATTCGAGGTGAAAAAAAGAAATGGAACGATTACAAAAAGTGATTGCGCAAGCAGGTATTGCATCGAGAAGAAAGGCTGAGGAATTAATTCAGCAAGGAAAAGTGAAAGTTAACGGAAAAATAGTGAAGGAGTTAGGAACGAAAGTAACTCCTCAAGATAAAGTAGAAGTAAATAACATTCCTCTTGAAAAAGAAGAACCTGTTTATTTTTTACTATATAAACCAACTGGCGTAATTTCAAGTGTATCAGATGATAAAGGAAGAAGTGTTGTAACAGACTTTTTCCCGGAAATTACACAACGTTTATTCCCAATTGGACGTTTAGATTATGATACGTCTGGCGTATTATTAATGACAAACGATGGGGACTTTGCAAATGTATTAATGCACCCTAGATATAAAGTTGAAAAAACATATGTTGCAAAAATAAAAGGGCCTCTAACAGGTGAGAAAATCCGCATGTTAGAACGCGGTGTTATGTTAGAAGACGGAAAAACAGCACCAGCGCGTGTGAAGATTATTTCTTGGGACAAGCGTAAAGAAATGGCGATTGTACAATTAACAATTCATGAAGGACGTAACCGTCAAGTACGTCGTATGTTTGAAGCTTTAGACTGTAAAGTAGTGAAACTAAAGCGTGAACGCTACGCCTTTTTAGAAGTGGGTAGCTTGCGACCTGGTGATGCAAGAGAATTGACACCGCATGAGGTGAAACAATTACGTGCATTGGCTTCTACAAAGCCTCGCTAATCGATATTGTGAAACTTTCACCAGTGGAATGCTCCGCTGGTGATTTATTAAAAATACATATATTCATCACTCGTCGAAGAGAGGGGAAACAATATGAAAAAAAATCGCTTATTATTTCGCGTTATTATTCTGCTCATTTTAAGCGGTGCTGTAGGATTTACACTTTATCAAGGATATTTCTCTAAAGAAGAGAAAATGGAAATTGGAAAAGAAGCACCTAACTTTGTTGTGACAGATTTAGAAGGAAAGAAAATTGAGCTAAAAGATTTTAAGGGAAAAGGTGTATTTTTAAACTTTTGGGGTACGTGGTGTAAACCTTGTGAGAAAGAAATGCCTTATATGAATGAACTATATCCAAAGTATAAAGAAAAAGGCGTTGAAATCATTGCGTTAGATGCAGATGAAACGGATATTGCTGTTAAGAATTTTGTGAAACAATACGATCTTAAGTTCCCCGTTGCAATCGATAAAGGTGGAGAAATTATAAAAACGTATGGAGTAATACCATTACCAACAAGCTTCTTGATTGATAAAGATGGTAAGGTGATTCAAGAGATTAAAGGTGAACAAACGAAGGAACAATTGGAGGAGTATTTAAAGAAAATCACTCCGTAATAAAGAAAACCTTTACATACAAGGCGCTTACCTATAGTGCCTTCGGTTTAAAAATTCTGAGTATTGTGGTAACTTGAGGTTAGAATATACAATAGTACATATAGATACAGGGGCGGTGAGAGTGTTGAAAGAAATTAAATGTGAATGTGGACATGTGAATCCGATAGGAACTGTTTTTTGTGAAGCTTGTGGGAAACCATTTGAAAGCAATGAAAATATAAAACTATTGGATATGCGCTATGAGGGGAGTGCTCGGAGATCTCTCACGCAAACAAAAACGATTATTGATAAAATTTGGAGCTTTTTCTCTTCTGTAAAAGTGGGTGTATGGCTCATTGTAATCACTTTAGCTGCATCGGCGATAGGGACTATTTTTCCGCAAGAAATGTACATAACTCCAGGAATTGCACCAGCTGAATATTATAAGCAAGAATACGGATTTTTAGGGCAATTATACTATCAATTAGGCTTTAATAATTTATACGGTTCATGGTGGTATATGATGTTAATTGCTTCAATTGGTATTTCTCTTGTGATATGTAGCTTAGACCGTGTCATTCCACTTTATAAAGCTTTAAAGAAGCAAGGGGTAAAAAGACACCCTAGCTTTTTAAAGAGACAAAGATTATATGGCACTGGTACACCGCAAGAGGGAGATTTTGAAAAAGTTCAAAAGAACTTAAAGAAAACGAACTATAATGTGAAAGTGGAAGACGGAAACGTTTTAGCAGAAAAGGGACGTTTCTCGCGTTGGGGTCCATATGTAAATCATATCGGTCTTATTATCTTTTTATTCGGTGCGATGCTTCGTTTTTTACCGAGTATGTATGTAGATGAAACGCTTTGGTTACGTGATGGTGAAACGAAAGAAATACCAGGGACGGATGGCCAATATTATTTAAAAAGTGAGAAGTTTATAAAGGAAGTTTATGATAAAAGTAAGGACAAGGAAGTTTTTGATGAAGCAATTGACCGTGTAGGTGATAAAATGATTGCGAAAAACTTCCAAACGAATGCCGTATTATATAAAGCGGTAGGTGAAAAGATAGCTGGACAAAAACCAAAATTGGAAAAAGTAAAAGAAGTTGAAATTCGAGTAAATGAACCGCTGAAATTTGATCAATTTGCTGTTTATCAATTGAGTTATAGAGAAAATGAATTTAAAAGTATGTCCTTCCGTTTGCAAAATAAAGAAAATAATCAAAAGTGGGGACCGATTAAAGTTGATTTAACAAACCCTGCAGAAAAATATGATTTAGGAAATGGTTATTCTTTAGAACTATTAAGCTATTTCCCTGATTTTTATTTTGATGAGAATGGAAGGCCAAATACAAAAACAAAATTACCAAACAACCCTGCATTTGTATTTAAAATGTTTACGCCTGAAACACCAGATGGTGAAGTGAGTTTTGTTGGTATTCAGCAAAATATAGAACCTGATGGAAATAATAAATATAAAATGTCCTTTGCAGGCGTGGAAATGCAAAATGCAACAGCACTTACTGTAAGGAAAGATTTAACGCTTTGGATTCTCGGTATTGGAGGATTTATATTTATGGTTGGTGTCATTCAAGGAATGTATTGGAATCATCGCCGTATTTGGATACAACGCGTTAATGATGAATGGTGGATTGCAGGACATACGAATAAAAACTGGTTCGGTTTAAAGAAAGATATTGAAAGAGTACTAGAAGGTACAGCAATTCCGCAACCAAATGATACAGTAGTCGATAAAAAAATTAGTTAAGGTGGGGAAACGATATGGTGCAAATAAGTAGTAACTTTCTCTTTACCGCATTTATTTTATATTTAATTGCCACTCTATTTTTTGGGGGAGCAATTAAAGAAAAGGGTCATAAATGGGCAAACGTAGGAATAACGATTACAATTTTAGGGTTTATTGCACAAACAGTTTATTTTGTAACAAGGTGGATCGCATCAGGTCATGCGCCAGTTAGTAACTTTTTTGAATTTGGTACGTTTTTCGGCATGATGCTTGTCGGAGCATTTATTGTCATGTACTTTATGTACCGCGTAAGTATAATCGGACTATTTGCATTACCAGTTGCGCTTTTATTAATTGCTTATGCAAGTATGTTTCCGAGGGAAATATCACCGCTTATTCCATCTTTAAAAAGTAATTGGTTACATATTCACGTGACGACTGCGGCTGCAGGACAAGCAATTTTAGCAATTAGTTTTATTACGGGCGTTATGTATTTATTGAAAAATGTAGATCAATCAGTGAAAAGTAAACGTACATTTTGGCTAGAGACTGTAGTATTCACACTTGTTTGTACAGTTGGGTTTATTGGAGTGACAACGGTATATTCTAGTATGAAATATGAAGCGAAGTTTCAATGGATTGATAAAAATGAACAACAAGTGGAAATGAAATACAATCTTCCGGCTTTAGTGGGGCCGCATGAAGGGAAGTTACTGACAGAAAATAAATTAGAGCCGACAGTTGAAGTTCCGGCGATTGTAAATGCGAAAAAATTAAATACTGTTATTTGGTCAGTGTTAGTTGGAACGTTACTCTATATCGTATTAAGGCTAATTTTACGTAAACGAGTATCAGCGGCACTTCAGCCGTTAGTGAAAAATACGAATAGCGATTTGTTAGATGAAATAGGATATCGTTCTATTGCAATTGGATTCCCAGTTTTCACATTAGGTGCATTAATTTTCGCCATGATTTGGGCTCAAATAGCGTGGACACGTTTTTGGGGCTGGGATCCGAAAGAGGTTTGGGCACTTATAACTTGGCTCTTTTATGCGGCGGTATTACATTTACGTTTATCAAAAGGATGGCATGGAGAGAAGTCAGCATGGTTAGCTGTAATTGGTTTTGCAATCATTATGTTTAACTTTATTGTAGTAAACTTAATTATCGCGGGTTTACATTCATACGCATAGAGAAATAAAATAGGAGAGTGTATGTCACTTTCCTATTTTATTTTTGTCAACTTTTCTTCTTTTTTGAGAAAAACATGACAAAGTAGCGGTTGATTTTGTAAAATGATGTCGAGGACATTATATACTGTTCAAAAAAAATACATAGTTTTGGAAAAAAATTGAACAAACTTTATTATTCTTGTGAAGCATAATATGGGAAGTGAAACATTTAGAAGGTTGCTTAAATAAACGAGAATAGCGCAACATAATAGTATAGAAGGGTAGGTGTGAACCGTTGTGGTAAAAGTACGCAACGGGTAGAAATGGAAAATGAATCAAGAATTTTAATTGTAGACGATGAGGATCGTATTCGTCGTTTGTTGAAAATGTATTTAGAGAGAGAACAATACACAATTGAAGAAGCAGACAATGGTGATACAGCTTTAGAAATGGCGCTGCAAAATGATTATGATTTAATTTTATTAGATCTTATGATGCCGGGTAAAGATGGTATCGAAGTATGTAAAGGGGTTCGTGAGAAGAAAGCGACGCCAATTATTATGTTGACAGCAAAAGGTGAAGAAGTAAATCGAGTACAAGGGTTTGAGGTAGGAACTGATGATTATATTGTGAAACCATTTAGCCCACGTGAAGTAGTGCTTCGAGTGAAAGCGGTCTTACGCCGTTCTGTACCAACAACATTCTTTACACAAGATACAACGACAAAAGATGTTACTGTATTCCCTCATTTAACAATTGATAATGATGCACACCGTGTTACAGCAGATGGTAATGAGGTGAACTTAACACCGAAAGAATACGAATTACTATTATTCTTAGCGAAAGCGCCTGATAAAGTATTCGATCGTGAGCAATTGCTAAAAGAAGTATGGCAATATGAATTCTTCGGAGATTTACGTACAGTTGATACGCATGTAAAGCGTTTACGTGAGAAGTTAAGTAAAAAATCACCCGATGCTGCGAAGATGATTGTTACCGTTTGGGGAGTAGGTTACAAGTTTGAGGTTGTGAACGACTGATGCTTTGGAGAAGTGTAGTAGGGAAGTTATGGATGACCATATTACTTCTAGTTTCGTTCGTGCTTGGATTTGTTGCGATTTTACTTTCACAGTTTTTTAGAACATATTATGTTGATATGAGTGAAGCTAGGCTTCAAAAAGTTGCAACAAGTGTTTCAGAGTTAATTGAAGAAGGTGCCGATGTAAAAACGATTGAGAATATCGCATACAAATTCTCTGATCCACTTTCAAGGATCATTATTGTAGAAGATGGAAAAGAAATATCTTCTTCACCGAAACAAGAAGGATTAGTCACTCTTACAATGGATGACTTAAAAGAAGATAAAGAATTAGCGGCTGTGTTTACAGACAAAAAAGAAATTAAGAATAACATTAGAAAAGCCTCTAATAGTAGAAAGAATAAAAATACTGAAAATGATATTATGATTGTTGGAAAACCAGTACAGTCAAAAAATCAAAGTGCAGTGTTTGTATACGAATCTTTACAAGTGCCGATACAAGGTATGGAAAGAACGACTGATTTTATATTCTTATCAGCAGGGATTGCGATTATATTAACAACTTTCTTTGCATTCTTCTTATCTACTCGAATTACAGCACCGCTTCGTAAAATGCGTGAGGTTGCTTTTGAGGTATCGCGTGGGAAGTTTGATGCAAAAGCTCCTATGGTATCCCAGGACGAGATTGGTGAGCTTGCAACAGCCTTAAATCAAATGGGGAAACAGTTGAAGTTTAATATGAATGCCCTGCAGCAAGAGAAAGAACAGTTAGCTAGTATTTTAAGTAGTATGGCAGATGGGGTTATTACATTAAATCAAGAGGGTGAAGTCGTTGTAATCAATCCGCCCGCTGAACATTTCTTACAAGTTTGGCAAGAAGAAAAAGAGATAGAGCTCAGTAAAAAACTACCTTCTGAACTTGTTGAACTATTCCATCTCGTTGTAGAAAGCGAACAACAACAAGTGGTTGAAATTAATTTACAAAAAGGT
This sequence comes from Bacillus sp. FSL R9-9834, assembly GCF_038006905.1. Lineage (NCBI taxonomy): Bacteria > Bacillati > Bacillota > Bacilli > Caryophanales > Bacillaceae > Bacillus > Bacillus sp. FSL R9-9834. Next base: position 1,520,853 of record NZ_JBBOWD010000001.1, read on the forward strand.
AACTATGTAGTTCTTATGACGCCGCTTTACAATCAAACGAAAATTCGTGGGGCTGTAGCTGTATTGCGTGATATGACGGAAGAACGCCGTCTTGAGAAAATGCGCCAAGACTTTATTGCGAACGTATCACATGAACTTCGTACACCGATGGTCATGCTCCAAGGGTATAGTGAAGCAATTTTAGATGATATTGTGCAAACAAAAGAAGAAATTAACGAGTTTGTTCAAATCATTTATGATGAATCCGTTCGTTTAGGGAAACTTGTAAATGAATTGTTAGATTTAGCGCGTATGGAAAGTGGTAATGTAGAGTTACATATAGGTGAAGTTGATATTCATCCTTTCGTTGAAAAAATAGGTCGTAAATTCCAAGGAATTGCAAAGGATAAAGAAGTCGCGTTAACGGTTGATTTCAAAAATCCAATTGAGCAATACCCGTTTGATGCAGATCGTATGGAACAAGTATTGACGAATTTAATTGATAACGCAATACGTCATACGAACGCAGGTGGACATGTAACGCTTGTAATTGATACGAAAAATAATGGTCTTATTTTTGAAGTACAAGATTCGGGCGCTGGTATTCCAGAAGAAGATATTCCATTTTTATTTGATCGTTTCTATAAAGCTGATAAAGCAAGAACACGTGGAAAAAAAGGTGGAACAGGACTCGGGCTTGCGATTGCAAAAAATATTGTGCAAGGCCATGATGGGAAAATTGCTGTTTCAAGTGTTGTTGGAGAGGGAACTACATTCTCTGTATATTTACCGAATCGTATAATTTAAATATACGTTTTAAAAGTTGATAATGAATAAAGTTCTACTGTTGTTTATTTTTTTGTAAAATCAATTAAATAAATAATAGTAGAACTTTTTTTCTAACTTAGTCGAATGAAGAATGATGAGAGGGGTGTCGTAAAGCGATGAAATTATATACAAAAACAGGAGATAAAGGGACAACAAGTGTAATAGGCGGCAGAGTGGATAAAGATAATATCCGAGTTGAAGCATATGGCACAATAGATGAGGCGAATTCTCATATTGGATATGCGATGACTAAACTACAAGGCAGGTCTTTCGGAGATATTTATAATGAACTTGAAAATATTCAACATGAACTATTTGATTGCGGGGGAGACTTGGCGATAGTAGGCGAGAAAATTCCTTATAAAGTAAAAATTGAAATGGTCGAAAACTTAGAAAGTAGGATTGATTCGTATATAGAAGAAGCACCGCCGCTAGAACGTTTTATTTTACCAGGTGGAAGCGAATCGGCAGCTGCTATTCATATTGCACGTACAGTTGTAAGGCGAGCAGAACGATGTATCGTGTCCCTGCAAAAAGAAGGAGAAATAAATGAAGTTGTTCTAAAGTATGTAAATAGATTATCTGATTATTTATTTGCAGTAGCTAGAGTAATAAACGCTCGATTACAAGTAAAAGATGTAGAGTATAATCGCAGTGCAATCGTTTTTCGTGATAAGAAAGAGAAGGAAGTGGAGTGATTCACTTTCTTTTTTTGTATAGTTTTTTCTGTAATATACCAAAATAGAGAAGGTATGGTCGTAATTAGAAAACGGAGGATGTATATGAAAGCTTTAAAATATGGCGTCATGTTATTGACAGTACTATTTTTATCTCAATTACATGTGTACGCAGAGGGAAATCAATGGGCATGGCCTGTTGAAGGACAGATAAGTGATTATTTTGGAACAAGGCACGGAAAACACTACGGTATAGATATAGCGGCACCGATCGGCGCGCCTGTGTCAGCTATTCAAGAAGGTAAGGTAACAAAGTCTTATTATTCAAGTAGTTATGGAAACGTTGTTTTTATTAAACATGGAGAATATGAGGCTGTGTATGCACATTTAAATAAGAGATATGTAGTTCAAGGGGATTATATTTCAAAAGGAGAAATAATTGGAGAAGTAGGAAATACAGGAGAATCCCGAGGTGCACACTTACATTTAGAAGTTCATCAAGGAAGATGGACGATGGCAAAAAAGAATGCGATGAATCCATTGCTTGTTTTACATGAACAAAGAAATGAAGCAGTTTCTTCATCGTTATACGTCGTCCAAAAAGGCGACACTCTAGTTAGCATTGCGCGGAAATTTAGAATGTCAGTTAAGGAAATTCAAGAAAAAAATGGGTTGCAACAAGAGCTGATTTATCCAAATCAACAATTATATGTAAAGTAAAAAAAGAGCTAGTTAAAGCTAGCTCTTTTTTACCAAAAAATAAAGACACATATAAATCCAGAAATAGCTAAGTAGCTATATAAGTAAAATACTTTCGCTCTTGTTTTTTCGTTTGTTCGAAATAGTACAATAGTCGGTTCAATTAAACCAATTGTCAAACAAAGTAAACCAAGAAGCATACAACCGATTGAAATAGAGTACAGGGCGATTTGTGGTCCTTGAAATGGAATCATCCATTTTAATAAAAATGCAATGAGTGCAGTATAGCAAATGCTGCCGATGTATTTATTCAACGGTGCATTAGAACGGAAACCAGGAAGCTTTTTTAAGAAAGAGCGGGAAACAACTTCAATTTGTAAAGGTGTATGCTCTTCTATTATTTTTTGAGCTTCTTTTCCTTTTTGGAAAAGGGATAATATCCAGTTTCGCTCACCTTGAAAAATAAATTGTGAAGTTGTCAAATAATGATCAACCTTTACTTTATTCCAACTCTTCCATGGATGACGCTCACATAATTTTAATTTACTTTCTGAATTTTTATCATACTGATAAATACTGATGCCATCTTCATCGAAAGCAGCATAGTATGTCTCGCTTGAGAATGTGCCTAAATCAATTGGACAGTAGAAAAGTAATTCTTTTTTTAAGTAAAAGTATTCTTTCCTTAAGTTTTTTTTCATTGTTTCTCGAATAGAGTGTCTCTTTTCTTTCTTCATGACATTTCCTCCATAATCCAGAAAATGTTCTTATCTTAACAATTCAACATCTTATCACTTTTAATTATATATGACTAGGGGATTCATAGGAGAAATGCCGAATACTAAAAAATATGGAGTGTATTGTAAAATATAATGAATGATTTTGATTATGTAAAATCAATAACTTATTTTTAATAAGTTACGATTTTTTTGTTCACAATACGATCATGTTGTTGTATAATGAAGTAGAAAATAGAATATCGGTCTATCTTCGGGGCAGGGTGAAAATCCCGACCGGCGGTGATGAACTATATGTGATTTTGTTCTAAGCCCGCGAGCCGTTAAGGCAGGATTTGGTGTGATTCCAAAGCCGACAGTACAGTCTGGATGGGAGAAGATGGAGGTTCAAGCGTTCAAAAAAGATAGGTATTTGAACGTCTGTTTGATGTGCCTTAAATTCTCCCTTTGTGTAAAACACAAAGGGTTTTTTCGTTCTATGAAAAAGTAGGCATAGCAGAACCTTTCCACTTTCCATGAGATGATCGATGGAAAAGGAGAGAGAAAGATGAAACAAAAAAACAGTGTAGTGCAGATGGTGAGTGTAGCAATGCTAAGTAGTATTGCATATTTACTGATGATGTTGGATTTCCCATTCCCAGGGCTTCCGCCATTTTTAAAAATTGATTTTAGTGATGTGCCAGCTCTAATCGCTGCGATTATTTTTGGGCCAGTTGCAGGGGTAATTGTAGAAGCGATAAAGAATATTTTACATTACGGGATTCAAGGGAGTTTAACGGGAGTACCAGTTGGAGAAATTGCTAACTTTATTGCAGGATGTTTATTTATTGGACCAGCAACTTTCTTATTTAGGAAGTATCGTACTGTTAAGAGTTTAACGACAGGATTAATGCTAGGGACAATTACAATGGTGCTCATTATGAGTGTATTAAATTACATCATCATATTCCCAGCTTACACTTGGTTTTTAAATTCACCAGCTATGTCTAGCGAAGCGATAAAAACAACGGTTGTAACGGCAATCTTACCATTTAATTTGATTAAAGGAATTGTTGTAACAATTGTATTTGTAGCGTTATTCTCACGCCTGAAAGTATGGGTATTTGCAAAAATGAAAAATGCATAAATATAAAATAAAACCATTAGTAGTATACAACTACTAATGGTTTTTTATTAAGGAGACTGAAAATAGAAAACAAAAAATACCCCTCAAATGAATGAGGGGTATTTTTTGAAGTTAATAAAAGACTATTCGAATTTTAAAGCATCGCCGTCGAATGATTCGTCAGCAACTTTAATTGAGTCAGTTGGACAACCTTCGAATGCATCCATCATATCTTCAAGTAATACATCTGGAATTTCAACGATACCTTGGTTATCGTCTAATGTTACGAATGCAATACCTTCATCATCATAGTCATAAATGTCTGGTGCAGCAGCGCCACAAGCACCACATGCAATACAAGTATCTTTATCAACGATTGTATATTTTGCCATCTTTTTTCCCTCCTGATAATATGTATGTGAAAAGCTCGCCATAAAAATTATAACCTTATTGTAAAACGGTTTTTAAAACTTTTCAACATAAAATTATAATGATAATCCTTATCAATTAGAGTGTCAACTAATTTTTGCATTATGTCATAAGATTTTCAAAATACGTAAATGTTATTTCGTTTGGTACAATATAATATATACAAGTATATATTGCCCATATGATAAGTTTAATGAGTAACGGTAGATGGCGCAATCATATCAAAAGTAATTAAGTTAGATTGAAAGGTGGAAGCGGTAATGCAACTACAATATACTGTATTGTATTGTTTAAAACAATTGAATGGTGAAAGAACCGTTTCTTCTATTTATTATTTATTAAAGGGAAAACGTTCTTCGCAAACGTTACAAGATGGAAATATGTTCCGAATTTCTTTTTTGTTTGGAATATATAAATCGTTAAATAGAAATGAATATGATCGTGAAGTTGCAAAGTTGTTGCAAGCAGATTTGATTCAAGAAATACATGAAAATACATATTTGTTAACACCTAAAGGTAAAATGCAGTTACATACATGGGAGGAAGGGTATGCTTTTCCAGCCCATTTGCATGGTTTGCACTATGGTGAATTAGGTGAAACGTTTTGGAAAAGATTATCTTTAATTATTCAAACTGTATCTAATTTACAACAGAATAATACGAAGTTTATTCCTATTCAACAAGATACAGAAATAATGGTGTGGGTGAAGCGATTTTTAACAGGTATGCCGTATAGGCGAAGTGAATTGGCGAAAAGATTATGGAAAGAAATACATAATCTTTTAGGGAAATGTGATGTGATAGAAGCGACGATTGTAACATATAGATTAACAGGATATGAACGTATCGGTTGTACATTGCAGCAGTTAGCGGAAATTACGAAACGAGATATTTTCAGGGTATATTTCTTATTTTGGGGTACAATTCATTTCCTTATACAAGAAGTTCGCGATAAAGAAAATGAATTTCCGTTATTAGCTGAGATTATCTCTTATCCAAATGAGAGAGCTGAATTATTTAGTTTATCAACGAAAAAAACATATAATTTTTGGAGACAAGGGCGCTCATTAGAAGAAATAGCGACAATTAGAAATCTAAAGGTTGCAACGATAGAAGATCATTTTGTTGAAATTGCTTTGCGTGAAAGAGATTTTTCTATCGAGATGTTTATGGAAAAAGACAAAATAGATAAAGTAACAGAAGTAATTGATGCATTACAAACACGTAAGTTGCGTGAGTTGAAACAAGCTGTTGGAGAGGGTATCTCTTATTTTGAAGTTCGTCTTGTATTGGCGCGGATGGAGGGTATAAATGAAACTTGAGGAATATTTATATAGGTGGTTTGGATATTCTGAATTTCGTCCAGGTCAAAAAGGGGTAATTACAGATTTATTGGAAGGAAAAGATGTTATAGCGATGCTTCCGACCGGAAGAGGGAAGTCTATGTGCTATCAACTTCCAGGGCTCATGCAAGAAGGGACAGTACTTGTTGTATCACCATTATTATCTTTGATGGAAGATCAGGTTACACAATTAAAATATGTTGTGAAAAACCGAGTGATAGCATTTAATAGTTTTCGGACATTACATGAAAAAAGAGAAGCAATGAAAAGGTTAGCTTCCTATAAATTTATTTTTGTTTCACCTGAGATGTTGCAGTCGGAATTGTTAATAAGAGAATTGAAGAAAGTTCATATTTCATTATTTGTTGTGGATGAAGCTCATTGTATTTCGCAATGGGGTTATGATTTTAGACCAGATTATAAAAAACTAAATGTAGTTATTGAAAATATCGGGTCTCCTACGGTACTAGCATTAACTGCAACAGCGACGAAAGATGTACTCCGAGATATAGCAGAGAGTTTGAATTTGGAGAATGTGACGCAGCATGTGTATTCTATTGACCGTCCAAATATAGCAATGGAAGTACAATTTGTGGAGACGATAGAAGAGAAGAAAGAGGCGCTTTTGGAACAGGTGATGTATTTACAAGGGCCGGGGATTGTATATTGTTCAAGCAGAGCATGGACAGAACGTTTAACGGAATATTTAAGAGGAAAAGGCGTTACTGGTGTCGCTTTCTATCATGGTGGTATGGAACATGAAGAGCGCATGTTAATTCAACAGCAGTTTATGAATGACCAGTTGCAGCTTGTAATATGTACAAGTGCTTTTGGTATGGGAGTAAATAAATCAAATACGAGATATATTATTCATTTCCACTATCCGACTAATATAGCTTCTTATTTACAAGAAATCGGAAGAGCTGGAAGAGATGGTGAACCTAGTATAGCTATTTTACTATGCAGTCCGTTAGATCACGATTTACCAATTTCAATCATTGAAGATGAATTGCCAAGCCAGTCACAAATACAATTTTTATTTTCTTTACTGCAGGAAAGAATGTTTCAAACGAAAGAATTACCAATAGAAGAGGTAGAAGAAATTTGTTATAATGCAGCAAGATTTAATGAACAATATTGGCGTTTCATCCGCTATCATCTTGAAAAGCTTGGAATCATACAACAGAGAAAATTAATATTAGAGAGCTTGTCAGATGAAATTATGACAAGATTAATAGCTGAAGTAGAAATCAGGCTACGTAATAAATATAGTGAGCTAGAAAACATGAAATCATGGATACAAGTGAAAGAATGTAGACGTGAATATTTGCTGCGACAGTTCGGTTACAGAAAAGAGGGCGAGTTAAAGAATTGCTGCGACTATTGTCATATTACAAAAACAGATTATAAAAAAAGACAAGCGCAACAATCGGATTTCGACTATAATTGGGAAACAGAGTTACAAAAGCTTTTCGGTCTAGAAAAGATGGGGGAATGATGAACATTCAAAGGCATAATATTGAAGATATGAGTCCGAAAGAAATAAGGTTGAATCTGTATATCACACAGTTCATTATTATCGGTATCGGTTGTTTACTAGCATATATACTATTCCGAGATATAAAGTCGGTGTATAGTCTGTGGAAATGGGAACCGGTGTCTATACTTATAATAGGTGGCTTGTTAGCGATTGGTATTGTGTTATTAGATTATGTTGCAATGCGAGTATTTCCAGAGTCTTGGTTTGATGATGGTGGTATTAATGATAGGATGTTTCAAGGGATGTCAGTTATGCATCTACTTGTTATTACATTCATTATCGGCTTTGCAGAAGAATTTTTATTTAGAGGTGTAGTGCAGACGCACTTTGGAATTGTAATAGCGAGTTTCGTATTTGCAGTATTACATATTCGGTATATAAAAAAGCCATTTTTGTTTTGTTTCGTCTGTTTCATTAGTTTTGTTTTTGGCTATGTATTTGAATGGACAGGAAATTTGTTTATAACAATCTTTGCACACTTTCTTGTTGATTTTATAATGGGGCTCCAATTAAGAAAATAAATGGAAGGTGGTGGTGAACAACATGAGAAGACGAATTCCTGATTTTGAAGAGGAATTAGAAGTTGAGCGAGTGGAAGAAAAAGAAGGTTTACCGCCGCGTAGTGAAATTCATAGAAATAAAGAGAAAAAACAAAAGTTTAAAATGAATCATATTTTCGTCCGAGTTTTAACATTTCTATTCATATTACTACCAATTAGTATTTTATGGTATACGGATAAATATATTCAGGTGAAAAGTGATGGTAATAACGCTGGAAAAAGTGCATTTGAGGTCATTTTCTTTGATTCAGCTAAATCTCAGTCCGAGGCATCATCTGAGAAAGTTGTCACACATACGGTGAAAGAGGGAGAAACCTTAGAAAGTATAGCGAAGCAATATTTTTCAGATGAAACTGGGATCGAAGTGATTAAAAAGTATAATGATTTACAAAAAGATGAAGTGAATGTAGGTCAAGAATTAAAAATTCCGATAAAAGATAAGTCCACAAAGCGAGAGAGTTAGTAAAATACTTACTATAAAAACTGGGGATTATCTTTATGAGGAAGGGAGTAAAAAATATATGATATGGATTATCTTATTAAGTACTCTCGTTTGTATTGGTATTATATTTCTTCTTGTAATGTATACGGAAGCAACGCGTAATACGGTGCTAGAACATACTTTAATATTTGAAGAATTTCCGAAAAGTTTTCAAAAAGTAAATATATTCTTTATATCAGATATTCATAGAAGGGGCATTTCGAATTCGTTAATTGAACAAGTAAAAGGAAAAGTAGATCTTGTAATTATTGGTGGTGATTTAGCGGAAAAAGGTGTCCCTTTATCGAAAATCTCTGCAAATATACAAAAGTTAAGAGCGATAGCTCCTGTATATTTTGTATGGGGAAATAATGATTATGAGATTGAATATCATGAATTGGATGCTTTATTATTAGAAAATAATGTGAAAGTTTTAGATAATACAAGAGTTGTATTTGAGTCTGAATTAGGAGAGAAAATTTGTTTGCTCGGTGTAGATGATGTTGGTTTGAAACGTGATCGTTTAGATTTAGCGTTGGCTGATTGTAAGGAAGATGGTTTTCGCATATTAATTAGTCACAACCCTGATATAATAAATAAAATGTCTGGAAAAGAACAAATTTCACTTGTGTTAAGTGGACATACACATGGAGGACAGATTCGATTATTCCCATCTAAAAAATATTTAAAAGGTGGCGTATATAAGCATTCAAATATGACTCTTTTTGTTAGTAATGGGTATGGAACAACGTTGGTTCCACTTCGCTTCCGAGCACCTGCTCAAACACATATTATTACGTTATGCGGAGGGAAATGATGCCAACTCTAAACGGAAAATATAATATAAAAGCTGTTTCGAATATAATTGGAATTCAACCAAGTACGCTTCGTGCATGGGAAAGACGATATCAAATGATTGCCCCAAAGCGGAATCATGCGGGGCATCGATTATATACAGAAGAGCATATTCAAATTTTAAAATGGTTAATGGACAAGGTTTCTTCCGGCATGATGATTGGACAAGCAGTTCAATTATTAGAAGGGAATCGTTTGCAGAATAATGTTCAAAATGAAATACATTACGATAGAGAAGTTGTTTTAGTGGACGATATACTACAAGCTTTGTTAAAATTTGATGAAATTACAACTTCTGCATTGTTAAACGAGGCTTTTAGTATTTATGCAACAGAAAAAGTTATAGCAAGTATTGTTCTTCAAGTGTCAAATAAATTGTTAACGTTAAAAAATAATAATGAAGTTACAATGGTGCAATTCCAATATGTCGTATCATTTTTACAAACGCGTCTAGGGATGGTATATCATAATGCATCATCGTTTTCTTCTATACACAAAGTTGTCGTGTTAGAAAGTAATATGTTGAAAGGGTTTGTTTTCTCAACGTATTTACGATTAAAAGGATATGATGTGATATATATTCGGGCAAGCGTAGCGGAAGATAGTATTTCGTTAGCTGTTGAGCAAATAAGACCTAAATATGTAGTAATCTCTTTTGATGACGGACGAGAACGGAAGAACGTAATGAGCTATGTGGATTTTTTGCAAGAAAAAAATGAGAACCTTTCTGTTGGGATTATAGGAGAAATAGGTGCTCGAGATCAGTTGAACATTCAAACAAGCCTAATTGGTGATACGAAAGAAGAATGGGATGATTGGTTAAACATGTTAGAATAGTTGTTTGAAAAGAACCATCTATTTTCTATTTCATATAATAAAAATTATATTCATTGGTTGCGTAGGGAGGGTATGATATGAGGCTGGAACGATTAAATTACAATAAGATAAAAATTTTCTTAACATTTGATGATTTATCTGAAAGAGGATTAACGAAAGAAGATTTGTGGAGAAATGCACCGAAAGTACAGCAATTATTTCGTGATATGATGCAAGAAGCAAATAAAGAATTAGGATTTGAAGCGGATGGTCCGATTGCAGTTGAAGTATTTTCTCTACAAGCGCAAGGAATGGTCGTAATTGTAACGAAAGAACATCAAGAAGCGGATACAGATGATGAGTTCCGTGACGAGTTTATTGAAATGCAAGTGACTCTAGATGAAAGCGAGCATATCCTTTATGAATTTGCTACACTAGATGACGTAATTAACCTGTCGAATCGTTTATATAACCTTGATGTAACTGGCGGAAAATTATATACGTGGGATGGGCGTTTCTATCTTTGGATGGAAGAAGAGGAGCAAATTCAATTACTGAAGGCAGATTTTATAGCTATTTTAGCGGAATATGGTAATCCGTCTACAGCAACTATTTATCGTCTAATGGAGTATGGTAAAGAATTAATGGCTTCTCAAGCAATTGAACAAATACACAATTACTTTGTGAAAAAACAAAACCTTAGCTAATATAACCTAAGGTTTTGTTTTTTTTATTGTACTTAAATGTATCTTTTCAAAGTGCTGTACATGAATAAAATAAAAAATATTTAAATATTTAAGTATTTTACTTTTCTAAAAGTAATAAAAGGACTATAATGATAGTGAAAACGCTTGCAACAGAAAATACTTTGTATATATTTGTTAGCGTTTTCTATTGCATTCCAAATTTAACGGTGTATACTAGGCAATGAAGGTTTACTAAACAAGTGAAATTACAGGGGGTTTACTTACTATGGTAGCCGAAAAGGGAACTCAAACAAAAACACAACAACAAAGGGAACAACATTTTGAACTATTGAATTCAACACAAATTGTTATCAGTGAAGCGTTAGAAAAATTGGGTTATCCAAACGAAGTATATGAATTATTAAAAGAACCAGTTCGTATGATGACAGTGAAAATACCAGTTCGTATGGATGACGGGACTGTTAAAATATTTACAGGATATCGTGCACAACATAATGATGCTGTTGGTCCAACGAAAGGTGGAATTCGCTTCCATCCGAATGTAACAGAAAATGAAGTGAAAGCACTTTCAATTTGGATGAGTTTAAAATGTGGTATTGTCGACTTACCATATGGCGGAGGTAAAGGTGGAATTATCTGTGACCCACGTGAAATGTCATTCCGTGAGTTAGAAAGATTAAGCCGCGGTTATGTACGAGCAATTAGTCAAATCGTAGGGCCGACGAAAGATATTCCAGCTCCAGATGTATTCACAAACTCTCAAATTATGGCATGGATGATGGATGAGTATAGCCGTATTGATGAATTTAACTCGCCAGGATTTATTACAGGTAAGCCACTTGTATTAGGTGGATCACATGGACGTGAAACAGCAACAGCGAAAGGTGTTACAATTTGTATTCGCGAAGCTGCAAAAAAACGCGACATTGATATTAAAGGTGCGCGCGTTGTTGTTCAAGGATTCGGTAATGCTGGTAGCTTCTTAGCTAAATTTATGCATGATGCAGGTGCAAAAGTTATTGCAATCTCAGATGCTTACGGCGCATTGCATGATCCAAATGGATTAGATATTGATTATTTATTAGACCGTCGTGATAGCTTCGGTACAGTAACAAAACTATTTAATAATACAATTTCAAACAAAGAATTGTTAGAACTTGATTGTGACATTTTAGTTCCAGCTGCAATTGAGAATCAAATTACAGAAGAAAATGCTAATGATATTAAAGCAAAAATTGTTGTTGAAGCTGCAAATGGTCCAACAACATTAGAAGCAACTAAAATTTTAACAGATCGCGGAATTTTACTTGTTCCAGACGTATTAGCGAGTGCTGGTGGGGTAACAGTATCTTACTTTGAGTGGGTACAAAATAACCAAGGTTACTACTGGACTGAAGAAGAAGTAGAACAACGTTTAGAAAAAGTAATGGTAAGATCATTTGATTCTATTTATGAAACAGCACAAGTTCGTAAAGTGAACATGCGCTTAGCAGCGTATATGGTCGGTGTTCGTAAAATGGCTGAAGCAAGTCGCTTCAGAGGTTGGGTATAATATTATATTGTGAGAAAACGTGATTCCTTTCGAGGGAATCACGTTTTTTTTTGTTGAAGTATTAGAGTGAGGTGTTGTAAATGGGAGATGGAATGATGGAACGAGTAGAACAATTAGAAGAAAAGGTTAAGAGGTTAGAGGGAGAACTCGTAAAAACGAAGCAAGATCGAAAAGCAAGTACCGCTCGGGTGTTCGGAGAAGGATTATTATTTTTAATATTTGGTGCGGTTGTAGTAGGGCCGATTATCGCTTTTATATTGGTAATTATTAATTGGTTTGTTGAAAAATAAAATAAAAACAAAAAGAACGCTTGTTCTACACGAACAAACGTGCTATACTCTCCTTAGATAAACAAAACGGAAATGATTTTAAGGAGAGATAAATGATGAAAATGACAGTAGACCAAAGATTTATGATGCCAGCAGATGTTGTAGAACGAGTGGAAGTATTAAGAAACAAACAAAGTAAGCGCGGCACATTATTACAATCAGTAAATAAATTTTTCGGTTTAGATACGAAAGAAGATTGTGTTTGGTTTTACGGTTTTTATGGAGTTGCTGTAAGTATTTTATTATTTATGGTGTTCACATCAAATATTTTCGATTTTCTCTTTGCGTAAGAAATATGCTATAAGGACATTGCTACCGAATACATATATAAAGAAGTAAGGTAATCTTCTGAAGCGGGAGTTGGTAGTAATGGCGATGTTTCCTATAGAGCGTAACTATATTGGATATGGAAGTTCACGACCGGGTATTCCTCTTTCTAAAGTAAGGTTTATTGTAAGTCATGATACGGGGAATCCTGGTAGCAATGCGATTGGGAATCGGGATTATTTTAATGAAATACAGCCGAAAGCTTCGGCACATACATTTATAGATGACAAAACGATATTAGAAATTATTCCTATAAATGAAGTTGCCTACCATGTTCGATATGGTGTGCCGACAGATAATGACTTATATGGATATGATGCCAATAAGGCTGCCATTGGAGTGGAGCTTTGTTATGGCGGTGATGTTAACTTTTGGGAAGCATATACCCGTTTTACGTGGTATCATGCGTATTTATGTCAAAACTTCGGCTTGAATCCGAAAAAAGATATCGTATCACATAAAACACTTGACCCAGCTAGAAAGATTGATCCTGAAAATGTATTAGGGAAACAAGGTATTAAATTTCAGCAGTTTTTAGCAGATGTCTATCGGATGTACGTTTCGTTTAGATGACAAATATATGAAAAATGAATACAATAAAGATAGGTGCCTACTGCTGTAAGTAGGTTTTTTCTTGTTTTTATAAATAGTGTATTGGTAGAAGACTAGGAGTGAACCGAGTATGCAGAAAGAAACAGCTATTATAATTGGAGGCGGTCCGTGCGGATTAGCAGCAGCAATTTCGTTGCAAAAGGTAGGGATAAATCCGTTAGTAATTGAAAAAGGAAACATTGTAAATGCAATTTATAATTATCCAACTCATCAAACATTTTTCTCCTCTAGTGAAAAATTAGAAATTGGTGATGTAGCTTTTATTACAGAAAATCGTAAGCCTGTTCGAAATCAAGCGCTTGCGTATTATCGCGAAGTAGTAAAACGTAAATCTGTACGTGTAAATGCTTTTGAACGAGTGGAGAACGTTCAAAAAGATGGAGAAGCTTTTCAGGTTGAGACGACAAAGCGTGACGGAAGTAAAGAAGTATATATAGCGAAATATATTGTAGTAGCAACTGGATATTATGACAATCCAAATTATATGAATGTTCCTGGTGAGGAATTGAAGAAGGTAGCTCACTATTTTAAAGAAGGACATCCTTATTTTGATCGAGATGTAGTCGTTATAGGTGGGAAAAACTCGAGTGTAGATGCCGCTTTAGAGCTTGTGAAAGCTGGTGCGCGTGTAACGGTTTTATATCGCGGAAGTGAGTATTCACCAAGTATAAAGCCGTGGATTTTGCCAGAGTTTGAGGCGTTAGTCCGAAATGGTACAATTGACATGCATTTCGGAGCTCATGTGAAAGAAATTACTGAACATACATTAACGTATACAGTTGATGGCGAAGCATATACAATCCAAAATGATTTTGTATTTGCGATGACTGGTTACCATCCTGATCATAGTTTCTTAACAAAGATGGGTGTTCGGATTGATGAAGAGACAGGACGTCCAATTTATGCACAGGATACGATGGAAACGAACGCTGAAAATATTTTCATTGCAGGTGTAATTGCTGCTGGAAATAATGCAAATGAAATATTTATTGAGAACGGTCGATTTCATGGGGATGCGATTGCGCAAACCATTGCAACAAGAGAAATATAAAAAGAAGCTGTCGAAATAAACTTCGACAGCTTCTTTTTTAATCGTGCATAAACATGTTTTGGATTGCTTCATGAGAAGTTGTATTCTCTAATGCAACTAATAATTTAATACGTGCTTTTTGAGCGTTTAAACCGTATGTGAATACAATACCCATATCTTTTAATTGTTTGCCGCCACCTTCATATGAATATACATCTTGAACGATGCCATTGAAACAGCGAGAAACTAATACGACAGGAATTCCTTTATTTATTAGTCGCTCTAGACTAGGAAGTGTTCTTGGGGGTAAATTACCTTGTCCAAGCGCTTCAATAACAATCCCGTCTACCGGAAGATTTTCAATTGCTGCTAACAATGTATCGTCCATACCAGCGTACGCTTTTAGAACGACTACATTTTTAGAAACCTTATTTACTGAATATGTTTCGTGATGTACTAAAGCATGGTGGAATACAACACCACGTTTTGTTACCATACCAATTGGTCCATACTGTGGACTTTGGAATGTTGCTACATTACTTGTATGTGTTTTCGTTACGTTTGTAGCACAATGAATTTCGTCGTTTAATACGACTAAAACGCCTTTTTCGGCAGCTTCACTACTGCTAGCGACTTTTACAGCTGATAAGAAGTTATATAGACCATCAGCACCTAATTCATTGCTAGAGCGCATTGCGCCTGTTACAACGATCGGAATAGTTGCTTGTACTGTTAAATCTAAGAAATAGGCTGTTTCTTCTAATGTATCCGTACCATGCGTAATGACTACGCCATGAATGTTGTCTTGTTTTACTCTTTCATCAATGATGACTTGTAATTGTAACATTTCGCTCGGTGTCATATGAGGAGATGGTAGATGAAACACATCTTCAACGATTAAATCAACATCGCCTTCTAAATCCGGAATGAATTTTAAAAGAGGATTTTTTTCACCTGGTTGTACGACCCCAGTTTCTTTATCTTCCTCCATTGCAATTGTTCCACCTGTGTGTAAAACTAGGATTCTTTTCAATGCTTATACCCCTTTCAAGTAAAAAAATACATTTAGAACATAACATGTTTTGAGTAAATTCGACAATGGAAATGTATAAAAGTATGCCTCGAAAATGACAATAAAATGAAATGCTATATGTACGATGTATAAAATTACGAAACGAAATGTGCAAATACAGTATAGGAGGGAGCTATTACGTTGAAAAAGATGGAGAGAATGCTTATTCGTATATTAATAATACAATTCATTTGTCTTTCTGTTGTGCAATTGTTATTTATACATAAGTCATCAGTGAAATATTTATCTAAAATTGTTTATTATGAAGGTGTCATGGTAAAAAACAAAGCAGAAATCTTACGGGTGAATAGGTAGTTTTCATTTTCTTCTATGAAGGATTATGCTACAATAATTGAGGATTTAATGACGTGAAGCAAATGAGAAGAAGCAGGAGAATACCTGCTTTTCGTTTTGTTTTATAAGTGAAAAAATGAGGTGTTACAATGGATAAACGAATTTCAATTGCTATAGATGGTCCAGCAGCTGCTGGAAAAAGTACAGTTGCAAAAGTTGTAGCGAAGAAGCTTTCTTACGTTTATATTGATACAGGCGCAATGTATCGTACAATTACATATGCAGCCCTTGAGCAAAAAGTGGACATTGAAAATGAAGAGCAGTTAATGGAAGTTGTAAAAAATGTAAAAATTGAGTTTCAGCAAGGAGAAAATACACAACTTGTATTTTTAAATGGACAAGATGTTTCGGAAGTCATTCGTACACCTGAGGTGACGAATCGAGTATCAATTGTGGCAAAACATCGCCTTGTTCGTGAAGAAATGGTACGTCGTCAACAAGAGTTAGCAGAAAAAGGCGGCGTTGTAATGGATGGCCGTGATATTGGTACACATGTGTTACCAGATGCTGAAGTGAAGATCTTTATGCTTGCTTCTGTTGAAGAAAGAGCAGAGAGAAGACATTTAGAAAATATGAATAAAGGCTTCGATTCTAATTTAGAGCAGTTAAAAGAAGAAATTGCTCAGCGTGATAAATTAGATTCAGAACGTGAAGTTTCTCCTCTAAAAAAAGCTGATGATGCATTGGAATTAGATACAACTTCTTTATCAATTGAAGAAGTTGTCCAAAAGATTATGAGTATTGTTTCAGGAGTGTTTGCGAAATAAAGAAAGGGCATAGCCCCTTTCTTTTTTTATTTATGAAATGTAAAGGATACGTGAATTGTGAGTCTCTTTCCTTGACAAATAATCAGATTTGTAAGAAGTTAATAAAAGAAGGATAAAACTTTCAGAATATATTCGCTATTATATTTCAAAACATACTTTCTTCAAGATGATTTTGCTGTATACTATTTATATAGGTTTAATATATTTTCTAGTGAAATGTATGAAGCTTACGTATGTGATGATAAATTCTTAAACATGCAAATGAAAACAATTGTTTTCATTTCGTAT
The DNA here is from genome assembly GCF_038006905.1 of Bacillus sp. FSL R9-9834. NCBI lineage: Bacteria > Bacillati > Bacillota > Bacilli > Caryophanales > Bacillaceae > Bacillus > Bacillus sp. FSL R9-9834. Next base: position 1,537,940 of record NZ_JBBOWD010000001.1, read on the forward strand.
ATACATAAAAAATGCTTTGTCAATTCTGTAGGGAGGTATTTCCATGGTAGAGAAAATGAATGAAGAAGTTATGGATTCAAAAGAATTACAAGTTGGTGACGTTGTTACAGGTTCTGTAACGAAAGTTGAAGAGAAACAAGTGCTTGTAAATGTTGGATACAAAACAGATGGCGTAATTCCAATTAGTGAATTAGCTAACGTTCATATTGAAAAAGCAAGCGATGTTGTAGAATTAGATCAAATACTAGAATTAAAGATTATTAAATTAGAAGAAAATGATCTTGTCTTATCTAAACGTGCTGTTGATGCAGAAAAAGCATGGGTAGAATTACAAGAGAAATTTACTTCTGGTCACGTATTTGATGTTACCGTAAAAGATATCGTGAATGGTGGATTAGTTGTGGACCTTGGTGTTCGTGGGTTTATCCCAGCTTCACTTGTAGAAGTACATTATGTAGAAGATTTTACTGACTATAAAGGGAAAACATTAGCCGTGAAAATTGTTGAATTGGACCGTGAAAAAAATCGCGTGATTCTTTCGCATAAAGCGGTAGTAGAATTAGAACTAGATTCTAAGAAGAAAGAAGCAATTTCTTCATTAAAAGAAGGAGACGTTGTGGAAGGAACAGTACAACGACTAACGGATTTTGGTGCTTTCGTTAATGTTGGAGGTGTGGACGGTTTAGTTCATATTTCACAAATTTCACACGAACGTGTAGAGCAACCTTCTGAAGTATTAGAGCAAGGTCAAAAGGTAAAGGTGAAGGTGTTATCTGTGGATGCTGATACACAACGTATTTCTTTATCAATTAAAGCAGCTCAACCAGGACCTTGGGAAAATATTGCTGGTGAAGTAAAAGCTGGAGATATTCGTGAGGGAATAGTAAAACGTCTTGTTACATTTGGTGCATTCGTTGAAATTTTACCTGGCGTCGAAGGTCTTGTGCATGTATCTCAAATTGCAAATCGTCACGTAAAAAATCCAAATGAAGTATTGGAAATGGGACAAGAAGTAAAAGTGAAAGTACTTGAAGTTCATGTAGCAGAGAAACGTATTTCTTTAAGTATAAAAGAAGCGCTTGAGGAAAATAATGTAACTGAAGATTATAGTCAGTATGAACCGAATGCTGATTCTGCTACTTTCCAATTAAGTGACATTATTGGTGAACAACTGAAAAAATTAAAGAAATAAAGAGGGGTACAAGTGGTAAGGGCAAAACGTAAATTAGATCATATTGAATACGCTCTTTCTACTGGTCAGTCTCGTACGCATGGCTTTCATGATATTGATTTTGTGCATCAAAGCTTGCCAAATTCAAATTATGACACAATAACATGTGAAACAAAAATCGGCGAACTTTCACTAAGTTCGCCGATTTTTATCAATGCGATGACTGGTGGTGGAGGAGAGAAAACGTTACATATTAATGAGCAATTAGCATATGTAGCGAAACATCATAACCTTGCTATGGCTGTAGGTTCGCAAATGGCGGCGTTAAAAGATGAAAGTGAGGCAGCTTCTTATAAGATTATCAGAAAGGTAAATCCAAATGGTATTTTCTTTGCTAATTTAGGTAGTGAGGCAACTATCGAACAGGCAGAGCGTGCTGTTGATATGATTGAAGCGAATGCATTGCAAATTCATTTAAATGTCATACAAGAGTTAACGATGCCAGAAGGAGACCGTGACTTTACTGGTGTACTTCGGCGCATTGAGAAAATTGTTTTAAATAGTAAAGTTCCTGTCATTGTGAAAGAAGTTGGATTTGGGATGAGCAAGGAAACAATGCAACAGTTAGCGAGCATAGGTGTAACGGCAATTGATATTGGCGGACAAGGTGGTACGAATTTTGCTGCTGTTGAAAATGAAAGAAGACAGCGAATGCTTTCTTATTTTAATAACTGGGGCATACAAACAGCAACCTCGATTGTTGAAGCAACCTCTACAAATAATAACCTCTCTTTTATTGCATCTGGGGGTATACAAACAGCGCTTGACGTAGCGAAAGCAATCGCATTAGGGGCGAATACAACTGCTTTTGCTGGATACTTTTTACGCATTTTAATGCAAGATGGCATCGAGAAGTTAGTGGATGAAATTGATCTTCTACATACAGATTTGAAATTTATTATGACAGCTCTCGGTGCGAAGACGATAGAAGAGTTACAATCTGTACCTCTTGTTGTAAAGGGCGAAACGTATCATTGGTTAACGCAGCGTGGAATTGATACGACGCATTATAGTAGGAGATAAAAAATCAACCGTTTGGTTGATTTTTTTGTTTTCTATTCATTTTAGTAATATAAAGTGAGGGATAGAATTGATATTCTAGAAAAATGAAATAATTCCTATATATAAACAGTATCTTGTAAAATTTGCGACTGAAAAATGTAGATAATGTGCCATTGAATTATTGCAGAAGGCTTAATTTTGCTAAGAAAAATAGGTATGGATAAAAATAAAGTTTAGAAAGATTTGTATGTGAAATGTTATTTCAATATGAATAGAAATTATGAAGAAATATGTAAAAGACGGTTTCGTACAATATCGAAACCGTCTTTTTGTATTCATTAGTGCTGATTCTGTTTTCGAGCTTGCTCAGGTGTATCAAGTCCAGTTGCACCCGGATATTGTAGTGATTGGTCACGGTCAGATTCAACGCGGCGTGATTCTCTTAGTTTTCGTTCTTGACGATCTTTACCCATAATGAATAGCACCTCCTTATTAAAAGTGTTGCTGTTATATGAAAAAACTATGCGCGAAGAAAGTGGATTAACTTTCATAAAAAGTTCCCATAATGGAAAACATAGGAGGTGAAATGATGGAAGGGAGTACTTTTTATTTTGTAGCTTGGATAGGGTGGATTGTCGTAACGTTTTTTATGAAAAAGGACTCTATTCGGTGGAAGATAAGCGCCTGTATATTGATTTTTATTATTTGTTCTCCGTTACATGTAACGATTGCTTCATTCACGGTATCAGTAAATGCACTTTTACTTTCTGGTATAGCTTTTATAGGGCTCACGCTCTATTCTATTTGGAAAAAATTATATAGCTTACTTTCGGCACTTATTATTGCAATGTTATATACAAGTTTTCATTTGTTAGAAGTATATGATCCAATTTGGATTGTGGTGGACAGGTTGTTTTTGTTAAGTAGTGCTCTTGTATATGCATCCGTTTTATTACATGAGGATCGCATATTACGACTATGTTCTCTTTATATAGGAATGTTGCAGGGAGAATTGTTTGTGACAATTATTTTTCGGAAACTGCATTTTCCTTACGATTACGGTAGTTTAGCGTTTTTTGATATCGTTGCTGTTTCTACATTATTCATAGCAATTTTATTTTGGATTGCGAAGGTCTCCGTACACATGGAACAGTTTAAGAGGAAAACACGTAAAAGAAAGGCGAGGGTAATACATGATTGAATATACACCGGCCATTTTATGCGGCGTAATAGCAGGGACAGTAACGAGAGTGCTTATGCTCCGGACAGATACGCGGCAATATCCGACGAGGCTCCACGGGAAAATTATTCATATTGCGATGGGGTTAATTGCGGCAGCTTTAGGAGCGATTGCGATTCCGTCTATATTGAAAAAAGATTTTTCTGCCATTACGTTTCTTACGTTAGCAGCAACACAGTTTCGTGATGTGCGTAATATGGAAAGAAATACATTGCAACAATTAGATGGTTATGAGCTTGTACCGCGTGGGAATACATATATTGAAGGAATTGCATTAGTTTTTGAAAGTCGCAACTATTTGGCGATGTTAACGTCGTTTGTAACGACGTTTGCTTATATAGGGTTCCGTTCATGGATTGCTGGAGTAGTTATGGCTATCATCGCATTTTTTATCGCGAAAAAATTAATGTCTGGTAAGAGGCTGCATGATCTTGTTGATATCGAGCATGTTCCACTTCGTTTTGAAGGAGCGGGGCTGTATATTGATAATATTTACATTATGAATATTGGATTGCCAGCAAGACAAGAGGAAATTATGAAGTATGGAATGGGTTTTATTTTAAGACCGAAATCAATTGATGCGATGGTGACAATCTCTAACTTAGGACAACGACAAGCTATTTTACATGATGTTTCTGTTGCTTTAGGAATTTATAGAGATTCTGGTACGCCGGCACTTGTACCGTTAGCAAAGCGTGATTTAGAGGATGGCAGGGTTGGAATCTTTGTCTTGCCACAAGATCAAGATGCGGAGAAAGCAATAGGTGTCATAGGGAACGTGCCGACGTTAGAAAGTGCTGTTCATATGTCATCGGAAGCTCCGAAAGGAAGGGGAGATAAGAGATGATGTTAGAAAGTGTAATTCTTGCAGTTATTACAACGACCCCGGAGAAATTTGCTGGTGGTGCTCCTCTGTTTACTTGTGAATCTAAAGAGGAATTAGAATTTGTTGCAAATAATTTAGAGGCAATTCTAGATGGCATTGCGCATCGCTTACAAGAGAATGTATATATTATTGTGAAACATTAGCAACGTGTGTTATAATGTGAGGTGTTTTGATACGTTGAGAAATATTCTGGAATGCAAATCCCTTCTTGCACAAAGAAGGGTTTTTTACATAATAAACAGAAGCAAGTTGAAAGGATGAAAGTATATGCCGAAACCAGTAATAGCAATAGTAGGCCGCCCGAACGTAGGGAAATCTACTATTTTCAATAGAATTGTTGGAGAGAGAGTTTCAATCGTAGAAGATATTCCAGGTGTAACGCGCGATCGTATTTATAGCGCTGGAGAATGGTTAAATCATGAATTTAACATTATTGATACAGGTGGAATTGATATTGGAGACGAGCCATTTTTGACACAAATTCGTCAACAAGCTGAAGTAGCAATTGATGAAGCGGATGTTATCATTTTTATGACAAATGGTCGTGACGGTGTAACAGCAGCTGATGAAGAAGTTGCGAAAATATTATATCGTTCAAATAAACCGGTTGTACTTGCAGTAAATAAAGTGGACAATCCGGAAATGCGCAGTGATATTTATGATTTCTATGCATTAGGATTTGGTGAACCATTCCCAATTTCAGGTACACATGGATTAGGATTAGGTGACTTATTAGACGAAGCTGCACAGCATTTTCCAAAGATTGAAGAAGACGGATATGATGAAGATACAATTCGTTTCTCTTTAATTGGCCGTCCAAACGTAGGGAAATCATCACTTGTAAATGCTCTTCTTGGTCAAGAGCGTGTAATTGTTAGTAATGTAGCAGGAACAACTCGTGATGCGGTCGATACACCATATAGTAAAGATGGGAAAGATTATGTAATTATCGATACAGCTGGTATGCGTAAAAAAGGGAAAGTGTATGAAAGTACAGAAAAGTATAGTGTACTTCGTGCACTAAGAGCGATTGAACGTTCTGACGTTGTTTTAGTCGTTTTAGACGGTGAAGAAGGAATTATTGAACAAGATAAAAAAATCGCTGGATACGCTCATGATTCAGGGCGAGCTGTCGTTATCGTTGTAAACAAATGGGACGCAGTGAAAAAAGACGAGAAAACAATGAAAGCATTTGAAGAAAACATCCGTGCTCATTTCCAATTTTTAGATTACGCACCGATTGTGTTCTTATCTGCGAAAACGAGAAAACGTACACAAACGCTAATACCGGTTATCGATGAGGTAAATGAAAGTCATAGTATCCGTATTCAAACGAATGTATTAAATGATGTAATTATGGATGCGGTAGCGATGAATCCAACGCCAACGCATAACGGTAGTCGTCTGAAGATTTTCTATGCAACACAAGTTGCGGTAAAACCACCAACATTTGTTGTGTTTGTAAACGATCCAGAACTATTGCATTTCTCATATGAGCGTTTCTTAAAGAATCGTTTACGTGAATCATTTGGCTTTGTGGGAACGCCGATTCACATTATCGCTAGAGCAAGAGACTAATGGAGAGGATGTGATTTTATGACAAAAATCACAGTAGTTGGAGCAGGTAGCTGGGGAACAGCGTTAGCGATGGTATTAGCTGACAATGGGCATGATGTACGTATTTGGGGAAATCGTTCTGAACTTATGGATGAGATTAATACAAAACATGAGAATAGTCGATATCTTCCGGGAATTACATTGCCAAGCACAATCGTAGCCTACTCTTCTTTAGAAGAAGCATTAGTAGATGTAAATGTAGTACTGCTTGTAGTACCAACGAAAGCGTATAGAGAAGTACTACAAGATATGAAGAAATATGTAGCGGGTCCGACTACTTGGATTCATGCAAGTAAAGGAATTGAACCTGGTACGTCAAAACGTATTTCGGAAGTGATTGAGGAAGAAATTCCAGAGGACTTAATTAAAGATGTTGTTGTACTATCTGGACCGAGTCATGCTGAAGAAGTTGGGTTACGTCAGGCGACAACTGTTACGTCTGCAGCAAAGCGTATGGAAGCGGCTGAGGAAGTACAAGATTTGTTTATGAATAGTTATTTCCGTGTATACACAAATCCAGATATCGTTGGAGTTGAACTTGGTGGTGCGTTAAAAAATATTATCGCATTAGCTGCTGGGATAACTGATGGTCTTGGATTAGGTGATAATGCGAAAGCGGCATTAATGACGCGTGGTTTAACGGAGATTGCTCGTTTAGGAAGAAAAATGGGTGGAAATCCGTTAACGTTTGCTGGTCTAACTGGTATGGGGGACTTAATTGTAACTTGTACAAGTGTCCATAGCCGAAATTGGCGTGCTGGGAATTTGCTTGGAAAAGGACACTCTTTAGAAGAAGTGTTAGAAAGCATGGGTATGGTTGTGGAAGGTGTAAGAACAACGAAAGCTGCGCATGAATTGGCAGAGAAAATGGAAGTGGAAATGCCGATTACAGCTGCTTTATATGACGTCTTATTCAATGGGAATAATGTAAAAGATGCAGTAGGCTCATTAATGGGGCGTGTTCGAAAACATGAAGTGGAAGCTATACCTGACTTACTTTAAAGAAAAGCGACAGAAGTACAATTGTACTTCTGTCGCTTTTTATTTTTTTGGGTCTTTTCACCATTTTTTTATTTTTGCATAGGATGAAGAGTAACTTGAGGAGAGGGTGAAAAGAATGGATAACAACATTTTTAATAACATTGAAAAAGAAGCGAAAGTGAATAAAGAAGATATTTTTAAATTAGCATCATCTGTACAAAATGCGAATTTACGTGATGAGACTGTACTTCGTCAATTGATTCATCAAGTGGCTCTTATGGCAGGACGTGAAGTGCCGAAAGAACAAGAGGATCAAATTGTAAAAGCGATTATTAACAATAATATGCCGACAGATTTTGGCTCGTTAAGCAAAATGTTTAAAAAATAAAATATGAGAAACAAAGAGTTTGTAGATTGCATATGATAGCCATGAAAGTATGGGAATAGAGCTGTTTTGGGCATATTTGGTCAACCGAAGCGAGTGATACACTCGCTTCGGTTTTATTTTTATCTAGACTGGTGGAAAATGCTGAAAAACCTATTGATTAAAACTACATATTCTCGATTTGTAGTAAAATGTTCTTTTTTGTATTTGTTTAAAGATTTTAATTTGTTAAAATAGTATAAAAATAGATTGATAAAAAGGGGTGTGTATATGTCGGAAGGGCTAATAAAAATGTGGTTTGCTTTAGGGGCAATTGGATTTATGTTTTTTGCAGTAAGTTTTATTTTGCTAAGCAGATATAAAATAAAGAATAAATTTTTGAAAGGGATTACAGCGTTGGTAGCGTACACCCTTATGATTGTATCAGGAATTGTTATTTTTCTTGTTGTATTTAGTGGACCTGTACAGCAGTAAAGGGAATGGTACGGAGCGAGTTATATTAGTATGAAAAGGTGATTGCTAGTGAAAAAAGTCCATATTATTTTAATATTTTGTTGTATGAGCATTTTAACAGGATGTCTGTATCCAAAAGAAAATATGAAACAAAATGCTGTGCCTTATGAAGATCAGCTGCAGGTCGTTCAAAAAGCTGTTGCGACATTTAAGGAGCAAAATGACGGGATATTGCCAATTAAGACGCGGGATATGAATACGCCTATTTATCAAAAATATCCAATCGATTTTCAAAAGATTTCTCCGCGTTACATACAAGAAGCGCCAGGGAATGCCTATGAAAGCGGGGGAGTATATCAATACGTATTAATAGACGTTGAAACAAACCCGACAGTAAAGTTAATTGATGTGAGGATGGCTGAACAAATTCAGCAATTATCATTAAAGCTTAGGATGTATCGAGATGAACATCAATATCCACCTTTTAAAAAGGTAATTTCAGATGGTGTGTATGAATTAGATTTCAAAAAACTTGGATATAAAGATGTACCGCAAGTGACAAGTCCGTATTCTGGTAAAGGACTTCCGTTTGTAATTAACGAAAAGGGAGAAATTTATGTTGATTATAGAATCGACTTATATGAAGCGCTGAAAAAAAACGAAGGACAATTTAAGGAGGGGGAAGATATTCGGAATATACTTTCGAAAGATTCTCCATTTGTACCTGCGTATTCTTTACCGTATACGGTAAAGAATGGAGAACCAATTTTTTTAAAATCATAAGTCATGAACCTTTCTTTTAGTGAATAAGTTCTAGAAGAAAGGTTTTTTATGTTACACAACTTGCGATGCAAACAAAAGGTATTTTTTTAATAGTCATATGAAATTGGACAAAATTATATGATATATTGTCCGAACTTCTAGAATACCATTATATTATATCAGATATTATAGGCAACGTTAGAGAAGGTATTAGTTGACTATAAACGTGGAATTATTCCCAAAAATATTGAGGGAGGGAATCACTTGGAAAAGGTAGATATTTTTAAAGATATTGCGGAACGCACAGGCGGTGATATTTATTTTGGAGTTGTAGGAGCTGTTCGAACAGGAAAATCAACATTCATCAAAAAATTTATGGAACTTGTAGTTATTCCTAATATTGAAAATGAGTCTGACCGTCAAAGAGCGCAGGATGAACTACCTCAAAGTGCTGCTGGCCGTACAATCATGACGACGGAACCGAAGTTTGTTCCAAACCAAGCGGTTTCTATCGAAGTAGATGAAGGTCTTGAAGTGAATATTCGATTAGTAGATTGCGTCGGATATACAGTTCCAGGAGCAAAAGGCTATGAAGATGAGAATGGCCCGCGCATGATTAATACTCCTTGGTATGAAGAACCTATTCCATTCCATGAAGCTGCAGAAATCGGAACACGGAAAGTAATTCAAGAACATTCAACAATTGGTGTTGTAATTACAACAGATGGAACGATTGGTGAAATTCCAAGAAGAGATTATATAGAGGCAGAAGAACGCGTCGTAAATGAGCTAAAAGAAGTCGGAAAACCTTTCATTATGATCATTAACACTGTACAGCCGTATCATCCAGATACAGAGCAATTGCGCCAAAGCTTATCTGAAGAATATGATATCCCAGTCATTGCGATGAGTGTTGAAAGTTTAAGAGAAACAGATGTATACAATGTACTTCGAGAGGCGTTATTTGAGTTCCCTGTTTTAGAAGTGAATGTGAACCTTCCGAGCTGGGTAATGGTGCTAAATGAAGGGCATTGGTTACGCCAAAGTTATCAAGAAGCCGTTCAAGAGACTGTGAAGGATATAAAACGTCTTCGTGATGTAGACCGTGTCGTATGGCAGTTTAGTCAGTATGAATTTATTGATCGAGCGAGCCTAGCTGGCATTGATATGGGGCAAGGCGTAGCAGAGATTGATCTATATGCACCAGATGAATTATATGATCAAATTTTAAAAGAAGTAGTAGGGGTAGAAATTCGAGGGAAAGATCATTTATTGAAGCTTATGCTCGATTTATCTCATGCGAAAATAGAATATGATCAAGTGGCGGATGCCCTGCGTATGGTAAAACAAACAGGATATGGTGTAGCGGCGCCTGCGTTAGCTGATATGAGCTTAGATGAGCCAGAAATTATTCGTCACGGTTCAAGGTTTGGTGTGAAATTAAAAGCGGTAGCACCATCTATTCACATGATTAAAGTTGATGTGGAGTCCACGTTTGAGCCAATTATTGGTACTGAAAAACAAAGTGAAGAACTAGTTCGTTACTTAATGCAAGATTTTGAAGATGATCCATTATCAATTTGGAATTCTGATATATTTGGACGTTCGCTGAGCTCGATTGTTCGGGAAGGTATTCAAGCGAAACTATCTTTAATGCCAGAAAATGCGAGATATAAATTAAAAGAAACGCTAGAAAGAATTATTAATGAAGGATCTGGCGGATTAATCGCGATTATATTATAAGAAAAAATCCCTCTCATCGTAGAGGGATTTTTTAAATTTTCGCATACAAAATAGGAAAATAAACAGCCATTATCTAATATATTGTTGTAAATTGTCAAGTTTCATCAGATTTTCACATTTTAAGAGTAACAATTTCCTTAAAAATATTGAATTATAAAGGAGAATCGTATAATATAGGCGTTGATAATGATTTATCTACATCTTTGTAGTATAGAATTTGTAAAAATTGCCTACAAATGAAAGTAAGACTCATTTTATGATCATTATACAGTCTTATCTTTGGGAGGAGGTGAATGGCATGAACAAGACAGATTTAATCAATGCTGTTGCAGAAGCAAGTTCCCTTTCTAAAAAGGACGCAACAAAAGCAGTAGACGCTGTTTTTGATTCTATCTTAGAAGCTTTAAAACAAGGTGATAAAGTACAACTGATCGGATTCGGTAACTTCGAAGTTCGTGAGCGTGCGGCTCGTAAAGGTCGTAACCCACAAACAGGTGAGGAGATTGAAATCGCTGCAAGTAAAGTACCTGCATTCAAACCTGGTAAAGCGTTAAAAGATGCGGTTAAATAATCCTTACATATTAACAGGGAAGAAGAGTTTCCTTTTAGGAAACTCTTCTTTTTGCTTTTAAAAACATAAATATGCTAGAATGTGTTCGTATCACTTTTAGGTTTTCGGGAGGGCTAGCGGATGGCAAAAGTTAATTTAGAACAAATTGAACATGCAGTACGTCTTATTTTAGAGGCAATCGGAGATGACCCAAATCGTGAGGGAGTACTTGATACACCAAAGCGTGTTGCAAAAATGTACGCAGAAGTGTTCTCAGGTATGCATGAAGATCCGAAAGAACATTTGCACAAAGTGTTCGGAGAAGATCACGAGGAGCTTGTACTAGTAAAAGATATACCGTTTTATTCGATGTGTGAGCATCATTTAGTTCCATTCTATGGAGTTGCTCACGTTGCATATATTCCGCAAGGCGGAAAAGTGACAGGGTTAAGTAAATTAGCTCGTACTGTAGATACAATTGCACGTCGTCCACAACTGCAAGAACGTATTACATCAACAGTAGCGAACTCTATTATGGAAGTACTAGAGCCGCATGGTGTAATGGTAGTAGTAGAAGCGGAACATATGTGTATGACGATGCGTGGTGTGAAAAAGCCAGGTGCAAAAACAGTAACAACAGCAGTACGTGGTGTACTAGAAAATGATGCTGCAGCACGTAGTGAAATTTTATCTTTTATTAAAACGAAGTAAAGAAAAGTGGGAAACTGCTTTTCTTTTTTTTTTTTTTTTTAATAAATGATATAGTTTTAGCAAGGCAGAGTGAGAATAGAAAGGCTACTTAAAAGAATAGAAGATGTTATGTAGTTCGATAGAAGTTTGGAAAGAGTAGCCAAGTTTTGGTTATAGAAAATAGAGTGTATGTGTTATAATAAGTTTTATGAATTAGAAAACAAGGGTGATTTTTGTGTGTGACATCTACGGAGGGTATGCGGGTATAAGAGAGAAATTGATGGTGAAATTACGCCATCCTTATTTTATAAACTATATTGAAGAACCATTTATTGATGAAGAGAAAATAGCATTGTTATATGGTGCTTTAAAAGGTGCAAATTTACATATAAAACAAATTGAGCATTATGTAGTGACGATTATGCTTGTGCAAATTGCGCTTGATACACATGAAAGAGTATCGAATAAAGTAGGGGAAGAAGCGAATGAATCGCATAAGCGCCGCCAGTTAACAGTGCTTGCTGGTGATTATTATAGCGGGTTATATTATTACTTATTATCTATGAATCGTGATATTGTTTTAATTCGTGCGCTTGCTGAAGGAATTAAAGAAATTAATGAACACAAAATAATGTTATATCAAAAAGCGCATAAAACGATGGATGACATACTGGAAAGTGTAGTAACGATTGAGTCTGCACTTTTGCAAAAAACATGTGATCATTTTCATTTATCGCATTGGAAATCGTTTATAACATATGTATTAGGGAAAAATCGTCTCCAAAAAGAATGTGAATTACATGTTGAAAAACAGCATTCACCTGTTTTTCAAGCGGTTCAAGAGATTTTGAACGATAAAGCGGATGCAGAAACAGTTATGAATGGATGGATGATGGAACTCGGAAAGAAAGAAAATCAATTTTTAGAAAATCACACAGATATAAGCGAAATAAACTCTGTGTTAAGAGATAAATCGAAGACATAAGCAATTTTACATTGGAAGAAGGTACGAGCATGCAACAATCAAAAGAAGAAAGAGTACATGATGTATTTGAGAAAATCTCTGATAAATACGATGTAATGAATTCTGTAATTAGTTTTCAAAGGCATAAAGCGTGGCGTAAAGAGACGATGCGCATTATGGATGTAAAACCAGGTAGTAAAGCGCTTGATGTTTGCTGCGGGACAGCGGACTGGACAATTGCGCTAGCTGAAGCAGTGGGTGAACAGGGCAAGGTTGTTGGTTTAGACTTCAGTGAAAATATGTTATCTGTTGGTAAGCAAAAGGTAGAGGCTTTACAATTAAAACAAGTAGAACTTCTACACGGAAATGCAATGGAACTTCCATTTGAAGATAACACATTTGATTATGTAACGATTGGATTTGGTTTACGTAACGTACCGGATTATATGCACGTATTAAAAGAAATGACGCGTGTAGTAAAACCGGGTGGAAAAGTAATTTGTTTAGAAACATCTCAACCAACAATGATTGGTTTTCGACAAGGTTATATTTTATACTTTAAATATATCATGCCGTTATTTGGAAAGTTATTTGCGAAAAGTTATAAAGAATATTCATGGCTGCAAGAATCTGCTAGTACATTCCCAGGTATGAAAGAATTGGCTAATATGTTCGAAAAAGCTGGACTTGAACGTGTGCAAGTGAAGCCATTTACTTTTGGGGTAGCAGCGATGCATTTAGGTATGAAACCAGAATCAAAATAGAAAAAAGAAGTTTTAGGTTAAGGTGAACAATATGAAGTTACAACTTATGTACTCTTTTTTACGATCGGATATTAATGTGATAGAAAAAGAATTAAAAAAGACAGTTGCTTCTGAACAGCCATTAGTAGAAGAGGCGGCATTACAACTTATTGAAGCTGGTGGGAAGCGAATTCGTCCTGTATTTGTGTTGCTTGCAGGGAAATTTGGAGATTATAAGTTAGACGCAATTAAGCATGTAGCTGTTGCGTTAGAACTTATTCATATGGCTTCTCTTGTTCACGATGATGTTATTGATGCCGCGTTTTTACGACGTGGTAGTGCAACTGTGAATGCGAAATGGGGAGATCGTATTGCCATGTATACAGGGGACTATTTATTCGCTAAGTCTCTTGAATGTATAACGAATATTGAAATTCCAGAGGCACATCAGGCTCTATCGCATACCATTTTAGAAGTTTGTAAAGGTGAAATCGAACAAATTAAAGATAAGTATGACTATGACCAAAATTTAAGAACATATTTAAGAAGAATAAAGCGAAAAACCGCATTATTAATTGCTGCAAGTTGCCAACTAGGAGCAATTGCTGCTGGCGCTAATCGTGATACAGTAAGTCGTCTGTTTTGGTATGGCTATTTCGTAGGGATGTCGTATCAAATTATTGATGATATTTTAGACTTCGTTTCCACAGAAGAGAAACTTGGAAAACCTGCTGGTGGTGATTTATTGCAAGGAAACATTACGCTTCCTGCTCTATATGCTATGGAAGATCCGGTTCTTTGTAAGAAAATCAAATCTGTACATGAAAATACAACAGCGGACGAAATGAAAGAAATTATTGAGGCTGTAAAAAATAGTGATGCTATTGATAAAGCATTTGCGTTTAGTGAACGTTATTTACATAAAGCATTAGAAATTATAAAACCACTCCCACGTGGACAAGCAAAGTATGCATTACAAAATGTAGCAAAGTATATTGGGAAACGAAAATTTTAGTGTTTTTTCTAAAAAATAAAATAATCTCTCTATTTCAAAACTATTGCACAATTGTGATAAGGGTGTTAATATGTGTGTGGGGATATACAATTACATACATAATTCAGAAGTGGAGAGATTTTTTATGGAAAAAACATTTCTAATGGTTAAACCAGACGGTGTACAACGTGCCTTCATTGGGGAAATTGTAGCTCGTTTTGAGAAGAAGGGCTTTCAATTAGTTGGTGCAAAATTAATGCAAGTCACTCCGGAAATTGCTGGACAACATTATGCTGAGCACACAGAGAAACCTTTCTTTGGTGAATTAGTAGACTTTATTACATCTGGCCCTGTATTTGCAATGGTATGGCAAGGTGAAGGTGTAGTAGATACAGCTCGTAACATGATGGGTAAAACAAGACCACATGAAGCAGCTCCTGGAACAATTCGTGGAGATTTCGGTGTAACTGTTGCGAAAAATATTATCCATGGTTCTGATTCGTTAGAAAGTGCAGAGCGCGAGATTGCTATTTTCTTTAAAGAAGAAGAATTAGTTGACTACTCAAAATTAATGAATGAATGGATTTACTAATTATTTTGAAATAATTTGTAAACGCTTTAATCACTGTGATAATAGTAGAAAGTGCAAGGAGAATAGGGGTATTCTTCTTGCACTTTTTTTATTTCTATTAGTTACGAAGTTAGAGCTGTTATGATATATTGATATGTAAAGTAACGGCCTATCGGAGAATAAGCGAATGGCTGATGTATTCATAACTCTTTCATATTTTTAGAGTAATGAAAGATAATATTATTGCTTAATATAGCGAGATAAATACATATACGAAAAGAGGAATAACGTATGCGATATATTACAGCTGGTGAATCTCATGGTCCACAACTTACAACGATTATAGAAGGTGTTCCGGCCGGACTACCATTAGTAGCGGATGATATAAATGAAGAGTTAGCTAGAAGGCAAAAGGGATATGGGCGCGGTAGACGCATGCAAATTGAAACAGATCAAGTGCAAATTGTAAGTGGTGTTAGACATGGAGAGACATTAGGTTCTCCAATTGCGCTTGTTGTCGAAAACCGTGATTTTGCACATTGGACAAAAATTATGGGTGCAGAGCCGTTAACGGAACAAGAAGAAAAAGAAATGAAAAGGAAAGTAACAAAACCAAGACCTGGACATGCTGATTTAAATGGTGCGATTAAATATGGTCATAGAGATATGAGAAATGTACTGGAACGTTCTTCGGCTCGCGAAACGACAGTACGTGTTGCTGCTGGTGCGGTTGCTAAAAAAGTGTTGGCGGAACTTGGTATTGCAGTAGCAGGCCATGTAATTGAAATTGGTGGTGTACAGGCTAAGGAGACTACGTATCGTTCAATTGAAGAATTAAAAAGTATTACAGAAGCATCACCTGTACGTTGTTTAGATGAAGAAGCTGGTAATCAAATGATAAAAGCAATTGATGATGCGAAATCAAATGGTGATTCAATTGGTGGCATCGTTGAAGTAATTGTGGAAGGAATGCCGATTGGAGTAGGAAGCTATGTGCATTATGATCGAAAACTAGATGCAAAATTAGCAGCCGCAATGATGAGCATTAATGCTTTTAAAGGTGTTGAGATTGGAATTGGTTTTGAAGCAGCGCATAGACCGGGCAGCGAAGTTCATGATGAAATTGTGTGGAATGAAGAGCATGGATATACAAGAAGAACAAATAACGCGGGTGGCTTAGAAGGCGGTATGACGACTGGAATGCCAATTGTTGTACGCGGTGTGATGAAACCGATACCTACACTATATAAACCGTTGCAAAGTGTCGATATTGATACGAAAGAGCCTTTTACAGCAAGTATTGAACGTTCAGATAGTTGTGCTGTTCCAGCAGCTAGTGTCGTTGCAGAAGCGGTTGTAGCTTGGGAATTAGCC
Organism: Bacillus sp. FSL R9-9834; assembly: GCF_038006905.1. Taxonomy (NCBI): domain Bacteria; kingdom Bacillati; phylum Bacillota; class Bacilli; order Caryophanales; family Bacillaceae; genus Bacillus; species Bacillus sp. FSL R9-9834. Next base: position 1,554,126 of record NZ_JBBOWD010000001.1, read on the forward strand.
ACAGCTCTAATAGAACAATTCGGATTAGATCGTATGGACCTTATTCGTGAAAATATTGAGAGACATAATGAATATGCGAGGGGATTTTAATGGGAAACATACATATTCAAACGAAATCAAAAGAATATGATGTATATGTAGGGAAAGAATCGTTGTCACATTTGACAACGATTGTTCAAAATATGAAGCCATCTGTATCAAACATCATGATTATTTCAGATGAAGCTGTTGCATCTTTACATTTACAGACGGTTGTAGATGCGTTGCAAATAGAGCAAAAAGTATTTTCATTCGTTGTACCGAGTGGTGAAAAAGAGAAGTCCTTTGAAAATTTCTATGCGGCTCATACGTCAGCTCTTGAAAATAAATTAGATAGAAATTCTTTAATTATCGCACTTGGAGGCGGGATGATTGGAGACTTAGCTGGTTTTGTTGCTGCGTCATTTATGCGTGGAATTCGCTTTGTTCAAGTTCCGACGACTTTATTAGCTCACGATAGCGCAGTAGGTGGGAAAGTAGCAATCAATCATCCGTTAGGTAAAAATATGATAGGTGCATTCCATCAACCAGAAGCAGTCGTATATCATACACCGTTTTTACAGTCTCTTCCTGAAAAAGAGTGGCGCTCAGGTTATGCAGAAGTGATAAAACATGCTCTAATTGGTGATGTAAAACTATATCATTGGCTAAAAGAAGAAGTGCAAACATTAGCAGATCTTCGTGATGAGAAATTAATCCACATATTAACGAAGGCGATTCCTGTAAAGGCAAACATTGTAGCACAAGATGAAACAGAAAAAGGTGTACGTGCTCATTTGAACTTTGGACATACGTTAGGTCATGCTCTTGAAAAAGAACTAGGATACGGAAATATTACTCACGGTGACGGAGTAGCGGTTGGAATGTTATTTGCTATATTCTTAAGTGAGCAAGTGTATAAGGTTAATCTTGCTTATGAAGAGATGAAGCAGTGGTTTTTAAAGTACGGTTATCCAAAAATGCCAAGTGATTTGAATGTAGAACGCCTCGTCGGGTTGATGAAACAAGATAAGAAAGCGAATGCTGGAGCAATTCATATGGTACTTATGCAGGAATATGGGGTAGTGAATGTCGTATCTATTCCAGATGAGACTGTTCATATTGCGTTAGAGGCATTTCAAAAGGATATGGTTTAAGAGCTAAGGGGTGCTTGTTTCAAGGTGTCCTCGTAATAGTGACGGTTAAGATAAACGATTGCAGTGAGAGATTATAACCTCATTGTAATCGAATTGAATAAAACGACTGGGGGAAGAAAAATGAGAGTAAAAGAACAATTGTTAACTTTGAGAGCGTATGTGCCTGGGAAAAATATTGAAGAAGTAAAAAGGGAATATGGATTATCAAAAATTGTGAAATTAGCATCGAACGAAAATCCATTCGGTTGCTCAGCGCGTGTAACAGAAGCATTAACTTCTTTAGCGAGCCAATATGCCCTTTATCCAGATGGATATGCCTTTGAACTTCGGACAAAAGTAGCGGAACATTTAGGTGTAAAAGCAGAACAACTACTATTTGGTAGTGGATTAGATGAAGTCATTCAAATGATTAGCCGTGCATTACTACACGAAGGAACAAATGTTGTAATGGCGAATCCGACATTCTCGCAATACCATCACCATGCTGTTATTGAAGGAGCAGAAGTTCGTGAAGTACCACTTAAAGATGGCATTCATGATTTAGATGCGATGCTAGAGCAAGTAGATGATAAAACGAAGATCGTATGGATTTGTAATCCGAATAATCCGACAGGTACATATGTAGAGAAACAAAAATTACTTTCATTTTTAGAATCAGTTCCTAAGTCAGCGCTCGTTATTATGGACGAGGCATATTATGAATATGCGGGGGCGGAAGACTATCCGCAAACGTTGCCACTTCTTGGAAAGTATGGAAATCTTATGATTTTACGCACGTTTTCAAAAGCATACGGTTTAGCCGCTTTCCGTATTGGGTATGCGGTTGGTAATGAGCAGTTAATTGGGCAATTAGAAGTAGCAAGGTTACCATTTAATACATCGACTGTAGCGCAATCTGTAGCACTCGCTGCTTTAGAAGATCAAGCATTTTTACAAGAATGTGTGAAAAAGAATGAAGAAGGTTTACATCAGTATTATGCATTTTGTAAGGAATATAACGTATTCTATTATCCATCTCAAACAAATTTCATTTTCTTAAAGCTCGGTATTCCTGGTAATGAGGCTTTCGAACGATTAATGAAGAAAGGCTATATCGTTCGTTCTGGTGCTGCATTTGGTATACATGATGGCATTCGTATTACTGTCGGTTTGAAAGAAGAAAATGATGAAATTATAGAACTGTTGAAAGAGCTTGTAAACGAGCAAGTAAAGAAAGAAGAAACATACTCTTAAGAGTTTGTAAAGGCTCCTAATATAGGAGTCTTTTTTATTTAAATAAAGAAGAACTGTAAAGAGTTCGTGCGGGCTAATAATTCATAAGGGGAGTTATTTGCACGGTCATAAAAGAAAACGGTACAATAGAAAGTAGTAATGCGGTATCGGTGTCATATTTGAATCGTTATCAGTGAAAGTACAAGAAGAAGTATGCTCATTCTAAAGGTTGCGTTCTTACACCTAGTTGCTTATGATAAAGTGAAACTTTAATTAGTAGGGGGATGTTTATCCCCCGCTGATTATTAGTTGAACCAATCGGGCTTTTACGGGCAGTTGACCCAAAAACTAACTTCTTTGCCTTAGCTGAATTTTGAGGTGGGGTCTTACTGCCCGTTAATAGCGGGGGAAATGAACAGAAAAGAATATTTTTTAGAATTAAAGGAGACGTTTATGCAAAAGTTTGAACAAGTTGTTTCATATATTGAAAATGGTGAAGCGGAAAAAGGATTACAATTATTAAAAGAACAATTAAAAATTGCGAATGATGAAGAGAAGTATGATATCGCTCGCTATTATCATACACTTGGATTTACGGATGAAGCGTTAGCTATTACAGAAGACTTACGTTTATTGTATCCAGAGGAAAGTGAATTCACTGTATTTTTAGCAGAATTATATATTGATCTAGACAAAGAAGATGAAGCGATTGAAGTGCTTCATGATATTCCAGAAAATGATGATTTATATGTTCAATCGTTATTACTTGTTGCGGATTTATTCCAAATGCAAGGTTTCGATGATGTAGCAGAACAAAAACTATTAAAGGCGAAAGAAATGATGCCTGACGAGCCTGTCATTACGTTTGGATTAGCAGAGTTATATAGTAGTAAAGGTGAAGAACAAAAGGCAATCACTTATTATGAGTCGCTATTAGCGGAACATAAAGTAATGGGTGGTGTTGTCATTGCGCTACGCCTTGGAGAAACGTTAAGCGCGATTGGAAATTGGGAAGAGGCGATTTCTTACTACGAAGCAGGTTTAGAGGAACAAAAAGATATTCACTCATTATTTGGATATGCCTTCACGTTATACCAAGGTGAAGAATACCAACGAGCAATTGGTGCTTGGCAAGAACTGAAAGAATTAGATCCTGAGTATGCATCGCTTTACATGTATTTAGCGAAAAGCTATGAAAAAGAAGGGATGCTTCAAGAAAGCTATGAAACACTTCATGAAGGAATTAAAGTAGATGAGCTTTCTGTACCATTTTATGTAGAATTAGCAAACATTGCAGCGAAATTAGGGAAAATTGCGGAAGCAGAGGAAGTACTTCAAAAAGCGCTTGAGTTAGATCCAGGACATTTAGGTGCAACATTAAAATATGCGTACATCTTAAAGGAACAAGAAAAATATGAAGAGTTAATCGCTGTTGTAGAGCGTGCAATTGATAGCGGAGAACCAGATACACAACTACTTTGGGATCTTGCATTTGCAAAAAAACAATTAGAAATGTATTCGGATGCATTAAAACACTATGAAAGTGCATATACTTCTTTTAAGAATCATCCAGACTTCTTGGAAGAGTACGGTTATTTCTTATTGGAAGAAGGTATGCGAAAAGAGGCGAAAGAAGTATTTACTCAGTTAATACAACTAGACCCGACACAAATTCATATTGAAGAATTGTTATATAATTTAGAGGATTTTTCATAAGTTGGAAGGAAACTGAATGCCGCTTCTTGAATCTAAAAAGAAAAGAGAAAGACAGAGGAGGGACTTAATTGCTATGAATACCCCTGTTTCTGTAAACGAGAAGAAGGATTTTGTAAAATGGTTTTTGAATAATTACCAACTGAAACAGCGTGAATGTGTATGGATTTTGAATTATTTAATGAGTCACGACCAATTGATGCATAAAGTCCACTTCGTAGAGCATGCAAAATATTGTCCGCGTGGCTTAGTAATGTCCGCGAATTGTGTAAAAGATACACCGTTTCACTTTTTTAAACAAAATGTTATGACAACAGATGCTGAAAAATCGTTTCATGATATTCGTTTAAATCGAGATGAGGATATTTATATTCAACTCAATTTTAAATCATCGTTTCAAAATGCCAACTATGTAGCTGTATTAGAAGAAAACCCGTATTTACCAAAGCACATTGAAGTAAATGAAAAAGATCGTTTACTTGCAGAAAGGTTTTTAGAAGAAAGTGTATTTTCTTTTAGAAGAGAACGTCTTCTAAAGCAAATTGATGAAGCGCTGGATAAGCAAGATAAGGAAGCGTTTCATAGGTTAACAGCGGAGTTAAAGATGTTATAAAATTCATTTGGATTCATAAAATTTTACAAATTTCAGACTTTTTAAGAAAAACTACCTTAATATAGGTAGTTTTTCTTTTTTTACCTCTTTTAGTATGGTTTAATATATATAAAGTGAAAGTTCTGTCATTTCCAGGTGAGGGAGGGAAGAAATTTGAAATGGATTGTAAAAGATGTGGAGCAGTTTGAGCAAGCAAGAGAATATGTAGATACGGGTGTTATACCACTTTTATCAATTTCAGCAGCAAAAGAAATGAAAACGGTAGTAGAACAAGGCGAATTTATCGAATTGTTGAGTATGGAGCTAGAAAGAGAATATAAAGGAAGAGTGCTTTTACTACCTGCATTTACGTATCTAGTAGAAAGTCAAAAAAACGAAAAAGGCCGTTTGCAAGAATGGACAAATCATTTGAGAAAGCAAGGTTTTAAGCATATTGCTTATGTTACAAGTGATTTTTCATGGAAAGAAGATATGCAAGAATTGCAGGGAGATTTATTTTGGTTTCCTTCATTAGCGTTAGAACAATTTAGTGATCAAGCGAAAAGAGAAGTGATTCATGCACATATAAAAAATATAATGGTAATGTTAGAAGAAAAATGGGGAAAACAATAATAAACAGAAAGTTCTTATTATTATGAGTAGTATGATATTGACCTGTGCATGAGCGTATTATATCATGATAGTGTCCTAGTTTTTATTTTTTATATAATTTATCACGAGGGGACAATTTCTGATAGAGGGGGGAAATTTTCGTGAGCGAGAAAGAACATCGTGTGTCAAGAAGACAGTTTTTAAATTACACCCTTACAGGGGTAGGAGGCTTTATGGCAGCGGGTATTTTAATGCCGATGACGCGATTTGCGCTTGATCCGGTGTTAAGAAAAGAAGCGGGAACGGATATGGTTGCTGTTGCACAAGTAAAGGATATTACAACAGAGCCGAAACGTTTCGACTTTAAGGTGAAGCAGGTTGATGGTTGGTACAAGTCCGAAGAGCCAAAATCAGCTTGGGTTCATAAAGATGAAAGCGGAGACATTGTTGCGTTCTCTCCAGTATGTAAACATTTAGGATGTACAGTTAACTGGAATTCGGACAAAGCACATCCGAATCAATTCTTTTGTCCATGTCACGGGGGCCGTTACACAAAAGACGGAATTAACATTAAAGGCACGCCGCCCCTTGCTCCACTTGATGTATACGAATCTAAAGTGAAAGATGGAACGTTGTATCTAGGAAAAGCGAAGCCAAGAGGGGGTGCAAAGTAGATGCTAAATAAAATTTATGATTGGGTAGATGAAAGGTTAGATATTACACCAATATGGCGTGATATCGCTGATCATGAAGTACCTGAACATGTAAACCCGGCACATCACTTTTCTGCATTCGTTTATTGCTTTGGCGGACTTACCTTTTTCGTTACTGTAATTCAAATTTTATCTGGAATGTTTTTGACGATGTATTATGTGCCTGATATTAAAAATGCTTGGGAATCGGTTTATTATTTGCAAAATGAAGTTGCATATGGGCAAATTGTTCGTGGTATGCACCACTGGGGTGCTAGTCTCGTAATTGTAATGATGTTTTTACATACACTTAGAGTTTTCTTCCAGGGTGCGTATAAAAAGCCTCGTGAGCTAAACTGGATTGTTGGTGTTCTTATTTTCTTTGTTATGTTAGGTCTTGGTTTTACCGGATATTTATTACCGTGGGATATGAAAGCGTTATTTGCTACGAAAGTAGGGATTCAAATTGCAGAGCAAACGCCGCTCATTGGTCCTTACATTAAAACATTACTCGCTGGTCATTCCGAAATTGTTGGCGCTCAAACATTAACTCGCTTCTTTGCTATTCACGTCTTCTTCTTACCAGCAGCACTTCTAGGTTTAATGGCCTTCCACTTCATCATGATTCGCAAACAAGGTATTTCCGGTCCACTATAAGAGATTGCTAAATTAAAGGGGAAAGAACTAAAGGAGGGAGATTATGCATCGCGGCAAAGGGATGAAGTTTGTAGGAGATTCTCGGGTACCAGTAGCTCGGAAACCAAACATTCCAAAAGACTATTCGGAATACCCAGGGAAAACAGAAGCATTTTGGCCGAACTTCTTGTTAAAAGAATGGATGGTTGGTGCAGTTTTTTTAATCGGTTATTTATGTTTAACAGTGGCGCATCCGTCACCGCTTGAAAGAATGGCGGATCCAACTGATGCTGGGTATATACCACTTCCAGATTGGTATTTCTTATTCTTGTATCAGTTATTAAAGTATTCTTATGCTTCTGGCTCATTTACTGTAATTGGAGCGTTCATTATGCCAGGGATTGCGTTTGGCGCATTACTGTTAGCTCCATTTCTTGATCGAGGCCCAGAAAGACGCCCATTGAAGCGTCCTGTAGCAACGGGATTTATGCTTTTAGCAATTGCATCGATTATCTTTTTAACTTGGGAATCTGTAGCACACCACGACTGGGAAGCTGCAAAAAAACAAGGAGCAATTGTAAAAACAGCACCAGTTGATAAAAATGATGGCGGTTATAAATTAATGCAAAAAAATACTTGTTTAACATGTCACGGTGACAATTTACAGGGCGGAGCAGCAGCACCGGCACTGCAAAATTTAACTTTGAAGCCAGAAGAAATTGCTAAAATTGCGAAAGAGGGAAAAGGTTCCATGCCTAAAGGTGTATTTAAAGGTACAGATGAGGAGCTGAAGAAGCTTTCGGAATTCGTTGCAAAGTATAATAAAAAATAATAAAAAGCTGACTACAAAATTTGTAGTCAGCTTTTTATTTTGATGATAGAAAGTTTACTATATAATAGAGTAGAGTTTGATGAAAGAATGAAAGGTGTTGGACATACAACTTGGTTTATTTGTATGCAATGTTAAGACAACGCTCCGTATTATTATTTTTATTAGTTGTTAACATATTAGGTACAATATACGGATTTATATGGTATGGAAATCAATTAAAAGAAACTTCACCTATATTTTGGCCGTTTGTACCCGATAGTCCTATGGCAAGTCTCTTTTTTGTCTTTGTTTTAATTGCTTTTTTAATAAAAAGAAATTGGGGATTAATAGAGGCGCTAGCGATTGTTACTTTAATAAAATATGGAATATGGGCTGTTGTTGTAAATGGGATTATGATCTATGTAAAAGGTCCTATTGGCTTTATCGGGTATATGTTAATGCTTTCACATTTTGCGATGGCAGTACAAGCAGTGCTATATGCACCGTTTTACCGTATAAAAAAATGGCATTTTGCAGTAGCAGCTATATGGACATTACATAACGATGCAATTGATTATTTGTTTTGGCAAATGCCGAGATACGGAATTATGCATTTGTTTGTAGGGGAAATTGGTTATTTTACGTTCTGGTTAAGCATTGCTGTGCTTTGTATGACATATTATTATTGCTTACGTGAGAATCGAAAACAGTTTTCTTTATAATCGTTAGAACATTAGGGGGAGAAAATGAAGAAAAATACGAGTGGTACAAAAATATTGGATCGATTGATTACGATAATTGTTTCATATAGCATAGCATTTTCTATATTTGCACTCGCAACAACGGCGGTTGTATACGGAAAATGGCTATATTATTTTGAAATTGATTTTTTAAACATTCCAGATTTAGCAGATATGACGAAGGATGATATTAAAAGAAATTATGATGTGCTTATCACATATTTATCTCCGTTTTATGACGGTGCATTACAGTTGCCCACATTAGATATGTCTACAAATGGTCGTATTCATTTTGTAGATGTTAAAAATATTTTAGTAAAGATACAATATGTAATGTATGCGACAATTATGATTGCAATAGTAGGCGGCATGTATTTATTAAAAAAGAAAAATGAAAAGTTTTTACTGCATGGATCGATTGTAACAATTATCTTTCCGATTGCGCTTGTGTTACCAATCGCTATTAATTTTGAAAAGAGTTTTGTATTATTCCATAAGCTTTTATTCAGTAATGATTATTGGATGTTTGATATTGAAACGGATCCGATTATATTAATGTTACCAGAAGAGTTCTTTATGCATGCAGCGTGTGCTATTTTATTATTTATTTTATGTGGTAGCATAATTTGTTATAGCTTGTATAAATATTTTGTAAAAAAGAAAAGGATTTCAAAAGAAAAATTCTCTGTTTAAAGAGAATTTTTTTGTTTGTAAAACGATAATATATTTTTCCGTCCAGTTCTGTTCTATTCTTGTCCAAATTAACATATTTTGTACTAGTAGTTATAGGGGGGACCGTGATGAAGAGAACATTAGTTGGATTGATAGCATTTCTAATTATAATGTTTCCGTTACGTATATATGCTGAAGAGTGGAGTGAACTAACAGGCTTGTTGGATGACTCATTACAATTAGTGAAGCGTAATGAAGATGAAAAAGCAGTACAAGTATTACAACATTTCTCGGAGCAGTTTGTCATAAAGGGGAATGAAAAGAAGCAAGAAGTAACGCCAGATCAAGTTAGAGTTATTTCTTTAGCTTACGACAAAGCGAAACAATCTCTCGCGGAAGAAGAGGTAAGTAAACAAGTTAAAATTGATAATGTACTAGCACTGCAGCTCGCTGTTGATGCACAAGTATCGAAGTACCAACCACTTTGGATGGAAAGAGAAGGAAAAGTAATGGATGCCTTTTCTCAAATGGAAAAAGCGATGACAAAAGAAGATACGGGACAGTTTCAACAAACGTTAAACACATTTTTACATGAATTTAATATTATTTATCCAAGCTTAATGATAGCTCTGCCAGAAAACGAAGTGCAGCGTGTAAATGCCCATTTATCTTATTTGGATGAATTCCGTAACGTTATGTTAAAAACGAAAGGTGGGCAAATGCAAGTAGGAATCATTAAAGGGGATTTACAAAAGATATTTCATACAGTAAAAAAAGACGAAATTGCACCCTCTCTCATTTGGTTTATGACAATTACTGGAGGTCTTATTTTATTCACATTAACTTATGTTGGATGGAGAAAGTATAAAGGGGAGAGAGAAAAAAGAAAAAGTAATGTACATTCTAAGAATAGATAATGTAATAAATAAAGATACGGATTGTAAGGTTTATTCATTGACAATGGTGGCAGAAGAAAATAGAATGAGAAGTACTATAATTAAAACTTCAATGGAGGTTCATGATGTTTTATTTAATTTACTTCGCGATCATTTTGATCATACCGTTGTACGCACAGTCAAAAGTACGTAGTGCCTATAGCAAGTATTCACAAGTTTACTCAACATCAGGTATGACAGGAGCAGAAGTGGCTCGGAAAATTTTAGATGAGAATGGATTATACAACGTAGCCGTTGAAGAAACACCAGGTCATTTATCAGACCATTATGATCCAACTGCAAAAACAGTTCGATTATCAACAGATAACTATTACGGTCATTCAGTTGCTGGTACAGCAGTTGCAGCACACGAAGTAGGACACGCAATTCAAGATGCAAAAGATTATAACTTTATGCGCGTTCGTCATTCGTTAGTGCCAGTTGCAAACTTTGGTTCGAATATGTCTTGGATTTTCGTCCTAATCGGTATATTTGCACAAATGTCTGGTTTGTTGTTATTAGGTATCATTTTAATGGCAGCAGGTGTTGTGTTCCAACTTGTTACATTACCAGTTGAATTTGATGCATCCAAGCGTGCAATGCAACAAATTGAAGCGTTAGGTATCGTATCAACCGATGAATATGGGCAAGCTCGTAAAGTATTAAATGCGGCAGCATTAACATATGTAGCAGCTGCAGCTGTAGCGGTATTTGAATTATTACGTCTTGTATTGATTTATACTGGTATGCAGCGTAGCGACGACTAAAGACTATCAATTTTGATAGTCTTTTTTGTTTTATGAATTGAATTATATAATATATGGCAAGTAGCAATAATAGAAGTAATGCGGAAAGGTGGTGGGGCAAATGAAATATCCAAGTCATTTAGTAAAACAAGTGAAAGAACGTAGTGCTCCTTATCAGCTAGAAGGCTTTTTAAGTGGACAAGGTCCTGAAAATCCAAAATTTATGTTGTTAGGAGAAGCGCCTGGTGAAACAGAAATTCATAATGGAATTCCGTTTAGCGGGAGAGCGGGAAAACAATTAATGGGGTTTTTAGAACGTATTCACGTTACAAGGGAAGAAGTATATATTACGAGCGCTGTTCGGAGTAGACCTTATAAATGGCGAGAGAAAAAAGAACGAAATGGTGAAATCATACAAAAAAAGTATAATAGAACGCCAAATCAAGGAGAAATAGTTGCCCATGCGCCTTTGTTAGATTATGAATTAGAGAAAATAAATCCGAAGCTTATCGTCACGCTTGGCAATATCGGTCTTCAACGTTTAATAGGAAAAGATAAAAAAATCACAGACGTACACGGACAATTATTAAAACAGCCCATTCAAAAGTTAAAGGATATGCAAAGTGCAGAGTTTACATGGTCAGAGAAAGAATATCATATTTTTCCGATATTTCACCCTGCTTCCATTTTTTATAATCGAAGTTTATTGGAGCTTATTTATGAGGATTTAGATAAACTTGAAAAATATGTAATAAAAAACTAGAAAAGCTAAAGAGCTTTTCTAGTTGCGTTTATGTATGTAACGGATTTTTATTTTCATCCAATGTAAAACCTTCACCAACTACATCGTGTACGTCACTTACAGCAACAAAGGCGTGAGGATCTACAGAAGTAATAATGTTTTTTAGTTTCACGATTTCATTTTTAGCAACAACGCAATACAATACGTTCCGTTCCACTTTTGTATACGACCCAACAGCTTTTAAAAAGGTTGCTCCGCGCTCCATCTCAGATAAAATTTTGGCAGCAATTTCATCGTTTTTATCTGAGATAATCGTTGCTCCTTTTGCTGCATAGGCTCCTTCTTGCATAAAATCAATCACTTTCGCTCCGATAAAAACAGCAACTAACGTATACATACCCTCGCGATATGATAAATAGGTAAGGATAGAGACGATAATGACGATAGCATCAAACATAAACATCGTTTTCCCCATACTCCAGCCAACATATTTATGAGCGAGTCTCGCGATAATATCTACACCGCCAGTAGTTCCGCCGTATTTAAATATAATCCCAAGACCGATACCAATAAATGCTCCGGCGAATAAAGCAGCAAGTGTCATATCGTTTTGTAAGTTTACATGTAAGTTGAGAACTTCGTAACGCTGAAAAATCCATAGAAATAAAGATACGCTAAAGGTGCCGATTAGTGTATATATAAATGTCGTTCTTCCAAGTAATTTCCAACCAATAAAAAATATAGGGATATTTAAAATTAAGTTTGAATAAGAAGGGTCAAACTTAAATAGAAAATACAATAATAGTGTAATACCGGTAAATCCACCTTCTGCAAGGTGATTTTCAATATTGATATTCACAATACCGAAAGAAAAAATAGCGGAACCGATTAAAATGAAAATGATATTTCGAATCTTCAAATTTGATGTCATATAGAAATCCCCCTAATTATGTAAATGGCATTGCTCCGCTGAAACGGTAAAACATAATGATAAGTAATTTCTAGTTGCTAGTGAAAATAGTGAAGGCTGTAAAAACGCAAAAGAAGTTTCACTTTACCCCGTTCCAACGGCTGGTAGGGAATAAAGCAAGGAAGCAGTGAAAACCAGCCGTAGGAACCCGATTGGTTCAACTAATCTTTTGCGAAAAGCATGCAAAAGAAGTTTCACTTTATTATAATCTTTCCCAAAAAGGGTCGCAAATAGGTGTTTGGCGGGGAATAATATTTGTCAAATCGCGATGAATTGGCTAACATGAAAGAGGAAGGATTAGAGGTGAATTGTATGGAAGCGAAAACGATGAAGGATATGCAGAAAGAAGTAGATGCATATATTGGTCAGTTTAAAGAAGGTTATTTCAGTCCACTTGCAATGATGGCTCGTTTAACGGAAGAAATGGGGGAGCTTGCAAGAGAGGTTAATCATTATTATGGTGAGAAACCGAAGAAAACAACTGAAACAGAACGTAGTATTGAAGAAGAGCTTGGAGATGTATTATTTGTTATGATTTGTATGGCAAATAGTTTAAATATTGATTTAGAAACAGCACATAACATTGTAATGAATAAATTTAATACTCGCGATAAAGATCGCTGGACACGTATTGATGAGGGAGAGAAAGAATAATGAAAGAAATTAAAGTAATTATCGCTGGACCAAGAGGACGTATGGGACATGAAGCAGTTCTTCTTATGGAAAGAACGGAACATTTTAATTTAGTAGCAGCAGTGGATTATAAGCATGGTGGAGAGAAAATCTCTGATTTACCTGGAATGCCAGCGTTAGATACACCTATTTACGCGGATTTACATACTTGTTTAGAGGAAGTAGAAGCAGATGTGTTGTTAGATTTAACAACGCCAGAAGTTGGAAAACAACACGTTACACTAGCAGTTGAGCGTGGACTTCGTTCTGTTATTGGTACAACTGGATTTACAGAAGAAGAGCTAAAACAATTAACCGAGACTGCAAAAGAAAAAGCAGTAGGAACAATTATCGCTCCAAACTTTGCAATTGGTGCAGTTCTTATGATGAAATTCTCACAAATGGCAGCGAAGTACTTCCAAGATGTTGAAGTAATTGAATTGCATCATGATCAAAAATTAGATGCACCATCTGGTACTGCGGTAAAAACAGTAGAATTGATTCGTCAAAATCGTGAATCTAAGCAGCAAGGTCATCCAAATGAAGTAGAGCAACTAAAAGGAGCTCGTGGTGCAAATGTAGACGGCATTCACATTCATAGTGTACGTTTACCAGGACTTATTGCACACCAAGAAGTAATGTTTGGTGGAGACGGACAAATGTTAACAGTTCGTCATGATTCATTCAATCGTGCATCATTTATGTCTGGTGTAAAACTATCAATTGAGACAGTAATGAATCTAGATCATCTTGTGTACGGTTTAGAAAATATTATCGACTAAAGGGGAGACAACGGATGAAAATTGCCTTAATCGCACATGACAAAAAGAAAAATGACATGGTTTCGTTTGCATACGCATATAAACCAATTTTTGAACAACATGAATTATTTGCAACAGGAACGACAGGGCTTCGTATTATGGAAGCGACCGGTTTAGTTGTAACAAGATATCAATCTGGTCCTCTTGGTGGCGATCAAGAAATTGGTGCAATGATTGCGAAAAATGATTTAGACATGGTAATTTTCTTCCGCGATCCATTAACAGCACAGCCGCATGAACCGGATGTGAATGCATTGCTTCGTTTATGTGATGTATATGCAATTCCACTTGCAACGAATATGGCGAGTGCTGAAATGTTAATGCACGCATTAGAACGAGGAGATTTAGATTACCGCAAGTTAAGAAAATGAGGGGAACAATTATGAGTGGATTACATATATTAGCGTTTGGTGCTCATGCCGATGATGTTGAAATCGGCATGGCTGGTACCATTGCTAAATATACGAAGCAAGGGTATGAAGTAGGTATTTGTGATTTAACAGAAGCTGATCTTTCTTCTAATGGAACGATAGAGTTAAGAAAAGAAGAAGCAAAGGCGGCAGCTCGTATAATGGGAGTAAAAACGAGACTAAATTTAGCGATGCCAGACCGTGGTTTGTATATGAAAGAAGAGTATATACGTGAAATTGTAAAGGTAATTCGTACATATAAACCAAAACTAGTTTTTGCACCGTATTATGAAGATCGTCATCCAGATCATGCAAATTGTGCAAAACTTGTGGAAGAAGCTATTTTTTCAGCGGGAATTCGCAAATATATGCCAGAGGTTCCACCACATCGTGTGGAGTCTTTTTATCATTATATGATTAATGGTTTTCATAAACCGAATTTTTGTATAGATATTAGTGAATACGTATCGCAAAAAGTGGAAGCACTAGAAGCGTATGAAAGTCAGTTTTCAACAGGGAGTGATGGTGTGAAAACGCCGTTAACAGAAGGTTACGTTGAAACTGTAGTCGCTCGTGAGAAAATGTTTGGAAAAGAAGTTGGAGTCTTATATGCCGAAGGGTTTATGAGTAAGAAACCGGTTTTATTACATGCTGATTTAATAGGGGGATGTAAATGAAATTAAAAATAGGTATTACATGTTATCCTTCTGTAGGTGGTTCTGGAGTTGTTGGAACAGAATTAGGAAAGCAATTAGCGGAACGCGGGCATGAAATTCATTTTATTACATCGGGTTTACCATTCCGGTTAAATAAAGTGTATCCAAACATTTACTTTCATGAAGTGACAGTAAATCAATACTCTGTATTTCAATATCCACCGTACGATTTAGCGTTAGCGAGTAAAATGGCAGAGGTTGCACAAAGAGAAAACCTAGACATTTTACATGTGCATTACGCAATACCACATGCCATTTGTGCTTATTTAGCAAAACAAATGATTGGCGAGCGTATTAAAATTGTTACAACCTTGCATGGAACAGATATTACTGTGTTAGGTTCCGACCCTTCTTTAAATAATTTAATTCGTTTTGGTATTGAGCAATCCGATGTTGTGACGGCTGTCTCGCATTCATTAATTAACGAAACGCATGAGCTTGTAAAACCAAATAAAGACATTCAAACGGTATATAACTTTATAGACGAACGTGTATATTTCAAGCGTGATATGACTCAATTAAAGAAAGAATACGGTATAAGTGAAAGTGAAAAGATACTCATTCATATTTCAAATTTCCGTAAAGTGAAACGTGTGCAAGATGTTGTGCAGGCTTTTGCTAAAATTGTTACAGAAGTAGATGCGAAGTTGCTTCTTGTTGGAGATGGACCGGAATTTTGCACGATTTTACAGTTGGTGAAAAATTTACATATTGAAGATCGCGTCTTATTTTTAGGGAAGCAAGATAATGTTGCAGAGTTACTTGCGATGAGTGATTTAATGTTACTTCTATCAGAGAAAGAGAGTTTTGGTCTTGTTTTATTAGAAGCGATGGCGTGTGGTGTACCTTGTATCGGAACAAGGGTTGGAGGTATTCCAGAAGTCATTCAACATGGTGAAACAGGATATTTATGTGAAGTTGGCGATACAACAGGAGTGGCAAATCAAGCCATTCAGTTATTAAAGGATGAAGAACTTCACCGTAATATGGGAGAGCGAGCAAGAGCAAGTGTTTACGAGCAGTTCCGCTCTGAAAAAATCGTCTCACAATATGAAACGATTTACTATGATGTACTAAGGGATGACAAAAATGGAAAGATTTAAAAAAGCTAGTTCTATTATTGAGACTTTAAAGCAACAAGGGCATGAGGCCTACTTTGTCGGCGGAAGCGTACGCGATCTTATTATCGATAGGCCGGTTGGAGATATTGATATTGCGACATCTGCTTTACCAGAAGAAGTGATGGCTATATTTCCAAGACATGTTCCTGTTGGTCTTGAGCATGGAACTGTAATTGTAGTAGAAAATGGTGAACCTTATGAGGTAACCACGTTTCGAACAGAGAGCGAATATGAAGATTTTCGAAGACCTAGTAGTGTTCAATTTGTTCGTTCATTAGAAGAGGATTTAAAACGTCGTGATTTCACAATGAATGCAATTGCTATGACAGAAGAAGGCGAAATGGTTGATTTATTTGCTGGGCAGGAAGCGATTCAAAAGAGAGAAATTGTGACAGTGGGAAATGCTGCGGATCGTTTTCAAGAAGATGCCCTGCGAATGATGCGTGGTATTCGGTTCGTAAGTACGTTAGGTTTTTCTTTAGAGACGAAAACGAAACAAGCAATTGAAACATATGGACATTTGCTGGAACATATAGCAATTGAGAGAATTACAGTGGAGTTTGAAAAACTGTTAACTGGCACATATTGTGTGAAGGCTCTCAAAGAATTAGTAGAAACGAAACTATTTTCCCATCTACCATATTTACAGATGTCAGAAGAGAGATTGTTAAAAGCTACGCAGTATAACTGGGATTCTTTTGAAACAGACATTGAGGCATGGGCCTTTTTCTTATATTGTATCGGGGAAGAACATCCAGCTGTCTTTTTACGTCAATGGAAGTTTTCAAATAAAAAAATAAAAGATATCGTCGCAGTTTTATTAACAGTCCGTAAGAGAAAGGAAAAGGATTGGGATACAGTTCTTCTTTATAAAACGGGAATTCATATAGCTGAAATGGCAGAAAGAGTATATGAAGCGATGATTGAAAGCTATGATCATACATCTGTGAAACGAGTACAAACGTTGTTTCAAGCATTGCCAATCAAGAATCGACAAGAGATGAATGTGACTGGGAATGATTTGTTAAACTGGGCAAGTAAAAAGCCAGGTCCGTGGGTTGCTGAAATGATTCAAAAAATTGAAGAAGCAATCGTACAAGGAAATGTAGTGAATGAGAAAGAGTGTATAAGGGAGTGGCTGCAAGAATGCAATCTACTATAAGAAAGCAGTTATTGCAAGTTTTTTCGGAAGCGGATGGCGAGTTTGTATCTGGTCAAACAATTAGTGATAAACTTGGTTGCTCAAGAACTGCTGTGTGGAAACATATGGAGGACCTTCGGAATGAGGGGTATGAACTTGAAGCTGTGCGTCGATTAGGCTATCGAATTGCAAGTAAGCCAGACAAAGTGACTGCGAATGAAATTCAGTTAGGATTACAAACGAAACATATTGGTAGAACAGTGTATTTTGAAGAGTCTGTTGAATCGACGCAGTATATTGCAGCAAAACTCGCTTATGAAGGGGCAGAAGAAGGAACGATTGTTGTGGCAGAAGAACAAACAGCGGGTAGAGGTCGTTTAAGCAGAAAATGGCATTCACCAAAAGGAACAGGAATTTGGATGAGTATTATTTTACGTCCATCAATCCCGGTTCATCATGCACCACAACTTACTTTGTTAGCCGCTGTTAGCGTTGCGCAAGCAATTGAAAAGTGCACAGGTGTAAATGTAGGAATAAAATGGCCGAATGATATTTTAATTCAGGGGAAAAAAGCTGTAGGTATATTAACAGAAATGCAAGCTGATCCTGATAAAATTAATGCTGTCATTATGGGTATTGGTATTAATGCGAATCAAAAGCAAGAACATTTTGATGAGGAAATTCAGCATATTGCTACTTCTTTAGCGATTGAATCTGGTAAGCCAATTGTTCGTGCGGAGCTTATGCAACAAATCTTTTTACAACTAGAAAAATTATATGAAGAGTATTTACAAAATGGTTTCTCTGTCATTAAAATTCTTTGGGAAAGTTACGCTGTGAGCATCGGGAAAGAAATTAACGCTCGAACGATGAGAGAGACAATTACAGGGATAGCAAAAGGAATTACAGAGGATGGTGTATTGCTTCTAGAAGATCATGAAGGAAAAGTACATCACATTCATTCTGCGGATATCGAAATTAAGTAAAAGAAGTTCCTCTTTTGGAACTTCTTTTTTATTTTAATATTTTTGAAATGAGTTTGCGGTGCGATAATGAATTTTTTAGTATTTACTTGTCATTTGACGATTACTTTTCCCTCCATTCCTTTAAGAAGGTGATACCGGCATATTAATTCATATGTACCAGTATTTTTAGGTTTCACGGTAATATTTTTTTCTTGTCCTGACTCGACTACGACGTCAATGCCGAGCTTTTTTACTGTAAAGGTGTGCTCGCTCTTGCCTTTATTTTTCAATAGCAATGTTGTTGATTCTTCAATTGGAATCGTGATGACGTTCGGTTTAAAGTAATCATCGTTTAGCTCGACTTCAATCACTTTGGCAGACTCAACAGGTTGTGTTACGACGTTAATTGATGCAAATACATTGAGGGAATTTAAAGTTGTTACTCCCACAAGCATCACAAGAAAACCGATGAATCGAAATAACCATGTGCTTATAGACATTAGCAATTCTCCTTTTGTAAGTATGTTTCCTCAATTAACCTGCATCATTATTTTAAGAGTTATACTATGCATGTAAACAAATCTGTTTATCTTTCTATGCATACGTTATTTAAAAATTTCACATACCGTAATAAGGATAAAAATTATTTTTTCAAAAAAATGTAGTAATTCCTTTTTAGAGTTTGCTATAATTAGTTCGAATGTGGGCAGTATCAGAGCGAACTGCACCATGATTCGATGCAATACGAAAAATAATAACTTGGATTCTGCCTTGATCCAATAACGGACTGGGACAGAGGGATGAATAATGCCGACTAACACACAACCCTTCTGCCCTTTTATGGCCAGAGGGGTTTTTTATATGATTTCGGCCATCTCCTCTCTCCTGTATAAAGGAGGAGTAGTTTTTGAAAACAAAAACAGATTTTTTGAAAATGAAAGAGCAAGGTGAGCCGATTACAATGCTAACGGCGTATGATTATCCATCTGCTAAGTTAGCAGAAGAAGCGGAAGTTGATATGATTTTAGTTGGAGATTCCCTTGGGATGGTTGTGCTCGGCTATGATTCAACAGTACCTGTAACAGTAGAGGATATGATTCATCATACGAAAGCTGTACGCCGAGGAGCGAAAGAGACGTTTATTGTAACTGATATGCCATTTATGTCGTATCATGTGTCGCCTCAAGATACGATGGTGAATGCACGCCGCATCGTTCAAGAGAGTGGTGCTCATGCACTGAAGGTAGAAGGTGCAGGAGAAGTGATATCAACTATTCATTACTTGACGAGTGCGGGAATTCCTGTCGTGGCACACTTAGGCTTAACTCCTCAATCTGTAGGAGTGTTAGGTGGCTATAAAGTACAAGGAAAAGATGCTGAAAGTGCAAAAAAATTAATAGAAGATGCGAAGAGATGTGAGGAAGCTGGTGCGATAGCACTTGTATTAGAATGTGTGCCAATGCAGCTAGCAGAATTCATTTCGAAGCAACTAACAATTCCAACGATTGGAATTGGAGCAGGACAAAAAGTGGATGGGCAAGTACTCGTTTATCATGATCTTATCTCATATGGTGTAAAGCGTGTTCCGAAATTTGTGAAGCAATATACGTCGGTTCAAGAGGAGATTGTGCGAGGGATTTCACAATACGTTACTGAAGTAAAGACAGGTCAATTTCCGGAAGAAAAACATTCATTCACAATGAAAGAGGAAGAATGTTTAGCGTTATACGGAGGAAAACAATAATGAAAATCGTAACTACAGTACAAGAGATGCAGCAAATTACAAACGAACTACGTGCAAGTGGAAAAAGTATTGGTTTTGTCCCAACGATGGGTTATTTACATGAAGGTCATGCGACTTTATTACGTAAGGCAAGAGAAGAAAATGAAATTGTAGTTTTAAGCGTGTTTGTTAATCCGCTACAGTTTGGACCAAATGAAGATTTAGATCGATACCCTCGTGATATTGATAGAGATGAAAATGTAGCAAAAGAAAACGGTGTAGATTATTTATTTTATCCGAGCGTAGAAGAAATGTATCCAGCAGAACAAACGACAACAGTAGAAGTTGTGAAGCGTACCGATGTGTTATGCGGAAAGCAAAGACCTGGTCATTTCGCTGGTGTTGCGACTGTACTAATGAAACTATTTAATATTACATTGCCAACACGTGCTTATTTCGGTATGAAAGATGCACAGCAAGTTGCTGTCATTGAAGGATTTGTCGCTGATTTTAATATTCCGGTTACAATCGTACCGGTGGATATTGTAAGGGAAGAAGATGGATTAGCGAAAAGTTCTCGTAACGTGTATTTGTCACAAGAAGAGCGTGAAGAGGCTCCTCATTTATACCGCAGTCTATGTATAGCGAAAGAAAGAATTGAGGCAGGAGAACGTAATGCAGAAATCATTACAACTCTTGTGAAAGAGTATATTGAGACGTATACGAAAGGCACTGTAGATTATGCTGATTTATATACGTATCCTTCACTACAAGTAGTGGATAAAATTGAAGGACGAATCATTTTAGCAATTGCAGTTAAATTTGACAATGTACGATTAATTGACAATATAACATTAACGGTTAAATAAGGGGGAGCATCTATGTTTCGCACAATGATGAGAGCGAAGTTACATCGCGCAACAGTAACAGAAGCAAATTTAAATTATGTAGGTAGTATTACAATTGATGAAGATTTAATGGATGCAGTAAATATTGTAGAAAATGAAAAAGTCCAAATTGTAAATAATAATAATGGTGCTCGCTTAGAGACATATGTTATTAAAGGAGAACGTGGTAGCGGTGTTGTTTGTTTGAATGGTGCAGCTGCAAGGCTTGTACAACCAGGAGATAAAGTTATTATTATTTGCTACGGTCTAGTGGCAGAAGAAAATATTCATAAACAAGAGCCGAAAATTGCAGTATTAGACGATAATAATCAAATTATTGAAATGTTAGGTGCTGAAAAAGCAGGAACGATACTATAAGTAAGAAGGCTATCTCTATTACGGAGATAGCTTTTTTGTGCATCTTTTCATTAAGATGAGATAAAACGTGGTATAGTAACATTATATAATTTTCTGTTTGATAGGTAAGAAATTGAGGTGTTACATATATGAGTAAGCGTTATGTCGTTGTGGATTTAGAGACGACAGGGAACTCCTGGAAGGATGGGAAAGATAAAATTACCCAAATTGCAGCTGTTGTAGTGGAAGATGGAGAGATATTAGAGATTTTTTCATCTTTTATTAATCCGAAGAGAGAGATTCCGCCATTTATTACAGAGTTAACAGGGATTGATGAGAGTATGGTTAAGCAAGCCCCGTTATTTCAAGATGTAGCCCCGATGGTTGTTGAGCTATTACAAGGTGCAGCTTTCGTTGCACATAATGTTCATTTTGATTGGAATTTTTTAACGGAAGAATTAAGGCAGGCTGGATATACAGAAATACATTGTCCAAAAGTTGATACAGTTGAGTTGGCGCAAATTCTTTTGCCAACGGCTGATAGTTATAAATTACGTGATTTAGCTAAACAACACGAATTAGAGCATGATCAACCGCATCGTGCGGATAGTGATGCTCTTGCAACAGCGGAATTGTTTTTACAATTTTTAAATGAAATTGAGAAGTTACCCCTTGTCACTTTGCAATCGCTTTATGAATTGAGTGATGTGTTTCAAAGTGATATAGCGGATGTGCTTTCTGAAAATATTTTAAAGAAAATGATGCATGGTAAAAAAGGAGCAGAGGGATATGAAGTGTATCGAAATATTGCACTTCGAAAACGGAATTATTCTTTAAACTTAAGTGAAACATGTGCATTTAAATTTGATGCTTTCTTGCATAAGACAATTGATAAACTTGAGTCGAATATGCCAAAGTTTGAAAAAAGAGAAAGCCAACAGAGTATGATGAAGGAAATATATACAGCGCTAAGAGATTCTAGGTTTTCACTAATTGAAGCAGGAACAGGAACAGGGAAGACTCTTGCATATTTGCTTCCAAGTATTTATTTTGCAAAGAAAAAAGAAGAACCTGTCATCATAAGTACCCAAACTGTACAACTGCAACAACAAATACTAGAAAAAGAAATTCCATTATTACAGAAAATCATGCCATTTTCATTTGAAGTAGCTCTGCTAAAAGGAAGAAAGCATTATCTTTGTCTACATAAATTTGAATATGCTTTGCAAGAAGAAGAGAAAAATTATGATATGGCGCTCACGAAGGCAAAAATTTTAGTGTGGTTATTGCAAACGGAAACGGGCGATCGTGATGAATTAAATATTCCTGAGGGCGGAAAGTTACTTTGGAACCGTATTTGTAGTGATGTACATAGTCCAGGCGGGATGCAAAGCAACTGGTTTAGTCGTTGTTTTTATCAACGAGCAAAGAATAAAGCATTATTTGCAGATATCGTTATTACAAATCATGCGTTATTATTTCAAGATTTTTCAAGTGAAGAACCCCTGTTTGCGTCATGTGAACATATTATTTTTGATGAGGCTCATCATATTGAGGAAGCGGCGAGTAGAACATTAGGTGAACAGTTCTCCTGTATGTATTTCCAGCTAGTTTTATCTCGTCTTGGTACGCTAGAAACAGATGATGTGCTTTCTAAAGTATATAAAATGATGAAAAAATCAGAGCAAGCCTCCCGTTCTACTTTCCGCATGGTAAGTCATAGTTTGAAGGAGTTGAAATTTGATGCGGATGAGCTATTCCAAATGTTACGTGCATTCATCTTTAAACAAACAAAGCAGGAACAAGGGATCAGCAATATGCCACTCATTTATCGATATAACACGGAAGTAGAGAAAGGTAAGTTATGGGATAGTATTACCGAGTTAACAAATCGCTTTGTATATGATGTAAGAAAATTACTCTCTACACTTGAGAAGCAAGTTGATATATTGCAAAGTAAATTAGAATGGGAAATGCATGTTGTCACAGGTGAATTTATGCATTTAATTGAGTTGTTGAGAAAGATGGCGCAATCTTTACAAGTACTCATTTTAGAAAAAAATTCATATGTGACATGGATGGAAACTGAAACGAAGGGAACCATTCATTCAACTGTTTTATATGGACAACCTGTTCGTATTGGTGAAAGATTTGCTGATGAATTTTTAACAGAGAAAAAGAGTGTTATTTTCACATCAGCAACGCTAACAGTAAACGATTCATTTGACTATATAAAAGAAGAGCTAGGCTTACATGATTTTGCTCCAAATACATTACAGGTCCCATCACCATTCCATTTTGAAGAACAGATGAAATTAATGGTTTCAACGGATGTGCCTTTTATTAAGCAAGCAAGTAATGAAGAATATATTGAATCTGTGTCGGCTCATATTGCAAAAATAGCGAAAACTACAGAAGGTAGAATGCTTGTTTTGTTCACTTCGTATGAAATGTTGAAAGAAGCGTATACGAATTTGAAAAATGATGAGGAATTAGAAGGCTATTTATTATTAACGCAAAGTGTGAATAATAAGAGCAGAAGTCGCCTCATTCGTAAGTTTCAAGAGTTCGACAAATCAATTTTATTAGGAACAAGTAGTTTTTGGGAAGGGATAGATATACCTGGAGATGCCCTTAGTTGTCTTGTTATTGTCCGCCTTCCCTTTACGCCTCCTCATCAACCGATGATGGAAGCAAAAGGAGAGTGGTTAAAAAATCAAGGAGAGGACGTATTCGCTAAGTTAGCACTCCCGCAAGCAATACTGCGTTTCAAACAAGGATTTGGTCGTCTTATTAGAACAAGTACAGATACCGGGACGGTGTTTGTATTAGATCGTCGTTTGACAAGCGCTTCCTATGGAAAACGTTTTTTACAATCAATTCCAACTGTTCCGCTTTATGAAGGCCCTTTAGAAGAATTGTTAGAACAATTAAAGGAACGGCCAATTGAATAAAATTGGAAGAAAAAATACGCCTGAAGTGCATGTAAACTTCAGGCGTAAAAAATGTGGGTAGGAGGAATTTTATTTTTCTTACTTCTTGTATACAAAATGTATTGGTTTTCGACTTGAAACCTTTTTTTGCTGTACATGTCCTGCTATAATAGATGGGTGATGAAGCAGGGGTTGTAAAGAATGTACTCTTATTGTAACCGCATTGCGTTCTTCTATAATTAGAAATTTTTGTGTAACGGAGGAGTTTTTTCATGGATAAGAAAATCGAAGTCCTATCAACGACGCGTATTAAATATTCGTCTGACTTGTATAAAATCGTTGATAGTTTGAATCGTACGTTAAAAGAGCAGGACCTCATGTTCGGATTAGCATTAGACGAAAAAGATAAAGAAACAGCTGTATTTACGATTTACAGAACGTAGTGATACAATGAAAAAGTGGATCTTTGCAATCGTTATCGTAATCGTTGCTAGCGGAATATATGGGGCGTATGTTTATAATAAAGCAATGGAAAAGAAAATCCCTAAAGAGGCAAAATCTGTAGAAATTGCAAAAGAAAAAGCAAAGCTTGTAAAAGTAAAATCTGTGGATTATTATAACGGAAATTCTTCATATACAGTCGTACAAGGTGTAGACGAAAAAGGAGAACAAATTATTGTTTGGGTGCCTAATAAAAAAGGGAATGTCCTTGTGAAGAAAAAGAGTGAAGGTATTCCTGAAAAAGAAGCTTTGCAAAAGTTGGCTGAACAAGCTACAGGAAAAGGCGATGAGCCGAAGCCAAAGCCAAAAGAAATTATAAAAGTAAAATTAGGTGCTCAAAATGATATTCCGTTGTGGGAAATTACATATATTGATCAGGAAGATCGTTATACGTATTATTATTTAGAGTTTCAAAATGGGGCTTATGCTGGTCATTACAGCATTGAAAAATAGATGTAGGGGGAACTACAAATGAAATTAGCAAAGCGAGTAGCTGCTTTAACACCATCTGCAACTTTAGAAATTACAGCAAAGGCACAAGCATTAAAAGCAGAAGGTCATGATGTAATTGGATTAGGGGCAGGAGAACCTGACTTTAATACGCCAGAACATATTATGGATGCTGCACATAAAGCGATGTTAGAAGGACATACGAAGTATACACCAACAGGTGGATTACAAGCGTTAAAACAAGAAATTGTTAAGAAGTTTACTCGCGATCAAGGAATTGCGTATGATCCGTCTGAAATTATTGTATGTAACGGTGCAAAGCATGCATTATATACATTATTCCAAGTGTTACTTGATGAAGGAGATGAAGTTATCATCCCTACGCCATACTGGGTAAGTTATCCGGAACAAGTAAAACTTGCTGGTGGTAAGCCAGTTTATGTAGAAGGCCTTGAAGATAATGAATACAAAATTACAGCGAAGCAGCTGCGTGAGGCAATTACAGAGAAAACGAAAGCAGTTATTATTAATTCACCGAGCAATCCAACAGGAATGATTTACAGCAAAGAAGAATTACAACAGCTTGGAGAAGTATGTTTAGAACACGATATTTTAATCGTTTCAGATGAAATTTATGAGAAATTAATTTATGGTGGAGCAGAATATACTTCGGTTGCCCAGCTTTCTAATGCATTAAAAGAACAAACACTTATTATTAATGGTGTATCTAAATCTCATTCTATGACAGGATGGCGTATTGGATATGCAGCAGGAAATAAGCAGCTTATTAAAGCGATGACGAACTTAGCGAGTCATAGTACGTCAAACCCTACTTCAATCGCTCAATACGGCGCAATCGCGGCATATGCAGGCTCACAAGAACCTGTAGAAACAATGCGTCAAGCATTTGAAGAGAGATTAAACATTATTTATGAGAAATTAATTCAAATCCCTGGCTTTACTTGCATTAAACCACAAGGTGCATTTTACTTATTCCCTAATGTAAAAGAAGCAGTAGCTTTATCAGGATACGAAACTGTTGATGATTGGGCAAAAGCTCTATTAGAAGAGGAAAAAGTAGCTCTTGTACCAGGTACAGGATTTGGTGCTCCAAATAACGTTCGTTTATCATATGCGACATCTCTTGAACAAGTGGAGAAAGCATTAGAACGTATTCATACGTTTATGAAAAGTAAAGTGCAAGCTTAATTGTATATTTTATTAACGTAATACAAAAAAACCTTCCTACAATAATAGGGAGGTTTTTTTGACGAATTGTGGCAAAAAGAAATAGCGAAAGGTGTGTTATACTAGAGAGCGAGGTGTTTGGTGATGAAAAAGAAAATGATGTTACAGTGGTTTGAGCAGGGAAGCATTGCAATTCCAAAATTACTTATGATGCATTATAAAAAATTAGGGTTAAATGAAACGGAATTTATGGTTGTACTTCATGTACATACATTTTTAGAATCGGGCAATTCGTTTCCGACTCCGTCAGAGATTTCAGAACGGATGACGATTACCGAAATGAAATGTATGGAAGTTATTCAGGCATTGATTCAAAAAGGTTTTTTATCACTAGAAGGTGGACAAAAATCAGAAGCGATGATGTGTGAAAGTTATTCTTTACAACCGCTATGGGAAAAAATATTGCATTTCTTAATGAATGAATCAATAGAGGAAGAACAAAAAGAAATAAAGCAACTGCAAGTAAATTTATATACAGTATTTGAAAAAGAATTTGGAAGACCACTCTCTCCATTTGAATGTGAAACGTTGGGAATGTGGGAAGATCAAGATCAACATCATCCGAATTTAATTCAAGCGGCCCTCAGGGAAGCTGTAATGAGTGGTAAGCTTAATTTCCGATATATTGATCGTATTTTATTTGAATGGAAAAAGAATGGTATTAAAACAGTAGATCAAGCCCAAAACCAAGGACGAAAATTTAGAGCAAATCAACAACGAACGCAGCAAACGACAAAACAAGAGACGAAATTTACTGGAAAAGTACCTTTTTATAATTGGTTGGAGCAGTAATGTAGGAGGAAGTATATGTTAAATAAAACGCAAATTCGCTATTGTTTAGACACAATGGCGGATATGTATCCAGAAGCACATTGTGAATTAATTCATGATAATCCGTTTGAACTAGTAATCGCGGTAGCGTTATCTGCACAATGTACAGATGCACTTGTAAATAAAGTGACGAAAAATTTATTTCAAAAATATAAAACGCCAGAAGATTATTTAAGTGTTTCGCTAGAAGAATTACAACAAGATATACGTTCTATTGGTTTGTATAGAAATAAAGCAAAAAACATTCAAAAATTGTGCAGAATGTTATTAGATGATTACAATGGGGAAGTGCCGAAAGATCGAGATGAGCTTACGAAGTTACCAGGAGTAGGTCGAAAAACAGCAAACGTAGTTGTTTCGGTAGCGTTTGGTATTCCGGCAATTGCTGTTGATACGCATGTAGAAAGAGTGAGTAAACGGTTAGCGATTTGTAGATGGAAAGATTCGGTGTTAGAAGTAGAAAAGACATTAATGAAGAAAATTCCGATGGATGAATGGAGCGTCACACATCACCGTATGATTTTCTTTGGACGTTATCACTGTAAAGCGCAGCGACCACAATGTGAGGAGTGTCCTTTACTAGAAGTATGTCGTGAAGGAAAGAAGCGAATGAAGGGGAAATAAAGGATGGAGCGAGTGATAGAAATACCGAAAGAATTTCGATGCTTACCATTTTTTAAAGAAAGTATAAATTCGATTGCGTATTATACAGAACAGTCTTTTGAAGAAACAGTACAAAATACTTATTTTATATATGATATGGAAAGACAATATGAGCCGTGGAATGAAATTGAAAATAGTATTCCTGTAATGTTGAATGTATGGAAAAGTAAGCATGAAGACATTGCGACACTTTTTCGAAACAGAAATAAGCAAGAAGCTGAAGGCCCAATGATTCTTTTTGCAGCACATTTGTTATCAATTGTATATTGGCTAAATGAACAACCTGTTTATAGTTTGAACGAAATGGAAGATTACACGAGTATGTTGGAAGTACAACCAGTGAATTTTATAGAGCGCTATTCGTTCATTATAAAGAAACCGAATAATTATCATTCTTATATTCAGTTAGCGCAGTTGTATATTGAAATAGAAAAGTTATATGTAAAGAAAATGATAACAAAAAAGAAGTCCTTTTCTCGTTAAGAGAAAAGGACTTCTTTTTTGTATTAAGACTCTGTTGTAACAACATTTCCGTCTGCGTGTGGTGTATCTTCACCGGTATTGTGTTGTTGTTCTTGTTGTTTCTTAGCTTCTTCTTCAGCTTTTTTTCTAGCTTCCTCTTCAGCTTTCTTTTGAGCCTCTTCTTGCTGTTTACGTTGTTGTTCTTGTTGTTTTTTAGCTTCTTCTTCAGCTTTTTTTCTAGCTTCCTCTTCAGCTTTCTTTTGAGCTTCTTCTTGTTGTTTACGTTGTTGTTCTTGCTGCTGTTGCTCTTGTTGTTTACGCTGCTCTTCCTCAGCTTTTTTCTTAGCATCTTCTTGTTTTAATTTATCTTCATTAGCCTTTTTCTGAGCTTCCTCTTCAGCTTTCTTCTTAGTAGCCTCATCTTCAGCTTTCTTCGCGTCTGGAGTTCCTCCAGGCGCAGTGAAGGATGCTCCAACTGCTGGGCTTGTTCCAGTACCTTTTTTCGCTACTACAGAGAAGCTGTAAGTAACGCCCGGTTTAATACCACCAAGAGTAGCTGTCGTACCTTTTATTGATAAACTACCACTTGAACCGTCAGTCGCTTTATAGCTTGCTGCATACGCATCAACTTCTGCTGGTCCAGACCAGTTTAGTGTAACTGTGCTAGCGCCATCGAAAGTGACATTAAGACCACTAGGTGCATCTACTTTAATTTGTTTCACTGCATCTTTTTTAGCGCCTTTTACGTACAATTCACCATTTAATTCTTGTACAGAAGAAGGACGTTCGAAACGAGTTTTATCTGTAGCGAATTTGCTCATCATTACTTGGAACATTTGCTGTGCAATTTTAGTATAACGATCACTAATGTAGTTTTCTGGGCCATTTTTTTCGTACCCAGTCCATACTGCCATTGTATATTGCGGTGTATATCCAGCGAACCAGCTATCTCTGTTTGCATCAGCTGGAATACCATATTCTTTTATAACGTCTGCATCAAAGTTTTGTGTTCCTGTTTTACCGGCAACATCAACACCTGAAACGTATGCTGTTGGACCAGTACCGCCAGAACCAGGTTTTACGACGTCACGAAGAACGTCAGTCACCATGTAAGCTGTGTAGTCTTGCATCGCACGTTGTTCTTTCGGTTTAAAACTTTTCTTTTTCCCATCTGGGAAGATAACTTCTTTTACGAAGTGCGGTTTATTGTAGTTCCCACCATTACCAAAGGCTGCATATGCACCTGCTACTTGTAATGGTGAACTATCGTTACTACCAATTGCTGTTGATTCATATGTTTTGCCGTCTTTAAATGTCATACCTAAACCTTCAGCAAACGCTTGTGACTTAGGAAGACCAACCGCTTGAGCTGTCTTTAAAGCCGGAATGTTTAATGATTTTTTCAAAGCTTCACGTAGTGAAACGTCACCTTTGTAACTATTTGTTGCATTTCGTATTTTTTTACCATCGGAATACGTATATTCTGAGTCATTTAATTGATGGTATGTAGACCATTGTAAATTCTCAATTGCTGGACCGTAGTCGAAAATTGGTTTCATTGTTGAACCAACTTGGCGTTTTAAATCAGTGGCCATATTATGACCTTTGAAAGTAGACTTACTTTCTTTACGCCCAGCCCCAATTGCTCGAACTTCTCCAGATTGTGTATCCATAAATACGAATGATCCTTGGAATTGATCGTTCGGATACTTAATAAGATTGCCATCCATAATTTTTTCAGCATAATCTTGAGCATCTTGATCAAGTGTTGTATGAATCGTCAAACCATCTGAACCAATATTTACATCAGGATATTCTTTTTCAACTTCTTTTACAACCGCATCTAAAAATGCTTGATACTTCATCTCAGTTATTTCTGAAGACGGTTGAAGACCCTCTGTTACTGGGATCTTAACTGCGTTATTCATTTCTTCTTTTGTTATATAACCATGTCGATTCATTAATGACAATACGACATTACGACGATTTGTTGCTCGTTCAACATTTTCCTTTTTGGTTGGATCATAAATGTTTGGACCTTGGGGTAAACCAGCGAGCATAGCAGCTTCATGTAATTGCAAGTCTTTTAAATCTTTACCATAATATTTTTGCGCTGCTGTCGCAATACCATATGAACGGTTACCTAAATTAATCTTATTTAAGTACATTTCTAAAATTTCATGTTTAGAGTATTGTTGCTCTAATTTGTAAGATAGGTACCATTCTTGTACTTTTCTCTTTGCAGTTTTGTCCATCGTTAGAAAATAGTTTTTGACTACTTGTTGTGTAATCGTACTACCACCTTGAGATCCGAAACCTCCAGTGACATTTTCCATAACTGCTTTTGTAGTTCGTTTAAAATCAATTCCATTATGATCATAGAAACGTGAGTCCTCAGTTGCAAGGAATGCATTTTCAACTACTTTTGGAATTTGATCATACGTAACGTGGGTTCGTTTTTCAGCACCGTATTCATAGAAAAAGTTCCCATCTTTATCAAGAAACTTTGTTGATAAAGGATTGACAAGTTTTGATTTGTCTAATTTTGGAGCGTCCTTCACCATAACAAAGAAAACGGAAACGCCAGCTACAAGACCAACGATACCAAGAAGTAGACAACCTATAAGGAATTTTTTAAAAAAGGAGCCTTTTTTCTTTGGTTTTTTCTCTGTATTTGTTTCTTGCTTTTGATTTTTTACATGATTTCGTTCTGTACGAGAACGATAATTATCTGACATTATACTTTCTCCTACCTTTCATTCTCTCCCCAAAAGTCGAAAAAAGAGCCTTAGTGATGACTCTATCACGAAAAATAAACCGTGTCTAGTACACGGATATAATCAATCCGAGGGTGATAACCGCATGATAATAAAGATCCATGCTCTACTATTTCTTCTTTCGTAATCGATTTTCGTCCACCAGTATTTTGACGATTCCAAAATGCAATAATATGTTTTGCATCTAATAAATAAAGTTCATCAAAAAGTGTAAATTTAATAATGACAAATGCAATTCCATTATGAGCGATTACTTGCTTCATATGCTCAATTTGATGAAGGTGGAAGTTTTGAAGTGGAAAACTCGTTTTATTTTTTGTTTCTTTCGCTTCAAAATCGATGTATTTCCCTTTATATACACCGTTGTAATCTGTTGTAGAAGGTTGTTTAAAATACGCTTCTTTTACCACTGCAGCACTTCGAGCGGGGTAATCTACTTTTACAATTTGAAGAGGTGTAGGTTTTTTATGTACACATGCAATATTATGGGTTAAGTAATATTCATTTGTTTCATTCAATTCCTCTTCAAGGGACATACCTCTGTTACTATAAGTATGTTTTTTTATTGGTGTTTTATGAGGTTGTGAAGCTTGATTGTACCGTTTTCCATTTGGGTAACGAATGGTCATAGTGTGTCCACTCCCAACTTGCTAAGAATTACTTACAAAGGTGATTATAACAAAAAATGAAAAAAGATGTGACCTTTTTGAAGAAAGGTATGATGACTTATTCATGTTTACATGGAATGATTATGAAAAAATTAAACAATATCGTAAAAATACGGTCTGTACAGAGGAAGAAAAAACAATGGTTTACAACATGAAGAGGGAAATAGAAATAGCTAATATGGACAACATTTCTCGAACGCAGTGTTATCAAGAATATTATGTAAGAAATAGTGAAATTAGGTGGGCTTTTTTAGCGAGTATGGTCTCGAGAAATGCGGGATGGAATATGACTGATTTACAAGGGAGGTATTATGCTACTGTTTTACCTCAAACAGTAAAAAAACATTTATTTTTGACTTATGAAGAAGCGAATTGGATTATTTTTTTAGATGCATTTCCTCAGCTGTTGTTATATGAAGAAAGTAAGAGGAGGCAGGTGCCACTATTCCATTTGTTACAATATTTTAACGTATCCATTTTTATGGAAAAGGAATGGATATATTTTTGGGAGAAAAAAGATATAAATAGACTTATGATAGCGCTTATTATAAATGAACAAAATAAAATTCAAAAACCAGTTATTGAGAATGCATATTTTAAAAAACATGTATTCCATACAGCGCTTTTTAAATTACAAGAAATGCTTCATATTAGTGCCGTTATATTCCCAACCGTTGAAGGGAAGATGTATGGTTTTTCAATTTATCAATTTGAAACGTTACAGAAGCGTATAGAACTAGGAAAGAAATTAGCAGCGTTACTATTTCATTGGAAGTATAAAAGTTTATTCCATAGGTTTGCATCGCAAACGATACACACAGGATCAAGAGCAGATTATGAATGTTATGTAAGAGAAGCTAGAAAATCTTGTACACCAGCTCTTAGAGAAGTTTATCCTGCTGTTGCACATGATGAAATAAGTATGAGAGATTGGTTTTGTAGAGATACGGAAATAAATGAACTATTTTTACCAGAAGAGTATAAGGGTGAAGTTGATATAACAGAATGGTATAAAAGAAAGAGGGAGCAAATCTATATTGCTTCCACCGTAAATCGTTTTGTTAAAAGGATAGATGAGTTCGTGATATAATAAAAAAGAAGTCCCGTCTTCATTTATGAAGACGGGACTTCTTAATGTGAAGTAACCCTGCTATGCGTGCTAAACATTTAATCTCAAAACGTAATGAATATAAGAGATTAAAGAAGTTTTACTTTATGTAGCAGGGAAGTTTGGACCATCTAATTTTGGGTTGCCAGTTTCGGGTTTATTTTGTTTATTTTGTTTTTTCTTTTTTTCGTTTTTGTTCTTTGCCATTTTCATGCACCTCCTTTTTGTATTGTTACCATTTCTATAAATGACATACAAAATGATTTCTTTGACGAATAACAACTAGTTTTGTCATGTGAGAAGGAGTGTGAAATCATTCGGCGAAATTACATGACAAAGGAAAAGCAAAGAAGGAGGCGTTTTGTATATGGCGATGGTTCAGAAGGAAGATGTAATGAAAACAATGGATCAAATGTTAAGTTCTCTCGATTTGCTGGAAATGAATATAGGGATTAGAATGAATCATGCATTAAAGGATAAGAGTGAAAAAATATGCAACAAGATAGAAATAACAGAAATGCATATTGAGCATATGGAAAATAAATTAGTGCATCACGAAGAAAAAGGGAATTGGGTGAAGGCATTTCAAAACGTCGTAGTGAGTGCATAATAAGGTGGGAATAAAATGAAGTATGAAGCATTAATACAGTCTTCGGAAAAACTTATGCAACATAATAATGAAGCAAATGTGAAAAAAAGAGAAATGATTGAATACGATTTTTATAAGGATATGAAACCGTTTGTAGATATGGTAGATGAGGAATTAAAAGTGTGGAAAGAATTAGCTTATGAATGGATTAAGGAAGAAAAACCAAAGTATATACATGTACAGCAAATTGATCAAGTGTACGATAATTTACAAACAAATGTGTTGCAATGTTTTGTAAATAAAGGAAAAGGTAAGCGATTCTTTGAAACGCATCAAGCCATTTCGTATACTTTGCAAAATATAATTGAGCAATGTAAGTAACAAGAGGGGAAACCCTCTTGTTTTTTATGCTTCTGTCATCGTTGTAGGCTTTGTTGCGCCGTTTATCTCTAATTCTTTTATTAATGTTCGGTAATCTGAAATACATATTTTTCCTTCGAGATACCAATGTCTCGCAAAGTCTAACAATTCATTTACATTCTCTGTGTAATACCCCTTTTTTTGAGAAAACGCTTGTTTTAAATCCCCTAATACCATGTTGATTCCTCCCCCATGAGAATCTTCTTCTTTTTTATCATAGCATGGAAGGGTTTTCTTTTATAATTTTTTAAAAATTTAAACTTCCGACAAAAATAGACAGATAATCCGTCACACAAATTATTTTACAAGTACATATTATATATGTAGAAACTTATGTGAAGGAGGAGAGAATGCATGTTTCAACAATCTAACGTATATCAGCAATCTAATCCATATGCACAGCAAAATATGTACCAATATAATACGGATACATATTTACGTTATAATATGTATCCTTTCGAGCCTCATTATGGAAATCAAAATTATTACCAGCCATTTGAAGTGTCGTTTATGAATCAACCGCAGCAACCTTATATGAACCAACAACCGCAACCTTATATGAATTCACAATACTATATGCCACCGCCATCCCCCTATAATCAACAAGCGATGTTTTATCCACCAAAACAACCGTACCCGACGCAAAATAAACAAAAGCAACAGCAACAACCAAGTCAATTTTCTAGTTTCGTTTCCCAATTTAAAAATTCAGATGGTAACTATGATGTAAATAAAATGATGAATACAGCTGGACAAATGATGAATGCAATGAATCAAGTAACAGGCATTGTAAAGCAAGTGGGAGGTTTTTTTGGTAAGTAATTTTGGAGGGTTGGCTATAAAAACATTGTATACGAAATAAAGGTCTAGACAAATTTCCTTAGAATAAATGGGTATATATAACAAGCGGCTTAACCTCTTTTCTCATATTGTAAAGTGTAATCAGATTTTTTTTATGAGAGAGGAGAGAAAAAACTATGCATCATTGTCATCCTTGCTTTGGAGGGCATAAGCCTACAGGACCTATTTGTACGACTGCTCCTGTCATTCATCCGACGAAACAATGCGTAACACATTCTTTTTCAACAACGGTGGTGCCACACATTTTCCCAACGCATACAACACATGTACACCATCAACAAATTAAAAACCAAAACTTCTTCCCACAAACAAACTCAAATGTAAATGTTGTAGACCCAATCGATCCAGGGTTCGGCGGATGTGGACCGTGTGGTCATGGACATCATCACCACGGTCATCAAATATCTCCATTTGGACCAGGGCCGAATGTATCACCGTTTGGACCAGGACCTAATGTATCACCATTTTTACCAAACAATGTATCACCAGTTGGACCAAATATTGGACCAAACGTTGGTGGAATATTTAAAAAGTAAATGATATGTTAGAACTAGCGAAATGCTAGTTCTTTTTTTGTAATTGGAGTGTTGATATGAAAGTTATTGCAGTAACAGGATATAAGCCATTTGAACTTGGAATATTTAAAAATGATCATCCAGGAGTAGAATGTATAAAAAAGGCGTTGCGTCGTAAATTAACTGCTTTTGTAGAAGATGGTTTAGAGTGGGTTATAATAAGTGGCCAGTTAGGTGTAGAATTATGGGCTGCTGAAGTTGTTTTTGAAATACAAGTAGAATATCCAGATTTAAAATTAGCGGTATTTACTCCATTTTTAGAACAAGAAGAGGGTTGGAAGGAAGATAACCGTGAATATTACGAGTTTATTCTCTCTCAAGCAGACCATGTTGATAGTATCACGAAACGTAAGTACGAAAGCCCAGAGCAATTTAAATTAAAAAATCAATTTTTTATTGAAAAAAGTGATGCGCTTTTAGCTGTATATGATGAAGAAAAACCAGGGAGTCCTAAATATATTGTAGAAGCAGCAAAGAAAAAAGGAGAAATAGAAAATTATCACAGTTATTTCATTCTTTTTTCCGATTTACAAGATATAATAGAAGAGGAACAGTGGAATAATGCTGAGTAATATGTAATATAGTACTCGTATATATGATTGACAAAAAGCATTGTTTCTGAAAAAATTTAGTTAATGAAAGTTTTGGCAAAAATTTGAGGTGAAGAAAATGATTTCGGATAAAATTAAATTAACGGCGAAAGATATTTTAGAAAAAGAATTTAAAACAGGTATGAGAGGTTATCAACAAGAAGAAGTAGACAAGTTTCTTGATATGATCATTAAAGATTATGAAGCTTTCCACAAGGAATTTGAGCAATTAAAGCAACAAAATGCTCGTTTAAAGCGTGAACTAGAAGAACAAAAGCTAGCAGCAACGCAAGTTCCGCAACAACCTGTACAAACACCAGTTGCGCAACCAGTATATAACAACACGAATACGGACATTTTAAAACGTCTATCGAATTTAGAAAAAGCTGTATTTGGAAGCAAGTTATACGAATAATTTCTGGTGATAAAAAGGTTAAAGCATTTTACATAGAAAAAAACATTGCAAAATCTTTTTGTTTCCACTATACTAATGGATGTCATAACGTTTGGGTAATCGCTGCAACGCCAACGTTGTAGAGGAAAGTCCATGCTCGCACGGCCTGAGATGGCTGTAGTGTTCGTGCCTAGCCAATTCATAAGCTAGGGTATTCTGGCTGTAAGGCTGGTTTAACGGCAGGGAAAAAACCTAAGTCCTTTCGGATATGGTTTGACTACCTTTAAAGTGCCACAGTGACGAAGTCCTTGAAGAAATGATAGGAGTGGAACGAGGTAAACCCCACGAGCGAGAAACCCAAATAATGGTAGGGGAATCTTTTCCAAGGAAATGAACGATGGGAAAGGACAGGTTGTATAACCTGTAGATAGATGATTGCCACCGGAGTACGAGGCGTGGGCCGTTTGCAGTACAAAGGAACAGAACATGGCTTACAGAACGTTATGAACCAACTATGAAATAACTCAGCTCTCCTTTGTTAGAGGAGGGCTTTTTATTTGTATGAAGTTATAAATGATGAGTTAAAATGGTTAATGAGAAAATTCTTCGTAAAATGTAATAATTAATAGGAGAAATAGCTATTAATTATTGTTTGAATATACATAAGAGGTGAATGCAAATGGGAAAAGTTACTTTAATCGCAACAGCGGCAATGGGTATTGAAGCTTTAGTTGCCCGAGAAGTTCGTGATCTAGGTTATGAATGCCAAGTAGAAAACAGCAAAGTAACATTTGAAGCAGATGAAAAGGCGATTTGTCGCACGAATTTATGGTTACGTACTGCGGACCGTGTGAAAATTAAAGTTGGCGAATTTAAAGCGACAACATTTGATGAGCTGTTTGAGAAAACGAAAGCATTAAACTGGGGAGATTATATTCCAGAGAACGGTGAGTTCCCTGTTATCGGTAAATCTTTAAAATCTGAGTTATTCAGTGTTTCGGATTGCCAACGTATCGTTAAAAAGGCTGTCGTTGAAAAATTAAAAACAACATATAAACGTACAACTTGGTTTGAAGAAGATGGCCCGTTATTCCGTATTGAGATTGCAATGTTAAAAGATATCGCAACATTAACAATCGATGCGAGCGGTGTTGGACTTCATAAACGTGGATATCGTGTGGATCAAGGGGAAGCTCCTTTAAAAGAAACATTAGCTGCGTCTTTAATTAAATTAACAAACTGGAAGCCAGATCGTCCTTTCGTGGATCCTTTCTGCGGATCAGGTACAATTCCGATTGAAGCAGCATTAATTGGACAAAATATCGCACCAGGTTTTAACCGTGGTTTTGCATCGGATGAGTGGGGCTGGGTTGGTAAACAAAACTGGCGTGAAGCTCGTCAAGAAGTAGAAGATTTAGCGAACTATGATCAACCATTGCAAATCATTGGATCAGATATTGATCATCGTATGATACGTGTTGCTCAAGATAATGCAGAAGAAGTAGGTTTAGGTGATTTAATTACATTTAAACAAATGCAAGTAAAAGATTTCACAACAAAAGAGGATTATGGCTATGTTGTAACGAATCCTCCATACGGAGAACGTTTAAGTGAAAAAGCACTTGTTGAACAACTGTATAAAGAAATGGGACAAGTATTCCGTCCATTAGACACATGGTCGACGTATGTATTAACAAGTTACGAAGCATTTGAGAAGTGCTACGGAAAAGATGCATCGAAGAAACGTAAACTGTTTAATGGATTTATCCGTACAGATTACTACCAATACTTCGGAAAACGTCCACCTCGTAATTCATAGTATAAAACTCCTTTAGCGCGCATATACTGGCTATTATGTAATGCGTAAAGGAGGAACTGATATGGATAGTTTCCAATTATCAATGATTCAAAAAGCTATTCACCGTACGTATGATGAGCTCGGAAAAGAAGTGGATAACGAAGGTGCGATTGTAGATGAAATACAAAAAGCACAAGAAGAATATTTGTTAGCTCTTTCGCATGAAACAGCGATAGATAAACGGTATTTAAAGTCATTAATATAGAAGAAAATTTTCCTTTTTCGAAAGGAAAATTTTTTTTCGTGTATTTCCATGTATTGCAACAGGGGAAAGTGGCTGCGCACATATGAGTAGCAGTTGCTATATCTTTTATAGAAAAACTTTTTGGTTGGAGGCTAAGGATGTTTACTGAGAAGAGATTACCATTTGAAGTAGGGAAACAAGACAATTTTTATGATAAGTTGAATGAGTGGATTGGAGATGTGTTTTACGACATCCTTCCGGAAAAAGGCTTTGAAGAGCGTGATGAACAAATTTTTATGGCGTTTCAATTAGAGCGTGCTTTCCAAGAAAAGAAAGTAATGTTCGCAGAAGCGGGTGTAGGAACCGGGAAAACAATTGTATATCTTCTATATGCAATTTGTTATGCACGTTATACTGGAAAGCCAGCGATTATCGCTTGTGCAGATGAAACATTAATTGAGCAGCTTGTGAAAGAAGAAGGGGACATTGCTAAATTATCTGAGGCATTAGGCTTATCGGTAGATGTAAGACTTGCGAAATCGATGGATAATTATTTATGTTTACGTAAACTTGAAGATGTTATGAGTGGACGAGCTCCAGAAGTAATTGAAGATGTATACTACGAATTACCGCAGTTTGTATTTGACCACGGTACGATGCAAAACTTTACTCACTATGGTGACCGAAAAGAATTTCCGCTTTTAAATGACGAGGAATGGTCAAAAGTAAATTGGGATTACTTCCAAGATTGCTTCACTTGTGATTCTCGACATCGTTGCGGGCAAACTCTATCACGTGAACATTATCGTAAAGCAGCAGATTTAATTATTTGCTCTCAAGATTTCTATATGGATCATATTTGGACGTATGATGCTCGTAAGCGTGAAGGACAAATTCCATTATTACCAGAAAGTAGTTGTGTTGTATTTGATGAAGGACATCTTGTGGAGTATGCAGCTCAAAAAGCTTTAACATATCGTTTAAAGCAAACGATGATGGAGCAACTTTTAACGAGATTATTACAAAATGATATTCGCGAGGAGTTTGCGCATTTAGTAGAAGAAACAATTTGGCAAACAGAGCGATTCTTTGATGTGTTACAAGAGAATAAAAAAGAAATTGCCGGTTCTGATCGTTTAGAAATTACTGTGACAGAAAAAGTAACGGCTGAAGCGAAGCGACTTTATGCGAAAATTGGTGAAGTCGGTGATGCATTAGTATTTGAAAGTGAAATGCATACAGTAAACACGTATGATTTAAATATCGTTGATGAACATTTAGATGTATTAGAGCACTCGCTGCGTCTATTTATGCACGAGAAAAATGTAATTACATGGGGTGAAGAAGGTGATGGAGCCTTCACGTTAGTAATTATGCCGCGTGCAGTTGAAGAAGTATTACAAGAGAAAGTATTCTCGAAGAAAATCCCGTATATTTTCTCTTCTGCTACATTATCTAACAACGATTCATTTGCATTTACAGCAAATAGCCTAGGGGTAAAAGATTACTTATCATTCTCAGTTGCCTCACCGTTTGATTACGAAGAGCAAATGGCAGTAAACTTACTATCGCATACGAAAGAAAATGAATGGGAAAGAAAGTGTCAATATACACTTGAAAATATACAGAAAACAAATGGACGTACACTTGTATTATTCCGTACAACACAAGAGCTTGCAGCGTTTAAAGAATATGTAAGTAAAGAACAAATGTCAGTTCCGTTCTTATATGAAGGGGACCAAGAAATTAGTCAGCTCGTTTCTCGTTTCCAAAATGAAGAAGAGACTGTACTTTGTGCCGTTCATTTATGGGAAGGTTTAGATATTCCTGGTTCATCATTATCACATGTTATTATTTGGTCATTACCATTCCCTCCAAACGATCCTGTGTTTGAAGCGAAGCGTAAACACGTAAATGACCCATTCTGGGATGTAGATGTACCATATATGATTTTACGTCTTCGTCAAGGGATTGGCCGTTTAATTCGTACGAGCGACGATAAAGGTGCTATATCAATCTTCTTATCTGATACAGAAGATGAGAAAGTGGTAGAAGCGGTGAAAAACGTACTACCAGTAGAAGGTAAAGAATTATAAGGAGAAAGCTTGGCGCTTGCCAAGCTTTTTTTCTATTATAAAAGGAATTTGGATTTTCGTGTCGAATTAAGTTTGAGGTAGAAAAAGGAGGTTTTTATAGGATGACAGTAGCTACATATGAAGTGGAAAAACAATTTTTAACATATGTGAAGAAGATACAGAATTATGGAGAAGCATTAAGCTTAATGTTTTGGGACTTGAGAACAGGTGCGCCTAAAAAAGGTGTAGACCAGCGTTCAGAAGTAATTGGCATGCTTTCATCAGAAGTATTTGCTATGTCGACTTCAGATGAGATGGGGAACTATTTAACAGAGCTTGAAGCTTTAATAAGTGAAGACAAACTTTCTGAAACGACGAAGAAAATGGTGGAAGAGTGTCGTAAAGAATATGATAGAAATAAGAAAATTCCACAAGCGGAATATGAAGCGTATGTGAAATTAGAAGCGAAAGCAGAAAGTGTGTGGGAAGAAGCTCGCGAAAAATCTGATTTCGAAATGTTCCGTCCGTATTTAGAACAAATCGTTGAATTTAAAAAGAAGTTCATTACATATTGGGGTTACGAAACATATAAATATAATACATTATTAGATATGTATGAGCCGGGTATTACGGTAGAAGTATTAGACCACGTATTTGGTCAACTTCGTGAGCGTATCGTACCGCTCGTAAAAGAAATATCGGAGTCGCAAAAGAGATTAAAGACAAGTGCTTTATCGGAACATTTTTCAAAAGAAAAACAAAAAAACTTTACATTAGAGCTATTAAAGCAATTAAATTATGACTTTGAAGCAGGTCGTCTTGATGAAACGGTACATCCATTCGAGATCACATTAAATAGAGGGGATGTTCGTATTACGACACGCTATGACGAAAAAGACTTCCGTATGGCTGTGTTTGGCACAATTCATGAATGTGGTCATGCTGTATATGAGCAGAATATTGCAGAGAAATTTGAAGGTACACCGCTATGTAGTGGAACATCTATGGGTATTCATGAGTCACAATCATTATTCTTTGAGAACTTTATCGGTCGTAATAAATCATTCTGGAAGAAAAATTATGATTTATTAAAAGAGTATAGCGATGGTCAATTCAATGATTTATCAGTAGATGAGTTTTACGATGCGATTAATGAATCGAAGCCGTCGTTTATTCGTATAGAAGCAGATGAGCTTACATATCCGCTTCACGTCATGGTTCGTTATGAACTTGAGAAAGAATTATTTGATGGTACATTACAAGTGAAAGATTTGCCAGCGGCTTGGAATGATAAGATGGAAGCATATTTAGGAATTCGCCCGGCTAACGATGCACAAGGCGTATTACAAGATGTTCACTGGGCTGGTGGTTCATTTGGATACTTCCCATCTTATGCGCTTGGCTATATGTATGCAGCGCAATTTAAGCAAAGAATGTTAAAAGACATTCCGAACTTTGATGCATTATTAGAAGAAGGAAACGTAACACCAATTCGTGAATGGTTAACAGAAAATATTCACCAATACGGTAAAACGAAAAAGCCACTTGAAATTTTAGAAGATGTAACAGGTGAAGGATTAAATGCAAATTACTTAGCAGATTATTTAGAAGCGAAGTATAAAGAAATTTACGAGTTATAAAAAGAGCTGCTTACTTGCAGCTCTTTTTTTAAAGGGGGGAGAAAAATGGATTATACATATACAGTAATGACGCAAGAAGAAGCAGAAGAAATTGCATACAACTGGCATTATGAAGGGGAATATTCCTTTTATGATATAGAGGCAGATGAAGAAGATTTAGCTGAATTTTTACATGATGAGAGTAGGGGGGATCATACCTTTTCTGTGAAGGGAAATGGCACTCTCATTGGTTATTTTACTGTTTGTAAAATAAATGATGGGACGGTTGATATAGGTCTTGGAATGAAACCTAATATAACTGGAAATGGATTTGGATTACAGTTCGTAAACGCTGGACTAGCTTTTAGTAAAGAAAAATACGGATGCAAGTATATAACACTATCAGTAGCTACATTTAATAAGAGAGCAATTAAAGTGTATAAAAGGGCAGGGTTTGAAGCAGTTGGGACGTTTATACAGAAAACAAACGGTAGTTATTTTGAGTTTTTGAAAATGAACTATATATGTAAAAATGATTAAAAACAGAAGAATCTCCTCTGTTTTTTATTTTGATGTAGAAATAAATAATATTTTTGTAATTGGGTGCTTTGAATTTTTGATAGAGGATGTGTATGATTGAATTTCAGTAGTAAATGTGAAGTTTAGTCAGGAGAGGTAGAATGGTTACAATTAAAACGAAAAATGAAATAGATGTAATGCATGAATCTGGAAAGTTACTTGCTTCATGTCATAGAGAAATTGCGAAAATAATGAAACCAGGTATTACAACAAAAGAAATTAATACGTTTGTGGAAGCATATTTAGAACGGCATGGTGCAACGTCTGAGCAGAAAGGGTACAACGGATATCCATATGCGATATGTGCATCTGTAAATGATGAAATGTGTCATGCGTTTCCGGCCGATGTTCCTTTAACTGAGGGTGATATTGTAACAATTGACATGGTAGTAAACTTAAATGGTGGTCTTTCAGATTCTGCTTGGACGTATAGAGTTGGAAAAGTTTCTGATGAAGCAGAAAAGTTGTTACTAGTAGCTGAGAATGCTTTGTATAAAGGCATTGATCAGGCGATAATTGGTAATCATGTAGGAGATATTGGTTATGCGATTGAAAGTTATGTAGCAAGTGAAGGTTTTTCTGTCGCAAGAGACTTTACGGGACATGGAATTGGTAAAGAGATTCATGAAGAACCAGCAATTTTTCATTTTGGTAAGCCGGGACAAGGGCCTGAGTTACAAGAGGGAATGGTAATTACGATTGAGCCAATTGTCAATGTAGGTATGCGATATTCGAAAGTAGATTTAAATGGATGGACTGCGAAAACGATGGATGGGAAATTATCAGCTCAATATGAGCATACAATTGCGATTACAGAAGATGGACCGATCATTTTAACGAAGTTGTAATTTGGAATGAAAGAGTTTACAAAACTCGAACGAAAATGATGATTTTATAAAATTTGTCCGTGTTTTATTAATAAAAGCTTTTCAAAGTATAAAAAGTACGTTATAATCCTTCTATAAAATAAATAGTTAGCTACACTCATATAATCGCGGGGATATGGCCTGCAAGTTTCTACCGAAGTACCGTAAATACTTTGACTATGAGTGAGGACGAATATATTTGCTTGTTTAGCATTCTTTTTTTGCGAAACTCCAAAAGCGCGTCTCTCACTTGTAACGAGTGGTGGCGGCTTTTGGAGTTTTTTTATTGCATAA
Organism: Bacillus sp. FSL R9-9834; assembly: GCF_038006905.1. NCBI lineage: Bacteria > Bacillati > Bacillota > Bacilli > Caryophanales > Bacillaceae > Bacillus > Bacillus sp. FSL R9-9834. The sequence goes on from NZ_JBBOWD010000001.1 coordinate 1,597,732, forward strand.
GAGGGGGAACAAACATGAAAGTATTACAAGAAAAGATTTTGAACGAAGGAAAGGTTTTATCTGGTGACGTATTAAAGGTAGATGCTTTTTTAAATCATCAAATTGATCCAGTACTTATGCAAGAAATCGGAAAAGAATTTGCTAAACGTTTTAAAGAAGAGAACATTACAAAAATCGTGACGATTGAATCTTCAGGTATTGCACCAGCGGTTATGGCTGCATTAGAACTTGGTGTAAAAGTAATTTTTGCTAGAAAGCGTAAATCGTTAACGTTACAAGATAATATGTATGTGGCAAACGTATATTCATTTACGAAACAAGAAACGAATGAAATTTCATTATCTCGAAATCATATCGATGAAAGTGATCGCGTTTTAATTATTGATGACTTTTTAGCAAACGGTCAGGCTGCTTTAGGTTTAATGAGTTTAGTAGAGCAAGCCGGAGCAAGTATTGCAGGTATTGGTATTGTTATTGAAAAAGCATTTCAAGATGGAGGAAAGAAGCTTCGTGAACAAGGAGTTCGTGTTGAATCACTAGCAGAAATTGCATCACTTGATAACGGCACAGTTACATTTGTACAGCATGAAACTGCGGAGGTGAAATAAGCGATGAAACAACATCCATTTAAAATCGCATCACTTGGTATGCAGCATATGCTTGCAATGTATGCTGGTGCAATTATCGTTCCGCTTATTGTGGGCGGCGGACTTGGTTTAAATCAAAAAGAGTTAACGTACTTAGTCTCAATTGATTTATTAATGTGCGGCGTTGCGACAATTTTACAAGCATTATCAAATCGCTTTTTCGGTATTGGACTTCCAGTTGTACTTGGTTGTACATTTACAGCGGTTGGCCCGATGATTGCAATCGGGAAACAATACGGCGTATCCTCTATTTATGGAGCGATTATTGCTGCGGGGTTATTCGTTGTTATTTTTGCGAAATTATTTGGAAAGCTTGTAAAGCTGTTTCCCCCTGTTGTAACAGGATCTGTCGTTACCGTAATTGGAGTTACACTTGTTCCTGCCGCTATTAATGATATGGCTGGTGGAGTAGGAAGTAAAGATTTTGGTAGTCTTGAAAATTTAGCATTAGCATTTGGTGTGTTACTATTTATTATCATTATGTATCGTTTCTTTGACGGATTTATTCGTTCAATCTCTATTTTACTAGGTCTATTGTTCGGTACAATCGTTGCAGCATTTATGGGGAAAGTAAGCTTGCAAGCGGTTGGAGAAGCGGGTTGGTTCCATGGTATCCAGCCATTTTATTTCGGTACACCAACATTTGAATTAACGCCAATTATTACGATGATTCTCGTTGCTTGCGTAGGGATTGTAGAAGCGACAGGCGTTTACTTTGCATTATCTGATATTTGCAATAAAAAGATTGGTGAAAAAGAATTAACAAAAGGTTATCGTGCAGAAGGATTAGCGATGGTGTTAGGTGGTATTTTCAACGCTTTTCCGTATACAACATACTCTCAAAACGTAGGGCTTGTTCAATTAACTGGAGTAAGAAATCGCGTGATTATTTACACGTGTGGTGGTATGTTAATCGTTCTTGGGTTCATTCCAAAAATCGCCGCTATTACAACAATCATTCCGAAATCAGTACTTGGCGGTGCGATGTTAGCGATGTTCGGTATGGTAATGGCATATGGTATTAAAATGTTAAGTAGCGTTGATTTTGGAAGACAAGAAAACTTATTAATCGTTGCATGTTCTGTCGGAATTGGACTAGGAGTTACTGTCGTTCCTACATTATTCTCACAACTTCCAGAAAGCATTCGTATTTTAACAGATAACGGAATCGTACTTGGAAGTGCGTCAGCAGTCCTTTTAAATATCGTATTTAATATGGTGCCGCAGCGTAAAGTGAAAGTAAAGGATGAACCAGTTTCGATACAAAGTGCGGTAAGAGAAGCGTAAAATTGATAAAAGGTTCAAATCGCATGCGATTTGAACCTTTTATTTTTGTGTTGCTTACGAGACCTTGCTTTTCTTTTTAAGTGGCATCATCTTTCCGTACGTACCAAGGCGCCATATATACTCAAGTGGCCCGTATTGGTAACGTGACAGCCACCAGCGGCTAATAAAGATTTGCAGCGTGTAGAAACCGATGCAAAATAGTGGTCCTACCCATAATGGAGCAAGATAATCATTTTTGAACAATATTCCGAATACAAGCAACGTAACAATTGTATGCGAGATATAATTTGTTAATGCCATTCGACCAACGTACTGGAACGGACGTAATATCTTTTGCCATTTTTCTTTTTGTAATAAACGCATGAGCGTGAAAATGTAGAATATGAATAATGTCTTTCCGCTTATCATCGTAATACCCATAAGTGAAAATGGTGTGTATGGTTGATTGTTCATAAAGAAGTAAACCATAATAAACCACATCGGTAATGTTAAAATGAACATAATGATTTGCCATTTTTTAAGTTTTGGATCTAATACCTTAGCACGGCGGAAAATGTCTTTTTTACCGGCATATAATCCGAGTAAAAACAATCCTAGTGTTTCAGGAAGCATAATAAGACTGTTACGTATTGCTTCAGAATAGAAAGAATGGAATCGGTCTGTGATTTGTAAGCCCCAGTTTTCTAACGGCATAATTGCTGTGGAAAGGCCTAATTCCTCTACTGGCACGATTAACATGAGAAGAGAACCTAATAATGAGAACAGTTGCATGAAACTTAATAGTACAATTGACCATATTAAAATAGTACGTGGCTTTCTTTTGTAAAATAAAAATAAGAAAAACCCGGTAATTGCATAAGTATGTAAAATGTCTCCGTCCCATAAAAGAACGTAATGTAAGAAACCAAATAATAATAAAATAAGTAAGCGACGAACAAATAAAGTTTTTGGTCGATCTGTTTTCGCTTCAGCACGAGTCATAAAAATGTAAAATCCTAGGCCGAATAAAAACGAAAAGATAGTATAAAACTTTGTTTGAATAAACATATCGTAAAATAGGCGAATGTAGCTGTCTATCCCTTCGTAAATTCCTGTAATATCACGTGAGTCAATCCCGGCGATAACAGGCCAGTTCACAAGAAAAATACCAAGTACAGCTATTCCTCTAATAATATCGATGGAGTGTATCCTCTCGCCTTGTGAAATATTTTGTGTCATTATTTTCCTCCTTGTTAAGTAATTCCCTTTTATTATACAAAATGTAAGATGGAGGGTATAGGGTGGATTTCCATTTTTTTTAACTATTAAGTTATGTAAGATGAGATATAATAAGAGTGCACAACAAGTTTTACCTTTTTTCAAAACAGGCAGTGAAGCTCCTTCTTATAAGGGGCTTTCTTTATGAAAAAGTGTTGATAATGATTCTCTTTAATGATAAAATGTATTCAAAAGTGATAATCATTATCAAAAAAGGTTGGTGCATGAGTATGGTATATGCATTAGTAGCAGGTACAGTCGCTGTATATGCAGTTATTGCAAAGTATGTTTTAAATGGAGTAGGAACAGCAAAATGAGTGATATTACATAAAATCCCTTTCATTTGTAAAAAGAATGAAAGGGATTTTTTATTTTTAATGAGAATATGCTGAAAATTTAGTATGATAGTAAAGTGAAAAGATAATCAATGAGTAGGTGCATTTCTCACTGGTTATTAGCTTGCAAATAGCATATACATCTTGGATAAAGGGGAACAAGGGGATGACAAACATAGTACAGACAAACGGTATGAAAAAACTTGTTTGTTTTTATGAAGAGTGGCAAAAACACGGCGATGCAGAGAATAGCTTAAAGTTGTTTGAAGTAATTCAAAAATATAAACGAGAGCAGCTTATGATAGCATTCTGCGGTCACTTCTCAGCAGGGAAATCAACGATGATGAATCATCTATATAAAGCGCAGTTGTTACCGACAAGTCCAATTCCGACAAGCGCTAACGTCGTTAAAATTGAAAAGGGATTTGATCGTGTTGTTGTAACGATTAAATCTGGAGAGCAGTACGAATATGACGGTGCATATTCAGCAGAAGAATTAAAACAAATTTGTAAAGATGGCGATGAGGTAATTGGTGTTCATATTTATCGGAATGATGCGCCAATTCCTGAAGGTGTTATGTTAGTTGATACACCAGGGATTGATTCAACAGATGATGCCCATCAACTAGCGACAGAATCAACGCTGCATCTAGCAGACGTGATTTTTTATATGATGGATTATAATCACGTCCAATCGGAAGTGAATTTACAATTTGTTAAAGAATTGAAACAACGTAATAAAACGGTTTATCTCGTTGTAAATCAAATAGATAAACATAAAGAAAATGAATTATCGTTTGCGGATTATAGAGATAGTGTAAAACAATCATTCTCTAACTGGGATATTGAAGTAGATGGAGTTTATTATACATCATTACGAATGATGAACCATCCACATAATGAAATTGAAAACCTAGAAACGCTAATTACTTCTATTATGAAAGAAAAAGAGCAGTATGTAAGAGATGGAATGGAGCGAGAAACAGAATATTTAATGGGGGAACATTTCTCGTTTATTCTTTCTGAAAATGAAAAAGCTCTTTTGAAATATGAGGAAGAGTTAGCATCACCGCTTTCCATTTCAGAAATAGTTGAAAAGAAAGAAGAGCTAACGGAAATGAAACATCGCGAGGCTAATAAAGAGTCTCAAATGAGAAATGAATTTATAAAGGGCTTACAAGCTATATTAGATAACGCGTATTTAATGCCATTTGAAATGAGAGAATTGGCAAATGCGTACTTAGAAACGAAATTAACAAAATTTAAAGTTGGTTTGCTATTTGCGAAAGGAAAGACTGAGCAAGAAAAACAGAGACGTTTAGATGCTTTTTATGCTGCTTTGCAAAAGACTGTCGAAACGCAACTTGATTTTCATGTGAAAGAATTTATTGTTGCCTTCTTAAAAGAAGAAGGGTTGTTTACAGAAGAGATTGGGAAAGACATATATGCTTTAGAAATTGCTTTTGGACCAGAAATGTTAGCGGAAGTAATTAAACAAGGTGCAGGTTTCACAGGTGATTACTTACTTCTTTATACAGCGGATGTAGCGAATGAATTAAAGAAACGTTATTTTACAAAAGCACAGCAAATTTTTGATAAAAGTGCAGTCGTTTTAAAGCAAAAGGTAAAAGAAGCAGTTGATCGTGTTGAAGAAGAGATTGAAACATATACGATGTTGCAAACTGCGAAAGAAACACAATTGCAATACAGTAACAATTTGGAGGCATATGAAGGCTATTTACAAAATATTTGGCATGATCGTGTTGCTACACCAGAAGGATTGCAAGTAGAGGAAATATTGCAAAGTAAAAAACAAATTGTTAGTGAGAAATTCACACTACAAGAGCAGGAAATTGTAAATGATAACGTAGCGGCTCGTGAGGAAGAGATAAAAGGAACGGCAGCTTTAAATATTCAGCGTATATTAGAGAAAGTGAAGAAAGCTGAAACGATATTAGAGCCATTGCCAGCGCTAAAACATGTACAGCAAGAGGTAATAGAAAAAAGGCGCCGTGTGGAAACGAAACAATTTACAGTGGCATTATTTGGAGCTTTTAGTGCTGGGAAATCATCATTTGCCAATGCATTGCTTGGTGAAAAAGTACTTCCTGTGTCACCAAATCCGACGACGGCAACGATTAATCAAATTTTGCCAGTTACAGAGGAAAAACCACACGGAACAGTAATGGTTCAATTTAAATCAAAGCAAGCCTTATTAGAAGATATGAAAGCTGTTTATAAGCTGTTTCATTATGAGATTACTACGTTAGATGAAGCGTTAGCACAGATTGATAAAGTTATGAAATACCCTTCACCAACTGGAAAGCAAAAAACAACATTTAGCTTTTTACGAGCGGTACAAAAAGGGTATGATACGGTTTCTGCGCATTTAGGTGAGCAAGTACAAGTTACATTAGATGAGTTTTCTGATTATGTAGCGAATGAAGAAAAATCTTGTTTTGTTGAGTACATGGAGCTTTATTATGATTGTGCATTAACAAGGCAAGGAGTAGCGCTTGTAGACACACCTGGAGCGGATTCTATTAACGCCCGCCATACAGACGTTGCGTTCCAGTATATTAAAAACGCAGATGCTATTTTATTTGTCACGTATTATAATCACGTGTTCTCTCGTGCTGACCGTGAATTTTTAATTCAGCTTGGTCGTGTAAAGGATACTTTTGCTCTTGATAAAATGTTCTTCTTAATTAATGCGGCAGATTTAGCAGAGTCTGAAGAAGAGCTTGAAATGGTAAAAGGTTATATCGCAGATCAGCTACTGCAATACGGTATTAGGAATCCGCGTTTATTTGCAATTTCAAGTTTATGTGCGCTTGAAGAGAAACAAGGGAAAAATATTGAAAAAGAGAAGTACGGTATTTTACAAAACTCTGGGATTGCTAAGTTCGAGGAATCATTTACATCCTTTATGATGAGAGATTTAATGCTCGTATCTGTTCATGCTTTATATGGTGCATTGCAAGGGGCAGATCAGCTGTTAGTAAATATGATAAATGGTGCAAAGCAGGGGAATGAAGAGAAAGAGAAGCAAACGAAAAAATATGAAGCAGAGCGTGATCAACTACTTCATATTATTTCATCATATAGTGTGCTTGCTGAAGAACAGGCGATGCAAAATGAAGTGAAAGAATTGCTTTATTACGTGCAACAACGTCTATTCCTACGCTATAACGATGTGTTTACTGAATTTATTAATCCAGCATCGCTTCGAACGGATGGAAATGTGAAAGTGCAGTTGCAGCAGTGTGTTATGGAATTAGTAGCATTTATTCAGCATGATTTATTACAAGAAATGCGTGCGACATCATTACGCCTTGAAAAATGGATAGATGAAGCGATGAAGCGTGCAAAGAATGAAATTGTGGTGAACTGTAAAGTAGAAAATGAATCAATTTCTATGAATGGAACAGTGGAATATGAATATAAAGATATTACACATAAAGAACCGTTCCCTTCAGTTGAAATAAAAGATTTCAAAAAAGCATTGGCACACTTTAAAAACGAGAAAAGCTTTTTTGAAAAGAATGACAAAGCCTTTATGCAAGAAGACGCTAAATCTGTATTAGAACCTCTCGTATCAAACTATGTAGCTGATGAAAAAGATTTATTTGTTCATCATTATAAGCAAGAGTGGGATTTGAAATGGAACTTATTCCAAAAAGTGATGCAGCAAGATGTGATGAATTATTATGAAAGTGTATTATTTGCATTGGCTGAAACAATTGATGTATCACTATATGAACAAAGTAAAGAACAATTGCAAAAGCAATTAGTAGAGATTGAAAAAGAAATGTATGTGATGTAGTCGTTATGAGAAAAAGATTCGTTCGATTTTCTTTTGTAGTACAGTATCTAAAGATTTGACAAACCCAGCAAATTCATCGGTAGAAATCATATGAGTAAGAACGAGTCGTCTGCCGTCTGGTGTTTCACCGCATAAGACGAACGAAGAAAATTCATATGTTTTGTTTTCTACTACTAATTTTGGATAGGAATACGTGTCGCTCTTCTTCTTCTTTCCATCAATAGAGATGACGTTGCATTTTTTCTCATTGTTGTCCATGGTGAATCCCTCCTTTCTATTACTTATGGTAGACAAGGAGGGTTTAGAACAATAGAGAAGGGGGAATTTTTTATGACTGTTGTAATAGAACGTATTTCAAAAGAAGCTATACCGAAGTCTTTATTACTACTTGCCGATCCAAGTGAACAGCAAATTGGTGCATATGTACAAAGAGGATTAACATACGTAGCTAAGCAAGAGGATAATGTAATCGGTGTATATGTGATTTTGGAAACAAGGCCGAAGACGATGGAAATTATGAATATTGCGGTTGTAGAGCATTTGCAAGGAAGAGGCATTGGAAAGAAGCTAGTAAGTCATGCTATAGAAACTGCTAAAGGATATGGTATGTCAAAACTTGAAGTTGGTACAGGCAATTCTAGTGTTTCACAACTTGCTTTATATCAAAAATGTGGATTTCGTATTTTTTCTATTGATTTTGATTACTTTTCGAAGCATTATGAAGAAGAGATTATTGAAAATGGGATTGTATGCCGTGATATGATTCGGCTTGCAATGGAATTAAATCAGAACGTATAACTTATTTAGGGGGAAGAGAAGATGGAAGTACATAAAGCAATTACAGCACATTCTCGTAAACAAAATGAAAGTGTAAAAGCATGTTTACAATTAGATGCGCAGCGTGAAGCAGCTATTGAAGCAGCCGTATCTCTTGCGTCAAATGGGAAAGAATTTTCGGTTGATGTCATTAATGTTGTAACGAAGCAAATTAATGCTCTTGCAAAAAATGGTGTTACACTAGAGCGTAAATATGTTACAAAAGAAATGGTTATGGAGTATGTAAGTCGTTTGAAAGAGAAAGAAGGTCGTTAAAGATGTTAGTTACAGTCGAATGGTTACGTGAGCATATAGAAGATGAGAACGTCCGTATAATCGATTGTCGTTTTGATTTAGCGAATCCTAATTGGGGTAGAGAAAAGTATGAGGAAGAACATATTCCTCATGCATTATATTTTGATTTGAATGTAGATTTATCAAGTCCTATAACAGAACATGGTGGTCGCCACCCGTTACCGAATATTGAGGAGTTTGCAGACAAGCTTTCGCAAGCTGGTATTGATGAACATACGAAAGTGATTGCATATGACAGTGAAGCGGGTGCAAATGCTTCTCGTCTTTGGTGGTTATTAAACTATGTAGGACATGAGAAAGTATATATATTAGATGGCGGATTTCCAGCATGGAAAGAGAATGGACTACCGGTAACAACGGAAATTTCTGTTACTAAACGAAAAGCATTCAAAGCAAATGTACAAAATCATATGCTTGTAACGATGGAAACGGTGAGAGAGAATATTTATGCAAGTGCAGATGTTACGTTAATTGATTCTAGAGAGCCAAAACGTTATGCTGGTGTAGAGGAACTTGTTGATCCGAAAGGAGGACACATTCCAACAGCAGTAAATTATTTTTGGAAGGATGGAATGCTGCAATCAGGACAATTTAAGAATGAAGCTCAGCAACAAGAACGATTCCAAAATCTTTCGAAAGATAAGGAAACAATTGTATATTGTGGTTCTGGTGTTACAGCATGTCCAAATATCGTTGCATTGAAATTAGCTGGATTCCAAAATGTTAAATTGTATGCAGGTAGCTGGAGTGATTGGATTTCTTATCCAGAAAATCAAATTGCAAAAGAAGAAGATTAATCACTTGCATGCAAAAATAATTTGTATTAAAATAAGGTCACAAGCAAGAGATTGCTCGAAAAACTTTGTATTTTACACATTGGAAACAATGTGATAATATAACGACAAGTAAATAATACATCCTGCGGTGTACGTAACTTATTTATGTCTAAAACCGATGTTAGTTATACGGAAGCTCAATATTTAGCGACCATCATCAAGCCTTCCTTGTGGAGGAAGATGTACGGTAACTGTGAGGGCATCCACCTGCGAGTAGCGGGTTTTTGGACATTTACGAGGAGCGGCACGTGCGGGGGTCTTATTTCAACTAACATTATATAAAATTCCTACGGTGTACGTAGCTTATGCATGTCTTAAACCAATAAGTTTAATATGGAAGTTCAATATTTAAATGTAGCTAACATGCCATCTTTTTAAGAAGGAAGTTACAAACATTTGTGAGAGCATCCACCTGTGAGAGCAGGTTTATGGACATCTAGAGAGAACGGCATATGTGGGGCTATATAAAAACCTTACGTTTTATACGTAAGGTTTTTTTGTTGCATACATATATCCATGTTATCTCGATTCACCTGTGAAGTTTCCGTAATAAATATAGCATTTTCTGTCTTCATCAATTTCTCTTGAATCTAAAGTAAACTCCATATGCATGCCGTCGCGCTGAATATATATAATATCTGAATGAAGAGATGGTAAAATTTCTTCATAGTTCCATACATCTTTACTTTCAATCAAGTTTGAACTTGTATCCTTTAGCTCTCTAATTTCAAAACCGATTTATCATGACATCCTATATAATAGGAATAGAATTTAAAAAGGGGAGTGCGAAGGTGACAAAAACGAAATGGCTAGTAGGTGGTGTCGTAACGTCTTTAATGACTGGCACCTTATTTGGCTGCGCACAAGATCTTCCCCCAAAACCGAATGATAAAAGTTGTTCAGATTGGGATTGGGATGATGAACTTGGGGTATGGCAGTGTGATGATAGTAGTTCAGGTTATCGTGGGCATTATTTCTATGGCGGAACATACTATCAAAATAAATCCACTTTTAAAAATTCATCGGCGTTTAAATCGTATCAATCGTCTGCCGAATTTAAAGGGGGGATTGGAAGCGGTTCAAAGGGAGGATTTGGGGGCTAAAATATGTCGCAGTACATAAGGGATCGAAAAGAGTTTTATTCGATATATCCGGATTTCTGGTCGGATCTATATGAATGTGAGTATAGCTTATTTCATGTTTTCTCTATAACAAATGAGACTAGGAAACAATTGCAATTAGCAACTGAACGAATGGGGAAAATATTTTTTAAGACCGCTAGACTTTTGCGTAATTTAAGTGACGAACAGCTTCTTGAACTTGGATTTCCCCTCGCAAGCTTATCGTTCATTAGAATGAAAGGATTATATCCTGAATCTGTTATTTCACGATTTGATTTCGTTTTAACAGGCGATAACCAAATTAAAATGCTTGAGTTTAATAGTGATACACCTACCTTTATTATGGAATGCTTTCAAATGAATGGGGAAGTTTGTAAAAAGCTAGGTTATGATGATCCAAACTTAGGTCAAGAGCGATTGCTATCCTCTGGTGTTACAAAAGCTGTAATGGAAGCGACAAAGGGAAGAGACAACCCAAATGTTGTTTTTACAGCGCATCATGAGCATATTGAGGATTGGAATACGACTATGTATTTAAGTCAGTTATGCCGTGTTGAAAATAAAGTAGTACCAATGTCAGAACTTAGAATTACAAAAGATGCTTTAGTGGATAGGGATGGAGTGCAAATTGATGTTTTATACCGCCAAACATATCCAATAGAAGATTTAATTGAGGATCAAGATCCTGAAACTGGAGATTTGGTTGGTGTGGAGCTATTGCAACTTGTGAAATCTGGAAAGCTTTTTATTATAAATCCTTTGTCATCATTTTTACTTCAGCCAAAATCAATTCAGTGTCTTATTTGGGGGCTAGCAGAAGAAGAGGCCTTTTATACAAATGAGGAACGACAGTGGATTAAAGAATATATGTTACCTACATATTTAGAACCAGATTTATTTTTAGGAAAAGGTTCTTTCGTTCAAAAACCTTCATTTGGTAGAGAGGGAGATACAATTACGATTCGCGATAAGGACGAAAATATTATGCTTCAAAATACATACCAAACGTATAAAGCGTCGCTGCCGATATTTCAAAAGTATACAGAACTTCCAGTCGTATTGTTGGAAACAGAAAAAGGGATGGAGAATTTGTCGTATGTGTTTGGTTCATTTTTAATTGCTGGAAAAGCGAGTAGTATTGGTATTCGTGCTGGTGAAAAAATTACGGGGAATGAATCGTACTATTTACCAGTAGGTATAAAAAAGGAGGAAGTATATGATTAATTTTTTATTATATTTAGCAGTAACACTTGGTCTTTTATGCATAGGTCTTTTCCTGATGGAAGTGACAACGAAAGTAAAAGAATTTAAGTTAATGGCCCAAGGGAATAAGGCAGTAAGCTATGTACTTGGAGGGCGATTACTTGGGTTAGCTATTGTTCTATATTCGACAGCGGCTAATTCCATTTCACTTCTTGATATGGTTTCGTGGGGAGCGGTTGGGATTCTGGCTCAAATTATCGTCTTTTACTTGGCTGAGTGGCTTACACCACGCTTTAATATAAATAAAAGTCTTGAAGAAGATAATCAAGCGGTCGGTCTTTTTCTTATGTTTTTATCGCTTTCAATTGGGATTGTAATTGCTGGTTGTATAACTTATTAAAAACTTTACGTTTAAACGTAAAGTTTTTTATTATATCTAGGTTAGTTTGTTATACCTTTCGAAAAAAATGTAGGCTACTGTTGACATCTATTTTAAATAAGAGTAACATTTTCTATGTAATAAAAATAAGTCTCTGTTAGGTGAGGCTCCTGTATAGAGAAATGCTACTGCCCAAAAATGTCGAGAGACGCCAATGGGTCAACAGGAATGATCGAATTAAGGTTTTTCTTAACGTAGCTGGTAATGTACCTATGCTATACAGTGCTAAAACTCGGCGAGGGAGAGGTCCGTAGATTTCTAATTGTATTAGGAATCGTTTATTTGTGTATGTCATGGCCTTTACTCTTTTCGGAGTAAAGGTCTTTTTGTTGCAAAGCTATGAGTAATTTCATAGTATAAACTATAAAATAAAACGAGGAGGTGAGGAGCATGTCAAATTCTGACTCGGTTCCGTTACCCATATACTTCAAATCAAAAATATATGATGTAGGCAGGAAACGACTTGTTCCTCCCTTTATATTTATCATCATGTAGCGTTTATATGTATGTTTAAGCGCTAAATACTTTCACAGTAAAGTAGATAAATTGAGAAACAAAGCGTTTCTTCCTACGTTGTAAAGGAGGAGACGATAATATGTTATATGCAAACAAAACTGTGGGTAACACGTCATATAAATTAAGTAAAAAATCAATGAAAGAACAAACATTGCTTCAAAAAAATAAAGATTTATTAATTGAAATCGCAACGAGAGATGTAAAATCTGTATTTGCGTATTTTAAAACAACAAGAGATGGATTATCTATGAAAGAGGCACAAAAACGTATTCAAGTATACGGCCGAAATGAATTAACTTCAAAAAGAGCTCGTATTGCGGAAGTAATGATGAAGCTAAGTGGAATGATCCCAGGTTTTTCAAAACAACATGTGAGAGATGGATTACAATGTGAAAAGATTACTGTGTCTCGAGTAGAATGTTCTAGTGTAACAGGTTTAAATGGTGAATTAAAAATGATGGATTTGCCAGTACAAGAGCTTGTTCCTGGGGATATAATTTTCCTTTCAGAAGGTGACACAGTACCAGCAGATGTACGTATCATTTATGCAAATGATTTATTAGTAAATGAATCTGTACTAACAGGAAATGATGCGAGTATTGAGAAGTTTGAAAGCTGCTATCATCTTGAGCGCAAACGATTTATTCCTTTAAAAAGAATGAAAGACTATAATCCACTTGAACTTGAAAATGTATGTTTCAAAGGAACGTATATTGTTGGTGGAAATGCGAAAGCTGTAGTAGTTTCAACTGGGAAAAATACGTATACAGGGATTCTTCATACTTGTTGTAGTAGAACGTCTTAATGTGTAAATGATGCTAAATATACAAAAACAATGTATAATAGACAAAGTTGAAAAACGTAGAATGGTAATCTATTTATATAACCTTACGTGATGACGTGAGGTTATTATTTTTTTGGTAGGAGAGGAATTATGAAAAAAGTATTATTAGTTGATGGTATGGCACTATTATTTCGTGCTTTTTATGCAACAAGTGTCTATGGACAGTTTATGAAACGACAAGATGGTACCCCTACAAATGGGATTCATGGTTATATGAAACATTTATTAACGGCAATACAAGCAATTGAACCGACACATATCGTAACATGCTGGGATATGGGAAGTACAACATTTAGAACAGAATCGTTCTCAAATTATAAAGCAAATCGTGCAGCGCCGCCTGAAGAATTAATTCCGCAATTTGATCTAGTGCAAGAAATGACTGCAAAATTATCTGTTCCAGTTATCGGTCTGAAAGGGTATGAAGCGGATGATTGTATCGGTACACTAGCAAAACAATATTGCAATGAAGCGGAAGTTTATATTTTAACAGGTGATACGGATTTACTTCAGCTTGTTGATAAGAACGTTACAGTTATGCTTCTGCGCAAAGGAATTGGAAATTACGAGTATTACACACCGGAGAAAATTATGGAAGAAAAAGGTGTAGAACCGTGGCAAATTGTTCATGCGAAAGCTTTTATGGGAGATACAAGTGATAATTATCCAGGTGTAAAAGGTATTGGTGAAAAAACAGCGTATAAGCTTATTCAAGAACACGGAACAGTATCAGCTGTACTAGAAAACATAACATCATTAACGAAAGCGCAACGTACGAAGATTGAAAGTGATTTAGAGAATTTAAATATTTCATTACAATTGGCACAAATTCATTGTGAAGTTCCTATTTCATGTTCACTAGAAGAAGGATTACACACAATAGATGAAGAAAAATTACGATTCGTTTGTGAAGAAATGAATTGGGGAAGACCTGAAATATTAATCAATATGCTGTAAATAGTTGAAAAGAAGGATGTTGCATAAGTCGAACTTAGACTAGGTGACACCTTCTTTTTTAATTTGGAAAACAGTATGTTAATAAGTGAAAATATATGAAATTTAGATTGTGATATATAAACGTTTAGATAATATAAACCGATATAAGATGATGCAAATGGCGATTGATGTAATTGAATGAAACAACTATAGACTTTTTTAGGGGAATCTCTTTTTTTGAGTGTTCACAAAGTTGTCAGAAAATAAACGTAATTTTCATGTGAAGTTCAAATGGAATTCACAACAATCAATTATTATAAGAACAACCAGATAATTCATTATCTTTTATCCCACTTTAATGGGCAGTAAGACCCCCATCTTAAAATTCAGTGAAAGCAAAGAAGTTAGGTGGGGGATCAACTGCCCATAAAAGTCCGATTGGTTCAACTAATAATCAGTGGGGGATGAAGAAAACCCCCACTGATTAAAGTTTCACTTTATATAAATCATCCCCCAAGGAGGACAATGAAAATGAGAAAAAAAGTGAGAAAATCTTTTAAACAATTATTAATTGAAAATAAACAATCACTATTAAATAATAAAGAAAATATGAAAGAAATTGAGGAACGAATTGAGAAACGACATGTAGCATATCAAGTTGCTAGTAATTGAGTATAATAATTTTCCCTATGAAAAAAGCTTGTAGTTTAGAGACTATCCAAACTACAAGCTTTTTCTTTTGTATTACTTCCACCAAATCCAAGCCCAAAAGTAATTTCGTACATTTCGAGGAGTAATCCGTATGAAGCGTTCACCGTCAAAGAAGCAATTCAAATTTGGAAGTGTTTCATCTGGATTTTCTGGAACAAAGGTGACGATGTTTTCGTTACTTATAACAGATACTGTAATTGGTGGGTCCGTAGGCGAGACTTGAAGTTGTAACGAAATAGTAGTCGTATTTTTAAATTCATTAGTAACAGGTGGACTTATTACTTGTACTGTGAATAATACAATAATTGTTTCGTTTGGTTCTAAATTAGTAGCGACTAGGAAACCGATATTCGGATTCGCTAGTGGAGAGTGTTCACCGTTAATGGAGACAGTGCCGTTTATAAATTGTAAACCTGCTGGAATAGTATCCTGTAAAGAAATATTTAAGAGTGAAATCTCCGAAGTATTCGTAATACGCACCGTGTAATCAAAATATTGATTTAAATAAGCAGAGCTGACGGAAGCGTTTTTCGTGACTGTCGCAGTTACAAATTGAACTGGTATACGAACGATATTCGAATTAACAACGAAAGTAATAATCGGATCCTGTGGTGTCAATTGGAAAGCGGCTGTAACTGTTGCAGAATTTATAATTGTATTTTTTGAAGGAATAGAAGTTACGAGCACTTGAAATGTTATCGTTGCTACTGAGCCTGCAGGTAAAGCGCCGATATTCATACCAGTGTCTGGACGGACAGTTGGTACCGGAGTACCGTTAATTGTTACGCTATTTTCTATAAATGTTGTACCAGCCGGAATAGTGTCTATAACAGAAGTATTGATTGTCGGAATTGGGGAGTGATTAAATACCGCTAATGTGAATGTAATTATATCTCCAATAACGACAATAGATTTGTCAGCTGTTTTTTCAATACGAACCATCGGATCAATGACTGTCGTTGTAACGGTATTTGTTTGTTTTGTAATTGTAATAGGTGGTTTTGTTGGATCGATGATAACGGTATAGGAAACAGAAGCATCATTATTAATTGTAGGTTGAAGAGTAGAAGAAGATATTGTTATTTGGAACGTAATAATAACAGATTCACTAGGAGCAAGAGTTCCTAACGTAATACCATTTTCAGGATTCGTATTAGGTTGATTGATTCCGTTAATTGTAACACTACCAATAACGAATGTCGTATCTACTGGTGCTGTGTCTACTAAAAGAAGATCTTCAATAGTGATATTACCACTATTAGTAATAGTAATGGTGTACGTTAAAGTTTGATCAGGTAAGGCACTCGTGAAATCAACAGCTTTTATGGCAATGACATTATCATTTTGGACAGTCGTTGTGACAGTATTTGTTGTGGTTGTATTTGTAACAGGTGCGTTATTTGGATTGACGGTATAGTTAAAGGTAGTAATTGCATTGTTGTTGAGTTCATTTGGTGTTGGGATAGAAGTCACAGAAACTTGGAATGAAGCGATAGCATCTCCACCAACAATTATAGTGTCAATTGGTATACCGCTTACTGGATTAACTCCCGGAAGCGTTTTTCCGTTTACAATAACGCTATTTTCTATAAACGTAGTACCTTGAGGAATTATATCTTGAATGACTACATCATTTGCTGCAACATTACCAGTTTGATTGAGTGTAATCGTATACGTTAACGTATCACCAACCGTTGCAAATGCCAGGTCAACAGCTTTATTACTATTTAAAGTCGCGTGATTAATTTCTGTTACGGCAGCTGATGAAATAATAGTTTCTGTAATAGGTGGTCGATCTGGTAACGTGTATTGAAATTCAATTGTACTCGTGTTAGAAATTGGATTTGTTTGTGGGATCGAAGTAACACGTACTTGGAATAGAATAGTTGCTGTCGTATTAGGTGGAATGGTATCAATTTGTATACCGTGAAGAGGGTTGTCATTTGGCCGAGCGTTGCCGTTCACGATAACACTATTCTCTATAAAGCTCGTATCTGCCGGGATAATATCTGTAGCAATAATGTTTTCGACTTGTATATTTCCGTTATTTATGATGGAAATTGTATAAGGGATGATAGTTTGTAAGTCAGCATATTGGATAGGTGTTGTTTTTGTCGCAATTACATTAGCGGAAATAACTTCAGTGAAGGTAATATTGCTAGTCGATATTTGTTCTTCCACGTTAATTGTATAACGAGAAGTTGATTGATTTTGAACATGGCCGGTAGCTGGAAGAGCTATGACGGTAACAGAAAATGTGACTGAGATAGAAATGTTAGGAGCAATCGTTCCTACAAGTATACCGGTACTTGGATTGGCGTTAAGTTGCGGAATATTATTTATTAAAACGCTACCGTCAATAAAGGTAGTTCCACCAGGAATGTTGTCTGTAAATACAACCGCAGTGGCATCTGTATTCCCTGTATTCGTTAAAGTTGTTGTATAAGTTAAAATGTCACCAATCGCTACAGAAGTTAAATCAACAGTTTTAAGTGAAACGATATCAGCATCATTAATTTGAACAAAAGTAGTGTTGGAAGTAGTCGATTTTTGAATTGGTGCAAAATCAGGGGTGAAAACAAAGTCGTAGATGATGTTTGCAGTATTAGGTGTTGGATTTACATCAGGTAAATTCGTAACGGAAACTTGGAAGGTTATTGTAGCCATTTGACCTGATGCGATATTAGGAATGGAAAAGCCGATATTCGGATCTGCTGCAGGAAGCACAGTATTGTTAACTATTACACTTCCCGGAATAAATACTGTTCCATCTTCTATCGTATCTGTAAAAAAGATGGAGTTAGTTGTAGTGGATCCGTTATTTTGAATAAAGACTGTATATGCAACGGTTTCATCGATATTAGCTAATACTGTATTAGCGGATTTTGTAGCGGTAAGAATTACATCAATAAATTGTATATTGGTAGTATTGGAAAATGCCGTTTCTGAAATTGGTGGTAAGCTTGGATCTGGCTCATACTCATAGTGGATGACGGCGATATTATTCATGTTATTTTGAGAAGGTATAGAGACTACATTTACTTGGAATGTAACGATAATTGTATTGTTTGGAAGGATAATATTAAGGGTGATACCGGTAATTGGATTTTCGTTAGGTCTTGGTATGCCATCTACAAGAATGCTATTTGGAACGAATGTAGTGCCAGCAGCAATTGCGTCAATTAGGAGAGTATTTGTAATAGGTACTGTACCAGTGTTTGTAACCGCGACTGTATATGTGATGATTTGACCGATGCGTGTAATAGATCTGTTAGCGGATTTAATTGCAATAACATTTGCTGTACGGACTTCAGTATTTACTGCATTTGATAACGATCTACGCTGAATAATAGGGGAACTAGGCTCAATTTGATATTCATACGAAGTGTCTGAAATGTTAATGACTGTGTTGTCAGGAGGTATACTTGTAAGTTGTACTTGGAATGAAATAGTGACTGTTTCATTTGGTTGTATCGTGTCAAGCGTTATGCCAATTTCAGGATTCGCACCAGGCTGAATCACATTATTTATTGATAAGCTATCTTTAATGAATATCGTACCTTCTGGAATATTGTCAATGAACACTGTATTGTTAGCCGGAACCGTTCCGATATTTTGTAGTGTATTTGTGTAGGTAATATTTTGCCCGATAGATACGAAAGTAACGTTCGCCTGTTTAACAGAAATAATATTTGCATTTTGAAGCGATGTTGTAACGATATTAGAAGTTACAGAACGATTCACTGGGGGAGCTGCAGGAATACTTACATATTGGTACGTTGCTGAAGATTGATTTACAATTTCGGTTTCAGTAGGTGGATTATTTGTTTGTACTTGAAATAGTATTGTTTTGGAACTGTTAGCTTGAATCGTTCCAATTGCTATTCCGTTTTCAGGGTTTACACCTGGCTGAAGTACACCGTTAATTGTGACGCTGTCGGTAACGAATGTAGTCCCAGCTGGAATAGAATCTGTAAAAATAATATTTATTGCGTCAACATTGCCGAGATTTTTCACTTCAGAAATATAAAGGATCGTTCCGCCAATATCTACAGTTGTTGGATTGGATGTTTTTGTAATTGTCAATTGTGCTTGCACGAAATTTGTAATGACGATATTACTAGTAGATGTTTCCTTAATAGGCGGTTGCTCTGGATCTGGTTGAATTGTATATGTTGTATTAGATTGATTTGTAATCGATTGTTGCGAGAATGGATCGTTAATAAGAACTTGGAACGAAATAAGGTGAGTAGCGTTTGCTGCTAGGTTAGGTAAAGTAACCCCTGCGTTTGGATTTGCACCAAGTATAGCTGTTCCGTTAAGTGTAAAACTATTTTCTATGAATGTAGTCCCTTCTGAAATAGTATCTGAAAATATGAGATTTGTAGCTGGAATATTTCCGGTATTCTCTAGTGTTATCGTATAGGTCAAAATGTCACCTGTTGTTGCTTGTTGTGCATTAACTGCTTTTAAAGAAAGGACATTCGCATCCGAAATTTGTGTGAAAGCTGGATTAGACGCAATTGTTCGAGAGATGATAGGAGCGTTTGGATCGGCGATAAAAGTATAGTCAATACGGGCTATATTAGAAATTGGATTCGCGGTTGGAATAGATTGAACGATAACTTGGAATGTGACGGTGACGATTTCTGACGGCGCAATGGAGTTTATTGGTATTCCTACGTTTGGATCGGCACCTGGAATTGAGATACTATTAATGGTCACGCTATTTGGAATCAATGCAGTTCCTTCTGGGACCAAATCTGTTAAAGTAACCGTATTTGCAGTTGTATTCCCGTTGTTTTGAATGACGACAGTGTAAGTGATTGTACCGTTAGTAGATTGTACGAGAGAATCTGTATTTTTAATTACGGATAACGATGCATCAACGACGGCTGTACTAACCGTATTAGATGAAGAGGTTGCTGTAACTGGAGGTTGACTCGGATCGACAGTATACGTGTAACTTGTAAGTGCTTGATTTATAATTGCTCCTTGCGGTGGAATAGAGCTTGCACGAAATTGGAACGTAATAGTAGCAGAATTACCTGGTGCGACAATACCAACGGGAATGCCAAGAGTTGGACTTGCATCTGGAAGTGAAATCCCGTTGAGTGTAACACTATTTGGAATAAATAATGCTCCTTCAGGAACTCCGTTAATGAGTAATACAGAGTTTGCAGGGAAGTTTCCAGTGTTTGTTAATGTTGCAGTGTACGTAATTATATCTCCAATAGATACGATTGTTCGATTTGCTTCTAAAAGCGTTGTAACAGTAGCGTTATTAATTTGTGTAGAAGCGCTATTAGAAGTTATTGTGCCGGTAACAGGAGGAGATGCCGGATCAACGATGAATTCGTATTGAATAGATGCAACGTTTGTAATTGGGTTGGAAGGTGGAGTAGATGTAACTATGACTTGGAAAGTAACGATTAAGGAACTGTTCGTACTAACGGTTCCGATGTTAACTCCGTTATTTGGATTTGCATCTGGAATGGTACTTCCATTTACAGCAAAACTATTTTCAATAAAGGTAGTTCCTTCTGGAATGAGGTCTGAGAAATTTACATTCGCAGCGTTCGTATTGCCGCTATTTTGAATTAAAACTGTATAAGTGATCGTGTCGCCAATATTTGCAAAGGCTGTACTAGCAGTTTTTATAGCTGAAAGTATTGCTGTATTAATAGAAGTAACAAAGACGTTCGTTTCCACGTTGCCAGGCTGAGCCTGTAATGTATTGCCTACGTTATATTGGAAGTTCACAAATGCTAAGTTTTGGAGTTCAGGAGTGAATGTTGTTGGATTGCTTACAATTTGAACTTGGAATATGATTGTTACAGTTTGATTTGGATTGACTGTATTTATGCCAACACCGTTAATGATAGAAGCGGATGGTAATGAAGTACCGTCAACAACAACTGATCCTGCAACAAATTGTGCCCATGAAGGTAAAGGGTCTGAGAAAACAACGTTGTTAGCTGGAATATTTCCTGTATTCATAATCGTAGTTGTATACGTAATCGTATCACCAATCGTCGCAAAAGCTTTATCTCCAATTTTAATTGTGTTTAAAATTGCGCTTTCGATTTTTGTTGAAATAGTAGTAGAAGCAATACTTTTTGAAACTGGTGGATTAGCAGGGTTAACGATATGCTGGAAGTTAACGCTAGCTTGATTCGTAATTGGATTTATAGGTGGAATTTCATTGGTATTAATATGAAATGCTACGATGACAGACTGGTTTGGCGCGATATCACCAATTGGAACCCCTGTAACGATATCTGCATTTGGGATGCTAGTTCCGTTAAGTGTAAAACTATTCGGTTCAAAGGAAGTTCCATCTGGAATAAGGTCGGTGAAAATAACATTTGATGCACTAACATTTCCGCTATTTGTAATGGTAACGGAGTAGATAATATCTTGCCCAATATTTACTGTTGACACATTTGAATTTTTCTGTGCAGTAAGGATAGCGCTATTAATTTGTGTAGTCGTTGTATTAGATTGATTAGAAGTTGTAATAGGTGATTGGCTAGGATTAACGACATAATGATATGTGATAGAAGCAGAATTAGAAATAGGATTCAGTGTTGGAAGTGTAGTAACAGTTGCTTGGAATGTGATAATTGCCGCATCACCACCGTTAATGGAACCGATATTTACACCAGTAGATAAATCAGCATTTGGAATGGTTTGCCCATTAACTGTGAAACTATTTGAAACGAAACTTAAATTGCTATCAAGTATATCGATAACGGTAACATCAGTTGCAGCCACATTCCCGGTATTAGGGAGGTTAAGTGTAAATGTTATTGTATTACCAACATCCGCAAAGGTAAGATCTGCTGTTTTTGTACTTATAATATTTGCGTTGTTTATTTGAAGAAGCGTTGTGTTGGAAGTAGCTGAACTCGATACTGGAGGGTTAACAGGATCAACAATAAACTCATATGTCGTTGATGCTGTATTCGGTGCTGGATTAATAGGGGGAATGCTGTTCACTGTAACTTGAAAGACGATACTATATATTTCATTTGGTGGAAGTGTTGCAAGCGATACACCAGTATTCGGATTCGCGTCAGGTTGTAAAACACCATCAACGGTTAATGTATTAGGAACAAATGTGAGTCCACTCGGTAATACATCCGTGAATACAATACTAGTCGCATCCGTATTTCCTATATTCGAAATAGAAGTAGTATAAAAAGCAGTTTGCCCAATATCTGCAAAGGATATATTTTCGTTTTTAGTCATAGATAATATAGCTTCTTTAATTTGTGTGGAAACAGGATTGCTAATTGAAGTTTCTGGATCAGGTGGTGAGACTAATTGATATGATGTTGATGAGAAATTTACAATTGGGTTTTCGGTTGGTAATGATGTTACAGTAACTTGGAATGAAACTGTTATTGTATTCCCAGCTGTTATAGTCCCGACATTTACACCATTGGATGGATCCGCACCAATTTGGGGAATTCCATTAATAGAAAATGTGCTTGTAATAAATGTAGTTCCGCTCGGTATTGTATCTGAGAAAATAACATTTTGTGCGGATGAGTTTCCATTGTTTGTTAAAGTGACAGTGTAAGTGAGTGTATCTCCGATATGGCTAAATGCTTTATCAACTTGTTTAGATGAAAGAATGGTAGCTGTATTAATTGTAGTAAATGTTGTGTTTGAAGTAACATTTCTTGAAACAATTGGTGCATTTGGATCAGCGATAAATGTGTAAGAAGCAGTAGCGGAATTGGCAATAGGATTTTGGGGTGGTGTAGAAGTAGCAGTAACTTGAAATGCTATAGATATTGAGCTGTTAGGAGCAATTGATCCAATTGTAATACCTGTATTAGGATTAAGGCCAAGTTGTGTGAGGCCATTTATTGTGACACTACCAGAAACGAATGATGTGCCGTCTGGAATAAGGTCAGTGAACGTAATATTCGTAGCGTTTGTATTCCCGGTATTTGTCAAAAGTGTCGTATAGGTAATGGTATCATCTAGTGTTACAAGTGTTTGATCTACAGATTTCACCATCGTTATCATAGCATCTAGTACAGGGTTTGTAACGATATTCGTTGAAGTAGAAGTTGTAACAGGAGTTCCGTTTGGATCGACAGTATAAGAATATAAAATTGTGTCATTACCCATAATTGAACTTGAAGGGGGAACAGAAAGAACATTTGCTTGGAAAGTAACGGTTACTGTTTCACCAGGAGCGATATTTGGTATATTTACTCCAAGAGCTGGCTGTGCACCAAGTTGCTGAACACCATTGATTGTGATTGAATTTGGTATAAATGTAGTGTTAGCTGGAATAGCGCTTGTAAATGTTATGTTTTTTGCTGTCGTATTTCCTGTATTTGTAATCGTAGTTGTATACGTAATCGTATCACCGACAGAAATAATGGATTTATCAGCGCTTTTTGTAGTAGTTAATATGGCACTATTTATTGTCGTAGTAACGGTATTAGATGAAGCTGTTTGAGTGATAACTGGTTGACTTGGATTAACAATATGCTGAAATTGTACAGAACTAGAATTAGAGATTGGATTTATACTTGGAATGTTTATAACAAGTGCATTAATAGTAATAACGGCCATTCCGCTCGGGTTTATATTTCCAATTTGTATGCCATTAGCTGGATTTCCGATTTGCTGCGTACCAGAATCATTTACAAGAGTACCAGATATAAATGTTGTTCCATTAGGTAAAATATCGGTGAAAATTATATTTTGTGAAGTGACATTTCCAGGGTTACTTAATGTAATTGTATAAGAAATTGTATCGCCAATTGTTGCGAAAGTTTTATCTACAGATTTAACAAGTGCGATTTCCCCAGAATTTATTTGTGTCGAAACAGAATTGGATGTCGTATTTCGTGAAACAAGTGGTAAATTAGGTCCTGCCATAAATTGATAATCAATAGAAGCACCGTTTACAACCGGTGAATTTGGCCCCCCAGGTCCAATTGTGAAAATTGGATTTGGAATGCTAACTACTTGCACACGGAAGGTAACGTTTATAAAATCTCCTGCAATAATATCCCCAATTGGTATCCCGTTCGCTGGATTTACCCCAGGCAATAAAACCCCACCTACTCGAACACTATCTTCTATAAATACTGTATTGTTTGGAATCGAATCTGTAAAAATGATATTCGTAGCAGTTGTGTTCCCTATATTTTCTAATAAAACAGTATACGTTAAAAAGGAATTTCCAGGTGCGACGTCAGAGAATAGTCGATCCACACTTTTCGTTGCTTGAATGATTGCTTCGTTAATTTGCACTAAAGTTGGATTACTTGTAGCTGTTTCCGTCACCGGCGGCTGGGTAGGATCAACAATGATAGAGTATGTTGTGCTAGATTGGTTCAATGTTGGATTTGTAGCTGGTATTGAGCCAACGATAGCTTGAAAGCTAATTGTTATCGTTCCTCCAACTGGAATTGCGTCTAAAGAGATTCCGCTATCTGGCCTAAATCCAAGTTGTGGGCTGGAGTTAATTTGTACACTATCAGGAACGAATGAAAGTTCGGGTGGTAATATATCGATAAAAACAGGTGTGTTTGCAGTAGTATTTCCGCTATTAGTGAGGATAGTCGTATACGTAATTATATCTCCAACAGCAGCAAATGCACTGCTTGCAGTTTTTGTTGCGATAACGGAAGCAGTATTTACTTGTGTAAAAGTTTTATTGGATTGAACTGTTCGTGAAACAGGCGGTTCATTTATATCTACAATAAAGCTATATTGAAGTGATGATTTGTTAGGCATTGGATTAGGATTTGGAATCGTTGTAATGTTTACCTGAAAACTGAGTGTAATTGATGCATTTGCATTCAAGTTACCGATATTGATACCGTTTTGTGGATTTGCATTCGGAACGGTTACACCATCTATCTTAAAGCTATTTGGGATAAATGTAGTACCGTTTGGAATTGTGTCTGTAAAAACAATGTTGTTTGCAGTAGTATTTCCTGTGTTTGTAACAGATGAAGTGAATGTAATCGTATCACCAATTGTAGCGAAAGTTGTACTCGCATTTTTATTTAAAACTAAAGTAGCATCAATAATTGGAGTAACCGTCGTATTCGTAATTGTGCTACCAACAGCAGGTGATTGGTTTGGGTTCACGGTATACTCATAATTTACAAGAGCATTATTTGTTAATGTGCCACTAGGTGGTATAGCTAAAATTTGGGCTTGAAAAGTAATCAATACAGTATCTCCCGGCGGAATATCTGCCAAGTGAATACCAAGTGATGGATCTAACCCTGGCTGAGGAACATTATTGATAGTTACTGAATTTTGGATAAAGGACGCGCCGGCACCAAGTCCATCTGTTAAAACTGTAGCACTAGCAGGAATATTTCCTGTGTTCGTAACTGCAATCGTATAAGTAACGATATCCCCAATTGCAGCTGTCGGTGTATTTACTGACTTCGTAGCGACAATTGTAGCATTATTAATTTGAGTTGTTATTACGTTACTTAACGCATTGGAAGATGCTGGAGGTAAGTTGGGATCTATGACATATTGGTACGCTGTATTGCTTTGGTTCGGGATTGGATTTGGACTAGGAATGGAATTTACTATTACTTGAAATGAGATTGTTGCACTTGTATTAGGGTTTATTGGATCAATTGCAATCCCACTTGCTGGATTTGTATTAGGGAGTGTATTCCCATTTACTGTTACACTATTAGGAATAAATGATGTTCCGTTTGGAATTACATCTGTAAAAATTACATTTGATGCAAGTGTGTTCCCGTTATTCGTTAAAGTAGTTGTGTACGTAATCATATCATTTACGTTAGCAAACTGTTTATCTGCCGATTTTACAGCGGCAATTGTAGCATTATTAATAGTCGTCTGTACGGTGTTAGACGCCACCATCTGCGTTACAACTGGTTTGGATGCGTCGTACGTGTATTGGAATGTAGTGCTCGATTGATTCGTAATCGGATTTGGACTAGGAATAGTTGGTACAGAAACTTGGAATGAAACAGTACGTGATGAATTCGCTCCTATTGTACCAATTAAAATGCCATTAGCAGGGTTTGTATTAGCTAGGGGGACACCGTTAATCGTTACAGTGTTAGGAAGGAAGATGGTACCGGCTGGAATGATATCTGAAAACGTTACATTGGAGGCAGGGATATTGCCGTTATTCGTTAAAATCGTTGCATAAGTTATGACATTGCCAACATCAGCGAAATTTGTACTTGTTAGTTTCGTAGCAACAATATTAGCGGTGTTAATTTGAGACGTTACTATATTGCTAGTAGCATTTCTCACAACAGCAGGTAAATTTGGATCAGCAATAAAGTTATATTGCAGTGCAGCACTGTTTTGAATTGGATTTTGTGTAGGCAAACTACTTGCGCTTATTTGAAAAACAATCGTTGTAAATCCGCCAGCAGGAATTGTCCCAACTTGAAGACCGGTACTTGGGTCTGCACCTAGCTGTAAAGCACCGCCTATAAAAGTACTATTTGGTACGAGAGTTGTGCCAGAAGGGAGTATATCGGTAACAACTACATTATTCGCTGGAGTATTTCCTGGGTTAGCTAGGGAAATGGTATATGTGATTGGTTGCCCAACATCAGCAATAGTTAAATCTACCTGTTTAACAATAACTACATTTGCTAAATTAATTTGTGTACTTACAGTATTACTTAAAGATGTTTCTATAGTTGGTGGATCGCCCGGATTTAGAATAAAGCTATATTGTGTACTAGATGAATTTATTGTTGGGTTTTGTGTTGGTAAAGAGGTGACAGTTACTTGATAAGAGACGGTAAGTGAGCCGTTAGCAGGAATGGAAGGTAACGGAACACCGACATTTGGATCGGCGTTATTTTGGAGTACACCATTAATAAGGAAAGTGTTTTGGATAAAGGTAGTACCGTTTGGATTTGTATCTACGAAAGTAGGACTATCAGCAGAAACACTTCCTGCATTCGTTAAAACGACGGTATAAGTTAATACATCCCCTACAGTAGCGAACCCTTTATCCACTGTTTTGGCTGAAATGACATTTGCATCGTTTACTTGCGTAAATGTAGTAGTTGAAGTTGTGTTTTTACTTACAGGTGAAGCATTTGGATCAACAATAAAGTTATAAGAGATGGAGGCGCTATTTGAAATCGGGTTTGGGTTTGGAATGCTAGTGATTACTACTTGGAATGAAGCTGTAAGTGTAGTATTAGCATTGATGTTACCGATATTGATGCTAGCTGGTGTTGCGCCCGGCTGAGTAGTACCGTTAACTATAACACTGTTCGGTACAAAGGAAGTACCGTTCGCTATTGAATCGGATAGTAATACATTGTTTGCCGTAACATTTCCGTTGTTTGTAAGAGCTAAGGTATAGGTTAATACATCTCCAACTTCTGCAAACGTTTTATCTACAGATTTAGTAGCTTGAAGGTTTGCTAATCTAATTGTTGATGTAACAGAATTAGAATTTGCGGTTTTTGAAGTTGGTGGCAGACCAGGATTTACAGTGTATAAATAAGAAGCGAAAGCATTATTAATGATAGGATTTTGGGCGGGAATATTGATGACAGTTACTTGGAAAGAAAGTGTAAAAGTAGCTCCGCTGGGAATTGTGCCAATAGGAAAAGCAACGAGAGAATTTACATTTTGCAAAACACCGTTTAGTGTTACAGTACCTGGAGTCAATATTGTACCATTTGGAAGTGGATCTGTTAGTTGTACGTTCGTTGCAGCTGTATTTCCACTGTTTGAGATAAGGATTGTATAACTAATTGTTTCGCCGATTGTAGCAAATTGTTTATTTGTTGATTTTGTTACTGTTACATTCGCATTATTAATTTGAGTGGAAACGAGATTAGAAGAAATATTTTTTGTAACGGGTGATTGGCTAGGATTGACGATGTATTGATAAGAAGCGTTTGATCCATTAGATACGACATTTGACGCGGGTATTGTATTTACTACTACTTGAAATGAAACATTTTTTGTTGTACCAGTTGGGATCGATCCAATATTCACACCGTTTGCGGGATTTGCGCCTACTTGTGTCGTTCCGTCTATTGTTAAACTGTTGAGAACAAAAGTTGTTCCAGTAGGAATGGCATCTGTAAAAATAACATTGTTTGCACTTGTATTACCTGTACCTGTAAAGGAAACGGTGTACGTTAGTGTATCACCAATATCTGCAAAATTTTTATCTACTGCTTTCGTCATTGTTACAGTAGCATTATTCACTTGAGTGGAGACAATATTCGTCGTATCAGTCCCGCTTACTGCCGGTTGATTTGGTATAGGAGTATATTGATATGTTGTTGTTCCACTATTTAATATGGGGTTTGTTTGGGGGATAGATGGAACGAGTACTTGGAATGAAATAGTAGTTGTAGAATTAGCAGCGATAGACCCAATTGATATACCATTAGCGGGATTCGCTCCAGCTTGCGTAATTCCGTTAACAGTTACACTTCCTGGAACGAAAGTAGTCCCGCTAGGAATCGGATCCGTATATATAACGTTCGTTGCGGTGATATTTCCTATATTAGTTAAGGCGATACTATAAGTTAATGTTTCACCAATGTCAGTAAAGATTTTGTTAACTGATTTTGTTCCATTCATATCTGCGAGGTTAATTTGTGTTCCTGCAGAGTTGCTTGTTGCAAGACCGTTAAAAGTCGTTCCTCCAGCAATTGGTGTATATTGAAATGTGATAGTAGCGGTGTTAGAGATAGGGTTTTGACTTGGAAGAGAAACGACGGTTGCTTGGAAAGTTACTGTACGAGAAGCACTATTATTAATTGTTCCAAGAGATATACCAGCGGCCGGATTTGCATTTGTTTGCGGGACATTATCCACTGTTACAGTGCCAGGTATAAAGGAAGTACCGTTAGGGAGTATGTCTGTAAAAGTAACGTTATTAGCAGGAAGTAGCCCGGTGTTAGGGATAGTAACTGTATAAGTGAGAATGTCTCCAATTGCCGCAACACTTTTATTTACGCTTTTCGTTGCTTGTATGTTAGGCGAGTTTATATTAATTTGTAATCCGACTGTATTTAACATATATGCATCTCCGTTAGTTGTTAAACGGATTGCTGCGGACACTTGAGAGTTTGTTAAATAAGGAGAAATATCAATAGAAGTAATGTCCCAACCTTGCCGACCTGCGGAAATATTTGTGCTTGTAGAAGCACTCTGATTTCGTGTTCCAAATGTCCCGGTTGTATCTAAATTTCCAGCCGCATTATTGACCTGAGAACCGAAAAAATTATTTACAGCATTATTTGGCCCAGATAAAGCATTTAATGAACTGAAATTTGGTCCAAACAAAGCTTGATCCCCAGTTAGATCAGCATCTCCTTCGGTAGAACTTAAAAACAATCTCCCGCTTACAGGTCCTCCGGAAGGTGTTAAAAATCCTGAAACAGATACATCGGCACTACCAGTTTCTGCAGAAACACGGTTTCCTGCTACATAAATCGTTAAGTTTCTTGCGGGTAATGTTCCGTTCTGATAAGCAACGATAAGCGTCCATCCAGCTGAATTAATCGCCCCATTAGAAGCATCTAAAGGATCCACAAGTCCAGGAACAGATCCAGTCGTATAAGAACCGCTTCCCGCAGCTTGAATGAGTGATGTTACATCTGCTGAACGCGTATAAAATCCAAATGTGACTGATCCAGAAACGAATGTTTGATTAGAAGCTGTAACGGATGAAGGGGTAATCGAGTATGTTGAAACAGGTGTTGTAAAAGAAACGGGGTTTCCTAAAACACTTGTAATGTTTTGATCACGAGATAAATAGTTTCCACCCCAAACGAGTTCTGCGTAAAGAATTGTACTACCGGCAGGTATATTTAAAAGAGCGGTAGAACTATTTTGTGTATAGTTTAACGTTGTACCAGCAGGAAAAGTAGGTACTTGTAAAGCGGTATTCGTAGTTGCGAATGCACCAATTGCCCCGATTGTACCAGCACGGTTTTGATTACTAATTTTACTTAAGCCTAAAGTATTTCCTGTAATAGCGAGTGCGCCGTTAGTGGTGGTAGAAAATCGATTCGTAATGGGCATGTTGTCACCTCATTTACAATATAGTCTTGGTCAAAATAGGATATGTGTGTGACAAATAAAGGGTAACATGTACAAGTTGAATTGGGAAGATGGATTTAAATGTCTAGATAAGGGGATGGAGTATGATTGAATTGGAATTTAGCGTGGAGCGTCTTAGGGAAGAACAAATAGGCGATATTGTAGCATTATCATCTTATATTGGTTGGGATTATAACAGGGAAGAAGTTGAAACAATTTTTAACTCAGGTATTGTATACGGCGTATGGAATGAGAGAAAGGAACTTATTGCTAGCGCAGCAATAATATTATATGGGGAGGCGTTGGCATCTATCGGAATGGTAATTGTACATCCAGATTATAAGGGAAGAGGAATTGGAAAGATGATTACAAATTCATGCATGAATAGCGTATCAGCTCAAACTCCATTTATGCTTATTGCTACGGATGAAGGGAAACCTTTATATGAAAAATTAGGATTTAGGGCAGTAAGTTATGTTTCTAAATACATATGTAACTCATACAATGCGAATGATTATTGTGTAAGAAATGAAGATTATGTGATGAATTATGAAGAGGGTGAGTTAGAAAAAATAATAAAAATAGATGAATATGCGTTTGGAACAAATAGAAAAGAGTTTTTAAAGAAAAGAATTATGCAAAGTGAACAGTGTATCGTTGTAAAGGACAAGGAACAAAATGTATTAGGTTACGGTTTAAGCATACAAACACCAGAAAATAAAATAATAGGACCGGTTGTTGCTAAAAATGATGCGATGGCAATGAGAATTGTACATGCTTTAGCAAGGGGCCATAATGGGAGATTAAGAATAGATGTAACAGAAGGAAAGGACGATTTTCTGAAAGAGTTAGAGATTGCTGGTTTTAAAAGGGCGAATATACCACCCATTATGTTGAAAAATAGTGATCAATTATTGAAAAGAAATGGAGAACTATACAGTATTGCAGCGCAAATTTTTGGCTAAAAAAGAATCCTTTTCACGTAAGGATTCTTTTTTAGTTCATTTAATCACGATATTGGTCATGAGTTGGCTGAAAGAGATCTTCCTCGACATCTCTCACCATAGAAAAATGATCAACGTTATAATGCCCATGTAAAGTTTTATTGTGATGACCAATAATTTGCTCGGCAGACAATACGTCAGAATCAGTTGTGGAATGACCGTTTTTAATTAATGTAACATCAAAGCCTTGTACAGTTGCTGTTCGAACAGCGGTGTCGATACAATGTTCTGTTTTACATCCACCTATAACAATATGGTTAATTTTTTCTTCTTTTAACAGTTCAAGTAAAGAAGTACCATAGAATGAATTTGTTGCGGCTTTATTAATAAGGATTGCAGATTGAGGTACTTGAATTTGATTATGTACTTCAAATCCTTCTCCGCTACCAGAAGCAACATCGATATCTCTTACGAAAACAATAAGGGCATTGGCATCTATTGCTTTCTGCACGGCTGTATTTAGTGTGGCTAATAGCTCAGTTTTACGAAAAACTTCATTTTCTTGTTCATTACCATCCATTAATTCTTGCTGTGCATCAATGATTAATAGTGCTTGTTTCATCGTGTCTCCCCTTTAATATGAAATAAGTTCCACTGTACATATTCCTCCATATTATAAGGAAATCCTCCATTGCAAGCGAAGTAGCGACTGGTTTACAAAGTTGTCAAATAAATTTCATTCTCATAGCGTGTAAAAACATGTATGATAAGAAGTGGAGAATTTTTGAGTAGGTGGGAATATCATGCAAACAGTAGAAGATTATCTTTCATTCTTACATACGAAAGGATTTAAATTATCAGAGGAAGCGCAAGGGTTTATTATGTTCGGACAAGGATATACGGGTGCATCTGATGGCATTGTAAACGCAGCAATAGAAGCGACAATTAAACATCAATTGCAGTTTGATGGCAGTTATTTTGTTGCGCTATTAGAACGATTGAAAGAAGAAGAGATTACAGATAAAAAAAGCGCTAAGGCTTTTATGCGGAAGTTACAAGCGTAACTTCACGCAGCCTGCGCTTCTTTTTTTGTTTTAGAAGGTAATTCAACGAAAACCATACCTAGGAAAATACAGAGGCATCCGATAATAGCAGAGATAGAAAGTTGTTCGTTTGCAACGAGAACGCCTGTTAAGGCAGCGAACACGGGCTCCATTGCGAAAATAATTGCTACTCTCGTTGGAGACGTATGTTTTTGTGCTGATGTTTGAATGAAAAAAGCAATGGATGTCGCGAACAGGGAAGTTAGAAATAGAGCAAATAAAAAGGAAGAATTCGTCCATAGTGCTACTGAAAATAATTTTTCCCAATCTTCAAACAAAAAGGCGCAAATAGAAGAAAACATACCGACAGCTAATACTTGCGATGTGCTTAATAATAAAGGTGATATTTTTTTAGAGAAGAAGCCGTTAACGAGAATATGAGCAGCGAAAGCAACTGCACAACCGAGAACGAGTATATCTCCAATGTTTAATTGAAAAGAATCACCTGCTGTTAATAAATATAAACCCGCTGTTGCTACAGCAATGCCAATTACGATAAAAATAGTAGCTTTTTGTTTTAAAAAGATAAAAGACAAGATTGGTACCATAACGATACTAAGCCCTGTTAAGAAACCAGCTTTTGAAGAAGTTGTATAAAGTAAGCCGAATGTTTGTAATACATAGCCGACGCATAAAAAGAATCCAACGGTTAATCCAGCGAGGCTACTCTGTTTTATATCTTGTTTTGAAGCTTTTTTTGAGAAAAGTATTTGAACGAATAATAAAATAATTCCAGCGAATAAAAAGCGTATACCATTAAATGTAAATGGACCAACGAAAGACATAGCATTTTGAACGACGACAAACGTAGCTCCCCAAATAAAAGAGACGAATAGTAAAGCAAGAGGAGCAATCCAATCTTTTTTCACACTCATACCCCCGTTAATTTTGTAAGATAGCTTTTCTAGCTAACTCATCAGCAACTTTATTTTGACTACTTGGAATCCACTTAATAAAAAAGAGATCGAAACTTTTTATGTACTGCAGTGCTTCCTCTAATAGTGGTGCAAACATTTTATTTTTTGCATATTCTTTTTCAACAGCTCGCTCGACAAGTTGCGAATCTGTACGAAAAGAGACAATGTTATAATTATGCTCTGTGCAATATTTTAATGCCGCAAGTAAAGCGTGGTATTCCGCTTCATGATTGGACATTGTCCCAAGGGGTAATGATAATTGTACAGCGGGTTGAACCCCTTTAATAAATACGCCTGCACCAGAAGGACCAGGATTTCCTTTTGATGCACCATCAATATATACTTCAATCAAAATGAGAAACCTCCAAATGATAAGATGATCCCCTACTTATATGTTTCTTTGAAGTAGGGGATAGAGTAACTTAGCCGATTGTAATACTATAACGACATGTAAATGTTTCATTCGCTTGTAAAGACTGAATTCCTTTTTTTTTCCTTTAAATCTTTTGCTGGATTTACTTCATCAGCAATTCCATACCAAGGTTCGATACATAAGAAAGGAGCATTCTTGCCTGGTGTCCATACGCCGACAAATGGGAATCCGTCAAATTCTACTTTTACGAATTTATTATGTTTATGAGAACGGATGGAGATTTCATCCGTATTCATATTTTCAAAAATAAGTGCATCGTTTTTAAATAGGTCGTATGTAAGTGGCAATTCATTCGTACTTTCAGCAATTAGTTGCTTCGTATTTGAAAGGTAAGGTCCTTCTAATACGCTCGTTTCTAAACGTTCTGAACCATTAAAAGATAGATGGTAATCTGTAAATGATTCGCCTTCTAATAACGGGAAATTGAAACCAGGATGCGCCCCGATTGAGAAGAACATCTCTTTTGAAGTAGGGTTATTTACTTCGTATGTTACATGAACGGTTTGTCCGTCTAGTTCATAAGAAACGAGTAATTTGAATTCGTATGGGTATTTTTTTAATGTTTCTTCATTACTAGTTACAATGTAGGTGATTTTCGTTTCACTTTGTTCTTCTACAGAGAATGTAAGATCACGAGCAAAGCCGTGTTGTGTTAAAGAATAAGGTTTACCATCTACGTAGTATGTATTATCTACTAATCGGCCGACGATTGGGAATAAAATTGGTGCACGGCGTCCCCAATAAGTAGCATCACCTTGCCATAAGTATT
Organism: Bacillus sp. FSL R9-9834; assembly: GCF_038006905.1. NCBI lineage: Bacteria > Bacillati > Bacillota > Bacilli > Caryophanales > Bacillaceae > Bacillus > Bacillus sp. FSL R9-9834. The sequence continues at coordinate 1,632,071 of NZ_JBBOWD010000001.1, forward strand.
CTGTATTGTCTTCTTTTAAGCGAACGCTTTGTAATTCTGCACCTTTGTCAGAGATGGTAACGATCACTTTTTCATTTTGAATTGTTGCAGTCATGAAGTAAAACCTCCTAAATCTTTCATATATTTCATTATACGTTGTCTAAAAGAAAAAGGGTAGTTCATGGTAGGAATCTATTGACGAAAGGGGGGCTACCGCGTAAAATATAATCTTGTTGCTAAAAAAACGAATAACGTGGTTCGAAACCATCCCACGTAAAAAAACTAAGGAGATTTTGTCATGAATATTAGAACTTTAGTCGGTAATGGTATTTTAGCGGCATTATATATTGCTGTTTCTATGCTTATTCAGCCATTTGGCTTTACGAATGTACAGTTTCGTATTTCAGAGATGTTTAATCATCTCGTTGTATTTAATAAGAAAGCAATTTACGGAATTGTATTAGGTGTATTTTTAACGAATCTCTTTTTCTCACCTATGATCGCTTACGATTTAGTATTTGGAGTAGGGCAATCTATTCTTGCATTAGTTGCAACGATTATTTCTATGCGATTTATTAAAGGTGTTTGGGCTCGTATGATTTTTAATACAGTTATTTTTACAATTACAATGTTTATGATTGCAATTGAACTTCATCTTGCATTTGATTTACCATTTATGTTGACTTGGTTAACATGTGCAATCGGTGAATTTGTTGTTATGGCGATTGGTATGCCTGTAATGTACTGGATTAATAAACGAGTACAATTTGAAAGATTTATGTAATAGATGAAAGAGCTATTCCTATAGGGATAGCTCTTTTTGCATGTGATAATATTGAATATAATTCTTTGACTCTTGATAAAATATAATAAAATAAAGTGAGGCTTTCATTAGCTGGCTACATATAAGAAGTCTTATATAAGGGGAATTTAGTATGAAATATAAAATTCATTGGTTGTATAAAACAAAGCGCGGTTTGCAGACGGACTTAACGACAGATTATATGAACATAGAAGAAGTACTTCAATTTGCAGAGGATTTCGAGAAAACAGGAAGAGTGAAAGAATTATTATTTTACGATGAAATGGATGCAGAATGGTCATTAAAAGAAATGAAAAAACTGAGTAAGCAAGTGGAGGATGAGCCTCAAGAAATACTCGTTTATTTTGATGGTGGTTATGATGTGCAGACGAAAGAAGCTGGAGTAGGTATATGTGTGTACTATAAAAAAGGAAATAAAAACTACCGAATTCGCCGTAATGCATATATAGAAGGCATATATGATAATAATGAAGCGGAATATGCATCATTACTATATAGCATGAATATACTCGAGGAATTAGGGATTAAGTATGAAGCGGTCACGCTTCGCGGAGATTCTCAAGTTGTACTGCAGCAATTGGCTGGAGAATGGCCTTGTTATGATGAACATTTAAATCATTATTTAGATCAAATTGAGCAAAAGGCGAAGCAAATGAAATTAAAACTTGTATGTGAGCCTATATCAAGAAAACAAAATAAAGAAGCACATCAATTAGCTACGCAAGCATTAGAAGGAACAGTGATTGATAGTCATAAAGAAATAACCGAATAGAGAGGTGCAAGAGTGGATAAAAAGCAACTCATTACAGAGGTAAATGACTTATTAGAAACGTATTGTGAAGGATGTTTTTTGCGAGAACATAATCGAAAGACAAATAGTAAGTATTATGCTCATTCCTTTTGTATAAGACAATGTACAGTTGGAGAAACATTGAAAAAATATGGGGAACAGTTGTCATGAAAAAACATCCAGAGAAAACTCTCTGGATGTTTTTTAGTGCTTCGCTTCATTTAATTGATGCTCGCACTCGCTTAATTTCTTTTCCTCATTTATTAAAAATGGCTCGTCTAAATCTGTTGCAACAGATTTCATAATTTCAAGCTGAGAGCGAGCTGCTTCTACAGCAGTAGTCGCATGCTCTAATGTATCTGGATCCATTGAAATTGTCGCTGATCCTACCATTTTTTGTGCTGTTTCTACACGGAATTTCACTTCTTCAAAATCATTTACTTCTGATCCCATTAATAATTCCTCCTTTGTATAGTGCGCATTTCACATAGTTTTTGCTCTGGAAAACGGAAATATACAAAGGAATAACAAAGGAGGTTACCAAGTAAGGTAACCTCCTGTCATATGTTGGATTAAAGTTTTACTACGTTAGCAGCTTGAGGTCCACGGTTTCCTTCAGTGATATCGAAAGATACTTCTTGACCTTCTTCTAAAGCTTTGTAGCCTTCGCCTTGAATAGCAGAGAAATGTACGAATACATCGTCAGCGCCTTCAATTTCGATAAATCCAAAACCTTTTTCGTTGTTAAACCATTTTACTTTTCCTTGCATGTTACAATTCCTCCTAGAAAACATTTACGTTTTTTCATTTAGTGAAATTCATTTGAAAAGATAATATAAACTAAAAATGCTATAATCTTGAATATTCTGCTAAATGATTAATTTAAATATACACGAATTGGGAGAATTTAGTCAAGTAAGCGATTTTATTTTTTTGTATTTTTAAATAATTTTTTAGCCAAATTTTTTAATAGGTATAGGACAGGCCGAGTATGTAATAGTCTTAATTGAACGCTATACATAATGAGGTGAAAGAATGAATGAGTCTTATTTATTAGATAATGAAGGAATGAGAACGAGAAACGACATACCGAATTGGGTTGCAAAGGAATTTCAAAATTTTTCGAGTGTTGTGCTAGAACCAACTTTTCCGTGCTATTTCGGCTTAACAGCTTTAAAAAAGAATGAACTTCGTTATTCATTTCTCTCTCATAATGATTGGAGTCATTTGCCACATACAATGTTATCTTTTTTAGAGTTAATGAAAGAGCGTCCAATTGTAAGAAGAGGATTTTTTCTTTTTGTAGAACCGGAATGTGAGGAGCAATCACTGGAATATTACCGTGATTACTTTTGGAAAGTACTACAATATTTACATGAAAACGATAAGGAAACATGGCCAAAGCAAATTCCTGAAGACCCAGATCATTACTTATGGGAATTTTCATTTGGCGGGGAACCGATATTCGCATTTGGAAACGCACCAGCCTATAAACAACGAAAAACTAGGCATTTAGGAAATTCTCTCGTTATTGGATTTCAGCCACGTACTATATTTGATGGATTAGAAGGGGATCGTCCTAAAGGAGCATATTCTAGGCAAACGGTCCGTGAGCGAGTTGAAAAGTGGGATCAGCTGCCGAAACATCCTAACATTAGTCATTATGGTGATCCGGATCATCGTGAATGGAAACAATACTTTATAGGAGACGATGTAGAACCGTTAAAAGGAAAATGTCCTTTTCTTCATAAGATAGAAAAGTAAGAGTCATCATCTGGATGGCTCTTTTGTATATTTTGGATAAAAAAGGGTATTTTAGTAGTAAATATTTTGAGGAAAGCTAGTCTATTTTTAATTATTACATCATTACTTAATAGTAAAGGAAGTAGAAAGGATAGAGTGATGTTTGGAGCAATTATACAACAAATTGTATTAGGTATTTCATTAGCTGCGCCAGTAGGTCCGATTAATATTGAAATGTTAAAACGAGGAATTGAACGAGGTTTTTGGCATGCGTGGGTTGTTGGAATTGGTGGAATGACAGCAGATATTTTGTTTATGCTTCTCATCTATTTCGGTTTATCTTCTCTGTTTATGTATACATATGTACAAGCTTTTATGTATTGCACAGGGTTTTTCTTATTATTTTATTTAGGATTTCAAAGTGTAAAACAAGGAATTTCTCAATCGAATATGGAATATAAAAAAGAAGAGGTAGGCGGCCTTAAACAATCGTTTATGGCAGGTTTTTTAATTGCGATATCCAATCCATTAAATCTTGTTTTTTGGTTTGGTATATACGGAAGTACACTTAGCTCATTGCTTACGAAGGTAACGAAACAAGAAGCCTTTTTGTACAGTCTTTGTATTATCGTTGGCATTATTTTATGGAATGTAAATATTGCTTTTTCTGTCCATTTTGGCAGAACATTATTAAAGCAAAAAGCACTTGGCTATATAACAGCCGGAGCAGGTATTATTTTAGTAGGATATTCTATCCATTTTGCATACAAAGCTTTACAGTTGTTCACATAAGATTGAAGGGGAGATTTTTATGTATCGAACCACTATTGACGGAAAAGAAATCATTATTACGTTAGCACCAAAAATTAGAAAAGAAATTACTGATAGAAATCCACTATATGAAGCGGTATTTCATAATGCAGCAAGATTACTACAAACAAAGCAACCAACGTTTGCTGTAAATCATGAAATATTTGGACTTATCATTGGAGAGGTACAAAGAGGAGAAGTAACAGTGTTTGCGGTAGAACATATTATTCCAAAGCAAAATATATTTGGACCGAACAATTTTTTCTCGACAATAGAGCAACAGGCAAATTTGTAAAGCGTATAGAATAAGATATAGAAAAGAAATAGTCGTAACGATATGTTGCGACTATTTCTTTTGAAAAGGGGGAAGGAAGATGAAGAGGGTGGGGAAAGAGTTCTTTTTACAACATGATATCGTTATTATGTATAGTATTTTATTTGTTTTTATTATTATTTTAAAAATGCAATTTTTTACATGGATCGGTTTGTTAGCATGTTTGTTTGGGATTATTTTTTATACGCTAAACGAATATATGACACACCGGTTTTTATTTCACTTAAAACCACCTAAAAACGTATTTTTATTAAAAATGCTAAGAAGATTACATTATGACCATCACGTATATCCAGATGATTTAAAACTTTTATTTTTGCCTGTATGGTTTAGTATACCGAGCTTTACTATATATTTACTTATATCATACGTGATAACAAAAAGTGTTACCATTACACTTTCATTCGGAATCGGAATGATTATTATGCTTCTCGTTTATGAATGGAAACATTATATTGCACATAAGCCAATTCGTCCCGTCACCAAGTTTGGTAGGTGGCTAAAAAAACAGCACATATTACACCATTATAAAAATGAAAAATTTTGGTTTGGTGTTTCAAATCCAGTATTCGATTTCATATTTGGAACACTTAAAGATGGAAAAGACGTTGAATTAAGCGAAACAGCTCGTAATTTAGAAAAAGAGAAAAAAACAGAAGTGGTGCGATAAGCATTACTTCTGTTTTTGTTTTAATGAGTATGAAAGCTGCACTGGCACGTGAATTTTATGTTGAAAAAGTATATTAAAAATTTAGGGGAAAATGCCGAAAAATGTCTATCGAAAAATCTTTGCAGGAATGTATGGATTGTCTAAAATGAAAATAAGTTTCTGAATATTTATAAAATTTAGTTTTTGGGTATACAAGGGGGAATTGTACTTTCAGTAAGAGAGGGGATTAGAGAATGAAACGAGATGATACGTCAGCACGTAAGTTACAAAATGAGGTGAATTATACAGAGGTTGTTCAGTCAGAAGAATTTCAATTGTTATTAAATACGAAAAAGAAGTTCATCGTTCCAATGAGTATTTTCTTTTTAAGTTTTTTTATTGCGTTACCTATTTTAACATCGTATTCAAAGGTACTCAATACACCGGCATTTGGTGATGTTACGTGGGCGTGGATATTTGCTTTTGCACAATTTATTATGACGTGGTCATTATGTATGATTTACAGCAAAAAAGCTGAATCCTTTGATAAAATCTCACAAAACATTCTGCAAGAGATGCAAAAAGGGAGGGGCTGACTTTGAATACAACCGCTTTTGCACTATTTTTAATCATCGTACTTGGTACACTCGTCATAACTTATTTTGCATCGAAGAAAACGAAAAATGCGAGTGAATTTTATACAGCTGGAGGGGGATTAACTGGTTGGCAAAATGGTCTGGCCATTGCGGGAGATTATATGTCTGCTGCGTCTTTTCTTGGTATAGCGGGAGCGATCGCGTTAACTGGGTTTGATGGTTTCTTCTATAGTATCGGTTTCTTAGTTGCTTATTTAGTTGTACTATACTTAGTTGCAGAGCCGCTTAGAAACTTGGGGAAATACACATTAGCAGATATGATTGCGGCGCGTTTTGATGCGAAAAAAGTTCGCGGAGTTGCAGCGCTTAATACGATGACGATATCCATTTTTTATATGATTGCACAATTAGTTGGTGCGGGTGCACTTATTAAATTATTATTAGGAATCGAATATACAACATCTGTATTAATCGTTGGTACACTTATGACTGTGTATGTTATTTTTGGTGGTATGACTGCGACGAGCTGGGTGCAAATCGTTAAGGCTGTATTACTTATGGCTGGTACATTTATTATTTCTGTAATCGTTTTCGCCAAATTTAATTTCAGTGTGACGGAAATGTTCGCGCAAATGAAAACAGCTACTCCGTTAAAAGAGTCGTTTTTAAATCCCGGTGTAAAGTATAAAGATGGTCTTGATACGCTATCTTTAAATTTAGGACTAGTTCTTGGTACAGCAGGGTTACCACATATTCTTGTCCGCTTTTTTACAGTACGTGATGCAAAAACGGCACGTCAATCTGTTGTATATGCGACATGGTTAATTGGCGCATTTTATATTATGACGATTTTCTTAGGATTTGGGGCAGCAGCGTTTGTAGGAAATGAGGCAATTATTAAAGCAAATCCAGCTGGTAATATGGCAGCACCTTTATTAGCTAAAGCATTGGGCGGAGATTTCTTATTTGCTTTCGTATCAGCAATTGCTTTTGCAACGATTTTAGCTGTAGTGGCAGGCCTTGTATTAACAGCAGCATCCGCATTCGCACATGATTTTTATAATGAAATTATCCGTAAGGGGAAATCAACGGAAAAAGAGCAAGTATCCATGGCTCGTTATGCGTCTATTGGAGTAGCTGTATTATCTATTATACTAGCGTTATTTGCTCAAACATTGAACGTAGCATTTTTAGTTTCGTTAGCATTTGCAGTTGCAGCGAGTGCAAACTTGCCAGTTATATTATTCACAATATATTGGAAGCGCTTCAATACAACAGGTGCCATCTCTGGTATGATTGCTGGTCTTGTATCAGCTATTGTTCTTGTAGCGTTAAGCCCAAATGTATGGAACCCTGTAGCTGGAAAAGCTATATTTGTTGGGGAAGCGATATTCCCATATACGACACCTGGAATTATTTCGATTCCGCTCGGATTTCTTGCAGCGTATTTAGGAACTGTTTTATCTAGTAAGAAAGAAGATGCAGCGAAATTTGATGAAATTCTCGTGAAATCTAATACTGGGCATGGTATTAGTGACGCGTCTTCGCATTAAAAAAGAGGAGCTTTTCGATAGATAAGAAAAGCTCCTTTTTCTTTTGTCATTTTCTTGTAAATAATACTGCTTTGTAAGTAGGATTTGTCTTAATTTTGTGGAATGAAAATAAGCAGGGAGAAATTTAAATCATCATGGTACCAGCGCAGCTTTTGTGAAAAATAAGTTGTTATGGAAGGTGGAAGAAATGATGAAAACGAAACAGACTGATGAATTATTAGCAAAAGATGAGCAATATGTTTGGCACGGAATGCGTCCCTTTAGTCCAAATAGTACAATGGTAGGGGCAAAAGCAGAAGGGTGCTGGGTTGAAGATATACAAGGAAAAAGATATTTAGATGGTATGAGTGGTCTTTGGTGTGTGAATAGTGGATATGGCAGAAAAGAGCTTGCAGAGGAGGCCTATAAGCAATTACAAACATTATCATACTTTCCGATGTCACAATCACATGAACCGGCTATAAAGCTTGCAGAAAAATTAAATGAATGGCTTGGAGGAGAGTATGTTATTTTCTTCTCTAATAGTGGTTCGGAAGCGAACGAAACAGCTTTTAAAATAGTGAGACAATACTATGCGCAAAAAGGTGAACCACATCGTTATAAATTTATGTCACGTTACCGCGGCTATCATGGGAATACAATGGCAACGATGGCAGCGACGGGACAAGCACAGCGTAGATATCAATATGAGCCATTTGCTTCAGGGTTTTTACATGTAACGCCGCCAGATTGTTATCGTATGCCTGGAATAGAAAGAGAGAACATTTATGATGTAGAATGTGTAAAAGAAGTAGATCGGGTCATGACATGGGAACTAAGTGAAACGATTGCAGCTTTTATTATGGAACCAATTATTACAGGCGGAGGCATTTTAATGCCGCCACAAGACTATATGAAAGCTGTTCATGAAACGTGTCAAAAACACGGTGCCCTGCTTATTAGCGATGAAGTGATTTGTGGTTTTGGACGTACAGGAAAGGCATTTGGATTTATGAATTATGATGTGAAGCCTGATATTATTACAATGGCAAAAGGTATTACGAGTGCATATTTACCATTATCAGCAACAGCTGTGAAAAAAGAAATATATGAAGCATTTAAAGGAAAGGGAGAATATGAATTCTTCCGTCATATTAATACATTTGGTGGAAATCCTGCAGCTTGTGCACTAGCACTTAAAAACTTAGAAATTATGGAAAATGAAAATTTGATTGAGCGATCTGCACAAATGGGTTCTCTTTTATTAGAGCAATTAAAAGAAGAAATTGGGGAGCATCCACTTGTTGGAGATATTAGAGGAAAAGGTCTACTAGTGGGAATTGAACTAGTAAACGATAAAGAGACGAAAGAGCCAATTGATAACGACAAAATTGCAAGTGTTGTAAATGCTTGCAAAGAAAAAGGGTTAATTATAGGTAGAAACGGTATGACAACAGCAGGATATAATAACGTCTTAACATTAGCGCCACCACTTGTTATTTCAAGTGAAGAAATTGCCTTTGTTGTTGGAACGTTGAAGACAGCGATGGAACGCATTTAATGAATTGAGCGAGCTGTGATTACAGCTCGCTTTTGTTTATCCCACTTAATGGGCAGTAAGACCCCCACCTCAAAATGCAGCGAAAGCAAAGGAGTTAGGTGGGGGGCGGGCTGCCCATTAAAGTCCGATTGGTGAGGGCTGATTAAAGTTTCACTTTATTAGGTGAAATATGATACGTTTTCAAAGGGAGGGAAATTATTATGAAGAAATATGATCCTAGTCAACATTATCACATCGGATATTATGAAGATGGATATGATTTAGAAGTGACAGCGTACAAAAGAATACATGAACCAGTTTGGGATGCTTATATTCCACACTATGAGGTAGACGATTTTTATAAGAAAGTGGAGGAAATGAAGCTAGGTGAATATGTAGATGATTATGGCATTATGGTGTATTCATTTCGTAATGATATTGATGATGATGAAGCGCGAATTATTTTTGAAAAATGGTTAAAAACGAACGGGATTGTTTAAAGATAAAACGAAAAAGAAGCTTACTATCTTATAAGATAGTAAGCTTCTTTTTTATTAAACTTATTTACTTGCTTTCATTGCTTTATCTTTTGCACCAAAAGTGTATTTTAACATTGGTGGTGTAATCATTGTAGTTAAAATAACGACAATAACGATAGCTGTAAAGTAATCTTGTGCTAGTAGACCTGAAGAAAGTCCTGTTCCTGCGATGATAAGTGCAACTTCACCACGAGAAACCATTCCAGAACCGATAATTGCAGAAGACTTAGCGTCAAATCCAGTCATTCGTGCACCTAAGCCACAACCGATTAGTTTCGTTAATACAGCGATTACTGTTAATGCTAGGATGAACCAAATTTGATCGCCAATACCGTCAAATGTAATATTCATACCGATACTTACGAAGAATACTGGAACGAACATAGCGTAAGCAATTGGTTCTACTTTCTTTTCTACCTCATGTTTGTAGTTGGTTTGAGAAATTGCGATACCAGCTGCGAAAGCACCGATAATACCAGCAATTCCTAATAGTTCGCCGAAATATGCGAATGAGAAACAGATGATAAGAGCCGCGCTCACGATAGACTCAGATACGCGTAGCGGTGATAACCAGCGCATAATCGCAGGAACACCTTTCCATCCGATTAAAATAATAGAAGCGAAGAATACAACTTTCTTCAAGATAATCATTGTTAAGTTAACATCGTCAGTACCTAGGAAACTCATTGCAAATGCTAATAAAATAACGACAAGAATGTCATCAAATACAGCTGCGCCCAGCATAGTTGTACTTTCACGTGTTTTCATTTTTCCTAAATCGCGAAGTGTTTGTACGGAAATACTAACACTTGTCGCACATAGAAGTAATCCTAAAAATACAGCATTTCCTTGTTCCATTCCCATAATAAGACCAGAAACGTAACCACCTACGAATGGAAGAATGATACCTCCAAGTGCAACAGCTAAAGAAGAATTACGATTTGCGTTTAATTCCTCTAAGTCTGTTTCAAGTCCTGCCATAAACATTAAAAGAATAACACCAACATTACTTAATTGTGTTAGAAGCTCTGAATTTTCAATCCAACCTAATACAGCTGGACCGATAACGATACCGACAATTAATTTACCTAGTACAGAAGGTTGACCTAATCTAACACTAAGATCACCAGCAAGCTTTGTACTTAATAAAATAAGTGCAATTTGAAAGAAAAATTCGAATTCCATCGGATCCTCTCCTTATCATTTTTATTTTTATCATACGATTTCTCGGAATTTGCCTAATGAAAATATGTAAAACCCATTAAACAAAGGGTCTAATTACAAGTTCTTTTGAACTCGTAATTTGAACCTGTAATTAATATATAATAGATTTTACAAAAAATCAATGAAAAAATGGGGGTTTTTTTAGAGAGAGACTGTGTAATTGGGGATATACATATAAGAGTAGCGTGTGAATTTATATATGTATGAAATAGTATGAAGTCCTTTTTCATTACAAATAATAAAGCCTAAATACGATTTCACGAGTTATAAATGTGAAAGGGAGGGTTTATAGTTTGAAGTCATTAAAAAACAACGTGTCTATCGTTGCTTTAGGTGGAGTAAATGAAATAGGGAAAAATATGTATGTTATTCAATTTGAAAATGATATTGTCGTTATTGACTGTGGATCAAAATTTCCAGATGAAAGTTTATTAGGAATTGATTTAATCATTCCAGATGTCACCTACTTACAAGAAAATAAAGAAAAAATTCGCGGATTAGTCGTGACGCATGGACATGAAGACCATATTGGCGGAATACCATATTTTTTAAAACAACTAAACGTACCAATCTATGCGACGAAGTTAACGTTAGGTTTAATTGAAATTAAATTAAAGGAACATAACCTTCAAGGTGATACAGAATTAATCGTGATTCATTCAGAATCAGAAATTGATTTCGGTGCTATTAAGACAACTTTCTTTAAAACGAATCATAGTATTCCAGATTGCCTCGGTATTGTTTTCCATACACCAGAAGGTACTATAGTACATACAGGTGATTTTAAATTTGATTTAACACCAGTTAATAATCAACATCCTGATATTCATAAAATGGCTAAAATAGGTAGTGAAGGTGTATTAGCTTTACTATCTGAAAGTACAAATGCAGAACGACCTGGATTTACCCCATCAGAAAGGTCGGTGGGGGAACGGATAGAGGAAATATTTATGAAAGCAAATAGGAAAGTGATTATTTCTACTTTTGCTTCTAATGTGAATCGTGTTCAGCAAATAGTTGAAGCTTGTATAAAAACAAATCGAAAACTGGCTTTGCTCGGCAGAAGTATGGTAAATGTAGTAGAAGTTGCTCTAGAGAAAGGGTATCTAAATATTCCAGATGGTATGCTAATTGAAGCAAATGAGGTAAATAATTTAGATCCAAAGCAGGTCGCAATACTTTGTACAGGAAGTCAAGGAGAACCAATGGCAGCTTTAGCGCGTTTAGCTAGTGGAAACTATAGACAAGTAGATATTTTACCAGAAGATACAGTTATTATAGCTGCGACTCCTATTCCAGGAAATGAACGTAATGTTTCGCGAATTATCGATAACTTATTTGCATTAGGGGCAAGAGTGATTTACGGATCAGGCAGTTCTACTGGAGTCCATGTATCTGGCCATGCATATCAAGAAGAATTAAAGTTAATGCTCACATTAATGAAGCCAAAATATTTTATCCCCATTCATGGAGAGTTTAGAATGCTACATCACCATAGCTTGCTAGCGGAATCAATTGGTGTTGAAAAAGAAAATATCTTTATCGTTCGTAATGGAGATGTTGTAGATATAAGTAATCAAGTGGCAATTCAATCGAGAAAAATACAAGCAGGAAATATATATGTAGATGGATTAGGAATTGGTGATGTTGGAAATGCATTATTACGTGATCGAAAACAACTTTCAGAAGATGGAATGCTCGTTATAGTTATTACTTTTAATAAAGTGGATGGAGAAATAATTTCAGGTCCTGATATTATTTCTCGTGGATTCGTCTATGTTCGTGATTCAGAAGAATTTTTGAAGGAATTAAATAAATTAGCTGTTATTACGATTAATAATGTAAAGAAAGAGAAAGTGAATAGCTGGGGGATTTTGAAAAGAGAAGTAAGAGAAGCTTTAGGGAAGTATATATATACGAGTACGAAAAGAAAACCGATGATTCTTCCTATAATTATAGAGGTGTAATAATGAATAAAAAGAATTCTCTTAAGGGAATTCTTTTTTGTTTTGAAGATAGAATGAACATATAATGAAATAAATAGAAATGGAAGGGAATAAAAGATGTTATTAAACAAGCGCTTTACAATTGGAGAAATGGCAAAAATGCATAATATAGCGGAATCTACTTTACGTTATTATGATGAAAAAGGAATTTTTCATCCGTCCATTGTGGACCCACAAACAAATTATCGCTATTACACAATCGATCAATTTTCACTATTAGATACGATTAAGTTTTTACGCCAATTAAATATTCCATTAAAGGAAATTAAGAAATATATTGATGAAAGAAATCCAGCATACGCACTCAATTTGTTGGAAAAACAACAAGAAATGATGTTGAAAAAACAAAGAGAAATTGAGTATGCTTTGGCGAAAATGGAGCATAGAATTCATTTGATTAAGGAAGCAACAAAAGCAAAAGCTAAACAAATGGTAATAAAAGAGATCCCGCGGCGAAAAATAACAGCCATTGCGGTTGCTCCGAATACGACGGATGATATGTTTGAGTACTACATTCATTCGTTGCAAAAAAATATGAGGCAAATGGATGATAGTTTATTTTCTGGAGATATTGGTGTAACAGTTGCGAAAAAAGGATTCATGCAAAATGAGTTTCAAGCGTATAGTAGCGTGTTTATTCTTTTGGATTATATGCCGTATGAAGTGCATAATTCAGATGAGATTAAGGAAGGTTTATATGCTTGTTCTTATCATCATGGACCGTATGAAGAAACAGATGCAACGTATAAGGAATTACTTGCATACATTGATCAAGAAGGATATGAAGTAAGTGGAGATGCGATTGAGATTGGATTAATCGATTGGTCTGTAACAGAAAATCCAGAGGAGCAAGTAACAGAAATTCAAATTCCTATCATGAAAAAATAAAACAATAAGCTGTAGCACTCGTATCATTACAAATGGGTATTAAATACGATAATTCAGTTACCTATTTTTTAAATTCTCTATTGACCTTCAAGTTACTTGAAGGTTTAAACTAAGAAAAGAGAGTTGAAAAAAGGAGCATAATAGTATGGAAGCAACAGAAAAATTAAGAGAAAAACCGATAAAAAGTTTATTTATTTCTTATTTAATACCAGCTGTTCTAGGAATGGTATTAATGTCGGTTAATATTGTAATTGATGCGGTAATGATTAGTCGGGGAGTTGGAGCAAATGGATTGGCAGGAGTAAACGTGGCTATTCCAGCGTTTTCAATTTTCTTCTCTATTTCATTATGGATTGGAATGGGCGGGGCAACGTTATATTCCATTGCATTAGGTGAAAATAAAATTGAAAGAGCAAGGTCTATTTTTACTCAATCCATGACGGTAGCAGTCATTATTGTAGGCGTTTTAGCGGCAATTTGCTTATGGAGAATAGAAGATTTAGCATACGTATTCGGTGCGAATGAAGTAATTTTACCGTATGCGTTAGACTATTTACACGTATTATTAACATTTGGAATGATATACGTTTTAGAAAATATTTTAAGTACATTTATACGAAATGATGGAAATCCTAATTTAGCAATGGCAGGTTTAGTTGTAACAGCTGTATTAAATATAGTGTTTGACTATATCTTTATTTTCATCTTTAAATGGGGCGTAACAGGAGCTGCTTCAGCAACTATTCTTTCAGCAGCGATTGGTTTCCTTGTATTATTAACGCATTTCTTTAGAAAAAGTAGTATTTTAAAATGGACGAAATTCCATTTTGAATGGGATACAGTAAAACAAATTATGATAATCGGTTTCCCGAGCTTTACAGCAGAAAGTACAGTAGCGATTGTAACGATTGGTTTTAATATTGCATTCGTTCAATATGCAGGAGAAGTAGGAGTCGCTTCTTATGCGATGGTGAATAGTATTCATGCAATGACATTACTATTATTCTTTGGTGTAGGTGCAGCATTACAACCGATTGCTAGTTTCCATTATGGTGCAAATTTAGCAGAGAGACTTCGTGAAGGATTGCAGTTTGCAGTGAAAATTGCAGTTGTACTTGGAGGCGTTGCAATAATTGTCGGATTATTCTTCGGGAAATATATTATTGGTCTATTTGATGTCCAATCTCCAGAGTTATTGGAGTTAACATTAACAGGTATGAGCTTGTTCTTTATCCAATATGTATTTTTAGGCTATAACATTGTGTATGGAGAGTACTTCCAATCAGTGCGACAAACGACAAAATCAGTACTTATTATAATGAGCCGAGGGCTGCTATTTATTATTCCGTTATTATGGATTATGCCGAAATTATTTGGGATAAACGGAATTTGGCTCGTTATGCCAGTAGCGGAAGTATTGACAGCGATTATCGTATTTACGATGAATCGTATGAAACATCCTGTGCCATTAAACATGGCAGGCGAGAAAGAAGCAATATGATGAAGAAAATCCCCTTGAGCAAGTAAGGGGATTTTTTATTCTTTTAAACTAATAGCAAAAGATCCATCCGTTTCTTGAACAGACGCAAAGGCAACGTTTTTAATATTTGTGATGCCTTTTTCTTTTAATTCTTTATATAACCACTTTTCGTCCTTATGAATTAACTTTAAGTTATCGTATTGAATTTGTGAATCAACGATAAGGGCAATTGGTAATCCAGCATACTTAACATCTATGTTCAAATCTTTCGGAGTTAATGGGACAAGTTCACGCTTTGGTAAAATGCTAATGGCTCCATTCGCTTCTAAAATAGCGTATTCAATTTCATGAACACTTGGATATCCTGCGACACGAAGGTTAGAAAGTAATTCAGCAATGGGATACCTACTTTTTTGTAAGTTCTCAAAAATAATATCACCATGTTTAATTAAAATAATCGGGTGTCCGAGAATGAAACGATTTAGTTTGTTGAATAGGCTTAATTTTGTAAGGATTAAATGCAAACATGTAATAACGACCATACCGAGAAAAGCTTGCAAAGCACCAGAGACTGGTATGGCCTGAAAAGCTAAATAAGATAAAAAGATAATAGCACCAAAATCATGAGGAGTTAGTTGTGCTAAAGCTGATTTACCGAGCATCTTAAGTGATAGTAAAAATAAGATAAAAAAGAACGATACGTTACATAAAAAGAGAAGCAATAGAGACACTCCTTCGTGCAAAGTTGTACTTACTGTTCCCGAAAGAAATATAAATATTACTTTCTAGAGGATAAATTAGGTTGAATTGGAATTTGTCTGTATACAAACAAATAAATGGATATTATCATGAAAGAAGCAAAGAACATAGGAGTATATAGATATGAGAAAGAAAAAAATAATGAAGTATATGATAGGAATGATAATGGTTTGCGCCGTTTATGTGGGATTTTTACAATATAACATTTATAAGCATGGGCAAATGAATGCCACCTATGAAGCTGATTATATCATTGTATTAGGCTCGAAAGTAAACGGAACGAAACCATCGTACTCATTGCAATATCGTATTGATAAAGCAGCTGAGTATTTGAAAGCACATGAGAAAGCAATTGCTATTGTGTCTGGAGGAAAAGGAAAAGGGGAAGATATTTCAGAAGCATTAGCAATGAAAAATGAATTAATAAAACTAAAAATTGCAGAAGACCGCATTATAATGGAAGATAAGTCAACGAGTACAGATGAAAATATTAAATTCTCAAAACCTTTAATTCCGGACAATATGAAAAAAGGACTGATCGTAACAAATGACTTCCATATGTTTAGAGCGAAAAAAATAGCAGCTAAGCAAGGTTTACAATTAGAAGGTCTTCCGGCCGAAACACCAAAGCGAATTGTCATTCCATCGAATATACGTGAATATTTAGCCATTACGCAATATTGGTTTATGAATCGAATATAGTGGACGTGGTCCCGCCTAGCATTCTAGGCGGGATTTTTTGAGGGGAATCTTACAAATATGTCATCTTAATGAAAGGTAAAGCGATAGTTTCTAGAATGGATTCCTGACATAATGAAGATAACAAAAACTATTTAGAGGTGAATCGGATGAAAGGAAATAATATATTATCTTCACTATGTTACTTTAGTATCTTTTTTGCACCATTTTTACTACCAATTATCGTGTACTTCGTTGCAGAGGATGAAGTGAAATATCACGCGAAAAAAGCATTTTGGTCACATATTTTCCCGTATGCAATTTTATTCGGAGGGGTAGCGATATCAGGAATATACGGTTTAGGATTCAATCAATCTGACGGTGCTGGAATTGGGATCATGATCACATATGCAGTGTTCATTCTTGTAGGGATTTATTACTTCATTTGGAATATCGTAAAAGGTGTTAAAGTGTTGAAAACAGCGCAATAAGATAAGGGATAATTTGGAATGAATTTGTCGTTATTTGTCGGTAAGTCGATATATTGAAAAAATCGTCGATATAATTTCATTTACCGTATTAATAGATCTTTTAAAAGGAGCAATTCAAAAAGAATTGCTCTTTTTGTGCTTATAAGTTGTGAATATTGGAAAAGATATGTTAATTTTTCATTAGGAAGAGAAAAAAGGAGTGATTTTCATGAATGAGATGATACATAAAATGGAGCAACACGTTTCAGTTCGTAAATATAAAGAAGAATCCATTCCGAAAGATGTAGTAGAAAGAATGGTGCAAGCTGCGCAGCATGCTGCTTCCTCGCATTTTGTACAAGCTTACTCTGTTATATATGTAACCGATCAAGACTTAAAGGCGAAACTAGCAGAGTTATCCGGAAATCGTCATGTGAAGGACTGCGCAGCATTCTTTGTTTGTTGTGCAGATTTAAAACGACTTGAAATGGCATGTGAAAAACATGGTACAGAGATAAAGCATGAAGGAGTAGAAGACTTTATCGTAGCAACGGTAGATGCTTCACTCTTTGCGCAAAACTTGGCGTTAGCAGCAGAATCGTTAGGATACGGTATTTGTTATATTGGTGGTATTCGTAATAATCCGGGAGAAGTGAGCGAATTGCTTCATTTACCAGATAAAGTATATCCTGTATTCGGAATGACAGTCGGTGTATCAGATGAAGATCATGGAGTAAAACCACGCTTACCAGTAGCAGCAATCCTTCATGAAAATGGATATGATGAAAAGAAATATGATGAATTACTAAACGAATACGATGAAACGATGAGCGCGTATTATAAAGAAAGATCATCAAATAAGAAAAACGCAACATGGACGGAATCGATGAGTTCGTTTATGTCTAAAGAAAAAAGAATGCATATGAAAGAGTTTTTAAGTGAAAAAGGATTTAATAAGAAATGAGTAAAAAGGCAGATCTGAAGCGAAGGAGAACTTGCAATATTTTAAAAATGTAACAGAGATTTGTGATGAAATGTTAGTTTAAGTGAATAGTTTGATTGCTAATACCTAAGTTCAGAATGTAGATACCATTTTCTGAACTTAGGTATTTTATTTGTTATCATATACATAAAAATTAAAAAATTTTTACAAAAGTGATAGGAAATGAGAGTGAAATGCCAATAGTAAGTAAAGGCAGCTGCTAAAGGGGAATTGAGGAAGGAAGATGTTTATGATTTTCGATTCTGAAGTGGATTTAATTACAGCTATGAAAAAACGTGATCAAGATGCTTTGAAAGAAGTAATTGATCAATATGGAAAATTAATTTTATACATTATTCATAAATCATTAAGTAGCCCTATGGAGAAACAATATGTGGATGATTGTTATAACGATGTATTTACTGTCATTTGGTTTCATATCGAACAATTTGATATGGAAAAGGGAAACTTCAAATCTTGGATGATTGGTATTACTAAATTAAAGACATTGGAATATAAAAAGAAAGTATATAAAGAGAATAAAGTCGATAAAGACGTAGAGATAGATACAGGTGTCCATGATAGGTATGAAATAGAACAAGAAGAAGAGATTATGGAAATAGTCCAAGATTTAAACAAGAAGGATCGATATATCTTTTTAAAGAGGTACATTGATGGATATTCCATTGACGATATTGCAAAAGAATTAAAAGTAACGGCGGATTATATATACAATCGAATTTCTCGTGGGAAGAAAAAAATTCAAAAACTATGGAAAGGGAGTGTGTAATATGGATAAAAGATTATTATCTATGTTAAATGAGCTCCAATATTCAGATGAAGAAATTGCACGTTTAGAGAAAGAAGCGGATGAGACTATCAATATAGATAAGTATTATGTGAAAAACGGAGAATTATTGAAGAAATTAACGGTGCAAATGTTGGAAGAATCAGTTCGGAAAGAGTTACAAGAAGGAGAAGAAATTGAATGTGAAATATTAGTAGAAGAGGGGAGCCTTGTAAATTCTAAAGTTATACCAAGTATAGTAACCGCAGGGGCTACTTTTTATTATTACATTGTTTTAACAAATACAAGATTACGAATTAAATCGTTAGATTGTTATTTCAAAAAAATAAATGAGTATAATGTGCTAATTAGTTCAATTCAAGCAGTTTCGAGACATAAAAAAATGAAGAATGTATATGGAATTACTATAGATAATAACTATATACAATTAGGAAGTACCGAGCATGAGCAAGAATTGAAAACGGTAATTGAGAAGCTAAAACAACGAGGGGTGAAAGAAGAGAGATATAAAGAGTTTGAAAAAAGTTGGCTGATTTTTTTCAATGTGTTTGTAATAGCGATAGGTGGGCTTCTAGTTTTAAAATATTTAATTTGAAAATAAAAAGCGGCATAATAGCCGCTTTTTATTGTTATCACGTTTAAAAATATTGAAAACTTATCCGTTATGACACAAACTAAAGCAACTTCTATAACGAATGCAAACTTTCAATAAGAAGATACATGCCCGTGCAACTTAAAAGGATGTACGTAAATATTTTAAAAATCCGTTGATTAAGCCATTTGAAAATAATTTGACCTATATACAAACCTAGAAATACGATTGGAATAGCGTAAAAACTTGATTCCCAAATTGTTTTGTTTGTGCCAGTAAAGAGTATTTGCGTTAGTAGACTAATGAAATATATAAATAGATAAAAAGCTAAAGTAGTTGCTCTCAGCTTCTCTTTTTTTGTATCAGTTCCTGTAAAGTACAGTAACAGAGGTGGTCCCGGCATACCGATACTTGTCGTTAAAAGACCGGATAATCCTCCCGCTAAGAAATCTCTAGATTTTGTTGATTGAATCTTAAAGTTACAGATTAGCATCAACGTTAATAGTAAGAGCAAGATGCTAATTGCTAATTTAAACGTATTGATGTTAATGGAAACGAAAATGAAAATACCAAAAGGAACACCAACTATACTGCCGACAATTAATCTTTTCAGTAGAATACAATCAATGTCCATTCTTATTTTCCAAATGAGTGATATAGAAATAATGAATGATAAAATGATATTTATTTGTATAGCTTCTTGTGGTAGAAATAACATGAGTAAGAAAGGTGTTGCCATAATAGAAAAGCCAAAACCGGTACTCGTTTGTAAAATAGAAGCTACTAATATAATACAAATGAACATGAATATAGTATTCAAAAAAGCCCTCCTACATAATCAAATTTCATTAATATTTTAACATAAAGTAAAACTTTAATCAGTGAGGGCTTACTACCTAGCAAATCGCCGCTTGTTATGTTGCGGTTAATATTCCAATGATGATCCTGTAGCCTTAAAATATTTTTCTCGTGAAGGAGTCATTACTCGGATTGCTAATAAACAGGAAAGGAAAAGGATGAGTAACGAGCTACTTATTACAGTCATTTGAACGGAAAGAAATTGTGCGGATGCTCCAATTGCTAAAATGAAAAAGATTTGGATAAAACTTTTTATGGAATCAAATACGCTATCGATACGTCCTATCATATGAACCGGGATGTTATTTTGATAAAATGTAAAAAAGCCAGTACCAGCAAATGATGAAGAAATGCCAAGTAAAATGAAACCGCCTGCCGCGACGATAAATGAATTTGAAAAGGCGAAAATTACATAGCCTATTGCTGTGAAAATTGTCCCTAATCCGATACAATATTGAATTGGTAAACGTTTGGCAAAAAGAGAGACAAGAAATGAACCGGAAACGTAAGCAGCGCCAGTTATACTAACAAGCATACTGTATTCTATATCGGTTAAAAACAGTACTTGTCTTGTAAAAACAACTTCTTGTGAATCAAGTGCCATAGCGACAAGCATAGTCGCTTGAAATAAAACGAATATGAGAATAATGTACGTTTCAGTTCGAGCGAATGAAAAAACTTGTTTCCAATCACTTCGTAATGTTTGTACGAAAGTATTTGCAACTTCTTCGCTTTGCTTTGTTTGTAACGTAATATTAGGTAAGAAATAAATGAGAATAGTAGAAAGTAGAAAGGAAAGTGAGTTGCAGTAAATTACAAAGGATGCTGAGTGCGTGGTGAGAAGTATTCCAGCAAGAGCTGGACCGATAATAAAAGCCCCGCTTGTACAAAAGCTACTCCAAGCGTTGAATTGAGCGCGTTCTTCAGCAGGTATAAGCATTGTTTTATAAGAAAATGAAGCTGGATCGAAAAATGATGTAGCGATACGAGTTAAAAAGATAAAAATATAAATGGCCCAAATAGAATCAAATAGTGGAACGCAGCCAATGAGAGCTGCCCGAATTATATCTGTGATGAGCATAATAGACCGTTTGTTTAATCGATCTACTATACTACCAGACCATATTTTTGTAACAACGGTCGCAATTGGACCGACAATCCATAATCCTGCTACAGCAGCAGGGGAGTTTGTGCTATGTAACACCATTACGTTTAGGGCGATGAGATACATAAAATCACCTAAACGAGAAATTCCTGTTCCCGACAATAATAATAATTTATTTTTCATGAACAAATGGCCCTTTCTTTCATTGTTTTTTTAGCCTGCAGGAAATAGCGTATTCCTCTTCAGAGTTTGATTGACGAGCGGTTTTGTTTTCCCATCGTAATAAAACTTGTGTAACTTCCCAAGTAAGCTGTTGTAATTCCTCTGGAGTTAAAAATAAATGAGATACAATATGACTGCCTGTATTCGTTCCTTCTGTGCCGCTTTCTTCAATATAGAAATGAGCGGATTTTGCCTTGTAATATTTTTCAATAATTCCTCGTTTTTCTTTCGTGTCTACTAATTCAAGTAACCCTCCATCGTACAAAATTTGAATGTGATAATGTACGCTACCAGCAGATTTATTTAGTTTAGTAGCTACTTGCTTTGCAGTGAGTGCTTCGTTTTTTAAAAGGTGAAGAATTTGAATACGTGTTGCATTGGAAATAAGTTTCTGCTGCTCAGCTGAAATAGTAAGCCTATCTTCAAACATTATAATATCCCCTTTCTTATAATCTGAATTTATTGTACATTCTAAAAAATTAGAACGTAAGAAAAATAAATCGCCTTTTTCCTCTGTTTTTCGACATAAATAAAAATAGCATGTACATAAACATGCTATTAAGTAATAGTAGATTCTTCATTAAGTTTCCCGCGATAAAACAGGTAAAGCCATATAAAACTTACAAATATACAGCATGTAGCTAGAAAACTACCAATGATTTGAGGAGAAAGGATTTCTAATAGCCATCCTGTAATGAACATAGAGAACTGTATAAGTGAACCGTAAATTGAGTAATGAAAGGAAAAAACTTTACCAATCATACTTTCGTGCGTGTAAGTTTGAAGTAATGTCGTATCAAGTGGAACGATGATTCCTCCTGCTATGCGCATACAGAGCAATGTAATGATACCGAAAATAAGTTGATCGGATAGAATGAATCCAAGAAAGAAAATGCCTTGTAGGAAGTAGGCCCAACCAAATGCTTTTTTCATTTTTTCTTTATTGCTGGATATGTAAAGAGTAACGAGAAGGCTTCCTATCATAAGCCCAGCCCCTTGAACCGTATATAAAATCCCAATGTTCGTGTGGAAAATTTTTTCGGCATAGATTGTTAGAAGTAGCTGATAAGCACCTCCAATAAGCCCCCATGAAATGCCTACAAAAATTAATATTAAAATGATTTTTGTTTGTAATATGTATGTGTAACCATCTTTTATATCAGTAAAAAATGCTTTTTTCTTCTTACAAGTATCATAAGAGGGAACACTCATATTATAAATAAAATAGGCCGAAATAAAGTATGATAGGCTATTTACTAAAAAAGCGAATTCAATATGTAAAGATTGTGCAATAATCCCGCCAAGAGAGGCCCCCATAATAGACATAAAACCATTTATTGTACTAGAAAGAGAGTTAGCAGTTACGAAATGATTTTGATGTACGATGTTTTTTAAGGTTGCTTGTTTAGCCGGCTCAAATAAACAAGAAAGTACGGATAAACATATATTAGAAATGAAAATAATCTCAATTTTATATAGTGCGAATAAGTAAGTGAGGACGATTATGCCTCGTAAAATATCGGTAAAAATCATAATGTTCTTTTTAGAAAAACGATCTACAACTCCGCCTATGAAAGGACTAAGCAGAAGCTGAGGTAAACCTTTACTTATAAAGGTGAGTGCAATCATAAATGGAGATTCCGTTATGCTATAGACGAACGTTAATAAAGCTACAGTATGAAACCAATCTCCAAGCACACTTAATGTTTGCCCATAAAATAGTTTTTTGAAGTTATTATTTGTTTTAAGAAGCGCGGAATAAGAAACTGACATAAAAAGATTAATCCTTATGTAATGATGATGCTTGAACTTGTTTTTTCCACTCACTTAAATACACTTTCTCCTCTGTAGGGAGTCCAACAGGTAATTGTGCAATCAATTCTAAACTATTTCCGTCAGGATCGTTAAAGTATACGGCGGCATGCGCTAACTCTGGAAAAACAATTGGTTCAATTGGCTCCATTCCAAAATCTTTTCGTGCTGAAATGCCTTTTTGGTTTAGCCAATGTATTGCATGTTCTAAATCATGTAAGCTTACTTGAAAGGCGATGTGTCGTAAAGAGGGATGATAATTTACTTTGTATTCTGTACCTTCCCAAAGACCGAGCCAACTTTCATTTTCCTTAATCCAAAAGAAAGCAATATCGTCTCCTCTTTTATATAATTTTAGTCCTATCGATTCGTAAAAAGGTATAGACACTTCTAAGCTACGGACGGGTAAATGTGCTTCGTAAAGACCTTTAATCATTGTAATCCTCCTAAGTAAAAATATTTCTTATTTCATAGTAAACGTTTTTTTATTAGTTGAAATCACAAAAAAGAGGGATATAACTTCATACGAAAGTATGAAAAAACAGCTCAAATATGAGCTGTTTTCTTATAGTTTTTCGTTCATTTGTTAAGGATAGGATATATTAGTATCCGTATCCGCCGCCACCCCAACAGCTACATCCGATGATGATTAGAAGGATGAATAGTACGATAAGCAAAGCAAATCCACCGCCGAAACCAGCGCAACTTCCACCATAACTCATATGTTTTCCTCCTTTTGAGTAAGTTAATCTATATAATTCATGGACTACTGTATACAGTATGTTTTTCGTATGGAAAAGGAGCCAGTCTCTTGAGTAATTAGACAAACGCCTGTATGGTCATTTTGATTGTATATGGAGCTAGGGGTATGTGAAGAAATCATTATATATTTCGCGATTTGTTCATAAAAAATATAAAAATTGTAAAAAAAACCATTTTTATATTTTTTTATGAGAGGATTTGTACTATAATTTTACAAGTAATATTATGGGAAAAGGGAGTTTTAGTGAAGAGATGGAGATGGGACAACTACAAAATAAAATAGAAACTAAAAAGAAAGAGCTAATTCAACTTGTTGCTAGACATGGATTGGATCATGATAAAGTTTTGTTATTTAGCCGAGATTTAGATATACTTATTAATAAGTTTATGAATGCGAAAGATAAAGTACATAAATAATTTGCAGTTTTTTATATTAAGATATTCAACGAAGAGGAGAGAGATATATTTGGAACATTTACAAGAAGAGCTATATAAACAAATAAAAGAAGAAAAAAGTATTGTTACAATTTTTTTAAAGAGTGGCGTTAGAATAGTAGGAGAAGTTGTTGCAATAGACAAATTTACCGTTTTAATGTTAGTTGATGGAAAACAACAACTTATTTACAAGCAGGCTGTATCAACAATAATGAAATAAGACACTCGTACTGAGTGTCTTATTTCATTATTGTTTGCAAGCTTCAACGTCAATGCCGGCAGCTAATAATTTTTTTTCACCATCTTGCTCAATGATTTTTTGTAATTTAGATAGGAAAGAATCAAAGTTTGTATGCTTTGCTACTTGGAATGTCATTTTATGCTCAATTGGCAACCACGTATCAATATCAGCTTCGTTATGCTGAATTTTTACCTCAAGCTTATCAAGTGCGTTAGCAACTTTTGCTTCGTATGTTTCTTTCGTTTCAAACTCCATCCATAAATCATATAATTCCTCGCCGAGAGAACCTTTTAATGTTCGTTTAATATTTAAAATTGCTTCTTGTTCATTTATTTGTTTTTGTAATTGTAATTCATGACTATTCATTGTATCAAAAGCAGGAATATCACCAGCTTCTGCTTCGACTAGATCGTGAATAATAACCATTTTAAGTAATTTTTCAATATTTACTTTCTGATCTAAATAAGGTTCAACTAAAATGGCCATTAGAGACATGCGCCACGTATGTTCAGCAACGCTTTCTTGACGTCCGTTAGAAAGCCAGCTATGTCGCATTTCATATTTTAGTTTTTCTGCTAGTGCAATGACTTGTAAAATGTTATGTTCCATCGTGATCCTCCTCATATTTCTATACTATAATTTTAATATGGAAATGAAATGTGTCAATTTTATGAGTATATTGCGATAAATAGATGGTAAGCGTATAATAAACATTATATATGAAAACGCATTATTAAAATAAAAAAATGTTTTACAAAAATGAAAAGGAAAGGGCAGGAATATGGGAGACGAAAATCAAGGATTTGCTAGACCAGAAAGAAGAAAAAGGAAATTTGACATTTCTAGCCCAGTTGGCATTATAGTAGGTTTTGCCATAGTGATAGCGGCAATTATGCTTGGCGGCGGCGGAATAAAAGCTTTTAAAAACTTTTTAGATGTTTCATCTATTTTAATTGTCATAGGGGGAACAACTGCGACAATTGTTGTGGCATATCGATTTGGAGAAATAAAAAAATATACGAAAAGTATTTTTACTGTTTTACATAGAAAAGAAGAAGATTTAGAACAGTTAACGGATTTGTTTGTTGATTTTTCAAAAAAATCTAAAAAACACGGTTTGCTTTCTTTAGAGGTTGATGGAGAGCAGGTGGACAATACTTTTATTCAAAAAGGAATTCGATTAATGTTAAGTGGTTACGATGAAGAGGAATTAAAAGAAGTGTTAATGAAAGATGTTGAAACGGAAGTGTATGAATTAAGAAAAGGGGCAGTATTATTAGATAAAATTGGCGATTTCGCTCCGGCTTGGGGTATGATAGGGACTTTAATTGGTCTTATCATTATGCTTCAAAACTTGCAAGACACATCGCAAATTGGTACAGGGATGGCAGTTGCGATGTTAACGACATTGTATGGATCAGTACTTGCAAATATGATTGCAATCCCTCTTGCTGAAAAAGTGTATCGTGGTATTGAAGATTTATATACAGAGAAGAAGTTTGTTATTGAAGCAATTTCAGAATTGTATCGTGGACAAATTCCGTCTAAATTAAAGTTAAAACTCGATACGTATGTATACGAAACAAAGATAAAAAAAGTAAAACGAGCAGCCTAATATTGCAAGGAGTGGTATGGTGATGATAAAACGACCGCAAAAGGGATCGCCTCGTTGGATGACGACTTTTACAGATTTAACGATGTTATTATTAACTTTCTTTGTATTACTAGTTGCTACTTCAAAGCAGGATGCAGTAAAATTGTCAAAGATGCTTGAAAAGTTTAGTGATACGGAGCAAGTTGATGCAAAAGTAATGGAAAATACTATACCAGATATTTCACATGAAAAAAATGATGAAAAAATGGTCTCAAAAAAGCGAATGGACGACTTGTACAAAAAGTTAAAAGCATATGTAGATAATAACGGTATTAGTCAAGTGAATGTATATCGAGAAGATACAGGGGTAAGCGTTGTTATAGTAGATAATTTAATATTTGATACAGGTGATGCGAACGTTAAGCCTGAAGCAAAAGAAATTATTAGCAAATTAGTCGGATTTTTTCAATCCGTACCAAACTCAATTGTTGTGGAGGGGCATACAGATAGTAGACCGATCCATAATGAAAAGTTCCCTTCTAATTGGGAATTATCTTCAGCACGAGCAGCTAATATGATCCACCATTTAATTGAAGTGTATAATGTGGAGGATAAAAGGTTAGCTGCGGTAGGATATGCAGACACAAAGCCAGTTGTACCGAATGATTCACCGCAAAATTGGGAGAAAAACCGTCGCGTTGTCATTTATATTAAAGAATAGTATTTTAGTATTTTAGTAATAAAATACTAAAATGCAGAAATTCTTTTAAAAAAATATTAAATTTTATCGTTTTATTTTGTATAATGAGTGAGAATGATAAGGTGAAATATTAAGATATATTTATACATAGAAGGAGAGAATCAAAAAGAATGGCACATAAAATTTTAGTTGTAGATGATGCGATGTTCATGCGAACAATGATTAAAAACTTATTAAAAAGTAATTCTGAATTTGAAGTAATCGGAGAAGCGGAAAATGGAGTGGAGGCAATTCAAAAATATAAAGAACTTCAACCTGATATTGTAACATTAGATATTACTATGCCAGAAATGGACGGACTTGAAGCATTAAAAGAAATTATGAAAATTGATTCAAGTGCAAAGGTTGTTATTTGTTCAGCAATGGGACAACAAGGTATGGTATTAGATGCAATTAAGGGCGGGGCAAAAGACTTTATTGTAAAGCCATTCCAAGCAGATCGCGTAATCGAAGCTTTAACAAAAGTAGCAAATAGCTAATATAAAAGGGGTGCCACAAGGAATCAAAACAGTGATAACGGATAGATGTGTGGCCCCTTTTTTCTCATTTTAAAACACTAAATTGTTATACATAAATGAAATGTTTGTTAGACAGGTAGGGGATGAAAATGCAAACAGATCTATTAAATATATTTTTTGAAGAATCGGAAGAACATTTACAGTCGCTAAATGAAAATGTGCTAACTTTAGAACAAAATCCCACTGATATGGATGTTGTGGGAGAAATATTCCGCTCAGCCCATACATTTAAAGGTATGTCTGCGAGTATGGAATTTACGGAAATGGCGGATTTAACGCATAAAATGGAAAACGTTTTAGATGAAATTCGTCATGGGAATATAGTAGTACATGCGGATATTATTGATGTGATTTTTGAATGCATTGATAATTTAGAGAAAATGGTTGCAGATGTGCAGCAAGGCGGAATGGGTAATATTGATGTAGTCGCAACGAAGCAAAAATTAGAAGCGTTATTGAACGGAAATGCAGAAACTTCTATGGAACATGTAGAGCAAGAGTCTATAAACAATGATGATGCAGTTTCGCATGAAGTGCATATAACCGTTGAACAGCAAGCTATTTTAAAAGCAGTACGTGCCATTATGTGTATTGAAGCACTGCAAAATATAGGCGATATACAAAAAACGGTTCCTAGTATTGAAGAGATCGAAGCGGATGCTTTCGGTTTTGAGTTTACAGTATTTATGAATACGGATCGTAGTGAAGAAGAAGTGAAACAGGTAGTGCTTCACGTTTCTGAAATTGAGAAAGTAGTAGTGAAACAAGGAGAATCATTACAGGAAGTAGATTCGATGGTTGCTACGCAAGAAACTACGCGAGTAGAAGAAATGATACAGCCGTCTGTAGTTGCGCAGGTGGAAGCACCTATTGAGGCAGCGAAGCAACCTGCAAGTGCTACGCCAACTAAAAGTACTGCAAAAACGAAAAATGCTAAAGGTGAGAATCGTTCCATTCGTGTGCAGCTAGAGAAAATTGAACGATTAATGAACATGTTTGAAGAGAGTGTAATTGAGCGTGGTCGCATAGATGAATTGGCACAAGCAATTCAAAACAAAGAATTAATTGAGCATTTAAATCGATTAGGCGATATTTCAAAAGATATTCAAAATGTACTTCTAAACATGCGTATGGTGCCGATTGAAACAGTCTTTAATCGTTTCCCGCGTATGGTACGTATGTTAGCGAAAGATTTAGGGAAGAAAATCGATTTACAAATTACGGGTGAAGATACAGAAGTTGATAAAATTGTTATTGATGAAATCGGTGATCCACTCGTTCATTTAATTCGTAATGCAATTGATCATGGTATTGAGACTGTTGAAAAACGTCGTGATGCAGGGAAAAATGAGACGGGTACAATTAAATTAGAAGCGTTCCATAGTGGAAATCATGTCGTAATTCAAATTACGGATGATGGAAATGGAATTCATAAAGGGAAAGTATTAGAAAAAGCGATTAAAAATGGTGTTGTAACAGAATCTGAGGCAAATAAATTAACGGATCGTGAAGTGTTTGATCTCATTTTCCAACCAGGATTTAGTACAGCAGAAGTAGTATCGGATCTTTCGGGGCGCGGGGTTGGATTAGATGTTGTAAAACATACAATTCATAGTTTAGGTGGACATTTAATTATTGATTCAGAAGAAGGAAAGGGAAGTACATTTAGAATTGAACTTCCATTAACGTTGTCCATTATTCAATCTATGCTTGTTCAAACGAATGATAAACGTTATGCTTTACCTCTTGGTAATATTGTTGAAGCAATTCGAATTAAGAGAGAAGACATCCAATCCATACAAGGAAAAGATGTGTTAAACTATCGTGATCAAATTATTGAAGTGAAGCATTTAAGTACTGTATTTGGTGAAAAAACAGTAGATGAGGCATTTGAATCATATGAAAGTCAAATGGTTCCTGTGTTAATTGTTCGTAATACACATCGCAGCTATGGACTTATTGTAAACACAATTATCGGTCAAAGAGAAATAGTCTTAAAGTCATTAGGTGATTTCTTTGCAGAGAGTTCGAACTATTTCTCTGGCGCGACGATTCTCGGCGATGGACGAGTGGTCCTCATTTTAAACCCAGAAGGTTTATAATAGGAATGAAGGAAAGCTCCCCACTTGTATACAATTGGGGAGCTTTTTGGTTAACTACATACTAATATAAAAAAATAATATATATAACAGGAAATAAATACATGTTCACGATTTACGTAATAAGTTTGTTAAAATGTAATGAGTGTATTCATTTAATAGAAAAACAAAAATGAGGAGGCAGGGAAAATGCCTGAGCAACACACAAAAGGGGATACGAGCACAATTGTGCTAGAAAAAGAAAAGGAGCTTTTAACGCCTCAAGAATGTGATATTCTTGGCGAAATTGCAAATATATCATTTGGCTCTGCTTCGACAGTATTATCAACGATTTTAAATAGGCAAGTAAGTATAACTGCTCCTCATGTAGAGTTAGTGGATTTATACGATACAAGTGATGTTGAGGTTCCTCATGTTGTATTAAATATTCATTTTACAAAAGGATTAGATATGGAAAATCTACTTGTCCTTCAGCAAGATGTTGCTTTATCTATTGCTGATTTAATGATGATGGGAACAGGTGAAGTGGAAGAGGGAAAAGAACTTGGTGAATTAGAGCTAAGTGCTGTACAAGAAGCGATGAACCAAATGATGGGATTCGCAGCGACGTCTATGTCGGAATTCTTCCAAGATACAGTAGACATGTCACCGCCGACAATTAAAGTCGTAAAGTTATTAGAAGAGATGGAGAAAATCTCTGGAATAACTGGAAATAACACGATTGTGAAAGTGTCGTTTGACCTTAAAATAGATAATCTTGTAAACTCTAAACTCGTACAAATTGTTTCAGTTGAACATGCGAAACAAATGATAAATAAATTACTACAATTATCTGGTGGCGTAGAAGAGCAAGACGAGCCAGCTGAAGTAGCGGAAGCTGAAATTGTAGAAGAACATGTTAAAAAAGAACAGTTAACGCAAGAAGAGAAAGATGTACTTGGGGAAATTGCCAACATTTCCATCGGTTCAGCTTCAACGGTATTATCAACGCTTTTAAATCAGCCGGTTACGATTAGTACACCCAATGTAGAAGCGATTAATGTGCGTCATTATGACGGTGTACCGGTTCCCTTTGTGATTTTAAATGTCGATTTTGTTGAAGGTTTAAAGAATGAGAACGTATTCGTATTTACGAAAGATGTTGCTTTGACAATGGTAGATTTAATGATGATGGGAACAGGGGAGATTGATCCAGAGAAAGAGCTTAGTGAATTAGAGCTGAGCGGTATTAAAGAAATCATGAACCAAATGATGGGGCATGCGGCAACAGCGATGTCAGAAATGTTTAAAGAGAAGATGGACATGACGCCGCCAGACGTTAAATTTGTCACGTTAAAAGAAGAAATGGAATATTTGGGAGAGTCAATGGAAGTGGATGAACTCGTTCAAATTACGTTCAACCTTGAAATTGGCGACTTGCTTCAATCGAAAATGTATCAAATTTTACCGATTTCAGAAGCGAAAGAAATGGTAAGACGACTGCTATATCCAATGGTGGAAGCAGAAGAAGAGATTGCAGAGGAAGAAATGGAAGAAGAGGTTGTAGAATCTGTTGTACAACCTATTGAATTTAAAGAAGTGAAACAAATTGAGCCAGTGTATATGGATACATCTATTCTACAAAATGTAGAAATGAATGTGAAATTTGTATTTGGAAGTACAGTGAAAACGATTCAAGATATATTAAGTTTACAAGAAAATGAAGCCGTTGTATTAGATGAAGATATTGATGAACCAATTCGAATTTATGTAAATGATGTATTGGTGGCGTATGGTGAACTTGTAAATGTAGATGGATTTTTCGGAGTAAAAGTGACGAAATCACTATAAGGCGTTGAAATAGTAGATGAAAAGCGTAAAGTTTTTTCTAATTTGCTGGCTATGCATACATGTGTGCTTGCTCTTCCCGCTGCAAAGTCAGGCGGAAGAGCAAAATGTACCAGAACAAAATATAAATGAAGTGAATGTACAAGAAGAGAATAAGGAAGTTCAAGAACAGCCAGAACAGGTGGAAATGAAGCAAGATAAAAAGGAACAACAAGAAGTAAAGAATGAGCAAGAAACCGAAAAAAAGATAGAGACGGATCAAGGGATTATTACAATAAATAAGCGAGAATTAAAGGTTGGCGAAGAAGTACGGATTATTGTAGAGCCAAAAGAGAAAAATATTCAAAGTATAAAAGGTATGTTGCGTTTGCCAAAAAACAGTAATCTGTATGAGCAAGAAAGAATGATACCTTTTGACTATGAAGAAGAGACGAAGCGATGGATTGCTAACTATAAGGTCGGGATTTTTGATTTGCAAGGTGATTGGAACCTTCAGCTTATTCAAAGTTTTAAAGAAAATGAGAAAGAAGAGCTTATAGAAAATGAAGTGAAAGTTCCTCTTATTCGTATAAATAATGAAACACCAACAATAGATAAAGAGATGCCGAAGTTGCATAAAGTCACTATTGACGAGGCGACGGAGAATGTAATCGAACGAAAACGAGGCGATTCTATACGTGTAAGAGTGAAGGCGGCAGACGTGGAATCGGTTGTGAAAGAAGTTCGTGTTACATTAAAAGGAAAAGAAAATAAAGAGATTACATTTTTATTAGATTACAATAAGCGCGACATGGAATGGCAAAAAGTATTTGAAATAACGGATGCATTGCCAAATGGGACATACGAGCTACTTGTAGAGGTAGTAGATGCGGCTGGAAATAAACTCGTTGAAGAAAGTGAGTATGTCGTTTCTGTTTTGGAACAAAAAACAGAAGATGATAAAAAGACAGAAGAACGAGAGAAAGAAGATAAATTAGAAAATAAAATAGAAGATAAGAAAGAAACTGAGAAGCAGGAAGACACGAAAGTAGAAATCCCGCTTCAGGAAGAAAAACAGCCAGTTGTTCAAATTCTGAAAAAAGAAGAGAAGGTAAACGACCTTATAAAAGAACCATTGAAAGAGAAAGAAAAAATTACTTATGTTATAAAAGAGCCTCTCACAGACAACAAGGAAGTAAATAATACGAAGGCTCAAAAAGATAAAGATAATAACAATCAAGTCATTTCGAAAAAGAAAGAAAAAAAAGAAGAGCCAGAAGATAAGAAAGAAACTAAAAGTGACCATGGAATACAAGCTTCTAATGTATTTGCTATTATGTCAGGTTTATTCGTACTATTTTTAGTGTTAAAGAGTAATAAAGAATGGGGCTAATTATTTCATCATAGTGGAGGCGCTTAAATGGAAATTAAACGTACGACAATTGAAAATAAGACGCTACAACCATTAAAACAGCCTGCAGCTATTTCGGAACATGAAATCCAGAAAGAACGAAAGTATAGTAATCTAGTGTTTACTGGACAGTCTAAGATTATTTCGAAAAATAATGAAATCGGGATTTTACTTGCGAGTTTAGGTGATGGAAAGGTTATGAAGGAAATGCTTTCTAAAGAGATGGATACAGTATTACAACTCTTTAAAAAGTTACATACATTATCTGGAGAAGGAAAGCAAACAGATAAAATATTTGAACAAGTCATGAGAAGCCTGCAAGGACTTGTTAAGCAGGCGCATATAAAAGAACTTCCTTTGTTAGATGGAACGTATGATTTCGCTGAAGTACAACTATCATTTGGTAGAAAGGTACACATTCCGTTATTAGATGTAAGTGCACTCCTCTCTAGCGTGGAGAGTGATTCATCAGAAGGAAATATAAATTTAATGGTAACGGTTATTACTGCGTATATCACGAAATTGTCTAACGAAACCATTTTAATTAGCGTCACGGATCGCACAGCTAAAGAGCGGGATGCAAGTGTATGGAGAGCACTGGCAGAAATGAATATGACACAATTATCACAGGCGTTGAAACAAACGGTGCAAGAACATAAATGGTCTATGACGTTTCTTTTTCTCCTTATATGGGTTGCTTGTATTATTTTAATTCGAGTTATATAAAAAATGAACGGAATCACGCAATTCTTCGTTATGATTTTAGTAAATAAATACAAAAAAAGCAGGGTGCAATAATCCTGCTTTTTTCTATATTTTTTCATAAAAGAATGTATCAAAACGCTGAAGATTGAATCGTTCAGGTGTTAAAATTTGTTCTGTGCTACCGACAAATAACACACCGCCTTTTCGTAAAGAACGGCTAAACTTTTCATACAGCTTGACTCTTGCTTCTTCAGTGAAATAGATCATTACATTACGACAAACAATTAAATCGTAATTTGTATCGAACGATTGCATTAATAGGTCATGCTGTTTGAACGTGACGTGTTGCTTAATATTTTGATGTAATGAATATATATCATCTTCTTTTGTGAAATGACGTTCTTTCAAATCGCTAGGTAATTCTTTCAAAGAACGTTCCGTATATTGAGCACGTTTTGCACTCTCTAAAATATGAAAATCAAGATCCGTTGCTAGTATTTCATAGCGAAATGGAGAGAGATGTTTCGATAAAATTAAAGAGAGTGTATATGGTTCTTCGCCAGCAGCGCAAGCGGCACTCCATACTTTTAATTTTCCGTTATTTTGTTCGAGTAATTTTGGCAGTGCTTTCGATTCTAACGTTTGCCAACGTTCTTTATTTCTAAAAAACTCTGAAACGTTAATTGTAATATAGTCAATAAAACTTAAAAATAAGTTTTGATCAACACGTAAAGTACTTAAAAACGTAGTGTAGTTTTCAAAGCCTTTTCTTGAAATAAAAGCATCGATTCTACGGCGCATCCTATCTTGTTTATACGAAGCGATATCCATATTGAATTGTTGTTTAAAACTCGCGATAAAATGATCATAATCTTGTTCAATTATCATATTTACAATGGGCACAATAACGATATTGTGCCGCCCCCTTTACATCATACGAATTTTTTGTTCAAAGCTTTTTTTCATTTGTTTTTCATGTAAACCTGGTAAATCATAAATGACAGCATCAATCCCAGCTTCTTTTGCAATGTCAACGGGAATGACAGATGTATGTTTGTCTCCGTTATAAAAACAGAGAACTAAATCGGTATCTTCAATAATTTGTTTCACAAAAAACATATAATCAGATCGATAAATAGAGTCGGAAGGGTGATCAAAAGCAACATACTCGGCTCCGTGTGATTTTAAATAATCTACGATTTCTTGGAATTCATCTGTTACTGCTTGTAACGGTTGGAGCGTGTAAAGGCATAAATTTTGAGCGAGTCTTTCGTTTTCAACGAAAAAACGAAGTACCTCATTTTCAATAGATTTATAACATAATATGTAAATTTTATGTTTGTGAGCATAGTCAGTTAAAAATTTTTTGATTTCTTCTTGATCTAATGCTGTTAATTGATTTGAACCACAAAGAAAAATATTCATAGAATTGTGCCACCTCATGCTAAATTGTAACATATCTTCTATAAAAAATAACTGCAAAATATTAGTGTTCAGAGTATAATTATAAATAACTAGATTTTACGATTAACTTTTGGAAGAAATAAAAAAATAAATAGGTGATATATATGCTGCGTTCAATCTCGCATAATCCAATCTTATCGCATATACCGCCTGCTACTCAAATGCCGAAAGAAGCAAATGTCAGGACTGGACTTGCATTTTCGGATAATTTGCATGCAGATCCGAAAAAAGATAAGTTGTTAGAACAAATGGAAGCGTTTGTTGATAATATTGGAGAAATTAAAGAAAAAATCGAAATGGAATTAACACTTGATAACGTAATGGAATACAAAAATACAGTAAAATCATTTTTGAATTTTTACGTTGATAATGTATTGCAATATAAAGATGTCATGTCTCGTCATCCGCGTTATGGCTATTCACAGAAAATGACGATTGTAAAACAGGCGGAAATGGGATTGAATGAGTTAGAAGATGTTATGAACTTAATTAATACAAAAACAGGACATTTAGAAATGTTAAATCAAATTGGAGAAATCCACGGTTTAATTGTAAATTTAGTCTTGTAAAAGGGAAGGAAGCTATATGTATATACAATTATATGAAAAGCTCGTTATTATTCAAAAAGCATATGAAAACATTCAAACGCTTGGAGAACAAATATATGAGAATTTAAAAAATAAAAATGTAAATGCAGTTCAAAAGTTACAAGTAGAGCAATTGCAGTACATTGAAGGTTTAAAACAATTATCGAGATCATTTGAAGAAATGGTTGTTCAGTTTTGTAAAGAACAGGGAGTGGAATCATTTCGCGTAAGTGCGTTATTTTCGTATTTTTCTCAAGAAGAAATTGAGAAAATGGAAAAATTACAAAAAAACTTAATTGGATTAGAAGAAAATGTAAAAATGCTTCTTTTGAAAAATCAATATTACTTAAACGTACTATTAAAAACTACAGAAAGTATTGTGGATTCAGTTTCTGAATATAACTTAGAACGAAACAATAATTCGCAAATCTTTATGAATGAACTATTGTAAAGGGGAAGTGAAGCATTATGCGATTATCTGATTACAATACCCCGTTATCGGGTATGTTAGCGGCCCAAATGGGATTACAAACGACGAGACAAAACTTATCAAACATTCATACACCTGGCTATGTGCGCCAAATGGTGAATTACGGATCTGTTGGAGCGAGCAATGGCCATACGCCAGAACAGAGAATTGGTTATGGTGTACAAACGTTAGGTGTTGATCGTATTACAGATGAAGTGAAGACGAAACAGTTTAACGACCAATTATCTCAGCTCTCTTACTATAATTATAAGAACTCGGTTTTATCACGAGTAGAGTCTATGGTAGGAACGACAGGCAAAAATTCACTATCTAGTTTAATGGATGGATTCTTTAATGCTTTTCGAGAAGTTGCAAAAAATCCAGATCAATCAAACTATTATGATACGCTAATTTCTGAAACTGGGAAGTTTACAAGTCAGGTAAATAAACTTGCGAAAAATTTAGATTCAGTAGAAGCGCAGACGACAGAAGATATTGAAGCGCATGTCAATGAATTTAATCGTCTTGCTGACAGTTTAGCAGAAGCGAATCAAAAAATTGGGCAAGCTGGTACACAAGTGCCAAATCAACTTTTAGACGAACGTGACCGTATCGTTACAGAAATGTCTAAGTATGCCAATATAGAAGTATCTTATGAATCTATGAATCCTAATATCGCAAGTGTTAGAATGAATGGCGTTTTAACAGTGAATGGACAAGATACATATCCATTGCAATTAAATAAAACGAAAGAACCTATGTCTGTTGAAATTTACGGTTCGGAAATTCCTTTAACTAGTGGGGCAATAAAATCTGCAATCGATACGAAAGGGCAGATTGCTAGTTATAAGAAAAATCTTGAAGAGTTAATGGGTTCAGTGAAAAATCAAGTAAATACAGTGATGGGAAAAGACTTCTTCGTTGGAGATTATGCGAAAGAGTTGAAATTAAATCCAGAATTTGCGAATGATTTTTCGAAAATGAAAATATCTGCTGAAACTGCAAATAAATTGGCAGGAATTACAGATGAAGATTATAAAGATGGTCTTTCATATAAAAAAGCATTAGACCAATTCATAGTGAAGGTAGCATCTGATAAAAGTGAAGTGAACGGTTATCAAAAAATTCATGGAGACTTATTAGAAGGTATTCAGCAAGAAAAGATGAGTATCGAAGGCGTGAATATGGAAGAAGAAATGGTTAATTTAATGGCCTTCCAAAAATACTTCGTTGCGAATTCTAAAGCTATTACTACAATGAATGAAGTGTTTGATAGTCTGTTTTCAATCATTAGATAATGAGAGGTAAAAACAAAACCCTTTTCTTTTATGTTTGAAGAGAGGGCCAGCAGAGTGTAGAAGCGGTCAGTGCCTAATAGAGGACCTATCGGTGTGAGACCAGAGATATGGAGCGGGTGCCAGATAAAGTAGAAGAGGAAACGACCTAGATTTGAGAATGGAACGCTTTGTAGCACCTTTTGTATAACGATGAATGAGAGGTAAAAGCGAAACCTTTTTCTTTTATGTTTGAAGAAAGAGCCAGCGGAGTATAGTTCCGGTTTCAGCTTCCAATCAATTTTCAATAGATAAAGGAGGAGATATAAATGAGAGTATCTACATTTCAAAATGCAAACTGGGCAAAGAACCAGTTAATGGATTTGAATGCCCAACAGCAATATCATCGAAATCAAGTAACTTCAGGGAAGAAAAATCTTCTTATGAGTGAAGATCCACTTGCAGCAAGTAAATCATTTGCAATTCAACATTCGTTGGCAAATATTGAACAAATGCAAAAAGATATAGCGGATTCTAAAAACGTGTTAAGTCAGACAGAAAATACATTGTCAGGCATTGTGAAATCTTTAACGAGAGCGGATCAATTAACAATACAAGCATTAAATGGACCAAATGGTGAAAAAGAATTAAAGGCAATCGGTGCAGAAATCGATCAAATTTTAAAACAAGTTGTATATTTAGCGAATACGAAAGAGCAAGGTCGTTATCTTTTTGGTGGAAATAATGCAGAGAAACCTCCATTTGCGGATGATGGGACATACCAAGGTGGCGAAAAAGATGTAATGTGGAAGCTAAATGACGGTTATGAAATTAAAGCTTTTCGTAATGGCGAGAACTTACTAACTCCTGTTATTCAAACGTTAGTAAAGATGAAAGATGCGATGCAAAGTGGTGATCAAAAGGCGTTGCAACCGATTTTAACGGAAAATAAGAAAAACTTGGATAGTGTTATTAATCGTACAACAGAAGTGGGAGCAACGATGAACACTGTAGAGACGTTTAAGACAATTTTAAGCGAGCAAAATCTAGCACTTCAAGAAAATCGTAAAGAAATTGAAGATGTTGATTTAGCAGTAGCAATTTCTGACTTGGCGTATATTAACGCGACGTATGAAGCGACGCTTAAAGCGGTTAGTACGATGAGTAAAACGAGTATTTTAGACTACATGTAAAAAATAAGGAGTGAGAAATATGGCAGGAACGATAACAGGTATTGGCGGTAGACAACAGATTTGGAATCTCGGAAATAACATGATCGATACTTCTAATTTCGTTGAATTAGAAATGAATGCGTTAGATATGAGAAAAACACCGTATACAACTGAAAAGAATAGCCTTTCACAAGATAAACTTTTATATACAAGTTTAAAATCGGAATTCAGTTCTTTCACACAAACATTTAAAAATTTAGCGGCTTTTAAAGGGAATGAGAAAAAGGTAACAACATCACAAGACGGTTATATTAATGTCAAAGCTGATGGTGGAGCTATTGCGGGAACTTTTAATATGAAGATTACACAGCTTGCGCAGCGCCATCAAATAGCTTCTGATGAAATTAAAGATATAGATGCAAAGCTTAATAGAGATGAAACATTAAAACTAGGTGATAAAGAACTAAAAATAACATCTGATATGACATATAAGGATTTAATTAATAAAATTAATGATGGAGATTATGGTGTATCAGCTTACACACTTGGAAATAAAATTTTTATGACCTCAAAAAAAGAAGGAAAAGATGGAGTAATTAATTTTGAGGGGAACACATCTAAATTTTTTCAAGATATAGGGTTAGCTAATGAGAAGGGTGCAGCGATCCATATAATCAATGAAGCGCAAAATGCTGAATATACGATTAATGGTATTACAGGTAGCAGCTCCACCAATACAGTTGAAGCCCTTCCAGGTGTGAAAATTGAATTATTAAAAGTAACTGAGCAAAAAGTAGAGGAAAAGCCAGTAGAAAATCCGGGCGGAGAAAGTACAGAGGTTGATCCAAAGACAACAGAGGCACAAGCAAAAGGGATAGAGCTGAAGTTTACAGTAAGTGACTCAAACGTAACAGACGCATCAAATGTTATTAAAAAAATGGTTGCGGATTATAATAAAGCTGTTTCTACAGTAGATATCTTTGCTGGTAAAGGCGGGGCGTTCCAAGGTCAAGCTATTATGCAAAGTGTACGCCAAGCGATGAATAGCGTCGTAACATTTTCTCAAGATGGTAATTACTTATTCTCATTTGGTATTCAATTAAAGCAAGATGGAACGATGGAAGTTAATGATGAAGCATTAACGAAAGCGTTAAAAGAGAAGCCGGATGCAGCGAAGCAATTTTTCTTTAGTTCTAACGGATTAGGGAAAATGATGGAAGAACCACTTGAAAAATTATTTGGTGATAAAGGTGTAGTAGGAGAACGAGTAAAAAGTATTGATTCACGTGTAAGTGATTTAGATAAAAAGATTAAAGATATTGAAGCACAAAACTTGCAAAAACAAGATGAAATTGTGAAGAAGTATCAAAAGCTAGAAAGTACATTAGCGGCACTAGATAGCCAATTAAAAACAATTAAAGCAATGACAAAACAAAAAAGTGATGATTAATGAAAGTTGAGGAAGTGATCGTATGCAAGCATGGCAACGTTATATGCAAAATGATATTATGACGAGTAATCCGATTAAAAATACAATTTTTATTTATGAAAGATGCATTGTAGAGTTTCGTAATTTAGAAGAGCTTTTACATACTTTTAAACTACAAGAGGGAGATGCGCTTCTTGAGAAGTTAGAACGTATTTTTGAAGAATTAAAGCTTCAATTAAACCCTGAGATTACGAAAGATTTATATGATAGTCTTTATGGTTTATATGACTGGATTAGTGTTCAAATTCAAACGATGAAAGTAACACGTGAAGCGAAAGATATTGATGCGATTGTGAAAGTGTTACAAGATTTAATTGACGGTTATCGCGGAGCGCTTGAAAATGAACAATGATATTTATCGAGCATTTGTCGGCTGTTTTAATGAAATCGGTGAATTGCAAGTGTCAGATGAAGAGTTTGCTGAGAAGAGCGCGATGTTAAATCGCTGGATGATGACATTGGATGAAGAAACGCGCGCACAAGTTGCGGCAGAAGTAAGTCCATTTATTATTAAGGCAGCACAGCATATTCGAGATAAGCAAAAGATTTTGGAAGAAATGATTATGACAAATGATGGGCGAATGAAAGCAAATTCATTTTACGGTAAATATTAATTATAAAGTGTGGAAACGGATCCCCCTTATTAAAAGGGGATCCATTCCTTCATGTAAATGAAGAATTCCGCTGATTGAGGTTTCATTTTATGACTGTAAAAAAAAGAAGTAATCTAAATAATGTAAAAAATAATCTGCAGCTAGTCGTAAATATGTTGAAATATTATATAGATTACTACGCGTATACAGTTTTTTTGTATTCTTTTTTATATTTTTGTATTTTTCTAAAGACAACAATGTAAAAATGGAATAAAATATGTAAGGGTACATAATAGTTAATATTTTAATAAACACATATAAGAAATTAAATAATGAAGTGAAACTTCCATCAGTGGATTATTATGCCAAAATGATAAGTTAAAAAGGAAGGGTGTGGAGTATGCCAGATTTAGTGACTGATGTAAGCCATTATATGAATTATTTAGTGACGAAACGAAATACTGTTTCTAGTAATATTGCAAATGCGAATACACCTGGCTATAAAGCACAAGACGTTACATTTGCTGAGCAAATGAATAAAAGTAGTGCATTATATAAGAGTAATACTGCGGATTTAAAGACTAATGCAGATTTATATCAAACGAATGAAATGCACTTACCGACAGTAAATACGAAAAATACATATGCGAAGATTCAAACGAAGTCAATGCAAACGAATAAAGATGGAAATAGTGTGGATGTAACGACAGAAATGCTAGATTTAATGAAAACA
Organism: Bacillus sp. FSL R9-9834; assembly: GCF_038006905.1. Taxonomy (NCBI): domain Bacteria; kingdom Bacillati; phylum Bacillota; class Bacilli; order Caryophanales; family Bacillaceae; genus Bacillus; species Bacillus sp. FSL R9-9834. Next base: position 1,673,402 of record NZ_JBBOWD010000001.1, read on the forward strand.
AACCAATTGTATGGGATTTCAATTAACGCAATTAATACACAATATGCAATTAACCAAGCAGCTCGCGGACGTTAATAGTAGAAGGAGAGACAACGATGTTTCAGGCAATTAATGCAAGTGGATCAGGGCTAACAACAGCGAGAAAATGGATGGAAGTTACTTCAAATAATATTGTAAATGCCAATACAACGGCAGCTCCGGGGGCAGATTTGTATGAGCGCCGTAGTGTAGTGCTTAAATCAAATAATAGTTTTGCGAATATGTTAGACAGTGCACCGACTAACGGGGTGAAAATAAAAAGTATTGAGGCAGACAAAACTGAAAACTTAGTGTATGATCCGACGCATCCGCATGCAAATGAAGAAGGGTATGTACGGTATCCGAATGTTGATGTGACTGCTGAAATGACGAATGTAATGGTTGCTCAAAAAATGTACGAAGCAAATACAAGTGTATTAAATGCGAATAAAAAAATGCTGGATAAAGATTTAGAAATCGGCCGAGGATAAAGGGGGAATATGGGAAGATGAAAATCCAACCAATGTTACATACACAGCCATTTGGCGCGATTCAGTCAATTGGTGCACCGAAGAACACGCAAGCATCTGTAGTCGAGGGGAAGAAGTTTATCGATTTATTGGAAGATATGAATCAAACACAAAACAATGCGCAAACAGCTGTATATGATTTACTAACAAAAGGAGTAGGAGAAACACATGACGTTTTAATTCAGCAAAAGAAGGCTGAGTCTCAAATGAAAACGGCTGCTCTTGTACGTGATAATCTTATTGAAAATTATAAGTCACTAATTAATATGCAAATTTAGGAAAATGGACGGGTGTGTTTAAATGGAAAAGTTAAAAAATGTTTTCCAATCGTTAAAAACGTGGCATAAGTTAGTCATTGGTGCTGCGCTTTTAGCAATTGTAACAGGAGCACTTTTATACTTCACCTTGCCAGATAAATATGTTGTTGTATATCAAAATTTAAATGATGCAGACAAGCAAGAGATTACAGCAGAATTATCGAAGCTAGGTGTCGATTACCAATTAGCAGCCGATGGTTCGATTCGTGTGCAAAAGAATGATGCTCCATGGGTTCGAAAAGAAATGAATGGAATGGGCTTACCGTTTAACTCAAAAAGCGGTGAGGAAATTTTATTAGAAAGCTCGCTCGGTTCAAGTGAGCAAGATAAAAAAATGAAGCAAATTGTCGGTACGAAAAAGCAATTAGAGCAAGACATTGTAAGAAATTTTGCGACAGTTGAAACGGCAAATGTTCAAATTACATTACCTGAAAAAGAGACAATTTTTGATGAAGAAAAAGCAAAAGGAACAGCTGCAATTACGGTTGGTGTAAAGCGTGGTCAACTATTAACGGCTGATCAAGTTGCGGGTATACAGCAAATGATCAGTGCAGCAGTTCCTGGTGTAAAAGCAGAAGAAGTAAGTGTGATTGATAGTAAAAAAGGTGTTATCTCAAAAGGGGCAGATGAAGCACATGCTACTAGTTCCTCTTCTTATGAGAAAGAAGTAGAGATGCAGCACCAAATTGAAGGTAAATTAAAGCAAGATATCGATGCAACATTAATGACGATGTTTAAACCAAATGAATATAAAGTGAATACGAAAGTATCTGTAAACTACGATGAAGTTACACGTCAGTCTGAAAAATATGGTGATAAAGGTGTACTTCGTAGTAAACAAGAGCAAGAGGAAAGCTCTACTGCGCAAGAAGGTGCAGATACGAAGCAAGGCGCTGGTATTACAGCGAACGGCGAAGTACCAAATTACGGTACGAACAATAATCAAAATGGCAAAATTGTCTACGATAATAAAAATGGTAACAAAATCGAAAACTATGAAATAGATAAAACAGTTGAAACGATTAAGAAACACCCAGAGTTAACGAAAACAAATGTTGTTGTATGGGTAGATAATGATACGTTAGTAAAACGAAGAATTGATATGACAACTTTCAAAGAAGCAATCGGCACAGCTGCTGGGCTTCAAGCTGATCCGAATGGAAACTTTACAAATGGTCAAGTTAACGTTGTAACTGTTCAGTTTGATCAGCCGAAAGAAGAGAAGAAGAAAGAGCCAGAAGAAAGTGGTATAAACTGGTGGTTAATCGGTGGTATTACAGGTGGCTTATTAGCGCTCTTTGGTCTAATATGGTTCTTCTTAGCTAGACGTAAGAGAAAGAAAGAAGAAGAGGAATATGAAGAATACTTAGCAGAAGATGAAGTTGCTGCAAGTAGTGAAAGTATTATGGAAATTCCTGAAGAGAAAATAGTACCAGAGCCAAAACCTGAGCCAGAACAACCGAAAGAACCGACGTTAGATGAACAAGTGCAGGATGCTACGAAAGAACATGTAGAAGGTACTGCAAAAGTAATTAAAAAATGGTTAAACGGACAGTAAGGGAGGAACAACGATGTTAGATGAAATCTCCTCCAAAGAAAAAGCTGCCATCCTCATTCGTACATTAGATGAAGAGGTGGCAGCAAAAGTCATTGAATATATGACGGCTGAGGAAAAAGAAGTGTTGCTTCGTGAAATCGCGAAGTTTCGTGTATATAAACCAGAAACGTTAGAGAATGTGCTAGGGGAGTTCTTATATGAACTAAATGTAAAAGAATTGAACTTAGTCACTCCAGATAAAGAGTACATTCGTCGCATATTTAAAAATATGCCAGAAGACGAGCTTGAAAAATTATTGGAAGACCTTTGGTACAACAAAGATAATCCATTTGAATTTTTAAATTCACTTACAGATTTAGAGCCACTTCTTACAGTGCTGAATGATGAATCACCACAAACAATTGCAATTATCGCTTCTTACATTAAACCGCAACTTGCTTCTCAATTAATTGAGAGATTGCCAGATCATAAGCGAGTAGAAACGGTAATGGGGATTGCGAAACTAGAACAAGTTGACGGTGAACTCATTAATCAAATTGGTGAGCTATTAAAAGCAAAATTAAATAATATGGCATTTAGTGCAATCAATAAAACAGATGGCTTAAAAACAATTGTGAACATTTTAAATAACGTTTCACGAGGCGTTGAAAAAACAGTCTTTCAAAAGCTGGATGAAGTTGATTATGAGTTATCTGAGAGAATTAAAGAAAATATGTTTGTCTTTGAAGACTTACTTGGTCTTGAAGATCTTGCGCTTCGCCGTGTGTTAGAGGAAATTACAGATAACGGTGTCATTGCAAAAGCGCTTAAAATTGCAAAAGAAGAAATTAAAGAGAAATTATTTACATGTATGTCTTCAAACCGTAAAGAGATGATTCTGGAAGAATTAGATGGCTTAGGACCACTTAAGATGACAGATGCTGAGAAAGCGCAGCAAATGATTACAGGTACGGTGAAAAAGCTAGAGAAAGAAGGAAGAATTATCGTTCAAAGAGGTGAAGATGATGTCCTTATTTAAAAACAGAATTCCGAAGAATTCTGTTTCTTTTTCTGAAGAAACGTATGAATTACAATTTCCAAAACCAATACCAGTTCACGTAGAAGAAATACAAGTAGATCATGAAGAACTTCTTGCGCAGCAACAATCGTTACATGTTGAACTAAATCAGTTAAGGCAAGAGCAGCAAATATTAGAGCGAGAGCGTCAGCAGCTATTACATGATCAAGAACAATTTCAAATGCACGTTCAGCAGCAGATGAAAGAAATAGAATCGGCACGTCAGCAGTTTCAAAAAGAGCAACAAGAAACTGCATACGAATGGACAGAATTATTATGGGATCAATCTTTCCAACTAGCAGAAAAAATTGTGAATCAAGCAGTAGATACTAGATTGCTTGATGTGTTACCTATTTTAACTGGCATCGTTCAAACGTTACCTACTTCGTTTGAAAAACTAGTTATTACCGTACATCCAGAAACGTTTGAACGTATTCAAGAAGAGAAGGAAAATACGAAAGAATATTGGTTGCTACAATTAGTAGAATGGAAATATGATTTCTCCTTACAGTTCGGTGAATTTGTTCTAGAAGAGGAGAAAGAGTTCTTTGAATTTAAGTTTGCACCTATATTTGCGAAACTTCGCCAGAAATGGGAAGAAGAGAAGTTATTTGAGGAGCAAAATGTATGAATCGACTATTAATGAATGAAAACCAAAAATGGAATACATTTATTGAAACACCGTTTTATACGAAAGTCGGTAAAGTTCATAGTGTGCAAGAGCAGTTTTTCGTAGCGAAGGGACCGAAGGCGAAAATCGGTGATGTTTGTCTCGTTGGAGAACATAGCGTCTTATGTGAAGTAATTGCAATTGAAAAAGAGAACAATATGTTACTCCCGTTTGAACAGACAGAAAAAGTATGTTACGGAGATTCCGTTACATTAATTGCAGAAGATGTTGTTATACCTCGTGGTAATCATTTACTCGGAAAAGTGTTAAGTGCAAATGGCGAAGTGTTAAATGAGAACGCTGAAAACATTCCGCTGCAAAAAATAAAACTAGATGCTCCGCCTATTCATGCGTTTGAACGTGAAGAGATTACTGACGTATTTGAAACGGGAATTAAATCCATTGATTCTATGCTAACAATTGGTATCGGTCAAAAAATTGGTATTTTCGCTGGATCTGGTGTTGGGAAATCTACTTTACTCGGCATGATTGCGAAAAATGCAAAAGCGGATATAAACGTTATTAGTTTAGTAGGAGAACGTGGCCGAGAAGTAAAAGACTTTATTCGAAAAGAATTAGGCGAGGAAGGTATGAGGAAAAGCGTCGTTGTCGTAGCGACGTCAGATGAAAGTCACCTTATGCAACTTCGCGCTGCTAAGCTTGCGACATCTATTGCGGAATACTTCCGAGACGAAGGCAATAACGTACTACTTATGATGGACTCTGTTACTCGTTTTGCAGATGCGCGTAGAAGTGTTGATATTGCTGTTAAAGAGTTACCGATTGGTGGTAAAACACTTTTAATGGAAAGTTATATGAAGAAGCTGTTAGAGCGATCTGGGAAAACACAAAAGGGGTCTATAACAGGTATTTACACTGTACTCGTTGATGGAGACGATTTAAATGGTCCTGTACCAGATTTAGCACGTGGTATTTTAGATGGACATATTGTATTAAAACGTGAACTTGCAACGCTCAGTCATTATCCTGCTATTTCCGTGCTAGACTCAGTAAGTAGGATTATGGAAGAAATCGTTTCACCAAATCATTGGCAACTTGCAAATGAAATGAGAAAAATTTTATCTATTTATAAAGAAAATGAATTGTATTTTAAATTAGGAACGATTCAGGAAAATGCAGAAAATGCTTATATTTTTGAATGTAAAAATAAAGTAGAAGATATAAATACATTTTTAAAACAAGGTCGATCAGATCGTTTCCAATTTGCTGATATTGTTGAAGCAATGCACCATATAGTATAAGACCTTGCGCGATGCAGGTCTTATTTTTTTGTTTTTTAATATTTCACAGATTTTTTTGGAAAAAAACTATATAATAGAAAAAGAGAGCGTTATAATAGGAAGGGGCTATAAAAACAGGTGGATAAGCAGCAGTACGACACGATAAAATTGCAAATAAATCAAGAAAAAGAACAGATTTTGAAAGAAGTGTATGAATTAACAGCTGAAAAAAGAAAAATAGAGCAAAAAAAAGAATATGATTTATATGTTGTAAAATCGCGTAGTAAAGTCGTACAAACTGGGCAGCGAATTATGGCTGGCATGCTTTCGTCACATACGTTTTCACCTGAAAGAATAGAAGAATGGAATCGGAAAATTAAAAAAACGGAAGATTTTATTCAAAAAAATGAAAGCCTTTTAGAACAAGTAAAAGAAAAAGAACGTGTCATTGATGAGATGTATCAAGAAGATTGTAGAAAGCTTGCGAAAATACGAGAAAAGCAGGAAGAAAAAATGCTTCTTGATTTGAAAATGTGTATGAATGGATGAGGTGAATGTAGTGATACAGTCTGTATTACCGGTGCAACAAAGTTTACCTCCGCAAAAAGAAAAAGGGCTAGAAGTACAATCTAAAAGTGAAGATTCTTCATTCGATCATGCGATGAGAATGGAAAACAAAAAGCAGCCGCAAACGGAGAAAACAAAGCGAGAAGATGCACCAGAAGATAGAAAAGAAAACATTCTTTCTAAAAAACCGGAAACGAAAGAAGAGCCAAGTGTAAAGAAAGAAGAAAAAAAAGAGACAGAACAGTTATTGTTAGCTGTATCTGAGCAAATGGTTGCAATTGAGAAATTACGTGTGCAGCCAGAATTGTTATATCAATACATACAAAAAATACAAGAGTTATATAAAGAATATGGAAATATAAAACTTAACGAATTACCCGCAGGGGAATTACAACAATTACAAGAACTTCTTTCCAATATAAATATCAAAAATGCTATATGTTTAGAAGATACAATGCAAATGGCATTAGACAAAGTGAAGATGCCAGAGCAAATGATGCAAGTATTGAAAGTGGTAGAAACAGAAACTTGTAATATTGCAAAGAAACAAGAAGAGTCTAAAGACTTAGATGGAGATCTTCCGAAAGCTGAGAGTGAAGATATCAAGGTAGAGTTGCCAGAAGGTGATGTATTCAACGATTCGAATTCTGCCGGTGCGGAGTTATTAAATAAAGCGACGAGTACTGATCAAATAGGAAAATCCAATAGTGGCGCTGAGAAAGTTTCATTGCCTGACTTAGGAAAGAAAATGGAAGCACAAGTAGAAGCCTTGCAAAAGTTTGTAGTGAAACAAGAACGTGTGTTATTTCAGTTAAATCCAGAAAAACTCGGTACATTAACAGTGTTTATGAAAAAACATGGAGATCAAATTGATGTTCACGTAGAAATGGAAAAACACGATGCGAAAAAACGTGTGGAAATCATTTTTGATGAATTGAGATTGAAGTTAAAAGAAAAAGAAATCAACATTCAAATTAGCTATGCAGATAAAGATGAAAATCGTAAAGAGCAGCGAGAACACGAACAAAGGCAAAAACAAAAATTAGCAAGTACGACACATGAGAAACAAGAATCAAAAGAATTTGCGGGATTATTGGAGGAATAAAGCGTGCCAACAGTTGGATTAAATACAACGAGTACAAACCATATTCCATTACAAGCAGGAGTACAGAATAGGAACGCATCTGTTAACGGTGCACAACCGGCAGTAGGACAAACAAATGGAGTATCAGCAGGAGAACAAAAGACTCCTGGTGTAATGGGGAAAGATGATTTCCTAAAATTATTTTTAGCGAGCTTTCAACATCAAGATCCATTTAATGCGATGGATATGAATCAAATGATGAACCAAACAGCGCAATTATCTCTTATGGAACAAGTACAGAATATGACGAAAGCGGTAGATAAACTGCAATCAACGATGTATTCAACAGCGCTTGATGGTGGAATGAAGTTTTTAGGGAAGTATGTAAGAGGTGTTGACGGTGATGGTAAAAAAGTCACTGGTCAAGTAGAGACAGTTCGCCTCGCAGAAAATAATGAGGTACAGCTCGTTATTGATAATAAAGTCGTATCTCTTCGTTTCGTTGAGAGAGTGTCTGATAAACCAATTGGAGACACGAATCCAGAAGATGCAAAGAAAGACGAGCAAAAAGTAACGGAAGAAGTAAAAACTACAAATTCATAAGGAGTGTCCATACGTTATGATTAAAGCGTTATATACAAGTATTACAGGAATGAATGCAACACAAAATGCATTAAGTGTAACTTCAAATAATATTGCCAATGCACAAACAGTAGGTTATAAAAAACAAAAAGCAATGTTCGATGATTTACTATATAACAACTCAATCGGTGCAAAAGGTGATGGGAATTACGCAGGAACGAATCCGAAAAGTATCGGTAACGGTGTGAAAATGAGCGGTACAGTTACAGATTATAGTGATGGTACAATTACGCTAACTGGTGGAAAAACACAAGCAGCAATGGAAGGTAATGGTTTCTTCGTAGTAGGTGATTCAAAAGGTGGTAATATGGAATTTACTCGTAAAGGTACGTTTGGGATATCTTCAGATTACTATATTACGAATACAGAAGGCCAATACGTATTTGCATACCCTGCAAATGAAGCAACTGGTGAAGTTGATTTATCTGGTATTCCTGGACCGTTGCAAATTCCAATGGGAACAGCAATTGGTGGTATTCAAACAACGAAGGGTACAATTAAAGGGAATATTCCGGTGAGTGAAAGTAAAATTACGCAAGATTTACCGTTTTATGATGATGCCGGTAATACATGGACGATGCGTGTAGAATTTACGAAAACGAATGACCATGAGTATACGTATAGCGTTCAAAGACGAAATGACTCAGTAAAAGATTCAAAGTTTGAAGTAGTGACAGGACAAGGTTCAACAGGTACTTTGAAATTTAATGGCGTTGGAAATCCAGACCCGGTACAACAAGGAGCAAATATCCCGTTTAACGGCGGAACGATAAATTTAGATTTCAGTAAATTAACAAACCATCCGACAGATAAAACATTATCAGTAACAGAGGTAGACGGTAGAGCAGCAGCAACTGTTAAAGATTGCTTTATTGCTGACGGTGGATATGTAATGGTAAAATACTCTGATGGAAGTATGAAATCAGCTGGTCAGTTAGCTGTTGCGATGTTCCCGAACGAAGGTGGACTCATGAAAACAGGTAACGGTAACTATACAGCGACGAATACAACTGGTATTTTAGCACTTGGTGCATCTGGTCAAAACGGTGCAGGTAAAATACGTGGTGGTGCACAAGAAGGTGCAAACGTAGATTTATCCGTAGAATTCGTTGACTTAATGTTATACCAACGCGGATTCCAAGGAAATGCGAAAGTAATTAAAGTGTCAGATGAAGTATTAAATGAAGTTGTAAACTTAATTCGATAATATATAATAAAGAAAAATTGTAATGTAGTAGAAAGGGTTTTTCATTCGTATGACAAGACAAGAGCGAATTTTACAATTGCCTTTTTTCGAAAATAAACGTGACCTTGCTGAGCAAGTGTTAAAAATGGAACGAGAAGAGCATGTATATTTACCAGATCAATTTGAAATTAAGCAAGTGCCTCCCTATTCATTTGGTGAAAAACAAGCAATCATTGGCCGTATTCACGAATTTTATTTCGTAAGTATTGGTAGTGAGGGCGAGTGGAAGTATCAACTGTTTAAAGATGAAATGAAGTGCCGTGAGTTTTTTGTTACGTTGCCAGATATCGCGGATCAGCAGATAGCATTCTGGTTCAATAACATCGAGTTACTGAAAAGATCTTAAAAAAGATTTTAAAAGCTCTTTTTTATGTTTTGAGAGAGGGTCGAGCCGTATGTGGTAGCGGTTGGGGCTTATGTGGTGCTCGACCGTTGTTTGAAGACCAGAGATATGTAGAGCTACTAGGGTAGTTTAAATAGATTTAAGCGAAGTGTAGTATGAATAATGCTTGTGGTCTTAACGTGTTTGATGTACTAATAAGTTTATTTGTGGCGATAGATTTCTATAAAAGGAGAGGTGAGGAGGATGGCGCAGAATAAGTATCGCGTTACATTCATTTCGCCGAGTGAGGTTGAGCAGCGGACTGTCATGACGGCGAGTAGTTTGCCAGATTTAATTCGTAAAGTAGAGAGTATTATTGCAGATCCTAACGGTTATTTTGTAAATGATAAAAAAAATAATTGCTATTTTAAAGTGATTAAAGAGAATGTTACATTCATTCAATATGAGTTGCTATTTTCAGATAAAGAGATTCATATTGAAAAATTAAAACATATAGCACCGGCAGTATTAAAACGATTATTTGCAAAAATAAATGATCCGGAACTATATGCACTTGCGCTACTGGATGTTGATATAGCAACGAAAGAATATGTGCTAGAAGTAATGAATGCAGAGTTAAGAATAAGAGTAGAAACAGAGCTTTCGAAAAAATGGGAAGCGATGCCGACAGAAATTGTAGGAGCGCAAGAAGTGCTATTAGAAGCACTTGCTTCGTTTATACAAGAGTAATTGTCTTTTCAAATAAAGAAATGAATCGTTCGACTATCTATATTTTTTATATAGGTAGTTGACTTTTTCGTTTTAATAAAGCTTAATAATTAGATATACGGAAATAATGAAAGGGGAGCGACACCTTTATGTCACAAGCACAAAGTATTTTATTAGAAAGCGGAACAAATGAATTAGAGATTGTTACATATACTGTTGGTGAAAACCTATTTAGTATTAACGTAATGAAAGTACGTGAAATCATTAATCCATTCCCTGTTACAACTGTGCCAGAATCTCATCATGCAGTTGAAGGTGTTGTTCAAGTACGCGGTGAAATTTTACCAGTTATTAACTTAGCGACAGCTCTTAATTTAAAATCAACAAAGCCACTTGATCAAACGAAATTTATCATTTCAGAATTAAACCAAATGAAAGTGATTTTCCGCGTTGATGAAGTGCATCGTATTCAACGTATTTCTTGGGAGCAAATTGATGAACCAGCTTCATTATCTATGGGACTAGAAGAAACGACATCTGGTATTGTAAAACTAGATGGAAAAATCATCTTACTATTAGATTACGAGAAAATCGTATGTGAAATTAGCGGTACTGGTTATGATAATAAATCACTTTCAAAATTAGAACAAAAAACAGATCGCGGTGAAAAAATTATTTATATTGCGGAAGATTCAGCAATGCTTCGTCAAATATTAGAAGAAACATTATCATCAGCTGGATATACGAAAATGAACTTCTTCAGCAATGGTGCAGAAGCGTTAGCGCAAATTGAAAAGCTAGCGAAAGAGCAAGGAGAAAAAATGTTTGAACATATTCACATGTTAATTACGGATATTGAAATGCCGAAAATGGATGGACACCATTTAACGAAAGTAATTAAAGATAGTGAAATCATGAATCGTTTACCAGTCGTTATTTTCTCTTCCTTAATTACAAATGAATTATTCCATAAAGGCGAAGCGGTAGGAGCAAATGCGCAAGTAAGTAAGCCAGATATTCAAGAGTTAATCGGCTTAGTAGATAAGTTAGTGTTGTAAAAGATTTTTAAAAGCACTTTTTTGCTTGAATAGAAGCTTTAGCCATGTGTGGCAGCGGTTAGTGCCTAATAGAGTCCTATGCCATGTTAAGACCAGAGATATGTAGCGAGTTTTTTAGGTAAGTGGAAGAAGTGGGGCAGTGAGAGTGGTGGTGGCGGTTAAGCCACACGCGATGTGAGGTTTTAATTGAAGATTTGTAGATTCTACTTATAACTCTATTCTTTTAGTGGAGAGAAGGGAACTAACCGTGTGTAGTATTGGTTAGTTCCTTTTTAGTGTTTTATACTCTGTATAGGTGGAAAGATGGGGTGTTTGTGGTTGTATGTATGAAAAATCTTCATTTGAAGATTTTTGATTTAAAAATATAAAAATGTATCTTTGGATTTTTTAGTAATATTTCGTGATAACGCAAATTTTTTCGGTGAAATTACATTCTAAATACCATATAATATAATTAAAAGTGATTAATATGCAATTGTGCATATTAATGAAAAAATCTTTTTCTATTTCTATACTTTCTATACATTTTTGTATGTTTATTATTTGACAGACAATTTCGAAATGTTATAATATGGATATGTAAAAATTGCTATTTTCTGAAAAGACATGGGAGTCAGATGAGAATTGTGAAAGGATGAGGGGGAGTGGCACAGATTATGTATCACCACACAGCAATCAATGTATTAAGTCTCTTACAAAACATGTCAAATAATAAAATGAACGATATGCAACTAGAAGCGGAATTTAAAAAAATAGAAAAACAATTCCAAGTAAAATATGAAGAACTAGTTGATTTACATAATAGAATGGTATTATTTCAAATAGATATAGAAAAACATGGCGGAATGCGAGCATATGAAAAATCAACGATCACATGGCTCAAGTCTGAACTAGAGTTACTGTATGAAGTGTATCAATTTTGCCAACGTCACGGTTTAAACATTATTAACATTTCAAAATATGTTAGTAAAAATGAACTAAATCTTTTCCCGAAAACAGAAAGTCAATTACAAAATACGTATTACAAATTAAAAAAACGTGAAATACCGTTTGAAAATATTGAAAAACAAAAACCTGGACGAAAACGAAAATATACACCTGTAAAAGAAACAATCGTTGAAATGAAAACAGAAAACAATCAAGTATTAAAAGAGGAAATCCAGCATAAAGAGAGTGAAAAAAGCCTCGTAACAGTTATATCTGGTATCGTTGATAACTTTGAAACAATTAGTCAACATAGTGAGAGAAAAGAAGATGAATTACATCAGTTTATGGAAGGGATTTATAAGCTTTCTAACATGGCTGCAGGGCATTTCAAAGAAGAGTCGAATAGAAGTAGTCTGGAGAGTGAATTGCGAGCGCTACGATCGGAAAATGAACGATTAAAACGAGAAAAAGAAGAACTTCTGCAAGATGTGAAAGATATGACGCAACATTTAACTAATTTCATTAAAAGTTCGGATGTCAATCAAATTCGTAAATTACCAACCTTCGTACAAGAATGTAAAATAGAATTAAATAAGCTAGGTTTATATAATCCACAAGATGGAAAAATGAAAATAAGGATCGACCGTAGGGGACAAGTTATGACGGTAGCACCATAGAAGTATTGGGTACAAAATAAAAGGGAGATACATAGTTTATATGTATTTCCCTTTTATTTTGTATGGAATCGTTTCAAAGAGTGGAATGACAATTATGATTGCAGTAATTTATATACCATTTGCGGAATTTGATTAGCTTGTGAAACCATACTAAGTGCAACTTCAGTTAACAATTTATATTTTAAAAAATCACTCATCTCCTGCGCCATATCCGCATCCTCAATTCGGGAAGCAGCATCTGTTAACGCTGTACTTTGACTATTTAAATTTTCGATATTAAATTGCAGACGGTTAATCATAGCCCCGAGATCGGCACGGTGAAGTGATACATTTTGTAAAGCTTCTTCAATTTTACGAATCGCCGCTCTTGCTTCTTTTTCTGTTGAAATGTTGATGTCATGTTGTGTAGGGGAAGGGGGAATATGTTTCTTTACATTTACTGTATGACCAATATCACCTAACGTAACAGGCCGGTTTTGTCCATCAAATACGGATAAATCATTAAACTCAGTCGTCTCATCAATATAGCCAATTTGTTCTGTTAAAGATTGAAACTCTTTATTAAGTGAATCACGGTTTTTACTGGAATTTGTACCATTTGCAGATTGAACAGCTAAATCACGCATACGCTGTAAAACATTCGTCACAGTTTGAAGGGCAGCTTCCGCTGTACGCAGCATCGATATCGCATCCTCATTATTTCGAATCGCCACGCGCATACCACTCGCTCTCGCATGCATACGAGTCACAATCGCAACATTTGCAGGATTATTAGAAGCATGATTCAACTTCTTACCAGTCGCCAAATGCTCCATCGCAACATTCATACGTTTTTCATTCTCGTATAGTGATTGCCTAGCATTCATACTCAAAACATTCGTACCAATACGCATAATAGACACTCCTTATAGATTGATATAGTCGGTATCTCTTAATCTAATAAACAGCTATAAACAGAAAAAGAGACGTATGCTTATCTTCTAGTTGTGTTTTAACATGAAAGGGGGATAAAGATAGGCACTGACCGCTTCTACGCCACGCGGATGCTCTCTTCCATCACAAAAAGGAAGGTTTTACAAAAAATAAACCTCTCCGCAAGCAGAGAGGTTTATTCATGAAACTAACTCAAATGGATTATTGTAATAGTTTAGAAACCATTTGTGGAGTTTGGTTCGCTTGAGAAAGCATGCTAATACCAGCTTCGTTCAAGATTTTGAACTTAGTCATTTCAGACATTTCTTTCGCCATATCAGCATCTTCTACTTGAGAAGCAGATGATGCCATAGCTGATTGTTGACTCTTAAGGTTGTTTACGTTAAAGTCAAGACGGTTTAATGTAGCACCTAGAGTTGCGCGGTTGTCTGCAACTGTTGTAAGAGCTTTATCAATAGCAGCAATAGCAGCTAGTGCTGCGTCTTTACTTGTTTCTGCAGTTGTTTCTGTAGTTGTTTCTGTAGTCGGTTTTACACCTTTAAAGGCATTAAATATGGCCTTTGCGTCATCTTCCCCTTTATCAGTTTCAAATTTCTCGAAAGCTTTTGTAATTTTTTCAGCATCTTCAGTGCTTAAAGAAGTTTTGATTTTATCAAATTCCCCTTTAGCTTTTGTAACGTCAGCTTCCATTGTGCCTGAATCAGGATTTTCTAGTTTAGCTACAGCTTTTGTAACCGCAGATAAATCTACCTTAGCTGGTGCTGCTGCTGATTTATCAACAGGAGTTACATCCTTAACTGCATTAAAGATAGCCTTTGCATCATCTTCCCCTTTATCAGTTTCAAATTTCTCGAAGGCTTTTGTAATTTTTTCAGCATCTTCAGTGCTTAAAGAAGTTTTGATTTTATCAAATTCTCCTTTAGCTTTTGTAACGTCAGCTTCCATTGTACCTGAATCAGGATTTTCTAGTTTAGCTGTAGCATCTTTAAGGGCAGTAAGATCTACTTTAGTAGGGTCAGTAGTACCTTCAGATTTACCAATAGAAATGTTGTTAATACCTAATTTGTCAAGAGTAACAGCTTTTAAGTCAATACCGATTTGTTGACCTGTAGTACTTGAGTCAAGTGTTTGGATGCTAACAGTGCTGTCTTCTTTTAATAAGTTTTTATCATTGAATTGAGTGTTGTCTGCAATATAAGTAATTTGTTTTTGTAATTCAGCAAATTCTTTTTGTAATGCAGATTTGTTATCGTTAGTGTTCGTACCGTTAGCAGATTGGTTAGCAATGTCACGCATACGAAGTAAGATGTTTGATACTGAGTTCATTGCTGAGTCAGCTGTACGGATTAATGCCATACCGTTTTGTGTGTTGTCAGCAGCAACACCTAATCCACTTTCACGTGCACGCATACGAGTTGCGATTGCAAGACCTGCTGCATCGTCAGAAGCGTTGTTGATACGTTTACCGCTTGATAAACGGTCCATAGCGTTGCTCATTTTAGCTTGGTTTTGGCGCATGTATTCTTGCGTACGCATGCTATTAATGTTTGTATTAATTCTCATGTAAAAGAACCCCCATTTTTTTATATTGACTTTTCTGCAAATTGAAAAACGGTAATATGCGAAAAAATCGATTTCGAATTTATTGTAAGCCTTGCTATAATGGGTGTCAACTGAAAATTTGAATTAATAAATATAAAAAAATAACAGTTTAACAATTTAGTCGTTTTTTTATTACAATATAATTGCAAAGGATTATTGCAAACTTTACGAAAAAACTCTAATATTAGATTATCTTTGTTTACCGAAAAGGTGATATTATGGTAATTGGAAATATAGTAAAAGAAGTACTTGCATATAAAAAAGGACAGTTTCAGCAAAAGTTAAGTAGTCCGGAGGCGTTCGTGAGTAGTCGTTTTCAAGAGAAGTTGCAAAGCGAGCCTATGAAGGAGACGAAGGCTACGACGCAACCGGCAAAAGTAGAGGATATGAGTCAGCCAGTACAATCTACGAAAATAGAAGCGGTTGCGAATAAACCAGCAGAGTCTATTCATAAAGTAGAAGAAGCGAGTCAGCCGGAAGAAAAGCCTGAAACGAAGAAAGTTGATGAAGTGCAAGGTGCGCAAAAAGAGTTTGAACGACGTTTCCCGGAAACGAAAAATGAGGCTGTTGATACGTGGGGATTAACGAAGAAGTATAATATTCAAAAAATACGTTCTTCAAACGAAGGGAAGTATGAGGATATTATAGATAGAGTAAGTCGTACATACGGAATTCCGAAAACGTTAATTCAAAAAATGATTGAAGTAGAGTCTAATTTTAATCCGAAAACGGTGTCACATGCAGGGGCGATGGGACTTATGCAGCTTATGCCGGCAAATGTGAAAGAGATGGGTATAAAAAATCCATTTTCACCAGCTGAAAGTATTGAAGGCGGCGTGAAAGAGTTAAGCGGTTATTTAAAGAAAAATAACGGTGACTTAGTTTTAGCGCTTGCTTCTTATAATGCTGGTCCTGGTAATGTGAGAAAGTACGGAGGCGTACCTCCATTTAAAGAAACGCAAGGATATATTAAAAAAATATTAAATATCGACGTTTCAAAATAAGAGATTTCATTATATAGAGAGAATATGAAATTTTCGTGAACATGATATGGGAGTTGGCTAGATTGAAATTACAAGATGATATTCCGTTAACAATTTATTTTGAAATCGGAAATACGAAAAAGAAAATTGAAGATCTGCTTCATATTACGAAAGGTACATTGTATCGTCTTGAAAATTCAACAAAAAATACGGTGCGTCTTATGCTTGAGAATGAAGAGATTGGAACCGGGAAGATTTTGACGAAGAATGGAAAAATGTACGTTGAAATCGTTGAATTGAAAAGGTAGGGAAGGGGATTTTCATGAGCGGCGATAAATTAAGCCAAGAGCAAATTGATGCCCTGCTGAAGGCGGTAAATGAAGGCGAGGAAATGCCAGCTTTCGCACAAGAAGCAGGGAAGCAAGATAAATTTCAAGAGTATGATTTTAATAGACCGGAGAAGTTCGGTGTTGAACATTTACGTAGTTTGCAAGCGATTGCTTCTACGTTTGGAAAACAGACGTCACAGTCGTTATCTGCGCGTATGCGCATTCCAATTGAACTAGAGCCTTCGACAGTGGAGCAAGTTCCATTTACGAGTGAGTATGTGGAGAAAATGCCGAAAGATTATTATTTATATTGTGTCATTGATCTCGGACTTCCAGATCTTGGAGAAATTGTTATTGAGATTGATTTAGCATTTGTTATTTACATTCATGAGTGCTGGCTTGGCGGGGATAGTAAGCGTAACTTTACGATGCGTAGACCGTTAACTGCATTCGAGTTTTTAACGCTTGATAATATTTTTGCGCTTTTATGCAAAAATTTAGAGCAATCGTTTGAAAGTGTTGTGGCAATTAAACCGACATTTGTAACGACAGAGACAGATCCGAATGCACTTAAGATTACGACAGCGAGCGATATTATTTCATTACTGAACGTAAATATGAAAACGGATTTTTGGAATACGACAGTTCGTATTGGGATTCCGTTCTTATCTGTTGAAGAAATTATGGATAAGTTAACGTCTGAAAATATTGTTGAACATTCTTCAGATAAACGTAAAAAGTATACGTCTGAAGTGGAAGTGAAAGTAAATCAAGTGTATAAACCAGTTCATGTTGCCATTGGTGAGCAGAAGATGACGATGGGCGAGATTGAACAAATTGAGGAAGGCGATATAATTCCGCTCCATACGAAAGTTTCGGATGAATTGCTTGGTTTTGTAGATGGAAAGCATAAATTTAATTGTTTTATTGGAAAAGATGGAACGCGTAAGGCGCTCTTATTTAAAAGTTTTGTAGAGTAGGAGGATCCATATGAAGCATGAAGTATCTCCTGTGTCATTAATGGGGTTAGAAGAATTTGCAGGAAAGCGAAATGAAGCAAGTAAAGCACATATTGATACTGTTTCAGATATTTCGATTGAACTTGGTGTAAAGCTTGGGAAAACATCTATTACGCTCGGTGATGTGAAACAGTTAAAAGTGGGTGATGTTCTAGAAGTAGAGAAAAACTTAGGACATAAAGTAGATGTGTATTTAAGTAATATGAAAGTCGGCATTGGAGAAGCGATCGTAATGGACGAGAAGTTCGGTATTATCATTTCTGAAATTGAAGCTGACAAGAAGCAAGCTGCGCTTATGAAAGCGCAAAGTCAAATGCAAGATAAAGAGTAGAGGAGGAGTCATATGTCGTATATGACGACCTTATTTCAAGTCGTTTTACTGTTTGGTGCGCTCGGCTACGGTGCATATTTTATGACGAAAAAGACGCGCAAACAGCAGTTTTTTAAACAAGGTGAAAATGGCCACATTCAAGTGAAAGACGGCGTTTATTTAAATCATCAAACGAGCGCCTTTTTATTTGAAGTAGATGGCAAGCAAGTGTTCACTGTTATTAGTAATAACGGTGTACAATCTGTGCAATTAACAGGAACAGGAAATCAGTTTCAACAAGCGCTAGAAGACGCGGTGAAGAGTGAAACGAAAAAAGTAGAGGATCCATCATGAGAATAAAGAAACAGTTATCATTATTAGCCGTTATTTTCGTATTTTCTATCGTTTTTTCAATTATTTTTGTAAATCCAGCGTATGCAGCCCAAAACGGTTTTATTAATTTCGAAAATGGAAAAGAGTTTACGAGTAATTCAAGTGTACAATTATTTGCGCTCGTTACCCTTTTATCATTATCTTCATCTATCGTTCTATTATTTACACATTTTACTTATTTTATGATTGTTCTTGGGATTACACGTCAAGGACTTGGGGTAATGAATTTGCCACCGAACCAAGTGCTCGTTGGACTTGCCTTATTTTTATCACTCTTTACGATGCAGCCTGTTCTTGGGCAGCTAAAGAGCGATGTGTGGGATCCGATGACGAAAGAGAAAATAACGGTAAGCCAAGCTGCGGAAACGACAGCGCCGATTATGAAAGAGTATATGTCAAAGCATACGTATAAGCATGATTTAAAAATGATGCTGAAAGTGCGCGGAGAAGAATTACCGAAAGATTTGAAAGATCTTTCCTTATTTACGCTCGTACCATCCTTTACGTTAACGCAAATCCAAAAGGGATTATTAACAGGGATGTTCATTTATTTAGCGTTTGTATTTATAGATTTGATTATTAGTACACTTTTAATGTACCTCGGGATGATGATGGTACCGCCGATGATTTTAAGTTTACCGTTTAAAATACTCGTTTTCGTATATTTAGGTGGATATACAAAAATCGTCGACATTATGTTTAAAACGGTCGCCTGAAGCGTTTGATGCTATGTGATAGGAGTCATATAAATGAATACGTCACCAATTATAGATATTTTTCAAACCTTTTTTTATAAAGGGGTTATGATTTTAATGCCGGTTGCCGGCGTAAGTATGATTGTCGTTATTATCATCGCTGTTATTATGGCGATGATGCAAATTCAAGAGCAAACGCTGACGTTTTTACCGAAAATGGCGAGTATTGTACTCGTTATTATCATTTTAGGTCCTTGGATGTTTCAAGAGTTAACGACGCTTATTTTAGATTTATTTGATAAAATTCCATCGCTATTGCGTTCGTACTAAGATAGGTGAACTGAAATGAATATGGAATTATGGGCGGCGACGTTTTTTGCGTTTTGCCGCATTACTTCATTTTTATATTTTTTACCGTTTTTCTCTGGTCGATCTATTCCAGCTATGGCGAAGGTTACAGTTGGACTTGCCCTTTCCATAACAGTTGCCGATCAAGTTGATGTCTCTCACATAAAGACAACTTGGGACGTTGCAGCTTATGCAGGTACGCAAATTGTAATTGGATTATCACTTTCAAAAATTGTAGAAATGCTGTGGAACATTCCAAAAATGGCTGGGCATATTTTAGACTTTGATATCGGTTTATCACAAGCAAGTTTGTTTGATGTAAATGCAGGCTCACAGTCTACTTTACTATCAACCATTTTTGATATATTTTTTCTCATTATTTTTATTTCACTTGGCGGCATTAATTATTTCGTTGCCACGATTTTAAAGTCGTTTCAATATACAGAGGCGATTTCAAAATTGTTGACGACTAGTTTTTTAGATAGTCTACTCGCAACGTTATTATTTGCGATTACATCAGCGGTTGAAATTGCACTTCCGCTTATGGGAAGTTTATTCATCATTAACTTTGTTTTAATTTTAATCGCAAAAAACGCTCCGCAATTAAACGTTTTTATGAATGCATATGTGATTAAAATTACGTGTGGTATTTTGTTTATTGCGATGAGTGTACCGATGCTCGGTTATGTGTTTAAAAATATGACGGATGTATTGCTTGAGGAATATACGAAACTATTTAACTTTTTCTTAACGAAGTAGGGGGACGCACATGGCAAAGGATAATAAAACAGAAAAGGCCACCCCGCAGAAGCGTAAGAAATCGCGTGAAGAAGGGAATATTGCCCGGAGTAAAGATTTAAATAATTTATTTTCCATTCTTGTATTAGCAGTTGTCGTTTACTTTTTCGGAGATTGGCTCGGGTTTGAGATTGCCAATTCTGTATCGGTGCTGTTTGATCAAATTGGAAAAAATACAGATTCAACCGAGTATTTTTATATGATGGGGATGTTACTACTAAAAGTATCAGCACCTATATTAATACTCGTATACGCTTTTCATTTATTCAATTATATGATTCAAGTCGGTTTCTTATTTTCTTCTAAAGTGATTAAGCCGAAAGCGTCGCGTATTAACCCAAAAAACTATTTTACGAGATTGTTTAGTCGTAAAAGTTTAGTAGATATTTTGAAATCACTGTTTTATATGGGATTAATCGGTTACGTCGCTTACGTGCTCTTTAAAAAGAATTTAGAGACAATCGTGAGTATGATTGGATTTAACTGGACTGCGTCACTTACTGAAATTATTAGGCAAATTAAATTTATCTTCTTAGCTATTTTAATTATATTAATCGTTCTTTCTATCATTGATTTTATTTATCAAAAATGGGAGTACGAACAAGATATTAAGATGAAAAAAGAAGAAGTAAAACAAGAGCATAAAGATAATGAAGGGGACCCGCAAGTAAAGGGGAAACGAAAAAACTTTATGCACGCTATATTGCAAGGGACAATTGCGAAGAAGATGGATGGCGCAACGTTTATTGTAAACAACCCGACTCATATTTCAGTCGTACTCAGGTACAATAAACACGTTGATGCAGCACCAATTGTCGTTGCAAAAGGGGAAGATGAGCTCGCTTTATATATACGAACGCTTGCCCGTGAACAAGAAATACCAATGGTGGAAAACCGTCCGCTTGCTCGTTCTTTATATTATCAAGTCGAGGAAGATGAGACGATTCCAGAAGATTTATACGTAGCTGTAATTGAAGTTATGCGCTATTTAATTCAAACGAATGAACTTGAAGTATAATAGCGCGTTTGGAGGAGATTTCTTTGTTTAAGATAGATTCTGCAAGAACCTATTTTTCTATCTTTTTAGCAGCGTCATTCGTAGTGGCGCTCTTAATTCCACTTCCACCATTTATACTTGATATCATTATCGTTTTTCTACTAAGTATGTCAGTGCTTATTTATATGCGAGCGACAAGTATTAACGAGTGGGATGAATTAAAGTCATTTCCGACGATGTTGTTATTAATCGGGATTTTCCGCGTATCGATTAACGTATCGACGACGCGAGCGATTTTGACAAACGGAAATGCCGGTCATGTTATTGAAGAGTTCGGCCAGTTCGTAATTGGCGGGAACTTATTAATTGGTATCGTTATTTTTACAGTATTAATTATATTCCAGTTTATCGTTGCAAACGGTGCATCTCGTACAGCTGAAGTTGCAGCTCGTTTTACACTTGATTCTTTACCAGGGAAACAAATGTCGATCGATGCTGATTTAAACCAGCGTATTATTTCAGAAAAAGATGCACAGGCGAAACGAAAAAAATTAAATATGGAAACAGAGTTTTACGGGGCGATGGATGGTGCCGGGAAGTTCATTAAAGGGGACGTTATTTTCGGGATTGTCATTTTATTCGTAAACATCATTTTCGGTTTAATTGTCGGAATGATGCAGCAGGGCATGAGCTTTGGTGAAGCGGCTCTTCATTACACGCAGTTAACTGTCGGTGATGGAATTGTAAACCAAATCGGTTCTTTAATGCTTGCGATTTCAACAGGTATTATTGTAACGCGTGTATTTGACGGTTCACCGGATACAGTAACAGAAGGTATCTTTAAAGAGTTATTAGCACATGAAGTCGTTGTATATGCGCTCGGTGGTTTATTTATCGCAATGGGTATTTTTACTCCGCTACCATTTCTACCGTTCGCACTCGTTGGTGGAACAATTATCTTCTTAGGAATTCGAAATAAAAATCGAATGAAGAAAGAAAAAGAAGATGAGCTTCAAAAAGAATTAGAAATGATTCAAGGCGAAGATGAGCAATTGCAACAAGTGGAAGATTCATTTGGCGTATTTACAGATAAATATCCAATTATTGTAGAACTAGGTTTAGATTTAGCGGCACTTGTAAAGCAGAAAATTAACGGGGAAACAGCTCGTGATAAAGTTGTTCTTATGAGGAAATCGATTATTACCGACCTTGGTATTAACGTTCCTGGAATTAACTTTAAAGATAATACGAGTTTTAGACCGCGCGGACGTTACATTATTCGCATTAAAGGTGCGAAGGCAGCTGAAGGTGTTTTGAAATCAGGTTACTTATTAGCGCTGAAAACACCAAATGTAATGGCCGATTTAGATGCAGAACCAGCGAAAGATCCGATTTTTGGCGAGGATGGATATTGGATTTTAGAACATATGGTACAAGATGCACAAATGAAAGGCTATCAAGTATTAGAGCCACTTAGCATATTAATTACACATTTAGATGTTGTCGTTAGACGTAACCTGCATGAGTTAATTCAGCGTCAACATGTAAAAGATTTAATTAACTCCCTTGAAAATGATAACGGCGTTTTATTAGAAGAGATTAAGAAGAAAGAAATCGACTTATCACTTGTTCAAAATGTTATTAAGCAATTGCTAAAAGAAGGTATTTCTATTCGTGATTTACCAACCATTATTGAAGGTATTATTGACGGAAAAGAAATTTATCAAAACCATGTTGATGGCGTAACGTCATTCGTCCGTGAATGTATTTCAAAAGTGATTTGTGAAAATGCGAAAAATCCTGACGGGAAAATATATGCGGCGCTCTTCTCAGATTCAATCGAGTTAGATGCAGACGTTGTGAACAATTCTTATCAAGGTTATTTATTAAACTGGGATTTAGATTTAGAAACGCGAGTCGTTGAACAAGTACAACGCGTATTGAAACAAGCGAGGTTAATGGGAAGGGAACCAGTATTATTAACGCGTAGAAAAGATTTCAGGTTTGCGATTGTAAGACTTCTTGAGCGTTATCAAGTAGAAGCGCAAGTACTTTGTATTAGCGAATTAGCACCAGAAATTGTTGT
Organism: Bacillus sp. FSL R9-9834; assembly: GCF_038006905.1. Lineage (NCBI taxonomy): Bacteria > Bacillati > Bacillota > Bacilli > Caryophanales > Bacillaceae > Bacillus > Bacillus sp. FSL R9-9834. Next base: position 1,696,538 of record NZ_JBBOWD010000001.1, read on the forward strand.
AGATCAAATTGCCTATATTGAATAGTAGGGGGTGAAGTAATGGAAAGTACAGAAAAGAAAGAAGCGTTAATGCGAATAAAAGCAGCTTCGAAAAATGAATTGTATCGAAAGTTATTTGACCAATATGGTACAGATTATTATTACGTTGTCGATGAAAGTGTAAAACGCAATATCCCGTTTTTTTGGAAAAAGAATTATGAAATGTTAGTTGCTTTTCCAGAGGATAAACAGGAAGAAGTGAACGAAGGCACAGCTCAATTTCATGAACAATTAATGGATGTTGTAAATGATTCTTCAGAACAAATTGTGAAGGCGAACGGAATTCAATCGGTACTGCACAATTTAGAAAACGTGACGACTCCTATGTCGTACGCGGCGATGCAAACAGGAAATAGTGAAGAATGGGCAAGAAAGAAAGAGAAACTATTAAAGCTGTTTGAAAAAGGTATCGTCGTTGTGAAACAGACGGAAGAAACGAAAGTAACGAAAAAGCAAAAAGCTGTGAAAAAAGTCGTTCCCGTCAAAAAAGAAGAAGTGGTTGTAAAAAAAGAAAAGCAAGAATCTGTACCATTTATTATTCAAAAAGTAATTCGCATGCTAGAACAAAACGATGTAGAACAATACTTCATTCATGCATATGCTGAAAAGTTAAAAGTGAAGTTTGAGAATGCAACGATGATTACAGAAGAAGAAGTAATCGAATATATATTGGAAGATATGAGCTCTCATTTCAATACGGAAAATGTATTTGAAAAAGAAGTACAAACAATTGCATTAATCGGTCCAACTGGTGTTGGAAAAACGACGACACTTGCGAAAATGGCGTGGCAGTTTCACGGTAAGAAAAAAACGGTTGGTTTTATTACGACCGACCATTCTCGCATTGGGACAGTTCAGCAACTGCAAGATTACGTAAAGACAATTGGATTTGAAGTAATCGCTGTGCGTGATGAAGCTGCAATGACAAGAGCACTTACGTATTTTAAAGAAGAAGCGCGCGTCGATTATATTTTAATTGATACAGCTGGGAAAAATTATCGTGCGTCAGAAACTGTAGAAGAAATGATTGAAACGATGGGACAAGTAGAGCCAGATTATATTTGTTTAACGTTATCAGCTTCGATGAAAAGTAAAGATATGATTGAAATCATTACGAACTTTAAAGATATTCATATTGATGGTATCGTCTTTACGAAATTTGATGAAACGGCAAGTAGTGGGGAATTGTTGAAAATTCCAGCAGTATCATCAGCCCCCATTGTATTAATGACAGACGGACAAGACGTAAAGAAAAACATACATATCGCTACAGCGGAACATTTAGCGAAACAAATGTTGCAAACATCATAGAAAAGAGGTGAAGAATAAGGCAATTGCCTTATTCAATCGAGTATGAACGGTCTTTATATAGGTTCAATGGGTATGATGAATTACATGCAGCGCATTAATGTTCATTCGAATAACGTTGCAAATGCCCAAACGACAGGATTTAAAGCAGAAAATATGACTTCTAAAGTATTTGATGTACAAGACACATATCGCCGCGGTGACGGAGCTGTAACAAATATTGGCTCAGTCGATTACGCTGTAGTACCAGCCGCAACGCATGTGAACTTAGTACAAGGAAATATACAAATGACAAATAGTGCTACAGATTTCTTTTTAGATGACGGTGCAAACGGTACAACATCATTTTTCGTTACATCTAAAAACGATGAAACGTTTTTAACGAGAGATGGTAGTTTTACAATAAATAGTGATCGTTACTTGCAAACATCATCTGGTGCTTTTGTTATGGGAGAAAATAATGAACGTATTCGTATTCCTGAGGGAGCAAAGGTAGCTGTACAAGCAGATGGTACATTATATGATGAAGTAACACAAAATAATATTGCTCGCCTGCAAACAAAAACAGTAGATGCAGAAGCGAATAATCGTCTTGTGCAACGAGAGAACAAAAGCTTTACACTAGCAGAAGGAAATATTGCTGATTTACCGAACGGAACAGGCTTAGTAAAAAACCATATGCTAGAAAATTCAAATGTAGATATGACGAAAGAGATGGCAGATCTAATGACAGATCAAAGAATGATTTCAGCATCACAACGCGTTATGACTTCATTTGATAAAATTTATGAAAAAGAAGCAAATGAAATATTGAGATAGGGGACTTCCGTTAGCGGAAGTCTTTTTTATTTCTGTTTTAAATTTCAGAATTATCAATTGACTTTGTGGAGCTTCTTTTTTATATTAGTAGGTATAACTATAACTACTAAAGAGGTGAGAGTATGACAACGGCATTATATTTAGAAGATGCATACAAAACGAGTTGCGAAACAGAAGTGATAAAAGTAGAAGGAAATAAAGTATATGTAAAAGAAACAGTTTTTTATCCAACTGGTGGAGGGCAGGAATGTGATACGGGTGTCATTGTACAAGATAGGTCTGTATTTGAAGTTGAAAAAGTAAAGAAGGAGCAGGGAGAAATAGTTCACTATATAAAAGATGGAGCTCAAGTAAATTTAGGTCCAGTTAAATTAGAGATTAATTGGGAAAGACGTCATAACTTAATGCGTCATCATTCTTTACTGCATCTTATCGGAGCTGTCGTTTATGAAAAGTATGGAGCTCTATGCACTGGAAATCAAATCTATCCTGACAAAGCACGTATCGATTTTAATGAGTTACAAGAGTTATCGAGCGTGGAAGTAGAAGAAATTGTTAAGGAAGTGAATAAACTTATTAAACAAAATAAAGAAATTTCCACTCGTTATATGAGCCGCGAAGAAGCAGAAAATGCTGTAGGAATGATTAAAACAGCCATAAACCTCCTGCCAACTACTATACAAGAAATCCGCATTGTTACAATTGAAAATTTAGACGAACAAGCTTGTGGAGGCACACATGTGAAAAATACGAATGAAATAGGAACACTTGTTATTGATAAAGTAAAAAGTAAAGGTAAGCAAAATCGTCGCTTTGAAGTTAGAGCGATTTAGATTGTGAGGAGTACTAATGGATGAAATTATAAAGGAATTACAAAAGCTAGGTTTTTCCCAGTACGAATGTAAAGCGTATATTGGACTACTAAAACATTCCCCAGTAACTGGGTATGAAGTGAGTAAACAAACAGGAGTACCTCGTTCTATGATTTACGAGGTACTAGGTAAGTTAATGGATAAAGGAGCAGTACATATTGTACCTTCTGAACCAGTTAAATATGTACCAGTACCAGCTACGGAATTAATGAATCGAATGCGAAAAGACTTTGAAAAATCCTTTGAATTTTTAGATGAGAAATTAAATGGTTTAGAACAAGAGCGACAAATAGATGTAATTTCGCATATTCGCTCAAATGATCGTGTTTTGAAGGAAATATGCAATATAATTAATAGAGCGAAGGAAGAGTTATGGATTTCTGTATGGGAAGATCAAGTGCATGAAATTGAGCCATACATTCATCAAAAGGAAGAGGAAGGAGTACATATATTTTCAATCTTATTTGGCGCTCCAGAAACAAAAATAGGAGCGACGTTTCACCATAATTATATGATGCCCCACGTTGTTGAAAAGAGAATGGGTGGTCATTTAACTGTAATCGCACGTGACGGGGAAGAAGTATTAATTGCGAACTTCTCAAATGATAGCACTTCATGGGCTGTTACAACGTATGACCCAGCTCTAGTTCTCGTTGCTACAGAGTATGTGCGGCACGATATTATGGTTGAAGAAATCACGCAGGAATTTGGAGCTGATAAGTTAGATACGTTATGGCGTGAAAATATAGATTTAGTTCATGTCGTAACAGGAAAACGAACTTTAGAAGGAATGGAGGATGATACGGATGAGTAAAGCTCAGGCACATGTAGCTTTGCAAAGCGATGATACATTTCAGCAAGGAGTAAAAGATTGTTTACCAACTGTATTTGGTTATTTAAGCATCGGTATAGCAGCTGGTGTAATTGCAAAAACAGCAGGTTTCTCCATTATTGAAATTGCGTTTATGTCCACTTTAATTTATGCAGGTTCTGCCCAATTTATATTAGCTGGTATGTATGCAGCTGGTGCACCTGCTTCAGCAATCATTTTCACCGTCTTTTTTGTTAATTTACGCCACCTTCTAATGAGTGCTGCGCTTGCACCGTACTTTACGAAACTGCCTCTATTTAAAAACTTACTAATTGGTTCTCAAATTACAGATGAAACGTTCGGCGTTGCAGTACAGCATGCTGCGCAAAAAGGATATTTAGGCGAAAGATGGATGATTGGGCTAAATGTAACGGCTTATTTAAATTGGATCCTTGCTACTATTATCGGCGGGCTATTTGGTGAATGGATACCAGATCCGCATACGTACGGTATGGATTATGCATTACCAGCAATGTTTATCGGGTTATTTGTACTTCAGCTCATAAGTAGTAAACCGAAGTTAGCAATTCATCTTACTGTTGCAATTGTAGCAATTATCATCGCATATGTTTCACACTTATTTATGCCAGATAGTATAGCGGTTATTATCGCAACACTACTAGCTGCGACGATTGGAGTGGTGATTGAAAAATGGAAATGAGATTAGATATAATATTACTTTTATTAGCAGCAGGAGCTGTCACACTCGTGCCACGTATTTTACCTCTACTCGTATTTAGTAAACTACAAATTCCAGACTGGGGTTTAAAATGGTTAAATTACATACCAATCGCGATATTAGCAGCACTTTTAGCGCAAGTTTTATTTATGCATGAGACGATGCAGTGGGATTACCTGATCGCAGCAATTCCAACATTTCTTGTAGCGATATATACTCGTAGTTTATTAGGTACAGTATTAACGGGTGTGATTGTGATTATTTTGTTACGTTTCTTTTTCTAAAAAGGATTACGCTCATATAATAGCGAAAGGTGTAATAACATGAAAAATATAGGGGTGGTGTTATGATACTTTTAACGATAGGAGCAATTTTGTTAACGTTGTTTATTTTCTTTATTATCGGCTTCATTACGTTTATGATGTTTGTTGATAAGGCGACACCTCAAATTTATTACACACCTTGTGAATCAGTGACAGTGAAAGCTAAAGGTAAAAATAGAAGGAAGAAAAGTTGAAAGTTGACTTTTCTTTCTTTTGTTTTATCTGATTTTTCTGTATAATTTAAGTTAGTTATCCAACTAACTTAAAAGGTGGTCATAGAAGTGGCAAAACCAAATGTTGTTAATAAAGAGAATTTACTACAAGCAGCAAAAGAAATTATTGCAGAGCATGGGATGGAAAAGTTGACATTAAAAGCAGTTGCAGAGAGTGCTCAAGTTACACAAGGTACCGTATATTATCATTTTAAAACGAAAGATCAATTATTACTGGAAGTAACTGAATCGTTTTGTAAAGCGTCGTGGGAACAACTAGGAAAGGATGTACAGTTAGAAAAGGCTTTGCAGTCTGCCGAAAGTAGATGTGTGAAAGATTCAATGTATCATCATTTGTTTTTTCAATTAGTAGCTAGTGGATTACAAAATGATGCGATGAAAAATAAAATTGGTGGATTGTTACATTATGAAAACCAAGAATTAACAAGAGTGTTAAATAAAAATATAGGAGGTACAATGACATCTCAAATTTCAACTGAAACGTGGAGCATTTTATGTAATGCATTAATTGATGGATTGGCATTGCAAGCCTTATTCAATCCATCTTTTTCTAGCGACAAAGTATATGGTGATTTGCACCTGTTATTGGAAAAGTTCATAGAGCTACAAAAGGGAGGTAATGGTAGTGAATAATAAACTTTGGCTCACTATTTTATTTTCTATCGGCGTTTGGTTTTTTGCCTCAGCGTTCTTCATTATTTTCGGTTCTTCTGTTTTATTGGAATACACTTCAAGTAGATTTTTTCTACAATTAACGTTTCTTGAATTAGGAACGGCTATAGCTTTATACTTTGTAATGTGGCTATACAAAAAACTAGATACTACGAAATATGCAGTTATTAAGTTAGGTATATGCGGTACAGCAATCGGTTTAATTTTAGATACTTACATTTTATATAATTCTTCTAATCTATTCTCACAATTCTCCTCACAGCAAATTATGTCATTTACCATTTGGATGGCGATTGCTTACGCTCTTTATTTAATAATTCCTTTCGTTATGGAACGAAAAAGACTGTTATAAAGAGGATTTTTATCCTCCTTATAACAGTCACATCCCCGAAAGAAGTAAAAAAAAACAGCCCAAATAAAAAACTAATAAAGGAAAGAAAACCGATACATATGGAGAATACACGGTTGTTTCTCCATTCGCGCCAGAAAGCGATAAAGCCTAATATGCAAAGGAAAAACCAAATGGGCAGGAATAGTAACTCGCTAATTTTCTCAGGGAGTAACGCATAAAAAGATGTTAAATATAAAATCCAATTTGTAAAAAATAAATTGTAAACGATAATAGATTGTAAGTAGGGGCGTTTGGAAAACGCTCCTTTTTTTACGGTTACTAGAATAATAGTTAGCACTGAGAAAAAAGCAATGAATATGAAAATAAGTAAGAGTAATGTAAGTGTCATGTACATCTCCTTTATAAGAGTGTTTTTTACAAGAAATGTATTTATTACATTGTATGCTTGTTTTTCAGGGAATACAAGTAAGGTAGCACATGATGGTTTCATATGAATATAGTCACGTATACGGGAACTATAGCATCCGATAATAAAATCTATTTTCGGATTGTTACTACATAGCCATGAGATGGTAGCACCAACACTAAAGCCGATAAGTCCAATATGTGTGTAAAGACTAGACAGATGAGTAATGAATGTTTCAATTTGCTTTTTTCCATCTTCAAATCTAATATGATTCATAAAAAAAATGTAAAAATAAAAAAATGGTAAAATTAACTGAAAAATAAAAATAGTAAAACGGCTATGAAAATCTAACTGTTATGCTAAAATAGTACTATAAAACAAATATATTTCTAATTAAATGTCAGGAGGTGGAGGCGTTGAGTAACAATAGGGTAAAGAATAGAAAAATAATAAAAGTCATTGTAGTATGGATGAGTATATTTTTAATACTATCTCAGTTACATTTTTTTAGTCCACCAGAGAATGTAAAAGCAGAAATTACTGAGGATGAAGGTTTTAACGAACCGACTTATCAATCCATTCATAAAGGTGATATGTATTCTACTGGGAATGTGAATTTAGGTATTAAAGCCACTGAAGCTCAAAAGAAAACAGCATTATATTCGGATATTAACTATACTTATGGAACAACACCGAATGGTTATATACGTGAACTAATTGATGTTGATGATGATCCAACAACTACAAATTCATCTAAGGCATACATTCCTGTTCCGGAAGATGCTGAAATTGAATGGGCAGGATTATACTGGAGTTCTACACGTTACGAATTAACGCAACAACAGTATTTAGCACCAGTTAAGTTTACTACTCCGGCAGGAATGAGTTTTCCAGTAACACCAAGTCATACGTATTACGGAAGTGGATTGCTGTATGGTTTTGGGATTAATGGTACGTATTATTCTAATTATGCGGAAGTTACCGACCTTTTGAAATCATCGAATGCAAAAGGTGGAAGCTATACTGTAGCAAATATTCCATATCCAAATACAGGCGATGCATATGCTAGTGGGAAATATTCTTTTGCTGGTTGGTATATGCTAGTAATCACGAAAGATAAGTCAAAAACAAGAAAAGCATTTACTGTGTATGATGGTGGATTGAAAAGAGCCAGTGGTTCTGGAGAAAAAGAATTCACAGTGAAAAACTTTATCGCTTCAAAAGCTGGGGATTTAGATCCGAAAGTATCTGTTTTTGCTGTTCAAGGTGATAGGTATTGGCAAGGTGATAAACTTTTTGTTCATACAGATAATAAGTGGAAGGAAATAACGGATAAGTTGAATCCAACGGGGAATATATTCAATTCCACTATTTCTGAATATGAAGAACATATGCGAGATAAGTATCCTGGTACATTTAATCCTGATTATAAAAATAATTTAGGGATTGATGCAGATTTAATAAAGCTACCAGCGGGATATATAAAACCGGAGCAAAAGGAAGTACGTTTAAAAGCTGCGACATCTGGTGATGACTACGTATTAAACACTTTAGCCTTTGCGGTGAATGCAACAGCGCCAGAACTTGATATTGAGAAAACAGTCGTTAATGTGAAAGAAAAATACGAATCAGGTGAAGAAGTTACATATCGATTAAAAGTCAAAAATATTGAGCCGAATTCAAGTGCAGTTGATACAAAGATTGAAGATGTTCTAGATCGTCGTTTAAAGTTTATACCTGGATCGGTGAAAATCATTTCTGGTCCGAATGCGGGTGATCAAACTGATCAGGCGCTAGATGATCAAGTTGATTATGATGAGAAGACGAGAAAGTTAACGATTAGAATTGGTGAAGGAGCAAATGCTTCACAAGGCGGAATTTATACTGATAAAACACCTGAAACAATCGTTGAATTTAAGGCGAAATTAAGAGGGAGAAAAATAGAAAGTGAAATTCCGAATACTGCTATTGTTCGAGGATTAGATGAGCTGACAGGAAGTAAAGTTGAAGATAATGCTTCTAATAAAGTAGTAGTAAAAGTAAAGCCTAATCTTGATGTGAAACAAGGTAAACTTGAGGCTGAAAAATTAGCTAAAAATGTAAATGGTGAAACTCTTAATGTAGGAGATAAACTGGAGTACACGATAAAAGCTAAAAATAGTGTAACCGATTCTATATTAAAAGCTGTCACTGTAACGGATCCACTACCTGAAGGGGTAGAGTATGTTCCGGATACATTGAAGATAGATGGAAAGAAACAAACAGACGCGGAAGATGATGATCGTGCACATATAAAAGATGGAATTATATATGCAAATATTGGTGACCTTAATGGGGATGAAGAACGAGCAATTTCATTTGAAGTCGTTGTGAAACCTGAAATGGCAAATAAGAAAATTAAAAATAGTGCAGTAGTAGAATCTATTAGTGTACCAGAACAAGAGAAACCAGAAGTCGAAACATCAGTTAACCCGTTGTACGGACAACTAGATGCGAAGAAAGAAGTAACGGGGGGAGTAGACGGAAAAGTACATGTAGGCGATGAGCTTGAGTATAAAATTAAACTTCGGAATAAAGTTGAAAATGGACTTATAAAAGATGTTCGCATTGTCGATAAGCTTCCTAACGGAGTGGAGTATATAGCAGGTAGTATGAAAATGAATGGGAATTCGTTAACTGATGCGATAGATGAAGATGCGGGATCGTATGAGGATTATACAGTTAAATTTAATGTCGGTGATGTATTTGATACAGAAGAACGAATTGTAACTTTCAAGGTGAAAGTTACAAAGGAATCGCTGAAAACGAAAGAAATAGAAAATATAGCGATTGTGGAAGGAAAAACACCTGATGGCAAAGAACTGCCACCAGAAAAACCAAACGTAAAAACGAAAGTGGAAGCGAAGGAACCAAAGGTTATAAAAACAGTTTCTGATGCAGATGAAAAAGAAGTAGAAAAGGCAACGTTACAAAGTGAGAATGAAGAGTTTACATGGCATGTAAACTATAATTTTGGAAATGATGTAGCATACTTGGAGAAAATCGTATTACAAGATGATTTAGAAGATATTTTACAAGTTGAACAAGTAAGACTTGTAAATGCAAATGGTGAAGAGATACAAGTTATACCTGAAATCGATGAGCAGTCGAAAAAGGTGAAAATTGAATTACCAAAGCAAGATGGAAGTTATGAGTATCTAGTTGATCAAGCGTATACGATGCACATTAAATCAAAGTTGAATGTAGATAAAGGTGTGGAAGTATTAGAATCATATACTGCAAAAGGTGGTATACGAAATACTGCGGAGTTACTATTTGATCAAAAGCAAACTGTGTCAAATGAAGCCTTTATTCTACCACCGTCTTTCGGGAAGATTGAGATTGAAAAAGTAGATGCGAACAATGAAAATCTCAAATTAGAAGGCGCAGTATTTCAAGTAATTGATAAAGATGGAAAAATAGTATCTGAATTAACAACGGATAAAAATGGTGTAGCTATTTCAAATCCATTGTTAGTTGGAAAATATACGTTAAAAGAAGTACAAGCACCAGTAGGATATATGCTTTTGAAAGAGCCAATTGAAATTCATGTGACTAGCGATGTATCCGCCCCAAAAATAAAAATAGTAAATCATAAAAATGAGTGGATTATCCCTGAAACAGGTGGCATAGGAACAATTGTCTTTTATGTAATTGGTGGAACATTGATGTTCATTACATCTTTCTTCTTTAGAAAAAGAAAGATTATGAAATAGATTAGTAGTTTGCAACAAAGATAGATACAATAGGGGAGTGACGAATAATGAAAAGGATTTTTAGCTTATTATTAATATGTGTATTAGCTGTTTCAACATTAATGAATATGACGGTTAGTGCTGAATCAAGAAGTACAGGTACTTTAACGATTCATAAGTATGAGAAGGATAAAGATGCAAAGCCTGGTGTAGAGGGCAATGGGAAAGAAGGACAAAGTGTTCCAGATGGAGCAAAACCTTTAAAGGATGTAACATTTGAAATTAAACGCATTGCATCATTTGAAAAAAGTTCTGATGGGAAAGAAATTATGAAAGAACTTACAGATAGTCCGATTACAAAAGTAACAGATGATAAAGGAGAAGCGGTTTTTTCAAATCTTCCTTTAGGACGTTATGAAGTAAAAGCGATTAAAGCTCCAGATCGTATTGAGTTGGATAAGACTAAGTTTATAGTTGATATTCCAATGACGAGCGCAGATGGTAAAGATTTAAATTACGATGTTCACATTTACCCAAAGAATGAAACGAAACGCGGTTCAGTAGAGTTAATAAAAAAAGGTGAGGGAGGCCGTGTATTAGAAGGTGCGGAATTCCATTTATTTAAGAAAAATGAAGATGGAACACACACACAAGTAAAAACACCTCATCCATTAGTATCAGGAACAGATGGTAAGATTCATGTGGAGTCATTAGAGTATGGAGACTATTATTTTATTGAGGAGAAGGCTCCAAAAGGTTATATAACAAGTAAACAAGAGTATCCTTTTTCTATTAGAGAGAAAGATATACCAGTTAAATTAGAAAAAGATGTAGTAAACTTTAAAGAACCTACAATTGAAAAAACGATTAATGATGATTCTAAAAATGCGGGAATAAATCGTGAAACAGAGTATACGTATGATATTAAAACATTGCTTCCTGAGGATATTCAAACGTATAAAAATTACGTCGTAACAGATGTTTTAGATGATCGTCTAGAGATCGTTGGGACTCCAGTAGTAACGATTGATGGTAAAAAGGTTGCTGATAGTACTGTAAATGTGATTGTAGCTGGACAAAAGGTTATTGCTTCGATAGAAGATTTTTCGAAAGTAACAGGTAAAGAATTACACTTACAGATTACTGCAAAAATTAGAAGTAATGTTGAATCTGGAGTGAAAATTCCAAACAAAGCAGTACTTGATTTTGTAAATAAAGATGATGTTACATCAGAAAAAGATGGAAAGCCATCTAATGAAGTTATTGTTACACCAACAATGGGAACGATTAAAATTGAAAAAGTTGATGGTAAGGATAAGTCTCTGAAATTAGAAGGTGCAAGATTCGAATTACGAGATAAAAAGGGAAATGTTGTAACAGTAAACAAAAAGAAAATGGATGATATCACCGATGCAAATGGTATTATTACATGGAATGAAATCCCGTACGGTGAATATCAAATTGTTGAAACGGTAGCACCAAAGTATAAAGGTAAAGATGGTGCGGTAGAACAATATCAAAAATTAAGAGATCCGATTGATATTAAAATAGATAAAGATAAAAATGTAATTGATTTGCAAGTTGAGAATAATAAGAGTGGATGGATTATTCCAGCAACAGGTGGCATGGGAACAATTCTCTTTACGGTAGTTGGTCTGTTATTAATGGTGACAGCAGCGTTTATTTTCTTTAGAAAGAAACCGGTAAAGAATTCTTAATTCATATTTTATAATAATTGAGTTTGGAAAAGAGGAAAGGTAAAATGCTTTCCTCTTTTCCGTATTTTATCCGAAGTGAAAGAGGATGTTATGAAACGAAATATTATCTTTGGAAGTATTTTTTTACTAGGATTAAGTATATTTCTCTATCCAACTGTGAGCAATTGGTTTGCAACAAGAACACATTATTCAGAAGTAAGTACCTATGACGAAGCAGTAAAGAAGTTGGAGAAAGAAGAGATTGATCGTAAAGAAACGGAAGCACGAGAGTATAATAAGAAGGTCCAAAATACGACGCAAACATTTTCGGACCCGTTTCATGAAAAGAGTGATGAGGAAAAAAGTTCATATGTAGATATGTTAAATATAGGGGATGTTATGGGGTATGTAGAAATCCCTAAAATTAATGTGAATCTTCCAATTTATCAAGGGACGACGGAAGAAGTGCTAAGTCGTGGAGTTGGACAACTGAATGAATCTTCACTACCAGTAGGGGGAGAAAATACGCATACAGTTTTAACTGGGCATCGCGGTTTGCCTTCAGCACTAATGTTTACTCATTTAGATAAAGTCGAACAGAATGATATATTTTATATACATTCATTAGATAAAATACTTGCTTATAAGGTAGATCAAATAAAAGTTGTATTACCAAATGAAACGGAAGACTTATTAGTTGTACAAGGACAAGATTACGCAACATTAATTACGTGTACCCCGTATGGAGTGAACACGCACAGGTTACTAGTGAGAGGACACCGTGTTCCATATGATGCTGGTGAAAAAGAAAAGATTACAAAGTCTTTCATTTTAGAAGATTGGATGATCGTTTTTCCTATTGGTATTATTTGCATCGTCCTTCTAATAATCTATTTAAAAAAACGAAAATAGTATGTATTGTATTGTGTGGTGAGTGTGTGAGAAGGGGATTTATAAGCGTATCATTGTTTCTTACAGGATTATCACTATTTATATATCCAATGATCGCTAATTATATAAACAATTATGTGTATAAGACAGAAGTGATACGTTATGAAAAAATGGTTGATGATTTAAAAATAGAAGATGTAAATGAGAAGTTTCGAAAGATGGAAACATATAATAAATCGTTAGGGAAAACTACTTTCAAAATGAGTGACCCATTTGTACAGGATGATGAAATAAGTACGGACCTGTTACATTTTATAAACAAAGATGAAATATTTGGCACAATTTCTATTCCGAAAATAAATGAGGAGTTGCCAATTTACTTAGGAGCAAGTCAAGAAAACTTAAGTAAAGGAGTAGGGCAAATTGAAGGGACTTCTTTACCTATTGGTGGGAAAGATACACATGCTGTATTGGCAGGACATCGTGGATATCACGGGGCAACGATGTTTCGTCATCTTGATCAGTTAAGTGATGGAGATGTATTCTATGTAAAGGTATTTGGAAAGCAGCACGTGTATAAAATAATTGGACGTGAAATCATTAATCCAAATCAAGTGGATAAATTAAATGTAGTAAAAGGAAAAGACAAAGTTACACTGCTTACATGTGAACCATATACATCAAGTAAATATCGTTTGTTAGTATATGGGGAGCGAGTAGAAAGTGAGCAAAAGGAAATGGAACGTCTGAAAAAGAGTGTAGTCGAAGTTAAAAGTTATGAAACAAGAGACATAATTGTAAAACTAGCTTGTGGAATAGTAGGTTTCATTGTAATTTGTATTGGTTTGTATGGATTACTAAGGAGAAAATAAGAATGATGATACTTAAATAGAACAAAGAAAAATGCCACTTCAAAAAATGAAGTGGCATTTCTTATATTTCCTCTAAGCTATTAACTGGAACTGTTAATTCGCGTCCTGGGTTTTTTACTTCATATATGCGGGCGGTTTCATTGCTCTCGTCGACGTGTTGAATCATAACAGGCATGCCTTGAAAACTAACATTCGCTTGCTCTGCTGACACAGAAAGCTCTTTTGCACGTTGAATATTCATTTATATTCCTCCCATCATTATTATCTTTGCTAAAAAGGAGGAATAATATACCATTTCGAGACATTCTTAAAGTTTTTGTATTATTTGTAATGTTTCTTTAATAAATGAAGAGAAGATCGAATCAGGATAGCTATCTATTGTTTGAACGGCTTCTTTTGCCTCTTTTAAGGCAGATTTTTTATCTTGAAGTTCTATATAGCAAAGGGCGCGATAAGATCCAGCTGTTAATAACCACGATTGATCAAGTGGATGAGTCATATAATCTGGTATGGTAGCGTGTTTTAATGTTTTCAAAGCTTCCTTATAACGTTTTAAACCATACAAAGATTTTCCTTTTTCAAGATAATACAGCCCATCGTCTTGGAAAATTGGATCATTTTTTAGTTTTTCTCGAAATTGTTCTAGATGTTCTAATGCGATTGTATATTCATTAGTAATTGTATTGTAGTAATAAGCTTTTAATATATCTATATTTGCAGCGGATAAAGTATCTTCTGTAAAAATGGCAAATTGCTCAGATTTTTTTATGTAATATAAATATCGTTCTTTATCAGCTACAATGATTTTTTGATAAGATAAAATACGGTAAAATTCATCTGTTTTATAATACACTTGATGTTTTTTTGAAAATGCAAGTGCATCTAAAATGACTTTTTCACATTTTTCATAATTGCCATATGCGAGTAAAATAATTGCTTCTTTTAAATATAATTGTATATGTGTAATAAGATCCATTTCTAAATTCTTCGTTTTATATTCATCGCGAATTCTGGCGATCAATTGTAAACATTCTTTATATTTTTTACGTTTGAAGAGCATATAGTAAAACAGTAGTTTCGTTTCAGTACTTTCGCGATACAAAGTATATTTTTCAAATATAGAAACAGCTGTTTCAACGTAATATTCAATATTATAATCGTTCATAATAGCCGCTCCAGTTATGAACTGTTTATATAAACGTGCTGTATTTAAAGTTGGAGGTAAATCTGTTTGAACGATAGGTAGTAAAGTTTTGTATACTTCATCGCCATTTGCCTTTATTAGTGGCTCCATTTTTTGAATAAGTTCTACAACTTCTCCTTCATCTTCTTCTAATAAAAAGCTCGGTTCACATTCAAGTTTTTCTGCAATATATTGTAATGTTTTCATAGAAGGTGTAGCTTTTCCATTTTCAATTTGACTAAGCATACTTTTTGTCAGTTCTGAACCTGCTAGTTCAGTTTGTGTAAGTTTTTTTTCTTTACGTAATGCTTTAATTTTTTCGCCGAGAGTTGCCATAGTGTAGCTCCTTTATAATTAAAAAGTTAAATACAATTAAACTTTTTGTTGTAATAATGGGAAAGGTGATTATATAATAAGTTTAACACAATTTAACTTTCAAAGGGAGAGTGTCATAATGGAAGATGTAAGTATAGGACAACATGATTCAAGAATGAAGATTGCAACGAGAAATATTATTTTAATGATGATTGGAAAAATGACGTCTTTATTAGGAGCAGGTATTTATACGTTTGCAATGGGATTATACGTATTAAAGACAACTGGTTCAGGAATGGGATTTGCAACTACGCTCGTTTGCGGATCACTTCCAAGGATGATCTGTGGCCCAATTGCAGGTGCTGTAGCTGACCGCATCAATCGAAGATGGCTTGTCATTGGTACTGATTTATTGAGTAGCTTAACGATGCTTATTATGTTTATTCTTGCTACTATATTTGGACCATCACTTCTTTTTATTTATGTTTCAGCAGCATTATTATCAATTTGTGCAAGTTTTTATTCTGTAGCATTAACTTCGTCTATTCCGAGTTTAGTAGACGAAGGACGTATTCAAAAAGCGAGTGCTTTAAATCAAACGGCGGCTTCTTTATCAAATATTTTAGGGCCGATTATTGGCGGAGTCGTATTTGGTTTCTTTTCAATTCAGTCGTTCTTTTTGTTAAATAGTATTACGTTCTTTTTAGCAGTTATTTTGCAATTATTTATCGTATTTGATTTATATAAAAAAGAAGTGGCTGAGAGTAAAGAGCATTTCTTGACGAGTATAAAAGAAGGTTTTTCATATGTAAAACGACAACATGAAATATATGGTTTAATGAAAATAGCATTGTGGGTAAACTTTTTTGCGTGTGGGCTAACCGTTGCACTGCCATACATTATCGTCCATACATTGCATTTATCTTCAAAGCAACTCGGTACTGTAGAGGGAATGTTAGCAGTCGGGATGCTAATGGGTGCGATTGCTTTATCTGTGCGTAAAGAAGTAAATAATCCGTTTCGTTCTATTTATATTGGATTGTTTTTATTTGCGGGTTTAAGTTTATGTACAGTCTTTCCGTTGTTAGTTATTATTCCAAAAGTAGCGAGTTTTATTTACTATATCGCTTTTATGATGTTAACGGGTATAGCAATTATGGTTGTCAATATTCCGATGCAAGTACATATGCAAAAAACGACAGATCCGAACTACTTAGGGCGTGTATTTGGCCTACTTGAAACAATTGCGACTGCAATCGCACCGCTCGGTATGATTGTATATGGATTATTATTAGATATGTTACCAACTAGCATTGTTATGATGACAATAGGCGGAGGTTTATTGTTAGTTGTATTAGTTGGAGTAAGGCAACATATGGCGAAAAAGCAAGTGGATGTGTCGGCTTAAAAATAATAAAATAATAAAAATTTGACTTATTATTATAAAAATGACCGAATCAGTATTTTAGTTTTTGAAACTCTTTTTCATGTATGTTAAAGTAAAGTGAGCAGGCAAAGAAAAGGAGACAACAGCATGAAAAAATTAAGTTTTGTTATGCTTTTTCTGTTAGTCGTAATGGCTGGATGTAGTAATTATGACACATATATTGAAACAGGTATGCAATCATTGAAAGATGAAAAATATAGTGATGCAACAATGTGGTTTGAAAAAGCAGAAAAAGAGAAATCGGGAAATGAAGCGAAATCATATAAAGAAATGGCCGAGAAAATGGATCACGGAGCGACAGCATTAAAAGACGGTAAGTATTTAGAAGCGAAAGACATTGCAAATGAAGTGTTACAAATGAAAAAAGACGATGCACTTGAAACAGCTGTAACATCAAATGCGGAGAATATGCTTCAAAAAGCAAAAGATGTAGAAAAGAAAGTAAATGAAAGAGTAGCAAAACGGAGAAAAGTAGAAGAAGAAGGAATTGATAAACTCATTAAAGCTGTAGATAGTATAGATGATGTGAAAGAAAAAGAGAAAAAAGTTTCAGAAGCATTAGATAAGGCTGAAGAGG
The DNA here is from genome assembly GCF_038006905.1 of Bacillus sp. FSL R9-9834. Taxonomy (NCBI): domain Bacteria; kingdom Bacillati; phylum Bacillota; class Bacilli; order Caryophanales; family Bacillaceae; genus Bacillus; species Bacillus sp. FSL R9-9834. The sequence goes on from NZ_JBBOWD010000001.1 coordinate 1,713,828, forward strand.
CGCAAGCAAAAATTGAAGCGAAGAAAAATAAATAGAGTTATAGCTTAAAAGGCTGTCGTGTAAAACGACAGTCTTTTAATTTTTTGTTGCATAAGAAGTGATGTTATGTAGTAAAAAAGAAATAATTTTAGAATTCCATCTGTCCTCATGATGAATCGTATAAATATTACGTTGAAATTCAAATTCAGGGATGGGTATATAGCATAGTTCATTTCGTTGTACTTCTTGTTCAATAGCAAGTTTAGAAATAAAGGCAACCCCATTACCGTATTTTAAAATTTGTTTCATCGTTTCTAATGAATCTAATTCAATTTCGGATTGGAATGTAATGTTATGAGCTAACATCCATTTTGTAAGTAAATCTCTCGTTGTAGATGGATTACGATGCAATATTATACGTTCTTTTTCAATATCTTGTAGTGATACATTTTCTTTTTTTGAAAAATGATGTTCTTTGGAGAAAGCAAGAACAAGTGTATCAGGCATTACATTCGTCTGTTTTAAAGATGATTCATCAAACGGTGCTGCTGAAATTACACCGAGATCAATTTCATGATTTTGTAGCATCGTTCGAATTTCAGGAGCTGTTTTTACCATGAGTGTTATTTTTATATTTGGAAATTCACATTGAAATTGATGAACAATTTCTGGTAAAAGATATGTCGCTGGTACATAACTAGCGCCAATTGTTATAGCTCCTTTATGAAAATCTTTAAACTCTTGCGTGACTCGCCTAGCTTCTTTCATAAGCGCATCTATTTTACAAGCATAATGATGCAATGCCTCGCCAGCCTCTGTTAAGAAATATCTTCCAGAACGTAATTCAAATAAAGGTACACCGAGTTCCTCTTCTAAGCTTTTTATATGGAATGTAATAGTAGGTTGTTTAACACCAAGCTGTTCTGCAACAATCGTGAGCTTTTTGTATTTCTTAATAAGCACTACAATTTCTAATTTTAAGAGATTCATGGCAAGTTGCCCCTTTTTCTTCTAACTATAGAAAAAATCTATAGAAATAAATAGTTTATTAGAAGTTTTTTAATTTAATCTTTACAGTACATTAACATTCAGTATAAATCTTCCATATAGAATGAAAGCAGGTTAAGAGTGAGGGGAGAGAGGTGAAACGATGGATATTAAAATTAGTGGATTAGAAAAATCATTTGGAAAAGTACAAGCGTTAAAGCCGTTACAAATTGTGATGAAACAAGGTGAATTCACCACACTTTTAGGACCTTCGGGATGCGGGAAAACGACATTACTCAGAATGATTGCAGGACTGGAAGAGCCAGATAAAGGTGAAATATATTTTGGAGATACGTGCATGTATTCTTCTTCTAAAAAAATAAAAACAGCTCCTCATGAACGTAATATCGGTATGGTATTTCAAGATTTTGCTTTATGGCCACACATGACTGTATTTGAAAATGTTGCATTTGGTTTAAGAGCTACAAAGCAAACGAATCAATTACGGGAAAAAGTAGAAGAGGCAATAAAGCGAGTTCGCTTGCAAGGAATGGAGAAAAGATATCCGCATGAACTCTCTGGCGGACAGCAGCAACGTGTCGCATTTGCGAGAGCAATTGTAACGAAACCACATTTCATTTTGTTTGATGAACCGCTCAGTGCACTCGATGCAATTTTGCGAGAAGAAATGAGATTAGAGCTTATGGATATCGTTCATTCTATTGGTTTAACTGCATTGTATGTTACTCACGATCAAACAGAAGCGATGTCAATGTCAGACCAAATTATTGTCATGAAACAAGGAGAAGTATTACAAAAAGGAACACCAGAAGACATTTATGTGAAGCCATCTCATGAATTTGTTGCAAAATTTGTTGGTAAGGCAAATTGGCTTGTAGAGGGGGAGAAAATGGTTCGCCCAGAGCATATAAGTTGGACAAAAAATGAAGTGTGCGAAATGTATACAGGTGAAGTTCAGCACGTTACATATGTAGGAGAACGCTATGAAGTGAAAGTAAATATGGGGGCAATCGGAATATGGACAGCTTATCACAATAGTAAGCTAAGCATCGGAAAGCCAGTATCGTTATATGTACCGAAAAAATGTATTCATCATATAGGGGGAGAATCGTATGAAGAAATTCAGTTCGCTTAAGTCGTTATTTGTATGTACTTTATTATTTTCTGCCGTAGTAACAGGGTGTAGTTCAAAGACAGGTAATGCAGATGCAAAAAGTAAAACTACGAATGAAAAGAAGATTGTTGTATATAGTGCAGGACCAAAAGGATTAGCAGAAAAAATTCAAAAGGACTTTGAAAAGAAAACGGGTATAAAAGTGGAAATGTTTCAAGGAACAACAGGTAAGATTTTAGCGCGAATGGAAGCCGAAAAGAAAAATCCAGTCGTTGACGTAGTCGTACTTGCATCTTTACCAGCGATGGAAGGATTAAAAAAGGATGGACAAACGTTAGCTTATAAAGAAGCGAAACAAGCTGATAAGCTTCGTTCTGAATGGTCGGATGATAAAGGACATTATTTTGGATATAGTGCTTCAGCGTTAGGAATTGTGTATAACACAAAAAATGTGAAGACAGCGCCTGAAGATTGGAACGATATAACAAAAGGAGAATGGAAAGGGAAAGTGAATCTTCCAGATCCAGCACTTTCAGGTTCAGCTTTAGACTTTGTAACAGGATATGTGAAAAAGAATGGAAAAGATGGATGGAATTTATTTGAACAGCTTAAGAAAAATGAAGTTACAGTAGCAGGGGCAAATCAAGAAGCGTTAGATCCAGTTGTAACAGGAGCAAAAGATATGGTCATTGCGGGTGTTGATTATATGACGTACAGTGCAAAAGCAAAGGGTGAACCAGTTGATATTGTTTATCCAAAAAGCGGAACAGTTATTAGCCCACGTGCAGCAGGTATTATGAAGGATAGTAAAAATGTAGAAGGTGCAAAAGAGTTTATTGATTATTTATTATCAGATGATGTACAAAAACAAATTTCTAAAGCATATTTATTACCTGGTAGAACAGATATAAAAGCTGAAAATAGACCAAATGTGGAAGAGATTCCAGTATTAAATATTGATTGGAAAACAGTTGAGAAAGAACAAGATGAAATAGGAAAACAATTTAAGAAAGTATTTCAATAAGATGGTGATTACATGGTAAATCGATTTGGATCAGTAAGGCAAGTTGGGATGACGGTAGCGTTGTTACTTGTGGCGATGTTAATCGTCATCCCGCTTTTTCTCATTTTACTTTCCAGTGTATATGAAAATAGTAGTTGGAATTTTTTAAAGCCGTTTGAAGTGATGCAGAGTGGTGGATTAGCTGGAATTTTTCTAAATTCGATGCTTCTAGGTGTACTCGTAGTAATAGGGGCAACCATCTTTGCATTTCCATTGGCTTTCATTATGAGCAAAACAGATGTTGGAAAGCATAGCAAGTTAGATATTGTTTTTATGATTCCATTTATGACACCGCCGTATATTGGATCGATGGGCTGGATTTTGTTCATGCAACCGAACGGCTATTTTGAACAGTTTTTTCCGATGCTAAAGACGGTTTCATCTTCGTTCTTTAGCTTAGGAGGTATGGTTTTAATTATGAGTCTGCATTTATTCCCATTTCTTTACTTCATGTTGAAGAATACATTACTTCAAATTGGGAGTAGTAAAGAAGAAGCGGCAGCAGTTCATGGTGGAAGCTTTTTCTATCGTTTAAGAAAAATAATATTGCCGTTATTAGTATCCAGTTATGTAATGGGTGCTTTACTCATTTTCGTAAAGACAATTGCTGAATTTGGAACACCGGCTACATTTGGACGAAGAATAGGGTTTCATGTGTTAACATCAGAGATTCATAAATTCATTTCGAGTTGGCCAATTGATTTTAGTAGTGCAACAGCATTATCTTCTTTATTACTTAGTGCATGTATGCTCATTTGGTATATGCAAAACGTATTAAATCGAAAGTATTCATACGCAATGGTTAGTGGAAAAGGTGTGAAATCTAAAAGGTATACATTGTCTATATTTACGCGCATTGTAGCGTGGTTTTATGTAATTGGTTTATTAATCGTATCAATTGGAATCCCGTATTTTTCTATACTGATTGCTTCATTATCAAAACTAAGAGGTGGTGGCCTACATGTAAATAACTTTACAACAAGCCATTATGAAGCATTATTTACAATCGGATCTCCGGGATTAGAGGCCTTATGGAACAGTTTTCTTTTTTCACTTATAACAGCGATTATTGCTGTTATGATTGGCGTCTTTTTAGCACTTATGATTCGAAAGGGGAAAAAGCCTTCTGAAAAATGGCTTGATATGTGCGGTATGTTACCGAATATGGTACCAGGAATTGTGATGGTTGTAGGGCTTATTTTATTTTGGAATTCACCCTATATGCCTCTGTCCATTTACAATACACCAGTCATGGTAATCGTAACATACGTTGTTCTTTTTTTACCTTATACGGTGCAGTATGTAAAAGCATCGCTCGGGCAAATTGATGATTCTCTTGTGCAAGCAGGAAGTATTTTTTCTGGGAATTATATGTATATTTTCAGAAAAATAATATTACCTCTTATTATCCCGGGCATTCTTGCTGGATGGGCGATGACATTTACAATCTCAATAAGAGAGTTAGTAGCATCGCTTCTCGTACTACCCCCATCGGTAGAAACGTCAGCAACATTTATTTTTGCTCAATTTGAACAAGGAGAAGTATCTATTGGAATGGCGATGGCTGTCGTTTCAGTTGGACTTACAACACTATGTTTATTACTTCTGCAACATATGGAGCAAAAACGAAAAGGGGTAGTATGATGAGGATAGAAGTATGGGGAGGAGCGGGAGAATACGGTCGCTCCTGCTACTTTGTAAAAAATAAAGAGACGAAAATATTATTTGATTGTGGTATTAATCGATCATATGAGGATAGTTATCCAAAAATAGAACGGGAAGTTGTACCGTTTTTAGATGCAGTATTTTTGTCACATATTCATGAAGATCATACGATGGGCTTACCTTTATTAGCGAAGTATGGATATAAGAAAAAAATATGGACAACTCGTTATACGAAGGAGCAACTCCCAGCTTACTATGAAAAATGGAGAAACTACAATTTGGCGCAAGGATGGCATGTACCTTATACCGATCAACATGTGAAAGATTTAAATTATGTATATATTGATGAGATTAGCAATCCGAATGAATGGGTACAGATTACCCCTACATTGCGTTTTCAATGGGGGTATAGTGGGCATGTATTAGGAGCTGTTTGGTTTTTAGTGGATATGAGTCATACATATGTATTCTATTCTGGCGATTACTCAGCAGAGTCTAACATACTACGAGCTAATTTACCTGAGAAGTTGCACGGCGATATAAAAGTCGCAATCGTAGATGCCGCTTATCATACTGATGATGTTTCGCAACATGAACGAATAAAAGAACTATGTACAGAAATTGAACGCGCCGCCGGGAATAAAGGGATAACATTACTACCATTGCCACCCCTTGGTAGGGCGCAAGATCTCGTATTGTATTTATATAAAAAATATAAAGAACTCCCCATTATAGTAGATCAAGAAATTTTGGATGGATTCCAACAGATGTTCGCATATAAAGATTGGATCAAAAATAATGAAGAACTTGAAGAGCTTATGGAGAGTTTAAAAAGAAACATAATAGTTATGGATGATGACAGCGGTACGCAACATAGTTATGGAATAGTTGTAATGAGTGATGCAAATATGCAAACGAAGCGAGCGCAGTTATATTATGAACAACTCCGGAATGAAGAACGAAATTCTATTATCTTTACTGGACATATTGCGAAAGGGAGTTTTGCAGAAAAAGTTTTGAAGGAACGTGTAGGTAAAGAATGTAGGGTGAAGCGAGTTCCATATAAAGTTCACCAAAGTATAAGAGATGTGAAAGAGATGTTAAATACATTATCACCAGAACATACGGTGTTAGTACACGCATTGAAAGAGGATACGGATCGATTACAGAAAAAGCTTAGCACAGCAGGGTATGAAAATGTATATTCACTTACTATGGAACGTATAGAAGTCATTTGAAATGTAAAGGGGATAGGTATATGAAAAAAGTATTTGTATTCGTAAGTATTTTCTTTTGTTGTTTCCTTTATAACGTTAAAGAAGGATTTGCTGCCAGTCCAATGACACCTAGTTTTGAAGTGAAGTTATTATTAAAGCCAGAACAAGTATTAGGTTATAGCAAAGAGATGAACGAAGAGGTACTAGAATATTTCCAGGCTGGTACAAATTATGAAAGAATACAAGTGCAATTTTTAGATACAGCGAATAAAAATTTAAGTAGTGAAGGTTGGTTTGCGAGAATTCGAAAGAAAGAATTTAGTAAAGATTTTGAACTAACATATAAAAAAAGATATCCTATTCCAAATGGTGTAATTCAAGATGCATTAGAAGTAGCTAAAAAAGAAGGATTTGATAGTAAAACTGATAATTATGAGGCAGAAATAGACTGGGGATTTGAGAAGAAAACGTTAAGTATTTCAAATAAGAAAAGTTACAGTGCGAAAGGATATGGAATACTTGATTTACCAAACGAACGAGCTGCTCAAAACATGTTAATAGAAAAATTACCAGGGAAAATGAACAAATGGCTGTATACAAATTGGGGAGAAGAGATGTTAAAGAATTCCCGTATTTACGGTCCTGTATTAATGAAACGATATACAGGAGAGTTTGAAAACATAAAAGCAAATATTGAAATTTGGCCATTAAGTAATACCGGAAAATTAGAAGATGACTTCGTAATAGAAATGTCATTTAAAACAAATGAAGAAAGTATTGCGACAAAGCAAAGGGAATTATTAATGGCGAATTTAGAGAAAAAAGGCTGGTTGTTACCGAAAGATAGTTTGAAGACAGAGCTTATTTTTCAGTAAATAGTAAAAATGAATCCATATGCCATGGATTCATTTTTTTATATGAGTATTAAGCTAAATCAGCTGACACGAACATATCATTATTTTGAAGATTTTTAGAGCGTAAACTATAAGCAACTACTTTCTTTTTATGTTGCTTGACAACATCAACATGCTCTTCATGACTATAAATATAAAATGTAAAATCTTTTTTGCCGCGCTTTGCATGAATAATTAAAGGCGTACCCTCATTATGTGGCGGTGCGTAATAGCGATCTAAAAATAAACCTTCGTTAAAATCATGAATAATTTTGGATTTTTGTTCGCCTTCTAAGTTATTTCCATTGATTGTAACAGTCACATTCTCTTCTTCCAGTTGCGGATGTGTTTCGTACTTGCTAATAATGGATTCAATAACAGTGTTAGGAAGGCTCGAAACGATAATTTTAAATGCCCCAAATACAACTAACATAACAATAAACCAAGTCGTCATAGTATATCATCCCCTTTTTCCTATTAAATAATATAACTCATATGATAATAGTACATATGGTGAACTTTTGTATAATTTGTGAAAAATCTTCCTGTTTTTGAACGTTTTTTAACAAATGGAGCTTTGTAAAGACTGAGAGGGAATATTTGGTATGATAAAAGTGTAGAAGCTTTCTATATATTATAAGGGGGTTATGAAATGGGGAAATTAGATGGTAAGGTTGCTTTTGTTACAGGAGCTGCGATGGGGAACGGAGCTGGAATTGCTCATGTATTTGCAGAGCTAGGGGCGAAAGTATTACTTGTTGATATTTCAGAGACAGTTCATGAGACAGCCAAAAATATTGTAAGTAAAGGGTTAGATGCTGCAAGTTATGTAGTCGATGTAGCTGATATGGATGCTGTTAAAGAAGTAGCGAAAGATGCATATGAGAAGTACGGAAAGATTGATGTGTTAGTAAATAACGCCGGTGTTATTCGACTTGCAAATTTTTTAGATATGTCAGATGAAATGCGTGATTTTCAATTTCAAGTAAATATTAATGGGGTATGGAATTTTTCTAAAGCGGTATTGCCATATATGGTTGAGAAAAATTACGGAAAGATTGTGAATATGTCTTCTGTAACAGGAACATTGGTTGCTGATGAAGGTGAAACTGCATATGCAACGACGAAAGCAGCAATTTGGGGATTTACAAAAGCGTTAGCACGAGAAGTTGCAAAACATCATATTACCGTAAATGCAATTTGTCCAGGTTACATTATGACACCAATGGCAGAGCAAATAGCAAATGAATCTGATCCAAATGAGCCGAGTAATGTAATCGATGGAATTGCTTCAGGTGTTCCTTTAGGACGTTTAGGGAAAATTGAAGAAGTAGGTCAGTTAGCAGGTTTTTTAGCATCCGATGAATCAAGCTACATAACAGGTACACACATTGTCATTGATGGTGGTAGTACATTGCCAGAAACGGTTTCAGTGGGTGTAAAGTAAAAGGATTATGAATGAGAGTTTTAGTTCTTTGAATGATAATGCTAAAAGAAATCTGAAAGAGATTTCTTCTAGCATTATCATGTTATGTGATATTATTATTAGAAAAATCAATTTTGTTACAAAAAGTTGAAATTGAAGTATTTTAAAAGAAAAAGGTTTATAATAAAAATATAACTAATAACCACATTACTAATTATAAGGAAGTGTAACTATGAGTACTGTAACAATCGTGTATGGTATTATTCTTTCCACAATTATCGTTTTATTTTTCGTTGGGGTTTCACGTTACATTCACAAATGGAAAGAAGGCGTTGCGAAATTAAATCACATTGAAGAAGAACTTAGTGATTTAATGTTACATCATGGTAAGTAAAAAGTTTATTTTTAGCTAAATAATGTGAAAAATATCACAAAACATGCTCTCCTTATGAAGGCATGTTTTTTTGTTATGTGAATGATTAGGCACATTCATACATTTTTTCCATACGATACAGTGTGAAGATGGAAATGTTCGGAGTGGAAAAGAGGGATAAAATGAGTAGTTCAGGTTATGTTCCAGATAATAAAAATTTAAAGAAGAGCTCAGGAACTCCAAACCTTTTCTTTGATTCGAGAAAAAATATCTTTTTTAAAAGGGATGAGAAAAACGTTGCATATGAAGTTACGTCAACGCAGTTACCAGCCATGATAGGAGGAGCGTTTGTTGATTTATTTATGACGAAAGGGCATATGCGGGAACCACATTGGCATCCGAATGCGTGGGAGTTAGATGTTGTAGTATCAGGAGAAGCAGTTACATCCATTTTAAATCCGGAAACGAATCAATTGCAAAATTATCATATGAAAGCGGGGCAAACTGTCTTTATTCCAATGGGATGGTGGCATTGGATCACAGCGGTAACAGAAGAAGTACAATTACATTTGTTCTTCAATAACGATCAGTTTGAAACAGCAGAAGGATCAGACATACTTAGATTAACACCGCCAGAAGTATTTCAAGCTGCATACGGTGTAAGTGCGGAAAAATTAGGGAAAGACCTTTCGCCAATTAAGGAGTCAGTTGTAATTGGTCCCCCTAACTTAAATCGAATAAAAGGTGTTAAAGAAAGTGGCGACTCAAATATAGTCGTTACGTTAAATGGGCAAATAACTTCATGTGAAATAGAATAACTCTTTCTTTTTAGGAAGAGTTATTCTATTTTGTATAATTTTGTAATTAGATTCGTTATAATTATAATATAGAAGGGAATATATGAGAGGGGGTATATTGTGAACATATTAAAAATTATAGGAATTGTTGCAGGAGTCATTATAGTAGCTGTTATAGCTTTCTTTGTTATTATGAATTACTATTTGTCAAAAGAAGATCCTGATTATGTATTACAGTACATAAAAGAACATAAAGAAGATGAAACATGTTCATTATTTATTAAAAGAAATGGAGAAGTAGTAACATCTATAAATGAAAATGTAAAATTACCATTAGCGAGTATGGCAAAAATCGTAATAGCAGTTGAATTTGCTAAGCAAGTGTCAGAAGGAAAGATAAGCCGAGATGAACAAATTTCATTACAGGAGCTAGAAAAATATTACGTTAAAAACACTGATGGTGGAGCGCATCCTGACTGGTTAGAAGACGCTGAAGCTAGAAAGTTAGTGAAAAATGGACAAATCGCTTTAGAAGAAGTCGCTAAAGGTATGATTCATTATAGTTCTAATGCAAATACGACATATTTGTTAGAAAAGCTTGGAATAGAAAGAGTAAATGAAAGCATAAAAGAGTTAGAGCTTACTAGTCATGATAAGTTTACTTCTTATACGGCTGCACTATATATGAGAGGATACGTAGAAAAAGAACTTCATGTGCCAGAAAATCAGTCATTAAAAACGTTACGTAACATGTCAAAAGATGAATATAATAAACATGTGTTACAAATACAGGAATGGATGAAAGATGAAGAAGAATGGAAAAAACGGGATATTCCATTAAAAGTAGATATGGAATTCCAACGTATTTGGTCAGATCGATTAGTGGGTGCAAACGCTAAAGATTATATGAGTATAATGGAAAAGATAAATAGTAGAAAGTATTTTCCAAAATCAATGCAAGAAGCAATCGAGAACATTTTCAAAGGAACAGTTAAAAATAGTAAGTTCGAATATGCTGGTCAAAAAGGTGGCTCTACCGCATTCGTATTGACAAAAAGCTTGTATACTATAGATAAGAAAGGGAATAAAGTAGAAGTTGTCATTATGTTTAACGATATAGAAAATCAAGTTGCATATCAAAAGCTGAGAAATAATGTAGATTATTTTATTCGAGATGATATAACAGATGAAGAGTTTAGAAATAAATTATAATGAAATAATTTTATTATGTAAACAATGAGCTGTTAAAGGTAGGTGTTGAGATGAGGTTGAATGAGTATATGCTTGAAACGTTTCCAAATTTAGAACTTAGACCACCTTTATTTTATAATGGGGATATTGGTATTCGCTTTAGGTTAGGTGTGAACTATGATTGCAATAACATTTATGAAAACTGCCCATATTTAGAGGGCGTTTATAATAGAGCTATTACTTTATTTCGGTCTTTACATGCAACAGAAGATGATATTTATATCGTAGTGGATGTAAATGAATATGCAGACGGTGAAACTTTCAAACACAAATTGAATATCTTTTCTAAGTATGTAAAAGAGAAGTCTGATTTGTTTAAGTTACAGAAAAATACAATCCCTTATGTTTTTCCAGAAGACGATGAAGACGGGGTATATAAAACACATAGATATACTTTGAAATGTAAAGTTTCAGACTTGAAATATATTCCTATGATAAAAGCAATTTGTAATCAAGATATGGGGATAAAACCGCGTATTTTTCATAGGGTGTATTTCATAAATATTAACAAGAATACTATATTTCACATTTATGATGATAGAGGTTGTGATGTATTAGCTACCTCTCCTAATACAATTAGGAATATGTATCATACATATAATGATTGGATATTAGAATACGACAGAAATAAAATTGATAAAGTATTTAATTGAATGTAATCTATTTTAAATGAGGGAAATACCATAGAGGTGTTTCCTTTTATTAATATGAAAATCAATATTTAAATTTGAAAGCACTTATTACAAAGGTAAAGGGATTTGATGGTAATGTATTGAATTTGGGTAGAAACGGAAAAAGGAGATGAATAAATGACAACAATATATTTCGTTCGCCATGCCCATTCTACCTATACAAAAGAAGAACGGGAGCGTCCTTTATCTGAAAAAGGACACTTGGATGCAGAGAATGTAACAAGGTTATTAAAAGATAGACATATTGATGTAGTGATTTCTAGCCCGTACAAAAGAGCAATTCAAACTGTACAAGGGATTGCGAATACATATGATGTATCGATACAAATAGAAGAAGATTTACGAGAAAGGTTATTAAGTTCAGAGTCAGTAGCAGATTTTAATGATGCGGTCCAAAAGGTGTGGGAAGATTGGGATTTTGCACACGAAGGCGGAGAATCGAATGATGTAGCGCAAAGGCGTGCTGTAATATGTATGCAAAATATATTAAAAAAATATGAAGGTAAGAATATTGTAATAGGAACTCATGGGAATATTATGGTATTACTCATGAATTATTTTGATTCAAAATATGATTTTCGATTTTGGAAAACAATTCGTATGCCCGATATATTTAAGTTGAATTTTCATAATGAGGATTTAGTTTCTGCCGAAAGGATAGAGAATACGGGTCATCAGATAAATAATTTGTAAAAGTTTATCAAAAAAAGAGGAAAGAGAGATATTATTGTAGAAGTATGACTTTGTAACATAAAAAATATGTTAAAGGAGGCTGTTTACATGTTTGAGAAAGAGAAAGAAGGGCTTATTGAAGTTCACAACGTATATGAAATTGTACCACCAGATGGAACAATTATTGGTATGGCAACGGAAGAAGAAATGGAAATTGCTGCTGAACTAGAGCTGCAGTACTATGCTCATTCTCGTTTGTTAGAAGCAAATATTCAGTTAGACGGTTCCTCCTACAAAGAGTTACTTCAGGAGTTCCAGGAGTACGAAAGAAAATCAATGAGCTTTTGGCGAGCAATACATAAGCGTTTAGCTGTGCCGTGGGCATGGGTATTACGTATTGATGTTGCGAATGGCCCTATATATGTAAGTAATGGGAATGCGTATTACGAAGAAATCGATGATGAAGAAGATTATGAATAGATAAGTAAGGAAGCAGCTTTAGTTGCTTCCTTTTTTTATTTTTAGGGAGTGAACCGCTTCAATGATAATATCTGGTCGATCATTTTCAATTCCGTGGCCAGCATGTTCGGCAAGTATATATTGGCTGTTTATTGAGAGTTGTAATTGTTCATGAATCAGTTCTTGCCACATTGCTTCAAGTTGTGTCGCTTCCTCTTTTTGCATGCCGCCCTCAGTCAACTGAGTAATAGAATATTGAGGGTCTCTACCGATAACGATTAAAGGTACTTCTAATGTTTTATAGAGTTCTTTTATTGAGCGAGCACAATTTTTCCACGTAGATAGTTCAGAAGCTGTCGCTTTATATAATGTAGGAGAGGTAGAAAATTCAATGTACTGTCTTGATTGGTTAGCGAGTATTGGCTTTAGTTCATTAGAAAGCATGTCTACATCCATTTTAGAGTATGTATTATATTTTTGAAGCCACATATCATCCGAATCAGTCTGATCAGAAATTGGTAAATGAAGTTCATCTAATCGGTGTAAGTTCATGGATGTAGAATCAACTAAAATAAGTGCTTGCAACTTATCTTCATGTAACATCGCAAAATGTTGTGCACATAAACCTCCATAGGAATGACCGATTAGAATGATTGGTTCGTGAATATCTAGTTTTTGTAGTAACATATGAAGTTCTTTTGTTACTTGTAACGTAGTACGTGAATAATTCCCTAGTTCACTTTTTCCGTAACCAGGGCGATGGTAGGAAACGACTGTAAAGTGCTGTGAAAGCTTTTCGATAATAGGAAGCCAATCATAAAATGAGCAAGTCATTCCGGTTTGAATGACTACCGTTTGTTTACTACTTCCTTTCATATATACTTCTATAGTTTGCCCCAATACCTCTACAAGTTTATAAATAGTAACCCCTCCTAACTAAGATTGAAGTAATTTTTGACAAGCAAAAACAATGCACCAAACACCTATACCGAACAGGACAGATGTACTAAGTGAAAACGAATTTTTTAATCCAATATAAACGATAAATAATAGTAGTGCGGATGCAGGAAATCCATATAATACACCTATAGCAAATTGACTTAATTCTTGTTTGTTCCCGCCTTCGAAAGAAATCCAAAATAGGCTTAGTAAACTTACGAGAGGAAGGGCAGCAATAAACCCGCCAATCGTACTATAATGTTTAGCGACTTCAGTAATAACACCGATAATAAGTGCCGAAACGATTACTTTAACGAGGAAATGCATACTTTGCCTCCTTCGCTAATAACGAAAAAGCTCTTTCGATTACTTGTTGTTCTTCTTTCGATAATTGCGATTCTAATATTTTTATCTTTTCTTTATCTAGTAAAGTATGCTTTTCTAATACTTCAATGCCTTCTTTCGTTAAAGTAAGGTTCACAACTCTTTCATCTTGTTTGTTTCTTTCTTTCATGATATACCCTTTTTGAATAAGGCGCTTTACGTGTTCAGATGCTGTGTTATGAGAGAGAGTAAGCTCAGTAGCGACTTTTCCAATTGTTATATCTTTCTCACGAGAAATGATTTGTAAAATACGAATGGCTTGGTGAGAAAGGTTGTCTTCATATTCATATCGTAAGTGATAATAAATGCTCTCCCAATGCTGATTGATGTCTTTCATAATAAATCCTCCTGTTTTTATATCGTATAATAAGATATATTCGTTATTGCAGAAGTAAAATCCTTTTATTTGGATAAAAAATGTTGAAAAAGTTTATTTTTATTGAAATATAAGGTAATCTATGTGTAAAGGTATACATTCAGCAAGAGAGAGGATGATAGCTGTGAATACATTCAAATGGATGAGTCATGAACAGATGTATGTAGATGAAATACATGTTGAAAAATGTGGTCCTCTTTCAGTCGGCGTATATGGGGGAAATCAAGAGAGTGATGCATATGAACGAGGAGATGCGGTGCTTGCTTGGTGGGATCCGGAATTACAATTTGAATTTGTTATGATTTTTGATACACACCACAAAACAAAAAATATTGATTATATAATAGAAGCCATTTCAGAAAGAAAAGAGAAACTAAAGGAGTTATTTTCCTACCCGATACATTTAGCTTTTCATCATACACATATGTACTTATTAGCATTATTTACAGATGAGTTGTTTATTGAAAAATGTGATCAAGATGATGAGGAACTTGCATGCTTAATTTGTTTGCGAAAAGGTGAATTTTTATATTGGTTATCAGTCGGTGATTGTTTCGCATATTTATTCCATTCTGAGAAAACGAAAAATGGTAAAGGGCGATTAAATAAGCGGAAGAATTACGAATATATTGGTAGGAAAAATATTTTTGCAGCAAATACACCTTGTTTTACGTCAGGCGTAAGAGGATTAGAAAAAGGAATGAATCACATCGTAATGGCAACGGACGGTATTTTAGAGTGTGATAAACGAAGGTTTGATGATGACCAATCTTTAATAGAAATATTACACGACGGAAGTTGCTTACAGATTGAGCCAGTATTAACAAATGTATTGCAGTGGAAAGGTAGAGATTGTGCCACAATTATTGGATGGTCCATTGACACTGAAAATAAACGATGTGCTAATTAATATAAAAGGAGTTCAAGGTTTTTATCCTTGAGCTCCTTTTTGTTAAGCAATATGGATGTGATACGTTTTTAACCACTCATTTACTTGAAGCATGTATTCCATAGCACTTCTTGCTTCGAAATTGTTAATTTCTTTATTACTTTGATCGGCAATAGCAAGTAATGTGGAATGATTAATAAGAGAGAAAATAGGATTGTTTTTATTACTACACATGTCGAGTGACAAATGACGGATTGTTTGTAAATAATGTGGGTCTTGTGAAGTTGGATAAGCACTTTTTCTTCTATTCCGTACATCATCAGGTAAAGCAGGCTTTAATGCTCTACGTAAAATGCCTTTTTCAATATTATCAATGCTTTTTATGTTGAAAGGAACGTTCCATAAATATTCAACTAATCTATAATCGCAAAACGGTACACGAACTTCAAATCCTACGGCCATACTCATACGGTCTTTACGGTCAAGTAAGAACGGAAGAAATCTCGTTAAAAATAAATAAAACATTTGACGTTGTTTCGCGGATTTTTTACTTTCGCCTTCAAGAGTAGGTACTTCAAGTATCGCTTCTTGGAATCGTGTATCAATATATTCTTCTAGATTACATTGGTTACTTACTTCATGTAGTAGAAGAGGAGATGTATTTTTCCAATTTGTTAGCCAAGGAAACTTATCTACATATAGTAATTCTTCTTGATGAAACCAAGGGTATCCACCGAATACTTCATCAGCAGATTCGCCAGATAAAGCTACGGTCGCATCTTTTTTCATTTCGCAAAATAGTAAATATAGTGAAGTTTCCATTTCACCAGCACTCGGTAAATCTTTTGCACGGAGAGGAACGAATAAGTGATTTGCTAATTCTTCAGCATTCACAATAATATCATGATGAGATGTCCCTACATGTTCAGAAACGCGTTTTACCCAAGGAGCGTCTAAACCAGTGCGAGCAAATGTCAGTTCGAAATCTTTTGCGCTATTTACAAAGTCAATGGAATACGTATGAAGTGTTTTATTTTCAGCAGCAAATTCTTTTCCCGCTAGTGCAGTAATACCGCTAGAATCTAATCCTCCTGATAACATGCAAACGAGAGGGACATCGGCAATTAATTGTCTTTTTACTGTATCTTGTAAAATAGATAAAATATGTGATGATGTATCTTCTATAGAATCTGTATGGACCTTACTTTTTAAATTCCAATACTTCGTAATTACTTTTTTATCACGTGTAAATGTTATAGAATGTCCGGCACGCACTTCTTTAATATGTTTAAAGATGCCACACCCTGGAGTTCGAAATAAGCCTAATCCAAATATTTCATTTATGCCACCCGCATCAATTTCAGCGGGGACAGATGGATGCGCTAATAATGCTTTTATTTCAGATCCGAAAATAATGCTGTCATTTCTTTCTGTGTAAAAGAGTGGCTTTACGCCTAAATGATCACGTGCTAAAAATAATTGTTGCTTCTGATCATCCCATAAGGCAAAAGCGAAAATTCCATTCAAATGTTGTACGCAGTCTTCTTTCCATTCTAAATAAGCATGTAGTAACACTTCTGTATCTGAATGCGTTTCAAATGTATGACCACATTTCCTAAGTTGCTCTCTAAGCTCACGGAAATTATAAATTTCTCCATTATAAGTAAGAGCATACGTATAATCACCAGTACGAAATGTCTTCGGCTGTGTTCCGCCTTCTGGATCAATTACAATTAAACGCCGGTGTGCAAAGGCCGCACGAGGCGAAAACCAAAATCCTTCAGCATCAGGACCACGATGCTGAATACTATGTGCCATCTTTTCTAAAATAACATGTTCATTGGAAAGGTCCTTATTCCAATTTACCCAACCTGTAATTCCACACATACACATCTCATCTCCTAATTTAAAATAGTAGATTAATGAAATAAAATGTACACTAAGTTAAAGAGTGACTATATAAATAGTGTACTACATGAATCAAATTGCAGACTTGAGAAAATTTTCTTTGAGTGCATAGTTATGTGAGACAATGGCTAAGGGAAAGTATTCCATTACATACAAAAAATAATAAAAAGATGAGAGAAAATATTTTTTTAGACGTTATATAGGGTGTAAAAGCTTTTACAAAAAAATAAGGGGAATCGCTACATGAAATCAAATGAGAAAAATTATATAAAAAGATTACAGAGACAAAAAGAAGATGCGCTAGAATTTGTTGTCGATACATATTTACCACTCATCAAGGGAATCACGCATAAAGTTCTTTTTCCAGTTCAAAATGATGGACTTATAGAGGAATGTGTAAATGATATTTTCCTATCCATTTGGAATAACGCAAATAAGTTTCATGGAGAGCCGAGTGATTTTAAAAAATGGATTGCAGCGATTGCGAAGTTTAAAGCAATTGATTATTACCGGAAGGCAACTAAAAAAGTAGAAATTATTTCGGATGAGTTTCATATTAGTACGGAAAAGTCAGCGGAAGATGAATTAATTGTTATGGAAGATAGAGAAGAATTATTGAAGCTTATTAATCAATTAGAACCGCTAGATCAAAAAGTATTCATTATGAAATATTTACTCGGTATGAAGACAGAGGAAATAGGTGACAAGTTAGGGTTAACCCGGGCAGCGATCGATAATCGAGTGTACCGGGGGAAAAAGAAACTACAACAAAATGCTACGAATATTAGTTTTGGAGGTAGTGCAATATGAAAGACATTTATGAACTATTAAATGATATTGATATAGATGAAAAAGAAATTGAGGAAATTGAGGCTTCTGAAATTGAAAAAGAAAAAGTGAAGCGCAACTTAAAACAATCTATTCGTACGAAGAAAAAGATGAAAAGTTGGAAAAAAGGCGTTGCTGCTGCATCTATTTTAGTAGGATTATCAGTTGCAACGCTCGGTATTGGATTTCCTACATATGCAGGGGGATTGCCAATTGTAGGTGATATATTCCGATTTTTAGATAATGGTAGAACAGGGCTATATGAAAATTATAAAGAGTTTTCGACTGAGTTGAATATGACGCGGGAGAGTAATGGGGTTAAGGTTACCATTAATGATGTAATTTCTGATGGCAGAACATTATCTATAACGTATTCACTGGAAAGTGAGCAAGACTTAGGAGATGATCCTATCATATTAGGCGGATTGGATATAATGGACGCTCATGGTAGTTCAGGAAGTGGAAAAATGACTAAAGTTACTGAAAAAAAGTATGTAGGTATGGTAACAACGACGCACCATGATAGTAATCAAAAGGACAAAGTAAACTTTAGATGGAATATAGAGGGAATAGAGATGCCAGATAGGAAAAAATCAATACAAGGTAATTGGAATTTCGCGTTAACTGTAAAATCAGTGGATAGTAAAGAGAGAACAATTGGTGGGAGTTCGGAAAAAGAAGGTATAAAAGCAAATATGGAAAAGGTCGCAATGTCTCCGGTTTCATTTATTCTTTATTACAATCAAGAAGTTTCTAAGGACGCGAGGAAAGAATGGGATAGTGTAGATGTTGAATTGACGGTTAAGGATGATTTAGGGAATGATTATTCGGGTGAAGGAAATGGGGGAAGTGGCGACGATCCTTACAATATTCGATGGAGTTCTACATTCCAAAAGTTAAACGAAAATGCAACAAAGCTTATCGTTACACCTCGTGTACACTTGCGAGTTCATACACCTGAAAATCATGGTGGAGTAGAGTATGTGAATGGGAAAGAGAAGAAAGTAGAAGTACCGAAAAAAGAAGCGAAGAGTAAAGATATTGTTTTAGATGATATTGTAATTGATTTAAAGAAATAGAAGAGAGACTGCCTAAAACGATTAGGCAGTCTTTTTCTCCTTAAGAACTAGTAACAAGTAAAGCGTGCGGGTGTTGTGTTTTATACTCATCTTTCCACGGAATGTTTAGTTGTTCCCACGATTCGCCGCTATCATTGGATTGAAACACGCCATTGTTATTTAAAGTGTAAAACGTATGTGGTTCTGCTGGATTTGTCGCAAACATTGAAATGACTGTACCGATTGCTGATGGTAGACCTTGCTGTACTTGCTGGAACGGAGTATCTTTCGTTTTACGATAAATATAAGATTCATAAGGAATACGGTGATGAGCGAGGTCAGCGCTTGGTGCGGCAGAAACGAGAATTGTATCACAATCAGCTGGATCGATAGCC
The DNA here is from genome assembly GCF_038006905.1 of Bacillus sp. FSL R9-9834. Classification (NCBI taxonomy): domain Bacteria; kingdom Bacillati; phylum Bacillota; class Bacilli; order Caryophanales; family Bacillaceae; genus Bacillus; species Bacillus sp. FSL R9-9834. The sequence goes on from NZ_JBBOWD010000001.1 coordinate 1,733,214, forward strand.
ATGCTGTATAAATAATGATGTTCAAGTCCTTCGCTGCATGAAATCCAGCTGTTTCCACTGTTATAACTTTCGAGGTATGCGCGATCAGGTCCGCCCATAAATCCGTCACCACATGATGCATAAAGGCGATTTGGAGCTTCAGGGTGCATAAGCAATTGATGAGCATCGATAGGAGCACCGAATTTTTTATCCATCCATGTATGCCCTCTATCATTACTTTGAATAACAGCACCAGCTTCAATTGAAACATGGATTGTATTTGGATTATTTGGATCAACTGTAATCCAGCGTACGTGATGGGTAAACGGTCTGGGCGGGAAAGCCCACGTATAAGAAGATAATAATGATTTCATATTTTTAAGTTCAGTCCACGTTTCACCACCATTTTCCGAACGGAATAAAGCACTAGGTTCTGTTCCTACATAAACGACGCCATATCCGTTAACTTGTTCATTAGAGCTTATCGTAATAGAAGTGATCGAAGAATGTAAAATACCATCTTCTTTTGGGAAATCAAAGTAACGATAAGAATCTCCAATTGGTCTCCATGAATCTCCGCTATCGTCACTTAACCAGAGACCTCGTCCAAAAGTGCCGCAATATATACGATTCTTTTGAAATGGATCAACAGCGATACAGGTAGGTTGCATATTTTGTAAGTGATACGCTGCTTCATAGTTACCATATCGTTCTTTCACTACAACAAGTTCACGTTCCATACAGAGAAATAATCTTTTCAATTTCGTCCCCTCCTTAAAAATTCTTTCCTTAGTAAACAATATGAAAATAAAAAAGAAGTAGTCTTGTTTTTATTTGAGAAAAAGGACTTGTTTGAAAAATAGCGAAGTGTGTATACAGAGGAAGTGGGATAAAGATAGGGAGTTTGTTTCATACTAATGTACAGATATTATCCTTAAAGGAGCCTTAGTATGGGACATTCACATGATCATGGTCATTCAAAAAATAAAAAGGCGTTACTATTCGCATTCTTACTAACAACAAGTTTTATGATTGCTGAAGTTATTGGGGGATTTGTAACAAATAGTTTAGCACTACTATCTGACGCGGGGCATATGCTAAGTGATGCGGTATCGTTAGCTTTAAGTTTACTTGCGTTTAAGCTTGGAGAAAAAACAGCAACAGCTGCGAAAACATATGGATATAAGCGAGTCGAAATGTTAGCGGCATTATGTAACGGTGTCGTTCTTATTGTCATTTCAGTATACATTTTTATTGAAGCAATTCGCCGTTTTAAAGAGCCAGTTGAGATTGCTAGTAATGGGATGCTCATTATTGCTGTACTTGGTCTGCTTATTAATATTTTATCAGCTTGGATATTAATGAGAGGCGGAGATGTGAAGGGCAATTTAAATTTAAGAAGTGCTTTCTTACACGTATTAGGAGATCTATTAGGGTCAGTCGGAGCGATAATTGCTGCGTTACTTATTAAGTTTTTTGGATGGACTGCTGCAGATGCGATTGCTAGTATTCTTGTGTCTATTTTAGTCATTATTAGTGGATGGCGTGTAACACGTGATACGGTCCATATATTAATGGAGGGTGCACCACAACACATAAATGTGGAAGAGGTAAAAAGTACATTATTAAATATTCCGGTTGTAAAAGAAGTTCATGATTTGCACATATGGTCTGTCACATCGGATTTTCAAGTATTAACTTGCCACTTGATTATTAAAGGAAATGAAACACAAAGTGTATTAAAAGAGGCTACGGATGTATTAAAAGAGAAGTTTCATGTAGAACATGTCACCATTCAAGTAGAAATAGATGGTGAATTTAATCATAGTGAGACAACTTGCAAAGTATGAAAGAAAAAGGATAAGAAAAAGTGTCATAACATTTTTCGCACGGCATACATATATATAATGTGGCCACAAATACTTTGTAAGGTAAATATTTCATGAAATTACTTTACTTATAAAGAGTCATCTTTTATAATCAAAAGTGGTAATTGATAAAGATTATCATTTTCAATGATCGTAGAAAGGAGTTTTTTAAAAGATGAGTAGTCAACTCCGTTTTGCTGTTGAAAATCGTAAGAGGCATTTAATTGATGAGTTAATTGGAGCAGGTGTGTTTAAAATTCGTGACCGACAATTATACGAGCTGTCTTTAGAGGAATTGGAAAAAGAGTACGAAGATATGGAAGATTATGCAGATATTCAGGCATAGCTATATATATTAGTAAAAAGAGAGCTGGTTACGATTTTGTGTAGCCAGCTCTCTTTTTATTTCGTAGAAATTATTTTTTGTATTTCTTTCATTGGACGGAGCCAGTTTTGAGACATCATTCGTTCTATTTGTTTTTCGTCCTGCTTTTGCAGTGCTTGAATGATGGAGTGATGTTCTTCAATAGATTGACTTGCTGGAACGAAGTTTTGGAAAAACAAGTATTCAAGACGTAAAACGTGAAGTTGCATATTTTCTAGAAAGGGTTCAATATATTGATTTTTAGCAATAGAAGAAATGGTATTGTGAAATTGTATATCTAGTTGTAAAGCTTGTTTTGTGTTTTGTTTCTCTATAGAGCACTGAAAATCATCATTTATTACAGAAAGTAGTTTCAAATCAGCGTCTGTAATATTTTGAAGTGCTTGTTTTCCTATAATAGAGTGAAGACCAGCCATCGTCTCATAAATGATCGGAATGTCGTCTAACTGAATAGGAGCAATTTTTGTTTTTTGTCCAGGTACCATTTCCACTAATCCAGAAAGCTCTAATATTTGAAGCGCTTCTCTTACAGGTGTTCTGCTTACTCCTAGTGCTTCAGCTAGTTCCCCATCATTAATTTTTTCATTGGGCTTCAGTACACCTTCAATAATCCAATCTTGTAGTTGATTTAAAACGAGTGATTTTGCTGAAACTCTTCCTAGTTTTTTATTATTTTGAGGGATAGGCATAGTGAATTCAATCCTTTCATTGTATATTTTCCTTTTTCTCATGAACAAGCTTTAATTCGGGTTTCCCTTCATCCGGTTTTTGGCTTAAGATAAGCACCATTACAATGACACAAAGGGCCCCTAATAACTGAAAAGATTGAAATGGTACATGTAATATAAGTACAGAAGAAATAATAGCTGCGAGTGGTTCTGTACAACCGAATAATGTCGTTTCTTTCGGGGTTAAGTATCGTATGCTGTCTAAGTATAAATAAAATGCGATGAGTGTTCCGAAAATGATGACAAATGTGATGAGCGGTAAGGTATTTAGTTTTACATATTTCATCGTTGACAATAAAATGAATTCTTTCGTAGTAATAAAGTGTACAATCGTTACACCCATACCCCCAATAATCATGCCCCATCCAACGATAACTGAGGAAGACCATCTATCTAGTAATTCTTTTGAATATAAACTATAAAAAGCAAGAGATAATCCAGATAAAATACCCCAAATAATAGCTGGTGTAGAAACAGCTAAGTTATGAACAGACCCGTTTGTTAGTAAGAGGAAAGTACCTACTAATGAAAGGACAATTGAAATAAAATCAATTTTTGATGGACGAACGTTCCATTTGAAAAGTAAGTATACAGTAATAAATATAGGAGCTAAATATTGCAATAATGTTGCAACGGCAGCATTTCCTTCTTTAATAGAAGCGAAGTACGTGTATTGTACAGCAAGCATACCGAATAGGCCAAACAATATCATTTTAGTAGCATCAGATCTTTGTTTCCATATGCTGAATATTTCTTTTTTTCTCGTTCCGAATGATGAAATAATGAGCAAGATAACGCCCGATATAAGCAATCGAATTGTAACTAACCATTCAGTAGAAACATGTTCATATTGAAAAAGTTGTTGTGCAGCTGTTCCGGATAATCCCCATAAACAAGCACCAATTACAACCATAATGATTCCTTTTAAACGATTTGGATTCATCATGTATTGATTCCTCCTTTCAAAAAATATATTGTATACAATATGTAATATATCACGAAATGAATAAAAAACAAACTGAAAATTCTCGCTTTATGTAAAGCTGTTATTCAGATTAAAGAAGTTTGTTAAATAAGAGAACGATAAAATAGAAAGGCTTTCGTTTACGGAAGCCTTTCTATTTTAAATTATGAAGTGTAAGTAAAAGCTGGAATAGGATCAATGAATGTATCCCAGTTTTGTGCCATTTCTTTTTCTGTTAATAGACAATCATCTAATGATTGTTCAATTAAAGAACGGTTCATATCAATTCCGATAAATACGAGTTCGGTTATTCGATCTCCATATCGCTCGTTCCAGCTTTTCAATACTTCGGGTTCTTCTGTAATAATTTGATTTCTTTCAGTTTCAGGTAATGCCGCTATCCATTCACCGGCTCCTTGAATTGTAATAGAGGAACCCGCTTGAGATAGAAGCCCTATCATATTATTACGTGATGCGAGCCAGAAAAAGCCTTTTGCTCTTACGACATCCACAGGCCATTTTTCTAGCCAATTCATAAGGCGTTCAGGATGGAAAGGATATTTACGGCGATACACAAAGGAATTGATGCCATATTCTTCAGTTTCAGGTGTATGATGTTCACTATTTAATTCTTGTATCCAACCCGCCGATTGACTCGCTTCCTCATAATTGAATAAGTTTGTATTCAAAATTTCTTGCAGTGGTACGTTGCTAAATGAAGTTTCAATAATTTTTGCACTAGGATTTAATTTCTTAAGTAAATGATGGAGCTCTCTCACATCTTCTTTTTCTAGTAGGTCTATCTTATTAAGGAGAATTACATTTGCAAACTCAATTTGATCTATTAATAAATCAATAACTTCCCGAGTATCGTTTTCATCAATTGCCTGCTTACGGTCTAATAAACTTTCACCATCTGCAAAATCATCCCAAAATCTATTTGCATCTACAACAGTAACCATCGTATCGAGGCGACAATTTTTTGTTAAGTCAATGTTCAGAACATCGTCTGTATACGTAAACGTTTGGGCAACTGGAATCGGCTCACTTATACCGGAAGATTCAATAACTATATAGTCAATATCACCGTTTTCCACAAGCCGATTCACTTCTATCATTAAATCCTCTCGTAGTGTGCAACAAATACAGCCATTTTGAATTTCTACTAGTTTTTCCTCCGTACGTGAAAAACCACCTTTTTTGATAAGGGATGCATCAATGTTTACTTCGCTCATATCATTAACGATAACAGCTACTTTTAAGTTGTTCTTATTAGTCAAAATATGATGTAGTAAGGTAGTTTTTCCAGCTCCTAAAAAACCACTTAATACAGTGATAGGTACTTTTTTCATGAAATACTCTCTCCTTTAAATCGTAATGATTACGTTTTATATTAAATGATGGAAAAGAAAAAATCAATAATAAATCATAATGATTACGATTTAAGAATAGAAATAGACTATGAAATTTGTGCTATAGCAGGAAGCTTTTGGACAAGCACTTGTTTACATATAAGTAAAATGGAGGCGAGAAGGATGGTCTTTAATAGGGTTTCAAAAGAATTAATAGGAATAGCTCTTATTGTTATGTTTCTCTTTTTATTATTTTTTGTAGATTTTACAAGTTTAGCAAATTTGCATAAAAGTATGCCAAAAGAATGGTTGAATGTGAATACGGTGTTTTTAAGTATTATATTTGAAGCAATACCATTTATTTTATTAGGGGTAATTGTTTCTTCTCTCATTCAAGTGTTTGTGACAGAAGATATGATTCAAAAAGTAATGCCGAAATCTCCAATTGTTGCAATGGTTCCAGCAGTATTTGTTGGAATTCTTTTTCCAATGTGTGAATGTGTCATTATACCAATTGTAAGAAGGCTCATTCAAAAGGGGTTACCACTTCATGTGGGCATTGTTATTTTGCTAAGTGCACCTATTATGAATCCAGTTGTTCTTTTATCTACTGTATATGCGTTTCAAAAAAATGATTACATTGTATATGCACGCTTTGGGGTAACAATTCTTGTTGCTCTATTCATAGGTTTAATTGTGTATTATCGCTATCGCGAAAGAAATGTTTTAAAAGACGTAGAGGTGTCAGTTCAAAAAAACAAAAAAAAGAGTTGGAAAGATGTTATGAATCACACTGTAGATGAGTTTTTTGATACTGGTAAGTATTTACTGATTGGTGCCTTTTTAGCAAGTGTATTTCAAACATTTTTTGATCGGAATGTACTGGATGCAGTAGCACATAACGAAGTAATTGCCCCAATTATTATGATGGGATTTGGTTATGTTTTATCTATTTGCTCTGCGGCCGATTCGTTTATAGCGGCATCTTTTGGACATGTTTTCTCTGTAAAAGCACTTCTCGCATTTCTTGTGTTTGGACCTATGCTTGATATGAAAAATACATTGATGCTATTTGCTTATTTTCAAAAGAGATTTGTATTCTTTTTGATTGGAATTATTATTTTATCGGTGTACGCAATCGTGCAAATTACAACGTTATAGGAGGTGAGAAACGTGGAGGAAAAGGAACAGAAGGCCTATCATCGCTATATTCGTGGCATTATTTTAATTGGTTTAGCAATGCTCTTATTTAAATTACTTGTAACAGGGAATATTTATAATTTTATCGCTCCAAAAATGATTAAATTTACGTATATAGCTTTTGTAGTGATTTTACTTCTTGGTTCATTACAAGTTTGGGGAGATGAGAGAGAGGAACAAGATGATTGTAATTGTTGTGTGCATCATAGGGAATTGAAGTTAGGGTTAAAAAGATATTTTGTATATGTTTTATTTGTTGTTCTAATTATTAGTGCTTTTTTATTTGGAGGTGTAACAATTGATGGAAGTTTAGCAGGAAAAAGGGGTATGAATCAAAGTGTACAGGCGATAAGTATGGAAAAGAACGAAAAAGAGGGAATACAGGCAAATTCTAATGGGAAAGAACAAGATGAAAGTTCGAATTTAAAAGTGACTGATCAAGCGGAAGAACAATTAGCAAAAAGTATGTTGGGACAACGAAAGATACAAGTAGAGGATAAGGATTATGTTCAAACAATGAGTATAATTGGTCAAGATGTAAAAGGATTTAAAGGGAAGGAAATTACATTCTCAGGGTTTATATATAATGATAAGGATGTGACAGGTGATAAAGCGGTAGTGGCGCGATATGGCATAACTTGTTGTATTGCGGATGCATCAGTCTGGGGGATGATTGTTGCAGGGGAAAACGTAAAAAAGCTCCCACAAGAAACATGGGTGAAAATAACAGGTTTGTTGGACGAAACGACATATAAAGGAACGCTATTTCCACTCGTAAAAGTAAACAAAGTGGAGAAAATCAATAAGCCAACAGACCCATATGTATATGATGCTTTACCCCAATAAAAAGAATAAATTCTTCATATTTTCATGAAATAGAATCATAATCATAACGATAAAAAAATAAAGATAAGAGTAATTTGGTTTGTTAAAAATATGGGTAGAAGGAGATATGCGATGAGCTGGGTTACTCATAAACCAACATTTGAATTTGATAATTATAGCCATTTTATTCGGGCAAATACGGCGTGGATTGGGCATTTAGATTTTGCATATGATTTAGTAAGGTTTGAAAAGCCGGAAGTATTAGTCGAGTTAGGTACACATTTAGGAGCTTCTTTTTTTAGTTTTTGTCAAGGGGTAAAGGATGGGGGATTAGCTACAAAATGTTTTGCTGTAGATACTTGGACGGGAGATGAGCATACAGGTCCATATGGAGAAGGCGTTTATCAAATCGTAGAGAAAGTCGTAAATACGAGTTATCCCAATATAGGTAATTTAATTCGTTCTACTTTCGATGAGGCCGTTGATCAATTTCAAGATGGAACGATAAACTTGTTGCATATTGATGGCTATCATACGTATGAAGCAGTTTCTCATGATTATAAAACATGGTTACCAAAACTTGCGAATAACGGTATTGTCTTATTTCATGATATTGAGGTGAAAGATCGAAACTTCGGTGTGTATAAGTTTTGGGATGAAGTCACAGCAAAGCACCCTCATTTTCAGTTCCAGCATTCATATGGACTCGGCGTATTATTTCCGAAAGGTTGTAGCGATAAGTTTGTGGAAATACTTAAAAATAAAGAAGAAATACAAAATATGTATAAATAAAAGTGGAGCATGCATCATTTGAATGATGCGTGCTTTTTTGTGTGGGGAATAATGATATTCCTTTAAACGGTGAGGATAATAGTAAAAGGTTTTATGTTGGCAAATATTAAAAAAGTTACTCTTTGATTGTTAAATATAAAAAATGTAACATTTTTTATATTTTCCATTGCGAAAAGTAGCATCTACTTTTACAATAGAAAAGGTGTCCAATATATTATACTGGAAAAATAAATCGAAATAATATGAAAATTTTGTTTTGTCTTCGCTAATTGTATATTACATACATGTAAGACGACACACGTCATGTTATCGACTTGTAAGGAGAGAAAAAAATGAAAAGTGTAAGATTACCATCGATGCTAGAAATCATAGTTCTTTTATTACTATTTCTTGCTGTTGTCTTTTCCTTCCAAACGATTTTTGATCTCCCAATTCAATTAGCGCTATTTATTTCATGGTTTTTAGTAATTGCGCTTGGATTAAGATTAGGATTTCGTTATCAAGAATTGCAAGATGCAATTACGAAAGGGATTTCTAACGGATTAGAAGCAATACTGATTTTAGTTGCAGTAGGTGCTTTAATTGGAACATGGATTGCTGGTGGCGTTGTACCAACATTAATCTATTATGGATTAGAATTTATTCACCCTAGCATATTCCTATTAGCAACATTAATTATTTGTTCGATCACTTCTATCGCGACAGGAACATCATGGGGAACAGTTGGAACAGCAGGTATTGCTATGATGGCGATTGGTGAAGGGCTTGGTTTACCACTTCCACTTGTTGCTGGTGCAGTTCTTTCAGGAGCTTATTTCGGCGACAAATTATCACCACTTTCTGATAGTACTGTTCTGGCAGCTTCTATGGCGAAAGTAGATGTTATTGCTCACGTTCGAGCTATGCTCGTATTAGATGTTCCGGCTTATATTATTACTAGTATTATGTTTACTGTAGCTGGTTGGATGTATGGCGGAGATAACGTAGATTTAAATCGAGTAGAGTTTTTAAAAGAAGCTTTATTAAAGCAATTTGATATTAAAATATGGATGCTTGTTCCAGCGGTCATTGTTATTGTTCTATTAGCACTAAAGAGACCGTCTATGCCAACAATTGCAATGGGAGCTTTAATTGGTGCGATTTGGGCAACTCTTTTCCAAGGAATGAACTTTGGAGATGCCATTGGAACAGCGTATAATGGATTCTCAATTCAATCTGGTGTTGAATTTGTGGACAAGTTATTAAACCGTGGTGGAATTAACGGTATGCTTGGATCAGTAGCCGTTATTATTTTCGGTTTAGGATTTGGTGGATTACTTGAAAAACTAGGTGTTTTAAAAGTAATCGTATCAAAATTTGAGAAGAAATTAAATTCTGCAGGTAATGTAACATTGTCTACATTAATCGTGGCATTCTTAGCGAATATATTTGGTTGTGCAATGTACGTATCATTAATTTTAACACCGAAAATTATGGAAGAAAGCTATGATAAATTAAAAATAGACCGACGTGTATTAGCACGTAACTCAGAAGTAGGTGGAACGTTAACTTCAGGTATGGTTCCATGGTCTGATAATGGTATTTTTATGGCTGGTATTTTAGGTGTAGCAACGTTCTCATACGTTCCGTTTATGTGGTTAAGCTTCGTATCGTTAATTTTAGCGGTTATTTACGGATATACAGGCAAATTTATTTGGTATGTTGATGATGCTGAAAAAGGAAAAGAAGCATCATAAATAAAAAATCACCTTCTACGTGTTGTAGAAGGTGATTTTTTATTTTGTAATAGGAGTTGAAGAAGTTATCTCAACCTCATATTTAGCAATTTTTTGTCGTATCTTTTTCTGCTAATTGACGAACAAGTTCATATCCAATTCCTTTATTTGCACCTGTTATGAAAGCATATTTTTTCGTATTGAATTCCTCCAGTAGTGTTATAGTAGGTTACAAAGGAAAGGGTACAGCCTAAACTTAAGTTTAGGCCAAGAGGAATTTTTAAAAATAAGTATAGAATATCTACATATATGAGTGAGAATTCTTATCATTTAAGAGAAAGTCTGTTATTATAAGAAATGTAGGTATTTTATTTTCAAGGGGATGAAAAAATGGAGTACAGAATTGAAAGAGATACAATAGGAGAAATTAAAGTTCCAGCTGATAAATTATGGGCAGCACAAACACAACGTAGTAAAGAAAACTTTCCGATTGGAACAGAGCAAATGCCGCTTGAAATTGTAAAAGCATTTGCCATTTTAAAGAAGAGTGCAGCACTTACTAATAAAAAATTAGGAAAGTTATCAGAAGAAAAAGCAGAAGCAATTGTGACAGCAGCTGACGAAGTGATTGTAGGGAAATGGAATGAACATTTTCCACTTGTCGTATGGCAAACAGGTAGTGGTACTCAGTCAAACATGAATGTGAATGAAGTAATTGCAAACCGAGGGAATCAAATTTTGAAAGAGAAGGGATCTGACGTACATATTCATCCGAATGATGATGTGAACATGTCTCAAAGTTCAAATGATACTTTCCCAACTGCGCTTCATGTAGCATGTGTACTCGCAGTAGAAAATCACGTGTTACCAGCAATTACGAAATTAAAAGAAACGTTAGCAGAAAAAGTAACTGCATTTGAACATATTATAAAAATTGGTCGTACACATTTACAAGATGCGACACCGTTAACATTAGGACAAGAAATTAGTGGATGGCACCGTATGCTTGAAAAAACAGAGCGTATGATTGCAGAGAGCAATACATATATGAAAGAGCTTGCGATTGGTGGTACTGCAGTTGGAACAGGTATAAACGCCCATCCTAAATTTGGTGAGATGGTATCTGAGGAAATTAGCCAATTTACAGGTAAGCAATTTATTTCTGCACCAAATAAATTCCATGCATTAACGAGTCATGATGAAGTTGTATATACGCATGGGGCATTAAAAGCATTAGCAGCGGATTTAATGAAGATCGCTAACGATGTGCGCTGGCTGGCAAGTGGTCCACGTAGTGGGCTAGGAGAAATTATTATTCCAGCAAATGAGCCAGGAAGCTCTATTATGCCAGGAAAAGTAAATCCAACGCAAAGTGAAGCGTTAACGATGGTTGTAGCACAAGTGATGGGAAATGACGCAACAATCGGATTTGCAGCGAGCCAAGGCAATTTTGAGTTAAATGTATTTAAACCTGTTATTGCATATAACTTCTTACAATCTGCTCACTTATTAGCAGATGCAATTGTTTCATTTAATGATAATTGTGCAGTTGGTATTGAAGCAGATGAAGAAGTCATTAAAGAGAATGTGAATCGTTCATTAATGCTTGTTACAGCATTAAACCCGCATATCGGATATGAAAATGCAGCGAAAATTGCGAAGCATGCTCATAAAGAAGGGCTAACTTTAAAAGAAGCAGCGCTGCAATCTGGACTACTAACAGAAGAACAATTTGATGAAATTGTCGATCCGAAAAAAATGATTGCTCCGAAAGAGTAATAAAAACGCCAAGATTCTTCGTTTAGAATCTTGGTTTTTTTTATTACTGTAAGTGCCAAAATATATTATTTGTTAGCAGACATATTCAATATTTTCATATGTGGGCAGTTTTCTTTTAAAAGTGCAATGAATTTTTCTTCTTCTTGTGGTACGAAAGTTGTCACAGAGTCGAATAAATTATAATGGATTTCTAATTGCTGTCTAGTCCATTTCTTTGAATGAAGTTTTTTACCAGAGTATTTAATGTGGCGAATATCTTCAAAGGGAATTTCAGTACGTAGTATGAAACCATGTTTTACGAAAAGAGATGATTCCGTTACGTTGTAGTGAGAGAAATAGAATGAAGAAAGATTCACGATATTTAGCAGCATCATGAGGGTGAAAAAAATAGAATTTTCATTTTGGAAGAATAGCGAAATGAAAAAAATCATGATAAATAATGTAATAAAAATGACGTGAAATGGATTTTTTTTCGCTTTAAATTTCAAGTTAGTCACCTCGGTATACGTGTACTTTAACTAAATTAAATCATAACATCGTAATAAAACGTGTGAATATGCATAATTGCATATTCACACGTTTTATTATTCATGTAAAATTTCTTGATGGGATAAATTCAAAAGAAGTTTTGTAATAGTGGAGTGGCATGAAGTGACTTACAAGAATAGAAAGATAGCGTTAGTCATAATTAGTTGTATGACGGTTATGGGTAGTTGTGCAAAGAAATTTGTTGAGGATGGAAATCGAAAACATATATTTGTAGAGGTAAGTAAGGTTTTAGTAGAGACTGTAAATAGAATATATAAAAAGTAAAAGGTGTTTTCTTATACGGAAACACCTTTTTTTTAGTTAAAATTGAATGCTGAAGTTTTGGAATGTATGAATACCAGTCCCGTGTTTGATCAGCTCTTTATCATTTAAATATTGAATAGCATATTTTACCTCTTTCAATATAACAGGTGAAAGGCCGAGGGTATGATGTGAACCAAAAATTTGTTTAATAGGAAAGACGTTTGTAATTTTATTTAGAGACTGAACTAGATCTACAGGATTTGTAGATGGATAAAATGCAAAAATCGTGCCCTCATAAAGTAAATCTCCCGTAAATAAAAACGCAGTTTCATAATCGTATAGGCAAATATGTCCCGGTGAGTGACCTGGGGTATGTATAATTTGAATCTTCCTATTTCCGATATCAATAATGTCTCCATCTTGTAGTAATTTTGTTGGTGTTCCTTGAAAAGGCTTGAATGTTTCAGGTTGAAATGTTTTAGGTGTAGGTAAAGTGATATCTCGAGCGATGTCATGCCTAATTTGAGTAATAGGAAGTCCTTTTATCCCGTTAATGAGCCAATCTGCTTCTAAAGCATGTACATAGATCTCTTCATAGTGTGAGTGACTACCGATATGATCCCAATGGACATGTGTTGTGACAACAGTAATTGGTAAGGTTGTTAGTTGGTCAGTTATACGCTTCAGATTATCGATACCTAGTCCAGTGTCAATAAGGAGTGCGGTAGTATCGCCTACAAGTAAGAAGGAATGTACTTTCTCCCAATGTCCATATTCACTAATTGCATATGTATTTTGGGCAATTTGTTTAACAGTAAACCAAAGGTCGTCCAGAATATTCATGTTTTGTTTCACATCCTATCGTAATTCATATATTAAATACATTCGCTTTTCGTTGCTTTATGTCCTTTTTAAAGAATATCCAATAGACGTTTTTATAAAAGTTTATAAAATAGGTAAACGAAATATTGAAAAGTTTGTTTTTGTTATGTTAAGATGATGAAGTGGTAATAAACGTTATTAAGATTTGTTTATTTTAAAACAAACATTTTAAAGGAGTGTTTAGTATGAGTGATATTTCAGAGAAGTTTTGGGACGCTTCAGTTGAGGAGTTGAAGAAAGGGTATGTATTTGAAGCGGAAGTAGAGGAATATATTTGTTTAGCGTGTGGAGAAGCGTTTATTAAGGGTGTTATTTATCAAGATAATCAAGTTTTGTATGAAGCAGAGAAGTTTGTACAATTGCATGTGCAAAACGAACATACGTCGATGTTTGATTATTTATTAAATTTAGATAAGAAGTATACAGGTTTAACTGATTTGCAAAAGAAGATGGTTCAGTTTTTCCATATGGGGCTGAATGATAAAGAGATTGTGAAAGAGATGGATGGGGGAAGTACTTCAACCATCCGCAATCATCGGTTTACACTTCGAGAGAAAATGAAGCAAGCGAAAGTGTTTTTAGCGTTAATGGAACTGTCAGAAGAAAAATCAAAAGTACAAACGAAATTTGTACCCATTCATAGAACAGCAACGATGGTAGATGATCGTTACAATATTACAGAAGAAGAAAATGATGAAGTGTTAAAAACGCATTTTACAGAGGGATTAGATGGACCGCTTTCTAAATTTCCAAAAAAGCAAAAGCGTAAATTAATTATATTACGTCATTTAGTGACGAAGTTTGATAGTAATAAAAAGTACACTGAAAAAGAAGTAAATGCTATTATAGAAAGCGTATATCCGGATTTTGTAACTTTGAGAAGATATTTAATCGAATACGGGTTTTTAGATAGAACAGCTGATGGAAGCCAATATTGGGTGAAGTTATAATAACATAGGAAAGAATATGAATAGAAGCACACCATTACAACAAATATACAAAAAGATGGAAGTTGAAAAACAGATTTTTAATAAAAGGAGAAATGAAATTTGAAACCACCTACAAATAACAATAAAGAAGGTGCGGAGTCACATAAGTTAGAAAGTGAGAGTAAACCGATTTGGAAATCGATGTCCATGTTTTTAGTACCGTTACTATTAAGTAATGTACTACAATCAGTTGGACAATTATTCGGTATGGTAGTAGTAGGAAGATGGCTTGGAGTGAATGATTTAGCGGCCATATCGGCATTCTTCCCATTATTTTTCTTACTTGTTTCATTCGTAATTGGTATTGGTTCAGGGAGTTCCATTTTAATTGGTCAGGCGTTTGGGGCAAAAAACGAAGATCGTTTAAAAGCGATTGTTGGTACGACGCTAACATTTACCTTTATTATTGGAGTTGTGTTAGCGATAGTAGGTAGTATTTTTGCAATGGATATTATGCGCCTTATGGGGACGCCAGAAAATATTATTGAAATAAGTGTACATTATGCACGTATTTTATTTATATCGATGCCAATCTTATTTTTATATTTCGCATACACAACGTTTATGAGAGGTACAGGAGATTCTAAAACGCCATTTTACTTTTTAATTGTAAGTACAGCGCTAAATATGATTTTATTACCAATCCTTATTTTTGGATGGTTAGGTGCTCCAAAATTAGATGTGTATGGAGCAGCCTATGCTTCTGTTATATCTACAGTTATTACGTTTATTGTCATGTTAGTGTATTTAAAGAAGAAAAATCACCCGCTACAATTAGATAGTACGGTAAGGAAATATCTTCGAATGGATTGGGGTTTATTAAAGTTATTACTACGACTCGGTATTCCAGCAAGTGTTAATATGATATTAGTTTCATTATCAGAAATTGCGGTAATCGCGTTTGTAAATCGTTACGGTTCGGATGCAACAGCAGCTTATGGCGTTGTGAACCAAGTTGCAAGTTATGTACAAATGCCAGCCGTTAGTCTTGGTATTACAGTCTCCATTTTTGCTGCACAATCAATTGGTGCGAATCAATTTGATCGATTGCAGAAAGTTGTGAAGGCCGGAATTATTATGAACTACGTCATCGGTGGTGTGTTAATATCTCTCATTTACTTGTTCTCAAGAGACATTCTAGCACTATTTTTAACGAGTCAAACTACAATTGAAATTGCTCATAGCCTAGTTATGATCACATTATGGAGTTATTTAATTTTCGGTCATGCGCAAATTATTAGTGCGACAATGCGAGCAAGCGGTACAGTATTATGGCCAACTGTTATTGGCGTCGTATCAATTTGGCTTGTTGAAGTACCTGTAGCGTATTACCTTTCTTACCATACAAGTCTTGGCATAGAAGGGATATGGATTGGATACCCAGCAGCATTTATTGTCAGCTTAATACTACAATATGCATATTATAAGCTTTCATGGCAGAAGAAACGAATTACACGATTAGTGAGTTAAACACTAAAAATGTCCCTAAGTTATTATACTTAGGGACATTTTTTATAAGTGCAGATTTACAAATAGCTTTTTAAAGTAATATCAAAATGTTGTCTAATGAGTTTATTATCACTCATATAAAATTCCCACGCTTTTTCTGGTTCACCGATAATTTCAAAAGATTCTTCTGTAATATATAAGGCGCAATTATCTTCTAGTGCAATGCCTTCTATATTACCTTGATGATTTTGTAAAAAGGAATGGAAGGCGTTCATTCTATTTAATTGATTATAATGTGGACAAAACCTTTTGTTCACAATGCCCCAGCCGTTACTCTCTATATAACCAGAACCTTCATAATCTGAGCGGATACTAGATGTGAACCAACACATAGCACCAGCGCTACACCCTGCAATGAGCGTTCCTTGCTGCAGAGCCAATAGTAATTTTTCATCGAGCTTATGTTCTTTCCATTCTGTAATCATTTGAATATAGTTCCCGCCACCGAGATAAATTAAATCAGCAGACTGAATCATTTCGTCTATTTCATATTTAGAAGGTGTATCGGCTATAATACGTAAAATTTGTACGTCACAGTGTAATTGTTTTTCGAATGTGTCTAAAAATAATTTTATATAGCTTTCATCATCATGACTAGCTGTAGGAATGAATAATACTTTCGGATACTGTTTATTTGTTAATTCTATAAGTCGCTCATTAATAGGCGAGTGATTTGAATCTTGTAAATCACCGCCACCAATGACAGCTAATTTCATAGTAAAGCACCACCTAATCATTTTCGTTATATAAAAATTCGATAGAAGAGAGTTACATTCCTTCTCTTACGTAATGAATAAGTAGAAAATGGGGTTTAAATATATTGGAATAATAAAGGTGATAGTGGCTATATAGGAAAATGAATTAGAAACAGTTTATCCCGCAATAACGGGCAGTAAGACCCCCATCTCAAAATTCAGCGGAAGCAAAGAAGTTAGGCGGGGGATGAACAAACCCCTACTGATTAAAGTTTCACCTTATTGTTATATAATGCTTCTTACTATTGTTTCAAAATATGGAAACAATATGTTTAAATAGATATAACGAAGCATGAATTCATATTGAATGAGTGCCTATCCTTTAAAAAAGAACTGGAAATAATATAGATTTTACAAATGAGTTTTTACTTTTAATAGGAAGTTGTATTACAATATGGTAAAATTATTTCAATATATTTATTTAATATAAAAATACAAAGAGGGAGCGTGAAAAAAGTGGATTTTCGATTTGAATTTACAACGAAGGTGAAAGAATACTTGGATGATGAGAAGGATGAAAAAATAATAAAAGATGGACATAGAGATATCATTTTTCAATATTTATATCCACTAGAGAGTGAAATTGGTATTTATAAAAATCCTAACTTTACTTTTTTTGCATCAGGAAGACGCTCGCATATCGTATTAGAAAACATTGAATTTAAAACAGAGGTAAATGTAAAAAGTAACATCATTGAAATTACAAAAATAGTGGATAATGTCGTTATCCCGTTAGATACTATCGTAGCGAAAGATCGGGAATTGTTTGCACTTGGGCGTAATGAGAAGTTTAGTGTACAAATATTAGAGCAGTATCTGTTTGAAACATTTGGAGAAAAGTTAGGTTTACAGTAAATGGGATTTGGGAGTGGATTTTAGTGTATAGCATTCATAATTGACCTTTTATTTCATTTATACTACAATTCTTAGTGTGAAAGGAGCTATACGATGTTTACTCAAAACTATAAGCTAAATGAACAAGGGCTAAATCATTTCTTTGGACCGCTTGAAGCAAAGATTATGGAGATTGTTTGGTCTAGTGAGGGTATTACGATTAAAGAAGTACAGCAGAAATTAAGTGAAGAATCACCTGTAAATTTTAATACTGTAATGACAGTTATGAACAGGTTAGTAGAGAAATTACACTTAGAAAAGCAGACTATGAAAAGAAGTGGAATATATCGTGCTGTACAAACAAAAGATGAATTCTTATCCAATCAAACGAAGAAAATGACACAGGAATTGATGGGGGAATTTGGTGATTTAGTTGTAAATCATATGCTAGATGAATTAGAGCAAGTTGATCCGACTTTAATAAAAAAGTTAGAAGATAAATTGAGTCAGTTAAAAAAAGAGGATTAATGAAATGAAATGGCAAATGCGTAAAATCGTATTGTTAGCAGTCATTGTTAGTTCCCTCTTTTTTAGTATGTTAGTGTATTACGTTACATATCCATTTCTGTTTCAAAATAAGGCGTTCTTTCTTTCGAATTTTTGCTTGTTTCAGTTAGAAAAACATATGAAAGAATTATCATTCATTCGTATTATAATCGCTGGATTTCTACTACTTACTGTGTTTATTGTTTGCAAAAGAATGTGGCGACAATTTTTTGATACTAAAAGGTTACAAAAAGTACTTATTCCCTTCGTTCGAAAAGGAAAACAAATATATATATTGCCGACTGCGGAAGTTGCGGCATTTACAATTGGGTTATTTCGTCCGAAAGTTGTCGTGTCAGAAGGGATGCTTCAAACTTTTTCAGCTGAAGAAATGGATGCGATTATTTTTCATGAAGAATATCATCAAAACAATCGAGACCCATTAAAATTATTTTGTTTTACGTTATTAGCAGAAGGAATGATATACATCCCGATATTAAAAGGGCTATTGCAGCGCTATCATGTGTATCAAGAGTTAGCTGCAGATAAGTATGCAATGCGGAAAATGAAATCTAAATTCGAGTTAGGAAGCGCATTATTAAAATTAATTAAAATAAAGACAATGGAAAATCGATGTGTTACAGCTTCATTTGCAAAAACAGCAATAAATTTACGAATTGAGCAAGTGTTACATGAAAAAGTTGTTAAGCTCAATATGCCGTTACATACGAATTCGGTATATGTAACAGTAGGTTTATTTTGTATGTCGGTTGTACTGATTGTCGGAGAGTGCATATAGCCTCTTTTTTTTAAGTATTAACACTACTTTATGTAGTGTGTTTAGGAGGAAGAAAAGTGAAGAAACTAATTGTGATTATACTAGCCGGAGCACTAATTTGGGCCGGAGTGAACTTTTATAATACAAAGAAAGAAGAAAAGGAAAGAAAAGAAAAACAAGCGGAGTTACAAAAAACAGAAGTATTACCACAAGTAGGATTTAAAGCACCAAACATAACGTTAAAAGGACTAGACGGGAAGTTGTATTCGTTACATGATGCAAAGGGAAAACCGTATCTTATTAATTTTTGGGCATCATGGTGTGGTCCATGTGAAATGGAGGCACCTGACTTAGTTCGTATGTATGATAAATATAAAAAGGATGTTGAAATCTTTGCGGTAAATGCAACAATCGGAGATCCAGTGCAAGAAGCGAGCGCTTTTGCGGATCGTCACGGATTTAAGTTTCCTGTTTTACTAGATATGGACGGAGTAGCTGGATTAGACTATAAAGTATTTTCTTTACCAACGACGTTTTTTGTTAATAAAGATGGCATTATCGTAGAGCAAGTACGAGGCGTATTACCTCCAGATCAATTAGAAGAGAAATTTAAGAAATTAATTGAGAGTTAAAGAGGGGATTTTGTATTAATGGAGTGGATCGTGAGGTTACAACCCGTATCTCTTATAATTGGAAGTCTATTTGGATTTATGTTGATGAAACGAAAGATGAAGAAACAAAGTGTACCATATGAAAAAATGATGGATGCAGTAACAAATGCTTTTCTTATCATCGTATTTTTATGGAAATTTGCACCGGCAATTTTAAATCCAGTATGGGCTATTAGGTCGCCACTGCAAGCATTATTAGCTATAGGAAGTATGAAACATATTATAGTAGGATGCATAATTGCAAGTGTATACATTGTTTGGAAAAGTAAAAAGGAGCAATTTTCACTTCGCATTTTACTTGATACATTGCCTATTGGACTATGTATGAGTATTGTTTTCTATTTTCTATTCCACCACAAAATAGGAGTACAAACGACACTGCCTTGGGGTGTGAAAGTATATGAATCTAAATTTTTATATCACCCCGTTTTTGTATACGAGATCATCCTTGCCCTGTGTCTATTGGGCTTATTATGGATGAAAAATGAAAGGCTCGGAAATGGAAAGAACATAAGTGTTTTTCTAATAGTTGAGGGTGTTGCTCATATTATTCTTTCGCTTATTAGTGAACAGAATTCGATTTTATTTGGTTTATCGATGCAGCAAATACTCAGTTTTTGTGTTCTGAGTTTAGGGATTTTGTTCGTGCCGAAAAAATAAAAATAGCCATGTACGGAGGAATCCGCACGTGGCTATTTTTATTACATCTATTAAAAAATCGGTGGAGTAACAGAAAATAAAACAATCGCATTTTTCTCAAATTGATTTACCCATTTATGTTTTAAATAAGCGGGTATTTTTACACTATCACCCGTTTCTAATATGTATTCTTCTTCATTTAAATGTAATGTGATTTTCCCTTCTAATACAAATGCTAATTCTTCACCCTTATGTTCTAGTACATTTTCTGATGAAGCTGTATTCGGCGGGACAGTCATAATCGCTGTTGCTAAATTTCCTGTGAAATCAGGTGATAGCATTTCATATGATAAATTATCGATAATCATTTTTTTACGTTTATGAGAGCGTACAATTAAATCGTCTGTATTTGTATCTTCAAGTAAAAAGCTAAATGTTGGAACATCAAGCGCTTTAGCGAGAACTTTTAATGTTTGGATAGAAGGGTTAGCAGATCCGCGTTCAATTTGACTTAACATAGATGGTGTAATATCGGCCATCTTTGCTAGTTCTTTACTCGTTAAACCTTTTTCCTTTCTTTGTTTTTCAATTTTTTTACCAATATCTATATTTTCCATAATGAAAATCTCCTTACTGATCATTAAATTATATTTAAATAAATTAAATTAAAATTAACTAAAGTGGATAATTTATGTTAAACTATATTAAAATTAATTTAATTATAATTTATTAAATCGCAAGCTACAAGGTGATGAGGAGGTAATAACAGTAAATAAGAATCTATAAAAAACTATAAAAAACTATAAAAATTTACAATTACAGGTTTTATATTTTACAGAATTCAACCTATAATATTTTCAGGTGATGAAAAGGGGGAAAAGGATGAAAACAACACGTACTTGTAAAATCAATTCTATTACAAAAGAACAAATGGAAGCTTTAATTACTTTGATCCGTACGTTCGAAAGTGCAAAACGATATAGTTTTAATCGTTTAATTGAAGGAGAAAGCGAGAAAGAATTGATTAAAAAACTACAACTTAAATATTTGTTAAACAAACGCTTTTGTGAAGATGCAGTTTTGCAAGTACAAACCATCCTTTCCTCCCAAAAAGAACTTCTTCCTGTTTACCTAGAAAACAATCAAAAAAAATTAGAAAAAACATTACAAAAAAAAGATGATTATGAAAGTGGCAGGAAAAACCCAAAAAAAGTTTCATTAGAAATGTGTCTAATTGGATTAAGAAAAAGACAACAAAAATTAGAACAAAAAATTGAAATGTATGAAACACATATTAAAAATGGAACATTACCTCCTATTATTTTTGGTGGACGGAAAAATTTCTATGAAAGAATGAAAGGTAAGATATCCAATCAAGAATGGAAAGATTTACGTACAAGGCAATTATATTCTCGCGGAGATAAAAGTAAAAAAGGGAATTTGAACATGCGCATTACAGTTGATGATTGTGGGCAAGGATGGTTAGAAATTGCAAATTCATTAGGACGAACAAATGGAAAAACAAAAAGCCCACGAATCAAAGTTCCGATTATTATTCCATATCGTTTTTATCATGAAATCACAAATGTTGTTATGGGAGAACAAATCGGTGTAAATCCAAAAGGAAAACCGATTATAGATCATCAAAAATATAGTGTAGAAATTATTCGCAAACAAAATGATTTTTATGTAAACATTACGTTTGATGAAACGGAAATAGGTCGTGTATTAGATTTTAAAGAAACACCACAATCTGATTTAATTGCAGGGATCGATGTGAATCCGGATCGAATTGCAATTAGTTTATGTACAAAACAAGGTAATTTTAAGGGTTCGAAGATCTTTTACTTACACAATCTTGATACATTTTCAACAAACAAACGCACAACAGTAATCGGACAAATCGTACAACAAATCAAAAAATGGTTAATAGAAAACAATGTAGGTGGTATTATTTTAGAGGATTTGAAATTCCGACAGTCTCATGATACTGATAAATACAGCAATCGTAAATTTCATCAATTTACGTATAAAAAAATGTTGGATAGTTTAATTCGTATGGCTCTTCGTAACGGATTTTCTGTCAAAACAGTAAATCCTGCCTATACAAGTGTGATCGGAAAATTAAAATATAGTAAAAAGTTTGGTATTAGTGTTCACGAAACCGCTGCGTTCACAATCGTAAGACGTGGATTAGGTTTCCAAGAAAGATTACCTAAAGAAGTTGTTCTATTATTAAAAAACAAAATTACAACAAAACTCCGTATTTTTGTCGCTTCAATGGAAGAAAGCGAAAAGGATACGAATACGAAAAAAGTATATAAAAAATGGCTACAAACGATTAAAACATGGAAAGATCATCACAATTGGAAATTGTGGAGTATTCTTCACAAAACTGTTTATATGAGCAATCAACAATTATTATTTAAAATTTAAATATAGAAGGGGGGTACTGGTTTATTTCTTATAACCTCTTGCATACTACTGACTTGGATGAATGGTAGTATGCAAGAAAAGACCGTTCCTAACAGGAACCTGCCGTCATTCTTTCACAATAGGTGGATGAAAAGGTCACAAATCTTACGGACAGGAAAAAGGTGAGATTCCTTTTCGGTAGTTGGCATTTGACTTGGTTCGCCAACAATTTATAGATTTTTATAAGAATTTTAAACCAGGAAGAGGAATGAAGGAAATAGAGAAATTAAAAGAGGAATATCCACTATTAAATAAATTGATTGAAACAGAAGAAGTGTTTTGGGTGAATCCGAACATGGAAAAGTATGAAACGGCAATAAAAGATTCGCCACTCAGTGAAGAGAATGTAAAAGATGCGAAGGAGAGGTTAAAGCGTTTTGCATCATACATTGCGAAAGTTTTTCCTGAAACGAAAGAGACGAAAGGCATAATTGAATCACCTTTATTGAAAATCCCTTCTATGAAACAAGCTTTAGAGAAAAATTACGAGCAACCTATTTTAGGAGAATTATTATTAAAATGTGATAGTCATCTCCCGATATCAGGATCAATTAAAGCTAGAGGCGGCATTTATGAAGTGTTGAAACATGCTGAACAATTAGCTTTGCAGCACGGTATGTTAACAGAAGAAGATGATTATTCCATTTTAGATAGTGATACATGTAGAGAGTTTTTTGCCAAATATTCAATTGCAGTCGGTTCAACAGGAAATTTAGGGCTAAGCATTGGGATTATGAGTGCGAAACTAGGTTTTAACGTAACGGTTCATATGTCAGCAGATGCGAAACAATGGAAAAAAGATTTATTAAGAAGCAAAGGTGTAAATGTTATTGAATATGAAGCTGATTACAGTAAAGCTGTAGAAGAAGGAAGAAGGCAAGCAGATGCAGATCCTAGCTGTTATTTTGTAGATGATGAAAACTCACATGATTTATTTTTAGGATACGCAGTAGCAGCCTCGCGTTTACAAAAACAATTAGAAGAGTTAGAGATTGTAGTGGATGAAGAACATCCTTTATTCGTTTATCTACCATGCGGAGTAGGGGGCGGACCTGGCGGAGTCGCATTTGGTTTAAAGTTATTGTATAAAGACAACGTACACTGTTTCTTTGCCGAGCCTACGCATTCTCCATGCATGTTACTCGGTTTAATGACAGGACTTCATGATAAAATTGCCGTTCAAGATATCGGGATTGATAATGTAACAGACGCGGACGGACTAGCGGTAGGAAGACCGTCTGGATTTGTCGGTAAAACGATAGAACCATTTTTGAGTGGAAATTACACAGTAAGTGATGAAGAGTTATATAGATTATTAAAAGAACTAGCTGATACGGAAAATATTTATTTAGAGCCTTCTGCATTAGCTGGTATGATAGGACCAGTGAAAGTATGTACAGAAGATGGGTATTTACAAAAACAACAGTTAACAGAGAAGATGAAGAAAGGTACTCATATTGTGTGGGGAACGGGAGGTAGTATGGTTCCAGAAGATGTGATGGATGGGTATTATAAAAAAGGTGAGGCATTTACGTTAAACCAAAAATGAGGCTGTAAATAGCCTCATTTTTATTTATCCCACTTTATAGGGCATATCTAAAAAAGCATGAATGAATATGGGGAGGAGTAAATTATTATTACGAGTGTAAATAAAAGCATAAAGCAAATGTCCGGCCAGACCAGCTCCTACCCAATCCCCAATTCCTTGAGAGGTGTCACCTAAAATAATCGGCATAAATGAATGGGCAATACCAAAGCATGCACATGTAAGAAATGTACCCCAAAATTTACCTAGTAGCACAACTAATCTTGGCCAAAGATATCCTCTAAATATAATTTCCTCTTCAAAACCGATATTAATTAAATAGTAGTAAAGGAAATAAAGCATTTCTAATTGAAATCCATTTATTTTTTCGTATTTATATACGTATATAAACAAAAGAAAAGCTCCGATTAAGAGAGAAGATTTCAATCCTTTTTTTCTAAAACCAATACTTGATAACGTTTGTTTCGATCTTTTAAGAATAATAAATAATAGAATTACGATAGGTATTTGGTGCAAAGTAATTCCTAAAACAGCATAAAGACGCGGATGTGAGATTGGAAAGTATGAATTTTTCATTAATGGAGAATACCAAAAGTTCATTAGAAAATAAAAGTATGCTAAATAAATAGCGATAAAGAAAATAGCGATTAGGCCATCTTTTTTGTTTAAAAACTGAAATATTTCACCTTGAAATATACTTCTTTTTAAAGTAGATAATTTGCTAGAGAACATTTTTAATCGTTCCTATCTATTATAATATTATATAGATAGTTTAACATAGAGAACTCTACAGAGGGTGTTATCATTTTGAAAAAAATGTAAAAATTAATTTGAATGATTATAAAGTGTGTGAAAGCAATACTTGTATTATTATAAATTCTTTGTTATTTTCGCATTAGTTCATTATAGTATAGATATAAAGAACTAATATCAAATAAATACAACAAAAAGCTTTATTTTACATAATAAGAGGATGTGTATACGATGTCATTACAGACTAAATATATAGCGGGTATTTCGCTTGGGGTTATGGGGGTAGGTTTTGCGGCTTCTATTCCTTTTCAAGGGTCGGTAGCTGGTGAGATTATTCAAGGTGGATTTGAAGCTGGGTTAGTTGGTGGACTTGCGGATTGGTTCGCAGTTACAGCTTTATTCCGTCATCCGATGGGAATTCCAATTCCGCATACAGCTTTGTTACCTAAAAACCGTAAACGAGTAACGAAAGGGCTCATCAATACGTTAGAAAATGAGTGGCTAACGAAAGAAAGTATTACGAATAAAGTAAAAGAAATGCAACTAGCACAAATGGTGCTGCAAATTGCAGAGAGAGAAATGCAGTCTAATGCTGTGAAAAAAGGGATTGTAACGATTGCTGAGAAGGCGATTGTTTCAATAGATACGGAAAAATTAGCGGTTATTATTGAAAAAGAATTAAAAACGTATTTGCATACAATGAATACAAGTAACATCTTACAAGTGCTTGTTGATCAATTAGTTGTGCAAGAATATGATGAGAAGACACTTGATTACATTTTAGTAAAAGTGAAAGATTGGACAGCGCAAGATGAAGCACGTTACCAGCTCGGAAGTTTAGGTATGAAGGCGATGGAAAATATAAAAGTAGATGGATTTTTACAGTTTACATTGAAGTCGTTTATGAATATTGTAGATGAAGATAAAATTGGCGGCATTTTGCAGAAATTCATTATTAGCAATATTAACAGCTTACAAGATGCGGATAATAGCACGAGACAGCTTATATTAGCAAAAATTCGTCAAGAAATTATAAATGTAAAAGAAAATGAAGCGTTACTACAAGAATTAGAAAATTGGAAAGAAAAATGGATTTCAAATTGGAATGCTACTGACAAAATTAAAGAGATGTTGGAACAAGCGCAGCAAAAAGCAGTTGCCTTTGTAAACAATGAAGAATTTGCGGATAAGTATGTTATTCCATTTTTGCAAAAACAAATGAATAAAATAAAAGATGACGAAGTGATTGTTCAAAAAATAGAAGA
Source organism: Bacillus sp. FSL R9-9834 (assembly GCF_038006905.1). Lineage (NCBI taxonomy): Bacteria > Bacillati > Bacillota > Bacilli > Caryophanales > Bacillaceae > Bacillus > Bacillus sp. FSL R9-9834. Next base: position 1,759,235 of record NZ_JBBOWD010000001.1, read on the forward strand.
TTGGTTACAAAAACAAGTTGTGAAGCTTGTTGAGAATAACCATTCGAAAATCGGAAAGCTTGTGCAAGAAAATCTTGATAAGTTAGATGATAAAACGTTAATTGAAATGATTGAAAATAACGTCGGTAAAGATTTACAATGGATCCGAGTAAACGGAGCTGTTTGCGGATTTATGATTGGCTTAGTGTTAGAGGGAATTAAAGCGATTATATGAGAAAAACCTTCCACAATTGTGGAAGGTTTTTTTATTTTTCAATAACACTCATATTTAAATTGTAAGCTTTCTCAATGCTTAATTTGTACGTTCCATTTCCAGTTTTAATCGAATTTTTATACCAATGTTCTTGTTCGTTTAATTCTGGATTTTCTTCTGAAGTATTCTCTTCTTTTTTCGTTAAATCTTCAACTTGTTCCCAGGGTGTGTTTCCGTGGGATTCTTTTTTGTTTGTTATGGCGATTAAAGATACATCGCTTTCTTTCGTTAAATGAACAGATACATTTGAACTTTCCTGTACAAACCAATTATTTTGTAATTGACCTGGATAAAGGGATAGTTCGTTATTTGAAGCACGAACTTCTACATTTTTATTTTGTGGAAGAACGAGTGTCGGTTTGACCTGTGGTGCGGAATTCCATAACGTATGTTGAACTGGTAATGATTTTAAAGTGATATACATTGTTTCCCCGGCTGTTTGAACGGAAAGAAAATCTTCTTGTTTTAAATTAAGTTTTTCATTAGCTTTCGTCGTCATTTCATATGTTCCAAGAAGATGAATTTGATTTGTATCATTTCCCTCTATTGTTAGAGGGTACTGTCCTGCATCCACTACAATTTTTTTGATAGATTCAGGTATATTAAGTTGTCCACTTGGAATATTACTCGTTTGGCGAGTGGTATGAATAGAATGACGAACTTCATCTAGCAATCCAGTTGATAATAAACAGTAAAAAGCAATTCCGACGCTTCCTAAAACACCGATAAAGAAAATACTAAAAATATCATATTTAATAAATGATTGTTCCTTCTTAGAAAATAGAAGGTAAAGTAAAATTTCCACGCCAAGTATAATAAGTAAAACAGGCCACCATGCTGTTAAGGAATCTAATACCTCAGTACCTTTTATAACTGAAAATAGTAAGAAGCAACCTAATGCAATAATAGAAAGCCCCATTGAAAATGTTCCAACGCGCCATGTTCTCATTCTTTCGTACCACCTTTATTTTCTTTATTTCCAAGTAACAATTTAAAGCCGCCACCAATTAAGAGGAGTGCAACGATAGATGTTTGGAAATAGCGATAATACAGCTCGCTAAGATGAATGTTAAATATAGTTGCGAAGTAATCATTCAAAATAGGAAGGACTGTTTGATCTAATAAATAATAACCCCCGAGTGTAATTAACCCGATACCGATCCATCTTTGATGATTGATAAAATAATCAATGATAGGTTCGTCATGTACACGTTCTTTTCCATACTTTGCAGTTTGCTGTAAAGCGTCAAAGAAGCTATAGAACCAAATGATTGGTACTAAAAATAAAAACGCTGAAAGTCTTAATAAGTCAAGTAAATAGATGGAAAGTAAAAAGGCTGCCATAAGCTGGAGGCCTCGTCGCTGTAAGCCTAAATACATATGTCCCGCTCCAGGAAACATCGCTAAAATAGAAGCGAATGTTTTACTTTTCTTTCCTTGTTCACGGTGCTCTTCAAAATCTTCAAAAATAGTGCGGTCAACTAATTGCTCACCACGTTCTTTTTTCTGGAGTTGCTGAACAACATCGAAGAAATTATAAATCCATAAAACAGGTAACGTCACGAGAAAGATAAGGAAACTTTCTTGAGATGTTAAAAGGGCAACGAAAATGATCATACTTCCGATTCCTGTACAAGCTACTAAAAATGTAAGTCCACGTTGCATAAGCCCTAATTGAAAATGACCAAGTCCAGGGATGATGGAAAGAAGAATGATATAAAATCGTTCGCTCTCTTTAGAGGACTCTGTTAATTCTCCGGTTGCTTGTTTTTTCGATTGGTTAATAATCGTGATAACTAAATCTAGTAAGTTGACCACCCATAACACGGCTAGTAAAAATAGAGAAAGAAAAGCAATATCACGCGCTCCCAATGCTATTGTACAAAATGCTGCAAAGATAAATAGAAATACAGCCCCTCCGCTATATAAAATAAACCGTCCAAATTTCTTTAAATATAAATGTCCAAGCCCAGGAATTAGCCCTAATACAAGTGCTAAAAAGGGGTTTTTATTCATGCTTTGAACCTCCGTCCTTTTTTGATGTGTCTACCGATTTGTTTACAATTTGTTGTGAGATAGAAGACTCGTTATGTTTTGAAGATTTCTCGAAATTTGATGTCGCTGTGAAAATATATTGGAATAAACCACTTACCATAAAAATAATTGTAGCTGCGGTTGCAATTATGTAGTGAATAATCGTTCGCTTTAATGAGTTTGTTTTTATATTTTCATTAGGTTGTAGCGTTTTAAAATTAATTTGCGTCATAACTTCGTTCGTAAATGAATCATCATTTATCATCGGAAGGTTTTCCTGTTGTTCATCAATACTTTCCATATAAAGCGCTAAACAATGATCACATTCATAAAGATGTTCTTCCATAGATTCACGTTCATTACTTTCTATAACATCTAATGTATAATTGCGCCAATCTTCTTTTGAATAATGCATCATAGAAACTCTTCCTCCTTCCAATGTTTTTTAATCCATTTTCTTGCCCGATACAGTTTCATTTCGACTGTTTTCACTTCGATATTTTCCTGCAAAGCAATTTCGTGATAACTTTTTTCTTCTAAGTAATGTGCGAGAACGACATCACGGTAATTATGGGGAAGTTCTCTCAGTTTTTGAGCAATGAGTAATTTTTGTTCTTTCGTCAATAATAAATCCTCAATATTTTGAGAGGATTTTATATTTTCCTCAGTTTCTTTACATAAGGAGAGTTCTTCGTTTTCTCTAGCTTTTTTTCTCTTATAATCAATAGCGTGATTGGTGGCAATACGCGCCATCCACGTTTTTAATCCGCGAAATTGATAATTTGGGAGAGAGGCGTGAATTTTTACGAATACTTCTTGTGTAACATCTTTCGTATCTTCTTCATGTCTTAAAATAGAAAAGATAACTTGGAAAATATAGTGACGATATGTTTGCACAAGGATACGAAAAGCATGTTCGCTTCCTTGCTGTGCTTTTTCAATTAATTGTTTTTCCTCAATGGGTCTCTCCCTCCTTTTTGACGCAGTCTATTATATAGACGTAAAGAATGATAAGTCACCCTACACATTTTGTAAAAAAAGAATAATATATTTTTTGCAGGTGAGCTAGATGAAAAAAGGTGTGAAAAAATGGTAAAGAGAAGTATATAATGAGCAAGTAGGAAATGTTACAGGGAGAAAGGATGTGAGTGTTAGTAGGGAAAGGTCCATACTAACAAACATGAAAATTAAAATATTAATAGCAGATGATAATTCTTTTATTAGAGAAGGCATGAAAATTATTTTAAATACATATGAAGAGTTCGAAGTAGTAGATACAGTAAATGATGGGAAAGAAGCAGTGGAATATTGCAAAAAGAACGACGTTGATATCGCCCTTTTAGATGTTCGCATGCCAAATATGAACGGGGTAGAGGCGACAAAATTCATTTGCGAAGAGACGAAAACGAAACCGCTAATTTTAACGACGTTCGATGATGATGAATATATTTTGGACGCAGTGAAGAACGGGGCGAAAGGTTATTTATTAAAAAATAATGATCCAGAGCGTATTCGTGATGCGATAAAAGGAGTATATAACGGTCAAACAGTTATGCAAGATGTAGTTCTAGATAAAATTAAGTCTAATTTAATGGAAAGTAAAGAGGAAGAATGTAAAATAGATAAAAGTCTTTTTACTGAAAGAGAGCTGAGTATTATCGCATTAATTGCAAAAGGCTTTTCGAATAAAGAAATATCGAAGCAACTTTTCATATCAGAAGGAACAATTGCAAATTATATTACGTCAGTTTTAGGGAAAACTGGACTGGAACATCGTACACAAATTGCGATTTATTATTTAACAGGGAAAGTAGATTAAAGATATGGAATTTTGGTTAATTGTAAGTAAATTAATTGTATTTATATATATCGTGTTTAGTTACATTTATTTAAATGTTGCAAACTTACCATGGATTATACTGACTTTGCTTTTATATCTTTCTGTAAACGTGCTAATCTCTATATGTAAAAAAGATACGCACAAAAACATATTAACTTCTGTATCGATTGGCTTAGTTATGTTATTTACATGGAAGATTCATCCGTTCTTTATTTTGTTTTTACCATTGAACTTATATGAAATTATATTCCGTTATATAGAGAAGAAATGGCAACTCTTTCTCATTATGATGATTCCTATTATCTTTACAAATGAAAGTATTAGAATGACATATGGATTAATTGTTGCATTTTCCTTTCTCGTATTAACGATGGCAGAACGGTATATATTACGCGTATTAAAGCTTGAATCACAAAATGATCAGATGCGAAAAGATATGCAACGGCTGACGAAAAGCTTAAATGAAAATAAAGAGTATATAAGGCAATCAGAGTACACATTTAAGTTAGAAGAGAGAAATCGACTTTCTCAAGAAATTCATGATAAAATTGGCCATTCGATGACAGGTGCACTCATTCAAATGGAAGCAGCAAAGAGATTAATGGCGATAGATAAAGAAAAATCTGCTGAGTTATTACAAAATGCAATTCATATTTCGAAAGATGGAATTGAAAGCATTCGGATTACATTAAAAAATATGAAGCCACCAACTGAGCAAATTGGTATTCATCGTATGAAATTATTCATAGAGGAATTTGCCGGTAAGCATGATGTGAATATTCCTTTCGTTTATAAAGGGAACTTAGATATGATTTCTCCTATACAGTGGAAGATTATCGGTGAAAATGTCACGGAAGCATTAACAAATGCGATGAAATATGCTGATGCGACAGTCATTTCAATCGATATTCATGTACTTAACAAGATGGTAAAGGTACAAGTGAAGGATAATGGAAAAGGTGCAATGCTTGTTAAAAAAGGTCTCGGTATTATGGGGATGGAGGAACGAACGGCATCTGTAAATGGTAAAATTATTGTAGATGGAACAAGTGGTTTTTCAGTAACAATGTTGCTGCCGATATGAGAATGAATCATCTCATATGAAAAAAGTGAATAATCTCATGTGAAAAGAATGAACTTCTGCACTGAGCAGGTTCATTCTTTTTGTTTATACTAAAAGCAGAGAAACCGAAATAGGGGTGAAACGATGAATACTTTAGAAATTAAAAATTTAACGAAAAAATTTGGTGATTTCATCGCAGTTGATAATATGTCTTTATCTATTAAAGAAGGAGAAATATTTGGCTTTTTAGGATCGAATGGTGCTGGTAAAAGTACAACGATAAATATGGTTGCTGGCTTGCTAAGAAGTAATGAAGGTGAAATTAGCATACTAGGAAAAAATATAAAGAAACATAATCGATTTGCGAAGATGAATATCGGTATCGTTCCGCAAGATATTGCGATTTATGAAGAGCTAACTGCCTATGAAAATGTGAAATTCTTTGCTGGATTGTATGGGTTAAGGGGTGCTGAGTTAAAAGCGAGAGTGGAGGAAGCACTTCAATTTGTAGGGCTTAGCGATAAATATAAAAGTTATCCGAAAAACTTTTCAGGCGGGATGAAACGAAGGCTGAATATTGCTTGTGCGATTGCTCATAGACCGAAGTTAATTATTATGGATGAGCCGACAGTTGGAATTGATCCACAGTCAAGAAACTATATTCTCCAGTCTGTTCGGAAATTAAATGAAATGGGAAGCACGATTATTTATACGAGTCACTACATGGAAGAGGTAGAAGAGATTTGTACGAAAATCGCAATTGTTGATCACGGTAAAGTAATTGCAGAGGGCACGAAAGAACAGTTAAAAGCGATTATTACGGATACGAAAGACATTTGGATTGAAGTGAAGTCAGTAGAAAATTTAGATGTAGAACAGTTAAAAGAAATAAATGGAGTGAAAGCTGTTCAAATTGATGAGAATGTAATTAAAGTAAACTCGGATGCAGGGTTAAACAATTTAAATAAAATTATTCAGCACTTCATTAATCATGACATTGAAATTCGTTCGTTAGAGGAGCAGGCTCCAAACTTAGAAACAGTATTCCTTACGTTGACTGGAAGAAACTTACGAGATAAATAAAAGGTAAATGAAGAAAAGGTAAAGGGAGGTTCATCCATTGAACATCTTCAATATTGCAATTATGCATATGAAAAGAGATTTCAGAGACGTAAGAACTTTAGTTTTTATGTTAGCTTTTCCGATTGTGCTTATGCTTGTATTAGGTACAGCATTAACAAACGCATTTAATAGTGATAGTCATTCAATTAAAGATATACAGGTGCTATATAAAGATGAAGCGAGTAGCACGTTTTCTCAAGCATTTGAAGCATTTGTGAAAGAAGCTGATAAATCGGGTATTCATTTTAAAAAAGCTTCTGAAGGTATAGATGGGAAGGAAGCAGTGAAGCAAAATAAATATGCTGCTTATGTAGAATTAAATAAAGATGGCGCAAAATTGTACGGAAGTGACAAAAGTAGTATTGAGGGAAGTATTGTGGAAGGCATGCTTACAACGTTTGTTGATAAGTACAATGTAGCAGCCGAAGTTGCAAAAGTAGATCCTAGTAAGGTGAGCGCAGTTATTTCAAATGGAAATCATAATGATTATATAAAAGAAACATCTTTACAAGCTGCGAAAAAGCCAGGTTCTATGGATTACTATGCAGTTGTAATGACGACGATGATTGCGCTATATGCAGCGATGGGAGCCAGTTCTTTAATTCGAGGAGAACGAATACGTAAAACAGGAGATCGTCTCATTGCTGCGCCTATAAGTAAGGCTGAAATATTCATTGGAAAAATACTTGGGAGCCTAGTAGCAAATGCTCTGTGCATATTGCTTGTCATGTTATTTAGTAAATTTGTTTTTCAAGCGAATTGGGGCGACCATCTTGGAATTATATTTATTATTTTATTAACACAGGTTTTTCTAGCAATTAGCTTCGGTTTAGGGATCGGATATATTACGAAAACAGCTGAAGCATCGAGAGCAATTATTATGGTAGTCGTGCAATTAGCTTCTATTTTTGGTGGTGCATATTTCGTAGTAGAAGAAAATTTCGTTACGAATTTATCACCATTAACGTGGGCAAATACAGCTGTTATGAAAATTATCTACGCGAATGATGTTGGGGCAGCACTGCCGGTAATAGGTTTAAACCTTGGAATTTCGGCACTCTTTTTATTAATTGCAATTATTGCATTACGTAGACGGGAGGGGCTATAGTATGAAAGATATTTTATGGCTCATACAAAAAACGTTATCTGTACTTTTGAAAAATAAAAAAAGTTTATTTATTATTATTAGCTTGCCAATAATAGGAACGCTCATCGCCTTTTCGGAATACGGAAATGTAGGGCAAGGAACGTTAAATATCGGGGTTATAAATAAAGAAAATCAACCTATAGCAAATGATACAGTGAAATTTTTAGAAGGATTAAAGCATGTAAATGTAAGTAAGATTAAAGATTCTGAAGTAGAAGATAAACTCACTTCAAAAAAACTTGATGGTGTTATTACATTAGATTCTGGTTTTTCCGAAAGTGTTCGAGAAGGGAAACCTGATCATATTGAAATTTCATCGATTAAAGGTGATCAAGTAACAGGATTTATAAGGTCCTATTTATATAATTATATTGATAATATAGCAGCGATTAGTAAAGTTGCAGGAACAGATCAAAGCACATTTGATACTATGTACGCAGGGTATCAAAAAAGTGCATTTAAAATGAAAACTGAAACATTAGAAGATACTTCGAAAAATAAAGATATGACAACCCAAACGATAGGTTACCTTATTATGTTTATGTTGTTTTCAGCAGCGAATTTATCGGGTCATATTTTAAAAGAAAAAGAGAATAGAACATATTTTAGACTCTTATCAACACCGATAGACGGAAAGAAGTTCATATTATCTAATGTTGGGGTAAATATGATGATACTAACAGTACAAATTCTAATTACAACTTTATTCCTAACGAATGTTTTTCATACGAATATCAATATGCCTTTCATAGTGATGTTGGGCGTACTCATGTTATTTGCTTTAATAGCAATTGGAATATCATTAGTCCTTGTCGCTTTTTCGAAAAACTCAGCGTCAGCAAATGCAATGCAAAATATGATTATTGTACCGACATGTTTACTGGCTGGATGTTATTTCCCGTATGACATTATGCCAAAAGCGGTACAAAAAGTAGCTAATTTCCTTCCGCAGCGCTGGTTATTAGACACGATAGCAAAACTACAGCAAGGAATTCCATTCGCTGAGTTGTATTTAAATATTTTCATTTTATTCGCTTTTGCAATTGCATTCTTCTTAATTGCGATTTATAAATTTGGAAGAAATAATGATGCGAGGAACTTTGTTTAACAAAAAAAGGTGTGGCGTAGTGCTCACCTTTTTTGTTTTGTAATTTAGAGTATCTTTTGTAATATAGGAATGCTTTTGTAGAGCACTTCGTTATGTGAAGCATGCACAACACATTTATTTCCCTCTAGGAGAAAAACGCTATGTAAAATAGCGTTCCCGTCACCATGTTTTGTAAGCATATCACCGACGACTTTGCCGTCTGTCCATTTCAGACTAGAATATGAAGGAACGACTTGTAAATATTGAATGGTTTCCTCTCCATCTCCAGCAATGAGTGTAGTTTCAATATTTCTTTTTTGTATCATAAATCTATTTTTATTTAAATTATCGAGGAAAGGGTTTTTCGTTTTCATTTTACTATAAGGAATAAATGTAATTGAAGATCCAGATTTTATAAATAAATAATTCCCGTAATCTTTACACGGAATAACATCTTGTAATCCTGGAAAGTAAAGATGTATCGCCTCAACTGTATTCATGTTATATAAGGTGCTTAAGTAGTTAATGTATTGTTCCATATAAAAATGAACGATATTTATTTTAGAAGAGGCATGGACAGGGAGACTACCTCCAGTCCAATAACTATAATTTGCCGGAGATCCAGCGCTTGGTGTACAGAGTATGATAAGTTGATTTACATCATTTTTATATTCTTCACTTTGAACGTAAGAACGTCCAAGAAGTCCTCCCATACTATGACAGATTAGATTTAGTTTATCGCGCCCTGTAATTTTTTTAGCATAAGCAATCGTTTGTAATAAATATTTTTGTGTAGAAAAAATAATCCGCTGACGCCAGTCATAAAAACAAATAAATAGGTTTTTATTTCGTTCATAGCCCATACTTTCTAACATCAAAATAAATGGCTCATAAACAAATGCAGATAGTCCGAAGCTCCAATCACCAGTACCCGGAATAATAATATTATTCATTGAACCGAAAAGTCCAGGGACAAAAACAATAGGTGTTTTTCCTTTTCTCATATTCTTCGCTCCTTTACCTGTTTAACATCGATGAAAATGAAGAAATACATTCCGTATGAAAATATATTTAAATGAAACACTACAGAGTAGAATGTAATTTGAGCGGAAGGAAATTAAAATGATTAAAAAAATATTGCGAGTTACTTCTATTATTGTTGCTATTGTTGTTTTTATTTTAATTTGCATGCATATCGATGTTACCTTAGGTAGAAAAATGGAAGCCGGGAAAAACATGCCGACAGAGTATGCACTTCATTATAGTGACTTTCAATTATATGTAGAAGGGAAGTCATTTTATAAACAGTTATTTACTGATATAAGAGAGGCGAAGAGATCTATTTATACGTACTTTTTTATTTTGTCAGATGATAAAAGTAGCCATACTTTTTTAAATTTATTAAAAGAGAAGGCAAAAGAAGGAGTAAACGTCTATTTATCAGTGGATCGGATTAATGATTTATCATTTGAAAGAAAGATGATAAGTGAATTGCGGGAAAGTGGTGTACATTTTACATATAGTAGAAAACCTGAATTACCATTCGGGTTTTATTCACTTCACCATCGTAATCATCGCCGTATTACGACGATTGATGGAGAGATTGGTTATACGGGTGGTTTTAATATAGGGGATGAGTACTTAGGAAAAGATAAACGATTTGGATATTGGCGTGACTATCATGTGCGACTTAAAGGAGAAGGAGCAAAAGATTTAGAAGAACAATTCGCTTTAGATTGGAAACGAGATACGAAAGAAGAGATAAAAAGAAGTACGAATAAAGCGAGTAAAGGGAATACATTACATACGATGGCTAGTTACAATGGACATCACGTCGCTGAAAAATATATAGAATTAATAAAAGAAGCAAAGCATTCAATTGTCATTACAACACCTTACTTTATAGCCAAAAATAAAGAAGTAATGAATGCTTTAATGGAAGCAAAAAAACGTGGAGTTACTGTAAAAATACTTTGGTCATATAAACCAGATATTCCTCTTATTAAAGAGGCGGCGTATCCGTATATTCGCCAAGCTGTTAATAATGGAATTAAAGTATATGGTTATAAAAAAGGGATGTTTCATGGCAAATTAATGCTTATTGATAATGAACTAACTGTTATTGGTACGACAAATTTTACTTCGCGAAGTTTCAATATAAATGATGAAATGAATTTGTATATTCATGGTGGTTCAATTGTAGGACAAGTTAATGAGGCGTTAACGGAGGATTTTCATAATTCAAAAGAAATGACGAAAGAATTTTTTGAGAAGTTATCGTTTTGGGAGCGTTGTAAGGAAAAGTTGGGGGGATTGGCTGATTTTTATTTCTAAAGTTTAAAGAAAGGGAGTCTTTTATAGACACCCCTTTTTTATGATTAATAATTAATTATTTTTCATGCACGAGCAATGAGGCATCATCATTAATCAACGTCCCCACATGTTCACCTAAGCAAATTCTTTTCATTACTCCAGGCTCATCAAAGTTAAAGACGTGTGCTGGTAAATTATAATCACGGGCAAGCAATAAAGCGGCTTGATCCATTACTTGTATGTTTTGCCTAACAATATCGTTATAGTTTAGTTTTTTGTACATTTTTGCTGCTTTATTATGTTTTGGATCACTAGTAAAGACGCCATCTACTCCTTGTTTTGCGACTAATATAGCATCACTATTCATTTCAATAGCCCTTTGAACACTTGGGTAATCTGTCGTAACGAACGGTTGCCCGTTACCACCTCCAAAAATAACGATATACCCGTTATCTAAATGGTGGATTGCACGTAGGCGAATGTATGGTTCAGCTACAGCATTAAACGGGATGGAAGTCATAACGCGCACTTCTGTATTTGTTTTACTTGTTAAAACACCGCGTAGCATTAAGCTGTTAATGATTGTACCTAACGTACCGATATTGTCAGCTTCTACACGATCGATTCCCCATTCTTCCGCTAGATGACCTCTAAAAATGTTCCCGCCTCCAATGACGATAGATACCTCAATACCTAAATCAACGATGGATAAAATTTCGTTTGCGATATGTTCTAATCGTTTGGAGTTAAAGCTATTTCCGGTTTGATCGGCAAGTGCACCGCCGCTTAATTTAATTAAGACACGTTTATATGGCCTCATAACAATTCCCCCTATATAGATCGCAATAAAAAAGGAACAAAGGCGAATGCCTTTGTTCCTTTTTAAGAAAATGAAAAAGAAAAGAAGAAGATAGAACGAATTTTTGCACATAATTTTTCATATCATCCACTCCTTTTCATTTTGATTTGTTGTAAGTATATATCTTTTTGATTATACGAAACAATCTGATTACTTATCAAGTATATTTTATAGTTTTTTAACAAAATGGTGTCAATGAAAAAAAGAAGAAAAATATTTGAATTTTTTGTGACGAACTTGTAGGTTTTTGTATGATTTTGTAGGTTCGCTTATAAGATGTGTGAGTAGCTTTTATAAATTCAAATTGAAAGCGTTCGCATGAAGGGGATGAACATAAATGAAAAAATTCGGATTGGCAACACAAATTTTTGTCGCGCTTGTTTTAGGGATTGTAGTAGGGGCAGTCTTTTATGGCAATAAAACGGCGATTTCTTATATTACACCAATTGGGGATATATTTATTCACTTAATTAAGATGATTGTAGTACCAATTGTTATTTCAGCATTAATTGTTGCAGTAGCTGGTGTAGGCGATATGAAGAAGCTTGGGAAACTAGGCGGGAAGACAATTCTTTATTTCGAAATCATTACGACAATCGCTATTTTAATGGGGTTACTTGCGGCGAATATATTCCAGCCGGGTACTGGCGTTGATATGAATAACTTACAGCAAAGTGATATTTCTTCTTATAAACAAACAGCAGATGCTACAGAGAAGCAAGGATTCGCTGAGACGATTGTTCATATCGTACCGAAAAACGTATTTGAATCGATTGCACAAGGTGACTTATTACCGATTATTTTCTTCTCAGTATTATTCGGTTTAGGAGTCGCAGCAATTGGGGAAAAAGGAAAGCCTGTTTTTAACTTCTTTGAAGGTGTACTCGAAGCGATGTTTTGGGTTACAAATCAAGTTATGAAATTTGCACCATTTGGTGTATTCGCATTAATTGCTGTTACGGTTGCAAAATTTGGTGTAGCAACACTACTTCCTTTAGGAAAACTAGTGCTAGCTGTATACGTAACTGTTATACTATTCGTTGTGATTGTATTAGGTATAAATGCAAGAATGGTTGGCGTAAACATTTTTACGTTAATGAAAATTTTAAAAGAAGAACTTATTCTTTCATTTACGACAGCAAGTTCAGAAGCTGTTTTACCTAATATAATGAGAAAAATGGAAGAGTTCGGTTGTCCAAAGGCAGTTGCCTCTTTCGTAATTCCGACAGGTTATACATTTAACTTGACTGGATCGGCTATTTATCAAGCGTTAGCGGCATTATTTGTTGCACAAATGTACGGTGTGCACATGTCACTGACAGAGCAAATAACGTTATTATTCGTTCTCATGTTAACATCCAAAGGTATGGCGGGAGTTCCAGGTGCATCGTTCGTTGTTGTATTAGCAACGTTAGGTTCAATGGGGTTACCACTAGAAGGTATCGCGTTAATTGCGGGGATTGACCGCATTTTAGATATGATTCGCTCATCTGTCAATGTATTAGGGAATGCATTAGCGGCCATTGTTATGTCGAAGTGGGAAGGCGAATTCGATAATGAGAAAGCAAAACAATATGTAGAAACAGTCAAAGAAACAAAAGCAGCATAAGAAATCGTTAAGGAGTGAATAAGTATGGCAACATTAACTGAAGTTAAAAATGGTGTTCGAATTGAAAAAGATTTTTTAGGTGAAAAAGAAGTACCAAACTATGCATACTACGGTGTACAAACAATGCGTGCAGTTGAAAACTTCCCAATTACAGGATACAAAATTCATGAAGGTTTAATTAGAGCGTTCGCAGTTGTAAAAAAAGCTGCAGCACTTGCGAATACAGATGTAGGAAGATTGGAATTGAACAAGGGTGGCGCAATCGCAGAAGCTGCTCAAGAAATTCTTGACGGGAAATGGCATGATCATTTCATCGTAGACCCAATCCAAGGCGGAGCAGGTACTTCAATGAACATGAATGCAAATGAAGTCATTGCCAATCGTGCTCTTGAATTATTAGGAATGGAAAAGGGAGACTATCATTATATTAGTCCAAATAGTCATGTAAACATGGCGCAATCCACAAACGATGCATTCCCAACGGCGATTCATATCGCTACATTAAACGCATTAGAAGGTTTATTACAAACGATGGGCTATATGCACGATGTATTTGAATTAAAAGCAGAACAGTTCGATCATGTGATTAAAATGGGTCGTACACATTTACAAGACGCTGTGCCAATTCGTCTTGGGCAAGAATTTAAAGCGTACTCGCGTGTGCTTGAACGTGATATGAAACGAATTCAGCAATCACGTCAACACTTATATGAAGTGAACATGGGAGCAACTGCAGTTGGTACAGGCTTAAATGCAGATCCAGAATATATTCAAGCTGTTGTAAAACATTTAGCTGCAATTAGTGAACTACCACTTGTTGGTGCGGAAGACTTAGTAGATGCAACGCAAAATACGGATGCATATACAGAAGTATCAGCAGCACTGAAAGTATGTATGATGAATATGTCTAAAATTGCGAATGACCTTCGCTTAATGGCATCAGGTCCACGTGTTGGTTTAACAGAAATTATGTTACCGGCTCGTCAACCAGGTTCATCTATTATGCCAGGGAAAGTAAACCCTGTTATGCCAGAGGTAATTAATCAAATTGCGTTCCAAGTAATTGGTAATGACCATACAATTTGTCTTGCTTCAGAAGCAGGTCAATTAGAATTGAACGTTATGGAACCAGTACTAGTTTTCAACTTACTTCAATCAATTAGCATTATGAATAACGGTTTCCGTGCCTTTACAGATAATTGCTTAAAAGGAATTGAAGCGAATGAAGATCGCTTAAAAGAGTATGTTGAGAAGAGTGTAGGAATTATTACAGCCGTGAACCCTCATATCGGTTATGAAGCAGCAGCTCGCGTTGCGAAAGAAGCAATCGCGACAGGGCAATCCGTTCGAGAACTTTGTGTGAAAAATGGTGTACTGTCACAAGAAGACTTAGAATTAATTCTAGATCCATTCGAAATGACGCACCCAGGGATTGCAGGAGCAACTCTTTTAAAGAAAAATTAACAGAAGAGGGGGGACAAGCCCCTCTTTTTTGTTTACAATATAGAAATGCTATATATGAATAGAGGTAGGGATGTTATGAGTAAGTTTACAGTAGCTTCTAATGGTTCATTAGAAACGACATTAAGAGGAGTAGAAGTATTATCAACACCACTTTTAAATAAAGGGGTTGCTTTCACGCAAGAAGAAAGAGAAGAATTAGGTTTAAAAGGGTTATTACCGCCAGCAGTTTTAACATTGGAAGAACAAGCACGCCGCGCATACGAACAATTTTGTTCTCAGCCGGATGATTTATTAAAGAATGTATACTTAACAGCGTTACATGATCGAAATGAAGTATTATTTTATCGTATTTTAACAGATCATTTACGCGAAATGTTACCAATCGTATATACACCAACTGTTGGTGTAGCGATTCAAAGATATAGTCATGAATATCGTAAACCACGTGGTGTGTATTTATCAATTAACGATCCGTCAGGTATTGAAGAAGCGTTCGCCAATATTGGTGCAACAGCAGAAAATATTGATTTAGTCGTTGTAACTGATGGGGAAGGTATACTTGGAATTGGTGACTGGGGCGTTGGTGGTATTAACATCGCCATCGGAAAATTAGCTGTTTATACGGCCGCGGTTGGAATCGATCCTAGTCGCGTATTACCGGTAATTTTAGATGTAGGTACAAATCGTGAGGAACTATTAAACAATCCATTTTATATTGGAAATCGTCACCCTCGTATAACAGGTGAAGCTTACGATGAGTTTATTGATACATTTGTACAAGCGGTAAATAAACAATTCCCGAAAGCACTTTTACATTGGGAAGACTTTAGCTCTCGAAATGCACGAAAAATTTTAGATAAATATCGTCATGATATTTGTACGTTTAATGATGATATTCAAGGTACAGGTGCAGTTTCACTTGCTGCTGTGCTATCGGCAGTGAAAGCTTCGGGTGTACCGCTAAGTGAACACCGCGTTGTTGTATTTGGTGCTGGTACGGCTGGAATCGGTATCGCAGATCAAGTTAGAGATGCAATGGTCCGCGTAGGTGTATCAGAAGAAGAATCGTATAAGCGTTTCTGGTGTATTGATCGCAACGGATTAGTTACAGATAATACAGATAATATGAAAGATCTTCTTGATTTCCAAATGCCGTATGCAAGAAAAGAAGCGGAAGTAAGTGAGTGGAAGCAAAATGGTGTAATCGGACTTGCTGAAGTTGTGAAACATGTAAAACCGACAATTTTAATCGGTACATCAACTGTTGCAGGCGCATTTAAAGAAGAGATTGTTAAAGAAATGGCTTCTCACGTAGAAAGACCAATCATTTTACCGATGTCGAACCCGACGCCACTTGCTGAAGCAAAACCAGCCGATTTAATCAAGTGGACAGAAGGAAGAGCGTTAGTTGCAACAGGAAGTCCATTTGAACCAGTTACATACAACGGTGTAACGTATGTGATTGGACAATCAAATAATGCACTTATTTTCCCAGGTCTTGGTCTAGGAACAATTGTCGTACGTGCAAGCGTCATGACGGATGGCATGTTCGCAGCAGCTGCTGAAGCAGTTGCAAGTATGGTGGATACAAGTCAGCCAGGAGCACCTATTTTACCAGAAGTTGAAGAGTTACGTAATATCTCGGAAATGGTAGCAATTGAAGTAGCGAAAGTTGCTGTTGCAGAAGGTGTTGCTAGAGAGAACTTAAGTGATAACGATATCAAGATTGCAGTGAAAGAAGCAATCTGGGAGCCTGAGTATCGCCAAATAAAAGCGGTAGAAAAGGTTAGAATATAGAAATAAAGCCCGTTTATAAATATAAGCGGGCTTTCACTTTTATTATTGAAAAAAGAATATAGGAAGTGGCACCTTTGAATTGGAATCAATTATGGAAGAAAGACATATCCCTTTTAATTATATTAATGGTTGTTGTTCCGATTGCTGGAGAGCTTAATTTTCATCCGTTTAATGATACGTTTCGTGTTAGCTTTGGTACGCCGGTATTCTTCTTTTTATTACTATTTTTAAGAAGAATACCAGCAGGAGTTGCAGGTATTGTTGTTGGTATATGTGTAGTCTTATTCCGCGTATGTCTTGACTGGGTCATGCAAGGTTCATTTCATATGACAGAATCATTTTATTTGCGCTATCCTGTGTTTTTTTATTATTTTATTTATGGAAGTCTTTTTTCACTCTGTAGGGTGAATAAGTTTCATCAGAGACCAATTATTATTGGATGTCTTGGAATTTCAATTGAAATTGTTGCAAGTATGTCGGAACTTGCGTTTTATCACATGTTAGTACTAGGTACAACAATAACAATTTCTGAAGTAAATAAACTCATCATTATTGCTATTTTTCGTAGCTTTTTTGCACTTGGCTTTTTAAATATGATGAATTTATATGAAACGAAATTAAAAGAATCACAAGTGCGAAAAGAAAATGAAAAAATGTTAATGCACTTATCCAATTTATATGTAGAATCTGTTCATTTGAAAAAAACGTTACAAAATGCAGAATTAATTACACAAGAAGCGTATCAATTATATCGGAATTTACAAGTAAGCGATCATTCGAATGGTAAAACAGCATTGAAAATAGCAGGAGAAGTGCATGAAATAAAAAAAGATAATCAAAGGATTTTTGCAGGATTATCTAAACTGTTATTAGATAAAAATGTGGCTGAGTACGTAGAAGGTCATGAGCTTACAGAAATGATTGTAAGAATAAATGAAAAGTATGCTGAAATGCTAGGGAAAGATATACGTTTCTCTAAACATATAGAAGGCGAGCATGCTGCATATCACGTGTATACAGTGCTATCAATTTTTAATAACTTAGTTGCGAATGCAGTTGAAGCAATTGATGATAGAGGCCTCATTCGTATTAAGTTATATAAACGAGAGCAACATGTAATCTTTGAAGTAATTGACGATGGCCCTGGTATTGCGCAAAAGTATAAGAAATTAGTATTTAAGCCCGGGTTTACTTCAAAGTATGATCAAACAGGAACACCGTCCACAGGTATTGGACTTTCTTACATATATGAAATGGTAACAGAGCTCGGCGGAGAAGTAAGGTTAGAAGACAATGAAAATGGGAACGGGTGTAAGTTTATCGTTTGTTTACCGGAGTGCAGTTTAAAGCGGGAAGGGGAATAGGTTTGTTTTATTATATTGTAGATGATGATGAAGTTTTCCGTTCGATGCTTTCGCAAATTATTGAGGATGGCGATCTTGGGGAAGTAATTGGAGAATCGGAAGATGGAGCTTTTGTTGAAGCAGAACAGCTAAATTATAAAAAAGTGGATATTTTATTTATTGATTTACTCATGCCGATGAGAGACGGTATTGAAACAGTTCGTCATATAGCGTCTTCATTTACTGGGAAAATTATTATGATTTCTCAAGTTGAATCGAAACAGCTCATTGGTGAGGCATATACACTTGGTGTAGAATATTATATTACAAAACCACTAAACAAAATAGAAGTAGTATCTGTTGTACGAAAAGTGATAGAGCGTATTCGTTTGGAACGCTCTATATATGACATTCAAAAATCATTAAATAATGTGTTTCAGTGGGAAAAGCCTCAAATGCGTAGTGAAACAGTGCAAGAAGAGAAAAAGATATCAGATTCAGGACGCTTCTTACTAGCAGAACTCGGTATTGCGGGAGAGAACGGAAGTAAAGATTTACTTAGTATGCTGGAATATTTATATGGACAAGAAAAGGCGCAAACATTTGAATTTGGATTTCCTGCGTTAAAAGATATTTTCCACCAAATTACACTGAAAAAATTAGGGGAACTAGCTTCAGATGCAGATATAGAGAAGGAGAAAAAAGCATCTGAACAACGTGTAAGAAGAGCGATTTATCAATCATTGAATCATTTAGCTTCCCTTGGATTAACAGACTTTTCAAATCCGAAATTTGAAAGTTATGCTCCGAAGTTTTTTGATTTCACTGTAGTTAGAAAACGGATGACAGAAATGACAAAGGATGGGGTAGCGACTTCTGGACATATACGAATTAATACGAAAAAATTTATTCAAGTGTTGTATTTTGAAGCGAAACGGTTGATGGAGATAGAGTGAAAAAATACGATATAGGGTATGATTAGTAACAAACCAAATCTTACATAGATTTGGTTTGTTTTATGTCGAAAAGTATTTTTGGAATAAATGAACAATTTGTGAAAAATGCTATTGAATTTGATAATAGGAATAGATTAATATATTTATGAGTTTCCAATAAAATGCAAAGGAAGGAGTCAATAAAAGAGACGCTTGTATTTGAAAAAAGAAAGGGGATAAGTAGTTGGGAGGAAAATATAAGCAGTTTAAAAACGGTTTAACAGTTTGTATGATTGCTATTTTATGTTTACAGTTACCAGGTTTTTATGTAAAAGCAAATGGGGAAGAAACAATTAAAGAAGACAGAAAATTTGAAATCAAAAGCGTACAAGAGGCTGGTAAGAGTAATAACCCAGACATTTCAGTATCCACATTAGATGATAATGTGAAAGCAGAACAGCTAGCGAAAAAACTCATTGGTGACGGAGTGGAAATTCGAAATGTGAAATATAAAGGTGCAAATCAAGCAGCCGGCACAGTGCAAGCGAAGCAAAATATTTTTGGAATTGAAGATGGCGTTATATTAAGTACAGGTAATGCGAAAGGTATTATAGGACCTAATAAGTATAAAAGTTATACACAGATTAATAATCAACCTGGTGATAGTGATGTAGAGAAATTGCTAGGGAATAGAACGAAAACATTTGATGCGAGTGCTTTAGAGTTTGAGTTTAAGCCATTGAAAGAAAGAATGAACGTGCAGTATGTACTAGCTTCAGATGAGTATGAAGAATTTTCGAATTATAGTGATGTGGTAGGGGTGTTTATTAACGAGAGAAATATAGCTCTTGCAGATAGCTGGGCCCCAGTGTCAACTTCAACCATTAACAAGTGGGTTAATAGAGATAATAACTATATTTCAAATACAAACGGTTCTAGAAATACGGAAATGGATGGGATGACTAAAGTATTAGATGCTAAATCATATGTAAAAGCTAACGATTGGAATAAGTTGAAGTTAGTAATTGCAGATGGAAAAGATAATGGGGTAGATTCGAATGTACTTATTAAGCCAATTGCATTTGAAGATATACCCTCCCCAGTAGAGTATGATGATGTTGCTATGCAGAGGAGAGATGTAGTAGATATAAGTGCAGATAAATCAAAATTTATAGTGGGATTTGTAAGACATGGTAAAGGTAATAAGGAATTGAGTATAGACTGGAAAGTAACTCTTCCTAAAAATGCTACAAGTTCAGCAGAAGTGAAAAATCAAGGGAAGGTAATTTTTGGGGAAGATGAGTTTGAGAAAACGATAGAAATAGAAGTAAATAAACAAGATCGTGATTTACAATTTTCTTTTTCAGGAAAGAGAAGTGACACAGCAAGTTGGCAACGTACAGTTGGTATATTTATGGATAGAATAATAATGACTCCTGAACGAGTTAAATTGAAATTTGGAGAAGAACAAGTTTATAAAGTTATAGCTAAATATAGAGATGAAACAGAAGAAGATATTACTGATAAAATTAAATTAGAGGCTAATAAACACGAAATTGTAGAAGTTAATTCAGGAAATAAAATAATCGGACGACAACCTGGTGTAACAAGTGTAACTGCACAGTATGGAGATATGTTTGGTTGGAGTACTGTAGAGGTAGAAAAAATATTAAAAGATATTGAATTAGAAAGAGATAATTATATATTAGTGGATAAGGCTAAAGGGCAAATTTTAGTAAGGGGTGTATATGAAGGGGGATTAAAGGAAGAGATAAAAGGGGGATTAAATGTCACAAGTTCAAATGAAAAAGCGGTACGAATACTAGATTCGAGAACGTTTGAAGCAGTTGGTGAAGGAGATGCAGTTCTTACAGTAGAGTATGGTGGATTTAAGAAAAATATTAATGTAACGGTGAAAAAATCGAATCGTAAATTGACGCAAATGCATTTCTATCCGGCCTACGAAAATCGTAGCCGAGTTATGACAGAAGGAAGTAAAACACAATTAACTCTTTTGGCGCGATATGATGATGGGTATGTAGAAGAGGTTACTAAGGTTGCTGAAATGGTGTCTGCAAATCCAAAAGTTGCTGGAATTGAATTTGAAAATGGAGAGATGTATTTAGTTGGAAACGGAGTGGGAGAAACAGTTATAAAAGTATCATATAAAGATTTTAAATTTGAAGAGAAAATAAAAGTAGACAAAAGAGTAGAAGAATTATTAATAAATAAAAGTCAAATTAATTTAAAGGAAGGTGCTAAAGAGACGATTGTTGTAAAAGCAAAATATAATGATGGTGAAAAAGATGTCACAGATCAAACAACCTTTTGGATAAATGATGGAAATATAGCTAAAATTGCAGGTGATGGAGAGATTAGAGGACTCAAACAAGGGCAATCAACTCTTGTAGCAAATTATAAAGATCTTGAGGTACGTGTTCCAATATATATCGAAAACGGCCTGAAAGACATTGAATTTGAAACATCAAATTTAACATTATCTATTAACGGTACGAAAAAATTACAAGTAACAGGAGTTTATGAAGAGGATTACCGCTCATCAATTAATAATGAAGCGACATTTTCTAGTAACAACGATAATGTGAAAGTTGATAAGTTCGGAAATATTGTAGCGCAAAAAGAAGGAGAATCTATTATTACAGTATCTGTAAGAGATATGAAAAAGGAAGTGAAAGTAAAAGTAGAGAATCCACTTGTTGCATTACAAGTTGGTACGGAGAAAATTGCATTAAAAACGAAAGAAGCATATGAATTAAAAGTTACAGGTTTATATGAAGATGGTTCGCTGAAAGACGTTACAAAAAGTGCGAATTTTAAATCTTCTAATCCGTCTGTAGTAGCAGTAGATGCTTCTGGGAAGCTGGTAGCTCAAGATAAAAAAGGAAATGCAACTGTTACGATAACGAAAGATAAACAGAGTTTGAATATTCCTGTTGAAGTAACAGAGAAAGAGACTGGCTTATTACTAGAAGTACAAGATGGAAGTGGACGCGGAATAGATAATGTTAGCGTCGTTTTAGAAGATTCAAAAAAGAAAACACAAAAGTTAATAACAGGTAGCAATGGTACTTTGTCGTTAAAACCACAAGAAGGTGCTTATAAAGTATACGTTTATAAAAAAGGCTATAAACCAGTTGCTGTAGACGTAGTTGTAAAGAATGATGAGCGGACGAAGCAAAAAGTCACATTAGAACCTTCGCAGTTATTTGATGGAAAAATGAACGTAACTCAAATGTCGAAAGAAGAAATAGAGAAGGCTGGTATTGATGTCAATCATCCAGATAATCGCCACGTGTATAAGTTTGAACTGCATTTGAAAATAGATAATGAGGATAAAAAAGTTGATTACATTATTAATAATGTAGGTAAAGTTATACAAGGTGATTTACACGTATCGATCGGTAGTGGTGCAAGTGAGGTTAATGTGTACCCAGTTGTTATTCAAAATGAACGTTTCCAAGAAAAAGAAGCGCCTCCTGCAGTTGGATATATGGTAGTCCCAGGGAAAGTAAGTTGGCTGAAAGAGTTCTTTAAAGTGGAAGTGATGATTCAAAGTTTCGCAGACGAACCATTTGAATTAACGAATACAAATGTATCACTAAATTTACCAGAAGGATTAAGTTTAGCTCCGATTTCCGAAAAACAAAGTGACACAATCCATTTAGGAACGATAGGTGGAAATGAGGTTAAGAAAGCTGAGTGGTATATTCGTGGAGATAAAAAAGGTGAATATCATTTGAATGCTAATTTCTCATCTACACTATATCCGTTTGATGAGCCACTTTCTGCCGGGTTTAAAACAGCTAAGCCAATTGAAGTGTACGGGGAAGACGGAGTGAAGATGCATATTAAAGTAGATAAAAAAGCATATAGAGGTCTTCCGTATGTAGTTAGGGTAGGGATTGAAAATAAATCGCCAAACGTTATTTATGATTTACAAGTAGAGTTAAATGAAGAAGAAAAGAAAAACTTTGTTTATACACCAGGAACAGAGTTGAAGCGAGTTGTAAATTCTATTCCGTCAGGGGAAACGGTATGGCTTGATTATTTATTGCTACCTAAAATTTCAGGAGATTTAAATATTGGAAAATCATTCATTAAAAAGGTTGGAGACGGTATAAACATAGAGACTGTTCTTTCTACAATTGATGAATAATTCGATGCGGTTATCTTTATTTCATTTTGAATGCAAAAGGGGAATACGGGATGAAAAATTGGCTTAAAAAAATAGCTCAATTGAGTATACTGTTTGTACTATTTATAACATTGATATTTGATGGTGCAATAGCGTACGCTGCTAACGAGGTAAATAAAAAAACAAATCAGTTTCATAGTGCAGTTGAGAATACAAATGAGCTTGTATTCAAAGATGTACCACCTTCTTATTGGGCGTATAAAGATATAAAGAGATTAAAAGAGTTGAAGATTGTATCTGGAAAGGGAGATGGGCTGTTTGGTCCAGAAGATCGCTTAACGCGAGAACAATTTTTGTCGATGGTCGTGTTACAGCAAGGATATAAGATTGTAAAAGATCAAGAGACATTTAAAGATGTGCCGAAAAGTAAGTGGTCAAATCAATACATTGAAACTGCAATAAAAGAAGAGATTATTGAAAAGAAGGAATACGGAGATAACTTTAAGCCAGAGCAAGAAATTCCAAGGGAAGAAATGGCGATTATTATCGCAAAGGTTTTAAAGTTAAAAGAGGTAGATGAAGAAATAAAATTTGGAGATAAAGGTGAATTTACGAAAAATCCTAAATTGATAGCTGCATTAGTAAATGCAAAAATCATTTCAGGATATCCTGATGGAACGTTCAAACCGAAACAAACATTGACGAGAGCCGAGTCGACAGCAGTCATCGTTAAATTACTTGATTATGGATATGTATTTGATGATGTACCACCTTCCTACTGGGCGTATAAAGATATAAAGAGATTAAAAGAGTTGAAGATTGTATCTGGTAAAGGGAATGGAATCTTTGGTCCAGAAGATCGATTGACGAGAGAACAATTTTTGTCGATGATCGTGTTACAGCAAGGATATAAGATTGTAAAAGATCAAGAGACGTTTAAAGATGTACCGAAAAGTAAGTGGTCAAATCAGTATATCGAAACAGCGATAAAAGAAGGAATTATTGAAAAGAAAGAATATGGAGATAGCTTCAAACCAGAGCAAGAAATTCCAAGGGAAGAAATGGCGATCATTATCGCA
This sequence comes from Bacillus sp. FSL R9-9834, assembly GCF_038006905.1. Classification (NCBI taxonomy): domain Bacteria; kingdom Bacillati; phylum Bacillota; class Bacilli; order Caryophanales; family Bacillaceae; genus Bacillus; species Bacillus sp. FSL R9-9834. The sequence goes on from NZ_JBBOWD010000001.1 coordinate 1,783,336, forward strand.
AAAGTGTTGAAGTTAAAGGAAGTAAATGAAGAAATAAAATTTGAAGATAAAGGTGAATTTACGAAAAATCCTAAATTGATAGCTGCATTAATAAATGCAAAAATCATTTCAGGATATCCAGATGGGAAGTTTAAACCGAAACAAACGTTAACGAGAGCTGAGTCAACAGCAGTCGTTAGTAAAGTGATTGATTACAAAAAAGATGAGCCAACTACTGGAGATGGTGATACCGGTGGCAGTACGGGTAACGGAGGAGACGGTGAAAAAGCAAGTATCGTATACAAAAAGAACGTATATGAAGTGAAAGAACAATATAAGGATGACATAGTACAAACTCAAACAGATACTTTCACATTCAAAAAGGAAGCAGCAAAATTACAAGAATTGAAAAATGATAACATTTTAATTTTGCCACCAATTCCAAATAACCCACTTGGGGTTGTTATTAAAATCATCTCTATAACGGATGGAAGTGATGGGGAGAAGGTTGTAAAAGCAGTGCAACCAGATGCTAAAGAAGTAATTGAAAAAATAGATGTGAAAGAAAAGGTATCGGTTACGAGAGACAATGCAAAACCCGTTTATTTAGCAGAAGGTGTAACGCTGGAAGAAAAGCAGTCAGCTCCTTTAAATCCTTTTCAACAGAAAATTAATGGGGAGAAAGAAAAAAATCAATACGCTTTACAGGGACCAGAGCATTTTTTACAACGTGCACTTGCTGAGTATGACGCTGATAAAGAAGTATTCAGTATGAATACTGATATTAAAGTAACCGGTAAAGAGTTAGGAATTAATGATGATCTAACCTTTGCACTAAACGGTCAAATGAAAATTAAAGATGTAGATTTTGATGTGGAGTATAAAGATGCAACTAATTTGGACGATTTAAAATTTATTCTTAAAAGTGAGGTTGAGAATAACTTAAAATACACTTTTAATTACTCGCACTGTTTCGGAGGAAAAGTAGCTTGTGATAAAAAAAATGCCGAAACACTAACATTTGAAGAATGGAAAGAAATTATTGATAAAAAAGGTCTCTCACTGAAACCATTTAAGAAAACTTTGTTTATGGTTCACGTGCCGAACCCTACTATTCCAGCTTTAGGTTTAATGGTAGAAGGTTCGATTATAGTTAAAGCAGATTTATCAATAGGTGTAGAAATAGATGTGAAGCAAACAGATTCGTATAGAACGGGAATTGAAAACGGTAAAATTGTAGATGAACATAAGCGAATTGGTCCTAACCTTAATTTTAAAGGGGAAGCAAAAATTGAGGGGAAAGCAGGTGCTGAAATTAGAGGTGGTTTAACACTTGCGAATATAATTTTAATAGGGGCTAATTTAGAAGGTGGATTGAAATTAGAAGCGTTGGCAAGAGCGTCGTGGGGCATAAAAGACGTTAACTCTAATAATTTGAATACGCTTGAAAGTATTTGCGCAAAAGGAGCACTTGGATATTATGTCCAAGCAGGTTTAGAGGCGAGTATAATTCATGCTGACATTTTTTCTATCAAGAAATCGTTAATAGATATAAATGAAGAGATCAAGAAAATAAGTAATTGTGAAAAGTATGATTTACAATCAGCGCAAGATTATTTATTACTTGAAGAGGGAGAAGAAACAAATTTAAAAGTAGTAAAAAGAATCTTTGATGAAGATCAATTAACGATGAAAGTAGAGAAAGTATCGAAGGATCAGGAAATACGAGTATCAAGTAAAAATACAGATGTAGTAGAAGCAAAACGAAAAGATGCCAATGATTTTTCAGTTCATACAAAATCAGGTGCAAAAGAAAAACAGAAAGTAGACCTATTATTTGAGTTAGTGGAAGATGGGAAAGTACTTTCAGAAATAAAAGTTCCGGTCTATATTGTGAAGCCAACAAAGCTACAAGTAGATCCTGAAAAAACATTTGTGATGAAAAAGCAAAAAGAACAATTGCAAGTACGTTTAGCGATACCTGTGCCGGTAGAAGTAATTGAGCAACGTGAAGTATTAGGATTGCCGATTGAGCAGTACCGCTATAAAAAAGTAACACAACCAAGCCTACTTACTTTCAAAAGTTCAAAAGATTTCGTTATCGTGAATGAACTCGGAGAAGTGACAGTAAAGGATGATGCGAAAATCGGAGATACGACTGAAATTAATGTCGCTTATAAAGGGTTGACAGGTAAGGTGAGTGCTCAAGTTTCGGGAAGTGAGGAAGATAAGCAAGCGCTATCAGGTTTATCTTTACCAAGTGCTCAGCAATTAATATTAGATGCGGAACAACACGCAAATAACATTTTACAAGCGGCAGTAAAATCGCCGGAAGAAGAAAAATTTGAAGATTTACAAAAGCAAATGAAAAAGTTTTATGAGCCGAAATTTACAGGGAAGCAATTTGAAAAAGCTTATAAGTATAATAGACAGTGGATATTAAATCCATATTATTTATATCCTGTAACGAATGTTTATAATACAGAGGCAATGAAAACATTCACAAGTGTAAGTGAAACACCATCAACGTTAAGTGTGAAAGTAAGCGTACCAGTTTTAGGAGAGCAAGGTGAATCATTTACGTATACGTATAATTTAGTGAAAAAAGATGGATCTTGGTATTTAGATGATATCAATTCATGAAAAGACAAGCACCTTTCGTTATATAGCGAAAGGTGCTTATTTTTGTTTTTCGTATGTACGACTTTACTTAATGGAGTATACATGTACAATATTGATAGAATGAAATGAGTGACGTAAGGAGGTGCACCATTGAGTTTTTATATAAATAAATCAATTATAAAAGAAGTATGCGGAGAAACCTCATATAAAAGAGGCGAAGCTTATTATAAATCAAATAAAGTAATCGTGAATTACTATGATGAAACGAAAGAAATTTGTGAGGCGACAGTAAAAGGGAACGAGGATTTTCGTGTTACAGTAGAAAAAGCTAAAAAAGGTGATGTTGTTGCGAGATGTAGTTGTCCTTCATTAGCGTCTTTTCAAACGTACTGTCAACATGTTGCAGCCGTACTAATACAAATAAATTATAACCAACAAACGGGTGGAATGGGCTCTGTTAGTAGCAGAAATGATCAATTAACAAACGGGATGTTTCAGTTATTTGCAGACAAACCGCTGCGGCCCAAAAGTAAACAACATCGTTTTGATACACGTGAAATATTAGATGTTGCATTTATATGTTCACCGGTACCGACGAAAAGTGGTGGGGCTCTTCTTGGAATTCAGTTGAAACTTGCGAAAACATATTTTATAAATCATATTAGAGAATTTCTTTCTAAAGTGGAAAAAAGAGAGAGTTTTCATTGTTCAAATGAATTTACATACACACCAGATGTACATAGTTTTAAACAAGAAACGGACGCGATTATACAACAACTCATTAAAATATATCATAATGAAAAAATGTATGAAGATGCATTAGAAGTACATGCGAAACAAGATGAAAGTATGATATTTATACCGCCAGCTTCGTGGAGAGATATACTCTCTTCACTTTCTAAAGTGGAGCATGTACATCTGAAACAAAATGAGCAACTGATTGACGGGTTACAAATTTCAAAAGGATTATTGCCATTACATTTTGAGTTTACGAAAGGCAATAATGGTGGATTTACCCTTCATATAGATGGCCTAAATCGTGTTCAAGTTATGGAAATGTATAACTATGCTCTTTACGATGGGAAATTATATCATTTACCTATGGAAGATTGTATGCGACTTATTGAATTGCAAAAGATGATGAGTCGCTCAAATAGCAATCAGTTTTATATTCCTGAAAATAAGATGGAACATTTCGTAGCGAAAGTTGTGCCTGGATTAATGAAACTTGGAACAGTGCGCATTGATGAAGTCATATCCGATCGTGTTGAAACGCCGTCGTTAAAAGCAAAGCTATATTTAGATCGAGTGAAAAATCGTTTGCTAGCAGGTCTTGAATTTCATTATGGAAACGTCGTGATTAATCCGCTAGAAGAAGACGGGCAACCTTCTGTTTTTAATCGTGATGAGAAAAAGGAAAAAGAGATTTTAGACATTATGAGTGAAAGTGCCTTTGCGAAAACAGAAGGCGGTTACTTTATGCATAATGAAGAAGCTGAGTATAACTTTTTATATCACATTGTTCCAACGTTAAAAGGTTTAGTTGATATTTACGCGACAACAGCAATCAAATTACGCATTCATAAAGGGGATACAGCGCCACTTATTAGAGTGAGAAGGAAAGAAAGAATTGATTGGTTGTCATTTCGTTTTGATATAAAAGGAATACCCGAAGCTGAAATTAAAGGTGTATTAGCGGCTCTTGAAGAAAAACGGAAATATTATCGGCTTGCGAATGGTTCTTTATTATCACTAGAGAGCAAAGAGTTTAATGAAATTAATCAGTTTGTAAAAGAATCAGGTATTCGAAAAGAATTTTTACATGGGGAAGAAGTGAATGTTCCGCTTATTCGGAGTGTAAAATGGATGAATGGACTACATGAAGGTAATGTTTTAAGTTTAGATGAGTCTGTTCAAGATTTAGTTGAAAGCATTCAAAATCCGAAAAAGTTAAAGTTTATAGTACCGCCAACTTTACATGCTGTAATGAGAGAGTATCAAGTATACGGGTTCGAATGGATGAAAACACTCGCCTATTACCGTTTTGGCGGTATTTTAGCAGACGATATGGGACTTGGAAAAACGCTGCAAAGTATTGCTTATATAGATTCTGTTTTGCCTGAAATTCGGGAGAAGAAGCTGCCTATATTAGTCGTTTCACCGTCCTCGCTCGTTTATAATTGGTTTAGTGAATTGAAAAAATTCACCCCACATATTAGAGCGGTTATTGCAGATGGAAATCAAACAGAACGACGAAAAATCTTAAAAGACGTAGCGGAATTTGATGTCGTCATTACGTCATATCCATTACTGAGAAGAGATGTAAGGTCATATGCGAGGCCATTTCATACACTATTTCTTGATGAAGCACAGGCGTTTAAAAATCCTACAACACAAACTGCAAGAGCAGTGAAAACAATTCAAGCTGAATATCGTTTTGGACTAACGGGAACGCCTGTCGAAAATTCATTAGAAGAGCTATGGTCTATCTTTCATGTCGTATTTCCAGAATTATTACCAGGAAGAAAAGAATTCGGTGATTTAAGGCGTGAAGATATTGCGAAGCGCGTAAAACCGTTCGTATTAAGACGATTAAAAGAAGATGTATTACAAGAGCTTCCAGATAAAATAGAGCACTTACAGTCATCGGAGTTATTACCGGATCAAAAGAGACTATATGCTGCTTACTTAGCGAAATTAAGGGAAGAAACATTAAAGCATTTAGACAAAGATACGTTACGTAAAAATAAAATTAGAATTTTAGCTGGCTTAACGAGATTAAGACAAATATGTAATCATCCTGCTTTATTCGTTGATGATTACAAAGGGAGTTCAGCTAAATTCGAGCAACTGTTAGACATACTAGAGGAATGTAGAAGCACTGGTAAGAGAATTTTAATCTTTTCTCAATTTACGAAGATGCTGTCCATTATTGGTCGTGAATTAAATCGTCAAGCAATTCCATACTTTTATTTAGACGGGAATACACCTTCGCAAGAACGTGTAGAACTATGTAATCGGTTTAACGAAGGAGAAGGAGACCTATTCCTCATTTCTTTAAAAGCTGGTGGTACAGGTCTTAACTTAACAGGCGCTGATACGGTTATATTATACGATTTATGGTGGAATCCAGCTGTTGAACAACAAGCAGCAGATCGGGCATATCGAATGGGGCAAAAAAATACAGTACAAGTTATTAAATTAGTAGCACACGGAACCATTGAGGAAAAAATGCATGAACTACAAGAGAGTAAGAAACATTTAATCGCTGAAGTGATTGAGCCAGGAGAAGAGAAATTATCATCCATCACGGAGGAAGAAATTCGAGATATTTTAATGATCTAATAAAAAAAGCTATGCCTTCAAATGTATGAGGGTATAGCTTTTTTGTTGTAATAATTATATTTTGTTTTGTACAAAGTAAAGAAATCAAATGTTATTTCAATTATTTCTTTGTACCTTTACTTTTGTATGGCTTTGCAGCTTTCTTTTTCTTTGCACTTGATTGCCAACGGTTCCATCCTTTACTTCCTGTACCTTGTCCTACACCTTTTTTCGGTTTTGCCTTCGTTTTACTCATATAATCACTCCGTTATATAAAAATCTTATTTGATAATAGTCAATGATTTAGAAAATACTCTTTATAAATGACTATGTTTGTTTTAAGTAAAAACAAACTGCTTGAATGCTATAGTATATCATGAATTTGCAAGTAAACTGAAAGGAATTACAAAGAAAATGAAAATAATACGAAATACTGCGGATTCTATATTTCGGACGATTACATTAATTGTTGTATATATGTTAGTTTCTGTTAGTGAAACGTTTTTTGGAATGCCCAGACAAAAGAAGTAAAGAAGGTATATTGGAAACAATCAATAAAGCCGTAAAATAAAGAATTGAAAAATATTTTAAAACTTTTTGTTGACTTTATTTATTTTTTGTATAGAATAATCATTAATAAAATGTTTCAGAGATGTGACAACAAAACGACTATGAAAGGACGAGTAGTAGTAGGACGTAGTCTAAGCGAGTCAGGGGTGGTGTGAGCCTGATACGAAGCCTATTATGAAGAACCTCCTGGAGTTGCTAACCGAAATCCTTGACAGGAAAGTAGACTTAGCCGGGAACTTCGCCGTTACAAGAAGAACAGTATCGAGATACTTCATCTCCGTATTGTATAAGTGAGCAACCTCTGTTGCTAATTTGGGTGGTACCGCGGAACCAAAGCCTTTCGTCCCAGTTTTTTGGGAAAGAAGGGCTTTTTTTGTTGGCTTCTTTTCACAACATCCAAACATTTTAGGAGGAAACCACCATGTATCAATCATTAATGACAGTAAGAGAGACTCAAATCGCAATTAAGGAAGTTAAAACATTTTTTGAGGATCAATTAGCAAAACGACTTGAACTATTCCGTGTATCTGCACCATTATTCGTAACGAAAAGATCAGGACTAAACGATCATCTAAACGGTGTAGAACGTCCAATTGAATTTGATATGTTACACTCAGGAGAAGAATTAGAAATTGTACACTCACTAGCGAAGTGGAAACGATTTGCACTGCATGAATATGGATATGAAGCTGGTGAAGGTTTATATACAAACATGAACGCGATCCGTCGCGATGAAGAACTTGATGCAACACATTCTATTTACGTTGACCAATGGGATTGGGAAAAAATCGTTCAAAAAGAATGGCGTACTGTAGATTACTTACAAAAAACAGTACTAACAATTTATGGAATATTCAAAGATTTAGAAGATCACTTATTTGAAAAATATCCGTTCCTTGGGAAGTATTTACCAGAAGAAATTGTGTTCGTTACTTCTCAAGAACTAGAAGATAAATATCCAGAATTAACACCGAAAGATCGTGAACATGCAATTGCAAAAGAACATGGTGCAGTCTTCATTATCGGAATTGGTGATGCACTTCGTTCAGGTGAAAAGCATGATGGACGCGCAGCTGATTATGATGATTGGAAATTAAACGGTGACATCTTATTCTGGCACCCAGTACTACAATCTTCATTTGAATTATCATCAATGGGAATTCGTGTTGATAGTAAATCACTTGATGAGCAGTTAACGAAAACAGGTGAAGACTTCAAACGTGAGTACGATTTCCATAAAGGTATTTTAGAAGACGTACTACCATTAACAATTGGCGGTGGTATCGGACAATCAAGAATGTGCATGTACTTCTTACGTAAAGCACATATCGGTGAAGTTCAATCTTCTGTATGGCCTGATGATTTACGTGAAGCTTGCAAGAAAGAAAACATTCATCTGTTTTAATAGAAGAGAGAGAATAACTCAAAGAGTTATTCTCTCTTTTTTATTGTGTAAACGAGTGGTTTACAGCGGATTTTACTAATAGTTTCTTTCTTTTTCATCTCCTATTATGTCATAATTTTTTAAAAGAGGGGGACGTTATGAGCTTAGGAGAGCAGTTAAAAAAACTACGAGAGTCAAAGGGGTTTTCACAAGAAGATGTTGCTAAAAAGATTGGTGTGACAAGGCAAGCAATATATAGATGGGAAAATAATAAAAGTTATCCTGATATTGATAATTTAATTTTGCTTAGCGAAATGTATAATGTTACGCTCGATGCGTTAATAAAAGGGAATCAAAACATGAAAGAAAAAATACATATTGATGAAGATGATGAGGATTTTGAGAAAGAGAACGAATTTGGTTTTTATATTGGATTTGGTTTGTTAATTATGAGTGCTTTCGTTGAATATGAAAAAATACAGGTGATTGTATTAGGCGTTGCATTATTCATGATGGTATTTTACTCGGATGTGAAGAAAGTTATTTTGAATGAATATAGATCGTTTTTTCATAGAAAAGAGCGATAAGATATAAAATGAGAAGAGTCAGTTATATTTCCTAGGAAAAGGTAAAGCGAATAATTAAATTATTTCATAATGATTTTTGGATATTAGTGATATGTTAAAGAACTGTTTGGATAGAGTCTTGAAATCTATATGTAAAATGAAAATATATTTTTAAAAACTCAAACAAGCATAACCACGTTCTGGAGTGAGGACGTGGTTAAAAATATAGTAGTTTCCTTTATAATACATCACTTACTTGTTACCGAGTTCTTCCGCTAAACCGATTAAAATGCCTTCGGTTCCACGAATGTAGCAGAGACGGTAAGAGTTCTCGTATTGAACTACTTCACCAACGAGTTGAGCACCATGCTTAGTAGTAAGCCTAGATACCATTTCATCAATGTCTTCAACGGTGAACATGACGCGCAAATAACCGAGGGCATTGACAGGAGCTGTCCGGTGATCTCCTATAGCGGGCGGGGTAAGAAATCGCGAAAGTTCAATTCGGCTATGGCCATCTGGAGTCACCATCATAGCAATCTCTACGCACTGCGAACCGAGTCCGGTTACGCGACCAGCCCATTCCCCCTCTACAGTGGCGCGCCCTTCGAGTTTTAACCCAATCTCCTCGAAGAAAGAGATTGCATGATCAAGCGATTCTACAACGATGCTAACATTGTCCATTCTGAGTAATTTATTTTTTGACATTGTCTTTATCTCCTTATATGTAAAAGTGTATTATCTAATCATCATCTTCATTATACTATTAAAAAGTTACAAATTCCTTTCAAACAAAAACACCTTGTCACAGTTTAGGGAAATGTGACAAGGTGTTTTTAAGTATGTCATATAGTATCTTGTTAACAAACAATACCGAGACTTCCTTGCAAAAATATTTCTATCCTGTACGGCATTAAATGATCCGATTGTTGTATAGAATTAATTGTATTTTTTTAATGACACATAAATTTCTTGTCACTCTATATAATGCAAACAGCTTTCTATTTTTAATAGGAAGGAAATAGATTCATATAATTTGTTTTAAGTAGTACCGTTGGAAATTAACTCATTTGTACTAAAGGCACAATTTTCGCCATAAATGATTGATGCAGTGCCTCAACACCTGTCACTAAATGAAGGCGGTCAATAACGACAGACACTTTAATTTCTGATGTACTTACCATTTTAATATGAATATTTTCTTCTTTTAAAGTAGTGAACATATTCGCAGCAACACCTGGATTAGAGACCATACCAGATCCTACAATTGATACTTTTGCTAAATGATTTTCATATTCTACTGCTTCATAGTGAAGTACCTCTTGATTTTGTTCCAATACTTCTAATGTTTCTCTTAAATCATTAGAATGGATGGAGAAGGAGAGATGAACAGTTCCTTCATTAGTAATACTTTGAATGATGATATCTACATTAATATGTGCCGCTGCTAATGTAGAGAAAACAGTTGAAAGTGAACCTTGTTCTAATCCTTTCACTGTGATGCGTGTAATATTATCTTCAAATGCAATACCTTTAACGATTGATTGTTGTTCCATGTTACATTCTCCTTTTACAATTGTTCCGTTTTCTTGTTCCATACTTGAGCGAACTTCTAAAATGACATTATGATTTTTAGCAAACTCAACAGCACGCGGGTGTAATACACCAGCACCGAGGTTTGCAAGTTCTAACATTTCGTCATAAGAAATTTCATCTAATTTATAAGCATCTTTTACAACTCGTGGATCCGTCGTATATACGCCAGTCACATCTGTGTAAATATCACATTTTTTTGCGTTTAGTGCAGCAGCTAATGCGACAGCAGTTGTATCAGAACCGCCTCGTCCAAGCGTTGTAATTTCAAAATCTTCACTGACTCCTTGGAAACCAGCTACAATAACAATCGTGCCTTTAGTAAGATAAGATTGAATTCGATCTGTATTAATTTCAGTAATCCGTGCACTACTATGTACAGATTCTGTCGTAATACCAGCTTGCCATCCTGTTAATGAAATCGCGTTATACCCTTTTGCTTGTAGTGCCATCGTTAATAATGAAATAGTTACTTGCTCTCCTGTCGATAGAAGCATATCCATTTCACGTTTACTTGGATTTTCTGTAATTGCGTTAGCAAGTGCTACAAGTTCATCAGTACTTTTTCCCATTGCTGAAACGACAGAGACGATACTATGTCCTCGCTCATATTCTTCAATAATTAAATTTGCTACATGTTGAATACGCTCAACACTTCCGACAGAAGTGCCACCAAATTTTTGTACAATCGTTTCCATTACGAATTCCTTCTTTCATCCATTTTTAAGAATAGATTAGGACATATATAAATCCCAATATTCCTGTAGTTACCAGAGAAAAACAAAAAACACCATCTCAAATAAGTGAGGATGGTGCTGTTACAGGAAAAGGGAAACAGAAAACGGAGCTAATAAAAAAACCGCCAAAAAAGGAATACCATGAAAATGATATCTCTTTTTTGTAGATAGCTCTTCATACATACGCGTCTGTACATATGACAGTTCTGTTTCTATTCGAAAACAGCCCCAATCGATACATACAGAGAAATATATCGATTTCGGCAATACTTCCTTTCATCTAATTTCATAGACCTCTCTGTGTCTCCATTAGAATACTCATAAGTATCGCAACCTCTATCTCACGTTTTAGGCGAGAGTGTTTGATTTATGAAGTTGTTGGTAACATTTGTTTTATAATAATTTAAATTTTTCGAGGAATCAAGTGTTTTATATATATTTTAAAAATTCTATTTTTTACAAGGGAGTTTGTGAAAAATGTAGCAAAATAAATTTATTACATGTACATTAAAATTATAGTTCATTGGAGGTGGAAGAATGAAAGGGAGAAAGCCTATTTATGTTTCAGCAGAAATGAACACAACGATGGAGAAATTATGGGAATATACGCAAGAACCACATATACATACAGAATGGGATGCTCGCTTTACTGAAATTTCATATTTAGAGAAAAAAGAAGGAGAACCACAGAAATTTTTATATAAAACAAAAATCGGATTTGGACTTGAAATAGCTGGGGAAGGGGAATCGATAGGTGAAATAAGAAAAGAAACGGGTGAAAGAATTTCTTCTTTAAAGTTTTGGACGGATAATACATTATCTCTTATTCAAATAGGGCGTGGTTATTGGAAGTATACACCGTGTAAAGAACACATTCATTTTGAGACACAATATGATTATGATACGAGGTTTGGTCGTATAGGGAATGTAATAGATTTCTATATGTTTCGGCCGTTATTAGGCTGGGCGACTGCTTGGAGTTTTGATGCTTTAAAATTATGGTTAGAAAAGGGACTTCATCCTAGATTGCTCATTAGAAGAACAGTGACGTATTGGCTCGTATGTTTTTTATTTGCTTTCGTATGGATGTATCAAGGAATAGTACCGAAACTAGTGTTTACTCATTCAGAAGAAGTAAAAATGCTATCGGTGATGGTTGGTTCAACTGAACATAGTATTTTTGTACTTAAAATAATTGGATTACTAGAAATTATTTTTGGTGTCCTATGGCTGTTACCATTTCCAAAACGAAAAGTATTTGTCGTACATATTTTTATGTTAATAGCCTTAACGATAGCAGCAGGATTTACGAATATCGCAAGCTTTACAGAGCCGTTTAATCCAATTACGTTAAATCTACTTCTAATTGGATTATCGATTGTCGGTTATATAAATAGTACGAATTTGCCAAGTGCAAAAAATTGCAAGAGGAAGAGAAAGGGGTAATGTATGGCTAATATGTATGAAAGATTATTAGGGGATTCTTATAAAAAACTTCATCCGAAATTACAGAAACGTTATGAGATTACAGAAGAAAATAGCTTTATTGGAGAAGGGAAGATGGATGAAATTTACGGTGGTTCTTTTTTCGTAAAATTCATATTAAAAATTGCATCGAAGTTTCGAATGTTTTTCTCTGAGAGAGGTAAGGGAGTGCCATTTACAATACATAATACCGCTGAGCGTGATGAACATGGACATGAACTTGTGCGGTGGAATCGTACTTTTTATTTTCATAATAAGAAAAGGTATTTTAATGCGGTAATGAAACTTGATGAAAATGAAATTGTAGATTATTTTGGTGAACCACATTTACTCGTCTCTACATTGAATTTTCATATTGATGAGTTAGGCGCAATGCATATTTCTTCAAAGAAACAATGGTTTTACATGTTTGGAAGGAAAGTCCCGTTACCTAGATTTTTATACGGGGAGGCCAACATTGTAGAAAATTATGATGAAACACAACAATGCTTTCGAATTCATGTTCAAGTACGCAATCCGTTAATTGGTTCATTATTTTCATATAAGGGAACGTTTGTGGAGAGGAAATAAATAATATGAAAAATATAATAGTTGGACTTGTTTGTTATATTATTTTTCTAATATGTGAGTGGTCAAATATAAAACCAGTGGAAGCAATTATTTTATTATCTATGTTGCTATTTATACCGATGTCATTTAGCATCATTGATAAGAAAACAAGAAATGGATCATATGTATTCTTTTATGAATTTGTATCGTTTTTATATCCAATCGCAGCAATTAGTGCAATGCTAGCTTTCGTAACAAGTCACTATTTCTTTGCGCTATTTTGGTTTGTATATACAGGAATTGTCGCGTTATTTGGTGTGAGTAGATTACTAGAAAGAGGATGGAAACCGTTAGAAGAAACGGCAATCGATAGTGCGTTTATTTATTTGTTTTTAGGTGGCTTCTGGTTTTTCGCCTCAGTAGCAAAGCTTTCCATTATGCACTTTAGTTCTGACATTGTTTTACTCACAGCTGCACACTTTCATTATTCGGCGTTTCTATTGCCGTTATCGGCTGGTTTAATTGGGAGAAAAAGAGAAAAGAGAAGTAAAGTATATGATGTTATTATGTTTGTCATCGTTATTTCACCTCTGACAGTCGCAGTAGGAATTACGTATTCAAGGGTATTTGAATTTTTTGCAGTGTTCCTATATTTATGCGCTATTTATGGTTATGGAATTTATGTTTGGCGTACGAAATTTAATGCTATCAACGCAAAGATTCTTCTGATCATATCGTCTAGTACACTTATGGTAACAATTATGTTTTCACTTATATACTCGTATGGGAATTTGAAACATGTAATGACGATTACAATTGCTCAAATGGTTTGGATTCACGGTGTTGTGAATGGAATTGGAGTAGCGTTACCGGCATTTGTCGGCTGGATGATTGAAAAGAGTGTTCCGAACTATAAATATTACGGGAAACCAATGAGCAGATTAAGAGGAAAGGCGACAGTTGGTGAAGCGTTTTTACATAACAGAAATGTAATAGATAGTAAGGAATACAACGGTTTAGTTGATAAAATGAATGATTTTCATAGTGAGGCATTTGACGTGACAAAGATACCTTTAAGCATTATTCGGTTTTATGAAAATACAAAAGAGTATGAGTTACAATCGCATATTAAATGGACTCGTTCGTTCCGCCTGTTAGCATTTTGTTATGAGAAAATGAGTAAGCGTGTAGGACAAATACATTTAGGAATGGGCGGCAAGTGGGAAACAATGCACGGCTCTATCATAGGGGTAATGGATGAGAAGGATGGAAGGGAGAATGTAAGAGCTTGGTTAAGAAAAAATGAAGCAGGAGTATCTATTTTTGTAGCTCTTTACTCAAAACATACGTATAAGAATGAGACATATATGAATATCGCATTGCCTCTACCATATTCGAATATGACGGGGGTTTTAAAATTACGTAATGATAATAATAATTTAATTATTACTAGTAAGCTGAGAAGAAATGGTAAGGGAGATGAGGGGATCTATATACATACTCGTTTCTTTACAATCCGTTTACCGTTAGCTGAGACGTTTATTATTAAAGAGGGCACCAATCAAATGTTAGAAGCTAACCATAAAATGTGGATATTTGGAGTTAAGTTTTTAGAAATTGATTATGAGATTAAGAAAATAGAGGAGAAGTAAGAAAAGCTTGGAGAGATTCCAAGCTTTTTTTACGTATGGGTAATTGTCATAGCGACTTGTTTGTCTAAGTCTTTGTCCCAAACACGTTGAATTTCAAATGTACCTTTTTCAAAAAATAATGGAAATCTTTCTTTAAACCAATCTTGCATAGGAAGATTTAGTGCTGTATCGATTGGTACCCATAATAATTCGCCTTCAGGAGGATTCGAAAGGAGTTCACCTTCAAATGAATCTGTCCAATAGTTAAATACCATATATCGAACATTTTCTTTCGGATTTACATATTCATCTAATCCCTTAAAGGTTAAAGTTGAAACAAGTAATCCAGTTTCTTCTTTTACTTCTCGTTTAGCAGCTTGAACGATACTTTCTGGAAAATCTACTTTTCCGCCGGGAGCGATGTAACCAGGAAAACCTCGATGATCGGGGCGTTTTATAAGTAAAACTTCATTATTGCGCTGCATCATACACATTGTATAGATGCGGTGTTCGATGTTATGTGAATTTGGCATAATGATGTATTCTCCTTTATATTTTTTGATAATTTTACCATGATATAATGATTTCTTATATAATTAAAAATAGAAGATTAGGAGTTTTTAGTTGCTTCGTATAAATTCTATAGTTATTTGAAAAGAGGAGAGGGAAATGCAAGGGGGAATACAAAGAGAAAAAGGTTTAGGGTATGTTGGCAAATTATTATTGCCAGTTAAAGCGTCACCACATTTTAAATTTTTATGGATTGGGCAATTGCTTTCGACTTTAGGTAGTTCGATAACGATGGTTATTTTGCCAGTCGTTGTGTATTCATTAACTGGTTCAACAGTTGTAATGGGAATGACTATGGCAATGTACATGCTCCCTAATATTCTTGCGTTACCGTTTGCTGGATTAGTCGTAGATCGAATGGATCGGGTGAAAGTAATGTTATTTACAGATATAATTCGCTGCATATTAATGCTATTACTTGCAACACTTATATTTATGGATGTATTAACAATTCCACTTCTATATGTACTTGTAGCATTATATGGACTTATGGAAGGCATATTTCAGCCAGCGTATGCGGCTGTAAGAGCGAAAGTATTTGTACCAGAAATTCGCAATGCAGCTAATGCATTAACGCAAATGAGTAATCAAGGTATACGACTAATTGGACCAGCTCTTGGAGGATTAATCGTTTCAGTTGCATCTGCTGGAATAGGGTTTGGACTAGATGCAGTAACGTATTTGTTATCATTTTTTTGTTTATTATTTTTAAGAGAAATAAAGTTTAAAAAAGTAAAATCTATTGAAAAGAAAAAAGTCGATTATAAACAAGAGTTTATGGAAGGTGTTTTTGTTTTAAAAAGTCATCCGTGGCTATGGATTACAATTTTAGTCTTTTCTTTCATCAATATTTGTTATGCAGGAATTATCGTCGTATTAATTCCATGGTTATTTAATGTTCATCATCATTTTGAAGCATATGTGTATGGATTAGGCATGGCCTCCTCTGGTGTTGGAGCTGTAGTTGCTGCGCTAATATTTGGCGGGAGAGAACGGTGGTATAAGCGGGGAGTACTTGCCTATGGTGGTGTTTTAATAAGTGGTTGTGCGCTTTTAATAATGCCGTTCATTACTTGGGCACCTGTTTTAATTGTATTAATGGCAATTGAAGGGTTCGGTATGATGATATTTGGACTCATTTGGGAAACGAGTTTACAAGAGCTTGTGCCAGAAGAAGCATTTGGAAGAGTGGCAAGCCTTGATATGTTAGGTTCATTTGCTTTATTGCCACTAGGTTATGTAGCTGTAGGATGGTTAGCTACTGTCATAGGTGGCGAGATAACGATTATAACACTAGCTATTTTAGTACTTGTAACAATTGGAGTAGCATTATGTGTGCCGAGTATTCGAAGATTTGATTGATGATATAAGGGAAGGTGGGAACGACTTATATGCTTATAGAAAATTTGAACGATATAGTCGCAAAGGAATGGGACAACCAATATACTTTGCAGGAAAAGGTCTTTGAAGCAAAAAATTTCACAGTCTATATTGCTACCCATAGAGAAAATAAGCTAGCATATAATCAACTAGTATTAATAAAACATTTTTGTAACGAAAAGCCTTCCGTGCATATTTGGCATAAGAAAATTAGCACCGATGCAACAAAACTGGACATCACAAAAGAAGTGACAGAAGCCATTCAAACTGGTTTTGTAAATGAAGAGTAAGCCCTAATTAAATTAGGGCTTACTCTTCATTAAATACAAATGTTTGTTTCATTTTTTTACTTTCATTTACTGGATGGCCGTTGTAAGAAAAGTTCTTTTCTTCCCAAGTAATCACAACTTTAAAATTATGGCTATTAAAGTCTAATGGGAATACCATGTAGTCAAAGCTTGTATGACTTTTAGAAATATTTTCATTAGGTGTAGTAGGTTTAAAGGTAGCTTTAGAGGTAGGATTGTTATCAAGTATTTCCACGGATACGTTTGATACATCATGACCGATGTTTTTTACGAGTAAACTATATGTATCAAATACACCTTGTTTTGGCTGGATTGCTTGCTTGTTTACGTTATGAGATTTATCAATTTCGATATACCATTGTTTAGACTTTGATGCAATTGGTAGTGATTGAAATGTGTATGCACTAGCTTGTATTGGTAGTGCTAAGCATATAAGCGTAAAGAGAGTTAATATTTTTCGTTTCATTTTTTGAGAGCTCCCATTCTTTAATGAATTTGTTTGTTATTTTCTTCTCTTTTTGAGATAATATACCATACGATTTAGGGGGGGAGGATATATTGAAAGAACTCGTAAGTATGGGAAGCAGTATTTTTCTACAATTATTATTTTTGTATATGTTTATTTTTGGAATGTTATTAGATTTGAATCCATGTAATGCAGTAATTGTGTATATAAGTATTGGGGTACTAAGCCTTATCGTTGAAATGGATTTAGTTACGAATAATCAAGTTACTCTTACTGTTATGAGGGAGATGTTTTTATTATAAAAAGAATATACTAAAAATTCTATATAAACTATTTATTTAATTTGGTTAAATATGCTAGAATAAATTGAAAACGTTTTCTTATATGAAAATAGGAAAGCATTTTCTGTAAAAGGGAGGGGATAGTAATGTTTACATTTTTAGTATCAATCGTCGTATTGATAATTGGTTATTTTACATACGGAAAGTTTATTGAAAAAATATTTGGAGTCAATTACAAAAGAAAGACACCGGCCTATGTGAACCAAGATGGCGTAGATTATGTACCTATGGATAGGCCAAAGAATTCTATGATTCAATTATTAAATATTGCAGGTACTGGACCTATATTTGGGCCAATATTAGGTGCTTTATATGGACCGGTTGCATTTGTTTGGATCGTAATAGGGGCTATTTTTGCAGGTGCTGTTCATGATTATCTTACAGGGATGATTTCTATTCGAAATAAAGGGGCGCATATTCCTGAATTAGCAGGGAAGTTTTTAGGAAATGCAATGAGACACATTGTAAATGTTTTTTCACTGTTGCTTTTAGTATTAGTAGGAACTGTGTTTATTACAACACCAGCATCATTACTTGATATCGTATTACAAGGGAAAGTGTCAATCACTATTATCCTAACTGTTATTTTTGTATATTACATTTTGTCTACGATCTTGCCAATTGATAAAATTATTGGGAAGATTTATCCGGTATTAGGTGCATTATTGCTAATAAGTGCTATTGGTATAGGGGGAATGATGATAATAAAAGGTTCTCCTATACCAGAATTAACGTTTGAAAATATGCATCCAGATAATGCACCGATTTTTCCACTATTAATGCTGACAATTACATGTGGTGCTTTATCCGGGTTTCATGCAACACAATCACCAATTATTTCAAGAACACTTCAAACTGAAAAACACGGCCGATATGTATTTTTCGGCATGATGATTGCAGAAGCAATTATTGCGATGATCTGGGCAGCGGCGGCGATGAGTATTTTCTCATATGGTGAATTAAATGAGTTGATTAAATCTGGTACACCAGCTGCGGTTGTAAGTGAAATCTCAAAGACAATGTTAGGGGCTGTCGGCGGAACGATTGCTGTTATCGGAGTAATTGTACTACCAATTACATCTGGTGATACTGCATTTCGTGCGGCACGTTCTATCATTGCGGACTATTTCAATTTTAATCAAACGAAATTGAAAAACCGCTTAATTATTGCAATTCCATTGTTTGTTATTGCATACGGTTTAACGAAAATTGATTTCACACTATTATGGAGATATTTCTCTTGGGCTAACCAATCGACTGCAGCAATTGCGTTATGGATTGGAACGATGTATTTATTTATAAAAGGAAAACCGTATGTTGTTTCCTTAATTCCGGCGATATTTATGACGCTCATGACTGTCATTTACATTTTAAATGCAAAAATTGGTTTTAATATTCCGTTAAACATATCTTATATGGTAGGTGCGGTTATTACCGTTATATTAACTGCTGTATTCTTTATAAAAGCTGTGAAAAATAAAAATGAGAATATTGAAGTAGATGTGCAATTAGAGAAGGAAGCTGTGTAGAAATTTTTCTACACAGTTTTTTTCTAATGTAGAAAATTTCCAATAATATGTTAAAATAACATTGTCATACAACAAGGGGGATTTGTTTTATGGAAAATGGAGTTCTTGCTAAAGTAGATGTAACGAAAAGAATTGAATCGAAATCTAAGTACAATAAGAAACTTGAAAAATATCAAAGGCGCTTATTAGCGTTGCAGCAAATTGTAAAAGAAGAAAAAATTGCAGTTATGCTCGTTATGGAAGGCTGGGATGCGGCTGGAAAAGGCGGAGCGATTAAACGAGTGACAGAGCACCTTGATCCGCGTGGGTTTCAAGTAAATCCAATTGGAGCACCAGCACCTCATGAGAAACGGTACCATTACTTGCAACGTTTCTGGCGGAAACTACCTCAGTACGGGCAAATTACTATTTTCGATCGCTCGTGGTACGGCCGCCTGTTAGTTGAGCGTGTTGAAGGTTTTGCTACAAAGGAAGAGTGGATGAGAGCGTATGGTGAGATTAATGATTTTGAAAAACTACTAACAGATGATCATTATATAATCGGTAAGTTTTTCTATCATATTAGTAAAGATGAACAGTTAAAGAGGTTTAAAGATAGAGAGAATAATCCTTTAAAAAGATGGAAAATTACAGATGAAGATTGGCGTAACCGTGAAAAATGGGACGAGTATGTTGAAGCAATGGAAGACATGTTTGAAAAAACAAATAAGCCAAATGCAAAATGGCAAATAATCGCGAGCAACGATAAATTATACGCACGTTTGAAAACGTTGAAAGTGATTATTTCGTTAATTGAGGATTATTTTGTAGAGCATGGTATAGAATTGCCTTCTTATTATTATGAAATGAAAGAAGGTAAGACAGAAGGTTTTGAAACGAATCAAGATGTAGTTGTAAAATAGTACAAGGTTTGTTTATGAAATATAAAGTAGAAATACCCTGTAATTTTGAACAATAAAATTACAGGGTATTTTTTATTTAGAAACATTTTACAAATAACAGAATAAGGTATATAATCAATAATCATATTAACAATGTTAATATGATTATTGATTATATACTATGTGGGGGTCTTATTTTGAAAGGAAGAGATGTTGTTTTAGGTTTGTTGATGGAAAAAGAATTGTCTGGTTATGATATTAAAATTGTGTTTGAAGACGTATTTACTCATTTCTTTGATGGAAGTTTTGGAATGATCTATCCAACGTTACGTCAGTTGGAAAAAGAGGGGAAAATAAAAAAAGAAGTTGTTATGCAAGAAGGGAAACCAAATAAGAAAATGTACTTTATTACAGATGAGGGGCGTGAAGAGTTTTATCAATACATGCAAACGGATGTAGAGAAAGATGTTTTACGTTCAGATTTTTTAATGAGGATGTATTTCGGTAATTATAGCGATGATCAGGCGATAAAAAGATGGATTAAGGACGAAATTGAAAGGAAAGAAGCATACATTGCGGATCTACGTCTGAAATATGAAAAGTGGAGAGAAGGTATTACTTTTGTTGAGGAAATTTCACTCGATGTAGGTATCGCATCGTATAGTGCTCAAGTTGAGACATTGAAAAGAAAACTAGAACAATTAGAAACAAAAAAACAATAAAACAGAAGAATGAAAAACAAGTTCACAATAAATAAAGGGTGGATGAATATGGAGCAATCAAAGGGGATTAAGATTGTCTTTTTAATGTGTTTAGGTATATTTCTTTGTATGATTGATACGACTATTATGAATATAGCTTTACCAGCGATACAAACGAGTGTAAATACTTCATTGGAAAAGATGTCTTGGGTATTAAATGTTTATACAATGACAATAGCAGTACTTGCTATTCCGTTAGGGCGGATAGCTGATATCTTTGGAAAAGCAAAGATGTATATTCTTGGTTTGGTGATTTTTGGTGGCGGGTCAGTACTGTGTGCTTTTGCTAATACGGGAGATTTTCTTATCTTGTCTCGCTTTATACAAAGTGTAGGGGCAGCGATTTTATTTCCAACTAGTATGGTAATTGGTGTATCAGCAATGCCATTAGCTAAGAGGCATGTTGCACTTGCAATTTTAGGTGTAACACAAGGTCTGTCAGCTGCAATGGGACCAGTAATAGGTGGAATTATTACACAAAATTTTGGTTGGAGATGGGTGTTCTTCGTAAATGTTCCAATTTGTATTCTTGGAATCCTTTTATGCTGCACTATGTTAAAAATAAAAAATGAAGAACGTATTATCTCAAAAATAGATTGGGTAGGATTACTATTAAGTAGCTTAGCAATTTTCTCTTTTACTCTCATATTAGTAAAAGGAAATACATGGGGATGGCAAAGTAATATAGCTTTGTCTTGCTATGCACTTAGTACTATTTCTCTTATTCTATTTGTTTTAGTAGAACGAAAGATTCATAATCCGATGGTGAATTTAAATTTATTTAAAGATCGAATGTTTGTCGGAGCATCTATCGTTGTCATATTAAGTAATGTATTTTTAATTGGAGTTACTGTATTACTTCCAACATTCTTAACGAAAATACAAGGTCGAACGGAAATTGAAGCAGCTTTTTTAGTGACACCTATTTCAGCAATGATATTTTTTGTCTCACCAGCTGCAGCAACTTTAATTAAAAAACTCGGAAAAGTAACTATTATTTTATCAGGCTTTCTTGTTATGGGCTTATCTTATTATTGGTTGCAAATGATTGATGTTAATTCAACAAATATAGAAATTATTATTCCATGTATGATATTAGGTGCTGGATATGGTTTAGTAGTAGGACCAATTACAGTTTTAAGTGCGTCTTCGTTTGAAGGAGAATTATTAACTGCTTCTCAAAGTGTTGTGTCAATGTTGCGGCAAGTAGGGATTGTTTTAGCGGTCGCAATATTTGTATCTAACTTAACTCACAACTTAACTGTAAATAAAGAGAATGTATATCGTTATGCAGAAGAAAAGGTGCGTAATATTCATGTGAGTAGTGTCGAGCAAGCTGAGATATTACAAGTAACAAAAGAAAAAATAGAGAATCAAAGTATAGAAACGAATGTAGAAAAGCATCAAAATGAAAAATTTGTAGGGTTAAATAAAGAGAAAAAAGACGAATTCATTCACCAAAAAGTGAATGAAGTATTAAGCGGAGTTCCAGTAGAATATAGAGATATAAAAAGAGAAGAAGTTATGAATCAAGTGACAAATGAAGTTGAAAAACAAGAGGAAAGTATAAAGAAAGAAGTACTCGCATTTTCGAATGATGTAAACCATTATGCTAAGAACCAGATGGCTATGAGTTTTACAGATTTATATAAAGCAAGTGTGCCAATTATTTTAATTTGTGCTTTCGTAAGTTTGTTATTTTGGGAAGGGAAAGCTTTGAGTAAAAGAAGGGAAAAAAGGGTAGTAGGGGGATTGGAAGGGAAATAGGCCAAACATGAATTTTATTCTAATTATTGAAAGTTGGCTATTAACAAAGGAAAGAACTCCACGGACGAAACATGAATGGCGGAGTTCTTTCCTTTGTGCTTATAGACATATGTGTCACTATCATGAAGTATTTACTCTCATTCATTATCAGCCAAAGTCAAAGATGAACTGAATAGTATGAATAAGTATTTTTACATACAATGAATAGGTACGTATCAAGTTCAAATATAGGATGCATAATATTACTTTTATAGGATTCTACATATGTTTTCAAGGAGGTTGTATATGTCTATAAAACATATAAATCTGGGGATTCGATTTTTTCTAGAATTATGTGCTCTTGCATCATTATGTTATTGGGGCTTTCAATTTTTTTGGAATGTATATGGGAAATATGTTTTTGGTATTGGTTCACCACTACTTTTTGCAATAATATGGGGGCGGTTCATTGCACCTAAAGCATCATTAAAATTGCCAGAACCATATAGGTTTATGCTAGAAATCATCTTGTTTGGAGTTAGCTCTGTTGCTCTATATGTTGTTGATCAAAAATCTTTTGCTATTATTCTTGCCGTGTTATTTATAATAAATCGCACTTTAATCATTGTCTGGAAACAGTAAATTTACTACAGTATCTATATAAAATTACATGTCATGTAGTTTTATATTGTATTTTAATAATACAAAAGAGTAGTGTTGAAAATTAAGGGATTATTATTTGAAGTGGAGGAGCAACAAAATATGAATAAATTTAAGAGTTAAAAATTTGGGAATTTTGTTGTTCTATAGTACATTAACAAGGGGTATTAGTTTTATAGAGAGGATGAGGAAATGATAGATACAGCAGATGTTTCAATAACTAATCGTATGTACACAGAAGATGAGCAACAAAAATTATACAAACGAACGTTACTAATCGTAAGTATTTCACAAATGTTCGGCGGAGCAGGGTTGGCTGCTGGGATTACAGTAGGTGCACTTCTTGCGCAGCAAATGCTTGGGACAGATGCATTTGCAGGTTTACCGGCTGCTATGTTTACGATGGGATCTGCGATAGCGGCTTTCTTTGTGGGGAAGTTATCGCAAAAGTATGGTCGCCGCGTAGGGCTTGCAGGAGGTTTTATAGTAGGCGGGCTAGGGGCTATTGGAGTTGTGATGGCAGCTTTAACAAATAGTATTATTCTTTTACTAGTTTCTTTACTTATATATGGCGCGGGCACAGCTACAAATTTACAAGCGCGTTATGCTGGAACGGATTTAGCGAATAAGAAGCAAAGAGCAACTGCTATTAGTATTACGATGGTAATGACGACTTTTGGTGCGGTCGCAGGTCCCAATTTAGTAGGTGTAATGGGAAGGTTTGCTCATTCAATTGGAATTCCTGAACTTGCTGGTCCGTTCATATTATCAGCAGCTGCATTTATACTGGCGGGTCTTGTACTATTTGTTATGCTTCGTCCCGATCCGTTACTTATTGCTAATATGATAGAATCATATAAACAAGAACATACATATAAAGGCCAACCGGTAACAGAAGAAGCGAAAGAAAATAAAAGAGGCATTACAGTTGGAGCTATCGTAATGATACTTACTCAAATCGTGATGGTTGCAATTATGACGATGACTCCAGTTCACATGGGACACCACGGTCACGGTTTAAGTGCAGTAGGTCTTGTAATTGGTTTTCATGTAGGTGCAATGTATCTTCCATCTCTCGTTACGGGAATGTTAATTGATAAAATAGGCAGAACTACGATGAGTATAGCAGGTGGAGTAATTTTACTAGCAGCAGGTGTCATAGCTGCGATAGCGCCAAGTGATTCTATAATACTATTAATTGTTGCTTTATCTTTACTTGGCTTAGGATGGAACCTTGGTTTAATCAGTGGTACGGCTCAAATTGTTGATGCAACTATACCTTCCACACGTGCAAAAACACAAGGAAAGATAGATGTTTTTATTGCATTAACTGGAGCTTCTGGTGGAGCAATGTCGGGGATGGTAGTAGCGAATTCTAGTTATGCGGCATTGTCATTAGCTGGAGGAGTGTTAGCTTTCATGCTCATTCCTGTTGTGATATGGTCTCGAAAAGGATAATGAAATTGTAGTGAGGTTCTAATTACTAACTAGAACCTCTTTTTATAAACTTAAATTAAATCCCACTTCACAATAAGCCCTAAATGCGTAAGACCACCGCCAAATCCGTATAGTAAAAGTGTGTCTCCGTTACTTAATTTTCCTTCTTTTCTAGCTAAATCTAGTGCGAGTGGAATAGAGACGGAAGATGTATTCCCCATAAATTCCACACTCGTTAATGTTTTTTGTATTGGAATTTGAGATTTTTCACAAATAGATTCGATCATTCGTAAATTAGCACTATGAGGAATGAACCAGTCTATATCATCCTTTTGCATATTTGCGGTATGTAATAGTTCTTTTATCCCTGTTGGCACCGTGCGTGTTGCCCATTTATATACTTCTCTTCCATTTTGCACGTTTTTTTCATTTGTTTGCAGTGGTGTACCATTCATAGTTGTAGATAAGTTTGTTCTGTATAGATGAATACCACCGTCCCCATTTGTTCCCATGTGTGCGGCAATAAAGCTTGGTTTGTTTTCATCTCTTTCTAATAAAATAGCTCCAGCACCATCGCCAAATAAAATGCAGGTCGTTCTATCGGTGTAATCAGTAACTTTTGATAATGTCTCTGTCGCTATGACAAGTACTTTTTTATGTGATCCAGAAGTAATCAAGCTATTACCGACGTGCAAGCCATATGTGAAACCAGCGCAAGTGGCATTTAAATCAAATGCCATTGTATGAGGTATGTTGAAGTATTGTTGTATTTGGCAAGCGACACTAGGGAAAACGTAATCAGCAGTAGTAGTAGCAACAATGATACAGTCGACATCTTCTAAGTTTTTCTTATATGTTGTACATAAATTTTCAATTGCTTTAATGGCTAAGTGTGAGGAGTATTCTTCTTCGCTAGCAATCCTTCTTTCCTTCATTCCTGTTCTTTGTACAATCCATTCATCATTCGTATCGATCATTTTTTCTAAATCATGATTAGAGAGTATTTGATTTGGAACATGAGTACCAATTGCAGTAATACGAGATTTAGAATTCATAGGAACAGCTCCTAACTTTATTTTTATAACCTGATACTAATATCAGGTTATAAAAATGTCAATATAGATTTTTGGTGTATTGAACGACTTAGCTTACTATGAAGGAATTTAGCGAGTGTTGTAAAAAATAATATACGAGAAGTTTTTAAAATTGATAATGAAGTGAGTTGAGCTCCTTGAAAACAGTTTTACGCATGTTGCCTGTTGTCATTATTTGTAGCTTTATTCTTATTATTTTTTCAGAGAAATCTTATGCTTGTGATTGTATTAACGTATCAGCAGAAGAGGCCTTTCAAAAAAACGATGTAGTGTTTGAGGGAAAAGTAATTGAGGTTGGAAGGAAAGAAGGGGTTGGAATTGAAGTATTATTTGAAGTGAAGAAGATTTGGAAAGGGACAAATTCTTCGCAAATTATTGTATATACAAATGGTGGTGATTGTGTATTTCACTTTGTGGAAGGAGGAGAGTACTTAGTATATTCTTCTCAAAGAGGATTGGAAAAACAATTACACACAAATAGTTGTAGTAGAACGAAGAGATTAGATGAGGCAGGGGCGGACAAAGTAACTTTAAGTCAAATTGCAAAAGAATCTGTTCCGACAAAGAAAGTCGATTTAAAAGGTGGCATGTTGAACGGTTTAAGCTGGTGGCAAATTCTTACTCTTTCTGTAGGTCTGTTACTGATAGTAGCTCTTGTGATTTTTATTGTAAGAAAAAAGCGCAAAAAATGACGATTAAAGTAAAAATATAAAGATTTTCTTTCAGTTTCTATAGGTGGTTTAACCTTGTGAAAGCGAATTACTTATGCTACACTTTATGTAACTTAAAATGAACGGAGGGGCTTCCTTTGATCTTAATCAGATTACGTCTCAATACTTTGTGCCAATAATTGAATAGCGCTCAAAGGCTCTGTCTGTGTGCAGAGTGAACGGGATTGGTCTGCCTATTTTAAAGGAACCCTTTATTAAGCTTATATGTGAAAAAGAGGGAGGGACGAATACGCCCTCTTTTTGTTTTGCCTTTATAAATAGAATGGGATTGTATAGGTGAACACTTATAGTGGATACGTATACGATCTTGGGACTTTTTAACTATGAGATAGGATGAAAGCACAACTTTCTTCTATTTCTTTGGTGAACCCTTATCCGTTTACGAAAACACAGGCAGCGACCTGTGTTTTTTATTTTACGTAATCGAAATGGAGGAATAAATATATGGAAGAATTATTACAAAGAGCAGTTTTAGTTGGAGTGAATTTAGGTAATGAGGATGATTTTGCATATTCGATGGAAGAGCTAACGAATCTTGCAGAAGCTTGTGATGTAGAGGTAATTGGACAAGTGACGCAAAATTTACAACGTGTAAATCCATCCCATTATATTGGAAAAGGAAAGATTGAAGAAGTAGCAGCCTATGTAAATGAAGTAGATGCGAATATGGTAATCTTTAATGACGAATTATCGCCTTCTCAAATTCGAAATTTAGAAGCAGATTTAGATTGTAAAGTAATTGACCGTACCATATTAATTTTAGACATTTTTGCGCAACGTGCGAAAACGAAAGAAGCGCAGTTGCAAGTAGAAGTGGCCCACCTTCAGTATATGATGCCTCGTTTAATTGGACTTCGTGAATCGTTAGGAAGACAGAGCGGCGGTGTTGGTACGAAAAATAAAGGTGTCGGTGAGAAGAAATTAGAGTTGGATCGTCGTAAAATTGAAGAACAAATTTCAGTTTTAAATAAAGATTTAGAAGCTCTTGTTGCGCAGCGTCAAACGCAGCGAAAACAACGTAAGAAAAATGAAATTCCTGTTGTAGCATTAGTAGGTTATACGAACGCGGGAAAATCAACGACGATGAATGCGATGCTTGAAATTTACAATGGTACAGAAGAAAAACAAGTATTTGAAAAAGATATGTTATTCGCGACGTTAGAAACATCGGTGCGAAATATTGATTTGCCAGATAACAAATCATTTTTATTAACGGATACAGTTGGATTTGTAAGCAAATTACCGCATCACCTTGTGAAAGCGTTCCGTTCAACGTTAGAAGAAGTAGCGGAAGCAGACCTACTTATTCACGTTGTAGATTACGCAAATCCAAATTACGAACAGTTAATTGATATTACAAATGAAACGTTAAAGAAAATTGGAGTAGAAAATATTCCAACCATTTATGCTTATAACAAATCAGATATGGTAGATGTTGAAATTACAAAAGTACAAGAAGACCGCGTTTATTTATCAGCGAAGAAACATGTTGGGATAGAAGAGCTTGTCGAAATGATTCGTTCACACATTTATAAAGAGTATACGAAGTGTGAAATGTTAATTCCATATGATCAAGGACAGGTAGTTTCTTATTTCAATAATCATGCGCACGTTCTATCTACGAGTTATGAAAACGAAGGTACGAAACTAGAAGTAGAATGTAAGGCGAGCGATTACGAAAAGTATAAGCGTTTTGCAATGTAAGAAAAAAGAGGTTGTCTCATAAGTCTCTTTTGAAGTAAAATCACATGAAATTGAAAAGGAAGAAACGTTATTAAATCAACGTTTCTTCCTTTCACTTTCTATTCGGTTTTGGCTAAAAAGCACCTTTTGGGACAGCCTCTTTTTCTTATTCTGTAATAGAAGCCCACTTATAAGAGTCAACTACCCCACTGAGATAAAGCGTTTCAGTAGGGGCTTGAGTTATAATGCTAGGTCTTTTCGGTCTATTACTATACAGTTGACGCTCTAGCATTCATGCCACCTTATGGTAACACCCCAAGTAAGTTTTGGGTTGGTACTGGCAACGAATGATTGTTTTCCCACTTGCACCACCCTTTCGAAAAAGAGCAGTTCTTCCTTGTGGAAGAAGCCACCACTCAGATGACTCCGGCGTGTGCTACAAGCCCCGACAAGTCGCGTACACATGGATGGTTGACGCACCCACTAAGCTATGCACAAAGCAATAGCCTTACGTTTTTGCACTTCTAATAGAATCGGCGTTTTCACTTTGAGATTGTCATCCAATTCTACAACTCCTGACTTTTTCAATGTATTCAGCGCACCATTAATATCAGCATGGATACATGTTCCTGCTTTACTTTGATACAGACCACGCGTAATTCGTTTGCCACTAAAGCGATACTGCGTCTTATCATCCTTAGACCAAACCGGAACCGGATCTTTATCAAGAAAACTAGCTTTTGAAGTATAGCTTTCTTCTTGTTTAAAAAAGCGAATGCCTTCTTTTACACATTTATTCTCAATCGCTGCAATCAATTTCTGAAATGGGATTTGCACAAACTTTTGATTATTCTTTTTCCCCATATGAGATTTTTGTTTCCAACCAGCGTTATACCCTACAATAATCGTATCTATATTGAATTCTTTCACTTTTTTGAACAATAGACCTACCGTTTGTGCAATGTAACCGTTTATTTGTCTTTCTCGTTTATGCCAAAGTGCGGCCATTGTATTCGTTACAATTCGTTTTGAAATTCCATTGTCCATATTTTTCTGTTGGAGGTTACATATCATTTTGTTGAAGTACTGGTTTATGGATTTTAGTTTTTTTCCATCAATTAAGAAGGTATCACCTGTATTGGTTACGCAACTTACTAATCTGTCTACACCTAAATCGCAACTCAAAGCGTTACTCGTAGTCGTGGGTTGTTTCTTCATTTGAGAAACGTGCATTTCATATGTATAATGCACCTCAAAGAACCGACCTTTTTGCTTCGGTACAATCTCAATGTAGGAGATATTTTTATTTCTTAAATTTTTTGGCATACGTATTTTAATAGAACCGAATTTTTTTCTAAATGCAACATTCATTGGAATCATCCAATACCCCTTCTCATCCACTTTTGGCACTTGATAGATTTCAATAATTCGTTTGTCAGTGGAACGAGAATAATTCGGAAACTTCGGACGACCTGTGAACTTCTCGGGATTTTTCTTCCACTGTTCCAATGCCTTAAAAAAGCTCTTCACTTCTGTAAATAAGGATCTACGAATCGCTTGAACAGAGTTTGATTGAATGCCCGAGTAGTTCATATCATTTTGCATGGCAGTGTCCACTTCTTTGACAGTAGCCATCCTGTTATTATTCAAGTAACTTTGTTTCATCGTGTACAAGCCAACATTTCGCAACGCTTTTGAACTATGCGACATGCGCTGAAGTAAACGAAATTCTTTTGCAGTCAAGCAAGCCCGTCCAATATTCTGTTTCTGCGTGAATCGTTGCATGTTTTCTCTTTTCTTTTGTTTCCGTAATACTTTCACTGCTTTCTTTCTAGCCATTGTTTTCACCACCTTTCTTAGAGGGAGTATTAAAATTATTTTTGACAAATAAATATTTAGAAAGAAATGGAACAAGTAGCGGAATGAGAATCATTATCTAATTTCGTTGTCTTACAATCTATTTCCTCTTTATCTACATGATATCGTAAGAAAAAAAGAAACAAACATTCGCCCTCAAATATTATTATGAGCGAGACAAAAGAGTGCAGCCTACCTGCTGACGGCAATTTATCACCACCTGAATTGTTGGGTTTTACCCGTAACACAAATCAGATGGAGTCTTCTTGCCGGAAAGGATAAATCCGATAAAGCGTATAGAAAAAATATATTATGTGAAAAGTGATATTTCTGGAAAAAGAAATGAAACCAGTATAGAATAGAAATGTTTCAAAAGTCAGAATTTATTACACCTACTGTAATAAATATATATTTTATACAGGAAGGAGAAATACACATATGCAGGCAGTTTCGCAAAAAAACAGAGTAGAAACACCGACAATATATCGAATATTATTTGCGATTAGTTTCGGTCATTTTTTAAATGACTCGATGCAAGCAGTTGTGCCCGCGTTATTTCCTATTTTGGAAAAAACGATGAATTTATCCTATATGCAAGTAGGGTGGATTGCATTTGCGTTAAATATGACGTCATCGATTATGCAGCCAGTTTTTGGTATGTACTCGGATAAGAAGCCGTCACCATTTTTATTACCGCTCGGTATGTTTTCAAGTATGCTGGGGATGATTGGACTTGCATTTGCACCGAATTTTATTATTGTTATTATTTCTGTTTTATTTATCGGATTAGGTTCCGCAGTCTTTCATCCAGAAGGTGCCCGAGTGGCTTATATGGCGTCCGGTGCAAAACGGGGATTAGCGCAAGCGATTTATCAAGTGGGAGGAAATACAGGGAATTCTCTAGCTCCTATTTTTACAGCGTTAATTTTTGTTCCGCTCGGTCAAATTGGTTCTTTAGGTTTTACAGCCTTTGCAGCGGTAGGAATTGTGTTATTAATTTTCGTATCAAATTGGTATAGGAATGAATTAGCAACTGGCGCTGTGAGAAGAAAAAAGAGGGCTGCGCTTGAAGCGGAACATGCGATTGTAAGTACACATATTAAATTTGTTATTTTACTTCTTGTTTTTCTTACTTTTGTACGCTCTTGGTACGGTGCTGGTATCGGGAATTTTTATCAATTTTACTTAATTGAGCATTACGGTTTATCGATAAAAAATGCTCAGTATTTCGTATTCGCATTTATGATTGCTGGTGTGTTAGGAACTTTCTTCGGTGGTCCATTAGCAGATCGATTTGGAAAGAAAACAATTATTGTATTTTCAATGCTAGGTTCAGCGCCACTCGCACTTTTATTACCTCACGTTTCGCTCGTTTGGGTCGTACCGCTATTTTTATGTATCGGTTTTATTAGTTCAAGTAGCTTTAGTGTAATTGTTGTATATGCGCAAGAGCTTGTTCCTGGAAAAGTAGGAATGGTATCAGGATTAATTGTAGGGCTTGCGTTTGGACTCGGCGCTTTAGGCTCTGTAGTTCTTGGGAAATTGGCTGACATATATAGTCTACAATTCATTATGTTACTATGTAGTTGTCTACCATTAATTGGACTTACTTCATGGTTACTACCAAATGATAAGAAAACGATAGAATAGGGGATACGCTATGAAATTATGTGAAAACGTAACAGAATTAATAGGAGATACACCTGTCGTCAGATTATCTAAATTTATTCCAGAAGACGCAGCAGATGTGTATGTAAAACTAGAAATGTTTAATCCATCACGCAGCGTGAAAGACCGTGCTGCCTATAATTTATTGCACGTTGCAGAAGAGAATGGTCATATTAAACCAGGAGATACAATTATTGAGCCAACAAGTGGTAATACAGGGATAGGTTTAGCGATGAACGCGGCTGCAAAAGGGTATAAAACGATTTTAATTATGCCAGATAATATGTCTAAAGAAAGAATTAACTTATTGAAAGCATACGGAGCAGAAGTAGTTTTAACACCGGCAGAACAAAGAATGCCAGGAGCAATTGCGAAGGCGTTAGAATTGCAGAAACAAATTCCAAATAGTTTTATTCCGCAGCAATTTGAAAATCCAGCAAACCCGAATATTCATCGTTATACAACTGCACTTGAAATTTATGAACAAATGGATGGCGAGCTTGATGCATTCGTAGCAACGGCTGGAACGGGTGGAACTATTACAGGGACTGGAGAAACGTTAAAAGAGAAACTACCAAACTTATATATCGCAGTAGTAGAACCGAAAGGATCTCCCGTACTATCGGGAGGTGTTCCAGGTCCTCATAAACTAGTAGGAACAAGTCCGGGATTTATCCCGAAAAACTTAAATACAGAAGTGTATAACGAAATTATTCAAATTGCAGACGAAGAGGCTTTAACGACAATGAGAAATTTGGCTAGACAAGAGGGATTGTTAGTTGGGCCGTCTTCAGGTGCTTCTGTTTACGCAGCGATTATGATCGCAAAACGATTAGGCGCTGGTAAAAAAGTTTTATGTATTGCACCTGATACAGGTGAGCGTTATTTGAGTATGGGATTATTTGAATGAAAAGGATAAAAACACCTTACTCGTGAAATTGTTACGAGTAAGGTGTTTGTTTTAGGTTGTAAGAGGGGGAGAATAAAAATGAAACTATTAAAACCAACACATGAATATAGTGGAGAAATTATGGAATATAAACATGCGTTTTTACAATCAGGAGAACAACCACATGGCAGTAGTTCTTTACAAAATTTTGATTCTCTCGATGAATGGTTTGAAAAAGTGAATATACAAGAACTTGGGGAAAACTTAAAAGCTAATCGAGTACCATCTAGTCAATTTTTAAGCTTTGAAAAAGGGGAACTTATAGGTTTTGTGAATATTAGACATCGATTAAATGAAGAGTTATTGCGGGAAAGTGGTCATATTGGATATAGTGTACATCCAAATAAACGTCGTCAAGGTTACGCGATAAAACAATTGAAACTCGCATTATATGAAGCACAAAAGTTAGGGTTGCAGAAAGTGTTAATAACTTGTGATAAAGCTAATATTGCTTCGGCTAAAACGATTCAAAAGGTTGGTGGTGTGTTAGAAAATGAAGTAGTTTCTTCTCATACTGGGGAAATTGTTCAGCGTTATTGGGTAGAAATATGATTTAGTGGGACATTAAAAAGGGAATGCAATGCATAATATCGAAATAGATAAATGAAAAGGTAATTGTGTACTGCAATTTTAGGGGGAAATGAAGTGGGATTAAAAGAGAAAGCAATAGAAATGTCGGAGATTTATAGGCAAAATCCGAAAGTGGAGGCTATTATTTTAGCTGGTTCAGTAGCTAGAAAGCTAGAAGATGAACATTCAGATATAGAACTACATATTTTATGGTCAATGCCACCAGAGGATGAGGATCGTAAAGGGCCTATTAACTATATTGGTGGAACAATTTTGTCATACCATCCTTACGAGGAAGAAGAATGGTCGGAAACATATTTGACGAAAGAAGGAATTAAATTAGAGATTAGTAACTTTTTAGCAGAAACAGTAGAGAAAGTTATTTCGGATGTGGTGGATCAATACGATATAAGTTATGAAAAACAATGTATCGTATCATCCGTGCATGACGGAGTTAGTTTGTATGGGGAAGAGAAAGTAAATGAATTAAAAGATAGGGTGATGGCATATCCAGAAGACCTAGCGAAACGGATGATTTCAGAAAATCTTTGGTTAAGTAATCGCTGGCATAATCGAGAGGCACTTTTAAAACGAAAAGACTGGCTTATGCTATATGATGTTATTTGTGAAGCGCAAAGAAATATATTTGGGGTCTTATTTGGTTTGAATAAAATGTATGTACATCACCCAGCGTTTAAATGGATGCCATATAATGTGGAACGAATGATTATTAAGCCTGAAAACTTATATGAGCGTATGGCGAATACGTTAATAGGGAAACCGGAGTATAGTATACAGGAGTTAGGAGTGTTAATCGAGGAGCTATTACAGTTAGTAGAACACCATGCTCCGGAATTACATATTGCTGAACAGCAAAAGCGTATTCAATATGCGAAATAAAAAACAAAGAGATGTAACCCTTGTTACATCTCTTTGTTTTTTATTTTACTAATTTCCCCAGTATAGGTAAGCGTTGAATTCTATCACCGAGAATATGTGAAGCAAGTCCACTAGTTAATACGAATAAAAGGTAAACAAGTCCTCCTACAGCGCCGCATATAACAACAATGAGAAGTGATTCGATATAAGATTGTCCAGGAATTAACCATGTTAAAATTGATTTTAATGCCATCACAACAGCAGACATTGCTGCGGAGTAAATTGTAATAAGAAATACTGTTTTTGCTGTCTCACCAATTTTAAATTTCGCAAACTTAACGATGCAGTACAACATAATACTATTGGAAACGAGGTATCCAAGAATGGTTCCAAGTACAGCACCGTGTCCGCCAAATAAATGTAAGAGCGGTGTATTTACTACAACTTTAACGAGAATCCCGGCTGAGAATGCAATCATTGTTTTTCTTTGATAATCGATTCCTTGTAAAATAGCTGCTGAAACTGTGAAAATCGCACTTAATATAGCAGACGGTGCAAATGAAATTAAATATTGTGATCCACCAAGTGCGATTTCAGGATTTACATAAACCATGCGGAATGCATCGTAAGCGATACTAGCAAGACCAAATGCAGCCGGGATCGTGAAGAATAACAAGACTTGAAATATCTTTGAAATTTGTTCTTGTAATTCTTCTAATTTCCCGCTTGTATAAGATTTCGTTATAGCCGGAATGATCGTTAAGGAGAATCCAGTTGCAAGTGAAGCTGGAATCATAATTAACTTTTGGGCATAGTTCGTTATATAAGCGAAAACTGCATTTGCTGTTTCTAACGGCTCTCCCATCGCTCTAAGGACATCAGCTACAGTATATTGATCTACTAACGTGTAAAGTGGAATTGCGATGCCGACAAATACAATTGGGATTGCATAGCGAAGTAATTCTATATAAATATTTTTTAATGGGATATTCGATGCTCTTGATTTTAATTCACCTTCGGGAGGTTTTAACCCATTATATTTTTTCCAGTACATCATTAAAATAGAGACGCTTGCAAGTGCTCCAATAACAGCACCAAACGTAGCAACTGCAACCGAAGAAGCTACTGAACCCCCTAATAATTTTGAGACGATGAAGCTACCAACTAAAATGAAAACAACACGTGCAATTTGTTCCACGACTTGAGAAACAGCACTTGGCTTCATATGTTGAAAACCTTGGAAATAACCACGTGTAACACTCATAGCTGGTACGATAATAAGTGCAAAACTTAATGCTCGCATCGTAAGTGTTACGTCAGCGATAAATTGTGGATCTGGCGTTTTCGAGCGAATAATAAATTGTGATATGTACGGTGCTCCAATAAATAAAATTAAAAATCCTAAAAAGCCCATAAACAACATTAATTTTACACTAGAGTTGTATAATTTTTTGCTTGTACTATAATCACCAAGCGCATTATGCTTTGCAACGAATTTGGAAACGGCAATAGGAATACCCGCTGTTGAAAAGCTTAATAAAATACCGTACCAAGAGTATGCATATCCATATAAAGCAACCCCTTGCGTTCCAACTAGTAATTGAAAAGGGAAGAAGTATATAAAACCTAATATACGTGAAATCATTGTGGCCCCGCTTAATAAAGCAGTTCCTTTTAAAACTTTTGACGTAGACAAAATTCTTTCCTCCTACTCTTGCTGTCTTGCATTCATCGTATACTACTATAAACCTGCTAGGGAAGTTAATACAGTATAAACCATAAATGTTCTAATACTATTCATTTAAAAGTCATATTTTGAATTTTTAAATAGAATGTAATACATAAAAATTCAAAATATAAGTTGACACTATTTTTAATGTATGATAAAAATGATAGTAATCAATTCGGAAAATAATATTTGGGCAATGAAAGGGTATAGTAGTGAATATCTCCCTATTTCAGAGAGCTGATGGTTGGTGTGAATCAGTATATAGATTATTCATGAAGTTCGTCCTGGAGCATCTTTCATAAATCTCACATTATGAGGAAATGAAAGACGGTAGTTTATACCGTTATCAAATAAAGTGGTGAAGATTGTTTCACAACTAGGGTGGTACCGCGATATTTATCGTCCCTACGTATTTACGTAGGGACGTTTTTTATTTAGGTCTTACTTTGTTGTGGCTTCATAACTAGGGTGGTACCGCGATAATTTATCGTCCCTACGTATTTGCGTAGGGACGTTTTTTATTTAGGTCCTAACTTTGGTGTATCTTCATAACTAGGGTGGTACCGCGATATTTTTGTCGTCCCTACGTATTTACGTAGGGGCGTTTTTTATTAGTAGAGAGGAAGTGAACGTATTAGAAAAGAGTGTGGATAGAACAATATAAATACCGAATTGTAAAACAGAAAAAGATAAAGAGAGGAGATTAACAAATGAATTCACAGCAATGGACATCGAAATTAGGTTTCGTATTAGCTGCAGCAGGTTCAGCAATTGGTCTAGGGGCAATTTGGAAGTTCCCGTATATGGCCGGAATTGGAGGGGGCGGCGCGTTCTTCCTTATTTTCATCGGTTTCACATTATTAATTGGTTTACCGCTATTATTAGCTGAATTTGTTATCGGAAGAAGTACACAAAAAGAGGCCGTTGATGCGTATAGAGAAATCGCACCAAAAACACTATGGCCATGGTTAGGGAAATTAGGGATTGTAACATGTTTCATATTACTTTCTTTCTACAGTGTTGTAGGAGGCTGGATTTTATTATACTTATGGAATGCAATTACAGGTAGACTATGGGAAGGAAATGGGGCATACGAAGCTACGTTTGGTGAAATCATTTCCAATCCGTATTTAGCAGTTGGCTCACAGCTATTATTCATCCTTATTACTATTTTCATCGTAAGTAAAGGTGTACAAAATGGTGTTGAAAAAGTAAATAAATATTTCATGCCAGCACTATTCGTTTTATTCTTTGTATTAATCGTTCGTGCACTTACGTTAGATGGTGCGGGAGAAGGAGTTCGTTTCTTCTTACAACCTGATTTCGCAAACGTAACATCAGAAGTCATTTTATATGCAATGGGGCAATCGTTCTTCTCACTATCAGTCGGAGTAGCAGTAATGGTAACGTATAGCTCATACTTGCCGAAAGAAGAAAGCTTACCGCGTTCAGCATTTTCTATCGTAGCTTTAACGCTTGTGATTACATTACTTGCAGGACTTGCAATTTTCCCAGTAGTGTTCGCATTTGGAATGGAACCATCTCAAGGACCAGGGTTATTATTTATCGTACTGCCAGCTATTTTCAGTAAAATGGCATTTGGAAAATTATTCTTCATTGTTTTCTTATTACTATTCTTCTTTGCTACTATTACATCAGCGATTTCGATGTTAGAAATTAGCGTGGCATCTTTAACTGCAAAAGGTAAAGGGAAACGTGAAAAAATGGCTTTAATCGTAGGTTTATTAATCTTCGTTGTAGGAGTACCGTCAGCATTGTCATTTGGTATATTAAGCGATCTGAAGATTTTCGGAAAGACAGTCTTTGATTTAGCGGATTATGCAGTTAGTAATGTACTCATGCCACTGGGTGTTTTATTAGTTTCTATCTTTGTTCCTTTAAAAATGAAGAAAGATGTATTAATGAGAGAGCTTGGTGTAAGTAAAAATAAAGGCTATAAATTGTTTGTATTATGGTTATTCTTACTTCGCTTCATCGCACCAATTGCGATTATTATCGTATTCTTAAATGTACTTGGCATTATTTAAAAAAGGTAGCGTATCGCTCTGGATACGCTACCTTTTTATTTTGCTCTTTTTTGCAATTCATTTACTGTTACGAACTGATAGCCCTTTTTAGTTAAAGAGTCTAAAATACCTTCTATGGTCTGTAAATTTTCATTAGACTCATCATACATAGAGTGCAGTAAAATGATAGAACCTGGTTTTACATTTTTATTAACATATTCAATTTTATCAGTTGCAGATTTATAAAAAGTATCAGGTTCAAGGTCCCAGGTGATTGTTTCGATATTGTTTTTCTTTAAATAATAGGGCAGGCCAATTAGTTTTTTCCCGTTAGGTGGTCTAAAATCAATTGCGCCTGTAAATCCTGTTTGGCGGATTAATGAATTTGTTTTTTCGATTGGACTAAAAAGTATTATATCAAACTAAGTAGTTTCATGCTTTAAAAAGGATGTGGATGCAAGAGGAAGGAATTTATCATATAATGTAATGAAAAAGGTATATTAGGAGGTGTTTACATGGCGATTACAATTCAATTGCCGGACACTGCAGCGTCTCATGCAAAGCCAAGTATGGAAATGGCGATACTTTGCGTGAGGTAGACAAGTAATATATAATCGCCTAAATGAGCTCGTATCATTTTTTATATTTGGCTTTGCACCTTATTGAAATGAACCATAAAAAATAAGGGGCGAGCAGAAATGAAATACGTTAAAGCAGCGACGGTTTTACCAGAAAGTTTAATTACTGAAATTCAAAAGTATATACAAGGTGAAACAATTTACATTCCAAAACAAGAAACGAAACATTATAAATGGGGCACACGATCTGGAGGAAGAAAACAATTAGATGAAAGAAATAAAGCGATTAAAGAAGCGTTTAAAAGCGGAATTGCTATTCATCAACTTGCAGAAGAGTATTTTCTTTCCGGAGAAACGATTAAAAAAATTGTGTATTCTAAATAAGAGAAAAAGAGTCTGATGCAAATGTTATTTTGCATCAGACTCTTTTTGTTTTATATGTATTGGATATATGGACTGTGACAGGGCATACTAATAGAAAAAATGTGCCGTTTTTTTATTAAAAGTTATACCGAGCACTTGAAAAGTAGAAAGGTGAGCTTCTATGAATCATATTGGACAAATAACGATAGAGCTTTTAGTTGGCTTTTTTGTGCTGTTAATTGCTACGAAAATATTAGGGAAAACACAAATATCACAGCTAACACCCTTTGATTTTATTTCTGCTATCGTCCTTGGTGAGCTTGTTGGAAATTCAATATATGACCCTAAAATTAAAGTGTGGTCTATTTTATACTCAGTATTTGTATGGGTAATTTTAATTTATTCAATAGAAGTGATAACGCAAAAAATAAGAGGAACAAGAAGGTTTTTTGAAGGGTATCCTTCCATTATTATTCGTAACGGAAAGATTGACCGAGAACAATTAAGTTCAAATCATTTGGATATTAATCAATTACAACAAATGCTTAGACAACAAAAAGATATTTTTTCGATTCGAGAAGTTGAATATATGATATTGGAACCTAACGGAAACATAAGTGTTCTGAAAAAGAGCGAATATGAATCTCCTACTATAAATGATTTAAGTTTAAAACATAAGCCTGTATACTTACCAATTTCATTAATTAGTGACGGAAAAGTAGTGAAAGATAATTTGAGAGAAGCTGGTTTTGATGAAGGATGGCTGTATAAGCAAATAAAACAAAAGGGGATTACTAAGTTTGAAGACGTATTATATGCGGAATGGAAAACAGATGATGGCTTCTTTTGTCAGGAAATGCAGCGGTAGAGTACAAGCTATGTATGTAATGTTTGTTTCCAAGTTATCTTTTACATATCAAAAAACGTAATCATTGTATACAATAAAATTAGATCAACAATTTGTATGGAGTGATAAAGATGGAAGCATTTATTAGAAGTGATCAATACAATTTTATAAAATCACAAGCTTATATTTTAGCAAATGGGCATGCGACGGCAAATGATAGAGGAGTCATTCAAGCGTTAAAATCACTTGCGATTGAAAAGATAATACATGTATTTGAGAATTTAACGGATGAGCAGAAGGAGTTAATTGACACGGTATTAACAGTTCAAAATAGAGAAGATGCAGAATCATTTTTAACGAAAATAAATCCGTATGTCATTCCGTTTCAGGAAGTGACAGCGCAAACATTAAAAAAATTATTTCCTAAAGCGAAAAAGTTAAAACTGCCTGATATGGAAGAACTGGATATGAAAGAATTGTCTTATTTAAGTTGGATTGATAAGGGATCAAGCAGGAAATTTATTATAGCAAAAAATGATAAAAATAAGTTTGTTGGTCTGCAAGGAACATTCCAAAGTTTAAATAAAAAAAGCATTTGTTCATTATGTCATGGACATGAAGAAGTTGGGATGTTTTTAGTTGAAATTAAAGGTGATATACCAGGAACTTTCGTTAAAAAGGGAAACTATATTTGCAAAGATGGTGTAGCTTGTAATCAGAATATGAAATCACTTGATAAATTACATGATTTTATTGAGCGATTAAAGAAATAAAATGGAAGACCTCTAGTGCTTAAACTGGAGGTCTTTTATTTTGAGAATGGTAATAGATTTCCTTTTTGAGAGATATAATTTATAAATAAAACATAGGAGAGCTGAAAAAATGCTTAAAAAGTTTTTGCTTTCTTTACCGGATATTTTACTTGTATGCATTGTTATCTACATAACATACACAACTACTCTTAGTTTTGGACAGATGTTAGTAATTTCAATTGCAATCGGAATCATTGGTGGTCTTGTTATAAGGATTTGTAAGGATGTATTCACGTATATAAGGTGGACAATGAAACAGAGGAAATCTTGAATATATTGTATTGCTATTAGGAGGAGATGAAATGACTAAGAAAAAGAGTAGAGTGAAAAATGAAATAGCGCTTTGGGCATTAACAGCTGTTGTTCTCATCATTGTATGGTACTTTTATCAAAAATAAAAACGTATCGCACTTTGAAAAAAAGCACGATGCGTTTTTATTATTTCTTTTGCCAATTTTCTTTTATAAAGTCTTCACGGCCAGATTCTTTTTGCTCAGTAGCATATTTCTCTGGGTTCTTTTTATAGAAATGCTGGTGGTATTCCTCAGCTTCATAAAAAGGTGCAGCTGGGCGAATTTCAGTTACGATTGGCTCTTTAAACATACCGCTTTCTGCAAGAGCTTGTTTTGATTTTTCAGCAAGCTCTTTTTGCGTTTCGGTATGATAAAAAATAGCGGTGCGATAAGATGGACCACGGTCAAAGAATTGTCCGCCATCATCAGTTGGATCGATTTGTGGCCAATATAAATCCAGTAATTTTTCATATGGGAAAATAGAAGGATCAAATGTAATTTGTACAACTTCTAAATGACCAGATGTACCCGCTTTTACTTGTTCATATGTTGGGTTTTCTACATGACCACCTGCATAGCCGGAAAGTACTTTATGAATGCCAGGAAGTTCATCAAATGGCTTTACCATGCACCAAAAGCACCCGCCTGCAAAGGTTGCGAGTTCGTATGTTTTTTCGGACATTGCTGTAATCCTCCTAAATATATATGTTTTATATAGTATTATACAATTTGTTTTATTGCGCAATAAAAAAGATTTGAAAATATATGTTTTTTATAAACAAGATCCTCCGCTCACATCAATTAATTGTCCAGTAACCCAGCGGCTGTCTGGAGAAGCAAGAAATGCGGCAGTATCGGCAATGTCTTCTACTTCACCTAAGCGATTGAAAGCGGAAATAGTAGTAGCGTACTGCTTCATCATTGGATCGCTCAAGAGTTCTGCATTCATATCTGTTTTAATAAACCCTGGAAGTATTGCATTCACCGTTATTCCTCGTGCTCCAAGCTGTTTTGCTAGTGTAAAAGTCATTGTATTAATAGCGCCTTTCGTCATACTATATGCAACAAAATCAGGTAAAGAAATGCGGGTCGCAGCGGATGAAATATTAATAATTCGGCTATTGTCACGTAAACGTGGAAGTGCTTGTTGAATGATAAAGAATGGTGCTTTTGCATTTACTGAAACCATTCTATCAAAAAATTGTTCAGTCGTTTCTTCAATAAAAGCACCAGGACCAATGCCAGCATTGTTTATTAAAATATCAAATTGTGTTTCACCAGTGCGCTTTTGTAATTCAGTATCTAAAGCGTTATAAAGGTTTTCTACACCGTGTAAGGATTCTAAATTTGCGCCGATAGAAAAAGCTTGACCACCCTCTGATCGAATTTCATGAACAGTTTCTTCAGCGTCATCTTTTCGATTACCGTAATGAACAGCAACCAATGCACCGTCATTTGCTAAACGTTTAGCGATCGCTCGTCCAATTCCTCGGCTTGCTCCTGTAACTAACGCTACTTTCCCTTTTAACATAGTCTCCTCATCTCCTCGTAAACTTTATAAGTTTTTCTTTATGTAGTAATGCAAACATACTTAAGTAATATATGAGTGTATGTAAGTAATGTATTCCAATTTTGATTTTTTTGAAAAAACATGTTGACAATGAAAAGAACAACGTCCTATAATACGTGTAACAAATAAAAGTTAATTAAGAATTTTCTAACTTTATATGTTGTATATGCAAAGAAGAGGAAAGTAGATGGTTATGATCGTT
The DNA here is from genome assembly GCF_038006905.1 of Bacillus sp. FSL R9-9834. Taxonomy (NCBI): domain Bacteria; kingdom Bacillati; phylum Bacillota; class Bacilli; order Caryophanales; family Bacillaceae; genus Bacillus; species Bacillus sp. FSL R9-9834. Next base: position 1,825,707 of record NZ_JBBOWD010000001.1, read on the forward strand.
TCAGAGAGCTGCTCCTAGGCTGTGAGAGTGGTAACAATCGAATCATTGAAGATCACCTCGGAGCATCGCTTGCGAAAGGGAAACTGAGTAGAGAGCGACGGCATCGTCTCCGGTAAAAGGACGGGGGTCTAATTGGACCTACAGAGCTTATATTTCGCGAGAAGTATAAGGAAGCTGAGTGGTAACGCGAAACTCTCGCCTCAGCAATCAAAGCTACTAAATTGTAGTAGTTGATTGCTGAGGCGAGAGTTTTTATTTTTAAAAATAAGAGAATGCGTAGAAGAGGAGAGTAAATGATAAAAATTGTTTCAGAGAGCTACCCAGCTGCTGTGAGGGTGGCAACAATTTCATCATTGAAGATCACCTCGGAGCACTACTTTTGAAAACTAGTAAAAAGTAGCGGAGTTGTTTCCGATAGAAAAACAAAAGTCTAATTGGACTTGCAGAGCTTATATTTCGTGAGAAGTGTAAGGAAGCTGAGTGGTACCACGATTCCCTCGTCTCAGCAATGGATCGCTACAAGTATGTATGTAATCGATTGTTGAGACGAGTATATTTTTAAGGTTTATATACTGAATATTCTGTTAAAAAACACTCATCTCAGCAATCGATATAGAAATAGATTGCAAAAATAGAGAGAAAAAAAGAGGAGCGATGTGAGATGGGAAATCAGTACATTTATATGAATGGGGAATTTGTAGAAAAAGAAAAAGCAGTTGTTTCAGTATATGATCACGGTTTTTTATACGGAGACGGTGTATTTGAAGGGATTCGTAGTTACGGTGGAAATGTATTTTGTTTAAAAGAACATGTAAAACGATTATATGAATCGGCAAAATCTATTTTACTTACAATCCCGCTGACGGTTGACGAAATGGAAGAAGCGGTTTTACAGACACTTCAAAAAAATGAGTATGCAGATGCTTATATTCGGTTAATTGTTTCAAGAGGAAAAGGGGACTTAGGGCTCGATCCGAGAAGTTGTGTGAAACCGAGCGTTATTATCATTGCAGAACAATTAAAGTTATTCCCACAGGAATTTTACGATAATGGATTAAGCGTTGTATCTGTTGCATCAAGACGTAATACACCAGATGCATTAGACCCACGCATTAAGTCGATGAACTACTTAAATAACGTACTTGTAAAAATTGAAGCGGCACAAGCAGGAGTGCTAGAGGCTCTTATGTTAAATCAACAAGGATATGTTTGTGAAGGATCTGGAGATAATGTTTTCGTTGTGAAAGATGGAAAAGTATTAACCCCGCCATCCTATTTAGGAGCATTAGAAGGTATTACAAGAAATAGTGTTATTGAGCTATGTGAGCGACTTCATATTCCGTGTGAGGAAAGGCCATTTACTCGCCATGACGTATATGTAGCAGATGAAGTGTTTTTAACAGGAACGGCAGCGGAGTTAATTCCAGTTGTAAAAGTTGATTCCAGAGAAATTGGAGATGGGAAACCAGGAAGTGTAACGAAACAATTGACCGAAGAATTTAAAAAATTAACGAGAGAAAGAGGAGTACGTGTCCCCGGGCTGACGGAAAGCTTAGCATAAATAAAGAGAGGAGTTAATTGAAATGAAGCAGCAGTATACAGCGTATGAGAAGTTACAGTATGAAGAAATGACAGGCGCTGGACACGTGATTCAATGTTTGAAGAAATTGGGTGTAACGACTGTTTTCGGTTATCCGGGTGGAGCGATTTTGCCAGTATACGATGCGTTATACGGAAGTGGTTTGAAGCACGTTTTAACTCGTCATGAACAAGCTGCCATTCATGCGGCAGAAGGATATGCGAGAGCTTCTGGAAAGGTCGGGGTAGTCTTTGCTACCTCTGGCCCAGGGGCGACGAATTTAGTTACGGGTTTAGCGGATGCTTATATGGATTCGATTCCTTTAGTTGTCATTACAGGGCAAGTTGCAAAGTCTTTAATTGGTAAAGATGGATTTCAAGAAGCGGATGTTGTTGGAATCACAGTACCTGTTACGAAGCATAATTACCAAATTCGTGATGTGAATCATTTATCACGCATCGTACAAGAAGCTTTTTACATCGCCGAAAGCGGGCGGCCGGGGCCGGTATTAATTGATATTCCAAAAGATATTCAAAATGAAAATGTAACAAGTTTTTACAATGAAGTGATTGAGATTCCAGGGTACAAACTAGAGCCTATGCCAGACAGTATGAAACTGAAAGAGGTAGCTAAAGAAATTTCAAAAGCGAAACGCCCACTTCTTTATATTGGAGGAGGTGTCATTCATTCAGGTGGATCTGATGAACTTATCAAATTTGCGAGAGAAAATCGTATTCCAGTCGTATCAACTTTAATGGGACTAGGTGCATATCCGCCGGGAGATTCATTATTTTTAGGAATGCTCGGTATGCATGGAACGTATGCTGCAAACATGGCAGTAACAGAATGTGACTTATTACTTGCTTTAGGTGTTCGTTTTGATGACCGTGTAACAGGAAAATTAGAACTCTTTTCTCCCCATTCAAAAAAGGTACATATTGATATAGATCCTTCGGAGTTTCATAAAAATGTAACTGTGGAATATCCAGTTGTTGGAGATGTGAAAAAAGCGTTACACATGTTGTTACATATGCAGATTTGTACACAGACAGATGAATGGATTATGAAAACCGAGGAATGGAAAGCGGAATACCCTCTTTTCTATAATCAAAAAGAAAGTGAGTTAAAACCACAGCATGTTATTAGCTTAGTAAGTGAATTAACGAATGGTGAAGCGATTGTTACGACAGAAGTAGGACAGCATCAAATGTGGGCTGCGCATTTTTATAAAGCGAAAAATCCACGGACTTTTCTCACATCTGGCGGACTAGGAACGATGGGGTTTGGTTTTCCGGCGGCAATTGGTGCTCAGCTTGCGAAAGAAGAAGAACTCGTCATTTGTATTGCAGGTGATGCTTCTTTTCAAATGAATATTCAAGAACTACAAACAATCGCTGAAAATAACATCCCTGTAAAAGTATTTATTATAAACAATAAATTTTTAGGGATGGTAAGGCAATGGCAAGAAATGTTTTATGAAAATCGTTTATCAGAATCAAAAATTGGATCACCAGATTTTGTGAAAGTGGCAGAAGCTTATGGAGTGAAGGGATTAAGGGCTACAAATTCAATAGAGGCGAAACAAGTGATGTTAGAAGCAATTGCTCATGAAGGTCCTGTCGTAGTTGATTTTTGTGTAGAAGAAGGTGAAAACGTATTTCCGATGATTCCGCCAAATAAAGGGAATAACGAAATGATTATGAAGAGGTGGGAAGAATGAGTCATACTTTTTCACTCGTTATTCATAACGAGCCAAGCGTCTTATTACGTATAAGTGGGATTTTTGCTCGGCGTGGCTATTATATTTCTTCTTTACATTTAAACGAAAGAGATACTAGTGGCGTTTCTGAAATGAAACTCACAGCAGTTTGTACTGAAAATGAAGCGACATTACTCGTTAGTCAGTTGAACAAATTAATTGATGTACTGCAAGTAAATAAATTATAGGGAGTGTATGGAAAATGAAAACGTATTATGAGAAAGATGCAAATGTAGAGTTATTACAAGGGAAAAAAGTTGCGGTAATTGGTTATGGATCTCAAGGTCATGCGCAGGCACAAAATTTACGTGATTCTGGTGTGGAAGTTGTAGTTGGTGTTCGACCAGGTAAGTCTTTTGAAGTAGCAAAAGCAGATGGATTTGAAGTAATGTCTGTTTCAGAAGCAGTTCGAACCGCGCAAGTTGTACAAATGTTACTGCCAGATGAACAGCAAGCACATGTGTATAAAGCAGAAGTAGAAGAGAATCTCCGTGAAGGGCAAATGTTACTTTTCTCACATGGATTTAATATTCACTTCGGACAAATTAATCCGCCAAGTTACGTAGATGTAGCAATGGTCGCGCCAAAAAGTCCAGGTCATCTCGTTCGCCGTGTATTTCAAGAAGGAAATGGTGTTCCGGCATTAGTCGCAGTACATCAAGATGCAACAGGCACCGCATTACATGTAGCACTTGCGTATGCAAAAGGTGTAGGGTGTACACGTGCAGGTGTAATTGAAACGACATTTCAAGAAGAAACAGAGACGGATTTGTTTGGTGAGCAAGCGGTACTTTGCGGAGGTGTAACTGCACTTGTGAAAGCTGGTTTTGAAACGTTAACAGAAGGCGGATATCGCCCTGAAATTGCATACTTCGAATGTTTACATGAATTAAAGTTAATTGTTGATTTAATGTACGAAGGTGGTTTAACGAACATGCGCCATTCTATTTCCGATACGGCAGAGTTCGGAGATTATGTAACAGGATCGAGAATTGTTACAGATGAAACGAAGAAAGAAATGAAACGAGTACTTACAGAAATTCAGCAAGGTGAATTCGCGAAGAAATGGATTTTAGAAAACCAAGCTGGGCGTCCAACGTATAATGCGATGAAAAAAGCAGAGCAAAATCATCAGTTAGAAAAAGTAGGGGCGGAGCTTCGTGAAATGATGAGCTGGATTGATGCACCGAAAGAATTAGTAAAGAAATAGAGTAATAGATTGCAAGTGAAAAATACGTAAGAGGGGATTTGACAAGATGAGAAGTGACATGATTAAAAAAGGTTTTGATAAAGCGCCGCATCGTAGTTTATTAAAAGCGACTGGTTTGAAAGATGAAGATTTTGATAAACCGTTTATAGCAATCTGTAATTCTTTTATTGAAATTATTCCAGGTCATAAGCACTTAAATGAGTTTGGGAAACTTGTTAAAGAAGCAGTGCGTGCAGCAGGTATGGTTCCATTTGAATTTAATACAATTGGAGTAGATGACGGTATTGCGATGGGGCATATCGGTATGCGTTATTCGCTTCCGAGTCGTGAAATTATTGCAGATTCAGTAGAAACGGTTGTAAATGCCCATTGGTTTGATGGTATGATTTGTATTCCAAACTGTGACAAAATCACACCTGGTATGATGATGGCGGCACTTCGTATTAACATTCCAACTGTTTTTGTCTCAGGTGGTCCGATGGCGGCCGGAAAAACATCTAAAGGGGAAGTTGTCGATTTAAGTTCTGTGTTCGAAGGAGTAGGAGCATATCAATCTGGGAAAATTTCAGAAGAAGAATTAAAGGATATTGAAGATCATGGCTGTCCATCTTGTGGTTCTTGTTCTGGTATGTTTACAGCGAATTCTATGAATTGTTTATGTGAAGTATTAGGTTTAGCTCTTCCTGGTAACGGTAGTATTTTAGCTATTGATCCAAGACGCGAAGAATTAATTAAACAAGCAGCAGAGAAATTAAAGATTTTAATTGAAAGAGATATTAAACCGAGAGACATCGTAACAGAAGAAGCAATTGATGATGCGTTCGCGCTTGATATGGCGATGGGCGGTTCAACAAATACAGTGTTACATACATTAGCACTCGCACATGAGGCAGGACTAGATTATGATATGAGCCGTATTGATGCCGTTTCAAGGCGTGTACCACATTTATGTAAAGTAAGCCCTGCTTCCAATTGGCATATGGAAGATATTGATCGTGCAGGCGGGATTAGTGCAATTTTGAAAGAGATGAGCCGAAAAGAAGGAGTACTTCATTTAGATCGTATTACTGCTACGGGGCAAACATTAAGAGAAAATATTGCTCATGCAGAGATTAAAGATAAGGAAGTTATTCATTCTCTTGAAAACCCTCATAGTGAAGAAGGGGGATTACGTATATTAAAAGGAAACCTCGCGAAAGATGGAGCAGTTATTAAAAGCGGAGCAACTGAAGTAAAACGATTTGAAGGACCATGCGTTATTTTTAATTCACAAGATGAGGCTCTTGCGGGTATTATGCTTGGGAAAGTGAAGAAAGGAGATGTAGTTGTTATTCGTTATGAAGGACCAAGAGGCGGTCCTGGTATGCCGGAAATGTTAGCACCAACGTCAGCAATTGCTGGCATGGGATTAGGTGCAGATGTTGCGCTATTAACGGATGGTCGTTTCTCTGGTGCTTCACGTGGTATTTCGGTAGGGCATATTTCACCAGAAGCAGCTGCGGGCGGGACGATTGCACTTCTTGAACAAGGGGATATCGTTTGTATCGATGTTGAGGAAAGGTTGTTAGAAGTAAGAGTGAGTGACGAAGAATTAGATAAGCGTAAAAAAGAATGGAAACGACCAGAACCGAAAGTGAAAACGGGCTGGCTTGGGCGTTATGCACAAATGGTAACATCGGCGAATACAGGTGCAGTCTTAAAAGTCCCGAATTTTGATTGAGCTAATTAAAAAGAGATAAGGATGATATGAAATGGTGCAAAAGGTAAAGGAGAGAGTGAAAATTGAAGATATCTTAATGGCTCATAATTGCATGAAAGATATCGTTATTAAAACACCGTTACAACGTGATACAGTTTTATCTGAGAAATATGATTGTGACGTTTATGTAAAACGAGAAGATTTACAATTGATTCGCTCTTTCAAAATTCGTGGTGCGTACAATTTAATTCAAAGCTTACCGAAAGAACAATTACAAAACGGTGTTGTTTGCGCAAGCGCTGGTAATCACGCACAAGGGGTAGCTTATACGTGTAATTTATTGAAGATTCCGTCAAAAATCTTTATGCCAACAACGACGCCGAAACAAAAAGTATCGCAAGTACAATTTTTCGGTGGTGATTTCGCAGAGATTGTATTAGTTGGTGATACATTCGATAGCTCTTTTCAAGAAGCACAGCGTTATTGTGAAGAAAATAGAATGACGTTTGTTCATCCATTTGATGATCCGTATGTGGTTGCTGGTCAAGGAACAGTGGCAGTTGAAATTATGCATGATATGGAGAAACCAGTGGATTATATCTTTACAGCAATTGGCGGCGGTGGATTAGCATCAGGTGTTGGTACATATGTGAAAGGTGTTAGTCCTGCTACAAAGGTTATTGGGGTAGAGCCAATGGGAGCAGCATCTATGAAAGAGGCTTTTCTTCAAAACGATAATGTCGCATTGGAGAAAATAGATAGTTTTGTTGATGGAGCAGCAGTTAAAAAGGTAGGAAAGTTAACATTTGAAACGTGTAAAGATGTAATTGATGACATCGTTTTAGTACCAGAAGGAAAGGTTTGTACGACGATTTTAGAACTGTATAAGAAAAATGCGATTGTAGCAGAGCCTGCTGGTGCACTTTCTATTGCCGCACTTGATCTATACAAGGATGAAATTCAAGGTAAAACAGTTGTATGCACATTAAGCGGTGGAAATAACGATATTGATAGAATGCAAGAGATGAAAGAACGTTCTCTCATTTACGAAGGATTAAAACATTATTTCATCATTGAATTCCCGCAGCGTTCAGGTGCGCTAAGAGAATTTCTTGATAAAGGATTAGGACCAGAAGATGATATTACGCGCTTTGAGTATATTAAGAAACATAATAAGGAAAATGGTCCAGCGTTAGTCGGAGTAGAGTTAAAACATAAAGAAGATTACGCGCAGTTAATTACCCGTTTTAAAGAAAATAACATTCAATTTATGGAGCTTAATAAAAATCCTGTTTTGTTTGATTTACTTATTTAATAGAAGGAAAGAGTTAGCACCCAAATAAAAAAGATAGATACAAGCGGGGAAATATAATGCTTGTTCTATCTTTTTTAAAGTTAAACTAGATACTCATTAAATTCAAGAAGAATAAAGCTAGCTAACCAAAAAAATATCGCAATACGAATGATTACATACATAGTAAATTCAAAGCTAGTAAGTGTTCGTTCCCGTTTTAGTTTTTTTAGAAGTCTAACAGAGAAAAATGAACATAAAAGTAGAACGGCTATAGATATTTTATAAATGTTTTCTAACAAACTTACATTTTCTAATAAATCTTTCAGCATGTTCATCACCTATTCTGTAAAGTATGTTACAGAGAAATAGATCTTGCGTTGTCTAGTTTCGTTTGTTTTTTATGTTCCCTGTATCATCAATGTCTACATCAGTTGAAATTGTTTGTAAGTATTGTAGAGCTTTTCTCTTTTCTTCCTCATTTACAGGGGAAACTTGATTGTTACGGATGATATAAGGATTGAATGACATTTGGACATCCTTTCCTTTAAAAGTTAAAGTTAATACGCCAGTTTCGGCACTTTTTCCGTTCACATAACTTGGGAATAAAAAGTTACCTAATGAATAAGCGATAGGAACTTTATTATAATACTCAAATCCTTGTAACCAATGTGGGTGACTCCCGACAATCGCGTCAGCCCCTGCTTCAACCATTTTAGGTACATATTGTTTTTGGTATTCTACAGGACGATTTGATTTCTCAACGCCCCAATGCATATAGACGATTAAATAGTCTGCGTCTTTCTTTTGTTCTTTAATTGTTTTTGTTACGAGATTTAAATCATACCCATTCGCAACACCAGGTTTATTGTCACCAGCTACCCAATTCGTATCAGGCATAAATCGAACGAAGGAAAGAAATTTGAATTTTTTTCCTTTTACAGTCATTTCTCGTGCTGTATATGCATCTTTTGCATTTTTTCCGGCTCCGATATAAGGGAACTTTAATTTTTCTACGTGAGAGATTGTATCTAATAATCCATCTTGCCCATAATCAAGTGTATGGTTATTCCCGATATTTACGATGTCATAACCGGTGTTTTTTATAGCTTGAAGCGTGGATGGATCACTTTTAATCCAAAACAGTTGTCCTGGAGCTTTCTTTTCTCTCGTTGTAAATGCTGACTCTAAATTAACGAAAGAAATATCAGCTTTTGTTATTTCTTCTTTTACATGTTGGAATGGATAATCAGCCCCGTTTTTTTCGATTACCGGACGTAATTGCCAATCGAACATTGTATCACCAGAAAAGGTGAGGGTAATTTCCGGGTTTTCTATTTTCTTCTCGCTCGTTGAAGCAGTTTTGCTAGATTTGTTTTGGAAATCGGGTTTGTCTTTCGCTTTTGAAGTAAAAGAGTGGTTAATTAATACAACAATTGGCGTAATGCAAAAGGCTATTAACAAAAATCGTTTTAGTAAAGTTTTCATAAATACCTTCCCTTTTGAGTTTATCCCGCAATTCAATTAGCAATGAGTCTACAAAAAAGTAATTGGTTTATGTACAGATATAAAAAATGCGGTTTATGCAGTGGAAAATATTTGTTAATATTCTCAATATTAAGTTAACATATAGATAACCTGTAAATCAATGAATAAACCAAAATATAGAAATAAAGAATTTGAAGGGTGAAGAATAAGAAATGGTTATATTAGGAGCAGTTGTAAATGGAATTTGCATTATATGTGGTACTTTACTAGGTAAATTATTTAGTAGAATTCCAGAAAGTATGAAGGGAACAATTATGCATGCAATCGGTTTAGCGGTTACTGTACTTGGACTTCAAATGGCATTGAAAAGTGAAAATTTTCTTGTTGTCATACTAAGTTTAGTAATTGGTACCGTTATCGGGGAATGGTTACAATTAGAGGGAAAGTTAAAACAGTTAGGAGATTGGCTAGAAAATAAAGTTGGATCGAAAGGGAAAGGGAGTATATCAGAAGGTTTTGTAACAGCTACTTTAATATTTGCAATTGGTGCGATGGGTATACTTGGTGCACTCGACAGTGGGATTCGCGGAAATCACGATATTTTATTTACAAAGGCAATTATCGATGGATTTATTTCTATTATATTAACGACAACTCTAGGGATTGGCGTAGTATTTTCAGCGATTCCAGTAATTTTATATGAAGGTGGCATCGCAGTTTTTGCAACACAAATTAATAGTTTGGTCCCGAAAGAATTAATGAATCAATTTATAGTAGAAATGACAGCTACAGGTGGTATTATGATAGCCGCTATCGGATTGAACTTACTTAGTATTATTAAAATTAAAGTGGCAAATTTACTGCCAGGTATATTGATAGTTGGAATCATTGTTTCACTTATTTATGGTTACGGTTTAATAGTAAAGTAGTAGGGGATGAAGGTACATATGGAGGAATTTCAATTTACAAAACGTGTTCATAACATATTGAAGATTGCAGCAGAAGAGGGAGAAAGTAATATCATTCAACCAGTTCATTTATTTATTGGCATGTGTAAAGAAGGTACTGGCGTATGCAGCGAGTTGTATATGTATTTGTTTCGTAACGTGGGGACGGATTTTTTAGAAAAACTTTCATTACGAAAACAAGACGATTTAACGGATCAAGAGTATGAAAAAATAGGGCAATATAAGGTATCTTATAAGGTGCTAGAAATTTTACAAATAGCGAAGAAACGTATGGAACGTTTTCAGCAAGTATTAATGAACGAAGGACATGTTATATATGCACTCTTTCGCGCGGATACGTTTATTGAAAATCCACAAATACAAAAAGAGATATTACGTATTGTAGAAGAGCCAAGAGATTTAGCGGTTGATTTAAAATGTTTTGTTCCTGCTTATACTCATTTAACTTGTCATGTTAGAAAGGCTAACTCTTCTGATTTTGGGAAATTAGTAAGTTTTGTTAGTGAGGAATTTGGTGAACGTTGGTTACATTCGATAGAGTACGGATTTCGTACATATAAAGAAAATGTACCTATTTATATAGCAGAACAAAAAGAAGTGATAGTAGGTTTCGCTTGTTATGACGTAGTGAGAGGAAAGAAAGGATTGTTTGGTCCAATGGGCACGGCGAAACAAAATCGTGTGAAAAGTGTAGGGAAGCAATTGTTACATTGTAGTCTGCATAGTATGAAGCAAGATGGATATGAATATGCAATTATTGGACAAGCAGGTCCGGTTGAGTTTTATGAGAGATGTTGTAATGCGCGTTTAATACCAATCATGGATTATTAACCAACTTCATTTAGGTGGAGTTGGTTTTATTATGAAAATAATGTAGAGATGTAGTGATTCTTATTAGAAAATAGCGGGTTTTGTAGTAAATCTTACATATAAAGCAAATTACTAAACTTTTTACAAGAAAGGGTGTAGAATGGGTATCTAAAGAAAGAAGGTGTGAAAATGGCCAGCTGGAAACGAAATTTAATGATTTGTTGGCTAGGTTGTTTTACCACTGCAGCAGGTATGAGTTTAGTAATTCCTTTTTTATCTTTTTATATTGAGGAATTAGGTGTGACTGGCACTTCTAGTATTGCACAGTGGTCGGGACTTGCATTTGGTGTAACATTTTTAATGGGTGCGATCGTATCACCAATATGGGGAAAGCTTGGTGATATACATGGACGGAAATTGATGCTAATTCGTGCTAGCCTTGGTATGGCGATTATTATGACGCTTATGGGGTTTGTAACGGATGTATATCAATTAGTCGCACTAAGATTTTTAATGGGAGCAGTATCTGGTTTCCTTTCAACCGCGATGACATTTATTGCAGCAGAAACTCCGAAAGAACATTCAGGTTGGGCAATTTCTACAATTTCAACTGGTGGCGTGAGCGGTTCTTTACTTGGTCCATTACTTGGAGGATATTTGTCTGAGTTAATTGGAATGCGCCATGTTTTTCTTGTTACAGGAGCTTTTTTATTCCTTTCCTTTCTCATCGTTTTTTTCTTCTTACATGAAGAAAATCACTCTGCTCAAGCAAAAAAAGTACAAACGAAAAAAGTATGGACGATGGTTCCAGCTAAGCATTTAATTGTTAGTTTGTTTGTAACAACATTTATTATTCAACTTGCTAATATGTCTGTTCAGCCAATTGTTACATTATACGTGAAAAATTTAGTAGGTCCTCAAACTGCGCATATTGAAACAATAGCGGGTGCTGTTATGTCAGCGACAGGATTAGCCGTTATTTTGGCAGCACCAAGACTCGGACGATTATCAGATCATATCGGTCCCAAAAAAACGTTAGTTGTAGCGTTGTTTGCTGCAGGAATTATTTTTATTCCGCAAGCATTTGTAACCTCAGCTTGGCAACTATTAATTCTTCGATTTTTATTAGGAATCGCACAAGCAGGATTATTACCTTCCGTACAAACTCTACTAAAACAACATACACCAACCCATGTAACGGGAAGAATATTTGGGTATAATCAATCGTTTCAGTTTTTAGGAAATATGATTGGACCAGTACTTGGTGGACAAATTGCAGCACATGCTGGTTTCCAATATGTTTTCTTCTCTACATCATCACTATTGTTTATTGCGTGCATTTGGGTTTATTTTCATAATAAGAACGAAGAGGTATCAGAGAAACGACATTTGGAAGTTAGTTAACTAAGTGAAAGAAAAAAGGATGAAGCAATGAATGCTTCATCCTTTTTTCTTTAAAATTGGAGACAAAGATAACTTAATGTACCAAGCTCGTAACTGCGATGAATGACTTCACCGCTATTTTCACCACTTCCCATAGCGATAAATAAAGGTACAAAATGCTCTGCTCTTGGTACTGCTAATTGTGCATGAGGGGCATTTTTCTCCCAATTAAATAATGCATCTTTATCAGCAGCCTGCATATGTTTAATAATCCAATCATCAAATTCAATTGCCCATTGTTCGGGCGTAGTTTGATTCCATTTCAGTGCTCGTAAGTTATGAACGGTAACACCACTACCGATTACTAAAATATCTTCCTGTCCAAGTCCTTTTAATGCTTCTCCAATCTTAAATTGTTCTTTTGCAGAAAGGAATGGATTGACTGATATTTGTACGACAGGAATATTTGCTTCTGGATACATGCGATGCAAGAGTGTCCATGAGCCATGATCTAAACCTCTCGTCATATTATGATGGACTGGAATACCTTTGTTTTTAAACTTTGTTTCTAACATGGATGCAATGCTAGAAGAACCTTTTGCACGATACTTAATTTCATATAACTCTGGAGGAAAACCTCCAAAATCATAAATTGTTTCATATTCGTTATCTGATGAGGAAATCGTTAATACTTCACTTTCCCAGTGAGCAGTGAAAATAACAATTGCTTTCGGTTTATATGTTTCTCCAAGTGTTTTTAAAAAACTTGTATAATCTGTATCTTGAATAGCGAGCATTGGTGAACCATGTGCTAAAAATAGTGATGGCATCATAGTAAAAACCTCCTAAAACCATATAGTTACTTTATGTAAGTAACTATATAATTTTATAGACGTTTCGTCAACAGAAATAGTTTGACAGCTAATCGGAAAAGGTAGGCATTTGTCATAATGAAAGCAATTGCATATAATACATAATAAGAATAATGAATAGATATTCATTTTTGAGATACATAATAGAGTTGGGGGCTGACGAAATGAACGTACAGGAAAGTTTCGTTACGGCATTGGATGAATCAGAAATTTATTTACGCAAGTGGTTACCAGAATGTGAACCAAAAGGGATTATTCAAATTGCGCACGGTATGACAGAACATGCAGGTGTTTATACAGACTTTATTGATGCGTTATTAGAAGCAGGGTACGGTGTTTATGCGCATGATCATAAAGGCCATGGGAAAACAGTAAAAAGAGAAGAAGACTATGGTCATTTTGAACCAAATGTAGGTTGGAGTAAGGCTGTATCTGATATTATTTTTGTATCAGAAACGGTAAGAAAAGAGCAGACATGCCCGTTATTTTTACTTGGCCATAGCATGGGTTCTTTTTTATCAAGACGTGCTGTACAACTGAAAGGTGAATTATATGATGGATTCCTTATTTCAGGAACTGGTGGAAACCCAGGGTTCTTAGGAGTCATTGGTCATAAAGTAGCGACAATTGAGATGAAATTACGCGGGGAAAAAACGAAAAGTCCGATGCTAAACTTTTTATCTTTCGGAAATTTCAATTCGCACTTTAAACCAAATCGCACAAAATTTGATTGGCTATCTTCAGATAACAGTCAAGTAGATAAATATATTGCGGATCCATTATGTGGATTCATTTGTACGACTAGTTTTTATCGAGAATTATTTTCTGGTGTGTTAGAAGTAAATAAACTAGAAGAGTTTAAGAAAACACCGCAAAACCTTCCAATACATATTTTTTCAGGAGATCGTGATCCTGTTGGAGATATGGGGAAAGGTGTAAAAGAAGTATATGAAAATTATAAAAAATGCGGTGTGAAAGATGTAACACTGCGTTTATATGAAAATGGAAGACATGAAATGTTCCATGAAGTAAATAGAGATGAAGTATTTCAAGATTTGATTTCTTGGTTAGATGGACATATTGTATGAGAAGAAACCTCACTTTTTGAAGTGAGGTTTCTTTAAGGAGATGGAGGAATAGTTATGAGTGAATTTGTAAATAAAGAATATGTAGAAATAGATTTTCAAGATATTTTGATTAAAGAAGAGGAATTGAAGAATTGTACGTTCATAAAATGCCGTTTTAGAGGGATAGATGCATCGGAAATTTCTACTAAAAATTGTAATTTCATAGAATGTGATTTTACCGGTGCTCTTTTTAACGCTTCTATCCATCAAGGAACTACATTTGCAAATTGTAAGCTTGTTGGTGCGAATTTATTTGTATCGAAGTTTGAAGAATGTAAAATGACTGGCTCTGATTTTGAAGAAGCGAATTTAGATGGAATAACTATCATATCGGGTGATTGGTCATACACGAATTTAAGGTTCGCGAACTTAAGTAAACAAATGTTAAAGGGTATACGTTTAGTGGAAGCTGACCTATATGAATGTAATTTAGAAAAAGCAGATTTACGTGAAGCGGATTTAACTGGTGCACAGTTAGGTAAGGCGAAACTTAGCGGTGCAAATTTAAAAGGAGCGATAGTTGATAGAATTGATTTTACAAGTTTCGATTTGAAAAATGTAAAATTAGATATGGCGCAGGCAGTTGCAGTAGCAAGGTGTTATGGGGCTAAGGTGAACTAAATTGTTTGAAAAACCGTTCAAAACGCTGAACGGTTTTTCAAATCATAATAGTAGTATAATAGTGAATGAGGTGTTCATAGAATGGAAGATAAAACATTAGGTTTACTATTAGATGTTGTTGGGGAATTATTTTCAGATGAAATTTCAATTGCTGTATCGAATACGAAAGAATATATATACTATCGGCCAAGTAAACGAATTGATTTAAAGATTAGCGCCGGGGATCCTATAAAGGAAGGAACGATTGCTCATAAAGCAATGGTGACGAACCAAAAAACCTCTGAGTTTATGAATCGTGATGTTTTTGGTATTCCTTATCATGGTATGGCCGTACCATTCTCAAACAATGGAAAGCTTGAAGGGTGCGTGACAGCCATTTATCCAGCTTTAACGGACGGAAAATCAGTCGTTACTTTAAAAACAACGGACGGCTGGATTCCGGTTCCTTTTTCAAAAGTCATGTATTTAGAGGCGAAAGATAAAAAGACGTATGTAAATGCAGAAGAGTTGACAGGGACACATAAATACTCGTTACAAGAATTCGAATATTTACTTCCGAAAGATTCATTTATTAGATGCCACCGTTCCTTTATTGTAAATGTGAATCATATTAAAGCAATTTATCCTGATACGCATTCAACTTTTTTACTTTCTATGGATAATGGTGAAAGGGTACCAGTGAGTCAGTCATATGCTAGTTATTTTCGTAAGCTTCTAGGATTCTAAATTATTCTGCTTTAGAGGTTAGATTCGCTGTTTTGTCTGAATTTTTGCCATTGTATACTGAAATCCCTATTTAGATACTGTTAAAGTGTAAAATAATTATGAATATTCATAGGGAGAGGGATTACATATGGAGAATAATTTGGATAGAATTAGGGATGAACGTCTGAAAGATCGCGTAGTTACACCTGAAGAAGCAGCTTCATGGATTGAAAGTGGAATGACTTTAGGCTTAAGTGGGTTTACACGTGCAGGTGATGTAAAAGCAGTCCCATTTGCGCTTGTAAACCGAGTTAAGAATGATACATCTTTTAAAGTAAATGTTTATACTGGTGCCTCTTTAGGTTCTGATGTAGATAAATTATTTGCGGAAGCAGGAATTTTAGGAAAAAGATTGCCTTTCCAAGCTGATGCGACTATGCGAAAAGGAATTAATAACGGAGATTTTTTATTTGTGGACCAGCACTTATCTCATACAGCAGAGTTACTTCGCGCTGACGTTATGGATGTAGATTTTGCTATTTTGGAAGCGGTTGCGATTACTGAAGATGGCATGATTATTCCGACAACTTCAATAGGAAATTCTTTAGCGTTTTCTTTAAATGCTAAGTCCATTATTATTGAAATGAATATGGCTCAATCCACGCAGTTAGAAGGACTGCATGATTTATATGAACCAGGTAAGCAAGGAGAAAGACTTCCAATTCCGATTGTGAAAACGGATGATCGAATTGGAACGATTGGCATTCCAATCGATGTTGAAAAGGTGAAAGGGATTGTGTTTACGAACCAATTAGACTCACCATCGACAATTGTTCCTCCAGATGAAGAAACTGTTATTATGGCACAGCATTTAATAGAGTTCCTTCGAAAAGAAGTCGAAGTAGGCCGATTAACAAATCGTTTAGCGCCGCTACAATCGGGAATTGGCTCAGTGGCTAATGCAGTTCTTCATGGAATGTTAGATTCGGAGTTTGAAGATTTAGAAGTGTATTCTGAAGTTTTACAAGATGCGGTCTTTGATCTTATGGATGCTGGAAAAGTCAATTTTGCTTCATGCTGCTCAATTACACTCTCTGAGGAGAAAATGCAAAAAGTATTTTCTAACTTTGAAAAATATCGTGACAAATTAATGATGCGCCCGCAAGAGATTTCTAATCATCCTGAAATCATTCGTCGCCTCGGATTAATCTCGATTAATACTGCTTTAGAATTAGATATATACGGAAATGTGAACTCTACTCACGTTTTAGGCACAAAAATGATGAATGGTATCGGTGGTTCTGGTGATTTTGCGAGAAATGCTCGCCTAGCTATCTTTGTTACGAAATCGATTGCGAAAGGTGGCAACATTTCAAGTATCGTTCCTTTTGTTTCACATGTGGACCATACGGAACACGATGTAGATGTTATCGTCACTGAACAAGGGTATGTTGATCTAAGAGGACTTGCCCCAAGAGAAAGAGTGGAATTAATTATAGAGAATTGCGCACATCCAATGTATCGTGATCAGCTAAGAGCTTATTACGAAGAAGCTAAAACGAGAGGTGGACAAACTCCTCATGTTTTAGAAAAAGCTTTTTCTTGGCATACGAATTATGCTAAAAGTGGAACAATGCTTGAAGCGGTAGTAGAAACTGTATAGGTGTGTATCGTTAGAAATAGTAAAACGAAAGATTGAGTTTGAAAAAAATTTTAGAAGAAGAAAACGCCAACTTTCAAAGATGGCGTTTTTTTCTTTAAATGCATTGTTACAGGCCGTACTGATTATAATAAAGATTTATGAAAATAAGAGGGTTTTTTAATTACTTTTCGAATCATTTTAATAGTTTACATATCGAAGGTGAGGAGAAAGAATCATGAAGATAAGAGAAGCGTTATTAAGTGAAGCAAATGAATTAAGTAAACTCGCACTACAATCAAAAGCGACGTGGGATTATAGTGAAGAATTCATAATTGCCTGTAAGGAAGATTTAACTATTACAGAAGAGTATATAAATAATAATTTTGTATATGTTTTTGAAAACGATAATACGAAGATTGGATTTTTCTCATTTTTACGTAATGATCAAGCTCTCGATTTCCTGTACATTCATCCTCGTTATAAAGGGAAAGGCTACGGGAAAATACTTTGGAAGTATGTAATAGAAAAAGCAAATGAACTAGGCTTAAAAAGTTTTACGATTGATAGTGATCCGAATGCAAAAGGATATTATTTGAAAATGGGCGCACAGTTAATCGGAGAGACACCATCAACGGTCTTTAAGGATCGTTTACTGCCTCTTTTGAAATATGATGTGTAAAACTATTAATAGTAGGGGAAGATTAGAGTGGATGATGTAAAGGAAAAAAGAATATATGAAGCACTAATAAGATCGTGGTCGATTGAAACAAGTTCAAAGTGGACGGCTGAGAATCCAGCAAAGGGACAGTGTGGTGTTACAGCTCTAGTCGTTCAAGACATATACGGAGGAGAGATTAAAAAGACAAAAGTAAGAGAGGCGTGGCACTTTTATAACTTTA
Organism: Bacillus sp. FSL R9-9834; assembly: GCF_038006905.1. Lineage (NCBI taxonomy): Bacteria > Bacillati > Bacillota > Bacilli > Caryophanales > Bacillaceae > Bacillus > Bacillus sp. FSL R9-9834. The sequence continues at coordinate 1,843,760 of NZ_JBBOWD010000001.1, forward strand.
TAGATGGACAGAGGTTTGATTTTACAGAGGCTCAATTTAATGAAAAACTGAATTATATGGATATAGAATCAAATCGAGAAGAAGCATTTGCAGATACAAATGAAAAACAATATAGCATGTTGAAGAAAAAGATAACGAAAGAATTGAAATTATCTTTTGACTCTTAATCTTTAATAAGTTACTATAATGGTGGTAACTTATTAAAGGGAACTTCATAGAGTTGAAAGGGGAAATACTTTTGAAAACAACTTATGTAAACGCTACAATCGTAACGATGAATGAACAAAATGAAGTGATAGAAAATGGATATATCATTGTAGAAAATGATCAAATTATAGATGTGAAGAGCGGAGAATTCGCTAATGATTTTGAAGTAGATGAAGTAATTGACATGAAAGGAAAGTGGGTTTTACCAGGGCTTGTAAATACACATACACACGTTGTAATGAGTCTCTTAAGAGGTATTGGTGATGATATGTTATTACAGCCGTGGCTTGAGACGAGAATTTGGCCACTTGAAAGTCAGTTTACTCCAGAGCTTGCGGTCGCTAGTACGGAATTAGGATTACTTGAAATGGTGAAAAGTGGTACAACATCATTCTCTGATATGTTTAATCCAATTGGAGTAGATCAAGATGCAATTATGGAAACGGTATCAAAGAGTGGAATGCGAGCTGCTGTTTCAAGAACTTTATTTAGCTTCGGAACGAAAGATGATGAAAAGAAAGCCGTTGAAGAAGCTGAAAAATATGTGAAGCGTTACTATAATGAAAGTGGTATGTTAACTACGATGGTTGCACCGCATAGTCCATATACATGTTCCACAGAACTATTAGAAGAATGCGCACGTATTGCAGTAGAAAATCAAACGATGGTTCATATTCACCTTTCGGAAACAGAGCGTGAAGTACGTGATATTGAAGCACAGTACGGAAAACGTCCAGTAGAATATGCAGCAAGTTGTGGGTTATTTAAACGCCCAACAGTTATTGCACACGGTGTAGTATTAAATGAAAATGAGCGTGCATTTTTAGCAGAACATGATGTTCGAGTAGCACATAACCCGAATAGTAATTTAAAACTAGGTTCTGGTATAGCGAATGTAAAAGCGATGCTAGAAACAGGAGTGAAAGTAGGTATTGCAACAGATAGTGTGGCATCAAACAACAATTTAGATATGTTTGAAGAAATGCGCATCGCAACATTATTACAAAAAGGTATTCATCAAGATGCAACAGCGTTACCGGTTGAAACAGCTCTTACACTTGCAACTAAAGGAGCGGCTGAAGTAATCGGCATGAAACAAACAGGATCACTTGAGGTTGGAAAGTACGCTGATTTCATTACAATTGATCCGTCTAATAAGCCTCATTTACAACCAGCGGATGAAGTGTTATCACACCTTGTATATGCAGCTAGTGGAAAAGATATAAGCGATGTAATTATTAACGGAAAACGTGTCGTTTGGAATAGCGAATGTAAAACGTTAGATGAAGAGCGTATTATATTTGAAGCGAGTCGATATAAACGAGGTTTGCAAAGATAGGTATTTTTAGGCTGTGGAGAAAGACTTCTCCACAGCCTGTTTTTTGTCTGAACTTTTTTATTAATAAAACAGAAGAGAATGATTTAGATAAAATCACTAGTTTCAAAAATCCTTCACGTAATAATGATTATATGAAGGATTTAAATGTTTCTTATTTTTTTGTCTCGTTGACCCATTTAATAATGTCCTGGATAACGTACTCAGGAACATTAGCAGGGATTTCATATTCACTAGGAAGGCTTAATGCCCCATCACCCTCCGTGAAGAAATGATTCAATTTTGGGTATTCATTGAACTGAACATTCTTGCGATTTGAAAGCCCTTCCTGCCATTTTGTATATTCATTTTTTACTGTTACTTGATAATCGCGTGTTCCTTGCAGAATCAGTAAAGGCTCTTTTCGTGATTTTGCTTCTTCAACTGGACGCCACCTAGAAACATCATACATAAAATGGGGTGACCCAAAATTGTAGCCAGCTGGAGGGTGGTCAGGATTGAAAGTAGGATCCTGGATAAAAGCGACTTGTCTTTTTAGTTCATCCATTACTTCCTTTGGCGCCCCGAGGTATTGATTCTGATCAATGGCAATGTCAGTTAATGCCCGTGCAGGTGGTGCGAGTAGGATACTGCCTCTAACAAGTGAGGAAGGTGCTTTGCTTAGTATACGCGGCATTGTGCCAGCTCCTAGACTATGTCCAAGAATGAAAATATTGTTTGGATCAATGCCTTCCTGCTGCGCTGCTGATTTTGCTGCATATATGGCATCATCTGTAGTATCACGGTCTAACGTAACAGGTTCTGCACTCATCTTTAATGCGTGTTCTAAGGTGCGTTTTTCATAGCGCAACACTGCAATTCCGTTGGACGAAAGGCCTACCGCAAGGTCTCGTAAAATTTTTGTTCCCATATATGTACTATCGCGATCGTGGATGCCAGCACCATGAACAAGAACAACTACGGGTACCTTCTCACCAGCTTTATGTTTCGGAACTGTTAATGTGGCTGGTAACGGATAGGTAGAATTTCCAATGACGATTTCACGTTCTTGATAGAAAGCAGGTTGATCATAGCTAGGATGCGGGATAATATAAGATTCCGGAGGCGTCCTTACCCCAACCTCATCTACTTTCCCCCCAGGTGTGAATTTAAGGAGTAACGGTATGGTAGTTCCTTGGGTAGTTCCTGAAATTTCCACCGTCTGATGGACTAAGTTTCGTTCTTTTATCACGGGGGTTCCCATGATTTTTATCACGCTCCAACCACTTTGTGTCCACCAGTTTTGTAATGTGTTTGCTGTGAACTTGGATTGAAAAGCAGCAGACGTCAACTGAAGTGCTTCTACATAATTACCTTGCTGGAGATATTCAAAAAATAATGATGTACGCTCCGTTAAAGAGACTCGTTTTTTTTCTACAGATGGTTCCTCACGTGTATCTGCGTGAATAGCTGTTGTAAGCGGAAAAGATGAAATGCCTAAAGAAAAGAACAGGGTAAAGGAAAGTACTGATTTTTGTATTTTCTTTTTTTTATTCATGTTTTAACCTCCAATATGTGATGGTAAAAAACAGGTATGATAAATTAAGGTTTTGTTGTAAAAACGCCTAAACCATTGATATGTTCATCTAAAACCAACAGTTCTTGTTTTGTCGTAATCGCTTTGGCAGCTTCAACCCTTTCTTTCTTCCTTCACTTTATATTTTGACTATACGAAACAAAGTTCTCGTTTTTCTTACTTGATTCTTACAAAATCCTTAAGTGTATAAGATTTGTAAAATATCATTTTCTACTTAACCTGAATTCAAAAAAACAAAGTGGCATTGCTGAATGGAGATACGAAAATATCCTAACCAAACTGTAACCTATACGTCTATTAAGTTAGTTATGGGGGCATTTACATGAAACAGAGAAAAGTTAAAATAAAAAAGGAGGTATGCAATAAGAGTTTTTTATAAACACTTGAGCGAACAGCGCAGATTAAACATTCAATATTTAGCTATCCTTTTTAAAAGAGTAGCTTTTTTTGAACGAATAAATATTCAAAAGAATGTCGCATCTTTCTGTTCATATTTCTGCTATAATATATAACGCTTTATAATATTTTATATTTAAGGAGAACGATTCATGAAGCGAAAAAAGAGCCATTTAATGGTAATGGCACTTGTTACATCTTTATTATTAACAGCTTGTAATAATAAAGCGAATAAAAGTGACAGAGAGGCAAAAAAACAAGTATTAAATGTAACAGTATCAGAAGAAATTCCTTCACTTGATACAGCGAAAACGATGGATGGTACGTCAGCGCACGTTATGCAGAACATATTTGAAGGGTTGTATGTATTAGATGATCAAGATCAGCCGATTCCAGCAGTAGCAAAATCGTTTAAAAGAAGTGAAGATGGTAAAAAATATACATTTGATTTGCGTAAAGATGCAAAATGGTCAAATGGAGACAGTGTGACAGCAAATGATTTTCTGTTTGCATGGAAACGTGCAATTAATCCTGAAACAGCGTCTCAATATGCGTATATGCTTTTTTACGTGAAAAATGCAAAAGAGATAAATAAGGGAACAGTGCCTCTTGCTGAACTTGGGGTTAAAGTTATAAATGATTATAAATTGGAAGTGGAACTTGAACAGCCAATCCCGTATTTTTTACAGTTGTTAGCGCTACCTATTTACTTACCACAGCATGAATCATTTTTGAAAGAACAAGGAAAGAATTATGCATTGGAACCTAGTAATCTCATATATAATGGGCCATTTGTATTAGAGAAATGGAAGCATGAACAAGAGTTTCAATTAAAGAAAAATGCTACATATTGGGATGAAAAGAAAGTGAAATTAGACGAGATAAACTTTCAAATTGTAAAGGATACAATGACCGCTGTTAATTTATACGAAGCTGGTAATTTGGACCGGGTGCCTATTAATTCTCAATTTGTAGACAAGTATAAAGGGCATAAGGAGTTACATATGTCGAGCGAACCTGCAATTGCTATGCTACGTTTTAATGAAAAAAATAGTGCGTTAGCAAATAAGAAAGTGCGTCAGGCTATTTCATTGGCATTAAATAAAGAGGATTTCGTTGCTCATTTTATTAATAACGGAGCAAAACCTGCAACTGGGCTAGTACCAGTTGGGCATATCAATGAAGAAACGGGAAAAGATTTTAGGAAAGAAAACGGAAACCTTTCTTTATATGATGTACAAAGTGCGAAAAAGATTTGGGAAGAAGCGAAAAAAGAGCTTGGAGTAGAACAAGTAAACCTCGAGTTTTTAACGTTTGAACAAGATAACGCAAAACGTATGGCAGAATATATAAAAGGTGATTTAGAAAAGAATTTACAAGGATTAACGATACAAATTAAACAACAGCCATTTAAGCAAAAATTACAGTTAGAACAAACAGGTGATTATGATATAACTATGGCAAATTGGGGACCCGACTATAAAGACCCAATTAGTTATTTAGAACTATTTACGACGGGTAATCAAAATAACAAAATGAATTATTCTAACCGTCACTACGATGAATTAATAAAGAAAGCGAAAAGCGATCTAGTATTAGATCAGAAGAAAAGATGGGAAGCATTGCAAGAGGCCGAGCGTATTCTATTAGGGGATGCTGCGGTCGCACCGCTTTATCAAATGGGCTCAGCTTACGTACAAAATGATTATGTAAAAGGAATTGAAAAGCATCAATTTGGTGGTATTTATACTTATAAGAATGCTTATATTGCTAATGAATAAATACAAAAAACCTTACTTTTTAAAAGTAAGGTTTTTTACATATGAATTTTATTAAACCGATTTTAATAAAGAATAAAAATTTGTATCATATGGAATATCATCTTGATACATATAATTTTTTAGAACGCCTTCTTTTTCAAATCCTAATTTTAATAGCACTTTATTGGAAGCTTCATTTTCAAGAAAGACAATTGCTCCGATCCGTTTTAAATGAAGTGTGTGGAAACCGTATGATATAACTTCAGAAATAGCTTCTGTCGCATATCCCTTTCCCCAGTGTTCAGGGAGAAAGGCATAACTTAAATTGGCCCGTTTATGCTCAGAAGACCAATCGTGAAAACCGATGGTACCAATGAGTTCTTTCTTGTTTTTTAATTGGATTCCCCATTTTATACCACTTCTTGCATTGTAACTCAACTTAAAGTTATGAATGATTTGTTTTACTTGATCAATATCCTGTAATGGCTTTTGCCCATAATAGCGCAGTACGTCAGTATTAGAAAAGCATTGTAGTATACCCGGTGCATCTTCTTCGGTAAGTTCTCTTAAAATGAGTCGATCGGTTTTCAATATAGGAAACATGCTTTCACTCCATTTCTTCTGAAACTAGAATGTGTTGTTATTATATAATGTAATCTGAAAAAAAAGATTATTCAAGAGGGAGGTATGGTTTTGATTTATGATAAAATTGATTGTGGAATATATTTCAAAAAGAGGTTTGTATATGGAGAAAAATTCAATTTTAATTGTAGATGATGATCAAGATATTGTTAGATTTATGAACGTGAATTTAATGCAAGAAGGTTTTAAAGTTTTTAGTGCTCATAACGGAGAAGAGGCTTTAGAAATAATAAATAAAAATAACATTCAACTTGCTATTTTGGATATTATGATGCCACAAATGGATGGGATAGAATTGTGCAGAAGGATTAGAGAGAAACATAGTTTACCAATTATGTTTTTAAGTGCAAAATCATCGGATGTAGATAAAGTAATTGGATTTAGTACTGGGGCAGATGATTATATAGTGAAGCCGTTTAGTACAATTGAATTTATAGCGAGAGTGAAAGCTCAATTAAGAAGGTATACATATTTCAATCAAAATGCTGTCCAAGTAATAAAAAAGAAAATAAACATTAGAGGTTTAGAAATAGATGAAGTGTCTAGAACAGTAATGTTATATGGAGAAACAATCAATCTTACAAAAACGGAATATGATATTTTGTATTTAATGGCAGCTGCAAAGAATCGTGTATTTACTATTGAAGAAATATATGAGAGCGTTTGGAAAGAAAGAGCCTATGAAAGCAATAATACAGTAATGGTTCATATCGCAAGGTTAAGAAATAAAATTGAAGAGGATCCAAAAGAACCGAAGTTTATTCAAAATGTTTGGGGAGTCGGATATAAAATTGAAGATTAAATCATTACAAGGCATTAGAGCTAAGTTTTTTACCGCATTCATATGTAGCATCTTGTTAGCAACTGTAAGTATAATAGTGTTTCAAATTTTAATTGGAAATATATATAGTCATGTTACTGCATTAGAGGAAAAATATTCATTTTTATATTTTATAGTTTTTTTAATTTTTACTACGACATACTTTGCATGTATGACAAAAACAATGATGAAACGATTGTCTGAAATTAATAAGAACGTGAAGGAAATAAGGAATGGTAATTTTGAAGTATATATACCTATTTCAAAAAATGACGAGATTGGTGAATTAGCAGCGAATGTTAATAGAATGGCTAAAAGTTTAAAAGAGTCTATTGAGAATGAAAAAAAATCACAGGAAATGAAAAATGAAATGATTAGTAATATTTCGCATGACTTACGAACACCTGTAACATCTTTAATCGGTTATGCGGACTTGTTAGGAAATAAGTTGCATTCAAATGGAGAAGAATGTGAACAGTATGTAAGCATATTAAAGCGAAAAAGTTATGAATTAAAAAATCAAGTAGATGATTTGTTAGAATACTGTCAAATAAATTATAGAGAGATTGAATTACATAAAAGTGTAGTAAATATGAAAGCGTTAATGGAACAAATTATGATTGATTTTGTGCCACGATTAGATGATGCTGATATGAGCCTTTGTATTAAGGGGGATAAAGAGTTACATGTGGAAATGGATGTAGCACTTATGGTGAGGTTATTCGAAAATGTAATTAGTAATAGTATTATGTACGGGAAAGACGGAAAGGAGATTGTAATTCAAGTTTCTAAAAGAGACATGAATGTTGAAATAGAAATTAAAAATTTTGGACAATGTATTCCAGATGAGAACCTTCCTTACGTTTTTGAGAAGTTTTATCGTGGTGAAAAATCACGTAGCTCCCATACAGGTGGAAAAGGAATGGGACTTGCAATTGCGAGAAGTATAGCAGAGCTTCATAAAGGGGATATCACTGTGCGCAGTAACGAGAAAGAAACTGTTTTCACTATCGCTTTACCGCAGCATAAAAAATTGTAAAAAAGTCGTAAGTATTTCTTTTATATGTCGTAATTTTTAATTCGTATCATGTAGAACAAAGATATGAGAGTAGGGATACGACATGTGGAAGAAATATGTATTAGTAATTTTAGTTGCTTTTGTACTTACAAGTTGGAGTATAGTTTATTTAGCTAAAGGTGTTATATCAGTCATTGGGTGGTGGAGTATACAAGCCTTTAGCATAGTATCACTCTTTATTTTAATAGGGATAACGTTACTAATTGTGTGGAAAGGAATTTTCAGACAACGAATAGATGGAGCGCTACTCTTCATCGTTATTTTCTCTATCATTGGAGCTTGGCCTTTAGGATGGTTTGCGAACATTGGTAGACTTGCTTACCCGGCAGATGTACATTCTACGAGCCCTAAAGTAGTCGTGCGCTTTCCTTTGAATGAACGATGGGCATATGATATTCTCATTCCACCTGCTGAAGTGAAAAGTAGTAAGTTAGAGGATTACGGAATATATGGAGCGAAAGTAATGGCACCAGCTTCTGGGACGGTTGTATCAATTAATAATAATGAACAAGATTTAGTTCCTGGATCGGATGATTTTCAATCAATGGCGGGTAATCATATTTATTTACGACTAGATGAATCAGGGACATATTTAATTCTTGCCCATTTAAAGCAAGGGTCCATTAAAGTTAAAGAAGGACAACATGTAAATGAAGGAGAATTTCTTGCTCAGGTCGGTAACTCAGGAAGTTCAAGTGAGCCACATTTACATATTCATCATCAAAGGCAGGATCCATCCAAGGTAAGCATATTTCTTTCGGAAGGATTACCACTTTACTTTCGAACTGAGAAGGGTGTGATAATGCCGGAAAAAGGAGAATATATAAAAAGACATTAGGGGGAAACGCTGATGTGGGAGAAATATTATATCGAAACTGATAGAGGGAAATTTGAGTATTTTCAAAAGGGAGAAGGAAAACCACTTTGTGTAACACATTTATACAGTGAGTTTAATAGTAATGGTAATTTATTTGCTTCTGCATTTACGAATCATTACACAGTGTCCGCATGAATTTGCAGTGGAAGTAGCGGAGCTTATGCCAAATGCGATAATGTCGACATTTGAATACAGTAATCATTTTCCATTTATTGAGGAGGAAGAAGAGTTTATAAAATTTGTTGAAAGCACGGTCTGTCATGTAAATGGATGATGAAAATCTATAATTTAAAAAGAAGAAGGCTGTCTTCAACACAAATTTGAGACAGCCTTCTTCTTTCATTATCCTACAAACGTTTGATACAGTAAGAAAATATTTAAAATGATAACAAGTACAGCAATGATCCAAGCGATAAAGGTAGTTATGCGGTGATTAACGAGTGCACCCATAATTTTTTTATTACTTGTAAACATAATAAGTGGTACTAATGCAAAGGCAATACCGAATGATAAGACAACTTGACTCATGACTAGAGCGTAAGTTGGATTTACGCCTAAAGCGATAATCACTAGTGGTGGAATCATTGTAATAAATCGGCGTAAGTATAACGGAATATGCATTCGAATGAAACCTTGCATAATAATATCACCTGACATTGTACCGACAGAAGAGCTAGATAGTCCTGCTGATAAGAGCCCAATTCCAAATAAAGCAGCTGATACAGGGCCCACTAAAGTACTGAACTGGTTAAAAGCAACATCAAGATCTTCGACATGCAAGCCGTTTTTAAAGAATAGTGCAGCAGCAACAATTAACATACTTGCATTAATTGCTCCAGCGATAACCATTGCAATAATGATATCAATAAACTCGAAGCGGAAAATCTTTTTCTTTTGTTCATCATTTGTTCCGACTACGCGGCGTTGCGTTAAGGCGGAATGTAAATAGATTGCGTGCGGCATAACTGTCGCCCCTAAAATTCCGGCTGCAAGTAATATACTGTCTACACCTTGGAATTTTGGAATAAATAGTCCTGAAAGCAAAGGGCTTAATTCCGGTTTTGCATAAAAGACTTGTACACCGAAAGCGATAACAACGATAAAAATCATTCCTGTTATAATAGCTTCTAATGGACGGAAGCCTCTGCGTTGAAATTCAAGAATAATAAATGATCCAGCAGCTGTAATTAAAGCAGCTGGTAACATTGGAATTCCAAATAATAAATACAATCCGAGTGCTGCCCCGATAAATTCAGCTAAATCAGTAGCCATAATAACGAGTTCACCTTGTATCCATAAGCCGATGGAAACAGGTTTTGGGAAGTTTTCTCGAGCAATTTCAGGAAGGTTTCTACCTGTAGCGATTCCTAATTTAGCTGATAAAGTTTGGATTAATACAGCCATTAAATTAGAAGCGAGAATTACCCAGAGTAATAAATATCCATATTGTGATCCAGCGGCAATATTTGTCGCGAAATTGCCAGGGTCAATATAAGCGACTGAAGCGATGAAAGCAGGACCTAAGAATGGTAATAGTCTTTTTAAGCCTTTCGTTTGTCCGCTTAATGCTAAATGCGCTGATTGAACAGTTGTACTTTGAGAAGGGACATGTTCATCTTTTGATATATCTTTATTCATAGTAGTTTTCCCCTTTGGTATGTTAACTTGATGAAATTATTGTAAGTATTCTTATTCTTTATTTCAATACATTTAAATGTACTAGGTTATATTTTTTATTTGAACATAAATGTTTCCTTAGTGCAAATTATATGCCTTAATACAATGAATGGTGTGGTGTTATTAAAAATTGGGAGTTTATGGTGTGATGACGTGGGGAAACATAATGAATTAAAGGGCTGTTTTTGAAATTTATGTGAACATAAAGCCGATAATACAGCATATTAATTGATGGAATTGCATTTGTATGATATATAATATATTGGGATTACAACATAACCATAGTGTTTTGGTGTGTAATCTTGTTTTTTATTTTTGTTAACTGATAGAAAATAGTATAAAGAGAAGAAAATGGGATTCATTTTCTTATTATATATGTTTTGATATGAACGTTAACTTATACATGATTTTAAAAATTAGATAGGTGGTAGAAATACATTGGCAACTACAAAACCATACAGAGTATTACTATATTACATGTACACAACAATTGAAAACCCAGAAGAATTCGCGGCAGAGCATTTAGCATTTTGTAATTCACTTGAATTAAAAGGTAGAATTCTTGTAGCAAAAGAAGGTATTAACGGAACTTGTTCTGGTACTGTAGAACAAACAGAGAAATACATGGAAGCTATGAACAACGATCCACGTTTTGACGGTATCGTATTTAAAATAGATGAAGCTGATGGTCATGCATTCAAGAAAATGCACGTGCGTCCTCGCCCAGAATTAGTTACACTTCGTCTAGAAGATGATATTAATCCACACGAAATAACTGGGAAGTATTTAGAGCCAAAAGATTTTTATGAAGCAATGAAACAAGAAGATACAGTTATCATTGATGCACGAAATGATTATGAATTTGATTTAGGTCACTTCAAAGGTGCGATTAAACCTGATATCGAATCATTCCGTGAATTACCAGATTGGATTCGTGAAAATAAAGAAGTACTTGAAGGTAAAAAGATTTTAACGTACTGTACAGGCGGAATTCGTTGCGAGAAGTTTTCTGGTTGGTTAGTTCGTGAAGGTTATGAAGATGTAAGTCAGCTTCACGGCGGTATTGTAACGTACGGAAAAGACCCAGAAGTACAAGGTGAGCTTTGGGATGGACAATGTTACGTGTTCGATGAGCGTATCGCTGTACCAGTAAACCAAAAAGAACATGTTATCGTTGGTAAAGACTACTTTACAGGTGAACCTTGTGAGCGCTATGTAAATTGTGCCAATCCAGAATGTAACAAGAAAATTTTATGTTCTGAAGAAAACGAAGCGAAATATTTACGTGCATGTTCTCACGAATGCCGTGTAAGCCCACGTAACCGCTACGTAATACAACATGAATTAACGGAAGAACAAGTAGCTGCTGCATTAGAGAAAATCGAAGCAGGGAAGTAAGAGGAATTCGTGTAATAAAAAAGGGTACTCCAAACTTTATGTTGGAATACCCTTTTTATATTGTCCGGTTCAGCCTTTTGTCGGTTTCTGTCGGTAAGTCGATATATCTGGAAAATCGCCGATATATTTTGAGTTGCGCTGATATATTTAAAAAATCGCTGATATATTTCGAGATGCGCCGATATATCCGAAAAATCGCTGATAAAAATTTCAATTACTGTAGCGTGCCACATATTTCAATGTAAAAATAATCATCTTTATTTCGAATCATCTTTCTCTCTCACAGCAGAAAGTACAGTTTGTTTAACCCATGCTTTTCTTCGTTTATGTTGTAGACCCCATTGGTATAAACTTTGCGCACCTAAAATAAGTGAAATGACAATGCCGCTAATTGCTATTAAAAGCGCGAAAAATTCAAGTGGCGACGATATTTTGTTTGAATCGGTGTTTCTTAACAAGTCAATCATAGTAAACCCTAACATTTGGCCCACAACAGAATAAAGCGTTAAAATTAATAATAAAAGACTATCCTTTTTAGAGGCGACATTTTCTTGATATTTAAACAAACTATCAAGATTTTGTTTTGCATTCGAGTATAAAACCTCGATGTTAAAAAGCTTTCTTAAGCGAAAGAAAATATCTTCACTCTGTGATTGGGATACGAGCTCTAAAGAAAAGTAATTCGCAGTAAATGAATTGATTGAATAAATTAATTTCTCGATTTCATTTGTATCTTTTTCAATGTTTAGTTCAGCATAAGCGTTTGCCATTTTTAACAAAACAATTTTATGAAATAGATTTAATAATAAAGCGTAATAAAACTCCCCATACATTTGACTCGCAAGCTTAGTAAATTCGTGTTCCCCCTCATTTGTTACACAGGTGAATATATGTTCTTCCATTATGAAATAGCGATTTGGAGCCCACCTCTGGTAAGCGTGTTGTTTTAAATAATCATGAATATAAGGAAGATTATTTGCACTTACATAAGCCTTGCCGTTACTTGTTAACCCAGAAAGACTGGAAGTACGATAAACATCCACTTCGGTAAGCTCCATATCTGCTTTTATACATAGTAAAGTTTGAACGTACATTCTTTGATCTTCAAAGAAAGGAAAGGTTTGAAAGTAAGAACTTCTTAATCTCTTCTTCTCAAAGAAATCTGTTACGCCATGAAATAAATAACCAAAAATGAATCTTTCCACTTGGGAATATTTTTTTCCATTACATTCAATGCAAATCGTTTCATTTGTATCATTTTTAGTTTCAAGTACACGGAAGCGGGCGGCGAATTCAATTGCTTCTGATAATGTCATGTTTGGAGCGGTCTCTATTTCTGTCCGAATTGTTAAGAAGCCAAGCTCATAAGGACAAAGTGTTACGTCAATAGAATGAATCTTAAATGGAACGGAAATAAGATTTGTTGTTAAATGTCCAGTTAAATTAAGGTCTTTAGAATAGCGCTGCAACCCCTTTTGATGCTCTGAATGAGGAAATAAAATTTTATTTGTAAATGAAAGATAGTATGCTTCCATATTTTGATGTGAAACTTGAAACTTTCCATAGTATGTATTTTCATTTTCAAGATGATCGAGTCGAAAAGGGCGAAAGTCATTTTTCTGTAAGAAAGGGAACATATTTTGTTCATACCCAGTTTTAAAAGAAAACGGGAATATAAATTGAAATATAGCTGTTGTTACATCTTTTTCTTCAATTGTTTGTATTGCCTCCATTTACATTGTTTCCTTTCCATATATGCTATAAAAACAACATGCCCAAATTTATTTGAAAATAACCACTGTTTTATACTTGATTAAGAATGAAAATTCAGCTTATTTAGTAGGGGACATGTATAATGTTATGTATACTAAAAGTTATAAATTGATATTTTAAAAAGGGGGATGTTGTATGCGGATTTTAGTATTAGGAGCTGGTGGCGTTGGAGGCTTTTTTGGAGGTCGCTTAGTAGAAAAGGGAGAAGAGGTTACGTTTCTTGTTCGCAGTAAAAGGAAAAAACAATTGGAGGAAAGAGGACTTGTAATCCGCAGTGTTAACGGGGATTTTTCCTTTCAACCAAATTTAATAACGAAAGAAGATCAAACTGCTCCATTTGATGTCATTTTATTTTCAACAAAAGCGTATCACTTAAACGAGGCAATTCAAGATTTGAAGCCTTTTGTAGGTGAAAACACTGTGATTATTCCATTGTTAAATGGTATCGCTCATGTATCACTATTACAAAAGGAATTCGGTGAGGAAAAAGTAATTGGCGGTTTATGCTTTATCGAGACGACTTTAAACGATCAAGGAGAAATTGTACAAACTAGCGCTGCCAACAGACTTGTGTTTGGAGAAATGAAGTCTCAAGATTCAGAGAGAATAAAGCATATTTCTAAAGCATTTGCAGGTACGAAATCTAGTTTTATTTTAAGTGAAAACATTATGCAAGATATGTGGCATAAATATTTATTTATTACTGTAATGTCGGGTGTGACGACATTAATGCGGGCACCGATAGGACCGATTCGTGAAAGCGAAGGTGGACGCGATTTTATCCAAAACTTATTTGAAGAATGTATGCAAATTATGAGATGTATAGGAGCGCCAATTAAAGATAATATTGTCCAAGAACATATGAAAACAATTGATAAAATTTCGTATAATATGAAGTCATCGATGCAGCGTGATATGGAAAAAGGTTCGTCTATTGAAGCGAAGCACTTACAAGGATACTTACTAGATGTAGCAGAACAATTTTCTATAGAAGTACCATTATTAGGAGCAGTATATCAAAATTTGAAAGTGTATGAAGAAATGACCTTTAACAAATCAGCAATACAATTGGATGTATGAAAAAATAAAAAAGAAAGCAATATATTAAACTGTACCCTATAGAATAGACACTTAAAAAAAGTCTATTCTATAGGGTATTTCTTGTATAATGAGAGAAAAATGAGAATCGGAGAAATTTCAAAATGACGAAAAAATTGCTTACAGAAAAGGAAATTCAAATATTATCAAAAAATCGATACGTAAAATCGGTAAGCCAAAAAGGAATTACCTATACCGATGAATTCAAGCGTATTTTTATTAAGGAAAATGAACAGGGTAAACCACCTCGTATTATTTTTGAAGAATGTGGTTTTGATATAGATATCATCGGTCTACAACGTATTGTGTCATCAGGAAATAGATGGCGTACGTCCTATAAGCAAAACGGTGTATGGGGCTTAAGAGACACACGTAAGGAAAACTCAGGAAGAAAGTCAGAAAGAGAACTTACATTAGAGGAGAAATATGCACGTTTGGAAGCGGAACGAAACTTATTAAAAGCTGAAAATGAACTGTTAAAAAAGATCAAATTTATGGAAGGGAGGATGGGAAAGAAATAACGTTACACGCTAGTCAAAAGTACCTATTAATTCGTTCTATCATTGAAAAATACCGCCTGAAAAATATGGTGAGATATTTGTGTCAGGTCGCAGGCGTTTCACGTTCTGGATACTATAATTATTTTTTAGCCATTTCTCAAAGTCGGCGAGAGAAAAGAATACATCAAGATGAAATAGTGAAAGAGATTATATTAAAGGCATTTCGATTTAAAAACCGAAAAAAGGGGGCTCGTCAGATCAAAATGACATTGGCGGGTCAATTTCAAGTTGTCTACAATTTGAAACGCATCCGTAGAATCATGAAAAAATATGGGATAATCTGTCCTATTCGTAGAGAAAATCCCTATAAAAAAATGTTGAAAGCGACGAAAGAACACTTCGTGGTACCCAATCGATTAAAACGCGAATTTAGGCAAGGTGTACCGGGAAAGGTACTTCTTACAGATATCACATACCTGTTTTATGGTAAGAATCAAAAAGGATATTTATCTACTATTCTAGACGGGTCTACGAATGAAGTTTTGGCGTATCATGTTTCAGAACGACTTACCTTAGATATCGCAACGACGACGCTGCACAAACTAAAGAAGAATAAGAAGGTACGATTAACGCAAGATGCCTATATTCATTCTGATCAAGGTGCTCATTACACAAGTCCTACCTATCAAAAATTAGTCAAAAAATTAAAGCTGGGACAATCTATGTCAAGGCGAGGAAACTGTTGGGATAATGCCCCACAAGAATCTTTTTTCGGGCACTTTAAAGATGAAGCACACATCAAAACTTGTACATCTTTCACACAGTTAAAACAAGAAATTAAAGACTATATGAAATACTATAATCAGCACAGATATCAGTGGAATTTAAAGAAGATGACTCCTGTCGAATACAGAAACCATCTTCTTGATGCCGCCTAACTTTTTTTAAAATGTCCTTTACAAAGGGTACAGATTATATAAGTGTATTGCTTTCTTTTTTTATGACAAATCATTTATTTCTTTTTGTTCTATCTGTCAAATTTATTTCCTGTTCACGTTTACCGTATAATTGATTAATTTCATTTGCTAATGCATCTAAATAGGAATCGGAAAAAATAGGCTTCTTTTCTTTAGACATATAGGTCTCCTTTATTGATTTTTTAGTATTCATTATGTATATTTACCGGCGGATTATGCGCAATCATTTTAATTTTTTCTTTTTAAAAATTTTTGTTTACATTTTGAAAATAAAGGAGTATTATAATCCACAGTTTCAATTTTCTAAATCGCTGAAACCGCATGGTGCGGGGGACCCGTTCTTATGGATTAGTTCTTAATCCAATGGGGTGAATCCTTGAAAAAGGTAGGGCTACTCATAGGCCCGAATCCGACAGCTAACCTCGTAAGCGTTATATTGAGAAGGAAGGTGGAGCTTGTGCGACAAAAAATATAATGTCTACAAGTCTATTTCGTTATGGCTTGTAGACATTTTTTGTTTTCTGAAGAAATCGTTTATCCGCTATAACTAGCAGAAAAGTTCGTACAAAATTATTGGAGAGTGGACAGCAGTGGTTTCATCTATTAAAAGATTTTTAATTGGAAGACCGTTAAAATCAACGGAGCTTGGAGAACAAAAGCTTAATAAAACGAAGGCGTTAGCCATTCTTTCTTCTGACGCATTGTCATCAGTTGCTTACGGTCCAGAGCAAATATTAATTGCACTAGCAGGTGTTGGAGCAATCGCTTATTGGTATTCTATTCCGATAGCCATTGGGGTATTAGTATTATTGACAGCCCTTATTTTATCTTATCGTCAAATTATTTTTGCTTATCCGCATGGCGGAGGGGCGTATGTTGTATCAAAAGAAAATTTAGGGATGAATTCGGGCTTAATTGCTGGAGGATCTTTATTAGTGGATTATATTTTAACTGTTGCAGTAAGTGTGTCTGCAGGTACAGATGCGCTAACATCTGCTTTTCCTAGTTTACATGCACATAATGTAATCATTGCGATTATATTTGTTATATTTATTACCATCTTAAATTTAAGAGGGGTAACGGAATCAGCTTCCGTTTTAGCATATCCTGTTTATTTATTCGTTTTAGCATTATTTATATTAATTGGTGTAGGGATATATAATATTTTAACTGGTCACGTGTCACCGAATTTACACACGCCGATTGGAACACCAGTTGCAGGGATTAGTTTGTTTTTACTGTTACGAGCATTTGCATCAGGAAGTTCTGCTTTAACAGGTGTTGAAGCAATTTCAAACGCAATTCCAAACTTTAAAGATCCTGCACCTAACAATGCAGCGAAAACATTGCTTGCAATGGGTGCATTACTTGCAGTTTTATTTTCAGGAATTGTGTTCTTAGCTTATTATTACGGAATTTCCCCAAGTAAAGAAGTAACAGTTGTTTCACAAATTGCTGAACAAACATTTGGACGTAATTTCATGTACTATTTTATACAAGGTACAACTGCTTTAATATTAATCCTTGCTGCTAATACAGGCTATTCTGCATTTCCACTATTAGCAGTTAACCTTGCAAAAGATAAATTTATACCGAGAATGTTTACGATAAGAGGAGACCGTCTAGGTTATTCAAATGGTATTATTATACTTGGAATTGCATCAATTATTTTAATTGTAGCTTTCCAAGGACAAACGGAACATTTAATCCCGTTATATGCAGTAGGCGTATTTATTCCATTTACCCTTTCTCAAAGTGGTATGGTATTAAAATGGCTTCGTGAAAAACCAGAAGGATGGGCTTTACGATTAACAGTCAATTTAATTGGTGCAGTCATTAGTTTTATCGTAATGAGTATGTTCTTTTTAACTAAATTCGCACAAGTTTGGTCAATCCTTATTTTCTTACCTGTTATTATCTTCTTGTTCCACCGAATTAAGAAGCATTATGATGCAGTGGGTGATCAATTAAGCTTAAAAACTTGCGAACCTCTTATTCCAATTGAGGGGAATGTAATTGTCGTTCCAGTAGCTGGTATGACGCATGTAGTAGAAAATTCATTAAACTATGCGAAGTCTCTTTCTGCAGATCAAGTTATCGCTGTATATGTTGCTTTTGACAGAGAAGAGGAAAAGAAATTTGAAGAGAAATGGAAGAAGTGGCAACCTGAAGTAAGGCTTGTTACATTACATTCTCACTATAGAAGTATTATTCAACCACTAACGAAGTTTATTGATACAGTACAATATAAAGCGAGTGAATCAAATTATCGAGTTACTGTCGTTATACCACAGTTCATTCCGAAGAAAGGTTGGCATAACATTCTCCATAATCAGTCTAGTTTACTCATTCGTGCGTATTTACTCTATAAAAGAAATGTTGTTATTACGACAGTTCCATATCATTTGAAAAAGTAAGAAGTTTTTTAAAGGATAGCTTTACGAAAGTGGAGCTATCCTTTTTGTGTATACGCTATGCATAATTGCATATGAGTCTAAAAGATATATTAATATAATTTTTACATCTGTGAGTAAGTAGAGAGTTTTGTTGTGATATATGGATATTTCAATTGAAAAAGTGAAGTGGATTATATTTTGAAATAAAGACATGAAGGCTTGAAAATAAAGGGAATGAAAATACTTCTTTACGTTATATAAATAGCTGTGTTTAAATGACCTTACAGTATAAAACTTATATAAAAACAAAACGGAATTTCATATTTACGTACGTCATTTAATTTAAGATGAATAATATTTTTATGTAATATATTCACTGTGTGAATGTGGAAATTGCTATAAAATAGAAATTTTATACAATGTTATTCATACTAATCACATATGAAAAAATAATAAAATGTTTTGTGACGATAAGTAAGTACTGTAGCAATACGAGAGAGGTGGTTCATACATGGATTGCGGTGAGAACGTTCTCTATTTTAACCATCTCAAATTATGGGTAAGAAAATAGAATAATAAAATGCGATAGTAATAGTTGCTAATACATAGGAGGAGTTAAAGTGAAAAAGACTTTAATTACAGGGTTATTGGTTACAGCAGTATCTACGAGTTGCTTCATTCCTGTAAGCGCTTACGCCAAAGAAGGGCAACCAGAAGTGAAAACAGTATATGCACAAAATGTAATTGTTCCAAATACATTATCCAATTCAATTAGAATGTTAGGATCACAGTCACCACTTATACAAGCATATGGACTAGTAATTTTACAACAGCCAGACATTAAGGTGAATGCGATGAGTAGTTTGACGAATCATCAAAAATTTGCAAAGGCAAATGTAAGAGAGTGGATTGATGAATATAATCCGAAGTTAATCGACTTAAATCAAGAGATGATGAGGTATAGTACTAGATTTAATAGCTATTATAGTAAGCTCTATGAACTAGCAGGGAACGTAAATGAAGATGGACAAGCAAAAGCAGATTTTACAGGTGCATATGGAAAATTACAATTGCAAGTACAAAGCATCCAAGAGAGTATGGAGCAAGATTTATTAGAGCTAAATCGATTTAAAACAGTATTAGACAAAGATAGTAATAACTTATCGATAAAGGCTGATGAAGCAATAAAAACACTACAAGGATCAAGTGGAGATATTGTGAAGTTAAGAGAAGATATTAAAAGAATTCAAGGGGAAATTCAAGCTGAACTAACTACTATATTGAATAGACCTCAAGAAATTATTAAAGGTTCTATTAATATCGGTAAACAAGTATTTACAATTACAAATCAAACTGCACAAACGAAAACGATTGATTTCGTTTCTATCGGTACTTTAAGTAATGAAATTGTAAATGCTGCAGATAGCCAAACGAGAGAAGCAGCTCTTCGCATTCAGCAAAAGCAAAAAGAGCTACTACCACTTATTCAAAAGTTATCACAAATTGAAGCAGAGGCGACACAAATTACATTCGTTGAAGATCAAGTAAGTAGCTTTACAGAACTAATTGATCGTCAAATTACAACATTAGAAACGTTGTTAACGGATTGGAAAGTTTTAAACAATAATATGATCCAAATTCAAAAGAATGTTGAAGAAGGCACATATACAGATAGTAGTTTACTACAAAAACATTTCAACCAAATTAAAAAAGTAAGTGATGAAATGAATAAACAAACGAATCAATTTGAAGATTACGTTACAAACGTTGAAGTACATTAAAAATAAGTAACGATATAGGGAGAGAAGAAAAATGACAAAAAAACCTTATAAAGTAATGGCTCTATCAGCACTTATGGCAGTATTTGCAGCAGGAAACATTATGCCAGCTCATACGTATGCAGCTGAAAGTACAGTGAAACAAGCTCCAGTTCATGCGGTAGCAAAAGCTTATAATGACTATGAGGAATACTCATTAGGACCAGAAGGCCTAAAAGATGCAATGGAAAGAACAGGTTCAAACGCTTTAGTAATGGATCTGTACGCTTTAACAATTATTAAACAAGGTAATGTTAACTTTGGAAATGTATCGTCTGTTGATGCTACTTTAAAAGGAAAAGTGATTCAGCACCAGGATACAGCTAGAGGAAATGCGAAGCAATGGTTAGATGTATTGAAGCCACAGCTTATTTCAACGAATCAAAATATCATTAATTACAATACGAAATTCCAAAACTATTATGATACTTTAGTTGCTGCGGTTGATGCAAAAGATAAAGCGACGCTCACGAAAGGATTAACTAGATTATCAAGTAGTATTAATGAAAATAAAGCGCAAGTAGATCAGTTAGTAGAAGACTTAAAGAAATTCCGAAATAAAATGACGTCGGATACGCAAAACTTTAAGGGTGATGCAAATCAAATTACATCTATTTTAGCTAGTCAAGACGCTGGAATTCCGCTATTGCAAAATCAAATTACAACGTACAATGAAGCAATTAGTAAATATAATGCAATTATTATCGGTTCATCAGTTGCGACAGCTCTAGGGCCAATTGCCATTATTGGTGGTGCAGTAGTTATTGCTACAGGTGCAGGGACACCGTTAGGAGTCGCGTTAATTGCAGGTGGTACAGCAGCTGTAGGCGGTGGTACAGCTGGAATCGTATTAGCAAAAAAAGAGCTTGATAATGCACAAGCTGAAATTCAAAAAATAACAGGACAAGTTACAACTGCTCAATTAGAGGTAGCAGGATTAACAAACATTAAAACACAAACGGAGTATTTAACAAATACAATTGATACTGCAATTACAGCGTTGCAAAACATTTCAAACCAATGGTACACAATGGGGTCAAAATACAATTCTTTACTTCAAAATGTAGATTCAATTAGTCCGAATGACCTTGTTTTTATTAAAGAAGATTTAAACATTGCGAAAGATAGCTGGAAAAACATTAAAGACTATGCAGAAAAGATTTATGCTGAAGACATTAAAGTAGTAGACACAAAAAAAGCATAATCGAATACGAATCGTTAGAGCGTTAAGTGTTGATGAATGATTTGAAGCTCCTGTTCAGTTGTGAGCAGGAGCTTTTTATACTCTTATAAAGAAACTAGGTGAAAAGTATGCAGAAACGATTTTATAAGAAATGTCTTTTAACATTAATGATTGCTGGGGTGGCAACGAGTAACGCATTTCCTTTACATATTTTTGCAGCAGAACAAAACGTAAAAATACAACAAGAAAATGCGAATGATTACTCTCTTGGCTCAGCAGGATTCCAAGATGTAATGGCACAAACAACATCGAGCATATTCGCGATGGATTCATATGCAAAATTAATTCAAAATCAGCAAGAAACGGATTTAAGCAAAATAAGTTCGATTAATGGTGAGCTTAAAGGGAATATGATTCAGCATCAAAGAGATGCAAAAATGAATGCGGCGTATTGGTTAAATAGTATGAAGCCTCAAATTATGAAAACGGATCAAAATATTATTAATTACAATAATACTTTTCAATCGTATTATAATGACATGTTAATAGCGATTGATCAAAAGGATAGCGGAAAATTAAAAGCGGATTTAGAAAAGTTGTATGCGGATATTGTAAAGAATCAAAATGAGGTAGATGGATTATTAGGAAATTTGAAAGCTTTTCGCGATAGAATGGCGAAAGATACAAATAGTTTCAAAGAGGATACAAATCAGTTAACAGCGATATTGGCAAGTACGAATGCAGGTATTCCAGCTCTAGAGCAACAAATAAATACATATAACGATTCGATTAAAAAGAGTAATGATATGGTTATTGCTGGTGGCGTACTTTGCGTAGCTCTAATAACATGTCTTGCTGGCGGACCGATGATTGCCGTCGCGAAAAAAGATATCGCAAATGCAGAACGAGAAATCGCTAATTTAAAAGATAGAATTTCTGGAGCGCAAGCAGAAGTCGCAATTTTGACAGATGTAAAAAATAAAACAACAAATATGACTGAAACGATTGATGCAGCAATTACAGCACTGCAAAACATATCAAATCAATGGTATACAGTAGGGGCAAAATATAATAACTTATTACAAAACGTAAAAGGAATTACTCCTGAAGAGTTTACGTTTATAAAAGAAGATTTACATACAGCAAAAGATAGCTGGAAAGACGTAAAAGATTATACAGAAAAATTACATGAAGGCGTAGCGAAGTAAACAGTGGACTAGTTCTGCTGTTTATTTTTTGCCGAGAGTACCAACCTTCTTATCTCAAGGTATTTACTCTTCTTGGTATGATGATCGCAAGTTCTATTTATAAAAAATAGGTCTTAATAGAAATTTATATAACTCTTTCAAATAAGTGCAATTGGATATTAGCCATGTGTATTTTAAGTGCGAAATATATAGTTTGATCCTAAAATATTTCTCAACCTCAAAATTGCATGCATTCAAAATAATTGTGTTAATATTTAAATAATATGCAAGTAATAGCTAAAGAGAGGGTGACGCGCGATGGAAATAAGAGATTTCACACATACAGGGTATGCATTATTACAAGAATGGTATCATCAAATGGTTTCTCAACATACTGAAAAAACTATTATGTTGAAACAAGTTATAGACGAAAAACTTGATAGTATGAAAGAATGTGACAATCTTTTAGATTATTACACCTTATTTAATTGGCGTTTTCAAATGTTAATCGGTAATTTTGAAAATGATCTAGAAAGTCTTTCACATCTTCAAGAGCAACCTGATTCAAGATTACAATACTATTATCACTTCTTTAAATTCATCTATAAAACAGAAATGGGGCAGTATCCAAGGGCAGAACATCATTTGAAACTTGCGGAAGAAATGCTTCCAATACTTAATGATGAATTAGAAAATGCAGAGTTTCAATATAGAGTAGGTTTATATCATTACTATTTGTCGCAACCTACTTTAGCGGTGAAATATACATCTAATGCCCTTGATTATTTCGCAGAAGATAAAGAATTACATACGTTTCATGCGAAAGTTGGAGCGTGTAAAAACACAATAGGGATGTCTCTTATTACACTTGATCAGCATGATATGGCGGAAGAATATTTAATATCTGCCTTAAGTATATTAGAGGATGAAAAGGAATTGAAAGCAGCCCTAACAGTTCGTTATAATTTAGCTGTTTTTTATTCGAATCAACAATTGTGGGAAATCTCTCTAAGGCATTTAGAAGATGTATATGAAAAATTCAGTTCCCCGCGATTACCGTACCAGAAAAAAGGTATACATACCTTAGCGGAAGTTCACTATAAATTAGGGAATTATGAAAAGGCAAAATTCTTTATTGATGAAGGGCTAAAAGATTGTACGGAAGAATACCACCACCGTTATAATATCTTGAGTGCTTTAGTTAATAAGGTTTCTATTGAAAAATTAGAGTTTGTTGTCTTGGAAGCTATAGCTTATTTTAAGGAACAAAATATTTCAAAAGAAATTCAAAATTATTCTGAACTTTTAGCTAATGAGTGTTATAATGTAGGAATGAAGGATAGGGCTTCAGAGTATTATCGTATGAGTTATGAAGCTAAAATTTCAATAAAGGAAAAGGGGTATTTAAGATGAAAAAGATTAAGGTTTTCGTCATAAGTCTAGTAACTGTCACTGTATTATCTATTGGATTAAATAACCCTGAAATTCATCAAAATATATCAGAAAAAGCACCTGTTGTACAACATATGACTGAACCAGGTGGAGGAATCTAGTAAAAGGTTCATTCCCCTTTTAAAAAACGATAATTATAATTCCTAAGAAAAGCCTATTTCCTAAAAAGAAATGGGCTTTTTAATATGTGCTGATACCTCATTGTCCATCAAACGAAAATTTTAAGACGCTCTCATAACAAGAAATCAGCTCATCTTTTCTTAGCTGTCTAACAAAAATTAAATTTCACTAAAACAGGTAAATTTTGTTTTAATTTTTCACTTCAAACTGAAGATTTAATGCATGTTACGTATGGAATTAAGAAAAAAGGACAAAAAATGGTCTCTTTACTAACCCTTACAGAAAACGCGAATGGAAATTCCATAAGTATGAGAAAAGCAGTTTTTGATATCCTGGGCCTCATATACAACTTTTCTATGTTAAATAACTTGATTCTACCGTGCGTTTTTGAGCGGTCCTGTTATCGTTAATGCAGAAAATGCGTGAATTAAATGATAATGGATTTACATGTTTCACGCGTAACTATATTGAGTTAGTAAATCTACACAATAATGTTTTATTTCATGCGGTAAGTGTAGTGGATGTTCAGTTAGATAAAATTCGGTAGTCGAATTTTTTTGCATAAAGCTGTATAATGCTTGTAACGAAAGGGAAATACAGGAAAGGATTTGTATTGAGTTACTATGGATAAAGATAAACAACAATTAAGCGTTGAGGTTGCAAGATTATATTATCAATCAGATTATAGTCAGCAAGAAATTGCTAACAAACTAAATATTTCAAGACCGACGATTTCTAGGTTATTAAAGTACGCGAAAGAAAAAGGATTTGTTCAAATTAGTATAGCTGATCCATTTGCTGATTTAGATAACGTTGGAAATTTACTGAAAGAAAAGTACAATTTGTTAGAGGCGCATGTCGTTTTTTCTCCAGTGCCAGAATACGCAACGATTACAGAGTATATTAGTAAATATGCAGCTGAGTATATGGAAAAGACGGTTAAAAATGGTGATATCGTTGGTGTAAGCTGGGGAATGACGATGTATGAAATCGCTAGAAAAATTGTACCGCAACATGTAAAAGGTGTAGAAGTCGTTCAGTTAAAAGGTGGTATTAGTCATTCGAGTGTAAATACATATGCGAATGAAACAATCGCTTTATTTGCAGATGCTTTTCAAACGACGCCAAGAAATCTACCCCTTCCAGTTATATTTGATAATGCAGTGACAAAGGAATTAGTAGAG
Organism: Bacillus sp. FSL R9-9834; assembly: GCF_038006905.1. NCBI lineage: Bacteria > Bacillati > Bacillota > Bacilli > Caryophanales > Bacillaceae > Bacillus > Bacillus sp. FSL R9-9834. Next base: position 1,869,214 of record NZ_JBBOWD010000001.1, read on the forward strand.
CAGGATCGACATATTCATCACATTATCGAAATGGGGAAACAAGCAAATATTGCAATTTTCACTGTAGGGACAGTGCGAGACGAAGCGCTATTATTCCGATTAGGTTATTTCGATAAGGATGAAACAAGTTTACTCAAAAAACAATCGGTCGGTGACATTTGTTCACGTTTCTTTGATGGGGATGGAAATATTAGTAGTGAAGAAATTAATAAGCGGACCATTGGAATTGAGTTAGAGGAACTGAAATTAAAGAAACGTTCTATTTTAGTTGCTGGTGGTAATAGAAAAATAAAAGCAATTGATGGTGCGTTACGTGGCGGATATGCAAATGTATTAATTATCGATCAGCATACAGCAAAAGAACTGTTACATTATCAAAAAGATTAGAAATAAAAGGCTTTCTCAAGATATTAATTTTGAGAAAGCCTTTTATTTTGTTATGTATGAATTATGGGAGTGCTGTTTGAATACAAATTGCCTTTTTAAAAATAATTATGGATATTGAGATACATACTACCATTGTTAATATAAAAGTTTTGATTTTAAATAGGAAGTGTTTCTTAGTTAGAATGAGCTTTATTTACTATAGGAAAATTCCCTTTTTAAAAAGAATGAACAAAATTTCAAAAGTGTATTTACATTTGTTCAACTAAGAGTTAGAATGAAGTTGTTAAAAGATATGAGGAGTGAAGATAATGAACATTGCAAAGTTAATTGACCATACAATTTTAAAAGCTAATACTACTAAAGAAGATGTTATGAAAGTAATCGAAGAAGCAAAGGAATATAAATTCGCTTCTGTTTGTATTAATCCTACATGGGTAAAGCTAGCTGCTGAAGAATTAGCTGGACATGATGTAGATGTTTGTACTGTAATCGGTTTCCCATTAGGCGCAAGTACTACTGAAACAAAAGCTTTCGAAACAAAAGATGCTATCGCAAAAGGTGCAACTGAAGTTGACATGGTAATCAACGTAGGCGCTTTAAAAGATGGCGACGACGAACTTGTTGAAAAAGACATTTATGAAGTAGTACAAGCAGCAAAAGGAAAAGCTCTTGTAAAAGTAATCATTGAAACTTGCCTATTAACAGATGAAGAGAAAGTACGCGCTTGTGAATTATCAGTAAAAGCTGGTGCTGATTTCGTAAAAACTTCAACTGGATTCTCAACTGGCGGAGCAACTGCTGAAGATATCGCATTAATGCGTAAAACAGTTGGACCAAACGTTGGTGTAAAAGCATCTGGTGGCGTTCGTACACGTGAAGATGCAGAAAAAATGGTAGCTGCTGGAGCTTCTCGCGTTGGAGCAAGTGCTAGTGTTGCAATCGTATTAAATGATGCAAAAGGTGCTACAGATAACTACTAATCATTAATGATGTTAAAAGCAATAGATACACAAAGTAAAGTGTATCTATTGCTTTAACAATTGAAAAAGATGTAAGCGGATACGAATGGGAGGAGACGGCTTATGAAATACTTAATCGGTGTTTTAGGCCTCGTATTGATTTTAGGTATCGCTTGGCTTGCTAGTAATGATAGAAAAAAAGTCAAATATCGCCCAATCATAACGATGGTTATATTACAATTCATTTTTGGGTTTTTATTATTAAATACAAGTGTAGGGAATATATTAATTAGCGGAATAGCAGATGGTTTTGGAGAGCTATTAAAATATGCCGCTGACGGTGTGAATTTCGTATTTGGTGGATTAGTAAATCAAAAAGAGTTTTCGTTCTTTTTAAGTGTATTAATGCCAATCGTATTTATCTCAGCTTTAATCGGTATTTTGCAACACATTAAAGTGTTACCTATTATCGTGAAATCTATCGGTCTAGCATTAAGTAAAGTAAATGGAATGGGAAAACTAGAATCATATAACGCTGTTGCTTCTGCGATTTTAGGACAATCTGAAGTGTTTATTTCAGTTAAGAAACAACTAGGATTATTGCCAGAGAAAAGAATGTATACATTATGTGCATCTGCAATGTCTACCGTTTCAATGTCTATCGTTGGATCGTATATGGTGTTATTAAAACCGCAATATGTTGTAACCGCTTTAGTGCTTAACTTATTCGGTGGCTTTATTATCGCTTCTATTATTAACCCGTATGAAGTTACTGAAGAAGAAGATATGTTAGAAGTACAAGAGGAAGAGAAAAAGACTTTCTTTGAAGTATTAGGAGAATACATTATAGACGGATTTAAAGTTGCGATTACAGTAGCAGCTATGTTAATTGGTTTCGTTGCTCTTATCGCATTCATTAACGCTGTATTTAAAGGTGTAATCGGTATTTCATTCCAAGAAATTCTTGGTTATGTATTTGCGCCATTTGCATTTATTATGGGTGTACCTTGGCATGAAGCTGTTAATGCTGGAAATATTATGGCAACAAAATTAGTATCAAATGAATTTGTCGCTATGACAGATTTAGCACAAGGAAACTTTAATTTCTCAGATAGAACGACAGCGATTATATCTGTATTCTTAGTTTCATTTGCAAACTTCTCTTCAATTGGAATTATTGCAGGGGCAGTTAAGAGCTTAAATGAAAAGCAAGGGAATGTAGTCGCAAGATTTGGTTTGAAGTTGCTTTTCGGTGCAACATTAGTAAGTTTTTTATCAGCAACAATCGTGGGCTTATTATTTTAATAGATTCATATCATATAAAAAGGAATGGTGATTGTAATGAGAATGGTAGATATTATTGCGAAAAAACGTGACGGTAAAGAATTAACGACTGAAGAAATCAAATTCTTTATTAATGGATATACAGACGGAAGTATTCCTGATTATCAAGTGAGTGCACTTGCAATGGCAATCTTCTTTAAAGATATGACAGATCGCGAACGCGCAGATTTAACGATGGCAATGGTAGAGTCTGGAGAAACGATCGATTTATCAGCAATTGAAGGAATTAAAGTAGACAAACATTCAACTGGTGGTGTTGGTGATACAACAACATTAGTATTAGGACCATTAGTAGCTGCTTTAGATGTGCCAGTAGCAAAAATGTCTGGTCGTGGTTTAGGACATACAGGTGGAACAATTGATAAATTAGAAGCGGTAGAAGGATTCCACGTTGAAATTACGAAAGAGCAGTTCATTGATATTGTAAACCGTGACAAAGTAGCTGTTATTGGACAAACAGGAAACTTAACACCTGCAGATAAAAAGATTTATGCATTACGCGATGTAACCGGAACGGTTAACTCAATTCCTTTAATCGCAAGTTCAATTATGAGTAAAAAAATTGCAGCTGGTGCAGATGCAATCGTACTTGATGTAAAAACAGGTGCTGGCGCATTTATGAAAACAGAAGAAGATGCAAAAGAATTAGCACATGCAATGGTACGTATCGGAAATAATGTAGGACGTCAAACTATGGCTGTTATTTCAGATATGTCACAACCGCTTGGATTTGCGATTGGTAACGCACTAGAAGTGAAAGAAGCGATTGATACGTTAAAAGGTGAAGGTCCAGAAGATTTAACAGAATTAGTACTTGTATTAGGAAGTCAAATGGTTGTACTTGCGAAAAAAGCAAATACATTAGAAGAAGCGCGTGAAATGTTAATTGAAGTTATGAAAAACGGAAAAGCAACAGAGAAGTTTAAAGAGTTCTTAAGTAATCAAGGCGGAGATAGCTCAATTGTAGACAATCCAGAAAAAATGCCACAAGCGAAGTATGTAATTGATGTACCTGCTAAAACTTCAGGTGTTATTTCTAACATTGTTGCAGATGAAATCGGTATCGCAGCTATGCTACTTGGTGCTGGCCGTGCAACGAAAGAAGATGAAATTGATTTAGCAGTAGGGTTAATGTTACGTAAAAAAGTGGGCGATGCAGTAAAAGAAGGCGAGCCGTTCGTAACGATTTACGCAAATCGCGAAAATGTAGAAGATGTAAAAGCTAAAATTTATGAGAACATTTCTATCGCTGAAACAGCAGTAGCTCCTAAATTAGTGCATACAGTTATTACTGACTAATCATCATTACACTTACTTTAAGGAGGAAATAATATGGATAAGAAAAAATATATTGAAGAAGCAAATAAAATGTTAGAAAAAGCATATATTCCGTATTCGAAATTTCCTGTTGGTGCAGCGTTAGTTACGAAAGAAGGGAAAATCTATACTGGTTGTAACATAGAAAATGCTTCTTACGGTTTATGTAACTGTGCAGAAAGAACAGCGATCTTTAAAGCAGTATCAGAAGGTGAACGCGATTTTAGTTACTTAGTTATCACAGGAGAAACGGACGGACCGATTTCACCGTGTGGTGCTTGTAGACAAGTAATTGCTGAATTCTGTGAACCGAAAATGCCTGTATTACTAACGAATGTAAAAGGCGATGAAAAAGAAGTGACTGTTGAGCAATTACTTCCAGGTGCTTTCTCGATAGAAGATTTAAAATAATTTGAAAAACCATTCCACAAATATGAATTGTGGAATGGTTTTTTTATATTTAAATGTTGAATGTAATATTTTGTTCATATTCCGTTCATAAACTTTGCGTAAAATGATTGCAGCGAATAATGGAAAGTTTACAGCAGGAGGAATAGAATGAAGAAATTATATAATGCAGCATTCAGCTACTTAATTATCGGTTTATTATCAGGAGTTTTTGCAAGAGAGTATACGAAAGCACAAGGAATTAAAGGATCGACAATGTTGCAATTGGTGCATACACATGTATTAGTGCTCGGTTTCGTATTCTTTTTAATTGCTTTAGCTTTATGTAAAGTGTTTCATGTACAAGAAACAAAGAGTTTTCGTGCGTGGTTTGTTGTTTATAATGTAGGATTACTTTTTACTATTGCTACAATGCTATGGAGAGGTCTTCTACAAGTAAATGGAACTGACTTTAACGGTTTAAGCCATATGGCTGGATTAGGTCATGTTATTATAAGTATCGGGCTCGTTTGGTTTATGATTTTGCTCAAAAAGTCTGTTAAATAGATAGGAGTAGAAAGTATGATAGCACTTTTATCAAGTATTGTAGCAGTCTGTATGGCTGTTGGTGTCATGTTTCTTCGCTTTAAAGCAGCGAAAAAGCCGGTAACGAAAAAGAAAATAATATTGCCGCCAATTTTTATGAGTACTGGAGCAATGATGTACTTTTTACCGGAATTCCGATTAACGTCGTTAGAAATAATAGAAGCAATTATTGCAGGGCTTATTTTCTCCATATTTCTTATAAAAACAACGAAGTTTGAGATAAGAAATGAACAAATATATATGAAACCGTCAAAAGCATTTATATTTATTTTAATCGGGCTATTAGCTGTACGAGTAGCGTTGAAATCATATTTAAGTCAATCGATTGATTTAGCGGAGTTAAGTGGAATGTTTTTCTTACTTGCATTTGCCATGATTGTGGCATGGAGAATTGCGATGTATAGTTCGTTTACTAGATTAGAAAAGACAATAAAAAGAGCTGGAATTTCTAAATAGGAAATCCAGCTCTTTTTATGTTTTATTAAAATTCTTTAGCGCGGAACTCATTTGCTTAATTTTAAACGTATTTGAGCATCTTGTAATGCGGCTGGTGTAACGTTATGACCATTTTGATCCACAATTTTTGTGTTTAATAAAATGGAATCTAGGCTTCCACGAAATGTTTGTGTATAGTTTTGACGCAACATTTGTTGTTCTTGTTTTTCATCAACTGTTAATCCAGATACTTTTTCTTTTTTTGATAATTCGTTAATACGGAATAAAATGTTTTTCATTTGTTTCACCTCTAGTTAAAGTTAATTACATTAGTTACTTACTAATGTATAGTTATTTTAACGTGTAATTTTAATTATGTCAACACCATCAAAAAAGGTTAAAAATTGACGAAAAATTGTAACAATAATAAAATGAATTGATTAGATAATTATTTTTTTAATCATACATAGAACGCTAGGGGGATTATTATGAAATCAACATTTTTTGCTCAAAATAGAGAACGATTAGTAAACACATTACCAGATGAATCCATTACTATTTTATTTGCTGGACAAGCACCTCATATGTCAGCCGATGCACATTATAAATTTGTGCCAAATCGAAATTTTTACTATGTAACAGGAATCGATGAACCAAATGTTATTTTCATGTTGAAGAAGGTTGGAGGTAGTGTAGAGGAAACACTTTTCATTGAAAAGTCAGATCCAGTAATGGAAAAGTGGGTCGGTAAAACAGTTTCTAACGAAGAAGCAGAGAAAATTTCAGGTATAAAGAAAGTTGTATATTTAGATAGCTTTGAAAAGACAATGTCAAATGTACTTTTCACTGAAAATGTGAAGCATCTTTATTTAGATTTAGAGCGTCGTGAGTGGAATGGTACGGAGACAAAAACGCTAGCATTTGCTAAACATGTAAGAGAACAATATCCACACGTAACAATTGGTAATGTATATCCGAATATTTGTGAATTGCGAGTGTTTAAAACAGAAGAAGAAATTGAAATTATGAAAGAAGCGATTGCTGTAACGAAAGAGGGCATTTATAACGTACTTAAGCATGCAAAAGCAGACATGATGGAGTATGAATTAGAAGCTCAGTTTGATTTCACATTGAAATCATCTGGCATTAAACATCATGCGTTCAATACAATTTTGGCAAGTGGGAAAAATGCTACAGTTCTTCATTATGAAGATAATGATGCGCAAATTCAAAATGGTGATTTAGTATTACTAGATTTAGGTGCTCAAAAAGACTACTATAATGCTGATATTAGTTATACATTCCCGGCAAATGGAACATTCTCTAGTCGCCAAAAACAAATGTATAATATCGTATTAAAAGCATTGAAAGAAACAACAGAACTCATTAAGCCAGGAGTAAAGTTTTCTGCATTAAATGAGCATACAAAAAAGGTACTAGCAGAAGAGTGTAAAGCTATTGGTTTAATTCAAGAAGATGAAGAGTTATCAAAATACTATTATCATGGTGTGAGCCATTTCCTTGGCTTAGATACGCATGATGTAGGAACATATAAAGATAGAGTGTTAGAAGAAGGTATGGTTATAACAATTGAACCTGGTCTTTATATTGAAGAAGAAGCAATTGGCATTCGTATTGAAGATGATATTCTTGTAACGGAAGACGGACATGAAAACTTGTCAAAAGATATCATTAGAGAAGTTGAAGAGATTGAAGCGTTTATGAGAGAAAATAATGTACATGTAAAAAAAGATGAAGTTGTTACGAAATAATAAGTAGAAAAGGTGCACAATTTTGAGCGCCTTTTTATTTTGTTCATTTTAAATCTCCATATTTTCTTGAAAATCATCTTCTACAATGATTTTGAAAAAGAAAAGGAGGGATTTTCCATGAAGCAATTTGTATTAACAGTTGTTACAGTCTCTGTAATATTTTTAATTGCTGCATGTTCTGCGACTACAAATACAACAAATGATCATAAAAATATGAAAGATAAAAAAACATCACAGACTGAAACAGCTACAAAACCATTGAAGGTTGAAAAAGGACCAGAAGTTACTTTAATAGCGAGAGAAGAAAAGCAAAAGTTAGGTAACGGTGTTATTGTTCCAGTCTGGACATTTAATGGCTCATCTCCTGGTCCAGAAATTCGGGTGAAAAAAGGTGAACAAGTGAAAGTGACATTAAAAAATGAATTATCTGCACCAGTATCTATTCATTGGCATGGATATCCTGTCCCAAATAATATGGATGGAATTCCAGGCGTGACACAAGATGCGGTTGAACCTGGAAAAAGTTTTACCTACGAATTTGAAGCGAACGTCCCAGGAACGTATTGGTATCATTCACATCAAGATTCTGTAAATCAATTAGATAGAGGGTTGTATGGAGCGCTTATTGTAGAAGATACAAATGAAAAGTATGATAAAGATTACACATTAATGTTAGATGAATGGATAACAGGTAAAGAGGAAATTAATAAGCAGTTAAAAGAAATGACAAAAGGGCAAACAGGTAATAAATCTAAGGATAATGAAAATACGAAAAAGAATGATGATATGAAAGGCATGGATCATTCTGATATGGACATGGGCAGTGATAAAAAAGATTCAGGCAATATGGCAGGAGTGGGCCATGGAAATATGAAGATGGAAGGTCATGATATGAGTACGTATGATTTATTCACAATCAATGGTAAAAGCGGGGATTTAGTAGAACCATTAAAAGTGAATAAGGGAGATAAAGTTCGTCTTCGACTCGTTAATGCTGGTTATCTATTACATGATATACATGTTCACGGTCATGATATAAAAGTTATTGCGACAGATGGTCAACCAATAAACGATCCAAAACTTATAAAGGATCAAGTTATTTCAATTGCACCGGGTGAACGTTATGATATTGAATTAACTGCTAATAATCTTGGGAAATGGTATGTTGAAGATCATTCAGAAAATAAAGGTGCAAAAGGCATGAAAGTTGTTATTGAATATGAAGGTAGTAAAGAGATGAAAGATAAAGCAAACAAAAAAGAAAAACTACCGAAATTAGATATGACGGCATATGGTGCTAAAAAACTTGGTGGTTTCACGTTAAATCAGCAGTATACTACCACATATAATATGGACTTAAATATGCAAATGAATGGAAATGAAATGGTATATACAATTAACGGAAAAGTATTTCCGGATATCGACCCAATTTCAGTGAAAAAGGGTGATTTAGTAAAAGTAAAATTGGTGAATCGTTCTAAAATGGACGATCACCCAATGCATTTACATGGTCACTTCTTCCAGGTGTTGAGTAAAGATGGAAAACCGATAGAAGGTTCTCCAATTGTGAAAGATACTTTGAACTTAAAACCAGGAGAAGAGTATGAAGTAGCCTTTGTAGCAGACAATCCGGGTGATTGGATGTTCCATTGTCACGATTTACATCATGCTTCAGCAGGGATGGTAACGGAAGTGAAATATACAGATTATAAATCTGACTATGTTCCAAACCCAAACATTCCTAATAAGCCAGAATAATAGGAAGCAGTTATCCTATGGATAGCTGCTTATTCATTTTCGGTGCTATATGTTGATCATGCCCGGGTGAAGGCGGGGGAGTATGATCTGGGAATGTCACGAATACGGCCACGATAATTACCACACTAATTGAAAGTAATAACAAAAAACGCTGTTGGATAAAAGTAGAAAAGGTTTCTGATAAAATTTGAATGATACATGACATAGTTATTGTTATCGTAAGTAAAAGGCTAATAAACAGTATACTGTGAGCTTGTTGAGCATTTAACATTTCTGTAATCATTGCTCCCATCATACTTGCCATTAATCCAGAGAACATGCCTTCTAAAGCAGTATATAGGTGAAAACGTAGACCAACTACAAAACCGATACAACCACTAATCGAAATCGCAAGCAAAGTAGAATAGAGTAATTCTCCTTTAAAAAGAATACCTAAATAAAATCCTATGCTTAAACCGATACTCATACTAAAAGACATAATAAATACCATATACTCCATTAGGGTACCGTTATGTTTAGAAATATATGATGTGATAATAATCGAGATACAACAAAGTGTTAAGGCAGTTAACGTATAAGCAAACATCATGATACCTCCCTGTCTTATCGTTCATTTCATCATATGTTCATATGGAGAGAAATCATGCGTATTTAAATCTGCATATTATCTGCACAATTTAATTAATGTGAGTAAGAAGGCTCCTGATTTTTTGGGACGTCTTTTTAATTATGAGCATGTGAATGTAAGAGTTAAATGAAGAGTTTCTATTGTGAAGCCATAAAGAATAAGCGTATAATATTATAGTTATCCCATTACAGGGAGTAACCCGCGAATGATAAATAAGATTGTTGTTTTATCATCGCTTCTAAACAGATAGACAACGAAAGTAACACTGGAATACAGATAGGGAGTTATAAAATGAAATTAATTATTGCCGAGAAACCAGATCAAGGTTTGGCTCTTGTTTCACAGTTTAAATATCGCCGGAAAGATGGTTATTTAGAAGTAGAAGCAAATGAGTTATTTCCAAATGGAGCGTACTGTACATGGGCAATTGGTCATTTGACGCAGTTATGTAATCCAGAACATTATCACGCAGAGTGGAAAAAATGGTCACTTGATACGTTACCTATGATTCCAGAGCGTTTTCAATTTGAAGTAACAAAGTCAAAGTATAAGCAATTTAATGTTGTGAAACAGCTGTTACATAATCCTCAAGTAACAGAAATTATTCACGCGGGCGATGCTGGGCGTGAAGGGGAATTAATTGTACGAAACATTATTAATCTTTGTAACGTGCAAAAGCCGATGAAGCGTCTTTGGATTTCATCTTTAACGAAACAAGCTATTTATCAAGGATTTAAAAACTTGCTTGACGAATCAGATACAATCAATACGTACTATGAGGCGTATACAAGGTCATGTGCGGATTGGGTTGTTGGTATGAATGCATCACGTGTGTTTAGTATTTTGTTAAAGAAAAAAGGAATGAATGATGTATTTTCAGCTGGTCGTGTACAAACACCGACACTCGCGTTAATCGTAAAGCGTGAAAAGGAAATAGAAAACTTTAAGTCAGAGCCGTTCTGGGAAGTGTTCGCAACCTTTAATATAGAAGGAAAGAAGTATGAGGGGAAATGGGAGAAGGATAGTGAATCCCGCTTAAAAGACCCTGATATGGCGAATAAAATTGCGGCATTTTGCCAAGGTAAACCAGCAGTAGTGAAGGAAATGAAAACGGAGCGTAAAGAATTTCAGCCTCCGCTTTTATTTAACTTATCATCACTACAAGCAACGGCAAATAAAGCATTTAAATTCTCACCGAAAAAGACGCTTGATATAACGCAAGCACTATATCAAAAAGGAATTGTCTCTTATCCTCGTTCAGATTCCAACTATGTTACACAAGGTGAAGCGGCAACATTCCCTGATATTTTACAGAAGTTAAGTCAGTTTGATGAATATAAAGGTTTATTACCAGCTCCGGTTGAATCGATTATGAATAATAAGCGTTATGTGAATGAAAAGAAAGTAACAGATCACTACGCCATTATTCCGACAGAGCAAGTTACAAACCCAAGCAAATTATCAGGTGATGAAAAGAAAATTTACGATATGATCGTAAGAAGACTGATTGCCGCTCATTATGAAGTTGCAATCTTTGACTATACAACGATTGTAACGCTTGTAGATGAACGTGCTGAATTTATTTCAAAAGGAAAACAGCAAATTCAAGAAGGATGGCGTAAAGTTATTTTCCAAGACGATAAAGATGACGAAACCATTCTTCCAATTGTAGCTGAAGGTGAAGAAGGAAAAGTTGTAAAGGTGAAAGTGAAAGAAGGAAAAACACAACCACCGAAGCGTTATACAGAAGGACAACTTATTACGTTAATGAAAACGGCAGGTAAGTATTTAGAGAACGAAGAGCTTGAGAAAGTATTAAAGAAAACAGAAGGTTTAGGTACGGAAGCGACTCGCGCTGGAATTATTACGATGCTGAAAGACCGTAAATATATAGATGTGAAGAAAAACCAAGTGTATGCGACCGATAAAGGAAAAGTATTAATTACCGCAATCGGTGATAAAATACTGGCTTCACCAGAAATGACCGCAAAATGGGAGCAGCGCCTTGCGGAAATTGGGGAAGGTACAGCATCACCAGCAACTTTTATGGAACAAACGAAAAAATTATCAGCTAAAATTATTGAAGATGCGGTGGAAATGTCTGAGAAGTGGGATTTCACTGGATTACATGTTGAATCGATTGAGCGAAAAGGATCGAAATTTACAACAGGTAAAAAGGTTGGTAGCTGTAAAAAATGTGATGGCGATGTAATTGATAAATCAACGTTTTACGGCTGTTCTAATTACAACACCACACAATGTGATTTTACCATCTCGAAGAAAATATTAAGCAAAACAATTTCACAAAAGAATATGACTAAGCTTTTAAAAGGTGAGAAGACCGATTTAATTAAAGGATTTAAAAAGGGCGAAAAAACATTTGATGCGAAGTTAGAGTGGAAAGATAATAAGATTAATTTTGTGTTTGAGAATTAAGTTGTTTCAACAAATAAAAAAATATGATAATTAAAATGTATCCTATAGAATAGACACTTAAAAAAGTCTATACTATAGGATATTTTTTTGAATAAGGAGTGCTATTTATTTTTATTTGAAATAAAATATACAATAAAAAAATCTTTATAATTGATAATTATTTATTGTAAAACAATAAATTTTGTATTAAAATCAATATCGTGATAAATCAGTGAGGTGCTTTTTATAGAAAGGTAACAACACTGTTTTTTATTAGAGGAGGTAAAACTATGAACGATCACAATTTGATTATTGAAAATATGGATAACCCTCATGAGTTGGAGAGAATGTATAGAAAAGACCCGAAAGCTTTTAGAAAGTCATTCTCACAAGCGTGGGATGAAAATCTTGATTCGCAGGTTCTAGCTGCTTGGTATGAAAGATTACATTTCAAGGAGACGGCAAATAAAGAAAAAGTATCGCTGTTTCAAAAAGGTTTCTTATTCATGGGCATGCTAGCTATTTTAGCAGGGCTAAGCACGAGAATCATTTTCCACTTTGTTGAGCAGGAAGCAATTGCTCCAATTAACTTGGCTTTTGGTGTAATTCCCTTTATCGCTGCTTATTTTGTTTACAATAATACTCCGAAAAAAAGTATTATTTATTCCCTTGCAGCGTTGTTCCTAATTGTCGGGTTGTATCTCAATATGTTGCCATTAAATTATAAAGACAGCAGTATCCTTGCGTATTTACATCTTCCTATATTGCTATGGGTCTTATTGGGACTTGCGTTTACGGGAAATGAATATTCAAAAGGCAGTACAAGATTAGCGTATATTAAATTTAATTTAGAATATTGCCTTCTCTATGCGAGCATGGCAGTGAGTGGAATGATACTAGCAATATTCACCATGCGATTATTTAGCTTTGTTGATTTGGATATAGGAGAGTTCTATTTTAGTAATGTTGTTTTATTTGGAGCTGCCGCTCTCGCTGTAGTGGCTGCATACTTAGTATCATTGAATCTTAAACTTGCTAAAAATATTACGCCATACATATCTAAAATTTTTAGTCCGCTTGTCTTGATCACATTGTTTATTTATCTTATAACGGTAATTTGGGTCGGGAAAAATCCATTCTTGGATCGTAATTTTCTAATGGCCTTTAACGGAATACTCCTTGGTGTATTGGCTGTTACTATATTTTCTATCGTTGAGAGTGATTCAGACGAGAAAAAGAGCATTTCAGATTATATAAATTTCGCCTTAATTGTTCTGGCACTTATTATTGACACTGTAGCATTATCAGCCATCGTATTCAGACTTTCTTCTTACGGTATTACACCTAATAGACTTGCTGTTTTAGGAGTAAACATACTGATTTGGGCAAATCTCATTTGGATTATGTTTTCCTATATGCGTTTCTTGCAAAACAAATCAGGACCGACAGCTATCCAAGATGCTGTTACGAAGTATTTGCCAATTTACGGACTTTGGGCAGCTTTCGTTATATTTACGTTTCCTTTAATTTTTAATTAGAAAGGAACTGTTAATGTAACGACAAATTTGTTAAAAGAGGATGATAGATGTCATCCTCTTTTAACTGCATCGAGAAATATATTGAAATCATTTTGATGTAATATATAATAAATTCAGATAATGGAATAAAAACTTCTTATTAAGAGAGGTGGAGGGACTGGCCCTTCGAAGCCTCAGCAACCTAATGTTATATAAAGGTGCTAAATCCTGTAGGATCTAAAAGTCCTAAAAGATAAGAAGATGGTTATAAGTAAACCTTCTTCTTATTTTGAAGAAGGTTTTTTGTATTTTAAAGGATGGTGACGAAGAGAAGGAGAAGAAGAATATGTGAGTAGAGGGGAGAGTACAGTGAAAAGTGGAGTTAGTAATATAAAAGAGAATAGCTCTAGTATATGGAGTAATAAAGTTTTTTCTTATTTTTTCTTAGCAAGTTGTATTTCTTTAATAGGTAATTCTATGGTTACACTTGTTTTACCGTTATGGGTAATGAATTTAACAAACTCGCCATTACTCGTTTCGGGGGTAAATATTGCAATTGCAACGGCGGCAATTTTATTTGCACCTGTAACAGGAACGTTAGCAGATCGAATGTCGAGAAGAAAGCTTATGATAATTGCGGATGTTATGAGATGTATCGTTATGATTTTAATTGCAGTTATAGCATTTTATAATAAAATGCTATACATTCCGTTACTAATTTTACTTATCATACGTTCAATTGGGAGTGCTTTATTTACTCCAGCTTCAAATGCAGCGTTAGTAACATATGTGGAAGAAAAGCATGTTCAACAGGCGATTACGCTGAGGCAAATATCAATACAAATCATATCGGTCGCCATTCCTTTAATGGCTAGCTTTTTAATTAGTATTTTTAATTTTCATGGAGTATTTTTATTAGATGCAATTACATTTGTTGTATCATTTTTAATTTTAATGAGAATCAAATTTCCACGTGAATTAAAAGTAGAGAAGAAGAAGCCTTTTTATGAAGATTTTAAAGAGGGATTTTCTGTTATTAATAGTAACAAATCGTTGAAGACATTACTAATGAGCGCTGCGGTCATTAATTTACTTGGAGCAGCATGTATACTTTCACTGCAAGTAATAGTTGTTAGAGAAATGAATCTTTCTACGCGATGGTATAGTATAGTTTTTGCGGCATCACCGATAGGGATTTTAATAGGAGCATTTATTACGAAAAAGATTCGTACATATAAAACGATTACGACTGCTTTTATATGTACTGCGATTATGGGAATTTTTAATGCGGCAATGGGTACGACGTTAAATCCGATATTATTTTCAGTTTATTATTTCCTGTCAGGAATTGCATTTGGAGTAAGTAATGTATATTTTGGAGTGTTGTATAGAAAGTTAATTCCAAATGAAGTGCAAGGAAGATTTTTCGGTTTCTTAAATTCGTTATTACTAGTATCAACTCCGATAGGAATTGCAATAACTGGATATTCCCTAGAGTCAATTTCCGCGTCTATTATATTTATTATTATTGGGATTATTACGTTTGTAGTTTCGGTTATTTCATTTGTATTGATACATAAGAAATAAGTGTTGTATGAAATTTTTCAAAAATAAAAAACGTCCTATTACGGGACGTTTTTTATTATGCGTATTGTCGTTTTTTCTTAATAAGTAACAACACCTGTGAAACACAAGCAAGTACTGGTAGCTCAATTAACGGTCCAATAACGAGTGCAAGTGCAATAAGAGGCTCATTTGGAAAAGCTGTTACAGCAATAGCAAGTGCAACAGGCGAGTTTCTTGCTAACGTTGTTAAATTTAGACTTACTGTATCTTTATAAGATAAACGCATAACGCGCCCGATAAATTGTCCTAGTACAAAATTAATGATGAAGAACAATAGAACAGGAATGAGTAATAATAAAACGACATTCATATTTTGTAGTAAATATTTACCTTGTGATGCAAACATCGCTACGATTGCTAAACTTAAAAATACAATTTGGGCAGAGCTGAAAAACGGAATGAGTTTATTCTCGAGCGTTTCAGCTTTTTTCAGTTTATTCATAATGAATTTTGTAGCGTGTGCAAGTAAAAATGGTAAGACGATTACGATAACAATACTTTCTACTAAAACAGAAACCGCTACAGTCTTCATAACACCAGCGAATAAAAATAAATAAATGGGAAGTAGTAGTACTTGCAAAATTAAATTTACTGGTAAAATCGCTGTAGAAAGTGCTACATTACCTTTTGCTATTTCAGTAAAGATTAAGTACCAATCTGTACAGGGAGTAACCATTAGCATAATAAATCCAACCCAAAGCGCAGGGTGATCTGAAAGAAATAGTGCTCCTAATCCCCAAGCGAGTAAAGGTGTCCATAAGAAGTTAATAGTAAGACTTGTTCCAGCAAATTTTAAATTGCGAAATCCATTTTTTATTTCTTTTAATGGGATGCTGAGGAATAATCCATATAGCATGAAAAATAAAAAGGGAACAATAAATTTGTCTGAATACATATGTATAACATTAAATTGTCCAAGTATGATGCCGCATGTAACAGCAAAAAGAATAATAAAAGTTTGAATCTTTTCTATCGTGCTCATGAATGAATCCTTTCTAAATATGAATTTTCCTCTCTAATTTTATTATACAAGTAATAAGGCTGTAATTTGGTGTTCAATTGTATTTTAGTAAATGTTTTTAATTTGAGATTTATTTTTTTATTAAAAGTTACTTGACTAAAGTAAGTGACTATATTACAATCACTTACATAAGGTAATTAAATAACAAAAAGTTTTAATTAACTTTCCTTAAGGTATCAATTGGAACTTTTTATTAGAATAAGAATTTTTATGATGTTGAATAATGAATATGATAAGAAAGTTTAGGTGAAGAAAATGGGATTATTTAGCTCGTTATTTGGTAAAAAAGAAGAAAATCAAAAAGTAGAGGAGAATAAAACAATGTCAAAAGTATTATTTGTAAAAGCAAACGATCGCCCAGCGGAGCAAGCAGTTAGTTCAAAAATGTATGAAACATTTGTAAGTACTTATAAAGAAGCAAATCCGAATACAGAAATTACAGAGTTAGATTTATTTGCATTAGATCTTCCTTATTACGGAAATATTGCTATTTCAGGTGGATACAAACGTAGTCAAGGTATGGAATTAACAGCAGAAGAAGAGAAGGCAGTTGCTACAGTAGATCAATATTTAAATCAGTTTTTAGAAGCTGATAAAGTTGTATTTGCATTCCCATTATGGAACTTTACTGTACCAGCACCATTAATCACATATATTTCATATTTATCTCAAGCTGGAAAAACGTTTAAATATACAGCAAATGGTCCAGTAGGTTTAGCTGGTGATAAGAAAGTTGTTGTGTTAGGTGCTCGTGGTTCAGATTACTCTTCAGAACAAATGGCTCCTATGGAAATGGCCGTTAATTATGTAACGAATGTACTTGGATTCTGGGGAATTACAAATCCAGAGACTGTTGTAATTGAAGGGCACAACCAATATCCAGATCGCTCACAGCAAATTGTTGAAGAAGGTTTAGAGAACGTTAAGAAAGTAGCGGCGAAATTTTAATTAATTGATAGTAAAATGGAAAAACCAACATGGATGACCATGTTGGTTTTTTAGTCTATTTCTATGTTAAAAAATGTATATTTATAAAATAAATGAAAAGTTTGAAAATAGTATTGCAAAATATTATATATCAAACTATAATGAGTTCAAGAATAGTTGATACTTAAGTTAAATATTCAGAAAATTCAATTAGTTAAAATTGGAAATGACATAGGTTATTTTGAATGGAGGTTATATTATGACGAATAAAGTACCGTTTTCGTTCATAGTTGTTATTGGTTTAATGTTATTTGCACTATTTTTTGGGGCAGGAAATTTAATATTCCCAGCAATGCTTGGTCAATCGGCAGGAGAGAATGTGTGGATTGCTAACGCTGGATTTTTAGTAACAGGTGTAGGTTTACCGTTGCTAGGGGTATTAGCATTTGGAATCTCAGGTAAAGAAGATTTACAATCGTTAGCAAGTCGTGTACATCCAGTGTTCGGCATTGTATTTACGACAGTTTTATATTTAGCGATTGGTCCACTATTCGCTATTCCGAGAACAGGCAGCGTTTCTTATGAAATTGGTATGAAGCCTTTTGTACCAGAAGCTATGGATTCTTCAGCACTCATTCTTTTTACAATTATATTTTTTAGCATTACTTGTTTTTTTTCGCTAAATCCCGCGAAAATTGTCGATATTGTAGGAAAAATTTTAACACCAATTAAATTAACGTTTATTGGGATTTTAGTAGTATTTGCTTTTATTCATCCAATGGGAGAAATGCAAGCACCCGCAGAGGCATATACATCACATGCGTTCTTTAAAGGGTTCCAAGAAGGTTACTTAACAATGGATACGTTAGCATCATTCGTATTCGGTATTATCATCATCAATGCGATTAAAGAAAAGGGCGCAAAAACAAAAAAAGACATTATGATTGTTTGTGCAAAAGCAACATTGATTGCTGCATCTATTTTAGCAATGATTTATTCAGCACTTTCATTTATGGGAGCTTCAAGTGTTGCAAAACTTGGTCATTTAGATAATGGTGGTGCAGTATTAGCAAAAGTTTCAAACTATTATTTCGGGTCATACGGTGGAATTATATTAGGTATTATGGTTACAGCAGCATGTTTAACTACTAGTGTAGGACTTGTTTCAGCATGTTCTTCATTCTTCCATAAGCTATTCCCGAATGTTTCGTATAAAAAGATAGCAATCATCTTATCAGTGTTCAGTGCGGTTGTTGCAAATGTAGGTTTAACGCAATTAATTGCAATTTCTGTTCCTGTATTAATCGCAATTTATCCACTAGCAATCGTATTAATTTTCCTAACACTGCTTCACCCATTATTTAAAGGACGAGCAGAAGTGTATCAAGGTAGCTTGTTAATAACATTTATTGTAAGTATGTTTGATGGATTAAATGCAGCTGGTATGAAATTAGTAGTAGTGAACGATCTTCTTACTAATTTACTTCCAATGCATGAAGTAGGATTAGGTTGGATCTTCCCAGCGATTATCGGTGGATTTATCGGATATGGCATTAGTGTTTTAAAAGTGAAAAATAAAGTTCAACCAGTAGCTAGTACGAATAAGAAAATAGGTTAAATAAAAAAGTTATAGAACTTGTTTCTATAACTTTTTTTGTTACTATTAATAATGAGAAAAAATAAAGTAGTAGGGGAAATAAAATGAAAAAAACAATTGATCATATCGGCATCGCAGTTCGAGATATAGATAGTACGATACGTTTTTATGAAAAGGTGTTGTCAGGAACTTTAATAGATCGTTACGTAAGTGAAGCGCCTGGTGTTGAAAGCGAAGTAGCCATTCTTGAAGTGGATGGAGATAGAATTGAATTACTTGCGCCTACGAATAATACGACATCTCCAATAGCGCGCTTTATTAAACAAAAAGGTAAAGGTGTTCATCACGTGGCATATCGTGTCGGTGATTTAAATGTGGCTCTAGAAGAGCTAAAAGAACAAGGTATTCGAACGTTAGAGCATACACTTCGAATTAATAAGCACGGTAGAAGATTAATATATCTTAACCCAGCGGATACAGAGGGAACGATTATTGAGTATTGTGATTATCCGGAAGAGAAGTAGAGAAATTTTATGATGGAAGAAGGGCATTACGTAATAACGTAATGCTTTTTTTATTTATGTATTTCACACTTTCTTCACAAATGATTCACGATTACTTTTCTTCCTCAGGAACTTACATAAATATATTTTATGATATAATAACAATCGACTTTAAAAATGTAAGCTGTATCTATGAAAGTAGTTACTATTGTATTAGAAGTTTGGCGGTGAGAGATAAACAAAGAGTTATACCGTATAGAAGATTATATTTAATAAGGTTAATATTTCGCCGAAGAATAAAACCTGAGAATTTTAAGGAATGAAAGTATAGCGATGAGGAAGAAAGAAGTGAAATGATTGTGAAAGTAATGAAAAGGTTAGGGGCATGGCTATTCATTGCATGTGTGCTTATTATATTGATACCAAAAAGTGCATCTGCTCATGCGTACATTGTGAAATCAAACCCTGCTGAAAATGAAACGTTGAAGAAAGCACCAGCTGTTGTGCAAATTGAATTCGATGAGGACATACAAGTCTCAAGTTTTAATACATTGTATGTGAGAGATACATCAGGTAAAAGGGTCGATTTAAAAGATGCTAATATTGATAAAAAAAATAAAAAGCTATTAGAAGCCGGATTAAAAGAGAATCTCAAAAACGGTCTCTACTCTATTCAGTGGAAAGTGATTTCAGCTGATGGCCATCCAATTCAAGGAGTTATTCCATTCCGTATTGGATTAGCAGAAGTGGGAGTAGACGATGTAAAGGTAGAAGAGATGGGGTATGTCCCGCAAATTGATATGATTATGGAACGTGGAATTTTATATACAAGTTTCTCACTATTTATAGGAGTTCTCTTCTTTAATCTTATTATGTATAAGGGTAATGCAGCCTCGGTACGATCAAGGAGTAAGAACATAATATGGATCTCCTTATTTGGGATATTGATTAGTTTGTTATTCAATCTACCACTACAATCGAAAATAAATGCGGATGTTTCATGGCTAGAAGCATTCAATCCTTTACTATTAAAAGAAACATTACAGCTTTCTGTCTTTGGTTATATATGGATTACTCAAATGACTCTTATTAGTTCGCTTATAATCGTTACGTATTTTGCGATGAGGCGTGAGAAGCTGTCGTCGTTTCAAGTATGGAGCGTTCCAATAGTATTGTTTATTGGGCTACTTGTTATGAAAGCATTTAATAGTCATGCATATGGTTTAAAGTTTAAAGACATTGCTGTCGTTATGGATTTTTTACATTTATTAGCAGCTTCATTATGGATTGGTGGTCTATCGTCCATTATTTTTCTTTTACGTAAAGAGGATGACAAGTGGCATATGTATTGGGATATGATTAAGCGTTTTTCACCGTGGGCAACATGTGCTGTCATTGTGATTTTAATAACAGGTCTTTTTAACAGTACATTTTTTATTCCAACAATCCACTCGTTATTTGATACGAAGTATGGATTAGCTTTATTAGCAAAGGTGCTTTTATTCATTTTCATGGGGATATTGGGAATTATTCATTATGTGAAAGGGAGAATGAGAGCGGAGCAAGGATTAGGTGCTACGGTGAAAGTAGAGTTTATCATTGGAATTATCATTTTCGTAATCGTAGCTTTTATGACAAACGTACAAACACCACCTATGCCTCCTACTGGACCTTTTACAGAGAGTAAACAATTAGATAATGGATATGAAATGACGCTAAATGTAAGTCCTAATAGAGTAGGACAAAATATATTCCATATTACTTTAAAGGATGAGAATGGACAACCTGTTACTGATATGGAACAAATTATATTAACTACGCAATCGTTAGATATGAATATGGGAAAAGGATCATTTAAAGTTTCGGCAGTTTCACCGGGAGAATATGAAGCAGAAGGTATGTATATTAACATGACAGGCAACTGGAATATACAAGTACATGGATTAACAAAGTCTCTTGATAGCTTTGATACGGATTATAAATTTATTGTAGGTGGCAGATAAAGAGACGTTATAGATGAAAAGGAGCTAATAGAAAATGAAACGCATAAAAAAATTAGGAACAACAATGATCGCAACAGTAATTGCAATGGGAATTTTTTCGTTACCTGTTAGTGCGCACGTTACTGTAAAGCCAGCAACTTCTGACATTGGTTCTTGGGAGACTTACACGATAAAAGTACCAGTTGAAAAGAATGTAGCAACAACAAAAGTTACACTGAAAATACCGTCTGGTGTGGAATTCCAACAGTATGAACCAGTGCCAGGGTGGAAAGTGGAAGAACAAAAAGATAATGTTAGAAAAGTGAAAACTGTAGTATGGGAAGCAACAGGAGAAGGGATTTTACCCGGTCAGTTTCAGCGGTTTACTTTCGTCGCTAAAAATCCGGATAAAGAACAAAAAATAGCTTGGGATGCATATCAACAATATAAAGATGGAGAAATTGTTGAATGGACAGGCGATGAAAAAGCTGAAAAACCACATTCACTTACTACAATTGCAAAAGGTACGTCATTAACAGGAGAACACGGTGAAGTGTCTAATTTAGAAAAGAATGAAGGTACTAGTAATATGCAATTGATAGCGATTGTTTTATCTATTTTGGCGATTGTATCTTCGGTAGGTACGTGTGTGTTTGTAGTACGACGTAAAAAATAAGATATAAGAAAGAGCCTACAAACAGTAGGCTCTTTCCCATATTTATTTCACTTCAACTCGTTGCCCTACAGCAAGTGCTTTTGGCTTTATATTTACGAAACAAATACTCACTACAATAAATAATAGTCCGATGAATAAGCTAATCGTAATGGCCTCATGTAAGAAAATTGAACTTACAATAATAGCGATTAGTGGAATAAGAAATGTATAAGCCCCAACTTTACTTGCTTCACCAGCTCCAACAAGCGTGAAGTATGCAAGCCACCCCATTGCAATAACAAAGAATGAAATAAAGAGTAGTACACTAACAAATGGCATACTCCAAGCAATACTAGACCAACTTTCAAATTCTGAGCCAAATCCGACTAAACAAAGACCGCCGATAAGCAGCTGAATTGTTACCATCCAAATGGCGTTCACACGGTGACCAGTTTTTTTAATAAATACTGTTCCAAGTGCCCAGCCAATCGCACATCCTAATGCAAGAAGAATTCCAATGACAGAAATATGTCCAGTTAAACTACTAGAGCTAATCACTCCTACACCAATAAATCCAAGTACAAGCCCGAAAATTTTTAAACCGTACATTGATTCTTCAAGCCATATCCACGAGAAAATACCAAGTAAAACAGGTTGTAAAAATACGATAGCGGAAAATAGACCAGCAGGCATATATTGAAGGCCTACAGTTTGTAACCCGTAAAATATAATGATGTTAAGTAAAGAAGAAATAACGTATAAATGCCAAGTTTCTTTTAAGTGTAACTCTTTGTATTTCGGTAATGCGAACAGGAGTAAAATGAATCCTCCAATTAAAGTTCGAATGCCTGCAAATAAAACGGGTGGTGTATAATGCAAGGCAAACTTAGATAAAGGCCAATTGATTCCCCACATGAAAACGAGAAAGGTAAGGATTATGGCCGTCTTAGTTCGAGAAAGCTGTGTCACTGTAAGACCTCCTTGTTGTTATTCATTTCACTATGATATGATATCGACTGTAATAAATAAAATGAATCTTTTTTATGAGGAGTATAAGTGATTAGTTATGACTATTACACAACTACAAGTATTAATAAAAACTGTTGAGTTAGGTAGTTTTACGAAGGCTGCTCGGGTGTTAAATATGACGCAACCAGCTGTAAGTCATGCCATTTCAAGTATAGAATCAGAGTTAGGAGTTACGATTCTTATACGGGATAAACGAAAAGGGTTACTCGTTACGGATGTAGGAAACAGAATTCTTGTACATATTAGAGAGGTTTTGAGCAGTGTAGAGAAGATTGAACAAGAAGTTGCAATGGAGAAAGGGCACGAAGTTGGGACGATTCGAATTGGGAGCTTTCCGAGTGCTTCTGCACATTTCTTACCGAAAATGATAAACCATTTTAAGGAGAAGTATCCGAACTTAGAAGTCGTTCTTTGTGAAGGAACGATTAAGGAAGTTGAAGATTGGTTAGTATCGAGGGTTGTTGATATAGGAATTGTTATTTTACCTAATAAAGAGATGGAGATTGTTCCATTAACGAAGGGGAAAATGGTTGCTATTTTAAGAGAGGATCATCCTCTTTGCAAGAAGGAAGCTATTACAATTCGTGATTTGGAGAATGAACCGATCATATTATGTAAGGGCGGATACGAACCACCCATTATCGATATGTTTAAACAAGCCAACGTACCACTTCGGGCTGAGTATGTAATTTCTACCGTTACTACCGCTTTAAATATGATTCAAGAAGGGCTAGGTATTGCAATATTAGCTGAATTATCTTTAACGAATTTACCAAAAAATGTGCAAACGAGAGAATTAGAACCACAAGTATGGAGAGAAATTGCTTTAGCTGTTCCTTCATTAAAGGATTCTTCAATCGCTGTGCAGCTATTTATTGAAGAATTTCAAGGGCTATTTGCAGAATAAAAAGAGGTGTCTCATATATCGTAATGGGACACTTTTTAATTTGCTTATAAAAAATCTATGAAAAGGATTGACTTATCTTTTGGTTGTAACTATAATGATTACATCAAGGTGGTGATCACGATGAAAATTAGTAGCCGCTTTTCCATAGCTGTTCATATTTTATCTATTTTGAAAAACAATCCATCTTCACTTTGTACTTCAGACTATATGGCTGAAAGTGTCAATACAAATCCAGTAGTCATTCGTAAAATGATGTCGTATTTGAAACAAGCTGGCTTTGTTTACGTCAATCGTGGACCGGGTGGCGCGGGATTACTAAAGGATTTACATGAAATCACATTGTTAGATGTGTATCATGCAGTGAACGTAGTCGAAGAAGACAAGTTATTTCATATTCACGAGCAACCGAACCCAGATTGTCCAATTGGGGCGAACATTCAAGCGGTGTTAGAAATTATTTTAATTCAAGCGCAATCCGCGCTGGAAGAAGTTTTGAGAAATATTACGATGGGTCAATTGTTTGAATCGTTGCAAGAAAAAATGCATGCTTAAATCATATTTATATTTTTTTTATCATTAATGTAACTAATATGATTACAACTAAAGGGAAGGTGTAAAAGTTATGACTGTAAAAATGAAAGTATACTCAGATTTTATATGTCCGTTTTGTTTTTTAGCAAAAGGTCCATTAGATGAGGTAGCGAAAGAGAAAGATGTAGAGATTGAATGGATGCCATTTGAATTACGTCCAAGTCCATATTCAAAAATAGATCCATGGAATGAGCCAGAAAAATTAGGTTCATGGGATGCTTTCATTCTTCCGACAGCGAAGAAGTTAGGAGTTGAAATGCGTTTGCCACGTGTTTCACCACATCCATATACACATTTAGCTTTTGAAGGATGTCAATTTGCGAAAGAACGTGGACTAGGTAATGAGTATCATCACCGCGTATTCACAGCGTTTTTCCAAGAAGAGCAAAACATTGAAGATATTGATGTGTTAACAAAATTAGCGGTAGAAGTAGGTCTTCCTGAAGCCGAATTTAAAGATGCTTTAGTAACTCGTAAATATAAAGAAAAGCATCAAGAAGCAATTCAGCACGCATATGAGGAAGCGAATATTATGGCTGTTCCAACTGTCATGATTGGAGATGAAGTCATTCAAGGGCTTGCTAGTAAAGAAACGCTACAACGAGTCATTGATAAAGAAATTGAAAAAGAAAAAACAAATTCATTTGAAGGTATGCAATGTAATACCGATGGATATTGCTAATTCGCTTGTTATGAAATAACAAAATAAATTATAAAACAAACATTTGGAGGAATGAAAATGTCAGCAACTACAACAAACTTAAAAGAAGCAATCGTGAACCGCCGTTCGATTCGTAAAGTAACAAAAAACGATGCAATTACGAAAGAAAGAATTGAAGAAGTGTTAAAAACAGCTTTACACGCACCAACATCTTTCAATATGCAAAGTGGTCGTATGGTTGTATTAATGGATGGAGAGCATGAAAAGTTTTGGGATATTGTAAAAGAAACATTAAGAGCCCGCGTACCAGCAGAAAACTTTGAAGCGACTGTAGAAAGACTAAAAGGTTTTCATGCAGGTGTAGGGACTGTACTATTCTTTGAAGATCAAGCAACTGTAGAAAAAATGCAAGAAAACGCACCATTATATAAAGATCAGTTCCCATTCTGGTCTCATCAAGGAAATGCAATGTTACAACATACTGTGTGGATGTTATTATCTGCTGAAGGAATTGGGGCGTCATTACAACATTACAACCCAATCGTAGATGCTGAAGTGAAAGAAACTTGGAACATTCCAGCTGAGTGGAGCTTAGTAGGTCAAATGCCATTTGGTGAACCAAACGAACAACCAGCAGAAAGAACGTTCTTGCCTACTGAAGATGTAGTGAAATTTTATTAAGAAATACAATATGTAACGAGAAGGAAGCTGTGCTTAAAAACAGCTTCCTTTTTTGTAGTGGTGTTAATTTATGCGCATTTAGGGAAGAAATATAAGAAATAATCCGTTGAGAAGGGAATTAGGAAAATGAATGATGAGAAAAAATATACAGTGGTAGGTACTGATGTTGAGGAAGTAAAGCGTTTAAATAAAAATTCAGGGTTAACGTATAATCAAGTGAAAGAAATGTTAGCAAAGCAAATGCAAAAAAAGAAGTAATTAGATTGAAATCTTTCATTTTTTCATTTAGCATTTTGATTGGAGAGAGTTAAGTAAAAGGTAACTCTCTTTTTCGTATAAAGAAGCACCTTATAGAGTGGAGGAGGCAACATGAAGAAATGGGTAAAGGTAACGCTGTCTATCGCTGGAGGCGTTGTTTTATTAGCGTGTGCTGGCGGATATTACGTATATAAAAATTATTTTCCAAAGGAACCTGAGCGTATCGTATATGATAAAGATAGAGTGTTAAAACCGATACATAACCAGTTAAAAGGAATTAACATAGAAAATGTAAAGATAAAAGAAAAAGAAGTCGTAAATGCGACTATAGATGAGCTTCAAAAAATGATTGATGATGGAAAGTTGTCATATGAAGAATTAACGAGTATTTATCTTTTTAGAATACAAGAACATGATCAAAATGGAATAACATTAAATGCTGTTACAGAGATAAACCCTAATGCGATGGAGGAAGCAAGAAAGTTAGATCAAGAGCGAGGTAGAAATAAAAAATCGAATTTATATGGTATTCCTGTCATTGTAAAAGATAATGTACAGACGGAAAAAGTGATGCCGACTAGTGCAGGAACGTATGTGTTAAAAGATTGGATTGCAGATGAGGATGCGACGATTGTGAAAAAGTTGAAAGAAGAAGGTGCTTTTGTTTTAGGAAAAGCGAATATGTCTGAGTGGGCAAATTATTTATCCTTTACAATGCCTAGCGGATATAGCGGGAAAAAAGGACAAAATTTGAATCCGTATGGTCCGATTACGTTTGATACATCAGGATCAAGCTCTGGATCTGCTACAGTAGTTGCAGCAAATTTTGCACCGCTTGCAGTCGGAACAGAAACGACAGGATCGATTGTAGCACCTGCAGCGCAGCAATCAGTAGTTGGGTTACGTCCATCACTAGGTATGGTGAGTAGATCAGGCATTATTCCATTAGCTGAAACACTTGATACAGCAGGACCGATGGCAAGAACGGTAAAGGATGCTGCAACGTTATTTAACATAATGGTAAGTTATGATGAAAAAGATGCAATGACAGAAAAAATGAAAGATAAAGAAAGAATGGATTATACGAAAGACTTATCAATAGACGGTTTGAAAGGGAAAAAAGTAGGAGTACTATTTTCAATAGATCGACAAGATGACAATAGAAAAGAAGTAGCACAAAAGATAAGAAAAGACCTTCAAGATGCAGGTGCAATATTGACTGATGATATTCAGTTAAACGCTGAGGGTGTAGATAATCTACAAACATTAGAATATGAATTCAAACATAATGTTAACGATTTTCTTTCAAAGCAAAAAAATGTACCGGTAAAATCGTTAGAAGAGATTATAGCGTTTAATAAAAAGGATAGTAATAGACGAATAAAATATGGACAAACATTAATTGAGGCGTCTGAAAAATCTGCTATAACGAAAGATGAGTTTGAAAAAGTAGTGCAAACGAGTCAAGAAAATGCAAGAAAAGAGCTAGATAGATATTTAGTAGAAAAAGGTTTGGATGCTCTAGTTATGATTAATAACGAGGAAGTTCTTCTATCAGCTATAGCTGGCTATCCAGAATTAGCGGTGCCAGCAGGATATGATAACAATGGAGAGCCAGTAGGTGCAGTGTTTGTCGGGAAGCAATTCGGTGAGAAGGAACTGTTCAATATTGGATATGCGTATGAGCAGCAGTCTAGCAATAGAAAATCACCTAAATTGTAAAAGGTTAAACGAAAAAAAGAGCTCAACTGAAGTAAGTAGGTGGGCTAATATAAATAGAATCTAACAATATAAAAAGAAAAAAGGATTCTTCCTAATTAGTAAGAAAGATTGTCTATAGAAGTTCATAAAATGTAATATATTCAATTTCCATCCATTGAAGGGGGAGGTTAAATCTTAATGAATGAAGTGAAAAATTTTTTTCGAAGTAGAGGGTTTCAACGGTTTCTCGTTTTAATAATAGTAGCGCTTGTATTATATGGATTAAAAAGTATGATCAATTTAATATTAATTACGTTTATACTGACATTTTTAATGGATCGATTTCAACGTTTTATTTCAAAGAAATTGAAAGTGAATCGGAAAATTGTTATTGCCTGTTTGTATATCATATTAGTTTCCTTTATTGGCACGACATTGTATAAATATTTACCTGTGTTAACGGTACAAATTTCGCAATTGATTTATCAATTTAAATTGTTTTTTCAAAACCCGCCTGATAATGAAATCATTAAATATGCACTTTCGACAATTAACGGAATGGAAGTATCAAAGTATATAGAACAAGGTGTAGATGTTATCTATCAATCGATAGCAAATATAGGGAAGGTAAGTTTACAAATATTATTGTCTCTCATATTAAGCTTATTTTTCTTATTAGAAAAAGAGCGTATTATTACATTTACTTCTAAATTTAAAGAGAGTAAGCTAAAGATTTTTTATGAAGAGATTGCATATTTTGGCGAAAGGTTCGCAAGATCATTCGGTAAAGTAATTGAAGCGCAGTTTTTAATTGCGGTTGTAAATTGTATTCTTACTGTTATTGCATTAATTGTTTTAGGATTTCCGCAGCTTCTCGTATTAGCTGTTATGATTTTCTTACTTGGATTAATTCCTGTTGCCGGGGTAATTATTTCCTTGTTTCCACTTTGTATTATTGCATATAATGTAGGCGGAGTTATGTACGTGGTATACATACTTATTTTCATTACAGTAATCCATGCTCTTGAAAGTTATTTTTTAAATCCGAAGTTTATGTCTGCGAAAACAAATTTACCAATCTTTTATACATTTATGATTCTCATCTTTTCTGAACATTTCCTTGGAATATGGGGGCTTATTATCGGGATACCAATCTTCATCTTCTTATTAGATGTACTTGATGTAAATAATGAGGAATCGATTAAAAAATAGAAAATAAAGCAAAAAGCAATCCAACAAATTTTGGATTGCTTTTTGCATATATCATTAAAGAACAGGAGCCATTGTTTCTTTCAACACTTGAACAGAGTGATCGAATTTTAATTCTTCGTCTTCACTTAATTCTACTTCTAAAATTTCACGAACACCGCCGCGATTTAAAACAGCAGGTACACCGATATACACATCTTTTTGACCATATTGACCTTCTAAGTAAGCCGATACAGTTAATACACTATTTTCATCATTTAAAATCGCTTTAGTAACACGTAGAAGTGACATACCAATACCATAATAAGTTGCACCTTTTCGCTCAATAATATGGTAAGCTGCATCACGAACGTTTATGAAAATTTTGTCTAAATCTTCTTGATTATACGTGTTGTCTTTTTCAAGCAGTGTTTGTAGTTTTTGAATACCTACTGATACGTGGCTCCAAACTGGAAGTTCAGTATCGCCATGTTCGCCGATAATATAAGCGTGAATGTTGTGTGGACCAATATTGAAGTACTCACCTAACATATAGCGGAAACGAGCAGAATCAAGTGTTGTACCAGAACCAATTACGCGCTCTTTCGGTAAACCAGATTCTTTCCAAGTTACGTAAGTTAAAATATCGACAGGGTTAGTTGCGATTAAGAAGATACCATCGAAGCCGCTATCCATAATACTACGAACAATTTGTTTAAAGATTTTTGCGTTTTTCTCAACTAAATCTAAACGTGTTTCGCCTGGTTTTTGTGGTAATCCAGCCGTAATGACTACAAGATCAGCATCTTTACAATCTTCATAGCTACCTTTCCATACTCTAGTTGGAGCTGGCGCGAATGGAACAGCATGACTTAAATCCATTGCTTCCCCTTCAGCTTTTGCTTCGTTTACATCAACTAAAACAAATTCTTCAGCCACAGCTTGATTAATCATACAGTAAGCATAACTACATCCAACCGCTCCTGTTCCTACTAATACAACACGGTTAATCCCTTTTTTCATTTCAAAATTCCTCGCAATTTCATTAATTTTATTATGTAAGATAATACGTCTTACTTCTATAGAGTCATATCTAGTTTATTACATTTTATAAAAGATATTCAAGTAATTGAAAATGTATCCGTGCAATTCTTTGCATGAAACATAGGAAGTAAGTTAATCGAATATAATGCAATAAAATCCTTTATTGAAGGGGAAAAGGGCATGATGCAGCCATTAACGATGGAAAGAATGCTTCATATTATTAATGTGGGGCTCGTTAAAACGAAGAATCCAAAGCATATTATTATTGCTGGTGCAGGGATTTCAGGATTAGTTGCAGCATCATTATTGAAAGAAGCAGGTCATAACATAACCATTTTAGAAGCGAATAACCGAATAGGCGGAAGAATATATACGATGCGTGAACCGTTTAGCAGAGGTTTATATTTTAATGCAGGGCCGATGCGAATTCCTGAAACACACGAGTTAACTTTAGCATACATTCGTAAATTTAAATTACCGTTAAATCTTTTTATAAATAAAACCGCTTCAGATATTATTTATACGAATAATATTAAAACGAGATTGAGCATATTCGAAAAAAATCCAAGTATACTTGGATATCCAATTTTGGAGAGCGAAAAAGGTAAAACAGCAGAAGAATTAATGTTGGCAGTATTAGAACCCATACTAAATTTTATAAAAAAAGATCCTAATAAAAACTGGATTATCGTTGAAAAAAAGTATAAAGCATATTCGCTCGGCACATTTTTAACTGAATATTATTCAGACGGTGCAATAGACATGATCGGGGTACTTCTTGATATGGAAGCTTATATGGGAATGTCTTTAATTGAAGTATTACGGGAAATGATTTTTTTTACTTCAACGACGAAATATTATGAGATAACAGGTGGCATGGATGCATTACCAAATTCATTTTTACCAGATTTAAAAGATAATATTTTTATGCCGTATAAAGTAGAAAAAATTATACAGGAAGATAATAAGGTAATGATGCAAGTAACAAATGAACGAACGTTACATTCGTTTATGGTAACAGGCGACATTGCTATTGTCACAATTCCATTTTCAGCGTTACGATTTGTAGAAGTTCAGCCATACCATTTATTCTCTTATTTTAAAAGACGAGCAATTCGTGAATTGAATTATATTGCTGCAACGAAAATTGCGATAGAGTTTAAAAGTAGATTTTGGGAGAAAGCGGGACAGTGTGGTGGTAAATCTATTACAGATTTACCTATACGTTTTACATACTATCCGAGCTATGGCATTCATACTCCAGGACCAGCTATCGTTATAGCAAGTTATACGTGGGCAGATGAGGCATTAACATGGGATAGTCTCTCGCAAAGAGATCGTATTCGTTACGCATTAAAAAATTTAGCGGAAATATACGGTGACATCGTCTATAGTGAGTTTGTCACTGGAACCTCTTTTAGCTGGAGTCAAAATCCGTATTCTTGCGGCGCATTTACAGCGTTCGAACCGGGCCAAGAGCTCGAGTTATTTCCGTATATTACACCACCATCTGGGAAAGTACATTTTGCAGGAGAGCATACGACATTAACACATGGATGGATGCAAGGAGCAATAGAGTCTGGAATTAGAGTTGCGTATGAAGTAAACGAACAGTGAAGATATATTTACAAATCACGACTCTTTTAATAAAATAATAAATATAAATCGTAATTATTACGCTTTGAATACGTTTGAAATAAAGAAATGGATGGTCGATCAAATGAATAAAGTAGAAATTCATATATTAGGTGGCTTTTTAGGTAGTGGAAAATCAACGCTATTACAAAATTTATTGTTAGCGGAGAAAAAGAAGAATAGAAAAGTTGCAGTATTGATGAATGAAATTGGTGAATACTCGGTAGATACCGATATTATTGGAAAAGAGAATGTTTTAAGGGAACTTCTGAAAGGATGTATTTGTTGTACGTTAAAAGAAGAGCTTGAAATACAGTTGCATTCGTTATATCAGCAAGAAAGACCAGATGTCATTTATATAGAAACGACAGGTGTTGCGCATCCAATTGAAGTGTTAGATGCATGTGTATCACCAATTTTAGCACCTTTCTTAGAAGTGAAATCCATTGTAGTCGTTTTAGATGCAGTAAGATGGTTAAATCGAAGTGTATTAAGTGCAAACGTTCAGCAATTATTGCATGAGCAACTGAAGTTTGGTAGTCACATTTTAATTAATAAATCAGATTTACTAACAGGTGCGGATAAGAACAAAGTAATAGAAGAAGTGAAAGTGATAAATAATCATGCGAAATTGTTTGAAACAAAATATTGTAATATATCTTTAGAAGACATAGAAGAAGCTGAATTTACGAATGACGCGGAACATGAGACACTACATGTAAAACAGCATTTACATATACAAACGATGACGTATCAATTTACGAAATCGATTGATCAAGATAAATTATACGAATGGCTTTCAAATTTACCAGATAGTATTTATCGCGTAAAAGGTTTTGTGAAATTTCATGGGGACAAATATCCTCACTTATTCCAATACTCGTTCGGAGTACCGACTTTACTGGAACAAGACTTCGGTTTCCCAACGAACTTAGTAGTAATAGGGGAAGGGCTAGATAAGAAGCAATTGGCTGAAGGGTTAGAGGAAGTGGAAAATAATTCTAATTAAGATAAAAGGCCTAACTTATTTTTAAGTTAGGCCTTTTTGTATGTAGAAAAACACTTGCAGATTTTGTCTAACGATAATAATTGTAAAATTAAGAAAAATATTTATAATCAAATCTAAGAGGTGATTCAGGTGTCAGAAAAAATAATAATGGATGTAAAAAACTTAACAACAAAAGGGTTAGAAACGAGAGAGAAATTATTGTGTGCTGCAGAAGAGGTATTTGGTAGTAAAGGATATTACGAGGCTTCTATCGTGAATATTACACAAGAAGCAAAGGTAGCGCACGGAACTTTCTATAATTACTTTCCATCTAAAAAAGATATATTTGATGAATTGATTCGCAGATTGAACCGTGAGTTACGCTTGCTTATTAAAGAAGAAATGAAGGGAATATCAAGTTATGAAGAGGCACAAAGAAGAGGTTTTCAGGCTTTTTTTCGGTGGGTGAAAGATCGACCTAATCTATATAACATTGTACAACAAGCAGTAGTAGTTGATGATAATTTATATAGATGGTACTATGCAAAGCTCGCAAATGGATTTTTAAAAAGTTTATCAGCTGGTATGGAAGCGGGAGAGTTTAAACAACTTGATACAGAAACAATTGCGTATTGTCTTATGTCAATTGGACAATTTCTAGGTATGCGATGGGGTTATTGGGAAGAGAAAGATGTTCCAGAAGATGTATTTGAAGCAGCGATGTCATTAATATTTGAAGGATTGAGAAAGAGATAAGGGAGTGGGGAACATATGCAAGGCATTGCTTATTGGATTGAAAAACGTGCCTATTTACATCCAGATCGCATTGCTATTATTACAGATGAGGAGGAAATGACATATAAACAGTTACATGAGTATGTAAATAAAGTAGCCGCATATTTCATTTACGACTTACATGTGCAAAAAGGAGAAAGGATAGCTATTTTATCGCAAAATAGCTTGGAATATATTGTGCTTTTATTCGCTATAGCAAAAGTAGAATGTATTGCTGTTCCACTGAATATACGGTTAACAGAAAATGAACTTATATTTCAGTTAAAAGATAGTGGAACTACATTGTTATTTGTAGAGGAAACATTTCAAAATATGGCAATGTCAATGCAGAAGGTATCGTATGTACAAAGTGTGATTTCGATTACAAGTTTAAATGAAATAGAAGATAGAAAAATTGATAACTTTGAAGAGATAAATGAAAGCGCATCCTTTATTATATGTTATACCTCAGGGACAACTGGAAAACCGAAAGGAGCTGTACTTACACAAGACAATATGTTTTGGAATGCACTAAATAATACATTTGCGATTGATCTAACTATTCACGATCGCTCCATTGTATTACTGCCTTTATTTCACATTGGTGGGATTGGTTTATTCGCATTTCCAACTTTATTTGCAGGTGGTGTAATCATTGTTCCAAGAAAATTTGAGCCAACTACAGCTCTTTCTATGATAGAAAAACATAAAGTGACTGTAGTGATGGGAGTACCTACAATTCATCAAGCATTAGTGAATTGCGAGAATTTTGAAACTGCAAATTTGCAATCAGTTCGCTGGTTTTATAACGGTGGTGCTCCATGTCCAGAAGAGTTGATGAGAGAATTTATAGATAGAGGATTTTTATTTGGTCAAGGCTTTGGTATGACTGAAACATCACCAACCGTATTTATGCTTTCAGAAGAAGATGCAAGACGTAAAGTAGGTTCAATTGGAAAGCCTGTTCTGTTTTGTGATTATGTACTTATTGATGAAAACAAAAATAAAGTTGAGATTGGTGAAGTTGGAGAGCTACTTATAAGAGGACCAAATGTAATGAAAGAGTATTGGAATCGGCCACATGCAACAAAAGAAGCGATTCAAGATGGTTGGTTATATACGGGAGATTTAGCTAGAGTTGATGAAGATGGTTTTGTATACATTGTCGGTAGAAAAAAAGAAATGATAATTTCCGGTGGTGAAAATATTTATCCACTTGAAGTAGAGCAAGTCATTAATAAGCTTTCGGACGTATATGAGGTAGCGGTCGTTGGTAGGCAACATGTAAAGTGGGGAGAGACTCCAATCGCCTTTATTGTGAAAAAGGGTAGCAGTGTATTAACTGAAAAGGAAGTCATTGAACATTGTCGTTTATTTCTAGCAAAATATAAAATACCGAAAGAGATTATTTTTCTAAAAGAATTGCCTAAAAATGCAACTGGTAAAATTCAAAAAGCACAGTTAGTAAATCAATTGAAAAGTAGGTGAAGAGATGACGATGTACAGCACGGGTCAAAAGGCGTCATGTAGTAAAACAATAACAGAAACGGATTTTGTATTATTTGCAGGTTTAAGTGGGGATTTTAATCCGATCCATATTGATCATGAGTATGCGAAGCAAACTAGATTTAATCAAAGAATAGCACATGGGTTACTAACTTCTAGTTTATTATCGCAATTGCTTGGTATTCATTTACCTGGAAAAGGATCCGTTTATATGGAGCAAACTATTAAATTTACAGCGCCAGTTTTTATAGGAGATACAATTACAGCAACGGCTACAGTGCAAGAATTTATGATAGAAAAGAGAGTTTTGAAATTGTTAACGGAGTGTCATAACCAAAAAGGAGATTTAGTATTAACAGGTGTAGCTACTATGATGGTGCCAAAAGAAGGAGGAGTAGTCTAATGAATATTGGGATTGAAGCGACTGGTGTTTTCTTCCCAAAAGACGTAGAGACGGCTGTAGACTTATCTAAAAAAACAGGTATCCCTGAGCACATTATTATAGAAAAGTTTGGATTACATGAAAAACATGTCGCAGATGAAACGATGCATGCATCAGATTTAGCTATTGCTGCTGCAAAGCCAATATTATCACAAGTAGATCCTCAATCTATTGATGTAGTCATTTATTTTGGCAGTCCACATAAAGATTACCACGTATGGTCTAGTGCCCCAAAAATTCAGCATGAACTTGGATTGAAAAATGCTTATGCTTTTGAAATTATGAATGTTAGTTCTTGCTTTCCTATTGCTCTCAAAGTCGCAAAAGATATGCTCTACTCCGATAACTCAATTGAAAATATATTATTAGTAGGTGGATGTAAAGAATCTCAAATTGTAGATTATGATAATCCACGCTCACGTTTTATGTTTAATTTCGCTGATGGCGGAAGCGCAGCTTTAGTGAAAAAAGATGCTAGCAACGGTGAAATATTAGGAAGTGCGATTATAACAGATGGTTCATTTCATGAAGATGTACGTATTCCAGCAGGTGGGTCAAAGCAGGTTGCGAGCTATGATACAGTTAAGAATCGACAACATTATATTGATGTAATAGATCCTAATAGTATGAAAGAGCGTCTAGACCGGGTTTCAATCCCTAATTTTGACAAGGTGATTCGAGAGGCGTTAAGAAAAAGTGGGTTAACTCCTAAAGATATTAAAGTATTATTACCATTGCATACAAAACGTTCTATGTTAATAGAATTGATACAGGGGTTAGGGCTAGAAGAAGAACAAGTTGTATATTTAGATCATTATGGACATATGTCAGCGCTTGATCCTTGTATTGGTCTTCACTTTGCAAACGAACAGGGAAAATTACAGGCCGGAGATATTGCAGTAGTAGTTAGCGCAGGGACTGGGTATACGTGGGCAGCTACTGTGATTAGGTGGTAATAAAGATGAATTTTATCAAAAAAATTATATATTGTTTTTTCATTGTTACTGTGAGTCTAGGGATGTTTGCTTCTTTAGGAAGTGCCTCTGCTGTAAAATATGTGAAATCATGGGGAAGTGAGCTAGATACTTCTAAGTTATTAAGGACACCAGTGGCGATGGCAAGGGATGCAAAAGGATTTTTGTATGTTGTTGATATGGGGAATAATAGAATTTTGAAAATAGATAAGAATGGAGAAGTTGTTGATGCTATAGGAACTTTTGGTGAAGGTCCGGGACAGTTTAATATGCCATTTGGTATTGCTGTTGATAAAGAAGGTAATATTTTAGTTGCGGATACAGCGAATTATCGTATTCAAAAATTTAATGAGGAGTTTCAATTTATTAAAAGTTGGGGCACAAAAGGTAAAGGAAGTGAGCAGTTCTCGTTTCCTAGGGAAATTGCAGTAGATAGCGATAACAATTACTATATTACGGATGAATACAATCATCGTATTCAAAAATATAGCCCGGATGGGCAGTATATTCAAACGATAGGGAGTTATGGAAAGGCGAATGGAGAAATGGCTTTACCACAAGGAATCGCGATAAATAAACAGGACGAGGTCTATATTGCAGACACATATAACAATCGTATTCAAGTGTTTGATAAAAAAGGGGAGTTTCAACGAGTAATCGGAACAGGAAGTGCAGGTTTAGGCCCATATCAATTCTACCATCCAAGAGGAATAAATTTTGAATCAATATCTGGATCGCTATATGTAGCAGATACATATAACAATCGGATAATGAAATTTACAAATAAAGATCAATTTTTATATACAGTAGGTAACTTTTTTCAGTTTGTTTATCCTAATCAAGTTCTTCCGGATAGTAAAGGGAATATCTATATAACGGATACGGGAAATAATCGTGTACTTTTATATAATGAGGTAGGCCTAACAGCGGTAATGAAGAAAACCCTAGGTAATGAAAGGAATGGAAATACACAATATGCAGGACCTTATGATGTCGAAAGAGACACGAATGGAAATGTTTTTGTATCTGATTCCTTTAATCATCGAATTTTGAAATATGATATATCTGGGAAGGTTGTTGGGAAGTGGGGAAGTTTATTTGGTGCTGGTGGACCATTAGGATACGGAAGTCTTCCGGGACAGTTTTATGTTCCAAGACAAATTGCAACGGATCGTTACAATAACGTGTATGTATCTGATTCTGTAAATCATCGTATCCAAAAATTCACCAACTCAGGGATAGTGCTTGCTTCATATGGTTCATTTGGAGTATTACCAGGTTTTTTTCAATTTCCATCTGGAATAGCTATTGATAGTAAAGGAAACATATTTATAGCTGATTCAGAAAATCATCGTATTCAAAAGTTTAATCCATTCTTTGTATATATGAAAGAATGGGGGAGAAAAGGAAGTGGAGAGGGAGAGTTTTTTCAACCTATGCAATTAGCAATTGATTCAAAAGATAATGTTTATGTTGTGGATCGGATTAATAATAGGGTTCAAAAATTTGATAATGAGGGTAATTTTCTTACAAAATGGGGTACAAATCATGGAGCCGGAAACTTAGATCCACTAGAAAATTGGAGAGAGGGTTCAGGAGATCTTTTTTTGCCAATAGGAATTGAAATCGATATAAATAATACGGTGTATGTTACAGATACTTCTAATAATCGTGTGAATATTTATAATGAAAATGGGGATTTTTTAGAGTCTTTTGGAAGTTTTAATGGTATGTCAGGGCAGTTTTTCTCGCCACAAGGAATAGATGTGGATAGCCAAGGGAATATCATTATTACAGATGGTTTACTCCAAAGAATTCAATTTTTTAAGAAAGCTAATTAATTTTGGATACTCAAAATTAATTAGAAAGGATAGAAGTTTAATAGAGTGGGAATGCGGTTAAAATATTTATATCAAATTGTAAAGGTGTTTAATTGAAATCGTAGAAGATACATGTATACTAACAATTTCGTTTATATTATTCAAAGAAAAAGTCATAATTACGGATGGGTAACTTTGGCGTGTTTGATTCTATCAGAAAGTAAAATATGGGGAGGATCACAATGTCGATGAAAAAACGTAAATGGCTAAGAATGGTAGCTACTGGTTGTGTTTTAGGTTCGTTATTCATAATGGCAGCTTGTTCAGGAAAGAAGGCAAGTACAGAAGATGAAAAGACGATTAAGGTAGGGGTTCTTGCTTCATTAACAGGACCGTTAGAATCGTATGGAAAACAAACAGTGAACGGATTTGAATTAGGGTTAGACTATGCAACGGGCGGAACTGGGAAAGTGGAAGGAAAGAAGATTAAGTTTGTTGTAGAAGATACAGAAACAAAAGCTGATGTAGCGGTTAAAAAAGCTACGAAATTATTAGAAGAAGAGAAAGTTGATTTTTTAGTCGGATCGTCTAGTTCAAGTGATACATTAGCGGTTTTACCACTAGCTGAAGAATATGAAAAAATAATGGTTGTAGAACCGGCGGTAGCTGATAGTATTACCGGTAAGAACTGGAATAAATATATTTTTAGAACAGGTAGAAATTCATCTCAAGATGCAGTCGCTGGTGCTGCAGCAATTGCTAAAAAAGATGTGAAAATAGCAACGTTAGCACAAGATAATGCTTACGGTCGTGAAGGGATTGCTGCATTTAAAGCTGGAGCGAAGAAATTAGGTGCAAATATTGTGAACGAGCAATATGCTGATACAAATTCGACTGACTTCACTGCAAATATTCAA
Source organism: Bacillus sp. FSL R9-9834 (assembly GCF_038006905.1). Lineage (NCBI taxonomy): Bacteria > Bacillati > Bacillota > Bacilli > Caryophanales > Bacillaceae > Bacillus > Bacillus sp. FSL R9-9834. The sequence goes on from NZ_JBBOWD010000001.1 coordinate 1,908,166, forward strand.
AATATCATTAGCTCAAAACCAGATTATTTATTTATTGTTTGGGCAGGGGCAAATTCACCTTGGAAACAGTTGAAAGATATGAATGTGGAAGCGCAAGGTATTAAAATTTCTACTGGTGCACCAGATATTCCGGCATTAAAAACGATGGATGCGTTAGTAGGAATGCAAGGGTTTTCGGTATATTATCATACACTCCCGAAAAATAAGGTGAATGATTGGTTAGTAGAAGAACATAAAAAACGATTTAATGGTGCGGTGCCAGATTTATTTACAGCAGGGGGAATGTCAGCGGCAATTTCTATTGTAGAAGCGTTAAAGAAAACAAAAGGTGATACAGATGTAGATACATTAATTAAGAAAATGGAAGGAATGGAATTTGATACACCGAAAGGAAAGATGAAGTTTAGAGAAAAGGATCACCAAGCGATGCAGACGCTTTATTCTATCACGTTGAAAAAGCAAGATGGTGTTGACTATCCAGTGCCAGTATTAGAGCGAGAATTAACGATGAAAGAGACAGAGCCACCAGTTCAAAATAAATAGACTGAATTTTCTGTTGTTTTTGCATAAAGAGGGGATCCCCTCTTTGTACGTATTTTTTTCATACTTAAAGCTTTAAAGGGGGGATTTCATGACACATTTGCTAGAAACGAAAAATCTTAGTGTATCTTTTGGCGAGCATCATGTTATTAAAGATGTAAATTTAACTGTACAAAAAGGAAAACTCATTTCTATTATCGGGCCAAATGGTGCGGGTAAGACAACATTATTTAATTTACTAAGTGGACAGATTTCACCCACAACAGGTGAAGTGTATTTTAAAGGGCAAGATATTACAAAACTATCGATTTCAGATCGAACACGCTTAGGAATCGGTCGCTCTTTTCAGCTTACAAACATATTCCCAGAATTAACGGTACTTGAAAATGTCCGTTTAAGTGTTCAATCATTCGTACAAGATTACTATAGTTTTTTCCCGAGTCCAGCAAAATTAAAGCAACAAGTTGGAGAGGCGAGACGTTTCTTAAAAACAGTATTACTTCAGGAGAAAGAGAATGTATTAGCAAAAGATTTGGCACATGGAGAGAAAAGAAAGCTAGAACTTGCGATGTTATTAGCTTTAAAAACGGATGTGTTATTACTTGATGAGCCGACGGCAGGTATTTCGGTTGAGGAAGTCCCGGCTATATTACAAGTGATTGAAAATATTAAGAAACATCCAGAGAGTACAATTGTACTGATTGAACACAAAATGGATATGGTACTAGATTTGTCAGACCATCTAATCGTTTTATTTCATGGAGAGTTATTGGCTGAAGGTTTACCCGAAGAAATTATGAAAGATGAGCGTGTACAAAGTGCTTATTTAGGGGGATTATATAGTGGCACTATTACAAGTGAATAATATAGAGACGTATTTAGATCAGTTTCATATTTTACAAGGGGTATCTCTTACTGTTGAGAAAGGAACGATTACTGTACTGTTTGGAAGAAATGGGGCAGGGAAGACTACGACGTTACGTTCGGTTATGGGGTTTCACCATATCGCACATGGTGAAATTTATTATGATCGTACACAAGTAAATGGATTATCTACACATTTAATTTCAAGGAAAGGGATAGGGTATGTACCAGAAAATCAAGGTATTTTTCACGATCTGACAGTAGAAGAAACATTCGCTCTTGCTAGAGGTAAGGGCGAAGAAGCGGAAGAAAAGATAGAATGGATGCTTGAACTATTTCCAGATTTAAAGCAATTTTGGCACAAAAAAAGTGGACTCTTAAGCGGGGGACAAAAGCAAATGTTAGCAATTTCAAGAGCATTTATTAATAGTGATGGTTTACTACTTATTGATGAGCCGAGTAAAGGCTTGTCTCCTATTATGATAGAAAAATTAATGATAGCTATTTTGAAAATGAAGGAGAAAACAACAGTTTTACTCGTTGAACAAAATTTTATGATGGCTAGTCAAATTGGTGATTATTTTTATATTATGGATAACGGAAAAATTGTTCATAACGGTTTTATGCATGAATTAAAAGAGGATAAGGAAATGTGTCACAAATATTTAGGAATCTCTTAACATGAATCCGGGGTGAGAAGGATGGATGTGTTAATCAATTTATTTGTAAATGGGATTTCAACAGGGATGCTCATTTTTTTATTAGCATCAGGTCTTTCACTTATTTTCGGTTTAATGAGTGTTCTAAACTTCGCACATGGTGGTTTATTTGCATGGGGAGCATTTACAGGTGTTTGGCTATTTAATATGACAGGGAGTTATGTGTTAGCTTTAATTGGAGCAATAGCTATGGGAATGTTCCTTGGATTTATTTTAGAAAGATTCCTTATTAGACCGGTATATGGAAATCATGTTCGCCAGCTTCTTGTTACGCTTGGAGGAATGCTTGTACTTAGTGAATGTATTAAAGTATTTTGGGGACCAAATCCAATTGGGGCAAAGTTACCGTTATGGCTACAAGGAAGTTTTACGTTCGGAGGCGTTATATTAATTAAATATCGTCTATTCGTTATCATAATTGGGGTTATCATATACATTGCCTTATTATTATTGCTCAAAAAAACAAAGATAGGTCTTATGATACGCGCAGGTGTAATGGATAAAGAGATGGTTCAAGCGCTCGGTATTAACGTAAAAGCTATATTTTCTTTCGTCTTTTTATTAGGAGCAGGGATGGCTGCCTTAGGTGGCTTCTTATTAGCACCATACTCAGGCGTTATTTTCGCTGAGATGGGTATGCAGTATGCGATTTTAGCTTTCATAGTAGTAATCATTGGAGGGCTAGGAAGCGTACAAGGTTCAGCAATCGCTTCTTTAATTGTCGGATTAGCTGGTGCTTTTACAGCGTATTTTATACCGGATTTATCACTTGCAATCAATATGTTAATGTTACTATTTTTCTTAATAGTGAAGCCAAATGGACTTGTTGGTGAAAAGGGGTGAAATGGTGAACAGCACATCAAATCGAATTAAAGTATACTTCGGAGTATGTATGCTCATTTGTTTAAGTGTATTTCCATTCGTAAATGATTCACGGAGCTTGTTAATTTTGTTCACTCAAATCTTCATCTTTGCTATTTTTGCAATGAGTTTTGATGTATTGCTTGGATATACAGGAATTGTATCATTCGGCCATTGTATGTTCTTTGGGATAGGAGCATATGGCGTAGCGCTTTTATTTGATCGACAAGGAGTATCCATAACGAACTTTTTAATAGGAATAGTAGCTGCAATTATCATTTCAGCCATTGTTAGTTATATAATTGGTTTGCTTTCTTTACGGCTGAAAAGTCATTTTTATGCGATGTTAACACTTGCTATTTCACAGTTGTTTTTCGTACTTGCTGAAAAATGGCGTGGGCTCACTCACGGAGGAGATGGTTTTACATTTGGTGTACCAGAAGTATTCCGTGATCGTTTTACGTTTTATTATGTAACACTTATATGTTTACTTATCATTTTTGTTCTGTTACGTCTTTTCACCAAATCTTCTATTGGAAAAGTATTAAAGGCAATTTCACAAAATGAGCAACGTGTTGAAGCACTAGGATATAAAGTTCTTCATTATAAAATTATTGCTAGCATTGTTGCAGGAGTAGTAGCTGCAATTAGCGGTGGTTTATTTGTTATCACTTTACGCTTTGTTAATACAACTGTATTTTCAATTGAAATGACATTAAATGCATTATTGATGACTATGATTGGAGGCGTTGGAACGTTAATAGGAGCCATTGCAGGAGCTGGAATTATTGAATCCCTAAAATATTATTTATCAGAACTAGCTACAGAGTATCCGATCTTTGAACGATGGACGATTATTCTTGGTGTATTGTACATTATCGTATTGCTAGTTTTCCCGAAAGGATTAGTTGGCACGGTTAAGAGACTGAAGAATATGAAACGGAATAAGAAGGAGAAAAGTGCAGAAGTGGAGCAAAATGTGTGAAAAATCAATTGTATAGAATATGAAAATCCCTCTTTTAGATTCGGAAAGGAGGGATTTTTATTGCTGTATGTAAATTTAGTTCGTTTATAGCTATTATATTAATCAAATAGTTCATCAGGGATTTGTTTGAAAGAATTTTGATTCGTAAAGAAATGAACAGCTAATTTCTCAATTGGAACATTTTCAATTGGTACTAATTTATCATTTTTAATCGGTAAAAAGGCTATTCCTTTTCCGTCCTGAATAAACTCTTCTATAAGCGAATAAGAATCTAATTGTTGAAGTTGACGCTGAGATAAATTATTTTCTTTTAGAAATTGTATCGTCTTATTCCTAAAAGGGCACTTTTTGTCATTACTAACGAAGAAGAGTTCCTTTGAAAAGTCAATGGTACACTTTTCTTTCGGTTTTAATAAGCCGATAGAAATTGAAGTGGAAAATACTTTTTTGAACGATATGTCTGGGTAATCCTCATAAGTAATGACCATATCAACTTTTTGTTGCTGCAGTAATTTTTGCAAATGACTACTATTTTCTACATATATTTGATAACTCCTAAAATTTTCTTTAATGCGCTTGCTTACATAATTAGTCAAAATAGATTGTGATGTTGCGATTATATAAGAAGACCCACTCGTTTTAATTTTATCTTTTGCTTCTTCTACTAGCGTTAATATTTGATTTGTGTAGTCTAATAAAATGTCACCAGAAGGTAATAAAGAAACGCCTTTGTTATCTCTATGTAGTAAAGGTGTTTCTAACTCTTGTTCTAATTTTTTAATTCGCTCAGTTACGTTCGGTTGAACATACCCTAACTCTTTCGCAGCTTTACTAATAGAACCTTCGCTAGCCACAGTTTTGAATATAATAAGATCATTTATTTCCATTTATCACAGCCCCTTATACGATATCATTATAAATGATACCAAACATAATTTATACCTATTTTACGTTAGTCAATCATCGGTTTATCATTGTGTATATAAGATGGAAAGTGAGTGATAAACATGATTGGAATGCAATATAAGGTCATTTTGCCAAAGGATTATGACATGGATATTATTAGAAAAAGGGTAGAGGATAATGGATATAAAACGGACGGGTTTCAAGAATTGAATTTCAAAGCGTATTTAATTACTGAGGCGGGTAAGGAAGGGAATTTCTATAACTGTTATGCACCTTTATATATTTGGAATGGTCATGAAGGAATGAACAAATTTATCTTTGAAGGGTATTACGATAATATTTTACAATCTTTTGGATGGCAACAAATAAATATAGGTGTTCCATTAGTTGTTAATGTAAAGGGTAATTTTAAGAAATGTAGATATGTTGTTGGATATGAAGGAAGTATTTCTCCAAGTGAATCATTGAGTGGGATTCAATCTATCATTGTGGATCAAAAGGTAGAAAATTGTTTAGGAAATGTAATAGTATATAATCCAGATAAATGGGGATATAGTCAGTTTAATTTTTATGAAGAGAAGCCTGATATTATAGCGAATAAAGGTGTTACATTATATGAGATTTTGCACATTTCACGATGAAAACTTGTTGAAGTTAAATTAAGAAAAAGGAATGACAATGTATGCCTTTTGTGAACGTCTATTATCATGAAAATAAATTAAGTAAAGAAGAAATCAAAAAGATAGGTGAATGTATTCATCTTTCATTAATTGAACATTTTAACATTCCTGAAAATGATTTCTTTCAAATGTTTTTACCCTATCAACAAAATCACTTTTTATATAATCCATATTATTTATTAGAAAGAGGAGAAAAGAGAACAGAGAATATGATGTATGTTTCTATCACATGTGGACCGGGAAGAACGATAAAACAGAAAAGTGATCTATATCATTCGATATCCTCGAAGGTTTCTGAATGTTCTAGTATAAAAAGTGCAAATATTTTTATTACGGTAAATGAGACATCTGCAGAAAATTGGTCATTTGGTCAAGGAATGGCACAATTGGTAAAAGTGAAGGGGGAGTGAAATGATGAATGAATCCATTGGATATTGTATTCAAGAGAAAATGAGAGAAATGGCACCTGTATTTGCACATTATAGTGAAGAGATACTGTTCGGGGAAGTGTGGCGAGATGACACTTTAACATTACGAGAAAGAAGTTTATGTACTGTGTCAGCACTAATCAGTCTTGGTAATACAGAACAATTACCATTTCATCTGAAGCTAGCTAAACAAAATGGGATTATGGAGAATGAGTTGGTTGCATTAATAACACATATGGCTTTTTATGTTGGTTGGCCCAAAGCAGCGGGAACTTTACATATAGTAATGAATGAAATGGAAAGTTAAGAATAACGATAAGAAAGAATTCGTTTAAACATGAATTCTTTCTTATCGTTATGTATGCAATACTTTAATGAGATATTTTTCACGGTTTCTCTTGCTTTTTTATCACTTGCGTAGTAAAGTGATAGTAAGATTCACGATAGGAAGTGATCAAACATGCGTGATAATACGATAGGATCATTAATATGGTTACGTTTAATACGATTTACGAACCAAAGTAATCAGATGTCAAATGAGTTTTTAAAACGCTTTGATTTAACGACTGCTCAATTTGATGTGCTTTTGCAAATACGTACGTATCAACCACTAACACAAATGGAGTTAGCTGAAAAGGTAACTGTTACACAAGGCGGTATTTCTCGAATGTTAACACGTCTTGAAAAAGAAGGATATATTGTACGAAAACAAGATTGGAAAACGAAAACAATTAGTCTGACAGAGCAAGGGGAAGCGGCCTTAGAGAGAGCACTGCCAGAGCAGCTTGCATTTCAATCATCGTTTTTTGATGATGTATTAAATGAAGAAGAGCAGAAAATGTTATACGAGCTAATGACGAAAGTTCATAAGCATAGTGAAAAAAAAGAATTACCGCAAGAGTAATTTTTTTTACACTATCAATTGACTAATCAAGTGATGTTGTAAGCAATAGGGAAAAACATTTGACTTACAAATGTTTTTAAAAGAGAAAATAATAACACCTCATCAAAGGAGAGAGCAATGATGGAAAAATACCGTATGAATACAAGTAAAGGAATGGAGTTTGGATTATATTCAATTGGGGATCATGTTTTAAATCCACATAACGGAGAGAAAATTAGTGCTGAACAAAGAATTCATGAATTAATTAAAACAGCAAAGTTAGCGGATGAAGCTGGACTTGATGTATTTGCTGTCGGTGAAAGTCATCAAACGCACTTTACAACGCAAGCTCATACAGTTATTTTAGGAGCGATTGCGCAAGCTACGAAAAATATAAAAATTGCAAGTTCAGCAACGATAATAAGTACATCTGATCCGGTACGAGTATACGAGGACTTTGCTACACTTGATTTGATTTCTAATGGACGTGCAGAAATTGTGGCTGGTCGTGGATCTCGTATTGGGGGATATAGTTTACTTGGTTATGATGTGAATGATTATGAAGAGTTATTTGAAGAGAAGATGGATCTTTTATTAAAAATTAATAAAGAGGAACATGTAACATGGAATGGACAGTTCAGAGCACCGCTTGCGCATGCATCGGTTATTCCAAGAGCTAAAAATAATAACTTACCAATTTGGCGTGCAGTTGGTGGCCCACCAGCTAGTGCGATTAAAGCAGGACGTGCAGGTGTACCAATGATGATAACAACACTAGGTGGCCCAGCTATTAACTTTAAAGGATCAGTAGATGCTTACCGTGAGGCGGCTGCGCAAAGTGGATTTAATCCAGCGAGTTTGCCAGTTGCAACAACGAGTTTATTTTACACAGCAAAAAATTCACAAGACGCACTTAGTGAATACTATCCTCACATTAATGCTGGTATGCTTACGCTACGCGGTGGTGGGTATCCGAAACAACAATTTACAAATGCAATAGATTACCGTGACGCGTTAATGGTTGGTAGCCCGCAACAAATTATCGAAAAAATGCTTTACCAATATGAATTGTTTGGGCAACAACGTTTTATGGCAGAAATTGATTTTGGTGGTGTACCATTTGATAAAATTGAGAAAAACATCGAATTAATTGCTACTGAAATTTTACCGGCTATTAGAAAACATACAGAAAAGTAATTTGAAAAATACCGAGAGTCTAATCGATTCTCGGTATTTTTTTATGTATGAATTTAGTTTGAAAAAATGACAATAAAATGAATTTTCAGTCTAGAAAGAGGGAGTATATTTTCTATTTTTGAATAACATTATTTCGTGTTTGAATTTTAGAAATACATTTTTCTCTTGACAAAAAAATAACGAATTTATCCATTGATTAATAGGACATTTTTTCGTAGAAAAGTCAAGTGTATAAAGAGAGAAACGATTATTTTATTGATGCAAAGATAAGTCTCATATTAAAAAAACACATTTTATCGATGAGGAAAATATAATTCAAAAAAATACCAAAAGACATATTTCAGACAAAATGATGTCAATAATACGTCAAAAATCAGCTGAATTTACTATGCAGGTATATTATACAATTCGATTAACGAATAAAACACTACAGAAATAGTGAAAAGGTAAAAAATAGCATTACAATAGTTTGAAAAACTGAAACTTCATATTTTTCGACAATACATACAAAATGTTTTTGTCTTTTCGTATTTCTTAATAATTGAGTTTGATAAGATTGCTCAATTAACTTTTATTATAAAAACTATGAAGGAAGTGATTGTAGTATGGAAACGCTCGAATTGGCACGAATACAATTCGCATCAACAACGATTTTCCATTACTTTTTTGTTCCGCTGTCTATTGGTTTAGCTTTTATCATTGCGTTAATGCAAACGTTATATGTGGTAAAGGGACAAGAAATTTATAAGAAGATGACAAAGTTTTGGACGCAAATATTCCTTGTTAACTTTGCAGTAGGTGTAGTAACTGGTATTCTACAAGAATTCCAGTTTGGCATGAACTGGTCAACCTATTCACGTTTCGTAGGCGATGTGTTTGGTCCATCACTTGCGATTGAAGGTTTATTAGCATTTTTCATTGAGTCTACATTTTTAGGTTTATGGGTATTCGGTGAGGATAAATTACCGAAGCGCATTCATCTTTTATGTATTTGGCTCCTTTCAATTGGAACAATGTTATCAGCATTTTGGATTTTAACTGCAAGTGCATTTATGCAATCGCCAGTAGGATATGAAATGGCAGCAGATGGACGTGCACAAATGAATGATTTCTTAGCAATTATTCAAAATCCACAATTATGGGTACAATTCCCGCATACCATTACAGCGGCAATTGCAACTGGTGCATTCTTTATTGCCGGTGTGAGTGCATGGAAAATAACGAAAGCACAAGAAACTGAAGTGTTTAAAAAATCATTCCGCATTTCTATCATTGTTGGAACACTTACAACGGCGCTAGTATTATTCTTCGGTCATGCGCAAGCACAACAATTAATTAAGACACACCCAATGAAAATGGCAGCAGCTGAAGCGTTATGGAATACGAGCGAAGATCCAGCACCATTTACAGTATTTGCGAAAATTGATGCGGAGAAGAAAGAAAATTCGTTTGAAATTCAAATCCCGTATATGCTAAGTCTATTATCATATGATAAATTTAGCGGCCAAGTAGAAGGGATGAATCAAATTCAAAAGCAATATGAAGAAAAATATGGGCCTGGAGATTATATTCCACCAGTACACACGATGTTCTGGAGCTTTAGAGCGATGGTAATGAGTGGAACATTTATGCTTCTTCTAGGAGCGTACGGTTGGTTCTTATCAAGAAAAGATCGTTTAGCTGAAAAAACTTGGTATTTAAAATTAATGGTGTATGCAATTTCACTACCGTTTATCGGTAATACAGTAGGATGGATTATGACTGAAATGGGACGTCAACCTTGGGTAGTTTTCGGTGTTATGAAAACGGAAGATGCTGTATCTCCAAATGTTACGTTCGGAGAAGTGCTATTCTCTTTAGTTTCGTTCACATCATTATATTTAATTATAGGTGGAATTACAGTTTACTTATTCGTTCGTATTATTAAAGGACATGAGAATAAGAAAGCGAAACAGGATTCTCAAAGCCATGATCCATTTGATAAGGAGGATGAGTATGTTATCTCTTAATGAGTTGTGGTTTATTATTATTGCAGTTTTATTCGTTGGCTTCTTTGTACTTGAAGGTTTCGATTTCGGTGTAGGTATAGTTTCAAGGTTTTTAGGAGAAAACGATTTAGAGAAAAGAATATATTTAAATACAATTGGTCCATTTTGGCACGCGAATGAAGTATGGCTTGTTTGTGCAGGTGGCGCTATGTTTGCGGCATTCCCGCATTGGTATGCAACTTTATTTAGTGGGTTTTACATTCCGTTTGTATTTATGCTTCTTGCTTTAATTATTAGAGGTGTTTCTTTTAAATTCCGTGCGAAAATAGATAATCATAAATGGAAAGGCTTTTGGGATTGGGGTATGTTTTTAGGAAGTTTACTACCGCCTATCCTTTGGGGAGTTGCCATTGCTAACTTTATGGTAGGTATTCCAATTGATGAGATGAAAAATGCTGTAGGTGGATTCTTACAATTACTTCATCCATTTGCATTACTTGGAGGAGTTATGTTCCTTCTGTTATGTATTGTTCATGGATTGCAATTCCTTACTATACGTACAACAGGTAAGTTAAGAGAACGTGCACGTATTGCCGCGTTGAAAATTGCACCACTCGCAATTACAGCACTTCTTATTTTTGCCGGTGTAGGGTTATGGAAAACAGATATTTTCACTGGTCATGGTACAGAGTGGATTATGGTTCCAATCGGAGCTTTTGTAGCGTTATGTGCGTCAACATTATTAAATAAAAGAAGAAGAGATGGTTGGGCTTTCTTTATGACAAGTTTAACAATCATTTTACTAAGTGCGAGTGTGTTTGCTGGCATGTTCCCACGTGTCTTAATTAGCTCGTTAGGGTCAATATACGATTTGACAATTTATAATGCAGCATCAGGAGATTATGCACTAAAACTGATGACATATTTTTCAATTGCTATATTGCCATTTGTTTTGGGAAGTCAAATATGGAGTTTCTATGTGTTTAGACAACCTGTTAAGTCAGATAAAGATTTGGAGTACTAATGAAAAGAAAAAGAGGACTTCCGTCGTATCCTGGTAGCCGAGTTTTATATGTAGTGTTAACAATCATTAGCATGTTAGAAGCTTTTAGTATTATTGCACAAACAGTGTTTTTAGCGCGAGCTATTACGTTTTTATTTCAGGGAGAAGTAGTGCAATCTGTGTTAAATGAAACAGTTTATTTCGGAATCACGTTTGCAGTACGTCACTTGCTAGTTCGAATGTCACAAATATTAGTGGAACGTTTCGCTGAAAAAACAGGATCGCTACTGAGAAAACAATTAATAGAGGCGTATTTCACATTAGGTCCACGGTATGTTCAAACTGTTGGAACAGGTCATCTGGTTACCTTATCGATAGAGGGTATTGAGAAATTTAAAACATATATTGAATTAACAATTCCTAAAATGATTAGAAGTAGTATCGTACCAGGACTAATTGTACTATATGTTTTTACACTAGATATTGAGTCTGGAATCATTTTAGTTGTAACGATTCCTATCGTAATTATTTTTATGATCCTACTAGGATTAGCAGCGCAGAAAATGGCGGATAGCCAATATGAAACATATCGTGTTCTTTCTAATCATTTTGTAGATACGTTAAAAGGATTAGAAACATTAAAGTATTTAGGTCAAAGTAAACAACACGAAGGAAAGATTGAGAAAGTAAGTAAAAGATATAGAAAAGCAACGATGCGTACTTTGCGAGTTGCTTTTCTTTCTTCATTTGCATTAGATTTCTTTACGAGTTTATCAATTGCATTTGTAGCGGTCGGATTAGGGATACGTTTAATAGATGGAACAATTGTACTATTGCCAGCCCTTACGATTTTAATTTTAGCTCCGGAATACTTCTTGCCGATTAAACAAGTTGGCGCAAATTATCATGCTACGTTAGATGGACAACTTGCAATGGAGCAAATAGAAGAGATTTTACAGCGACAAAAAGAAATAGGGAAGAAAGAATCTAATGTAGACTTAATATGGAATTCAACTAGTAACTTGAAATTACAAGTTGTAAAAGTAAAGAATGATGAATCTGAAAAAGCTATATTAGAGGGAATTGATTTTACTTGGAAAGGCACTGGCGCTATAGGTGTAATTGGTGAAAGTGGAGCAGGGAAATCGACGTTAATCGATGTATTAGCTGGATTTTTAACTCCTTCGGGTGGAAAGATGATCGTAAATGGTGTAGAAATTGACGGGTCTACTCGTGAAGAGTGGCAAAAGAATATTGCTTATATTCCGCAGCAACCTTATATTTTCCCGCTTTCATTAAAAGATAACATTTGTTTCTATGAAACAAATATAACTGATGAAGAAGTGGAAAGAGTTATGAATGAAGTTGGTCTTCGTTCACTCGTTACATCGCTTCCAAATGGAATGTATGAAAGAATTGGAGAAGGTGGGCGTATGCTGAGTGGCGGACAAGAACAACGTGTCGCAATGGCGCGAGCCCTTTTAAGTAAAAAGCCAATTATTTTATTAGACGAGCCTACGGCACATCTTGATATTGAAACTGAATTTGAAATAAAGCAAGCGATGTTACGTCTGTTTGAAGGTAAGCTAGTATTTCTTGCAACACATCGTCTTCACTGGATGAAACAAATGGATCATATTCTTATTTTAAATAAAGGGAAAATGATAGAAAGTGGAACGTATGAAGAACTTGTAAAGAATGAGGCATTACATGTTCACAGGAAAGAGAGGGGATAGAGATGAGTAACTGGATTAAACCGTATATACAGCAAAATAAAGGTAGAATGACTGTAACTCTTTTCCTTGGTCTTCTTGGAGTTAGTTCAGGTGCGATGCTACTTTTCATTTCAGGTTATTTAATCTCTAAATCTGCTCTTAGACCAGAAAATGTAATGGCAGTTTATGTACCTATCGTTGCAACACGTGCGTTTAGTATAGGACAAGCGGTATTTCATTATGTAGAGCGTTTAGTTGGACACGATGTTGTATTACGCATATTAGAAAAGATGAGAACGAAACTATATGGGATAGTAGAACCACAGGCGTTATTTTTCCGTTCACGATTTCAAACGGGCGATATGTTAGGCGTATTATCCGAAGATATAGAGCATTTACAAAACCTATATTTACGTACAATATTTCCTAGCATATTAGCATTAGTTGTATATAGCATATTCGTACTTGTTATCGGTACATTTGACGTAGTGTTTGCACTTATTGCAGGGTGTATGCTAGCTATTATCGTTTTTCTGCTTCCATTTGTATCGTTACTTTTAATGAAGCGACATCATGTTACTTTAAAACAAGGAAGAAATCGTTTGTATCAACAACTAACAGATGCTGTTTTTGGATTATCTGATTGGCAAGCAAGTGGTAGAAAAGATGAATTCATTGATAAGTATGTAGAGCAAAATGCTCAGTTGTTAAAAACGGAAAAAAGAATGAAGCGTTGGAATCATATTCGGGACAGTATTATTCAATTAGTAGTGGGTATTGTAGTTATTGCAATGATTATATGGACTGGAAATGAGGCTGCGAGTGAACAAATTGCTCCTACCGTTATTGCGGCTTTCGTCTTAATGACGTTATCTGTCACAAACGCGTTAATTCCTCTGTCAGATGCTATCGATCGAATTCCATCATATGTAGAATCCGCTCATCGTCTCAATCAAGTAGAAGGTAATGGTGTTTTACAGGATGAAAAGGAATTACATGTAGATAAAGATTATATTGCATCTAAACATATAGACATTGAATTAAATCATGTATCGTATAGTTACCCACATAGTAATGAAATGATATTGAAAGACGTATCATTACAAATAAAAGCAGGAAAGAAAATTGCCATTTTAGGAAGAAGCGGAACCGGAAAATCTACTTTGTTAAAATTGTTAACAGGTGCGCTAAGCCCGTTACATGGTGAAGTTTTATTGAATAGTGAACATGCTCACACGAATCTTTTATCAAAATATATTTCTGTATTGAATCAAAAGCCGCACTTATTCGATACGACAATTGGAAATAATGTGCGAATCGGCAAACAAGAGGCAACAGATGAAGAGATATGGAAAGCTTTAGAGAAAGCACAATTAGCTTCTCATATTGTTTCTCTTCCAGATGGATTACAAACAAAAATGCATGAGATGGGAAAAAGATTTTCTGGTGGGGAAAGACAACGGGTTGCTTTTGCAAGAACGCTAATGCAAGAAGCACCAATCATTGTACTAGATGAACCTACAATCGGCTTAGATCCAAAGACAGAATTATGTTTAATAGAAACGATGTTTTCTGCAACGGAAGAAAAGACAGTAATTTGGATTACGCACCATCTTGTAGGAATGGAGCATGTTGATGAAGTAATATTCCTTGATCGTGGTCAAATTGTGATGCAAGGTAGTCATGAACAACTTCTGAAAGAAAATGAGAAGTATCGTATGCTTTATGAGTTAGACAAAGGAATATAATTTTATCCGACTTTAATGGGCAGTAAGACCCCCACCTTAAAATGCAGTGAAAGCAAAGAAGTTAGGTGGGGGATCAACTGCCCATAAAAGTCCGATTGGTTCAACTAATAATCAGTGGGGGATGAAGAAAACCCCCACTGATTAAAGTTTCACTTTATTAAGTATGTAATGGAAAAATAGCTACGCCTAATGGTGGAGCTATTTTTTTGTTTTGAAATGAATATTCTATTCTTGTTTATGATGGATGGCAAATGTATATGATCGTTACGAATGAAAAATGAATTTCATATTATACATATAATGGAGGGGATATACGTGAAGGAGCAGTATAAAATTATTGTTTTAAGTGATGAATTATCAAAGGAGAAGATTCAAAATACATTAGACAAAAATAAATGTAAAACAATCGTTCATCTTGTAGACGTGTCAGCTATTGTTCAAATAGAAAATTCTTTTCAATATATAGTCATTTGGAGAATGGACGCAGAAAAAATTACAAATGAATTGATAAATAGGGGCGTGCAAAGTACAAAAATTATTAATTTAACAAAATACATGTATGAATGGAGGAATAAATTAATTTCTATCTATCAAATAAATCCGGATCTTATGTCTTTATACATTTCTATGAAAAAAGCAAAGGGTGATCCGACGTATGAATTATTTGCGACGGGCTTATCTTATCCGCATTGTGGCATAAGTACGGAGCTCCTCTCAAAAAAGTCAATAAAACTAACACTTCCATCGCAAGATTTATACTATGATTATTTAATAGCGTCACAACTGCTATCAAACGATCATTCCTTTCAATATTGTTTGATAGGAATAGCCTATTTCTCTTTTTACTTTGACATGTCGTTATCATCTGAAGCATATAGAATTCACAAAGTATATTATCCATTGTTTCAAGACGGTCATCATACTGTAGTGCATTCTCCTTTACCCACTGCTGGATTCTCACATCTAGATACCCCGAAACCACTTTCTTCTATTTTTAATTTGCATTTTGAATATATTTTATTAGACGAACTAAAAGATGAATCATTGATGTTGCCTTGGTTAAATGCTGAATGGAATAACACGCCTCTTCACATTCCTTTTGAAGAACACGGAAAAATAAGAGCAGTTTCACATGCTAAATTGTCATATCCTCATACTTTAGTTGAAAATAAAACGATTTTCAAAAAATATTTAGAACTATTGTTAAAACATGATATAAAACCACTAATTGTTGTATTTCCTGTTACTTCACATTATTTCAATTGTAGTAGTAAGAAATTAAAAGAAGATTTTTATAACGTTATAAAAGATTTTCAATCTCAATATTCTTTTCAAATTATAGATTTATTTGATTCGCCATTATTTTGCGATGATGATTTTTATGATAGTGATCATATGAATAAAAAAGGTGCAAATAAAATGTCCGTGTTATTAAATATGTTTATTCAGGAACGAAAAGTATGATATTTCGTTTCATGTCTGCATAAAAGTATATAGGCTCCATTCGGTTACAGTAATGTGATTTTTGTGTCGCGTATATAAATAATATGCGAAGAGGTGAGAGAGTAAAATGAGAACTCGTATTGAAAGAAATGAAGAGGTGGTAGATCAACTTCCGTTGGTAAGTGTATTAATTCCTACATATAATCGTCCACGCCACTTTGAAGAGGCGTTATGTAGTGTGTTAGAACAAACGTACCCTAATATAGAAATTATAGTTGGAGATGATAGTACGAATGATGAAACAGAAAAGGTGTTACAAAAATACTTATGTGATCATTCAAATATTACTTATATAAAAAACAGGTCAACTCTCGGACAGTTTGAAAATGCTCTAATGTTATTTAATGAAGCGAGCGGTGAGTATATAAATTTTTTAATGGACGATGATATCTTTCATGTGGATAAAATTGAAAAAATGATGAAGTATTTTTTCAATGATTTAGATAATGAAATTAAGCTTGTAACATCCCATCGTCAAGTAATTGATGAAAAAGGGAAAGAACTACGACATATTTATTCAACTGTCCGTTTATTTAAAGAGGATACGATTATAGAGGGAACAGAATTAGCAAATAGGGTAATTGTCGATCAAAAAAATTATATTGGAGAACCGACAACAGTTTTGTTTCGTAAAAGTGATTTACAAGAACCGTATGGAATCTTTGATAAGAGGAGGTATCTTTGTAACGTAGATATAGCTTCATGGTTATCTTTATTAAGTAAAGGAAAAGCAGTATATATAGCAGAGACACTGAGTTACTTTCGATTACATCCAGATCAACAGTTAAATGAATCTAATAAAATGATGGATGGATTAGAAGATTTTTCACATAGTATTTTAGCAGGAGAAAAATATGGTTTCTTATCTAACGAAAAAGAGTTAGATAAAGCGATAACTAATTTTCTAGATTATGCAAGAAGGATAGTTCCATCATCAATATTATATACATTAGACTATTATCAAAAAATTAAAGAAAAGAAAATAAACATAGAAAAGAAAAAACAACATATAAATAATAATTCGCCTTTACCGAAAGTAAGTATACTTATTCCTGCGTACAATAGGCCGTATTACTTGGAATTGGCGCTTCACAGCGCTCTGAATCAAACATATGAAAATATTGAAATTATTATTTCTGACGACAGTACAAATAATGAAGTCAATGCTATGATTCAACCGTATTTACGTGAATATGAGTGTATTACATATGTTAAAAATGAAACTCCGTTAGTTGCTGAAAACTTTAATAAGTGTATAGAACTTGCGAACGGGGATTATATAAACTTTTTATTAGATGATGACTTATTTCATCATGAAAAGATCGAGAGAATGATGAAATACTTTTTGACGTTAGAAAATATTTCATTTGTGACGTCTTATCGTGAACTGATTGATGAGAACGGAGAGATATTACCACCTTCAACTTTGAATATGAAAATCGCGAAAGAAACTACACTTTTTGAAGGAAAAGAATTAGGGAATTACATATTGAAAAATTTAAAAAATATAGTGGGTGAGCCAACAACTGTTCTGTTTAATCGGAACTTGTTTGAAGGGAAGTTTGGGTATTTTAAAGGGAAGGCTTATTCTGCTATTAATGACATTGCAACTTGGTTAGATATGATGAGGAAAGGGAAAGTAGTTTATATAAAAGAGCCTCTTAGTTATTTTAGACAACATAGTGAACAAAATCAAAAACAAATGCATTTTATTTTAATGACAATTGACGAATGGATTGAATTAATTATAGATGCATATAATAGTGGTTTTTTAAGTTCTGAGAGGGATTATAAAGAGAGCCTATCTTATTGTTTAGAAAATGCAGGATTTATAGTTAAAGATGCAGTAAGAAATGGAGAACTAGATCAAATTTATAATGAAAAGATTAAAAAAGGATTAAACAAGCTAGTTGCTCATATGTTTGAGAAAGAATCGTGTTATTGTCAATATTGCAATCAACAATTTGAAAAATTTTCACCTTGGCCAGCAGATTATGATTTTCCGAAATATAAATTTGAGATGTGGAATAAAGATACAGGGATATGTCCAGTTTGTAGTTCAATGGATCGTGAAAGATTGTATCGTGCGTACATTGAAACGGAAACGGACTTGTTAAGTAGAAAATATACCATGCTTCATATTGCACCTGAAGCGAATTTAAGGGATTGGTTTAACGAGTATAAAAATATTACGTATGTATGTGGGGATATAGAACCAAAGGATCCATTAATGAAGGAAATTGATGTTACAAGTATTACATATGATAGTAATACGTTTGATGTAATTTTATGTAGCCATGTATTAGAACACGTTCTTGACGATGATAAAGCAATGCGAGAGTTATATAGGGTTTTAAAACCAAATGGATGGGGAATTATTCAAGTACCAATCGTAATGAATGTAGATTCTATTATAGAGAATAAATTAATTGTAACACCACAATTGAGAAAATTAGCTTTTGGTCAAGAAGATCATGTGAGAATTTATAATCAATCGGGATTCATTCAACGATTAACGAATGCAGGATTTAAGGTGGAATTATATAACATAGCTGAAAGACAAGGAATGAAAAGTGCGAGGGAATTTGGATTATCTGAAACAGATATGCTCTATATTGTCCGAAAATGATAGGAAGGAATAAATAGATATGGAGAATATTCCTTTTTTACGTGCTTCAACTGTACCAGTAATTGAGTATTTAGATGAATTGAAGGAAATTGATGCATCGCACATATATACGAATTATGGACCTATAAATCAACGTTTTGAACAAACAATTATGTCGGGATTTTTTCAGAACAGGGGAGCTGTTACAACAGTAGCAAACGCAACGTTAGGGTTAATGGCGGCCATTCAACTTAAGAAAAGAAAAAAAGGAAAGTATGCCCTCATGCCTAGTTTTACATTCCCTGCAACTCCATTAGCGGCTATTTGGTGTGGGTTGGAACCTTATTTTATTGATATTTCAATAGATGATTGGTATATGGATAAAACAGTACTCTGGGATAAGATTGAAGAATTAAAAGAAGAGGTTGCGATTGTTGTCCCGTACGCAACTTTTGGCTCATGGATGAACTTAGAAGAATATGAAGAATTAGAGAAAAAAGGTGTTCCGGTTGTCGTAGATGCGGCACCGGGATTTGGATTAATGAATGGAGGGATGCATTATGGTCAAGATTTTAGTGGAATGATCATATATAGCTTTCATGCAACAAAGCCTTTCGGAATTGGTGAAGGAGGGCTCATATATAGTAAAAATGAAGAAGATATACAACGTATTAAAAGAATGGGGAATTTCGGATTTGATACAAATCGTGAATGTACGATGATGGGGTTTAATTGTAAAATGTCTGAATACGCAGCCGCGATTGGGATTGCAACTATGAAAAAATGGGATGACAAATTAAAAGAACGCACCCGTATTTCTGAATGGTATAAACAATTGTTACAAAGTAATGGGTTAATGAAAAAAGGGTGGCAACTCCAAAAGACAGAAGCAGTTATTCAGCAATTTATGCCTATTCTTTGTCCGGAAGAAGTTCGCAACAAACAAGTAATAGAAGAACTGAAAAAACAGAAAATAGAAGCTAGATTATACTTTTCGCCCTCTTGCCACCAACAAGTTCTTTTTAGAAACTATAAGTCTACAGATTTAACAAGAACGAATAAAATAGCAAAACGAATAGTAAGTTTGCCTTTATGGGAAGGAATGACGAAAGAAATAGTAGAACAAATTGTAATCTGTTTAGGACAGAAGGTGGTGTCGGCAGATGAATAGTTTTTATAGTCAAGAAGAGCTAAAGAAAATTGGATTTTTATCTGTTGGGAAAAATGTATTGATTAGTAAAAAAGCAAGTATATATAATCCAGGTGTTATATCAGTTGGTAATCATGTAAGAATTGATGATTTTTGCATTTTAAGTGGCAAAATCACAATTGGAAGTTATTCGCATATATCAGCGTATACAGCGTTATATGGAGGGGAAGTTGGAATTGAAATGCATGACTTTGCAAATATCTCAGCTAAAACCTTAGTATATGCAGTACTAGATGATTTCAGTGGGAATACATTAATGGGGCCAACCGTCCCGAATCAATATAGGAATGTGAAAACAGAAAAAGTTATTTTAAAAAAACATGCGATTATTGGTGCTAATTCTATTCTTTTTCCAAATGTAACTATAGGAGAAGGCACGGCAGTAGGTGCGATGAGTATGGTGAAAAAGAGTTTAGAAGATTGGTATATTTATGCTGGAGTTCCCGTAAGAAAAATAAAACCTCGTCAAAGAAAGATGCTAGAGTTAGAAATTGATTTTTTAAAAAACATTCCTTCTTAACAAAAAGAAGGAATGTTTTTATTTTTATAGTGCAGCAGAGTGTGTATATAAACGTATTATGTTTTAAATTTTGCTGACCAAGGCAATACTGAGCCATAGTGAATGTAAAGTTGGAGGGCGAGCGTATATGTTTGATGAGGATGGGATTGTTTTAATTATGGAACCGGCTGATGAAAGAAATTTAAGGAGATTTATTTTTTCAGTACCAAAGTCAGTGTATGAAAAGAAGGGGCTTACATTACACTATGGAACAGCTATAGGACAAGGATATACGGATATAATTGAAGATATTATTAGCGTACATATAGAAGTAGATGTTGTAACGGTAATCGGGCATGTAAGAGGGTAAATAGCTATTTAAAAAAGGGTTATAAGTAATGTAGCTAGAAGTTAGGAGAGAGAAACTTACAGACAATTATAAAGACGAAGGGAGCCTAAAATGAAAATAAAATCAATTTTATTAGTATTTATAGTTACAATTGGTTTGATGGGATGTTCACTCGTTGAACAAGGAAAGAACTCCATAGATTATGCTCAAAAAGCGACAGATTATGTAAATGAAATAAGTGCATTTGCAAATGATGCACCAGCATTAGCTGAAAAGGCTGTTAATGATAGCGAAGCTCGAAAAGAATTAGAAACGAAGCTTAGTGAAATTAAACAAGATATACCCGCTTTTAATGAATTAACGCCACCTGATGTAGCAAAGGATCTTCATCAACAAATCGTCGGATATAACGAAAAATTAAATACGTTAATTGATACGGCGATGACAAAGATAGAAGAAGGGAAAGTGAATGTAGAGCAATTTAAAAACTCTGAGCTTATGCAGACGGTAGATCAAGTTCGAGATTTGAAAGATAAAGTGCAAAATTTAGGTCAATAGTGAAAAGCTCCGTTTGTGATAAACGGAGCTTTTTGTATAAGTGATTACTTAATAAAATACACCACAACACCCATTAAAATGATAGCATTCCCAATTACTTTTCTTTTCGTTACTTTTTCACCTAAAAAATACCAACCGAAAATTAATATGATGATATAACTTAATGATTCTAATGCAGAGACTTGATTTATTGTCAGTCCCTTTAAGGCGATAATATTGAATCCTGCGTTAAGTACAAATAAAGAGTAACCGATGATTACATATGGATTTACATATTCTTTTAATTTAGAATCATATTGCTGTAAAGTAGCCTTTTTTAATAAAATTTGTGAGTAATTGGCCAATACGATTCCAAAGATCAATAACAACATATAACTATTCATCTTTTGTCACCACCACAATTCCGACGATAATAATAGTCGCACCAAGTAAATGATTCCACTGTATCGTATCTCCAAATAGAACCACTGACCAAAGCATTGACCACAGTATAATAATTCCGCGATGTGAATATGCTTTTGATATTTCAAAATGCTTAATTACTTGTTGCCATAAAATTGCATATCCAAATAAAAGTACAACTAGTCCGAAATAAGCAATAAAAAATGAGATGGAAGCAATGGGAAACTTAGCTGCCCATTTCATGTAAACCACAATGATAGAATATATCAAAAAAGCTACATGTAAAAATACGTAATTTTTAATAGTTGGTTTCATTTATTCACTCTCTTTTACATATAAATATATATTTATATTTATATCTATCTTTTCCTAATAATAGATATTGGAACGTATTTTGTTTAATCTTTCACATTCCAAATTATATAGTATCATGGCTTTTATTGTAAAACAATAGAAGCTATGCATTCATTTTTTCCAAGGTTCTACAATATGTATCGTTTTATTTGTTGCATCCAACTCTACTTGAACACCGATAGGTATAGTAATCATTGGATGTGTATGACAACAATCGAAGTCAGCTAGAAAAGGAATTCTTTGATTTTGAAGTACTTCTAATAGTATTTCAAAAGGTGTTCGGTTGGTACCACAATCATCAAATTGCTCGTGTTTTCCAAGAATGATACCTGAAATTTTATCGAATACACCGTTAATTTTAAGGAATGAAAAGCTTCTTTCAATAGTAGCTGCATCTTTTGAACTGTCCTCAATAAAGAGAATGTCGCCTTCTTGAATATGTGGCATATAGGGGCTACCCAAAATTCCTTGTATCGTGTTTAAATTCCCGCCAATAATACGCCCAGTAGCTTTTCCATCAATTACTGAAATCCAATCGTTTGGTCGAAGTTCTTTCTCCTTCGTCTTTTCTTCCCAATTAATAAATTCATCTGACCAAAATAATGGTTGTTTTATATGATAAGGAAGAGAATGATCATGTAGTAAAGTTTCAGCAAAATATTTGTATGTGCAATCAACAAAAGGTTCAAATTCGCCAAAGGAAGGGACGAGAGCTGGTCCATAAAATGTAGGGATTCCTGTTTTGGCGTAAATTCCTAGTAATAAAGCAGTTGCATCTGAATACCCAATCATTATTTTAGGGTTATTTAGAAAAGCATCATAATCAATATAAGGTAATATTGAATTTGAATTCATCCCACCAATTGTTGACATAATACAAGAAACATTAGGATTTCTTATTAAAGCATTCAGTTCCTCAGCACGCTCTTGTATACTACCCGAACGATAATAATCATATCGACCTGTTAGTGAACCTTCTAATATATGAAATCCTTTCTGTTGTAAGTAAGATTTCGCTCGTTCAAATCTTTTAGGAGAAGTGTAGGTTACTGGAGAAGAAGGTGAGTAAATCCCAATTGTGTCTCCGTATTTTAATGATTTTGGAAGTGGCATTTGTATGAATCCCTTCTATTAATAGTTTTATTCATAAGGATTTATCATTGAATATTCTTATATTTCGGTATTGTTATTGTAACATACATGCATTGAAATAATAATTGCTGTAGATGAATAAATATGCTTTTTACCTTGACGATATAAAGGGAAAGTTGTTATGGTTAAATGTGAGTGTATAAAAGGTTTGTTAAAGGAGTTTTGAAATGAAGCGGTTAAAATGGGGAAGGCTGACAGTCCTATTAGTCATTGTTTTAGGGATATGTTGGTTCTTATTCCAAGGAACTCAAAAGAGTGCAACAAGTATAGAGGGACAACCTTTACAAGTGGCAGAACTACCTAAAACAGGATTAGTTGAAAAAGTAGTCCCACCAAAGTACATACCACCGGAAATTGATGCAAAAGCAGCTATGATTATTGATGCGAGTAATGGAGATATTATTTATCAACATAATGAAAATGAGGCTTTTGCGCCAGCAAGTATGTCTAAGATGATGACAGCATATCTTCTATTAGAAAATGTACATAATGGGAAAGTTCGCTGGGAAGATCCGGTGAAAATGAGTGCGAAAGCGGCACAAACAG
Organism: Bacillus sp. FSL R9-9834; assembly: GCF_038006905.1. Taxonomy (NCBI): domain Bacteria; kingdom Bacillati; phylum Bacillota; class Bacilli; order Caryophanales; family Bacillaceae; genus Bacillus; species Bacillus sp. FSL R9-9834. Next base: position 1,931,864 of record NZ_JBBOWD010000001.1, read on the forward strand.
AGGGAGCGAGAATCCCAGTACAAGTTAATGACACATTAACTGTTAAAGATTTATATCATGCATTAATGATTGAGTCAGCTAATAATTCAGCTGTGGCTTTAGCAGAACATATGGCAAAATCGGAGAAAGATTTCGTTCAGCTTATGAATGCAAAAGCGAAACAGTTAAAAATGTCGGAACATGCTAAATTTGCAAATGCTTCTGGATTACAAGAGCCCGATGGAAGTGAAACAAAAATGACGGCTGGTGATGTAGCAAACTTGGCGTATCATCTTATAAAAGATTACCCAGAAATATTAGAAGTGACTCACTTACGTCAAAGTCAGTTAGCATTTAATAATATTAATGTTATAAGTACAAATGATATGTTAAACAAAAATAATAAAGCTTTATATATAGAAGGAATAGACGGATTAAAAACAGGATTTACAGATAGCGCAGGGTATTGTTTTACGGGTACAGCAAAACAAGGTGATACTCGTATTATTACAGTTGTTATGGGAACAAAAGGTAAAACAAAGCGTTTTACAGAGACGAATAAGCTAATGTCTTATGCATTTGGCTTAGTTAATTAAGTGAAATACTGAGTTGGATCATCATATAAGAAAGGCAATTTGTTGTTACGTATTATCGGTAACAACAAATTGCCTTTTATTTTTTAGCACTAATAAAGTAAAAAGGTAAAAAATGTGAGTGTTATTATTTGAGTTTATTATTGTTTGTTTATATTATAAAGTTAGAAACTTATTAATGATAAGTTTTGAGGGGCATATGATGTGTACATAGGAAAAAGCCTCAAATGAAAATTGGAGGGAATTATGATGGCAAAAGATTTTTACTCAGCAATTGAAGACAGAAGATCTATTTACGCAATTAGTAAAGAACAAGTAGTTTCTGATGAAAAAATTCAAGAAGTAATTTATCATGCTGTAAAACATACACCTTCAGCTTTTAACTCTCAGAGTGCTCGCGTTGTCGTCTTGCTTGGAGAACAACACGATAAGTTATGGGATATTACGAAAGAAACGTTACGAAAAATTGTACCTGAAAATAACTTCGCTTCTACGGAAGAAAAAATGAATGCATTTAAAAGTGGTTATGGAACAGTTCTATACTTCGAAGATAGTGAAGTGGTGGAAGAACTGCAAGAAAAATTTGCATTATACAAAGAGAACTTTCCAATTTGGTCTCAGCAATCCTCAGGAATGTTACAATTTGCAATTTGGACAGCTTTGGAAATTGAAGGGTTTGGTGCTACATTGCAACATTACAATCCATTAATTGATGAAGAAGTGAGAAAAGAATGGGGAGTTCCAGAAAATTGGAAGCTTATTGCGCAAATGCCGTTTGGTAAACCAGTTGTACCTGCAGGTGAAAAAGAATACCAGCCTTTAGAAAACCGTGTGAAAATTTATAAATAATGTAGGAACGAGTGGGGGAATTGTTTATCCCCCACTAATTATTATTTGAACCAATCGGGGTTTTGCTACTTATAAAAAGGTGAACAGGGATACAACCTGTTCACCTTTTTATAAGTAGTAAGGATTTTTTTGATAGGAATTTTTCATCTGATTTTTTAATTCGTTTTTACGTGTTTCAATAGTTGATATTTTTTGTAAGGTAATAATTGAAACGAATTGAAAAAAAGCATAGTACAGTTCTATATTTTTATTTATAGGATCATCTATTATGTTTTTCATAAATATACCTCCCTTTTGATTCCACTATTTGCAAGCAATAAAACGCTACTATATATATGATAATATAAATAACCTATAAATTCCATAGATAGTTAAAAATGGGTAGCGGAATGTGTACTTTCGTCAAATTAGAACAAAATTTTTGAAGTTAAATCTTACAAATCGTCAAATCTTTTAAAAGTGATAGATAGTATCAAAAATAGTTTTCTAAAAATATTATACTATTGATAAAAAAAGTGTTTTTTGTCATGATAAGAGTATACTTCATAGGAGGAACTATACTAGGAAATACATTCTTTGCATTGTGTTAGATGAATAGAATTTTTTAAGTGGATAGAAAATATATACTAAGATAATGAATGGTATGTCGAATTTTCAATAAAATACATAAGAAATATAAAAAAAGCATTGCAAAAAGAGTAAGTTTAATGGTAAAGTTCACATGAAGTTCACACGGATTTCACTTCGCTCGTTTAAAATGAACTCTGTGTGAAAAATAAAACTCTTGTTAAAAAATGGAACTTAATGAATATTTTACTTTGATAATATTGTAAAGTATTAAGTTTATACGTTTTTTTTAAGAGGATAGTAGGGAAAGGAAGTAAAGACAACTTATGAAAAAAGTAATTGCAGGTTTAGCAGCAGCTTCAGTAGCAGGTGTTGCAGTTCCAGGTATGGATTCTGCTCATGCACAAGTTTCAAACGAAGCGCTAAAAGAAATTAATGGACAAACTCAAACACAAACGACTGTAACTGAAACAAAAACTGTAGAAACAAAATCTGACTTAAAATACACAGTAACTGCTGATGTATTAAATGTTCGTTCAGGTGCTGGTACAGGACATAGCGTTATTTCTAAAGTAAAACAAGGTCAAGTACTACAAGTAATTGGACAAGAAAACGGTTGGTTCAAAGTAACTGTAAACGGTCAAACTGGTTATGTAAGTGGTGACTTCGTAACGACTGGTGGTAAAACAGGAACTACTGTTCAACAAGGAACTGGTACTTACACAGTAAACGTTTCTTCACTTAACGTACGTACAGGCCCAAGTACATCTCATACAGTATTAGGCTCTGTAAATAAAGGTAAAACAGTACAAGTTGTTGGTGAAGTACAAGATTGGTTTAAAATCAATTTCAATGGTGGAACTGGATACGTAAGCAAAGACTTCGTAACAAAAGGTGGTTCTGCTGTATCTAACCAAACACAACAACCAACTACAAACAACAATACTACTACAGTTCAAACTGGTGGTTCTTATGTTGTTAACACTGGTGCTTTAAAAGTACGTACAGGCCCAGCTACATACAACGCTGTAATCGGTGGTGTAACAAACGGTACAGTATTAAACGTTACTGGCGCTGAAAATGGTTGGTACAAAATTAACCATAACGGCCGCACAGGTTACGTAAGTGCAGACTTCGTTAAGTTTGTAAAAGGCGGAGTAAACAACGTTACAAATAACAATAACGTTACAAATAACAATAACGTTACAAATAACGTTCAACAACCAGGTAAAGACGTACAAAAGCCAACAACTGGTGGAGATACATCTTCAATCGCTGGATTCGCTAGATCATTAAATGGTTCACCATACAGAACAGCTGGTACGACACCTGCTGGTTTTGATTGCAGTGGATTCATTCACTATGTATTAAATCAAACTGGTCATAAAGGCGCTCGTCAAACAGTTGCTGGATACTGGAGCTCTAAAACAAAAACTAGCAATCCACAACCAGGTGATTTAGTATACTTCCAAAACACTTATAAATCAGGTCCTTCTCACATGGGTGTTTACTTAGGAAACGGTCAGTTCATTAGTGCAGAAACTGATGCAACTGGTGTACGTATTAGTTCTGTAAGTAACTCTTACTGGAGCAAGCACCTATTAGGTTACACAAAAGCATACTAAGAAAAAGTAGATTATATACTTTTCGTATAGAGAAAAGGCTTTCCAGGGAAACTTGGGAAGCCTTTTTATAGTTTAATAAATTGGAAGGTAATAGTTTTTACTGTAACTTCCCGTTTAAAAATCGAGCGTATAGATCATGAAAGTAGTTGGGGCGGAATAAGTTTGCTGCATGTCCTGCTAACGGTATTTCTTTATATAAAACGTTAGGAAGAATGGACTTTAAATCAAAAAGACAAGATTTATAGAGATGATCATGTTCGCCCATTACCCATAGAATAGGGTGGGGAAGTGATTTTAATTTAGATTTTAAATCGAATTCTAACCGGTGACGTAATGATTGAGCAATAATTGATGAATGTAATTGCAATCCGAACCGATAATAAATATTTCTTGAAATGACTGCGAACGGATTTGCCTTTAGTATGCCACTTGGAAAAATGGTATTTGCGTATTGAGAGAGCCATTTAGAGTAATCGTCTCCTCGCTTCTCCCAAAACTTTTGAAATACGTTATATAAAAGGGAAGGGTTATTATAATGTCCACCAATATGACAAATGCTCAAAACTTTTTCTGGATGCATTTGTGCAAAAATGGTAGAGATATAACAGCCGTAGCTTAAAGCGCAAATATGAGCTTTTTGAATGCCTTCTTTTTCGTATAAATTCAATAATTGATCAACGAGACGCTGTAATGAAAATTCGATAGCTTCTCCTTTATCATCGCCGTGACCTAATAAGTCATAAGTAATAATGTTGTAAGAGGCGGAAAATCGTTTATGCTCTTTTTTGAAAGCACGACGATTGCCGACTAAACCATGAATAAAAATAATTGTTTCCTTTTTAGAATGTATATTTGTTTGCAAAAAGGATACTCCTTTCAATAACTGGAGATTTATATAGTATTGTAAATTAGTTATCTATCATTCACATAGAACAATATTAAGTACCAGGTAATAATATCAGATGTTTATATCTGTTGTAAAGATGAGTTTTTATGTATATTTTGTAAAAACAGAAAAAGTGTGTTTACATTCAGTTTACATTTGTATTGTATTCTATTTTTAGAAAGAACAGTTTTGTTTAACACGAGGAGATGACAGAAATGGAAGTTAGAAATGAAATAAAGAAAAAAGGGAGTTGGAGGCAGTTTTTACGCCTTATTCAAGATACAAATCCTTCGAAAGGGATTCTTGTTTTTGCGTTATTCATGAGTTTGCTTTCTACGGGAGCGAGTTTATTTATTCCGATGTTAACAAAAGGATTAGTAGATAATTTTTCACTTTCGTCAATTAGTACAGGACAAATTGTTGGGCTAGTTGCATTCTTTATTATGCAAACTATAGCTGCAGGATTATCTATATATTTACTAAATTATATCGGGCAGAAGATTGTAGCCGGACTGAGAGAACGTTTGTGGAAAAAGGTACTTATATTGCCAGTATCTTATTATGATCAAAATAGAACAGGCGATACAATTAGCCGAATGACAAATGATACAGGTGTTGTGAAGACATTAATTTCTGAGCATTTGTCAAATTTATTAACAGGCGGTATTTCAATTGTCGGATCATTAATCGTATTATTTGTTTTAGATTGGAAAATGACACTTTTACTTTTAACGGTTATTCCATTATCAGTACTGATCTTAGTTCCACTAGGGCGAAAAATGTATAAGATTTCAAAAGCACTTCAAGATGAAACAGCTTCTTTTACAAGTGTGCTAACGCAAGTATTATCAGAAATTCGTTTAGTGAAATCTTCGAACACAGAAAAAAGAGAATATGAAACTGGAAATAAAGGTATCGAGAAGTTATTGCAATTTGGTTTGAAAGAGGGAAAAGTGCAAGCGTTAATTTCACCAGTTATGTCGTTTGTTTTAATGGCATTACTTGTTATTATCGTAGGATATGGCGGGATGCGAGTTTCTAGCGGTGCATTAACAACTGGGGAACTAGTAGCGTTTATTTTATATTTAGTTCAAATTATAATGCCGATGAGTCAATTATCTATGTTCTTTACACAATTCCAAAAGGCAATTGGTGCAACGGAAAGAATTAATACTATTTTAGAATACGAAGTAGAAGACCATGAAACGGGTGTGAAAGTCACAAATGCTAAGCAACCAATTGTTCTTGAAAATGTACATTTCGAGTATAACGAAGAAGAGCAAGTGTTAAAGAATATTGATTTCACAATTGAATCAGGAAAAGTAACAGCGATCGTAGGGCCAAGTGGTAGCGGGAAAACGACATTATTTTCACTATTAGAACGTTTTTATGAGCCAACTAGCGGTGCTATTAAATTAGGGAAAGATACAATTACGAACTATTCATTACAGTCATGGCGACGTCAAATTGGTTACGTTTCACAAGATAGTCCGTTAATTGATGGAACGATTCGAGATAACATTTGTTACGGCGTTGAGGGAGAAGTGACAGATGGAGAAATTGAAAAAGTAGCGGCGATGGCATACGTTGATGCATTTATTCATGATTTGCCAAATGGATATGCAACAGAAGTTGGAGAACGTGGTGTGAAACTTTCTGGAGGACAAAGACAGCGAATTGCCATTGCCCGAGCGTTACTTCGAAATCCACAAATTCTTATGTTAGATGAAGCAACTTCTAGTTTAGATAGTAAATCAGAGTCTGTCGTTCAAAAGGCATTAAATAACTTAATGAAAGGGAGAACAACGTTAGTTATTGCACATAGACTTTCTACTGTAGTAGATGCAGATAAAATTATTTTTATAGAAAAAGGGAATCTTACAGGAAGCGGTACACATGATGAATTGTTACGCACACATGACATGTATCGTGAATTTGCAACGCAACAATTGAAAATTAAAGAGGGCGTATTATAAAATGAATCATCAGTGGGGCTTATACTCCGCTGATGATTCATTTTTACAAGTTATATAAAAGATGCTACGTAGAAAGGAGAGGTTTTCTTTGCTACCAAAAATTTTAATAGTAGATGACGATCCACATATTAGAGAACTTGTTTCTGTATTTTTAGAGCGGGAAGGATTTCAAACATATGAAGCAATTGATGGTCTAGATGCACTTCAAAAAATAAATGAAGTGAAAGTTGATATGGTTATTCTTGATATCATGATGCCGAATATGGATGGATTTGATGTATGTTTTGAATTAAGAAAATACTATGATATCCCTATTTTGATGCTAACTGCTAAAGGAGAAACATCTCAAAAAGTAAAAGGGTTTCATCTTGGTACGGATGATTATCTTGTAAAACCATTTGATCCGATAGAACTAGTAGTAAGGGTAAAGGCGTTATTGAAACGTTATCAAATTACTGTGTCGCAATCAATTCAAGTTGGAAATGTACTGTTAAACCGTAAAATATTTGAAGTTACAACCGGAGAACAAACGGTTACGTTACCGCTAAAAGAATTCGAATTGCTCTTTACTTTAGGTTCTAAAGCGGGAAGGACTTGTTCGAGAGAGCAATTAATTGAAGATGTATGGGGATATGATTTTGAAGGGAATGAGCGTACACTAGACGTTCATATAAATCGGTTACGTGAGAAGTTCCAAGAAGAGAAGTCGAAATTTAGTATTAAAACGATAAGAGGCTTAGGATATCGCTTAGAGGTAAGTAAATGAGAAGAAGAGAGCGAATGAATAAGGTGAAGATATTGAAAATAATTGGAGCGGTACTAGCTCTCTTTTCTTTTCTCACAATAATTTGGTCTATAGCCTTTTATGTATCATCAAGTGTAATAAATGCTCTTGAAATACAAGTATCACCTTTTGTTACTTTTTTAATTAGTGATATGGTCGGCTTTGTATTTATTGTTCTTATTTGGGTGTTGATTGGGGTATTAATGAGACCGAAGCGAGAGGCGATGATTTGGACTATTATTGAACCGATACAAAAAATTGCAAAAGGGGACTTCTCCGTAAAAATACGAAATGAAGAGAAATATGATGGAGAAATTGGTGTGCTCGTAAAAAGTATAAATGATATGACAGATGAACTAAATGCGATGGAGAAAATGCGCCAGGAATTTGTATCGAATGTTTCTCATGAAATACAGTCACCATTAACTTCTATAAAAGGATTTGCTAGAGCGCTACAAGATAACAATCTTTCCGAGGAAAAGAGAGAGCATTACCTTACCATTATTGAAACGGAAACGACGAGATTATCTAAACTAAGTCAAAATTTACTGAAGCTTACCCTTTTAGAGTCGGAAGAATATACACCAGAAAGAGTGACTTATCGATTAGATCAACAGTTAAAGCAAATTGTGTTAAATAGTGAACCGCTCTGGGCTGAAAAAGAAATTGAATTGGAACTTAATTTAGAGAAAGTGCACATTACTGCTGACCAAGAAAGTATGAGTCAAGTTTGGATAAATTTAATTCATAATAGTATTAAATTTACGCCAAATGGTGGCACGATTACAATTCAGTTAAAAGAATATGAGAAAGTAGTGGAAGTACGTATTCGCGATTCAGGAATTGGTATATCAAAAGAACAGAAGCAACATATTTTTGAGCGCTTTTATAAAGCGGATTCTTCACGAAATCGTGCTTATGGAGGAAGTGGCTTAGGTTTGGCTATCGTAAAAAAAGTACTCGACCTTCATCAAGGAGAAATAAAAGTCGAGAGTGAGGAAGGGAAGGGTACGGAATTTATTGTGTGTATTCCTAAGTATAAAGAGAAATAGTGTTAGGAGCATATCTTCTAACACTATTTTCTTTATACATACATTTACCATTGCTGCAGCTATACTGATAAGCTTTTCCTTCACTATTCATACGGTATGAGTAATCAGATTCTTTATCTTTTTTAAAGTCAACGTATGCTTCTGCACCGTTTTTATCATCATCAATATCAACGAATTGAACATGGCGTATAGAATAATCTTTCTTTTTACTTAAACCTCTTTCTTGCAAGTTTTTATGAATACCGTCTACTAACTCGTCAAACAATGACCAGTTTAAATTAAGATTTTTAAATGACTCAGTATGTCTTCCTAAAATGCCGTTGTCTTGTATTATTTTATTATTATCGTATGTATAAGAGTATGTAAAATAAGGTTCGTCTTTATATACGACTTCCGCATAATAGCCGATATTATAAAGAGGAGTATATTTTCCGGTTATGCTTTGTATTTCTTTTTGCTTATATCCTTTTATAGTATGGAGATATTCGTTAGTATCTTTTTCTATTACTTTATAATGTAGTGGATTACCAAATATAAAGTACATAGCCAAAAATATGATGCATAGTCCGACTGCAGTTAGTGGCAAGAACCATTTTTTTCTTGTCATACACATATACTCTCCTATGTAGAATTTATTTTTATTTTACATGAATTATGGCAAATCCATAAGAATTATAAATAAAAAATTTCTATAGTTACCTACAAGTAACCTACGCACATGAAAGTGCATCATTGCCTTTTTACATAAACATAGATACAATTTTCATATAGTACATAACTGAGATGATTAAGGAGTGTTATACTTGGCAGAATTATTACAAGGCAAAAATGCTTTAATTACAGGAGCAGGTAGAGGGATTGGTCGCGCTGTAGCGATCGCATTAGCGAAAGAAGGCGTAAATGTCGGTCTTTTAGCTCGTTCAGAAGAAAACTTAAAAGCTGTAGCGAAAGAAGTAGAAGCAGAAGGCGTAAAAGCTGTTATTGCGACTGCTGATGTTTCTTCATATGAAGAGGTAACTACTGCAATTGAAACGTTAAAAAACGGTTTAGGATCTATCGATATTTTAATTAATAACGCTGGTATTTCTAAATTCGGTAAGTTTTTAGAATTAGACGTTGCTGATTGGGAAAAAATCATTCAAGTAAACTTAATGGGTGTATACTATGCAACTCGCGCAGCTTTACCAAGCATGATTGAACAACAATCTGGTGATATTATTAATATTTCATCTACAGCAGGACAAAAAGGTGCACCTGTAACAAGTGCATATAGTGCTTCTAAATTTGGTGTTCTTGGCTTAACAGAATCGTTAGCGATGGAAGTTCGCAAACATAACATTCGTGTAACAGCTTTAACTCCAAGTACAGTAGCAACAGACATGGCTGTTGATTTAGGATTAACTGACGGAAATCCGGATAAAGTAATGCAAGCAGAAGATATTGCAGAGTTTATCGTAGCGCAGCTGAAATTAAATAAACGTACATTTATTAAATCAGCAGGACTTTGGTCTACTAATCCGTAAGGGATACATGTATAAATAAAAGAAGGGATATCTATTTTGTAATGAAGTAGATGTCCCTTCTTTATTTTTTGTATATAAGACGGAATTTTCGATATAATCAAAAGTGGATAGTAGAAAAGCATTGAAAAATTGAAGGGATGGTATTTTCATGAGTATGATTGAGACATGGACGGCCGTTGATCAATATGTGAGTGATGTATTAATACCGAAAGATTCTACATTAGAAGAAGTTCTTCAAGTAAACGCTGCAGCTAAATTACCAGCACATGATGTATCGCCAACGCAAGGGAAGTTTTTGCAACTATTAGTTCAAATTCAAGGAGCTCGAAACATTTTGGAAATTGGTACTCTAGGTGGATATAGTACGATATGGCTTGCAAGAGGATTGTCATCGGGAGGCCGAGTTGTTACATTGGAAGCAAGTGAAAAGCATGCTGACATTGCGCGTAGCAATATTGAACGCGCTAATTTGAATGATAGAGTTGAAGTGCGAACAGGATTAGCTTTAGATTCTTTACAACAAATAGAAAATGAGAAGTATGAACCATTTGATTTTATCTTTATAGACGCTGATAAACAAAATAACCCTGCTTATTTTGAATGGGCACTGAAACTATCACGCCCCGGTACTGTAATTATTGGGGATAACGTAGTACGTGAAGGAGAAGTGATTGACAATACGAGTAATGACCCTCGCGTACAAGGGATACGTCGCTTCTATGAGCTAATAGCTGCTGAGCCACGTGTAAGTGCTACAGCGCTTCAAACAGTCGGAAGTAAAGGGTACGATGGATTTATAATGGCAGTCGTAAAAGAATAACGAAAGGAGATAAATAGAATGAAAAAGATGTTTGAAAAGTTATAACATGTATCGTATACAACGCAGTTAGCTCGTGGACCTCCAACGTACTTCAAAATATAAGTTTATATTAAAAATTGGAGGTTAGGAATAGATGAGAACTGAAAAAGAAATGCTGGACTTAATTATAAATACAGCAAAAGAGGATGAAAGAATTCGAGCTGTCATCATGAATGGATCGCGTGTAAATCCAAATGTGAAAAGAGATTGTTTTCAAGACTACGATATTATATATGTTGTAAAAGATATACGCTCTTTTACGTCTAATCATAATTGGATTCATAGGTTTGGAGAAATAATGATTGTACAAATGCCAGAAGAAATGTTATTAGTTCCACCAGATGGAGACGGGAAGTTTCCGTATTTAATGCAGTTCATGGATGGAAATCGGATTGATTTAACATTAGTTCCGGTTGATTTAATAAAAAAGTTCGTTGGACAAGATAGCTTAAGTAAATTACTTCTCGATAAAGATAATTGTATGGAAGAATTCCCGCCAGCAAGCGATAAAGATTACTTAATAAAAAAGCCTACAGAAAAAGAGTTTTTAGGTTGCTGTAATGAATTTTGGTGGTGTAGTACGAATGTGGCAAAAGGATTATGGAGAGAAGAGCTTTCTTATGCAAAAGGAATGCTTGATGGTCCGGTGCGAGATATGTTCATCGTAATGCTAGAATGGCATATTGGTATGAAAACAGACTTTACAGTTAATGCAGGGAAGTTTGGAAAGCATTTTGAGCAATATTTCGAAGGAGATATGTGGGAGCAATTTAAAAAGACATTTTCTAATGCAGAATATGAAAACATATGGGAATCATTCTTTGTCATGGGTGATTTATTTAGGGAAGTGGCGAATGAAATTGCTAGCGCTTATGGATATCAGTACCCGCAAGGTGATGATGACAGAGTGACGAGTTATTTAAAACATGTGAAAGCTTTACCAAAAGATAGCACATCAATTTATTAACAATAGTAAGTAGTAAGACTGTCCAAATTACGGACAGTCTTATTTTTGTTTATGAATAAGAATTTCTCTAACAAAGTGTAGAGGAATCACATATGAAATTTTAGGGAGGTTTTTATTATGTATTATTTTTATTCGCCACAAATGTTTGCTCCATATCAATGGGGACTAGAACGAGATGTTCCGTATACCTATATGCCATATAACTTATTTTATTACGGAAATTATATAAGCACATTGCCATACACATATACCCCTCAAAGCTATGAAGTACAAATGAAAGCAGATGAACGTGGATCGTGGACACCATTTTCATGGGTCGAAAAATATGCGTACGCATTTTCAGGACCGTACAATAAAGCGGAAGTCGCACTTACATTTGATGATGGACCGGATTTAGAATTTACGCCGAAAATATTAGATAAGTTAAAACAACATAATGTAAAAGCGACTTTTTTCTTACTTGGTGAAAACGCAGAAAAGTTTCCGAATGTCGTAAAGCGTATTGCGAATGAAGGGCATGTAATTGGCAATCATACGTATAGTCATCCGAATTTAGCGAAAGTAAATGAGGTCGAGTACCGTAATCAAATTATAAAAACGGAAGAAATATTAAAACGTTTAGTCGGCTATGCTCCTAAATTTATACGCCCGCCGTATGGTGAAATACTTGAAAATCAATTGCATTGGGCAACTGAGCAAAACTTTATGATTGTACAGTGGAGTGTGGATACAGTTGATTGGAAAGGTGTAAGCGCTGATACGATTACAAATAATGTGTTAGGGAACTCATTTCCTGGTAGTATCATACTTCAACATTCAACTCCAGGTGGACGCCTGCAAGGATCTGTAGAGGCACTGGACCAAATCATTCCACAGTTAAAAACGAAAGGGGCACGTTTTGTAACGCTGCCAAGCATGTTCCAAACATCGAAAGAGCGAAAGTGAATGTGTTGTAAATTTGGAAAAAACAGGATTGTGTCGTATAATGAAGCTGTAGGTTAGGAGGGGATATAATTGATGTATGCACTAATAAACATAGGAATGAGTATTTTAATAGGTATTATATTTATACTTGCGGCAATTGTCCTTCAAAAAAATCCACCGAACGATATTAATGCGGCATATGGTTATCGTACGAAACAATCTATGAAAAATAAAGAATTATGGGATGCAGGTAATAGGTATAGTGCAGAAGTGATGAAGCAAAACGGATTCATTATGATGTTAATTGGAAGTGTGATTAGTATACTGTTTAGATATCCACATACAATGATAGCGATTATGGTGATTATGCTGTTATTAATCATTCGTTTATTTATACAAGTAGAGAGTAGATTGAAAATACTTGAACAATAATGAAAAACTAGGACTCCTTGCAGTACGATGCTAGGAGTCCTAGTTTATTTATAGACTATTATTTTCTAGTAAGTCTTTTCCTTGTTCAATAACAAATTCATAGTATGCAAAATCATATGGATAAATATCATCAAAAGTTATCGTTAGCGGTTTATTGCTCAAAACAGAAGTAGCGGTAAAAGATGAAATCTCTCTTTTTAATAGCTGTAGAAAAGAAGTTGCATGTATTTTCATCACATCGTCTACTTCTTGACCCGGTGCGAATGGAAGTGGGTTAATGACATTGTGGAAATACATATGACAAAACTCGCGATCTGTAAGATTTGAAATTTCATAATCTATTGTAAAGATGCCCTTATATGCTAAATCAGTCGTTTGAAAAGAAAGCCCTAATTCTTCTTCAATTTCACGAAGACCACCACTTTGTACATCTTCATCATGCATAATATGTCCAGCGGAAGTAATATCCCAAATGTTCGGAGCTTCTTTTTTATTTTTAGAGCGTAATTGGAAATATAAAAACATATCTTCATCATCTTTTTCTACAAACCAACAATGAAATGTTTCGTGCCAATCACCGTCACGATGCACTTCATCACGTAATTTCTTCCCAAGTATATTTTTTTCAGTATCAAATATTGTTAACCACTCTGTCATTTAAATTCCCCTTTCTGCAAATTTTATTATACAATATTTGTAATGAATTTTGGGAAAATAAAGAAAAAAGGAGAGGGTGTTTAGCAGTTGAATGATTTTATAGACAGACATATATATTCGTTGTCATATATGATAAAGTGTGAGTGTGGAAAAAATTATTAAATTTAAAAACAGTAACTGAATTATTAGATGTTTCCGTTAAAACATTACAACGATGGGATGCACAAGGGAAAATACAAGTCGTTCGCACTCCTAGTGGTAGAAGACGTATTCCTGAAAGCGAAGTGCATCGCATATTAGGTGTAGAAAATATAAAAACAAATAAAAAATTAGCTATTTATGGTCGTGTTTCTTCAAACGAACAAAAACAAAAAGGAGATTTGGAACGTCAAATCTCCTTTTTGTTCAAGAAAAAATGGAAAAATTACATTTTTCTTCTATTGTAACCTTTTCGGATGTCGGTTCAGGTTTGAACGATAAACGAAAAGGTTTGTTAAAACTAATGGATTTGGCGAAAAAAGGAGAGATAACAGATGTAGCTATCCGTTATCGAGATCGATTAACACGTTTTGGCTATGGCTATTTAGAAGAATATTTTAAAAGCCACAATGTAACTATTCATGTATTAGATGAAAAAGAAAATACAAAAAGTATACAAGAAGAGTTAGCGGATGATTTAATTGGTATTATTACCAGTTTTTCAGGAAAATTATATGGACTACGAAGTAAAAAACATAAGGAGTTGCAAAAAACAGTAGAGGAGGAAATCATTCGTGTTCCAAACGTACAAAACAAAACTTCAGAACACGAATGTTCTGAGTAGTAAAGGTATAACAATCAACACTTATGAATACTATCAACAATTCGCAAAAGAATTTGGTCATATCGAACGCAAACTATTTGTGGATTTATATGTGCGTGGTCACAATGAAAACCAAACAAAAGTACGCTATTGTCGTTTATACGACCTTACTTCTCGTCAATATAATAGCATTAAGAGACAATTAGACGGACGTGTCAAAGCACGTAGAGAACTACAAAAATTATATATAAAAGAAACGACAGAAAAAATCATTCATTTACAGGGTGTAATCATAAAGAAAATGGAACAAAAAGAAAAAGCACATGAAAAATTGCTACAAATGAATGGGAAAGAAAAGAATTTTACAAAAAAGGTAAGAAGTTATAGAAAACAAAAGCATACCATTCATCAAAAGAAAAGAAGATTATATCGTTTAGAACTAAAATTAAAGCGATTACAAGAAGATGAAAAAAATAAAAAAATTCGTATTTGTTTTGGTTCAAAAGAATGGTTTCATAAACAATTCCATTTAGAAGAAAACAAGTTAACCTTTAAAGAATGGAAACAAAAATGGCAAGAAAAACGTGCTGCTCAATTTACGTTTATTGGTTCGAGTGATGAAAAGAATGGCAATCAAACCTGTATGTATGACACCGACAATCATTTACGGATTCGTGTAGATAACCAAAATGAAACAACATATGGCACACATTTTACTGTTCCGAACGTTGTGTTCCCTTATGGTCAAGAACAATTAGACGTAGCAAAAATAGGTCGAGTGGGATATACAAAGGGAAAAGGAAATAAAGTAACGTAACGTACTATCGTGCCTTAACCTTTAAATTCATTCGAGAAGAAGACAATTGGTATTTGTGTGCGACTGTGGATGTTGATATGCCAGACATTCAAACCATAAAAGGGAATGGATGCATTGGAATTGATTGTAACGCAAACTTTTTATCGGTAACGGAAACAGACCGTTTCGGAAATCCAATTTATACATTCGATGTTCCATTTAAGGGATACAATGTTTCTTCGGAAGTTGCCGAACAAAGTTTAAGTGTAGCATTAAAACAAGTGGTCGAATACGCATTAGAAAAGAAAAAACCAATTGCTTATGAAGATTTAGATTTTAAAAAGAAAAAATTACAGCTTCGTGAAAGTAGTAAAAATGGAGCAAGACTATTAAGTGGTTTTTATTATAGTCGTTATAAAGAACTTTTACAGCATAAGTGTTTAAAAATAGGCGTAGAAGCAATACCTGTTAACCCTGCTTATACCAGTCAAATTGGTCATACAGTATTTATGAAACGGTATGGATTAAGTTCTCACGGAAGTGCGGCTTGTGTAATTGCAAGAAGAGGGATGGATTTGACATTTGAAAAAGTGCCGTATGCTTGTCCATTAGGGTATCCGAAAAAAATGAATCGTTCGATGGAACGAAAAAAACAATGGGCTTCGGCAACAAAACATTGGAAAAAACATACGTTCCAACAAAAATTATATGTATTATCTAAATTAGGATAGTTTTAAATTAAAACAAAAAAACGGTGGTGGCAATGCCATGGATAACCTGTAAGGAAGACTCCGTGCCCATGAAATCGTCGTGACAACAAAGTGCAGTAAAAAGTCGAGCTAACAGCTCCTACTGAGTCAGGGGTGACCTCTGATCCTATGAACTGGAACTTCGAAAGGAGGGAAAGGGCAATTGTGACGTCAAATATTCGGTAGACGTGGGTGAGATTCCCTGTGGCGAATCGTACAAGGCGCACCGTTTTTGCTTGTGCGTGACGAATGTATACATTTGTCTAGTTTTTTTCAAACGGTATAAGTGGGTATAGAGAGGACGGAAATAAAATCGATTATTTCAACAGAGGAAGAATTACGGAAAATATTGGGGCAACCAAGTGAGAGAGCGTTAAAGAAAGTTATACGAAAAGATTGTATTGAAAAATTTTATTGGTATAGTTTTTTGTGGGGATGTACGTGTTTTAGAATGGGATATTTATATGTGAACTGTTGATTTAAAAACTGGAGAAATAACAAAATAGGTAAATTGAGTGGCAGTTGCATAATGATATTGTGAAATATAATAAAAAAATTTCTTGAAAATAGTTAGTAAAAATAGGCTTGCTTTTTAAAAACTTCATAACTATAATAAATTAACAAATAGACATGAACGAAAAAGTAATGATAAGGACACGGAATCATTTTTACGGTTTACAGAGAGGGAAGTCAAGGGTGTGAGCTTCCTAACACGAGAAATGATTTTACCACCTTTGAACTTCAATAGTGAACGAGTAATCTAGTAATTATTGACGGAATCAGCCGTTATCTGAACTTGAGCAATCTAGAGAGAAATACGTTTAGATTGGAACAAGGGTGGAACCACGAAAACACATTCGTCCCTTTCCTAGGGATGAGTGTGTTTTTTTATGGTTTTAGAGATTGAAAATTAAAAATAATTAAAAAATAGTATTGATTTTGTTTTTTATGCGAGTATAATGAGTTAACAAATAAACATGAACGAAAAGTAACGATAAGGACATGAAATCATTTTTACGGTTTACAGAGAGGGAAGTCAAGGGTGTGAGCTTCCTAACACGAGAAATGATTTTACCACCTTTGAACTTCAATAGTGAACGAGTAATCTAGTAATTATTGACGGAATCAGCCGTTATCTGAACTTGAGCAATCTAGAGAGAAATATGTCTAGATTGGAACAAGGGTGGAACCACGAAAACACATTCGTCCCTTTCCTAGGGATGAGTGTGTTTTTTTATTACTTTGAAAGGAGGTGCTGTAACATGAAACGATTTGTACGTACGGAAATAACCACCACCTGCATGATTGAAAAGCAGAGTAAGGTGATTGATAAAGATAAAAAATAAAATTGTAGGAGGAGATTAGAAGATGAATAATGTTGTTAATGTAGGGGTGTTAGGATTAGGTACGGTCGGAAGTGGTGTTGTCCATATTTTGAAAGAACATTGTAAAAAAATTGCGCTTGATACAGGGTATGAAGTGAAAGTGAAGACAGTTGCTGTACGTGATTTAGAAAAAGAACGTGATGTTTGTATTGATGGAATCGTAGTAACAAGTCATGTCGATGAAGTTCTAAATGATTCAAATATTGATATTGTAGTAGAGGTAATGGGCGGAATTGAAGAAGCGAAGCAGCATATTGTTAAAGCTTTACGAAATAAGAAACATGTCGTAACAGCAAATAAAGATTTAATGGCTGTATATGGTGCAGAGCTTCTCCAGCTGGCGAACGATAATGATTGTGATTTATGTTATGAGGCAAGTGTAGCGGGCGGTATTCCGGTGTTAAGAGGGTTAACAGACGGATTAGCATCAGATCAAATTGAAAAAATAATGGGAATTGTAAATGGTACAACAAATTACATGTTAACAAAGATGAGTCAAAATGGATGGTCGTATGAAGAAGCTTTACAGGAAGCACAAAAATTAGGTTTTGCAGAATCAGATCCGACAGCGGATGTAGATGGGCTAGATGCGGCGAGAAAGGTAGCGATTCTTGCAAACTTAGGTTTTTCGATGAATGTTTCTTTAGATGATGTACAAGTAAGAGGGATTCGAAAGGTCGAAAAAGAAGATTTACAAATGGCTGAAAAGTTAGGGTTTACAATGAAATTAATTGGTAAAGCAGAGAAACAAGGATCAGCCATTCATTTAAGTGTAGAACCGACTCTTTTACCTAGTCATCATCCATTATCGAATGTAAATAATGAATTTAATGCAGTATATGTTCACGGTCAAGCAGTAGGGGAAGTAATGTTTTACGGACCTGGAGCTGGGAAGTTACCGACTGGTTCTGCTGTAGTAAGTGATATTATTTCAATCGTTAAAAATATGAATCAAGTTCAGAAAAATAAAAGTGCGTTAAAAGAACCAGAGCCGTACGAATTACAGGGAGATGAAGAAGTCGTTTCGAAATATTTCTTGCGTATTTCATTACGAGACGAACCAGGGATGTTGCAAAAAATAACAGAATGTTTCGTTAATTATTCCGTAAGTTTAAAAGAAGTGATTCAATTACCTTTAAATCGTGAACTTGCAGAAGTCGTTGTTGTAACACATCAAACTTCAAAGTATCAATTCGAACGAGTTTTAGGAGCGATAGAAGATGTCGCAAGTGAAATAAACAGTTACTACATTATTGAGGAGGAAAAACAATATGTATAAAGGATTATTAAAACAGTATGCTTCTTATTTACCAGTAAATGAAAATACACCTGATGTGAGCTTAATGGAAGGGAATACACCGCTTATCCCGTTATTAAATATATCAAAACAATTAGGAATTCAGTTATACGGTAAGTATGAAGGAGCGAATCCGACAGGTTCTTTTAAAGATCGTGGTATGGTAATGGCAGTTGCGAAGGCGAAAGAAGAAGGTTCAGAGGCCATTATTTGTGCGTCAACAGGTAATACATCAGCATCGGCTGCCGCATACGCGGCACGTCTTGGAATGAAATGTATTATCGTAATCCCAGAAGGGAAAATTGCACATGGAAAATTAGCGCAAGCAGTTGCCTATGGTGCTGAAATTATTTCAATAGAAGGAAATTTTGATGATGCACTAAAGGCTGTAAGAAATATTGCTGCAGAAGAGCCAATCACATTAGTTAACTCGGTAAATCCTTATCGAATTGAAGGGCAAAAAACAGCAGCATTTGAAATTTGTGACCAATTGCAAAGTGCACCAGATGTTTTAGCGATTCCTGTTGGGAATGCTGGGAATATTACAGCGTACTGGAAGGGTTTCTGTGAATATGAGAAAGAAAAAGGATATAAGAAGCCAAGAATTCATGGATTTGAAGCGGAAGGAGCAGCTGCTATTGTAAAAGGGCATGTAATTGACGAGCCAGAAACAATTGCAACAGCGATACGCATCGGTAACCCAGCAAGTTGGTCATATGCAGTAGAGGCTGCTGAGCAGTCTCACGGTGAAATAGATATGGTATCAGATGAAGAAATTTTACATGCGTATAGATTATTAGCAAAATCGGAAGGGGTTTTCGCTGAGCCAGGATCGAATGCTTCATTAGCTGGCGTAATGAAACATGTTCAATCTGGAAAAATCAAAAAAGGAGAAACAGTTGTTGCAGTTTTAACTGGAAACGGCTTGAAAGATCCTGATATCGCAATTTCTTCTAATACATTAGATATTGCAAGTGTTTCAAATAATATAGAACAAATTAAAGAGCATATTAAAGGGGTGATTATGTCGTGATACCATTAAGTATTCGTGTTCCTGCTAGTACAGCGAATGTTGGACCTGGATTCGATTCAGTAGGAATAGCTTTGTCATTGTATTTGCATGTAGTAGTAAAAGAGAAATCTAATAAATGGCAAGTGATCCATTCTTTTGATGAGTCGATTCCGACAGACGATAAAAATTTAATCGTTAGTACGGCATGTAAAGTGAGTCCTTCTTTATCACCTTATATAATAGAAGTTACTAGTAATATCCCATTAACAAGAGGACTAGGAAGTAGTGCATCAGCAATTGTAGCTGGGATAGAGCTTGCGAATCAACTAGGTAACTTGAACTTAACGACTGATCAAAAAGTTCAAATTGCTACAAATTTTGAAGGTCATCCTGATAATGTTGCTGCTTCTATATTAGGAGGAACGGTAATCGGAGCACTTGATGGAAAGAATGTTTCGGTTGTAAGAATTGAAAGTAAGGAATTAGGCGTTATTTCTCTTATTCCAAATGAAGAGCTAAATACAGATGAAAGTCGATCTGTATTACCAGATGTATTCCCGTTTCATGAAGCTGTTAAGGCTAGTGCAATAAGTAATGTATTAGTAGCTGCTTTATGTCAAAAGAAATGGGAAGTTGTAGGCGAAATGATGGAAAGGGATCATTTTCACGAGCCGTATCGTTTAGAGCTTGTACCGTTATTACCATCTATTCGTAAATGTGCAAAAGAATTCGGTGCATACGGTACAGCGCTTAGCGGTGCAGGGCCGTCTATTTTTATATTAACGCCGTATGAGAAACGTCAAGAAATTGCTGAGCAATTAGCAAGAGTATTTACGTCTATGAAAGTGTGTGAGCTAGAAATTGAGCATAGAGGGATTACTGTAAATAAGGAAGAACATATTGGATTATAAAAAAAGCTAGCATCGCTAGCTTTTTTTATGTTGTAAATATGTTTGCGTATAAAAGAAAAATATTAATGTATAATTTAGTAAAGAGTGTATTCATTTGGAGGTGATCCTATGAAGCAAGAGTCACCAGAAGAAAAAAGAGAACGTATAAGGCAAAGTGAATTGAAAAATAATCCTACAGGTTCTTTAAAGGATGGATTAAACAGAGCTGAAACAGGTAGTCCAGTTGATATGGCAGGTGGTATGAATTGGAAAGGTACAGCGCTAGTAATTTTAGTGCTAGCTTTAGGCTATATTATATACACTTATTTCTTTAGTTAAGAAATAAGTGTTACAACTTAGAATGATTTGCCTTTATTCCGCGTTAATGGACAGTAAAACTCCCATCTCAAAATTCAGTTGGAGCAAAGAAGTTAGGTGGGAGATGAACTGTCCGTAAACGTCCGATTGGTGAGGGCTAATCATCAGTGGGGGATGAACAAAACCCCCACTGATTAAAGTTTCACTTTATTTTTAATACGCAAATAGAGCTAGTTTATGCTAGTTCTATTTTTTTGCCACATTCCTGTAACAAAGCCCCTGTATATTCGGTGGTGGAGGTGCAGAAGATGAAAAAAATGATAGCGATATGTCTTCTTACAACGATGTCATTTTCGACTTTAGTCGGGTGTGATGTAAAAGATAGCAATACTGTTCAAGAGTCTAAAATAAAGAAAGCGACGTATAAAGAGTTTACTTATGATGTAAATCCAGAGACTTTCACGTTAATTGTAGAACATGATGGCGTAAAGGAACTGGCATCACAGCCTTTGCCGAAAATGAAGGTGTCGAATGTAAAAAAAGATAAGGATCGTACATCTTGGGAATATCCAGATCAAAAAGTAAAAGTGAATCTAGAGAAGAAAAAAGATCACTTAAATATTGAAGTGGAATCGACTGGTGCAGAAAGCTTTACTTGGCCGAAAGTACAAGCTGAAAATTATACACTTCCGTTATGGGAAGGGAAACAAATTCCGAGTAATGATGAAAATTGGAAGAAGTTTTTAAAGGATGATGCCTATTCATTTGCTGAATCATTTTCTATGAAGTTTTTCGCGTTAAATGGTTCGAAATATTCGATTGTATATATTTCGAACAATATGTTTAATAATGAATTGAAATTTCATTCGGATCCGAAAATAGGATTTGATTTTATACATGAATTTCCGCGTATAAATAAAAATAAAACATATGGATTTCAAGTATATGTGACAAATAATGATGCAGTAAGTATTGCTAAACTGTATAAAGACAATATCGCTCGAAAAGGCGAATTTAAAACATTAAAAGAAAAGGCTAGAAAAAATAAAGAGATAGAAAAGCTTTACGGTGCAGCTCATTTTTATTTTTGGAATCAAAATGGCTTATCAGAAAGTAATGTAAATTGGCTAAAGCTAAGAGAGAAAATAAATAGCCCTGTGTTTAGCCATATAAAAGAGCTTATTCAAAAATATAGTTCAGAGCCTGGAGAATTAAATGTATTCGATCAAGTAAGTAAACAAGATTTCATTGATAAGTATCAAAAAAATGTTATTTTGCGTTATATAAATGAAGTATTATCAATGAAGGAATTATATAAAGAGGATATTTTCCAAAGAGTGGATCAGAAGGCTAGTGAGTTATTAAACAAAGGTGTGGATCATTTATCAAAGATGGAGTTATATAACTTAAATAAGCATGTATTAAAGTCAGCGCTCGATGATGCAGTTGAAGAAGTAAGTAAATGGGGTAAGGCAGATGGAACGGATATTATAAAGGAAATGAAAGCTGCAGGAATAGATAATGCATGGATTGGGTTACCGAACTGGGAACAAGGGTATATGCAGCCTGATTTCGTGACAGAAGCTAAGAAAATGGGGTATTTAGTTGGTCCGTATGATTCTTACCATTCTATTCACGAAAAAGCTGATAAAAATTGGAATACAGCTTCTTTTACTGATCCATCGTTATATGAAGAGGCAACTGTGACGAAGAAAAATGGAGAAAAGGTACAAGGATTTTTAGGTAGAGGGCGAAAATTAAATCCAACTTTATCTCTTCCTAGTGTAAAAGAGAGAATGAACGATATATTACAAAATGGACCTAAATATAATTCATGGTTTATTGATTGTGATGCGACAGGTGAAATTTATGATGACTATTCGGCCAAACATATAACAACACAAGAACAAGATTTAAAAGCAAGGTTGCAACGAATGGATTATATTGCGCAAGAAAAAGGTATGGTAGTTGGTTCAGAAGGCGGAAATGACTTTGCAAGTAGCACGATTGCATTTGCTCACGGCATTGAAACGCCTGTTATTAAATGGGACGATGAAGATATGAGGAAAAATAAAAATAGTCCGTATTATGTGGGCGGATATTGGTCACCGAATCAAAATGTTCCAGAAAAATATGCAAAACAAGTACCATTAAAAGAAGAATATAAACAAGTATATTTAAATCCAGTATATTCGGTACCGTTATATAAATTAGTATACAATGATTCTGTAATTACAACGCATCACTGGGAATGGGGAAGTTTGAAAGTAAAAGATGAGGTAGGAAGCCGTATGTTATATGAGTTATTGTATAATGTTCCTCCGTTGTATCATTTAGATGAAGTAGAGTGGAATAAGCATAAACAAGAAATTACGCAGCACCTGAAGGTTTGGAATGAAGTTCATGAAAAGGCAGTAAAAGAAGAAATGACGAACTTTGTATATTTGTCAGAAGATAAATTAGTTCAATCTGCATCATATGGAAAAGATATTAAAGTTATTGTGAATTTCTCAAATGAAGAGATAGAAATAGATAAGGCGAAACTAAAAGCAAAATCCGCTTTCATTTATAATCATGGAAAAAAAACAATGTATACACCGCTCGAGAAAAAATAATGTGAAATGTATTGTTGCATTACTAATTTTTCACATGAAAATTGAAGGATTTGAAACGGATAAATTTATAAATCTGTAATTTAGGATGTTGGGAAATGTTAAATTTTTGAAGTTAAAAAATAGTGACTTGCCAAAAATAAGCACGAGAGTATAATGTGAAATGTAATACATATTGGATTCATTATGTAACCTTACAAAAATGTAAGGTATTTGAAAGGAAATTCAATATGAAGATTGCTAGACATACATTATACTAGGGAAAGAGAAAGAGAGGCGAATGAAGATGAGCTCTGAATTAGAACAAAATACGAGAAGCAATAAAAAACGTTCTAAAAGAAGGTCAATAAAATGGTTCATTTTAATTCCATTTTTCCTACTTATTTTTGGAGGAGTAGGATATGGATCGTTTATATATAACAAAGCAAAAGCGGTTGTAAGTGATGCGTATGCACAAATTGATAAGTCATCGAAGCGTGATAAAGAAGTTGAACCTTTAAAGGATAACATCTCCATTTTAATTATGGGTGTAGATGGTAGTGAAATGCGGAAAAGTCAATACGGTGAAGCTGTTCGAACAGATGCACTTTTATTAGCAACAATTAATAAAAATGATAAGTCCGTTAAGTTAGTAAGTATTCCGCGTGATTCACGTGTTTATATTCCATCTAGAAAGAAATTAGATAAAATTACACACGCACACGTATTTGGTGGTGTTGAAAGTACACGAGATACAGTGGAAAGATTTTTAAATGTTCCTGTGGATTATTATGTGAAGTTTAACTTTGAATCATTCGTACAAATTGTCGACTCAATTGGTGGTATTGACATTGATGTACCAGTTACTTTCACTGAACAAGATAGTAAAGACCAAGCGGGTATGATTCATTTAGAGAAAGGTTACCAACATTTAAATGGGGAACAAGCACTTGCACTTGCAAGAACGCGTAAAATTGACAGTGATGCAATGCGTGGTCAAAGACAACAACTTGTAATAGAAGCAATTGCTAAAAAAGCGATGTCTGTTCAATCAATTAGCAAAATGGGCTCTTTACTTGATGCGGTTGATAAAAATATGAAAACGAACTTAACTTTTGATGATATGCTTGCTATTACAAAAAATATGGCAGGATCTAATTTGGAAATGGAAAAAATGCAAGTAGAAGGTACAGATAAACGTATCGGAGGTATTTATTATTACATTCCAAATGAAAAAAATGTGAAAGATATTTCGAACAAATTAAATAATCATCTAGGTGTAACACCAAAACCAGTTCGAAACGAATAATAAAAAAAGATTGGCTTTCGCCAATCTTTTTTTATCGGAATGGATTTGTAACTTTTCTGTAACGATTTTTTATTTTAGAAAAATTATACTCATATGTATGAGAATATTGGAGAAGCAAAAAGTAAAGGGGAATAATTAAAATCTGTAATAAGGAAAGATATCATATGCAGAAATGGATAGGCATTATGGGAATCATTTTTATGTTAACTGGATGTAAAATGTCTGAAGCTCCAACAAGTTTAATGGGTGCTCCTGCCAATGAAAAATGGATTAATGAACTAAAAGAGCAAATAGATAAAGATTTGCCTGTAAATTATCGATTGCTAACTCCAATGTCTAATAAAGATAAACAGATGATCTGGTCAATGGATTTTAAACAAGATAATAAGAAAGAAGCCATCTTATTTTATAAATTGCCGAATGAAGATCATAGCGTATATTTAGCTGTATATGAAGAATTCGGAAATGGCTGGAAAGTAAAGTCCACGCATAGATTTGATGGTGGAGATGTAGATATCGTTGAAGTTGGTGATTTTACAGGGAACGGGAAGCGGGAGCTATTAATCGGAATTTCTGTCAATCGTGAATCGTTAGAACATGTTATGTATGTTTTTTCGGAAGAAAATGAAGATATGAAGGAAATATATAATCGAAGTTATACGAAGTTATTCATAGAGGATTTAAATAAAAATGGACTGAAAGATATAAGCCTAGTTACGTATGAAAAGGATGAGAAATTGACAGTTGAGTTCATGGAACAATTCAAGACTTTATCTGAAACGTCATTCGATCCGTTTATAAATAGCATTCAAAGAATACAAATGGGCCGCATTTCTAAATCACTAAAGGCGGTTGTAATTGATGCAGGTGTTGGCGCTCATTCAGGGATAACGTATGTAGCAAAATTTGATAAGGGTCATTATGAGCCACTACATATAGATGGAAAAGAAGACTTATTCAATGATTATGTAGTGGAAAGCAAAGATATAAATGAAGACGGCATTATTGAATTTGTTCGTACAGTGCGTCCAAAAGGTTGGGAAGAGGTATCGTACGGAGAGAGTACGATGTTTGAACGTTATATTCAGTGGAGTGAAGAGGGAATTAAACCGATAGAAGAAAGATATGTAAATATAGAGAAAGGTTATTTTGTCAAAATCCCGCAAGCGTTAATTGGAAAAATAACTGTTCCAGTTCAGCAAGAAGCATCAGATGTACAAAAATTTATAGATACTACGAAAAATGAACTATGGCTTGAAGTCCATATATTTAAGCGGAAAGAATGGTTCAAAATAAAAGGATACGAGGCAGCAGTAAAAACGGCTTCTCACGTATATGCCGTACCGAAACAACCACATTTTGAAAAGGTGAAAGAATATGTAAAACCGCTAGCGGATTATCAACAAGAGTAGGGAGGTGGGAATTATGCCAACAATTTTAGTTTTAGAAGATGAAATACCTATTCGTAGTTTTATCGTATTAAATTTGAAACGCGCTGGATTTTATGTATTAGAAGCTAGTACGGGAGAAGAGGCGTTACAGATTTTATGTGAACATACTGTTGATGTAGCATTGCTTGATGTAATGTTACCAGGAATGGATGGTTTTCAAGTTTGTAAAGCGATCAGGGAAGAAAATAAAAAAATCGGTATTATTATGTTAACCGCACGTGTGCAAGATGAAGATAAGGTACAAGGATTAGGAATTGGTGCAGATGATTATATCGCAAAGCCGTTTAGTCCAGTGGAATTAACTGCACGTATACAATCGTTATTAAGAAGAATAGAAGTACATGATGAAAAAGCAAATATTATCACATCTGGCCCGTTTTCATTAAATGTTATAGAAGAAAGATTATATAAAAGTGGACAATTAGTTGATTTAACCCCTACAGAGTATATGATATTACATTATTTAATGAATCAGGCTGCAAAGCCGGTTTCACGTGATGAAATTTTAAATATGATTTGGGGAACGAATTATGTAGGTGAGACGAAAGTAGTAGATGTAAATATGAGGCGATTACGTCAAAAGATAGAATGTAATCCGTCAGAACCTGAATTCATTCTTACTGTGTGGGGAAAAGGATATGTGTGGAAGGAAAGTATAAGATGAAAAGAAAAGTGACTTTATATTTTATGACGGTCATTATACTTATGCTTGTATTATTTGAAGTCGTATTTTCAGTCTCCATATATCGTTATTATTATAATGGTATTGTGCAATATATAGAATCTCATGCGAAGACAAGTACACGATTTTTCTCTGAATACAATTCCCTATACTTTATTCGTTTGCAAGAATACAGCGGTGATATAATTGAGAGCTTTCAGTTAGAAGGAACAGAATTACAATTAATTGATCGACATGGTACGATTATACAGTCTTCAAGTGGACAAAAGGTAAAAGGTAAAATAGTTATTCCGTATTCGTTACTAGAAGGAGAAATGTATCATCAAGTGACTACTACGAAAGATAATGTGAAACAATTAGAAGTGATTAGTCCGCTTATTCATCAAGGACAAACGATAGGTGTTTTGAAATATACGACTGTTTTAACGAATGTAAATGCAAAGATTATCGAAATCATTATGTTTACTATTTCTGTAGGCATTGTTATTTCAGGAATTGTCTTCTTAATCAGTAGACGATTAGCAAATTCGTTTGTTAGACCTATCGAATCTATTATTCATGCTTCTTCACAAATTGCAGAAGGTACATTAAAGAAAAAAATTAAAGAGGATTATCCTGGTGAATTAGGTGAATTGGCACATAGTTTAAATCATATGTCTAATAAAATAGAAAAAGCGGAACAGATGAAAAATGAATTCATTGCTTCGATTTCTCATGAAATACGAACGCCTTTAACTGGAATTAAAGGTTGGAGTGAGACGTTAAAAACGGTAGATCATTTAACGGAAGAAGAGATAAAGCAAGGCATGGGAATTATATCAGGTGAGACAGACCGATTGATTCATTTAGTAGAAGAATTGCTAGATTTTTCAAGATTACAATCAAATCATTTCAATTTATATAAACAAAAGGTGCAATTATACGATATACTAGAGGAGACGATTTGGCAATTAACTCCTAATGCTGAAGAGAAGCAAATGCAATTCATCAAAACTATAGAACGAATCGAATTGATAGGAGATCGAAATAGACTAAAGCAAATTTTCTTGAATATTGTTCAAAATGCCATTAAATATTCACATAAAAATGGTAAAGTATATATTGAAGCGACTAAAAATGAAGGACAAGCAGTGATAAAGGTGAAAGACGAAGGGATTGGAATTGCTAAAGAGCATTTACCGTATATAGAACAGTCATTTTACCAGATTAATAACCATGCTACAGGTGCCGGTCTTGGTTTAGCTATCGTTAAAAAAATGGTAGAGCTTCATGGAGGTACACTTAGTTTTATAAGTAAAGAAGGAATAGGAACAACTATTTTGATAAAACTCCCATTATAATACATATATAGGTCTGTTTATATAGTGTAATAAAATAAATAGATGTATAATTATATTGGGTGATTTATATATAAGATTAATAGGGAGAGGAATTCGATAGAATGGAAAAAGCTTTTAACATTAAACGAGTAGTAGTCGTTTTAATAGCGATTGCAGCAGTAGCTATTGGGTATTTCATGTTTCAATCCATTACTTCACCAGCAAAGGCTGTTGCAAAACAAGAAAACGTAGTACAGCTTGCAAGTGAACAACCGAAAGTAGAAATGAATAAAACGGCACCAAGTCGTTTTAATGGGAAAGAAAGAAAAGTTGCTTATCTTACATTTGATGATGGCCCAGGGAAATATACGGCTGAATTATTAAATATGTTAAAACAGCATGATGCGAAGGCGACATTCTTTTTAATTGGAGCGAATGTAAAAGAATTTCCGGATTTAGTGAAACGTGAAAATGCAGAGGGTCATTATGTAGGTATGCATAGTATGACACATAATTTTGCAAAGTTATATAAAAATGGCGAGTATGTAAATGAAATGAAAGAAGATCAAAGCTTAATCGCAAATATTATTGGAAAATCACCTAAATTAACACGTCCGCCATACGGTTCGATGCCTGGATTAAATGAAGGTCTTCGAAATAAAGTAGTAGAGGGCGGTTTTAAAGTATGGGATTGGACAATTGATTCATTAGACTGGAAATATAACAAAGTGCAAGTTGATGCAGCGGCAGCTCAAATTGCTCAAAATGTAATAACAAATGCAACAAAACCACAGGAAGTTATTTTAATGCATGACATTCACCCACAATCAGTTGCTGCTGTGCCAGCAATTTTAAAAGGGTTAAAAGAAAAGGGTTATGAGTTTGAAGCTTATCATGAAGAGAGTCACTTCCCAGTGAATTTCTGGCATGATAACCGTATGTAATGGAGGAATGAACGTTGAAGTATGGAAAAGTAGCAGTAGTAGGAGCACTATCAGTAGGACTATTAACAGGTTGTTTCGGTGAAAAACCAGAAGAAAACTTATATACAGCTTTTGAAACAGCGGCGACACAAGAGAAATCATTAGTTGATGAAGCGAAAAAATTAGAGAAGTTAGAGAAGGAAGGTCAAGAACTATATTCTCAAATTTTACAAGAAGGTAAAGATCATAATGACGCTGTTATGAAGAAAATAGAGCAAGCTACTGCAAATGTAGATGATCGTGAAAAAGCATTGAAAAATGAGAAAGAAATGCTAGAAAAAGCTCAGAAAGAAACAAAATCTGTTCAAGGAAATATAGAGAAGCTTGAAGATAAAAAGTTACAAAAACAAGCGAAAGCAGTAGAAGAGTCGTATAAAAACCGTTATGATGCATTCCAAAAGATGAATGAAAATTATACGAAGGCGTTGGCGACTGAAAAAGAACTGTATGAAAAATTAAAAGTAAAAGAAACGAAATTAAAAGAGATTGGTGAAAAAGTTAAGGCTGTTAATGAATTAACTGTGGAAGCACAAAAATCAAAAGAGCAATTTAACAATTTTACAAAAGAGTATAATGACAGTAAATTAGCATTCTACAAAGATGCAGAGATTAAGATTAAAGATCAGAAATAAAGAAGAGTTTTAAGCGTAATAAAAAGCCGGAGAAACATCGTCACAAATGTTTTTTCGGTTTTTTACGTTAAATGAATAGAAAAGACTGGAATTGATATCATAAAAGAGTTATAGTGAATTATTCTAAGGGAAACATTGTTAAGTAAGGAGAATGGAAATATGTCATATGAATTTTTACTCAAATTAGGTTTAGCACTCTTTTTAGGATTATTCATTGGGATAGATAGGCAGCTAAAGAATAAACCACTTGGTGTGAAAACAAGTATGGTTATTTCTGTAGCAAGTTGTTTAATTACGATGGTTTCAATTGAATCTGTACATGTATATTCTGTTCCAGGGCATACCAATATGGATCCCATGCGTTTAGCTGCTCAAATTGTGAGCGGAATTGGTTTTCTTGGAGCAGGTGTTATTTTACGAAGAAGTAATGACGTTATTTCTGGATTAACGACTGCCTCTATGGTGTGGGCTGCTTCAGCTTTAGGTATAGCGATTGGAGCAGGATTTTATTTACAAGCGACGGTTGCTATGATTTTAATTATTTTAGCAATTAATGTACTTCCGCAACTGGTGAAAATTGCAGGACCGTATTCATTAAGACAAAAGGACTTGTCTATTAAAATTACTGTAAAAGAGCATCATGAGTTAGATGGTATATTTAAGCAGATTAAAAATTTAGGAATGCATGTAAAACGCGTGAAGATTAAAGATATAGATAGTGGAGCATTTCAGCAACTGGAGATGGTTATTTTAGCTCCAGAAGATTTATATACAACAGAGTTATATAGTTCCCTAAAAGAGATAGATCGTGTTGTTTCAGTTGAAGTGGAAAGTAGATAAAGATGATAAAAAAGAGTGAAGTGAATTCACTCTTTTTTATTTGGATTTTTAAGGAAAGAAATTGATATAATGGTGAATAACAAGGGGGGAGAAATGTTGGAAATACATATTAGAAGAGCGATAAAAGATGATATACCAGGTATAGCAAAGGTCCACGCTGATAGTTGGAAAACGACATATAAAGGCATATTCCCTAACGAGATTTTAGAAAATATAACATATGAGCAACGGGAAAAACAATGGGAAAATATTTTTCAAAAAGCATGTAATCATCAATTTAGATTTGTAGCAGAGACGTTAAATGGAGAAATAGTTGGATTCATCGATGGAGGAGCAGAAAGAACTGGTACATATAATTGTGATGGAGAATTATATGCGATTTACCTTTTACAAGAGTATCAAGGAATGAAAATAGGACAAAAGTTATTTCAAGCTTTACTATCTGAATGTACAAACAATAATATGCGATCACTTTTAGTATGGGTTGTTACGAATAACCCTTCTAAAACGTTTTATGAAAAATTTAATCCAGAAAAAATTGATACAAAATTTTTAGAGAGATTACAGGTGGAAGAAACAGCGTATTGTTGGAAAGATATTAATAATATTATTATGTAAAGTGTATGTTTGAGAGAGGTATACCAATTAAAGTTTACCTCTTTTGTTTCACTCGAATGGTTTGGACATAATGTGAAAGATATATGAAAAGAAGAAATGAAAGTACTAACAAATAGAAATTTAGAAGTAGTAACTTCTTAGTATAAAATGATGTAAGAGTCTCTCATTGTAGAGACTCTTTTTTTAAAATACAAATAACCAAAAATTACCATGTATTTAAATTAAAATTTAACACAATTTATATATAAATAAGGAGGTGATTGGTAATGGCTAGAAATCGTAATTCTAATCAATTAGCATCACATGGAGCACAAGCTGCTTTAGATCAAATGAAATATGAAATTGCACAAGAGTTTGGTGTACAACTTGGCGCTGATACTTCTTCACGTGCAAACGGTTCTGTAGGCGGTGAAATTACAAAACGCCTTGTAGCGATGGCAGAACAACAACTTGGTGGCGGATATACTCGCTAATTGTAGAAGGTTATAGGAGAAAGGAAGGATTCTTCCTTTCTTTTTTTTTTCAATTAATTGGTATGGATATATTGTGAACTGGATTCAAAGAATAGGAATAATACTATATTTTCCCCAATTTCTTTTGTTGTGAATGGGAAGTAGTAAAAATGTAATAGCCCTGGTGGAATGAAAAGTTACGTTCCAGCAGGGCTATTATATGGTAAGAAATATATGATGAAAGGTTTCGAAGCCAACATGTTAAAAAAAGAAAACTGTTGTTTAATTGCGCTTGCATCAGTTCCACTTGTTATGACATTAGGGAATTCAATGCTCATCCCAATTCTGCCGACTATTGAAAAAAAATTACATATTTCATCATTTCAAGTATCCATGATTATTACAATTTACTCTATCGTAGCCATTCTACTTATACCGATTGCTGGTTATTTATCAGATAGATGGGGACGAAAGATGGTAATGGTTCCGAGTTTGCTGATTGCGGCTATAGGAGGAGCGATAACTGGTTGGGTATCTTGGAAAGTTGATAATCCCTACACTTGGATATTGATCGGTAGAGCGATTCAAGGTATTGGTGCTGCTGGTGCAATGCCAGTTGTTATACCGTGTGTTGGTGATTTATACAAAGATGAAAAACAAGTTAGTACAGGTTTAGGAATCATCGAAACATCCAATACATTTGGGAAAGTGTTGAGCCCTATTTTAGGGTCTGCTCTTGCTGCCATTGTATGGTTCCTACCGTTTTGGGCGATTCCAGTTTTATGCGTAGTATCAATTGTTTTATTACTTGTTCTAGTAAAGGCAAAGAAACAAGAAGGAGAAGTACCACCGCTTAAAGAGTTTATAAAATCAATTCTTGCTACGTTTCGAGAAAAAGGAAGATGGTTAATTGCCATTTTTGCATTAGGTGCAATTATTATGCTTATTTTATTCGGAATTCTCTTTTATTTGTCAACTATACTGGAATCAAAGTATGACATTCATGGTATTTGGAAAGGGTGTGTACTTGCAATCCCGTTACTTGTACTGTCACTTAGTTCATATATGGCTGGCAAAAAAATTGGAGACAACCAAAATGTGATGAAGAAGTGTATTTACATTGGTTTTTTAATGGCTGCTGCATCAGTCATCATTCCTTTATTTATAAAAGGAATTTATTTACTACTTCTTTGTCTCGTTATTATGGGGGTAGGAATTGGTATGGCACTCCCATGTTTAGATGCTCTCATTACACAAGGAATTGAAAAGGAGCAAAGGGGGACGGTTACGTCATTTTATAGTTCTATGCGATTTATCGGTGTAGCAGCTGGACCACCTCTATACTCTTTTTTCATGAAAGGTGCTGACCATGAAGTGTTTTATTTAACAAGTATTTTCGCTGGGATCGGTGCTGCTATAGCAATCATTTGGATTAAACCAGCAAAAGATGCAAAGAACGTAAAAAAGAAACCAGAACCTACTTCATAATTTGTAAGAGAATTGCATGATGTTTTCAGTAACATGCAATTCTCTTTCGTTCATTAGGAATAAATAACTTGTTTTAACATATAAAGTGCGACACTCCATATGATGAGACCAGAAAATTTATTTAATAATACGATTGTCTTTCCGGTTGAGTCTAGCCTTTTTAGAAATTTCCCCGCTAAAGCTAAGCTTATAAACCAAATCCAAGAAACGATAATAGTTGCAAGTGTGAAAGCCCATTTTTCATTTCCTATGTATTGAATAGAATTGGTTCCAATTACACCGATTGTATCTAAAATTGCATGTGGATTTAATAACGAAACCGATGCGGCGAAAAGGATTTGCTTTTTTAAGGGCATGCTTTTTTCTTGTTTTACATCGTTGGAAGGGTTACTTCTCCAAATAACAAAGCCCATGTATAGGAGAAAGAAAAATCCAATTATATATAACGAGTTAGTTAGCCAAGAAAAAGTAAGGAGTACAAGGGAAACACCTTGTACCGCTATCAATATGAGTAACGTATCACATATAGAGGCAGTTAATACGACAGGGGCTGCTCTCCAAATATTCGGTTGGCTCGCACCTTGGTTAAAGACGAAAACATTTTGAACACCTAATGGAATGATAAGGCCAAATGCAAGAATGATACCATGAATAATTGCTTCACTCATCATATTACCTCCTATTTTAATTCGTTATGATAGTGTATATTGTATAGAAGAAATGAAAATTTGTATCCATCCATATGGTTGGGGAGGTTACCAACCAAAAAGAATGTAAGGTGATATGATGGAAAGAATCGTTTGGAAACCGAATATGTCTCTAGCGACGCCTCTATATAAACAAATAGAAATGTATATAAAAGAAAGAATCGTTAATGGAGAATGGACTGTTGGAACGAAATTACCTTCACAAAGAGAATTGGCATATACATTTGGTGTGAATCGAAGCACAATTGTAATGGCTTTCGATGAACTAGTTGCCAAGGGGTACATTGAAGGAAACGGCAGGAAAGGAACAATTGTTGTAAATAATAATGTGAATGCTTCCACATACGCACCCCCGCCTAATTGGCAGTCTTATGTAGAAACAGGACTTCATTATCCGAATCTGCCTGCTATTCAAGAAATAAATCAAGCTGAATTTGATCCGCATGTCATTCGTTTAGGAACAGGTGAGCTCGCGCCAAGTCTTTTACCTGAAAAAAAGATGAAAGATATTATGAATAAGCTTTTAGGAGCCAAGATGATACTTGGCTATGAAGAGCCGAAAGGAAATCTTTCTTTAAGGAAGAAGATTGCAGATTATTTAAAAGGACAGGGTATATATGTATCTCCTGACTCTATATTGATTGTTTCAGGAGCAATTCAAGCGCTTCAACTTATTTCTATTGGGCTTCTTCCGAAAGGAGCGTCAATTTTATTAGAAAAACCATCATATTTATACTCTCTCAATGTTTTTCAATCAGCAGGAATACGTTTAATTGGAATGCCATTGGATGAGAGAGGGCTAGATGTGTCATATATTGCGAAATATAAGAAGCAATTTAATGCTTCTATTTTATATACAATCCCTTCTTTTCATAATCCAACTAATTTTAGCATGGATACGAAGAAGCGGACAGAAGTGATGGAGATATGCAATGAGATTGGATTGCCTATTATAGAGGACGCAGTGTATCAAGACTTATGGTTTGATGCTCCTATTTCGAAACCTTTAAAAGCATATGATAAAAATGGAATCGTACTACATATTGGAAGTATGTCTAAAGTTATTAGTCCGGGATTAAGAATTGGATGGATTGTTGGGTCTGAGCCTGTTATTCAAAGATTGGCAGACATAAAAATGCAAACAGATTATGGATCGAGTTCTATATCCCAGCAAATTGCAGCGGAATGGTTTACAAATGGATTGTATGATGAACATTTACAGTTTGTAAGAACTAAGTTGAAAAAACGCAGAGATTTTATGTTACAAATGTTAGAGAAATATTGCCATGATATAGCAACTTGGTATGAACCAGCAGGTGGTTTTTATATTTGGTTACATATGAATATCCCCGTTTCAAATCGTAGCTTATTTGACAAAGCTTTGAAAGAAAAGGTTTTATTAAATCCAGGTACTTTGTATGATAGAAGTGCAAATCAATTTTTGCGTTTATCATATTCATACGCAACGTTAGAAGAAATTGAAATAGGTATAAAAAAACTTGCACAACTAATGAAAAAGTAAGAGGAGAAAGTAATGAAACAATATGTAATTTGCCAAATTATCAATGGAGAAAAATATTTAGCTGCTTATGCGGAGACGAAGCAGGAAGCAATTGAAAAAGCAGAATTGTTAGGATTACGAACGGGAAATCGATACACCGTTATTACTGCAGAGGAAGCAGAAGGGTTAACTTATCCTTAAACAACGTATAATAATGATGCAGAAAGTAAATAAGCTTAGTAATATATTATTACTAGGCTTATTTTTTTGAAAGCGTTACGTGTTCTCGTATAAAAGATAATAATATTATGAGTCAAGTTGACGGAAATAACGATTTGATTTTCGATCCTGATTTCCGTTTCTATAGTTATCAATATATTGTCTGAAGTTCCACGATTGTAAAAACTTATTTGCGGCGTTATAACCAGAATTGTATAGCCACTCTTTTTCTTCCATTGTTAACTCAAAGTTTGTACTAGTAATGGACCCTGTTGGGATTGTAATTGTTCTTGCTTTTGATTCCTTGTCTAAATGACGTAAATCATGGGCTTGCATCATTGTTTTAAAAAGTCCTTT
This sequence comes from Bacillus sp. FSL R9-9834, assembly GCF_038006905.1. NCBI lineage: Bacteria > Bacillati > Bacillota > Bacilli > Caryophanales > Bacillaceae > Bacillus > Bacillus sp. FSL R9-9834. Next base: position 1,967,935 of record NZ_JBBOWD010000001.1, read on the forward strand.
GAACATGGAGATCGGCTCGTTGTAGTGGGCTGGGTCAGCTTGAATCTCATCTTTTACGAAATGAAACCCAAAAGTCGGCCAGCGGGGAGAGGTAGGGGAGTCGAAAATCCAAATTGGATAATTGCTTAAAATTCCTCCATCAACCATATAACAAGGCTGCTTCCATTTTGGGGTTCTCCATTTCACCGGTTCAAAAAAGAAGGGGATTGTACTACTCATTCGTACAGCTTTAGCAATAGAGAAGCGATAATTTAAAAATCCGTAGTTTGGTAAATCATCGGGAAAGATAACCATTTTACCATTACTTATATCAGAAGCGATAATTTTAAGCTTATTTAAATCAGGTAAATCTGTAAATAAATGAACTCCTTTTTTTCGAAGTAATTCTTCAATCCATTCTTCTATAAAAATATTAGAGTAAATACCAAGAGTAGTCCATGCGCTTAATCCTTTTCCGATAAATGGGATTCTGTCAATAAAGGTTTTCTTCGTAAATTTATTATAATCAATATTTGTTATAATCGTTTTTAGCTCTGAGCAAGAGTATCCTGCTGCTAGGAGCGCAGCGATAATCGAACCAGCTGATGTTCCAGCTACACGTTCCCATTCATAGCCTTTTTCAGCTAACGCGCAAATTGCCCCTACATGCGCAATTCCGCGTACACCGCCTCCTTCAAAAACACCATCAATCTTCATAAAGCATACTTCCTTTCACATAAAAAATTTGAAAATGGCAAAAAAGCACGTATTGTACGTGCTTTTTTACAATAGTTTTTAAATTTACTAGCAGCCTACAAAGCCGCCCCAACAGCTAGCTCCGATGATGATTAGAAGGATGAATAAAACGATTAATAAAGCGAAACCTCCATAACCACATCCACCACAACTACCGCCGTAACCGCCGTAACCGTAGCCGCCGCAACTATATCCGTAACCCATGTGGAATTCCTCCTTATATTAAAAATAAAAATGAACGAGGGGAAAATGTACTGGAAGAAATAATGAACTATCGTGTTTGTAGGAACAATGTATACTATGCTTTTTTAAACTTGTTCGCGTATGAAGGAAGAGCCCGTTTTTTCGGAGGCTTGTTGTTTTTATAAAGAATGGAGTATAATTTTTGTGCGATGATACAAATAAGTATGTAAATATAAGGAGAATGTATGAATAAACAAATTGAAGTATTAATTGATAAATATGGGCTGACGCATTTAAAAGAGGAACTTATGAATACTGTATTTCCTTGTATAAAAGTTGTGCCAAAGCAGGAGGAAACAGTAGCGATAGGTAGTTCGAAAATGGGAGGGGTTCCTGACTTGCCATTTACATTTGAATATCCAACGCATAAAGGAAATCCGTTACAGTTTATTGCACAATTTAATTTAAAGGATTTACAAAATGTTGGTATAGATCATAATCTTCCTAAGACAGGGATGTTATATTTCTTTAGCGTTGAAAATTACTTTGAAGAAGATGTGAATCCAACCGAAGCGGGACGTGTACTTTATTATGATGTTCCTGTTGAGCAATTACGGAGAGCGGATGAATTGCAAACGGATTATAACCAGTGTGCAACTACTTTTGAACTGACATATAAATTGCCAGAGCTTTTCATTGAAGATGAGAATGATTCAGATCGTTTCTTACAATTACTTGAAGAGCTAATCCCAGATAACTACGATAACCATCAAATATTTGGTGAGCCATTTTCTGTACAAGATGAGGTATTGTACGAAACTGGACAGTATATGGAAATAGACCCGCAGCAAATGACGCTTTTATTCCAAATTGACTCAGATACTAAAAATTGTAATATGATGTGGGGAGATTTAGGGATGCTTTATTTCTGTATTGGAAATGAAGACTTGAAAAATCGACGTTTTGAAAATGCATGTTGTGTATTACAAACTTGTTAAGGAAGAAGGTTGTTCTTATAAAAAGAACAGCCTTTTTACAATGTTAAATATGCATAATCTCATATGACCTATACGAAAAAGTATTGTATACTCTGAAACTATACGATACTTTTTCGTATAGTTATAGAATGTAAGGAGTGACATGATGGGAAAGACAAGTAAGTATGTGACAGCTGCCGCACTTTGTTCAACGATAGTAATGGGAGGCTTACAGGCTTCATCTGTATCTTATGCAGCTACGAATTCAACTGTAGCGACATCACAATCAGATGCAAAGTTGTTAAATGATTTTAGAAAAGAATTAAAAAAACAGGTTGATAATCGAGAAGAAAATATTACAATCACATATAAAACGAAAGATAGAAATGCTAGAAATGTGATGGACCAATTGTACGGCGAGTTTAATAAAGTTGTAGATGCAGATGAGTATGTAAAATATAATGTAGCGTCTACTAAATATTCTATTAAAGGGTTACCAGGAAACTATACGTTTACACTGCAAGTTAAGTACCGTGAATCAAAAGAGCAAACACAATATGTAAAATCCCAGGCGAAAGCGATTATAGGCTCGATTGTAAAACCAGGAATGGATGAGCATGAGAAAGTAAAAGCTATTCATGATTACGTTGTAAAACATGTATCGTATGATACGTCTTATGGAGCATATACAGCATATGAAGCGTTAGCGAATCGTTCTGCCGTTTGCCAAGGATATACGTTATTAACATATGAATTACTAAAAGAAGCGGGTATCCAAAACCATATTGTAACAGGTACAGGAAATGGACAAGCTCACGCATGGAATTTAGTGAACATTGAAAACAAATGGTACCACCTTGATACTACATTCGATGATCCGGTACCGGATAAAGCTGGGCGCGTAACATATTCATATTTTAATATGTCTGATGAGCAATTAAGTAAAGATCACGACTGGGATCGTAGTAAATATCCTGCAGCATCTACAAGTTATTTTAATGAATTAACAAACAAAATAAAAGCGGGTAGTTCAAAGACTGCGGCGTATGAACAAATGTTAAAAGAAACAAATTTAAAATATATGTCTACACAATACGGAGCAGAGAATTATAGTGAGTTTAAGAAGAAATTACAGCAACAATTTGCTTCTAAGCCAGAAAAGGTAGAAGTACGATATAAGCAGTCTATGGATGGAACAATGCAAGATATAAAGAAAGTGTTAAATGAAATAAATTGGCCAAAAGGTGCAAAGCGTGTATCTTATCAAGTAGCACCTTATAGTGCGATGGCAGATTATTCATTAGCGACAATTACATTTACGTATTAAGTAATGAAAAAGAGCATCTGTAAAAAGGTGCTCTTTTTACATTTGTTTATTACTTTAAAATATTGGGAATTATGTGATAAAATAACGAGGAGAGGATGTGAATGCTGAATGAACTTCTTCGAAAGTAATATATTTACATTGATATATACTTGTTTAGTAATCGGACTTATCGTTTTGTTTTTCATATCATTTACTTTGTTTATTAGAAGAGTATTACAAAGCAGTGCTGCAAAGAAACACCACGCGATTAATATGAACCAGAAGCTAGATCGAATTATTGAATTGCTTGAAAAAGATAAGAAATAGTGATAAAAGAAGTATGAAAAGGGGAAAGAGAATGGCCAATTATATAAAAGAATTACGTGAAAAAGTAGGACATGATTATGTTTTCTTAAACTTTGCCGGTGGTTGTGTATTTAATAAAGAAGGAGAAGTATTACTGCAAAAAAGAGGAGACTTTAATGCCTGGGGCTTTCCTGGCGGGGCAATGGAAATTGGAGAATCGGCTGCAGAAACTGCAATTCGAGAAATAAAAGAAGAAACCGGGTATGATGTAGAAATAAATGAGCTTATTGGAGTGTATACAAAATATTTTCAATCATATCCAAATGGAGACAAGGCACAGTCAATTGTGATAGTCTTTTCATGCTCAATTGTTGGAGGAGAGAAAAGAACAGACGGTGATGAAACATTGGATTTGCAGTTTTTCCCGTTAGATAAAATGCCGCCTTTATTTTGTAAACAACATGAAGATTGCTTGCAGGATGTATTGGAGAAAAGAGTAGGGGTATATCGTTAACATATAAAAAAGAAGCTAAATGAGATTAGCTTCTTTTTTATGTTTTACTTACTTCCACCAATCATCAAACATAGATGCTGGAACTTGTCTCTTATGTTCGCTCACTGTGTAACGTTTTTCAATTTTTTCTGCAACGTCAGTTGGAACTGCTTTACCTTCTAAATAGTCATCAAGTTGATCGTATGTAATACCTAACTCTGTTTCATCAGCTTGACCAGGTTTTTCATCCAATAAATCAGCTGTTGGCATTTTTAAATAAAGTCGCTCGTCTGCACCTAATTCTTGTAGTAAAGCACGTCCTTGGCGCTTCGTTAATCCTGTTAATGGTAATAAATCTGCACCACCATCTCCGAATTTTGTAAAGAATCCCGTTACAGCTTCTGCAGCGTGATCTGTTCCGATAACAAGAAGGCTGTTTTGTCCACCGATTGCATATTGTGTAACCATGCGGATACGTGCTTTCACGTTACCTTTATTGAAATCTGTTAATGATTCACCTAATAAGTTTTCGTATTGATTTGAGAAAGCATCAACTGTTGAAGCGATATCAAATGCAACAGATTGATCAGCTTGAATAAATTGTAATGCTAATTGCGCATCATCTTCGTCTTTTTGCACTTTATAGGGAAGGCGCACGGCGATAAACGTTGCGTTACCACCTTCATTACGAATTTCTTCAACTGCAAGCTGGGCTAAACGTCCCGCTAATGTAGAGTCTTGTCCGCCACTAATTCCAAGTACAAATCCTTTCGCACCTGTTTTTTTTACATAATCTTTTAAGAAATCAACACGTTTACGGATTTCTGCTTTCGGATCAATTACAGGTTGAACGTGTAATGCTTTCATAATCTGTTCTTGCAATGTCATTATGTTTTCCTCCTATTCATATTAAAGCGGTAAATAAGTTTATATGTATATTGGTACATACTTCTATCCTTTATTATTTCGCAAAATTAACGAATATACAATAGGATGTGTGTATGAATATGAATGTAGTCATTATAATGAAACTGCATCGTTTAAGCAATTTTTTTGAAACCTTTCAACAATGTAAGGTTTTTGTCATTTGAATCGATGGAAGCTATTTCCGCATTTTACTAATATAAGAACATAGCTAGTAGAAGGGCGGAGAAGGAATATGAACATTAGAGAACTCGCATACCGAAATGTAACGCGAAATAGACGAACATACTCAGCATATTTTTTAAGTAGTGCATTTGCTATTATGGCTTTTTTTGTTTATTCATTTTTTGCGTTTCATCCGGCGTTAAGTGCTGGAGAATTGGGACAATACGTGTTCATAAGTATGTCGTTTGCACAGTCCATTATTTACTTATTTACATTTTTCTTTATTTTATATTCGATGGGAATGTTTTTAAAAACGAGAAAGCGTGAATTAGGAATTTTAATGATGTTAGGTATGACGAAATATCAATTAAAGCGTCTTATCTTTTTTGAAAATATTATGATTGGGATAGGGGCAATTATTTTTGGAATTCTAGCAGGAATGTTATTTTCTGGAGTATTAATGTTTGTAGCTCCCATGATATTAAAGTTAGATATTTCCTTACCTTATTACATTCCAATGAAAGCCATTGTTGTAACGAGTATTATGTTTTTCGTATTATTTATGATTATTTCATTGTTTAGTGCAGGAATGATCCGGAAGAATAAAATTATGAAATTGTTTAGAGGATCAGCAGAAGCGAAGCCGGAACCGAGAGCATCCATTATTTCTTCTATATTAGCAGTCATATTGCTTAGTGCGGGATATGCAGGAGCGCTTATGTCACACGGTGCAATGGTATTTATCATGATGATTCCTGTTACAACGGTAGTCATTATTGGTACGTATTTGCTGTATAAGCAGTTGAGTGTCTTTATTATTAGACTATGTAAAAAAAGTAAACGTTTCTATTGGACACAGACAAATATTATTACGTTGTCAGATTTAGCTTACCGTATGAGAGATAACGCAAGAATGTTCTTTATTGTAACCATAATTTCAACTGTAGCATTTTCAGCAATAGGTACATTAGTTGGCTTTACATCAATGACAAAGGCGATTATGGAGAGACCAATTGCGTTTCACTATCATTCTAAGCAAGGAAATAGTAATGAATCACAGCATTTGAAAATGATTGACGAAGGATTAAAGAAACATAGTATAGCAGCTTCAAAAACTAATATTTCAACGAAGAAAACGGAAGAGCAGTCGTTAAAAAGCGCCACCTTTATAAAGGAATCAGACTATAAGGAATATGCGAAGTTAACAGGAGAACCCTTTCATGCGGTATCCCAAAAAGAAGTTTTATTTTTGTCAGTCGATATACCAGGACCACCGATAAAGGAAAGAAAAGAAATTACTTTACCACATTTGAGTGAACCTTTACATGTGAAAAAAGTTAATACTTCTTCATTAAGTAAAATATTAAGAGGTAACGTTTATGTAATCTCTAAAAATCAATATGATGCATTACAAGATGGATTTAAAGAGGAAAAAGATTATGTGTACAAAACAGAAGGAACGAAAGATGAAGTTGAGGTTGGTAAAGAACTAACGCATCAGATGAAGCCTTATGAAGAACATACAACGTTTAGTGCAGAAGAGTACGAACAAAACCAAAGTTTACAAATTGCAGGACCAATTCTATTTGTAGGTTTCTTTATTGGTATTGTATTTTTCGTATGTGCAGGAAGCTTCCTTTATTTCCGTTTGTTTTCTGACTTGGAGGATGATACTCGTTTGTTTGAAATGATTCGAAAAGTAGGCTTAACAAGTGGAGAATTATCGAAAGTAGTTACAATTCGATTGGGACTTTTATTCTTCGTTCCAATAGGTGTTGCAACATTACATGGGGCAGTAGCGTTAACTGCACTCGGACAGATGTTTGAGTACTCACTATTTAAAGAAAATGCGATTGTATTAAGTATTTTCATAGGAATTCAAGTTGTATATTTTTTACTGATTCGCTCTCGTTATTTAAAACAATTGAAAGAGAGATTACGTATTCGTTAAATGTGTTTTTTTAACTTGAGTACAAAATTTTCTAAAAAGAGGCAGGTATTACCAAAAAGTGATAAAATGGAAAAAGCGAGGTGAAAAAATTAATAAAAAGTAAGGGAGGAAGTAATATGAAAGCAACAGGAGTTATTCGAAAAGTAGACGAATTAGGACGAATTGTAATTCCTAAAGAATTACGTGATGTATTGGGAATACAAATTAAATCACCGCTTGAAATTTTCGTAGAAGAAGACAAAGTCATTTTACAAAAATATCAACCTTACAATGCTTGTCAAATAACAGGTGATGTTTCAAATCAAAACATATCATTAGCAAATGGAAACATTACTGTTAGTATAGATGGAGCGAAATATTTAATAAAAGAAATAGAAAAGTTTTTAAACAAGAGTGAGGTTTAGTCTTAATTCAAATTATTTTTAAAATTCCATATCATTCTTTAAAAACTATAAAAGGACCATTCAATTGGTCCTTTTATTTATCTCGTAATTTTTCGTTTCTAAAAATTACGAGATAAATAAAGTGAAACTTTAATCAGCCCTCACCAATCGGGCTGCCCATTAAAGCGGGATAAAAGAGTAGTATAAAATTCGTAAGCCTTATTGAGAAACATTTTTAAGGAAGGAAAACGAAACACATAAAACGAATGTTACATGTAAGTGTTTTCAAAAGTGGTCTGAAATGAAAATAATATATTTTCAGGAGGGATTACGATGAATAGTAGTACAGCGAATAAACAAAAAGGTATACAATTGATTCCTTTTACAGTAGATAAGGTGGTTGAACAAGTAAATGAAATTCCGCCAGGTGTACAACTCATTCATGCTCCGCAAGTATGGGAGAAGAGTGCGAAAGGAAAAGATATTGTCGTTGCCGTATTAGATACAGGGTGTGATACGAATCATATAGATTTAAAGGATCGTATTATCGGCGGAAGAAATTTCACGAAAGATTACGAAGGAGATCCAAATATTTATCTTGATAATAACGGACACGGTACTCATGTAGCGGGGACAATTGCAGCGACTGAAAATGGAATCGGTGTTTTAGGAGTGGCACCACTTGCTAAAATGCTAGTGTTAAAGGTTTTAGCAGGGGATGGTTCTGGAAGTTATGAGCAAATTATTGAGGCGATTCATTATGCTGTAAATTGGAGAGGGCCTAATAAAGAAAGAGTTAGAGTCATTTCCATGTCACTTGGTGGCCCGCAAGACGTTCCGGAATTACATGAAGCAATTCAAAATGCGGTAAAGCAAGATGTTCTCGTCGTATGTGCTGCTGGGAATAATGGAGATTGTAATGATAACACGGAGGAACTAGATTTCCCAGGTGCATACTCAGAAGTAATTGAAGTCGGCGCTGTCAATTTAGATCGGAAAATCGCATGTTTTAGTAATTCAAATCAAGAAATTGATTTAGTGGCGCCAGGCGATGAAATATTATCTACGTATCCTGAAGGGAAATATGCGGTATTAAGTGGTACTTCTATGGCGACACCGCATGTCGCTGGAGCACTGGCATTGCTCATAAAGCAGTGTGAAAGGGAATATGGTAGAAAGTTATCAGAACCAGAAATATATGCACAACTTATTAAAAGAACTGTACCTTTAGGATATGAACGTACATCTGAAGGGAATGGTTTATTAGATTTATTAAAAGAATAGAAAATACTAAAAAACATTTCATATTCATATGAGATGTTTTTTAGTATGGTTCTGTCGCATATATAGTGGAATCTAGTCTTGAATTCTTTTTCAAGAAATGTTTGTCGTAGCTACATCTATTTTTTTCGAAGTAGAAGTTATGCATACAATAAAATGGAAAGATTGAGTTACTTACGGGACAATTCTATCGGGATTTTTTTTAGACATTCGTCAATTATTACGTATTCTTTGCTCGGTAGTGATATCAAAAAAGTGTGCTTTCGCTAAACTAAAAGCTAATGGAAGTGTATCGTTAGTTTTAATCTCGGAACGAGCGTTAATTCGTGCAATAAAGTTTTGGTTTGAAAGTTTTCCATGAATCATCGTTTCAGCACCTAATAATTCAGCAACTTCTACTGTAATTTCGACTGTGGATTCAGGAGAAGATTGAAGAACGATAGGTTCATCATGAATGTCTTCAGGACGAATACCGAGTATGATTTTTTTTCCATTATACCCTTTTTGCTTTAATGTCTTTAGTTGACCATCTGGTACTTTGAAGCGGATATTTTCCATGTGAAAATAGCTATCTTGTAATGTACCGGTAAAGAAATTCATAGCTGGAGAACCAATGAATCCGCCAACAAATATGTTCTCAGGAGTATCATATACCTCTTTTGGAGTTCCAACTTGCTGGATGAGCCCATCTTTCATAACAACAAGGCGTGATGCCATTGTCATTGCTTCTGTTTGATCATGTGTCACATATATAGTGGTCGTATTTAAACGGCGGTGAAGTTTAGAAATTTCTGAACGCATGCTTACGCGTAACTTTGCGTCTAAATTTGATAGAGGTTCGTCCATTAAAAATACTTTTGCATCACGGACTATAGCTCTTCCTAGTGCAACCCGTTGGCGTTGTCCACCTGATAATGCCTTTGGTTTGCGTTGTAAGTAATCTTCTAGTCCTAAGATTTTCGCCGCTTCCGTTACTCGACGATTAATTTCATCTTTTGGAAGTTTACGTAGTTTCAAGCCAAACGCCATATTATCATAAACAGTCATATGCGGGTAGAGTGCGTAATTTTGAAATACCATTGCAATGTTGCGATCTTTTGGAGCGACATCATTCATACGATCTCCATCAATATAAAACGAACCATCAGAAATGTCTTCTAGACCTGCAATCATACGTAGAGTTGTTGATTTCCCGCACCCAGAAGGACCGACAAATACAATAAACTCTTTATCTTCAATATGTAAATTAAAGTCAGAAACGGCAGTGATTTTATTATCATAAACTTTAAAAATATGATCTAATACAAGTTCGGCCATAAATATTCACTCCTTTTTTATAATTAATAGAATTGTAAGATTATTAAAAGTGTAAGTAAATTGGCGTTGTGCACAAAAAAATAAGAGGCTTTTATGCAAGTTTACAGATTTAAGATACGAGAAAGCTCTTTTAGATATAAGTTCAACTATAGATAAGAGAAATAATGGGAAAGAGTTTCCAAATCATGCAAGAGTGTATATAACGATGTGGCATAAGAAAAATGAATATTGTTTTTCATGAGATATCTAAAGAAAGAAACGCCATATAAACTGCTACTGCACCTTCAAAGGTTTTTATATTAATCCCTGTTTTTTCAATGAATTTATCAATTCGATACTGCAAAGTATTACGATGTAAATATAATTGTTTAGCTGCAAGAGAGACATTTAAGTTACATTGGAAGAATACTTTAACGCTATCTATTAGTTCTTTGTCATTTGAAATATGTGCCAATAATTGATGCGTATATTTTTCTCTTTTTTCTTTCGGTAATGAAATCATTAATTGATAAGGGAGCAGTTGTTCAATGTATGTAATTTTTTTTGATAAATAGGGAGAAAGAACAGAAAATAATGTTCGTTCCCATTGATACAGGTAAGTAAATTCAGTTGTTTGCGTATAACGTCGTCCAACAAAGAAGGATAGGGATATAAAAAAATCTGTTTCTAGTGTATCTAAGGCTGTTTGCAATACAGATTCCGTTATGTTTTCTTCCAAGATGAGAACACCAGCTTGCGAGGTTTCCCATATCATTGTAGTAGTAAAAGAAAACATAGACTGTAAAGCATCTTGAAATTCTTCTCTTTCTACAATAGATTGTGTTGTGAAAAAGTGTAAAAAACGAACGGACCGTATAGGGATGTTGTTATTTCTGTATAATGCTTCATACCACGATTTTTCTTTTTCTGTTTTATAAAATGTATCAGTATGAATGGGTGTTAAGATGGATGAAAGCAATTGATGTTCCCTTTGATGTAATCGAATTTTTCGGATTCCGACTTTGTTTCCTTCAACTAAAAACCAGCTATAATCTTCTGACAACACAGCTTCATTAATTTTTATATCCTCACCATAATATGTTTTTAATTGTTGAATCATAGGAACACTCTCTTTCCAAAATAATAGTAACAATACATTAAAGAAGTATAGGTTAATTGAATGTATCTTTAAATTTTTGCACTAGAATCTAGTTTGTTTTTGCTAGAATTTATAGCGTTTCTGTATTGTGAAGGAGATAGATTTGTTTCTCGTTTAAATGATTGTGCAAAGAATGATTGGGAAGAAAAACCGGTAATGGTTGAAATATTAGAAATCGAATAATTAGTAGTTTCTAGCAAAATTTTACTTTCTCTAATACGAGTTTGAATTAAATATTCAATAGGCGACACACCGACGAATTTCCTAAAGGAATGGGATAGATAATATTTATTAATATGACTAATGCTTGCTAATGTATCTAGGCTAATATTTTCGTGAAAATGCTGCTTAATATAGTTTTTAATAAATTCAATATCTTTATTGATTTTTTGAGTAGATGTTTTCTCTACATTAAAAGATTTTTTTCGCATCATCTTAAGTAATAATATTTCCAGAATATTTTGTATAATCAAATCGTAATCTTCTTGATGGTTTTCCACTTCTTCAACCAATTGCTGAAGGTAGAAGAGGAAGTTTTTTTGATCCTGTTTATAGTTATGAATAGTGACGGGACTGGGATTTTCTATGGATGAAAAGGACAGACCTTGAATGCCAAGTGCAATGTATTCGAGTGGATAATTCGTATCAGACTTTTCCGTGTGCTCGATATTTGGATTGATGATAATTAAATTGTGTTCTTGGACAGGGATTTCTTCTTTATAAAAGATAAAAGTTCCTTTGCCCTTAGTAATATACAATAGCTCTGTAAAGTGATGAGCGTGAATGGTGCTATGCCAATCTTTATCGTATTTTGATTTTGTTATATAAAGAAGTTTAACTGGAAGGTGATTTCGTTGAAACTGCGGAATCTCATATACTTCATTGGACAAATGAATCCCTCCTTCGTAGACTTTTTATCTATTTTATAAAGATTTTAGTGGGATATTCAGTAAAAAGCAAGATATCTAAAAAACAGAACAAGATGTTTATTGTGAAAGCGTTATCTATTTTGTATTCTTTAATTATGAAAGGAAGATTAGGAGATGGGGGTAAATAGAGATGAAAAAAAGTTATTGTTGTCTGGGATGACAGCTTTGTTATCTTTTAGTTTAATAGCTTGCCAAAGTAATACTACAAAAGTTGATAACGCTAAGGATGGTAAAGGCTCCAGTGAGAAACAAACCCTTCATGTGGCAACACTTGAATCGGCTTATGGTAAAGAGATGTGGAACAAAGTGATTGACGCATATGAGGCTGCTAATCCTAAAGTTGATGTTAAATTGACAGTGGACAAAAATCTTGAGGATGTCATAGGCTCAAATATGAAAGCAGGAAAGTATCCGGATGTTGTGTTGTTGGCAACCGGGAGAAAACAGGCGCTAACAGAAACTTTGATTAAAGATAAAGCATTAGAAGACATTACTGATGTTTTTGATAAAAATGTTTATGGTGAAGATGTTAAAGTCAAAGATAAGTTAGTACCAGGGCTTACTGGTACACCTGCAACTAATCCTTATAATGACGGTAAAATTTATATGGCACCGATGTTCTATAGTCCAACTGGATTATTTTATAATGCTAGTTTATTAAAAGAAAAAGGTTGGGAAGTGCCGAAGACTTGGGACGAAATGTGGGCGTTAGGAGATAAAGCGAAAGCAGAAGGGATTGCATTATTTACTTATCCTACTACAGGCTACTTTGATACATTCTTCTACTCTTTACTACTAGGGGTGGGCGGGCCTGAGTTATTTAATAAAGCTATGAAATATACAGATGGTGTTTGGGAAACTTCTGAAGCAACAAAATCCTTCGAAATTATCGGAAAATTAGCAAAATATACAGAGCCAACTACTGTTGCGAATGCAAATGATAAAGACTACAAGAAAAATCAACAGTTGATTCTCGATAACAAAGCTTTGTTTATGCCAAATGGTACGTGGGTAGTTGGTGAAATGAAAGAAGCTCCTCGATCTAAAGGGTTTGAATGGGGCATGATGGCTTTACCGACAATTGATGCTAATAGCGACCGTTATGCATTTACTTTCTTTGAACAAATGTGGATTCCATCGGCAGCTAAAAATAAACAACTTGCTAAAGATTTCATGACGTTTGTTTATTCGGATAAGGCAGCTGAAATTTTTGCTGAGTCGAGTGCGATCCAGCCTATCAAAGGCCTTTCTAATAAACTGACAGGTGAAAATAAATCATTCTATAGTATCTATGATAATGGAGTGAAAGTGGGAATAGGTGGATTTGCTGCAACGAAAGCTGTTGAAGGTGTAAGTATGCCAGATACATTATTTAGAACGATTGACAGTGTTGTTTCTGGTGATAAAAAGGTGAAAGATTGGCAAAGCTCTGTTGAAAAAGTGAGTGACCAATTACGGTCTGCATTAAAATAAATTCGTTTTCACTATATACAATGGTGAGTCGTCTAGTCTCACCGTTGTACTTATTAACTGAGGTGATGGCATGAATAAGACGACAGAAAAAAGAATTTTTATTTTTGTTTGTACTGCACCAGCACTAATCCTGTTAGCCATTTTTATGATTGTTCCTACGATTGAGGTATTCAGGATGTCTTTATATAAGTGGGGAGGATTTTCTAATAATAAGGTATTTGTTGGGCTCGAAAACTTCAAGATTTTATGGAATGATATGAACTTCTTTCGGTCTCTCCAAAACAGTATAGTCTTGATTGTTATCGTCACACTCATCACGATGGTGATGGCGATCTTGTTTGCCACTTTGTTAACGAGAGAAAAAATAAAAGGAAAAAGCTTCTTTCGAATTATTTTTTATATCCCTAATATTTTATCGGTTGTAGTTATCGCGGGAATATTTTCTGCAGTTTATGACCCAACTACAGGGTTGTTAAATAATTTACTTGCTTTATTTAATCTGGAACACCTACAAAAGATGTGGCTCGGAAATCAAAAAATTGCCATTTACAGCATTGGCGGGGCACTCATTTGGCAAGCGATTGGTTACTATATGGTCATGTATATGGCGGCAATGGCAAGTATCCCGGAAAGTTTTTATGAAGCATCTGCTTTGGAAGGTGCTGGACGGTTCAGACAATTTTTTAGTATTACTTTACCGTTAATTTGGAACAACATTCGGACGACGTTAACTTTCTTCGTTATTAGTACGATTAATTTAAGTTTTCTTCTCGTTCAAGCAATGACTGGCGGCGGACCTGATGGATCGACGGAAGTGTTTTTAAGCTACATGTATAAGCAGGCTTACACAAATTCTTCTTACGGTTACGGTATGGCTATTGGGGTGGTCATTTTCTTATTCTCATTCGCATTATCTGCAATTATCAGTGGTGTTACTAAAAGGGAAGTGTTGGAGTATTAAGGAGGTCCAAAAACGATGGAAACACAAAAAAGAATGACTACAGAAACAGCTTATCGAGATCCAAAAAAGATAGAAACACAAAAAGAAATGACTGTAGAATCAGCTTATCCAGCCCCAAAAACAATGAAAACACAAAAAGGAATGACTACAGAAGCAATGTATCGCTGTTTTATCTACGTAGCACTTATTACGTTAGCGATTTCAATTGTTATTCCTGTTGCATGGGTTTTCTTAGCCTCAGTGAAGCAAAATTCGGAGTTTTATGGAAGTCCTTGGGCCATGCCGAAAAGTTTCTATTTTCAAAACTTTATCGATGCTTTCCAAAAGGCAAACATGGGTACCTATATGTTGAATTCAGTCATGGTAACTGCGTTGGCCCTTCTTATTTTATTGATTGTGGCTTTACCAGCAGCTTATGTGTTGGCAAGATATACCTTTAGAGGAAGCAAATTAATAAATACTTTTTTTAAAGCTGGATTATTCATCAATGTGAACTACATTGTTGTGCCAATTTTCTTGATGTTATTGGACGGAGATAACTTTTTACGAGGCCAACTAGGTGATGGATTGCTACTAGACAATTTATTTATTTTAGCTGTGGTATATGCGGCGACGGCGTTACCATTCACGATTTACTTGCTGTCTAGTTTTTTTCAATCGCTGCCATCCACGTATGAGGAAGCGGCGTTGGTTGATGGTGCTGGATATTTCAAAACAATGATTTCAGTTATGATTCCGATAGCTCGTCCAAGTATTATTGCCGTCATTTTATTTAATTTTCTTGCCTTTTGGAACGAATACATTATTGCTTTAACATTAATTCCAGGGCCGAATAAGACGTTACCTGTTGGGTTAATGAACTTGATGGCAGCTCAAAAATCCGCTGCAAACTATGGTCAAATGTATGCAGGAATGGTTCTTGTCATGCTACCAACTTTGATTTTATATATCATTGTTCAAAAAAAATTAACACAAGGAATGACCCTTGGTGGTTTAAAGGATTAGAGGAGGATTTACATGAAAAGGAAAAAAGGTCGAGTTACTTTACCGAGTGAAGAAAATTTTCTTAAGGAAACGAAAGAATTAATGGAACGATGGGGTGCAGATGCGATTCGCGATAGTGATGGAACGAAACTAGATGATGATATTAAACAATTGGATGCGAAAATTTATACGACTTATTTTGTTGCTCGAGCTCACAATGAGTTCGCAGAGAAGCATATGGATGAATGCCAGCAACTTTATTTAATGAGCTTGTTCAATACGGCGCTTACTGACACCCTCGAAATTGATTTTATGAAAGGCTACTTTGAGGAACAATTAAAACCGGATTATGTTCACAGTCCAAAAAAATACTGGGAGGTTATTGATCGGACAACAGGAGAAGTTGTTGACGTTAATGATTGGGAAGTAAACGAAGATCAAAATCGTGTTTTGATTACGAAGGCGATTCCTTGGCATGAATATACGGTTTCATTCCTAGTCTATGCGATTTGGGATCCAACCCAAATGTACAATCATATTACTAATAATTGGGGAGATAAGCCACATGATATTCCTTTTGATGTCAGGCAGCCACATTCTAATGAATTTATGAAAAACTATTTAAAACAATGGCTGACAGAAAATCCGGATACAGATGTAGTCAGGTTTACAACGTTTTTCTATCATTTTACCCTTGTGTTCAATAATCTTGGCAAAGAGAAATTTGTCGATTGGTTCGGATATGGTGCAAGTGTTTCAGTTGCTGCTTTGGATGCTTTTCAAAAAGAAAAAGGCTATCGCTTAAGACCAGAGGACATTGTTGATCAAGGTTATTATAATACTTCGTTTCGAATTCCAACTCCAGCTTTTTTAGATTATATAGATTTTGTTCATAAGTTCGTTGCTGAAGAAGCAAAGAAACTTGTGGATATTGTCCATGAAAGTGGAAAAGAAGCAATGATGTTTCTTGGTGATAACTGGATTGGTACAGAACCATATGGGAAATACTTTGAAAATATCGGATTGGATGCAGTTGTAGGCAGTGTGGGCGGTGGGGCTACATTGCGTATGATTGCAGATATACCACATGTTCGATATACAGAAGGGCGTTTCTTACCTTATTTCTTTCCAGATACTTTTTACGAAGGTAACAACCCGACGATTGAAGCGAATGAAAATTGGCTAACGGCGCGTAGAGCCTTATTGCGTAATCCTGTTGATCGTATCGGCTATGGGGGGTATTTAAGTCTAGCGTATCAATTCCCAGAATTTATCTCCTATATTGAAAAAGTAACTGAGGAATTTCGTGAAATTCATGACACAATCAAAGGTGTGAAGCCATACTGCGGTCTTAAAGTTGCGATTTTGAATTCTTGGGGCAAGTTGAGAACTTGGCAAACACATATGGTTGCTCATGCACTTTGGTATAAACAAATTTATTCTTATTTAGGTGTTTTAGAGTCCTTGAGTGGGGCTGCAGTGGAAGTTACGTTCATTAGTTTTGATGATGTCATGAATGATGGGATATCTGAGGATATTGACGTCATTATTAATGCCGGTGATGTGGGAACAGCTTTTTCAGGAGGTGCTAACTGGATTAATGAAAAGTTAGTCACTACAATCAGAGCTTGGATGTATAATGGCGGAGGATTCATAGGTATTGGGGAACCTACAGCTTATCAGCATGAAGGGCATTATTTTCAATTGGCAAATGTCTTAGGCGTTGACAAGGAACTTGGATTTAGCTTATCAACAGATAAATATTTTATTAATCCTGTCGAAAATCATTTTATTTCTGCTGACAGCATCCAATTTGATTTTGGTGAAGGAATGAAAAATATTTATGCGTTATCAGAAGAAACCGAAATAATTGAATATTCAAATGGTGAAGTTCATCTTTCTGCTCATCCGTTTGGAGAAGGCAGAGCTGTCTATATAGCAGGGCTTCCATACAGTGAAGAAAATACACGTCTGCTGATGCGTGCTTTATACTATGCTGCCCATAAGGAAGAGGAATTTCAAAAGTATCATGCGAGCAATATTTATTGTGAAGTTCATGCATATCCATCTATCCGAAAAATGGCAATTGTTAACAATTCGATGGTCGAACAAATGACGTTTGTCTACGATGGACAAGGAAACAGGATAGAAGTGACGTTGGCACCTAGTGAAATCAGGTGGGAGGATTTTTCAAATGAAGGCTAATATCGTATTCGTTATTAAAATTGTTGTGTTTCTCGTATGCCTATCTTTCATTATCGTCTACCAAAAAACAGCTGGTAAATTTGAACTGGGTATGATGTTGATTGGCTTAGCTGGTCTTTTAGGGCTGCTTTATAATTACAATCGGAAATACGTATAAATCAATTAGGGAAAGTGGATTGATCAATGAATCGCAAATATATGTTCAACGATAACAATTGTAGAAAATTGCTCAATACTTTAAATACAAACCTAGGGGTGCAGACAAATGAAAAAGGCAGTCGGCATTGATGTTGGGGGAACGAAGATTGCAGCGGGAGTTATTTCAGATACAGGCGAACTGCTTGAACGTACCGAAGTAAAAAGTGATCCTTTAGACCGGGAAAAAATGTTTGGTAGAGTTGTAGAAGCTGTGGAACAAGTTCTCAGAAAATCATCAATTTCCATCGCTGATATCGAGGGTATTGGTGTTGGAGTACCGGGAAAAGTGGATTGTGAGAATGGAATTGCCGTTTTTCAAAACAATTTACCGTGGAGCCAGTTTCCTATTTCAGTCCGTTTGCAGGAGCAATTTGGAATCCAGCGGATCACGATTGACAATGATGTCTATATGGCGGCTTTTGCTGAATGGAGAGCAGCACATGTAAAAGGAAATGAAACCTTTGTCTACGTGACTATAAGTACGGGAATATCTTGTTCTATCATCCATAAAGGCTCATTTTTTAGGGGAGCAGGGTTTGCTGGAGAACTAGGTTTGATCCCTGTTCTATCGAAGGAGGGGAACAATGAACGATTAGAAAAAATCGCTGCTGGGCCAGGGATCCAGAGAATAGCCGAAAGAGACTTACAGGTAGATACTATTTCAACAAAAGATGTTTTTGCTAGTTATATAAATGGGGTACCAGAATATCAGTCCATTATCAATGAGGTAACTGATTATTTAGCTCAAGGTCTTTATAAGATTTCCTGTTTATTAGATCCGCATAGAATGGTTTTGGGTGGCAGTGTCATTGTGAAAAATCCATTTCTACTAGAGTTGATTAAAGTGAAGCTAAAGAGTTTTCAGCTGCCTGAGCAACAACATCTTTTGGAGCAGATGAGCATCAGTACATTGGCACAAAATAATGGAGTTGTTGGTGCAGGATTACGAGTATTTGAAGGTATGTAATGAGACGGCGCTGGTCTTCTTTTCTTTTATTCCGATTGGTGAGGGCTGATTAAAGTTTCACTTTATGGAGAGAATGATGGCAAATAGGTAGAGGAGTGAACGAATATGTTTACATTAAGTCAAGAAAAATTAGTTTCGTTAGGCGCATCGATAACAACGGCGGAAATAAGACGGCAGCCTGATTTATGGATTGAAACCTTTGCTTTGTATATGGAGAAGAGCGAGAGAATTGATGAGTTTTTGCAAAAAATAGTAACGAAACATAATCGGGTTCGAGTTATTTTTACAGGCGCTGGAACGTCTGCTTATGTCGGTGATACAGTCACCCCTTATGTAATAGAAAAAGTAGATGAACAACAGTGGGAAGTACTAAGTATCCCGACAACTACGTTAGTTTCAAATCCTTACCAATTTTTCAAAAAGGATTTTCCAACCTTACTCGTTTCATTTGCTAGAAGCGGGAACAGCCCAGAAAGTGTCGCTGCCGTACAATTAGCTGAGCAAATAGTAAGCGATTTGTATCAAATCACGATTACTTGTGCGAAAGATGGAAAATTAGCTAAACAGGCCGTGAATAATGACAAAAACTTATTGCTATTGATGCCTGAAAAATCAAATGATCATGGTTTTGCAATGACAGGAAGTTATACTTGCATGGCGTTAACGGCATTACTTGTTTTTGATTCTATATCGACTGAAGAAAAATCAAAGATAGTGAAAGAAATTCATCAAATGGGTGAAAGTGTCATTCAAAGGGAAGACGCTATCCAAAAGATAGTAGATTTGGATTTTGACCGAATTATTTACTTAGGTTCTGGTAGTTTAGAAGGTTTAGCAAAAGAATCACAATTAAAAGTGTTAGAACTGACAGCTGGAAAAATTGTCACCGCTTTTGATTCACCGCTAGGATTCCGGCACGGTCCAAAATCATTTGTAAACGAAAAATCATTAGTTTTTGTGTTTGTTTCTAACAATCCGTATACACGTCAATATGATTTAGATATGTTAAACGAAATGCAACAAGACAACATTGCCAGCTATATATGTGCCATCGAGGTTGATGGAGAAACGAATTACGCTGGGAATAGGTTTGTATTTGGCAGCGAGGCACAGTCTGTACCAGATGCATACTTAGCATTACCTTTTGTAATGATTGGGCAAACAATATCACTGTTAGCCTCCGTGAAAGTAGGTAATACACCGGATACACCTTCACCGACAGGAACGGTGAACCGTGTCGTTAAAGGTGTTACTATCTACGAATATGAGTAACTAGGGTAGGGGAAACATACATGTCTATTTTTATCTTTGCAGATAAGTTTTTTCTTGAGGGGAAGGTCGTAGGTCCTGGTTTTTTGGGAATAAAAGATGGAAAATTCGGTGTTTTTTCGGCAAACAGGCCAGAAGAAGCAGAAGAAATCATCGATTATGCAGGATATTGGATTGCTCCTGGTCTAGTGGATACACATATTCATGGTTTTAGAAATCACGACGTTATGGACAATAATTTTGAAGGACTAAATCAAATATCGGTAGGACTCCTTTCTTGCGGCGTTACATCCTTTTTACCGACAACTTTAACATCCTCAATAGAATCGTTGAATAATGTCGTTGAAATGATTGGTGCCAATTACAAAAAAGTACAGGGCGCAAAAATTAAAGGGATCTTTTTAGAAGGGCCGTTTTTTACTGAAAAGCATAAAGGAGCACAAAACACGAAATATTTTTGTGACCCATCAGTTGATATGTTGAAAGGTTGGCAGAAATTATCAAATGATTCTATTAAAAAAATTGCGATTGCACCTGAAATAAAAGGAGCAGCGGAATTCATTGAATATGCTGTAGGAGAAGAGATTATAGTGGCATTGGCCCACAGTGATGCAACTTATGAAGAAACGAAGCAAGCTAGTGAAAAAGGTGCATCCATTTTTGTTCATACTTTTAATGGTATGAGTCCGCTGCACCATCGTGAACCAGGAATGGTTGGAGCAGCCATGAATTTAAAAGATGTTTTTGCCGAAATCATATGTGATGGACATCATGTTCATCCTGTTGCTTTAAATATTTTAATGAATGTCCGCGGCAGAGAAAAGGTTGTAATGGTATCCGATTGTATGATGGCCGGGGGTATGCCTGAAGGAACGTATCAATTGGGAGAATTTCCTGTGAAAGTAAAAGATGGGATGGCCCGTTTGGAAAGTGGAAGTTTAGCAGGTAGCATTTTGCAATTAAAAGATGCTGTAAAAAATGTCGTCGATTGGGGAATTGCCGCGCCCGAGCAAGCAATTTATATGGCGAGTACGGCACCAGCTAAAAGTATTCAACTAGATGGCGAATGTGGGAAAATCGCTGAAGGATATGCTGCTGACTTTATAGTACTGACGCCAGCGATGGATTTAGCAGCTACCTATCTTGATGGTGTGTGCCGTTTTCAAGCTTAAATATTTTTCTGAAAGAGGGATTTCAAATGATTTTATCTGTCACCATGAATCCATCTGTCGATATTTCCTATTCGACTCATGAATTAAAGTTAGATGTTGTTAACCGTGTGGAAACAGTTCATAAAACTGCTGGTGGAAAGGGCTTGAATGTGGCGCGAGTGATCGCTCAAATGGAAGAAGCTGTTCTAGCGACAGGTGTGATTGGTGGTACGATTGGCGAATACATTGTTCAAGAATTAAATAAAAGCAATATTCCAAATGACTTTTTAAAAATTAAAAAAGAATCAAGAAATTGTATTGCCATTCTTCATGAAGGGATGCAAACAGAGATTTTAGAATCAGGGCCGACATTATCCAACGAAGAAGGGGCAACTTTTTTAGAAAAATTTGAATATCTGCTTACAACAGCTTCACTTGTGACAATTTCGGGCAGTTTGCCGAAAGGGTTACCGAATAACTTTTATTATCAAATGTTAAAAATCTGTAATAACAATGGAATTCCAGTGATTATAGATTCTTCAGGAGAATCTTTGAAAAACGCCTTGGTGCATAAAGAAAAACCATTTGCCATCAAACCAAATAAAGCGGAATTATCTCAGTTGTTGGGCATTAACATGGAAATGGGAATCATAGATTTGAAGCAAGCATTAAACCATGAACTATTTACTGGAATTGAGTGGATTATCATGTCGATGGGTGGTGAAGGTGCTTTAGTTAGGCATGTCGAGGACTATTACAGAGTTACGATTCCGAAAATAGAAGTGATCAATCCTGTTGGGTCTGGTGATGCGACAGTTGCAGGATTAGCTGTGGCATTATATCAAAATCAAACGGTTGAGACTGTTCTTAAAACGGCGATGACTACAGGAATATTAAATACGATGGAAGTTGGTACTGGTTATATTAATATAAATAAGTTTAAACAATACTTTGATCTCATTAAAATTGAAAAAATAGATTGGTAGAGGAGAATGTTGATGTTAGAACTAACCAAGAATAAATTGGAAGCTCTAAAACGTTTATCTGCTGAAAATGGCATAATTGGAGCATTGGCTATTGATCAACGCGGTTCGTTGAAAAAAATGATTGCGTCTGGCGGTGCAAGTCATGTTGGAGATGAGGGCATTATCCGTTTCAAAGAATTGGTTTCTGAGGAATTAACACCATTTGCAACAGCAATTCTTTTGGACCCGGAATACGGACTGCCAGCGGCAAAGATCCGACATAAAGAATCAGGCTTAATAGTAGCGTATGAAAAAACCGGATACGATGCGTCAGAAGTAGGACGGTTACCAGATTTATTATCGGAATGGTCAGTGAAACGATTAAAGGCAGCAGGTGCCGATGCTATTAAATTCTTACTCTACTATGATTTCGATGAAGATGAAAAAATTAATAACTATAAACATGTCTATATGGAACGTATCGGATCTGAGTGTGCTGCTGAAGATATTCCATTTTTCTTGGAGATTGTTACTTATGATGCTGAAAATGATGATGCGAAAAATAAAGAGTACGCAAAAATAAAACCACATAAAGTGATTGAGGCTATGAAGGAGTTCTCGAAACCTCAATACCAAGTAGATGTTTTAAAAGTAGAGGTTCCAGTGGATATGAATTTTGTGGAAGGGTATACGACAGGTGAATTCGTTTACAGAAAAGAAGAGGCTGCTTCTTTTTTTAAAGAACAAAGTGAAGTAACTGAGCTGCCTTTTATCTTCCTAAGTGCAGGTGTAAGTGCTAAATTATTCCAAGAAACATTGAAATTTGCTAAAGAATCCGGTTCTACCTTTAACGGAGTGTTATGTGGTCGGGCAACCTGGAAGGACGGTGTGGCACCTTTTGCTATAAGCGGCGAACAAGCAGGTCGTGATTGGTTAAAAGATACTGGTAAAAGGAATGCTGAAGAACTAAATCTCGTGTTGAAAGAGACAGCCAACTCATGGTTTGCTAAAGTAAAACAAACAGCGGAGCTTCAAAGTTAGTAAGATATCTTTCCTTCTATATGTTCTTTATTTCTTTCTATCTTTAAGTGATAATTGCATCAGAATCAATTTTTAAACGGAATGAAAAATTAAGAGCAGACATTCGTCTGCTCTTTTTTTTAGTGTGTCCAACATGGTGAAAAACCTAGAATGAAAATCGAGAACAGCAAGGACGGTAGTAACTATAGCTTCAGGTAAAGGCATATGGGGACCCTTTATATATAAAGAAAATGGTAAGTACTAATTGCCATGTACAATCAAACTAATTGAATTTTAGCGGGGTTTCGCTAAAAAATACACTTGAAAAAGCTAACAATATCTTTGTATTGTAAGCGTTTTTAAAAAGACAATATACCTAAAAAAAGAAACAATATCTTTATTGTGGAGGCACTTTAAAAAAACTATTCTAAACATAAGTGAAAGCGGTGCCTTTCAGGTTTTTGTTTATTTAAAAATTAATGTGCAGGTATCGTCTTTAACCAAAATTTTAAATTCAAAGGAGGAGAAGAATTGGAAAATAAGCATTTCAAGAGAGTTTTTAATACCCTTCTTGCATGTATGTTGATTGTGCCAACACTTTTAGTAAGCATGATTGTGCCGCTACATGTAGGGGCAAATACGTCTAATCCATGGATTACAATTTCATCTGTTGGAAACGAAATTAATGCATTAATAGAACAAAATGGTAAGTCATATGCAAGGCTTGGAGCAGGTGCTGGCAACGATAATGGGGCTAAAGCTGCAGTTTTTCAAGAGCAGAATAAAGTCGCTAAAGAATCAGGAACGATGGAATATAGTTTTATTCCAGAAACAAAGGGAGAAGATACTAGATTCGGTTTCTATCCTCATTATATTGACAATAATAATTTCGTTTTTGTAGGCTACGACTCACTTGGATGGTTCTACGAATACAAATATCAAGGGAAAGGTGACTGGTTAAAAACTAGACCTAATGTTCCACTTCCAGAGGCTGGAACTTCGCATTCTATTAAAATTGATTATAATAAAACCACTTTGAATATTACATTAGATGGAAAAGATTTATTTGGACCGGTTACCTTATCTAATGATGTAAATAACCTTCTTACAGGTAAGGAAGCGATTAAACTTGGTGCTTATGGAGATAAAAATAGTCAAGTACTCATTGAATTAGGAAAGGCGCCTAGGGATGGAGGCACAGATCCAGGAAATGAAAAACTTGTGGACATTACGGATAATAAATTGGAAGAAGGCGACTTGAAAATTATCTCAGGTGACGGAAAAGTTACCTATAATGAAGATGGTTCAGCCACTTTCGGTGTTACATCTACCCAAAAGAATCGAATTGTCTACAACCAAATGAAGGCGATTAAAAATGGTGTTTTTGAAGCAGATGTTACTACTAATACTGATAAGATGAATCGTTTTGGATTCATCTATCGTGTTCAAAATTCATCTACATACACATATGTGGGAACAGGAGATACGAACGATCAGTATTTTGGAGAAACTTTTGGTCCTATAAACAATTGGACGTCGATGACTTCAAACGTGCCGTTAAAAGCAAAACAAACATACCATTTACGTTTAGTATTCATGGACGATGTTGCGACATTATACATTGATGGTAAAAAGGTAGATTCTTGGACTTTAACAGGTGGTGTAGATCAAGCTGGCTTACTAGGATTTGAAAAAAGCCGAGGTGCTGCCGATATTACGATTTCAAATGTCAAAATAAAGGAATATAGTGCACCAAAGCCTCCAGATACTCAACCAGTAGAAAATATAATAAAGTCAAAGTATATGGACGTCACAATTGACCAAGTATTCCCGCGGATTGTGAAATACAAAGTGGGCGATAAAGTAATGAGCGGACAGGAAGCTCCTGTTTACGGATTGAAAGTAAATGGTGGACTATACTATCCTAAAGTAAACTTTGAAAAGTTAAACGATAGTGAAGCACTATATACATTAAAAGTTGTAGATGAAATGAAAAACCTTGATGCGGTATTTAAGGTATCTGTAAAGGTGAATGATAATAAGGTTATTTATAGCTTCGATGAAATTAAGAATAATGGTAGTGCCAAAATCGAGACGGTTGAGTTTGCTGATATGAACTTTATATCGGTAAATTCGGAACAAAAAGGTGCAAAAGCTAAATTAACGAATATTAGTACAGATGTTAGGAAAACAGGTGATGTAGATGTAAGCGTAGATTCTTCTATGGGAGAAATAGGTACATCTACTAAAAATTATATAGCATTCTTGTCAACTGACGAATTGAGCGCAGGTGTATGGTCTAGTTCAGAAGTGGACGGCTATAAAAATTTAGTTGCAAATCGATATGTAAATAAAAATGGTGCTAAAGCAATGGGAATCGGTTCTAGTGCACTTTATTATCAAAGAGATTTTATGCCAGAACCACAAAAAGATAAACCAACTATTAAAATAGCTATTGCTAAAGATTTGAATAATGATAATAAGGCAGACTGGCAAGATGCGGCGATTGCATACCGTGATATTATGCAAGACATTAAAGGATACCAAGATGTAAACAATAATGTTGGAATGCGTATTGCAATGAATTTCGGCTCACAAGCGCAACAACCATTCTTAAAAACATCCGATAATGTGAAAAAGGTTGCTCTTGCTACAGATGAATTGGGGCAAGCGGTCATATTAAAAGGATATGCAAACGAAGGGCATGATAGTGGTCATCCAGATTATGGTGATGTGGGCGAACGTATGGGAGGCGTTAAAGATTTAAATACGCTTATTAAAGAGGGGCATAAGTATAATACCCAATTTGGTGTCCATATAAATGCTCAAGAAACTTATCCAGAAGCGAAAGCTTTCAATAATGATTTTATTGATCGTCCAAGTTCATTAGGATGGGGATGGTTAGATCAATCTTATACAATTAATAAATTAAAAGATTTGTATTCTGGATCGCGTGCGAAAAGACTAGATGAATTGAAAACGGCTGTTCCTGATCTTGACTTTATTTATTTAGATGTATGGTATCAAAATCAATGGGAATCAAATAGAATAGCAGATCAATTTAAAGATAGAGGTTGGAGATTAACAACGGAATTTGGTGGTTCTATGGCCAATTACTCAACGTGGCAACATTGGGCTACTGATAAAAACTACGGTGGACCGGAAAGTAAAGGGATTAACTCAGAAGTACTGCGTTTTATTAGTAATCACCAAAGAGATTCTTGGGTGTTGAATTGGCCTGAAGTAGGTGGAACTGCTGACCATCCATTACTTGGTGGATTTGAATTAGCTGGTTTCGAAGGATGGCAATCTGATAAGAATTTCGATAACTTTATTCGTATGACATTTGATACGAATTTACCTACTAAATTCCTACAAAAATATTATGTAACGAACTGGACAAATGTAGAAGGGGATAAAAGCAAGACGAACTTAGAAAAGGAAATAAAATTGAAGGACCCAAGCAATGGGGATGTTGTCGATGTAACTAGAAAAGACAATGCTAGAGAACGTGTTATTAAGCTAAATGGAAATGTTATACTTGATGGCCATGCGTATTTAATTCCTTGGGTGAAACAAGACTTTAAAAATCCAACTGCTGATTCAGAAAAATTATATCACTGGAATTTAGAAGGTGGTACAACGACTTGGACACTTCCAGATGAATATAAAAATGCCACTACTGTTTATGTATACAAATTGACAGATCAAGGTAGAACAGATGTGAAAGAAGTAAAGGTCGTAAATAATAAGATAACTTTGACAGCTAGTGCTGCAACTCCTTATGTTGTCGTACCAAAAAGAGATAAGGGTTTGGAAATCCTTGACTACAATTGGGGCAAGGATGCTCATATATATGATGGGGGATTCAATACAGGAAAAGTAAGCGCATATACAACTATTGAGGGTGATAATAAAGCAGTAAGCGTCATCAGAACGAATCAAACTGGAAACAACCGTAATGTAAGTAGTGGAGATTACTACTTAAACATTGATAGTCCATCAAAAGATACAACTGTTTCCCGTGTCCTTACTGGTTTGGAACCGGGTAAAGATTATGTAGCAGAGGTATATGTTGAAAACAATAGTGATGTAAAGGCTGGAATTACAGTAACAGGTGGGAAAGAAGATGCTAGCAATTACACACTTCGCAGCCTGCAAAAGAACTATGTTAAGGCAGATTCACATGCCACAAATGATGGATACAATAGCAAAATGCAAATCATGCAAGTGAGCTTTACAGCTGTATCTAATAGGGCTAAATTAACTCTAAGCCGTGATTCTGGGAAAGGAAACACAAAATTTGATGACATTCGAATCGTTCAAAAGTCTTTAAAAAATAATGTCTCACCGACGGAATTTAAACAAGATTTTGAATCGGTAGTACAAGGTATTTACCCATTTGTTATTGGTAATACAGAAGGTGTAGAAGACAACAGAATTCATTTGTCTGAATTGCATGCTCCATATACGCAAAAAGGGTGGGCAGGTAAAAAATTAGTCGATGATGTATTAGGTGGGAGTTGGTCCGTTAAAGTGAACACTGGAAATAAAGGTTTGCTGTACCGTACTATTCCTCAAAATTATCGTTTCGAACCAGGCGTAACTTATAAAGTATCATTTGACTACCAAACAACAGCAAATGCATTCCGCTTTATTTCAGGGGATCAAGAAATTGATGTTCGAGACATTGCGAGTGCAAAGGGATTGAGTGTGAATAACACTCTTACTGCATCTACTGACACAAAAACAGCAGAGTTTACTGTGACAGGTTCTGAGAATGGTCAAACTTATGTTGGAATTTTCAGTGATGGAACGAATTTAAACGGAGATACCGGAGCGGGTACGTTTATTTTAGATAATTTACGTATTGAAAGGGTAACTTCTGGTGGAGCGTCACAGAGATAAATAATCTAAATTTAAGAAAAAGGTAGTTTTATAGCTAGTGTAATATCGTAAATTAGAGGCCTATCTCGAAGGAGATAGGTCTCATTGTATTCATAAAATCATCGGAAACTGCTTTTGAAAAATGTTCTTTTGTATGTTTTTAGTGAGATGGTAAAAGTGAAAAGCAAGATGTCTAAAAAATACGACAAGATGTTGATTGTAGAAGTGTTTTTACGTACGTATAATGTAACAAAATAGCTTGCTAAACGGGCGATTCTAGTATGCTAATAGCTTCTTCGGAGAAAGCAAAACGTATATTCGAATGGTGGTTATCCCATACGTCCGTTCATAAAATGATAAAAGGTACATAGAACTTGCATCGTAACAACATAAACCGCTATAAGGTTAGAGGAGGTATATACTGATGATATATCAAGCTATCCAGCAGTTAATTGATCGTGCTATTGAAGTTCAATTGATTGAAAAAGAAGATGAAATATATACAAGGAACCAAATCCTTTCCTTACTTCGTTTAGATGACTTTGTAGTGGAAGCGTCAACGCCCACGCCCGCAAAGAAAGTAATTTCGGAGTTATTGGAAGAGTTAATTGAATATGCTTGTATGCATAAAGTCATTGAGGAAGTACTGGAAGAGAAGGAGATTTTAGCAAGTGCAATTATGGATGTATTTATGTCCAAACCGTCCGTTATCAATTCTCTATTTTATGAAAAATACGAACAAAATCCGAAGGCTGCGACAAATTACTTCTATGAATTAAGTAAAAACAGCAATTATATCCAAATGAAGCAAATTGCCAAAAATATAAATTATAAAGTAAATACGGAATATGGTGCCATTGATATAACGATTAATTTATCAAAACCAGAAAAAGACCCTAAACAAATTGCTAAAGAAAGAGTATTGGAAAATACAAATTATCCAAAATGTTTACTCTGTATAGAGAATGAAGGATATAGGGGCAGAATTGGACATCCTGCACGCTCGAATCATCGTATGATTCGAATGAATATTACAGATGAAAGCTGGTTTCTACAGTATTCTCCGTATATATACTTCAATGAACACTGTATTGTATTGTCCTCAGACCACCGGGAAATGAAAATTGATCGTCAAACATTTTTACGTTTATTAAAATTTGTAGAAAAATTCCCGCATTATTTCCTCGGTTCCAATGCAGATTTGCCAATTGTAGGAGGATCTATTCTAACACATGATCACTATCAAGGTGGAAACTATGAATTTGCTATGGCAAATGCAGCGAACGACCTAAATTTTGAACTAACTAAATTTCCAGAAATGCAATGTTCGATTATTAAATGGCCTATGTCAGTTATTCGCTTAAGAAGTAACGACATAGAACAAATAGTAAATGCAGGGGATTACATACTAGAGAGGTGGAAGGAATATAGTGATCCTTCTGTTAATTTATTTGCATTTACGAATGATGTTCCACATAATACGATTACTCCTATTGCTCGTTACCGGAATAATATGTACGAATTGGATCTAGTTTTACGGAACAATCATACAAGTGAGGAGCATCCATTGGGTATTTTCCACCCTCATGCGGAAATACAACATATTAAAAAGGAAAATATCGGTCTGATTGAAGTAATGGGGCTAGCTGTACTTCCTGCTCGTTTAAAAACAGAACTTCAGGAAGTGGAGAAATTCTTACTTAATATTCCAAGTAATATTTCAACACCTCATATACAATGGGCAGAACAATTAAAAATCAAATATGAAAATAGGATGAATGAACAAAATATACAGGAGATTATGAGAGAAGAATTGGGACGGAAATTTATTCAGGCGCTTGAAGATGCTGCTGTTTTTAAACGAGATGAAGAAGGGGTATTAGCGTTCAAACGTTTTATTCAGACTTTAATTTAGGAAGGGACTTGGTAGTTATAGTGAAGAACAAAATCCTCAATGAATAAAGCTTCACAGTATTAAAAGAATAGAAAAACTAAACAACATCTCATATTCATATGAGATGTTGTTTAGTATGGCTCTGTCGCATGTATTATGACATCTAATAAACCGGGGAATCTAGCATTTAAGTCATCTTCACGAATTGAAATGAAACGTTGAGTTCCTTCAAGGCGTGTATACATAACACCGGATTCACGTAAAACTTTGAAATGGTGTGATAAAGTTGATTTCGCGATTGGAATGTTTAACGCGCCACAAGATTGTTCGTTTTTTTCTAGTAGCATAGTTACAATTTGTAAACGAATTTGATCGCTAAGTGCATATAGAACAGAAGAGAATTGAATTTCTTCTCGATTTGGATGATAGAGAGTACGCATTTTTTCACCTGCTTGTATAAGTTAATATATTTGCACTATAACATATAAAGTGGTATATTTCTATTGTTCGAATATATTCGAACAATAGAAATATAGGGGGAGAAAAAATGAAGTATACAAAATTGCAAAAGGCAGGACTACATATTTCAAAATTGGGGTTAGGAACAAACGCTGTAGGGGGACATAATTTATATGCTGATGTGAATGAGGAAGAAGGAAAACGATTAATAGAAGAAGCTATCGGGCAAGGGATTACATTTTTTGATTCGGCAGATTCATACGGTTTCGGTAGATCAGAGGAATTGGTGGGAGAAGTATTGAAAGGAAAACGCCATGAAGTTGTAATTGCTACCAAAGGTGGAATACAACCGTTATTAAATGGAGAGGTTTATATGAATAATGAACCGAGCTATTTAAGAAATGCTGTAGAAAATAGCTTAAGAAGATTACAAACTGATTATATTGATTTATATTATTTACATTTTACAAACCCAGAAACAAGTTACATAGATTCAATTGGAGAACTTACTCGCCTAAAAGAAGAAGGGAAAATTCGTTCAATTGGAATATCTAACGTAAACGTAGAGCAATTAAAAGAAGCGAATCAGCACGGACACATAGATGTTGTACAATCACCGTATAATATGTTAGATCGTACTGCTAGGGAAGAACTTTTGCCATATTGTATAGAATCAGGTATTTCATTTATTCCTTACGGGCCTCTTGCTTTTGGGATACTAGGTGGTAAATATACAGAAGATTTCAAATTGAATAAAGGAGATTGGCGTCAAAGTGTAAATCTATTTGAAGAGAATACATATAAGAGTAACTTTAAGAAAGTTGAAAAATTAAAAGACTTAGCTAAAGAAAAGGATCTCGAATTATCGCATTTAGCTTTAGCGTGGTTATTAAACCAAAAAGGAATTGATACTGTTATTCCTGGTGGGAAACGAGCGGAGCAAATAAGAGAAAGTGTAAGAGCGGTGGAAGTTTCATTGAATGAAAAAGTCATGAAAGAGATTGAATCTATTTTAGAAGATTAATTGAAAGGGGGATAGTTTCCTCTTTTTATCCCGCTTTAATGGGCAGTAAGACCCCCATCTCAAAATTCAGCGAAAGTAAAGAAGGTAGGTGGGGGGATCAACTGCCCATAAAAGCCCGATTGGTGAGGGCTGATTAAAGTTTCACTTTATATAAAAGGAGAAGATTTAAATGAAAAGAGTACTAGCTGTATTCTTTACAATCATGTTTATGATCGGTACAGATACTTTCTTAATTTCACCACTTTTACCAACTTTACAACAGGTGTATCATATTTCAACTGAGTTGTCAGGGTGGATGGTAAGTTCATATGCTTTAGGATACGCTGTATTTGCACTTATCGCTGGTCCTATATCAGATGGCTTAAATAGAAAAAAAGTGATGGTAATAGGAATGAGTTTTTTTGCTTTAAGTACGTTTTTATGTGGGATTGCGTCATAAAGTCTTTACAAATAAAAAAAGAGCCCAAAAATAAAAATCCCTATAGAGATAGGGATTAATATATCGGCATATAGTTCCTTGGAAAAGGATATACTGAGTATAACATATAGGACTACTTATAATTGTGAAATAGATGTGAAAGTAATGTGAAAAATAACATAATAAAAGCACTGTTTTAGCTAATGAACTAAAACAGTGCTTTTCTTTTTGATTGAACAGTTGCTGCATTTTCATCATGTATGCCTGCATCTTTAATAATTCGTTGTTTTGCTTTATTTAATAGATGGTTTACCGCTTCTCCAAAATAGTTAGCTTCGCTTTTTGTGCGGGCTTCTCGTAAACATTTATAGTTTTCTAGCAGTTCCTCTTTTTCAGTGTTTGTTAAGAAATCTTCTATTTTCTTTTTTGTCATACGAAACACCCTTTCTTCTGACAAACGACGCAATAGAAAATATTTATTGTTTATTATAGCAATAATTTTTAAAGAAAGTACAGACTAACGTCGTAATAATTTGTCAATTTCTTGAATCTTCTCATCAGCTTTCCCAATTTGTTTATTTTTAGCCTGCTCACCACCGAGCGCTTGGTGTAGTAAGAAAGTCTGACCGGAAATAGCAGTCACAATGGATACTTTAATAATTTCTTTTATTAAGGTGACATCGAATAAAACGAGTCCAAGAAGTGCAGCTAGACTACCAGTGAAAATATCAGTCAAAAACCCAAAGTGAAAAAAAGTTTTCAAACGGCGTGGAAGCAATAACTTACCTTGGTTATTGATTAGATGGGAAACGAAACCGGTAATGCCACCAACGAGAACAGCAGTTAGCCATTGATACATTTCCATCGAATCCACTCCTTTTAGTGAATAAGATTCGATTATTTTATATTGATTCCTTTTAATATTTCATAGAAGCATATTGAGAAAGTTTGTTTGGTTTTTTTCTATATTCAATTTAATTGTATCAGAAAAATCTGATATATATGAGTCTATTATATGAAGCAGTTATTCCTTAATATGAATGTAAAAAGGGGTGCGTGATATGAATATAGATTACCGAATAAGAAGTGTGGATGGTTATACAAAAAATATAGGGGAATTAGTCAGCATGCTGGAGCATACAAGGGCTGTAACATTCCTGGAAATAAAAAATCTATCGGTTGAGCAATTAGATTTAATGATACCGAGTGGAGGGAATTCCATTGGAGCGTTACTAAAGCATATAGCAGCTATTGAAAAAGCACATCAGCTTATTTCATTTCAAGAGCGTGACTTTACAAAGGAAGAATTAGAAATATGGAAAGACGCACTCTATTTAGGAGAATCGGGGAAAACGATTCGTGGTCATGAAATAAAATATTATGTCCAACTTCTACAAAGTGTTCGAGAAGAATCACTGAAGTATTTGGGTGAACAAGGTGATGAATGGCTCATGTCAGAAAGAAAGTGGCTTAACGGTGTAGCGCATAACCAGTACTATTTGTGGTTTCACGTGCTAGAAGATGAGATGAGTCACCGTGGGCAAATTAGAATGATAAAAAATAAATTATTTGAAAATTAAGTTAAATAAGGTAGCTTTTTGTATGGATATTCCATATAATGAGAGTAATTAAAATGAGAACGGGGTGATGTATTATGGCGAACATAACTTATATGAATAATAAACCAAATACAAAGGTGGATGGAAAGGGCGAGACTGTATAAGTTAGCGCGCGATCCTTCCGCTTAGCTTACACTAGGGAGGATATTAATTTGAACCAAAATATTTTAGAATCGTTCGGCTGGGATTCTTTTTTTGAGGAACAAGCTGTAGAGAACTTTGAAGTAGGGCGTATTTTACTCGAGCATAAGCATATATATCGAATTATTTGTAATGATGGTGAATATATGGCAGAGCTGTCTGGTAAGTTTCGGCATGAAGCAGTAACGAAGGGTGATTATCCAGCGGTTGGTGATTGGGTATATATAAAGAAAATAGAGAATGAAAAGAAAGCAATTATTCATCGTATTTTTCCGAGAAGAAGCTCTTTTTCTAGACAAGAGGCCGGTACTCGAACGGAAGAGCAGGTAATAGCAGCAAATGTAGATTATCTATTTTTAGTGAATGCACTTAACCATGATTTTAACGTAAGAAGAATAGAGCGCTATTTACTATTAGCGTATGAAAGTGGTGCAATGCCTGTTATTGTTTTAACAAAGAGTAGCTTATGTGAGGACGTGGAACAGAAAATCGTTGAAACAGAAGCTGTGGCAATTGGTGTTCCGATCTTCGTTGTTGATAGTTTAGAACATACTGGTATTGAATCGTTGCAGCAATTTGTTTCTTCAGGAAAAACAATTGCTCTAGTCGGATCATCTGGGGTTGGAAAATCCACTTTGTTAAATGCACTTATAGGAATTGAAGTAGCAAAAACGGGTGATATTCGAGAGGAAGATAGTAAAGGGAGGCATACGACAACTCATCGTGAATTGTTCCGATTACCGAGTGGTAGTTTAGTTATTGATACTCCTGGTATGAGGGAGCTACAGCTTTGGGAAGGAAGCGATGCAATTCAAACAACATTTTCTGATATTGAAGAACTAGCAAAAACGTGCCGTTTTAGGGACTGTAAGCATGAAAATGAGCCAGGGTGCGCAGTGCATAGTGCAATTGATAACGGGATTATGACGATAAATCGTTTGCAAAGCTATAAAAAATTACAAAGAGAACTAGCGTATTTCATTAGAAAACAAGATGCTATTCTTGCAAGGGCAGAGCGTGATAAGTGGAAAAAGATTTCTAAACAGCATAAAAAAATGTGAAAAGTCAAAGGGTGGTTCCCTTTGGCTTTTTGTATTTGTAAATTTTATAATAATATTATTCATATATATGGACAAAGGGAAATTAATTGTTTAAACTTTACAAAGTATTCATCATAATAGGTTATGAAAATAATAATTAGGGAATGGGAAATATTTATAATTCGTTAGATTTAACTTTTAAAATTGAAAAGCAGGAGGTTTGTAATGGGTAGACTATTAAATTGGTTTCGTGATATGAAAGTAGCAAAAAAACTATTAATTTCATTTTTTGTTATTTTAATTGCGGCTGTCTCTATTATAGGAGGCATGTCTTATCAAACAGCTAAAAAGAATTTTGAATCACAAATTACGAGCAGTGCTCACGACAATATAAAAATATTAGATAATTTAATCAATCAAATGATTGAGGCGAAATTTAATGATGTAAATAATTTTGCACGGGTGATTCAAGGGAATATGTATCAAGGGGATAATCAAGAGGAATTAAGAAAAATATTATCACAATATATCAATTTGAATAAAGATGTTGAACAAGTATATGTTGCTGGAAACGATAAAAAATTTGTACAAGAACCAAATATACAAATGGCAGCAGACTACGATCCAACAGAACGTTCTTGGTATAAAGATGCAGTAGCAAAACAAGGTGGTATTGTAATTACTGAGCCGTATAAGGCAAAAGGAAATGGACATATTGTCGTAACGATTGCAAAACAAGCAGAAGATAAAAACGGTGTTGTAGCGGTAGATTTAAGTTTAGATAATTTATTAAAAACAACGAAGTTAATTAATATTGGTAAAAAGGGATATGCTTTCATCTTAGATGGGAAACAAAAAATAATTGCACACCCTCAAGAAAAATCAGGAGAAAAAGCAGCCGATTCTTGGGCAAAGAAAATTTATGAAGATAATCATGGGGCTTTTTCTTATACGTATGACGGTAGTGAAAAACAAATGGTATTTGCTACAAATGTAAAAACAGGTTGGAAAATTGGCGGGACTATGTACTCAAATGAAGTAATTGAAGCTGCGCAGCCTGTATTTTATAATATGTTAATTGTTATGTTCATTTCATTAGTTATAGGTGGGGCACTTATTTATTTTGTGACACTTTCTATAACAAAGCCCTTAAAAAGATTAGTTGTCACTTCTAAAGAAATAAGTGAGGGAGATTTAACGCAAACAATTGATATTCATTCTAATGATGAAATCGGTCAACTTGCAAAAGGATTTAATGAGATGACAGATGCATTGCGAACATTAATCGGAAGAATTAATACTTCGGCTGGACATGTTGCAGCAGCATCAGAAGAGCTAACAGCAAGTGTAAGACAGGCGAGTGAAGCGACTGAGCAAATTACGATGGCAATGGACGAAATATCAAGCGGGGCAACAACGCAAACGACAAGTGTAGAAAATGGGGCAATGTTACTATTTGATGTAACAGAAGGCATTCAGCATGTAGCAAATAGTTCATCATCAATTAGTACGGCTTCGGCTCATACTCGTGAAAAAGCAGAAAATGGTGGGAAACTAGTCGGAAAAACAGTAAATCAAATGCAGTCAATTGCAGAATCTGTTTCACAATCAGATGAGGTTATTCAGTTACTAAATAATAAATCAAAGCAAATTGGTGACATATTAGAAGTAATTCAAAATATTGCAGATCAAACAAATCTTCTAGCTTTGAATGCAGCAATTGAAGCTGCAAGAGCGGGAGAGCACGGAAGAGGATTTGCAATTGTTGCAGATGAAGTACGTAAATTGGCGGAGAAGTCTAGCGTATCTTCTAGTGAAATAAGTAAATTAATATGTGAAATACAAGATGACATGAGTAAGACAGTAAAGTCTATGGGTCATGTAAATGAAGAAGTTCAATCTGGACTTGTTATTGCAAATGAAACGAAGCAAAACTTTACTGAGATTTTACAATCTACAAATGAAATTGCCGATCAAATTAAAACGATGGTTGAAACGGCTAACGGGATGTCAAAAGGTGCAAATGAAGTGTCTATTTCGGTAGGACAAATTGCAATGACAGCGCAGAATAATGCGACGAGTACTCAAAACGTTGCAGCATCAGCAGAAGAACAATTAGCGTCCATTGAGGAAATTAGTTCTGCGGCGGGTACATTATCTCAAATGGCTGAAGAGTTACAAGGGTTAATTGAAAGATTTAAAGTTTAGCAGAGGACAGGCAACTCCCAAATAGTAATATGCTATTTGGGAGTTGCCTGTTTTTATTATATAAAAGTAAATGGGGATGGAGAGTATTTTTATAATATTTAAAGGTATATTTTATATAATATTTGTCGAAAAATAGAGGTATTTGTTAACTTTGTGTATAATAAGAATCATATAGAATACAAATAAAGGAGATAAATATGGGAGTGTACTGGGGTACCAAAAGACATTCTTGGCTTAGTTATGTCTCATTTTGGTTAAGTATTTCGTTTTTCATGGTTTTTCTCATTGAAGTGTTTATTTTAAAAACACTTTCAAATAGTTCGGTGCAAATTGTTAAATACTTTTATTTTATATTTGTACCAGTAAACATCTTTCTTAGTTTAAAGTTACTCTTTAAGAAGAATGAAAAGAAAGCATTACCTATTTTTAGTTTCATTGTATCCTTATTATTTACAATTTTAATACTAGTATTAGCATTAGCAGCTACGGGGAAATTCTTTTAAGGAGAGTGTTATAAGTCACTCTTCTTTTTTGTTGTTGCAAGGAAATAATAAGTGGAGGATGGACAAAGAAAGCATTTCTTTAAGTTTGATATGATTTGAAAGCTTTAGAAGGGTATTAAGAAATGAATTAAGATACAATCCACAAAGTAATACAGAGAATCAGGTGTTTTATATGCAGTTATGAAGCAAATGAATACGGTAAAAACGGCGATATATGGTACAATACATATGGATAGTGATAGAGATAAAGGGTATATAAAATACTCATCGTTTTTTAGTAAGAGAGGGGTTATCTTATGCTATACGAGGATTTGATGACATTGTTTCAAGCAGCTCCGAAAGAAGAAGGTAGAGGCGGCTGGAAATATATAATCCAGGAACGAAATGATAAATATGAAATTGTTAATGAAATGTTGAAAAATCAAATGAGTGTTGAATTGTATTTTAATGAATATGATGAGGTGAAAATCACTTTATATAAAGATGGAATGCCTATTTCGACGATGCAAAGAATTGCGATTTCAAAAGTTGAATTAGACGAAGAAGAAGAAGGGATTCAATTCGTTTTAGAACGTATGCCTAGTCGGATGATTCGGTTGCAATTAAAGCCGTATTTAGCACTCGAAATGGGGCCGTACTGGGAAGTATGTGATGATTGTGAATGAACATATAAAAAAAGCATCCAATAACATGGATGCTTCTTTTATGTTTTTTGAAGTTGTTTAAAAGCAATAATCGGAAGTAAAATGATGCTGACCCACCCGATTATAGGATATAGAATGTGGAGTAATTCACTGTAACCAACGTAACTAAAGCAATAACTTATTAGTAAAATGAAGAAAATAATATTGTTATTTTTCCAGCCAGTGATGGATTGCATTTGTTTTGTCATTCCGAACACATTGCCAACTAAAGTTGTGAATACTTCACCGAAAATGATAAGAACAAAGAAAAAGTGAAAAGTGGCATTGAATTTTCTTATGACTTCAGCCATTGGAATGTTATATTGATAAAATTGGTCGACTGATAAGATAGCTAAATGGCTACATAATAATATTAAAGAAAGTCCTGCCCCACCTAAAATACCGCCCCATAAAATGGCCTTTCGATCTTTTACTTCACTGGCTAACGGGACGAGGACGCTTTGGGCGAGAGAAAGATTTAAGGCGACATATGTAATAGGACTAGTTATCCACTTCATATTCCAGCTTTCTGCAGGAATAGTATTGCTAATAGGAGTTGTACCGTGAAAAAACGTTGTAATAGCAAGTCCGATAATGAAAATCATCATAATAGGTACGACAAGTGTATTAACTTCAAAAACCCCTTGTAACCCGCGACTACCTATAATGAGACAGGCGATTACTGTAATGAAAATACCGAGTTGTCTTGGTAAACGAAGTTGCTCTTCAAATACCGCTCCAGCGCCTGATAACATAACGCTCGTTACACCAAATAATACGAGTAATAATAGTGTATTTACAACATTTCCAAATACATCCCCAAATAAGTATTTGTTAAATTCTTGCGCTGAAAATGCACCGATTTGTGAGGAGAGTAACATCATCTTTGTGCCAAGCCAAATAAAAAAAAATCCACTTACACATATACCAATAGTTCCATAAAATCCGTTCACTGTAAAAAATTCAACAATTTCTCGTCCAGTAGCAAATCCAGCTCCAACGACTGTTCCAATATAAGTAGCAGCCACTTTCTTTGCTACTTGCCATTGTTGATTGTCCATGTTATCCCTCTTTCTACTACGATGAGCTTGATTTACTATTATGCATATGTATGAGCTTGGACAATTAGACGTATGAACTGTTAGAAAACATACATGAATGAAAAGATATTAGGGAAGTATTAAAGGTGTTAAAACTTTGTTACATATGAGCCAATCGTTCGAAAGGATAGGAAAAGTATGGTAATATGTAACTAGGTTCTTAAAAGACAAACATTATGAAATGATAAGAGGAGTGGATTGTATGAGTACGAAAACAAATGTTGTTGAAGTATTAAACAAGCAGGTAGCAAACTGGAATGTGTTATATGTGAAACTACATAATTATCATTGGTATGTGACAGGACCACACTTCTTTACATTACATGAGAAATTTGAAGAGTTTTACAATGAAGCTGGAACGTATATTGATGAATTAGCAGAACGTATTTTAGCATTGGAAGGTAAGCCGTTAGCGACAATGAAAGAATATTTGGCAACATCTAGTGTGAATGAAGGGACAAGCAAGGAATCTGCAGAAGAAATGGTGCAAACATTAGTGAATGATTACTCTGCATTGATTCAAGAATTAAAAGAAGGCATGGAAGTTGCTGGTGAAGCTGGCGATGAAACATCAGCGGACATGTTGTTAGCAATTCATACAACATTAGAACAACATGTATGGATGCTAAGTGCGTTCTTAAAATAAAGTGAAACTTTAATCAGTGGGGGGCTTACTGCCCATTAAAGTGGGATAAATATAAGAATATAAAGAAAAAAGTCATTGAAAAATTCTTTCAATGACTTTTTTGTGATTTTTCAGTTTTCTTTTATGCTATAATATAGTAAAAAGGAGGCGATGCGATGTTTCGCTTTTTCAAAACTGGAAAAGAAGAGCGTGAAATTACGAAAGATGAATTGGAACAAGCGATGGCCAAGTTTTTAGAAAAGAATGCTAATATCGTTTATACAGTATTAGTAAATGATGATTATACAGTGAATTATGATTTGTTAAAGCCGTATTTACCTGCATTTCCAACAAACCATTTTCTTATTACGAAGGAAACGCTTGAGGTATTTGAACATACAGAAGAAAACTTAAACTTAGTGAAAGAAATTGATATCGTACAAAAGGCAGTAGATCAGTATGTAACAGAAAAAGAAATGTTTCCAATTGTAGAAGGTAGTGAAGATCGCCTCATATGCGGAATGAAACTAGGACCTTACTTAGATCGTATATTAAAAAGAGACTTATATATTTCAGAAAAACATTATTTAGTTTCAAGTAAACCAGATAGAAAAAAACAAAAGAGTGGGTAGATGTATTGAGAACAACAATAAATATATTGTTGTCTTTTTTTGTGTGATGAACTATTAAAAGAAGCTATTAAATATATAGAAGACAAAAGTAATAAGTAGTAAGAAAGGGAGATGCATCATAATGGATGTATCTCCCTTTTATCCTTATAAATGAAAAGCATTCGCTAGTAAGCGATAAGAATTTAATTTATCTTCAAATCGATGAGTAATTGTGACAATCATAAATTCATCAGTATTGTACGCTTTGCTTAAGTTTACGATTTGTTCTTTCACAGAAGAGGGATCACCGACGATCATACGTTGACGATTCTCTTTTATACGGAATAAATCATAGGCGCTGTATGAATAATTTTGTGCAGTTTCAATAGAAGGTGTACCAGTTGTACGCTTTCCTTGTTCTAGTAATAAGATTGATAAATCTAAACTAGAAGCAATTTTTTCCGCCTCTTCAGTTGTTTCACCGCAAATAACAAAAATAGCGACGATTGATTTTGGTTTATCTCCTAAATAGGAAGGTTGGAATTGTTTTTGATAGGCCTCCATTACCTCGGGTCCACCGTATCCGTTTATGAACTGTGCGAATGCAAAAGAAGCACCTTGTTGTGCGGCAATCTTTGCACTCTCTCCGCTAGAGCCAAGCAACCACATGTCAGGAGATGTGGGAATTACAGGAGTAGCCTTTAAATTTGCATAATGATGGTTTTCTGGTACTTGATCATGTAAGTACATTGCAACATCTGCAATTTGCTCTGGATATTGATCAAGTGAGACCATTTTTCCTTCTTGAAGTGCGCGAGTTGCAATGGGCATACCACCAGGTGCTCTGCCGACACCAAGGTCAATACGATTTGGATAAAGCGCTTCTAAAACACGGAAATTCTCAGCAACTTTATACGGACTATAGTGTGGCAACATGACACCACCCGAACCGACTCTCATCCGCTCTGTTTTCGCTGCAATATGAGAAATAAGTATTTCTGGACTTGAGCCAGCAAGGCTTACAGAATTATGATGTTCTGATACCCAAAAGCGTGTATAGCCGAGTTTTTCAACTTCTTGCGCAAGCGTAACTGTATGTGAAAAAGCTTGGGCTGCCGTACTACCATCTGAAATAGGGGATTGGTCTAATACACTTAATTTGATCATAGAATATACCTCTCAATCTTAATGTACATCCTATTATATATTTACTTACGAAAAATGCGTAATGAAATGCTCAAAATAAAAAGTGGATAAATTACATATCCACTTTTAACGTGAAAATCCTCGTTCATAATGATTCATTTCGACTACATTTAGAATAT
This sequence comes from Bacillus sp. FSL R9-9834, assembly GCF_038006905.1. NCBI lineage: Bacteria > Bacillati > Bacillota > Bacilli > Caryophanales > Bacillaceae > Bacillus > Bacillus sp. FSL R9-9834. The sequence continues at coordinate 2,009,753 of NZ_JBBOWD010000001.1, forward strand.
ATTCGTAGTTATCAATCTCAAGTTTTAGTTGTTCACGTTCTTTTTTAGATAGATGCATATTACTAAGTTTGTTGCATAGCTGTTGTTTCTTTTCTTCTAAATACTTCTTTGTAGCATTGTAGTCGTAAGTTGGTTTCATATTCAACCACTCCTTATTTGCTGTTGCTATATTATACGAAGCGTAAAGAGATGTGAGAGCGATCTCTTATGTATTTTTAGTGAATATTTAACTTGCTCTGTTGTTATGTTTATAGAAATTTATGAATAAAATGCACTAAACGACTAATGCCCATTTGATGAAGTAAGGGGTGGAATTGTGCAGAAAGATATAATGTATAACACGGAGATGGATGAAACGTTAAAAATTATAGATAAAGGATTAAAGGAGACGACGAGCCCGAAACAAATTATTGTAGTAGGGGCTGGCATGGCTGGATTAGTTTCGGCATCTTTATTAAAAGCTGCGGGACATGAAGTGAAGATGTTTGAAGCAAACAACCGGGTAGGTGGCCGCATAGAGACAGTTAGAATGGAAGATACCGGTTTATATTTGGATGTAGGGGCAATGAGAATTCCGTATTCGCATACATTAACGATGGCATATATAAGAAAATTTGGGCTACAGGTAAGCCCTTTTATTAATAGGAATGAGACTGATATTATTTACGTAAACGGCCGAAAAACGACATTAAAACAATATGAAAAAGATCCAAATATATTAAAGTATCCTGTGGAAATGAATGAAGTTGGGAAAACGTCTGAGGAGCTATTATTGTTAGCGGTGCAGCCTATTATAAATTTTATTAAAAAGAACCCAGAGAAAAATTGGGATGTTGTAGTAAAGGATTTTGGGAGATACTCTACAGGGCAATTTTTAAAATATCACCCTTATCAATATAATACTTACTTTTCACCAGTAACAATTGAGATGATTGGCGTTTTGTTAGATTTAGAAGGTTTTTTAGAAAGGTCATTCGTTGAGACATTACGTTTTTTATACATTATGCAAGAGGAGAGCGGATTTTGTGAAATAATAGGCGGGAATGATAGATTGCCAAAATCTTTTTTACCACAATTAGAGGAAGATATTATATATAATCAAAAATTAATGAAGCTACATCAACATGATAATGGTGTGACAGCTTTCTATCGAAACGAAGAAACGTTTGAATATAGTAGTATTACAGGGGACTTAGTTATTGTGACCATTCCATTTTCAACAATGCGGTTTGTAGAAGTAGATCCATTTGATTCTATATCGCATGAGAAATGGAAAGCAATTCGTGAATTGCATTATATGCCTGCGACAAAAATAGGAATTCAATTTAAAAGTCGATTTTGGGAAGAACAAGGACAATTAGGTGGCAGAATTATAACGGATTTGCCAATTCGTTACGCCTATTATCCAAGCTATGGAATTGGAGGAAAGGGACCAGCAATGATGCTAGGAAGCTATACGTGGTCATATGATGCGTTGTTATGGGATGGTTTATCAAAGGGAGATCGTATTTATTACACATTACAAAACTTAGCAACGATATTAGGTGGTCAAGTATATGATGAATTCTTATCTGGTATATCAAAAAGTTGGACGTTGGATCCATATGCACTTGGAGGGTTTGCTCTATTTCAGGCAGGTCAAGAATCAGAGTTGCAACCAGCGATTGTCAAACCAGAGGGAAGAATATTCTTTGCTGGAGACCATACAACGTTATATCACGGATGGATACAAGGGGCAATTGAATCTGGCGTTCGTGTTGCAGTAGATGTAAATGAATTAAATATATAAAATTCAGAAATTTCTTTACTGTATAGTTTGAGATGGATATTATTATATATAAAAGAATTATAGGGAGTGTTGAAAGTGAATCCGTTATTATTCGATTTTCCTTCTGAATTTTATACTGAAAGGCTATTGATTCGAATGCCGAAACCGGGTGATGGTAAAGCTGTATACGATGCCATTCAAGCTTCTATAAAAGAATTAAAACCATGGATGGTTTTTGCACAAAAAGAGCAAACAGAGGAAGAAGTAGAAGTGAGCATTAGAAAGTCACATATTCAATTTTTACAGCGTGAGGATTTAAGGTTACTAGTATTTTCGAAAGAAACAGGCGAGTTTATCGCATCTAGCGGATTGCATCGCATTAATTGGGATATACCACAATTTGAAATCGGGTATTGGATTGATTCGAGGTTTAGTGGAAAGGGTTATATGGTCGAGGCTGCAAAGGGGATAACAGATTATGCTTTTTCTGAACTGAAAGCAAACCGCGTAGAAATTCGTTGTGATTCTTTAAATAAGAAGAGTAGGGCGATACCTGAGAAATTAGGTTTTAAATTAGAGGGTGTTTTAGAAAGTGCGAGTGTTGCAGTAGATGGAAATGGATTAAGGGATATGTGTGTATTTGCGATGACTAGAAATACATATGAAAAAGAAGAGCTGTAGAGAAACGGCTCTTCTTTTTGTGCATTATGGTACAGGATGTCCGTTAGAGCTTTCGAAAATTGTAAACCATTGTTGACGGTCTAAGTTAACTTTTGTAGCAAGAGCGGCTGTTTTAACACGATCTAATTTACCAGAGCCGATGATTGGCAACATTTTAGCTGGATGTGCAAGTAACCAAGCATACATAAAACCGTATCGATACTAGAAACACCTAGCTCAGTAGCAACTTTTTGCACAGTTTCACGTACACGTACAGCGCGTTCTGATTGACCAGTAAAGATTTCTCCGCCAGCAAGAGGTGACCAAATCATTGGATTGATTCGTTTTCCCTGACATAAATCAATTGTTCCCTTTTCAAAATGCTCAAGCTGCAGAGCTGATACTTCAATTTGATTCGTAATAAGCGGAAAATCTAAGTATGAACTTAACATATTGAATTGGGAAGGTAAAAAGTTAGATACACCGAAATGACGAACTTTTCCTTCTTGTCTTAAGCGTGAGAACGCTTCTGCCACTTCATTTGGATCCATGAAAGGATCAGGACGATGGATAAGTAATACGTCAATATAATCTGTATGTAAATTTTTAAGTGAAGCTTCCGCACTTTGAATAATATGTTCTGCACTAGTGTTGTAGTGAGCAACATAACGCTCTGGAAATTTCGGTGATGGGGGAGCGATTCCACATTTTGTGATGATTTGCATGTTTTCGCGTAAGGAAGGCTTTAGTTGTAATGCCTCTCCGAACAGTCCTTCACACGTATAACCGCCATAAATATCAGCATGATCAAAAGTAGTAATTCCCATATCCATACAATCTTCAATGAAAGAAAGTAATTCTTGTTTCGTCATATTCCATTCTGCTAAACGCCAAAAACCTTGAATAATACGAGAAAATTCGAGTGTTTCGGCCATTTGAACTCGTTCCATTATAGTACCCCCTTGATGAATGATTATTATTTTGAAAAGGCTTTCTTACTACATATTATTATATAGTTTGAGGGGCGTACAAACAATAAATATGTTTTGCTATAAAAACGATTTTTTCTATGTGCTATAATGTAGAAACATATAGCTATAAGGAGATGTAAGGCATGATTCCAGTAACAATATTAACTGGTTTTCTTGGATCAGGGAAAACGACATTATTAAATCGTATTTTATCAGAGAATCACGGACAGAAATTAGCGGTGATCGTAAATGAAATCGGGCAAATTGGTATTGATAATCAGTTGATTATGAATGTTGAAGAAGAAATTATGGAAATGACAAACGGCTGTTTGTGCTGTACTGTACGTGAGGATTTACTCGTTGCGTTAAAACAATTACTGGACGTAAAAGCAGAAGGGAAAATGGACTTTGATGGATTAGTAATTGAAACGACTGGTCTTGCAAATCCAGGTCCTATTATTCAAACATTCTTTTTAGATCCTGTTATTCAATCTGCATACCAAATTAACGGTGTTGTAACAGTAGTAGATAGTTATCATATACATAAACATTTTGAAAAAGGGCTAGAAGCAAAAGAACAAATTGCATTTGCTGATGTTGTATTAGTGAATAAGTTAGATTTAATTGAAGAGAGTGAAAAAGAAAATCTCTTCCATGAACTTCAAGGAATAAACCCAACTGCAAAGTTAATTCAGTCGACTAATTGTGATGTGGATATTCCATCGTTACTACAAATTCAAACGTTTAAAACGAAAGATACGTTACAAATTTATCCTCATACAGAGCATAATCATTTAGAAGGTGTAAAATCGTTTGTACTATGCGAAGAGCGTCCGTTAGATTTACAAAAACTAAATGAGTGGATGTCAGCTGTCGTTCAAGAACTAGGAGAATACTTATATCGCTACAAAGGAATTTTATCGATTGATGGAGTGGATAAACGTATCGTTTTCCAAGGTGTACATACGTTATTTGCTGCTTCGTATGATAGAGAGTGGCAAGAGGGCGAAGATCGAGTAAGTGAAGTTGTTTTCATCGGAAAAGATATTAATAAAGAATGGTTCCAAGCACATTTTGAGGAGTGTGTGAAATAAGTCTGCGCATATTGCAGGCTTATTTTTTGGATTAACTAAGCACTTTGTAGAAAAATGCTAGATTGCAAAAAATGAAGGATAATAAAAAAGCCTGTTTTCACAGGCTTGTATGTTCATCTAAAAGTAACTCCATTACAACACCTACAACAGGGCCTTCATCATCAATATCGCCATTTAAACGGAATCCAAATGATTCATATAATCCCATTGCAAGTTTGTTATCTGGATGTAAACTTAAATAAATTGTTTTACATTCAAATTTATTTTGTAAGAATTGAATGAGCAAGCGAAGGAAACGTTTTGCGTATCCTTTTCCTTGATATTGTTGGTCAATCATAAAGCGATCTAACCATACGCTTTTACGTTTTTCACAATACCATCCATACATTGCATATCCTACAAGTGTTTCTCCATCATATAAACCTACTGACGTTCCGTTTCCCTCATATAATGATTCTGCTAAAGAAAACGCATTGCTTTCAATAAATTGCTGCTGGTCTTTTGCGACGTTTAAAGCAGCTACCGAACGCCAATTTTTTTCTGTTACTTCACAAATGTGAAGAGTCATAATTCCAACTCACCTTCTAAAATGATATAGCTTGAAAGCTAATATGGATAATTTTACTTGTTATTTTGGTCAAGTCAAGCAGAAACACATAAAAAAGAAGCTGAATGTCGTATTCAGCTTCTTATCAAAAGTTGGTTAGTTAGTAGCTTCTTTCAATGTGTTTACGTTTTCTTCCATTAAAGTGAAGTAATCTTTATTATTTTTCGCATCGTCTTCAGAAATAGTAGCTAAGTGATTTAAGCGTAAAATCTTTGTACCTGTTTCTTTTTGAATAACGGATGCTACTTTTGGAGTAGAAAATGTTTCAAATAAAATATATTTTAGATTATGTTCTTTTACTGTTTTTGTAATGTCAGCAAGTTGTTTTTGAGATGGTTCATCAGAAGCTGAAATACCGGCGATAGCAATTTGTTTCAGGCCATAGCGTTGTTCCCAGTATCCATAAGCCGCATGAGAAACTAAAATATCTTTCGTTTTTGCATTCGCAACTGCTGCTTTAAACTGATCATCTAAATCAGTAAATTTTGTTTGAAGTGCTGCGAAGTTTTTTTCGAACTCTTGTTTATGGTCAGGTTGTAATGCTACAAGTGCATTTTTAATTTTTTCTGCCTGTTTCATTGCTAGAGTAGGGTCTAACCAAATGTGTGGATCTTTATCGTGATGATGTTCATCCTCTTTATGGCCGTCTCCGTGATCATGATGCTCTTCTTCAGTAGAAGTACGCAGTTCAATACCTTTTGATGCATTTACAATTTTAACGTTTTCTTTTTGTAATGTTTTTTCCATTTTTTCAGCAAATGGTTCTAATTCAGCGCCGTTATAAACGAATAAATCGGCTTTTGCAACTTGTACTGTTTGTTTCTGACTTGGTTCAAATGTATGAGAATCTGCACCAGGTGGGTAAATTGCTTCAACAGTTACATAGTCACCACCAATTTTTTTTGCAAAATCTGCAAGAGGAAAAATAGTTGTATAAACAGTTAGCTTTCCGTCTTTCTTGGCATTACCTTCTTTTGTATTTGAGCAGCCAGTAAAAATTAAAGTGAAAATAAGTAAGAATGAAAGTATAGTCAATCTTTTAGGCATGAAGTTCTCCTCTTTTCTTTTTTTACGGATATATTTTCCCCAATTATAGAAGAAAAATATCATTTTAATACAAAACGGAATAATTACGTTTTAGTTTGCGAACTTAGTATAATACATCTTTTATAAAGTTGCAATAAATAATAATCATTCCGATTTGATTTTGTTATAAAGTTGTCAAATATAGATGTGTTATTTTTGCAAATACATGCATATGTGACAACGCAGTGTTCATATATATGAAAGGAGGGTATAGAGGGGGATGAGTGTTTGGGTTACTTAATGGAAGCTATTTTATTGATATTAGCGGTAGTACTACCATTAGCCGTAGTCTTAATTTTTTTAAGAAGATTAATAAGTAATTTAGGAGATGCATCAACCGTAACAAAATTACGAGAGAAAGATGAGAAAAAAGAGTGAGTAAAGCACTATGCGTACGCATAGTGCTTTACTTGTGGTAAAATGAGAGAAGGAAACTCCTAAAAGTTGTATGTTACTAAAGGAGAGAAAAGTAAAATAAGAGGTATATGCATATATGAATAAGCGAACAGCGTTAGTACTTGGTGCAAGTGGTTTAGTTGGGCAAGAGATAACGCGTCTATTACTTGAATCAGATTACTACGATTCGGTTACTATTTTTGTAAGAGAACCAATGCAATGGCAACATGAAAAGTTACAGCAAAAGCAAGTAGATTATTTGGCATTAGAGGAATATAAAGAGTTCTTTGCTGTAGATGACGTATTTAGTTGTCTAGGAACAACAATCAAAAAAGCAAAAACGAAAGCTAATTTCAAAAAGGTAGATTATGAATATACGTTACGAGCGGCTTGTTTAGCTGAAAAACAAGGGGTGCAAAATTTCCTTGTTGTGTCCTCAATGGGAGCGAATCCTAAATCGTTTTTCTTTTATTCACAAGTGAAAGGAAGAATGGAAGAGGAATTGCAAAAGTTAGTAATCGGTGGTATTCACATTTTTAGGCCATCTTTATTAGTAGGAAATCGACAAGAATTTCGCTTTGGTGAACGAATGGCGGAAAAATTATCTCGTATGATTCCTTTTATATTTAAAGGAGCCTTCAAAAAGTATAAACCAATTTCAGCTAAAGATGTGGCAAAAGGGATGTATATAACTGCATTGCGAGAAGAATCAGGTATCCACATTTATAATTCGAATGAAATTACAACGATAGAATAAATAAAACCGAGAAGAAAAGCTTCTCGGTTTTATTTATTGGTACTGATTTTCCCAGGCGCTCGCTCGTATTGATACGGTTCTTCTAACTCAAAGCCAAGTTCATTGGCGGCTATTCGTGGGAAGTAAGGATTGCGAAGTAACTCACGTCCGATAAAAATTAAATCTGCTTCGTTATTATTTAAAATTTGCTCTGCTTGTGCCCCAGTCGTAATCAATCCAACTGCACCAGTTGCAATGTTAGCATGTTCTTTAATATGTTTAGCATATTGTACTTGATACCCAGGATAAACATCGATGCGTGCAGGTACAACAGCCCCAGAGCTACAATCGATTAAATCTACTCCTTGTTCTTTCATCCACTTCGTATACTGAACATAATCTTGAACTGTTAACCCGTCAGGATGATAATCATTTGCTGAAATACGGACAAATAACGGTCCGTTCCAAACTTCATTTATGGAGTCAATGATTTCGCGTAAGAAACGATAGCGGTTTTCAGGTGAACCACCATATTCATCAGTCCGCTTATTGGTAAGTGGAGAAAGAAATTCATTAATAAGATAACCGTGAGCACCGTGTATTTCAATAACGTCAAATCCAGCTTGTTTGGATCGTACTGCAGCTTGCTGAAAAGCTAATACAGTATCTTTAATTTGGTGTTTGCTCATCTCTATTGGCATTTTCATTGTTTCATTAAATGGAATGGCTGAAGGAGCTAACGCATCTGTTTCTAATTCTGCTTTTCTTCCAGCGTGAGCGAGTTGGATGGCAGCTTTTGCACCATTATCGTGTATAAAACTTGTCGTTTTATGTAAGCCTTCAATTAAACTGTCATCCCAAATGCCTAAGTCTTTATTTGAAATTCGACCTTCAGGTAACACGGCTGTTGCTTCAATCATAACTAAACCAACTTGACCGGCAGCTCTTGTTCCATAATGAATGAGATGGAAATTCGTTACTTGGCCATCCCCGTTTTCCGATGAATACATGCACATAGGTGACATAACAATCCGGTTTTTTAATGTAACATCTTTAATTGTATAAGGTGAAAAAAGTTTGTAATTCATCCAATAGCCTCCTAGATTGAATTTTCTTACATTGTATCATTCTCATTTTTGTTTCTCGAATAAAACGCTTATACGAAAAATTTTGTCTATTCGTGTTACAATAATGAATATGAATTGAATTGGAGGATGACATATGTACCAAGCTTATTATGAAAGTGAATTAGGCTTGCTAGAAATTACAGCGAACGATAAAGGAATTACGTCTGTTATATTTGTTGATGAGAGACAAGAAGAACATATAAATGAAATGATAGATCAATGTATAAATGAGCTAGATGAATATTTTAAGGGGAATAGAAAAGAGTTCACAGTCCCGTTGTCTGCTGAGGGAACAGCATTTCAAAAAAAAGTATGGGATGCGCTCTATACGATTCCTTATGGCGTAAGTGCTTCATATTTAGATATTGCAGAGAAAGTCGGAAATACGAAAGCTGTACGAGCCATAGGAGGAGCAAATAGTCGCAATCCGATTTCAATAATCGTTCCGTGTCATCGTGTAATAGGAAAGAGCGGGAAACTTGTTGGGTATGCGGGCGGTTTATGGAGGAAAGAGTGGTTATTAAAACACGAAGGTATTTTGAAATGACGTATGGATGGGAAGAGGGATTGTTTTGAAATGTATAAATTGTGGGCAACTTTGCGAGGGAAATCAGTTAAATTGTGAAAGTTGCCAGCGGACTTTGCATACTGAACAGAGTGAAGGAAGTTCGCTAATAGACAAGGAATTAGAAGTATATGTAGGGAGACAATATCCGTATTACAAAAGGAAATGGGAGCTTGAGGAAAAGCGGATTGCTAGGTGGAGCTGGAATGGTTGGGCAGCTATTTTCAATGTAGGTTGGCTCGGATATCGTAAGTATTATTTACCTGCAGCTTTATTTGTATCGTTATTATTAGCGTGTGATGCGTTTTCTTATTATATGGGCTTCAACGTAGCATTGCCGATCATTAATATGGTGCCTCTTACGTTTCTATTACTCGTTTTTATTTTATTTGGAATGGCGATTTTTGCGAATGGATTATATTATCAATTTGCAGAAAGGCGTATATATCGAATAAAAGCACGAGAAATTCAAGATGAATCGGTTGAAAAGTACCTCATTCGTGATAGTGGTGGAACGAGTAAAATGGGAGCAACAATTGTTACGATTTTAGCGGTTGCTAGTATTTTTATCAGCCATTTCTTTTTTCCGACTGATCGAGATATTATTCAAAAAGTTCGTACAAGCTCGCTATATGAATATCCATTCTTTTCAATTGGTGAATCGTTTGAAAATTATTTTAGAAATCCGGGTTGGGCATATTATCGTGGCACTGAAGGATTAGAATTCGTAGAGTTCCAAGGGGATAGTCCGGATATGTCGAAGAAAAAGGTTACGATCCAATTTGTTGTTGATTATAAATTGGGTGAGATCGAGCCATACTCACTTATGATTAATGGCGAATCTAAAAATGAGGAAGAATTTTTAAAGATAATGGACGAAATATTTAAAGTTCAAAATCCATTTGACATAGAGGATGGATTACAAGTAAAAGAAATAGAAAAAGAAGTGGATAGTAGAGCTCTCTATCCGCTTCTTTTTTTGTATATACGAAAATAATATTTGAAATAATCTGAATCTTTTGTATAATAATATGTATTATACTGGCTTTCATTTATCCCGCTTTAATGGGCAGTAAGACCCCCACCTCAAAATTCAGTCAAAGCAAAGAAGTTAGGTGGGGGGGCAACTACCCATAAAAGCCCGATTGGTTCAACTAATAATCAGTGGGGATGAATACCCCCCACTGATTAAAGTTTCACTTTATACATATAGATTGGGGGAAGGAACAATGAAGAGAAAGGCAACAACGATTGCTGCAGTTGCATTATCGACTAGCGTATTAGTTGCAGGTTGCGGAAATGGGGAGAAGGCATCTACAACGAAGAAAGAAGCAGGTAAGGGGGTAGCAGATAAGCAAGTATTAAACTTACTAGAAACAGCAGAAATTCCTTCAATGGATACGTCAAAATCAACAGACTCTGTATCATTCCGTGCCTTTGTAAATGCAATGGAAGGATTATATCGCTTGGATAAGGATAATAAACCAACTCCAGGTATGGCAAAAGACGTGAAAATTAGTGAAGATAAAAAGACATATACATTTGAATTACGTGATGCGAAATGGTCAAATGGTGATCCAGTTCGAGCACAAGATTTTGTATATGCATGGCAACGTACATTAGATAAAGCAACGGCAGCTGAGTATGCATTTATTTTATTTGATGTGAAAAATGCACAGAAAGTAAATAAAGGAGAGTTACCGTTAGATCAATTAGGAGTGAAAGCGAAGGATGATAAAACGTTAGTAGTAGAATTAGAACAACCAGCACCATATTTCCTTGAGCTTACTTCATTCCCAACATTCTTCCCTTTAAATGAAAAATATGTGAAAGAACAAGGAGATAAATACGGATTAGAAGCAGATAAATTATTATATAATGGACCTTTTACGATGAGTGAATGGAAACATGAAAGAAGTTATCAGTTAAAGAAAAACCCTAATTATTGGGATAAAGATACTGTGAAGTTAGAAGAAATTAATGTGAATATTGTGAAGGAAACAAGCACAGGAGTAAATTTATATGATAGTGATCAAGCGGACCGTGTTATTTTAACTTCTGAATTTGTTGATAAATATAAAAAGAATAAGCCAGATGAATTTAAAACGAAGTTAGATCCACGTATGTATTTCTTACGATTTAACCAAAAAAATGCAACTTTTAAAAATCAAAAAGTTCGTGAAGCAATTGACCTAGCATATGATAAAAAAGGAATTGCAAATGTTATTTTAAATGACGGATCATTGCCAGCATATTTCTTAGTACCTGAAAAATTTACGACAGGACCAGATGGGAAAGATTTCCGTACTGTAAATAAAAATTTCCGTGACAGTAAAGATAATGCAGCAAAAGCGAAAAAGTTATGGGAAGAAGCAAAGAAAGAACTTGGCCAAGATACAATTACAGTCGAATTACTAAATGATGATAACGGTAGTCGTAAAAAAGTAGGAGACTTTATTAAAGAAGAGTTAGAGAAAAATTTACCTGGTATTAAAGTGAATTTAAAACAACAGCCATATAAACAGAAGTTAGATTTAGAAAAGAAATTTGAATATGAATTCTCTTTATCTGCATGGAGTCCAGACTATCCAGATCCAATGACTTATATTGATATGTTTGTTACTGGAAGCTCATTTAATGAAATGGATTATTCTAATCCGAAGTATGATGAGTTAGTAGCGAAGTCAAAAGGAGAACTATTAAAAGATGATAAAGCACGCTGGAATGCACTTGCAGAAGCGGAAAAAATCTTAATTGGTCAAGATGCTGCCATTTCTCCTACGTATCAACAAAGTACAGCATATTTAGAGAAACCGTACGTAAAAGGTATTGCGAATCATACGTTTGGTGGGGACTTCAGTTATAAGTGGGCATATATTACAAAAAAATAGTATAATAAAAGATGAGTGAATTTTCGCTCATCTTTTATTTGTATAGGAGGAATTATAGTTGTTAAACGGAATCAATCATCTTTGTTTTTCAGTATCTAATCTAGAAGATTCTATTGAATTTTACGAAAAAGTATTGGAAGGAGAATTATTAGTTAGAGGAAGAAAACTTGCATATTTTAATATATGTGGAGTATGGGTAGCACTTAATGAAGAAATACATATTCCGAGAAATGAGATTTATCAATCTTATACACATATTGCGTTTTCTGTTGAACAGAAAGACTTTGAAAGTCTACTGCAGCGATTAGAAGAAAATGATGTTCATATTTTAAAAGGAAGAGAACGTGATGTAAGGGATTGTGAATCTATCTATTTTGTTGACCCAGACGGGCATAAGTTTGAATTTCATTCAGGGACATTGCAAGACAGACTTAATTATTATAGGGAAGATAAACCTCATATGACATTTTACTAAGGAGGAAAAGAAGTTGCATGCGCTAGTAATTGGCGGAACAGGAATGCTAAAGAGGGTGTCTATGTGGCTTTGTGAGCAAGAGTTTCATGTTTCTATTATTGGAAGAGATGAAGTGAAATTAGAAAATGTTAAACGAGAGAGTGCTATACCAGAAAATATTACATGCCTTCCGTTAGAGTATCATAATGATGACGATGTAAAGGTAGCTATTAAAAACACAATTGAGCGGAATGGCCCAATAACATTAGTTGTCGCATGGATACACTCAAGTGCAAAGGATGCGTTATCACTTATTTGTAGAGAATTAGACTTGTCGTCTGAAACATACGAAGTTTTTCATATTTTAGGCAGTAAAGCGTCGAGAATAGCCTCACAAAAAATAGGCGGTACGCGATGTAGCTATCATAGAATAATTTTAGGTTTTATATTAGAAGATACATACGCAAGATGGCTTACTCATGAAGAAATATCGGATGGGGTAATAAAAGGAATTGAAAGTAAATGTAATGAATGGATTGTAGGACGAGTAGAACCTTGGGAATTGCGGCCAACATGGTAAGGGGGAATTGAAGTGAAGACAACGGTATATGTAACAAGGCATGGTGAAACGGAATGGAATGTAGCGAAGCGAATGCAAGGACGGAAAAATTCTGCTTTAACTGAAAACGGTATACTGCAAGCTAAGCAATTAGGAGAGCGAATGAAAGATTTATCTATTCATGCGATCTATAGTAGTCCGAGTGAAAGAACCCTTCATACTGCAGAGTTAATAAAGGGAGAACGTGATATACCAATAATCGCGGATGAGCATTTCTATGAAATTAGCATGGGTATATGGGAAGGACAGACCATTGATGATATAGAAAGGCAATACCCAGACGACATACAGTTATTTTGGTATGAACCACATCTTTTTCAGTCAACATCAGGAGAAAATTTTGAGGCTGTTCATAAAAGGGTAATTGAGGGGATGCAGATTCTATTAGAAAAGCATAAAGGAGAAAATATATTAATTGTTTCTCATGCGGCAGCGGCAAAGCTACTTGTAGGACATTTTGCAGGTATTGAAATAGAAAATGTGTGGGATGATCCATTTATGCATAGTGCTAGTTTGAGTATTATAGAATTTGAAGAAGATAAAGGTGAAGTGAAGCAATTTGCAGATATAAGTCATTTTCAGTAAGCATACAAAAAAGGCCGTGAAAACGGCCTTTTTTGTATGAAAAACTAGCAATTGCGTTTTTTGTACCAGAAGTGATCGAATTTCTTGTTTTTGCAAGATGGGAATTTATGTCCGCCACCTTTGCAATCGTTCCATTTATTTCCATTATCACACGAATCGTCGCAAGAGCCACCGTGTCCATTAGGGAAGAATTCGCATTTTTTACAGTAACATCGTTTTGTCCAGTAAAATTTCTTTTCAAAGCGTACACATTTTGTAACGAACGTACAATGCTTTCTGCGAGTGCGTTTTGTAACTAACACACATTCTTTTCTACGTGTTACTTTCGTAACGAACGTCCATTTTTGAACGCGAACACGCGTACATTTCGTAACAAATGTCCATTTTTTAACATGCGTACATTTTGTAACGAACGTACAATGTTTCACGCGAGTGCATTTTGTAACTAACACACATTCTTTTCTACGTGTTACTTTCGTAACGAACGTCCATTTTTGAACGCGAACACGCGTACATTTCGTAACAAATGTCCATTTTTTAACATGCGTACATTTTGTAACGAACGTACAATGTTTCACGCGAGTGCATTTTGTTGTAGGGCAGTTACAATCTTCGCTACAGTCTATTTTTGTAGTGCAATCATCATCGCAATCAAACGTACTTGGATCTTGATGTAAGAAATCTTCCATCCCCGCACTTTTGATTTCCTCAACAGCTTTTCTAATATCACGTTTCATAGAAATCCTCCTTATCATGTATTCAGGTGAAAAGGTATTCTTTTTCATTAACAGGATATGTATATAGGTATCTTTCTGAACAGGACAAGAGTGTAATTTTATATAAATGGTTGATAGCGGATGTATGGACAAGGCAAAGTGCATACTATTGAATGAAGAGAACTGAGAAGGGATGTGAAAATATGCTACCTTCATATGATTTTTTTATTCATCCAATGAACCTAGTGGAATTGAAAAAAGACATTTGGTCAGACAGTCCAGTGCCAGCAAAATTAACTTATGGAAAAAAGAAGTATGACATTGATATCGTATATCGGGGTGCTCATATTCGTGAATTTGAGAAGAAATCTTATCATGTTATGTTTTATAAACCGAAAAAATTTCAAGGTGCGAAAGAGTTTCATTTAAATTCTGAGTTTATGGATCCGTCTCTCATACGAAATAAATTATCTTTAGACTTTTTTCATGATATTGGTGTACTTTCACCGAAATCACAACATGTGTTTATAAAAATTAATGGGCAAATTCAAGGTGTATATTTACAGTTAGAATCAGTGGATGAAAATTTTTTGAAAAATAGAGGATTACCGAGTGGTTCTATTTATTATGCGATAGATGATGATGCAAATTTTTCTTTAATGAGTGAGAGAGATAAAGATGTTAAGACCGAGCTTTTTGCAGGTTATGAATTTAAATATTCGAATGAAAATAGTGAAGAACAGCTGAGTGAATTTGTATTTCAAGCGAACGCTTTGTCAAGGGAATCTTATGAAAAAGAAATTGGAAAGTTTTTGCACGTAGACAAATATTTAAGGTGGTTAGCTGGCGTCATTTTTACGCAAAACTTTGATGGTTTTGTTCATAACTATGCACTATATCATAACGATGAAACGAACTTATTTGAAGTGATACCGTGGGATTATGATGCGACTTGGGGGCGAGATGTACAAGGGAGACCACTTAATCATGAGTATATTCGTATTCAAGGTTATAACACATTAAGTGCAAGATTGTTAGATATACCTATATTTAGAAAACAATACCGAAGTATTTTAGAAGAAATATTAGCAGAACAATTTACCGTTTCATTTATGATGCCGAAAGTAGAAAGTTTGTGTGAATCGATTCGTCCTTATTTACTACAAGATCCATATATGAAAGAAAAATTAGAAACATTTGATCAAGAAGCTGATATGATTGAGGAATATATAAATAAAAGAAGAAAGTATATACAAGATCATTTACATGAATTGGATTAATTTTGAAAGAGATTGGAACATTATCAATCTCTTTTTTTGTATAATAAAGATGTATTGGTAGAATTGACGTAATATGTACTTAATAAAGAATGGGGATGTGGAAACATGACGGTAAAATGGATTGAGTGGGCAAAACAAATACAATCTATAGCTCAAGCGGGTTTAACGTATTCTAAGGATGTGTATGATATAGAACGTTTCCAACAATTACGGGATATTTCCATTTCGATGATGTCACATTACACTAAGACAGATTGGGAAGTTGTAGAGAAGTTATTTGCAAGCGAGACAGGCTATCAAACACCTAAAGTCGATATAAGAGCAGTCGTTTTTCAAAATGAAAAGTTATTATTTGTGAAAGAAAAAAGTGATGGGAAATGGGCATTGCCAGGTGGATGGGCTGATATCGGTTATACGCCGACAGAAGTAGCAGCAAAAGAGGTTTTCGAAGAGACAGGTTATGAGGTCGATCATTTTAAGTTACTCGCTATATTTGATAAAGAAAAACATCAACCATCGCCTTCAGCAACGCATGTATATAAAATTTTTATTGGCTGTAAAATTATTGGTGGTGAAAAGAAAACTAGTATTGAAACAGATGATGTGGAGTTTTTTGGTGAGGATGAATTGCCTAATTTATCGATTGCTAGAAATACAGAAGAGCAAATTAAACAAATGTTTGCCTACATAAAAGAACCGCAGAAAGAAATAGTAATAGATTAATAATGCTTATGCCGATAATAATGTTGGAATGAAGATATTGGCAGAATGCAACCTTTATGTAATAATGGGATGGTATGTGAAGAAAAAAGGAGATAGAAAATAAAATGTTAGCAAGCATAATAGATCAGTTATTGCAGTTCTTTGCAAGCTTAGGTTATTTTGGGGTAGCGCTCGGTTTAATGATTGAAATTATCCCAAGTGAAATTGTACTTTCATATGCCGGTTTTTTAGTGGCAGAGGAGAAAATTAGTTTTGTTGGTGCTGTTATTGCAGGAACGATCGGTGGTACGCTAGCACAGATTTTTTTATACTGGCTTGGATACTACGGAGGACGTCCAGTTGTAGAGAAATATGGGAAATATCTGCTTATTAATAAACACCATTTAGACATAGCAGAAAATTGGTTTAAGCGTTACGGAGCAGGAGTAATCTTTTCGGCACGTTTTATCCCAGTCGTACGTCATGCAATTTCTATTCCAGCAGGATTAGCTAAGATGCCATTAAAACTATTCACACTGTATACAGTAGTTGCGATTATTCCGTGGTCAATACTATTTATATATTTAGGTGAAAAGCTTGGTGGAAATTGGCGACATATTAAAGAATATGCATCTGATTACACACATTACATAATTATAGGAGCGATTCTCTTTATTGCTCTATACTTCGGTTTAAAGTATTTCAAAAAGAAAAAAGCAGCGCGTTAAAGCCAATGATTTTTCATTGGCTTTTTTACTTGTTTCGGTTCTAAAAAAAAAGAGTTGTCCATAATGTGTAATAATAAAGTGTAGCGGGGGAATGTGATGAAAGGGTCACCGTTTATACGTGGAACGATATTTTTAACAATGGCAACAATGATATCTAAAATGTTAGGGTTTATATATGTTATACCATTTACAGCTATGGTCGGTACGAGTGGGTACGTTTTATACACGTATGCTTATCGTCCATATACAATTATGCTCAGCATTGCGACGATGGGACTACCACTTGCAGTTTCAAAGATGGTATCAAAATATGATCAACTAAATGATTATCATACGGTTAAGAGAGTGCTGAAAAGTGGAATTGTTTTTATGTTTATAATGGGAATTATTTCGTGTTTTACGTTGTATATGCTAGCTCCGCATTTGGCTAAACTTGTAATCGATGGAAATGATCAAACCGGGAATAGTATAGCGGCGGTCACTACTAATATTCAAATTGTAAGTTTTGCGTTAATACTTGTACCAGTCATGAGTTTATTAAGGGGCTTTTTTCAAGGGTTCCAATCGATGGGGCCTTCTGCTCTAAGTGTAGTTGTAGAGCAATTTTTTCGGGTATTAACCATCTTGATAGGAAGCTTTGTCGTTATATATATTTTAAAAGCTTCTATCTCACTAGCTGTTGGTATTTCAACATTCGGTGCTTTTATGGGAGCGATAGGTGGACTAACTGTTTTAAGTGCGTATTACATAAGGAGGAGAAAGCACTTAAAGAAAAAAGAAATGGCAAGTATACCACAAACAACGAAATCTTTTTTCTCACTCTATAAGGAGCTCTTTACATATTCAATACCATTTGTTGTGGTTGGTTTAGCAATTCCGTTGTATCAGACGATTGACACATTTACAATTAATAAATTGCTTATACAAATGGGATATATGCAAGGAGAAGCAGAGAAGATTAATGCAATAATTGGACTTGTTCAGATGGTTGTACTTATCCCAGTTTCCGTTGCGACTGCTTTTAGTATGTCACTCGTACCTGAGATGACAAAAGCTTATACAGCAGGAAATGTGAAGTTGCTGTACAAACATTTTACGAGGACGAATCTATTAGTAGTAGGTATTACGGTACCAGCGGCGATTGGAATGATGATGTTAGCAAAACCGGTATATACTCTTTTATTCGGCGCCGGAAATGATCCAGAGATGGGAAGTATTATTTTACAGTATTACGCTCCTGCCTGTATACTATTTTCGCTTTTTACAGTAACAGCTGCGATGCTCCAAGGAATCAATCAGCAACAGAAAACGGTGCTAGGGTTAGTGATTGGCATTATTGTAAAGATAGTTTTAAATATTGTATTGCTTCCGTATTTCGATTATGTAAGTTTTATTATTTCAACATACGCTGGTTACACGATTTCAGTTGGCTTTAACTTGTGGATGCTTTCTAAATATGTTATAAAGGCAACATAAGCTTTTTAAGGCAGAGAGCGCTCTGTCTTTTTCTTTGTTTAAAATATTTTTCTTGTAAAAACGTTTTCAAAATAATTTTTCTATTGAAATTTAAACGTATGTTTCATATGCTGAGAATGGCGGTTCCAAAACTGTTATGTAAGAGAGGTAGATTCCTACATGTAAAAAGAATCGGGGTGATAGTATGTTAAATATTTATTTAACAGACCGAAACGGAAAACTACAAGAGATTGAGGAAATGCAAAAGGGTTGCTGGATTAATGTACTTCATCCAACGGAAGAAGAAATTCAATATCTAGTACAAACTTTAAATGTAGACTTAGATTTCATTAAAGACCCTTTAGATGACGAAGAACGTTCTCGTATTGAAAAGGAAGACAGTAATACTTTAATAATCGTGGATATTCCAACAGTTAGACATGATGAAGAAGGAAATTCGATTTATGACACGATTCCAATAGGTATGATTGTTATGCCAGATTGTTTTGTGACAATTTGTTTAGAGGAAAACCCAATATTTGAACGTTTTATTAATCAACGTATTAAAGAATTTTATACGTTTAAAAAGACACGATTTGCACTTCAGCTCTTATATACGATTTCTACTTATTATTTAAGATACTTAAAGCAAATTAACAGAAAAACAATTGATTTAGAGCATCAATTAAATCAGTCGATGAAAAATAAAGAGATTTTCACATTGCTAGGTCTTGAAAAAAGTTTAGTTTACTTTACCACATCATTAAAGGCGAATAAAATCGTAATTCAAAAGTTAATGCGTAACAGTACATTTTTAAAAATGTATGAAGACGATCAAGATTTATTAGAAGATGTATTAATTGAAAATAAACAGGCTATTGAAATGGCGGAAATATATAGTCACATTTTAAGTGGAATGATGAATACTTTTAGTTCCGTTATATCAAATAACTTAAATAGTGTTATGAAACTGTTAACGTCTATTACAATCATTTTATCGTTACCAACGATGGTTTCTAGTTTCTTTGGAATGAACGTAAAAGTTCCGTTTGAAGGGGAAGCGCACGGTTTTGTAATTGTACTTATAATATGTGTAACACTATCTTTCACATTAGCATTTGTTTTTTGGAAGAAACGTTACTTTTAACGATAAGAAAGCTGCTCTAGCATAGTTATATAACTGCGCTAGAGCAGCTTTTTTGCTATGAAATCGAAAGTTTTGAATAGAATATAGCTTATGAAATGTAATGTATATGATAGAGGGGAATTTCGTATAAGTCTTGTTCAATTAATGAAATAGGGTTAAAATTACATATTGTTAATGAAAAGTTGGAGGAAATACATCATGGAATTGTTTCAATTACCGAAAGCATTCCTGCAAATGAATACAATCTTTATCTCCATATTGATCGAAGCACTTCCTTTTGTGCTCATTGGTGTATTTATTTCAGGATTCATTCAAATGTTTGTTACAGAAGATATGGTAGCAAAATGGATGCCGAAAAACCGATTTCTGTCTGTTTTAATGGCTACTTTTTTAGGGATGATGTTTCCAGGCTGTGAATGTGGAATCGTTCCGATTGTAAGGCGATTAATCGGAAAAGGGGTTCCGCCATATGCCGGGATTGCATTTATGTTAACTGGACCAATCATTAATCCAGTCGTATTATTTGCAACATACGTTGCCTTTGGAAGTAGTATGCACATGGTATGGTATCGTTCTATTGTAGCGATTATCGTAGCAATTATCGTTGGAATTATATTATCATTTATGTTTAAAGAACATCAATTACGAGATGATCACTTCCCAGAAGTGAATCATAAGCGTCCATTACGTAAAAAAATGTGGGATGTATGTACGCATGCTGTTGAGGAATTTTTCTCGATGGGGAAATATTTAGTATTAGGTGCGTTAATTGCAGCAGCAGTTCAAACGTTCGTACAAACTTCAACACTTCTTGCTATAGGACAAGGTCCGTTTTCTTCACCAGCTGTTATGATGGGACTTGCTTACATTTTATCACTTTGTTCAGAAGCAGATGCATTTATTGCTTCGTCATTCCAAAGTACATTTTCAACAGCATCACTTGTCGCGTTCCTTGTATATGGACCGATGGTGGATATTAAAAATATGTTTATGATGCTTGCGACATTTAAAACAAAATTTGTAATTGTCGTTACAGTTACAGTTACACTTGTTGTTTATGCAAGCTCACTACTCATTTATGCGATGGGGTGGTAGGTTATGTTTCGAGCATATATATTATTAGGTTTTACAATCTTAATCGCGCAGCTTCATATTTCAGGTAATATTACGAAGTATATTAATATGAAGTATGCCTACTTATCAAAAACAGCAGCTATTATATTAGGTTTTTTAACTGTTGTTCAAATTATAATCGTTTTCCAAAAAGAACATCAAAAAGAAAGAGAACAGCATAATTGTGGTTGTGATCATAGCCATTGTGGACATGACCATTCAAAAGATGAAAACACATGGTGGAAAAAAGCATTTTCGTACACATTGTTTTGTTTTCCAATTGTCTCAGGTTTGTTTTTCCCGATTGCAACGTTAGATTCAGATATTGTTAAGGCGAAAGGATTTCATTTTCCTGTTGCGCAAGCGGAAAGTACAGATCCATTTATGAGAAGGCAATTTTTAAGGCCTGACACGAGTATATATTACGGAAAAGAAGGATACCGTGGTGTAATGGAAAAAGGAAAGAAAGAGTTTGTTACGAAAGATAGTATTGCTTTAAAAGATGAAGATTTCTTAAAAGGGATGGAAACAATTTATAATTATCCTGGCGAGTTTACTGGGAAGAAATTATCTTTTAAAGGGTTTGTTTTCAAAGATGATTCTTCTAAAAAAGAACAATATTTCTTATTCCGTTTCGGTATTATACATTGTGTAGCGGATTCTGGTGTATATGGTATGTTAGTGAAAAAGCCAGAAGGGGTAGAATGGACCAATGATGATTGGATTCAAGTTGAAGGAGAAATATCAACGGAATTTTATCAGCCATTCCATGCGAATATTCCTGTTTTAGAAGTAACGAAATGGAATAAAGTTGAACAACCGAAAGAGCAATATGTATTTAGAGGAGCCGATTGATAACATCGGTTCTTTTTTATGGACTAAGAGTTCTGAATGTTGTTAATATTAAACGTGTAGTTCATTTAGTATAGTGATTATTGAGATATTAGGGATACATCATTAAAGGGGTGATAACAATGACAGAAGTAAAGGGGAAAACAGCCAATGAATCAAGGGTGTTCAAAACGAGCCGAGTATTTCCAACAGATTTAAATGATCATAATACGTTATTTGGTGGAAAGATATTAGCCGAGATGGATATGGTTGCTTCTATTTCAGCGACGAGGCATGCAAGAAAAGAATGCGTCACAGCATCTATGGATTGGGTAGATTTTTTACATCCTGTTCGTTCTACCGATTGTGTGAGTTATGAATCCTTTGTAATTTGGACGGGTAGAACGTCTATGGAAGTATTTGTGAAGGTAGTAGCAGAAGATTTAATTTCAGGTGAGAAGCGCATCGCAGCAACGTCATTTGTTACTTTTGTTGCACTTAGTAAGGAGAACAATCCAGTTCCAGTTCCTCGAGTAATTCCTGAAACAGAAGAAGAGAAAGAATTACATCGCATTGCTGTATTGCGTGCAGAACAACGTCATATACGTAAGGCGGAGAGTAAGAAAGTAGCCACATTACTAACTTTTTAATTTGAATATTAAGTCGTTAAAGGTATTATAACGGACTGAAATGTTTTTCATATGAAAAGCGGACACCTAACAATAGGTGTCCGCTTTTATAGTTTTTTCATCCACATATCATATGACTGTAACTACTTAGCAGAAGCAAGCAGCACCGACGATGATTAAGAGGATAAATAATACGACTAATAGCGCGAATCCATTACCATGTGCGAAGCCCATTGTTATTTCCTCCTTTTATTTTAAGATACAACATACAATATGCAAATGAGCTATCGTTTGATATGGACATATATCATGCAATGACATATTTTCTTGAATGATATTGTATTAAAAAAGGGAAGATATAGAAATAACAGTAAGTGGAGAAAGGAAAATATCCATGAAACACTTTTTCGTTGTAATCCTTTGTGTAATAGGTGTATTCATTTGGATGAACATCGATGTGGAAATGGGGAAAAAAATGGCTAGTGAATATGAAGTAGGACAAGTTCGATTAGGTGAATTTCAACTGTATACGAACGGTGAAGAGTTATATACGAATTTATTTGAGGATATACGTAATGCGGGGAAGTACATATATATCCATTTTTATATTGTAGGTAAAGATGAAATAAGCAAAGAGTTTTTACAGTTGCTCGAGAAAAAGGCATCTAGCGGAGTAGAAGTGAAATTGTCAGTCGATCGAATAGGTGGATATAAGCTGAAGAAAAAGACAATTCGTCAACTACAAAGCAACGGTGTCCAGTTTACGTTTAGTAAAAAACCTAAATTGAAACATTTATTCTATTCGTTGCATCAGCGAAACCATAGACGAATTGTTACGATAGACGGAAAAGCATCATATATCGGCGGCTTTAACATCGGAAAGGAATATCTTGGACAAGATCCGAAATTTGGCCCGTGGCGTGATTATCATGTGCGAGTCATTGGGAATGGTGCCACGGATATGGAAAGACAATTTGCTGCTGACTGGAAAGAAGATACAGGAGAAAAAATGCCTGTACATGAAAGTCTACCTGCAATTGGGAATGTAAAATATCAATATTTATTTTCAGATGGAAAAGGGTTATGGGAAAAATATGGAGCGCTTTTAAAGCAGGCTAAAAAGTCTTTAATTATTGCTACACCATATTTTGTACCAAGTAAAGAAATGATGAAAGAGTTAAAAGGTGCATTAAACCGCGGTGTCAATGTGAAAATTCTCGTACCATTTAAAAGTGATGCAGTATTGTTAAAACAAGCTGCCTACCCGTATTTGAGAGAGATGAACCATGCTGGAGCGGAGATTTATCAATATCGGAATGGTTTTTTTCACGGGAAAGTAACAATCATTGATGGAGAAATTGTTGATATAGGTACAGCGAATTTTGATAATAGAAGTTTTTATTTAAATTGTGAATCTAATTGTGTCGTATATGATAAAACAGTTGTTGCTGACGTATGGGATCGACTAAAAGAAGACTTCCATAAATCAAAAAGATTTTCGGAAGAAGATTTTGAGAAAATTAGTAAATGGGATTGGTTTTTAGCAAGAATAGCAAATGTTATAGCATCATATTTATAGCATATAGACAAAAAGTAGGGAGGCACTTTCATGGATTGTATGAAAGAATTGATGAGGTATAGTTATATGCTTATATATAAGGTTGGGGAGTATACAGGACAGGTAAGAGACGAAGAATTAAAGGAGCTATTACAGCATCATTTACCATATATGTTGCAAGCATATAATGAACAAGTGAATTTTCAAGAAGGAGAGAATGTACAGCATATAACTTGTGAACCAATTTCATTTCATTTTCATGAAATGGAAAAGGAAACTGATAGTAAATATACAGGTGATATTTATATTGCAACTTGTTATATTTCGCATTTGAAACGGTTAGCGTTAAAGTTTGCTCAAGTGGCAGTTGAAGTTGCAAATCCAGAATTTCGCTCGTTTTTAGAAAACTGCTTCCTGAAAATGAATCGTTATGCCTATAGTGTATGGCAATATGTCGTGAAGAAAGAGTATAAGATTAAACATGTATATGAAAAGGAGAAGTTTGCATAAGAAACTAAGGCGGAAAGATAGGCGCCTTAGTTTTTTACTTTTTGTGGAGAAAAAATGACTATGTATATTATCAGAAAATTTACAAATATTTACCGTTTATTTACTATTTTTCAATCTTTCCTTTAAAAATAGAGAGTAATATGGGATTGTACATATTCTATCAAAAGGAGGAAACGCAAATGAACAAATGGGTTAAATCATTAACTGCTATGGCACTTGCAAGTTCTTTATTAATGGTAGGTTGTAGTAAAGGTGAGGACAAGAAGAAAGAAGACGATACAACAACACAACAAGAGGATAAAAAGGATAAAGAAACAAGTGGAACTGAGAAGTCTACGGATTCTAAAGAAAAGAAATAATGTAATAATAGAGCTTCCTCTTTTATGTGAGGAAGCTTTTTTGTTGTAAATTGATTAAGATTATTGAAAAATAGAGAAAGAATGAAAGAGGGGGAAAACAAATGAAAGTGTGCATATTGGGAGCAACAGGGCGAGTAGGTTCAAACATAATGAAATTAGCATTAAAAGATTTAACAGAAGTGACTGCATTAGCGCGTGATTCAAGTAGAGTAGAAATAAACCATGAAAGATTACGAGTTATAGAAGGTAATGTATTAAATGAAAATGATATAAAGAAAGCGATAGAAGGAAGTGACATAGTAATTAGTGCACTTGGAACGGATCAAAATGGGACGTTAGCGAAGAGTATGCCACAAATTATAAAGAAAATGGAAGAAGAAGGAGTTCGTAAAATCATTACAATAGGAACAGCCGGTATTTTACAAGCAAGAACAAATCTAAATTTATATCGTTTTCAATCAACGGAATCAAAGAGAAAGTCGACAACAGCAGCAGAAGATCATTTAGCTGCATATAAGATACTTAGTAGTAGTAATTTATGCTGGACGGTCGTTTGTCCGACGCATTTAATTGACGGTGATGTGACAGGTATATATCGAACTGAAAAAGATGTATTACCAGAAGGAGGAGCAAAAATAACAGTTGGTGATACAGCGCAATTTACGTGGAATCTATGTAGTAAAAACAAATATGAGAATAGCCGAGTAGGTATTTCCTATTAAAAAACCATCCCGCAATTGGGATGGTTAAAAGACGATATAACATACAAATATGATAATCATAATGATTTGGAGAATGGCTTTCGCTACTGTACTGCTTAAAAAACCAACTACAGTAGCAACTCCTACTAGAAAGGCGTCTTTTGGCGCTTTTTTATGTATTAGTTCTGTAATAAATACCGATAAGAACGGTATGATAATTAAACCGAATGGTGGGAAGAAGAAAGATCCGGCAATGATCGAAATCATTCCGACACGTTCACCCCATTTAGAACTACCGTATTTCTTTAAGAAATATCCATTTGCAATAAAATCAGCAACGAAAATGAATAGTGTGAAAATGACTTGAATAATCCAAAAGGAAGTTGTTAGTTCTCCACCATTTATACCGAAATGGTAAATGAAATATCCAGCCCAGACAGCGAGTATGCCTGGAATGATAGGGTAAATAAAGGCAAGAAATGAAACAATAAAACAGGCAATGATACAGATTGTTAATAATACTGTCACTTTATAGCTCCTTCTTCGTGTCTAATTTATGTACCGCAATTTTTTTCACTTGATGTCCATCAAGTTCTAGTGCTTTAAACTGAAAACCGGCAAATTCAATGGAATAACCAGCCTCAATATTTAAGTCCACTGCTTGAGAGAGGAGCCAACCTCCAATTGTATCTAAATCACTATCATCAATATGTAGGCCAAACATATCATTCACTTCAGAAATGAGCACCTTACCGTCTAAAACAGTAAGCTTCGGCGTACGCTTTTCAATCATAGGTGATTCATCCACATCAAACTCATCTTGAATTTCTCCAATAATTTCTTCGAGAATATCTTCCATTGTTAAAAGTCCAGCCGTACCACCATATTCATCCATAACGATTGCCATCTGAACGCGATTCTTTTGTAGATGAACTAACGTTTTGCGAATTGGAACAGTTTCAAAGACAGTTAGTACTGGATGTATGTAAGATTCAAGTGGCTTATGAATGCCTTTCGTTTGATCATGAAATACTTCTTTCGTATTGATCATACCGATAATATCATCTTTATCTTTTTCGATGATAGGGTAGCGTGTATACTTTTCAGTTGCGACGATATCCATATTTTCTTCTAACGTATTTTCAGTAGATAAGCAAATCATTTCTGTACGAGGGACCATAATTTCTTTCGCAACTCGATCATCAAATTCAAAAATATTATTTACATATTTATATTCGGCTTGATTTATTTCGCCGCTTTTGAAACTTTCACCTAAAATGAGTCGTAGTTCCTCTTCAGAATGGGCCAGTTCATTTTCTTTCGCAGGTTCTAAACCGAGTAGTTTTGTGAAAAAGATAGCCGTACTATTAAGTAACCAAATGAACGGGTACATAATTTTATCAAATAAAATAAGTGGTCGTGCAAACTTAAGTGTGATTGCCTCTGCTTTTTGAATTGCAAAAGACTTTGGAACTAATTCACCTAATACAACATGGAAAAATGTAATCACGCTAAAAGCGATAATAAAGGATAAAGTATTTGCCATTGTTCCAGTAATATTAATCTTTTCAAAGAGCGGTCGTAGTAAATGTTCCACAGTTGGTTCACCAAGCCAACCAAGCCCTAAAGAAGTAATTGTAATCCCGAGCTGACAAGCTGATAAATAAACATCTAAATTAGATATGACACTTCTTGCAGCTAAAGCTTGTTTATTGCCTTCATTTGCAAGCTGGTCAATTCGACTTTTTCGTACTTTTACAACAGCGAATTCTGATGCAACGAAAAAGCCGGAAATAAGGATAAGTACAATGATGAGAAAAATATTTAATATGTCCAAGTGTATTCTCTATTCCGTCGCTTGGAATAAAGATGTCACCTCCTGCAATTATGTTATACTTTTATAATAAATCCAAATGAAAAGAATAGTCAAAGAAAAAGGGTAAATATTGGTATGTTTCTGCAATGGTTTTTGAATTTGCTGTTATTTTGTCCGCTATACAAAAGGAATAACCCTCTACTTTCAGATTCTAGAGGGTTATTTCAAATTAAGGTTTTGGAATACTTCTCGTTAAAGCGTATGATTGTTGTTTAAAGTGGTTTGTCGTCCATAGCGTTTGAAGGAATGAGAGTATACAATACGGGATATACAAAAGTAATAAGCTAATTGTAACAATAATAGGTGCATTTCCGCCGAATTGAACGATAAATTGCAATAGTCCACTTGCGTGAAAAACGCATTCCATAAAAACGAATGAAAGAATAATGGAACCTAAAATAGATTTATGATTCGAAGTAAGCGCTAAAAACAATGTATCTACAAGGAAAGAAGCTTGTTTTATTTCATATTCATTTGTATTACTTAAGAAAGGAATCCATTTTTTTATTGCTTGCATAACGATAATCATGGAAGTACTACAAACGATGATAAAAGATGAGTAGTAAGGAATCTTTATAAATTTTGTGATGTATAGGAGTAGTAATAAGACTGCGCATTGTAATAATACAGTACATAAAGAATAAGGAATCCATCTTAATAAAGAAGTGAACTTTTTAACCGATTGAGGTGCTTTAAAAAATAAATGGCCAATCCCTAAGCTGATGAAGAATCCGATTGCAAGAGTAAAGGTAAAACGAACAATCGATAAAAAATATATTTCCCACATGTAAGGGAATAACGGTGTTGATTGATTAGCAGTATGTACTATCTGATTTGCTGAGAAAAAGATAGATTCGTGCATCCAATCAATCTTTGGAATTGTCATCGAAGAAAGTTGTGCGAAGTTATGGAAAATGCTTATAAAGCCGGTGATGTATGAGTATTTATGTGTAATGAATAAAGCTGGAATAGGACTAATGATAAATATAATGAGAACACCAACGATAAATTTATATATGTGTGAGCGCAATAAAGACATGTAACCACCTACTCTTTGAATATTCAGAAAATTCTTATTCTTATTTTAGCTTTTTTCGGAGTAAGTTACAATATATTTTTCTTAAAGAAGTTTAGTATTGTAGTGGATAGAATTGAATGAAAGGTGAATAAATTATGACAAGAAAATGAATAATTTTCAGAAAAATAAAATAAATTATTTATTTTTTTCTGAAAATATAATATAGTTATGGCACAGAAAGTATTTTAACATAAGGAGGCTGTTTATGAGGATTAAAGGGAATTATGTGCCGAAAAGGGAAGTTTTATTTTGCTCAAGTTCAATTACGATAGGGGAAGCACTAGAACATTTAAATAAAACTGGTTATCGTTGTGTACCAGTTTTAGATGAAAAAAAAGAGAAATATTTAGGGAATATATATAAAGTAGATATTTTAGAATATAAAGGTTCTATGGAAGAAAATGTATTACGATTATTAAACGATAAAGAAGGATATGTCAGAGAAGACTCTTCGTTCTTTAAAGTATTTTTTACAATAAAGAAATTACCTTATTTATCAGTAGTTGATGAAAAAGGAGTCTTTCTTGGGATTTTAACGCATAAAAAGGTTTTTGAGCTATTAGAAGATGCCTGGGGCGTTCATTCTAGTAAATATTCTGTCATGATTGGGACACAAGATTATAATGGGGCTATTCAAAAATTATCGACAGTATTAAAAAAATATACAGGTATCCAAAGTTTAATGACTTTTGATAACGATGCCTTATTAGTTCGTAGAATTATGTTTACATTAGGAGAAGAGTTTAACGATGGTGAATTAGAGACGTTATTGAAAGATTTAGAAGATCACGGATTTAGAGTGGTGTATGTGGAAGAGATGAAAAATCCACGTGAAGTTGAAACGATAGAATAATATGCAAAAGCCGTCTAATTATGTTGGATGGCTTTTGTTATGTTACGTGTATAAAATTATTTGAAAATAACGATAGGATAATAAGTGAGTCTGAAACAATATTTGTGCAAAAGAATAAAAAATGTAGATAATTTTGATTTTCAAAAAAGTCAATTTGAAAATATGTTTTTATTTTTCAACTAAATATGTTACTATATGTGTGATAAAAACAAAGAGGTCTGACAACTATACTCCACGCAATACCACTCTAATGATTTAAAAATTCAAAAAAATCAAAAATTAATAATTAGAGTAAAAATAAGGGGATTGGAGAAATTATGGAGAAAGACACTGCTTTGTAAGGGGCATATTTTATCAGCTTGAACAGAGAGGAGGATGCATAGCATATTGTGAAAATAGAGATAAACAATGAAAAAGTGCTATGCAAATGAAAAGCATGAAGGGACGTTTAAGGCCAGGTGATACGGTAGCAATTGGTTTAATGTTATTTGCACTATTTTTAGGAGCAGGAAATTTAATTTTCCCACCAGTTTTAGGGCAACAAGCTGGAGAGAATGTTTGGGTTGCTACAATTGGATTCCTCGTAACGGGAGTCGGATTACCCCTATTAGCTGTAACAGCTGTCGCGTTTGTAGAGGGGGACTTGAAAGCGCTATCTTCTAGAGTTCACCCTATATTTGCGTTTGTTTTCCCATTGATTAGTTATTTAGCGATTGGACCTTTTTTCGCGATTCCGCGTACGGGAGCCGTTTCATTTGAAATGGGTATGAAGCCATTTTTATCAGAGGCATTAGTTTCCGAATGGTACATGCTATTTCTTTTCACTATAATTTTCTTCGGAATAACTTGGTATTTATCTTTAAATCCATCAAAATTAGTGGATTGGTTCGGGAAATTTCTTACACCATTGTTAGTATTAATTGTTGCTGTAATTGTCGGAAAGGCAATTGTTGATCCGATTGGAGAACCAGCTGCACCGCTAGAGGCATACAAGGAAAATGCTTTCTTTGGTGGATTTATTCAAGGATATTTAACGATGGATGCAATTAGTGCGCTTGTATTTGGAATTGTAGTTGTACAAGTTATCCGCTCTAAAGGAATAAAAGAGAGTAATCAAATTGCAAAAATAACAGTAGTATCAGGTATTATCGCGGTACTTGGTTTAACGTTAATCTATTTATCACTTGCTTATCTTGGTTCAACAAGTACATCACTTGGGGTATCAGAGAATGGTGGACTTATTTTAACGAATGTTGTAAATGAGTTATATGGAACAAGTGGTAAAATTTTATTAGGACTTGTTATTGTACTTGCTTGTTTAACAACTTCTGTTGGATTAACATCAGCTTGTGCTGGCTTCTTTACAAACTTATTCCCAAAACTTTCGCATAAAACGATTGTAACAATGGTATGTGTATTTAGTTTAATTGTATCTAACCTAGGTTTAACGCAATTAATCGCAGTTACTTTACCAGTGTTAATGATCATTTATCCAGTTGCAATCGTATTAATCGTACTTTCTTACTTCCATAAATGGATTGGGAAGCGCAATACCATTTATATTGGAGCTATTTTAGGTGCATTATTAATTAGTTTCTTTAACGGTTTAGAAAGTGCGAAGATTAAAATTGACGCGATTTCTAACGTACTACAAATGTTACCATTATATAATGAAGGAATAGGATGGCTAATCCCATCATGTATTGGCGGGATCCTCGGTTTCTTCTTCTATAAATCAAATGAATCAAGTGAACTACAAAAGAAAGGTGCTTAGGCGCCTTTCTTTTTTTAAAGGGGATTTTTTTGTTTTGTCTAAGTAATAAATGAAAGGAGTGATAAAATGGCTAATTTTGAAGATTTTTTAACTTTGGATTTACGGATTGGGACTGTAACACATGCAGAGGAATTTAAAGAAGCGAGAGTTCCAGCGATTAAACTAGAAATTGATTTTGGAGAGCTTGGAATGAAGCCGTCAAGTGCTCAAATTACGAAGAGATATAACCCAGAAGATTTAATCGGTCAGCAAATCGTTGCTGTTGTAAATTTTCCGCCAAAGCGTGTAGCGGGATTTAAATCAGAAGTACTTGTTTTAGGAGGAGTACCTGAAGCGGGTGATGTTGTATTACTGCAGCCTAATATGGAATTACCAAATGGAACAAAAATTAGTTAATGTAAAGGCGGGGGAACATGGATATTGGACGCGAATACGTACAGTGTGCTATTTCGAATTTTGAAGCAACAAAGAAACAAGGGGAACGGGTGCTTTCACAATTATCATATGAACAGATTGAATGGTCTTCTCATGAAGCAACAAATAGCATAGCAATTATAATTAAGCATCTGCACGGTAATATGCGTTCTAGATGGACGGATTTTTTAACATCTGACGGTGAAAAAATAGATCGTAACCGAGATGCTGAATTTGAAGGTGGTTATTCTTCTAAGAAAGAGGTACTCGCAGCATGGAATGAAGGTTGGGAATATGTTTTTAAAACGATGAATGCACTAACGTCAGAACATTTATTGCAGACAGTATATATTCGCGGGGAAGCACATACTGTCATGCAAGCAATTGAAAGACAAATTTCTCATTATGCTTTGCATATTGGACAAATGATTTACATCGGTAAAATGTTAAAAGAAAATGAGTGGGAATGTTTAAGTATTCCTAGAGGAAAGTCTAACTTTCATTTAGAGAAAAAGCGTTCAACATAATAATAGGAAAGAAACCGATATAAAATTGGAAGTAAGAAAACAAGCCAAATGATAGATGGCTCTGCAGTCATAAGAATGCTACCAACAATCAGCCCATATATAATAAGAAAGAAATTAATAAGTGTATTCACAGGGATAAATCGTGAGATAAAAACTTGCTGTCGTTTAAAACAATCACTATGAAATACATAAAAGCGGAAGTACCATGTGGTAGTAATAAGATCTTTCTTTCGCGTAATTCTTTTTTTGCATGTATGACAGATGAACGGTGGTTGCATTTCATTACGCTCCATTTTTTATATTTGTAATAATGTAGGACAAAAGTAGGTACAAAGTGTATATCCCTATATACGCTCCTGATATAAGAAAAAATGGATTTAGTAAAATCCCATGAATACTTGTCATAAAAACTAAGTCTTGTATTAAAACATCATATATATGAATAGAAATGATTGTACCGAGTACATAAAGTGCTAGATATGCTGAAATATGTAACGCAACACGGATGGTAGGATGCTTAGCGAGCCAATAAAAAATAAATGATAGTACAACGGGTAGTGTTCCTATTAGTAGTTTCAATTCATTTCACCTCATTAACAATATAGCCTGAATTTAGACGGTCTATTCTCTAGAGCTTGTACATAACTTGAAATAGAGAGGTGATAGTATGAATCGAGGCTTTTTTTATGTGAAATTCACGAGTGTACGTAAGTTAGTATTATTTATTATTGCTACAGTACTAGCGACTTTTTTTCTTATTAGTATGATGGTAACCTCTATGAAAGAGACGAAGTCAACGTATTTATATAATTGGTTAAATGAGTTATCAATGAATGGTTACATGTACGTTCTTGGGAAAGAGAATCATTATTTTACACAGGAATATCGAAATTTAAATCAAGATTTTTCAATATCTTCGTTTCTCTTTTCTATGGCTACGAATATTCGTTTTAACGATGTACGCAGTTTTGTCGGCAAAGAGCTACCTGGTTTCGGTAAGTACGATACAGAAATTGTTATTGCGGGGGAAGGAACAAATTATTCTAACTTGCCTATAGAGTCGAGCGTTCCACTTGAAGAAGTAGTAAAAGAACGGACTGGAGAAGGTGGACAGGCTCAAAAGCCGGATACGAATAAAGAGAAAAAGCAACCAGCTCAAACGACAGGAAAACGACAAGTTGCATTTATTTATCATTCGCATAGCTGGGAATCTTATTTGCCATTATTGAATTTAACAAATGATCCAAATCCGAATAAAGCCACAAGTTCCGTAACGAATATTTCAATAGTCGGCGAACGATTTCGTGAACAATTAGCAAATGAAGGAATCGGAGCAACTAACGACAAGACTGATGTTGGTCAAAAGTTGATTAGTAAAGGGTTAAATAGTAATAGTTCTTATAAAATGTCACGGGAAATTGTACAAGAAGCAATGGCCGGCAATAAAGAATTACAATACTTCTTTGATTTACATCGTGATAGTGCTCGGAAAAATGTCACGACAAAAATAATCGGTGATAAATCATATGCGAAGCTTGCGTTTGTAGTAGGGAAAGGTAACAAAAACTATGAAAAAAACTTGCAATTAGCAACGGCTTTACATGAGACGATTAGTAAGAAATATCCAGGCGTTAGTCGTGGTGTCATTCAAAAAGGATTCCAAACAGGAAATGGTGTCTACAATCAAGATTTGTCAGGACAAGCGATATTAATTGAAGTTGGTGGCGTAGATAATACAGAGGAAGAACTAAATCGATCGATTGATGCGCTAGCTAAAGCGTTTGGTGAATATTTCTGGCAGGCAGAAAAAGTGAATGGATAAAGTGAAACAGAAATGAATGCGAGAGTCTGAAAAAACGTGAGTGTAATGCTTGCGTTTTTTTGTAATTAATGATGTGTCACAGAATAGACATAATTTGTCGATGTTATAGTAATATCGAAATTTGTCAAATTATACTGGGAGATTTACAAAGGGATTTTCGGGAAAGTAGAGAAAATCTTTTTACAAGGAAAGCTTTTTATTATGAAATTGGTAGG
The DNA here is from genome assembly GCF_038006905.1 of Bacillus sp. FSL R9-9834. Classification (NCBI taxonomy): domain Bacteria; kingdom Bacillati; phylum Bacillota; class Bacilli; order Caryophanales; family Bacillaceae; genus Bacillus; species Bacillus sp. FSL R9-9834. The sequence continues at coordinate 2,043,600 of NZ_JBBOWD010000001.1, forward strand.
GTGATTGAAATGATTAGGGAAATCAAAGTAGAAGATGCAGCATCATTTTTGCAATTAAGTAAGCAATTAGATGAAGAAACAAAATTTATGTTGTATGAACCAGGAGAAAGGAAATTCACAGCCGAGCAACAAGAGCAAATGATTCAGCGCTTTGTAGAAAATAAATATGCAACAATATTGGTAGCAGTTGAAGAAGAGAGAATAGTAGGGTTTATTTTAGTGAATGGAAATCATATTCAAAGAAAGAGACATGTAGCAAGTATTGTAATTGGGATTTTGCAAGAGTATAGTGGGCGAGGTATTGGGACTAAATTGTTTAAAGAGGTCGAGAAGTGGGCAAGATTACATGGTGTATGGCGTTTAGAATTAACGGTAATGGCCCACAATACAAGAGCTCAGGCACTATATAAAAAAGCTGGATTTGAGAAGGAAGGTGTCAAAAGAGCTGCTCTTATTATCGATGGAGAGAACATCGATGAGTATGAAATGGCCAAATTATTAAAATAAGAGGTCGTTATATGAAAAAAAGATGGATACTACTTGGTATCGTAGCGGCGATACTCATTGTTGGAGTAGCGGGAATCAATTATAAAATGTATAAGGATAAGCAAGCACGCGAGGTGAATGTAAATAACATATTTCCGAAGGCAAAAGAAACGATTGCGAATATGGATGGGGATATTGCGGTAATTAGTAATCCGAATTCGATGCTTGTGCTTGTGAATAAAAGTAGGCGTTTACCAGACGGGTATAGACCGCCAGATTTAGTTATTCCGAAAGTGCGCTACTCTAGTGAAGGTGATCAAGAAAAGAAAAAAATGAGGAAAGAGGCAGCCGGTGCGCTTGAGGAAATGTTTCAGCAAGCGGATAAGGAGCGTGTTTTCTTATTTGCAGTCTCTGGATTTAGATCTTTTGATCGGCAAAAAGCGTTAAATACAATGTATAAAAAACAAGATGGAGAAGCAAAAACAGCAATGTCGAGTGCAGTTCCTGGAACGAGTGAACATCAAACTGGACTAGCTATGGATATCACATCACAATCTGCTAAGTTTCAGTTAGAGACAATTTTTGGTGAAACGAAAGAAGGGCAGTGGCTTTCTGAAAATGCCCATAAATTTGGTTTTGTCATTCGATATACAAAAGAGAAAGAATCGATTACGGGCTATCGATTTGAACCATGGCACGTGAGGTATGTGGGAAATCCACAAGCTACATATTTATATGAAAATCAACTGACACTTGAAGAAGTAGCGCAGTGAACAATTGAGGGGAGAGAAGGATTATGACGGTGTTATATAAGAAAAAAGTACACGCATATGTGACAAGAGAAAAAGAAGGAGTTATGCAACTGCTTGTTTTTAAACATCGTGATATACCTGAAGCTGGTATACAAGTGCCAGGGGGAACAGTTGACGAAGGGGAAACGCTAGAAGCAGCGATTTTACGTGAAGTACAAGAAGAGTCTGGGTTACGTCATTTATGCATAGAACGATTCCTAGCTGATTACATCATACATGTGAAAGAAAAAAAGGAATATCAAAAACGTCATTTCTTCCACGTAACATTACTAACAGATGTAAAAAATCGTTGGGAACATATTGTCAGTGCCGGTGAGGAAGATGAAGGCCTAGTATTTTGCTACGAATGGATTGATATTGCAAAATGCCCTGAATTAGAGGGGAAACAAGGTGAGTTTTTACATTTGTTAGATGAGGTATATGTAAAATAATAAAAGAGTCTGAAGCGGAAGTTAATTCGTTTCAGACTTTTTTTATTTTTCAGGAAATAAAAGGTTTTTACAGTGGTGAGTTGAATTCTTTTAATTGGATTGTATTTGTATATGCGAGGAGCGGAGAAAATGAACAAGTAATAGATACATGTTATCAATAAAAGGCTTTATAGAAGGAGAATGACGATGGAGATTCAGTTCAATACACTACTACAAAAAGAATTAACAATTCATGATATACAAAAAGCAATGGTAGCTGGGCAATTAACTTCAAAAGAATTAGTTATGTATTACCTTCATAGAATCGCAAAGTATGATCAAGACGGACCGAAAATCAATTCTATTTTAGAAATCAATCCGGAGGCTATCTTTATTGCAGAAGCGCTAGATCATGAAAGAAAAACAAAAGGTGTAAGAGGTCCACTACACGGTATACCTGTTGTACTTAAGGACAATATTGAAACGAATGACTCTATGCATACAAGTGCAGGTACGATTGCGTTAGAACAAAATATAAGTAGTGAAGATGCATTTCTCGTTACGAAGCTGCGAGAAGCAGGAGCAGTGATAATAGGGAAAACAAATATGACAGAATTAGCAAATGCAATGTCATTTGAAATGTGGGCTGGATATAGTGCGAGAGGTGGGCAAACAATAAACCCTTACGGTACGGGTGAGGATGATATGTTTGTTGGTGGCTCAAGTACAGGATCTGCCATAGCAGTTGCTGCTAACTTTACAGTAGTATCGGTTGGAACAGAAACAGATGGTTCTATTTTGAGTCCAGCTGTTCAAAACTCTGTAGTCGGTATTAAACCGACTGTTGGTTTAATTAGTCGTAGAGGTATTATTCCGTTCACATATTCGCAAGATACAGCCGGCCCATTTGCTAGAACAGTAACAGATGCCGCTATTTTACTAGGGGGGCTAACTGGGGTAGATGAGAAAGACGTAGCTACTTATAAAAGTGAAGGGATAGCAGAGCATGATTATACAAAATACCTTGATGTTAATGGTTTAAATGGAGCGAAAATTGGTGTATATAGCAATGCACCAAAAGATTATTATGAATCTGGTGAGTATGATGAGAAATTGTTTAAGGAAACAATTGAAGTATTACGTAGTAAGGGGGCGACAGTAGTAGAGGATATTAATATTCCGTCTTTTCATAGAGAATGGAGCTGGGGTGTATCACTCTATGAATTAAAGCATAGTTTAGATAACTATCTTTCCAAATTGCCTTCTACTATACCAGTACATTCTATTTCAGAGTTAATGGAGTTTAATGAAAACATAGCAGAAAGAGCTCTGAGATATGGACAAACTAAGTTAGAAAGAAGAAAAGATTTTCCTAATACGTTAAGAAATCCACAATATTTAAATGCAAGATTAGAAGATATATATTTTTCACAAGAACAAGGCATTGATTTTGCACTGAAAAAATATAATCTTGATGCGATTCTGTTCCCTTCTTATATAGGCTCCACTATATGTGCGAAAGCAGGTTATCCGTCTATAGCAATACCTGCGGGATATATGGATAACGGGAGACCATTTGGAATTACGCTTGCAAGCACTGCTTTTCGTGAGGGGACTTTAATTAAACTCGCATACGCTTTTGAACAAGCGACAAAGCATCGGAAATCTCCTAACTTATCATAAATAAAATAAATAGGGCAGGAAATCCTGTCCTATTTATTTTGTTCATTAAAGTGACATGTTTTTTTGCTTTGTCTTATCATATTTTAATAAGTTAAATGATAAACAAGCAGAGCACAATATAAGGATTGAAGCGAGAATATAAATCGTACGAACACCGAACAAATCGGTAATAATGCCAACACTCAGCATAGAAAGACCAGAAGCTGTCGAAAGAAGAGCACCATGAGCTGTATACATTTTTGATAGTAAAGAAGGAGCGACACTTGATTGTAGAACTGTTGTTTGAGAAATATCTCTAATTTGATAACATGGTCCCATTAGAACGCACAGAAAAAGCGCAATAAAGCCGCTACTTGTCATACCATATAAAAATGTAAGAATACTAAACAGAAGAGAGCCTACCGCCATAGAGCGTATTAAATTGTTTTGAATGTATGTACTTATTTTCCACGCTAATAGACCGCCAATTAACGTCCCAACATAATAACTTGTATTAATAAATCCCCACCATTCTTCTCCTTTATGAAGGACAGTTGTTACATAAGCCATCGTAATAGCACCCATCCATATCGTCCCTGCAAAAGTTTCAATTAAGTCCATACATGTAACAGTACGGAGAGAAGGGTTTTGAAATAAGAGCTTCCAACCTTCCAATAAAGTATCACCTTTTGAAGAAGAAGGCTCTATTACTCGTTCAGTATGTATGGAACGTAATGAAAAGTGTAGTGCAACACATCCGAAAATCATCAAAATATTATTCATCATGAGTGTAGAAGAAGCACCGATAAGAAGCACAATAACACTTGTAAATGAATAAGCAGCGGCTTGTGCAATTTGTGTGGAAAAGGAAAAAATGCTATTTACTTTTACTAATTTTTCTTTCGGTGTAAGGCGCGGAAGAATACCGTATAGTAATGGAGCGCTCCAGCCACTACATAATGAAATGAAAAAAATGAAAATGAATAGTACTACAATGTTTGTGGAAAGGATCGGGAATAATATCATTAATAAAAATAATAGAGCAGTTTTTATCCACTGCAGTGTAAAAAGTAATGAATAAGATGGAAAACGATTCATTATAAGTGGTGCAGATGTATTTGCTATAAGATTAGTTATGACTTGTAATAATGGAAAAAGAGCAGTTAATGTAGCTGATTTCGTTGTGATATACATATGAGTTGTAATAATCATTACGTATACGATGTCAGCGAGAGTAATGCATATTTTCGATCCTAGATAGTAAGTTAATGAACGTTTTTGCAATAAGCACACAACCTTTCTGGGGAAAATATGACAGTAGTTATAATAATTATAATTTAAAAAATAAATTTTGAAAGAATTAAATTTTTTGTCACTTTTTGAAAGGGATTTTCATGTATAATGAAGAATATATTGATATAGTATTTTAATAATACTCATTGTAACAGTGAAAATGTACAATAGCTTGTAGTAAGCGCCCACGTATGAGAAAGGGCGGATAAACCATTCTTTTCTTCATATACATATAGAAAATGAGAAAGAAAGTGAGGGTTGCATATGGCTGCTTGGGTAATTTGGTTTATAATAGCTGGTATTTTATTTATTGCGGAAATGCTGTCGATTACATTTTACATGCTTTGGCTTGGAATTGGAGCTGTTGTCGGAGGTCTTATTGCTTTGTTTGTTCCTGAAGCACTACTGTTACAAGTTGTTGCTGGTGCGATTGTAAGTTTAACATTGACTTTCTTTACGAAAAGAATATCAAAAAACTTTCGGGAAGCAAAAGGTTTTACTGATACAGTAGATATGCTTGCAGGTAAAAAAGGGATTGTTATGCAAGCGATTACAAATGAGGCGAACGGCATTGTGAAAGTGGATGGAGATACTTGGACAGCTATTGCAGATGATCCAATTGATGCCGGAGAAAAAGTTATTGTTATAAAGAGGCATAGTACTATATTACAAGTAAAAAAGGAGAGTGAATAAATATGGTAGCATTAACGTTAACGATTATTTTCGCACTAATTGTTGTTACATTTATCGCATTAACAATCAAAATTATTCCACAGCAAAAAGTTGGAGTCGTTGAAAGATTTGGTAAGTTTCAGCGTGTTATGCAGCCGGGATTAAATTTATTAATTCCGATTGTGGATCGTGTTCGCGTATATCACGACTTGCGTATTCAACAAACGAATGTACCACCGCAGAAGGTAATTACGAAAGATAATGTACAAGTGGAAATTGATACAATTATTTTCTATCAAGTCGTTGAACCGGAACTTGCGACATATGGTATTTCGAACTATGAATACGGTGTACGTAACATTACTTCAGCAACGATGCGTCAAATCATTGGTAAAATGGAACTGGATGAAACGTTATCTGGTCGTGAAAAAATTTCAACAGAAATTCGCTTAGCACTTGATGAAGCTACAGAAAAATGGGGCGTTCGCATTGAACGTGTTGAAGTTGTCGATATTAATCCGCCGAAAGATGTGCAAGCATCAATGGAAAAACAAATGAAAGCAGAGCGTAATAAACGTGCGATCATATTAGAAGCTGAAGCTGCAAAACAAGATAAAGTCCTTCGTGCTGAAGGGGAGAAGCAAAGTAAAATCTTAATGGCTGAAGGGGATAAAGAAGCACGTATTCGAGAAGCGGAAGGTATTAAAGAAGCAAAAGAATTAGAAGCGCAAGGGGAAGCAAGAGCGATTGAGGAAATTGCAAAAGCAGAACAAAATCGAATTGAATTACTTCGCGAGGCGAATTTAGATGAACGTATACTTGCCTACAAATCATTTGAATCATTAGCTGAAGTTGCGAAAGGGCCAGCAAATAAAGTCTTTATTCCATCTAATGCAATTGAAACACTTGGTACTCTTGGGGCGATTGGTGAAATTTTTAAAGAAAAACAGGCGAAGAGATTACCTTCTTCAGATACACCAAAAGAATAATAGGAGTGAAAAGAGAAATGGGGTGTGGCATTTCTCTTTTTATTTTTGGATAGGATAAAAATATTAGTCCTTTGTCATTATGGATAGGAATTTGTTGTTTGTCATTTTTGACAGAATAATAAGTTTAGAGTGCTTGGGATTGTTAAGTGGATTAACACGTTTACTAGATGGGTTAAAAAACTGTCAAAGTAATATATTTTTGTTAAAGAAAATTTAAAATATGATATAATGGGATTTTGTGGATATTAAATGGGGGAGTGGGAAACAAGTGCAAATATTATTAATACGCCACGGAGAATCAGAAGCTGATATTTTAAACGTACATGAAGGACGAGCTGACTTTGAATTAACAGAAAAGGGAAGACAACAAGTGAAAAGGCTTGTACAGAAAGTGAAAGAAGATTTTCCACCAGATTTCATTTGGGCAAGTACATTAAAACGTGCTCGCGAAACTGGTGAAACGTTAGCAGAGGGAATTGGGTGTCCAATTCAATTAGAAGAGGAATTAATGGAGTTCAATAATGGAGTTCAAGCAGGTCTTTCATTTGAAGAAGCTAAGAAACATCCCGAGCCAAAGTTTCTTCATGACCGATTTGAAAACGGGGAGTCATTTATTGAATTTAGAATGAGAATAGAAGGCATCTTTTCTAAAATCGTGACAGAGAATACGTATGACCGAATTGCAATTGTTGCACACGGTGGTGTAATAAATAGTCTATTACGTGCGTTTTTCAAAATGCCCATTTCAATGGATTATTATTTTAAAATGGGAGATACGGGAATAAGCTTAATTGAAATGGATGGCGAACAAAAAACGGTACATTTTATTAATGATACGAATCATTTGGATGGGATGTAGAAAATTATGTACAAAGTTGTATTTTTCGATGTTGACGGTACGCTTTTAAGTGAGATTGATAGAAGTATGCACGAAAGTACAAAAGAAGCGATACATAGGTTAATAGATAAAGGGATTCATGTAGTTGTTACGACAGGGAGACCATATAGCTTATGTTCGCAATTTATGGAACTAGGCATAAATACGTTTATTTCTGCAAATGGTGCCCATATAAAATGTGGTGAAAAAGTTATACATAAATCAGTACTTTCACGTGAAATCGTTCATGATATCTCGAGATTTGCTGAATTACATGGTCACGGTATTTCTTATTTTACCGAGGATTTTGCAATGAACGGAATAGCCTCGGATAATGAGCGTGTAATGCAAGCGCTTAGCGAGACGTTGAATTTAGAGAAGTATCCTGAAAAAAGCAAGGATTTGTCTAAAGAGATTTATTGTTTATGTCTGTATGCGGATGAAATGGAATCTCAAAAATTTATTGAAAAGTACCCGATGCTTACATTCGAACGTTTTCATGGTTATGTCATAAATGTATTGGAAGATAGTAAAGTATCGAAGTTAACTGCAATTCAAAAAGTATTGGAGCATTTAAATATTTGTAAATCAGAAGCGGTTGCTTTTGGCGACGGGGGAAATGATATTGAGATGTTGCAGTATGTAGGATTAGGTATTGCGATGGGGAATGGTGGAGAAGAGTTAAAAACAAGAGCTGATTTTGTTACAAAGAAAGCGAGTGAAGGTGGTATTTTATTCGCCTTAGAAAAGTTTCATATCGTCTAACATACCTTTATTGAAATAAAAGTATGTTAGGATCTTTTATATGCTCACATAATAAAAGATGAATTTGCCCACGATGATGATAAAAGTGGGCAACAATTTCCAGCAACCATTCAAAGCGTGAGTAAGAAATACCCCAATAAGCAGTCTTCATTTCTGCTAATTGTTCATTGGAATAGGATAAAAAAGTTTTAGAAAGTAAATCGTAGCCCTGTATCATCGTTTTTTTGCATTTGCGCAATTGTTTCGGGTGTTTGTTCTTTATAGAAAGTATGCAGCTCTTTTTCCGTACTACCATTTAAAATGAGTAAATCAGCATGGCAAATAAGAGAAAGATGTGCATACATTTCAAATAATGAACGCTTCGATTGAATCGGAGCTATTTTCAAATCAATTTCAGTATATTGATCCAGCATTTGAATAGAAGTATCAACAGCAACTTTAAGTTGATGCAATGCAGATTGTACAAACATTGTAATTCTCCTCTTCTCCGTATATAATAGTTTCTTGAGGGTATTATATCATACTCAAAATTCCGAAAATTCTAGTAGTTTGACTAGCATATTGAAAAGTATTATATTGTAAAAGGTCATATGAAACGTGAAGTAGAATGGAATGCAATTATTGAGTTAGGAGTTAGACCAATGAGTTTGAAATATGGAAGAGATACAATTGTTGAAGTTGACTTAAATGCAGTAAAACATAATGTAAAAGAATTTAAAAAACGAGTGAATGATGAAAATATTGCAATGATGGCTGCTGTAAAAGCGAATGGATATGGCCACGGAGCAGTTGAAGTTGCGAAAGCTGCTATTGAAGCAGGAATAAATCAGCTTGCAGTTGCATTTGTAGATGAAGCGATAGAGTTAAGAGAAGCAGGAATTAACGTGCCGATTTTAATTTTAGGCTATACATCAGTAGCAGCTGCGGAAGAAGCAATTCAATATGACGTTATGATGACTGTTTATAGAAGTGAAGATTTACAAGGTATAAATGAAATCGCAAACCGTCTTCAAAAGAAAGCGCAAATTCAAGTGAAAATTGATACAGGGATGAGTCGTATCGGTTTACAAGAAGAAGAGGTTAAACCATTTTTAGAAGAATTAAAACGTATGGAGTATGTGGAGGTAGTAGGAATGTTTACACATTACTCTACGGCAGATGAAATCGATAAATCATATACGAATATGCAAACAAGTTTATTTGAGAAAGCTGTCAATGCAGCAAAAGAATTAGGGATTCATATTCCATATATTCATAGTTCAAATAGTGCAGGTTCAATGGAACTTAGCAATACATTTCAAAATATGGTTCGTGTAGGTATTGGGATTTATGGAATGTATCCTTCAAAAGAGGTAGATCATTCAGTTGTTTCTCTGCAGCCTGCGTTGTCGTTAAAATCAAAAGTAGCCCATATTAAGCATGCGAAGAAAAATCGCGGTGTAAGTTATGGGAATACGTATGTAACGACTGGTGAAGAATGGATTGCCACTGTACCGATTGGTTATGCTGATGGCTATAACCGTCAGTTATCTAATAAAGGGTATGCATTAATAAATGGAGTTCGAGTACCTGTTATTGGTCGTGTTTGTATGGATCAGCTTATGTTAGACGTTTCAAAAGCAATGCCAGTACAAGTGGGAGACGAAGTAGTATTCTACGGTAAACAAGGCGAAGAAAACATCGCAGTAGAAGAAATAGCGGATATGTTAGGTACAATTAACTATGAAGTTACATGTATGTTAGACAGAAGAATCCCGCGAGTTTATAAAGAAAATAATGAAACGACTGCTATTGTAAATATACTAAGAAAAAACTGAATCGATATGATTCAGTTTTTTTATTTTTGACAAATGAAAAACGCTCTGTTTGTACCGTGTGTTTGAATGTTTTTAAAACCTACGGATTCTAGTGAAGAAATTATTTCTTCACTAGAATAACAAGCTTCTTCAAAAGAAAAATCACTTCTTGCCCAATTATTATCTATGTCATGTTGAAATAGTATAAAGTTCATGATGGCTTTTTTATTTTCATCATCATATGTAGAATCAATCGTACAAACATATTCATCCGCTGAAATATGAAATGAAGCAATCCAATTTTCAAGAAATCCTTTTTCCATATTCATATCAAATACGAATGTACCTTCGCTATGCAATACGGAGTAGACATTATGAAAAACACTTTTTAATTCATCTAATTTCAAAATATGGTTTAAGCTATCGCCAGTAGAGATAACATATTGAAATTGCTCATTTATATTGAAATAGCGAGCATCATCGACGATAAAGGTTGCGTTTGGAGCGTTTTGACGTGCGTATTCAATCATTTGGGCAGAACCATCTATACCAGTTACTACAAAATGATTATCGATTAATTTCTTAGTTAGGTGACCAGTCCCGCAGCAAAGATCTAAAATATGAGAATGTGGTGGTGCATATTGTAAAACAAGTTTTTCCAAAAGTAGATAGGAGTGTTCAGCAAAATGCCCCCAATGTTTATTATAAATGGATGCGAAAATATCATAATCAGAATATATTAGTTTTTTAGACACATGCATTCACCTCAAAATTCATTACATTATAGTAGTCATGCTTCGTTTTCATTTCAAAACCACATTGTGTATAGAGTTGTAAAGCATTGTTATTTTTCGTTTCAACGTCTAATTCAATTGTTGAAGCTCCTTTTGTAATAAGGGTATGTGCCATGGACATAAGAATATCTTTTCCGTATCCTTTACCTTGATAGGAAGGATGAACGGCGAATCCTGATAGTATAGTAGATTGCTCTTGCTTCGAAACTGTAATCGTTCCTATCACTTTTTCGTTCAATATTCATTTTATAATTCCTCACATTCGTATTTAAAAATAGGATGGATGACTTAGCCACTTCTCTAACTCCACACTGCCCTGAATAGATAATAACCGGTACAAATATCGATAGGGATGTCTACATTCTACAAGATTAGGAATAGGCATAATGGTTTCGTAACCTTGTTTAAAAGCATGAGCTTCCTTTTCTGTAAATACATATTCTAAGCTGATAAAATCAAGTTCTCGGGGAGCAACTGCGTAAGCTTCTGTATCTACTAAACCTGTAATAGTTGCGCCATCTGATAAAAACTGAGTAGGGTCCATATCAATTAAAACGAGCGTTGCTTCCTTTGGTACCGGTAAGGAAGCAAGTTGTTGTTCAAAAGTAGGAAATGCGTTACGGATGCTCGTATTATCGGAATAAAACCTATTTACAAGTTCTTTACTGACTTTTAATATGTGAGACTTAAATTCTTCTAGTGGAACTTGGAAAGTACCTGATGGATTTCCTATAAACTCTGCTTGAAACGAATGAATTTCTGCTAGTCCTTTTCCAAGGCTGAATAAAATTGAATCAGATTGTCCGACAAAGGATTGCAGCGTACTTCCTGTTAGTTTTTCGACACTAACATACTTTCGGCCATTTAAAATATGTTTTTGCAAAATAGTGGGGATGGGCAAGTTAGTATGCTTTTTCAATAATTCGTGTATATATTCTAAATGATGTACGTTCCTTGGATCGATTCCAAAAAGGTTTTTGCATCCCCACCAAAAATCATTGTTTGGTTCTTCAGTCATTTTTGAGGAACGAACGATGACTTCTTCATCTTTTGTTTGGACGAGAAACACATCGCTTGCATGGTCTTCATAACTTGGATGTAAAGTTTGAACAGATAAAATAGGTGAAGCGAAGAGTTGTTGTAGCATGAAGGTGCTCCTTTTCTGTAAATTCGATAAATTCATTATATAACAGAATGTGTACGAAGTGGATAATGATAGGGACAACATAGAACTTAAATAAATTTACGGTGAGAAGTCAGTGTGAAAATTATATTTTTCTACTTTTGTATGAATTGTCAAAATAATTTTTGATGATAAATCTGTAAAAATACAAAATATAAATCTCATATTTTTCAGTAAATGAAGAGCTAAGCACACTTTCAATAGGGGTATAAAGTAGGGTATGAAAAATATTTCTCAATAATAAAATGAAGAGAAAAATGTGAAGAAATAGAATAGATTCCTTTATAATAGTTTTAAATTGATTAATATAATTAATTATTAATAATATTAGATAGGAGAGAATATGATGGCAAACGTACTCGTAATAAATTTCCCTGGAGAAGGTCATATAAATCCGACTTTAGCTATTGTAAGTGAGTTAATTCGGCGAGGGGAGACAGTTGTTTCGTATTGTATTGAAGATTATAGAAAGAAGATTGAAGCAACGGGTGCACAATTCCGAGTGTTTGAGAATTTCCTCTCTCAAATTAATATTATGGAACGAGTAAATGAAGGTGGGAGTCCTTTGACAATGCTGTCTCATATGATGGAAGCATCAGAACGTATTGTTACTCAAATTGTAGAAGAAACAAAAGGGGAAAAGTACGATTATTTGATATATGATAATCACTTTCCAGTAGGACGTATTATAGCCAATGTTTTAAAGTTACCTAGTGTTTCTTCTTGTACAACGTTTGCTTTTAATCAGTACATTACTTTTAACGATGAACATGAATCAAGAGAAGTAGATGAAACGAATCCATTGTATCAATCGTGTTTAGCGGGAATGGAAAAATGGAACAAACAGTATGGAATGAAATGTAATAGTATGTATGATATTATGAACCATCCTGGTGATATTACAATTGTGTATACTTCAAAGGAATATCAGCCGCGTTCAGATGTATTCGATGAATCGTATAAGTTTGTTGGCCCATCAATTGCTACTCGAAAAGAAGTAGGTAGCTTTCCTATGGAAGATTTAAAAGATGAAAAATTGATTTTCATTTCTATGGGAACAGTTTTTAATGAACAACCTGAGTTATATGAAAAATGTTTTGAAGCGTTTAAAGATGTAGAAGCGACAGTCGTATTAGTTGTTGGTAAGAAGATAAATATAAGTCAATTTGAAAACATTCCGAATAACTTTAAGTTGTATAATTATGTGCCGCAATTAGAACTATTACAGTATGCTGATGTATTCGTAACACACGGCGGTATGAATAGTTCGAGTGAAGCACTATATTACGGTGTCCCGTTAGTTGTAATTCCGGTAACAGGAGATCAGCCTTTAGTTGCGAAACGAGTAAATGAAGTAGGGGCTGGAATAAGGCTTAATCGCAAAGAATTAACTTCTGAAATGTTACGTGAGTCTGTAAAGAAAGTGATGGATGATGTAACGTTTAAGGAAAAAAGTCGTAAAGTTGGAGAGTCACTTCGAAATGCTGGTGGTTATAATAGGGCAGTTGATGAAATATTAAAAATGAAAATGAATTCATACTCAAAACTTAAATAAATGTTTGGAGCACACTTACTGTAATATGTAAGTGTGTTTCTATAAATAAATTACATAAAAAATCATTGTAAAGGTGAAACTTTTGTGTATATAAACTGATATCTTTGAATTAGCATTGAAATTACGTTAAAATAATACTAAGAAAATATATAAGTTTTGGGGGTAATGAATGAAGAAAGTATTTGAATACATATTATTAACAATTGGCTCGATTATTGTAGCGGGTTCATTGGAGCTTATTTTAGCACCTAACGGATTAGTAGATGGCGGGGTAACGGCTATTGCTATTATGGCGAATAAAGTTGCTGGGTTACCGCTTTATGGGGTGTTCTTAGGAATTAATATCCCGATTTTATTATTTACTGCAAAAGTAATGGGAAAGAAGTTCTTTATCCGTACGTCCTATGCAAACGTTGTGACAACACTCGGATTGATTTATTTAAAACCATTTCCAGCAATTACAACTTCTGAATTGTTAATTGTTCTTTATGGAGGAGTTCTATTTGGTGTTGGTGTAGGGATTGTAGTAAAAATGGGCGGAGCAATTGATGGATCAGAAATGTTAGCTGTTTGGATGAATAAACATTTTAAAGTGCCAATTAGTACATTTTTACTTGCTGTAAATGCAGTTATTTTCATCTTTGTTGCCATTTTGTTTTCAATTGAACAAGCGATGTTCTCATTAGCAATTTTCTATATTGTTACGAAGATGATTGATTTCATATTAGATGGTATTAATCAAGGAAAGAGCGTTATGATTATTTCTGGTAAAAATAAAGAAATAGGCGATCTACTTATGAAAGAACTGCAATTATCCGTTACATATCTACATGGAGAAGGTGGTTTTTTAGGAGAACATAAGAGAATCATCTACTGTATTACAAACCGTTTCATTTATCCGAAAATGAAAGATCTCGTTCTCTCTGTAGATCCAACTGCTATAATTGAAGCGTCTTATTCAACAGAAACAACTGGTGTCAAACGTCCGGGAAGGGCAGCGAGATCAGAAAAATAGTGAATGAAATAGCTCCACGTAAGTTATACTTACGTGGAGCTATTCTTATTTGGGGAACCAGGCCTCTTTCAATAATTGGACAACGGTTTCGATACGATTCTCTGGAATACTACCAAAACCGAGTAATACATATGACTCCTCCCTCACATTATGAACAGAATCGTATGTCGAGAGAGGGTATAACTTAATACGTTGTTTTGCAGCTGCATGAATAAGTTCTTGTTCGTTCATACTATTATGAACGTGAAGTACAATATGAAGTCCAGATTGTTCACCGAGTATATGCACGTTATTCCCCATTTCGTTTGTAATAGATTTAATTAAAGAAATATGCTTTCTTTTATATAACGTACGACTTCGGTTAATATGACGTTCCCAATCCCCACTTTGAATAAAGGTAGCAAAGGTAAGTTGTTGCATTGTAGAAACTGTTTGTTTATACATACCACCAAGTTCTTTATAGGTTTTTAGCAGATGAGGTGGTAAAACGATATATCCCATTCGTAAAGAAGGTAAAAAAGATTTCGAAAAAGTTCCCATATAAATAACACGTTCATTTGAATCTAGTCCTTGTAAAGAAGGAATAGGTTTTCCAATATAGCGAAATTCTCCATCATAATCATCTTCAACAATATACCCTTTACAATCATTCGCCCATTTTAATAACTCGAGTCTTCTAGATAACGGCATAATGATTCCGAGTGGAAATTGGTGAGATGGAGTGACATATGCCACATTGGAACCCGATTCACGTAAAGCAGAAATATGAATTCCTTTATCATCTAAAGGGATAGGGTGAACAGGAAGTCCAGAACTTTGAATCATAGCAGGTATACGGTGAAATCCAGGGTTTTCGATTCCGTATTCTTTTTTTGAACCAAGTAGTTGAAGTAGTAGCCAAAGAAGAGGCTGCGTACCTGCTCCAATAATAATTTGATCAGGTGAAGAATGTACCCCGCGAGCATGATATAAATATTTTGAAATATGTTCTCGTAGAACGAGCTCACCTTGTGGATCTTCTTTAGCAAATAATTCATCTTCATACTGAAATAAAGTTTCGTGTAATGCTCTTTTCCAGTTTGTTATCGGAAAAGCTTTTTGATCAATAAGTCCTTGACTACAATCATAATCATATTGTTCTTTTTCTTTATTGTTAGCACTGTTTGATGCAATTTGCTGTTTCTTTTGAATGACATCAATATCTACTTCCGCAACAAAAATCCCGCGTTTCGGTTTGCTTTCTACGTAACCTTCAGCTAGTAATTGTTGATAAGCGGATTCAACTGTAATACGGCTCACATTAAGTTGCATAGCTAAATTTCTGTGAGAAGGAAGACGTGTACCGGCACGTAGTGATCCATGAGAGATTTCTCGTTTCATATATTCGTAAATTTGTAAGTAAATAGGTGTTTTATTTTGTAACACTAAAGGAATATTCAGCTCCATTTGTAGACGCTCCTTGTAATGCTGGCCTTATAAAAAAGAATAGAACTGCCACTTAAGTTAAGGGCAGTCGCTTTCTATAATGATGATATAACATTTAGAAAATTTTATAAATAGTAAGGGGCGAATCATAATGAATGTTAAAGCAGTAGTAACAGAAGCGGATTTACACGATGTATTTCCCGTATTACAACAATTAAGAACGAAAATTTCAAGAGAAGAGGCAAGTTCTTTATTTCAAAAAATGAAAGAAGAAAATTACAAACTATTTTCGCTACGTAACGAAGAGAATGAAGTTGTTAGTCTAGCTGGTGTAGCGATTTGTACGAATTTTTATAATGAGAAACATGTTTTTGTGTATGACCTTGTAACTGCGGAAGCTCACAGATCAAAAGGGTATGGTAAGGTTCTGCTGTCATATGTAGAAAAATGGGGGGAAGAAAAAGGATGCAGTTCTATCGTTCTTACATCTGCGTTTCCAAGAATTGATGCACATCGTTTTTATGAAAGAGAGGGCTTTAATAAGGTAAGCTATTCTTTTTATAAAGCGTTATAATATTAAGTAGGTTCCATATGTACAAATATATGGAACCTATTTTCTTTTTCAGATTTGAGCTAGGAACAGGTCTAGCAATATAATTTGTCGAATATTAGAAATTAAAAATGGAATCTTGAATTTAGAGAATGTTAGGAGCGTTTAAACTTGGAAAAAATAAAGAAATTATCTATACCAAATGATGTAAGAGTTATCATTATTTCTGATATTCATGGAGAATTAGATCTTTTTAAGGAACTATTATATAAAGTTAATTTTAACGATGAGGATTATTTAATTATTAATGGTGATCTTTGTGAGAAAGGAAGAAATAGTATTGGCGTCGTAAACTATGTCATGAATCTTGTAAAGAACAATTCAAATGTTCATGTTGTTGAAGGGAATTGTGAAGTTATAGTTGAAGCGCTTGTAAATGAAAATCCTACTTTAATAAATTATTTGTGTACGCGGAAAAATACAATTTTTAATGAATGGCTAGCGCAATTGAATATTAACGTTCATGAAGAAAGTGATATCCGTGAATTGAAAACAAAATTAATGAGCCATTTCTCAAAAGAAATAAAGTGGCTAACAGAATTACCAACAGCGATTGAAACGGAAGATTATATATTTGTACATGCTGGCCTTGAAGATAGAGAGGATTGGAAAGAAACAGAACGAAAAAATGCGATAGCAATGCCGGAGTTTTTCAATCAATCACATAAAGTAAATAAGTATGTAGTTGTTGGACATTGGCCTGTTGTAAACTATTCAGAGAAGGCACCATCTAACAATCCTGTTATTGATAAGGAAAAAAAGATTATTGCAATTGACGGCGGAAATACGATTAAAGAGGCAGGGCAATTAAATGCATTTATCATTCAGAGGAAACCAACAGGTGATAAGTTTTCTTATACATATGTAGACTGTTTTCCAGAGTATGAAGTAATAGCAGATTTTCATGCCGATGCAACAATGCAGGGCGGGGTTACCTATCCACATTATTACATAGAGCCTATTGAGAAGAAGCAAGATTACACAATATGTAGGCAAAAGGAAACGAATACATTACTTTCTGTGAAAGATGAATACATTAGGCAACTTGATTCAGGTGAATACACAGTGAAAACGGATATATCTTGTGCGCAAATAAGCGTAAAAAAAGGGGATATTGTTTCTCTCATTGATAGTAGCTGCTCAGGATATAATTTAATTAAAAAAGATGGAGTAGAAGGCTGGATAGAGAAAGGGATTTTAGTTGAGATAGAAAAGACGAAAAAGAAAATATTTAGCTGAAATAGGAGGGATGTAACCTCCTATTTTTTTTAAGAAGTAGATTGCTTGCTATCTTTAATAAGTAAATAAATCGTACTCGGTAAAATGACAAGCGTCATTCCTAAAATAATCGCTAGTATGGCATAACCTCTATATGGAGCAGAAACGATAAATGGAAGCCCCGCTAGGAAAATACCTGCTATCATCATTGAAATACTACAAATATTTGAAGCTCTTTTTTCAAGGTGCTTATCATTCCATTCCATTCCAATGAAACGGTTGATTTAGTCGTATCAATTTTGGAACTGAAATAACCTATTAATATAAATAAAAGCCCTAATGCTAAAAATATGAAATAATCAAGAGGAAGTGAAAAGCCAAGGGCGATAAGGGCAATGACAATATCAACAAAAAATAAGAATAGTAACATTGTGTTGCCGATCCAATGGAGAAATTTCTCGTTACTCGCTGCTTTAGATAAAGCTAAAAATAAAAAGAATAAGAAGGAACATATAATTATATTTACGATCACAAAAGTACTTTTATCCATCATTGACGTAGGTGTTCCATTGAAGTCCCATTTCGTAACAATACGTAATGGTAAGAAGAAATAGAGAATAATATTTGTCGTAATAATAGTGAGAAACAAAGTGATACTAAATCGATTATTCATTGAATCACCAGCTTTCTACATGAATAATTGGTATCTTATAACAAAATTATACAATATAATAAACGATATTTGTTTTGATTTTTCAGAAAAAATATTATAATTATATATGAAATAAAGAGGAACGTAGGAGGAAATTATGAAAAGCGTAATCGTAAAAGGGGATAGAGTAACAATTCGTACAATTGAAGAATCAGATATAAAAACATTATGGAATCTCGTGTTTAAAGAAGAAAATCCAGAATGGAAAAAATGGGATGCACCGTATTTTCCGTTTTCAATGCAAGAATACTCATCCTATAAGGAGAAGATGCAAACTCGTTTAAAAGAAGAACCTCTATCCAATTTAATTATAGAAAATAACGGTCAAGTTATAGGGACGGTCGGATTTTATTGGGAGTATAAACCGACGCGTTGGTTGGAGATGGGAATTGTCATTTATAATCCGGCTTACTGGAATGGCGGCTACGGTACAGAAGCGTTAACGTTATATCGGGATTTACTATTTGAAAAGATGGAGATTGGTAGAGTAGGGCTCACGACTTGGTCTGGTAATGAACGAATGATGAAAGTAGCGGAGAAAATAGGAATGACTTTAGAAGGTAGAATGCGCAAATGTCGTTATTATAACGGAACGTACTATGATTCTATTCGAATGGGGATGATTCGTGAAGAATGGGAAGCACTATGTGTAACAAAGAGGTGAAGGGATATGTACGCTATTATTGCTACATTTGATCGTGTGTTTACTAATAAAATTACAGAATTGCAAAATGAATTAACAAATATCATTGGCAAAAATCAATTAGCCGGAGTAGAACCTCATATTACGTTAGCTGATTATAATGAGTTAGATGTTCATTTGTATAAGGAGAAATTAGGAGAGTTTGTAGCTATGCAAGAAAATACGGACCCAGTAACTTTTCCTTCTGTTGGAGTTTTTCCTACTAACGGAACGGTCTTTCTAGCACCGACTGTTACCGATGAATTGTTAAAACTTCATCATTCTTTTCATGATTATTTAAAAATTTTTCATGACAACCCAAATTCATATTACGTACCGGGAAAATGGGTTCCGCATTGTACGATTGCAAATAGATTATATACAAAGCAGTTTTTACGTGTAATGGAATATATTTATGAAAAATTTGATCATGCAACAGCTTCAATTGAGAAATTAAAATTAATAAAGGTGGATTATGAAAATGGTTCTGCCATTTCTTCTCGTATATTAGCAGAATATAATTTAAAGAGAATGGAGACATCGAGATGACATATGTAATTAGAGAAATGAAGCAAGAAGATATTCATGCTGTACAATCAGTAGCGAAAATAGCTTGGCATGATACATACGAAGGCATTATTCCGAGAGAGATTCAAGACAGTTTTTTAGACGAGGCTTATTCTGACGAAAAAATGAAATATCGTCTTGAGAATACACATTTATTCGTTGCAGAAGAGGAGGGAGAAGTAATTGGCTTTGCAAATTTTTCACCTGTTAGACTGCAAAACGAAGCAGAATTAGGCGCGATTTATTTGTTACCAGATCAACAAGGGAAAGGGATAGGAAGTGCTTTATTACAAAAAGGGCTAACGGTATTAAAAGGAATTCGGAAACTATACATTCATGTAGAAGCAGCGAATGAAAAAGGAAAACGTTTTTATGAAGCGAAAGGTTTTGCGCAATTAGAGGAATTTGAAGAAGATTTTGAAGGACATATGATGCAGACAGTAAGGATGGTTTTATACATATAAGGAGGACTAGAAGTGAAGATTTTTGATTTTAGTGAAAAAGTAGGAAAGCAAATCACAGCATTTCAATCTAATTTCATAATGTCGAAAATAGTAAATCATCAAGGGAATATACATATCGGTGCTATGCATTTAAAAGAGAATGGAATAATTGGATATCATGAAGCAGTTGTATCGCAACTGCTTCTTATTGTGGACGGCGAAGGATATGTATGTGGGGCAGATAAAGAAAAAGTGAAGGTGGAAGCGGGACAAGCTGTGTTTTGGGAGAAGGGCGAATTTCATGAAACGAGTACGGAAAAGGGATTGATGGCAATTGTGGTTGAGTCGGAGGAACTTGAACAAGCAATATTAATGCCTATTAAAGAGGAGAGTTGTGAAAAATGATAGAAAAGGCAAACCGGGAAGACACGAACGAAATAATACAATATGCAGCTCAATCGCTTTTTGAAGGCACGAGGGGAAATTGTCAGTTAAGTACAGAGAAAGCAATTGAAATTACAAGGCCGATTGTAGAAAAGGGAGCATATTATTTAGTCGTTAAAGAAGAAAACAATG
Organism: Bacillus sp. FSL R9-9834; assembly: GCF_038006905.1. Lineage (NCBI taxonomy): Bacteria > Bacillati > Bacillota > Bacilli > Caryophanales > Bacillaceae > Bacillus > Bacillus sp. FSL R9-9834. The sequence goes on from NZ_JBBOWD010000001.1 coordinate 2,064,142, forward strand.
TAATGGGATGGATATTAATAGGAGAAAATACGGACTATTTTTCTCATGAAAAACTAGGTTTTATATATGAATTGTATGTTTTTCCAGAGTACCGCGGGAAAGGGTTGTCAAGAAAATTAATGGAGGCTGGTATTAAGGAATTACAAAAGAATTATTCAGAAATTCGTTTGAATGTATTTGCTGGAAATTTTGCGAAAGAGATGTACGAAGAGTTTGGTTTTGTTGAAAGACAGGTAATTATGACTTTGAAGTGAGAAAAATATTGTGAGTGGGAGGAGGGAAAATCATGATTTAGTAACCAATTTATTGTTGGAATAAAAAATGGATAAGTTCTTAAAGATATATAAAATAAAAGGTTTTCTTTAAATTTATAGTCGATTTATAGAGTATGCCTCAAAAATACTAAATTAGAATTATATAATATAATGTTATTATAGTAAAAGAGAAAATTTGGAAAAATATCATTTTTTTGTTTAGAAATTTTTAAATTATTGATATAATCAATTTGTAGAATTGATTATTGGTTAATTTTACTATTTTTAAATTTTAAGGGGGATTTAATAATGGCAGGACAAATTCGCATGTCACCAGAGGAGCTTAAATCGAAAGCGACTCGATATGGACAAAGTGCAAATCAAATTGAGGACATTTTACGTCAATTACAAAACTTACAAAATGAATTAAGAGGAGAATGGGAAGGTCGTGCTTTCGAAGGCTTTGATCAACAGTTCAATCAATTAAAGCCAAAAGTACAAAACTTCGCACAGCTATTACAAGAAATTAATATGCAGCTTAATAAAACTGCAGAAGCTGTTGCAAGACATGACGAAGATCTTTCTCGTAATTTCGGTCTACAATAAGACAGATAAAAAAGAAATATATAATTTAGCCATGCAACTATAGGTTGTATGGCTAAATTACTTTAAAACTAGAGTAAGATACGAAGTCTTTAACTTAATAGACTCGCAGTTGCAGGAGTGATAAGTAGTGAAAAAGTTCAAGTGGAGCATCTTGTTGTTTATTATTTTAGCTCTTGTGTTATCAACAGGGATCTCCTATTTAGCGTTAAACCAAAATGTTAAAAAAGCAAATGAGAACACCACGCCCAAAATGACAGTTGCATTGGTAAATGAAGATCAAGGTACTGTATTTGAAGGGAATAAAATAGCGTTTGGAGATCAATTTGTAAAAAATGTAAATAAAAACACGAAACAAGAATGGTACGTAGTGAGTCGTGGTGTAGCAGAAAGTGGTTTGAAAAATAATAATTACAATATGATGATTGTAATACCTAACGATTTTTCAAGAAAAGCTGTTGCGATTGATTCAGAACTTCCAGAGAAATTAACATTAAATTACAAAGTAAATGCAACTGGAAATAAAGATTTGAAAGCTGAGGCAGAAAATACAGCCTCTGCTATTTTAGAAGATTTTAATAAGCAAATCATCGATGTTTATTTTGCAAGTGTTATCGGTAAGTTGCAAGGTGCACAAGATAATATAGGTAAAATAATTGAAAAAGGGATCAATCAAACGACTATGTATAAAAAAGATGTGCATAGCCCGCTGGCAAATTACACAAACCAATTTAAAACGGTACAAGATTACACTGGTATTTCTGTTAATAGTTTTAAAGGATTCCAAGATGTTTTAAAAGGGTTTGGTCAAGCATTAGAAGAAGGGAATAAATCTAATAATACGTATTTAGAAGGATTTAATAACTTTCAAAAAATGCAAACTGATAATAATCTGTTAGCGAATAATTTTACAAATCAATTTAATCAGTATATGAGCGATATGAATTCAGGGGATACTTTAAAGCAGTTAAGCGCATTGGAATCTGCAAATAAAATTATCGCAAATCAATTTACGCTTTCAGAGAAAGATCCTAATATTTTAGCAGATGCTTCAGCAATACAAAAATATTTAACAGATGTAAAAAAACAAGTGTCAGAATATGATACAGAACTTGCAGGGAAATTAGAGAGTGACATACAAGCGACAATTCTTAAACGATTACAAAAGTCTATATCAAATGATGGACAACACGAAGTAGTTATAAATTCGTTAATGAAACAACCAGATCTTCGTATTAAGCAACAAATTGAAAATTTAATTGCGAAGTTGCCTAGTTTGAACATGGAAGAAATCGTTCAAAGTGATTTGCCGGATGTAACGAAATTACAACTGAAAAACGTAATCCAATTTACGAATAAATATAATAAAGAAAATAATTTTAATTATGATCCAGTCAATAAAATATCTTTAGGAAACTCAATTAAAAAAGTAAAAGAAAGTTTGGCTAAAGATGGAATTACATTCAGTGATACAGCGAAAGTAATTGGAATGGATTCTTCGCAAACTATGAATATTACTATTCCGAGTGGCTTTGAGTTATATGGTAATACAGATTCACTATTAATTGATGGTGTGGACCGTACAAGTGAATTCTTGCAAAACGGAGCAGTTGCAATATCAGCACGTAATGAGGGAGATTTGAAAATTAGCCTTCATGTGAAGTTAGTAGATCCAAGTATCAATATAGATGTTTTCTCTCCAGTAACGTGGGAATGGAAATTGAATGGTAATTACGAGAAAGAAACTAGTACCGGAAAAGAAGAACCAAATAAGGAAGAACCAAATAAAGAGAATGAAGGAACAAAAACAGGAAACAGCAAAGTAGAAAATGTAGTTAATAAAGCGCAGTATGGAATAATGCCGCTAGTACACACTGTTAACAAGCCTATCATTCAAAAGACAGAACAGAGTAATAATACCGAAGGAAACCCAGGAGGCGGAACGGGAACAGATAATGGAACCGAAGGAAACCCAGGAGGCGGAACGGGAACAGATAACGGAACCGGAGGAAACCCAGGAGGCGGAACGGGAACAGATAATGGAACCGGAGGAAACCCAGGAGGCGGAACGGGGACAGATAACGGAAATGGTGGAAACCAAAATCAAGGTGGTGGCTCAACAGTTATTGAACGTACAAATAATCATGTTGTACATCAAAAGACTGAGAAGTTAACAGATAATACATCTAATGTATTAATTAAAGAAGCAGTTGAGACCGTTCAAAGTTATCAAGGTTTAATGAGTCTTTATCAAGTGTATTATGGGATTGATTTAAGAACAAATGATGTAGGTCCTAAGCTTGAAGAGGGAAGTTTAGATGCGATTGCGACGGATCATTCATTGTATTATATGTTAAATAAACAAAGTGTAATTGATTTAATTTCAAATCTTGTTTCAGCTAGCATTACGAGTGAAGTAAAGCAAGATATGATGGGGTTAAAACAAAAAATAGACTCTTACCAACAACTTATTACTAGTGCAGATCAAAATTCAATACTACTAGCAGAGAAGTTAAATGAAACGATGCAGCAAGCAACTAGTATGAATCAAAACTTAGGTGAATATTTAAAAGGTTTAGCGAAATGGCGTGAGAGTAGCTTAAAGTTAGCTGAAGAACAACAAGTATTAACGACTAATAATGCAGGTGAACAAACAGCTGTACTATCATTAGACTCTGGTATTAAATCTTTAACGATGCAAACTCAGTCATTAGTAGAGAGTTCGAAGCATAGTTTAGCGACATCAGATGATGTGTATAAAACATTTGATCAAATTAATGGACAAGCAAAAGAAATTCAGGAAAGTGGAACGACAATTGTTTCGAAAGCAGATTCGTTATTAAATGATTTTACGAAGAAAATGGAAGATGATAAAGCATTCTCGAAAAACTTTACGAAGATTTTGGCGAATAGTCGTATTGGAGATCGTCAAAATGAGATGCTATATGATTTTTTAGCTAGTCCAGTTCAAAAACAAAACGATGGGGTAATTGTAGCAGGTAATGCTTTTACGCCATACTTAATCGTATTAACTTGTTTCATTGTTGCGTTATTTACAGCGTATGCAATTGCGAATCAAGAAAAGAAACGAACGCAATCAGATCATTTTGAAGAGAGATTCTCTTTAATTGATATGAATGTACCAACTACAGTAGTAGCATTTGGAATATCGATTGTGGAAGGAATTAGTATAGGAATCATTTCGGGCCGTCTTTTAAAGTTTGGCCAGGATCAAAGTTTACTATGGATTGCGTTTATCACAATCATTATGATGGCGTTTGTATTGGTTTCAACATACTTACTGCGACAAATAAAAATGGTAGGGATGTTTATTTTACTAGTATTTTTAAGTATGTATCTATTTTTAACTGAAGCAGTTGGAAGTAAAGTAGATCAAATGTCTTCTGTAGGTAAAATGCGTCAATTTTCACCGCTTCAATATATAGAAGGATTTCTAAATGATTTTATTAGCGGTAAAGATACTGGAAAAGTTATTTTTATCGTATTGTTTGTAATTGCCATTATAGGATTAGTTAGTAATCTATTTGTATGGCACAAGAAATGGGAGGAAAAAGAAGTAAATGATCAAACAATGGAGCATAGTGGTTAAGCTATCATTTATTTGTTTCCTTTTACTGTTTGTCGCGCTACCGATTAGGAGCGCGGCGGATAGTTATCTTGGTGATGATGGAAAGATTCAGTTTAAAGTAGACCGCTTTGAAGATAAAGACCAAGAAAAAAATAAAAAGGAACATAAGGAAACAGAATTAGATAAAGCATCAATTGAGTTATTTAATAAAGATATAGAAGAAGAAATTCAAAAAAAGAAAAAGAAAGAACAAAAAGAGATGGAATCCTTAAGAGATTCTCTTTTTATAAAACAAAAAGAAAATAATCGTGTTAAAGATACGAAAAATAGTTTGTTTAGTAGTGAATACATTGTAAGAAAAAGCGCTGATGAAGTAGCAAGTAATCAAACAATGAATGAAAAGCCAATCGGTACAACAGTAATCATATTGTTAGGTGGCAGTGTTTTACTTATTTGTATAGGTATTTATACGGTTCTTCGGAAAAATTGGAGGTAAAGTAATGGCAATACAAACGCATATTAATGTAACGGTAGATTTTCGTAAATGGAATGGAAATACATATGATTTGCGTATTCCGAATCATCAATCTATTAAATATTTATTGAAAAACTTATTAGATACGCTAAAGATTGATAATCATGAAGGTTCACATTTTGTAATGAAAGTGAAAAATAAGTCAATTGTTTTAACAGATAATGATCGTTTAATTGATCACCAAATAACAGACGGAGATATTTTACAAATTTTATAAAGAATATTTCTTACTTTTAGTTTTTTGAAAATAAGTTATTACTGGTTATAAAGAAAAGGAGAAGAGGATAAACATGACGGAAAAAATAATTCAAATTGATGCAATGAACTATCAATTTCAAATAGAAAAAGAAAATTGGAAATTGGAGATGACCAAATCTCAAACACGTATAAAAGACTTCCGTCAATTCGATATAATTACGGGCGTATCATCTGAATTTGTACCATTAACAATAGAAGAAACGGATGATATGTTTACGTTTCTATATCAAGTAGATAAAAAATTATATAAGTGGGACGATCTTAGCCGTTTTAGAAGAAATGAGAAATTAAGACTACTTCGGAATGTTGCGCAGTTTCGTAAATATTTAAATAAACGAATCACGTTCTTTTTACATCCAGCCAATATAGTTTTTAATGCTAATTTAATACCAAGTATTATACATAGAGGAATTCGAGATATTGTTCCACCAACCCCGTTATTAGAAGAGCAATTTTTAACACAATATAAGTGTCTAATCATTGCTTTATTCTCCGAAAAGCACAATTTTGATGATTTATATGCTGGGTTACTAAAAGATGCAAAAGAAACAACATTTGAACAGACAGTTGCTCAAATGGAAAGTTTAGATGCATTACTGCAGTTTCTTGATGACAGCTTTGAGAAGGAACAAACAAAAACAGAAAAAAATATGCAGCTAGTACCTAAAAAAAGCTATAAATCGTTTAAATACTTAGCTTTTTCCTTCATAGCGGCGACAGTTATTTTAGCTGCTCCTTTAATATATTTCACTTTTATAAAACTTCCTTATCAAAATAAATTATTAGAAGCAAATGCGGGTTTCATAGCAACTGATTATGACAAAGTCATTACGCAGTTAAGTGAAGAGGAATTTGAATCATTACCGATTGCATCTAAATATGAGTTAGCATTTGCATACATTACAGTTGAAAAACTAGGTGAAGATCAAAAGAAATCAATTATGAAAAATATTAGTTTGAAAAGTGATGAAAAGTATTTGCTGTATTGGATGTATAACGGAAAAGGTAATTTTGATAAATCATTAGATTTAGCTAAGACACTTGATGATCCGCAGCTTATTATGTACGGCCTTGTTAAACAAATTGAATCACTGAAAAATAATCCGGACTTATCAGGAGAAGAACGTGATCAAAAGTTAAAAACATATGAACAACAATTAGATGAATATAAAAAGAAATATGGCAATTCATCGAGCGATAAAAATTTGTCGGATACAGAGAAAAAAGAGTAAGCACTTGATGAGACAGTTGAAAAGGAGCAGTGAAAACGGATGGAGCAACTATTAGTATTGACTTATGGAGACAAAATATATAAGTGCACATTACATCCAAATGAGCAATCAATAGTGTCGATTGGAAAAGAGTGGACAAATGATATTACAAATCCAAGTTTAGAACAAGAAGTAGAGTTAAAGTGGAATAATGAAGTAAATGCTTGGATGATACAAAATCAATTAATAGAATTCAATAAGGAATTTGAGATTGGAAAATCTAAAGATGTGAGCTTGAAAATTTTTATCTCTATTATCGGCACAACTAAAGTGTTTGATATCGGAACGAAACATTCTCTTACAATTAGTCAAAACAGTTATGATGATATTTCTATTATTGGGACAAATGTAGATTTAATGCTATCTCGTGAAACGTTGTACGATTCTTTTAAAGTGAATGTATATGACGGGGATGTATTTCATAATTATACGAAGCTAAAAGATAGCGTTATGTTAGAAGCGGGAGACGTATTATATTTTGATGGTGTTTTAGTAGAAATAGGCAATGAAGACATTCAAGTACTTTCTTCAGAAGAGAACGTGAAATCTACGTTACCTATTTTAGTAGAATCAGAAACAAATTATCAAAGTGGTTATCCAGATTATCATCGTTCACCGCGTATTATTTACCGTGAACCAGAAGAGAAAATGACAATTGCAAAACCTTCAAGTATGCCATCAAAACCGACTGAGCATTTGGCGAGAATTATTGCACCTTCTCTTGTCATGATTGTCGTAACAGTATTACTTGCTATCTTTATGAAATATGGGATGTTTATTATTGCATCGATTGCGATGACATTAGTAACAATTATTGTTTCTGTCACATCATATATAAAAAATTTAAAGCAATATAAAATTGACATTGTTGAACGTGATAAAAGTTATAGAGCGTATATAAAACAAAAAACGAAAGATTTACATGCAGAAAGTGAAAAACAGCGTCATGCATTACATTATCATTATCCAAATGTAGAAGTAATACGTAATATGGCAGTTCAAGTAAATCCTAGAATCTATGAAAAAACAATGTTACATCATGATTTCTTAACATTTAGCGTTGGAACAGGACAAGCTAATACGAGTTTTGAAATTCAATTTAATGAAGAAGAATTTAGTCAAACGAAAGATGAATTAATTGATATAGCACGTGAACTAAGACAGCGTTATCTATCATTGGAAGATGTACCAGTTGTAACAGATTTAATGAATGGACCAGTCGGTTATATTGGCCAACGTTCTTTAGTGTTAGAGCAATTACAATTATTAGTTGCACAAACAGCTTTATTCCATAGTTATTATGACTTGCAGTTTATTACTATTTTTCCGGAAGAAGAAAAAGAAAAATGGGATTGGATGCGCTGGTTACCACATGGAAGTGTTCGCGATATAAATGTACGTGGATTTGTATACCATGACCGTAGCCGTGATCAAGTGTTAAATAGTTTGTATCAAATATTGAAAGAACGAAAATTAAAACTAGATGAAAAAAGTTCAACGAATGAAAAAATGTACTTTGCACCGCACTATGTCGTTCTCATTACAGATGAAAAACTAATATTAGACCATGTTGTTATGGAATTCTTTAATGATGATCCGAGTCAATTAGGTGTATCACTTGTATTTGTACAAGATGTTATGCAAAGTTTACCGGAGCATGTGAAAACGGTAATAGATATAAGAGATGCAAAACAAGGGAACATCATCTTAGAACAAGGAGAGCTTGTTAACCGTCAATTTAAACTAAATCACGTACCGAAAGGATTCAATTTAGAAGACATTTCACGAGCACTAGCACCGTTAAATCATTTGCAAAACTTAAAAAATAGTATTCCAGAAAGTGTAACATTTTTAGAGATGTACGGTGTTGAGAAAGTAAAAGAACTAAATATCACAAGTCGCTGGGAGAAAAATGCAGCGCATAAATCTTTAGCTGTACCACTTGGATTACGTGGTAAAGAAGATATCGTAAACTTAAACTTACACGAAAAAGCACATGGACCACACGGATTAATAGCAGGTACAACAGGTTCAGGTAAATCGGAAATTATACAATCGTACATTTTATCTCTAGCAGTTAATTTCCATCCGTACGAAGTAGCCTTTTTATTAATTGACTATAAAGGCGGCGGTATGGCGAATTTATTCAAAAACTTACCGCATTTATTAGGAACAATTACGAACTTAGATGGAGCACAAAGTATGAGAGCGCTCGCATCAATTAAAGCTGAATTACAAAAAAGACAACGATTATTTGGGGAAAATGATGTAAACCATATTAATCAGTATCAAAAACTGTATAAAGAAGGCTTAGTAAGTGAACCGATGCCACATCTATTTTTAATTAGTGATGAATTCGCGGAACTGAAGTCAGAACAACCAGAATTTATGAAAGAGTTAGTTTCAACAGCGCGTATCGGTCGTTCACTTGGAATCCATTTAATATTAGCTACGCAAAAACCGAGTGGTGTTGTAGATGATCAAATTTGGAGTAACTCGAAATTTAAACTAGCATTAAAAGTTCAAAATACGTCAGATAGTAATGAAATTTTAAAAACACCAGATGCTGCTGAAATTACATTACCAGGACGTGCTTACTTACAAGTTGGGAATAATGAAATATATGAACTATTCCAATCAGCTTGGAGTGGAGCAGACTATGTAGAAAACAAAGAAGATAAAGAACATTTAGACGCAACAATATATGCAATAAATGATCTAGGACAATATGAAATATTAAGCGAAGACTTAAGTGGACTTGGTAGTAGTAAAGAAGTAATAAGCGTACCATCTGAACTGGATGCTGTTATTGACTACATTCACGATTACGCAGAAGTAAATGAAATTGAAGCGTTAGCTAGACCGTGGTTACCACCACTTCCAGAAAGCGTATATTTACAAGACTTACACGCTATTCAGTTCAAAGAAGCATGGACGAAAGAAAAGAAACCATTAAAAGCAACAGTTGGTCTACTAGATCAGCCTGAATTACAATCACAAACACCATTAACACTAGATATTAGTAAAGACGGGCACGTAGCGGTCTTCTCAAGTCCAGGCTATGGAAAATCAACATTCTTACAATCAGTCATTATGGATGTAGCTCGTCAGCATAGTCCGGAGCATTTGCATGTGTATTTATTAGACTTCGGAACGAACGGTTTAATGCCATTAAAATCTTTACCGCATGTGGCAGACATCATTACATTAGATCAAGTTGAAAAATGTGAGAAATTTCTTCGTCGCATAGAAGACCTATTAAAAGATAGAAAGCAATTGCTAAGTAAATACGGTGTTGCGAGTCTTGAAATGTATGAGAGAGCTAGTAAAGAAGTATTACCAACAATATTAATTACGTTAGATAACTATGATGCTGTTAGAGAAGCTGGATTTGTCGAAGACTTTGAACGCATTGTTGCACAAATTGTACGTGAAGGGGCAGCAGTAGGAATTCATTTAATGCTTACGGCTACACGTCAAAATGCATTGAGAGTACAAGTAAATACAAATATTAAACTACAAATTGCTCTATATATGATAGATGAGGCAGAATCTAGAGCTATTGTAGGAAGAACAGACTTAAAAATTGAAGAATTAGCAGGCCGTGGTTTAGTTAAAATTGACGAACCAACAATCTTCCAAACAGCTTTACCGACAAATGGAGAAGATGTCCTTACTCGAATTGAAAATATACAAGCTGAAGGAAAAGAGATGGATTCCTTCTGGGATGGAGAAAGACCGAAAGCAATTCCTATGGTACCTGAAGTTCTGGAATACAAGGAATTCATTGCATGGCCAGAAACAAGAAAAATTATTGAAGCAGGCAAACTAACATTTGGTGTAGAGACAGAAAACGTTACGCCTCTCGAATTAGATTTAACGGAAGCGTCTAATATTGTTGTAGGGGGAATTAAGAAAGATGAAGTTGAAAATGTAGTTCATCAATTCCTTCAACAGTTAGCAGACAGTGGACACTTTGACCTAGGTTTAATTGATACAAGAACACGAAATTTCTCAAACTATAGAGAGAGCGCTGCTTTATATGTAGCTGAAAAAACAGGAATTGAGAAAACGATTAAACAAGTTACAAACGCTTATAAATCGAGAGAAGCGGCGTTTAAAGAGGAGCAGGAAGCATCAAGTGAAACAGTGAATCCGGCAGAATTTATTAAGAAATTTAAGCCGATTGTAATCGTAATTGCAGATGTAAATGATATTTTAAGTAATTTAGAAGATAGCGATATATATAGTTTAGCGGAATTAATAACAAATGGTGCATTTATGGGCATCCACTTCGTAATTGGCTGTGATGTTGATTCAATTGACAGTCGATACGACTTAGTTTCAAAAACAATAAAAACGCAATCTCATGTTATTTTACTTAGAAAATCATCAGGCCAAATGGTCTTCGATGTATCTAATAAAGATTTAAGTAGTACAAAATTAAATCCATTTGAAGGGTATTTTGTTGAAAATCGTTTTGCTACTAGAATTAAAGTGCCAACTATTTAAGGGGGGATTTGCATGGGGATAGAGGAATTAAATAGTCAAAAATCTGGTTTATTAAGTAGTATAAGTCATCAACAAGGGCAATTGGCTGAATTACAAATGAAATTACGAAGGGTAATAACTGCTAAAGGGCAATTTGTAAATAATCTTGAAGCAATTAAACAAAATCAAGAGCAGTTTAAGTCTTTAGAAATAAACGAGAGTAGTTGGAAAGGGCAAAGAGCAACTGCTTTTAAAGAAACGTATGAACAACAAGTCATTTCGAATTTAGGGAAGTTTATCGGAGAACTAGGAAGAGTGCAAGAAGACATCGATCAAGCTATACGACGGCTTGAAAGAGAAATCGCTGCATGTGAGTCTAGTATTGCTTCTTTAAGTAGAAGTGTTTCAATGGTTGACGCTAGTATTCAAGTAGAAGTACAGAAAGTGGGGAAATGATAAATGGGGGAAATTAAATTAAATAAAGGGGTATTTGATGCGAAAGTAAGTGATTTGAAAAGTGGTGCTAGTGATTTAGGTAAGACTAAATTTAATGGTATGCAGTTGAGTCGTACGAATTTGACTAGATTAACTCAATTTTGTGAAGCAATCGAAATGTTATCTCAAAAGGTGCAGCAATATGAACAGTTATTAGAAAACGATTTAAATAACATACAACAAGCCGGGGAGAAAATAGTCGAACAAGATGAACAACTTGAAAAAAGTTTAAGCAGCATTCCGGGCCATTAATTTTGAAATAGGGGGGATGTAAGGTGGACAAAAATATTGAATTACAGGAAGTGAAAGAACTTCAAACACGCTTTAATTCAAATGTTGAAGAGTTAAATCAACATTTCGAATCAGTATTACAAAAAATAATGGGTGTTACACAAATTAGTTCTTTTCAAGGGAAAACAGCTGATGGAATTAAAGGGTATTTATCCATGGTTCATGGGAAAATTATTTCTAGTTATATGGAATCAACTGAGTTATTAAAAGGTCAATTTCAAAAAACAATGGAGGATTTCAGTTCTACGGTTGACAGTGATGCAGATGTCAAAATTTACGGAAGTTATTTGGATGATGTAAAGAAAAGAATTAATGGATATAATGAAGGGTTTAATCACTCTAATGACGAAGCGAGACAAACGGTAGGATCCATTAGTGATATTATTGCAATTCAATATCCATCATCCTCAGGAATTACGGAAGGATCTGTAAAAAGCCAAAAAGAAATTAGTGACACGCTTGAAAAATTAGAAACTTATAACAGTCAACAAAATGACCTGCAAGCGTTTCGTGAAATGATGCATGCATTAGACAGTGGAATGAATCAAATACGAACTAATAGTGGAGATTTTTCTAGTAGTTCAATAGAAAAAATTATGTCTAGCAAGTGGTACGGAACTATAAATAATAGCACTACGGGGGGGAGTAATGGAAATTTAGGAGATGGATTGAGCATTGGAGATATTCTTTTAATGCTTGCAACGAAAGGAACAGTTATAACTGGAAAAATGGGATTCGTATTAGGAGCATTAAATTTTGTTCAAAATGCTAAACCTAAACGTGCTGATCTTATTGATATTCAAAAAGGTTTCTTAGCGAATGGAAAAATCGCTAATACATGGGGTAAATGGCTTAAAGGGGTAAATTCAGCGTTCTCTGTAGCAAGTTCTAAGAGTCTTTTTGGGAAAGGGCTAAAGGAAATCCCATTAGTCGGGAAGGCAGTTACAACTATGGGGAAAGTTGCACAAGAATTTTCCACAATTGAGAAAGTAGCTGCAAAATTAGGGAATTTAAATCACTCATTACCTGAGAACAGTATTAAAGCAATTAATGTTCCAAAACATATAATAAAAAATTTGAAACCTTTTGGTATACCGGCGGTATTAATAAACTCTGCATTTGAAGTAGGAGAACTTCATACAGCTCTTAAATCAGATAAAACTGTGACTGAAGGAGTAATTGATTTCGGTTATTCTGGAGCGAAAATAGCTGGTAACACATTCTTTGGATGGGCTGGAGGTGTTGGTGGTGTAGAAGCAGGAGCGGCATTAGGTACACTAATTTGCCCAGGTATCGGTACAGCTGTTGGCGCCATTGCAGGTGGAATAATTGGAGCTACTGTAGGAAGTACAGCGTTTAGTAAAGCATTCGAATATATTGCACCACGAAAAAAAATGAAAGAATATGCATCGAGTTTTACAAACTCTGTAAAAAAATGGTTTAAATAAACTTATTAAAGAAAAGAGGGGAATAAAAGTCTTTTGAATAGACTTTTTAACAGTTATGGATAAACAATATACGTTTTCTTTAGAAGAACTAGCATTCCTATTAAATTATAAAGATAATCAAGCCTTTGCCAAATCACTATTACAAATAGTATATGATGAGCTTAAAGAAACAGAAACAGAAAAGATCTTTTTAACAGCAGCACATTCCTTATTAGCAAGGAATTTAATAACATTTGATGAACAAAAACAAGAAGTATTCCCAAAGCCTGATGTAGAAATATTATTTAATATTTTTAATCGGCCATCTATTTCTATTTTATTGCAAAAAATTGATTTTCAAAATGATATAACAATCACTGGTAATATTTATAATCAAGGTGACTTTAATATTTCATATCAAAGTACGAATGGAATTGTACATACAATTAAAAATTTATCAGATTATGAATTATATACAGAAGCAAAAAATCTATTGCAAATTGAGATTGAAAAACAAAATATAAATATTGATTTAGAAGAAACTTTACCAAATCATGTAGTACAAGAAATTGGTAATCTTATTACATTGTCTATTGAAGAGGGGAAAAATATTTTAATTGAGAACGGTGTAAAACCTTCACATGCAGAAGTTTTCCTAAATGATATAAAAACAACAAAAAGTATATACAGTGTTATGCGACTTGATACACAAGGCAATGGCGAGGTTATTTCAGATAAAGGTTTTTTTATTATTGAAACAGCGCAGACACAATGGATATTATCTCAATTAGATGATAGTACTATATTTGGTTTATCACAACTAAACGATAATGTTGCATTTACTTTATCTCAATTATCTAATACAAATTTTGAAAACAGAATGAAAGCATTATTCATAAGTTAACCTGTATAGAGAGGAATGTAATGCCTTGAATAAAGATTCCAAAATTGTAAAAAAAGAAAAAGGTTTTTTTGAAAGTGTAATAGCACCTATTATTGTCGGGATTATGTTTATCTTTGTAATTATATATAAAGTAGCAGAGTTTCTAGGGAAATGGATTGTTATCTTTGGAATAATATTTTTTATTGGTAGTATATTTCTTTGTATATATCTAGAAGAATATGGAGGGGTGTTGGGTGGTGTAATAGGATTAATATCAATGATATTGTTATATTTTATATTTATTAGAAAAAATAAAAAAGGTTAAGTTAATATTAAATATAAAAAACTACTATTTTGCTCTATCTTCGTTTTATCTACACATAGTTACTGTATGAATAAAGTGAAAATGAAAAAAGAGTTTCATAAATCTGAGCACTAAAACATTCAATAAGAAGAGAAAAAAAGATAATTATCACTATTGTATATGGTTGATTATCTTTTTTTGTTCTCTGTATATGAGTGTGGTTTTTAATCATTATTAAAGTAGGTAATACGCCCTATTGTCCAGCTATACGTAATCGTAATGGTGTTACTCTTATCTTAGACTGTTCCTTCATTTTTTATCTTAGAAATAGCATGAGCAGAAAGAGCGATAGTTTAAACATGTCGGGAGATTAAGTAGGAATTACATGGTGATAGGATAAATCAAGAACGTGTTGTGATGTAGAGACACAAATCAAAATAGATTTATAATACCGAAATTAATAGGAGAATCATATGGAAAAATATTATATTTATGAATCGAAAGTTAAATTAAGCAGAAGGTTTTTTTTATTCGTTGTAATTGAAGTTTTGTTGCTTATTTTTGTTATATTCACTTTCTCGTCTGAGGAAGCTTACTATGTAAGGGGGGCTATAGTTGGGATCGGTGCATTAATCATGTTAGTTGCTTTGTGGAAAATATTTAAGAAGATTATGAATAGAACACCAGTAGCCATTTTAGAATCAGAGTATATTACGGTTATTAATGATGCTAAATATCCTGTGAAAATCGCTTTAAAAGATGTAAATAGTATTTTACCCTATAAAATTCGCAAGCAGTCGTTCTTAGGAATTTTGATAGAGGATGATGTTGAAGAGAAATATATAGCTTCTATACCATCAAAAGGACAACGGATGTATCGAATTAATAAGCGTACTGGATTTGCACCGTTTAATATTCATACGAACTTATTAGAAATAGATAGAGAAACATTAGTTGCTAAGCTAGAAGAATATCATATGAACGTTTTAGCTCCAGAAGATGAAGCGCAGTAATATAATAGGAACAGCAACTTGAATCCATTTTTGAGATTTTTTTACTTGTTATAAATGAAGCATCTCAAAAGAGATAGTTTTGAATAGTATAAAGGTATATGGTGCCAATAGAATCTTCTCTTTTCATGGAAATGAGAAGGTTTTATTTTTAATCTACATGATTTAAGTAAAGGTAGTTAAAGGTGGGAAACTTGGATGTGGAATATAAAAGAAAAAGATTTAGACGAATTTAAAATAACATGTAGAAATCGTTTAAGTCCTGAGGCTGCTGTAGGTTTTATGTTAGGTTCAATCATATACACCTCACTAATAATGTTAGGTGTAATTTATGGTTTGGTGAAATTTGGTTGGTCCGTATATCCTAGTTTACTAGATGAAACAATTATTAAAATAGAGTTATGTTTGTATAGCTTACAAATCATTTTTCTTATTGTATATTTATTTCCCAAAGCCCGTTTTAAATTTCAAAAGTTACAAGCTATAGTTATATTGTTATATGCACTTCAACTTGCGACTATAGGATTTGTAACAGTAGTTGTTTCGAGTATTTTCGGTTATTCAAATGATCATGTTACATTGACTTATGTAGCCTTATTATTGTTAGGAGCTTTTATTATTCATATTTTTACAACAATTAATACCTTTAAGCAAGCTAGCGAAGGCGCATTTAGTAAGTGGGAAAATTCAGTTTCATTTTTTAGTAAGACAAAAGATTTATTAATGATTGCCTCTATACTATATGTATTAACTCTCTTAATCTTAATTTATATTAATAATGATTATACGATGGGGCAAATAGGTTGGTATGCCGTATTGACCCTTATACTATATTCGGTAGCCATAGGTGCAGCAGAGTTCCAATTATTAGCCTATTGTAGATTTAAATTTCCATCATTTTATATTTCATGGGAGGAACACGAAAGGGAACGTCAGAAAAGACTAAAGCTTTATGAAGAAAAGGAAAAAAAACAAGCCAAAGAAATAAAATAAGTTTTGCATCTTAAACATTCATTACTACATATGTAGTAATGAATGTTTATAAATTAATACTATGAAAAGGAGTAGATTTTGTGAAAGTTCAGCATAAAGCATTGTCACTTTTAAATTTAATAAGCATTACTCAAATTGTAAAAAAAGAAGATTGGTTGTTACCTGCAAGAGCATTTAGAAATCAAGTAGTTCGTAATGGGATATATGCAGTAGGACCTGTTCTATATAAATATTCACAGTTAGAAAATGAACCAGAATATGGGGAATATACGTATTGTATTCCTGTCAATGGAAGAGTTGATTTAGGTGAGAGCTCTGCATATGAGTATTATGATGCTTTAATTATTAAGAGTGCTCTATGTGTGCGATTTACAGATGAAGATGGTGATATTGAGGATGCTTATAACCTAATACGTGAGGTTGCAGAGCAGCATCATATGAAATTAGATAGTAGTTTTTATCACGTATGTTTAGATGTATATGGTGATACGTGGTTAGATATTTATGCTCCTATTATAGAAGTAGGTGAAACAGTGAAATGCTAATTGAAAAACAAAGTATTGCATATAAAAATGTTGTTTCAAGAGAATACATTTTTCATTACCCGGATATGAAAGAAGCAATTGAAGATTTTATGTCAGAAATTTCAAAAGTAAATTTAACGATAAAAGGTCCTATGTTTTACGCTTTGAAAAATATACCGTCTGATGGAAATATGTATATTGAATTATTTATGCCGGTAAATGAAGATAAAATTCCAATGTCAGAAACACTTCAATTTAGAAGTTATTACTATGTTGATGAGATGCTCATGAAACGATATACGGGAGATTATGAAAAATTAACAGAGCAGGTATATGGTGAAATGCTTCAGTATATGGAGGATAATAATCTGAATTTAGCCTCGCCAATTTATCATGTGTTTAGCGGTGATGAGTCTTTACAGTATGTTGAAGTGAAGATTGCTGTATTTAATGAAGAATAATATTTTAAGCTTGTGACTTTTAAAATATGGAAATATCATAAAAGAGATAGTTTTGAATAGGGTTTGGGGAAATGACATAAATAAAACCTTCTCTTCTTGTTAGAATGAGGAGGTTTTTTTATTCTAAAATCTATATGTAATTGATTGAATAGTTCGACATGAGGTTTTTCAGTTGGGTCAATCTGTATGGGGAGTAGTTACGTTCTGCAGTTCGCTTTGTTCTTATTTTGAAAGGGAAGATTTATTCGAAAGTCAATTTGGAAAGAGGGAAAGGTGTTATCTTGGATAAAAATTGGAATATTTCGAAAATAGAGAAAAGTATTTTTGGAAGGACAATAGTATCTATCTATAAAGCGTTAGAATTTATAGTGAAATATACAATGATTCTAATAATAATAATGTCAATATTTGTGATAATTGCTGCTGTTTATTTTAAAATATATGAGGGTATAGGGGCAGGTGTATTCCTCTTAATCTCGTCATTATTTGCATATGTGGTGTTTTTTAAGAAAAGTAAAAATGCCTAAATTAATAGTGAAAATAAAATTAAAAAGATTAACTATAATACGTTATTTCAAGAGGGAAAGTTTTGAATATGGCATGAATGTATAACAGCAAGAAAACCTTCTCTTTTCATTAAAATGAGAAGGTTTTTATATTTAATCTACATGATTTAAATGAATGTAGTTAAAGGTGGGACACTTGAATGTGCAATGTAAAAAGAAGATTCAGATAAATTCGGGGTGATATGTAAACATCGTTGGAGTCCTGAGGATGCTTTAGGATTTATGATAGAAACAATAAGGGAACGTAATGAAACTAAAAATGCCTAGAGTAACTGGTGACAGTATGAAGTTAAAGAGGAAAGCGAAGCAAGATTATGTGAATTATGAAAAGTCTTTTCATAATAATAAATCATTCTAAGGGAGCAGATTTGTTTTGAAGAATGGAAGATCAATTTGCAGCTAAGTTTAAAATGTGGCGGAGTATGTTGGGTGAATCATAGACGCAAGAAAAAGAAACCGAAACAAATAAGAAAAGAAGCTGTTCAGATAAAAACGATAGTAGAAGAAAAACCACTAAAGAAGAGTAGCAACAAGTTAGTTCATATTTTCCTAGGTATTCTTCTTTTTCCAATTCTTATATGGGCTGTCTTGGAAGGTTCTACAACACAATTAAGCAAAGGGAAGACTTTCCTTATTATCGTTTTCTTTCTCTTAATTGCAATAGGGTTATCTATGATAGGAAACAAATAAGGGGGAGTGCAGATGTTTAAGAAGAAGGAGAAAAAAAACATTTACGTTAGATTGGTAAACACACGAGGGGAAATCATTCGAGAGTTTAATTGTACAGAAAAAGACTTGCGAAAAGTAAAAG
Source organism: Bacillus sp. FSL R9-9834 (assembly GCF_038006905.1). NCBI lineage: Bacteria > Bacillati > Bacillota > Bacilli > Caryophanales > Bacillaceae > Bacillus > Bacillus sp. FSL R9-9834. The sequence goes on from NZ_JBBOWD010000001.1 coordinate 2,082,908, forward strand.
AAAATGGTACTGAAATTCGTTTGGTTGGAGATAACTCATATGAGATGGTAGCAACCGATGAACAACTAGAAAAACTAGCAAGAGCTGAAGCAGAAATTGAAGCGGAAATTAAGGCATGGGAAGATGCTTTAAATGAGAGTTTGGAGGAACGCGAAGAAAGAGAAGCGAGACAGAAGGAATTGAAAGAAAAGAATAAATGGAGTACAAAGAAGAAAGTAATCGTATTTGGACTCATATTCTTTGTATTTATTGGATTACCTATTATCGAAGGGTATCAAAATAGTAAATTAGTTGAAGAAGGTACATCATTACATGCAGAAATTGTAGGTAGGCATGTAGAGAAGGAATTCATGTTTACACACCCCACATTAGTAGTTGAGGTAGATGGTAAAAAGCATAATGTATGGGTAAGTGAAGAGACATATAAGGGAGCAGAGTGGTTAGGTAGACTAAAAGTCATCAAAACAAAAGATGGCAAAGTTGAGAAAGACCCTAGATATGAGGGTGAAGACTTAATTACGAGTTATTAAGCAGTAGGTTTTTAATATTCGCTTCTCTCAAATTAAATAACATTATTATTTGCAAAAATCGAATCCATTAAAATAAAAACAAATTTAAAATAACTGTAATAACCTCCTAGCATATTGTTGATGGGAGGTTATCACCTTTCTGAAGATAAAATTAAAGAGCTTTATTATCTCGATACAATTGTGATGACAGTAATGTTTTTACTAAGTGAGTGCAGTTTCGGGGGAAACAAAAATAGAGTATGAGGGATATGCTTAAGTGAAAGAGAGAAGAATATTTAGAGCTTTTGAGGAGAAAGAAGGCTATTTGAACTATCAAAAGCATTCTGATTATGTACGGTAATTAATGTAGAGGTAATATTATCTGAATATAGTTACGCAAAGATGAATGTACTTAAAAAGTTAGGAATGTAATGGGATTTTAGTGCCTGGAAATTATTTAAACTGTATAGAAGGTGAAAAACTGAATGTGGAACATAAAAGAAGAAGATTTAGATGGATTTCGAGTAACATGTAGCAGCCGTTTAAGTCCTGAGGGTACTTTAGGTTTTATGATAGGAACAATAGTGTACGTTTCAGTTATGATGTTTTTTCTTATTGGTACTTTAGTAACCTTTGGTTGGGATTACTATACTACTTTATTCGAAAAAACAATTGTTAAAATTGAACTTGTGCTATATAGCTTACAAATAATTTTTTTAATTCTATATTCATTTCCAAAAGCTCGATTTAAATTTCAAAAATTACAAACGATTGTCGTGTTATTATATGCATTTCAATTAGGTACAATATTATTCACAGCTCTGATTCTTCCTGGAATGTCTGATTATACAATCGACGGAATTACATTAGTATATGTAGGCTTCTTATTTATAGGAGCAGTGATTGTTCATATTGTGACAACGATTGATACGTTTAAACAGGCAAGTGAAGGTACATTTAGTATGAATGAAAGATCCGCTTCCTTTTTTAGTAAAACAAAAGGAACTATGATGAAAGTAACTTCAATATACGCATTAATCCTACTTATTTTGATTTATTTTTATAATGATTATGCGATTGATACTTTTATTGGATATGTAATAGGTACTGTTTTACTGTACACAGTAGCCGTTGGTGCAGCGGAATTCCAGTTATTGGTGTGCTGTAGATTCAAATTTAAATCATTTAATATTACGTGGGAAGAGAATGAGAGAATGCGTGGGAGAATTCGAAAACAAAATACAAAATCCAAAACGAAAAGTAAATAAGGGTGAAATGTATTACTTTTCAAAAAGGAACATAATGAACTTAAAAAAATGCTTAGGGAAATCAACGGGGTGTCAGTATGAAGTTAAAGAAGAAAGCCAAGATGATGATAGTTCTGTCAATAATAGCAAATTTATTAAGTGGATGTGGTTTTGGGGAGACGAAGATAGAGTATGAGAGATTAGTAAAGGCATTGGATGAAGGTGATATGAAGACAGTTATGTCTGCGAGTGACGATGGTTATGCTTATGTGACCCAAAGAGGTATTTATAGTACGTTTGAGCAAGAAAAAGATGGGGAGCACAGTAAAACAATTCGTCAAACCACGGAAGGTGTATATAATACAAAAGATAAAAGTTTATATGGAGAGGCGATACAAACAGTTACGACTGATATAGAAAAAGACAAGGGAAAAAGGACAAATGAGAATTATAAAAAAGAAACTATTTATAGTACTCATGTTAAGTATGAAAATGGACAGGTGAAAAGTTCGGATTCAAATCTAGATGTTTCATACGTAAACTTAATTGTAGATCGTTTAAATGGGATAGGGAAACTAAAGATGAAGCCCGAGAATGATATAAAAAAGTTTGATCAGCCTAATTCAGTCGGATATCGACTAACTGAATCTGAATTTAAAGATATTATTAATAATAAATTAAAGATACAATACGATGAATTTGATGGAGCAACAATCGTATTGCACCTGGATGCCTCAAAAAATCCAAAACAAATTTTGCAAATGAGGATAGATATAGATTTTAAAGAAAAGAATGAGGATGGAAAATTAATAGAAAATATGTTCCAAATAATAACGTATTTTAATAGAAAACAGGATAATAACCAAGATGCGAGACAGGAATATTTAAAATACAAGGCGCAGTACAACAAAAGAGATAGTTAAGAGTGGCGATGGAAATAAAAAGGTATAAAATCAGTGACTAAGAAAATTGAATCTTTATTTTGGTAATATACTATAGTTCGGGGAAAGGTGAAGCTAACAAATGTGGAACATAAAAGAAGAAGATCTAGATGAATTTAGAATTACATGTAGACATCGTTTAAGCCCTGAAGGAGCTATGTTGTTTATGTTTGGTGGAATGCTTTATAGTTCGTTATTGATGCTTTTTATTTTTGGAGCATTAATTAGATTTGGCTGGGATTACTATCCGACTCTTTTTGACACAGTAATGGTCAGAATGGAATTGTTGTTATATAGCCTACAAGTAATCTTTTTTATTATATATCTGATCCCTAAGGTACGTTTTAAATTTCAAAAGCTCCAGACATTGGTGATATTATTATATGCGTTTCAGTTAGGTACTATAGGTCTTACGGCGTTTGTTCTTCCAGGGATGAGTAATTATTCTATTAATTTTATTACGCTTATTTATGTAGGTTTACTAGTATTAGGAGCAATACTTGTTCATGGTGTAACAACATTTGATACTTTTAAACAAGCAAGTAAAGGTGCGTTTAGTATGGGAGAAAGATCTACTTCATTTTTTAATAAGGAAAAGAAAAATGTAATGTTTGGTGTGGTAATTTATGTACTAATTCTTCTCGTTTTAATTTATATACAAAATAATTACTCATTGAGCATAATGTTTGGTTACTTTATATTTACATTCATCATGTACGCGATAGCCATAGGCGCAGCAGAGTTCCAATTATTAGTCTATTGTAGATTTAAGTTTCCGTCATTTTATATTTCGTGGGAGGAACATGAAAGAGAACGTCAGAAAAGACTAAAGATGTATGAAGAGAAGGAAAAGAAGCAAACAAAATAAAGAAATAAGTTTTGCGTCGAAATGAGGAAAGATGGATGCTTAAAATAAAGGAAGAAGATTTAGGTTTATTCAAAATTGCAAATAAAAACCGATTAAGTCCGGATTATATAAGAATCTTTTATGTAGGAGTTTTTGTATATACTTCTATATCAATGTTCATCATGTTTTTAGGTGTTTTGCTGAACGGTGATAAGATTTCTCTAACTCCTTTTGAAAAGATAGTTGTACAAACTGAGGTTAAGTTGTATGCTTTGGAGTTCGTTTTTTTAATATTATTCATGTCTAAAAAGATTGCTTTTAAATTACAGAAACTACAAACAATCGTAACTGTATTTTATGCTTTTCAGTTAGCGACATTACTTTTCATAGTTATGGTTGTTGAAGGAATATATGATTTTCCATGTGACAATAAAACATTGGTTTATATCGGTTTAATACTATTAGGAGCAATCTGTACCCACATTGTAGCAACGATCGATGTTTTTAGAAAAGCAAAGCATGGAGGATATAAATTAGAAGGACCGGCTGTCTCATTTTTTACTAACACGAAATTATATTTATTGATCGGAATAACGATCGGTGTAATAGTTCTACTTGTATTAATTTTTTTAAACCTTAATTATACATTTGATGAAATGGCAATTTATGTGACACAAACAATAATATTATATATATTCGCTGTAGTATCAGCAGAATTCGTCCTATTGGTGTATTGTCGCTTTAAATTTCCATCATTTAATATTACGTGGAAACAACATGAAAAGGAACACCAAGAATTTATAGCAAATAGAAAAAGAATAAGAGAGAAAGAACAAAAGCGAAACAAAAACTGAAATGAAAGTTATAAATGATACTCGTAAACTTACATTGAAGATAGAATGAATACATTATTCATAAATTAACTAGTAAAGGGAGGAATGTAATATCTTGAATAAAGATTCTAAAGCTGTAAAAAAAGAAAAAGGTTTATTTGAAAGTGTAATAGCACCTATTATTGTGGGGATTATGTTTATCTTTTTAATTCTATATAAAATAGCAGAGTTTCTGGGGAAGTGGCTCATTATTTTGTCAATACCGAGCTATATTGTTACTATGTTTATTTTTTTATACCAGAAAGAATATGGAGGTGTATTGGTTTGTGGAATAGGCTTAATACTAATGCTATCGCTGTATTTTGTGTTTGTTAAAAAAGTAAAAAAAGCTAGTTTAATATGAAATACTAAAAACATTTATTTACTTTCAGTTTGTCTACAAAAATAGAGTTATTACATGATTTTAGAAAAGATGGTGTAATTATATGTGGAATATAAAAGAAGAAGATTTAAATGAATTTAAAAGTACTTGCAACAATCGCTTAAGCCCCGATTGGGCTACAGGGTTTATGTTTGGAACGATGTTTTTTATTTCATTAATAATGTTTTTTCTTATTGGAGGGTTAATAAGGTTTGGTTGGAGTTATTACCCGACTCTCTTTGATAAAATAATTGTTAGCCTTGAGTTAGTGCTTTATAGTCTTCAAGTAATTTTTTTAATTATTTATCTGTTTCCTAAGATGCCATTTAAATTTCAGAAACTACAAACACTTGTGGTACTGTTATATGCGTTTCAGCTAGGTACTATTACATTTACAATGTTGATAATCCCGGGAATGTCAAATTATTCAATTGATCAAATTACATTAATGTATGTTGGGTTATTATTTTTAGGTGCAGTCATATTACATATTTTAGCGACTATTGATACTTTTAGACAGGCAAGTAAAGGGGCATTTAATACGGGAGAAGAATCCTCTTCATTTTTTAGTAAAACAAAGAGGATTGCAATTAAGTGTGCTGTAATTTATGTGTTAACTCTTCTCATTTTAATTTATGTGCATGATGATTATACACTGAAGATTTTTGGATTGTATGCGGGAGGAACTTTAATAATGTACGCGGTAGCCGTAGGCGCAGCAGAGTTCCAATTATTAGCCTATTGTAGATTTAAATTTCCATCATTTTATATTTCATGGGAGGAACACGAAAGGGAACGTCAGAAAAGACTAAAGCTTTATGAAGAAAAGGAAAAAAAGCAAGCCAAAGAAATAAAATAAGTTTTGGTTTCTGAAAATTCGAATGGAATATATAAACAATTAAGGATTGTATAAAAATCGATGCTATTAAAAATTAAAGTATCTTCAACATAATCTGTATGGGTTAATAAATACCGGTAAGTAAAGGTGAACTATATTACTATCAAAATGGGAATGTAATGAACCTAAAAATGCCTAGAGAAATCAACGGGGTGTCAGTATGAAGTTAAAGAAGAAATCTAAGATGATGATAGTTCTGTCAATAGTATCAAGTTTATTAAGTGGATGTGGTTTTGGGGAGACGAAGATAGAATATGAGCCATTTGTCAAAGCTTTGGATGAAGGTGACATGAAAAAGGTTATGTCTGCGAGTGATGATGGATATGCGTATGTGAAACAAAGAGGTATATATAGTACATATGAGCAAAAGGAAGATGGAGAGCACAGTAAAACAATCTATCAAACTTCGAAAGGCATATATAATACGAAAGATAAAAGTTTATATGGAAATACAACACAAGAAATTACCTCGGAAGTAGATAATAAAAATTATAAAGAAGAAGTTAATTATAGTACAAATATTAGTTATGAGAATGGACAGGTACAAAGTACGGATTCAAGTCTGGATGTTTCATACGTGAACTTAATTGTAGATCGTTTAAAAGGGATAGGGAAACTAAAGATGAAGCCAGGAGGTGATATAAAAAAGTTTGGTCAGCCTAGTACTGTTGGATATACACTAACTGAATCAGAGTTTCAAAATATTATTAATGATAAGTTAAAAATACAATATGATGAATATGGTGGTGGATCGATCGCACTGCATATTGAGTTTACAAAGGGCTCAGAGCAGATATTGGAAGTGAGTATTGTAGTGAATTATAAAAAGAGAAATGAAGAAGGAAAGTCAGTAGAACACATATCACAAATACACACATACTTTGATAGTCAACAAGGTAATAATCAGGACGCGAGACAGGAATATATTGATTTTAAAGCACAGTATAATAAGAAGCAGTAATATTAAAAAGAGCATTTGCACGTAATGATAATAGCGACATAAGTGGAATAAATGTTTCATAAATATAGTGGGAAGAATTTGAGGGTAAACGCCCCAATTGCTGGAGTAGATGCAACAATTGGGGCGTTTATCTGTCTAAATTTAGTTTGAATGCATACCATTTTTTAGTTAGAGTCCTCGCTCCTCAAGTAGTTTCTTCATAACAACGGTGTGAAGTTTTTGTGTAATCGGCTTTTATTGCTAAGTTACAACTATTTCCTCTTATAGAGTACCTCTTATTATCGATACATCGTCCACATCCCGATGTCTTTAAATCCTAGTCGTTTATAAATTCGTCCAGCAGCTGGATTGTTATAAAATAAACAAAGTGTTCGGCCTTCTTTCGTAAAGTCTTGAATCATTTTTTGTAATATGAGTGAAGCGAATCCATTTCCGCGATAATTCGGGTGTGTACATACACCAACTACCATAGCGGATAATGAATTTTCAGCGGAAGTAGAGGCGGATGCGATGATTACGCCATCTTCTTCAATAAAGTATGTGCGTCCTGTATTTGTTTGGATAGCCTGCCTTAATATTTTCTCTGATTCATTGGTAGTCGGAAATTCAGCGATGTCACTTCGTAATTTCATAATTCGTTCTATATCATCGAGTGAGGCAAGTTTAATTGTTTCATGAATTGGTGTGCTAGGTAAGTTGTTGTCATTTAGACATTCGCAAAAATACATTTCATTTTTAGTACCTAGTTGTATATTTGAAGCAGTTTCAAATTGTTCTACGATAGTTGACTTACCAGAGAGTTTAAGCGGCTTATATGCGGAAAGAAGTGCCTCATAATCAGTGGTAATAAATTTTTCTTTACTATAGGGTATAAATGAATCGTGGAATCGGAGTAGAATTGATTTTAATGTTCCATTCTCTTTAAATACGCCCCATAATTCTTGAAAATCTTTGTCATAACCGAAAGCTTCAATATCTCCAATAATAAACAAGTTAAGGGCTGCTTCTTCTTTTAGGTAAGCGAATACTTGTTCATGATCTTTCTTTGTTAATTTTCGCATCATAACGAATCGACCTCTTTTTTATTTTTCTAAATATTACAACTTAAGTTTTTTGAAAGCAATATAAAATTTTATGTTTAGTTCACAAACTTTCGGAAAAACTAGGAAAGATATGACAAAGGAGGTTATGAACGGTGGATCATCCAATTCAAGGATTAATGAAAGCGGCAATGGAAAATTTAAAAGAAATGGTCGATGTAAATACGATTGTTGGGGAGCCTGTTCAAACGGCTGACGGTGGTGTAGTGTTAACTGTTTCTAAAGTAGCGTTCGGGTTTGGAGCAGGAGGTTCTGATTTCCAAACGAATGATGGACAAAGAGCGAACGGTAACCCTGCATTTGGTGGCGGTAGCGCGGGTGGTGTTTCTATTACACCAGTAGCATTTCTTGTGGTGAATAAAGATGGAGTAAATATTCTTCATTTACAAAATGCGACACATTTAGCAGAGAAAATGATTGAATTAGCTCCACAAACAATTGATAAAATTCAATCGATGTTCCAAAAAGATGAAAAGAAAGAGGGAAATCATCATCCTCAAAACCCAGATGAAATCCTTTAAAAACGCCTGCTTACGAGCAGGTGTTTTTTCTTGTAATCACTATGTAATAAAACACATGAAATTGTAAATAGTTTTTGAAGTTTTTTCTATGTTTCTAAAATTTTTCATGTTAAAATATGCTATAGAATTGAAACATATAAAACGAAGGTGGCTAGGTGCTTTGTCTGGAGGATCTGACCAAGTAAAGAATATGATATATATTAATGGTAATCGTCGAGGTCATTGTTTTATTACATCAGGAATTACGTTTAAAGAGTTTGCAAGTAACATCCCTTCACCGCTTCATCAAGTGTTGCTTTTGAAGCATAACTTTGAATGGACAGATTTTCATTATCATACTTTATTTGAATATGTTGAGGAAGAAAATATACATAAGTTAATTCAAGCAGAGATTGATGAATTTGATGAATTTTGTTGGGTAGATTTTGATGATGCAAGCGATTTAGATGAACTAGAGCCAAAAGAAATTGCAGAGCTTTTATATTTGGCGCACAAAAAAGAACCACTTGCAAGAACGTTCTTTCCGCTATTGAAAAATAGATTTGTTTATTTTTCACATGATGACGGATGGTACAACAAAGTGTATTATCGTAGAATTGCTGATTTTGTAGGGATGTTAAGTAAAGTTATTCCTTATAAACTCGGTGCTTTCGGTAAGAAACGTTTTTCTTTCTTCCAAAAATCAAAAATTTTCCCAGCAATTTCAAAAGAAGTGATTATGGGGCTTATTCCATTAATGGAAGATGGTCTTTATATTGATCTGGCAGGGAAAATTGAGTCAAGAAGGGGTCTCGAAATTCCGGTATATGTAGTGGGTTCGTATGAAAGTACGGATGAGGTACTAGATAATATCGATGAATTGAAAGAAGAAGCAACAGAGACTGGTTGGCTTATTTTTGATAAGAAAGAACAAGAGTGGCAATGGGTTGTAGACTAAGAAAACTTGGCGCATGCAGTCAAGTTTTCTTGTCTTTTGAAAGGAGTACAAATGAAGAAGTATTATACAATTGTGGGTATTGTAAGTATTATTCTTGTGGCAATTTTACTTATCACTTGTCCGAAAGAATCAGATTTTAAATTGTATCTAGAAGATAAGTATGCATTGAAATGTGATGAGAGTAGTTTTGAATGCACACAAAATGTAGATGGTAAAAAAGAAAAACTAAAATTTGAAAGTACAGATGCACGAAATGGTGTATTCTTTATGACTGTAAAGCAAACATTTAAAACAGAAGCTGGTGTTACGAAAGAATATAGCGCAGTAGGAATGTTTGGTACATTTCTTTTTGTTTCAGAGAAGACTTTCTAGTAATAGAAGGTCTTTTTCTTATGCTTATGTTCATATAGATGAAGTAAGACAAGCATAGGAGGGGTATTGATGAAGAACACATGTATTGTTTGTGGCGGTGAGGAGTTTTTCTCTTCTACATTATATGCACGTACGAAACAAGACTGGGCATATGCGCCAAACATGTACCGTTTTGAAAAGGTGTTTATTGAGCATCGGGATGAAGAAAATTATCCAGTGTTTCAAGAAATTACAGCGAAACATTGTTGTGGATGCGGTCATATTATGTTGTATCACGAATGAACACACCAAGTATAACTTGGTGTGTTTTTTTAAAACGCTGACAAAGCAAGCGGATAAAGTAAAGTAAATAAAACAGAAAAACTACCAAAACCAATTGCGGTATATCCAAGTGTTCTTGCTCCAAAATTGACAGCTAATAAGCCGACTAAAATCGCAAGAGAACCGAGTGTAACTGGATAAAATGCAATGGAGAAAAGCGAAAGAAATAAAGCGACATAGCCTATCATTGCACCGGTATTTGTACCTTCTATTTCATTTGCAATTTTTTTACGCTTATGTCTAATTGGAATGCCAGCTGGTGATATTTCAGCTGCATACTCTTCGTTTTTTTCACCACTTTTAAAATGATGATTTCTCTTTCTTCGCATGTACATCCCTCTCTTTCAATTGGGTGTACTTATAGTATCTTTCATCAAGAGAAGAACATGAGTATGAGTTAAACCCAAGTAAAGCAAAAATTGGAGAATAAAGATTCCTTCATTAGCATGTACATTTCCTAATGAAGATAAAACAGGAATTTTGGAAAATGATGTAGAATGAAATGAGTGATAAAGCGTGAAGGTAGGGGAATGTATGACGAAATTTAATTGGCATGAGTCAGCAGAGAAAAAATGGGATAGTAGTGCAGAATTTTGGAACCAAAATAGTCAGGAGATGTGGGATAGTGGGAGTAGGAGTACGATTATTCCATTTTTTGAACAATACGTGAAGAAAGAAGCCAAGGTGCTTGACGTTGGTTGTGGTGATGGATACGGTACATATAAATTAAGTCGCGCGGGCTATAAAGCAGTTGGAGTGGATTTATCAGAAGTGATGATTCAAAAAGGGAAGGAGCGTGGAGAGGGCCCGGATTTATCCTTTATAAAAGGAGATCTTTCTTCCTTACCATTTGAAAATGAACAATTCGAAGCAATTATGGCAATTAATTCTTTAGAATGGACCGAGGAGCCATTACGAGCATTAAATGAGATAAAGCGTGTTCTAAAAAGGGATGGATATGCATGTATTGCAATTTTAGGACCGACAGCAAAGCCACGAGAGAACAGTTATCCTCGTTTATATGGCAAGGATGTTGTTTGTAATACGATGATGCCTTGGGAATTTGAACAGTTAGCGCAAGAACAAGGTTTTAACGTTGTAGATGGTATCGGTGTATATAAGCGCGGAGTAAATGAGAAGATGTTAGGTCAACTATCTACAGAGTTACAACAATCGTTAACATTTTTATGGGTATTTATGTTAAAAAGCGCATAAAGAAATGAAAGAATTTTTAGGAGGTAAATAAGTGCAGAAAATACAAAAAACTGATACAATATCATCAGAACCAATTAAAGGGGGACTAGGGTATATGACAACTACTACAACAGTTAAATCCGACATTGAAATCGCACAAGAAGCGAGTATGAAAAAGATTCAAGAAATTGCAGCTGATTTAAATATTTTAGAAGATGAATTAGAGCCATACGGGCATTATAAAGGTAAGTTATCTCTTGATATTTTTAAGCGCTTACAGAATGAGAAAGACGGTAAAGTTGTTTTAGTAACAGCGATTAACCCAACTCCAGCTGGAGAAGGTAAATCAACAGTAACAGTTGGTTTAGGTCAAGCTTTTAATAAAATTGGTAAGAAAACAGTAATTGCACTTCGCGAACCATCTCTTGGGCCAACGATGGGACTAAAAGGCGGAGCAGCAGGTGGTGGTTTTTCACAGGTTGTACCTATGGAAGACATTAACCTTCACTTTACTGGAGATATCCATGCGATCACAACTGCTAATAACGCGTTAGCGGCGTTTATTGATAATCATATCCAACAAGGAAATACACTTGGAATTGATACGCGTAAAATCGTTTGGAAACGCTGTGTTGACTTGAATGATCGTGCTCTACGTAACGTAGTAATTGGTCTTGGTGGACCGGTTCAAGGTGTACCACGTGAAGATGGTTTTGATATTACAGTAGCATCTGAAATTATGGCCGTATTCTGCCTTGCAACAGATATTCAAGATTTAAAAGCACGTCTATCGCGCATCGTAGTTGCTTATAATTTTGCAAATCAACCTGTAACGGTTAAAGATTTAGGTGTAGAAGGTGCGTTAACATTATTATTAAAAGACGCATTAAAACCAAACTTAGTACAAACGTTAGAAAATACACCAGCTATCATTCACGGCGGACCATTTGCGAATATCGCTCACGGTTGTAACAGTGTTATCGCTACAACAATGGCAGCAAAATTAGGTGATTATGTTATTACAGAAGCTGGATTTGGTGCTGATTTAGGTGCAGAGAAGTTTTTAGATATTAAAGCTCGTGCAGCTGGTATTAAACCAGAAGCAGTTGTTATTGTTGCGACGATTCGTGCGCTTAAAATGCATGGCGGCGTAGCAAAAGATCAATTAAAAGAAGAAAATGTAGATGCATTAGCAAAAGGTATGGAAAACTTACAGAAGCACGTTGAAACAATTCAAAGCTTCGGTGTGCCTTTCGTAATTGCAATTAATAAATTCATTACAGATACAGATGCAGAAGTTGCATACTTACAAGAATGGTGTAATGAGCGTGGCTATGCGGTATCCTTAACAGAAGTTTGGGAGAAAGGTGGCCAAGGCGGAGTTGACCTTGCTGAAAAAGTGTTAAAAGAAATTGAAAAAGGTGAAAACAACTACGCACCACTTTATGAATTAGAATTACCATTAGAAGAGAAAATTCGTACAATTGCTCAAAAAGTGTATGGCGCAAAAGACATTGAATTTGCTCCGAAAGCACGTAAGCAATTAGCTCAATATGAAGGAGAAGGTTGGAGTAACCTACCAGTTTGTATGGCGAAAACACAATACTCTCTTTCTGACGATGCAACGAAATTAGGTCGTCCATCTGACTTTATCGTTACAATTCGTGAGTTAAAACCATCTATCGGTGCAGGCTTTATCGTTGCGTTAACAGGTACAATGTTAACAATGCCAGGTCTTCCAAAACAACCAGCAGCACTTCAAATGGATGTAAATGAAGATGGAAAAGCAGTAGGTTTATTCTAAAAGGTTGTAATTCATCTCGTTTATCTGTAAACTATATATACATCAAGTGGCGCCTTTCCATCGAAAGGCGCCTGTTTTTTGGAGGAAATTATGTTTGATCCAACTGCTTTTGACAATTTAAAAGTAATCGTAGAAGGTGCTGTGTATGATTTTGATCTACATGGAGATATTCTTGTAACAGATCGAAAAGATATGATGGATCTTGCTTCATTAAGTCGTATATATCATATCTCATTTCAATTAACAGAACCGTTTGAACCGTTAGTAGAAGCAACATTTTCATTATCTGTGGATGCAAAGAACTTGTCTGGTGAAATATTAGAAGTACCACAATTTACACCAGGATGCGAAATGAAGTTAGCATTTTCATTCCCGATTGAAAAACCAGAAGTAGTGTGCGGTGAAATTGAAACTTTCATGCATTCTATATGGGGAAAAGAAAGAATGATTACGCAAAAACTTTCATACGAATATAATAAGCAAGCGATTTCATATCATAATAAGGTAGAGGTTCTATTTCAAAAAGCGATTACAGAAGACCATGTTGATGATTTAATAGCTGTTATTTCACACATGATAGAAACGGTGCGAACAATACAGCATTTTCTTCAAAAATAGAGATAAAGGAGAAAAACAAATGATAAAAGATATGCAACCATTTTTACAACAAGCTTGGGAGAAGGCTGGTTTTAAAGAGTTAACTGAAATTCAAAAACAAGCGATTCCAACTATTTTAGAAGGACAAGACGTTATAGCTGAATCTCCAACTGGAACAGGAAAAACATTAGCGTACTTATTACCCCTTTTACATAAAATTAATCCTGAAGTAAAACAGCCACAAGTTGTTGTTTTAGCGCCAACACGTGAACTTGTCATGCAAATTCATGAAGAGGTTCAAAAGTTTACAGCAGGAACTGAAATTTCAGGTGCATCTTTAATTGGTGGTGCAGATATTAAGCGCCAAGTTGAAAAATTAAAGAAACACCCAAGAGTAATTGTCGGTTCACCAGGACGTATTTTAGAATTAATTCGTATGAAAAAGCTAAAAATGCATGAAGTAAAAACAATTGTATTTGATGAATTTGATCAAATTGTAAAACAAAAAATGATGGGCGCAGTGCAAGATGTAATTAAATCTACGATGCGCGATCGTCAATTAGTATTTTTCTCGGCTACAATGACAAAAGCTGCAGAAGATGCGGCACGTGATTTAGCAGTTGAACCACAATTAGTACGTGTAACACGTGCAGAATCAAAAAGCTTAGTTGAGCATACGTATATTATTTGTGAGCGACGCGAAAAAAATGATTACGTAAGAAGAATTATGCATATGGGCGACGTAAAAGCAGTTGCGTTCTTAAACGACCCATTCCGTTTAGATGAAATTACTGAGAAATTGAAATTCCGTAAAATGAAAGCAGCAGCTCTTCATGCAGAAGCAAGTAAGCAAGAACGTGAAGCAACGATGCGTGCATTCCGCGGCGGGAAATTAGAAATTCTACTTGCTACTGATATTGCAGCACGCGGTATCGATATTGACGACTTAACACATGTAATTCATTTAGAGTTACCAGACACAGTAGACCAATATATTCACCGCTCAGGACGTACTGGACGTATGGGTAAAGAAGGAACTGTTGTATCTCTTGTAACACCACAAGAAGAGCGTAAATTACTGCAATTTGCGAAAAAACTAGGTATCGTATTTACGAAGCAAGAAATGTTCAAAGGATCATTTGTAGAAACGAAACCGAAAGCACCAAAGAAAAAGAAACCAGCGTTTACAGGGAAGAAAAAGCCTAGATAAATGATGGGGAAGGCGTAACTATTTGTAGTTACGTCTTTTTTGTTTGTAATCAAGTGATAATGGGAATTGTATTAGTGCTTTTTTATATGCTTCTACTGGGGGTATCGAAAAAAGGTAGTTTATTTATTTGGTTTATACGAGGAAATAATATAAAAAAAGTCGAATATTAAACTGATGCGAAATAATAAAAAGAAGGTACACATATGGATAGGAAATTAGGGATGTTTTTAAATACTAAACATATTGAAGTAAACGAAGGAATAAAGAAGGCGAGAGAATGGGGGTTAGAATACATTCAATTATATGCTATGAATCCGACTTTCAACTTAGTTAACATTTCAAAGGTACAATGGAACACCTTAAAAGAAAACTTAGCTTTTAATGAGATTCAAGTCCCGTCATTAGCAATTAGCTTCGGAGAAAATGGAATAATAGGAACTGAAGCTGAATGTGCAATAGAGAGTTTTAAATATATTACTGATAAAGGTTTAAGGTTAGGAGCTAACATAGTAACAGCCCATATTGGGAAAATCCCAGATGATGAAAATAGTGAGTACTATGATAAAATGATACGTGTTTGTAATGAAATAGGGGAATTAGCATTCAGATTTGGAGGATTCTTTGCTATTGAGACGGGATCTGAAAAAGCGATAGTGTTAAAGCGGTTTTTAGAAAATATAAATTCAAAAGGATTAGCGGTTAACTTTGATCCAGCAAATTTAATTAGTGATATAAATGAAAACTCGATAGAAAGTTTATTACTGCTAAAAGATTATATAGTACAAACTCATATTAAAGATTGTAAAGAAGTGAATAGTGATAGTTTAAGTAAGTATATAGAAGTAGCAGTAGGAAATGGTGAAGTGGATTTCGATATATTCTTCAAAGTATTA
The DNA here is from genome assembly GCF_038006905.1 of Bacillus sp. FSL R9-9834. NCBI lineage: Bacteria > Bacillati > Bacillota > Bacilli > Caryophanales > Bacillaceae > Bacillus > Bacillus sp. FSL R9-9834. The sequence continues at coordinate 2,098,514 of NZ_JBBOWD010000001.1, forward strand.
GATGAAATTGGATTCAATGGATATAACATGATCGAAAGAAATGATTATTTTGACGAACTAGATGGGATGAGTCAGTCGATAAATTTTGCAAAGAAGTACATACCAACTCAAAAGGAATAATGATAGTACATGTAGAAACCTACTTAGAATATAAAAAACATTAGGGGGAAATGAAATGATTCATAAGGTCGGACAAATTATGCTGTATGTAAACAATCAAGATGAGGCAGTCAATTTTTGGACGGAAAAGGTAGGGTTTCATGTAGTTGCAGAGGAAGATAACAAACAAGGAATGAGATGGATTGAAATCGCTCCGAAAAGTGGGGCAGAAACAAGCATTATATTACATAATAAAGAAGTGATTTCTAAGATGAGCCCAGAATTAAATCTTGGTACACCGTCACTAATGTTCTTCTCAGAAAGTCTGGATCAATTATATATAGATTTAAAAAATAAAAATGTTACTGTTGGTGAAATGGTAACTATGCCTTCTGGTAAAGTATTTAACTTTGCTGATAGTGAAGGGAATTATTTTGCGGTTATGGAAAAGAACCGATAATAATATTGCTATGTGAAAAGCCCCCTCAAACATATTGAGGGGGATTAAATCTTTGAAATGAATTTTTCATTGGAGAGTTGATTAATATAAAATGCACCTTTTTCAATAGCAGTTTCCATATAACCGACCATTTGATTAAACGTAAATACCTGTAAGTCTTCATGCAAATGTTGCTCTGGATACAACATATCTTCAAAAAGATACTTTCGAAAAGCCAAAACATTTTCTTTAGAAACCTCTTCAATATCGACAATGTGAGCATCTTGATTGAGAAGCGAGAAGAGCTGTTGTTCTTTATCGTAATGATGAAGCAACTTTGCATTTAACAATTTAAAATCGTTATAGTACAGGGGTGCGATCGTCTCGTCATTTTCTATTCTATTTTTTAGCCAAGGTAGAAAAAATCCACTTAGCCAATTATCATCGGCAATGAGGTGAGTGTAATAGCCTAAGAGAAAAGGGGAATCCATTTGAGCTTTATATTTTTGAAAAAAAGAATTGAAAGCTATCCTTCTCGTATAATTTTTCGTTGTGCCAGCGTAAAAATGTGAAGTTCCTTTTTCTTCTGTTGAATGAACTGCATCAGGAGCTACACCTCCAAGTATGAAAGAAGTTTTATCTTGAATACATAGTTTTTCGGCAATACCGTTAGCGATAATAGCATGCATAATTCGTGATCCCATGAATGACACCTCGGTTTCAAGTATTCATTTTAGGAAGATGACTGAACAGTTAGTATTACTTTCCCTGTACTTTTTCTACTTTCGACCCATTCATGTGCTTTCCCTGCATCTTGGAGTGGAAAAGATTTCGTAGCCGTTATTTGCAAACGTCCGTCACGCAAATAACGGAATACTTCATTTGCAGTTGCTTGGAGTAGTTCAGGACGTTTTTTTCGTGTAGTTCCAAAGCTAAAACCGAGTATAGAACGGCAACTTGCATGTAAATCTTTCGTTTGGAAATTGCCAATTTCACCACTAGCATTACCGAAATGAACGAGGCGACCGTAATAAGCAAGACATTTTAAACTTCTTTCCGAAACAGTTCCAGAAATAGAATCTAAAATTACATCAACCCCTTCACCGTTTGTCAGCTCATTGACTTTCTCTACAAAATCTTCATTCTGATGACAAATTACATAATCAGCTCCAGCATATAAAGGAATTTCTTTTTTTGCTTCACTTCCGACAGTACCGATAACTGTTCCAGCCCCTAATAGTTTTGCAAGTTGAATAGCTGTAGTACCGATTCCACCAGCAGCCGCATGAATGAGTACTGATTCGCCTTGTTGAAGCCTTGCAACATTTGCGAGTAAATTATAACCTGTAAAAGATACAATCGGACAAGCAGCTGCAGTTTGAAAGTCGACTTCATCAGGTAATACGAAAGTAAGATTTTCATTTGAAACAACGTATTCTGCATAAGATCCATTTTGAGGAAAAGCAATGACACGTTGTCCAGGGTGTATATTTTTTACATGAGAGCCGACACGTTCTACTATACCAGCGACATCTATCCCTGGAATAAAAGGTAGTGCTTTATTTCCTTTTTTGCCATAACGTGATTTAATGTCAGCGAAATTTACACTTGTAGCAACAACGCGAATTAAAACTTGATTTTCTGAAATAACCGGCATATCCACATCTGTATATTTCATCACTTCAGGACCACCGAACGATGTTACAATGATAGCTTTCATTATTTATCCCCCTAAATTTGACTATATAAATCATTTTAAATCTTTATCAGAAATTGGAAAATTATATAATAGTTATGCAAGGTTATAAGTGAAGCTTATGAACGTATTGAATCATTATATTAATTTATATAAAAACTTTTGAAAAAATCGAACGAAATATAGATTACTTGCCAATATAAAGTGTAAGACAAAGGAGGGGTGGTATATGAAGGAAGAAACAGTGTATACAGATTTGATCCAATTAACTTTATCAGGCAATAAAGAAGCGTATAGCGAATTGTATGATGTAACGATTCACGAAGTATATAAGACAGCACATTTTTTAATAGATGATAAAGCGGATGTAGATGATGTCGTTCAAGAAATATACATACAACTATATGAATCGCTTCGTAAGTATGATAGCGAGAAGCCATTTCGTCCTTGGCTAATTGGACTTGTAATTAAACAAATTCACTCTTATAGAAGAAAGAGGTGGATGCGACTACGAATTATAAAAAAAGCAGAAGAGCAGAGAAAACCGGTACAAATTGATTTTTCTAACGATGTTGTAAGTAAAATATCAAACCAAAAACTAATCGAACTTATTCATAAATTACCGTATAAATTGAAACAAGTTATTATTTTAAGATACTTACACGATTACTCTCAAGAAGAAGTAGCACAAATATTACATATTCCAATTGGTACTGTGAAATCTAGAATTCATGCGGCATTAAAGAAACTACGTCAAAAAGAGCAAGTAGAAGAAATCTTTTTAGGAGAGGTAGGGAATGTGAAATGAGTTTAGATTGTAAGGTTCGAGAATCTATACAAGAAGAAGCAAAGGGGATTGTTGCACCGCCGGAGTTAAAAGAAAAAGTAATCGTTCAAATAAAAATGAATCGTGGTGGAAGTAAGGTGAAAAAACGCCTTATCGCAGGAGTTCTTGCAGCGGCCTTTTTAATCCCGACAACTGGTTTTGCGTATCAATCTATTATGGCAGATGGTATATACGGGTCTTTTGAAAACTTAAAAAAACATGCTGGAACGATGACATTAGAGGCGTACATGCGTTTTAGTGCAAAGCTATCAGAAGCGAAAGATGAAATGGGGACAAAAGAATATGAAGTGTTTACAAAAGAACTAAAGAAATTAACAAATGCAAAGCTTGCGTACGGAGATGCGAACGGTAATATTGATTATGATGCATTATCACCAGAAAAAAGAGAAGAAATGAAAACGGTAAGTATGGGCCTTCAACCATACTTTGATAAATTAAATGGTCATAAATCTAGTAAAGAAGTATTAACGCAAGAAGAGTTTGATCGCTATATGGAAGCTTTAATGACACATGAAATAGTACGAGTGAAAACAAAATCAACTGGTGCAATAAAAGTAGAAGAAGTACCTGAGGCATATAAAGAAAGATTTATGAAAGCGGAGCAGTTTATGGAGTATGTAGATGAAAAGGTGAGATAAGTAAAAAAGCTCAGAGTCTAAGCTCCGAGCTTTTCTTATTGAAACGTAAATATATTAACCACCTATGCCTTTTGCTAGCAATAGGAAGTATACAACTACTAATATTACGCCATTTAATGCAGTACTAACTATTCTGAATAACCAATTTTTTGATGCGATTGCAAAAATAATACCTAGTAATGAAAGTATACCTAGAATCGTAATAATTAAGGTTAAATTTGTATGAGGTCCTCTTAGAATAAAGAAAGAACATATACTTGCGAGAAACATTAGACACGAGAATCCAAAAAGTCTATACATAATAATTCTCCCTTGATTGAAATGTAATTTGACTTAGTACGTGATTTTCTTTAGTTTAACATAAATTTCCTAGTACAAATTGACTATATACACTATAAAAAACGAGTATAAAATATACGTGATTTCATACTCGTTTTAATATTACTTAAATTTCCTTACTGCATGAATAGCTACTCTTACAAGCAATATCGCGCTTATAAATAAACCACAGTAACCAACGACACTTAAAAATTGATCATTTGGTTCTTTCGCATTGTTTGCTAAATGCAATACGCCTACTGAAATCCCACCAAATGCAGTTCCAATAAATGCAATGAGGAATTGTGAGATGAATGTAGTAATAAATGATGCATTTGTTTCGTCAGAGAAAAAGCCGACCTTTACGGATAGTTCTCCGTTTTCTAGTTTTGAACTTAAATCATCTAGTTTTCTAGGAATGCGTCGCATGGCAGGTAACATAGAAAGTAATTCGTTTGTTGCAGCTTCTTTTAGATTTGAATAATTGTTAATTGGCATGAAACTAGCTGCATGATCTCTCGCAAAGCGCTTTGCTTCATCCATTAAATTGAATTCAGGATTTAGTTGTACCATCGTTCCTTCTAGCGTAATGAGAGAGCGGAAAGCACCTGCAACCATTGGATAAAATGCTAATTCAAATTCAGCGATTATTTGAAATAACCCTTGCATGAATTCTTCAGAACTATTTGTAGAAACGTACGTACTTTGGATTAATAATTGACTGATAGATTGTTCTAATCCTTCTTTATCAACATTTGGTTTCTTTTCAACTAATTGAAGCAGTCCATCAAGCAAGACATATGAATTTTTGCGCTCAAAGCCGATAAGCAGTCTCTTGAATGCATCTTGTTGTAGTGTTCCTAAACGTCCGACAGAACCAAAATCAAGTAATGCAGGAGTGCCATCACGAAGAATATACACATTACCTGGATGAGGGTCTGCATGGAAAATACCTTTAAAGAAAATCTGTTCTAAAATACAATCAAAGAGTTGTCGTTGTACTTTTTTCGTATCAATTTGTAATTCATTTAATAATGCTGACCCACTTTTAACACTTACTCCATCTAAAAATTCAAGCACAAGTATTTTTGAATTACTGTATTCTTGATATACTTTCGGTATTTTTACTGTCGTTTCACTATTTTTTAGTGAATCTGACACTTGTTCGAAGTTACGAGCCTCAATTTTGAAATCAATTTCTTCTTTCATTGCGATAGAGAAGCCATGTGCTAAATCAAGAAATCCGATATTTTTAGCCCAAGTTGATTTGTTGGAAATCCATAGAGCGAAGTGAATTAAAATATCTAAGTCACGTTTAATTGTCTCAGAAATATTAGGACGTAGTAGTTTAACGACGACATCCTGGTCGTTATCTTTCAACTTCGCTTTATGTACTTGGCCAATAGAGGCAGCAGCTAACGGTTCCATTTCAAAGGAGCTGAAAATTTCATCTTTTGGTATATGTAGTTCCTTTTGCAATATTTCTTCAACTTGTTGTTGTGATAAACGTGTTACATTTTCTTGAAGGTTGGATAACTCGTGAATAAAAACTGGAGGTAGTAAATCAGATCGAGTTGATAAAACTTGTCCGAATTTAATAAATATACCACCGCATTCTTCCAGTGTATTTCGAAGGGAAGTGGCGAGCTTACGATCTACTTCTGGTGAGCGCTTTAAAGCTAAATATTTTCCCATTCCGTGTTTTATTGCAATAGAAGAGACGCGCATATATCTTTTTTGTCTACCAATCTTAGCGAAGAATTTTGAAATAGGATTTCTGCTTTCTATTAATACGTCATCCATTTCGCCACGCTTAATAGGATCAAATAATTCAAAAACTAGGTAACAAAGCATCGATACAATTAATGAGCTTCCTAGCCAAAAATATCTATCAACACCGACAATCGATTCATCTTGATAGCGTAAATATAAAAACCAATACATAGCTGACGTAAGTGAAACACCTAAAGTGGCCGCACTTGCTTGTTTGAAAAAATTTAATTTTGTACCAATTAGTCGACCACTAATAAAAGACATAATGACTGCTAGTAGAAAAAATTGAAAAAACATTGTATCATTCCTCTGAATTTTATTCGATTACTGTATTATACTGGAATACAATTATTCTAACAACAAGCCAAGGAAATATAATCCTTGACTGGCAAGATTTAATGAAGTATTCAATTATATTTTTTCATATGTGCAGTATCTTTTTGTATAAAACAATCTAAAAGGGAATAGCCAGCTATTAAACTAATTATCGTAACAAAAGTTGTATTGATAAGAATAATATTAGTTATATAAGGTAGGTATGCACCAACTGGTGAAAAGAGTAGAGCTGGAGAAAAGGAAATGAATAGTGTAGGCACAGTAATGGCGATAAATTTATCCGGTTGAAAGCGCCAGTTTTGTTTACTTGTTTCACGATTAATGGATTGAAGGAATCGTAATAAAATGCCGACTATAAGAGGGAAGAGTGTAAAGTAGAATAATCTTGGATAAACGTTAAAGTTTACTTGTGCGTCTGTATCTAAATAAAATTGAATTTTCACTCCGACAAATAATAATAAGACGATAAATAATGTAAAGCAGAGGTATAGCATCACTTTTTGCATTATATTCCACCATCCTTTACTCAAAATATATTCAAAAAAAGAAGAGATATACAATAACTACTGTTGTATATCTCTTCTTTTACAGTTATTTAATAGTGGCGTTTGCTTTCTCTTGCTTCGTGAAATAATCTATAATGCCCATCGCACTAATTTCTATATCTAGATGTAAAATGTTATAAACGGAATGATCTGATGGAACGTTTAACTTTGTAAGGTGAGAAGAGACCTTATCCATTAATACAGTTTGCAAAGCTTTAGTAGCCTCATCGAAATCATTATATTTTTCAAAGACCTCTTTACCAGTATGAACGAAAATAGGTAACCAATGTTCTAGTTGCTTATATACTTCTGTAACATTGGATGATGCGCCGTAATGGCCGAAATAAATAGTATCTACATTCATACTTTGAATATGATTTTTAGAAGCAATCATCGCATCTGGTTGGAATTGTGAAGGGGACGTTGATGGTAAATATAGTTCTACACCAAGGTCTGCAAGTTCTCTATAATAAATTCCAATTGTATCGCCAGTAAAAATGCCGTTTGTTAATGAATCGTGAATGCTAATATGGTGCTTTGCATGTCCCGGTGTATCATAAAATGTAAGGATGCGGTCTTCTGCAATTTGTAACGTATCACCATGTTGTACAATATGAACACGTTCTTCTTCAATTGGAAGAATTGGATCAAAAAGTTTATCGAAATCTTCTTTGTACACAGCTTTTGCACCTAAAATGAGTTTTGTTGGATCAATCATATGACGAGCACCGCGAGAATGCACGTATAAAGTAGCATTTGGGCATTTTTCCATCATTAAACCAGCAGCACCGGCGTGATCTAAATGAACATGTGTAACGATAATGTTTTTAACTTCGTTTAAATCAATATGTAATTGTTGTAAGCCGTCTAAAATATACGGAAGAGAAGGGGCTGCACAAGTTTCAATTAAAGTAATATCATCACCTAATAAAACGTACGTACCAGTTCGTTCATTATGTTGTAAATCAAAATCATCAATCAGATATAGGTGAGAAGATAATTGTTCTACTTTTTTCATCTTTACCACTCCTTATATACGATATGTAACTATTATACGCTAAAAATACAAAAAGGCAGAAAACGAAAGTTTCGTCTTCTGCCTTTTGGTCATGTTCTTATTGTCTTTGTTGTTTATTAATAGACATAACGAATAGTCCAACAATGCCGCCAACTAATGGAAGCATAATCTCTCCCGCTAAATTAAAGTAGGAGCTTAAGAATAAACCATTTACATCGATTACCCAGCCAATCACATACAATAACATCATATATAGTACGAAATAAAACTCGCGATTTGAAATCGTTTCATGTTGTGCAGTTTTCATATTGAACACCATCCTTTTCTATAATAATAGAATATAAACTGTCACATTTTGTTCACAATTTAATTGTAAAACTTTCCATCATAAAAGTCTAGTAATTTGTGTCGAATTTTCGAACAAAAATAAAGCGTTTACAATCGTGGGAAGAAAATACGTAATAAGAGCTGTATATTCACGAATGTAGTATAGTATAAACATAGAATGATAGTGAAGAGAGGGGCAAGGATAATGACAGTTTATGATTTTTCAGCTAAAACGATAACAGGGGAAGAAAAATCGTTAAAAGATTACGAAGGAAAAGCGCTTCTTATTGTAAATGTAGCTAGTAAATGCGGGTTTACACCACAGTATAAAGGATTACAAGAAGTATATGATAAATATAAAGAACAAGGGCTAGAAATACTCGGTTTCCCTTGTAACCAATTCGGAGGACAAGAACCAGGTACAGAAGCAGATATTACTAGTTTTTGTGAGTTAAACTATGGTGTGAATTTCCCGATGTTTGCAAAAATTGATGTGAAAGGTGATAAAGCTCATCCGCTGTATACATACATGACAGAACAAGCACCAGGTTTACTCGGTATGAAAGCAGTAAAATGGAACTTTACAAAATTTCTAATTGGAAAAGACGGAAAAGTAGTAGGGCGTTTTGCGCCGCAAACGAAGCCGGTTGATTTAGAGGTTGAGATTGAGAAGGTACTTGGGGAATAACTAGGAGTTTCACTTAATTAAAAAATGCCTCAAAGAACTACTTTGTTCTTTGAGGCGTTTTCTTTACATTCACATTACCAAGATTAAATGGCTGAATGGAAGTCATTTGATTTAGGCGGAGAAGTTGCTTTTTTCATAAGTACTTCCCATAAGTGTACGGATTTTTTCCATTCTGCTGCGGCTTGTCCTTTTTGATATATAGCACTCTCATAATTGAAAGTAAGTTGTTGCATATCCGTCGAGTTGTAAAGTGTATCAACATGGAGAGCATATTCTCGGAATGTTTGACTCTCGTCTCGTCGTATACCAATTCGTGCAAATTGTTTTAGGAGAGAATCGTAAGCTTTTGTATAAACAGCATCATCTTTTCGATATTTATAGAAAAGAATGATAAAAAATGTAATCCATTTCATTCTAGTAGCGAAGATAGTGTAGCCGATGATACTAATTGGTATCGTAGAAAGGAATACGTACCACCAAGAAAATTTATTTTTAGCATTTGTAATTTTTTTAGTAGGAGTTTCTTCAGTATCTTCTATTAAACTTTTAAGCTTTGCTTCATTGTTTCTTTCGTGCATTTGCGCGTTTTGAGAATTAGTTTCTTCGCTATTTTGTAAAGTAGGAGCAGGAGTATTATTTATAAAATTATAGGGATTCGTAAATCCTTTTGTCGGTTCGAATGGAATCCATCCGTATCCAGGGAAATATACTTCGACCCAAGAGTGTGCGTTATCGTTCGCGATTTTATAAACATCCTCACCTTCAGCACCCACCAGCGTATTATCAAGAGTTCCTTCTGTATAACCCTTTACCCAGCGAGCGGGAATTCCAGCAGAACGAAGTAACACGATCATAGATGTCGAAAAATTATTACAGTAGCCACTTTTTGTATCGAAAAGAAATTGATCTACATAATCTTGGTTTTTGGCAGGGAATGAGACATTCGTTGTTTCATATACAAAAGAATGGTCGGTGAAATAGTTTTCAATAGCTAATACTTTATCGTATCGGGTGTCTTTATCCTTTGTTAGACTACTAGCTAAGTCTTTTACTCGCTGCGGTAATGCTTCTGGAAGTTGCGTGTACTTTGTTATGAAATAAGGATTTGTTTCCTGACCTTCATTCGTTTTTACAGCTTTTAAGTTTTCTATGGAAAACTCCGGGACCTCATACGTTACTTTATATGAATGTAAAGTAGTGGAAGAGTTTCCGTCCATCGTATAGATTTTTTCAGAAAATGGGTCAACGCTGTATGATATATCAGAAGAAGCCTCAACTGATATTAACCCTGCTGGATAGGTAAGGTGAGGATAACTTTTTTGCATGGTGATTGTTGCCTTAGTTGTCTCCGTTTTTGTATTTTGTTCGTACCAACTCACCACGTCATTTTTATTTTTAAAAGAAATCTTCTTTTGATTTTCAGAAACTTCCCATCCTTTTCCGGTATAAAAATCTTTCGTTTCTACTCTCCAATATTGTTTGTTTTGCGTTGCGGCTGTAAAAACAATTGTAGGATCTGCTTTAAAAGGACCACCTAATCGTGAGTCATCTAAACCATACCCAATTTTAGAAACTTCTTGCTGTTTACTTGCTTCGGATGTGTTGAACTTTAAAAAATCCATTGGGTTGGGCCATTGAGGACCAAATTTTGGAGCGAAGTATGCGATGGTTGCTGACAATACAATAAATATTGTAAGAGGTCTAAGTAATTTTGAGATTTCTCTAGCATAATTTTGTAAGTGTTCACTCTCTTTTATTCGTTCTATGCGAAGAAGACTAAGCATAAAAAAGCCGATGACAACAGTACGAATAATAGCGTAGTTTGCATTGTATACATGTAAGTTATGAAAAACGGTGATATAAATAATAGTCAATATAAGAAATAACAACCCACGTTTTTTATGAATCATCCAAAAAGAGATGAAAGCACTCAAAAACCAAAATGATAAAAAAAATAAAAGTGTTGGAAAAACTGGAGAAATATCTAGCAAATTCCCTTGAAATAACAGAGAGGAATTTTGAGAAATATCATTAAAAAATTTTGTTAACCAAGATGGATTTAAAAAAGCATTTTTATAGTATAAGAAATGAATGGTGAATAAAATCGTGAAGACTTTTATTGGAATCTGCCACTTTGTTTGAAAAAAAGAGAGAGTGAAGCAAATCCCTATAAATATTACAAAAATATCTAATCTACCTACGTTTGTAATACCGATGAGGGGCCTTAGCCATTCTAGTAAAAGTAGAAATGCGCATGCATGCATGAAAAATCTAGTCATATCCCATTGTTTTTTTGTCTGTAATGTTATCATTTGCTCACCTCAAAAAACACGTTTGTATACTGGTTTCCATAAACCACATTTACAAATATTTTTCGTTTTTGTAGAGTTTCTAGAATACTAAGTTCTCGATGTGATAGTTGATTTGCTTTTTCTTTTACGACAAACACCATTAATTTTCTATTTTTTATAGCAGCATAGTCAGCTGCCTTTTGAATATCGGGAGAAAGATCACTTGTCACGAGTATAATCGTTACGGGCTCATAAACTTTTCTTAATTCCATTTCTACACTTCGGGAGAGCGGGAATACACTGTCCGCTTGTACTTTCGCTAAATGACAAAAGATTTGATGTAACTGACTATCTCCATTGTCTAAAGGGAAAAAGGTTCGTTCTTTTCCGACAGATACGAATGACGCCGGTGAATTTTGCTTCAAAACAGATCTGACAATAGAGGCAGTAAATGTGACGACTGATTCGAATAGAGGGGATGGGGTTCTGTCCATGAATATCATAATATTATGGCTGCGCTGTTGTTCAAACTCTTTTGTCATAATGTTGTTTGTTCGTGCAGTTGCTTTCCAATCAATCCATGAAAAGCGGTCACCAGGTTTATAGTCTCTCACACCGACAGAAATGGTAGAGTCTTTTACTAAATTTATATTTGCTGAAAGTGCTCCTTGTTCGAAATGATTTTCTATTTGTCGATATGTTATATCTACATACTGAGGGTAGACTAAAAATGTATCTGGAACTGAAAAAATTACTTCTTTCTCCATCATACCGAATAAATCGCCAGTTTTGACACGTACGCTTGAAAAAGTATGCTCTCCTCTAGGGATTGTGTCGATTGCATATTGAAACGAAATATTTCGCTTCAATCCTGGAAAAAGTATTACTTTATTCATCTTCGCTTGTTTACACTTTGTAAATTGTGATGGTAATTCATCTTCTATAATTAAGTAAAGTAATGGAAAAGGAAATCTTCTTTTTATTGTAATGGTGCTTAAAAAAGGTTCTCCTGCTGCATATTCGTCTTGATTTGTTATTCGTATTACTTCAGCGTTCCGCAAAGCATAGAAGGGGAGTAATAGTGAATAAAGGCCAATAGGAATTGTACTGTAAAACAAAAACCAACTTACAAATCCTCCTTGAAGCATAGCGTATAAAAATGTTAAGACTAGGCATAACGGAATGAATGATAACTTAGTAAAATGATAGAGTACTCGTAGAATCCTTTTCATCAAAGGTTCATCTTCCTTTGGGTAGGCACGGTAGTTCGTGCAACGATTTTTGCGATAACTTGTTCTCCTGTTATTCCTTCAAATTTTGCTTCCATTTTTAAAATGAGTCTGTGAGCCAACACGTAAGGAGCTAAAAATTTAACATCGTCTGGAATAACATAATTTCTGCCATGGATAAATGCATAAGCTTGTGAAGCTTTCATTAAAGCAATCGAGCCACGCGGACTTGCACCTAGTTGTATAGAACTATAAGACCGAGTTTGACTAACAAGCTTTACAATGTAATGCTTAATCGCTTTGTCCACGCTTATTTCCCGTACGCTTTGCTGTAAATAAAGTAATTCTTCTATTGTAGTAATAGCTTGTAAATGGGAGAGGGGGGTTGTTTTTTCCATCCGGTTTAAAATTTCAAATTCTTCTTCTTGTGTAGGATATCCCATTTTTAGTTTCAACAAGAAACGATCGAGCTGTGCTTCTGGTAAAGGATATGTTCCCTCATATTCAACAGGATTTTGTGTAGCCATTACAAAGAATGGCTTGGGTAACGGTCTTGTCATACCATCAATTGTAATATTGCCTTCTTCCATACTTTCAAGTAAGGCGGATTGTGTTTTGGGAGATGTACGATTAATTTCATCAGCAAGTATAAAATTCCCCATGATTGGTCCAGGCTTGAACTCAAATTGGAGCTCTTTCGGATTGTAAATAGAAACACCTGTTACATCTGATGGAAGTAAATCAGGTGTAAATTGAATACGTTTGTAATCAGCATCAATAGATTTAGAAAGAGCACGTACTAACATCGTTTTCCCAACGCCAGGAACATCTTCTAATAGTACATGACCTTCAGCTAAGAGAGCTGTTAAAGCTAATAGTGTTTCTTTTCGCTTTCCGACCATTAACTTTTCAATATTGTTAATTATTTTTTCTATAATGGGATGTAATGAATCAAGCTGGTGCATCGTAATCCTCCTAATGTGTTATTATCGTTTTCTAATCTATTTAGCGGAAAATAGAATGTATCCATCTAATTGAGGGCAGTAAAGATTTCATCTTTAATTCTAAGAATATTCAGATTATTTATTCTGATTACATCTAGTATAATTGTTTCCGTAACTTAGGGCAATATGGTAAATAATGATTTGTAGTTTAATGTGAAAAGAGAAGCGGATAGGAAATGTAGTTATTTGGATTGAGAGGATGATGAAGCGTGAATAAAAGCATGACATGAGCATTGCTACTCATGTCATGCTTTTATTTATGCCTTTGTAATGGCACGCGGAAATAAAATATTATTTTCTTTCATGAATTGCATCAATAAGTGGCTTATTACCGCCACAACAAAAATCTATTTTATATGATTTAAAAAGATCACTAGCCTTCGGAAATTGTGTAACAATCTCACCAACAATAGAAGTTTCAGTAAATATATGTTCCATATGAATGCCTCCATAAAGTTTAAATATAATATCTAAATTAAGAATAGCGATAAATGAAAAAACAACGTGGTGATTGAAATCACTTATTATGTGTCTGATTTGAGAATAATAGGATTATTCTTCAACAGAGGACATTATAGAAAAGATGGCGAAGAATTTTGGGATAGGAAGTATATCTTTTATAGGAGGTTTTTATGCAATATGTTTATCATATGGTACCAGAAGAACTAAAAGGAGAATATTTAATCCCATTAAATGAATTGAAAAGTGTATATCCAAATTTATACGGTGAGTATATACAAAAATATAAAGATCATCCTCACAGGGAGAAATTATTAACACGTAAAATACCAAAACTAGAATGTTTATGGAATGATGTTGTGCATTTTTTACCATTGCATCCTTATGAGATTTATAAAGTATTACTGGAAATAGGAATAAACCTTCATACAAATAAACTGTTTTATAAAGTTCCTATTAGCGCATTGAAGGGTCAGTGTATGGCAATATACAAGTACTCAAAGCATAATTGGGGTGGACCAAATAGAGAATTAAAAGAATGCGAAATAGAAATCATCAACTTTAATGAATATAGAGAATTAAAGCAATTAAATACCTGCACCAAAGAATATTACAGGGAGGAATATGAAAAGGGTAGAAGATTTGGGATGTTTCACTTAATTCCACATGTTCTTGTCAAAGGAAAAATAGAGGTGAAAAATCTTGAAATAATAAATTGGAGTATTGCTCCAGTTAATGATTAATATTACAAGCATTAAAAAAATAAGATGCTAATTTGAATTGATATATGGCTTACAAGAATGGAAGAATAATAACTATACGTAGTAGTAAAAAAGAAGCTTACTAGAAGCTTCTTTTTTACTACTATTTTTCACATGCAACTCCATCGCCATCACGATCAAGATGTGAGGCATAACCTGGTTGTCCTTTATATAGGGGAGCTTTCCCAGCAGCTCTAACTGCAGCACAATTTTTGTAATATGCACTACTAGTATTTCCTGAAGCAGGTTGTGTTTGAGTTTGCTGTGCTTTTTTCTGTTCCTCTTGTTGTTTACGAGCTTGTTCATCAGCTTGGCGTTTTTGCTCTTCTTGTTGTTTGCGAGCTTGTTCATCAGCTTGGCGTTTTTGCTCTTCTTGTTGTTTGCGAGCTTGTTCATCAGCTTGGCGTTTTTGCTCTTCTTGTTGTTTACGAGCTTGCTCATCAGCTTGGCGTTTTTGCTCTTCTTGTTGTTTGCGAGCTTGTTCATCAGCTTGGCGCTTTTGTTCTTCTTGTTGTTTACGAGCTTGCTCATCAGCGAGACGTTTTTCATCTTCTTGTTTACGAGCTTGTTCCTCGGCTTGACGTTTTTCATCTTCTTGCTTACGAGCTTGTTCTTCAGCTTGACGCTTCTCATCTTCTTGTTTTTGAGTTTTTTCGTCCGCTTCTTTCTTTTCTAGTTCTTTTTTCTTCTCGCTCTCTTTTTCTTCTGCATTGTTAGAAGTAACTTTTTTACTAGTTGCTGCTGTTTTTTCAGAAGTAGGGTTTGAAATGCTTGATAACGCACCAAAAATGACAAATAAAATAGCAGTGATAATAAATTGTTTTTTTGCTACACCTGTCTTTTTAATTACGGATAAGATTGCTAGAACAAGGAAGAAAATAAATAATATGAAACTTAAAGTAGCAAAAAAATCGATGACTGGGTGTTCAGATTTTGTAGTGCCCATTCCTGTTAAGAGAATCGAAATCATAAAAAGAATAACGGTAGGACGACCATATTGTTTTGCTTTTCCATTTTTCTTAAAGAATGAAATGATACATAGAACTAAAAGAATAAAAGCAATAAAAAATAAAGCTGCACCAATATTACTCAAAATCGCCATTTTTATACCTCCATTTGTAAGATTTTCACTATTGATTATATAGGAACTTATTGGATATTACACGATTTATATAAATTTAGAAAATTAGTATTTTTAATAGACTTATAAACATTTGTTCAATATATAAGAAAAAATAGATATATTTCCTATTACGTTTTTAAACAAAATTCATAAAGTATAATATATCGATTGAAAGGAGGGGATTTGAATGGAATTTCAATTGTTAGTGAATTGTATATTACAAGAAGGTAATGCTTACTTTTTAGTAACGAAGGTAGACGATGTAATTACGTTAAAAGTACCGATTACTGCGGGAGTAGCAGGTTTATTCTTAGCTTTAGGTGTACCAAGATGTTCTTAATTTAAATCTCTACAGTAGAAAGAGGAGGACAAGCCTCTTTCTACTAATACATAATTATTTTATGTAAACTAAAATGTTATTTTAGTAATAGCACATTTAGAATGGACATGCATATACTATAATGTTTTTTAAGTTATGAAAATTAAAGAGGTGCTATTATATATGAAAAGAAGAACATTTGATATTCCAGTCACATTACGAAGAGAGTGGTTTTTAATAGAATTAGCCCATTTAACGAAAAAATATGGAATTGAAATTGCAACTAGCAAAATGGAAGCTGCACCGTTTTTAAGAGATCAAGTTACGGAATCAAAAATAGGATCAGGCCTCCAATATGATAAATATGATGATGAGTATATCATTGAAAATTAAAGGGTACCAGCAAAAATAAATTCCTTTATAACAAAATATAAAATAAAGCAGATTCTAAATATGGAATCTGCTTTATTATGCAATAATTCTAGTCAACTAGCCTCTTTCTAGTGTTTTTCCTACATATTTTTCTTGTGTTATTCCGAAAGATTCATGAAGAATGCGAGCATAATCTTTTGATTCTATTGGTCGTTTATTTTTGATGCCTTTAAAGGTTTCTGTATAATTTTTATTTGTTAATGATACGTGCCCATAATCAGTTAATTTACAAGTAATAGCCCCTTTATTAAAAGGAGATTCTTTATGTTCCACAATCACTTTTTGAATGTTATTCACCTTTTTCTCATCTATTGAATCTAAAGTAAAGGCATAGCCTATTTTCCATTCATCTGAAGGTTCAGATTGCAAGAAATTTGTAGATTCCCCGTTAGCTCCTTTTCTCATTTCTAAAATGTGTGTACCTTTTCGGGTCGTTTGTTTGCGAATTCGATATTCTCCCGTTTGAGAAGAGATGACTTCTCCGGTAAAGGGGACTGGATGTAAAGGTAGATGAGATGCAAAACCCGCGTCTATAACATAATCTTTATTATTATGATTTAATATGATAATGACATGACCATCATCGGGTTTCCATTTATTATCGTAAAGATCATAAACAGTACCAGCTACTTTATATACTTGAAACCCACAATCCATTAAAAAGTAATACAATAAGGAGTTTAATTCATAACAAAGACCGCCTCGTTTTTGAATAAGTAATTTTTCTACTAAGTTCTTTTTTGAGATATCTTTAATCGTACCAGCCATAATATCGAGATTTTCATAGGGAAGAATCAAGCCCATCTTTAAGAGGATTTCATTTAAATCATCAAATGTTACTTCTTTTACAGGAATTTTTAGTCGTTTAAAAAACTCCTTTTGTAAATTGGTCAACATAAAGCATTCTCCTTTCTTTTTACAGAATTTTCTTCTGCTCACCGCTAGGTTAGTACTTCTAAAAGTTTAATTCAAGTCTGCGAAAATTATCATAATATATGTTTCTGAAAACCTTATTATCTATTTAGAAATTTCAGTTTAATCTTTCGGCGTAGGAAAGTCTTACAGCATAAGCTTCTATTCGTTTGTTTTGTATTAAATTAAATAAAAGTACATATCTTCATTCCTCTTTTTTTATAACTAGGTAGTAATAAAGTGTTATTTTTCTAAAGTTTTTTCAAGATTTGTATACTTTATATAGACAATGATGATTAAGAGATATTTGGATTTAGTACGGTTAACAATTATTGAGAAACTTTTTTATAGTGTTCTCTCAAAAGGAAGAGATAGAAACAAAGAGAATAACGTGTGTTAAGGAAGAAGGGGTACTAGTAATCTCTTGAGAGCAGGGACAAGATTTTGTTTAAGTAAAAAGATTATCTAGTATTAAGAAAGAAGATAAAAAATTACAAAGAGCACCTTCTTTCAAAAAAAGTGGGGGGAGTAACATGCGATTGATGAGAAGATGTGTTGCCTTACTAATTGTATTTTTTATCATGGTTCCAATGATTAGCACAAATGTACGAGCAGAAGTTGTAAAAGAGCTTAAAACAGGCTTTCCAGATCAAGAAGTCTTTACACCTGGAGATTGGTTTTTAGGGCAAAAACCTGCAAATTATGATGAGAATAAACCTCCAATTCTTTTTGTACAAGGAAGGAATGGGAATGCTGATAGTTGGTATGGAAAGACAGTGTATCACGATATAAATGATATGTATGACTATGCTTTGAAAGCAGGCTATCAAACAGTATTTATACAATTATATGATGCTGCTGGAAAAGGATCAGCTAGTCAGTGGGACAACGGAAAATTGTTAGCACAAAAATTAGAAGAAATATATAATCATTTCGGTAAAAAAGTTAATATTGTAGCACATAGTAAAGGCGGTATCGATACACAGGCTGCATTAGTAGGATATGGTGCAAATCGATTTGTCGGAAATGTTATTACGCTTGCGACACCACATCATGGATCAAACTTAGCTGATTTATCATATAGTTGGTGGGCGGGATGGCTTGCCTCTATATTAGGTCAAAAAGATGATGGTACGTACTCATTACAAATGGGCGAAATGGCAAAATTTCGTTCAACGATTGATAATAATCCAGCAGCTAAATTAAACCGTTATTATACAGTTACGGGAACTAGTTGGGGCCCTGTATTCTCGGCGTTATCCATGGGCGGATTATATTTGTCATCATACGGTTCAAATGATGGACTAGTAAATGAGTGGAGTGCTAAGTTGCCGTATGGAACTCATTTATTTACAGATTCCAGATTTGATCATGATAATATACGAAAAGGATCTGCTGTGTTCTCACGAATTGAACCATATTTACGTACATCAAATGTAGCCGTACCAGCTTTAGTAGCATCCAGCACTAGTTCAAATGAAAACATAGAACAATTAAATACAACTTCAAACCAAAACATTTTAGGCGGAGAATTGCCACAAAATCAGTGGATAGAGCAAACTGTTACAGTTGATAAAAAGTCAGAAGGAATCGTTTCTATATTAACTGCTTCGTCTAATGTAGAAGTACAAATGATATCACCAAAAGGAAAAATGTATACAAATAAGGATAGCGTTATAACTACTGGTGAAGAAGAATCTTTCTTTGGTGGTGCAACAATTAGAACATTTAAATTTGATAAAATGGATGTAGGAGAATGGAAAGTTAAAATGATGGCGAAGCAGTCGAAAGATGCATATCTAGTTATAAGCGATTACAAGAATGACGCACCATTTGTTCTTCAAATGCCTACCAAAGTTAAAGTAAATAAACCTGAGTATAAACTGAAAAAATCACCTGTAGCACCTGAAATGAAAGGGGATCTTTCCATAACAGTAAGAGTTGTGAATGAAGAAGGGAAACTAGTCTCTGAATTTAATGAATTGCAAAATGTTAATAACAATACATTTACTGGTGCTTTGAAGGACATAAAGCAACCAGGAGTATATAACGTTACGATGGATATAAAAGGGATGAATAAAGAAGGACTGCCTTATAATCGTACAATTGTTAAGTCGGTTTATGTGGAGAAGTAAGGACGAATAGATATTAATATAAAAGTGTAGAAATCTTGTGTTAGAAAGATTTCTGCACTTTTTTGATTATTATCCCGCTATTTGCGGGATAATAATCAGTGGGCGTTTATGTTCTATAAGAGAGACTAGAAATTGAAGAAGAGGATTAGTTATTAAAAAAAGATGCTGAGCTAGCATCTTAATCTAAGGCGGCTTTTTATTTACTTAATTTTGTTACAGTTAATTCAAGTGAATTTATACCATTATCACAAGTTACAATTTTTTGCTTATTAAAACCGCTGTTATTTCTAAGTTGAATGGTAGAATTTTCTGGTACCGTAACAATTGTTTCACCAACGAGTTGAAGACATTCGTTATTTGCTGAATTAGTCATTTGAATTGCGAAATCTCCTTGGCTATTAGCAAGGGGATTGTTATTTAAGAATATAGTCATGACTGGAATATGTGGAAATACAGGATTTAAAGTAGTGTTAATAGTTGAAATGAAAGAAACTCTATAATCACCAGCTTGACTAAATTGTATAGTAGTAGGATTTAGTAAGGAAACTCCTCCTGCTATAGGGCCGAAGTGATTAAATGGAAAAGGATCGCCAAAAGAAACAGTTATAAATTCAGTTTGCCAAAAAGTCCCATAAGCTGGACCGGATGGTTTATGTGAGCTGGGGGGACAGGGGCAGGAACATCTTTTAAACGATTTTGAAGAATGAAAGTGAGGATTCAATCTATTACCTCCTATTATTAATAGATTTAAGACACATAGTAGTTTATGTAAATGGGAGGAAATTTGTTTGTATGCTTGTACTATATAGAAGAAAAGATAATAGATTTGGAAGATAACGTGCTCAAATAATGAAATATAGTATTAGGATATTATTTGTGAAATTTTTGAAGGAGGTTAATGAATTGCTAGAAAAATGAGCCGAGGTTCTTAATAGATTGAAGTATAGGAGAAATGATTATTATATTAATTTCACTTGAAAAGGAAACATTATTATCTTCAGTTGCACTAATGTTATCGAGTAGTGAATTTCTATGATTTGAATGTTGGTATATTAGAGTCTTTAGTTATCGCTTTTTATTTATGTAGATGGGCAGGAAGAAGACGAAAAGTATCGAATGAATGTACATATGTAGCATTGTTTGCTTTTGGTGTGAATAATAGTAAAAGATACGTTGAAATATTTTAAACTGTAACGAAAGAACGATTAAATTATAGAAGGAGCAACTTACATGGAAAATATATTAAAGGTATCTTCAAAATCAAGCCCAAATTCAGTTGCAGGTGCAATAGCAGGTGTACTAAGAACAAGTGGCAATGTAGAAATTCAAGCGATTGGGGCTGGTTCTTTAAATCAAGCGATTAAAGCAATAGCAATCGCAAGAGGATTTGTTGCTCCAAGTGGTATCGATTTAGCCTTCGTTCCAGCATTTCAAGAGGTTACGATTAATGAACAAGAAAGAACGGCGATTAAATTAATTATAGGTCCTAGGAAGAAAAGGTAACTGCAGTAATTCACTATTGAAATGACATTTAACATAACAAACAAAAAAGTGTCACAAATGCTATAAACCAGGCATTTGTGACACTTTTATAGTTTTGTAAGAATAAAAACCTCTAAAACTGCTCATTCTTCTCCCAAGATTCCACAATATAATGTGCAATCGTCGGATTGAATCCTTTCCCAACTAAAAACATAATGGCAGCAACTTCTGTTAAAGCGTGTTTGTGTGATGTATGTTTTGCTTCATTTAAACCGTAATCTACCCAAGGTTTTACGAAATCTAGTACAGGTTTCTTTAAAGGTAAGAACTGTGTACCGACAACTTGTTGAATTTGTTGTTGCGTTGGTTCTGTAATTGGTCCAGGTGGTAAGATTTGTGGCTGTGTAATATCTAATGTTGGTCCAGGTGGTAAAATTTGTGGTTGTGTAATATCTACTGTTGGTGGTTTAGGTGGTGAGACACGTGCGTCGTAGTTTGGTTGATACATTTGTTGTTGATATTGAGGTTGTTGTGGCTGAGTTGGGTATGGGTTTTGTTGAAACTGTTGTTCTTGAGTTTGTGTTGCTACATATGGATTTTGTTGAAATTGTTGTTCTTGAGTTTGCGGTGCTACATAGGGATTTTGTTGAAATTGTTGCTCTTGAGTTTGTGGTACTGCATATGGATTTTGAGGATATTCGTAACTTGGACGTGTGTCATATGGATTTTGCTGAAATTGTTGTTCTTGAGTTTGTGGCGCTGCATATGGATTTTGTTCATATTGTTGCTCTTGTTCTTCATATTGTTCTGTATATCTTTGTTCTTGTTCCTGCGCCTGAGGGTAAAATGGTTGTTGTGGGTAAGGCGGTTGATTATTATAGAACATATTTATTCCTCCTTCATGATGATGCCTACCACCTAGTGTATGGGCGGACAAGAAAATATGTGATGAAAAAATGCGGGCGTGTTACAATAAGTAACTGGGTGAAGATAAAATGACAAAACAAGAAAAGATAGAAAAAACAATTACTTTTGTAAAACATATTTTAGAAAAAGATGCGAGTGGGCATGATTGGTATCATATTGAGCGCGTACATAAACTGGCGATTTCTTTATTCGAGCAAGAAGGAGGAAATCGTTTTATAATTGAAATGGCAGCATTACTTCACGATGTGGCAGATGAGAAGTTAAATGAAAGTGAAGAAGCAGGAATGAAAAAAGTTTCTGATTGGTTAGAAGAGTTACATGTTGAAGAAGAGGAAAGTGAGCATGTTCTTCATATTATCGCCAATATGTCTTATAAAGGTGGTCATGGCGGTAAAGTGGAGTCAATTGAAGGGAAGATTGTTCAAGATGCAGATCGCTTAGACGCTCTTGGTGCAATTGGAATAGCTCGCACATTTGCGTATGGCGGGGCGAAAGGGAGATTAATGTATGATCCAACTATTCCTCCTCGTGAAGTGATGACGAAAGATGAATATAGAAAAAATAATGACCCATCTTTAAATCATTTTTATGAAAAACTTTTAAAACTAAAAGGCTTAATGAATACGAATGCAGCAAAACAAGAGGCGGAAGTTCGTCATCGTTATATGGAACAGTTTATTGAACAATTTATGAAAGAGTGGAATGCACAAATATGAAAATGTTAACTGTGGAAAACTTATCAAAATCATATGGAGAAAAACCGTTATTTGATGGATTATCATTTAGTATTGCAGAAGGACAACGTGCCGGAATTATCGGTGTAAACGGTACTGGTAAATCAACTTTATTAAAAATTATTGCAGGGGCAGAAATTCCTGATACAGGTGATATGACTCATTCACGTGGATATACAATTAGTTATTTATCACAGCAACCAGAGTTTGATGAACAATTAACAGTATTAGAGCAAGTCTTCCATGGTGATACACCTTTAATTCGTCTTCTTCGTGATTATGAAAAGGCGCTATTACATATCGAAAAAGATCCAAGTAATGAAAAGGTACAGGAACAATTATTTGCAGTGCAACAACGTATGGATGCGATGAGTGCGTGGGAAGCAAATGCGAATGCAAAATCGTTATTAACGAAATTAGGAATTACTGATTTCACAGCAATTGTTGGAAATTTATCTGGTGGACAGAAAAAACGTATTGCGATGGCGCAGTGTTTTATTGAAACACCGGATCTATTAATTTTAGATGAGCCTACGAACCATCTTGACCATGAGACAGTTGAGTGGTTAGAGGAATATTTAGCAAGGTACACAGGTGCGGTATTACTTGTAACCCATGATCGTTATTTCTTAGATCGTGTGACGAATCGTATTTTCGAATTAGATAATGGAAAATTGTATAGTTATGAAGGAAATTACAGTACGTTTTTAGAAGCGAAAGCACTTCGTGAAGAACAAGAACTTGCGCAAGAATCAAAACGTCAAAACTTATATCGCCGTGAACTAGCGTGGATTCGCCGTGGTGCAAAAGCTCGTTCGACAAAGCAAAAGGCACGTATTCAACGATTTGAAGAGTTAAAAGGTCAAGAAGGTCCAGCTGCAAAACAGTCAGTTGATATTGCGCTTAGCGGTAGTCGCCTTGGGAAAAAAGTACTTGAGTTAAAAGATGTAACGAAAAAATTTGGCGATAAAACAGTATTAAACAACTTCAATCATATCGTGAAACCAGGCGATCGTATCGGAATTATTGGAGCGAATGGAAGCGGGAAATCTTCACTATTAAATATGCTTGCAGGTAAAATATCTCCTGATAGTGGTGAAATTGAAGTTGGACAAACAGTAAAAATTGCTTACTATACGCAAGAAAATGAAGAAATGAATTTAAATCAACGTATGATTGAATACATTAAAGAAATTGCGGAAGTTATTCATACGACAGATGGAAAAGTAATTGGTGCGTCTCAAATGTTAGAACGTTTCTTATTCCCGCCGCATTCACATGGTACACCTCTTGGCAAATTATCTGGCGGTGAAAGAAGACGTTTATACTTATTACGTATATTAATGGGAGAACCGAACGTACTATTACTAGATGAGCCTACGAATGATCTAGATACACAAACATTAACGGTGTTGGAAGATTATTTAGAAGATTTCCCAGGTGTCGTTTTAACTGTATCGCATGACCGTTACTTCTTAGATAAAGTAGTAGATGAATTGTTCATCTTTACGGGAGAAGGAGAAGTGCGCGAATTTCTAGGTAGTTATACGGATTACTTAGAAATGGAAAAAACGAGAGAACTTATTGAGAAAGCGGAAGTACAGAAAGAGAAAAAAGTAGTAGAAGAAGCACCGAAACAACAACGTAAGCGTAAACTTTCATATAACGAGCAGCGCGAATGGGAAACAATTGAAGATACAATTGCGGAACTTGAAGAAAAGCTAGAATCAATTGGAGAAGAGCTTGCGAATGTTGGTTCTGATTTTACGAAAGCGCAAGAATTGTCTGAAGCACAGCAAAAAACAGAAGAAGAGTTAGAAAAAACGATGGAAAGATGGAGTGAACTATCCGACATTGTTGAAGGATTAAAATAAAAACAAGCTGCATATATTGAAAAGTAAAGAGAAAAACTTTACACTATTGGTAGAACCTATTTTAGGAGGGAAAAAATGAGAACATCTAATCCAATGTTGAAAAAAGAGGCATTCCGTAAAGAAGGAGCAAGTGCTTCTGCGATGACTATTGGCGGAACAGTAGGCAAAACGTTTATTATGCTTATCTTGCTACTTGCAACGTCTGTCTATTCATACATACAGATGATAGAGGGTACGATGAAGATGCCAGTATTAATTGGCGCTTTAATCGTTGCGGCAATCATCGCATTTGCGTCTATGTTCTTCCCGCGTATTTCACCTTTTGGTGCACCAATCTATGCGGCGGTAGAAGGGGTTGTATTAGGTAGTATTTCAGCTGTTTATACAATGAAGTTTGGCGATTCTATCGTTTTAAATGCTGTATTATTAACAATCTCAATTCTATTTGCGATGTTAGTGTTATATGCAACACGCGTAGTAAAAGTAACGGATAAATTCCGTACAGGCGTGATGGCAGCAACACTTGGAATTATGGTTATGTATTTAGTCGTATTTCTACTAAACATGTTTGGTGTAACTGTTCCGTACATTCACCAAGGTGGTACGATCGGTATTATTATTAGTGCAGTTGTTATCGTAGTTGCTGCATTAAACTTATTACTAGATTTCGATTTAATCGAAAATGGTGTACGTAGTCAAGCTCCGAAATATATGGAGTGGTACACTGCAATGGGACTAATGCTTACATTAGTATGGTTATACTTAGAAATTCTTCGTTTCGTTTCTTACTTTACGAAAAATGACTAATAAAAAAATC
Source organism: Bacillus sp. FSL R9-9834 (assembly GCF_038006905.1). Classification (NCBI taxonomy): domain Bacteria; kingdom Bacillati; phylum Bacillota; class Bacilli; order Caryophanales; family Bacillaceae; genus Bacillus; species Bacillus sp. FSL R9-9834. Next base: position 2,123,737 of record NZ_JBBOWD010000001.1, read on the forward strand.
CTGCGTGAAAAATGCAGGATTTTTTTATTTTCAAAGATATATTGATGATGTGGTATAATATGGATGTTGGTAACCTTAAATTGAAGGGGATGGAATATGATGAAAGAGAAGAAAGGGATTATGAAAAAACTATTTTCTAAAAGTTTTTTCATAGAACTAGATGATGCTTTAACGTATCCATCGGGAGAAGTTATTACTTCAGCTATTGAAAGTTATGCAGCTGAATGTAATGAACAACTGAAATTTGAGAGTAAAGTAAAACCGATAACTTTCTACTTAGAAGAAGTATTATATCGTGCGGAAGTAAAGATGGCCCGCGGAGGATATTACATTTCATGCAGTGAAGTATAATTTTTTGAAAGCTTACATGTTTAAAGTATGTAAGGTTTCTTTTTAGTTTTTATAAGGTATAAAAATATATTTTTTATTATAAAGTATATTATTTTAAGCTTTTTACCCTTCATATATTTTTCTTTACAATGAAGAAAAATATAAGAGGTGGTATAACTTATGATGAATCGAGTTGTATTAATCGGTAGATTGACAAAGGAGCCAGAATTATACTACACAAAGCAAGGCGTTGCGTATGCACGAGTATGTGTTGCGGTGAATAGAGGTTTTCGAAATAGCTTAGGTGAGCAGCAAGTAGATTTTATTAATTGCGTCGTATGGAGAAGGTCAGCTGAGAATGTAACTGAATATTGTACGAAAGGTTCACTTGTTGGAATTACTGGACGTATTCATACGAGGAATTACGAGGATAATCAAGGAAAGAGAATATATATAACGGAAGTTGTGATTGAGAGCATTACATTTTTGGAGAGAAGGAGGGAGGGCGCATCGTAAGAAGAGGGCTTAGTAATATAGCCCTCTATCACTTTTGATTGATCCCTTCCCAAACAACATCTAATTGTTGGTTGAGTGTATTTTTCACGTTTATTTCATTAGCATGTAATAGTGAATGGGACATTAATGTATAAAAATAAGTACTCATAATAGTAGAAGTGATAATATGTATATCCCATTGACTGTTTAATTTTCCTGTCTCTTTCGCCTCTGTAATAATTGAAGACAAACCTTTTTGTAGCTGCTGTATACTTTTTACTTCATTTTCTACTAAGTAATTAGACTTTATAATCTCAAAGACGGCATGCTTCATTAAATCACCATGTCCAGTAAAACGATCTAGTAAGTCTCCTAGAACAAGTTTAATTCTTTCTTTTGGATGTTCTACATTTGCATATGTTTTTAAACTTTCATTCCATAGTTCAATTTGAGAATCACCTAAAAATAATAATATGTTTTCTTTTTTCGGAAAGTAATTGAAGAAAGTTCCTTTTGCAATCCCGCATGCAGTAGTAATATCTTGAACCGTTACATTTTCGTACCCGCGTTCTTGGAAGAGTTGTACTGCTTTTAGGAATATAAGTTCTTTTAATTCTTTTTTTCTCGTTTCTCTCAGCATATAATCTACTCCTAACACAAACAATTATATCTGTTTAATAGATAATCTCAAATAAAATCTTACTTCATGATTAAGTTTAATGTAATTGAAAGAAGGATAGAGAATGCTGTTTCTTATTATTATAAATGAAAGTTATATAGTTCATGTGCTTGCCTTTCAGAAATCCATTTTGGAATACGTTTCATTACTTCATTTCTTACTATAGTTAAAGGTTTACTTTCTATTTGCGCCATTTTTCCAACTGTCCACGCAGTGTTTGAGATTTTTTCAATTCTATCTCGTCTTTTTTGTTCGTATTCTATAAATGCTTGACGATAATGGGCATTATTTTTGATGCATTCAGCCAAAATAATCGCATCTTCAATTGCTTGGCAAGCACCTTGGCCTAAATTCGGAGTAAGTGCATGGGCAGCATCCCCAATAAAAACGATGCGTTTTTCAAAAAACTGATTCATTGGCATAATGTCTACAATATCACGATGAATCATATGAACGTCCGATGCATTATGCAAAATAGATGGTATGGGATTGTGGTAAGATTTGAAATGATTATATAAATCTTCTGTTGTGTAAGCTTTGTATTTTGGATCTCTAGCTTTCGCGTTTATGAGCGCATACCAGTATACTTCGTTGTTGGGAAGAGGGACGATACCAAATCTACCGTTCGTTCCCCAAGTTTCAATAAAATCATTTGTTAAAGAAAGATTATTAGTAGGAGTTATGCCACGCCAACACGTATATCCTGCATAACGATAATTATCCCTTTGTGTTACTTGTTTTCGAACGACAGAATGAATACCATCGGCAGAAATCAGTATATTGCCAAATGCTTCACTACCATCTTGAAATACTATTTTTAAGGCGTCTTTCTCATTTCGTTCTATTTTTACACATTCTTTTCTCCATTCGACAGTATCTTCTTGTAGTTCAGAAAGTAGCAATTGATGTAAATCTTTTCTATGAATAGAGTACATTTTTGGATAACAAGATGGGATAATCAATTTATTGAAAACAGTTCCTTTTTCGGATACAAGGTTAAAACCGTCACTTTCGTTGCCGAATTTTTTGATTTTCTCAGAAATTCCGTATGGCTCAAGTGCTTGCATTGCATTCGGAGCAATGATAATACCCGTACCAGCAACAGTAGGCTCATTGTTTTTATCATATACTTTTACTTCTATTCCTATTTTTTGTAAGGAAATTGCTGCGCAAAGTCCAGCAATACCGCCACCAATAATTATGACATTGTTCATTTGTTATCACTCCACCTTTGAATGACTTTGTTCATAAAATGACCTTGGTCATTTTATGAGTTAAGGTTAATCCCTTTTTATGTAATTGTCAATTATACTTTTAACTATAGTTATGGAATGATTAGGTGAAAATAGAATGAATGAAACTTCCTAGCAATGTAGAAAAGTAAATAGTAAAATTAAGCATCCGAGTAGGAGTATAGAGTGATAACATGTTACAATACAGCTAAGAACATGCAATAAAGGAGAGTTTTTTACGTGAAGATTAAAGCAATTGAACCGACGCCAAGTCCAAATACAATGAAAGTTATTTTGAATGAAGTATTACCATCAGGAGCACGTAATAATTATACAAATGAAAATAAAGAACAAGCGCCAATGCAAGTGCAAGAAATTTTGAAAATTGAAGGTATTAAAGGTGTATATCATGTAGCCGACTTTTTAGCAGTGGAGCGAAATGCAAAGTATGACTGGAAAGTTTTATTACAGCAAGTTCGTGCTGTTTTTGGCGAAGAAGTAGTAGAAGAAAGTGAAGAACAACAACTTGCTCATTTTGGAGAAGTGAAAGTATTTGTTCAAATGTTCTTTACTATCCCAATGCAAGTAAAGTTAACAGATGGAACGACGGAAGAACGTGTTGGTTTACCTGACCGTTTTAAAGAATCAATTATGAAAGTTCAAATGTCTGCACCAAACGTTGTAAAAGAACGTAAATGGGTGGAACAAAGTACACGTTACGGTGATTTTGAAGAAATTGGGAAAGAAGTAGTAGAAGAGATTGTTGCTGCTTATCCGGAAGAACGTGTAAATGAAACGGTTAAAGAATTATTAAATCAGGCAGGTGCTGTTGAAGTAACGATTCAAAAGCGTGAGCCATATAAAGTAACAGAAGAGATGATGAAAGATGCTGACTGGAAAAACCGTTTTGCAGCTTTAGAACAAATGGATCCTACTGAAGAAGATATTCCAGTGTTGAAGATGGCGTTAGATGATGAAAAAGTTTCGATTCGCCGTTTAGCAACAGCATATTTAGGTATGGTAAAAGGTGATGAAGTATTACCGTTATTATATAAAGCCTTATTAGATCGCTCTGTAAGTGTTCGTCGTACTGCAGGAGATTGTTTATCAGATGTAGGTGATCCGGCGGCGATGTTCGTTATGATTAAATCTCTGAAAGATCCAAGTAAATTAGTACGCTGGCGTGCAGCGATGTTCTTATTTGAACTTGGAGATGAAAGTGCAATTCCAGCATTAAAAGCAGCGCAAGATGATCCAGAGTTTGAAGTAGCAATGCAAGCACGTCTAGCGTTAGAGCGTATTGAAGGCGGAGAAGAAGCAAAAGGTTCTGTATGGAAACAGATGACGGAGTCTCGTAAAGGGGAATAATGTATGATTGTTTTCTATGATAGTTGGTGTCCGATGTGTACGGCGGTTGCAGAACGTACGAAGAAATTAGATAAAAAGGGTAAGGTGAAATTTGTTTCATTTCGAGATGAAGATGTAGTTGAGAAGTATGAACTTTCTCAAGAACTACAAAGTAAGATGGAACAAAGATTGTATATTTTTAAAAATAATAAGTGGTATGACGGCATTCATAGCATACATGTATTAGCAAAGTCCATTCCATCTTATTGGTTTGCGGTGCCTTTTATAAAGCTATCTATCGTACTTGGATTTGGAAGTAACGTATATGATTATATCGCTAACAATAGAAAACTTGTCCCAGTTGGACATTGCCGCGGTGGGGTTTGTGAAATCCCTACAAAAAAATGAAATCATCGTTATCTTTCTTTTGCACCTATTAATAGAGCGTGATATGATGAATTTGGAATGAAAGTTGAAGGAGAGATTGCAAGATGTCAAATGCTTATGAAGAATACATGCGCCAAATGGTAATCCCAATGCGTCAAGAATTAGTGCGTTCTGGGTTTGAAGAGTTAACTACAGAAGAAGCTGTAACAGAATTTATGGAAAACACAACAGGTACAACTTTAGTAGTTGTAAACTCTGTTTGTGGTTGTGCAGCTGGTTTAGCACGTCCATCAGCAGGTCAAGCAGTTGTTCGTGCTGAAAAACAACCTGATCATCTTGTAACTGTATTCGCAGGTCAAGATAAAGATGCTACTGCAAAAATGCGTGAATACTTCGGAGAAATTCCTCCATCTTCACCATCTATGGCATTATTAAAAGGAAAAGAAGTTGTTCACTTCATTCACCGTCATGAAATTGAAGGTGCAACTATGGACGAAATTATTACGAACTTAGAGCAAGCTTTCGAAAAGAATTGCTAAAGAAGGGGGAGAGTAAATCTCCCTCTTTTCTTTATATAGAGGTGAAACAATGATAGTAACAACAGCAGGAAGAACGAATAAAGAAATGATAGATTATGCAAAGCAGGTAGCGGCAGAATTAAATCGTTCTTTCGTTAAACGTAATGACATACCAGTACATAAGCTGCATGAGCAGTATGAACAAGATGTACTTGTCGTAGGCAAAAATCGATTAGCCATTTATCCAAAAGGAACAGAGGAGTCGTTTTTCTTTCATCCAAACTCAGCGATGTTTCGTGTGAAGAGATTAATGCGCGGAGAACACGATCCGTTCGTACAAGCTGCTAAATTAGAAAGCGGAATGACAGTGTTAGATTGTACGCTCGGTATGGCATCAGATAGTATTGTGGCTAGCTATATTGTTGGTGAAAGCGGAAAAGTAACCGGACTTGAAGGCAATGAGTATATGGCTTATATTATGGAAAATGGTTTGAAAACATGGTCTTCATCCGTTTCTGAAATTGATAAAGCAATGCAACGAATTGATGTAAAGCAAACTGAGCATTACGCATTTTTAAAACAATGTGAAGATAATAGTTATGATGTCGTATATCTTGATCCGATGGTGCGCCCATAAGGGCTTTTAGGGATTCAACTTTAGCAAAGTTGTAGGTTATAGGTCACACGAAAACCTATCATCAACCAACTTATCCGAGAGGGAAACCAAACGGGGAGTGTAGCATGTTGGTAAAGCCATAAGTTGATTAGTTACCAAATCACGACTGAATGGCAAGATGAACCGTTATAGATGAGGATGAAAGCTAAACTGCTTAAACGATAGTTCAAGGGGGGATATCGAGACCCGCAACGAAAGGTAACTAGTAACGTTGTGTAGTAATAGCCATTTAACTAGGTGCTTGTTAAATAGCTCAAGAGGAATAGGGATAACATTGGACTCTATTCCTTGTGACCCATTACTAACCAGCCACTGTAAGTGGAAAAGAACGAAAGTCGCATCCGACACTATAACATGCTTGTCTCTAATTGTACTAAATGGGGATTACCTAAGTTGGAATGCCAACCTAAATTGGCTATTAAGGATGATACCAAGTGTAAAACAAGGTATGTGGCTTATGAATATCTAATAAGGTAACGGAGTTTCCGTAGTAGTCCGAAATAGGGAAAGCCTATTACATGGCGAAGGGAAACAGTTTATCAGTTTAATACGAATTAGGAAGGAGCGAGAGGCTCTATGAGAAATCCAAATGAGGTATTAAACAGTCTAAATACCAAAGCTAATAATGCAAATTATAAATACAAGAGACTCTATAGAAATCTTTATAATCCAGAGTTTTATTACATGGCATATTCTAAGATATATGCCAAAGAAGGTAATATGACTAAGGGTACAGACGGAAATAATATTGACGGAATGAGTATTGAAAGAATTAACACTCTTATAGACAGAATCAAAAATGAGACATATCAACCTTATCCAGCTAAACGAGTATATATAGATAAAGCCAATGGCGGAAAAAGACCACTAGGTATACCATCAACAGATGATAAAATTGTACAGGAAATAATAAGAAGTATCCTTGAGAGTATATATGAGCAAACATTCTCTGATAATTCACATGGGTTTAGACCTAAAAAGAGTTGTCATACGGCATTGATTCAAATTCAAAGGACATATAGAGGTGTGCGTTGGTTTGTTGAAGGAGATATAAAAGGCTTTTTCGATAACATAAATCATCTTACACTTATAAATATCCTTAGAAAAAGAATCGATGACGAAAAATTCATAAGGCTAATCTGGAAATTTCTAAGAGCAGGCTATCTAGAAGAATGGACATATAACAACACATTCTCTGGCACCCCACAAGGAGGCATAATCAGTCCCATATTATCTAATATCTACCTAAATGAATTAGATCAGTTTATGAACAATTACAAACAACAATTTGATAAGGGAATACGAAGAAAAGAAACTCGTGATTATGGCTACCTATCTGAAAAGAAATATAGATTGCGGAAAAAACATGTGAATTCATGGGGACAAATGTCAGAAGAAGAAAAGAGAGAAGTTAAAACACAATGGAACGAACTACACAAAAAACAACTCTCTATCCATTCAAAAGACCAAATGGATGCAGACTACAAAAGAATAGTATATACCAGGTATGCAGATGACTTCTTAATTGGAATAATTGGCAGTAAAGAAGATGCTACTCAGCTCAAAGAAAATCTCACGATTTTTCTTAAAGAAAAGTTAGACCTTGAATTATCACAAGAAAAAACACTCATAACTCATAGCCAAAAATTGGCACAATTTCTTGGATACGATATTACAATCTCTAGAGAACAGTCAACTGCAAAAACTACACACGGACGCACAAAAAGATTATACTCCTATACGCCTAAACTATATGTACCAAAAAGCAAATGGATAAAGAATTTACTACAAAAAGATGCATTAGTAATTGAAAATAAAATAGGTACTTGGAAAGCTAAACACAGAACTTATTTAAAAGATAATGATGATTTAGAGATTCTAAGTATCTATAATGCAGAAATACGCGGTCTATATGAGTACTATAAGTTAGCGAACAATGTAAGTGTCCTAAATAAATACAAATATATAATGGAATACAGTATGTATAAGACGTTCGCAAACAAGTACAACACAAGTGTTAAAAAAATACTCAACAAATATAAAATCAACGGAAAGTTTGGTATCCAATACAAAACAAAAAATGGCGAAAAAATAAGATATCTCTATGACAAAGGATTTCAGAGACAAAAACATACAGATAACAAACCAGAAGTTGATATTCTCCCAAATACATTAAAGATGTCTGGAAGAACGAGTCTCATTAAACGATTATTAGCTGAAGAATGTGAGATGTGTGGCAAAAAGAATCAAGCAATTGAAATGCACCACATTAGAAAGTTAAAAGACCTAAAAGGGAAAAAAATGTGGGAGCAGATGATGATATCCAGAAAAAGAAAAACCATGGCATTATGCCAACAATGTCACATAGATTTACATTTAGGTAAATTAGATTGATAAATGGAGAGCCGTATACTTGGAGACAAGTACGTACGGTTCGGGGGGGAGTATTTGGAAACCTATCATAGAAATATGACAAGGCGCTGGGTGCTTACCCTACTTTGAAGAAACTGTTATAGAATCAGATGGAATAAAAGGATTAAAACACTTCGCTTTGTATCATGATATTACTGATGAAACAATTGCGGAAGCGAAGCGTGTGGCTAGAAAGCGTGTCGTTCTGAAAGACCATTTCCGTAGTTCTAGATTTGAAAAACATAATTTTTACGTATACAAAAGAAAAAGTGCTAAGTTTCACTTTGGTGTAATTGACCCTTGCTAATTGTTTGAAAAGATGTATAATAAGCAATAATTAATTAAATATACTGTCTGTGATGAAGAGAGTAGTCTTTTTTAGAAGGAAAGCGAGCTAGGGATGGTGTGAGCCTAGTGCGGAAGAAAAAGATGAAGCGCACTTCGGAGATGCTTCTTGAACGAATAGTAGAGTAAGCCGAGGCCCCCTGTCCTCGTTATAAACGGGAAAGTGGTTCGTAATGAATAACAAGGGTGGTACCACGGGTTCAAACTCGTCTCTTTTTTAGAGACGAGTTTTTTGTATTTTAAAAATGAAGGAGGTTGTAGCATGGATTATAAAAAGCAGTTTGCAGAAAGTTTATCTAATATTTTTACGAATGAATTAACGCAAAAGCAAATTTTAGATTTAATTGAAACACCGAAACAAGATGAATTCGGAGATGTTGCATTTCCATGTTTTTCACTTGCGAAGCAATATAAAAAATCACCAGCTATTATCGCAAAGGAAGTTGCAGAGAAATTAAGTGATCCGTTTTTTGCGAAAGTAGAGGCTGTTGGTCCTTACGTAAATGTCTTTTTTAATCGTGAAACGGTAAGTGATGAAGTATTAAAAACGATTTTAGCGGAGAAAGAAGAGTACGGTCAAAATCATTTTGGATGTGAAAAGACTGTAGTTATCGATTATTCGTCTCCTAATATTGCGAAACCTTTTTCAATGGGGCATTTACGTTCTACAATGATTGGAAATTCACTGAAACATATCGCTGAAAAATGTGGCTATGAAGTTGTAGGGATTAATTATATTGGAGACTGGGGAACACAGTTTGGAAAGTTAATTACCGCTTATAAAAAATGGGGCAATGAAGCAGTAGTGAAAGAGGATCCAATCCGTGAACTATTTAAGTTATATGTTCAATTCCATGAAGAGGTAAAAGACAACGAAGAATTAGAAGAAGAAGGACGCGCTTGGTTTAAGAAATTAGAAGAAGGTGATGAAGAAGCTGTTGAGCTTTGGAATTGGTTCCGTAACGAATCTTTAAAAGAATTTTCTCGTATTTATGAACTTCTCGGTGTTGAATTTACTAATTTTCAAGGAGAAGCTTTTTATAATAATTTGATGGAAGCTTTTATTGAGATTTTAGAAGAACATGATTTGCTTGAAGAGTCAGAAGGCGCGTTAGTCGTTAATTTAGAAGAAGAGGGAATGCCGCCTTGCTTAATTAGAAAATCCGACGGTGCAACGATTTACGCAACACGTGACTTAACGGCAGCGTTATACCGTCAAAACACATATGCATTTGATAAAGCGCTATATGTAGTTGGCCCAGAACAAAGTTTACACTTCAATCAATTTTTCACTGTATTAAAAAAGCTGGGCTACACTTGGGTTGACGGCATGGAACATGTACCGTTTGGGTTCATTTTAAAAGATGGTAAGAAAATGTCGACACGTAAAGGAAGAATTATTTTACTCGAAGAAGTACTTGAGGAAGCAATCGAACTTGCAAAACAAAATATTGAAGAGAAAAATCCAAACTTAAAACAAAAAGAAGAAGTAGCGAAGCAAGTCGGTGTTGGCGCAGTTATCTTCCACGATTTAAAAAATGAGCGTATGCACAATATCGAATTTTCATTAGAAAATATGCTGAAATTTGAAGGAGAAACAGGACCGTATGTACAGTACACACATGCACGTGCTTGCTCTATTTTAAGAAAAGAAAGTGTAGAATTTGAAACATGTACATTTGCTTTAAAAGACGATCATAGCTGGAGTGTCGTAAAATTACTAAATAAATTCCCGCAAATAATTGAAGCAGCTTTCAATAAAAATGAGCCATCGATTATTTCGAAATATATATTAGATGTAGCACAATCATTCAATAAATATTATGGTAATGTTCGTATATTAGAAGAGAGCAAAGAAAAAGACAGCAGACTCGCATTGGTTTATGCTGTGACGATTGTATTAAAAGAAGGGTTACGTTTACTTGGGGTGGAGGCACCTGAGGAGATGTAAAATAAATAGGTATACGTATCATAATAGATATGTATGCCTATTTATTTTTATAGAAAATATGTAAGTAACAGTTATATTTTATAAAGTTTAAACTTTTTTGGAATTGTTTCAGGTGTAGGAATGTCCGCATAAGATGGAGAATTGTAATGTCATATAAAAAGGAGGCGTTAAACTTGAAAACGTATGATTGGAACAATAAACTAACATATTTAAAAAACACGAGAGATTTATATTACAACGACGATTATGTAAGCTTTTTAGTAAATACAGTTTGGAAGATTACTAAGCCTGTACATATCGTTGATTACGGTTGCGGATATGGTTATTTAGGCTTAGTATTAATGCCATTACTTCCAAAAGGATCAAAGTATACCGGCATTGATAGTGGAGAAACTTTATTAGCTGAAGCGAGAGCGTTATTTCGTTTACTTCCATATGAGTCAGAATTTATGGAGGGGGATGCTACAGAAATAGAATTAAACGATAAATACGATATAGCAATCTGTCATGCCTTTTTGTTACATATGAGTTCACCAAAAACGATGCTAGAAAAAATGATACATTCAATTAAAAAGGGCGGAAAAATAATCTGTTTTGAACCACATTGGATTTCTAATATGGCTTCTTATTTACTAGATGGGGAGAAACAATCGGAATTTATTCAGCTAGGTGTTTTGCAGAAATTATTTGAAAGTGATACGCAAAGAAATGGTAAAGATGGCAATATAGGCATGAAAATACCGATGTTTTTAAGTGAACTAGGCGTAAAAAATATTCAATGTAGAGTAAGTGATAAAGTGAACTTTTTAGATTCTAATATGCATCATAATGATAAAAACGATTTGTATCAATCATTAAAAGAAGAAGGGATTGCTGGTAATCCCGGTGATAAGCAACAATTTGTAGAACGTTTAATGGCTAGAGGATTAACATATGATGATGCGCTAGCTCAATATGAAGCTGAGCTCCGATTTTTTAAGGCATTTCATCTTCATTCTTCTTTAGTATATGCTCCGAATATGAAAATTACATTTGGTGAAATAGAATGTTAAAGGAGCAATACGATGAAAAATGTCGCTTAATGTCGGTAAGTCGATATTCGACATATAATCGCTGATATAATTTGAAAATCGCCGATAAAACGAAAGAATCGCTGATATATTTAAATAATCGCCGATATAATTTCATGTACTGATTTCAACTATATAAAAATAAGATCCATATGTTACGTTATTCCAGTTAATCAAACAAAATACAGAGAAAAACAATCAATTTTACTATATTTTGTTATAAATTCGAATAATATTAAATAATACTATCCATTATAGGAGATTTTAGTTGAATACCTACAATATGATGTGTAAAATCTAAGCAAGTAGCAGTTTAAATATAAATTTGAGGTGAATACATGCTAGATTTTGAGCAGTTAGATGCTTGTTTGAAAGACAAGAGATTTATAGATGGATTACAGGGAATAAATAATGAAATTTCATATATAAAAGAAACGAATACTTTATCTTATGTGAAAAAGTGGCTTGCTAATATTCCTTCACATAAGGAGTTTGATATATTAATACGTCTTACTGATGAAGGGCTTATGCACCAATACAGTTCATTCCTCATTCGCTACGCCTATAAAAAATTCCCAAATATGAGAACGCTCTCTTTATATTGTGATGAGTTAATTGATGAGCGGAAAATACTTGAAGTAGAACAGTTGTTAAAAGACTCATTAGAAGAGGTAAATAAAGAAGAGATAGACGTTGATCTTTTAGCGAAAACATATTTTACGTTAGTACGATGTTTGTTGGAAATGAAACGAAATGAAGAAGCTCTTTTTTATATGCAAAAGGCAGAGGAGTACAGTGCACGTGCTGTATTTGATAAATGGGGCTACGTGTATATGCATACAGGTGAATGGGAGAAAGCAGAAGAACAATTTATAGCTGGTATGCAGCATAAAGATTGTGAAGAGTTATCTATCTATTTATTATCACAGTTATATGCGAATAAGGGAGAACAAAAACGTGCATTACAGCTAATTGATGATGCGATTGTAAAGTTCCCGCAAGTACCATATTTTCATTTTGAAAAGGTGAAATATTTATTAGATTTAGGGAAGTATGAAGAAATGTTAGTGGTAATTGATAACATAAATAAGCAGCTTCCTTATCATGCGTATAAAACTTACTTTGTACATTTACGTGCAGAAGCGCTTTACAAAATGAATAGAATTGTAGATTTACAACAGTTATTAAAAGAAGAAAAAAGTTTAAAAGAGTCTTTATATCATAATTTAGAAAAAAATCCAGATGGCCAAAAGGTTCACTTACCGATCGTTCCAATTGTACAAAAGGATAATTATTGTGTACCGACAAGTTTAGAAATGATGTTGCAGTTATGGGGAGAAAAACGTACACAAGATGAGATAGCAGAGTTTATTTTTGATATGACAGGCTCGAAGTTTTCAGATACTGTTTCTTATTTAGAAGAATTAGGTTATGAATATCGTTATTTTAAAGGGAATGTAGAAAATTATAAGAGACTGTTAGATCAGGGGATTCCCGTCTTATTAAGTATAGATATTGAGCATGCTTCACATGTACAAGTACTAGCTGGATATGATGATACATTGCAGGCCTTTTATGTTCAAGATCCGAACTTTATAGAGCCAGTTATTGTGGAATATAGTAAGTTACAAGAAAAATATCGTTATACAGGTTGTTTAGCGATTACATTTGTTCCGAAAGAAAAGAAGGAACAGCTATCATTTTTAAATGAAGAAGAGAATACTTATTTCAAATCAATTTTTTCTTTAACGGATCATTTAGATGAACAAGATAAAGAGGGGATTCATAAGTTAGTACAGTTTTTAAAAGAGACAAGTGATAATCCGAATATGTGGTTATATACGGTTAAGCATTTAGATGTTGAAGTAGATAAAGAATTTATTTTATATTGTATAGAAAATTTAATGGAGAAGTTTCCAAACTCGGACTTTGTTAAATTACATGGTGCGCAGTGCTTTATTCGCCTTGAAGAGTTAGAAAAAGCTGGGCACATGCTTGTAAGTGTTGAGAAGAAAAATAATCGTGCCTTATATCATTTAATAAACGGAAGGTATGCTTTTGAGCAGGAAAGTTATATAGAAGCAATTTCAAGTTTTCGTTCCTCGTTACAATTAGACGCGGATCAGCCGATTGCTTGGAGTTTTCTCGCTTTATCGTATATGTATATCGACCAGTCTGAAAAGGCGTTGCAGTTTTCTCAAGTAGCTTTAGAGCGTAGTCCTGAAAGATTCACTTTAACGAATCACGGGTTAATATTGATAGATTTAGAAAGATATGAAGAAGCGTATGAAATCTTTAACGATCTGTTAAGAGAGTATAAAAATGAAGCACATGTATGGTATGAGCGAGCGAGATGTGCACATCATTTAGGGAAATTATATTTAGCAATAAAAGGGCTTAAAATAGCAATTCATTTGGATAGTAATGCACCTTACATTTATACAAAACTTTCGGAAATATACGAATCTGATTTGAAGGATGAAGAAAGTACGAAAGAAGTTTTATTAAAGGGTATTGAGAATTGTGATGATAAGGCACCTCTATACGTAAAACTTGGGGATTACCATTTCCAAAATGATAGTCTGGAAGAAGCGGAAACATTGTATACTCGTGCTTTAGAAGAAAATCATGATGATGTATATTCTCACTTCGGACTTACGCAAGTTTATATGGCAAGAGAACAATATAAGGAAGCAAAAGAATATATTCTCAGTATCGAAAAACAAATTGAAAAGAGCCAAGATTTCCTTATGAACGCTGGAATGGTTTTATGGGATGCTGAAGTTGAACTTGGTGGAAGTGAAGAAGGATTTAAAGTAGCATTGTCTAAGTTAGAGAGTGGTATAAAGCAGAGCGAATATAATGTAGCAAGTGCGTTAGATGAATATGTGAATCGAATGAAAGGAACGGTATTTGTACAACGAGGAATAGCATTCTTAAGAACGTTACAAAAAGAAAGAAATGACGTAAGTGAATATGACTGTTATACAGGTATTTTATATGAGTCGATTGGACAGTACGGCCAGGCGATGAAAAGATATAATAAGGCGATAGAACAAAAAGAAACGGCATTACCGTATTACCGAATTGGTGAAACACTTATGGCATTAGGACAATTAACGGAAGCAAAACAAGCGTATGAAAGATGTTTAGAGCTTGATGGGAATTTCATTGGTGTACATTTACAGCTTGCGGAAATATATGAAAAAGAAGAAAATCGTTCTAAAGAACAAAGTCATATGGTTCAGGCGATGAAAGAAGAGCCGTTGCATATTAATATGGAATATTTGGCACAGCTTTCAGTAGAAATGAATCTTCAGGAAGAATTGCTGGCTGAACTAGAACAATTAGCGGACGAAGTACCTGAAATATGGCGATTAGATGCGATTGCATATGTGTATGGAGCAATGAATGAAATAGATAAAGAACAAGTACAGATTGAAGAGGCACTACGATTAGATGGCGAGCATACAGAAGTTTTATATCATTATGCAAAAGTATTAGTGAAAAATAGAAATGCAAAGGCAATTGAAATTGCGATGAAAGTGATACAAAAAGATGTGAATAATGAACGTATATTTGATGTATATGTAAAAGCGATAGAACAACATAAGAAATGGTCTAACATACGAGATTTTCTTCATATATTAAAAGTAAAAAAGGCAGACAGAAGTATGGCGTTTATGTATGCTGCATCTGCGGTTACAGAAAGATGGATTGAACGTCAACAAAATGAACAGCCGAAGAAATCTATAATTACAAGAGCTTTTTATCGCATGAAAAACCGTGCGAAAGAAATTTCTATTATTACTACGATCATTGATTTATATGAAATTTCGTTACAGTTAAATCCGAAAAATAGTATGGCAGCGCAGCGATTTGCGCTATTTTACGAGAATGTGACGATGAATAAAGAGGCAATAGGTGTATTGCAAACATCGTTAGAAAGTAAATGGGATTACGATGTAGCCAAGCAACTTGTAAATCTTTTCATAGAGTGTGAGGAAGAAGATAGGTTACGGGATGCTGCAGAATTAACGAAGCAAATGGTTCGAGAGTTACCAGATGATTATGATACGCTTCTTTTACAAGCACAAGTATTCTTTAAAATGGGAGAAGAAAGAAAAGCAGAAAAGATTACTTTACAATTAACGGAGCAAACACCGTTTGTAAGTAGAGCGTTTCTTGCTTTAGGAGAAATATATCAAAGTCAAGAACGGTTTGAAGAGGCAATTCACGTATTAGAAAATGCTTCTATACATCATCCGAATGAAACAGCAATTCTTCTTTCTTTAGCATCTTCTTATCATGGTGCCGGCCAAACACGAAAGGCAGAAGAAATAGCAAATGAAGCATTAAAAATTGATGCGAGTGATTTGTTAGCGAGATACGATCGTGCTTGTTATTTAGCGCAGTTAAACAGAAATGAAGAGGCGAAGGAAGAGCTTGAAATTGTACTTCGTGAGGATGAGTCGGGATTTTTCGCTGAACTTATCGAGGATGATGAAAATTTAGCAGCATTGCGAGAATTTGAAAAGTAATTGTATAACAATCACGAAAAAGGGTATAAATGAAAATATATTTTGAATTAGTTGACAATTTATTATCCAATGGCATAAAATAGCTTTTAACAAAGTATACAAATCTGAAGACGAGAAAGAGTAAAATAGTGTACTGTTCTACAGAGAGCCGGTATGTTGCTGAAAGCCGGTGTGCAGACGTTATTTGAAAATCATCTCCGAGGAGCCGAGGCTGAAAGTAAGTAAGCCCGGACGGATGTCTACCGTTACAAAGAACACGTATGATAGTACGTTGCTAAGTGCTATTAGCGAAGAGCTAATAGAATTAGGGTGGTAACGCGGTTAAACCCGTCCCTACTTCATAGGGACGGGTTTTTTGTGTGCTTTAAAACATAAAAAGGAGTGATTGTAGATGAAGAAAGTAGATGTAAAAGAGTCAGCTGTAGGGAGAGAAACACGTATTCGTAAGCAGTGGAACGAGCAAAGTATTTTCGAGCAATCAATTCAGAATCGAGAAGGCGCACAATCGTTTGTTTTTTATGAAGGACCACCAACGGCGAATGGATTACCGCATGTAGGTCATGCGCTTGGACGAACAATTAAAGATGTAGTAGCAAGATATAAAACGATGTCTGGTTATAAAGTGTTAAGAAAAGCGGGATGGGATACACACGGTTTACCTGTAGAATTAGGTGTTGAGAAACAACTTGGTATTTCTGGTAAACATGAAATCGAAGAGTATGGAATTGAACCATTTATTAAAAAGTGTAAAGAGAGTGTATTCACATATGAGAAGCAGTGGCGTGAATTCACTGAAAGTATCGGTTATTGGGTAGATATGGATGATCCATACGTTACGTTAGAGAATCCATATATCGAAAGTGTATGGCATATTTTAGGGACGATTCATGAAAAAGGTTTATTGTATAAAGGACATAGAGTTTCACCATACTGCCCAAGCTGTCAAACTTCACTAAGTTCACATGAAGTTGCACAAGGGTATAAAACAGTAAAAGATTTAAGTGCAACAGTTAAATTTAAAGTGAAAGATAGTGAAAATGAATATTTCCTAGGCTGGACGACAACACCTTGGACACTTCCAGCCAATGTTGCGCTCGCTGTACATCCAAATATGGAATACGTGAAAGCGAAACAAGAAGGTCATGTATACATTGTTGCGAAAGAACGTGTACAAGATGTATTAAAAGAAGACTATGAAGTATTATCTGTCCATAAAGGCGAAGAATTAGTAAATACATCTTATATGCCACCATTTCCAATGAAGGAAGTTACAAATGGTTACCACGTTATCGCAGCCGATTTTGTCACGGCAGATAGTGGTACAGGACTCGTTCATATCGCACCGGCATACGGGGAAGACGATTATAGAGTCGTTCAAAGTGAAGGATTGTCATTCTTGCATGTTGTAGATGAGAAAGGTGAGTATACAGAGGCAGTACCATTTTTGAAAGGTAAATTTGTTAAAGATAGTGACGTAGATATCGTTCGTTATTTAGCGAAGGAAGGCTTACTATACCATAAAGAAAAGTATGAACATAGCTACCCGCATTGCTGGCGCTGTGATTCACCACTTCTTTATTATGCAGGAGAGAGTTGGTTAATTCGAACGACTGCAATTAAAGATACATTTTTACAAAATAACGATACTGTTACTTGGTATCCAGACCATATGAAACATGGACGATTTGGTAAGTTTTTAGAAAACATGGTGGACTGGAATATTAGCCGAAATAGATATTGGGGAACACCATTAAACGTATGGGAATGTGAAAGTTGCGATCATCAATTCGCACCGAAAAGTATTGCTGATTTAAGAAAGCATAGTACGAAAGAGACACCTGAAGACTTAGAATTGCATAAGCCATATGTAGATGAAGTGCAAGTTTGCTGCGAAAAATGCGGAAGTAAAATGAATCGTACACCAGAAGTAATTGATGTTTGGTTTGATAGTGGTTCGATGCCATTTGCGCAATATCATTATCCGTTTGAAAATAAAGAGTTATTTGAAGATCAGTTTCCAGCAGATGTAATTGCAGAAGGCATTGATCAAACACGCGGCTGGTTTTATAGTTTATTAGCAGTATCGGCACTATATACTGGAAAAGTACCGTATAAACGAGTGCTATCACTAGGGCATGTATTAGATGAAGAAGGACAGAAAATGTCTAAAAGTAAAGGGAATGCACTAGATCCAGTTGATTTAGTAAATCAGTTTGGTGCAGATGCTTTAAGATGGGCACTTCTCGTTGACAGTGCTCCGTGGAATGCGAAGCGTTTTTCTGAAAGAACAGTATTGGAAGCGAAATCTAAGTTTGTAGATACATTAGTCAATGTGTATAGCTTCTACGTTTTATATGCAAATTTAGATGAGTATAATCCAGATGAAACATATGACGTAAAGCGAACGAAATTGGATGAATGGGTATTATCAAGATTGCATAGTACAACGAAAAAAGTGAGAACTGCACTTGATGATTATCAATTTACGAATGCAGCTCGTGAAATCGCGACGCTTGTAGATGAAGTAAGTAATTGGTACGTAAGGCGATCGCGTAATCGTTTCTGGGAGTCTGGTATGAATGCTGAAAAAGCAGCTGCGTATGAGACACTTCATGAAGTACTTGTGACAATTAGTAAATTAATTGCACCATTTACACCGTTTGTCGCTGAAGATATTCATTTAAATTTAACTGGAAGTAGCGTTCATTTAGAGGATTATCCAATTGTAAATGAATCACTACTTCAACCGAAATTAGAAGCGGAGATGGATGCAGTTTTACAAGTTGTTGAACTTGGAAGAAGTAACCGTAATCAACATTCTTTAAAAGTAAAACAGCCGTTAGCGGAACTTGTATTACTTGAGCATAATGAAAATGATATGGATTGGGAATCTTATCGTGATATCGTCATGGATGAGTTAAATGTAAAAGCGTTCCATGTTGAACTCGATGAAACGAAATACACGTCTTATCAATTAAAGTTGAACTTTAAAACGGCTGGGCCGAAGTTTGGTAAAAATGTGAATGCAGTAAATGGTTGGCTAAAACAA
The DNA here is from genome assembly GCF_038006905.1 of Bacillus sp. FSL R9-9834. Lineage (NCBI taxonomy): Bacteria > Bacillati > Bacillota > Bacilli > Caryophanales > Bacillaceae > Bacillus > Bacillus sp. FSL R9-9834. Next base: position 2,142,769 of record NZ_JBBOWD010000001.1, read on the forward strand.
TTACCACAAGACGAGGTACAAAACTTTGTTTCTACAGAAAGAGCGGTTTACGAAGTAGCATCAGGAGAAGAAATAGTTGTAACGACTGAAGATGTAGTAGTAGAGAAAGTTGCGAAACCTGGATTCTCTAATACAACTAACGGACAATATACAGTAATGTTAGATACGAATGTAACGGAAGAATTGCTACAAGAAGGGGTAGCACGTGAATTCATTCGCGCCGTTCAAGAATATCGTAAGCAGTTGAATTTACCTGTTAATTTACGAGTAGATGTAATTCTTGATACAGAGGAAGAACTACAGCAAACGTTAACGAATCATAAAGAGTTGTTGGAAGAAAACTTACTCGTTAAACAATTTACATTTGGTCACTTAACGAATGAAGATGATGAACTATCTTTAGGTGAGACGAAAGTTCGTATTAAATTAAGCGCGACTAAGTAAAGAAAAGGAAGTTGGAATCATTCCAACTTCCTTTTTTGTATGATAGATATTTATCCGGCTAATTTTTTCATAATCGATTCGATAGGACCTCAAGAAAATTTCTTTCTAAAGTATTGTTTTCGCTTTACACATAAATATTGAGAAAATTTCACGCCCCCTGAATGGAAAGGTAATAGAATTGTTCATAGAGAATTACTCGTAGATTCAATTTTTATTCCCCCCATTTTATGGGGAATGATTGCCTAGTGGTAATGGGATAAGGTTGAGCTACTTTATTAGGGGGAGTGGTTCTATGTTTAATAAAAAAATGGTGGCAATGGCAATGACTGTGCCGTTAGTAATGGGGACGATTACTACAGTTTCGGCATTGGAAAAACAACAGCAAGTAAAGCTAGAAGCTTATTCGCCGCAGAAAAAAGCAACTGAATATTTAAAAGAAAATGCTGCGCAGTATGGATTAAAAGCAGACCTTTCAGACTTACAATATATTTCTACAACAGAAACGTCAGTAGCTTCATATGTTAGGTTCCAACAAGTTGTGAATGGTGCGCCTGTATTTTCAAAACAAATTACAGTTACTCTTAACGGTGAGGGAAAAGGAGTACTTGCTGTTTCTGATTATCAATCTGTTAAAGGTGTGAAGGAAGCTACGACAAAAATTAGTGAAAAAGATGCAATACAAAAATCAATGGCGTATGTTGGAGAAGCAAGTGAACAAAACTTATGGGCTCCTACAGAGAAAGAATTTGGATATATTATTGAAGAGGGAATTGCTCGTCCAGTATATAAAGTTGTAGTCCATTCTAATAATCCATTTGGTGCATGGGAAACATTTGTTGATGCAGAAAATGGAAAGTTAATTAAAAAGGTTGATATAAACCGTAAAGCAGAAGGATCAGGAAAAGTATTTTTACCTAACCCAGTCGTATCTAGCGGTAGTAAAGTAGGTTTAAAAGATAATAATGATGCAGATTCAACAGAGTTAACAAACCAATTAAAGACTGTTACGTTAAAAGGTTTAGATGGGACAGGATTTTTAATTGGAGAGTATGTAACGATTTCTTCAAAAGCAAAAACGAAATCTACAAACTTACAATTTAACTATACACGTGCAAATGATAGCTTTGAAGATGTGATGTCGTATTATCATATCGATACTTTACAACGTTACATTCAAAGTCTAGGTTTTAAAAATATTAATAATCGCTCTATTAAAGTGAATGTAAATGGAACGACGGCGGACAACTCATTTTATTCTCCGACAACGAAAGCTTTAACATTTGGTACTGGCGGAGTAGATGATGCAGAAGATGCGGGTATTATCGCACATGAATATGGACATTCGATTCAAGATAATCAAGTTCCTGGTTTTGGTAGTTCGGCAGAAGGCGGAGCGATGGGAGAAGGATTTGGAGACTTCTTAGGTGCTACGTATGAAGATGCAGTATCAACTACAGGGTACGGAAAAGCATGTGTTGGAGAATGGGATGCGACTGCTTATTCTAGTTCAGATCCAACGTGCTTACGCCGATTAGATAATAATAAAGTGTATCCGAAAGATATTACGAATGAAGTACATGATGATGGAGAAATTTGGGCACAAGGCCAATATGAAATGGCACAAGCATTTGGTCGTGATGTAGCAACGAAAATTATTTTACAATCGCACTGGTCGTTAACACCAAACTCTAAATTCAGTGATGGAGCGAAAGCGATTAAGCAAGCGGATGCTCTTTTATATGGCGGACAACATGCTGCGGATATCGATCGTATTTGGGCAGCGAGAGGAATTAGTACGAATTAATATAAAAAGTCGTGGCATGTATAAGCCACGACTTTTTAATTTGCTTAAGAACTGGTACTAGTAAAGTAAGCTATATGAATGATAATGTGAATTTATTCGCATTTCATTTGTTTTTTTCGTCTTTAAAAACAAAATGCTCTTTAAATTTTCTAGACTCTACTTTTTGACCATTTCTCATGGAGCGGAAAGGGTGTTCTTGCCAAGTAATAATTACATCAACTTCATCCGCTTTTGTAGAAACTGGAAAATTAACATGTTCAAATCCAGTTTTTCCACTTGCTAAACGACTTTCCTTTAGAGAAAAGAGTTCATATTTCGTTTTTGTTTTTGGTTCGTTGCGGAATACTTCGACTTGTACGTTATATACTTCACTGTTTCCAACATTTTTTACTGAAAATTGATAAGTTTGGAATTCATCTTTTTTAGCTTGAAGCTTTTTTTTGTTTACTTTTTTCGGTTCAGCAATATTCACTTGCCATTGATCAGAGTTTTGAGAGATAGGTAAAGATTTTGGTGAATAGGCGTACGTTTCATTCACTACAATTAGGCATAACAAAAGAAGAAAGAAACTAATCGCTTTTTTCATATAAACACCTCGCTATAAAATTTTTATTAATATGCGTAAATAAAACGGTAAATATGTAATTAAATGGAAAAATGTGATACTTTGATTCAAATGAATTTGAAAAAACTTGAAAAAGTAGTAAATGGTGAAGGATTACAAGAATCGTTTCATCTTATCGAGATGCATGGTGTCTGCATAGATTCCAAAAACATGAAAGAAGGAAATTTATTTGTTCCAATCATTAGGGTGAAAGATGGGCATGAGTATGTGAAAGAAGCAATGGATAATGGAGCTGTCGCTTCCTTATGGAAAAAGTCTTACGGTACTCCGCCAAAAGGGATTCCAATTATATTTGTAGATGACACTTTGTTTGCTTTGCAACAATTGGCACAATTTTATCGAAGAGAGATAAATGTAAAAGTAATTGGAATTACAGGTAGTAATGGCAAGACTACGGTAAAAGATATAATAGGAGGTATTTTAAGTTCAACTTATCGAGTGCATAAAACAAAAGGTAATTTTAATAGTCAAATCGGTTTGCCGTTAACAATTTTAGAGATGAAACGAGATACAGAGTTTTTAATACTTGAAATGGGAATGAGTGAAAAAGGACAAATTCGAAATTTATCACGAATAGCACAGCCAGATGTAGCGATTATTACAATGATTGGACAGTCACATCTAGAGACGCTTGGATCAAGAGAAGAGATTGCAAAGGCTAAATTTGAAATTATAGACGGATTAAATGACGATGGACTGTTCCTATATAATGGCGACGAGCCATTACTTTCTCAAAATATTAATATGCTAGGTATAGAAAGTAAGTCATTTGGTGGAAAGTATACAAATGATTTGTTTCCAACGAACGTACAATTAGATGAATATGGTGTTCATTTTAAATTAAATAATACAAAAATACAGTACGATGTTCCCTTACATGGAAAACATAATATTTTAAATGCGATTGTCGGAATTGCTGTAGGGCAATTTTACAAAGTCCCTATAGAAAAAATACAAGAAGCATTGCAGCAAATAAATATTACACAAATGCGCTTTCAGTTTTTAACCGCTAAAACAGGTTTTACAATTATTAACGATGCATGGAATGCAAGTCCCTCCTCAATGAAGGCTGCAATTGAAACGTTACAGAAATTAAATGCCTATGAGAAAAAAATAATCGTAATTGGGGATATGTTGGAGTTAGGGAAGGAAGCTAAAACATATCATAGAGAAATTGGTAAAATGTTAAATGAAGAGAGCATCCAATATGTATTTACGTATGGAGCGTTATCTGAAATCGTAGCGGAAGAAGCAAGAAAGAACTATCATACAGGAAAAGTACAGTCATTTGATAATAAAGACGAGATAGCAGAGGAAATATTGAAAGTTATAACGAAAAAGGATGTTGTTTTATTGAAAGGTTCACGTGGAATGGCTTTAGAGGAGATTGTACAAAACTGGATGTGAAAAATTTAAATATATTTAAAAATTACTTGCAATTTATAAACCGAAGAGATAGAATACTCTGTAAATATAAAAAGTGATGATCAGGAAAAGTACATGATGCAAAGGTCTACAGAGAGCAATCGGTTGCTGAGAAGATTGTGATACCGCATGATGGAAAGACACCTGTGAGTGTTGCTTTGAACGTGATAATTAGTAAAAGCAAACGGTACCTACCGTTATCAGGACTAAGATGGTCATTATGACAATTTGGGTGGTACCGCGGAAAAATCCGTCCCTATTTATAGGGGCGGATTTTTGTATTCTTTGAAAGGAGGTGAGTGACCGTGGATGATGACGATGATAACAATAACGTAAATAAATATAAATTTACTGGAGGGAAATGTAATGAAGCGTTCACTCACAAAAGAATGTACAAAGCAAAGCGGAAAAGTTGTATTACTTCAAGGATGGGTAAAAAAGATTCGTCATCTAGGTAATGTTAGTTTTTTATTAATAAGGGATCGATCAGGGGTTATGCAATGCGTATTAGAAAACAAGCTAGCTGGATTTAAAGTAGATGTGGAAAGTGTTGTTCAAGTCGTAGGCCAAATAGTAGAGACTTCGAAAACAGAATTAGGGATTGAAGTGCTTGCTCACGAAGTGAAAATATTAAATGGCGCAGAACCACTTCCATTTGAAATAAATAAAAAGAAGTTACAAGTCGGCTTAGATCAACTACTGAATGAACGGGTATTATCATTAAGACATGAGCGAACCGCGGCTATATTTAAAGTGAAATCTACGCTCGTCCAGAGCTTTAGTGAATTCCTTATAGAGAACGATTTCACACGTATATTTACTCCAAAAATTGTTTCGCAGGGGGCAGAAGGAGGAGCAAATGTTTTTAAGCTGCCATACTTCCAAAAAGAAGCGTATTTAGCTCAATCACCACAGTTTTATAAGCAAATGATGGTAGCGGGAGGATTAGAACGTGTTTTTGAAATTGCACCTGTATATAGAGCGGAACATCACAATTCTTCCCGTCATTTAAATGAATATATATCGTTAGACGTAGAGATTGGCTTTATAAATGATTTTCATGAAGTGATGCAATTAGAAACGGATGTTTTAAGATATATGTTTCAACAAGTAGCAAAAAACTGTGAAAAAGAGCTACAACTATTACAAATAGGAATACCTGTTATTACTGAAATACCGAAAATTACATTGTTACAAGCACAAAAAATCTTGAAAAGTAAGTATCGTAAAGAATCTCCTGTAGGGGATTTAGATACAGAAGGTGAAAAGCTACTAGGGAAATATGTGAAGGAAACATATAAGAGTGAATTTGTTTTCATTACACATTATCCGAAAGAAGCGAGACCGATGTATACGATGCCGAATAACGAGAATCCAACTATTACTGATTCGTTTGACTTACTATATAAAGGATTAGAAATAACTTCAGGGGCACAGAGAATTCATAATTATGAAATGTTACTAGCTTCTTTTAAAGAAAAAGGATTACATCCAGATACATTTCAATCTTATTTAAATACATTCCGATACGGTTGTCCCCCGCACGGTGGTTTTGGAATTGGATTAGAGAGAATTGTATACAAACTGTTAGAATTAACAAATGTACGAGAGGCGAGTGCTTTTCCAAGGGACTGTACAAGGCTTATTCCTTAATGATAAGAGAAGGAAATGCATCCGTTGCGCTATTTTATAGTGTAACGGATTTTTTAGTTCGCAAAATTCAGCACTTTCTCATCAAATTTTAATGGAAGCTTAATTGTGCTCTCTTTTTTCATCTTTAATATAAGCGGTAGATACGAAAGATATATAAGGTGAAGGGAGAAATATTACATGCGTATTTTAGTTGTACCATCAGGATTTAAAGAAAGTTTAGGGGCGAAGGAAGCTGCTGATGTAATGAAAGAAGGGATTTTAAAAGTTATGCCACTTGCTACTGTAGAGACTTTACCGATGGTTGATGGCGGGGAAGGGTTTACAGAGGCAATTATAAATATTACTGGTGGAAAAATGTATAACGTACAAGTAACGGGACCTGTTGGAGACGAAATACAATCTTATTTTGGTATTTTTGAAACGAGAAATGGTGAGCGTACAGCTGTTATTGAAATGGCGCTACAGAAAGTACAAGGTGAAATTAAACATACTATATTAGAAAAGAGAAATGAGATAGAAGTGTTTGTAATTACGGTAGAAACAAATGATAAGCAAAGTAAGGTAGTTGAGATTGAAAAAACAACTGGTCAAATTCAATTGTTAGAGAAGCCGATGACAAAAATTACAGAAGAGCAGGCAAAAGAAATTGCAGTGCAGCAAGTGCCAGGGAATGTAAAGAGAATTAGGCTTGAGCAAAAAAATGAAAAGAATATATATGTAATAGAAATAGAGAAAAGTGCAAATGAGAATGTGATAGTAGAAATTGAAGAAAATACAGGCGCTTTTATTGGTACTTCACAAATACAAAAAGTTATAACAGAAGAGCAGGCGAAAGAAGTTGCGTTACAAAAAGTACAAGGTGGTTCTATCGAGAAGGTAAGTATAGTTGATATAAATGGTATGGCTACCTACCAAATTATAATAAAAAAACAAACAGAAACGGTTGATGTAAGAGTACATACAATAACAGGAGAAATTATATCAACTACATCGGTAAATAATGCTATTCAGCAAAAGGAGTCATCACAACAACAAGATGAAGATGATCAAGAAGAAGGCAATGATGATCAAGAAGATGATGACGAAGGATAATCACAACAATAAACGGGTTCTCATCAAATTTTAATGTTTCTCACAGTTTTCTTTCATTTTAACATTTTAGTATGTAAGTAAGAAAGAAATAAAGAGGAGGAACATGAAATGAAATTATGGATTGGAATTGTAATGGTGCTTTTAATTGCTGGAGGGACAGCATATGGTGTAAATGCAATGGAACATGAAGAAACGGGATTTGAAGAGACAAAAGAAAAAAGTTATAAAAGTAAAGAGCTTAGTCCGGAAACAGCTAAACAAATTGCAGTTGAAAAGGTAAATGGAGTTGTAGAGGAAATTGATGTAGAACGTATGGACGATAATGGTGTATATGAAATAGAGGTAGAAACAAATGTAGGTGAGGAAGAAATATATATTAATAAGAAAAACGGGAATATCATAGCGGAAAAGGAATTTGAATTAATAAAAAATGAAGATGATGATGAACAAGATGAAGACGATATGGATCATGATGATCTAGATGATTAATAACACTGCTTTATTGTACAAAGTTACAATGGAACATTCTTTTCGACAAAAAAATTAATATATAGCTTGACAGTTACAAATATAACCGATATACTTCATATTAATTTCAAAAGAAAATATATTCTAAATATTAAAATGTGTTGAATAGGAGTAGTAAGGTCGTATATTTGTACAGAGAGCTATGGGTTGGTGTGACATAGTCAAATGACATCCTGAACTCGCCTAGGAGCAGTAAGGTGGAACGGAATCACATTCTTAGTAAATCTTAACGGTTAACCTTCGATATTAGGTTTGTAATCAAACGATTACTACTAAGGTGGATTCATAATAGAATCAATAAGAGTGGTACCGCGTTAAGCAAATGGCTTAGCGTCTCTTTATATAGAGACGCTAAGCCATTTTTTTATTTTATAGAAATAGAAATGGAGGGTTTATTTGAATTGGTCTATATAATTTGATTATTTATATAAATAAATTTAATTAGGAGGAAAATAAGATGAAACAGACAGAGCAATGGACTTCGAAATTAGGTTTTATAATGGCTGCAGCAGGATCGGCAATTGGACTTGGCGCAATATGGAAGTTTCCTTATATCGCTGGGAAGAGCGGGGGAGGAGCATTCTTTTTAATCTTTATATTATTTACTGTATTAATTGGATTACCACTACTTATAGCTGAATTTATGATTGGACGCAGTACGCAGAAACAAGCAGTTGGCGCATTTAAAAGTATTGCACCAAATACAGGATGGCACTGGATTGGACGCCTTGGTGTTGGAACGTGTTTTATATTACTTTCGTTTTATAGTGTTGTAGGTGGATGGGTATTCATTTATTTATTCAGAGGAGTAACGGGACAACTTATTACTCCAGGACAAAATTACGGTGCATTATTTACTGAAACAATTGGAAATCCGGCTTGGGCAATTATGGGACATTTCGCTTTTATGTTCATTACGATTTGGGTCGTATCAAAAGGTGTACAAAACGGAATTGAAAAGGCAAGTAAATATATGTTGCCAGCGTTGTTCGTTTTATTTGTCGCTCTTATTATTCGTTCATTAACACTTGATAATGCAATGAAAGGTGTGAAGTTTTTCTTACAACCAGATTTTTCAAAGATTACTTCAGAAAGTATTTTGTTCGCAATGGGTCAATCATTCTTTGCGATTAGTATCGGGATTTCAATAATGGTCACATATAGTTCCTATTTAAATAAAAAAGAAAGTTTACCAAAATCAGCAATAACAATCGTTGGGTTGAATTTATTTGTTTCATTATTTGCGGGTCTTGCTATTTTTCCAGCTGTATTTTCATTAGGAATGGAACCAACAGAAGGGCCTGGATTACTATTTATCGTATTACCATCTGTATTTAGTCAAATTCCATTTGGTGGGTTTTTCTTAACAGTATTCCTTGCACTATTTACATTTGCGACATTAACATCGGCATTTTCTTTACTAGAGACAGTTGTTTCAGCATTAGCAAATGGGGAACAAGAAAAGAGAACGAAATTATCATGGATGATCGGTTTCGGCATTTTCTTAGTAGGTATACCATCAGCGTTATCATTTGGAATATGGAGTGATATTACGATTTTCGGAAAGAATATTTTTGATGCAGTAGACTTCTTATCTAGTAATATATTAATGCCACTTGGTGCACTATTTATTAGTATTTTCGTTTCATTTAAAATGGAAAACAAGGTATTAGAAGCAGAGTTTTTTGTAGGTGGTAATTATGGAAAGAAAGTATTTACTTGTTGGGCGTTTTTACTTCGATTTGTAGCACCACTCGCAATCATTATCGTCTTTTTAAATGTAATAGGGATTATTTAACAGTAGATGTTATAATATTCAGTAAAAAAAGAAGGTGATGATCATAAAGGCGAATTTGATAGAAACAGGGGAATACATGCATATTAGAGGGAAAAAGCTATACGTTGAAACACATGGAAATCCTAAAAATAAGCCAGTTCTATACTTGCATGGTGGACCGGGGGAAAGTTGCTATGATTTTTCATTTCATCAAGCGGAACGTTTAAAAGATTCTTTATATGTAATTATGATAGATCAAAGAGGTGTTTGTCGCTCAGAAAAAATTACTGAAGACGAAGCTTTTGGATTAAATGATTTGATTGAAGACTGTGAGGAATTAAAAAAAGTATTACAAATTGAGAAATGGTCTGTAATTGGACATTCTTTCGGTGGATATTTAGCATTGTTATATGCATCGATATATCCAAGTTCAATAGAGAAAATAATATTTGAAGGACCAACTTTCGATTTCGCATTAACAAGTAGGGCTTTGTTACAAAAGGCAGGGCATTTATTAAAAAAGTATGGAAAAGGAGAAGTAGCAAAAGAGTGCTTTGCTTATTCATCTAGCGATGCTTGTTCAAAAGAGTTGTTAGAAGCTTATATAAGAATAAGTGATGAATTAGAAGAAAAAAGAATGGAACTTTACAATTATAAGGAAGATGTGACAGACGAGAGTTTATATAGTGATGAAGAGTGGGAAGAATTTTCAAATCGCTCCAAGATTCATTTTGATAGATTAAAATTAGAAGGAGCATTTCATACTTCATTATTACGAAAAATAAAAGATGTACAAAATCCAATGCTATTAATTGTAGGAAAACATGATGTAGTAACGTGTGAAAAACAAATTGAAATATTTAATAAAGATGCCCGAAACGGCAAGTATATCGTATTTGAAGAGAGCGGTCATTCACCTCATTATGAGGAAGCAGATAGATTTGCAGAAACAGTCATACATTTTTTGAAATGAAGAAAAGGGTGCTTCTCTAAATAAGAAGCATCCTTTCTAAATTTCTGGATATGTGATTGTAATGCTAGGCCACTTACTTTGCCAATTCTTTTTTATAACTCTGTTTTTGTATATATGTAATCGTTCTTTTGATTCAAGAAAATGAGCTGTTGGTCTCACTTGTAAGGAAAGGACATCTTCAATACCGCACGGAGCTGTTAATATAACATTGTTTTTTTCGTCTAATGTAACCCCTAAAGCCGTTGCTGTTTCAGGAAATTTAGAAATAGCATCAACAGAAGAAGAGTACGGTAGCATATTATTCACTACATGCATACGAGCTTGATTTTTTACTGACCAAGGTATAGAGGCATCCAAATTTATTAGTTTCTTTTCTAATAATTGTTCGTATATCTCATCTTTACGAAAAGGGTCAAAATAAATGACATCAACGTCTGGTGTAGTTGTTCTTATTTCGTAGTTATGTAAAGTATCCCAAATTTTAGAACGAACAAACCCGGCGCAAATCCACCAATCAGGTAGCTCAAGTGATTTTGCTAATTGTAATACGTTCATCATCCATTCGTCGTTTTCTATTAAGCGAATGATATGTTGCTCTGTTTGGATATTCATTGATATATTCACCTTTCTAGTAAATTAATGTATTAGTTCAATAATCCATAAAATCCAGTAAGCACCTGGTACAAATAGTAGTTGTGCTAATAATGTACCGAAAAGTCTAGAAATCATTAGCCAACCGTACATTTTACTCATAGACTCAGCACCATTCTCTGATTGTAAAGCACGTTCTGTTAAAAGAGCGATGCGTGGATCGAGTAGTACGGTTAATAAAATTGTAGCAAAACCATTTACAAGACCAGAAGCTGTACTTGCGTTTGTTGCATAATCTGGATTTAGAAAAGAAGCGTAAAGGGCAGAAAGAACACCTGCTGTATAAATAGCAGTAGCAAACATATTAATAAGCATAATACGTTTTGGAATACCACCAATGCGTAGTCTATGAATCATTTCTAACTTTGGAAACCGTACATATTTTTTTGTGTACTTTAACTTTTGAATGTTATTCGTCTTCATCATTCGAATGAATGAACCATCTGTTTCAAAATTTTGAATGACGTATCCAAATAGTTTTGTCAAAGTTGGATACAGTATAATTGCAAGTAATGTACCGATAGAAGCAGATAATAGAACGAGACGTATAATATGCTCTAAATCAATAGAAGAATCTAGTTTTGCTTCATCGACAATACCACCGATTAAAAAGGCTTGTAGTAAGTTAGATGTTCTAGAAATAAGCAGTACCATTCCTACGACGGATAAGGCAACGGCAATCTTTTTTAAACGTACACCAGCTAATCGAATACTATAAGAGCTAGTTTCAACCGCATGGATAATAATTGTGAAAGCCATTATAAAAATTAACGTAATTGACATTTGTTTCACCAGTTTCTATTAAAATAATTGTAACTTTTTCACTTTACCATATGTATCTTTTTTTGTAACTGAAAGTATGTGACATAGGAAAAGTAATTTTTCAGAAAAAAAGATAATGATAGTATTATAATAAAAGAGGTAATAGGAAAAGCTGTTATAGGTTACTTATAAAGTAAAATGAGTGGGGGATTGAAACGTGTACACAACATATTTATTTGATTTAGATGGAACATTGGCGGATCCGAAAGAAGGAATTATAAATTCAGTATTGTATGCAGTGAACTACTCACCACTTAGCAAAGCTTGAAGTGGGAGCTTCTCAGTTCCACGATGAAAGCAACCTTTCGTCTCCCTGAGCGTTACTTCGGGGCGTTCCATCCCTAGATGACCAACGATTGGATGTTCTCTTTATACGGTTGATATTTTACGCAGGAACCGAATGGCTTGGTTTTCGCACTCTATTTTCTTCCTGCAACCTGCTATATCAAGTTATCAAAGAACCTCATATAGCTAGTTTATCAAAATTTTTTGACTACTGTCAAACCGAAATTCATCTCCCACCTATCGTTGGGCTACACCCTTCACACGCCCCAGGAAGGAGAATTCTTTCGGGGAATTCGTTAAAAAAAGTTGGCATCGAAGAATTACATGTAAGTGAATTAGACTCATTTATTGGTCCGCCCATCCAGCAATCATTCGTAGAGAGATATAATATGAATGAAGGAGAAGTTGAACGAGCTGTTTTTTATTTCAGAGAGTATTTAAAGCAGCGTGGATTGTTAGAGAATAAAGTATATGAGGATATTCCAAATCTTTTGAAACAATTAAAAGATACCGGAAATCGTTTATTTATAGCAACTTCAAAGCCTACTATATTTGCTGAACAAGTTATAGAGCATTTTCAACTAACAAATTATTTCGAAGGTATCATTGGAAGTAATTTAGATGGTACAAGAATAAAAAAGAAGAAATCATTGCTCATATTTTACAAACAAATGAAGAACTTAATAAAGAAGAAATTGTTATGATTGGAGATAGAAAGCACGATATAATCGGTGCGAATTATAATGAGATTGCTTCAATTGGTGTTTTATACGGTTATGGTAGTGAAACAGAGTTGACTGAAGTTGGTGCGACTCATATCGTAAATGATGTAAAAGAACTACATCATTTTTGTTTAGAAAATAGTTTGATAAAGAAGTAAATATAGAGACTAATAATCCCTTTATAACGTATGATGATGAAATCGTTTTTGTTTAAAGGGATTTTTTATATGTAATCGAATATGTATAATTAGACATTTTTAGCATGAAAAATTTGTATGAATAAGAGGAGGGATGTCAGAATCAAAAGATTAGTAGTAGAAGTTTATCAATAAAAGTTTGAATCTTCTGTTAAAGGAGGGGTATAATTGGAGCTAGTTATTATATTATTAGCACTTAGTTTACTTATGTTTGTAGCTTATAGAGGCTTTTCTGTTATTTTATTTGCACCGATTTTTGCTTTATTTGCGGTATTTTTGACAGAGCCTAGTTTTGTATTACCTTTCTTTTCGAATATTTTTATGGAGAAAATGGTAGGTTTTATTAAACTATATTTTCCTGTATTTTTACTTGGAGCAATATTTGGGAAAGTAGTAGAAATGTCAGGAATTGCGGACTCAATTGCAAAGACAATTATAGAGTTGGTTGGTGAAAAACGTACAATATTAGCAATTGTATTAATGGGGGCTATTTTAACGTATAGCGGTGTTAGTGTGTATGTAGTAGTGTTTGCTGTATATCCATTCGCAGCAAAGCTGTTTCGACAAGCGAATATTCCAAAACGTTTAATCCCTGGAACGATTGTTCTTGGAGCAGTCACGTTTACGATGGATGCGCTACCTGGATCACCACAAATTCAAAACGTAATACCTACAACTTTTTTCAAAACGGACATTTATGCTGCACCGATACTTGGAATTGTAGGAGCAATTTTTGTTCTTACATTAGGTTTACTATATTTAGAGAGTAGACGTAAGAAGGCAAAGGCAGCAGGAGAAGGATATTTTGGTTTTAACGATGGTAATACTGAAATGGCAGCTTCTTTACAAGTAGAACAAAAAGATATGCCGTTACTGAAAAGCCTTGAAATTACAAGAGCACAGCAAGTAATTGCTTTTATACCACTTATTTTAGTAGGTGTAATGAATAAAGTTTTTACTATTATGATACCGAAGTGGTATCCGAATGGTTTTGATTTTTCTGCAATTGGTATGAAGGCATTTGGAAAAGTAGAGTTAAGTGCAGTAGTTGGAATCTGGTCAGTAGAATTGGCACTTATTATAGGTATAGTAACAACGTTATTATTATATTGGAAACGAGTCGTAACAGGATTTCAAGCTGGATTGAATACAAGTATTGGCGGAGCGTTACTTGCGACGATGAATACAGGAGCTGAGTTTGGATTCGGTGGTGTTATCGCAGCACTTCCAGGTTTTGCGATTATGAGAGATGGCATTTCTGCCACGTTTACAAATCCGCTAGTGAACGGAGCAGTCACGACGAATATTTTAGCTGGCATTACAGGTTCTGCATCAGGAGGAATGGGAATCGTTTTAAGTGCAATGGGTGATAAGTTTATTGCAGCAGCTAATCAATTCGATATTCCGTTAGAAGTAATGCATCGTATCGTATCAATGGCATCAGGAGGAATGGATACATTACCACATAACGGAGCTATCATTACTATTCTTACAGTAACTGGGTTAACACATAAACAATCTTATAAAGATATATTTGCTATTACAGTTTTGAAAACGCTTGCTGTATTTTTAGTTATCGCGTTCTATACTTTAACAGGAATTTATTAAATAGATATTTTATAGACGAAAATATTAATTAGGGAAAGAAGAGGTGGAGTACTTGCAAGAAGTTGCTGAATTTCGTATGCCGAAGTCTGTATTATATGGAAGAAATTCGCTTGAAAAACTGGGGGAACAATCCAAGAAGTTTGGAAAAAGAGCTTTTATAGTAACTGATACAATTATGGAGAATTTAGGATATGTTGAGAGTTGTATACAACAATTAAATACAAAAGGTATTACCGTTATTACATATAATAAAGTAAATGCTGAGCCTACAAATATACACGTGTTAGAGGCGTTAACTATTTGTAAAGAAGAAAAGTGTGATTTTATTATCGGTCTTGGTGGTGGAAGTTGTATTGATGCAGCAAAGGCAGTTGCGGTGTTATATACAAATGGCGGAGAAGTAGAAGATTATGTCCAAAAGGATATGGAAATAGACAATGATCCGCTACCGCTCATTGCAATTCCAACAACTTCGGGTACTGGGTCAGAAGTAACAAGTGTAGCAGTAATTACGAATAAACGAACAGATGTAAAAATGATGATGAAACATCCGAGTTTTACCCCGCAAGTAGCGATTATTGATCCGATTTTAACACGTTCTGTACCACCTCATATTACAGCAGCAACAGGGATAGATGCATTATGTCATGCAGTCGAAGCATATATTTCTAAAGTTTCACAATCACTTACAGATGTACTCGCTCTTTCCGCTATTGAAAGTATTATGAAATATTTACGTATTGCATATGAAGATGGAGAGAATATGGAGGCAAGAGAAGCGATGATGATTGCTTCCTTACAAGCTGGAATTGCATTTTCAAACGCATCTGTTACATTAGTTCATGGCATGTCAAGACCAGTAGGAGCGTTATTTCATGTACCACATGGTATATCAAATGCAATACTATTACCTACAGTTTTAGAGTATACAAAAGTGAGTGCAGTAAAAAGACTAGCAGAAATTGGACGCTGTTTAAATAAAGATATGTATTCCTATTGTGATGAAGAAGTAGCCGATTACACGCTCGGGGAAATAAAAAAACTTTGCTTTGATCTTCGTATTCCAAATTTAAAAGAATACGGAATTGGTGAGGTTGAATTTGAAAAAGCTATTTCTAAAATGGCATCTGATGCAATTGAAAGTGGAAGTCCAGCAAATAACCCACGTGTGCCATCCTATGATGAAATTAAACAGTTGTATCGAGAATGTTTTCATTATCGATATGAAGATTCTATAAAAACATTAGAGTTTTAATTTCAGAATATTCTTATAAAATTTCCTTGGAAATAGTTAAAACAAGACTTTATATTTTGAACGTAAAGTCTTGTTTTATTATGTATAATATACATAATAAAATGTTTGAATCAGGTTATAAAAATAGTGTGAGGTAGGTGTAGTAGTTATGAAAACAATAGGATTAATTGGTGGTATGAGTTGGGAATCAACTGCTGAATATTATCGAATCATAAATGAAGAAATAAAAAAGAGATTAGGAGGGTTACATTCAGCAAAATGTATAATCAATAGTGTGGACTTTGAAGAGATTGAACGGTTCCAATCTAACGGAGATTGGAATGGAGCAGGAGAGGTATTAGGGAATGCAGCATATTCGTTACAGAGTGCAGGGGCAGATTTTATAATTATTTGTACAAATACAATGCATAAAGTAGTTGAGAAAATAAAGGAGAATATTCATATTCCAGTCTTACATATCGCAGATGCAACTGCGAAAGAAATGAAAAGAAAAGGTATTCAAACTGTTGGTTTACTTGGAACAAAATATACAATGGAGCAAGATTTCTATAAATCACGTATTAAAGAGAATGATATAAAAGTCATAGTACCATTAGAAAAAAATAGAGAAAAAATAAACGAAGTCATATATACAGAATTATGTTTAGGAAAAATCGTATCTCAATCCAGAGAGTATTATAAAACAGTTATAGAAGATTTAGTGCAAAAAGGCGCACAGGGTATCATTTTAGGTTGTACAGAAATAGGATTATTAATAAAGCAGGAAGACGTATCAGTTCCAATATTCGATACGACTTATATACATGCAGTTGAAGCAGTTAATTTCGCTGTAGAAGATAGATCATAATTATATTATGTAATCTAATTTGTATATGTGGAAAACATTCAGAAAATATTTTATAATGTAAGTGGTTACATGTAAGGGGGAATGCGTATGTTTTCAGTTCGACCAATCGCATTTGTACATAATGAAAGAAAGGAAATAAAAGACGATGAGTGGGGAGAAGTAAAATCCTATATTACTTTAACTGAAATGTATACAGAAGAAAGTATACAAGGGATTGAAGATTTTTCTCATATTGAAGTTGTTTTTTATTTTCATAAAGTAACTGATGAACAAATTCAATATTTTGCTAGATATCCTAGAAATAATCATGATTATCCTAAAGTAGGTATTTTTGCACAGCGTGGGAAAAATCGTCCGAATCGTATAGGAGCAACCATTGTAAAGGTAATCAAAAGAGAAGGTAAATCCATTATTGTTGAGGGGTTAGATGCTATTGATGGCACCCCTGTATTGGATATAAAGCCAATAATGAAAGAGTTTATGCCGAAAGAAGAAATTGTACAGCCTAAATGGGCAACGGATATAATGAAACAGTATTGGAAGGGGAATGGAGTAAAATGAGAATATATGAGGCAACAATTGCAGATTTAGATGGACTAGCATCAGTTTTTAATAACTATCGTATGTTTTATAGACAAGATTCCGATCTAGAAGGAGCAAAAGTATTTTTACGAAATCGAATCGAGAAAAAAGAATCAGTTATTTTCGTGGCAGTTGAAGATGGGGAATATATTGGATTCACACAATTATATCCATCATTTTCTTCTATTTCGATGAAAGAATTATGGATTTTAAATGATTTATTTGTACAAGCTGCTAAGCGCGGGGCAGGAACAGGGAAAAAATTATTAGAAGCTGCGAAAGGATTCGCCTTAGAAAATGGTGCAAAAGGTGTAAAATTACAAACAGAGATTGATAATTTATCAGCACAGCGATTATACGCTGAAAATGGATATTTGAGAGATAATCGTTATTTCCATTATGAATTAACTTTTTGAGATATGTATAGTTAAATGAGATGTTTTCACTCTGTGAAATAAAAAATCATTTATAGTTCCCTTTCTATACTAAAGGGAAGGAACTTATATAATGTTATATATTATATAAATATTGGTACACTGCTTAATGAAAGTGGTGTACTTTTTTATTTTATAGATCCCGTATACTTCATTTACAATAACAATTAATTTGGTTATAAAAATATATATTGTTTTTTGAATTTCTGGTCTAATTAAAAGTGTTTATATGAGAGTAAATACAGTTAAAGAGATAGCGACTGCTTAAGGAAATATAAATAGCGTTCTTTCCTTAAGAAGAGCGTTCAAGTAGCTGTTTAATTTGGTAACTGCTAGCATCTGTATTTTAGGATGTATAAAGTTAATAACTAATGATTGATAAGAAATCTTATTAACAACAGTTTAAACAAGGTTTCTGATTTTACCAACGTGGCAGGATAGCTGAATAAGAAGATTTAAAGTGCAATTTTCAAATACATACAATTGGATTGTATTTTCATTTGACAATTTTAGTACGTTCGTACTAAAATTGGTGTATGGAAAATAAAAAATTAAATCGTCGAACACAAATTATTGAAGATGCTATAAAAGTACTTGTTGAAGGAGGTTATTCAAATGCTTCGATTGGAAATATTGCTAAAAAAGGAGGGATTAGTAAAGGAGTTGTAACGTACCATTTTCCAAATAAAGAAGAATTGATGAAAGCTGTTGTTGAATATTCTTATGCGCTTGCGGTTCCTTATATGGGGAAATCTATGGAAGGCTTAGATAGTGCCCCTGCATTTCTTCGTGGATATATCGAATCGAATTTAAGGTTTATGTTTGAGCATAGAAAATACGTGATGGCAATTATTGAAGTTGTTTCAAATGCTCGAACTGAAAATGGGGAATTACTTTACAAAAATGAAGATGAATCTATATATGAACCGTTAATCGAGATTTTTAAGTGGGGGCAAGAAATTGAAGGGAGTTTTAGAGAGTTTTCACCTCTTATAATGGCTAAAACTATACGAAGTGTAATTGACTCAATTGGACCGCGAATTGCAAAGGAAGATGTTTCAGATATGGAAAAATTAATAGCTGAAATAACTGATACGTTTGATTTTGCCACTAGAAAAAATATTTAAAAGAAAAGGAGATGAAATAGTGGGGGCTTCTAAATTTAAGCGGTTAAATAAAAAGGTTATTGCTGCAAGAAAGATGGAAGGGATTATCTCCTTATTTGTATACATAGTCATCATTGTTACATTGCTATATTGTACGTTCACATTCCATTGGCCCGAATGGATTGTCATTATTACAACGTGTTTAGCGATTATTTCCCTTCCTTTTGAATTATATTGGGCACCAATGTGGAGATATCGTATATGGCGATACAAAATAAACGAAACTAGTATTCAAATTCAAAAAGGTATTCTGTTTAAAAGAAAAATATTAATACCTATGGGGAAAGTTCAGCATATAGATGCGAAGCAAGGTCCTATTTTAAAAAGGTATCATTTATATACCCTTACGCTATCAACGGCTGCAGGTAGCCATCATATTCCAGGATTAGCTGAAGAAACGGCAGATTCTATCCGAAAAGAAATTGAAATCTATGCGAGGTTATATGATGAACAAGTCTAAGAATAAGAATCAACAGCTTCATCCAGTTTCGATTCTTTACTTCATCGTTGTAGCTATAAAAGAATCTTTATCTTATATTTGGTTGTTTCCCTTATTAGTTTTGTTGGTACATAAACAAATGGGAAACCAAATTTCTACAGTGAAAATTGGAGTAATAGTAAGTGTATTTCTGATTATGATGTTTTTAATTGTAGGAATTTTAAAATGGAAATCCTTTATTTATGAAATTCAAGAGAAGGCGATCTATATTCAATCTGGTTTGATTATGATCAAGAAAAAATGGGTAACGCCTGATCGTATTCAATCTATTGATTCTACAATTCGTGTGTACGATCATTTTTTTTCCACGCTAACACTTACTATTGAACTTGCAGGTGGAGATGAATCCAGTATCACCTTTAGTTGTATATCAAAAGAAGAAGAACGACGTATTCGAGACATTTTACAAGTGAATTTACAGGACGATACCATAGGTGAAATAGATGAATCAATACTTCATTTGTCAAATAGTGATTTAGCTTTACACAGTTTTTTGTCACCGAAATTTGGAGTTATCTTAATGATATTAACCCTGGGCTTACTCAAATATTGGGATATGACAAAAGGAGGCAATCAAAATACCTTATTCACTTTCTTATTCAATTGGTTTGGATCAAATTGGATTGTGATAACAATCGTTCTTGTTTTGATTATATCGTTCATTCTCTCATTATTACTTACTTTTGAAAGTGACTACCATTTCACGATCAAGAAAAATTGTAAAGATGAATTAGAAGTTGAACAAGGGCTATTGGAAAAGAAATATCGAACAATTACCAATAGCCGTATACAGGCACTTCTAATAATTGAGCGACCATTACATCGCTTATTAGGGTATGCATCTATTCAAGCTATTGTTATTCGTAATAGTCAAAATGAGCAAAATGAAAAAAGCATTGCAATCATCCCTTTTGTTAAAAAGAAAAAAGTGAAAACTTTACTGAAGTCTTTTACTGGTTATCAAAAAAGTGATTGCTTACAGCAGCTTACTAAAGGAGCTTCTTTTCATTATAAAGTCCTCCCTTTTATAGTAGGACTTCTTATTGCAATTGCAATATGGTTATATATACCAGCATATTATCATTACTTCGCAATAATAGTCCCCTTTATCCCTTTATTTTTAGGGTGGATGGAATTTAAAATGATTGGTTGGAACCAAAATGAACATTTTTTAACGCTTCAATATGGAAGTTTATCTCGTAAAACAGTCATTATTAAAAGAGGGCGTATTCAGTGGATTTCCGTACGACAGACAAACCTACAGGAAAAACAGCATTTAGCATCTTTGAAGTTAGCAATTGCTTCAGGTAAGGAAAATATTAAGTTTTCATTGAGCCATATTCCAGTAGATGCTGCAAACTATATTTATAAAAATACGCTAAAGATAAAGAAAGAGGGATAAATATGAAAATCTTTTTAGGAATAATCGGGCTTGTTATTTTGGGGATTGGTGTTCGCGCTCTGTTTTCTGGGACATTCATTCTAGAAAACGTCATTCCGAGTATTTCGCATACAGCAGGTAATATTCTTTTGATTATTATTAGTATTGTTTTAATTGCATTTGGATTCAAGGATCATAAAGAGTAATAGAACTAAATAATAAAATAAACCATAATCATTCTATTTTTGTGAAACACTAAACTTAAACTAGTACAAACTTTTTTATGAAAATCCGATATTTAGTTAAAAAGAAACGCCATTTTGATCAATATTTTTTCAAAATGGCGTTCTTCATTATCAAATAAAGAATTCATAAACAACTTTTTTAGCAATCTTTATTCTTATCGGAATTAGCCCCTCAACATGTATTTGAGAAAATCATTCCCAATGTTGTAGAAGATGAAGTTATTTGTGGTGCGAACAGGATCAGATGTACAGAATTATACTGCTTTTTGATATTGTTTAATCTAAACAATGTGAAGACCCTTTGGTGAATTTTTATTGGTAATTTAAAATCCAATTTGTCGCATCTTCAAAGTTTTCTGCAATGTAGTTTGGTTCAATATGTGCCCACTTGTCTCGGTACGTATGTAAAGCGTCGTATCCAGCACCTGTTCGTACTAAAATCGTTGTCGCATTCACTTTTGCTCCTGCAACGATATCAGTCCAGCGATCACCAATTACAGCACATTGTGTTAAATCAAGCCCGTGTTTTTCGGCTGCTTGTAGCAGCATGCCTGTATTTGGTTTACGACATTCGCAACCATCACCGTGTTTATGAGGACATACGTAAATATCATCAAAACCGAAGCCTTTTAATTCTTGTGAGAAATCGGCTATGGTCGCTATCCCATCCGCGATACCTGGTTGATTTGTAAAAGAGAAAAATTTTATATGATTAGCTTTTAATTTTTGCAGTGATGCTTTTGTAAAAGGAAATAATGTAAATGATCCTGGGTAATGTATGGTAGTATCGCCACCAATTGTACCGTCACGATCAATGAAAATTGCTTGAATGTTTGTCATAGTTATAGTCCTTTCAATTAACAAGTAGTTTAAAAATGTTTTACAAATCGATATCCATTCACTTCATATCCTAATTTTTTGTAAAAAGGATGAGCTTCTACTCTTTTTGTTCCACTAACTAGCCATGTGCCAATGCAATTATGCTTCTTTGCTAATTGCTCTGCATAATCCATTAATGCTTGCCCAACGCCTTTCCGTCGTATTGTAGAATCAACGCTAATAATTGAAATTTCTCCATACCGAGTTACATCTTCTAAATTTTCACGTATACGAAACCCAAGTAATCCAAGTATAGTTTTTTCTTCCTCATAAACATATAACAAATCAAAAGGACTCATTTGTACGAATTGCAATCGGTTGTTCATATCTTCATACGAAATAGAGGAACCTTTTAATTCTTTTGTTAAAGAACAAAGTGCATCTATATCGTCTATCGTAGCTTCACGAATTTCAAAAGACATATTATCCACTCCAATTAAATGTAATCAAACATTAAGTATTCTATTAAAAAATATTTATTCCTGCTATGAAAATAAATATTTTATAATGATATATAGATAGTTGTATGTTATTCTTTTCCTAGTTTGTATTGGAAATGGAAAGAAGGGGAATGTATGTTAGAAGTAAATATCCGTTCTGCTGGATATGAAATAGGTGAAAAAACAATTCATGATATTGCCTTTTCGATTGAGCAAGGCGAATTAGTTGCTCTTATTGGCGCAAATGGTGCCGGGAAAAGTACAACGATTAAAACGATGCTCGGGTTACTTGTAAATGTGGATGGTGAAATATCATTTGGCGAGAAGAAAAATCCGTATGCATATGTGCCAGAACACCCGACGTATTATGATTATTTAACGCTTTGGGAACATATTGAATTATTAATGGCTGCTCGCGAGAACGAAGCCGGAAGCTGGGAACGGAAAGCTGAAGAGTTATTACATATGTTTCGAATGGATAAGCATAAACATGAGTATTTATCAAAGTTTTCAAAAGGGATGAAACAAAAATCGATGCTTATATTAGCATTTTTAACTGAACCAGATTTTTATATCATTGACGAACCTTTTATCGGTTTAGATCCGGTAGCTACGAAAGAGTTTTTAAGTTATTTATATAAAGAAAAAGAACGCGGGGCAGGAATTTTACTTTGTACGCACGTATTAGATACAGCTGAAAGAATTTGCGAAAGATTTTTACTCATCTCTCAAGGTACATTAGTCGCAGATGGCCATTTAGAGGCAATTCAAACGTTAGCAGAAAGGCCAGGAAGTTCATTATTAGACTGTTTTGATGTAATTGTAAGGCGTGAACAACATGATTAAAAAACAATTTTATAAAAGATTATGCCATGAACTAGGGCGGAAATGGAAGTCCATACGTTCTATAACGGATTGGACGGTTGCGCTATATATTGTTATTCCAGCATTTATATTTATGGGGATTTATTATCGTTCACTATGGACGGAAGAATTATCGATGGGAGAGACTGTTTATTTCGGATTAAGTCTACTCGCATTTTATGCGATTACATATGGAAGAGGAGTTCGCTCATTTTTTGAGCAAGCGGATAGTTTATTTTTAATTTCGTACCCCGCTCACATGCAAAAATTAATCCAGTATGGCATGACATATACGTTTATTCGAATAGCAATAACGAATGTAGTAGTTGTTGTTGCGATGTTACCAGTGTTGATGAAAAGTATTGGAGTGACGAAGATACAAGTCGTATTATTTTGGCTATTCTTTACTGTATTTCGATTTTTGTTGGCGTTATTAACGAGATTTATTCATGTACGTGTGGGGAAACGATGGCTACTATGGATTATAAAAAATGTAATATTTTCTATAAGTCTATCCTTTTTTGGATTGAGTTTGTTTCTTATTTATAAAAATCCATTGTATTCTATACTAAGTATCGGTCTAACAGTGTTTCTAATTATCATATTGATAAAAGAAAAATTAAATTATAAAAATTGCTTTTTTAAAGAAGTTGAGAGAGAAAAAGAAGAAAGTATGCGCTGGACGAGTCGGATTATACAAGTTGGTGGTCATACAGCTAAACCGAGTAGTTCGAATAAAAAGGCGTGGATGTTTCCATGTTCTAAAAAGTTTTTAGGGAAGAAAAAGGATTCTCGTATTGTTGAATCCTTTTTAAAAGAATTTTTCCGTACAAGTAGTGCGCGAATATTTTATATTCAAATTGTATGTATAAGTACTGTTAGTATTATTATGAGTCCGAAGTGGATTGCCGCTATTATTCTTGCATTTGCTTTATTTGCAATTTCCCGTTATGCGCGCGACTATTGGAATGAGTTTACGAACAAAATGTTTCTTCATTTATATTGTGATGAAGGCAAATTACTCTTGTTAAGATGGAAGACAGATCGCTATTTATTGTTTCCAGTAATACTTTTGTATGGAATAGTTATACTTTCTCATTTTTATTTATTGCCAGCTGTAATTGCCGGGATTATTTTTATAGTATTAATTGGTTGGATAGTATTCTTACCATAGAAAAAAGAGCCGAAAAATGGCTCTTTTTTCTAATCCGTAACACATTGATAAATAAAATATACTAAAACGAGTATGCTTGCGGCGGAATACATGACATCTAAAGTCATCGGATCTCCTCCTCATTGTTGTTGTATTTTATTGTATGAAATCTTACAATTTCATATTCAAGTGAAAAATATGTGAACGTTAACAAAATTGTAAAGTGCAAAAATTACAATCATTTTGTATAATAGAGAAAACAACCGTTATATAAAATATAATGAGTGAAAGGGGAGGAAACATACATGCCAAATTGGTTTAGAAAAACCTTAGTCGCATTAATTACCGTATTTACATTTGGTTTAGTGACGCCTCCTTCCATATTGCTTGATAATGCCAAAGCTGCGGACAAGCCTACGAGCACAGCTGGGCAACAAAATTTGGAGAGTACGTCCTATACATATGAAGAAACGAATGACAGGTTAACCACCGATACTTTTATTACGTATGCAATGCAAGAAGCAGAGAAGCAGTCGATGCAAAAGTTTGGAACTAAAATTGGTCCAGTAATTGAAGATGAATTTAAAGATGTAATATTACCGAAAATTGAAGAGGCAATTGCTGAGCTTGCCAATGATGTACCAGAAGATTCACTACAATCATTAGCGATTTCCCAAAAACCAGCTGGTGGGAATAATGAAAAAATCTTTCACGTTTATGACACGAAATCAGGAAATGACTTATTGCGATTTCATGTAAGGAGAGATCATCCACCGCAAGATGGTTACTATTTTAATTTCCACTATCACCGTTTTGATGATGGGTACTCTGGACACCATGAGTTAGGGAATATTTATTGGAATACGAATGTACCACCAAAGTGGCTTTCTTAAAAAGAACAAGAGAAAATCTTGTTCTTTTTTTATGTGTATAGAAGGGTAAGACAACGGCGGTGTTGAATAAAATAGGTTTAGCAAAAAGAAGAAAAGGGAGTATGGGAATGCAAAAATATATTGTTTTTGACTTTGATGGCACATTAGTAGATTCACAAAATATATTTGTACCAATCTATAATCAAATTGCTAAAAAGCACGGATATAAAACGGTAAAGGAAGAAGAAATTGAGTATTTACGTAAATTAACGATGCCAGAGAGATGTAAACAACTCGATGTACCATTGTATAAACTACCGATATTAGCACTGGAGTTTTATAAATTGTATCAACCTGCCATAAAAGATCTTATTTTGTTCCATGGGATGAAGGATGTATTAGATGAGTTACATAAAAAAGGCTACGGAATTGCAGTCATATCATCCAACTCAGAAGAGCATATTCGGGCATTTTTACACAATAATAATATAGAAAATATACAAGAAGTATATTGTTCTAAAAATTTGTTCGGTAAAGATAAAATGATAAAAAGATTTTTAAAATCGAAAAAAATAACTGAGCAAGATATGTTATACGTCGGTGACGAACAGCGAGACGTAGCAGCGTGTAAAAAGGCTGGGGTGAACGTAATATGGGTATCTTGGGGATATGATGTCATTGAAACAGTGAAAAAAGATGCACCAGATTATATGGTCAATACACCGATGGAAATTGTGCAAGTAGTACAAGGAGCGTATTCTTAATAGGAATAAACTTCGAGCAGGCATTCATCATATGTAATTTTGGGTAGCGTATACACCAAATGTAGAAATGTAAGGGGGAATATACATGAAAACAATTACAACATGGCAAAACAATATACAAATAGTAAAAGATGCAGCGAATATTGTAGAAATTTCTAAAGGTTTTTCACCGGATAAAAAATATATAGTTACGACAATTGATAATGAAAAATATTTGTTACGGATTGGCGATATACAAGAGTATGAAAGAAGGAAAATAGAGTTTCAAATTTTAAATGAAATGGCAAAACGTAACGTACAGGCACAAAGGCCGATTGAAATAGGTATATTGGAAGAAGAAGGTGTATGCTATAGTATTTTTTCATATTTAGAAGGGGAAGATGCGAAGAAGCTATTGCCTACGTATACACCAAAAAAACAATATGAAATTGGCATAGAGGCAGGAAAAGATTTAGCAAAAATGCATACATATGAAGCTCCTAATGATACACTTCCATGGTATGAAAGAGCCATGAAAAAACATCAAAAATATGTAGAGGCATACAAAACATGCGGAATAAAAATAAAAAATGATGATAAAATCATTAAGTTTATTGATGAAAATGAAATGTATTTACAAAATCGCCCCAATCAATTTCAACACGATGATTTTCATTTAGAAAATATAATTGTACGGGATGGGAAATATGTAGGTGTTGTTGATTTTAATGGTTATGATTGGGGCGACCCACTTCATGATTTTGTAAAAATAGCACTATTTGCAAGAGACATTAGTATTCCGTATTCAATCGGACAAATAGAAGGATACTTTAATGGGAGAATACCAGAGGAGTTTTGGAAATTATATGCGGTATACGTAGGTATGACAGTGTTCTCATCAGTTGTATGGACATTACGAGCAGCACCACATATGTTAGATGATACGCTAGAGCGTCTTACTGTAGTTTTAGAGGATCATAAAGACTTTGAGCTATTAAAGCCAATTTGGTTTCAACCAGAAAAAATTGATATAAAAAAATAAAAGGCAGGTGTGAATCACATCTGCCTTTTATTTTTTACCATTCTTCGTTTTGAAGTAGTTGCAATGCTAATTTTAAATCCACATCTTCTTGTATATGTTCCGGAGTCCATGGGATATGTATATGTGGTTGTATACCAATTCCGGACATTCCTTCGCCTTTATCTATAATTGAAAGTCGTGAAGTAGGGTAGTAAAGAACGAATGTATCAGCCCATTCCATTACTGCTAAATTAGAATAATCATTTACACCAGCAGTAGGACGACCTATTACTTTTACTTTCAATGATTTTTTTGCAACTTCTACAAAAGAATCGCCAGAACTCCCACATGTAACATCTGTTAATATAACTACTCTACTAGGTGATTTTCGTCCGTGTATTTTTAATGATTGAAGTTCTTTTGGTAAACTAGAAGTATTAAATGTAACGAATCCTTTTTTATAATTCTTTTTTAAATCTTGAATAAACATATTAGTGAATAATTTGGAAAGTTCGTCTAAAGAATCATAATCTTCCCTTTCGATGTCTTTCATACGTAAATGAAAGTTTCGTTCTGTATGATTTAATTGCATTGTTTCTGAAGAATCGAAAAGAGAAATTTCTTTGTCTTCAAATAAGTAAGGAAGTAGGTTGAAAAATGCATCATCACTCCCGCCACGATTTAATCGCACATCTATGATTAAATTCGGAAAAGCATTAAGCTCCTCTTTGTGTGAGTCTAATAATGTATTGATAGCTTCAGCATTTGCGAAGTCCGTCAAAGTAATTAAGAGTGTATTTTTATTACATTTTTCTATTGAATATATAGGTGTATATTTGCTCTGTTTATACTTTTGTAAAGTAATTGTGTGGGTCAATCCATTTTCATCTATAAGTGTACAATTTGAAAACTTTGATAAAACATATCCCCATTTTTCACGTTCATATGAATTCTCATTTAAATACTTCTTATATTTTATTAATAAATCAGGGATTTTCATATTGTCTAATGCAAGGATAGCTTGTCCTTTTTTTACTCTTTTTTCAGCTGAAGTAGATGTAATATATAAGCGATCTTCGTATCTTTTCACTTGGAAGCCCACATTGTTAAGAGGTTGATCGCTAGTGCTAATTTTGAAAAACATATGATTGTCTTTATAGTCTAGTAAGTAGTCATTTACAATTTCAGTAAAGCGTACTGGTGTTAGTTCTCCTTGTTCCTCTAGTTTCTCGATTGAATGTAAATAAGTAGTGGGATCGTCCCATCCTTTCTTATCTATACAGCCTGAATAATCGTGATGAGTAATTGAAACAACTTCTTTGAAAATTTCTGTGTACATAGCTTTTCCTCCAGATAATTTAATTAGATAAATAATAGAATTCGGTATCCTTTATGTATTATCCTTTTTACATAGAGAAAAGGGGAATAGAGGGAAGAGTTATCGTCCCTCTATTAAAATATTTATTTTGTTTTCTTAAATGCAAGTGGCTGAGTACTAAGTGTAGCTGGCACATGTAACTGAAGCGATGGAAATTCACCACTCACATTCATTTCATAAGCGAATAATAAACTCATTTTCATTTGGAATAAATCAACTTTTGCAGAAAAGATGTCGTAATGATGATGCGTTAATTGAATGTCCATCTCCATAAATTGTACAAATAACGAATCATCTCGTTTGTATACTTGTAATGTTCCGTATGCAGGGTGTTCAAAAGTACCAGTATAATCCTCTAACTTGTGCGAAGGTGTAGTCCCTTTCATTTGTTCTGGGAGGGATTCAGTTGCTTCTTTCATCATTTCCTTCATTTTTTCAGTATCTTCTACAGCACGTTTATGCCAATCAATGGATTCTAATTCAAGTAGTTCGTCATAAATTTGATTAGCGAGATAAGTAGGAAGTAATGTTCCTCCAGCATTCGTTAAAATGACAAGGCCTATGTTTTCTGTTGGTATGAATGAAACAAGCGCTGAAAATCCATCGATATTACCGCCATGATGAATCACTTTTTTACCACGATAAGCGCTAATAAACCAACCAAGACCGTAACTATTTAATGGAGATTCAGGGAGTGATAAAACCGGTTGGTCTGGAATGGAATTGTGTGGTGTATACATTTGTTGTAATAATTCAGAGGAGATTAATTCATGATCTCCAAATTTTCCTTCATTTAAGTGAAGAAGTACCCAATTTGCCATATCTTTAATTGTAGAATTGATACAACCAGCAGCGCCAACGGTATCAATGTTGCGGAATGGAACTTCTTTTATTTCACCGTCATTTTCAATGTAAGGTAAAGCGTATTCATCTGTCGTTTGTGAATCGGTAACAGAGAAGTTTGTATGTCTCATATTTAAAGGTTCTAAAATATGTTCTGTAGTGTATTGCTCCCACGTTTGATTCGTTATGTTTTCTACAATATAGCTAATTGTCGCATACATTAAGTTGTTATATAGAAATGATGTGCGGAACGGTGCATCAAGTGGTAAATGTTTTATTTTTTCAACGAGATCTTTTCGAGATAAGGAAGAGCTGTACCAAAGGGCATCATGACGACTTACCCCGGTACGATGAGAAGCTAAATCTCGTCCTGTAACTTGTGAACTAGCAAGTAGTTCAGATAAAGAGAAGTTAGGTATATAAGACTGGACAGGAGTATCCCAATTAAACCTTTTTTGCTGTGCTAACAAACTTAATGAAAGTGTGCCAAAAGCTTTCGTTGAGGAACCAATTGCGAACAAAGTACGCGGTGTAACTGGTTCTTTTGTCTCTAAATTTCGATAGCCAAATCCTTCTGAAATAATAACTTCACCGTCTTTTATAATAGCTACAGCAGCTCCCGGAACGTTTAAATCCTTCATCATTTTTTCAACCGTTTTTTGTAAAGAAGTCATAACAGGCGTTTCAATTTTAGACATACTTCTAACCTCCAAATATAATTTTTGTTCTACCGCACTATACTTTCGGTAATAGAAAATAAAAACCTTTATAAATATGGAAAGTTAATAATTTTGTAAGGATGAATGAAATTATTATTTATTTAGAATTTTGTTTTTATTATAATTAATTTAAATTAATATTTAGAAAAGATGGTGAAGAAGTGTGCTAATAATAAAGAAATTGCGCTGTGATAATAAAAATAATCCGATAGGTATAGATTCGAAAGTTGTTAAAATTAGTTGGCAACTCGAGTCGAGTAACCGAAATGTAAAACAACTTGCGTATCAATTGCAGGTTGCGAAGGATAAAGAGTTTCAAACTATAGTATTCGATTCGCAGAAGGTAGAGACAGATCAAAGTTTATATATACCAATCAATTCGTTTTCATATAGTAGGGAAACACGCTATTTTTACCGAGTGAAGGCATGGGATAATCATGAAGAAGAGTCAGCTTGGTCAGAAGTAGCATTTTGGGAGACTGGATTACAAGGGCAAGATAATTGGAGCGGGAACTGGATTGCTGCGAAAAAAGAGCGCACGAAGGTAATGTCTTTTAATAAAAGCTTTTCTATTAAAAAATTAGTTGAAAAAGCACGTTTATATATCACTAGTTTAGGATTATACGAGGCTTCTATAAATGGAGAGCGTATTGGAGATTGTTATTTTACCCCAGGATGGACAAGTTATGATAAGAGAGTGTTGTATCAAACGTATGATATAACGCATGTATTAAAGATTGGTCAAAATGATATTTCCGCAATGGTAGGAAATGGGTGGTATAAAGGGCCGATTACTATGCATCATGTACGTAATTATTACGGGAGAAGGAGAGCGATAATTGCTCAAGTACATATCACGTATAAAGATGGAACGAAAGAAAAAATTGTAACAGATGAAACATGGAAAGTAACTCCAAGCCCTATTTTGTATTCGGAAATTTATGAAGGAGAAGTTTATGACGCTAGGCTAGAAGAAAGTGATCAAGAGCTAGAAGATGTTGAAGTAATTGAGCATGCCAAACAAATAATTGTTGCACAGGAAAATGAAGCGATTCGTAAAATGAAAATTATAAAACCAATCGCTATTTCAAAACTACCAAATCATGAATGGCTTATTGATATGGGACAAAATATGGTAGGTTGGGTTCGGTTTAAAGTCCGTCATGTTTATACTGGACAAAAGATAGAATTGCATCATGCTGAAATATTAAATAAAGACGGTAGTTTTTATAATGGAAATCTCCGCAAGGCAAAACAAAAAATAGTGTATATAGCAAAAGGAGAGGAAGAGGAAACGTTTGAACCTCATTTTACCTACCAAGGCTTTAGGTATGTGAAAATAAGTGGATTAACCCAGCCGCCTCAAATAGCAGATTTTGAAGGGTGTGTATTACATACAGATATGGAAAAAGCGACAGCATTTGAAACGTCTAATCCATTAATCAATCAACTTCATCATAATGTGGAGTGGTCTCAAAGAGGGAACTTCTTTGATGTACCAACAGATTGTCCGCAGCGAGACGATCGACTTGGATGGACAGGAGATGCACAAATGTTCATTGGGACGGCTACACAAATTATGAATGTGCAATCGTTCTTTAAAAAGTGGCTCCAAGATTTATCATTAGACCAAAATGTTAACGGAGCAGTGCCGTTAGTTATTCCAGATGCATTTGGGAAAAGACCGGACTTTGATTTAGATACTTCTGGCGGTTGGGGCGATGCAGCAATTATTTGTCCATGGGTTCATTATTTACATTACGGAGATGTATCCATTTTAAAAGAACAATATGACAGTATGAAGAAGTATATAGATTACATACGTTCACAAGGTGAAAATGAGTATTTATGGGATACAGGCTATCATTTAGGGGATTGGCTCGCATTAGATACGAAACCTGATGTATATGAAGGCGGAACAGACAAGCATTTTATTGCGACAGCTTATTATGCGTATTCTACATCGCTTTTACGAAAGGTTGCTGAGATTTTAGGTGAAAATACAGATGCTAAGTTTTATGCAGAGCTACATGGAAATATTGTTCAAGCGTTTCAAAATGAATTCGTTACACCGAATGGTAGGTTAATTTCAAATACACAAACAGCCCACATATTAGTACTTCTTTTTGAATTAGTGAAAGATAATATGAAGGAGAAAGTATTTAATCGCTTAATTGAGCTTTTAAAAGAAAATAAAAATCATTTAACAACAGGTTTTATAGGAACACCGTATTTAAATTTAATATTAAGCAAGTTTAACCGTCATGACCTTGCTTGTAAGCTTCTATTTCATGAAGATTATCCATCATGGTTATACCAAGTGAAACAAGGTGCCACAACGATTTGGGAACATTGGGATGGTGTGAAAGAGGATGGAGCCCTTTGGAATGATAGTATGAATTCGTACAATCATTACGCATATGGTTCTATCGTTGAATGGATATACCGATATATTATTGGATTAGAAGTGGATGAAACAAAACCAGCATATAAACATTTTTATATTCAGCCTCATTTTAATTCTAATCTAGATTGGGTTTGTATTAAGCGTGAAACAGCATATGGGGAAATTAAAATTGATTGGCGTGTAGAACATGGACAAGCAGTATTAAACGTTGATGTGCCAACAAATACATCTGCTACATTACGAATAGTGGAAGATGATTGGAGGTCAAGTGATATGCCTGAAATGAAATTAGGTTCAGGCGCATATGAATTTAGATTTTGTAAGAACATACAGAAGTAGAATTTTGTTAAGTATAGAAATGTTTTTTTATAAATTTAGTTTGTTCAATCTGTTAGCATTAAATTTATGATAAAATCCATATAGACTAGAGATTTGAAAGAAGGTTTTTCTACATATGAAACATGCTGAAAATGAATACTTAAATTTATGCCGCCATGTAATGGAGCATGGTACGAAGAAAGAAGACCGTACAGGGACAGGCACTGTATCTGTATTTGGATATCAAATGCGTTTTGATCTAAGTAAAGGTTTTCCTTTATTAACAACAAAGAGAGTGCCGTTTCGACTTGTAGCAAGTGAGCTACTTTGGTTTATGAAAGGTGATACAAATATTCGTTATTTATTGCAGCATAATAACAACATTTGGAATGAATGGGCATTTAAGAGTTGGGTAGAAAGTGACGAGTATACGGGTCCTGACATGACTGATTTCGGTCTTCGCTCACAACAAGATGAGGAATTTAAAGTTCAGTACGATGAGCAAATGGAATTGTTTAAAAAGAACGTTTTAGAAGATGATGACTTCTCAAATAAATATGGTTATTTAGGAGACGTATACGGTAAGCAGTGGCGTGCTTGGAAAACGACAGCTGGTGAGACGCTTGATCAATTAAAAGATGTAATTGAAATGATTAAAAAAACGCCAGATTCACGTCGCCTAATTGTATCTGCTTGGAATCCTGAAGATGTACCAAGTATGGCATTACCACCTTGTCATACGTTATTTCAGTTTTATGTAGCAGACGGTAAACTTTCTTGTCAGCTATATCAAAGAAGTGGTGATATATTCCTTGGAATTCCATTTAACATTGCAAGTTACTCGTTACTAACACATTTAATTGCACATGAATGCGGACTTGAAGTGGGAGAATTTGTTCATACAATTGGAGATGCCCACATTTATACGAATCATTTTGAGCAAGTAGAAAAGCAATTGGCGCGTGAACCACGTCCGTTCCCAAAACTTACATTAAATCCAGATGTGAAATCTGTGTTTGATTTTGAAATGGAAGATTTAACGATTGAAGGATATGATCCACACCCAGCAATTAAAGCACCGGTTGCAGTGTAATTGTAGAGGAGATGAAAAGATGATAGTTTCATTTATGGTCGCAATGGACGAGAATAGAGTAATTGGTAAAGATAATAATTTACCTTGGCGTTTACCGAGTGAATTACAATATGTAAAGAAAACAACGATGGGTCATTCGCTTATTATGGGAAGAAAAAACTATGAAGCGATTGGTAGACCGCTGCCTGGAAGACGTAATATTATTGTAACTCGTAATGAAGGGTATCATGTTGAAGGCTGTGAAGTAGCACATTCTGTAGAAGAAGTGTTTGAGCTATGCAAAAATGAAGAAGAGATCTTTATTTTTGGCGGAGCGCAAATTTATGATCTCTTTTTACCTTACGTAGACAAGTTATATATAACAAAAATCCATCATGCATTTGAAGGAGATACATTCTTCCCAGAAATGGATATGACAAATTGGAAAGAAATTTTTGTTGAAAAAGGTTTAACGGATGAAAAAAATCCGTATACGTACTATTATCATGTATATGAGAAGCAACAATAGTAAAAAAGATTGATGTGAAAATTCACATCAATCTTTTTATTTGTATCCATCAATATAGGTTTAAAGATGAGATTCGATAGTGCTATAATGAATGGTAGCATGTAAAAATGCTAAAATTTTCAAGAGTATTAAGATAGAAAGAGGAGGAGAATCGATTGAGAAAGGTATGGGGGATTCTTTTTCTTTGCTTAACATTCATGTTAGTCGGATGTGGTAAAGAAGAAAAACCACAAGAAGCATTTGATACATATGCAAAAGCATGGAATAAACAAAAATTTGCAGAAATGTATGATCAATTGTCAGAAAAGGCGAAAAAAGATATTTCAAAGAAAGAATTCACTGAGAAATATGAAAAAATTTATTCTGGCATTGAAGTGAAAGACTTAAAAGTAGAAGCAGGAGAAGTAAAAGAAGATAAAAAAGATGAAGGTCCTGTTCCTTTTAAAGTAAGCATGGATACTGTTGG
This sequence comes from Bacillus sp. FSL R9-9834, assembly GCF_038006905.1. Taxonomy (NCBI): domain Bacteria; kingdom Bacillati; phylum Bacillota; class Bacilli; order Caryophanales; family Bacillaceae; genus Bacillus; species Bacillus sp. FSL R9-9834. The sequence goes on from NZ_JBBOWD010000001.1 coordinate 2,177,488, forward strand.
TGGTAAAATCAATTTTGCCCATGAAGCAAAAATGGTGAAAGAAAAGGATGGAGATAAAGAATCTTGGAAAATAGATTGGACTCCTGATTTTATATTCCCAGGTATGACGAAAGATAGTAAAGTGCGTATGCAAACGACAGAGCCGAAGCGCGGAGAAATATATGACCGTAACGGTAAATATCTTGCGGTAAATGGTAAAGCTTCTGAAATCGGATTGATTCCTGAAAAATTAGGGGATGCAGCTCCGCAAACGAAAGAAACGGTAGCGAAGTTACTAAATATGGCTGTCGAAGAAATTGACCAAAAACTAGCAGCTAAATGGGTAAAACCAAATTACCTTGTACCAATTGGAATATTGCCTGAAGGAGCAACACAAAATACGTACATAGATTTACCTGGTGTTGCAACAAAGCCAGTAAATGTTCGCTCATATCCATTGGGAGAAGAAGCCGCACATCTTACTGGCTATATTGGAAAAGTGAATGCTGAAGATTTAAAAACGTTACAAAAGAAAGGTTATCAAGCAGATGATCCAGTAGGTAAAGCTGGTTTAGAGCAAGTACTGGAAGAAAAGCTACGCGGTAAAAAAGGTGGTCGTGTCTTCGTAGAAGATGCACAAGGAAAAGAAATTAAAAATTTAGCAAAAACAGATGCTGTTGATGGAGAAAATGTAACTTTAACGATTGACAGTGCAGTTCAAACCGAAATTTATAATGAAATGAAAAATGAGGTAGGATCAAGTGCAGCAATTAATCCAAAGACTGGAGAAACACTTGCACTTGTGAGCACGCCAGCTTATAACCCAAATACCCTTACAAGAGGGGCGTCAAAAGCGCAACGTGATGCGGTAAATAATGATCCGAAAAAACCGATGACGAATCGATTTACACAATTATCAGTTCCAGGATCTGTATTTAAGCCGATTACAGCTGCAATCGGTCTTGAAACGAAAACAATTGATCCAAAAGAAGAGTTAAAAATTGAAGGATTAAAATGGACAAAAGATTCTTCTTGGGGTAATTATTATGTAACACGTGTAAAAGATGCAAATCCGATTGATTTTGATAAGGCGATGAAATACTCGGATAATATTTATTTCGCACAAGAAGCTTTGAAGATCGGGAAAGATAAATTTATGAGTGAAGCGAAAAAATTCGGATTCGATGAGAAATTACCAATTGAATATGGATTCCCAGCTTCTAAAATCGCAAATGATGGTATTAAAAATGATATTCAAATGGCAGACACAGGGTATGGACAAGGACAAGTATTAATGACGCCACTCCATCTAGCATTAACGTACGCACCAATTGTTAATGAAGGAAACATACCTTCTCCATATATAATTAAAACAGATAAGCAACCAAAAGCTTGGAAAGAGAATGTAATTTCAAAAGGCAATCAGGATATATTAAAAACTGCTATGACGAAAGTAATTAATGATCCAGATGGTACTGGGAAAATTGCTAAAATTGATGGCATGACTCTTGCTGGAAAAACAGGTACAGCGGAATTAAAAGTATCAAAAGAGGCTGAAGGAAAAGAATTAGGCTGGTTCGCTGCATTTGATTTAAATTCACCAGATATGGTTATTACTATGATGATTGAAGATGTAAAAGGTAGAGGCGGAAGTAATATTCCAGCTGAAAAAGTAAAACATGTATTTCAAAAATAATATGTAATAAAAGGTTAGCTCTATAATTTGTAGAGCTAACCTTTTTCTATGAAGGAATCCTTAATATCTGTATACTGAATTTTAAGGAAACAAAACAAATCATTAACTTACGAAAAAAAAGTAGCTATTTTTTATTGACATCGAACGAAACTTTTCGTATTATACTTACATAAGGTAAGTTATTTACTTTCAAATTATAAATCTCAAATTAAAGATAAAATGTAGAAAAGGGAGAGAATACAATGACAAAAGTACTATTTATTACAGCAAATCCAAATTCAGCAGAAGGTTCTTTCGGAATGGCAGTAGGGGAAGCTTTCATCGAAGCTTATAAAAACGAACATCCACAAGATGAAGTTGTAACAATTGATTTATTCAATACTACAGTACCAGCAATCGATGCAGATGTATTCGCTGCTTGGGGTAAATTTGCAGCAGGTGAAGGATTTGAAGCTTTAACTGAAGCTCAACAACAAAAAGTTGCAGCAATGAACACAAACTTAGAAACATTTATGCATGCAGATCGTTATGTATTTGTAACTCCAATGTGGAACTTTAGCTATCCACCAGTAGTAAAAGCATACTTAGATAACTTAGCAATTGCAGGTAAAACATTCAAGTATACTGAAAATGGTCCAGTTGGCTTATTAGAAGGTAAAAAAGCACTTCACATTCAAGCGACAGGTGGCGTTTATTCTGAAGGAGCATACGCAGCTGTAGACTTCGGCCGCAATCACTTAAAAACAGTATTAGGATTTATTGGTGTAAATGAAACTGAATATATTGCAGTTGAAGGTATGAATGCAAACCCTGAAAAAGCACAAGAAATTAAAGAAGCAGCAATTGCTAATGCTCGTGAATTAGCAAAACGTTTCTAATATAGAATGGTTAAAAAGTCCAAACACTTGTTGTTTGGACTTTTTTTCTTCTTTTTCCTTCGTTTGTCTAGTATAATGAAGGTCGGAATGATAATAGGTGGGGGTTCTGTATGATTCAAACGTTTTTTAAAATCTTTTATTTAATTTTAATCGTAATTGCGATTACACCAAGAATGTGGCGTCTTAAAAGACAAGTAAATACGATGTCGCCACAAGAAAAAGATAACGCTGTGTACAAAACGACAAATTGGTTTGGTAAGAAAATGGTGCGCGTAGCTGGGGGAACAGTAGAAGTTAAAGGACTTGAAAATGTTCCGAAAGATAAGCCGGTACTAGTTGTAAGTAATCACCAGAGTAATATGGATATCCCTGTTTTACTAGGTTATTTAAATAAACCAATTGGCTTCGTTTCAAAAGCGGAGATTAAAAAGTTTCCAGTTGTACCAACTTGGATGGAACTTATGAATTGTGTATTTATGGATCGTAGCGATCGTCGCCAATCACTTCAAGCGATTAAAGATGGAATTGAACTATTGAAGAATGGACATTCTATCGTAATTTTCCCTGAAGGAACGAGAAGTAAGGGTGGCGAAATTGGAGAGTTTAAGGCTGGGAGTTTTCATCTTGCTGTAAAATCTGGTGTAGCAATCTTACCTGTAACATTAGATGGGACATATAAAATGTTTGAAGCGAATGGAAATCGTATGAAGCGAGCTCGTGCAACAGTAACAATTTCTAAGCCGATTACACCTGAAGAGTATGCGACTATGGATATTAAAGAGTTAACGAAGTATACACAGGATGTTATCGCATCACAATTACATAAGTAATAAAAAAGGTTTCAGCTTACATTAAGCTGAAACCTTTTTTATGATGCTGTAGGTAGGACGTAAAAGAGTACGCAGAAGAACATCATCGCACTACCACCTAATACGAAAAGATGCCAAATGGCATGGTTGAAAGGTAACTTTTCCCAAAGAAAGAATATAGCTCCTACAGAATATAAAATTCCACCTGCTAAAAGTAGTGAAAAACCATGTCCAGTTAGATTTTCATAAAGTGGTTTAATAGCAACGATTATGAGCCATCCCATTATGATATAACATAGCGTCGATGCCTTAATAAAGCGACGTACAAAGAAAATTTTGAAGATGATACCTCCGATTGCTAGTGTCCATATAATTGCGAGTAACGTCCAACCTAATGGTCCACGAAGCGTAATAAGTAAAAAAGGAGTATATGTGCCAGCGATTAATAAATAAATGGCTGAGTGATCTAGTATAGTAAATAATTTTTCTACTTTTGGATGGTGAATGCTATGTAACAATGTCGAAAACAAGTACAGTAAGAACATGCTTACACCGTAAACCGTAAATGCAACAACAGCAGATGCGGTACCATGCTTAGAGGCATGAATAATCAATATGATTAAGGCAGGGATGCTTAAAATGGCACCGATACCATGTGTAATTGCATTTGCAATTTCTTCTTTCACAAATTGTGTCATTCGTGTCATTTTTTCAGTCATAATGGTAATCCTTTCTACTATCATAAAATAATATGTCTTTTCCCTTACCATATCATACACAAGGGCAATAGAAAATGAAATTTGTATAATTGATTATATTTTTGAATTTTTTTGACAAAAGTCAATGGATTTGTTGACGTTTTCAAACTTTTTTGACAAAATAAAATTATGTAATAGTAGGACAAGGAATCTACTAATAAAGGGGATGGAGAAATGTTTTCAAATATTGGCTTTCCAGGATTAATTTTAATTTTAGTAGCTGTACTTATTTTATTTGGGCCGAAAAAATTGCCGGAAATCGGAAAGGCTTTAGGGGAAACGTTAAAAGAATTCAAAAAATCAACGAAAGAATTGACTGATGATGCATTTCAAGAGAAGGAAAAGAAAGAAAAAATGTAATGAATTTTCTTCGAAATGGATAAATAAAGTGTGGTGAACGAGATGGAAGATCGGGAAATGAGTGTAGTAGAACATATAGTTGAGCTTCGCAAACGAGTAATATATACCGTGTTATCCTTTGTACTATTTTTAATTGTTGGGTTTACTTTTACGAAGGATATTTATTTTTGGCTTGTAAAAGACTTACCAATGAAATTAACTGTTCTCGGTCCAAGTGATGTATTGTGGATTTTTTTCTCGATTGCTACAGTATTTGCTATCGTTTGTACAATTCCTTTTGCTGCTATACAAATTTGGTTATTTGTAAAACCGGGTTTACATCCAAATGAACAAAAGATGACGTTAATGTATATACCGGTATTGTCTATATTATTTATTGCAGGTTTATGCTTTGGATATTTCGTTGTAATGCCGTTTTTATTTCATTTTTTAACTACTATAGGTAATGAAATGTTTAATACGATGTTTACGACAGAAAAGTATTTTCATTTTGTTCTTAATTTAACAGTTCCATTTGCTGTAATTTTTGAATTACCAGTAGTAGTAATGTTTTTAACGAGTATTGGACTATTGACGGCGGAATTTCTAATAAAAATAAGAAGGTATGCTTACGTAGCATTGATTATCATTGCATCGTGTATATCACCGCCAGATTTTTTATCACATAGTTTAGTTGCGGTACCGCTTATTTGTATTTATGAAATTAGTATCGCTTTATCAAAGATTGTTAATAAGCGAAAAAAGAAAAGAGAAGAAGAAATTCAGTCGAAAAGTGCCTCGTTATAAAGGCACTTTTTTTATCCCACTTTAATGGGCAGTAAGACCCCCACCTCAAAATTTAGCGAAAGCAAAGAAGTTAGGTGGGGGCCGGGCTGCCCATAAAAGTCCGATTGGTTCAACTAATAATCAGTGGGGGCTGAAGAAAACCCCCACTGATTAAAGTTTCACTTTATTTATTTGTTATACTCTAGTTATAAACGTATACAATATAGAGAAGAAAAAAATTATAGAATCTCCAAAATTTAGACAAACTTTGCGCTTTTATAAGTTTATACTGAATATATTAAGCAATATACGGATAACGAGTCCTTGTCTTATTAGGAATTTAGGATGGGGGATGGATTAGGTGAAGATGAATAGAGTATAAATCTTTTAACCATAAGGACTACAGAGATTGTCTAAGGATACTTTTGTATTCATGGGAGTCGCCACTTTAAACAACGTGTTACAGCGTAAAGTAGAAGAAGTTCAAAAATCCAATGAAAAAGAGGATTGATATTGTGATTACGAAAAGTTTTTATTTCACTCATTCAACAGGGGAGTGTATTAAAATATTTGAAATCCCTGTCCTACAAGCGCAGCATCCATTATCGTTTCTAATACAGTCTCGTCTTCAATTATTTATTGCAAAAATTCAAAAACAAAAGCACCCAAGATTTTCGTATTCTTTCCGTGAATATTTACAAAATTGTTTGAAGTGGAATGATTATTTAAATGTATATAAAACAAATACTCTTGAAAAAAATGCATGATATAGAGTGGGGACAGGGTTAAGAGCTCTGTCTTTTTCATTTTAGATATAAAAATATAATTAATTTAATGAAATTTCGTTTCAAATTGTTGAAAGCAATGGGAATACTAGTATAATAACAAGGAGAGCGTATTGGAAAGGGAAGAATATAATATGCAAAAAATTAAAATTGTAACAGATTCAACGGCAGATTTATCACAAGAGGTAATTGAGAAATATGACATTCATGTTCTACCATTATCAATCTCTGTAAATGGACAAACATATTTAGATCGCGTTGATCTACAACCAGATGAATTTATTGAAGAAATGATTAAATCAGAGGAACTACCAAAAACATCACAACCAGCAATGGGTACATTTGTAGAAATGTATGACAAGTTAGGTGAAGATGGAAGTGAAGTACTTTCCATTCATATGACAAGTGGAATGAGTGGTACTGTGGCAACTGCAAATAGTGCTGCATCAATGACCGACACAAAAGTAACAGTTGTTGATTCGCAATTTATTACACATGCTTTAGCATATCAAGTAGTTGAAGCTGCGAAAATGGCAAATGAAGGACGCTCACTAGAAGAAATTTTAAAACGTGTAGATGAAGTAAGGAAGAATACTCGTTTATATGTAGTAGTAGATACATTAGAAAACTTAGTGAAGGGTGGGCGTATCGGTAAAGGAAAAGCGTTTATCGGTTCGTTGCTTAATATAAAACCAATTGCTAGCCTTGAAGATGGTGTTTATAACCCTGTAACGAAAGTGCGTAGCCAAGGTCAAATTGTAAAAACGTTAGCTAAGTTATTTGAGGAAGATACAGCTGGGAAAGTTATAAAAGCTGTGGCAATTCCGCATGCGAAAGCAATTCCTTTAGCTGAAAATGTAAAAGCGGCTGTTGAAAAAGTAAGTGGATTTGCTAAATCAGAAATTTTCTTTACAACGCCTATTATTAGTACTCATACAGGTCCGGGTGCAATCGGATTTATGTATTTAGCAGAGTAATAAAAAAGCTACTTGAAATTTATTTCAAGTAGCTTTTTTATGTGAATAGAAAGTAAGAAATAAGAAGGGCTATACAGGCACTCCCGCTAATGATATAGCGAGTCTGTAAATATTCATTCATAGAAAACACCCACTAATTAAAGTTTCACTTTATGATTTTCTATAGTATATGTTGGATATAGAAGATAAGTAGTTACGTTATACATGTAACGTGTTAATTTTTTCATTCACTTTCTTAGCATGTGTTTCGCCATTATAAGTGAAAGTTTGACCTAAAAAGAGTACATGCAGTTGTTCCCACGGTAACATACGTAAATTCCAATTATTTCGAAGTCTTGTTATTGCCTCACGAGGTGTTTCATCGGCGAGTGCAAAAGCTCCGTAATGCATTGGTATAAAGTGTGTAGCATTTAAATCTAAATAAGCTTGCACTGCTTCTTCAGGTGAAACGTGAGATATTTTCATAAACCATTCTGGTTCATAAGCTCCAATTGGCATAAGGGCAATATCAATTGAAAAGCGTTTGCCAATTTCTTTGAAACCTTGGAAATAGCCACTGTCTCCACAAAAATAAATGGTTTCCTCCACATTTTCATTTTTAATAATCCATCCACCCCAGTGAGATGTGTTCATATCAAATAATGATCTTCTCGTCCAGTGCTGAGCAGGTACGAAGTGAAAGGAAACATCATCAATAGTCGTACTTTCCCACCATTTATACTCTTCTACATTGTTGAATTTTTTACGAGTAAATAATTTTTTTAGCCCAATGGGTACTAAGTATAATACGTCATCATTAAGTTGGCGAAGTGTTGAAAAATCTAAATGATCATAATGACCGTGTGAAATGAGGACAATATCAATTTTAGGTAGTTCTTGTATAGAAAGACCAGGTTCAGTAAGTCTTGAGACTAGCTTCAATTTATTGGCCCATACTGGATCCGTTAATATATTAAGTCCATTCGTTTGGATAAGAAAAGTGGAATGCCCAATCCATGTGACAGTCGTTTTTTCAATATTACTTTGCAAAAATGCACTTTGTTTAACGGGTGATTGTTCTACTAAGAAAGAAAAATCTTTTTTGTTTTGCTTTCGTTCTTTACGCCAGCGTATAAAAGAGCGAATTGATTTTTTTGTACTTACATTATCCATATTTTCATAGCGCTTTGCCATGAACATCACCTCATTTAAAATCGTTGTAATTGTATTGTACCGAAATGTTGTTAAGGAATACAGTGTATAACATGGATGAATGTTTAAGGAATTGTTAAAAAATAGGGGGATCTATTTACAAAAGTAACAATAAAATTAGTTTTGCAACTTCTATTTAGAGAAATAATAGTGAAAAAATATATTTTGTCTAGTAATTCGCTTGAAATAAAGAAGTAACATACGTAAATTCGTACGATTTCGTGAACAAATGTAGTAAACAATTTTCTCGTAGTGTTAACTTTTGTTATGATAAGCATAGCCTATTTAAATTTAGGATAGAGAAAAGAGGTTTATAAATGAAGCGTTATCAAAAAATAATTGGTCTTATGGTTGTATTTTGTCTCTTTGTACTTGCTGGATGTAGTGGATCAGGTTCAAAGCTTCGTAAACCATTAAATTGGGATTTAGAAACTTTCCAATTTACAAATCAAGATGGAAAGCCATTTGGTACAAAAGATTTAAAAGGGAAAGTTTGGGTTGCAGATTTTATGTTCACAAACTGTCAAACAGTTTGTCCGCCAATGACTGCTAATATGGCAAAATTACAGAAAATGGCGAAGGAAGAGAAATTAGATGTTCAGTTTGTATCATTTAGCGTAGATCCTGACCTTGATAAGCCAGAAAACTTGAAAGCTTTCATTCAAAAGTTTACAAAAGATACAAGTAACTGGAACTTGTTAACAGGTTATTCGTTAGAAGATATTACAAAGTTTTCAAAAGATAATTTCCAATCACTTGTAGATAAACCAGAGAATGGTCAAGTTATACATGGAACATCATTTTATTTAATTGATCAAAACGGAAAAGTAATGAAAAAGTATAATGGTATTAGCAATACGCCGTATGAAGACATTATACGTGATATGAAACGATTAGCAGAATAAAAAGAGGGGTGCAGATTAAAGCACCCTTCTTTTTTACATTAGTCTATGGATAAAATGTCATGTTGCTGTGGAAGTTTTGGTGCCCGAATTTCTAAAACGCCATTTTGATATGAAGCTTTCGCTGCTTTTTTATTAATTGAATACGGCAACTTAATTAATCTTGATGCTTCTGAAATGGAACGTTCTCGGCGATAATAGTTATGGGATGTTTGCTCTTCTTCTTCCAGTATCTCTTCTTTTACAGAGACTTTTAAGTATTCATTTTGTATTTCAATTTGAATTTGTTCTTTTTGTATACCTGGTAGTTCAGCTGTAACAACGAGTTCTTCGCCAACTTCGTATAAATCTACAGGGAATGTTAATAAACGATTTCCTTTTTGGAAAAAATGATTTAAATCAGCAATTACATTGCGAAGTGGTGTTTGCTCGAAGAAATCATCAATTTGCTTTAAATAATTGCGAACCGGTGGGCGAGAAGAGTCTTTTTTTTCTTCACTCATGGTATTCCCTCCTAGAAATCAATTTGCAATATCATATGACAAAAGCGGAGAAAGGTGATTGCCTAATTTTCATGTTTTCATAAAAAATTGTTAAAAATGTGAAATGGAGTGATTTTTTTATAGTTTTTGGTCGCCATATTCAGTTGATTATGCTAGTATAAATAGGGTTGATATAGTAGTATAGAGACAGAATGAAAACTGAAAGAGGGTAAGAAGTATGTGTGGTTTTGTAGGATGTTTATGTGAAAACCCTAGAGAGTTTTCAGAAACAGAAAAACATCAATTTGAAAATATGAACACGATGATTTTCCACCGTGGTCCAGATGACGAAGGATATTTTCGTGATGAGCATGTACAATTTGGCTTCCGCCGTTTAAGTATCATTGACTTAGAGGCAGGACATCAGCCGCTAACTTATGAAAATGATCGATATGTAATTATTTTTAATGGTGAAATTTACAACTATGTAGAATTACGTGAAATGTTACTTGAAAAAGGTGCAACGTTTGCAACGCAATCTGATACAGAAGTTATCATTGCATTGTATGCACATATGAAAGAAAAATGTGTAGACTACCTTCGTGGTATGTTTGCATTTATGATTTGGGATCGTGAAGAAAAGAAACTTTTCGGTGCACGTGACCACTTCGGTATTAAACCTTTATACATCGCACAACAAGGTGATACTACATTCTTCGCATCTGAGAAGAAAAGTATTATGCATGTGATGGAAGATAAAGGCGTTAACCCAACGTCATTACAACATTATTTTACGTACCAATATGGTCCAGAGCCAGAAACATTAACAATTGATGTTAATAAAATCGAACCTGGTCATTATTTCGTAAAAGAAATCGGTAAAGAGATGGAAATCCATCGCTACTGGAAACCTTATTTCAATGCTTCAAGTGCAACGAAAGAGGAGCATATCCAAGCAATTCGTGATGTGTTATATGATTCAGTAAAAGTGCATATGCGCAGTGATGTACCAGTAGGTTCATTCTTATCTGGTGGTATCGATTCATCTATCATCGCTTCTATCGCAAGAGAAATGAATCCAAATCTTTTAACATTCTCTGTTGGGTTTGAGCAACGTGGTTTCAGTGAAGTTGATGTTGCGAAAGAAACTGCTGAGAAATTAGGCGTTAAAAACCATAACGTATTCATTTCAGCGAAAGAGTTTATGGATGAGTTCCCAAAAATCATTTGGCATATGGATGATCCTTTAGCAGATCCAGCAGCTGTACCGTTGTACTTCGTTGCTAAAGAAGCACGTAAGCATGTAACAGTTGTTCTTTCAGGCGAAGGTGCAGACGAGCTATTTGGTGGTTATAACATTTATCGTGAGCCAAACTCACTGAAAATGTTCTCTTACATTCCTAGCCCAGGTAAGAGCGTTCTAAAAGCACTAAGTGGTGCTCTTAAAGAAGGCTTTAAAGGAAAGAGCTTCCTAGAGCGTGGATGTACGCCAATTGAAGAGCGTTACTATGGAAACGCGAAAATCTTCCGTGAAGAAGAGAAAGCTGAATTAATGAAGTATTACAATGAAAGTGTTAACTATATGGATATCACGAAACCATTGTATAACGAAATTAAAGATTATGATGATGTAAGCAAAATGCAGTACATTGACATGTTCACATGGTTACGCGGTGACATTTTATTAAAAGCTGATAAAATGACAATGGCAAACTCATTAGAACTTCGTGTACCGTTCTTAGATAAAGAAGTATTCGATGTTGCATCTAAAATTCCAACTGAATTTAAGATTGCTAACGGAACTACGAAAGCTATTTTACGTGAAGCAGCACGCGGAATCGTTCCAGATCACGTATTAGATCGTAAAAAACTTGGATTCCCAGTACCAATTCGTCACTGGTTAAAAGACGAAATGCATGATTGGGCTATCAATATTATAAACGAGAGTAAGACAGAGCATTTAATCGACAAACAGTATGTATTAAACTTACTGGAAGCACATTGTGCAGATAAAGGCGATTATAGCCGTAAAATTTGGACTGTACTTGCGTTTATGGTATGGCATCAAATTTATGTTGAGCATAAATACGATACGAATAAGTTCCACGAAGAAACGAAACGTGCCTATAGCTTAGTTTAATTAGAAAAACCTTAAGATCGTATATGGTCTTAAGGTTTTTTTCATAAATAGGACGTATTATTGATACAATAATAGTAAAAGGATGGACAACATATGATTACGTTTGAAAAAGTAACTGTAGAAAATGAAAACGTTGTAAAAGAAATGTTTCGCTCACATAGTTTAAGTGAGAAACAGGTACAGTATTGTGTGAAAGTCGATGATACATATATTGGTGTAATAGATTATCGTGTTCAAGGGGAGACTGCGATTTTATCTCAGTTAATTATTCACTTTGACTATCAAAGTTACGGTTATGGGACAAATACATATTTCACATTTGAAATGATGATGAAAGAAAGAAATGTGAAAGAGATAAAGGTATTACAAACGGAATTAACAGAACCAGTGAAATCTTTCATAGAGAGCTTTGGATTTAATGTGGAAGACGGAATATATGTGAAGAAAATATAGCGATGAGTAGTTATGCGGGATAAATATAAGGCAGGTGGATGTATGACGATGACTTCTGGTCTTGTATTAATTGGAGGGTGTTTTTTAGTAGCGGAGCTAAGCCATATGTTTATTCGAAAAAGAATGAATAAGAAGAGAAAGCCGTATGAATTACAATATGCTCCAGTGTTTTTCCTTTTGTTTTGTATGCTACTTACATTACAAAACATAACGAACTTTCCACCTCTTTTAAATGTTTTTTTAAAGTTCGGTTTGCTGTATAGTACCACTGGCATAGCCCTTTTATTTCTTTTATTTTGCATACGTTATATTCACTATCAATCGTATATATTTATATTAAATTGGTTAAAGCAAAATGATAGAAACCGCCTTACATAAGGCGGTTTTTTATTTACGTTATGTATTGACTGGAATTACAATTACTTTCTTATGCCCATTACTTTTTTACATGTTACGCTTAAAAAATTTGAGTAGTAAATAGGTACAAAAATATTTTGAATAAAAATGAGGGCGGAATTATATATATTGAAAAAGTTTTCTGATATATCTATTGACAATGTATGAGATATACATTAATCTTTAAGTGTAAATGATAATCAATTTCATCTAGGAGGGCTTATGACACGCACTAAAAATATTCTTATACTTTGCGTTATGTTACTAATGGTCGTAATCGCAGGGTGCGGTAAAGAAGAAGAGAAGAAAGATAAAGATACATTAGTAAAGGCAAAAGATTCTTATAGTATAAAGCATGCAATGGGCGAAACGACAGTAAATGGTACGCCAAAAAGAGTTGTTGTTTTAACAAATGAGGGTGCTGAGGCACTTTTAACTGTTGGAGTAACGCCAGTTGGAACGACGAAACCACGAGCTGGTGATGAATGGTATCCTCATTTAGCGAAAGAGTTAAAAAATACGAAAGTAGTAGGAACTGAGCGTGACATTAATTTAGAAGCAGTAATGAAGCTTCAGCCGGATTTAATTATCGGAAATAAAATGCGTCACGAAAAAATATACGAGCAGTTAAAAGAAATCGCGCCAACAGTATATGCTGAAACATTACGCGGTGATTGGAAAGAAAACTTCACACTTTATACAAAAGCTGTAAATAAAGAAAAAGAAGGGCAAAATGCTCTAAATGATTATAAAAAGCGTATTGCAGCAATAAAAGGACAATTAGGTGATAAAATTAATTCTAAAGTTTCAATTATTCGCTTCGTCCCTGGTGATGTTCGTATTTATCAAAAAAATTCATTCTCAGGTGTTGTATTAAATGATATTGGATTTAAACGACCACCATTACAAGATAAAGATGAATTTGCAATTAAAGGAATTACAAAAGAGCAAATTCCAAATATGGACGGGGATTATTTATTCTATTTCACATCTGATAAAGACGCGGATAAGAATAATGAAGGAAATACATTAGCAAAAGAATGGACAGAAGATCCACTATTTAAACAACTGCAGGCTTCTAAAGATAATAAAGTATTCCAAGTAGATGAAGTGATTTGGAATACAGCAGGTGGTATTGTAGCTGCAAATCTTATGTTAGATGATATTGAAAAATATTTTCTGAAGTAAATGAATAATCTAGTGCATCACTTTAAATAGGTGATGCACTTTTTATTTTGTTAAAATACAGAAAATTCCTTCTTTTGAGTGTGCATAAGTTGTACAATTAAAATAATCATGAAATAAAGGAGTGGGAATAAATGAAAGCTACTCATAAAGATTGGGTTTTATTTAACGGAAGAATTGTAAATACGAAGGAAGAACAGCCGATGATTCCATTAGAGGAGAGAGGCTTTCAATTTGGTGATGGTATATACGAGGTATTCAGACTATATGATGGGAAGCCACATTTATTAGATTTACATTTAGAACGATTCTTTCATTCTATGGAAGAAATAAAATTAATTCCACCGTTTACTAAGGAAGAGTTAGTGGAAGAGTTATATCAAATGATTGAAAAAAATCAATTTCAAGAAGATGGTAATGTATATTTGCAAATATCAAGAGGTGCTCAAGCACGTAATCATGTATATGAGTCAAATATGCAACCAACATATTTTGCAAACATTGTTTCTTTTCCAAGGCCAATCACGGCTATGGAACGAGGAATAAAAGTTACTGTAGAAGAGGATATACGCTGGAAGTTTTGTCATATAAAATCCTTAAATCTGCTACCTAATATTATGATTAAAAATAAAATAAACGAACAAGGCTATCAAGAAGCGATATTAGTACGAGAAGGAATTGTAACGGAAGGGTGTCATTCAAATTTCTTTATGGTGAAAAATAATAAATTGATTACACATCCGGCTGACAATTTCATTCTACACGGCATTACACGTCACTACGTTATTACATTAGCGAAAGAGTTACATATCGAAGTAGAAGAAAGAGAATTTTCACTTCAAGAAGTGTATGAGGCCGATGAATGCTTCTTCACAGCGACGCCACTTGAAATATTCCCAGTCGTTCAAATTGGTGACGAGCAGTTCGGAAAAGGCGAAAGAGGACCGATTACAAAGAAACTCCAAGTTGCATATGAAGAAAGTATTCGTTTGTTTAAAGTTACGAACTAATATTGAAGAAAAAAGCTGGTATTACTCCAGCTTTTTTTCATGATATAATTCAAGCATAGGACAAGATTTGAAAACGCTGTAAAAAGGGGATTTAATGTATGAATTATGAAGATTTTAAAGAAGTAATTCACGGTAGACGAAGTGTTAGAAAGTTCACGGAACAAGAAGTAGCCACTAGTGATATAAAAGATATTATTGATTGTGCTCGTTATGCACCGAGTGATACAAACTCACAAACTTGGGAGTTCTTGGTCATTATGAACCGAGAGAAAATTAAAGAAATTGAACAAATGACATGGGATGCATTACATAAACTTGCGGCAAAAGCGGCAAAAAACGGAGAAGAGAAAGCGGGGAAATTACTTACACGTTCTTTTGGACCATATGCAACAGCTTTCTCGGAGGCACCAGTATTAATCGTATGTTTGGCAACGCCATATGAATCAAAGTTTCGTGAAAAGATATTTGATCCGATTGCTTTTGTTCCAGATTCAGTTTGGGAAGAAGAAGGAATTAAGAGCAGTTGTTTAGCGGCACAAAACTTAATGTTGGCTGCACATGCGAAGGGGCTTGGTACATGCCCAATGACAGGACCGGTATTGTTAGCTCAAGATGAACTACGACAATATTTACAAATTGAGCCTGAAAAGCAAATAAATATGGTTATATCGCTCGGTTTTCCGAAAGATAAGCCGAAGAAACTTCCAAGAAAAGAAGTAGATGAGATTACAACATTTGTTTTTTAAAGCTCAAAATAAAAGGACATTGAATAAACAATGTCTTTTTATTTTGGATAGGTATGTAATTAATCTGTTAGGCTAAAATGATAGATAAGAGGGAATTACTATTTATCCCAATTTATTTCATAAAAAAATTAATGTTCTATTAAGGAAAGTATGATACATTAATCGTGAGCAATATTCTATTTGTTCATGAAAGTGTTGAAAATAGTTTTAAAATTTAAAAGTTATTTTTGTATAATAAATTATAATGAAATGACAGGGGGGATGAATTTTGAAAAAATTCATAATCA
Organism: Bacillus sp. FSL R9-9834; assembly: GCF_038006905.1. Lineage (NCBI taxonomy): Bacteria > Bacillati > Bacillota > Bacilli > Caryophanales > Bacillaceae > Bacillus > Bacillus sp. FSL R9-9834. Next base: position 2,193,287 of record NZ_JBBOWD010000001.1, read on the forward strand.
CTGGATTGTCTGTATTGTTATTAGCCGGTTGCGGCGCTCCACAAGAAAAAGAGGGTGCACAATCAAAGCAGGAAGAAAGAGTTGTAAACGCAAGTAATGAGAATATAGTAGTATTTCCTGAAGGAGCAGTGCCAGTCGGAGAAGGAAAAGTAAAAGTTATTACACCAGACGGTACTTCTGAGAATGGTAATATACCAGCTGTATTCATTAAAAAGGATACTTTAATTCAACACGTTGAATTAGAGCTCTCAAATTTTCAAAATGATAAAGAAACATTCGTATTTGTAGATCGAGTGTTTGCAGATAAATATCAAGTAACTAGTACAACACAGACAACAGTACAATTAAAAGAAAAGACGCTTGAAACAGGTAGTCATACGATTACGGCAGTTCAGTATGAAAACAATGACCCGAAAGGAAAGGTTATTAGTTTTAATCAAGCAACATTCGAAACAAAACCAGCGTCATAAGAAGAATAAAAAGTACATTACTCAAAAAGTAGTGTGCTTTTTTGTTTATACTAGAGGATGTAATAGTGAATCACTTGTTTCGTTTTCTAATATGATTAAATTAGGAAGAGATCACTTGTTACTACTATGACAGAAAAAGCGGTTGAAGAGGTGAACCGGTATATTTTTATCTTCTTGATTAATATGATGATGTCAGTAATTTGGTTTATGATGCAAGTTACGCTCCATTATCAAATTTATGACTTATCGATAGGGTCTATTTGTTTTACCATTGTTTAGCTATTATATGATAAACTCGGAATAAGGTAAGTTTCAGAAGAAAAATGTAGGTATTTCATTTGAAATGTCGAATAGTACGTACGATGTCGTAATAACAAATTTTCTATTGTTTACTGTGAAACAGGAGAAGGAGAGATAGTAATGAAACGAGCTCTTATAAATATTGATTATACATATGATTTTGTAGCAGAGAAAGGTGCTTTAACTTGCGGTAAGCCAGGCCAAGAAATTGAGAAGGAAATTGTCCATTTAACGAAGCAATATATTGAAAATGGAGATTATGTTGTCTTTGCGATCGATAAACATGAAGAAAATGATGTATATCATCCTGAATCAAAATTATTCCCGCCTCATAACATAACGGGTACAAATGGAAGAGATTTGTTTGGTGAATTACAAGATGTGTACGAAACATATAAAGATGCAGAGAATGTATATTACATGGATAAAACGCGATATAGTGCATTTGCAGGAACAGACCTAGAGATGAAGTTACGAGAAAGAGGAATAGAAGAAGTGCATCTTGTAGGGGTTTGTACTGATATTTGTGTTCTTCACACAGCCGTAGATGCTTATAACAAAGGATTTAAAATTGTAGTTTATGAAAAGGCAGTTGCATCTTTTAGTGCGCAAGGGCATGAATTTGCACTTGGACATTTTAAATCTTGCTTAAACGCAGAAGTGAAGTGAAAAAAAAGAGGCCTTTAAAAAAAGGTCTCTTTTTACGTTTAAATTGAGACGAGGTTTTGCTCAATTAATTTTTTTATAAATGGGCTAATATTTTCTGGTAGCTTATCGAAATCAAAAAATTGTACACTTAATGATTCGATCCCATCAGCTTTTAGCAAGCCGCCTTTAATGTCTTTGCAAAGATATGCGATTGTTATAGGATAAAACTCATCCCCGTTTGGTAATTTTACAAAAAATTCTTTTCCAGAAAATACGCTTATTAACTGTAAGGTTCCTATTTCAATCCCTGTTTCTTCGAACACTTCTCGTCTCCCAGCTTCTTCTGTTGATTCACCAAGTTCAACGAATCCACCAGGGACACCCCAAATACCATTCTGCCTTTGTTGAAGTAATATTTGTCCTTGTTTATTGAAAACAGCTACAGCAACTCCTGCTAGATTGAGTGGTCTTGATCCGACAACTTTTCTAAGTTCTTCAATATATCCCATTGTATGTAACCTCCGTAAGAAAAAATAAGAGCAAATATACTATTTGTTGTTGTGTAAATATTTTCCTCTTTATAAGAGGGAGAGATGTCCTATAACCTATTTGTTTTATTTGGTAAAATATACATCAAAAAAGGTCAAACAAAATCTTTGACCTTTTTTGACCAAGTGTTATAATAAAGATAGAAAGAGATAATCTTTCATTCATAAATAATAAGGAGGAAAAAATATGCGTAATTTATTTCCAGAGATAACAAAACGTCAAAATGGTATTTTTGATTTTGGGCCTTCTTTATTAGAAGGGATGACAGATGCTTTCTTTAAACCGATGAACATGGATACTTTTAAAGTAGATGTTCATGAACAGTCTGATAAATATACAGTAAAAGCAGATTTACCTGGTTTTCAAAAAGAAAACATTCGAGTTGAATTTGAACAAGATGTATTAACGATTCAAGCAACTAATCATAATGAAGTGGAAGAAAAAAATGAGAATGGCATATATATTCGTAAAGAACGTTCTATAGGTTCTGTAACTCGACGCTTTAATTTTCAACAAGTTGAGGAAGAAAATGTTAAAGCAAATTATAAAGATGGCGTACTGACAATTGAATTGCCAAAATTGAAAGAAGAAAAAAACAGTAAAACAACAATTAATATCGAATAAAAGAGCTGATAAATTCAGCTCTTTTTTTATCTAGTTAATGAATAAATTAGTTGAAATCGTAATGAGTAGAATAAAGTTTTAACGTTTAAAAAATTTCACGATTAGCTCCCCTTAGGTTATTAAAAAGGGTATATTTAAAGGGAAAGGAAAAGAACAGCTAGACATACTGTTTAAAGTGAATTAGTAATAAAGCCAAAATACATAGTAAGGGTAGCAGCATTTTAGAGTAGATAATAGATTGTTCTAGAACAAACTGAGACGATTATGAATTTTTTAATTAGTAAGGAAGTGGTTAGATGAGTTTATTAACGTATACTGAAGAATTTTTTAATTATGTAAGAGAGTTTTTACTTTTAAGATTTTTACTATTTGCTTTCGTTCTAATCATTATTTCATTTGTCATAAACCGCATTATTGATTGGTTTTTTAGGAAATCAAGCTTTTTTGATGAAGAGGTAGAGCAAACGATTCAAAGTGTGATTCGATCTATTTTTAGATATATCATTATCATTAGTCTAATCATATATTTAATTAGCCAATTTGTAGATATAAAAAGTATCATTGCAGGCGCAGGGATAGCGGGGGTTGTTATCGGTTTTGCTGCACAACAGATGCTGAAAGATGTTATATTAGGCTTTGCGAGATTAGCGGACAAAGAGTTTCGTGTTGGCGATTTTGTTACTTTTAACGGAACAAACTCAGGAACGATTGAGGAAATTAGTATTCGTTTTATGCAAATTCGTGAATGGTCAGGAAAACTCCTTACCATACCACACGGAGAGATTAGAACGATACAAAATTTTAATAAAGGCTGGATGCGCGTAATTGAACGAATTACGGTAAGTTATCAGGAAGATCCGACAAGAGTTAAGGAATTGTTAGAGGAAGTTTGTGTGAACTGTAATGAAAAATTGGCCTCAAGTCTTTATAAAGTAGAGGATGAAGCTGTTGAACCTTTTAAATATGTAGGTGTTACAGATTTAAATCCGAATCTGAAATACGTTGGATATGAATTTTGTATTACAGGTTTAATAAAGCCAGAAGATTATTTTGAAACTTCTAGACAAGTAAGATTTGAATTAATGTCTATATTTCATAAGAATCGAGTACAAATGCCAGCAGCAAATATGGTCGTTACTACTGAAAGTTTACAGCATACCTATAGCGGACAATCTGTATCGGACAGCTAAAGTAGAATAGTTTGGTAACGGAAATGCTGCTTTCAACATTGGATAGAAAAATAATAATAAAATGATCGATATAAACAAAGAGCTGAAGAAATTCAGTTCTTTTTAATTTGTAGAATTTAGAAATTTCTTAATGTTATAATGATAGATGGTGATGAAAATGAACTTTGAAGAAAAAGAGATGCATCGTTTAGAGGCATTAAAAGCAATTGCTGAATTATTAAATGAAGCAACAGACTTACAAGACATGTTGGAAAAAGTGTTACATACATTGTTACAAGTTATGAATTTGCAAACAGGCTGGATCTTTTTTATTGATGAAAGTGGAAAGCACCGTATGCTTGTGGATGAAAACTTACCGCCAGCTCTTACGTGGCAAGAGAAGAAGCCGATGTGTGAAGGAAATTGTTGGTGTGTAGAGCGTTTTGTGAATGGCAGATTGGAAAAGGCGACAAATATTATTGAATGTAAGCGAATAGAGGATGCGATTGAATGTAATTGGGGAGATACCGAAAATGTTACGCACCATGCGACAATTCCTCTTAGGTCTGGATCGGAGAAGTTTGGTCTATTAAATGTCGCCTCTCCTCAAAAAACACATTTTTCAGAGGAAGAATTAGCATTATTAGAATCAATTGCATTTCAAATAGGAACAACTATACAACGTATTCAATTAGTAGAGAAAGAACGTAAATATGTAGTTGTAGCAGAACGAAATCGACTTGCACGTGATTTACATGATTCAGTAAAACAATTGTTATTTTCTATCATGTTAACCGCAAAAGGTACGCTAAATATGACGCAAGATAGAGACTTGCAAGAGATGTTGAGCTATATTGGAGAATTATCACAGGAAGCATTACAAGAGATGACACTCTTGATTTGGCAATTAAGACCGGAAGGATTAGAGAAAGGGTTAGCTGAAGCAATTAAAAATTACGGAAAGTTGTTAGGAATTCACGTGGAAGTTCGAATTGATGGAATGGTTTCAATTGGTGATGAAATAGAAGAAGTTTTATGGCGTATTAGTCAAGAAGCGATACATAATTGTAAAAAACATGCTTCGTGTGAAAAGGTACATGTTCTTTTAAAAATAGAAGATAACGAGTTATATTTTTGCATAGAGGATAACGGAATAGGATTTATACAAGATCAGGTACGAGAGTCAGCACTCGGCTTAAAAAGTATGAAGGAACGTATTCAGTTAATGAGGGGATCATTTCAAATAAAAACGGAGCTGAAAAAGGGGACGAAAATTGAAATTCAATTGCCAGTTTGAAGGGGAGAAGAAGGTTGAAAATTAAATTACTACTAGTTGAGGATCATCATATCGTTCGAAGAGGACTTGTATTCTTTTTGAAAACGAGAGAAGAATTTGAAATTGTTGGGGAAGCAGAAAATGGAGAAGATGCGTTAACATTCGTCCAAACAAAAAGGCCAGATGTAGTATTAATGGATCTATCAATGCCGAAGATGGATGGCATCGAAGCAACAAAACGAATAAAACAATATGATGAAACGATAAAGATACTAATATTAAGCAGTTTTTCAGAGCAAGATTATGTTTTACCAGCACTTGAAGCCGGAGCAGATGGTTATCAATTAAAAGAAGTACAACCTGAGCAACTTGTAGCTTCTATTATTGCAGTACATGAAGGAAATACGAATTTTCATCCGAAAGTAACACCAGCACTATTAGGACGATCAGTAGTCAAGAAAGAAAAAGAAAACCCTTTTTCTATGTTAACGAAAAGAGAACAAGAAGTACTTCGTGAAATTGCGCAAGGGCGAAGTAATAAAGAAATTGCAGCAGTGCTTCATATTACAGAACAAACTGTAAAAACACATGTTTCAAATGTTTTAGCTAAATTAGAAGTAGATGATCGTACGCAAGCTGCATTATATGCGGTGAAATATGGGGTTATTTAGGAGGAGTGTATGAAAGTAAGGACTACATTACAGCGGTACATGTCAAGTTTGTCTGAGGCTAGTTATTTTAATGGTACGGTACTAATTGCAAAAAATGATGAAATATTGTTAAGTGAAGCATTTGGAACAGCGAATTTCACATTTAACATTCCTCATACTATTGATACAAAATTTCGAATTGGTTCATTAACGAAAGGGTTTACCAGTACAGCAATTTTACAATTAGAAGAACGTGGATTCTCTCGGTAGAAGACTCAATTTCAAAATATATAGAGGGATTCTCTTATGGAGAAGATGTTACAATTCACCACCTATTAACTCACACATCGGGTATTTCAAATTTTACAAGTTGGCCTAATTATTGGTCGGATATAATGAGAAAATCTGTATCTAAAGAAGACATTGTGCATGTATTAAAGACGTACCCGTTAGAGTTTAAACCAGGTGAGAGATATAGTTATACAAATTCTGGTTATATTTTATTAACAATTATAATCGAAAAGATTACTGGTTTATCATATAAAGAATATATACATAAATATATATGTCAACCACTTCAAATGCATAATACCGGATGTGAGGATGAGGGTAGAGAAATAGTAGAATCTTTATCAACAGGATATACGATATTTGGAGATATAAAACAAACTGAACATATTGATATGTCATTTCCATTAGGGGCATATGGAATGTATTCGACAGTTAAAGATTTGTTTAAATGGCATAAAGCATTGCGTAGTAGAGAGGTGATTTCAGAAAGTTCACTTCAAAAAATGTTTACTGCATATTCGGATCATTATGGATATGGTTGGGCTATTGAACAAGAAGAATATATTTCTACTAGTCATTTTGGTGATATAAATGGTTTTGTGAATTATTTGATTCGATATGAAAAAGATAATGTTTGTATTATTGTACTAAGTAATATAAATATTACACCGGTCATAGAGATTGCAAATAACATAGCTAAGATTATAAATGGGGAAGAGATTCAGATGCCGAGACCTATAAAGGTGTATGAGGTGAATTTTTTCGATAAATTAAAATGTGTGGGGAAATATATAACAGAAAACAATGAAGTAATTCAAGTTATAGAAAAACAAAATAAACTCTATGTTATAGTGCCGAAACGTTATGGTGTATTGTATAAACTTGAGCTGTATCTTTGTTCTTTTCAAGAGGAAGTTGCAATGTTTCGAACGAAATACGTTGATGAAAAAATAAAAATAAATACAAAAACAGGATCATTATCTTTTGAAGATGTTACGAAAAAATGCATAAAAGCTAATAAAATATATAGTGAAGCTGAATAAAGGTTTTTCTTCTTTCAATAATTAGGTACAATAAAGTGAAACTTTAATCAGTGGAGGGGCTATTCCCCACTGATTATTAGCGCATACCAATTGTGTTTTTACGGGATAAAGCTACGATGGAGGGAGAAGATATGCTATGCCTGGTACAAGAAGTGGGATTGGAAAGATTCAAGCTTCGTTAAACGGTTTATCACCGAAATTGCGAAGTATTGCTGAACATATTTTAAAACATCCACAAGATGTTGTACATAAATCTATTACTGAATTAGCAGAAGTTACGAATAGTTCCGAGGCTACGATATTTCGCTTATGTAAACACCTTGGTTTGCAAGGGTTCCAAGATTTAAAGATTACATTAGCTCGTGAAATTGTCCATACACCGATGCAAAATATTCATGAAGAAGTATCAGCAGAAGACAGTATGGTAACTGTTGCTAAAAAAGTTTTTCATTCACATATTACAGGACTACAAGATACATTGCATTTGTTAAATGATACGGCATTAGAGCAAGCTGTAAAAGCTTTGCAAGAAGCAAATCGAATCGAGTTTTACGGAAATGGTGGTTCTGGTATTATTGCGATGGATGCATATCATAAATTTATGAGAACGGGTATTTCATGTATTGCTCATACTGATTCGCATTTTCAAATTATGGGAGCAGGTTTACTCTCGAAAAATTCAGTTGTTATCGGCATTTCTCATTCTGGTAGCAATAAAGGGTTACTGGAAGCGTTAGAAGTAGCGAAAGCAAGAGGAGCTAAAATTATTGCGATTACGAGCTATCAGAAATCGGCATTAAGTCAACTGGCTGATATTACATTATACACTTCAACACGTGAAACGGAATTCCGCACAGAAGCAAGTTCATCAAGATTAGCGCAGTTAAGTTTATTAGATACTTTGTACGTTGGGTTATCGTTACAACGCCAAGAAGAAACGTTGCAAAATTTACAAAGTATCCGTGAAACAATTTCGATGAAACGAATATAAAAAAGAGGCTGTCCCAAAAGGTGCTTTTTAGCCAAAATCGAATAAAAAGTGAAAGGCAGAAATGTTGATTTTATAACGTTTCTGCCTTTTCAATTTCATGTGATCTTACTTCGAAAGAGACTTATGAGACAGCCCCTTTTTTATTAGTGAATAGTTTATTTATTTTCTTGTAGAAATATGTGACTTACTTATAGCCAGTGATGACTCTCATTTAAAAAAAATAAAAAACGATTTATACAACAATTCAAACATTGTTCATAATTTCACAATTTGTTTTTGAAGTGTCATGTTATGATGAACATGTAATGATGATTGAACACTTAAACTTGGCACAATGATTAGCCAAACTAGTGAAGACAGAAGTTATGAGATGAACTCATGAAAAATTCTAAAACACTAAAGGGGAGATCACATATGAAAGCAGTAGTAGTTAATAAAAATAGTAAAGCAAACATTGAAATTATTGAAAAGGAATTACGTCCGTTACACTCAGGTGAAGCGCTAGTAGATGTAGAGTATTGTGGAGTTTGTCATACTGATTTACACGTTGCAAATCATGATTTTGGAAACACAGATGGCCGTATTCTTGGTCATGAGGGTATAGGGATTGTGACGAAAATTGCTGATGATGTTACTTCACTAAAGGTGGGGGACCGTGTAAGTATTGCATGGATGTTCCAATCTTGTGGGCGTTGTGAATATTGCGTAACGGGTAGAGAAACATTTTGCCGTGAAGTGAAGAATGCTGGTTATTCAGTAGATGGTGGTATGGCTGAACAATGTATTGTTACAGCAGATTATGCGGTGAAAGTACCAGAAGGATTAGATCCTGCTCAAGCATCATCCATTACATGTGCGGGTGTAACTACATATAAAGCTATAAAAGTATCGGATATTAAACCTGGCCAACCTATCGTCATCTATGGTTGTGGTGGATTAGGTAACCTAGCTATTCAATATGCTAAAAACGTATTTGGTGCAAAGGTAATTGCAGTAGATATTAATGACGATAAATTAGCCTTAGCAAAAGAGGTTGGCGCTGATATGACTATCAATCCAATTTCTCAAGGTCCTGCTGATAAGATTGTTCAAGAAGAGTTTGGTGGTGCTTATGCAGCTGTAGTAACAGCCGTTTCTAAAGTAGCATTCAACTCAGCAGTAGATGCGGTACGTGCTTGTGGTAAAGTCGTTGCAGTAGGTTTACCAGTGGAAACGATGGATTTAAACATTCCACGACTTGTACTAGATGGAATTGAAGTAGTTGGTTCTTTAGTCGGTACTCGTAAAGACTTAGAAGAGGCATTCATGTTCGGTGCAGAAGGAAAAGTAGTGCCGGTCGTTCAAACTTGTTCTCTAGATAAAGTACAACATGTATTCGAAGAAATGGAACAAGGTAGAATTCAAGGACGTATGGTAATCGATTTTAAACACAATAATTGTGATTGCAATTCACTTTAAATATAAAAAGTATGAGTCTAGCTAAAGACATGTAAAAAGTTAGGCGACAGAAAGAAGATGATCCCTGTTAAATGCAGGGATCATCTTCTTTGCATTCCACTACTATCAATATCGAGTAATGGGAAAGGATTAAAGGTTCACTTTATCTACAAACGAAAAAGAATCTTTACCTTTAACAAATTTTTTACAATCTGGAACGCTTTGAATTGCTATAACTTGTGTATCTCTTGCTTTCAGTGCATCTTGAATCCCGATTGTCATAAGCTTAATAAATAGAATCGTAATAAAGAATGAAACGAGAGTATACAAAATAATCCACCATGAAATATTCATTTCATAACGATTTAATCCAATAAGTCCTGCCCAATCATTAGAAAGAGAAACAGGTTTGAGCACTCCGTCATAGAGTTCCCGCATTTGTATCCCGCCAATTACAATGTTAAGCAACGCTAAATGGATAACGAGTATGAGTGTTTGGACGATATGTTCCATAAATAATACAAATAAGCGGTCAAGTAATAAGACTCGTAAGTGTTTTTTCATAATATGAAAACGGCTAGCACCCAATAATTGTGAACTTAAAATGTAATCTCGTTTCATAAATTCATCAACCTCTGAGGATATATATAAAGAAAGTGTAGGCAGAGCGACGAAAATAAGTACGAGTACTTGATAAAACGTAAATGAAATATTTGGATTTAACCCATCAGCATTTGATGTGATTACAATATTAACGGGTGTGATGAGTATGAATGCGATAAATAAAGTTGGAATATAATAAAAAACTTCTGAGCATGCCTGGAAAAATCTCTTGAGTTTTGGAGCAAATAAACTTAAGAGGATTCCTATACATGTTCCGCATAAAATTCGAAAGAAGCTAATTGCCACGGCTAATAAAATAGTGAATTTTGCTCCTTCTATAATTTGTAAGAAAACAGACTCACCAAAACGATCAGATCCAAAAGGCGGAATTAACGATGGTGGAAAGGGGGCCTTTCCAAGTAATTCGTTATTGTCATTGTAAAGTAACTGTGGAGGTTTTGGGATGTTATCTTTAAAGAACCAACTATAAATAAAACTAGCTGAAATAAGTATGAATAAATAAGTGAAACCGATTAAAAAGCGTTTTGATTTCCAAATAGATTTCATAATGCTACTCCTTTCAAGTGCTTGTGCCATCTATTCATCATGAATGAGATTATTTGAAAAATAGTATAAAACGGTAAAATAATCATGACCAGTATGATAAATGCAGCGGGAGGTGAAATAAACGCCTTATTAAATAAAAATTGAATAATGCCATCCATATTAAAAACAAATTCTAAAATGAATAAATTAGAAAGTAAGAAAACAAAAATCGTTTTTAAATGGTGGAAGAAGTGGATAGATATATTTTTGAATAAATGAATGCGTAGTATATAACTTGATGAAAGGCCTTTTCCATAGGCAACTTCTACATAATCTTTTCCATGTTCTTCTTTTATGTATAACACCATCATCCGAAACATTTGTAATGTAGGTAAGACCGCTAAAGATAAAATAGGGAGTAAATAAGCTCGATTTTCATTAAAAGAAATAATGGTGACAGGAGATTCCCCGAATTTCTTAAGTACCCATATGAAAAATATTTGTAAACAAATCATCATCATCATATCAGGGACAGCTTCTAATATGAACACAATTCGATTTATCCATTTTTTTATATAATCTTTTGCTAAAAAATAAAAAAATGCCATGCTAGATGATAGAAAGAGCGCAAGTAAAAAGGCTAAAAATAATACAGTAAATGAATATAGGTAAGGTTCTAAAACGGTTGGGAATAAGGGTGTTTTTTTGAAACTACCAAATTTCGGGTCTGATCCTATAACCACTAATGATTCAGGGGAGAAAACATCCTTTAACATAGTAACAATCTGATTAAAAAAAAGAATTGGTTGAAAGGTAAATCCGTTTTGAGTGATAAATAAATAAGGTAAATTTAATAATAGTAACAGTGATAAAAAAATGGATGAAAGCTTAATTATGAATTGAGATATTTTATGTAACATTAAATCCCTCCGACATCTTTTTACAACATTATACAATAAAGTTCAAAATATTGTTTTATTTTTCTGAAAAATAAAAATATTATTAGATTTTATTTTATGGAACATATATTTACAAGTTAATAAAATGATAGTAGATTCGAGCTCTATGTCCATTAAGATAAAAAGAAGAGTGAAACTAAAACACTAAAAAGAGAAAAATGCATGCCTAATCAATTAACTATTACTTCCTTAATGTTTTTTTGAAAATAGCCCTTATTTTTCGGACTTGTATAAAAAATAAGGGTCTCTAATCATTTTTCTTATATTGTTTTTCAACACCTTTTTCATGCAAATGAGTAAAAAGTAAAGTTTGGAAGGACTATGTATGAATGTGTTGTTAATGAAAGAAAAATAGTGTGTTGCGTAACGAATATAACGTAACTTTACCGCCGGGGGAATTTAATTTTAGTATGTAAGTGAAATGTCATGAGGGGAATTATATTTTGTTATGAAAAAAATTTTCTTTTTAAAACTTGATTAAAGAAAAAATATTTTATATACTAATTCATGTAAACGGTTTACTAGATCATATTTTGCTAGAAACGAAGGGAAGATTCGCATGGAAACAAGGGGGAGAGTAATCGGGATTGATATCGGTACCACAAGTACAAAAACGGTTGTGTTCACAGAAAAAGGAAAAGTCGTTGCATCACATGCAGTAGATTATCCAATTATTCAACCGAACGTCGGATGGGCTGAGCAAGATCCTGATGTAATATGTGCTGCTGTTTATAAAACTGTAAGCGTTGCCATAGAAAAAGGTGACGTGTTACCAGAAGATATTTCTTCAATTGGTATTAGTACAGCAATGCACGCATTAATTGCAGTAGATGAAAAGGGTGTGCCGTTAACGCGCTCTATCATTTGGGCAGATAATCGTAGTACGAAACAAGCGGAAAAATTATTACAACATATGAATGGACATGAAATTTATAGACGTACAGGTACACCAATTCATCCAATGTCGCCACTATCTAAATTATTATGGATGAAAGAAGAGGAACCAAAATTATATAAAAGTGCTTATAAATTTATTTCTATTAAAGAGTATGTTATTTACCAATTGTTTTCACGCTACGTAGTAGATTATTCCATTGCTTCTGCTACAGGGTTATTCAATTTAAAAACGTTAAATTGGGATGTTGATGTGCTGGAAATGTTAAATATTTCTTCAGAACAATTATCAACCCCAGTACCAACTACATATATTTTATCGGGTATGAAACCGGAATTAGCACAAAAGATGGGTATTCGTGAAGATACTCCAGTTGTTATTGGTGCAAGTGATGGTGTTCTTGCGAATGTAGGCGTTGGGGCCATATCGCCTGGATCAGCTGCAATTACGATTGGAACAAGTGGTGCAGTTCGAACAATTTCATCTAATGTTAATACAGATGAAAAAGGAAGAACGTTTTGTTATGCATTAACAGACGAGCACTGGGTGATTGGCGGACCAACGAATAACGGTGGCATATTACTGAGATGGTTACGTGATGAATTTGGTAGCCCAGAACAAGAAGTTGCAAGAAAACTTGGCATTGATCCGTATGATTTATTAATTAAATATGCGGAAAGTGTACCAGCTGGAGCAGGTGGATTGCTATTTTTACCTTTCTTATCTGGAGAACGTGCACCTTACTGGAATGCAAATGCTCGTGGTACATTCTTCGGAATTAATCTTCAGCATAAACGAGAACATTTTATTCGTGCAGTCATGGAAGGGGTTTGTATGAGCGTATATTCTGTTGCACTCGCAATCAGGGATTGTACAGGGCCACTTACTGAAATACGCGTTTCAGGAGGATTTGCGAAATCTGCATTTTGGAGACAAATGTTATCCGATATGATGGGGAAAGAATTGCTTGTTCCTGAAAGTCATGAAGCATCTGCGCTTGGGGCAGCGGCAGTTGCTTTATATGCTGTAGGAAAAATTGATTCTCTTGAAGAGGTTAAGGATTGGATTGATATTGTTCATCATCATGTACCGAATAAAGAAAATACGGCTATATATTTAGAAATGTTTTATATGTATGAACGACTTTATAATCGCTTGAAAGAAGAATTTGATTGTATAGCTGCTTTCCAACGTAAACAATAGGGGGATTGGGAGAAATGGTAGTTGGAATCGTACTAGCGGCAGTTGTCATACTACTTTTACTTATTACGGTAGTAAAATGGCATCCGTTTGTCGCGTTAATTTTAACAGCAATTGGTGTAGGGCTAGCAATGGGAATGCCATTGATTGGAACTTCACCAAAAGATCCAGGGATTATTGATTCTATTAAACTAGGGCTTGGTAATACGTTAGGGTTTTTAGCGATAGTTTTAGCATTAGGAACGATGCTTGGAAAAATGATGGCCGAATCTGGCGGTGCTGAACGAATTGCTAACACATTAATTGATCGTTTTGGGAAGAAACGTGTTCACTGGGCAATGATGTTTGTTGCATTTTTAGTAGGGATTCCGGTATTTTTCCAAGTTGGATTTGTACTACTAATTCCATTGGTATTTACAATTGCATTAGAAACAGGGGTATCACTTATTACAATCGGTATTCCACTAGTAGCAGGATTATCCGTTGTACACGGACTAGTGCCACCGCATCCAGCAGCGATGGCAGCGGTAGGTATTTTTAAAGCAGATGTAGGGAAGACAATTTTATATGCGTTAATTGTCGGACTTCCAACTGCAATTATTTCAGGTCCACTTTATGGAAAATGGATTGGTGCTCGTATACATAAGGAAGTACCATTAGAGATAGCGGAGCAATTTGTTGAAAAAGATAATAAAAAAGAGCTTCCTAGCTTTGGAAATACATTGTTTACAATTTTACTTCCAGTATTTCTTATGCTTGGTGCATCAATAGCGGAAGTTGCATTAAATAAAACGAGTCAACTAGCACAAGTATTACACTTTATTGGAGATCCGATTGTCGCTTTATTAATTGCAACCATTTACTCTTTCTTTAGTCTTGGATATGCAAAAGGTTTCTCAAAAGATAAAGTATTACAATTTACAAATGATTGCCTTGGGCCAATTGCAAACATATTGTTAGTGATTGGTGCAGGCGGCGCATTTAATAAAGTATTATTAGATTCTGGAATTGGAACGACAATTGCAGATATGGCGAAAGAATCGCATATTTCACCAATATTATTAGGGTGGGGAATTGCGGCACTAATTCGAATCGCAACTGGATCGGCAACTGTTTCTATGATGACAGCAGCTGGTATTGTTGCACCGATTGCAGCAAGTACACCAGGTGTAAATGTTGAATTGTTAGCACTTGCAACTGGTGCAGGATCATTAATTTTATCACACGTGAATGATTCAGGATTTTGGATGATTAAAGAGTATTTCGGAATGACTGTGAAAGAAACGTTATTAACATGGACTGCAATGGAGACTATACTATCTGTAGTAGCACTTGGACTCATTTCGTTATTAAATATATTTGTATAGAATGGGAGATTGATTAATATGAAACTAGGTTTAATTGGATTAGGAAAAATGGGGTTCCCATTAGCGGAACATTTATATGAAGACAAGCATGAAGTAGTTGTATATGACGTAAATAAAGAACTTGTTGAAAAAGCGGATAAATTAGGTATCACTGCTCGCCATTCATTAAAAGAAATGATTGCTGAACTAGAAGCTCCTCGTACAATTTGGGTAATGGTACCTGCAGGGGAAGTAGTTGAGTCAGTATTAAAAGAAGTTTATCCATTATTAGAGGAAGGCGATATCGTTATTGAAGGCGGGAATTCATTCTATAAAGATACGTTACGCCGTGCTGAAGAAGCGAAAAGCTTTGGTTTACATTACGTAGATATCGGTACATCAGGAGGTGTAGAAGGAGCTAGATACGGTGCTTGCTTAATGGTTGGTGGAGAAAAAGAAATTTACGATCAATTAGAACCTTTATTTAAAGATTTAGCAGTAGAGAATGGGTATTCTTATGCTGGCCGTGTTGGTAGTGGTCATTTCTTAAAAATGGTTCATAACGGTATTGAGTACGGCATGATGCAAGCAATCGCTGAAGGATTTGAAGTGTTAGATAAAAGTGATTTTGATTTCAATTATGAAGATGTTGCAAAAGTATGGGCGAACGGATCAGTTATCCGTGGTTGGTTAATGGACTTAACTGAAAAAGCATTTGCAGAAGATCCGAAACTAGATGGCATTAAAGGTGTAATGAACTCTTCAGGAGAAGGAAAGTGGACTGTTGAAACTGCACTTGAACTGCAAGCTGCAGCACCAGTAATCGCAATGTCATTATTTATGCGCTACCGTTCTCAAGAAGATGATACATTCCACGGAAAAGTAGTTTCAGCTCTTCGTAATCAGTTCGGTGGACATGAAGTTGTGAAAAAATAGGAAATGATTTTGAAAAGAAACTTGTGTATAAGCGCAAGTTTCTTTTTTTTATAGTGTAAGAAATCTCTAATTTATAAATACCAATCAATCATTGTTTTTTTATCACATATGATGGCTTCAATATGTATTGATTGAACAATGTACTCTATATTTTCGTCTTTCGCTAATAAAAAAGTTGTAAAGGAATCAAACATACTCATGAATGCATAATCCATGTTTTCATCAGTAATAATGAACTCACTACAGAAAAGGTTCCAAATATTTAAAGGGGTTGTATCATGTATCTGTAATGATTTGTTTGTAGCAAAGATTGGTTCAGAGAAATATAGATTTTTTGCACCTTTCGAACCAAGGAGTTTTAGTAAATTCTGTAATAAAAATATAGATGTATAATCTTCCGTTGGATAATAAAGGTCTTGTTTAAAGTTTGAATGTAGCTTTTTAGCTAAGTCATCTCTTTTATATTCTTCTGAAAAGACATTACTGGAAGTTAACATGGCTATTGCTAGTTCTGTGTATGAATTTAGTCCACTATAAGACATTATTTCCTTCCAAGAAACGGATTTCCCATTTTGAATGATTTCTTCAGCACTTGGATATATGTGCTCGTAAGGTCTTTTTCTTACTGAGTTTTCCCACCCTAAAGGCATTTGGACAAAAGGATGAAGTAATATAGCAGCAGACTTAAAGTTGCTTGGTAGTTGTACTAAAATGGGTGATTTGTCATCTAGCCAAATGTAATCCAACAAAATAAAACCTCCTCTTAGACTTTGAAATGTACGGATTCCCGCATTATGTTTTTTGTATTGATTGTATCAAGTATAAAGCGCTGCATGAAATATGTCCCAACATAAAAATAAGAATAAATAAAATGAAGTTTTCATAAATAGTAAAAGGATGGTTATGTCATCAGTGTAGCTAAGAAATGATGTTACATATGAAAAGAGCGTGTTAATAAAATATGAGGTGGTTAAATGGGAAATGAGCAAGTGAAGAATGCAGGGGAAGAAAAAAAGTTATGTCTTTGTATGATTGTTAAAAACGAGTCTAGGATTATGGAAAGGTGTTTAAATGCTACGAAATCAATTGTAGATTTTGTTTCTATTTGTGATACTGGATCGACGGATAATACGCCTGAAATTATTGAAAATTGGTGTAAGGAAAATGAGATACCTGGGACGGTTCATCATGAGCCGTTTAAAAACTTCGGTTATAACAGAAGTTTAGCTGTTTCGTTGGCACAAAAAACATATCCAGAAGCAGATTATTTATTAATATTAGATGCGGATATGATTTTAGAGGTTGATCCGAATTTCGATAAAACGAGCTTAACGGAAGATCATTATCTTACATTGCAATATGATGTTCATATTAAATATTGGCTTACACGTCTGTTAAAAGCTTCTTTACCATGGAAATCAGTCGGTGTTACTCATGAGTATTGGGATATAGATCGTTCCAAAGTTGGAGAGAATTACAATACGAGAGTAGCTAGACTGGAGACGCTTGTCGTTAATGACCCTGGTGATGGTGGGAGTAAAGCGGATAAATTTGAAAGAGATGAGAGGCTGTTGTTACAAGGGTTGAGTGATCCAGAAACTACGCCAGATTTGCATATAAGATATTTATTTTATTTAGCCCAAACTTATTTTCATTTAAGCCAATTTGAAGATTCGATTAAATGGTATAAAAAACGAGTGGAAGCAGGAGGATGGGTTGAAGAGGTGTTCTATTCGTTGTTGCGAATAGGGTTTTGTTATGAACAATTAGCAAACCGTGCAGCAAATAAACAACATGAAGTAACAGAAGCAGATGAAATGGAAAATGCTAAGACGCAAGAAGAGCAATATTCAGCGCTAGCTATTTTTTATTTTCAAAAAGCGTGGGAATATAGACCAACTCGGGCTGAGCCATTATACCAACTTGCAAGAATGTATCGATTAAAATCTCAAAATAATATTGCTTTGATGTATGCCCTGCAAGGGAAGGAAATTCCTTTTCCAAAAGATGATCTTCTATTTGTAGATTATCATGTGTATGATTACTTATTTGACTATGAAATTTCTATAAGTGCATTTTATATACCACATAAAAAACATTTAGGTGCAGTATCACAAAAATTTTTGGAATCGAAAAAAGAAGAGCTACCGTTGCATATAGCAAATATGGTAGAAAGTAATGCGAAATTTTATTGAATACAATTTCGGTTAAAGGAGTAGTGGAGTAATAATGGAATTAATACGATGGGCGCTAGAGCTAGGAGAATCTGTGCATGGAAATACGTATGAAGAATTGTTGCCACTACTAGATTATTATTATGATCGTGATCATTTAAAAGCGTATTGTATCGCAAATCTTCTGTTAAACATGGACGTATCAGATGAACATCAGCAAAGAATCGAATTAAGAAGGTGCATTGCTGCTTATTATGCTGGACTATATAAAGTAGCAAAAAAACATGCGAAGGATCTTTTACTGAAATATCCGGATGTGGATTTATATAAGAATAATTTAAGGCTAATGGAAGCTTATTTGAATAAAGAATATGATTATTGTTTGTTTATATGCCCAAAGACGTATGGTAGTTTTATAGATGTTGCGCGAGCTTTGAAATGGCGATTGGAGCAAGAGGGAAATACAGCAATCATATCAGAAACAATACTCGAAAATGTGGGGAATACAATTGTTTTTGGAGCGCATACATATGCACATAGCCCACATCTCCTTCCGAAAAATGCAATTATTTATAATTTAGAACAGCTATATGAAGGAAGCCCTTATGCGCATCCTCTTTATTTAATGTTATTAAAAGATAGGGAAATTTGGGATTATAGTAAACAAAATATAGAATGGTTAAAACAAAGAGGAGTAGGAAAAGAAATAAAACATGTAGGCATGAACTATGCACCAACTTTAGAAATAAAAAAAGATGCATTTGATGAAGAATTAACTGAAGACATTGATATACTGTTTATAGGTGCTCTTAACCCAAGACGGCAAGCTATATTGGATCAATTAAAAGTCGTTGCCCCGAATTTAAATATTGTTTTTAAAAATAATGCGTGGGGAATTGTTAGAAATGAGTTAATTGCCAGATCTAAAATTATATTAAATATCCACTTTTACTTATCTGGTATTCTTGAAACTCCTCGAGTTTCTTATGCAGTGGCAAATAAGAAATTTATTATTTCGGAAAATAGCAACCCAGAGGACGAAATAGATTGGCCGGGAATTGTATTTACTCCGTATGAAAAAATAATAGAAAATATTATGAAATATGTAGAATTGCCAGAAGAACGTATCAAATTAGCAGAAAAAGCGTATAACCATTTTGAAGCTAAAAGAAGCAATGGCATACTGAGCAATAAAGAGAAAGAAAAGTAAATGTGAAAAACTCATACTTTCGTATGAGTTCTTTTTTCGTCTATCATACTATTTTATTAAGCTAGTTCCCTCTTTATATTGTGTTTTGTATAGAAATTTCTGATAATATATAAGTATAACTTGAAAACAAAGGGGAGAAATGATGATGAAACTAGTTGTTATTAACGGTACACCAAGAAAATTCGGTAGAACTCGTGTGGTGGCAAAATATATTGCTGACCAATTTGAAGGGGAGTTATTCGATTTAGCAGTAGAAGAACTACCTTTATATAATGGGGAAGAATCACAACGTGAATTAGAAGCGGTAAAAAAATTAAAGGCGTTAGTGAAAAATGCAGACGGCGTAGTGCTATGTACACCTGAATATCATAATGCAATGAGTGGGGCGTTGAAAAATTCGCTAGATTACTTAAGTAGTAGTGAATTTGTTCATAAACCTGTCGCATTACTTGCAGTTGCAGGAGGCGGTAAAGGTGGAATTAACGCATTAAACAGTATGCGTACTGTTGCTAGAGGGGTATACGCCAATGCTATTCCAAAACAAGTTGTGCTTGATGGACTTCATGTACAAGACGGTGAACTGGGAGAAGATGCAAAACCATTAATTCATGATTTAGTTAAAGAATTAAAAGCATATATGGGTGTATATAAAGAGGTGAAAAAGCAACTAGGGGTTGAGTGATATGTCATCTCTTTATAAAGATTCACGCTTGTATTTCATTCTAGGGGCCAATAGTCTATCAGCTATTGGTTCCGGTATTGTAATGATAACGATTCCATGGTTGTTAATTAAAGAGAGTGGAGGAGAGACAACGTTTGGTTATGTTTCCATCATCTCAACACTGATTATGTTTTTGTTAACTCCGTTTATCGGACAAAGTATTGATCGTTTTTCAAGAAAATCTTTATTATTATGTAATGAAGGTATATGGACTAGCGATTTTTCATGCGATTGGAAATGCGGGGACAAGAGTGGCGAGAAATGTATTGATGATGGAGGAAATCCCAAACGAAGTAATGGGACGTGTTGACAGCTTATTTCGATTAATTGGTACAGGAATAAGAATTGTATTATTAATGCTGTTTACAGCTGGTGTATCTAAAGCTGGGGTAATGCTGCCGTTTTACGTATTAAGCTACATATTAATCTTCTCATTAGGTATCGCTATTTATTATGTACTATCACAACGTAAAGTAAGAACGAACATTTCTAATAAATCAATCATATAAAAAATACTTCTGCCTTCCTATCTTTTTCTATATAATTAAAAAGAAAGGGAGTGCAAACGTATATATGAACAAATGGATATTACTTATAATCTTATTATTACCACCACTATACATTCTTTATATGACCTTTCGAATGAAGAAAGTTGCTCGTGAAAAGTTGAGCCATCACTCTCCGTACGTTCTTATATTAGGTGCAAAGTTATTTGGAGATAGACCGTCTTTATCTCTTCAAAACCGTTTGGATGTAGCATTGGAATATTTAGTTTCTCATCCTGAAGCGAAAGTAATTGTTTCAGGTGGTCAAGGAGAAGATGAAGATATACCGGAAGCTCATAGTATGAGGAACTATTTAATGGTACATGGTATAGATGAGAGTCGTATTTTAATAGAAGATCAATCTACAAATACGTATGAGAATTTAAAGTTTAGTATAGATTTATATGATGTGAAACATGCGGTAGTTGTAAGCAATACGTATCATTTATATAGAACGAAAATAATTGCGAAGCGTTTAGGCATGAGGATGGAGGCACTAGCTGCTGAAACGCCAATGCGCTCTAAGAGAAAAATGTATGTCCGTGAATATGCCGCTATAATGAAAACAATATTGTTAGACCGTTAGAGCTCAAGTGTGAGCTCTTTTTTTGTTGAATAATGCGTATCATTTGAAATGAATTCCATATTCCATCAAAATAAAGGAAACAACGATAAAGGAGTTGTATTTGTGATTCAGTTTAATCAAGTGTCAAAATCATATGAAGGTGGCACAAAAGCAGTGGATTCATTGCATTTAGAAATTAAAAAGGGAGAATTTTTTGTCCTTATTGGTCCGAGTGGTTGTGGGAAAACAACGACAATGAAAATGATTAATCGTTTAATTGAAACGACAGAAGGCTCAATCTTAATCGATGGAAAAGATATTCAAGAATACAATATTAATGAATTACGCTGGGATATAGGGTACGTGTTGCAGCAAATCGCTTTGTTTCCGCATATGACAATTGCTGAAAATATTGCAGTTGTTCCTGAAATGAGAAAGTGGAGCAAAGAAAAAATAAAAGCTCGTGTCGATGAGTTGCTCCAGATGGTCGGGCTAGATCCAGACGTATATCGCGATCGCATGCCTGATGAATTATCAGGTGGGCAAAAGCAGCGTATTGGTGTTGTACGGGCATTAGCCGCAAATCCGAAAATCGTTCTTATGGATGAACCATTTAGTGCGCTAGATCCATTAAGTAGAGAACAGCTTCAGAAGGATATCGTACAATTGCAAAAGAAGATTCAAAAAACAATTGTATTCGTAACACATGATATGCAAGAAGCATTATCACTTGGAAATCGCATTTGTATTATGAAAGAGGGAAAAATTGTTCAATTAGATACGCCAGAAGAAATTATACATAACCCCAAAAATGAATTTGTAGAAGAGTTCATTGGAAATCGTGGGCGACCTTGGTATGAGGGGAAAAGTATAGAAGATGTATTGCCACTTGATGAAAGTATGCGGATAGAAGGGGAAGCACTATCATTACATTCTTCTTTACAAGAAGCATTAGTTCGCCTGCGAGCTGATGAAGTCGTTCCAGTTGAAGAAAATGGTCGATATGTTGGAGCTTTAACAAGTCGTCATATTGTCAATTATATTGTTGAACAAATGAAGGAAAGAGGCTAAACAGTGACTGATTTTATACAAACGTTTCAAGAACGAAAAATAGAATTACTAACTGCATTAAGTGAGCATTTACAAATATCGCTTATTTCATTATTTTTTGCAGTAATTATTGCGGTACCGCTTGGCATTTTATTAACGAGAAAAGAACGAATGGCTGAGTTTATTATAGGAACTTCTGCAGTTATGCAGACGGTGCCATCACTTGCATTACTCGGATTATTAATTCCGTTAGTAGGAATCGGAAAATTGCCAGCCATTATTGCATTAGTTGTGTATGCACTATTACCTATTTTACGCAATACATATACAGGAATACGGGAGTTAGATGAATCTTTAATCGAAGCAGCGAAAGCTATGGGGATGAATAGCTGGAGAAGACTGTGGAAGGTAGAGCTTCCTCTTGCTTTACCAATTATTATGGCCGGTATTCGTACGGCAATGGTATTAATTGTTGGAACGACTACATTAGCAGCACTTATAGGTGCTGGTGGGCTCGGTAAACTCATATTACTCGGTATCGATCGGAATGATCATGCACTTATCATTTTAGGGGCCGTACCAGCCGCGTTACTCGCTTTATTCTTTGATGTAGTACTTCGAGTGCTTGAGAGGCCAAAACGCTCGTCTAAGCGTGTTATATTGACGATATGTATTGTTTGTATAATGGTTGCTTCTCCATTTCTTTGGAATACAGAAAAGAAAGATATTGTTATTGCGGGCAAACTTGGATCAGAACCTGAAATTTTAATTCAAATGTATAAGCAACTTATCGAACAAGATACCGATTTACACGTACAATTAAAACCAGGTCTTGGAAAAACAGCATTTGTATTTGAAGCGTTAAAATCAGGAGAAGTAGATATATACCCTGAGTTTTCGGGAACAGCTTTATCTACTTTTGTGAAAGAAGAGCCAAAAAGTACAAATCGGGATGAAGTATATGAACAGGCTCGCGTTGGAATGGAACAGAAATATAATATGGTTATGTTGAAGCCGATGGAGTATAACAATACATATGCACTAGCTATGCCGAAAAAAATAGCAGATCAAAATAATATAAGTACAATTTCTGATTTAGGAAAAATTGCACAGAATGCGAAAGTAGGATTCACATTAGAATTTGCTGATCGTGAAGATGGTTATAAAGGAATGCAAAAATTATATAACTATAAGTTTTCAAATGTGAAAACGATGGAACCAAAATTACGTTACAGTGCAATTCAATCAGGGGATGTGAATGTAATTGATGCATACTCAACAGATAGTGAATTGGAACAATATGGACTTAAAGTGCTAAAAGATGATAAAGGATTATTTCCACCATACCAAGGTGCACCTTTATTAAGAAAAGAGACGTTACAAAAATAT
Source organism: Bacillus sp. FSL R9-9834 (assembly GCF_038006905.1). Taxonomy (NCBI): domain Bacteria; kingdom Bacillati; phylum Bacillota; class Bacilli; order Caryophanales; family Bacillaceae; genus Bacillus; species Bacillus sp. FSL R9-9834. The sequence continues at coordinate 2,216,874 of NZ_JBBOWD010000001.1, forward strand.
CCTGAACTTGAAAAAGTATTAAATAAATTATCTGGAAAGATTACAGATGAAGAAATGCGAAAAATGAATTATGAAGTAAATGTAAATGGTAAAAGTAGTGAAGAAGTAGCGAAACAATTTTTACAAAAAGAGAACTTACTTCGTTAAATTTACAAGAAATATACAAATTTATATGTATGAAATGACCGTTCATTACAAAATGAACGGTTTTTTTGTGCATACTTATACATTTTTTCAAAAAAGTATTCCATTTTTCTTCATTTTCTTTTAGAATAAGTAATGTTTTCCTGAAAAAATATAAGAGAAGCGTCTATTAGAGAAAAAGGTGACTTTAATAGTTGAACGAACATAACACCTAGAATGACAGATGGGGTGGTACAAATAGAAAAGAAGTTAGGTTTTTTTCCATTAATTGCATTAGTAGTTGGAACAATGGTTGGTGGCGGTGTTTTTAGTTTACCGCATGATTTAGCAGTAGGAGCAAATAGTGGCTCTATAATAATTGGCTGGTGTATTACAGCGATGGGAATGATTCCACTCGCGCTCGTATATCAAACGTTAGCAAGAAAAAAACCAGAGCTTGAGGGCGGAATTTATAGTTATGCACGTGCTGGTTTCGGTGAATATATTGGATTTAACAGTGCTTGGGGATACTGGCTAGCAGGAATTTTAGGAAACGTTGCAACAATCATGTTACTGTTTAGTACATTAGGCTATTTTTTCCCAATTTTTAAAGGTGGAAATAGTGTTGCGTCTATCGTAGGAGCATCACTTTTATTATGGACACTTCATTTTCTAATTTTATTTGGAATTCGTGAAGCATCTATTATGAATGTGATTGCAACAATAGGGAAATTGGTACCAATCGTATTATTTATTGTTGTAATGGTAACAGCGTTTCGCTGGGATACATTTACACATGATTTTTGGGGAGAAGGAACTATTTCAGTTTCCTCTATACTTGGTCAAGTGAAGAATACAATGCTTGTAACTCTTTGGGTTTTCATCGGGGTTGAAGGAGCGGTAGTATTATCTGGAAGAGCGAAAAATAGTCGAGACGTCGGTAAAGCGACAGTATTAGGACTTATTTTAGTAATGTCTATTTATATTTTAATTTCTGTCTTGTCAATGGGAGCGATGACAAGAGGAGAGCTTTCTGTTTTAGAAACGCCGTCAATGGGACATGTATTAGAACATGTTGTTGGGACGTGGGGCGCAGTAGCGATTAACATCGGGTTAGTTGCTTCACTTGTAGGTACATTAATAGGTTGGTTTTTACTTGTTTCTGAAATTTCCCATGTAGCAGGAAAAGATGGCGTGTTTCCGAAAGTCTTTACGAAAACAAATAAAAAACAAACGCCGCATATGGCATTATGGATCTCAAATGGCGTTGCCCAAGTTATATTTATAATCGTTCTGTTTTCAGAGTCAACATATCAAATTATGTATTTCATAGCGTCAACATCAATTTTAGTACCATATTTATTATCAGCGTTATTCCAATTCAAATTAGTAATTACAAATGAACTAAAAGGTGCAAAAGTGAAAAATGGTTCGCTAGCTTTAATTGCTTCACTTTACTCTATATGGCTTATTTATGCAGCTGGTTTGAAGAATTTATTGCTCGTTTCAATCGTATACGGGATTGGGATCATTGTTTATGTGTATGCAAGAAAAGAAAAAGGAAATCGTTGTTTTACTCGTATAGAGAGATATGTAATGTGTGCAATTGTCGTAGCAGCTGTTACATCTCTTTATATGTTATTGACTGGAAATATAAAAATGTAAAAGTCCTTTTCATTTAAAGGGCTTTTTTCTTTGTCTATAGAATATTTAATACATAAGATATTCAGGAGGGATGAAAATGGAAGAAAAAGAACAGTTGAACAGAATTGTTGATTTAGCGAGTGAAGTAAGGAAAGTATTAGTGCAAGAATCTTTTTTTAATCATCATCCTGAACTGCGAGGAGTGATTGAAAATTTAGCGAGTGCGGTAGAGAATTTGGCGGAATTACAGCAACATAAAGATGAAAACGCTGAAGATCGTTTACGATATGTACTTGCTAAAATGAAAATTGCTCATAATGCCATCTTACAAGAGAAAAACGCATTTCCATCTCATTAATATACGATTTCATTTTGAACCTGGCGGATAACGTCAGGTTTTTTGTTTCTAGTTTTGCGTTTCTTTCATACACTAAGAATAGTATGAAAAAAAGAAGGTGACGAAGGTGAAATTACATAAAGCTCTTCAGCCAAGTTTTATAAAACGAATGTACTATATGAGGTTTATTGGGAAGTTTACAAAAGCAGAGAGTGAGAAGAGTGGAGAGAATTTCTTTGTACAATGCCTATCGCCAATACCATTCACATTGCAAGAGCAATTGAAAAATGAACCATATGTATTTGAAGGTTTATGTAGCAATAAAAAGAATGAAAAAGTCTTTTCGGAATTAAAGAAAAGAAAACTAGAAAAGCAATTGATTATGTTTCGTCTCTATTATGAAAGAGGACATATATACGTGGAGTTAATTTGTACAGAAGAAGCGCGAGAAATAGCAAACGGTTATAAAATGATTCCAGTACCTAAAGTTTCCGATTATAAAAAGGGAGAGTCTTTAGAAAGAAAACTTAGTAATGGTTATTTGTCATTTCTAATGCCAAAATATCCGAAAGACTTTGAGCCTCCTGAGTTATTGTGGCATGAGGGAAGGTTATATGGAAATATATCTTTAAAGTCATCGTCAATTAGTTCAATCGCATATTTTGAACAGCAGCGGGAATGTAAGTATATAGAACTTAATGACTGGATGAAGTATGTAGAAATAGCGGTAGAAGATCAATTATATTTTGTAAGCAATCATGTGTATGAGCAATTAAAAAAACGAATAACTGAAGAAGGTAAGCTTGTAGAGGTAGAGGAAATAAAAGTGCAAAAGGATGAATGGGAATGGGATGAGCGTGAATCCGTCTTTTTACAGTATGTGAAAAGTTTTGTACGTAATAAAGGGCTATATTTGGATGAAACAGATATTTATAACTTTCATATAAGTACAAAAACAAATATGTTGACGATTCTGGGTGGTATACCAGGCGCTGGAAAATCCCGTTTTGTGCAAGCTTATGCAGAAGCACTTGGATTACAATACGGGAAAGAATTGGTTTGGATCCCGATTTCACCATCATATCAAGAACCACATGATTTACTTGGTTACCTTCACCCAAATGGTACTTTTATTGAAAGTGAAACAAAATTAGTTAGGGCGTTAATGAAGGCAAAAGAAAATCAAAATCAGCTGTATATAATCGTTTTTGATGAAATGAATATGTCACATATTGAGCATTGGTTTACTCCATTTCTATCTGTTCTTCAACTTGAAAAGCAAAATCGTATTTTAAATTTATATGAAGGTGTGCAAGAAAAAGAAAATCCAATTCCGCCAACAATTGAAATTGGAGAAAATATTATATTTGTTGGTACTGTGAATTTTGATGAAACGACGAAGGAGCTCTCAGATCGATTATTAGATCGGACGAATGTAATAACTTTACGAAAGATTCCGTTTTGTGAGATGTGTATGGAGCAAGAGAAAGTTGTATTACAACCACCTCTGAAAGTAACTGCAGGAGAATTTCGCATAAATTGGGTCAGGAATAAAACGATGATTGAGGTGTTTTCTGAAGAAGAGTTAGAGCTATTAGATAAGTTACATGGTGTATTGTCATCACACGATACGTCAAAGGGAATTTCTTTTCGATGTGCAAATGCAATTGCTACTTATTTGCAAAATATACCGTTCCAAAATAATCATTCTTATATGATTAGTAGAGAGGAAGGATTTGATTTACAAATAAAGCAACGTGTATTGACGAAAATAAGAGGGACTGAAATGATGGTTGGGTCTTTACTTTCAGAGGAAGTAAAAAGGGGGGCAACATTAGTACCTCTTTTGCAATCTCCACTTGCAAACAGAGTATCTACATTTGAACACTCTTTAGCATATATAAGAGAAAAGCGTAGAGAACTGGAGTTGTATGGTTATGCAAAATGATGGACGATACGAAACAGAAATCGTTGATACGAAAGAAACGCTTCCTTTTGTATTAAAGTTAATTATTGGAACGGAGTCAAAAGGAGAATATATTTTATTAAATCGTCTTTGTACCTCTGCAACAGCATTAGCTCAATGTATTTATAAAGTGCAAGAATTAAAACCAATTAGATTGCAATACCATTATGAAAATCCAATGAATATTACTTTTATATGGAATAAAGTCTATGAGGGACAGAAGAATATAAAAGAGACAAAATATGAAATAAATGACCAAAAACAAAAGGTATTAATATATGAACATGGAAAAACGGAATTCTTTTATCCATGGCGTTGTGGTTTATATCATTTTGAAGTGAATATAGAAGATCGAACGTATTATGGCGCTTTTCAAGTCGTCCCCAAAAATTTTTTTGATGATCAATTTGAAATGATTCAAAACTATGTGAAGTCGATTTTAAATGAGTTGATTTTAGATAGAGGTTATTATAAAAAGACTTTCTCTGCACTTAGCGATATTGAAGATTCTTCTTATTTAGTGTTACTTAGAAAGTTGCCGCAAAAAATGAAAAAGATAAAGCAAATTTTTAAGAAAATAGAATCGAGTTCAAAATTTATACATGAATATAAATGGGAAGAAAAGGAGCGGAAAGCAACGAGGAAAGGAGCGGTAGTGGCGGAAAGAAAACCGTATGCAAAATATTATAATCGTAAGTTTATCGAACAAAAAAATAGTATGGAAAATGCATTTCTTAAATTTAAAGCGATGCAATTTTATCTTTATTTACTTGAAGCGGAAAATTTTTTGCGTCAAACAATTGAAATATTAGAAAGAGAAAAAAAGAAGAAATCAGAAGAATTTCAAGCTGTAAAAACGATTATACAAACAATTGAGCGTAATGGATCAGTGACCGATAGAGAGAAACAAAAATATAAAAATATACATTTACTAAAAGAGGCGGATTTACGAAAAAGTTCTATGAAGATACAAGAATATAAAATTTTAGCGCATTTTGTACATGATAGTGTACAATACTTTCAAACTTTAATGTATTCTCCATTTTGGAGAGAAGTTTCTGAAACGGGTAAGATGAACTCACATAATTTACCGATACCACATCAACAATTACTACAGCATTTAGATTTACTTCCACAATATACAGATCAATCTCCATCTTTATTATTTGTTTATAAACCAACTTTTTTAGTGTATGAATATTACGCTTTCTTTATCGTTATTTCCATGTTAGAGCAAATTGGTTTTGAAGCTAGAAATTCCATTCGTGAACAAATACAAGAACATTTTTATGTAGATGGATTACAAGATGGAACGACAGTAGTTTTACATCGAGATGATATGAAAGTCCATGTCGCATTTAATGATTTAATTGAAACACATCCTCTTATTGCATTAAGTAAAGGGAGTAATTTTTATAATGGAGAAGACACGAAGAAGCCAGATATTCGATTAGACTGTTATGTAAAGGAGGAAGAGAAATACGTATATCAATCTTCTATTATTATTGAAGTGAAGTATAGCCCAATGTACAATATTTTTCAGCACGTTGGGAATACGAAAGCAACTGAGCAAATGTATAAGTACTGGTCTATAAAATTTGTAGAAGAACAGGATGGAAAGCGAATCTATCATCGAAGGGCCATTTATGAAGTCATTTGTGTATACCCAGGAAGTCATATGCATAGTAAAAAAATTGAGTCTGGATGCGGTGTTTTCTTGCAATTATATCCATATAAAACGAAACAAGGAGAAGAGAAATTAGCGGGAAAACATGGAATGGTACAAATTTTTGAGAAGTGGTTAAAAAGCATGAAGAAGTAAAAGAAATCCTTTTTTATAAAGGATTTTTTTAGATTAAGAAGAATTATATGCAGTATGGGAGACAGCTTCATATGATATGAATTTGCAAGTGATAGAAATATATTTTGAGAAGAATGGTACATGAGGGATAAAAGGCGAATATGATGGAATTTAATTTATTTTGCAGAATATAATAAGGCGTAAATGTTTTTAGTTGCATACGAAGATTTGTTCTTATATGATAGATAGTGAAAGCGTTATCAAAAACAGAGCGGCGATGGGAAAGGCGGGGAAATATGTTCCAGCGTGTTCAAACAAAGGAAGAACATTTTTGGTTCGAGCAACTATGGGGAGATTTTTGTGAAGAAAGAAACTTAATGTTCGTAGAACGTAATTTAAATCCATCACGATTTTTATTAATAGAAGATGAACATCATATCGGTACAGTAGAATGTATTAAGTATACGGTACCAGAACAATCAAATTCTGAGTTTTTCTATCCGTTTTCTAAAAATGATTTAGTGAAAGATTTGCAAAATGTATATGAAATAGGCAAGTTAAGTATCGCGAAAACGTCTCGTGGGAGAGGACACTTCAAAAGACTAACAGCTATTTTATTTATGCATGCATTAGAAACGAAAGCAGAATGGTATATTGCAGCGGTTACAAAAAGAATGTATATGTATTTATTAACACTCGGTTTCCCAATTGAACCGATAGATAAGCCATTTCAATTTCATGATACTTTACAAGGTGTACCAGTACGAATTCATGCCCGAAAAGGGGCTACGCATTTGTATTCTTTAAAAGAATTTCGAGATGTAATTCAAGGAAATGCCCATGCACAGGCATTAATCGCAGAATACAGTAAGAATATTATGTTAACCAAATAAAACGAAATGAATATGTATAATAAAGAGAATGCGATTTTAAAATGAAATCATTCTTCATGAAAAAGACCCTTATTATTTTAATAAGGGTCTAAAAATTATAATCCAAATATACTAAAAATCATTTTACGGCGCTTCGGTTTCTTTTCACGTTCATATATTGGCTTTGTATCGGGAGTAATATAGATTGGTTCTTCTTTCTTGAGGGTAGCTTCTAGTTTTTGAATTCGCTCTAACATTTCCTCCATTTCACGGCGATGTTGTAAAAGTTGGTACGTAACAACATCATTTGCCTTATCTTGCATTTGTTCTTCCATTCGATCTAGTCTTCTCGTAATTGTGTTTAATTGAGCGGTTAATTGCTCAAAATCATGTGATGATATGTTTTGAACAATTGTATTTACTTGAGTTTTCAATTCTTCAACATCATTTGATGATGTTTTTTGAGTAGGGTGAGTGTTTTGGGACTTCTCTATTTGTGAAAGATGGTATTCTAACATTTGGTCTAAATCATCTTGTGTAAAAATAAAGTGACCATATTTATTTTTTTCTATAGTAAGATTTAATTGTTGTGCAATCCGGACAACAGCCTTTGGGCTAACACCTAATTTTTTTGCGATAAATGGTGTTTTATATTCCAAAATAATCCCTCCTATATATATCCTGTTGAATGATTTCGATCTATGAAGTAAGTTCCCTTCCAGTGTGACAAAAGAAGTGTGGAATCGGCAAAGAAAGTGTTTTTTCACGAAATGAAGTTAGGAAGAATATATCGTGAATATAAAAGTTTTTATTTTAAAATTTCGAATCATTTGACTGAGGGAAATGAATTAGATTATCATAATGATAAATATCTTTTTTATGTATGCATATAATATATAAAAAGGTGGTTGCTAATGTAGAATTTTGTTAGAGTATTAGAATGCTTACTTCACTTGAATAAAATTAAGTAGGAGGTGGCTTCCTTGCTTACAATGTAAGTAAGGAAAAGTATTTGGACATATATAGTATAAGTATAGTGATTGTTTTAATTGCCTTAACGGCATTTTTCGTTGCAGCAGAATTTGCAATTGTTAAAGTGCGAAGTTCAAGAATTGACTATTTAATTGCAGAAGGAAATAATCGCGCAACATCTGTCAAAACAGTCATTACAAACTTAGACGAATATTTATCTGCTTGTCAGCTAGGAATAACAGTTACAGCACTGGGAATTGGGTGGTTCGGTAAACCTGCGTTAAAGCAAATGTTTGACACATTTTTTGTGAATTTGAACATTTCTACTCAACTAGCAGATATTTTTGCTGTAATTTTAGTGTTTTTGTTTATTACATTTTTACATGTTGTAATAGGGGAATTGGCTCCAAAAACATTTGCGATTCAAAAAGCTGAACAGGTGAGTTTATTTGTTGCTAAACCGTTAACTTTCTTTTATCGTATGGCGTTTCCTTTTATTTGGCTATTAAATGGATCAGCCCGAATAATTACGAAATTGCTAGGGCTGAAACCACCGAAAGGGCACGATGAAGTTCATTCAGAAGAAGAATTACGGTTATTAGTTTCAGAAAGTTACAAAAACGGAGAGATTAATCAGTCTGAATATAAATATGTAAATAAAATCTTTGAATTTGATGATCGTATAGCAAAAGAGATAATGGTACCCCGAACTGAGATGCATATTATAAGTAAAGAAATGCCTGCTGAAGAAGCGTTGCAAAAAATGTCTCGGGAAAAATATACGAGATATCCAGTTGTTGATGGCGACAAAGATCACGTAATAGGCTTTGTGAATTTTAAAGATATTTTCACAGATTTTGTGCAGCATAATGCGGTTAGTAATAAGAAAGTAGAGCAATATATTAGGCCGATTATTTTAGTTATCGACTCCATCCCAATACACGACTTATTTTTAAAAATGCAAAAAGAAAGAACACATATTGCTATATTGATAGATGAATATGGTGGTACGTCTGGACTTGTTACTGTTGAAGACATTTTAGAAGAAATAGTTGGAGATATTCAAGATGAGTTTGATACAGATGAACAGCCAGAAATCCAACAAGTTAGTGAAACGAAAACAATACTAGAGGGAAAAGTACTTGTTAGTGAAGTAAATACGTTATTAGGTTTAACGATTGATGATAATGGTGTTGACACAATAGGTGGATGGATTTTAACGAAGAATATAGAAATTGCTGAAGAGGATTTCATTGAAATCGAAAATTATAAGTTTTGCGTAAAAGAATTAGATGGACACTATATAAAGAGACTAGAAGTTACAAAAACTGTAGAATCAATTGTTATTTTAGAAGATGAAAAACAAATTTCATTGCAAGAACAAATTAGTTCGTAGACTCTGCTAGATGGCAGAGTTTTTTTGAGCATAATGTTTTTTGCAGAATAAGGGCTATGTTACAATGACATAAGTCAGACCTTTCACTAGGTGAAGTATTGTTGTATACATATATTTGAAAGGGGAAGAATTATGAAAAAGCATTTATATATAAATGGAGATTGGAAGTCTGTAAATACGTATAAACCATTATATGCACCATATTCTGAAGAAACATTAGCGGAAATCGCGCAAGGAACGGAAGAAGATGTAAAAGAGGCTGTTATTGCTGCAAAGAATGCAATGAAAGAAATGAATAGATTATCTGCATATGATCGTGCGACTATTTTAGAGAAAGTCGCACAAAAAATGGATGAAAGAAGAGAAGAATTTGCAGAGATTATTGCAAAAGAGGCTGCAAAACCAATACGTGCTGCAAGGGGAGAAGTAGATCGTACCGTTCAGACATACAAATTTGCAGCTGAAGAAGCGAAGCGTATATACGGTGAGACACTGCCACTTGATGCAGCACCTGGTGCAGATGGGCGCATTGCATACACAATACGAAAACCGATTGGGGTTATAGGAGCTATTACACCATTTAATTTTCCATTAAATTTAGTGGCACATAAAGTGGGCCCTGCAATTGCTGCTGGAAATACAGTTGTGTTAAAACCAGCTGATCAAACGCCTCTATCATCTTATGCATTAGTTGAACTATTTGAAGAAGCAGGATTGCCAAAAGGGGCTTTAAATATTATTACTGGTCCTGGTTCAACTGTAGGAGAAGCAATAGTTACAAATGATGATGTTGCTTCCATTACTTTTACGGGAAGTCCGAAAGTTGGACTTGGAATTAAGGCAAAGGCTGGGTTAAAGCGAGTTACGTTAGAACTAGGATCGAATGCTGCTGTTATTATTGATGAAGATGTTGAATTAACAGATGAATTAATTGAACGAGTAAAATGGGGAGCATTTGTTAATAATGGACAAGTTTGTATTTCGGTACAACGTGTTTTTGTACATGAAGAGAGAATGGATGAATTTTTATCTAAGTTACAGAAAGCGATGGAAACAGTTGTTGTTGGTGATCCGTTGCTTGAGGAAACGGATGTATCAGCTTTAATTTCGAAAAAAGATGTCGAGCGTATCGATAACTGGGTGCAAGAAGCAGTTAAAGAAGGAGCGAGCGTTTTGTATGGTGGTAACAAACGTGATGAAAGGATTTTTAAACCAACTGTATTAACGAATGTTCCAGAGCATGTATCTGTACAGTGCCAAGAAGTATTCGGTCCACTTATGACAGTAAATACATTTAAAGAATTTGATGAGGCCATAGAGCAAGTAAATCATTCGCGTTACGGTCTACAAGCAGGCGTATTTACAAATAATTTGTTTAAAGCAATGCGTGCAATTGATGAATTAGAAGTTGGTGGTGTCATGATAAATGATATTCCAACGTTCAGAGTAGACCATATGCCTTACGGTGGTGTGAAAGAAAGTGGTACGGGGCGTGAAGGAATTAAATATGCAATCGAAGAAATGACAGAAATGAAATTAGTGTGTATTAAAAAATAAAGTAACTAGAACTTAAACATCGCAAAAAAACGAGTAGGAAATGTTTACGATTCCATACTCGTTTTTTTGTTTATTTGACGTTTCTTAGAATGATTTCATTTAATCAAGTGTACCTTTTACTTCATTTCTTGTTTGAAAATAGCATCTTCTACATAAATTTGTTCTTTGTCGACAGCAGTGCTATGAGATAATACTAAACCGATTGGTGTTTCTATACCTTTATTTTGAACAATTGTAAAAGGAACATTTTTTTCATTCGCTAATTTAATGTATTTTGATAAATGTGGGTAAGCAATGCCACCATTTAGGAATATTTGTAATGATTGAGAAGAGCGCATGCTACTAGCTACTTCAGAATATACATCACTTTGCATTACTTGACCGATAGTTAAAGCGATTTCTACACGCTCACGTAATGTAGTTAAATACATATTACGTTCTTCTGGTTTGTTTTGCTTTTGGCCGTAAATGCCTTCTTGGAGATAATCTTCCACATTTTTATTTACCATATTTTTCACACCTTTCCTTTTCTATTGTACGAAAGAATGAAGCAGGATGCAAAAAAAAGTCGCATCGAATATAAAAAATTTGAATGAAAGGAAGGAAAATGGAATGTAACAATCTAAACAATTAATAAAGTTATAAAAATTTTATCAACACATATTAACAAAATGTGACAATAATCTATTAACGAATCATGTTTTTTGTGTTAATATTCAAAATATAAAGGGTGTTCGTCGCATGGAAATGGAGGAATGGAGGAATGGAGGTTTTTCCAATCGATAAGGATATTAAAGAAGTATTTTGTTCGCACTTGAAAAACAACAGGCACCAATTCGTTGAGAACTGGAAAAACAAAATGATAATTTCCGATAAAGATCCATTTAGACTAGAAGCAGTTCAAAATGGAGAGGATTTATTAGAGTTTATTATTGAACTTACTATGGAAGAAAAAGATATAAATTATCTTCAGCCATTATGCGAGAAAATTGCTATTGAACGTGCAGGAGCAGATGCGAATATAGGTGATTTTGTTTATAATGCAAATGTGGGAAGAAATGAGCTTTTCGAAGCGATGTGTGAATTAGATGTTAGTGCACGTGAATTGAAACCAATTATGGCCCAAATACATACTTGTTTTGACAAATTAATTTATTACACTGTTTTAAAATACTCGGAAATTATATCAAGAAATTTAGAGGAAAAACAGCAATATATTAACGAAACACATAAAGAAAGGCTGACGATTTTAGGGCAAATGTCAGCTAGTTTTGTACATGAATTTCGTAATCCACTTACTTCCATTATGGGGTTTGTCAAATTATTAAAGGCAGACCATCCTAGTTTATCGTATTTAGATATTATTTCTCATGAATTAGACCAATTAAATTTTCGCATTTCGCAATTTTTACTCGTATCGAAAAAAGAAATGTGGACTGAATCTGAACGGTTTTGGCTAAATGATTTATTTCAAGACATTATACAGTTCTTATATCCAAGTTTGGTCAATGCAAATGTTTCTATTGAAAAGAATTTGCCATATCCAATTCCGCTTACTGGTTATCGGAGTGAAGTGAGACAAGTATTTTTAAATATATTAATGAACTCAATTGACGCTCTTGAATCAATGAAAGAAGAACGAAAAATTATCATTGATGTATTTGAAGAAGATCAATCGATTCGGATTGTAATAAAAAATAACGGGCCAATGATTCCAGCTGAAAATGTAGAAACGATTTTTGAACCATTTGTAACTACTAAAAAGTTAGGAACTGGTATTGGGTTATTTGTATGTAAACAAATTGTAGAAAAGCATAATGGGTCCATCATGTGTCGTTCAGATAATGATTGGACAGAATTTCAAATTGCATTTCAAAAATAAACAGTCTACACCAAATGAATGGTGTAGACTGTTTTAATTCGTAAGTATAACGGCTTCTAATTTAGGATCTTTCGTTGAATAACCTAAAATTGAAATTGTATAAATAATGTTCGGTTCGACTTTGAAATCCGGTATAGTTAGCAAGACACTTTGATGATCTGCGAGTGAAACTTCTATATCCGCTGTACCAGGGCTAACTTCTAAAAAATCTGTTATTTGTTTAAAGAGTACATTTTCAAATAAATGATCGCCACCTTTTAAACTTACATTTACAACAGGGGTATCGGGAGAAAAGTGCGCAAAGCGTATTTTTGCCTGGCCTGCTGGTAAATGAGTATTATCAAGCATAGGTTGTAATTGTAGATGATTATCACTATTTATTGCAGCAAAAGTATAAGTGTGATTTCCCATTATTGGTACTAAAGCTGAAAAGATGGGCGTTTCATTTCCGACAGGAACAATATCTATTCGGTACTTACCTTGTACTAATGTTAAATAGGGACTAAATTGTTTAAATGAAATATTTTTAATTACCTTTTGCCCATTTACTAAAATGTCAACGGCAGGTGTATTTGAAGCAGAGTGAAAAAATCTTATGTGCGATGGTAAAGCAGCTTCTTGTGAATCTCTTTTTTCGTATGCCTGTACAAGATTCGTAAGCGCATCATAATATTTCATATATAGTTCTACATATTTTTTTGGATTATGAAATTGATAGTAACGAGCGAGCTGTTCGTAACGTGCAGCTTCTTGTCCATATTTTTCGATTTCAGATTGAGACATGAACATTCCTCCTTTGTCATCATTAAAACTATATGCTTAGCAAGAATGAGGTTATGCGAAAAAAATTGTTTTTTAAAGGAGAAAGGTTGAAAATTAATAATAAGTATTTTTTAAGGATAAGTTAAGTTTAGGTGAACGAGAGTTATAATTTTCTAGAGGATACAAAAATATATCATCCATATTGGCTGAGGAAGTGTGTATTTCGAAATGAAAAATTTGAGAGCATAATACGTGACATGTCGAAACCATGTCCTGAAACCCTTAGGAAACTAGGGATTTTTTAAATTATGGGCAAATACACATACAAAGTAATAATTGTCCTACATAAATTATAAAGGAAAGGTAGTTTGAAATTAAGGAAAGGAATGAAACCTTGGGATGGGGATATCCCGCAAGGAATTGTGAATGGAGTTATGGACGGTGTTGTGCTTTATACTGTAGGATGAATTGTGATTTTGTAATACTATTGTTTCTATTTACGTTAGCAAGTGACGGTATTAACTGATAAAAGAGCGTCGTGCCGAACTGATTAATGTGGTTAATCGGTTCTTTTTTTATCCGATTTTAATGGGCAGTAAGACCCACATCTCAAAATTCAGCGAAAACAAAGAGGTTAGGTGGGGGGCGGGCTGCCCATTAAAGTCCGATTGGTAAGGGCTGATTAAAGTTTCACTTTATTGTATAAATGGAGGAGAATGTATGTGAATATTAGGTTCTATAAAAATAATTGCTATGCATTTAGTAGGATTAATTGTCGAGATTTGTTTGAAAATATGCAATATAAAGTAGGAGAACAGGAAGGAGTTTAAAGGGAGTTTCGTCGAAGTTTACACAATGTCGGCATTTGAGGGAAGCTGACATTATGTTGGAAAAATATTTAGTGAAGCGTTAATTTTATATAAGGGAGGGTTATTTGAGCGTATAGATAAGGGTTGGTCTTTGATTTAAGTTCTGAATTTTCTGTTTTTAAATTGATATTTAGCACTCATTTGTATATTTTATAATAGTTTTTTGATAAATTCACTGCTTTCGCAGAGGGTTCTTTTTTATGAAAGAAACGTCAATTTTCTTCATATATATATACAAATTGGAGAAATGGGGGAGCGCTATGCGCGATTACTTAATTAAACCACTTGTTGGTCAGCCGTATCCAATGATTTCACATGGAAAAGGTGTGTATTTGTATGATCAAAACGGAAATAAATATTTTGATGGCTCGTCAGGAGCAATTACGGCAGGTATTGGGCATGGCGTAAAGGAGATTGCGGACGTTATCAAAAAGCAAGCAGAGGAGATTGCTTTCGTTTATAGATCACAGTTTACGAGTGAACCAGCTGAAAAATTAGCTAAGAAATTAAGCGATTTAAGTGTAGGAGATTTGAACTGGAGCTTTTTTGTAAATAGTGGTACGGAAGCAAATGAAACAGCTATGAAAATTGCAATTCAACATTTTCAAGAGCGAGGTATTCAAGGGAAACATAAAATTTTGTCACGATGGATGAGTTATCACGGTATTACGATGGGCGCCTTATCAATGTCTGGGCATCCACTGCGTAGACAACGTTTCGTGTCAATTTTAGAAGATTATCCAACTATTCCAGCTCCATATTGTTTTAGATGTCCGGTGCAAAAAGTATATCCAACTTGTCAGCTTGCTTGTGCGACTGAACTAGAAAGATCAATCGAAAGAATTGGTGCAGAACATATCGCAGCTTTTATCGCTGAACCGATTATCGGAGCAGCTGGAGGCGCAGTCGTTCCGCCGAAAGAATATTATAAAGTTATTAAAGATATTTGTAGTCATTACGATATTTTATTTATTGCTGATGAAGTAATGACTGGGCTTGGTCGTACTGGCGCATGGTTTGCGATGGAGCATTGGGGTGTAGAACCGGATATTATGACCCTTGGTAAAGGTTTAGGAGCTGGATACACACCGATGGCAGCGACGGTTGTAAGTGACCGTGTAATGGAGCCAATTTTACGAGGATCGCGTTCTGTTATGAGTGGGCATACGTTAAGTGCAAATCCATTATCTGCAGCAACAGCTCTAGCTGTTATTGAATATATGGAGAAACATAATCTACCTGAAAAAACAGCTGAAAAGGGAGAGTATTTAATAAAGGGATTACAGAAAGTTCAGCAACAATCGACAATCATTGCTGATGTGCGCGGAAAAGGGTTGCTAATTGGAGTAGAATTGCAACCGTTTACAAAAGCGTCGGAACTTATTTCGGTTGCAGCTAAAAATGGTCTTCTTTTATACCAAGCTGTTTCAGGGCAAGCAGGAAAAGAAGATAGTGCACTGCTTGTAGCACCGCCAATGACAACTACATATTCCGAGTTAGATGAATTACTTTCAATTTTTGCAAAAAGTGTTGAAGAAATGATGCAAAAAGGAGGGCATAGTATCGCATGACAACTATTACGAATACATTCAGTAAATTAAAAGAGATAGAGGAAGTAATTTCTTTATTCCACGATGATATGACATTAATGTTTGGGGGATTTGGGGGGATTGGATCCCCTCCATCTTTAATACAGGCGATTTTAGAAAAAGGAGTTACAAATTTAAATTTAATTGGAAATGATACAGGATTTCCTGATGTAGGAATCGGTCGTCTCGTTACGAATGAAAGAGTAAAATCATTAATTACTTCTCATATTGGATCAAATCCAAATGCAGGAAGACAGTTAAACGAAGGAAGGTTACAAATTGAGTTTTCTCCTCAAGGAACATTAGCAGAGCGTATTCGCGCTGGTGGTGTAGGACTTGGTGGCGTATTAGTTGATGTAGGTGTTGATACGATTGTAGAAGAAGGAAAACGTACTGTTGAAATGAATGGTAAAACATATTTAGTTGAAACAGCATTAACTGCTGAGGTTGCGATTGTATACGCGAAAAAGGCGGATCCATTCGGTAACCTTGTGTTTGATAAGAGCGCTCGTAACATGAACCCTCACGTAGCTATGGCCGGGGATATAACGATTGTAGAAGCAGAAGAAATTGTTCCACTTGGAAGTTTAGATCCAGAAGAAATTGTTGTCCCAGGAGTATTTGTAAATTATATCGTACCGTCGGAAGGAGTGAATTGGAAATGGGTATGGGCGTAGAAGTGAGAGATAAGATTGCTAGACGTGCGGCGAAAGAAATACAAAATGGTATGATTGTAAATTTGGGAATTGGTATACCATCGCTTGTACCGAATCATTTGCCTGACGATATAAACGTTATGTTTCATGCAGAAAATGGAATTGTAGGTATGGGACCTACGCCAAGTAAAGGAAATGAAGACGAAAATTTATGTAACGCAGCAGGTTTGCCAACTTCTCTTATTACAGGAGCAAGTTATTTTGATAGTTGCACAGCGTTTGGGATGATTCGAAAAGGTTTACTAGATATAACGATTCTTGGTTCATTACAAGTAAGTGAGAATGGTGATTTAGCAAACTGGATTGTTCCAGGGAAACGCGTTCCAGGTATTGGAGGAGCAATGGATTTAGCTCAAAAAGCGAAGCGGGTCGTTGTTGTGATGAATCATGTCGATAAATATGGAAATGCAAAAATTGTTTCGGAGTGTACATTACCATTAACTTCAAAAAAATGCGTAGATTTAATTATTACGGATATGGCAGTAATGGAAGTGACGCAGGATGGACTTATTTTGCAAGAATTAATGAGCCCATACACAGTAGAAGATATAAAACAACATACAGAAGCAAATTTTAAAATTGGTTCTAATTTACTAGTAATTGAATGAGGGGAGATGTAATATATGGAGCAATTAAAAAAACAAGTTTGTGATTATATTGAGAGTCATGAAGAAGAAAGCGTAAAATTTTTAAAACGATTAATTCAAGAAAAGAGCGTATCTGGTGAGGAAAGTGGTGCGCAGGCAATTGTAATTGAAAAATTACGTGAGCTAGGTTTAGATCTTGATATATGGGAGCCATCATTTTCTAAAATGAAAGATCATCCTTATTTTGTATCACCGCGTACAAGTTTTTCAGATAGCCCGAACATTGTGGCAACCCTTAAAGGAAGCGGCGACGGGAAATCTATGATATTAAATGGGCATATTGATGTCGTACCAGAAGGAGATGTGAATCAGTGGGATCATCATCCTTATAGTGGTGAGAAAATAGGAAATCGTATATATGGTCGTGGAACAACAGATATGAAGGGCGGCAATGTCGCATTAATGCTTGCGATGGAAGCAATTATTGAATCTCGTATTGAATTAAAAGGAGATATTTATTTTCAAAGTGTAATAGAAGAAGAAAGCGGCGGAGCAGGAACATTAGCAACTATATTACGAGGATATAAAGCAGATGGTGTTATTATTCCGGAGCCAACAAATATGAAGTTTTTCCCGAAACAACAAGGATCCATGTGGTTTCGTCTACATGTGAAAGGGAAAGCAGCACACGGTGGGACGCGTTATGAAGGAGTAAGTGCAATTGAAAAAAGTATGTTTGTTGTAGATCATTTGAGAAAGCTGGAAGAGAAGAGAAATGACCGAATTACAGATCCATTATTTAAAGGAATCCCGATCCCAATTCCAATTAATATTGGGAAAATTGAAGGCGGTAGCTGGCCAAGTTCTGTTCCTGATTCGTTAATTTTAGAAGGAAGATGCGGTATTGCGCCGAATGAGACTATAGAGGCAGCAAAAGAAGAGTTCGAGAATTGGATCGCTGAATTAAATGATGTGGACAATTGGTTTGTTGAAAATCCTGTAGAAGTGGAATGGTTTGGAGCAAGATGGGTTCCAGGTGAACTAGAAGAAAATCATGAGTTAATTACAACGCTCGAGCATAACTTCGTTGAAATCGAAGGGAACAAACCGATTATTGAAGCATCTCCGTGGGGGACTGATGGAGGCTTATTTACACAAATCGCCGGTGTACCAACGATAGTATTTGGCCCAGGAGAAACGAAAGTAGCGCATTATCCAAACGAATATATAGAAGTTGATAAAATGATAGCTGCCGCAAAAAT
Source organism: Bacillus sp. FSL R9-9834 (assembly GCF_038006905.1). Classification (NCBI taxonomy): domain Bacteria; kingdom Bacillati; phylum Bacillota; class Bacilli; order Caryophanales; family Bacillaceae; genus Bacillus; species Bacillus sp. FSL R9-9834. The sequence goes on from NZ_JBBOWD010000001.1 coordinate 2,235,209, forward strand.
TATTGCATGTACATTACTAGATTGGTGTGAGGTGAAAAAATGAAATACTATGAATCTTTTAGAGAACAGACGAATGGCCATACAGTAGAAGGCGTTTTGGACTATTTTAATAAACGTATTCGAGTAGACCACTACACAGGAAATATTGAGAGAATCATCCAAACAATTGACGAATTAGCAGAGAAACATTCTTTCACTAAATGTATTGTTAAAGGAAAGGGAGAGCATGTTTCAACATGGCTCTCTTTCGGTTTTTTATTAGAAGCAACAATACCACATTATTTTCAAGGTCACGATGCATACTTCTTCGTGAAATTTAATAATGATGAAAGACGAAATAGTATTCATTGGGCTGAGGAAGATACTATTTTAAGCGGTGTAAAAGCAAAAGAAGTAAAGGAAAAAATAGTTCCGGAAAAATTCCTATTAAGAAAAGCGACAGAAGAGGACGCAGAAGAATTAGCAGCTGTCTTTGGAGAAGTATTTGAAGTGTATCCGACTCCTTTAAACGAAGCGAGTTATGTAAAACAAACGATGAAAGAAGACGATACAATTTACTATGTGTATGAATTCGAGGGGAAAATAATTAGTACAGCGTCTGCAGAAATGAATATAAAAGAAGGAAATGCAGAATTAACGAATTGTGCGACCTTACCCGAATATCGTAAACATGGGTTTATGAAAAGTTTATTAATTAAGTTAGAAGAAGAACTTCAAGAAAAATCGATTTTCTGTTCTTATACAATTGCTCGATCGCTTTCTTTCGGAATGAATGCAGCCTTTCATCAGTTAGGCTATACGTATACAGGAAGATTGGCGAACAATTGCTACATTTTTGATAAGCTAGAAGATATGAATATATGGGTAAAAGATTTGTCTAAATAGTACGTTATAAAAATAGAACGGAATCGTCATGCTTATAATCGCACATAGGTGTGCCGGAAATTCGGCATAGTATTTGCTGGATTTTCGGCAAGAGGGGGGATGACATTGCTAGCAGTTTCGACACAAGAAGTCATTGAGGCGATTTTGGGCAGTATTGATGAGGCTATACACGCAGTAGATGAAAATGGTATTACAATTTTCTATAATACTGTAGCTGCAAAACACGATGGATCAAAGATTGAAAAAGTGTTAGGTAAACATTTGTTAGAAGCGTTTCCTTCTTTATCTAGGGAAACAAGTACGTTGATGAAAGTATTAGATACAAAAAAACCAATCGTTCATCAAGTGCAGCATTATCAAAACTTAAATGGGGAAGACATTTGTACAGTAAATACGACGTTACCTATTTTCATAGATGGAAATATTGCTGGAGCTGTTGAAATTGCAAAAGATTATTCTACAGTACAAAAACTTACCGATACAATAGTCGATTTGCAGTCGAAAATAAAGCGGTCATCTAGAAAAAAAGCGGTCAAAAAGGATGTTGCATTTGAAACGATCGTGACGAATGATGCTCGGTTTAAACAGACGAAAGAATTAGCACAAAAAGTAGCCCCAACCGATGCGAATGTTTTAATATATGGGGAAACAGGAACAGGGAAAGAGTTATTTGTACAAGCGATTCATGAAGCCTCTAAGCGAAAGAACAAGCCGTTTATTGCACAAAACTGTGCAGCTTTGCCAGAGTCTCTATTAGAAAGTTTATTGTTTGGAACGACGAAAGGTAGTTATACGGGGGCAATTGAACGAGCGGGCTTATTTGAACTTGTAGATGGAGGGACATTGTTTTTAGATGAACTGAATTCAATGCCACTCGATTTACAAGCGAAAATGCTACGTGTATTAGAAGATGGTGTTATTCGTCGTATTGGTGATAATAAGACGAGAAAAGTAGATGTTCGCGTTATTACTGCAATGAATCAGCCACCAGAAATATGTTTAAAAGAGAATAAAATTCGCACTGATTTATACTATCGATTAAATGTCTTTTCATTATATATTCCGCCGCTCCGTGAAAGAACGGAGGATGTATTATTGTTAGCGTCTTATTTTTTAAAAGAATATAATAAAAGTTATAAAAAAGGTGTACTTCAAATGGATAAGGAAGCGAAAGAAAGACTACAAGCTTACCAATGGCCTGGAAATGTTCGGGAGTTAAAACATACGATTGAACATGCTGTCATTATTGCAGAAGGGAATACATTAACAGCTAATTGTTTACCGCGTACATTTCGGAAAGAGAGTTTTCCAAAGAAGAAGGGCATATTGCCTCTTAGAGAAGCACTTCATCAAACGGAAAAAGAATTAATAGATCAAGCGTTAATTGAAACAGAAGGGAATATATTACAAGCTGCAAAAATGTTAGGTATCCCTCGTCAGACGCTTCAATATAAACTGAGTAAGTACGACAAAACCGCCGAATAATTGGCGGTTTTTGTGTATTTGCACCAATAAAAGAGCGTTTACATATATAAAAAGTAATGAATATGATAGTATGTATGGATTTCATACAGTGCTTAAAAATATTTTTTTCGCTTATATAATAGGGTTATCCGTACATTTACTTATCAATAAAGTAAAGTTGGCATAACTATTGCTTATATAAAGGATGAGCGTATAAAAAGGGGGAATAGCAATGTTACATGATGTATACAAACCAAATCGTCACTGGAAGGATATCGAATTATGGAAAGATGTTACTGAAGAGCAATGGAATGATTGGGTTTGGCAATTAACGAATACGATCAAAACGTTAGATGACTTAAAGAAAGTGATTAACTTAACACCTGATGAAGAAGAGGGCGTTAAAATTTCAACGAAAACGATCCCGTTAAATATTACACCGTACTATGCTTGGTTAATGAATCCTGATGACCCACGCTGTCCGATTCGGATGCAATCTGTACCGATCTCGGAAGAGTTATATAAAACAAAATATGATTTAGAAGATCCGCTTCATGAAGATGAAGATTCACCAGTTCCAGGGTTAACACATCGTTATCCTGACCGCGTACTATTCTTAGTAACGAATCAATGTTCTATGTATTGTCGTTACTGTACACGCCGTCGTTTTAGTGGACAAATTGGAATGGGTGTGCCGAAGAAACAATTAGATGATGCAATTGCTTACATTCGTGAAACACCACAAGTACGAGATGTATTAATCTCTGGTGGTGATGGTCTTCTTATTAACGATAAAATTTTAGAATATGTATTAAAAAATTTACGAGAGATTCCGCACGTTGAGATTATTCGTATCGGAACGAGAGCGCCGGTAGTATTCCCGCAGCGTATTACAGAAAACTTATGTAACATTATTAAAAAATATCATCCAGTATGGTTAAATACACATTTCAATACATCTATTGAAATTACTGAAGAATCGAAAAAGGCATGTGAAATGTTAGCGAATGCTGGTGTTCCAGTCGGAAACCAAGCAGTAATTTTAGCTGGTATTAATGACAGCGTTCCAATTATGAAAAAACTAATGCATGACTTAGTAAAAATCCGTGTACGTCCATATTATATTTATCAATGTGACTTATCTGAAGGTATTGGTCATTTCCGTGCACCAGTTTCTAAAGGTCTTGAAATTATTGAAGGTTTACGCGGACATACGTCTGGTTATGCAGTACCAACATTCGTTGTTGATGCACCAGGAGGGGGCGGTAAAATTGCGCTTCAACCAAACTATTTAATCTCGCAAAGTGCAGATAAAGTTGTACTTCGTAACTTTGAAGGTGTTATTACAACGTATCCAGAGCCAGAAAGCTACATTCCAGGAAGAGCAGAAGGGTACTTTAAAGAAATTTATCCAAACTACGAAGAAAAACGTTCAGATGTTGGTATCGCAGGCCTTATGAGTGATAAGAAATTCAACCTTGTTCCAGACGACTTACAGCGTATGAACCGTCGTAAAGACTATGAAGAGAATGAAACGCATGCAACATTAAAAGATAAACGTGATAAGCGGGACCAATTGAAAGATAAAAAATATCAAGCACAAATGGCTAAATTAGAAGAAAACGACAAAAAAACCGAGGGTGATGCAGTATGAATTGTATGTGGTGTGACAGTACAGAAGCAAAAGAAAGCTTAAATACTGTATATTGGGAATTGCCAGATGGTACGAAAGCCATTGAAATCCAAGAGACACCATGCATTTCTTGTTCCTCATGTGGTATGGACTATCAATCAGATCAAACAGTGAAAGAAATAGAAGATCAATTGTTTTTAATTTATACGAAAGATTTACCAAAACAACTAACATATGAAGAATTAATGGGAAGACCCCGTCTATTAAAAAGAAATTATTTTGACTTTTAACCAGCTTTTATGCTGGTTTTTTTCTTTTTTGCCTTGTATAATGTACCCAAGTTAGAAAGGTAGGGAATATTTTTGAAAAAGACATTTTACCACTATATGATGAAGCATCGTGCAGCTTTATTTAGTAATGAAATATCGAATTTAGCAGAGGCAATGTACGATGATTTAAGTTTTCCGAAGCAATCTGAAGATTACGATGAAATTAGTTCATACTTAGAGCTAAGTGGAATGCTAGCAAGTATGTCTATATTTGATGAAGCGTGGGAGTTATACATACAAGATAGATAAAAACTATATGAACTTTTTTGACGTGAAGCTAGTCTATTTGCTAGCTTTTTTTACGTTGTAAATAAATTTTCATATAGTGATATTTTTTATTGAAAAAATTTATGAATATACGCTTCTGTGATAAGCGTTTTTATGTAGGTTGCATATACTGTTATCAAAATCACGACGTCAAAAAAAGGAGAGATATAGATGGCAAGGAAAAAGCAACCTAAATATAACGTAGGGGACATAGTCGTGATTACGCTATATGGAACCGTTGGTAAAATCACAAATATGAAGGTTTTAGATGGAGTTTACGTATACGAAGTCAATAATCATGATGGATTTTACGTAGAGCAAACATTGCAGCATGTTACTGAGCAAGATATGAAAAAAGGTGAAACTGAGTGGATTGAATTAAACTATAATTTCACATTTGGTGATCTCGTGCAAGTAACAGGATACGATAAAGATGTGTTTCGAATTGTTGGTTTTCGTACAGAAGTATGGAGATATAAAAATGACGCATGGGAAGATACAATATATGAACTATCACGAATTACGGATGGTGAATGGTTAGAAGCGGATGAGTCAGATTTAACGTTACTTGCTAATGCTCAAACGGCAAATGCAATTTTGAAGAAAATGAAACAAGATAAAGCAGGTATGAATAAATTAGATTTAGGAAAATTAAAGTCAATTAACAACTCAAAAAAAGTGAGTGTTAAGACAAATCGTCAAGAAATCATTGATGGATTACTTGATATTTATAACGATTATCAATTGTTATTTGATACATTTAAAGATGAAGAATACAAAATTGTTATGGATGTTGTTCATAATTATTTAGTTAAATTGACAGAGAAAAAATAGTTAACTAGAAAGAGAGAATGAATTGAACAACAACATATGCAGTATAAGGTATGCCTACAACTATTAAAAAAATAAAAAGCCATTTAATAAGAGAGTCTGCCCATTGATCTTCATGCATGAACTCTTCTTTTGTTTGCCCTACTTCTTGCGTTACCTCGTATTGATATTCCATAATTATTTCCCCCTTTTGATAGCTTGTACTACCATCGTATGCATCTCGTCCAAAGGATATGACCTATAAAAAAAGAAAAACTATTTTTCTAATCTCATATACATAATTTTGAGATTTTTTCATAAAACAGAAATAAAGGAGTGATGCTCATGAAGGAAATTGAAGTCGTAATTGATACGGAAGAGATTGCGGAGTTTTTTTATGAGCAACTAATTGAAAGAGGATACGTCCCAAAACGAGAAGAAATTGAAGATCTTGCAGATATTACATTCGAGTACTTATTAGAGAAATGTATGATTGATGAAGTTTTTGATGAAGAGGATGAGTGAAAGTAACGACGGGCCTAACTCGTCGTTTTTTACTCTTTACAAACTTGTCACAAATGTAGCCAGCAATAGTTGGTATAATTAAAAGAAAATTTTACTCAAGAGGTGAAGGGATGTTCAAAAAAATTATTGATTCTTTATTAGGAAAGAAAAAATATCGTTCGTATTCTAGTAGTGATTATCGCCATAGAGGTCGCTCTTATTCAAGTAGCGATTATAAACGACGTTCATCTGGTTATGGGCATCATCATTATAAAAGAAAACGTAAAAGCCGTAGCTTCTTTTCAAGTAGCTAATGAAATGGCGTCGTATACTAGCTTTATTAGATAGACCACTACGAAAAAACACAATTGTCGCAGAACGTTATAAAATTGAATCAGTAATTGGAATGGGCAGTTATGGGGTTACATATGTCGTTAATGATTTACAAATAAATAGATATAAAGTCTTAAAACAATTAAGACAAAGTAAACAAAGATATGAGTCCGGTAGAAAATCATTTGAGCATGAGAAAATGATTTTACAAACATTAAACCATCATGCAATTCCTAGTTTATATGATCATTTCGTATGGGAGAAAAAAAGCTTTTTTGTGATGGAATATATGCCTGGTAAAAATTTCGAGGATTATATTTTCTCGGATGGGCATGTATATACAGAACGTGAAGTTTTTAAAATTTTATATGAAATATTAGAAATTGTATCAGTTTTTCATAGTAAAGGTATTATTCACCGAGATTTACGCATTCCAAACATATTAATGAAAGAAAACGAAATTAGTATTATTGATTTTGGATTGGCGAAATTGAAAGGCGAGGGGGATGAACGAGCTACAACTTATGAGGGTGAACAAGCTTTGATGCGAGAAGTTCACTTTCGTAGCGATTTTTATGCGCTTGGTCATTTCTCATTATTTTTATTATATGCAGGCTATGAATCTAATGAAAAACATGAAAAGCCATGGTATGACGAATTAACTTTGGAAAATTACAACCGTGAAATGTTGATGCGTATGTTACAAATAAAAACGCCGTACTATGAGAATGTACAAGATTTAAAAAAAGATGTAGCTTTTGCTTTAGAAAGGATGGAGGATCCATGTTTCAAAAGTTTTTAGCAAGCGTTGGTATTAGGTTTTAAAGCGCGTCATATAGAATGTGAAGAATTACCGTATCGATTACGTAAGCAAGTTCCATTTGCACAAGAATTTGAGTTTGTTCCTGTTTCCGGAGAGTATTATGGAAAATTAGATGAACTAGAATTATTAATTTTACCAAGTGCTTACGATCGCCTAGAGATTATTATGGAAGTAGACAGAAAATCTCGCGGATTAGCAGGTTTATTTGCAGAAGCACTTGATCTTGATGAGAAAGTGAGTCGCTTTACAGTAACGAATGAAGATATTCCAACGATGAAAGAAACAATTAACAATTATATTTTTTAATAAACTATGCATAAAAAAGAAATGGAGAGGAAAACTAAAACAACCGCTCCATTTTTTTGCATAGTGAGGTTATGTATGTGAAACGATATCGACATTTATACTTGTTAAGTTTTACGCTACTCATTTGTTTTGTCGTATTATCACTTTCGTATCATACCGCTTGTATTGAGAAATTTGACAATATAGTCGCACATTTTATTCAAAGTTTTCGAAACGATTATTTGACAGCCTACTTTACTTGGGTGTCTTTTATCGGTTCCAAAAGAATATATTTTCCGTTACTCATTATTCTTGTAATGTATTTTCTCGTTAGAAAAAAGTTGCTTAGTGCTTTACTTCTAACAATTAATTATTATGGATCTCGTTATTTAAACAGTATGCTTAAACTATGGTACGAGCGAGCAAGACCTGATGTAACACAGCTTGTTACTGCAACTGGATATAGTTTTCCGAGCGGTCATACGATGAATGCTACTGCTTTTTTAGGATTTATTGCATACGTCACGATTACAGAAGAACGTATTACGTTGCATAAAAAATTGTTGATTATTTTTATAGCGAGCTTTGTTGTATTATCTATTTCAGTTAGCCGAATATATCTTGGCGTTCACTATCCATCTGACATATTAGCAGGATGGGCAGCTGGCGGTAGCTGGCTCGTTTTATGTGTTATATTTCATAAAACGTTCATTAAAAAAGAACCTATGTCATAATAGGTTCTTTTTCCATTGGTTCAACATGAATGTGTGCATGATAAATGCCAAATTTTTTCCGAAGCATTGCCTCGATGTTGTCAGTAATACAGTGACTTTCTCCAACATCCATACGAGCATCTACCTCGATTGTAATATCAACGTACGTTTGATTCCCGTACATACGAGCGCGAATATCTACGATGTTTTCCACGCCACCAATATGTTCAATCGCATCAGCGTACTCTTCCATCTTATCTGGATCGATTCCATCCGTTAACATATGAGAAGATTCTATGAAAATCTCCCATGCAGTTTTACAAATAATAAGACCGACAATTAAAGCAGCAATAGGATCTAAAATAGGCATTTGGAACTGCGAACCGACAATACCTACTACTGTACCAATACTTACGAGGGCATCTGATAAATTATCCTTTGCAGCTGCTTCTAATGATTTACTTCTTGTTCGTGCTGCAATCTTTTTCGTATACAAATACACACAGTACATAACGACAGCAGAAAATAAAGCTACCCATGCAGCAAGTACATTAGGTGCAGCTTGTTTCGGATTTAAAAAAGATTGAATGGCACTAATAACAACTTCTAATCCGACCGTTGCCATAATAAAAGAAGCAACAAGTGATGCAATTTGTTCTGCACGCGAATGCCCATAAGGATGATCTGGATCACGAGGTTTCCGAGAGATTTTTAGACCAATTAATATAGCTAAAGAAGCACCGATATCCGTTAAGTTATTTAAACCGTCAGCACGTAATGCGCTAGAGAGGGTAATATAACTGATGATGATTTTCATAGAGGATAAAAATATGTAGGCCATAATGCTGACAATCGCACCTTTATCAGCTTCTTTATGAGAAAGAGTATCCATTTTAATCACTCACCTTTCTACAAGGAATTTCTTTCTATAAATAGAGTATCAAACGAAAGTCGTGTGGGTCTATACAAACATTGTTGACGTTTTATAGCTTTTTAAGAAGTGGATAACAAAGTTTCGTGAAGGAAAAATATGTTGTAAAGTGCAAAGTTAGGGTATGAACGCGATTTTTTAAGAGAGGAGAAGGGAGTTCAAATATGTACACTTCTGACAGCTAATTTTGAAAAAATAAAAACCCTCTAGAAAATATTTTTCAGAGGGTTTTCATCTTAGTATGCTTCTAAAAACTCAGTAACTTGCTCTTCAGTTTTTGCATTAGCACTATGTAAGTGGCCTAGCTTCTCGCCATTTTGATATACAAGTAAACTTGGAATACCCATTACTTGATACTCTTCAGCGATACTTGGGAACTCATCTTTATTAATAGAATACCATTCAAACTTATTGAACTCTTCCATTACTTCTCCGATAAAGTTATCCATACGAACACAATCTGGGCACCATGTAGTAAAGAACTTAACAACTACTGGCTCCTCACTTGCGATGATGTCTTTGAATTCTTGTTCTGATTTGATTTCTTTCATGTTTTGTTTCTCCTTTTTTACTATTAATATTTTAGGTTGATTAGTTGGTGTATTTGCTTTGAAACGAAAACTTCTAACGAAAGTTTTCTGTCCGAATAATTCGTTTGCAAATTGATCCACCGTAGTTTCTTAAATTCCTGGTACAACATCTCAATAAGTGTCCAGTGTGATACCTACTAAACGTTTACTTGTAATCTTTTAGATCCTAGAAACGAATATTAGGAACCTTACTTTTCTTTATAAGCTTTTTCATGAGCTGTGTCAAACTTCTGAATTGCGTGGGTTACTATTATAGGCTGAGCAAATTAAATCATAATTATTGTACCCTTTGTTATAGCATTCTTTATTTATTTTTTGAATCCATTTTTGAAATGTCTGTAAAGTAATTTCAAGTAGTACAAATGATTGATCTTTAAAATAGATGAAATCTTGGAAGCTAACAACTATCATCGATTTGTGTTTAAGTGAGTTTCCTGAAGTGTTTGTTGTGAACGAGGGGTTAGATAAACAGAGGGAGAGTATCGGTGGAAATAACAATTAATCCTAGTTGCAGGAATACATCATTAAAGGCACTGTTTTAAGAATGTATTTGGTGATGTATCCCTACATAAAGCTCATATTGCACCCTATTTTAAATTACCAACCAGGTCCCCTGAGGAAGTGCTAGAGCACCTAGGAAAATAGCGAAATTGATTAGCATAAGCATTACCTCCGGTAATAATTTTTTCTGCACCAAGAAGTTAGAAACTACTTGAATGGAGTTGGAAATTAAACCAGCAATAAATGTGGCAGTAAACCATCCTCCATCAGTACTTAGCCATTTCACTAAGGTCAGGGGTGTTTGAATTGAACAAACAGTATTTAAAACCAAAATAATATATAAATAGCTTATTATATGCGAAGGATAGTGTCAAATTAATCCATTACTTAAATCGAACTGAGAGGCACCGTATCGTATGAATCAATTGTCATTTTTCGAAGACATCGATGAAAAGGAGATGCGAAGACTTGTGGTGAAGGAGTTGAAAAACTACAAAGTATTGTGCGTCCGGATGAAGAATCAAGAAGAACAGGCTCAAGCTAGATGTGTTGTTCTTTTTCCTAAAATGAAAGGTGACGGTAAGAATCATGAGATACGTTTTAAACAAATTGAACGGACGCTAAAACATGCTCTTGATGAAGATGAACGCAGGATAATTGAGATGAAGTACCTTGGGAATCGGAAGGTTAAAGATTCGTATGTGTACAACGAATTGATGATGAAACGTGATCCGTTTTACGAGAAGAAAAGAAGTGCTATTCAGTTGATTGCTACGGCATTGGGGATTATATAACTTTTAAGTTTAGTAGGATTCTGATAATATTTGTATAGGTAAATATTCAATAGAAGGAGTGTATGTATGCTTTATGAAAGCTTAAGTAAGTTTATTGTATGTATTGCAAGAAATAATCCACAAGGAGCGAAACTATTGGGGACTGGTTTCGTAGTTGGAGAGGGATTAATTGCAACGACAATGCATGTTACAGGCGGAGATGATAGAAATCTGTGTATTTTGCCTCCTAAATATAGCTTTTTTGATTATCAAGATACCTCTGACAATCAAATCGCTTTCGCTGATGCAAAAATTCATGCGATTGATCCTATTAAAGATATTTGTATTTTATCAATTAAGTCACCTATTGCCCCAATCTATGATTTAACTGGCACAGATAATATTTTCCCTGGGTCTAATGTCAGCGTGTTTGGTTTTCCACATGCCGATTTTGATAGATTTGTTTTAACTTTACATCAGACACAAGTTGGAGCGAAAATTCTTATCGACTCTAAGGGAACAGGTATTAAAAGTAAACATATTGTGTTAAATACCCAAGCTAGACCAGGGCAATCAGGTGGCCCGGTTTTTGATTCTAATACAAACAATGTTATTGGTATGTTAATTGGATCATATGCTCCAGGAGGCGGGGGAGGAATGAGCCTTGGTGGCGTGGATCCGCATACATTACACCAAACTACTCATGTTATCTCCGCTGAATATATTAAGGAGATGATTTAAATGGACATGCATATATGGGATGTTTTAGAACCTAATGCTAATTATTTGGAAGCTTTACCAGCATACCAACGAAATACTATTGAGAAGTTGTTGGAAAATGGTTTAGACTATGAGGATGCTGCTAATGTATGGCTTTCAGCTAATGGACCTGCTAATACATTTCCGTTTGGAGCGGAGGTTAAAAAAAATTCGTTCGTGGAAAAATTGAAAGATGAAGTTGGAGCACTAATGTGTAATGAAGAAAAATATGTAGAAGAACGAAAAGAAATACTTGCTAAATGCAAAGGAGCTGGCTCTGCAATAATAACTATAATTACGGCTTATCTTGCTCCAATAGTTGGAGCAACGCCAGCTTTAATACTACCGGCAGTAGCTCTAATATTCAATGTTATTTCTAAAATTGGAGTGAATGCTTGGTGTGCATGTAGGGTAGAATCATCTAATAATTAATTTTTCACGTGATCATATACTTAGGTTTAGTTCGAATTGGCTCTGTCTATATGGCAGGGCTTTTTTATTTATCGACAAAAAAGGGGACAAACTTGGGGATGTTTTTGGGGATTTCTCAAAACAAAATCAATATTACGCTATACCTATACAGTTCTTTGGAAAAAGAATAGTGTGGGGATAGCGTAGCCCCTTTATCAAAACGTTACTCGGTCGGAATGGACGGAGAATGAAAAGGGTGAAAAGACCAAATACATTTATATATTCAGCCGCGGTGCGTAAGTGTCGTGGCTTTTGTGTTTCTTATTGAGCCTGGTAAATTTGCTGGGTTGATTGGTGATACAAAATATTTTTTTGTGAAATCCCCAAAAATGTCATTTTCAATTTGTCCATTTTATGGAATAGGTGGTAGAGTTATCTTATAGGAACCTGGGAGCCTATACATAATTGAAAATACATGATAAAGGGGAAAGAAAAATGAAAGTAATAATGAAAAATGATTATTTTGAAATTGACACAGCTAGAGAACAAGCACTGCGTAATGGAAGAGAAACGGAATTTTTATACGTAGAAAACTTAGTGAGAAAATTCCATACATTTTCAAATGACAGTATTTTTTATTCGAAAAATATGTTCGAAAAAGATAAAAATTATCAGTTATATTTCTTCCTTGAGGAAGAAGTTGTAATTGGAGAATTTATACTTGATGAGGAATGTGAAGAATTAGCAACAATAACTCGAATGAAGTATAAAAATATAGATGAGGTAAAACTGTCTTATTTGGAAGGGGATCCAAATAAGGAATTTCCTAATAAACTTGAAATTGTATTTAACACAGGGAAAACAATCGAATTAAATAGTATTGTGGATGGTAATGGTGAAAAATTGCATTCATTCATTAATAAAATTGAAAGAATTTATTCGATTTTATAAAAAGCGCCCATTTGGGTGCGTTTTCTTTTGCGCAAAACAAACTCGAATGTGGCATTATTGGAGGACCGATGTATGTATGGAAGAATTTCAAAATACGAACTAATAAACTTAATAAAATAATTTTAATGGGTATTAACAATCCGAACTCTTATATGATATTATATTTATAATATGATATAAGAGAAGGATGATTAGATGTATGTTAGAAAAGATCCTAAATTCACAAATGTTACTTCTTATATGGATGGGAAATTAAAAGAATATTGTGGTGAAAAGAGTACGGTTAAAAACATTACTTTTAAACAATGTGAAGAGTTTATTGAAAAAGCAACGCAAGATCATTCGGAAGAAGAGGTATCCCTTTTAGAGGATAGCCTAGAAATAGAGACAGATATGTATAAGCAATCTGGTCTTAAACAAACGACATTGAGTATATGGAGTTCAATTCTTGTGGGTACAACAGTAGCTATTTTTACTTTCTATAATACATACGTTCAGACTCTGTTTAATTTATTTGGGAAAGCATTCATAGATAATAGTGAAAACAAAGAAGATGCAATTAGCGAAATGCAAAAGGTATACAATGAATCTTTTCATACTTCTTTAGATCAGGTTGCAACTTTTATTTTTTACTCATTATTGTTTGGCATTAGTGCTATGTGTATGTATACCGTTTGGAGCCATAATAGAGCCATGAAAAAAAGATTGTTTTATTACAAAATAATCAAAAGATGTATAGAATTAAAGAAAAAACAGGATATAGGACAGGAAATTAAAGAAGTGGATAATAATGTTGAAAGCGCCTAAAAATAGGCGCTTTTTATTTTGTACAAAACAAACTCGAACGTGAGGTGGCAGGTGAAATGTAGATGGCGAGACAACGTAGTCCAGACCGTGATAAGGAATTCGAAATATACAAAGCAAGTAATGGTGAGAAGCCACTTGTTGAGATTGCAAAGGAATTAAACCTAAAGCCATCTCAGATCAGAAAGTGGAAATCACAAGATAAATGGGACGAACAATTAAAAGGTAACGTTACCAATGTTAAAAATCCCAAGACAAAAGCCAAGTTAAAAAGATGCTAGATGATGAAGAGCTGACGGAACAAGAGCGGCTCTTTTGTTTGTATTACGTGAAGTATTTCAACGGTACACAAGCTGCATTGAAAGCCGGTTATGCCAAGAGCATCATACATTCGAGAGATTAAAGGCGAAATGGTTGAGAATATCTTTGTGGAAGCGATGGATGTATTGAATGAGTACATCAAGATTGCTTTTGCTGATATTACGAATTAAGTAACCCTTGGTCAAAAAGTTGTAGAAGTGATGGGGCCGTTTGGAGCTGTAAAAGATGAAAAAGGTTTATACCTTAAAAATCCGAACCTTGTAACGTTTCTAACAAATTTTATGAGTGAATGAAACAACAAGCAGGAAATTCAAAAAAAGATGTAGGGGATGCAAATATGAATTTAGAGGAATTGTTATAAGAACTTATTCGTGAAGTTGTGAGAGAAGAGATTAGGGAGGCGTTATCTAAGTTCCGGTAATAATCACAACCAAATAAAGTAAGGTGGGTGAAAGAAGCGTGACTAACAAATGGTGAAAGAAACTGTTTTTAAAAAACGCCCACCCTGCATTGTTTGTGAGAAACAAGAAGGTGAGCTTCATTTAAACGAATTGGATTTGTGAAAATTGTGCCCCGAATACGCATGAACAAGGTATTGAAATAGATACCTATACCTATACCCTTTTACACCTTATTCCATAAATAAGAAAGCTGGTGGGCTTCGGATTCGAGAGCTATTAAATGATCATTATTAATAGAGTTATTCGTATGCATTCTGTTCTTTTGGATGTTAAGGACCGTATAATTCACATCGTTATATTCATTTGAAAATGTTGACTCATTTAATAATGTCAGTGTTGAGTTGATGTTATATTTATCAATTCGCTCTTTTTTTCCTTTGAAAAACAGTTTAATAAGATGCGGCTCATCATTAATGAGCAAACCGAGTTCAGGTGATGAGCGGACGATTAAATTATCTGATAACCAATGTGATTTACCTGGATCAAACCAAGAGACGTCTTTGTTTTTAATAAATTTTTTGTACTGCTTTATAACATCAATGTAGTTTTGCTTTTTCTTCTGATCAACAGTTTGTACTAATGTTTCAAAACAGTCAAAAGCTAGTTTGTTTTTATGGAATTTAATAACAGTTTCTCGTAATTGTTTCCAGTAATCAAAAACCGGGTGATATTCAGGTTGAGATTTTAGATTCTTGACAAAATTCGTTTTAGCTGCACTACCTTTCAGTGTGAAGTCTAAAAATTGTGTAAGTCCCACTTTAATTTCCGCCATGTTACACCCCCTTTCCAAACATTACTAATTCGATATTGGAAAGGGAAATCCTGCATTTTTAAGGAGGTAAACTAGATGCTAGAAAAACCGATGTTCATACACAATGGCTATTGTAAAGCTGATCCGCAAGAATGAAGAAAATACAAATTCATTTTATATATCCAGCCACGGTGCTTGAGTGCCGTGGCTTTTGTGTTTCTTATTGAGTTTGGTAATCATGGAATACTTTCTAAGAGGAGGTAACTGCAATGGATCTACACTCACTAAATGATAATAATACGAAAAAAGCATTGGAAGGGTTTTTAAAAGTAGTGGAGAAAGCTCAGAAAGAAGAGAATGAAAAATCAAAGAAACCAAATAAAGTAGATGAGTGAAGCAGGCTATCGTCAAAATGACGAATAACGTGCTTGTTTATTTTCTTTATAAAGCGCATGCACATTCTTTGATTTACAGATGTGTGATATGTGAGCATAGTGTTTTTGATAAATAATAAAATGGTTATAAGTCGGAAATAAACGAAAATGCAATTATACGAAAAAAGGTCCTGTTGTTTCCAACAGGACCTTTCCTAAAATGGCAAAGAGTAACTCTTACCTTACTCTTCTCGTATATAATACCTGAAAAAGATAGATGTGTATACAACAAGAAATTCCAATATAATTATTCGAATATAGTGTTTAAAAATAAAAGGGTGGAATTTTAAATAAGGAATTAAATTACAAACGCTGATTTATCAGGTGATACAAATGAATTCCTATCAAATTGTAGTTAATAAAGTAATATTGAGATAATAAGATATGTAATTTTGCATACCGGATTGTAAAAGCGAACAAGGGTATAAATGATCTAAATAATACGGAATTTGAGGGAGAGTAATACTAAAATTTCATTTGTTTTTTACTGTAATAAATAAATTCATTTGAATAGAAGTGAAAAATAGAGGTTTGCCTTAGTCATTTATGAAAGGCAAGAATATTTATAACCATAGGAGTAAATACACAGGTCCGATTTTTGTAATGATGGAGGGAATTGATGTGGACATAACTCAAAGCATGGTAAGAATAGTGGTGAATGGGAAGGATCTTCCGTTTATTTCAGTTAGAACTTCTGTATGGAATCAAGGACCTGTAAATGATTTAATTGTTTCGACCAACTTGAGAGTCGAGGAGCTTTATCAGTTTATGTGGTCACAAGTTCCAGTAATGCTTGCGATGTATTTTCTTCAAGGGGCGGACTTAATGAGGTTTGCTAGAATTAATGGGATTAATCAAAGTGTAACGGGAGAATATATATATCATTTCACTTGGGGGTGAAACGAATATAAAGTAGGTTAACAGTTTTTTATAAATGAAATAGAAATGGGTGGGGAGAATGTTTTATTCATGTTTTGCTTCTCAAGCAGGTATGCGACCAGCGTATGGTACATCAATAACGTTTAGCGGAGCACAAAGTACAGTTCAAGCTGTTCAACAAGCGTTACAAATGCAACAACAAATGCAAATGCAACAACAAGGTATCCAGCCGTATTATTCATCTATGGAGTATGTTTACCCAGTGCATCAAATCACACCGTATGGAAGTTCTTTTCTTACTATCCCATATGGAACTGTATTTAATTTATAAATGGAAAGTTTAATCAGTAGGGGGCAGGTAACCCAAACCGATTATTAGTCCTCACTAATTGGACATATACGGGCGACCCGGCTCCTACCTAACTTTCTCGCATGTGCCGAAATTTTTTTTGGAGTCTTATTACCCGCAAATGGCGAGGTGTATATGCAGGCGCTAAATAGTCCCCACCTACAATTTGTAATTAACTGATGAGATAATCTCCGTACATACTACAATTGTTTTTTGATGAGAAGGTACCGATTAAAGAAAAAGTGGGAATTATTTTATCATGAAAAATGATGGTTAGTGGCGCTATATGAAAGGGTACATGAACATTTACTTACGCGAATCCTGTCGTGATGTACAACGAAGTCCTATCTGTGGTTATATCGAACAGGACGATTGTCTTATAACTATTAACCTACAAATAAGATTCGAACCGTTTTTTCTAATCTTGAAAGATATTCACAGTTATAGCATCACATATTTTGTTTATAATTGTAAATAGTTATTAAAATGTATAAATGTTCTTTTTTTATTAATAAAAAAAGAAAAAAGGTAAAATAATGCAACTTTTTAATTTGTTTATTCGTGTTATATATGAAAGGAGGAGGGGGATGGAGATTGAAGAAATATATAAGGTTTATATAAACGATGTGTACCGGTATTTATTTTCCCTTTCTCGTAGCCATCACGTAGCGGAGGACTTGATGCAGGAGACTTTTTATAGGGCGTATCTTTATTTAGAAGACTATGAAAACCAAAAGGTAAAATCATGGCTATTTAAAGTGGCATATCATACGTTTATTGATTTTGTTAGGAAAGAGAAAAAAGTAACCTTTGTAGGAACGGAGGAATTAGAGACAATACAAGCAGGGGAATCCATAGAAGAGTATGTGGTCGCAAAAAATAGTTACGAAAAATTAATTCAGATTATTCATACTTTACCAGTGGTGGAGGCGCAAGTAATTTTATTATGTGACGTACATCAATTAACGTACGAAGAGGGTGCATCTGTATTAGATTTAAAGTTAAACACGTATAAAAGTCACATATTTCGCGGGAGAAAGAGATTAAAAGAATTGTTAAAGGAGGAAAAGAGTCAAAATGACAAATGATAAACCTCATTCTGAACAAGATGATTATAAAGAATTGTTACAAGAAGCTCTTCAGCAAAGACCGGCTTCACTACCTGATGGAAAACAAGAGCAAGTGTTGAAAATAGGTAAAAAAAGAGCGCGTATTACGAATATTTTAATTGTATTTACTTTTTTATTACTCATTCAACCTATTTTATATATATCTACACTCTTATATTATACATTGGCACCTACAAACGCAATGGAGATACGGAATGTAGTAAATCAAACGTTAAGTGTAACAGAACCAAATGTATTTTTGAAAGATAGGGACATGGAGCAAACATTGCTACCGCTTAGTTTGCAATTGCATTTTGATTTGTATAAAAGGGTAGGAAAGAAAGATATTCGAATAGGAGAAGAGAAAACAGATTATGTATTAAGTACAGCAACGAAAGTAAGCCGTGAATATACAACAGATGAAAAAATTCCAGAAATCCCGTATATAGATAACGAAGTATTGTCTCATCCTAATAATTATAATGCGTCCTATAATAGTAGCGAAGAAGCACAGGTATTAAAGGGTCTTCCGCAAGAGTCTGTTGTAGAAGCATTTGTGTCTTTTAGGGAATTATTAAGTGTACAAGAAGTAACAGATATGTTTCCTACTATTGATATCGTTTGGTATGCCGTTAATACAGGATTAGAGGAGAAGCAAACGAATGATGAGGGTATGTATGTAGCCCCGATTGGCTTCCCGGCAGATATGATTGCAAGTCCAAGTGGTGCTTTTGAAAGTGATTCACCTCATGAGGAACAATTTATTACTGTTTTAAAGTCATTACAGAAGCATGAAAATTTAGCAGTGAAGCTATCTAGAGCGAAAGTATTAGAGTTGTCAAAGCGAATTTCTTTCCTTGAAAAAAATGGGGTGAAAACTTATGGGGCAGTTGTAACTGGACCTAAAGGAGAAGTTGAAAAATTAATGAGCCACGAAAAAGTTAGAAAATTGAAAGTAGGTGAAGCGAGGTTATGGAATTGGCATTCTTAAAAAAAAGAAAGAATCATATGTATAAACAGGAATCGTGGATGGGGACTATTTCATTAATTATTGCCTTTTTAGCTCTAATGTATTTGAACATTATATTGCTTATTCAAGAAACATTTATAGGTAAAGGTTTTCTACAAATAGTTGGTATTGGAGTGTTGTGCTCAGTTGTAGGTATGATCACAAAAAGAAAAAGTCGAAAATATGCATTGTGGGCTTGTAGTTTATTTGTTTTTATGCTGCTGTTTGCTTTCTTTGGATTTATGTTAGGTTGGATGATAAGTTTTGGGCCATAAATATGTGGGAAAGAGCGAATGTAGATTCGCTCTTTTTTATATTGAAAGTAAAATAAATAAGAGAAGAATCTATCAAATTTGAATGGAGTGCACTATACATCTAGGTTGTGTTTTTATTGATATCTTTTTCGCTCACGTACACATAAAATAGGTGGCAAGTATAGTACTAAAATAATAGCTCGTCCAAACATTACAAGTCCCTCTTACATAATATGTAGGAATAAGCATGAAAGGGGAACTAGTATGTCTTGCTATAACTACTGTAAGTTTTGTAAAGAGTATAAAAAGAAACAGCATGATTGTTGTAAGAACACGAGTAAGTGTAATAACAACAAGGACATGCTTATAAGGGCATCAGCATTTAGAGCTAGAAATACGGTGGATCAAACGGTTCCTGCCAATACTTTTGTAAAGGTATTGTTCCAAGATGAACAATTTGATTTAGCAAATGAGTATAATCCGGCAACGTCTATTTTTATTCCGAAGACTAGAGGGGTTTACTCTATTATTGGAACGATTGGTTTCTTTCCAAACGATTTTAACTTAAATTATAGAGCTCGTGTAGAAATTCGTGTAAATGGAAACGCAGCAATAGCTATAGATAATGATTTTTTTGGTCCAATAAGTTTTGGAAATGTAGTAAGTGTTTCGACGATTATTCAATTGAATGAAGGAGATCAAGTTGAGGTTTATGCACAAAGTAGCATAGACGGAGTTTTAAGTACTTCAGAAGACGGCTCACATTTTGAAGCTGCAAGATTCCCTTCGCCAATTAAATAACGAATAGAATAAAATATTTTTCAGCATGTTTAGTTAATCCCCTTTACCAAGTGGTGGGGGGGATTATTATTGTTTTTCTAAAATATATAAGTAAATAGGCTTAATATAGTTTGTTTTAAGAGAATTTTGCATGCTAGGATGTAAGGCTGAAAGTGCTATCTTATTATGAGTAATAGATATTCTGCAGGCAATAAAAAGCCTACAACGAAACGAGTAACATGGTTGTAAAAGTTCTCTGGCATTACATTTGCTAGTCGGCGTATGGAATAGAAAAGACATCTTAATTTACAAATACATAAAAGTCCGTATAATTACGGGCTTTTTCTTAACTATATAGAAATTACATATTTAACATAAGTTTTTGTAGGTATTGTTATTGAATGGAAAGGAATAACATTAAGGCGATTACACTATATAAAAATAAAATAAATCCTAAGATGAGTAGAATCGGATGCAACTTGAACATATTTGACCTCCTTGATTATATAAAGATTTTAATACATTTATGGTCAATTAAGAAGGAAAATATTTTAGATGAATGAATACACGAATTTAACAGAGGATATTTTAAAAGAAAAAGAGCCCGATCTAGCTATCAAGCTCTTTTCTGAATGGCGTCATTTGATACGTTAAAAACTATAGCGGACTTTAAGGGGAGAGTGTCAAACCCTATTAAACTAATTTATGATCTGAGTTCACGCCCATTCATAGTTCTGAGTAGTTATTTTTTTATCAATTAATCCTCTTTGTCCAAAGCTGATAACTTCTAAGTTTTCTCTTCCTATATAGTAATTCGTACATTGGGTGTTTTCTAGCGGTGTATGCCAAGAAATTAAAAGAGCCTCTACATCGGATAATTTTTGCTCAGAATACTTACCTCCATTAGGAAATTCTAAAATCCCTAGCCTCACATGAATTCCTCTTGCTCCATGAATCCAATCTTTGTAATGTTCATGTAATCGTTTCGAAAAACTTCTTTTTGTTTTTCCGATGTATAGTAATTTTTCCTTTCCACGATACACTCTATAAATTGCATATATACCTTTTGAAAAAGCTTCTTCATAATGATTGATTTCAGATAAATTATAAAGTTTAGACCACCTAATATGTACAACAGTCATACGTTCGCCCCTTTTATCGAGATATTAAAATAAAACATTTTCTTTCAATTTCTCAAAAATCGAAAGAAAATGCAAGGATTATAGTGAACATATAATAAATAAAGGAGGATTGTTACACCTTGATTAGATTGCTTATAAGTAGCAGGTGGGTTTACCACCCATGAAATATAAGAGTGAACAAGCTTATGTACAGGATGAGGGATAAATAAAAAAAGAGCATACATAAAAAGTACGCTCTAAAGAAAGATAGGTTTTATGAGTGGATAATCTCCATACGATAATATATGCTCGGTTAATAAAAACGTGTGAAAAATCAATAGATTATCAAAGGAATATCATGAAATGAGTAATTTTAGTCTTTTACCGAAGTCGTTTAGTTAACCCAATTGTAGATTGAATGGATTAGCAATTTGATAAAGATCGCACTTCAGTTTCGTATTTCTTATAGTTTGGATATTGCGTAATAGTTTGGCACTTAGGTGTGGAAAGTTGATTAATTATAGAAACATTTGTAATTACCTCGTTACAAGGACCGAAAAATGTAATTTTCAGCTTTGAATTTGGTGGAACTTTGACCACGATAGGTTTTTTTTTCATAAAATCAGCTCCTCATCTGCAGTATCATATACTGCGCTTTTTCGTTCAGATTATAAAGGTGTATTAATATAATATGAAATTTTAGTTGAGTTGATAACGATATGGAGCTTTATGGCGTGGTAAGAATGTGGAAAATGCACTGGAAACTGAGAATGTTTTATAAAATGTTTAATCGATATAATAGGTAAAAGTAAAAAATAAGTAATTTATCTAATACACTTTTTTCTTTGATACATATTATAATAGTAAGAATTGTATTAGGAGGTAATGAAAGAGTGCAAGAAAATGTACAAGCTCAGCTTTCACCACCGTGGATCACATATTTCAATGAGTTAAAAAATTCAATTGGTGCTGATCCAACTATTTCAGTTGGCCCGCTAATTCCAGTTGGCGGGAATTATATTATTTTAGTGCATGCGTTAAGTAATGAAAAAGCGATAGCGTTAGCAACGCTTCTAAAATCTTTTGTTGAATTTGGGAATGTAAGTGTAACAGTTATTGTAACGAATAATGAAAATAACATTGTAAATCCACTTCCATGTCCACTAGATGCATTTGAAATTGCTCATTTATTTCAAGTGGCGTTAGAAAATAATCCTTATTTTGAACAAGTTGTTGTACAGCCGCAGCTCCCTGGTGGATCAAATGTTGTCTTTCCAGTTTTTGCTGCGCAAGTGATTCAATTTTTTAATGATGATATTTCAAATTTATGTCAAACATTTACTGGTGTTGCTGCAAATGTATTTCATGATGTAATGAACGATGACATTTGTGATATCCCAATTTTATTCTCCACAAGCTGTGTTCCGAGCGGCGAGAGTGAACAATTACAAAATACAGATTTGACACCAAAACTGTTTTACTAGATTGTAAGTAGACATTTTCTTTAATAGAAAATGTCTTTTTTGTATGCATTAACGATACAGTGTCTAGCTAATTGCGGATGGTGACTGAAATTTCCACTGATAAATATATAGCGTATAAAGATAGTATGTTTCATGTGAAAATATATAAGAAATGAAAGAAAAATTATTTTCGTTAATATAGAGTAACCGTAAGAAACACAGGAAGTTAGCTGTCATACATATGTTTATTAGCCTAAAGAAGATTAATATCGATGGGTTTTAATAATGAAAACGTTTCTAATAATAGCGCTAATGAAAGGTTAATGAATTGATATTATTTACTAATAGATGATAGTGCATATTTAGAATTTGTGAATGGACGGAATGAAAAATAAATAAAATTAGTGGAGGTTTAATTAAAAGGTTATACGTTTTTGAAAAATAATATAGATTCTCCTTATTTATATTATAGAAAGCTAGTACTAGGCATAAGGAGCTTTCTATAAGACAAGCTGTGAATATGATAATAAAAAGGGGATGATTTGTATTGGGGTATATTATCGATATTTCAAAATGGAATGGAACGATTAATTGGGATATTGCAACACCTCAGCTAGATTTAGTTATTGCTAGAGTTCAAGATGGGTCGAATATGGTAGATTTTATGTATCAAAATTATGTGAATGAAATGAAGAAACGCAGTATTCCATTTGGTAATTATGCATTTTGTCGCTTCATTTCTATTGCTGATGCAAGGAAAGAGGCACAAGATTTTTGGAATCGCGGAGATAAGTCTGCTAAGTTTTGGGTGGTGGACGCAGAAATTCAAACGATGATGGATATGCAAGGGGGGACACAAGCGTTTATAGATGAATTACGCCGTTTAGGTGCGAAAAAAGTAGGGCTATATGTGGGGCATCATACGTATGTATCATTTGGTGCACGTAATATTGAAGTTGATTTTGTATGGATACCTCGTTATGGAGGGAATAAGCCAGCATATCCATGTGATATTTGGCAATATACTGATTCAGGAAATGTTCCTGGTATTGGGAAATGCGATTTGAATCAATTAATAGGAAATAAGTCGCTTTCTTGGTTTATAGGCTCAGATGAAGTAAATCAATCTATTCTATCTGACAAAGAGGATACGCAGCAACCAAATGGTATTGGTATTGCAGTTTCAAAATATGATGATGGGTATGGCATAAACGTATATGAAAATCCTGCGAATCCTCAGTTTACAGGTACAATCACTCAAAAAACGCCATATGTAGTCATACGTGGTTATTGGGAAGGTGAAGATAAAAATATGATTTGCTTAGGCAATGATAAACAGTGGGTATATGTAAAACATTTTGATGTGAAATGGTTTTATGCATCTTCAAAATATCCCGTTGGGTATGGGGTTAACTACTATGCAGAGCCTGAATGTATAAACAATAAAGGAAATATTGATGGGTCAAAATCTTTTCGTGTGTGGGACAGAGCGAAAAATGCGGTAGATATCGGGCAAAATAATTGGATATTGGAAGAACATTTAAATATTAAGCACTTATAAGTAAACAAATGTTTTAGGAATACGTAAAGGGTTATCTTGCTGATACATAGTAAGATGACCTTTAATTATTGAAAAAAGAACAAGATCCATAGTTCAATCAAATGAAATGAATTACATGTGGAAAACACATTGTTAACACAAGTACATTGTATAGTTATTCTTATATAATAATAAAAGTGAGGTATTTTGAATTGAAAAAGAAAAAGCTATTTGTAGGAACAATTATTTCATGTGTAGTACTGGCATTATCTGCATGTGGTTCCTCAGACAACGTAGTAACATCAAAAGTAGGAAATGTTACAGAGAAAGAGTTAAGTAAAGAATTAAGACAAAAATATGGGGAAAGTACTTTATACCAAATGGTGTTAAGTAAGGCGTTGCTAGATAAATATAAAGTTTCAGATGAGGAAGCAAAAAAACAAGTAGAAGAAGCAAAAGATAAAATGGGCGACAACTTCAAATCGACTTTAGAGCAAGTTGGATTGAAAAACGAAGATGAATTAAAAGAAAAAATGAAGCCAGAAATTGCATTTGAGAAAGCGATTAAAGCGACTGTCACAGAAAAAGATGTAAAAGATAACTATAAACCAGAGATTAAGGTAAGTCACATTTTAGTGAAAGATGAAAAGACTGCTAAAGAAGTGAAAGAGAAAGTAAATAATGGTGAAGACTTTGCGGCTTTAGCGAAGCAATACTCAGAGGATACCGGTTCCAAAGAACAAGGCGGAGAAATAGCTGGTTTTGCACCAGGGCAAACGGTGAAAGAATTTGAGGAAGCTGCATATAAATTAGATGCAGGACAAGTAAGTGATCCAGTAAAAACAACTTACGGTTACCATATTATTAAAGTGACAGATAAAAAAGAATTGAAGCCATTTGATGAAGTGAAAGATGATATTCGTAAAGATTTAGAACAGCAAAGACTACAAGACACGACAGGTAAATGGAAGCAACAAGTAGTCAATGATTTATTGAAAGATGCTGATATTAAGGTGAATGATAAAGAGTTTAAAAAGACATTTGAATTTCTAGAAAAGAAATAATGACTGTAATTAGAAAAGGGAACCTTTAAAGGTTCCCTTTTCTAGTTAGTGTGTGAGTTATAAATAGATAGTAAGACAATACAATATTACATATAAATATTAAGAATTACAATGGAAATTTATGTAATTGTCTTGAAGTAGGTTAATCATTACTTCGTAGAATATTGATATTATAATGTTTTGTTTCATCTCATTAAATATAAAACGAATTAATTAATTTTAGCCCATTATTTGTAGGCAGTAAGATTTGCGTAGGCTAATTATTAGTCAGGAATGAACAAAGCTTGAGTGGATTAAAGTTTCACTTTACCCCACTTTAATGGGCAGTAAGACCCCCATCTCAAAATTCAGCGAAAGCAAAGAAGTTAGGTGGGGGGCGGGCTGCCCATAAAAGTCCGATTGGTTCAACTAATAATCAGTGGGGGATGAAGAAAACCCCCACTGATTAAAGTTTCACTTTATAGAAGTGGATAAACATAATTTGCAGAATGAAACATACAATAAGATTGAAATATATTGACGTTAAATGAAGTGAAAAGCAGAGCATTCTATTAAGATGGATGTTCTTTTTAGTATGAAATTTTAAGGAGAAGAATGAATACTTTTAAATGAATTATTGAATAGATAAATAAATTATGTAGGGGGAGAAAATGTGAAAGTAATTTTTCAAAGAGAAGACGGAGGAAAAATTTTTGAATCGTATGATGAAGATATAAATAACCTATTAGCTATTTTAAAAGAAACGAAAGGGATTAAAATCGGGATGGTTGAATATGAGGTATTAAAATACGAATTAGAGTATTTTCGAAACCCGAAAAAAGCAGTAACAGAGAGGGAGTTACATATAATAGTACAACCAAAATATATTTAATAATTAGAGTGAATTATTAATGAATAGTTTTATGCAGTATGTACGAAAAGAGAGTGTTTAAATTGCTCTCTTTTCATAGAAATTCATAAGGAACGAATGGAGGTCCATTATAAATCCCTTAAATTTTGTGAGTTCGTTCTTTATAATATATGCTTTCATTTATAGATGGTTAATAAACTCGAAAAAATTAAAACTTTTTAGTTGATCTTTTCACCTCCCATTTAATAGGAAGTGAAAAGATCATTTGATGAAGAAAAAATAAATCTCTTCTCAAAAGAACGTAAGTTCGTGTATAATTAGAACGAATGTTCTTTTTAGTGTAGATAGTATAAGATTTAGAAATAAAGTGAAACTGTAATTAGCGGGTGTTTACGGGGAGTTGATTTTCGACTTACTTTCCTTGTATGTCTTGAATTTTGAGGTAGGAGATTTCTTACCTGTTCATGCGGGAGAAATATGAGCCGAGCAATTATTAAAGAATAATCGAAGCACAATATGTTTGAAATAGAATGGATAAATAATCGAGGAGATAGAGAAATGAATGATGTAAAGATGCAAAGAGCAAAAAGAGAATGGGTTCCATTTACAGTAATGTCGGAACAGTTATTAAGTATGCGAAAGGTTATTGGGGAGAAATTTAAAGTACAAAAACCATTCTTAACAAAAGAAGCAAAAGAGGGAATTTCTGATAAATTATTAATGTCATTATTGTCTGAGAAAGAAATATTGGTGACATATTTTGAAGATGGGTACATACTTACAAGCTATATGACAGTTGTACATATAAATCCGCTAAAGCGCATTGTAATGTGTACTGACGCGTTTTATAAAACTTACGTATTTAATACTACGGATATTATTGAAATAACGTAAAGTAAGCTAAAATTTAACTTTTAGCTTACTTTACGTTATGTTAGATGTGGAACAGAAAAAATGAAACGGAAAAGCAGCTAGCTTCATACTAGCTGCTAAGCCCCAGGGAAAGGGAGAAAAAGATAGGGTACTCCAAAAATCAACAATAGCTGTATAACAGCCTGATTATAGTATGGACAAATTTAAAATTCTTAAACAGAACGATGAAAAAATAGGGTTAAGCTGTACCGACTTGGTTTTGATCCGCAAGGTCAGAATCAAACGTATTAGTCGCACTCACACCATTAAAAGTATTAACAACAAAACCAACGTTGGAAGCGCCAGATCCATTATAAGCCTTCGTATTTTCTTTTGGAGAAACGTTGTAGAAATCACCTAAGTTAAATGAACCGTTACTATTTTGTACAACTAAATTCCCTACAACTGAGGGCATAGTTTTCACCCACTTTACAATCATTTGTTAACACTACTATATGGTCTTATAGTCCAAATGGTTCATCTAACAAAAATTGCGGAATAGTAAAACGTTTGAAGTGTAGCTTAATCCCATAATAAAAGTGTGTTAAACTGAATGTAAGGTTACGTAATTAAAAATGAAAATTGTATAATTATCATATACGAAAACAAAGGAGGCAAAATGTAATGAATAATGTTATAAAAAAAGTAGATTTAACAGATGCAAAGTCAAGTAATCTTGTTGCACTTATTTATAGCAATGAAGTTATATTGATTGAAGAAGCATTTTGTCCAAATGAAATAAAATTAAAGTTTAATGAAATTGCAATTTTATCGGCTATTAAAACGGCGCATATAATGAAAGTATCCATTAGAAAAGAGCTTGACGCGTTTTTTCATGATACGGGTGTTTTATTGGTGAAGCATAGTGCTGAGTATGGAAACAGTCAATCTATCACTATGCATTTTGAACAATTTAAAAAGTTACAACATGAGATTGAGTATTTAAGTAAAAGTATGTAATAAGACAAGATGAAGATTCTTTCATAGAGGTGAACAGTTCTATGTTGAAAAAATGGTTTGAAAATTTTTTAGACGAATCTCACTGTAAACATAAATATAGTTTTATTAAGATGCAGGATAATGAAGATTTCAAAAGTGGTAAGCTAGGTGTAGCTTATGTGTATAGGTGTGAGAAGTGCGGGAAAGAGAAGTTGAAATTTAAAAGCAATAACGAAATAAATAATGATTTTTTTGATATATAGGAAAGAGTAACTGTTATGGGTTACTCTTTTTTTGTATTTTTAACACACTATAGAATGCACAAAATTAAATGTAGAAAATAAATATGAGTTAAAGGAGGCCATTTATGTATTTCGAAAGTACTAGAAAACTTCTAAATAGGTGATAAGAATGAATCTAAGCGGTTTAAAAGTGACAGGAGCATGGTTTCAAGTAGGAGGAAATCTTACAGCGGCAATTGGGACGACAAGAGGATTTATCGGGGAGGAGAAAGCTGAATCGAAAATTGTAATTGTAGGAAGCTCATTACAAGCCCTCGGGTATATATTGCAAATTATAGCGAGTAATGAAACCGAAGATGAAGGTGAAAGAGAAAATCAAAGTATGTGTTTGGAGAATAAAAGTGAAATGCTCGATAAAATGGGCATTGAGTTATTAGCGTTAGGAAATATATCAAATGTAATAGGAATATATTTTAATATAAAGGAACAATTGAAAGAGAATGATTATCTTATAATTATAGGGAATAGCTTACAATCGATTGGAGCTTTTTTAGGAGTAGAAGCGGCTTTGCTTCAGATGAAAACGGTACAGAAAATAATAATACTAGGCAATTCTCTGCAAAGTTTAGGGGCTGGACTTCAAGCGTATCAAGGCATTATTAATGTGATGAAGAATAGAATCGAAAATGAAGACAGTATAGTTGATCAGAAAGATGAGAGAATAATAGCACTCATTGGTGTTTGGATACAAGCGATAGGAACTGTTATTTCTGCAATTGGATTAACTATAATAGAGAAAGAAGAAAGATTAGAAAAAATAATCATATGAAATTGTTCATGGAAAGATTGTATGTAAAATTTCAATTTTACATAAATAGAAAAGTTGAAGTGGTAGGTTTTTTGACATTGAAAGAGAATATATAACAGTAGAACAGTTATTAGTGGTTAATAAAAATATTAGAAATGCAAAAGTCATTGGTTTGTATAGCGTATGGAGAGAGAAAAATACAAAATAAGGAGTTTTCAAGAAATGATGTATTTGTTGGCAATTCTTCTTCCACCTGTAGCCGTATTATTTTGTGGAAAACCATTTCAAGCAATAATTAATTTCATATTAACATTAATATTTTGGGTTCCAGGCGTTATTCATGCGATATTAGTTGTACATGATAAAAAAGCAGATCGGCGTTTAAAAAAACAAATTCAAGCATATGATGAAATAAATAAAAAGAACAGAAGATAGCTGAGTTGTGAAACGATTTTAAAAAGAAAGGGGGGACCACCTCCTTTCTTTTTTTATTCTGGTTAAGTTTATATTTTGGTGTAGCGGTAAGAATTTTTAATATAAGTATTGTGATAATTCGTTTTTGAGTGTGCGTTTAGTAAACCGGTGTAAATGTTTTCAGGAACGTTAAAGAAATCATACAGTCCATTCTTTAATTGAATGCGTAAAATCATAGAAAAAGGATTATATCCAACAGCAACTATAGTTTTGGAAATCACGGGAGATAACTCCATCATTACGCAACTCCTCACTTTTCATTTTTAATAATTTCTTATAGCTGTTGAGGTTGTGATGTTGAAATTTTTATAATTAAAGAGGTATTATACTTATATGCAATATATTAAATGTTCGTTATACGTAATTATAAGGAAGTTCACACGAAGTACATATCGTTGTGCTATTTTTATTTCACCTTTGATTTATAAATAAGAAAATATTGACCATTTGAAAAAAAGGTATATTATTTATACGAGGTATTAAAAATTCACTTTTTACATTCTATGCTTAAAGGGGCAGCATTATTAGAAAAATAGAAGTGAAAATACTTTGTGTAACAAGCATTCTAAAATTTATAATCTGTGAATTAGGAAAATATTGAATGCTCCAGGTCAATATACTTTCTTAATTAAATTTATTTTAGAAAGTGACCTCAATATTTTTAAGTAAATCAACGGGAGAATTGAAAGGCAGGAGAAAGTAACATGTCAGAAAATTATCGTTCTCGAGAGGAGCGACGACAAGTTAAAAAGAAAAAACAGCCAGCTTCTAAAACACAAAAACCAAAAGGTAAAACATCATTTTTTCGCAAGTTTTTAATTACTTGTTTATTACTTGGTATTGTTGGTTTAGTGGGGGGAGTTGCTACCTTCTTCGTAATGATTAAGGATGCACCGAAACTTGAGAAAGCAAAACTTGTTAATCCGTTATCCTCAAAAATTTATGATAAAAATGGCGATTTGGTATATGAATACGGGAAAGAAAAGCGGACGAATGTTACGTATGATCAAATTCCTAAATTAGTAGAAAATGCATTTTTAGCAACAGAAGATTCACGTTTTTATGAGCATAGTGGAGTAGACTTTAAAGGTACTGCCCGTGCTGTCTTGGTGAGTCTTAAAGGAGATTACGGTTCACAAGGTGGAAGTACAATAACGCAACAGGTTATTAAAAACTACTTCTTATCGATGGAAAAAACATCAAAACGTAAGGTCCAGGAAATATATTTAGCGTATAAACTAGAACAACAATATTCAAAACATGAAATTTTAGAAATGTATTTAAATAAAATTAACTTAGGAAACCGTTCATATGGTATCGCAACAGCAGCACAAAACTACTATGGTAAAGAATTGAAAGATTTAACATTACCAGAAGTTGCGATGCTTGCAGGTTTACCGAAAGCACCGAATAACTATGATCCAACGAAAACGGAGAATATTCAAAGAGCAACAGAAAGAAGAAATGTTGTACTAGGATTAATGAATCGACATGGCTATATTACGAAGGCAGAAATGGAAGAAGCTTCAAAAGTTGAAGTGACAAAGGGACTTAAGACAGCAACGGAACTTCAAACAATGCCGCATACTGCATTTATGGATGCCGTAGTGAAAGAAGTAGAAAAAGAAATACCAGATGTTAATATTGGATCTGATGGCTTAGAAATTTATACAACATTAGACCCGAAAGCACAAGAATTTGCTGATAAGATTTTAAATGACAATATTATTAATTATCCAAATGATAAGTTCCAAGGTGCTTTCACATTTATGGATACGAAAACAGGAGAAGTTCGTGCTATAGGTAGTGGACGCGGTGAAAATAAAGCAGTATTTAAAGGGCATAATATGGCAATTGAATTAGATCGTGCAGCTGGTTCAACTATGAAGCCAATCTTTGATTACGGTCCTGCAATTGAATACTTAAAATGGGCTACGTATCATCAAATTGATGATTCTCCATTTAAATATTCAACTGGACAAGAACTTCGAAATGCGGATAGAAGTCACTTAGGCCCAATTACTATGCGTGAAGCGCTAAAAATGTCACGTAACGTTCCAGCAGTTAAAACTGCAAAAGAAGTAGGACTGAATAAATCAAAGGAATTCTCTGAGAAATTAGGTATTACATTTAATAAACCGCCGGCAGAATCTACAGCGATTGGTACAAACGAAGTATCACCAACTGAAATAGCAGGTGCTTATGCGACATTTGGTAATGGTGGAAAGTATGCAAAACCGCATTTTGTTAAGAAAGTAGTTTATCCAGACGGTAAGTCACAAAGTTTTGAGCAAAAACCAAAACAAGTTATAGCTGACTCTACAGCATATATGATTACTGATATGCTTCGTTCAGTAGTAACATCTGGTACTGGTACAGCGGCAAATATAAGTTCTTTAGATGTAGCTGGTAAAACAGGTACAACAAACTATGATTCAAAACAACTAGCGAAATATAACATTCCAGAAAGTGCAACCCGGGATAGTTGGTTTGCAGGTTATACGCCGCAATATACGATGGCAGTATGGACTGGATATATGAAAGATGGTAAAGAGGAGTATATTAGTAGTAAAAACACGAAAATTGCACAACTGATCTTTAAAGAAATGATGAGTGAAATGGCTACAGATAAATCACGTTTTAAAATGCCAAGTAGTGTAATTCAAGAAGGTAGTGAGTTACGTATAAAAGGCGAAAAACGTGATTCTTCTCCAAATACGAGCGTACCGGACACGACAGAACAACCAAAACAAGATCAGCAGCAAAAGACTGAAGAAGAGAAAAAGCAAGAAGAATTAAAGAAACAGGAAGAACTGAAAAAACAAGAAGAACAAAAGCAACAAGAGGAACTTAAGAAGCAAGAAGAACAAAAGAAACTAGAAGAGCAAAAGAAACAAGAAGAAGAAAAGAAACAAAATGAACAAAATAATGGTAATGGTCAAGGAACGACCCCTCCAGCAAATAACGGAGGAGGTCAAGGAAATACGACCCCTCCAGCAAATAACGGAGGAGGCCAAGGAAATACAACCCCTCCAGCAAATAACGGGGGAGGTCAAGGAAATACGACCCCTCCAGCAAATAACGGAGGTCAAGGAAATACGACCCCTCCAGCAAATAACAGCAGAGACTGGCGGTAATGCAGGAGAGGCCCCTGCTAATAATGGACAATAAGAAAATTTTATAAAAAATATTAAAAAGCACTTAAGATTTGTAAAAATTACAATCTTAAGTGCTTTTTTCTTTTAAATGCAGTAGCTATGAGACAATGTATTTTAAATATTAAAAGTACCATAGAAGTTTTGAAAATAAATTGAAGGAAAATGATAAAAAATTTGAGACTGGGGTAACGGAGGATAAGCGTGGCTTTGAAAGGTGGTACTACTTGGATGTGCGCCATGATGCCAAAATGAGGGAGTAATTTGACCTGGAATTTGATATTGTTGCCAAGTTGCAGGAAGTTCAATTCCTACATCGGAACTAGCTGTATGAATGGCTGGAACGTGTATCCCAGGAGTCGAGGGAACGACGGCTGTTACTCTTGAAGAGATCCACATAACATAATCACTCCTAAATTGCGATAATAAAGTAGTATATTCTTTTCACACATATAAAGGTACAAATAAATGGGACTTTAGGCTAAAACATACGTATAAAGTTGTAAGACCAATTTAAATTGATTTTGGACCATTTATTATAAAAAGATACGTCTATTTACGGACGGAAAAGGAACGAAGAAACTGTAAAATGGAGGTGTTAATTGCAATAACTTACGTGTTTATGGAGGAATATGAATGGAACGATTATGGACGAAATCATTTATTCAAATGACTTTCGCAATGTTATTTTTATTTACAGGATTTTATTTACTTGTTCCAACGCTCCCACTTTTTATTAAAGAGATAGGTGGCAATGAATCACAAGTCGGACTTATGATGGGAATGTTTACAATAGCGGCGGTTGTAATACGACCAATTATTGGAGGGATGTTGGATCAATATGGTAGAAGATCCTTTACTATTTTCGGGCTCATCTTTTTTGGGTTAACGATGTACTCTTATAATTTAGCGACGACTATTATCCTTTTAGCTATTTTACGTGTTATTCACGGAGTAACATGGGCTGTTTCTACAACAGCTATTGGAACAGCGATAACTGATATTATTCCAGATTCACGCCGTGGCGAAGGTATGGGTTGGTATGGGATGGCTATGACGATTGCAATGGCAATCGGCCCAATGATTGGATTATTGGTTGTACAAAATTATTCATTTCACGGCCTTTTCTTATTAGCAACTCTTTTATCCATTATGGCAGTCTTATTATCATTAATGACGAAAATGCCATTCACACCACAAAAAGAAAAAGGGAAAATGCAACTGTTTGAAAAATCCGTACTATCCATTACGATAGTTGTATTTTTTTTATCATTTGCATATGGAGGGATTACGACGTTTTTACCGCTATTTGCATCGTCAATTGATGTGAATCCTGGGACATTCTTTCTTGTGTATGCAATTGCTTTAACAATTGTAAGGCCAATTTCAGGGAAACTATTAGATAAATTTGGAGAAGTATTCATCATACTCCCAGCATTATGCATTACTATTTTAGCTATCGTTGTATTAACTCTTTCAAATGGTTTGACGGGTGTAATGATTGCAGCAATATTATACGGTATTGGATTTGGCTCAGCACAACCAGCTTTGCAAGCGGCGATGCTTACAATTGTTGACCCGAGTAAAAGAGGAGTTGCTAACGCTTAATTTTTTACTGCATTTGATTTAGGAATTGGATTGGGTGCGATTTTACTTGGAGTTGTTTCGCAAATGTTTGGTTACCGTATTTTATTTGCGGGTAGTGCAATTTCAGGGTTAATTGCTTTAATTATTTTTGTCGTTCTTGTAAAACAACGATTAAGTAAAAAAGAATTTGCGTAAACTGGAGGAACAAAGATGAAAATTTCAATTGATGATAAAGCTCTACAATGGTTTAAAGAAGAATTACGTATATCTTTAGAGATTGTTGCAGAGCAACCAGATGGGGAAATCGTGTCAGTTGAGAAGGAAGGCATTCTATTTTTTGTAGATGTTGATGATCTTTGGTACTTTCAAAACTATGATTTAGTTGTAGGTTATCATGAGGAAATGGAAGGAATTTAATTTAATTACGTAAAATAATAACTTTATTAAAAATAAATAAATTTTATATGGAAATTATATTTAGAGAATAGTGAAATAAATATAATGCGAAAAGCGAGCTGTATATGAATACAGCTCGCTTTTTTATTTAGTAAAAGCAATTGCAAAGTAGATACATATTTAATGGGATTATATGAATCAACTTTATATTTTGTTTTAAAGATAAATAAAGAGAAGTCTGTCCTTTCTTTATAAAATATGAAAATTATTGTTGAAAAACTGTATTGTTACATCGGTAAAAGTATAGGAAACTTATCATTATAAAATAAATTGAAATCTTCTAAAAACTCTGATACATTGAAATAGAAATGTAGTTTCGCAATATTGTAAAGGCTTACAGTTATGTGCACGAAGATCTATTAGGATTGGAGGAAATAATGATGAAAGCTGAAGAAAAATTTTCCCCGGGATTAGATGGTATAGTGGCAGCGGAGACGAAGATCTCGTTTCTTGACACAGTAAAAGGTGAAATTGTAATTCAAGGGTATGATTTAATCGAACTCTCAAAAACAAAAGAGTATTTAGACATTGTGCACCTTTTATTGGAAGAACATCTACCAAATGAGGATGAAAAAGCAAGACTTGAAAAGAAATTAAAAGAAGAATACGCGGTACCAGAAGGTGTATTTAACGTATTAAAGGCATTACCGAAAGAAACACACCCTATGGATGGATTGCGTACAGGTGTGTCCGCATTAGCTGGTTACGATAATGATATTGAAAATCGCTCGTTAGAAGTAAACAAAAGCCGCGGATACAAATTATTGAGTAAAGTACCAAACATTGTAGCGAATAGCTATCATATTTTAAATAATGAAGAGCCAATCGAACCACTTAAGGAATTATCATATAGCGCGAATTTCTTCTATATGTTAACAGGTAAAAAACCAACTGAACTTGAGGAGAAGATTTTTGATCGTTCCCTTGTTTTATATAGTGAACATGAAATGCCAAACTCTACATTTACAGCGCGCGTTATTGCGTCTACGCAATCCGACTTATATGGTGCTTTAACAGGTGCGGTTGCATCTTTAAAAGGTAGCTTACATGGCGGTGCGAACGAAGCGGTTATGTACATGCTTTTAGAAGCTGGTAATGTTGAAAAGTTTGAAGAGTTATTACAGAAGAAACTATATAACAAAGAAAAAATTATGGGCTTTGGACATCGTGTATACATGAAGAAGATGGATCCAAGAGCATTGATGATGAAGGAAGCTTTAAAGCAGTTATGTGATGTGAAGGGTGATTATACACTGTATGAGATGTGTGAAGCTGGAGAAAAGATTATGGAGAAGGAAAAAGGAATTTATCCAAACCTTGATTATTACGCAGCTCCAGTATATTGGATGCTTGGTATTCCAATTCAACTGTACACACCAATCTTCTTTAGCTCTAGAACAGTAGGGCTTTGTGCACACGTTATTGAGCAACATGCGAACAATCGTTTGTTCCGTCCACGTGTAAATTATATTGGCGAGCGACATGTGCTTAGTAAATAAGAACAACTGGGGAGTTGTTAGCGCCGCCCGCCAGATGGGTGTTTGACCGACACCCATCCTTAATAATAACGAATTTTCGACAGAAAGGGAAGGATAGCATGATTAAAACAAATGAAATTAAACAAAAAGATGCATTATTAGAAGAGATTACCGATTATGTATTAAATAAAGAGGTAACAAGTGCAGAAGCATTTAGTACTGCTCGTTACGTATTACTTGATACACTTGGATGCGGAATTTTAGCATTACAATATCCAGAATGTACGAAATTATTAGGACCAGTTGTACCAGGAACAATCGTGCCAAATGGTACACGTGTACCAGGTACGTCATATGTACTTGATCCTGTGAAAGGTGCATTTAATATCGGCTGTATGATCCGTTGGTTAGACTATAACGATACTTGGCTTGCAGCAGAGTGGGGACATCCATCTGATAACCTAGGCGGAATTTTAGCTGTGGCAGATTATATTAGCCGTGTTCGTATTTCAGAAGGAAAAGAACCGTTAAAAGTACGTGAAGTATTAGAAATGATGATTAAAGCACATGAAATTCAAGGTGTACTTGCTTTAGAAAACAGCTTAAACAGAGTTGGTCTTGACCACGTATTATATGTAAAAGTAGCAACAACTGCAGTAGTTGCAAAAATGCTTGGCGGAACACGTGAAGAAATCTTTAATGCATTATCACATGCATGGATTGATAATTCTAGTCTTCGTACATATCGTCATGCTCCAAATACAGGCTCACGTAAATCATGGGCAGCAGGTGATGCAACGAGTCGCGGTGTTCATCTTGCAATGACTGCCTTAAAAGGTGAAATGGGTTATCCGACAGCATTATCTGCACCGGGCTGGGGATTCCAAGATGTATTATTTAATAAACAAGAATTAAAATTAGCAAGACCACTAGAGTCATATGTAATGGAAAATGTATTATTTAAAGTTTCATATCCTGCAGAATTCCATGCACAAACAGCTGCAGAATGTGCTGTGAAATTACATCCAGAAATTAAAGAAAGATTAGATGAAATTGACCGTATTACAATTACAACTCATGAATCAGCAATTCGTATTATTGATAAAGAAGGTCCATTAAATAACCCGGCTGATCGTGATCACTGCTTACAATACATTACGGCAATTGGTTTATTAAAAGGAGATATCGTTGCGGATGATTATGAGGATGCAGTAGCAAATGATCCACGTGTAGATGAATTACGTAATAAGATGGTTGTTGTTGAAAATAAACAGTACAGTTTAGATTACCTTGACCCGAACAAGCGCTCAATCGCCAACGCTGTTCAAGTTCATTTCAAAGATGGAACTGTAACAGAAAATGTGGAATGTGAATATCCACTTGGTCACCGTTTCCGTAGAGACGAAGCAATTCCAAAAGTTGTTCAAAAATTCACTGCAAATATGGCAGGTCATTATTCTAGTAAGCAACAAGAACAAATTCATGAAGCTTGTTTAAATGAAGAGAAACTAGAAAATATGAATGTAAATGAATTTGTAGATCTATTCTTAATTTAATAATAGGGGGAATTTAGAATGGCTTGGGTTGTGAATAAACAGTCAACACAAGAGGAGCTTGCGAATCGCTTCCGAGCTTTAGTAGAAGCAAATGAAATTTTGCAAATTCCAGGTGCTCATGACGCAATGGCAGCTCTTGTTGCGAAAAATACAGGTTTTTCAGCTCTTTATTTATCAGGAGCAGCTTATACTGCAAGTAAAGGGCTACCTGATTTAGGAATCGTGACTTCTACTGAAGTAGCAGAGCGAGCGAGGGATCTAGTAAGAGCTACAGACTTACCAGTTCTTGTTGATATTGATACTGGATTCGGTGGTGTCCTAAATGTAGCGAGAACAGCAGTAGAAATGGTGGAAGCGAAAGTAGCAGCTGTTCAAATTGAAGATCAACAATTACCAAAAAAATGTGGACATTTAAATGGTAAAAAACTCGTTACGACAGAAGAATTAGTTCAAAAGATTAAAGCGATCAAAGAAGTTGCACCGAGCTTATATATTGTAGCGCGCACAGATGCTCGCGGTGTAGAGGGCTTGGATGAAGCAATTGAAAGAGCAAACGCCTATGTAAAAGCAGGTGCAGATGCAATATTCCCAGAAGCGCTTCAATCAGAAGAAGAGTTCCGTCTATTTAATAGTAAAGTAAATGCACCTTTACTTGCCAACATGACTGAGTTTGGGAAAACGCCGTATTATAGTGCAGAGGAATTTGCGAATATGGGCTTCCAAATGGTTATTTACCCTGTAACTTCACTTCGTGTTGCAGCGAAAGCGTATGAGCATGTGTTTACTTTAATTAAGGAAACTGGTTCTCAAAAAGATGCACTTTCAAATATGCAAACGAGAAGTGAGTTATATGAAACAATTTCATATCATGACTTTGAAGAATTAGATACTGGAATTGCAAAAACAGTATTATCAGAAGATCAATAGATAAAGTGAAACTTTAATCAGTGGGGGTTTTCTTCATCCCTCACTGATTATTAGTTGAACCAATTGGACTTTTATGGGCAGTTGATCCCCCGCCTAACTTCTTTGCTTTCGCTGAATTTGGAGGCGGGGGTCTTACTGCCCATTAAAGCGGGATAAAACAACTAAGGCGATGAGAGTACATCTTTGGCAAAATAAACTGCTTGATGTGAAAATTCATCGCCTTCTGTTTTCAAAAATAAGATATTCCACTCATCGTAGACGAGCATATGTAGTAGCAAGTAAGGCCGAAATGATAGGGGGATTCAGATGGAGAAAACGAAGTTACCGTGGGATGAATTTTTTTCACTTAATAAAGATGTGAATCATGCTTTCTTTACGCCAGAAGATTTTTCAGGAGATGAAGATTTAATCGCAAAAACGACAGAACAATTCGTTAAACAAGAAATTGTTCCACAAATGGAGAATATTGAACAACATAACTATAAAGTTTCTCGTCAATTGTTTGAGAAAGCTGGAGAACTTGGATTATTAAGTATCGAAGTCCCAGAAGAATATGGTGGATTCGAATTAGGAAAGGCAGTTTCAGGGCTTGTAGCAGAAAAAATGGGATACGCTGGTGCATTTAGCGTTTCATTTAATATACACGCTGGTGTAGGTACATTGCCTTACATATATTACGGAACGAAAGAACAAAAAGAAAAATATTTGCCGAAAATTGCATCAGGAGAATGGGTTGGGGCTTATGCTTTAACTGAGCCAAATGCTGGTTCTGATGCTTTAAGCGCAAAAACGAGCGCAGTATTAAATGAAGATGGAACTGCTTGGAAGTTAAATGGTGAGAAGCAGTGGATTACAAATGCTCATATGGCAGATGTATACGTTGTTTTTGCGAAGACAAATAAAGGAATGACAGCGTTTATTGTCGAAAGAACATGTGAAGGCGTATCCATTGGACTAGAAGAAAAGAAAATGGGGATTAAAGGATCTTCAACAGCGACTCTTATTTTAGAAGATGTTGTCATACCTGCTGAAAATGTTTTAGGGGAAGTTGGGAAAGGGCATCACGTAGCTCTTAATATTCTTAACTTCGCTAGATTAAAACTTGCCTTTGGAAATATTGGAACAGCAAAGCAAGCAATTGGATTGTCCGTTCAATACGGAAAAGAACGCAAACAGTTCCAAACGGAATTAGTAGACTTTACGATGATTCAAGAGAAAATTGCAAATATGATCATTGCTACATATGGAGCAGAAAGTGCAGCTTATCGTACAGCAGGTGTAATTGATGAAGCAATTCATGAGAGTGATGAGGATCTTATGAAGCAAATGTCTCAATTTGCTATTGAATGTGCACTGAATAAAGTAAATGCTTCTGAAACACTTGGTCATATCGTAGATGAAGCTGTACAAATTCATGGTGGTTACGGTTATATGCAAGAGTATGAAGTAGAACGATTATACCGTGATGCTAGAATTAGTCGTATTTTTGAAGGGACGAACGAAATTAATAGATTAACAGTTGCCAAAATGTTAATGAAACAAATGAAACAAATGGAACAAATTGAAGATACTGAAATAGAGATTGATGTAGAAAATGTCGAAAGAAACCATCGTTACATTTTATTAGCGAAAAAATTGTTGAAACAATCTTTGAAAACGCTCTCTAAAACTCCAGGTTTAAAAATTGATCAAGAGCAAGAATATTCACGTGTATTATCAAATATGTTAACGGACGTGTACGTCATGGAATCAGCATTTTTACGTACGAGTAAAGCAATTAGTAAAAATGGTGCAGAAAAAGAGGGTACGAAACAAATGATAACTGACGTTATTTGTGAAGAAGGCTATCGCAAAGTAGAAGAAGCTGCGATTTCTATACTTTCCGCAGCTATTACAGAAGAACAAGATAGACACGTGATTTTAACTGAAATTCGTCAATTACTAGTGCCTTTATACACGAACGTATTTACAAAAAAGAGAGAAATTGCGAAAGCTATTATAAATCGCGGAAAGTATATTGTGTAAATAGGAGGAAAGCGATATGAAAAAGATTGGTTTTATCGGTTTAGGTAACATGGGTCTTCCGATGTCTAAAAATTTAGTTAAATCAAGTTACACAGTATATGGTGTGGATTTAAATAAAAATGCTGAAGCTTCTTTTGAAAAAGAAGGCGGAATTATCGGCTTATCAATTTCAAAACTAGCAGAAACATGCGATGTAATTTTTACAAGTTTACCTTCACCTCGCGCTGTTGAAGCGGTATATTTTGGCGAAGAAGGATTATTTGAAAATAGTCACTCGAATGTAGTTTTAATTGATACAAGTACTGTATCTCCACAGTTAAACAAACAGTTAGAGGAAGCTGCAAAGGAAAAGAAAGTAGACTTTTTAGCAGCACCTGTTAGTGGTGGGGTGATTGGAGCTGAAAACCGTACATTAACATTTATGGTTGGTGGATCAAAAGAGGTATATGAGAAAACGGAATCTATCATGGGTGTACTAGGTGCGAACATTTTCCATGTTAGTGAGCAAATTGATAGTGGGACAACAGTTAAATTAATTAATAACCTATTAATTGGTTTTTATACAGCTGGTGTGAGTGAAGCTTTAACATTAGCGAAAAAGAACAATATGGATTTAGATAAAATGTTTGATATTTTAAATGTAAGTTACGGTCAAAGTAGAATTTATGAACGTAATTATAAAAGTTTTATAGCACCCGAAAACTACGAGCCAGGATTTACTGTGAATTTATTAAAGAAAGATTTAGGGTTTGCAGTTGACTTAGCTAAGGAAAGCGAACTCCATTTACCAGTAAGCGAAATGTTATTAAACGTATATGACGAAGCGAGTCAAGCTGGATATGGAGAAAACGATATGGCTGCCTTATATAAGAAAGTTAGCGAGCAATTAATTTCTAATCAAAAATAAATTATACAAAGGAGAGAATACAATGATTACAACTGAAATTAAACGAGTAAAAAATCATATTAATGGTGAGTGGGTAGAATCTACTGGTACAGAAGTAGAAGCAGTTCCAAATCCAGCGACTGGAAAAATTATCGCTTACGTTCCGCTATCTCCGAAAGAAGATGTTGAAAAAGCTGTTGAAGCGGCAAAAGCAGCATACGAAACGTGGTCTAAAGTACCAGTTCCGAATCGTTCAAGACAATTGTATAAATATTTACAGCTTTTACAAGAAAACAAAGAAGAACTTGCAAAAATCATTACGCTTGAAAATGGTAAAACATTAACGGATGCAACTGGTGAAGTACAACGTGGTATTGAGGCAGTAGAACTTGCAACATCTACTCCAAATTTAATGATGGGACAAGCACTTCCGAATATTGCTAGCGGCATTGATGGATCAATTTGGCGCTACCCAATTGGAGTTGTTGCTGGAATTACGCCGTTTAACTTCCCGATGATGATTCCATTATGGATGTTCCCGCTTGCAATTGCTTGTGGTAATACATTCGTATTAAAAACATCTGAAAGAACGCCGCTTTTAGCAGAGCGACTTGTAGAGTTATTCTATGAAGCTGGTTTTCCAAAAGGAGTATTAAATTTAGTACAAGGTGGAAAAGATGTTGTAAATAGCATTTTAGAAAATAAAGATATTCAAGCTGTTTCGTTCGTTGGTTCTGAGCCGGTAGCTCGTTACGTATATGAAACAGGTACGAAACATGGGAAACGTGTACAAGCGTTAGCTGGTGCGAAAAACCATGCGATTGTTATGCCAGATTGCAATCTTGAGAAAACGGTACAAGGTGTAATTGGATCTGCATTTGCAAGTAGTGGAGAGCGCTGCATGGCATGTTCAGTAGTAGCAGTAGTTGATGAAATTGCAGATGAGTTCATCAACGTACTAGTAGCAGAGACGAAGAAGTTAAAAGTAGGTGACGGTTTCCACGAAGATAATTATGTTGGACCATTAATTCGTGAGTCTCATAAAGAACGCGTATTAGGCTATATTAACAGCGGTGTAGCAGATGGAGCTACTTTATTAGTAGATGGCCGTAAAATTAAGGAAGAAGTTGGAGACGGTTACTTTGTAGGTGCGACAATCTTTGACGGTGTAAATCAAGAAATGAAAATTTGGCAAGATGAGATTTTTGCTCCAGTATTAAGCATTGTACGAGTTAAAGATTTAGAAGAAGGTATTAAACTAACAAATCAATCTAAATTTGCAAATGGTGCAGTTATTTATACGTCAAACGGTAAACATGCACAAACGTTCCGTGATCACATCGATGCGGGTATGATCGGTGTAAACGTAAACGTTCCAGCACCAATGGCATTCTTCGCATTCGCAGGAAATAAAGCTTCATTCTTTGGTGATTTAGGTACAAATGGTACAGATGGCGTTCAATTCTATACACGTAAAAAAGTTGTAACTGAGCGCTGGTTTTAATATAAAGTAGACAGCCAAATCAGTTGTTAAAAGAAAACCACCACTATGAATAGTGGTGGTTTTCTTCTTGTTAATTGCTTTTTTCAAAAGCTAGTTTAATACCAAAACCAATTAAGACAATTCCCGTTAACCCTTGAATATAACGTTGTGTCTTCGGTTTTTTCATAAAAGCACTAATTTTATCAATTAAAAATATATAAAAAGCGAACCAAATAACTGTTAAAACTAGGTAAGTAAGGCCCATTATAAGAAGTTGGATAAACGTATTATGATTTGGATTTAAAAATTGCGGTAAAAATGTTAAAAAGAAGACTGCGATTTTAGGGTTTAATAAATTTGTAAGAAACCCTTGGCGAAAGCAAGAA
Source organism: Bacillus sp. FSL R9-9834 (assembly GCF_038006905.1). Taxonomy (NCBI): domain Bacteria; kingdom Bacillati; phylum Bacillota; class Bacilli; order Caryophanales; family Bacillaceae; genus Bacillus; species Bacillus sp. FSL R9-9834. The sequence goes on from NZ_JBBOWD010000001.1 coordinate 2,278,674, forward strand.
GTATGCTCGTTTGCGTTATTCAAAGATATATCGTTCGTATTGACGCCTTCTTTATTTCTTACTGCTAAAAGGGCTTTAATACCAATATAAATTAAATATAGAGCTCCAACGTACTTGAAAATAGAAAATAAAAGAGCTGACTTTACAATAAGTGCGGAAAGTCCGATTACTGCTGCTAAAGTATGAATCAATAGTGCAATACATGTACCGAACACTGTTTTCACCCCGCCTACCTTACCAGCAACTAATGTGTTTTTCGTAGCCATTGCAGTATCAGGACCAGGTAAAATAATAAGACAAATAGACATAATGATGAAAAGAAAATAATTTTCAATCATAGTCGCTCCTCCTTCTTTTATTTTTAGAATATTTAATTAAAAATAGTGTAGCACATAATTCGATTTAATAAAATTAAATTTTATTAAAATTTATTAAATAGGAAAAAGGCTATATAGGCGTGTAATTATACGACTATATAGCCTCAATTTTATCCCGTATGAAAGGGCGATTGCTTCTACTAATAATAAGAGGGAGATAAACCCTACTTATTAAATTTTCACTTTACGCATTAAGTAAGTTAAAGAATCTATTTACATCTTCTTCTGAAACATCACTTAACTGCTTATATTTATAATTTGGATTTTGGTCTTTATCAACGACAACAGATCGTACTCCTTCAAAGAAATCTTCATGTCTCATGAAGTTTTTAGCAAGTACAAGGTCAGTAGCGAAACATTCTTCTACGGACTTATTTTGTCCATCAATAAACTGTTTTAATGTTACTTTTAGTGAAATAGGAGATTTTGATAATAACGTTTCTTTCGCTTTTAAAGCAAAGGAACTTTGATCTTTCTCTAATGAATGAATAATTTCTTCAATTGTATCGAATGCAAAATGTGAATTAATTTCTTCTAATGAAGGAGCAAGCTCGCTTTCTAATGTTGGAGCAGTTGCAAATGTACGAATGACTTCTTTTAAATGAGTATGTACATCATCTTCTTTATGCCAATTTACACTTTCCAGTTCAGTAAGGAAATTTGGTAATGAATCAGATTCCATAAAATAATCAGCAGCGTTTATAAATAATACGTCAGAAGCTTTTAAAATAGATGCTGTTAAAGCAACATATCGGCCAGCATACCCTGGAGCTTTATTTAAGAAATAAGCAGCACCGACGTCTGGGAAGAAGCCAATATTCATTTCTGGCATTGCCCATTTCGTACGCTCTGTTACAATTCGATATTTCGCACCATTTGTAAGACCGACACCACCACCCATTACAATTCCATCTAAACAAGCGATAATCGGTTTTTTATATTGATAAATATATGTATCAATTTCATACTCTTCTTCAAAAAAACGTTCCGCATACTGCAATGCAGCTTCATTTGAACGTGCTTCATATAGAGTTTTAATGTCGCCACCTGCACAAAAACCTTTTGTGCCAGCTCCTTTTAATACGATAAGCGCAATTCGCTCATCATGTTCCCACTCTTTCAGTTTTTGCCCAATTGGTTGCAACATGTCATAAGATAAAGAATTAAGTGCTTTTGGGCGGTTTAAAGTAATTGATGCAACGCCGTTTTCACTAACAGAAAATAAAACGTGTTCAGTCATAATTCATCCTCCCTTACATATCCTCTTATTCTTAATTCTTTATACGTACTGAAATGTCCTTTATAAATTTTGTCTAAAGTTGGCGGTACGTGTTAATTTACTCATTGCATATTTTGACGAGTTATATTTGCAGGATTTTGGAGGTTGAAAATGAATATTACAACATTACTGTAATTGTAATTATTTGAAGTTATCATGAGAAACACGCTATTATATATGTGTAAATTGTATATAATCACTTCGAAAAGAGTATTTCAAGTGATTATAATGAAAGAAAAATTGCTTTTCATTAGAAATAGAGAAAGGAGAAATCGGAATGCCAGTACCTTTACTATTGTCGGTGATTATTTTGTCTTCTTTAATGATAGGGATAACGCAGTATTTTCATCATACAGATACGACAGAGGAAGTGAAGGATAAAGTACGACTTGTATTTCCGATTTTTATCATATCTATTTCTTTTTGCATTTTATTAAATAAAGATGGCTACATTGTCGCAGTATTTTCATTTTTTGTAGCGATTGTTTTCATTACAGTTTTATATTATGTAATGAAAGACTTTATTCAAAAATAAAGATGTCACATGAGACATCTTTATTTTTGTAACGAATAAAATTTCACATACCGTATTGTATGTGAAAATAAAAAAACATATGGCAATAGAAAAGTATGTACTTTACCGTGTATTTACTTGTCAATCTTGCATAGCCAATATACTATTAATAGTGTAGAGATTAGAAAAAGGGGTTGTATCTATCATGAAATTTGAGATGCACACAAAAATTATTTCAAATGAAAAAGAAGTAAGATTACATATAGAAGAAAACATATTTCAATTAAAATTGGATGGTTATCACTTATTTACAGTTCAAGAAATATTACCTTTATATAAATCAAATGAAGAAAGAATCGGTAGTGCAATGATACAAAAGTTAGAATGGGAGAACGGAAAAACTACAATAAACTATCAACTTGTATCATTAAATTCAGTAAATTAAAAGGAGCAGGAAACCATGAAGTTATTTCATACAGCCGATTGGCATTTAGGAAAACTTGTTCATGGCGTATATATGACTGAAGATCAAAAGATTGTATTAGATCAGTTTGTACAAGCCGTTGAAGAAGAAAAACCAGATGCCGTAATTATTGCAGGGGATTTATATGACCGAGCAATTCCACCTACAGAAGCAGTAGACTTATTAAATGATGTGCTGCAAAAAATAGTGATTGATTTACAAACGCCAGTTATTGCAGTTGCAGGAAACCATGATAGTCCAGATCGTATTCATTTTGGAAGTAGTTTAATGAAGAAACAAGGATTATTTATTGTGGGGCAATTTCAATTTCCCTATGAACCAATTATTTTAAATGATGAATATGGCGAGGTTCACTTCCATCTCGTTCCATATGCGGATCCAAGTATAGTTAGACATGTATTGAAAAACGAAGACGTACGTTCTCATGATGATGCGATGCGTATTTTTATGAATGAGCTTTCTGAAACGATGGATAAAGAAGCGAGACATGTATTTGTTGGTCATGCATTTGTAACTTCTGCTGGGGAAGCGGAAGAGAATACCAGTGATGCTGAACGACCGCTTTCAATTGGTGGTGCTGAATACGTAAATAGTCATTATTTTGATAAGTTTCATTACACAGCGCTTGGACATTTACATCAAGCGCATTTCGTACGTAATGAAACAATTCGATATTCAGGTTCGCCACTTGCGTATTCTATTTCTGAAGAAAAACATAAAAAAGGATACTATATTGTGGAGCTGAACGAGCAAGGTGAAGCAACAATTGAAAAAAGGTTACTTACACCACGTCGTAAAATGCGAACAGTAGAAGCGAAAATAGATGAATTATTACAGCATCCAGTAAGTGAAGATTACGTGTTTGTAAAATTATTAGATGAAAATCCTGTCTTGCAGCCAATGGAAAAAATACGCTCTGTATATCCAAATGCAATGCATGTTGAAAGATCTATTCAAAGACGAGAGTTCACAGAGTCAAATGAAGTAACGGTTTCAAGACATAAAATGGATGATTTATCACTATTAAAAGCTTTTTATAAAGAAATGAAAGGTTTAGATTTATCAGAAGAGAAAGAACGTCTATTTGTAGAAGTATTACAAACAGTGCAAGAACGGGAAGGTGAACGAGGATGAGACCGATTCAGCTTATTATGACGGCATTTGGCCCGTATAAACAGAAAGAAGTAATTGATTTTGACGATTTGGGAGAGCATCGTATTTTCGCCATTTCTGGGAACACAGGCGCTGGAAAGACAACGATTTTTGATGCGATTTGTTATGTGTTATATGGTGAAGCAAGCGGAGAAGAACGAAGTGATACGAGTATGCTCCGCAGTCAATTTGCTGATGATAATGTGTATACAAGTGTAGAACTAACCTTTCAATTAAAAGGGAAACGTTATGAAATAAAACGACAACTGGGACATAAAAAACAAGGGAACAAGACGATTACGGGACATGCAGTAGAATTATATGAAGTAATCGATGAAGAGAAGGTTCCAGCTGTTGATCGTTTCCATGTAACGGATGTAAATAAAAAAGTAGAAGATTTAATTGGTTTAAGTAAACATCAATTTAGTCAAATTGTTATGTTACCGCAAGGTGAATTCCGAAAACTATTAACATCTGAGACTGAAAACAAAGAAGAAATTTTGCGTCGTATTTTTAAAACAGATCGTTATAAGTTAATGCGAGAGTTACTTGATCAAAAACGAAAACAATGGAAAGACGTCTTACAAGAAAAACAGAAAGAGCGAGAGCTATATTTTCGTAATGTTTTTAAATTACCGATTCGAGATGGCGCATTATTAGAGACATTAGTGGAACAAGAGCATGTAAATACGCATCAAGTAGTAGAAGCATTAGAACAAGAAATAGCTGTGTATAAGGCAGAAGTTGAGCAATTACAAGTAGAACAAGATGTTCAAACGAAGCAATTAAAAGATGCTGAAACACGTTTTCACGCAGCGAAGTCTGTAAATGAGAAATTTATAGATTTACAACAAAAGAATGAGAAATATAATACTTTACAAGAAAATCGTACAGTTATTGAAATGAAAGAAACATCTTTTAAGCGTGCGGAACAAGCGAAGCGCTTAATACCATTTGAACAATGGCACGAAGAAGCGATGCAAAATGAGCAGAAGGTTGAAAGTTTGTTAAAACAAATAATCGCCAAAAAAGAAAATATAACGAAGAGCTTCGAACTTACTCAGGAGAAATATGAAGAGGTAAAGAATAAAGAGCCTGAGAGAGAAAATGCAAAAAAACTCGTTCAAAGATTAGAAGAGTTACAATTGATTATTGCATCATTAGCTGAGAAACAGTTGAATTTACAAAATGCAGAAATTCAAATAGGAAAATTAAAAGAAAGTATGCAAAACTTAGATCGACAATTAGAAGAGCATACAGATCAAAAACAGCTAATGTCTAGTGAATTACAGCAATTAGAGCGAGCACTTGAACAATATGTAGATAAAGTAGAAGAACTAACGAATATGCGAGAAGATGCAAAAGTTTTAAAGCAAGCATATGATGTATGGCAAGAAAAACAAAAATTCGAGAAAGAAAAAGAAACCGCATTTACTAAGATGCAAGAGGCAGTTCATGCATATGAGAATATGGAACGTCGCTGGTTAAGTGAACAAGCTGGTATATTGGCTCTTCATCTACATGATGGCCAATCTTGCCCAGTATGTGGTAGTACGAACCATCCGAAAAAAGCTACAGAGCAAAGTGATGCAATCGATGAAAAAGAGTTAAACGATTTAAGAGATAAGAAGAATATTGCTGAAAAATTACATGTGCAAGTAGAGGAGAAATGGAATTTCTATCATCATCAATATGAACAAGTAATAGAAGAGGTTAAGAAGCGAGGCTACCAATCGGAAGAATTAGTTGAAACATATAGTGCGCTTGTTCAAAAAGGAAAACAATTAGCAACTGAAGTGAATACGTTAAAAGCTAGTGAAGAAACGCGTAAGCAAATAGCTGTGAAAATAAAAAGCGTAGAAGAAAAAGTAGATGCACTTCAGAAACAAAAACGTGAAGTAGAAACAGAGCAGCACCGTATCGAAATGGATTGTATGCAGCTTCGTACGTCATATGAACATGATAAGAAAAACATTCCTGAAAACTTACAGACAGTCCAAGCTTGGAAAGTTCAATTTGATCAAGCTATGCATGAACTCAGATTAATGGAGGACGAATGGAAGAAAGTGCAGGAAGCGTATCAACATTGGCAAAATGAAAATATACGCATTCACGCAGAACAGGAAGGTGCTTCTACTCAATTTGAAAGTGCAAAATCGAAGAAAGAAGAGACTTTCACGCGCTTTATGAAAGAGCTTGAGCAGAGCGGATTTACAGATCAATCTACGTATAAAGAAGCTAAATTAAGTGATGCTGAGATGGAAATGATACAAAAAGAAATTCAAAGCTATTATTCATCTCTTGAAGTACTTGCGAAACAAATTGAAGAGTTACAGGGTGAATTAAAAGATAAAGATTATATGGATATTACAGCGTTAGGTGAACATATAAAAGATCTAGAAATTAACCTTGATATCATTAAAGAAAAACGTCAACGTGCGCAAAGTGCTGTCGCATATATTTCTGATTTACATGAAAATATTAGACGTATTGATGAACAAATTCATGAGGAAGAAAAAGCATTCCAAGAACTTGTTGATTTATATGAAGTAATGAAAGGTGATAACGAAAGCCGTATTTCATTTGAACGTTACATCTTAATTGAGTATTTAGAACAAATTGTTCAAATCGCAAATGAGCGATTACGTAAATTATCAAATGGACAATTTTATTTAAAACGAAGTGAACGAGTTGAAAAGAGAAATCGTCAAAGTGGATTAGGTCTAGATGTATACGACGCATACACAGGCCAAACACGCGATGTAAAAACATTATCTGGCGGCGAGAAGTTCAATGCCTCACTTTGCTTAGCGCTCGGCATGGCAGACGTGATTCAAGCGTATGAAGGCGGTATTTCAATCGAAACGATGTTTATCGACGAAGGATTCGGTTCATTAGATGAAGAATCATTAACGAAAGCAGTTGACGCCTTAATTGACTTACAAAAATCAGGCCGATTTATTGGTGTAATCTCACACGTTCAAGAGCTGAAAAACGCAATGCCAGCTGTATTAGAAGTAACGAAGCAGAAGGATGGGTGTAGTCAGACAAGGTTTGTGGTGAAGTAAGTTCAATTGTAATTCATATTATTTGTGATTCTTTAGTATAGAACTTTTGATAAAATAAATGCCTCCTCTGTATTGAGGAGGCATTTATTTGTTATTCAAAATTAGATAATTCATCTATGAGTTATCTGTAGACGGCGGCGTATTTTCCAAACGGTTATAAGTTTTAAAAGCCGAAATTGCAGATATAACACCACCTACTAAAAATAAAGCCGATCCACCGACCAAGATGATACGACTGACATATGTTTCGCGCGCTTCTTCAACTTCTTCTTGTAACATTGTTGGCATTTGAAATCCCCCTTAACAACATTTATTTTGTAGATAGTATATACAAATGCCTAAAATATGTTAAAATCACTGGATAGTGTTAGGAGGAAGTGAATAGTTACATGTGAATTGTTTGAAAAATCTTCATTACAAATTTATGCGAACTTCACATAGAGCACATATTAACATTGTATTATGTATATGTACCAAATAAATAAAGTGAATTGTATTTCGTTCTGTTTTTAAAAATTTAAAATTCTATTATTTTTATATAAAGGTTTCTCGTCGGAGTTTTAAATATTTTGGAAATAGATCTAAATAAAAGGAATTCATATAAAAGGGGAATGTCTTATGACAACATATACGAGTGAAATGAGAAAAAGTTTAGTTTCAGAAGAAGATGTAGATATTTTAAAAATTATGGCGCACCCAATCCGATTACAAATTGTAAATGAATTAAGCACGAGAAAAACTTGTAACGTAACACAACTAACAGAATTACTAAATATTCCACAATCGACTGTTTCGCAACATTTATCAAAAATGAAAGGTAAAGTGTTACGAGCTGAGAGAAGAGGTTTAGAAATTTATTATCATATTAATAATTTAAAAGCGAGTAAGATTGTAAGTGTTTTAGGATATATAAACTAATGAAGTATTTTCATATAAAATAGCCGCTGCTGATGAGCAGGGGCTATTTTGTGTTGTTTTATCCCGTGTTAACGGACAGTAAAACTCCCATCTCAAAATTCAGTTGGAGCAAAGAAGTTAGATGGGAGTCGGGCTGTCCGTAAACGTCCGATTGGTTCAACTAATAATCAGTGGGGGATGAACAAAACCCCCCACTGATTAAAGTTTCACTTTATGTATTCGTATTTAATATTTTATAGTTTTTATGATTTACAATTGTTCGTTCAAATTCAAAAGTACCACCGCTTACATTTGTAATTTCAACTAAGACCGATTCAGTATAAAGTTTTAGTACAGATCCTGTAATCTTTAAATTGTTTCGTTGAAAAAGTATAGTATCCCCTACGTTTGCTTTCATAGTACCTCCTCATTAAAGACAGAAATATTTTTTATTATATATATTAAACCACGTATAAGTATATTAGTGAATATTTAGTTTTATTTATCAAAAAAATATTTGTTGTCTATGTGTGCAGAATGAAAAGAAGTTTTAACAAAACGTATTAAAAATGCTTTCATTATAATGGAATTTGTAGAGCCGATTGTTACATTTGAAGAAACAATGATAAACGTATAAAGAAAGTCAGGATTATGAATTGACCTAATAAAACCGTCTCTTTTATGAACATTAAAGAGACGGTTTTATTGTTTCATTTTTTAGAAAGGGTTCAAAAACAAATGTGAATCAAACTTATACAAACCAATTTAAATAACTGTTACGTATTTAATAAGTAGTTTTTTGTATTTCATCCTTCGTTTTCTGTAACTGATTCCATGTTTTTGACGCTCTGTCTTGTAAGTGCTTACATAACTGAAAACATCTTATACAATGAAGGTGTTAAATCAAAAGAGGTGACCAAAATGAATATAAAAAAACAAGACTTAGCGAAAAGCATTGAAATAGAAAGAGGAGGCGGAAAGGTATGAAAAAATCAGCTGTTAATCCATGGCTTGTTGTCCTTGGTACAGTCATAGTTCAAATGGGACTTGGAACGATATATACATGGAGTTTATTCAATCAGCCTTTAGTTAGTAAATACGGTTGGAGTCTTAACGCGGTTGCGATAACTTTCTCAATTACTAGTCTTTCCTTAGCATTTTCAACTTTATTTGCAAGTAAATTACAAGAAAAATGGGGACTTCGTAAACTTATTATGATAGCTGGACTAGCATTAGGACTAGGATTAGTACTTAGTTCACAAGTTTCTTCGTTAATATTGCTTTATGTACTAGCAGGAGTTGTTGTAGGTTACGCAGATGGTACAGCTTATATTACTTCACTATCTAATTTAATTAAGTGGTTCCCTGAACGTAAAGGTTTAATCTCTGGTATATCTGTAGCTGCATATGGTACAGGTAGCTTAATTTTCAAATATATAAATGCAAAGTTAATCGATTCAGTTGGTGTATCGCAAGCGTTTATATATTGGGGTTTAATTGTTACAGCTATGATTGTCCTTGGAGCTTCTTTAATCCATCAAGCTGCTGATCAAGGTGCAGTTCAGGAAACAAACACTCATGAATATACAATGAAAGAAATGTTAGGCACAAAACAAGTATACTTATTATTCATCATGTTATTTACATCATGTATGAGTGGCTTATACTTAATTGGTATGGTAAAAGACATTGGTGTTCAACTTGTAGGGCTTAGCGCAGCGACAGCAGCTAATGCGGTGGCTATGGTTGCAATATTTAACACATTAGGTCGTATTATTCTAGGACCGTTATCAGATAAAATCGGCCGCTTAAAAATCGTTACGGGTACTTTTGTGGTTATGGCGAGTTCGGTATTAGTTCTAAGTTTCGTAGATTTGAATTACGGTATCTACTTCGTATGTGTAGCAAGTGTAGCGTTTTGCTTTGGTGGAAATATTACTATTTTCCCAGCTATTGTTGGTGATTTCTTCGGTATGAAAAACCATAGTAAGAATTACGGAATTGTGTATCAAGGATTTGGATTTGGAGCGCTTGCAGGTTCCTTTATCGGTGCACTTCTAGGTGGATTCAAACCAACCTTTATGGTGATCGGTGTATTATGTGTCGTGTCATTCATTATCGCAATTTTAATTCAAGCACCTAAACAGAAAAAAGAACAAGAAGAAGAGTATCGCAGTGTAGCATAAGTATATAAATCTTCTATAACACTATAGTTACGAAAAAGCATCCTGTTAAATAGGGTGCTTTTTTTGAGTTATTTTAACAAGGTTAAATTATTTTTTATTTTTTTTTGATATAAAAGTGAGTGAAATGTCCATTTGGATTATATTGGAATATAATGAATCGATACATCATATTCGAAATATGTATTAAATCTTAAATAATAAAGAAAATATGCATTGATGTTTGCAAGATATATTTTCAGAAAAATATTGAGAAAATAAATGCTCGATTTTTTGTTAAGGCTTTGTAACTGAAGGGATCTCCAGTTTATCATCTTCAATTTTTACAAAGAGGAGTAAGAATTAAAGTATTAATGTAAGTATTTATTAATACTTTTAGATGTAATTGTATTGAAAAGAACTAAAGTTTTTGTCTGAAAAATAAAAATAGGTTGACAAGTTTATTGAGAAAGATTATCATTTCGGTGTAAGAACGTTAAATGAAAAACATTATCAATGAATAATATTTTAATGAAAAGTACACTTGACCAATTAGTTTAGTAAGTGTATTATTTTTTACATCGATAATGATAATCATTATCATTTTTTTGTTTAATTAGATTGATTTTTAAATGAAAGGATAGAGGAAATGAACTTAGGGGAATTTGATGGGAAAACTGTTTTAGTAACAGGTGCAGCTCAAGGTATAGGTAGTGTTGTTGCCAAAATGTTTTTAGAAAGAGGAGCTACAGTTATTGCGGTTGATCAAAATGAAGAGGGATTAAACGAACTCTTAAATGAAATACATTTGAAAACGTTTTGCTTAGATGTGAGTGATAGTACCGCAGTTGAACAGATGGTAAATGATATTGAAAATGAAATAGCGCCAATAGATATATTAGTAAATGTTGCAGGGGTTTTACGTATGGGAGCGATTCACTCGTTAAGTGATGAAGATTGGAATAAAACGTTTTCTGTAAATTCTACAGGAGTTTTCTATATGTCCCGAGCAGTAAGTAAACATATGATGCAAAGAAAGTCAGGGGCAATTGTTACAGTTGGTTCAAATGCAGCAAATACGCCGAGAATGGAGATGGCTGCATATGCTGCATCAAAAGCTGCTACGACGATGTTTATGAAATGTTTAGGATTAGAACTTGCAGCGTACAACATTCGCTGTAACGTAGTTTCTCCAGGTTCTACTGAAACTGAAATGCAAAGGCTACTATGGGCTGATGAGAATGGAGAAAAAAATATAATTGCTGGTTCTCAAAGTACATATAGACTCGGTATACCGTTACAAAAAATTGCACAGCCTTCAGAAATTGCTGAAGCAGTATTGTTTTTAGCTTCAGATAAAGCTAGTCATATTACAATGCATAATTTATGTGTTGATGGCGGAGCTACATTAGGCGTTTAATAAAAAATTCAGGGGGTTACTATACAATGAAGGAATTTACGGCTGTAAAGGAACTGTCAGAAAAATTACTAGAAGATTATAAGACTGAATCTTCATTCTTTTTCGCTTCACCAACTCGAACGATATTAGCAGAAGGAGAGTTTACTACAGTAAAGCATCATGAAATTGAAAGTTTCCCAGAGCTTGTACAAGCAGTATTATGTAATGCAAAACAAGCCGGAAATCCGAATCCTATCGTTGTCGGTGCTTTGCCATTTGATCATAGAAAAGAAGTCCAACTTATCGTACCAGAATATAGTAGGACTTCTGAGCGATTACAATTGGATACAACAAATCAGCTTGAAATAAATGAGAACTTAACATTCGAAATGACGCCTGTACCAGCGCCTGAAGTGTATATGAATGGTGTGAAGCAAGGAATTGCAAAAATAAAGGGCGGGGATTTAAAAAAAATCGTTCTATCCAGATCGTTAGATGTTAATTCTTCCGAAAAGATTGATAAGCAAAAACTTCTTCGAGAATTAGCAGCGCATAATAAGCACGGATATACATTTGCTGTGAATTTATCGAAAGATGAAAATGAGAATAGTAAGACGTTAATTGGAGCGAGCCCTGAATTACTCGTCTCACGTAATGGTATGCAAGTTATTTCTAATCCGTTAGCTGGTTCAAGGCCACGTAGTGAGGATTCAGTTGAAGATAAGAGAAGAGCAGAGGAATTACTTTCTTCTCCAAAAGATTTACATGAACATGCGGTAGTAGTAGAAGCAGTTGCTGCAGCGCTTCGTCCGTACTGTCATACATTACATGTTCCGGAAAAGCCATCCGTTATTCATAGTGAAGCGATGTGGCATTTATCTACTGAAGTGAAAGGTGAATTAAAGGATCCGAATACTACTTCTTTGGAATTAGCAATTGCTCTTCATCCGACGCCAGCAGTTTGCGGCACACCGATGGAAGAAGCGAGAGAGGCGATTCAAAAAATTGAGCCATTTGACCGTGAATTCTTTACAGGAATGCTAGGGTGGAGTGATTTAAATGGAGACGGTGAATGGATTGTTACAATTCGTTGTGCTGAAGTACAAGAAAATACACTCCGTTTATATGCAGGAGCGGGCGTTGTTGCTGAGTCAAAACCAGAAGATGAATTAGCAGAAACATCAGCTAAGTTCCAAACAATGTTGAAAGCTTTAGGATTAAATGATAGTTCACTTAATGAAAAGTAGGGGGCAGAAAGAATGCTAACAGGTTATACAAAATGGCCAAAAGAATTTGCTGATCGTTATCGAGAGGAAGGCTGTTGGCTTGGGGAAACATTTGGCGTGATGTTAAGAGAGCGAGCTGAAAAATATGGCGATCAAATTGCAGTTGTAAGTGGTAATACGCATATTACGTATAGTGAGCTTGATAAAAAAGTAGATCGATTAGCTTCAGGGCTACTGAATTTAGGAATAAAGCAAGAGGATCGAGTTGTAATCCAGCTACCTAACATTATTGAGTTTTTCGAAGTATGTTTTGCGCTATTTCGAATTGGGGCACTTCCTGTTTTTGCATTACCTTCACATCGAAGCAGTGAAATTAGTTATTTTTGTGAGTTTGGTGAGGCGAGTGTTTACGTTATTTCAGATAAAACTCTCGGTTTTGATTATCGAAAACTAGCAAGAGAAGTGAAAGAGAAAGTGCCAACTTTACAACATGTAATTGTAGTGGGAGAAGAAGAAGAATTTGTGAACATAAGTGATTTATATATAGATCCCGTTCCATTACCAGAAGTTCAGCCAAGTGATGTTGCGTTTCTCCAATTATCAGGGGGGACAACAGGACTTTCTAAATTAATTCCTCGAACGCATGATGATTATATTTATAGTTTACGTGTTAGCGCTGAAATTTGTAATTTAAGTGCAAAGAGTGTCTATATGGCCGTTCTTCCAGTAGCACATAATTACCCGATGAGCTCTCCTGGAACATTTGGAACTTTCTATGCGGGTGGAAAAGTAGTGCTGGCAACTGGAGGTAGTCCAGATGAGGCGTTTGCACTTATTGAAAAAGAAAAAGTTACGATTACTGCTCTCGTACCGCCATTAGCAATGATATGGCTTGATGCTGCATCTTCACGTAATAACGATTTATCGAGTCTAGAGGTGATTCAAGTAGGTGGCGCGAAATTTAGTGCTGAAGTTGCAAAACGTATACGCCCTACATTTGGATGTACATTACAGCAAGTATTCGGTATGGCGGAAGGATTAGTGAACTATACAAGATTAGATGATCCTGAAGAAATTATTATTCATACACAAGGTAGACCAATGTCTGCACTCGATGAAGTACGAGTTGTTGATGAAAATGACAACGATGTAAAACCTGGCGAAGTAGGTAGTTTATTAACAAGAGGGCCATATACAATTCGTGGTTATTATAAAGCAGAAGAGCATAATGCACGATCGTTTACAAAGGATGGATTTTATCGCACAGGAGATCTTGTGAAAGTAAATGAACAAGGTTACATCATTGTAGAAGGAAGAGATAAAGATCAAATTAATCGTGGCGGTGAGAAAGTTGCCGCGGAAGAAGTTGAAAATCATCTATTAGCACATGATGCAGTACATGATGTAGCGATTGTATCTATGCCTGACGATTATTTAGGAGAACGTACTTGTGCATTTGTTATAGCTCGCGGACAAGCTCCGGCAGTAAGTGAATTAAAAATGTTTTTAAGAGAACGCGGTATAGCAGCTTATAAGATTCCAGATCGAATTGAATTTATTGAATCATTCCCGCAAACAGGCGTTGGAAAGATAAGCAAAAAAGAATTACGTAAAGTCATTGCTGAAAAACTTATTACAGTAAAATAATAATAAAAACAGGAAGGAAGTGATTAGATGGCTATCCCATCTATTTCAGTATATAAAATGCCAATTGAATCAGAACTACCAAAAAATAAAGTGAATTGGACACCAGATCCGAAACGTGCAGTACTTTTAATTCATGACATGCAAGAATATTTTCTTGATGCATATAGCGATAAAGAATCACCGAAAGTAGAACTTATTTCAAATATTAAAATGATAAGAGAAAAATGTAAGGAACTTGGTATACCAGTTGTTTATACAGCGCAACCTGGTGGGCAAACGTTAGAACAACGAGGTTTATTACAAGACTTTTGGGGTGACGGTATTCCTGCTGGACCAGATAAAAAGAAAATTATTGATGAACTTACTCCTGATGAGGATGATATATTCTTAACAAAATGGAGATATAGTGCATTTAAAAAGACAAATCTATTAGAAATTTTACATGAACAAGGAAGAGATCAACTCATTATTTGCGGTATTTATGCGCATATTGGCTGCCTTTTAACAGCTTGTGAAGCATTTATGGATGGTATTCAGCCGTTCTTTGTAGCAGATGCAGTTGCTGATTTTTCACTAGAACATCATAAACAAGCATTGGAGTATGCATCTAATAGATGTGCAGTAACGACATCAACAAGCCTATTGTTAAACGATTTACAAAGTGTCAAAGGTGATGAGAGTGAAGGGATCACTATACAGGAAGTGCATGAATTAGTTGCACAATTACTTCGTGAGCCAGTAGAGAGTATTGATATTGATGAGGACTTATTAAATAGAGGGCTTGATTCGGTCAGAATTATGAGTTTAGTAGAGAAGTGGCGTCGTGAAGGGAAAGAAATCACTTTTGCAGATTTAGCAGAACGTCCAACTGTTGCGGGTTGGTACAGTTTACTATCTTCACAAACAGCACAGGTGCTGTAACAAATAGACTACATAATAAAGGGGTAGTAAAGAATGCCTAACAGTCAAAAGATTCGTCATTCGTTATCATCTGCGCAGTCTGGCATGTGGTTTGCGCAACAATTAGATCCACTTAATCCGATTTATAATACTGGGGAATATGTAGAAATAAACGGAAATATGAATCAAGAAATTTTCGAATTAGCAGTACGTAAAGTTGTAATGGAAGCTGAGGCACTTCATGTTCGTTTCGAAGAAGATGAAATTGGCCCATGGCAAGTTATTGAAGAATCACAGTTTCATATGCATTTTATTGACGTTCGTAAAGAAGAAAATCCTGAAGAGGCTGCTAAAGCATGGATGAAAAATGATTTATCTATGCCAGTCGATTTGAAAAAAGATACTTTATTTATTGAAGCACTTATTCAAGTTGAAAATAATCGTTTCTTTTGGTATCAGCGCATCCATCACATTGTGATGGATGGCTATGGATTTTCACTTCTTAGCCAAAAGGTAGCGAATGAGTATACATCACTTATAGAAGAAACAAACAAGAATGAAAAGACATTTGGTTCTCTTGCAAAAGTTGTGCAAGAAGATATGGAGTATCGTGAGTCTAAACAATTTCAGGAAGATCGTGCTTTTTGGTTAGAAAAATTTGCGGATGAACCAGAAGTTGTAAGTTTGGCAGAACGAGCACCGAGAACATCAAATGGATTTTTACGCGAAACAGCTTGTTTATCTAGTTCTAGTACAAAAACTTTACTAGAAGATATCAATATTTCGTTAACAAGTTGGCCGGAATTCATTGTCGCTGTCACAAGTATTTATATGCATAAATTAACAGGTGAAAATGATATTGTTTTAGGTTTACCGATGATGGGGCGTCTAGGTTCTGCATCTATTCATACACCTAGTATGGTAATGAATTTAGTACCACTTCGTCTTACTGTAACTCCAAATATAACTCTCGTAGAATTATTACAGCAAGTTTCTAAAGAAATCCAAGATGTACGTCGCCATCATAAATACCGTCATGAGGAATTAAGAAGAGACTTAAAGTTATTAGGTGAAAATCAAAGATTATTTGGACCGTTAGTGAATGTTATGCCTTTTGATTACGGGCTTAACTTTGGTGGGAATCGTGGTATTACGCATAACTTATCAGCAGGACCTGTGGATGATTTATCGATAAATGTATATAAACGTTTTGATCAAAATGAGCTAATGATTCATTTTGATGCGAATCCGGAAGTATATAATGGTGCGGAGCTAGCATTGCATAAAGAAAGATTTATGCAATTATTAGAATTAATGATAAATGCTTATCAAAAAGACGAGTCGATTGGAAAGATAAATATTACTCTTCCTGAAGAAAATCATAAAGTTTTATTGGAATGGCATGAAACGAAGGAAGACGATGAGTTAATCAGTCTACCTATATCATTTGAAAAACAAGTGCAAAAAACTCCAAATAAACTAGCGATTACTTGTGACGGTGTAAACTTTACGTATAAAGAGCTAAATGAACGAGCGAATGAACTAGCACATTATTTAGTAGAAGAAGGAATACGACCAAATCAGTTTGTAGCTTTAGTATTTCCAAGATCAACGGAAATAGTGGTTAGTATGCTAGCAGTTTTAAAGGCTGGTGCAGCGTATTTACCAATAGATCCAGAATATCCAGCTGAGCGAATAAATTATATAGTAAATGATGCAAAACCAGTTTGTATCATAACACATTCATCTGTTTCATCTAAGTTAGTTATAAAAAATGATATAAAAAAAATTGTATTAGATGATGAAGAAACGAAACTAGCATTACATACATCTTCTCGTATGAATATAGCATGTAAGAATGATGTATCACTTTTAAACTCAGCCTATACAATATATACTTCAGGCTCAACAGGAAACCCAAAAGGTGTAATTGTTCCTATGAGAGGTTTAAGTAACTTTTTAATGGCTATGCAACAAAAGTTTTCGTTACATGAACATGATCATTTATTAGCAGTTACAACATTTGCGTTTGATATTTCTGCTCTAGAAATTTATTTACCTCTTATTAGTGGCGCGAGTTTAACAATTGCGCAAAAGGAAGACATACAAGAGCCTTCTGCATTAACGACACTTTTACATGAAGAAAGAGTGACCATTATGCAGGCTACACCGACGCTTTGGCAGGCGTTAGTAACTGATTATCCAGAGAAGTTACAAGGGCTAAATATACTTGTTGGTGGTGAAGCTCTTCCAGGGCATTTAGCAAATAAATTAAGAGAATTAGGCTGCTCAATAACTAATTTATATGGGCCAACTGAAACGACGATTTGGTCTACCTTCATGAACATTGATGAAAGTGAAAAGGGGATACCTCCTATCGGAAAGCCAATTTGCAATACAGAAGTGTATGTATTGGATGCAGGGTTACAACCAGTTCCACCTGGAGTTATTGGTGAATTATATATTGCAGGGGAAGGACTTGCAAGCGGATATTTAGGAAAACCAGAGTTAACAGCTGAACGGTTTGTTGCAAATCCTTATGGAAAACCAGGGCAGCGCATGTACCGTACAGGTGATCTAGTAAAATGGCGCAGTGATGGTGTTTTAGAGTACATGAACCGCGCAGATCATCAAATTAAAATTCGTGGTTTCCGAATTGAATTAGCTGAAATCGAAATGGTAATACAACGACATGAAAATGTTAAGGAAGCAGTGGTTATGGTACGAGAAGATCGTCCAAATGATAAACGAATCATTGCGTATATTGTTGCCAAAGAGAAGGAAATGATTAACCTTGCAGAAATTCGTTCTTATGTTTCAGAAAGTTTAGCGAATTATATGGTGCCATCAGCATTTGTATTACTAGAAGAATTACCATTAACGCCAAATGGTAAGGTTGACAGAAAGAAATTACCTGCTCCTGATTTTAATGGAATGAACAATGAGAGGGTTGCTAGAAATCCGAAAGAAGAAATATTATGTCATTTATTTGCAGAAGTACTTAGTGTTTCTCGCATTAGCATTGATGATAATTTCTTTGAAATGGGTGGACATTCGCTTCTTGCATCGCGTTTAATGGCAAGAATTCGTGAAATGTTAAGTGTCGAATTAGGAATTGGAAAACTATTTGAATCGCCAACTGTTGCTGAATTAGCGAAACAATTGGATCAAGCGAAAACTGCAAGACCAGCGATTAAGAAAGTAAGAAGACCAAATGAAGTTCCACTTTCATTTGCACAACGTAGATTATGGTTCTTGAATTGTTTAGAAGGTCCAAGCCCTACTTATAATATTCCGTTAGTTATACGTTTGTCTGGAAAGTTGAACGAGGAAGCATTGCAAGGTGCCTTTTATGATGTAGTCGAGAAACATGAAACACTTAGAACAATTTTCCCTAACGTATTAGGTAGTTCCTACCAGGAAATTTTACATATGGAAAATTTAAATCTAGAAATGATTAGAACAAAAACATGTAAAGGTGAATTAGAAAGTGCACTTGCGGAAGCGGTAAGATATAGCTTTAACCTCGATGTTGAACCAGCAGTTCGTTTGCAACTTTTTACAGTGAGTGAAAACGAACATGTAATATTAATTCTATTACACCATATTGTAGGGGATGGCTGGTCATTACAACCGTTAACGAGAGATTTTACAGCGGCGTATAAAGCGCGATGTCAAGGTAACAAAGTACAGCTAGAGACACTTCCGGTTCAATACGCAGATTATGCACTTTGGCAACAACAATTGTTAGGGGATGAAACTACACAAGAAAGTCTCATTTCAACACAATTAGATTTTTGGAAGAAAGAGTTAAAGGGATTACCAGATCAATTGGAGTTGCCTACAGATTATCAGCGTCCAATGGAAACGAGTTACAGAGGAGAAACCATTCATTTTCATATAGATGTAGGTATGCATAGTAGGTTAGTAGAGCTCGCACGGAAAAACGGAGTTAGTTTGTTTATGGTATTGCAAGCAGGACTAAGTGCGCTATTTACAAGATTAGGTGCAGGTACTGATATACCAATCGGTAGTCCGATTGCTGGAAGAAACGATGATGCACTCTCTGACATAGTCGGTTTATTTGTAAATACGTTAGTGTTACGTACAAATACTTCAGGAGATCCAAGTTTTAAAGAATTATTAAATAGAGTGAAGCAGGCAAATCTTGCAGCTTATGAAAATCAAGATGTTCCATTTGAACGACTCGTTGAAGTGTTAAACCCGGTGCGTACTCGAAATAGTCATCCGCTATTTCAAGTTATGTTAGCTTTCCAAAATACGCCAGAAGCAATCTTTGATGTCCCGGATATAGAAGCGAGCCTTGAAATTCAAAGTGTTGGCTCTGCGAAGTTTGATTTAACATTTGAAATTAGTGAGAGTAACGAGGTTGATGGTACTCCGAACGGTTTACATGGATTACTAGAGTTTAGTACCGATTTATATAAACGTGAAACGGTTCAAAAACTAATAGAACGATTCATTTTGTTATTAGATGATGCGGCGACAAATCCGGATCAATCCATTGGCAGATTAGAAATATTAACTTTAGCAGAGAAAAATGCAGTGTTAGAAAAGTGGAATGGTGGTTTTCAAATTGTACCAGAAATGACATTATTACAATTATTTGAAAAGCAAGTTCATATAAATCCAAATGCTATTGCTGTCGTCTTTGAAAATAAGAAATTAACTTATGAAGAGTTAAATAGAAAAGCAAATAAAATAGCTCGATTCCTAATAGCAAAAGGAATTGGTCCTGATCAACTCGTTGCTTTAGCGATGCCAAGATCATTAAACATGGTTGTAAGTTTATTAGCTGTTCTTAAAGCTGGTGCTGGATACCTTCCGTTAGATCCAGATTACCCAGCAGACCGTATTTCATTTATGCTACACGATGCGAAACCATCATGTGTTTTAACGAATTCAGAAGTGGAAATTGAATGTAATGAGGCACTAAAAGTTTTAGTTGATAATGTAAAAGTAATAGAAGAAATTGAGAAACATAGTGAAGACAATATTGATGAAATGGAGCGCGTGAAGCCATTAACTCCATCACATATTGCTTACGTTATTTATACATCAGGTTCAACAGGTAGACCGAAAGGTGTTATGATACCTCATCAAAATGTAGTAAGACTTTTAGGAGCAACTGATCATTGGTTCCAGTTTGATGGAAACGATGTGTGGACGATGTTCCATTCATATGCTTTTGATTTCTCGGTTTGGGAAATTTGGGGACCTTTATTATACGGAGGGCGTTTAGTTGTAGTTCCACATACTGTAAGTCGCTCGCCGAAAGAATTTTTACAACTTCTTGTTAAAGAAAAGGTAACTGTTTTAAACCAAACTCCATCAGCGTTCTATCAATTGATGCAAGCAGATCGTGAAAATGAAGAGATTGGCCAAAAATTATCTTTACGATATGTTGTTTTTGGAGGTGAGGCACTTGAGCTAAGTCGATTAGAAGATTGGTATAGTCGACATCCTCATGACGCACCGAAGCTTATTAATATGTACGGTATTACTGAGACGACAGTACATGTTAGTTATATTGAGTTAGACGAAACAATCGTTTCTTTACGAGCAAACAGTTTAATTGGGTGCAGTATACCTGACCTTAAAGTATACGTATTAGATCATTATTTACAACCAGTGCCACCTGGAGTAGTGGGAGAAATGTATGTTGCAGGTGCAGGGCTTGCTCGTGGATATTTAGGAAGGGCAGGTTTAACTGCAGAACGTTTTATTGCAGATCCATTTGGCAAGCCAGGTACAAGAATGTATCGTACTGGAGACTTAGCTCGTTGGCGTCATGATGGGACGCTCGATTATATAGGACGTGCAGATCATCAAATAAAAATTCGCGGATTCCGAATTGAATTAGGAGAAATAGAAGCGGTCATAATGAAACACCCTACAGTTGAGCAAGTAGCAGTTATTGTACGGGAAGATCAACCAGGGGATAAACGATTAGTTTCTTATATCGTCGCATCAAATAATGAAGCGATTGATACGAATGAAATGCGTCTGTTTGCTAGTGGTAGTCTACCAGATTATATGGTTCCATATGCTTTTGTAGTAGTAAATGAGTTGCCTTTAACTCCAAACGGTAAATTAGATAGAAAGGCATTGCCAGTTCCAGAATTTATCGCATCATCTTCTAGTCGTGGACCAAGAACACCGCAAGAAGAACTGTTATGTGACTTGTTTACAGAAGTGCTAAGTGTACCTCAAATTGGAATTGATGACGGATTCTTTGATTTAGGTGGTCATTCACTCCTTGCAGTGCAGCTTATGAGCCGTATTAAAGAAGCGCTTGGGATCGAATTAAATATCGGAACTTTATTTGCAGCACCTACTGTTGCAGGCCTTGCTGAAAGACTTGAAGTGGGAAATGGACAAAGTGCACTCGATGTGTTGCTTCCGTTACGAGCAAGCGGAAACCAATTGCCACTATTTTGTGTACACCCAGCAGGTGGATTAAGTTGGTGCTATGCAGGACTTATGAAATCTTTAGGAACAGATTATCCAATCTACGGCGTGCAAGCACGTGGTATCGCTAAAAATGAAGAACTTCCAAGAAGTTTAGAGGAAATGGCAGCGGATTATTTAAAACACGTTCGTGAAGTACAGCCTCACGGACCATATCGTTTACTCGGTTGGTCGCTCGGAGGAAATGTTGTGCATGCAATGGCAGCGCAACTACAAAATGAAGGGGAAGAAGTAGAATTACTCGTTATGCTAGATTCTTATCCTGGTCACTTCCTACCGAATACGGAAGCGCCTACTGAAGAAGAAGCGTTAATCGCACTACTGGCTCTAGGTGGATATGATCCAGACAACATGGATGGCAAACCACTTACGATGGAAAGTGCGATTGAAATACTTCGTAAAGATGGAAGTGCATTAGCAAGTCTTGAAGAAGAGACCATTTTAAATTTGAAAGAAACATATGTAAATTCGGTAGGATTGTTAGGGAGATACGTACCGAAAGTTTATAACGGAGATATTTTATTCTTTAGATCTACTGTAATACCGGACTGGTTTGATCCTATCTCTCCAAATACGTGGTTAAATTATTTAGACGGACAAATTGTGCAACATGATATTGATTGTAGACATAAAGATTTATGTCAACCAGGGCCACTTACGGAAATTGGACAAGTATTAGCGAAATATTTGCAGAATAAGAAAGGGGTAGGGAGAGTATGACGAATCCATTTGAAAATGATAATTACACATATAAAGTATTAATAAATGAGGAGGGCCAGTATTCTCTCTGGCCTGTCTTTCTTGATGTACCTATTGGGTGGAATGTCGTACATGAAGAAGCTAGCAGGCACGATTGCTTACAATATGTTGAGAATAACTGGAAAGATTTGAATCCAAAAAATAATCAAGCTGACGAAAAAATAATAGTAGGAAAACGATAATGAAAGAAAAAATAAATCCAAAAGTAGTGGTAAGTATCGTATATATAACAGCGATGTTTATGGCTGCTATGGATGCAACGATTGTAAATGTAGCACTACAAACGATAAGTAAGGAACTGCAAGTGCCACCATCTGCTATGGGGACAGTTAATGTTGGATATTTAGTTAGCTTAGCTGTTTTCCTTCCGATTTCTGGTTGGCTAGGAGATCGATTCGGTACGAAAAGAGTATTTCTAACTGCTCTTTTCGTATTTACAACCGCATCTGCGTTATGTGGGATAGCGAACGATATTACTTCATTGAATATTTTTCGTATTATTCAAGGTGCTGGTGGGGGGCTTCTAACACCAGTTGGGATGGCGATGTTATTCCGAACATTTTCACCAGAGGAAAGGCCGAGAATTTCTCGGTTTATTGTGTTGCCAATTGCTGTCGCACCGGCAGTAGGACCAATTATTGGTGGCTTTTTTGTAGATCAAATGTCTTGGCGCTGGGCATTTTATATTAATTTACCATTTGGAATTATGGCGTTACTATTCGGTCTTCTATTTTTAAAAGAGCATATTGAAAAATCAGCTGGTCGCTTTGATTACCTCGGTTTTGTTTTTTCAGCACCAGGGTTTGCGATGCTAATCTATGCGCTCAGTCAAGGACCATCAAGAGGCTGGATTTCTACAGAGGTTATAAGTACTGGAATAGCTGGGATTGTATTTATTACACTGTTTATCATTGTAGAACTTAAAGTAAAGCAACCGATGCTAGATTTACGCTTATTCAAAGAACCAGTCTTTAGAAAAATGAGTCTTATTTCATTGTTTTCTTCAGCTGGTTTACTAGGAATGTTATTTGTTTTTCCGCTTATGTATCAAAATGTAATAGGGGTATCCGCACTGGAATCAGGCCTTACTACATTCCCAGAGGCCATTGGATTAATGATATCGTCACAGATCGTACCATGGTCATATAAGAAATTAGGAGCTCGTAAGGTAATTTCTATAGGGTTAATTTGTACGGCGATTATCTTTATTTTATTAAGTTTTGTAAATCACGATACGAACCCTTGGCAAATACGGGTATTATTGTTTGGCATAGGTATTTTCTTAGGCCAATCAGTTGGAGCAGTTCAATTTTCTGCATTTAACAATATAACGCCGCCTTCTATGGGGAGAGCAACTACTATATTTAATGTGCAAAATCGATTAGGTTCAGCGATAGGAGTTGCTGTTTTAGCTAGTATACTAGCCGGTTTTGGAAATAGCAGTGTACAACATAATACTCATTCAGATTTATTGCCATATCAAGCAGCATTAATTGGATCAGCAATATTTTTACTCGTAGCATTACTATTTTCTTTACGTATTTCTGATAAAGAGGTAATGTCAAAAAAGAAGAAAAAACCGTTACCTGTATTACAAAAAGAGAAAGAAATTGTCAATGAATAAGTTTGGTAATATTATTTTGGAATAAATCTACATTGGGTATTTAGAAGGAGAGAGTTTACATGATAGAAAGTAAAGTTGTAGATTCTATACCAATTTTGAATGAGAATGATTGTCAAATATGGTGGGGAAGGATTTCGGATTTACAATCATGGCATTACAATTTACTAAATGATGTTGAACGAGAAAAAGCAAATTCATATCATCATTCGGCAGATCGTGCCCGTTTTATAATAGGCTGTGTAATTAGTAGATTAGTTCTAGGTAAAATGCTTTCTATGTCGCCAATTCAAGTTCCAATTAATCGAATGTGCCCAGTATGTAAGCTACAACATGGTAGACCACAATTACCAGAGGGGATGCCGCAGTTATCTGTTTCGCATTCGGGTGATTGGGTTGTTGTTGCATTTACAAAGTCTGCACCTGTAGGCGTTGATGTTGAACAAATGAATCCAAATGTTGATGTTATGAAAATGGCAGAAGGCGTATTAACCGACATTGAAATAGCGCAAGTTATGAAATTACCTAATGAACAAAAAATAGAAGGTTTTTTAACATATTGGACTAGAAAGGAAGCTGTGCTCAAGGCGACAGGTGAAGGTCTAATGATTCCACCAGTGGATATTACTATATCAGCTCCAAATGATTCTCCAAACTTGTTAGTTTTTAAGGATAGACAAGAGTTAGTAGAAAATACAGTGATGAGAGATTTAAGGCCAAGTGTAGATTATATGGCTTCAATTGCAATATTTAGTAAAGAAGTCACCGAAATCATACAGCTGGATGCAGTAGCGCTTTTAAATTATAAATAAGTTTAATAAAATATTTTATAGAAGAGGTGTTCCTCATGCTAGTAGCGGAAAATAGAACAAATGAATTCACTTATCATGTACAAGCAATTAAAAATATTTTATTTTCTGGAGATACATCATCTATTCATGCTTTAGAAAAGTTATTGAATGATACAGTTCAGTTTGATGTTCTAGAACAAGAGGTGCTGGATAGACAGTATATCCCGAAAGAAGCAAAGAGTTTCTTTGATAAAAACGGAACATTTCTTTACCGTGTATCCAATATTAGTTATAAAGGAAAAGTATTATCTGAAAATCTCATTTTTGCGGATACCTCGTTTTTACCAAATACAATAAAGAGGGAGCTAGAGAGTGGAAACATTCCAGTTGAAAAACTTATAGAGAAGATGGAAGTAAGAAGGAACGTATTATATAAAGGATATCAGCCTTCTGGGAATATTATTGAATTGTTCGATGGATGCTCTGTTTCGGCGCATGTGTATCCAACAAGAAAATATCAAATTGTAAGTAACTGCAGATGCATATTTTATATTTGCGAGGTGTATCATGCAGAAAATATAAAGCAATTACTAAATTAAAACAAGAAACCAGCCTATAAAATGGCTGGTTTCTTGTTTATTTCACAGCTTCTTTTAACTCTTTACCTGCTTTAAATGCAGGAACTTTACCAGCAGCGATTTGAATTTCTTCGCCGGTTTGTGGATTACGTCCTGTACGAGCAGATCTTTCACGCACTTCAAAAGTTCCAAAGCCGATTAATTGAACTTTATCGCCAGACTGTAATGCAGTAGCAATTGTGTCAAATACAGATTGTACAGCTGCAGAAGCATCCTTTTGAGAAATATCAGCTGATTGTGCGACATTTTTAATTAATTCTGTTTTGTTCATGTTTTCACCTCATAAAAAAATTTTTTGGAATGAATGATTTAGTATAATAGATAGTAAAGATAAAGCTATTTATATTGTTAGAAAGAATGCTATATAGTTATGTTAATTTCGTTGCAAGAAACTGAATCCCTGCTAACAATTAGGGATTAATTAAGAATTGATGAATAGAAAACGCTGTAATATGAGGATGAGGGGGAGTATACGGATGATTTTTCGTGAAAAGGATGAGAAAGAAAGTATATTAATTCGTCAACATGATCATGGTTTTTTAGCTGGAGAGATTGCAAAGCATATAAAAGAAGATTTTTTTGAAGATGATACATATTTAAAAGAGACAATTGATGCAATATATGAGCATGATAGAGGATGGATAGAACTTGATAAAGTACCAATTTTGAATGATGCTAAAAATATCCCATATACATTTATGGATTGTCCAAGTTCATTACGCTTTGTCTTTTATACGATTGGTTTGAATGAAATTGAAGATTCCAATCCATATGGAGCATTACTTTGTAGTAAGCATTTTTTATCATTTCCATTAAATGAGGAAGATGAAGAGATGATGACATTTTATGCAGGTGAATTGGAACGACAAAAAAGAATATTGACAACGCTAACAAAAGAGCAATTTGTGATGTTCGATAAACATTATAGATTATTAAAGTTTTGCGATGAACTTTCTTTATATGTCTGTATGAATAAACCAGGTGTAGAAAAGAAAGATGAAATTGATTTGTTTAAAGATGGTTTTGAAGGAACAGAAATGTTTAATAGTAAAGAAGAGAAACCTATTCAAGCTGAATGGATAGATGAGGAAACTATTCGGATTACACCGTTTCCATTTCAAACGGAATTTCAGACGTATGTAAAATATAAAACGGTAAATAAATATGAAATGAAAGAAAAAGGGATTGCAAAAGTTGATAGGGAATCAGAAATAAAGAAACAAACTATTCGTTTCATACAATAAGGAGGCGATTTCGATTGAAAGAGTACATGTTAAAACAAGTGGATTACCATGCTTGGGCTAATATACGATTATTCAATCGACTAAAAGAATTACCAAAATATGATACTATTTTTACTGAACAGATGCAGAGTGCATTTCCATCAATCAAGGATACGTTTGCCCATATTTATATTACAGATCAAGTGTGGTTACACATATTGCATGGTAAAAGTATGAATGAAGCAATACAAGGCCGAGAAGAATTACGAAAACAAATGGAAAACAAATCGTTACATGAATTAGAAAAAATGTTTGAAAACATGGCAAATCAATATAAAGACTTTTTAAGTACAATACAAGATGTGAATGCTGTATTTGTTATCGAGAATCCATATGTAGGAAAATTAGAAACTTCAATTTTAGAGTTAGTACAACATGTTGTAAATCATGGTACATATCATAGAGGAAATATAACAGCGATGATCCGTCAACTTGGTCATTCGTCGACAATGATGGATTTTGTTCTGTATTTACATATGGTTAAAAAGCAGGGAGAGTAATATAGTTTATAAGAAGGAGAGGGAGAGGCTTTAGTTGTGGAAGTCTCTCCTTCTATTTTAGTAGATCAACTGATTAAAGTTTTACTTTATTTCTTAAGAAGCTTTATTTTCTTGTAATTGCTTCGCATATTGTACAGCCTTATATGCATTGACTCTACCGTTTTTCCAGTACGTACCTGTACCACTAATTTTATCAGAAGTTGACTCAATAATTTGGCGAATTTGTGTATTGCTATATCCTTGATTTGCTAAAAGAGCAGCGACTCCTGCAACGTGAGGTGTTGCCATAGATGTACCACTTAATGATTGATACGTGCTTCCTTTATAAGTAGAATATATATTTGATCCTGGAGCTGCAACATCTACCCAGCTACCATAAGTAGAGAATGAAGATTTTTTATCTGATTGATCTGTAGAAGCGACTGAAATAACTTCGTTGTAATAAGCAGGGTAATTAGCTTTTGTATTTCCAGCATTTCCAGCAGCTGCAACTATAACAGAGCCTTTATTCCATGCATATTGAACAGCTTGTTGTAATGCAGTACCACCATTTGGAGCACCTAAACTTAAACTAATTACTTTTGCACCTGAATCTGCAGCTTCTCTAATACCTTGGGCAACAGCGTCAAGAGTACCACTTCCTTGACTGTCTAATACACGAACAGCATAAATCGATGCTTGTGGTGCAACACCAGCTATTCCGACGCCATTATTCGTAAGTGCCCCAGTAATTCCTGCACAGTGTGTACCGTGTCCATTGCCATCATCAGAGATATTGTCATTATCAACATAATCATATCCGTAAATAACTTTAGAAGCTAAATCGGGATGTGATCCTTGAACTCCTGTATCAATAATAGCCACTTTTACACCAGAATCGCTTCTTTGACTATCCCAAGCTTGCGGGGCTTGAATTTTTTGTAATCCGTATTGATTATTAAAATAAGGATCGTTCGGAGTCCAAAATGCATGAACGTAATAGTTAGGCTCCGCATATTCTACATCTGGATTATTTTTATAACTTTTTATTTTTTCTTTTACAGTACCTTTTGAAAATTGTACGACTTCAAAACCTAACTTATCATCTTTAGATAAGACATTAGCTCCGACAGATTTATGAAAAGATTGCACATTACTTAAAGATGCATTTTGTTTGAACTTAACGATTAATTGGTTAGGAACGTAATCAGTAGATGATGTTTCAGCACTTGAAGTATTCGTGTTAAAGAAGAAACCACCAATAATAAATGATAAAACAGATAGGAAAACAATGATTTTGTTTTTCAAAAGATTTTTCCTCCCTTTTCTTGGATGAGTTTTTCAGCGACACTTTAATGTCGCATTCCTTTTCAACTATATAGTTAGACCATACGATTTATGACATTTATGTGAAAAACTTTTAGTGAAATAAAAAAGAGAAAGATTTATATAAATATATTTTTAATGATATTTACTGAGTAAGAAAACGAAAAAAGGAATGCTCATTATGTATGAGTCATTCCTTTTTTTAGATTAACTTGCCTGTTTTTTATTATTTTCTTTCAATTTCTCTGCTTGTAAAAAGCGATTCGTTTCAGCAACAACAATACCACTTAACCCAATAAGACCAATTAAGTTTGGAATCGCCATAAGTCCATTTGCAATATCCGCAAATGTCCATACGATGCCTAATTTTAAATTCGCACCAATAGCAATCATGACAATAAAGATTGCTTTATAATATTTAACGGCATTTTCTCCAAATAAATAAGCTACACATTTCTCACCGTAATACGACCAGCCTAAAATAGTAGAGTAGGCGAATAAAATAATGGCGATACCAAGAATCATACTACCAGCAGTACCGAATACAGATTGGAACGCAAGTGTTGTAGCTTCAACCCCAGTTTTACCAGACTTCCATGCGCCTGTAGTAATTAAAACTAGTCCTGTAATTGTACATACAATAAACGTATCTAGAAAAGTACCAGTCATTGAAACTAAAGCTTGCTTTGCAGGGGAATCAGTTTTTGCAGCCGCCGCGGCAATAGGGGCACTCCCTAAACCAGCTTCGTTTGCAAATACGCCGCGCGCCATTCCAATTTGAATAGCTGATGCAACTGTTGCACCGATAAAACCACCAGCAGCTGCAGTACCATTAAACGCACCAGAAAAAATAAGTGAAAATGCTTCAGGAATTTGATCGTAGTGATAGAAAATAATGATAAGACCAGCAATGATATAAAAGAAAGCTTTAATAGGAACAACATATCCTGTTACTTTCCCGATTTTTTTTACACCGCCTAAAATAACGATAGCGATTAAAAATGACATTACTATACCAGTTAAAGCAGGAGGGAAAGAGAAATTAATTCGCATTGCCTCTGCAACTGAATTAGATTGCACCATATTCCCGATACCGAAAGAAGCAGTTGTACCGAATATAGCAAATAAAACTGCAAGCCATTTCTTACCTAAACCACGTTCTAAATAGTACATTGGCCCACCTGAATATTCACCATTTTCATTACTAACACGGTATTTCACCGCAAGAATTGCTTCGGCATATTTTGTTGCCATACCGAATAAAGCAGTAATCCACATCCAAAAGATTGCACCAGGCCCACCAATCGTCACAGCAGTTGCAACACCAGCTATATTTCCCATACCGATCGTTGCCGCCATAGCTGTCATAAGTGCTTGGAAGTGGCTAATATCTCCGGAGGAAGATGTATCTTCTGATTTTTTAAAAGCTAGTTTGTGAGCGTATAATAGTTTACTAAACTGTAAACCTTTTAAACGCACTGTGAGAATGATACCAGTACCAACGAGTAACAACAACGTTGGTAATCCCCACACATAGTGATTGATTTGTTCTAATACTTTACTTACTGTCTCCATCTTTATTCTCCTTTTTTAGAAAAAATAAAAACCACTTCAAGTAAATGAAATGGTCTCTGGAGAAACAAGGGATAGAAAAATAAACCGATACAAATCGGCATTTTCTTTCGCTTGTCTCTGTCCTTTTACCTGAGAGATTATCCGCTATAGTAGCGGATTTGCTCCTTCGGTGCTCGTTTTCCTCTACGCTATATAAAGCGAGAGGGAGTCTCTCCAGAGATTCGTCCCCATGCAGTTCTACTTGTAAACAAGACCTGAGAGTTTCAAAGTCGGTTAACAACTTTTTGCCCCGTCGGTAGATCAATAGACCTTCTCCTGAATGGTTCATCCGAATTATAAAATTAATAACCTATACGCATTGAATGTGTATAAGATCAATAAAAATATTATAGATATACAATTAGTGAAATGCAATCATTTTTTATTTTAAAATAGTAAAGAATTCTATTTTTTCGAAAGTCCTAATTTCTCTTCAACTTCAGTTAAAGTAGATAAAGCAATAACAATATGTTGATCCGCAAGCCCTAAAGCATGTTTCGTATTTTCAATTGTTGCACTGTTTAGAGTAGAGTTAGTGGCTCCATCTATAATTAAATCTGCCGCGTTTTTCATAAATTTAGAAGCAGCCTTAAATTCAGTTGTGAAATAAAGAAGTTGTTCTTGTATTTGTACTTCCGATATATTTTCTTTAATTTTCAAAATGTTTATTTCATTCATAATGTTTTCATATTGTTTGGAAACAGCATTCATTGTAACTAATAGTTTATCTCTGTCTACTGAATCACCGTTCGTGTTAATCTCTTCCCAGGCAGGCAACCAATCCTTTTCGATGATATCATTATAATTAGTAGTCAATTCATTAATTTTAGGCTGTAATTTCGTTTTGAAAGTTTTTGTATCCGCTGTTTCTACAGGGGCTTTTTCGGTGTTATTTTTACCATTCGTAACGTAGAAAATTGTACCGAAAATGATGAGAATAGAAATAACAACTGTCCATTTAGTAAAAAGTAATTTTTGCAATATGTAACGCCTCCAAAATTTAAAAACTTATAATTATAATATATAACAATAATGTTGTTTAAAGTAGAGAAAATAGGTTAGAAATGATTTAAATTATATCTTTTCTATACACGGAGGGTGATTATAAAAATATTATGTGAACTAATTATTGTGAGAAGAAGATAAATTATATGCTAAAGGGGAAATTAAAAATGTTACTAAAAACAATCTATTGTAAAGTAGAAGAAGAGAAAAAAGAGTTATTTTCAATGGCACAAGAAAAATGGCGTGATATACAGCATCTAGATGGATTTCATTGGCAATTTGGTGGATGGAATGAAGATGAGGCGTGTGTATTTACTTTATGGGAAGATAAAAGTGCATATCAATCATTTATGAATGGTGCCCACGATACAATTTATTTAAATAGTAATCAAGAGGATACGTTTCTTTCATGTGAAATTGAATTATTTCAAACTTTGTATGATATAACTGATACGCCTCTGAAAGACGTTGTTACAGAGGGATCATTCGTAAGAGTTGCTATATGTGATATTAAAGTGGAAAAAGAAAAGTATTTTTTACATAAACAAGAAACAATTTGGAATAAAGGGATGGAAAAAGCAAAAGGAATGTTAGCTGGCGTTGTTGGGAAGTCTTTAAAAAATGAAAATCGTTACATAGTGTTAACTTATTGGAAAGATGGAATGGCGCATCAAAATTATGTAGAAGAGATTTTCCCTGAGTTGTATAAACTAGCTAATATTCATGAAGATATAGAAGATATAAGAGGTAAACAAGCTATATGTAAGGAAGAATGGCTTGTATATTAAGCACAGAAAAAGTGCATAAATGAATGTATAATAAAGATAATTTCTTATAAACAAGAAATTAATAGAAGACGTTATATACCCTTTCATGTTAATATATTTAAGTTATAATAGGAGGCTTACCCTTTTGTATTGTACGGTAGAAGCAGTGTGAGCTTGAAATTTTTTAGAAAAGGATGTGCCTAATTTGCGTATCAATAAATTTATTAGTGAAGCTGGAAAAGCGTCTCGACGCGGAGCAGATAAATTAATTAATGAGAGAAGAGTAATTATTAACGGTAAGGTTGCAAAAATTGGTGACCAAGTGAACCCAGGTGATGATGTACGCGTAAATGGAGAGCAACTTCGTATTGCTCGAGATCACGTATATATCGCTTTAAATAAACCAGTAGGTATTACATGTACGAGTGAAAAATCAGTAAAAGGTAATATTATCGATTTAGTGAATCACCCTTTACGAATTAGCCATATTGGACGTCTTGATAAAGACTCAGATGGTTTAATTTTGTTAACGAATGATGGTGATATCGTTAATGAAATTTTACGTGCTGAAAACAAACATGAGAAAGAATATATCGTTTCAGTAGATAAGCCAATTACACCTGATTTCTTAGAAAAAATGGCAGCGGGTGTTAAAATTCTAGGTACAAAAACACTTCCTTGTGAGATCACACAGTTATCAAAATATGAGTTCAAAATTATTTTAACACAAGGGTTGAATCGCCAAATTCGTCGTATGTGTGAAGCTTTAGGTTATCAAGTATACACGTTAAAACGTACGAGAATTATGAATATCGAATTGAATAATTTACCTGTTGGACAGTGGAGAGATTTAACGAAGAAAGAGAAACGACGTCTATTTGCAGACTTAAATTACGAACCACAAGATTGGTAAAATTGAGAAGGAGAAACCAAAAACATTTTTTGGTTTCTTTTTTTATTAAATAAAAAATCTTTTCCAAACACTTGCAAAAATAAAATGAATAAGATATAGTAAATAACAATTAATGGATGTATTTAAAAAAAGCAAAGAAAAGGACACGAGTTATTTTCCCCGGTTATACAGAGAAGGAAGGAAAGCTGAGAACTTCCTAACGCAGAAAAATAACTTACCACCTTAGAGCTGCACTGGGGAAACGAAGTATCTAGTGCCGTGTAAGCGACGTTATCGCAAAAGAAGCCATTATGTTTTTTGTAATGGGAATCTGGGTGGAACCACGAATATAAGCATATTCGTCCCTAATTTTTAGGGATGAATATGCTTTTTTGCATTCAATTTCATAATAAGCGAAGAAAAGGACACGAGTTATTTTCCCCGGTTATACAGAGAAGGAAGGAAAGCTGAGAACTTCCTAACGCAGAAAAATAACTTACCACCTTAGAGCTGCACTGGGGAAATGAAGTATCTAGTGCCGTGTAAACGACGTTACCGTAAATGAAGCCATTATGTTTTTTATGATGGGAATCTGGGTGGAACCACGGGTATAAGCACGCTCGTCCCTATTTTAGGGATGAGTGTGCTTTTTATTATGAAATGGAGAGATGAAAAATGAAAGAACAAATGATTGAAATTAAATTTCCAGATGGTAGTGTGAAAGAATTTGTAAAAGGAATTACTTTAGAAGAAATTGCGGGATCCATTAGCAATAGTTTAAAAAAGAAAGCAGTTGCGGGGAAAGTAAATGATGGGTTATATGATTTACGCCGAAATATTGAAGAAAATGCGGAAGTAGAAATCATTACTATAGATTCAGATGAAGGTGTAGAAATTGCAAGACACTCCGCGGCACATATTTTAGCGCAAGCTGTAAAAAGATTGTATGGTGATATAAATCTTGGAGTAGGGCCTGTTATTGAAAATGGATTTTATTATGATATGGATCTTCCAAGTAGTGTAAACATAGAAGATTTACGGAAAATCGAAAAAGAAATGAAAAAAATCATAAATGAAAATATAAAGATAGAACGAGTTGAGGTTTCTCGAGAAGAAGCAGCTAAACTGTTTCAAGAAATGAACGACCGTTTGAAATTAGAACTTTTAGAAGCAATTCCTAGTGGGGAAAGTGTAACACTATATAAACAAGGTGAATTTGTAGATTTATGTAGAGGACCACATTTACCATCTACAGGTTATTTGAAAGCATTTCAATTAACTCACGTTTCCGGTGCATATTGGCGAGGTGATAGTAATAACCAAGTGCTTCAGCGCATATATGGTGTTGCGTTCGCTTCTCAAAAAGAATTAGAAGAGTATTTACATTTCGTTGAAGAAGCAGCAAAAAGAAATCATCGTAAATTAGGTAGTGAGCTTGAGTTATTTATGTTTTCTGAAGAGGCTCCGGGAATGCCGTTTTATTTACCGAAAGGTCAAATTATCCGAAATGAGTTAGAAGCATTTTTAAGAGAAATTCAAAAAGAGTATAAGTATCAAGAAGTACGTACTCCGTTTATGATGAACCAAGAGTTGTGGGAGAAATCAGGACACTGGGGACATTACAAGAACAACATGTATTTCTCAGAAGTAGATAATAAGAGCTTTGCATTAAAGCCAATGAACTGTCCTGGTCATATGTTAATGTTCAAAAATAAATTACACTCTTATCGCGAATTGCCAATCCGTATGTGTGAGTTCGGTCAAGTGCATCGACATGAATTTAGCGGTGCATTAAATGGACTATTAAGAGTTCGTACTTTTTGCCAAGATGATGCTCATTTATTTGTAACTCCAGAACAAATTGAAGATGAAATTAAATCCGTAATGGCGCAAATTGATTACGTATATAAAACTTTTGGATTCCAGTATGAAGTAGAGCTTTCTACACGTCCAGAAGATTCAATGGGCGATGATAAGTTGTGGGAACAAGCAGAATCGGCGTTAGCAAATGTATTACATTCATTGAATTATAAATATAGACTAAATGAAGGTGACGGTGCATTTTACGGACCAAAAATTGACTTCCATATTAAAGATGCTTTAAATAGAAGTCACCAGTGCGGAACAATCCAGCTTGATTTCCAAATGCCAGAGAAATTTGATTTAAATTATATAGATGAGAAGAATGAAAAGAAAAGACCAGTTGTCATTCATAGGGCAGTATTAGGATCTTTAGATCGTTTCTTAGCAATATTAATTGAGCACTTTGGAGGTGCATTCCCGGCATGGGTGGCGCCAGTTCAAGTGAAGGTCATTCCAGTTTCGAATGCAGTCCATGTACAATACGCAGATGAGGTTGCGGATAAATTAGCACAAGCTGGTGTTCGTGTCGAACGAGATGTACGAGATGAAAAATTAGGATATAAAATTAGAGAAGCACAAATGCAAAAAATTCCTTATGTACTTGTTATTGGGGATAAGGAACTGGAGAACGGAGCTGTGAATGTACGTAAATATGGAGGAGAGAAGTCAGAAGTTGTTGCGCTAGATGTATTTGTCTCAAGTATTGAAGAGGAAATAAAGAATAGAGGATATTGAGTGTAAAGAAAACACACCATTAAAAATTGGTGTGTTTTCTTGTTTACCTTACAAAAATGTAAGGTAAATGTAAGCGAAATCGAAGGAACGAGTTGTAGAAAGATGAGAATATGAAGTAGGAAATAGGTTCATGTTATCTGTATAACCTTTTTAGTTAGAATAATTAAAAAATATTAAGAATTTACATGAGAAAAAGATAAGAAATGTGTGAGAAATTAAATTTATACAAAAGGGATGGAGTGAAAGAGATGTCAACAAATGTAGTTACTGTAGAAAGTGTAGAAAAAACGTATGGGAAAAGAAATGAGAATCAGTCAAAAGCATTAAGGGGTGTGTCATTAAATATTAAAGAAGGGGAATTTGTCGGGATTATGGGTCCTTCTGGATCTGGAAAAACAACTTTATTGAATGTGATTAGTACATTGGATCAAGCGACAGGTGGTAGTGTGACAATAGCTGGTACAAATATTACTTCTATGAAGGGGAATGCATTATCAGATTTTCGATCTCAAAAATTAGGGTTCATCTTTCAAGATTTTAACTTACTAGAAAACTTATCAATTTATGAAAATATTGCTTTACCACTTTCTCTGCAAGGTGTACCTTCAAGTGAGATTACTGGAAAGGTAAATGAGGTGGCGAAGAAATTAGGGATTACTGAAATTTTAACAAAATATCCAACTGCTGTTTCTGGTGGACAAAAGCAAAGAACAGCGGCAGCACGAGCTTTAGTACATAATCCAGCAATCGTATTAGCAGATGAACCGACAGGAGCGCTTGATAGTAAAAATGCAAAAAGCTTATTAGAAGCGATGCAAGATTTACATGAAAATCACAATGTAAGTATTTTGATGGTTACACACGATGCATTTAGTGCAAGTTATTGTGAGCGTATATTATTTATTCAAGATGGTCTTCTATATAAAGAGTTAAAGCGCCAAGGAATGCGAGAAGATTTCTATCAAGATATATTAGGTGTGCTTGCTCATATGGGCTCAGCTGCAGAGTCTAAGTAGGGGGTGAGACTATGTTATTCAAATTATCACGTCATAGTATGAAAAAAATGTTAAAAGATTATATGGTTTTACTTATCGGTCTCGTTATTAGCATTAGTATTTTCTACATGTTCCAAACGATGGCGATGAATAGTGAATTTACGAAAGATAATAGTCTCATTAGTAGTATTAGACTCGTATTTTGGGTAGGTGCCATACTATTATCTTTCATTACTGTATTTTATATTATATATGCCAATTCTTTCTTACTCACATTAAGAAGAAAAGAACTCGGTATGTACATGATGCTCGGAGCGAAAAAGAAAAAAGTAGCACAGTTATTATTTATTGAAACATTCGGTATGGGTATTGTTAGTATTATTATAGGAATTTTAGTAGGGATGTTACTTGCAAGTGTAGCAGGAAATTTTTTAATGAATGGTATGGAAATTTCAGCAAAAGGTAGTTATTCATCTGTATATACACCAGCAATCTTAGTTACAGCTATTTTCTTCGTAATACTATTTTTTATTACTGGTTTAATGAATAGTATCCGTTTATTACGAAAAACAGAACTAGAATTAATACGTGAAGATGAAACACTAGATGAAGTGAAGAAAAGTAAAACTCGCATTATTATAATGACTGTACTTGGTGTATTACTAGTAAGTACAGGATACTATTTTATGATAAATATAAAAACGTTTGCTGAACTCGGTTTTATAATAGCAACAATCGTTACAACACTTGGAACATATTTTATCTTTAGTTCATTGCTCCCATTTTTTGTGATGAAAATTAAAGGGAATAAAAAACGAAATGAAACGGGCTTAAATAGTTTTACATATGCACAGCTACGTTTCCGAGTGAATAGCTTATCGAGAGTACTAGGTACTGTAGCAATGTTAATTGCATTGGGCGCAGGTGCGATGACTGCAGGTATGGCATTCCAAAAAAATGTAGGTATTATGACAGACTTCTCACGTGTATATGATGTCGTAATTCATGATCCAAATGAACAAGATACAGCTGCATTAAAAGAAATGGAAATTGTTGAAGAAAGCCAGTACAAGTATAAAGTTGATGGAGAAGCGGTTTATTACTTACGTAACGATTTAACTGCGAAACCACCACTTGTTTCAGACCACTTTGATACAAAAACTTTAAAAGAGCCTGTTCGTAAACGTGTGACTGAACCTTTAACTGAACCAGTATATTCTGCTTTAGAGTCTCCTGAATTAGCAAAATTTCCTCGTATGCCGAGAGATTGGGAAGATGCAATTGTAAGAGAAATACAAATTACACATAATCAATTTAACGGAAAACCTGTAAGAATTGCAGATGAAGCACATTATAAAGGAATTCAAGGAACAGAACACACTGTAACATTAGCAAAAGTAGACGATATGAAAAAATATAAACCGTTGTTGATTGATATAGATAAGAGACAAAAAGAACAAATTGAAAAAGCAACAGGTGTAAAAGTAGACTTATTTACGAAAATGACAATTTATCAATTTATGAACAGCTTCATGAGCGGAACAATGTTTATGGGATTTTTCCTCGGAATTGCATTTTTAGCAATGATGGCAAGTTCCCTTATGTTCAAAATATTAACAGGTGCTTCTCGTGACGTACGACGTTATGAAATGTTACGAAAAATTGGTGTGAGACGTAGTATGTTAACAAAAAGTATATATAAAGAAATTTCATATTTATTTATCTTCCCAGCAATCATTGGTATTTCCCACGTGTTAGTAGGGCTTAACTTATTTAGTTTTATATTAGTTGACCCGTTTGTAAAAGTGTGGGTGCCAATTGGGATTTTCTTAGTCATTTATTTCATCTATTACTGGATAACTGTTCAACTTTATAAAGGTATGGTAATGCCGAAAGAAGAGGTAGCTAAGTAGTTTATGAAAAGAGTCCTTGTTTGAAAACAAGGGCTTTTTTTCTATATTTGTAATACCAGTGATCAAGTTTTTCTACGATTAATGTATTGAAAATTAAGAAAATATTAAGGGTTTATATAGCGGAATGTTAAGAAGTGTATAGGATATTAATAATGTAGTTTTATAGAATTAAATTGTTATTTTTACAAATTTATAAGAAAGGATGCGTCTTATGAAGAAGATAAAAAAATTAATAACATTTATTGGAGTCATAACTACACTAACACTAATGGTAGCGCTAGTATTTCCTACATGGACCTCGCAAATAAATAGGGAAAATAGTATAAGTACATTAGAGCAAGTAGAGATAAATGGAAGTGGTCATGAAATTATGATACGCGGCAAAGATAAGAACAATCCGGTAATTATTTTTGTACATGGTGGACCAGGTACTTCAGAAATACCATATGCTCAAAAGTATCAAAAATTATTGGAAGAGAAATTCACCGTAGTTAATTATGATCAAAGAGGAAGCGGGAAATCGTATCATTTCTTTGAGGACTATTCAAATCTTACATCAGATCTTCTTGTAGAGGATTTATTAGCTATGACAGAATATATTTCAAAACGTATGGGAAAAGAAAAGGTAATATTAATTGGTCATTCTTACGGTACATATATCGGAATGCAAGCTGCTAATAAAGCACCTGAAAAATACGAAGCGTATGTTGGGATAGGGCAGATGAGTGATACAGTAGAAAGTGAAATGGATAGTTTAAACTATGTAATTGAACAGGCACAAAATGCTGGGAATACAGATGAAGTTTCCTATTTTAATGGATTGACTGAAAAAATTAAAAATGGCGATACATACACTCCGCGAAATTATGTTGCGAAATATGGTGGAACATCAAGACTCATTGAAAACCCAGATGGTGATAACATCGGAATGTTACTCAGTAATGAATATAACTTGTTTGACGTAATTCGTTATAACGTTGGATTATCAAAATCTCAAACAATCTTATTAGAAAAGGATTTAAAGAATCCATTGCCTACTAAGGTGACGAAACTGAAGCTACCGTTTTATTTCCTTATGGGGAAATATGACTATAACACTTCATCTCATGCAGCAAAAACATATTTTAATACAATTGAAGCAGAGAAAAAAGAATTTATTACTTTTGAAAAATCCGCGCATTATCCGCAATTTGAAGAGAAGGAAAAGTTTTATGAGTGGATGTCCGATACATTTGTAAAATAAATAAAGTGTATCCGAACTATAGAGAATTAAAAAAAGCGAAGTTAAATAAAAAAGACTCTTCTATAAAAAAACAAGAGTCTTTTTATAATGTTCTCTATATAGAAGGAAAAGATTGGATAATAGTCGAAAAATATAATATAACTTCTGAGAAATGACTAAAATAATACTATTTTGTCGAGAGAAAGGATACGAAGTATGAAAGAAATGTTACAGTTATTTCGCAACAAAGTGTATGCGCGTTTTTTTCTAGCGAATATTTTAGAGCGACTCGGTTCTATGATTGCTGGAGTTTCTTTAATGTTTTATTTGCTAGATCAATATGGAAAACAACCAGTTTACGCAACGATGACACAAATTATGATGGCATTACCTGCATTAATCTTTTTTCTATTAGTAGGGACAGTAGTGGATCGTTTTGATAGACAGCGTATTTGTACGGTAAGTAACATATGCTGTTCGTTCTGTAATATTGGAATTCTAATTTCGCTTTATTACGGGATGATTATACTTGTCTTCATATTTTTATTTTTGGAAAATGCATGTATACAATTTTTCTCTCCATCAGAACAGTCGATGATACAGGGTGTAGTTGAATCAGACCAATACGGTGCAGCAGCAGGTGTGAATCAAATGGTAAATAGTTTGTATGCTTTGTTTGGTGTAGGAATTGCAACGATGGTGTACTGGACTTTTGGAATTTACGGGAGCATTTTAGTAAATACGCTCACTTTTATTATGAGTGGTATTTTAATTCAAACGATCTCCATTCCAGAAAAAGTTCGTTTACCAAATGGGAGAACAAAATGGAAAGAAGTTAATTTGAAGATGTTAATAACAGAGTTTCAAGGAGGGATCAAGTATATATATCGAAATGAAACTTTAAAAAAATTACTTTTAGGATTTATCGTGTTTGGACTATTAAATGGTATTTTAAGCGTATCTACTACTTACATATTAAAATACAAATTGGCACCAGCAACTTATGAAAGTTTAGCGATGGTGGGCGGTGCAGTTGGAGGGATTTCATTACTAATTGGAAGTATAGTAGCAACAAGTGTAGGTAAGAAATATGCACCCAAACCTATTATTGTATTTGGTATGGCGGGCTCAGGGGTCTTTTTCGGTATGTGTTACTTTGTAAACCACGTATGGTCTTTTTACGTATGTATCGCTTTTGCGACATTCTTTTTACCGTTTATTAATGTTGCAATCATGGGCTGGATGTATGAAATTGTAGAAGAGTCATTCATGGGGCGTGTACAAAGCTTACTTAGTCCATTAACGACAGGATTCCAGCTTTTATCTCTCGGTGCGATAGCAATGTTATTCCCAAAATGGATTCGTGCAGATACATTGTATATTATTTTATTTGGTTTATTATTATTTGTTACATGTTTATATCAAGCTATTCTACCTAGTGGGCAAAAGCGAGTACATGCTGTAGCTGAAGAGATGTGATATATTTAGTTTTTGTTTCTGAATATTCTATCGAACGGTAAGGGGAAATCGTTATGTTGATGAGAATGGTTAAGTGGTGTGGGATTACTTGTTTACAACTAGTAGCTGCAATTTTATGTATAATCTGCCTAGGAGCGCTACCGCGTTTATTTAAGGGATTACAAATTGATTTAATCGGTTTTTGGAACACGATTGTATTTCTTGGAGGGAAGTTATTTCAACCGGGTGAAATTACATATGGATTTCGGGATTCAAGAAAATTATTTCCGCAAATATGGATTCATTATATTGAAACGATGATTGTATTTCTATCAGCTTTTTTACTATCTTTGCTTATAGCGTATATACTTGTTGTTTGGGTATTACAGCGTTCTCATATGAAACAGAAAATGTGGAACGGGATTTTTCTTACGCTTGAGAGTATACCAGATATATTACTTATTTTATTATCGCAACTTCTTGTCGTAATTATGTTTCAAAAAACAGGATTTATGCCGATCAAACTGGCTGGATTAGGGGAAGAAAGGATACGTTTGT
This sequence comes from Bacillus sp. FSL R9-9834, assembly GCF_038006905.1. Classification (NCBI taxonomy): domain Bacteria; kingdom Bacillati; phylum Bacillota; class Bacilli; order Caryophanales; family Bacillaceae; genus Bacillus; species Bacillus sp. FSL R9-9834. The sequence goes on from NZ_JBBOWD010000001.1 coordinate 2,320,190, forward strand.
TACCAATTATATGTCTTACAATACCAACAACATTATTGTTTATTAAACTGTTGTTATTACGGTTTAAAGAAGAATTAGAGAAAGATTATAGTTTGTTTGCTAAGAGTAAAGGGCTAAGCTTACGGTATATTTTGACACATCATATTTCAAGAAATGTTTTATTAACGACAATTTATTACGCGAAAACAAATATTTTATTTATGCTTTCCAATTTATATATTATCGAATGGATTTTCAATACATATGGTATGTTTGTTTTTGTAAAAGAAAATTCGAAATTAGAAATATTTACGGTGAGTCTAGTAATATTATACGTACCGCTTTTTATACTATTTCGTTTATTACATACGTTCTTACAAAATGTTATAAAGGAGCGTGTGTAATATGTGGCAAGTTGTAAAAAGAGATGTGAGATTTTGGATAGGTACTACTTTTTTGAGTGTGCTAATGATTGTTAGTATTGGATATACGTTGTTTTTTGATGGGAATATTCGCGAACTTACGATGATGTATAACGAAAAAGGAGAATTAGAAGCAGCTCCATTTGCACCATCAAGTAAATTTTGGTTTGGAAGTGATGTGAAAGGACGTGACCTTGTTCAATTAATAATAGAAGGCGCGAAATGGACAGTTGGTGCAAGTATAATTATAGCAACTTTACGGGTTATAGTTGGAGGGGGGATTGGTTTACTTCTTGGTATGTATGGTAAACGTTCTTTCCCAGTTATTTCATCCTTTTTTGATCCTTTTAGTATTGTACCAATGGTTATGATTTCTTATTTTATGTTAAATGAAGTTTTAACGTTTGATAGTGGAGCAGAAGTTGTGCCGTTGTATTTGCGGGTAGCATTTCAAATTATAGTTCTTGTATGTCTTGCTGTACCAACAGTGATGTTGTATGTAGCGCAAGAAGTAAAACGTATTAAGAAAGAAGAATTTATGTTGGCAGCTACTGTGCTCGGCGGGAGTAAGTGGCAGAGGTTGAAGCGCCATATATGGCCGCATATGTTACCATCATTTCTTTTATTAGTAGCTCAACAATTTGTAAGTGTACTATTACTTCTTTTACATCTTGGATTACTTAAGTTGTTTTTTGGTGGAACGATATTATTTGGATTAGATGCAGATAGTGTAACAAAGGAATGGACAGGTCTAATTGGTCAAAATTTCCGTCACTTAACTACTCATACATGGATTGTACTTATACCGATTGCTTTTTACAGTATGACAATTCTCGCAGGAAATCTAGTTAGTAATAGTATGCAAGATGCGATTAAACTAGGAAATGTAAGAATGCCTAGGAGTAAGGATAAAGAAGTAAAGGAAGAGAAACAAGTACAATCTACTGTGAATGATTTTTCTTTCTATAGAGATATACAAAAATAAAAAAGATAGCTGAAGACAAATCGTTTTCAGCTATCTTTTTTGTTTATAGTGGAGGTAAATCAATCTTACCTTCTTCAAATAATTCTTTTATCATATGCTTCGTATAACCAGCTGCTTGACCAAATGTGATTTTTGCTGGCATTGGTGCTTCATTAGCATCTACAACTACATCGATAATACATGGTCTACTTTGTTTTACTGCACTTTCGAAAGCAGGAAGTAGTTCATCTAAATTTTCAACGCGGTATCCAATACCTCCGCACGCCTCCGCGTATTTTGCAAAATCAGGGTTTGTTAAGTCTGTACCAAATTCGATATTCCCCATAACTTCTTGTTCGAATTTGATCATGGCGATTTTATTATTGTTTAAAACGACGACAACGATTGGTAGTTTATATTTAACAGCTGTTACGAAATCGTTCATTGTCATTCCAAAACCACCGTCTCCACAAACCGCAAATACTTGTTTATCCGGGAAAGCAATTTTTCCAGCGAGTGCACCAGGTAAACCGCAGCCAAGAGTTGCAAGCCAGCTAGAAATGATAAATTGTTGATTTGTCATACGGAAGTGCCTTGCTGTCCATACTGTTACATTTCCGACATCGACTGATAATATTGCGTCATCTTGAGCTACGTGTTGCAGTGCATGCATAACGCGTTGTGGCTTAATAGGAGTAGAAGAATCGTCTTCTTGATTGTGTAATTTTTCTTCCCACTTTTTCATCATTTCTTGATGATGCTCTAAGAAGGAATGGTCCTCATGTTTTTCTACATTTTCAAGTAACCATTTTAATGTTTTATCAGCATCACCAGCTAAGCCGATATCTGTTACATACCGTTTTCCGATTTGGGCCGGATCGGTATCGATATGGAGTGTTTTTGCTTTTTCAGGTAAGAAACCAGTGAACGGATAGGAAGTACCAACCATAATTAAAGTATCTGCATGTTTCATTGCTTCATAAGAAGGTTTCGTGCCAATTAATCCTAATCCACCAATACAAAGAGGGTGTTCATCAGGAATAATTCCTTTAGCTGGCAATGTAAGTACGATTGGAGCACCAATATGTTCTGCCAATGCAAGTAAAGATTCTCTCGCATGTTTCGTACCTTTTCCAGCTAAAATCACAGGCTTTTTCGCTTCATTTATTGCGAGTTTCGCTGCATCTAAATCTTCTTTTTGCGGAAATAATTCAGGTAAAGTAAAAGAAGTGTTTGTAACACGAGCACCATTTTTTACTTCAAATTTTGGAACATCATCTGGAATCGTAAGAACAGATACACCTTTTTTCGTATAAGCCATTCGAATTGCTTGATTCACGACAGCTGGTAGTTGTTCTGCTGACATAATGCGCTGATTATAAACCGCGACATCATCGAACATTCTTTCCAAGTTTACTTCTTGGAAAAAATCCGTTCCGAGTAAATCAGTTTCTACTTGACCTGAAATTGCTAGCACAGGAGCCTTATCGAGTTTCGCATCATATAAACCATTTAATAAATGAATAGCTCCAGGTCCTGCAATTGCCATACAAACACCAAGTTTCCCTGTTAATTTCGCATAAGCAGCAGCTGCTAATGCGCCAGCCTCTTCGTGGCGAACTTGAATAAATTTGATTTTATCTTGTTTTTTTCTTAAAGCTTCAATAATAGAGTTGATAGAATCTCCAGGCATTCCGTATATGTGTTCTACTCCCCAGTCAATTAACAAATCAACTAGTGCTTCACCGGCCGTTTTCCCAAACATAATTGTTCCTCCTTATAGTAGGTAGATAACATTATGTTTTGGAGAAACAGGAAAAATATACAAATGATTATATTTTTAACTTTAATGATGGCCAGTAAATAGTGTAAATACTGTTATTAATAAAAATCCACTAGTTGCCCACATTAAAAATGTAAGGAAAGAAAGCTGTTTCTTTGCCTTCCAAAGCATTTCATGAATTGTAACATAGCCAAGGGAACCGATAGCACTCCCCATAATGAGTCCTTGTAAATGAAGCGCTTTTCCTTCCATTAAAATACCAAAAACCGTACCGGTACCGAGAATAAGAGAAAGTAATAAAGTTGTTAATAAAAATGAAATATATTTATGTTTTGTAAAGAGAAAGGGGATGATTAATGCTAAGCCTTCAGGAATATGGTGAACGACGATTGCTATTAAAAAAGGTATGGCAGAGTCAGCATGATTAATAAAAGCTGTACCTAGTGCAAATCCACTCGGTATATTATGAATAAATATAGCGAAAGAGAGAAAAAGGAAGGTTTGCCATGCCTGTTGATTTTTTTTATGTATCATTGGATGGTGACAATAGTTGTCTAATAAGCTCATAATTAAAATACCGATAGCTATACCAAGTATAGGTCCAATCATTTCATAGCTTGAAAATGTTTCAGGAATAATTTCAAGGGATAAAAGCCCAAGTAAAATTCCGCCACATAATGCATATAAACGATGCATTTTTTCTTCAATTAGCTGGCGCGTAGCAATGCCAACAGCACCGCCTAATAATAAGCCACCGAATGAAAAAAATGTAACTATCATAGGAATCCATAATCGTTCCATCGTATCACACTCCGATTCTTCCACCTTATTTTTAGCTTACGAAAAGGAAAGTTAGATTAGTCCAAGTAATTGTGTTTGATTATAGAGAAAAAACTAATAATTCGTTATAATTTATATATTAAATTTAAGTGTAAATATGAAATGAGGAATAATTTTGCAAACAAAATGGAGTTTATCTGAATACGCAAATCCAAAACGATATGATATTGAAAATAAAAGTTTGTCAGATTTTCCGTTCTTACTATCATGGGCACAAAAACTAAATATACAAAATGAATGGATTCTAGATATTGCTTGTGGAACAGGAAGAATTACAATTCCATTTATAGAAAACGGATATCAAATGATCGGTGTAGATATACATGAAGGCATGCTTGCTGAAGCGAAGAGAAAAACTACGGATTGTAAGAAGGTAAAATGGTTACAACAAGACTGCTTACAATTGAACATTGAAGATACCATTTCGCTAGCATTTATGGTGGGGCATGGATTCCAGCATTTCCTTACAAATATTCATCAAAATCAATTATTAACATCTATTCATCATGTGTTAGCTGAGAATGGTATATTCATATTCGATACACGTTTCCCTTCAAAAGAAGAATTAATACAACCATCTACAGAAGAATATTGGACAACTGTTAATGATGAAAAGGGTAGGAAATGTGATTTATATACTGAAATGACATACGATTCAATTCAGCAAATACAGCATTACATAACAACAAGAAGGTTTTATGAGGGCGATACTCTAGTAGAGGAAATAAAAACAACGATAGACCTTCGTTATACGTACCCGCAGGAGTTAGAAAGATTATTAGTAGCGAATGGTTTTGAATTATTACATATATATAATGATTGGGAGGGCAATGAGTTAGGGGAAGATTGCTATTCTATGGTAGTAGTCTGCCGGAAGAAAAAATAGTATTATTTTAAAAATATGAATGTGAAAAGCCTTTAAGGAGAGGAAAAAATGACTTGGTACTTAGATAATGTTTATGAATTAAATAAAGAAGCGCCTTATACATTCTACCTTCCTAGCTCAGAAGTGTTGGAGAAATTAAAGGTTGGGGATTTGGTAAAGCTAATTTTTGTATCTAAAAATGAGGAAGAAGATGGATTTAATGGTGAAAGAATGTGGGTTGAAATCATTGAAAGAAATGAGAAGAAGTTTGTAGGGGAACTGAGCAATGAACCATATCGCTTAGATTTAAAAATAGGTGATAAAATTTCATTTGGGATTGAAAATATATGTGATACGGAATATGACGATTCATCTTCAAAAGATTGGGATTTTTATTTTGATACGAAGGTAATTGTTAGTAATGATGTACTTGAAAAAAGAGAATTTAACTTTATGCTTAAAGAGGATGCAAGAGAAGAAGGTGACTCTGGTTGGTCAATTTTAAGTGGCTATGAAAGTGATGACTATGTGAATGATCCTAAAAACTTTCAAATTATTTCAATTGGAGTCATATTGAATATAGATGATACTATTTTGAAATTTCTTGAGGAACCACCTTTATGTGCATATGAAAGAAATGATAAAGGTAGTTTTTATAAGATTGAAGACTATGATTGGGATACTTATTTAAATGGATAGAAAAAGTTATTACGTTTTAAAGAAAGCAATATAATTTCACCCTATGTGCTTGATAAAGGTTCTACAGATAATAATTCAAGAGAGTAATAGTAAATGGAGGAACAAATGATGCAACAAATTAAAAAAATAGGAAACTCATTTTGGTATATGACACCAGTTTCTGAAACAGATAGACCTATATTAGGAATGGTTGTTGGACAAGAAAAAACGTTAATGATCGATGCAGGGAATTCAGAGGAACATGCACAATTATTTTTAGAAATGTTAAAAGAAAAAAATGTATCGAATCCTGATTTTGTAGCACTAACGCATTGGCATTGGGATCATATTTTTGGATTATCTGTATTACAGAATGCATTAACTATTTCACACGCTGAAACGAAAAAAGAAATGCAGGCAATAGTATCTTATGAATGGACAGATGAAGCGTTGGACGCACGCGTAAAAGAGGGTACGGAAATTGCATTTTGTGCGGATTGCATCAAAAAAGAGTTTGAAGAAAAAGCGAGAAATATTAAAATTATTCTTCCAACCTTAACGTTCCAGGATCAAATTGAATTAGACCTTGGCGAGGTGACCTGCGTGTTAAAACATGTGGGCGGAGATCATGCACATGATTCAGTTGTTATGTACATAAAAGAAGAAAAGATATTGTTTTTAGGAGACTGTATATATGCAGATATTTTTTCTTCGAAGTGGAACTATACGACGAAAAGAACGTTTGCATTAATAGATGAATTAGAAAAATTTGATGCTGAGACATATATTCTCTCTCATGGGGAAGCGATAAATCGAGAGGAGTTTTTACAAGAGATTCGTATGTTAAAAACAGTAGGAACTTATACTGAAATACATAAAGGCGATGAAGGGAAGATAAAGGAAGCGTATAAACGAGACATAGATAGAGAATTAAATGAAGATGAATTAGAAACAATAACGTTTTTTGTAAATGGTTATGAAATGAATAATCTGTAAAATACAAATCTAATCAAATAGCATTAAATTACACAAAAAGAGTATTGAGAGTAAGTGCAATACTCTTTTTGAAATTAAATTTGAAGTTATGAAAAGTCATCAATAATCTCGACTACTTCAATTTCGCCATTAATGAGTAGCTCAGGGAGTTCGTTATGCACATTTCCTTTCCAATATTCTCTAGCTTGTTCCATTTTTTGAGAAAAAGGAATAGCATCTTCTTTCGGTAAAAGATTCCCGTCACCTTCAAAAGAATTTCCGATTACTCGTAGTTTAACAATCTGCAAAACTTCTCGATTGTAAGAATCAAATAATGTTTTCCATTTTAAAGCATCTTCATAGTTTTTAGCAGCATATAAACAAGACAATCTTGACGGATAATTAGGATATTCTTGCAGTCTAACCATTTCCACAATCGTTTCTCTAATGGCTCTACTTGTTTGATCCATGTAATTCATAACTACTGTAGCATTTTCATTCTTTATATGTAATTCTTCATTTGTATAATGCTCTTTTAAAATTTGCATAGAATCTTTACCACTAGAATTTAAATGTTTTCTTTCAAAAAAGAAGTGGAATAGCGTATTCGTTTGATTTTTATTAAATTGAATGATTTGTCCGATCTTCATTTTTTTCCTTGTTACGATATGATATACGAAAAATCCTTGTTCATTCATGGTTTTCCTCCTAGTAGTAATGTTTAAATGTAGTAATTCAACATTGAAATATATAAAACCTTTATAAGTAAAAGTGAGAAGTTGAGATGAAAGTAAAGAAAAATATGAAAGCGTTTAAAATTTGTTCACAAAATGTTCACTTACGAAGGGGTTTCCAATATCGATATAATGACAAAGACTCAAAGAGAAAGGATGATGAATTTTGCCAACTACAAGAAAAGAAAACCTCCAATTTGGTATGATGATGTGCTTTGGGATGGTTATTGTAATGACGTTTTATAACTTATTACTGAACGGAGCAGGGGGGCTACTTCATATTAAGGAGATTGCGTTAGAACTATTAATTGGATTCATTATTGCACTATTAATTGAAATATGTATCGTTGGACCTTGTGCGAAAAAAATAGTATTCGCGTTACCGTTTGATAAGTCAAAAAAAGTAAATATTATTATTACGATGGCGACACTTATGGTCATTGGAATGGTATTCTTTATGTCTTTTTACGGAATGGCTATGATGTATTTACATAATGGACTACATGGCGATTCATTCGTTTCAATGTATTTTTCAATTTTTATTAAAAACTTCATTATGGCGTATCCATTGCAATTAATTATTATGGGGCCGCTTGTTCGTTTTTTATTTGGAAAGATTGTTTTGAAGAATAAAGTTGTAAAAGTAGTGTAAATCGATTCCTATTATTCGATTATAAAAATTAAATAATACTAATTTACTCTGTGGTATGTAAAAAGAGGGTTGCAAATGCAACCTTCTTTTTACATTTCTATAAGCTATACCGTGCCAAGGAATATAATATATGTAAGAATATGTGCATTGATAGGATTATTGTTTGGATTGAACCAAATCAAAAAAGGATTGTACGTTTTGAGGGCTTGAAAAATTGTCAAATACAATAAAATCGTCTCCATAGTTCATAGTTATTTTTTTGATAAAGGGGATCGCAGACATCTCTAATACAACTCCATCCGTATGACCGAAATCTTCTATTTCAGTGTATTCGAATTCCCATTTCAGTCCTTTTCCAAACATGGCATCAGAGCAGAACAATAATTTTTTATTTGTAGCAGCTAAAATACCAGATCTGCTCATATAACCAAAATGTATTACGCAGTAGAGTGTAGAAAGAATATCTTCCTCACTGTTTAAGTGTTCTTTTATTGTTTCTAGATTCGCCTTCATGATCAGGCCTCCTTATTGTTGAAAGTAAAGTGTAAAGTTTTCATATCTAGTTTATCATATATTAATCTTTTTTGATTTTACATCCTATAATCAAAAAACCCCTTTAGAATGGAAATATGTAGTGCTGATTTTTATGTAAGGGATGAAAAGAGAGGGGGGGGAAGCCTTCTAGTTTTTGTACAATAAAAAACAAGGAGTAGTGGTGTATGTGTGTGTACCATAATGCAAAGATATTTTAGTTAGAAGCGATGAAGTTGGCGGAACATGTTACAGAGAAAATTAGCGCAGCTTTTCTATGACAACTTCGTTGGTAGTTATAAGGAGCTTTGAACTGAGAAAATCCCCCACTCAATTCAGTTCGTTAAGAGATACTAAGTGGGGAGTTGACTATATAAAGTGTTAATATATTACTTCTTAAACCGCAAATGAACAAACTTCAACATCTTTATTAAGTTTACAATTCTCATCATTATACGCGTACTACCATCCCAATCTTTATTTGTAGGTATATCTTTAAAGAAAGGAGAGCAGCTTAATACTGTTATGTTTGAAGACCATTTTTCTAATGTCTTTGGATTATTTATATAAAAATACATTAGAGCGCCATTATTACCAGATTTTTTTACTGTAGCATTTGAAAGATTCAGTGCGAATTTTGATTCAGCGTCAAAATATAACTCGCCTCCAGGGAATCGTTTTGACATAGCGACTATGATCTTTTTTAAATCTTCTTCTTTAAAGTAATAAAATACACCTGCTGATATGAAAAGAATGCCGTCATTTGGATCATACTTTATATCATCAAACCAAGAAGTATCAAAAAATGATTTAGCTATACTAGTATTCCTCGATGTATCTTCAATTAAAGTTTTGCGAAAGGAAATTGCATCGGGCAAATCAAGATTATACCAATGTATCGTTCCGTTATCAATTCTAGAAAAAGTAGTGTCTAGTCCGGAACCGATATTTATTATAGTAGCATTAGGGTTTTTTGTTATAAATTGTTTTATCATATCGTCAATTTTTCGTGCACGGGTAATGTAAGTAATACATCCGTATTCACCAAATGTATTTGCTATTGTTGAGAAGTCAAAATTACACTCTTTAATAATTCGAATTGCCTCCGTATCATCTAAAATATCTTTATTGTTCTCACTGCCATACGCACGTCCCCATAACGGAATAAGCATCGTACCTTGTACTGAATGTATATCTATTTCTTTAACCATGAAACAGCCTCCGTGTAATAAAAAATTATTTATATTTTTAATCGTTATTTAACATTTTTGAGAGCATTTTATTTGTTTTATACAATCCGTAAGTTAAATCCCGTTGATCTTCTTCACTTAAGTTTTCAAGATTGTGAGTGAAATTATTATATATTTGTTTCCATCTCTCATAATGTACTTTTTCAGCTTTTTCTGTCAGAGAGATTAATATAGCTCTTTTGTCCACCGTATCTTGCTTTTTTACAATGTATCCGTTTTGTTCTAAGTTACGTACTGTTACGCTTAATTGCTGTTTAGGTATGTTTAAATAACTAGCAATCATTTTTAAATTTACAGGCACCTTTTGCTGGGCGATATACTCTACTACGTGTTGCTCTAAATGTGTAAATTCAGAGGATTTCTCCGATAGTAATTTGAAAGTACCCGACATATTTAATAATAAATTCATGTATTCATTTAATAATTCATTTTGGGTCATTGTTTCACTTCCTTTATGCGTTTAGTAAATATTTTATTACTATTTTTATTGCTAATCAAATGTTTTAATTAAAAATAGTAAATTATTTTTTACTATTTTTATTTTTGAAACTAAATGAATTAAAATAAAAGAGCATAAGGGATGCTTTTAGGGGAGGAGAATATGAACGGAAACAAAATATTACTAAATACATATAACTAATGAATCCAATGTCTTTTTCAGTTATTATGTTGTAAATCATTTTATGATAAAATCTTTTACATAATTTAATAAAGGGGTAGTATTCAATGGGTTATTTCTCAAATGGTTTATTGGTTTTGTTTGTGCTAATCGTATGCAGTTGTATAATTTTTGGTTAATAATATAATGAGAGTCTTATATAAAAGAAGTTATCTCTAGTGAGATAACTTCTTTTTATTTTATCACGCTTTAATGGGCAGTAAGACCCCCCTCAAAATTTAGCGAAAGCAAAGAAGTTAGGTGGGGGTGGGGCTGCCCGTAAAAGTCCGATTGTTGAGGGTTGATTAAAGTTTCACTATATGTTGAGAAGGAATTCTATCTTTCTTATTGAAGTTTGTTCTAGTTATTTTCACGCCAATCGCAATTTTCATAAGAGGAATTTTACTGAATATTAACAAAATATAGAATAAGGGAGTGTTTACATGAAAAATAGTATACACTATACAAGTGAACATCCTACAAATTTTACTGAATTATTAGCTTTATATGAATCTTTAGGATGGAATTCTCTTAAATTAACAGTGAATGAATTAGAACAAATGTGTAAACAAAGTTGGTATGCAATTTATGTATTTGATGATAAAAAGTTAGTAGGAATGGGGCGTATTATATCAGATGGTGTAATAACAGGCGTTATTTGTGGTGTTTGCGTGTTGCCAGAGTATCAATCTAAAATGGTAGGGCGGTTAATCCAGCGGTGTGAACAAAGAAAAGTTATTCCTCAACTTATCTGTGTAGAATCGTTACAATCTTACTATGAATCTATAGGATTTGAGGCATTCTCGATTGGGATGACAAAACATATTAAACGATAGCGGTATTAGAAAGGAGAATATAAAGATTCAACTTAAAAATTTGTAAAAGTTGAAGATAATATTTGTTTGATAATAGATGCTAAGGTGTAGTCTAATTGTTGACATATAAATAAAACACTTAAATGATAAAAAAGCATGTTTGAAAAAATTCAAACATGCCCTTTTATTAAAGGAAAGCAGTTTAATATTAGTGAACTAGACCGTTCCAATAAAACGAAACGATTTCTTCTGCTAATTCATCTATATTTACAATAATAGGATTGTCATTTTCATCTTTAAAATTTCCAATTGATAATAAAGATACGAATGCATGAGCAGTGAATTTAGCATTTCTTTTCGGTATTTCTCCAAGTTGCATTGCATTATCGAGTGCTTTTTCTAATACTTCATACATGTTGTCTTCAGCATGTTTTAATTGTTTTAATTGTTCTTCAGATAAAGATAGTTTTGCATCTTTCATAAAATTTTTCATATCAATATCTGTCGTTGCGTGTAAGTAGACTTTAGCGAAATCCAATAACCTTTCTTGTAACGTTTTATTTGTAGAAAGGATTTGAGACATATTCTCTCGTATACGTATCATCATTTCAATCATAGTAGCAGTAAATAAATCTGCTTTTGTTGAATAGTAATAGTAGACGGTTGCTTTCGTAACACCACAAACTTTTGCTACTTCCTCCATAGAAACGACTTGATAATTTTGAGTAAGAAATAACCGAGTTGCAACTTCTAAAATGGTTTCTTTTGTAGATTTTGTATTTTTATTTTGACGAGGCCTTCCAAGAGGGCGTTGTTTTTGTTCCAAATCCATTCGCTCCTGACATGTATTGTTTAGATAATTATAACATAATTTTTATTCATTCTTGATTAATTAACCGACCAGTATATATAATTAATAGTGGAGGAAAAAAGGAAGGTGGGTTTTTTATGAAAAAGCACCCGTTACATATGTTAGGGAGGCTTGTAGCAGGTAAAAATACGCAATGGATCACTTTATCGGTATGGATTCTTATTACATTATTACTTTCATTTACGTTACCACAAGTAAATAGTACGAAAGAACCGAACCCGAAAAATTTACCCGAAACAGCTATGTCACAGCAAGCGGAAGCACTTATGAAAAAAGAGTTTCCGAATAATGCAGGGAATCCTTTATTAGTAGTATGGTATAGAGATGGTGGATTACAGTCACAAGATTATAAACTCATACAAGACGTTTATAAAGAGTTAAAAGCTAGTCCTTTAAAGGAACAATCAACGTTACCACCATTTGATACAATCCCGGAACAAGTATTAGCAAAAAGTGCTTCAAAAGATGGTACATCATTTGTTACACCGGTATTTTTTAACAAGTCGGCTGGAACAGATATATTAAAAGGAAACCTTGAAGATTTAAGAAACATAGTGAATAGTAAAGTCGATGAAGATCCATTCAAACGAAAAATTAGTGACGCTGGTTTACATGTTCGATTATCTGGACCTGTTGGCATTCAAACGGATGCAGTTAGCTTATTTAGTCAAGCTGATGTAAAACTGTTAGTTGCTACAGTACTTCTCGTATTGGTTCTATTAATTTTACTGTACCGTTCACCAATTTTAGCAATTTTACCTTTACTTGTTGTTGGCTTTGCATACGGTATTATTAGTCCTACACTCGGTTTTTTAGCTGATCACGGATGGATTAAAGTAGATGCCCAAGCGATATCAATTATGACAGTACTATTGTTTGGTGCTGGAACGGACTACTGTTTATTTTTAATTTCGAGATATCGGGAGTACTTGTTAGAAGAAGAAAGCAAATATAAGGCGCTTCAACTTGCAATTAAAGCTTCTGGTGGGGCTATAATAATGAGTGCATTAACTGTTGTACTTGGATTAGGCACATTATTGCTTGCTCATTATGGTGCCTTTCATCGATTTGCAGTACCATTTAGTGTCGCTGTATTCATTATGGGAATCGCTGCTTTAACAATTTTACCAGCTTTATTATTAATTTTCGGTAGAGCCGCATTCTTCCCATTTATACCGAGAACAACTTCGATGAATGAGGAATTTACAAGAAAGAAAAAGAGAGTCGTAAAAGTTAAAAAATCAAAAGGTGCCTTTAGTAAAAAACTTGGAGATGTAGTAGTACGAAGACCGTGGACAATCATTATGCTTACTGTATTTGTATTAGGTGGATTGGCTTCATTTGTACCACGTATTCAATACACATATGACTTATTAGAATCGTTTCCAAAGGATATGCCTTCACGCGAAGGGTTTACGTTAATTAGTGATCATTTTTCAGCTGGTGAACTAGCGCCAGTAAAAGTTGTTGTTGATACGAAAGGAAAAGAGCTTCCTATTAAACAAGAACTAGAGAAATTCTCTTTCGTAAAAACAGTGAAAGAGCCAAAAGAGGGGAAAGAAAATAAGCAAATTAAAATGTATGAGATTTCTTTAGTTGAAAACCCATACTCAATTGAAGCATTAGATCAAATCCCTAAATTGAAAACTCGTGTAGAAAAAGTATTAAAAGATGCTGGGGTTAGAAATGCAGAAGATCAACTATGGATTGGCGGAGAAACAGCTTCATTATATGATACAAAGCAAATTACAGAGCGTGATGAAGCGGTTATTATTCCAGTAATGATTAGTATTATAGCTTTATTATTACTTGTTTACTTACGATCAATTGTCGCGATGATTTATTTAATTGTAACTGTTGTTTTATCATTTTTCTCTGCATTAGGAGCAGGATGGATATTACTTCACTTCGGTATGGGAGCACCAGCCATTCAAGGCGCAATACCGTTATATGCATTCGTATTTTTAGTTGCTTTAGGTGAAGATTATAATATCTTTATGGTTTCAGAAATATGGAAAAACAGAAAGACACAAAATCATTTGGATGCAGTAAAAAATGGCGTTATACAAACCGGTAGTGTCATTACATCCGCAGGTTTAATTTTAGCTGGAACTTTTGCTGTGTTAGGTACACTACCAATTCAAGTGCTAGTTCAGTTTGGTATTGTAACAGCAATTGGTGTATTATTAGATACATTTATTGTTAGACCATTACTTGTACCGGCAATCACAGTCGTGTTAGGCCGCTTTGCTTTTTGGCCAGGGAAACTTTCAAGAAAGAATGAAGAGATACAAAAAGTGGATGCGTAGTTGAAAGAGCCAAGGATACTTTCCTTGGCTCTTTCAATGTAATTAATTTTTTGAAGTCAAATCATCAGATGTAGCATGATCAGCATCTTCAATAGCGGTTTCTGGCATTCCATATAAGCCGTTCATTGCTTGCTCTTCGATATTAAGATTTGCAGTAGTATTATTTTGAATAGGTGTAGCGTTTTCGATAACATTTTCTTTTTTATTTACATTTTTGTTATTCATGTATGAATCCTCCAAATTTCATTTGATTTATTTATAGTATGTGGATGGATTTCCAGAAATATGTGAATGGATTCTTATAGATGTTATATAATTAAATAAACAATTAGAGTGAAATGTAAACTGTTAGGAGTGAACATTTATGGTGAAAGCAAGGAAATTAGCCTTCTAAAATAAATAGAAAATTTTAGGAGGATATTAAAATGAAGTTTCATGTAATGGATAGAGAAGATTGGAATAGAGAGCAGTATTTTGAGCATTATTTAAAGTTGAAATGTACATTTAGTATGACTGTTAATGTTGATATCACGATGTTATTAGAGGAAGTATATCAAAAGGGAATAAAATTTTATCCCGTTTTTATATATTTAATTTCTAGAGTAGTAAATAATCATAAAAATTTTCGAACATGTTTTAACGATGAAGGAGTTTTAGGCTATTGGGAGGAAATGATACCGAGTTATACAATCTTTCATAAAGATGATAAGTCTTTTTCAAGTATTTGGACGGATTATTCAAGTGATTTCCGCACTTTCTATAAAAATTATGAAGACGATATGAGAAACTATGCTAATGTTCATGGTCTTTTCACGAAAGAAAATATTCCGCCTAATGTATTTCCGATTTCTAGCATACCTTGGACTAGTTTTACTGGATTTAATATTAATAATGATGCTGATTATCTATTACCTATTATAACTTGTGGGAAATATTTTAATGAAAAAAATAAGGTTATGCTACCAGTTTCATTGCAAGTTCATCATTCGGTTTGTGATGGATATCATGCAAGTCGATTTATAGAGGATTTACAGGCGTTAAGTAATAGTTGCAACGAGTGGCTGAAATAAAACTAATTTTTAATTATATACAAGTGAAAATAAATAATAGAAGAGATCATGTTTATATTGCATGGTCTCTTTTTTATTTATCTAAAGAACAGTGGAAAATATAGGTTAATTTGTAGTTTAATAATAAGTAGAGTGATTAATTTTAATTTTCTTTATTTTATAACTGTATTGTTTACAAAAAAATATTATCTTGTAATAATAAAGGGGAAAACAAAAATGACAATAATATGTATAGAAAAAGCTACAATTTTAGATGCAGAAAAGTTAACAGAAATAATGACAAGAACATTTGATGAAGAAGCAAAACGATGGTTATGTGGTCAAGGTGATGTTATTGACTATAACATCCAACCACCAGGGTATTCTTCAGTAGAAATGATGAGATATTCAATCGAAGAATTGAATTGTTACAAAGTGATAATGGATGGAAAAATAATCGGGGGAATTATAGTTACGATCTCAGGTAAATCATATGGCCGAATTGATCGTATTTTTGTAGATCCTGTTTATCAAGGGAAAGGGATTGGATCAAATGTTATTAAATTAATAGAAGAGGAATATCCAAGCATAAGGGTTTGGGATCTTGAAACATCGAGTAGACAAATTAATAATCACCATTTTTATAAAAAGATGGGCTACCAAACAATTTTTGAATCAGAAGATGAGTATTGTTACGTGAAAAGAATAGGGACGAGCTCAAACAAAGAAATTGTATTTAAAAATAAAGACATGAAAAATAGCCAATACGAAAACTGTAACTTGGAAAATACAGAGTATTATCAAGTAAATTTAAAAAATAGTGCATTTGTTGGTAGTAATATAATGCATATGAATATGAGTAATTGTAATGTAAGTAAATCTAAGTTTAGAAATATAAACTTTAAAAGATCTTTATTTGCAGATTTAAATCTTTCCGGTAGTAAATTTAATTTTGTGACATTAGGTGGAGTGCAATTCAAAAATACAAGTCTTAGAGATGAGAAGGAATCTATTTTATTCGATAGTTGTGATTTGGAAGGTACTGTAATACATAATAGTAATTTGAAAAATATTGAAATAGAAAATTGTGATATAACCGGTATGAAAATAAATGGTATTCCAATTGAAAAACTGCTTGCGTTATATAATAAAGTAAAAAGTTAACCCCTGAGTAGATAAGGAGTTTGTAAATCTAATATTATTCCGGAATAATTATGTAAAAATAACATAAAGAAATCCAGAAGAGAAGGGGTTTCATACAGGAGGATAGAATGTATTATTGTAAATATGGAGGAGGGGAAATATGGCGATCATAGTAAGAGCGGTAGAAATACAAGATGCTAGAGCGATTCACCGTATATGCATACAAGATGACGTATTACCTTATATGGTTTTCTTACCTAGCATGCGTGTAGATGCGATGGAAAATAGAATTCGAAATTTAGCTTCAAATCAATTTGAATTTGTTGCAGAGTATGATGGGGAAGTTGTAGGATTTGTTGGGTTAACCCAAAGCCCTGGACGTAGATCTCATTCGGGTGATTTGTTTATAGGGGTAGATAGTGAATATCATAATAAAGGCATTGGAAAAGCTCTTCTTACAAAAATGATTGATTTAGCGGATAATTGGTTAATGTTAGAGAGAGTAGAACTAGGTGTTTTAGAAACGAATCCGAAAGCGAAATCTCTATATGAAAAATTAGGATTTGTAGAAGAGGGAGTAAAGATAGGAAATTTGAAGGCTCACGGAAAGTTTATTAATGAAATTATGATGAGTCGTTTTAGACCTGACGGTTTAATCGTACATAATGGATAGTTGTGAACTTAAAAGAAAGTTGTACATGTTAAAAGAAAGTTGTACATGTTAAAAGAAAGTACTACAATTCAAAACAAAGTTATACAATTCAAAACAACGTTGTGGACTTATTGTGAAGGTGAGAGAAAATAATACATAATAAAAAGTATGATATATAATTGTCATGCTTTTTATTATGCTCAGAGTTTTAAATAAAAACAATTTCAAAGTAATAAAAATGCGTTAAAAAACTGAATATTTTAAAAAAATAAAACTTTTGTTAGGCGAAAAATGATAATATATTGATAATAGAGGAGGGAGAATAGTGAAGTTAACTAAATTAACGATTCGAAATTTTAAAGGTATAAAGGAACTAAGTTTGGATATAGAAAATATTTCGATTATAATTGGGCCGAATAATTGCAGTAAGAGTACTGTTTTAGAAGCTCTATGTACCTTTGGGTCAAGTAACTCAAAGCTGGATAAAAATTTATATTATAGGCATGATACATCTACTCCGATTACCTTTCATGCCACATTTTCAGAGTTGACTGAAGCAGAGATTAACCTCCATGGAATAAGGGCTTCTATCCATGAACCTTCAGGAAAATTTATAGTCAGATCTATATATACATATGGGGAAAAAGTTGAGAGAGCATCAAAATTGACAGGAAATGAAGAACACGATTTAGGAGAAGAAGGCTGGAATGGTAAGATGGGTGGTGGAAACAATGGTACACATTTTATAAGTGCTTTCCCAGAAGTTATTTATATTCCCGCAGTAAAGAATGCAAGTGATGATATTAAGGATAACTCGCCTTATATGAAAACTTTATATGCTCTATATAAAGATGTGATAAAAGGACTCGATGAGTATAAGGAGGCACAAGAAAAAACGAAACTTTTACAAGATAAAATTAATTCTCATGAAAATGAGAGAATTCAATATTTTGAAGAAGAGGTTCAAGGATTTTTGAAGGAAGTGACTGCAACTAAGATTAAGTTTAATGTTGATATAAATCCTTTAGATGAAATAGTTAGTACATCATTAAAACCAAATTTTGATTACAATGGCTTAGAAACTCTTCTGACTCATCAAGGTAATGGTGTGCAACGTACTTTTATGCTATCAATTCTTAAAGGTTTTAAAATGTATATGAAAAAATACCAGGGTGAAGAAAAAGGAATAAATAGACCTTTAATTATAGCTATAGAGGAGCCAGAACTATATTTACATCCTCACTTGGCAAGAGTGTTTAAAGAAACATTGTATAGTTTAGCAGATGAGGGGTTTTTCCAAGTATTAGCAACTTCTCATTCTCCAAATTTTATTGATTTAGCAAAGCCACATAGAACGCTAGCAAAACTCTCTTTAAATCATGAAAAAAATGTTATAGCAAATCAAGTGGATTCAAATATATATGGACTTCCTCTCCAAGAAAAAGAAAAATTCCAAGCATTATTGCGCTTTAATCCATATATAAATGAAATATTCTTTGCTGAAAATGTTATTTTAGTGGAGGGGGACACGGAGGTAATTGCACTAAAATTAATTGGGGAAAAACTAGTTGTTAATGGCGAGCTAGAGAGAGAAATATATGATAGGACTTCAGTAGTTAATTGTGCAGGTAAGGGAACGATGTATATAGTTCTAAATGTGCTTAATAACTTTGGAATAAAATACACTTGTATACATGATTATGATATAACTGAATTCAATAAAAAAGGAGAGACCAAAACGGTTGCAGCGTTAAAGAAAGTGTTAACTTTAAATCATAAAATAGAAAAGCTTTGCGAGATTAAAAATAACAAAAAATTTGTTTTTCAATATACTTTTGAAGAAGAAATGCCCCATGATTATGTAAAAGGAAGTTCAAAATCATTTGCAGCATATGAATATTTGAAAGATAAAGAATTACAAGAGATGCCTATTGGATTATTAAATATCATTAAATCTTCTTATGGCATAGTACTAACAGAAGAAATAGATCATAAAAACTCCATCTTATTAGAACGCTATAGTTGGGGGAACTTAAATCAAGCAAAAAGCGAATGGAGTGCTCCAAAGGATGATGAATATATTATATCTGTATGGATGGAAAATAGTAGCCAACAAGAACTACCTATATCTGCAGAATAAAATATAATAAGTGTTTTTTGATATATTTAACAATAAAATATTTTGAGGTAGTAGTATAAGTATTTATATGAGAAAAATGCTTTATACTCTGTTTTGAATGTGTTGTACAAGAATGGAGAAATTATCGATTAGGTTTTAGTTTATCTAACTATAAAGTAAAAGGCATGCAGATTAATGTCATGCTTTTTATTTTATGTTAAATGATAAATCAATTTTTTTGATTTATATGTTGTAAAGTAAAAGTTTTTAACATACAATAAAAACATCAAAAAAAATTGATGAAAGGAAATTACCATGAAAGAAATTAAATTGTACACTCAATCAACTACCCGAACCTTTGAAATGTATGAAAAGAAGTTTAAAGCATTGGCAGATCAAAAAAGGTTACACATTTTGTACGAATTGTGCCAACGTGGAGAAACTTGCGTATGTGATTTAACTGGTGTTCTAGAACTACCACAATCAAAACTTTCATATCATTTAAAACTTTTACTGGAAGCGAATCTTATTACAAAAGAAACAAAAGGAACATGGAGTTACTATGACATTAATAAAACAGAAGTAGACGCACTATTATCTGAGCAATTATGCTGTATATTTCGTCCCATGTCATAACTTTGGTGGGGACGAAATAGCGTTTTAATATATATTTAATCAATTTTTTTTGATTAATATAACATTTTGATAAGTGATTAAACTTGAATAATCAATCTGGACTTTAAATCAATTTTTTTTGATTTAAAGAATTCAATTTAGAAACTACACTAATAAATTTAGAGAAAATAAGGAGGTTTTTTCATGAAACCTATTCAACTTTCATTCAAACTACAAGAGTGTTGTGGAACGAAAAATCAAAGAATACAAAACAAAATTGATATGAAGAGATTAAAACAGTTACCAATAGCCATTATTGGGGGAGGACCCATAGGGTTGGCAGCGGCAGCGCACTTAGCAAAACATGGTGGGTCATTTATCTTATTAGAAGCTGGAGAAAATATAGGATCAAACATTCTTACATGGGGTCATGTGCGACTATTCTCATCTTGGCAATATAACATAGATAAAGCGGCTTTGGATCTCCTTGAACAGTCTGGTTGGGAAGCACCCGATATAAAAGCATTACCAACAGGAAAAGAAATTGTAGAAAAATACTTACAGCCACTTGCGAACCTTCCAGAAATTAAACCATTCATCCATTTGAATACTAAAGTACTATCTATAGGTAAGAAAAATGTAGATAAAATGAAAACAGCGAATCGTGAAAAAAAGCCATTCTTGATCTACACAGAAAAAGAAGGTGTACTTCAAATTTATGAAGCTAGAGCGGTGTTAGATGCTTCAGGTACATGGGGAAATCCGAATCCGGCAAATTCTAATGGTATTTGGTTGAAAGAAGAAAAATCCCTTAACGAGCATATTTTTTATGGAATTCCAGATATTTTAGGAAAAGAGCAAAAACGATATGCAAATAAGCGTGTAGCTGTTGTTGGAAGTGGTCATTCCGCAATCAATACTTTATTGGAGTTAGCTAAATTAAAAGAATCCAATCCAAAAACTATTATTGTTTGGATTATGAGGAAACAACGTGTGGAAGAAGCCTATGGTGGAGAGGAGAAAGATGCCCTTGAAGCACGTGGAGCCTTAGGTAGCCGTATTCATCAATTAGTTGATGAAGGAAGTGTGGAAGTAATCACACCATATAAAATTCAACGCGTAGCTAGAACAAAGGATGGAATGGACATTGTAGGTCATCAAGAAGAACAAGAAATAAAAGTCAATGATGTTCATGAGATGATTGTAAATACAGGTAATCGCCCTAATTTATCTATAATAAGTGAAATCCGTACTTCTATTGATTCTGCTACTGAAAGCATAGCGACATTAGCACCACTTATTGATCCTAATTTGCATAGCTGTGGTACAGTTCGACCTCATGGTGAAAAAGAACTTCGCCAACCGGAAAAAGACTTCTACATTGTAGGTTCAAAGAGTTATGGTAGGGCACCGACATTTCTAATGGCAACAGGTTATGAACAAGTTAGATCCATCGTCGCATATCTTACTGGAAACTATGAATCAGCACAAAAAGTTGAACTTGATTTGCCGGAGACTGGTGTTTGTAGCGTAAATTTAAAACCTAATAAAGTCAATGATTCATGCTGTGGAACAAATTCATGTTCTTAAAGAACAGTACTGTAAGGAGGAGTATTTTATATTATTTCTCCTTACAACAACTCTAAAGTTTGAAGGGAGAAACCAATTAAATGATTGTTAATCATGCAGGTAGCTTGAAAAAGGATTATTTTTTGGCCTATATACGGTTAATTATGAATACCCAACAATATAGCGTTGAAAAAGCAAAAGACTATATTTTTCAAAATATGTTCGGACTCCAAGAGGATAGTTTAGGAGAGCACACTTATCAAAATTTCCTTGAAGCTTATCGGGATCTAAGGAAAATATATTAAAAGTAGTGTAATGGTAAGGGAAGTTAGGGGGAGATAATTATGAAGATTAGAAAGGCAACCGAACAAGATGTACGAGAAATTACGACTATTTATAATGAGGGTATCGAGGATCGTATTGCGACTTTAGAGACAGAAATAAAAACAGATAAATATGTGATGGAATGGCTGTTACAACGAGAAAAAAGATATTCAGTACTTGTCATGGAAGAGAATGCTCATATCGTTGGCTGGGCCTCCATTAATCCATACAGTCATCGATGCGCCTACCGTGGAGTAGGAGAATTATCTATATACATAAAAAGAGAATATAGAGGGAAAGGTTTGGGACAGAATTTACTTTTAGCTTTAGAAAAAAATGGACAGCAGAACGAATTCTATAAATTTGTTTTATTTACTTTTTCTTTTAATGATCTAGGGCAAGGGCTGTATCGTAAAATGGGTTATCGTGAAGTAGGAGTATTTGAAAAACAGGGAATCATGGACGGAGAGCATGTCGATATTATGATTATGGAAAAATTATTAGGCTAATATTGTAATGATTTCAAATTCGAAATCAAAAACCAGTGATTAAGTGACATCACTGGTTTTTGATTGTTATTAATCTAATATCTTAATAGTTTAGAACCTAATGTGTTGGCATTCTTAAAAATAAAGTATGAATTATTAATGAATGTTTTTCTTTTTAAACTTCCATAATGATTGGAAGAATCATTGGACGACGTCCGGTTTTAGAATATAAAAATGGACTTAATACTTCTACAAGTGTTTGTTTTATTTGTGCCCAATTTATTATCCCTTCATTTAGTACATTACATATACAATCTTCTACAATATCTTCTATTTTCTTCATAAGTTCCTCTGAGCCACGCATATATACAAAGCCTCTTGTAACAATTGCCGGCTGGGATACTAATCGCTTTTGTTTACAATCTAAATTCAGACTTATAATAATGATTCCTTCTTCTGATAAAATTCTACGGTCACGTAAAACAATGTTTCCAATATCACCTATACCACTTCCGTCAACATACACAGCTTGAGAAGGTATGGTTTTACTACTAATTCTAGCTTCTCCTTTGGAGATTTCTAATACTTGCCCATTATCCATAACAAAGCAATTATCTATAGGAACACCACATTCTACAGCTAATTCTACATGCTTTTTTAACATACGATATTCTCCATGAATAGGCATGAAATATTTCGGCTTTAAAAGTGAGAGCATCAATTTTTGTTCTTCTTGTGCTCCATGACCAGATGTATGAATATCACTTATTTTATGATGAATTACATTTGCACCTACTCGATATAGTTGATTAATATTTCTGTTAACGCTTAACACATTCCCTGGAATCGGAGAGGAAGAAAGGACAACTGTATCTCCTGGAATAATTTGGATTTGTCGGTGATTACTATATGCAATCCTTGATAATGCAGCCATTGGCTCCCCTTGGCTTCCTGTACATATGATAGTTACTTGATGACTGGGAATATGATTGATTTCATGTACACCAACGAATATGTCCTCTGGAGCTTGGATATATCCTAAATTTCTTCCTATTTGAATTGTTTTTTCCATACTTCTTCCTACAATTGCAATTTTACGATTATACAAAATAGAAGCCTCTACAACCTGTTGCAATCTGTGAACGTTAGATGCAAAAGTTGCAAATAAGATACGTCCTTGTGCCTCTGAAAAGATTTCCTTTACGGATTGTCCGACCTTTTTTTCTGACATTGAAAAGCCAGAAACTTCACTATTTGTACTGTCAGATAGTAAACACAATACACCTTCTTTTCCGATTTCAGCAATTTTGTGTAGGTTCGCCTCTGTACCAACGGGTGTAAAATCGAATTTAAAATCACCAGTATGTACAATATTTCCGTTTGGAGTGGTTACTACTATACCAAATGCGTCAGGAATACTATGTGTTGTTCGGTAAAAACGTACTTTCGTGTGTTGAAATTCAACTTCTGTTTCATCCAATATATTTTTTATTTCAACATGGCGGATATTATGTTCTTCAAATTTACTTTTAATTAATGCTGCAGCTAGTTTCCCAGCATAAATCGGTACTTGTATCCGTTTAAATAAAAAGGGAACCCCGCCAATATGATCTTCATGTCCATGTGTTATGAATAATCCTTTTATTTTATCTTTATTTCTTTCTAGATACGTATAATCGGGGATAACATAATCGATACCTAATAGTTCAGATTCAGGAAATTTAAATCCAGCATCTATAATGATGATTTCATCTTCATACTCAATGACATACATGTTCTTTCCAATCTCTCCAAGGCCACCTAAAGCAAAAATCTTTGTTTTTCCACTTTGTAGTGTTTTCATGTGCCAACTCCTTACATATTAAAATATTTCAAGTTTCCTTTATGATAAAAATTCCTGATTTTGAATAAGAATTTTCAAAATCAGGAATCATACAAAAAAATATTATTTTACAATCAGTACAGGACATTGAACCCTTTTAGCTACTTTATGGCTCACACTTCCTAGTACCATTTCTTGCAACGCATTGAGTCCTCGACTACCAAGTACCACTAATTCGAAATGACCTTTATTCGCATGGTCTACAATGGTTGGACCTGGTTCACCATGTAATATTTTAACTTCATAAGAAATACGATTTGCTTTTAATTTTTCCTCAATAGGTAAAAGTCTCTTACGACGGGACAACTCTAATTCTTCTTTCCCTTGTGCATGAATAACTTCATTCTTTGCTTTTGCATAATCGACTACAAATACAATTTCAACTGTGCATTCGCTAGATAAGGATGCAATTTTCATTGCTTCTTGAGTAGCACGTAAGGAATGTTCAGAGCCATCTACAGCTAATAGGATTTTTTTATACATATTTTCCACTCCTAATCATGAATTAATGTGAAGAAGCTTTTCTATTTGGATTATTATATACTGCTAATTTTTCTACGAGTTTCTTACTAGAAGAATTTAAGTTTGTAATGGTAACAATATTTTGATTTTCTTGGTATTTAATAACAACTTTGTCGATAGCTCCAACTGCCGAATCATCCCAAACATGCGTGTTTGAGAAGTCAATGACAATGCTTCTATTTTTAACATTGAAATCAAATGATTCTACGAATCCTTCTACAGATGCAAAGAACAATTGACCATCCACATCAAATCTCATATTTGAGCCATCTTGTTGTTTTGTAACTTTTATCTTTGAAATTTTAGCAACAAAGAATATTGCACTTAATAAAACCCCAGCAATTACACCTTTAGATAAATCATGCGTTGCAACTACGATAATAACGGTCACTAACATAACTACTGCATCACTTCTTGGAGCTTTTACTAAATATGAGAATGAAGACCAATCAAATGTACCAATAGAAACCATAATCATAATACCTACTAGAACAGGCATTGGGATTTGTACAACTAAATCTCCTAATACGATGATGAGAAACATTAAAAATAATCCTGCAATTAGCGTAGACAATCTACCACGTCCACCCGATTTTACGTTGATTACAGATTGCCCAATCATTGCACAACCTGCCATCCCACCAAAGAAACCATTGATAACATTGGCGATTCCTTGACCTCTTGATTCTCGATTCTTATTGCTATCGGTTCCTGTCATATCATCCACAATGGATGCTGTTAGTAAAGATTCTAATAATCCTACAATTGCTAACGCAATTGAATAGGGGAGAATAATTTGTAGTGTTTCAAATGTAAATGGTACGTCTGGAATAAAGAACGATGGTAATGTTCTTGTAATTGCTCCTAAGTCACCGACAGTTCGTAAGTCTAAATGCATATAAATTGCAATAGCTGTTAATAATACAATCGCTATTAATGGAGCTGGAATTGATTTAATAAATCGCGGTACAATATAGACAATTGCTAATGTAATTGCTACAAATACATATGTCAGATTGGAAATGCCAATAAAATGTGGTACTTGAGCCATAAAAATTAAAATTGCTAAAGCATTAACAAAACCAATCATGACAGCACGTGGGATAAATTTCATTAATCGTGCTACTTTAAAAACACCAAAAATAATTTGTATAACACCCGTTAAGATTGTTGCTGCTAATAAATAATTTAGCCCGTGCTCTTTTACTAAAGGAACCATAAGTAATGCCATTGCACCGGTTGCCGCTGAAATCATTCCAGGACGACCACCTACAAAGGCAATAATAACTGCAATACAAAAGGATGCATATAATCCCACCATTGGATCTACACCTGCAATAATGGAAAATGCAATTGCCTCAGGAATTAATGCTAGTGCAACTACAATCCCCGCAAGGATATCAGCCCTAACATTTGAAAACCATTCTGTTTTTAATTTTTCTACCACTGTCTTATACACCTCATATCATTTATTTTGTGGCTTTTAAGTCTCATAAAAGCCGCGTTCACGATTTAATAAAAACAGTCTAACACTTATCGTCCCAAAAAGGAACCTTTTTGATACTGATTTTATAACTCCAAGTTATGGTATGATAAAAGAAACGTCTAAATTGTTAGGAGAGCATGTATGTTAATCGGATATATGAGACCATATCAAGATGACTTGAAATGTGAAGAACAACTCAAAACCTTAGAGAAATGTAGTTGTACGATGATTGTTTCAGAGGAACATTCATCGGCCAAAAAAAGAGTACAACTTAAAAATATGATAGATAACCTAAAACCAGATGATAAAATTGTTGTTACAAAACTATTCACATTAGCTGATTCAACACGTCATCTTGTTGAGTTATTACAAGTCATTGATAATAAAGGTGCTTACATTTACTTTGTTCAAGAAGATATTGATACCAGTAATGCAAATGGGTATCATTTTGGAGATATTGTAAAACATCTTGTTGATTTTCAAAGTGATGTAATTAGTGAAAAAACGAAGAAAGGCTTGTATGAAGCGAAACAAAAGGGAGTTACAACAGGGCGTCCTAGAAAACCTGATGAGAATGTAAAGCGTGCTATTGTAATGTATCAAAGTGGTGACTATAGTTTAGCTGAAATACGAGAAGAAACTGGAATCAGTAAATCAACTTTATATAGATATTTAGAAAACTGAATAAGAAAAACAAGCTTTTGTTCAATAAGAAAATTTTAACCATGAAAAAGTCACTTTCCTGTACGCTGAGGAAAGTGACTTTTTGGTTATCTTTGAATGTATTACGGATGAATGCTTAAATAATACGGAATCATTACTTTGTAAAGGCTTTGTAAATTATTTTATAATTAATTGAAAAAGTGATATGTCAATGATAAATTAATAACGAAGTTCGATATTGCTTTTCGATTTTGATGCTATAGGAGGGGGAAAACTTGGAGGATAAATTATTAAGAAAGTTATTTTTAGGGTTTATCCAAATCCACATTTTACATCATGCTAAGGAACATCCCATTTTTGGTGCATGGATGTTAGAAGAACTAAGGGAACATGGCTATACTATAAGTCCTGGAACCTTATACCCTATTCTTCATGCGATGGAAAGTTATGGTCTTTTGAATAAAGAGGATCGTAATGTAGCTGGGAAAATCAGAAAGTATTATACAGCTACTGAAAAAGGACGAGATGTTCTAGTGGAAGCACGAAAGAAAGCATACGAACTTTTTAAAGAAATTAAAGACTAATAAGAAAGGACGTGTAGAATGAATCATACAACACAGCAAAGCAGATTTAAGATTTTATTAGAAGTACTGCTAGTTTCTATTCGACTTGGACTTACATCTTTCGGGGGGCCAATAGCACATCTTGGTTACTTTCACGAAGAGTATGTTCGCAAAAGAAAATGGATGGATGAAAAAAGTTATGCGGATTTAGTTGCGTTATGTCAGTTTTTACCTGGCCCTGCTAGTAGTCAAGTTGGTATTGGTATTGGTGTAATGCGTGCAGGTGTATTAGGAGGAATTCTTGCTTTTATAGGTTTCACTCTTCCTTCTGTTATTGCATTAATCATATTTGCATTAGTTTTACAAGGTTTAAACATTGGAGATGTTAGTTGGATTCATGGGCTGAAAATTGTAGCGGTGGTAGTAGTAGCACATGCGATTTTAGGAATGGCTCAAAAGTTGACACCAGATTTACAACGTAAATCAATTGCATTATTTGCTTTAGTTGGAACGTTATTATGGCAAACAGCTTTCACACAAGTTGGTGTAATTTTATTATCGGGGCTAGTGGGTTATCTTATCTATAAAAATCATGCGGATAACGATGAAGCGAAACTAAGTTTCCCAATCTCCAGAAAGTTAGGAGTAATTTGTTTATCACTATTTTTTGGATTACTTATTTCCCTTCCAATTCTAAGAGAGGTTACATCGTTAAATTGGATTGCAATGTTTGATAGTTTTTATCGCGCAGGTTCTTTAGTTTTTGGTGGAGGTCATGTTGTGTTACCGTTACTGGAACGTGAATTTGTACCTACGGGCTGGATGGATGAAGCGTCATTTTTAGCTGGTTACGGTGCTACTCAAGCTGTACCTGGCCCATTGTTTACATTTGCAGCGTATATTGGTGCTGTTATTGGTGGATGGCAAGGTGGATTATTGGCAACTGTAGCTATTTTCTTACCAGCATTTCTTCTTATTTTAGGTACATTACCGTTTTGGGATCAACTAAGACGAAATCCTAAAATTAAAGGTGCTTTAATGGGAGTGAATGCGGCAGTAGTCGGCATTTTAATCTCAGCTTTCTATCATCCGATTTGGACTAGTGCAATCTTACAACCTGTTGATTTTGCTTTTGCCGCTGTATTATTTAGTATGTTAGTGTATTGGAAGTTACCACCTTGGATTATTGTAGTGGTGGGTGCTGTTGGAGGTACAATAATATCACTATTATAAAATAAATAATTGTGTTTTAAACTACCATTATATTTGGTGGTTTTTTGTTTCACTTAAAACGAAAGAAAATATGTTTTTTGTAACAAAAACGATAATTTTTGATAAAATAAAAATGTGAGTTGAGCATTAAGGTACAGTGTAAAGATACTATAAATATAAATTTTTTTCAGTTGATTATATAAGCAATTAATTATATACTTATTTCGAGAAGGAGAGAAAAATAAAAATGAATCCATTTAATGAATATTAGGTTTAAATTTCGCTTAATATATAAGTATATACTTATGTAATTATAAAAGGGTGGTGTGGATATGGAAAAAACGGTTATCGAATTAACAAGAGTGTCACAGCTATTGAAACTACTAGGAGACAAAACAAGGTTAACAATTGTATCTATTCTTAAACAACGTGAATGTTGTGTCTGTGAACTTCTTGAAGTGTTTGACATGAGTCAACCCTCAATTAGTCAACATCTTCGAAAGTTAAAGGATTTAGGCTTGGTACAAGAAGAGCGTAGAGGTCAGTGGATTTATTATTCTTTAAATCAAGCAAGTGATTTATACACACTTTTAGAAGATATTTTAGCGCATGTACCAGATCAATCAGAGAAAATTAAACAAATTGAGAAGAGCAATCCTACACTCCGGTGTGGTTGTTAATAAATAGTTAGAAAGGGAAGTGAGAGGGATGAGCAACACGGGGAAAAAACGTCTGTCTTTCCTAGATCGATACCTAACCCTTTGGATTTTTCTTGCCATGGCAGTAGGAATAGGAGTCGGCTATTTATCACCTGGATTTGTTGAGGGCATGAATAGTTTACAAGTAGGAACGACCTCCATACCGCTTGCGATTGGGTTAATTTTAATGATGTATCCTCCATTAGCGAAAGTGCGCTATGAAGAGATGGGACGCGTTTTTAAAGATGTAAAAGTATTAGTATTATCACTCGTACAAAACTGGATTATTGGTCCTGTTCTGATGTTTGCTTTGGCTGTTATATTCTTACCAGATAAGCCAGAATATATGGTGGGCTTAATCATGATAGGTTTAGCTCGTTGTATTGCGATGGTTATCGTTTGGAATGACTTAGCAAAAGGAGATACAGAATATGCGGCAGGATTAGTAGCATTTAACTCTGTATTCCAAATGTTATTTTTCTCAGTATATGCTTATGTGTTTGTAACAGTTATTCCAGAATGGTTAGGAATTGAAGGTGCTGTTGTAGATATAACAATGGCTGAGGTTGCAAAATCAGTCTTTATTTACTTAGGAATTCCGTTTATTGCAGGAATGTTAACACGTTTTATCTTTGTAAAAACAAAAGGCCGAGAGTGGTATGAAAAAGTACTTATACCAAAGATTAGTCCAATTACATTAATTGCATTGTTATTTACAATTATTGTGATGTTCTCATTAAAAGGAGAGGTTATTGTTAGCGTACCATTTGATGTTGTACGTATTGCGATTCCATTACTCATTTATTTTGTAATCATGTTTTTTGTCTCCTTCTATATGGGCAAAAAAGTGGGTGCAAGTTATGGGGTATCAACAACATTAGCATTTACAGCTGGTAGTAATAACTTTGAATTAGCAATCGCTGTAGCTGTAGGGGTATTTGGAATTCAGTCTGGTGCAGCGTTTGCGGCGGTTATTGGACCTTTAGTTGAAGTTCCCGTTATGATTGCTCTCGTAAATGTAGCACTCTGGTTCCAGCGGAAATACTTTCAAACACAACCAAAATAACTATTCATAAAAAGGTGGAATTATCATGGAAAACAAAAAAACAATTTACTTCTTATGCACAGGAAACTCTTGTCGTAGCCAAATGGCAGAAGCTTGGGGCAAAAAATATTTAGGTGACAAATGGAATGTACTTTCTGCAGGTATTGAGGCGCACGGAGTAAATCCGAATGCAATTAAAGCAATGAACGAAGTAGACATTGATATTACAGATCAAACATCGGATACCATTGACCGTGACATTTTAGATAAAGCGGATCTTGTTGTAACACTTTGTGGTCACGCAAATGATGTATGTCCGACAACACCACCACATGTAAAACGAGTTCATTGGGGATTTGATGATCCAGCTGGTCAAGAGTGGTCTGTATTCCAAAAAGTTCGTGATGAGATTGGCGAACGTATCAAAAAATTCGCTGAAACAGGAGAATAATTGAAAATTAAATATTTGTAGCCGAGAATCTTTTTCTCGGCTTATTTTGTAAAGAAGGGGAGAAATCAAAGATGAAGAAGATAGAAATTTTTGATCCTGCAATGTGTTGTTCTACTGGTGTTTGCGGACCGAGTGTTGACCCAGAGTTAATTCGTGTATCAGTTGCTGTTAACAACTTGAAGAATAAAGGTATTGATGTGACCCGTTATAATTTGGCAAGTGAACCAGATGCATTTGCCAATAATATTGTTATCAGTCAACTATTAACAGATAAAGGACCAGACGTGTTACCTGTAACTTTGGTAGATGGAAAAGTAGTAAAAGAAAAAGGTCACCTGACAAATGAAGAACTTACACAATTAACAGATATAACAAAAGAAGAGTTGAGTCAAAAGCCAGTCGTACGTTTAAAGCTAGACGTGAAAAAATAGAGAAAGAAGTGAAAGGCAATGACAAACTTATATAATCCAAACACAATAGCATTCACACCATTTTTATTCTTTACTGGTAAAGGTGGAGTTGGAAAAACATCTACTGCATGTGCAACAGCTATTACGTTAGCTGATATGGGGAAACAAGTTTTATTAATAAGTACTGACCCAGCTTCTAATTTACAAGATGTGTTCGAAATAGAACTTACGAATAAACCGAAAGAAATTCCAAGTGTTCCAAATCTACAAGTAGCAAACTTAGATCCTGAAACAGCAGCACATGAATATAAAGAACGTGTTGTTGGTCCATACCGTGGAAAGCTCCCTGATGCTGTTATTGCAACGATGGAAGAGCAATTATCTGGAGCTTGTACAGTAGAAATGGCCGCATTTGATGAATTCTCTACGTTACTTACAAATATAGAATTAACATCGAAATTCGATCACATTATATTTGATACAGCGCCAACAGGTCATACGTTACGTCTTCTTCAACTTCCTACGGCTTGGAGTGGTTTCTTAGAAGAAAGTATTCATGGAGCTTCTTGTTTAGGACCATTAGCAGGGCTTGGTGATAAAAAAGAATTATATAGTCAAACCGTTGAAGCGTTATCGAATCCGAAGCAAACCTCTTTATTGCTTGTGACACGTCCTGATAGTTCACCGTTGCAAGAAGCAGAACGAGCAGCCAAAGAATTAAAAGAAATTGGAGTTAGCAATCAATATTTGCTTATAAATGGTGTTTTAACGAATTATGTGCAAAATGATGCTGTTTCTAAAGCTTTGTTTACGAGACAAGTACGTGCATTAGAAAACATGTCAGAAGAGCTAAAAGGTCTTCCAGCTTATGAACTTCCATTAGTGCCATTTAATGTTACCGGAATAGAGAATATGAGAAAGTTGGTTCGGCCAATTGAAAGTCTCTCAATTTTAGATGAGTTACAAGAAGAAATTGTTATATCTCCTCTGCAAAACTTGATTGCAGATTTTTCTGAGACAGGAAAAAGAGTTATTTTGACAATGGGAAAAGGTGGAGTAGGAAAAACAACTGTAGCTTCAGCCATTGCAGTTGGTCTTGCTGAAAAAGGGCATCGTGTACATTTAACAACAACAGATCCAGCAGCACATATTAATTATGTCATGCATGGGGAACAAGGCAATATTACGATAAGTCGTATTGATCCAAAGCTGGAAGTTGAAAACTATCGTAAAGAAGTTATAGAGCAAGCAAAAGATACAGTTGATGAAGAAGGTTTAGCGTATCTTGAAGAGGACTTACGTTCTCCTTGTACGGAAGAGATTGCAGTCTTTCGTGCTTTGGCCGATATTGTTGAAAGAGCTAATGATGAAATTGTAGTAATTGATACAGCACCAACAGGTCATACATTATTGTTACTAGATGCAGCACAAACGTATCATAAGGAAATTGCACGTTCTACGGGTGAAGTACCACAGTCTGTGAAAAACTTATTACCACGTTTGCGTAATCCAGAAGAAACAAGCGTTGTAATTGTAACACTTGCAGAAGCAACACCAGTTCATGAAGCGAGCCGTCTACAAGAAGACTTAAAACGTGCGGACATTACTCCGAAATGGTGGGTTATCAATCAAAGTTTTTACGCAACACATACAAGTGACTTCGTGTTAAGAGGAAGAGCACAGTCCGAAATACAATGGATTCAAGAAGTACAAAAGGAATCACAAAATAACTGTGTTATCATCCCTTGGCAATCGGAAGATATTGTAGGATATGAGAAGCTTAAAGAGTTAGTAAAATAAAAAATTCTAATTAGTTACTGTGAAGGGGAGAAATAATAATGAATATTACAGATAAAGCAAAAGAGTTTATTGAAACTGCTATGAAAGAAAATGGTGTTACAACATTACGTTTTACATTTGATGGTGCTGGATGCTGTGGTCCTAGTTACGGTATTAATTTAGGTGAAGCAGAAGAAAGTGATATCACAGAAACAGTAAACGGTATTCAAGTCGCAATGGATCCAAAGGTAGCAGAAATCGTTAATACTTTAACATTAGACTATGTAGAAGATCAACAAGGCGCAGGACTTGTTATCAGTGGCGGATCTAACTGCTGCTAACTAATAATTGAAGGAGACTAACAAACATGACTAACTATCACGAACTAGTAAAAGGAAAAGTATATATTGGTGGAGTAGAAGCTATACAAGACGCAGTAAACAAGCACGGGATCACAGAGGTGTTTGATTTGCGTGCTGGTGGAGAAGAACCAGAAGGGTTTCCGGCTGGAACTAAACGTCATGCTTATCCAATCGTAGAAGGTGTAGAAGGGCAAGATGAATCAGTAAGAAATGCAATTGCAGCGGTCAAGGAAGCTGTTGAACAAGATAAAAAAGTGTTTTTCCATTGTTCTGGTGGACGTAATCGTACAGGTACAGTTGCTACGGGCTTATTGCTAGAATTAGGTCATGCTTCTAATGTTGAAGATGCGGAACAGCAAGTAAAGGCGATTCGTTCAATTATTGCAATTAAACCAGAATTAAAACAAGTGTTACGAAATTTATATAAATAATTAGTGTAAAACGGATATTTTTAAAATATCCGTTTTTTTGTAAACAAGTTAAGTATTATATACATAAAAAAATCCAATAATGGGAATTATAAAGAGTTTTAAAAAAGGGGATAAAACATGACCAAACGTAAAAATGATTGGACGGAAAAGAAAATAGAGAAGTATATAAAAGAAGGTAGGGGAGAAGGAGAGTTTAATAATTATAAACCTTGGTTAACGATTCAAAATATTTCTTCAACAGGAAATAGTTCTAGGTTGAAAGGATGGAAAACAAATAGAAGGCATGAACTGTTATCTGATTTAGAGAGGAATTATTTTTTTATAATGGAATGGATAGAAGATATTATTGATATTCGTGAGCAATTTCCGTTAAATCGGGAAGTAACTTATAACATCGCAAAAGAAAAAGGGATTCGTCATCCTATTTGTACGAAAAATGAAACGTTAATTGTACTAACAACAGATTTTTTCCTTACAGTTCGAGAGGGGAATGGAATAAAATATCTAGCTAGAACTATCAAGCCTAGTAGTGAATTAGAAAATGAAAGGATTATAGAGAAGTTTGAAATAGAAAGAGAATATTGGGAAAGAAAAGGGATTGATTGGGGGATTGTAACAGAAAAGGATATCCCAATCATTATAACCCAGAATATTTCGTGGATTCATAAGTCTTATTATCTTGATGAAATTGAAGATGAAACGTTTGTAAAAGTCTTTTCTAGTTACTTAATGAGATTTCAAAATATCGATAAGGATCTTATGGAAATATGCAATGAGTTTGAGGAACAGTACAATTTGGAACAAGGTTCGTCAATTAAATATTTTAAACATTTGTTAGCTAGGAAGTTATTTTTTGTAGATATGAGTTCTCAAAAATTAAATGTACGAAGTTTAACTTTAAATGATGTAGTTTTTAGTAAAAGAGGTGATGAAAATTGTGATTCAATTATCAGTTAATGAAACATTTAAGTCAATTGATGATTCAAAGGTATATAGATTGCTCTGGATAGATGAAGGTAATGTTATTATTTATTTAATTGATGTTTATGATGAAAAAGCTATGCCTTTTGTAGATACAATTAGTAATATTCATGAGGGCTTTGCAAATGGACAGTACATAAAATTAAGTACAAACGAACTATTTCCAATAGTAAATCATGAAGGATTAAAAGAAAAAGATAAATTAATTAGGGATAAAGCATGGAGGATTATACAAGATTTAGTAAGTAAAGAACCTAATATTTTCAAAAAAAATGAGAGAGGCAAGCTCATTTTACAAGCAACAGAAAAATTTGGCTGTACGTATAAGACTATTTATAAATATTTAAAAAGGTATTGGCAAAGAGGGAAAGTCAAAGATAGTTTACTCCCGGATTATAAAAATTGTGGGAATAAGGGGGAACAAAAGAACTGGAACGAAAATAAAACTGGTAGACCTAGAATTACAAATAGCATTGGAGTTAATATTACATCTGAAATAAAAGAAAAATTTAAGAGAGCTATACAGTCTTATTATTTTTCAAATCAGGAAAATACACTAGCATATACGTATAAAATGATGATTAGAGATAACTTTCAGTCGAGTGTATATTATCAAAATAATACCAAATATATCAAGATTTTGGATGAAGATAATATACCTACTTTAGGACAGTTTTATTATTGGTTTAATAAAGAATATGGGATACAAGAAGTTACAATTGCTAAGTATGGAAGAAAAAAATTTGAAAGAGATTATAGGCCTGTTTTGGGTTCTTCTTCTTTTGAGGTTTTTGGACCAGGATCTAGGTATCAAATTGATGCAACTATTGCTAATGTATATTTAGTTTCTCGCTACAATGCCGACTGGGTATTGAAGCGACCGACGATTTACTACGTAACAGATGTATATACGCATTTAATTACTGGTTTTTATGTTGGATTAGAAGGACCTTCATGGATTGGAATGATGATGGCACTTTTGAATTCTACTGTCAATAAGAAGGATTTTTGTGCGAATTAT
This sequence comes from Bacillus sp. FSL R9-9834, assembly GCF_038006905.1. Lineage (NCBI taxonomy): Bacteria > Bacillati > Bacillota > Bacilli > Caryophanales > Bacillaceae > Bacillus > Bacillus sp. FSL R9-9834. Next base: position 2,355,981 of record NZ_JBBOWD010000001.1, read on the forward strand.
AATATATCTATTACAGATGATTGTTGGCCTGCTGCACATTTACCAGAAATTATCTTAGGTGATCGGGGAGAATTAGAAGGATATAATGTAAATCATTTGATAGAAGGACTTAATATTACTATTGAAAACAATCCATCTTTTCGCCCGGATTGGAAAGGAATTGTTGAAAAACTATTTGATACATCTCAAGAAAAAATACGGCCATTTTTACCTGGGTATGTTTCAAAAGATTGGGGAAAAAGGGGCACAAAAGACCCACGTTTAGGAGCGAAACTCGATATAGAACAATATACAAAAATTATTATCAATTTTATTTTGCATTACAATAAAAACTTCTATATGAAGAATTACATACGTGATAAAGATATGGTAGTTGATAACGTAAAACCCACACCGATTGAATTATGGAAATGGGGCGTGAAAAATCGTGCAGGGAAATTAAGAGTAGTCCATCCTGATATTATGAAATTTTACTTAATGCCTAGGGGGAGTGCTACGGTAACTGCAAAAGGAATCAGATTTGAAAAAATGTTATACAGCTGTGATACAGCGCTTCAGCAATCATGGTTTTCTACAGCAAGAACAAAGAAAAGTTGGAAAGTAGATTTCTCATATGATCCACGCAATATGAACCATATTTATATTCATACAGGGAATGAAGAGATTTTTGAGAAATGTTATCTGTTAAAGCATCAAGAACGATATCAAAATAAAACTTTAGAAGAAGTTAAACAGTTAAACGCTTTAGAAAATAAAGATTATAAAGATAGCGAACATAGTTTATTACAAAGTGAAATTAACTTTTTTGATAATATTCAATCTATTGTTAAAGAAGCGATTAAAGAAACAAGTGAAAAACAAACAAAGAATGTAACAAAAGTAAAGAAAATTAAAGATATTAGTCCCCATACTAAATGGGAGCGGAATGTACGAAGAACTGATGAAGTGTTTAAAATAGATAAAAATGAGGAAAAAACTTTAACAGAAGGAAATCATTTAGACGATCAACAAGAAAATGAATTCAAGCACCGCTCAGTTAAAGAATTATTTAATAAAAGAAGGGGGCGTAAAAATGAGTGATGCTCTAAGGGAAGTTAAGTTAGATAATGGGACATACGCTTTAATAGCACAATATCAGCCACAGGAATTAGTTGATTATCAGGGGAATCCTTTAATAGAAGCTTTACCTAGTATATTGTCATATGAAGAGGCTTTTAATCAACTTAGTTTTTTACCTAATTACCATGAAAAAGAAAGAAATTTATCAGATCATCATCGATTTCATGCATTATTACGTTTAACTCGTTTTTTCCAACCAATTGCTCAAACATTAGACTTAGAAAGACGTTTTTCAAGATTTTTACGATATGGATATGTGAACAGGAACCCTTTTCAAAAACAACATATTCAAGTACTAAATGAATTACATAATCAATTAGTAGAAAGAAATAATTTAAATTTGTCAGCAGATATACGTACTACTGCATCTAGTTTTACCTTAATGGGTTTCTCAGGTATTGGAAAATCAACAGCTATAGAACGAATCCTTTCATTATATCCTCAACTAATTATGCATAGACACCCCCTCAATACGCTTCAAATTGTTTGGTTAAAATTAAATTGTCCACATGATGGATCGTTAAAATCATTATGTCAAAACTTCTTTGAAAAGATAGATAAATTAATTGGGACAAACTACCTTGAAAGTTATGGTAAGTCCTCTAATTCTATAAGCTCAATGGTAACTAGAATGGGACAAATTTCTAGATTACATTGTGTTGGTGCATTAATCATAGATGAAATTCAACATCTGTTGGCGGCTACTGGGGATGCGTCAGAGAAAATGATGAATTTTTTCGTTACCCTTATTAATGAAATTGGTATACCGGTAATGATAATTGGAACTATGAGAGCTAGAAGCCTTTTACAAAAAGATTTTAGGCAAGCACGTCGTGGTAGTGGACAAGGCGATATGGTTTGGCAACAAATGAGCAATAAAGAAGATTGGGAAGTTTTAATTACAAGTATGTGGGATTATCAGTGGACAAAGCAATATGTAGAACTTGATCAAGATTTATTAGATGTTATTTACGAAGAGAGCCAGGGGATTACTGATATCGCTATAAAGCTATTTTTACTAGCACAGGGGCGAGCGATTGAAACGGGCAAAGAAAAAATTTCATCAGGGCTAATTAGAAAAGTGGGTAAGGAAGATTTAAGGCTTGTTCAACCAATGCTTAAAGCTCTTAAATCGGGTTGTGAAACTGAGATAGCAGGGTATGAAGATATTGTATCGTTAGATATGCAAGACTATATTCTAAATAAACTACCAGTAATCGATATGAGAGCTAGGCTTCAGGATAAAAAAGAAAAAATGGCACAAGAGCGTTTAAAAAAAGAACCAACTAAAGTAGAGAAGTTAATTTTTGCTCTTATAAACTTAGATATGAATGAAAAAGATGCAGAAATAGCAATAAAATATGTAATAAATAAATCACCTAACGCTAATATTAATGAGTTGATGAAAGATGCTTTGCAATATATGAAAGAGAAAGAAAATAAAAAAAGAAAAGAAGTAGTGAAGGATAAAAATATATTAAAGGGTATCATTGATGGCGGTAAGCAGAAAAAACAATCTGCATATGAAAGCCTAAATAATGAGGGATATATTAAGAATCCTTTAAAAGAATTTAATTATAACGAATTAAGGTGATGTTATTTGCTAGAGCATTTTCCAGTCCCGTATGAAGATGAATTGTTTTATAGTATAGTCTCTAGATATCATATGCGAAGTCCAGATTTATCTAAAAGGAAAACTCTTGAGAAGTTATTTGATAAAAGTAGTTTTTTTTTAGGAATCCAATCTATTGGTATATTGAAACATTTAGTGGATAATCTACAAGTGTTTTCAGATATGTATACTATAAAATATTTTATAGAAAGGCATTCACTGATACCACTGATTAGACCATTTAAAACAGAAGAATGGTACGAGCAATTAAATGAAGGAATAGGTTCAAAAGTTTATCATAATCAATTCAGTTTAAAAAAAGGGAATATAAAATCCAAAGAGCATTTATACTGTTGTTCAGCATGTATAAAAGAACAATATGAACTTTATGGCGAAGCTTATTGGAATAGAGTACATCAGGTTCCAGGAGTTTTTGTTTGCATTAAACATCAAATACCTCTAATTAAGCATCCAACTAATATCACACACTTGTATACATATAAATTTATCTATCCTAAACTTACGGATAGTATGGATAATGAGTCTTCTTTTGAAAATAAACTTATGGATGAATTAATAGGGATTGCAGAAGATGTGAAGTATTTGTTAAGTAAAAATTTCTCGTCTTTTGAGAAAGATTATTATGTTGAGAAGTATGAGACACTCCTGGAGATTAAAGGTATCGGATATCCTATGTTAAAAAGAACTCAACGATTAAGTGAATTACTTCAAGATCATTATTCGCAAAATCTATTATGTATGCTGGAATCTTCATTTCAAATAAATGAAAGATCATCATGGGTAAATTATATTTTTGGTCAAGGTAGTATCCGATTTTGTCATCCAATTAGACATATATTGGTTATGCGTTGCTTGTGTGGTTCTGTAAAAAACTTTTTTGAAAATGATTTTATATATGAACCTTTTGGAAAGGGACCATGGATATGTATGAATCCTTTAGCTAATCATTATTTGCAAAAAAACGTTAAAAAGGTGGAAATTAGTGTTCATGGATTCAATCGAGAAGTACAAGGAGATTTCACATGTAATTGTGGTTTCATATATAGGCTTAGAGAAAGAGAAAAAGACCCCTTAAATATCCTTTATTGGAGCAATAGAATTGTTGAAAAAGGACATGTATGGGAGAGAGAATTTAATAAGCTTTTATCAAGTGGATGTACTCAGAAAGAAATCGCAATGAAAACAGGACTTACACCACCTACTATACGAAAAATATTAAGGGATCGTAAAAAAATAATAAAAAAACTAGACAGTAAAGAAACTTTACAAATTTCGCGAGAAAAGAGAACACGGGATTATAAAGAAAAATGGATACAATTAAGATGTAAATATCCAACCTATACAAGAGTAGAATTGGCTCATTTAAATCGAGCAGCGTATGCTTGGTTGAGTAAATTTGAGAGAATATGGCTAGAAAGTCATTTACCGTCCAAAGTTTTGGGTAAAAATTCAATGAAAAAAAGTAAGGAAAGTTACAATAAAGAAGATTTAATACATATAGAAAATGCCAAAAAAATAGTTAATGATTGGGAAGAATATGAAAAAGTTAGAGGTAAGTTAATTCGAAAAACGTACTCAGCTGTTACGAAGATATTAGGAGAATATAAAAGGTGTTCGAAAAGAAAGAATCATCCATTGTTGAAAGATTATATTGCGACAATTGAAGAATCGTTGCAAGATTTTCAAAAAAGAAGGGTTCGATATGTACTTGAACATAAATTCAAAGATGTAGTAGTTAGTTTATCTGAATTAAAAGATGCAGCGAGTGTAAAAGTAGCAGTAAGAAAAGGGGAAGGGGATATAAAAGAATATATAATACGGTTGGTAAAGGAACACAACCAAGCAATCTTAATGAAAAGATAAAGAAATATATAATTGTTTTTGGGAATGTGGAAAAAGCAATGCATTATGCATCTAATATAAATGTATAATGCATTGCTTTTTATATATCAACGAATAGTTTGGAAAGTTGTATTGTACAACTTTCTTTTAAAAAGAAAAAAATTGTAATTTGGAATTGAAGTTGTTATTGTACAACTATGTTTTAATGTTATTTAAAAGGATCTTTAATCAATGGGCTATACAGCAATGTTATTGTACAACTTTGTTTTAACATAACAATAGTGAAAGCATGACAGTATAATGTCATGCTTTTTTATTAGAATTTGGTTGTAATAAAAATAATGCAAGACCAATAAAAATAACTGTAATGCCTAGTCCTTGTTGTAAAGAAATAGTCTCATTTAATATAAAGTACGCTAGTATACAAGTCCCAATTGTTTCTCCTAAAATGCTCATGGAGATTACAGTAGCACTCATCCATTTTAATAACCAATTAAAAATCGTTTGCCCTAAAATCGTAGCAATAAACGCCAAACCAATAAAGCATAGCCAAGTTTGTGTAGAGTAATGGATAAAAGATTCGTGTTTCATATAAGAAAATATACCAAGAAAACAGGCGCTACTTCCATAACTAATGAGCGAATACGGTATAAGTGACAAATCTTTACGAACATGTTGGCTAATGAAAAAATAAGCAGTAATAATTCCTGCCGCAATAAATGCTAAAATATCTCCGTATAAGGCTTCCCCGCTCATTTGGAAATCTTGCCAGCCAATGATGATACTTCCTGAAATAGCAATGAGACAACCGATAACCGCGCCTCTCGCAAACTTCTCCTTGAATAAAAAATAACCACCAATCATTGAGAATAAAGGTTGTAACGTTACGATAACAGTAGAGCTTGCTACAGAAGTATATTGTAACGATTCAAACCATAGTACATAATGTGCAGCTAAAAATAGCCCAGAAATGAATCCGAATGTCCATTGTTTTTTCGTTAAAGTTTTTAGCTCATTTCGACTATTTTTACTAAATAGTAATAACGGTAACAGAATTAGTGTGGCAAAGAATAATCGGTAAAAAGCAATGATTGTCGCAGGAGCATCTGCCAATTTTACAAAAATCGCTGAAGTTGATAAGGCGAATACACCGAAAAATAAGATGCAATATGAAAGAATAGGTGATTTCAAAGTTTGTCCCTCCGATAGATTGTCTATTATAATGAACTAAATACGATAAAATGTACAAAGGTAAGTATATAAGTCTCGGAGACGATAGAAAAGGATTATTTGCCTTTGTTTAGTAAGTCAGCACAAAAGCGATGAAATATATATTATGATGGACGAAGGAAGGATTTACTATGATACATGATAGGCTTGGACAAACTGTATTAAGTTATCGTAAGAAAAATAAAATGACTATTCGCGAATTTGCGGATTATGCAGGGATTAGTACTTCATTAATTAGCCAAATTGAACGAGGACATGCGAATCCCTCGTTAAGTGTATTGGAATTAATAGCGAAAGCATTAAATGTACCGCTATTTACACTGTTTATTAATGAGATTGATACAGATTCGCTCATTTCTAAGAAGAAAGATAGAAAGAAAGTATATCGAGAAAATAGCGATCACATAGTTTACGATGTATTAACACCAGATTTTATGAAAGCGCGTATTGAAATGTTAATGATGGACCTAAATAAACAAGCAAATACAACGGAAAATCACTATTCACATGAAGATAAAGAAGAAATTGCTGTTGTTATGAAAGGAGAAGTTTATGTGGAGTTAGAAGGCAAAGAGTACTTCTTAGAAGAAGGAGATGTTGTACGTATCCCGCCAAATGTGAAACATCGTTTTTTGAATAAGAGTGATGAATCCAATCATATTTTATTTGTATTGACGCCATCTTTAGGATGAGTAAAAAGTGGTTTTTTTACGGGGGATAGAAAGATGGAAAATAAAACTGTTTTAAAAGGTGGCTTGTCAATTATTTCTCAATGTAAAAAAGAAACAAATGATATTTGGCATGCACATTTCGGAGCAGCTGCAATTGCTAGTTACTTTTTCATGAAAGATATCAATATGGAAGAAGAGATAGCTCGAAGTATGTTTTCTCAAACTAAAATGATGCTAAGCAAGCAAAACTTAGGTGAAATCATCGATCATAAAGAAGAAATTGATTTTCAAAGTGCTGAAAAAATGATTATAAGATCATTAGAGCATACAATTGATGAACTTCATTGGGTCGGACATAATGTCATTTATGCTGCATTAAGTTTATTAGCTATGAAAGAGTTACAAAAATGGGGCGATAATCAAGCAATTGAAGGGATTACGAACCTTATATTATCGTTTCGAAAAACAATTCCAGGTAGATCGTGGATTGGTTTTACGACGAAGGAAGTAAAACAATTAAGTATAAAAGATGAGATAGAAAGTGAATTGAAAAATCCGAAACAACTATCAAAGTTTATTTTAAAGGAGCTATCGCAATTTAATATTATTTATAGAGCGGAATCTCATCATGATTTAATTGGTCATTTACTTACATTTTCTCATGCAATTAATATTATGTATGACTTAGGGCATATAGATATATTCCATCGAGGGATACGTCCACTATTAAAACTAGTATACGTGTTACGTGCTAGTCAAAATCTAACTTCAAATAGTGAAATAACTCTACACTCACCGATAGATTGTTTACCTTTAATTGAATCTAAACGGGCTCATATTTTACCAACAGAAAATCAGTTTTGGCTAAAAGACTACAGTACATTTGATTGGGATTTTGGACATGTCTTTAAATTCTCATATAGTTACTTTGATCATATTAAGAGGGCTCCAAAATATAAAGATATAACTTTAGAGAAATTCCGATTTGTTATGAATACGTAATGAAGCCTAATGGTCTGTATTAAGGTACAAAAATATAAATTTATTTGTTGTTAGTATATTATTTTAAAATATGTAAGATTTTACATGAGTATTTTACTTTTACTAATTATGTAAATAGGCTATACTAAAATACATATATTTTAGTATTGGAGAGAGAAGTAAAACGACATGGAATTAGTGAAATTGGAAAAAGTAATTGAAATAAAGAAAGAAGAACTTTTATATTTAGTATCAGATTACGGAATTCAACATGAAAAAGTATTGGCATTAAGTCAAGAAATAGACAAATTAATTAATTACTTTATGTTTTTAAAATAGGAAGAACTATGACATGATGTGAAAATGTTATAGTTCTTTTTTATTTGGAAATTCAGATGTATATTCTATATACTGATAATAGATGGAATATTCTGTTTTATGAGAGGGGAATATATGATATTACATGCACACATTTCAGGTGAAGGAGAACCAATTGTACTTTTACACTCTGGAGGTATGACAGGTTTAGTAGAATATGAAGAGCAGGCAGCACTTTTTGGAGAACAAAATTATCAAGTCATTCGCCCTGATTTAAGAGGGCATGGAAAATCAGGGGGGACATTGGAGAATTATTTCCTACGTTCTGTAAAGGATTTATATGATACGTTAGAGCATTTACAAATTGATAGATGTCATATCGCTGGTGTTTCACTAGGAGGATTAGTCGCTTTATTATTTGCAAAAAAGTATCCAGAGAAAGTGAGAACATTAACTTTTTCAGGTATATTTCCGGTTAAGAGGGATAATTGGGAAGAGTCGTTGGAGTATGAAGCGAAGTGTCATCAGCAATTGATGGAAAATGAAGAAGTTGTAACTTATATGAATCAAATTCATGAAAAAAGTGATTGGAAAGCATTGCTTGAATCGTGGCAAGTTAAAGATTGGTACCCTTACGATGAAACTGGTGAAGTAGCGAATCTTCAAATACCTACACTTTGTATTGCTGGGGGAGATTCAGAAGATGAAGTTACAGCTGCTACAACGTTCAAACAATTAAACAAAAATATTCATATTGCCATTATTCCGTTTGCTGGTCACTTAGTGCATAGTGATCAACCAAAAATTTATTCGAATATATTGTCTAATTTCTTACAGAACGCGCAAGTTGCTAGTCGAATATAAGGACTTTTGGGTATAATAATAAAGGAATTATTAATTGTATCGGTTAGGAGCGCAATACATATGAAAACAGTTGTTGTCATCGGTGGAGGTATAACGGGACTTTCTACTATGTTTTATTTAGAAAAATTAACAAAGGATTATAATATAGATTTAAATTTAATCCTTGTAGAAAAAGAAGAGTACTTAGGTGGGAAAATCCATAGTGTAGAAGAAAAGGATTTTATTATGGAATCCGGAGCAGATTCTATCGTTGCTCGTAATGAACATGTCATGCCGCTTATAAAGGATTTAAATTTAGAAGAAGAAATGGTGTATAACGAAACGGGTATTTCTTACATATATTCTGATAATACTTTACATCCAATTCCTTCTGATACTATATTTGGGATACCGATGAGTGTCCAGTCGTTGTTTAGCAGTACGCTAGTATCAACGAAAGGAAAAATTGTTGCTTTAAAAGATTTCATAACGAAAAATAAAGAGTTTACAAAAGATACTTCTCTTGCTGTATTTTTAGAAAGCTTTTTAGGGAAAGAGTTAGTAGAAAGACAAATTGCTCCGGTGCTTTCAGGTGTATATTCTGGTAAATTGAATGAGCTTACTATGGCGTCTACACTACCGTATTTACTGGATTATAAAAATAAATATGGAAGTATTATTAAAGGTTTTGAAGAGAATAAAAAACAGTTTCAATCAGCAGGAAATAAAAAGTTCGTATCATTTAAAGGTGGATTATCTACGATTATTGATCGTTTAGAAAAAGTGCTGACTGAGACTGTTATTAAGAAGGGGGCTGTAACGACCGCTGTAAGCAAACAAGGTAATCGCTATGAAGTCTCCTTTGCAAATCACGAATCAATCCAAGCTGATTATGTTGTTTTAGCAACTCCGCATGATATCGCAGAAAGTTTATTACAGTCTAATGAGTTAAACGAGCAGTTTCATACATTTAAAAATTCATCACTTATAAGTATTTACTTAGGATTTGACATACTAGATGAACAATTACCAGCGGACGGCACAGGATTTATCGTAACAGAAAACAGTGATTTACATTGTGATGCTTGTACATGGACAAGCCGGAAGTGGAAACATACATCTGGAAACCAAAAGCTATTAGTGAGAATGTTTTATAAGAGTACGAATCCGGTATATGAAACGATTAAAAATTATAATGAAGAAGAATTAGTACGAGTCGCTTTATATGATATTGAAAAGAGTCTCGGAATTAAAGGTGAACCAGAAGTAGTTGAAGTGACAAATTGGAAAGATTTAATGCCGAAATATCATTTAGAACATAATCAAGCAGTTCAAACATTACAAGAAAAAATGACGGATCTATATCCTAATGTATACTTAGCGGGTGCCTCATATTACGGTGTCGGAATTGGTGCGTGTATTGGAAATGGAAAGAACACTGCGGATGAAATCATTGCAACATTAAATGAACCGGCAAATTAATATAGCATATATAAATAAAATGTCCCTCCGTTATATTGGAGGGACATTTTATTTATTTTACTTGAATTGAGATCTTTTTATTCGTTGTATGATTTTCAGTAATCGTTAATGTTATGTTACCGGATTCTTTAAATGAATATGATGAGAGTTGATAAAGCTCTTTTATACCATGTTTCTCTTTTAATTTATGGACAGGAAGTAATGTTATGTTCGGTTTCCATGTTTCCTGTTTACCGGAAGGATAGCTTACTATTATTTCTGGATTATTTAATTGCATTGGTTTCCAAGAGGCAAAATGTAGCTTAACTTCTGTATCTTTTTTTAGTAATTCTTCTGAGAAATATCCAAGCTCTCCAATGTTACCGAAAACCGTAAAGTTTTGATTTTGTAATGTGATGTCTAAATGTTTAGGTTGATATGTTGCTGCGTGATAGATTCCATATGAAAGAGAAAGAGTAGCGGCGATTAAAATGCTGATTGAAAATGTCTTAAAGCTATTGCCTTTAAAACTAGTCATCATGAATGAGTTTGGGGCGACCTTTTTCGCAAATAAAAATATGAGTAATATGAGTAAGAGGGATAAGCTGATGAATATATACAAAGGAAATTTACACCTCCACAATAAAATAATGTATCAACTATATTTTACCATAAATGTATGGGGTAGGGTGTTGTTTTAGAAGGGAAAAGTGAGTATGGAATAAAGAGATGGTCAGTGTACTATGATCATCTCTTTATTTTTTCTCATCATGTGAAAGCAAGAAGGGTTACTCTTAGTTCGTATTGAATTAAGAGGGTAGGCTACTCTTGAAATATTTGATTAATGAGACATTGAGGACTTTCCTAATTATAAATATGTTTTCTGCTATAATGAATAAGTAGAAAGAAAGGAGTGATCCTATGGCATTTCCTATATTAGAAACAGAACGTTTGCGTTTAGTTGAAATAGAACAATCTTATTGTCAAAAAATATTTGAAATCTTTTCATTGGATGAGGTAACGTGTTTTTACGGTATGAATTCTTTTACGGAGTTTGGACAAGCTTCACGTATGATTGAATCTTTTTCAAAAAATTATTTTGAGAAAAAGGCAATACGATGGGGGATTGTATTAAAAGAAACAAATGCTTTAATAGGTACAATTGGATTAAATAATTTACAATTATGGAGTAAACGATCTGAAATTGGATATGATTTACATCCTCGTTACTGGGGGAATGGTTATGCGTCAGAAGCAGCCAGGGAAATTATTCATTATGGATTTCAAGATTTAGGCTTATTTAGAATTGGTGCTATTACATACCCTGAAAATGTTACTTCTTGTAAAATGTTATCTAAAATAGGCTTTCATAAAGAAGGGTTATTACGTGGATATATTCATCAAGGAAATAAGCAACATGATGCACTATTGTATTCTATAGTTCGAACGGATGTTGAAGTTATAAATTTATAATAAAAAACCCCTCTTAAATAAGAGGGGTTAAGCTAAAAATTAACCTAACTTAGGTAATAAACGTTCTCCGCTTTTCATGCTACTTTTACATAAAGGGCATTTAGGCTCTTCTTCAAATGAAAAGTTCTTTCTCATCCATCCTAAACAATCCTCTGCTTCACATTCCCAGACAGGGGTTTGTTCTGGTGGTACTTCTGCTACATCGTTCTTTCGATTGCGATACATGTAACCACTCCTTTTATGTAAAAAATTTTAGTTATATATTAAAAAGGTTGTTAACCGTGCTGGTAACAACCTTTTTATTGTTTGAATTATAGCTTTACAACGTTTTTAGCTTGAGGTCCACGGTTACCGTCTTCAACTTCGAAGCTAACTTCTTGACCTTCGTCAAGAGATTTGAAGCCGTCGCCAGTGATAGCTGAGAAGTGAACGAATACGTCGTTGCCACCTTCAACTTCGATGAAACCGAAACCTTTTTCGCTGTTAAACCATTTTACTTTACCTGTTAATGTCATGGTAATGCCTCCTAAAAATTAAAAAGATTACAATATGTTCGGCCTTATTTGAATGAAAAATAAAATTTCACATATTATCAAAAACCCATAAGGAATATAAAATGTTCCTCATTGATACTTGATAATATGCAAAGAAAATATACTGTTAAATTGACCTTAATTACTATCTTACAACAAATGGTGGGAAATAGCAAGTGCTGGTAATACCAGTGTGAAATAGGATGGTAAAAGACACAAAAACATCTCTTTTATTTATATATTATTCCTAATTTTGGTTTATGCTAAACTAAGAACATTTTTATTAGGAATTTGTATTAGTAAATCGATATATAGTATAAGAATAGTGTTGATGTATTTGTTAAGGAGGCGAGAATATTGCAGTCTAATCAATTTAAAATAATTGAAGCAGCCAAAGAAGGAAGAAGAAAAACAAATACAGTTATAACAATGTGATAAAAGCTGTCAAAAAAGATTGGAAAAGCAATCAATCAAGTTAGGTTATCCCAAAGACTTCAACACTTATGTTTTAAGACTGGTTATAGATTTTTATAATATTAAATCAGACATAAAATATTCTTATGAGCATAAAATAGGGATAATCCACAATTTGTATATTCAGAATCATTTATTGAATTCATTGTGTCGGAAATAAAGAAAAACCCTGATGATTTTGTGGAAAGCTTAGAAAATAAAAAATAATTCATCGAAAAATGTGTAGCATCGGTTTTTTTGGGGAATTTAGGTTATTATATAAATAATAAGTTAACTTGTGAAGGAGAATACTGGGTCTCAAAATGAGGTAAGCTGCCAAGCAGTGAGCGTTCCTATGTACCTAGGGTTATCTAAAATCTCTTTACCTTTTACTAGGTGGAGGGATTTTTTTATTTATCAAAAATTGTAAAATAACATTTTGAGTAAATCGAATACTATGAGATAATTAAGCTATCAATAATAGCGGAGGAAAATCAGGTCATGAAAAATTTTTATTTAATTGGCGAATCAAAAATCAACGGCGACAAGCCTCATTCAGTAACTGAGTTTGAAAATGTAACAAGCAAAGAATTTCCTTACTTTCAGAACGGCAGCAAATACGCCTGTTGTGAATTTTGTGGAAGCGTTGTCAGCATCACAAACGGTGTGAATAATAACTCTAGGTCAAATGCTACTCGTGCTATGTACGCCAAACATACTTCTACCAAGGATGGTTTTGACTTCAATGATAATTATAAAGAGTGTGTAGGTTATTCAGGCAATGAGAAGGGATGGCAGCAACTCTTTACTCAAGGGGGGAAGACGAAAAAGAATCAGGACTTAGAAAATTATATTGACAAACATAAGGATGAAATTGGGAGTCAATTGTTTGATTTGAGTGGAGTGCGCTTCTCAAATAAAAGTGGAGTAAATCCATTATTTGTTAAAATGTATGATTCTTTCAAAGCAAATAGAGGTCTATATATTGAATCTTGGTATCCTTCAATGGTTCCGCATTTATTAATGCAGAAAACTTCAAATTTAAATTTCTGGGGCTATATAGTGAATGATGATATTGCTCAAATGTTAAGCAATCAAGGGCTAAAGCTTGATGGAAATCAATTCAAGGAATCGGGATATGATATAAGTTTTGACCTAGATAATGATGAGAAACCTGCGCATCTCATTGTTAGATTAGTAGGTTCAGGAAATGCGATTGAAATTTCTAAATGTTCGCTAGGAGAAATTTTTGGCTAATAAGTGAGGAGGTAACTCCAAAATCTAGAAATGTTACAAAATTAGAATCCATATAGTAAATGGGAAGAGTCTCCTGAATTTGAATCAGAGGGCTTATTTTTCGCATCAAAAAGAAATTTATGGGGGAGAAAAGCGAAACAACGAAATCTAAGTTAATGAAAGAGGGAGAAACTATGGGGATTATAGCGTTTGAGGGAGCGAGTGCGGTTGGTAAGAGCACAACGTGTCGTGAGTTAGAAAAGAATTACGGTGCTTATATTATACCTGAAGTGAATTTATTATTTGAAAGACCAAAAAATGAACATAGAACATGGTATTTTGAAAAGCAAGTAGAGCGCTGGAAAATAGCAGTGCAGAAGTCAGAGCAATATAAATTAATAATACTTGATGGAGACATTTATCAGCCACTTAGCTATAATTGGTGTTTCCATTTTGAAATATTTGATCAGCCATTATCTTTAATAGAAAACTTTTATAAAGATAAGCTGGTTAATAGGGAAATTGGTTTTCCAGATCAATATTTTTATTTATATACAAATGATGAAGAACTTAGAAAACGGAAAGAATCTGACGAGACTAAAAGAAGAAGAAACTTTGAAAAACATTTATATATATCAAAATCGTTTCAACGTTATTATGAAAATTTAAATAACGTTACAGACGGGTATTGTAAAATAATTGAAGCGAAAAGTGTGAAAACGAATGAACTAGAAATTGTAAATAACTTAAACAGTTTACATGTGTGTGAAGAGAGTCGTTTTGATGTTTCGAGATTAGATGCGATTACGAAGTGGTTAAAAGAAAATCGCGCATAAAAAGAACGAGTACCTTATAAGGTACTCGTTCTTTTTATGCATATTGAATATGTAAGTTCGTTTCATAAATTGTTTTTAAAATTTGTAAGTTTGCTTGTTCATTTTTATGGATAGCATTTTTATATTTAGGTAAGAAAAGTTGAGAAGGATAAACTGGGAGTTCACCGCAAATATCAATACCATAGATAGATTTATTCATAATTAGAGAATGAATAAATTGTAAAAGTCTAGATAATTTCATGTGCCCTTGATCCCAATTGGTAATAGTAACTTTTGGATCTAACACATCTTTATCAATGCTTACATATATTGTTTCTGTATGAATATGTGAAAGTATTGTATGTATGGATACTTCATGTGATATATCAATTGGAAAAATTTCTACGTATGGACAATCATTAGAATGAATTGTAAGAGAAGAAGGCCCAATAATGATTACCTTCTTTAAATTATCATTATTTCGAAGAGAAAATGATACCCAAGATCCACAGGAAATAAGAGTCTGTTCATTCGCTCCCTGTAAGTTCATATCAGTATGATGATCAAATAGTATAAGGGTAAAAGGCTTGTCCATTTCTTCTAATAGTAAATAAGATACATAATGATAATTCCCAGAACCTATAAAAGTAATCCCCTTATTTTTTCTACGATTTAATGCTCTTTTTATTTGCATTAAAGAAGTGTTTTCGCAATATAGATTTGTGTGTGTTAAATGAGTAAAATCAATATCTTCATGTGAATAAGAATGTAGTTTATTTTGTAATAAATACGTATCATCAAAGTTTAAAAAAGTTAAACCGTTATGCAATAAACTCATATTTATTCATCTCCTTTATAGGTAGGCTAGCACATATTTTTATAAAATTAAAATGAAATGCTTAGAGGTGAAGTTGCATTTGAAAAAGATGGTTTTTTTGACAGAATAATCTTTCAATTTGTAAAAGAAAGAAATATAATATAAGGAAATACATATGTGGTTTAGGGAATAGAAAATATGAAATGAGATATGCGGGAGGAAACAAGCAAGATGAAAACATTCTTTAAAATAATTGGAATTATAGCTGGCATGGCGGTAATCGGAGTAGGTTTAACATATGGTATGCTGTATTATTTGAATAATAGTAAACCAGCTGCGAAAAAGGCATCACCAGCTGCTCCAGCAGCAGAAGTGCTGGCTGATAGTAATGTAAAAGCTGAAGATGCAAAGCTTTTAGAAAATGGCAATCATTCATTACCGAATAGCGGTTTTAATAAAAATTTTAAATGGACAGATGAGAACATACAGACAGCGTTACATGAAATGGCACATCAAAAAACGAAGGCTGATCAAAAATGGGGTTATATTTTTATTACACAAGAACGAATTGAAAGTTTGCTTGATATTGTAAAAAGTAATGATCTAGTACAAGGAACTACATATGCAGACATTTTAGAGAGATGGAAACAAGGAAAATATGAAAAGATGGATGAGGATCATAATAAGATTTGGAAATTACAAAGCGGGAATTTAGGAGAAGGAAAAGGAGTAATGTCAGAAGCGGAACAAAAAGAGTTAATTAATCAAGTGTTTATGCAAAAAGGTACATATTCAGGTAGTAAATTAATTGCAGGTGGAGAACAGACTAATAAATAAGAAGTATGTTGATTTTGAAACACCTTTGTTGTTATACATACAAAGGTGTTTTTGTTGACACAAGAAATAAATGGCTTTCCGTTTTCTTCTTTAGGAATAATGTGTGCAATTGCTAGTTTACTCGTCCTTCCAATTATATTTGTTCTAGTTAAAGGAAAAGCATTATCTAATAAAAAGAAGGTGACTATATAAGTAGTATGAAAGAAAACGTGGATTGATATTCTTCAAAGGATTTCAATTCATGTTTTCTTTCATATTCTTTTTATACTTTCATCACTTTTAAGAGTGAAAGAAACGACTGTACTACAGGGGAAATCCATCTAGATTTATGATAGATTATATGACTTTGAATAACAGTTGACGTTTCGATAGGCTGAAAACAGAGTTGCTCTTTTTGACAACTTTCTTGTACAACGATGTAAGGAAGAATTGAAATTCCTAACTCACACATAACGGATTGTTTAATAACTTCAACGTTGGAAGTTTCAAATGTTTTAGCTGGAATATTCCCGCTTTGACGTAAAAAACGATCTACCATTGGTCTATAACCGCAGCTTTGTTCAGTAAAAATAAACTGAGTATCCTTTAATAAACAAAACGGATTAGATTGTGTAGAATAATGAGGTGGTAAAATCCATCCAAATGTTTCATTACTAAATGTACGCGTAATAAAATCATTATGTTCTATACATTCTCCAATTATGAAGACAATGTCTGTTTCTCCTTCACGTAATTTTTGTAATGCTTGTTCATTTGTATTTGTTTCAAGTACGATATTTACTTTCGGATTTTTCTGTTTGTAAGTACGTAATAATTGTGGTAAACGGTACACTGCTAATGATTCGTTTGATGTAATACTTAATGTACCTTCTAATTGATCGGTATTTTGAGGGATTTCTTGCGCTTTTTCATAAATTGCAAGTAATTCTAAAGCATAAGGATGAAATTGATGACCTGCTTTTGTAAGAAGTATTTTTTTCCCTAATCGATCAAAAAGAGGGAGGTGTAAATCGTTTTCTAATGCTTTCATATGCGCTGTTACAGTAGATTGCGCATAACCTAACGCGTGAGCAGCTTTAGAAAAGCTACCATACTTAACGATGGCACAAAAAGTTTTAACATGTCTCATTTCCATAAAAAATCCCTCTTTTATTATCATGATTTGTGAATGATTATATCACGTATTTCAATTTTCCAAATGATTAAATTCCTTATAAAATGAAATTGTAGAAATATTTATTCATTTAACATTGGAGGAGAAAAGATGAGTGAAAAGGGCTATCATGTAGCTGTTGTTGGGGCTACGGGTGCAGTAGGTCAGAAAATTATTGAACTGTTAGAAAAAGAAACAAAGTTTAATATAGCTGAAGTTACGTTACTTTCGTCAAAAAGATCGGCTGGTAAGACAGTACAATTTAAAGGGCGAGAGATCATTATACAAGAAGCAAAAATAAATAGCTTTGAAGGGGTAGATATTGCCTTTTTTAGCGCTGGAGGAGAAGTTTCTAGACAATTTGTAAATCAAGCTGTCTCTAGCGGTGCAATCGTAATTGACAACACTAGTGAATACCGAATGGCACCTGATGTACCGCTTGTTGTTCCGGAAGTAAATGCGCACACTTTAAAGGAACATAAAGGTATAATAGCAGTTCCGAATTGTTCAGCATTACAGATGGTAACAGCTCTTCAGCCAATACGAAAAGTATTCGGATTAGAACGAATTATCGTTTCAACTTATCAAGCTGTATCGGGTTCTGGTATTCATGCGATTCAAGAATTAAAAGAACAGGCTAGGTCAATACTTGCAGGTGAAGAAGTGGAGAGTACCATATTACCAGCGAAAAAAGATAAAAAACATTATCCAATTGCATTTAATGTACTTCCTCAAGTAGATATATTTACGGATAATGATTTCACCTTTGAAGAAGTAAAGATGATTCAAGAAACAAAGAAGATTTTAGAAGACCCCAACTTGAAAATGGCAGCTACTTGTGTGCGCGTTCCGGTTGTATCAGGTCATTCAGAAGCGGTTTATATAGAACTTGAAAAAGAAGTAACTGTTGCAGAAATTAAAGAAGTACTGCTTGATGCACCAGGTGTTATTTTGCAAGATAACCCTAGTGAACAGCTGTATCCAATGCCATTATATGCAGAAGGAAAAATAGATACATTTGTCGGTAGGATTAGAAAAGATCCTGATACACCAAACGGATTCCATCTTTGGATCGTTTCCGATAATTTATTAAAAGGTGCGGCGTGGAACTCGGTTCAAATTGCAGAAACGATGGTGGAAGAGGGAATCATTTAGTATTAAGGAAACTAGGGAACTGTTAAAGATTACAGTTTCCTAGTTTTTATTTTATAACTGTTCGCTTTATTCCAATCGCATTTGATTTGAAAGCCAGTAGTAAGTGGTTTACAATGTTTTGCAGTAATTCGACTGTTGTTGGAGAAAGTCTTTTGAAAAGCGTATAAGTGGAGAAGAAATTAATACGAAGGAAAGACTTGAAGGGAAAAAATAATAAAAAATATTTTTTTATAAATGGTGTATTTCTATGAGTAAAAACGAAGTAGAAAGCACTATTTTTCTATAATAAACTCATTAATATTCAAAAATCCTAATATTGTTTTATTCGACTTATTTTCGAATAGTCAAAACATAAAATTAATTAGACTCTTTTTTTATATTTTATGATAGTATATTGATTGGTAAGACCTATTACTTTAAGGGCAGGTTCTACAACTATATCTAATTGGATGGAATTAACGTATGGAGGGACAACATGGGGAATGTTGAAAATTTTGAAAAACTTCTTTTAGAAGAACCGAAAAGAGAGCAGTTATTTCCTTTATTTGAAGAAGTGTTTGGAATTACAATTCAAACATTGAATGATTTCTCAGAGAGAGGTTATTGGGATGATACATACAAAGCTTTATCATTTTTACATGACGATAAAGCGGTTGCAAATGTTGCGGCATTCTCGCTACCATTGCTAGTAAATGGTGAAAGAATAAATGCAGCGGGCATTCAATCGGTAATGACACACCCTAATTTTCGTGGACAAGGACTCATGACGCAATTAATGAGTAAAATGATAGAAGAGATCGATAAGACATGTGAATGTACATTATTGTTTACGGAAAAACCTGAATTATATGTATCATTTGGTTTTAAAGTTGTGCAGGAATATTTAATGACTATTCGATATGATAAAAAGAATAATAATGATTTCTCACTTAGAGAGCTAGATTATTATATGGAAGAGGATAGAAAGCTAATACATGAAACTATAGATAGTAGCCAAAGACTTTCAAATAATTTTTCAACATTAAACTTCCGTCCTTCGTTTTATTTGAATATGTATGATTCGGAATGGAATGGAAAATTGTATTATTCAGAGAAGCTAGATGCTCTAATTGTGTATGAAGTAGATAATGAAAAGTTGAAATTATATGGAGTGTTTGCACCAGTAATTCCAGTTTTAGATGAAATATGTGGGGAGATCGCTGAAAGATTTACAGAAATCAAATTTTACTTCTCTCCAGATCAATTAGGGGTTGAGGATGTACAGTTTACAGAATTACAATCAAGTAAGTATTTAATGGTTCGAAGTAATAGAGAGTTGGATTTGAAAGGTTATAAATTCCCAGTATTAGTAGAATTTTAAATGTGCATATAGATGCTTTATTATGGAGGAACTATGAAAATATCACATATACCAGAACATATTGAGCAACTTACTATAATGAATGTACCTGAGTATTATAAGCTTAATAACAATCATGCGCTTATTGTCCGCTCGAAAGCCGAAACAGATTTTTGGCTTAAAACACATTATGGATTCGAAGTAATGAATGGTCATGTATTTTATACAGAGACGATGACAGACTTTCAAGCTGAAGTTCAATTGCGTATGAATCCAAATTCAAAATTCGATCAAGCTGGTCTTTTTGTTATGGTTTCGGAAAAGTGTTGGCTGAAAACTTCATTAGAATATATTCCAGATGGTCCATCTCATTTAGGAGCTGTCGTAACGAATAATGGATATTCCGATTGGTCCACGCAAGACTTTCCGACAGAATTAGCTAACGAGCAACTTCGTTTTCGAATTGTTCGTAAACGTGGTGATTATACAATATATGTAAAGAAAATCCACCAATGGGAACAAATCAGAATCGCTCATTTGATGGAAGATATAGGGGATAAGCCTATTAAAATAGGTTTTTACACGTGTAGTCCTTCTAAAAATAATGGATTTGAGACTGAGTTTTTAGATTTCACAACTGAAAAAATATAGATGAAAAACCGTATTCTTTTCATTGAGAATGCGGTTTTTATTTTTATATAATACAAAGCACATTTATTGACCGAAAAGTCATTAATGCTTATCATTTAATAATGTTAAATATTAATTTACATAATATAATAAAAGTAAGAAAGAAATTACAAACTATATCACTTAAATAAGGGGGGATATGAATTATTCATTGGTAATTTCATAGAAAAAGGAGATTATGTATGAAATCATTTCGCAAATTATTACAGTATTTAAAACCATACATGTTCTTCGCTATTATTGGACCACTATTTATGGTACTTGAGGTTGCGATGGACTTAATTCAACCGACTATTATGCAACATATTATTGATGTTGGGATAGCAAATCGGGATATGAATTATGTAATAAAAATGGGACTTCTTATGATAGGAGCTGCAGCACTCGGTTTAGTTGGAGGACTTGGGTGTATGATGTATTCTACAAAAGCAGCTGTTAATTTCGCTACTGACATACGAAAAGATGTGTTTGCGAAAATAGAAACATTTTCTAGTGAAAATCGTGATTCGTTTGGAACGGGAAAGTTATTAACAATTGTTACAAATGATATTACTTCTATTCAATCGGCGATGACGATGACATTACGTGTTCTTGTTCGTGGACCTTTGTTATTTATCGGAAGTATAATAATTGTTTTTATGACAGCGCGTGAGTTATTTCCTATATTACTCGTAGTCGTTCCAATTTTATTACTTGCAATTATATTCATTGCGAGTAAAGCAAGCGGGACGTTCAGAAAAGTGCAAGAAGCATTAGATAAAGTGAATACAAAGTTACAAGAAAATTTATCTGGAGTACGTGTGATTAAAGCGTATGTAAGACAAAAATATGAAATTAATCAGTTTGGAAATGTTAATACAAATTTAACGAAGATAAATATTCGAGCGGTGCAGCTTATTTCCTTAATGATGCCAATCATTATGTTAGTTGTAAGTGGCGGAATTGTCGCAACATTATGGGTTGGTGGAGAGAAAGTATTTAATGGAACCCTTCAAGTAGGGGCTATATTAGCGTTTATAAACTATTTGAATATTATTTTAATGTCACTTATGTCTATAAGTATGGTATTTATGCAAATCGCGCGAGCATTTCCGTCAGCGGATCGTGTACAGCAAGTTTTAAATACTGACGTTGATATTATGACCCCAAAAAATGCGCTTGCACCTAAGCAAATTGAGGGACAAATTGAATTTAAAAATGTTAGTTATAGTTACACGAAAAATAATGAATATGTTTTAAAAGATATTTCATTTCGCATAAGTAAAGGTGAAAAAATCGGGATTATTGGTTCTACAGGGAGTGGTAAATCTACTTTAGCAAAATTATTACCACGCTTATATGATGTTGATCAAGGGGAAATATGCATTGATGGAATAAATGTTAAGGCGTATGATTTACAAAAACTTCGTGCGTCAATCGGTTTTGTACCTCAAAAGGCATTGTTGTTTTCTGGTAGCATAGAAGAGAACTTACGTTATGGTAAAGAAGATGCATCAAATGACGAATTAGAAGTAGCAGCTTCATCAGCTTGTGCGACTGAGTTTATTAACAAGCTGGAAGATTCATATCAATATCATTTAACACAAGGTGCGACGAATTTGTCAGGTGGCCAAAAACAACGTGTATCAATTGCAAGGGCGCTTGTGAGAAAGCCATCTATTCTTATATTAGATGATTCTACATCAGCAGTGGATGCAAAATCAGAATCTAACATTCAATCGGCATTAAGAACACAATATAAAGGAACAACAACCTTATTAATCGCTTCTAAAATCTCATCTATAATAGATGCTGATAAAATTCTCGTTTTAGATAACGGTGAATTAGTTGGTGATGGTACACATGAAGAACTGTTAGAACAATGTGAGGTATATAAAGAAATCTATCTTTCCCAAGGTGGTAATTTATATAAAAAAGGTGGGAAAGAACATGCGTAATTTTCAAGGACAATTTGCTAATAAAGGTGGGCGTAACGCATCAAAGATGGGGAAGGCTAAAAATACGAAAGGAACTGTGATGAGAGTATGGAACTATATGGGCTACCAAAAGGCTGCCCTTACGTTCGTTATATTCTTAGTGTTTGTTACGACGTTACTTGGGTTATTAGGTCCGTATTTAATGGGAGTAATTATCGATCAATATATTGTACCGAAAGATTTAAGCGGTACGGCGAGAATGTGTTTGGTACTTATCGCGATTTATGGTGTAACAGTATTATTAACTTGGTTACAAACATTTGTAATGGTTAATGTTGCATTAAAAACGATACAAAAAATACGACAAGATATTTTTGAGAAAATCCAAACGCTTTCTTTACGGTTCTTTGATGTACGTTCTCAAGGGGATTTAATGAGTCGTGTAACAAATGATATAGATAATTTGAATCAAGCGTTGACACAAAGTGTTGTACAAATTATTTCATCAGCGCTAACTTTTATAGGTGTGACGATTGCGATGTTCGCATTAGATTGGATTTTAGCGATTGTTACTTTAATTACAGTACCTATTATGTTTTTCGTTACAAAAAAACTAGTTGCTTATAGTGGTAAAAACTTTGCAAAGCGTCAAAAAGATTTAGGAGAGTTAAATGGATTTATTGAGGAAGCTATAACAGGTGCGGATGTTACAACGTTATATGGGAAAGAAAAAGAAACCGTACAAAATTTCAATAAAATTAATGAACAGCTAAGAGTTTCTGCAACGAAGGCGGATACATTTTCAGCTTTTATTTTTCCGAGTATGAACTTTATTAACAACTTAGGTATGGGACTTGTAATTGGGACTGGGTCAGTAATGGTTTTAAATGGAATGACAACAGTAGGTGTCATTGCAGCATTTATTAATTATTCTCGTCAATTCTCAAGACCACTCAGTCAATTCGCAACTTTAATGAATACGATTCAAGCGGCAGTGGCTGGTGGGGAACGTGTCTTTGAAATTATGGATGAAGTACCGGAAATCAAAAATAAAAAAGATGCATTCGTTGTACAAAATTTACAAGGACATGTTGCACTCGAGAATGTTTCATTTGGGTATGAGGAAAATAAAACGATTTTAAAAGAAGTGAGTTTTAAAGCGCGGCCAGGGGAGACAAT
This sequence comes from Bacillus sp. FSL R9-9834, assembly GCF_038006905.1. Taxonomy (NCBI): domain Bacteria; kingdom Bacillati; phylum Bacillota; class Bacilli; order Caryophanales; family Bacillaceae; genus Bacillus; species Bacillus sp. FSL R9-9834. Next base: position 2,379,675 of record NZ_JBBOWD010000001.1, read on the forward strand.
TGCTTTAGTAGGTCCAACTGGATCGGGCAAAACAACAATCATTAATTTGCTAACGCGCTTTTACGATATACAGCAAGGGCAAATTCATATTGATGGAAAAAACATAAAAGAATATGATATGAATTCGTTGCGAAGTAAAATAGGAGTAGTTTTACAAGATACGTATTTATTTGCTGGGACGATTATGGATAATATACGTTATGGTCGATTAGATGCTAGTGATGAAGAGGTAATCAATGCAGCTAAGGCAGCATCTGCACATTCTTTTATAAAACATTTACCGAATCAATATGAAACGAAAATTGCTTCAGAAGGATCGAATTTAAGTCAAGGACAAAAACAACTTCTTGCGATTGCACGGGCAATTTTAGCAGATGCAGATATATTAATTCTCGACGAAGCAACATCTAATATTGATACGAGAACAGAATTACAAATACAAGAAGGACTAAACAATTTAATGAGAGGTCGAACAAGTTTCGTAATCGCTCATCGACTGAAAACGATTGAAAAAGCAGATCAAATCCTTGTTATAAAAGATGGAAGTATTTTGGAAAAAGGGAACCATGAATCTCTCATGGAAGATAGAGGATTTTACTTTGATCTGTATACGAGTCAGTTTAAAATTTAATAAGAATTTTTGATAGGGTGCGGTTTCTCTAGAAAGGAGAAACCGCATTTTTATATTTATCCTTTTCGGCAAGAAAACTCCATCTGATTTGTGTTACGGGTGAAACCCAACAATTCAGGTGGAGATGAATTGCCGTCAGAAGGTAGGCTGAACTCTGTTGTTTCGCTCATAGTAATTTTCCCAGCGCTAATGTTTTTTTCGTTTTACGATATAATCTGCGTAGATAAGGAGGGAATGGATTGTAAGACAACGAAATTAAATAATAATTATGATTATCATTATCATTCGGCTGCTTGAGTCAAAAGGAATTACGATGAAGAACATGTTCGTATGTTGTTTCATTTCGTTCCCAATATTGATTTATCAAAAGTAATGAACTCTCTAAGAAAGGTGGTGAAAACAATGGCTAGAAAGAAAGCAGTGAAAGTATTACGGAAACAAAAGAAAAGAGAAAACATGCAACGATTCACGCAGAAACAGAATATTGGACGAGCTTGTCTGACTACAAAAGAATTTCGTTTACTGCAACGTATGTCGCATAGTTCAAAAGCGTTGCGAAATGTTGGCTTGTACACGATGAAACAAAGTTACTTGAATCATAACAGGATGGCTACTGTCAAAGAAGTGGACACTGCCATGCAAAATGATATGAACTACTCGGGCATTCAATCAAACTCTGTTCAAGCGATTCGTAGATCCTTATTTACAGAAGTGAAGAGCTTTTTTAAGGTATTGGAACAAATGAAGAAACCATCCACGACTACGAGTAACGCTTTGAGTTGCGATTTAGGTGTAGACAGATTGTTAAGTTGCGTAACCAATACAGGTGATACTTTCTTAATTGATGGAAAAAAACTAAAATCCATAAATCAATACTTCAACAAAATGATATGTAACCTCCAACAGAAAAATATGGACAATGGAATTTCAAAACGTATTGTAACGAATAAAATGGCCGCACTTTGGCATAAACGAGAAAGACAAATAAACGGTTACATTGCACAAACAGTAGGTCTGTTGTTCAAAAAAGTGAAAGAATTCGATATAGATACGATTATTGTAGGGTATAACGCTGGTTGGAAACAAAACTCTCATATGGGGAAAAAGAATAATCAAAAGTTTGTTCAAATCCCATTTCAGAAATTGATTGCAGCGATTGAGAATAAATGTGTAAAAGAAGGCATTCGTTTTTTAAAACAAGAAGAAAGCTATACTTCAAAAGCTAGTTTTCTTGATAAAGATCCGGTTCCAGTTTGGTCTAAGGATGATAAGACGGCGTATCGCTTTAGCGGCAAACGAATTACTCGTGGTTTGTACCAAAGTAAAGCAGGAACATGTATCCATGCTGATATGAATGGTGCGCTGAATACATTGAAAAAATCAGGAGTTGTAGAATTGGATGACAATCTCAAAGTGAAAACGCCGATTCTATTAGAAGTGCAAAAACGTAAGGCTATTGCCTCACGCATAGCTTAGTGGGTGTGTCAACCATCCATGTGTACGCGACTTGTCGGGGCTTGTAGCACACGCCAGATTCATCTGAGTGGTGGCTCTTCTTCCAAAAGGAAGAACTGCTCTTTTTCGAAAGGGGGGGCAAGTGGGGAAACAATCGTTCGTTGTCAGTACCAACCAAAAACAGACTTGGGGTGTTACCATAAGGTAGCATGAATGCTAGAGCGTCAACCTGTCTAGCGATAGACGAAAAGACCTAGTGTTCGAACTCAAGCTCCCACTGAAAGGCTTTATCTCAGTGGGGGTAGTTGACAAAGATAATTAGAAATATAGACTTGAATTTTTTTAGATACACGAATTGCTAGCAAAGACTAGCAACTTCAGTGCCAGACGGGAACAATAATTTACGAGGTATTGTAATAATCTCAAGAGCCATCTGGGCTGAATGGAGAAGTATTGGAGTTAACTCTAAAGCGTGTGTTAATAATAATATAAAGCTTGTTAGGATTGCAAAGCTTCCCCAAAAGAAACTTTTTGAAGTGTTACGGAAATCTTTTATTAAGGAAAAGAAAGAAAAAAATGCTGTAATAACAAGAATTAAAAATTTATACTTATCAGCCATTAAACCCCTCCTAAAGAACAATAATTTATATTATAGCGTATTTTTCTGCATTATTATAAAGAGATTTTAAAATGAATGATAAAAAGTAGAGGCCGCAACTTAAAGGAATGACGGATTACCTTGAGCGTAGAGGCTGGTGGTATGAAGTTAAGTAAAGATTTTATTTTAGTGAAACAGAAAAATCACTCGGCCTAAAAAAGAGGATACTTTTATTGAGTAATCCTCTTTTTTTAATAAAGGAAATTTAATTGGTTATAATGGAAAGCGCACTGAAAACTAATAAAACGGCCATAATGATGTTAAATGATTTAGTATGCTTCAACAAAAGTTTTTGAAACATGGAACCGAATAATGTCCAACTAAATGTGCTCATTAATCCAACTACACCTAGAAATAATGAAAAAAGTAGATAACTTGAATATGAATTGTAGTAAGGAAGAATAAAAATTGATACTACAGTTAGTCCGAATAGTATTCCTTTAGGGTTAATAAACTGAAGGAAAATCCCAACTGTAAATAAATTTTTATTATATTTTTCATCGGGATTTGTGCTAGTTTTACTTGTGAGTATTTTAAGAGCTAAATATAGCATATATGCTACACCTAAGATTTTTAAAGGAAATTCGATTATGGGTAGGATTTTAATTAGTACAATATTAAAGAAACTACATAAGGAAGTTAGGATGAAAAAACCGAAAGCTACTCCGAAGCAAAATGGCATACTCCTTTTTAAACCATGTTGATTAGCGTATGTCATAGCTAAAAAATTGTTAGGTCCGGGTGTGAAGCTACTTATAAAAACAAATAACAAAAAAGAAAATATAGGCATTTCAAAACCCCCTAATTATTTTGTATGTTATAATGACTGAAAAGAACAATATAACGTGTGCTTTTTATTATACATAACGGTCGTTATATTGTATATAGTGTAGGAGTGTTTCTTATGGAAGAAATTCAACTTATTCTGGCGAAAAATTTAAAAACAATTCGAGAAAAAGAAAAATTAAGTTTAGAAAAGGCTTCCCAATTAACAGGGGTGAGTAAAACAATGATTGGACAAATTGAACGTGGAGAATCAAGTCCAACATTAACAACGATATGGAAAATTGCGAATGGTTTGAAAGTGTCTTTTACTTCTTTAATCAATAATCCGCAATCAGATACGAAAGTTGTTTTACGAAATGATGTTCAAGTATTATCAGAAGACAATGGAAGATATAAAGTGTATCCTTCGTTTCCTTTTCAAGATGATAGGAACTTTGAAATCTATACGGTTGAAATTGAAACAGAAGGAAAATTAAATTCGGAAGGTCATAAAGAAGGGACTGAAGAATTTATAACGGTGTTTGAAGGGGAATTGACAATTGAAATAAATGATTGTCAATATAAATTAAATAGTGGGGATTCAATTCGCTTTAAGGCGGATAGACCACACTCTTATCATAATTTCGGAAGAACGCTAACTAGGTTAAGTATGACCATATATTATTCGGTTATATAAATTTACTATTGCATGAAGAATATAAAGAAAAGTGCGTTGATAAACCATCTATAAAAGATGGTTTTATTTTTGAAATTCATAAAAAAGGACACTCGTTTGAGTGTCAACATAGTATTGCTCTCGCGTATAGGATTGGAGTTTGTTTCTCATATACGTATTGAGATGGTTCGCATTTGAGAAACTACCTTCACCTTTAATGTAACATTGGCAGAGAGCAGTGTAAATTGATAATGTATATACGGAAAATTTAGTATAGATACTTTGTACTATGAATATAGTACAAAGTGTTTCTTATTGCAAAATCACTGTCGTGAAGTTATTAATATATAAGCTTAAGGAATGATGTAACAGTTACTATTTTAGCATTTAAGAATGATTATTATAAAAAAGAACGAATCATTTTTTAATCGATTCGTATAATTGTTAAAGAGGCACCTGTTAAACCACCCCAAACTAAATTAACTATGGATAATACGCCAAATAGTTGAAGTGAAATTGTATTACCAGCAATTAAATTGATTATTAAATTATTATTATAATTTGAAGTTGATATTGCGGGTGAAAAGATAGATCCGGAAAGTGGAGTCGAAGAGTTTAATAGTAGCGATTTAGTATTTTGGAATGGAACTATCATTTTATTATATTAATACTACTAGTTATAGTAACGATAAAAAGTTTACTTTGTGTAAAATCATTTGAGTATGAAAAAGTAGTTATGGAATTGTACTAAAATGATAGAGGTTTTATTTTGTTAATCAGTAAACAAAATGTGGAATGAGGTAGTAAATTGAACAGTAATGAAAAATTATCTTTGAATAAAGGGATGGTAAGACCAGAGAATATTGGACCTACTTTTCCGGTTCTTCCGCCAATTTATATTCCAACAGGAGCAACAGGAGCAACAGGAGTAACGGGAGTAACAGGAGTAACGGGAGTAACAGGGGCAACAGGAGCAACAGGAGCAACAGGAGCAACAGGAGCAACAGGAGCAACAGGAGTAACGGGAGTAACAGGAGTAACGGGAGTAACAGGAGCAACAGGAGTAACAGGAGCAACAGGAGCAACAGGAGCAACAGGAGCAACAGGAGTAACGGGAGTAACAGGAGTAACAGGAGCAACAGGAGTAACGGGAGCAACAGGAGCAACAGGAGCAACAGGAGCAACAGGAGCAACAGGAGCAACAGGAGTAACAGGAGTAACAGGGGCAACAGGAGCAACAGGAGTAACGGGAGTAACAGGAGCAACAGGAGCAACAGGCATAACAGGCATAACAGGGGCAACAGGAGCAACGGGAGTAACGGGAGACACAGGTCCACCTGGAGTTATTGGCCCCATAACAACAACTAATTTATTATTTTACACTTTTTCAGATGGAGAAAAACTTATATATACAGATTCAGATGGGCTAGCTCAATATGGTACAACTCACATATTATCCCCTGATGAGGTTTCGTACATTAATCTGTTTATTAATGGAATACTTCAACCACAACCATTATATCAGGTTAGTACTGGTCAGCTAACTTTATTAGATAATCAACCACCATCACAAGGTTCTTCAATTATTTTACAATTTATCATTATTAATTAAAAAAGACAGATTCTTAAATAAAAGGGATCTGTCTTTTTGCTCTACATTAAAGTAGTTAAAACTAAGTGACGATAAATTCGATTGTAATTGGAATTCCGCCGTCTAATGCATCTCCGCCAGGAATTGTAATAGCACCAGTAGGTCCAGTAGTAACACTGGAGTTCACACTAGGTTGAAGAATGCCGTTTACATATAAGTTATAATACGTAAAAGTCGGAAAAGCAGTTGCAGTAGTACCAGCATCGTTTAAACAAGCTGTAGCAGCAATTGCAAAAGCTGCACCAGTTCCGGTTCCAGCTCCTAGTGTAGATGTGAATCTTCTGGATGCCATAAATGGTTGAATAATTGGCAATTAATTTTCACTCCCTAAATTATTTTTTGAACAAAGTATGGGATAACTTGTCCAATATATTGTATGAAAGTTTTTGATAATAGAAACGGCTTCATGATAATAGAAGGAACACAATTTTAGTAAAGGTATTGTTGTTATTTATCCCGCATTAACGGGCAGTAAGACCCATCTCAAAATTCAGGTGAAGAAAAGAAGTTAGGTGGGGGATCAACTGCCCGTAAAAGCCCGATTGGTGAGGGCGGATAATCAGTGGGGATGAACAAAACCCCCACTGATTAAAGTTTAACTTTATCTGAAAAGGTGGCATTGTTACTTGGTGGTTACATGCTAATGTTTAGTTTTTATATTTAGATTAAAATGTGCTTTTGGACCTAAGAGGTAAACGTGGAAAAATAAAATAAACTCTTAAGTTTAGGTGTTTAATCTAAGCAGTCAATTATTAAAAACATATAATTAATATGTGAGTCATGAACATAATTAAATAGCGTTTTTTAGTTTAATTATATTTCATGTTTCCTATTTTAAGTAAATGAAATCTTTGCATAATTTTATTGTACTTATAATAGGAGAACACTCAACTATAAGACAAGTAAGGAGGAAATAAATGAAACATAATGATTGTTTTGGTCATAACAACTGCAATAATCCGATTGTTTTCACTCCAGAATGTTGTAACAATCCACAAACTGTTCCAATTACTAGCACTCAATTAGGACAGTTAATCACTTTACTAAATTCTTTAATATCGGCTATTGCAGCGTTTTTTGCAAATCCAAGTGATGCAAACAGATTAAATTTACTCAATTTGTTTACTCAACTATTAAATTTACTAAATGGATTAGCACCATCTCCAGAAGGTAATTATTTAAAACAATTAATTCAAAGTATCATTAATTTACTACAATCTCCTAATCCAAATTTAAGTGAATTACAATCTTTATTACAACAATTCTACAGTGCTCTTGCACCATTCTTCTTCTCTTTAATTATTGATCCTGCAAGTTTACAACTTCTATTAAATTTATTAACTCAATTAATTGGGGCTACTCCAGGAGGAGGGGCAACAGGTCCAACAGGAGCAACAGGAGCGACAGGAGCAACGGGTCCAGCAGGGACTGGAGGAGGAGCAACAGGAGCAACAGGAGCAACAGGAGCAACGGGAGCAACAGGCCCAACAGGAGCAACGGGAGCAGCAGGCCCAACAGGTCCAACGGGAGACACAGGTCTAGCAGGAGCAACGGGAGCAACAGGTCCAACAGGAGCAACAGGAGCAAGCAGGCCCAACAGGTCCAACGGGAGACACAGGTCTAGCAGGAGCAACGGGAGCAACAGGAGCAACAGGAGCAACAGGAGCAACAGGAGCAACAGGAGCAACAGGCCCGACAGGAGCAACAGGCCCGACAGGCCCAACAGGTCCAACGGGAGACACAGGTCTAGCAGGAGCAACAGGTCCAACGGGAGCAACAGGCCCGACAGGAGCAACAGGCCCAACGGGAGCAACAGGCCCGACAGGAGCAACAGGTTCAACTGGTGCAACAGGTGGCGGAGCTATTATTCCATTCGCTTCAGGTACAACACCAGCTGCGCTAGTTAACGCGGCAGTAGCTAATACAGGAACCCTCCTTGGATTTGGATTTAGTCAACCTGGCGCAGCATTAACAGGTGGAACTGATATCACATTAGCATTAGGTGTAGGTGATTATGCATTTGTAGCACCACGTGCAGGAACTATTACGTCGTTAGCAGGTTTCTTTAGTGCAACAGCTGCATTAGCTCCATTAGCACCTGTTCAAGTACAGATGCAAATATTAATTGCACCTGCAGCAAGTAATACGTTTACAGTTCAAGGAGCACCTCTATTATTAACGCCAGCATTTGCTACAATCGCTATTTTTGACACAGCATCAGGTATTGTACCGGAAGCTATTCCAGTAGCTGCTGGAGATAAAATACTACTATATGTTTCATTAACGGCAGCAAGTCCAGTAGCAGCAGTAGCTGGATTTGTAAGTGCAGGTATTAATATCGTCTAACTTGTAACAATGTCTGTTTGAAATTTGAACTGACATTTGTATATGGCCCTTCCTAATTCTATTAGGAAGGGCTATATTTTTTTGCGGGGAATAGGTAATAAATCAATTGAAAAAATATGATTTATAATTTATGAAATAAGTTAACGAGCTTGCAATATTCCACATACATAATAAAGGCTGAACTCTATTAAAAATAGAATTCAGCCTTTCAATAAACTATATACTAGGGGAGTAAACGGTTTATTGTGAGTGATGAAATTTCATTGCCCAAATAAACTATTTGTTTTTATTACAGTTACATCCTTTTTTCTTTACATAGCCTTGCTCGGCTAAGTCTCTTTGTGATTGGGAATTGGAAGATTGAGAATTTGAGGATTGAGAGGATGCTGATGAACTACTATTTTTATTATGAGAGTAGTTTTTTCGATAGTTATAATTACTCATAGTACTATCACCTCCAATTAAATATATAACTATTATATGTAGCTATTCTATTAATTGTTACGATAATAAAGAGGAATGGGTATACAATAAAAAAATCTCCTACGTATTTTCCGAGGAGATAAATCATTGTCTATTAATGATATAAATTAATATCCCCAGTAAAGAGGGAAATAGTATGAATCTTGGTAATATAAATCTTGTTGTAGATTAGGAGGTTGAGTTGCAGGGTTTGTCGTTCCGCGGTTTTTATTACAATTTGCTGGAGGGCCAATTACTGTAGTGGATTGAATAGGGGATACCGCTTGTTTCCATTGTTGTTCATCGAGACAGTAAGTATGAGCCATTATATTAGCAGGAGTTAATCGTAAAATATCAGAACCAAAAATAACTTCTGGCGTTGGGGCGTCGAAAATAGCTAATAAATGGGTACCATCTGCTGTCGCAATTTCATAATGCCACCAAGCTTTTGGAATGTTGGCAACTTGCCCTGGTTTTATCGGTAAGTTTAATATTTGATTTGTAAAAGGATTCAGTAAAGAAACAACAGCAGATCCTGAAATACAGTAAACAAGTTCAGCTGCATTTTGATGTATGTGCGGCTCTACAACATTTCCTGTACTTAAATAGATATCTAATAAAGAAGTATTTTCTAACGTATTTAATTGATTCACGCCAAGTACGTTTATATAATTTTGAGCATCTTTCTGAAAAAAATTACTTCTATTTAAATCATGAGTGAAGTTAGTTGAGGGGGAAGTGTAATCGATATTAGAGGTCATTTGTATTACCCGCCTTTCTATTAGTAAGTAAGGTTACAAAATTAGGATATGTGTCTAGTGTTTGTTATGTGCAGTTGTTGGTATCATAATAAATTTGCCTATTCCATACGAAATATGGGTTATTTAAGATATTTTTTGCTGAATAATTAATTGTGCTTTAGCGGTATTGGCATAATTGGGTCACTCTAATACCAAGTTTTGTTTTAAATCAAAATGGATTTCTATGACATCAAAATGAGATACCTTTTTTAAGTGGAACAGGTATACCATTTATTTCGCTTTTTTCATGTTATGTGCAATGTTTGGAAATGCAGAGAAAGTAAAATCAATAATTGTAGCACCATCTGGTAAATAAATAGGGTGTAAATCTGAAGTATAAGCCGTTAGGGTATTTTCAAATAGTTCATACGATACTAGATTTTGGAACGCAATTGGATCTGTAGTTAATAAACTGTTATTCACAATTGTATCATTCATTATTTTATATGATGGTTAATCCGGAAAAACTTATACGCTTAAATATAATAGTATAAAAAAAGACGCATTTCTTTAGAAGTGCGTCTTTTTCATTATTTCTCTAACATTTCAAGAGGTACGTCTTTTTCGCCAGCTACCTCAAATTTAATTTCCCCGTCTTCTTCATAAATACGTGAAATAATCGGTATAGTAATCATTAATTTTTTATGCTGCTTTCGCTTTCGAGCGGCATCTAAGCTAATCACGTTCATTATAAGCATCCTTTCTTCTAAAAATATATAAACAAAAGAAAATGCGTCCGGAAAGGGCGCTTAATTGAATTTGAAATACCGATTCATTTAAATGAGGGTTATATGATTTAACAACTGCAATTGAATTAAAAATAGTATGAATGGAATAATTGCACGTAGAAATTAACTTTACCAAAAAACGAAACAATATGCTATAAAAAATTTCAAATCTTTATCATATAACGAGAAAAAGGTTTTCGTTTCGCATATAATGAAAGTAGACGGGCAACGAGAGCTTTTTCATCATATTGCTGTGGAAAGGCGATGAAAAGAATGGATACGTTAGATTCATTATTATTTCAACTTGAACAATATGGAGAAGAGCATGATCGAAATAAAAAAACACGGGAAGAAAAATTACGGAATATTTCTCGTGAGATGGGGCAATTTTTATCAATTTTAGTAAAAGGGTGTAGTGCAAAAAATATTTTGGAAATTGGAACTTCTAATGGTTATTCTACATTGTGGTTAGCTAATGCAGTAGAAGAAACAAATGGAAATGTAACAACTGTAGAACTTTCTTCAGAACGAGTGGGAGAGGCACTTGCCAATTTTGAAAAGGCAAATCTTTTACAAAGGATTGATGTTCACAATCAAGAAGCAGGGGCATTTTTAGATTCACAACTAGATCATTCATTTGATTTTATTTTCCTAGATTCAGAGCGTACGCAATACATGTGGTGGCTGGAGCATATAAAACGCATTTTACAACCAAAAGGTCTTCTTGTTGTCGATAATGCTACTTCTCATGCGAGTGAATTAGTTGAGTTTATAAAAATGATTGAAGAAGATGAAATGTTTGAAACAGTATTATTGGCATTTCAAAATGGTGCATTTGTAGCGCGTAAGAAGAAATAGATTTTAGCGTAATATAATTATCACATTGAAAAAGGGTGTATGTCAAAAGATTGAGTGCAGTAGTATGGGAAGGACGTAATTTATATACGTAACATACGAAGAATCCGCCTTCAGCATGTCGGTCTCTAGGTCTTAAGTCTGAGGAAAATTATGTTGTTTACAGGTATACTTATAGTAAGAAACAGGGAATGACTGCATAAGCAGGTATTTCTTGAAAATTGATTTTATATAGGCTGTTTGCAAATGAAATACAATATATTAGATGAAATATAGTGCACATAAATTCGCACATATAAATAAAGGAGCGATTTTGTTGACTGAACTCGAGAAAAAAGAACCCGTATCAATTGTGAAAGATAATAATGTAGAAGTAGTAGTTGATACAGTTATAAAAGATGAAGAACTTGATGAATTAAACAAAGAAGCCGATCTTTATGTACAAAAGTTGAATAGCGAGCAAAATACAGATTTATCGAAAGTATTGTCTCAGCTAGGAGATTTAGGGGATAAAGAACAGCAAGCAGCAGGACAAACGCTATCAGCATTAAAACGTCCTGTCACAGCGATGATGAATGGAAAGAATGAAGAAATTCCAAATACATTGTTAGAATTACGCAAAGTAGTATCAGAGCTTGATCCAAATTCACTAAAAGCAAGTGGTATGAAGAAAATTATGTTTAAAGTATTCAAGAAAAACCCACTTGAAACATACGTGCATAAATATCAATCTATAGATAAGCAAATTGAGGAGATTATAAGATCACTTCTAATTGGTCGTGATAATTTACAAGAAGATACAGTTGGTCTTGAAATGCTTAAAGAGCAATCACACGATAAAATTCACGCGCTTGATAAGCAAGTATACTTAGGGAAAAAACTTGCTGGCATGCTGGAAGCTGAGAAACAAAATCCAGAACGTCAAAGGGATATTCCATTAATTAATGATGCATTAGAAAAGATTTTAGTGCGTACGCGCAATATGCAGCAAGCGAAAAGTGTGTTATTACAATCCATTGCATCTGTAGACATTATTAAGAAAAATAATGAAAAGTTAACAGAAGCAATTCGTAATGCAATTACGATGACGCAAAACGTTGTAACAGTTTCTGCTGCTATCCAGTTAGCATTAACAAATCAACGTAAAACAATTGATGCAGTGAATGCAACAAATGAAGCAATTGAGTCTATGGTATTAAGTAATTCTCAGGCATTAAAACAAAATACAGAAGAAACAACAAAACTTCTTGAAAATCCTGCAATTAGCATGGACAAATTACGCGAGTCATTCCAAAACGTATTCGCTGCAATTGAAGCTTCTGAGAAATCGTCAGAACGTATTATCGAGTCAAGTAAGAAGTTTGTTATTGAACTAGACACATTTAATGATGAAATGAAACAAAAACTCATTCAGCGCCCAAGAAAATAGCAGACTTTTAGAGGAGGTGAAAAAATGAGTTTCATTCAAACTGTATTATTACTACTCGGTACATTGTTTTTAATCGCATTTACTGTCGTTGTTTTAGTTGTATATTTCGGACGTAAACTGTATTTTTCGTGGACGAAGCCATATAAAAGAGCACACGATTCTTTAGATAAGTTATCGAATAAATCATTACCGTTTCTACAAGAATTTACACAACATCCACTCTTTTATCGCTGGATTCGTACTGAAGGAAAAAAAGAACAACATATATTAAACACGCTTTTCTGTGCATCGGGTCAACGTACGAGAGAACAAGTATTCTCAATGTTACCGAAAGAAAAACAGAAAAAAGTACATGTAATGGCAAAAACGACGAAAAAGCTTACTAATGAAGATATTGATGTAGCAGCGATGAAAGTAAAAGATTTTTTAAGACAAGAAACGCAGCAAACAGTAAAACCGACAGATTTATCGTTTTATAAATTGTATTTTTATGATCGATATCCAGATGCATTAAATACAATTCAAGCATATAAACGCTCAATAAATCCTTCATTACAACGAACGGTTGATGATATTACAATTTCAGTATTAAATGCTTTGCCATATTATCAAGAGCAGCGTATGTTTGAACAGCAACATAAACTTGAAACGTTCTTAATGAAAGATTTAACGGCGATGCTATCGTTAGTCGTACAATTACCACCTTCACAACGACCAGAAAAAGAAGAAGAGTTAAAAATCTACTTGCAAAATTTCCAAAAAGAAATGGAAGAAGTAGAGCGAGATATTCGTGACTCGATTGATCACGATTTGAATGTGAAGATGAGAGCAGCGACTGAGAAGTTTAAAAATAAGTAAGAGAGATTTCCTTAAAAAAGCTGATAAATATAGCTTTTTTGAGGGATCTCTTTTTATTTTGATAAAAATTATAGTTTAATCAGAAATTGCGGAATTAGTTGAAGTATTAATAAGTAAGTAAAAAGCTTTTATTATTGCTATACTGACAAATGTTGAAAATGTAAGATTCCAAAAGCAAGTGTTTTTATATAAAAATATCCAAAAAACATGTATAGATAACTAGTTTGGATCTTATGAAATACATAGGTAGAGGAGTATATTTAAATAGTGGATACTTTGTTAATGTTTATTGGGATGATTGCTTTAATTGGAGCAATAGTGTTTTTTATTGGGATGATAGGGACGTTAGTTATAAAGAAATATCGTTCACGCTTGAAAAAATTTGCTATTATTTTTGGTTCATGTTTATCGGTATTTATAGTTTCATTAACCTTAAGTCATATCTTTTATCCAATAACTGCGGAACAACAAGCTGAAATGGATAAGAAAGCAGAAGAAAAGAAGCAATTAGCAGCTAAAAAAGAAGAGGAAAAGAAATCGGAAAAAGAAAAACTAGAAGAAGAAAAAAATGCTGAAAAGACGAAAAAAGAACAAGAGAAAAAATTAGCAGTTGAGGCAAAGGAAAAAGAAAAAGCTGAAAAAGAAGCAGCCGAAAAAGCAGAGGAAGAAAAGAAGATTAAACAAAAGGAAGAAACAGATAGGTTAAAAGCAGAGGAAGCAAAGAAAAAGGCAGAAGAAGAGCAACGTAAGCAAGAAGAGGAAGTGAAAAAGAAAGCTGAAGCGGAGGCACGCAAGGCAGAAACACAACAAAAAGTGTTGGAATCAAATTATAGATCAGCATATGCTACTCATAGTAAAAAGCTTACAGATTCTTTAAATCAGACGGGGAATCTATTAATTAATGATAAGATCGGGAATGAAGAATGGACGATTAAATTAGCTGCTAGCTTAATCATGTTACAAGATGTAACTGAAAATCCACCAAATGTTCAGGTGCCTGATAAATTTAAAGAAGTTAATAGTTTATATATGCAGGCTTTAGAGAAATTTAATCAATCTGCGAAATTAACTCCAGAAGCTTTAGATGAAGGAAACACAAATAAAATGCAAAAAGCTACGAATTTAATGAATGATGGCGGAGAAATACTTAAAAGTGCTAACACTTTATTAAAAGAAATTATGTAGTTTAGTATTTAAATGATAGTATGAAAACTACCTATTCTTTTATGAATAGGTAGTTTTTTGTTGTATACTATTTTGCTTTTACAATGGCCTTACTAGAAGCAACACTTTCATTATGCAATCGATCAACCGCAGTTACTACATACGTATATGTTTCTCCAGGAATAGCCGTTTTATCTACATAAATTTCTCCAGGCTTTGTCTTTCTTACAGTAGTAAGTAAATTTTTCGGATTTTCTATATTCACTTCACTTTTTCCATTCACGCGGTAAATAGCGTAATAAGCAGAATCATTCTCTCTATTATCAATGATACCTACAGCAACCCCTTCATCTCTTGGAATGGCACCTTTTAAAGTAGGTTGTTTTGGTGGTTCATGATCAAGCCAAGGCATAGGTGGGACTAATGCAGGATGTTTATATATGTCTTTTGAGAGTCTATCTTTCACTCCAAGTGGATTATTATTAATGTCTTTTAAGCTAAAATGCATACTACCTTTAATTTGAGGGAATAGCCGGTTTAATGCAATCTGTCTTGGATATTCTTCAGGATCAGACCAAGCGGGGACAGAATTATTATTAATTTTATAGGCTGCCTGACCAATGTATAGGTGGATCGGTTTATTATTTGTTTCTTTTACCCACCAATCTACTAATATGTCATACGCAGCAGGAGTGAAACCTATATTCCAATATATTTGCGGTGTGATGTAGTCAATGTAACCTTTTTGTATCCACTCACGTGTATCAGCATAAAGATCATCAAAGTTTCTTTGGCCGGCAGTTGTGTTAGAGCCAGTCGGATCATCAGCTATATTTCGCCATACGCCAAATGGGCTAATGCCAAATTTCACATATGACTTTTCTTGTTTAATAGCAGTATTTAAATCTCTTACAAGTTCATTTACATTGTCACGTCGCCAATCTTCTATATTTGTAAATCTACCGTTATTATATAATTCGTACGTTTTTTGATCGGGGAATTGTTCACCCGCCACTTTATATGGATAAAAATAATCATCCATATGTAATGCATCAACATCGTAATTTTGTACGATTTCTAAAGCACCTTCAGTTATAAACTTTTTTACTTCTGGAATACCGGGGTTGTAATATAATTTTCCGCCATAAGGTACAACCCAATCCGGGTGCTGTCTTGCAGGGTGATTATTTGATAATCGATTTATATCAGTGTGATTCATCGTTATTCGGTATGGATTAATCCATGCGTGGAATTCTATATTTCTTTTATGTGCTTCTTCAATCATAAATGCTAGTGGGTCGTATCCGGGATCTTTTCCTTGTGTACCGGTAATATATTCAGACCAAGGGCCGTAATTGGAAGGATAAAAGGCATCAGCAGTTGGTTTTATTTGTACAATGACTGCATTCATACCAGTGTTTTTTACATCGTCTAATAATTTAATAAATTCTTGTTTTTGATTTTCAATTGGTAAACCAGTTTTTGAGGGCCAATCAATATTAAGAACAGATGCAATCCATACAGCACGTAATTCGTGTTTTTTGTACGTAGTAGTTACTTCAGCATAAGTAAAGTGAGGGGAAATGAAAGAGAAAGGGATGAACAAGATGACGATGCAACATATCATAAATAAACGTTTAACGATCATGTATACGCCTCCCTATCATATGATTATCTAAGATAATATACGAGGCAAGGTTGGCCTTGCAATAGAGAAAATTGTATATTGAAACATTAATTTAATAGGAAAAATATTTTTAATGAAATTTACTTTCAGTATAACTAAATTCTTTTACTTCTTCATATGCTTGTTAGTAAAGTGAAACTTCCTTTCATTTGAAGGGTAGTAAATTATAAGTATAGGAGGATTCATAAATGAAGGTTTTGTTCGTTTGTTCTGGAGGAATGTCCAGTGCAATTGTTGTAAACGCTTTAAAAAAAGAGGCGGAGAAAAAGGGTATGAACATGGAAGTGCATGCGATTGGAACAAATGAGGTAGAGGAAGAAGTAAAGAATGGCTGGGACGTTGTAATGGTTGCACCTCAAGTTAGACATCGATTTGATTCTGTTAAAAAATTCGCAGAAGAGGAATCTATCCCGTGCGGTATTATACCGCCGCAAGCATATACGCCTCTTGGTGGACCGACTTTATTAAAGACTGTAAATGATTTAATTCGTTAGGGGGAACCGTTATGAATAAGTTTGTCACGTTTCTTGATAAAAACTTATCTGGACCGATGGCAAGACTTTCTGAACAGAGACATTTACAAGCAATCCGTGATGGAGTTATTTCAGCATTACCGTTTATCATCGTAGGAAGTTTCTTTTTAATCGTAGCATTTCCACCATTACCGAAAGATAGCTTCATATCCGTTTGGGCATTAAAGAATCAAACAAGTATATTAATACCATATCGGTTAACTATGTTTATTATGTCTTTATATATAGCATTTGGAATAGGATATAATTTGGCGAAAAGTTATAAACTAGATGCTTTATCAGGAGCACAGCTTGCAGTATGTTCACTGCTATTAACATTAACTCCTGAATTAATTGATAAAAAAGGATTTATGCTTCCGATGACAAATCTCGGAGGTCATGGATTATTCGTGACGATGATTGTTTCTATTTTATCCGTAGAGATTTTAAGGTTTTGTAAGAAGAAAAATGTAATGATTAAAATGCCAGAACAAGTACCGCCATCTGTGTCGCGTTCATTTGAAGCACTTATACCTGCTGCATTCGTTATTATTATAATGAGTCTAGTAACTGTCGTTTTTAGCATTGATTTACACCATGTTGTTGATAAATTAGCAGCACCATTAGTAAAAGCTGGGGATAGTTACTTTGGTGTAATGATTCCAGTGTTTTTAATTACGTTTTTTTGGTCATTCGGAATCCATGGTGTGTCGGTTGTTGGAACTGTTGCTCGGCCATTATGGGAAGTATACCTAGGGAAAAATGGAGAAGCTGTTGCTAGTGGAGCAGATCAATTGCCATTTATTTCACCAGAGCCGTTATATCAATGGTTTATATGGATTGGTGGTTCTGGTGCGACATTAGGGCTTGTATTAGCTATGATTGTATTTGGTCGATCAAAATATTCGAAAGCATTATCAAGAACTTGTATTGTTCCGGGGATTTTTAATATAAATGAGCCAGTCATATTCGGATTACCGATTGTACTAAATCCAATTTTAATTATCCCATTTATCATTACACCACTTGTAACGGCAACTGTTGCATATTCTGCAACTGCAATGGGATTTGTAACACCAACGCATATTATGCCACCGTGGACATTACCTGCTCCAATTGGTGCTTATTTAGCAACAGGTGGGGATTGGCGTGCGATTGTATTAGTTTTTATAAATATAGCAATATCGTTCCTTATATATTTACCATTCTTTAAAATGTACGACAAAAATATGCTTGAAATTGAGAAGAATGGTGAAGGGGAATCTGTTAATCCATAATCTT
The DNA here is from genome assembly GCF_038006905.1 of Bacillus sp. FSL R9-9834. Classification (NCBI taxonomy): domain Bacteria; kingdom Bacillati; phylum Bacillota; class Bacilli; order Caryophanales; family Bacillaceae; genus Bacillus; species Bacillus sp. FSL R9-9834. The sequence goes on from NZ_JBBOWD010000001.1 coordinate 2,397,633, forward strand.
TATGCTTTAATTTATGAGTGATAGGTATTTTGCCTATCACTTCTTTCACATGAAGTCCAGAGAGGATGAAATGGAATGAATATAAAATTTAGTTATAAAGGTGTATTTTTATTATTATTTGGAGTGATATGTGCGAATTTACTTTTTGTGCCTTTATTAAGAATGCTACATTTATCACAAATGTATAGTATATGGCTCGTTACAAGCATTGCGGCAAGCATTTTGCTTACAATAGTTGTTTCTTTTATTGATGGATCGTTTGCATCGAAAGCTCAGTTGTTTTTTAGATTTATATTATTTTCAATTGGCTGTACGTTTGTAACTTACATGATTGTTTTTTAATAAAGAGGAGGTCATACATGTTATGTATGTTGCAGGGGTAATGTCTGGTACTTCGTTAGATGGTATAGATGTAGCACTCGTTCATATAGAAGGAAGCGGTGTAGGTTCTAAAGTTGAACTCATCCATTTTACTACTGTGCCATTTCGTAATGATATAAAAAATGAGATTCAGCAAGTATTATCAATAAAAAATTCAAATGTCCAACTCATATGTAGTTTGAATTTTAAGTTAGGTTTATGTTTCGCTAAAGCCGTAAAGGAAGTTTGTAAAGAGGCCAATTTTTCTTTGGAACAATTAGATTTGATAGGTTCTCACGGACAAACGATTTACCATCAGCCAAAGCCAGAAGGTAATATGATATCTTCCACATTGCAAATTGGGGAACCTGCAGTAATAGCATATGAAACGAATACGACGGTTATTTCTAATTTTCGAACGATGGACATGGCAGCTGGGGGACAAGGTGCACCACTTGTACCATATTCAGAGATTATTTTATATCGTCATCCAACTAAAAATAGACTACTACAAAATATCGGTGGGATTGGTAATGTTACCGTAATACCAAGTCAAAAAAGTGATCAGAATGTTATAGCTTTTGATACTGGTCCGGGTAATATGATAATTGATGAAGTATGTCAAAGGTTATTTCAGTTGCCATATGATCAAAATGGTAAAATTGCAGAACAGGGTGAAGTTGTAGATGAAATTTTGACATATTGTATGAATCATTCATTTTTGAAAATGAATCCACCGAAATCAACTGGTAGAGAACAGTTTGGTGAAGAGTTTGTAAGTCAGTTATTGAAGCGGTATGAAAAGCATAGTAAAGAAAATATATTAACGACTGTCACGATGTTTACAGCAAGTTCAATTGTTCATCATTATAAGGAGTTTATTCTGCCATATTATGAAATTGATGAGGTAATTTTAGGCGGTGGCGGCAGTTATAATGACACACTTGTTGAAATGATACGGTATGGATTGAAGGATGAAAAATGTACAATATTCATTCAAGAAGATATAGGCTATTCTTCAGAGGCGAAAGAAGCAATCGCCTTTGCCATTTTAGCAAACGAAACGTATCATCGTAATCCGAGTAACGTGCCGAGCGCAACAGGTGCAATGCAATCTGTAGTATTAGGGAATATAACATTCCCTCCAATAAGATGATGAAAATGAGGCGAACATATGAAGTATATGATTGGAATAGACGGCGGGGGAACGAAGACAGAAGCAATTGCATTTGATAAAGATGGAAATGAACTTGTAAGAGCTACAAGTGGTTTTGGAAATATATTAATAGATTTTGAAGAAGCTCTTGTGCATATTATGGAGGCGATTGATCAATGCCAGAAAGGTGTATTAAATGAGCATTGCGTTTGTATTTGTTTAGGATTAGCGGGTGTAAGTGGAGTGAATACGAATGAATTAACATTACGTCTAAAGAAGAAGTACGGAACACCAATTGAAGTTTTTAATGATGCGATGATTGCACATGCAGCTGTTTTAAAAGGAAAAGATGGAATTTTAACAATTGGCGGTACAGGTGCAATTTGTCTTGGAAAGAAAGGAGAAGTGTACGAGTATAGCGGCGGATGGGGACATATTTTAGGAGATGCAGGAAGCGGATATTGGATTGGATTACAAGCTTTAAAGAGAATGGCAAATCAATTGGATCAAGGAATTAGACTCTGTCCATTAAGCATAAGAATTCAAGACGAGTTTCAACTTTTGACAGCGTCTCATATAAAAAGGCTAGTATATAGATCTTCAAAAGATAAAGTTGCAGCAATCACACCATTCGTTATTCGAGAAGCTAGAAATGGAAATGATGCTGCACATGAAATTATGATGCAAGCTGGAAAGGAATTAGCAAGGATTACGATAGATGTTTATAACAAGATGCAGCTTGATTTATTAGTTTCAATTGCGGTAAGTGGCAGCATATTGCGTTTCGTTCCTGAAATATATGATGAATTTAAGAAATGCTGTGAGAAAAGTGTAGGAGAAGTTACATTTGTATTACAATCCGAACCAGCAGTGAAAGGAACATATTATTTAATGAAAAATATGTATTTTAAAAAATAGCTGTATGAGAATTTTTGTATGAATTGTAAATATATGATGTTAAAATGTATAAAGGGATGTGGATAAAAAGTACAATATACATAGTTTTTGAATATTGTATAAGTACTCCTACGTAGAAAGTGAATGATTATATGATTAATAGTATGCAGTTTTTGTATTTGGTCGCTTCTTATTTATTTGGAAACATATTGACTGCTTATATAGTAACGAAATGGAGACATGACGTTGATATTCGGAATGAAGGAAGCGGAAATCCCGGCGCAAGAAATATGGGACGTGTATATGGAAAAGGGTATTTTATCGTTACATTTTTAGGTGATGCAATTAAAGGGGCAATCGTAGTTTCTATTGCAGAATACCTTTTTGGAGATTCTACATTTGTAATGTTAGCTTTACTAGCTGTTTTACTTGGACATATTTATCCAATTGTATTTAAAGGCAAGGGTGGAAAAGGCATATCAACTTTTATTGGAGGATTAATCGCATTTGATTACTTGATAGCGCTTACCCTTGTTGCTGTTTTCATTATATTTTATTTAATCTTTAAAGGATTTACTAAGCCAGGGTTAATTACAATTGCTTGTTTACCAGTTTGCATGATTTTGTATTCTTATTCTATTGTTACGACTATTTTAAGTGCTCTTATCATTGTGCTTATTTTATATGTAAATCGAGACTGAAACGAACTTTTAATAAGTGGAGGAAATCTCCACTTATAATTTTTATCAAACACATAAAGGAGATAAGGCATGGGGTTAATTTATAAAGTTGCTGATCAAGATTGGGAATTTGAACGTATACATAAATTGAATTATAAAACATTTGTAGAAGAAATTCCGCAACATGAAGAAACGAAAGATCGTGTTCGTATAGATCGGTTTCATGATGAAAATACATATTTAATTTGTTTAGATGAAGATAAGTTAGTAGGTATGGTTGCATTGCGAGGAAAACGACCATTCTCGTTAGATTATAAAATTTCAAATTTAGATTTTTATTTGCAAGAACATGGAGAAAACATGTATGAAATTCGTTTACTTTCAGTAGAACGTGAATATCGAAATGGAAGAGCATTGTTAGGATTAATTCGCTTTTTACATCGTTATTTGCTTCTAAACGGATATGAATTGGCACTCATTTCTGCGACAACACGTGAACTACCTTTATATGAGCAAATGGGGTTCAAATCTTTCCATACGTTAGTTGGTACAGAAGAAGCAGCCTTTCAGCCAATGTATGTTACTCCTGCTATGTTTGAAGAGTCGAGTGTTGGGGGGATTATGACGAAAGAATATACATTTTTACCTGGTCCAGTAGATATTGAAGAGAATGTTCGAAAGGCTTTTTCTACTAAGCCGATTTCACATCGTTCTAAGTCATTTCATGTGACGATGGAAAATGTAAAAAAACGTTTACTACAAATGACAAAAGCAAAACGTGTGCAAATCATGTTAGGAACAGGGACGTTAGCAAATGATGCCATTGCTTTACAGTTACGCTCTTTAAAAGGAAATGGACTAGTATTAACGAATGGGGAATTTGGCAATAGATTAGTTAGACACGCAACACGCGCGCAATTACATTTTGATACGTATAAAAAGGAAATGGGACAACCATTTATTTCTACAGAATTAGAACAAATAATGGAAGCTGGAAATTATGAGTGGCTTTGGTTTGTTCACCATGAAACATCTACCGGAATGTTAAATGATTTAGACGAGTTAAATGCATTATGTGAAAAGTATAAAGTGAAACTATGTGTAGATTGTATTAGCTCAATTGGAGCGATACCGATAGATTTAAAGAGTGTATATTTTGCGAGCGGCGTTAGCGGAAAGGCAATTAAATCGTTTACTGGATTATCTTTCGTTTTTCATAATCATAATGTGAAAGTAAACGAGACTTTACTGGCCTATATGGACATTGGTATGTATGAAGAAAATGAAAGTATTCCATATTCACATTCATGGAATTTAATTTATGCATTGCAAGAAGCGTTGAAGAGATTTGAAGATGAAAAAGCATTTGTAAAAATTAAAGAGACATATGATTATATGGAAGAAGCTATTACTAGTATAGGCTTAAAACTTGTTTCACCTAAAGAACATGCCGCACCAATTATACTTACGATTCAATTAAATGGAGATCTTTCTTCTAAAGCGGTCGGTGATGCGTTAGCGTTACAAGGATATATCGTCCATTATGAATCAGCGTACTTACAAAATAATAACTGGATCCAAATTGCATGCCTGAATCATTATAAAGAACGTGATATGAAAAGGATGTTGAATTGTTTACAACTGTGTGTATTACAGAGTGAGGTACATATTTAAAGACTTTTTCTTAATATAGATGGTTTCGTATAAAGGGGCTACGACTTACGAAAACTTAGGAATAGAACATTGGAAGAGGTGTTAGTATGATAACTAAAAAACTACCATTACATATAGACGATATTAAAAAAGCGCAAAACATTTTGGATAGAAATGCTCGTAAAACTCCATTAGTAAAATCATTTTACTTGACTAGTAAAACAGGCGGAGAAATTCACTTGAAATTAGAAAATATGCAATTAACAGGTTCGTTTAAATTCCGTGGTGCGTTTAACAAAATGTCACAGCTGACAGATCAAGAAAAAGAGAGGGGAGTAATTGCTTGTTCTGCTGGTAATCATGCGCAAGGAATTGCTTTATCAGCTCATTTACTCGGTATTAAAAGTAAAATTATTATGCCAATTTCTGCACCTCAGGCGAAAGTTGAAGCAACAAAAGGATATGGATCTGAAGTGATTTTACATGGTGAAACCTTTGATGATGCAAAGGCAAAATGTGAAGAGATAATAAGAGAAACAGGTGAAACATATTTACATCCATATGATGATTTAGAGGTAATGGCTGGTCAAGGTACAATTGGATTAGACATTCTTGATGATATGTGGGATGTAGATACTGTCATTGTACCAATAGGTGGAGGCGGAATTATTTCTGGTATTGCTGTAGCATTGAAATCTTTTAATCCATCAATCAATATAATTGGTGTACAAGCAGAAAATGTTCATGGGATGAAGGCTTCTTATGACAAAGGTACGATTGTAGAGCATTATGAGGCACCTACAATAGCAGATGGTTGCGCAGTTAAAATACCTGGTAACTTAACTTTTGAAGTAGTAAAAGAATTAGTAGATGATATTGTAACAGTATCAGAAGGTGAATTAGAAGTAGCGATGAAAGACTTATTACAACGTGGTAAAGCTGTTGTAGAAGGGGCTGGCGCATTAGCTACTGCTGCTCTACTTGCAGGGAAAGTTGATAGTTATATAAAAGGGAAAAAAGTAGTAGCTGTTATATCTGGTGGGAACGTGGACTTACAGCGCATATCAAGTGTATGTGAGCACTTTTTTGTCGCTAATGAAGTGAAATAGTTTTATAAAAGAAGAGCTAAGAGAAATAGTCTTAGCTCTTACTTTTTGTCTACCGTTTACTGTAAGTAGCAATAACCTTGCAGAATTTGCTTTTTAATGAATTGTTTTATTTAAGCCCCTATTTTTACACATATCTTTAATGTCACAATAATTATTTCAATATTGTCGAAACGTAAGCAGAAATTTAATATAATAGTTGTAACGTGCTAATGAGCGGTGAGGAGGGCAGGTCATGAATAAAGAAGAACAGGTCATGAACGGTTTTAGGGAATTATATAATAAGCTGGTTTGGCTTAATAAAGATAAGATGGAAGACGGTCTTAAAGGTTTTAAATCTTCTGAAGTCCACTGCATTGAATATATTGAAAACAATGCAGATTCTAACGTGACACAACTCGCAGAGGCTTTTTATGTAACTCGTGGTGCTATAAGTAGGATGACTAAGAAGCTCATGAAAAAAGGCCTTATTGAAAGCTATCAAAAGTCAGAGAATAAAAAAGAGATCTATTTTAAGCTTACTGAACAAGGGAAAGAAATTTATAAAATACATGAAGACTTGCACAAAGAGTTTCAAGAGCGGGATAAAGTCGTATTTGAGCAAGTAACTGAAAAAGAATTCGACAGTATAATTAGCTTTGTGGAAAAGTATAGTAGACATTTGGATGCAGAAATAAAGAAACAGGGTATACATATTAAGTCGTAATAAATTTAAATAATAAAAAGGTAGCCTTACTCCTGAGAATAGGCTACCTTTTTATTATTGTGTTTTTGTTGACTAATCAACAAAACGGAGTTATTATTTTGTTGACAAAGCAACAAAATTTTTAAGGAGAGAAATTAAATGTCTATATTTAGATCACAAAATGAAAGGGAAACTGAAAAAAGCATAGATAAACATGCTTTACTATTCGGACTTATTTCTGTATTTCTTTGTGGTATAGGTTTCAGTATCATCATGCCTGTAGTCCCATTCTTAGTCCAGCCATATACAAGTAATCCGGAAGAACAAGCATTGGTTGTTACACTACTAACTTCCGTATATGCGGCCTGCGTGTTTTTAGCTGCTCCTGTACTCGGAGCTTTGAGCGATAAATATGGCCGTCGTCCCTTACTTTTAATATGCCTGTTCGGTTCTGCAATTGGGTACTTAGTTTTTGGAATAGGAGGAGCTTTATGGGTACTATTTGCTGGACGCATAATTGAAGGTATAACAGGCGGGAGTATAAGTACAATTTTTGCATATTTTGCAGATATTATTCCCCAAGAACAGAGAACGAAGTATTTTGGATGGGTGAGTGCAGTTGTAGGTGCGGGGACTATTATTGGACCAACTCTTGGGGGGGTACTTGCAAAGTTTGGTCATTCTGTACCTTTATACTTTGGAGCGCTCATAACTTTAATAAATGTTTTATATGGCATGAAATATATGCCTGAGAGTCTTGATAAAAATAATAGGTTAACAGAGATTACTTTTGTAAGGTTGAATCCTTTTGCGCAGCTAGCAAACATACTTTCCATGAAAAATTTAAAATGGTTACTTGTCTCAGCGTTTTTACTATGGATACCTAACGGATCTTTACAAGCAATTTTCACTCAATTTACGATGGATACTTTTAATTGGCAGCCTGCACTAATCGGAATTATGTTTTCAATTATGGGCTTTCAAGACATTATTTCACAAGCTTTTATAATGCCAAAACTTTTGATCAAGCTTAGTGATAAACAAATAGCGATACTTGGAATGGTATCGGAGATTATTGGCTACAGTTTTATTGCAGTGTCTGCTTTGTTTTCCTTATATCCACTTTTAATCGTTGGGATGTTACTGTTTGGTTTTGGTGATTCAATTTTCGGGCCTTCATTCAATGGGATGCTCTCAAAGTCTGTCAGTTCTAGTGAACAAGGAAGGATACAAGGTGGTAGTCAATCTATTCAAGCTTTAGCAAGAATGATTGGTCCAATTATTGGGGGACAAATCTATGTATCACTCGGCCATGCAGCACCTGCTTTTATGGGGATGATTCTTATAGTAGCGGCAATAGTAGTTTTATATAGGGGGACGCATGTAACTGCATAAAAACGAATGATAGGGTGTCGGAACTTAAGAATAAGTGCTGGCACCCTAATTTTCTAAGGGTAAAGAGCTAAGAGAATTTCTGTTGTTTCTGACACGATTTATCCTGTAAAAGTGCAATTCATGCAGGATAATATTTAGTGGCTGCAAAGAGTTTACCTTAATTAAAGATTGGTTGTCGTTGAAACTAGAAAAGTTAGGGTAAATGACTAACTATTTTAAGTCACGCCTGAGCTAAAGTAAATAATGACTCCATTTTTATTTTACTCTTTTCTCGAATTTCAGCGTCGGCATGGCGCATTACAAATTTATGCGCAATAGCAATTGCTAAAACATCATCTAATAAGCCAATCCCAATAATAGCAGCTATATCTGGAATGAAGTCGATTGTTAGCACGTAATAGGATAAAGCGACTAATATGATAAATTTCGCTTTAGTAGGTAGCTCTTTTTTTCTCATTGTGTAGTATAAAATAATACTTTCATATACGCTAGATTTACCGAGATCTGCTGAGCTTTTCTTGAATTTTTTCCAAAGTGTTTGTTTCTCCATATAAACACTCCTTTTACAAAAAATAGATTTTTTAAAAGGATAGACAAAGAAGTGAGGAAATAATCAATTGTATTGGTTTTCTTATTGTATATTTCCATAAAAATAAGGAATTACCTGTTCAAAATAATAGAATGTTGGTTATGTAACGACTCACAGTGTTTTGTTACATAAGTATGTACAGTAAAATGTATGTGGATGATTTATTAATTATTAAACATTAAATAATGGGTATGGGGGAGGAAAAATGAAAATAATAGAACTACCAATTGAATTCGAATTTAATGGACAAAAACAATGTATTTATCCAAGTTTAATTATATTACATAATGAATTAACATTAGTCGATACAGGATATCCAAGTTTTTTACCTTTAATTGAAAATGCAATTTTAAAACATGAATATGAGATGAAAAACTTAAAAAATATAATTATTACTCATTATGATGACGATCATATAGGGGCTTTATATGATTTGAAAGTGAAATATCCTCACGTTAATATTATTGCTAGTGAAATTGAATCCCACTACATTGAAAGTAGGTAGTTCAACTCCATCTGTTACATATGACCTCATTAATTTTTTATCATTTTTCAGTAAAGCTTGTTTAAATTCACTTATCACATTTGTTTGAGCTTTTGCCATAATAATTGAGGTCGATTGAAAATATAGTAAGAAAAATACGCAAAAAATCTTTATGCATGTATTGGTCAATTTCATCACCCTGTAACTATATTTCCATAACATTGAAATATATATGTATAGGAGGGGAGAAAATGAGTTTATTGTTTGATGTAATTGCAGATATCATTTTATTTTACCCTCGAAATGACATGAAATTAAAACATAATATTGCAAAATTAAGTGAATTAGAGTGGTTTCGAAAGCTACACGAAGATACAAAGTATACAAAATTAATTTGGAGTAATAGAAAAATTAAGAAGTTTATTTCGTCTACTACTAATATGGAGGCATTAATTAATTCCGAGAAAAAACAAAAAGAATTTGTCCACCTAGTACACGATGAATATAAAAAAAGAAGATAAGAATTTTTTTATTTTTCATATTTAGCGAAACAAATGGTACAATGAAAGCTAATGTGAAAAATAAGGAAAAGAAGTGGTCTATTTGAAAAACTTTTTAGAATTAGGAATTAGTGAAACGTTTAATCATACATTACGTGAAAATGGAATTACAGAAGCAACACCGATTCAGGAGAAGGCAATTCCTGTTATTATGTCTGGTAAGGATATTATTGGGCAGGCAAAAACAGGCACGGGTAAAACATTAGCATTTGTGTTACCGATTTTAGAAAAAATCGATCCAGAGTGTAGTGATGTTCAGGCTTTAATTGTTGCGCCAACAAGGGAACTAGCACTGCAAATTACGAATGAAATTAAAAAAATGCTTGTTCAAAGAGATGATATTAATGTTCTAGCGATTTATGGTGGTCAAGATGTAGCACAGCAATTGAGGAAATTAAAAGGCAATACACATATTGTTGTTGCGACACCAGGACGATTATTAGATCATATACGACGTGAAACAATTGATTTAAGTAATCTTTCAACGATTGTATTAGACGAAGCGGATCAAATGCTTTATTTCGGTTTCTTATATGATATTGAAGATATTTTAGATGAGACACCTGGTAGTAAACAAACGATGTTATTCTCAGCAACGATGCCAAAAGATATTAAAAAATTGGCGAAACGTTATATGGATGAGCCGCAAATGATTCAAATACAAAGTGAAGAAGTAACGGTAAATACAATTGAGCAGCGTGTCATTGAGACGACAGATCGTGCAAAGCCGGATGCACTTCGTTTTGTTATGGATCGTGATCAGCCATTTTTAGCAGTTATTTTCTGTCGTACAAAGGTTAGAGCAAGTAAGCTATATGATGATTTAAAAGGGAGAGGTTATAATTGTGCTGAACTTCATGGTGATATACCTCAAGCGAAACGTGAAAGAGTTATGAAGAGTTTCCGCGAAGCGAAAATTCAGTACTTAATCGCAACGGATGTAGCAGCTCGTGGACTTGATGTAGATGGTGTAACACACGTATTTAACTATGATATCCCTGAAGATGTAGAAAGCTATATTCACCGCATTGGCCGAACAGGACGTGCAGGTGGATCAGGTCTTGCAATTACGTTCGTTGCAGCGAAAGATGAAAAACATTTAGAAGAAATTGAAAAAACGCTTGGTGCACCACTGCAAAGAGAAATAATCGAACAACCGAAGATAAAACATGTTGATGAAAATGGAAAACCGGTACCAAAGCCGGCTCCAAAAAAATCAGATCAATATCGTCAAAGAGATAGCCGTGAAGGTTCAAGAAGTGGTTCTAAAGGTGGCCGAAGAAACGATTCAAGAAATAGTTCGAGAAATGATAGTAACCGATCATTTAATAAGCCAAGTAATAAGAAAAGTAGTGCAAAGCAAGGTCAGCAAAGACGTGGCCGTTAAATAGTTAGTATTCAAAAATAGTCGCAAAGCGTTGCGGCTATTTTTTGCTTCTATGCAACGAAGTCGATATAAGCACAAGAGTGATTGCATAGAAATAATCTTTGAAATTTCATTTACCGTATTAATAAATTTAAAATTCATAAAGGAAATAGAAAGTAAGATGGTGTATATGTACAATAACAGGAAACTTTTTACTAACTAAGCATATAATTTAAATAGACCAACAGTCGGTCTAGCGGGAAGGAGAACTTGAATGCGAATAGTAAAGGAGTATGAGGAGCGTAGAAAAGAAATTTTAGAAACGGCTGAACGCTTGTTTGTTACGAAAGGTTATACGAAAACAACAGTAAATGACATTTTAAAAGAGATAGGGATAGCAAAGGGGACGTTTTATCACTATTTTAAGTCGAAAGAAGAAGTAATGGATGAAATCATTATGAGGATCATTAAAGAAGATGTTGCTAAAGCGAAAGTAATTGTCTCTAATCCCAATATCCCAGTGTTAGAAAAGTTATTTCGAGTTTTAATGGAGCAATCGCCAAAATCAGGGGATGTAAAAGATAAAATGATTGAGCAATTTCATCAACCAAATAATGCGGAAATGCATCAAAAAAGTATAGTGCAATCCATTATTCATTTATCTCCTGTTTTAGCAGAGATTTTAGAACAAGGAATCGATGAAGGTGTATTTTCTACACCATACCCACAAGAAACGATTGAACTATTACTATCCTCCGCGCAAGTCATATTTGATGATGGGTTATTCCAATGGAAACCGGAAGAAATGATGAGAAGAGCGAAAGCTTATATTAAAATGATGGAAGTATCTGTTGGAGCGAAAGAAGGATCCTTTGATTATATGATGGAGGTTTTAATGAAGCAGAAATAATGCTTTTTTGTTTGTTTATTATAGACCGACAGTCGGTCTAAATTAAGGGAAGGGTGTGATTATAATGTCTATTAGTATAAAACCTTCGATGAAAGATTTTTATTTAATGGTGAGTGGACAAATTATTACTATTTTAGGTTCAACACTTTTACGTTTTGCTCTGTCATTATATGTGCTAGATATAACAGGGCGTGCTGATATATTCGCAGGATTATATGCGGTAACGAGTATTCCGTTTTTGCTAGCTCCTCTTGGCGGTGCGATAGCAGATCGTTTCAATCGCCGTAATGTAATGGTTATATTTGATTTTATAAACGCTGCGATTGTATTAAGTTTTATAGTTTTGTTATTTACTGGATCTGTATCTATTTTATCGATTGGAACAATTATGTTTTTACTAGCGATCATTAGTGCAATGTACGCACCGGTAGTAATGGCCAGTATTCCGCAATTAGTTCCAGAGAAAAAGTTAGAACAAGCGAACGGTATCGTAAATGGTGTGCAAGCGTTATCTAATATAGTTGCTCCTGTATTAGGAGGAATATTGTACGGCATAATTGGTTTGAAAATGCTCGTCATAATAAGCTGTCTTGCTTTCTTTTTATCTGCGATTTTAGAAATGGTTATTACAATACCTTTTATAAAGAGAGTGCAAGAAAGTCATATCATACCGACAATTGTAAAGGATATGAAAGAAGGGTTTATATACGTTTTAAAACAGCCATTTATTTTGAAATCTATGCTTTTAGCCGCATTACTAAATTTAATACTGACGCCGCTATTTGTTGTTGGTGCTCCAATTATTATACGAGTCACAATGGAAAGTAGCCACACGTTATATGGAATTGGAATGGGATTGATCGATTTTGCTACTATAATAGGTGCATTATCAATAGGTTTTTTTGCGAAAAAGCTACAGATGAAAACATTGTATTATTGGATGATTTTAATAGCTTTATTAGTAATACCAATGGCACTATCAGTTACACCATTTATTCTTAATTTAGGATACTATCCACCATTTATCCTCTTTATACTTTCTTCAATTCTAATTGCAATGATCATGACAATTGTATCCATCTATGTGATTACTGTAGTTCAAAAGAAAACACCAAATGAAAACTTAGGAAAAGTAATGGCAATTATAACAGCGGTATCCCAATGTATGGCACCGATTGGGCAAGTCGTTTATGGTTTTATGTTTGAAGAATTCAGTATGAAAATTTATTTACCTATATTAGTTATTAGTTTCATAATGTTATTAATAGCGGTTGTGACGAAGAAAATACTATCGAATGAAGGGAACTAGCTTAATATGATTAGGAGAATGTTAAAAAGAGATTTCTCTCAAAATAAAATGATAATCACCATTTTATTTATGTTTATCATGTTATCAAGTCTTTTAATGGCTAGTGCTTCAAGTAACGTTATAAATCTATTGAACTCAATGGAGCAATTGGTTAAAGTATCAAACGCACCGCATTTCGTACAAATGCATGCCGGAGAAGTAAATCAAAAATCAATTGATTCTTTTGTAGAAAAAACTCCGTTTGTAAAAAAACAACAAACGGCTGAGATGGTCCAAATAAACGGATCTAACATTTTTATAAAGAAGAAAAATGAAGCGGAACATAATAGTGTAATGGACATAAGCTTCGTTAAACAAAATAGTAAGTTTGATTTTTTATTAAATTTAAATAATGAAGTGGTTGATATTAGGAAAGGGGAAATAGGTGTACCCATTTATTATATGCAAAAATATAATTTGCGTATTGGAGATAAAATATGGGTTGATAAAAATAAAAATGAACTAGAATTTACTATTTCAGCATTTGTTCGTGATGTTCAAATGAATCCATCAATTGTTAGTTCAAAACGATTCGTAATAAGCTATGAAGATTTCGAAAGAATAAAAAGGAATTTTGGAGAAAGCGAATATCTTATTGAATTCCAGCTAACTGATGTAAATAAAATAAATGAATTTGAAAATCTATACGAGTCATCGAACTTACCTCAAAAAGGTCCCTCTATTACGTATTCCCTATTTAAAACACTCAATTCATTAACAGATGGAATAATAGCTGCGGTACTTATCATAATAAGCGCATTATTAATGTTAATTGCAATGCTATGTATTAGATTTACGATCATTACTTCGATGGAAGAAGATTACCGGGAAATTGGTGTTATGAAAGCTATCGGCATTACAAGTAAAGATATTCAAAAACTATATGTAACAAAATATGTTGTTATTTCAGCTGGTGGGTGTATATGTGGATATATACTTTCCCTATTTGTTACAAAGATATTCACTTCGAATATCACTCTTTATATGGGGGCGGCAGATAAAAGTATTTTACACAATGTTGTGCCATTCATAATTACAATACTATTATTTTTAGTCGTTATCTTGTTCTGTCGTATCATTTTACGGAAATTTAGGGGGATTACAGCAATAGATGCTTTACAATCAAGAGATAAAATAGGGAAAAGAAAGATTAGAAACTCTTTTTCACTCAATCGATCTAAATTTAAAAATGTAAATATATTTATTGGTATACAAGATGTTATAAAAAGATTTAAGTTATATCGCGTATTAAGTATCGTATTAATAATAGCTGTGTTTATGATTGTTGTACCTGTTAACTTTTTGTATACGATTCAGTCACCGAAGTTTGTTAATTATATGGGAACAGGAAAAAGTGATATTCGAATAGATTTACAGCAAACTGAAAATATAGAGAAACGATTTAAGGATGTTATATCATATTTACGAAATGATGATGAAGTAGAAAAATATGCAACATTTGTAACGAGTACATTTAAAATGGTAAGCGCTGATGGTACACATGAAAACTTACATGTAGAAGTGGGAGACTTCACTACATTTCCATTAGACTATATGGAAGGTAGGGCACCAAAAACTGAAAATGAAATTGCTCTTTCTTATATGAACGCAAATGAATTAAAAAAGAATGTAGGGGATTCTATCGTTTTATTTGTTGATGGGAAAGAGAAAACACTTACGATTAGTGGTATGTATCAAGATGTAACAAATGGCGGGAAAACAGCTAAAGCGAGCTTTTCTTATAATAACGAAAACATATTATGGTATGTAGTAAATGTAGATTTAAAGTCTAATGTTGATTTGCAAGAAAAAGTGAAGGAGTATAAACAAAATTTTAGTTCTGCAAAAATAACAGATACGGATGATTATTTAACGCAAACTTTAGGAGAGACAATTAAACAATTAAGACTCGTGACTCAGGTGGCTATTTTGATTGCGATATTGATATCAGTTTTAATTACTGCGATGTTTTTTAAAATGTTATTAGCAAAAGATTCTTCGCAAATTTTAATTATGAAAAATATCGGTTTTTCTTATAAAGATATTCGTATACAGTATATAACTCGTTCTATTGTGATCGTATTATTAGGCATTGTGACAGGGACATGTATAGCTGCTACGTTTGGTGAAATGTTAGTAAGTTGGTTAGGCTCATTTATGGGAGCAGCTCATATAAAGTTTGTCGTAAATCCTATCGTTTCTTATATAATATGCCCAGCTATATTATTTATATGTGTGACTGCAACAACACTTTTCAGTAGTTTTACTATAAAGCAAACAAACGATGTAAAGCCAAATGGGGAGTAGGGGTGTAAAACTTGAAAAAAATTTTAGAAGTAAAGCAAGTAAACAAAACATATTCAATAGATGGAAATGCAAATTATCACGTGCTAAAAAATATAGATTTAGAGGTTTATGAGGGAGAATTTGTATCGGTTATGGGGCCTTCTGGTTCTGGGAAATCGACGTTACTATATAATATTAGTGGAATGGATCAAATGTCATCAGGAAGTGTGAAAATTGGTGGTAAAGAAATATCTTGTATGAAAGAAGAAGCGTTAGCCAAGTTGCGTCTTACTGAAATAGGATTTATTTTTCAGCAGAGTAACCTTCTTAGAAACTTGAATCTATTTGATAATATCATTTTGTCAGCATATTTAGCGAAGTGTGAGAGTAAGAAAATAGTAAATAAACGTGCTCTAGCGCTAATGGGGAAAATGGGGATAAGTGATATAGCGTCTCATTATATAACCGAAGCATCTGGAGGGCAATTACAAAGAGTTTCTATTTGTAGAGCGCTCATTAATAATCCAAATATTATTTTTGCTGATGAGCCAACGGGTGCTCTAAATTTAAAATCAACAGAAGAGGTAATGCAAATTTTATTAAATATTAACCGTGATGGAACGACTATTATGTTAGTGACTCATGATGTAAAGGTAGCAGCGAAAACAGAAAGAGTTCTTTTTATGGCGGACGGAGAAATTGTGAGTGAAATACAGTTAGGTAAGCTTAGGAACGATGATTTAAAAGCGCGAGAAGAGAAGTTGTTAAAATGGTTAGCTATACTTGGATTTTAAAAAGAAAAACTCCTATTGAATGTAGGAGTTTTTCTTTTTGTCTGAAAGTTCTAAAAGATGTATAATGATTTTCTGACTATTTAAATTTGGAGGGATACAAGTGAAAAATGAAACGTTGCATAATCAAGAAGATATTATTAAAATGCTTGATTCATTATTAAGACCAGCAGAACCATTTTGGAATGAATTTTATGCGAATAGAGAAAAAGATGTTCCGTTTTTTGAAAACGTTCCAGATGAGAACCTAGTTTCGTATATAAATAAAAATTGGGTTTCAAAAGGAAAAGTACTAGAACTTGGATGTGGTCCGGGTAGAAACGCAATTTATCTAGCAAATGAAGGGTTTGATGTAACGGCAGTGGATTTATCTATAGAAGGCATTAAATGGGCGAAAGAGCGGGCTTTAGCAAAAGGGATAGAAATTGAATTTATTTGTGATTCAATTTTTAATTTAGAGGTCCAAAATGAATTTGATTTTGTATACGATTCGGGTTGTTTACATCATATTCCACCACATAGAAGAATAAATTATGTGGATTTAATTAAAAACTCATTGAAATCAGGTGGTTATTTCGCATTAACATGTTTTGCGGCAGGCGATTTAGATGAGCGAAATGGCTCAGAAATAACAGATTGGGACGTATATAGAGGATGGAGTCTGCAAGGTGGTCTGGCTTATTCGGAAGAGAAATTAAGAGAGGTATTTAAGGGATTTGAAGTGATTGAAATTAGAAAAATGAAGCAAATTGAACAACCGAATACTATGTTTGGAGAATCATTTCTTTGGACAGCATTATTTAAGAAGAAATAAGGAAGTAGATAATTGACAAACTCATCGTTTTTATAGACAATACACTTACGGGAAAATACGTTCGGTTTTGCTGGCCGATGTATATTTTGCATAAATACATAACAAGGGGTTGTCTCTGTATGAGTAACACAAATCAAAAAATCACTACATTTTTAATGTTTGAAGGCAAAGCTGAAGAAGCGATGAATTTTTACACATCACTATTTGATCAATCAGAAATTGTAAGTATCTCTCGCTACGATGAAAATGGACCTGGTAAAGAGGGTACTGTAATTCAGGCAACATTTACGTTACACGGGCAAGAATTCATGTGCATAGATAGTTATGTAAATCATAATTTTACATTTACACCAGCTATGTCTCTTTATGTAACTTGTAATACGGAAGAAGAAATTGAAACGGCTTTTAATAAACTAGCGGAGGATGGAGCAGTACTTATGCCTTTAGGTGCCTATCCGTTTAGTAAAAAATTTGGTTGGTTAAATGATAAGTATGGTGTGTCTTGGCAGTTAACGCTTGCGGAATAAATTGTAATTGATTTGTTTAATGAGTGTAGTTAAGAGGTTAAAAATTTAAATAACAAATAAAAAGGTGTTCCAACCGTCAACAGGTTTGGAATGCCTTTTTATTTGTTTAAACGAATTTGTATTTTTCCTATTTAGAATATTTTGTTTTTATTTCTGCTTTTTATCTGTTAATATAAATATAGAAAAATATGTATTAATTATTGGTTACGTTAATAGAAAAAGGAAAGCTTTTATAGTAAATGATCTTACATTTAAAATATAACAAGATAGCTAGGGGGAATAGTTATAATGGATACAACTCAACAAAACAGTAATGCATGGGATAAAAAGGTTGAAGAAGGTTCTAGATATACACAACCTGTAAGTCGCGAGGTTATTGAAAGAAGTAAATCAGGTGAATGGGAAATCACAGTTACCACAGAAAAATCAGTTCCTAGAGAGTGGTTTCCAAAATCATTAGATGGATTAAAGATACTTTGCTTAGCGTCAGGTGGAGGGCAACAAGCACCTGTTCTAGCTGCTGCTGGAGCAGATGTAACAGTTACTGATATATCAAGAAAGCAGTTGGAACAAGATAAAAAGGTAGCAGAACGGGACGGGTTAACTTTAAAAACAGTTCAAGGGGATATGTCAGACCTTAGTGATTTTGAAGATGAATATTTTGATATTGTCGTAAATCCCGTTTCTAATTTGTTTGTAAAAGATGTTAACCTTGTATGGAATGAGATATCAAGGGTACTAAAGAATAGAGGAATTCTTATTTCAGGATTTACAAATCCGTTACTATGGATTTTTGATGACAATCAAGAGCAAAAGGGTATACTTGATGTTAAACATTCTATACCTTCATCAACACTAGACTACTTACCAGAGGATGAAGTTCAAGATTATGTAAATTCCAATCAAACAATAGAATATGCACATACTCTTGAAGACCAAATTCAAGGTCAAATTGAAGCTGGTTTAGTTATAAGTGGTTTTTATGAGGATGATTTTGGTGGAACTAGAATATTAGATAAGCATATTAAAACTTTTATTGCCACAAAAGCTATAAAGTTAAAGATGGATTAAAAATTATTACTTGTTATACCGGGATTAGTTGAAGAATGGTCTTCAAAATAGGGAAAGTTCAATATATGTCAAAAAGGATGGCCATTGCCATCCTTTTTCTTGTGTATTTTGAGTATATAAACAAATTTTACAACTCTCAGCTGAACCTGTTATTATTTTTTGCTACACGTTGCCTTATTAGGAATTTTGCATGCCGAATCTTTTCCCAAGTTTAGCTAACAATTCAGGCTGATCCCCTTGGCTCATTACAACTTCAATAAAGATAAGTTGATTGTTATTTACAGTTATATTCGTTAAAACTTCTGCTAACTCTGTTTCATTTTCCACTTTCCATGTTAGACTTTTTTCTTCTGTTCCGAATACGTTCGCTAGTTTTGTGTAATCCCACATTTGTATGTCATTATACGTTTCATTTTGACCATGAATTGCACGTTCAACAGTGTATCCATTGTTATTAATTAAAAATATAATCGGTTTTAAATTTTGCCGAAGTATAGTTGATAACTCTTGAACAGTTAATTGGAAAGAACCATCACCAATAATTAAAATGTTACGCCGCGATAAATTAGCGAGCTGTGTACCAAGTAGAGCAGGTAATGTATAACCAATTGATCCCCATAATGGTTGTGCTACATAAGTGGTGTTATTTGGTAAAGGGATAGTGGCACTACCGAAGAAAGGCGTTCCTTGCTCTGCAATTAAAACATCGTTTTCTTGTAAGAAATGATATATTTGTTGCCAAAATCGTTTTTGTGTAATCATTTGTGCTTTTGGATTGAACTCTTCTGTTATAGGTAGTGATTCTGAAATAAACGGCTTAATTTCAAGTGTGTCTTCTTTGCGATGTTCGATTAAATCATTTAATTGTTTTAAAACATCTTTCATTACAACGGGTCCATATTTTTTATCCATAATTTTCACAGTATAGGGATGGATTTCTATTACTTGCTCTTTTTTAAATCCTTGTGTAAAGCCACCGGTAATAGTATCAGTTAATTTCACGCCAATACTAATAATACAGTCAGATTCATCAATTCTTTTTCGTAAGTATGAAGGACTAACGTCACCAGTATAAATTCCTATAAATTGGGGGTGTTTTTCAGGGAATATTCCTTTCCCCATACTTAATGTCGCGATAGGAAATCCAGTTTTTTCTACGAATTGATGCAAATATTTTTCAGCATGAAAACGAGCCACTTCAAAATCAGCTAAAATAACAGGTTTTCTGGCACTGTTTATTTTCGAAGTTGCATGTAAAAGCATTTTATCCAGCGCATCTTTATTACTTACAAATGGTTTATGTAAAATGGATTCCGTAGGTTTATTAATTGGTTTATTATACACATCAATCGGTAATTGAATATGAACAGGGCGTTTCTCACTCCAACATGCACGTAACACACGATCAATTTCCTCAGCAGCATGTTCGGGGGTTAAATTTGTTTGCGCTACAGTAATTTCTCGATACATATTGGAAAAGTGATCGAACTTTCCATCACCTAACGTATGATGAACGAGTGCTCCATTCTCCATTACTGTTGTAGGTGGTGTCCCCGTGATTTTTATAACAGGTACATTTTCTGCGTATGAGCCAGCAACACCGTTAATGGCGCTTAATTCTCCAACACCGAAAGTGGTAATAAGAGCAGCGATTCCTTTTATACGAGCATATCCATCAGCAGCATATGCTGCATTTAATTCATTACAATTGCCAACCCACTCTAACTTTTCATGTGCTACTACATCATCTAAAAAAGCCAAATTATAATCACCAGGGACACCAAAAATATGCTCAATTCCTAATTCGCTTAGTCTGTCTAATAAATATGTACTTACAGTATATTGCGTTTTCAAATGAATCATCTCCTAATTGTGCAATGAATATTTCAATAGACGAAAGAAGTTCAAATGCGTTCATTAAAATATTGATTACTGGATTGTGGTATAATTTACATACAGGGGGAAAGTAGATGACACAACATAAAGAAGAACAGATGAATGAAGCATTAGCATTATTTTACTTTGCATATAAAACATTTACTGAAAAGCCAGATGAAATTATAAAAGAGTATGGCATACAACGAGTACACCACCGAATTTTATTTTTTATCGCACGCTTTCCAGGTCTAAGCGTAAATGAGTTATTATCACTGTTAGAAATAAGTAAACAGGCTCTACACGGACCATTACGACAACTTGTGGAAAAGGGTTTAATTGAGAGTAATGAAGCTACACATGACCGTCGTGTGAAACAGTTATCTTTAACAGAAAAAGGTACCGAATTAGAGAAAAAATTGAGCGATGTACAAAGGCAACAAATGGGTACTATTTTTTCAAAATTTGGTGAATCGTGTGAAGAAAATTGGCATCAAGTTATGAATGAAATGGCAAATAGCCGATCAGGTTTTGATGCTTGGATGTCGAAGCGAGAAGTTGTAATCGATCAAAAATAATAAGAAATATATCTGTTTTATAGTTTGAAAAAGAACAAATTTTATCCATACATTTGGCAACTATGATTTGGTCATAGAGTGAATGGATAAAAAGATACATTACTAGATACTTTATACGTGTACGCGATGGAACAATAAAATTCACATTTCCGAAAGGGGAATTATAATGATAAAACTTGTACTTATTCGTCACGGACAAAGTTTATGGAATCTTGAAAATCGTTTTACTGGTTGGACTGATGTAGATTTATCAGAGAATGGATTAAGTGAAGCGAGAGAAGCAGGAGCAATATTAAAGAAAAATGGATATACTTTTGATGTTGCTTATACATCTGTATTAAAACGAGCAATTCGGACGTTATGGATTGTACTTCATGAGATGGACCTTGCATGGATCCCAGTACATAAATGTTGGAAACTAAATGAAAGACATTACGGTGCATTGCAAGGATTGAATAAAGATGAAACGGCGAAAAAATATGGTGAGGAGCAAGTTCATATTTGGAGAAGAAGTATTGATGTAAGACCACCTGCTCTTACTGAAGATGATCCTAGGTATGAAATGAATGATCCAAGATATAAAGCACTTAAAAAAGGTGAGCTTCCATTGACTGAATGTTTAGTGGATACGGAGAAAAGAGTACTTGCTTATTGGCATTCAGAAATCGCGCCATCATTAAAAAGTGGTGAAAAGGTAATTATTTCATCACACGGTAATACGATTCGTTCGCTAGTGAAATACTTAGATAACCTTTCAAGTGATGGTGTTGTTTCATTAAATATTCCAACGAGTATACCACTCGTTTATGAATTAGACGATAATTTACGACCAATTCGTCATTATTACTTAAGTATGGACGGAGAAGTACCAGAAGGGGAAATTCCGAAACATATTTCTTTTTAACATGAAAATTTGAAACGCGTGCTTGTCTACATATACAATGTAGATTCAGGATAAAGTGAAACTTTAATCAGTGGGGGGGTTCGTCCCACTGATTATTAGTTGAACCAATCGGGCTTTTATGGGCAGTTGATCCCCCACCTATTTTCTTCGCTTTTGCAGAATGTTGAGATGGGGAGCTTACTGCCCACAAATAGCGGGGTAAAAGACGTGGCACCTTCTAATGTATATGCAATGTAGCTCAATTTAGAAGCTTGTCCACGTCTTTTGTCATAAAGAGAGCTGCTTGTGCATGTAATGATATCGTGAGTAGTTTTTGAATGGAGGGTGATGTCATTGGTGATCTCTAACATTCGAATCGGCTTATTTATTTTAGCAATCGTTTTTCTAGTACTTGTTTTCTTTTATTGGAAAAACGAAGAGTTGTACGAGGAGAAGAAGCAACGAATTAGAAAGACTTGGTATGGGTTGTTTATAATATCAGTCACCGTGTATTTCATGGTAAAAGGAATTGATTTAACCCTCTGGAAAAATCTTTTAATGTTCACTGCAATGGTTATTTTCGTTGATATTGCATTTATTTTAACACCTAATATTTCAGAAATATGGGGAGCAAAATTTAGCGATATCGGCAAGACTGTTCAATCGATAAAACGGTCATTAATTGCTTCTAAAGCAAGAGGAGAAATATACACAACAATTATTCAAAATGTCAATCCGGCAGTATTCGGTACGATGGAATGGCATACGGAAGAAGAATATACAAAAAGCTTAAACGTATTTTTAGATTCGTATGGTGAAAAGATTGGGGCAAAAATTGTTGTATTTGAAGCGGCAAAGGAATTAAATACAAACTTTCGCGGTATCCGTTCTCAATTTAGTATCATCGTTCCGTTTGAACATATTGAGCAATTGAATGAGCAGAAAGCGGTGCAAGTAGAAAATGTCGGAATTATACCAGCAAAAATAGTGAGTGATGTTTTCATTGTTATTGATGGTAAGAAAAATAACCTGCAAGATCGAGATTTTGAAAATGTATATAATTTAACAATACATCATAGTTATTTTAGTAAGTAGGACAGAACTTTCTGTCCTACTCTTTTATACATAAATTCGGAATAAATCGGAAAAAGTTGAATAAAATCGGACAATCATCCCTACACTAGCACGTAGAGGTGATTGTAGTGATAAAAGATTATGACAATGATTTTTTTAAAAAAGATAATGAAGATACAACAGATTTCTCGTTAATAAAAGGAGATACATTACAGCAAGTAGAAGAGCTAGAAGAAGAATTAAAAAGAAAATCATAAGTGTACACTCTTTCTGCATTTGCTATATAATATAAATAGAAGATTGTATCTTTTTGAAGAGGGGGAGAAGAGATGGCTGAAGTAAATATACAAAAGTCTTCATTTTTTAAAGAAAAAAAAGAAGAACCAAATACAGATTTCTCTCTTGTGAAAGGTGCGTTAACGGAAAATATAAATCGCTTAGAGAAACTGATGAATAATAGCAGTTCAAAATATATACGAGTGAAAAAAACAAAAGAAAATGCATAGTGCATTTTCTTTTGTTTTTTATTTAATATTAAACTTTTCTTTTATTTTTTCAGGTAAATCTGCTTTCTGAATCTCTTCATAGGATTTTACTTCAATTGATGATATTTCATTTTTGTTATTATCATCTTGATTTACAAATAGGCGTAAAAGTGCGTCTTCATTTAATTTATGGTCGTTTTCTTTTTTTGTACTTCTAAATGTAATTTGTTTTTTTACTCCGTTTTCATCATAAGCAGGGAGTGTGTAGTTACGTAAGTTTCTACCTTCTACTTTTTCGATAGTTCCTTCGCCTTTTATCTGCACGTAATATACATCTTTACCAATTCGATTGAGCGATGCTCTCTCACAGCCAATAGTAAAACTAGAAAATAATAAACATAGTGTAATAATTGTTAAAAACTTTTTCATTTTCTTTATCTCCTTCAATTTCTTTCTTTACACAGTATACGGCTATTATGAAGTGAGAAAAATCGATATAGATTACAACATCCTTACAA
Source organism: Bacillus sp. FSL R9-9834 (assembly GCF_038006905.1). Lineage (NCBI taxonomy): Bacteria > Bacillati > Bacillota > Bacilli > Caryophanales > Bacillaceae > Bacillus > Bacillus sp. FSL R9-9834. The sequence goes on from NZ_JBBOWD010000001.1 coordinate 2,421,724, forward strand.
TGTTGTAAGAGTGTTGTACATAAAATGAATAATATATTAAAAAGTTAAAAGAAAAGTAAAATAACGAATCATGGTATAATGATAAAAGACTTACATATTATTTTGTCATTTTGAGAGGAGCTTAAAAATGTATTCTACTTTAGAACAATTAACAAAGCACCCTGTATTTTATCATTTTGCAGAAATTTCAAAGATTCCTAGAGGATCGGGTAATGAAAAGGAAATTAGTGATTATTTAGTTGGTTTTGCAAAAGAGCGTAATTTAGAAGTAATTCAAGATGAAGCAATGAATGTCATTATTAAAAAAGAAGCAACTGCTGGCTATGAAAATGTACCAGCTATTATCATTCAAGGTCATATGGATATGGTATGTGAAAAAAATCAAGCAACCGTACATGATTTTGAAAAAGATCCAATTGAATTGCGAATCATTGGGGACATGTTATATGCAAATCAAACAACTTTAGGCGCTGATAATGGTATTGCAGTGGCGTATGCGATGGCTTTATTAGATTCGAAAGACATTCCGCATCCAGCACTTGAAGTAGTTATTACTACTGAAGAAGAAACAACAATGGGCGGTGCTTTTGCTGTTGATTCAAATCATTTTGAAGGAAAGATTTTTATAAATATTGATTCTGAAGAAGATCATAAATTACTTGTAAGTAGCGCAGGTGGTGCGAAAGCTGTTGAAACAATTCCAGTAATTTGGGATGAAGCGTCAGCGAATACGGATGCATATCGTCTACATGTTGGTGGTTTAAAAGGCGGACACTCTGGTATGGAAATTGATAAACAACGTGGTAATGCAAACAAAGTATTAGGACGAGTATTACGCGATTTATCAGCAAATATTCAATTTGATATAAGTGAAGTTCACGGCGGGTTAAAAACAAATGCAATTCCGCGTGAAAGTGTAGCTACAATTTTATTACGTCAAGAAGATGTAGAGAAGGTAGAAGAAAAGCTAGAGTCATGGACACGAGTATTACAAGAAGAAATGCGTGCTGTTGATCCAGATGTTCATGTTACACTTACAAAATTGGATGAGAAAGTAGAAAAAGTATTTGCTAAAGAGACGCAAAAACAACTTATTTCATCATTATTCTTAATCCCAAACGGCATTCAAAGTATGAGCATGGATATTAAAGGTCTTGTAGAAAGTTCAACAAATTTAGGTGTTATTGAAACGTTGCAAGATGAAATTAAATTACGTAACGAAGTGAGAAGTTCTGTAAGTAGTTTAAAACAACATGTTGCAGATGAGATTAAATGTATCGCCGATTTAGTTGGTGCAACATTTGAAATCGAGTCAGAGTATCCAGAATGGCCATACAATCCGAATTCACAAATTCGTAATTTGTTTGAAAAAGTGCATCAAGAAAAATACAATAAAGATGTTGAAATCTTTGCTGTACATGCAGGAATCGAATGTAGTGTATTCGTTCAAAAGATGCCTGAATTAGATGCAATTTCATTCGGTCCAGATATATTTAATGTTCACACTCCAGATGAACATATTAGTATTTCTTCTGTTGTGAATAACTGGGGATTCTTTGTTGATGTAATGAAGGGTACGAAAGAATTAGCTAAGTAATAATGATGAAATGAAAAGTAGCCTATAAAAATTTATAGGCTATTTTTTTGTATAGAGTTTTATTAGAGATTCCTTTGTAATAAAAGAAAGGCTTGAAGACAATGATTCGTCGTTTGAGAAAGCTAAAAAATGTAGCAGTCATAGTAAGCTTCTAAGTAAATTGTAAAAACCTACACTACTTAGAAGCGAGGAATAAAGTTATGAAGCATCCATTATGTAATCATTGGTCGGAAACAAAGTATATAAAAGATATAGTAACAAATCCACTCATTGAAGTAGGAGAGTACTCCTATTATTCAGGGTATTATGGTCATCAAAATTTTGAAGATGGCTGTGTAAGGTATTTGTGGGGGATGCTAAGTCCCGAGCACTTTTCAATCCAATTGAACAGATGGGATGGCATCTTGATAAACTCATTATTGGGAATTATGTTTGTATTGCCAGTGGAGTAGTCATTTTAATGGGTGGTAATCATAATCATCACTCAGAATGGATTACAGTATATCCATTCGCTGAGCAAATTGAACAGTCATATCAATTATAATGCCTGGCGTTACAATCGGTGAAGGCGCAATCATTGCAGCAGGATCTGTCGTAAGTAAAGATGTTCCGCCGTATACAATAGTGGGGGAACTCCAGCTAAAGAAATAAAGAAACGATTCACTGATACAGAAATAAATTTGCTGATGGAAATGCGTTGGTTTGATTGGGATAGAGAATTAGTTGAGAAGGCAATGCCTATATTATCTAGCTCATCTATCAATCTATTATATGATTTTTATAAAAAGGAAGTAAAAAATAGATAAGTCTGTGAAAAAACTACATTCTATATAGGATGTAGTTTTTTATTATAAGAGATTAATAGTCTAGACTAAGGAGAATTTATCTCTGGTATGAGTCTAGCAAATAACTGAATTGAATAATTAAACCTTTATAGTTAATAAAACCAGTGTGTCTCGATATTTAATCGAACACACTGGTTTTATTTTTTGTAAATGTGGAACAATTTCATTACTTGCACTGTCTATTAAGTGTTACAACATTTTTTATTCAATATATCAAGAAAGAAATAAATATTTTTAACTAAGGGAGAAGATTGAATTGAAAAAATTATGGATGCTGCTTTTCTTTTGTTCCGTAGTTATATTGGTAGGATGTAATAAAAACGAATCGCCAAAACAAGCATTTGAAGAATATATAAATTTATGGAATGATAAAAAATTTGCAAATATGTATGATCATTTATCAGAACATGCCCAAAAAACGATTTCTAAAAAGGAATTCACAGAGAAATATCAAAAAATTTATGAAGGTATTGGCGTTAAGAATTTAAAAGTTAAAACGAAAGGAGAGAATGCAAAAGATAAAGAACTTTTACTTTTTGAAGTTAAGATGGATACAGGTGGAGGAACAGCTTCATTTATCCATGAGGCAAAACTTGTAAAAGAGAAAGAATCTTGGAAAATAGATTGGACACCAGATTTTATTTTTCCAGGTATGAAAAAAGATTACAAAGTACGTATGCAAATAGAACAAGGAAAACGTGGGGAAATATACGATCGAAATGGGAAAGGTCTAGCAACGAATGGTAAAGCGACTGAAGTTGGAATTATTCCAGAGAAACTAGGCGAAACGGCGGCGCAAACAAAAGAAATAGTAGCACAGTTACTGGATATGTCTATAGAAGAGGTCGATCAGAAGCTTACAGCGAAATGGATAAAGCCGGATTCCTTTGTACCAATTGGTATTTTAAAAGAGGGAACTAGACAGAATGATTATATTGAATTAGAAGGAGTATCATCTCGTCCAGTCAATATTCGTACGTATCTATTAGGTGAAGCAGCTGCACATTTAATTGGATATATAGGAAAGGTGAATGCATAGGAATTAAAATCGCTTCAAAAAAGAGGTTATCAAGCTGATGATTTAATAGGTAAGACAGGTTTAGAGAAAGTACTGGAGAATAAATTGCGTGGTGAAAAGGGTGGACGCGTATTTATAGAAGATGAAAACGGGAAAGAAATTAAAAACGTAGCCAAAAAAGAAGCGAAAGCAGGGGAAAATGTTACGTTAACAATTGATGCTGCAATTCAAGAAAAAATCTATAATGAGATGAAAAATGAAGCCGGCTCTAGTGCAGCTATCAATCCTAAAACAGGTGAAACAATCGCGCTTGTAAGTAGCCCTGCGTATAATCCAAATACAATAGTTAGAGGAGCATCAAAGGCCCAACGAGAAGCATGGAATAACGACTCGAAACTACCAATGATGAATCGCTTCACACAAGCATTTGTACCAGGTTCCGTATTTAAAACGATTACAGGTGCAATTGGTTTGGAAACAAACGCAATAAAACCTAAGGAAGAATTTAATATTCAAGGATTAAAGTGGACAAAAGATTCCTCTTGGGGAAATTATTATGTAACACGTGTGAAGGATGCAAGTCCAATTGATTTTGACAAGGCAATGAAGTATTCTGATAATATTTATTTTGCTCAACAAGCTTTGAAAATGGGAAAAGATCAGTATGTAAATGAATTTAAGAAATACGGATTTCATGAAAAATTACCAATTGAATACGAATTTCCTATTTCAATCATTGCAAGAGATGGGATAAAAAATGATATTCAACTAGCAGACACGGGATACGGACAAGGACAAGTATTAATGACACCACTTCATTTAGCATTAACATATGCACCGATTGTGAATGAAGGGAATATTCCGTCGCCTCATCTTTTAAAAGAAGCAAAAGTTACGGGGAATTGGAAAGAAAATGTGATTTCTAAAAAGAATCAAGACATATTAAAGAGTGCATTAATCAAAGTCATTAATGACGCTGATGGCGCGGGGAGAATTGCTAAGATTGATGGTGTAACTCTTGCTGGTAAAACAGGTACAGCAGAATTGAAAGAATCGAAAGAGGCAGACGGAAAAGAACTCGGATGGTTTGCAGCTTTTGATGCAAATGAGCCAGACATGATTGTAACCATGATGATTGAAGATGTAAAAGGAAGAGGAGGGAGCAATGTTCCAGGCGAAAAAGTAAAACATGTTTTTCAGAAATAATAGCTTATCATAAGGTGAAATCTTCTAGTAAATTCACTATATGTTTGCTTAACTCAAAGGTATAAATTGCGTGAGATATAGAACAAATATATTTTGAAAAAGCATTCTTGCTAGTCGAGAATGCTTTTTTACTGTGGCTACAGAAAGTTGATAACTCATCTTCATTTTTGAAAGGTTGATATTGTAAATAGTAAATAGAAGAGTAAAACAAAATGAAATGGACAAGTTTTAAAATTAAACAAAACAGTTATTTAGTAAAACATAAATAGAGCACACAAATAAGCATGCTCTAAGAAAAAATGTGATATAAGTGGAGTGTTGTATGAAATTCACAAATAATAATCAAATTTTTATGAGTGTATTTTTAACATTGTATGCTTTACTTGTTTTTTAGGAGCCTGTCATGTAAGAGAATGTATAGGGGATTATTTTATGAAAGTAATTGCACACCTTTACATTCTCAAGAGGATTTTTCTATCAAAAAAAGATAAACAATGGAACAAATGAAACTTGTATCTTGTCTATATATTGAAACCATAATAAAAGTGAGGGCAGTTTTATGTTTATTCAAATAAGTTTGAGGTGTGGAAATGGAACAGACGTTTATTGAAAAGTGTAATCATGATGAGCTGGACTATGTTATAAAAGACTATTGGCAAGATGTATGGAATTATTCATTTATTATTACGAAAGATCCACACTTATCAGATGATATCACGCAAGACGTATTTATAAAGGTATTTAAAAATTGGAATTCATTTCGAAAGGAGTCATCTATTAAAACGTGGATATTAAAAATCACAAGAAATACGGCAATAAACTATTTGAAATCATCTTATTTTAAAAAAATATCTTTAGTAGGTTTTTTTAGTGACGATAAGCAAACTGTGTCGGCAGAACAAGAATTTTTTAAGCAAGAAGAAATGAATGATGTGTGGAAAGTTGTATTAAAACTACCTAAAAAGCACCGTGAAATAATAATATTGGATGCAAAATATGAATTATCTTATGAAGAAATGGCTGAAACACTAGGAGTATCCATTGGAACTGTAAAATCTAGATTAAGTAGAGCAAGAAGTAAGGTTTCAAAATTAATAGGGGAGGGTAGTAGTGATGAACAATAAACAAAATCCTGACTGGTATAGAAAATTAAAAAAAGGCCCAATGGAACACCGTAAAAACGAAGAAGAATATATTTATAAAATAAAGCAATCTATATATGAAAGTAATGAGGGAGGCTCTCTAAAACAAACAAGACGATTTCGTAAAAAAGTATTGCCAATTGTTGTGGTTTTAGCTTGTACATTTTTATTTTTTATTGTTCAACAACCTTGGCTTGATGATAATAAATCACCGGTACAAAGTAGTACACAAATTAAGCCTAAAACAAAAGATGAGTCTGCTCAAGATCCAACATTAAAACAATTCATGAATGAGTTATATCAAAGTACAAATGTAAAAAATAAAAATGAATTGTATAAAGCGTTAAACGATGAAGTTCAATTTAAAGGGAAGAGTTATAAGAAGGATGAATTGAATTTTGATGAAGATATTTTTCATGAGTTGCAAGTCGCACTTACAATGGGGGGAGAATTTGCAAATGATACAAAACATGTATATAAAGTACCAAGTGGATTGACAGAAAATAACCAACCAAAGCAACCTCATTTTATATATGCGACTGTTACTGGGAATAAAACGAAAATTTTAGCTGAACCAAAGCGAGAATCACAAGTTTTATATGAAGTATCGAATGAAATGGTAAAAGCTTGGATTCCAGAAAAAGTGCAGAAGGATGAATATATAAAAATATCGACAATTAACGGTAATACTGGATATGTACAAAAAGAGTATGTTTTAACTGACATTAAATACTCATTTATGTTTGAAAAGAATAATGAAGGTGAATGGAAAATAATAAATATAGATTCTATTTGGTAAAAAAGGAAGGTTCATTAAAGTGAACCTTCCTTTTTGTTTTTATTCTCTTTTTGAAGAGTATTCCAGGACTCTAAAATTTCTGATGTAACGAGAGCAGCAATGTTTTTTTCTGAATTACTACCAGGAATAACGACAGAAACGGCAACTTGTGGATCTTCGGTAGGAGCATATGCAATGAATAGAGAATGATTGATCATTCTTGCTTGCTCATTCGGAAAACCTGTAATACCTGTTTTACCAGCGACGTCGAAGGGCAACTTTTTAATCTCCTCTATATTTTGACTCATTCCACCTTGTACGACACTCCAAAAGTTCATTGGGTAACGATTTGAACTTTCTAAAATTGGTTTAAACTTTTTTGTTTCTTTACCATCTTGAACAATAATAGCACTTGCCATTTGTGGTTTATATTTATCACCTTTACTTGCTAAAGTTGCTGCATATTGAGCAAGTTGAAGAGGAGTATGCACTTCATTTCCTCCCCAAGAGGCATTTAATAAAGCGGAAATTCCATTTTCAAACTTATTAGAGGGATGGAATTCATATTGTCCGTCTTCTTCAAAGGGTAAATCAATCCCGGTTTTAGAACGTAGGCCGAATTGCATTAAATAATCTGTCCATATATGTGCCACTTTTTCTATATTTCCATTATTTTGGTTAAATAAGGGCAAAGCTACTTTTGCTGTCATAAATGTGTTAGATGAATTAATGATAGCCTGCCTCGGTGTAATCTCACCTGTTGGTGTTCCAGGTGCATTCGTAATATTATTTTGATTATCATACTGAAAAGTACCCTTATCTAAGTAAGTATCTTCAGGTTGAAAAAGTTTTTCGTTTAATCCAATTAAAATAGTAAGTGGCTTTATAGTAGAAGCCATATTTACATAAGATTCACCATACTTTAATTTTTGAATTGCTTTATTTTGCGAAAGTGATTTTATGTTATTTATTTTAGTTGATACATGTGTATGTAATATATTTGGGTCAAAAACTGCCGAGTTGGCCATAGTTAAAATTGCGCCAGTTTTTGCATCGCTCACTACAGCATAACCAGCTTTAGCATCAGGTGTTTTCTTAATTTGAGATCTTAATGCTTCCTCTGTTTTTTGCTGCAACTCAGAGTCTAAAGATAGCCGGACATCTTTTCCTTTTTGTACTTTTTGAATGTTCCATAAGAACTTTTTATTATTCAATTTAAAAATAAGAGTTTTACCTGGTTTTCCTTTTAAATCATTTTCATATTGCAACTCAATCCCGCTTTTTCCAACAACCATATACTTTGAATTAAGGTCATGTTTTACATACCCAATTACCTGTGAACCAATTTCGTGTTTAGGATAATAACGTATTACTTCATCTTTAATTATTACATTTTTGGGTTTGTTTTTGTTTATGAATGCAAGTTCGTTCTCAGTTATGTCAGAGTATAACGGTATATCATTCATAGTTTGCTTTTTACAAGATTGTTGTAATTGAGATTTTATATTCTCTGTAGAAATATGATGTTGAAACTCGTTTGAAAATTGATTGAAAAAAGCTAATGTGTTTGCTGTATCTTGTTTTGATAGCTTGTCCTCATTAGAAGTGCAATATAAAGACTTAACTTTCTTATTTGTAGCTAGTATTACACCATTTTGATCAAGTATTTCTCCTCTTTCAGCTGAAGAAGTTTCGGTAGTAATTGAAACGAAATGGCTTTTTAATAAAATGATTAAAATAACACCTACAATAGAAATAACCGCTATAAATCTCCATCTTTTTATTTTTGTATGTAACATAAAATCCTCCCTTTTTAGCCTATTCCATATTATAGTTAATTATTTTTTTTGTAAATGTGGAACAACTTTATTATTTAGATTGTCTATTAAGTATTACAGCATGAAGAAAGGAATAATTAACATGAAAATTTACTAGCAAGCCTATATGTAAGTTTAATAAGAGTCATTATACAGTTTAGCACTTCTGATACAAGCGGAAAAAATAGAGAGAGAACAGGAAGGCAGAGTTATTAATTACGTAGCTAAACGAAAAGAAATAGATGCTTACAAGCATTAAGCAAAAAATTGTGGCGATATTTATAACCGATTATTGTTATCTAATATATAAGGAATGCTTTTGGTATTTGTAGCAATTTCTGAAAGGATTAAATGGAGGATTTATGAAAGAACAAAAAGGTAAGAAGCAGAAGACATATATATATATTCGATTAAATATAATGTTCCTTTGCATATTTTTATTATTTTCAGCTATTATTATGCAGCTAGGAAAAGTACAAATCGTTGAAGGAGAGGCTTATAGGAACCAAGTGGAAAACAGTCAAAATGCAATAACTAGTATTTCAGTTCCACGTGGACAAATTTTAGATCGAGAAGGGAAAACAGTCGTTAATAATAAACCTCTTCGCACAATTACGTATACAAGGGTAAAGGGGATTACGAGTGAAGCTATTTTAAAAACAGCAAAAGACTTGGCGGAAGTACTTGAAATGCCCGAACAAGATATAAATAAATTAACTGATATCGATAAAAAGGATTTTTGGATGCAGTTGAATACGAAGCGTGCGGAAACAATGATTACGAAAAAAGATATAGAAAAGTTTAAAGAAAAGGGAATAGAGGGAAAAGAGTTAGATAAAAAAATAGAAGATTTAAGACGAAGTCGCGTTACAGAAGTAGAATTGGGTGAGTTAACAGAACAAGATTTAAAGGTGTTAGCTATTAAAAGTAAAATGAGTTCAGGTTATCAACTAACACCACAAATTATTAAAAAAGATGTAACAGATGAAGAGTATGCGCGGATAAGTGAAAATCTTGCGGATTTTCCAGGGGTAGATGCAACGGTTGATTGGGAGCGCAATTATGTAAATGGTGATTTATTTCGTTCCGTGTTAGGTAATATTACGAGTAGTGAAGAAGGTTTGCCAAAAGAAAATTTAGATTCTTATTTAGTACGCGGATATAACCGTAATGATCGTGTAGGGAAAAGTTACATTGAACAACGATATGAAGATGTGTTACATGGCACAAAAGAAGAAGTGAAAAATATTACAGATAAATCAGGAAATATTATAAACACAGAAATAATTTCTAAAGGAAAAAGTGGTAATAGTTTAACATTAACGATTGATATGGAATTACAACAGAAAGTGGAAGAAAGTTTAGAGAAAAATTTGAGAACTTTTAAGAGTTCAGAGCCACTATTGGACCGAGCTTTTGTTGTTATGACGAATCCAAATAACGGACAGATTTTATCTATGGCAGGCAAAAGGATTGTAGAAAAAGAAGGGAAAATGGAAATCGAGGATTTGGCATTAGGTAATATGACAACTTCGTATGAACTAGGATCAGCTGTAAAAGGTGCAACTTTATTAACTGGATATGAGACAGGGGCAATACAACCAGGAGATCAATTTTATGATGCGCCGATGAAATTTAAAGGTACACAAGCTAAGAAATCGTGGAATGTATCCGGATTTGGTAATATTAATGATTTACGAGCTCTACAAGTATCTTCGAATGTATACATGTTCCAAACAGCTTTAAAAATTGCGGGCGTTCATTACGTACCAAATGGTTCATTGGATATAAAACAAGAAGCATTTAATACGATGCGCTATTATTTTAAGCAATTTGGTTTAGGAGTTCCTACGGGTATTGATTTACCGAATGAAATAATTGGACAAACTAGAAAAGTAGATAGCCAGCCTGGGTTTTTACTAGATTTTTCTATCGGGCAGTATGATACGTATACGCCATTGCAATTAGCACAATATATTTCAACAATTGCTAATGGCGGTTATAGAATGCAACCTCAAATTGTACAAGAAATACGAGAGCAATCAATAAAAGAAGAGGTTGGAAAAGTTATTCGCTCAATAGAGCCTGTCGTATTAAATCGAATTGATATGAAGACAGAACATATTAATCGGATAAAAGAAGGCTTTAGATGGGTATTCCAAGAAGGTGATGGAACTGGCGTGAAGTATTTCAAAAATGCTCCATATAAACCAGCAGGAAAGACAGGAACAGCTCAAACTGTATATGGTGGAGATGATCCAATTGGTAGAAATGCAAAAGGAGAACGTATGGAATGCTACAACTTAACGTTAGTTGGATATGCTCCATACGATAATCCAGAAGTAGCGTTCTCAGTAGTAGTTCCGTGGCTTCATAATGATAAAAGTGGAATTAATTCTATAATTGGAAAGGAAGTTTTAGATGCATACTTTGATTTAAAACAGAAACGTATACATGGTGAAGCTGCTAGTACAGATAGTTCTAAGTAAAATTAGTAATATTCGAGTGCTTTTCTCAGGGAAGAGACCTTGTTTATATAAAGGTATTTATAAGTGGAAAATGAGATGTGAAATAAGAGATAGCGGCGATCATAGCTACTATTTCTTATTTTGTTAATAACTCTCATACTAATTATAAATTTTTTAGTTTATGGAACAAATTTGTTTCGGTGATTGTCTATTATGTGTACGTATAAAGAGGTATTAAGAATTTGAAAGGAATGATGATTTTGAAAAACAAGAGGAGGCTAAAAATAGGAATATGCGTTGGTATATTAGGTATAAGTCTTACAAGCTTAGAAGTTTTTAAAGGAGAGACATTGCAAGTTGAAGCGAAAGAAAAGACTGGAAAAGTGAAACATAAAAATCAGGCGACGCATAAAGAGTTCTCTCAACTTGAGAAGAAATTTGATGCACAATTAGGTGTATATGCGATTGATACTGGTACAAATGAAACCATTGCTTATCGACCTAACGAAAGATTTGCCTTTGCATCAACTTACAAAGCTTTAGCGGCAGGAGTATTGCTACAGCAAAACTCAATTGATACATTAAATGAAGTTATCAAATTTACGAAAGAAGACTTAGTGGATTATTCACCTATTACAGAGAAACATATAGATCCTGGAATGACGCTAGGAGAAATTGCAGAGGCTGCAGTTCGTTATAGTGATAATACTGCAGGAAACATTTTATTTCATAAAATAGGCGGACCGAAAGGGTATGAAAAAGCGCTTAGACAGATGGGGGATCGGGTTACTATGTCTGATCGCTTTGAAAAACAGAGTTAAACGAAGCTATTCCAGGAGACATTCGTGATACTAGTACAGCGAAAGCAATTGCTACGAATCTTAAAGATTTTACGGTCGGAAATGCGCTTCCAGATGATAAACGTAAAGTACTTACAGATTGGATGAAAGGGAATGCAACTGGAGACAAGCTTATTCGTGCGGGCGTACCAACTGACTGGGAAGTTGGAGATAAATCAGGAGCGGGAAGTTATGGAACACGAAATGATATTGCTATCGTTTGGCCACCAAATAGAGCACCAATTATTATCGCAATTTTATCTAGTAAAGATGAGAAAGAAGCTACCTATGATAATCAACTAATTAAAGAGGCGGCTGAAGTTGTAATTGATGCTATTAAATAATAATCTCTTAGTTATTTCAATTATTTACCATATGTTATTGGATGTATAAAATTAGAAAACGATTCTTTTTCGTATGAAAAGAATCGTTTTTGTATTTTTATTATTAAGAGGATAAAGGTAAAATAAATATATATGACGTATTCGATATGAAATTTCATGTACTGTACTATATTCAATAAAAACCAAAATGTATCATATAATTCTGTTAACATAAAATAAGTGTTTTATAAAAATAAAAGGAGAGAATATGAAGAGAAATATTAATAGAATCATATTGTTTATTGGCATATTAGTAGCTTTTATTACTTTTTTATATTTACAGAACAATTTAATAGGTATAACTGAGGTTAAAATAACCTCTAGTAAAATACCCTCCTCTTTTAAAGGGTATAAAATTCTACAAATTTCAGACTTACACAATAAACAATTTGGCAATAAGCAAGGTGTGTTAATTCAAAAAATTGAAAGCATAGACCCAGATATTATTGCGATTACGGGTGATTTAATTGACAGTAAATCATACGATGCAGAAGTTAGTATGCAATTAATACGAGAAATTGTAAAGGAGTATCCTGTATATTTTGTGACAGGAAACCATGAGAAATGGTCAGGAAAATATAATAATTTAGAGAAAGAATTAAAGAATCATCATGTTACTGTTTTAAGAAATGAACATGTTACTATTCAAAAAGGAGAGCAAAAAATAAATTTACTTGGTATTGATGATCCGGAGTTTGTAACTGGAAACCGTGATGAAGGAAATATTGTAAAAGATGCAATTTTAAAAGCGAAATTTGAAATGCCTCCAAATACATTTGATGTATTACTATCCCATAGGCCTGAATTTTTGACAGAATACGCTGATGAGCAACTAGATTTAGTATTATCGGGTCATGCTCATGGAGGGCAAGTTAGATTGCCATTTATTGGCGGGTTAGTTGCTCCGAATCAAGGGGTATTCCCTACATATACAGCTGGTTTATATGAAGAACAAAATACGTCTATGGTAGTAAGTAGAGGATTAGGTAATAGTATCATTCCGCAAAGAATTTTTAATAGGCCAGAACTTGTAGTCGTGCAGCTAAATTAAGCTGTACGATTTTTTTTATACAAAAATGAGTAAAGGGGCTTTCTGTATTTTGCAGGAGTAAACATTACAATTTTGTTAAAAATTTTCTACGTTACATAAAGTAACAAAATTTGACCCGAAGAGTTTGTTATAGTGTAAATAATCAAAAAACTTAAAAATTAGTCGAGTGAAAAATGTGATAAGTAACTCATGTGAAAAAACTTAAAGGGGTGTACACATGCATAAAGAATATGAAATTGAAGAATATACGGCGATTGAGGAACAAATACATTATTATTGTAAATGTTTATTAGTAAGTCATCCTGATCAAATAATTAAGTATTTAGAAAAAAGGTTAGAAAAATACGCAGAAACATTACAATATGCCCATTTATATCCTGATACAGTTATATTACCGTTACAGCAGTTAGTTATCGAGTATTCTTTAGATGTTGCTAGAATTAGAAAATATATGAATTTAAAAACGTAAAATAAAATATATAATTTAAATGAAACAGAGTCGGCTTTAGGAAATGAAATTCTAATGTTGACTCTGTTTCATTGTTTAATATTGTGGATTGAAAATATATACTAATCAATGAAGTTTGACATATAATTACGCAAGAGTAAAATAAAAGTGAGTACTCACTCATTTTGAAAAGGGGGAAGAAAACGTGCAGCAACCTGCAATTATTTTACGAACCGTGTCAAAAAGTTTTGGAAAAAAAGAAGTTTTACACAATCTTTCATTACAAGTTGAAAAAGCAGAGATATTTGGTTTAGTTGGGCCTTCTGGTTCAGGGAAAACGACACTTATTAAATTGATTGCTGGTATTAATGAGCCGACTAAAGGTGAGGTGCTTGTTTACAACACGAACATGCCTAATTTAAATGAGATGAAAAGAATTGGTTATATGGCTCAGGCTGATGCATTATACGAAGAATTATCAGCATATGAAAATGCAGATTTTATGGCAACAATGTATGGATTAAAGGGAAAGCATAAAAAAGAAAGAATTGAAGAGGTTTTTGATCTTGTTCAATTATCACAACATATGAAAAAGCAAGTACAGCATTTTTCGGGAGGTATGAAGAAACGTTTATCATTAGCGATAGCACTCATTCATGAGCCTGAAATATTAATTTTAGATGAGCCAACAGTGGGGATAGATCCACTTCTTAGAAAAACGATTTGGGAAAAATTTTATGATTTGAAAAAGAAAGGAACTACCATTATTGTAACAACACACATTATGGATGAAGCTGAGTTTTGTGAGCGTCTAGGGTTGATTAGAGAAGGAAAGCTAGTTGCGACTGGAGAGCCTGAAGAATTGAAAAAGCTGGTATCATCAGGACGGATTGAAGATGTCTTTTTGTTGGAAGAGGTGGCCCTATCATGAGAGTTACTGGTGTAATTATTCGTATTATTCGCCAATTTTTTCGAGATAAGCGTTCGTTAGCCATGATGTTTGGAGCACCTATGTTATTACTTTGGTTATTATCGCTAGTGTTTACACAAAAAGACTATGTACCGCATATCGCAGTTGTTGATATGCCGGTTCAGGTAGTAAAAGTGATGAAAAATCAGGAAGCGTCAATTTATGAATATAGTAAAGAAAAGGCAATGTCTGAGCTAGAAAATCAAAAGGTAGATGCAGTAATTCGTTTAGAAAATGGAAAAATGAATATTGTATTAGAAGGTAGTGATTCGTCAAAAAATCGTGCTGTACTTCAAATATTACAAAAAAGTACAGAGAAGAACGATGTATCGATAATGAAACCTGAAGTGAATTATTTACATGGCTCTAAAGACTTTACAATGTTTGATGGGCTTGGCCCTGTATTGATCGGTTTCTTTACATTTTTCTTTGTATTTATTTTATCAGGGGTGTCTTTCGTAAGAGAACGTTTAAGCGGTACGTTAGAAAGGTTATTATCGACTCCAATTAAAAGATGGGAAATAGTTGTAGGATATATTATTGGTTTTGGAATCTTTGCATTTATACAATCCATTATAATCGTAAGTTTTTCAGTTTATATTTTAGATTTGTATGTAGCTGGCTCTATATGGCTAACCCTACTTATTACATGTATGCTTTCTTTAACGGCACTAACTTTAGGGACGTTTTTATCAGCATACGCAAATAATGAATTTCAAATGATTCAGTTTATACCGCTTGTCATTGTGCCGCAAATATTCTTTTCTGGTTTGTTTCCAATTGAATCGATGAATAAGTGGCTCCAAATGTTAGGGAAATTATTTCCGCTCACATACGGCGCTGACGCAATGAGACAGGTGATGATTCGAAATCAAGGATTTACAGAGATTGCATTAGATTTAACTGTTTTACTATTTTTCTCAGTATTATTTGCAGTAGGGAATGTGTTTGCATTAAAGAAACATCGAAAAATATAATGATGATACAAAGGGGCATTATAGATGAAGAAGGATTGGCTGGAAGAATTAATTGCCGCAACAAATACAGACCAACGAAATGAACGTCAAATGCGTATATTAGAGGCGGCTGTTGATATGTTTGGAGAAAAAGGCTATGCTTCAACTTCAACAAGTGAAATTGCAAAACGGGCTGGTGTAGCGGAAGGAACAATCTTCCGCTACTATAAAACGAAAAAAGATTTATTGTTAGCAGTTGTCATGCCGACATTAACGAAGTTTGCTGCACCATTTTTCGTGCAAGCATTCGCAAAGGAAATATTTGAATCGGAGTATGAATCATATGAAGGGCTTCTAAGAGTTGTTATTCATAATAGATTTGAATTTGCAAAAAAGCATTTTCCAATGATAAAAATATTAATTCAAGAAGTGCCATTTCAGCCGGAACTGAAAAATGAAATACAGCAGTTAGTTGAAACAGAATTACTTTCACATTTTAAAAAGTTGATTGAAAAGTTTCAAGAAAAAGGGGAAATTATTGAAATGCCCCCAGTTACTGTTTTACGACTTACTTTATCAGCTGTATTAGGTTTATTATTAACACGATTTTTATTATTGCCAGAAGAAAAATGGAATGATGAAGCGGAAATTGAAAATACGATTCAATTCATATTGTACGGATTAACGCCACGAATTTAATCGCAGGCAAAAATGTGTGGCAGTGTGAAGTACATATTTTCCATTAAAAAAATAATAAATCGCCTTTAAAAAGGCGATTTATATCCATTATATATTTTTGATAAATAAGTACTGGTTTACTAAAAATGTTCTAAATTAACGTGTTTCTTTGTCTCTTCTTCTAAGGCCTAATAATCCTGCTAGTCCTAATAAACCGAGCCAAGCCCAATTATTATTTCTATCACGATTATCATTTAAATCATTTGTTGTATTTACATTTCGAGTTCTTACATCATTATTAACTCTGTCTAAGTTATTGTCATTAACTCGAGTTGAAATATCAGTTTTATTAACTCTATTCATATTAGTTCCATCGTATTCAGCTTGTACAGATGTACCTAAAAACATAATAGATAGTGCTAAAACACTTAAAATAGATGATAATTTTTTCTTCATAACGCTCCCTCCTTTCTTACATATTAATTTCTCCAGAGCATGTGTGTATTATTCGTTTCACAGTTTCTAAACCATCATTATAAAGGCCACATTTATAGAAAATAGAGTTGAATGATTGCTAATATATTATTGGCTATATATGTATCATAAAATTAAATGAATCAAACTTTGCTTAAAATGTTAATCTTAGTACAATTTATATTATACGGACTAGCATTAAGGAGGTAATGAAATGCGACAATTTGCAAAACCTACAATCGTTGTAAGTAAATGTTTAGAGTTTGATGCTTGTCGTTATAATGGAGAGATGATTCCCGATGTAACAATACGAAATTTGCAGCCATTTGTTACATTTATACCTGTTTGTCCAGAAGTCGAGATTGGATTGGGGACTCCTCGTGAAACGATACGCATTGTAGAAGAAAAAGGGGTGAATAAACTTGTGCAACCGTCTACAAGAGAAGACCTCACTGAAAAAATGGAGCAATTTTCAAATGAATTTTTACAAACGATATCAGATGTGGATGGTTTTATTTTAAAAAATCGTTCGCCAAGTTGTGGTACGCGTGATGTGAAAATTTATTCTGGTTTTGAAAAAGCACCAGCAAAAGGAAAGGGACCTGGTTTATTTGGCGGAGCAGTAATAAAAAATTTTTCGCATCTTCCAATTGAAGAAGAAGGTAGATTGTCGAATTTTATTATTAGAGAACATTTCTTTACAAGGTTATTTACAATCGCATATTACAAGATGATGAAACGGAATAAAAATATGAAAGACCTCGTATCGTTTCAGTCGGATAATAAATATTTATTTATGGCATATAATCAGGTAAAACAAAAGGAATTAGGGCGTATTATTGCAAATCACAAAAATGAAAAGATTGAAGTTGTATTTGAAAATTATGAGAAGACTTTATATGAATTATTTATGCGCACACCCCGCTATACATCGAATGTAAATGTATGTGAGCATATTTTTGGATACTTTAAAACAAAGCTGAAAAAACAAGAAAAAGATCATTTTTTAGATTTGATACAAAAATATAAAGAAAAGAAAATTCCGCTTAGTAGCTTACTTGCAATTTTAAAATCATGGGCTCTTCGATTTGATGAAAAGTATTTATTAAGACAAACATATTTCGAACCATATCCTGAAGCTTTAGTAGAGATTTCAGATTCAGGTAAAGGTAGAGATTATTAAACAAAAAATTACATAATTCGACAATAAAACTCCTATGTTGTTGTAGAACAATGTAGGAATTTTTTTGTGCATTAGTACAGAATCTGTTTTAAAATTAAATTATGACAGAATTATAACAATTATCTAACTAATATTCTTGTCTTTTCATTCGTAATGTTTGTAGTAGAAACTCGCACGCTGTCGAAACTCAATATTCGATAAGGGGTGTGTAGCGGAATGGAATTTACTCTAACTCGCGAAAAACAAATGATTAAAGAAATGGTACGTGACTTTGCTGAAAAGGAAATCGCACCGAAAGCTGTATATTATGACAAAACTGCAGAATTTCCATATGAAACATTTCAAAAAATGGGCGAACTAGGATTATTAGGTATCCCATTCCCAGAAGAGTATGGAGGTTCAGGTGGCGATACTGTATCGTACGCGTTAGCAGTTGAAGAAATTGGTCGTGCTTGTGGTGGAACAGGATTAAGTTACGCTGCAACAATTTCATTAGGTGCTTCTCCAATTTATTATTTCGGTACAGAAGAACAAAAACAGAAATATTTAGTTCCAATGGCATCAGGCAAAACGTTAGGTGCTTTCGGACTAACTGAGCCGAATGCTGGATCTGATGCAGGCGGTACACAAACGAAAGCTATATTAGATGGAGACGAGTATGTTATTAGTGGTGAGAAGTGTTGGATTACAAATGCAGAGTATGCAAACACAATTATTGTAACCGCTGTCAACGGTGTTGAAGAGAATGGTAGAAAACGTATTTCTGCATTTATCGTACCGACTACTAGTGAAGGGTTAACGATTTCAAGCCCTTACGATAAGATGGGCGTACGTGCTTCTAATACATGTGAAATCGTACTTGATGGTGTACGTGTACCGAAAGAAAATATACTTGGTGATGTAAATAAAGGGTTTAAACAATTCTTATATACACTTGATGGAGGACGTATTTCAATCGCAGCATTAGCTGTTGGTATTGCGCAATCTGCATTTGAACGTGCACTGCAATATGCGAAAGAACGTCAACAATTTGGAAAGTCAATTTCTAATTTCCAAGCGATTCAATTTAAATTAGCTGATATGGCGACTGAAGTAGAGCTAGCGCGTAATTTAGTACATAAAGCAGCTTGGTTAAAAGATAACGATAAACCTTTCGGTAAAGAAGCGGCTATGGCAAAACTTTTCGCATCTGAGGCTGCTAGTCGTATTGCCAATCAAGCGGTACAAATTCACGGTGGATACGGCTATATGCGTGAATATGAAGTAGAACGACATATTCGTGATGCAAAACTATTAGAAATTGGTGAAGGAACTTCTGAAATTCAACGTCTTGTAATTGCTAGACATTTAGGATGTAGATAAAAAGGAGGAATCACTATGTTTCAAAAAATATTAATTGCTAATCGCGGGGAAATCGCAGTTCGTATTATGAAAACTTGTCAAAAACTTGGCATTCGCACTGTTGCTATTTATTCTGAGGCAGATGAAAATGCCTTGCATGTAAAAATGGCAAATGAAGCTTACTTAGTAGGTGGGCCGCGTGTCCAAGAAAGCTATTTAAACCTTGAAAAAATTATTGAAATAGCTAAGAAGACAAATGCTGAAGCAATCCATCCGGGGTATGGATTATTATCTGAGAATCCATCTTTTCCGGTTCGTTGTAAAGAAGAAGGAATCGTATTTATCGGTCCATCAGAAGAAATCATTACGAAGATGGGAAGTAAAATCGAATCACGTATTGCGATGCAAGCTGCAGATGTCCCAGTAGTTCCAGGTATTACTACAAATATTGAAACTGCTGAAGAAGCAATTGAAATTGCTAAACAAATTGGTTACCCATTAATGTTGAAGGCATCCGCAGGCGGCGGAGGCATTGGAATGCAGTTGATGGAAACTGAGCAAACGCTCACCAAAGCATTTGAAAGCAACAAAACAAGAGCACAAAACTTCTTCGGTAACGGAGAAATGTATTTAGAGCGCTATATTGCAGATGCACATCATATTGAAATTCAGCTTTTAGCAGATACACATGGTAACACAGTGTATTTATGGGAGCGTGAATGTTCAGTACAGCGCCGAAATCAGAAAGTAATTGAAGAAGCACCTTCACCATTTTTAGATGAAGGTACACGAAAAGCGATGGGTGAAGTTGCTGTACAAGCTGCTAAAGCACTTGGTTATACAAATGCAGGTACAGTTGAGTTTCTTGTAGATGATCAGAAAAACTTCTATTTTTTAGAGATGAATACGAGATTACAAGTAGAGCATCCAGTTACAGAAGAAATTACTGGTTTAGATCTTGTAGAACAACAACTTCTAATTGCATATGGTGAAAAATTATCGTTTACACAAAATGATGTAAAACGTAGTGGTCATGCCATCGAGGCACGTATTTATGCAGAAGATCCGAAAACCTTCTTCCCATCACCTGGGAAAATTACAGATTTAACGCTTCCAACAAATGTACGTATTGATCACTTTTTGGAGAATCAAGTAACGATTACACCTTTCTATGATCCAATGATTGCGAAAGTCATTGCTCATGGTGAAACGCGTGAAGAAGCAATTTCCAAATTACACGATGCATTAGAAGAATTAAAAGTAGAAGGTATTAAAACGAACACGCCAATGCTACTTCAAGTATTAGAGGACGAAGTGTTTAAAGAGGGCATTTATACAACAGGTTTTGTAACGAAACAACTTGTTAAAAAATAAGATTTAACAATACTAAGGGGGAAAAAATGATGACGAAAGTATATGCATCGATGGCAGGAAACGTTTGGAAGATTGTTGTAGGAGTAGGGGATACAGTAGAGGAAGAACAGGATGTCGTCATTTTGGAATCTATGAAAATGGAAATTCCAATCGTTTCAGAAGAAGCTGGCACAGTTATGAAAATTAATGTGCAAGAAGGCGATTTTGTAAATGAAGGAGATGTATTACTAGAAATTGAATAGGGAGATATAGGGGGAAGCGAATTGAAACTACCTAATTTTGCTGTCATTAAAGAAGTCGGGCCACGTGATGGCTTACAAAATGAAAAAAAGATTGTTGGCACAAAAGATAAAGTAAAATGGATTCAACTACTTACAGAGGCTGGATTATCGTACGTTGAAGTTTCCTCATTCGTTCACCCTAAATGGGTCCCTGCATTAGCAGATGCAAATGATGTGTTTTCTGAGCTGAAAAGGGATCCAAATGTTACATATGCAGCGCTTGTTCCAAATCAAAATGGTTTGGAGCGAGCTTTTTTGCAAAATGTAGATGAGGTGAATGTTTTTTTATCAGCAAGTGAATCTCATAATAAAAGCAATATTAATAAATCAATTCAAGAAGCATTAGTTGTAATTGAAGATATAACAAAACAGGCATTATTCGAAGGGAAAAAAGTAAGAGGCTATGTTTCTACTGTATTTGGATGTCCTTATGAAGGCGATATAAGCGTCATAGCAGTTGACGAATTATGTGATCAACTATTTTCATACGGCATTTATGAAGTGTCTCTTGGTGACACAATCGGAGTAGCGAATCCGTTACAAGTAGAGCGAGTATTAGAGCATTTATTAAAGAAATATAATGCTTCACAGTTTGCAATGCACTTCCATAATACGTACGGAATGGCTCTTGCGAATGTAGTAAAGTCTTTAGAATATGGTATTACAACATTTGATAGTTCTTGTGGTGGTCTTGGCGGCTGTCCATATGCACCAGGAGCATCGGGCAATGTTGCAACTGATGACTTAGTTCATATGCTCCATAAGTTAGGGGTCCAAACGAATATTGATGAAGAGAAGTTATTGAGAGCGAGTCAATTTATTCAAAGTAAATTAAATATCCAATTACCGAGTCATGTGTATAGAGCGCTTCAACATAAAACGATAAGTAGGTGAGAAGATGCTACAATTACAAAATATTTCAGTTGATTATGTAACACCGCACGTTGTAAAGATTTCATTAAATCGTGAAAGACAAGCAAACTCATTATCTTTAGCGTTATTAGAAGAGTTACAAAACATATTAACTCAAATAAATGAAGAGGCAAATACTCGTGTAGTTATTCTAACAGGTGCTGGTGAAAAAGCGTTTTGTGCTGGTGCTGATTTAAAAGAACGCGCTGGTATGAATGAAGAACAAGTTCGCCATGCTGTTAGTATGATTCGTACTACTATGGAAATGGTTGAACAATTACCACAGCCAGTTATTGCTGCTATAAATGGCATCGCACTTGGTGGTGGTACGGAATTAAGTTTAGCTTGTGATTTTAGAATTGCGGCTGAATCTGCAAGTCTTGGTCTTACTGAAACTACACTTGCAATTATACCAGGAGCGGGTGGTACGCAGCGATTGCCAAGATTAATTGGTGTTGGTAGAGCGAAAGAATTAATTTATACAGGAAGACGTATTTCAGCAAAAGAAGCGAAAGAATATGGTCTAGTAGAATTTGTTGTACCAGCTCATTTACTTGAAGAAAAAGCAATTGAAATAGCAGAGAAAATTGCTAGTAATGGCCCTATTGCTGTTCGATTAGCGAAAGAAGCAATTTCAAACGGTATTCAAGTTGATTTACATACCGGATTACAAATGGAAAAACAAGCGTATGAAGGTGTAATCCATACGAAAGATAGATTAGAAGGATTACAGGCATTCAAGGAAAAACGCACACCAATGTATAAGGGGGAGTAAATATGTTAGATCAAAAACAACAATCGAATACATTTGAAGAACGAGTTGAAACGATTAAACAAGGCGGCGCACCAAAATATCATGAACAAAACAAAGCGAAAGGTAAACTATTCGTTCGAGATCGCTTAGCTCTTTTATTTGATAATGGTGAATATGTAGAAGATGCATTATTTGCAAATTGTGAACAAACAGGGTTACCCGCTGATGGTGTTATAACAGCAACGGGTAAAATACATGGTCGTACAGCATGCGTAATGGCGAATGATTCAACAGTAAAGGCTGGATCATGGGGTGCACGTACAGTCGAAAAGATTTTACGTATTCAAGAAACGGCAGAAAAATTACGTGTTCCGTTATTTTATTTAGTTGACTCTGCTGGAGCACGTATTACTGATCAAGTTGAAATGTTCCCAGGGCGCCGCGGTGCAGGAAGAATCTTCTATAATCAAGTGAAATTATCAGGTAAAGTTCCTCAAGTATGCTTGTTATTTGGACCTTCTGCAGCTGGTGGTGCTTATATTCCAGCCTTTTGTGACGTTGTAATGATGGTTGAGGGAAATGCATCTATGTATTTAGGATCTCCTCGTATGGCTGAGATGGTTATCGGTGAGAAGGTAACGTTAGAAGAGATGGGCGGAGCTCGTATGCATTGCTCTGTATCAGGATGCGGAGATGTTTTATGTAAGACAGAAGAAGATGCAATTACACAAGCAAGACAATACATTTCATATTTTCCAAACAACTACTTAGAAAAGACTCCATTAGTTACACCTCAAGAACCGAAACAATTCGATAAAACGTTAGAAGAAATCATTCCAGAAAATCAAAATGCTCCTTTCAATATGAAAGATCTTATTAATAGAGTTATTGATGAAGGTTCTTTCTATGAAGTGAAAAAATTATTTGCTCAAGAACTCATTACAGGTTTAGCACGTATTGATGGTAAGCCAGTTGGTATTATTGCAAATCAACCGCGTATGAAAGGCGGCGTATTATTCCACGATTCAGCTGATAAAGCAGCGAAATTTATTAATTTATGCGATGCATATCATATTCCGTTACTATTCCTTGCAGATGTACCTGGATTTATGATTGGTACAAAAGTAGAACGTGCTGGTATTATTCGTCACGGTGCAAAAATGATTTCCGCAATGAGTGAAGCAACTGTACCGAAAATTTCTATCGTTGTTCGTAAAGCATATGGTGCTGGTTTATATGCGATGGCAGGTCCAGCTTTTGAACCAGATTGCTGCCTAGCATTACCAACAGCTTCTATTGCGGTAATGGGTCCAGAAGCCGCGGTCAATGCTGTATATGCAAATAAGATTGCAGCTTTACCTGAAGAAGAGCGTGATAGCTTCATTGCTGAAAAACGCGAAGAGTATAAGAAAGATATTGATATTTACCATTTAGCATCAGAGATGGTCATTGATGGTATTGTTCATCCGAACAATTTAAGAGAAGAGTTAAAAGGACGATTCGAAATGTATATGAGTAAATATCAAGTGTTTACGGATCGTAAACATCCTGTTTATCCAGTTTAAAAGCCCTATTTAGGGCTTTCTTGCTCAAAAAGTCAAGGAGGGGAAAACATTGAAACAAGCAGTTTGGTTTCCAACAGAAGAGTATAAAGAAAAAACGCGTTTATATGGTTGGATGAAATCATTGGGCTATGAAGATTATGAAACGTTTTATAATAAGTCAATCGAAGAAACAGCTTGGTTTTGGGGAGAAGCTGAGAAAGCAGTTGGCTATCAATGGATGAAACCTTATACAGAAGTGCTAGATTTAGAAAATGGTACGCCATTTGCACAGTGGTATAATGGCGGAACATGTAATGTTGTAGAATCGGTTTTATCACGCTGGCTTGCAGATGATGAAACGAGGACACAACCAGCACTTCAGTATGAAGGGGAAAATGGAACTTCAAAATCATTTACATATGAGGAGCTTGATAGCTGGGTAAGTCGCGTTGCAAACGGTTTGAAACATGCGGGTATTGAAAAAGGTGATCGTGTCACAATTTATATGCCGATGATTCCAGAAACCGTTGTTGCGATGCTAGCGGTTATGAAGATCGGAGCAATTATTTCACCAATATTCTCAGGATTTGCATCTGATGCAGTCATGACACGTGTACAAGCGGCAGGGTCTAAAATGATTATTACTGCAGATGGTTTTTCACGCCGAGGTAAAATTGTTTCATTAAAAGATGAAGTAGATAAAGCTTGTGAGCATTGTCCAACTGTTGAAAAAGTTGTTATCGTGCGTCATGCAGGAAATGATTTTACACCGCATAATTATGATTTCTCATGGAGTACGTTAGAAAAAGAAAAACCATTTGTACATGCTGAAGAAATGCATAGTGATGATCCATTAATGCTCATTTATACATCAGGTACTACTGGAAAACCGAAAGGGACAGTACACACTCATGCTGGATTTCCTTTAAAAGCAGCTTTTGATGCGGGATTTGGAATGAATATCAAACAAGGTGACCGCGTATTATGGGTAACTGATATGGGATGGATGATGGGACCATTTTTATTATTTGGCTCTCTCATTAATGGAGCAACGATGGTTATGTATGAAGGTGTTCCGGACTTTCCAGAAGCAGATCGTTTATGGGAGACAGTTGATAAATATGAAATTACACATCTCGGTATATCACCAACATTAATTCGTGCGTTAATGGCAAAAGGTGATAAGTATGTAAATAAACATTCACTCAAGAGTTTAGAAGTATTTGCTTCAACAGGTGAGCCTTGGAATCCAGATCCTTGGATGTGGCTATTTGAAACAGTTGGAAAAAGTAATGTACCAATTTGTAACTATTCAGGCGGGACTGAAATTTCTGGTGGGATTTTCGGGAACGTCCTTATTAAACCAATTGCACCGATTAGCTTTAACGCTTCTTTACCAGGAATGGCAGCGGTTGTGCTCGATGATCAAGGCAATCCGATTCGTGATGAAGTTGGAGAATTATGTTTAGAGAAACCTTGGGTTGGTATGACGAAAAGTTTCTGGGAAGACGATGAGCGTTATGTGAACACATATTGGTCACGTTTTGAAAATAAATGGGTTCATGGTGACTGGGTTGTTTACGATGGTGAGCAATATATTATTACAGGACGCTCGGATGATACGTTAAACATTGCTGGGAAACGTATTGGACCTGCTGAATATGAATCAATTCTTGTAAAGCATAATGATGTCATAGAAGCTGCCGCGATTGGTGTACCAGATGATGTAAAAGGTGAAGTCTGTCATTGTTTTGTAGTATTAAGAGATAATGTAACATTTACTGAAGAATTAAAGAAAGAATTAATGAGTTTAGTAAACTCTCATATTGGAAAAGCATTATGTCCAAAAGATATTCACGTTGTAGAAGATTTACCGAAAACACGTAATTCTAAAGTAATGCGACGCGTCATTAAAGCCGCTTATTTAGGAAAAGAATTAGGCGATTTATCATCACTTGTGAATCCTGAGGTAGTTCCGTTTATTCAGGGGTTGCAGTCTAGTAAATTATAAAGTTAAAAAGGAGCTCTATATAATAATCTGTACCCTTTGTAAAGGACATTTTAAAAAAAGTTAGGCGGCATCAAGAAGATGGTTTCTGTATTCGACAGGAGTCATCTTCTTTAAATTCCACTGATATCTGTGCTGATTATAGTATTTCATATAGTCTTTAATTTCTTGTTTTAACTGTGTGAAAGATGTACAAGTTTTGATGTGTGCTTCATCTTTAAAGTGCCCGAAAAAAGATTCTTGTGGGGCATTATCCCAACAGTTTCCTCGCCTTGACATAGATTGTCCCAGCTTTAATTTTTTGACTAATTTTTGATAGGTAGGACTTGTGTAATGAGCACCTTGATCAGAATGAATATAGGCATCTTGCGTTAATCGTACCTTCTTATTCTTCTTTAGTTTGTGCAGCGTCGTCGTTGCGATATCTAAGGTAAGTCGTTCTGAAACATGATACGCCAAAACTTCATTCGTAGACCCGTCTAGAATAGTAGATAAATATCCTTTTTGATTCTTACCATAAAACAGGTATGTGATATCTGTAAGAAGTACCTTTCCCGGTACACCTTGCCTAAATTCGCGTTTTAATCGATTGGGTACCACGAAGTGTTCTTTCGTCGCTTTCAACATTTTTTTATAGGGATTTTCTCTACGAATAGGACAGATTATCCCATATTTTTTCATGATTCTACGGATGCGTTTCAAATTGTAGACAACTTGAAATTGACCCGCCAATGTCATTTTGATCTGACGAGCCCCCTTTTTTCGGTTTTTAAATCGAAATGCCTTTAATATAATCTCTTTCACTATTTCATCTTGATGTATTCTTTTCTCTCGCCGACTTTGAGAAATGGCTAAAAAATAATTATAGTATCCAGAACGTGAAACGCCTGCGACCTGACACAAATATCTCACCATATTTTTCAGGCGGTATTTTTCAATGATAGAACGAATTAATAGGTACTTTTGACTAGCGTGTAACGTTATTTCTTTCCCATCCTCCCTTCCATAAATTTGATCTTTTTTAACAGTTCATTTTCAGCTTTTAATAAGTTTCGTTCCGCTTCCAAACGTGCATATTTCTCCTCTAATGTAAGTTCTCTTTCTGACTTTCTTCCTGAGTTTTCCTTACGTGTGTCTCTTAAGCCCCATACACCGTTTTGCTTATAGGACGTACGCCATCTATTTCCTGATGACACAATACGTTGTAGACCGATGATATCTATATCAAAACCACATTCTTCAAAAATAATACGAGGTGGTTTACCCTGTTCATTTTCCTTAATAAAAATACGCTTGAATTCATCGGTATAGGTAATTCCTTTTTGGCTTACCGATTTTACGTATCGATTTTTTGATAATATTTGAATTTCCTTTTCTGTAAGCAATTTTTTCGTCATTTTGAAATTTCTCCGATTCTCATTTTTCTCTCATTATACAAGAAATACCCTATAGAATAGACTTTTTTTAAGTGTCTATTCTATAGGGTACAGTTTAATAAATAGTGCTCCTTTTTTATTTTTATAAAAAGAGAAGAAGTGCGGTTGATGAAGAAGAAAAATTCTACTATTAGTGTTAAGTATGTTTTATAGTTTTAATCAAAATACGATATTATGGGATGTCTATTCGATGGAGAAATACTAATTTACAACAACAAGGTGATGACAAAGCGTGACTGCTTATATGTCTGTTTAAGCCTTTACGTGTTAATATATAAAAAGCTGACTATCTCAGTCAGCTTTTTATATATTACATTCTAGTATTTATCTCGCTATTTGCCGGGCAGTAATGCCCCCACTTCAAAATTCAGCGAAAGCAAGGAAGTAGGTGTGGGATCAACTTTCCGGAAAAGCCCGATTGGTTCCAAAAGACATATTCTTGCCTTTAAGTTGACATCGAAAATATTACCAATTCTTCCTTTTACAATGGCAACAAATAAAGAAACATTTACAACGACACTTATTTCGTTTAGAACTCCAATCATCATCACGATGACACTTTTCTTTAGATTTCCACCAATCATCATTACAATGTTTTTCCTGAGAACTCCAATCATCATCACAATGACACTTTTCTTTAGATTTCCACCAATCATCATTACAACGCTTTTTCTGAGAACTCCAATCATCATTACAACGCTTTTTCTGAGAACTCCAATCATCATCACAATGATGTTTTTCTTTAGATTTCCACCAATCATTACAACAATGCTTTTTTTGAGAACTCCAGCAATCATTTTTCCAGGACATTCATTTCTACCTCCTTTCAATAGTGTTCATATTATTCTATGTTTTAATAAAAAAATGGCTTGTTTATTAACCTACTATTTTACCTTTATATGATAGAGTGCTTTCTACTTGATATAGAGTTCATACAAACTATGCTAATTTTCAAGAGATAGTAGAGAGAACTTTTATTTATGATATTGTTCAATAAACACTTGTTGAAGAAAACGTTATGTTTATAAATAATATCTTATTTTGGAGTACGCTTTTCTGAATGTATATTTCATAATAGCGAAGGAAAAACCTACTATATTAGCGCAAACAAAGTCTATGTATATGTGAAGCAATGGGGAAATCTGGTGCACCTTTAAGGGGCGACTTATTTAAAAGAAAAAAGATTTTTTTAGAAAGTGGTGCTTAAACATTAAATGAAGTAGGAATAAATTCACGGCTTCTAATGAAACAAGCTTTTAATTAGGAGAGGTATGTTTTTATAGTTAATAATGCAAGAAGAGTTTAGTACAATCGTTTGTTTTTTTCTTTCTATGTGTTTGCCTCGTACCCTTTTAAGCTAGTGGACATACTTTACTAATAGAAAGGATTAGGGGGTGAGGTATTGGGTTCTCGATTTAATAATTGTAAAAAGAAGTGTACATGTAAACAGGATGATTGTTGGGAAGTATTCGAAGAGTGTAAAAAAGAACAGCATGAGAAATGTGATAATTCTTGTGTACAAGGAATTAGAGATGAACTTAAGAAATTAATTAATCGAACAGTTCAAATTAATACAGAGGGACGTACTTATGTAGGTACTGTTTCGTCTGTAAGTTGTGATGTAGTTAAGCTTGCAGCTATTCCTGGATCGGTTGGAGTAATTATTTCCATTTGCAAAATTGAAGCAATTTTCCCACCTGTTACAACGGTTACTGCTGAGTTTGATTTTAATGGTGTCGATGTAGCAAATAAAGCATAATTATGCTGTTTATTTGTAAAGCCATTCATATGAATGGCTTTATTTTCATTTCGTATAAAAGGAGAATATATTCTATATATAGAAATAAGTTTGAGGATATATAGAATGGTGTATGAAAGGAGAATGGAGTTGATTAAATTAGAACCCTTAAAAAGATCCGATTTCAAACAATTAATAAATTGGATTAATTCCGAAGAATTTTTAATACAATGGTCAGGAAATGCATTTACATATCCTTTAAATGATCAGCAATTAGAACAATATATAGAAAGTACAAATACACTTGCATTCAAAGTAATAGATGAAGATAGCAAAGAAGTAATTGGTCATATTTCACTTGGACAAATTGATAATATAAATAGATCTGCAAGAATTGGAAAAGTACTAGTTGGTGATACGAAAATGCGAGGACGTTCTATAGGGAAACATATGATGAAAGCAGTACTTCATGTTGCTTTTGAAGAATTAAAACTACATAGAGTAACACTTGGTGTTTATGATTTTAATACATCAGCCATTTCATGTTATGAAAAAATAGGATTTATAAAAGAAGGTTTATTAAGAGAGTCAAAAAAAGTAGGGGAAATGTATTGGAATTTATGGGAAATGAGTATGTTAGAATATGAATGGAGAGCTAAAAAATAATCATTTCCTATAATTATATTATGTTAATTAAAAGAGGGTTGGGGGAAAATTATGAATAAAAAGACGAAAATCATTACAATTGCAGCTGTTTCAGGGGGAGGTAAAACTACTGTTACAGAAAGATTAACTCATAAGTTAATAAATTCAAAAGCTCTATATTTTGATAGCTACCACTTTGATAACTGTCCTGCAGATATTTGTAAATGGATTGATGATGGAGCAAATTATGATGAATGGGTACTCACACCATTAATTAAGGATATTCAGCATCTTATACGAGATAGTAATGTAGATTATATTATTGTAGATTATCCTTTTGCATACTTAAATAGTGAAATGCGGCAATTTATTGATGTAACTATATTTATAGATACGCCTTTAGATATTGCGATGGCTAGAAGAATTTTGCGAGATTTTAAGGAAGATACAAGGAGTGAAATACATAATGATTTAAAGCATTATATAACATATGCTAGAAAAGCTTATTTGGAGGCGCTTCATACTGTAAAGCCAAATTCAGATATTGTTTTGGATGGATCTTTATCTGTAGATGAAATAATTAATCAAATTGAAGAGGAACTTAATCGAAGAGAAGTGATCGTCGATGGTTAAAAGTATAGAAAAATATGTACAAGTTGATGATTTTAGAATGTATTCAAGAGTATTTCAAGGAAAGAAGTTGCAGCCAGTTATTATAATGGATGCAGGTTATGGCGATTATTCAAAGGCATGGGAGCATATTGCTGAAGAACTGACTGAATTTGGGACTGTACTTACATATGATCGAGCGGGATTGGGGAAAAGTGGGGTTAGTTCCAAACGACGTATTAGTTCTGAAATGATAAAAGAATTAAGAAGTTGCTTAGAGAAATTGCAACTGAAACCGCCTTATATTTTCATAGGACATTCTTTTGGCGGTATAAATGCACGTTTATTTACGACTTTTTATCCCGAGAATATGATGGGAGTAGTTTTAGTTGATTCAACACCAGAAAATTATAAAGAAGCTTTTTTGCCGATCATGTCTCCTGAATTTCAAGAAGCTTACTATAAACAATTTGTACATGAAAGTTCTTATGAAGAGTTTATGTTTAGTCTAGGTGAAGCAGATAAACATTGTCAGTCAATGAGAAATATTCCACTTATCGTGTTAGCTGCTGGTAAAAAAGCCTTTTATTTGCAAGAAGCACAAATGAAATGGTTACAATTGCAAGAAGAATTATTACGATTATCAAGCAATAATAAGTTTGTAATTGCAGAACAAAGCGGTCACTATATTCAAAAAGATGAGCCATATTATATTATAGATGCTGTAAAGTGGATAATCGAGGTAGGGGAGAGATAAATGTGTACACTTTATTTCGATACAATTGGCAAGTAAGAGATGATTGGTTTAAGTGGTGTGAGCAACTTTCAGAGGAAGAATTACTCCGCAAACGTGTTGGTGGTGTTGGAAGTATTTTAGAAACATTATTTCATATTGTTGATGTTGAGTATAGCTGGATTAATGCGCTTCAAGAAAAAGAAGATCGGGCACCGCAGTTTAAAGAGTATCAATCTATCCAAAAAGTGAAAGCGTTATCTGATTTATATAAAAGAGAAATAGAAGATTTTTTACAAGTATGGTCAGCTAACTTAGAAGGTAAAATATTAAAAGCTTCATGGACAGATAAAACATATACATATGGTGAGGTCTTAAGGCACGTAATTGTACATGAAATTCACCATATCGGTCAGTTATCTATATGGGCGAGGGAGTTAAATCTTCAGCCTGTTTCAGCGAATTTAATTGGGAGAGGACTATAGATTTAGAAAACGGCTTGCATTGTAAATGTAAGCCGTTTTTTATATATAAGAAGATTTCCTAGTTGAAATCCTCGGATTTTTTTTGACGTATATGTAAGAACATTAAAATTGTTATAATGAAGAAAATCAACAATGTTTGTATAATCAAATTTTTAAACTGAAGCAAAACTGCCCAAGATGTAACAGCATCTTTAAACGCTTGGAGTGCAGAGTATGAAGAAGGATCAAAGCCGTACTGAAGTAACTTTTTTGTTTCAATAAAAGTACTGTTTTCATTTTCGGCGTCTAATATTACTGAAATAAGTCTAGTATCTCCTCGTTTTGCTGTACTGACAAAACTATAATTACCATTAGTTGAAAAACTAGTTTGTAAGCCATCAACACCTTGGTGTTTAATGTTTTTATTAAGGGAATAAATCATTTTATTGGTGTTGAAAACTTTCGTATCTTTGAAGGTGAACTGGTAAGAGGTTAGTTTTGTAACGTTCAGTACATCTGGAAAGTCTGTTACTAATTGTGTTGCTAGTTTAGCAACTTCAATTGCTGTTGTAGTTGAAAGTTTATTTGTATCGTTATTCATTCCAGTAGCGTTTAGAAACGGAGATGATTGTGATAACTTTAGGTGTTTTGCTTTTTCATTCATTAACTGTGTGAATTTATCTTCGTTTCCAGCGATGTGTTCTGCAAGAGCAAGTGCGGAACGATTATTTCCTGTCAATAACAGTGTATGAAGTAAATCACGAACCGTCGTTTTATCTTTCGAAGTTACTTGTATAGGACTCGTTTCTGCTCGGAAAACTTCGTTACTTATTTTTACTACTTCATCTAACTGTATAGTTCCTTCATTTAGTTGTTCCAGTGTGATATATTCAGTCATTAATTTAGATAAAGTAGCTGATTGTATAGGAGTTTCTTCATTTTTTTTATAAACAACTTCACCAGAATGAGCATCTATTAAAATAGCTGATTTAGCTTGAATAATTGGGCCATTTACATAAAGGTAAAAATATAAAACGATAAGTGCGGTAATAAAAAAAGATAATAATAAAATAGCGAATTTTTTTAAGAATTGCATAAGCGATCCTCCTATTATGACATCGATAATAATATTGTAAAAAGGAATGCTTAATTAGGAAGAAAGAAAAGGTAAAGAATTTCTAAAGAATTATAAAGGATTATTAAAATTTGGATGTTGCTGGAAAATAAAAGGTCCAATTTCTTATATTGTAAGAAATTGGACCTAAAATTAAGCTGTATTAACATTTGTATGGTTGTAGTTTTACAGTGAATGTTGTTTTTTTGTCATCACTATACACTTCAATTGTTCCTTTATGCAATTCGACAATACTTTTTGCAATTGCCAATCCGAGTCCAGATCCACCAGTGTTTGTAGAGCGTGATTTCTCAACGCGATAAAAACGTTCAAAAATATGAGGTAAATCGGTACTAGGAATAGGTTGGCCGTAATTGGTTATATCGATTGCGATCATATTATTACTTTCATAAGCAGTAATATCAATATAATCACCATCGTTACCGTAAGCGATAGCATTAATAATTAGATTTTCAAATACGCGCACTAATTTGTCTCCATCAGCTAATACCATTAACTTCTTTGATGGGAAAAAGGGGCGACAATCAATATTAGCCTCTTGAAGCTGTATTCGAAATTGAACGGTTAATTGTCCAAGAAGTTCTACAATATCAATAGGGACAGAATATAAACTTAATTCTTTATTTTGAACACGTGTATATTCAAACAAATCATTCATTAATGCATTAAGACGAGTTACTTTATCGTAAATGACTTGTATATAATGCCGTAATTCTACTTCATCTCTATAATTATCATGGTGGATTAAATTCACGTATCCAACTATAGAGGTAAGTGGAGTACGTAAATCATGCGATACATTTGTAATAAGTTCGCTTTTTGCTTGTTCTGCCTGTCTTTCTTCATCAATCGAGACTTTCAATTGTTCAACAATTTGATTAACCCCGCTTGCTAACTCTTCTAGATAATTATGGTTTACGATAGAAACTTTATGATTGAAGTTTCCATTTGCAATATAGCGAATCTCTTCTATCATTTTTTTTATACAAGTTTCATAGTAAAGCTTTCTTTCATGACGATAAAAAATGTATAGGTAGGATGAGAAAATAGAAAATAAAAATAAATAAGAGACAATCATCATCCATAGAGATTCTTTTATTCCTTTATATTTTTCATAACCAAAAATTCTAATGAATTCTTTACCAAGTTCGCTTAACGTAAGCGAACTCTCAATTACACTCGTAACGAGGCGATATATAATTAATTCAGTAATAGGAGTGAGTGTGATAGCTAATAAGAGCCAAAAAATAAGTTTCCATTTCGGGATATCTTTTAATATATCAAATGCTTCATTTCTCAATTTTGTAGCCTACTCCCCAAACAGTATGAATAAATTTTTCTCCATTCATTCCTGTTTCAAGCTTATCTCGTAAATTACTAATGTGGACCATTACAGTTTTATTTGAACCATAACCATCTTCATTCCAAACACGTTCAAATATTTCTTCAGAACTAAATACTCTTCCTGTATTACTCGCAAGTAAATATAAAATATCAAATTCAATAGATGTAAGCTTAATATATTCGCCATTTACTTTAACGGTATGATTATGTTTGTGTATTTCAGCAGAACGAATGCGAATCATACCATCTTCATTCTTTTGGGAAGTGGCATTTTGGAAAGATGATCGTCGTAGCAAAGCTTTCACTCTAGCTACTAATTCTAATGGATTAAATGGTTTAATCATATAATCATCAGCGCCTGTCATAAGTCCTAATATTTTATCCATATCTTCTGCTTTTGCACTCAGCATAAGAATAGGTACAGTATTATTTTCACGAACTTCTTGGCAAACTTCTAATCCATTTCGTTTTGGCATCATAATATCCAAAATCATAAGGTCAACTTCATATGTAGAAATCATTTGTAATGCTTCATCGCCATCATATGCTTTATAAATGTTATAGCCTTCATTTCGCAAATAAACAGCAAGTAATTCAACAATTTCTTTATCGTCATCAATAATTAATATATTTTTATTCATTATGTAGTTCCTTTCCTTACAAATCATTAACATTACTATAATATCAAACATTTATGTATTTTGTAGCAATGATTCCACATAAAATTTCATGTAACGTATAAAAAGGGATTAAAACATTCATAACGAATACAAATAAAAAGGATATCTAAATGAAACGTTATATTGAAAGTTTGGAAGAAGGGGGGACTTAAGATGTTATATAAAGATATTTATTCATTTACTCCGACTGGAAAAATTGAAAATGATATAAAAGTTTTTCTATTAAAATACAAAAAAGAACTTACATACAAACATTCAATTCGGGTGGCAAATGAAGCGCGAAAAATTGCGATTAAGTATCATGAAAACGAGGAAAAGGCAGCAATGGCAGCATATTTACATGATATTAGTGCAATCTTTCCGAATGAAGAGCGGGTTGAAGTTGCTGAAGAATTTGGAATAGAGATATTACAAGAGGAACGAGAATTCCCGATGATTATTCATCAAAAGCTGTCGAGAATAATTGCAAAAGAGATATTTAAAGTGGAAGATGAAGAAATTTTAAATGCCATTAGTTGTCATACTACACTGCGTAAACATGCAACGAAGATGGATTTAGTGTTATTTGTTGCTGATAAAATAGAATGGGATCATAATGGGACACCACCTTATTTAGTAGAAGTAAAAAAAGAATTAGAAAAATCTTTAGAACATGCTGCTTTTGCATATATTTCATTTTTGTGGGAAAGAAAAGAAACGTTGAAAGTTATACATCCTTGGCTAAAAGGTGCATATTGGCAGTTAAAAGAAATTGTAAAGTAGAAAGAATATAAAAATATAGTTAAAAGAATATATGAATCAAATATTTCCTGGAGTTACATTAGTACCACATATATACATTCAGTGGGAAAATCATTTGCATTTTTATTTTTGGAAAGGGAAAGGCCTATATGTAGAACGAACCGACGATGTAAATATGAAATACTTCACTCAACTTTATACATATAATAAATACTTATTTGAAAATATATTTTCAAAAGAAGATGAAGTGTTTTTAGTAACAAATGTTTATCGATTTAAAAAGGAAAATGTGAAAAATCCGCAGAAAATAAATGTATACAATAGTTTTATTAAAAAGAGGGATTTAAATTTCAAGTTAAGACAAGAAACATTACCTTTTCTATTTGAAGATGAAGAAGCTGATTTATATTGTACATATCAATTTTCATTAAAATGTTTTGCTAGCGATATAAAGTATAACCAGCTTATTCAAGTTGCAAATCATGAAGATTTTCCAGGTTTTTATCCTCGTTTGGACGCAAAAAAAGAAATTTCTTATTCAGATGTATTTCTCATATATGCAACAAAAGATATTATCATGTGTATTTACGATGATAGAGGATGTAAAGTAATTGCGAAGAATAAAGAAACAATATGAAATTTATATGAGAAATATAAAAAGTGGATTCTAGATTATGAACGAGAAAGTATAGATACCTTATTTAA
The DNA here is from genome assembly GCF_038006905.1 of Bacillus sp. FSL R9-9834. NCBI lineage: Bacteria > Bacillati > Bacillota > Bacilli > Caryophanales > Bacillaceae > Bacillus > Bacillus sp. FSL R9-9834. Next base: position 2,458,021 of record NZ_JBBOWD010000001.1, read on the forward strand.
ATGACAACAATGGGGGAAGTGAAACGTGTAATGAAACGTATTGCAATCGTATCCGCATGGGAACCAGAACTTACGTATTTGCATCAATATTATCCAAGTAAACGTATTGAAAAAAGAGCAGCTTGGGAATTTCATTTTCATACTATAAATGATCTGGAAATTATTTCAGTTATAACTGGAGTTGGGAAAGTAAGCTGTGCAAGTTGTGTACAATTATTAATTAGTGAGTTTCAGCCAGATGAGTTGTTTATGACAGGAATATGTGGAAGTCTATCAAATAAGGTGAAAAATGGACATATTGTAGTAGCTCTTAATGCAATACAACACGATGTTACTGCTGCCGGTTCGGGGGAAGATGTTTTTAATTTATATAATGGTAGGACAGCACCTATTGAAACAACAAAGTGGCTTGTAAGAAGAATAAAAAAGATACGATCATATGATCCGATTCATTATGGTACATTTTTATCTGGAGATCAACGTATTCGTAGTTCAGAAATGAGATATTTACTCCATACTGTATATGGAGCATTAGCGGTTGATCAAGAAGTGGCAGCTTTTGCTTATGTGTGCCAAATCAATAACAAACCTTTTCTATGTTTAAAAGCTGCTTCAGATCAAGCGAATGATAAAACGAAAGAGGAACAAAAAATCTTTAAAATGTTAGCATGTGAACGAGCGTGTGAGCATTTAATTGCTTTTTTACGTGTATATGAGATTAATGTAGTAAATCATAGATAGTAAGAGGGGTTAATATTGCACCATTTGTTATAAAACAAATTAATAGTGACAGATATGTAGGGAAGTGTCCGTTCATTTCAAATTAAGCAGTAGAATTCAAAATTAAAGTATGATGTGACTAGTAGATCTTATATATTTGAACATTAGTTTAACACGAGTAAGTGGGGGATAATTTTATATGATTCAATATAAAAGATGCAGTGAGATAAATATAGATTTAGTGTATGAAGCTTTTAGAGATGGCTTTTCAGATTACATTATTAAAATGGAAGTTTCAAAGGAAGATTTTATAAAAAGATTTTTTGGAGCTGAAGGGAATTCACTAAAACATTCATTTGTTGCTTTAGAGGGTAATAAATCTGTTGGTGTAATACTTGGCGGGATAAAGGATTATGAAAACATAAAAACAATGCGCTGCGGAACATTAGCAGTTCATCCCAATTACCGTGGTATTGGTGTGAGCCAAAAGTTATTTGAATTACATAAAGAAGAGGCGATTCAAAATGAGTGTAAGCAACTTTTCCTTGAAGTCATTGTAGGCAATGACCGGGCGATTCGTTTTTATAATAAATTAGGCTATGAAAAAGTGTACGATCTATCTTATTATAATTTAAAAGATATGACTAAAATAATACATAAAGAATGTAAGGGAATTGAAGTAAAACAATTAGAATTCCCTGCTTTTAAAGTTGAAATTCAGAAATGGTTACACTTCCATATAAACTGGCAAAATGATATGGATTATATCGAAAAAACAAATCATACATTTTATGGCGCATATGTCGATAATGATTTAAAAGGTTCTATATGTATAAATGAACAAGGTAAAATTAGTTTTATTTTCGTAGACAAAGAGTATAGAAATCGTGGTATTGGATCAAAATTATTACAAGTAGCAAGAGATGAGTTGAATTTAGAAAGCTTATTAATTAGTTTTCCAAACAACAGTTTACTGGAAGGGTTTTTAAAGAAAACTGGACTTGAAAAGAATTCTTTAGCACAATATGAAATGTATGTATTACTGTAAAAAGCGAAAGAAGTTATTCTTTCGCTTTTTATTTTTGTACTATACTGATATTTTACTTTGTATAATATTCTTTTTTTATGTAGAATAGATAGGAGGGGATAAAATGAATAACGGATTAAAGCTTAAGATTGTTGAGTTGCATTGTTTCGTTCAAAAGACTTATTCTGATATGAAAATAGCATGTGATATTGCTATTTATCAAGAAAACACTTCTAAATATTTAGTTTCATTAGGATTTTTAAATAAATCATATATGACTTATATAGAAGCAAGAAGATTTTATCGTGAAAATGAAGAACTTGTAAGTGTAGAATTTGATAATTTCTTTCATACATATGATATATTAGAACAGGAGTTAAAAAAAGTTATTTCAACTGAAGATAAGAATCCTTCATTGTTACATAGTAGATTTGATCAGTTTCAGCAGAAAGTTGAAAATATAAATGACCTAATAAAAGTATTGCAAAATGCTCGTTAATGAATGCTTTTTTCTGTTTATATAGAAATTATGCATTAAAAATATATTAGGGATATTACATATTGAAGGGATGACTTTTGTTGATTACAAAAGTCATCTTTTTATGATAGGAATAAATTGTATGGATTTTAGCAGTTTCATATTTTAGAAAATTATACGAGGAAAATAACATGAAAAATAAAAAAGAAATAGCTATAGTTGCATTAACAACAGGATTAGCTTTAGCAAGTGTAACACCATATGGGGTAGGTTATGCAGAGGAAATGGTTCAAATGCAAGTTGATGTTCAAGAGGATTCGTTTCGTACCGGTGAACTTACACAACCATCACAAAAGACGCCAGAGAATGTAGTGAAAGATGCACTTAAGGAAAAGACAGAGCATGCTTTGTCTCCAAAACAAGTTAGTGGAGACAAAGGGGTAGATTACAAGGTTCTTCAAAAACGTAGTTCATATGATGGGACGACACTTTTGCGTATGCAACAAATATATGAAGGAAAAGAAGTATATGGACATCAATTGACTGCTCATGTAGATAAAAAAGGTGTTATTAAAAGTGTTTCAGGAGACAGCGCACAAAATTTAGCAAAAGAAGATTTAAAGAATCCTATTAATTTATCAAAAGAAGAAGCAAAACAATATATTTATACGAAGTATGGAAAGGATATTCAATTTATTTCTGAGGCAGAAGTTAAGGAAGTTATTTTTGTTGATGAAAATCGTGGGCAGGCTACAAATGCATATCAAGTTACATTTGCAGCTGCCACACCAAACTATGTATCTGGAACTTATTTAGTGGATGCTCATAGTGGTGATATGTTGAAAAATATGGTGCAAGAGTCAGATTTAAAAGTAAGTGAAGAGCGTGTTGAAGCTATTCAGGAGAGTAAAAAAAGTAATTTTAAATCATTAACCGGGACTGGAAAAGATGATTTAGGAATAACTCGTACATTTGGTATTTCTGAACAAAGTAACGGGAAGTATGCGCTTGCCGATTATACAAGAGGGCAAGGAATTGAGACGTACGATGTAAATTATAGAGATATTACTTTTGAAGATAAATATTATCCTGGTATATTAGCAACTAGCACATCAACAACATTTAATGACCCAAAAGCGGTAAGTGCTCATTTCTTAGCGACAAACGTATATGATTTTTATAAAGACAAATATAAGCGTAATAGTTTTGATAATAACGGAAAAAAAGTAGTTTCAGTTGTACATGCATGGGATTCAGGAGAAACAAATGATCCTAAAAATTGGGGGAATGCATTTAGCGCTAATATTAACAATGTTAGTATGCTTATATATGGTGATCCAATGGTTAGAGCGTTTGACATAGCGGGCCATGAATTTACACATGCGGTTACATCTAGTGAATCTAATCTTGAATTTTTTGGAGAATCCGGGGCAATTAACGAGGCATTATCTGATATTATGGGAACGGCTATTGAGAAATATGTAAATAATGGAGAATTTAATTGGACAATAGGAGAACAAAGTGGATCCGTTCTCCGTAATATGAAAGATCCATCTTCAGTCAAATTTTTTGATGGAGTACCGTATCCGGATGATTATAGTAAATTCAGTGATTTAAACGGAGAGGATAATGAGGGCGTTCATTTTAATTCAAGTATTATTAATAAAGTCGCATATTTAATTGCACAAGGTGGTACTCATAACGGTGTAACTGTAAATGGTATTGGTGAAGATAAAATGTTTGATATTTTCTATTATGCAAATACTGATGAATTGAACATGACTTCTAATTTCTCTGAATTAAGATTAGCGTGTCTTAAAGTTGCAACAAATAAATATGGGGCAAATTCCATTGAGGTTGAAACGGTCCAAAAAGCTTTTGATGCAGCAAAAATTAAAGGACCAGTGAAAGAAAACGAAAAAACTGAGGCAAACCAAGTCCCAGAGCTAACAGTACCGCCAACAATTACACTACGTGTCGGTGATAAGTTTGACCCAATGAGCAATATAAAAGCTATTGATAAAGAAGATGGTGATTTAACAACTCGAGTAGAACATAAAGGTGATGTAGACACTTCTAAACCAGGCAAATACATTGTGGAGTACTCTGTCGTTGATTCTCAAGGTGGGAAAGCAACGGTAACACGGACTGTAATTGTAGAGGGAGATGGAGAAACATCAGATCTAAAACCTACATTAACAGTTCCTATTGCAGCGACAATTACTGTAGGAGAATCATTCGATCCGATGGCAAAAGTAAAAGCTATTGATAAAGAAGACGGCGATCTTACTTCTAAAGTAAAAGTTGAGGGGGAAGTAGATACCTCTAAAGTCGGTACTTACATAGTAACGTATATAGTTACAAATTCTAAAGGCCATGAAGAAATTGCGAAACAAACTGTAACAGTCACAGGTAGAGAAGAAGTTAAGAATGACATACCAATACTAAAAGTACCTTCTACAACTACAATTACTAAGGGAGATGAATTCAATCCGATGGTAGGTGTATCAGCTACGGATAAAGAAGACGGTGATCTTACTTCTAAAGTAGTATATAAAGATATTGGAGATACCACTAAAGCTGGTACTTTTGAAATAATATATAGTGTGACAGATTCTGTAGGTAATAAGGTACATGCAATACAAAAAGTATTAGTGAAGGATACAGACGCTAGCAAAGCTAAAGGTAGTACTAATAACGGTAATATCCAAAACAACAGTAATTTCGATAAAAAAGAATCTACATATAAAGAGCTTCCAAACACGGGGGGCAGTACAACTAACAGTACAACAATGGGCTTATGGATGGTTTTTGCAGGTATAGTGTTCACTTTAGTTCGCAAATTTAGAAAAATATAAAAGTAGATAGTACAGCTTATTCGTTTGAAGAATAGAGTACAAAAATAATTGTGCATCATGAACTGTTTTCATAACTCATTTTTGTTAAAGCAATCACCATTTTTTCTTAATTTATTTTAGAAGGTAGAATAATAGTAAACATAGAATATATTAATAATTAAAATGTTTACGAGGTGAAGGTGATGGCAATAAAACAAGACGAAATTAAAGTAGTAGTCGGAGCAGGGGTGTTTAATAATAATCCTGGATGGATACAAACGCAAGAAAATGAACTTAATTTACTAGATAAAGCTACGTGGGAAGAAAGATTTGAATACAATTCTATTTCAGCTATCTTAGCTGAGCATGTATGGGAACACCTTACGTTTGAAGAAGGTGTAAGAGCTGCTGAAATTTGCTATGAATTTTTAAAGCAAGAGGGGCATATTCGGTGCGGTGTTCCTGATGCATTTTTCCGAGATGAGGCGTACCAAAAGATAGTTCAAATAGGTGGACCTGGCCCAAAAGATCACCCAGCAGCAAGTCATAAAATTGTCCATACCTATAAAACACTAATGAAAATGTTTGAAACTGCTGGATTTGAGGTAGTTTTACTTGAATATTGTGATGAAAATGGTCAGTTTTATTATAATGAATGGGATGCAAACGACGGTGTTATTTTCCGTTCGAAAAGGTATGATTCTAGAAATAAAGGTGATAAACTTGGTTTTCCATCGTTAATTGTTGATGCGATTAAACGATAAGTTTTTCAAGTAAGTAGATTTAGTATAATAATTTCATGAGTCATAGCGTTTCTTTATATGCTGTAATTCTATGTTCGATGAAAATGAGAACGCAACATAAGGGGAATTCCTTAAAGTTGCATAATATGAATTAAATTGAGCATAAGAAATATAATACTAATTATAAAATTGGCAGAAAGTAGTCTTTCTGCTTTTTATTTTGCAAAGGGGATGAATATACTATGCAACCTATAAAACAAGTGGCATTAACATGTATTACTCATGATCCAACAGGGAGCTTATTATTTGCAATAAAAGAATTAAAAGAGGAATTGTCAAACTTAAATTATGATGAGAAATATATAACAATTAGTAATGTAACACCAAAAGAGATTGTAAAAGAACTAGAGGAAAGTAACTTCTATATAAATATAGTAGAAAAATTAGGTGTAGGGAATGCACGTAGGGATTCTTTAAAGTTTGTTAGTAACTATGATTATGATTACTATCACTATTGTGACTTTGATCGTTTGCTAACTTGGATTAAAGAATATCCAGCTGAACTTAATTCCTTCATTCAGAATATAGTAGATGTAGATTACTTAATCATTGGCAGAACAGAAAAAGCTTTTCAGACACATCCTGAAGAATGGCAAGTTACAGAATCAGTATCAAATAAAATTATGTCATTACAATTAGAGAAACAAGTAGATATTACAGCTGGTTCATGTGCGTTATCAAAACGAGCAATTGATTACATAATAAAATATTCTAAATGCAGAATGACTGATGGAGAATGGCCGATGATTATAAATACTTTTACAGATTTTAATATTGGTTACATTGCAGTAGAAGGTTTAAAATACGTGAACAAGCTTAACCAAGATAATCTAGTTGATCCGATAAAAGCATGGTCAACTAGATTAGAGCTCTCATATATAATAAGTCAATCCATTTTGGAGCTAACAAAAACCTCTTAAATTAATGGGGTGTAATAGTGATTTCTTTTTTAATTGAAATCATGTAAAATAAAGAACATACATTCGTTTTGACGAAAAGGGGGTTAATTAATAATGTTAGCAGTAATAGAGAAACAAGGTAATGAATATGTAGTGCAATTTGAGCGTTATTTTTCATATTCAATAGAAGAAGTTTGGTCTGTTTTAACAGAAAACAGTAATTTGAAAAAATGGATGTCTAATTTACAAATCGAAAGCCTTAAAACAGGTGGAATAATCAAGTTTGATATGATGGACGGTTCATTTATAAATATCGATATTTTAGAGTGTCAAGTAAACGCAGTGCTTGAATTTACTTGGGATAAAGACTGTGTACGATTTGAAATACATAAAGAGGAAAATGGTACTCTTTTACTTCTTAAAGAATACATTCATGAGTTAACAGATCATACTCCGAAAGATATAGCGGGTTGGCATATTTGTTTAGATCTTTTTTCCTCCGTACTAGAAGGGAAAGAAAAAGAATTTTCTAAAGATGAATGGCAACAGTGGTTTGAAATATATAAAGATAAGGTTCTTGAATTAAGAGTGTAATCAACTTAAAGGTTATATTCATTGTGTAATTATTATATTGCAAATATGATTTTAATGAGAAATAAGAATAGAGGTTAATATGAAGGTAAACCAATTAATTGCTAATAACATAAACAAATTAGATACAGTCATTCCATTTAATAAGTCTTTTGGAATCGCTGGTTTATCAGGATCAGGTAAAACAACTTTTTGTCAAACAATTGGTGAAGAATCAAAAAAACGATTAGTTTCTTTATTACCAAAGGCTGAATATCAATATTTATTTCCTAATATCATGGAAACGAATTTTAGTGCTATTAAGATGGAGGATATGCCTTTAGTACTTTTTCTGGGGAAATCATCAATTTCTTCTAATCCACGTTCAACGCTAGGTACTCATACTGGTGTTTTCACTGAAATTCGCGAAAAACTTGCTGACGTATTTCATCTTTCCCCTGAGGTTTTTTCATTTAATAACCAGTTAGGTTGGTGTTCTGGTTGTAAAGGCCGAGGTACTAATAAAAATATTGAGTGTAAAAAATGTAAGGGAAAACGTTATAGTGAAGAAATTGAACAACATACTATAGATTTATTTGCTAAACCACATACCATTTCAAATATTAATGATTTAAGTGTTGAGTCTATTCTTTCGCTAGCGGAAGTGTTAAATATTAGTGAAGCAAAGCAACATATATTACAAAACATAATAAATATGAACATTGGTTATTTAACATTAAATCGAATAATGGGTACGTTGTCAGGTGGAGAGTTAACACGACTATATTTAGCTGAATTCATGGCAGTAAGTGAAAATGCTGTAATTATTATTGATGAGATTTCAGTTGGACTTGATCATGGAACATTATTACAAATATTAGAAGAGATCAAGAAATTAGGGTGTAAAAATCAAATTTGGCTTATAGATCATTCAGATACAGTACTGGATACAACAGATGAGCAATTGTTCTTTGGACCTGGTAGCGGAAAATATGGTGGACAAATTGTGAAAGAATCACCAAGACCAAAATCAATACTGTACGATCTAAATAAAGAAGTACCAACAGAATATTATACATTCCAAGAATTATATTGCCGTAATATCCAAATGGTGGAGTTTCAGATTCCTAAAAATAGGCTTGTAACAGTTACAGGAGAATCTGGTTGTGGGAAATCTACTCTTGTCAATGAATGTTTAGCTACAGATTTCTTGAAACGATATCCAAAAGATAAACTAGTTATGGTAGGGCAAGATCGAAATCAATCCATTACAAGTCGATCAACTGTAGCAACTTTTCTAGATATTAAAAAGAAACTAACAAAGTATAGTGAAGAAATTGATAATATTTTTGAGCGTTCGATTGAAGATATTATTGGTGAACTTCCAAATGAAGATATTGCGTATAAACGCTTGAGTCTACTCATTAAATTAGGACTTGGTTATTTAACGTTAGAACGAAAAACACAAACATTATCAACAGGTGAGTTTCAATGTGTTCATTTAGTTTCGGAGTTATTTGCAAACACTAGAAATCCACACACATTATTTATTTTTGATGAGCCTTCAAAAGGTTTATCACAAAATATTTTAAATCAATTTATAGATAGTGTTAGAGGGATATTGCAAGATGAATCAGTCTCTATCATCATGATTGAACATAATAGTTACATGTTAGAAAGCTCTGATTATATTGTAGATTTTGGGAAAAGACAGCTTGAATCTATCAATCATCTTGATGTAGTAAGTCATGAAGATTATTATCGTCAAAAAAGCAGTGTGAATAATGCTGAACAAATACATATTTCTTCAGCCCTTAAGCAGAAGGAAGGCGTTCATTATTTAGAAGAAGATCATATTAACTATTTTAAAAATGCTGAAAACATTTATAAGGGTGGTATCTTAAAAAGCTTATCATCAATGGCGCGTTTAATTTATGGTGAATATGAATCTGATACAATTGCACCGGTTATTGCTATTGATTTTGAGAGGCATTTATATAGTCAATATAGTTTTTTATATGAGGTTGGTGGACTAATTAATCATATTGTAGCTGCTCATCCAACTAATAAAGATACGAGAAGTTTTGATTTCTATTCACAGGACAACCATTGTCCATCTTGCTCTGGACGTCTTCAAATTGAAGTTTTCGATAAAGATATTACAATTCAAAATAAAAACGTTCCATTTTGGGATGGTTTATTCGATCCGGAAATCATGAAAGTATTAAAATTTTATCAATATGAAAAAATAGAATTTCTATTTGATGAAATTAAACATGAGCTTGGTCAAGATTTGTCAAAGAGCTATAATGAAATGTCCGAAGAAGAAAAGCATACGTTTTGGTACGGGTATTTTGAAAAATCATTTTATGATAAAAAAGGAAAGACACGCAGAACATGGGTAGGTTTTAATACGATTATTGGTGGATATATTGTTATTTCAAAAGCACCTATTAAAGAAGAAATTAAGACTTCTAAAGAAATGGTGACATGTCCAATTTGTGAAGGGACGGTTTTAAATCATCATAAACCACTTAAATTTGGCAACTCAGATATTCGTGAAATTATCAATCAGCCAGTTGATGAAGTGTTGAAAATAGTCGGTGATTTACCTGCACTTCATAAATTGAAGGATATAGTTGGTGGCGATATGAGATTGACAGAAGATGTTTCTTTATTGCCAAGAAAAGTACAAGTTGCATTGAAAATGTTTGAATTAGAACAGGCAAGCTTTTCAAACTATGAAATAGTGTTACAAAATGTCTTACCATTCTGGGATAAAATAAAAGGAAATATCGAATTCATTAGTGGTAATAATCAAGTAACTGTTTGTGATTTCCCTAATGTTTATGAAACGAGAGAAAACATGATAGATAAGTATTTCACAAATGGTAAATATAAAAAACTTACGTATGTATACGAAGCATTTGGATATAAAAAGTTAGTTACCCAAATTAATAAAATTAAAAAAGGTTATCCATGTCCATTCTGTAAAGGAAAGAAAGTTATAACGGAAGATAATTTGCATGATGGTGTCTTTAAATTAACAATTCCATGTGTAACTTGTAATGCAAGTGGTATTAATGACGAAGGACTAAAAAAAGTTGTTGAGGGTGTGGATGTACAAACATGGTTAACTGGAAAAGTTAGTGATGTTGTGGATGAGAGCTTATTAACAGAGGCTGTTGAGCAAATACCAATTTTTAATCGTATTCGTGAATTGGATAAACGAGATATGATGGCGGTTTATGAATGTCTTGAGCGTAATCAGTAAAGTTTTATTAGCTTATGTGTTATTAACATAACTTATATAAAATGTATATTCTTTATAATATATATTAACACAGTATGATTAATACAAGGTAATGAAAGAAGATTCAATTTCTTAATGTTAAAATTAAGAAATTGGATCTTTTATTATTTTTATGTTCCGCATACAATGTTTTTTACTAAGAAAAGAATTATGGAAAGGGAAAGGAGGAGAGATGGAAAACTAAAAAGAATAAACAGGTGATATAATTATGTAATTATTATATTATAAAATCGATTAATAAGCATAAAAATAGTTCTTAGGTTATATTGTTTTCTTTATCAACTTATCCGTAATTACAATTAACCAATCATACATAATTATCTCTCCTTCTATTATAGTTTTCGTATTGGACTATATAGTGCAATAAAAACTTCAACTAGCTTCGTGAAAGCAGCTAAAGCAAATACAAGTACTGGATTATAGGCTGAAATAATACCTCCTACTAATGCCCCGAGTGGCATAGCTAATCGTGTAAGTACACGTGAAAACCCTAAAACCCTTCCTTGCATATTTGATGGAACGGTTTCCTGGCGAACTGTGGCTACAATTGTATTCCATGCAATATTGCAAGTCATTGCAATACCGAAAGCAATTCCAGGAACGAACCAATATGTATTCCAAAGTGCAAAAGTTAAGCCAATTGCTCCAACAAATAGGAGTAAAGGAATTAGTATGCCGCGCTGCAACCTTTTTTCTAAAGGAACTGCAATAAAGCTTCCTAAAAGACCACCTATTCCAATTAATGAATAATTAACCCCACTTTGTTCTGGGGTAAGTTGTAATGTGGATAATAAATAATACATGAATATACCTAAAACTGCACTTGCTCCAAAGTTTCCTATCATAGCTTGAAAAGATAAAGCTAAATTTAAGTGGTCATTTTTGAGCCATTTAAATCCATTAACCAAATCAGATAGTATATTTTGAAGTGTATTTTTATCTTCACATTTTTTATTTGTGGTTTTCATAGACGGTAATAACATCACAGCAACTAATGTTGCAATAAATGAAAGAACATTAATCCAAAGCAACTGAAAGCCGCCAATAAAAGAAATGAAGACCCCAGCTATCATTGGACCAAATAAACTAGCCAATTGATTGACCATTTGATAGAAAGAATTGGCCTTCGTTAAGGATGCTCCAGCAATTTGCGGAATGACTGTAACAGTTGTTACATCAAAAAGCATGGACATAACTGCTAACATAAAAGTAATTATGTATAAATGCCAAATTTCTAATAGATGTAATGAATGTAGTATTGGAACAAGACTTACTAAAATAATATTGGTAATATCCGCTACCAAAAGTAACTTTTTTCGATCATAACGATCAATTATTACACCAACTAAAGGACCAAATAAAACGATTGGCAATACGTTAATAGCAAATAAAGAACTCATAATGACAGCTGAACCGGTTAATTGATAGGCAATCCAAGGTAACGCAAAAGTATACAATGAGTCCCCAATTCGTGAAATGAGTAAACCAAAAATAAAAATCTTATATTCTTTAGAAAAAGTTGTCTTTACGGTAAGGCTACGTCCTTGTATAGGTTTCACACTGTTTATACCACCTTTATGATAGAGGAATTTGAAAATCATCCGTCTAATACTTGTTATATATATAATTCTGTAATTTTTTGGTGAATCCTATTTTTTGCATGTATTTTAAGGAGGAAATAAAAATGAAGAATATAAAAGGAGTCTGTACTGTTTTATATAGTATGTATGGTTGGGAAGAGATGTAGATTATACATGTAAATAAACCATAAAAATGTTATGTAAACTATTTGTGCATATGAAATATATTTTCCTTATAATTTGTATTTTATAATATATAATAGAAAGTAAGAACATTTTGGTAGTTATTGAATGAAATTAAGAGCCTGTATTTGAAAGGAGTGATGTTTTATGAACAAACAGAAGAAAATCAAGCATGAGGTAAAAATAATTTGAGTATGCGTATCATACCTCTATAAACTACGTTCGCTCAAAGCTAGGAGCAGCGCATGATAAAAATTACAATAGGAAAAAATCAATACCCAATAACATTAGCTGAGGAACATAATTTTGATTGGTTAAAGGGGGTAGAAGTATTTACTGTTTTTGATCAGCAAGATTCAGGAAATATTAGCTTTGGTATTATTGAAAATGGACATCGTTACTTTTTGAAGTATGCCGGTGCACGTAATTTAGAGTACAAAGGTAATGTAGCGGATGCAATTCAACGATTAATGAAAGCAAAAGAAATATATGAACAAATTCAACATCCTTTACTAGTTCCATATATTAATTGTATTCAAATGCAAAATGGGTTTTGTTTAAAGTTTCATTGGATAGATGGGGAATGCATGCACAATCATTGGGACTTTACTCCGTTTGAAAAGCACCATTCACCAAATTCACCTTTTGTTAAGTTAAGACAATTATCCGTGATGGAGAGACTTAACATATTGACTCAGATTTTTGAGTTTGCAACCTATGTGGAGTCACTAGGCTATGTCATGGTTGATTTTTATGACGGTAGTATTTTATATAATTTCGAGCAATCAAAATTGATGATTTGTGATATTGATTTTTTTCAAAAAGCACCAGTGTTTAATGAAATTGGGGAGAATTTTTGGGGTACAGCTCGCTTTAAAGCACCAGAGGAATATGAACTGTATGCACAAATTACAAGCGAAACGAATGTGTATGTATTAGCTGGAATTGCTTTTTCCTTTATCGGTGGAAAAAATGATAAAAGCTATGAAAAATGGGAGAGCTCACAAGAATTATATAATATATGTAAAAAAGCGCTGCATAAAGAAAAAAGTAAAAGATACCGCACTATTCAAGCATTTTATGAAGCTTGGCTTACAAATATAGAATAAATAATCAATATTCATTTTAATTTATATGTATCAACAAAGGGGAACACATAAAATGAACGAATTAGAGTACAAAAACTTTTATGATAAAGTAGGAAGATTAAATGGATGGGATTTTGGTAAGATAAAATGTGAAACTGCAGGAGATTCAGGGGACTTTTATAGAGAGGTAAAAGAAAGATGCAAACCATCACATATTTTACTTGATGTTGGTACAGGCGGAGGAGAAAATGTACTTAATATAGCATCATCAGCTAAATCTTTAATTGGAATAGATAATTCTAACGGAATGATTGAAAAAAGCACATTCCAATTTGAGAAAATCAGGTGTACAAAATGTTGAGTTTCTGCAAATGGATTCTGAAGCTTTAACGTTTCCACATGTTTATTTTGATATTGTTTCAAGTTGTCACGCACCATTTGCAGCATCCGAATTAGCAAAAGTAATGAAACAAGGTGCTTTTTTCTTAACACAACAAGTAAGCGAACATGATAAATTAAATCTTAAGGAAGCATTTGGGCGAGGACAATGCTTAGGTGAAAGAGATGGTACATTAAAAGAAAAGTATATGAGTGAACTTATTAGTGCAGGATTGGAACTCGTGCAAGTACGTGAATATGATGTTACTGATTATTACAGTACGGCTGAAGATTTCATTTTCTTATTAAAACATACGCCTATTATTCCTAATTTTGGAGAAGAGGAAGAGGATTTTAATATTTTGCAAAAGTTCATTAAAGCTAATAGTTCTGAAAAAGGGATTCGTACGAATTCAAAAAGATTTATGATTATTGCTGTAAAATCATAATATGTTTTGTTGTAAAAGCTGCTCTTCGTTTAAGAAAAGGCAGCTTTTTGTATGGAAACAATGCAGGATAAACTTAAATATTCATACTAAAGTTGTAGTTTGTATTTGAAAAATCCATCCTTCCGTTTGATTCTATCTATTTATAAATGTAATACAATACAAATAGATAATAAGAAGCAAGGGGGTATGCAATGTGATTACACATATATCAGATATAAAACTACAAACAGTTTCTATAGAAGGGGTAAAACAAGTTTATAAGGACATATTATCTTTTCCAATAAAAAAAGAAACGGCATCATTTATTCAATTTAAAGTAACACCTTACACAACAATTAGTTTTCAAGAAGTATACGAACCAATCGCTCCAGCACATTTCGCCTTTGAAATTTCATATTCAAAATTTCATGAAACAGCAAAATGGCTTGAAAAGTCTGGGTTACTTATTGTGAAATGGAAAGATGGAAATACAATTGGTGAGGAGAACGAGCTATTCAATTTATACTTTAAAGACGGAGATGGAAATCTACTCGAAATTATCGCGCATAGTTATGTTAAAGAAGAGGTATTAGTACCGCAGTCACCTTTAAACATTTTATATATAAGGGAAATTGGTCTTCCTGTTAAAAGTGTACCTATTTTTAGGGAATGGCTGAAATCAAATTTAAATATGAAAACGATGGAAGACGGGGATATTTTTAACTTTGTAGTTGGCGGCACTGCATATATCGTCGCAACTTGGTGGCAGCGACCTTGGATCCCGATTGCGATGAAAGCTTTACCACCGAAAGTACATGTTTCTTTTGGAACACCAGACGTCGCATTTTTACAGCGAATCCAAAATAACTTTAAGAAAAATAGTGTACTATTTGAATGTAAACGTAATGAAGTATCATTTATTGAGCAAGGATATACATTTTCAATTGTGCATACATCAGAGTTTCATTCTGATATTCCTAAACAATTAAACTTACCGCTTTCTATTTAATGATGGAAAGCGGTAAGTTTTTTATATTTTCGTGGAGAAGGGTTTCAGCATAATTACACTGAATTTATAGAGGAGTATAATGTATTAGCTTAATTTATAGTAAGGAGATAAATGAATTGAATCTAGGAAATCCGATAGCAAAAGGGAACACAGCGGAAATTTATCTATATGATAATAAGATTATGAAATTATTTAAAGATTACCTCCCAAATACAGAGTCTATGAATGAAGCAAAAAAACAAAAATATGCTTATTCATGCGGGCTGCCAGTTCCAAACGTATTTGAAGTGACAAAGATACAAAATAGACAGGCAATTATTATGGAATACGTAAAAGGGGACAGTATTGGTGATCTCCTACTTAATAATCTAAATGAGGTAGAGTATTATATAAATATTTGTGTGAATGAACAAAAAAAGATTCATGCTATACATGTGAATACAGATGAAATGGAAGCAATGGGGGAAAGGCTAGAGCGTCAAATTAAATCTGTACATAAATTGGATGAAAAACAAAAGGAAAGTATATTGAATAAGTTACATTCAATCAAATTTGATCCTAGATTATGCCATGGCGATTTCCATCCATTTAATCTAATTTTAAGTGAAAAGAATGTAAGTATTATAGACTGGGTAGATGCTAGTTCAGGTGATATTCGTGCAGATGTGTTTCGAACATACTTGTTGTACTCACAATCTTCGGTAGAATTAGCTGAAAAGTATTTGCATATTTATTGCAGAAATACTGGATTATCAAGAGATGAGATTTTTCAATGGGCACCTATTATTATTGCGGCTAGAATATCTGAAAATGTAACTGCTACAAACATTGAATATTTAAATGATTTGGTAGCGCAGTATTGTAATTAAAGAAAAGCTCTTCCTAAATTCATTTTTTATTATATCCGTTCTAACAATGCAAATGGATGAGTAAGGTTATTGAGATTTGTAATTGGGTATTACATTTGTAAAGAAGGAGTCCATTTTATGAAAACTGGTGAACCAATTTCAATGCATACTGAATTTGAGCAAGTTGCTCCAGCACTACAGCTTTTGAAACTATATAAGCGTTTCGGAGAATTTATTGCAGTTAATCATATTGATTTAGTTGTGCCAAGAGGATCTTTTTACGGAGTTGTTGGGCCTAATGGAGCAGGGAAAACTACATCTTTATCGATGGCCGTTGGTTTGTTACGACCAGATAGTGGGAGCGCAAAAGTTTTTGGAATTGATGTTTGGGGTAATCCAAAACAAGCTAAAACATTGATTGGGGTATTACCAGATGGGTTAGCTTTACCGGAAAGACTTACTGGTCGCGAATTATTAACATATATGGGATTGTTAAGAGGAATGAGTGCTAAGGAAGTTGCTCAGCGGACAGAAGAATTACTTACAATATTAGAGTTAAATAATACTGAGGGGACTTTAGTTATTAATTATTCTACTGGTATGCGCAAGAAAATTGGCCTTGCACTTGCACTTCTTCATGCGCCGAAATTACTCGTTCTCGACGAACCGTTTGAGGCGGTAGACCCTATTTCTGCAGCTACTATCAAAAAGATTTTACAGAAATTTGTTAGTTCGGGTGGTTCTGTAGTATTTTCAAGTCACGTCATGGCGTTAGTTGAACAACTTTGTGATCACGTTGCAATTATTTCAAAAGGTAGAGTGGTTTCTTCAGGAACAATGGGAGAGGTTTGCGGTGAAGAAACCCTCGAAGACATTTTCGTTCAGTTAGTAGGGATTCCTGCTGTTAAAGGAGAGGAACTGTCTTGGTTAGTGTTTTGATTCGAATGAAGTTATCTATCCTTAAAAATTCAATGAATAGTGGTAAAGCAGTTCTTTTCATTGTTACAGGAATAATTGGCTTATTAATTGCAATTGGAACCATGCTGCTTTTTTCTTTTTATCCTACGGAACAGAACGTTTCACAAAGTATTCTATACATTACATTTGCTCTGTGGACAGTAGGGTGGGTTTTGGGTCCAATTATCGCTGGGGGAGATGGAATATTACGTTCTGAATATTTCGTGTTGCTTCCATTTACTTCTTATAAACTTGCTAGGGCGTTACTTGTTGTAGCTTTTATAGGATTAGGACCAATTGTTAGTTTAATAGCCTTCATAGGACTATTCATTTACGCAGCTAGGGTTAGCTTATCTGCAACTATAGTTGCAATTCCAGCAATTATTTTACAGTTAATATTTGTAGTATTGTTATCAAAAGTAGTAGTTAGTATTATTGGTGAGACGTTGAAATCAAGGATTGGAATGGAAGTGGGAGCAATGCTCTTTGGTTTCATTATAGCGTTTCTAAATGTGGGCTGGTATGTACTTCCTGCTATTAATAAGATGACAC
Organism: Bacillus sp. FSL R9-9834; assembly: GCF_038006905.1. NCBI lineage: Bacteria > Bacillati > Bacillota > Bacilli > Caryophanales > Bacillaceae > Bacillus > Bacillus sp. FSL R9-9834. The sequence continues at coordinate 2,475,691 of NZ_JBBOWD010000001.1, forward strand.
TTAGTGATTCAACTTTACTTTACATGTTTCCGTCTAGTTGGGCGATACTCGCTGTAGAGTATGCAATTCAATCCAATTGGTTATTAGTTCTTGTTTTTTTAATTGTTCTAACAATATTATGTGGATTGCTGTTTTTTATATGGGCTACATTATTAATGAAAAGTACAGAAACTAAGAAAATCGAAGGAAGGATTACTACTAATAAACATAGAAAAGCTTTACGTTTCTTTTCAGAAACGAAAATTGGAGCAACAATTACGAAAGAATTAAAAAGTTGGAGAAGAGATCCACAACGTGGCCGTTTCCTCCGAATGGGTATTTGGATAGGGGTATTTTATGGTATTTTAGTTACAAGCGCTAATATATCGTACTTAATGCCTTGGGCAGGGATAATTATGATTGTATTCACAAGTATGTTTTCCTGTAATATATATGGTTTTGATGGGAGTGCATTATGGTTAACTTTGACGACACCTGACGCAGAACGAATTGATGTGCGTGGTCGTCAATTTGCATGGTTGATAGCAGTTGGTCCAATTGCAATTTTAGCAACAATTATTTTCACAATTTCTAGCGGGCTTACTTTCATTTATCCTTGGGTATTTACAGTAATACCAGCATTACTTGGTGGAGCAGCAGGTCTAATTATGTTATTTTCTGTATTTAACGTAGTACCGATAACTGATCCTCATCGCCGCGGGAGAGGATCAGTTATCTCAGGTGATGATATGAATGCGAGTAAAATGTTTATAACAACGTGGTTAATGATGGTGATGGTAATGGCAACAACTATACCCGCTTTGTTAGTTGTATGGCTTGGGACATTACTACATGTACAGTTCTTACAATGGCTAGGTGTGTTGACTGGCATTTGTACAGGAATGTTTTTTGCTTGGTGGTTTGGGCGAATTGCTTACTTAAAAATTGAAAAAAGTGGATCTGAATTGCTATTTGAAATGAAGAATGGCATGAAAACATTGCGTGATGATAACAAAAAGAAAGGTAACAGAAAAGCGGTTGAATTACCTAAGAAAAAACTAGCTATTGTTGTTCTTTTAGTATTTATGGGTATCTTTTTTTTGATACATCAAAGTGTAGTCCCGTTAATTTTTGAGATATTTAGTATAGATGATAAAGTTCGTCTTTTCTTTCTACCGCGCTATGTTCCACATATTGTTCGTATTCCTATAATCATCCTATTTGCTATATTAGGTATAGCATCTTTGTATAAAGCAATTTTAATTAAGAAAACACATGGAAAGGAACATCGATTTATAAAAGACGAAATGTAGAATACCATTTAAAATAATTTGGTAATTATAGGATGTTGTTCAACTATCATTACCATGTAGTTGAACAACACTTCTGTTAAATATTAATGAGAGAACGATTAGTTTCGATCTTCATCCTATAAAGGTTCATTATCCGTACTTGTTCCTCAGTTAATTCTTCTTTATCCCAATACATATGCATTAAGCTATATTCAAAAATCTCCTTTAATTTAATAAATATAGGCAACTGGTCTATCATCTTTTTAGGCAGTTCCTTTTCCTCTTGATATCCGTCAAATATTGCTTTTGTAAATGAAATATGATGTAAATTGATCTTTAATAATTAGTTAAGTCTTACCAGCATACGAATGAACACTAAATTGAAAAATGAATAGAAGGTATGTCAAAATAAGATAGGTAAAAAATATAAAATTAATACATATATATAGATTTTACAGAATGGCTCATGTTATAAAACACAAGAAATATCAAAAGAATGAAATGCACTTCTCTTATACTTTTATATAAGGAGTGAAGGAAATGAATGAACATATACAGCAGATGATTGATTGGATTGAGCGCAATTTGAAAAAGGGATTTTCATTAGATGAATTATCTCGTTACATGGGGTATTCTCCTTATTATTGCTCTTTTAAATTTCATCAAGTAACGGGTTTCAGTATGAGACGCTATATTCTTCTTAGAAGATTATATTTATCTACAGAAGATTTAAAGAATGGTAGGAAAATAATTGAGATCGCATTGGATTACGATTACTCTTCCCAAGAAGCTTATAGTAGAGCTTTCAAAAATGTTTTTGGAATGAATCCAAGAGAATACCAACTTAGCAAAATGCCTATTCAATCATTTGTTAAACTAAATTTAAATAAAGAAGGGGCGTTTAATATGAATATTTCTAGAAAATTAGAGGTTGAACAGTTACGAAATAGGAAGAGTGAGCTATTTGATAAAGAAGTACTTAACATATTAAATGGTCAAGTTATGTATGAAGAATTTAAAAACGAAAAGTTAATGGGTGATTCTGATTATGCACCATTTAATGAGGCGATGTGTGTGAACCCCGCTACTACAAAAATTTTTGATGACGATTTTATTAAAACAAGAGCGGAAGGACACAACAGTTCCGTAGAAAGTTATACAAAAAAGGTTATAGATCCGCTAGAAAAACTTTTTACGAAAAAGTATAAATGTATTGTCTTATGGTTTGGTGAAGATATGTTTTGCCAAATGAATCTACTTACAATACTTTCATATCTTGAACAGTCTTATTATGAAGGGAAAGTATATTTAAATAGCTTCAGAGAGGATGAATTTAAAGTAAATCAAATTGAACTTGAATTAGGAAATTATTCTTCGGTATACAATGAAGTATTAGTAAATCATAAAAAGACTTTCTATAAGGTACCACCTGTAATGTATCAGACTATAGATCTATATTTAGAAATGCTAAAAGAAGACAATGCTGTAATGAAATTTATCTTTAAAAATAAAGACGTATCAACTCAAGAATTATTAACGAAGTTGTTTCATATTTTTCCAACAATTGGATATGGAGATATTCAGTACATAGAACTGATTAATAAAATAAAGAAGAAAACTACACCTAAAATATAAGTGTAGTTTTCTTCTTATAATTGCTCAAGTAATTCTAATTCTTTTTCTACAAATGCCATTAATTCTTTAATTGTTTCGCCAGAAAAATCAAAACGAATTCCAGCTGCTTCATACACTTCTTTTATAGATTGCGAGCTTCCTAGTGATAATGCCTTTTTATAATTTTCTAGTGCTTGCTTTGGATCCTCTTTATATTGTTTATACATTTGTAATGCACCCAGTTGGGCGATCGCATATTCAATATAATAAAATGGTACTTCAAAAATATGGAGTACAGGTAACCAACTCGTTGCTATCCAGTTTTCGTAGCCATCAATATGTATGACGCTAGACTGATAATGTTTTTGAAGTTGTAAGTATTTTTCATTTCTTTCTTCAGAAGTATGACTTGGATTTTCATACAGCCAGTGTTGAAATTGATCGACAATAAGCATAATAGGTAAATATGAAATAACATCTTTAAAGAAGTTAATTTTTGCTTGTTTTAAATCTTTTTTGTCTGTATAGAAGGTATCCCAATAATTAAGCGAGAATAACTCCATTGTCATACTGGCTAGTTCAGCTGTTTCAGCTGGAATTTCTATATACTGTCGTATTTCTAATGGTTTTATGAGTTCGTTATGAATACTATGACCCATTTCATGTATAAAAGTGATAATATCATCTTGTGTATAATTTAAGTTCATAAAAATAAATGATAATTGTGAAGCTGGTAAGTACTCACAAAAGCCTCCAGATGCTTTTCCTTTGCGGCTTGTTAAATCAAGACAGTTATGTTTATACATTTGGTTTAAAAGTGCTGAAAATTCAACATCTAGTTTATTAAAGATATGAGTGCTCTTTTCCATTAAATCATTTTCATTTGCAATTGGTTTAAGTACTTTTTGATCTGGAGTTACAGCTGATACATCCCACGGGCGAAGCGTATCCACTTGCAGTTTCTCTTTTTTTTCTAGTAATATTTTATCTTTAAGAGGCACAACATACTTACGTATGGATTCAGCTAGTTCATAGCAATCTTTCGCTGAATAATCAAAACGCTCGTATTTTTTGAACATATAATCGCGATAATTCTCTAGTTGAATATTTTTTGCTTGTTGATGACGAATTTCAATTAATTGATTTAATATGTTTTGAAGTTCTTTTTCAACAGATAAAAATTGTTCAGAAATAATGGTTTTTGCCTTTTTACGGGTGTCACGATTCGAATCTTGTAAATAGGATTGTAATTCTGTTATCGTTTTTTCTTCTCCGTCCCAAATTCCAATTAATCCTCCAGTAATTTCAAAGTACTCTGTGACTAATTTGTCTTCTTGTATTTCTAATTTGATATTTTCCTCACAAAATAACTTTTGAGCATTTTTTATTTTTGCATTCAATAAACCATATACGTTAGAATCTAATTCCATTCGAAATGGTGACTCTAAATATTTATTATCCAATAAATTTTGGTACCGCTTTAAAAGTGGCTTTACAAATTGTTGATCATGTTCAAAAGTATCTTTTATTTCTTCATCATCCGTATTACATTGAAAGGCGATATAATGTGATTTTAATTGTTCTTCGATTTCCCAAATCACTTTTGACTGCTCTTTTAACCAATTTTCAAGGTCTAGTTTTGAAGAAATCATTTTATTTAATAAAGTCGAAAGCGTTTTTTCCAATTGTAGTACATTACTAATATCAATTGTATTTACATGTTGCATTATATATCCCTCACTTTTTATTTATTCATGAAGATATTCTATTTATTAATTGTAATTTCCTTTTTAAGAGGAGAAAATGTGAAATAATGTTAAAATTTGAAATTATAGAAGGTATTTATATGTGAAAGTAAAAGTTTATCGTAAATGAAAATTTACGGAGGGAAGTGCAATGAAAAGAGGAAAGAAGTTGATTGTATTTTTATTTTCAATTGCTTTATTGTGTGCTTGTGAGTCTGAAATGGAAGAATCCAAAAGTGAAGATTCTATAGTTATGGATATTGCTACAGCGACAGTCAAGGAGGAATCTTTTTTTAGTGCTGCTATATGGGATGAAAAGGAAAGAATAGTAGATTTAGAGATTGCTGATAGCGAAGATGCTAACGAAATAAAAAAAGAAATTAATAAAAGATTGCAAATTCAAGGCATTATGTCTTATAAAGTAAATATATCTCAAAGAAACAAGGAGATTGTAAATGCAGAACATAGATGGGAGTTAGTTTTTGGACAGATATTTGATGACGTATTCAGAAAAAATGGATATGAAGGGTTTGGGATTCAGCAAATAAATTATAAAAAGAATCAACCTGTTGCTATTGATATAAAAACTAAGATTAGCAATGATGAAGTAAGAACGAGAGAACTTGGGCAGAAAATAGAAAAAGAGGTTGAAGGTGTACTTAAAACAGAAGCAGTAAAGAAATGGATTGAAAATGATTCATATGCTATTGGGATTTACGATATAGATAATCGAAAAATTAACTAATTGAGGAATGAATGCTATATGGATGAAAAATCGATGTAATTAAATATAAAATTGCTGAAGGAGGTGTAAAATGTATAAGTATTTACGTATTTTTAATGATATAGAAAACATGATTCAACATGGAGAAATAAAAGAAGGAAAGAAATTACCGTCTATACGATCGCTTGTTACGCAATATGAATGTAATAAGGCGACAGTTATACGTGCACTTCATGAATTAGAAAAGCGTCACATTATATATTCTATCCCTCAAAGTGGATACTACGTTGTTCAAAAGTCAGGGAGTTTTGTAGAAAATGACGGGATAATTGATTTTGCTTCCTCAGCACCAGATCCAGATGTTTTCCCATATTTAGATTTTCAGCATTGTATGAATAAGGCAATTGATACTTATAAAAATGATTTGTTCGTATACGGAACACCGAAAGGGTTACCATCTTTAATTCCAGTCATTCAAAAACAGTTGGCAAATTATCAAGTGTTCACGAAAGAAGACAATATTTTTATAACATCAGGTGTGCAGCAGGCACTTGCAATATTAACTTCTATACCATTTCCAAATGAAAATGAAACAATATTAGTTGAACAGCCAACGTATCATTTATATATAGAATATCTAGAAATAAATAAAGTCCCTGTAATCGGTATTCAACGTACGATTGAAGGTATTGATTTAAATGAATTGGAGCGTATTTTTCGAACTGGTAAAATAAAATTCTTTTATACAATACCAAGATATCATCATCCGCTTGGAACTTCTTATTCTAAAGGTGAGAAAGAAAAAATCGTGCTATTGGCTAAGAAATATAATGTATTTATAGTAGAAGATGATTATTTAGCAGATTTAGAAACAGATTCAAAAGCCGATCCGTTATATAGCTTGGATCATGGTAATCATGTTATATATTTAAAAAGTTATTCGAAGATTATTTTTCCTGGTTTACGGGTTGGAGTTGCGGTCATTCCACCGTCTATTGCAAATGATTTCTATACATACAAAAAGATACTAGATATTGATAGTCCCATGATATCTCAAGCTGCTTTAGAAATTTATATAAAGAGTGGTATGTTTGAACGTCATAAAAATAAAATTAAATCTTCCTACTATAATAGATCAATAAAATTAGCGGAAACATTAAAAAAAGTGCAAAATGAAAATCCATCATTATTTGCATATAATAGACAAAACACATTGGGAATACACACTTGTTTAAAAATACAAAAAAACATAGCTATAGAAACATTCATAAAAACATTAAGAGAAAATCAAATAAGTATCGATTCAGCTGATAGAAATTATTTAACTGATTTTCATAAAGAAAAGTTGCTAAAGTTAAACGTATCGAATGTAAAAGAAGATAAAATTGAAGAAGGTATTCGTAAAGTAATTGAGAAAATCAAACAATCAGGACAGTTGAATTTTCAGTTTAGAAAAAATAATTTGAATTAGGAGGTTTATTGTGAGACGCAAAATAATTCTCTTGTTTGTGTGTATCGCTATTATAATTGGAGCTGTCGTTCTAATTAATTATTATAGAAAAGATGATCAATGTATCGCGATTGGTAAGTATTCAAGAGGCATTATCGTAGATCAAAATAACGAACCTATATCTAATGTAAAAATTTATGAAGATTCAATTGAAAGTAAGGAACGCAGTGTTTCAAATATAGAAGGTAAATTTGAAATACCACATGGTGTTTGTGGCGAGATTGTATTACAATTAGTTACTCCAAATGGAGAAATCTATACAAGGAAATATGATAGTAATCATATACCGGCAGTGATAGAACTGAGTTATAAAAAGTAAGAGAACTGTCATAAAATCATTACGGGGAAAATATGTTAAATTAATATTTTTTAGAGCACTCAATAGCTGAATGCTCTTTTTATTTTGGATATAAGTAATTTAAATGGAAATAAACTACCAATAAATGTTAACCTTAAAGTGTAGTGTTTATTTTGAATAGGAGGCTGATAGAGTCTATGGCAGTACGTATAATTGATGATTTACAACAATTATCATTGTTACTTATGTTTTTAAGTACATTTATATTTTACAGGTACTTAAAGAAGGTTAAACGAGAGAGGAAATTGACTGGTTTTGAATGGACAATGTATTTTGTCACTCAATTTGCGACATTAATTTGGGCAATGACTTATTTTATTAAACACTTAGCTGAATCGTAATTTCTATTCACTCAATCTAGTTTACTGTTATCTATTAGGGATATAAATATAGTCTGTATCTAAATCAATAACAACATCGCTCAAGAGGTCTTCTTGTAATAACTTTGGGATTCGTTCATAGTGGTACCGCATACAAAATAAAATTAGAAGCTCTTTATTAGATATTTCTTCATTTTTAACATTTAAATACATTATCATTAACTCTTTAAGAGAACAATTAAGGCCAAAAACATACTCATTAATTCCATATCCATCAAATTCAATTATCATATTATCACTGTTGGGTGCTAGCCAACGTTATAGCTTAAATTTTAGATGAATTTATTATACATTGTTTGAAATGTAGTGAGAATATATTTTTATAAAATGTGAGGGTTATAAATGGAACAAAATAAATTAGTTTTAGAAGGACCACACTTGAACAATGTTTTGAGGAATTAAGTCAAGGAATAATTACCTCTTTAAAAGTATTTGTCTCATATGAATAATGAACAAAATGACCAGGTACTTGTCACATAGCCCACATATGTTTAGACACTAATATGATAGCAGAGCGCGGAGTAACATGTACGGGGATTCTTTAATAGGTACAACGGGTTGTGAAAACAGAGAATGGTTTTTGCTCTTTCATTATGTACAAATAGTATATTATCTTTCTCAATGTACATATTAAGTAAAATGTTTCATATCATGTACATAAAAGGTGGGGTAATATGGATGAAAAAAAGGAAAATGAAGAATTGATTAAATTTAAGAAACAATGGTTTAATGAAGATAATCAACCAGTGGCTGGAATAGAGTTAGCTTTACCGCCTGATATAGGCAGCATGTTAGACTCCAAATCAGTTGATGATGAAAGTGAAGAAAGTAATAATGAATAAGTTTAATCTATATGCATCCATTCGGGTGCTTTTTCTTTTTTTGACAATGGAAGATGGACCATCAAATCCTTATTGAAAAAGGTTGGTCAAAATAAATTCTTTTTCAGTATATGTAAGTTTGATTTTTACAAAAAAGTTTAATTAAAATACATTTAGAATGCTATATGAAATGGGAATGCTAGTAACATTCACCATTAAAGGATTGGGCTATTATGAATATGATTTTTGAAAGCATTATTTTAATTCTGACTGGGATTATTGCATTAAAAATGACAGGTAGTAAATCTGTTAGCCAAATGACAAGAGCTGAAATTATTATAGTAGTATCAATTGCACGTATTATTGTGGAGCCTGTATTAAGTAGGAAAGTAGGCCCATCTATATTTGCAGCTGTAATATTTGCAGCCGTCCTTCTTATCATTCATTTCTTTGAATTGAAATCAAAGAAGATGGAACAATTCCTAAATGGCAGTAGCATTATAGTAGTAGAAAATGGAGAGATTGTAAAAGAGAATTTGATGAAGGCGAAAATGTCGGAACAACAACTATATATGCAATTAAGAGAAAAAGGAATTCATGATCTGAAGAGCTTACAGCAAGTTACAGCTGAGCCGAATGGGCGGATTGGTTACCAATTAATAGAGAAAGCTCAACCGATAACTTTAGAAATGTTAGAAAAAGTAATAGATCAGTACAATATAAAAAGATAATTTATCTTAAGAAAAACCAATACTACAACGGAAGTATTGGTTTTTCTATTTTTTTACATATTAATATAGGGGAAATAATAAGCCAATCTTAAAATTAGATATAGGCTTATTATTATGCTATATTCAATGAACCTATAGTGAATGTGGTAAAAAAATTAATTTGGCATAGGTAGCCACAGCACTAAAATTTATAAGTTTTTAATGTGATACTAAAAATAGGATTAGAACAAGGAGATAGAAACATAATGGAATTTTGGGAATCAAGTTTTATTGAGAAACAAACGATGTGGGGTTTTGAACCTACAGAATCTGCAATTTTGGCAAAAGATTTTTTTCTAGAAAAGAACGTTAAGGACATATTAGTTCCGGGTATTGGTTATGGAAGAAACGCGAAGGTATTTATCGAAAATAGTATAAATGTAACAGGTATTGAAATTTCGAAAACAGCGATCGATTTAGCAAGAGAAAACGGACTAGAAGATGTTAGTATCTATCACGGTTCGGTAAACGAAATGCCTTTTGATAATAAACTGTATGATGGGATATTTAGTCATGCACTTCTTCATTTGTTGAATGAACAGGAAAGAGAGAAATTTATTGAAGATTGTTATAATCAGTTAAAACCAGACGGATATATGGTTTTTACAACTGTTTCTAAAAAAGCTCCCATGTACGGAAAAGGAAAACAGTTGGATAAAGATTATTATGAGATAATGGAAGGTGTAAAAATGTTCTTCTATGATTCGGAATCTATAAAAAAAGATTTTAATCAATATGGATTAGTACAAGTTTCGGAAATTGATGAACCAAATAAGAACATGGCAAATAAACCTTCAATCAACTTTTTAACGATAAAATGTAAGAAAGAACTATAACTAAAAGTTATTAAGAATGATTAAATATGTTTATATATTAATTATGCACAAATAAAGAGGACAAGCATATAATAGAAATACCTTTTAACTTTAAGTAACCTTAACTTTCGTTAATAGGGTATCTCAAAATCCCCAAAAGAGCACTTGCGGAAACAAGTGCTCTTTTATTTTTTGTTTATTTAAGATGAATAAATTTCGTTAAATCAATATGGGGTTTTAAGCCATTATTTTATATAAAGTGGTAAAATAAATAGGGGGAATATTTAAGGGGGCGGAACATTTGAAACTAAAAGAGCTGGCGAATTTGTTATTGATTAAAGAAACTATTGGCAATATGGATGTAGAAATTACGGGGTTAGAAATGGATTCTAGAAAGATAACTGATGGAGATCTATTTATATGTGTATCAGGTATCGATGGTTTTCTTGAAGATCGACATCAATTTGTTGAAGATGCAGTGAAGAATGGTGCTGTAGCCCTAATTGTAGAAAGGGATGTAAATATTGAGATACCTAAAATAATTGTTAAAGATGCTAGATATGCTATGGCAGTTATTGCGTCACACTTCTATGGTTATCCATCTAATAAAATGAAGCTAATTGGAATTACAGGTACAAATGGGAAAACAACTACTTCCTATTTACTTGAAAAAATTTTAAGTGATTATGGATATCACACGGGGCTCATGGGGAATAACGGAGTAAAAGTTGATTCAAAATGGTATCCTACTGATATTAATACGCAAGAACCTCCAACACTTCAACGGAATTTGCAAATGATGAAAAATCAAAATGCAGATTATTGTGTTATGGAAGTTACGTCACAAGGTTTACATATGGAAAGAGTGAAAGGGTGTAACTTTAAAATAGCTGTTTTTACAAATTTAACGCAAGATCATTTGGATTATCATGGAACATTTCATGAATATAAGCATGTAAAAGGTCTTCTTTTTTCAAGATTAGGAAATGATTTATCTACTACGGATAAAAAAATAGCTGTTTTGAATGCAGACGATCCATCGGTAGAATACTTTAAAAAAATTACTTCAGCTGAGGTTATCACATATGGAATACATAATGGAGCAGATGTTCAAGCGAAGAACATAACTTTAAGCCCAAAAGGAATTCGTTTTTTAGTTTCGTCCTTTAATGGAGAAATAGAGGTTAGCCTTAATCTTGTAGGTCGTTTTAATGTTTATAATGCATTAGCAGCAATAACAGTTGCAATGGTTGAAGGTATTCCGCTTACAAACATTTGTGATAGCTTATCTAACTTAAAGAGTATTGAAGGTAGAATGGAAATCATAGATGAAAATCAAGATTTTCTTGTAATAGTGGACTATGCTCATACACCGGATGCGTTAGAAAATGTTCTCTCTATAATTAGCGAGTTTTCAAAAGGTAAAGTTATTACTGTTTTCGGTTGTGGTGGAGATAGAGACACAAAAAAACGATCTATAATGGGCGGAATTGCTGGAAGTTATAGTGATTTTGTTTTTATTACTTCTGACAATCCGCGTTCGGAAGATCCGCAGGCAATAATGAAAGATATTGAAAAAGGATTTTCGCAAAATAATAATTTGAATTATAAAGTAGAAGTAGATCGTGAACTTGCAATAACTCACGCAATAAACATGGCATCTTCTAATGATATCGTTTTGATTGCAGGGAAAGGGCATGAAACGTATCAAATTTTAAAAGATTCAACTATTCATTTTGATGATAAAGAAAAAGCTCGACAAGCAATTATTAACAAATGAATTTAATTAATAGCTTAATAGTATTTCTAATAAAAATAATGTTTTAGATAAAGCTAAAACTAATAACGAAGCAATTTTTTGAAGAATTGATCATTGAAAGGTAAGGGTGTTTCTCTAAATATATGAGGGGAAAACCTTACCTTTTATAGTTTTATTTCTGAAAAATAAATGTTATAGCATTTGTTTTTAATTGAATATGCCTTTCATCGCGAACAATATCATAGACTAATTCTTTTATTTCAACTTTAATTTCTTTCCATTCCTTATAAATACTTTTTAATAGATATATCATATCTTCAGTAGGAAGGTTAATTTCAATTAAAGCATCTAATTCTTCATTTGTATGTAAGTCAATTTCTTGTATGTTCGAGTTAATAATTAAACAATTAATACCGCCGTTTGTTGTACCTTTTTTCATAGAATGGAGCACGTGTTTTAAATCTTCTTCTGACTCAACATGCTCTAAACTGGATACTGCAACGATATAATCATAAGTATTAGGTTGAATGTAGTAGTTTTCAATTGCTGCTTGTTCTGTTTTAATATTATTAATTACACCATATTCTTTACTATAAGTTTGTAATTTTGTTAAAGCAGAATCAAGTAAATCCACACATGTAACAGTACCACTAGTATTTTGAATCTTTTGGGCAATTGGAATACTATTTCTTCCAACGCCAGAGCCGAGATCAAGTACTTGCAAGTTGTTTTTTCCTTCAAAATAATCCATCAAATCCATAACTGTTTTAACTGGTTTGTAAAGCCAAGAGCCAGTTTCAAATAGTTTGTATTGTTCATAGCAAAGGTCATGATATTTCTTTTCTTCTTGTCTTATGTAATCGAGACGATTCATATTGTTTCAGCTCCAATATTATTATTGCGAAATGAATGGGTAGGACAACCTTTTATATTTGTTTGAATTCGAAAAATACCACCAGCATGTGGATATTCTTTTAATTCGTTATTTGTCATTCTTGTTCTGGCTGTTGTAACATATAGGTCTGTTAAATTAGGTCCTCCAAATGTACACGAGGTTACATATAGCGCTGGAATTGGGATGCTTAATATTCGTTCTCCAGTTGAAGGATTCCATCTCGTAATCTTTGAACCTCCCCAATGAGCAATCCATAAACAACCTTCCTCGTCAATTGTCATACCATCAGGTAGACCGTCATTTTCGGGGAAAATGATTACATCATTTGGATTACGAATTTTTCCAGTACAAATATTATAATGAAAACGAACTACTTTTTTAGTAGGTGTATCAATATAGTAAAGGTATGTATAATCAGGTGACCAAGCGATGCCATTTGATGTATTTACATGTGAAACTTTTTTCTCTACCTTTAAACTATTATTTAAACAATACAAGGAACCTACAGCATTAATACCGTATGTATCTGTAGTACCTGCCCAAAAACGTCCTGCTGGATCGCATTTTCCATCGTTAAAACGATTATCAAATAAATGTGGTTCAGGGTCAAAAATATGTGTCAGTTTTTCTGTTTTTATATTAATAGAATAAAAGCCATTTTCCATAGCTAGGAGTAGTACGTCATCTAAATATGGAACAACACAGCCAATTTGTTGATTGAGAGCAATTACTCGGTTTGTATTAGCGGTAGGGCTAAATATGCATAATTGTTTCTCCACAATATCAACCCAGTATAAAAGCTGCTTTTTTTCATCCCAACATGGTCCTTCAGCTAAACTTGCTTTCGCATCTAAAATTAATTCTATATTACTGTCCAAGATGTCCACCTCGCTTTATAAGATATTTATATAATTCGATAAGAATAGAGGTAAACCTTTTAATCAGAAGATATTAAGATTTGTACTATGGAAAAGTAATTTTCTCGAGCGATTAAAAAATGTATAAACATGGAGAGGAAAATGCATATGATGTTTTATGAAATTATTTGCTTTTCTTGTAAAAATATATTTCGTGTGTATGAAGGTAGTGAAAAATATAAGCGATTTAAAGAGAAACCAAAAGGGTTATATTGTTGTGATGAGTGTAGCCACAAAATTCAATTAGAAGCGATAAAGAATTTTTTTTAGATAATTATACTGTTTTATTTCGGAAAAGTTTGACAATAGAGTCGTTTTAAATTATCATATGAAAAAACTAATATTTAAAATGGCATGGAAGAGAAGAGTAGTTAAGAAAGAATACATACAGAGAGCTCTGGTAGCTGAGAAAGAGCGGTATACATCTTAACGAAAAAAGACTTGGAGCTGCGCAAGGAACTAATTTATTTAGGGATGGTGCGACGGGTTCTCCCGTTATAGAGATAGGGTATAAGCTATTTTGCCGTACCTGAAGAGGTTAGTATGGCGACATATTAACAAACTGAGGTGGTACCGCGAAGCTAATAACTCTCGTCCTCAAGATGAATAATCTTGGGGGTGGGAGTTTTTTTATTGCAAAAAAATGAAAATGTGAGAACAAAAATATAATTGAGGTGAGTAGTATATGCATTGGGCGTATGAAGTAGCAAATGAATTAATTAGAAAACATCCAAACAAAGAAACTTTTATTTGCGCATCTGGGATTAGTCCATCAGGTTCTGTTCATATTGGAAACTTTCGTGAAATCGTAACGACTTATTTTGTTGTAAGGGCACTTCAAGATTTAGGGAAAAAAGCGCGTTTTATATTTTCATGGGATGATTACGACAGGTTTAGAAAAGTTCCTAAAAATATTGATCCATCTTTTATAAAGTATATCGGTATGCCATACTGTAATATACCAGATCCGTATGGATGTCATAATTCATATGCTGATCATTTTGAAAAAGAGTTTGAGGAATCTCTTCAAGCATTTGGAATTGAAGTAGAATTTATTTATCAACATGATGAATACAGGAGCGGAAGGTATAACAAAAGCATATTAGAGGCTTTGTATAAAAGAAAAGAAATATATGGTATTTTAATGGATTATAAAACTGGGGAATGTAGTGAAGAAGAGCGAGAGAGCTTCTATCCAGTTACGTTATATTGCGAGAAATGCGGGAGAGATACAACAGCGATTACGCATTTTGATGAAGTATTAAAAACAGTTCGGTATGAATGTGAATGTGGAAATCAAAATGAATTATCTATACTAAATACAAATAATATGAAATTGAATTGGAAAATCGATTGGCCGATGAGATGGATGATAGAGGATGTTGTTTTTGAACCGGGCGGAAGAGATCATTCATCAGAAACGGGTAGTTATAATGTATCAAAAGAAATTGCGAGAAAAATATTCAATCGTGAAGCGCCCCATTACGTTGCTTACGATTTCATTGGTATTAAAGGGAATCATGAAAAAATGTCTAGTTCCTCAGGGAATAGTATTACACCTAGCGAGTTGCTAAAAGTGTATTTGCCCGAAGTGATTCTATTTATGTTTGCAAAATATAGGCCAGACGCAGCTTTTCATATCGGTCTTGATGAAGATGTGATTCGCAATTATACAGAGTATGAACGATCAAAAGATCGTTATAAAAATAAAACGCTCAAAAATGAAGATTTATTTGATGCAATTAAACTTTCTAGAGTAGATAGCGAATTGAAAGAATATCCGAAATTTAATCAAGTAGCAGGAACGTTACCGTTATTAAATTTTGATTCATCTATTTTACAAGGTATATTAGACAAAATAGATAGGAATTATGCATTAGAGGATATGGTAGCGATAAGTAAACGTGCAGAGTATTGGGTTAGAAACTTTCAATCTGAAAAATTAATGGCGGTAAATCAAGAGAGAAATATAGAGTTTTACAACACATTAGATGAAAGACAGAAAGAATGGTTAGTAGAAGTCTGCAACATACTTCGTTCTAACAAAGATTACTCTAACTTAATGGAACAATTGTACGCGCTTTGTCATCATGAAAATAAAAAAATAATGAAAGAAAATCAAAAACAATTATTTATTATTATATATAAGCTCATTATGAATCAGTCCAGTGGCCCCTCGAATACCGTTATTAATACATGTTGTAGGAGTTGAAAAGTTCATCACATTATTAGATTTTTAAAAAGCTCAAAGAAATGCAAGTACTTAAAGGGCTAAGTACTTGCATTTCAAATTCTATTACCGTGAATACATTTTCGGACATTCGTCACCACTAGGTTCATAAAAACAATGACTTTTAAACTGTCCTACAAATGGCTGGTTATACCATTGGGGTGGACAAGATCCAACTGGACGGAAATACCAAAGAGCCCATCGTGCAGGCCAGCGCCATTCACCTTGTAAAACTTTTCGTGCGATTTCTTTTTCTGACTCACGAGCACGTTGATAAAAATATCCGTATTGCACTGCTTCGAATCCACCAGGGCTTTGATATACAGCGTCACGTACAGAACGAAGTTGTTTAAAATCTAAGCAATCACAAAATACACGATTTACTACTACACAGCCAACAAGTTGTTCACCTTGTCGACCGTCGCCTTCAGCTTCAGCACGCATTAAACGAGCTAGTAAATCAACATCGCTTTCGTTATATGGAATAAGGGGCATAGTGATACCACCTTTCTTTACCTGTTATAGTAAAGAGTGTATGTATGAAAATAAGCTAAGTGCTTTTCTATATGTAAATTCATTAATTATTAAAAGGAGCTTTTATGAAAAAAGCTAATTATTAATTGTAGACTAATATAAAGAGGAGAGATAATATGCATCGAATTCAGAAAGACCATATCATTTACGCAATGTCACCAGAAAATCAACCATGTATGGAAGTAGAAATTGGGAGTCGCCTTATATTTGAAACATATGATTGCTTTGAAAATCAAATTAATTCTGAAGATGTTGTGTTTCAAGAATTAGATTGGAACCGGATTAATCCAGCGACTGGTCCGGTATATATTAATGGTGCAGAACCTGGGGATATATTAGTTGTTACGATTGAAAAGATAAAAATTGCAGAGCAAGGTGTTTTAACTACAGGGGTGAATCTTGGCGTAATGGGTGAAGAGCTACATGAAAATACAGTGAAAATCGTCTCAATACATAATGAACATGTTCTGTTTTCAAATGAACTACAAATCCCGATTAATCCAATGATCGGTGTAATTGGAACAGCGCCGAAAGAAGCGAGCATTTCATGTGGCACACCACATGATCACGGCGGGAATATGGACTGTAAAGAGATAAAAGAAGGGACAACATTATTATTACCTGTAAATGTTCCTGGTGCTCTATTAGCATTAGGTGATTTACACGCAGCGATGGGTGATGGTGAAATTGGTGTTAGTGGAGTAGAGGTTGCTGGTGAGGTAACCGTAACAGTCCAAATTATAAGAGGGAAAAAATGGCCATTACCAATGGCTATTCAAAAAGAAAAAGTAATGACGATTGCTTCAGAAAAATTGCTAGATGATGCAGCGAATCGTGCTGTACGTAATATGGTGACATTTTTACATGAAGAATTAGAAATGTCTAAAGCTGATGCAATACTTTTATTATCAGCTGCCGGCAATTTAAAAGTTTGTCAAGTGGTTGACCCGTTGAAGACTGCTCGAATGGAATTAGGGATGAATTATGTGGAGAAATTGGGGTTTACTATGAATGAATTCCATATTAAATAAGAAATGATAGAAGAAGGATGATTTTGTATAAAAGTATCTTTTTTGATTTACGGATTATATAAAAAAAGGTAGTATTTATTTTATATAATTGAATATAAGATTGTGGGTCGAAAAAGGAGTAAACACATGGTTAAAATTATGATTGTAGAAGACGATATGAAAATTGCAGAACTATTATCAACACACGTTGCGAAATATGGGTATGAAGGAATTATTGTATCGGATTTTCATAATGTATTAAATATTTTTTTAGAAGAACAACCAGAGTTAGTTTTATTAGATATTAATTTACCGAGTTTTGATGGGTACTATTGGTGTCGTCAAATTCGCGGAGTTTCTACATGTCCGATATTATTTATTTCAGCTCGTGAAGGTACGATGGATCAAGTCATGGCGCTAGAAAACGGTGGCGATGATTTCATTTCAAAGCCATTCCATTACGAAGTTGTAATGGCTAAAATTCGAAGTCATTTAAGGCGTGCTTACGGAGATTATGCACCGAAAGTAGAAGAACGGATGGTTGAGCAACAGGGTCTTTGTTTATATCCTGAAAGGCTTGTATTGAAGCTTAAGAATCAAGAAATTGATATAACGA
This sequence comes from Bacillus sp. FSL R9-9834, assembly GCF_038006905.1. Lineage (NCBI taxonomy): Bacteria > Bacillati > Bacillota > Bacilli > Caryophanales > Bacillaceae > Bacillus > Bacillus sp. FSL R9-9834. Next base: position 2,493,660 of record NZ_JBBOWD010000001.1, read on the forward strand.
GAAATGAAGCTATTTTATTAGAAATGTTAATGAAAAATTATCCGCGTGTTGTGAGTAGAGAAGTGTTATTAAATAAATTATGGGATAGCGAATCCTATGTTGATGATAATACATTAAGTGTAAATACGACACGTGTTAGAAAAAAGTTAAAAACGTTACATATTGAGAATGCGATTGAAACAATTCGTAGTGTTGGATATAGATTGCATATTACTTGGGATACTGGTATGGAAAAATGATAAGGCTGTTTATACGTGATCATATACCACTTATTTGCTTTACAGCGATCCAACTACTAGCCATATTCCTCGTATATTGGTTTGATGGACATAACCGTATTGCGACGGCATTGTATGCAATGTTTTTAGGTGCCTTTTTTATGGTAGGCTATTTACTATTTCGTTACTATACACATCGTTCTTTTTATGAACGTTTAGCAAACCCGATGCAATCTTTAGATGAATCGGTTCAAAAATCTGATTTTGCAGCTATATCTGCTGCTCTTCAAGACTTGCTTGAAGTACAATATCGCCATTATCAAAATCAACTCCAGATACAAGAGAGAAAAAATAATGATCATTTAACTTTTATGAATCAGTGGATTCATCAAATGAAAACACCTTTATCTGTAATAGAATTAATTACACAGGATGAAGTGGATCCACGTTTTGAAAGTATAAATGAGGAAACAGATAGGCTGAAAAAGGGGCTAGAGATGGCACTGTATGTCGCACGTTTAGAAGCATTTACACAAGATTTTTATGTGGAAAGAGTACAATTACATAAAATAGTGAATGATTCTGTGCATGAACATAAACGCTTCTTTATCCGGAATTTTGTATATCCAGAGCTTAAAATTGATAAGGACATTACAGTAGAAAGTGATGCGAAATGGTTACAATTTTTAATTGGACAAATACTATCAAATGCGATTAAATATTCATCTGGTAGCCGAGAGAAGATTAAAGTGAAAGCTTGTAAGGAAGGTAATAATGTTATACTTGAAATTGCTGATAACGGTGTAGGCATACCGAAGCAAGATTTACCAAGAGTGTTTAAACCTTTCTTTACAGGAGAAAATGGTAGAGATTTTAAAGAATCAACTGGAATGGGGCTATATCTCGTATATGAAATTACGAAGCAATTAGGGCATAGTGTAGAAATCCATTCAGAAGTTGGTAAAGGTACGGTTGTACGAATTAAATTTTATAATGTATAAATAAGTGATCTAGGCTAAAGAACTTTGGAAATAAGTTTTTTAGCCTTATTTTATCTCGTTTTAATGGGGGGCGGATTGCTCATTAAAGTCCGATTGATGAGGGATAATAATTAGTGGGTGATAAAGAAAACCCCCACTGGTTAAAGTTTACCTTTACGGCGATTATATGGAATGGTAAAAGGTCATCTTAGTATACATAATGCCACGCTAATAAATACGATTGTTAAATTAGAAGTATTTAATAAAAGTTGATGAATAGTTTTTGTAAGAAAAAAGCTATCCCTTTGAAAGAGATAGCTTCATGAATCCAGCCTATGAATAAGTGTATCAACATTAATAAGTATAATGATCAAATTCGTGATATATTTTGTGGACTATAATAGAATTAGTCTTTTGTTTTTTCATGATACAGTATTGTAATTAAGTAAACAAACTTAATAATTTATATCCAATTAATCCTAAAATAGTGATAGGAACCATCATTAAGAAAGAAGAAATTCGATTAGCATTAGAGCGTTCTAATACAAGAATCAAGATAATCCCGACTATGACTTCGGTATATCCAACAGGTAACATGTGATTATAGTCTTCAAAATTTAAAAGAATGTGAAGTCCATCCGTTACAAAAACTCCACCAATAAGTGCACTTCCTAATTTATGAAGTGGATTTGTAGTATCTTTCCATAGAAAGCCTGCAATTCCAAAGATAGTTCCTCCAATGAATGCACATGTTATCCATACAGAAATAAAATAAATAGAATGAGATACATTTTTAAATATTATTGCATAACCATAGTAGCCTAGTACCATACCGAGTAGTGCAAGGATACCAGAAAGTATAGCTGTACGCTTAGAATAACTAAAGCTAGCCACAAAAAAGGATGGAACTAACCAAACGCTTCCTAGGTTAGCTAATGAATTCCAATGTCCTGGAAGTATACCTTGTCCCAATTTCGTTAGTATACCAACAAGTATCCCTACTATAATCGGGAGGATAAAAATCCTTACAAACATATTTAACTTTGTGATTTCTAATGTCCTGTCCATAAATTCAATCCTTACATTAATATTTTCTGTAAAGATATAATAGCTTATCGCAAGGGAATAATCAATAAAAATTTATCGAAAAACAATAAGTGGTTATTGGATAACAAATAAGATTTTGTTTTTATATAAAATTTATTACTGTGGAAACCTAAAGGGCGTATTACAATCAATGTAATTTGTGCTTATTCAACATGAAGTTAAGGAATAATAAATAAATCTAAAAGAAAGCAATCTTTTTAACAGCACATATAATTACATTTACTCATACAGTACTAGTATGGTACAATATGGTTATTAACGACGGAAAGGAATGATGGGTGGACGATGATTAACTAATCTTATTTTTAAATGTTGAAATTCAATATATTTCAATTTCTAAAAAATAGGATTAGTCTGCCCAATTTCCATACAACGGTATTGCTATTTATGTTGCGCAATAGCTTATTTGGGTATAAATATTTTAACGACTAATCCTGCCAAATTTATTTGGGAGGATTTTTTTATTCTCCCTTAATGAAAGGGATCGGTATTATGAAAGAACTATTAAAATTAAATGATGTTTATGTTGAAATAAAGGAAAATACTTTGTTAGAGAAAATGAATGTGACAGTAAGACAAGGGGATGTTATCGGATTAATCGGCAAAAATGGGGCTGGTAAATCAACGTTACTTCAATTAATAAATGGGAAGATTGAACCATCAAAAGGTACTGTTGAATGGATGCAAATGAATATGACAACAGCATATGTTGAACAAGAAAAAGAATCTTTCGTTAGTAAGGATATAATTGCAAAAGAAGCAGAACTTCTTGCGAAATGGGGCGTGCCAACGAATGATTTTTTTACTTTAAGTGGTGGTGAAAAGCTAAAAGTTCGATTAGCAAAAGGATTTGCTGAAAATCCTAATGTCTTAATATTAGACGAACCGACAAATCATCTAGATGAGATGAGTACAGAATTTCTCATTAAGCAAATTAAAAATATGAAAGGTACAGTTATCGTCGTATCACATGATCGATATTTTTTAGATGTTGTCGCGACTAGAATATGGTCAATTGAGGATAAGAAATTAATTGATCATAGCGGGAATTATACGAGTTATATGAAAGCACGTGAGCATAAAAGAATGACGCAGCAGCGTGAATATGAAAAACACCAAAAGAAGATAGAACAAGTAGAAACTCATATAAAAGAATTAAGCTCATGGTCACAAAAGGCACATGCGCAGTCCACAAAACAAGAAGGTGTGAAAGAGTTTTATCGTGTAAAGGCGAAGCGAATGGATGCGCAAGTAAAATCGAAACGAAAACGTCTTGAAAAAGAGCTTGAGAAAACGAAAGTTGAACGTGTGAAAGAAGATTATTCGGTTGAATTTTCTATTCAAGCGAATAAAAAAGTAGGGAAACGTTTTTTAGAAGTAAAACAATTACGGAAAGAATTTAATAATCGGCTATTATTTGAAAACGTTAATTTTACAATTCAGCACGGTGAGAAGATTGCGATTGTTGGCCCAAACGGTAGCGGGAAAACAACATTACTAAAGATGATTATGGGAGCGGAAACTGCTCAAGGCGAAATATGGATTTCACCATCAGCAAACATCGGTTATTTAACACAAGAAGTATTTGATTTACCACTTGATAAAACACCAGAAGATTTATTTTATAAAGATACATTTGAAGAAAGAGGAAAAGTCCAAAATTTAATGAAACATTTAGGATTTGAATCTTCTCAATGGACAGAGCCGATACGATATATGAGTATGGGAGAACGAGTAAAATGTAAGCTAATGGCTTATATTTTAGATGAAAAAGATGTACTTATTTTAGATGAACCAACGAATCATCTGGATTTGCCTTCACGTGAACAGCTCGAAAATACATTAGCTGAGTATAACGGAACACTCGTTATTGTTTCTCATGATCGATATTTTCTGGAGAAAACAACAAACACAAAACTTGTGTTTGTAAACAATACGATACAAAAGCAACTTGAAGAACCTACGAAAACAAGAGATGAAATTGAAGAGCTACGTTTAACGTTAGAAACAGAAAGACAAGAAGTATTAGGGAAATTAAGCTTTTTAACTTCTAAAGACAAAGAATATAAAGCACTGGATGAACGGTTTAAGGAACTTACGAAGCAGATTAAGGAACTTTAATGTAAGTAAGGGGGATTAACATGGGAGAAGAGAGTTTGACTAAGTTATTTAGAATAGATTGTGGAGATCTATACCTACAAGAGTTTACGGTCAATGATGCAGAGAGTATTTATCAAATACATTTCAATTAAAGGCGTAAGTTAAAAATATAACTTTGGGAATGAAAAGATCGATAAAGTAATCGGTCTTTTCTTTTTCGTATAATAAAGATAGGATATTGTATTTCCTACCACTATACAATTATTATAAGATAGTTATGCGTTAATTTTAATTTGTAAACAGTATTATTATCAGTTTTTTTAGAAATCTTACAAGCGTGTAAGATAAATGAAAGATGAATCAATATGAGCTATAAGAGAATTCATTTACACTCTATTGTGAGAAGTGCAAATGAAGGGAGAATAGAAATGGAAATTTTACATGCGAAAAATATTAGTAAAGTATATAAAGGGAAAATACCTTTTAAAGCATTAGTAGATATTGATTTATCAATTCAAGAAGGTGAATTTATAGGGATCATGGGGCCATCTGGTAGCGGGAAAACAACGTTATTAAATATGGTATCTACTATCGACTCTCCAACATCGGGAGAAATAGTAATAAATGGTACGAATCCTTTCCAGTTATCATCTGAAGATTTGGCTTTATTCCGTAGAAAACAATTAGGATTTGTATTCCAATCATTTAATTTACTTAGTACGCTTACAGTGAAGGAAAATATCGTATTGCCGATGACATTAGATGGTGTTTCTGTGCAAGAAATGAATAAACGAGTAGAAGAAATTGCAGAGAAATTAAATATTACAGATATATTGAATAAAAGAACGTTTGAAATTTCAGGGGGACAAGCTCAAAGAACAGCAATTGCTCGTGCAATTGTTCATAAGCCGCAATTATTACTTGCTGATGAACCGACCGGGAATTTAGACTCTAAATCTTCAAATGATGTAATGGAGATGCTGGATACGCTTAATAAGGAAGAAAAGGCAACGATGATGTTAGTTACACATGATCCGTATGCAGCTAGTTTTTGTAGCCGAGTAATCTTCATAAAAGATGGTCAACTGTATAACGAAATTTATCGTGGTGAAAGTCGGCAAACCTTTTATCAAAAGATTATGGATGTCCTTTCTTTGTTAGGAGGGAAAAGGCATGACTTTTCGTCAGTTCGCATTTAATAATATTTTTCGAAATAAGCGTACATATGCTGCCCATTTTTTAAGTAGTGCATTTTCGATTATGATTTTCTTTACATATGCCCTTTTATTATTCCATCCTGATTTACAGGGGGAGTTGAAATCGACAAGTAAAACAATAAGTACATTTGGTACATTAGGATTTCAAATATCCCAAGGTTTGATTTTTGTCTTTTCATTTTTCTTTATTTTATATTCAGTGAGCTCGTTTTTAAAAACGCGTAAGAAAGAATTTGGTATTTTAATGATGCAAGGTATGTCAATGAGACAGCTTAAGCAGTTATTGTTAATTGAAAATATGTTAATCGGACTTGGTTCGATTTGTATTGGTATCCTCATTGGCCTCATATTTTCTAAACTAGTTTTACTAATCAGTGCCAGTGTATTAATGATTAGTAATGGTTTACCTTTTTATATACCAGTGCAGGCTGTATTATTAACAGTTTTCACGTTTCTTGTCTTATTTTTAATCGTTTCGTTAGTTACATTTAAAACGGTTAAAGTAACCGAACTTGTGGAACTTATTCAAGCTGGAGAAAAGCCAAAGCCTGAACCGAAAGCTTCAATAATATTATCGTTACTTTCTTTAATTAGTATAGGGTATGGATATATTTCAGTATTTCGCTTTATTCAAAATCATAGTTTTATCATGCTCGTAATGGGTGTGCTCTTAGTAATTATAGGAACGTACTTTTTATATACACAATGTAGCGTTTATATATTGCATCTTGCGAAAAGGAGTGAATTTTTCTTTTTAAAGAGAACAAATATATTAACGTTTTCAGAATTAATTTACCGTATGAAAGATAATGCAACTATGTTTTTTATAGTGTCTATTATTTCAGCAGTTGCTTTTACAGCAATTGGAACTACAGCTGCTATTGGGAATAAAGAATTGGTAAGAATGACAAACCCATATACGTTTCTTTATATAGGTCCTGAAAAAGACAAAGTGGTGGATAAACATCTATCTATTATAAAAAAACATCTTGCTGATGCGAATATTCCATATCGAACAGCTTCATCTTCTTATAAATATACAGAAAGTAATGTATATGTAATGAAGTTAAGTGAATATAACGAACTTGCGAGAGCGCTAGGATATCAACAAGAAACAATTGAAAAAGAAGATGAAATATTACTAATCCCTGGAATGGTATCACAAAAACAAGAATTTAAAAATGGTGATTATAAAAAGAATATTGAAGTCATTGAAGGAGATTGGATAAAGACATTTCGTGTGAAAAAAGCTGTAGAAAATTTAGTTTTACCACATGATACTAGCGGTATTTTTATCGCGGTTCAAGATCGTGTATATGATGGTATTCCTTTTAATATCAATCAAGATGATGTAGTTATTCAACATCGTACATACGGATTTGTTGTAGATGACTGGATAAAGACGAAAGAAATTTCAAATCAATTAAATAGTATATTCAATGCAGATGCAAGAGAAGATAATTTCCATTTTCAAGCTTTGACTTTAAGTTTGTTAGAGGCAAAACAAACGAATGGATTATTACTTATGGCCAGTGTTTTAGTTGGAATCGTCTTCTTCACATTTGCCGCTAGTTTTATTTACTTCCGGTTATATAATGATTTGGATCGCGATCAACAACAATATAAAATGATTTCGAAAATGGGATTAAGTAAGCGAGAGTTGAAAAAAGTTGTAACGAGACAGTTATTATTAATGTTCTTTTTACCGATTACCATTGCAGTAATACACACAGTGGTTGCTTATATGGCATTACAACAATTAGTCGATTTTTCTATTTTAAATAGTTCTATTGTAATTTTAATTTCATTTATCTGTATACAAGTTTTATATTTCTATATAACTCGTTGGCGTTATTTACAAAAGCTTTATAAAACTATGGAACAGTAGGGAATATGAGTAAGTAAGACTGCATAAAAGCATGTAAAAACAATTTGAGTTATGAAAGGAACTGTGATGAAGAAAATATTATCTATTTTCATTTTAAGTATATTAATGTTAATAAGTTTAAGTGCATGCTCTAAAAATGAAAACAGATTTCCAGCTAACGGTGTATTAATCATTGGAGATGAAAATAATACTTTATCAATTATGAATCGTTATCAGGAAATTACGAAAGAAAATGAAGTGTTTTCTGTGAAAACGGGTACATTTGGAAATGGACAAGTTTTAATTTTAAATGAATCTACAGCACAAGCGTTGATTAAAACAAAGATTTTTCGTGAAAGAGAGAATGGATCCAAATTTAGACCTATAGATACGTTACCTAAGTTACCAAAAGAAGGCTCGATTTTGTTGGCACAAGAAGATGAAAAAAATTTTAAAAGTATTGAATTAGAAGGAAAGGAGTTTGCTGTTAAATACGGTAGTGATGCTTGGATAGGTAACACTCGTAAATATCCAACACAAGCGTATGTAATTGTAGCAAAAGATAGTGTGTATAAAGAATTAAAAGCAAATGAAACGAAAATGCATCTTCTCCACCTGAACAAGTCTTTAGGTGATGAAAAACCTAAAATGTCGACAGATAATACATTAATAAATGAAAAAGTAAAAGTAGAAAAGTTAATTAAAGATCATCAAGGGGAGGTATCATTTCAGTTTGTAACGATTGGAGAAAAATCTTAAAAAAGAGTTCGAGGTTGATAGAAATTTTATCAATCTCGAACTCTTTTTACTTTAGAGCATTCATATAACATAGATTACATTACTTCATTTAATCGAGTCTCACTCGTTTCTTCAATCGCAGTTGAATTTTGAACTGAATTATTTTGTGTTTCTTTTTCTTTACGAGCCTTTTGTAGCATTTCAAGTATAATCCATAAAGGAACACCTTTATCTTTTAGCATCTTCCATAAATCTAATTCATTAAATTTATGCTCAGGTTGTTTCATCTCTTTTTCAGATGAACGAATATCAAATTTGATGGGATCATTTGATTTTTTATTTTCAAGTTTAGTAGAAGAGATAGTATTATGCTCAAGATTAGACGGAGTTATTTTAGTAGGTTGAGATAATGTATGAATATTTGATTTGATTTGCATGCTTTTTCCTCCTTTTCAAGCAATGAGATTAGTTTTCTTATGGTTTTTAAATCTTTTTAACATGAGGAAACTATATCTAATTATAAATTCAAATAAACAGATTTACAAGATGTATTGTAAAAAGTAAAAATTCACTTGAATTAATATTTATCAACATTTGTATATGTTTTCTATATATACAACGTATATATAATACTTTACATTATGTTTAAGTTATGAATGCATGATGTAAATTAAAAAATATAAACGTTTTACTAGGGGGAGTATGGGGTAGAGAAGAAATGCTTGGCGTAAAATATTGGGGTGGTGTTCATGATATACAGGAAGATTACATTTGCCTCATTTCACGATGAATAAAGTGTTAATAGGGAACTTAAGTTCCTATGCAAGATATGAAGGAAATCATCCATTAATTGATACTGTTTGGTGGCAAAAAGACGGTGTAGTAAATACAAATTCTATGATTGTATCTTCTACTAATACTGCTGTAAATAATTATGAGCCTTTACAGGTTGGAAGATGGAATCATATCGAAACGAAAGCAAATTAGGACAATCTCGACATGGTAGGATGAAGTGTTTCAGACACATTAGGTTTTTCTAGTATTCAAGAGTTTTATAGAACAATCGCTGAAAAGCTATTACGTTTACCGAAATAGGTAATAATAAAGCGCTCTCGATGGAATTCGAGGGCGCTTTATTATATATTATATTGAAAGAGGGATTGGATAGAAAAATATGGGGGGATATTATGAAAATTAAAGTTGTACTCTCAGGATATGGAACAGTAGGAAAAGAGTTTATAAAATTACTACATGAAAAATGTTCATATATATATGAAACTTATGGTATAGAGTTAGTTGTAAGTGGCGTATTAGGCAGAAATGTTGCAATACATAATAAAGATGGATTATCTATTCATAACTTATTAATGTATGGTAGCAGTAGTGCTGCACTTGAAAAGTATATAGAATATCATCCGGAGGAACGTGCAACAGATAACATAAGTGGTACAGTGCTGGTAGAATCAACAGTTACAAACCTTAAAGATGGAAATCCAGGGAAACAATATATAAAACAAGCGATTGAGAAACAAATGGATATAGTAGCAATTTCAAAAGGTGCGCTTGTTACAAACTGGAGAGAAATAAATGAAGCAGCAAAAATCGCAAATGTACGAATTCGATATAGTGGTGCAACTGCTGCGGCATTACCGACACTTGATATTGGTCAATTTAGTTTAGCTGGTTGCCATATTGAAAAAATAGAAGGAATATTAAACGGGACTACAAATTATATTCTTTCGAAAATGAATGAGGAAGATATTACGTTTGAAGAAGCACTGAAAGAAGCGCAACGTAAAGGAATTGCTGAGACGAATCCAATATTGGATGTAAGCGGATCTGATAGTGCTTGTAAATTGTTACTTTTGACAAACAGTTTAATGGGAACAGAGCATATGCTTACAGATATACATATAAAAGGAATTGAACATGTTACAAAACAACAAATTCGAAATGCTAAGGAACAAAATAAATTTGTTAAATTAATAGCTTCAGCGTATAAGGAGCAGGATGGTAAAGTGACTCTTAAAGTAGAACCGTACGAAATAGATAAGAATCATCCGCTAGCAAATGTAAATGGGACAGAAAAAGGGATTACGTTCTTTACAGATACGATGGGGCAAGTTACTACAATTGGTGGTGCATCAAATCCACGCGGAGCCGCAGCAGCAGCTTTAAAAGATATAATTAACTTATACCGTAAAGATTTATCCCTTAGTAACAGGTAGTAAAACGCCTGGTTCGTGAGGGCTAATAATCAGTGAGCTTAATAAACAATCCCATTGATTAAAGTTCCACTTTATAAGACCGTACCGCCCTTTATAAAAAATACATATGTAGTGGACCTTTTGAGAATGAAATAATTATGCAAAAATGATTGCAGGGGGTAAGGAATTGTTTAAAGATTTTAAAGTTGTCAAAGAGCGTCCCGTTTATATTCAATTGAAAGATTATTTAAAAAAGATGATTATGAAAGGGCATTTGCTCGGGGATCAAAAAATTCCTTCGACGAGGGAACTTAGCGAATTATTAAGTGTGAGCAGAAATACTGTGCTAGCTGCTTATGCGGATTTAGAGCAAGAAGGACTTATATATGCAGTAAAAGGAAAAGGGAATTTTGTTGCGAAGGTTGATATTTCAAACACTTCGTCTGTTGAAATAGATTGGAAAAATAAACTTAATACAGTTACTTTATTAGCGGATGAATTAGATTTAATGAAACATGGTGTTCGCTGGGAAAAAGGAATGATTGTTTTTAACAGTATCGCTCCGGACGAAAAGCTATTTGATGTGGAAAATTTCAAAAGAGCTTTTCTTACTCGTATGTCCATTGAAGGTGATGTCGTATTAAATTACGGATACGCAAAAGGCTATAGACCGTTAATGAAATATCTACTTCATTATATGGAAATGAAAGGTGTAGATATTTCGAATAAAGACATTTTAATTACAAATGGATTTACAGAAGGGTTAGACATTGTTCTATCCTCGTTATCAAAGAAATCAGGGCGGGTTATTTGCGAGAATCCGACTCATCATGCTGCACTCAAGCTTTTCCGCCTACATGGTCTTGAAGTGCATGGAATAAATATGAATGAAGATGGCATTGATACGAACGAAGTGGAAAAAAGCTTGCGTGAAAAAGAGTTTGATTTTGCGTATTTAATTCCTTCCTATCATAATCCAACCGGTATTGTTACGAGTTCAGAGAAAAGAACGGAACTGATGAGATTATTTTCAAAATATAAGGTTCCTATTATAGAAGATGGATTTAATGAGGAACTACGTTATTCAGGTTCACATTTAGCCCCACTATTAACTTTTGCTGGTGCTGGTAATAATGTGATTTATATTAGTAGCTTTTCGAAGGTACTTTTCCCTGGTTTACGTGTTGGATGGATCATTGCAGATAAAGAGCTGATTCATTATTTAGAAAGTGTAAAAAGAGCAAGAACAATTCACACATCTACTTTAGATCAAGCTGTTCTTTTTCAATATTTACATGAAGGATATTTTGAAAAATATTTAAAAAAGGCAAGGTCTGTTTATAAGAAAAAATATGAGTTAGCTGTTGGGGCGTGTAACGAGTACATTCCGTTTCAAAGAATGACCGGTGATGGTGGACTTCATTTATTTATAGAGTTAGAAGAAAAAATTCATGCCCGCACACTTTTGCAAAAGTGTTATGAGCAAGGGGTTACTTTTTCTCCTGGAGATGTGTTTTATTCTGATGGAGAAGGAGCGACCACTTTTCGATTAGGATTTTCACGTCTGAAAGAAGAAGAAATAGTTCGTGGCATTAAAATAATCGGTGATACAATAAAAAACGAAATTTGGAGTTGAGGAAATGAGAATTGGCGTTATTATGGGAGGAGTATCCTCTGAAAAACAAGTATCCATTATGACTGGAAATGAAATGATTGCAAATTTAGATAAAAATAAATATGAAATTGTACCAATTACATTAAATGAAAAAATGGATTTAATCGAAAAAGCGAAAGACATTGATTTTGCATTGCTCGCATTACACGGAAAATACGGAGAAGATGGAACTGTTCAAGGAACGCTTGAAAGTTTAGGTATTCCTTATAGCGGAAGCAATATGTTATCTAGCGGTATATGTATGGACAAAAATATTTCGAAAAAGATTTTACGTTATGAAGGAATAGAAACACCAGATTGGATTGAACTTACAAAAATGGAGGATCTAAATGTTGATGAATTAGATAAATTAGGATTTCCGTTAGTGGTAAAACCAAACTCTGGTGGCTCGAGTGTGGGGGTAAAGATTGTCTATGATAAAGATGAATTAATTTCAATGCTGGAAACGGTGTTCGAATGGGATTCAGAAGTAGTAATAGAGAAATATATAAAAGGTGACGAGATTACATGTTCCATTTTTGATGGAAAACAATTACCTATTATTTCAATTCGACATGCGGCGGAGTTCTTTGATTACAATGCGAAATATGATGATATTAGTACAATTGAAGAAGTTATTGAACTTCCAGCTGAACTTAAGGAACGTGTAAACAAAGCGTCACTGGCTTGCTATAAAGCATTAAAATGCAGCGTTTATGCAAGGGTGGATATGATGGTGAAGGATGGTATTCCATATGTAATGGAGATTAATACATTACCAGGGATGACGCAAGCGAGTTTACTACCAAAAAGTGCAGCTGCAGCGGGAATTGAATATAGTAAACTATTAGATATGATTATTGAAACTTCATTAAGAGTAAGAAAAGACGAAGGATTTTAAGTAGTGGTATCATGAATAACTTTTGACAGTTACATGAAGTATGTTATGATGAATACAATACGAAAATTAAATATTTTATCCACTAGGGGGGCCTATTATAGGCTGAGATCAAATTGGAATTTGAGACTCTTAGTACCTGATCTGGTTAATACCAGCGTAGGGAAGTGGGAAAGACATTGCTATTTAATAAATAAAAACTGTCAATTTCACTTTCTTTACGCCTGTAAAGAAAGTTTTTTTGTTTTACAGATTTAATAATGGTGGGTAAATACTTAAATTTTATACATAATTGGAGGGACTTAAATGACTTTTTCACAATCATTACGTAAAGAAGTAGATTCAATTTGGGAAGCTAGTTTTCATCATCCTTTTGTAAAAAAACTTGGTGAAGGAACGTTAGATTTAGCTAATTTTCGCTATTACGTGCTTCAAGATTCATATTATTTAAGTCACTTTGCTAGAGTACAAACTTTAGGAGCTGCAAAAGCACTAGAATTAGAAACGACAGCTCGTATGGCACACCATGCTCAAAATACATATGAGGCGGAATTATCTTTACATGAGAATTTTGCGAAGAAATTAGGGATAACACAAGAAGAAAAAGATACTTTTATCCCTGCTCCAACTGCATACGCATATACTTCACATATGTATCGTGCTGCGTATGAAGGGCATTTAGGTGATATCATTGCAGCAATTTTACCTTGCTATTGGCTGTATTATGAAATTGGTGAGCGTTTAAAAGAGTGTCAGCCAGAAGAGCCGATTTATAACGAATGGATTTCTGCTTATGGATCTGATTGGTTCCGAACATTGGTGGAAGAGCAAATCACACGATTAGATGCAATAGCTGAAAAAGTAACAGAGGCAGACCGAAATCGAATGAAACAACATTTTATTATTAGCAGCCAATATGAATATTCATTTTGGGAAATGGCTTATACATTAGAAAAGTGGCCGATAAGTACAGAAGAGAAAAACGTAATCGGATAAAGAGAAGAGGTATTGCTATTCACAGGTATGAATCATACTTATGTATATAATTTAACAAAAGAAGTATCGCAAAAAGGCGCATCAATCTAAATGCGTCTTTTTTCAATTTATTGTAAAGTTATTGTAAATGATAAATACATTACATTATTTATATTGTATAATTTGAATGTATTAAAAAATAGTTTTTAAGGGGGCTGTATATGATAATTACTTTTCATTTTTAAATGAGCTGTTTCAATAATATATGGTTCAGAGAAATGTTTTTTTACTTTTCTTTTAAATACTTGATGTAAATGGATTAGAGTAAGTGCTATTTTTCTAGTTTTTTGACAATCAAGACAAATAAAGAAAGGAAGTAATCATTTTATGGGAAAATTAAAGTTGTTAACATTTGAAAATATAATAGAACCTCTTTTAAACGAAAGCGTATCATTTATATATTTTCCTATTGAATGGCTCGATATTGTAGAGATACATTATAAGACATTTTTATTAACGAGTAAGTTGAAACGATTGAATGAAAGATTATATGATATGTTTTCTGATATATTATTTATTCAGCATAATCCATATGTATTAAATGAAAATACACCATGGATTGTATGTAAAGAACCTATTAGAAAAGAACAACTTGATTATATTTTTCAAAGTTGGTATGAGATTATTCATGATTGGAAACCTAATAAATTAATAGAATCGCCAAAATATGAATGGCATTACGATTTAATTTCTAATTTAACAGTACTACATGATAAGAAAGTATATTCTAAATGGGTGCCCGCTTTAATTTCACATATTTTTTGTGAACGTCCTGTACAATTAGAAAATATAAATGAAGAAGATATATATTTTTCTCCTCTTAGATCACAAAATATTTGTGAGGCGATGTCAGAGCCTATTAAAGATGAAAAAACACAAGACTATTTCGCCTATGTATTTCGGTTCGAATATATAACGCGCGGAGGAGAGAACATTCCATTATTAAATGTTTCAATAGGAATTCGGAGGTTTTATCAAGAATATAACCATCCAGACATTCCTTTGCTATTAAGACGAAAACGGGGCATGATATTAATTTCTACTCCAGAATTTGCATCGAATAATAAGAAATTACGATTTGTAAAACTAAAAGTTCAGCAGGCTACAAACGGCATCAAATGGATTAAGATATTTAGAAATTTAAAAGATGATTTTCGTATAGGTGGAGAAGTTGAATTAGAGCATATTCTTCAATATCCGAAAGATTATATGCTAGGAGCAAATCTTAGGGTACTTCTTCCATACAATGAGAGGATATATAAAGTTCAAGGTACTAAAATAAAATCTGGTATAAAAGCAAAAGAAAGAGAGTATCTATTTAAAGGGTTTCAACAAAAATTTTCTTATTTCACATTACTACCAGAATGCAAAAAGATGGAAACAGATAATAGGAAAGAATTATTCCCTTTAATTGCACCAAAAGGATTAGAGACTATAACGCTAGAAATATGGTCTGAAAAAATATCGCTGGAAGTAGAACAAGCATTATTTGAAAGTGAAATTGTGTTAGCTCAAATTAGTGAGTCATCATATATATTAAATGCAGATTCGCCAGTGTTGTTAAAAATAGTAAGATGTAATATTGAAAAGGTATTGCAAAATCCATATAAAATGCAATATTGCCAGAAGTATAAAACGAATTTAGTAGAGGATGTTATGAAAGCGGTTTATGCTACTGCAGGTGAGCGTAATGATGCGACATTGGCGTTAATTGCAATGAAAAATTGTGATGGACGTGAAAAAATTGATCCAAAGCAAATTGTTAGAGAAGGATTTGCACGAACAAACCGTATTTCAGCATTTATTAATTTATTTATAGGTCAAAGTGTATCTCGTAAAACGATTATAAATGGTATTTTGAGTTTATTAGAACAAAAAGGATTTTTAAAACGTAGTTGGAATAAGATAAATTTACCTTGTACATATGTTAATTTATCAATTGAACGAATCTCGAAATTTGATTTCTTACCCATTTTTTCAAAAATAAAAGGAAAAGAAATTTCATATAAATTATATGGGAATACAGAGTGGCAAACGATTGATCGTTTATTATTAAATGTAGATAAACATAACACCTTTTTGCCGCAGCCTTCAAAAAGAAATGATATGGGCATTCAATTTAAACAATTTGTTTCTGAAACATTAGCGGAAATTTTACAACCTGCAAAAGAGCAAAATGAGCAAGTATACTTCATTATAGATGCGAATGTAAGAAAACATTGGATAAAAGAGTTACAAAATGAAAAAATTGATATAGATACTTTCCCTGACATTGTTCCAGATGTGCTAAAGGTTCCAAACTTAAATGCTGTAAGAATAAATACATCTTTTGATGTACCAAAATACGGTGTGATAGAATGTGATGACGTACTAGATAGTACGAGTTTATATATAGATCAAAAAGGAATGTATTATAGCACTGGTGAGTATCTGTGTAATGATAGTGAAACATTGCATCGATATATACTTGAAATATTACCTCTAGGTGTAAAAGCTGTTGAAAGGAACTATATTGCCAAAATGGTACATTACATGTGCTGTAATTCAAGTATGCTTTTGGAAAAGAATATACACATGCCATATTCTATGCATATGGCGAAAGTAATAAAGAGCTATATGACGGATATAGATGCAAGAGAGTTTAAAGAGTTTGATGATGAATTGGATGTAGATATTATAAAAATAGAAAAGAAAGATTCAATTATTCTACTGTAAATAATAATAAACAAATCCTGCTCATTATATCGATCAGGATTTGTCATTTTTTCATGTAAATAAGGATATCTTTTGTCATGTATCTTCTCTTTTATATATTTACTTTATTTCCATACAGGATTAAGATGTTTTTTAGAAATAAAAAACTATATCATTTGGAAAAGCAATAGGAATGAATTCAAAAGAAATTGGAAAGGAATGAGGAATTGTGAAGAAATTAGATGTGCTATTCATGCTATTGAGCGGCCTCTTTCCAGTTGCAGGAATTATGAAGCAAATCCCACTAGAACAATCTTTATATATTGGAGGCCTTTTATTTTTCACCAGTTTCGGTAGTTATTTTGCGAAAAAAATATATTCACGTATATGTAGCTGGATAGCATATGCGCCATTTATTACACTATTGTTAGTTATTTGGCATCAAGATATTTCAACAAGTTCAATCATAGCGAATGCGAAAATCGCTGCTTGTGTCGCTTTAATCCCATGTTTATTCCGTTTTCGTACATATGGGCTTACTTTCGGTTTATTCGCATTATGGGCTGCTTTACTATGGGATATTAAAGAGGTGCAGTCGTTAGTCATACTTGAACGTATGTCGAGTTTAATGACAAGTAATTTCAAATATCTTATGCTTTTAGTTGGTGGACTTATATTAGGTGGATTAATTGCTATGTTATTACACCGTAACGAAGAGGATTATAAAGAAAATATAACTTTATTTCAACAAAAAAAGAAACGTAAAAAGCTATCATTTAAGATTCCGATCCCAAGATTACCGAAATTTAAGTTGAAATTATTTAAGTTTGGTGGGAAAGTATCGAAACAAAAAACGCCTGAAGAAATACGTGAGCATAATTACGAAGAACCAACTGCAGTTGCAACATATGAAATGGCAGAGCAAATACCTCAATATAAAGAAGAGACTGCTCAAGGACAAACGAGGATGGAACGTCGTAGAAATCGGTATAATGCATAATGAAGTTAAAAGCCCCTTAATGATTAATCCTACTAATATATCTTCTGTAGTTGAAAAAATTGGTGTACCGGCTAAGTTTATGGAAGCTTAAAAATCGGTACATAAAAAAACATCCACGGGGGATGTTTTTTTATGTATAAATATGTTAATTGTACAATGAATTTATGAGGAGAATTTATAGTGATACTTCGTACATGCACAAAAAATAAGTACAAGCATATATTAGATAGTGGGACAAGACCTTCGTGTCCTACTTAATACTCAGAAAAACCTCTATCACATGAGAGCATCTGATTGCAGGGTGCTCTTTTTTATCCCACTTTATCCGGATCTTTAACTTTTAATTTTAAACATATCTTTGATGCTCATAAATATTAAAAATAAAATAATAGCAAAAATTAAGTTAGATAAATAGAAATCTTGATGAAATATTAATTCAAAGATGACATCAAAAACATATAAAAAGGCGATAGTAGGTAATATACAAATAAATATAAATCTCCAATTTTTTAGATAATGTTTATAATTAGGAAATACTTTCTCCATAAACATAGCTCCTATATTTTTTATTTTCCATATAATTATACATTTAAATAAAAAGATTTACAAAAGGTTATTTAGCAATCTTTCTAATACATGATTTGACTAAAAAACTTTTAAAGAGTAACACTTAAATGATACACTATAATCTACGTTATTTTTGAAATGAATAGAGGGGTTTACATGATAGATAAAATTAAAAATGCTGTAGAAGATATGCACGAAGATGAAGCAAAACATTTACTTCAAAGTATTCTAATCCAATTAAATTTATTAAAAGAAAATTATAGTGAAGATACTATTAAAAATTTGATGGATATTCCTAAGCAACTAACGAGTAATACATCTTATAAAAGAAATGTAAAAGAAGTCTCACACGTACATATTGCATTTGATGATTCAACAGCTGGATGTTTAAAGCATATGCTTGGTCAAGAAGAACGATTGGAAGAGATGGTTGTTGCTTTTTCTGAATTCTTTTCAATTGGGCCGATAAATAAGTTACATATGAATGAAGGGCAACTAGCAAGAAAAGAGTGGTTAGTAAATAACTTAACTTCTTATGATTGTTATTTTGAAGAAGAGTATTTACCAAGATTTAAGGAAACTTTAGAAGTTTTACATTCAATTCCGAATGAAACACCAATTACCATTTGGAAGGCAGATAACGCACATGAACATGTAGGTCTATGTTTTGTAATGGCGCAATTAAAAGATAAGAAAAATATTCGCGTTATGAATACATCTGAAGCAAGTAAAGAAATATTAAAACTAGAGTATGTTATTCGTGGAACAGGAGAGTTAGCACCTGAAAGTTTAGCTCTAATTCAAAAAAGTTTTGTAAAATTGCCGTATTTAACTGTAGAGAAACGTATGCAGTTTGAACAAGAGTGGGATAGTCTATCGAAAAGTACGGAATTTTTAAGAGTTTGGACAGACAATGAAGTACGTTCTGTACAAGAAAATTATTTTGATCAATTTATTATTGAATGCGCGAAAAGCATAGGCGCTGATCAAGAATTCCGAAAAGCTCCTAGAGTAATTGGTGAAGCACTTGGTCTTGTAGAACAATCAGTTGGCGATACGTTTTTAGAATATCGCTTAAAGGAATTAATTAAACAAGAAGTATTTGAATTTGAAGGTTCATTAGATGAAATGCGTTTCTATAGTGTGAAATTAAGAAAATAATACATCTATTCTGTTTATGAAGAAGCTCGTATTTTTAAATACGAGCTTTATTTTTTGTTGAATTTAGGCTATACATAAGCTTCCCAGAGAGGGCATATCACATATGAATGGTAAAGACAATGAATAAAAAGAAGGTGATTTATTAATATGTATAACCAGCAAAATTATCCATATGATCAAGCGATGTATTATAATCCACAAAACTACGGGTATGAACCTACAAATGAAGTGAGAGATATTGAACAAGAAGATTACAGACCAGATGATGCGGAAGATGCTCCAACGTCACCACCTCCGTCACAAGCGCCGTCGTTACCGTCTACATTTGCTTCTCCTGCACAACCAGGTAATATGAAATCCTGGATGTGTAACTGTCTAGGAAGATGGGGCTATTTACGCTTACATCGTCCTGGTCCTTTCGGAAGGGATTTATGGTTCTTCCCGACTGAAGTGAGAAGAAATGGAGTATCAGGTTACACGTGGCAAGGTGGTCGTCGTCGTAAAGTAAGTTATCGCTATCAACAAATTAGTAATTTTATGTGCTTCGCATAAAGAGAAGTGAGGGAGTGAAACGATTTTACTTTCTCACTTTTTATTTTTCAATATACGAAGTGAGATTTTGATTAAAAATTTACAATTTTCGCGTTTTTATTAGAGTATAATGCATATGTTGGGTTGGTTTTCAACAACAAATGAGAGTGAGGGAATGCAATGTCAATGAAAAATAAAGTTGGGTTAAGCATAGAGGATGGCATTAATTTAGCTTCAGCTCAGTTTAAAGAAGATGCGTATGAAATTTATAAAGAATCGAGAAAAAAACAACCAATATTATTTGTAAACCAAGTTGAAATCGGTAAAGAATGGCTCATTACTAGATATGAAGATGCTCTGCCACTTTTAAAAGATAATCGTTTAAAAAAAGATTGGACAAATGTGTTTTCTCAAGATACAAAGAACATGTATCTTTCCGTTGATAATAGTGATCACTTGACAACACATATGCTAAATTCAGATGCACCTAACCACAGTCGTTTACGATCTTTAGTTCAAAAAGCTTTTACACCGAAGATGATTGCACAATTAGACGGAAGAATTCAGAGAATAGCAGATGATTTGATAAGTGATATAGAGCGAAAAGGTACATTAAATCTTGTGGATGATTATTCATTTCCATTACCAATTATTGTGATAAGTGAGATGCTCGGTATTCCAAAAGAAGATCAAGCGAAATTTAGAATTTGGTCTCATGCTGTTATTGCATCACCAGAAACACCTGAAGAAATAAAAGAAACTGAAAAACAACTATCTGAGTTTATTACATATCTTCAATATTTAGTTGATGTGAAACGAAAAGAGCCAAAAGAAGACTTGGTGAGTGCTTTAATACTTGCAGAGAGTGAAGGGCATAAACTTAGCGCCCGAGAACTATATTCGATGATCATGTTACTAATTGTAGCGGGACACGAAACAACGGTAAATTTAATAACAAATACAGTATTAGCACTTCTTGAAAATCCAAATCAATTACAGTTATTAAAAGATAATCCAAAACTAATTGATTCGGCTATTGAGGAAGGATTGCGTTATTATTCTCCAGTTGAGGTTACAACTGCAAGATGGGCAGCAGAACCTTTTCAAATTCACCATCAAACAATACAGAAAGGAGATATGGTTATTATCGCATTGGCTTCAGCGAACCGTGATGAAACAGTATTTGAAAATCCAGAAATATTTGATATTACACGGGAGAACAACCGTCACATTGCCTTTGGCCATGGTAGTCATTTCTGCTTAGGAGCTCCACTTGCGAGGTTAGAAGCAAAGATCGCTATTACTACTTTGTTCAAACGAATGCCTGAACTACAAATAAAAGGCGATCGTAAAGACATTAAATGGCAAGGTAACTATTTAATGCGTTCTTTAGAGGAATTGCCTTTAACTTTCTAGAATAGTTAAAGGGAGACATGCATACATTGAAAATGTTTTACATAGAGTATGTATGTGTTATTTAAATTCGAAACGGAAGGGTGAAAACATCCCAATGATCAACTAATTCTATTTATAAGAGATCTTCGTTAAAAAACGAAATATTCTTCTGAATAGGATTAGTCTGTACATTTATAGAAAAGGGATGTATTTCGCTCTGCGAATATATAGTCTTTTTATATGATTTGTGCTGCTTCCTGTTCAGAACATGAAATAGGAGGCTTTTTTATGTCGACAAATGTAGTAACGAAACAAAACAATGGGGTATCACAAGTATTAAAAAATCGGTTTGTTCAAGTGATTTTAGCATCAGCATTATTTTTACAAATTGGAATATGGGTTCGGAACTTTGCGGTATTACTTTACGTAATGGAAATGACAAAAGGTGATGCTTTTGCTATTTCGATGATTTCAGTGGCGGAGTTTGCTCCAATTTTCATCTTTTCCTTTATTGGTGGAACGTTTGCTGATAGGTGGAAGCCGAAGAGGACTATGATATGGTGTGAGACTTTAAGTTCTTTATCAGTATTTGCAGTATTAATTACTCTAATGTTTGGAACGTGGAAAATCGTATTTTTTGTCACACTTATTTCTGCAATTCTTTCACAGTTTTCTCAACCATCTGGCATGAAATTATTTAAACAGCATTTATCGGCAGAACAAATTCAATTAGCAATGTCTATTTATCAAACAATATTTGCGATATTTATGGTATTAGGACCGATTCTTGGAACATTTATTTTTCATAGTTTTGGAATTTATATTTCAATCATTATTACAGGTATTGCTTTTTTACTTGCAGCAGCTGTGTTGTTATTTCTTCCGAAAGATCTTGAGAATGATAATGAGAAGAAAGAAATCACTCTGTTACAGGAAATGCTTGATGGTATTAAATATGTGAAAAAGAAAAAAGCATTAACTTTGCTAGGGCTTTGTTTTATGGCAGCAGGACTAGGAATTGGTTTAATTCAGCCGTTAGGTATTTTTATTGTAACTGAGCAGTTAGGATTATCAAAAGAGAGTTTACAATGGTTACTAACAGTAAATGGTGCAGGAATGATTGTTGGAGGTGCTTTAGCGATGGTGTTTGCAAAAAACGTTGCGCCGCAAAAGATGTTAATTATCGGTATGCTTGGTCAGGCAATCGGCATCGGTATTATAGGTTATTCCACCAATTTATGGATAACACTCACAGCACAACTTTTTAGCGGTTTAGCTCTTCCTTGTATTCAAATAGGTATTAATACGCTCATTATTCAAAATAGTGATACTGATTTTATTGGTCGTGTAAATGGCATTTTAAGTCCGCTATTCACCGGTTCAATGGTAGTAACAATGAGTATTGCTGGTTCATTAAAAGAAATGTTCTCATTAAGTACGATGTACGAAGGCACAGCTTTACTATTTATAATTGGATTATTATTTATTTTACCTATATACAATTTAAAGCCAGTAATAGCAGTAGAAAGTGAAATAAACGGTAAAGGAAGTGCTGTGCAACATGAATCCTAATCCAAATGTTAAATATCCTATTGAAGGAAATAAAAATGTTCACTTTATAAAAAATACAATAACGAAAGCTAATATACTCGCCGGTGACTATTCATATTATGATGCGAAAGATGGAGAAACATTTGAAGATCGAGTATTACATCATTATGAATTTCTTGGTGATCACCTTATCATTGGAAAATTTTGTTGTATTGCAAATGGAGTTACCTTTATTATGAACGGAGCGAATCATCGGATGGATGGATTTTCGGCATATCCATTTAATATATTTGGAAATGGGTGGGAGAAGCATACACCTAGTTTGTCTGATCTACCTTACAAAGGGGATACAGTCATAGGTAATGATGTTTGGATTGGTATGGATGCAACCATTATGCCCGGAATCAAAATAGGAGATGGTGCAATCATTGCAGCTAAATCTGTTGTGACTAGAGACGTTGCACCATATACAATTGTTGGTGGAAACCCCGCAAATAAAATAAAGGAACGATTTACAAATACAATAATAGAGGAATTACTGCAAATTCAATGGTGGCATTTTGATATTGAAAAAACAACTGAAAATATAGATGCTATTGTACAAGGGGATATAGAGCCATTAAGAAAGCTAAAAATGGAATAAAAAATGCATAACAAAGAGTATCATACCTCCGAATTTTGTTAATGATAATAGAACGAGGAGGTGTGATACTATGGCACAAGACGTTTTATGTGAAGTAAACAATTGTAAATTTTGGGCTAACGGTAATAAATGTAGCGCAGACGCAATTTATGTAGTAAGTCATAAAGGAAAACAAGCATCGACTACAGAAGAAACAGATTGCAAAACTTTCGATCCGGAAGTATAAATTTTTAAGGGTAACCAAATCGTGGTTGCCCTTTTATTAATTATAGTATTGATAATAAATCTCATTTTCATTCATTGTTTTTAACTTTTCTTGTTATTTTTCATATTTTCTTCATAAGTGATGTAATCCAGAGCAATTCATGCTCAATACGCGATTTACTAAATTCAATGACTTCTGTAATAAAAGATGAAATAGCATCTAAAGATTGAATAGCAGTAAGCTGTTTATGTAGTACGTTTTGGCGTATTGTTAAAATTTCTTTTCTAGCTTTATAATCAAGTTTTTCAAATAGCGCGATACGAACAAGAAATTCTGCATTATTTGTCGCGAGTTTTTCGGGAAACTCGCGTAACATTTCAGAAAAAATTTCTTCTCCTGTTTCAGTAATGTCATACATATTTCGGTTTGGTTTTCCGACTTGTGTATGTACCTTTTTCGTTATAGCCCCCATATTCTCAAAACGTCGAAGAGAAGGATAAAGCATATTATGATTTAATTCAAAATTCTCTCCTAACCGATTTTGAATATTTTTCTTTATTTCATACCCATATTTTGGCCCTGACGTCAATTCTGCGAGCAATAAAATATCAACATACATAAAAATCCCCCTTATTTATTTCTCAAGTTCTCCTACGAAAAATCCCCTTTAGTATATGTTAAAATAACATATGTTAGATTATACAACTTTGAATTACCGACCTATCACTTTTATTGTAAAAGAAAAGGGAGGAAAGGACTATGGCTTCGCCTGAAAATGTGATTTTAGTTCATGAAATTTCAAAGCTGAAAACGAAAGAGGAATTGTGGAATCCGTATGAGTGGTATCAATTTATGAGGGATAATCACCCCGTACATTATGATGAAGAGCAAGATGTTTGGAATGTATTTTTGTATGAGGACGTAAATCGTGTTTTATCAGACTATCGCCTGTTTTCAAGTAGAAGGGAGCGAAGACAATTCTCAATCCCTCCTTTAGAAACTCGAATCAATATTAATTCTACTGATCCACCAGAACATCGCAATGTACGTTCTATCGTTTCTAAAGCATTTACTCCAAGGAGTTTAGAACAGTGGAAACCTCGAATACAGGCTATTGCAAATGAACTTGTACAACATATTGGAAAATATAGTGAAGTTAATATCGTTGAAGAGTTTGCTGCTCCTTTACCTGTTACTGTTATATCCGATTTGTTAGGAGTGCCAACAACTGACCGCAAAAAAATTAAAGCATGGTCTGATATTTTATTTATGCCGTATAGTAAAGAAAAGTTTAATGATCTGGATGTAGAAAAGGGGATAGCACTAAATGAATTTAAAGCATATCTTCTACCAATCGTTCAGGAAAAGAGATACCATTTAACGGATGATATTATCTCAGATTTAATACGAGCTGAATATGAATGCGAAAGATTAACTGATGAAGAAATTGTTACTTTTTCATTGGGTTTATTAGCGGCTGGCAATGAAACAACTACAAATTTAATTATTAATAGTTTTTACTGTTTCTTAGTGGATTCACCAGGAACATATAAAGAATTAAGAGAAGAACCTACATTAATTTCAAAAGCAATTGAGGAAGTATTACGCTATCGCTTTCCCATTACATTAGCTAGGAGAATTACAGAGGATACAAATATATTTGGCCCTTTAATGAAAAAGGATCAAATGGTGGTTGCGTGGGTAAGTGCAGCAAATTTAGATGAGAAAAAGTTTTCACAAGCCTCTAAATTTAATATACACCGAATAGGAAATGAAAAGCATTTAACATTTGGTAAAGGTCCTCACTTTTGCTTAGGGGCACCACTTGCACGTTTAGAAGCTGAGATTGCATTAACTACCTTTATAAATGCTTTTGAAAAGATAGCATTATCTCCATCGTTCAATTTAGAACAATGTATATTGGAAAATGAACAAACTTTGAAATTCTTACCTATCTGCTTAAAAACTCAATAAACTGTTCAGCAAGGTACAAATTTACTGTACCTTGTTCTTTTATTTCTCAATTGTGAAATTTTAGTTGGTTATTTAGTATGGAAGTGTGTGAATAAGAGTAGAGGAGGATGCTTATGTTAACATGTAATGGAAGTAAGACGTTCCAAACATTTATTAAAGCTGTAACGGATTTAATAAATAGTAATTTGTTAGAAGATCAAATGGTTTGTGGGATTGAAAAATTATTAGAAGAACTTTTAGAAAAGAAAACATGGCTTCCGTTAGAAAAACAGAAGGCGAATTCGGCTCAATATGCACGACACTTATTATATGAAGATCCTTTAAATCGTTTTGAAGTATTAGCTCTTGTATGGAAAGATGGACAATCGACTCCTTTGCATGATCATGATGGCACATGGGGAGTAGAAGGTGTATTTACAGGGAGAATAATGGTGCAGAACTTTATACAAACTAAGCAGCTTGAAAATTCACTTGTTTATTTAACTCATACAGGAAATCTTTATTTGGGAGAAGGAGAAACAGATAAAGTCATTCCACCAGCTGATTGTCACATTCTTGAAATAGATGACAATGAAAGCGTTGTCACAATTCATGTTTACGGAAAACGTTTAGAAAAGTTTAAAGTATACGTTCCAACTAAAGAAAAGAATGTATACACATGTGAGACAAAATATATTCATTATAATTCATAGTTTAAAGTCCAAAGCCCTTGCTTTGGATTTTATTTATAATTATTTCTTGACCTGAAACGCTTTTCATAAATTATAAATAAAGAGTGCTTTACGAGAGCGGTATGAAAACGATACCTTTTGTTTAACATGAGCTCGTGTATATATAGAAAGTGGTGAAGAAATAATGAAATTAATCGCAATTGATTTAGATGGAACTCTTCTTTCGGGGAACAAAATGATTAGTAACGAGAATGCAGAAGCAATTCGAAAATGTCAGGAAGCTGGTCATGTTGTAGCAATTTGTACAGGTCGTTCTATCGTCGATATTGAACGATTGTTGTTAGAAGTTAATTTGGAGTGTCCAATTATTGCCGAAAATGGTGCGCTTATATATAATGATAAAAAAATGATGAAGAGATATCCAATTCAAAATATGCAGGCACTCGAGATTGTGAATTATCTTGAAGAAAACGGATTATATTATCAGCTTTATACTAATAAAGGTGTGTACGTACCGGAATATGGAGTAGAGAGTGTACGCAATGAAATCGATTATGTGAAACATTCAAATGAAAATATCGATTTGAAAGAGTTGGAAACGATCGCAGCATTATACCTTGAACATACAGCATTTCTTAGTGCAGAAAGTTGTAAACCAATTGTAGAAACAGATATACATGTGCATAAGCTTTTACCATTTTCTTATGACATGGAAAAATTAAAAAAGTTAAAAGAAACGTTTCTGCATAATACTGATTTAGCAATTACATCTTCATATTGGCATAATTTAGAGATTAATCATCGAGACGCTCAAAAAGGAAATGGACTATATACTTTAGCGGAACATCTAAATATTCCAGTTGAAAATACTGTAGCGATAGGTGATGGGTTAAACGATGTATCCATGATGGAAAAAGCAAATCTATCAATTGCAATGGGGAACGCAGTCGAAGAAATAAAAGCGATGTGTCAATATGAAACTTTGACTAATGAAGAACATGGTGTTGCACATGCTTTATATAAATATGTAATGTAATATAAAAAGAAAAAAAGAATCTAAATAGATTCTTTTTTTCTTTTTATTAGGGGTAAGGTATTCTATGAGATTCATAGAAGCCTTATTACATTTTATTATATAGAATATATTGGAATAAATGTTTATATTTTTCATAGTAATTGTGAAAATTTTATGAACTTTATATTTAATGCATTTTTATAATACAACTAATACGTATGAATTCATGTCAAAACTTAACAAATGTAAGGAGCTAAGGAGAGTTTGTGCAACATAAAAGATCATGATTGGCACAGCTAATAATTAATCGGTGATGAAAAAACTTACTAATTAGAGTTTCAATTTTGTACGGATATATTTTTTGTTTTTAATTGAAAAATAAAATTTGTTCGAATAATTATTCTTCAGCTATATACCTACAGGCACATTCTTCGTATAATGGAGAAGTATGAATTTTAAATTTGTATGAATTTTACATATTGAGGTGAAAAAGGAATGAATGCGCGGCTAATGGAACTTATTGATGTGAGTACAATAGAAACCATGGCAGAACAATTTTATCAATTAACCAACATATCACATCAACTTCTTGATGCTGAAAAAGAATGTATATTTTCATTTGGAATAAATGAAAAGAAAATATGTAAACTTCCCAAACTTGAAATCCCCATTTTTTTATACAATCAATATTTAGGATCTTTTGTTGTATGGTCTCAGAAAAGCGAAATTTTCAATTGCCAAAAATACTTTGAAATGCTTTCAAATTTAATTATAGATGGAGTAATGAAAGGATTTCAAAATAAAAATACGACGTTACTTACTCGAAAAGAGGAGGAACTACATACAATCTTACAAAACATGCCTGTTATGGTTGATGCACTTGATTATAATGGAGATTTTGTTTTGTGGAATCGCGAATGTGAAATTGTGACAGGCTATACTGCGGAAGAGGTAATTGGAAATCCAAACGCACTTCGATTACTGTATCCGGATCATGATTATCGTCACGAGATACAAAAGAAATTTTTGACTCGTGGAAAGAACTTTAGAGACTGGGAAATGCGTTTAACTTGTAAAAATGGTGAAATTAAAACGATAATGTGGTCCAATATATCAGAACAGTTTCCTGTAAGTGGGTTTAGTTATTGGGCTGTTGGTGTGGATATTACACATTTAAAAGCAATAGAAGAGAAATTAAAACAACAAACGTCTGAGTTAGAATTAATTTTTCAGGCTTTACCAGATTTATGTTTCTTAACGGAAGATGATGGAACAATTATTGATTATAAAGCAGGATCCCCTACAAAATTTTACGTACCCGCAGAAGCTTTTATGGGAAAAAAGTTTTACGAAGTATTACCATCTACAGTAGCAAAAAAATTTCAAGAAGCAATTTGTCAAGTGAAAGAAAAAGGGACAAATGTAATTGTGGAATATCCACTTACAATTAATGAAAGTATCGATTTCTTCGAAGCTAGATGTTTACCGTTATTGCATGATAAAATTATGATTATTGTACGTGATATTACAGAGCGGAAAAAGACAGAAGAATTGCTAAATAAATCAGATACACTTGCAGCAATCGGTCAATTAGCAGCTGGTGTTGCTCATGAAGTTAGGAATCCATTAACAGTCATTAAAGGCTTTATACAGCTATTTCAAATTAATAAAGAAGATCAAGAAAAATATTTTGATCTAATGCTTTCTGAAATTGAAAGAATAGAAGCGATTCTTCAAGAATTTTTATCGATTGCTAAAACAGATGAACTAAGCACGGAAAAGAAAAATCTTTATCAAATATTTAAAAATGTCGTTTCGTTAATAAATACAAAAGCAATTATGACAAATATTCAAGTTGAATTATATGCAGATTCCAAAGATATAATCATTGAATGCTCAGAAAATCAACTGAAACAAGTATTTATTAACATTTTGCAAAATTCAATCGAAGCTATGCCAGATGGTGGGAGAATTTCAATTCACATAAAAGAAATAGGCAAAGATGGTATCATTATTAGTGTAATTGATAAAGGAATAGGAATACCTGAAGAACGAATTAAAAGATTAGGTGAACCTTTTTATAGTACGAAAGAAAAAGGTACCGGTATTGGATTGATGTTAAGTTATAAAATTATTGAAAGTCATCAAGGGAATATAAGTATTATGAGTGAGGTTGGCGTCGGAACAACAGTAACGATTTACTTGCCAAAATTTCAGAGTAAAAAGCCTTTATCAAATTATGATGATAGATTTGAATCGATACGTCCAATTATTAACTCTTAAATTTATTAAATACCCAATAACCAAAAGCTAAGCTTTTGGTTATTGGGTATTTTTGTATTTAATTTAGAAAACTTTACCTTTTCTTTAGATTTGCTTTAATTTCTATTAAGTTTTTATCAATATATTAGTATTTGTGCAAAGTAATGTATAGAAAATGTGCATTACTTTTAATATATAGATTCAATTATTAATAGAAATACAGTAAGGAGGAGATTATGACAAGGTGAAAAAACAAGAGAAAAAAAGCGGTAGAGCAGTACCGATGCGGTTAAACATTTTATTCTTATGTGTATTTATATTGTTTTCTGTCATGATTATACAATTAGGTAAAGTACAAATTATCGATGGTGAGACGTATAAAAATGAAGTGGAGAAGAGAGAAAATGCAACCGTAAGCCTTTCTGTGCCGCGGGGAAAAATATTTGACCGAGAAGGGAATCCAGTAGTTGATAATAAGTCTTTACGTACAATTACATATACAAAGATGAAAGGTGTAAAATCAGAAGAAATATTAAAAACAGCAAGACAACTTGCAGACATAATTGAAATACCACAAGAAGATATAGACAAGCTAACTGAGACGGATAAGAAAGATTTTTGGATGCAATTAAATCCGAAACTAACTGAAAAATTAGTATCTAAAAAAGAAATAAATAAGTTCAGAGATAAAGATATTACCGGAAAAAATTTAGATAAAAAAATTGAAGAGTTAAAAAGAAAACGAGTTACAGATAAAGATCTTCAAGATTTAACAGATAAAGATATTAAAGTGTTAGCTATTAAAAGTAAGATGACTTCTGGTTATCAAATGGCTCCTCAAATTATTAAAAAAGATGTTAGTGAAAAGGAATTTACTATAATTAGTGAAGGTTTAGCAAATCTCCCAGGTGTAGATGTGTCGGTTGATTGGGAGAGAGTGTATGTAAATGATGGGTTATTCCGATCTGTTCTTGGAAATGTTTCTAATTCCGATGAAGGATTACCAAGTGAAAAATTAGATTATTACTTGGTACGAGATTATAGCCGAAATGATAGGGTTGGAAAAAGTTATATTGAGCAGCAATATGAAGATGTACTTCATGGTACAAAAAAAGAAGTAAGAAGCGTTGCAGATAAACAAGGTACTGCAATTAGAACGGAAACAATTTCTGAGGGAAAGAGCGGTAAGAACTTAACTTTAACGATAGATATGGAATTACAGAAAAAAGTAGAAGAAAGTATAGAAAAAATATTAAAGGCATATAAAGGATCTGAATCTATGTTGGACCGTGCTTTCGTTGTAATGATGAATCCGAAAAACGGACAAGTATTATCAATGGCTGGGAAAAGACTTGTAGAAAAAGACGGGAAAACAGAAGTTGAAGACTATGCATTAGGCACAATGACTAGTTCATATGAGCTGGGATCAACAGTTAAAGGTGCGACAGTTTTAACTGGATTTGAAACGAAAGCTATAACACCAGGTACTTATTTTTATGATGCACCTATGAAGTTTAAAGGTACTAGGGAGAAGAAGTCTTGGAAAGAGTTTGGAAACATTGATGATTTAAGAGCGTTACAAGTCTCTTCAAACGTTTATATGTTTCATACAGCATTAAAAATTGCAGGTGTGGATTATGTGAAAAATAGTTCATTAAATATTAAACAGGAACACTTTGATAAAATGAGGTACTATTTCAGACAATTCGGATTAGGTGTTCCAACGGGCATCGATTTACCGAATGAAACAGCTGGACAAATTGGTAAAAAAGATAATCAGCCGGGTTTCTTATTAGATTATTCAATTGGTCAGTATGACACGTATACACCACTTCAGCTCGTACAGTATATTTCAACAATTGCAAACGGTGGATATCGAATGAAGCCACAAATTGTACAAGAGGTAAGAGAGCAAACGTCGCAAAAAGATGAGATTGGTAAAGTGGTGCATGCAGTAGAACCAATTGTTTTAAATAAAATTGATATGAAAGAGGAATATATAAATCAAGTAAAAGAAGGATTTAGAAAGGTATTCCAAGAGGGTGATGGAACAGGAGTAAGGGCGTTCCAAAAAGCATCTTATAAACCAGCAGGTAAAACAGGAACAGCACAGACGGTATACGGTGGAGAAAGTGATATTGGAAGAAATGAAAAAGGCGAGAGAAGAGAATGTTATAACTTAACGTTAGCAGGATATGCGCCATATGATAATCCAGAAGTAGCGTTTTCCGTAGTTGTGCCGTGGGTTATGAATGATAAATCTGGTATTAACTCTGATATTGGAAAAGAAGTTTTAGATGCTTATTTTGAATTGAAAAATAAGCGATTGACTGGAGAAACTGTAAAAATAGATAGCTCTAAAGAAGATTAAAACATATGAAATGTTATAAAAATAGAGTTGTCTTATTTAGGAATTAATTCAAAATGGGTGAGAAAGAAGAATAAAATTATTCTATCAATTATTCACATTTTATAAAATAAAACATATATTGATAGCATAGGACAAGCTGAAAAGCTTATTCTAACCTCACAGAACACTCCTTATCACGGGTTGGCATCTACTTATGTAGATGCCTTTTTTAATTTAAACACTAACAATTATTTATCAACCTAAAGTAGTAAGCATATTAGGACTATTAGGTGAAGATTGACGGTAATAATTACAGTATGCTTAATAAGCGAATTGAAATGTAAGGAGTGAGAAATAAGTGCTAAATATTTTAGTGGTTAATTTTCCAGCAGAGGGACATGTAAATCCTACATTAAGTTTAGTCAAAGCCTATACGGAACGGGGGGATCACGTACATTATATTACGACAGAACAATTTAAAGACAGAATTGAAGATTTGGGAGCTACTGTATATACACATCCAGATTTATTAAAGGAGATTTCTATTGATTCTGAAACTCTAGATGGGCTGAATTCTTTCTTTCGTGTACATGTTCAAACTTCTTTATATATATTAGAAATTGTGAAACAATTATGTGAAAACATACATTTTGATTTCGTAATTTATGATATATTTGGTGCTGGAGAGTTAGTAAAGGAGTATTTACAAATTCCAGGCATAGTTTCTTCTCCTATATTCTTAATTCCTACTGAATTTTTGGAGACTTTACCTTTTCATCCTAATGCAGCAATACCATTCCGACCTGATGAAATTTCTGAACAGTTGTTATATCAAATGGATCGTGAATTTGGAGTAAAGCCTAAAAATAATCTTCAATTTATGCATAATAAGGGAGATGTTACTCTTGTGTACACAAGTCGTTATTTCCAACCTAATAGCGATTCGTTCGGAGAAAATAACATTTTTATTGGACCAAGTATTTCAAAGCGTAAAATAAATGTTGAATTTCCACTTGAATCGCTTAAAGATAAGAAAGTTATTTATATTTCAATGGGAACACTGCTTGAAGGGATCGAACCATTCTTTAATGCATGTATTGATGCTTTCTCAGATTTTAATGGATTAGTTGTAATGGCAATTGGCGATAGAAATGATCGTTCTAAAATTAAGGAAGCGCCAAACAATTTTATAATTGCTCCATACGTACCTCAATCAGAAGTATTAAGTGAAGCAGATGTTTTTATTACACATGGCGGTATGAACAGTGTACACGATGCTATTCATTTTAATGTCCCATTTGTCATCATTCCACATGATAAAGACCAGCCAATGATAGCACAAAGATTAACTGAGCTTGAAGCAGCGCATCGGTTATTGAAAGAGAATGTTAATGTGCAAACGTTAAAAGAAGCGGTAACCGATGTTCTTTCAAATGAAAAGTATAAGCATGGAATACGAAAACTGAAAGATAGTTTTTTAGATTGTGGTGGTTCAAATGAAGCAATCACAGTGATTACATCTCTTTTAAATAAATAGTGTGGGTAATATAAAAGCATAGAGGCGCACCTTTATGCTTTTATATGATTATCCCGCAAACTGCACAGCAGTATTTGCATGTAAAAAAGCAGTATCAAAAACAGGAACAGTAAGGTCGTTTTGGGAAATGAGCAACGGTATTTCGGTGCAACCTAGTAGTATACCTTCTGCGCCATTTTGAATTAATGACTTTGTAATTTGTAATAGCTTTTCTTTTGATGTTTCTGAAATAATTCCTTTACTTAATTCATTTAAAATAACATGATGAATAAAATTTCTTTCCTCTTTATTGGGGATGATTGTCTCAATGCTATAATTCGCTAATCGTGATTTATAGAAGTCTTGTTCCATCGTTTGTTTCGTACCCAATAATCCGATACGCTTTATATTCTGTTCTACCATTTCTTTAGCACTTACATCACCTATGTGAAGAAGTGGAATGGATATTGCACTTTCCACTTCTTCAGCAAATAGATGGACCGTATTGGAACACATTAATAAACATTCAGCTCCGGATTTTTCAACCTTCTTTGCAACGGTGACTAATTCGTTTTTCACTTCTTCATATTGGTGATTTTGTAATAAAGTAGTTACTTCACCAAAGTCCATGCTATATAAAACAAGCTTTGCATTTTGATCGTATTGAGAGAGTGTAAGTGTATTAATATGTTTATAGTATAATGATGTAGATTCCCAACTTAGTCCACCAATTAAACCGATTACTTTCATCGTACATTCCTCCCGTAACTATTTTGAATTTATTATTTCACAATTCCGATAAGAATACAATGATTTAAATGTACTATTAAACAAAAAATAAAAATAATTAGAAAAGTATTGAAATTTATATTTTTTAATGCCATAATACGAATTACAAATTAATACTTATCCAGAGAGGTGGAGGGAACGGCCCTATGAAACCTCAGCAACCCCTATATATATTTATAGGAAGGTGCTAATTCCGCAGAGAACACGATGTGTTTTTTGGAAGATAAGAGGATTCTTGAACGTGAAAGAAAATGACCTCTTATGTAAGAGGTCATTTTTTGTTGTATAGAAAGGGAGTGTCGATGCATAATTCATTTTCAAAATAAATATAGAGTAATAAAAGTTGACTATTAAGAGAGGAGAATTGTAATGAACAAATTATCAACAAAATTAGTAGTGGCAATCGGAATTGGAGCAGCATTATACGGGATATTAGGACTTTGGGGATTTTCTATTGCACCCAATACATTTATTAAACCTGCGTTAGCTATTTTAACCATTTTTGGTGCGTTATTTGGCCCAGTGGCAGGACTGTTAATAGGACTTATCGGTCATACCGTAACAGATACAATTGCTGGCTGGGGTATTTGGTGGGGCTGGGTTTTTAGTTCCGGCATTATCGGCTTTGCAATGGGGCTCATTCAAAAAAGAGTTGGCTTTAGTGTGAAAAACGGGACATATAATAAAGGAGATATTTCCTATTTAGCTATTACTGGGTTAATTGGTATTGTCATTGCTATTATATTTGCTGGGGCATTCGATATTATCGTGATGGGAGAACCGTTTGATAAAATTGTTATACAAGTATTAGGTGCAACAATTGCTGATGTTATTGTATTTTTAGTTCTTGGATTGCCAATTACAATAGGGTTAGCTAAATCTAATAAAAAACATACACATTTAAAAATTGAAAAGTAGGGATGTTAACATGCAACCAATTATTTCTTTTGAACAATTCAACTTTCAATATAAGCATGCAGCGCAGCCTACTGTTAAAGACGTTACATTTCATATATATCCTGGGGAAAAAGTGCTGATTGCTGGGCGAAGTGGTTCAGGGAAATCGACATTAGCTCATTGTATGAATGGGCTAATCCCATTTTCTTATGAAGGGACTAGTACTGGTACTATTTTAATTGACGGAAAAGACCCGAGGAAAGGAAGTATTTTTGAACAGAGTAAACAGGTTGGAACAATTTTGCAAGATCAAGATGCACAATTTATTGGTCTTACAGTAGAGGAAGATGTAGCTTTTTATTTAGAAAATGAATGCGTAAATGAAGATGATATGAAAAAGATTGTTTCGGAATCATTAAAAAAGGTAAAGATGCATAATTTTCATAAACAAAGTCCACATGAATTATCAGGAGGACAAAAACAAACTGTTTCTTTAGCAGGTCTGTTAACAACAAATGCTCATATATTATTGTTCGATGAACCGTTAGCAAATTTAGATCCAGTTAGTAGCTTACATACAGTAGAACTTATTAAAGATATACATAAACAATATAATAAAACAATTGTAATAATTGAACATCGAATAGAAGAAATGTTAAACCTAGATTTAGATAAAATCATTTTAATTGATGAAGGAGAAATTGTTGCGATAGGCACACCAGAAAAGATTTTAGCATCAAATATATTACCATCTATCGGATTAAGAGAACCTATGTACATAGAAGGCTTAAAGAGATTGCATTTTGATAGTAATAATGACGTAATATACCCACTTGAAAATCTTCAAAGGGAAAGTGTTAGTGGAGTAATAAATGAGTGGATGGAGAAGCAAACTTTTTGTAAAGATACTCCTACAAAAAAAGAATTATTGAAAGTAGAGAATTTGTCATTCTCATATCCTAATAAACAAAAAGTATTAGACAATGTAAATTTCTCTCTATTTAAAGGGGAAATAGTAGCACTCCTAGGACATAATGGAGCTGGAAAATCAACACTAGCTCATAGTCTTATAGGGATAAACAAAACAAAAAATGATAGGATTTTAATTGATGGAGTAAATATCAATTCTTGGTCTATTCGTAAACGCGGTGAGGTTATATCTTATGTGATGCAAAATCCAAATCATATGATTACACAAGCTACTGTAATGGAAGAAATTTCATTTTCATTAAAATTAAAAAAATTTTCGAAGGAAGAAATTAAGCTTAGAGCAGAGGAAACATTAAAAATTTGTGGCTTGTATCCATTTCGAAATTGGCCAATTCAGGCATTAAGTTATGGGCAAAAAAAGAGATTAACGATTGCATCTGTACTAACAACAAATCCAAAACTTATCATATTAGATGAACCGACAGCGGGACAAGATTATTATCATTATAAACAATTTATGACGTTTATTAGAAAACTAGCTGCAAAGGGAATATCCTTTATTTTTATCACACACGATATGAATCTCGCATTAGAATATGCAGACAGAGCAATAGTTCTAAAGGAAGGAGAAGTTATTGCGAATAATACTGCATCTATTGTATTAGGTCATCCAGAAACGTTAAAAAGAGCGAACTTAAAGGAGAGTTCTTTATTTAAACTCGTTAAATTTAGTGGTATTGCAAATCCTGAAAGGTTTATGGAACTTTATTTTGATGATATTAGGAGGGAGGAAGGTGTATAATACATATTTTCATCGCATGGACGGATCAGTGAAATTGTTATTATTTATTTTTTGTATGACACTTACTTTTTTATTTTTTGATTTTCGCATATTGCTATTTGTATTTATGATTGGATGTATCGGACTTCTAGTTGCTAAAATTCCATTTCGTAAAATTTTTATTGTTTTTACTGTTATATTTACATTTAGTTTATTAAATTCTGTTATGATCTTATTTATTACACCAACCCATGGATCTGAATTAACCGGATCATATACTTCATTTGTGTATATTGGATATGCAACAATTACATACGAAACATTATTTTATGCAGCTACACTTTCGTTAAAGTATTTTACGTTATTACCATTTACAATTATTTTTATTTATACGACTGATCCAAGCAAATTTGTGAGTAGCTTAAGTAAATTTCGAATTCATTATAAAATTACTTATGCGATAAATATTGCATTACGTTATATACCTGATATTCAGTCCGAATATAAAGTTATTAAACATGCCTAAGAGGCGAGAGGAGTAGCTTTTGAAAAAGGAGAAGCAAGTTTATGGATCCGCATGCAAAACCGTGTCTTAATTTTCTGGCCTTTAATTATTCATTCTTTAGAGAGAATCGATACAGTTTCAAACGCAATGGATTTAAGAGGGTTTGGAAAGAAGGATACACGTACGTGGTTCTATACAAATAAAGCGAAAAGCGGGGATTTCATTGCTTTATTTATAGGTATTTTTATTTTAATTGCTGCAGTATATTTAAAGTTACATGTATTTCAAAATTTTTGGTATCCGTTTTAAAGCACTCTCAAATGAGTGCTTTTACTTATTTTTATATAGACATGCTCAAAAAAGGGATATTTACATAATGTATAATACGAACCAGTTAAAATGATCAACTACCTATTAGTTTTCAAACCAAAAGGAGGAGAAAATATGAGTTACGGTGGTTCTTGTGGTTTTGGTGGAGGTTTCGCTTTATTAGTTGTGTTATTTATTTTATTAATTATCGTTGGATGCAGCTGTTGGGGCGGAGGGTACTAATTTTTAATTAGTCTCCACAAATGTAAAACTAAAAAACATAGAAGATACTTATGTATCGAAACAAATAAAAAAGGAGCATAATTGCTCCTTTTTTATTTGTTGTTAGATGCGTTTGTATTACATTTCGGAAATGTAATTGTCAAAGTAGTACCTTTATTCATAACGCTTCGGATTTTCAAATTACCTTGCATCGTTTCAATGATCTTAACAGCAACCATTGTGCCTAAACCTGTACCTTTCGTTTTTGTACTAAAATACGGTTCGCCAAAGCGATTTATTTGCTCTTGTGACATACCAATTCCGCTATCTTCAATTCGTATGATAACTTTATTATTACTAATAGAAGAGGAGATATTTAAAGTGCCACCATTAGGCATTGCTTCAATACCATTTTTTATTAAGTTTAAAAAGCATTGCTGAAAGTGCTGTTTATTACCAACTATTGTTGCATTGGAGAAATCTTTCGTAATATGTACCGTATTCATATTACATAAGGGCACTATCATATTAATAACTCTATTTAACTCTTGTTCGACTGAAATATGATCTAATTTTTCTGGAGCAGGTTTGGCAAATGTTAAATAGTCATCAATAATTTCTTGAGCACGATTTAATTCTTCAAGTATATGGTCAATATATTTGTCTCTCGATTCGGGAGTTAGATTGGATGTTTTCAAAAGTTGTGTAAATCCTTTTACGACAGTTAAAGGGTTTCTTACTTCATGTGATATGCTAGCAGCGAGTTGGCTAACAATCTCCATTTTCTCCACTTTAATTAATTTTGATCGCATACATACTGCATCTTTTATAACTTCATTTATATAAACAATAAATAGCATTAGAGTAGTCGGTAATATTATGAAGTAAATAATATACAAATTATTTACTTCAAAATTTGATAAAGTTAACACAATCACAGTTGTAAATATTGCTAGAAAAAAGGTTAAAAACATGGAAAAAGCTACTTTTATTTTTCTATTATATGTATTAAATTTTGCGGATGCGAATGCTGTAATGATAAACATTATTCCGTAAACAATGACAGTTAGCATATTAAATCCATAAAATAAAAATCTTGTAATTAATAAAATTGTAAACAATATGATACCGACAGGGAATCCACCATAGAGTGTACCAATTATGACTGGGATTTGTCTTAAATCATGAATACAACTCTCATCCATATAGATAGGGTATCTCATACATAGAATAAGTGGGATACTCGAACAAAGAGTAATAAGTAGTGTTTTATATTTCTTTAAATAGCGCCCGCTATCGTATATAAAATAAAAAATAAATATACTAATTAGAATGTAAAGAAGATTATTTAATACGTTTTGATTAATATAAACAAAGTTCATAATATATTTGCCTCGTTATTTTGAATTTCCATTTCATATATATTATACATGATTATAGTAGAAACTTTTTGCTTTTAATAATATAAGTTTATATTTTTTCAGTATTAGCCATGTTTAGCCACTCTTCATAAAATGTTTCAACCGATACATATCGTTCCATTCGGTTTTCATTTACAGCACGATACGCTATTTCATATAAATCCCTACTTGCTTCCCATTTTGTAAAGGAGCGATCTTTTCCACCACCTAAAATTGCGAAAGCCATTGCACCCATATTAAATACATTTGTTCTCGCATCAATCATAGCGTTTAGCTCGAATTCTTCAGGAGACATAAAACGTGAGGAACCCCATAATCTTCCCATTTTATTTACGTATGGTTTTTTAGAATATAAATCAATATCACAAATTTTCGTTTCATTTGTATTAAAATTATACATAATACTACCATCATAAAAATCTATTGCTACATAGTTTTTCTTTTCGACATATGTATGGAAAGAAAAAATGGAATTTAAAGATTGAACTCGTTTTCTAACAGGTAAATGCTTAAATTTATAAAATGGAGAGTTTGGATTTTTATATTTCTCAGGAGGCGGGAAACTCCAGTGCGAATGAAGACATTCACCATCAAACCAATCGAAAATTAATACATATCCAGATTGAACTGGAAAATGTTCAATTAGTTTTATAAGCGAGTTATGCTTTAATTCCTCGTATAGGGAAACTGATTTTTTTAACCGTTCAATAGCGTCGTTTATTGTTCCTTCGTATGCAATTGTTTGTGCCCCTGCGTATTTAATGAATTTTTTATGGCCATTTTTTTCAACACCAAAACTTATATTACCTGAATCTTGCTGGTCAAAAACTGCAAATACGGTTCCTAATTTCAAGAGCCAATCAAAATTATGATGTTCTTTTAATTGGAATGTTATTTGATTTAACTGAATTTCAACTGGTTTAGCTTCCATAATATACCTCGCATTTATTATAATTAAGTTGTATATTTCATTATTCGACATATTTTGTAAAAATCCTATGTTAATCACATGAAATTTTATAAATATAATGATGAATACTTATAGGAGTGTGAATAAAGTGGAACAACAAATCGTTATTAAATCGTATGAAAAAGAGTGGCATGAAGAGTATTTAAAAGAAAAGGAAAAATTTATTTCTTTATTCGGATGAGATTGTATTGCTATTGAACATATAGGGAGCACATCTGTACAAGGGTTAGGAGCGAAACCTTTAATTGATATGATGATTGGCGTAACAGATTTGCAAATTATCGAAAAGTGGATTGAAGATTTATTAAAAATTGGATATGAGTACGTTCCAAAAGAATCACCTAATTGGCGTTTTTTTAGAAAGGGAAAATGGAGAGCGGGCACTCATCATTTACATGTCTATATTTATAATAGTGACGAATGGAAAAACAATCTTTTATTTCGAGACTTTCTAATAAAGCATGAATGGGCACGTAAAGAATATAGAGAACTAAAAGAGAGACTTGCAGCTACATATCCTTTTGATCGAGTTTCATATACAAGTGCAAAAGCGCCGTTTATTCAAAAAATAATAAAGGAAGCTAAACAAATTAAGTGATCTTGAAATTCTCATTTTATTTTAATCTTGTTCTCATGTTCCTTTCTTTTTTATTTGATATTCTGCTGGTTACAGAAACTTTTTAAGAAAGGAGCTTAAATGAAATGGAAAAGCTACTAAAACATAAATCTTTTCATTTATTTGTAAAAATTATAGGCTTTACTATTATTTTTTGTAGTGTAGCATTGTTACTTATTAATGTAATTTACGGCAACGTATTAAATGTAAAAGGGTTAAATAAGAAATTAGGTTCTTTCGGTGAATATGGGACGATTTTAGCTGCATCATTATGGTTTTTACGTCATGTATGGTTATTTTTTAAAAAGAAAAATATAATTGGGGTTAAATTGATAAAAGATTTATATTTGTTCATTAAAAAATTTCACGTA
Source organism: Bacillus sp. FSL R9-9834 (assembly GCF_038006905.1). Taxonomy (NCBI): domain Bacteria; kingdom Bacillati; phylum Bacillota; class Bacilli; order Caryophanales; family Bacillaceae; genus Bacillus; species Bacillus sp. FSL R9-9834. Next base: position 2,535,027 of record NZ_JBBOWD010000001.1, read on the forward strand.
TTAATTGGATATACTGTATTAGCTGTATCAATTACTCACGGTGTTTATTTTTTATTAAAAGGAAGTCGACATATACTTATATTTTATAGTGGTATATTCTCCCTTTTTATTTTAATTATACTAGGTGTCATTGGACTTTTCTTACAGAAACATGATAAAAAAATAAACTTGATATTGTATAGAAAAGTACATCAAATTATGGCAATTATATTTGGAGTAGGATTACTGATTCATTTAACTGTATAGGGGGCATTGCTGTTGCAACACATATTAATCATTGAGGATGAAGAAAATTTAGCTGATTTTTTAGAGTTAGAACTAAAGTATGAAGGATATAAAGTCGATATACAGTTTGATGGGCGGAAGGGTTTAGAAGCTGCACTTGAAACAAATTATGACCTTATTCTGCTGGATTTAATGCTACCAGGATTAAATGGAATAGAGGTGTGTCGTAGATTAAGGGCAACTAAAAATACACCAATTATTATGCTAACTGCACGCGATAGTATTATGGATCGCGTGACAGGATTAGATAGCGGAGCCGATGATTATCTTCCGAAACCATTTGCAATTGAAGAGCTATTGGCACGTATGAGGGTTATATTTAGACGGGAAGAACATATAGAAAACAAGCATGTTTCATCTCTTACGTTCAAAGATTTACAGCTCCAGATTGAATCTCGAACTATTACAAAAGGAAATGAAGAAATCGAACTTACAAATAAAGAATTTGAACTCTTGCTTATGTTTATGAAAAATATTAATAGAGTACTTACCCGTGATGTTTTATTGGATCAAGTATGGGGATATGATGCAATGGTTGAGACGAATATCGTTGATGTATACGTTCGTTATTTACGTAACAAGTTACATAGTGTAGATAAGGAGGAATATATCCAAACGGTCCGCGGTGCTGGATATATAATGAAATGATTAAAAATATTGTGCATCAAATTCGAAATCTACCTATAAAGTGGAAATTAACACTTTGGTCCACTACATTAGTATTTATTTTATTCATTTTATATAGCACTTTGCAGTTTATTGTAATCAATAAGTGGACTATAGATTATGAACAGAAACAAATAAATAGGCAAGTGACAGAAATAGCGGCATATTACCAAGATAAAAGTGATACCCTTTCGATTAAAACGTTTGAAAACAGTAAAGATTTCTTAAATAATATGATTGATAAACATCAAATGATTCGTGTTATCGGCATGGATGGAAAACCAATTGTTACTGTTTCGCGAGATTTTAATGAGACATGGATAAAGCCAAAACAAGTTTTACAAGATGAATTATTTATAAAAAGACATGTAGAAGATCGCATATTAGTTAAACGTATACCAATTCAAACAAAAGAGTTCACTGGCACGATTGAACTTACGAAAAACTTAGAGGCTTTTGATCATTTATTAAAAATTATTTTAGTGGTAATGATTATTGCCGGAATATGTGGATTAATCCTTAGTTTTTTAGGTGGGGTACTAATCACGAAAAAGCTATTATCAAGTATTCAAAATATAACGAATACGATGAAGCGTATTAAGAAAAATGGGCTAAATGAACGGGTTCCAGTACGTGAAAATAATGATGAACTTGCAAAATTATCGTTTCTTTTTAACGAAATGATGGATGAAGTAGAAACTTCCTTTACACAACAGAAGCAGTTTGTAGAAGACGCATCCCATGAACTGAGAACACCACTAACAATTATTCAAGGACACTTGTCTATGTTAAATCGGTGGGGGAAAAATGATCCAGCAGTTTTAGATAAATCGCTTCAATCCAGTTTAAAGGAAGTTGATCGTTTAAATAAGTTAGTTTTAGAATTGCTAGAACTATCAAGAGCTGAATCAGAACAGATGCATCCAATTGCAGCTGATCCAGTCCATGTAAATAGCATATTAAAACAAGTTACACAAAACTTTGTTGTACTTCAAACTGAATTTCAATTTGATATGAAACTGGGTGAAGATTCGGCATATGTCTCAATACCTTCATCTTACTTAGAACAAATTATTATTATCGTATTGGATAACGCAGTGAAATATACAAAAGAAGTTAATAAATATATTTGTATTGAATCTAGTGTACAATCAGGGAAAGTTAAAATTCGTATCATAGATCGTGGTGCGGGAATACCCGAAGCTGATTTACCATTTGTTCTTAACCGCTTTTATCGTGTGGACAAAGCAAGAAGTCGAAAACAAGGTGGAAACGGTCTAGGTTTGTCTATCGCAAAACGTCTTGTAGAGAAATACAACGGAACTATTCGAATAGAGAGTAAAGAAGGTGAAGGAACAATCGTTACGATTATACTGCCTACCGTTTCACTTTAATACATTGAAAAGAAGGGATGTTTTTACATTCCTTCTTTTTTATAGTCAAATTACTTTGTTTATTTCGAACTTTCTAGTACATTAGAATTATTAAGGGGGAATAAAAATGAAAGCTATCGTACAACAATATAAAGCAGGATTTGAAGGGGTAGAATATAAAGTATTACCTGAGAGAAACCCTAGCGCTGGGGAAGTGAAAGTAAAATTAAAATCAGCCGGTTTAAATCACCGAGATTTATTTATAATGAATAATAGAAGAGAAATGCAAGTACCATTAGTTCTAGGATCAGATGGTGCAGGTATTGTTACGGAAGTTGGAGAAGGTGTTTCAGGTGATTTATTACAAACCGAGGTCATTATTAATCCTAGTATTGGATGGGATCATATTGCTGAAATACCTGAGTTACCAGAGGTGTTAGGTGGACCGAAAGATGGAACGTTTGCTGAATATGTTATTGTGCCAGCTGAAAATATAGTGGCAAAACCGTCATATCTTACTTGGGAAGAGTCTGGTGTTTTATCTTTATCGGCACTAACTGCATATAGAGCGCTTTTTACAAAGGGTAGATTAAAGCGTGGCGAACATGTTTTAATTCCGGGTATAGGCGGCGGTGTAGCGACATTTGCCATGTTATTTGCAAAAGCAATTGGTGCAAAAGTAAGTGTTACTTCAAGGGTAGAGAGTAAAAGAAAGTTTGCCGAAACATATGGCGCAGACTTTTCTTTTAATAGTTCTGGAAATTGGGAAGAGAGTTTAAGTGGAGAGAAAGTAGATTTAATAATTGACAGTATAGGTCCAGCAACATTTTTAAAATACTTTGATGTATTAAAACCAAATGGGAGAATTGTTAATTTCGGCGCAAGCTCAGGAGATAAAATTGAATTACCATTACGAGCATTATTTTATAATCAAATCGATATAATGGGAACATCTATGGGTAGTCGTGAGGAATTTCATGAAATGGTTAAGTTTATAGAGAAACATAAAATTAAACCAATTATTGATAAAGTATATTCGTTAGAAGAAGCCATTCAGGCGTTAAATCGTATGGAACAAGGAGAACAATTTGGTAATATCGCACTTCGTATGTAATAAAAATATGATTTCGCAACTAGTATATTTAAATAAATATGTTATGTTTTCTACACATAAAAAGCATATGATTCGTATTGTTTTAAAGGTTTTTCAGCTTTATACATAATTAGCCGTTATAATTAGTCTCAATATTGTCAAATGAGTAATAGTAAAATGAGAATTAGATGAGAAAAGTTTAAGCCCATTTTCATATTGATGTTGTATACTGTGTAAATCAAGAAAGCTTTTATTTAAGGAGAGAGAATTATGAATTACACAGTATTTCAATGGTTTAATAATTTAGCTGGATCGTCCAAACTATTAGATACGCTAATGATTGCTATTACAAATAGTGCTGTATATGTAGCAATTTTGTTTATGTTTATCTTATGGTTTAATAATGGAAAAAAAGTCAATGCAATTAAAAAACAATACACAGTGTTATATACGACACTTTCAGTCATTATCGCATTATTAGTAAATGTTGTGATACATGCGGTATATTACCATCCACGTCCGTTTGTATCACATGATGTACATCAATTAGTACCACATGCAGCGGACTCATCATTTGTTAGTGATCATTCAGTACTTGTATTTTCAATTGCATTTGTATTTTTGCTTAGAGGAGAAAAACTTAAATATGTCGCTCTTATTTGGGCAGTATTAGTCGGTGTTTCACGTATGTACGTAGGTGTTCATTATCCTTTAGATATACTGGGTGCCGCTTTCTTAACATTTATCACAAGTGGCTTAGTAGTGCAAAGTACACGTACGTTTGAGCCGATAGCGAAATTTGTATTTAAAACGTACGCGTTGGTAGCGAAACGTATTCCTTTTTTAGCGAAATATAATCATTTAGCTTAATTTTATAAATAACTATTTGTAGGTTTGTTTGAAAGTTCTCCTTTGGAAATCCAGAGGGGAACTTTTTATTGTGCACAAGATAAGGGCCATAAGTATTAAAAGAGTGACAAAATAATACTGGGTTAGCATTAAAAGTCTTTATGAAATTTGTAATTTATAATAAACCAACCATCTAATAATGGAATATTCGTAAATTTCACGCACCGTAATATAAATAGATCAAAAAATAGAAACAGAAACAATAACTACTTTCAGACTGTTTTAAAGGAATTGAAAGGAAATGTTCGAAACATATAGTAGTGAAAGTAAAAACTACATATTTGGTAGCACATCTTTGTAGTAACTAATGGTGAAAGAAAGGAGCGAAATATGCATAAACTTCAAACGAATAAAGGCGCGCGGTATTTTATGATTGCTTTTATTGTTTTGTTTCTTATTATGCTTTTACGTTTTTTCTATATTCAAGCAGTAGGAGTCGTGCAAAATGTGAATGTAAAGGATTTAGCAAATGAACAACATAATAAAAATGGTGTTTTGGAAGCGAATCGTGGCACGATTTATGATCAAACTGGAAAAGTGCTCGTTCAAGATTCAACAACGTATCGTGTTGTTGTGAATTTGAAAGGTAATGACAAAGTGAAAAATAAAGATGAAACTGCAGAGCAATTAGCTACTGCGCTTGAAATTGATAAAGAGGACGTATTAAAAAATTTCCATGAGGGGCGTACGCAAGTTGAAATCGGAAAAGTTGGCCGGAATTTGTCTAGGGAAAAGAAAGAACAAATTAAAAAATTGAAAATCCCAGGTGTTTCTTTTATGCCTGAGAAAGCAAGAGTGTATCCAAATGAAGATTTTGCATCTTATATACTTGGTTTTGCTAGACCAGACGATAAAGGAAATACAGAAGGGAAGTTTGGACTTGAAAAAAGTTTAGATAAATATTTACGCTCGACAAATGGGAATATAGAATATGTGGGAGCGCGAGGAGGTATCCCGCTTACAAATGATATAGGAAAAATAGAACCCGCTAAAAATGGAAATAACGTATATCTTACGCTTGATAAACAAATTAATAGTTTTTTAGAAGAAGCGATGAATAAGGCGCAAGAGCACTATGATCCTTCTATGTTAGTAGGTATTATAGCGGATCCAAAGACGGGGAAAGTTTTAGCTATGTCTAGTAAACCTAGTTTTAATCCTAATAAAGGGGATATTGAATACTTTTTAAATGATCCAATCGCAAATGCATATGAACCAGGTTCAACGATGAAAGTATTTACGTTAGCTGCTGCAATCAATGAAGGTGTATATAACGGGAAAGAATATTTTCAATCCGGCAAGTATTCAGTAGGTTCAGCGGATATAAAAGATCATAATGGTGGGTTTGGATGGGGATCTATAACATTTGATGAAGGTTTTGAAAGGTCATCAAACGTAGCTTTTTCTATTTTAGAAGATCAGTTATTAAAACCAAATAAATTTAAGCAATATATGAATAAATTTGGTTTTAACCAAAAAACGGGAATAGATTTACCTGGTGAAAGTAAAAATACTTTACTATTAAATACACAAATTCAACAAGTAACAACTTCTTTCGGACAAGGTTCTACAGTAACTCCAATTCAATTAATCCAAGCTGCTACGGCTATAGCAAATGACGGGAAAATGATGCAACCATATATCGTTGACAAAGTTGTAAATCCAACAAACAAGCAAGTTATTATGGAAAATCAACCGAAAGAAGTTGGCAATCCGATAAAAAAAGGGACTGCGGACAAGGTAAGAGACTTAATGGAGCGTGTTATTACGTCTTCAAAAGGTACAGGTACAATGTATAAAGTCGATGGTTACCCAATAGGAGGCAAGACAGGAACAGCCCAAATTCCGAATCCTGAAAATGGACGATATATGGAAGGAAAAGAAAATTATATTTTTTCATTTTTAGGTATGGCTCCAATTGATGACCCAGAGTTAATTGTATACTTAGCTATTAAGCAGCCAAAGTTAAAGGGAGATGAATATGGAGCTCAACCACTCGCTGAAATATTTAAACCAGTTGTGAAAAATAGCCTTGAATATTTAAAGGTGAAACCATACACAGAACAACAAATGGCCGATGCAACGAAAAAATCCCAATTAAAAGTGCAAAACTATGTGAATCAATCAATAGATACGGTAGAGAACAATGTGAAAAAAGAGAAACTCCAACCGATAATTTTAGGCGGAGGAAAAATAAAAAAACAATATCCGCAGTCTGGTGAAGTAATGAGTGAAGGTGATCGTATATTTTTATTAGGAAACAACGCAACAATGCCCAATTTACAAGGTTGGTCAATGCGTGATGTTATGTATTTTTCTAAACTATTAAAATTAGATTTAAAAACTTCAGGTACGGGATATGTAACAAATCAAAGTATTGAAAAAGGACAAGCTATACAAGAAGGCGATGCATTAGAACTAAAATTAGAACCACCGTTACAACCGTTAGCAGAGGCAAATACAAATTAATTCAAGCAATGTGAAGGGTCTATATACAATAGGCTCTTTTTTTTATAGAGTTTAGTAATTTCACGCACCGTAATTTTTATAAAAAATAATAAATAAGAAACTTAACAGTTACTAAAACAAAAAAACTTACATATATTGAAATTAGAACGATTGTTCAATTTTTTTGTATGAAATGACGGAAGGAGTCTACATTGAATAAAAGACGATACGATAGCGATTTAGCCAAAGAAATAATAGCAGAGAAGGCGACAGAATTATTTTCCTTAAAAGGATATACAAGAACTTCAATTGATAACATTGCAAAAGCCTCTGGTTATAGTAAAGGACATATATATTACCATTATAAAAATAAAGAAGAATTATTTGTTTATTTAGCTAAAGACAGTATGAGAAATTGGCACGATAAATGGGAAATAGCAGAAAAACAGTATACAAATGCTACTGGGAAATTATATGGGATAGCTAAATTTGTACTTTATAATTACAAAACGCCATTATTAAGAGCAGGACAAGAACTTGCCTCTGATCCGAGCGCGAACCCTTCTACAATTCAACAACTCTATGGTTTAGCTGTTATCCCTTTAAAAACATATCAAAACATTTTGGATGAAGGTATACAAAGTGGTAAATTTTATATAGAAAATGTTGAGGATTCAAGTCTTTTATTAGGTTCATGGCTAGGTGGATTATGTCAATTCATTCATTCATTTGAAACAGAGAAATTAGAAGTTTTATTTAATGAAGCCATTACGATTTTTTTACTCTCTATTTCAAACAAACATGCGTAGCATTACAAGCGAATTAGAACGATTGTTCAAATCTTTACACTCGTCCGTTTTCATTATATGTATTAACAACAGGAGGTTTTTTATATGGATGAACAAAGAGTCGCAATTGTAACTGGCGGAGCTTCTGGTATCGGTAAAGCTTTAGCTATTCAATTAGCAAATAAAGATATATTTGTAATTATCGCAGATATTAATGAAACAAGTGGTCAAGAGCTTGTGAATAATATAAAAAATAATAATCAACTAGCTAGGTTCGAATATTTAGATGTTACTAACGCTGAATCCGTAGAGGAACTTATTATAAAAATAGTTAATGAGTTTGGTAGAATTGATTATATGTTTAATAATGCAGGAATTGCTATGTATGGAGAAGTATTCGATATGTCTTTAGATAATTGGAAACATATTATTGAAATAAATTTATTAGGAGTAATTTACGGGACACAATTGGCTTACCAATTCATGAAAAAACAAGGATTTGGTCATATCATTAATACTGCGTCTGCAACAGGTTTAGGACCTGCTCCACTTTGTACCGCGTACGCAACTACCAAACATGCTATCGTCGGTTTAACCACTTCATTACATTATGAGGCAGAAGAATATGGTGTAAATGTAAGTGTGCTTTGTCCAACTTTTGTAGATACACCCATATTTGAAAAATCAATTGCAATTAATATGAATAAGAGCCAAATTATAAAACAACTAAAAACAAATAAGCCGATTTCAGCAGACAAGTTTGCTGAAATTGCGCTGAAAGCTATTCATAAAAATAAATTAGTTATATGTCCAATGCCGTTAAAAAAAACAATGGATGTACTCTTCACTTTATTTCCTTATCTTCATAAAAAGCTAATGCGTTTCGTATGCCGAATTGGTCGAAAAGCAAAAATGAACCAACTGTAAATGTCTGATTATTTTTTATTTACAGTTAAATATAAATGTGATAATATGGAAAAATCAAATGCAGTGAAGAGAAGAGTAAATAAAATGAATTTTTCACAGAGAGCTCCATTTAGCTGAAAAGGAGTAAAAATTCTTTATTGAACCAAGCCTCTGAGCAGCACATCGGAACCTATTATTAGGGGGTGGTGTGACGGGAGCTCCCGTTATAGAGCTATGGTATAAGCATGAATTAGAGTGCAGTACCTGATAAGGTTAATATGGTGACATATTAACAAACTAGGGTGGCACCGCGATGATAAATCTCGTCCCTAAGACTAAAGTCTTGGGGGTGGGATTTTTTTATTGGTTAAAAATAATTTGGAAAGCGGGGCCGAAAATGAAAAACTTACTTAACGATTGGAAATATCCTTTATTATTACTGTCCGGAGTTGGTATTGCAAATTTAGGGGCATGGATTTACTTAATAGCACTAAACGTACTTGTCTATAATATGGGCGGTTCAGCCCTAGCTGTTGCTACTTTATATGTAATTAAACCATTAGCCGCTTTATTAACAAACGCTTGGTCAGGGAGTATGATTGATCGTTTAAATAAACGAAAATTAATGTTTCACCTCGATATATATCGTGCGGTATTTATCGCTATTTTACCTTTACTTCCATCACTTTGGATGGTTTATGTATTCGTATTCTTTATTAGTATGGCTAATGCAATTTACGAGCCAACTGCTATGACATATATGACTAAATTAATTCCAGTTGAGAAAAGACAACGTTTCAACTCATTGCGTAGTTTAATAGGATCTGGTGCATTTTTAATTGGCCCAGCGATAGCGGGAGTATTGTTAATAGCAAGTACACCAGAGTTTGCAATATATATAAATGCTATAGCATTTCTCTTATCAGGAGTAATTACATTGCTATTACCTAATCTTGATAAAAAATCCGATATGCATACATCAAATGACAAGTTATCTTTAGCTGTACTAAAAAAAGATTGGAACATCGTTTTAAATTTTAGTAAAAAATCTTTGTATATCGTTTTTGTGTACTTCTTATTTCAAGGGATGATGGTTTTAGCTACCGCAAATGATTCGCTTGAATTGTCATTTGCTAAAGAAGTTCTATTGTTAACAGATAGTGAATATGGATTTTTAGTTAGTGCCGGCGGGGCTGGAATTATTTTAGGAGCTATAACAAATACAATGTTATCTAAAAAATTAGCGCCGTCATTTTTAATTGGAATAGGATCATTATTCATTGCAATTGGTTATTTAATTTATGCTTTTTCAAATGGGTTCGTAATAGCTGCTATCGGATTTCTTATTTTATCTTTCTCTATGGCATATGCAAATACAGGATATTATACCTTTTATCAAAACAACGTTCCTGTTCACATAATGGGACGGATTGGAAGTATATATGGACTAGTAATTGCCGGCATAACCATTTTGATTACGATTCTATTCGGAGTTGCAACTCAATTTATTTCTATACAACATGTAGTTATTGTAGGATCATTGGTAATGTTACTTATAACTATTATATTGTGTGTGTTTACTTTATTACCTTCAAAATCCAAGGTATATCATGCTGAATCAGTAGATTCCAAATAATTTTTTCTTCCATTTTTCAATTAGTATACATCACTAGAGGATTCTTCCATCTATATATTGAATAATAATTAGGTGGAAGAATCTCTTCTGCATATGACGGTGACAAATATGATTAATGCAAAGGATATAGTCCAGAAAATTATTATATCTAGATTTAGATTGTTCAATTGATTATATGTCTAAAGCAACGAAGTAGGAGTTGAAAAATTAATAAAAATATAGAGGGAGCTTTTAGATTACATGGATATTAAGATTAGAGCATATAAAAAATCTGATGAAACCGGTTGGGTACGTTGCCGTGTGTTATCTTTTTTAGATACAGCATATTACGATAACGTATTTAGAGAGAAAGAAAAATATGAAAATCCTGCAATTGAATTAGTAGCTGTATACGAAAATCAAATTGTGGGTTTAATAGATATTGAATATGAATTAGAAGAACGTACGGTATGTTCAAGAGGGACAGGTCTTGGCGGCATGATTTGGCATATTGCAGTTCATCCGGATTTCCGTAGAATGAAAATTGGTAATCAACTATTAAATGAGGCAGAAAAGTTAGCGAAAGAACTTAACCTAAATCGATTAGAAGCGTGGACTAGGGACAATCTATGGGTACATGGATGGTATGAAAAGAACGGATTTGTAAACGTAGATTCGTATTTACACGTATATAGCGATCATACAGACGAGATAAAAGGTGTAATGAAAAGTAATATTGATCAGTTATATCCGGTTCAAATATTTGCTCATTATACAGGTGAAAATAAAGAAGACATAAGAAAACAATTTAAACGAGTTCATAATTGTTTTTGTTTTGAAAAACATTTTAGTTGACTAGAAAACCTTTATTTTATAAATAACGGTACTAAAGACGTACGGGTAAAAAGTACGTCTTTTTATTTTTTAAAATAATGCTTCAGACTGATGGGAAATCAAATTCCACATCATACAATTGAAAGGAGTTATCGTATTTCAATTATGAAATGAAAAGAAGAGAATATAATTTTTAAAGGCAAACAACTATATAGGAGGACTTTAAATGGATATTGTACTTGTTATTCTTATTATTGTTTTGCTGCAAGGGAAAGAGCGAAAAATCAAAATAAATCGCATTTGGCTTGTTCCAGTTTTGTTGGGCTTTGTAACAATCCAGTCCATTATTCATATGGGACAAATAACTTTGCTGCAAGGACTATTATTTGTTGCAATGCTTGGAATTGGCTTAGGTTTTGGCATTATACGCGGAAAAGTTTTAACATTTCGATTAGATAGTGAAACGGGTCATGTATTACGAAAAGGAAATTGGTTAAGCACAATGATTCTTCTTGTTATTTTAGGTGCGAAAATTGGAATTAAGCAAAGTATGTTTTCAGGTAGTACACATTCCACATTAATGGTTGTAACGAATGCCTTTTTATGTATTACATTAGGTACGGTAATAAGTAGACGATATTATATCTGGAAAAAATATAATGAGTTAATACAAAAAGTGTAAATACATTTATCCCTTGTTTAACAATGCTGTGAACGGTAATACTAAATAACATTGAACTTTTATAACAAGGGATGATCATATGATATTCATTTACACTGATTTCGGCGGAACACATTCAACTGCACTCGCTGCAGCTTATCATTTAAATAAATTGCCAACTGACCGTAAGTTAACGAAAGAAGAAATATTAAATGTAGATTACTTTAATAAATTGAAAACCGAAGATATGGGGAAAATTATTTTTCATGGAATAGATGAAAATGGTAATCCTGTATATACAATTGGGTGCGGGGCATCTAAAGTCGTTGTACCTGCGATGAAGCATTTAGGAGAGATTTTGCAAAAACATTATCAAAGTCATGAAAAGATCGTTTTTTCTAATACATCACCAACTGTACCTTTACCAATGACTTTTGGCGGTCTGTTTTCTAGAAGATTTCATATTGACTTTATTGGTGTACCACTACTCGTATGGGGTGCAAAACTTAGCTGTGATAACATACAAAGACTTGTTAGTTATACGAAAGAAGCAGGTCGCTTGACGAACGATTATGTTGTGATTTTAGATAATGAAACTTTTAAATAATGTATGAGAAAAAGAAAATCGAGCAAATTTCTTGATTTTCTTTTTAATTTGTGAAAAAGACAAGAAATATTCACATTTATCATCTATCTACTATAGCCAAAACAATAAAGTCCTGTTACTATTACAGGGATATTCTCTTTTCATAACATAAATATATAGAAAAATTAGAAAAGAGGAATTGAATTAAGGGAGGAACAACATGAAGCGTGTTGCTTGGATTACTGATAGTACAACTGCGAGTTTTACAACAGAAGGAGATAACTTTGTTATCCCAATTGAAGTTATTATTGATGGTGTGTCGTATAAAGATTGTGAAGAAGGTGTGCGCGAGCGCGTTTATAATGCTTTAAACGAAGGTAAAACTGTCACTACATCACAACCTAACATAGGGGAAATGGTAGAGTTATTTTCGAAATGCAAAGAAGAATATGAAGAGGGATTTGCAGTTGCTATTAGCGGAAAAGTAAGTGGAACCTATCAAAACATGAAGTTAGCTGCAGAAATGGCAGGTTTCCCATTAACGGTATTAGATAGCGAAACAACAAGTTATCCAATGGATGAACTAATTAGAAAAGCGAAATCGTTATACAATGATGGTATGACTTTACAAGATATACACAAAACATTAGTAGATGAAAAAAGAAGACCTTTCCACGTATTCCCGAAAAGTTTAAAGGGTCTTTACGCAAGTGGACGTGTAAAGGGAGTTCAATTTTTACTTGGGAGTTTATTAAGTGTTAACTTAATATTAGAAGTAAAAGGTGGCGAGCTTTTACTTGAAAAGAAAGTTCGCAAAATCCAAAAATGTCGAGAATACATTAAAAATGAACTTGAAAAAGAATTACCAAAAGTACTTCACATGTTCCATGCTAACGATAAACCTGGAGCTGAAGAATGGATTGCAGATATTAGACAAGCATTCCCTGAAATGGATTTCAAACTATATCCATTACCAATTTCATTTGCGGTACATGCAGGTGAAGGTACAATAGCAATTAGTTATTAAGAAGAAAACCCGTGAATGATTCGCGGGTTTTTTTATTTGAAAATGGGGACACACCATGTCTATATTAAGCAAAAGAATTCATTTTATTGTTTCCAGGACTAACCAATCACTCGACTTATTTAAAAATATAAACCTTTTCCTACTGGCTGAACAGTTTCTAGTACAATATCAACCATTTCTTCATTAAGCAGGGTCCTTATAATCCAAGCTGAAAGTTCTTGAGCAGCAAAACAACCCGCAGCAGTTGAAATATTTCCTTCGTTTACGAAACTTTTTTCAATAACCTCTACGCCAAATTCTTTAAGTTGTTCTACTGCGGATGGATATGTAGTTGCTTTTTTGCCAGTTAGCAATTTTTTAGCTCCTAATAGTAGTGAACCAGAACACATAGATCCTATTAATTGTCTTTGAGGATCTACATGAATGCTATTAATATATTCTTGGTTTTTATATAAATCTTGTACACCTTTACCGCTTGCAAATATTACAGCGTCAGCAGAAGGAAGATCAAATATACTTCCTGTCATGGGAATACGTAAGCCAGACATGGATATATGAGTTTTTTCCGTTCCTAAAAGCTGGACATCCCAATCAGAAATACCACCAACTAAACGTACACGATTTAATAAATCCCATGGTAGAAAAACATCAATATCAGTAAAGTTATCGAAACAGACTATTGCAATTGTCATTTTCTAATCCCTCATTCCGTATGTATATCCCCTTATTTAGAATATAAACTCCTCCTTTTTATTTTCTATATTAAGTTATAAATTCCTGTATATCCTATACGTTCTATACGATGGAAATTTAATTAAATAAAAGGATTATACACCTTATAAAATATGTGGTATTCAAATACCCCATACATAACGTAAATAATGTTGTTTCAAAAGTTTAAAGGGTTTTTAAATATAAAAATAGAAATCTGTATAAAAAAATATTTAAATGGTAGGGATATTATGAAAATCGGTAAGTTTGGAGAAGTAAATAACTTAAGTATTGATACAATTAGACATTATATGGATCTTAGTCTCATTATTCCTGAAAAAAAGGGAGGACACTATTTTTTTGATGAGTATTGTCAAACAGATTTAGAACTCATTTTATATTACAAAGATTTAGGATTTAGTTTGAATGAAATTAAAGAACTATTTTTTTATAAAAATTTAGCGAAATCTATGAATTACGAAAAAGATACTTTTTACCAATCTTTATTTAAACTGAAATATGACAAGATGGAACAGGAAATAGAACTTTTAGAGGAGAAACGGGATAAATTAAAGGGAGTGTTACATGATTTATTATTAACAAATGAAACTTCTAATTCAATTATAGGGATAGATTTAAGTGTACTACATTTACTTACATGTTCTAAGTGTAGCGAAAAATTAATTCTTCAAGATGGAATTATTACTAACAATCAAATTACTGAGGGGAAGTTAATTTGTGATTGTGGTGAAGAATATATTATTACTTCAGGAATTATAACTGCGGGTAAATTATTTAAAGCAAATGAGCTGACGTCACTTGATGATACTATTTCGGATTATATTCATGAAACGGATACTGCTTTTTTAGAAAATATACAGAAGGGAGGAGAATGGGCGAAAAAGAAACTAATGCAGCTAGATTTAAATAATAAGATACTACTGGATTTAGGATCCGGCCTCGGATTCTTTTTACGGAATAGTTATGAAGAACTACCGGAAGATTGTTTATATATTGCTGTTGATCGAGATTTGAATAAACTTTTATTTTTAAAAGATGTAATTGAAAAAAGAAATCCTAAAAGAAACATTTTATTTATCTGTGCTGATTTCTTAAACATCCCTATTCAAAAAGATTCTGTTGATATTGTAATTGATCAGTCTGGTACAAGTAATTATAGTTTTGAACATGAGGCTTTTTTATTACACGAATTAAATTCGCTTTTTAAACACGATTGTTATTTATTAAGCTCATTTATTTTATTTAATAAATTCAGTATAAATAGCCAAATTACAACTAGATTTCGAGAGAATTTTAAACTTTCAAAAGTAATGAAAGAAATTCATAATCTAAGGTTTCAATCCATTGATGAACGAACGTCAAATTATTTGGAACGGGGCGGAAAATACGAGGATTTCTTTGTTCAAGGAGAAGAAATTTATACATATTCATTTTTCGGAAAAAGATGGGGTTAACCCCATCTTTTATTTATTTTCCCTTCAAACTTTTCAAATCGTACATATTGCGATTGGGTTGACCCGAGAACTTACAATGTACGTAACACAAAATTAGGCAGGGGGAAAAGTTATGGCAAGTTTACGATTACATATGGAAAATAAAAAAAGAAACCAAGAGTTAAGAAATATTTGTTTATATTCAATTGCAAAAACAGTATCACTATTCGGTAGCTCTATTTATAGTTTTGCATTAGGATTGTATGTTTTACAAATAACTGGATCTGCGTTAAATTTCGCGATTACGCTCATATTAGGAACAATTCCAATGATTGTTATGAATCCATTTGCCGGTGTAATTGCTGATAAGGTTGATAAAAAGAAACTCGTCGTTTGTATGGACGTACTAAGCGGATGCTTATTAATAACTGTTTATATATTAAGCAGCTATTATGGTTTAAACTTATTCATCGTTTATACTACTACCTTTCTTATGACAGTATTTACAACATTTTTTGGAATAGGGTTAGAGGCTGCAAAACCAAATATCGTCTCTAAAGAGAGACTAATGAGTCTTAACTCTATAAGTAAAATTATCGACTCTATATCTTTAATTCTAGGACCTATGTTAGGAGGCATTGTTTTTGCGGTCTTTGATATGAAAACTTTTATAATTATTAACGGTATTTCATTTATCCTTTCGGCTATATCCATATTGTTTATAAACTTTAAATTGTGTGAGCAATACATAAATGAGGAATGTTCAATTAGAGAAATTCATTTTATTAAAGATATAAAGGAGGGATGCTCTTACTTAATGGAGCGGGAAAGCCTAAAAAATACGTTTCGTATTTTAATTTCATTTAATTTTTTCCTTGGATTTGCTGTAACTGTTCCATTGCCATACATTATTAATACAGTTCTCAACCTTAGTTCTAAACAATTTGGTTTGATTCAAGGGACTTTCCCGATAGGTATGATAGTTGGTGCAATGTTAGTGAAAAAGATAACGAATCGTTTTTCTTATTCCTATCTATTGAAAAAAATAAGTTTTATGTTGGCAATTTTTATGATAGTTTCAGGTGCCCCAGTCCTATTCAAAAGTATTGAAGTTAATAATATTGTATTTGTTACTATGTATTGCGCTATTATGTTCTTTTTAGGGCTAATGATAGCATTAATCGATATCCCTTTAATTTATTTTATGCAAAGAGAGATTCCAGATGAATATAGGGGCAGAGTGCTTAGTATTGGATTAAGCGTAGGTAAAATGATGCAGCCGATAGCACTGGCATTATCAGGTCTATTATTAAATCATATTCCAGCCTACACACTTCCAATTGGAGGAGGGATCGTATTTCTTATTTTGAATCAGGTTTACTCAAATAAATTGAATTTAGAAATTCATTCAAAAGGGTATAGTGTTGAACGTAATTAAATAATATGGAAAAAGCGCAGGATCATCATCCTGCGCTTGTCTATCGTAATTCAGCTGTTTTTCTAATAACAATCTTATCAATATCGTCTTCTTCATCACCAATAAATAACCCGCGTTCTTTTAAGTACGCTTCAAAATATAAATCTGCTTCTGCACGTTCATCATATGGTTTTACAGATAGAACGAAACCTAATTTGTTTTGTTCCTCTAAATGAGAAGTGGAAATGTAAGCTGGTACATTGTGTCGTAAAAAGAGTTCTTTAACCGGAATAATCATATCTTTCATTAATTTCGTTAACATACCCATCTCAAACTCGAAATTAAAGCGATCTATACTACATAAATCGGCGAATACTACACCGATAAAACCTGTATTAAATACTTCTTGATATTCTACGTCTTCGTCATGATTACCGTAAAAATTCTTTTCGATTAAATAATTTACAAAATAAGCAACACCGTCACTTTGTTCAAATGGTTTCGTTGAAAGAACAAAGCCGATTTTCTTTTGTTTATGTAAATATACACATGACATATATGCTGAAATGTTATGTTCCTTAAATAGAGAACTTGTTGCCCCAGAGAGACCATCTAATACGTGATGAACAATTTGAAGTTTTTTACGAGCGAAATAATAGGATTTCTTTTGTAACTCCAATGTATCAATAAAGACAGAGCCGATAAAGCCTGTATTTGAAATGATAGGTGTTTGCTTTTTTCTTCCTCTGCGCTTTGCTTGAGCCATTGTAAAAATCATCCCTTCATGTACAATTAAAATAAAAAGAACGTTTGTTCGTATATTTATATTTTACTATTAAAACGCTATAAAGTAAAGGGTTTTTGACGAAAAAAACAACAAAAAAGACACCTGCAAAAGGTGCCTTAAACGCTGTGGGGAAGAGGGTTCATCCCCACAATTTATATTATGATACAGAAACAATCTCTTCTGTATCTTCTACATCTAAATGACAGTCCATTGTACGAACATCTTGATCTTCATGACTTCCGAAATAAATAGTAATTTTCATATGTATCGCTCCTTTATTCTAGGAATACCTAAAATAATTACTAGTAATGATAATATTTATTATATACCACTTTTTTCATTCCGACAACGTTATATCATTTTTTATTCTTTAAGGGCGCAAAGAGTAATGTAAAGAGATATTTTTATAGAAATAGGTACATTTCTTATATGTTATATTTAATACTGAAGTATTCGAATACAAATTTTATAAAAGGAGCAAAATGGATGAATTTTAAACAGTTACTAATAGATAATTTTACATATAAAACTTCATATATTGCGCGGCAGGCACAGGGAATGAATGTGAAAGAAACGAAGGATTACATTGCTGTCGACTGTGGTTTACCTGCAGATACATTTAATATCATTACTTTACTAAACAATAATGTAACAGAAGGGATCGAGAAATTATATAAAGAGGTAAACAACTATAATCAAAAGAAATTTCCAATGAGTGTTTGGTTTTGGGATGATAGGTACGAGCAGACTATAAAAAGCGAATTAATAAAACTGGACTTAAAAGAAGCAGAACAAAATATTGCAATGGTCGCAGAATTAAATACAATTCATCCGACAATAAACATGCCAGAAGGTTTTACAATACAAAAAGCATCTTCACCAGAACAAATTAAAAAGTTTGGAGAAACGTTAGCTAATTTGTTTGGTTCATCAGAGGAAGGTATACATGTACAAGCATTCTACAATCAAACTGCTTCTTTCGACTTATGGAATAGTGGGAATATGAACCTATACTTAGGACTTTATAAAGATGAAGTCATATCGGTTGGTTCATTAGTATGTACAAAAGATAGTATTGGTATTTATGATATAGCAACGAAAGAAGAAATGAGAGGAAAAGGATTTGGTTCTACTATGTTTCATTACTTGCTACAAGAAGCAAAGGCATTAAACGTTGCTCAATGCGTATTACAAGCTTCACCTGATGGGATTAATATTTATAAAAAGGCCGGTTTTCAATCTGTTGGACAAATGACTGTATTTGAAAATCGACATTTATTTGAATAAATTATTCAAGCCAAATTGCTTTCATGTAGGAGTTAATAAATCATTATGAAAAAGATATATATCGTTACAATACTTTGCATCTTTATAGTAATAGGTACTTTTGTTTTTCATAAAGTAAATGAACGTAAGTACACGAAAGCTATTAATCAATCAACTCATATAAAAAACATTGCACATAGAGGAGCTTCTGCGTATGCACCAGAACATACAATAGCAGCTTATACATTAGGACAACAATTAAAAGGAGATTATATAGAAATAGATCTCCAAATGACAAAAGACGGATATTTAGTAGCTATGCATGATGAAACATTAAATCGTACTACAAATGGTACAGGACTAGTCAAGGAACATACATTAGAAGAAATAAAGCAACTAAATGCAGGCTCTACTTACAATAAAAAGTATCCAAATTTAGCAAAGAAAGAATATGAAAATGCTAAAGTTCCAACACTCGAAGAAGTAATTGAAGTGTTTGGGCATGACGCGAACTATTATATTGAAACAAAATCACCTGATGAATATCCAGAAATGGAAGAAAAGTTATTAGAAATTATTAATCACTATGAAATACAGGATAAAGTTATTATTCAATCATTTAGTGAAGAAAGTCTGCAAAAAATTCATAATTTAAATGTTAATATACCCCTGGTGCAATTATTATCCTATAAGAAGGCAGTTCAATTAACTGAATTAGAGATAAAAAAGTATAAAACATATTGCATTGGTCTTGGAATGAACTATAAATATATTGATTCAGCTTACGTAAAGAAAATAAAGAAACAAGGATTAGAAGTTCATCCATTTACTGCAGATAATGAAGCAGACATGAAAAAGTTACTATTATGGGGAGTTGACGGGATGTTTACGAATTATCCGGATCGATTACATTCATTATTAAAGTTTTAATTAAAAGAAACTGTTTTTAACGTAATAGTTTATATAGGTTTTCGAGTAATATATAATTAAATTAATCTAGTTAAACTAAAAAGGAGTGTAAGTAGGATGAATATATTAGCTGTTGTCCCACGCCTCTATGTTTCAGACTTACAAACTCATCTAGAATTTTACAAAATACTATTAAAGCAAGAAAAACCACACGAATTTCAAATGAACGGAACGCATGTGATTAGATTTACAAATTTACTTTTAATTGAAGAATTAAAAGAAACAATTAAGAATCATGTTGCTGCAACGATTGTAATTGATGATCTCAACGAAGTAAAAGAACTAATCTTAAACTATAACGGCGTAATGATTACTGAACCAATACAAGTACCCACAGGTATGAAAATGATAATTCGTCATCCAGATGGTAATATCATTGAATACATAGAGCCGACATTGAAATGAAATATGAAAAAGACGTGAAGAAGAATCCAATAAGCATATTGGATTCTTTTTTTGCTAGTTTTACGAACCGAACGCGAAAGAATACGACATTGGGTATTATTTTTCATAAGTTTAGTCAGAAAGTAACGAAAATGTAATGAATTTTAACTACGCTTTTTATATTTTTTTGATACACTGGCTACGAGAGGAATACCGATTAATGTAGGTAAAAACCAAAACCATATAGGTGGCAGTAAATTAATTATGGGAATATGAATACCGACGTTTACTAAAAGTGCGGTTACCGCACCTATATAAGAACCTAACATACCTCTAATATGGTGGTGGATCCAATTTTTCCAGCGTTTTTTTCTTGCAAGGTAGCCATAAATCGCAAAAGCATAAGAGAAAATTGCTACATAAAATAAATATGCGATTTTATCCCAGTTTATAATGGATAATATAATTGCAGTGAGGGTAATGACAACATAGGATGCATGATATATTTCGCCCCATTCCGTATGTTTCCCTTTCTTCTTTTGAGCAACCATCGCCACAATACCGGTAATTAAACATATTGTTCCAAATAAAATGTGGATGGTCAAAAGAACATTGAAAATACTCATAATAATTCCTCCTTTTTTATTTCTATAGTATTGCAGTATAGGAGAAAAGTTGAAACATATCGTTTATTCGTCTTAATATATTGAAATAAAGGTACTCTTAGAACAAATTTTCTTGAATTTAGTGAGTCACGTATTACGTGAAATGAAGGAGAGACTTCCATGTTTACATCTATTACATATTTACAATCAGGGAATGACAAGCAACAAAAGGTTTATGATGTTTTGAATAAACTAAACATCATGGAGGATTTAGCTTTATATAATCCCGTTCTTTGCGGGACTATACCTATAAGAATTGATACGCTTCAATCTGACTTAGATATAGTAATGGAAGTACATAACTTTGATGTTTTTGAACAAGAAATGAGATCTTTATATGGTTCTTATGAAGGATTCAAAATAAAAAAGAAAAAAATTAAAAATACCGAATCGATAAAGGTGAATTTTAAATTTGAAGGTTTTGATTTTGAATTATTTGCCCAGCCTAAGCCAGTGCGTAACCAAAATGCGTATAGACATATGATAGTAGAACACATGTTATTAATGCAGCATCCACATATAAGGGAAGAAATTATTCGCTTAAAAGAGAAAGGTTTAAAAACAGAGCCTGCTTTTGCTCAAGTATTAAACATTGTCGGGGATCCTTATGACGAACTTATTTTATTGGGACAGGAAATGAGATTGTGGTAAATAAGATATACAAAAACTCCTCCATAGAAAAAGAGGAGTTTTTGTTATGCCATTAGCTTACGAATTAATTCACTCAACAATTTAATCCCGTTAGTGATTTGTTCAGAGGAAGCATATCCATACGATAAACGTATGTACTGATCTGATTCTTCTTCATAGATACGTCCTGGGTTTAATAGAACCCCTTTTGATAGAGCCTCTGAAAATAATTTCTTCATCGGAATGCTAGGTACTACCTTTAGCCATATAAAAAATCCACCACTAGGAATATCCCACGTTGCAACATCTGCACAATACTTATTTAAAGCCCGTATCATGATTTGTCTTCGTTCTTTTAGTTGAATTCTTACGTTTGCAACATGTTCCTCATAAAAACCTTTATTTATCCATTCGGCAGCAACCCTTTGAGATAATGAACTCGATCCATAGTCTGTTTGCATTTTTATATCTGACAATCTATCAATAACTGGTTCAGGTCCAATAATCCATCCAATTCTAAGTCCTGGGCTAAGTGTTTTAGATAGGCTACCAACATATAATACATGTCCATGTTTATCTATCGACTTTAAAGGGACTGGAGGTGGTTCATCAATCCATAACTCGCGATAAATATCATCTTCAATAATAGGTAACTGTTCCTTTTCACATATTTTTATTATTTCTTTTCTTCGCTCTTTAGACATTAATATCCCTGTTGGGTTTTGAAAACTAGGGATAGAATATAAAATGTTTTTCTTTTTACTATATTTAATGCGTTTTAATAATTCGTTAGGTAAAACACCGTGATGATCCATAGCTATACCAGATAAATTTATATTTGCTGATTGAAATACATGAAGTGTATATAAGTAAGAAGGTTGTTCAAGTAAAACAGTTGATTCTCTATGCAAAAGACCAATTGATATTAATTGCAATGCTTGTAATGCACCAGAGACGATTAATATAGAACTCGGTGACGTATGTATTCCGAATGATTTTACGTATTTACTTATTGCTTTACGTAACGGATAAAACCCTTTTTGTTCTTCGTATCCAAAATAATCTAATTCCTCACTTACTTTTTTCATAATGGACTGCATCGTTTCTAACGGAAAAAGATGAGGAGCAAGTTCGCCTTTACTAAGATGGATAAGTTTGTTATTTGCTTCTGCCTCATTTATTTCTCGTACCATTAACTTGCTTGGTTTATGAATACCGGCCTTTACATATTCACTCCAATCAGGTGGTGGATTCGTTGCTAATAATGACCATGTATTATTCGTTACAATTGTTCCTGCTCCAATTTTCCCTTGAATCAGTCCATCAGCCATAAGTTCATCTAGTGCAGTTATTACAGTGCTACGATTTACTTCAAATGATTTTGCTAACTGCCTTTGACTAGGGATCTTACTTCCAATTGGCCACTCTCCATTTTCAATTTTTTCTTTCATATAATCTACTATCTGCCGATACTTAGGCAGTTTTTTACTATTTGTCATAAATAAACTCCCCTCGTTCACTTAAAAAATGCCAAGTGGTTGGTTTTTACGATAAGTAACTGGTTGAAGACATTGTATCAACTATTAAATATGATGAAAAGAAATAATTGGTAATTCGAAAATGGTTGGTTTATTAGGGAGGGAGAGACAACATGCATAATAAAAAATGGGATTTACGCATTATATGCGCTCACGTTTTTACGATTCTTATATGGGGATCTGCTTTTCCGGCAATTCGTATGGGGCTTTCATCTTATACACCTGAGCATCTGACTTTACTACGTTTATTAATCGCTTCATTTATACTTCTGTTGTTTTCTTTTATTTACAAGTTACGAATACCGGATTTAAAGGATATCCCAGCAATTTTTATATTTGGTGCTTTAGGATTTACTTTTTATCACATCGCATTAAACTATGGTGAAAAAACAGTAAATGCTGGATCGGCAAGTTTAATCGTTTCCGTCACACCTATAGTAACGGCAATTCTTGCTTCTATTTTTTTGAACGAAAAAATGAAATTAAACGGTTGGATCGGTGGTGTAATTAGTTTTATAGGAATTGCTCTCATATCATTTAGCCAAGGAGATGCTATTCAATTAAATAGTGGGGGATTTTTTATACTATTAGCAGCGACTTCAGAAAGCTTATATTTTGTTTTCCAAACTTCTTACTTAAAAAAGTACGGCTTCTTACCATTTACGATATATACAATTTTATCTAGTACGGTATGTATGCTTATTTTCTTCCCGGGAATGTATACAGAAATACTAGCAGCTCCTCTTGAAGTGAATATGAGTGTTATATATTTAGGTTTATTTCCAACAGTACTCCCATATATCGCATTGGCTTATATCATATCTCATTCTGGTGCTGCTGAAGCAACAAATTCTCTATATTTAACGCCAGTAACTGCATGTTTCGTTGCTTGGATATGGTTAGGAGAAGTACCGACTTTTGTTTCAATAATTGGTGGGGGGATTACTATACTTGGAATTTTGATTGTTCATATACCAGTATTAAGAAAAGAAAAACATAGGAATCTAGCAAATGATCAATCCGTATAATGTAATTCAATTATAATTTTATGATACTTTTTCATATAGTTTCTTTCTTATGTTGATAAATATAATATTTTGTATTTTAGTTAAATATTGTATGTTGCATTTTATGTAGTAAGCATTTTAAAAGGAGCTGACAACATAGAGCATTTTATGAATTTACAGGTGATAAAACTTGGCTTACTGTTATTAATAATTTGTACGATGTTTATACACAATTTAGTAATAAGTACTCTCCAAATACAGGACTTATTTCAGATTTCGTTGTAAAAAACCCACCACAACCCGCACCTAAAGACTTCTTAGATGAGTCAGAATATACAAATGCATATTATTACAATGCTAGTCGGGTACCATTGAGAATTGTAATGGACTATGCGATGTACGGCGAGAAAAGAAGTAAAGTCATTTCTGATAAAGTCTCTTCATGGATTCAAAATAAAACGAATGGAAATCCTTCTAAAATTGTGGATGGTTATCAATTAAACGGATCTAATATTGGTAGTTATTCAACTGCTGTATTTGTTTCACCGTTTATTGCTGCAAGTATAACGAGTAGCAATAATCAAAAGTGGGTAAATAGCGGTTGGGATTGGATGAAGAATAAGAGAGAAAGCTATTTTAGTGATAGTTATAATTTATTAACTATGTTATTTATTACAGGAAATTGGTGGAAACCTATACCTGATGATAAAAAAATACAAAATCAAATAAATGATGCAATTTATGAAGGATACGATAATTAATTAAATTTGAGAATGGTTACTTAAGAAAGGAATTAGCATACGCTAGTTCCTTTCTTAATATTTTGTAAAACATTATCCATTCAAAAATTCGCATAGATATACTTGCTTTTTTCATATACATAGTTATTGATGACGCTATGTTTTTGTGAGGGGAGAGTATTTCTTGGAAAAAGTATTATTTTTCGGAGACCCAGGTATTGATGACTCATTTGCCATTATGTATGGTTTACTGCATCCCGAAATTGAAATTGTCGGTATTGTAACCGGATACGGAAATGTTGAGCATATACATGCTGCACATAATGCAGCGTATATTTTACAGTTAGCAAATAGACAAGACATTCCTGTCATTAGTGGTGCAACAAAACCACTTACAGAAGAAATCACTACGTACTATCCTGAAATTCACGGAGCAGAAGGATTAGGGCCCATCCATGTTCCAGAAAATATATTATCTATTCCAATATATAATTTCGGCAGTATTGCTGCGATTCTTATAAAGTACGGAAAAGATTTAACGATTGTTGATGTAGGAAGATCTACCTCGTTAGCAATTGCTTTTAATTTATGGAATGATTTAATGCTAAATGTAAAAGGAATCTATTTCATGGGTGGTGTTTTTTTAGAAGTAGGAAACGTTACGCCATTAGCAGAGGCAAACGTGTATGGGGATCCTATAGCAAGTAAAATTGTTTTCCATCAAGCAAAGAATTTATTCATATTCCCTTTAAATGTAACAAACAAAGCTGTGTTAACACCAAATGTATTTAACTATATTCAAGCTAATACAAAGAATCCATTTCATATGATAATGAAACCAATGTATGATTACTATCTATCCGCATACAAAAAACTTAATCCATCTATGGAAGGACCTTTGCTACATGATGTGGTTGCAATAAGTGGATTAGTAAATCCAAGTTTTTTTGAATTTGTGCATCGTACAGTAAATATAGATACATACGGAGATACGAAAGGACAAACATTTGCTGATTTTCGCCATAGCTCTATATCTGAAGGAGCCCGTATAGCACTAGAAATAGATGAACAAAAATTCATTCAAGATTTTATAAAAATCATGTTATAAGTTGTTGGCGAAAAAGGGAATTATTTCACTACGTTGAATATAAACATACATCCTCTATATAAGGGAGCTTACAATATTGAATGTCCAGTTAAAGGTTGTTACGAGAGAAAATTGGGAAGAAGCATTAAAGCTACAAGTTAAAGAAAATCAGTTGAAATTTGTTCCATCCGTAGCAGTTTCGCTTGCTAAAGTATATATAAAACCAGATGGTGACAATGTAGAGTACATGCCATTTGTGATATATGATGGCGACCATATGGTTGGTTTTATTATGCATGCTGTTGTAAGAGAGACAACTGATATGTATTGGATAAACGGTTTTATTATTGATCAAATGCAGCAAGGTAAAGGTTATGGAAAAGCGGCATTACAGGAAAGTATCTATTTAATAAAAAATACATTTAAAGCGTGTAGAGAAATTAGATTAACAGTACATAAAGATAACATCTCTGCTAAGAAACTATATGAACGTTATGGTTTTCAATCATTGGGACATGATTATGATGGTGAGCAAGTATATCGCTTATTCGTTTAATTATTATGTAATAAAGGTGTGAAATGAATTATGCAATTTACTGAAGTGAAAATTGAAGTATTTATCCCTGAAGAATACATTGAAATGTTGAGGAATGAGTTAAATAAAATTGGTGCTTGTAAAACGGGAGAATATGATCATTGTCTGTCCTATAGTTCTGTGAAAGGATACTGGAGACCATTAAAAGACGCATCGCCTTTTAACGGGGAAATTGGTCAGATTTGTGAAGGCCAAGAATGTAAAATTGAAATAAAGTGCAAACGGGATCTTGTAAAGGATGCACTTGAAGTCATTAACAAAATTCATCCGTATGAAACACCTATGATTTATATTATTCCTATATTAAATGACTATTTTAATCAAATATAAAGTAAATGAATGGGAGGAATAGCAATTGAAAAATAAATTTCATCATATTGTACGAGCTGTTATGATTAAGGATGAAAAATTGTTAGTAGCTGAATATATTGGCCATCATTATTTTTTACCAGGTGGTCATGTTGAAGTTGGCGAATCAGCTGAGAATGCATTAATAAGAGAACTACAAGAAGAACTCGGAGTAAATTGTAGTATAAAACAATTTTTAGGAGTCATAGAAAACCAATGGCAAGATAAAGAAGTTCTTCACCATGAAATCAATCATATTTTTGAGATAGATTCACAAGAGTTACATATTGATTTCATACCAAAATCTAAAGAATCTCATTTAGCGTTTCACTGGATTGATTATAATCAAGATGCTTTACATACTTATAAAATCATGCCAGTACCTTCAGTTAAAGAGTTACTAGAAAGAAAATTAAGTGATGAACTACTAAACTGTTGGATTAGCAATTTTTAAACGCCTCTATCAATAGTAAATCTGTCCGCCAAAAGGAAAATAAGAAAATAGGCTAAAAAACAAGGTACATCACCTAGTGTAAGTTCATATTTTGTTGATGTACGCATTTAGTCTATAGTCTTGTTTCTACTTTATTTACAAAAATTTATTAACTTTCATATTTGGACGGAATTTACATTAATAAATGGAGGGTTTCATAATGAATCAGTTTCAACAAGAACTACAATCATTAAACCTTAATGATTTTCAAACTGGTAATGTTGTTTATTGGGATCAACAACAAAATCAATATCCGTATTATTACATCCAAGGCGATGTACGTCGTTGCGGTGGATGCGGAGGTTGTGGCGGACGCTGCGGTGGTTGTGGCGGCAGATGTGGTGGATGCGTAGGTTGTGCAGGATGTTTCGGTTGCTTTAATTGCTGGAACTGGTGGATCATTTAGGTATAGAAGATCAAAACTATTTTACATGAAAGAAAGGTGTGAAAATTATTTTGCACTTTTCTTTCATGCTGTAATTTTGTATTAGTGTTAAGGGGGATTCATTTGTATACATATGATAAGTTGATTTCTTGGGTAGAGAATATAAAAGAAAAAAATCATAGTTCTGCAGCAGCACTTTGTATTATAAAAGATAATAAAATCGTACTAGAGCATTATAGTGGTTATCACACAAATACATCTACAAACAAGAGAGTAACAGCATCTTCACAATTTAACATTGCTTCTGCTAGAAAAAGTTATTTAGGATTAATGATAGCGTATGCGCTTTACGAGGGGAAAATAAACTCTATTGATGATGAAGCGATAAAATATTTTAAAGACTTTGATCCTGTATTGCTTGGTAAAACGACGATAAGACATTTAGTAACACATTCGCACGGATTAGAAGAAACGAATGACGGGACAATTTTTCGTGAATTTGAACCGGGGCAAGGATGGGCGTATAGAGATATTAATGTAAGGATGATGACACGTCTTATTTATCAGCTATATAACAAAAGTTTTCCTGAATTGTTAAAAGAGCGTGTGTTTAAACATGCTAATTTTCAAGAAACAGGTTGGAGAGTTCAGCAAGATGAAAATTTAGTTGAAGTCGTTAATGATCCAAATGAAGATGCAATTAGCGCAATTGGTACAGTAGATGACGGTACGGAAAAAAATCTGTTTGTTTCAGCTAGAGAATTTGCTTATTGGGGAAATCTTCATTTAAATCAAGGTGTATTAAACGGGAAACAAATTGTTCCAAAAGAAGTTATAGAAATTGCGACAAGTTTACAGAGTCCAACATTTACAAACAATGAACTACCACAAAATGGGTTATTTTGGTTCGTTCAAAATGAATCTGCACAGTTGAGTGAACTTGGTGAACGAGTACCAAAAGGATCATATCAAATATTAGGAATTACGGGGCCAACTATATTAGTAATACCTGAATATAATGTAGTTGTTGCAAAAATGTATAATAAAAGATATAACTACGGCGGTGATAATTATTTATATTATTTACGTGAATTCAGCAATTTAGTCGCGGATACATTTCGTAACGGTAATAGGGCATAATTACTCCTATAATGAAAAGGAGTGAGAGAAAGTGAAAGATAAAATGAATAAAAACAAAAAGCAAAACATTAAAGATATAAATACAGAGCAAAATGCAATTTATAGCGATCCGAAAGATGCAGCTAATATGCAAACGGTACCGCAGCCGAAGGATTTTGATGAAATTGAATATTAATTTTTCGTTTATCCGACCATATGATGAATCAAAAATACATCTTAAGTCCCATCACATGATTGAAAACTTTTGGTACTCTATATACATAAGCATTTGAAAATGTCTTATCTTAACAAAGCTTTCTTTAAGTAAATCTAATATAACCTGCAGAAAGACACTTCATTATGGAGTGTCTTTTTGTGTACATGAATTCAATTTCCATTTTTCATGCAGTATCTTGCTTTTTATGATGGTTATACTAACTGTGAAAATTCATGTCACGATAAAAGAAGGGGACAGTTAGTATGAAACAAACCTCTATAAATCCGTTACTAATTGTTCTAGGTACAATCATTGTTCAAATTGGCCTTGGAACAATTTACACATGGAGTTTATTTAATCAGCCCCTTGTCAGTAAGTTTGGATGGAACCTTAATGCCGTTGCGATAACTTTCTCCATTACAAGCTTCTCTTTATCATTTTCAACATTATTTGCAGGAAAGTTACAGCAAAAATTAGGGCTTCGAAAACTCATCGCTACTGCAGGGATTGTGCTGGGACTCGGTTTAATACTTAGTTCACAAGTTTCTTCCTTACCATTACTTTATTTATTAGCTGGTGTAGTAGTTGGTTATGCAGATGGAACTGCTTATATCACATCATTATCTAATTTAATTAAATGGTTTCCAAATCGAAAAGGACTTATTTCTGGTATATCTGTTTCTGCATATGGAATGGGTAGCTTAATCTTTAGATATATAAACGGAAGTCTGATCGATAGCCTTGGTGTATCACAAGCATTTTTATATTGGGGTATCATCGTTTTACTTTTAGTATTAATCGGATCGTTCTTCTTACATGAAGCAATAGTAAGTAATACTGTAACTGAGACATTACACAATGATTATACGCCTCGTGAAATGATGCGAACGAAACAAGTATATCTTTTGTTTTTTTTGCTATTTACGTCGTGTATGGGTGGTCTATATTTAATCAGTATGGTAAAAGATATTGGGGTACAGCTCGTTGGACTTAGCGCTGCAACTGCTGCTAATGCCGTCGCAATGATTGCAATCTTTAATACAGTAGGTAGAATCATTCTTGGAACGCTATCAGATAAAATTGGCCGAATGAAAATTGTCTCTGCAACGTTTATTATTATTGGATTGTCAGTCTTTACATTAAGTTTCATTCCATTAAATTACGGGATTTATTTTGCTTGTGTAGCCAGCGTAGCCTTTTGCTTTGGTGGTAATATTACAATATTCCCAGCCATTGTTGGGGATTACTTCGGTTTAAAAAACCATAGTACAAATTACGGGATTGTATACCAAGGGTTCGGATTTGGTGCGCTTGCAGGATCATTCATCGGAGCATTATTCGGTGGATTTCAGCCGACCTTTATTATAATCGGTATTTTAAGCGTTATTTCCTTCGTTATTTCGATATTAATTCGTCCACCAAAAGCAGAGAAGAAAAAGGAAATAAAGCAGCTACATCGAAAAATAGCTTAATTCTACAAAAGGGTCCTCCTACTAGGACTCTTTTTTCACGTTAACTTTGCTAAGAGCAGATAAATGAAATACTCAATTAACTTTTTTATATTTTAAAACGAATAAATGGTAGAATGTAACAAAGATAGAAAATTCCCATTATTAGAGGTGGACTTAGATGAAGAAAGTAAATGTTACATATGCACTTTTATACGATAAAACAAACGAAAAGATCTTAATGGTAAAAAACAAAGGGAAGAATGGTTCTTATTACACACTACCAGGTGGCGCGGTTAAATTGGGAGAAACGTTAGAAGAGGCAGTAATTCGGGAAGTGAAAGAAGAAACCGGTCTACATATAACTGTAAAGGGGATTTGTTACATTAGCGAAGCTTTTTTTGAGGAGAGAGGACACCATGCAATTTTCTTTAATTTTTTAGGTGAAATAATTGGTGGGGAGACAAATATATCAAGGCCAAAAGAAATTGAAGAGATTACTTGGATGGAATTACATAGAGCAGCACCGTATTTGCGTATACCAGAACATTTACTAGACATTTTACAAAAGAAAGAAACAGTACCTTACATTTTTAATGGAACAATCATTCATCAAGCAACATAAAAATATCATTACATATAAGGCGGGGGAAAAATGGAGTTTATCGTTAATCATAAACATTTCACTCAAGCACTTTCAGAAGTAAGTAAAGCAATATCTACCAAAGCTATAATTCCTATACTATCCGGTATAAAAATAACTGCAAATCAATCTGGAATTACTTTAATCGCAAGTAATTCAAATATTTTCATCGAAAAATTCATCCCTAGTTCCATGGATGACGAACAAATTACGACTACCTTACAAGCAGGGACAATTGTTGTACCTGCAAAATACTTCATTGAAATTATAAAGAAAATGCCAAGCGATATAGTAATAAAAAGTAAGAATGAGCAAACAATTACCATACAATCAGAAGAAATCACATTAAACTTAAATGGCTTTCCAGCGAGTGAATTTCCTAACGTACCACAAATAGAGGATCATGCAGAAATACAAATAGAAACAAAACAATTGATTGATGCGTTTAAACAAACAGTCTTTGCAGTAGCGAAAAATGAATCTAGACCCGTTCTTACCGGAGTGCATATCGAGTTAGACTACAATAAATTAATATGCGCTGCA
Organism: Bacillus sp. FSL R9-9834; assembly: GCF_038006905.1. Taxonomy (NCBI): domain Bacteria; kingdom Bacillati; phylum Bacillota; class Bacilli; order Caryophanales; family Bacillaceae; genus Bacillus; species Bacillus sp. FSL R9-9834. The sequence continues at coordinate 2,566,664 of NZ_JBBOWD010000001.1, forward strand.
ACTGACTCTCATAGACTAGCTATACGTGAAACACAAATTTCTACTAATATGAAAGCGAATTGTATTGTACCAAGTGCAACCATTAATGAACTTTTAAAATTAATGAACAGCAATTTAGAATTCGTTTCTATTTATCTATCAGAAAGCCACATTATTTTTACATTCGGCACAACTACTTTATATTCAAGACTAATCGAAGGGAAATATCCTAATATATCTAGTTTAATTCCAAATAAATTTCAAACAGTCATTAACGTAGATAGACAAAGAATGTTACAAGGTGTAGATCGATCAAGTTTATTAGCAAGTGAATGGGCAAATAACAATGTTAACTTAGAAATCGTAAACGAATCTACAATTAAAGTTTCTTCTAATGCTTCTCAGATTGGAAAAATATATGAAACACAACAAGTAGATGCAATTCACGGTGAAAAACAATTACATATATCTTTCGATGGACGATTTATGTTGGATGCTTTAAGGGCAATAAAAGAAAAAACGGTTACTTTAAGTTTCAGCGGTTCTATGAGACCGATATTAATTGAAGCAGGGACACAATCTGCAGCAATCCATCTTATATCCCCAGTAAGAGCTTATTAAAAACGGAGGAAGGAATCACATTATGTACAAGCACACTTTATGTTTTATAAAAAGAAATGAAGAGATACTTATGTTAAATAGAGAATATGATCCGGTAAAAGGATTATGGAATGGTGTAGGAGGAAAGATAGAAAAGGGCGAAACACCTTTAGAAAATGCGATTCGTGAAATAAAGGAAGAGACTAATATAAAAGTTACGTATGACCAAATTCAATTTAAAGGCATTATTAAGTGGAAAGATTCTTCATATTCTGGTGGTATGTATCTTTATTTAATAGAGCTAATGAATGAATTTACATATCAAACTCCAAAAAAAGTATCAGAAGGAATTTTAGATTGGAAAGAGATTTCTTGGATTCTTAGTGACTATAATTACGGCGTAGGAGAGATGATACCTAAATTTTTAGTTGAAGTGCTCTACAATAAATTCATATTAGAGCACAATTTTGTTTTATCTAATCATAAATTAATAGATTATAGGAATGAAAAATTGGCTAAACAGGAAAGTTCTATAAATAATATAATTCAATTGTAAAAAGCAGGAATTGTAATCTACAATACACAGCAAAATAATTATAACTCAAATAATTCGAAGAGTAGCTAAGGAGAAAATTCAAATGGGGATGAGTGTAATGAAGAAAATGAAATGCCCAGTGTACCAAAAAACTAAAAAGCAGATAAAAAATTTTAGACAGGAGATTCAATATGTGGAAAACAAATATTGTCAAAACTACTAGAGGCAATTTTGAGTATTTTATGAAGGGAGAAGGTCCGCCTTTATGCGTTACACATATGTATAGCGAGTATAACGATAATGGAAATACTTTTGCAAACCCATTTACTGACCATTATAGCGTATATTTAGTTAACTTAAAGGGGTGTGGCAATTCAGATTCAGCAAAAAATGATTCTGAATATAGTATGACCGAAACGATTAAAGATTTAGAAGCGATTCGAGAAGCTTTATATATTAATAAATGGGGGGTTGCTGGTCATTCGACAGGAGGGATGTTAGCTCTTGTATATGCGACTGAAGCACAAGAAAGTTTAACGAAAATAATTGTTGGTGGCGCAGCGGCGAGCAAGGAATATGCATCTCATAAAGATAGTATATACTGTAGTAAAAATGTAAAATTTAATAGAATCGTATCAATTATGAATGCATTAAATGATGATAGTACAGTACAAGAAGAAAGAAAAGCATTAAGTAGAGAGTGGGCACTTATGTCTTTTTATTCTGAAGAAAAGCTTGAAGAGGCATTAAAACTGCCGAATAGCGGAAAGACAGTTGGCAATCGGCTAAATTATTTTAGACAAGTTGAATATAAAGATTATGATGTTCGTCAGAAACTTAAATTCGTAAAAATCCCAAGTTTTATATACTGTGGTAAGCATGATGCACAATGTCCCTACATATTTTCTCGTGAAATAGCAAATTTGATCCCGAACGCAACATTAACTAAATTTGAAGAAAGTAATCATAATCCATTCGTTGAAGAAATAGACAAGTTTAATCAGTTTGTCAACGATACATTATAATCAATAAGTAAAAAGCGAATCTTTTATATAAGACAGATTCGCTTTTTATTATAATTAGACTTTTTGCCACCAAGCATACCTAGGATAGTCTGTAGATTTTAACGTAATAGATTCGCCAATTTGAGGTGTTGTAATTTTAACTCCTAAACGGTTAGCTTCTTTCGTAACACGTTCTATCGGGTCACTCCATTCGTGTAATGCTAATGTAAAAGCACCCCAATGAATCGGAAGAAGTAATTCTCCTTTTACATCAATATGAGCTTGTACTGTTTCTTCAGGCAACATATGAATAGCAGACCACCTTGGATCATATTGCCCGCATTCCATTAACGTAAGATCGAATGGACCGTATTTATTACCAATCTCCTTAAAGTGAGGCGCATAACCGCTATCGCCACTAAAGAAAACTTTAGTTTCTTGACCAAGGATAGCCCATGAACACCATAACGAACAATCTCTATCTGTCATACCTCGTCCAGAGAAATGCCTTGCAGGGGCACATACTAACTTAATAGTATCAAGCATAATTTCATCCCACCAATTATGCTCACTAATTTTACTAGGTGAAACACCCCATTTAATTAAATATTGCGCAACTCCAGTTGGAACATAGAAATGCTTTACACGATCTTTTAATTGCATAATACTTTTATAATTTAAATGATCATAGTGATTATGAGAAATGATAATTGCATCAATTTCTTGCAGTTCTTCACGTTCTAAAGAAAAAGAACCACTATAACGTTTACTATTAAACACTGGAAACGGGGAAGAGGCATCTCCAAACATCGGGTCTAATAACAATGTTTTACCTTCTATTTTTAAAAGAGAAGCAGAATGGCCAAACCATGTAATACTCTCTAAAGACTTATTGTTTTTATCTGATAAAACAATAGGTAAATTCTTTATAGGACGCAACTTTGTTTTCATTTTAAAGTAATCAGTCATTAAACCTATAATATCTTTCGGTTTAAAACTTACATCAGTATGAATTTGATTTACATATTTCTTTTTCATTCGTTCTCCTTTTTACGTTTAACAATATACGTATGTTGTTATTGTAGTTATTTGTAGTGTAAACTATATCATTTTATCTTTCATCTTAAATAAAGTACATTTCATAAATTCGTCAAATTCATTAATCATATATATAAAATGAGTGTTATTTAGCGGCAGATAAAATCAATATTAAGTAAATGTAAATTGTTTTAATTTAGTAAATTCATTCTTAAAAGCAACAAAGAACATACGTTTCGTTGTGTGTTAAAGAAGAAAATATATCTCTAATTAGTAAAAGAAAGGAGAGGATGTAAGTGCAAATAGAGAGAAAAAAGAAATCAAAATGTAAACTATCAAAATCTGAAATAACTCAGCTATATCTATGCTAAGGTTTTTAATTTGAGATTAGAGGATACTTACTTTCGTTTATAGAACTTAGTAAATACATAGATTTTACAATGAATTTACTCGTAAGGGAGGGAATATGAAATGCCCACTAATAATAGTCCGGAGAATATATTACATACAGCTTATGAAACTAAAATGATTTCATCTGGAGATAATTCGCCATCTATAAAAATAAAAGGAACGAAACTTCAATATTTACTTGTATTGGTTCATCTTGGTTTTGAGTCAAATATTGTGAAAATGGTGCTAGGTTGGACGAATGAGGAATTTGAAGAGCGCATTAATTCATTAGAAGTAGAGGGGCTATTGAAACAAACAGGAGGGAGGTACTATCCAACGTGTATGATTATAACAGCTTGTGAAGGAGAAAAGCTTTATAACCTTTGTGAACCTCTAATTAAACCAACACTTAGGATCTTTGAAAACTATTCAAGTCATATTGAAGATATTTCAAAGAGAATCGACACGTTTAATCATTTATCTAGAGAATCTTATAGTCTTTTATTGTATAGTGGTGTGTTATTAGATTTTGGACAAATAAATTACATTGAAGAAAACTATTTAAAAAAGAAACGACCTTTAAGAAATAAGAAACGATATTATTATGCTATTCAAGAACAAGAACTAACAGATATAGAGGCTTTCGGGATGTATGGTAATACGTATTTAGATTTAGGAGAAGTTCAAATTGGTCTTTATGGAAATTCTCGATATTCAACATTAAATTTAATAACAGCAGATAACGAAACATTTAAAGAATATTTTCAAAACAATAGTACCGATATTAATTATAAGAAAAAACAATTAGTAAAAGGTTTCGTAGCAGCAGATAGACAAAAAGACTTACATTTAAACGTAGTTTACGAAAAATTAGGCTTATATCAAAATTCACAACCTGTTATCCCTGTATTTAAATCAACAGACTTATTTATACTTAACGAAATTGCAAACATAATCAGTGAAGATTTAGTCTTATTATTCAACGAAAACGATAAACCTTTAAAACAATACTTTGCCAGCAGTAGATACTCAAAAGAAATTACTTATGAAGAGTTTTTTATCTGGTGGTATCACTTTTTCTATACAAAAGTAACTGAAGAATTAATAAAACAAGGTGTAATTATAACAAGCACCCAAAAAAATCAAACGTACATAATCCATCAATAACTTTAAATTAAAGTGCTAATATACTTTTACAAATGTAGCAGCTGAACGGTAAATAATTATTATAGTAAATAAGGGATAATCTGAATTTAAAATCTAATATAAAGAAAACAAGATATTTAAAGAGGAGAAGAGCCATGCAAAAGAAATTTATCAATCCAGAAACGATGCCACCAACTTTTGGATACTCACATGTAGTGGAAGTTAGTAACGCTAAACGAACGATTTACATATCTGGACAAGTAGCAATTAATATAGACGGCCAAATTGTTGGAAGTAATGATTTAGCTACACAAACACGACAAGTATTTGAAAATATTAAAATCGCATTAGAAGCGTCAGACTTAAATTTCAATGATGTAGTAAAATTAACATTTTTCTTAACAGACATTTCTCAAATGGCCGTTGTTAGAGATATTCGAGATCAATACATTGACACTAATAATCCACCAGCAAGTTCAGCTGTCGAAGTTAGAAAATTAATTAACGATAACTTATTAATTGAAATCGAAGCAATTGCTGTAGCAAACTAATTTTAAAAACTTATTATGAATCATATCCATGCAATTCGTTTAATGTGTTCATTTAAAACGAATTGCATTTTTTATTGTCTTAAATATAATTTATATCTGGAGACATTATCATCAACAACTCATAAAACAACAAATAAGCACACAATCGATTACACAGAATGAATCCGATGAAAAGGGAAGCGTAACAATATAAACTAACATATAATAAGTTTTTTACTTTTATCCAGTTAACATAATATATATTATAGGCAGTTACAGAAACAAAGCAATATCAGGTATCAAAAAACAAGTAAACTATACTTAATGAGACGAAACGGAGATTTTTAGTGAGATTTACATAAAATCTTATTTAAACGGATTTCTACAGTTTTTACCGTTTATTTTGCTATACAATCAATCGCAGCAAATCTGAATCAATAATCGATTTAGATTAAACGAATTAAAATCATTTTTGATCAGCGAGAAATTTTTATACAAAAAAATCATTTCTAAACAAAACATAAATTAATAATTATATTTTATGTTTTACTGTATGAATTTATTGCTGTTTACACACGTTTTACAACTTCACATTATTTATTGTTATTTCTGTTATTTACACTTGACTTTTGTTATACCCATTTTTTGTATTCTAGTTAACATAACGTTTATTTTTAACATAAAAAAATCTCCCTTACCTTCAGGAAGATTTTTTAACTTGCTAGTATTTTATTTATATATTTTTAATAACAATCCCAATTGTAAATAACGTTGGAAAAATCTAGATTTAACAAGTCTTCTTTTTTTATAAAGAAATTTGCAACACCAGAATCTCCCCACATAATATTTAATGAATCATCTGTATCGATTTGCAGTAATAAGATGTCATGCTGTTGGTATTTTTCTTCCCATTCTCTCGGATCTGTCTGTGTGAAAAATGGATATCCACCAATTTTATGTCCTTGATCTTTACATAAATCATCATACAGTTCGCCTAATTCTGTATTATTTTCTTCATCAACAATTTCTTCCCAGTCAATATCTTCACTAAAAATCTTTTCGAATCGATAATCCCCTGACGTTACGGGTTGATAATCCAATTCAAACTTTAATTTCGCTGCTTCAGGTATAATAAAGTCCTCTAATTCTAAAGTGTTTAAATAACTAAAATCAGTAATAACCTTATTTAAGTCTTCTATAATTGTAGAATGATAAATAATTCGAAAGTCTTTTTGAGTTGTTGGCTGATCAAAATCTGCTCCGTAAAGCTCATCAGCAGCACTTACGAAAAACTGTAACATTCCCTCTTGAGGCATATATTCAACATGCGGCATTTCTTCAAAGTTTAGCTGAGCAAGTAACATCATAGGTTGTCCATTTGAATCTTTAGGGTGCTCTTGATCTATAGGTAAATACGGATATCCACCAAACTTACTCTCAAAAAGCGTTGTCTCTGCTAATGTTCCAGACACTTTAATATACGGTTTTACACTTTCTTCTAAAATAGTACGATACTGCTCTAGTTCTTTCGGAATTTGAAGTTGATACGTATTCTTCATTACATTTGCCTCCCTTTCATAATGAATTAAAAATGCCTTACTTAATTATATAGCAAGAGATAGCTTCATGAAAAATTGTTAAAAGTCCGTTTTCACCCTCGTTTTTTGCGCACTTGGTGGACAAAGTAAATTATGTTCTAAAACCTTTTTATTAATAGTTCGAATTAAATTCGCTGCTTCTGCAGTATTTGTATTTTCTTTTAGCTTTTCTTTTAAATCATCAATTTCTTTTGAAAGCTCAATCCACCTTGGTAAAACATGATTATTCTTTAACGTTCTATACAGTTGCTTTTCAGGATTGTACGAAAGGTCTTTATCTAGATTTAGAGGTTTCCCTTTACCAGGCATATTATCAAAAGACCCTTTCTTTTCTGCTTCTTTAATGATAGAACTAATATGATCCTCATATGTATAGGACCAAACTTTCTCATCTTTTACTAAAATCTCTTGCTTTTTTAGTTTCTTATCTAGTTCTTCTTGATTCATAGATTCTCTCTCCTTTTTATTTTATAGTGTGTTTTTTGTAAGTTTTAAAGCTTTCAACCCGTCAAACAAATTTTCTCGCCACCAAATACCGTCATGTCCGCCTTGGAACTCTTCATAAGTGGTTTGGTATCTATTTTCTTTTAAAGCTTTATATAGGCGTCTATTGGCCGTTAAAAGAGGTTCGTTTTCAAGTTCACCTACTGCTATGTAAGAATAGAGATGAGTCGTATTAGAATCTATTGATGAAATTTGATTTTCAATCCAAGGAATTTGATTTTCATAACCATCTTTTTTCCAATGTACAGATCCAGACATTGACAACACATTCCCGAAAATATGCGGATTTTGAAGTGCTGCATAAAAAGCTGCTAGGCCACCAAGACTGAAACCTGCAATTGTTGTATGTTTCGCTTCTTTATGCACACGATACTTAGCCTGAATCCACAGAAGTAATTCCTTCGTTAAAAATGCGTTCATTTTATCGTTATAAGTTAGCTCTTCTAATCGATCAACAGGATCTATAGCAACAGCAATACACGATGAGATTTCTTTTTCGTAAATTAAATAATTAAGTGTTTTTGTGATTGAAAGGTCATTAATGAATGAATTCCCATCAAATACAATGAGAAGTTCTTGAAGATGTGAAGTGTGAGAATAATCATGAGGCGTATAAATATGAATTTTACGTGTGTTATTTAAAATCGTACTATGAAATGAATATGTTTCAATTTTTCCGGATGGATAATGGTTTGAAGGAAAACGACTGCTATACTGCACTTCCTATATTAAAGCAGTCGTAAATTATGTGTTTTATGTGTTTAGAGACGTTATTTATTAGAAAAATGATCAATTGCCTGAATAGAAAGTTCCAACGCTTTTATTCTTCTTGTTAAAAGTGTTCTTTGCGGACTACCGGCTTTAGACTTATCATAGGCTCTCTCAATTGATGGAAGTAAACCAGCAAGGACGTTACGAGCGTCTGCTAACTCTTCTTGGCTATACTGATGACTTTCTTGATTCCAAACGTTTTCTAGCACTACTAACCCTATGCAAACAGCTTTAAGTCGTTTTTTCACTAATGTAGTATTTGCACCTTTTTGAGTCATCTGAGAGAGTGCATTTTCAAGTTTACGGATTGTTGACTGTAAAGACTGTATTGATTCTACTTTATCTACATTTGATACGTTTTCCATTTTAAACCTGTCCCTTCTTCATTTCTAAATTAGTTTTCCTGATATTTGATAATACCATTAAGAAACGAATTTTACTCGAAATATTTGAGTTGGACATGAATTGAAAGGAAAACAGCTAACAAACTTCTATCTCCTCCCTCGCACATATTCTATATGTACTTCTTTTTTCTCGTTAAAATACCTACATGGACAAGTTGTAAATATTGTATATTTTATGAACAAAAAACGTACAAGCAGCATGACTTGTACGTTTAAATTTTTATTCAGTAAGATAATAAAGTAATAGCTTCCGGGTCTTTTCATAATTCATGAAATCTCTATATAAAATGGGATACTTCATAATCTCTGTTTCTAGAAAACAATATTGTGGAAACCACTCAAAAAAAGATTTCTTTAACCACTTGATTTGCTGAAACGTAATGTTCTGTTCATTTAGTACAGAATTTAAAGTTGCTGCTGTATGCATCCAATAATGATTAAAATCAGCGTTTATACAGTCATCTTCGGTAAATTTACTCTTTAAAGTTCGCTGCAATTTTGCTGTAGCACGGTAAGGAAACGGCTTGCGCAATGGACTATGCATGTTCTGCAATTCCTTAAAAATAATTTGTTTTCCTAACTTCAACTTTTCACCCCTTTATTTTTCTATCCAATTTAATAAGTTTTCATAATGATATTGAGCATCTGTATACCCAAGATTATATAAATTAACGAGTTTTTCTTTATTTCTCTCTATACCGCTTATAGGAAGTTGTACACTTGGTTGAATGACATAAAAGTTGTCTTTTTGTTTTCTTTGATTCATATAAGATATCGTCTCATTATAAAAACGATAATGTTCTACTAAAGATTGTGCGATATTCGGATATTTCCTATATAAAATTTTAGCCAGCCCTGAAAATTTATTTCGTTGCTTCTCATATCCTTCTGGCTTTGTCATAATTACAACATTCTTTTCATAACCATCAGTTTGAGCTTTTAAAACTGGTATAGGATCTATAATTCCTCCATCTAGTAATTTTCGATTATCATATTCTACAGCAGGCGCTATAAACGGCACTGAGCTAGATGCACGAATGATTTTTAAAATATCATTTCCGTGTTCTGCTTTATTATAATAAATAGCTTGTCCTGATTCGCAATCAGTCGTTCCTATAACAAACTGTTCATTTGAGTTTAAGAAAGTTTGAAAATCAAATGGTACAATTTTATTAGGTACTTCATCAAATAAAAAATCCATTCCAAATAATTCACGTTTTCGAATTAAATTTCGATAAGATATATAACGATGATCTGCTACTAACTCTGTATTTACTTTCTTATTTCTCCCTTTTTGACGTGATAAATAAGTTGCTCCCATACAGGCTCCAGCGGATACGCCAACTACATAAGGGAAAAATAAGTTCTTTTCCATAAAATATTCGAGTACACCTGCAGTATATAAACCTTTCATTCCTCCGCCTTCTAATACTAAACCGATATTTTTCATGCTATATCCCTCTGCTTCTTTTTTCTTACTTACATATTAGCATAAGATATTAAGACGAGGTTACATAAATGAATTGCAACAATAACCAGAAACTACTAAAGTAATGTCATTATTTCTTAGTCAAGAGCGTGGTACAATATAAGTAACACATTCCACAAATAATGGAGGAGGAATTTCCTATGGGTTTATTTAGCGGTATTTTAGGAAATGCATCAAATACGAGTACAGAAAGTGTAGAACGTGATTTAGAGAAGATTATGTTAGACGATGAGAAAGTTGAACATGCTTATAAATTAATTCGCGATTTAATCGTATTCACAAATCGTCGTCTTATTTTAGTAGATAAACAAGGGATATCAGGTAAAAAAACTGAGTATCATTCTATCCCTTATAAAAGCATTACACAATTCAGCATTGAAACAGCTGGGCATTTTGATTTAGATGCTGAACTTAAAATTTGGGTATCTAGTTTGAGTACACCAATTACGAAAGAATTTAAAGGTGACGATAGTGTTTTAAGCATTCAAAAAGCGTTAGTAACATATACGACCAAATAATACTTTTTGTATGTTTATTCAATTCCAAAATTACTCACCCGAGTATTTTGGAAGAATATACATCATTTTTGTATATTTAATCTCAAATAACAGAAAAAGGTAAAGCGTATTTCAAATGCTTTACCTTTCTTTTTTGTAATAAATAAGTGTAGTTTTATCATTTAATTTCTTAGTTACTTCTGTTCTTTTATATCCCATCTTTTCGTATAGAAAACAATTTCTTTCTTCTTCTAAAATCGTAGCAAGTTCAAAGCTTCGTGCTTCTGGAAACATCTCTTCAATTAAAATAAGTACCTGCTGAGCAATTCCTTTCCCTTGATAGTTTGGATGAATGAACATTGGACTAATCCAAAATTTATATGGTATTTCTTTTTTTGAAATGCATATCGCTCCAACAAGGTTAGAATCTATTATCATTTTATAATAGTTACTGCTGGGATTATTTATCCTCAAAATCGTTTTTTCAATAGATTCATTTGCTGGGTTTGTTTCATAGTCTTTATATTTATTTAATAAAGGGCTAAATGAGTCTATTTGCATTTGAAATAAAACTGATGCATCACTTTCTGTTGCCTTCTCTAATGTAATCTTCACGTTACTACCAATTTAGTCGCTTTCTTAATGAAGTTATATGAGCCGTATGATGACGTCCATGCCATGCGTATAGTCCAATTGCAACAGCAAGTTTTGTTTCACCAGTCTCTGGGTGGTTAAATGTCTTTTCTAGATCTTCAAGTTCTAAAGAATATAAAAGGTTAACCCATCTTTTATGTAATGAATCTAACATTACTAGTGAAACATCTACTGGTAATTTAGAATCAGGTAATTCTGCCCACTTTTCTTCTTTATATGGTTTAATCGTTGGATTCTTTTCTGTTAGTGCTAATTTAAAGCGTATGTAACTATTCATATGGCTATCAACAACGTGATGGACTACTTGACGAACTGTCCATCCACCAACGCGGTACGGTGTGTCTAACTGTTTCTGATCTAAATCTTTAATTGCCTTCGTTAGTTCATTAGGTAAATCTTCAATTTCTTGAATCCATGTATCAATCATTTCTTCCGTTATAGGACGTTTATATGTAAATTGCCCAATTGGATAACGTAAATCATTCATGAATAAGTCCCCCTTATTATAAGCGCGAAGTATTTCTCCAAATATAATGTACAAAATTCACATGTTCTCCATTTAATACTACAGATGTTGTATCTGCTTCGTTTTGATAAGAAGAAAACCCGCTTTTTTCTAGTACAATTTGTGATGCAAGATTATTAGTAGTTGTTTTAGCATGAACCTCATTAATTTCATTATTTTTCGCTACGTCTAAAATTAATTTTACAGCTGCTGTTGCAACTCCTTTTTTAGTAAACTTTTCTCCGACTCGATAACCTAACGAACTGATTCGAGTTTCCGAATCTATATCTACTAAATTTATTCTTCCTAGAATTTCATTTTCTTCGTTACGAATTAAATAAAAATAAGATTCTCCATCCGCCTGTTCTATTAATAAATCATCTAGTAGTTTTTGGAAATATTCAAAATCAAAATATTGCGAGCCACGATTAGGTACCATTGTTTCAAAAAAAGACTTATTCGTAAGTTCAAACGTAAATAAATCTTTAGCATCGTATTTCTTTAATTGTTCTATGTATATTTCCATCTCGATTACCCCTTTTATATCTACTAACTGTTATATATTCTTTTTTAATCAATTTTTTCCTGCTATTTCTTTCGTTTCAGTAACACAGCAAGTAACACTTTTGGATGAAATAAGTGAAATGGACTACGAATTAAATTCATCACCCTTACTAATCGAATATAAACGTCAGAATCAGTTGCAGATAGTTGATATATTTGTTTCGTATACCATAGCTGGAATTTTTGCTTTATCGTTAATTCTCTTTTTAGCTGAGGATGACGTGATATTTCCGTTGTTGTCATATCCCAAGGTGTTTCTATTATAGTAGCTGCCTTTTTATAAAATTGTTGTGTAAATGTTTTATCAAGTTGTTTTTTACCTTGCAGAAGTAATTGCAACTGGTGAGCTTCCATAGCGGCAACTGAAACACCTTGACCGAAAACAGGGTCGAAACGACAATGTGCATCTCCAACGACTAATAATCCTTCTGGCATATTTGTGGTGAGATCAAATCTCCGACGTACTTGATAAGGAATTTTATACGTTTTGATATCTGAAATTGCCACAGCTTTGTTAAGAAAATCTGTAACATTAGGGATTGATAAGTTTTCAGCAAAATTATAAAATTCTCCATCTGTTTGTGGTGCTTTTTCATTTGCATATCCACTGAAAGTAACAAAATAACGATTATCTTCAATCGTTTGAATAAGAACGCCATACGGATTGTCAGGGAAACTTGGAGACATTAGCGTATTACAGTAGTCTAATTTCTCATTTTCTTTAAGTTTAAACATTCTAGTTACGTAAAATAAATCAATACGCGCTTTCTCTTCTTGTACTTCAATTTCGTATTCTCGTAACCACTCTATACTTTTTGAACCAAATCCACTTGCATCAACTACAATATCTGCATGAACTTCTTCTTGTGCGTCTGTCTCTAAATATTTAACTTTTACTCCACACACTTTGTTAAGCTTTTCATCTACCAATAACCCTTTAACCAATGTTTCATATTTAATAGTAACATTTGAAATTTGATGTATTCGTTTTTGGATATTCCATTCTAGCAAAGGACGACTTTGTTGAATCATATGTACTTCTCCTATGAATGGCTGTTTCCATAAACCAAATTGATGCCATTTTAAATCACGAGTAAAGTTATGTACGACACTACCTGATTCTATTAATTCATTCGTAATTTTAGGAAACAATTCCTCAATGGCTTTTTCTCCACCTTTTAATAACACATGAGGATGATTACTTTGTGGGACTCTTTTTCTCGAGGACTTTCCATCCCATCTTTCACCGGCTTCTATAATGATTACTTCTTTAAAAGCAGTTGATAATGCTTTTGCTGCGAGCTTTCCTGCGATACTTCCGCCAATAACGATAGCCTTATTAAACATGTTTTCCCCCTTAATAAAAAGAAATCCTGTCTTATATGTATGAATGAAACAGGATCTTAAACTCATTAACTTCTTTATCATTATAATTAAAACACATGAGTAAATTGTAACGTTAAAATTAAAATACCTAATCCCCAGACGTAATACGCGAATACTTTTAAGGAATGACGTTTTAAATACTGAATCATCCACGAAACGGCTATGTAACCGAAAAACGCAGCTGATAACGTTCCAACAATTAAAGATGTACTAGAAATAGATTCTGCTTCCCCTTGAAAAACATCTACAAATTGCAAAATGATTGCTCCGACAATGGCTGGCGTTGATAATAAAAAAGAAAAGTAAGCTGCGGTTTCGCGGTCTAACTTTCTCCATAATGCAGCGACGATTGTCATACCAGAACGAGAAATTGCAGGGAAAATAGCAACCGCTTGAAATGAACCGATGATAAATGCATCTTTATATGTAATGTCGTCCATTTTTTTACGACCATTCTTTTGTTTATCTGCCATGTAGAGAAAGAACCCTGTCACTAAAAACTCCCAACCAATCGTAATACCTGTTTTTGAAATATCCTCAAAAAAGTCTTTAAATAACAATCCAATTACAACCGCAGGTATCGTCCCGACAATAAGTAATAGCATTAGTTTTGAAAATGGATTTTTGATTAAATATATAAATTCTTTTTTGTAATAAATAAACACTGCAAGTAAAGTGCCAATATGCAGCATCGTATCTAAAAACAATCCTGCTTCATCTAATTGAAACAAATGTCTTCCTAAATAAAGATGACCTGTACTACTTATCGGTAAAAACTCTGTTAAACCTTGTATAATCCCTAATATAAAAGATTCTAACCAATTCATGATGGTCCCCTTTCTTGTTTGCTTGTACCAATATATGAAGGTTAAATTTTCGATATGAAAAAAACTATATTTCTCTATGAATTTACTTTCATTTTATGGATATATATGTAAAGAGGATTGAGGAGGGTTATTATGTGGAAGCACACAAAATTCGGCAATGTATTACTTTGGCTAGGACCGATCCTTGTGTTTGTAGGGTTATGTATGACAAATGTTATTTCTGATATTCCTTTCTTTTTGGGAAAACATGAAACGATTGGAATTGTACTTATATGTATAGGAGTATGCTGTTTTATTGTTGCGAATCATTTAAAAAAAGTAGAAAAATATGAGGACTAATTTTAAATAAAAAAACAATCCCACTCTATAAACTGTACCCTATAGAATAGACACTTAAAAAAAGTCTATTCTATAGGGTATTTCTTGTATAATGAGAGAAAAATGAGAATCGGAGAAATTTCAAAATGACGAAAAAATTGCTTACAGAAAAGGAAATTCAAATATTATCAAAAAATCGATACGTAAAATCGGTAAGCCAAAAAGGAATTACCTATACCGATGAATTCAAGCGTATTTTTATTAAGGAAAATGAACAGGGTAAACCACCTCGTATTATTTTTGAAGAATGTGGTTTTGATATAGATATCATCGGTCTACAACGTATTGTGTCATCAGGAAATAGATGGCGTACGTCCTATAAGCAAAACGGTGTATGGGGCTTAAGAGACACACGTAAGGAAAACTCAGGAAGAAAGTCAGAAAGAGAACTTACATTAGAGGAGAAATATGCACGTTTGGAAGCGGAACGAAACTTATTAAAAGCTGAAAATGAACTGTTAAAAAAGATCAAATTTATGGAAGGGAGGATGGGAAAGAAATAACGTTACACGCTAGTCAAAAGTACCTATTAATTCGTTCTATCATTGAAAAATACCGCCTGAAAAATATGGTGAGATATTTGTGTCAGGTCGCAGGCGTTTCACGTTCTGGATACTATAATTATTTTTTAGCCATTTCTCAAAGTCGGCGAGAGAAAAGAATACATCAAGATGAAATAGTGAAAGAGATTATATTAAAGGCATTTCGATTTAAAAACCGAAAAAAGGGGGCTCGTCAGATCAAAATGACATTGGCGGGTCAATTTCAAGTTGTCTACAATTTGAAACGCATCCGTAGAATCATGAAAAAATATGGGATAATCTGTCCTATTCGTAGAGAAAATCCCTATAAAAAAATGTTGAAAGCGACGAAAGAACACTTCGTGGTACCCAATCGATTAAAACGCGAATTTAGGCAAGGTGTACCGGGAAAGGTACTTCTTACAGATATCACATACCTGTTTTATGGTAAGAATCAAAAAGGATATTTATCTACTATTCTAGACGGGTCTACGAATGAAGTTTTGGCGTATCATGTTTCAGAACGACTTACCTTAGATATCGCAACGACGACGCTGCACAAACTAAAGAAGAATAAGAAGGTACGATTAACGCAAGATGCCTATATTCATTCTGATCAAGGTGCTCATTACACAAGTCCTACCTATCAAAAATTAGTCAAAAAATTAAAGCTGGGACAATCTATGTCAAGGCGAGGAAACTGTTGGGATAATGCCCCACAAGAATCTTTTTTCGGGCACTTTAAAGATGAAGCACACATCAAAACTTGTACATCTTTCACACAGTTAAAACAAGAAATTAAAGACTATATGAAATACTATAATCAGCACAGATATCAGTGGAATTTAAAGAAGATGACTCCTGTCGAATACAGAAACCATCTTCTTGATGCCGCCTAACTTTTTTTAAAATGTCCTTTACAAAGGGTACAGATTACTATGTGCTAGGATTGTTTTTTTATTACTTATTTATAGAATACTTTATCAACGTTATATTTTGCTTTGTATTTATTAATGATATATGTTTCATAAATTTCTCTTTCTGTTGGATCTTCTACGATACATGCATCAATGCGGTATACTTCATCACGGTGATTTTTAATTGGTGAAACATTGTCTTCGAAATGCTTCTTAATACGTTGTCTAATTTTACGAGCTTTACCTACGAAAAGTAGTTCGTCATTAATATTGTAAAACATAAAAATGCCGCCTTTATCTCTAGGGAACAAGTGGAAATCGATAAAACCATTGATTGGCGTAATTCTTGGCTCGTCTCCTCTAATAACTTGTTTACGTTCAGTAATTGTAACATCAACTTCAGGGATACTAATTTTAATCAAGTTCATTCACGTCCTCTTTTATTATAAAGATAAATAATAGCATACATATGTAAGAAAAGCTACGTTCATAGGCATATTTCATTTTATAATTCAAATATTATAGGTGTATCGTGTAAACTCTTCTTCCAAATCATATGATCACTTGATTCTCCCCAATAATCTTTTAGTACATAACTAGGCTCTCCAAACTTCTTCGTCCATATACTTTGCGCTTTTCTGTATCCACTATCTAAACAGAATTCCGTTATTCCTCTGCTAAGTAACGTAAGAAACATTGTATGTAGTAGTAAACTCCCGATACCCTTTCTTTGATAATCCGGAAGTATAAATACAGTTCCTATTTCATACAAATCCTTAAGTACACCATTTGTACAACTAGTAATCAATGTACTTGCTGGGCCAACTTCAATTGTTCCAATGATTTTATCGTTATTTGTGTCAATTGCTAATAAAAAGTAACGTTTTTCTCCGTTACTATCAAAATCTGTTTTCAAATATTGCTTTTTCATGTTAATTTCATTTTCTATGTCATCCAATTGTTGTGATAATCCTTCGTCTTTATATGTATTCGTAATAACTATACGGAAAAACAAGTGAAGTTCCTCTAAATCATCCGAATTTGGTCTCCTAATTGCAACGTTATACATGTTTTAAATCTCCATTCTATACAATTGTTAAAACAATGCTTTATATACTCTATTCAACAATATGCTACAAAGCCCTGCATAGATCCAGCAGTATAGAAAGCTCAGTATAAATATAGATGAAATAATTTTTATATCCATAGTTGTATGAATAGTAGGACCAAGCACGGGAAAACGGAAAATATCGAGAACTATCATAATTCCTATAAGTAAACAAATCGCAGAAAAGGAAACAACCCAAATTCTCCTCTTGAATTGTATAAAGGAAAGCCCTAAAGCTATACCTAATAAACCTGTAGTAAAGGGGAAAACAATTAGTTCACTTGGCTCAATAATAAATAATAAGAGAATAGTAAGGATATAAGAAAGTACTCCCTCACGAATAGAGTAGCAAATAGCCAAAAAAATTGGTAATGTCGCAAAAGGACTAATGAATAACCCTATACCAGGAATTAAATTCCCCGCTGCTTGAAACATGGTGGCTAAAGCACT
This sequence comes from Bacillus sp. FSL R9-9834, assembly GCF_038006905.1. NCBI lineage: Bacteria > Bacillati > Bacillota > Bacilli > Caryophanales > Bacillaceae > Bacillus > Bacillus sp. FSL R9-9834. The sequence continues at coordinate 2,584,459 of NZ_JBBOWD010000001.1, forward strand.
CATTAAAGCTGTAATGACTAGCTTATTTGCTAGGGACAATTTTCTTTTATGAACAAAGTTCGCATCATTCTCTATCATAAGTTGACACCAATAACGTACAAACCGATTCATCAATATACCCCCTAAAGATATCTCATTCATCACTTTCTATATTATTCATACACTAGTTGTTTATGATTTGCTTTCTGCTTATTATCAACCACAATACAATAGACGTTTATAAAGAAGACCTTTAGGGGATAAAGTATAAGTGTATATCTTTTTAAGGAATAATTTCAAATATGGTACCTTTATTAAAATCAGTTACTTTCATAGAACCGTAAACTCCTAAATATAAACTAGTTTGATCCAAATTTGTTCCTAAACTCATATAATAAGCTGCTTGCGTACCAAAATCATAATTGGTTTCAATAACATGAAAGTCAGTATGTTTACCATCTATACCGGCTCTAGTATATGCTAAAACACCTTTAACTGGCGGCCGAGATTCTTCTTTCTTAGCAAGATCAGTAAATACAACGCTACCATATAAATTTGGGATTGCAGTTCCCATATATGGCTGAACGCCTGTAAGTGAAGTTCCTCCAAACTTATCTGGTCTCGGGTCTTTATGAAAATAACTAATGAGTGGCTGCATACGCTTTGCGGATAATTCTATTGTTTCATCATAATAAACCATTGTTCTCTCATCTAAAGTAGGATGATCAGCACAGTGTCGTATAAAAGAAGTAGGTAATTCTCCTTCCCATCCTCTCCAACCAAAATTAATAAATCCATCTTGATTAGAAGTGAACCTCATTACATGCATTTTAATAAGTTCGGTAACCGGAATTGGTTTATATTGAACAAATGAAAAAATAGACTCTACAATATCCTGTCCGACATTACCTGCATATTTAATATATTGATTATAAAACCTTTGGAATGAAATACCGGTTATATTACGGACGCCTTTCGCAATTACTGTAAGTGTTTCTTGTATCGATAGAGGAAGTTCATTAAAGCGTGTAACTACTGGAGGATTATTTATGAATGTATCTCTACTTACATCGATTTCAATTATTTTACCTGCTATTTCTAAATCATCTTGGCTTAAATTAAACGGATCATACCCCGACCCACCATCTCCATTTGTAAATACAAGTTTCCCCGTCTCTGGAGAAAAGTTTAAAGTATTTACTCCATTATGATTAAAAAATGGGCGTTTTATATGAAGTAATGTTCTACGTTTTTGAGGTTGCCCGTTTGACTGTAAAATCCATTCTTCAATTGTATCAATATGATCATATTGCGTATCTCTATTTAGCCATTTTAAGTTTAAAGTTTTTGGGTCACAAGGATTCGGTTTAAATTGTTCAGAAAGTGCACCAGGTCCTTGAGTTCCAGCTACTGAATAATGAAGATAAAATAAACCGTTTTGATAAAATTGTGGATGAAACGCAAGTCCAAGCAATCCACGTTCATCATAGCCGCTACTAGAGACACCTTCTTCAGATGTACCTAATTTAATAATACGTTGACGAATATTTAAAAATGTTTTTATGACTCCATCTCCTATGTAAAAAACCTCTCCTAATTGGGTTGCGATAAATAGTCTTTCAACTGATTCACCTGGAAGTATTGCTGTTTTTATGACAGTCGGTAAATTTATGTTATGAACAATGGGTCGTAAATGAACCTTAACTTTTGTCAATTAACTTTACACCCCTTTATATTCTTTTTAATAGAAGAGTATGATTAGAGTAACCTTATTAGTATTAAATAAGTCGTATTCCTTTTTATTACAATTTTGTATATAATATAATTATTAATAAACTAGGAGGGCTACTTATGACACTTTTACTACAAATCATCTTACCACTTATATTTGCGCTATATTTATTTACCCTCTATCGTAATACAACTATTGGAAAAGCTGCTTTTCTTTTAGCGGTCATTATTGGGATTTTTGGATTAGAGAACATTTTTCAGCATGCTAATCTAACAGATCATGCTATTTATCCATATTGGGGCAGTTTGAAGGCTGTTGTTATTATTTTATCAGTCGTATTTCTATTTAAAAAAGGTGGTTTAACAGGGAAATATTGATTTATAATGCTGTACATATTTTATTGTTAAACTGCTTTTAATTTATAAAAAGAAATGTTTATGTAAAAACACGAAGGGATGTGTTACATATGTCTATAAATATTATTTCTATAATTTCTATAATAATATGGATTGTGTTGATTACAGAACTTATAAAACCTTCAAAAGAACAGAATGGACGAAAAATAGTAATGCTATTAACTGCTGGTTCCGCATCAACACTTATTTTGACGGTTTCATTTATTCAAAATATCCCGTTTTGGAATTGATAGTGAAATAACTAATAAAAAAATATATAAGATTAGGACCGTACATTTTAGAAATGTCTAATATGTACGGTCCTTTTGTTTACTAGTGGTCCACTTATAAGTATGTGATCTTTTTACAATTCGAATTTCTTTTTAAGTTTCTTATATTTTCTATACGAACGTCTAACAATGTTTAACATAAAATACGGTATTTTAACAGGGAAAGGCAATTTTATTGATTTAATAGTCTTTTGTTTAATTCCCACAATGCTGTTTTATTGCTATCCCACTTCAAATACGTTACGGCTTCCTCAAAGCATAGCCATTTATAATTCAAGTGTTCTTTAGATAATGAGATGTTTTTTGTAGGTACTTTAACTCCAAACGAAAATTCTTTTATTACATAAACGTCATCTCCCCAAAGGAACCCTCCAACTACATCCTCTACTGGTAGTGAAGACACAGAATCTAATTGTATATATGAACATTCTCTTGTAATACCAGCCTCTTCAAACGCTTCCCGTTTTGCTGATTCAATAGGAATCTCACCGTCTTCTCCACCACCAGCTATGCCTTGCCAATAACCATAATCACTTCGGTTGAAAATCGCATATTGAATAGAGTCATCAATTTTTATATAAGGAAATATTAATACTTGATATGGTGCTCTCATTGCTTAACCTCCTCTCGAAAATAGGCTTTAAATACATATGAATAAAGAGCCGACATCATAATTCTACATGAATAATGCAGCTTTATGGTGTCAGCCCTCTATTTGTGAAGAATTTTATTTTTCATAAACTATCTAATTCTTCAACCTGGTGTTATTCAATTGCGCCTGCAACGTCATAATCGTTTAAATCTAATTCAATTGGTTGTCCTAGCGCTAATTTAGCGAGTTCTGATCCTAAATATGGACCAGCAGTTAAACCTGAAGCTCCTAATCCGTTCGCAACAAGAATACCGTCGAAGTTAGGAAGTGGTCCGATAACAGGTAAGAATCCTGGAGTAAACGGTCTAAATCCAACTCTTGTCTCAAGCATAGTAGCATCTTCTAAGCCAGGTGCAACTGTTAATGCTTTATGGAATACTTCATTTAAACCACCAGCCGTTACACGGTGATCGAAACCAGTATCATTCTCATGTGTTGCACCAATTACGACATGGCCATTGTCAAATGTTAAAATGTATTGATCATTTGGCGGCATAACAACTGGCATATTTTCTGTTGCTGTATTTTCCATTTGCAAGTGAACAATTTGTCCTTTTTGGAACGTAACTAAGAAATTAATTCCTAAAGGGTTTAAGATTTCGTTCGCCCATGCACCTGCAGTTACAATAACCTTTTCTGCTAAAATAGTTTCATCGTTTACTATAACTCCCGTAATATGATTACCTTCACGGACTAATACTGCATCTCCTTTTATAAAAGTTGCACCATGTTTTTTCGCAGCGCTTATTAATGCATTACGTAATAATCTTCCATTTACTCTTGCAGCACCACTAATATGAACAGAACTAAATTCTTCTGATAATGCTGGGAATAATTTTTTTGTTTCTTCAGCTGATAAGCGAGTGATTTCACCAATCTCTGGGGCATCTTCACGACGTTTATACGCTCGCTCTTCCATTTGATCAAGTTTTTTCTCATCAGTATGTAAACTAATTGCACCTACACGGTTATAACCTGTGTCTGTTTCACCGTCATCTTCTAATTGCTGAATTAACGAAGAATAGTAACGTGCACCGCCTTTAACGATTTTATACCATGCTTTATTACGACGTTGCGAAAGCCATGGACAGACAATACCTGCTGCAGCATCAGTTGCTTGACCTACTTGTTGACGATCCACGATAGTAACATTCGCGCCAGCCTTAGCAAGATGGTAAGCAGTAGACGCTCCTAAAATACCCGCTCCAACTACAATATACGATTTCATTTCAAACACCTTTTCTCTTTTGCTAATTATTTAAATATAAGAACATACTTTAGTATACTGAAAGGAATCCTTTTTTCAATGTGCCAAGTGCAATTAATTGTTGCATCATTGTGAATTGCCTAGTCTTACTTTTTCTTTTTACGAAATAATTCAATCGTTTTATATCCTTGCGAAAGAATTTCAATCATTTTCTCAAGACGTTTTTCACGTGTTTTTTCTTGTTTTACAGAAAACAAATTACGTGCCCAATCTTTTTGATATCCAGGTGTTAAACTTTGATAAAACTTAAGTTCATTTGGGTGATTAGCTAATAAAGATTCAACATCTTGAATTCGATCTGCATAATCAGCTACACATTGGCTCATTGCAGGCGTTTTCGTCGCTTTTTTCTTCTCACGCTTTAAACCTACAACAGTAAAAACATCATCCATGCTTACCATTCGCGCAAATTTAATATCGCTTTCTCCCACATATCCATCTTCTCCAACGTTTAATGCTGGAAACATCTCATCACGGTGAATAAACGTACTGTAGCGAGAATTACCTTTTTTCGGATATGCGAAGAATACGTATCCTTTTTCAATTAATAATTCTTCATTACTAATAATATAATTCGTTTGTTTCACCATTTCATCCAGTGTTTCTACAAAAATAAAAATGGCATCGTGCTCTTTTGAAAATACAGTTTCTTTTCCTGTAAAAACTTCGTAATCACTTGGTTCATTAATAACAACCATATTCGTATACTTATTAAGTTTCAATTTATCGATAATTGACATGAAAATCTTCCTTTACATTCAAAATTCGTTGTTTATACTTTTTCATACTGTTCTAGTGTATTATATCTATTAAGAAAATCAAACTTTAATAATTGTTTTAAATTAAAATAACCGATTCTTCATAAGAACCGGCTAGCTATTTGTTTTATCATAACTCAATAGCAAATAAAGTATATAAAAGATCTCTATATTGCTCTTCTGTAACTTCACGTTTCGTTTTTTCACCGTGAATCATTGTAGTTAAACTAGTATTTGTTAAAGAGACATGGCCAGATTCCGTCAATTTGACTGCAATCGGTCCTTTATTAAAAATAGATTTCTCATCTTCTATTACTCTTTTTTGAACATCATTTACTACTGCCTCATCAATGATACGATTATAAAAAGCATGACAAACTTTCCACTCACCATTCGTATCTTTTCTTTCTAGAACGTAATTCCCTTTACTCGTATCTTTTTGTCTCACTCGATACGTACCATTTTTAGAAGAAACAGACTCACCAGTAAAAGGTACAGGGACTAGAGGTACTAGTGAGGCAATACCTACATCAATTACGTATCGTACTTTATCATAATTTAGAATAATCGTTATATGTCCATTCTCAAGTGCCCATGCGTTTCTATCATTTTTATATACGGTACCTAATGCGAGTTGTACATCATAACCACAATCTTTTAAAAAGTAATAAAAAAGCGTATTTAATTCATAACAAAGTCCGCCACGGGATCCATTTGAAATTTTATTCTGTAAATTTTCCATAGTAATTGCATTCGTATTACGTGCTATTACATCTAAATTCTCAAATGGTATAGTGTGTGCAAATGCAAAGAGAATTGTATTTAATTCCTCAAATTTCACTTCAGTACGCTTTGCGAGATTCAATCTTGTAAACAGCTTATGTTGTAGACTTGTCATAGTCAGCACCCCTTAAAATGTATAAGTTAAAATAGTATATGTTGATTGTAAATTTGATGGGGTACTGAAACAATGTACATTTCGTTTAACTGTACCGGTACAAAAAGTCTAACTCACAAGATTACTTAAGATAAGAAGCTACGAATACAAATTTAATAGTTCGTCTATAGGTAAATTATTATGATCGCTTAAATCAACAAAATATTGAATTTGCCACAGTTGGCTCTTTTTAGCTTGGTTGCTAACAGGAGTATCCCATATAGGGTAAATCCTCATAGCCATCTTGCCTTTTTGGTTTTCTGTTCTCAAGATTTTTTCCTTAAGAAGAATCTCTTTAGGGAAAATAAATTGTCCTAGTTTATTATCATCTATACAAGTGATAACTAATAAATCAGGAGCAGCGTCATAAGAAAACGCTTGATTTTGCATATTGTCATCTTTCTCCCAAAAAGAAACAAATTGACCAATTTTATTAGGAGTAATTTTTGATTTTCTAAAACGAATGGTTTTGTTATTTAAGTTAAATATACATCCTGCATATTCTGCGTTTTGCTTTTCTTCTTTTACATTCGTTATCATTAAATTATTAGGTTTGTAAAATATATTGTCTAAATTTCGGATCGTATCATTATAATTGTTCAAGAAAACTCCCCCTTTGTTCATTTCTTAGTTTAACACAAACGTCAGTTCTTCTATATTGTATAGAATGTTTATAATCATGAGTGACGTGAAAAGGGATATAACAGGATATAATTATTACTTTAATTTAAGTAAAATGCGTTCAACTATTCGTGGGATGAAGAGTGTATTTTTGTAAATAATAAGTTTGTAAAGTATTAAATTGAGGAGGGTTTGTATGCAATATCCTAAAAAAGCTATAAAGTCTGCTTCTAATATGAAATCAGATTTTGCTACAACTGATGCGCAAAAAGTAAAACAAGAAATTCAAAATGATGTAAGAGCAGGACAAGGAGCAATGACTTCTCGAGAGGCGGGGGCAATGCGAGATTAAGAATACATTCCTTACTTGTATTTTTAGTTTGTTTATTTCTTAAACATTTACCAGTAATGAGTGTTTCTATAAAATCACTGCCCTTAAGTAGAGCTTTAAGTGTTTCTTTGTTTTTACTTACAATGCGGTAAATGAAATCTTTCTTAATTATTTGTTTAGAATATAAAAATTCATTACTCCGCAATATTTTTACTTATTATAAAAATATTGCGGAGTAATATAACCTAATAAACTATCAAAAGTGTCAATCTCAGAATACGGTTTTATTTCAGTCTTATTTGTGATTCTATGAGGATTAAACCATATCCCTTTTATATTTACATTTTGAGGACCAGCAATATCCTTTTCTAAGTCATCTCCAACAAATAATACATCTTCTGGTTGCACATTAAGCTTATTTAATGCTAGTTCAAATATACGTTTATCCGGTTTACTAAATCCTACTTCTTCAGAAATAATGATCGTATCAAAGTAATTGTTTAAATTCGTGTTAATTATTTTAGCCCTTTGCCTCTGACTTGAACCATTTGTTATAATTCCAACTTTAAAGTGCTTCTTTATATGATTTAAGAAATGAATAGTATTTTTGTCTATTGAAAAACATTTAGGGAATTTTTCATTCCAAAAATCTTCAATGTAATTGCGTGGTAATCTATACTTCGGCGGAAATTCATCAAACAATGATTCTAAAACTATCGTTTTATCACTCATGCCGTATTCCCTTTTATCATATTCTTTAAATTTCTGTAGCATATTGTTTTTGACTGTATCACTAACATCCTCATAACACTTTTCTAAAACAAATAAAAACAATGTATCTACGGCCATATCCCTATTAAGTAACGTATCATCTAAATCAAACAGCATAGCTTTATAACCCACCAAATAAATTCACAACCTTTCTATATTTCCTAGTTATTATCAAAAGTAATCAAAAAACAATTCATATGAACGAACTCCTAATAGAATGATATTCTAAGAGTTAAATCAAAAATCCTTTTTCTGTTTGTTAATTGATGTGAAAGCACACGGTTTCAACTTAGGTAATCGATGAATTTTTTAATTTAGGATTTTCAGATTAATTTAAAAATCTTTTGTGATAGGCTGTACTTAAAGATTAAATATAAAGGATGATTCGTATGCAAACTAGCCCTTATACATATTTTTTTTCAAACTGATATACTATAAACACAATGGTTCTAGAAAGGTGATGATTTTATGTATGAACAACAAAATAATAGGGATAGAGATCAAAAAATGATGTTTTTTATGCAAGGGGTTCCCACAAATAAAGTTAACATGAATCAATTACCAAAATGGATTAGATTCTTTGGCTATTGTGCGTTTGGTTGGATGATACTATTTAGTTTCATTATGATTGTAGGTTTAATTCTGCAATAACGATACATTTAAAATGTGAACGGGACAGTATTTAGATCATGCGTCTAGGTAATAAGCTATTTTATTACCTAGACGTACTACGTACTACCTATTTCTTTTCGTCTTCTTGGCTGTATTGGATGTTTTGGTCCATTCAACTTGTGGAGAATAGTAATGGAGATGATAAAGGACTGTACTTACAACCCCTTTGATTTGTTTTTGAATGGTAAAACTTGTTTCTCTACTCTTTCATATTGAGTAAGTAATTGCCTAATAAAAGAGAATTTCGGTACTAACCAATACGAAATTACCGCTGAAATACACCCTATTAAAGCCCCTACTGCAACATCAAAAGGATAATGAACCCCTACCCAAATACGAGAGATCGCTATACAAAGTGCAAGTATAAGCCATAGCCATCCAGTTTTTTTACGAACAAGCCAAAACGAAAAACAAATTGAAAAAAAGAGAATCGTATGGTCACTAGGAAATGAATTATCTACAGCATGGTCAACAAGTTTATTAACATCAGGCAATACTGCAAACGGTTGATAATTCAGATGGAATTTCCCTGCTATTTTCCCGATTACTTCAGCAATTACAAAAGCAACCATCGCTTGAATAACCATCATCCTACTTTTTCTGGACCCAGTAAACCAATAAGCTAAAATAATTAAAGCAAAAATATATACCATATATTCTGCCAAAAATACGATGGCCGGGTTTAGGAATGAATATTGTTTACCTAAATCATTAAGTGCTCGAAAAATATCAATATTGAATTGAGAAAAAGACATTTCAAATCCCTCCTTTTTCACTTTAATAAAAAAAGAAACAGGAAAACATCGAACTTTCTTACAAACATTCGTGCATTCTTACAGTTTTGTCATTTTCTCGTCACTTTGTAAATAGGTTCATCGTCTTGCCTTTTGCTATATTCATAAACTCGTATGTCTACAATTACGGAAACTCTAATCACACATAAAAAAGAGAAGAACTTTGGTGAGTTCTTCTCTTTTTTTATTTATTAAATTGTAATATAATTACAGTATGTGAAATTATATTATTTTAACTTTAAAACAAATGAACTTAACGCAGGAACTTTAATTTTATTATCATGGACAACATAAAGTGGTTTACTTCCCGCCTGCTTCCCGTCTACTAGTACTTTCCAAGGACCTTTCGATGGAAGTGTTATTTCAACAGCTTCTCTATTTGCATTGTGAGCCACCGTAAAGTATTCATTTTTATTCCCCTCTATTGTATAAGCTACAGTATTTTTCGGAGCATCAATAAATGATACATGTGTTTTTATTTGTTCTGCAGATGTCATTCGAAAAGCTGAGTACTTTTTGCGTAATTCTATTAAACCCTTCATATAATCTACTTCATTATTAAACGTTGCTCTGCGCAGCCAATCCATCTGGTTAATTGAATCTGGAGATTTGTAACTATTATGATCACCATATTTCGTGCGCATAAACTCTTGTCCCGCATGTAAGAACGGAATACCTTGTGATGTTAATAAAATCGAAGAAGATAATTTATGCATTTGTTTTCGCACTTCTTCACTGTCACTTGGATTAGTCAACTCAAGTTTATCCCATAATGTATGATTATCATGTGCTTCCACATAAGTTAGCACCTGCTCTGGATCTTGATAAGTCGACGAATTTGTATCGTAGTCAATCCCTGCCGTAATGCCTTTTTTAATACGATCTTCCATGTTTTCCTTTCCATTTATAAAACCATTTTCCTTCTCCTCAAATACACTACCTTTCAATCCATCACGTATATTATCGTTAAAATGAGCAATCCTTTTCATTTTCTCTGCATTTTTTTGATTTGCTTTCAGCTCAGCTGCAAGAGGTGTATTTAAATCCCATCCTTCTCCATGCAGTATAATAGAAGGGTCAATTTGATTAACAGCTTTACGTATTTCATTCATCGTTTCATAATCATGAATACCCATTAAATCAAAACGGAATCCATCTAAATTGTATTCTTTTGCCCAATATGTGACGGAATCTATCATAAATTTCCTCATCATTTTTCTTTCCGAAGCAGTATCATTTCCTACTCCAGTGCCATTTGCGAATGTTCCATCTTCATTGTAACGATAATAATAACCTGGAACTAACTTATGAAAATTAGATTCAGTAGCACTATACATATGGTTATACACTACATCCATTACAACACGAAGATTATTATCATGCAGTGTTTGAATCATTTGCTTTAATTCTGTTATTCGAACAGTTGGCTCATATGGATTTGTAGAATAGGATCCCTCTGGAACATTGAAATTTTTCGGATCATATCCCCAGTTATACTGTGGTTCGTTTACATTCTCTTCATTTACTGAAGCATAATCAAATATCGGTAAAAACTGAACGTGAGTAACACCAAGGTCCTTTATATGATCAAGTCCTGTTTTTACACCTTCTGGCCCTTTTGTTCCTTTTTCTGTTACACCTAAATATTTTCCTTTCTGTTTAATGCCACTTTCGGGCTGAATAGAAAGATCACGTACATGCAATTCATAAATAATAGCATCTTCTGGATTTATAAATTTTGGCTTTTTGTTTGCTTTCCATTTTTTCGGATTTGTTTCTTCTAAATCAACAATCGCACCTTTATCTCCATTTACAGAAGCAGCACGCGCATACGGATCAACGGCTTCAATCCACTTATCACCAATTTTTACCTTATACGTATAATAGAGACCTTTTTGATTCCCTTTAAGTTCTGCTTTCCAAGTGCCCTTTTCACTTTGTTGCATGTTTATTTCAGTACCTATTTTATCGTTCCATTTTTTATATGTAACTAATTTCGCTTCACTCGCAGTAGGAGCCCATACACGGAACTTTGTATGTTGTGGTGTATATATATTCCCTAAATCGTTACCACCATAATAAAATGAATGATCAAACTCCTCACTACGAATTACTTTACCGATTTCAGTATTCGTATCAGCTACGTTTTCGATTTTAACTTTGTATGTCTGTTTTAAATCAATTTTCTGCTCCGTAATTATTTTAAACTTATTCGTAATATTCCCACTGTTTCTATCATAAGGACTAATATTCTTAATTTTAATGCCTTCAATTTCAATATTTCGTTCCTTAATATGAAACGGGACATTAGTCGTTACAGTAATTTCATTGAAACTATCAATAGATGCTTTTTGAATTGATAGATCCGATGACGGCTTAGAATTATATACTTTTTCATCACCCGAAAGAATCCATACTTCAGCACGACCGTCCTTTATATTTTCAATCCAACGATCGCTACCATCTTTTTCCCACTCATTTGTACGAATGATAAATCCTACACGATTATAGTCACCATCTATATTAATCTTTGCGTACTTTCCAAATTCATCTTCACCAGTAAATTCATATGAGTTACCATTTGCATTTTCTCCCCATATCCAAAGCTTCCAGTCTTTTGTATTTCCAGACTGTTCTTTGTAATGAATGATAACTTCAGTTGTTTTCGAATTTGAAACTGCCTTTACACTTTGAAAAGAGAAAACAGATGATAACATAACGATTATAGTAAGTAATAAAACTGATTTGTTAATTAATCTTTTTATCATTTGCACCACATACACCCTTTCTTTAAATAGCATGAACGTTATATTCTGCTCGTACTACATTACAACTACTTAAATTAATCTAAAAATCTCTTTTATTTCACCCCCATATTGGCTGATTTCACATATGTATTTCAATGATCTTTTAATACGAAAACGTTTGCATTAATGTATAAAAAATAGGTTTGTTTATGTCTTCATATATTTGTAAATACTAAAAGATCAGGGAATCATTATAAAGCAATCGTTTGTTATCGCTTTCATTCTATAGCACTTCCTGTTAAGAGGTCAATATATTATTAATTTTCTGTTTTTATACACTATAAATCTTACATATTTGACGTAACTTTTAAAGATACCCTCCCTAATTATTGTTAAGTAAGTATATTTTCACTAATGCATAGTTACGTAAAAAAACAGCTAATGTCCTTTAAGGATATTAGCTGTTTTTCATAATGTAATAATAAATGAATAATAACTATATTTCTAACTTACTTAATTTTTGCTGCATCAAATGCCTTTTGTACCGCCTGAACTTCCGCTGTATTCGCACCATATTTACTAGTTGCCACTCGAATACATGCTGATCTCAATTCTTTGAAATTAGAAGTCATGTTTAACTCATCTGTATTTGCGTAATAGAAGATATCGAACATTTTATCTTCACCAATTCCTTTAACAGTTACACCATTATGAGTTCCGCCTTTTGCAATGAGATATGCAACTTTATTAATAATACTTGAGTTAAAGTGAACGCCGCCTTGATCCCATCCATTAAAATCGTTAAATTCACTGTAATCATCTGGATAAGGTACTCCAAGTGAAGATGGAACAGAAGCTGGGTTTTCCATATCACGGAAGACAGATCCAGTTTGTTCTCCCATCGTCCAGTTAAAGCTTCCATTATTTACGTATTTCTCAATAGATGTTCCCATAATATCAGATAGTGCCTCATTTATCGCACCAGATTCACCGTAATATTCAAGATTAGATTCACTAGAAGTAACAGCATGTGTAAATTCATGCCCAGCCACGTCATATGCTTTGACGATAGGATCTCCATATACAAGCATACTACCATTATTAGCACTTAATGCATTCTGCCAATTTTTCGGATTATTCGTCTCTTCAGAATCCCAAGCGTGTACAACTGAAACTACCTTTTGTCCCTTATTATCAAAGCTATTACGATTGTATTTATCTTTATAAAAATCAAAAACTTTTGTTGCTAAGTAATGAGCACTTACTGCTTTTGGATCGTTAAATGTTATCGAAGTACTAGTTGCTAATGTACCAGGATAATAGCTTTCTTCTTTAGTAATATCTCTGTAATTCACATCATATGTTTCAATTCCTTGCCCTCTTGTATAATCAGCCAAAGCATATTTGCCATTACTTTGTTTAGAAATACCAAATGAACGAGAGATACCTAAATCATCTTTGCCAGTGCCTGTTAATGACGTAAGACTGCTTTTTTTACTATTCTTTAAAGCGCTAACTAATTTGTCACTGGCTTTTAAGTTAGACTCTTGCACCATATTTTTTAACATATCACCATTTTGTGCATTTACTAAATATGTACCAGAAACATATTTTGGTGTGGCAGCTTCAAATGTAACCTGGTACGCATTGCTAGCTTGTCCATTCTTTTCATCCACAAAAATAACTTCCTTAACTTCTGGCTCAGAAATAAAATTGATATCGTTCCCGTACTTCTTATAAATATATTGTTTCGCTTCATCTTTTGATAGATTGATAGGCTTTTTCAATTCTTCTTGTTTTAAATTTTGCGCGCTATCGCCTGAAACACTTTTAATAACACCGTTATTATCTACGTGTGCAGTTAATTGATGGCCATATACTTCTTTTCCTTCATATGTTTGTTGTATACGTACAAGTGTAGTCCCATCATATGAATCACGTTTTTGAAGAACTTTATAATCTACTCCAGTTTCTCCATTGACTTGCTTTGAAGAAAGGGCTTGTTCTGTTTTCTCCTTAAGAGCATCTTTTACTACATTCTCTGGTGCCTTTTGTGACGGTTGTGTAAGTTCACCTGAACGGAATGATTCCTCCTGAATTTGAACTTGTAGTTGATCTGTTTCCTCTGCATGACCTACTCCATACGGTGCTACTGCTGTTAAAGCTAAACCTGTTGTTAATGCTACCTTAGTTAACGTCTTTTTGTTTTTCATTTTTTCACCTCGTATAATTTTGAAATAGAAAGCTTGTACAAAGTATACTTCCTGTTCCTGTCGAAAAAAAGGGAAAATACACAATTTATGTAACATTATGCAAAATTACATAATGTAAGGACGATGATTCAAATTAAGAACAACTTATATAAGTGCATGAATTTCAATAAAAAAAGAGCACTTTAAGGTGCTCTTCAAATACGATTATAAATTATGCATTGTGTCATTTATTAGTATATGCTCGTCTCATTTAATTGTTTATTTAATGATTTCTCTACCCAATAACCTTTTAAAAATACATCATCCAATACACCGGTATCCTCCGTTACTGTTTGATTAGTAAATAAATAATATAGTAAAGATAATGCTAGAAAGAAACATACTACTTATTTGCATTCATATTTATTGGTACTTTTTTAATTGGCACAAATAAATCAACCTTTAACTTTCCTTCTAAATCTTCTGCAACATTATTTAAGCAAAACTCTAAATTATCTCTATCATAATCTGCATCATACTCACTATTTGGTAGCCACTCTGCGTACATGTATTGATACGCTACACTTAATTTATGAGGTTCATCATAGAATTCGTATAGAGCGTATAGACCTCCATCTACACTTTTAAATTGCACACCCTCATGTTGTTCTTTTTCAAAGTTTTCAGGTATGGTCACGCAAGCATCATGTCGGCACATATGGCTTGCAACAAGTTCAGGATTATCTAATGAGATTCCGATAAATGATTGCTCCGGTGGATAAAGTTTATTTTCATTTGCCCACTGTAATAACCTTCCCCAGTGATCTTGTGGTTCAAAATAACTACCAGTTCGTCTTATATAGGCTACTTTTAATGGTGGTAATTTTTTTATAGTCACTTTCATTTATATCAGCCCCTTTATAACTATCTACTCCATTTATTTAGACTTCATTAATAAATATCCCTTCATTAATAGTACAAAACTCCAATGAAAACACGCGGAAATATGCTACAAATAAGAACAATGAATGAATAGATACTGATTTTAAAGAGCTGGATGTTTTCACAAAAAATATTCTTTTATACTAAATGGCTTGATAGAATTCTTTTCATCGTCCAAGCACATTACTAGAAACTTAAATAGTATATTAAAAACTAAAGGGGTCATATTGATGCAAAAAAACTCGTATAATGATTGCAATTGTAGTGTTCAAGATTTTTTATGTACCAATATAGGTGTACAAGTTACGGTGGTTTTGACATATGTGAGAGATTCATCACTTGGTACACAATCATACACCGGGATTCTTACATCAGCTGGAACTGACTATTTTACCATTGAAGATCCAACAAGCGGTAAATTGTATCTATTACAACGAATTTACCTAGATTATATAGAATTTCCAAACAGTCAAACTATTAATAAACCGAAATGGTGCTGTTAAATATTTGAAATACGTTTTATGAACTTGTGGATAAAAAAACACCTTTTTAAGGGTGTTTTTTTTTTTTCTAATCTACCCTCCCAGAAAAAACAACAATTAATAACATGTCATATCAATTTATCATTAAATAAATGTAAAAAATGCCCCTATTCATTCATTTTTCATGCGTATGTATGTACATTTGTTAATTTATTCGATATATTATGTGTATTGAATGATTACGAAAGCTTATTGGTCGCTAAAAAATACCTTATATTTTTATATCCATGAAAACTACAAAATGTATATAAATCCATTTGTCAAATGAATTTAATGCGGAAGGAGGTTTGTGGTTACTTCATCGGGATATAATAATCAGTTTTAAACTGATAAAAATATAGGAGGCGACAAAATGTTTCGTACGATTTCAAATTTCATGAGAGTAGCTGAGATAAGAAACAAAATTCTTTTTACATTAGCGATGCTAATTGTTTTTCGAATTGGCACGTTTATTCCAGTTCCTCATACTAACGCAGAGGTATTAAAAGTACAAGATCAAGCTAACGTTTTAGGTATGCTAAACGTATTTGGCGGAGGAGCACTGCAACACTTCTCAATCTTTGCTGTAGGTATTACACCTTATATTACAGCTTCCATCATAGTACAATTACTACAAATGGATGTTATACCTAAATTTTCGGAATGGGCAAAGCAAGGTGAGATGGGCCGTAAGAAATCAGCTCAATTCACTCGATACTTTACAATCATTCTCGCATTCATACAAGCCATTGGGATGTCTTATGGTTTTAATAATATAGCAGGCGGACAATTAATAACAGATCAAAGCTGGACTACATACTTATTTATTGCGACAGTTTTAACTGCAGGTACTGCATTTTTACTTTGGTTAGGTGAACAAATTACCGCTAATGGAGTAGGTAATGGTATTTCGATGATTATCTTCGCAGGACTTGTAGCAGCGATTCCAAATGTTGCGAACCAAATTTATTTGCAACAATTTCAAAATGCAGGCGATCAATTATTCATGCACATCATAAAGATGGTCTTAATTGGTCTCGTAATTTTAGCGATAGTTGTTGGCGTTATTTACATACAACAAGCCGTGCGTAAAATACCGATTCAATATGCAAAAGCTGTTTCAGGAAACAATCAATATCAAGGAGCAAAAAACACTCATTTACCTCTTAAAGTAAATAGTGCTGGTGTAATTCCAGTAATCTTTGCTTCTGCATTTTTAATGACGCCGCGTACAATTGCGCAGCTCTTCCCTGATTCAAGCGTCTCAAAATGGATAGTTGCAAATCTTGATTTTGCACATCCATTTGGAATGACACTTTATGTCGGTCTTATCGTTGCTTTCACATACTTCTACGCATTTATTCAAGTAAATCCTGAACAAATGGCTGAGAATTTGAAAAAGCAAAATGGATATGTGCCTGGTATTCGTCCTGGCAAATCAACAGAACAATATGTAACGAAAATTTTATACCGTTTAACATTTATCGGCGCGATTTTCTTAGGTGCAATTTCAATTTTACCGCTCGTATTCACGAAAATTGCTACATTACCACCTTCTGCACAAATTGGTGGTACAAGCTTACTGATCATTGTCGGTGTGGCACTTGAAACAATGAAAACGTTAGAAAGTCAGCTTGTAAAACGTCATTATAAAGGGTTTATAAAAAAAGCGAATTAAGTAAAAAAACACAGTTGGTTATTTTTCCAACTGTGTTTTTAATTCTACTGCATCTAATTTTTCTACTAATGTACCAATGACCTTTTCCAAGTTCATTATTTTTGCTTCTAACGCTCGAATACGTTTATTGCTCTCATCTACATCATTATATTTTAAACTGTTATTAGAGACTTTGAACTGCTCTCCTAATTCGGAAGTGATATCTTCAATTGTTGATTTTTCATTATTACTGGTTGTATTTGTATTTGATTTTAATTCAAATTGAATTTCATATGTATTTCCAGTTAACTCTTTAGCTATTTGCGAAATTAAATCTTTATAAGACTTTTTAACCCACTCTTGTTGGAATTCGTTTTCAAAATAAATGATCAATGAATCTTCATTTATTCTAGCTGTCGTTTCTTTGACCCAAGTTTCATATGACGGTCTCGAAATTTTTAATTGTATTTTATCTTTTATTTTATTCCAAATTGTTTTTGATTCCTCTTGTCCGGAAGTACGTTGATTATTTTGCACGTGATGAACCTGTGCTTTAGAAGTAGCGCTTGATTCTATTTCGAACCAAATTTGATATTTTTCATCGGTTATTTTCTGTACGGTACTTGAAATTATATTTTTATACTCCCCTTCAAGCAAGTCACGATGAAACGCATCTTCACAAAAGATTATTAATTTATTATCTTCTATCGTAGCATTTGTATTTCTAATCCACGTCATAAATGTTTTCTCCGCTAATTTTGGTCTTAACGCTTTCTTTACTTCATCCCAGCTACTAAGCCTTGCTTTTTGAATATCTTTCAACTTAGATGGTTCGCCATTACATAGATCAAACTGAATTTCAAACGTCGTATTAAACATTTCTCTTAATGTATTAAATACTAATTCTTTATAATGAGATTCTAACCAGTCACGTGCAAATTCATTTGGACAATAAATTGTTAATATATCATCCTCTAAATAAACAGTAGTATTCGTAAACCAAGTTTCATATGATGGTTTTGAAATTTGCGGTCGAATTTTTTCCTTGACTTCAGTCCAATTTATTTTCATAATAACTCCCCTCTTCTTGCAGATCTCTTTCATATAGCTTAATAATATTACGCCTTTCCAATAAATAAAGTCAATCCGTATCATGAATAAAATGAAAGCAGCCCTGCTATATACAGGACTGCTTCTTTATATAATTACATTTCTTTCTCAAATAATCTCCCTTTTCTGAAATAAGACCGGAGTGTGGATCGATTAGCTAAAAATACACCAACCAAAATGAAACATGCACCTATTCCCATTGTAGCGTTTAAAGGTTCTCCTAATATAATATATCCTACTATAATAGCAATTAACGGTGATACGTATAACCACGTTGACGGGAATACAGGATTTGTTTTTGATAAGAGCCAATAATATAATCCGTGTCCACCAATTGATCCGATAAAGATAAGATATAAAATAGGCCACTGTACACTCCATGAAGCTAATACAGTTACATTCGGTTGTTCTACTATGATGGAGGCGATTAGTAGTAACACTCCTCCATAAAACATTTGAATACCATTTATGAGAAATGGCGATACATTTTGTAAATCCGAAAGTATTTCTTTTGAGTAAATAGAGCCTATTCCGTAAAATAACTCTCCTATTATTAATACAAAACAAGCGATACTCCATATAAAACTTACTTCTTGGTGCATTCCTGGTAAAGAAACAAAAACAACGCCTATTAGCGCAATGATTAAAGCAAGAAGTTGCTCCTTTTGTAATTTTGTCTTATTTCTCTTTGCCTGTAATAACAAAATCATCATCGGTCCCGTAGCAGATAGCACAGCAGCTAGCCCTGAAGAAATATATTGTTCCGCCCAGTACAAACTTGCGAATGTCATAAACGTTAAGCAAAAACCAGCATATATAATACGTTTTGAAAATATATGTGGCATAATTTCTTTTCGTTTTAGCTTAAATATAATCATTAAGATTACTCCTGCTAGAAAGAAACGAATTCCTGCCGAAAATAATGGGGGTGCACCTGCTTCAATTCCGATTTTTATTGTTAAAAATGTTGTTCCAAAAATTATACATACTAAAATATAATTGAAAATGACCATTTTTCTTCCTCCTTTTTACTCTTAACATGAGTATAGAAGGTATGGTGTATAACAGTGTATTTATGTATATAACAGTTTCCTAAAATCGTAGTTGATTCTCTTTATATTTTCCGCTTAAATTAAATAAAAAAGAAAAAGGTGAAACCATGAAGATTGTCCTTCGTAAAGAATCCAACATACCGTATTACCAGCAAATATATATGCAAATCGTTGAAAGAGTACAAAGCGGCATGCTTTCACATGGTGACTCACTTCCATCTTTACGCTCGATGGCCGAAGATTTACAGATTAGTCTATTAACTGTTCGTAAGGCGTATAAACAGCTAGAAAAGAAAGAATATATACGAATTGAACAAGGTAAAGGGGCTTATATACAAAAACATGTAAAGAAAAATTTCAAAACAGTTCCGTATAAATGGCAACAAACGAAAACGATTAATGTTATGCGATCTCAATATGCAATGAATCAGCACCGGAAATATTACGATTTTTCACAAGCGATTTTATATCCTCGTTTATTGCCAAATCCATTCTTGGCAGACGAAATGCATAAAATACTTAATAAAGACCAGATGATTCTAGCAACTTATGGACCAGTTCAAGGAGATTATGAATTGCGAGTTGAAATAGCAAATCACTTAAATGAACACCAAAAATTATTGACAGATCCATCTCAGTTATTAATTACAAGCGGAGCACAACAAGGAATTGATTTAATTGCTCAAACACTAATAAAACCTGGTGATATTGTATTAGTGGAAAGTCCTTGTTATAGTGCTGCGCTTGATATTTTCATCAATAAAGGGGCTCGAATTATACCTGTTTCTCTTGATAATTATGGAATTCGCTCCGACTTAATCGATGATATTTGTCAAAGTAAAAATCCCGTTTTATTGTATACGAATCCAACTTTTCAGAACCCAACAGGTACAGTAATGAGTAAAGAACGGAGAATGGAACTTATAGAATTGGCAGAGCTATATGAGTTTTTTATCATTGAAGATGATTCTTTCGGTGAAATATATTTTGAGGGCGTGACTGTTCCCCCTCCTATTAAAAATTTTGATACAAACGGTCACGTAATATATATAAAAGGATTTAGTAAAACGTTAGCACCAGGACTGCGTATCGCATCACTTATTGCCGATGGCCCTATTTTCGAATGGTTATATGCTGTAAAAGGTTCAATGGATATCGGTAGTCCTTTATTAACACAAAAAGCACTTCTACCATTTTTACGTGCAGAACGTATGAAAAATCATTTAGAAAAATTACGTACGGCTTTACAAATTAGACGTGATATAACGATTGATATGTTATCACCACTTAAAGAAATGCACTTTGAAATACCAAATGGCGGCTTTAATTTATGGATTACTCTTCCTGATTCGATAGATCCCTTTACCTTATTACAAAAAGTAAATGAAGTAGATGTGTCTTTTTTACCAGGTACAGCTTGTCTATTAAATCCCGAAACAAATAATAATCATTTAAGAGTTAGCTATTCGATGTTAAATGAAAAAGATATGATAATTGGATTAGAGAGATTACATGATATAATGCGAAAGTTTATGCTATAAAAGCAAATACCCCAAAATATTTTGGGGTATTTGCTTTTTATTACATAAAACTCACCATATAAATAATATTTTCATTATCATTCCATTTTAATTACAATCTTACCTCTAACATGCTGACCTTCACTCAAATTATGAGCTTCTCTAATCCCTTCCTCACTAAACGGCATAACTTTACTTATAATTGGTTTTACTTTTCCATGTACAATTAAATCTGATAATGCTTCTAATTGTTTTCCGCTTGGTTTTAGCCATAAAAAACCTGATTTTATCTCTTTTACTTTTTGAATTGGTTCATGGACAATCGAAACTAATACACCACCAGGTTTTAAAATCTGAAAGCTTTTTTCTTGTACTTCCCCACCTATTGTATCTAATACAATATCAAAATCTGATAGTAATTCTTCAAATTTATCTTTTTTATAATTAATAACGAGATCTGCCCCTAAAGACTTTAAAAACTCTTCATTTTTACTACTGGCAGTTGTCGCAACAAAAGCTCCAAATGATTTTGCGATTTGGATTGCCAAACTTCCAACTCCACCAGCTCCAGCATGAATAAGTACTCGGTCATGTTCTTTTATTTTTGCGTAATCTACAAGACTTTGCCATGCAGTAAGTCCTGCAAGAGGAATAGAAGCTGCCTCTTCAAAACTCAGATTTGTAGGCATATAGGATACTAAATCCGATTTTACTGTAATGAATTCAGCATAAGAGCCCTGCCCTATATTTTCAGGTTTCGTATACACCTTATCTCCTATTTTGAAACATTCTATCTCTTCCCCAACTTCTTCAATAACTCCCGCTACATCTAGCCCTAAAATGATTGGAAATGAAAAACGCAACTGTTCTTGTAAGTCTCCTTTTCTTATTTTCCAATCAACAGGATTAATAGATGTTGCGAGAATACGTATTAATACCTCATTATTCTTAACAACTGGTTTTAAAACTTGTGTTTCTTTTAATTCTTCAACACTACCATATTGATCTATAACAATTGCTTTCATTTCCTCTCCTCCTTACTGTTTATTTTAATAACATACAAATATTTCTCAAAATTTTTTTCCTTAAATTATCATAAACTTATTTTTGGGGGTAATTATGCAAGAAACATAGAAAATCTTACACACACCTTAGAGTCATTCAAAATTGTGTTTTTAATTACATTCAAAAGAAATGGAGAGAACTCTATGACTGAAAAGATATTTAAAATAAACGGGATTGATATATGTACAGAAAGCTTTGGAAACCCTAAAAATCCAGCTATTTTATTAATTATGGGTGCTACGTGTTCAATGGTTTATTGGGATGAAGAATTTTGTGAACAGTTGGCGAATAGCGGGGCATTTGTTATTCGTTTTGATAACCGTGATGTGGGGCGCTCCGTCGCATATGAACCTGGAACTTCTAATTATTCCGTTACGGATATGGCTGAAGATGCAATTGGGGTACTTGATGCTTATCATATTGATCAAGCGCATCTATTCGGGATGTCTTTAGGGGGTATGATCGCTCAAATTGCTGCTGTAAAACATCCCGAAAGAATTTTATCGTTAACATTATTAGCTACAAGTATAATAGGCTCTGACGATAACACGCGCGATTTACCTCCGATGGATGAAAGAATTTTAACACATCACGCAAATGGCACGCATTTAGATTGGACAAATGAAAATGTTGTAGCAGAATATTTAGTTTCAGGGTCCCGTCTATTATGCGGGTCCAAACGCACATTTGATGAAAAAAGAGTCTATAATCAAGTAAAACAAGAAATTGAACGAGCTAACAATTTATTAAGCATGTTTAATCACGCTTTACTTCAAGGCGATGATGCATATGAAGGGGTGCTTCACTCCATACAAGCACCTACATTAGTCATTCACGGAACAGACGATACCGCACTCCCTTTTGAACATGGTCTCGCACTTATCGACGAGATTCCTAACTCAGCTCTATTAACTCTTGAAGGCGCCGGACATGAGATTCATCCTGATGACTGGGAAGACATCATTCATGCTGTTACTGAACATACAGCTAAAATAATAGAAAAATAATGAATAGGAGGGGCACGCCGCAATTTGTATCCCCCTATCTTTACATGTAAAAAAGCCCATCACTGTATCCGTATGTATAGTGATGGGCAATACTTATATTTTTCTATGTTTAAAAAAACGGACAATCTAATTGGTCAACAGCTTCCCATGATTTTTTTTTTTTATTATCGGTGGATTTATTTGCTTCTAGTGGTACGCTTTTAAAAGGATTAACTTCTACTTTTAATAAGGATGATGGCTCCACGTATAACGAGAAAACATGGCTACTTGGTATAGCTTTTGACACATCAATATCTCCTACTTGTTTAAAAAGTTGCTGCGCTGCAAAGAAAAAGAAGTTGGTTGGATTTGATTGTTTATTCAGCCATGCAAGCATTTCAGGTGATACTGACTTATGAATATTAATTTTTACTCGATCACCACGTTTATATCGCCTAGATCGCATACTTCCACCAACTAACTTATTGTTAAGTTTGTAAATCCTAACTCTTTTTGCTTATGCTCTCTATATTTTGGCGAACAAGTGTAGACTAATAATCCACGTGCATTTGTAAATAATGGATTATCTACAAAGATTACATTTGTTAAACGCCCTTTTTGTTTTAAAATCATTTTCAGGCTATTTTTTATGATAACTGCGCCCCCGCCATAAATAAATACATATGGATCGTCTTTCATATCATCAATTTTGTTAATAATATCCGTTGCAACACGCGCTGCTAAACCTAATAGTGCTGGTTGTGATTCCTCAACTAATAATGCATTTCTAGGGTGTTTATCATTTAAATAAATTTGATTGAATTCTGTAATACTATCAATTGTCTTTGTTGGATACTTCCGGTTCCATCTCGTAATAATTTGTAGTAACGTTTCTTTCACACCGTACGATAAACCCTTACTTAGTTGTGGTCTAAAGTTTACACCTAGTGAAACGACTTCTTCTGTTGTCCCTGCACCAATATCAAAAGATAATAATGTTTTATCAACAAAATCAATTTCTGACACTTTATTTTGTTCACATTCTATTTTATGTTTTACAACATTTCCTTCTTCATCATATACAATGCCCCACGTCCCAGAAGCACCCTCAGGTAGGCATTTACAATATTCGATGGAAATATTAATTGTAACATCACGTCCGTTTGGATAATGGAACACAACCTTATGATTCCCCATATAACGTTTCGCATTTTCCGCAGCTATTTCTTGTGTAATAAGCTGCATAGGGAGAGCAACAGATAAATCATAACGAATGTTAATATGACTAGAAGTTGGACTTTGACGCATAGCACTTACCGCTAAACCAGATAGAATCGTAATAACCATTAACTCATCAGTTGACTTATTCGATTTCTTCTCAACTTCAGTACCTTTTAATTGATCTTGAATGACTTTTTCTCCAACGATATACCGCACATTATTTAACATTAACGATGGAGAACTAATGGTCACGTCAATGTGATTTTCTAATTCAGATAATGAAACATCTCCCTCATCTAACAATCCTGTAGGCTCTCCTATATATAAAGCATATATACTCGGAATAAAAATAGGATCTTGCCCTTTCACCATTAACTTCAAACCGTTATTTCCTGCATCAGCACCAGCTTTTAAAAGAATAGACATAACTACCCCCTAAATTAATCTGACATCCCTTCCAAATATATGCGAGCCCATTCTTTTACATTCAAATGTAATGTAATTTTTTATTCATCGTAAAAACAAAATATAATATTGTTTCACCCTTCATGTAAAAAGTATTTGACATAAAACTTCCCAAATTTTATACTATGGATGTAAATAGTTTTTTACAACAATGGAGGTGCCATTTCTAAATTGAACCATAAAAAATTTATTTTCATAATTATCGTTTTATCATTAATTGTCGTTCTCATACATGGGGCATATAAATATGTAACGGAAGGTTCGATTTTAGGAGGAACAATATTCGCTTTTTCGTTAATTATCGGTAATTTAATTAATCAAATTACTTGGGGAGATCCGAACGGAGTATCGAAAGAAAGCCAAGATGAAATGGGACAGCAAATCAAATATAAAAGTTTTAAAGTTTCTTATTTTGTACTTATATGCCTTATGTTTTTAATTTTAATAGTATCAGAAGGATTTGCATTCCTATTACTTGATGAAATAAAAAACCTTCCTCTGTTCATCGCGCTTTGTTCTTCATTCTTTATTTATCCTATTGTCGAACTTATAGTCACAAAACAATATAAATAAAAAGATGAGATTTTCTATATACAGAAAATCTCATCTTTTTATATTTACATCCCTTCTACTATCGCTTTTAATTTATTCACAGTCCGCCAATTCCTTATCGTAGCTGGTGTATGTAACTTCTGGAACTGATTCATTAACTTTGAATTTCGAATGCTATTTTTGAAAAATAAATACACAACTTTTTCATGTATATAACAATCTTCAGTCTCATTTTTTTGCATAAGTAGCTGATCTTTTTCTAATTCAGAAAGTTCATTTGCTAAGAAGGCAACATGTATACTTTCGCCTTCTCGCAATGAATTGACTTCATAGGGGCATCTTTTGGTAATGTTTATAAATTCCTCATGTGTTCTTAACATAACCGGAACATCAAAACCAAAAACGTTTTTAATTTCAGATTGTATTCGTTTGTTTAAAAAATCAATATCTTTTTCAGATTCGAACACGATATTACCACTTTGAATATATGTTTTTACTTGTTTTAGCCCTATTGATTCAAACGTTTGTTTTAAATCAGCCATTTTAATTATCTTATGACCGCCTACATTGATTCCTCTTAGTAGTGCAATATAAATTGTCATAGCAATCCTCCACATTTTAATGAACTGAACAATTGAATTGATTTTCCCCCTCATATTTCTCAAATATTTGTTTTAATTCCTCTAACATATCATGTATAGATAATACCTCAAATAAAATGATAGATTCACTGGAAAAATGATGATGATATTGATTCGGTTTACAATATGCTAAATCATTTTTATAATTCCAAAATTGCTTGTCTAATTCATCAATCAGTTTAAAATGTTCCTCATCTATTTTATTACAATTATTTCTTAATATTGAAATTATAGAATGAATTGTTCGTCGTAAAATCTCTTTTTCATTTTGCGACCAGTCACATGTTTCAATTGGTGTTCGAGCTAAATTATCTATATGATAAATAATTTGCTGTAATAAATGAAGTTGCTTTTGTACAAGTAAAAAACTTCTCATTTCTTTTTTTGTATGTCGATGATATTTCCAATCTTTTTGCTCATATTGAACAAATTGTACCGCTTTATGTAATAATAAATTCACTTTAGATAGATTATGAGCTGTCTCTTTGGTTATCACTTTCCCTTCAATTAATGCATTAAGCCATTCCTCTATAATATGTGCCGTTTTAACAAATAGCTCCTCTGTACATCCCGAAATTGTTTTAACATAATGTGGTGGTAAGATGAAAAAATTCACTAAAGTAGACACTATAATACCAGTAGATGTAGTAGCTAATCGAATTAAAAATGCAGTAAAATAGTGATCTGCCGTAATTGGGATCATTGCAACAGCAGTTAATGTTGCAACTAACGTTCCCGCATGTAACTTTAGTTTTTGACATGTAACGATTGTAAACATCGCTGCTAACGCATAAGAAAGCGCCTGATGACCTAGGAAAAATGTGAAAGTCATTGCATATGCTGATCCAATTGTTGAAGCTGGAAAACGAATCAGTCCTTTTTTTATAGAATCCGTTGCAGTTGGCTCAATCGTTACAATTGCGGTGATAACAGCAAATATAGTTGGAATATTGAAAAATTCACAAACTAGAACTGTAAGAAAAACCGCAATTCCTGTTTTTATCACCCTTCCACCAATAATATTCCATTTTCTAACTTGATTCATTTTGTATTTCCTTCATTTCTATTTCAATTATTTATATATTATATATCTTTCTAAATAAAAAACTTACTACTTTTGTACAAGAGTAAGTTTTTTCTCGTTATTTTATGATAGGTAAATGCATTATGATTTGTTGACCAATTGGTCCCATTCTTCTAAAACCTTTGTCTTGGAAGCCAACTTTTTCATATAAATTTTGTGCAGGAATATTTTTTTCATTCACAGCAAGTACAACTTCATTTTTCATCGGAAAATAACATTGTACAAACTCTTGTAATAGTGCCAGTGATTTTTTAGCGTATCCCTTCCTTTGTCTATTGTGATTTATAGAAAATGAAGTTAAAAGTAAAGCGTTCTCATTTTTTGTGAACTCCTGCACTCTATCTCCTGTTTGCAATGCAAAAAGACCAACAGGTACCCCATTGTAATCTAAAATAACAATCACATTTTTTGTACGATCATTTTTTGCTTTTTTCAATAATTCAACTGGGTCCGATGTAAATTGAACTTGTTCACTTGGTAAAGTAAATGTTTGTATAACTTCCTTAAATTCCTCTTTATACGGAACTAATTGAATTTCCCCTGTATGTATGTTCATGATAAACTCTCCCATTTTTTACTTATTAACTTAAACCTTGCTGCACTTTAGAATGTACTTTGCCATCTAAAAATGTAATTTCAACTAATGCAGTTGGATTGCTTCCCTTCCAAGCAAAGATTTGCTTAATTTGTGTAGAATGTTCCACCCCTTCTTCTATGAGTAAATCCCCCTCAAAACCAATTAAATCTTTCACTTCTTTATAAGTCATTCCTTCATTTATATTGGAGAAATGATTTATATTGATAGATTCTTTCTTTTGATTTTCCATCACAGTAGAAGAAGTCGCTGTTTGCTTTTTTACTTCTTTCTTCTGTTCACACGCTGTCATACTGAAACCTAAGCATAAACTACATAATATTAATGTGCTTTTTTTCATCATAACAGTTGTCCCTCCCATAATAATTAAACCATATATTCCCTTAAAAATAAACTGAATATTTAATATTATATTGAAAAACCCTGTACAATTTAGTACAGGGTTACGGTTAAATTTATTTATTTAAATGATTATTTGATTGGTCATTCTGTTCTTTTCTCAGTTCTTGTTCTTCATCTTTTGGTAATTGTTTATCATTATCTTTTATTGGATTCGTTTCTCGATTTTCAATCATGTCATTTGGAACTTGTGGCATTACTCGGCCAACAATTGCTGCTAACTCATCCAGTATACCTTCACCTGTTTTTCCTTTTTTAATTTGCTTTCCAATTTGTTTCAGTCTTTCATACGTATCAACATCTGCTACAACGACTGCATTAGCACCATCAGGATCGTTTTTTAAGCTTTCTGCAACAGAGTATTTTATGGACTCAACACGTGTTCGATCTAGTTTCGCTTTTACATCAATTCCTACAATAGCATATTTCCCAACTACTACCGCTGTCGCATCATTTACACCTGGCACACTTGCCGCTAAAGATGCTAAATGGTCCGCTGCTTTTTCATTTGGCTTATTTGACTTATTTGTATAATTAACATTTTTCATTGAAACATTTTTTTGCTCGGGCTTTTCGTTTGGATTATCCTTTTTTCCAATACTGCATCCAGTTATTAATAAACAAACCATCAATAGGTATATTAAAATCTTCATTATTCTCACCACTTTACCATTCAAGTTTAATCATAAATTTTTTCAACAGCTTGCATTTTCTTCACTTTTTCTTCTGCTCCGCTATTTGCATTAATGAAAATTTGGTACGTATCTTTCCCTAAAGTACCTACAAATTCATAGCAAAGTACTTCGTTATGCAAATCGTTTACTACCATTGCTTTTCGCTCTTCCATTACCTTTACATCAGGGTTTATTTTCTTTCTTGCTTCTGCTGCAGTTAGCTTTGCCGAAGGGATTGTTCGTTTTTGGTGTGATGCTAAATATTCTTTCGCCGAAAATCCGACGATAGAACCGTCATCTAAAGCAATTTTCATTTGAATTGCTTCTGGATAAATTCGTACGCCATTCTCATTTACTACATACGTAAATACACCAACATTATCATATTGTGAGCTATCATAAAGCTCCATATTATGAAACTTATGGTCCTTTAAAAATTTCAAACCTTTACTTCCCGCATCGTTTAAACTAATTTTCTGTTCTTTAATTTCTCGATTATTCATAACCCAAATTGGATATCCGCCTTTCCCGGTAATATCCATATAAAACTCATTATTCGTTGCCTCATCTTTAATTTTCACACTATAGAAAGATTCTTTCGCACCTTTTCCGCTTTTCTCGACTTCTACCTTTTCATTTCCTTTTAAATTTAAAAACGATTTTGCAATTTTCGCCGCTTCATCTTTTGAAATTGCTTTTCCTCCTGCTTCAAATCCACCTTTTTTATTTTTTTGTGCACTTGTAAAGGTAGGTCCGAAGTTTGTAGAAGAATACGATGTTACATTTTTTTCTACTGTCTTTAATCCGTCAATAATTGTATTGTCTGCAGGATCACGATTTGATGCGAGTGCCATCTCGACATCCATCCAGCGTAAATTGTTTTTCAAAACAAGATGTTGCACTTTTCTTAGTTCATCTTGTATATTTCCTGCATTGGAATATAAAGTTTGCAACGTTTTGTATTCTTGATCATTTAACGGCTCTTTTTCTAAATCACGAATGGCTGCACGGTAACTAAAATCACCGATATTCGCTAAAAATTCTTCCGTTTTATTAAAAGGCATTAATGTTAAAGGAAGTTGTCCTACATCCGAACGAGCTTCCGATGTTAATCTCCATACATCTGCTAATGCAGGCGATAAAGATGCGCGCGAATTCATCGCAAGCGTTGTTCCAATTTTATCGTGCAATAAATCAACCTCATACGCTAAATCATGAAACGCACGTTGATAGCTATTTTCTGCCCGAATTAATACTGCATTCTTCTCTTGATGCTCTTTATAGCCCCAGTATCCTGTCCCGACTACACCAACTGTTAATAATACGATTATAATACCTCGTAACATAGTTCCACCTCCGCTCTATTTACAGAAAATATGTTTCCCGATCTTTTTAATTTGTGGACGAGTCCAAATCCATTTACTTGTTGCAGTATCTGGATTGAAATAATACAATGCGTTTCCTGTTGGATCCCATCCATTAATTGCATCTAATACAGCTTTCTTCGCTGTTTCATTTGGCGTTAAATATATTTGTCCGTCTGCTACCGCTGTAAATGCTCTTGGCTCAAAAATCACACCCGAAACAGTATTTGGAAATGATGCACTTGTAACACGATTTAAAATAACTGCAGCGACTGCAACTTGTCCTAAGTACGGCTCACCACGAGATTCTCCATATACTGCGTTTGCCATAAGCTGAATGTCATTTTGGGAATAACCATTTGGAACATTTGTCCCTTTATTTTGAGGTGGTTTATTTTCTTGTGCTGTACCACCACTATTTCCTTTATTCGTTGTCGTTCCTTTATTAGCAGTTGACTTATCATACTTCGTTGCCTTCACGAGCATTTGCTTCGTTTTAGCTCCGGCTAAACCATCAACAGGTAAACCGAATTTCTCTTGAAAATTTCGAAGTGCCCAGTATGTACCCCAGCCGAAAACACCATCCACTTTTCCTGTATAAAACCCGTTATATTTCAAACGAGATTGCAGTTCAATGACATCTTCGCCAGATGCTCCCCTTTGAATGACCTGATTAGAAAAGGCTTCTACATTTTTTAGTTGTATACTACTGACCATGAAAGACAGTCCTATGAACGCAAGCAAAACTGCTATTTTAAAAATAGCTTTTTGGCGCATAATTTTCCCTCCTTAATTACGGAAATGATTTCTTGGTTATGTTTTGTAAAAGCCTCGCTTTTATGTAAAGAAGACAAAAAAATCCAAACTAATATCGTTGAAAAAATATGTAAACAATATAAAGTGAGACTTTAATCAGTGGGGGTTTTGTTCATCCCCACTGATTATTAGTTGAACCAATCGAACTTTTATGAGCAGCCCGACCCCCACCTAATTTCTTTACTTTCGCTGAATTTTGAGATGGGGGGCTTACTGCCCATTAAAGTGGGATAAAAAAGGATAAAAGGAGTTCATCGTGAAGAAATTGTTAAAGCGTGTCGCATTCGTC
Organism: Bacillus sp. FSL R9-9834; assembly: GCF_038006905.1. Lineage (NCBI taxonomy): Bacteria > Bacillati > Bacillota > Bacilli > Caryophanales > Bacillaceae > Bacillus > Bacillus sp. FSL R9-9834. The sequence goes on from NZ_JBBOWD010000001.1 coordinate 2,615,550, forward strand.
CTTCTGTTCCTAATAACATGTTCAAATGTATATACAGGCTCATCAATTGTTCATGCTCAGCCACCTTATGCGAAATGGGGTAAACTTGCTGTAGAGAAAACGAAAGAACAATACCCAAAAGCGGAGATTATTGATTACCTTCATATAGGTAGAAAACCAAAAACCGTTCAAATAACAATTGAAAAATTTAAATTGTGGCTACGTGAGGATGGAAAAGAATATGGTGTTTTTGTTGATGTAGAGTTTGAAACGAAGACGGAGAAATTTATTAAAATGTCGTTTCAGAAAACGAGTAGATAAAGTGAAACTTTAATCAGTGGGGGTTTTCTTCATCCCCCACTGATTATTAGTTGAACCAATCGGGCTTTTACGGGCAGTTGAGATCCCCACCTAACTTCTTTGCTTTCGCTGAATTTTGAGGAGGGGGTCTTACTGCCCGTTAATGCGGGATAAAACGAAAAAAACCCGGCTGTTATGAATTTAAACAGCCGGGTTTCTTTCATTTCTAAAATTTCGATTCCCTAAAAATCTTACCAATATACAAATAGCACCAATTACAACTGCTATTCCTATACTGTATAAAAGTACTCTACCATATCCACTTATTCTCGGATCTAAAAACGGATAAGGATACCAATTCACGATTGGACCACGTATTAAGCTATATAGAACGTAAAAAAACGGGAATAAGAGCCAACTTGCGGCTTGTTTCCAAGTGATTTTCTTATTTGGTGGATTTAATATCCAATCTAAAATCATGGCAATTGGCATGATATAATGTAACACCGTATTTACCCATGGTATTGCGGTTTGAAGTGATTCTTCTAACCCTCTTAATAATAAAAAATAAATGAGTCCAGTAGTAAGTATGTATACAGCCGCTGCACCACGAAGTACACCAAACTGTTCTGATCGACCAAATGTAGCTGTTCCGATACTACTTAAAAGGAGAATACATGCAACTAAAATGTTACTTTCGATAGTGAAGAAACTGAAAAAATTAACTGGATTGAACGGTTTCACTTGTGCCCGTATTATAAATTGCGTAATGATTGCACTAAATGCTAGAAGGCTTAAACATAGTCTAAATAAAGATAATGTTTTTACATCCCCCATACAGTCCCTCCTCTTCTTATACAAACTTATAATTCTCCTGTACATGCTCAATAAATAACTTTAATGGAACGAGCCCACGTTTAGGCATATGACTACTAATTACAGCAACCACCTCTAACTGCGGAATGACAACGATGTATTGCCCGCCGTATCCCATAGCAAAGTACATACAATACGGTATGTGAAATCTTTCGTTATTCAATACCCACCAGTGATATCCATATGCCCCGACATGTTCATACGTTTCAAATAGAGGTGTACTTGATTCTTCTAACCATTTCGATGATACAATTTCATTCCCCTGCCAAATTCCATTCTGCAAACATAATATTCCGAGTTTTAATAAATCTTTAGATTTCATTTTCATACCGAAACCACCAACATATATTCCCTGGGAATCTTGTTGCCACTCATATTCTGTAATCTCTAACGGATTAAATAAGTACCTTTTCGCAAACTGTTCTGTCGGCATTCCAGTAGCTTTTTGGATAATGTAACTAAGTAAATGCGAAGACCCTGAGTTATAATTCATTTTTGTAGCCGGTTCTTCAATTATTGGTTTTTCTAATATATATTGCACCCAGTTCGCTGATTCTACAAAGTCATTCGGGAATACTACTCCATTTCCAAACTCTTTCCACTCCTCACCAGTAGTCATTGTTAATAAGTGATAAAGCGTCAAATCATGTTTTCCCTCAGGTACATTTTCAATCCACTCTGTAATAGGTGTATGTATATCATTTATATAGCCTTTATCAATTGCAATACCAATTAATAAAGATACTATACTTTTTGTAATCGAATTTATTTTATATAAGTTATTTGTACATTCGGGTGTTTTATAATACTCGGTTGTTAATTCTCCTTTTTGATAAACAAGAAATGTATTCACTTTTTTCTTTTCAAATTTATTTTCTAGCTGCTTGAAATTCAAAACTTTACCTCCGTTTAAAAAATCACTTCATTTATTTATATGTTGTAGCTTCTATTAAAACATAATTGAATTCAAATAAAAAAACAAACCTGTCAGTTTAGCTGACAGGTTTGTTTCTATAATTTCGTGCGAACATTCCAAAGCTCTGGGAAGAATCGTTGATTAAGTACTCGTTTTAAATAAGATACACCTGAAGAGCCACCTGTTCCCATTTTATGTCCGATAATTCGTTCTACCGTTTTCATATGACGGAAACGCCATTGTTGTAGCCAATCTTCAATATCGATTAATTTTTCAGCAAGTTGGTATAAGTTCCAATACTTTTTCACATCGGCATACACTTCAAGCCATGCCGCTTCTACCGTGGCATCTTCTTCATAAGGCTGCGTAATATCACGATTCAACACATCTTTATGAATAGGGAATCCTTCTTTTACAAGTGCTTGAATTGCGACATCATACAAACTTGGTGCATGTAGCGCCGTATGAAGTCGAGCGTGTAATTCTGGATCTTTTTCATAAATTTTTAATGCATGCGGCGTTTTATAACCAAGCGCATACTCAATCATACGATATTGATACGATTGAAAACCTGAAGCTTGACCGAGCGAGTCACGAAACTCAATGTACTCGGATGGTGTTAATGTCGCAAGAATATCCCAAGATTGAATAATTTGCGACTGAATTTTTGATACACGCGCTAACATTTTAAAAGCTGGTTGTAATTTATCTTGTTTAATAGATTCAATTGCTGCATGTAATTCATGTAAAATAAGCTTCATCCAAAGTTCACTTGCTTGGTGAATAACGATGAACAACATTTCATCATGGTGATCTGATAATCTCTTTTGAGAAGATAGTAAACTATCTAATTGTAAATATTCCCCGTACGTCATATTCTCTTTAAAGTCCGTATGAATCCCTTTTTCCATAATTACCTTTTCATTTTCTTTCATATTAGCCAAACGCCCCTTTTATATATTTCTACTTATATTGGTCTAATAACTGCTCGAACTGGACTTCCATCTGCATCTGTTAAGGCAAGTGGTAATGCAATTAATTCATAATCGCCGTCTGCTACGTGATCTAGTACGACATTTTCTAAAATGTGTATGCCATGTTTAAACAATTGATGATGCGCTTCTAATTCTTTATCATCTAATGGATCAACTGACGGTACATCCACCCCGATTAAACGTATACCTTTCTCTGAAAGAAACGGTGCTATATCTGCATGTAAATGCGGGATTACATCTGGGAATTCATTCACTTTACCATGTGAAGATGTGCGTAATAACAACCGTTCTACTCCTTCTAAATTAAAGTTTTCTAATTCTTTTTTTCCGATGCTTTCAAGATTAGAAACGTCAATGATTCGTACTGGGCCGACATAAACTTGAATATCTAAATCTATTACTTTCTTTCCTTCATTATCAAAATGAAACGGTGCATCAATATGAGTACCTGTATGAATACTCATCGTTAATTTTCCAACATTTACTGAGCCACTCTCTTCTTTCGGCCATGATACTTCATACGAGAACGGTGTGTCCCCTGGCCAAGTAGCAATATCATTATTTAGCGGTTGTGAAATATCAATCCACTCTGATGTTTTCATACTTATGCCACAACCTCTCTCTTATTTTCAAACTGTTTATATTCTTCATCTTTCATGATTTTCTTTAATATTTGTACAGATTTCCACACTTCTTCGTATGTGTTATATAAAGCGACTGGCGCAAGTCTTACTCCATTAGGTGCACGGAAATCAGGGATAACTCCATTTGCTTTTAACGCTTTACATATGCGTGCTGCTTCTGCATGCTCTAAATAAATATGCCCGCCTCGTTTTTCATCCTCTAATGGATTTCCAATTGTAAATTCAAAATCACTTAATTCATGAGCAATTAAATTAAGCATGTAACTTGTAATATGTAAAGATTTTTCACGTAAACGTTCTATACCAGCCTCTTTAAAAATTTCAAGAGAACCGATTAACGGCGCTGTACTTAATACGTGAGGGGTACCAATTTGATATGCACCTGCATGATCAGCAGCTGTTAATGTATGTTCCATATCAAACTGCTTATCTTTTCTAGAGCTGAACCATCCAGACAATCCTGGAAGTCTATTACAATGCTTTTTATTTACATAAAGACCAGCAACACCACCAGGTCCTGCATTTAAGTATTTATAATTACACCAAATAGCGAAATCAACATCCCATTCTTTGAAATGATGCGGAATAGAACCAATCGAATGACATAAATCAAATCCGATATGAATACCACGCTTATGCGCTTCCGCTGTTAAACGTTTCATATCAAGAACTTGGCCACTTCTATATAGTACAGAAGGTAATAAAATTAACGCGATATCATCTGTCATTGCATGAATAATATCATCTTCAGAAAGTGTTCTACCATCTCGGCTCTTCACTCGTACTAAATTCTCATCTGGATCTAATCCTTTTAAACGAATTTGACTTTGAAGTGCATATATATCGGACGGGAATGTCAACTCATCCGCAAGAATTTTTGTGCGAATTCCTTTCGGCTCATAGAAAGTTGCGATTACTTGATGAATATTCGTTGTCGTGGAACCGGTTACAATAGTTTCTTCTGGTAAAGCTCCAATAAGAGGCGCAGTCAATTCACCTAATTTCTCCGAAAGGAAAAACCACGGATGCTCACCCTCGGTCCAGCCGTCAATACCGTACTCTTTCCATGAATCTAGCAAAGTAAGTAATGATTTTTCTGCTCTTTTTGAAAGTAGCCCTAATGAGTTTCCATCTAAATATATTGTTCCTTCTTTTTTATAAAATTCAGTTTGAAAATCTTTCAGTTCATCATGTTTATCACATTCAAGCGCATACTCATAAGTTGGTTGAAATGGTTCTGTATACATGGTGTCACCTTCTCTTAATTTTCTTTTTATTCTAACTAATTGAAATATATCACCTTAGTTGATATAACGTCAATGATATTATGTCAGTTGACTTTATATATGAATTTCTTTTACAATACAATTATATTTTCAGATATTTCAGTATAAAGAGGTGATTTTTTGAAAAACACTACTCTTTCATCAAGAAAACACCGCTCCTTAGAAACTAAAAAGAAACTTTTACATTCCGGATACATTGTTTTTATTAATAACGGATTTCAGAAAACAACCATTACGCAAATTATTAAACATGCAGAAACTGGTTATGGAACGGCATATGTATACTTCAAAAACAAAGATGATCTCCTCACCGTTTTAATGGAAGATGTTATGAATCAATTTTATGATATTGCTGAGCGCTCTTTTTCCCCTCAAACAAAAGAAGAAGCGCGTAATATGATTCAAAACCAAGTGAGGGCATTCCTCCAACTAGCAGAGAAAGAACGAGCTATTTTACAAGTTGTAGAAGAAGCAATCGGGCTATCAAAAGAGATACGTCAAAAATGGGATGAGATTCGAGAACGATTTATAAACAGCATTACGCAAGATATTACATACTCTCAAGAAAATGGGTTAGCGCATCCTGAATTAAATAAAGAAACTGTAGCACGTGCTTGGTTCGCAATGAATGAGATGTTTCTTTGGACGATTGTGAAAAATGATAAAAAATTAGAGTTAGAAGAGATAGTACATACATTGACGGAAATGTATACAACGGGGTTATATAAATAGCACACCTTCAATAAATAAGGTGTGTTATTTTACATCTATAAAAATATTTTATCTGGGTATGGTAGTGCTAAAGGAGGCTTTTCAGATAATGAGAAATATTGTAGTTTTAAAGATTCACCATCTATTGATTTCAGTTTTCCACTAGTAATTTCACATTCAAACACAACAACAATATATTCTACTTGATCGCCATTCGGATATGTATGGCGATACTCTTCTCCTCCAAACACCCCTTTTTGTTTTTTTACTTGCACTTTCAATCCTGTTTCTTCCCACACTTCACGAACTACTGCTTCTTCTGGAGTTTCTCCAGGCTCAATTGCTCCAGCTGGCAAACTCCAGTATTCCCCGCCAGGATATTGAAATAAAATATCTTCTTGCTCATTTTTTATAACCGCAGCTACACTCGGCATAAAAATTAGTTCATGGCCTAATTTCTCCCGGATTTTTTTATAATATAGCGACATAGACATATAATTCTCTCCCACTCCATTAATAAATACCTGTATTTTCTGATATCTATTGTATAATAATACCAAAAACGATTTCTATATAGAAAGGATCAGAAAATGTCTCAAGAAAAACTAGTAAATAAATTTCTATCATTTTTAGGTACTACAAATCAACCTACTAGCTTAAAGTTTTTAAATGAGCTTATTAAAGCTCATCAAGAAAAAATAAAGTGGGAAACTCTTACTAAAATAATTGACTGGGAAAAAGGTAATGAAACAGGTAATTATTTCCCTTCCATTGATACATACATAAACCGTATTACTACAAAAGGTCTGGGGGGTACTTGTTGGACGCACTCAATTGGATTTCATTGGTTATTATCAAACCTTGGTTTTGACGTTCATTATTTGTATATGAATCCCGGACATTTATGCTTACGCGTTAACTTAGAGCAGCCTTACTATGTTGATGTTGGTTACTGTGCACCTTTATTCCAAGCTTATCCACTTTATGAATCATTTCAAGTAAGTAATGTAAGGGAAACTTTTACTTATGAAGTCTCAAATAATAAGATTGAAATTACTAGAAATCCAGGTCCAGCAAAAATCTTACATACAGAGCCAATAGATTTATCAAGTATGAAAGAACTCATTACAAAGTCTAACGATTGGCATACATCTCCTGTATTAAAGAAAATTCAGATTTTCGGTTATATCGATGGTATTCCAACTTCTATTAATGATAATGTTTTAAAACAATATTTCCAAGATAAGAAAAGAGAACAAAGCCTTACATCTTCTGAACTTAATTATTGGATAACAGAAAGATTTTGTATTGATAAAGAAATATATGAAAGAGCTATTGAGGTTTTCAATAAAAAATCTTTAAACAGTAAAAGCGTTACTCCTGAGATTGAGTAACGCTTTTACCTTCATACATATCTTTAATATTAATTTTCTTTATGATAAGCAGCTTCTACACATTCTGCTAGCCGCTCAATTTGTTCCATAGTTAAACCTCGTGAAATCCAGCCTGTTAACTTATACATAATTTTATAGTAAAAATTACTAGGTTCATATTCTGAAATTAATGTAAGTGCTGTACCCTCCTCATCTTCTTCTAACATATAAGTCATTGCTGAATAACCTTGCTTCATTTCACTGCCAAGTGAAATAATATGAGGTGCATCGTATTCAAGGATTTCTACTTCAGCCTCGAATATTTTCTTACCGACTTTTTGAACAGTAATATATTTATCTCCTTCACGTGGATTCTCTTTATCCATATTTGAAGGATAGCGATTTTCTATTATAAACGTATTCCATTCTTTTATTTTTTCATCTTCTATTATGTAGTCACATACAACATCCATTGGTGCTTTTATTACTATTTCTATTGCAAAACTCATTATACTGCCCCTCTCAAATACCCTATCCATTTCTATTTTAACTAAATCATTATGCCATATTTTATATAGTGAAATACAAGTAGAATTTTAATTTTTTATTAATTTAAAAACTTATTCATACAAAATATTTTATTAAAGATACAACAATTAAAAACAAAGCCACGAGTAATAAAGCGATCCCTATACTTCTATTTTCTTTTTCGTTATTTTTTAAATTTTGCACCCCTAAGCTAACTAACATAAAACCTAAAAGCGTTTGTAAAATTAGCATACTCATTTCCGAAGTATCATTCCAACTATAAATGGAATACCCCATTATAATAATTGCAAGTAAAACCGTTACGATCCTATTCATACGAAAATCCCTCCCATTTAAAAAGAAACCGCTAAGTTTCCTTAGCGGTTTTATTATCAATTTATATTTATAAAAATTGCTTTTCATGAATTTGATATAAGTCAAAAGGATTTTCTGGTCAATATAACTACGTATGTTAGTACACCTTTTCTTTATTCAGTCTACTTACAATTCCAACTATAAATTTATAATCAATCCTCCTCTTCTTAACCTTTTTAAACCCTTCTTTCGTATCAAAAATTAAACACGTTTTCCGAAACCACATTCGTACGTACAGTGACTCAAAATAAATAGGTTTTATAATTCCTCTTTCCTCAAATTCAGTTCCATCTTTATTTTCGGTTTCTGTTCGAACGAACCACCTATTTCCAATACCAATTTCAATATACTTCACATAAGTCCCCCTTTCGGAAATTTATTTCTAACTATTTTATTATTTCCCCGGTAAGCGCATATTCCGACAGAACATGAGCCCACAAAGAAAAAGTAGATTACAAAAATCTACTTTATAGCTTATATTTTTGCATTCGTTTATAAAATGTACTTCGAGGTACATCTAAAAGTTTTGCAGCTAACGAAACATTTCCGTTCGTCTTTTCTAGCGCTTCAATCATGCTGTCACGCTGTATTCTTTCGCGGAAATTTAATGTGTTCTCTATTTTATTTTCTGCTTGCAATGCAAGTTGATGTTGATTTCCCATCATTGTTTGTAGTAAAAAAGAGATTTGTTTTTCGCATATTTCCTGTCCTTGCGATAAAATGTAAATGCGTTCTAATACATTTAATAATTCTCGAATATTTCCGGGCCATGTATGCTGATAAAATTGATTACAAATACTTTTTGGAAATACAACATTCCAATTCTTTTGTTCACAAAAATGTTTTATGAAGTATGGAATATCCTCTTTTCTTTCTATTAACGTTGGAACATAAAGCGGATAAACATGTAACCGATAATATAAATCTTGACGAAATTTCCCTTCTTCTACTAATCGCAATAAATCTTTATGTGTCGCAGTAATAATACGAATATTTACCGGTACCTCTTTTGAACTGCCAATTGGGGTTACTGTTCGTTCTTGTAAAACACGCAATAATGCGACTTGCATCTCTGGAGGCACTTCACCAATTTCATCTAAAAATATTGTTCCTCCATCTGCTTGTTCGAATTTCCCTTTATATCCTTGGCGCCGTGCACCTGTAAACGCTCCTTCAGCATAACCAAACAATTCACTTTCCATTAATTCTTTCGGTAATGAACCGCAGTTAACAGCTATAAATGGACCATCTTTTCTTGGACTATTTTCATGAATCGCTCTCGCTACATATTCTTTCCCTACACCTGTTTCACCACAAACATATACACTTGCGTCAGTTGGTGATACAAGCTTAATTTCTTCTAATGTATGTTGAAATGCACTACTTGTCCCAATCACTCCAGGAAAAGTGATGCCATTTATAAATGGGGACGTTGAAAATGATTTTACTTGTTTATTTTCCTTTACATAGATACATTTCCCAATCATTCTATTATTACTGTATACTGGAACTTCTAATTTAGTTTTCAATCCATAGTGCATTAAATCTGCAAGTTTCATTCGTGACCAATTACATACTCGTTCCCGAACCCTCTTGCTCGCAGAAACGATAACATCGCGATGATTACAAATTACTACTTGTTCATTACTGTCAATTACATCTAAAAAACGATGGATTAACTGCAATTCATTTTGATGTACTCGAATACTACATTCACGTTCAATCGCATGTGCAATCGAAGTTACCATACCGAGCATATATGGATGCGAAAACTCAATCGGACAAGAGAAATCTAGAACGCCTATTAATTTCCCATCATCATTATGAATAGGAGCGGCCGCACAGCTCCAGCTATGAGATGCGACAGAATAATGCTCTGTACCACTTATCATAATAGCCTCTTCAATTTCTAACGCTGTTCCTATCGCATTTGTACCAACAGCCGCTTCCGTCCATTTCACACCTTCAACGAAATTAATATGTTTCGCTCGTTGCAACGTTTGTTTATTTCCACTTAACGATAGAACGTAACCGTCTGGATCGATTAATAATGCCATCATTTGCAGTTCATCAATGGTTTTTCTCATATTTTGTATTTGAGGTATTGCTATATCTAGGAAGATTTCACTCTTTTTCTTTTGGTCTTGAAAAATATCAGAAGACAAAATTTTCTGACCTTTATTCATATGTGGATTCACATTTGCTTGTTTACATCGATACCATGACTCTGAAATTCTTTCGTTTATACGGTTCGAATCAAGGACACCTTCATCAACAAACTTTTTCCATGTATGTAAGTAAAACGGTGAAGCTAGCATTATATCATCTCCCTATTCATTATTTTGGAGATTTGTAAAAACATACTTTTATTATAAAACTGAATAAAAGCGTTTTCAACAAAACTAGAAAGACGACACAAATATGTTAATAATTTGGATATCTTAATGCACTTCTTTATTCTTTTTTAGTAGCACTATATTTTGTATAATGGAAGCAAAGAAAATACATAACCAAAACCACTTTTGTGGATTTCCATTTATAAAGAAAACAATCACGGCTATTGCAAATAAAATTGTGGATGCTACACTAAAATATAATTTTGTTTTCATTCCCATTATCCCTCACATCTCTATCACTTTACAGTACACACTAACTCTTCATTTTTCATCTCTACTATGTACTCCTGAAAAACATATTTTTTCCCGCCATGTTTTTCATACCATTCATGTATTCTTCTAATATGCTTCTCGTCATTTCTAATCTTTGATTCTATTTCTTTATATTGTTCATAACTATCATATTCCCATATTGCAAACACTTCAGTCGTACCATTCTTATTATCTTTCATCCAGCGTCCTATTAGCTTGGAACCATGCTTTAACTGATTTGGTAAGTTTGTTTTATTAAAATGCTCATTAAATATTTCTATAAATTCATTCTTTACTATATAGTACTTTCTTCTATAAAACATACATTTCCACCTCTTTTATAAACACCTCAAATACACCTTCCCATTACAACCGTATTATAATACTTTTCATCTGACAGTCTTTTATCATTTTTCAAAATTCCTTCTACTTCAAAACCTAATTTTCTATAAAGTTGAATGGCTTTTTCGTTTATCTCTAATACTTGTAATGATATCTTTTTAATCTCATTTTCATCAGCCCAATGAATAGATTGTTGCAATAGACTCTTACCTATTCCATATCCCCAAAACTCTTTTAAAATACAAACGCCAAATTCTACTTTATGAGATAATCTCTTCAAATTTGACCCTTCGCATCTTGAAAACCCAACGATTCGGTTGTGCACTTCTGCAACTAAAAACAAATTCTTTGTCTCGCCACTATCTGCTTTTATTATTTTTTGAAAACCTATCTTATCTATAAATCCCTCTCCAGCTTCTCTATCCATGTTTTCAGTTTCTCCATCGATTTGAACTCTAATTTCCGATAACTGTTCCGCATCTGTTTCAGTTGCCGAACGAATTGTATAAACTAATCCATTTATGTGGAATTTTTGTCCTTTTATAATCATTTCAAGCTCCTTTTAAAAGTAGTCTATTGATGCTATTACAATTTTTTTACCTTGTTTCTCAAATTGTTGAATCGTTTCTTTACTAGCCTCTGAATCTGTTATTATAAGGTCAATTTCAATCAGTGATTCTCCTTTTATAAAGTAGTCTATTCCAAGTTTATCGTGAGGAGCTAAACAAATATTTCGTCTAGCAATCTTATTTACTGTTTTACTAAAATAAGCAACTTCAGGCGTTGCAGTACTTATACCATTCAATGAAATACCACCACCTGTAGAGAAATACAGATCAATAGAGAATCTACTTATCAATTCTGAGGCAAGTGTATCTGTCATATTTCCTGATGGTTTCACCTTTCCACCAATTAAGTACGTATCAATGTTCTTATATTCCCGTAACGTACTAGCAATTTCTATAGAATTTGTAACAACTGTAAATGATGTTTCAGGTAAATATTTTAACATGACATAATGAATAGAAGTCCCACCAATAAAAACAGAATCTCCTTCTTGTATATAAGAAGCTGCGATTTTTGCAATTGCGTCTTCATATACAGAACCATTACTATAACGTTCAAATCGCTCAGCAGCTAAATTCCTTACTCGAGCAAGTTCAATTGCACCTCCGTGCGTTCTTTTTAATAAGCCATCCTTCTCCATAATAGACAAATCTCTTCTTATTGAATCAATAGACATATCAAAACTTTCCGCAAGATCTTTAGCAATTACCCTTCCATTTTTCTTAAGTAACTCCAAAATTTTCTCTCTACGCTCTTCAGTAAACATGTTCTCACCACCATCATTGAATATTCGTAAAATTTATCCATCTTTTAATTATATGCATGTTTTTTTCTGTTTTACAATATTTTCAATGCTTCTTTATTCAGCTCTATACAGGTTTTCTCCCTTTTTCTATCCCATTAAATTAACAACTAAATAAATGCATATTTGCATGTTTCACAATTATACTTCCATTCATCCTTCTATTAATGTAAAATTATTCCTATGTCTCACTTTTTAACACAGAAAGGAATTATTATGAAATCTATAATGAAAGTAACTTGTACAGCATTATTATTTACAGGACTAATGGCAGGATGTAATGGGAATACTGCACCAAAACAAGAAAAGAGCGCTCTTGAAAAGAATGCAATGCATTATGGGGAAATAGTTAAAAATGAATACTATAGAGCAACTGTTGAAAATGCTAAATTCGAAAAAATAGACAAAGAATGGCGCATTACTACTCGTGTTATGATTAATAATGTTCGAGATGATGGACAAACTATTGATCTTTCGGAAATAAAATATTTCATACAAGATGAAAAAACTGGTCAGAAATATGAAGGTGAAGCTCATCCGATATATGACGAGCACTATAAAAATGTTCCACACGAATTCTCTTTAACTACTGACGTTGTATTTGAACTGAAAACTTCACCAAAAGATTTAAATAATATGTATCTATACATAGATAGCAAAGCCGCGCCGTTAACAGATACATATTGGAAACTTGATAATTTAGCAACTAAATAAAAAACAGTCAAATACGACTGTTTTTTTGTTTGTAAAGTCATCAAGTTTACTAGTAATCTATCTCCAGCAATACATCTTTTGCACAAATCGTTACTTCTTCAGCTTCCCTCCTAAAACATTTTAACATCCAACAAAAGCGATATATCTATTTATTATATCATTCTAATACCTATTTTTTCTAAAGAAAAAATGCAAAACTGTAAATATTCCACCTTTTACTTCTAAAACCTCAGAATATTTACGATAGTTGATAATTAGAATACATTTTACTAGTACAAAAATCTAAACAAAAAGGGATGGTTATATATTAAAGAAATTAGTAGCAGGTACATTAGTAGTGGGATTTGCATTAACTGGAGGACTAGGAGTAGCAAGTGCTGAAGAAAAAGGTAACACAATTAAGTCTTTTGATTATTTAAAAGTGGATGAACAGAATGTTAATTCTCTTACAAAATTAAGTGATCAAGATAAGAAAGACATCCAAATTACTATGGTATTACCAGGGCAAAATGAAAATGGAGATTGGCTAGCTTATGGTTTTACTAGCCGCGAAACATTAGATACTTATATTGAAAAGGATAAAAAAGTACTTAAAAATAAAATCAATCCTTTAGGTAGCGGTGCTGGTAGTACTGATTTTTATGAACATAAAGATAAAGGTGGCCAATATATTTACTGGAGCAGCGGTTTTAAAAACTTACCTTCTAGCTGGAATGACAGAATTTCTTCTGTAAGTACAGCATCGCCTTCAGCAAGTTATTCAACGACACTTTGGGAGCATACTTCTACACAAGGATATGGAAAAGGTGTTATATTTAAACACGCTGATTGGTACGGTAAAACTGCTAATTTAGCTGCTGATTGGAGCGATATTACTTCAGCGATTGAAGTAAAAAAATAATAGGATATTCAATTTCTTCTGTAAAAATTCAAACCACTATTCTCTCATACATTTAGAGAATAGTGGTTTATTACACTTCCATTTAAGCGTGTACAGCATGTCCTATCGCTTGCAATAGCGCTTCATGAATCGCTTCAGATAAAGTTGGGTGTGCTGCAATATAATCTCTCATAATATCAGCAGTAACTTCTGTATGAATCATTACAGTTCCTTGTCCAATCAGTTCGGTTGCACGTGGACCAATAATAGAAATCCCTACAATTTCTTGATATTTAGGTTCCACAATGACTTTTACTTTACCCGTTTGTTCTCCAATAATAAGCGCTTTTCCATTTGCTGAAAAAGGAAACTCTCCGATAAGAATATCACCATATTGCTCTCTTGCTAATTTTTCACTTAAACCGACACTAGCAATTTCTGGAGCTGTATAAATACAGCGAGGTACAGCATGATAGTTTACTTTTACATCTTCTCCACTCGCATGTAATGCTGCTGTCGTTCCTTCATGGAAAGCAACGTGAGCAAGCTGGATTCCACCAATCACATCACCCGCTGCGTAAATATGTGATACATTGGTTTGCATATGTTCATTCACAGAAATTCCTTTATTTGAATATTGAATGCCTGCTTTTTCTAAATCTAATTGTTGTACACGTGGTTTTCGGCCGACAGAAACGAGAACAAATTCTGGATTAACTACTTGGGTACTTCCTTCATATTCAAATGAAGCTTGCTTTTTATAATTATTTAATCCTTTTAAAGCTGCTCCTGTAAATATTTCTACGCCATCATTTTCTAGTTTCCCTCTTAAAATGTGTGCGATATCTTCATCTTCACCAGGTAATAATTGCGGTGCCATTTCAACAATCGTAACTTTTGTTCCAAGACGACTATAAATACTTGCAAACTCGCATCCTATTACACCACCACCAACAATTAATAATGATTTCGGTATATTTTCTAGGGACATTGCATGGCTACTATTTAAAATCCATTTCCCATCAAATGTAGCAGAAGGTAATTCAGTCGGTTCTGAACCTGCTGCAATAATGAATTGTTCTCCATCTACTACAATTTCTTTACCACCGTGTGTAACTCTCACACGATGATCCGTTTCAAATCTTGCTTTACCTTGTATAACTTTTATTTTATTTTTCTTCATTAAATATTGAATTCCTTGGACGAGCTGTGTTACAACTTGTGATTTCCTCGCCTGCATTTGCTTCCAATCAACTGAAATACTTCCTTCGTTAAGCATAACTCCATAATGATTCGCTTTTCTCACAATGTCATGCACTTCTGCACTTTCTAACAATGATTTTGTAGGCATGCACCCAACATTTAAACAAGTCCCGCCAAGATCAGCTTCATCAATAAGAGTGACTTCTTTTCCACTTTGAGCCGCGGTAATTGCTGCTACATAGCCAGCAGGTCCGCCACCAATAACGACTAGTTTACTCATTCTCTCACCTTCTCTTTATAAAAGAATTGTTACAGGTTCTTCTAAATAACGTTTAATTGTGCGTAAAAATGCAGCTGCTGGTGCACCATCTAATACACGATGATCGAATGTTAAACTTAAAGGTAACATACTGCCTTTTTTTATTTTCTTCCCTTTATATACTGGAACATGTTCAATTGCACCTACACCTAAAATACCAGTTTCAGGTGTATTTAATACTGGCGTAAAATATTCAATACCGAAGCTACCTAAATTACTAATTGTAAAGGTTGTCCCTTGCATATCATCACTACTTAAACTACCTTCTCTTGCTTTTTGTGCAACATTTTTAATTTGTTTAGATAACTCTACTAAAGATAGATGATTAGCAAAGCGAATAGCTGGAACGACTAATCCTTTTTCTAATGCGACTGCCATGCCTAAATGAACATGTTCAAATTGATGAATTGTATCATCCATATAAGCGCTGTTCATTTCTTTATGCTCTCCAAGCGCTAATACAACAGCACGAGAAACGAAATCCGTAATAGTTAGTTTGTTATCGTATCGTTTTTGTACAACTGCCGCTATTTCTTTATGTAAAGCAGCTAAATCTGTAACATCTACTTTCATCGTTAATGTTAATTGCGCACTATTTTGTAAACTTGCATGCATACGGTTTGCGATTGCTTTCCGCATACCAGTAACAGGAATTGCTTTACTTTCTTCTTGTTCAAGTACTTCTGGAATTGTTACTCTTTCTTCAATCGCTTTTAATACGTCTACTTTTGTAATCCTTCCGCCAGGGCCTGTACCAACTAATGCTTTGATATCTAGATTTTCAGACTTTGCAATTTTCTTCGCTACAGGTGAAATTTTGATTCTTTGCTTCGCCACTTCTTTCGCATATGGTTCTGGATGTTGGACCTTTTTAGGCTCTAGATTAGGTGCTTTTTCTTCTACAACATTTATACTTTCATTGATTTCTACTTTTTCGTTCAGCTTACCGATATAGCAAATGACAGTGCCAGGTGGAACTCCCTCATCTTCACTTACAGCTATATCAAGAACAGTTCCATCTGCTGGTGCTTCTATTTCAGTTTCGATTTTTTCCGAATTAATACTAGCAATTAGTTCACCTTTTGATACATGATCGCCTGCTTTAATATTCCAGCTCGTAATAATACCTTCTTTCATCGCCATACCTAACTTCGGCATTACAACTTCTACAGCCATGCTTCTCTCTCCCTTCTCATCGTTTTATTACACATGTAATAAAGATTGGTCTCCGATCATTTCTGATACAGTTTCAATTACTTTTTCCGGCGTTGGTAAATATAACTTTTCAAGTGGTGGCGAGAACGGAACTGGTGTATGTGGTGCTGTAATTCGTTTAATAGGTGCATCTAACAAATCGAATCCTTTATCCGCTACAATTGCCGCAATATCCGTTGCGATACTACATCTTGGATTTGCTTCATCAATAACAATAAGGCGATTTGTTTTTTCAACTGATGCTAAAATCGTATCTTCATCCAGTGGTGATAAAGAACGTGGATCAATTACTTCTACTTCAAGTCCTTTTTTCGATAATTGCTCAGCGGCTGCAAGTGCTGTATGAACTTGTTTTCCAATGGCGACGATTGTTACATCAGAACCTTCACGTTTTATATCTGCTTTACCTAATGGAATTGTATAATACCCTTCCGGCACTTCACCTTTCATATTGTAAAGTGTTTTATCTTCAAAGAAGATTACTGGGTCATCATCTTCAATTGCCGCTAATAATAAGCCTTTTGCGTCATATGGAGTAGAAGGAACGACAACTTTTATACCTGGAATGCTCGTAAATAACGCATACAAACTTTGTGAATGTTGTGCAGCTGCGCTAAAACCTGCACCATGCATCGTACGTACCGTAACTGGCACTTTCGCTTTACCACCGAACATATAACGGAATTTTGCACCTTGGTTTAATACTTGATCAAGACAACTACCGATAAAATCATTAAACATTAATTCAGCAATCGGACGTAGTCCTGTTGCCGCAGCTGCCATTGCTGCTCCCATGTAACCCGCTTCTGAAATTGGTGTATCTAAAATACGATTTCGGCCAAATTCTTGTACAAGGCCTTTCGTAACACCAAGAACACCGCCCCATGCTTCATCATCTTGCAAGTGATCAACTTGTGCACCACCTGCAACGTCTTCTCCTATTAAAATTACGTTTTCATCACGACGCATTGAGATTTTCATCGCTTCATTAATTGCAGTTGACATACTTACTGTTCTAGTCATTATTTTTCACCCTCCTCTTATTTGTAAGAAACGTATACATCTTTTAATAACTCTTCATCCTCTGGATATGGACTATTTTCACTAAATTCAATTGATTTTTGAACCGCTTCATCTACTGCCTTTTCCATATCTACAAGCTCAGATTCAGTTAATAAAGCTTCATGAATTAAATGCTTACGGAAATTCACAATCGCATCTTTTTCATTTAAATGTTCTTCTTTTTCTTCTGAAGTTTTATACGTTTGTGCTTCACCTTCGAAATGACCGTAATTACGATATGTCATACATTCAATTATTGTTGGACCACCGCCATTACGAGCACGTTCTACTGCTTCTTCCGCTGCTTTATACACCGCAAGCAAGTTCTTTCCATCCACTTGAACACCTGGAATGTTATAAGCTTTCGCTCGATCTGCAATGGAATCACAACTTGAAGCATATTCAAATGTTGTCGCTTCACCATAACCGTTATTTTCTGCGATAAAAATAACTGGTAATTTCCAAATCGCCGCTAAATTAACCCCTTCGTGAAATGTTCCTTCATTATTTGCTCCGTCACCGAAGAAACAAACACTTACGTCTTTCGTTCCTTTATATTTAGCTGTTAATGCTGAGCCGCAAGCAAGCGGGAAACCACCACCTACAATGCCATTTGCACCAAGCATTCCTTTATCTAAATCAGCAATGTGCATGGAGCCGCCTTTACCTTTACATAACCCTGTCGCTTTCCCAAAAAGTTCAGCCATCATACCGTTTAAATCACAACCTTTTGCGATACAGTGTCCATGTCCTCTATGCGTACTTGTAATACTGTCACGATCCGTTAAGTGGGCACATACACCAACTGCTACCGCTTCTTCACCTGCGTATAAATGGACGAAACCTGGCAGCACGCCTTGAGCGAACAATTCATGTACCTTATCTTCAAACTTACGAATCTCTAACATTTTTTCATACATCCAACGAGCTTGTTCTTTCGTAATTTCATTCCCTTTACTTTCAGTTGTTTTTAACATGTCCAGCCCTCCTATTTTCTTGTTCATCTTTTATATTGCAAGTACTGTGCCAAATTCTAATCCTTGATTTAATAGGGTTTCTCTTTTCTTTCAAAATAAAAAAGTGGACAAAATGAGACATCTGTCTCGTTTTGTCCACTTTTGTTCACCTAATTTGAGAATCATTATTTTATTCATGATCAAAACTCTTCTGTAACTTCTGAATGTAAATAATTTGACCAATATGATAAGCATTATGAGTTGTGACATTTGCTAGCACTTCCCACCACTTTGCACATACTGGGAATCCAACTACATCACTTTCTACCTTTTCTTTATTTATTAGCTTTTGCCATAGTAACAGTTTCTCCAGTAGTTTTTCTCTTAATTCATCGAAAGATTGATTATCTGAAAGCATAAAACTTTTGTTATTATCACCAATAGCGGGCACAGCATTCACATTTGATTCTTTATACCTCGTTTGCCACGTTGAGTTCCAATACAGTAAATGTTGTACAATTTCAGCTATACTATTACTCTCTTCATTCGGTTTCCAGAAAGCTTCTCTCTCAGATAGATCTTTCACTGCATCTGAAAACGGAATATACCAACTAGGATCGTTCGCATTCGCTAATAACTGATCTGCTAATACATCTTTCACATGGGCCATTTCTCTTCCCTCATTTCATTATCATATTAATATACACTACTTTATATACGCTGATTTCCTATAATCCCCTTTTTTACATACAAATTGGTTTCATAATGAATGTAAGAATAATAGATTTTCTTACTATAACTCGTTATGATAAAAGAAAAAGAAAGCGAGCGACCAATGAATAAAAAAATCGCGGTTATTACAGGAGCTTCAAGTGGATTCGGACTATTAACTACACTCGAACTCGCAAAAAAAGATTATTTAGTTATCGCAACAATGAGAAACCTTGAAAAACAAGGAAACTTATTATCTCAAGCTACTCAACTCAACTTACTGCAAAACATAAAAATTCAACAATTAGATGTAACCGATCAAAACTCTTTACATAACTTTCAATTATTTTTAAAAGAAATAAACAAAGTGAACCTCCTCATTAATAATGCAGGATATGCCAATGGGGGCTTTGTAGAAGAAACTCCAGTAGAGGAATACCGTAAACAATTTGAAACGAACCTATTTGGAGCTATTTCAATTACTCAGCTTGTTTTACCTTATATGAGAGAACAACAAAGCGGAAAAATTATTAATATAAGCAGCATTAGTGGTCAAGTTGCATTCCCTGGTCTATCTCCTTACGTTTCTTCAAAATATGCATTAGAAGGATGGAGTGAATCCCTTCGTTTAGAAGTAAAACCTTTTGGAATAGATGTTGCTTTAATAGAACCAGGTTCTTATAACACAAATATTTGGGAAGTTGGTAAACAACTAGCTACAAACCAATCTGATACATCTTCTCCTTACAAAGAATATATGGATAAAATACAAAAACATATTAATAGCGGCAGTGATACATTTGGCAATCCGATAGATGTTGCTAATAAAATTGTAGAAATTGCTGAATCTAAGCGTACGAATTTACGATATCCGATTGGAAAAGGTGTAAAATTTATGATCTTTGCAAAGAAAATTCTTCCTTGGAGATTGTGGGAATATCTTGTTTTGAGAAGCTTTAAGAAAATGTAATTACCTTTATTGAAAAACATTTTGAAAGAGGTGCTAATTAAATGTTAGGTTTACCATATGGAAAAGTGTTTTTAGCTCCGTGGACTGAAGAATGGGAATTTGAGTTTATGAAAGAGAAACAATTCATTGAGAAACAAATTGGCGAACATATTTTAGCGATACACCATATTGGTAGTACTGCTATTCCACAATTAAGTGCAAAGCCAATTATTGATATTGCAATCGAATTAGAAGATTATAACGATGGCTTAAACTGTATTAACAAGTTAGAACTGCTAAACTATAAATATAGAAAAGATGTACTGCCTGAACGATATTATTTTAATAAAGGTGAGCCAAGAACTCATCAAATTCATATGTATGAACAAGGGAATTCATATTTAATAGAACAATTACAATTTCGAGATTACTTAATAGACAATAAAACCGCTCGTATACAGTATGAACAGTTGAAGATTCAACTTTCACAAGCTAATCCTAATGATAAACATCAATATGCTGAGGATAAAACAAATTTTATTACATCGATATTAGCTAAAATACATGCTTAAATTCAATAAGAAACCATTTAGTAGTAAATGGTTTCTTATTTATTAGTTATCTCATTATTTGTACCATCAATAATAAAATCTGCAAATTCATGTGGCTTATGACTTTCTACATACATATCTTCAGCAACCATCCAATTGTTTTCCCACATATCACGCGCAGCTTCTCCATCTCTAGCAATTCCTCTTTTTATACGTGTTTCACGAGGACAATTCACCCATATTTTTAAATCATACATTCCCGCTAGCTCCTGACGTGTTGCATATACACCTTCAATAATTACAATACCACCGGCAGGAACAATATGGGATCCAACTAAAGAATCCTTTTCCCAATCATAACGCTTATAACGCCCTTCTAGTCCATTACTAATCGGATTTAAAACTTCTTTTAAAAGGCGTTTCCAGTCAAAATCTGCACCAATTGATTTATTCGTAGGATTATCATTTACAATCTTTGCAGATGGTAAATAAAAATCATCCATATGAACAATCGTTACAGTTGAAAAATTACTTTTTATTTTATTTGCTAACGTACTTTTACCTGCACCGCCACAGCCATCAATACCTATTATTAGTAGTGATTGTTCTGTACATTTTTCTTCAGCCCATTTTAAAATTAAGTCTAAATCCAAACTAACCCATCCCCTTATATCTCTTACATTCCGTTATTAAAGTTTTACGTTGCAGGTGGAACGAAATAAAATAGTATCGAGAGCATCAATATAAAAGAAACCATTCCCGTTATCGAAAGTATATATTCTTTTGATTTTCTATCATATTTCCATTCCATCCATGCTCTTAAAGTCCATGATATCCCTAAATAAGTGAACATGACATAAGCCATTTTAGCGTTTTCAAATTTAAACATATAATAACAACTACTTATTACATAAATAATAATAAGTCCTATTTCTAATTTTACATGTAAACTATTCACATGCTTATATCCAAAGAAGCCTCTTTTCTCAATATTTAATTTTCTTCTTAAAAACTGTTCTATAAAGTAACCACCTATGCCAAGTCCAATAATAATAAGCAAAATTGTAGAAATACCCATTGCTCCCTCTCCTATTACCTTATTTATCTTTAGTAATAAAGTGGACTATATTACGTTTATTCTCTTCTAAATAACTTACAATTCCTTCAGGATATGTTGGTTTCTCCTTTAATTCCTCTATGCTCTTCCATATTAATATAATATCCCCATATTCTTTATGTCTTATTTCATTTGTAACTCTCTCTTTAACAGTTCCCCAATGTATCAATGTACAATGATGTCCTTTTTCGTTGTTCCACTCGAAAATATGCTCATTTACAACAGCTAGCTCTTGGACATCAATTTTCAAATCGTATTCTTCCATTAATTCTCGTATTATCGCTTCTTTTGCTGTTTCACCGAATTCAATAGAACCACCTGGAAAACGATAAAATGTTTCTCTTAAATCACATTGTACAAGTACTTTAGAATGATCTTCATTTAAAATCATTGCTTCAGCACGTAATTTAGGCATCTTCATTTCGTCTCCCCATTCATTCCACATATGATTAAATCCAATAGTTATAAAAGAAAAGATTAATCATAATTCCAGTTATTATTAATAATGGAACTACGCCTAAAGAAATGACATATTCCCTCGATTCTTTATCATATTTCCACTCCATATATGATTGAAAGCAGTATAAAGTTATTAAAAATAATATGGGTAAATTACTAATATAAATAGGATTTAAAGTGGCACATATCAGCGTAACAATTATATAAAAAACGATAAGAGCCCTAGTGCCCCATTTATGAGCGTTGTTTACATATTTACTATTCCAGTCTGTTTGTTTCGGTATATTTAATTTTTTTCTCACTACTTTTTCCAAAACAACTAAGAATATGATCCATACTATTAATAAAATTCCTTTAACTAAAAACAGTGATGTCTCCTCCTTTACTTTTTATCTGGCTGATTACTCGGATAAGTAGCTTTTCCTTTATTATCAATGTCCCAACTAATAATTGTCGCACTATCTCGTCCGAATTGATGATGAACGTGCTCTAATACATGATGAACACTTTCTTCAAGTTTTATATTATTTCTATTCATATCATTATATAGATTTAATGGTGTTTCATATCGACGTTCTCCGTATTCTAATACCCCATCTGTCACCATTACAATTCGATTGTTGCCAGTACGTAATTCACGAATTCCTGATGAATAGCAAGGAACAGGTAAATCAAAAGTATTTACGTTACCAATCCATTCGTAAAAATGACGTTGATTTAACGCATATTGTCCTAATTTGTGTAATTCATCATGAAATACATACACTAAACAGTCGCCGATAGATAACCACCATATGTAGTTTTCTTTTCTTACACATAGTAAGCAAGCTGTTTCACCTTTAATTCTTTGGCACTTTTCCTTAAATGAAGAAGATTGAAAGATAGTAAGAATATGATTTTCAATAGATCGAAATACTGTATCAATCGATTCATTCATCATTTCTTTTATATTTTCATATTCTTTTTGAATTGTATTTACTACTAAATCAACACTTTCTGCACTATTATGTCCATCTAATATAGCTGCAAATTCCCAATCACCATTTGACCAAACTAACGCACCATCTTCGTTCTTGTTTGCTCCGGCGCTTATATTTCCGCCGTATTTACCAATTACGATTTCACCATATTGCTTTATCGAAATTTCGTCTAAGCACATTTCTCTACTTCCAACCCATGAATATTGTCTATTATTTGTTATATTCATATTCACTCACCATATACTTTCGTATTCTTTCGCATAGTTTTTTGATTTTTTCTGTATCACCATAAGGCGCACCCATCCATTTCGCTACTTCAGTCGGTGACCAAAACTCTTTTGGTGTATTTGCATAACGCGGTATGATGTGCATATGCATATGTGGTACACCATTTCCTGAAACAAAAGTGTAAATATGTTCTGCACCTTCACTTTCTTTTAGTGCTTTACTTACTCTACTTGATATAAGTCCGAACCTTTTCGCTTCTTCATCTGTTAGTTCAGCAAGACCAGGTACATGTCTTTTTATATCTATCATTACATAACCAAGATACGTTTCTTCGCTATCCCAGTGGACATGTCCAACGTAAACGAGTTCATCTTCGTAAATAGCTCCACCTGGAACTGTAATATTTCCTTTATGTTTTTCACAAATGAAGCAATTTTGTTCTTCTTGATTATTTGTTGGCATATCCATCACCATCCTTTTTATATATAATATCATAAAAAAAGGAAAAATAGGATTTACATTCTGAAAATTCATTCTTTTAATGCAACAATTTTGAATTGAATTTACAACTCATTTTTTCTTCAAAACCACAACTCCAATTACAATCCCAATCACAATTCCGATTACTAAATTATTTGTAAAATAACCTTGGACTACACCAATTACAACCCCTATACCGACGCCTATTGCCAAGGCATCATTGCTTTTTTTCTTTTTAGACAAAATAGCATCTCCTCTCATAATTTCTTCCAAAATAATATCTATTTACATGACTTCACTGTCTCCTAATATATTCGCTATTCCACTTAATAATTTCCAAAAAATGTACTTTATTACTTATACTTTTCCACCACATAATCCTCTTCTTAAGAAGAGATTTTCAAGTCGCTATTAAACAAACATATCGTTATTCATTGAAGAATTAAATCAATGAAATAAAAAAACAAGTTTTTGCGTCAGCTGACGGTTCTGTTATCGTTCGAATATAATTTATTCAAACAAAAAACACACTTTGTATAATAAAGTGTGTTTTTTGTTTATCTTCTTTTTTGATGAAATCCTTGTGTAATGCGGTCTAATATAATCGCAATGACAACAATGGCTAGTCCGGCTTCAAATCCCATTCCGATATTAACTTGCGTTACAGAACGGTATACATCAACTCCAAGACCTGGAGCTCCTACAAGCGATGCTGTTACTACCATTGATAAAGAGAGCATAATACTTTGGTTCACACCAGCCATGATCGTTCCAGTTGCGAGTGGTAATTGTACTTTAAATAATTTTTGTGATGCGGTAGAGCCAAACGCATTCGCTGCTTCTATTAAATCTTCTGGAACTTGTCTAATTCCTAAGTCAGTAAAACGAATTGTCGGTGGCATTGCAAAGATTACTGATGCAATAATCCCAGGTACTACACCTACTCCAAAAAATGTAATCGCGGGAATAAGATATACGAAAGCCGGCATTGTTTGCATAAAATCTAATGTCGGTTTTAAAAATTTTGAAAACCGTTCATTTTGCGAAGCTAAAATACCAATTGGTATACCTACAATGATTGAAATAATAACAGATGTAAGTACAAGAGCTAATGTCTGCATCGTCTGTGCCCAGTAGTTAATATTTAAAATAAATAATAATCCGATCAGTGTAAAAATAACTAAAGATACTTTTCTCGTTGTGTACCAAATGAGGAAACACAAAATAATAATCATCAATATAGCCGGTATTATTGTTAAAAAATTAGTGAGTAAATCAACGAATCCGCCGATAATATAAGAGAATCCTCGGAATAAGCCTTCAAAGTGCTCATATAAACTTGCAACAAATGAGTCGACCCATTCCCCTAAAGGAATACGTGGTATACTATTCATCGTCTTTCACCTCTTCTTCAATATTACCTGCAAGAGCTTGAATGACACTTTCACGTTTAATAATTCCTCTTAACCTTTTCTTCTCATCAATTACTGGTAACGGATATTTCATCTCCGCCATTTTCGCATACGTTTCTTCCAGTAAAGTATCTAAATACACGTGCGGGATATCGGTAAGTAATAAATCAGCAATTGGCCATTGCTTTTGTACTGCTTTACTCGCATCATCTGCCGTTAATATTCCTAAAAACTCATACTTTTTGTTAACAACATACACTGTAGAAACGCCAGCATTTCTCATAATTTGAAGTGCTACACGTGGTCCACGGTCAATTAATAACGTCTCTGGTCGTTTTAATATAGATTCCGCCGTTATTACTTTCCCTAAATTCACATCCGCCACGAATTTCTCTACAAATTCATTCGCAGGACTCATCATAATTTCTTCTGGCGTTCCAATTTGGACAACTTCTCCATCTTTCATTAACGCAATTCGATCACCAATTCGAAGGGCTTCATCTAAATCATGCGTAATAAAAATAATTGTTTTTTCCATTTTATCTTGTAATTCTAACAGTTCATCTTGCATTTCTTTTCGAATCAGTGGATCTAATGCACTAAATGACTCATCCATAAGTAAAACATCCGGATCATTCGTAAGCGCTCTCGCAATGCCGACACGCTGTTGCATACCACCACTCAGTTGACTTGGATAATTATCTTTATGATGATCTAATCCAACTAACTTCAAGGACTCTAACGCTTTTCTCTCTCGTTCCTCTACTGGAACTCCTTGTATTTCCAACCCATATGCAACATTTTGCAAAACGGTACGATGAGGGAATAGAGCGAATTTCTGAAACACCATGCTCATCTTCGTTCTTCTCACTCTTCGCAACTCTTCTTTGCCCATCGTTGCGATATCTTCTCCATCTATGTATATATGCCCCGCTGTTGGTTTAATCAGTTGGTTTAACATACGAACTAACGTCGATTTCCCGCTACCAGACAATCCCATAATAACGAAAATTTCTCCCGTATATACTTCGAACGTCGCCTTTTTTACGCCAACGTTCATTCCTGTCTCTTTCAAAATTTCCGATTTACTTTTTCCTTCTTTTAATAAGGTAAGCGCTCTTTGCGGGTGTTTCCCAAATACTTTTGTTACGTTTTCAACACGTACCTTTGTATTATCCATGTCACTACTCCTTTTCTACCCATCTATTCACATAGTGTTGCGATTTTGCAAAGAAATATTACATAAAAATAACATTTATAAGATTTCTTTAAAATTCTCTTTTCAGTTCATAATAAGAATGCTTACTTATACATTTATTTAAAAAGCAAACGTTTCTTAGGAGGTTTTTAATGAGAAAGAAAATATGGCTCATATGCCTTGCATTATTTATTACTATGATTTTCTCTTCATGTAATGCAACAAATGCAAATTCGAAAGGAAAAATTAAACTAGGTGTAACAAGTTGGAAAGAAAACATTGCAACAGCAAACATGTGGAAAGTTCTATTAGAACAAAAAGGCTACAAAGTTGAGCTTATGTATTTAGAAAAAGCGGCAATTTGGACTGGTGTTGCTCGCGGTGATGTTGATGCTAATTTAGAAGTATGGCTACCCGTTACGGATAAACCACTAAATGATCGTTATAAAGATGATATTGTCTTAAAATCAAAATGGTATGAAGGAACCGGACTAGGTTTAGTTGTCCCTTCTTATGTGAAAAACATAAACAGCATTGAAGATCTAAATGCACATAAAGATGAACTAGATAATAAAATTGTCGGAATTGAACCTGGCAGCAGTCTAATGAATTTAACAAATAAGGCGATGAAGGAATATGATATTAAACTAAAACTTGTCCAATCTTCTGAAGCGGCGATGATGAGTGAACTAAAGAAAGCATATACGAAAAAGAAACCAATCGCTGTTACGCTTTGGAATCCGCATTGGGGCTTTTCAGAATTTGATTTAAAATATTTAAAAGACCCTAAGAAAGTATATGGTGAAAAAGATGACATTTATTACTCTGTTCGTAAAGGTTTCGAAAAAGATCATCCAGATATCATAAAATACTTTGACAAATGGAAAATGAACGATGAACAGCTCGGTACATTAATGGTCGAGTTAAATAAAACGAAAGATCCCGAAGAAGCGGCGCGAAAATGGATTAAAAAGAACCAACCGTTAGTTGATGAATGGATTAAAGATTAAAAAACCAGGCTAGAGAATGAGCATATTCTCTAGCCTGGTTTATATTATTTTTTCTCAACGACCCCATCAACAATCCCATATTCTTTAGCTTCCTCTGCTGTCATAAAATAATCTCTTTCCGTATCATGTGCTATTTTTTCGATTGGCTGTCCTGTTCTATCAGCAATAATCTTATTAATGTCATGCTTTAATTTCAATATTCTTTTTGCTGTAATTTCGATTTCTGTTGCTTGCCCTTTTACACCGCCAAGTGGCTGATGAATCATGATTTCACTATTAGGAAGCGCGAATCTTTTTCCTTTTGCACCAGCTAATAGTAAAAGGGCACCAAATGATGCAGCTAAGCCCATACAAAGCGTTTGCACATCCGGTTTAATAAGATTCATTGTATCTAATATTGCAAATCCCGCTGTCGTTGAGCCACCAGGACTATTAATATACAGAAATATATCTTTCTCCGCATCTTCCGCTTCTAAAAATAATAATTGCGCTACTACACTGCTCGCAACCTGATCATTAATCTCTGAACCGATTATAATAATGCGGTCTTTCAATAACCTTGAATATATATCATAGGAACGTTCTCCTAATTTTGTTTGTTCTACTACATATGGAATTGCATTCATTTTAAATCCCTCCAATAATTTTTATGCCGCGCAAAGCATACAACTGTAGGAAGAGGATTGTTTCACATTAAATAATAAGACTGGCTGTTTAGATGGTAACTTAGTAAAATCTATTGTCGGAAGCAGTTTCGTTAATAATTCCGGTCTCTCCTCTCGAATAGACGTCACTACAACTTCCATATCATCTGTGAATTCAACTATCTCAATCCCTTCTTCACTTACAGTTTTCAACCTATTTCTACTCCGAAACAAAGAAGCTTTTACTGCCCCTTCCGATACGGAACATACTTTAGCAATATCAACGATACTATATTGAAAAACATCCTTTAATAATAAAATCGTGGATTGCTGTACATTTAATGAAGATAATACTTTCCCTACCATTTCATGCAAATCTGCAATATTCTCTTGTGGCTCTTCAAAAGTGATTTGTTCTCTTATTTTTTCATGAACAGACTTAGACTTCATCTGATCTAACCAACGATTTCTTGCTATTTTATAGACGAGTGCCATACAAATATCTTTATTTCTATATTTTTGAAGTACTTTACACACTGTTTCTTGGGCGAGATCTTCCCCATCCCATTTGTTTTTCGTTAAAAAAGTACAGTATCTTTTTAACTCTCCATATTGCTCAATTAAAAAATTTATATTTGAATGATTCATATCGATATGATTCTTTAAAATATGAGTAACTTTTGTGCACAAAATAACCACTCCTTTTCAGCGCTTACTTAATTAACGATTCAACAAATAAAAAAGTTACGGGGCATATAAAAAAATTATGTTTATGTTCAATAATTCGCGGTCATAAATATGTTATGTACCATTTTACGTGAGGAGGAACAAATTTGCCAAAATTAACAATTGAAGGTACGGGAACTTTTGATGTACAAGAAGGCACAAAATTAGTATTAGCAATTGAAGACAACGGTGTAAACATACTCCATCGTTGCGGCGGGAAAGCACGGTGCACAACTTGTAGAGTAGAAATTATAGCAGGTGATTTTTGTGAAGCGAATGCAAAGGAAAAAAATGCGATGACAGAAAAAGGGATTGAAGATCATTTACGATTATCTTGTCAAATGCGTGTACATAAGGATATAGTAGTTCGTCCGGTACTTACAGTTGAAAATTCAGGTCTTGATGCTGGACCACGCCCAGCGGAGTAAATCGATGAATTTAAAACAACTCGCTGGTGAATATGCTGCAACTTTCGTAAAAGATGGAATGAAGATTGGGCTTGGTACAGGTTCTACCGTATACTGGATGATAGAAAAATTAGGTGAACGTGTAAAAGAAGGACTATCATTTCAAGCTGTCCCGACATCAAAAGAAACTGAAGTATTAGCTCAGCAACTAAATATCCCACTAATTTCATTAAACGACATACAAAGTCTTGATCTTACAATTGATGGAGCGGATGAAATTGATTCAAATTTACACCTTATAAAAGGAGGCGGTGGCGCATTACTTCGTGAAAAAATCGTTGCCTCCTCCTCTAAAGAACTACTTATCATTGCTGATGAATCAAAACTTGTAACGCATTTAGGTACTTTTCCATTACCTGTTGAAATCATACCTTTTTCATGGAAACAAACCGAAAGTAAAATTCAATCTTTAGGTTGTCAAACAACGTTACGCTTAAAAAATAATGAAACATTTATAACCGATAATAATAACATGATTATTGATTGTGTATTCCCTCATAACATAACGAATCCTGCCAATTTACACAATCATTTAAAAATGATTACTGGTGTAGTTGAAACCGGATTGTTTGTTAATATGACTAGTAAGGCGATTATTGGAACAAAAAACGGGATACAGGAATTATAATGGATGCTGACCCTTACAGTCAGCTTTTTATATTTCTCTTTACTACGTATCATTATGATATACTATGAAAATAAAAGTACATTACACTAGAAAGGGCTGAACAAATTGCACTCCAAACTCATAACAGAACGTACAGATTTAGAAACTGCCTTCTACATTCGAAAAGAAGTATTTGTAAAAGAACAAAATGTCCCTCTTGAAGACGAATTCGATACATTCGATGAAATTGGTGAGACATGTAAACATATTTTAGTTTATTATAATGAGCTTCCCGTTGGTACAGGTCGCATACGATTTGTTGATGGAGCTGGAAAATTAGAACGTATTTGTATTTTAAAAGACTATCGTAAATATGGATTAGGAAAAGTAATTATTCAAGCGTTAGAAGAAATTGCTCGTGAAAAAGAATCTACAAAAGTAAAACTACACGGTCAAACACAGGCTGAAGGATTTTATAAAAAATTAGGTTATCAAACTTCTTCTGATATATTTATGGAAGACGGTATTCCACATATACTTATGACGAAAATATTATCATAATAAAAAGGGCAGTATATGAAACTACATTATGTATTCATATACTACCCTTTTTATTAATAGAAAAATGAATTCTCAAGATGTCCTTTTGCATCAAAGCCCATTATCTCTTAGTTTATATCTTAGTAAAACTTATACTGTTTTCCATAATGATAAGGCATAAATCCAGTTTGGATCCCCATTTCCTTTATAACTCTGGACTATTTCATATAGACACTCTTCTCATAAATAATCTTCTATTATTACTGATATTACTGACCTACAAATGTAGAAATTTCATCAACAGCTTGTTTATGCCCACTAGATTTTCGAAATGACTCCTTCAAATGCAACGCAGCTTTTTTATATGATGGATTATTTAATACAAGTTCTACACTTTCACGTAGTTGTTCTACAGTTAATTCTTTCATAGATAACTTAATCCCAACTCCTAGATTCTCTACTTGCTTTGCAATTACTGGCTGATCTGCACTTTGCGGAATTACAATGAGTGGAATCCCGTTATTTAATCCTTCATGTGTACTGTTCATTCCGCCATGTGTAATAAACAACTTTGTATATGCAAGTAGTTTCGTTTGTGGCACATAATTTTTTACAATGAAGTTTTTAGGAATTTCACCTAAATCACTTATGTTCGTTTTATTACCAATAGACATCACAATTGTATGATCACTATTCTCGAACGCCTTCATACAAAGTTTATAAAAATCAAGCGCTTCATTAAAAACAGTGCCTAGCGAAATGTAAATCGGGCATTTTTCTTCAATTGAAGTAAAATCAAAGTCTTCATTTTTTACTTGTGCAGAAATAGATGGGCCTACAAATTTATATGTTTCATTAAACGTATCACCGAAAGGTTGAAACTCTTTAACCGTATACACAATAGTGAGTGGCGCTGGGTTACAAAAAACTTCATACGTTGAGTTTATTTCAACACCATATTTCTCTGAAATTCCTTTTGTTAAGCGTTCAAAATCATTATGTATGTTATCTTGAACTTCCACTGGTATATTTTTAGACAAGTGATCTAACATTTGTTCAAACGATCTTTCATCCTGCGCAAAAGATGTACAAGAATTTATTGCTGGAAGCTTTAGAATTTGAGCAATTAAACGACCGCACCCAAACATCGAATCGTGAATGATGTAATCAAACTGCTCTCCTTCAATTTGCTCTAAAACACTAGGTATTACCACATCTGCTGTATATAAGAGACCATTTATTCTTTCTTGCAAATAATTTCGACCACCGGAAAGAAATGCTTTTATAAATCTTTGGTCGTCAATTGTTCTTACAATAGCCCCTGTTTTTTCAATACGTTCTCTGAAAGCTTCTATTGAAAAATAAACTACCTCTTCCCCGCGCGAAACTAATTCTTCTACAACTTGCAACGTTGGATTTATATGTCCTTCTGATCCAGTATTAATGAATAAAACACGTGCCACTTTAAACACTCCTTAATTTAAATCTTCTCTACATTATTTTGCTCTTATAATTCTTCTAAATGGACTTAGCGAGCCTAAATCCAAGGTCATCTATATAAAATGTTGGATGACTACGGCGACGACAAGTCGCGCCACAACCTCTAGCTTCTTCAGCCCAACTACCACCTCGAAAAATCCGGTATGCTCCATACACCTTTTCATCATACAAATCATAACACCATTCCCAAACGTTCCCCAACATATCATACAAGCCCCATGCATTCGGCTCTTTTTTACCGATGTCTTGAATTTGTCCGTTTGAATTTTCATTATACCAAGCAATCTTTTTCAATTCACCATATATGTATCCAGTAGTTCCTGCTTTACACGCATATTGCCACTCTGCTTCTGAAGGTAATCGGTACCCATTTGAATCTAAATTACAACTAACAATTTGACCACCGTCATTAATAGAATAATATTCTTTTAACCCCGCTTTTTTTGAAAGCAGATTACAAAACATAATGGCATCATTCCATGAGATATTTACAACTGGTTTGTATTTATCTTTGGATAAATTTGATGTATGATTCGTAATCGCATCATACAATTCCATCGTTACAACATACTTTGCAAGAAGAAACGAATTAACTTGGACTTTCCATTCTTTCTTTATTCGATCATCTCTTAATTCTACTTTTCCTGTTGGAATTTTCACCATATTAGAATCAACTAGCCTAATAAATCTATCCAATTCTATCCCCCCAGGTTATTTCTTTTTATAATCTAACTATTTATAGCATCGTACTTCTCTAAAAATAGTCTTACTTCATTTGTAGATTTTAAAATAATAATATCTTTATCCTTACTCAATTGATTTAACTTCTTTAAAATTGTAGGTCGCTTCGTCTTAGGATATTCCCATATCCATTTAAAAAATTGCAAATCAAATCTTTCCTTACATCCCGCGCCCATATCCGGTCTTGTTTTATTCCGATATTGTATAACTCTTTTAAAAGCACGATAAGCACATATTGTTCTATGAATATCAAGAAAGATAATTGTATCCGCTGCGTTCATTCTTATATCCATTGTCCCACCATAATTCCCATCAATAATCCACTCATCTTCTTTAACTAATTCATTTTGAACCTTTCTTTGCTTTTCTTTCGAAACACCCTCCCAATTCGGTTTCCAAAATAACGCATCAAGATGATGTACTTTAATATTTAATTTATTGCCTAACTGCCTTGCTAATGTAGACTTCCCTGAACCACCAGAACCTATTAATATAACTTTTTTCATATTTGCACACTCCTTTCTATTAATTCTTCAATAGTTTCTTTATTAGCAAAAATCCAGAAAAACATCTCTTCATTTAACTTTAATAAATCCCCCCATTTAAACTCACTTATTTCTTCCATAAAATCAACTCAAAAAGAAATCCTATTCCAACACCAATTGTGTAAGCCACTAAATCACTCCACAAAAATCCATAACCTAACACGAGTCCACCTAAAGTCGTTGCACGAATGCTATCTATCCATTCGGCATGGTACAATTGGCTCACTTCAATCCCGTAGCAAAACATTAAACTAATAAGAGCCAATTTCTTCATTTCTATTTTAGGAAATAAAAATCCGAATCCAATGAAAATCATTAACGCCCATAAAGCATCACCTAAATAATCATTTAATAGAGCCGGCAGCGCAAAAGCAAACTTTCTTGAACTAAGTCCTAAAATAATAACAAGGATTGTAAACGTTGCGTATAGTAATCTATTCCGTTTCATATTCATTTCAAAACTCCTAATTCATCATTTAAAACTGCAAAATAGCTAGTAAAATACAATCATTTTACTAGCTATTTATTCACTGCTTTAACAATAAGAAAATGTGGATTTGTATTTAAATAATGATAAGATTTTTCATTTACTTCTTTCATCTTTTCAACTGGCCTCGGCTCAACTATTTTTTCCAACACAAAATAATTTGTTGTTTCATTAACAATGTCTTGAAGTGACCTTCTAAAAAATTCAACTTCAATTGTAATGTTTGGTTTAACCCAAGTATCTAATAATAATTGTTTTTCGAAATAATTTTTACAAGTAAACTTTGTAAAATCCATAAAAGGATGATGAATGGAGTATATAAATTCTCCACCTGGCTTCAGTACACGACGAAACTCCTGAAATACTTGATTCCAATTTTCTAAATAATGAAGGGTTAACGAACTTACAATTACATCAAAAGTATGATCTTCAAACGGTAATATTTCTTGCAAATCATGACAAAGAAACGTTGCCTTATCACCCATACTTTCCTTTGCAGCTTTTACCATTTCAGAACTTACGTCAATTGCTGTTACATTTGCTCCACTTTCTACAAATTGAGAAGTATACCATCCAGCTGCACACCCAGCATCTAGCACACTCTTCCCTTCTAATTTCTTTGGAATCATCTCTATCATCGCTGGTCTTTCATAATAGCTGTTATATGGATTTGCGACATCTAGATTTTCTTTATATGTACTCGCTAATTTATCATATGTATCTTTAATCGTGTCTTTCAACACACCCACCCCTTATACATATTAATCTAATAACTCTTGCTGCTTTTTCTTTGAAAATGACTGCAGAACTAAATCATACGACCAATCAATCATCTTATTAATTTGCATCTGTTCCACATCTTTATGTATATACACCGTATTCCAATGTTTTTTATTCATATGATACCCCGGAATGATTGTTTCTGGATACTCTTCTCTTAATCTTAGCGCAAGTTCTGGATCACATTTTAATGTTATTGCCGCTTTTTCGCCTTCTTCATGGTTCAATATCGCAAAGATTTTATTATTAAGCCTCATACATGTTGCATTCCAACCATCAGGAGAATCTTCTGTCGCTTTTCTTTTCGATAAACAGTACGCTCTTGTCGCAATCATTCTAATTGTCACCTCTTATTCTTTCACTATTTGATTACGGTGCATCACAATTTGTTTCGTCACTTGAAATTGCTGTTGACCATAAAACTTTATAAGTTTCTCTCCACAAAATAGGCTCACAATATTGATATGAGATATCTCTTCAAGCAACATTGTAAGCATCTTCTCACCAATATCTTTATTTCTTACACTCTCATGCACAACAACATCTTCTAAGTACGCTCGAAAAACACCGTCTGAAACAACTCTAGCAAAACCAATTAACTCATTTTCTTTCCATACCCCAATTGCTATACTGTTTTTTAACATTTTTTGAATATCGATTTCTTTTCTTTCTGGCCACCAACCGACAGAATCGTAAAGCCTCTTTAATTTTTCTGAACAGATTGGTTTCTCATCTTGTAATTTATACGTATACATTTTCTTTCTCCCATTTAACATATTATAAATTATTATAAATGATTTTATAAATTTATAATATGGATTTTACAATTGCAATATAAACAATTCTCTAATACCTTTCCTATCTCCTCTATTAAGTTAGATCATTTCAAATTAACAAATTTATGGAAATACAAAACAACTAATAAAATATTTACCTATTAAACTTTGAATTACTTGTAAGAAATGGCAGTAGTTTTAGTTAAAACTTTTAATTTGAAACCTACAGGTGCAGACGTCAATTTCCCTGATGTTCCACCTAATCATTGGGGTTACAATTATGTCAAAATTTTAGCTCAAAATAATATTACAGCTGAATTTCCTGATGGTACATTTGGTCCAGATGTAAAAGTAACTCGTGAACAGTTCGCTGCATTTTTAGCTCGTGTATTAGGACCTAGTTTCCGTCCGGCTTTTCCTAAGCCTAAAGGCGAGTTAGAAGTTCATTATATTGATGTAGGACAAGGTGATGCTACTTTTATTAAATCTCCAAGTGGCGAAACAATCCTTATTGATGGTGGTAACAACGGAAAAGGTAAAGTAGTAGCAAATTATTTAAAAGGATTAGGATTCCAAACTATCGATTATATGATTGCCACTCATCCTGATGCCTATAACCTCTTCTCTAAAAAGTGTTGACTATGCCCTTTAGGATGATCTTCAACAACACCATATTCTCGGTAGCCGTGCTTTTTATAAAATTCTGGCGCTTGAAAACTAAATGAATCTAATAATATTAATCTACAACCTTTTTCCTTCGCAATGTCTTCAATTTTATGTAATAGTTGACTACCATAACCATCATGACGAACTGAATCATCAACCCATAAAAAATCTATATGGAGATGATAAAAATACATCGTTCCTGTTACCCCGCCAAAGATTTTCCCAGCCTCATCTTTCAGAACAAAACTTACTTGTTCCATCGGCTGTTTTGCTTCATCTGTTAAAATAGACATGTTATATTGAATGACCTTATTTTTTATGTATTCTCCTTCAGCGCGAGTACCATTCTCTATATGTTTCATATATTTCTTCCTTTCAACTTAGTAAGTTACCTTTTATTTTTACTTTTCCTTTTTAAAATACTAATACATACGAATCCACCATAAGTAATAAAGCATGAAAAACCAATTATCCCTGGCACAGAAACATAGCCTACTCTTATATAACTTATAACTGCAAAAGAAGCGATAGATAGTAAAATAGATGGCCAAAATAGAAGACCTGTTTTTCTTCGTCTCTCTTTCGATGTACTTTCTTTCTCTTCAGAAACTCGTGTGCCAAAAAGTAATACAATACAAATGAGGATCGCTGCAAAATAAATGGTATCTAATGACAAATTGTGATCGTATAGTGCGATACCCACTTCAAGAGCAATAATCGTTACAATTAAAATAATGATTGTTGATGTCTTTAAGTTTCTTTTCAATTGCTCACTCCTAGCATACTTTCACTATATTCTTTGTATATGTATTTCAAAGCTACTGCAAAAGCTTCATCTACCTCTTTATTTTCACGTCGATTAGGTAAATCTTTTCCCCCAATAACATAAAGAAACGGGAATTTGTTGAATATTCCTATTATACCAATATTTATTGCAGCTGAAGATAGTCCACCTGTCATATGAGCTAAGTGATATGAATGTATTCCTTCATATTCACCTTGCTGTCTTACCATGCCGCTAATAATTGGTTCCCATAATTCTGCTTCTGATTTATAACCCTGAAAAATATGTACTAAAAGTGAAAGAATCTCATTTAATTCTCCAACATTTTTCTCATCCCTAGCGTCCTCTTGTATATGAATTTTTGAAAAGTACGTTTGGGCATACATTTTCACAGCATCCCATCCACCACAGTACATTACAACTGACTGTGCAACGTAACTATCATGACATGCTATCATTACTTCTACTGCTTTACTAAGTGTTAAAGTCCTTCTTCCTTGTAAATGTGGATACAACTGCGCACTATCTTCATTTGGATTAAATTTAACATGCTGAAGTATATCATTCCAATTACATGTATTTTCCTTCACCATTTGCGCTACTACAAATCCGATTACTACTTTTGCTGCCGATGCTAACGGAATATTTATTTCACTATTATATGAAGCAACTATACGATTGTTTTTTGTAGAATAAATAGCTATTCCAACATGATTAGATTGTATCTCTTTCATTTTTTGAATGACAGTTTCCATTTTCATTCCTCATTTCATATCGTTTTATCACCTTTAATAATTCAATATAGAATGTATAAACCCTTTTTAGTAGATTAAATCGGATATTACAAAAGGAAAAAGGTAACATGAATTGCTCCTTGCTACCTAAAAGATACATGTTTACGAAAAATCTCTATTCTTCTAAAGGATTTTTAGGGCCATTAAGCTCCAATTGATAAAAAGCTAAATCTAGCCATTTATTAAACTTATAACCAGCCTTTTTAATCGTCCCTGCATGAACAAATCCATAGTTTTCATGTAAAGCAATACTTCTCTCATTTTCCGCATCAATTCCAGCAATTAAAGTCATATACTCTCTTTCCCGTGCAATGGCTATCAGTTCTTTCATTAAAGATGTCCCAATTCCCCTTTTTCTATATTCCTTATTAATGTATATAGAATGTTCAATTGAATATTTATAGGCGGGCCAAGCTCTAAACGGACCAAATGTTGCAAATCCTACTACTTTATTATCTAGTTCGTATACAAAAATCGGATAACCATCAGCCTTTTTCTGTTCATACCAATCTATTCTATTTTTAAAGGTTACAGGTTTATATGCATATACAGCTGTTGTATTTAGTATGGCATCATTATAAATATCTAAAATGTATGTTACATCTTTTTCCGTTACGTCCCTTATCATGATTTTCTTCCTTTCAAAATGTTTACTCTGGTAATATAAATTCCCCTTTTTCCTTAGGAAATGGAACAACATCTATAATTGCATCTATATTAATTGCTCCGTAAACATGCGGATATTCTTGGCCGTTAGAAGCAAGTTCATATTTTATTTCTGCTTTCACTAAGGATGGATCAATTGTCAGTAATAAAACATCTTCTTCATGAATGAAATATTTTTCCGCAACGTTTAAAGCTTGTTCTAAAAATGAACAATGAATAAATCCCTCTTCTTTTAGTGAAACTTCATTAATCTCTCCATTTATCTTTGCGATTTCCCAATTTCTCTTTGTTATTACTTTTGTAATCATTATCATGTCTCCTATATATTTATAAAGTGAAACTTTAATCAGCCCGCGCCCCACCTAACTTCTTTACTTTCGCTGCATTTTGAGGTGGGGGTCTTACTGCCCATTAAAGCGTGATAAACTAAGAGGCTTTCCTATTCATTACTAGAAAAGCCTCTTGAATTTTTATTTCTTAATTAACGGAGATGCTTCCCCGCTATGGAAAATCCATAAATCATGAAGCGACCTTGTACATCCAACATATAATAACTTTGCATCATGTTTCGTATTTTTATAATGTTCTGCATCAACATCAATGAGTAGAACAGCATCAAATTCTAACCCTTTCGCTAAGTATACAGGTACTACTGAAATACCACCTTCATATTTACTTTGATCTGCTTCAATGAAGTTTACAGCCAATCCTGCATTTGTTAATTTCTCATATATATCGCGGCACTCACCGTCTGTTCTTCCTATTACCGCAATTGTTTTCACATCTTCACTTTGTAGATGTTTTAATGTCTTTACAATTTCAGTAAACTGTTCTTCTGTATGAATTATTTTCACTTCTTCACCACTACGGAAAACTGGCATTGCAAGCCCTACTGGAATCTCTGCATTTTTAATTATTCCGTTCGCAAATTCTATAATTTCTTTTGTAGAGCGATAACTTCTCGTCAGTTCATAATAACCTGTTTCTTGGAATACTTCCTTAAAAGCACTCCAATCTTCAATCCCTTGATAATCATAAATTGCTTGAGATAAATCACCTAATATAGTGAAAGAGTTACCTAGTGTAATTTCTTTTAATACATAAACTTGAAATGGTGAGAAATCTTGCGCTTCATCAATAACGACGTGATGAAATTTCTGCCCGATTTCAATACCTGTTATGCGATGATGTATGTAAATTAAAGCTGGCAAATCTTCTACATACACTTCTTTTTTACGACAACTCTTCTCCGTTTCTTTCACAAGTTCCTCGGGTAATACTTCGAGTATTTCTTTGCTTTTCAATATTGAACTATATATTGAAAGCGAGCTCATTTTCGGCCAAAACTTCATATAACTGTTCAATCTCTTTGTCGCTTCTTTTTTTAATAATTTCTTCTCATTTGTTTCTCCGTATTTTTTCAGTTCAATTTCAATCCATCGCTTCATTCGGCCAACTAAACGTTCTCTTCTTTTCTTTAATGGATAATGTTTATATTCAACTTGCATCCATTTTTTTATATCTTCCACTGGAATAACAGCCTTATCCCATGCCTCAAAATCACTTGTTGGTACTAGTTCTTTTTCAAATTGAACCATTTTCTCTTCAATAAAGGACTTAAATTCTATCGTACCTTTCAATTTACCAAGCATAATCTTTCTTTCATCACGATTAATAGAAAATGCTTCTTTCAATTTTTCTTCTGTCTGCTTCAGTTTCACCGAATCATCTAACGTACGTAATGCCCAGTCTGGAAATATTGTTTGACTAATATTCCCGACACCTAATTCAGGAAGTACACTCGAAATATAATCTAAAAACAGACTATTCGGAGCAAAAACAATCATTCTCTCCGCTTCTAATTGCTCACGATATTCATAAATTAAAAAAGCAAGACGATGTAAAGCGATCGTTGTTTTACCGCTTCCTGCAACCCCTTGAATAAGTAGTGGTAAGTTTCTTTCCGCACGAATAATATCATTTTGCTCCGATTGTATCGTCGAAACAATATCTTTTAGTTTATTATCTTTATTCTCACCTAATCGATATAGAAGAAAATCATCGGCATGCGAGACATCTTCATTTCCTTTCACATATGTATCAACAACACGTTCTAATTCTCTTT
Organism: Bacillus sp. FSL R9-9834; assembly: GCF_038006905.1. NCBI lineage: Bacteria > Bacillati > Bacillota > Bacilli > Caryophanales > Bacillaceae > Bacillus > Bacillus sp. FSL R9-9834. The sequence goes on from NZ_JBBOWD010000001.1 coordinate 2,656,184, forward strand.
TTCGAATAGAGATGTTTCGCTTTAAATAAACATCACCTTCTACTAATCCGTCTGGTGATTGATAAAACGCTAATTCATCACCGCCGGTAAATGAATAAAACATACTTGCGACAGGTGCCCGCCAATCAATTACAATTGGTTTCATCGTATCTTTATCTGAAACACCTACTTTACCGATGTAAATCGGCATAACATCTTCCTTACCATCCTCTCGAAAATCTAATCTTCCAAAGTACGGCTCTTGTACACCAATACGTAAATTTTGTCTATTAGACTCCCTCATACTTTCAAGAATTTGTTCTTTAAAATCATCGCCATAATAAACCGGAATGTTTTCGAGCTCTTCTAATTGATCATCCATCGTACGTAATGTATCTTTCATTCTTTGTAACTCTTCTTCAAAAATGTTGTTCATATGATGATTCCCTCCTGTCCGTTCTAAATTTTCAGTCGAAATATAATTGTATTAAAAATCCATTTATAAAGTCAAGGACTTAATTTGTTTTTTCTGAAAAAACTTACTTTTCACCTTTCTAATATTGAAATTCAAATGATATTTTTACATTATAAGAATATATAACATCTAAATCATACAACTACACATATAATAAAGTGATTTATACAAAAGCTGCTATTTTCTATTGATTAAAAGGACTTTATACTATCTAACTAAGTTCCCCTTACATACTCTCCAGCTTCTTTTCTAGATATCTATTATTTCATTTATAAAATAACTAAAATCACAAAAACAAAAATAAAAGTAAAGGAGTCTATTCAAAATGACTGCTACCAAAAGAAAACCCCTTAAGTTACATTTACTTATTTTTGTGTTCATTGTATTGGCAAGTGGCTGGATTGGCGTAATTCTAGACTCTTTTCTAACAGATCAGCCTGAAGGAAACTCTTTAGGCATGGGGCTGTGGTTAATATTACCTTTCCTCTCATGTATTTTCCTTAGAGTTATTAGCCGTGATTGGAATGATTTTGGTATAAAACTAAATTTGAAGGCAAACTTTAAATGGTACTTCGTTGCGATACTAATTTACCCGTTCGTTACAGTAATAACGATAAGTTTAGCACTTATTTTTGGAGTAGCAAACATAACTAGTTTTGAAATATATTCGTTATTGTCACTCATATTCATGTCTACTATTGGTAACTTTATTAAAAATATTTTTGAAGAGTTTTCATGGCGCGGTTATTTAACTCCTAAGCTCATTGAACTAAAGTTAAACGATTGGTTTATTTATATTATTTCTGGTTTAGTTTGGGCTCTTTGGCATGCCGCTTATTATTTAGTTTTTTTACCAAATGAATATTTCGAATCTATTTCAAGGTTAAATATGCTTTTATCCGGTTGCATACTTATGGTTTCTTGGTCTATTATGTATGTTGAAATATATAGACTTACAAAGTCAGTATGGCCATGCGTTATCATGCATGCAATTGAAGATGCCGTTCCTACTGTTTTAGTTACAATAACAGGGATCATTGCACTTACTAACAGTAGTGATCTTTGGTTAAACCCTATTAGTGGAGTCGTTGCTACTATTATATTTCTTGGAATTGGGATCGTACTAAGATCTATAAGAATTAAAAAAGAACGACAATTAAATACGAAAGACAGTCAATGATTCACACTATAGAAGCAAAAAAGAGTAAGGAATTTAATCCTTACTCTTTTTTACTTTTATTCGATATGATAAACATTCATTTAACGACGCTTGCTCTTTATATTTTCCCTCTTCAAAGTCATACGCTCCTCCTGGGAAAATCCCAACTATACTTAGACCAGCTTCAGCACATAGATTACTAATCTCATCTACCGTATAACAACGTAAAGACTGTGTAACTATATCATTTGGATTATTAGGATGCCACCAATGATCTAACATTCTTTCATTTATGCTATCATATTCATATTTTCGCATAGCTGAACTTAAGAGCATTTCTTGTCCACTTACCTTTTTCCAATACAATGGTTGATAAATATCAATAAGTGCACATCCATCATCCTTCATCCAATTTTTAATCCGTTTCAATAGAATCAATTGTTCATCATCTGTTCCTACACCAAACCCATCTAAATAACTAACAACATCAAACTTTTCTTCAAAATTAATTTTATAAAAATCAGCGCAATGAATAGCAATATCATTAGTAGAATGCTCTTTTGCAAACATAACTAACTCTCGTACAAGCTCAACAGTAGTCATCTTTACACGTAACTTAGACATCGCCCTTGCAAAACCGCCATTTCCTGCTCCCAGTTCTAACATCGACTGAAATGGATGTCCAATTTGCTCTTTAACTTCTTTAGCGAGCTGCTCTAACCAGCTTTCTGTATTTATATCGTAATTCGACAGTTCAAATTGTTTTTGATAAAACTCCCTCACATCTAATTCGTTCATTATTCTCCTCCTGTAATAAGTTTTCCCGCTGTAGGTGACCGACTAATTTTCTGACACCTATGAAATTCCCTATATTCACAATTTATCAAAATAATAAGAATTTTGGAAGTAGTAAAACAAAAAGCAGATAACGGAAAATCCCACTATCTGCTCTACGGCTGCTCTTATTGTCCTTTTTGATATTCTACCCAATCACCAGAAATGATAACTTTCTTCAGCATCTCTTTGTCTTGAGCAACATACACAAATGCACGTATTTCTCTATCACTAAAGTATATTGTTTCGGTGATTCGGTCATATAAATCACTCTCTGCATTACCTGTGTATTCTTCCAGTTCATCTAATTTTTGCAGAACAGCATCATTTACTTCATAAACTTCTCCATATACCTTATCTTTATTTGAACAAATCATCGCTGGATACCCTTCGTTTGTATCAAATAATTCGCCATACGTCCATGCTTCGTCTGCAATGCATATTGCACCTTGCATATAATGAGCATTCGTTTGCTCTTTTCTTAGCGTGCCATACACAAAAACGTGATGCATAAATCCCTATCCCCTTTACATGTCACTACTTTCTAATTTGTAAATAAGCACGAATCATAAAGTAACTCACTTCATTCGGAAGTTGTTCCTTAATCGATTTCAGACCACCATCAGCATTTTGCACAGCAGTTTCAATCAGTTGTTCGTATTCTGCAGGAACAAAACTGTTCCAGTCTACTTCCATTCCATCTTCAAAACAACGAATTAAATGATTTTCAATCGTTTGTCTTGATAATCCACGTTCTTTCGCAATTTCATCTAGATTAATACCTTGTTTATACATTTCATACGTTTCCAAATGAGAATTTGCTGAAGCTTTCCCTGATTTTTTCCGCTCTGTCACCACTTCTGTTTTAATAGTTTCAGCATAGTTTGGATTTTCCTCAATAAAGTGCTGAACTGCTTGTAAGAAGTGCGAACCATACTTCACAAGTTTGTGTTCACCAATCCCTTTCACAGTTAAAAGTTCAGAGTCGCTTTGCGGCATTTTTGCGCACATATCTTTCAACGTTTGGTCAGAGAAAATAACGAATGGAGGTACCCCTTCTCCTTGCGCAATTTCTTTACGTACTTCGCGAAGTACTTCAAATAAAGGATGATCTTGAACGATTTGTCTTGTCTCTACTCGTTCTTTACGTAAAACATTCTCTTTACCAAGTAACACTTCTTTCCCTTTTTCCGTTACTTTTAGTGTCGGGTAAGTACCATGTTCAACTGCAATTAGCTCGTCTGAAATTAAAAACTCAATAAATTCACTCACTTCTTTTACACTACGATTTGATAAAAGTCCGTAAGTTGGCAAAGTATGAAAATTAAATTCAATGACTTTCTTATTTTTAGATCCAGTTAGTACTTGTGCAATCATTTGTTTACCAAATCGTTGGTTCGTCCTAATCATACAAGATAAAACCATTTGCGATTCTCTCGTCACATCGATACTTTCTCGGTCGTCTGTACAATTACCGCAGCGGCCACAATCTTCTTTTGGTTCTTCTCCAAAGTATTGCAAAATAAATGATTGTAAACATTGTTCTGTATGACAGTAGTCAGTCATATTTTGCAGTTTTTCAAGTTCATTTGAAAAACGAGACTCTCCTGTCGATTGATCAATTAAAAAGCGTTGTACTTGTACATCTTGAGAAGAATAAAGCAATATACATGCACTATCTAATCCGTCACGGCCAGCACGTCCTGCTTCTTGGTAATAACTTTCCATATTTTTTGGAAGCTGATAATGGATAACGTAACGAATATTCGATTTATCAATACCCATCCCAAACGCAGATGTGGCTACCATTACGCTCACTTCATCACGTAAAAAGAGTTCTTGTTGCTCATTTCGATCGTTATCACTCATACCAGCATGATATTTTGATACAGAAACTCCCGCTTTCATTAAATCCTCATACAACTGATCAACTACTTTTCTAGTAGCTGCATATATAATCCCAGATTCCTTTTGATTTTGACGAATATAATCCGCTAAATATGCATTACGATCTTGTCCTTTAATAACAGAAAATGATAAGTTCTCGCGCTCAAACGTTGTCATAATCGTGTTTTCTTGATTAATTCCAAGCGTGTTGCAAATATCATCACGAACTTGTGGTGTTGCCGTAGCAGTTAATGCTAATACGAGCGGCTTTTCTGGAAGATAATCTAATATACGGTGTATATGTAAATAGCTCGGACGGAAATCATGTCCCCACTGCGAAATACAGTGCGCCTCATCAATGGCAATCATCGGAATTTTCATATCGATCAGTTGGTCAACAAACTCCATTGAATCAAGTCGCTCTGGCGCTACATAAAGTAACTTATAATGGCCCTGTTTCGCTAATTGAATTCGTTGATTCGCTTCTGTAATCGAAATAGAACTATTAATATATGTAGCTGAAATACCATTTTGTACTAATGTATCTACTTGGTCTTTCATAAGCGATATTAAAGGCGATATAACTAACGTTGTTCCTTCAAATACTAATGCGGGAATTTGATAACAAATTGACTTACCACCACCTGTAGGCATAATACAAACTGTATCTTTCCCATCTAATACATTTTTAATTGTTTCATCTTGTCCTCTTCGGAATGACGAATAACCGAAATAAGACGCTAAAAGTTCTTGTGCTTTTGTAAACAAAAAAGAGTCACCTGCTTTTCTTTATCTTTCATCTACTCCTATTATATCATCTCTTATGGGTCATGAAAGCGATGAATACATGACTAACGTCCTGCTTTTTCATTATTTTATGCTTCTTTACGTTTTAGAGCTGGATTAACAACTATAACGAATTTCTAAATAAATACACATTTTATTAATTCTCCTTGAATACTACTAATCTTATACATATGAATTCAGGAGGTTACTATATGAAGCACCATAATATTAGTTTCATCAAACAGAAAAGCGTATCGAACCAACCCCAATTCTCAAATAATGAAGCGTGGAAATATGAATCATACTATAAGTACCAACCATTATTTTCTTATAGAAAGCTTTTTCATTTTCTTTCTCAACTTTTTAAACGTTAATACACGTGCGAAATAGATCGTTCCTAATAATTTTCTCAATATGAACCTTATAGACTTAATACAATACAGTTGTTAACATATGAAATATTCTGTTTGATCCCCCCCTTAAGTTGACCTGCTTATTTGTGCAGGTCTTTTTTGATTTATATATATTTCAGTACACTTTTAGATGTGATTGTAAATCTTTTCTCCATTTTATAACCATACTCCACTCACAACAAATGATGATAATAGCAAGAAGTAAAATATAAGTTTTTAACATTTAATAAAGTAAATCTTTTTTTCTCAATACACAAAACGAATTTCACTTGTTACTATTAAAGTACTCCAGATGAGTTTTTGCTCATCGACATTATCTAGTCAAAGGGATCTGCCGCGGGAAGCAGATCCCTTTGACTTTATTAAAGATACACTTTCATTTGGACACATTTACCAGGTTTTTTTAAGCGAATTTTATGATAATATTACGTAGTCGAGTCCGACATCTCGGCAATACCCTTTTGATGCTCTGCAACTTCCCTTGCAGAGCATCTTTTACTTTATATTCGTTTTATCTGTATATCACAATTAAAACACTCAATTTTTAAAAATAAGCGAGGACACGTAACTAAATATAAATTTCCATCATACTTTGAGTTATACATGTTCAAAGGAGTGTTACCGTTTATGTACCCTTATTGGCAATCGTATTACTCCCCCTATCATAACCCTTATGTACAGTTTGATACATCTGTACGTAATTACCGAATTAGTAAAAACGAGAATTTTTTAAAAGGTTATATGCGTTCCTTATGGGAACAACACGTTGCTTGGACGAGATTAGCTATTATAAGTATTGTTTTTAATTTACCTGACGTAAACATTACAGTTGGGCGGCTTCTTCAAAATGCAACACATATGGGACTGTCGCTTGAACCATTCTATGGTGAGGATGCTGTAAAAAAATATAGTGCACTAATTAAAGAACACTTAGTAATTGCAGCGGATCTTGTTAAAGCAGCAAAAGCTGGTGATCAAAATTCAGCTACTGCTATAGAGAAAAAATGGTACGCTAACGGAGATGAAATTGTTGCATTTCTTACTAGTATTAACCCATATATTGATAAAGAAGCATTTAGAAACATGTTTTATGAACATTTAGCACTAACTAAGGCAGAAGCACTGGCATTCCTAAATAAAGATTATGAAGCAGGCGTAAAACTGTACGATAAAATTGAAAAAGAAGCTTTAGAAATGGCCGACATGATAACAAACGCAATCGTAAAGCAATTCCCGCAAGTATTTCAATAACAATAAGCCGATTTGAAAACCAAATCGGCTTATTGAACTTTCTATCAATGATATTTCACCTGTCCTCTTTACATTTAACGTATATCGATATATTTTATTAATATCCGTTTTTTATAGGAGGAAACAGTTTGATTAACGCCATTGGTCTCGTATTTATACTCACAAATAAATATGAGAAAAAGAAGAAAGTTTATCTAAATGAAAAATTCGCATTAATAGACATTATTGATTCTAAGGAAGTAATTGATGATGAAGGAAACTCACTAGTAGAACTAACATGTAAATACAGTATATATTTAGATGAAAAATACTACTGTAAATCTCTTGATGATTATACTGGACAAGTCTTTCCTTTCTTAAGTGCTAAAATAGGAAAAGGAATTCTCAGAAACTTAAATTATTATTTTTCTTACGTTGATGTATACGATAAAAAACCACCGGTTAAAGAAATTAGACCACTTATGAAACAAGTAACTAACAGATAGCAAAAAATACAAAAAAGAAAGCATCTAACTCTGGATGTTTTCTTTTTTATTGAAAACTCAGCAAATTTCATCCTCTTCTAAAAGTATGTATCCAAGCATATTTTAAATTAAAAACATTGGAGGATTAGACTGAATGAAATACTCAGAAACTATTGTAAGTAAACGACTACGAACGCTTAAAATGACGGGTATATTTTTCATGCTAGTATTAATAGCATGGATTGGATATACAAAATTACTTTATAAAAACGGATTTCTTCAAGAAAAAAAGAATTCAGTAGAAGTAATGAATACTAGCATTACAGGAGAAATAGAGCAGTTTTTTCATATCAACTTACAAGGCTATCGAAAAACGAACCTTGATGCTGTTATAGAAGCAAGTAAAACAGATCCAAGCGAACTCTCCCTAATTGAACTAGTCAACAAATCCTGCTCGCGAGATTGCATAGGCGAACCAGTCACATATGTAAACTCAAACAATGGATATATCTTTTATAAGGAATCTAATGGAACTAATGTAGCTATAACGATTAAAAAGAAAGACACATGGTTAGTTGTAAAGCAATCTGTTCAAGATGGAATATAATCACCCCAAAAAAGAGTGCGTATCGTACTCTTTTTTATTATTAATACCCTTCCTCTTCATGCCTACAATGGCATTTCGCTTTTGTTTTACAATGACATTTTTCACACTCACACTTCGGTTTCTCTTTGCAACAACACTCGTGAAAATCATTGCGTTTACATCTATATCTCCCAAACATCAAATCATCCCAAAATTTATTACAATCTTGAAAATGTCCACAATGACAAGTATTTCTCATAAATATGCTTCCTCCTTGATAGAATGCATCATATTCTATGTTTAAAAGTATACAATGGCTTGTTTGTTAGTCTATTTTCTCCATATTATAAGTAGAGTTAAAAGATTACATAAAAATAAAAAACCGTCACATGACGGCTTTTTATTTAGCAAACTATTCTTTTGTATAAAAATATTTAAGTCCCTTAGCATCTAACCACGCTGTCGCTCGATCTAATTCATTCCCTTGGCGATATGCTGTTTCAAATCTAACTAATCCTTGTTTATCTCCATATGAGATAATACGAGATTCATACCCAAGAGCATCCATCATTCCTAACATTTCTACTACTAACGCTGTACCAAATTCATACGTAACAACTTTACTAAATTTATTCACTATAATTCCAACTCCTTCTTGTTTTGTCGATTGTTCAACAGTTTGATTAGTAAACCAAACTAACGGTTTATTTCCCATTAACTTATTTAAATCACATTTTCCTATGCCGGCTACATTCCCTGTTTCTGTGTATTGCCAAATATCACATGGGTAGGCTGGTTTGTTACCACCATAACGAGGAATCCATACAAAATCACAATTGACATTTGCCATTCCAAATGGAGCATACATATGATGAGCGATGTATAAACCGACTTTCTTAGCTCCTAATCTTCGTAATTCATCAATAAAAGCTTGTGTACCTGCTCTCATATCGTTCATTGTTTTTACTTCTATGTCAGCTACCCAAACTGTTGCATTTTTATCACCACGGTTCCAAAAGTCTCTCGCCTCTATCCGTGCATCCTCTACTGAAACGAAACGACAGAACGCATAATTACCAAACGGAATATTTCTTGCTTTCATTGCTTGTACATAATTTTTATATAAAGGATCTACATAATTTGAACCATCTTGCACACGTGCAATTACAAAATCTAATTGTGGAGCCGCGATATCCCAATTAATGTTGCCATTCCATTTCGAAATATCTACAATGTAACCCATTATTTAACATCTCCTTTTTCGTTATTATATTCAAAGCTTGTTTTTTTGCTATTATCATCTAATAAATAGTATGAGAAGTATTGTATTATTTAGTAATAATTTAAAATTCGGCTTATGTATTGAGAAAATAAAATATTATTACGGGTTTAATAAGTAAAGACTTACAAAGCTCTAAACTATAATCAGTAGGAGGCCACAAGCAGTGCAATTCCCAGCTAATTTCTTAGCTTCATCCGAATTTTGAGGTATGAATTTTACTGCCCATTAAAGCGGGATACACAAAACCACCTTTCTGACAGGTGGTTTTGTGTACTACTTTACATATACATTATCCATATTTATAGTTACATAATTATTAATTACTTAATATACTTGTTAACTAAAAATAAGACAATTTTTAGTTTTTAATCAAACTAATTTTCGTTTTATCTCAAGTACTCATAGTACCATTTACGTGCATCTAACCAAGCTGTAAATTTATCGATATTTCCGGACGGATAGCCATTCGTTATAGCATAACCAATGCCATCTTTCTGAACGACAATTTGTCCATCAATACCCGCATCAACCATCGCCTGAGCCAAAGCTTGTAAATTGCTAAATGCTACACCACCAGTTTTTACTTTGAGCAAGTCCGTTGCACCTCCTCCAGTTTGTCCTGTAAGAGCAAATACAATAGAATTAGCGATTTTATCAACATTCCATTTTGCCATGTCGGATTCATTATCAATAAATCCTAATTCAATAAGAATAGCCGGTGCCTTCGTTCCATTTAATACCGCTAAATCTGTACGTTGTTTCGCACCTCGATCACGCCATCCAATATCTTTTGCTAGTTGAGCTGATATTTTAGCCGCCAAATCTTTCTGATCATAATACAAAACCTCAACACCCTGTCCATTTCCATCACTTGCATTAAGATGAAAAGAAATAACTAAATCCACAGCATGGGAATTGCTATTCCGAATGATATTATTTAAATTTTGTGATTGAGTTGTCCCTACCTCGTCCGTATCGTCATAAACCGTGTGTCCTAGGGATCTTAACTTAGTCGCCACAGCATCTTTAACTTGCCTATCTAGAACGTGTTCTTTCCGATTCCCAAAATTAGCCCCTTGAACAATACTATTGTGTCCTCCATGCAAACTATATCTGGCCATTATTTATCAACATCTCCTTTCTTAATATCATATTCAAAACTTGTCTTATTGCTATTCCCTCTTACAATCTTAACTGTCCCCATACGTCCTACATTTTCTATAGGTGAAGGCAAATCGTTTTCGATATAAAAAGTGGTGACACGAACAAAAAGCATCACCTTTTTGGCGATGCTTAAAAACTCTATTTTACGTTTTAGCTCCTTAAAAACAGTTTAAGCTCATGGTGACCGAAACTATACTTATATTTCCTCCTCTTCCTTCACTGCCTCTTTCAACCTCTGCAACATATATCCAATTCCTTTACATCCTTCTAACGGATATGTAATCATTTCTTCTGGATATAGCTTTGTTACTACTTTTTTATGCTTTTTCCCTGCAAGTAAGACGATTTCGTCAAACTGTAGTAAACTTTTATCTACCATCTGTTTTTGTAATTGCTCTATACTTATTACCTTATCGCTCTTTGAATCAAACGCAAGATCATAGTTTTCTAGTACAATATCATTTGGCCTTAAAAATCCATGCTTCGCCGATAATATAACCCAATTCTCAAAAAACATCGTTGCATACGCCTGACACGCTTTTCCGAACGGGCTAATATATACATCTTTTGCCTCCATAGGCCCGTAATCCGGATACTTATCCCAAATTTTCTTCTTTCCGCATGGAATTATGCATAACCTTTTCATTTATCTCTTACCTCTTCTCTTGCATAAGTAAAATTAACTATTTTACACATTTTTCTCTCAACATGCTATATAATGATATTAAAAATAAAAAATATATCTTTTACCATAAAACCATCGTTTTTTACTTATAATTCACTTTTTTAAGATTTGAAATCCCATTGCCCTATTTAAACATAGTACACTTTTTGTAAATATTATAATACTACCAATAATGGTACATTTACTTTTCAAAGCTCTTAATGTTAATTAAAATATATGAATGACAAAATATTTTATCTTTAGAAGGAGGTGAATAAGTGAAAAATATACTCCCTGCACTAGTACTCTATATTATTGTTTGCGTAATCGCTATGATTGCTCCAGCATCTCAAGGTTATAATCATGTGGGCTGGAAGTTGTTTGTTGGGCAAGCGTATGCTATACCTATTTTTCTCATTACAGCTATTATTACATTTTATATAAACAAGAAAAAACCTACGAACAAACAGCTATAAGGATAGCTAATGCTATCCTTATTTTAATTCATTAATCAGATCAACAATTACACTTGCAGTACTTTCTATCCTTTCTTCCGAAAAATCAAACGTGACACCTGTTTTTTCATATATTTCTTGTATTGGTAGGTTCCAGTCTGCACTCGCTCCCTCTTTAAAGAAAGTAATCGCTTTTTCTGGATCCTCTCGATAAATTTGAAACAATTGCATTGCTCCTATTTGCGCAATTGCATATTCAATTTTATAAAAAGGAAACTGAACAAAGTGAAATGACTCTACCCAACTCGAACCAATTTCATCTTCTAATCCGTCAATATTGACTGATGAATATTGATACCTTTTGCATAGTTCAGCGTATTTCTTATCACGCTCTTCTGGTGTATGGTTTGGATTTGTATAGATCCAATGCTGGAATACATCTCCTGCAATTGACGACAATAATAAAGACAAAGCACGATATAATTGTACGCGCTGCACTTCTTTATATTCATCCTCTTGCTTGTAAAAAATAGTAAGCTTATCCATTACTAGTAACTCAAGACTGAGGGAATAAAGCTCAGCCACCTCTTCACGAAGATACCTTTCCTGCATGCTACTATCATTTTTAAATTGTTTATAAAAATGAAATGCATGTCCCACTTCATGTATGAGCGCATTAATCGCATAAAATGATGGACTAAAATTAGAATACACAAAAACCTCTTTACTATGAGGCAAGGTAAAACAAGCAGCTCCTGGTGCTTTATTTTCACGTTCTTCTACATCAATTAATCCTGCTTTTCGTATATGGATAAATTCCTCATAAAAATATAAATCTGTCTTCCGAAACATTTCTTCCAACCCATCCAATAAATCAATGGCATTTTGAAATGGAGCTTTTAGTATATTACATGGAGTAAGATCCCAAGGGCGATACGTTTTTACACCGAGATTCTTTTTAGAAATACTCCCTAATTGTTTCCAAATTGGTACAACATACTTTTCTATAGATTCATGGAGCTTATAGCAATCTTCAATGTTATAATCTCTGTTTTTTTGTTTATAAGCATATTCACTATAATTATGAAATCCTGCATTTAAAGCGAGCTCATTCCGTAATTGTACGAGCTCATTCATAATACAATCTATTTCCATCTTCACTGCACTTCTTGCTTCACATAAAGCGTACCAAGCTTTTTCACGAATAGCTCTATTAGAGTTATCTAGCTGTGCTTTAACGTATGCATACGTCTTTTGCTCTCCCTCCCAATTAATTGTTATGTTAGACATTATTTCTCTATACTTCGTAATAAGCTCTTGCTCTTTAATAGAAAGAGCAATATTTTCTTCATTAAACATTCTACTCTTCACAAATCTTGCTTTTTTCATAAATCCATATTTCTGCTCATCTAATAAGTCAGAAAACGGACACTCTCTAAATTTCTCGTCAAATTTTGCAGTGTATCTTTTTAAAAGTGGTTGAATTGTATTTTGATTATACATATGTAAATCACGCATATTTCTGTCATCTGTATCTCTATACGTGGCGATCAAACTACTTGTTATCTCCTCTTCTACTTCAGCGGTTACACGCAGTTCATCGAAAAGCCAACTTTCTAATTCTAAAACAGAAGTAATATTTCGCTCTAAAAGTGACTGTAATTTACTTTCGAATTCATTAAGCATACACAAACCCCCTATTAAAAATTCGAATTTTCTGTTTTATACAGATAGAAAAAGACAAGTAGCCAATCCGACTACTTGTCCTTTTCTATCTGTACTCAATAAAATTAAGCTTGGAATGCTTCTGTTAATACTGGTACGATTTGTTTTTTACGAGATACTACACCTTTTAATGTAGCAGTGTTGTTTTCTAGAGATACGTTGTATGCTTTCTCAACAACGTTTGCTGCTTTACCGATTGCAAGACCGACAGAATCGTTTGTTAAGATATCAGTTACAACAAATAAGAATAGGTCTAAACCTTTTTCTTCTACTACTGCAGAGATAACTTTTTCAAGTTCTGCTTGGTGTACAAGAACGTCGTTCGTATCAACAGCGTTTACTTGTGCGATTTCAACTTTCGCATTACCCATTTGGAATTCTTTAGCGTCAAGAGAGATTAATTGCTCCATTGTTTTTCCGCTTAAGTCAGCACCAGCTTTTAACATTTCTAAGCCGTAGTTATCAGCATCTACACCAGCGATTTCCGCTAATTCACGAGCTGCTGCTACGTCTTGCTCTGTGCAAGTTGGAGATTTGAATAGTAAAGAATCTGAAATGATTGCAGATAACATTAAACCTGCAACTTCTTTACGAATTGTAATGCCGTTTTCTTTGTACATCTTGTTTAAAATTGTAGCTGTACAACCAACTGGCTCACAACGGTAGTAAATAGGATCGCTTGTTTCAAAGTTAGCAATACGGTGATGGTCAATAACTTCTAACACACGAACAGATTCGATATCGTTAGCACTTTGTTGACGCTCGTTATGGTCAACTAAAATAACGTTGTCCACTTCGTTTGCAACTGTCTCAACAAAACGCGGTCCTTCTACTTTAAAATAGTCTAACGCAAATTGAGTTTCACCGCTGATTTCGCCTAAACGTACAGGCTCAGCATTCATTCCTAATTCTTTTTTCAATTCTGCATAAGCAATTGCAGAACAAATTGCATCTGTATCTGGGTTTTTATGCCCGAAAACTAGTACTTTTTCCATGTTTTCCACCTCTTCATGAAAAGGATATCTTAAAGAAGCAAATATGACAATATTTAAAGCATAATTTTTTATAAATAATTGCACTTTCTTCTATATTTTTCATCGTTTTTCGTAAAAAAAGATCATCTAAAATGAATTAGATGATCGAAATGTATATTTTATCCCGCTTTAATGTGCAGTAAGACCCCCACTGATTAAAGTTTCACTTTATTTAAAATAAGCTAGGAGCTTGCACTACATGATTTAGCGGAAAATTCGATGCCAAACCATTATTTACAAGGTTAACATCGATAACTTGATAAAATGCATTCCCAGTGTCTGCAATTTCCCACACAGCTAAAATAAGGTGATATCCATTTCTATCAGTAGGCACATTTGCTTCATGTGTTACGGAAGTTCCAGGTCTAGCTCCTCCATCATTTTTCACATAGAAAGGCACTAAATCTAAATCAGACCTCGTTAAAGGCTTATTTGGATTCCAATCTTTCTTCGTAATATAATATTTCCACTCTTTCGTACTATGAGGAGCCGTTAGTTTCCACTTGAATGTATTCGTCCCACCGTTTAAAGTAACTTTCTTCCACCTATCTACAGTCTGTACATCTAAAGCAGGGAAATGGCCAGCTCCTGCGATTTGACCATCCGAAGGTCCTGATTGCGGGAAGCCACCTATTCCTTCTACACTTTGCGGTTCATATTGAATCGGACCGCAATTTACATTTACCCCTTGCTTACATAAATAAGAGCGGCTCGCTGGTGATTCAACATATCCATGAGCGGAAGCTTTTTCTGAAAAACCGAAAGTTAACAATCCCGTAAGTAATATGCCACCACTTAATATAACTTTCTTCACCTTCTGTAAACCTTTCGTTTTCATCTCGTCATCCCCTTTCCCATAATAAAGCGAAAATAACTATAGTTGCCTAGTCATCTTCTCTACATCCATTATAAGTCGAGAGACCATACAAACAGAACCCTCTAAAAACTTTCTCAAATTCAATTTGTACATTAAATAAATTCAAATAACACCGCTAGAGAAATATAGACGGTGTTAAAAATGGTGGTTTATTATTTTGAGCATGATAGCTTTTTAATCGTAACTTATAAAACTTTATAATAAATAACTGTGGCATCTAAATTACCATTTGGAGAAATCGCGTATTCTGGTATTTTTCCAACTTCTTGATAGTCTAATGATTTATACAATCTATTAGAAGGGTCTCCTTCTCTCGTATCTAACACTAAAAGAGACCTATCTTCTTGCTTCGCTCGTTCCTCTGCTTTTTGCATAAGTAAACGTCCAATACCATTACGTCTAAAGTTGGGATGAGTCATTAACTTACAAATCTCGGCTCTATGAATTCCGTTAGGCTTTGTAACTAAATGTAATTGAATACTCCCTGCCAATTCATTGTTTATTTTAGCGACATATAATATCACTTCTGGCGCTAAAACAGTTTGCCAATACTTTGTTGATTCTTTTTGTTCCAGTGGAGGTAAAAAACCAATTGACGCCCCATCATCTACAACTGTTTTCAAAAGGTTAGAAAGCTCTTCCACCTCATCTTTTATTTGCTTAATCTCTTCAATTACTAAATTTTGCATTATTAATCCCCCTTTTGTTTCATTGTACCAAGTTTTAAAGAAGGAATAACAGAATACTAAAAGGAAATATATATTTAAATAGAGCATACTTTTAGAATGTATGAATGATGGAGGGATTAATCATTAGCAAAATAGGATTTGACTTAATACATCATAAGGACGACTTTGATCTTGGATATGAGGATATAGAAGCGATATCTAAGAACTGTAAATTTTCTAACTGCTCTCATACAAATGAACCACATTGCGCAATTAAAAAAGCTATTTCCGATGGAATTCTTACAAAGGAAATAATGAATAGTTATTATCGAGATAAGAATGAATTCAAATATGTATGTAATCAAAAAAACAAAACAAAAGCTATTGATTATATGAAACAATTGAAACTTTTTAGAAAATCTTAAAAATAAATAGTTGTTTCTCATTCCCACTATATTTAAGAATCTTACTTTGCTACATCACATACAAGCTAATTTTCATACTCAAATTTAATCTCACGTAAAAGAACGTTTTAAACATAAAGTTTAAAACGTTCTTTTCTATTCAATGCTTATGATTTTTCAGTTCTGTTAAACACTCTTGCACTAAAGTTACTGCTTGACTCATTGCAGCTCCACCAGCAAATGCTGCTGATACACCACACGCTTCCAGAATTTCTTTATCTGAACACCCTTGATCAAGACAACCTTTTGTATGATAAACGGTACAATATTCATCTTGCGTTGCTAGACTAATTCCTAATGCAATAAGTTGTTTTTCCCTTTTTGTTAAAGAACCCTCTTGAAAACAAGCTTGCGTGAATGCATTATATGTTTCAGCAATTTCAGGAATTTGGTTTGTAAAACTACCGATTCCTTCTTTATAATGATGTAGAACGTCATTTACTGAACTATGATGTTGTTCGTGTTCCATCTTATTATTACCCCCATTCAAATTATCTGTACCCACTGTAGTATGTGATGAAAAGAAGGCAATATACCTCATTTAATAGAACGAATATTCAGTTTATTTAAACTACAGTTTCAGACTATCATCCACTACCGCTTGTTCTTTAACGTTTTTTCTTTGAACCTCTTTACTTCTTTCTTCCCAAAATGTTAAACCTTCAATTCCTACATTTTTAGGATCAAATACTGGATCTTTCCCTTCTTTTTTCTGCGCTTCATAATCTTTTAACACTTTTAATGCGATTTTACTTAATAGTAGAATCGCAATTAAGTTTAACCATGCCATACTACCGATCCCTAAATCTCCAAGATTCCATAAGAGCGATGCTGATTCTACACTACCGATGTAAACCATAATTAAAAATCCAATTTTCAAAACTGGTTTTAACCAGCTATGTTTAAGCTCACGATCTAAATAAGTAAGTGTCGTTTCAGCGATATAGTAGTAAGCGAGTAAAGTTGTAAATGCGAAGAAGAAAATTGCGATTGAAATGAATAATGGACCAAACCCAGTCATAACAGTTTCAACTGCTTGTTGAGTATAAATTGGGCCAGCATCAACATTCCCTATATTTTTTACAATAGCGCTTTTCCCTTCCGGTATAACATTATACATACCTGTTATTAAAATCATAAGAGCTGTCGCTGTACATACGATAATTGTATCAATGTATACAGAAAAGGCTTGAACTAACCCTTGTTTTGCTGGGTGAGATACTTCAGCCGCAGCAGAGCTATACGTCGCTTCTCCAACGCCAGCTACATTTGAAAATACAGCGCGCTTTACGCCCCATGCAATTGCTGCACCGACGATTCCACCAAACATTTCATTTATACCGAAAGCACTAGAGAAAATTAAAGCAAACATACTTGGAATTTCCGTTACATTCGCAATTAATACGATACATGTAACAATTACATATCCAATTGCCATAAATGGAACAAGCATTTGTGAAACGCCTGCAATTCTCTTTACGCCACCAAAAATGATTGCTGCTAATAATAAGACTAACAATATACCCGTTATATATTTACTAATACCGTTAGAGTTTTCGAATCCCACTGCGATACTACTAGATTGAATACCTGGTAATAAAACGCCATATGAAAGTGTTACAACGACTGCTACAATGATTGCAAACCATTTCATTTTCAAGCCTTTTTCAATGAAATATGGTGTACCACCGCGATATTCATTTCCAACTTTACTTTTATATACTTGAGATAATGTTGATTCAACAAATGCACTAGCTGCTCCTAATAGTGCCATTACCCACATCCAAAATACAGCTCCAGGTCCGCCAAAAGCGATAGCTGTCGCAACCCCTGCAATATTACCTATTCCAACCCTACCAGATAACGCTAAACAAAATGCTTGAAAGGATGAAATTCCCGTCTCAGAGCTCTTCCCTTCAAATAATAGTTTAATCATTTCTTTAAAATAACGAATTTGTAGAAAACGAGTTGCAATTGTAAAATACACACCTGCTCCTAAGGCGAAAACAACTAATCCAATACTCCATACTTGCCCTACTAACCACTCTACTAATTGCTCCATCCAAATCCCCCTTATCATTCTTTTGAAAACTATTTTATATATAAGAAAACGGACAACTATTATTAAATCTTCCAGTTGTCCGCCTATCTCATTATTTCATTCCTCTATTTATTAACAAGTTAGATTCTCTATTACTTTATATTTACCCAAACACTCTTCACTTCTGTGTAATTATCAAGCGCATATGAACCTAACTCACGACCGATTCCAGATTGTTTAAACCCACCAAATGGTGCAGCTGCATTTTCTAAGTTATAATCATTAATCCATACTGTTCCTGCCTTTAATTTATTGGCAACTTGATGTCCAGTTTTAATATTTTGTGTCCATACGCCTGCAGCGAGTCCGTATGACGAGCGATTTGCTCTTTCGATTACCTCTTCTGTTGAATCAAATGGAAGTACAACGACAACTGGTCCAAAAATTTCTTCTTTCACAATTGTCATATCATCAGTAACATTTGTGAATACCGTTGGCTGTACAAAATAACCTTTTTCAAATGCACGTTCACCACCAGCAGCAACAGTAGCGCCTTCTGCTTTTCCTTGTTCAATGTAATGTAGTACACGCTCTTGTTGCTTTTTAGATACGAGTGGACCCATTTCTGTTTCCTTCTCCATACCTGCTCCAAGTTTCACGTTATTCGCCATTTTTACTAGTTCATTTACGACTGTTTCGTAATGTTTTCGGTGAACGAACACGCGAGATCCAGCACTACAATTTTGGCCGTGATTATACATAATACCTTGGAATGCGCCGTTAATCGCTTCTTCTAAATCAGCGTCTTCTAAAATGATATTTGGTGATTTACCACCAAGTTCTAACGTTACATGTTTAATAGTTTCTGCAGATTGACGCATAATATATTTTCCTGTAACTGTTGAACCTGTGAAGGCTACCTTATCAATATCATGATGGTTTACAATTGCAGCTCCCGCTTCAGGGCCGAAACCTGGCACAAAGTTTACAACACCTTTTGGAAAACCTGCTTCTTTAAAAAGTTTCGCTGTATATAATAACGATAAAGGCGTTTGTTCTGCTGGTTTTAATACGATCGTACAACCTGTCGCTAGTGCAGCTCCCATTTTCCAAGAAGACATAACGAGCGGAAAATTCCAAGGAATAATTTGTCCTACAACCCCAACAGGTTCATGGCGTGTATAATTTAAGTAATCTTTTGAAATCGGAATTGTTTGCCCGATAATTTTCGTAGCCCATCCCGCATAATAGCGGTAATTTTCTACAGTCGCTGCAATATCATCATCCAGTGCTACTTGATATGGTTTCCCGTTATCTAAAGCTTCTAACTGCGCCAATTCTTCTCCATGCTCTTCAATTAAGTCTGCTAATTTATAAATAAGATGTGCTCTTTCAGCAGTAGTCATTTCTGCCCAAGGTCCTGATTCAAATGCAGATCTTGCCGCTTTTACTGCGACATTAATATCCTCTTCTTGTGCTTCGCATACAACAGCTAAAACATCTTCAGTTGCTGGATTGTATGTCTCAAATGTCTTCCCGCTAATGGAAGGAACAAATTCACCATTAATAAACATTTTAATTTCATCATTTAAAAACGCTTTCACTTTTGGTTTTAGTTCAATGTTTTTCGTTAACATATATGCTCTCCTCCTTATTTAAACAGCTGCATGAGCAGCAATTTTTGAAATAATCATTTGAAGCTTTTGATCCTCTTCTTTAGTTAATCCGAGTCTCGGATAGCGAGAAGGCCCCCCAGCTTGCCCGTGTAATTCCATTGAGCGTTTAACGATTTGTACATATTTTCCGGACCCTTCAAGAAACTCACAAAGAGGTAAAATCGCATCGTTTATTTCCCAAGCTTTTTCTAATTCACCATTTTGGAAATGCTCATACATTTTCGTAACAAGTCCCGGTACGATATTACCTGCTACTGAAACCCAGCCCGTCGCACCAACTAAATAAGATTCCATAACTACATCTTCAGATCCACAGAATACTTGAAACGCACCTTCGCCTTGTCTTACTAAATCTCTTGCTTTTCGAATATCTCCGCTAGATTCTTTAATATGTGTAACATTTTCACACTCTTTTCCAATACGTAGCAGGAGTTCTGTACTCATATCAACACCAGATGTAAACGGGTTATTGTATAACATAATTGGAATATTTACAGCGTTTGAGATTTCTTTAAAATGAAAATATATTTCCTCTTCTTTCGGTTTACAATAATACGAATTTATAATTAATGCACAATCCGCTCCATGCGCTTCTGCATGTTTCGTATATTCAATCGTCTCTTTCGTCGTCTCCGCAGCAGTTCCAACAATAACCGGAATACGACCATCAACTTCTTTTAATACTGTTTCTACCATTTTAAATCGTTCTTCTTTTGACAAACTAACAAACTCTCCTGTGCTTCCGTTTATAATAATGCCAGCCAATTTTTGCTCAATAAAGTAGTTTACATTTTGTTTTACACCGTTCCAATTAATTTCTTGAAACTCATCCATCGGTGTGATTAATACTGGAAATGCCCCTTTAATATTTTTCATATTTATCTCTCCCTTTACTATTTTAATAAAAATCCTGTCGGAAACGGATCTGTAGGGTCTAATAGAAACGTCTGCATCCCTGTAATAAATCCTCTACTTTCAAAACGGAAAATGTAACCTATTTCTTCCTTCTTCACTTTTTCAACAGTTATAAAGCTATTACATATACTTTCATTTATAAAAGGTTTATCCGCTATATAATCATTTTTAAATAACGCGTGAACATAAGACACAATAGTCGAAACAAAACCTGGCGATCGTACGATAAAGTTATCTTCATGAAAGGTAATCGACTTTATATGGTTCTTTTCTTTTTGCGAAGAATCTACTAAAATAAGCCTTTTTATTAACGACTGTTTTTGTATAGCTTGTAGTGTACTTTCTCCCCATTTTTTCAATTCAGAAATGTTTTCAATATGAATTTCTGGTGAATACGCATCTTTTTCTACAACTGCGTATACTTTATCTGCCTGTATAAGAGAGTAACTTATATTACCAACCTGTAAATTTTTCTCAATCATATAACATACTTTACTTTCAAACGAAACAGATACAACTTCATCATTCTCTACATACGCATGGACTGAAAATATGCCAGATAACGTTTCGATTTTGTATTGATTCGTCTCTCTCTTTTTTAAATACCCACTTTCTAGTAACATCGTTATGACTGCGACAATACCTCCGTAATGAAGAGGTATTGACCCTTCATGATTAAAAAATAATACAGCTGCATCGATTTCCGGATGAATAGAAGGAACGACGATACATCCATTTAAACCGATAAAACCACGCGGTTCATTTAATAAAAGCTGCATTTCTTCTGCTAATTCACCTGAAAATTGTTCGTTTAATTGTTCTAAATTGTAGTAGTACTTGCATGGTACATCTTTTATTACACGGAATGCCTCGCCATTTACGTGTACGTCTACTGCTGTATACATTTTTTGAATGTTCATTTTACATCCTCCGTTTCATGTTCCATCGGCGGAATTAGCAAAAAGCCTTCTTTCAGTGGATCCTTTTCATTGTAAAAAAATCTATGCATCCCCATAAGCCAAGCTGAACCTGTAATTTTCGTTACGACCGCTTCAATATTTTCAACATTTGTCGTATTTATGACACACCCTTTAAATAAAGAACCAACGATACTCTCATGAACAAACTCTTCATCAATCTCAATTTTTTGGTTCGCATATAATACCGCTAACTTTGCTGATGTTCCTGTACCACATGGAGAACGATCAATTCCTCCAGGCGGAACGACAACTGTATTTTTTACATGAGCGCTTTCATGAGTAGGATCTGTATAAAATTCAACATGGGTTAATCCTCTAATGAACGAATGCTCTGGATGAATGATTTCAAATTTCTCATTAATGATATTTCTTATATGAATTGCCTTATCTATGATTGTAGATGCATTTTCTGGTACTAACTCTAACCCTACTGATTTCGCATCGATAATGGCATAAAAATTCCCTCCATACGCAATATCAGCCTCTACAGTTCCAATGTCTTCGACGTCTACTGTAATATTTTTCAGTAAAAAAGCTGGAATGTTACAAAAGGAGACTTCTTTCGCTTTTCCATCTTGAACAAATATATCGACTTCAACTAATCCGGCTGGTGTGTCTAACTTTAGCGAGGTAATCGGTTCAACTACCGGAATGAAACCTGATTCAATTAAAGCTGTACATACACCAATTGTATCGTGACCACACATCGGTAAATATCCACCTGTCTCTATGTAAATAACACCAATATCTGCTTCAGGATGACACGGATCTGTTAATAGTGCTCCTGACATTACATCATGACCACGCGGTTCATTCATTAACAATTTACGAATCCAGTCATACTCCTTTTTCATATGTAACATCTTCTCTGCCATCGTCTCTCCTATTAACTTAGGCAGGCCGCTAATCAATGTTCTCGTTGGATTCCCGCCCGTATGTGTATCAATCGTCGTAAAGACTCTTTGTGACCTCATCTGTTTAACACCCTTTCTGTAAAACGACTCAAACGAAGTGGTTCAATAGGAATGATTGTTTCTTTTTCGTTTAATAACTCTTCAATCACTTTCCCTGTAACTGCGGCAAGACTAATGCCATCCCCTTCATGCCCTGCTGCTATAAAGTAGTTCGGGATATGTTCCACACGTGAAATGATTGGCAAATGGTCTTCTGTCCACGGACGTAACCCAGCATAGGAACGAATCACCATCATATCCACCATTTTTGGATAAAAGCGAATTGCTCTGTTCGCAATACATTTAATAACCTCGTTATTTATCCTCGTATGAAACCCTACAAATTCTCTACTACTACCAATTAAAAAATTTTGGCTTTCTGTCGGCTCAAATACAAGAGCTACCCCGTATTTTTCAGTTAAAGCATCCACTTTTCGTTGTCCGCCAAATTTAGAAATTAAATAACCAAATTCCATTACTTTACGGCAACCAACGTGCTGTTGCCTTGAAGCTACAATAATATGCCCTTTTCTCGGTTCAATTGGAATATTTACATCCAACATTTGTCCGATTTTCGGAGCCCACACACCGGCTGCGTTTACTACTTGGTTCGCAGTAAACGTCCCATTTGTCGTTTCTACAATAAAGGAACCGTCTATATCTCTTTTCATTTCTTTTACTTCCGTATGATTAAAAGCTTTCGTACCAAATTTCTTCGATTCTGCAAGAAGTGCAAAAGCAAGAAGATACGGATTTACAGTCGAATCTGTTGCGCATTCTAACCCGCCTAATAAATCATCTGCGAAAAATGGTGATTCTTCCCTTATATCTTGCCTATCAAGCATTCGAAACGGTAAACCAGCTTCTTTTTGACGATTTACCCATTGCTGCGCTGCTTCCATCTCTTCATCCGACTCACATACGAGAATACTTCCTGGTGCCCTATATTCAAATGAGTGCTCTAACTCTTCACTTAAATCCGTTACTAATTTTTGACTTACTAACGACATTTGACTATCAAATCCTGGGTCTTTATCAATAGCCAAAATATTTCCGTCACACCGTGAAGACGTCCCGCTGACAAATTCTCCTTTTTCAATGATTGTTACGTCTCTTCCGTATTTCGAAGTGTAATAAGCGATCGAGCAGCCAATAATACCGCCTCCAATTATTAAAACGTCGCAGTGCCTCACAAAATATTCCTCCTTCCCCTAAAGCTCTCACTTTCTTTTATGCAATTGACGTGCCAACTGTACATATATACAATTTTTATAAATAATATTTTTATTTGTAAAAATATTTTAAATTTATCGTAAATAAGTGTATTATTTTTTTATCACTGTCAAAATTTTTATACATAATAGGAGGACAATATGGCATTCTCATTTCCCACAATAAAAGAATTTCTAAAAATTTTATCCATTGACCATACATACTGCTTGCAACATATTAAGCAAATTAACGAAAAGTATTATTACCGCCCTTCTACTACAGAAAAATATAACTGCGCAGTAATATATGAAGATGATTCATTCACCGCTTTAATTGACGCGTTTTCCAATGAAATAGTGGTTATCATAATGAACGAAAATAAAGAGCCTATATGCTGTATAACAGCTCAGCAAATCATCCCGTTTCTTGTTAAGTCATACAATGAACTGCAATCTTTTTATAACACCGTAATACAAACAACGGATTCTTCCGTTACAGTCATCGATGATAAAGAACGCGTTTGCACCTGGACAGATGGCGCCGAAAAGATCTTTTCAGTCAAGCATAATGAAATTATTGGGCAACCTATCACTCATTTTTTTGACTATAAAGATTTGGAAATTTTGCAATCATTACATGACGGAAAAAGTATAATCGCTCAGTTCCATCAACCTCGTCCAGATTTGTTCGTATTAATTAATTCAAATCCAGTTTATTGTAACGGTGAAATTATAGGAGCAGTCGTTTCAGAAACTGACGTTACAAATCAAGTCGCATTAAATGAAAAACTATTCAATATGTCACATGAAATGCACCGTTTAGAACAAGAAGTAGCAAAGTATAAAGATGAATCAGATCCTTTTCTTGCGATGAATGGAAAGAGCCCTGTTATACAAAGAACAATACAATTAGCTAGAAAAGTTTGTTCGGTGAAATCAACCGTTTTAATACTCGGTGAAAGTGGTGTTGGAAAAGAAGTATTTGCGAAAGCAATTCATGAAGCTAGTGAGGCAGCGAAGGCACCTTTTATTTCAATTAACTGTGGTGCCATTCCAGAGGCGTTATTTGAAAGCGAATTATTCGGGTATGAGCGCGGGGCGTTTTCTGGTGCAAATAGTAAAGGTAAGAAAGGTAAAATAGAGCTCGCCCAAGGCGGCACATTATTTCTTGATGAAATTGGAGAAATGCCGCTAGATATGCAAGTGAAGCTTTTGCGCGTACTACAAGAACGAAAATATTACCGAGTTGGTGGAGAAAAAGAGATTCATATTGACTTTCGTATTATCGCTGCTACCAATCGTGATTTACAAGAAGAAATGAGAAAAGGCACGTTCCGAGAAGATTTATACTATCGCCTAAATGTAGTTAGTTTGCATATTCCACCGCTGCGCGAAAGACGCGAAGATATTATTGAATTAACCTATTCTTTCCTAAACGATTTTTCAATTAACTATAACAGACCCATTCGCGACTTACCTTCAAGCATTATGCATGAACTGCTTCATTACAATTGGCCAGGTAATATTCGCGAGCTCCGTAACGTTATTGAAAGACTTGTCGTATTTGCGACTGACGGTATTATAAAGCAAGAATATTTACCATTTCATACAACCGAAACTTTAGATAATCATGCGGCTCATTCCTTATTACTCAGCAACAATCATACAATCCTCTCTTTGCAAGAAGAGATGGAGGAACATGAGAAAAAAGTCATTGAGAGGGCTTTACGCATTTTAAATGGGAATAAATTAGAATGCGCAAAACAACTTGGTGTTACGAGAGCCACCTTATATAATCGTTTAAAAAAGCTTGGGTTACAATAAACCTCCCCTCCTCTATATTGGCATAGTTTTTGCATTATATAATTTGTGCAAATCGAACTAGAGGAGGAATACATATGACGAATAAAGATCACTTAATTGTTTGTCGATGTGAAGAAGTTACATACGGTCAACTTCAATCGACAATTGCTGATTATAAATGCTCGGCAAGAGAATTAAAACTAAGAACACGTGCTGGCATGGGGTTTTGCGGTGGCCGCACATGTAGAATGATGATAGATCGAATGATTGAAAATGCAAATCCAGGGGTAACTACAAATGATATTCCATTGAAATACCAACCACCGGTACGAGCAGTTACTTTTGGATCGGTAGGTGAAAGTAAATGAGTAGAATTACACATCACCCTATTTTAGGGAGTTTACATAATAGTAATCGCATCACTTTTCAATTTAACGGTCAACAATATGAAGCATATGAACATGAAACGATTGCAGCTGCTTTACTTGCGAACGGAATAAGAACATTAAGAGTGCATGAAGATAGCGGGACGCCACGAGGTATTTACTGTAATATTGGACATTGTTCTGAATGCCGCGTCACAGTAAACAATCAAGCAAACGTACGAGCATGCTTAACTGTTGTAGAAAACGGTATGGTTGTTATTAGTGGTAAACAACATCCAAATATCGTGAGAGAGATGGTGAAAAAGCGATGAACGATGTCATTATTATCGGTGCTGGCCCCGCGGGTTTATCAGCCTCTATCTCTTGTGCCCGTTTTGGACTAAAAGTACTTGTTATTGATGAATTTATGAAGCCTGGCGGAAGATTGTTAGGACAATTACATCAAGAACCTACTGGAGAATGGTGGAACGGGATAAAAGAATCCAAACGCCTTCACGAAGAAGCACAATCTCTTTCAGTTGATATTCGATGTGGCATTTCCGTCTATAATTTAGATAAAGATGAAAGTTCTTGGTTCGTCCATACGAATATCGGTACGTTAGAAGCACCTTTCGTTTTACTTGCTACTGGCGCTGCTGAGTACTCTATCCCTCTTCCTGGTTGGACACTTCCTGGGGTGATGTCAATTGGAGCAGCTCAAGTTATGACGAATGTACATCGTGTTCAAGTTGGGAAAAAAGGAATCATTATTGGTGCTAACATATTGTCATTTGCCATTTTGAATGAATTACAATTGGCAGGAATTAAAGTGGAACATATCGTACTTCCTGAAAAAAGTGAGTTAAGTCAACAGGCTGGTGAACCAGAAGAAGTTTTAAATTCTCTCTTACACGCTGCACACCTTGCCCCGTCACCTTTATTACGTATTGGTAGTCGATTGATGCAATATAATTGGGCGAAACAAGCTGGATTAAAGTTTTACCCTAATAACGGTATGAAAATAAACGGTACACCTCTTCATCTTCGAAAAGCAGCTCTTGAAATTATCGGGACAGATCAAGTTGAAGGTGTACGCATTGCTAATATTGATACGAAAGGAAACATCATCACTGGATCGGAACAAATATATGAGGCAGATTTCGTTTGTATTGCAGGTGGCTTATATCCTCTTGCTGAGCTAACTGCTGTAGCTGGCTGTCCATTCCGTTACATTCCGGAATTAGGCGGGCACGTTCCTCTCCATTCTGAAACAATGGAAACCCCTCTTCCTGGTTTATTTGTAGCCGGTAATATAACTGGCATTGAAAGCGGGAAGATTGCTATGGCACAAGGAGCTGTTGCTGGATATTCAATCGTAAAACAAGCAAATAAAAACTCCCCTTCGGTGGAACAACAATTGCAACAAGCAATCCAACATGTACATGCCGTACGTCAACAAGCTGCCATTCAATTTAACCAGGGTGTTGATGTCGGTAGACGGAAAATGAATGAAATTTGGCGTGATTATTCCCTTGCATTTGCACATACTAAAAAGAGCTGCTGAGAATACTCTCAACAGCTCTTTTTCCTACTCATCTGAGTTATTAAATTTCGCTAACGCGTAAATACCTTCTTCATCATCTAATTCAAGTTGTAATCTCGCTGCAAATGAATTGACGTTATATTCTCTGTCAAGTAATAAGCGTAGTGCTTCGATTAAGTTCGCTTGAATTAAAATTTGCTGGCGACCATTTACCTCTACTTCAGCAGAGAAACCATAGTCATCGTCGTACATAAGTTCAACTAAAACTTCTTCTGGACCAACTTGTCTTTTTTCAGCGATATATACGCAAAGGGCGTTGATCAGTTCTTGTTCAGAAATTTTTATCGTTTCCATGCTACTTCATCTTCCTTTTTCTTACGTTGATCTTTGAAGTATTTAAATGCACGAATTGCTAACATTACGATACCAGCCATTACTAACATATTTACCATAAACGCTAATACAGAACCAAGAGCTCCCATATTTGCAAATAAGCTACCCATTAGTAAACCACCAAGACCACCTAGTAATAAACCTTTCATAAAGCTTCCTTTATTACTTTTTGGTGCTGTATTTGTTGCTTTTGTTTTTGAATCTGGAGTCGTTTTTTGCGAATTTACATTTGAGTCTTTTTTGTTTAAATCAACTTTTGACTTTTGACCTGAACTTGGTGTAAATGACTTTTTACCAGATTTGTAACTCTTCGCTGCTGCGTAATCTACAAACATGAAGCTACTAGCTCCAAAGATAACCATGAATGCTGTCATGACTGCTACAAGTTTTTTCAACATATTATATCCATTCTCCTTTTATATAGATATATGTGAAATCTACCTTTCTAGTAAATTCAGAATGATAGATTTATTTTTAAAAACATTTTAAAGGTTCTTATGAACTTATTATATGAACTTTTGTCGAAATATGCAAGTGTTATTTACTTCTGACAGTTTGGTGACAAAGGAAAAATTAAGCAAAACAGAATTGACTTTAAATGAAACAAAACATATTATAGGTTCATAAGAACTTTTTATTATTTATGGAGGTGAAAAGATGGAAACATTTCATCTCACACGAAACGAAATGGCTACCCTTCTTCTATCGTTAAGAGGATGGAATACGAAAAAGCCTCTCGGTATTTTACAAGAAGCTTGGGCAAAGTCACATAAAAAAGATATTGAAAGCGGACAAAGCGTAACTGCTTTTATTACTACCGCACTTTCACCTATTTTTGAAAAACTGATAAAAATTGACGATACAGACGTCGGTTTCTCTTTAAATGAAATAGTCGCGCTTGGCAATCAGATCGAAAACACAAGTTTCTCTGTAACTGCCATGCAAAACTGGGTGAAACGAGATATAAAAGAAATGATTGGCTCTCCTCAAAAAGGAAAAAAATATTCAATTGAACAAGCAGCCTTACTATTCATTGTTGAAGATTTAAAAACAGCACTTGATTTTGAATCCATTCGTAAGCTATTACGCCTTATCGTAAATGACCCAGCCGATCGAAGTGATGACTTAATCAATCCTGTTCATTTATATGGAGCATACTCTTCTCTATTTGAAGAACTCAATCAAGGGAATTGCTTACAATTAAATGCAACAGATACAATCCATACAATTGAAAACATCGTAAAAGAAAGAGCTGATAAAATTGCAAGCAAGTTCGATCAGGTTAATAACGAGCAACGCGAAGCAATCCGTAACGCCATAATTATCGCCACACTTTCTGTACATACCGCTTATGTACAAATGTTAGCGAAACGTTACGTAACAGCAACTTTATTTTTACAGAACTTAGATGTGAAGCCTTAAAAAATAGGAGCAGAAATGCTTCTATTTTTTTATAACGAAAACAAGCATCAACCTGTTACATACTTAGAACAGGTTGATGCTTATTTCTCTATGTATTAATTATAAAAAACCATAATCGCCTATTATATTTCGAACAACTTTTCTCGATAGATTTAACGCCTTCATCTTCGTAACTCTTTATAAATTTCGATTTGAGCTTTTGAGCTATTAGCAAAACTTAACCAATCCTGTCTCACATTACTAATGTTTTCAGTTACCAAAAGTTCAACGATATCTAAATGTGAAACATTCGTTGTTATCGGTTTATTTATACCATTAACTT
The DNA here is from genome assembly GCF_038006905.1 of Bacillus sp. FSL R9-9834. Lineage (NCBI taxonomy): Bacteria > Bacillati > Bacillota > Bacilli > Caryophanales > Bacillaceae > Bacillus > Bacillus sp. FSL R9-9834. The sequence continues at coordinate 2,685,975 of NZ_JBBOWD010000001.1, forward strand.
TAGCACCTGACATATATTTAGCAATCTCAGGGTTTAATGCGAAAGCAAAATCAATTACAGTTGAACCTTGCGGTAAGTTCACGGAATCTAACTTAGGAGTAAATGCTACAATGTTATCTTGAAATAGTTCATATGAAACTAAATCATAAAATTCAATCGCATCTTGAGTTACTAGATCATTTGTCTTAATAAAATGATCCATCAATTTATGAATTATATTTTGCATATCCTTATCAGTTATACTTTTTGTAAGAATATGAAATACCCCTTTATATCGTCTCTCCTGATTTATTTTTGTTTCAATCCATATCACTATTTCATGGTTATCGATTACCACTTTGGTCTTTAAGTATTTGTTTAACACATCACTTTCAATTGCTATATTATCTTCAAATTGATATGGAATTGGTTGGTATAGTTGATGTATAACTCCTAATATTTTATAACAGTCTAAATTATTTGAGGCCGTGATAATTATTTTTGACACCGCTGTAATGTCTTGAATTTCTTGGAGACGAGAATAGGCTGTATAAATAGGGCTTACTTCATAGTTAACTTCAAATATTAAAGATGAATTTAGAAAATTATTTATATCTTGCATGATATTTTGAGACAAACCGTCTAATAACTTAACATAATTTTGTAAAAGAATTTTCATTCCCTTATATTTAGAATGGTTAAGATAATAAAAACCTAAATCTTCTAACTCGTGTTGAATATGTAATAGCCCTAGTCTTTTACAAATCGGAGCGAAAATTTTGAGTGTTTCATTTGCATAAGGAACTTGTTTCTTTACAGCTTTCACCTGTAAAGTTCTCATGTTATGTAGACGATCTATCACTTTTATAATAGCTACTCTTATATCTCCTTGCGTAGCTAACAATAATTTCTTTAAATTCACTGCTTCATACTCTTCTTTATTAGGGGTTTGTTTTTTATCAATTTTAGTTAACCCTTCTACAATATCAGCCACTTTTTTACCGAATATATCACGTATATACTCAATTGTATAATCTGTATCCTCCACCACATCATGTAATAATGCTGCAACTAAAGTTATTATATCTGCCTTACAATCTAACAAAATTTCTGTAACTGCAAATGGATGAGTAATATACGGCTCACCCGAAACGCGAAATTGTCCTTCATGCGCTTTCTCGGAAACTAATATAGCTTTATGTAATTGTTCTAATTCTGCTTTATGTAGATATGAGGCTTTTTCTAATAATGTTTTTTTCATATTTTCACCTTCATCACGTTAATTTTCTATAAAAATTTTATTACCATTATAATTCGTTATTTGAAAGTGAAGTACCTGTCTAGGTGATAAGGGAATTTCTAAATCAACTCAAATTGAATACGCACATTTTTTTGTAGGTAACCTTACTATTTCTCGAATAAAAGGTGATTTTTCTATAATATCCTCTAACTCTCCCTTACTATAAACATAAATACCACCTACATATGAACTGTAAGCTTTTTTTTCAGTGATTACGACTAAGCTGCTATTTCCCTTATTAAAATCACCCTCTATTCCTTTTTCAAATGCTAAACTTTTAGTTGCCGAAAAATATAGCTGAATTAATGTTGCTATTTCTACGTCTTTTGATTTTTCAAAACACTTTAATTCATTGAAAATTATTCTATCATGTAATGGAAGAAAATCCTCTACTTCTAAATTCTCTCTTTCATAAAAGAAGTTTTGAAGCTCAGGAGTATAGAAAGAAAGATTTTTCTCTTCTATCTTTTTAAAAATCTTTTGCAACAATAAATCTTTTCCTATTACAAACGGATGACCAAAGCCATTATTATAAAGTCCTTCTTTCATTTTCATTAGTTGTTCAATCAAAGGGATTCCCGATTCTTCAATGACAAGTTTACCGTTTATAAAACGCATACTAGCTATCAGTTCTTCTATCTGTAATCCACCTATCTCAAGCGATGAATAATATAAATCCCTATTCCAAAAATCTAATTGATCCATTCCTAATGAATTAAACAAGAGCTCATCTATAATCGGAAAAACACCATCTTCTGTTAAAGCTTTCGTTACATCATCTAATAATCCGGCGGTCTGATTTAAAATCGTTCGTATTTCTTCATCCTCTTGAATGATTCGTATAGTCCACTCACCATGATCTTCGCCTGATATTTGTTGAAAACAATGCGAATATGGGCCATGGCCAACATCGTGTAGAAGTGCTACAACAGATAATAATTCCCTCTCATATTCTGATAAACGAATATCACCAATATCCGTAAGATGTTCTATCACTTTATTTACAAGTACATATACACCTATTGAATGTTCTTTCCTCGTATGTATTGCGTTTTCGTGTAAAAAATATGTATGTCCTTGTTGTTTAATATACGCCAATCTTTGAAATGCTTTTGTATCCATCAATCGAAGGATATGTCTATCACAAATAGTAATTTTCCCATAAATCGGATCATTAAATTGCATGTATTCTCCTCCTGTTTTTACAAATTAAAAACCTATATAATTATACTTAATTTTCAGTTTATTATCATTAATATATGAGAAATTTTTAATAATCTTTTCATTATCTCTTCATGAAAACGGAACTTACATACTTTATGATAATACTTATAAGAGACATAAAAGAATTGAAATAGCAATCCCCTATACAAATAAGGTATAATCTACACATAGTGAATCTTTTATATTATTAACTATAAGGTTCACCTATTCCAAAATACATAAACTAGAAGGTGCAACAATGGTAAGTAGTTTTATTCACTCAGTATTAACATTTTTTGAAGGGCTAGGTTATTGGGGCATTATGCTTGGACTTATGATTGAGATTATTCCAAGTGAGATTGTCCTTGCTTATGCGGGATACTTAGTATTCAATGGTAGTATCTCATTTTTAGGCGCAGTTGTGTTCGGTACAATTGGTGGTGTTATTGCTCAAATCTTTATTTATTGGATTGGCCGATACGGCGGACGCCCTATATTAGAACGTTATGGAAAATATATTTTCATACATAAAAAACAAATAGATGCTGCAGAAGATTGGTTTAATCGTTACGGAACTGGCGTCATTTTTACAGCACGCTTCATTCCAGTAGTGCGTCATGCGATTTCAATTCCTGCTGGTATTACAAAAATGTCATTCCTACGTTTCACTACGTTAACAGCACTTGCAATCATCCCTTGGTCTATCATTTTCATTTATTTAGGTGAAAAACTAGGTGAGAATTGGGAAAATATTAACGATGTTGCTGGACCATATGTGAAATCATTCGCAATTGGTGGCGTCATACTTATTCTTTTATACTTCGTTATAAAAAAATGGACAAAAAAGCGTAAAAATCTTGCGTAAAAATATAAATAAAAACCGCTATACATTCATTACGAATGTTAGCGGTTTTTATTATAGGCTTGATTTTGTATTAGAAATTGTATTATTTCTTCTTTGTGCTTTAAGTCATGTTGAATGAGTGATGAAAAGTAATGATTTAATTTCACTTTTTTAGTGCCAAATTGGTAGACATTATAAAAATATTTGGTGGGAATTCGCTCAATTTCATCCACTAACTGTTTACGAGTAACACTGAATTGATTTAATAGTCCTTCTTTTGAAATACCAGATCTCGCATATTTAATTGCTCCCTTATTTATTTCCTCAACATCTATTGGAACATTTGGTACAGATTGTCCACTTATAAAGTATGGAATTCTATGCTTTATTAAAAACGTATCCCAAACGATAAAATGTGAAATCACATCTGCAATTCCCCACGAACCATTTTTAAATGATCGAAGCCACATATCATCACTTAATCCCTTCAATGTTTGACACCATTCTATTAAATTTAATTTTTCTTCCAAAATATTCTCTTTCTTCATTATTCAATCCTTTCTCGCACTTATAATTCATTCATATTAATATCTTCTAGAAATTGTATAAAAAGCCTCCATAATTATGTGGATAAGCTACAATTCACTCATTCATTTCGTATATTATCTCAAAAAGGAGTGATTCCCCTATGCATTGGCAACAAAAAATACAATACTTAATCGGACGCCCTATCGGTATTTCCTTCATTAATGGGCAAGGAACCTCTGGTGTATTATGTTCAGCACATGATGGTCAATTGTATGTATATGAATACCTTTATCAAGCGCAGTTCGTAATGAAACATTATGATTTTAGACAAATTCAAGATATACACGCCTTTCCGAATTGCCCACATCAAAATACTCTATACTAAAAAAAGAACAGCTTATAGCTGTTCCTTTTTATCTACACTTATTTCTCTGTATAAAAGTTTTGCACTGCTTCATCAAAGTAAATCCAGCCTTTCCAACCTAAATGAATTGTATCTTTTAAGAAATACTTATCATATTCATGGCCAGAGAAATCCACTACTGGGTATCCTGCTTTCTCAACTTGTTCCCTAACTTTTTTATAATACACTTCACGGCGCTCTTTAGGGAAACCAGCGTAATCATACCACGGTCCGTTTACAGGTACAGAAATAAAGAGCGGCTTGACATTTTTCTCTTTAAAAATATTTAAAACAATTTGTAAGTCATCATATTCTGGTGATTCTTCATACGATTCATTTGCTCTAAAGTTTTTTAGACCTTTTAACTTTTTCTTCAAATTATGTTTATAGTAATATGGATTTTCAATTCCGAATGTGTTTGTAGTAGATTCCGCTTTCCCTTCTTCTTCCGCATGTTTACGTGCATCTACCCAAGAAATTGAACGTAGTCCCACATTTGTTTTTTCTTTCATCGGCTCAATCTTAAATATAGAGTTAAATAAATCTCTATGATCTAAAATATTTCGATGCATATAAGCAAGTGGTTTAACTAAGCCCGCTTTTACGTTATGTTTCGTATCATTATATACAATACCTTCTAAGGAATTTTTTAATATATCATCTTCTTGAACAACTTTATAATCTAAAAGTCGTTTCGCAATTTGCTTCTTCATTTCTACATTTATTTTATCATTAAAAATAAAATGATATGCTTGTTGTTTGGAGAAATTGTTCGTAAAATCCCCTTGGGAAACCCCAGTCTTTGTAAACCATTGTGGCGATAAAACAAAGACTACTTTTTTACCTTCTAACTCATCCATAGTAGACGTCATATTTAATATATGAGCTAAACTTTGTGTACCGCCAATTCCGATTAAATATGGCGTAAAACCTGCAGGATTCACTTTAAAGTAATTAGATGGATGATATGCATCCATTCGTAAAAATTCAGATGAACCGTACATCGGTAAATACTGCGAATTCTCTAACATTTTCTGTTGCAAGAATACACTTTGTAATTTTTCTTTTTGTAAAGAAGTTGCCGCATCTTCTACCTTCTTATCACTAATCAGTGATACTAAACTTTTCGATGGGATGAGTATGATAATAAAAAACAGCACACACGCTAAAATTATGGGACCAAAGGCATGCTTCATTTTCATTTTTTATTCCTCTTCCTATCGCAATTAAATTGTAACCCTTGTCTTTGACACGTCATCATTTCTCTCCTTTTTCTCTATACATGTTCCATTCTATTTATCTATTATATACATGTATGTATTTCTTTCCTTGTTCTATTAAGACCTATATAGCGCAAGAAAATGTTTCCATAGAAACACGTTAATTATACAAGATTCTACATACATTTCACACTGAAATTTTAGTAATAATTTTATTTTTTAACAATGAAAAAACATATGAAATGTCTAGAATTCTTCGGATGATGTATTGAATTCAAAATATGATAATAAGCGCCCGCTATAATCAACTTCATGAGTATATATAAACCCTAGGTTTCGTAAAAGTTTTTTCGAGTTCTCATTTGCTACTTTTACTCTAGCAATTATTCTTTTTACATTCATCATCTCTTTTGCATATTGAATGGAAGCCTTTGCTGCTTCTGACGCATATCCATTTCCCCAATATTCCGGATCAAGTAAATACATAATTTCTATTTCACCTGTTTCATCTATTTTTCTTAAACCACAATGTCCTAAAAGCTCTCCTGTATTTCTATTAACTAACAACCATACCCCGAAACCATACTGTTCCCAATGTGATATTAGTTGCATAATATAGTCCTTTACTTCTTCCTTTGACATTCCCTTTGATTTAGGAAGCCATTTGCCAACAGCCTCTTCTTTTACTATGCTATAAAATTGATCAACATCTTCTATAATGGGCTTTCTCATGAATAACCTTTTTGTATGCATTACTTTCTTTTCTTCAAACATAAAACTTCATTCCCCTCCAAAATTTTATACAGACTAGTAAATTATACCATGTACTATTTACCCGACTTTAACTAAAAAACAGACTACCACAAACGTGGAGTCTGTTTTCTCATCCTTTATTTTTGTACATCTGCCCACTTTAAACTTGTTGCTGGTCCAAATTGATGTACGTATAAATCTTTCACATATGGCTTTTGTAAGTAAGATAATCCACGCTGGAATACTGGAGCAATTACCGCATCATCCAGCAACATCTTTTCAGCATCTTGCAATGCTTTCCAACGAGTTTTTTCATCATTACCTAATTCTGTTTTAATCTTCTTAATTAACGCATCATATTCTGGATTTGCATATTCAGTATTGTTCACACTGCTTCCAGAAAGGAATACTTCTAAATATGTCATTGGATCTGGATAATCCGGTAGCCAACGTGATAATGACATTTCATATTCTTTCTTCTTCTCTAGCGCTAGCTTTTGCGTATGTGGTTGTAATTTTACATTTACCTTTAAGCCTGGTAAGTTTTTCTCTAGCTGTTCTTTAATGTATTCTCCTACTTTCTTAAAGTTTTCTAAATCATAGTTTAATAACTCAAGCGTTACTTCATTTATACCAGTCTCTTGCTTCGCCTTTTCCCAATATTCTTTCGCCTGTTTTACATCCGTTTTATTAAACTCACCTGCTGTACTTCTAAAATCTTTGTTATCTGGACCTTTTAAAAATCCTTTTGGCACGTAATAGTTTGCAGCAACCGAACCATCATTTAAAAACGAAGTCGCAAGTCCTTTCTTATCAAACACTGTACTTAGTGCAAGACGTGCATTTTTATTTTTAAGAATCGGCACATTTTCATTAAATCGGAAGAAGTACATAACTGGATCTGTATATTGTTTTAGCTCTTTATTATTTTTATATTTATCTACGAATTCTGTAGAAATGACAGCTCTATCAACTTTATCTGTTTCATATAAATTTACCGCAGTTGAAATTTCTTTAACAATTTGATAGTTTACTTCATCTAACTTCACTTCTTTTTTATCCCAATACTTATCGTTTTTCTTCATTGTAAAGCTCGCTTCATGCTTCCAATCAGATAGTGTAAAAGGCCCATTATATACCGTTTTATTTGCTTCTAATCCGTATTTATCACCTTGTTCTTTCGCATATTTTTCGTTAATCGGATAGAATGATGGTAAAATAAGTAATTTCGTAAAATACGGTACAGGATGTTCCAACTCTACAACGAACGTTTTATCATCCTTCGCTTTTACTCCTAATTCCTCTACCCCTAGTTGTTTCTTATTTATTTTCTCCGCATTTTTCACATCGTACGCAATGTATGCATATTGAGAAGCAGTATCCGGATTAATAAGCTGCTTCCAAGCATATACGTAATCTTGCGCTGTTACTGGATCTCCGTTAGACCATTTCGCATCACGTAAGTGGAATGTATATGTTTTTCCATCTTTGCTCACTTCATATTTTTGTGCGCCAGCTTCAATCACTTCATCATTTTTCGATAAGCGGAATAATCCTTCCATTACGTTATTTAAAACGTTAAATGATACTGCATCTGTTACTTTCCCTGAATGTAATGACGGAATTTCACCCGTTTCTAGTAACTGTAATACTTTCTTCTCATCTTTCGGCTTTGTCGTTGTTTTTTCTTTTGCGCAGCCAACTAAAATTGAAGAAACTAACAGAGTACTAACTAATGAGTAACGAACAACTTTTTTCATTTGAAAACCTCCCTCTATTTTTTAAGGTAAGTAACGACGCGCACCAGCGTATTCTTCTATATATCCTGGTGTATTTAGTGGTATAATCTCTACCGATCTTTCAGCTCTTGGTGAGTGAATCATATTTCCGTCACCAATATACATAGCAACGTGATGAACACTACCTTTCCCTTGATCATGTGCGAAGAAAATTAAATCTCCTTTTTGTAAATGTTCTTTATCCACTGCAACTCCATTTCTCGATTGCGGTCCAGAATCTCGCGGAATGGTAATACCGTACGATTTATAAATTGTATGTGTAAATCCAGAACAATCAAATCCGAAGCCACTTGTACCAGCCCAAATGTACGGTAATCCTAAAAACATTTTCCCTGTGTTTATTAAATCATCGGCCGCCGGGGTTGGAATATCATTTTGAGAACGGTAAACCGTTCCGTCATTTTTTCGTAGCCAAGCTTTCTGTCCATTTGGTAACAACACGCGATATGAAATTGTATCTTCACTTAGTAGCGGCAGTCGCGTATTATAGCTCACTTCAAGCGATTTATGTTTTTCAGAAGGATTTATATATATAATTGCTGTCGGTTTCGTTACTAATACGAAAGGTTCATTTGTTTTATCTGCAAATTCTTGATTATAAGTTAACTGTTTTTCAGGCATCCACCCTGGGTAACCTTCCTCATTTCGTGGTGTTGGCTGACCATGGACTAACACTTTCACCCAGTCCCCTTTTTTATCAACAACCGTTACTTCTTGACCTAATAGCGCTTGCGTTTCTAATTTATTTGCGTTTGTTAACCAAAGTTTTTCATCAAGCGTCATCGATTTCGTCCACTTCCACAAATCAACTGGATTTGTAGCGCTTGGTACATCAATTGGCCGTAATGAATCAGGTGTAGTCCAAAGTGTTGCGGCAGACACATCGATAAACGCCTTACTATCTTTCTTCTCTTCAGCATGTGCTGATGTAAACGATGAAAATATAAATAAAGTTGTTAAAAATGCAGTTCCTACTTTTTTCATACATATCCCCCTTAAAAGATAGTTTACTAGTCTCTTCTCCTAAGATTTACTATTCACTGTCGATTGAAGGTTTACCTTTGAGCCAGAATAAGTCATTCCTTCTGGTTCTTCCATTAACCAAAGCGGTGCATCAAGATCGAAGTAATGAATATTAGGATGGGCAGCTGCTAAATGGGCTACAGCACTAACAGAAAGTGAGGATTCCATCATACTTCCGACCATACATTTTACACCAGCTGTTTCTGCGATATCAGCAATACGCCACGCTTCACGTATACCACCGCATTTCATTAATTTAATATTGAGCAAGTCTGCATATCCTCCTTGAACGATTTTCAATGCATCACCCGCTGAAAATATGCTTTCATCTGCCATAATAGGCGTTTGTACATGATCTTTGACGTACTTTAAACCATCCAAATCTTTCGCATGAACAGGTTGTTCAATAAATTCAATATTTAAATGACGATTTTCCATCTCTTTAATGATAGAAACTGCCTCTTTTGGATTCCAACCTTGATTTGCATCTAATCGTAACGTCGTATTTTTTGGTACGCTATTTCGAATCGCTTCAATACGTTCTAAATCTAAAGGGGCAGATTTCCCCACTTTAATTTTCAAAGTTTGAAATCCTTTTTCTACATGTTGCTTTGCCTCTTTCGCCATAATGAACGGTTCATCTACACTTACAGTAATATCTGTGTGAATTTCTTTTTTTCCACCTAATAATGCGTAAAGTGGAACGTTATGATATTGACAATACACATCATATAAAGCGATATCTACCGCCGCTTTTGCACTTGAATTTCCAATACAACTCATTTGAATGTGCTGTAGTAACTGCTGAAACTGAGTAATATCTTGACCAATTAAACTTGAACGCATCGGACCTAAAATTGCTTCTTCAATCCCACTAGCGAAATCCCCCGTAATAACTGGTGTTGCAGCTGCAGCACCCTTGCCAACAATTCCTTCATCTGTATGAATATATACGTCTATACTTTCTATTTCGGTTACAGTACGAAGCGCCGTTTTAAACGGTGTATGCAGATTTACACGTCTACGATTTACTTTTACATCAGTAATTTTCATTTTGTTCATCCTTTCGTTTTCTCGCAAAATAGAACCTTAATTCTCAATGATTTTGGAGCAATACATCTCCTCTTTTGCCTACTTTTCATGTGGAAGGTTAATGGGAAATAAAAAAATCCAGCCATAAGAAGATTCTTACGGCTGGATTTTGTCTATGAATGTGTAGACAAAGCAGCGATTTGATTATATTTTTTCTGTGCATCTTTTAATGCTACAAGTAGTGCTTTTTGAGACGAACCGAAATAACGATCTTTTATTTCCATTACTAATTCTGGGTCATTAATATTTTTATGTAGAAATAAATATTTAACGAATTGAGATGTTAATGCAATTGTCGCTGAGCAATCTGCATCTACAATTTCCCCAGTCTCCTTAACAAGTACAAACGCTACAAAATAGCTTTTAAACTTTTCGGTAATGGGATTATTTTGAGGTGCTTTCGCATCCCCTACGACATAAATTGTATTTGAAGCGTACACAGCTCTCTTCCTTTCTAATACGGGATAACGGTTTTCTTAATAGTCGTATGAGTGATAAACTCAACATGGATTAAAAAATGTATCCGCTTACCTTGTATTATAATACAATTGACAGAATTTTAACAACATTTATTTTCGTATATATTCCATAAGTACAAAAACAGCTCGAGCTCTTCATTTTTACAATATGTAATTGTTTCTTGTACCATGACATCATACATGAAAAAACAGCTAGCTATTGCTAACTGTTCTATTACACTACTTCGGCAACACAAATATAGTTTCATTTGATTTAGAAAATTGATATTCTTTTCTCGCAAACTTTAAAATTTCTTCTTCATCGTCTGTTAAATTTTCTATGTTAGTCTTTAAAGAAGCCTTATCTTTCTTTAAAGAAAGCAATTGTTTTTTTTGGTTCGTTATTGTATCTTTTTTTTCTACAATTATTTCTTGTTGTTTCGTTAAAATAAATTGAACGTACAAAGTAGCCGCCGCAATAAATATAAACATGAATATAAATCGCCTTAGTTTTTTCTTATTAATTGCTCGATTCTCATTAGACTGTGATAGTTGTTCTTGTATATTAGGAACATTTATTCGCTTGAGTTTCCTCATTATGAAATCCCCCTAACACATATATTTTCACTACCATCGGCATGATTTCTTATTAACTTTAATTCTATTCTTATAAAATAAGCTCCTTCACAAAAATATCTCACTAATTAACCAATTAAAGATAGCATTCGACGACATTTCCATATTTATATTGCACTTTTTTATGTATACTGGCATAAAATAGTAGTTTCTGTTATTCTTTTTCTACTATTGTAGAAGAGTTTTTTTACATACAAATTTCTCCTTGTTTTAACTTGATTACAAGGAGAAAAGAAATGCATTGTCGTATATTTGATAAAACCAGAATGACTATTTAAGAGCTTAAGTTTAGAGCATAGATCATACCTATATACACTTAAAATAAGAAAAAAGCCCAATTTGGGCTTTTTTAATTTTGTAAATCAATATCATATTCCATACTTTTTGCCGTATCCTCAGCAACCTCCACACCTAACAAATTTTTCACAATATGAAATGACATATTAATACCAGCTGAAATACCTGCCGATGTAATGATGTGCCCTTCATCTACAAATTTCACATTCTCCATTACTTCTACATTCGGAAAATCTTTTTTGAACGTTTGAATACTAGCCCAGTGCGTTGTGGTTTTTAAGCCATCCAGTAAACCGGCTTTCGCAAGTAATAACGCTCCAGTACAAACTGAAGTCATTAGTTTTACTTCTTTCATTTGCTGACGAATCCAATTGATTATAATATCATTTTGCACTTCATTTTCCCGAACGCCTTTACCACCTGGAATAAGTAAAATATCAACTGGTGGTAAATCTTCAATACTATAATCCGGCTGTACCTTTAATCCGTTTCTTGCTGTAATCATTTCTCCATTTTGACTAACTGTATAAACAGTAAATGGTTTTTCTTCATCTGCTTCGGTTACAGAAAAAACTTCAAATGGCCCTGCAAAGTCTAACACTTCTACATCATCAAATAAAAATACACCTATACTCCATTTATTCATCATATGTTCACTTCCTGATGCAAATAATGTAAAAGGTGCTCATGTCCTTTTTCTAAAGCAATATCATAGGCTGTTTTTCCATCATTTTTCTCAATCATCTTATTAGCTCCATTTTTAAGAAGCAATACGATAATTTCTTCATTCCCTAATAATGCTGCTTCGTGGAGACCCGTCCAACCACCACTTTGTATAACATTTACATCTGATCCTTTTTCAATTAAGAAAGCAACAAGCTCAATTTGCTTATTCGCTATTGCCGCTTGTAAAGGTGTATTTTCGTTTTCGTTTTTTGCTCTAATATGTATATCTGCACCACTTTCTAAAAGAAAACTCGCTATCTCTTTTTGTCCAAAATAAGCCGCTAAATGAAGTAGTGTCCAACCATCTTCACTAAATTCATTAACTGCACTTGGATTCGTCTTTATAAACTCCACTACTTTTTCCTTATTACCACTTATAACAGCTTGTGTTATTGATTGTAAAATCTCCATAATAATCTCCCATCATTCAAAATATTTACTTACACTCTTCTATATGTTCTATTGATTATTATATTTTCCTCTTAAAATAACAGTTTACATAACAATATTATCTATCGTATTTCTATCTTTTATTTTAAATATTAAAATATTCCGTTAAAATATCAATAATCATGTTTTATAAGGAGGAGAAATTATGTTACAAGTAATGCCTTTAAATAGTGAAGACTATAATTTAATTACAGCTGCTGAAAAAGTAATCGAAAAAACTATAAATATGGTCGTCATCATATCGGTTCAGCTGTACGAACTAAAACGGGTAATATTTATGCAGCAGTGCATGTTGAAGCGAATGTTGGAAGAATAACAGTATGTGGTGAAGCCATGGCAATAGGAAAATCTATTTCCAAAGGTGATCATGAATTTGATACCATTGCAGCAGTTGCACACCCACACCCTCATGAAGATATAGAAAAATGTTGGGTTGTTGCTCCATGTGGGATGTGTCGAGAATTAATAAGTGATTACGGAAAAAATACGAATGTTATACTCTCTTATAATGGTGAACTTGTAAAATGTAACGTAATGGAATTATTACCTGAAAAGTATACAAGTGAAGTAGAATAATCATTCCTGTTTTCCATTCATTAAATAATATTATTCCAATAAAAAACAATCCATTTTAAAAACGGATTGTTTTTTTATTTCTGTTTTTTGCAGTTTATTTTATTTTTCTATTTTCAATAACGATAGAATTACATTAATAAAAATGAAATTGAAATATGCAAGCGAACCTTGTCCTGTATTTTTCATTTGAAAACCAAAATAGAATTTACCCTTACATTCAAAAAAACATTAATATGAGATCTCTAAAATGAGGAATCTTATCATACCAATCTATAACAATTCTGTCTTCTTCCCTTGCCTGTTTCCTTTAGTACATATGATTTTAAAACTAGTGCTGTTAATGAATCCGTTAATGTTTTATATGATAAATTAGATAATGCTAATAGATCGTTCGTATATAACATTCTATGCTTCTCTAATAATAATAGTACTAATCGTTCAGACGGTTTTAATGCCTCATCACTTTCTAGTATAAAGTCGATATTTTTCATTTCTCTAATTATTACTCCTTATATAAAAAAATACTTACACAACTAATTTAATATAAAAATAATACACAACAAAATCTGAAATATATTAAAATAACATTGTTTTGAAACACTATTATACTATAACATAGAAAAAGCATTTCCCGAAATAGGAAATGCTTTTTCTATATTACTTATAGGTTTCTTCTCAATTAACTCCTTAAATATTTCTTGCGATATGCGGCTTACTGTAATGACTTGTTCCACCGCCACCTACTACTACTTTACCGCCTTTTTCAAAAATTAATAATTTACTTGAACCATCTGCAAGAAGTACTGTTACTTCAGCATTGTTACTTGTTGCTACATAAATTACATAACCACTTTTTGATATACACGTTTCCCAATTCGCATCAAATTCTGATCTTACTACACGATTTGAATACACTTGATTCTCAATTCTATCTTGTTCTACGTTTTCCAAATTTATCCCCCTACTTCTCCAAAATAACATTTATAGAAAAATAACAGTTCTATTTAAAATAGTGACTGTCTCTAATATAAATATCATATGTAGTTAATAGAAAGATGCTTGGACGATAAAAACGAAATAGCATGTAAATAATATACGATTAAAACAAGGCAATCGATATTATGTCGATCGCCTTGTTTTCTTAGGTAGTTCTTTATTTTTCTTTTCGCACGGCTTCAAAAGTAAACATTTGATTAGCATTTGACGGTTCATTTTCATAAACATAATCAGCAGAACAAGCAATGTTAGAGAAACCTATACTTTCTAACAGAAGTTTAAACTCTTCTATTCCATACCAGCGCATCGCAAAGCGTTGTAGTTCTGTTTGTACTAACTGTCCTTTACTCCATTTTTCATATTTTAAATATGATAGAGTAACTTGGTTCAGCCAATCTATTTCAATTGATTTATTTTCTAATGTAATTCCGTCTCCGCTCGGTAAAGAAAAAGTCGATGTATGAATCTCCCCAGTCTTCCAATCATGTGGAAGCATAATATCTACGATTAATCGCCCGCCTGGATTAAGATGTTCATAAAAACATTTTAATCCATTTATAGAATCTGTACGATTTTCAATTAAACAAAAAGATCCAGTAGGAATGATAATTGCCTCATATTTATGTGGCAGTGAAAATTGTTGTAAACTTCCTTCATATAAATTAGGATGTAATCCTCTCTCTTTACACCGTATATGGCAAGAATCTAGCATTTCAGGTGAATAATCTATCCCATCTACTGTAAAACCAGCTTCAAGAAGTGGGATAATGACACGCCCTGATCCTACTGCCGCTTCGAGAATTCTTCCGGTGCAATTTTTTAAACGTTCTTCGTAATACTCAATATCACCATTTAAAGAATAACCGACAGGCTTTGTGAAATCATAAAGTTCCGTGCAAAGTGTACTATAAAAACTAAACATTTATTTTCTCCTCCGTTTTTTACGTACGGAAGATTTTCTTTCAATTAATCTTCCTGTACCTTTACTTTTAATGAAAATTCGAAAGAGCTGACTGTCATAATATATCACTCGCTTTCCATACAATATAATCATATTATATAACATTTCCTTGCGAATGAAAATTCAGAATTTTACCAAGAGGAGCCTATGATGAATTCATTCATTATATTTTTTTTACTTCTTATTGCTTTTAATGCCGTAATTTTCTTTATTGCAAAGAAGTATAGACGAATATGGAAAATTACAAGTGGCATTTTCATTCTTTCTTCCCCCATCGTTTTCTTTGCCACTTTGCATGTAATTGGTGAAAAAGTAGGAGATGGATTCGCTGGAGGTTTTGCTGGGCTTACATTTAGTGGCCTATTGATCATAAATGCAATTTTTTTATTTATTGTAAGCCTTTTTGTATCTACCAATAAAAAGTGAAAGGCAGAAACGTTGATTTTATAACGTTTCTGCCTTTTCAATTTCATGTGATCTTATTTCACAATTGGTAATGTCACTTCACTTAATTTTACTGTTAACTTTGTTCCCGCTTTCGGTCTAATTGTATAATCATAGTCGCTAGCAATTAAAACGACCCCTATTTGATGCCCAGCTTTAAAGACATAATCATCTGGCTGCATGTCCCATGTAAATGTATAATCTTTGCCCGGTTGAATCGCTGTTGAAGTTTCTATACTCTTTAAGTTTTGTGGATCCATCCAGCCTCGTGTTACGATTTCCGGCTTCGTTCCTCCATAGTCAACAAGTAATGCTGTTAAATTTGATACAGATCGATCAATATTTCCTGTAATTGAAATCTTTGGTGTGCCACTTATGCGCATATCTTTTTGCAGTACAGGCATTGTATACACTAATCGATTGGCTACTTCTAATTCTGGGCTTGCTATTAATTGATTTGATTTCATTTTTGCATCATCTGCGAATGAGAAAACTTTATTTGCAGAGCCCATACTTAATGGTAAATTAACTGCTTTGTTACTTAAATACATACGAACTTTGGACGGCACCGCTGATGGATCTGGCCAGTTTTTTAATTTTTCCCAAGTTTTATTTTCACGTTGTACATCAACCATTGGTTCATTCATAATCCCATTTTCAATTCCATACAGCCAGTAATCGAACCATTTATTTTGTGTTCTTTGCCAGTCATTCGTTGATGTTCCACCGTGTCCACCTTGATGTAACCACATTTTACGAGGGACATCATTCTCTCCAAGTGCTTCCCACCATTGCGCAAACTGCTTCGTCTTTACATTCCAATCATTTAAACCATGAACAACAAATACACTCGCTTTTACGTTTTTAGCATCTTTTACATAATTACGTTTGTCCCAAAAATTATTATAATTACCAGTTTTCCGGTCCTGTCCTGCTGTTAACTCTTTTATTACTTGTCCACAAACTTCAGGATTTTCTCTTGTTAGTACTGCTTCTGCCATATTATCTGTATCTTCTCCTTGGTATCCACCTGGCGCAATGACTGCACCATTTGCACGATAATAATCATACCAACTACTAATCGCTGCAATTGGTATAATTGTTTTTAACCCTTCAACGCCTGTCGTTGCAACAGCATTCGGTAACGTACCATTATAAGGGACTCCAGTCATACCTACATTTCCTGTTGACCAATCGGCTTTAACTTCCTCACCATTTTCTGTATATGCTTTCGCACGTCCATTTACCCAATCAATGACAGATTTCGTCCCTAATATTTCTTGTTCGTCCCCAGTAGTCGGACATCCATCTGATTTTCCAGTTCCAATACTTTCACCTAAAATGACTGCATAGCCTCTTGGTACATAATAATTTCCGTATGAACCAAGATTAACAGCTCCATACGGTTTGCCTTCATACGCATACAATTCTTCATCTACATTATATACAGGAACGTCTTTTAAACCCGCTCGATATGGACTCATTTCATATATAACAGGAACTTTCACATTTGGATCAGTTTTTGGACGCATAACTTTTACTGATACTCGATCTTTTTTTCCATCTCGATCACTATCTACTTCCGTTTCTACAAATAAATTTTCAACAATCGCTTCATCAAGCGAGTAAATCGGTTTTGTCATCCCATTCTCTAATTCAATCTTCGTGTTTGAACGTAACGCTTCTGAGATTTTTCCATTTAATTTAACGTCATTCTTATTTATGTAGTTTGTGTCTTTATTGTCCGCATACGCAGTCATACTAGAAACACCTGATGCAATTGATAAAGATAATATTGCTGATAGTGTAGCTATTTTCTTTTTCCCCATACTCTTTCCTCCCCATATATTTCTCCTTTTACTATACAACAAAATCACTGAAAATTCAGTTAATATCTCATACAACCACTTGAGAAATTTGCAGAACACTCTTCCAACGATTTTTTGAAGTTATTTATTCTCGTTTACTACTCACATATAATCAATTAGAAGCATCGCCTATTAATAGACGATGCTTCTAATCGTATTAAATTATTCATTCTTCATAGTTATATAAAACCGTATTTCTCCCTCTATAGTAGATACACCATAGTCAAAACCATGCCTTTCTAAAATACTTTTCACGATTGCTAAACCTAGTCCTGTACCTGAATGGTCTTTACTACGAGAAGATTCTAAGACGTAAAAAGGCTCCCAAATTTTATCGATATCTTTCATTTGTTCAGCATTCATACCATTTTGAATTTGAAAATATACACTTTCATTTCGATCTTCTAAAGTAATTTTTATATTTTGATTTGTTGTATATTTTATCCCATTGGAAATTAAATTTTGTAATACCATACTCATTTTATTTACATCTGCATAAATAATTGCATCGCCAACATTATAATTCACATGCAAATCAATTTCTTTTGAATCCAGTTCAATCTTATGCTTATCTATAATACTTTGGAGTAGTGATTTAATAGAGAATTCTTCTTTTTGCAAAACATCTCTTTCCAATTTAGAAAATCGTAATAATTCTTCAATTAAATTTGATATTTGATCTGTTTGTTTAATGATTGTATCTATGTACGTACCATCATCTAGACCATCTTTTATTCCCATAGAATATGCTTTTACTAGTGCTATTGGTGTTTTTAATTCATGCGTCACATCACCCATAAATCGTTTTAAATGTTCATTTCGATCTGTTAAATCTTCATGGGCTTCATGTAGTTTTTCACTCATGATATTAATACTAGTGGCTAAGTCTCCTATTTCATCATTCGTTTTCACTTTTGTCTTTTTAAACTTTAAACGTGAAATATCTTCTGCGACATCACTTAATTCTTTCAGTGGTGTCGTAATTGCTTTTGACAATATCCATACAAGTACAATAATAAGTAAAATCGTCATACCTAAAATGAATAAATACAATGCGTTTAACGTTTTTATTATTTCATTCGAATGTGCGATAGAAACCCCTACTAAAATCAACATATCGTTTTTCGCAATATATTTCACAAAAAAACTAGATTTGGTTTTCTCTTGATCATATATTTTATTCAATTGTCCGAAGTTCTTTACTTTTATTATTTCACCTTTTGTAATCCAAAGTTTATTAAGGGCAACTCTTTTCCTTGTAAGTTGCAAGCGTAACTCATCATTAATATGATCTTCCGAATTGTTAATTGATGTATACGCAATCGTAACAGTTCCTTTATTTTCAATGCTAGAAATTGCTTCATCTATTTGTTCGCTCGGTATGGACTGTATTTGTGCTGTAATACCTTTTAAACTTTCTCGTGTTTTGTAAATATTATATTTCGGTAAAAGATAGTTAATTAATAATAAAGAAATCGTAAAAATAAGAATAACAGTTAAAGAAATGCTGAGAAATAGTTTTTTTCCAAGTTTATTCACTCTGTTCCTCCAAACTATATCCTAGCCCACGATGCGTCTTTATAATATTTTCTCCAACTTTTTTACGTAATCTTCTTACATGTGTATCAACAGTTCGCTCTTCTCCAAAGTAGTCAAATCCCCATACGATATCTAACAATTTTTTACGAGTTAAAATCATGCCTTTATGATTTAAAAAACACTTTATTAATTCTAGCTCTGTTTTTGTAATATCTAACTCTTTGTCATTTTTATAAACTTTATTTTTCGTAAAATCAATTTTCAAATCTTGAACTTGAATGACATCATCATGTTGTATTAGCTTTTTCGCTCGAGTAATGAGTACGCCTGGATGAAATGGTTTTTTTACGTATTCATCTGCTCCGCTTTGAAGCGCTGCTAATTCATCTTCACTTTCACTTTTTGCCGTAAGCATTAATACCTTTACGCTTGAATTCTTTTTTATTTCTTGACAGACAGTAATACCACTATGTTTCGGCATCATCCAATCTAAAATAGCTAAATCAATTTTCTCATCATAAAATATTTGAAGTGCTTCCTCTCCATCTTTCGCTAATAACACTTCGAAGCCTTCTTTTTCAAAATAAGCTTTTAAAATCCTTAACATATCTTGTTCATCATCTGCAATTAATACTTTCATGAATGATCCTCCATTACTTTTAAACAAAAACCAAATGTATTATACAACTTCTTTGTTACATAAATGTGACAGAAAAATATTTGAACTTTTTAAGGGTATAGTAAAGACGAGGTGTTATATTATGATTAAAAAAATCGGGGTCATTACTCTTCTTTGTTTCTTATTATCGACAAACGTGTTCGCAAATAGTAATCAACAAATTGAAGTATTTGATTGCAAAAAAGAAATGGTCGTTCAAAAACAATCTTTAGATTCAGCTATTCAAAAAGAAGCTGTTCAATATGCTAAATCCATTACTGGCCCGTTCAAAAACTTAAATGTCGTTCCAAAAGATGGTCACATGATAAAAATCCCTTTATCTAAACCAGTTTCGATTACAAATCAATGGCTACAAACTACAATTGATGAAGTACTTATTCTTCTACCACTTAACGAAAAACCTTATATTATGCTTTACGACGATGAAAATAATCCACACTTCTATTATGTAAAAGGTGATCCGAAGGGATTATTGAAAGAAATGAATGTTAAATTATAATGTAAGAAAGATCCCATAAATATCATTTGTGGGATCTTTCTTTATCAGTTAGCAACTGCATTTTCATTTAAAAAATGAATAATCTGTCTTTTATGATGGTTATCATGCTCTATAAATTCTTTAATAATATAAATAAGAGAATACGGCGTTCCAGTATGAGGACAGTATGATACCCCATTGGCCGTTAAAGGTTTCTCTAGATTTCCAGCAGGCAGTAATCTAAGTTCTTTTACAAGTAACTCTCTTTTAGCTTCTGCTTCTTCAAGAAGTTTCATTTTAGATATACCTGATTTGGCATAATTAGATGCTAGTTTATTATATGTATCAAAATCAGGAAAATCCATTCCCTGTCCATCTCTCACTGATGATAATGTCTCACGTAGAAGATAGTCATCCCAGTTCATAATATGAGATACGATCTCACCAACAGTCCATTTCCCTTCTGATATTGGTGCCACCCACAATTCCTCTTTCATACCTTTCAATGTATTTATCCAAATTGAATATTCATTGAAATCATTAATAATTTTATTTTCTCCCATTATCCAATTCCCCATTCTAATAGTAGATTCATATAAATTATACCACCCATCCACCTAAAAAACAGAACAAAAGTTCCGATAGAAGAGATAAATAATAATTAACTATATCCTTTTATATATGTTCACATAATGACTCGCTCCTACATATTTTGTCCCTTTCACAAATCCACTTGAAGTATAAAATTTGTCTCCCTGTTCTGTATCTGTATGCAAGACAACAATATTAAAATATTTTTTCGCATCGCTTAAAATTCGCAATAACAGTAACCTCCCTACTCCTTTCCTTCGGTATTCTTTTGCAATATAAAATCTCCTTACCCCACCAATCTTATAGTTTTCTGTATATGGATCTTCATTTAACCCTCCTATTCCAATTAACTTTTCTCCTTGAAAAATACCATATAGACATTCACCAATTTTATTAAATGTGTTTATTTTATTTTCATATTCACTTATTAGTTTTACTAGAAAATTAAATCCTTCTTCTTTGCTTTCTTGGACAAGATAATCGTGTTCATATATCATTAAATCTTCAATTTGTTGAATATGTATATCTTTCAAATAAATTCCCCCTTAATATGAAAATATATAAAAATGCTCAAGAATTTTTTATTCTGAGCATTTTTATGGTTATTATTTTATTCAATTCGTAGCATGCGTATTTTGCACTTTAAGTAAAATGCCCTTAAGCTCCATTAAATCATCTATTACTATATCCGCCTGAACAAGTTCATCTTCTTGTGCAAAATCAAAATTACATCCAATCGCAAATAAGCCATTATCTTTGGCTGCGTTTATATCAGATAATCGGTCCCCAACTATAGCTGCTTCTTTTATATCATATTTGTTCAAAATACTTTTTACTAAGTCGCTTTTATTAAGCGAGTTTATTTGTTCAATACTAAATGTTTCAGTAACCCATTGGTCTAAAGCATAATAAGATACGATTGCTCGTAAGTATTCAGTTAAACCATTACTTGCAATATAAATTGAACAATTATTTTCTTTTATATATGTAAAAATCTCTTTTACATTCGGATATAAAGCACCTTTTCCACTCTTAATGTTTTCAATTAATCTTTCTAAAAAATATGCATCAGTTTGTTCTCTTACTTCAATAGAATGATTCGGTAGTAACACTTCCCAAACTTTCGGTAACGGCACGCCCATAATTTCACGGTACTTATCAATAGGTGTTACCGTATCCCATAATTTTAATGAACGTAAATGATCAAAAGTATCATCTAACGATAATTCTAAAATTTTATCTGTTTGAAATAACGTTCCGTCCATATCAAAAATGAATGCTTGTAACATTTCATTCCCTCCTTTTGAACTATAAGTTTTACTCGATATATTTTTCAACATCTCAACGATAATTTCTGAACAATAGTTTGCGGCCGTTTTCGCGAAGTCATCATAAGAAATTTGTGCTGCATCGTCTGCACTGTCAGAAATGCATCGTATTACGAGAAACGGTACTTCATTTATGTAAGCAACATGTCCAATTGCTGCACCTTCCATCTCTGTACAATGCGCTGCATATTCATCTATTAATTTCGCTTTTAGTTTTGAATCTTCAACAAAACATTCACCGCTTACGATTCTTCCTTCATGAACCCCAATATGTAAACTACTACTATTGCATGCAGTACGTGCTAACTCCATTAATTTCTTACTTGCGTGAAATTCCTCTTGGAACGGGAATAAGTTTTTCATTTGAGTCTTACTTACATCATGATGGGTTACGTTAGTTGAAATGACTACATCTCCAACTTTTACATCTGGATGTAGCCCGCCAGCAACACCCGTATTAATGATAGCATCTACATCAAATTTATGAATTAACGTTTGCGTACATGCGGCTGCATTTACTTTCCCTACACCACATCTTGTAACAATCACTTCCATTCCCATGAATTCTCCAACGTAAAAAGGCATCCCCGCAATTGTCTGTTTCTCTTGTATAGCTAGTTTTTCTAAAAGTAAGTCTATTTCAATTTGCATTGCTCCGATAATGCCGATTCTGTTCATGTATGTTGTCCCCTTTTTTTCTTATAAATCTGCCAATATATTATGTAATACACCGTAATTTTCAGCTATCCAATTCATTTCATTCGCAAAACGTGAAGGTGGTACACTATGCTGTTCCATATTGGCATGAATCCACCAAGTACTCTCCATGTACCAAAGCATTTGAATTGCCCGAACAATATTCCCTACTGGAAAGTCTAATTCATTGCGGTACCCCGCTAAGAATGATGCAACAAGACTCTTACTTAAAACCTCATCATGTAAGGTACAAGATATAACCGCACGCCCAATGTCCAACTCTACATAATCATAATCCATACGATCAAAATCTAGAATTGCTGAGACTTTATCGTTATGGAATAAGAAATTATCTACCCATAGATCGCGTATCGTTCTTTATTATATTGCTTTCATACAAAGTTCCTACATTCGTTTCGAGTTTCCACTTCAAGTTTAACCAACCACGATGAATTGGAATTACTTTTTGTATTTGAAATTCAAATAAAGATTCGCACTCTACTTGCAGCTCTTGTAATATCATATTAGCTTTTTCATTAGATAACGACTCTATCATCTTTTTTCCTTTCTTAACTTGCTGTTCCTTTCATCCTCTCTACCATAACTGAAATTAAAAATTTTGGAAGTACAAGTTGTCTCTTAAATCTTTTCGGCTGTGAAAGTAACCTATATAGCCATTCAGTTCCAGTATCCCTCATAATTTTTGGTGCTCTTTTTACAGTACCAGATAATATATCGATCATACCACCAATACCAATAGATAGTGGAACGTTTAATGTTTGTATGTTTTCATAGATGAATTCTTCTTGTTTTGGTGAACCTAGTCCTACTAGCAATAAGTGCGGCTTGAATTTCTTTATTTTCATTTTTACTTTTTCTATTTCCTCACCATTTACAAATCCATGCTGTCCTTTAAACTGTGCTCCTGGGAACTGCTCATTTAATTTTTCTAATGCCTTTTTATTACTTTCTGGAGCAGCTCCAAAAAGAAAGACACGGTATCGATTATCGTTACAATATTTTATTAAATCGTGAGTGATATCAGCCCCAGTGACGCGTTCTTTCAGCGTTCCTTTTAATATTTTCGAGCCAATTATGACACCAATTCCATCCGCTGTTATTAAATCCGCAGATAGTAACATCTTTTTAAACTGTTTAGATTTAGCCGTGTTTTCCTTTGCAGACATCACAATCTCAGGATTTGCAGTTACTACAAACCTTGGTTTCTCTCGTTGTTCATGCACCCAATCTTTTAATAAACTTATAGCCTTTTCATATTCTAAAGTTGAAAAAGGTATTCCCTTTATAAGTTGGTGATCCACTATACTCTCTCCCTACATAAGCCTCAAATATTCATCAATATCTTTAGAAATTTGTCTAAAAGCTTTATCCCAAAATACATAGCTCGTTATATCTGTTTCAAAATGTTTTTTCATAAGTTCTTCCACTGGAGCTTTTCCTGTTTCTCGTAAAAACTCTTTATATTTCAAGTGAAAAGTACTTTTACTTTCTTGAGCTATTTCTAATAAACTAAAACTAACTAAATAGCCAAATGTGTATGGATAATTATAAAAAGGAACATCTGCTATATAAAATTGAATATATTTCACCCAAACAAACGGCTGATATTCTAATAATGCATTCCCGTATGCTTTTTCTTGCGCTGCTATAGATAATTTCTCGATTTCATCAGCACTTAAAGGACTTTCTTTACATTTCTCATAAAAGTTCTTCTCAAATTCGAACGATGCTCGAATTGCCATTACATAATTAAAACAGTTTCTTATTTTCCAGCTAAGCAATGACTTTTTCATATCTATGCTATCTGTTGTTTGAATTAAATAATTTATAAGCACGGTTTCAAAGAAAATAGATGCTGATTCAGCTGTACTCATTGGCAAATAATCATCTAAAAAAGAAGAGGATTGTTCAAAACTCATATTATAAAAATGCCAAGCATGTCCTAGTTCGTGGGCAAGTACTCTTACACTATCGATACTTCCGTCGTAACGCATAGAGATTCGTGATTCTTTCTCACTGAAAAAAGGTGCACAAAATCCACCTGGTGGTTTACTATCTCTCGGTTCTGCATCTACCCAACCACTTTCTATCGCATGACGTGCAAATTCTGCTAATTCTTCATCTATATTTTTTAAAGCATCGTATATGTTTTGTACTGCTACTGAAAAAGGAATAATAACCTCATCATTCGCCTTTACTGTCATAAGTTCATGCCATGTAATTGAAGCTCTGCCTTTCTTATACACATTTAAAGCACTAACTAATTTATCTAGATTTTCTTCTGTCGCATTCCACATTTGCAATAATACAGTTTCTGAAATGCCATTTGCATGTAAAGATTGAGTTAAAATATCTATGTCTTCTAATTCATTACTCTTTGTATTACGCAATCTTCCTATTTGATTTAATACAGTAGCAAAAATTTCTTTCTCCTTATGTAAAGCACATGTTAATGACTCGAATACTTCTAGCCTTTCCTTTTCATTATCACTATTCATTGCAACATGATTTCCTTGTCCAAATGATAATTGCTTATTATTGTGCTTTATTTCTATCCTATTCCTTAATTGTATGTACATATTTTCCCACGCATTTAGTTCATCTTTTATTAGCCTAGTATTATCGGTAATTTCCATCTCACTTTGCTGTATGACTTGCTGCACTTCACTTTTTACTTCCTTTACTTTCACAGTCAATCTAGTGTTATCCGATGCAACACTTTCTTCAGCCAATCGACAGTACAAATAGTATTCTGCTTTTTCAATAGCTTGTATAAGTTTTGAAAGAATATCTATATCTTTTGTTACAAAATATTGTTCTTTCAACTCCAATATTGGTACTAGAATATCCCCATTTGAATACAATCTATCTAAATCCCACGTAGCAATTTCATTCATTTTTATAGCCGCCTCCTATTTTTACAAATAGTTACAGATATTCTCCCTACACAATTATATATGAAATGAATAATTTTTAATATCTTGAAATATTTAGATTTTTATAAACAAAACACTTCAACATATAAAAAAGATGACTCTGTTCACAACAGAATCATCTTTTTATATCTTATATTTAACATTTTCATACTAATTTCATAAAAAAATAATTTATATATTTAGTAACTGCTTTTTCTTCACATTAAATTCATCTTCTGTAATAACGCCCATATCTAATAATTCCTTAAATTTTTTCAGCTCATCTGCTACAGAAATAGTAGCATTTGTTGCTGGTCTTTCCTCAACTTTTTCTTTTTTTAATGAATCTAAAACTTGATGAACATTATTATTAATAGCAGTTGCTGACTCTTTATCTAAAGAAATATTAAATTTTTCTTGAGGAGTATCAATTGTTAAGACCCCAAATAATAATCCTTTTTCAAATGTTATATCATTTATTTTTTCGTAAGCTACAGATTTGAATTTCTCACCAGTTAAAGATTTTTGTCCAAACATAATTCGTTTATTCGTAATAGCATATGCAAAATTACGATCATGTTTTGTTGCAGATTCATAATTATGTAAACCGATAAATGTCATTAAAACTTCTTCGTCTTGCATTAAGTTTGTTTCAAGTACTCCGAAATGCTTTAAGCCCCACTTTTCATTATGTCCAGAACCGAATTTATTTTCAACACTGTATTGATACATTCCTTCAGCAGTAGACATCGGATTTTTAGCAATTTTTTCTGCCCTTGCATTCATTATAGCTTTCTTCTCTTCAATCATTTCTTTAATTTCTTCAATTGTAATTTTATTTACAGGTATAACAGTCATACCACCCGCTTCTTTCAAGCAATCTGGACAAATCCAAGCATTTGATTTTTTTACTTTGTATCGATTCAAGCCAACCTTATTCTCACAAACACCACATGCTACTTTTAAACTAAAAAAACTCATAATTAACCTCCAAGTTTCTATATCATCATTCTATTATTTTCAATAATATTTAGTCCCCTATTTTATAATTCATACTAAAAGGTTATTTAATATGTATAGATTCCATTTATCCATAGAGAAACAAACATTTTAACACTAATCATTTCAAGAATCAACAGCACTTTATTATTTGGAAATAATTACATCACAAAAAAAGGATTGATCAAAAGATCAATCCTTTACTCGACTTCATTTAAGAAAAATAACGTTATAACACCCGGTCCTGTATGTGCTCCGATTGCTGCACCAATTGTATTTACGATAAATACTTCACAGCCAAATCTATCAGTAATTAATGCTTTTAATGCTTCAGCTGTTTCTAAATCGTCACCGTGAGTTATACCGATTGTTTGACCTTTAAGTTCTTTTCCACGCTCTTCCATTATATCGACAATTCGGCCAAGTACTTTCTTTTTCCCTCGGACTTTTTCAAGTGGTACAAGCTTTCCTTCTTCCACGTTTAAGATTGGCTTAATGTTTAGTAAACCACCGATAAATCCTGCGACTTTACTTAAACGTCCACCTCTCACTAAGTACTGTAAGTCAGCTACAGTGAAGATATGTTCCATATGGTTCATTAGAAAATCAACACGTTTTAAAATATCTTCTTTTGATGCACCGTCTTTCGCCATTTTAGCAGCTTCTAATACGACAAGCCCTTGACCAAGCGAAGCACATTTCGTATCAATAATTTCTAAATCCAAGTTAGCATATGTTTCTTTTACTTCCTCTTTAATGAGAACTGATGATTGATATGTACCAGACAGTTCAGATGAAAAAGCTAAATATATACAAGGATTACCTTCTTTTGCATAAGAAACAAATTTTTCCTGGAAAGTTTCAAGTGAAGGCAATGACGTTCTATAAACAGCGCCTTCTCTCATATTTTGCAATAATGTAACTGACTCTAATGTAACTCCATCTAAATACTCTGTTTCTGCTTCATCATAAACACGGAGTGGAATTAAATCAATATCATATGCTTGCAGCAATTCTACCGGTAAATCCGCTGCACTATCCGTAATGATTTTAACACCCATTTTTAAACCTCTATTCTGTTATAAATATAAAAAATATAAAATAAAAATAGTACTTTTAAATTATATACGTAAAACTTAAATGAAGAAAGGAAAACACTTTATATTGTATGCACTATTCTTCAAAACTTGAACTGATAATAAAAATCATGCCATTATAATCACTTTTTTCCTGATATTATATTCTATATAATAAGAAAATTACATTTTTTATAAAGGGGAGATATAAATGAGTATTCAAATGGCTACATCTAATGATTTAGAATGGATTAATAATCAATACGACTCAATAGGATTTGTACGCAGTGATTTAAAAAGAGATACAGTTGCAATCATTACATATAACAATGAGTATGCAGGTGTTGGCCGGTTAGTCCAAATAGATGAAGATACTTTAGAAATGGGTGGGATACTTATTCTTCCTAAATTTAGAGGTCTACAATTAGCTGGGGAACTTGTTTCATTTTTAGTAGAAACTGCGAAGAAATTACAAGTACAACATGTATATTGCCTTCCTTTTGAGGAATTAGAAAACTTTTATAAGAAATATGGCTATACTGAGGTCGATACTACGAAAGAATTTGTTCATCCCATTATTCTAGAAAAATATAATTGGTGTTTGGATCATTATGAAAAGCATGTTTTATTATTTAAGTTGTAAAGGTACCTAAAGTGAGTATATATATTAATTATACTTGCCCATAGATAATAACCCTACTTTATTTGGTCTACATCAGCTTCTACAAGATATACTATTACTACTTACGCTATCTTTTTCCTTAACCTTACTTTTGTATAAAAGATTAGTTTGTTTAAAATTACCTTAAATCGTATTTAAATAAACTAATCGAAACGCGAATTCCTATATAATACAATTAAGTAATTAAAAGGAGCGTTATTTATGATAGATGTAGTAAGACTCGTTATCTTTACTGTAGTTGCAATTGGTGCCATTATTAACATATACATAGAATTAAAAAAACCTAAAAAAAATATATTCTCAATCGTTTTTTTATCAGTACTCTTAATTGGATCCTCAGGGTTAATTAAAAATATTTTATCTCAACTTTTATAGTAGATTGATTAAAAATCAACCTCCCGTCAATAATGTAAGTAACATGATTGTATCTCTCCATTCCCCCTTTGGAGAGGAGCAGTTAGCTTTTGCTAACTGCTCTTTTATTTGAAAATACGATTTCATCTATTATCCACAAAATAAGTATCATACGCCTTATCAAAAACATATCCTAGTTTTTCAGCTAGTTTTGCAGATGTAGTATTCGCTGCATCCCAGTTTGGGTATATCTCTTTTTCTAAACAGTCCAAGATTAGTGCTGCACTAACTATAGTCGCTAACCCTTTTCTTCTATGATTGTAATTAGTCGCTACTTCAATTTCAATCCCGCTATCATAAATGCTATATGATGATGCACCGCATACAACTTCTCCTTTATACAAAACACAATATCTTATACCTCGGTTTATATAATCTTCAACTGATTGAAATTGACTTGTAAAATCTTCAGAGACTTTATGTAATGTAGAGTTATTTACAATATGTTCATCTATTTTTCTTAACTCGTATCCTTTTGGAAATATCGATAATTTCTTTTCGGCTCACAACCCACTTACACCCCATCCCTTCTCTATATGTTTTATCTCATACACATAATATGAGGGGGATATGAGATAAGCTTGGACAATATAACTTTAACGTAGGAATATAGCTACCTACTCATCTCATTAATAATGAAATTACGCCAATAATGAGTAATAACGCATAAATTTCCCTATAAATACATATAACGATTTCATCTTTCATAAAAAAAACGTTATAATGAAGTGTAGCCTCTACGATTACGTTATAAAGGAGATTAAAACAATGGCTAAAATTAAAGTATACCAAGCAAAAGAAGAAAATATGGAAGCAGTAAAAAACATCATTGATGTTGAAGAACAAAATCCAACTGCTGAAAACTTACAAAATCTATACGCATGTGTATTAGATACTGAAGATATGGCATTGCCTGAATCATACATTGAAGAAGATATCTTAATTGATTCTATTGAAGTTATGGTTAACGCTTCTCAAAGCAAAATAAGAGACCTAGGTGCTTACGATGTAATCGAAGTTCAAAACAAAGGTAAGAAAACACAAATTTTATTATTAGCAGACGAAGAATACGAAATCATCGAAGGCTAATCTAAAACCGTACATACGAAAAAGCTCCTTTCCAATTGGAAGGGAGCTTTTTCATTACGCTTTAGATGTTTCGCTCTTTTTATTCTTTTGTTGTTTCTTCATTACCATACGCTCATTTCCCATAAAGAAAATAAATATGAATGCTAAACCAGCTGGTACCAATGCCCACATAAATGTTTGGACAATTGAGCTAGAAAGAGCATCAATAATTTTATCTAATATTTGCGGCGGGATTTGAGATCTTGCCGCTTCTGATAGAATAGCTCTTGAATCTCCTAAAGCGTTTGTATTCATTCCTCCGCTCATACCCTTAAATGCTTCTTCTAATTGATCTTGGAAACCTGTTCTTTGGATCATTCCGAAGATTGTAATACCAAGCGTCATGCCTAATGAACGAATAAAGTTACTCGTTGAAGTCGCAGACCCTCGCTGTTCCATACCAAAGTTGTGGATAGCCGCCATACTTAGTACAGAGAATGAGAAACCAACCCCAAATCCGATAATAATCATATACACTGTTAATAATGCACGACTTGTTTCTGGCGTTAATGTACTTAATAAGAATAGTCCTATTAGCATAATAACAGCAGAAATAATCATAATGTTTCTGTAGCTAAGCTTCGTCGTTAAAAATCCACCTAATTGCGCTGTTACAACTGATCCTAACATCATCGGTAATAGTAGTAATCCTGAGTTTGTTGCGGTACCACCGTATACACCTTGAATGAATAACGGTATGTACACAGTTGCTGACATAAACGCAGCACCGTAACATAATGCAATAATTGTACTCATTCCGAATAAGCGCTGCTTAAACATCTCAAATGATATGATTGGCTCTTCTACTTTTCGTTCAATAAAAATAAATGCAACAATTAAAATAGCGAATGCACCAAATAAACTTAAAATAAAGCTAGAATCCCAGTCATACTTTTGTCCGCCAAGCTCTAAAGCAAACATTAAACAAACTACTGCACCAACTAAAGTAATTGCACCAAACCAGTCAATTTTTTGCTTTCTATGAACTCGTGACTCTTTATAAAAGAATGTAATAAAAATAAGTGCTAAAATGCCAAGCGGTAAGTTAATGTAAAATACCCAGTGCCAGCTAATATAATCTGTAATATACGCGCCAAGCAACGGTCCAAAAATACTCGATAAACCAAATACTGCTCCGAATAAACCGCCCATTTTCCCGCGCTTTTCAGGAGGGAAAATATCAAAAACGATAGTAAACGCGATCGGCACTAATGCCCCGCCGCCAATACCTTGAATGGCACGATAAATACCTAACTGTGTAATATTTTCAGCAGTACCACAAAGTGCCGAACCAATCATAAAAACGATTAAACCAAAAATAAAGAATCTCTTTCTACCATACATATCTGATAGTTTACCGAATATCGGCATGCCTGCCATTTCTGCGACCATATAGGCAGAAACGACCCATACAAAGTTTTCAAGACCTCCTAAGTCACCAACAATCGTTCCCATCGCTGTTACGACAATGGTATTATCCATTGATGCCATTAAAATACCTAGCAATAAGCCCGCCACAACAAAGCCGAGCTTATTATTCTTCTCAACCATAACCTTACTCTCCCTCGTACTACTTATATTTGTTTATGTTCTTTAACGACTGCATTACCCTTTTGATTAAAACTAGTATGATATTCTACAACACTAATTTCACACCCAGGGCCAATTGTAACGTTGTTTCCTCTCACTACTTCAGCAATCGTATGTTCTAAATAAATATCATCTCCTTCCACAATTGAAGTTTGGAGGTTTCCAACATGACTAATAAAAGGAAGAAATCTCGCTTTTTTACGAATCGTAATGTTTTTACCACCAATTTCTCTTACCTTACTTCCTTCATAACGAAGTGAGATTTGAATATTTTCAGCATTAAGTAATCCATCACTTTCAAGACCACCAGTTAATGATAAATCTTCTACTTCAATATTTCCCCTAACATTTAAAGCACCTTTTACATCGACAAAATCACCTGAAAACTTCCCCGCAATATCTATCATACCTCTAACTTTTGTTTTTTCAATATGTGCATCACCATGAATTTGTGTATTACCGTATACTTTTACATATTCTGCATCTACATTTCCTTGTACTTCACTATCTCCATACACAACATAATTTTTCACTTTCATATTACCCCGTACATCACTCGTGCCGTACGTTTTAAATTCATTACAGCTCATATCATTAGAAATCGTTCCTTCACCGCGAATCTTCACTTTATTATAATCTCCGCCTGCTGAATTGCCGGAACCATTTACTGTGAGACTATGCGGATGTTCCATATTGCTTTCTCCCTCCCATTAAACCTGCTTAATTTCTTTTACATTTGCGCTTTTATCAACAGTTAGAACACCTGTATATTCAATGAGTTCAATCTCACAGTTCGGTCCTACTGTAATATTGTTTCCTCTTACCGTTCTTATGTGAGCATAATCAATATCAATATTGTCACCTTCTAATAGTTCAGCTTCTAATTGCAAGCCAAATACTGTTTTAAATAGCCTACTTAATGTACCTGATCTATGTCTTACTTTAATCGTTTGACCACCAATTTCTTTCGCGCGACATGTACCGTGAATATTAATATTTATTTCATCAGCGCTTAATAATCCGCCAATTGTAAATTGTCCTTCTGAAGAAAAAGTATCCACTTCACAATTACCGTCAATTGTTGCTTGACCATTAACTTTAAATTCTTCACCTGTGACATTTCCGCCTATCGTACCTTTTCCTGCAATTTTCAAACTGTTTGCCTTTACATTTTGCGTAATTGTAGCTTTTCCATCAATTCGCATCGTTTCAGCATGAACTGTGCCATCGACTTTACCAGATCCGCTAATTCGTGCACTGTTACTTTTCAAATCGCCAGTAACTGCTCCGTAACCGTTACATTCAAATTGCTCACATTCGACATTTCCATTCACAGTTCCTTTTCCGTTTAATTGCACTTTATGAAACTCACCGCCATTCGATGAACCGTAACCATTTATAATCAAATTATCTGTACGCATACTTACTCCTCCATTACAACAATTTAGTTTTTAATGCTTCGGTATATTTCATAATCGCTTCGCGTAAAACGATTTTGGTGCCTTTTTCAAAAATTAAGTCGTCCACGTTTGAAACTAATAAACATGTAGAAATCCCTAACTTTCGGATAATGATTAAGTCACACGTTTTATGTTTCATTGCTTCATAATTTTCACGTAAAACTTGCAAGACCATTTTTCCTTCTTCTAAACTAATTTCTCCCGATTGTAGTAATTCTTCTAACATGTACACATAAAGAATATCTACAAATTGAAACTCCGCTGTTTTATTCGTTTGTTCTATGAAAAATTGTAAAACTGGTTCTGATGCAATCCCCTTACGTAAAATGTCTTCCTTCGTTAAAAGAATTTCCCCCACACTCGGCGAAAACATATTTGCTAGTTCATCAAGTGATAGATCCTCTTTCATCGTTTGAATTTTATCAATACGCTCTAATATCTTTTCTTTCGGAAAAAATGTTTCCTGACCCGTGAATGTAGACTTTCGTACAAACCAATCTTCCGGTATTAAATTTTTTCTTTTCCACCTATATAATTGTCCGTATGAAATACCAGTAAGTTCTAATAAATCTTTTTTTGAAATTAAATCTGTACTCAACTGTATAACACTCCTTCCTGATAACAATGTAACATAACACTGTTACACTGTAAATAGACTTTTATCACAAGTAGCGTAACAATGTGTAAAACAACCCTGTTTCACAAAAAAAACAGGGTTCTCACGCATCTTATAAAATGCGTAAAAACCCTTATATATCAACATGTAAACCATATTTCATAAAAATCAATCCACCCTTGTGAATTAATCATTATATTTTGTACTTTTTCATGAGAAGTTACTTGTTGTTTGTTACGGTATAAAGGAATTATATGAATGTGACGTAACAAAGTGTCTTCAATTTCGCGTAACAGTGTAACTCTTTTCTCTACTTGTTCTTGTTTAAAATAAGGGGACAATGATTTATGAAAATCTACGCTGCTTTGCCCATGAATAAAACTGTTTTTTGTAAGAAACATATATAGTAAACTATCTTCTATTCGTTCGCTAATTGTTGCGCTATCATGCATCATATCCGCCTTTTGTATCGTATTTATTTCTAACAGCTCTTCTATTTTAAGAAAATTATTTTCTACACGAACCCCGTACTTCGCACACTCTTTTTGTATCCATTGTGCATCTTCAACGTGATCTCGTCCTGTAAATGTATAAAGTTGTAGCACTTCATTATGATACGTACTTCTCTTAATTAAACTTTCGATATCTTCCTCAATTTCTACTATGCTTTCATTTGCTAATATTAGTTTCTTTGCCACTTCTCCACGTTCTCCGCCGAGTTCTTGAACGATTTTATCGCCATGAATAATTTTATATAGCGCTTTCCGAAACAGTTCATCTTGCATTGGCCCTTCTTTTATAAGATTACATGTTACATATGTCACGTTCGATTCAAGCCGTGAAAGTTCTTTATTGAGATTTTCTTTATCTTTATACTGCGCCTTTACTAACACGTCATAAGTATTTACATTTTGCTCCACATTCAATAGTTCAATTCGGTCAAGAAAAGGTCTTTCACGATAATATAAATCATGTACTTCTAATGCAAATAAATGTGTATTCTTCTCTCGTAATATAAAAGGACCTGTACCTATGAAGTTTCCTGCTTCATCTTCAATTACGATAGAACACTGTTCTGCGCTTAGCATATGTAAAAACATCCTATTTACCGTATGTAATTGAATTTCAACAACAAATTCATCCACTGCACGGAAACTTTCAACATGTTGTAACATCCATGCGTGTGGGTTGTTTTCAGCTTTCATAAATCGATTCAATGAATGTATAACATGATGTGCAGTGAGTCGTTTTCCATTATGAAGACGAACGCCTTTTCGTAAATAAAAAGTCCATACCTTTTCAGCATCATTATATTCCCATTGAAAAGCAAGCCTTGGTTCTATAGAATTTGTTTCTTCATTTACATATACGAGTGTATCAAAAAGATGTTTAACCATATGACATTCTGAGCGCATCGTAGCGTAAACCGGATCTAAAGCGATGTCCAGGTTCATTTGTACTTGCAAACGAAGTACATCTTTTCTTCCTTCAGATGTCCGTTCTATTTGATGACCAAATATAGAATCTACCCAAGCTTCATACTCTTTCTTTATTGATGGAAATTGTGAGCTGTAGCGTTCTACAAATGAGATTCCACTTTTCACATCTCCTTTTTTCGTTAATTCTTTTCCTCTTTCTAAAATTAGTGGAATTGGTTGCTTTTGAAATATTAATTTAGAACGATTCCCTCTCCCGCGACCTGGAAACCAAGTGATCCAATGTAACTCTTCTAATTTTTTTATAATTAATTTACTATTACGCTCTGTACAAAATAATGTTTCTGCTATCATTTGTACGGTTACTTCTAATCGTTCTCCTTCTCGTCTCCCTTTACCGTAGACACACCATAGTTCAATATATTGATCTAAAATAAACATCATACTCCCCCTAAAAGGTGAAAAATAACCCCTTTTATTTCTACCCTTTTTCTCTTTCTCCTTTCATCTTATCATTTCAATATAGAAAGGAGGAATTAATATTGACCAATCTCTTACTACGTTATAACAAACCAATTATTATAAGAATGTGCGGCGAATTATTAACCCGAACAACAGAATCCATGTTAGCTCTCATTATGATTATTTACGTTAATAAGATGCTAAACGGCAATATTATGATGACTATGCTGATTTTCGGACTACAACCGCTTTCGGACATTGTATTTACACTTATCGCTGGAGGAGTTACTGATAAATATGGACGAAAAAAAATTATGTTACTCGGCTTATTACTACAAGGTATTGCAATTGGCAGCTTCGTCTTTGCTCAATCTGTTTTTATATTTGCATTATTATACGTCATAAATGGGGTTGGCCGCTCCTTATATATTCCCGCTCAACGGGCACAAATTGCTGATTTAACAAAACAGGGACAGCAAGCGGAAATTTTTGCCCTCCTGCAAACGATGGGAGCAATTGGTACCATGATTGGTCCTTTAATTGGCGCGATCTTTTATAACACTCATCCTGAATATTTATTTATGATGCAAAGCACTACACTTATGATATATGCAATAGTTGTTTGGACGCAGCTTCCGGAAACTGCACCGGTAATTACAATGCCAAAGCCAAAACTTGAAGTATCATCTCCAAAACAGTTTGGACGCAATCATTCCTCCGTAATTGGACTTATGGTTTCTACACTGCCTATTAGCTTTTTTTATGCACAAACTGAGACAAATTATCGTATTTTCGCAGAAGATGTATTTCCAAATTTCATTTTCATACTCGCTTTTATTTCAACATGCCGGGCTATTATGGAAATCATTCTACAAATTTTCCTCGTAAAGTGGTCTGAACGATTTTCCATGGCAAAAATTATTCTTATTTCTTACACGTGCTATACTATAGCTGCAATTGGCTACGGACTTTCAACAACAATCTCGTCACTATTTTTCACATTACTCTTTTTAGTTATTGGTGAAAGTATTGCTTTAAACCATTTACTTCGATTCGTTTCAGAAATCGCTCCTATAGATAAACGCGGATTATATTTTTCGATTTACGGCTTACACTGGGATATATCCCGAACGTGCGGTCCTGTAATTGGTGCGGTTTTATTAAGTAAACTAAACGGTAGCATGCTATTTTATATTTGTGCTTGTTTCTTAATAATTGGGGGCATTATTCAAGCTCTTTTTGTTCAAAATTTAGAGCGTAAGAAAAGAAGAAAAGATATTCAAAAAGATGTTTTAGAGCATCCCCATCATATTTTATAAAAGGAAGTTTCTTATTTACACCAAAAAAAGATGTCACATGGTCATCGATTTCGACTTTTGTGACATCCTTTTTTATTATCCTACCCTGCCATTTTATTAATACTATCCTCAGGTGAAAATACCGAAATATGATTTACCTTACCAGTCGATTTTGGAATAATGAATTTTAACTCAAACTGATTGTTTACTTTATATACATATATTTTATCTTCACCATTTCCTTTAACTGAAGTTGGTTTTCCTAATGCTTTTTCTATTTCTTGTAATGTAATTGATTTTAGTTCTGCATGATAGGAGCGTACATCAAAAACTTGTGATCCTTTATTAAAACCGAAGGAAACATTTTTATTTGTAAAGGTAGCGTACATTCCATTTCCTGCTTGTTCCGTTTTATCTGCTTTCCCCCACGCTTTTTCTATTTCTTCAATATCTCCTGTATGCGCTGCAAACGGAACGTTAGGTACTTTTCCTTCTTTCGCTAATTCAAACAATTCTTTAACGTGGTTAATTGATTTTTGATTGATTACTGTATCTTTCGTACTTGGATCTGGCTTTGGTATTGTTGATCCTTCATTATTTGATTTTTCATCAGGCTCTTTCTTTTCTTCAGAAGTATTATTCTGTTCATTTTTACTATTTTCCGTTGTTGGATCTGTTTCCTTTTTTTCGTCCGTTCCTTTACATGCTACTAATGCAAAAATGCATGTAAAAGCGAGAAATAACATACCTATCTTCACATACACTCTCATACATTTCAGCCCCCTATCATAATCTGATTCATTTCGATAACCAATCCATTACAGATCTTTTCAAATTGTGTTTGTTCCAAAAAGTAAATACTTCACTCTCGCCCAATGCTTGTGCAACATATTCTACAAAAGCTGTTCCTATAAAATAACCGAGTCGGTTGTACCCAAAATATTGTCCGCGAGATAACCGAAACCACTCTTTCTCTTTTTCAAACGTCCATCCTTCTATATAATCTTCCAAAAAACGTTTCTTTATTTGTTCTTCATTTTCTATACAATATTGTAACCAACGTTCACCATCATCGTCATATGAGTAATACACTGATTCATTTAAACCTTTCACAATTTGCTTTGATACATATGTTGCAACACCTTCACGATACAAATTAACTGCCGCATCGGTCCACTCAGCTTTCTCCCAATCCATTCCATTATTTTGTAACATAACATTATGATATATATGCCCTATTTCGTGAGCAACAATAACACGAAGATGATTCAAATCTGGAGATAATTTTTCTACCGCAAAAAATATATCTCCCATGATCTCCCTCTCTACGAATGCATTAGATCCAAAAGCTCCAACAAATATGTGGAATTTCATATTTACATCAAAGATATATTTATTACGATATTTATTCGTTATCTCTTGAATAATAGTCGGTAATGTTTCTGCAATGATACGAATATCTTCTATTTTTGCGGGATATAGGTTAATGGCATTAGAAAGACGTTCTTTCGTTTTAGGACAATGATACTTAAAGTATTCTTCAAATATCTCTGGATGCGAAGTGAAGTATTGATTGAGGACCGCTAATTCTACGTCGGTGCTTTCCCATAATTTTAAAAAACTTGGAATTGTATTGTTTATCATTTTTCCATCTCCTTATATATCCCTTCTCGCCATTTACACTGCAATCCTTCCTTAAATAGAAAAAAGCTGCCCCAAAAGGACAGCTTTACATATGTATTTTTACACTTCGATTGACTTTCCATCTTCAACAATATGATAAAGTAAGTGAGCTAAATGATGAATTGGACCATACTCTTCCTCTTCTTCATCTGTTTCACCTTGGAATTCAAGATCGTTTAAGTATAATGCTAAAAATTGATAGTATAGTTTTAAATCAAATCCGTAGCACGCAGTTGGTTCTTCATGATCTCCTTCATATTGTAGCATTAAGTATTGATCATTTCCTTCTGCATCTTCTGCGTCAAAGAATACGAAGAATCCAACGTTTGTATCTAAATCAAATAGATGACGAGTACCTTTTTCTGTTGCTTTGTTGAAGTCCTCTTCACTTAATTTATGTACTGTTGTCGCTTTTGCATTATCTTCTTGATGGAAATTTACTGTAAATGTTTTCAATGCTGACACCTCCTGATTGTATAATACTAGCATAACATATAAAAAGGACTGCTTACAAATGTAAACAGTCCTTACATTCATTTTCGCATTGCTCGCAATAAGAAGCTTACGATGAAGATTAAAATAATCGCACCGATTAAAGCTGGAATAATTGCATATCCGCCGATTACTGGGCCGAAACTACCAAGTAATTTCCCACCAATCCAAGAACCAATAATACCAGCAATAATATTACCAATTACACCACCAGGTACATCCCTGCCAGTAATTAAACTAGCTAACCATCCTAATATACCACCAACGATTAAAGACCAAATCATATGATAACCTCCTTTATATTTCACCAATCAAAATATAATTAGAAACAATTGCTTACCATTAGTTATGCTACATTTTTCATAAGTTATTCATACAGCTCAACTATTAGATTATTTCAAAATAATGAACAACTAGTTTTTGGATTAGTGGTGGAAACCCTTCATATTTCTCATATTATGGGCAATCAGGCTTCAATATTGTACGCATAAACTCTTCTTTAAATGCAGGATAGTTAAAACCAACCGCAATTCTTTGTATTGGCCGATCATCAAACCTTGTTGGCTCAGCTATTTTTCTAAAGTCAGCCACACTTTGTCCTCTTGTTACATCATTTGTCGTACTAATCCAAACTGCAGATTTTTTATATTCAAAAATATCATCATTTATAAATGAAATGAACGGAAGCAAATCGTGAATCGGACTTCCAGCAATACCAGGGTATTCTTTTTTATAAAAATTCTCATAATAAAAATCAATCATTGGTTTAATAAGCTTTGCCTGTCCTGTTCCTTCTTTATTAATAATATCCACCATTTCAGGCGTAATTAGGGCCTGTTGCGTTACATTTAATGGATAAATAGTCGCATTCTTTGCGTACTTCATTACAATATTTGCAGCAATTGGATCTCCATAAAAATTTGCTTCCGATACAGGAGTAACGTTACCAGGAAATAAAAACGCACCGCCCATAATATAATACGAACATATTTTATCCATTACATTTGGATATAATAAAAATAATGTTGCCAATGTTGTTAATCGTCCTGTCGCTACGATAATAATATCTTCTGGACAAGGCTCAATTAATTTAATTAATTCACAAAAATTTTCCCGTTTACAAATCCTCATTTCAGGTGGAATAATGGGGCCTAGGCCGTGCTCTCCATGAATTTCAGGAAAAAACAAAGGTTCTTCAGCTGTCATCGGTCTTGCTGCACCCTCAATGATCTTTACTTCTGTAGCATAGTATCTTTCTAAAAAATACACATTTTCCGTTACGATTTCTCGCGATACATTTCCATATTCAGCAACAATACCTACAATATCTAATTTACATGTTTTATTTGCATAAATTAACGCCACAGCATCGTCAATACCAAAGTCTCCAAAAAAGATGATTTTCTTATTAACTATCCTCACCCCTCTTCAGCATAATCTACTATTATTATTATGTAAAAAAGACAAGGCTGTGAAACAGTGCAAACTAAAAAAGCCGCCTATTTATTGGCGACTTCGATCTTTTTATAAGATAAATATGCTAATACATTCTTACTTGAATCGTATTTTGGATTATTTCCTTTTCTCGGTTCTCTCATATGTGTTTTTTCAAATCCAGGAATATCTGGCATTTTCTCCATAAATTCAAGCATTTCTTCTTCAGTTCCTTCAATACGTACGCGAATCATTATTACTTTTCCTCAATTCTCATTTTCTCAGTACTAAGTATATCGTACTTTGAAAAGACTTCAAGAAATTTATCTTTTTAATGTCGCATTTTTTTTACATATAAACAATGCCATTTCAGTATAAAACGATATAATTTTATTATTTTCATATTGAATGTTAAAGAATTCTTGCATTTCAAGTGATGTTTTCATCATACATTCTGTTAATTTCACGCGTTTCTGCAAAGGTACATTCATCATATCGCACCACCAGTCAAATTCAAATTTCTTATCAAAAGTAAGACATGACTGCATTTGCAAATTATTTTTTTCTAACAAGGTAATCCATTCTGTTTTTTTCAACGCTCGTTCATGACTCGGATCCCGCTTTTTTTCTATAAAATTATAAAATGTATCGTATTCATTATTTTCCGGTGAAACATTATCTATTAAAATAAACAATCCATTATCTTCTAACGTCCGATTTACTTCATAAACAAACTGATCTGGATTCGTAAAATGATGTGCTGCAATTCGGCATGTTATCACATCAAATGAACGATCCGAAAACGGCAAACTTTCAGCATTTCCAGCGACAAAAGATACATTTTCATGTCCATTACTTATAATAAAGTTTTTCGCATTCTCTAACATTTTTTCTGTTAAATCTAAGGCAACTACTTCTTGAAACAATGGAGCTAATACATTCGCAACATGTCCTCCGCCAGTAGCAATATCAAGAAGACGATTATTATGACGAGACTCAACTTGTTGAACTACATATTGTAAATCCGGTCCTTTAGCATGAATTTTACTTTTTACATACTTCTCTGCATTATTACTAAACTGTTGTTTCACAAGCTCTTCTTTACTCATTTTATCATCTTCTTTCTATTGTTATTGACATATAGAATTCATATAATAATTAAAGTTCTCTTTATGTATTTTCAAATCCTCTTTTCAGCTCACTTCTTATCATACTGTCCTACATCATATCTATTTTCCGTTTCAATATTAAACAAAAAAGGTTACGGAAACTAGTCCCCTAACCTCACTAAATATCAATTACATTTTTACTTTTTCATCTATATAATATAATCCTCATTCAACTTCATAATAATGTCTATTTCGTTATAAGTAGCCTCACGAGCATGTAAACCAAATTGATCCATGCCAATCCATATCCATCCAGGTGTATGATATAGAACATCTATGTTAAAATAATCTAATTTAGCAAGCTCCGATTTAATAAATTTATCTTTATTAGCGATTTGTTTATTTATTAAACCATATTCTTTTCCATTTTCCAATAGCGATATAATCTCCCCTACAATCGGATGTTCACGAACAATAAAGTGATATTCCTTTTCCTCCACATTCGCCACAATCAAACGAGAATCAGATAAATCAGTTCCTAAATTTGACATCTTTATTTATTCACCTCCTTTATGCGTTCCACAAACATAATAACAAATGAATATTCAAATAATGTTAATATAATGTAAAAACTAAAAAGGCTGACTTCTCTTTAGAAATCAACCTTTTTAGTTTGATCATCTGTATACTTTTACAAACTATTATAATGTTTCTTTTTCCTCATCATTTCCGGAAACTAAATGCCCAATAGCATCTACTGTTACTTCCACCACAAATTCACAAATACCTGCTACCACTTCTCCAATCACTTCATCCATCTTTTTACCCCCTTATTTTATGTAACTTATTTGTAGTATAGAAAAGATTGGTTATTTTTAACTATCGGAAAACGTGACAACAACATTACAATTTTGTAAGCTTTTTTATTTTGTTTCGCTTCAATCCTTTGAAACTTCAAGTATGATTCACATACTTATAGGTCATCATAATATTAAGTAAATACTAATTTCGCTAGAGGAGGCGTGTAAAATTTACTACGTAAAATTAATCAAAGGTCAATCCTTCTATGCTTTTGATCATCGTTTCTTAATGTCTGAAGAAGAAGAGGTATCCGAGAAAGTTTATAATTACTTACGTCGTAATGAATTTTTCGAAGTACGTAAAGAAGAATATTCGGCCTAATGACAAAAAAGCATCAGGATCTTATCACAATAAGGTGATAAGATCCTGATGCTTTTTTGTAAGTTACCCTTTTCATCAATTATTGTCGACTCTATTAAAATATTCCATTATTTGTCCAAGCCATTCGATTGCTACTTTCATATTTTAGTATATGAGGAGGTGACGAATATGACTCATATCATTGATTACCAAGCTACGCAACCTATAAGTAAAACGGGTGAAACCACTTTTGCAATCCCAGCTTCTCCAAATAAAGCAATTCTAGCAAATTTGAAAGTAAGAATTTCAAGTAGAGATTCACGTAATAATCGAGTAGAATTAATCGCTACAATTGGTGTAGAAGGTATATCTGGGACTTCACAAGTTTTATTCCGAATTTTCCGTGATAACTTCGAAATTTTCAATGCACAAGCAGGTATTGAATCTACAGATTCTGAGCAATTCTACACTCAAACATTTCAAGCTATAGATCAAAATGTTAGCAGTGGCACACACGAATATTCATTAACTGTAGAAAACCTTACTAGTGGTGCAAGCGCAGAAGTTGTTGGTCCTCTATCTTTTAGCGCTTTAGCTATTGGACAAGAGCGTAAATGCTGCTAAGTGAATCTAATGTTTAATTTTGCAATTGAGAAAAGCGAGACATAGTTATATGTTCTTGCTTTTTATTTTTTTGATAAATCAAAAAGATTGAAATCCGCTGATGAAACACGTAATATAGACTCTGACTCTAAAAAGTTCGTTACTAATAATACATAAAATAAGGAGGTTTTATATACGAGTTTTTCATTTTAAAAGACGGAGAGGTTTTATATTATGTGGCGTAATAAAAATGTTTGGATTGTTTTAATCGGGGAGTTTATTGCTGGTCTAGGGTTATGGCTTGGTATTCTTGGTAACCTTGAGTTTATGCAAAAATATGTCCCTTCTGATTTCATGAAATCAGTTATATTATTTATCGGACTATTAGCTGGTGTTCTAGTTGGTCCTATGGCAGGTCGCATAATTGATCAATATGAAAAGAAAAAAGTTCTTCTTTACGCCGGATTTGGTCGTGTTATAAGTGTTATTTTTATGTTTTTCGCTATCCAATTTGAAAGTATTGCCTTTATGATTGCATTTATGGTTGCTCTTCAAATTTCAGCAGCATTTTATTTCCCTGCATTACAATCTGTAATCCCGCTCATCGTACGTGAGCATGAATTATTACAAATGAACGGTGTACATATGAATGTAGGTACAATCGCTCGTATTGCAGGTACTTCACTAGGTGGAATTCTTTTAGTTGTAATGAGTTTACAGTATATGTATGCCTTCTCAATGGCAGCGTACGCTTTATTATTCCTCTCAACTTTCTTCCTACAATTCGAAGATAAGAAATCAACAACACCAAGTAAACAAGCGGCAAAAGATAATAGCTTTATGGAAGTATTTCGTATTTTAAAAGGAATTCCGATTGCTTTTACAGCACTTATATTAAGTATTATCCCTCTATTATTTATAGCAGGATTTAATTTAATGGTAATTAATATTAGCGAAATGCAACATGATCCAACGATTAAAGGATTTATATATACAATTGAAGGTATCGCATTTATGTTGGGTGCCTTCGTTATTAAACGTTTATCGGACCATTTCAAACCTGAAAAGTTACTATATTTCTTCGCAGTTTGTACCGCTTTTGCACATCTATCATTGTTCTTTAGCGATATAAAATGGATGTCTCTTACATCATTTGGTTTATTTGGTTTTAGTGTCGGTTGCTTCTTCCCTATTATGTCGACAATTTTCCAAACGAAAGTGGAAAAAAGCTATCACGGCCGTCTATTCTCATTCCGTAATATGTTTGAGAGAGTTATGTTCCAAATTGTCTTAC
Organism: Bacillus sp. FSL R9-9834; assembly: GCF_038006905.1. NCBI lineage: Bacteria > Bacillati > Bacillota > Bacilli > Caryophanales > Bacillaceae > Bacillus > Bacillus sp. FSL R9-9834. Next base: position 2,730,715 of record NZ_JBBOWD010000001.1, read on the forward strand.
TTGGCACAGGCTTCTTCTTAGATACGATTGGATTGCAATATATGGTTCTAATCTTCGGAGTTATTTCATTATTAATTATTTTCCTATCGCTATCTAAACAGAAACAGTATGAAAAACAACCTTCGCAATCTGCGAATTTATAACATAAACAAAAAGCATGGATTTATTAGTATTAGATTAATTCATGCTTTTTGTTATGTATAATTTTATTTAATATGCTTATTGAAATTATTTAAAGGCGTACCCATTTTACTTTCGAATATAATATATAAATAAGGTATATAGGAGGCGCAAAATGTCTGATGGCATCCAGTTATTTATTATCCTTTTTGTTGTATTCATTATATTTAGCATCATAAACTTTTTAGCAATTTCCCTATCTCAACATAGCTTTAAAAGAAGGGTTTTGGCAGGCTTCATATTTTTACTACTAATGCCTATTATTTTTTTGACAATTACGGCACTCACTTCTATATTGGATAACGCTGGTTTGGGAGCAATTAACCTAACCTCTTTTATTGTAAATGTATACATTTTAAACGGCATTGTCATTCTTCTTTCCGCTTCATTTATCCTCAAAAAACAAAATATAAGATAGCACATTAGGTATGAATCTGGATTACATTTGATTCATGCCTTTTTATTTTAAAAACTCTACCTTCCCCAATTTTTATCCCACTTTAATGGACAGTAAGACCCCCACCTCAAAATTCAGCGAAAGCAAAGAAGTTGTGTGGGGATCGGGCTGCCCATTAAATTCCGATTGGTTCAACTAATATCCAGTGGGAGATGAAGAAAACCCCTACTGATTAAAGTTTCACTTTATATGAAATTAACTAATTCTTTATAAAAATTTAAACTTTATTTATTACAATATTCGTATCGCATTCGCACGTTTATCGAAAATGAAAAGAAAGGAGTACAAAATGAAAAAGGTTCTATTCATTATTCCCTTATTCATTATACTACTCAGTGGATGTAGCAATAATGACATATACGGTACTTGGGAAGTCATTGATAACAAAAACGGTCTTTGTCCTGTATCGTATAAATTTGAAACAGTTGTAAAAGAAGAAAAGAAAGAAAAAATCATTCAATATTTAGTAGAGATGCAAACAACGAAGAAAAAAGATGATTTATACAAAGGTTCATTTGTTAAGGATTCTAATGTATATCACATTGATTATGGTAACTCATTTACATCAGATCAAACTTTAAAAGTTGTCGATGGCAAATTAAACGTATACTTTTATGCAGTGGAAAAATTATGTACATATAAAAAGAAATGATTACTCTTCATTTAAAACGCAGAAAATGTTTTCTGCGTTATTTTTATCCTCCCTCTAAATTTGTCAATCGTTTTAATTTTCATAAAAAAATGATAAAATGTACTCATGTGTTTTCAGAATAATTAAAAACGCAGAAAGAAAACACTGTTTTTAGGAGGGGTTTTGATGACTTACACGTTAGCAACTAGAATGAAAGCATTCCAATCTTCTATATTTAGTGAATTAGGGGCCTATAAAAAAGAAAAGATTGCAGCAGGCCACAAAATGATTGATTTAAGTATCGGGAATCCTGATATGCCACCTGCTGATTTCGTAAGAGAAGAAATGGTACATACAGCAAATCAAAAAGAAAGCTATGGATACACATTAAGTGGTATTCAAGAATTTCACGAAGCTGTAACTGAATATTACAACAACACTCATAATGTTATATTAAATGCCGATAAAGAAGTTTTATTATTAATGGGGTCACAGGACGGACTCGTTCATTTACCCATGGTTTATGCGAATCCGGGAGATATTATATTAGTTCCTGATCCAGGATATACAGCTTATGAAACAGGAATTCAAATGGCTGGAGCAACATCTTACTACATGCCTTTAAAGAAAAATAATGGTTTCTTACCTAACTTAGAGCTAATTCCTGAAGAAATTGCAGATAAAGCGAAGATGATGATTTTAAACTTCCCAGGGAATCCGGTTCCAGCAATGGCTCATGCAGATTTCTTTAAAGAGGTAATTGTATTCGCGAAAAAGCATAATATTATTGTTGTCCATGATTTTGCTTATGCTGAATTTTATTTTGATGGTAATAAACCAATTAGCTTCCTCTCTGTACCTGGCGCTAAAGAAGTTGGCGTAGAAATCAACTCTTTGTCAAAAAGTTATAGTTTAGCAGGTAGTCGTATTGGATATATGATTGGAAATGAAGAAATTGTTCGTGCGCTTACCCAGTTTAAATCCAATACAGATTACGGAGTGTTTTTACCAATTCAAAAAGCGGCATGTGCTGCACTAAAAAATGGCGCTGCTTTTTGTGAGAAAAACCGCGGTATTTATCAAGAACGTAGAGATACTTTAATCGATGGGTTCAAAACATTTGGCTGGAATGTCGATAAACCAGCTGGTAGTATGTTCGTTTGGGCTGAAATTCCGAACGGCTGGACTTCTATAGATTTCGCATACGCATTAATGGATCGTGCGAATGTCGTTGTTACGCCAGGTCATGCATTTGGACCTCACGGAGAAGGCTTTGTACGTATTGCACTCGTTCAAGATAAAGAAGTGTTACAACAAGTTGTTGAAAACATTAGGAATAGCGGTATTTTTGCTCTTGAAAAAATTAATGAATTAGTTAAAAATTAATGAATAACTCCCCTGCTTAACTGTAGCAGGGGTATTATTTATTGGAGGTACTTTCATATGCATATTAAGGACACTCTTCCTCATCGTTATCCATTTTTAATGATTGATAAAGTAACAAATGTAAAACAACGCGAATCCGTTACAGGATATAAACTCATTACAAATAATGAGTGGTTTATAAATGATAGTCAAAAACATATGCCTCATATGTTAATTGTAGAAGCACTTGCTCAGCTTAGTGCATTTGTACATACGAGTGACTCTGAAGGACTAGGCTTTCTCTCCTCTTTAGATGGAGTTGTATTCCACGGAAAAGCATATCCTGGTGATAAACTTGATTTACATTATGAGCTAACTCGCAATCGCCGAGGTTTTATTCTAGGTAAAGGCACCGCAACTGTTAATAATCAGCCAATTGTAACGATAGAAAAGCTATTAATATATCAAGCTGATTAGAGTGTTCCTTACATTAGTTGAGAGTATGATTTAACACGAAAGCATATTACGTAGTTAGGAGCAGGTAAATGGAAAGTACGATCGGTATCGATGCTGGAGGAACATTAACGAAAATTGCTTATTTGAACGAAAAAATGCAATTAGCTTTTGAAAAGTTTTATTCAAATGAACAAAATAAAATAATAGATTGGCTTAAGCAAAACACTGGTAAAAAACAAATATGTATTACAGGTGGTAAAGCAAAACAATTACAGCAACTACTTTCAAACTCATATAAAATAGTAGAACTAAATGAATTTGAAGCTACTCTTATAGGCGTCCGATACATTTTAAAAGAAGAGAAGTATGATATAAACAACTTTATTTTAACAAATATCGGTACAGGTACTTCTATTCATTACGTTTATAATGACCAATATATTCGAGCTGGCGGAACTGGTGTTGGCGGTGGTACTATTATGGGACTTTCAAAATTGTTAACAAATCTAGAGCATTTTGAAGATGTGATCCCTTTAACAAAAGTAGGTTCTAGAAAAGAATTAGATATTACAGTTGGTGATATTTATGGCGGTATTCTCTCCCCTATTGATAATAGTTTAACTGCAAGCAATTTTGGTAAAGCCGCTACTATAGAATCAAATTATAATAGCTCAGATATACTTGCTACTGTACAAGGACTCGTCGGTGAAGTCGTTACTGCATTAAGCCTTCAATTTGCCGAAACAAAAAACATTGACCATATTATTTATATTGGTTCGACTCTATGTAATAACATACATCTTCAAAATATTATTAGTAGCTACACAAAATATCAAAATAAAATACCTATTTTTTTACAAGATGGTGGTAATAGCGGTGCGATTGGTACTTTACTTCATGTTGCGAATAAAAAAAGCTGACTTTTGTCAGCTTTTTTGCAACGGTACTTCAAATTCAATAATTGATTCCCCGTTCTCTCCAATTCGCTCTACACTAATTCTATCAATTACACATTGTAACTTTTGAGGGAAACTATGAATTTCCTTAGCTACTTCAGCTGCTAACTCCGCACTTCCTTTTCTCCCGACTGTTACATGCGGTATGTATGGAATATCTTCTTTTAAAAATTGGATTAAAGGTCCTGTATACAGCAAGTCATGTAGTTCTTCTATTTGTTCTTTCCCTCCCTCAACTTCTAAAAACAAATAGTTTCCTACACTAGTGATACGATTTGCAAACTCAATTTCAATTTTGCCTACCCCTTTTGATAAATTCAAAATATGAGATTTTAATTCATCATTTGAAATATTACTCTTAAATGGAAATACGATTGTTATATGCGGTGGAATTAATCTAAATAAAGGATCATGTTTTTCTCTCGTACTTTCTATTTCATCAATAGACATATTATGTAAAAACAATAGAATTGTACGCATTTATTTCTCCTCCCTTAGGATAATTTTATTTCAGTTTATTTAAATCATAAAACAAGGGGATTTCCTCTTCAATAACCACAGGTTAAAGTTACCAAAATTTATTTCATAAAATTCCTTAAAACAACTCCATATGTTTGTTATACTGTACATCGGACAAAATCTTATTATTTTTTAGGAGGACCCCAATTGAGTAAAAAAGAAAAAAAACTAGTGAGGAAATGCTGGCAAAACAAGCTATAGCTAAACTATATACTACCTCCCCCATTATCGTAACTTGTAAAGAAGGTTATGCAGCTATTGATAAAGAGCATATTCAACTGTTCAAATTCATATCAAAAACGAAAGAAGTCTCAAGTATAGCCACATATGACTTGAAAGAATTCGATACAGTTACAATTGACCATTACTTAATTAAAGCTGTTATGATTTTTAAAGGGATACATAAAACATTTGATTTTATTCCAACCGAACAAACGAAAGACATCGAAAAACTTCTACAAGTAAATACTTCTCTTCACATAGAAAAAATCGAGCGTAAATGGTTTAATAAAGTACTTGGATACCGTAGTCAAACAAAATGGAAAATGATTTTTGCAAGCGCAATTTATTTATTTTTTATATTTACTGCAATTAGTGGATTTTTACAGAAGAAAAGACAAAAGAAACTGCTACTGTAACACAAACTAAAACAGCCTCTGAACAAAAAAAGACGAATACTACTACAGAGCAACAAAAAGAAAATGTAGTAAAAATGGACTATGGTAGAAATGCTAATATGCTTATTTATGAAAAGTATGGTGTGAAATATCAATCTTACGAACCTACTGATATAGCATCCTCAAAAGATAAAGCTGTTCTTGAACACTTTGAAAAAATGGCTCAAAAACATAATATGTCAGTCCCTGAATACATCGAAAAAGAGGATGAAATAGTAGCCGCGAATATTCAAAAAGAGAAAGAAAAAGAAGCAGAACATACTAACGAACAAGTTAAAGAAGACATTACTATCGATTCTTCTCAGTCTAAACAATATATACAAAAAATACTTAATCAATTAAATAATGACATTACTACATGGAAGGCAATGAGTGGTGGTAACTTAACTCAAACTGATGTAACAGTTATTAAAAACGATTTAAAGCTTGTACTTGAACATGTTCAAGACTTGCAAGATGAGATGGGATCGACTCCTCAGACAGAACAATTTAAACGTGCAGTAAATGCTCATATGAGAGCATTTGAAATTGGTTCTGTTACAGATGTTTCGAAACTTATATTACAAGCAAATAACCTATAAAAATAAAAACTTCTCAAATGAGAAGTTTTTATTTTTATGTCGCACGCCAAACTTTCCTAAACTTTATATAACAAGCAATTCTCCACGGAATAATATACGATACTGCAACGACGTAAAATAATAAACCTATCGTTTGTTGATCTAAATCAGCAATATATTGCCTTGAACCATACCTTAAAACGACAAGTGCAATAAAAGTGATTAAAAAAGCAGCACTTTTTTTCGTATAAATATTCCCATCATCTCTTCGTTCATAATTTGTTAATACTATAAGCGGCACAGCGAAAAGTCCCCCAATGAATACCGCTATAACTACTTGTAATATAGCTGGATGTACGGGACCAAAAAACCATACAACACCTGGTGTTAAAAATAATAATGGCCATAAAATACGTTTTCCTGATCCCTTTATTGGCTTATGCATGGAGCGATAACGACGCCAAAATATTAGTAGTGCAATGCATAAAAAAACGGTTATTAATGAAGAAGTATCCCCCATTTCCTCTTCCTTCTTCCCTAAAAATAATTGTATTTAAATTGTATCTTCAAACGAAACCTTACGAATAAATAGAGCGCTAATTACAATATATATAAAAATAAGAACAATCGAAACTGATATGAAATTAGGTATTTCTAGCAACATTTTACTATTAATAAACACCAATTCTTTTATTCCTATTCCTGCATACATTGTACTCGCCAATCCGAATAAAAATACTATACTAAAAGCAAACCCGAACCAATTAAACCTATTCTGAACAATGATAGTTGATTGGAATAAACAAGCTAATGTACTATAAAATATGAACTGTACAAAGAATTGTTCAATTGCATATGACCCCCAATTTACATATTCATTTTTATAAAATGTATCCTGTAAAAATAAAGCTTGAAGACATGAAAACAATGCTGATTGCAATAAATTATAACATATTGAACCAATCAAGAATTGAAACCTAGTGACCCCAAACAATACGACCGTAGGAAAAATATCAATTTGAATAAAAAACACGCTTATCACAATAAACATTACAATTGCAATTGATGAATTATTGAATATATCATGTAAAAATGCCACATTTATTCCCTTTAAATCGGTTGCAGTCATGGTCCCTTTTATAAGTAATGCTACAGTCCAAAAGATAAGAATGGCTTTATAATGATACTTTATATGTAACTTCAACTGCTTCATTAACATCGTCATTTCACTTCACCACCAGTTATATGAATAAATAGTTTTTGTAATGTAATTCTATCAATTGCTAAATCTTCTTTTTCAAGAGAGTAATAATCTTCATTAGAAAGTTCTTCCCATATAACAGTAATTCCCTTATTTCCATAGATTTCTCGATTTATTACTCTTTTATTAATTGTGAACTCATCCACTTTATCTTTTTTCCCTGAAATAATATAAGCTTGTTGTAATAACTCTTCCACTGATGATTGAACAACTATCCTTCCTTCTTTTATAATAATTACATCTTCAATCACATGAGTTACTTCTTCTACTAAATGTGTGGATAATATAATAGTTCGTGGATACTCACCGTAATCTTCTAGAAGTAGACTATAAAATAATTCACGATGTGCTGCGTCTAAACCTGTAGTTGGTTCATCAAAAATAGTAATTGGTGCCCTGCTTGCTAATCCTTGAATAATTCCAACAACTGTTTGCATACCGTGTGATAGCTTATGATATTTCACTTTCATATTAAGCTGAAATTTATTAGCGAGTTCTTCAGCATACTTTCCATCCCAGTTTTTATAAAACATGCTACACATCTTAAAAATATCTTTTACTTTATAACTGAAATGTGCTTCTTCTTTCACTCTAACAAAACAAATATTTTGCATCGCTTTACTATTCTCAAAAACATGTTCACCAAATATTGATACACTTCCACTACTTGAAGTAATTTGGCCTGCAAGTAAATTTAATAGTGTCGTTTTTCCCGCTCCGTTTCTACCGAGCAAACCATATATTTTATGCTCTTCCAATGAAATCGTTACTTCATTTACTGCTACTTTCTTTTTATATTTTTTCGTTATATCTTTCGTTTCAAGTGCAATCATCCCTCTTTCCCCTCCTTCGTAATTTTTTGAATCATATCCATCAATTCATCTTTTGATATTTCTAATACTTTTGCTTCTTCCCACACTTTCGGTAAATATTCGGTCATAAAAGTATTTTGTCTTTTTTTAAGTACGACTTCTTTTGCTCCTTTTGCAACAAACATCCCGATCCCTCTCTTTTTATATAGAATCCCTTCGTCAACTAATACATTTACCCCTTTAGCTGCAGTAGCTGGATTTATTTGTAACATCTTCGCAAATTGATTTGTTGATGGAACTTGTTCTTCTTCAAGCAATATATCTTTTAAAATATCAGATTCAATCGTTTCTGCAATTTGTAAGTATATTAATTTATTTTGCTCCAGAGTAGGTTTCACAATTTCACCACCTTAGTTCGGTTCATAGGTTCATTACTTATGTAATTAACCATATCACATAAACATATTCATTTCCATAAATTTCTTTTACAAAAAAGAGAGTCATTCGTTTAAGAATGGCTCTCTTTCTAAAATTTCGAAGTTTCAACTCTTGTTCTCAAATTCTTTTCATTTATACCATTTTGACAAAAGTTAAATTGTTGTCCTTTTATTGACTTTGTACGATCTACTATTTGCCCTAAATGATAACTTGTGTGCTCCACTAAATGTAATAAACTATGAAGTTCAATATGTCTTTTTTCTTCCCATGCTTGTATATATGCTTTTCCCCATTCATCAAATACCTTTTCAACGTACTGTAGCAAAACTTCAGTATGTTGTCGTTTTGTTGGAAAATACTCCTCGATTCCCTTTTCAAAAACTATATTTGGATTTTTATAACGACTAGTATTTCTCTGCATATGTTCACAAATATGCAGTACGATTCCACCAATTGAATTAACAGACTCCCCTTGTTTCCATAAATTCTCTTCACTAACGAACTGAATTGCCTGTACTAACTTAGGTAAATAATGAGCCTGCATTCTATGATAAGTAATTTTGTATACTAACTCCATCTTTGTCCCTCCAATTATTCCACTGGATATTTAATAAATAAAGATTTTCGGAAATCTTTATCATTCACAAGCTTATTCATTTTTTCTTTATTATCATTAAGGAACTTTACTACTTTCTTTTTATCCCATATATTATCTTCTTTTGGAAAATCATTAAAATTTTCATACAAGATTGGTAGTATTTCTTCTCTTTTTATCGTAAACTTTTTATTTTCTACTTGGAAATCAAAAGCTTTTGCATTTGGTACTAAAATCGCTAGATAAATAGCATTAAAGAGAAAATTCTTCTTTATTGTATCCTTACCATCAAACCAATACGTCTCAACCATGTCTTCTGTAAGGGGGCCATTCCCTTTTGCACCATAGTTCACCTTTATACTTTCATTCTCTAAACTTACACTTTGAAATGTTTCACCACCAGGTAAATGATTAACAATTGCAACTACATCTGAGTTATTCCCAACGTATGTCCCTGCATATTTATTAAAATCACCAGGTTCAACATCGGATATTTCTTTTATTCTTTCTCCTCTAGAACAAGAAGTAATACATAAAAAAATTGTTAGCATAACAACTACATTACGATGCATATATTTCATTTAGCATCCCCCATTTTTATCGATATTTCGTTAATTACAATACACCTTCTCAAAACCCTTTAAAATATACGCATTTTAATCAAAATTAAAAATTTTCATTTTTTATGTTTACAATTATCCATTAATTGTATATACTTACTAACGTAAGAAAAATATTCTAAAAGGAGGTCGAAGGAAATGATGAAATTACAATTACATGCTTTAACTTTAGCGTTAACTGCACCTGTGTTTTCTGGACAATTCAATATGAATTCGACCACCCTAATGGAGAATTGAAAATCGTACATTATTTCGATTAATTCATAAATTCGCCACAGGAGGTCGTATACTTTCCTGTGGCTTTTTCACGCCTAGCCATAGGAGAACTATATCTTCCTGTGGCTTTTTTGTGCGATTTTTTAGTCTCTTACATTATTTTTTAAAGAAAGGAGCAACATTCGATGACTATTAGCGTATTGTTTTTAAGTATTACGATTCAAAGAAATAAAATTTCTAAAGATAAAATGTTTCATAATGAGCAAATAGAAAAAGCTATGAATGATGTTAAGGAGCGCCAAGCACTTTATTGTGATCACATGTAATTCCTTTTCGAAAGGAGGAATTCATTTATGACTTTTCATATTTTCTTTTTTACGACTGTACTTCAGAAAAACACTTTAACTGAAGCTGAGATCCATCGTAAACAACAAATAAAACAACTGACTGATAAAATGACTGACATTAAAAGTTCATATTATACGCATATGTATTAAAAATATATTTTTAAGGAGAACTACCTTCATGAAATTTAAAGCATTCTTTTTAACTATCACCATTCAAAAACGTAAACTTTCTCACAACGAAATTTTACGCGAGCAACACATTCAATCCATTATGGACGAAGTAAAAGAGCGTCAAGCTTCTTATTACAGCCGTCTTTTCTAATAAACTTATAAAGGGGTTTTATCTAATGAAATTTAAAGCATTCTTTTTAACTATCACCATTCAAAAACGTAAACTTTCACAGAAAGAGATTTTGCGTGAGCAACACATTCAAACTATTATGGACGAAGTAAAAGAACGTCAAGCTTCTTATTACAGCCGTCTTTTCTAATAAACTTATAAAGGGGTTTTATCTAATGAAATTTAAAGTATTCTTTTTAACTATCACAATTCAAAAAACTAAGTTCTCGGACAGTGAGATATTGCATGACCATCAAATTAATAAAGCTATGGAAGATGTAAAAGAACGTCAAAGTCACTACTGTAGCCATCTATAATTCCTTTCGAAAGGAGGAATGTATCATGAAGTTTCATCTTTTCTTCTTAACAATTACAATCCAAAAAGAAATCTTTTCTGAAGATGAATTAAAACAAGAGCAACAATACAAAAAGATTATGGACGAAATTCGAGATCGTAGAAGCAAATACTATACTCACATATAATCCTTTAAAATATAAAACTTGAAAGGAGTCGATTATGATGTTGATAGCACGTTGTAAGGAAATGATTTGGATAGTTCAGAGGGATTCCACATAGTTATAGGCTGTTTTAATTTTATTTTTCATCGTATTTAATGTGTAAAAACATCACAACAAAAATGCCTATTATCCAATATTAGAATAGGCATTTTTGTATCTTATCTTTCCAATATCGCCAAGCTACTAAGTACTCTTCTAAATCTTGTGGGTGCACTTTTGCACAAACTCCAATACGAGTGTACAGTTGTACTATAACTTCCATTACTATTCTTGAATTCTCAATGTCTACATTATTTAAATGCGAAAAAGCTTCAAATAATGTCTCTGTTTCTAAATCATCAGGTGATGAACAAAAAGCATATGTAAAGTCATATAATACTGGGCCAACTATTGGCGATGGATCAATAACACCTCTTAATATCTCGTTTCGAAAGACAAAGTTATGTATACCTGTATCACCGTGCAGAAAATGTTTTTCTTCTTCCTTCTCCCCTTTTGATAGTTCATTTACAATTTGCATAACATTCATATAATCATCTTTTAATAAAATACCGTTTAAGTTTTTATAAGCTCCTTTAACACTGTATGTATTAAATTCATGCCAAGACTTTCTTGGTAAACCTAATCTTCCCCACTCTTCTTCCTCACTACATTTCTTATAATTATTAATGAAATCTCTTGCTAAACACGTCATCCATTGAATTTTACTCCCTCTTTTAAAATGCGTCTCACCTTCAATAAATGTATATAAAATAAATTTTTTGTTTGAATCTGTAAATATAATTTTAGGAAGTAAATAAATCTCTTCATACATATGAAGAAATCTTTCTGTATACGAAATATTTTCAGGTTTATCGATCTTTAATACATATTTCTTATTAGACTCTCCATATAAAATATACACTTGTCCTTCAGTCGTTCCCTTTTTTCTATCAATGTTTTCTTTTGTCAAATGAATAATACCTTTATGTTGTAATTCATTTATAATCATTTCCGTATCTATAATTTCTGCCATGTGGCTAAACTCCTTTTGATATAAATATTTATTTATTGAATATATACGATACAAAGACACATATTCCTGCCATATTATTAAATAAAAAGGTATAGAACTCAATAACAGTTCTATACCTCTTAATTCATTACTTTACTTTCGATTACTTCTCTTCGTCTTAAACAATCTCACTAAGTTCGATACAACTGTTTTCGTTACTGCATACACTGGCACCGCCAAGATCATTCCGATAATTCCCGCAAAGTTACCTACCCCTAAAATTAAAATAATAATTGTTAACGGATGGATATTTAATTTTGAACTCATAATACGCGGTGAAATGATGTTACTTTCAAATTGTTGTACAATTGTTACGATAATAATTACGTACAACGCTTGCATCGGAGATACGAACAAACCTACAATAACAGCTGGTGCTGCACCGATAAATGGACCTAAGTTAGGAATGATATTTGTAAATGCAGCTATAATTCCTAAAACAAAAGCGTACGGTAAATCGATAATTAAATAACCGATAAAAGTAAAAGCACCTACAAATATACAAACGAGCGCTTGCCCTTGAATATATGCAGATAATGTTTCGTTCGTTTCCTTAATGATACGAAGCCCTTCTTCACGGTATGACTCTGGTAATAAACTTACTGCTTTTCCTGGAAACGCATGTCCATCTTTAAACATATAAAATAAAATGAACGGTACTGTAAAAATAACTAATGCGACGTTCGTTATGATACCAAATAAAGCCGTTGCACTCGACGTAATTGTGTTTGGTATATCCTTTAAGTATTCAATTGCATTTTTTTCAATTGTTTCAATGGAAACATAGTTTTGCGTAGATAACCATTCAAACAATCTATGATGGGATAAATCTTGTATGTATAGTTTTCCCTCTTTTATATAGCCTGGCATATTTTTCACTAAATCCATTAGCTGTTGTGAGATCGTTGGAACAACTACCCCAACTCCAACCGCAGTTAATGTTATGATAAAAAGATATAACAGTAAAATCGCTAAATTTCTAGGTACTTTTTTCTCCTCTAAAAAGACTAACACCGGATTAAATATGAAGTATAAAAATAACGCGATTAAGATTGGGAAAAACAGCGTTGATATGAAGATACCAATCGGTTGAAATAGAAACGATATTTTTGTGCAAATAAATATGATCGCTACAACCATTAGCACTTCTAATGTCCAAAAGTGCACTTTCGATTTCAAAAAAACGTCCTCCTTTAAACTAGCACTTCACTTCATTGTACCAAAATAAGTAACAATTTCACATAATATTTTCCTTTACAATATTCCAAAATACCAATAAATACACTACAATGAGATTACATACAAATTTGCAGGTAAAGGTGATAAAAATGACACAATGCATCATTTGCAGAAAAGATACGAAAGAACTTAGTGAACAATATGTCATCCCAGAAATATTATGTGGATATTATTTCACAAACTCAATTTGTGATACTTGTTATGAACAAATGACAACAAATATTGATCGCCCCTTAATCCGGCATAAATTAAGTCAGTTTAAGATTGAACACATGAAAAAACAGATTGACTCCCCGCTCTATACGAATGAGCATGGTGAGGAACTTGCAGCGGCTGAGACGGATGTTGTTGAAGTAAGTGACGAAATACTTTATTCCAATGCATTAATTATGAAACTATGTAAAAAGCACGATATTTCACTACATAATGAAATTTGGAAAGAAGAACGTGTAACGAAAGTAGCTAGCTCTATTCAACGTGAATTACTTTTAGATAACCGTAAGTATAAAATGAGTGTATTAAAAATGGCTTATACTTTCGCTGTACAAGCAGTCGATGGCTATTTTGAAGATCCAGATGCGATTGATATTTCTAGCATCCTATCAAATGCCGACTTCATGGAATTAAAAGAAAAGAGCATTGTTCGTGATTTAAGCAAAAGTTCTTTATGGAATACATTAAATACAAATAGCGAAAACCACTACTTTATTTTATTAAGTGATAAAGATGGCCTGTTCTGTTTCATTCGTCTATTTGATATTTTTGATGTTGTCGTTCATTTATCAGAAAAGAGATATGAACTTCCTTCACCAATTGTCGGCGTTAATGATGTAAATAAGCAAGAATTTTACGTTCAAACTTTAAAACAGTATATGGACGGGCTCTTTAAAGAAAAATCACCTTCTATTTAATTAGAAACAGAACATACGGTCTCCTTTCTTGATGAAAAGACACTGTGTTATAATAAGTATGAAAAGAACAATACAATCACATAAACCAATTATAAATTGTATATAAATAAAAAAGACTAGTGTGCGGCTACACACTAGTCCACGTAACTTAGCAGATTGGATTGTTCATTTATCCTATTTGTTTCTTACAAACAAAACAACCCACATTCTATTGGCATAGGTGGGTTGTTATTTTTTGAGCTTGTCTATTAAAACGACGACGAATGTTAACAATGCAACGAGAAACAGTCCACCTTGCAGTAACAACGCTATTTCACTCACTTATTATCACCCCCCTCCTACTTAGAGAAGTGATAATTGAACAACCAACCGTACCTTAAGTTACTATTTAATTTTATCATATTTTCTAATAGTTTACGATGAAAACTCGCAAGTGATTTACTTGCGAGTTTTTTCCCCCGTATTAACAGACAGTAAACAAAATGAAGCAAAACATAGGTGAAACTGCCTCTAAATACCCAATTGGTGAAGGCTAATAATCCTTTGGGACAATTCAACCAAAGGATTAAAGCTTCACTTTATTTCTCACTATTTTTTTAATGCATATGCATCAGCTACCATTTCACCAACAATTTTATTTTCTTGTTTCTTTTCTTCTTTCAATAAAGGAAATAAAAGTTCTGCCACTTCATATGCCTCTTCTAAATGTGGATATCCTGATAAAACAAATGTATCAATTCCTAACGCTTCATATTCTTTTATTCTATTTGCTACTGTATGCGGATCTCCAACAAGCGCAGTACCTGCACCACCTCTTACAAGCCCGATGCCAGCCCATAAATTAGGACTTATCTCTAACGACTCTCGTGTACCTTTATTTAAATGGGTCATTCGTTTTTGACCAACTGAATCATATCTTGCAAATGTCTTTTGAGCAAGCTCAATTGTCTCATTATCTACATATTGAATTAAACGTTCTGCCTCTTCCCACGCTTCTTCTTCTGTTTCTCTTACAATTACGTGTAACCTGATGCCAAATCGTACTGAACGCCCCTTCTCTTCTGCCAGTTTTCTTACTTCCTCTATTTTCTCCTTCACTTGCTCTGGCGGCTCTCCCCACGTTAAATATACATCACTATGTTCTGCTGCAACTTCCTTTCCAGCAGCGGATGATCCTCCAAAATATATAGGAGGATATGGCGTTTGAACTGGTGGGAACACAACTTTACTATCCGTAACTTTAATATGTTTTCCTTCTAATGAAATGGTCTCACCTTGCAAAGTCGATTTCCAAACTTTTAAGAATTCATCAGCTGCTTCATACCTTTCATCATGTTCAAGATATAATCCATCTCCTTGTAATTCAACTGGATCTCCTCCAGCTACTACATTAATAAGTAACCTCCCGTCTGAAATTCTATCAAATGTAGAAGCCATCCTCGCTGCAACTGTCGGTGACATTAGTCCTGGTCGAACTGCTACTAAAAACTTTAATTTCTCTGTCTCAGCTGCAAGTGCCGATGCAAGTACCCATGGATCTTCACAACCTTGACCAGTTGGAAGTAACACACCTGTATATCCTAAATAATCGGCTGCCTGTGCAACTTGTTTATAATAACCATACTCAGCTGCTCTTCCTCGTTTTGTCGTGCCTAAATATCGACCATCTCCATACGCCGGAATAAACCATAATAATTCCATACCTTTACACACCCCTTATTTATGTTGAAACATACACTAAAATACTCTATATAAATTACCCCTAATAATTTATATGTTAATTTCCTACCTCTCCTTTAAAATTATCTCTCCATCTTAAAAACTTCACTTCTAGTAAACGAACAAGTGAATCAGAAAACTTCCCAACGAATGCAAAGATAATGATACCGACAAATACAATATCTGTATTTGAAAATTGCCTTGCATCCATTATCATATAGCCAATACCTTCTGTAGATCCCATAAGTTCTGCTACTACTAAACTCACCCATGCAACTCCTAATGATAATCTTGCTCCTAGTAAAAGGTTAGGTAATGCAGCAGGTAAAATTAATTTTGTAATTAATTTTCTTTTACTAAACTCTAACACTCTCGCAACATCGAATAACTTTGAATCTACACCTCGTATTCCTAGAAACGCGTTTACGTATAAAGGAAAAAATGCACCATCTGCAATTAATAACACTTTCGATGTTTCACCAAAACCGAACCATAATACGAAAAGCGGTGCAACAGCTAAGTGAGGCACAGTTCTTAACATTTGTACTGACGGATCTAAATATTGCTCGCTTCTCGTTGAAAACCCAACAATCGTTCCTAATATAATTCCTAGACTCCCACCAATAAAGAAACCAGCCGCAGCCCTGAATACACTGATACTTAGATGACCGTATAACTCTCCTGTTTTTATAAGTTCTTGAAAAGCTAGAAATATATGTAATGGCGTTGGTAATACTGTTTTAGAGACTAAATCGAATACGCCAGCTAACTGCCAAATAATTAATACGACAATTGGTATCGTAATCGCTCTTACTAACACTTTTACATTTGTCTTTCGCAATTTTTTTACATTGCTTTTGCCAATCGTTATACTCGCCCTTTTCACAGCAGCCTTCGTATTTTCCAATTTACAAAACCTCTTTTCATTTCGCCTTTATTGCTTTTTCTACGAAAGAATTATCTACAACTTTATCTGTTTTGATTTCTTTCTTTATAGAACCGAGCTTATATTGAAAATCTGCTGTCTGTTGCTGTTCTGCAACTATTTCTTTCGCTACCGGAACTAAGATGGGTTTGTCGTGATTAAACACTTCTTTTACAATATCTGCATCTATTTTCTTTGCAGAAGTGTATATTTTTATTGCTTCATCCAAGTTTTCATCTTGCCATACACGTGCTTTTTCATATACTTTAAGGAATTTCTCCACTAATTCTGGATGCTCTTTCGCAAATTTTGTTCTCGCAATTAAAAACTCTGGGGAAGATACGTTTAATTGTTCACCATCTGTAATCACCTTTGCTCCTTTATTTACCGTATGTAACGATATGAAAGGATCCCAAATTGCCCATGCATCTACTGATCCTGATTCAAATGCTGGCTGCGCTTCATCTGGTTGTAACTGAATGACATTTACATCTTTTGCATTGATACCTTCTTTATCAAGCGCTCGATACAATAAATTAAATGCGCTACTTCCTTTTGCTACTGCGATTTTTTTACCTTTTAAATCTTTTACACTCGTAATCTTGCTATCTTTTTGTACAAGAATGCCTGTTCCTTTTCTCGCATAACTCGTATTAGCAATTTCAGTAAATTCAATACCTGCTGCTTGCGCGGAAATAACTGGAGAGTTGCCAACTTCACCAAAGTCTAATCGATTTGATGCAATTGCTTCAAAATAAGGAGGACCGCTTTGAAACTCTGTCCACTTCACCTTAACTCCTTCTTTTTTAAACTCCTCTTCAAACCATCCTTTTTTCTGTGCGAGTAATAGTGGACTTAATCCTTGTTGAATACCAATTTGTACTGTTACATCTTCCTTCTTACTACTTGCTGTGCTTTTTTCACATCCGAATAAAAATAAAGAAATAGCTAATGCAAAAGAAAGAATTTTGATTTTTTTATACATATACTCACCCTTTCCCTATATACTTGTTTGAATTAGTCCCCCGCGTTCAAACTGCTGTAATACTTTCTTTCGAATTTCTTGGAATGACTCCGAAGTTTTACTACGCGGATAAGGTAAATTATTTTCAATCACTTTATGTATTTTTCCAGGCTTTGCACTCATGATGACAATTCTGTTTGAAAGATATATTGCTTCGTCTATATCATGTGTAACAAATATCATTGTCGTCTTTTTTTGTTCCCAAATGTTGAGCAGTACTTCTTGCAAATGACTTCGGGTAAATGCATCCAGTGCTCCAAATGGCTCATCAAGTAACAATACATTTGGATCTCTTAGCAACGCTCTTGCAATCGCAACACGTTGTGACATCCCGCCTGATATTTCTTTCGGATATGATTTTTCAAAACCATCTAGTCGAACAATTTCAACCCATTCCTTTACCTTATCCTTCACATACTTATCTTTTAATGACAAATCCGCCGCAATATTTTCTTCCACTGTAAGCCACGGAAACAATCGATGCTCTTGAAATATAAATCCTTGCTTCTTACTCGGTTTTGTTATACGCTCCCCGTCAATAATGATTTCTCCTTCAAACTCGCCGTCTAAGCCTGCAATAATTTTTAATAGTGTACTTTTTCCGCAACCACTCGGACCAATTACTGTAACAAAATCCCCTTTCTCTAATTGAAAATTAATATTCTCTAATACTTGAACAGTACGAGTTTGTTTCGAAAAATATTTTGATACTCCATCAATTGAAACAGTCACTTCTTCACCTCCTTGAAATGATTCATCTAAATGAACAGATTCAGTATTTATGCAATAAAAAAACCAAAGGCATTTTATCAATAGATAAAATGCCTTTGGTTTCTCCAATCAGCAATACGTAATAGAATTAAGTACATATTATACAAATATTTCCGATAAGTCAACTAGGTTTTGTTAAAAAATACATATGGTTCGTTTGAACATCATTATTGTTATTTATTTTTTACGGTTCTTAATCCACTGTAACCAATAAGAAAACTCACATGCCAAATGCATTTGGTGCGATTTAATAAGGCTATTAGGACAAAGTGCTGGAAACTCTACAACTAGACTTACTTCTATACCAGTATCTGTATCTTTGAATTGATGTCGAACTCCACCAATAGTAGTACCGTCTTTCATACGTGCAACACCTGTTGATTGGTATTGATAAGACTTATCCCTAGGTGTCTTCAATCCCGTTTCGTCACCAAAAACAATAAAAAATTGAACTGGAAATGGAGAATTACCAGTAGTTTCGATAACTTCTAATTCATTTTCCCCAAACGGTCTTAGTACATAGTGATCAGGACAACCTGACAAGTTCACCTGATTATTTTCACGTGATTGTTCAAGCATAAAACTGTCAATCCCATTTATCGCTTCTTCTGCTGTAATCCCATCTAAATAAATACTTGTTTTTGAAAATTTCCGTCTATTACCAGATAAAACTGTAGCGATACGCATACCCATTTCACTTAATTTAAGTTTAGACTTCAACTTATCATACATTTCATCGTATGAATAATTTAATTTTAGTTCCGTTAGTTTTTTTATCATAACGTCTGTATCATTTAATTCTTGCTCTTTATGTCCTAATGTATTTAAAACTTTTTTAATACGTTCTCTTTTCCATTTTGTAAGTTGTTCATTCGAAATATTGTTTCCATCGATCATAATCTTCATATACATTCTCCTTCTCTTTGATCATATCGTAGTGTATTTAATACTAAATTAACCATTTCTTGCTTCGTATCTAAATTCAAATTCACCTCTGAATGAGCAACACTGCTAAGACCGTATAAAATAAAACCTGAAGCTAGTAATGAGTTATCAGTATTAAAAATCCCCGTTTTCATCCCTTCTTCAATCACTTGTCGAATTAATGGCTGAATTCGCGTGAATAATTTCTGTTCCAGTTGAAAATGTTGTTCTGTCTGAAAAGAACTCACATTTTTATAAGGCGCTAATTTTTCAATAAATGTCCAAAATATATTTAGAGAATCTTCCATCTTTTGCATGACAGACCGTTCATTTGAAATTAGTACTTCTTCGATTAACTCCATATTTTTCACAATAAAATCATTTAACACTTCATCAACAAAGTTATCTTTAGACTTGAAGTAATAATAAAATAAGCCTGTTGCTACACCTGCATGATTCACAACATCTTTTATGCCAAATCCTTTCATACCATTTTTCATATATAGTTCAAAGCCAATATCCATTAACTCTTGTCGTCTTATATCTGGTTCTTTTGATATTCTTTTCATAGGTCATCTCCTACTAAGTTTGTCCTCGACTGAATCTGATTCAATCATAAACGACTGAACTATATTCAGTCAATATTAATTTCCACAAAAAAGAGTAATCCCAAGAAATATACATCTAACCTTAGACTTATCAAAAAAGTTAGATTATATAACTTGATACTACTCAATTTCATTAAACACGTATTCTATTTTCAAATCGATTACAATTTAGTTTAACCTCACTCTTTCTGTTTCTACAATCATTTGAGGAAGGGTCTTTTGAATTATTTCCTCTAATACATTAAGAGCTTCATTCACATAACCATCCTCAAACTCCTCTAAAGACTCAGGCAACTCATCCTCATCTAAAATAAAATATTCTCCACTTGGAAGTACCAAAATATCAATAATTAAGTCTTCAAATGACACTAGTTCATCTGTTATTTGCGTATTTTTTACAACATTAAAATAAGAGCCTACATACATTCCATCCTTATCTCTCCATATGTATAAATTGTACGGACGATCCTCCCAGTAGTATGCAATGGTGTAACTGCCTTTCGGGATTGTTAAACTTGAATCACGTGTATTCATCGTAAATGAATACTGAACCTCATGAAATAACACGATACTTCGCAACTGCTTTTCAAGTAATAAACAAGTGTGTTCTACTGTTGTCGAGTCATATCGTATTTTTCTTTCTATAATTTCACTTTTGGATGTTAGTAATTTATTCATTCTTTGTTTCCCCTTATGCTATTTCTAGCTTTATTATATCGGTTTATATAGTCATAAAGAAGTATTTGGTCTCCAAGTACACAATAAAACTCCTTCTTATTTTAGAAGGAGTTTTTCACTGTCCATGCTTCATATTTTTTCACTTCTAATGGAAGCTCATTTGTTTTCAGCCATTCTACTGCACTACATACAAGTGGAGATGAATTGTCTTCTGTAATGCTTTCTATAGAAACCCATCTCGCTCCTAAAGAATCTTGACCTTCAAATTGTTTTGGTACTATGATTTTCCCTGCACTCTTTTCAACATCATACAAAACTGCAATATGGTGTACATGTGTATAATCTTTAAACTTTGAAGGGTATTGAAAATCAACCGTACCTACTTGCTTTATAACCTTTACTTCTAATCCAGTTTCTTCTTTACATTCCCTATGGAGTGCCGATAACAACGACTCCTCTTCATTTAAGCTCCCTCCAGGTAGATCATATCTGTTCTTATATGGACCTTTAATTTTATCTATTACTAATATGTTATTGTTTTCGATACAAATGCCATACACACCAAACGTACGATGAAAATTAGTAGCATTATTCATGGTTCAATTTCTCCGTCATCACATCATAAAAATTCCGTTCCTCATCAACATTTAAGTGAACACGACTTACTGTTTTAGAAAACCCATATAACAATTGTACTTTCGCCGGCTCTTTAAGTATAATTTCAAATGTTGGAGGTTCCTTTATAAATTCCATCACCGTTGCGTCAAGAACCTCTTTCTCTTTCTTTAAAAGTTCTCCTTTATAGAACGTAATCTTATCAATTTGTGTAAAAGGTATAATAATTTTCTTTCCTAATCCGATTTGAATGATTATTTTTTTTCCGTAACAATAATTGGATTTTTACGCATTGCTTGTATTTCAGCTAAAAAATAAAACATTGCATATACGTTTAAAATAAGTAACACCCATGCTACAACTGGATTCCATTGATGAAACAAATAATGAAAGCCGATACTTTCTATTAAGGTCGCATGGATGATCATAATATATACACCTATTGCGCCAGTCTTTTTGTGATATGAGTATACGTATTCACCTTCTGGTAGTTTTTCACGCCACGATAAAAATGCATAATAGATTAACTTACACTCTGTTACAATAATATCTACTAATTTATTTCTTTTCATAGCAGCGTCAAACGCAGCATCAATTGCATAAGAAAATGAAGAATACTCACTTTTATATTCTTTATATTTTTTTATTATGTTAGGAAGCTTTCTAACAATTTTATATAGAAGGAATAACTCTACACATACAAAAGCAATTTCTCCTGCAACTATAATATAAGAAACGTATGAAAAAGCTTGTAAATAGTCGCTTGGAATAATAAATCTTGCAAATATATAACCAGCTATTACGACAGGGAATATATACGTTAACGAGTATCTTTTTCGAATAATAAAGAAATACGTAATGACCGGAATTACAAACATACAATCTAATAATGACCCAAGAACAACTTCTTTCGGAGTAGCTGGTACAATCGGAAGAGCATACAATAAATAGTTTGATAATAAGATTAAAGATACGAGTCCAATCCATATACCTTTTCGCCTTCGCGAAAGTGTGACACTCATACTTTCACTCCTCTATTTAAAAACCTCGTTTAAATGGTCTTTATAAAATGAAATAGCCCGTTCAAACTCTTTAACTTCTTCTACTTTTACGACTGTTTCAAGTAATAATTTCATCGCGGATTCATGATCGTTTACGTTATATTTCGCTAATGACAAAAATACTTTCATCACATCATTATCTGGAAACTGCTGCAAACCTGTTTCTAAAACAGTAATTGCTTTATCATACTCGCCTATACAACGATATGTACTACCAAGACCGATATATGCGCCGCAAAGTGACTCCCCTTCAAGACCGTTTGCAATTGCCTGTTCATAATACGGCATAGCTTCTGTTTCAAGACCCATTACATCATGTATCCAGGCACATTGATAAAGTACTTCTGCATCCCTCGTAAAGTTTGTTAATCCGATGAGTATCTCTTTAGACTGCGCATATTTCTTTTCTTTCCGGAGTTTAATAGCTTGCTTTAATAAATGTTCCATAGAATTCACTCCTCACCAATTATTCTATGTATCCATATTGGATGGTTAACGTTTGTGCAAAAGTAAAATTCCCATAAATTAAAGTTTCGCTTACCAATATATACTATGCGGACTCACTCTTATCCAAATACTTAAAATTATGAAGCAGTAACGCGATTACATAGTACTTCTAACCTTTTGACAATTTCTTTCGCTGTTTCATCTTTTCCATTACATAACTGCCCTTTACTGTCTTGTCCAATTACGTAGTGCATTGCTCCGCGCGAATATAAAGAATGTGGTGAATTTGCAATCATTACACTCGCCTTCGCTTCTTCCATTCTATTTTTCGCTCTTTCAAACAGTTCTTCTTTATTTACGTCACTTTCAAGTTTAAAGCCAACGAGTACAGTTTCTGGATCCCACTCTTTTATTTGTTTTAATACTTTCGGTGCCTTTTGAAAATGTATAATTGGCGCTATATCACTTGAGATTTTTCCATTCATATCAAGAACATTGCCCTCTTGATCACAAATCTTGTCCACAATCCAATCAGATCCAGCCGCTGCCATAATGACTGCATCGACCTTTTCGTGCGTAATGATACTCTTCATTTTATCTTGTAAATCAACAATTCCTTCAAATGGGTGTAATTCTAATTGATTGTTTATATCATTCGGTTTCTCCGCAAAATAACCATGTAAATATATAACATAGGCCCCTTTACTTATAAGTTCTTCGGCGATTATTCTTCCAATTGTTCCTTTTGCCATATTCGTATGACCACGAACTTGATCCCATTTTTCTAAACAACCACCGCTTGTAATTAATACCTTTTTCCCCTTCATTGTAACCATCCCTTACTAATTTTTCTTACGAAACCATTCTGTTCCAAAATCAACTATATCACGTTGTTTCATAAGACGGCACTTTGCGTTTCCTATTTTCCCTATTTTCACAGTTCCCTTTTGCTCAAATTCCACACCAATTTCTACAAATTTGTCAGAATCGTAATCCATATCAACAAATTTTTTCCACACTCTTTCACCATTTTCTATAATGGGTGCCCCTACTTTTATTAACTCACACGCACCAGAACGTACTTCTGATAAATGTACAGAAGTATTGGAATCATATCCAACACCAATTAATAATATGTATCCGTCTAAATCGTATATTTTTCTTAATGGAGATTCTTCTCCTAAACTCATTGATAGTGACTGATTCATCGTTATTTCTTCTGCATGTCTTCCCCATGCAGCAAAACTTCCTAATGGATGGTTACTACGTACTACATTCGGATATGTACGAAAACATTCAACTACTTTTCCCATTGCCCTTGTTGGCGTTATATGTGGCTCAAATGCTGGGACGTTATCCCGAATAATTTGCCACCATTCTTCAGGTACAGGTGGTCTTGACCAATGTTTCGGATCAGATAAATCCGAAGATTGAGTTGGCATAATGATCGTTCCCTCTTCTGTAATAACATTCATTAACGCCTCTACTACTGCAACTGCGCCTCCAGATACCCAGCCTATGGAACTTAACGAAGAATGTACAATAACTGTCATTCCTTTTTCTAATCCTAATTTTCTTAAATCATTTGTAATTGTTTTAATTGTATTTGGCAATGGCGTACTTGCCACTATTTCATTCATTTTCACGATTGTTCCCCCATTTTGTTTTAAACTACTACATACATATATTATCATATTTTTCTTAATTTTTAACTTAATCATTTTTATCTACACAAAAAATGGTAATAAATTAGTTTTATATAACAAAAGAAGCAACCTGAAGTCGTTACATCACAGCAATAAAAACAATATATTTAAACGAAAGAGCCCATCAAAAATGATGAGCTCTTTGTTCCATTTATCCTTCAATTGTAACTCCAGTAAACATCGATAAGTTTCCCGTTATTTTCTCACCTACACGTAAAAATAAACCAGCAGCTCTCCCGCTAATACAGTGTGAACCAATTAATAGTTTACCAGTATACGGACCGTCCCATGTGTCAATTGTATAGTCAGGCATTTCTATGTATTGCTGATATATTTTCCGCTGTTCAAAGTAATACTCTGTTTTATCTTCAGCTAATAGTTCATTATTTTCGTATATAGATACTCCTCCGCCTTCACGGCCGTATAAAGGTTTAGATACATATGATTCATTTCGTTCTATAAACGGTTTATTTGTAAAATATGTCGGTAAAAAGTAGTTCTGAATGATTCCTCGCTCCTCTTCCTCAAAGAAAACTTCCTCTTCGTAAAGTTGCCATATTAATGCGAGTACACTTTTATTTTGCATAAGAAAAGCAGCTGGTGGATTAATGATTTTCACTCTACCTTGCGCAATATGATCTAAAAACTGGAGTCCAATTCTTTTCCCGTTTTTATCAGCATCTGAAACTAAATATTCAATTGGATATAGTCTATATAAATAATGAATTCGTTCACCATTTTGCGTATATATACCATCATCTGCAACGACAATATCTTGTATACCTATATAATCCGTTGATTGATCTAAACAATAACTTCTTAAAAATTGAACCGTTTGATGGTCTTCATCATGCCAATCATAACTCGTAAAATAAATCGTTTCTCTAGGATCTATACTATAGTCATGTTTAATTTGTTCCCACGCCTGCACAATATGCTCTTCTATATGATTTGGGTGATTTACATCGTGATAACGGCACAACACTTCATTTGCAACAGATGGCTCTAAATAACCTGTTGGTGTATCACAATTTACTTCTATTAACTTTATATCTTCACCATTTACGATAAAGTCAAATCTCGTAAAATATGAAAACAAACCAGTGTGTTTCATTCTCGCAATTTCCCATGTTTCAGCAGGAAATCCTAGTGTTTGAAAATCTTCTGCCGTATTGAGAATATATTGATACGTTCTATATAACACGTACATAATTTCTTCTGTTGCTTTCGAAATAGCAGTATATGTGTTTACAGGCATACGATACATACCTGTTGCCATATATTGATTCCATTCTTCATTTTCTAGTAGACTCGGCCAAGTAAATCCATTCCGACCAGCCTCTTCCGCTAGTGAAAACCATACTTTCATATACTCTTTCTGCTCTTGTTCTGTATACATGATTCTATTATCCTTTCGTGTTATGATCCGGCTGGCGCTTTTGCGTTCCCAATTCCACTTGAACCTGAATTCACTTTTGGCGTTTGTGTCGTAGATGATTTTGGCGTATTTGTATCTGGCGTCGCTTTATTTGAGGAATTTGGCTGTTGTTTATTTAAATCCACTTTATTAGAAGAATTATTGTTGTTGCTGTTAGTTCCACCGTAGTATCCTCCTCCACCGCTGCCACCAGTTCTACTTTGGTCTTTCTCACGATATGGAATAATATTATTTGCATACGGTTTCTTCATTATATTTGGTTTTGCTGTATAATTCATATTTGAAGTTCTGCTTGCTAATAAATATCCTGCTACGAATGGAAGTATCGGTAAATGTGAATTTTCATGATACGATGAAAATGATGGATTCATTTCCTTACATAACTCATCATTTTCTACATTTTCATTAGTAGGCGTTTTATCATCGCAATTTAATGTTTCTTGTTCATTTCCCTGTTTTGCACCATCTGTTTTAACAGCAGTACTTTCTTGTTGAGCAGTATCTTCTTCATAATCACCACATCCAGTTAATAAAAAAGATGATACCCCTATTGAAGTAGCAATTTTTATAAATTTACTTTTATCCATTCTCATGTGTTATACACCTAATTTCCATTATCTATATTTTTCCAGATACCTTTATTATATAATGTAAATGTTACTTTTTTCAAACTAAACACAATATATATTTGCATATTTTCGTACTATTTTTCCAAATAACAATGAAACCTTTCAATCCCCGGATATTTTTCTCCTAAACTTTGAATCTGAAAACCCATTTTCTTATAAAATTTTACTGCCTCAGCGTCTGTCTCTGCCTCTAGATACGTCAATTGATACATTCTTACTATTTCCTTTATCATTTGCACCGCTATTCCTTTATGACGATATTGCGGTACCACTGCTATGTGGCATATTCTCGCTTTATTTGCTCCGGTTATTTCAATACCTATGCAAGCCTTTTCTTCATATCTATGCAAAGTCCCTTTATTGCTTTCATAAAATAAAACTGCTTTCTTTTTGCTAGATTCACTTGGGCCGACTGCATACAGTAGTACATTTAATATGGGATCTTTCTCAATTTGTTTAACACATTGCAAATTCATATCATCATTCCTTTCTATGAAAAAAGATTAGCTCTTTATATAAAGAGCTAATCTCATCACGCAGTTATTTTTTCTTCTTTCTTCACAACGACCGCTACATAACTATGTAGTATCATTCCGATAATAACGAGGCTCATACCAATCCAAGATAAAGATGACGGAATTGGTGCAGATAACAAGATAAGTTCTCCTACTAGCGCAAATAAAACCTCACCGGACTGAGTCGCTTCCACTGTTGCTAGTTTTTGTGGATCATCTTTTACAAGATCTGTCGCAAAGAAGAATAATACCGTTGCGATTAAGCCAGAACTAACTGCTACAATAAAACATTGAAAAACTTGACTACTTGACGGTAGTCCGCCTGTTGATACTTCATAACCAGATAGTAAAAACCAAAATGGTAAACTGGCTAAAGTCATACCGAGAACTCGCTGGAATACATCTAACTCCCCTTTACAAACTTGCATCATTTTTCGATTTCCAAGAGGATACGCAAACGCTGCAATAAGTACAGGAACGACACATAAAACAGTTTCACGAATTCCTAATGAAGAAGCATGTTCTACTTGCATGAGTACAACACCGCATAAAATAATACCCGACATAACTAATTCCTTCATTGGGAGTTTTTTATGTAATGGATCTACCGCAAAAAATGGTGTTAATAAAATCCCTGCGACGATTGTAATTTGCCATGTTGATGCAACGAGCCAACCAGGTCCAAAAGCTCCGGCAAAACTAAGTGGTGCATAGAAGAGACCAAATCCAACGATACTCCAAACTAACCATTCTTTCGGATTGTTTTTCATATATTGAAAGAGTTGCTTTAAGTTTCCTCTATACATGACAATAAGTAAAAGCATCGGAACCATAAAGTAGTACCGTAATGATGCACTCCAAATCCAGCTTCCACCTTCTAAGTCCATCGCCCGGTTTAAAACGAAGGTAAAGGCAAAGAAAAATGATGCCAATATCCCTACTGCTATAGCTTTCATTATAAAACCCCTTGTTCAGTTTCTTCTTACTACTATACAACAATTTAAATATAATTAAAATTCGAATTTTTCATCTCGCGTGTATCTAGCTCTATATAGTTTTCTTAACTGACTAATATGAGCTTGATGGTACCGATTATGATTAGCTATGTGCCATATCCCCCACCTTATAGTCGCATTTTCTCCCTTTTCATAAAGAACTTCTCGTATTAAATCATTTTCTGTTAGTTTCATACATTCCTCATAAAACATATGTTGCACAACTTCATAATTTTGCATTAATTGTTGCAACGTCTGTTTTCTTAAACTTGGCAGCTCTCCTGCTTCATTTAACATAGGTCCATATATATTTTCAAGTACGAGCGGAATTGCTTCTCCTTTTAATCGGTACACCCAATGTAAATCGACAACTGCTAAATGTTGAAGTAGTTGTCCAATACTATTTTCATTATTTTCTGTCCCTTTAAATGACAGTTCTTTCTCATCAGTACCTTCTACTAACTTTTGCAGTCGTTTAAATGTATCCGTAACCGTCGCATACAAAATCGCAACTTGCGGGTTCATATTTCTTTGCAAAAGTAGATCTTTCATATGAAACTCCCCCCTTACAAGAACAACACCATATGTTCATCATCACTATACACACCATTCATCTTTATAGCTCTCTTTTCAATCCCATACGTTTTAAAGCCCATAGATTCATACAACTTTTTTGCTGGCTCATTTGTGGAAACAACACCTAATGTCAATTGTTCCAAGTCCATTTCTCTTGCTCTTTCAATTGCCTTACGTATTAACTCACGTGCAAGGCCACTTCTTCGATTGCTTGCATCTACATACATCGCAACGATATGCCCTTTATGTTTATACGCCTCTTTCTCTTCTGTTAGTAAAGTGACAACTCCAACTAATTGATTCTCTTCATTAAAAGCACCAAATGTACAACTAGTAGCAGCTGATAAATTACTTTCCACTCGCTTAATAGGATTTTCCTGACGAATCGCCTCTTCATAAGTTGTTACAAATGCCTCAGGGTTTACTTGTAATGCTTGTAAACGTAAGTCCCAATATTTTTTTGCATCTTCTTTCGTAAGTAATCGAATCATATTTCTCTATCCCCTTTTAATTAACATAATATTTTTATAAACTACTAATTAAAGATTGATATTCTTCTCTTAACATACTATAACGATAGCGATGAATGAACTGACCTCTACGTAATCGATCATTTCTCATTAATCCTTCGCATACAAAACCAGCCTTTTCATAGCTCTTTCTAGCTTGAAAATTATCTTCATCTACACGTAGCCATACTTTTTCTAATTCAAATTCAAAGAATGCTACATGTAACATACTATATAAGGCTGCTATTCCATACCCTTTACCCCAGTATTCTTTATTACCAATCGCGATTCCCAGTTCTGCATTTTCATTTGTTTTATCAAAGTTTTTAAGATCTACCCATCCAATATGTATGCCGTTCTCTGTAGTGATTGCTCTTTGTTCATAACCATTTTTTCGATTTATACATGCTTCAATCCATTTTTTTGTATCTTCACGAGTGAACGGTGGATATTGATCTGGTACAACTAAATGTTTTGTTACTTTTGTATCTAATGACCATTGATATCGGTCTTCTACATCATCTAGTGTCAGTTCTCTTAATTGAACGAATGGTATATTCATTGTATGATCCCCCTTTTACTTTCCTATAGAAAACCCTTCGAACATTCTTCCTCCATACTGTTCTAACGTTTTTTCTACAAAAGTAATTAATTTTCTTTTCTCTCCTGTTTTATAAAAATGATCGAATGCTGTTACAAATTGATCTGCGTATTGTTCATCATATCTTCTAAGTACCCTTATAAACCATTTTGAACTTCCAAGCCATTTACCATTTACTCTTAATACATATTCATGTAATAAATCAGCTAATAAATTCGCGATAAACAACTCTTCTTCTCTTTTTGATGCACCAATAAAATCATCCAAAGTATCTGTAATAAAATAACGCTTCTGCTCCATCATTTCTTCCGTCCATTTAGCTGGCCCTTTATTTAGTAACTCATTCGCTTCGCTTTTTAATTTCTCAACAATTTCATTTTCCCCTTTTAATACAATACCTTCTGCAACTAATTGTGGTAACGAAGGTCTTCCGCGGTCACAATCTATTTTAAAGAAGGTTTTTAACGTTTCAAAATTATGTACAAATACCTCAACTGGCCACCCATTACTATAGAAAGATTCTCGATAACAAGACGTTAAACTTTGATCAACTATTACAATGTCCAAATCAGATGTTTTTGTCGCTTCTCCTCTTGCAACACTTCCTCCAAGTAAAGCTACATCACAATTCGGAAATTGTGATGTAATGATGCTTTTTGCCGCTTCCATTGCTTTCATAACCGTTCCCCTTTTCTTATTTCACTTTCTTTTTTTCAGCTCTTTCTCTCGCTTTTTTTATATACGGCTCTGCGTCTGGTGTTTTGCATGACGTTGCCCCGTGATCAACGTGTACTTTTCCAATTTCACGTGCAATTTCAATCGCTGCTTGCTCTAAGTCTTCATTACGAATTCCTATCGCGATTAAAGCACGATTCATCGCTTCTTTTTTTCTATTTTTTTCATTATGTATATTTACTTTAATTTCTTCTAAATACGGAGAGAAGAAATCGTCTTGTAACGTTTTATTTTTCATCGCTATATTTGCTAATAAAGACCAGCCTGCTCTTCCAATCCATTCATCATCACACTTTGTCCATTCTTCCATTCTTTCTATCGCGATCGGCGACGTACAAATAGCCGTCATTAAAACATCCATTAAACAATAATAATCAACTTCCTGTACCCATTTATTTAGCAGTTCTGTCGTAACTTTCTTTGGATCTAAAATCATTGTTGCTAATGTCATTGCATCCATATTTTTTGTTTCCCATAATAAAATTGCTAAATCATGATCTTTTTTTATTTTCTTTTTTAACAATTTTAAATTAGCAAAACTAACTCCGAATAGTGGCTCTTTCGCTCCGTGGTTTTTATACGTTTTACGATTCTGTTCTGTTCCGTATTCCTCTAGTTGCTGCATTACTTCTTCAAGTAACATATGCCCACCTCTTTATCTTTTCTGTTGACTTCATATATGTATGTACGATATATTCTACATTACTTTTTGGTTTTCCTATATTTATTTTTCAAAATACGGTATGTGAAATTTTGTAGATGCGTTTTAATGCAACAGGCACACTCTTCGTCAGCATTCTCTGTATAACTCACTCATTGGGTTTATTATATATAGCAACAAACTACATGCATTTTCATTCCATCCTTGTTTCATTTTAGTAAACCAGCAAAATATTGAAATCTTGCATACTTTTGGACAAACTTTTTTGCTCTTGTAAAAAAGTTTTTTTGCAATTACCTCCCTATAATTGCTAATATAGTAGAGTAGAACTTTTATAGAGAGAAGGAAAATTATGCACAATGGAATTCGAATGACAACTTTAGTGAAAAGGGCTATGTTGATTTGCGCGGGGGTATTATTTACATACGAAGCGGCCTTAGGATCAGCACATACTGCTCTAGCGAGTACAGAGGATGAAGCAAAATCTGTTCAACTTGTAAGTGAAATTCAATCATCTCTTGCACCGAAAGAAGCTCCAAAACAATATAATGGGCAAGTTAGAAAAGTAGCTTACTTAACATTTGATGATGGTCCTGGAAAATACACAGCTGAGCTTTTAGATATGTTAAAGAGAGAAAATGCAAAAGCAACATTCTTCCTTATTGGTTCAAATGTAAAAGCTTTCCCTGATCTTGTAAAACGTGAAGATGCTGAAGGCCACTACGTTGGGATGCACAGTATGACTCATAACTACAAGAAACTTTACACAGAAGGTCATTATGTAGATGAGATGAAGGAAGATCAAGGCTTAATCGCTGGCGTTTTAGGCAAATCACCAGTATTAACTCGTCCGTCTTACGGATCAATGCCAGGATTAAATGAGGCTCTTCGCAACAAAGTTGTTGAGAATGGCTTAAAAGTTTGGGATTGGACAATCGATTCTTTAGACTGGAAGTATAACAAAATGCAGGTTGATGCTGCATCAGCTAAAATTGTAGAAAACGTTCTAAATGGCGCTAACAAGCCAACAGAAGTTATCCTTATGCACGATATTCACCCACAATCCGTAAAAGCAGTACCTGGTATTATTAAAGGACTGAAAGAAAAAGGATATGAATTAGAAGCCTATAGTGAGAACGAACACTTCCCATTAAACTTCTGGCATGATAATCGTATGTAATGAAAAAGACTTGATTTCCTTTAGGATATCAAGTCTTTTTTATCGTTTTGGAAATTTTATATGTTGTTCTTCAATGAAACGAATAATATTTTTTCTATCTTCTTGCGTAATAGTAATACAAAATTCGTACTCTTCTTCTTTACACCATGAAGGATTTAGTTCTATAGATAAACGAACTATAATTTGAAATGTCTCTTCTTTTTCTCCTATAAATTCAAACGACAGATTAGGTTCTATGAAGTCTAGTCGGGTATATGTAGGATTCGGTAATGTTTGAAACCATTCTTTCATGTGTTGTAATTCGCTAGTTTGTAAAAAAGGATCCATCGTTTCAAAAACTTTATTTCCCTCTGAAAGTTTCACTTTTATTATTAGCCAATTACGATCAAATGTATCAAATGCATTGTTAAACTCGTATTTTACAGCTTCAAAATGTAATGATACAATTTCATTTTGAAAAATCATAAATTACCTCCTTATTATTCAAGTAGCTTTATCTTCAAGTATAGAGACTATCCAATTAATATTTAATAATGCTTTTTAAATTATTTTATCATAATTTTTAAATGCATTAATGAAATAATAAAAAAGACTTGCATTCATTACAAGAATCCAAGTCTTTTTCATCTTATCTATTAAAAAATATATCCTACTAACTTCACAATTTCACTAATTAAAATACCTACAACTGCAAAATCAGAATCACCAAATGTTGTATTCTCAAATCCTAATCCGCCTAATATCGGTAATAATATTGCTGGTAGGAATGAAATTAGTAATCCATTTACAAAAGCTCCTAGTATTGCGCCTCGTCTTCCTCCTGTTGCATTACCGAATACGGCTGCTGTTGCTCCTGTGAAGAAGTGAGGAATTAACCCTGGCACTATTACACTCAAACCAATAAATGAAAGTATAAACATGGATAGTAATCCGGCAATAAAACTTGTTAAGAAGCCAATAATAACTGCATTTGGTGCAAACGGGAAGATTGTTGGGCAATCTAACGCTGGTTTTGCATTTGGTACAAGTTTATCTGCAATCCCTTTAAATGCAGGTATTATTTCTGCAATTAACATGCGGACACCCGCTAAAATAATATATACTCCTGCTGCAAATGTAATTGCTTGCATGAAAGAATACACAAGGTAATTTTGTCCGTTACTTAATTCCGTTTCGATAAACTCCTTACCCGCAAATGGTGCAACAATAAAGAATAATACAGCCATCGTTAATGACATAGAAACTGATGTATCACGTAAAAAACCTAGTGACTTAGGCACTTTAATTTGTTCTGTTGATTTATCCTTATTTCCAAATTTACTCCCAACAAACCCTGCCGCTAAGTATCCAACTGATCCAAAATGGCCGATTGCGATATCATCCATTCCTGTAATTTTTCTAACGTATGGTTGTAATAATGCTGGAAAAATCACCATGAGTGCCCCTAAAATGATTGATCCAACAATCACTAATGTAGCACCTTTCATCCCGGTAGTTGAAAATACCGCTGAAATTAAACATGCCATGAATAAGGTATGATGACCAGTTAAAAACACATATTTAAATTTTGTAAAACGTGCAATTAGTAAATTCGCAATCATACCAAATACCATAATTAACGCTGTTTCTTTTCCTAATGTTTGCTGTGCTATTGCAACTACAGCTTCATTATTTGGTATAATCCCTTTAATATGGAATGCTTTATCAAATATTTTACCAAAAACATCTAAAGCTCCAATTAATATAGTGGCTCCACCTCCTAAAACGACGAAGCCCATAATTGTTTTTAAGGTTCCTGAAACCGTATCTGCAAAATTTTTCTTTTGCAGTAGTAAACCACACATAGCAAATAATCCGACTAATATTGCGGGTTGTCCTAAAATATCCTTCATAATTATATCAAACATAGCACTACTCCCCCTTCATTGTTACTACATTAGGTGTTTTTGTAATGCTTCTTTAATTTCATTTAAATCTAAAATATTCGTTAATCCAGCAACTGTTCGATTACCATCTTCAAGGTTACAAATAATATCTTTCGCACCTAAATATAAATCTGCTTGTTCTGATTTACTTGATGCTAAATCTGTGTGTGATACTTCTGCTTGTAATCCTAATTCATTTAAAATTTTCTTCACATTCATTTCTACAATAAAACTACTCCCTAATCCATTTCCACATACAACTAATACTTTTTTCATTTCAATCTCCCCTTTAATTAGAATATTTAGCTATCATTTTTAGCATTTCGTCTATTGAATTTGAATGAATTAACATTTCCACATTTTTCGGATCCGATAACATCTCACTTAATTGTGCTAATGCTTTCAAGTGTGTCTCATTATCAATCGCTGCCAATACAATAATTAAATTTGCGGCATGCTCTTGTTTTTCTGAAAATAGAACACTTTCTTTTAGTTGTAATAAACTCATCCCTAACTTTTTGACCCCCGCTTCTGGGCGAGCATGAGGTATTGCAATTTTAGGTGCAATAACAATATAAGGACCTAATTTTTCTACATTTACAATCATTTCATTGATATATTCTTCAAAGATGTATTGGTTTTGTAATAACGGATCAGCCGCTAGCCTGATCGCATCTTTCCAATTATCAACACGATCTTCAAGATGAATAAATTCTCTAGTTAAAAGTTCGTTTAACATTGGTTTATATTTCTCCTCCTTCTCAAAATACGCAGGACCACTCATAAATTCAATCAGTTCTCTTTTTAAAGATTTCTCATCCACTACGTCAGCATATTTTTGAATTATTCCCATCACTAAATCCACAGAATCTTTTTGGTTTTCTCCATACAATACTCCATTCACTTTTCTTAATAGAGCTGCTTTTTCAGAATCCGATAAAATTGGGTTAACCTTAAAAACCGGCACATTCCCTTTTTCAATTTCAGTAGTCGTAATTATACAATCTACATCAAATATATTTGATTCATATTCCCGTTTTGAAATTGCATTTAATATATCTATATTTGAAAATAACTTCTCTAATTGATACTGCAACATACGTGATGTACCAATACCATTTGGACAAACAAGTAATGCCGTTTTTCGTGGATTGGGAACGATTCCCTCTTTCCTCATCCAAGCTCCAAAATGCATAGTAACATACACAATTTCATCATCGGAAACAGATTTTTTCACATATTCTTCAAAATGATGAATTACCTTTTTCGTAAGAAAATATACCTCTTCATAGTTTTCTTGAATTGTATTTCGTAATGGGTTTTCAATTTCTATTCCATACTTCACACGATAAAATGCAGGTTTCATATGCAAATATAGATCAGTAAACAACCCATTAAAGTCTTGAAATAAAACACAAGCATAGTGTTGAAAATCTTTAATCATGCGGTCAACAATTGAATGTATTTCATCCATATTATTTTTCTCATAAATATTTTCCTGATAATTTACTTTTGCACCTAACAAATGAGTCGTAATATAATAGATTTCATCTATTGGAAATTTAACAATAAACGCTCGTTCAAACTGCTTTGCTATATATTTTGCAGCTTCAAATTGCTTTGAATCTTGCAGAACATTTTTTTCAGCTTCTTCCATCTCGACGCACTTACCTTTTAGAATACGTCTATGGAACAAATACATGTAAACGCTTAAATTTTCTAGT
Organism: Bacillus sp. FSL R9-9834; assembly: GCF_038006905.1. Lineage (NCBI taxonomy): Bacteria > Bacillati > Bacillota > Bacilli > Caryophanales > Bacillaceae > Bacillus > Bacillus sp. FSL R9-9834. The sequence continues at coordinate 2,766,834 of NZ_JBBOWD010000001.1, forward strand.
ACCTCATCTGTATATTGGACACCTAAAAACTCTTCACAATTCGCAAGAATTTTTTTTATAGTGTATAATGTTTCTCGTGCAAGAGTATCTGTTTCACTTCCCATATCACACATAATATAATTTACTTGTGATATTAAATACTCCCAGCTATGTTGGCAAATAATTTGAGAGAGGCTTAAAATTAATAAATTTCGTTTACTCTGTTCATTTCCAACGATTTGATATCCTTCCTTACGACCAAAATGTAAAGATAAGTTATACTTATTTAACTCTACTTTTAGCTTTTTCAAATCTGCAAGTACAGTATTACGACTTACCTGCAAAAGGTTTATTAAGTCTTCCAATAAAATTCTTTTTTCCTGTATTAGCAAATATAATATTAACCATATTTTTCTTTCTTTCGGAGAATATTCATATTGATTAATCACACACTCATTTAATTTTTTTACTATCATTTGTTTCGTTTCTTTATTTAAGCAATAACCTAAGTGTCGTATATATTCAATAGAATGTAATCCTTCCTCTTGTAACCAATCGTCAATCTTCTTAATATCATAATAAAGCGTTCGTTTAGAAACTTGAATTACATCAATTAGTTGATTTATAGGCACATAACCTTCTGCTTGAATAATTTGTTGCAAAATATTTATACTTCGAGTATCTAATATCATATTTGGTGTACACCCTTTCTATACTTGTTCACTAATTGACTTGCAAGTATAGATACTAACTTTGCAAAATTAGATTTTTTGAAATCGCTTTCTATTAATATAATATCTATTATTGCTTCTAAATATAAGTCCAAATTTTTGTTTTTCTGCAGTGCAAAGATTGTGCTTTGAAAATTTCTTATGCCTGTGTTTAATGCTATTATTCCCCTTTCTGTTCCTTTTCAACAAAACATGAATATTACCCCTCAGAATTTTTAATACTGTATAGTAGCTTAGCACATATTACTCTTAAGGAGTGATATGTATATGGATTTTCTTTCAGCTGAATATTTGTCAGCCTTGCTTGCCATTATTGTAATTGATTTAGTTTTAGCGGGTGATAATGCCATTGTAATTGGATTAGCAGCAAGACGATTACCGAAAGATCAACAAAAGAAAGTAATTATATGGGGAACTATCGGGGCAATCGCGATTAGAGCTCTCGCTACTTTAGTTGTCGTTTGGTTGTTAAAAATACCAGGGTTACTTCTAATTGGTGGTGTACTTCTTATATGGATCGCTTACAAATTAATTGCTGAAGGCAAAGATCATGATATTAAAGCAGAAGAAGGTTTTTGGTCTGCTATTAAAACCATTATCATTGCTGATGCATTAATGGGCATTGATAATGTCCTCGCTGTTGCTGGAGCTGCGCATGGCAACTTTTCTTTAGTAATCATTGGGCTATTGGTTTCAATTCCAGTAGTAGTTTGGGGCAGTACATTAATTTTAAAATGGGTCGACCGTTATCCTATCATTATTACAATTGGAGCAGCTGTTTTAGCTTATACTGCCGCGAAAATGATTGTGGATGAAAAGTGGTTCACTGCATTTTTCGAAAGTAACCCTTTCATTAAATGGGCATTCATCATTATTGTCATTGCTGGTGTAGTGTTCTTTGGAAAGATGAAACAAAAGACTAAAGATGTTTCTATATAATAACAACGTTCTATTTATAAACAAAAGCGCCACTCATATGAGTAGCGCTTTTTAATATTTATTTCGTTTCCCCATCTTCAGTCGTCTTTACCTTCGTTTTATTTTTATCACGATGGTTATAGTTGTACTTTGAACGATCAACCGGTGTAAATCCTTCCGGTGTGTAGAATCGTAATAAGTCACCATTCACGACTTGGTCAGAGTATTTTAACGATTTTTGAACCATTTGTTCATTTTGTTTTATTTCATCTGTAAATTCTACTGGTTTTCCAGTCGTTGTATCATAGTATTTGCCGTTTAATGCAGTAACTGTTGGACTTACGTAGTTACCATTACGGAACGCAACGACTTGTTTATGATCTGGTGATAATAAATCTGAACCAAATTGAACATAATCTTTTGTATCTGTTCCAAGTAAGTGTAAAAGAGTTGGAAGAACATCAATTTCACCACCGTATTGATGTTGTACGCCACCTTTCACACCTGGTACACGAACGATTAAAGGTACACGCTGTAACTGTGCATTTTCAAACGAGTTAATTTCTTTACCCATTACTTTTGACATTGCTGCGTTATGATTATCTGAAATACCGTAATGGTCTCCGTACATAACGATAATAGAATTATCGTATAAACCAGATTGTTTCAAGTAATCGATGAAACCTTTTACAGATTCGTCTAAATAACGTGCTGTTTGGAAATACGTATCTACAGACGAGTCACCTGTGTTCGCTGGTTCAATTGTCGCTTCCTCTTTATCAATTGGATACGGGAAGTGATTCGATAACGTAATAAACTTCGTATAGAACGGTTGTTTCAATGTTTCTAATAACGGAATGGATTCATTAAAGAATGGTTTATCTTTTAATCCATAGTTTACTACATCTTTTTCGTTCATATCATAGTATGAAGCATCAAAGAATTTATTAAAACCAAATGATTTATAAATATCGTCACGGTTCCAGAATGTTTTATAGTTACCGTGGAATACTGCTGATGTGTATCCTTGTTGCCCTAAAATAGCTGGTGCTGATTGATACGTATTATGAGATTTCGTTGTAAATACAGATCCTTGTGGTAAACCAAACATAGAATTCTCTAACATAAACTCCGCATCAGACGTTTTCCCTTGCCCTGTTTGATGGAAGAAGTTATCAAAGTAAAGCGTATTCGCATCTTTTGTAAATGAGTTTAAGAACGGCGTTACTTCTTGACCATTTAATTTATAGTCAATTAAGAAGTTTTGGAATGACTCTAAATGAATATAGATTACGTTCATTCCCTTTCCTTTACCGAAATACTCAGGGTTTGGACTAGCGTAAGTTGATGTCAAATAATTTCTTACTTCTGTCATATTATCTCCATCAGCTAATGCTCGTTCTGTTGATGCTTTCGCACTTTGAATTCCATCATAAATTGTATAGTTATATGCCCCTAAATATTTCACAATATAATTACGATCGAATGTTCTTGTTAATAATTCAGGACGGTCAGATTCTGCAAGTCCTAAGTTAACACTGAATAATAAAATACCTGCTACAAATACTAAAGATAATTTATGTTTCGCAACACGAATTGGTTTTGGATTTGCAAATTTCGTTGCTACTAACACAATTAAAATAATTGTATCTAAGAAGTATAGCGGATCATAAAGATGTAACAACGCAACAATACTACCACCTAAATCTCCAAAGTTATTCGTTTGTGTTAATGTCGGGAACGTAATAAAGTCACTGAAAAAGCGATAGTATACGACGTTTGCGTATAAAAGAATCGACAATAACAAGTTGATAACAATTAACCAAATATAAGATCGTTTCCCTTTTGCAAATAATGCAAGTCCTAAAAATAGAACTGCTGAACTAAGTGGGTTGAAAAACAGCAAGAATTTTTGGATTGTGTTTGAAATTCCTAAATTAAATTCCGTTACATAAGCTGCATATGTTTTGAGCCAAAATAAAATAACGGCAAACAGAAAGAATCCAAAATGATTGCTTAACACACTTTTGCTCTTTAATAAGAATTGTTTCATTTCTCCACCTCTTTTGATCATCCAAGGCTTATTTTTTTATAAGTCTGTCTCTCTATTCAATTTTTTATCTTCAAATAGATTTTATATATTTAACTATATGAAGAATACTAGTAATTATAATTTGAAGCTAGTATTTATTCAACTATTTCTTTTTAGACATTTTGACCTTGGTTTCTATTTAACAAAATAAATTTGTAACATTTCCTGTTTTCTCCCAAGATTCATCCACTAATTATGACATCACATACTATAAACCTTTATTCACTACTTCGCAAATAAATATGTCTCCAGTTCTGGAACATTAATGTAATATAATGAAATTCACAATAGATAGCATTTAATTTTTCGATATATATTATTTCTTCATTCAGTTATTTATGCTTCAGCCATTCTTCTATGTGCAAAATCCAAATCTCTTTCCTCTAATAAAATTATTCTTGAATAATTATTCACAATCCATAAAAATAATGATTATAAAAACCCTCGCTCTCAAAACGAAAGCGAGGGTTTTCATCATTTATTATTGACCTTTGTACATTGCATCTACTTGTTTTTGAAGTTCTTCATTTTCTAAGAACTCATCGTAAGTAGCCTCTTTATCGATTACACCGTTTGGCGTTACTTCGATAATGCGGTTTGCAATTGTTTGTACGAACTGATGGTCATGAGATGTGAATAAAATTGTACCTTTAAATGCGATTAAACCATTGTTTAATGCAGTGATAGACTCAAGGTCTAAGTGGTTCGTTGGATCGTCAAGTGTAATTACGTTTGCACCACTTAACATCATTTTAGATAACATACAACGAACTTTTTCGCCTCCAGATAATACAGAAACGTTCTTCTTAACTTCTTCGCCTGAGAATAACATACGGCCTAAGAAACCACGTAAGAAGCTTTCTGACTCATCTTGTGGAGAGAATTGACGTAACCATTCAACTAAGTTGTAGTCACTGTTCTCAAAGTACTTAGAGTTATCTCTTGGGAAGTACGATTGAGATGTTGTAACGCCCCATTTAAATGAACCACTATCTGGCTCCATTTCACCCATAAGGATTTTAAATAATGTCGTCATTGCAATATCGTTACGACCGATAAATGCAACTTTATCACCTTTATTTAAAGTGAAGTACACATTATCTAACACTTTTTCACCATCAATCGTTTTAGAAAGACCTTCAACAGTTAATAAGTCATTTCCTACTTCACGCTCTGGTGTGAAGCCAACAAATGGATAACGACGAGATGATGGCTTAATATCATCTAATGTAATTTTATCTAATAATTTTTTACGAGAAGTTGCTTGTTTCGCTTTAGATGCGTTTGAGCTAAAACGTGCAATGAAGTTTTGTAACTCTTTTACTTTCTCTTCTTTTTTCTTATTAGCATCTTGCGTTAATTTTAAAGCTAATTGGCTTGACTCATACCAGAAGTCATAGTTACCAACATAAAGTTGAATTTTACCGAAATCAAGATCAGCCATGTGTGTACATACTTTATTTAAGAAGTGACGGTCATGGGATACAACGATTACTGTATTTTCAAAGTTCATTAAGAAGTTTTCTAACCATTGGATCGCTTTTAAGTCCAAGTGGTTCGTAGGCTCATCTAGTAATAGAATATCAGGCTGACCGAATAAAGCTTGAGCAAGTAATACTTTTACTTTCTCTGCACCAGTTAACTCAGACATTTTCTTATCATGAAGGTCTTCACCAATACCTAAACCTTTAAGAAGGATTGCAGCTTCTGACTCAGCTTCCCAACCGTTAAGCTCAGCAAACTCACCTTCAAGTTCTGCAGCACGCATTCCATCTTCATCACTAAAGTCTTCTTTCATGTAAATGGCATTTTTCTCTTGCATTACTTTGTAAAGACGAGTATGACCCATAATTACAGTTTCTAATACTGGAAACTCTTCATATTCAAAGTGGTTCTGTTTTAATACTGCTAGACGCTCGCCTGGCGTAATATGTATGTCACCTGTTGATGGTTCGATTTCTCCAGATAAAATCTTTAGAAACGTTGATTTACCAGCACCGTTTGCTCCGATTAAGCCGTAGCAGTTACCTGGCGTGAATTTTATGTTAACATCTTCAAACAATTTGCGATCCGCGAAACGCAAACTAACGTTACTTACTGTAATCATTTGTGTCCTCCTACTAATACCGCTTATTTCAGCGTTTTCTCACCGATTGTCTTAAAAAATCGCATATTACGACTCAATTATTGTAGACTATAGCTATTATATAGTAGAAGCTGGATGAATAGCAACGGTTGATTGCTATTCCTTTCTTTACAAACTTGAATAAAACCTTTGTTTTTAATTATATTAAAGTTACATACACACTTTAAGGAGGATTCATTTTGAAAAAAATATTTATAATTGGAGCATTATGTTTATCAATTGCTTCCTTAACCGCATGTAGTAGTAACAATACAAAAACACCTACTGAATCAAAACAAGAGAAAAAAGAAACAAAAATAACTGTCGATTCAATTATCACTGAATTTAAAAACGCTGGTCTCCAAGCAGAAAATCCAACCGACCTTCCGCAAAAAGAATTTGGTAACCTTCGAAAAGAAGGAAAACGCATTGTCGTACCTGCTCTTGGTGAAGATAAAGGCGGTCGATTATTCGAAATTACAAAGAAAGAAGACCTAGAAAAAGTAAAAAAATATTACGATGAATTAGGAAATTCTGCTCCTATGTTATTCTCTCATACACATGCAAAAGGAAATTTTCTTCTACAAATGAATGGCGATATGAAAGATGAAGAGTTTGCAAAATATAAAGATGTGATGGACAGGTTTATTAAATAAGAAAAATCCCCACTTGAAATAACGGATTCAGTTTAGAGAGAAAAAATACTAATAACCATTAGAAATAATATAATCATTTGAATGCATTTCGCATTATAACTAGCAAGTTAAAACGCTCAGAAAATATTCTGAGCGTTTTTATTTCCTTATTCAACTAAAGCACCAGTTAGTGTAAAAAGCTATTTCACCATTTGTATTGTTAACTTATCTTTTAGCATTGACCTATATGAGTCAATTTCATATTTTGTATTATTGATTTTTTCTTTTTTCATTTTTAACATATTGAATATTTCTAACTCTAAATCCCTTCTAGCCTCAAGAACTTTTATCGTTCCTTCTACACCTGAATGATTATGTTCTTTCCCATAGCCTTGGTTCGTGTAATAGTCGACAATTCCTTTGGACCATTCTGGATTTCTTTCTTTTAATGCCTTCCTAAATGAAAATTCAAGATCATCTTGTTCTACATAGAATAACATTGGATTTAAATTCTCTATGATTTTTGCAATTTTCATTACATAATTTATTATTTTTTCTTTTTGTTCACCGTATTTAATCATCCCAATTGTTAATGGATTTTGTATGAAACAACATTCAAAAATATAAACCTTATTATCTTCTAGAGCAATTTCAGCAAAGTCATTCCATTTGTCAGCAATTAATTCAATATTTTTATCGAATGGTAATTCATATATATCGTTTTTTGAAATATCGTTAAATAATTCGTCCGAAAACTGGTCACCAAACTCATTTTTTATCTTTCTGTATGGTAATAAATAATTGCTTCCTTTTTTTAAAACTCTTTTAAGAAGAACTTCTTGAAAATCTCCACTGTTAGATACTAATCTATCGAATTCAAATTTATTAAAACAAGATACACCATCATAGTCGGCTGGGTGGTTCAAATTCCCCTCTAAAAATAGTTCAACTTCAATTTTATTTTGGTTTAGAATTTCATTTATTAGCTTTGCAGTGGTCGATTTTCCGAATCCAGGTAAACCTTCTACTATTATTAGTTTTGTATTCATATTTATAAATCCCTTCCTTCAAAGTATTTAACCAAGATTTAAAAAATTACTTACTCCACTGCAATCACTCCTTCAAAATACGATATTCAACATTTCCTTTGAAAAATCCTTCTTAAAGTAACCTGACCGTTAACTTAAGAACATTTTTTCACAATCTCTATCATTATTTTAACATAAATTTTCCATTTACCTTTTAAAAAAGATAGTACACCATTATTTGAGTGAACTATATAAAAAAGGATGCTAAATCATATGTGATTTAGCATCCCTAATTTGTGTGTTATTTTATATTTTCTCTCCTATAACGGAACCAGTTACTTTTAAAAGTGGATTCTTTTATTTCCTTTCACTTAATTTCTTTGCATAATTCTTCATTTTACTCGTTAATCCTATTAAAGCAGGTAACAATATTGGCATCACAATAATAGCTAATAGTAACAGTGCAACACCAACAACGGATGCTACTTGTATAAGCGTTAATACACCTGAAGGGATTAATGCAGCAAATGTACCTCCTAAAATAAGTGCTGCTGATAATACGACTCCTCCAATATGACGAGAAGCAGTTACAATTTTCGTCGCTGGGTCCCCTTCTAACTCATTGTATCTCATCATTACAAAAATACTATAATCCACTCCTAAAGCGACTATCATTATGAAACTAAAGAACGGAACATTCCAGCTTAATGAATCTACATGTAAAACATGCGTACTAATTTGTTCACTTATCCCTAATGATGCAAAGTACGCTAATAGTAACGATCCAATAATAAAGATGGTATTTAATAATGAACGTGTAATCATCATTAATACAATCGCGATTCCAATTAACATAATTGTAGCTGTACGTAAGAAGTCTTGCCCTGTTACTTCTTTTAAATCAACGTTTCTAGCTGTCGTTCCTCCAATTGCTGTTTTCGCATGATTTAATTCCGTCCCCTTCAAAGTACCATCTATCGTTTTATTGATTTCTTGAATAACTGGCATCGCTTCTTTTGAATACGGATTTACGTCTAAAATGATTGTCATTTTAGCAGTCTTTCTATCATGTGACATGTACGTATTCAAAGCTTTTTGGAAATCTTCTCCCTCCAAAACTTCTTTTGGAATATAGAATTTCTCAGAGCTTTTTGATTCATTTAGTTCTCCTAAATATTTCTGAGCATCCCCTAGGCCGTTACTTACCTTTTCAAGGCCTTCTGTACTTTTAGATAGTCCTGATTGTAATTGCCCCATCTGTTCTTGCAAGTCTTTCAGTCCGGTTAATAGCTGGCCTTGCCCATCGTTTATTTTCGTTAATCCGGTTTGTAATTCAGATGACTTGTTCACAATTTGTTTTGAACCTGAAGCACCTTCATTTAATCCATTTTTAAGATCAGCTGCTCCTTTTTGTAACTTAGTAACTCCGTTGCTCATTTCTTTTAAGCCATTATCCACTTTCAATAACGATTGATTCGCTTCTTTAAATGATCCCATCGCCGCATTGTGTTGCGTTGCTAATTGATTTAATTCATTTGAAAGCCCACCTAATTGCTTTTGAGCCTCTTTAGCAATTCCTATCGTCTGCAGAATGTTAGAGTCATTTGCTAATTCTGGTTTCGTTTGAATGAAATTGGTCATTAACATTTCAATTTGTTCATAACCTTTCTTCGCACCGTCAATCGCTTGAGAAATACTTCCGAAATATTGATCGTAAGAACTTAAACCTTTTTCTAACTGCGTATAGCCAGCATGAAGTTGTGAAGCTGCATGAGATAATATACTTATATTTTCATTTACTGAAGTTAACCCATTCTCAATTTGCTGCGCACCTTTTGCTCCATCATTTATGCCATTAGATAGTTGATTTAAAGCTGTTCCTAATGCCGATACACCATTTTTCGCTTCATTTGTTCCATCAATTAACTTTTGAACGTTTGCAAGACTATTTGAGTCCTTATTACCCATCTTATCTTTCGCAGTAGTTAATCCATCATTAATTTCCTTTATACCACCATTGGCATCTCCTAAACCTGTATTTAGTTCACCAGCTTGTTTATTTATATATAGTTCTTTAATCCTATCACCAGTTGGACGTGTCGGTGCATATACTTCTGAAACACCTTTCACTTTCAAAATCTTATCAGTTAGTTCATCTAAAGTTTGAAGTGAACTCGCCTCATCTAACTTGTTATTCGATTGAATGACTAACGTACTTGGTGAAGAAAAACCAGGTGGAAAATGTTCTTCTATTACGTTAATCCCCATTTTCGACTCATATTTATTGTCTACTTCAAATAAGTCGTTGTAATTAAGTGTATTAGAATACTTTAATATGAAAGGAATCGATATCACAAATACAATAATTAAAGCTACAAATGGTCTTACTACTGAGTTTTTCGCAAAGAATCCCCATAGACGACTGTCTTCATGACCTTTAAATGTTTTAACGGGATAAAACATCCCTTTTCCTAAAAGCACCATGAAAAACGGATTTAACGTAGTTAATACTAGTAATAAAACTGCGACACCAATTGCTACCGCTGAAGTAGATTGATATAATTTAAAACTCGCTAAAGCAAGAGATGCAAAACCAATTAGCACTGCTATCCCGCTATATAAAACGGTTTTCCCTGCCGATTTAAATGTTTCTTTCGTAGCCAAAAATGCGTTTTCTTGTTTACTTAATTCTTCTTTAAATCTTGTAAATAATAAAATATTATAGTCTGTTCCAACCCCAAACAGGACAACAACGACAAACACTTGCGTAAAGTTAGAAAACGGAAAATTAAATTGATCTACTAAATGGGTAATAATCCCCATTGAAACTAAATATGATACCCCAACAGTAAGAAGAGAAACGATTGGAACAATAGGTGAACGGAATACAATGATTAATATTACAAGAATGAAAATAATTGAAATAACTTCAGTCTTTTTCACTCCCTCTTGAGAGGATGTAAGAAAATCACCCGCGATTAAGTCACTTCCTGTTAAGTACGTTGTTACCTCTTTCGTTTTCACTTTATTATGAAGATTATTTGTAACTTTCGATATTTCACCATGCTTTTTATCTATCGATATTTGCGTTAAAATAGTCGTTTTATCTTTAGAAACTAATTGTTTCTCTAAGTCTTTATTATCTAAATGTGAAACAATTTCTTTAATTCCTAATTGTTCTTTTTCATTTTGCAAAACGTTGATTGTTTTTGTAATTTCCTCTTTTTGTTCAGTCGTTAAAGCTGTGTTACTACCACTATTAAAAACTGCTATAATCTCATACTTTTCTGTCCCGTCTTTATTCATTTCTTTTATCATTTTGTCAGCAATACTACTTTGTTCTGTATTAGGAATCGTAATGTGCCCTTTTTCTTTCACTAATTTATCCATATTGGGCATCGTAACGATCATTGTAATAGTAATAACTATCCATAATAGAAAAGATAAACTTCTCCAATTTTTCAGCTTGCTCATTTGCATCATCTCCCGCGATTAAAATTTCATGTTAGTTTCGGAATGAATATTCATTCCTACCATTTTAAAATGCCATTTCGGAATGAACGTTCATTCCTATTACTCTATTACATTGTTTTATAAACTCTATTAAACTACTTTTTCGGAATGAATGTTCATTCCTTTAGTTACACAAATACCCTCTCCTACTCTCATTTTTTAATTCTATTCAGGAATGAATATTCATTCCTGTCCTTATAAAGCTATAGAATCAAATGATTCTTATAGCGTTCCAAGAGCTTTCTTCCAATTCTTTTACTAATTCTTTTGAGTACTCTAATTGCCCTGTTGCAATTACTTTAATTAATTTTTCTAACGGTTGATATACAATAATAATTAAAGCAACTGGAGGTAACGGACGGAGTAAGCCTTTTACAATCCCATCTTCTATAATATTCATAAAGAAGCCTATAAAATCATCAAATATTTTCTTGCTTTGTTCATCAAGAAAATAACTATCACAGTGAGAATTTGTAAACAGAAAAGCATCCACATTATTTCTCGCAAATTCAAATAAACGGTTATACGTATGACTAAACTGTTCACGAATATTTGCTTCAACAGGAAAATCCGTTTTTATCATTTCAGAAAGCTGTAACATACTTTTTGAAAATAATGAGTTAACAAGCGCCTCTTTATTTTCAAAATAGCGATAAATAGTACCCGCACCGACTTTTGCCTTTTCAGCGATCATTGGAATTGTCGTACCATCGTAACCACGCTCCGCAAAAAGTTGCATGGCAGCATCAAAAATATCCTCTTGTTTGTTTTTAGCCATTTTTTCCACCTCTATTTTCAGGAATGAAAATTCATTCCGTTTTTAATTATAAATTACAGAAAATAAAAGTCAAGTGTGTGACTACGTATAGTTGTAATTTTATTCCCTTATTTGTGAATAAAATTATATCAGCGATTTTCAGGATATATCAACTTACCGACAAAAACCAACACCCAAAGAGAAAGCTGTCCCAAAATTTGATTTTGGACAGCCCTATTTTTTAAAAGAAATCATAAATAAAGGCTTCTCGTACCGGAACTATTTTCTCAAACGCTCGTATTTCCTCTTCGCTTCCGTTAATTAATTCAAGTTCATTTAGTTCTAATGGGCGTTTGTATCCGAGCAATATTGTAGATAGTGCATTTATATCTAGCTTGATCCCTTTATCCATTGGTTCTTCTATAATTGTTATTTCATAATTTGCAAGTCTCACCGATACATTATTCCACGGTGCAAATGAATCTGTAATATGTAAAATTATTTCTTGTTGTATATTGTTCCAGTTTAACTCATACTGTTTTAAGAACTGCTCTACATCTACAATTCTTCCCATAAAATATGGTTTTATTTCTGTTTTCACACGTGGTTCTTGCAATGTATATAACAACTGTTCGTTTTCACTTACTGTCATTTCAAGTTCTTTAATCATAGAATCATGTTGGCAAATAAAGTTCCATAGACCATTTCGTGCTTCATTATGCAGTGGTACGAATTCTTCTACAGTCATTTTAGATTTTTCTATTTTATATAACATGTAACCTGCTGCAGTTTTATTTTCATCGTAGTAAATTGCTAATGTTAAATCATCATAAACTGCTTGTAACCACCATTTTTCATTGCGAACTAGCATACCAGAAAAACGTTCTGCAAATGTTTCATAAAGCTTCTCGACTTCTTCTGAGTGATTTTCTTTATTGAAACGTTTCACAGTACCATTCACTTGTTTTTTCATAACTAAATCACTCTTTGTCATATGACATACAAGAAGATTCGCACAAAGTTCCCAGCCATATTTACGGTAAAATGCAACAGCAAATGGATGTAACATCGATACTGTATATCCGTCTTTTTTCATCGTTTGAAGTGAATGTTGAAGTAATTCTTTCACATATCCGCTTCTTCTATACTCTGGATACGTTGCTACCCCTGCAACGCCACCCATTTTAAATTTTTCTTTTCCTATGTATATATGAAACGGAATAAGGTGTAGTTTTGCCGCTAAGTCATTACCTTCCATAATACCGTACACTTCATGACTTTCCTTCATTCTTGTAAGTTGCTGCTGCAATCGATCCTCTTCAACTTTATATTGAAAAGCGTATTCTGATAAGCGTAATGCTTCTCTAAATTTATCTTCTGTTAATCGTATAACATTCATATATTTCTCCTCCCTCCTTTATTTGAATTGTACCATAATTCTAAACGTTACAGTTCGGTGAATGAAATTATACTAGCTTATTAACAAACATCCAATATGAAAAAGCAGATACATCTCGTATCTGCTTCTCATCACTTTATTTAGCTAACTTTTGAAGTTCTTCGAAGAATGTAGGGTATGATACACCAACTGCTTCTGCATCTTCAATTGTTGTTTTTCCTTTTGCAATACATCCCGCAATCGCAAGCATCATTCCGATGCGGTGATCACCATAGCTATTAACTGTATTACCTTTTAGAGCTGATTTCCCGTAAATAATCATCCCGTCGTCAGTTGCCTCTATGCGAGCACCAAGTTTTGTTAATTCCGCTACGACTGTATCAATACGGTTCGTTTCTTTTACTTTTAATTCGTGTGCATCTTTAATTACTGTAATTCCTTCTGCTTGCGTTGCCGCTAAAGCGATAACAGGAATTTCATCAATTAATCTAGGGATAATATCTCCGCCGATTTCGATTCCTTTTAATGAAGATGTTTCAATTGTAATGTTTGCAGCTGGTTCTGATGCTCCTTCGTTAATTGGCTCTACAGTGAACGTAGCACCCATTTTCTCTAAAACATCAATAATACCTGTACGAGTTGGATTCATTCCTACATTTTGTAATACTAGTTTACTATTTGGAATAATTGCACCTGCTACTAAGAAAAATGCAGCTGATGATACGTCACCTGGTACTTGAACATCTGTCGCTGTTAACTTTTGTCCACCTGCTAGTTTCACTGTCTTTCCTTCGCGAGTTACTTTAACGCCAAATGCTTCGAGCATTCTTTCCGTATGATCGCGTGAAATATGTGGTTCTGTAACAGCTGTTACACCTTCTGCACGAAGTCCTGCAAGTAAAATAGCTGACTTTACTTGTGCGCTTGCTACCGGCGAAGTGTATTCAATTGCTTTTAAATCTCCACCACGTATTATTAGCGGTGTAAACGTTCCTTCTTCGCGCCCATCAATGTTCGCACCCATTTGTTTTAATGGATTTGTTACACGTTTCATCGGTCTTTTTGCAATAGATGCATCACCTTGTACGCAAGAGAAAAATGGTGTATTTGCCAAAATTCCTGACATTAAACGTATAGTTGTACCCGAATTCCCAACATCTAATACAGCTTTCGGTTCTTGTAAACCTTCTAATCCTTTACCAACTACAGTGACTTCATCACCGTTTTGCACGATGTCTACTCCCATTTCTTTAAAACAAGAAATTGTACTTAAACAATCTGCACCGGGCAAGAAACCTTTAATTGTTGTTTTTCCTTCTGCAATCGCACCGAACATGACAGCACGGTGAGAAATTGATTTATCTCCTGGAATTGTAATGTTGCCATTTAATCCGTTAGTAACAGGTTGAATTGTTCTTTCCTTCACGTTTTCACCTTCTCATTTAAATTGTTTCATAAGTTTGGTATTTTTCTTCTCCAAGTGCGAGTTTCGCTTGCATACGATCTTCTTCTCTTTGGAAGCTAATACGTAATACTCCAAGTAATCCTTCACGCGCTTCTAATATTTGCAAGTTCGTAATACTAATTTCTTCGCGCGCTAAAATACTTGTAATGTGAGCCAATGCCCCTACTTTATCTAAAACATCGACGTATAAGTCGTGATAGGCAGGAATCGCCCCTCTCTTTCTTACCGGTAAAGAGTCACGGTATTCTTTCGCGTCTGCAAAATAGCTTTGAATCTCGCCTGCATCTCCGCTAGAAACTGTATCATATAAATCTTCCATTTCAGAGATCCACTCTTTTAATAATACCATTAAATGCTCTCGATTTTGCTTAACAATATCACTCCACATTTTCGGACTACTAGATGCGATACGTGTAATGTCTTTGAAACCTCCAGCAGCTAGCTGATGAATGAGCGGATTATCTCCTGCATGTTTCTCCACTTGCTTTACTAATCCAGCTGCAATAAGATGCGGGAAATGACTTACAATTCCTGTTACATAATCGTGTTCTTCTGTGTTTAAAACAAGGAAATGTGACCCTGTTCCTTTTAACCAATCTTTCAACTCTTCCACATCTTCATTTGGCACGTGATGCATCGGTGTTAAAATGTAAAATGCATTTTCAAATAAATGCGCTTTTGCACTTTCAACGCCCGTTTTATGAGAACCTGCCATCGGATGTCCACCAATGAAAGAAATTTCCTTTGAAAACAAAGCTTCCGCTTCATTCATAATTGTTCCTTTTGTACTACCAACATCGGTTACGATAACATCTTCTCGTAAACGAAATGACGCTAATTTGTGTAATAACTTCTTCGTTTCTTCAACTGGAGAAGCAAAAATAATTAGATGTGCCTCTTCACATGCATGTTGTAAATTTACTGCTATTTCATCTACTACGTGTAATTCTTTTGCACGCTCTACTTGTTCTTGAAATATATCATAACCTGTTATCGTTACATCGTGCTCTTTCTTAATTGCTAATGCGAGAGAGCCTCCGATTAAACCAGTTCCAATTAATACTACCTTCTTACGCATTTGCCTCATCTCGAGACTTTCTTTTTTTATTTTCAAAGTGTTGTTTTAACACTGAAATCACTCCTTCATTTTGCTCCCTTGTTCCGACTGTAATACGGACACCATTTGGGAACGGCCGAATAATAAATCCTGCATGTGCACAAGCTTCATAAATCTCTCCAGTATTCTCAACTGGTAAGAAGATGAAATTTGTTTGCGATGGATAAAATGGAATATCATTTTCCTTACAAAAGCTCTCGTATTGTTGTAATCCTTCTGTATTTACACGAACTATTTCTTCAATAAACTCGTCATCACCAAAAGCAATCGTCGCTGCTTTTTGCGCTAATGAAGATACGTTAAATGGCAAACGTACGACATTTAATTTCTCAATTAACTCTTCCTGTCCAATCGCATATCCTACGCGGAAAGAAGCTAATCCGTACGCTTTGGAAAATGTTCTAAGCACAAGAATATTTTTATGCTTTTCTAAAAGCGGTAATGTCTCTGGGAAATCTTTTGCTGTTACGTATTCATAGTACGCTTCATCAATGACAATTAACGTATTTTCACTAATCCCTTCAATGAATTGAGTCAATTTTCGGTCATTCACATATGTGCCTGTCGGATTATTTGGATTACAAATCCATACGATTTTCGTATTATTATTTACCGCTGACGAAATTTCGTCTAAATCGTATACACCGTTATTTAGTGGAACTTCTTTCACTTCACAGCCTTCAATAATCGCATGATGACGGTACTGCGGGAATGTTGCACCTGCCGTTACGATGTTATCTCCTGCTTTAAGTGCTGCACGACTTATGATTTGAATGACTTCATCTAAACCACTACCGCAAAGTACTTGTTCCATTTGTACTTGTAATTTATTTACAATTGTTTGACGGAGCGTTGTCGCACCTCCGTCAGGATATAAAGCATGATCCAACCACGATTTTTGCAACTCATCTAAAACACGTGGTGAACAGCCGAATGGATTTTCATTCGATGCTAATTTCACAAATGCATGATCTCCGTACACTTCTTTCATTTGTTCAGGTGATTTACCTGGTTTATATGGTTGTAATGATGATAGTTGATCTTTTACTTGCATGTTAAAACCACCTTTTTATTAAAATTCTTTTGCGTATTTATTATGTTGCGTAATGTTTTGTTGAATTAACTCCATACGATCTTTTCCGAATTGTTCGACTAGTGCATGTGCAAGTTCCCATGCTACAACGGATTCAGCTACTACACCTGCTGCTGGTACTGCACAGCTATCAGACCTTTCAATACTCGCTTGAAATGCTTCTTTCGTATCAATATCAACACTTGCTAACGGTTTGTATAATGTAGGTATTGGTTTCATTACACCTCTTACGACAATTGGCATTCCCGTTGTCATACCGCCTTCTAAACCACCGGCATTATTCGTTTTTCTCGTGTATCCTTGTTCTTCATCCCATAAAATTTCATCGTGCACTTTACTTCCTGGATGTCTTGCTGCTTCAAAACCAACGCCAATTTCAGCACCTTTAAATGCATTAATGCTCATAATTGCACCAGCAAGTTTTGCATCTAATTTACGATCGTAATGAACGTAACTACCAACGCCAATCGGCATTCCTTCTGCAATGACTTCTACAATGCCTCCTATTGAATCTCCGCTACTTTTTGCATGATCAATTGCATTCATCATCTCTTGTTCTACTTCTTTATCTAAACATCGAACTGGTGAGTTTTCAGTAATCGTTTGAATTTCTTCAATTGACAAGTTAGAAATATGTTTTGCTTTTACTCCACCGATTTCAAGTACATGCCCTGCAATTTCTACGCCTAATTCTTTTAAAATTTGTTTCGCAACTGCTCCAGCTGCAACCCTTACTGTCGTTTCTCTTGCAGACGAGCGCTCTAGTACGTTTCTTATATCACGGTGACCGTATTTAATTGCTCCATTTAAATCCGCATGTCCTGGACGTGGCTTCGTAATTGTACGTTTCATGTCTTTACTTTCTTTTTCCGAAATTGACTCTGCCCCCATTACTTTCGTCCAATGTTTGAAATCATCATTTTTTACGATTAACGTAATTGGTGAGCCAAGTGTCATCCCATGACGAACACCACTTACAATTTCAACTGTATCCGTTTCAATTTGCATACGTCTTCCGCGTCCGTGCCCTTTTTGCCTTCTTAATAATTCTTTATTTATATGTTCCGCCGCCAGCGTTAAACCTGCTGGTACACCTTCTAAAATAACTGTTAACTGCGGTCCATGTGATTCTCCAGCTGTAATGTATCTCATTTCTCTTGCCCCTTTACTATTTTTTTGTACAAAAAAGTCCCTACTGAGCGCTCAGTAGGGACGATGTTTATCGCGGTACCACCCTAGTTATAGACTTCTTTCGTCTACCTCTCTTCTTTAACGATCGTAAGACCGTCTTTTCCTCCAAAATTTGGCGAAAAAGATGCTCCAAGGCTGTAATTCATGCTTACCTTTGTACTGATTCACACCGACCATCAGCTCTCTTTAACAGGGAGATAAGCACTACTGTTTCCTCTTCAGCGCATATATGATATGGAATTAAGATAATTTATTTTTGAATCCTTTTAACTCTTCCATGAATTTATGGAATTCTGGAATATCCATTTGTTGTGCAGAATCTGATAATGCAACTGCTGGGTCTGGGTGTACTTCAGCCATTACTGCATCTGCGCCAATTGCAAGTGCTGCTTTTGCTGTTGGTAATAATAAATCTCTACGTCCAGTTGAATGCGTTACGTCAACAACAACTGGTAAATGTGTTTCTTTCTTTAAAATCGGTACTGCTGAAATGTCTAATGTGTTACGTGTCGCTCTTTCGTATGTGCGGATACCGCGCTCACAAAGAATAATTTGGTCGTTACCTTGTGCAATGATGTATTCCGCTGCATTAATGAACTCATCAATTGTTGCTGCTAATCCACGTTTTAATAATACTGGCTTGTTAACTTTACCTACAGCTCGTAGTAAATCGAAGTTTTGCATGTTACGTGCACCAACTTGAATTACATCAACGTAGTCTAATGCCATTTCAACATCGTTCGGATTTAAAATTTCACTAATAATCGCTAAGTCGAACTCATCTGCTACTTGGCGTAAGATTTGTAATCCTTCTACTCCTAAACCTTGGAAATCGTATGGAGATGTTCTCGGTTTGAAAGCACCACCGCGCATTAATTTTAAGCCTTGGTCTTTCATCGCTTGCCCTACTTGGCGAACTTGCTCTAAGCTTTCTACCGCACAAGGTCCCATAATGAACGTTTGTGTTCCGTTACCAATCAATTCACCTTTTACGTCAACAATTGTGTTTTCTTGTTTCTTTTTACGTGATACTAGTAATGCTTTACGGTTATCATCTTCTTGTAATTCTAAGCTAGCTTTGAAGATTGTTTTGAAAATATGTTGAACCGTTGATGTTTCGAATGGTCCTTCGTTATTCTCTGCGATCATATCAAGTACTTCACGCTCACGTACTGGATCAAAACGTTTCGTACCTTGTACTTGCTTTTGCTCCCCAATTTTTTGAACGATTTCACCACGTTTGTTTAAAAGGTGTAATAGTTGTAAGTTAATTTCATCTACCTGTTTACGTAATTGATCTAATTCATGATTTGCCATTTGGAAATCCTCCTCTAATGTTTTAAAAGTTATAGTGAGAGAATGAAAAATTCTCTATTTTCTGAACTGGTCAATTATACAAATTTAAAGTGGAATCGATCCCTCTTCTTATTTTAAACTAATAATTAGTACAAAGACACTATCTACTAATTAAAAACCCACTTTTTTGTACAAAAAATCCCTACTGATTCAATCAGTAGGGACGATATTTATCGCGGTACCACCCTAGTTGTAGACTTCTTTCGTCTACCTCTCTTCATTGTTAACGATCATCTGACCGTCTTTCCCTTCATAAAGACAATGCTATCTTTACTACGAAAAAGATGCTCTAGGACTGTAATTCGCTCTTGTTTTTGTACTGGTTCACACCAACCACCAGCTCTCTGTTACAGGGAAACAACAACTACTGCTTTTCCTTTCAACGCATACATATTTAATTTTCAAGTTGGGCCACTAAAATACAAAAAGTCCCTACTGAATAAATCAGTAGGGACGATATTTATCGCGGTACCACCCTAGTTGTAGACTATCTTTCCGTCTACCTCTCTTCACTGTTAACGATCAATTGACCGCTTTTTCTTCATAAAGACAATACTATCTTTACTACGAAAAAGATGCTCCAAGACTGTAATTCATGATTATCCCTGTACTGGTTCACACCAACCACCAGCTCTCTGTTACAGTAAGACTAACCACTACTGTGATCTCTTCATTGCACTTTGTTTATTCAAATGTTTTTTGAAATTGAATAAGTATGATTCGTATTATAGAACGCTTTTCAAAACACTGTCAACAACTTTTTATATATTTTTTAAAATTCCACTTTCGCCCTACATTTCTTCTTGTAAATTCTCCATAACAATTCCGATGCGAATTATCTCATTATCTATTGCATTTATTACACATTTTTCTACTTTATACCCGATTAATAATTCTTTTATTTGAATGATTTCCGTTTCAAGTAAATCCGCTTCCTGAAGCGTTTGCAGTAAAGTAAAAAATACGTTTGCATACAACTCTTTATACATTTTTATACTCTCTGTCTTCTCAAGTATTTCATTGAATAACTGTTTTAACTCCGTTTGATTTCCCTTTCCACCTACGTCCGAAAATGATTTACAAATTATCGATAACCCTCTTTCTACTATTTCATCCATAAATAAAATAATACGTAAAAGCATTACATATTCTCTAGCTGTGATTTCACCCATTTTCGGTCGTTCTCGCAAAAATATACTGAGCCAAGCTGCCCAAAATTTTTGTTGCTCTTTTGCGCTTAACGTTTTGACGTAATAGCATAAAAACTGCATAAACTTAATTTTATTTTCTTCATTTTCTCGTATAAGTAAAGGGTATAACCAGTCTGTTTTTTGTTCCCAATACAGTACACATTTAATAAATACAAAACTGAGCCATTTTAAGAAAGCTTCCCTCGTATGCGGATGTAATACTTCTAAATGTTCTACTGCATACTTAATAAATCGCTTCATTTCTGTAAATAAAGGTAAATTTATTTGCGTGTAACATAAGCCGGCCCATGCATATTTCGTAATCTCATTTTCCTTCTTTAACTCTAAGTACGGTAACAAATATTTTCGGCACCATTGTTTCTCAATATGATAAAGAAATGTAATATCCGCTACTAAACGTGCTAACATAAAATTTGTCCGTTCTGTACTAATTCTTACTTGTTCTTCAAATAAAAATAAATATTCATACACATTACGATCGTATAAATGATCATATGATAACAGTTTTAATAATACAGCTGTCATTTTCCCAACAGGATGCTGAATCGATTCATTGTAAAAATCTTGTTTTCCAAGCTTAAAATCCGTGTCACTTTTCATTACTTGAGGGAATACTGAAAAAGCAAACCGTTTTACATTGCGTATACTATTTTCCTCTAACTCTTCTAACCGATTGCTAATTTCATATAGAAAGCTACTAATTAACCAATGAAATGCAGTATTTCTAACGAATTTCTGCAACAGAGGAATAACTTTTTGTATTTGTTCATTTGTCAGTCCTCGGTTATTTCGCCACTCTCTAATACAAACAAACCAAACTTCATTACTTATTTCGTGCATACCTACTAATTGATAAGCAAATGAAATACTCCATTCTGTATTCAATTTACATGCTTTCGATAACATCTCTAAAAAATGACGTTGTTCAAACACACCATCTTGAGAAAATTGGCGAACTTGTTTCATAATTTCTTCATCTTTCAGCTGTAATAATCCATCAGCAGTTACATTACAAGTAATACTTTGTTCTGTCGTCTCTCTCTTTTTTACACTGTATCGATCAGAATGAAAGTGTGGATGTTTTTGCTTCATTAACTCATAACCTTTTGCTGTAGATGAACTATTTGAATCACACGTGAATAATAAATCTAACAGTAAACAAACATCAAATGCCCTCTCCTCTGCAAGGTTCTTTAATACAATTTGAATGACTTCTTCCTTTGTTTTTTCTAAAGAGAGTGCGTAATGATTTTTTATAAGTTGAAAAACTTCTTGTTTATACGTGACATCTAAAAGAATTTCTTCCTGTAACAACCATTTCATCTTCTCATCGGCGCTTACGAATATATTTTTATTCATCGCATCAATGGCAATTCGATTTTGAAGTATGCTGCTTGCTTCTATCATTTCAGTAATATAATAATTTGCTTTTTTCTCATTATTTTCACATAAATAGGCTAAACACTCTTTTACAATTTGAATTAAAAACGCAAGATCATTTTGCTGAAACTCTTTTTCCACATTTTCCTTATCCCTTTTTTTCAGTGCCGTTTGCCTTAGTGATAACATCCGCAACTTCTCTATTCCCATCATCATAATTGGAACGGCGTAATAAGAAATATGCGGTTTCATCTTTTCATTCCAAATTTTCTCCACATAAGAAAATGTAGACACGGGTAAACGACTCGACTCCTCAAGTTCTATTGATTCTTGCGTATTATCATTTCCCCACTTTCTTTCACGCTTCAATTTAAGTTTTCCGTCCAAAATAAACGTTAATAACAATAAAGCGATTTCTTTATGCTCAGGAAAAGAACATTTTTGCAGTAAGTAAGAAATTGTTTCGATCGATTTACTATCTTTTTCAGCTGTTTCTAATAAAAGCAGTGTCCACCGTGCAAACAACAATGGGTCCATCTCAATTTTCGTCTCACTTAAGTAACTACAAATTGTTCTCCATAATAACGGAGATAGTTTAGATTGATTTTTAAAAATTAATTGAAATAATTCTTTTTGGTGACTAAAAAGAAATTGTTCCACTAACCATTTTGCAAGTAATTCATCTACCTCGTTATAGTTTGATGTAATTAAAAATAAATTTTGTAATTTCCCTTCCGCTTCAAGCCATTCCACCCACTCATAATCATGAGCAAATTCAACGAAGTAGCGGACTGTTTCAATTTTTTTAATGGATTGTTTTATGTATGATAATTGTTCCTGCTCTACAGAAGGTGGAACTGTTACTATGTCACGAATGCGCATTCGTTTTGTAATATAATTATCACCCATTAACTCCGCCCATCGTTTTACTGCTTTAACGAGAGACTGATGATTATTACCTTTATTTGGATATACAATCGGCCGTATTCCTAAATGCTCCCAATGATATGTATTTTCTCCTTGTGCGACAAATGCATAACGCCTTGTACTTGGTGGTAAACCAGTTGCTAAATATTTCATTACTGGATCATTATGGCTATATCCAACGAACAAAACGGTATAATTCGAGAATAAATCAACTAAAAATCTTCTCGCCCATCCTTCCGTCAAGTAAGCCCTTCCAAAATCACCATCTGTTAAAATTAATGCTTCTTTCTCTTGTTCTATATTGCCATGTATGTAAGCGAGTCCTCTAAACGCTCTACCTGTAGGTAACGCAGGTGCGTAATATACGTTTAATTCTCTATTCATTTCTTTTATCGCAGTTGTAAAATGTCGATCAAAATTTGTCGTTACAATACGAACTTCCGTGTCTAAAGGAAACAACCTAGGAATTGCATAATGAAGCGGATTCGGTTTTGACTTTTCTATATGAACTAGATCTCTTGCAACTTGATGTACATCTTTTGATTTCGCAATTTTACCAAGATAATAATCATGTGGTTCTGTTATTTCACGTTTTTCTACATATAACGTTTTCGCAATTTCATCAACAAGATCATCAAAATTCGGTAAGTTTGATTTCCCTTTCATAGAAACTCCCGCTCCAACAAATAATACTAACTTTCCTTGTTCAAGATGATCAATTAACTCGTCTGGAATTTCTACTTCTGAAGTAATCCACACCCAGGATTCCCCCTTACCTAAAAATGTCATATACTCTCATTTTACTATAACATTTTTTCTTTGTTTTTTTAATATTTAGACAAATATTGAACATGAAAAAGTTTTATATAAATATATTCGTTACAATGTATGAACTCCTAAATTTATTGTAAAACTATGTATAAATCGGAGGTGTAAATATTGAATGGTTTTACTGTAGTGCTTATCAAGTTTATATCGTGCATTATCGCATTTAGTATTGGACTCGCTTTATTTTTCCCTGCAACGTTCGTCCAAATTATTTCATTTAGTCTCTTTGTAACAATCGTATCTTATATGTTCGTTGATAAAATCATATTAAATCGAATCGGCAATACTGGTGCCATTATGTCGGATTTCTTACTAACATATTTAAGCGTATGGATTTTCGGTAATATTTTATTAGACAACTATATGCAAATTGCATGGGGAAGCATCCTTTCCGCAATTGTCTTCACATTATCTGAAGTAATCGTTCATCGTTTCTCTGGCTCTCACACAAGGCACCACAACGATAATATTCATATTAATCGCCGCTTCGCATATGGTACGGAGTTTGCTGAAGAGCAGAATATATTGGATAAAGATAAGAAGAAGTAATATTTTGATGTAGGAGCGCCCTTTTTAATTATGTGGTGCTCCTTTTTTGTGTTTTCATTATGGTACGTGAAATTATATCAACGTTTATTTCAATATATCGACGTTTCGACAAAAGATATCGACTTACCGACACTATTTGACATGATTTCCTCTAATAAAGTGAAACTTTAATCAGTGGGGGTTTTCTTCATCCCCCACTGATTATCAGCCCTCACCAATCGGACTTTTATGGACAGTTGATCCCCCACCTAACCTCTTTGCTTTCGCTGCATTTTGAGGTGGGGGTCTTACTGCCCATTAAAGTCGGATAAAAAACTGCCTCTTATTTAGAGACAGTTTCTTTCAAATCTTTTAATGTAATGACATCAGCAAACGCTCCAAACACTACGTTATGATGCTTCACAATGTCTTCAGCACGTAACACCTCTGTATCAAACGTACTATGTGCATCGCTCACTAACGTTACTTTATACCCTTCACTAAACGCTCTTCGCGTTGTCGTATCCACACAGTACTCCGTTTGCATTCCTGAAAGAATAACGTGTCCAATCCCTTTTTCTTGTAACACTTCGTTTAAGTTTGTCTTATAAAATGAATCTGGCGCCGTTTTTTCAACGATACTGTCTCCCTCTAGTGGAGCAATTGCTGCATGGATCTTCCACCCGTCTGTACCCTTTTCTAACGGATGGTCTTTCGGTCCATTATGTTGCACATAAATTACCGGAATATCATTTGAACGGCATTCTCCAATAAGCTCTTGCAATATTTCTAAAAACTTTTCCCCATTATGTACTGGCATTCCTGCTGTATACATACCTGCTTGCACGTCGATTACTATTAATGCTTTTTTCATTTCGTGCAGCCCCCTTTTATTTATATTCCATCATCCAACAATCTTCTAATACCCCTTCATGCAGTTCATGTTCTTTTAAAACCTTTACCTTTTTAAATCCACATTTTTCATAACACTTTATTGCACGTTCATTATTTACTTTCGGGTCCATTGCAATGGCTTCTGCTCCCGTGTTCTCCATAATATATGTAATTGCTGTCTGAACGAGTTTCGTTCCAATGCCTTTTCCCCAATAAGTCGGTTCTCCAATAAATTGATCCATTCCCCATACATGTTGCGATTCTTCATAGCCATATAATGTTTTCCACTCCGAATCAACTGGATACATTTGAATATAACCAATTGGCACATCATCAAACTCTATTAAACATCTTTTTTCATGACTGTTTGGATTATGTATGAAATGATCCAGTACCATATCTACTGATTGGGGATTATCTCGTCCTTCGTAATATTGCAGGACTTCTGGTTCTGTTAACCATTTTGAAATGATTGGTGCATCCTCTTCTTTTACGTACCGAACCGATACATTATCTTTTTGAAATAGCATATAATACCTCTTTTTAATTATTTATATTTTTCCTTTTTGTGAAATCTTTCATTGCACCTATTAATGCGTATGGTAACAATGTAATCGCAAAAAATGCTGTAAACACATTAAATTGAGGGATTTTATATGGCGTGAACCATTCTGTGAAAAATTGAGAATTTAATACTCTATTAAAAAATTCTCCGCCAGGTCTAAAGTTTGGTGCCCATGCAGTTACTTCACAAATAATAAACAGTAATTGTAAAATTATAAATGCCCCTAGATAGCGAAACCATGTCCGTTTCCAAATCGGCTGCGCCCTATTTAATTTACCTTCCATTTAACCCCCACCTTTTTTATTTGCATCCTTATTAATTATACACTTTCTACGTTTAATTTGTTAAAATTTTCTATATAATCATTCATGCTGGGGGAATTCACTATGTCTAATCCTATACATAAATCAACATTAATCATTCTTAGAGGAAACTCCGCAAGTGGTAAAACAACAATCGCAAAGCAACTACAAGAATATTTCGGACAAGGGACACTTTTAGTATCACAAGATGTTGTACGTAGAGATATGCTTAGAGTACACGATACGATGGGGAATTTATCACATGATTTACTATGTGAAATTACAAAGTATGGAAAAGGAAAATGTGAACTTGTTATTTTAGAAGGTATTTTAAACAGTCGAAGATATGGTGATATGCTGAAAGAATTAATACATTTTTTTGAAGGAAACGCGTATACATATTACTTTGATTTATCGTTAAAAGAAACGATTCGACGACATAACACAAGGGAAAAAAGGCATGAATTTGGTGAGGATTCCCTAGAAAAATGGTATAATCCGCACGATACAATTGAAGTTGCTAGGGAAACTATTTTTACAGATCACTTCACGCAAAAAGATATATTTGATGTGATTCTTAATGATATTATGGTACGAAAATAAGACCGACAGAATATGTCGGTCTTATTTTCATTATGTTATATTCTAGATTTATTATAAAATTTTCACTTTAACAGTTTGTCTTCCCCAATTCATAGCTTTACTTTTTGAGCCCATTAAAACATCAATGCGATTACCTTTAATTGCACTTCCGGTATCTCCAGCGATTGCTTCTCCATAACCTTCTACCCATACTTTAGATCCTAAAGGAATTACTTTCGGGTCAACTGCAATAATTCTCATATTCGGATTAGCCGTTAAATCATGCCCCATCGCAGTTAAAACGCGTCCACCATATGTACCATTTTCACTTGGATCAGCAGTATATGCTGTCGCCACCACTGTTAATTCACGTTTAGCGGACTGCGTGTTATTTTTAGACTCTTCTTTTGCCTTTATTGCTTCTCGGGCTTTTGCTTCTTCCTTAGCCTTAGCTATTTCTCGTGCTTTCGCCTCTTCCTTAGCTTTGGCTATTTCTCGTGCTTTCTCTTCTTCTTTAGCCTTCGCTATTTCTTGCGCTTTTGCTTCTTCCTTGGCCTTCGCTATTTCTCGTGCTTTCTCTTCTTCTTTAGCCTTCGCTATTTCTTGCGCTTTTGCTTCTTCTTTAGCCTTTGCTATTTCTTGAGCCTTCGCTTCTTCTTGTACTTTCGCTTCTTCCTTAGGTTTTACTACTTCTTGTACTTTTGCTTCTTCCTTAGGTTTTGCTACCTCTTGTACTTTCTCTTCTTCCTTAGGTTTTGCTACTTCTTGTACTTTCTCTTCTTCCTTAGGCTTTACTACTTCTTGTACTTTCTCTTCTTCCTTAGGCTTTACTACTTCTTGTACTTTCTCTTCTTCCTTAGGTTTTACTACTTCTTGTACTTTCTCTTCTTCCTTAGGTTTTGCTACTTCTTGTACTTTTGCTTCTTCCTTAGGTTTTGCTACTTCTTGTACTTTCTCTTCTTCCTTAGGCTTTACTACTTCTTGTACTTTCTCTTCTTCCTTAGGTTTAATTGTTTCTTTTGCCTTTGTTACCTTCTGTGTTTTAGCTTCTTCCTTAGCTTTAACCATTTTTTGCACTTTCGCTACTTGCTTCGTTTTCTCGTCAGCCTTTTTTTCAACTGGTGCTGTACTAGATAAGAAAGAAACATTTACATAGGCTGTTTTTCCTTTATACTCAAATTGTAGCCATCCATCTTTTACTTGGTTCGTTGATTCAATTACATCATCTTTTTTCAGTCTGCCAAGAATTTTTGATTCTGTGTTTGCTTCCGTACGAACATTTAATAAATTTGCTGTTACATGATAAATATCTTTTGTAAACTCCGAGCTTACAAATACTTCTTTACCATTCAACTCAATTTTTGACCAGCCATCTTCAGTATTGATGACTTTTAATTCTTGCCCATTTTTTACCTTTTCTACAACTTTTGATTCCGTAGTCGGTTTTTCACGTACGTTGAGTACATCTGCTGTTACAATCGTTTCTGCGGTAGCAGTTGTAGTAAATGCTCCCAATCCGAAAACAGTTGCTGTTGCTGCGCCAATTACTTTTTTCATATGAGCCTCCATTATATTTTTTTGAATTCTATCAAATGCTTCCATAAATTCATGGAAGTATTTGCAACAATATATTAGTACCACTTAATATACTGCTATTAAAACTCCTTACTCCAATACTATCAAATTCTTATTTCTAATTCTATATATTATAAGTTTCCTTATTTTCTATAAACGTTTTATGCCCTTCTTCATACTTAATAGTTTTCTTTCAATTACTAAAACATATATAAAACCAACCTGTCCTCAATATAGCCAAAAATACATATATGACATGTTACGACTTAGTAATGAGCGTACCAATGAACTTTTAATACATTACAACATTCAGGGAATCTTACATTAGATGGAGCGTGTTTTACTGAAAACAACGGTTATGGTAGTGTAAGTAATAGTATTAAAGACAATCTTTTCTGACGAACAATAAAAATTTTAGTTTGGAGCAATACTATGCCAAAACTATATTGTAATTATTGATCCGAACAACCTCCCCTCGCGCAAAATTTTACTAAATATCGGTTTTACATCCAAGAAAGTTTGTGAGATTGATGGATTATCTGGGTTTTGATTAAATACATATCACTATAAAAAGGCTGTGCTCTATATGACGCACAGCCTTTTTCTTTATTCAAACGATCCTCTTCTTTTCTTCTCTAATAAGACTCTTCCTATATTAAAAATAAATGCGATAAAAAATATAGTTGCGCCCATTAAAAATGCTAAATTATAACTACGAATTACTCCTTGCTGATATTCCTCCTTTACTTGTTTGTAAATTTTTCGCTCTCCATCAGATTTTAAGATGATTTGCTGTTTTTTATTTATCGCTTGCAATACTTCCCCCCTTTCTAAATTTGACAAATCACTTTTTTTAATCACAGTTACTACTTCCCTATTTACCTTCTCTTTTTCAACTAACAATTGATGATTCAGAAACATCACAAGTATCGCAACCCCAACAATACTTCCAACTGTTCTTGAAATATTACAAATACTTGCAGCAACACCTGACTTTTCAATAGGCACACTTAAAACTGCCGTTGTTGTATATGGTGCTAATGTGCACCCAGTTCCAATTCCAACGATTATTAGCCTCCAAATATAATCCCATGTAGTAAAGTTTGAATCTATTTGACTAAATAAATATGACGCTACGATAAATGTTAATAGCCCTATACTACCTATTAATGAACTTCCCCGCTTTGCTGCAAGTGGTGTTACTATTGCTGTAACAAGCATCGAAACAATCGCTAGCGTGCTAATTATTAAACCTGACTGTAATTCAGACATACCTTCTACTTGAACAAAATAAAAAGCAAGTATAAATAAAAAGTTCATTAGTCCCATTCCAACAAAGAATAAAGAAAAATTCGAGATTGAGAACTCTTTATTTGTGAATATTCTTAATGGCAACATTGGATTTTCACTTTTCTTTTCAATGATAAAAAATAATATAAAACCTATGAATGAGAGCATAAAAAGAAGTATTAAGCTTATCTTGCTTAAATGATTTGTATTTACTTGTATGAGTGCATATACGAGTAAGCATAGTGCAGATGCAGAAGTAATCATACCTGCCCAATCTATTTTAGAGCTTGTAGCATGATCATACGATTCCTTAATACAAAGAATCACGAAGATGAAAGATAATATACTCACTGGTATATTAATAAAAAACACCCAACTCCAATTTAATTTGTCAGTTAAAACGCCTCCAAGTGAAGGGCCAATCGCCGCTGCTAATCCCCCAAAAGCTCCCATGACGCCTCCTATCATACCTTGTTTTTCTTTCGGTACTAAATTAAGGCCTAATGGCATAGCAACTGGTACGATAACTGCGGCGGAAACTCCTTGTATTACCCTAAAAGCAACTAATGTATGAAAAGAAGTGGCTATACCGCACATAAATGAACTAATAGAAAAAAACAATAAACCAATAATATACAGTTTCTTGCGACCAAACTGATCCGCCAGGCGTGCTGCAATTAATAAACACGATACAAAGGCAACATTATAACTATTAGCAACCCAAGAAATTGTATCAATTGAAGTATGAAATGTCTTTGTCATTTCTGGTAATGCAATATTCACAATATTCGAATCTAAAATTGCCATAAAAAAACCTGCAATTAAAGCTATTAATGCTAATATATTCCTCATTTCTGCCACCCTTATTCTTTTTATTTATTTAAAATCCCATTCATAAATAAATTTACACATGTCTCTATATACTCTTCTAACTGAATTTCTTCTTCCGATATACTTACATTCATAATGTATAAAAACAGTTGTCCATAAAACATATTCGCTATCAAACAGTAATTACAGGTGGAAATGTGTCCCTTCTCACCAAGTTGCTTTAAATATTGTTCTAAGTGATTCACTAGATGTGAATTCAACTCATGTAGTAATGCTTTCATTTCACTATTTTGTCTTGATTCTATTAACGCAGCCCAAATATAATTTAGCTTTGGTAAATTGGTTTGAATATATGTTTCCGCCACTTTCGTAAGGTCCTTATGTAAATCACCAGTAAATTGCTCTTCTATTTCCTCTAGCAAAGCAACTGGTGTCGTCCGTAAAATAATACTCTCCCTAAAAAGATTTTCCTTATTTTTAAAATTACGAAATATCGTTAATTCGCTTACACCTGCTTTTTCTGCCACTTCACGAATGGTTGTCGCTGTATACCCCTTTTCCCCGAATAATAAAGTAGCAGCTTCCATAACTTTTTCTCGTGCTGTTAATTTCCCCATCTATATTCCTCCATTCAATATGTAAGTAAGTAATTACTAACATATTATCACAAAAGAAAAATGAAAGTAACTAGTTACTTTCATTTTCTGGAATTTCATTACATCTTCAACTACTACTAGGAATATTCCCTCAAATTCTTCTATGGATAAATAACGTTTGCAAAAGCTTTTCACAGCTATTATTAATGTTGACAATCCAGTGCCTACTATAATTATTTTCTTGTAGTTGGGAAAGAAATTGCTAATCGAGCGGGATATTTCAAGTATTTTTATAAGGATAAATGAATCAGTAAACTACATTACTTTACATTGTGATATACCTGTTATCAAAGGGGAAAATAGGATTTGTTGCAATGGATGTGAAAAAATGCATTGTTGCAACAAGTAAATTTACCGAATTTATTATTTTAACAGGGAAGCCCTACTCATCTTAACCAAGTAAAGTTGGGGATATTTCAACCTAAATCTACAATTTGAGTTTTTTATGAAATTCATTGAAAACATACAAACAACCATCGTCTCATAGAAAGATAGCTGTTTGTATTTAACACTATTCATTATCTAGCATTATGAATGCGTTAACCACCCTACTATACAATAGAAAACGCCAAATACACTCCAACAACGAAGAATACGGCAAGTGTCTTAATTATCGTAATACCAAAAATCTCTTTATAAGCTTCCCGGTGCGTTAATCCTGTAACTGCAAGTAAGGTTATAACAGCTCCATTATGAGGGAGAGTATCCATACCTCCCGCCGCCATTGCAATGACACGATGCAGCACATCTAACGGAATGTCAAAGTTCGCTGCCACTTCAATATATTTTTCAGCCATTAAACCTAATGTAATACTCATTCCACCCGAACCCGAGCCCGTCAGCCCGCATAATATATTCGTCATGACTGCTCCGCTAATTAAAGGATTTGCGAAAGTCCCCGTCAAATAATTTTGAATCATGACAAATCCAGGTAAAGCTGCTATAACAGCACCAAATCCATACTCAGCTGCAGTGTTCATGGCAGCTAAGATTGAACCACTTACGCCCACGCTTGTAATAGATTGAAAATGTTCTTTTACCGCTTGAAAATTTAATATTATAGCAGACAGTATTCCAATAAGAAGTGCTATTTCCACTGACCAAATACCTATAACTTGTCCCATATCAATCGTTCCATACTCCTTCAAGCCTATAGATGCAAAATCAAATCCCTTTGTATACCAAACGGGGATGAATACTGTAAAGATTTTATTCATCGCTCCAACCAGTACAAGTGGAAGAAAAGCTACCCAGTAACTAGCTGGAATAACATCGCTAGAAGCAATTGGCGTTTGCACCAGCTGTGCACTTGTTGTGGCAGCAAGTTCAGAAGTAGCACCGTCTTTTCCAAAGTACCCCTCTCCTTTAGCAGCAGCCTTCTTCCTACACCTTTCCAAATACAACATGCCGCATGTAAAGATAAACAATGCTCCGATAATTCCTAATGTAGGAGCTGCATAAATATCTGTTTTAAAGAAAGTAGTTGGAATGACATTTTGGATTTGAGGCGATCCAGGAAGCGAATCCATCGAAAACGTGAATGCGCTAAATGCGATTGTCGCTGGAATGAGTCGTTTCGGAATATTCGCCTCGCGAAATAATTGCGCCGCAAATGGATAAATCGCAAATACCGCCACAAATAAACTAACACCACTGTATGTAAGAATCGCTCCCATTAATACGATGGAAAGAATCGCTCTTTTCACACCAATAAAACGGATAATAATTTTCGCGATTTTTTCTGCTATTCCAGTAATTTCTACAACCTTACCGAAAATCGCTCCAAGCAAAAATACAGGAAAATATAATTTTATAAATCCGACCATCTTCGCCATAAAGACATTAGAAAAGAACGGTAAAACATACGACGGTTCTGTTAAAAACACAGCGAGCAACGCACATAACGGAGCGAATAAAATGACTGAGAATCCTCGGTAATCTACAAATATAAGCAAGCCAAGCGATAACAATACAATCAATAAATCCATAACCCCAATCCCCCTCAATAATATGGATTTTTTTAACTTTGTATATATTGTTGTAATGCCTGCCTCTGGCAGGCATTACTTTTTGCATATTATAGTCATAGCTTTTTATTTATTATGAAAAAATGGTGTTCGCTTTTCTATAAAGGCCTCTACTCCCTCTCTTACATCAATCGTTTGAAATACATGTCCGAAATTCTCAGCTTCTATTTTTAATCCTTCCTCAAGAGAAGAAGATAACCCTTTATCGATAGATTGTTTCATCAAAGATAAAGCAGGAAGAGAAAATCGAGACATCTTTGCGGCTAATTCCTTCGCCTTATTCAGCGATTCGCCACGCGGAACAACATGATTCACCAAACCAACTCGCCAAGCTACTTCAGCAGTGAGTGCTTCACCAGTAAACATCATTTCCTTCGCACTTGCAGTTCCTATTAACCTCGGCAAACGTTGCGTTCCTCCCGCACCTGGAAATAAACCTAATTTCACTTCCGGAAGCCCAATTTGGGCGTGTTCTTCTATAATCCGCAAATCACATGATAAAGCTAATTCACACCCGCCCCCAAGTGCTAATCCGTTAATAGCAGCTATAACTGGCTTTAGCAATCTTTCTATTTTATTTAATGGATTCTGAAGCCACAATGATTTTCCCTCTGCATATTCGCTCCCTTTCCCAATCCATTCCGGAAATGATTTAATGTCCCCTCCTGCAACGAAGGCCTTTTCTCCCGCGCCAGTTAGAAGTACAACAATTACTTCATCATCCCGTTCGATTTCATCGACTGCTACCGTCAATTGTTCCACCACAGCACCACTCAGTACATTGACAGGAGGATTATCAATGATAATTGTCGCAATTCCATTTTCTTTGGACCATGTAACAACCCGTTTATTTTCCAATCCAATCCCCTCTTTCCAATATGTAATAAGGTAAAATCAGCGCATCAACTTGTTCTTTTAATTACATAGCCAACCTTTTCACGATCCCAAGCACTTCCGATTCCTTCCCCCTTCAGCTTGAACTTTTGAATCCGTTCCGTCGCAGTTTTTGGGAAAGTTTCACTGAATTGAACATATCGCGGTACCATAAAGTAAGCCATACGATCTTGACACCAATCTATAATCTCTTCATAGGACATCGTTTCTCCCTTTTTCACAATCACATATAATTTGACATCCTCTTCCCCCACTTCTGATGGGACACCGATAGCTGCTGATTCAAGTACTTTTGGGTGATTATTCACAACTTTTTCGATTTCCCAAGAAGAGATATTTTCTCCACGTCTTCGTATGCACTGTTTAATTCGATCGCAAAAGTATAAGTAACCTTCCTCATCTAGATAACCGCGATCTCCTGTATGGAACCATCCCTCCTTCATCGCCTCCTTTGTTTTATCAAGCATTTTATAATAACCTTCCATGAATGCTTGTCCTTGTAATGAACGAATAAAAATTTCTCCAATTTCACCAGTCCGCGCTTCATTTCCATCCTCATTTACAATCTTCGTCTCTACGTATGAATATGGTTTTCCTATAGAAGGTGGTTTATTAGCATAGAGTGGATTCGTTACACAAAAACCCGTTGTTTCTGTTAATCCGTAACCTTCCACAATCTGAACGCCAAACCTCTCCTCAAACGGCTTCCAAAATTCCTTAGGTGTAGCAGCACAAGCCGTCACTCTTACTAAATTTTCATTATCGTCTTCCTTTTCTGGCTGCTTGCAGAGAATAGGAATCATAGATCCTAAAGAATTAAAAATTGTTGCGCCATGACTACGAATTTCATCCCAAAATCTAGAAGCACTAAATCGCTTACCAAGAGCAATCGTCGCATTGGAAGAAATGGCCCCAAGTACTGTATGTGCCTGGGCATTTATATGAAATAACGGAAGCGCTGTAAATAAGACATCTTTTGAACTTGCGCCAACCATATAGTTAGCAAATGACTGCGCAGAATTTACATAGGCTAAATGACTTAACATGACCCCTTTAGGTAATCCAGTCGTTCCAGAGGTATAAAGGATACTGTTAATAAAAGTGGAGGAAACAAATTCAGTTGGAAGGTGATGATTATTTGTAAGTAGTACATCTTTCAATTCGATTACTAACCGCTCTTTACCATCGCCCATAATGACTGCGCTTTCATTTTTTCCGCAAGCAACAATTTGAATGTCCCTTTGTATAAATGACAAACAAGAAACAATTTGAGGAACAAATTCCTTATCAACGATAATTAACTTACAATCAGAGTGAGATACAATATACTGCAAACCTTCTCCTTTTAAATGCACATTCAGAGGCACCGCAATTGCTCCCATAAAAGATAAAGCAAACCATACATCCAGATATTCAGGCGTGTTATGAAGCATAATACAAACTTTATCTCCTTTTTGAATACCGAGTTCACAAAATCCCGCTATGGCTCTTGTAATTCGATGATATAGCTCCTCATATGTAACCCTTTGTTCTTCAAATTGTAAATACACTTTACTTGGTGTTTTTTCGATACTTTGCATGATAAAATACGGTAAGCTATGATTTTCCAGCACTGCATTCCATCCCCTTCCTGCTAAAGTCTTTTTTATTTATATAGCAAGAAACATGCCAAAAATCGACTCATTCCCTATTCCCTTATTCCTTCGTAATCACCCTAACATGTCCACCTTTACATGTCGCATTTACGCAACAAATATTAGCAAACATGTCGCCTCTATAAGAATACGTCGCAAAATAGAGACAGTATTTATTACTACAAACAAAAAAAGGGCCTGTTTGCCCTTTACTTTCCTTCATGACATTTCATATTTTTCTATTTTTCGATATAAGCTGGCCCGATGAATTCCTAAAAGCCCGGCTGCCTCTTTTATATTTCCAGCAGTTTTGTCCAAGGCTCTCGTAATCGCACGTTTTTCAGCGGATTCCACTTCTGCCTGCAGTAAATAACTCATCTCTTGCTTCTCCATGTCCAACGTAAATATTTCATGGTATAACGTTTCTTCCAAGTCTTTTTTCCTTAAATAGATAGGGAGATGATGCACTTGAATAATCATTCCTTCTATAACATTCATCGCTCGTTCTAACACATTCTCTAGCTCCCTAATATTCCCTGGCCAACCATGCTCCATGAATATATCTCTAACTCTCTCATCTAATGAAATAACGTTGCTACCTAGCTCACCATTCAATTTCTTAATTAAAAATTCCGTTATATGTATCATATCTTCTTTTCTCTCTCGTAACGGAGGAATATCAATCTCGAACACATTCAACCTATAATATAAATCCTCCCTGAACTCCCCTCTTTGCACCATTTCATGGAGATTCCGATGTGTCGCCGCAATGAAACGAACATCAACCTTTTGAATTTTCGTGCCGCCAATTCTTTCAATCTCTTTCTCTTGCAATACACGAAGCAACTTTACCTGCATGTCCAAAGACATATCACCAATTTCATCTAAAAATAACGTTCCCTTATCAGCCAATTCAATTTTCCCAGGCTTACCGCCTTTTTTCGCCCCTGTAAAAGCCCCTTCTTCGTATCCAAATAATTCAGCCTCCAAAAGATCCCTTGGAATCGCAGCACAATTCAGGCGAATAAATGTGCCACTAGCACGCGGACTTGCACGATGTACCGCATGCGCAAAAAGCTCCTTTCCTGTACCGCTTTCTCCTCTTATCAAAACAGTAGACCGACTTTTAGAAACCTTTAAAGCCATCGTTTTTACTTCTTTCATTTTCGCACTCTCTCCTATAATACTTTGAAAGGACAGCCTCCCTTCTTGCAGCCGCTGTAATTCAGTTTGATAGTAAGTTATCTTTGATTCCATTTCACTAATTTGATCTCCCAAAGCTTTAAACTGCTGTATATCATGAAACATAATTTTACCAATTGCCCCAATAATCTTACCTTCCTTAACGATAGGTATGCGCGTTGCGATTATATTCCGATTACTTATACGCTGGATATGTCCAATTTCCACCTGCCCTGTCTTTACGATAATATGCATCCTCGTATTCTCAACGACCTCCGTACAATGTTTTCCAATCGCTTCCTTTGGATCATCAATCCCTAAAAATTTTGCATAAGAGCCGCTTAAAAAATTGATAATTCCTTGTTCATTTACCCCTAAAATACATTCCGAAAGTAAATTTAAGGCATTTTCATACCGACTGATAGTATTTTCCAAAGACTGTATACTTTTTTCCTTGTTTGCCAGAATGACAATCGTTCCACCTTCTTTTCCACTTTGATATACACGGGATTCATTCACAATAAATTCTTGGTTGCCAATCTTACACTCGTACTTGTACAAACTTTCACTTTGATTCACTACTAAATTTTTACGATCAGGAATAATCGTTGATATATGCTCACCTATGATTTCATTTTCTTTTTTATGTAACATGCTACAGAATAGTTGGTTGCTGAATGTGATGATTCCATCATGATTTACAACAACAATTCCATTATTCATTACCTGAAGAGCCTGACTAGTTAACTGCAAATTCAATCGTTCGTCCATATGCATTTGGAATCCCCCCTATCAAATGGTCCTCTTTCTCGTATGTATTATATATTCATGTTAAATATTTACTTTCCTTTGATTTTTCCATTTGAAATAATAATTTCTTGAACTAGTAATATAGCTGATTAACTGTTGGTTTCTCGCTTGAAACTAGGAAGAATCTAACAATCCACTATCTTTAACTTCTTTTGGGAAAAGATTATATCGTGGTTTTTTTAAAACTTACAGCATGAAAACATTTAAGGCTTACATTGGATACATAATAAGCTTAATAAATAGAAAAACAGTCAACGGATTCGCTTACGTCAACTGCTTTCATTCCGAATATTAGTGATGAAATCCATAATAATGAGGCCTTCGTTAGCATAAAGTCTCCTTCCCAAGCTTCCAACTAAACCATCTCCCATGTCCTTCTGTTTCTCCAATCGTTTCACGATATTCGTTTCCGTTAATATAATAATCAATATGAAGATCCCGGTCCCACATGTTGTTATATAGGTGGAATACATCACGTTTTGCACCTATTTCTTGGATTTGTTTTTCCAGCTTACGTTTTATTTGTTCAGGTATTTGATTTGCGACATGTGTATGAAAAATGCAGATAACAGCGTCGCTACTTATTCGTTCAATAATAGATGGTAATAGCTCTACACCGTCTCCTTCTATTAATTGAACAGATTTATTTTTTACTAAAGATGCAGCTTGTTCAAACAGTTCAAGCCTTTCTTTATGTTCTGGCCAAATGAGTGCATGTAGCCATAAATAATCTTCATCACTATGTAAATCATTTACATGTAAATCTAGTCCGATTCTTTCTACGACAGGTGGACTTTCTTTTAATAAATGAGGCACATTCTCTCCTCTTATTTCAGAAGTTACATGTACATTCGAATTTATATTTCCGTATGTTTCATCTGTACCGTACGAATAGCTATATTGGTCCCAAAATAGTTGTAATCCAGAACTTGTCCCAATTTCTATTAACGCTAACGGTTTATTCACTTTGCTAAATATGTAACTGAAACTTGGATATAAGTACGCACATCTTCTTACTTCATTCGTTTGAACAAGTTTCGTTTGTAATAAAGTAATGATTTCCTCTCTGTATATTTTACAGAAATCTTTAAAATGAGCAAAAGCTTTATCTAAATTTGTATTCTTATTTTCAACTAAACTACTGTAATACGTTTTTAAAGGATGTTCTTTCCCTGTTAGTAATAAATAATGTACGGCACCTAATAATAAGTTTGGGACTGGTTGACCTACCTGAGCATAGGACGATAGTGTAAGTACTTCCTCATCTTCAGCAATTTTCATTGATAAATATTCATATAAGTCACTTGACCCTTTACACTCCTTTATTGAAAAATTTCGAAATAAGTTTGCGATTTGTTCTTGTGTACGCATGTGTATCCCTCCTTTTAATATTCAGAATAATCATACAAAAATTAGAGCAAAAAGTCCCATAAAAAGGTACTCGATTTAGTCAATTAAGGATATGTAAGCTTTTTCGAGATAATTTCAAACTGTAATTTTTTTCTATTTATCACCTTAAAAGAGCTTGTTAAATAAGATTTTTGGCGAATAAAACGTTAAATAGTTTAAAATTATCAGATAACACTAGATATTTTAGTCTATTAATTATTATAATAGAGTATGAGATGGTTATATAATTGAGACAAAAAAGGTAAATACCTAGGTGGGGCCTAGGCGGTGTTTCTCTTTTACGGCTTAGACATAGAAAACACCTACTCTTTTTTGCCAATATAGGGGATGGAGAGATTATCATGAGCAACATGCAGCAAAAAACAGACGTTATCTTAATTGGTGCAGGAATTATGAGTGCAACGTTGGGCTCATTACTAAAAGAATTAGCACCTGAATGGGAAATTAAAGTTTTTGAAAAACTTGCAAGTGCCGGGGAAGAAAGCTCTAACGAATGGAATAATGCAGGTACAGGGCATTCTGCACTATGCGAACTGAACTATACTTCCGAAAAATCTGACGGATCTATAGATATTAGTAAGGCTGTAAAAGTGAATGAGCAATTCCAGCTTTCAAGACAATTTTGGGCATATCTTGTAAAAAGCAAATTAATTCGTAATCCACAAGATTTCATTATGCCTCTACCTCATATGAGTTTAGTACAAGGTGAAAAAAATGTTCAGTTTCTAAAAAACCGTTTTGAAGCGCTTTCAAAAAATCCACTGTTTCAAGGAATGGAATTTTCCGATGCTCCTGAAACATTAAAAAAATGGCTTCCACTCATTATGGAAGGTCGTACATCTAATGAACCGATGGCTGCAACGAAGATTGACTCTGGAACTGATGTTAACTTCGGTGCATTAACACGTATGCTGTTTGATTACTTAAAAACGAAAGATGTCGAGCTAAACTACAAACATAGTGTCGAAAATATTAAACGCACGAAGAATGGTTTGTGGGAAGTAAAAGTACACGATATGAATAGTGGTAAAATCGAGCATCATACTGCAAAATTCGTCTTTATCGGCGGCGGCGGCGGTAGTCTACCTCTACTACAAAAGACTGGTATTCCTGAATCAAAACATATCGGTGGATTCCCAGTAAGTGGACTATTTATGGTATGTAAAAACCAAAAAGTTGTAGAGCAACATCATGCAAAAGTATACGGTAAAGCTAAAGTTGGCGCTCCGCCAATGTCTGTACCTCACCTTGATACGAGATATATAGACAATAAAAAAGCTTTACTATTTGGACCGTTCGCAGGGTTCTCTCCTAAGTTCTTAAAAACTGGCTCAAACCTTGACTTAATCGGTTCTGTAAAACCGAATAACGTCTTAACAATGCTAGCTGCTGGTGTAAAAGAAATGGGATTAACAAAATACTTAATTCAACAAGTTATGTTATCACACGAGAAACGTATGGAAGAATTACGCGAATTCATTCCGAACGCAAAAAGTGAAGATTGGGATATTGTAGTTGCTGGTCAGCGTGTACAAGTAATTAAAGATACTGACGCTGGCGGTAAAGGAACACTTCAATTCGGTACTGAAGTTGTTAGTGCGGCTGATGGATCAATCGCGGCGTTACTAGGTGCATCACCGGGTGCTTCTACTGCCGTTCATGTTATGCTTGAAGTATTAGAAAAATGTTTCCCAAGCCGAATGGTAGAATGGGAAGGAAAAATAAAAGAAATGATTCCTTCTTACGGCATTTCATTAACAGAAAATCCAAGATTATTCCAAGACCTTCACACTTCTACAGGTCGTACCCTTGGATTAAATGAAAAAGAAACAGTTCATAACTAATAAAGAAAAAAAACGTCCGATACATTCGGACGTTTTTTCGTTACTAGAAATTATATTTATCAATATTATCCTTCGTAAATACGACTCGTTCTGGTAGTACGATAATTCCGTTCCCTTCTGCCTCATAGTCATATCCTTGAATGGAGTTTGGCTCTACTTTTACTTTTCCAATTCCTTTTACTTCGAAGCTATCCCCCACTTTTAACTTCTTCCCTTTTACAACAATTTCATTTGCAACATACGTTGCGAGTGCACCTTGTTGTTTGACATCCCATAAACCAAATTGCGCTACTGTTCCTCGTTTTACGTAATCACGCATCACGTTTGGTGTAGAGAAGCCAGTTACGACTACTTTTTTATCCATTTTTAAATTTTCAGCTGCTTGTGCCATTGCTGGAAGTGCCGTTGCATCCGGACAAATGACTGCATTAATATCTGGATACGTTTTTAAAATATTCTCCCCTACCGACAAAGACTTTTGTGCATTATTTTCACCGTACTGCGTCGTTACAATTTCCCAGTTCGGATATTTCTTTTTAATAATTTCTTTCGCTTTCGTTACCCATTGGTTTTGATCCGTTACTGTTGGACTAGAGTAAAAGAAGGCTACTTTTCCTTTATCTCCAATTTGCTTAGAAGTCATTTCAATTAATAAGTTAGCAAGTTGATCCGGTGTTCCTTGGCTTATATAAAAGGAACGGTCTTTCGGATTGACATCAGAATCCCATGTTAACACCGTCATGCCTTTTTTCTTAGCACGTTGCAATGATTGTGATAAACCATCTACTGACGTAGAAGAGACCATAAGTGCATCATAGTTTTGGTTAATGAAATTGTTTATATATTTTACTTGCCCAGAAACACTCGCTTCAGATGGTCCATCGTATTTCACTTGTACGCCTAACTTATCTCCCATCTCTTTTGCTCCTTCACCACCTGATGTAAAGAAGCCAACTCCAGTTAGTTTTGGGATAAATGCAAATTTCACATCATCAGCTTTTTTCTTATCTGCGGTTTGACTAGAGCAAGCGATTAAACCGATTAAACAAATGCATACAATGAATACAATCCCCAGTTTTTTCTTCATGACATTTCCCCCTTATGCAAATTCCTTCTTTTCTCCGCTAAGAATTGATGTAATTTGAAATGTCTCATAATAACTGAAATAATAAGAATAATCCCAATAACTACGTTAGATTGTTCATTTGTTAAACCCGTCATTTGCAAACCATACTGCATGAGTCCTATAAAAATACTCGCAAGTACAGTACCGATAATACTTCCTTTTCCGCCTGTAATAAGTGTCCCGCCTAACACGACTGCTGTAATGATTGGTAATATTATTTCACTTCCCATATCAGCACGTGCGGAACCAAAATACGCGGTTAAGAAAGCACCTCCTAATCCACCTCCTAACCCGGAAAGTATGTAAGCGATGATGACTACTTTTTTTGTTTTAATCCCGGTGTATTTGGCTGCATTTTCGTTCGCACCTGTTAATTTTACGTGGCGCCCATATATGGTGCGATGAAACAATATCGTGCATAAAATCATCAATATAATTAGTAACCATAATAAATTCGGTATTCCTATAAAACTACCGTTTGCCAGTTGTACAAATGTGTCAGGTAAACCACTTATTCCTTCATACCCAGAAGCACCTGCCCCTCCTGAAATGACGAGTGCAATTCCTCCGTATAAAAACATCGTTCCGAGTGTAACAACTAGTGGTTCTACATCTGTCATTTTTATAATAAGTCCGTTTAAAGCGCCTGCTAAACAACTAATTATTAGGGCAATTATGACAGCAAACAAAATAGGTATTCCGTTCAACCAAAGTACACCGATTAAGATCGAAGTGAGACCCATTATGGAGCCGACCGATACATCAATTCCTCCTGTTACTATAACGAAAGTCATTGGTATCGCCGCAATTGCGATAAATAGGAAATCATTTGTACTAAAAAGGAGATTACTAATATTTAAGAAATCACTATTTATAAAACTAAAGAGAATGAATTCTAAAAGAAGTAATACGATTAGAACACCTTCCCATCTGTATACATACTTCATAGATTCATCCTCCTTTCTGCCTTCCACTTTTTCATAACGCTATCTAATATGACGATTAGCAATAATAAGAAACCTGAAATAGCATTATTCCAAAATGCTGGTATTTTTAAAAAGACGAGTGAGCTGCTTATCGCCTCTAAAAATATCGCTCCTAATGCAGCTCCAACTATAGAACCCGTTCCTCCTTTTAAATGAACTCCTCCTAGTACAGCAGCTGCGATAACCTGTAGTTCTATCCCAGTTCCTGTTTGATTTGGAACGAATCCGATATTCATAACAAATATGCAACCAGCGAGCGCAGCACTTATGCCTGAAATTATAAACGCATATATCTTCACTTTATTAACAGGTATACCAATAAGTCTCGCGCCATCTTCATTATCACCTACCGCATAAAAGTATCTTCCAAATGGCACTTTCCTTAAAAAGAAGTATAGTAGTAGTAAAATAATAAGAACAATCCATACAATGATCGGCAAACCAAGTATGACGATCGATGACAGTTGCTTAAAATCGTTTGGTATATCTTCAATCCACTTTCCACCTGTAAAGATTAACATCGCACCTCTAATGACCCCTAACATACCTAATGTCATAATAATGGCCGGTACCCGAAACTTCGCAACACCAATTCCATTTATAAAACCGAGAATAGCGCCAAGTAAAATAGCAGCAAGTATGGACAAAGATGCATGATATCCATCCGTTAACAACATTCCGCAAACTGCTGCGCTTAATCCCATAATTGAACCAACTGATACATCTATATTTTTCGTAAATAAGACGAACGATTGGCCAATTGCTAGCACGACTAAAATAACGCTTGACTTTATCAGTAAAGATAACGAGTTAAATTGAATAAAACTAGGGTTTATTATTCCTACAATAGCTATATACATTAGTAGTAACAGTATGATAGACGTTTCATGCATTTTTAACATGCGTTTCATTCCGCTACACCTCCGTATGCAAGGCGTGTAACTTCATTCACACTTAGTTGTTCTTTTTCCATATGAGAAACAAATCGCCCATTTCGCATTACATATACACGGTTTACTAATTGAACAATTTCTTCAACATCGGAAGAAATTAATAATATTGCGAGTCCTTCCCTTTTCATTTTTTCTATCGTCTCATACACTTCAATCCTTGCTTTCGCATCAATTCCTCGAGTCGGTTCATCAAGAATAATAATTTTAGGATTACATGCGAGATATTTCGCAAGCACGACCTTCTGCTGATTACCTCCTGATAAAGATACTAGTTCTTCATTCATATTCTGTACAACAATTCGGAACTGTTCTATAAACGAATTAACTAAAGCGCTTTCTTTTTCTTGATTTATAAAAAAGCGATTATTTTGCTGTAAATTTGCTGCTGCAATATTTTCTTTAACAGAAGCAATTGAGAAGATGCCATTCCTCGCCCTATCCTCTGGCACATAAACCAGTCCCTTTTCTAGCCTTTTA
This sequence comes from Bacillus sp. FSL R9-9834, assembly GCF_038006905.1. Lineage (NCBI taxonomy): Bacteria > Bacillati > Bacillota > Bacilli > Caryophanales > Bacillaceae > Bacillus > Bacillus sp. FSL R9-9834. Next base: position 2,811,145 of record NZ_JBBOWD010000001.1, read on the forward strand.
TGCAAAGAACACGCATCAATTGATTTTCCCTCTAATAAGATAGACCCTGATTTTATAGTTTTCAATCCAAATATTGCTTCTGCTAATTCAGTCCTGCCAGATCCTATAATGCCAGCAACACCTACAATCTCACCCGCATGTACAGTGAATGATATATTTTTGAATGCGTGGCTCGTTATATCGATCACTTCTAATATTTTTTTCGTCCTTGCTGTCTCTTGAACTACTTCTATTTTCTCTTTCTGTTTATACCCTTTTGGCAATAGTCCCTCCATCAGCATGTCATATGTATAGTCACATACGTCACCTTGGCTTACAATCATTCCATCACGTAGTATTGCTACTTTGTTGGCAATTTCAAAAATTTCTGGAAAGCGATGCGTAATATAAATCATCCCAATTCCTTTTTCTTGTAAACTTTTCATCAACACAAAAAGACTCTTAATTTCGTGAGTTGTTAATGTCGATGTTGGCTCATCTAAAATAAGAATCTCAGCTTCTCGTATTAATCCTCTAACAATTTCTACTAACTGTTGTTGCGCAATCGATAATGATCCTCCTAGTTCATTAAGGTTAATATCCCACCCTAGACTGTTAATCAATTGCTCAATCTGTACTCTTAATTTCTTTTTCTTTTCTGTTAACCCGATACATATATTTTCTTCAATAGTCATATGCGGAAAAATGAGCGGTTCTTGCGGTATTAAATAAATACCTTTTCGGTGTGCTTCTGACGGATTTGAAAACTGTTGCTTCGTTCCTTTTACATACATTTCTCCATCATCATACGAATATAACCCCGTTAATATTTTCATTAATGTTGATTTCCCGGCGCCATTTCCCCCAACTAAAGCGTATATATCTCCTCGCTCTACTTGTAAGTTCACTTCTTTTAATACAAGTTGATTTGAAAACGCCTTACTCATTTTATTTACTTGTAATAAAGGTACGTTCTCCACTTGATATCACCTGCCTTTATCCAGAACATTTTTTGAGAAAATGATTATTTGTTCTACTTGTTTTGTAGCATTGTATATTCCTTTTTTTATATCTAGAACACTTTTTTCTACATACTATTCATCGTTTCAACTGGAATAAACAAAATATATGGCACATATGTTTAAGCAGTGGTCAATTGTTGAAAGGGATGAAGAGTATGACTCAGCTGAACTTTGAAGAGAATTTATTAACTAAAATCGCTTGGTACTATTATAAAGACCAATTAACACAACAAGAGATCGCTTCACTTCTTCACATTTCAAGAAATAAAGTCGTCCGGTTATTAGATAAGGCGCGAAGTGAAGGTATCGTTACATTTCACGTAAAAGGGACTGGTTTGCACTGTTTAAGTATTGAGCGTGACTTAATGAAAAAATTCCACTTAAAAGATGCTTTTATTATCCCGACCCCAGTAAACAATTATCACGCTTCTCTCGGAAAAGCTGCTGCACAATATTTAGAAACTCATCTCCAGCAAGGCGATTTACTCGGTATTGGATGGGGAGAAACAATTAGCAAAATACTAGAAAACATTCATTTTGAGACTTCTATTAATCTTTCAATCGTAACGTTAACAGGCGGAGTAAATCACTATCTCTCGAGAAAACAAAACTATTTACACTACATGCAAGGTGATCTTCACATTATCCCTACGCCGTTTCTAGCGTCTACAACCGAAATGGCACAAAGTATTTTATCAGAACCGAGTGTAAAAGATATGCTTCATGTCGCTTCACTTGCACATACAGCTATTGTCGGTATTGGCGGATTATCTCAAGACGCTACGATTGTAAAAGAAGAAAAATTAACACTACGTGAGATGACATATATTCGTAGTCAAAACGGTGCTGGCGATATTTTAGGACAGTTTTATAATACAAATGGCGATTTGCTAGAGCTCTCGCATCACAATCGTCTAATTGGCACGCCTCTCTCTATCTTGCGCAATATGAATCATGTCGTCGGTGTTGCTGGAGGTACAGAAAAGATAGACGCAATTTATGGTGCCTTAAAAGGACAGTTTATTCATACATTAATTACCGATGAGGAAACGGCCCTCTCCTTATTACGAAAGGATGGTGATTGTTAATGTCTCATTTATTAGCTTTTGATGCTGGTACAGGAAGCATTCGAGCTGTTCTTTTTGATTTACTAGGTAATCAAATTGCTGTCAGTCAAAAAGAATGGGTTCATAATACAGATCCTCGTTACCCAGGTTCTATGAATTTTGATGTAATAGAAAACTGGAAGCTAGTACAACAATGCGCGAAAGAAGTTTTACAAAGAAGTAATATCTCGCCCTCTTCCATTCAAGCTATTAGCGCTACTAGTATGCGAGAAGGTTTTGTTTTATATGATAAAAATGGGCAAGAAATTTGGGCTTGCGCAAATGTTGATGGGCGTGCATCCGCTGAAGTTAGTGAGCTAAAAGAAATTCGGTCACATCTTGAAAAAGATTTATATACAAAGTCTGGTCAAACTTTTTCATTAGGTGCTTTACCCCGCCTACTTTGGATTAAAAAACATGAACCCGACGTCTATAATACTATTCACTCTTTTACAATGTTAAACGATTGGATTTTATATAAACTAAGCGGCGTACTGCAAATTGATCCCTCAAACGGATGCACGTCAGGTATTTTTGATTTACAAAATAGAGTGTGGGATAACGATGTCGCTAAGGAGTGCGGTCTATCTTTACCATTTTCACCAACAGTAAATGAAGCTGGTACAGTAATTGGCAACGTTACAAAAGAGTGTGCAGCATTAACTGGATTACGTGAAGGGATTCCTGTCGTAGCCGGGGGCGGAGATGCTCAAATGGCATCGCTCGGAACTGGAGTCGTGAAACCGAATCAAACATTAATATGCGGAGGTAGTTTTTGGCAACAAGAAGTGAATGTTACTGAGCCAATACCAGATCCACAAGCTGCGATTCGTATAAATTGTCATGTCGTATCTAATCTATGGCAATACGAAACGATTGCCTTTTTCCCAGGACTCGTTATGCGCTGGTTTCGAGACGCTTTTTGCCAAGAGGAAAAGAAACTTGCTGACAAACTCGGTGTAGATGCTTATGAATTACTAGAAGAACAAGCGAAAGACGTACCTGTCGGTTCACATGGCATTATCCCTACTTTTTCAAACGTTATGAACTACATTTCTTGGCGTCATGCCGCACCTTCTTTTTTAAATTTAAGTTTAGATGCTGATAAATGCGGAAAAAAAGAACTGTTCCGTGCTATTGAAGAAAATGCAGCCTTCGTTACACTTGGAAACTTAAAATTAATAGAAAATCTCACAGGGACATTCCCTTCTGAAGTTATTTTTGCTGGTGGTGCCGCTAAAGGAAAACTATGGCCACAAATTCTATCAGACGTCCTTGGTATTCCTGTAAAAGTACCTGTTGTGAAAGAAGCAGCTGCTTTAGGAACCGCAATTGCTGCTGGATTTGGCGCTGGCATATATGCATCTATGGAAGAAACTGCCGAACAGTTTGTACAGTGGGAGCAAATATTCGAACCAGTTACTGAAAATCACGAACTATATAAAGAGTTCTATGAAACATGGAAAACTGTGTATGACAGTCAGCTCGCTTTAGCTGATAAAGGGCTCACTTCACATATGTGGATTGCGCCTGGTGCACTGTAACAGATTACATAAAGTTCAACTAATCAGGCTTTTACGGGCAGTTGATCTCCACCTATCTTCTTTGCTCCAGACAAATTTTGAGATGGGAGTTTTACTGCCCGTTAATACGAGATAAAGGAGTGAAATGTATGTTAAAAGCGAATGAAAATGATTTCTCTTATCGCTTCGGTGATAATGGGCCGAAATATTTAATACAAGGGCCGAATATTGATTTAGGCCTTGTTGTCATTCAGCCTGGGCAAGAGTTTCAAAACCATTATCATACAACGTGCGAAGAGGTATTCTATGCATTAGAAGGTGAAATAGATTTCTATGTAAATAACGAAAGAGTTCCAATTAAACAAGGGGATGTCCTGCAAGTTCGCCCACATGAATCTCACTATCTTATTAACCATTCTGACAAACCTTTTAAAGCAGTTTTTATAAAGTCACCACATTTACCAAATAAAGATACGGTACAAACGGAAAATCCAACATTAACAAAGGAGTGATTTCGAATGACTTGGGGATTTAAAAATCGATTAAATACAATTTTACCTGATGGCAGAGCGGTTATGTTAGCGATAGATCACGGCTACTTTTTAGGACCAATTCATGGGCTTGAACAGCCACTTGAAACAGTTAAAAACTTACTTCCTTATACGGATTCTCTCTTTTTGACGCGTGGTGTACTTAGCTCCTGCATTCCTGAAAACTGCAGTACACCGATGGTTATGCGTGTATCTGGCGGGGCTACTGTCGTCGGTAAAGATTTAGCGAATGAGACAATTGTTACACCTGTAAAAGAAGCAGTAAAACAAAACGCGATTGGCGTAGGTGTGTCTGTTTTCGTCGGGTCCGACTATGAGACACAAACGGTTACGAATCTCGCAAACGTAGTTTCAGAAGCTCACGATTATGGTCTGCCAGTACTCGGCATTACCGCAGTTGCGAAAGAACTACAAAAACGTGAAGCTCGCTTTCTAGCACTTGCTTCCCGTGTATGTGTTGAAATGGGTGCTGACATTATTAAAACGTATTACTGCGAAGGGTTCGAAAAAATTACGAGCACATGCCCTGCCCCAGTCGTAATTGCTGGTGGGCCAAAACTAGATTCAATTGAAGACGCATTAAACATTACGTACAATGCACTACAAGAAGGTGCAATTGGAGTAGATATGGGCCGAAACATATGGCAATCTGAACATCCTGCTGCCATGATTCAAGCGATACATGGCATTGTGAAAAATGGATTGAATGTGAAAGAGGCGCTGGAATTATATGATGATGTAAAGAACTAATGTAAAGGGACAGACTATATATTAGTTTGTCCCTTTACACCTTTCATAAACAGGTGTCTATTCGTTTTCACTAATTAACCTGATGTACAACACTTAAAAATTATTGCTGATAGAGTGTACTTATTTACAACATCTGTTCATAATCTCTTTTATGACATTCCGTACAATGAAATGATTTTTGATTCATAAAGAAATTATGTATTTTATTTTGTGGTAAATTCGTATATCGAGCTGACTTAGTTGATATACACCCTGATGCCAATGAAACAGTACTCCAAAGAGCTTCATCAAATTTCCCAGCATTACCTCCATGGTGGGGAACAACCATTACATACGGTTTTTCTATCTTTGAATTTGAAATTACTTTATAGATTTGTCGATAAGAATGATCTCCTGTTAATAGGCCTATTGAATCATTTCCTTCAACAGAAAGTACAATACCACTTTGATTTATATTACTTCCATCAGTTGAACGAAATAACTCAAAATTATTTATCTTTCCTTGAGAGATCAAATCTATCCTTCTTCCCGTTTTAGGAGAGGGTTTAATGATATCAATTCTTATACCTAATGATTTTAAACGATTTAAAGCTTTATTAGCTTGTAGAGTATTCGGAATTTTAGATGGAGCAACTAAATTCTTCATTAATTTCAATTTTGAATCATTTAAATCTAATATCCCCCTATAATGATCTAAATCCCAATGACTAATAATGGCGTAATATGGTCTATCTATATTTACTTTATTAAGGATTTTATTCATTTCTTTATTACTAAACTTTACATCTCCACCTAAATCATAAATTAAACGAAACATACTATATCTAAAAAACCAATCAAAAAACTCGCATTTCAAATCCCCATCACAATAACATCGTCTTCTTTCAACTATCTCGTTCCAATTTCCACATCCAACATCTTTAACAATTAACTCCAAATTACAAAATTTCTCTTTTTCCTTCATGTCTTTATATAACTTAGATTCAGTAAATTTTTCAATCATTTCAATTTCCCTAATGATCTCTTTTGTCGTTAGAAATTGTTGGAAATTTAGTTTTGCAGTACTTTTTTGTTCTAAGTAAAATCTGATTAGTCTATTTTCCCTTTCTTCTTCTTCATTTAAAATTCTGAATTCTTCAAACGTACAGATTGGTATATCGTACCAACTCCCTGCTCGCGGACCTTTATATGCCTCAAATTTCATTTTTTGAAAGTGCAAAAGTGTCTTCGAAGATTCTCTTGAAATTTGCACCTCTAAAATTTGTGCTACCTTTTCTAAATCTGCCATTGAATTAAAATCAAATATAATATCGTATGTTTTTAATTTATTGTTAAAATTTACTTTTTCACAATATAACTTCATTTCTTATCTCCTAATTATTTTGATGTATTTTTAACCGTAAATTCATTTAGTAAAACCACTGCTTTTATCATTTTACTTCCATTCAATTACAAAATCTATATATGGAGAATAAATAACTACTAGCTGTTAAAAATATGTTTAAATCATTTAGACCATATAGACATATAAACAGGACATATCTCACCTAAAGTATGTTACTCAATAAGAATATTCAACGTGCTTAAATTTGAAATTCAGTTAGATTAAAAAGCGTTTTTTATGGGATTTAGCCCCTTTCCATACCGGATAAGGGGCTAATAAATTTACATCTTCAAACAATTACTCTTGTTAATGCTATTGAACTTTCTTAGCATCTTTATAGTCAAGGCAAGACACTTCAATTAACAAACCATTAAACATTGAAAAATAAAAACCGTAACTACTACCTCGCATAGAATACGGTGCCTTTTCTATTTCAATGCCGCCAGCTGCTAAACGATTATATGCTTGATCAACTTCATTTGAAGTATCCACTAAAAAACCAATATGAAAAGCCTCAGGATACATCACTTCCTTATTTCCCTTAAATGCTTTTGGGTCACTTAACACAAGTATAAATCCACTTTCATCACTCATTACTACTAGTGCTTTTCCCTTTTGCTCCAAAAATTGAAAATCAAAAAATGTTTCAAAGAAATGTCTCGCTTCTAATAAATCATCAACACATAAATTCAAATGATTTAACTTCATTCACTCATCTCCTTTTAAGCAGAGGGTATGTAGACTCATTTTCATAACACGTAAGTATGCAAGGTAAGATATTCAAGCGTTCCATCTAAGACTATGCTTTATAGTCTAATACTTTTCTCTATAGCCTAGAACGTTTTTTTATGACTGCAATTCCATAAACTGTTCGACGCGAAATATTATTTTACCTATATAAAATAGCCACATTATTTATTTTTCAAATTGTGTAAAACCCACTCAATTAAGAAAATTGCTGCAGAGGTACGCTCTGTCGTATCACCTAAAAACAGTTTATTTATAAAACCTTCAAAATGAGTTGGTACTTTAGATAACGTTTCAATATACTTCAAAACAGATCCCGCTGGTGGTATAGGCTTATTATTAACAGCCCATATCCCATCTAACAATGTCCAAGTTGAAGTTTGAACTATGTATGAAGCTTTTAACTCATCATTTGCTTTTAAAGCAGATTGAATTTTAATTAACGAACTATGCAACCAATGAGAAATACCCTTCATTTTGTCGCTAGAAACTCGATAGTTTTCAAATTCATATGTAGCTATTTCCTTTAATTTTTTTAACTCACCGCTTTTATCAAACAAAGTTTTCCCTTCTAGAAATGAGTATAGTTCCATCGGATTGTTTTTAAAGTTTATTTGAATTTGATTAAAATCTGCACTCTTATATTCAACTAAAATATCTTCTCTCATTTCAGAATGAAATTTCTTCTTTTGTCCGTCTTGTAAAAAAATATAAAAATCTAAATCCGAATCAGGATATGCGTCACCTCTTGCGACAGATCCAATTAGCATCAATCCATTCACTTTATCTCTAAATACATATTCATTTAAAATTGTTTGTACCAATTTTTTATGTTTTTCATTTATAATGAATGAAAAGCTCTCCATCATTTCCACCCCCCATTACTACAAAAAGAGGATACATGTTAGCATCTACAACATGTATCCTCTACTTATATATTACGACTGCTGATAAGCCGCTTTCGATGCTTTTACATAATAAACTGCATGATCCACATTAATAATATGATCTGGTTTTGGTTTACCACGGCTCGCTCTATGTCCTGCTAAATGTTCTTCACTTGTTTCCCAGTTTTTCCACGCTTCTTCAGATTCCCAGCAGATCATAACGACAACTTCTTCGTCGCCGCGTCTTACTTTTTTCACAAGAACACTTAAGTCGATGAAGCCTTCAAATTTTTCAATAATTCCTTCTCCAGTGAAACGTTCTACAACTATATTTGATGTACCTTCTTTTACTGTAAATGTTTTCGTTTCAATAAACATATATCCCACTCCCTCTTTGTAATACAATACTACTATTCTTCCATTATAGTTGATTATGATAATTATTTTCAATTAAAAAGTTTTAATTATTTGAATCATGCTGTTTTCTCTTCAACTGTCTCATCTAAAAATTTGAAATATGGAAGTAATAATCCTATTAAAGAAGTGAAACATATAATCGCACCAATGATAAAGTATAGTGCTCTCACTCCCCACATTTCACTTAGTATGCCTCCTACTAACACACCTAACGGCATAGCGAATCGTATGAAAAATAAACGCACTGAAAACACTTGTCCTATCATATTATTTTGGACTGATTGCTGGCATATCGTTGTGTTATGAACATTGAAAAAGGCAATACAAACACCTGCAACTATTTCAATTATTACCGCTATTACAATACTGTGGTTAAAACCTAGTGAAATGTATGTGAGTCCCCCTATAAACAATCCTCCAAGCATAAGTATGCGCCTGCTTTTATATGTTACTTTTCCGACTAGTATAGATCCAATTACATAGCCAAACGGGAAACCAGCCATAAAATACCCAAACTCTGTATAACCTGCTGACAGCTCATCTTTTATATAAGGAAGATTTGTAACAAGCGTTACCCCGACCCCAAATTGTACGAAAGTAAGAAAGACACCAAGCCAAACGATAACTGGTTTTGTGAAAAAATATGTAAAGCCGTGAAGAAACTGTTCTAGCCACGTTTTCCGAATGGATTGTGTTGTTCTCTTTTCTTTCATATAAAGTAATAATGCACCACTAACAAATAGACAAATACATACGAAAGATAATGTAAGTTCTGTTCCAATGAAATGAATGACTACTCCACCTAATACTGGTGCAAGAAACATCATAAGGCGAGTCATTCCATCAATGTACGCATTTGCATCTTGAAGTTGTTCTTTCCCTACAATGCTCGGTGTAATTGCTTGACTTGCAGGTGTATAAAGTGGTGTAATAAGTCCCACTACAATTTGAACAACATAAATGTGCCAAACTTCTATACTACCTGAAACTAACATCACCAAAGGTAGCAAGAAAACGGAAGCTCGCACCCATTGTGAAAAAATCATAATCCACTTGCGGCTCCATTTATCAATAAATGGGCCGCTGATTAATTGCAGTATGAGGGACGGGATAAAATATAGTAGCCACATACTGCTTAATGCTGTTTTTGATCCTGTTAATTCGTAAACAAGAATCGAATTACATAATGTTCCGAAAGCCCCGCCCAATTCTGAAATCGCGCTACCAATCCACATGAAAAAGAACGAACGATTTTTCAATACATTTTTCAATTTCATACACCAACTTTTCTTTTATATTCCTCCCTTTATGTACATTCTCGTTGTTAATTATCTATTCAAAAACATATCTAATTCTTTCGCTAACGACTGTACTGCTTTCTTTCTCAATACATATTTCCCGTCATGTATATCTACTAACTTCGCTGCACGTAACAATTTCAAATGATGGTGTACAGTCGATTTACCAAGTTGCAGTCTTTCTGTAATTTCCTGCAATGTTCGTTCTTTTTCGAACAACATTTTTACAATACGTAACCTCGCTTCATCTCCAAGAGCTTTATGTTTTTGAACTAAAAAATAATTCGGTTCATACGGATCTTCAGGATGAATACTTTCGTTTGCAACTGGATAATGGAATACTTTCGTATCTTCAATATCGGCCTCAATATTCCACGGTCTGTACGTCATTTGCGGAATAAGAAGTACGTGATGAACACTTGGCTCTGGCATATAGTTCACGCCACCAGTGGCCCACTCGACGAACTCTTCTGGTTTCATCTTTTTATTCATTTCAACCTTTGTTTCATAGTCTCGTTTTAATATAGAAAGTATTTCTTCTTCCTCTTTCTGAATAACACTCTCATACCAACCTGTCATTACAGCGATTAAATGAGGTTTCAGCACTTGTACATTAACATTACATATAAAACGAATATATGTAGAGAAAAACTGATGATCTTGTGTCAGCTCCTCTAATTCATATATTGCAGTTACATCTCCACTTGCTGCTAAATGTCTTTTCTCTTCATACTTCTCCCCTAAAAACGGTAAACATATATATTTCAAATCTACTTCTGAAAGCGAATCGATTTTACCATGAAACTGTGCTAAGTCCTGAAAATCCCCTTCATACAACAACTGAAGCAATGCTTTCCACGTATTATGTTCTTCAACAAATTGTAAGTGCTCTCTCATTTCTTCTGTTAATGATTTCTTAATTTCTTCCCATTCATTTTGACTCTTTTCAAGTGTATCAATTAACCTCTTATGAGTAATTGCTGCAATGCCAAGTGCACATTCGAAAAGTATCGAATATTTCACTTGAACATGATAAGTTTCCCTCTTTCTACTCGTTATGTGATAGACCTCCATTTTTATCCCCTCCTTGTTTGCTATACATTAAATTCTATTTTTATCGAATTTACCCTTCAACATTTTTGGAATAAATAAAATATAATTTGAAATACATTCATTCTAAATTAAAAAGAATAGGAGCTTTTTTATATACAAATAATAATCTTCAAGGAGTTGTTGAGATGCATTTCTTATTGAATATGTTAGGGGTTTTCGTTGTCATATTAATCGTTTTCTTATGTTCGCCTAATAAAAAACATATAAAATGGAGACCGATTGTAATTCTCATCATATTGGAGCTTTTTATTACGTGGTTTATGTTAGGCACAAAGCTAGGCAGTATTATCATTAATCAAATAGCGTCATTTTTTAGTTGGCTACTGGCATGTGCGAATGAAGGAATTCGATTTGCATTTCCTTCATCTATGGACAGTCCACACATTGATTTCTTCTTTAGTGCATTACTTCCTATCATCTTTGTTATTACTTTTTTCGATATTCTATCTTATTTCGGAATCTTAACTTGGATTATTGATAAAGTAGGTGCAGTTATTTCAAAGATTTCTCGTTTACCAAAGTTAGAAAGTTTCTTTTCGATTCAAATGATGTTTTTAGGAAACACCGAAGCACTTGCGGTTGTTCGTGATCAATTATCTGTTTTAAAAGAAAATCGTTTGTTAACTTTTGGGATTATGAGTATGAGTAGCGTTAGCGGATCTATTCTCGGTGCTTATTTATCAATGGTTCCAGCAACATATATTTTCAGCGCAATCCCATTAAATTGTATTAACGCATTAATTTTAGCCAATGTATTAAATCCTGTGGAAGTTACGAAAGAAGAAGATGTTGTTTACACACCTTCCAAACATGAAAAAAAGGATTTCTTTTCTACTATTTCAAACAGTATGTTAGTCGGTATGAATATGGTTATCGTTATTTTAGCTATGGTAATTGGTTATGTAGCTTTAACAGCATGTTTAAATGGAATTTTAGGATTTTTTGTAACAGGTTTAACAATTCAAAAAATCTTCTCCATTATCTTTAGTCCTTTCGCTTTTTTACTCGGTTTATCGGGCAGTGATGCTATGTATGTAGCTGAACTAATGGGGATCAAAATAACGACGAATGAATTTGTTGCAATGATGGATTTAAAATCAAACTTAAAGTCGTTACAACCGCATACGGTTGCGGTTGCAACGACATTTCTAGCTTCTTTTGCTAACTTTAGTACAGTAGGTATGATTTACGGAACTTACAATTCATTATTTGGCGGAGAAAAATCATCAGTCATCGGTAAAAATGTTTGGAAGCTTCTTGTGAGCGGAATGGCTGTTTCCTTATTAAGCGCTATGCTCGTTGGGCTTTTTGTATGGTAAATAATTTTAAAAATAAAAGACACCCAAACGAAAATTGAGTGTCTTTTATTTTTATTTTCGAATTTGTCCATTACCACGAATTATATATTTTGTGGAAGTTAATGCTGGAAACCCCATTGGCCCTCTTACGTGTAGTTTTTGTGTACTGATGCCAATTTCTGCTCCGAATCCGAATTCAGATCCATCAGTAAAACGAGTTGATGCATTATGATACAGTGCAGCCGCATCAACAGATACGAAAAATTTGCTGACGTTTTCCTCGTTTTCTGAAATAATCGCTTCGGAATGCATAGAACCATACTTATTTATGTGATGAATCGCTTCTTCTATAGAAGAAACTACTTTAACTGCTAGCGTGAGAGATAAAAATTCTGTCCCCCAGTCTTCTTCTGAAGCAAGTACAATTGAAGAATCCAATGCCAATGCTTTTTGATCACCACGTAGCTCCACGCCTCTTTCCTTCAAAGAAGAGAACAACTCGCTACCATATTGCTGTGCCCACTTCTCATGAAGTACAATCGTTTCAATCGCATTACATACAGATGGTCGCTGCGTTTTTGCATTTATAATAATATCAATTGCCATTTGCGTATTCGCTGTTTCATCAATGAAAATATGACAATTTCCCGCACCAGTTTCAAGTACTGGAACAGATGCTTCTTTCACAACAGTATCAATTAATTGTTTACCACCTCTTGGAATAAGAACGTCTAGATAATCATTCATTGTAAACAACTGCTTTGCGCTATCTCGCGTTGTATCTTCTATAAGCTGTACACTTTCTTCTGGTAAGCTTGTTTGTTTGAGCGCTCTGTGAATAACAGCAACGATCGCTTTATTGGAATGAATAGCAGAAGAACTACCACGTAATATAACTGTGTTTCCTGTTTTCAAACAAATTGTAGCAGCATCCACTGTTACATTCGGTCTTGCCTCATAAATCATGCCAACAACACCAAGTGGTACACGCATCTCCTGAATAGATAATCCATTGGGCCTTTCCCATGCACTTACACATTCCCCTACAGGATCACGTAATTCAATTAGCTGCTTAATCCCTTCTGTCATATCAACAATACGCTGTTCATTCAGCATAAGGCGATCAAGGAGAGAATCAGAAAATCCTTTTGCCTTACCTTCTTCTATATCCCGTTTGTTTTCCTCTAAAATATAAGCTGTTTCATGTATTAATTGATTTGCAACTGCAACAAGTGCTTCGTTTTTTTCATTTATAGATTTTAGTACAAGTTCCCTAGCAACCTCTTTTGCTCGTTTCCCCTTTGCCAACACTTCATTCATTTTTATTTCCTCCTTTTTAAGATTATCTTAAAGTGAAACCCAATGATCCCTATGGATGACTTCATAATTATGCCTTTCGCCTCTTGCTTGAATATGTTGGCTTTGCATACCTTTTATCTCTCTTAATTCCTCTGCGCTATATGTGCATTGTCCTTTTCCAATTACGCGCCCTTGTTGCGTCATGACTTCTACAACATCGCCAACTTTGAAAAATCCTGACACATTTGTAACACCAGCAGGAAGAAGACTTTTACCATGCTGAATGATAGCTGTAGTTGCTCCGGCGTCTATTTCAATTTGACCGCTAACAACCGAATGCAAAGCGATCCATTGCTTGTTCATCTTCATTTCTTTTTGAGGGGCATTTCCGACATACGTTCCGTCACCTTTCCCCTTTAAAACATCAACAAATTTCTCTTGTCCACGTCCTGTACCGATAAATACACTTACCCCAAGAGATAGCGCCGTCTTTGCAGCATCAATTTTTGATTTCATACCGCCAGTCCCAAGTTTTGAACCAGCATCTCCAGCAAGAGAAGCAATTTCTTCTGTAACTTCAGGAAGGAAATAATATTTTTTCGCATCCTCATTTTTTTGAGGATTTTTATCATATAAACCGTTCACATCTGTAAAAATCATAAGTATATCTGCCGAAACAAGTCCGCTTACTAACGCTGACAGCATATCATTATCACCGAACGTTAACTCCTCTAAAGAGATGGAATCATTTTCATTAATAATTGGAAGAGCAGAACGGTTTAGTAACTCTCCTAACGTAGCGTATGCGTTACTATATTGTTCTTTTCTAGAAAAATCACTTCTCGTCAGCAAAAGTTGCGCAGTAACAATACCATATTTACGGAATTCCTCCGTGTATGCCTGCATTAACAAACTTTGTCCGACAGCCGCAGCTGCCTGTTTCCCTTTAATTGTTACAGGTCTGCTCGGATATCCTAGAGCAGAAAAACCTGCAGCAACGGCCCCAGATGTAATTAATAAAACTTCATGCCCTTCCTCTTTCAATCGAGCCAATGCGGCAACATGATCTGAAAGTTGTTCTTTAGAAATGCCTCCATGACTATCCGCCAAAGAACTACTCCCAATCTTTACAACTATTCGCTGTTTCTTCACTTTTTTATCCCCCAAGTCTAAAATCAAAGTTTTTTATACATTACACTTCTATTCATACAGCTTGCAGCGATTTCTATTCTAATGAGTGCTGCACCTAGCCTATTTAAGAGCAAAATAAAAATGACCGCTTCGCCCTTCATAAAATAAAAAGGACGAAACGGTCATTGTTCCGCGGTACCACCTTAATTGATATACATAGATATCCACTTGGCGCCTATAACGCAGGCGAACGCCTAAACTTTCATTTAAGACTCAGGGATAGGTTCGATATATTCTATACGAGGAATCTTTCAGCCGGTGAATTCCACTCTCTTTCGCAAGAAGACATATGTACTATTTCCCTTCAACGATTTACTGTTTAATTTTTTTATATTATGCGATATAGTTCGATTTCGTGTCAAGAGGTATTTTTAAAAATACATAGAGCTGCCAGTTACTTGTATGAAATTATTTCCCTACTGAATGAAAATACAAATCGATATAAGTTCAACTCATATTTATAAACATAAACCTTATATTATAGTGTATATATTTACAGAATGTTGAATATAATCGTTTTTTATCTTTTCGTATTGCAAAAAGGAATATATTCTCTTAGAATGTTTCTTTATATTGCACAGAGATGTTATTGTTATATTAAGATAATACTTTCGAAATGATATAATTTATTAAAAAGGAGCAAGATTGAATTATTATGGATAAACAAATTGGATTCATCGGATGCGGAAATATGGGGATGGCTATAATTGGCGGGATGCTAAACAAAAAGATAGTGTCTTCAAATAAAATCATGTGTTCAGATTTAAACACGACGAATTTAGAAAATGCTAGTGAAAAGTACGGAATAACTATAACTACCGACAACAATGAAGTCGCTAAAAATGCTGATATTTTAATTTTATCAATTAAACCAGACTTATACCCATTAGTAATTAACGAAATTAAAGAAGTAATAAAAAACGATGCTATCATCGTTACGATCGCTGCTGGTAAAAGTATTGAAAGTACTGAAAATGCCTTTAATAAAAAATTAAAAGTTGTACGAGTAATGCCTAATACTCCTGCTCTTGTTGGAGAAGGAATGTCTGCATTATGCCCAAATGAAATGGTGACAGAAAAAGATTTAGAAGATGTGCTAAACATTTTCAATAGTTTTGGTCAATCAGAGATCGTAAGTGAAAAGTTAATGGATGTTGTAACATCTGTAAGTGGCTCTTCACCAGCATACGTATACATGATTATAGAAGCGATGGCAGATGCTGCTGTACTAGATGGCATGCCAAGAAATCAAGCATATAAATTCGCTGCTCAAGCAGTATTAGGCTCTGCAAAAATGGTACTAGAAACAGGAATACATCCAGGTGAATTGAAAGATATGGTTTGTTCTCCTGGCGGAACAACGATAGAAGCTGTAGCAACTTTAGAGGAAAAAGGCTTACGAACAGCCATCATTTCAGCTATGCAACGTTGTACACAAAAGTCTGTCGAACTATCTGGTCAAACGAAAAAGTAAAACTATAAATTCACATGAATGTAATTAGAAATGCACTACATGATAAACAGCCAAACTCGAATATACTTGAGTTTGGCTGTTTTAGTTTTTAATTATATTAAAATAACTTCACTTATCCCTTCCCTACTACGCTTGTGTAATTTTATTAGAAACTAATAATTTTTCAATGCATTTCGGCAACATATCTAATAGCGTTTCAAATGCGTAATTTACATCTAGACGTTCAGTCCATTGATGTGCATCTTTTCCTACCGGCCCCATATTTAAAACTGGAACATCAAACTCTTCTAGTTCCTGAAGTGGAATTGAGTAACCTTTATCCCATAGT
This sequence comes from Bacillus sp. FSL R9-9834, assembly GCF_038006905.1. NCBI lineage: Bacteria > Bacillati > Bacillota > Bacilli > Caryophanales > Bacillaceae > Bacillus > Bacillus sp. FSL R9-9834. The sequence goes on from NZ_JBBOWD010000001.1 coordinate 2,827,512, forward strand.
GGCATATTGTCTACAAGTGAACTCATTGAATGTAATGGATTTTGTAAGCCCACATAGCTCAAATCTGAAATTCCTCCAAAATAGTTTTGGTTTTCAAATGTAATGTTATGATTGAGGTTTGCATACTTTTCCATTTCTGTAACTACTTCTTTAATTAACGGATTATTGCGTGAACTTACAGCTGGGTAATATGGCGGAGCAAAGAAAAGTACAATCATCGGCGCCTTTTCTTTACATAAAATAGCTAGTTTATCTACTAAATCAATGGTTACCGCACGATCATCTTTCTCTTCTCTATTTTTTATAATGCTAGATTGAATTTCATTTATTTTCTCTTGCCCATGTTGTTCAATTGCATATGCGATAAGCTCTTCATACGTTAATACATTCACCTTCATATTAGGCGGTATAAACGGATTATATTTAGAAAAACGATATGCTTGCTTTTCATATTTCTCTTCTATTTTCTCTGCTACTTTCGTTACTTTTTGACGTAGCAATGAAACGACATCCGTCATTGACTTTTCTAATAAAAACAAATTAAATAATGTGACTGCACGATGCGGAATTTGTACAGAGTAATCCTCCTTTAAGTCCCTTTGAAGTAAATTAGTTGGCGGAGGACTCGCTTCCCCTTCTACAATATCACAAAGGTCTGTATTTAACTCTAATTCTGCTGTTATTAATGAAGCCATATAACTCCCATTTAAGCCTGCAAAAGGTTCACCTACATGTGTTTCTTTACCATAGCAAAGAAAACCAGGTAACACCTTACCAATAGAACCAGTATAAATATATTTCTTTTGATCACCAGGATGTCTTGCAAACATAGGCTCTGAATTTAGTACCGTTTTATACTCTAAATCATGTTCTCTTGCTAATTCTAGTAATCTTGGAATAGCAGCTCTCATCCCTACCGAGTTTACTTCTTCATCTGGTACAGCCAATAAAAGAACATTCCCATCAAACTTTCCTTCGCAAGCTTGCTCAATCATTGCCATTTGTAAAGCTAGACCGCATTTCATGTCCATTGTTCCTCTACCAAACAACCATTCTCCTTGTTCTATATCTTCACGTACATAGTCTGGAAGCTCATCTTTATGAGCATAGAACATAGACGTTAACTTTTTAGGATTGAATGCATCTTCTTTCCACACTCCATAATCCTGTACATCTACAACATCAAAGTGACTTACTAGAATTACGGTATTTTTTGTACGATCGCTTTTCTTTACTAGTGCTGTAACAAAATATCGTCCGTCCCCCGTCGAATTTTTTTGCAAATGGTGCGGATTTTCTTTGAAATACTGTAAATCAGATAATTGTTCCACAACGAAGTCTGGCAATATCACTTCAGCTTCTGTACCTGTAATACTAGGAATTTCAACAAGACTGCTTAATAATTGAATCAATTGTTCTTTTGATTGCCACTTTGACATATATATCCCCCTATTTTTCCGCATTATGAAAATCAATTCCAGTATATGAATAAAAAATGACGACAGTTATCAAAATTATAGTTCTGATGTACTGCCGATTTTTATTGATATTTCATGAGCTGCTTGTTTCACCTTACTAATAAGAAAAGAAAGTCGATCATCATTAATGCGATGACTAATTAACCCAACACTTAATGCTCCTACTACTTTATGATTAAATCCGATAATAGGTGCAGCTACTGAAGCTGTCCCTTCTGTTTTTTCTCCATAACTGACAGCATATCCTTCGTTTCTTATTTGGTTTATTTGCTCAAGAAGAATTTGCTTTTGTTCTGGTAAAGCAGAAAGTAGCTGCTCAACAATATATTCCATTTCATTCTGTTTCATATTGGCTAGCATCGTTTTATTTGCGGCACCAATTGAAAGAGGAATTTGTTCCCCTAGATTATCAATAACTCGAATTTTTAAAGGGCTATCCATTCTTTCAATGATAATAGAATGTGTTCCATTTGGAATGTTCAAATAAACACTTTCTTCCACCTCATAGGCCAATCGCTTCATTACTTCTCTTGCGACTGATCTGTAGTCTACCTTCTCCAATTGTCGTAATCCTATTTCCATCCACATGGGCCCAATTTTGTACTGTTTCGTTTCTGAAATTTGCATAACTAGCCCATGCTCGATTAGAGAATTAAGTAATCTATGTACTGTACTAACTGGGAGATGTGTTCTGTCCGCTATATCAGAAATGGCCCAATACTCTTTTTCATTAGTAGAATTTAATAACTTTATAATACTTATCGCTCGATCAATGGACTGTACCATAACTCACCTCTACTTCACTTGTAATATATTAGTACGCTCAATTACCTATCAATTTAACAAAAATCCGAAATGAAATCAATCCATTTATTCAATTTTCTAAAAATAAAAATATGCTGCGAACAATAATTTGAAAGCGCAAACAAAAAAATATTGACTTTTCTTTTTAATTATCTGAAAATTATAACAAGATTTCACATCACGGAATATATTCCATAATACGGAAAAACATCAAACTTTATTCTATCAACTACGAAAGTGAGGAAAACAATGGCGCAAGTAAATAATACAAACAATGAATTAAAACGTACGATGAAAAGTAGACACTTATTCATGATTGCACTCGGTGGTGTGATTGGAACGGGGTTATTTAACGGATCTGGCTTTATTATAAGTCAAGCTGGACCTGGTGGATCCGTACTTGCCTTTATGGCCGGTGGATTATTAATGTATTTCGTTATGCTATGTCTTGGTGAGCTTGCTGTAGCCATGCCTGTTTCAGGTTCATTCCAGGAATATGCCACTAAGTTTATCAATCCTGCAACTGGCTTTACAATCGGATGGTTGTATTGGTTAAGCTGGGCAAATACAACCGGCCTTGAATTTACAACTGCCGGCATTACAATGCAGCGCTGGTTTCCTGATATTCCTGTTTGGGTTTGGTGTTTACTATTTGGCGTTACGATCTTCACGATTAACGCATTATCTGCTCGTAGTTATGCAGAAACAGAATTTTGGTTTTCAAGTATAAAAGTATCTGCCATTATCGCTTTTATTATTCTTGGCGGCGCCGCTATGTTCGGTTTTATCGATTTAAAAGGCGACGAACCAGCTCCGCTATTATCAAATTTCGTAAATCATGGTGGTTTATTCCCAAATGGACTTGCCGCTATTCTATTAACAATGGTTACAGTCAATTATTCCTTCCAAGGTACAGAACTTGTCGGAATCGCAGCAGGTGAAAGTGAAGATCCAGCAAAAACTTTACCTCGTTCTATTAGAAATATTATATGGCGCACGATGTTTTTCTTCGTCTTAGCAATCTTTGTTCTCGTTGCTTTAATTCCTTGGGAAGAAGCAGGATTAACAAAAAGTCCGTTCGTTGCTGTATTTGATAATATCGGTATTCCATATGCCGCTGATATTATGAACTTTGTTATTCTTACTGCTGTTCTTTCTGTTGCAAACTCAGGACTATACGCGGCAACTCGCATGCTTTGGTCATTATCCAAAAATGAAATGGCTCCAGCCTTTTTAAAGAAATTATCATCACGAGGAATACCTTTGAATGCTTTAATTATGACAATTGCTATTTCTGCTTTTTCTCTTTTAACAAGCGTTGTAGCTGCTGAAACGGTTTACTTATGGCTAATTTCCATTTCTGGAGTTATAACAATCATTGTTTGGATGTCAATTTGTGTCTCTCAATTCTTTTTCCGTAAACATTATGTAGCAGGCGGCGGAAAATTAGAAGACTTAAAGTTCAAAACTCCACTTTATCCACTTGTACCAATACTTGGTTTTGGATTGTACGGCATTATATTAATCAGTCTAATCTTTATCCCAGAACAACGACTTGGAATCTATTGCACTGTACCATTTATTATCTTTTGCTACACTTATTATCACTTAAAAGTTAAGAAAAGAATTTCTACTAACACTAATAGTGAGACTAAAATTAGCGAGACGATGTAATACCCTGCTTATATAAAAGACCGCACATGGCTTTCACTTCATGTGCGGTCTTTTATCATTTTAATTCGCTTTAAAATTATATAATGGCTTAATAATATGCTTTATATCTATTGTCTCTTTCGTATTTTCGATAATTTCACCCATTGGCTTATATACCATTGGTGCCTCATCAATTGTGCTTTCTACTACTGATGTAGTCCACACCTCTGTCATCGTATTTTGAAATTCCTCTAGACTCAATGATTCTTTAGCCTTCTTACGACTCATAATACGTCCTGCCCCGTGCGGACCAGAAAAGTTCCAGTCTGGATTACCTTTACCAAATGCAATAATTGAACCATCTCTCATGTTAATTGGAATAATGACTCGTTCATCTTTCTGAGCTGAAATAGCACCTTTTCGTAGAATCATATTTTCTATGTCTATATAGTTATGTATTGTATTGAGACTCCCACGACTAAAGTCGCAAGCCCTAATCCTTACGAATTGACGGGTGGGATTCTTGAATGACTAAACGTTCGCAGTCCATTTCTGTTTTGAACAGACTTCAAGATGAGGGCATCTCATTGCCCCTCCTAAGACAGTGCGTATAGCATCTTAGGCTGATTGACTGTTACCATCAATCACAGTTGCGTAGCGAATATTCATCGCCCCAACAATATCACGATGTTTCTCAAATCCACATCGGCACTTGTATTTTCTGTCTGGTGCTTTGTTCTTTTCAGAACATTTCGGACATGTTTGACTTGTATAAGCAGGGTTCACATATTCTACTTTAATACCAACTAAATTCGCTTTGTATTCAATGAACTGTGCTAAACGATAGAATGACCAAGTGTGTAGATTTTTCTCGTTTTTACGGCTTGTTCTTGCCGTCTGTCTAATATTCGTTAGTTGTTCTAAACGAATAACAGAAATGTTATTATCGGTTGCAAAGTCAATGATTTCACGACTTACTTTGTGGTCTTGGTCTTGCATCCATCTTTGTTCTTTATCATCAAGTTGTCGAATGGCATTTAATTTCTTATTTTCACCTAACTTCTTACGAACACTACGAAACTTACGTTTCATATATTTGTTTTGTCTACCATTGCCGAAGAAACGAACTTTATCATCGTCTGTGATGGCTACCGCAGGGACCTTAAGACCTAAATCTACCCCTAAAATCTTCGTTCCTGTTTTTTCATTTGTAGGAATCGTGACAGATATTTGAGCAATCCACTTATTAGATTTCTTCGTGATACGAAGTGTACCTAACTTGTGTGTTAACAAATTAAAATTGCGATTATATTTATCAGTTAATAAAGCACGAACCTTTAAGCGAGTTGATTTTCCATTTACCATGAGTGGAACTGAAATGTGCATGAAGTCAAACGAATAGTTTTGATTGTTCCATACACAAACAGGTCTCTTTAGAATCGGAATAACTTTGTATTTACTTTTTTTCACCTTTGTAGAAAACACACTTTTAGCGTCTTTAATTGCTTGGTTCTTCACTGCGCTTGGAAGATTAGCTTCAACATCTTTTGTACTTTTCTTAGTGCTCTTCTTCGCTTCAGCCATTTCAGATACAAGTGTATTAATGACTTTGATATACTCATAGCTACTTTGTTCCAATAACTGAATTTGTTCTTTTGTTGGAAGCAATTTAACTTTGACTGTGATTGTTTGTGACACAATTTTCACCCCCTCGTCTTTTGATTTTCAACATACTGTTTAATTGTCTCAGTCGATACATTTCCAGCAGTAGAAACAAAATAGGAACGTGTCCATAGACTTGGCAAGTGTTGAAGATGAGGAAACTCTCCTCTCAAACGCTTCGATGTCACTCCTTTAATTTTCGCCATTGTGTCAGCAGGACTAAGTGTTGGTAGTGTATTTAAGAACAAATGAACGTGGTCTTTGTCGCATTCCATTGCGACAATAGCAACATCCATTTCTCCGCATATTTCTTGAACCAACTCTTTGAAACGTTCTTCTACTTTTGTGTTAAGAAAAATCTTTCTTCTGTATCGCGGGCAAAACACAAAATGGTAGTTAATTAATGACACAGTTGTTTTGGTTCTTCTATAATCATTTATCATATTCACATTGTATCAGTTTTACTTTTAAACTACACCACAAAAGATACCAATATTTTGGATACTTAAAGTACCACAAACTTAGCGATTTTTAGTGGTACTCCGTATCCAACCTCACTTTCATCCCATGCCTAAAGGCGATGGGCTTTCCCGTTCGGAAAGGGCTGTAATTTCAACATCTTTCCTGTCCCTTCCTTTTGAAAGAATTATTTTATTACGTTGTTTCTGTTCTTATCATTACTCTCCTCTACCTTCTGCTTTCCATTATATATGTATGATATCCTTCACAATAATAAAAAATAATGATGTTTTATCTTGTTTACATAATATGATTACCGTACCCCTGAATTTATACCTACATATGAGTATTCCACGTCCTCAATATCCGTTATATATAACAAAAACTCCCCTTAAATCGAAAATGATTAAGGGGAGTTTTATAGCCGATGAAATTATAATTCCGATTTCACCCGAACAGAAACATTATTTTTAATTATATTTTTTACATCTTTAAAGCTAACAAAATTGTTACTTTTCTCATCCCAAAGACGGAAACGTAGTGATTGTAAGCTTGTAGCAAGTGTAATTGTTGGTACATTTTTTAACGGAAGCGTATTATTGTGTGCCTCTTCTAGCTTATAATTAGGTACTCTTGGGCTTAAATGGTGAACATGATGGAATCCAATATTACCAGTTAAGAATTGCAAGATTTTTGGAAGTTTATAAAATGAACTTCCTTCTACTGCCGCTTTTACATATTCCCAATCTTTATCCTCTTCAAAATAAGAATCCTCAAAAGTGTGCTGTACGTAAAACAGCCAAATCCCTACTGAACCTGCTATTAAGAATATCGTACCGTGTACGAACAGAAACGATTGCCACCCTATTGCCCAGCAAAGTATTGCTACTACAGCAACGATAATAATATTCGTCAAATACGTATTCATACGTTCTTTCTGTCTTGCACCTTTTCGGTTAAATCTATTTTTAAGCAAGAAAACATAAATCGGACCTAATCCAAACATAACGAATGGATTGCGATATAAACGATATGCTAAACGAAGTCTAAATGGTGCAGCTACATATTCATCGACTGTAAGCGTCCAAATATCTCCTGTACCTCGCTTATCTAAATTACCACTTGTAGCATGATGAATCGCATGCTCATGCCCCCATTGATCAAATGGGAATAACGTTAACACACCCATACATGTCCCTACTATTCTATTAGCAGTTCGACTTTTAAAGAATGAATAATGGGTACAATCATGAAAAATTATGAAAATTCGCGTCATAAAACCAGCAGCTAACAAAGATGGAACTAATGCTAACAGATAAGAAACAGACAAACTTTTATAAGCGAGGTACCATAAAATAACAAATGGCACGACTGTGTTAATAAGTTGCCACACACTTTTTTTAATCGTTGATTTTTCATACGGAGCAACTTGTTTTTTTAAATTTTTAGTATTTTCTAATGTCATTTTTCTAATTCCTTTCCTTTTTGTTGCTAATTCATATTATAGCATACTATTAGTATCAGGTGTTAAAAGTAGATATAATAAATATTATATACTATAAAAATCTCTTTTTTCTTACTCAATACTTACAAATTACTTACTCCCAAAATAGCGCTATAATTGGACAAATGGAGCATTTCATTTATAAAATGAACTTCTACAAACTTTTTCACAAGCAGAAAAGAGCTGCCATAAGTCAGTTTCACCGGCTTATGGCAGCTCCTCTTCATTTCCTTTTATTTTATCGATGGATCCAAACTGCACCTGCAGACTTGTCTTCAGCTTGACCTACTACTTCAAACTTCAATCCTAGTTTAGGTAACTTACGTCCCGCATCTGGAATAACGCTGTTGATGTATTGCTTAGAATCATCAAATTTTGCAACTCCTGGTAATCCTTTATAGTCAAAGATACCGCGAGTTGGTGAATTTACTTTCCATGCTGGCGTTTGATCAAATGAGAATGCCGCATCGGCAATTTGATAACGTGTACTGCTCTTCACAGTAGGTTGTCCGTTTAATGTTCCTACGATTGCCTCTGGATGAGAATCTACTACTCCAAGGAACCCTTCACCTGGATGAACGCCTACCCAGTTATCTGTAAAGCTTTGATCCGCATACCATACAACCATTCCTGTATTAAATACTGGACCACGTGCATATTGTAATGCAGTATCAGACCCAGCGTAATTACGCCACTCGATATAGTAGTTATGTTTTTTCTGTTCAAATCCGTTAGACACAGTAAATCCTTTTAATGTCATTGCTGGCTGGCCTTCTGCGTCATCAGAGAAAACAACTTTTCCATCTACAGTTAATGCTGCATTGTCTAACGCAAATCCTTTATATGCTACTGCAATATCTGTTACATACTCAAATTGCAGTTTTACTTTCTTTCCTTTGAATTGATTTAAATCATATGATTTATCAACCCACTTACCATCCGTTGTATCTATACCACCTTTTACATCTTTTTCACCCATTCGATCAATGCGTGTCTTCGTTCCATCTTCTGCAATCGCATATACGTCAAGGAAATCATACTTCGCTTCCAGTTCATAAAATGCTTTATAATCAAACTTAGCATCCGTTGCAGTCGTTAAGTCAAATACTGGTGTCTCAAGTGTTGTATGAATGTCATTTCCTTTCGTGCTGTAATAAAACTTCTTACCAAATGCTGACTCAATATTTTTTATATCTTTGTCTGGCAAGTTAACACGAATGATTCCTGGTCGTTTTGATTTTGTCACACTTTGATCTAAATATGTTGCAGTACCGATTCCCGTACGAAGTTTATCATAATCTACCTCAACAATATTCGCCCAGTTCCCCTTCATATTTTTTTGGAAAAACTCTTTATTTTGCGGTGAGAAACTTGTTGGCTCTGTACCTGCAATTTTTCCTGCCCAGCTACCGCCGCTCATTATAGACCATGATTCAACTGGTTCACCTTGTCCTGAATACTTTGTATCATATTCATCTGGTAAGCCTAAATCATGACCATACTCATGTGCAAACACACCAACCGCTCCGTCTTCAGGCTCGATTGTATAATCGTATGCAGCCATCTTTCCGCCCCAGTTCGAAACAGAAGATTTTGTACCATCAATCGCATATGGCTTCGACCCTAGTTTTGAACGATGAGACCAAATTGCATCATCTTTCAATTTACCACCGCCAGCTTCTTGACCCACGCCTGCATGTACTACCATTAAATGATCAATAATTCCATCTGGCTCATTTTTATTTCCATCACCATCTTGATCGTATTGATCAAATTGGTCATAATCTGCTAAATTGATACCTTTTGCTACCGCTGCTTTTAATGCTTCTTTCACAAGATCTTTTGGTCCTAAAGGTCCCTTGTTATCATGGCCAGTTCCCGCATCAGCACCGTAATCTGACGCTTTTCCTGGAACAGTAAGCCATTCCGTTACAGTTCCATCAACTGTGTAGCTTCCGCCAGATTGTTCTTCATAATATTGTTTAAATGTATTAATCTTCGATCCATCAAATAACGTAAATGGCTCATCACCAAATAGCATTTTTTGATAATGTTCACGATTAAAGTCCTTAGAATACATATAACCCGGTTCTTGATCAATATTATTATGCTTAAAATCGCTAAATTCTACGAGTAATACAAGTACTTTATCTTTTCGAACAGCCCCATTGTACTCAGCTTGCTTCGCTGGTGTAGTCGGTACTTTTCCATTTAATTTTCCTGGGTTCAATCCTAGACCTTGCCCAGCTACTGATCCTACTTCGGGTTGCTGCGCCTGTTCATTTTCCTTCATTTTTGCATCTTTTACTTTTTTCATAAAATCTGAAGCTTCTTGCGTAAGATTATCTCCTGTCAAGATTTCTTTTCCAGGGTTTTCCCCTTTCTTTTTCTCAACATATTTTTCGACAGCCTTTGATGTCTCAACTTGTGATGCAGATTGATCGATTACTCCCCGTTGCTTCAGCGCTTCTGCCAAGCGTTCCTCTGGTATTAAATGTTCATCAATTGGTAGAGATGGTGGCGTATCAGCATACGCTGCATGACTTCCAAAAGCAAACGTACTACTTAGCACTGCTGCTGTTGTTAATACCGCTAAAGGTTTTAATTTCTTTTTCTTTTTCAATGTATTTCCTCCCCAGTGTCTGCAAATTATCGATTTTTGCCGATAGCAATATAATATTCGTTATAATACGAATATTCAATCTTTTTAAAGTACTAAAATGTTGAGAAATATTTTTTCTAGGATGAAAAACATAAATAGGTGAATTTACAGGAAGTTCACTCTAGAATTTGTGGTTCTCTTTCCTCTTTTTTCAAGTGAAATCTCATCTACACAAAAATGCCAATTCCTAAGTAGTAGCTAAGGAATTGGCGTTTTTTTAACGAGAATGCTTCATGAATAAACGACTTGCTTCTTCTGGTACATAGAATTTACCATTGCTTTCTACAACAACACTTCCTAATTCATAATCTTTATTCTTAATACGAATTATATTTTTGTTAACAAATAATTGAGCTGTTACATTATTACGTTTTACTATGAGCACAGGATTTACTGCATCAGTATTATCTACTGTTACAGTTGCACCATTCTGCTTAAAGGCTAATTCACTCTCTACAAATAATTTGTTTGTTACTTCTTCTAAATTAAAGCCCATCGCTTTCGCCATTGTCTTTGCAACGTCCGTGTTTTGAATCAAACCAACTGGCTTTTGAGGACCGTATGAATATAAAAATACATCCTCACCAGTATGCCCTCCTGTTGTGAAGCCTATGTTCGCACGGTTAGCCAATAATGTAGTGAAAATTGGACCTACATCTATTTTCTTTTTAACCACTTTTAACCTTTCTTTTTCATCATAAGTTAAATTGTCCAACCCGTATAATTTAGCTACCTCTTCTACATTGGATATATCAGATTTCAAATTATTGATAGTCCCTTCAAGTGTCATTTTCGCTTTTTTCAACGGATCAATATATGTAGAGACCGGCGTAGTATTATAACCTTTTGTCGTATTCATATTGCCAATAGAAATACCGCTGTTACCATGGTCCGCTACGGCTATTAGCATCGTATTACCATCTTTTTTTGCAAATCTTAATGCTTCTGCAACTGCATTATCAAATGCCAATACATCACTAATCATCCCAATTGGATCATTCACATGTGCAGCCCAATCTGGCTTACTTCCTTCCACAAATAAAAAGAACCCATCTTTATCTTTTGATAACGTTTGAATTGCTTTTTCCGTCATTTGCGAAAGTGTTGGTTGCTCCGGATTTGTTGCTTCACGATCCATATCAAACGCTAAGGCATTATGTGAGAAAGAGCCCCAAATTTTATTAGATTTAGAGTTCAATAATTCATTTTTCGTTTCAACAAAGTCGTATTCTTTGTTTTGAATCACCTTTACTAAATCTTCACCATCTTTTCTTTTTATAGGTAGCAGTGCCGCTTTTCCCCCGCCTAATACGACATCTATATTTTGATACACTTGTTGCTCCGCAATTACGTCAAAATGCTTGCGGTTTACATGGTGAGCAGAGAATCCAGCGGGAGTAGCATGCTGAATTTCAGCTGTAGCAACAATTCCAGTTGCGCGACCAGTACGTTTCGCACCTTCTAAAACATTGGCAACTGGACGTAACTTATCCTCTTCTTTTATTGATTTTAAGCCAGGTGAACTCACAATAGTAGGTAATACCCCTACATATCCAGAATTCGATTTATTCCCCGTCGCTAAAGCTGTAGCTGCTGGAGCTGAGTCTGTTATAGCTGATTCCGCCGAATATGTACGAACTCCTCCTGTTACAATTTCATCTAATGCAAGTGGTTTCCCTTTATACAAGCGAGCTAATGTAGTTGCTGAAGAACTCGTTCCGTCCATAACCATTATGATTACATTTTTCGGTTGACGTTCTACTTTTTTCACTTTCGCTTCCACCGTATGATCATCCATCATACTTTCAGTACATAACATACTTAGTGTGATCGTTCCTACTAACAGTAACTTCTTCATCTTTAAACCCAATACAAACATGATTGCGCCTCCATTAGTTTCACATTCATTTACATACAAAATTCTGACTGCCTACATATGTTTTATTAGTTCCCAATTTTTCTAAAGCTAACAATAGTAACTTTCTTATTCATTACATCTCGGTATAGTTCATCTATCTTATAAAGAAGATTTTTCATTATTAACTTGTTAAACAATAAATCCCCAATCGAATTAAATAAAAATTTATTGTTTAACAATAAATTTCGTGGTAAATTAATAAGATATTAAATAAATGAGGTGCTTTTTATGAAACAAGGATCAACACTCTTCCTAAAGACAGCTGTGATTCTGATGGGTATCCCTGTTCTTGCTATGTGCATTTTTTTAGTTCCTAAAATAGGAAACTTCGCTGCTGAACTATATCCTGATATTGCATATATTAAATATCTTGTATTTATCAACTTATACGCAACAGCAATACCTTATTATTTTGCTTTGTACCAAACATTTAAGCTTTTAAACTATATTGATAAGAACAATGCATTCTCAGAACTATCTGTTAAAGCCTTAAAAAATATTAAGTACAGCGCACTAGCAATTAGTGTATTATATGTATTAGGTATGCCACTTTTCTATCTTGTGGCAGAGAGAGATGACGCCCCTGGCATTATTATTGGAATGATTATGATTTTTGCTTCAATGGTAATCGCGGTCTTTGCTGCCGTTCTCCAAAGACTATTAAAAGATGCGATAGATATAAAATCAGAAAATGATTTAACGGTCTGAGGTGAATAATATGGCAATTATTATTAATATTGATGTAATGTTAGCGAAAAGAAAAATGAGTGTAACAGAGCTTTCGGAGAAGGTTGGAATTACAATGGCTAACCTTTCTATTTTGAAAAACGGAAAAGCAAAAGCAGTTCGGTTTTCAACTTTAGAAGCCATTTGTAAAGCATTAGAATGCCAACCTGGGGATATTTTAGAATATCAACCTGAAGATACCGAATAAAAAGAGTCCTTCATACGAGAAGGACTCTTTTTATTGCATATTACGGCGCAAAACTAATTTGACCAGTAAACAATAAGATAATTGCGATGATCCAAAATATAAAAAATGATGAGGACAGTATGAATGAAAGAATAGCAATCCCCTTCTTCTCTGTTTTTTTCGTCATTGTAATGATAGAAAGTATGATACCTGCAACTGTCAGGGCAACTGTAATATAATCTCCCACTATATTACCTGCATTCGCTATCCTTGTTGGCGTTATAAAAACGAACAGAAAACATAAAATACCGATGAGTAAACATATGTAGCTTATTATACTGTACTTCTTTTTAGGAACTAGTTCAGTTTTCATACTAACTCACTCCTTCTATATAGCTATAAGTTCATATTAGCACAAATAACCATAATTTGGTTAAATCATAAAAAACAGATACAGCGGAAACTTCCACTGTATCTGTTTTTTATTTAATAACTAAACCTGCTATTTCTTCTTTATCATTATAAGTTATAATGAATGTCCGTTGTTCTTTACTATATTTTGCTACAAGAATAACAGTATATAAGCCATCTTTTTCTTCAATCGATTGTTTTTCAATTTTTTCGAATGTACCAGCTTTCTCTATTATAGGTGTAAGATCTTTCATCTTTTCTTCTGACAATGCAGCTTTCATTTTACTATCAAATTTTTCACGCACGTCTTTATACTTTGCCTCATTTAATAATGATACAATTTCTTCCGCCTTTGGAATAAACTTTTTTGACGTACTTTCATCTACTTTATTACCGGTACATGCCGCGAGCGCGAACGCCGCGATAGCACTTATAATAATAAGTAACATTTTTCTCATTTTCATACACCCTTTCTTTTTAAAATGAAACTATAACTAAAAACGAGTAACGCACAAATTGCTATTGAAATTTCTGATATAATGATCCCGCTTTTTCCTGGTACATAAAGTGATATAATGCCCGCTATTGCATTTGCAGCCCCATGGATGAGAATTGCATATACAACATAACGAAATTTTTTTTGGACGACAGCTTGTAATACAATGAAGGAAAGCCCAACATGTAATACCATCGCAAAAATACGCTCAATGCCGCCGAAATAGTAACTGTCACCATTTTGAATGACTGTTTGTGAAAATAATAGGGATATTACTGGGATGCCAACTATTAACACTGCCTCAATACCACCATGTCCTGCCCCAAATAAAAAACCAGACTGCCAATCTCGTTGTTTCATAAAATAGCGCATGGCGATAAAACGAGCTACCTCTTCAAAAATTCCAGCTGATAAACTAAACAAAAGCGCAAATAGGACAGGCTGCATAACAGAAAACATTTGAAAATCTGTGCTAGTTCCATTTATATAATTCAGTATTGGTATACGAATCAATATTTGTGATACAACAAAAGCCAATACCCCTAACATATATGGAATATAGCGTTTCTTCCAAACAGCATATAAAAGTGCAATAAGCGGTAAACCAAAGCTAATCATTACTGTAAAAATAAGACCATTCATCTCGCTTCACCTCTTACTTGAAGTGTATAAAAACGAGTGAAAAAAGTATGTAGTTATTTCCTATTCGGTTACATTTTCATCATAGATGGTTATTTCATCTCTTTTAATATAAATGTTTGCGTGAAATAAGGACTTACATAAGTTGTTTCTAACGTCGCATTATTTGTTTTATTCATGATCCGTTTTAATGAGAATAGCCCGTATCCTCTAGTCCCTTCTTTACTTGAATGGTTTTTTTCATAAATTTTTTGCAAATCAATCCCTTCACTCTTTGAACTATTACGCACGATGAAATATTGTCGTGAATCCATTTTAAAGAATGCGATTTGCAATATCTTCTCCTCACTTTGTACTGCTTCTTCAATTGCATTGTCTACTAAAACTGAAATGATGCGAATAAATGAAATAATCGCCATCGAAACACTTTCAATGTTCTCTGGTATATCAAGCATTACTTTTATTTGTTGCTGCTGGGCAGTACCGACTTTCGCTCTTAATACACTCCTTACTTCAGGAATATGTATGCGAGATAATTTTGCGATATCAAGTTCATGATCATTTATTGTTTTTAATGTGGGAGCAATAACATCGTAGTACACTTGCTCAATTTCTTTCACATTTTTTGTACGTATTCCCTCTTCTAACGATAGTAATACATTCATATAATCATGACGGAAACTAGCAAGCTCATCATGCATATTCTCTAATTTCTCCACATAATCTAATAACTCTTTATCTAAACGTTTTTCATGCTCTTCTCGTAACTTTTCTTTCGATAAATGTGAGCTTATTAGTACAATGATTAGTAATAATAAAAAAATAATAATCGCTGAATTATAACTTACTTCACTGTATTGTTGATTTATTTTTGCTAAAAACTCAGTTGACGGCTGAGTTAAAATTAGTTCAATAATAAACCCGACAATTAATAATATGTAAGTTATATAATATAACGGACTACTTACTATATATTGAGCAATTTTTTGAATTCTTTTACGCGCTAATAGAATACCGATAAAAGTAAGTGTCGTTACGGTAAGATGAATCACACTTCCTGTCCATAAATATAAATTAAATGGCGTTAACATAAAGAGTTTCATTCCTAAATCCAAAAGCAACATTTTTACTAACGTTATAATCACCATGCTCACTAGTGCAAAATATACATTATGCTTAAGTTTTAGTTCATTTTGCATTAATCCTAAACTTATTAAAAATAACACAATCGTACTATTCAATTCTGGATATCTCGTTACTGTTACGACAATAGCAAGTAAAATAATGAATACCGCACTTAAAGCTATTAACATTCTAACTGACAATCTGTTGTACCGGATTAATTGTATGTATAAAAACGTATGACACATACTAGTAAGCAGTATTGCAAATAAATCATAAATATACATTACATCTCACCCTTTAACATGTTACGTACTTTACTCACTAAACGACGTGATACCGGAATACGTTTCCCGCTTTTTAAAACTATCATTTTTTGCTTCGTATCATAAGAAGACATTTGCTTCGTATTCACGATATAGGATTGATGACAACGAAATAAACGTTCATCTATTATTTCTATCTCCTTTAATGCTCCATAAAAATAAACGATTCGCCCCAACGTCACTAATGCTAACCGGTGCGGTTCATCAGTCATAACATATTCAACTTCATGAAAAGGAACCCGCACAGTGGCATTACTATTTTCAACGATAAAGTCATCCGACGGAATAATATGCTTATTTCTTGCTTCATATTGAAGTAAACATTGTTCAAAAACTTTATATCTCTCCTCGTATGGCAACCCTTTATCAATAAAAGTTAAAGCTGATACCATGTATTGATATGAAATAGGTGCAAATTCAGAATGCGTCGTTACAAAAACAATAATTCCTTGCGTATCATACTTTCGTATCTCTTGTGCTACTTGTAACCCTTTACGCTCTTCCCTTTTAATCTCTATATCTAAAAAATAGATTGGGACATACTTCGCCTTCGGAATATTAGTAATAATATTTTCACTTTTACTAGTCACCTCAATAAAATCAAAAGGCAACCTATATTTCTCGCAAATCTCTTCAACTAGCCGCTTCATTTGCTGTGCTTGTATGACATCGTCTTCTAAAATGAAAATACTCATGTGATCACTCGCTTTATTGAAATCTATTATTAGAATAACATGAATACTTACAAACACTGAATAATATTTCCTATATTTTCATATCCAATGATAAGTAATATTGCTTTTTCTGTATATTAAAAAGGCGTTTAAAGTACTAGTGTAGAATATAGATTTAGAGGTGATTTTTAATGACAAGTATACAAATCGAAACAAATATACTAAATAAATGGATTGAACAATTTCTACCTGAATATGATTTATTCTTTTTCCCTAAAAAGTATGGAACAGTAGTAGAGCATTTCACATCTAATACTTTACTAATGCCTAAGGAGGAATTTTCTAACCATACCATTTTTAACAATATTAATAGCAGAAATAGTTATCAAGTATGGAATATTCATAAGGACATTCAATTTGTTTGTGTGGCAAACCCTAGTTTGATTATGCAATGGGACAAAGAAACACGCGAAAGGATTTTTCAAATTCAATTTGAAGTTAATAGAGGTTCTATTTATGAATGGGATATAATTGAATGTGTACTAGAAGGTATAACATCTCCTTCAAGTAAAGCAACTATATTGCAACATGTATCTCCTTATTCATTTACATATAATTCTAAGCGTTATATAAGTATGCAAAATGCACTATGGGATAACTTACCTAAAGAGTTTCAATATAAATTCCTACTTCTACTAACAAAACAATTTGTTTATCAAACTTCATTAAGTGAAAAGAAAATCAAAAAATTCGAAGAAAAATTCCCCCATATCGCTCCCTATTTTAATACTTTTTCAACTGCAAACGGAGCAAATTGTCTTGCAGCTACTTTAGCGAGTATTTGTAGTGAAAAATCTGAGGTGAAATGGATAATTACGAAATGGGTACATGATAATAGCTTTCTAAAAGGTTTACAAATAAAAAGGTATAGATTAAAATCAGCTTCCATCGATTCTTTACAACCTAGCGATATCCTTGTTTGGAAAAATGAAAAGAACAAAGTACTACATGCCTCTTTTCATCTAGGCGACGGTTATTTCTTTAATAAAGATGGACAATCATTCTTTAATCCATGGCAATTGGTACACATAGAAACCTTGTTGAATACATGGGGGAACGAACGTATTGAAGTGTATAGAAAATAAAGATGCAATAACTCTAAAAAATAAAGACTGTATCTTTAAATGGAACGATACAGTCTTTAATAATCACTTATTTTATAAAGAAAACCCTCTATCATTCACCACTTTAAAAAATTCCGAGTAATGCGATAAAGAATAATCCGCTACATCACAATCCCCTTGAAACATACATGTTGAAATACCTAATTCTTTTGCAGGTAATAAATCTAACTCTCTATCACCAATAGCTAAATCAATATTGTGCTTTTTATACAAATAATCATAAGATAAAGGGTTCGGTTTTCGGGGGAAACCATCGTCAATTGTAACCATGTCGACGAAGTATTTGTCCCAGCCGTAATATTCTAAAATTTCCATAACCCCCGCCCTATGTTTATGAGTCATAATCACATTTTTATCCGCATATTTCAAAATCTCTTCAACACCTCCAAAAGGTTTCATATCTTTTGGAGTGATTTTCCCCTTCAAAATTTTAATCCTTTCTTCCTGTTCACGTGAAATATTATAATACTGAATTGCATGTGAATATGATATTTTTAGATTTTTGTAAATTTCTTGTTCATCTACACTATCACCCAATATTTCAGATAGCATCATTGTATATGCAGGATACGTATCAAATAACGTACCATCAAAATCCCATAAAATATTCATTATGTCCACCTTCTATTTTCAAATCATTTGATGATTAAATCCGCCCTATCCTTCGGCGATTCCATCTCTAAGTAATAATCCTCTGCTTTCCAATACCTATTTTGAAACTTCGAAAGTTTCTTTTGGGTCTCTTCGCTTTCCCGTAGAAACCGTGTCTCTCTTGGACAATCCAAGTACACCATATAGTGAAAAAAATCTCTCCATTCTTTTCGCTGTAGAAAAACACCTTCAATTACTATGACACCTACTATGGGGATCTGTACTTTTTTCATTTCACATAAGTCTACCTCATCATTATAGAACGGTAATTTCAGTCTCGTTTCATTTTGTAACTTTCGAAAAAATTTCTGCCGAAGCCACTCAATATCCCATTGCAAATAATAATACTCATACCATTCTTCAAATCCGGTATCGTAGCGTTTATTACGCTCCACTATATGATCATCAATATGAAAAATATGAAACGGAATGCTTTCCTGTTTCATATTTTCCTTTAAATTTGCAACAAATGTTGTTTTTCCTGAACGACTTAAACCATCTATACCTAAAATGAATCTATTTTCCCTATGCTTCTTCATAATAGTTATAAGTTCGTTTGTACTCATTATTTCTTCCACTCTTCTTTTAATAAAGAATATAAAATCGTATCATGCGCAACTCCATTTTGAATCATATGTTTTCGAAGTAATCCTTCTTCTTGAAATCCTGCTTTATTTAATAATTTTTGAGAAGCTTTATTTTCTACATATACAACAGCAGCAATTCTTATAAGTTGCAACTTTTCAAACCCGTAAGCTAAAATCGCCTGTAACGCTTCCGATGCGTATCCTTGTCCCCAATATGTATCGTCTAATTCATAACCAATTTCAGCTCGCTTATGATGATGGTTAATTAAATGAAAACCACACGTTCCGATTAATTGGCCCGTCCCCTTTTTCTCTATTCCCCAGCGAAAT
This sequence comes from Bacillus sp. FSL R9-9834, assembly GCF_038006905.1. Classification (NCBI taxonomy): domain Bacteria; kingdom Bacillati; phylum Bacillota; class Bacilli; order Caryophanales; family Bacillaceae; genus Bacillus; species Bacillus sp. FSL R9-9834. Next base: position 2,846,985 of record NZ_JBBOWD010000001.1, read on the forward strand.
ACACTTCCCTCTTCATAACGATTTTTAAACGTTTGAATCGTTGTTTTCGCTTGCTCAATATTTTCGAAAGAATCCATTCCGAAATAACGTATAACAGATTCTTTTGAAAAATAACGGAACATCGTTTCTGCATCTAACAGCGTTAATTCTCTTAATTGTAAACGTTCTGTTTCTAGTTTCGGAAACCCCATCTCTTTTTCTCCTTCTATTCTAATGAACTGCAAATTTCGATATAATTCCCATCTGGATCAGCAATGTATGCAATTGTTTGTCCCCACGGCTTTACAATTGGTTCAACTAAAATCGTAATACCTTGTTCTCTAAATTGCTCAATCATTTTTTCTACATTTTCAACAACGAATCCTAATTCAAAATGAGAAGATTGTAACTCGCCTTCTGTAAGTGGTAATCCTGTTAATTCTTTCACGTCTTGCCGCGTATTCATTGCTAATATTGTAGATCCCGTATTAAATTCAATATATGTACCGTGCTCTGCTTTTATAGGCAACTGTAAAATATCTTTATAGAATTTTAAACATTCCTCAAACTTTTCTACATATAAAATGATGTACTTCATCTTCAAATCCATTATTAATCCCCCTTTATATCCATCCCTAAAATTTCGACAAAAGTCTCATAAAAACCTTGTTTCCTATAGTAGCGAGCACAAAAAAATGAGGCCGATTTCTCGGCCCCCCAGCTTATTGGCATAAAACAGGAGATTTGGTTTGGACATAACCAGTTCGTACTCTTATTATATTTTATTTTTTCTGAATTTTAAATACATTAAACGCCTATTTATATTGAGAAAGTTTTTTTGTTTGCATAAAATTAATGAGTTTAAGAAATGCTACAAATGGAGGTGTATACATATGGAACCAATGCTATGTCCAAGTTGTAAAACGAACCGCACGCGCTTTAATATTCTTGAGCAACAAGTAAAACCCGTTAAGTTAAATCCACAAACTGGTCAAGTAGAAGAGGAATACACAAATGAAACGATGAATGCTTTTCATATGGCCTATCAAGGACCTACTTACCGTGTCCAATGTGCTGTATGCGGACTTGTTGAAAATCCTGAACAATTTATTAAACCTGCACAAAATCAGTCTTTCTAATAAAAACATGATTATCCCTTGTAGAAATAGATTTTTCTATAAGGGATTTTTTCGTTTAATACGTTAATTAAAAATGTATTTCTTCCTTATTATATATATTAAACTCTACACTTTTTTGGTAATATTTACATAAGGGAGGTAAAACAAATGATTTTAAATAAAAAAATAATGCTTCCATCAACATTTCTACTATTAACTTGTCACATAGTCATCTTTTACTTTTGGATTTTCGACTGGAAGAAAATCTCGACTTCTTACGGTTTAGCTACATGGATACTTTCTACTGTTTGTGGTCTTTTACTTTATTTCATTTATAAAAAACAAAAATCTAATAAAGTGATATTAATTACTAGTTCGTTATTATTAATTACTTCTTCATTTATGATTTTTTTAGGTATCATTACTGGGATTATCTTTGTAACTGTTAGTTCTATGAATTAAAAAGGAAGTCTTTTATTATGTAAAAAAGATCGAACAAAATAAACATATATAAAAATTAAAGGAGCTGATTCTATACAATCCAATCCTCCCCTTTTAATAGTCGCAACCTTTGTTACAATATTTCCTTTTTCATTTTATTAATCTTCCAATATAAATTAATAAGTATATACAAATATAAACAACCAAAAAAATCTACCATACCTTTATATAATCCAGATTCTGATACTCCAAAAAGACATAAGTAAAGTGCTGGAATTAATGTTGCAAACATAATTGCAATGACTTGTAACAACTCAGTAAGTTTTTGTATCTTCGTTTCCTTATCTGAATATATATCAGGCAACTCATTTTCCTCTTCTACCTCTTTGCAAAAATAATTCCATTTCGCAAAACTCGTTACATGTTTCCATCCACACATTTCATATATATCAATATATTCTTTTTTCTTTTCTTTTGAATCTTTATAATCCAACCTAAAATCTGCTTTATAAATTACATCTTTCGGCTCAGTTTTCTTAAACGTATACATCATATTATACCTTTGTAGTGCCCAGCCTTGTTGATGCATTTTTCTTAAAAAGGCTTCCTCTTTTTCTAAACTCCATCCTGCGTAAAATTTAAATACCCTTTTTGTCTCCATCTTCCAATCACTCCCCTAATATACTATTCCCATTTTTAACCGAACGCTGTAATCTGTTGTACTCTAGCTCCAACACTTCTCTCCCAAACGGCGTTAACTCATAGCACTTCTTTCTATCTGTAGAAGCCACTTCAACTATTAACTTCTCTTTTAGTAACTTCGTCGTATTCCCGTATAAAGTTCCAGGACCGAGCTTTACTTCTCCATTTGTCATCTCTTCTACCATTTGCATAATTCCATATCCGTGCATTGGTTTCACTAGTGATAACAATATGTAATATGTCGCCTCAGTTAACGGAATATATTTTCTCGCTTTCGTATTCATTATAACCACCTCCGATACATCGCTTCATGATATATCGACTTACGATACATCGTATACCGATATTATATATTTACATTCCAAAATGTGCAAGAATATACTTTAATAATTGAATATTTATTTCTTTAAATTGAAAAACTGTATAAATTTTCTGAATAATTTGTTAAAATATAGAAATATCCGTTTATATTTTGAAAGGAATGATACATATGATAAATAAATTGAAAGAAAATATAGGATCAGTTTTTGTAGGTAAAGAAAATGTTATAGATTTATTACTCGTTTCCTTGCTTGCTGACGGTCATGTGCTTCTTGAGGATGTACCTGGTACTGGGAAAACATTACTTGCGAAAACACTTTCAAAAAGTATTGGTGGTAATTTTTCTCGCGTTCAATTTACACCCGATGTACTTCCGAGTGATGTGACAGGTATTGAATACTTCAATCCGAAAACGAGCGAATTCGAGTTAAGACTAGGACCAGTCGTGGCAAATATTTTATTGGCAGATGAAATTAACCGTGCAATGCCAAGAACACAGTCTAGTTTATTAGAAGCGATGGAAGAACGACAAGTGACGCTTGAAAAGCAGTCAACTCCTCTTCCAAAACCGTTCTTTGTTATTGCGACGCAAAATCCAATTGAATCACAAGGAACGTTCCCTCTTCCAGATGCACAGCTTGATCGTTTTTTAATGACAATTTCTATAGGTTATCCAAATCCTGAAGATGAACTACAAATGATGCGACGTTTTCGTAACGATGCACCACTAGAAAGTGTCACATCTGTTATTACTTTAGATGATATTTTAGAGGCACAGAAACGAGTGAAAGAAATTTTCGTATCAGAACCGTTAGAACATTACATTATTAAACTTGCTCATGCTACAAGAAATCATGATTATATCGCTAACGGTGTAAGTCCACGTGCCACATTAGCTTTAGTACGTGCTGTTCAAGCGCTAGCCTTTTTACGCGGGAGAGAATATTGCACACCAGAAGATATACAATTGTTAGTTCCTTCTGTTTGGAATCACCGTATCGTCTTATCAATGGAAGGTGCATTACGTACGACAAAAAATGAAATGATGCAAAAGATTTTAAAAGAGGTTGACGTACCAGTGGAGATTGAGCAAGCATGAATGGACAGCGCGTTGTAACTGTACCTTTATTTTTTCAACTTCATATTATTCAACTATCTGTGCCAGGCGCGATACTATTTACATTTTTTATGCCGCAACGAATCATTATGTTTTTCTTTTTCTTCTACTATTTATTTGCGATTTTCATTTATAAATATGTCGCTTACATAGAGAAAAAGTTTCAAGTAATAAATGAGAAACAAACAACTCGGCTTTTCCCTGATGAATCTGGACAGTTTTTTATTCATTTAAAAAATGGAGCAAATATACCACTCGTTAATGGTGTTTGTTATTTTCATTTAGATCCGTCCCTACTACCGAATAAAGATCAAGGAATTGAACAAATATCAAAAACACTATTCTCTTTTCCATTTTCACAACCTGCTCATTCAATGCAAAAATGGGATTTATCATTAACCGCTACGAAGCGTGGCATGTTTCAAATTGAACAATTCGAATGTGTTTTGAAAGATCCTTTTCATTTATTATCTGTACATTTACCTGTATTTGATAAATTAAGAACTGAAATTATTGTGTACCCTTCTCCTAAAGAAGTAGCAGGTTTGCAAGAACTTCAGCAACTTTTAAATGGATCTTATCGAACCAATTTTTCATTTTACAATGATGAAACATCTATTATCGGTGTGAAACGATATGAACGTGAGTCTTTCCGTTCTATTCATTGGAAAGCATCTGCTAAAATACAGGAATTACAGGCGAAGCAATATGAACCTGTAAAAAATTATAGTTGGACGATCTGTCTTTCTTTAGCTGCTGATCGCGGGTTTGGTTGGAAAGATAATATAGAAGATCTTATTTCATTTGCAACATACATTTGTCAATACGCTACGAAGCATCAAATACCGTTTGAATTATTTATTAGTATATTAGCCGAAGGTGGTCCTCTGCACTTACCATTAAATGAAGGGCAAACACATTACGCCAAAGCTTTAGAGGAATTAGCACGTATTTCAGACGATAGCACATTAATTCCGAAACAAGGATTTCTCCATTATACAAATAGAAAAGGAGAACGATTCTCTACAATGATTTACATTGGCTTGCAGAAGAATGACCTCTCTCTTCTATCGCAACCTACGTTTCTCATAAATAACGAAGGGATGGTGGAAAAGCTTGAAAACTTGGCTCTATCACGTTAATGACTTTATTCTGCTGCTCCTCCTTTCGTTATTAACAGAAAGGGACGAACTTGTTGCTGTTGTTATATTTTTAGCAACAGGCTATATTGGTGTATTTCTTGTTCATAAATTAATGAAGAAAAAAACAACAGGATTTGTCATACTGTTAATAACTCAAATAATCGGTTCTTCTATTTTTCTCCCTTTCTCTCTATTTGGCACCATTATGTTACCGCTTTTCTTCTTTATCGTACATGTAGTTGGACCAGGATATCCAGTTCAAAAATCGTTAGGTGGTATTGTTTGGTTTGGTGTTTCAGCCATATTTTATACGCCCTTTCCACCTTTATGGAAACTGTTACTATTAGTTTTACACATTATGATTACATTTTGGTTAACCGGGGTAAATCGTAATCAACAGTTATTACGTTTCGCTTCTATCATTACGATTGGTGTAATGAGTATAGTACTTATTCAAGTGTTTCCTTTCATTCGGCTTGTTTTTTCACTTATCATAGAAGCAGTTGCATTAGGGTTCGGATACGCTATTAATCCATTATTTTCAGCAGCCGCGTTAAAAGAAACAGATGATTTTTGGTCGAATAAAGGAAATCTAAAAGATCCTACAATTAAGGATGGATTGGAGCCACATCCTTTTGATCCAACTCTTATAAATAGCATAACCATAATAGCCTGTGCAGCCATTGCTATTTATGTCGTTTGGAAAATAATAAAAAAACGAAAAAAATTCAGTTTACCAAATATACCTGTCTTTGAATCTACTATCATCACTGATAAAGAAGGCATGAGCCAAAAACGTTTGAAACGAAACAAACCGCCACATAACGAAATTCGAAAAGAGATTTTTAAGCTTGAAAGTAAGTTAACTCCCCCTTTAAATAGAAATCGAGGAGAAACTATTGAGGCATGGTTAGATAGAATAAATAGTGAAGAAGATGTAAATATTCAAAGTCATATTATTATTAATGCTTATAATACAGTGCGTTATTCAAATGAGGAAAACACCGTACTTTTGCAGGAATTTAAGGATGAAATTCATAAGCTTTACATGTATCAGAAGGATTTAAAGAAAAGGAAAAAATAATACAACAAAAAGACTCCTATTTTCATAGGAGTCTTTTTATACTTCTACGTTATTTTTTAAATTGAGGCGTTTTTCCCTGCTTCAATCTCTAATGACTCTTCATGCCACCAAAGTGTTTCTTCAGGGTCTTCTTTAGCGATTTGGTGTGCTTCTTTTTTCGTTTCTACTGTAGGATATGAACCTTTTAGCGCGCGTCCTGATGTTGTAACGAATAGAACACTAAATACGACTAATCCAATGATACTTACACCTGTTAAATAAAATGCCGGTGCTAGCGGGTTACCAGTCGCATGAACTAAGTATGAACATACAAGTGGTGTTGTTCCACCGAATATTGATACAGAAATATTAAATGAGATCGAAAGTGCTCGATAACGTACATCGGTGAAAAAGAGTGATGGTAATAATGAAGGTAATGTTCCTTCATACACACTTAGGAAGAAACCTAATACGAAAATACCTGCAAATATAGCGGCAATATGTCCGTTACCAATCAGTAAAAATGCTGGAATGGCAAATACAGTTAAACCAAGTAAGCCGATTTGCACGACGCGTTTATTACCAATTTTATCACTTAATTTACCGAAATAAAGTGCTAGCGGAATCATAAGTGCCATCGTAATTGAAATAATTAATAAACCAGTTGTTTCTTTGACTTTAAGTACTTGAGTTAGATAAGAAGGAATATACGAAAGAATCATATAATTTGTAATATTAAAGAAGGCGACAATTACTGTGCTTAATAAGAAGTCTTTTTTGTGATATTTCATAATATCCATAAATGAAAATTGTTCATTGTCTTCAGATTCCTCTTGTGCTTTTTCCATCTCTTCAAAGATAGGAGATTCATCTAAATGACGGCGTAAATATAAACCGACCAAGCCAATTGGTGCAGCTATTAAGAAAGGAATACGCCAGCCCCAGCTGAGCATTTGTTCATCTGTTAACAATAACGTCAAAATGGTAACAATTACCGAAGCAGCAATGTAACCTGAGAGTGTTCCAATTTCAAGACCACTACCGAGTATACCACGCTTTTTATCTGGAGAAGATTCTGCGATATAAACCATTGCTCCTGAATATTCGCCGCCTGTAGAGAAGCCTTGAATCATTCGGGCAACTAAAAGTAGTATTGGTGCCCATACACCAATTTGTTCATAGGTTGGTAGTAATGCGATGAATAATGTAGAAAGTGCCATTAAAATAATAGTAGTACTTAACACGATTTTTCGGCCGTACTTATCTCCTATTCTACCAAAGAATACACCCCCGATTGGTCGAACGAGAAAGGCTGCAGCAAATGTACCGAATGTAAGTACAAGTTGCAATCCACTATTATCAACACCTGAGAAGAATAATTGACTTAAAATTACCGCTAAATACGCGTATAATCCGAAGTCAAACCACTCCATTGCATTCCCTATACCAGTAGCAACTACTGCTTTCCTGGCTTGTTTAGGATTGACAATATTAACGTCTTGAGGTTCAAAATTTAAATCATTATTTTGTTGCATATAATAAAACAGCTCCTTATTTAATTTAACTTCTTTAAGCACACCTTCTCTTATTGAATAAAATTAATTCGAAGCACTTAAGGAAAATTAACGTCTCCTTATCTGTTATTATTGTTTCACATAATTAATTATTTGTCCAATGAGATGCTCTCTATGTTAAGTAATTTACTATTTTAAAAAGCTGAAGAAGCCGCTAAAATAGCGCCTTCTTCAGCTTTTTATATTTTTTTATATTTTTTTAAATACTTGCTGTAGCAGCTATGTTATGAACACAAGAAATAAACTCATAAGTGAATGCGTCAATTTCCTCTTTCGTAATAATATACGGCGGAAGTAATCGAATAATATTCCCTTGTGTTACATCGACTAACATTCCTTTATTCATTAACTCAATCTGTAATTTCTTCACATTTTCATTCGTGTCATTCACACTTATTCCAAACATCATCCCCGCATGACGCACTTCCTGAATATAATAAGAATTTTCTTTCTGAATGTCTTGCAGTTTGTCATTCAAATATAGTGACGTTTCATATGCTTCTTGCATTAAACCATCGTCAAGTAATGTATTTAATACCGTTAAACCTAAAGCCGTTCCCATTGATGAATGAGCAAATGTTGTACCGTGATCTCCTGGTGCAAATACATCACATAACTTTTCACCTACAATAATTCCGCCAAATGGTATCCCGCCTCCTGCTCCTTTACCAATTTGAATAATATGTGGTGTAATATTGAAATTTTGATAAGCGAATAGTTTTCCTGTTCTCCCCATACCACTTTGAACTTCATCAACGATAAGTAGTACATTATATTTCTCACATAAATTTTGAACACCATGTAAATATTCACCCGATAATGGATAAATTCCCCCGCTTCCTAATACAGGTTCTAACATAATTGCAATTGGATTTTCATGAATAATTGTTTCTTCTAATTGCTCTATATTCTCGCGCTCAACTTCATATACCGGGATCGATGTTTTAGGGAAATTTTGATATACACTTTCTTGTCTCGTAAAATGAAGTGCTCCTAACGTACGCCCGTGGAAACTATTTTTCAGCACTACAATTCCTTCACGTTCTTCATGCATAATAGCTCTATATTTATCAATTAATTTCAACGTTGTTTCTGTCGCTTCCGTACCAGAGTTTGTAAAAAAGACCTTTCCGTTTTTTAAAGAGCAATCAACTAATTTCTTTGCATACTCAATTGCAACTGGGTTTAAAAAATGAAACGGTAGATGCAACGACTTCGTAACTTGATCCATTGTCGTTTGCACAATTTTCGGATGATTGTATCCTAATACATTTACGCCTACACCAGAAAATAAATCTAAATACTCTTTACCATCCACATCATACAGCTTACACCCTTCTCCTCTTTCTATCGCAAGCTTTGTACGACAGTACGTTGACATCATATACTCTTTATCTAATTGAAACCAATCCGACATGTTACATTCCTCCTAGTTATTCTCCCTGTTTTATTTCTGTTCATTTTCTTTAAATTCATATATAAATTCATTTTTAAGTTTAAAATTTTAATAGTAATGTTCTTCCCGATATTCATTTTTCCATAATTTCTTCTATTTCAACAGGTCCACTACATACGCGTTTTTCTCATCTAGCGGTCTGTTACTAGTTTGAACTTAGCGTGTTATACATAATCAACGCTATAAAATCATATTTAGTAACAATGGACAAAAAAGATTTGGAGGCTATATTGATGGATGAAAACTATGATAAACAGAGGCAATCTTTACTAGGGAAAGACTTTAATGATAATGAAGAACGTAATGAACAAGCTATACTTCACTCTCAAACAGTTGGTTCACGTGGACCTGTTCTAGAGCAAGATAGTGTGCTTCACGAGACGTTACAACAATTTATTCACGAAAAAATTTTAGAAAGACCTGTTCATGCAAAAGGATTTGGTGCGTTCGGTTATTTTCAAACGATCTATCCCATGTCTGAACATACGACACTAAGCTTTCTACAAAATTCTAATGAAAAAGTTCCTGTTATGGTACGATTTTCATTAGCTGTTAGTACGAAAGGAACACCTGATACTTTAAGAAATGTACGCGGTTTCGCTACAAAATTTTATACAAAGGAAGGCATTTTCGATCTTTTATGTAACCACATCCCTGTCTTTTCTGTACGCGATCCGATGCGTTTCCCTGAAACCATTCAAGCGTTGTCACCTTCCCCTAAAAATAACTTACTAGACCCGAATAGATTTTGGAGTTTTGTCGCTAGAGCACCTGAATCCATTCATTTTGTTGTCCGTTTGTACTCTAATAATGGTACGGCCAAAAGCCTTCGCCACATTCCAGGACATAGTGTAAATACATATGTTTGGAGAAATGCAGAAGGTAATCGAAAGTATGTAAAGTATCATTGGTACCCATTTGAAGGTGTACAATTCATTACTAATGAGGAAGCGAATAAACTAGCTGCCGAAAACCCTGATTATAGCGGGAAAGATTTATATGATGCAATTGCAAACGGTAAGCCAGTGGAATACGGTTTATATGTCCAGCTCATGGATCCGAAAGATGAAGAACATCTTTCTTATGACCCTTTAGATGATACAAAAGTATGGAATGAAAAGTCGTATCCTCTTATACCAGTAGGCAAAATGGTATTAAATAAAAATCCTGAAAATTATATGGAGCAAGTAGAAAAAGTCGCCTTCTCCCCTTCTAATTTACTGGACGGTGCTGAATTATCAGATGATAAAATGTTGCAAGGTCGCGCTAACATTTATAGTGATTCTCAAAGAAGAAGAATTGGATCTGAATTCCGTAAATTACCGATTAACCAACAGCAAAATTGGACACCTGCTAATCAAATTACGAGCGGAGACGGAAGATACGTTGAAGGTAAACTTGGAAGAACTTCTATTACGAAACAGGATGACTTTACGCAGCCCGGTGAATTTTATGCGCAGTTACAACCGATTGAAAAAGAACATCTTGCTGAAAATCTAGCTGGTGATTTGAAAGTTATATCCGATGATATTAGAAAGGTCGTTTTAAGGTATTTTCATAACGTGTCAGTTGATTTAGCACAGAAAATTGAAATCGAAATAAAAAGATAACACACAGCAACTTTTATTCAAACAAAAGAGCCCTTCACCTGATCTATTTTGATTAAGTGAAGGGCTCTTTTCATTTTTTCACAACATTATATCGTTTAAGAACAACTCTTCCAAATTGATTAAATATACGATCCATAAGGAATCCCATTAGTCCAAGGACTACAAGACCGACAAAAATCCAATCTGTTTTGAAATATAACCTTGCATTCCAAATCATATAGCCAATTCCTTCATTGGCTGCAACCATTTCAGCACCAACAATCGCCATGAAAGATGATCCCATCGCAAGTTTTGCGCCGGTATACATATAAGGAAGTGCAGCAGGTATGATGACATGGAACATAATTTGCCATTCCGATGCTCCCATACTTCTCGCTGAACGTATTTTATCCTCTTCAACAGCTTGCACACCGGTAATTGTGTTAATCGTCACAATAAAGAAAGTTGCATACATAATGAGGAAAATTTTTGATTGCTCTCCAATACCAAACCAAAGCATAAATAATGTTATAAAGGCAAGAGGTGGAATAAAGCGAATAAAATTGATAACTGGATCAAATAGCGCTCTTAACCATGGGATTCGGCCAATTAATAATCCTACCGGAATGGCTACAAGATTCCCTAAAATCCATCCTGCTATTACTCTTAAAAAACTAACGCCTATATATATAAATAAGGAGCCATTTTGACTCAGTTCAATTGCTCCATACAAAACTGCTATCGGACTTGGCAAAAATTGCGGATCAGAAAAATTCGCTACAACACTCCATATCGTAAGGATAAGTATCCAAGCGATAATTCCACTTTGTAATAGCTTCTTTTGTAAACCAATCTTGAAATTCTTTGTTTCATAAATAGTCTCTTTTCTTGCAATCTCATTTTTCAATGTACTCATATTCGGACTTCCTTTCAATCAAAGTGTGATTGAATCATTTGGTAATAGTAATTAAATTCTTTATCTGTAAATGTTCTCGGATACGGTAGTGGAATATCATAAATCTTTTCAATTTTTGAAGAAGGTCCTTTAGACATTACCCCAATTCTTTGCCCAAGTAATAGTGCTTCTTGAATATCATGCGTGACAAAAATAATCGTTTTGTTTGTTTCTTTCCAAATTCGAATTAGCTCTATTTGCATCGTTCTTCGAGTCATTGCATCAAGCGCTCCAAACGGTTCATCCATTAATAAAAATTCCGAATCGTTGGCTAAAACACGTGCTAATTGAACTCTTTGTTTCATTCCTCCAGAAAGTTCTCTCGGATATTTCCCTTCATGCCCATCTAGGCCCACTAGTTTTATATATTGAGAGGAGATTTCATTTCGGGTTTGCTTTATCATTTTTTTCATTTTCAAACCAAATTCAACATTTTCTTTAATTGTCAGCCACGGGAACAGAGCTGCGTCGGCTTGTTGAAAAACGACACCGCGATTTCTATCCGGCTTCTTTATTTCTTCATGATTTACCATAAGTTCTCCTGATGTTTTTTCAACAAATCCAGCAATCATACTGAGCAACGTAGATTTTCCGCATCCGCTTGGGCCAAGTAATATAAAAAACTCACCACTCCCAATTGTTAAATTTACATCCTCTAAAACAAACTGTTCGTTATTAAATGATTTAGATAACCGAGAAATAGAAATGGCTACAGGAGATTTCAATACTTCTTTTTCACTTACTGTACTCACCATACTTCACTCCTATTCTATTTATAAGTAACAGATTCAGGGAAAGCTTTCTTAAGTGCTTCAAGATTAATTTTATCTTTCAATTCATATTTATCTTTCAGTTTTTCTTTCTCTTCTAACCATACTTTCATATCTTCTAAATGTTTCGCGTCCTCCTCTGTAAATCCAAGAACATAGTTTTGTCTTTCAATATCTTTTAACGCATCTTTCTCTGGTAGTTTCAATTGTTCAAAAGCTAGCTTAGCAGTTTCTTTTTTATTATGGTCTACATATTTAATTCCTTCAGATAGAGCCTTAAGTGTATTTTCAACAGCTTTTGGATTCTTCTCCACAAATGATCTTTTTGCAAGTAGATAGCTGTCAATTGTGACACCCGCACTTTCTAAATCACCTAATTTTGTTACACCTTTTATATTTTTAAATTTATCTTTTAGTGCACCAGAACTCCAAACCGCATCAATATCACCATTTTTCATTCCTACAATCGCTTCGTCTGGTGTACTATATGGAACGAAGGTAATATCCTTTTCATTAATATGTTTTGCTGCCAAATACTTCGCCCAAACATACTCCGTTACTGTCCCTTTAGGTACGCCTAACTTTTTACCTTTTAAATCATTTTCTGTTTTAATGCCCTCTCTAACTAGAAGCTCATTGTCTTTTGATGATTTTTCATTTCCACGGGTAAGTGTTGAAATTACGACCATATCCCCTTTTCCTAAAGAGTTTAAAAGTGCATAATCAGCAGCAAGACCTGTATCAGCCTGTTCCGTTAACACCGCATTAACTGTATCGATGCCATAAGCAAAATTTGATAGTTGAGCTTTCATACCATTTTTCTCAAAATAGCCTTGTTTCTCAGCAGCTCTAAACTGAAAAGATCCGCCCGCAGCTGTATCTATAGCCAATTTGACTGTGGTCGTTTCTTTCCCATTACTTTTTGTCGTTCCTGCACTTTCATTCGAGCATCCCGCGATAGCTAAACTAGTAATCATTGATAAACTTAAAAATAAAGGCTTTAGTTTCACCATTTATCATTCCTCCATAACAATTTGTTCAAACTTGAAGTAGAATGTGCTTCACCAAAATATTACATTAAATTATTACAAATAAAGAAATGGCAATATTTTGTCGTATAACAAACCTATCAAATTAATTTTTAAAAGTGTGGGAAATTACGCTTCCCCACACTTTTAACCCTAAGCATTAATCTCGTTTTTTATTTGTTTCATCTAATGTCGCTACACAAAAATCTCCAGTGCCGTAAGATTGTGTCCCTTCGACTGTCACAACAGATTCCGTACCAGTTTCTGCTGCATTTGGCACTCTAAATGCAGCTATATCAAGAGGAATAATTTCTTTCTCCTCTGGTTTTTCTAATTGAGGCACCCACTCATACGGAACACGATAAGCACGATAAACCATATTTGAATTCCTGTTATTTTTATAAGGTGATATATATTCCCAAACAAGCTCATGCTCACGAGTCACTTCAAAAATTCGACCATCAGCACCCTCTGTAATTAATGTATTTCCGTTTGGCAGCCTTTGGGCAGAGCTAATATACGGACTGTAAAATCTGTACGAATCTAAAGGCGCTTGATATCCCGCTTCAGTTGGCGTATATTGCCATTCAATTTCTAAAGTTACTGGATTAATTTCTAAAATTCTCGAGTGATCACGAACAGCATTTTTGGAACCATATGGAGATGCTGGGTTTGGAAGACCATATCCTGCCCAACCACCATTATCAAATACGAGTAAATTTCCTTCTCCTGGCAATCCTTTCGGAATGATATGTGCATGATGTTGTCCAATGATCCATCCTAAATGCTTAACATCAGGACTTGAATAATCTGGACCAAGTTTCCAAACTATATTTCCACTCTTTTTATCGATAATAGCAATGATATTTGATTCCCTAGCATCCCAAATAATATTATCTGGATGAAAACGTTCATCTCCTTGATCATAAAACTTATTCGGACCAATTGTAGACATAGAATTGATATGCATCCAATCTCCATCCGAATTCGCACCAAAGGACCTTACATTCGGATTACGGAACAATACATTTTTAGCACTTTCATCAAATCCAAGCTCCTCAAAATGATCACTGACAGCCCATTCCCAAACAATATTTCCTTCCCAATCTACTTCAATAATTACATCATCTAATAACGGCTTATCAGAGATATTTGGATTATGTACATTTTTATGGGCTAAAATTAACGTATTTCCACTTTCTGTTTTTGGCTCTAATCCTGGTGCATAGTAACCGACAGGATTTCCTTCACGTTGGTAATCATGATGAGCTCTAGCCATCCACTCAGGAGCATGACCTGGGTCTTCAATATGTTCCAAGCGGTTAAATTTCCATACGATGTTTCCCTCCCAGTCAACTTGAACTAAATCGACTTCATCCTGAAAACCATACTCAGGATCTCTTTGCGCTGTATGACCAAACACATACCCTCCTGGTAACACCTTATTTGGAAACCCGCGTAGTCCTTTCCATAAGTGTACTTCCTTCCCATTCATATCAATTAATAGCGCGCCATGATCTGCAGCTTGATAAATTGTATAACCACTCCAAGCTTTCCCAGGATTATATACTGTTGCTCCTGTTGGATAAATTGTTGGATGTCCCATTCTTTCCACTCCTATTCATATTAATGTTTTTTGAATTTTCCAACCTAAATAACTAGAGTAATAGCATTCTTCGTTACTCCTCCGTATTCTCATTACTTAGTTTCATAATTGTATAAGAGAGATGTTCTACATTATGGGCTAAGCGTTTAAAAACTTCGATTTGTACATGTAATTCTTCTATTGAAAATCCATCGAATAAAACAGACATAAAGCACGTTTTTATTTTATGATTTCGCTTTATGAATTTCAGGCCATCTTCAGTAATATCAAGTAAAACGATTCGTCTATCTTCCTGATGACGCTTCCGAACAGCCAATCCTTTCTCTTCCAACTTATCGCATAACGCTGTAATTGCTCCCGATGTCAAATCAAGTTCTTCTGCTAAATGCGTTAGACGTTGCTCACCATCCTGAATAATTTTGTTTAATATTAAGAATCCCGGCAACATAATACCTTCAATCTTAATTTTGTCGCGTTCCTTCACAAATTTACGAACCATTTTACGAAATAACCAATCTGTTTCTTCAATTGATGTTGGCATAGTTTTGTTCATATCTCCCCCGCTCCTTGCTCTATGAATAATACAAAAAGGCACGAACACATTTCAAAATTACGAAATGTATACGTGCCTTTGGTTATCCAATCAGCTATTCAAATTGTTTTAGCGTTAAAATAATGAGTGGTAAAATAAGTAATAACCACATATTAATCCACTAATACCTATCTGTCAAGTTGGTTTTGAAAATATTTTTTCCTGTTAATATTTTTGAGATTATTTATATATAACTCCATTCATAACAATACACTTTAGGAATTTAAGTATGTTGCATTCTTTAATAATTTGTGTGGACTTCTTGTACCGTCTATTATTTCAACATGTTCTCGTAATTGCTTGTTACTCCATCTAAACTGATTTTGTCCCAATGTATTTCACTCCAAATCAATTTACTTTTTTATTAAAACAAAATAATTAACAAACTAAAGTATTATCCATTCATAACTCCCCTGTATAGCCCCTATACCTCTCATTATATGGAATACTCCCAAAGATAACAATTTTCAAAACAAACAACACCTCTTTGTCCCACAACAAAAAGGATGTCATGCAACTTACATCCTTTTTATACTAAACTATAAGATTGAATTGCACTTTGAAATACACTTGTATCATATTTATGTTCTACATATACTTAATACCATATCATGAATGTTAATACTGTCCTTATTTGTGAAATTTAAAAAGCATCTCTTTTATTTAAACAACTAATCTATATTCACCTTTACCATCCTGCACTAGCGTTCATACCATTTCCGATAATAGAAAGTAATAGTGGCCATAATACTGGTCCTAACGTAAGAAGTAGATTTACAAGTATAAGTATTCTATATACACCGGTGAAATTATGATTTTTATGATTAACAAATACGAGACTGACTAATGATAGTATGGTCGTTAAAAATAACACTAACATTACCAACCAATACCACACCATTAAACTGAGACTCCATGGTGTTAATAGCTCGTGTATGATACAAAATGAGATTCCTAATACAGCAAAACTAAAGCTAGTCACCGCTGTTTTTATTAGCCATTTACTTATTTTTTTATCGTATGTAGTTTTACAATATAAATCTATTAAAGTATATAAAGATAAATATGCCATTAATACGCCTATCCAAGACAATAACCAGTCTCCGTCCCCTTTGAATAATAAGAACAGCAACCAACACATACCTACTGCAGAAAAAACAAAAGAAATAAGTATGCTTTTTAATACTGATTTCATTACATTTTCACACCCTTAAAAAACTTAAAAATTAATTATAATTTATAAAAATTAAGTATAGGTTAACATTTAATGAAGTATAAGTAAATAAAGTTAATTTATAGTTCATTTCATTTTAATCAAATTTCCGTATAAAAAAAAGAAAAGGTGGATATTTACATATCCACCTTCCCATCTCCCTCTACCCACTTCATTATTTCTTCCACCTCTAAATCCGTATACGTCTTTTCCCCATAACGAACAGACTCATATAGCGGGATAATATCCCTTGTTCTACAAATTCTTTTTAACCACTGTTGCATCGTTTCATAAGACCTTCTCTGTTCATGAAATGGTAAAGTTCTTTCCCATTCAACTAACGTTTTCCTTATCGTATCTTTAGGCAACGGCTGTTCAAACTGATGCATCACTTTCTTATTCTTTTCGGTTCTATCCGTATTTTCTTTTGTTATCGATTGTTTATCCTGTTCTATTTCTGATTTCTTTACCTTTTTCCTCATTAATTTATAAAAAACATATAAAATGACCACTGCAATAATTACACAAAAAACGACACTAATCCATGAATTTGAAAGAACAGAAAACACATCAGTCCATGAATTTTTTCGTACAAAAAGTGGAATTTCCCTATCTATTTTTGTTTTTGTATCTACAACTCCTGTTTCTTCATCTATAATTCTTTCAGGTTCATCAAACTGTGAGTCTACACTAGTAAAATCATAATTTCTTTCTGATATTGTCTCCGTCTTACTAG
Organism: Bacillus sp. FSL R9-9834; assembly: GCF_038006905.1. Lineage (NCBI taxonomy): Bacteria > Bacillati > Bacillota > Bacilli > Caryophanales > Bacillaceae > Bacillus > Bacillus sp. FSL R9-9834. The sequence goes on from NZ_JBBOWD010000001.1 coordinate 2,864,387, forward strand.
AAAAAAGGCCTTTTACTATGTCTTGTACATGCACAACACCTTGCGAAAACGTTATCGCACTAACCGTAAAGAAAAGTAGTATTAATACTCTAACACTCCACAACTTTACTTTCATATGTCTCTCTTTATTAACCATGACATAAACCCCTTCTTATTCTTTAATTACAACCCATCTATTCGTTCTGGTGTATTTCCTTGGGGAAGTACCAAGAATTAAAGGAACTGCATCCAATTCTTTTCGACGAAAGCCTGCTGTGTAAAAATAAGTGGAAGATACAGGAGTATCTTGGTCCGATATTGAGGCAAGTACTTTTAATACATTTTGCAAATGTTTCCGGTTATGACCGTTCTTTATATGCAACAATCCATTATCTTTTACACTATTGATCTAAACTTCAAATGAACAGTTTTGCATGAGCAGTTGTTTACATATGCCTGCTGTTAATTCAATTAATTCCTCTGTATCATTTCTCAAAGAAATACCGCTTTTATTTTGCAAGTTAAGATATATCGCATATTTATCTGATTGTGTTCGCTCGTACTTTTTCGCGATTATCGTCCCTGTTTTCGCTGTTGCACTCCAGTGGATAGAACGAAAATCTTCATTTTCATACGACTTCACTCCCATTACTTTCGTTTCATCATATAAGGGTGATGACATCGCTTTTCGAAATCCTCGTGACCATTCTTGTAATTCAGGAACTTGCATTTTCGGAACAGCTGGTAAAACTAAATAGGACGGCGTTTCAACTTGTTTATATGTAATATGGTTCGTTGTGAATCCAAAAGGATCCGTAATGACAATTTCTACTTCTTCCCATTTCGCAATTCCTCTTTTTACAGCTACAGCTTGCAAATCAAATGAAACTGACTCTCTTCCTTTTAAATTAAAATTCATATAATAATTTGAACCTGTATTCGTATTTTTGTTTATTTCATCATGATTCCAAGTTAGCTTATTTTCACATTTAAATCGAAATACGATATTGAAAATAGGGAATAACGACTTGTTTGAAATTTTTACTTTGCACACATTCGCTTCACCTATAAAAACGTTTGAATTCCCTTGACTGTATTCCCATTCAACACGAGATACTTTACGTATGTACACATGCATCGCACCTATTAAAATTACATACAAAAATACGAGAGATAAAAAAAGTAGATTACTTGAAAATATACATAAAATAACGGCTAGAACTGACATAACTCCCATTACGAAAGGCTCCGCTAAAGGTGTATACACACGTTGTTGATTCATCGTACATTCTCCACTGGCACATTAATTGTATGAAGAATTTCTTTCATGATTTGTTCTTTCGTCGTTTTCATCTCCCCTTCAATCGTTAACGTTAAACGATGAGCGCAAACCGATGCAGCGAGTGTCTTAATATCATCTGGCGTACAATAATCTCTTTCATTTAATATTGCCCTTGCTTGAATCGCTCTCATAAATGCCAATGTCCCCCGCGGGCTTACTCCAATTTCAATTAACTCATGTTTACGCGTTGCCTCAATAATTTCAAGTAGATAATCTTGCACATCATTCCCTACTAACACTTCTCTTGCTCGTTTTTGCATCTTAATAATTTCTTCACTTGAAATAATAGAATGTAACGTTTCTAATGGATCATTCATTTGAAACCGATTCATCATTTCCTTTTCAGCTTCTCTCGTAGGATAACCTTGGCGTATTGTGAGTAAAAACCGGTCTAACTGAGCATCTGGCAACGGAAATGTGCCCGCTGATTCGAGTGGATTTTGCGTAGCTATAACTAAAAAAGGTTCTGGTAAGAAATGCGTCTGTTTCGCAATTGTAACAGTACGCTCTTCCATAACTTCGAGTAACGAAGATTGTGTTCTCGGTACAGCCCGATTAATTTCATCCACCAATACTATATTTGCAAAAATAGGACCTAACCTCGTTTTAAACTCCGATTCCTTCACATTAAAATATTCAAGGCCAATAACATCTCCAGGCAAAGTATCCGCTGTGAATTGAATTCTTTGAAATTTAGCGTCCACACTTTTAGCCAAACTTTTCGCTAATGTTGTTTTTCCTGTCCCCGGTACATCCTCTAATAAAATATGCCCTCTTGCTATAAGAGCTATAGCTGCAAGTTCAATCGCTTCATCTTTTCCTATAATAACCTTCGAAATATTGTTCGTAATTTTCTTTAATGTACTCATATATCAACCTACCACCTTTAAATTTTCTAAAAATTAAGAATATATACTTTCCAAATTATAACATATGAAACTAAGTTGAAACAGAACAACAAGCAAACTTATATTTTTTCTTTACTCCACGTAAAAAAGCACCTATTGTCCTCTGTTGACAATAAAGTGCTTATCTCACGTGATTTTCATATTGGGCATTTGACACCTTATATACATTCATTATTTTACTATTTCACCCCAAATATCAACATCACATTCATTTAAAACCGCTTTAATTTTGTCCTTCTCAAATACTACTAAATAATTATACGGTAAGGTTAGCACTTGAATAATTGCAGGTTTCATTTTTAATAATTGGTAGGCGTATATGATTTCCAATTTTCCTGATACTTCTTCATTGATAGGACCTATATACCAACCTGAATCACCTTCATCACAACCACTAGATCTTTGTAAATACACCTCTTCTTGTTGCAACACATTTTTCGCTATCACAATCTTATCGTTAAATTTTATTAATTGTCCCTCTATTTATATTCTCCTTCCATTTAACTAGTAACGCTTTATATAATCGTTCAGAACGTTTCTCGATCTTATTATTGGCATTTCCCATAAATTCAAAAATTCGGCTTTGAACAATTTGATTTTTTTTAATTTCCGATAGTTCGTGAGCCTCCACTTTATTAAACGAATTTGGCAATGGGTATTCAAAACAATGCCCCTTCCATAACTCTAATTTATCATCAATAAAGTCTTGCATATAATAATCTGTTACGAAAGTATCGAAAGAACGACCTAAAAAACTTTGTAGTGACATTAATGTTAAATCCCAATAATCTCTAGTTGCAATAGCACGCCCAACGTTAAATCCTTTAGGCAATAATGTCATGTTTCCTATTGTATGTGTCACTGTAGCAAAACGCATAACATCGGGATGATTATTGATATTTTCATAATGATTAAACACTTTTTCAGACAATAACCATTCATACCTTAACAGCTTTAAGGCATTTTTTTTAATTGATTTAGGCTTCACACCAACACCACGATTATTACAGAATGCATTAAAATCACTTTTCCAAAATGACTTATCACTTGATAGCAATAAAAGCCGGTACGTTTGATAAAAAGAATTCATAGTATCTAAATCTAAATTGTTCAAGTTTTTATTTGCATATATTTTAGAATATATCTCTAAAACAAGATCACATCTATCACAGTCAAATTTTTCTTTTACTCCGTATAAAATTCTTTCTTGATAATCTTTTTTGTACAAAATATTTTTTTTACAGGATGTAATTCTTTTTGCACTTCAAATGATGGTGAAATATTTTTAAAATCAAAGTAAATTACTTCATTTTTATCTAATTCAATAAAATCCGCCAATCTCAATTCAACAGCCTTCTTTCCCTCTACTTTTTAGTAACTATACGCCTTTTTTTCAACGCCTGCATTGTTTTCAATTAACTAGTAAAATGTATTCTAACATTACATATGATGACAACCATTTCAATTTGTTCGTTATAGAACTTCCTCTACATCGACACTCTCTATCCTCACTTCATACATATTTGGGATGTTTGCTTCTTTTGGTACCCATGCATAATAATTTTGATCATTCTCTAAAATAAATTGAATTAACTTTGTTTCTGATCCATTCCAGAAATTTTTAAGATTATCAATGTAGTCTTCTAAATCTTCTTTATAGTCCAGTTGTAATATATAATCTCTTACCGTCAGGGCAAACAAAATTAAACTTCCTAATAGATTTTTTTGCTCATTTTCTTCTTCATACTCTTGTGGTAAGAACCACACTTGACCTATTCCTATCGTTTTTTTGTATTTTTCATAAAAACTACTATCATCCATATTCTCATAGTCATGAATCAATTCATTGACCAATGAATGCCATTTTGGCGGAATAATATTTTCCAATGCAGGATTATGTTCAATTCCTTCTACTATATCCTCGATTTCTTCTGTCTCATCTTCATAGTGATATTCACTTAGGTCTATATGCTTAAATTTCATTTCATTTTTATAATGTGCCAAATCATATGGATAATGATTATTATCTTTTAAACTTGTATCATCAAGTCCGAGTATCTTTACTATTGCAGCTGTCTCAAAGCTCCAATACCCCACATATCCAGGTTCTTTATGCGCATTTTTCCATTCATAATCATAATGGCCTTTAAACCATTCTTTCTCCATATACACTTGTAATCTTTTAGACGCTTCTTTTTTATCTGTTTGTGCAAGTTCTATAATCTCTTTCGTTTTTGCATATGGATTTTCTTTATAATATCTGTTCGTCATGTTTGTGTATCCGATATCACTAGCGCATAAGAGGAAATCAATTACTGCGTCGTTCATATTTTTTTTATCAACTATCTTTTTTAATCTTTCTATATTCTTTTTATCCGTTTCTAACAAAATTCCTAAAGAAATTATCCAAAGCATATATATATAACCCACTTTGCTAGCTCCTGTATGCTCTAAATCATCTATCGCATTATAAAAATATACTTCCATTTTACTAATGTCTTCTCCTAAAGAATACATTGCCCTAATGTCGTTCATCTCATGTATAAAATTCGACAAATAATTTTCTAATATAATACTTTTGTTATCATTAGGATATCTTTGAATACCATTTTTTTCATCTTCTTCTAAACTTTTAATCTCTTCTCTATTTTCTTCGATAAACTCTTTATGATATTCTATTCCCCTTTTACATTTTTCTTCTATACATAAATGATCTCTCATTCTTTTTAATTCCTCCTCGCTTCTAGATTATGGCCACTCTCCAACGATGTTACCCTTTGCATCTATCTTAAATGTTTTAACCTTTCCACTACTATCAACTTTTGATAATACTCTTTCAACTTTACCTCTTTTCAAGGCTTTCGTAATCTGTTCAGCTAATACTTCATCTCCCTCAACAGCTTTTAATATTCTACTTTTTCCAGTTTCAGAACCTTTCAACCAATCATTTGACATTTGTCGTCCATCTTTAGTTTTTCCTAATTGTGAACTACCAAATTTAGCTTCATCTATAACGTATTTGATCTTTGACTCTGTATTTGTATTTTCGTATAATCCATCAATTCCTTTTACTATTTTATCATTTATGCCTGATGGTGCACTTTTTCCGACTGGCTTTAAATCAAATCCAGCTTCTTTTAAACTTTGATTATTCAATAAATTGTCACTAGATTTTATTTCACCATAATTACCTTTTTGCTTATTTGTAGCTGTTTTTGCATCAAAATTATCTACAGTTGTATTTTTGTTACTGCTAGGTTTACCGTTAGCCGCACCTCCACCAGAAGACTGGATTTTTTGAATAGTATCCTTAGTATTTTGAATCGATTTATTCCAAACAAATCCACCATGCGCAAAAAGACTAGCCCCAGCAGCTGTTGCTGCTATATCTAATGGAATAACAATTGGTGATGCTAACCCACCAGTTCCTACTTCTGCGACGATAGTTAAGAAATTAGATCCACCTATGAGCGAAATACCTTCAAACATTTCTACAATGGACCCGGCTATTGATATAACATTTCCAGCCAACCTTCCAGCTTGGTAAGTTGTCTTACTTTCTAATTTATCATTCTCATGCGGTTGTAGTCCAACAAAGTTTTCTAGGGCTGCATCACCAGCACCTTGAAAAAATTCGATAACTCCATGCAAAAATGATTGCGCATAAAGGGCTGTTTTTTCATGCCATGATCTATTGTCTTCCTGCTCTTGTAAGTTCATTTCTTGTTTTTGCAAAGTAATTTCTTTCATCTCGTTTTTTCGAGCTGTTTCTTCTATAATCCCCTGAATCGAACTCACCCAATCCATATTCAACCCTTGTGTACTAAACGTACCACTCACAGGACTAAATCCTTTCCCGCTTTGCACTTCAGCGAGTCCGGCTGTGATGCTAGCTGCTAATTGGAGGGCGGTACTGTAGTTGTTGCTGGACGAATGATTGAATTCATATAAATGCTCTAGTTTTTCTTCTAGTTTTTTTCTCATCGCAATTAAGACTGCAACAATTGCGTCTACTCCAGGCATCGGTGTAAGTACTTCTATTGCTTCTATACTAGCGATCGATTGATTGATTTCCTGTATTTGTTGTCTTATTTCATGTTCGATAACATCTGTTGAAGCAACTTTTGCTTGAAAATCATTTGGAAATGCTTCGTTTTGGCGAATTAATTCTTCACATAAGCATATGATTCCTTGCGCTAATGGCCGAAATGTTTGGACAAGGTAGGCTTTTGCACTACTGTATGTTTGTCCTTGTAATACTGTGTCTATCGCAAAGGCATCAATAGATTGAATGGCTTGTTCCATACTTTGAATCGTAGCATTACATATAGCGTTCATACTTTGCGTTTGACTTTGAACTTCTCCCAAATACATGTTTAAACTCATGTATTGGCCTCCCTTTGTAGTTGCTGCTGTTCATAGGAAAGGTCGTTTTCTTTCTCGCTGAGATGCCGTTTTTCTTTAAGCAACGTCTCTTTTTCGTTTTCTAATTCGAATGTAAGTTTTCTTTCGTACTGCCCGATCTCTTGCCGCATATTCGTAAAAAGGTGAAATGCTTCTTTGTCACCATACCAAGTTTCTAGTATTCGGTTAAATAAACGATTATTTCTATTTTTCCATTCATGAAAACTAGCCTCAGCTCGTTCTTGATTTTGCAGCGCGATTCGGTTTTCATTTTGTTCTTCAAATATGATTCGTAATTTTTGATTACATTGACTGATTCTCGTTTCAAATTCTTGACTCATCTTTTCTCCCTACCTTTTCCCCTTTACGTAGGTTGTTACATTATTGAAAAGTCTTTTGAAGTCCGGTATCCATTTTCTCAAATTCATTTGCTACGGAATGGATATTATCAATCGTTTGTTGAAAAGCAGCGCAAAATTGTTTCGTGATTTGTAAATTTTGTTGATTTGCTTCTTGTGCTTTGAAGTTCACAGATAGTGTCGTACGCGTTGCCTTATTTATAGAGCGACTAGTAGCACTTTGCATTCTATCTGAAGCATTTCTCATTTTCGTTGCAAGTTGCGTTGCTCTATGCAAATTACTTTGAAATTCTCCCATCACTTACTCCCCTCTACCTTATATTTTCAAGAAAATTATACCATGGAAAAATATTCTAATAAACCGAATGTTCGAATTCAATAAATAATTAACCACTGTTCCTGAGGATACGAGCAACACTTACCTATCAATATAACTGGATCCAAAGTGGATTCTACTTATACAAAAAAAGATGACCTCAGCCATTCGCTAAAGTCATCTTTTTCTACCTTATTATTTCACTAATTCTCCATTATAAGCTTTTATATCAAGAGGAGCAGTTAAATACTGTTTTGCTTTGCTAACGAAAGATGTGAAGTGTTCACTCGTATTATGGCTCGCAACTGCTGCTTCATCTTTCCATACTTCTACCATCGTATAAACACTTTCTTTTTCTGTATCTTTATATAAGTCATAAGATACATTTCCACTTTCTTCTCTTGAACCATGAATGAGTGGCTGAATTTCTTCTAAAAATGCTTGTTGTTTTGCTGGGTCTACTTGAAATACTGCGTGAATAATAATCATGGTGTTTCCCCTTTCATATTCCATATATTTCTATGACCTAATTAGATTACTTCCACTCAGCAACTTTTTCAACTGGAAGACGTACTGATTGGTAACCACTGTCAGCAGCTTTTCCGATTGAAATTAACATAACTGGTACGTAACGTTCTTTATCTAATCCAAACGCTTCAGCAATTTGGTCTTTTTCAAATCCACCAATTGGACAAGTGTCATAACCGTGAGCACGAGCTGCTAGCATAAATTGCATTGCTACAAGACCGCCGTCAATAAGTACAGTATCTTTCATTACTTCTGGTGTAACCATTGAGAAGTAAGCTGAAAGTTTTTTCATTTGGTCTTCTTTTACTTCTGCTGGCATGAAACCACGCTCTACTGCTGTACCGTAAATTTCTTCTGCGTTATCAAAGTTGTTTAAATCACCAAATAAAGCAATCATTGCTGAAGATGTTTCTACTTGAGATTGATTGAATTTCGCAAGTGGCGCAAGTGTTGCTTTCGCTTCATCACTTTCAATCACTACGAATCTCCATGGTTGCATGTTTACTGATGATGGTGCAAGTGTTGCTTCTGTAAGAATTTCTGTCATTTCTTCTTTGCTAATTTTCACTGATGAGTCGTATTTACGAATGGAACGACGTCCTGTTAAAATTTCGTTAAAGTCATTTGTTTTTACTGAGTTAGTCATAGTTGTATTCTCCCTTTTTTAAAGTTCTTTTATATTTTCTTGAATGTGAATTAACATATTTAAAAGATTATCGCGTTCTTCCTCACTTAATCCTTTAAATGCAGATGCTGCAAAACGTTCTTTTTCCTCTTGAAACGCCTGGATTTTATTTCGTCCCTCTTCAGTTAGAGAAACTAACGTAATTCTGTTATCATCTGGATTTTTACGTCTTACAATCATTTCATTGGCCTCAAGCTGCTTTAAATGCCTCGTTATCGCCGCATTATCAATATTCACTTCTTGCTGAAGTGCTTTTTGACTAATTTCACCTACTTCAAATAACTGAAGTATAAGCTCTAAACGAGATTGGCTCATACCCGTACACCCTTCAAACTTCGAACTTACTTCCTTGTTTAGAAAGTGTAATTTATATAAAATAATCGCTTCTTTTGAGCATGAACTTGTCAAATTACCCCTCCTTTACATCCAATTTAAAAAATCATTTGATATATCAATAGTTGATACGTCAATTAATATAATCTATATCGATTTAGAATGCAAGCATTTTGTTTTCATTTTATTTTTTCCAAATTAAGGCGCTTTGTAGCGTTACAAAAAATGTAAATTACATTATAATAGTAATAATTTAAATGACTGGAGAGTGATTGTAATGCGGCAATACACAAATAGAAATGAGGAAATGAAAATGGAAAATGAAATGAGGATATTGATATATGACAACAATAAATATAGGGATTGTCGCGCACGTAGACGCTGGCAAGACGAGTTTGACTGAACGTATTCTTTATGAAACGAATGTGATTAAAGAAATTGGCCGAGTTGATGGCGGAAGTACGCAAACAGACTCAATGGAATTAGAAAGGCAGCGCGGAATTACGATTAAAGCATCCGTCGTTTCTTTCTTTATTGATGACTTAAAAGTAAATGTCATCGATACACCGGGACACGCTGATTTTATCGCTGAAGTGGAGCGATCATTCCGCGTTTTAGACGGTGCAATCTTAGTTATTTCTGCCGTTGAAGGTGTGCAAGCACAAACGAAGATTTTAATGCGAACGTTACAGAAACTAAACATACCGACTATTTTATTTGTAAATAAAATTGATCGTCGTGGTGCAAATAGTGAAAAAGTTGTAAAGCAAATAAAAACGATTCTTTCAAATGAAGCATTCCCCTTTTACTCTGTCCTAAACGAAGGAACAAAGGAAGCTCGTATTATTGAATATAAATCATATGATGATTGTATAGAACGATTAGCACCATATAATGAATCGTTACTTGAGTCATATGTAAATAACGAAATCGTAACGGACACAATGTTAAGAAAAGAACTCATTAAACAAATAGCGCAAGCAAATGTGTATCCGATTTTCTTCGGTTCCGCAATGACGGGTATAGGAGTATCTGAACTACTTGAAAATATTTCAGCCTTACTTCCAGCTCATAATCTGTCTCAAGATGAAGAATTGTCCGGTATTGTTTTTAAAATTGAACGTGAACCTTCTGGAGAAAAGATTGCATATGTAAGAGTTTTTTCTGGCAACTTACACGTTAGAAAACATGTTGATATACAGCGCGATGAGTCTCTACCACATAAGGAAAAGATTAAAAAAATGTGCATGTTTCATAATGGAGATGCTGTTCAAACTTCTACCGTTCCTAGCGGAGAATTTTGCAAAGTGTGGGGACTAAGTGATATTAAAATTGGTGATATTATCGGTGCACGGACTGATTATATAAAAGATATTCACTTTGCCGAACCACAAATGGAAGCTGCCATCGATGCAGTACCTAAAGAACGAATTCATGATTTATACGCTGCACTTATGGAACTATGTGAAGAAGATCCACTCATTAAAGTGTGGAAAGATGATGTTCATAATGAACTATATATTCGCCTTTTCGGTCAAGTACAAAAAGAAGTAATTGAAACAACTCTTTTTGAGAAATATAATTTGCAAGTTACTTTTTCAAATACGCGAGTTGTATGTATTGAGAAGCCAATTGGCATTGGGATTTCCGTTGAAGTAATGGGCGAAAAAACGAATCCATTTTACGCAACAGTTGGATTCAAAGTCGAACGTGGTGAACTGAATTCTGGCATAACATATAAATTAGGCGTTGAACTTGGCTCACTACCTTTAGCCTTTCATAAAGCGATTGAAGATACTGTATTTCAAACGTTAAAACAAGGTTTGTACGGGTGGGAAGTTACGGATATTATCGTTACGTTAACCCATACTGGCTATGCTAGTCCTGTTACAACAGCTAGTGACTTTAGAAACTTAACGCCACTCGTTTTAATGGATGCTTTAAAGAAAGCTGAAACATATGTATATGAACCAGTTAATGCGTTTGAATTAACTGTACCGGAGCAGGCAATTAGTACCGCAATGTATAAGCTCGCTGCTATTTCAGCAACTTTTGCAGAGCCTATATTCAATAATGATTCTTATCAGTTAACAGGATCATTACCTGTTGCGAAAACAGAGAATTTTAAACGCATGCTCCATTCATTGACAGAAGGAGAAGGCATATTTACAACGAAGCCAGCTGGTTTCACAAAGCTGAAACCTCCCTTCCCTACTCGAAAACGTGTTGATTATAATCCGCTGAATCGGAAAGATTATTTGCTTCATGTGTTGAGGGCTTATTAAAGTAAAAGAGGTGCAGTTCGCACCTCTTTTTGCATGTATTGATAAGTTAGTTTTCCCTAACAATTTCTTTAAGCTTTTCTATTATTTTCGCTATTGCTTCAATTGAATTCCCTGTTTCAAATTCTCCAACATTTACAGAATGATTTGCATTTTTGACAACATCGATCGTTAAATTCGTTTTATATAACTGATCAATTTTATTTGCATTATAATGATGATCTTTATCCCCAATAACTAAAAGTCCTTCGTGATTACTTTGTAAAATAGATTCGAAAATAGATTCAAAATTTAGTAAAGGTGTAAGTACTATCATTTTTGACTGTAAAAAATCTTCTCTCTTCATTAAATCATTTGCAATTGGAATTGTTCCGAGTGATTTTCCTAAAAACATCGTCTCGTTGTATTGCTCACCTTTTAATACTTCATTCATTATAGGATGAATATCACCCATCATTACTTTCGTTACTTCTTCTATTGGTTTATTCATTAATTGTCCATCATAAGAATAATGAATATGTACAACATCTATTTTATGTTCAAGCATAAGCATCGTCGCGTAATAAAATAACGGCTTATCATAATTGTATCCTGAACCTGAAAACATAAAGCAAACCGTACTAGAACCTTTTTCGATATGTGTGTAATAAATTACTTTGTCATTTATATGTATCTTTTTTTTAGTCCTCTTCACCGTTTTCCCCTCCGAATACATTTACTTTTGTAATACAATATGTTCTGTGTGAGCTACTATATCCTTTACTTTTTCTTTTATAAATGCTGGTTGTAAGTTATATGCATGTAACTCTTCTACCGACACCCACTTAAACAAATATGTTCTACCCTCTTCTTCCAAAATATATTGATTCGCTCCATTCGCGGGTAATTCATGCAATTCTACTTCGTAATAAAAACTAATCTCATGAAACTTTCGCTCAGAAAGTGTGAAGAAATTTTCTACTGACCATAGTAATCTCTTTACTTTAATAGGAACAGCTAATTCTTCCGCAAGTTCTCGTTTTAACGCGTCTTCACTATTTTCTAGCATTTTCACTCTACCGCCTGGTACGTACCAAAAATCTTCACCATTACCTTGCAATATAAGGATTTTATTACCGTGTTTACAAATGGCTCCGACTCGGTAATTAAAACATGTTTCCTCAACTTTGAACGTAAGATCCACAACGATTGCCTCCTATACTTCATTTAAAAATCGCTATAAAACTATTATGTATGTATCGTACAAATAAGATTACTAAATTTTTCTAGTTCATTCAATAGTTTTTTAATTTTCCGAATCTTTTTCCATCAATTATACATATGCATCTATTACAATAACAGTACACACGAGAAAGCGCCTTGTTTTTTTAATAACAAGGCGCTTTTTCTTGATACTATATTTAAATTGTTATCTTCCCACTCTCCCACCACTCCATGAAAGTTTTTAAAGAAGGCGCAACCCACGTTCTACTATCATTTTCATGATTCCATACATATATATCATCTCTTTGTACCATCCCATTCAAAACAGAATAACCAAACAAATCACCATTTCCGCCATCAGCAAAAAATAATAAACAATCCAAAGGCATGTATAAATCTTTAAAATCAACTATATTTCTCATATTCATATTTTCAGTTTTAATTTTTGAAGCAGACCAAATAAAGTCTCCATATTCACCTGCTATACCGTTTGTTTCTTGTAATAGCTGTGATAAGTCATTCGGTAATTCCACAAGTAAACATTTTTGTATTTCAATAAGTTCTTCCTTCGTAGCGGGATTTTTTAAGCTTAAGTTTGATGAAATACTATGAATGGTTTCTTTCCACATAACCTTTTCTCCTCCTTATGTGCAATCAACTATATTCAAAGAGCTCCTCTAAATTTATTGATACCATTTTTCTAACAATTCCTTCTCCCTTTCGCCTGAAATCCCTGCTTTTAATTCCCATTCCTCTATACTCTTCATCCACACATACACATCCATAACTGTATCTTCTAACCTTCTAAAAGTAAGCCCTGCTTTAATAGCACTATTGATACTAATAGAAAATCCACCTTTCCACGGCTTCGTTTCCCCTTCTAATGAAAAAGTTTCTGGAAGCCATAAAGGCATTTCTGTCCAAGGCTGCACATTATGTTCATTCATAAACGATTCCTCTATCCAAACGAATTCAGCATCACTATTCGTAACCTTTTTACACGTATTTAATAGCTCTTCCATCGTCAATTCATAATTTGGACCTGTAACATTGAATATACCTGCATTTTTGTTTTCTGCCATGTTTAGTCCCCAATTTGCGACGTCTTTTATATCAACTATCTGCACTGGACGGTCTTTTCTTCCTGGAACTAACACCTTACCTCCTTTTGCTATACGCTGAATCCAATATGGAAGCCGATCTGTATAATCAAACATTCCTGAAAGAAGTCCTGCTCTTACGTGTAAAACACGCCCCGGCCAATACTTCTCTGCTTCTTTTTCGCATAATACTTTCAGCGCACCATAATGCTCATAAGGAGATATTTCACCATTTTCTACAGCCTTTATTTGCTCAGCCGTCGGTTCAGGTTGTAATATATAGTCTTCTTTTATATGATGCGGAATCCAATCTTTATATACGGAAAGGCTTGAGATGAATATATAGTGTTCAATATTATCTTTAAGCACTTCTCCAACATTTCTAATGTGATGTGGAGAAAACCCACATGTATCTACGACAACATCCCATTTTCGATTTTCTAAACTTGATACATCACCATTTCTGTCACCGATAAGCTGCTCCACTTCAGGAAAGATTTCTTGGTTTGTTCCGCGGTTAAATAATGTAACTTCATGCCCTCTGTTCAAAGCCCCTTCTACAAATGCTCTGCCTAAAAATCGTGTACCACCTAGTATTAGAATTTTCATGGTTCTCCCCCATTCATCATTAAAAATCCTTTCTTTTGTTAAACGAATTGCTATCATAAAAAGTTACGGGGGATTTGTTATTTTACTTTAATTCTAGAAACAAAAATAGAATCCATTTTGAAAAATAAATCAACATGGATTCTTAAATAAAAAACAATTTTTTGATGTATCTTAGTTTAATTGTTAACTCCGCACAATTTCCCCATCAACTAACTCAATGATTCTATTACACTGATTCGCCACTTCCATATCATGCGTTACAATAATAATTGTTCGTCCTTCCTCATTCAGTTGTAATAGTAGATTCATAATTTCTTCTCCTGTTTTTCTATCTAAATTTCCAGTTGGTTCATCCGCCAAAATTAATTTTGGTTCACCTACTAACGCTCTTGCAATTGCGACGCGCTGCTGTTGTCCACCTGATAGCTCGTCCGGTGTTTTATACATATGTTCTTTTAATCCTACTTTTTCTAAATAGAACTTCGCCTTATTTTCTCTTTCCCGTTGCTTTAGCTTTCTATACGTGAGTGGTAGCACTACATTATCCAGTACAGTATGTTCTTTTAACAATGCAAAATATTGAAAAATAAATCCGATCATTTCATTTCTTGTTTTATGACTTTATTTGCTCTAATTTCAGTTAATGATTTTCCATTTAACGTATATTCACCCGCATTTGGTATATCAATTAGCCCGATAACATTTAGTAATGTACTCTTCCCTGAGCCTGATCGCCGCCCCATTACCGCTATAATTTCGCCCTTATTTATCGTTAAATTTATACCGTTTAACGCGAACGTATTGTAATTCTTATTACTATACACCTTCTTAATATCTTTTAGTTCAATTAACCCCATTATTCCATCCCACCTATTAATGTTTTCGGTTCGAGCTTTCTAATAAACAAGAAGACAATGAGATTTGAAATAATGATGATCACTAGTAAGAATAGGAATACAAATAATAAAATAGGCATATTTAAATTTATTTCGCGTACAGACGCCGTATCAAAGTCCTTCGAAACTTGTAGATGATTCTCGTATCTCCATAAAAAGTAAACTATCGATAAAAACATACCAACTATCGTAATACATATGTTTTCTAATACAATTTGAATGAACATCCCAAACTTACTTTCTCCAAGGACCATCTTAATACCAAATTCCCTCTTTCTCATTATGATGGAAACAATTGTCGTTACGACCATTCCCGCTATTATAAATAAAATAAATAGACTTCCTACTATAAGATCGATATTTTCCGTATCCATACTACTAGTAACGGCTTCATTTATTTCTTCTCCTAAATTTTTTAAGTATAACGTAACGTCGCTTCCCTTCAGTTGAATCATTTCTTGGAGTTTGTTTACATCTGCGTCTCTTTTTAAATTCATAATTGTACTTTGATGTAATCTTGAAAACATTATTTCATAGTTTTCATATCTATCAATTGGCATGGGTGATAACATAGCCTTGTCTAATTTCTGGTATATACTCACTCCGTTACCATCTATAATAAATTTATTTTCTGGTAAAAATCCAATAATCATATATTGATTATTGATTGTATCCCCTATTTGAAAATATTTCTTAAAGTAAGGACCTACCAAAACATTCGTTTTCTCTTCACTATTTTTGTGGAAGTCTCGATACGAAAAGCCTACTCCAGTTTTTATAGGTATATTCAGTAATTTATAATAATCTTCATCTATTGTAATTATACGAATAGTAGGGTTTTTATCGCGAAAAGTTTTGTTTTTCAATTCTTCTAACATACTTTCTTGGAGCGGTCGATTGCTGGATTCTAGTTCGATTATGCTCTCTTCGTATGTACCATACGAAATCACATCTTTATTTTGCTGCATTTTTTTATAAATTTCTTCGACTTGTCCTTTATTAAATTGATCTGCCTTCAACCTATCAGTAGTCATCCCATCATAAGTGATGAAATATGTACTTTCTAAATCTAGCAACGAGTTGGAACTGTTTTCAAGATAGTGAAAATTACAAAGCATATTAATGGAAAGGGTTATTGCTGCTAATCCAAACGTGAATTGTATTAAGAGAAAAATAGAAATGAGCAATCTATTTTTCAGGGCCATAAGAGCACTTTTTAGTCTCATCTTATTTACTCCTTTAACGCTTTAGCAGGTTCAATTTTAAGTATTTTGAAAAATGGTATTACAGCGGTGATGAACGAAATAAACAAGGAAATTACTACACTCATCACAACTTTAAAAACATCTATATGAATAGTAAAACCCATTACATGCACTATGCTTTTATTCATTGTACTTAAAATCCATTGCATACATATCGCACAAATAGCTGCAACGATTGCGCATATGAATAATTGGCTAAATATGAATACAATTAAATTCAAATTGCTTGCTCCCAACGTTTTCCTTAAGGAAATACTCTTCTTCTTCGTGTAAATCCAAAAATAACTCGCAATTATACAGTTCATTACAGCAATAAAAAGTAGATTGTACGGAAGAGTAAGTTGTGCTCTCATAGCTTTATTCGAGCTTTTTTCGTTCTCATAATTCTCCTTTTCATTTATCACTTTCACATTCGTATCAATTCTATTTTGCTTAATATACCGAATAAATGTATCTATTTCTTGTTTAGGATTTTCGTTAGACCTTACTATCATTTCAAATGTATTTTCATTTTGCATACGTCGTTTTATCTCATCAGGCATGTCACTTAAGCCGACAAAAACATTGGAATTATATGCGTATCCAGTATTCGCAGCGCTCACGCCTTTAACTCTATATTCTCTACTAAACAGTTTTATTGTTTCAGATTCTTTATAAATTCTCTTTCCGGCAATTACACTATTTTCTTCCCCATCTTCCATACGAGAACCTTTTATTAAAGGCGGAGACCAATTTTTATTTATAAGACCAACCATCGTTACTTCACCTATGCCGGGGATTCCCATTCTCATATTATTTGTAATAACACTTGAGTTCTTAAAACTAGTTCCTGTTACCTCTTGAATTGCTTTGAAATCCAATTCTCCAAAGCTAGTAAGCTGAACAGTATAGTAATATTTAAAATAACCATTTTTGTACTCATAAAATTTTTCATCGTAATAATCTCGAATCGACATCGCTATAAGTATGGGCAGAATTGTTAAAGTAAATCCGATAAATAACATAATGAATATTTTTCTGTTCACTGCTATTTCTTTTAATATTAGATTCATATACCCTCCAAACGTCAAAAGGTAAATATCCTTTTTGACAAATTCCATATAAAATGAAACTTTAATCAGCCCTCACCAATTGGACTTCTTTGCTTTCGCCGAATTTTGAGGTGGGGTCTTACTGCCCATTAAAGCGGGATGAACGCTGTACTTATCAAAAAAACTTAAAATATTATTCTATTTCCTTAAACCATCAAGAAACGCACATTAACTTTTAATTCGTTTATTTCATCCCCCTTTCTTTAAAAGATTTTTAGTATGCGGATTCATTATACATAGAAAAATAAAGGTTAAAATCAAGACTTCGAAATCTTAACAATTT
Organism: Bacillus sp. FSL R9-9834; assembly: GCF_038006905.1. Lineage (NCBI taxonomy): Bacteria > Bacillati > Bacillota > Bacilli > Caryophanales > Bacillaceae > Bacillus > Bacillus sp. FSL R9-9834. The sequence continues at coordinate 2,881,970 of NZ_JBBOWD010000001.1, forward strand.
TTTACGCTATATTTATTTTCCAGTTAACTTAATGACATTAAAATATTTTCACATCTCCCTTTCGATGTAAAATGCCAGATATAAAGGCGGTATGAAATCTCATACCGCCTTTATATCTTAAATTTAATTGTTTTGTATGTAAGGAAGAATATATTTCACAATCAATTCCCATCTATCCCCTGCATTCGGTATAATTTCAGACGCAATCACCACTACCAATTCCTTCTCTGGAATACAACAAATCACATTCCCACCATCGCCCATTGCACAGTATGAAAAGATTCCAGCCTCTTCTCGTAACCACCATAAGTAACCATATTGATTTTGGTTCATTGTTGTCGATTCTTTTATCCATGGTGTTGATAGAATTTGTTTTCCATTATGAGTACCTTCATTCAAATACAGCTGTCCAAACTTAGCCATATCTTTAACCGTTAACGTTAGTCCCCAGCCGCCTGTCGAAATACCATTTGGATCATGAACCCATCCTTTTACATCTTTTCCGAATAAGTCATCAAATCCAAACGCTTTCATATTGTAGTTTGGAATTTCTCTCATACCGAGTGGCTGGAATACGTATTCATTCGCAAATTCACGTGTATTTTTTCCTGTTGCGTTCGTTATAATTGCTGATAGTATGTGAGCTCCTGCAGATGAATATTTAAAAAATCCAATTTCTCCGCCGTTTCCTATCCTATTTAACGTATATTGTATCCAATCTTGTTGTGTACATAGTTCTTCTAACGGTTCCTGCCAGTCTACAAAAGGATATGGCGCTGTCATTGTTAGAAGATGGCGTACTGTTACTTCAGATGCCTTAAGTTTATATTCCGGGAAAAACTCTATTACTCTTTGATCAACGCTTTTTATATATCCCTTATCTATACATATCCCAATTAGCGCAGAGATTATCGTTTTTGTAACTGACGCTACATGAAACGCATCATCTGGACCGTGTCCCTTATAATATTTTTCAAAAATAACATTACCTTTCTGCACTACTAACATACCATTCACATTTCCATATTCTTCTTGTATAATCTGATCTAACTTTTCAGCAGTTTTCATTATTCCTTCCCCTTTAACCTATCATTAAAAAGGTTCGATAGGTACATATATATCAACTATATGTGTATGTTCGGGATGCTGCTTTGGATCATTTCTATATACTTCAAAAGGATACGAATCTCTCGGTTTATATCCGCTATTTGGAAGCCACTCACCGTATAAAAAATCCCATGCTCCTTTATATTCATCTTGGAATATTTCAAAATGACCTACCGCATACTTTCCATAAGGTATTACCATTATTCCTATGTCGCTCGTTTCTACTGCGGACTCATTTGGAATTGTTATACATAAACTTGTTCTTAAATGATAGTCCTCTGTAAATTCATGATGATCGTGGTAAATGGTTAATACTTTCGTATCCTCAAATACATGATAGTTTTGCAACGCTGCGTAATGAAATAATTTCTCTATCATTTTCGGAAAAGCTACAGTTAACTCTTCATATGTACCGATATGTCTTATGTATGCGACGTTTATATCGTCCGCTGTTACAATTTCAACATTCCCTCGAACCTTCTTACATTCATTGTATTGAGAAGTTCTTCTTACGTCTTTGCAATTCTTGCTATTGTCGTTTCGATATTGAGACGGACTTACTCCGTAATAATTTTTAAATGTACGGGAGAAAACTGCTGAATCTGTGAAACCAAAATGGTAAGCGATATCTGTAATCGTCATATCCGAACGGTATGTAAGAAGGTTTGTTGCCCTTTCCAGTTTCAATCGGTTTACATACCGAGATAATGGTTCATCTACTATCCCTTTAAAAATTCTATGAAAATGATACTTTGAAAATCCTGCTATATCCGCTAACTCTTCAATTGAAAGTGAATCATTTATGTGTAATTCTATATAATTTTGTACTTTGTATATGCACTGTAAATACTCATTTCTACTTTGTTTACTCTCCATACTTCTAGCTCCTCACAACAAAAAGGCTAACTTTGTGCTAGCCTACTTTTACACATTTTTCAAAAATAAAACTCTACTACCGCCATTCCCGTCATAATTTGTATGTACTGATACACCCTCTATCTCATCATCCCCAGCCTCAATTTGAAAGCCAATCTCCTTATGAAACTGTATCGATTTTTTATTAACTGGTGATGTGATTGCTTTCACAACTTTACGGTTATTTGCACGAGCGACATCAAAGAAATAAGAATACAATGTCGATGCGATTCCTCTTCTTCTATATTTCGGATTTACACCGATAAAATGAACGTATGCTTCCTCTTTATACGTTTGCGAAAAGAAGCCGCATAAGAAACCTAACGTTTCGCCTTCTTCTTCAATGATAAAACTCGTTTCTTGAAAGTGAACGAAGAACAGTTTTGGCAACATAGCCGCCATATCTCTCCCGCCCCACCAATCATTTAAAACAGAATGAATCTTTACATAATCTTTCCCTTGAATGTTTCTTACTCGCATATGTTTCTCCCTCTCACTCACTTCATTTTTTCATAAATTTTAATGACTGTTTCTACTAATAGGATGAATACCCATATTCCGCAAAATACAAGTACAGACTGGAATAAAGAACCTAGCATAACAATACTTATTAAACCTAATTCTGGGCCTGAAATGGACATTTCATCAAATCCTATATTATGTATAAATGGACCGGTTGAAAAAGCCATAAAAATAGATGCTATTAAATAAATCACACTCATTATTTTTAATATTTTTATAGAAAGATACGAAGTTTGTTCTTGCTCCACTTGTGATAATTCGATTTCCCCACTCTCAATTCCTTTTTGCAAACAATCTTCACACAAAAATTCTTCCTTAATTTTTTTACCACCATGCAATGTACCGGTTATTTCTTTACATCTTGAACATTTTCGATTTATCATGTTGTTACCACTCCTATCTTTTATGATTATACTTATAAAATTCTATTTTTACCTTAATATCCCTTTTATGTATTTTATAGAGAAAGGTCGTGTTTTATGATATCTAAACTTACTTTTGGTTATAAAAAGCCTACTGAGCAATATGTATTACGACCTAGTTGTTATGCAATTATTTTTAACTCAACCTCTTCAAAGATTGCTATTATCCAAAAAGGAGAACGCTATTTTTTACCTGGCGGCGGTATGGAAGGTACCGAAACAAAAGATGAATGCTTACATCGTGAACTACTAGAGGAATTAGGATGGATAATTGAAATTGAGCAGTATATCGGTAATGCAATGCGATATTTTTATGCGGAAAAGGAAGATACATATTATTTAAACGATGGGTTCTTTTATATTGTGAACATGGTACGGAAACAAACCGATAAGTGTGAAGAGGATCATATTTTAAAGTGGCTGTCTCCTTTACATGCTGTAGAACTTCTACTTCACGATCATCAAAAATGGGCGGTTGAACAAGCACTTTTATTACGAAATAAAAAAGGATCTCCTTCTATATGAAAGAGATCCTTTTTACTGTTAACTCACTTTTTTCAAATTGAGAGCTGGCTTTTTCATTCCGCCTTTTTTTACAACGTATAAGCCGATAAAGATGATAAGTCCACCAACGAGTTGCATCATATTGATCTGCTCTCCGATTGTTACTGCCGCAAAAATAACTGCGAACAATGGCACGAGATACATATAAACCATTACTTTCGTTGAGCCTATTTGACTAATACCGACATACCACATTGCAAGTCCGAAGATGGTCGCAAAGATGATAGAATATGCTAGAGACCCCCAGCTTAGCACGTCTACTGGCCACGTTAATGTGTTTACGTTGAATAAACAGTAAATAACGAGAGGTACAATTCCAATTAAAGTAGACCAAGATGTGACTCTCATTGCGGAGTATTTTGTAATGAGTGGTTGCGCTAAAATTGGATACCATCCCCACGCAATTGCTGCGACTAATCCAATTATATTTCCGAGCCATGCATACTCGTAAGTAGCTCCTCCTGTATGTCCTGTTAATAAAACGAATGCTGCACCAATAAACGCTACTATTGAACCAATTTGTACTTTCATCGAAAAGCGTTCTTGTTTATGCAATACCGCTAATATCCCTGTAAATATAGGTGACATCGCAATTAATAATGAGGCGTTCGTTGCTGAAGTATATTTCACAGATAGCATAAACATCGTTTGATACATTGTCGTACCAACGATACCGACTGCTACTAATCGTAACCAATCTTTTCTTTCAATACGTAATGAGCGTTCCATTAAAAATGTAATAAGTAATAATACCGGTGATGCTACTAAAAAGCGTAAACTATTAAATTGAATGGATGACATAAATGCCACACCATACTTTCCAATTGTATAATTTGCTCCCCATACTAATGCTACTGATACTAGGAGCCATTCCATTTGCCATCTTTTCATCCGAATCTCCCCTTCCATATTTAGCATAGTAAAATTGGCTGGATATAACACCGTCCAATTGGCTGTTTTTTTACCCAGCCAATTTGTTATACTGAATGTATATAAGAGTTACGGAGGCGTTTTTTATGGAATGGAAGCTAGATAGCGACAGTAAAATCCCTATTTATCAGCAAGTTGTTGACTTTATTGAGAAACGTATTACATATGGAGAACTTCCTCCAGGTAGCTTCCTCCCTTCCGAACGGAAATTAGCTACACAGTTAAATGTAAACCGAAGTACAGTAACGACTGCTTATAATGAACTTCGTGCTATGGGAATTGTAGAAAGTACAACTGGTAAAGGAACACGAGTGAGTACACATATGTGGGGCGTTTCTCCAACATTAACGCCGAACTGGAGAAATTTCGTAGAAGGCGGTACATTTTTACCAAACTTACCGTTACTTCGCCATATTCGGGCAGAAATACAACAAAATGAAAATATTATAGATTTTGCAAACGGAGAGCTCGGTTGTAACCTCTATCCTCACGATCAACTACAAATGATTTTACGAGAACAACCGTTAACGCATTCATTAAGTTATGATCACCCGCAAGGCTATCTCCCGCTAAGACAAGCGGTCGTAAAATATATGAAGGAATATTTAAAAGTTGAAGCGACTGAACAGTCCATTATGATTACTTCTGGCGCACAGCAAGCCTTGCACCTTATCGTACAATGTTTATTAAATCCAGGTGATGCTGTTGCTTTTGAAAGTCCTTCACACTGTTATTCCTTACCGTTATTCCAATCAGCAGGTATTCGTATTTTCCCGTTACCTGTCGATGAACACGGTATTAATCCAGATGATGTGCAAGAGCTATATCGGAAGCATCGTATTAAAATGATCTTTTTAAATCCAAACTTCCAAAACCCTACGGGCACAATGATGCATCCAAACCGTAGAAAAAAACTATTATCACTTTGTGCAGACTTACGAATTGCGATTGTTGAAGATGATCCGTCTAGTTTACTTACGTTAGAAAAGAAACAACCTTGCCCTACTTTAAAATCAATAGATGAAAATGGAACAGTCATCTATGTACATTCTTTATCAAAAATGATTGCACCAGGATTACGAGTCGGCTGGCTTGTCGCCCCGCAATCGGTAGTAGAAAGGTTATCTGACGCACGACATCAAATGGAATTAGGTATGAGCATTTTCCCGCAGTGGCTTATGCAGCAATTTTTTGAAACCGTACCATTTCAGTCTCATATCGTACCGTTACGAAAACAATTAGCAGAAAAAAGAGACGTTATCGTCCGTTCCCTAAACGAGCAACTTCATGATAAAATCTCTTTTTCCAATCCTACTGGTGGTATTTACATATGGGGAAAATTAAAAGAACCGATAAACGAAAAACAACTCATTATGCAAAGCTTAAAACAAGAAATCGCCTTTATGCCAGGTAGTATTTTTGGCGCGAAAGATGGTTATATACGTTTATCTTATGGAAAAGTGAATATTGATCAAATTGAGGAAGGGATTTCTCGTTTACGTGAGGCTATTTTGGTTTGTGGAAAATAAGTAGCATCCTTACATATCGTCAATAGAATTTCATTCATTTTTAAATAAGTACATAAACTAAAAACCACTTTAGTTTATGTACTTGTATTGGTTCATTTTTTTATTTGAATAAAATATGTATCATAAGGTTCTTTAAAAGTGTAGCCTAGCTTTTTTGCTAGTTCAACAGATTCAGCATTTGCTCCATCCCAACTAGGATATTTCTCTCTATCTAAACAATCTAATATAAGTGCAGATGCTACAATCTTAGCTAAGCCTTTTCTTCTATGTTCAGGATGGCTCGCAATTTCAATCTCGATTCCATCATCAAATATACTAAATGATGTTGCAGCAGAAACAACTTGCCCTTTATTTAAAATGGCGTATCCTACGCCCCTATCAATAAAATCATCAATTGAATCAAACTGACTAGTAAAATCTTCTGAGAGTGCATGAAATGAAGATGCCTTTGCTATATCTTTATCAATTTTTTTCATTTCGTAATTTTGGGGTAATGTAGACAATATATCCCGTATGTATTCTTTATCTAAATCGCCGGGGTTCTTATTAAATCTAAATCTTTGAAACTTCTCAATTGATCCTTTGTGAACAGTCTCTATCCGTTTTTTCCATTCATCCGAATCTACAATGGCAAGAGTAAAATCAGGTAGATTATATAATAATTCTTCCGCCTCTTCTGCGTTTGGATTCCCGGCGTAAAACACAAAAATTCCTACAGTTATTTGAGCAACAGTTGGATTTTCGAGATTGTCTACCCACGCACTTCCCATATGTCCTTGGAGATAGGAAAGTACAATCGTACTATCGAAATCATCAAACATCTCAACTAACTTTTGCCTTACATTGTTATCTGCTTTATAAATCATTCCATTCCCACTTTCTGAAAATTATCATTATTAAACCAATTATATGTTAGCATATATTTTTAAATATATACAATTTTTGTAAGTTAAAATACAAAATCCTCGTTTGACAAAACCTAAATCTACCATTATCATCAACACGAACCTAGTTATAGGAGTGATACCAATGAAAATCTATGTTGATGCAGATGCTTGCCCTGTAAAAGATGTAATTATTTTTGAAGCTACGAAGGCAGAAATTCCTGTTACCCTCGTTACAAGCTTTTCTCATTATTCTAATGCAGAGCAGCCAAAAGGCGTGGAAACAATTTATGTTGATTCTGGAGCAGATGCTGCGGATTACCGAATTATGCAGTTAGCCCAAAAAGAAGATTTAATCATAACACAAGATTACGGTCTTGCTTCACTTGCTTTAGCAAAAGGCTGTATCGTTCTTCATCATAAAGGGTACAAGTATACGAATGAAAACATTGACCAACTATTACAAACACGTTATTTAAGTGCAATGGTTCGAAAAAGCGGTAAGCGTACAAAAGGACCGAAACCATTTACAGCAGAAGATAAAGAGAACTTTAGAGCGCTCTTTAAAAGTATGATCGCACTGTAGAAATGAACCGTCTATTTGTAGAGAAAGAAAAGAAGAGAATATCCAAATGAACATTCTCTTCTTCAGGTTTACCCGTTTAAAATGAAGGTAAATTATCTAAGTTATTTTCTTTTATTCCATCAGGTTCACTACGTATAATATCTCTGCCATACTTATGAAATACATCCACATGAGCTAACTTCCCTGATTTTGCTTCTTCAAGAGCAGTCATATAATCTAACTCTCTTCCGCTACTTGTTTTAAACGCTATTAAATCCCCATCATCATTTTTACGAACGGCAACAATTTGTTCTGCTCCTGTATTAACTTCATGGTCTACTTCAAATTGAGCTTGTTCTTCTCCTTGATGTAAATAATCATTATACACTTTTTCAAAATCTTTTTTGTCCATTAAACTCACCTCCAACACATTTTATTAGTATGGTTGGGAGATGGTGGTTTTATGTAATTTCATTTTAGCAAAATGGATTTTTAATACCTACGCAAATCCTTCAAAGTTTCCAAAATATCATCTGTAAAGGCTGTACTACCCTCTGTCTCTAAAACTCTAAAGTATAAACTTCTTAAAAAAGCTCTAATATTTTGTACTAAAATATCATGCTGAGGATGCGGGATGTCTTCAACGATTGCTATACTATGTAACCAGTTGCTCCACTCTTCTTCTGTTAAAAGATTTTGATTACGTAATGACATAATTGGCGTTACTAATCTCTCATCCTCAAAGTGTATGTAAACATAGTCATTTAGGCGAACTTTCTGACGAACAGCTGCAAGAATCGCATATGAAAACTCACGATTTTGTATTGTACGCGCTAACGCATCGAGCGCATCCGCTGCATGCGCAGTAGAGTGTGCCCACCCTTTTCCTTCTACGTAACCTCTTACATCTTCTTCTAAATATACATATTCCAGCACTTGTTCTGCTACGCTGTACAGTTGTTCTTCTGATAACAACGGCTCTCTTTCATGAACAGATAAAATAAGTGGCGGAATTAATACAGAGAACGCACGTTTAAAAACAGAATCTGTTCCCTTTTCACCAATTTTATAAAATAAATAATCAGGACTAATTGCTTGTAACATTAACCCTCGTAATTCTTTTTGTCTAAATACATCAGTTGTAATCCATGTGTGAAGCGTACTATAAATTAAATCATCGCGTAATTCAGCATCAGGTGATCCGATATAATCTAACATCCACTGCGCATATGGATATGCATCTACGTCTTCTGGTACAGCATAATTATTATTTTTAATTTGTAGTAGTTCTTCTTTTAATTCTAATACTTCATTCATTATATTTTTTCTCCCCTTTTTGCGTTTCTTATTGCCTTATCCCCCGTTTTTCACTTTCTAAAGCTAATATAATTATACGAGAATTATAACTATTAATAAAAGGCTATACATATACTTTTGATTGTGTATTTCTTCCGCGAATTCGTTTGCAAATGTTGTTTTTCCTGATGCTGTAATACCGCTTACTCCAACTCTTGTTGGGTGAGTTAAGTTTAATTTTAAAATATGATCTACAATTTCTTTAATTTGTTGTTTTAGGTTCATGATATTTCCCACCTTCATTTAGTTTACATAACAAAATTATATTTAACTTTTATGTCACTATTTGTCGGTAAGTCGATATCCTATGTCGAATCGTCGATATATCGAAAAATCGTTGATATATTTTAAGTTACGATAGATATATTATGATTGGTTTACTTCCCCTTAAATCCTCGATACAATGCAGTCCGTAATTCTTGCTTGTATTCCTCTATTTCTGGCATATCGAGTTCTTCTGCTAGTCTGATAGCTAATTCAATATCATACGGTACACGTACGAGTTGTATGGAAAAGCTCGCTGCTTCTTTTTCATTGTAAGTTCCTTCGAATATTAAATAGGAAGCTTGTGTAATTTCAAGTGGGTTTCCAACGCTACCAGCATTACATAACGTTTTCCCTCTGAAATTTTGAACGAACGCTTGATGAACGTCACCGTAGCAAACGACATCTGGTTTTCTTTCCCCTTCTATATTCTCTGTGAGCTCACTGTTTTCGAACATACTAATTCGCTCTTCTCTTGAAGCGTGTGGTTGAATTCTTTCATATAAACTTCTCGGTGAAGCGTGAAACATACGAATGAGTTTTCCACTCATATAAAACTCGATTGAAAATGGTAACCTTCTTAAATAGTCATTTTGTTCTTCCGATAATTGTTTTTGATGCCATTTTAATGCTTCAAATTCAGTCGGTTTTGTAATAAAATCATCCCAGTTTCCCATTACAACTACTTCACATTCTTTACGAATGATTTCAATTGCTTCACTAGAATGAGGGCCTTTTCCAACTAAATCTCCAAGACAAATTATGCGTTCGATTCCTCTCAATTTAATATCTTGCAGTACCGATTCTAAAGCTGGAATATTACCATGTATATCTGAAATTACCGCAATTTTGTCCATATGTATTCCTCCTTTATTTATTACATTCACTTGATTGATACCATTTTGGAATATAGGATGAAAAATGATTATGATCATCTAAAATTCCGTTTAATCTTTCCTTCATATCTTCTACTAAATGCGGTGTGCTTCGGTTTGTCCAAACGATATCCGCTGGGAATGTCATTGCTGCATATAATGAATACAATTTCCAAAAATGAAGCGATGGTTCCCCTCTGAAATAACCGTGAACTTGTCCAACCGCAAATGGTTTGCTTATTCTTGTAGTAAAAATCGCTACGTTATAAAAATCGTGTATCGGATCGCCAAAATCATATCCACCAAAATCGATAACGATAAACTCCTTATTATGAATCATACTATTTGCTGGATGGAAGTCATCGTGTAAAAATGTCATTGGACGGTTTTTTAATAAGTCTTTATGATTTTCTACAAAAGTTAATACTGACTTCAAATCTAGAAAATCCACTTCGTAATCTGCTAATGCCTCTATGTATCTTTCGTATTTATTCCATCTAGATGTTTCCCATTTATCACTTGCACTTTCTCTTTCAATTGAGTGAATTCGCTTTAATACTTCTCCAGCTTTTCTTCCTGCATGATACTGTTCTTCCGCCGATAGCTTACTTAAGCCCTCTTCACCATTTACACCTTGGGCCCATTCAAATACTTGAACACATTTATTTAATTCCTCAAGTTTTATGAAGTGAATTAACTTAGGCGTTGGAATATGTAATGACTCTAATTGTTTCATATATGTATATTCTTCTTGTTTACGTTCAAAGTTTACAGCATCACATACTTTCACAAAATATGTTACTCTGTTTTCTAATTCTATTTTATATTTCTCTTCATGTGAAAAACCTTTTGAAATAGCTGTACACTTTACAATACGAGGCCATTCTAGTTTTCTCTCTATCTCTCTAAGCATTTCTTCCACAACGTTCACCTCTATCAATATATGTACAAACTACCTAGTACTTCATGCTCTCGTTTACTTTCACCTTTAAACTCTACTGCAAATGGATATTCGCCATGATGATTCAATCGTTCTAGTACTAGCCCTTCTCCAATTGGTTCACAAAACTGCACTTGAATGTCGCCAAGCGATACACTTTGACATTCCACATTCCATTCTTCATTTTTAACGATTTGGCTTGCAGTTAGTCCCATTACTTCTTCCCATTTTCGCACAGTTTCTCGAACATTTTTCACTGCGTAATGAATCGTTTCAATTTGTTGCACTTTGTTTTTATGTTCCGTGATTGTGCCAATGTTACGTAAATCGTTTCTTCTTTCTTCATCCGTTTCATTCCACTGTATAAAGAAAGGCAATTTCGGTCCGTTCTCTTCTTGCTTTACAAATAACATTTTCCACTCTAAAAGGCGACCATCTTTTCTCATTCGTTTCCCTTCAAATGGTCCTATCGTATGTAATCCATGTTTATTAAACTTAACTGCTAGTTCTTCAATTGCATCTGTTCGAATTGCGATTTGTAACATTCCTTCTCCATCTTGTAATTTCACTACCGTTTCTTGTACTAATGGATTGTCTGCTTTCTTCGCTTTTTCTTCATGCTGAACTGCCAAAAATTCTATATATGATAAATCAAAATAACATAAACTATTCCAAGTACCCCAATTTGTATGCTCTCCGCCTAGTACAGTATGAAATCCACGCTCCTGCATTTGTTTTGCCGCTTCCTCCGGTGTACAATGTACTGCGTGAACGAGATGATCAAATCGTAACATGTCTTTCTCCCCTTTCTCTCCATCCTTTTATTGTATATTTTATTTTTCTTTCATTCAATTTAAAAAACTTTAAAGCCTAGTTGATTTATACGATTAATATGTATTATAATGAAACAAATTTAATTATTGCTGATTGGAAAAACCAAAGGCACTTTTCTCATACGGGAAAAGTGCCTTTTTCATTTACTATTACAGGGGGATTATTTATGCAGAAATTAATTGTATTTGCTATTATTGGATTTTTCGCTCAATTAATCGATGGAGCGCTTGGAATGGCGTACGGGGTAACGTCTACCTCACTTTTACTAATGTTTGGTATCGCACCGGCTGTCGCTTCCGCTTCTGTTCATTTAGCTGAAGTCGTTACAACCGCAGCTTCTGGTGCATCTCACATCAAATTTGGAAATGTTGATAAATATACCGTTTCGAGGCTTACATTACCAGGAGCAATTGGCGCATTTGTGGGGGCATGTTTTTTAAGCAATTTACCTGGGGATGTCATTAAACCGTACATTTCTGTATTTTTATTTACTTTAGGGGTTTATATTTTATTACGATTCATTATTCAAAAACAAGTTATTACTTCAAATAAACGTATGTCGGCTAAACAACTTGTTCCACTTGGCTTATTTGCTGGATTCGTTGATTCAACTGGTGGTGGTGGCTGGGGGCCGATTACGACACCTGTACTTTTAGCAAGAGGAAATGAAGCTAGAAAAGTTATCGGATCTGTAGATACGAGTGAGTTTCCTGTCTCACTCGCTGCAACAATTGGTTTCTTCATCTCACTCGGCTGGGAACAAGTAAGTTGGGTTTGGGTATTTTCGTTAATGCTTGGCGGTATTGTCGCAGCTCCAATCGCTGCATGGTTAGTGCGCATCGTTCCTTCTCATTTACTTGGCGTATTAGTTGGTGGCCTTATTATCTTTACAAACATTCGTACACTACTTACTACATTTAAAGTGGATCCAACTATTATTTCACTTTCTTACGTGGCAATTGGTCTTGTCGTTATTATTTCTATTTTCATTGCTGTTCGCAATCATTCCAATCGTTCTAACACACCGACAACTGGATATCCGAATGATCAAAAACAAATGCTTCCATAACAATAAAAATACCGCCCGATATACTTCGAGCGGTATTTTTTATTTTTCTATTTTCCAATTCATCATTGTTTCTGTAGTACCTATTCTCTTCATATGTAATTTCTCTAATACACGAATGGAGCTTTCGTTTTCCAGAAGTGTCTCCGCAATAATCATTTCTACCTCTCCAGTTTGAAAAGCCCAATTTATTAGTTCTCTTACAGCTTCTGTCGCATACCCTTTATTCCAATATTTCTCAATAAAACCGTAACCAACTTCTACTGTATGTTCCTCATTTGGTTTCCCTTTAAACCCTATATCGCCTAGAACGATGTCATCTTCTTTTCGAATGACATACCAGGCGCCCCAAGGTAATAAATCCTTATCCTGTTTTACACTTTCTACATGCCCTACAATATGCGGACCACTATTATATCCTTGCTCGTTAGCAACGTGTATACTCTCCTCTGTACAAGGCACTATATAGAGCCTTTCTGTTTCTAATTTCATTTTGATTTCCCCTTTTCACTTAAACGTTACTCTAATTATAACAAAAAATATGACTTTATTATGAATGTCGAATTATATTTTCTGAATTTTCTTTTAATTTTTGAAGGGTTTTTCAATATTTTTTGCGAAACATTTGTATAACAATTTTTTCTTTGCTTATTGTTACATAATAGTAGGTTCGGGTGGAGTTTTGCAAGCGTTTCCTATACAATAACCGATATTTTTTGACTTTTCCTAACAAAATATCTTGCAATATATTCAGAAACTCATTACAATTGCCATATATTAAAAATCTTAGCAATATATAAATCCTCATCAATCCGATGAGGTAGAGGTTGCGACTTTTAATAGTAAAACGGACGAGACACAGAGAATGTCTTAGACTCCGTTTGAAAGGAAAAGTTGCCGAAGTTTATATTTCTTCTCTGGAAATATGAGCTGGGGCTGTCTCCGAAAGGAACAGAACTGTCACGTTTACAAAATTACCGTGTAAACGTGGGGTGCTATCTTAACGGAAGGGTATGATGGGGTGGTTATTTGTGAAACGTTCCGCCAAATTCCTTTGGCGGTTTTTTGTATTTTTCTCCCCCGCTCCTTCCTATCTTACAAGAAAAGGAGTGTTGAACATGAATAGCGCAACGAATCAAGCTACCTCTAAAACAGAAACTACAAAAGGAAAAGGTGAATTAAGACGCGGTCTAAAATCAAGGCACCTTACGATGATTTCTCTCGGCGGTACAATTGGTACCGGACTATTTCTTGCCAGCGGTGGTGTCATCCATTCAGCTGGGCCTGGTGGCGCATTAATTGCATACGCCGCAATTGGAATTATGGTTTACTTTTTAATGACAAGCTTAGCTGAACTAGCAGCTTACATGCCTGTTACTGGATCTTTTAGCACGTACGCAACAAAATTTGTTGATCCATCACTTGGCTTTGCACTTGGATGGAACTATTGGTATAACTGGGCAATTACTATCGCTGCTGAACTAGCGGCTGTAACATTAATTATGAAATTTTGGTTCCCAAATACCCCTTCTCTTATTTGGAGCGGATTATGTTTAGCTATTATTTTCCTTTTAAACTACTTATCTGTTAAAGGATTTGGTGAATCTGAATATTGGTTCGCACTTATTAAAGTCGTTACTATTATTATCTTTTTAATTGTCGGTTTCATGATGATTTTCGGAATTATGGGCGGCGAAACTGTTGGCTTCAAAAACTTCACTGTTGCAGATGCACCATTTAACGGTGGTATCATGGCAATTATTGGTGTATTTATGGCAGCTGGTTTCTCATTCCAAGGAACAGAATTATTAGGTGTAGCTGCTGGTGAAACTTCTGATCCAGAACGCAATATTCCGAAAGCAATTCGTTCGATCTTTTGGCGTATTCTCTTATTCTATATCCTTGCGATTCTCGTTATCGGTTTATTAATTCCTTATACAACTGAAAGCCTTGCAGCAAGTGATGTAACAGTAAGTCCATTTACACTTATTTTTGAAAAAGCGGGCGTTGCCTTCGCTGCTTCTGTTATGAATGCTGTTATTTTAACGGCAGTACTATCTGCTGGTAACTCTGGTATGTATGCATCAACTCGTATGCTTTGGGATTTAGCTCGCCAAGGGAAAGCACCAAAGTTTCTTGGTAAATTAGATAGCCGCGGTGTACCTGTTAACGCATTAATCGTAACGTCAATTGTCGGTAGTATCGCATTCATTGCTTCTTTATTCGGTGACGGTGTTGTATACATTTGGTTATTAAACGCATCTGGAATGTCTGGCTTTATCGCATGGGTCGGCATTGCAATTAGTCATTACCGTTTCCGTAAAGCATATATCGCACAAGGAAAAGATTTAAAAGACTTACCTTATAAAGCAAAATGGTTCCCATTCGGTCCACTCTTCGCATTTACGCTTTGTATTATCGTAATTTTAGGACAAAACTACGGCGCATTTATGGGCGAATCAATCGATTGGAACGGCGTACTCGTTTCTTACATCGGTTTACCACTCTTCTTAGTACTATGGTTAGGATATAAATTTACGAAAAAAACGAAAGTGATTCCGCTTGATAAATGTGAACTGAAATAAAGTGAAACTTTAATCCGTGGGGGTTTTCTTCATCCCCCACGGATTATCAGCCCTCACCAATCGGACTTTTATGGGCAGTTGATCCCCCACCTAATTTCTTTTCTTTCGCTGCATTTTGAGGTGGGGGTCTTACTGCCCATTAAAGTCGGATAAAGTGAAACGAGCAAACAAATTTGTTTGCTCGTTTTTTATTTACTTCCCTATTTCTTCTGTTTTTGCAATAATAAAGGAAATATAAATAAAGGTTGGGATATCATGAACATTCGCATTACTGATGAAGCAAAAGCAGCTATACATAGATTAGAACGGGAAGACAAAAAGATCATTCGCATTAGAGGGACAATGACAAACTCTTGTAGTATATTCGTTGATGTCGATTTAATTTGGGATACATATGTTGCAGATGATGTTGTATATGAAGATGCTGACTTTATTGTACAAATGGATTCATTCACGAAAGACTACACTGGTGATACGGTGAAGCTTGATTATAAAACAACAGGTTTTAGTATTACGACTCCGAGTGAGACGTTAGTTTATGGGTTGTCGATTAAAAAATAAAGATTGTTTTTATTTGACCGCCGGGGTAAAAAAACGAGTTGAGAACGGTAATAAAAAATGATACTTTACCAAAGGATTTTTGTTTTTGAGTATTTTAAACAAAACCGCTTATGCTTCAAAAATGAAGTATAAGCGGTTCTTTCTTTTGAATGAACCAATAATAAACGCAATTCTACCCTTATTCAATGAAAGGTCTACAGCATTATTTCGATGAAGCTAAACATTCATAAAATCTATCCCTCTTCCATTTCTACTTGCTTCATATAATATTCCATCGCTTCATTAAGCCATTTTTGTTCATCTTCTGCGAAAGGCGAAGGTATCATATTTTCAAGTTCTTGCATATCCAGTTCTCCCACACTAGTATTAGCTAACTTTTGTATCAAATCTTCACTAAGAAATGAAAAAGACTCTTCTATATATTCCTTTACCATCTCTTGTACTTTCAAGTCCTCGACTGGTTTACCATATAATTGTTTAACCTTTTTAGACAATTGAATAAACGTTTTATCCAAAGCAATTTTATCTTCTTCTCGTTTCTTTGATAATTCTTCCACGATATCCGTTAACTCATGACGTTCCATCCATTCTTTATGTGTATGTTCTGTATTCATACCGTAAATAAGACTAAATAATACCCTACTATCTACCTCTTCTTCCGCTTCGACTAACTTCATTACTCTTTTAATTGCTTGTATTGATTGCCCAATTTGTTCTTTTTCTCTTTCTAACACTTGCAAATGGAGAGACAAACTTTCATTCAAATCAACACCAAAACTTGATTCGTGTAACAAATTAGCGACTTTATCTAGACTATAGCCTAGAAATTTTAAACTTATAATTTTTTGTAAGGTTATAATATCTTGATACTTATAAATGCGGTGCCCTGAAGAAGGATTCTTTTCAGGTTGTAATAACCCGATTCCATCATAATAATGCAAAGTAGGAATTGGTATTCCCGTTTTTTCTGAGAATTCTCCTATAGAAAACTTTTTATCCTTTTTCATCTAAATCCCCCTATTAAAATTATAAATTCATTATAAAACCTAAAGTAACTAGAGGTTCAAGAGGATAATTCAAGAAAATTCAAAAACGTTAAAATGCATGTAATCAATATGTATTGCACTATTTCATTTAATGGCCCAATTATTGAAAAGCATAACCTTCCCTCACAAATTCAAAGGACTTTCACTTACTTATCCCGAATATATAAATTATCATTCTCACAAGGAGCGAATGTATATGAATCTATTCGAGCACGAAACGTAAAACCGTTCCCCTTTCATAAGAGGTCCTCCTTTTTTCTTTTCTCACCATATCATTTACTTACAAAATAGGAGGATACAATTATGAAACGTGATCCATTATTTTTAACTTTATTAGAAAGTGCTAATACACATTTTAGCGGTTGGGATTTTTCTTTCATTTCAGAAACGGGCCGAATGAAGAGCGAGCCTTTATCATGGTCGTATGGTAGCACTGCTTATCAGCTTATGCAGCGTGCTAAATCAATGCTCGATATGGGTACTGGTGGCGGAGAGTTTTTATCTATGTTACAACCATTCCCGCCAACTATTTATGCGACTGAGGGTTATGCTCCAAACTTGCCAATTGCTCGGAAGAAATTAGAGCCTTTAGGGGTTACAGTTGTGGCAGTAATTGATGATACTGCATTACCATTTCAAGATGGGCAGTTTGATTTCATTATGAATCAACATGAATCCTATTCTGCTTCTGAGGTAAATAGAATACTTTCTCCTAATGGAACATTTCTTACACAACAAGTCGGTGGTCTCGATTGTGCGGAACTAAATGAGCAGTTTAACGCACCGCTAAATAACGAATTTGCAAGTTGGTCTCTTGAAGCGGCATGTAATGAACTACAGGAAAATGGATTTACTATCTTAGAAGCAAAAGAAGCATTCCCTTTCCAACGCTTTTATGATGTTGGCGCTATCCTCTATTATTTAAAAGCGATTCCGTGGCAAATTCCTGATTTTACTGTCGAAAGGTATTATGAGGAATTATATCGTATACATAAAGTCATCTTACAAAAAGGGTATTTTGATGTGACGCAACATCGTTTTCTGATTAAGGCGATTCGCAGTTAATCATGGAGCATATGAAAAAGAGATGGATCTACCATCTCTTTTTTATTTTCACTCAATATTTTCTACAGTTAAATACTTCGTTTCACAGTAATAGCCTTTGCCACCAACATAAACCTTTTCTATTTTATTCTTGCTATCCGTTGCTAATTTAACTAATATTTCAGAAGGCGAGTGTAAAGAATAACCTTGTTCAAATACATAGACTTCTTTTTGTAAGTAGTGCTGTTCATAAAGGTAGCAAGCTAATGCACTGTTTGAAGTTCCAGTGGCTGCTTCTTCATTGATATCATATAGTGGAGCAAAGTTTCTGCATATGATTCGATTGTCATTAAAAGTATATAGGTGCATCCCGACAACATTATAATACTTGCTGATTTCTTTAATTTTTTCAAAATTAGGTTGCAATGTATGTAATTGTGTTTCGCTTTTTATAGGAATTAAAATATCTTTTAAGCCCGTGGA
Organism: Bacillus sp. FSL R9-9834; assembly: GCF_038006905.1. Lineage (NCBI taxonomy): Bacteria > Bacillati > Bacillota > Bacilli > Caryophanales > Bacillaceae > Bacillus > Bacillus sp. FSL R9-9834. The sequence continues at coordinate 2,900,462 of NZ_JBBOWD010000001.1, forward strand.
GACAATTTGAATTGGGTATGTATTGTCTATAGCTTTACTATCAAAACAGTCAATGAACTCGTTTGGAGATATAACATCATAGAATATCGGTTCGTTTTGTTCCATGAATATGATGTCATCTTTTATAGTAATAGTAAGAACACCGCTGTTCGTTTCAATCGTATAGCGATTCTTAAAAAGTTTATTTACATGCATCAGTATCGCGAAAGAGCCAATTGTGGCATGCCCACATAAATCAACTTCCTCTTTTGGTGTAAAATACTCAATTTTATAATCCGCAATTTCAGATTCTGATATAAATGCGGTTTCCGCATAGCCCAGTTGTTTGGCTATTGCCATTTTTTGAGTAGTGGTCAATATATTCTCCATAAATACCACTCCTGCTTTATTTCCACCTTTATGATCCTTGCTAAATGCACTTGCAACATAAACGGATATTTTCATAAGACACCTTCCTCCCTTATAGTAAATTGTAGCATAGAACGTACTACATATATATATTGTTGGATAAATTCTCCATAAAGCAAAAGACAAACTATTTTTTAGCATCTAAACTCTCCAAAAATGTTTGTCTACAGCCTGAGAGATGGGTCTACCATCTCTTTTTCCCCGTTTATTTTTAAAAATTTTGTGGTGGTTTCTAGATTGTTAAGTACGTCCACGTCTTGCAATCACATCAGCTAATGTAATAAGTTGCTCTTGCGTTATCTTTCCGGATACCTTTTCTTTTATAATTTTTTCCATTTCCTTTGTAACAGTCATACCTTCTATTTCTAGACTCGCTTTGGCCGCCTCGAAAGCTTTATTTAGTTCTTCCTCGTTTTTAAATGTCATAATTTGAGTTACCCCCTTCAAATCATTTTTTTACTCTTTTAATACAAGAAAGGTAATATCATCCCATTTCCTCTCTAATTGTAAAGTAGTCTTTTCAATACTTACTCCTGTTAACAAATCATATCCTTCAATTTCAGCTATCAATTGTTTCGTTTTACTCTTTGGATTCATATCTTTGTATAAGATGTATAACTTATTACCATGTACTTGTATATCAGAAATCCCTTTATCCTCTCTATTAATTTTTGTATTTTTGTCACTTTGTAATGAATATGTACGTATGATGTTCAAGTTCTCATCTAACTCTTTCATTTTCTCATCATTATTTAAAACATACACCTTATCTTCAATCACCTGCACTAGAACAGGTATGAATTGTTTTTCGTCTAATATCGTTTCTTTTTCTACTACTCTAGTCTTCCTATTTACCATAATTAATTTAGGTGGTAACTTTTGATTTACATTATCACTTAGTACGAATAATAATTTATCTTTATACTTTTGAAAAATTATTTTTTGAGCAGTTGGTGCAAAATACACATTTTCATTAGGAATTTCAAATTCGTTTGTTTTTTTATTTGTGATCAAATCTATTTCTGAAATATATACTTTGTCTAGCGTTTGTGAAAAGGCGTATATATGACTCTCAATAATATGCGCACCTTGAATCGTTCCCTTTAGTTCTACACTTTCTTGTCTTTTGTCACTATCTTTCCAATATACAAGTTCACTTGTATATCCTTTCTTTTCGTCTACCAGCCCAATATTCACATCATAATATACATATCCTTGCTCTGCATGGATGAAATATGCCCCTGCGTTTACATCTTGTAATTGTTTCGGTCTACTGATTTCTTGCATCTTACCAGTCTTATCAATTGCATAATGATTGTTATTTCTATTTGATGAGAAGTAGTACCCCTCCCCATCTTTTGCATTACTCATTATACTTTGGCCATCCACTTCTATTTTACTAATCTCATTTCCTTTCTTATCATATGCATATATGTAACCACCGGCTTTCATTGCATTTGAATAGGATACGAGGTAATCTACTTTTTGAATGTTTTTAAGTTCTGTATCACTTTTAGAACAAGCTACAAAAAGGAACATCGTACATATAACGATTATGGCCAATGAATTGTATTTCTGGAACATATCATCACCTCACATATATAATGAAAGCAATCAGCATAAAAATACTGATTGCTCTTTAAAATATTTTATCAATTAGAGTATGAAAGTGATCTTTTTATATACTGTTTGTTTACATCATCTTCTGTCAAAAATGAAGTTGTGTAATGAATAATATTCCGGTTATCATATGTGAATATATGCTCTAACTTATTTTCTTCTGTTAATACTATCGGTAAGTATTTTGGTAAATTGCTAACTACACCTCTATTATCCTTATTTAATATCCAATCAATTTCTTTCCATTCTAATAATCCTTCCGCCGTACTTACTGGTGTGTCCATATGTACTCCATCTGGCAGGTCAGCAAGGAATACGTACATTCCTTCACGCCCCTGAGGCTCGTCCTTGCTTTTAAAAACTACATTCCCTTTATACGTTACACTTAGAAGATCTATACCTGTTTCCTCAAGCGTTTCTCTAATTATCCCTTCATATGGCGTTTCATTGTCTTCAATTTTTCCACCAACACCATTCCACATTCCCATATTCGGCTTTTTGTTTCTATTCAATAAGAGTATTTTCTTTCCCTTTTTAATGAAACAAATTGTGTACTTATACATACGTTCATCTCCTTTCCTTTTCCCCTCATTTACAGATTTAAACTGTAACTTCCTGCAAAAAGTTTTTTATTATACAAACAATTGGTTTTTAATGAGGTATTTTTCTCATTTTTATTAAAAAACATTCTCCTTACAATTATATTTCACATAATATATTGTACAACTTTCGTTTCAGAAAGGAGTGTTCAAAATCGATAACATAAGCAGCGAATTTTTAAAACAATTTTACGATAGTCGAGTCTGGTTATATGATACACATTGGCTTGGAGTCCCCATTCTCAAACTTCCTTCTGATCTATTTTTGTATCAAGAAATGATTTACGAATTAAAACCCGACTTAATTATTGAATGTGGCACTTGTTATGGTGGTAGTGCACTATATTTAGCTTCTATATTAGATTTAATTGGAAAAGGTCACGTTCTTACTATCGATATATTTCCACAACCAAATCGTCCATCCCATGATCGCATTACGTATTTAACAGCTTCCTCTGTTTCAGTAACCGCTGTGCAAACAATATTAAGTATGCGCAAACCTAATGATGTAATTTTAGTTATTTTAGATTCTGATCATAGTAAAGAGCATGTAGCAAAAGAATTGTTGCTTTATAAATCTATCGTTACTAAAGGCAGTTATATTATAGTAGAAGATACATCTATTAATGGAAATCCTGTTTCTCCTGATTGGGGACCTGGCCCAATGGAAGCTGTTGAAGAGTTTTTAGCTACAAACAACAATTTCATAATCGATGAATCTAAGCATAAGTTTTTCATATCGTTTAACCCAAAAGGTTTTTTAAAGAAGATAAAGTGAAACGTTAATAAGTGGGGATAGAGAAACCCCCACTTATTCTATGATCTTCATTTTTGAAAAAGGATAATATACAAATTCCACTTTGCCTATTATATTATCTTCTTCAATATATCCTAAACCGTTTCGACTATCTCTACTAAGTTCACGATTATCTCCCATTACAAATAATTTATTTGGTGGGATTTTTGTCTTTTGAAAGTTATAAAACACTTGCGTATTATTGAATAAATCTTTATTTGTATACGGTTCTTCTTGTTTTTTATCATTCACATATACAGATCCATTCGTTATGTTAATTACGTCACCAGGAAGCCCTATTACTCGTTTTACATAATATTTTGACTCATCCTCTTCCTTTATAATGACAATTTCTCCATGCTCTAAATCAGAAAAGTGTACGGCTGCTTTATTTACAAATACGTAGTCTTCTTCATATAAAGTCGGTTGCATCGATTTCCCTTCCACTTTACATAAAGTAAAAGAATGATAGGCTATTACCAAAACAAACACGAAGAGTATGTATTTCCCCCAACCTCTTTTAATCTCCTGTTTCATATCCATTCCCACCTTATTCAAACGCTTTTTAAATCAAAAAATATATCACTGCACCATATGTCTCAATGCAGTGATATTATTTTTACTGGGCCTTGTTCGGCTGCTCTACTGGGACTGGATTTCCACCTGCTCTTTTCGCTTTCAATTCAAAATACGCATCCAAAATCTCTTTACCAATCGCGGAATTAATTCCTGATTTGTCATCATTTACCCATGGTACAACAACTGAAAAAGCTACTTCTGGATCAGCATCATATGGTGCATAACCGGCAAGAGTTAAATTATAACATTTTTTTCTATTATTGTTTTCATCTCTTCCAATTTCACTTTCTCCACCATACACGGTTTCAGCTGTTCCCGTTTTTCCAGCTGGTTTATATGGTAATCCTTTAAACGTTGCAGTACCAGTTCCATCATTCTCTTGAAAAACTCTTCTAAATCCTTCTTTTACATGATTAATGTATGAGGTGTTCATATCCACTCGATTTAAAATAACTGGCTCAATAGACCGAATAACTTTTCCAACATCCTCTGGTCTATGTGGTTGCTCTCTCACTTCTTGCACAATTTGCGGTTTCATTCGGTAACCACCGTTTGCAATTGTTGAAATATATTGAGCAAGCTGCAGCGGCGTATATGTATCGTATTGTCCAATCGCATAATCGAGTAAAAAACCAGGTATGTTATCTGTTCTACCCATTTGACCAATCGATTCATTCGGCAAATCAATACCAGTCGGTACACCTAAGCCAAACTGTCTAAAATAGTAACGCATTTTATTAAATGTCTCTTGTTTAATGTCTAATGGATTGTTTGGCACATAATTTATACCTGCCATTTTTAAAGCCGTGTTAAACATATAAACGTTTGATGAAACTTGTAAAGCTCTTAAATCATCAATATCACCAAATTCTTTCCACGATTTCTTCGGCTTGGAGCTTCCTTTAAAATACATTGGTGCATCAAAGAAATGCGTATATGGCTTAATTGTGTCAGTTTGATAACCGGCTAATAATGTAGCCCCTTTCACAGTTGACCCTAACTCATACGAACTTGTCATCGTTCCTAAAGCGTAGTCTTCTATTTGCATCCCGCCATCTTTATTTACAATTTTCTTTCCTGCCATCGATAAAATTTGACCGTTTTTCGGGTTCATCATTACAACGAATGCACGATCCATCATCGGCTCTGCAGAATGAAATGCTCGTAAATTCTTTTCAAGACTTTGCTCTACTTTTTTCTGTAACTCCATATCTACTGTTAACATTAAATTATTTCCACTTTTTCCTTCGGTTACTTTTTCATTTCGAATCACATTTCCTGTTTTATCTGTAATACTTCTAGTCTGTTCTTTCGTTCCATGGAGTGCATCTTCATATTGTTTTTCAATGTAACTCTTACCAATACGATCATTTCTGTTATAATCACGTACTAAGTAATAATCTAATTGTTCTCTTGGCAATCCTTCATTTTCAGTAGAAACGCTACCAAGGATAGAACGAAGTATTTTATCATTTGGGTATTCACGTTCCCAGTCTACTGTCGTATCTACTCCAGGCAAGCTTGCCAATCTTTCACTTACGACTGCATATTCATTTTGACTTACATCTTTTTTAACGATTTGCGGCGTCATTTTATATCCCGCATTCATTTTGCTTTTAATTGCTAATACTTCTAGATCCTCTTTTGAAAGTTCGCTTAATTCTTCTTGTGTAATTCTTTCCCTACGTAACTCTTCAACTTTTTTATCTAATTCTTTCCCTTCTATCTCCTGCTTCCTAAATTTACTCTCATCTTCTTTCGTTACTTTTTCTGCTGCCCGCTTTTCATTTAACTGCATCCAAAAATCCTTTTTGTCTGTTTCTGTTAACTTGTCTATATCCTCTGGCGACATTTCAATTAACTGTGCTAATTGTCTTGCTACTTGTAAAACTTCTTTCGAGTCTACTCCTTTCATTTTTGTATATGTAACGGTTCGTAGTGGTTTGTTATTTACAATCACCTGACCTTGTCGATCAAACATTTTCCCTCTAGGAACAGGTGTACTTACCGTTACATCTTCCTTTTTGTTCACTTCATTTCTATACGTTTCTCCATCAATGATCTGTACTTTACCTAATTGAATTATAATAGCTGAAAATAAAAGAAAGACGATAAAAAATAGTACATTTAACCGAAAAGGAATATGAGTCTTTTTCTTTTTCGATTGTTTCTTCTGCTCCTTTTTCTGTCTCATTTCGCTCCCTCGCTTCATTCTATTAACATTTCTACGGAAAATCATTATGTATCAAATTTATTTATATGATATATATAGAATTTTATATTAATTACAAAAGAAATAAAAGATTTAATTTTCAGTTTTTTAATTTTATACCCTATTTATTACCATTCCCTTATTAAGGAATAACATGAATGTTATTCTAAAAGAAAGAGTGTATACAATTGTTTTTTATACCATTCTTTTACATTTCTTTGTATACTAACAATAAAAGACACTACTAAGGAGAAAATGAAATGACAGATTCATTTACAATACATACTAATACGTCATATTGTTTAAACTTTATGATTTATATTCAAAATATTTATCTTAACCAAAAAGAAAAAAAAGAAAACTTGCGATTTCCTTACATAGCAAAACAAGTAAATTTCTCTACTGACTTTGAAGATAATTTCAAAGAATTATGGCATACACTTCGTAAACAAATTGCTAACGACCGATATGATTTACAATTTTTTTATGAGGAGAACCATATCTATTATGAGAAGCTTTTTGACACTCAATTATGTAATGAGGAATCCTTTAAAGAATTAGTATGTAGTTTTAAAGTATGGTGGGCTAGCATAGCAGGTCAGCTTTCATTAGAATGTTCTGTAAGTGGGTATAGTACGCAACTTTATAATGACTTAGTTTTATACTTAAAGCAAAACGACATAGAGCCTTTACAACAGCTACATATTAGCTTACTTTATGACGACTGTGTATTCGTTAAAAATAATACTACTTCTTACTCTGCTATTTTACCTACGAAACGCTTTTTTATTAATTATAGAGATGTGGTTACTACATTATCGAAATGCTTTAAACTGTGATTCCCCAAATAAAAAACTGAGGTGGATACCTCAGTTTTTTCGATAACTTATTTCCTTGAAGACAATCCTTCAACAAATTCACCAATCTTATTTTGAAAAACATAATCAAAGTTGTATTCCTGTCCTGTTAACTCTTCATTTACTAAGATGGTTGTTGCTCCTACTTCCCTCTTTGCAATTTGTGGGAATGAAGCAACAGGCTGTACTTTTAATGACGTTCCCATAACGATTAGCACATCTGTTTCATATAAACGTTTTATCGCATTTTGATATTGCGGCAACGTATCTCCGTATAACACAACGTCTGGATTTAAAATGAAATTACACTTCTCGCAGCGCGGCACTTCATGATCAATCATGTACTGCAAATCATATCCCGCTTTACACTTCGGACAATGTGCTGTTTGAAGTGTTCCATGTAGATCGATGACATGTTTACTACCACCTAATTGATGTAAACCGTCAATATTTTGCGTTAAAATCGTAATATCTTTCCCTTGTTCTTCTAGTTCTGCTAAAAAGCGATGGCCACGATTTGGTTTATATTGATAGAAGGTATTAATTTGAAATATTTCTTTATAATGCTTCCAAAATTCTTTGGGACTTCTATTATAATATCCTCTTGATAAATACATCTCCACATTCGCATCAGCATACAATCCATTTGCTGAACGAAAATCTGGGATACCACTTTCCGTACTTGCTCCTGCACCTGTTAACACTGTAATTTTCTTCGCTTTTTCTAAAATTGAACGTACTTCTTCAAATTGTTGCACAAAAATCACCTCTATGTATTTTCCTATACTTATTATACCAGTTGTTTACAGGAGGTGTTGTACGATTCGATTTAATTACTATGTTACATTATCTACACCAAAACTTTTTGGGGCGTAATTAAAGTTCCCAAGATAACTACTGTTCAATTAAAATTAAAATGAAGTTATTTAATTTTAATTGAACAAACTGGCATAAAACTATTGACTATACAAACCAAACGAACTAACATATAGGCGGATTCACAACTGATTACAAATGCGATATTATATGTGTTGGATCAATGTTCCTAGAAAACAAAACACACCTAATAGACTAATAGAACTTGGTAAGAGAGCTGACTATTTATCTAAAATAGAGCTTCTTAAACATAAAGACTGCGTCATAAATTTACTCGATGAACGATACACCTGGGAATACAAGACCAAAACTCCAACTCATTTATGTTTTAAAATACCGATGAGTTGGAGTTTTCTTATTGCTATATTTACAAATAAAATAAAGATTACTAAAGGTATATATATGTAAAAAACTATTTCTTTTAGAGTGTTTCAATAAAAGAAATAGTTTTTTGAAGTAAATGAAGTCATGTCGAGGGCTACTAAAATACTATCTATCCAACTTATTCTAATAATTTCACCTGAGTTGGAATCCCTTTGCTTTGTAATACGTTATTTGCACTAAATTCCGCCAAGTTTTTATAATCTTCCTGAAGCACATAAATACTCTTTTCCAGTGTATTAATATAGTCTGGATCTTTATTCGGTTTATTTTTTTCTTTTTGTAACATCAAAAGTAAGTCCTTGATTAACTGTTCTTTTTTATCTAGATTTCTCACTAAACCTCGTGCTTTTTCATCAAAAATCCTCTTTTGTTTCTCAATCTTTTCGTTAAATATTGATTGGCATTTAGAATATCCTTCATTCTTAAATTTTAGTTCAGTACTTTTTAGAAATATCATATACATGTCTCCAATCAGAAAATTCCTTATCTAACGGCAAGTGTTTCATTTCATTAGAAGAATAAGAGTTTACATCATCATTAAACACATCTAAACATCTAATCAGTAACTTCATTCGTTCATCATTGTATTCATTTGAACTATCTTTTCTTAGCTTGCTAATAGCTAATATTAAATGCTCAATTAATCTTTGCTTTTCTATATCAGTTACCTCAAGTTTGAAGAGCCATTTCTCAAATTCAAGGTTTAATCCTGTGATTATTCTATCGTAAACATCACTTGCTGTTTTATAGCCCTCAATTAAATAATCATTTTCTGATTTAAATAATCGTGTATAAATAGGGTCACATTCCCATGAATATTTCTTAGGAATAAGATTTTCCATGCTCTTTATGTCATTCGAATTTCGTTTCATTTTCCTACCCCTTATTTAATATTGAAGTTGTATTCATCACCTTGTATTAGCTGATCGAAATTATTGTAAACGAATTCAGCTTTTACATTTGTTATAAATTTAGTGTCTGTGGCAATACGATATAAAGCACCTAACAATCCCCCGATATCTAATCTTTTTGTAGTTAGTTTTCTTTTTCGCCTAGACTCAAATGCTACGACAATAAGGTTACTTGCTGATGCGATTATATTTGAGTACATTAATATTTTTCTTGTTTTCACTTTATATAAATCTAATGAGCCGCATGTTTCTTCGTTATAGAAGATTCTATGAAGCATAGCTATTAATAAATTGATCAACATAGAGTATGTCACTTGTTTACCAACTATTTTTAAATTGCCGGCATCAATACCATAGTGAGCAAGTTCTTGAGAAAATTCTGGTGAAAGTAAAATAGTACCTGGTATCGGTAAGCCGGCTTTTGAATATTCATCAGACTTTATATGTAATCCTTGTTTTATTAATGCAGCTCCAAGTATCTCCGGTTCATTAAAAGCCCGATTTTTTACTTTCTCAAACATAATTGCAGTATCAGCCTCTTCCGTTATTTTTGCTTTTAAATAACCATTTGCCATCGGAGAGGGTGCTATATGATACGTATTTAGCTGCGAGTTAGTTAGAGTACTGGTCATAATGTTCGAAGTTCCGAATATCCAACCTAATAACGGATCATGTCCCAGTGTTCTATAACGATGCGCATTACCACTCAGGCCAAGGCCAAAATCTCGACTGCCAAATTGCGCATCATACGGAACTCCCTTAGCTATTATGTCACTTAGCGAGGCAGAATAAGGTATGCTGTTTCCTTTGTTAGCCTTTTGACTAAACTTGTTATTAAAAATCTCTTTTTCTCTTTTTTTGTATTCCTTTTCACTAACATCGTGAGTATTTCTTTCTTCAAAAGGAGTTAAAAGATACTGCCTTAAACATTGTAAGGATACCGCTAAAAATAAAAAGGGATAATCCTTGATGTCTAATTTCGTTGCTTCAGCAAACTTTCTATCGATATCATTCAAATAAAAATTCGAGTTCTTAGCAATTTCTATAACCCTTTCATTTTCATCTATAACCATTTTCATATCTTTTCGTAACAACTTGGATTCATTATCTAGCTGCTTACTCCTAATAATTAATTTTTCAAATTCATCCATTCAATTCACTCATTTCGTTAATACATTTTTTACACCTAAACAATCACTAATGAAAATATTTATTGATTTATTTTATTATAGGAATTATCACTATAAAAAAGATTATCTCACAAATTATTTACAAATAATAGGTGAGATAATCTTTACAGTCACTCTTAGAAAAACTAAAACATATTAAAATCTGATAATGCCATGTTTGGTTCCCACCATTTCCTTCAGCATAAACAAGGAATCGCTCACTTTCTTTGGCTAAAAGTTTCCTTTTATTTGAAACAATTCCGTATATGTTAGACTGCTCCTATTACAACAATCTCCCTCTTTGTATTCCATACTGCATCTTCATACAAATACAAAAAGAGGGCCACATCAGCCCTCTTTAATCTACTATTATTTAATGCGTCGCACCCCCAACCTCTACAATATCCACCTCAACGGTCATCGTTACCTCAACTGCCAACTCTATCCCTTTACGAATAGTAGAAAGAGCCATACTCGGTTGCCCTGGATACTTGCTCGCTTGCTCTGGTAAAAACGGAATATGAACAAATCCGCCTTTTATTTTCTTATCACGCTTCTCTAGTTCATGCATGAGACCATAAAATAAGTGATTACAAACGAATGTACCTGCTGTTTGTGAAACGGAAGCTGGTATGCCTTCTTCTTGCAGTCTTTTTATAATTGCTTTCATCGGAAGTGTAGACCAATAGGCAGCCGGTCCTTCTTCGACAACCGGTACATCTATCGGCTGATTCCCTTCATTGTCAGCAATTCTTGCATCATCAATATTAATTGCGACACGCTCTATCGTAATATCTGGTCTGCCTCCAGCTTGTCCGATACATATAATCATTTCCGGCTTTAGTTCTTCTATATATTCTTTTAAAACTTGTATTGATTTATGAAATACGGTTGGAACTTGTTTACTAATAATCTTGTATTCTCCGATTGTTTTTTCATGCAGACTTTTTGCGACTTCCCAAGCTGGGTTGATGCTTTCTCCTCCGAACGGATCAAATCCTGTTAGTAATACTGTTTTCATAGCTTTCCCTCCTAATTAGAAACGATATACAAGGCCGTACATAATAAACATATTTATGATAAAGATTGAAAGAGCAATTGGTACTTGCGCTTTAATAACTGCATTTTTATCTTTTAGCTCTAAAAGCATTGCCGGAACGATATTAAAGTTTGCTGCCATTGGCGTAAGTAGTGTTCCGCAATATCCAGCAAACATACCGAGCGCTGCCATAATTGCCGGATTTCCTCCGTGCATTTGTACAATTAAAGGTAAGCCAATTCCGCCGGTAATAACAGCAAACGCTGCGAATGCATTTCCCATTACAACTGTAAAGAGCATCATTCCTAAACAATATGCCATAACAGCAACGAACGGATACTCTGTCGGTAATACTTGACCGACTAAATCAGAAACGACTTGTCCAACGCCAGATTTCGCGAAAATTCCGCCAAGTGCTGCTAACATTTGTGGTAAAATTACAGCCCAGCCGACAGCTTGTAATAGTCTGCTTCCTTCTTGTACAGGCGTTGTTATTTTCGATTTTGTAATACGCATAGCTGCAACGAATGCAAGTAATGCCCCTAGTGCTAATGCTACTAGCGTTACTTTATCTGGATCAACAAGGGAGACATTTCCCCATTTAATTTTTCCTAACGTTAACGTACCGATAATTGTAAAAATAGGAATTAATAGTGCAGGCATAAAGATTTTATTTTTTAATTTCTCCGCATGTTTTACACGTTCTTGTACTGGAACTTCTTTCTCCTCTGATTTTGTTACTTTATTTAGTGAAGCTAACACAACCATAGCGAGTACAATACAGCCAACGTAAAACGAAGGGATTACATTTCCAAATAAAAATGTAACGGCAAATAACGCCCAAAATAAACTAGAACCAAATCGGTTTGGATGCTCACGATCAAAGGCAATACGTACAGCGATAAAGGCAACGATTATACCTAATACATAGTAGATTGTATCCATTGTGATGATGTTCATTTTATATTGCCTCCTTCTCTTCTTTTTCTTTTGATTCCATCGTTTTTGCTATATATTTATCAAACCTTTTAAATCTAATCCAGCTTACGATAAGTGCAGATATTGCAGTTGGGATACCCCAAAGCGCCATATCCCATACTCCGACATGCATACCTACTGAATCGAAGAATCCTTTCATTAATAGAATCGCACCAGTTGCGATAAAAATATCTTCTCCGAAAAACCAAGCTGTATTTTCCGCAGCCGCTGCATTTGCTTTAATCTTTTCTCTTAATTTTTCAGGGAGCTTACCGTATTTACCTTGCGCAGCCCCTTCTGCCATCGGTGCAACGAGTGGTCTTACCGTTTGCGCATGACCTCCAATATTCAGTCCAAGTGCTGCTGATGATTCTCTTATCGTAAAATATGACATTAATACTCTTCCAGTTGTTGCTCCTTTTGATTTCGTTATAAGTGCTTCTGCCCTTTCTTTCAATCCATAACGCTCTAAAATTCCAATTACCGGTAAAGTTAGTATGATAGGCATAGACATATATCTATTTTCTATGAAAAATTTACCGAACATGCTAATCACATCATAAAAACTTAATCCTGAAACCATACCAGTAACAATACCTGCAACCATAACGACTAAAAGTGTATTTAATCTAAATAAAAAGCCCACTGCAACAAGTAATATCCCGATTAATTTCACCAATTCCAACACTTCCCCTCATTTTTTTATTTCGGTGCACAAATAGAAATACCATTATGTTCGAATGTTCTGTATATTATTTTCGCAAATTGTACTGCTTTTTCTCCATCACCGTGTAAACAAATCGTCTGCGCCTGAACGGCTACCTTCTCTCCATTCACCGAATTTACATAGCCTTCTTTCACCATTTGAAGCACTTGCTTTATCGCTTCTTCTTCATTTTTTATAAGCGCATTTTCTTCCGTACGACTCGTCAATGTTCCATCTTGCTTATACGTACGATCTGCGAAAGCTTCTTGTACGAGAGTTATATTGTATTTTTCCGCAGCCTGTATAAACGCCTCGCTATTTGCTAATCCGTAAAGTAATAGACTTGGATTTATATGATATATTGCCTTTGCAATTGCATCTGCAATTTCCGGATTAGTTGCCGCCATATTATATAGAGCACCGTGTGGTTTCACATGATGCATCTTCCCGCCAGCTGCTTTTACAAAACCGTCTAATGCACCAATTTGATATAGAACATAATCGTATACTTCACTTGCTGAAACATTCATGTTCCTTCTACCAAATCCAATTAAGTCTGGAAAACCAGGGTGTGCCCCTATCGCTACGTTATGCTGCAGAGCTTTTTCAACCGTTTGCCGCATAACAGACGGATCACCTGCATGAAAACCGCAAGCAACATTTATAGAGGATACGAATGGAAGAATTTCATCATCATTCCCCATTTTATAAGCGCCAAAACTTTCTCCTAAATCACAGTTTAAATCAATTGTAGTCACACTGTTCCCCTCCTAATTTCAGCTTCGTAAAGCAATGAATTTCTTTAATAGATTCATATTTACTTCTTGTTCTATGTACAATTGTTCCGCTTCTTCAAGCGTAATTTTCTCAAAAGAAACATAGTCCCCAGGTTTTAGCTGGGCTAGAAGAGGTAAATCTACTGAAATGATATTTCCCATTCTCGGATAGCCACCTGTCGTTTGCCTATCTGCCATTAATATAATCGGCTGTCCACCATTAGGAACTTGAATGGTTCCAAATGTAACAGGACTCGATAAAATCTCTTTTTCAACGGCTCTATTTAAAATTTCTCCTTCAACCCTATAACCCATACGATCAGCGTAATTAGATACTTTATACTCTTTCGTAAAAAATGCCTTTTTGCTTTCTTCTGTAAATTGATCATATTCAAAATCAGTTATAACGCGAAGTTTAGGATACTTCTTATATTTTGGTCGTACGCTGCTACTAATTGCCCATTTCGTTTTTATTCTCTCATCTTTTTGTAAGTCTTGAACGAAACGATTCGCTATTTCTGGTTGTACACCAATTTGAAAGTAGTCACCCTTTTTCAACATTCTCCCTTCTATACCACCAATCGCAGCACGTATGTAAGTACTTTTGCTTCCCATTATGCGATCAATATGTATACCACCTGCAAAAGTCACATACGCTCTGCAACCACTTTTCACTTTTCCAAAGCAAAGCATACTACCTTCTTCCGCTAAAATGGGACGCCATAATGGTATACGCTCCCCATTCAATAACGGTTCCATATCCGCACCGCCAATCGCAAGTAACGTCGTTTTCTTTATTAACAATTTCGGTCCCATAATCGTCATTTCAAGCGCCGCTTCATTTTCTTCATTACCAACTAACATATTGATCATCCGAAGTGCACTTTGATCCATCGCCCCGCCAACGGGTACGCCGTATCGTTGGTAATGAGATCGTCCTAAATCTTGGACTGTTGTAAACATTCCCGCATGCAAAACTTCTACATCCATTCTTTAGCCCCCTCAAGTGATACGTACTCTTCCTTCGTTATTGGAATAAATCGTAAATACATACCGCTTTGAATAAAGGTTGGTGTTTTTTCTTCCGGATTAAATAAGGAGATTGGTGTTCGTCCAATAATATTCCATCCACCCGGTGTTTCAAGCGGATAAATGCCTGTTTGATTTCCGCCGATTCCTACCGAACCAGGAGAGATTTGTAACCGCGGTGTTTCTTTTCTAGGCGTTTCTAGTTCTTTTGATAGTCCTCCTAAATACGGGAACCCTGGTGTAAAACCTAACATATACACAAAATACGTTGTTTCACTATGTATTCGAATAACATCTTCTACTTGTAAACCGTGATAATGTGCGACCTCTTCTAAATCAGGTCCATATTCTCCCCCGTAACAAACAGGTATAGAAATATGTTTCACATCTCGTTTCAGCTCTTCCTTATACGTATGTAACATTCCAGTTATGTATTGGCATACGTAATCATACGGTCTTATCTGTCTATCATTTTCCTTCCATACTTCATACAAATTGTAGTAAACAGCTAATGAAGTAAACGACGGAACACATTCAACCATCCCTACAAACGGATGTTGCTGCAGCGCTTGAAATAATCGCTGCACTTTTTCATAAGTATCCATTCCAATTCCTTCACCAAATGTAACAATAATTGCTTGATCGCCTAACGCCGAAAATTTCATCCTACTCCCTCTTTCTATGCCAAAAAGCCGAGTTCTTTCGAAATGCGATTCGCTGTCTCTTTTACCTTCGCGATAAAATATGGAATGTTACTTTCGCTGTACTCAATTGCTAATCCCGAAATACTAATGCCTGCTACAACCGTTCCATCGCTTGCGAAAATGGGCGCTGCTATAGCCGCTGTATGATTTTCTAACTCAGAGTAGCTAATTGTATGTCCTTCCTTTTTTGCCATTTGTAACACTTCTAGCAATTGTTTCTTATCTACGATTGTTCCATCTGCAAATTGCTTTAAATCCGTTTCCTCTATGTATTTTCGTTTTTCTTCCTCAGAGAAATACGATAGTAAAATTCTCGGACATGCACCCGCATAAAGTGGCGCTCTTCTTCCAACCGCCGTATACACACGTACAGGTTGAGCACCTTCCATCTTTTCCACATAAATCGCATCATTACCATCTTGAATAATTAAATTAACTGCCTGCCCTAAACTATCTCTAAGCTCTTTCATATATGGAATCGCAATATTTCTTACGGATAGTCTTTGTGAAACAAGTTGACCGAACCGTAAAAACACGACTCCTAAACGATATTTCCCCTTTTCGTTTTTTTGTAAAAACTCCATTTCTTCTAACGAGCCAATTAAACGATAAACAGATGTTTTCGGCATACTTGTATGCTGAACCATCTCTGTTAAACTTAGCTCTTCATGCTCATAAAACAACTGTAAAATATCCATTGTCTTAACTGCCGTTTTATTTATACTCATTCTATCTCCCTCTTGTTCCAAATTTCGGAACTTAAATTCCGTTTTTCGAAACAAACATATAATTTAAAATTATAAAATATTCTTTCAATTCTATCAATATATTTTTCAGCTACTTAACCTTTATGTAAGGTGAATACAAAATAAAATTTAGAAATAATGATGGTTCTCTTTCAAAAGCTCAAGTTATAGCAAAACCAAACGTTTAAATAAATAGGCATAAAAAAAGTATGGAAGAATATTTCTCCCATACTTTTTCTTTATAACGCTCTTACTTGTTTCAACGGCCAGAAAACAGCTTGTCCTTTTCCGACAATTTCATCTTCTGAAATAAATCCAAACATACGACCGTCTTTAGAAACTTCACGATTATCTCCTAAAACAAACACTTGGCCTTCTGGCACTTTCGTTTTTCCTGTAATTTGTTCTAACGTAAAGTCTGGAGTTAATACACGGCCTGCTGCTTTTTCTTTAAACTCTTTTAAATATGGTTCTTCCATCGCTTTTCCGTTTACATATAATACATCATTTTTATACTCCACTGTATCGCCTGGTAAACCAATTACTCGTTTTACTAAATCGTATCCTTCTTTTCCGTGGAAGACGATAATATCAAAGCGTTCTAATCCACTTATACTATAACCAATCTTATTCACAAGAACTCGTTCGTTATTTTCTAGTGTAGGCATCATCGATTCGCCTTGTACTAATGACGGTGTAAATAATACACCGCGAATAATTGCGATTAATACAAGGGTAAATCCTATCGTTTTAGCCCATGAGAATAATTCTTTCTTCGTATTTTCCTTCATCGTTTCTCCTCTTTCTTTATTGTTTATTGTATAATTTGAACTAATTCTTGTACTAAATTAAGATCAATTTCAGCAAAACATGATTTCCCTTCTCTTACTGCTGTACCGACATGAGCTTGCGAAATGCCAGTTTCATCTAGCAATCGCTTTATATTTTCTTTCGTCACGCCAGCTCCAACTACAAGTTGAATTTGACCATCGCTTATCTTTTGCATTTCTGTTAGCAGTGGAATATTCTCCACTATATTTCCTTGTCCACCTGAAGTTAAGACGTGAGTCACTTTATGAAACTTCTTTAAAGTTTTCATTGCTTCTACTGGATTTTCTATGTCGTCTATTGCACGGTGATATGTAACATTTATCCCATCTACCACAGATAATAAATTCGCTAGTTTCTCTTCATCCACTTCATTCTTTTCATTTAATACACCTAATACAACACCAGCTACTCCTAATTTCTGAGCAACTACAATATCTTCTTTCATCATTTCAATTTCTTCTTCCGTATATGTAAAAGACTTCGCATGCGGGCGAATCATAACGTGAATCGGTATATGTACTGCTTCTACCGCTTTTTTAATAAATGCATAACTCGGCGTTAAACCGCCTTCTGTATAAGATGAAATTAATTCAATTCGCTTCCCGCCAGCTCGTTCAATTCGTTTTACATCTTCTAAACATGTTGCAATAACCTCTAGCATGAGATGACCTCTTTTCGTGCTTTTTCCTTATTATACAGTAGGTGAAATAAGAAGCATAGCATTCTCCTATAAAACTAGAAAAAGAAGAATGAAAAGAAAGATTTTTTAACTACTAACATCTATTGGTGATTTTATATTCTACAAAAAAGGAGTAACCCCCTAGCACTTCTGACTAGATGTCACTCCTTTTTATTTTAATTATTTTTCTTAGTTACTTCATTATAATAGTGGCTAAATGCTTCTACTAATGCATCAACGGAAGCATATAATTCTTCTGGTGTATTATCTACGCCTCCCATTTCAATAAGTAAAGCATTTGGAGAAAGGTCTTGATTATATACTCCGTTCCCGCTTTTACGATCTTTAATAAAAATGCCTCGGCTTAAACCGTAATACTTTTCATCTAAATATGAATTGATTGCTGTTACTATTTTTTTATTTTTTTCATAGTTAGGATTTTCTCGACCTAAAATAAAATAGAGTCGTGCATAATCCTTTCCATTAATCGTTTTCTTCGTAATATTTTTTCGTGCATCGTCCCTATGAAGATCAATGGGAAACATAATATTTTTATCTTGTGCTAATTTATCTTGTAATATTTGACGGGACCCTTTGTAAGATTGGGCCCAGTTTAAATTTTTATTTCGTAGAAAGTCCCTCATATTTGTCGTATCATGTGAAACACCTATTCCTTTTTCTTCTAACTTTTGTTTTAAATAATTTCCAACAAACGTAATATTCACTTCATTATTTGTACTAGAGGCATCATCAGGTTTAGTAGCACCTGGAATGAGAGGAATAAACGACTCCCAACTATGTGTATGATAAATAAAAACTTTATTTTCACCGTTATTTTGTGTATTCGAATTGTTTTCTTTCTCACTCTTTGGGTGTTTAACAGCAGTACCTTTATCTTGAATATTCTCTAAAGGAATGCTGGATTCTTCAGGAATGTTCGTATAATCTGTTCCTTCCCCGGCAATTAATATTTCTGAATAAAATTGATTCATATTTGGAAGTTCTCGAGTTAATAAGCTCCGGAGGTCATTTACATTAATATTTGTAGAAAGTGAAAGTAAAAAAGATTCCAAAGACGCTCGTCCTTTTTCTTTATGAAATTCTTCGGCAAAATAACGATTTTCACTGCCTATCATATACATAAGGCCTTTCGTAGAATTCGTTCCTAATAATTGATTAATATAATAAGATTTAAATACGTTTGAATTACTAGAAATGAAGAATGAAGTGAGAATACATATAATCGTGAATAAAAGACATATCATTACATACTTTATATTAAATACTTTCAGTTTCACTTTATTCATTTTATATCTCCCTTCATTTACTATATTCTTACGCATAATTTTCAATGAATATGATTACTAATTTAATGAACACTCCCCCACTTAGCAAAGCTTGAAGTGGGGGTTTCTAACGTTTCGATCTAACGGACGATTAACGTCAGGGGAGTTAACACATTAGCGAGCTGTTTCACGCCTAACCCCTCTATCCCATTTGTCCATGCATTTGGGATTACTTTTCGTAAAATGTTAGCCGCAGCATTTACATCTGCATGAATTAAAGTTTTATTTGCTGAACGATATATGCCGCGCTTTATTCGTTTTCCTGAAAAAGTTGTATTTTGGTCATTTTCTCCATACGTTGGAATGAAGTCGTTATCCAGAAAACTTGCTTTCGATGTATATGATTCTTCAGCTACAACAACTTGAATGCCTACAGCATTTGCTTTGTATGTAATCATTTGAATCAGTAAATTATGCGGGATATGACAAAACGATTGGTTATTTCTTTTTCCCATATTCGTTTCTTGTTTCCAACTTTTGTTTTGACCAATAACGATTTTACAAACTTCTTCTTCTTGAGCTAGTTTTACGATATGGTGACTAACTTTATGGAAGACGTCTTTTATTTTCAAGTAACGTTTTTGATGAAGTTTTTCTATCCTTTTAGAAGTAAAAGGTCCTTCATTCGTTTGTTTTCTATTTCTAAGAATGCTTGTGAAATGACTCTTCATTTTGTTGTAATATTGATTTATGCTTTTGACATGTTTGCCCTTAACAAGGACAGGTTTCATACCCGTGTTTGTTACGATGGTTGCAAGGTTATCAATCCCTAAATCAATACTCATATAACGTGCATTTTCTTCAATTATTTGTTGTTTAAAAGGAACATCAATTACCAATTCCACTACATATTCATTGTATTTTGGAATCACACGAACTTGTTTCAGTTTACCTTCAGTGAAACCTAGTTTCCCAATATTTAATTGCAATTTCGTCTTTGGAAACTTTAAAAATCTACCGTTTTTAATGATACAATCTTGGTTTGTATACAGAATCTCTTTTTCAGAAGAACGAATATACTTTGGAATCCTAGGCATTCCAGCATATTTGTTTGGATTCTTTTTATAGTCTTTTAAACTAGCAAAAAAGATTTCCAATTTTGGAACACACCTTTCATGATTGACTGGCTACATTGCGTAGGCAAAGCTCGATAATCATTTTGAATCATAGCCTTAAATAGTGCATCTAGAAAGTTGTAATCTACATAAGGTTTTTCAAAATTAGGTTCTGAAAACAAATTACATGTAATCTCTTTCTGTTCTTCTTTAGGCTTTAATTTCTCTTTTTCCAATTTCTTCTGATAGGCAAGAAGTTGTGTGTCATTCATCTTACCAATATTTTTATGAATATGATCCAGAACTTCTTTTTGCAAAGGCTGCAACTCTTTTTCTTGTGTTAATCCAGTGTACACCTGGCGTATATAAAAGTTTGTGGTGTTGTACATGTTCTTAGCGTTATGACAACATTCTTGAAAATAAGAATACATACGATGACCTTTTTTAATCCAAATTTGAAGAGTTTTATAGTTTGACGGATTTTCCTTTTTCATTTTATTCACCTCCTTGTTAAGGATATTATAGCAAAAATAAAACATACGTTCCTTTTTTCTTGAAAATAAAATATTTCTTTCGATTCACCTCACCACCTTCACTTACATTTAGAGGTGGGAGTCCTCTCGAAAGGAATGATAGAATTGCTTCAACTACTATGTTTTCCTTTAACCTCTTTCCATAAAGTGAATGAGTTTAAAGTTGCCTTACACAAATATCCTCAAAAATTTTAAAAGAAATGAAATAACCTGAGTCTATATAAATATAGAACTCAGGTTATTTAATACTGTTTACTCGACAGGAGGCACTGTATTTTGATGGACTTTTTTATCTTCCATGTCAATTCCTAATTGGTCCTTCAATAACTTTATACCTTTTTGGGTAAGATGGACAGCTCGATTCTTATCCGTTTTTGTAATCCATTCCTGTTCAAAAAATAGTTTTGCTATTGCAGATCCTAACCAACCAGAAATATGGTAGCGTCTTTCACTCCAATCAAGACAAGGTTTTGCAAATACCCTTCTCTTTATATTTGCCGTTTCAATATTTATTCCAAAATTCAGAAACCATCGCTTACCTTGTTCCGTTACAATGTATTCTCCTTTCTCTAAAATGATAAATTCCTTATCTAATAATTTTTCGGTTATCTCTACACCGAGTCTGCCTGCAAGATGATCATAACAAGTTCGAGCATAACGAATTTGTTTTAGTTGATCTGATTGTTTTAAAGACCGAACTTGAACTGCTGGTGCGATTGTTCCTAACTTTTCAAGCACTTCTGCTACCTCTTGATTAGCAAGTCGATAGTAACGATGTCTACCATGTTGTTCAACTTTAAGTAGATTCCCCTCTACTAATTTAGAAAGATGAGAACTAATTGTTGGATGTGACACCTTTGCCATATAAGCTAATTCGCTAGCAGGTAGTGCCTGATTATTCATTAAACACTCTAAGATAATTGCTCTTGTAGGTTCAGCAATAAGTTTAGCTATATATGAGATATTCGGATATACATTCATATTTCGATGATACCCTAACTATTAAATTGATACAATTATTTTAAATTTAACAGTAAAGGAGAATGTATTATGAATGCAATTGATCTTAGTATATTAAATTTGAAAGAAACGAGAAGGCGCTCTATCAAACTGTGGAGGTCACTTCCTGATAGCTTGCTTTCTTGGAAACCTGACAACGAAGCAATGACTTTTGGAGAGATGATCCGTCATGTGTGGAGTGCAAGTTTCCATTATCATTTGCTCTTAAGGAACGACGGATCGATAAAGACAGATATACATACTCCATACGATAAAGAACCAATCACTTCTGTTGAAAAAGAGATAGAGTTATCGCAATCGTATTTTTCCAATTTTATAGAATATGTTGAATCCATATCAACTGAAGAATTAGAATCAAGACTTATTGATAGAAGTGATGTAGGCTATCAACGATATTTAGGTGACATGCTTTTAAGAATTGCCTATCATGATGCTGTTCATACGGGTCAGTTTTTACAATACTTAAGAATGGTAGGATTGGAAAGACCCCTTATATGGGATTAACCTTAAATAAAGATTTTGTGAGGAAAGCCCGATTACCGTCAAGCTTAGATTAAGTAAAAAGGTTGTGGTAACTTGATGAATAATACGAATATTGTTGCAAACCGAGCACTTTCTCATTTTAGTGAAAAAATGGTAATCCTGACTGCTGGTATCGGGATGTTTTTATCATCTTTAGATACTGGTATTATCAATATTGCTTTACCATTTCTAGAAAAAGAATTTCACTCAACAGTAGCTATAACGGCTTGGAGTGTAACTATATATGTTATAGCACTTAGTGCCACTATCCTTTTATTTGGAAAACTTAGTGATCGCGTAGGCCGAATCCGAATATGTTTGTGGGGGTTTGTTCTATTTCTTTTCAGTTCTATATTATGCGGTTTATCTCAAGAAATGTGGCAAATGCTTGTATTCCGAGCCATTCAGGGCATTGGTGCTGCTGCTTTACAAGCTACATCTGCAGCTCTCATTACAACTCTTGTCACCCCTGAAAATCGTAGTCATGCATTAGGTACCTTAGGAGTAATGATAGGATTAGGGCCTATTTTAGGTCCCACTGCAGGAGGATTTTTCATTTCACTTGGAAGTTGGCGATGGATTTTTTTGATTAACATTCCATTATGCCTAATTGGATTATGGGCTTGTTACAAAATCTCTCGAGTTATAAAAGAAGAAATACATCCATCACCTATCGATGTATTAGGAAATATATACTTCACTTTAAGCGCCTTGCTATTTCTTTTTGGTTTCTCTCATGGATCAAGTGTAGGAATGAAAAGTATATCTACATGGGAATATATCATGATTTCAATTATTTTATTAGTTACTTTTATAATTCATGAATCCAAAGTAAAACACCCTATTATAGATGTACATTTATGCCAGCATTCAAACTTTATCGTTCCTATATTTGCAACAGTAGGTTTTGGAGTGGCCTCAGCAATTATTTTTATCATTCCACCCTATTTCCTACAAGCATTTACGCAATTAACTCCTTGGCAAACAGGATTTGTTTTATTATCAGCCCCGCTTGGTTTAGTAATATTTTCGCGAATAGCAGGAAAATACATGGAACGTTTTGGGCCAAAATTACTTATGAAAATAGGTTTATGTGTTATGTTTATAGCATTTGTTGGATTAAGCTTTATCCAAGCCCATTGGTCACCATATATAATGGTGAGCTTATTACTTCTATATGGGGGTGGAGGGGGAATTTTCCAGCCTGCTAATATTGCATCAATTATGACATCTGTATCTAAAGAGAAACAAGGTACGATTGGAGCTGTGCAACGTATGTTACAAAACGTTGCAATTGCATTTGGTGCCGCAGTTGCCGCAACATTTATGGATTCACAAGGCAATATGGAAACAGATGGGCTTATTCAAGCATTCCGATATTCGTGGTACTTTGGTGGAGGATTACTATTATTTAATCTTTTATGTTTTTTAGGCTATCGGAAATCTTAAAATGACCAAATATAATTTCTAACAATTAAAAGCCGAATTTATCCCAAGATAAATTCGGCTTATTTTTTTCGTTTTGGTGAACAATTAATTGCTTAAGTTGAGGGGCGTGTATAGTGACCCTTATGACTCTTTCTAATTTTGAAATATACTCTATATCAGACGATACAGTGTTGGCAACATATCGTGTAAGAGATGAAACTAGAATGCAGAATACTTTGTGAAGCTCCATTTGGAAACTAATAGAGGGAAGATGGCAAATGTTTTTCCAACAAGGAACACTTACAAAATCATGATAAGCATTTATATTAAAACGCGTGCTTTTTAAACTAGTATATCCAACGAATAAAAAGCACGTGTTCGATTACTAATCAAACACGTGCTTTCAAAACAACTATATTGCACTTAAATAATAAAGTTCAAGCTAAAAAAACTACGACCGAAACGCAGCATCCGCCAACATAGATAGTGTTGCATCATCCATCGGCGGATTGTGTAGTCCTGCTCTAACGTTTAAATAGTAACGATGAAGCGGATTTTTTTCTGATAAACTTTTTGCTCCTACGATGCGCATTGATTTATCCACTATGGATATCGCCGCATTTGTTACGGCGTATTTCACTGCCGCTAATTCTGCTTGCAGTGACAGTTTATCTTCTGCCTCATCGTATTTTTTCGCAATTTGATATAAAAAGACGCGAGCTTGCATAAGCTCGAGTTCTAATTCTCCAACTAATCTTCTAACATTCGGTAATAAACTAATAGAATGGTTTAAACTATTTGGTTTGTATGATCCCGCAAACTGAACTGCATAATTTCTTGCTGATTGTGCAATTCCTAAATAGCATGCTGGTATATGTAGCAACCAGCCAATACCCTTTTGTTTCACTTTCCCGCCTTTTACATCCGTAAAAAAGCGACTTTCTATCTCTACATTTTGTAAGACAAGGTCGTGGCTAGCAGTCCCTCGCATTGCAACGCTATCCCACGTTTCTTCAATGGATACACCGATTGTATTTCTTGGAATGACAAACTCACCAACTTCTTCTTTGCCCTCCATACTTGCTGAAATAATAAAATAATCAAGTACTGGTGCCATCGTTGTAAAAGTTTTCCTTCCATTTATAACCCACTTCTCGCCTTGTTGAACCGCTATTGTTTCTGGTTTACCGCCACGCGTCGGGCTCCCTGTTTTCGGTTCTGTTGCTGCCCTATTAAAGAGCGCCCCATTTCGCACTTCTTCGCAAAACCATTTAAACATCTCATCATTCCAAGAGCGATTTTCCGCTAGTTCTTTCACAATGCCAAGATGCCAGCCAATCGATAATGCAGTAGCCCCGCAGCCTTCCGCAATTTTCTCTTGAAATAGAACGAAGTCATATAAAGAAATCGCACTACCACCAAATTCCTTCGGTAACGTTAATTTCGTATATCCGGTATGTTTCAAATCATTTATATTTTCATACGGAAATGATCCTAATTCACTTAGTTGATGCTCCCTTTCCATGAACTTCGGAATCAATTTATTTATTTGTTCAATAATGAAAGATTGTTTTTCTGTTTCAACAAATGAGAGTGCCATACTATAATCTCCTTTATGTTCGATTCATAAACCGTTCATTTTGTCATTATGATTATATGAAGCTACCTCTCTATTGTTTCACTATTCCGATAAAAATACAATGTTTTTGACTAATAAGAAAAGTTCCTATTTAAAGATAGGTTCTTTTCTTATTAGTCTCCCTTCAATGCCTTTAATGGCAACGAGGTTACATATCCAATATACGAGAATAATTCTTTAAAGAAGAATGGTATTTCTGTATCTAACGTTTTATATGCTGATGTCGGCGTTGGTGAAGCATACGCTTCAATATTAATATGTTTTGCGATTCTCATTGCGCGTTTCATATGAAGTGGATCACTTACAATCGTGTATGTGCGTATTCCGTTCTCTATTCCAACTTCCTTCGCATTCTTTAAATTTTCTTCAGTGAAAAGGGATTTTGTTTCAATTAAAATATCTTCGTCTTTTACACCTTGTTTCATTGCATATACTCTTGCAGTACGCGCTTCCTCAAGCTCTGCCTCGAACTTTGTACCACCTGTAAAAATAATCTTTTTAATATTTCCGTTCTTATATAAAGAAATCGCATGATTAATTCTTTCTTTAAATACAGGAGATGGTTTTCCATTCCAAGAAGCTGCTCCTAGTACAATACCAGCATCCGTTTTCACGCTATCATCTGTTTTAAAACGATAACTCCAAATATCGTAAGCTGCATAACTTACATATAAAATAGCAGAACAAATCATTAGTAAAAATACTTGAAAGATTCGTCTTTTCTTACTCTTCTTATTTTCTTTCATTTGTAATTGCCTCCGTACATCATCCATACTTCTATAAAAAAACATTTATATCAAATCGTTTTGTTTGAGTTTATTTAAAAGAAGGAACTTTACTTGTTATTTATGTATAAAAGGGTTTTCATTTAAAATTGAGGATTATCAATTCATTTTCATTTGCGGTTTTCATTACATGTTTTAAATTCATAAGTTTATTACCATACAACTACATTGTAACGAATTTTTTCTCAGAAGGGAACGATGAAACAAAAGGAATTAAAATAAAGTAGCATTTTGTAAGAAAAAAGGTATATTTTTTATGTATTACAAACAATATACCTTTCAAAACACGAATTATAGCTTTTCTTTATACAATTCTAATTTTTCTAATAGACGTGCTTTCACAACTGGCCATTCGCTTGCGATAATACTATACACAACCGCATCTCTCACATGTCCATTCGGTAATTTTCTTTCATTTCTAAGCACGCCCTCTTTTACTGCTCCTAACCTTTCAATTGCTCGTTGTGCTTTTTCATTTCTTGCATCCGTCTTAATTTGTACCCTCAGCATATGCAGTTTTTCAAAAGCATACTGGAGAAGCATATACTTACACTCTGTATTTATACTGGTACGCTGGACACTTGGATGATACCACGTTTGTCCTAACTCGACTGTTTTATCTTCTACTGAAATATTATATAGACGTGTACTTCCTACAATCGCATTTGTCTGTAAATCCACTACAACGAAAGGAATTTGCGTACCTTTTCCATAACCTTGTATCGCTTTTTGCACATATTGCTGCATATCTTGCACACTATCCATTTTAGAGATTAAATACGCCCAAATTTCCCGATTTCCTTCTACAATCGAAAACAAAGTTTCGACATCATCACTATCCATTAACCGTAGCTTTACTCTTTCGTGAATGATTTCCATTTGTAAGCCCCCTTTTTCTTACTATATCATAGAAATACACATTTTATTATATGGATATTAAAATCAAAGTTTTAATACCTTCTTACATAATAATCGGCAAAAACCTCTAACAAATACCGTGTACATCCCATTATAGCAAGCTACATTTATATTGGTTTCATTTCATGTAAGGTTTTTCTTTTTCTAAAGGTCTATATACGTTCTTTAAAAATTTGCATATCAAAAACGCTATTCTTTCTACAAAAAGATTCTTTTTTTCATTTATGAATCAATTTTTCAGCTTAATAGTATGGATAATTCTGGATTAAACCAAAAAAATACTATATGATAATAAAGTGAAAATTTTACAGTTAATTAATATGGGGTAAATGGGAGGATATAAAAATGCTAGATCAAATTACTTGGGGAACGCCAGGCAGCTTATTATGCTTGGGATTCTTTTTTGCAGGATTAGGAATTTTCTTAAGAAGTATTACGTCATATTCGAAAAACAAATAAAACATCAAAAAAGTGTACATTTTAAGGTATTTAATTGATAAAAACACTAAACAAAAGAATCCTTCCTTTTATAGAAGGATTCTTTTTTATACCTTTCCCCTTTTTAAAGCAACAAATAAGCAATCGGTGTAATGATAAGCAACGTTAATATCGTTCTTTGTACATAGAGAATGATAAGTTCTGATACTTTTAACGGAATATCTGTCGATAAAATGCAAGGGATGGAAGCTGAGAAGAACAATATAGATGATACTGAAACGACCGCAATGACAAACTTTGTCACAAGTGGTGCACTAACTACTAATAATGATGGTAAAAACATTTCTGCAATACCAACGGATGCCGCTTTAGCAGCTAAGTCTGCTTCTGGTAATTGTAATAGCCATGTAAAAGGATAGAAAATGTAGCTGACCCAATCAAATATTGGCGTGAACTTCGCTAAGACAATACCAATTAACCCTACAGACATAATCGATGGTAAAATTCCCATCGTCATAATAAAACCATCTTTTAAATTTACTGCAATGTTTTTCATAATACTCGGCGCAGATTTCGATACTTCTAACGCATCTTCCCAAGCGCGTTCTAGCATTTTCTCTTTATAAACGGGCTCTGGGAACCCTTCTTCCGTTACATATGTATCTGGTTTTCTACTAAGAGGCGGGATTCTTACAGTGATAGCAGTTACGATGAATGTTACAACGAGAGTAGTCCAAAAATAAACATTCCATAAATGCATAATGTCTAATGTTTTTGCGATGATAATCATAAATGTTGCGGATACTGTAGAAAAACCTGTAGCGATGATCGCTGCTTCTTTTGTCGTATACTTTCCTTCTTTATACACGCGATTTGTAATTAATAAGGCCAACGAATAACTCCCCACAAAGGAAGCAACCGCATCGATTGCTGACCGGCCTGGCGTTTTCCATAACGGTCTCATAATGGGACGGCAAAACGTACCGATAAATTCAAGCAATCCATATCCGACTAATAACGCTAAAAACGCCGAACCAATTGGAACGAGTAAGCTTACCGATATGACTAATTTCTCATATAAAAACGGCCCTACATCTGGTGCAAAGAACCAAGCTGGCCCTACTTTCAAACAATATAATACACCAAAAACGACGCCAACTACTTTTAAAACAGAAAAACAAATATCTACGATAGATGTATTCCATTTTTTCGTATAAAACGGATAAATTGCACCTATTGCCATAACGAGTAGAGCGTAATAAGGTACGACGCTTGGAACAGAAGTCCTTATCCAGGATACGATATGATCAATCATAATAGAAGAAGCACCATTTATCGTAACTGGTACGAAAAACATAAATACCCCAACTAGACTAGCGAGTATAAACCGAAGAATAACCCCCTTCTCACTCCCAGTCTTAATTACATTCCTTTTTAATTCAATTTCACTCAAAATTCGACACCTCCTATTATCTAAATATTCTGTATAATTATGTTAGATTCCTTCTTTCAATTTCTAATATTTCACCATATGAAAAAGCCTATTTTGAAATAGGCTTTTTCTACTACCTCTTATAATCATTCGCAATCACTTGAATCACACGATATGATTCGTCTACTACTATCTTATTACTAGTCTTATTCGCATCATATGTAATTAACGCTTTCCAAAGTGCCCATCCTCTTGCTCTATTCCATGTTTCTTCATCTATTTGCAATACTTCTTGAAATACCTTTCTACTAAACCAGTATCAATTTGATTCATTCACTATCCCCTTTTCTTTTGAAACTTACTAAGTCCATCTGTACTGCCAACATATTCAAAACCATTTCTCTTATAAAAATCATTTAATATGCGATTATGCCCTACACAATCTAGTTTTAAAAACTCTTTATCATGTTGTATATTCTCTTCTATCCACTGTAACATCCATTCTCCTATTCCGTTCCCCTTATACTTCCGTTTCACCGCAAATCTATGAATATATAATGAATTAGAAACTTCCTCTTTCCCAAAAATATATTCATCCCATTCATTTTGTTTAGGAGATACTGTAACCGTACCGACAATTTCATCTCCTTTCGTAACCACATATGTATATTTCTCTTTTATACTTTCTAGTATTTCAGCCGTAGCTTCTTCTCCTAACAGATACTGCCACTGATCCACTTCTTTATGTTGTAGCCACTGTGCCACTTCTTTTAATAGCGTGATAATGCTATCACTTTCCTCTTCCGTAGCAATTCGAATTGTATATTCTTTAACTGTAGTTCTCTCCATATTGCCGTTCCCCTTTCAAATGACTATCATACTGATAATCGCGTTCTACCGTCATTTTCGTCTGTAACGTATTCAACATAATAACCTTGATTCCTTGCGTTTTCATACATCAGTTCAATCTTTTTTTGATCTTTAGCGTAAATCGTGACGTATGTACAATCCGCAACTAGTAAAACTAATTCACACTTACTCTCTTTAAATTCTTCATATGTCTCAATATCTACTACTTCCTCTCCTTTTGAATACGCTTTTAAATCTGCAAAAATAACATAATATATGTTGTCTTTAAATAAAGTTTTCAAATCTGATCCTTCCACTATACTTGGTTCTTCTGGAAATAATGCCTCATCCAATCCACCACGTGCTACTAAGCATGACTCTTCACTCCCTACCCACCAATCATATGAAGAAATATCAATTGGCTTTAACACTTTCCAAAGTAAATTATCATATTCATTTGGAATATCTACTGTAATTCCTCTTTTCATTTGTTTGTACCTCCCTTATAAATCATAATCAATTCTCTTTCTTCCCCGAATAAAAAGCGGTAATTATTACCTAATCGGGCATATGAATCATTGAAAAGCAAGTATTATCAAGGTTTTTAATATTTGATTAAACAATAGTACTTTTCTAAAAAAACGTAAATCCTTTAAACACTGATATAATGAGCACTGCTACATATCTATTAGGAGGAATACATATGAAAAAACCTTTTTATAAAAAATGGTGGTTTTGGACTGTTGCAGTCATTATAGTATTTTTTATCGCGGGTAACAACGGTAGTAAAAAAGAAGAAACTGCCCCTAAAAAAACTGCTACTACACAGAAACAAGAGCAATCTAAAGAGGCTGCTACACCGCAAGATAAGATTAAAAACAATATTACATCTATCGTAAAAGAATTACACGGCGTATCTATTAAAGAGATTAAAATAAACGAAAATCTTGGTACTGATACTCCTGATGATTATATCGCTTTAGTCCACTTATCATTCGATGCAAAAAATAGCGCGAAAACATCTAAAGATATGATTGAAATGTATAATAATGACATCGGAGCTAAAGTGGGTAAATCAGAAAAGAATGTACAAGAATTAACGATTTTCTGGGAAGTTCCATATCACCAAAAAAATAATAATTTAGCAAAAGCAAATCTTGAACGAGTTGGAGACAATATGAAATTTAACTCCCAATGGTTCGCTCCTGCTTTAAATTAAATATATAAAAGCACCTTAGTTGTTACATTCAACTAAGGTGCTTTTTCTTCTATTTATTTTTCATTCACTTCGTCTTCACAAAATAATATAAAAACCACACCGCATGATTTTGTTCATCGGCAGCTATTCTGCGCATTAACTCTTTCAAATGTGCATCCGATGTTTCATCTGAAATTTCTAAGTAAAAATCTACTGTCTTCTGTTCATCTTGTATAGCGAATTCTAATCCTTGTAAGTACGTATTTGGACAATCTTCCGTAATTTGTGGTTTCGGCTGCTGACCAGTTAAATTTGTATAGATTTGTACAAAATGATGGAAATGCTTTATTTCATCGTTACGAATTTCAAGAATTTGATTTCGTTCCGCCGCATTTGGAGCCATGTTGGCTAATTTCGCATAGCAACTTATTGCACTAAACTCTCCATTAATTGCTTTCTCAATATCGCGAATCAGCTTATCATTTTGCCTATACGAATCATAATAATTCCAATTATACACTGTATCCCCTCCATTATTCCGCATAACATTTTATGCAATTTGTAATAGCAGGAGCATGTATACAAAAAGAACCACAAATGCGAACTCTTCATTTCCCTATAGACTAATAATTATTTCATCACAAAAAGAACGCTTCACTACGAGTGAAACGTTCTTTTTTCTAAGCGTTTAATTCTGTTTTATGTTCCTTTATTGCACTACGTTTGAAAGCAGTCAATAGAATAATAGCCATACTTACCGCACCAATCCAAACGAGTACAGTAAGAGGTGTACTCCAGCTTAACCCTTTTCCGAAGAAGAATATTTCTCTCAGTCCTTCAATCATAAATCGCATTGGCAACCATGCGTACACCCAGTCTTGATAAAATGGCGACAACATTTCCGGTGCTAATGATAATAACGGTGCCCCAAAGAATAGTAAGAGTGCGAATACACCAATTCCTTTTAGTCCAACTAATGAAAGTACGGCCGATATCATTAAGAAGAAACTAAAGGATGTAATAGATAAAAATAGTGCTGTATCAGTGAAATTTGAAATATTTAATCCTACCATTCCATCCGCAATCCATGTAAGACCGAATCCAATAACAAATGCAGCAATTGCGCCTGTTACGATTTGCTTTAGTTTTAATACGAAGTTTTCGTTTCTTGTACGAATCGGCATTTTACTTATCGCCATAAAGATAATTGCTGCGCTCGCTAAACTTGCAATCCATAACGGTTGGAATAAAGACATTGGCGAGTTACCGTTCGCACTATTTTTGCCGGTTTCATTTACATTTGTCACTTTCTTTGTAATCGGTGTTACTACATTTGAAACTTGATCTGCTGTTAATGTAGCTCCTTTTGCTTTTAATCCATCTAGGAGCTGAGTACGAACAGTATTGTTCATATTATCAACGATCCCATTTAACATTTGTCCTGCCATAGATGATGCTGCTGTATTCATTCCTTGATTGATGAATATTTCTACCTCTGGCGAAGATGGCTGCGGTGTTCGTAATGATGCTTGTTTTGTACTAAAGTCTTTTGGAATAACTAATGCTGCGTAATACTCTTGATTATTTAAGCCTTTTTGAACTACTTCTTTATTTTTCACTTCTACCCACTTCACTGCGGGTTCTTCCTCTGATTTTGATGTTTTTTTCATATTATCAACAATCGTTTGCCCCATATTCATCTTCGGTTGATTCGGAATTTCTACTCCTTGATCCTCATTTACAATTGCGATTGGCAAGTTTTTCGGCTGAGGCTGAACGGTTGGAAATAACGTTAATGAAAAAATAAAAACAACAAGTAGTGCAATAACTGGTGATAACCATAAAAGTTTATTTTTAAACATTTTCTTTTCTCCTCCTATCATTTGATTTATAATAACCAACAACGTGTTGTTTATTTATATTTGAATTATATGTTTGAGTTGAACCTTATACAATAATCAAAAATCGTGAATGTGTCGGTTATAAGACACATTCTTAAAATGTGTTGGCTAAAATTAAGGAGGAACCTATTTTGCGTGAGAGTAATTTAGATTTACGTGTTGTTCGCACGAAAACTGCCATACGAAATGCGTTTGTGGAATTAATTGAAGAAAAAGGTTTTGACGCCATTACAGTGAAAGATATTACAACGAAAGCAAACATAAATCGTGGTACGTTTTATGCACATTATCAAGATAAGTTTGATTTAATGACGAAATGCCAAGAAGAAATTATGTATAAGTTTTCTAGCATTGCTAAACAGAAACTTCCGGAAGTTATTGCTGATCTCGGCTCAAGCCCTTCCCCAACAATGCCGTTTATACTCATCACTTCTATTCTTGAATTTCTAAATGAAAATAGTGATTTTATGAAAGCTGTATTAAGTCCAAAAGGAGATTTATCTTTCCAAACAAAACTGAAAGACTTTATGTGGAAAACAATATTTGAAGATACGAATGGCGCTCTCATTAATAAAGAGAATTTACTTGTCCCAAGCCAATACTTAACCTCTTATATGGCATCTGCTCATATTGGTGTGATTCAGCAATGGTTAAATAACGGACAAAAAGAAACACCAGCGGAAATTGCTCGTATTTTATCAACAATCGCAGTTCATGGACCTTTTTATGCGGCTGGTTTAAAGAAATAAGTCAAGTATATATGAAAAGATCATCCACTATAATAGCGGATGATCTTTTATTTCATTACAACACTTCAATATACCCTTCAGTCCCATGTACCCGAATTCGTTGTCCGTCTTTTATTAATTTTGTAGCATTCTCTACTCCAACGACTGCTGGTAATCCGTATTCACGTGCAATTACTGCTCCGTGCGTCATAAGTCCGCCAACTTCAGTGACTAATCCTTTTATAGACACAAACAACGGTGTCCAGCCGGGGTCAGTAAACGCAGTAACTAATATATCTCCTTCTTCTAAATTCGCTTCTTCCATGTTTAAAATCACGCGAGCTCTTCCCTCAATCACTCCTGAAGAAACAGGCAGGCCTACAATCGCATCAGCCGGGAGGTTTTCTCGTTTATATTTACCTGTAATAATTTCTCCCTCAGACGTCATGATGCGAGGAGGCGTTAGTTTTTCATATAATTTGTAATCATTTTTTTGTTTTTGTATCAGCTCGTAATCTAGTTTATTCGTGCGAACAACTTCGTGAAGCTCTTCAAAAGTTAGATAGTATATATCATTAACTTCATGAATGACACCGCTCTGCACAAGTTGCTCAGCTTCTTTCAGCAACGCCTGCTTATATATGAAATAGCGATTAATCATACCGTATTTCGGATATTCACGATAACCGATAAAATTACGTATATTACGAATCATTCGCTTCGTTTCTTCTACCTTTTGTTTTCCATCCGGCAATTGCTGCAATCGCTCTAATAATTCTTCTCCCTTTTTCAAGGCTTCTTGCAGTCCTTCTTCAAATTTCCGTTTACTAGCACCCGCTTCAAAGTCTCTTATATTATTTAAAACCATCGGAATAATTGTAGTTGGCTTTTCACTCCAGCGCGTTTTCGTAATATCAATTTCTCCGCTACATCTCATTCCGTATTTATTTAGAAAAGTTCGAATCGCATCTCGGGCTTCTTCTCCACCTTTAAACTGAACTATTTCATCTAAAAAGTTATTGTTTTCTACATGTTGTAGATACGCAATAACTTCTGGGTACGGCCGAATCACATCCGCAACATCCATTAATGCTAAACCCATTTCAGATGTAATATTATTTTGTACCGATTGAGAAAGCGTATCTGCTGCATTTTTTTCGCCTAGCCATTGCTCCATTTTTTCATTGATCCAAGCCGAAGCATTCATGCCTGCCATAATGACAGCCGTACTTTGCGGGTTAAATAATACTTTCTTTAATTGCTGGATGTCTTCCAAAATAAAATCAAGTACATCCGTTCCTGATTTCGTTTGCATGTTTCGTTTTAACTCTTCGATTGATGCTTCACTATTCTTTATTAAATCTGTAACGATTGCTGGATCAATTTCGATTTTTTGTTGCGAACTTACTGGTGGCTTACTTTTGCTAGCACTCTTTTCTTTTTCTTCATCCGGTAATAATTTAATAAAATGATCTCGCTCGATTATAGTCGTTAATGCATCTCTTACGAGTGGATCTGATTTTCCTAAAGTATTTATTAAATAATCTCTGCTAGCAGGTGAAGCTAATTGTTGTGTAGCATCAACAAACAGCCGTCCTCCCGCTTTACGCATAGGAGCATTAGTCGTTAACAGGAAAAAAGATAACCCAAGCGGTTTCATCGCATCGGTCATCATTTGTTGGTGACCAACTGATATATACACATGATTTCCCCCATCATTTTCTTCAGGAATTGGATATACAGTCGTAATGGGGCGACTTTGGACAATATAAAATACGTTATCGACTAAACACCATTCTATATCTTGTGGACAGCCAAAATAAGCTTCAATTTGTCTTCCGATCTGTTCTAGTTGTAATATTTGTTGTTCAGACAATGTTTGAACCTTTTGCTGAGCCGGATCAATTTGTTTCGTCTCTGTTCCGCCCTCTTTTACAGCATAAATAGCTAATTTTTTAGTCGCTATCATCGTTTCGGTAATTTTGCCTTCTTTTACTTTATAATTATCGGCAGATACCAGTCCTGATACTAACGCCTCACCAAGTCCAAAACTGGCATCAATTGATAGCACCTTTCGGTTAGAAGTAACCGGATCAGCCGTAAATAAAATTCCCGAAGCCTCAGGGAAAACCATTTGTTGAACGACAACACATATAGAAACTTGATTATGTTCAAAACCATTTTGCATGCGGTACATAATTGCTCGCTCTGTAAATAAAGACGCCCAGCACTTTCTTACATGCTGCAAAATCGCTTCTTTTCCGATAATATTTAAATACGTATCTTGTTGACCAGCAAATGAAGCATACGGTAAATCTTCAGCCGTCGCACTAGAGCGCACGGCATACGCATGTTCATTTCCAAAACGTGAGAGATAATGAGTTACTGCTTCCACTACATCAGTAGGGATTTGTACTGCCATAATGACTTCTCTAATCTTCTTGCTAACTTCACCAATTTGAGCTCGGTCTTCACGCTTCAACTTGGTTAGCTGCTGCAACAAAGTGCGAAAATCTTCATTTTGCTCGATGGCCTTTTCATATCCTACTGTTGTCACACAAAATCCTTCTGGCACTTGTATCCCTTGAATATTAGATAACTCCCCTAAATTCAATCCTTTTCCACCGACAAGTGAAAGCTGCGTTTTTTCTATTTCCTGAAAATCGAGAATGAAAGAACTCATATAACATCTCTCCTTACTTTGCATGTGTTCTTGATTGTAGCAGGAGTAACTGAGAAGAAACAGTCTATTTTGAACTTGATTTACGTGGTATAATTAAGTTAGGAAGAAATAATAAGATGCCCCAGCTGCTGTGTTTGGCAACTGGGGCATCTTATTTAATACCCGTCTTCAACTTAAATAGTTCTATTGTTTCAGCGGCTTTAATATATCCACCAGCATTTTTTAAAGTACATTTGATTTTATGACTATTTTCTAAGTATACATCATTCGATAATACTTCCATTACTGCATTATATAATGTCACTGGAGTAAGCTTTTTTAGATTTAATTGTATGCCAGCTTTTAAATCTTCTATTCTTTGGGCCACTATCGGTTGATCTCCCATAACTGGGATAACGATCATAGGAACACCAAAATATAAGCTTTCACTAGAACTATTCATTCCCCCATGTGTAATAAAAAGATTAGCTTGTTTCAATACCTCTAACTGAGGCACATAATTATAAACTTTGAAATTAGATGGGATATTTTTCAATTGGTTGATGTCAATATGTTTTCCTACGGACAATATGATGGTAGCAGGAAAATTTTTAAATGCTTCAAAACATATGTAATAAAAATCCATCTGTTGATTAAATACAGTTCCCATAGAAATATAAATGAGTTTCTCTTCTTCCTTCTTTTTAAAAGTAATTTCTTGCATATCTTTCCGTGATGTAATAGAGGGTCCAACAAAGATATAAGAATCATCCAATTCCTCCACATCAGGTTGGAAAAATTCAGACGTATATACGATAGTAATATTTCCAGCACAAGTCATTACATTTTTCTTTTCATTCATAGAAAAGCCATATACCTTTTGCCACTCTTCTAAAATATGCGTAACTTCTTGATAAAGAGGTGATTTTTTGTCTCCTTCATTATGATTGTTCATCAATGCGTTAAATAACTTTTTCGTAACTGCAAATGTTGTGCATGAAGAGATTTTAGGTAAATGTAATGCTTCAGCTATGATCCATCCTACTGCAAAATTGTTATCATATATTACGTAATCATACTTTTCTTCTTTCAACTCTTCTATAACAATCTTTATTATTTTATCCATGGATTTTACCATATGTAATAATAGTTCAGAGGGATCTATTTCTCCATTCATCCTTTTCAACATGTCTACTTTTGCTAAAAAATTTTCATATGGACGAAACAAAGCTCCTGTTTTTTCAATTTTCTCCTTATACTCCTCTACACAATAATAAACAACCTCTTCCCCTCTTTTTACTAATTCTTCAATAAGTGCAAGAGTTGGGTTCACATGTCCTTCCCCTGGAAAATTAAACATTAGTACCTTTGCCATATGATAGTTCCTCCTCTTAAATAAAAACTTCCTATAATCAAGTACGTTTCTCTCCTCATTTTAATAAGGGCACTTGTGATAGTAAATGTAATAAACGAGTAAGAAACAAAGTCAGTATACTGTAAAGTGAAACTTTAATCAGTGGGGTCTTACTGCCCATTAAAGCGGGAGAAAACGACATCCCCAAAAATGGATTTTCAAAATTAGGGAACTATAATGTCATATTGGAATAAGTTAAGGGGGAGAAAAAGTGGACAATGAAATGAATTATGGAAGTGATTACAAGTTTATTCCAGCAACTTCAATTGAGAGTGGTCATGGCCTCGAAGTATTGCCTGATTTATTTTGCTACACGATTCAAATCGTCAACATATGTTTTGTTGGAAATCCGCATACCGATAATTTTGTTTTAGTTGATGCTGGAATGCCTAAATGTGCAAATGAAATTATATCTGTTACTGAGAAGCGATTTGGTACAAATAGCCGCCCAAAAGCAATTATTTTAACTCATGGGCATTTTGATCATGTTGGAGGAATAATTGAACTCATCAAGTATTGGGATGTTCCAGTCTATGCACATCAAATGGAAATACCTTTCCTGACTGGAAAACAAAGCTATCCTGAACCAGATCCAACAGTTGAAGGTGGTATAGTAGCGAAAATGTCGCCTCTGTTCCCTAACGAACCGATTGATTTAGAAAATAGCGTAAAAGTATTACCTGCAGATGGAACCGTTCCTCATATGCCTGAGTTTAGATGGGTTCATACACCAGGACATACTCCAGGGCATATTTCATTATTCCGAGAAAAAGACCGAACTTTAATTGCTGGGGACGCTTTTGTTACAGTGAAACAGGAATATTTATATAAAGTAATTACTCAGGAACAGGAAATAAGCGGACCACCTCGTTATTTAACAACAGACTGGAAAGCCGCTAAAGAGTCAGTTATTAAGCTTGAAAAATTAAA
Organism: Bacillus sp. FSL R9-9834; assembly: GCF_038006905.1. Taxonomy (NCBI): domain Bacteria; kingdom Bacillati; phylum Bacillota; class Bacilli; order Caryophanales; family Bacillaceae; genus Bacillus; species Bacillus sp. FSL R9-9834. The sequence goes on from NZ_JBBOWD010000001.1 coordinate 2,939,159, forward strand.
GCCTCTAGTTGCTGTTACTGGGCATGGGATACCGATGTCAGGTGATTTGCTATCAACAAGCCTCAACACACTCGTTCAAGAATTTGATAAAATTGCTGTACCTGATTATGGAAAATATGTAGACAAAAAGATACATTAAGCATGAAAATACTTTTTATATTTAAGAAACTAAATAAACAAATCCGAAGTGGGGATACATCTAAAAAATAAAAAAGTGGCCAATGCCACTTTTTTATTTTTGTTTATTAAGCTTGATCAGAATTTCTTACATGTAATGGAGGTGGAACTACCCACCCTTTTTTCTTACTTAAACGCAGCAAAGTTACACCTGCTTGCGCTTTTTTCATATGAAATTGTCCGAATAGCATCCCTACATCTTCTCGAAGACATTTTCCCATCACTTGACTACATGTCACAAGTCCAGCTGCTAATCCTGCAGAAACAGCTGCTGCTATTTCAACATCATTAATACGTGCTCCTGGAGGAATATCTTCAATAGATGCAACTGGTCGTTCTGGAGGAGCAGGCGGTAAAGCTACGCCATTAACCTTTAAAAGAGTTTTTAACTCTTCTATTTCCGAATTCATATCATTTTCAATTAAGCTTTCTAAAAACTTTTTCAAATCTTCGTCACCTGTGTGATTCATAAACACTTGATGGCTTGCAATTGCACCTTGTGCAGCTAAAAGATAACTCCAAATATCAAATACTTCTCCGTAATGTAACGGTTCGTTTTGAGGATTTCCACTTAATATACCCATTTTTAAATTCCTCCCTTTCGAAAATATCATAATAAATATTGATTTCAATATTGAAATCAAATTTTTAAGTATGCTTTTTCCTGCAAAAGATTTTCTACTATGCATGGAAAACACCTTTCCAACACTGCGTGTTTATTGTTTAGGAAAGTAGTTTACAAATAAAATACTCAAAGATTATGAAAGAAGATTATCAATAATCTTTGAGTGAGAATCCATTTACTATAAGGGTTTTTATTTTTACACATATACAAAAGAAATTGATTTACATATCTACTATATTGTATGTCAATTTACTTAGCGGTTAGCTCTACCACCAAGTTGTTGTTCAGCCATTGCTACTAAACGTTTTGTAATTTCACCACCAACAGATCCATTTGAACGAGCTGTTGTATCTGCACCAAGTTGTACACCAAACTCTTGTGCAATTTCATATTTCATTTGATCAAGAGCCTGTTCAGCACCTCGAACTAACAATTCATTACGATTTCCACTATTATTGTTTGCCATATCGTTTCACCTCCAATGCTTTTAATATGCTACGAATCATGAAATAATAGTTATCCTTTTTATGGGAATTAGCATATGAATAAATATTGATTTTTTTCTTAAAGTAGGGCAAAACATATAAGAAAGAATAACTGGTATAACATACTTTCATAACAACACTATATATACTTCCTAATTCTCTTCAGTAAATAAAAGACAGATTTCTATTTCACCAATCGATTAAATAGAAAGTATATTTTGAGAAATAATCAAAAAGGAGATATGAGATGAAAGCTGTAACCTATCAAGGCCCAAACCAAGTACAAGTTAAACAGGTGGATGATGCAAAATTAGAGAAAAAAGATGATATTATTGTAAAAATTACTTCAACCGCTATTTGCGGTTCTGATTTACATTTATATCAAGGGAACATGCCTTTACCGCAAGGATATATTATTGGCCATGAGCCAATGGGTATTGTTGAAGAAGTAGGTCCAGATGTTACGAAAGTGAAAAAAGGCGACCGTGTTGTAATCCCCTTTAACGTTGCTTGTGGACATTGTTTTTATTGCCAACATGAAATGGAAAGTCAATGTGACAACTCCAACCCCCATTACGATTCTGGCGGATACTTTGGTTATACAGAGAAATTTGGTAATCATCCGGGCGGACAAGCTGAATATTTAAAAGTTCCTTTTGGAAATTTCACTCCATTTGTTATACCAGAATCATGCGAACTGGAAGATGAATCTCTACTGTTTTTATCCGATGTTTTGCCAACAGCTTATTGGAGTGTAATAAACGCAGGCGTTAAGCGAGGTGATACTGTTATCGTCCTTGGTTGTGGACCTGTTGGATTAATGACACAAAAATTCGCTTGGATGCAAGGTGCTAAACGCGTAATTGCAGTCGATTACTTAGATTATCGGATAAATTATGCAAAAAAGATTAACAATGTTGAGGTATTTGAGTTTACAAAATTTCCTGATATGGGAGAACATTTAAAAGAAATCACACATGGTGGTGCGGATGTAGTCGTTGATTGCGTGGGCATGGATGGAAAAAAATCACCCCTAGAATTTCTAGAACAAAAATTGAAATTACAAGGTGGAACTCTCGGCCCTATTCAAATTGCTACGAAGGCCGTAAGAAAATATGGAACGGTTCAAATGACCGGCGTTTATGGCGGCAACTATAATGCCTTCCCACTCGGTGCATTTTGGGTTAGAAATATTAATCTGAAAATGGGACAAGCACCTGTCATTCATTTTATGCCGGAACTATTTGAAAAAATAACAAATAAAGAATTTGATCCAAAAGAGATTATTACGCACAAAATCCCCCTTGAAGAAGCGAGCTACGGTTATCAAATTTTCAATAATCGTGAAGATGATTGTATAAAAGTCATTTTGAAACCTTGAAAATACAATTTATTATTATTATTATTATTAGTGCGAAGATAAGATTACACTCCGTAATCTTATCTTTTTTATTAGATTCTAAATAGATATTCCCCCATTTTCATCTCACATCGAAAATAGTTATTTTCGAAAAACTTTGCATTTTGATGCAATACTTTATTGGTAAAAAAATGAATTAATTATGTATATTCATATCCAATCGGTAGAACCCCCTTTACATTTCGCACAAAAACTAGCGAATTCTTTTTTGTCCTTAAGTAGCTATCCTATTGCTAATAACGAGGGGCAATGATTAGTGTTTTGGATGTATTTATATGTTTTTTTCTATATATATGAACAAAATAAAATCATTTCATTTTGTACCCGAAAGTAAAAAACTGCCTATCAAATTTTTAAATAGGCAGTTTTTGAATCTATTAAAATAAAATACTATTCCCTAAAAAATACAGATTTTCAATTCACTTTAGTTTTCTTATCTCATATATTCTTCTAAAGTTAGTTTTTCCTTATATATTTTTTGAAATATCTCCTATATAACTAATATGCCACGGTTCATACGTATAACCAGTTATATTTTTCTTTTCCTTTGGATAACGAATGATATACCCTGCACGATGCGTATTTTCTTTCAGCCACTTCTCTCCCTTAGATTTTGCACCTTTACTGTTTACTCCAACTATTTTATACTACTGTTTTCCATCCCACTTTTCTAAATGGAAGTAGAATAATACACCGTCTTCAGTGTTGGTCACACCGTATTTCGCATCATGTAAATCAAATATATTTTTTACAATGGACAGCCCAAGACCCGTTCCACCACATACTCGTTTTCTTGATTTATCGCCCCTATAGAACTGATCCCATATTTTATCTATATTTTCTTCTGCTATATGTGAACCTTTATTTTCAAACCCTATATATACGTCATGTTGTTTCTCTTTTACATCAATCACAATGATTTGTTTTGCATCTGTATAACGAATCGCATTTGTAAACAAGTTTGTTATAACCTGTTCCAATAAATTCGTTTTCCCCTTGACACACACATCATCTATATTTAATTTGATTTGTAGGGATTTTTCATCAATTTGAACTTGTAAATCTTGTTCTGCCTTTTGAATTAAGTCAACTATATTAACTTGCTCCATCTGTATTTGATATGTTCCTGATTCATATTTAGCTAAGTTTAACATTTCATCAATTAGTACATTCATTTTCTCTATTTCTTTTTCTAATGCGTCCCAATAGTATTGATTCATTTCAGGTGCAATACCATCTTGCAGCATGGAAGCAGATATTTGCATCACACTGAGGGGGGTTTTTAATTCATGTGAAACACCTGCAATGAAATCTTTTCTTGTCTGTTCTAGTTTCTTTTCTTTCTCTAAGTCCTTTTTTAACTGATTGATATACCCTTCCATTCTTTCTGAGAGCTGATTAATGTTAGAGGAAAGCTCTCCAATTTCATTTTTCGACTTGATAGAAAGCTTGTCTTGAAACTGGAATTCCATTATTTTTTTCGTTGCTTCCTTCACCTTTAATAATGGCTTAGTGATAATTCTCGAGTAATAAAAACATACAATAAGCGATAGAACCAGCACAAATACTATAATATATATGTAATAATCACTCATTACATTTGTTGCTTTTGTAATTGGTTGTAACGAAGATAGCGTATAAATAAATTCCTTTACTTGACCATCTTTCATGAGTGGTTTTATCGTTTCTAGATACTTGATTCCATCTATACTAATTTCATTCTGCACCCATTCTTCTCCGCGTAATTTTACTTTATCGCTAATCCAATCCGATTGAAATTGCAAAATACGCTTTGCAAATACTTCATTACTGTACAATGTGTTATCAATTTCTAGGTTGCTATAATTCGGGAAGCTAATTTCTGTTACAAGTCCTTCTAAGTAATAATATTTATCACTTTCTTCTTTTGAAAAAATTTTAATTCCATTTTTAGCGCCTGACATCATGTATTTCATTGTCTGATGATATGTAGGAGCTACAAAGTTTCCATCGTATCCTTTTATCCTTAGTGTTGTAGGAACGACGATATCCTTATTTGGCCCTTTACTCACTGTATCCATGATAGCTGTTTTGGTCGTCTTATCGATTAAACTCGTAATTAAAATGCTGAAGTTAGAATCCATATCTCTCTTTGCGTTAATTAAATTATTAAATACGACTTTAGATGTTCGACTTGGATCATTTTTATCAGTCGCTTTTATATAGTAATCTCCTGATGGTAATTTCTTAATGTTTGCTACTTCATCAAGCCTAGCAATCATAATACCTTGCTGGTTAGCATATGATCGTTCTTTACTCTGGAGTTTATTTTCATCCTGTTTATGTTCTTCGTAAAATGTATAATATTGTTTTAATTGTTTCTGAACATTTTCTTTTTCCTTATCTACATACATATACTTCATCACATACATTTGTCCAAAAAAGATAGTTGCGATGATCATGCAGCATAGTAAAAAGGTAAGAGAAAATAACTGAAATACAATTTTCTTTCTCATCATTTCTCTACCTCAAACTTATATCCCGTACGAACAACTGTAGTAATGTGCTTTGCTTTCTCACCTAGTTTCAAACGTACATTACGCATATGTGCAGTTAGTGTTTTATCATCTCCGTCATAATCATATCCCCAAATATTTGTGATTAATTGCTCTCGCGTTAATACTTGTTCCTTATGCTCCATTAAAGATTGTAAAATTTCATACTCTGTATGTGTAAAATCTATCTTTTGTCCATCTATTGAAACAGAACGTGCTGATTTATCTAAGCGAATACCGCATAAATGAATGCAGTCCTGAAATTGTAAATTTTGATTTGTATCTTTGAACAAACGCTTTGCTCTCGCCAATAAAATTGCAGGTTTAAATGGTTTCGTTACATAATCATCTGCCCCTAGTTCAAATCCAAGTAATGTATCATCCTCATCACTTCGAGCTGTTAATAAAATAATGGGAACGTTAGAGCTCTTGCGAATACGTCTACAAATTGACCACCCATCCATTACTGGAAGCATAATATCTAGTATGATTAAACTGACATCATGATCATGTGCAGCAAATAACTCTAATCCCATCTGGCCATCTTCTGCTGTTATCACATCATATCCATCATGCGAGAAATAATGCGCTACCGTCTCTCTTATAATTTTTTCATCTTCTATAATTAAAACTTTTTTCATTTCTATTCTCATCCAATCTACGTTCTCTTTAAATCGAAATGGTCATCGCTTGTCTTCCCATCTGAATCCAAGACTGTTCAAAATTATTTCGATTAATCGCTCTATGTTTGTCCTTCTTTAGTGGATCGTTAATATATACATATTGTTCATCATAATCTGTCACAACAACACTATGTTGATGATATGTCACTTTCATTTCCCCTGTATCTGTTCTCCATGTATAAAATTGATTATCAGGTAATCGTTTAAAACGAGCATTTGTTAATACCCATACAGGGAGGCCTCGATCTATCGCTTCATAAATGTGTTCAGGTTCTTTATAACTTAGATTCATCACTTTTTCATCCGGAACATACAACTTTGCCAATTCTAAAATCGGCTCCACAAAAACACCTAATCCTGGTTTATCAAAAGTAGCCATATCCCCGATAAACCCTTTATGCATATTTCCCTTCAAACCATTACTTTGAAATGGGACATAGTGTATCTTTGAAGCCAATTCCATTTTATCTACTTTCACTCCTGAAAATTGTAATACCATAGCGAGACTTGTTACTTCACAACCGCGCATCAATTCTGGTTTTTGTAAGATAAGCGGAACATCTAATGGCTTTATTACCTCTTTTTCTTGTTCTATTGATATATTCTCTTTTTCAACTACTTCTGGTTTTTGTTCTACTTCTTGCACAATGACAGGTGGTTTCTTTTCACTTATAGGACTTTCACTATTTGACATACCGATACATATACCTAGTCCTGCGATAGTTAATAAACAAAATGTTTTTTTTCTACTATATTCCATAAATCCCTCTCCTCACTTCTTTCTAAGGAGAGTGTAGCTTGTTCATATTTAGATAATCTCATGTTCATAGAAAGATAAAGAGAAATCTATATCAAGATTATATAAAGATACATACTATCCTAAACAATCGTATGGGTAATAAAGTGTGCTTTCAAGAAGTAATATTTAACTATTTTAAATCGATTGCCCAGTAACATTCCAAATGCTATATGGATGAAACTTTTCTAATGCATTATATCGTAGAGCTAAATCCGTTCGTTATGTAAAAAAGAATCATCATACAAAGTTACGACTCTAACGATGTGAGATTCGCTCCTTTTACCGTAATAAAATAACTCTTAAGAAAAACTTAAAGAATTCCCCTCTATATTCATAAGAACTTTTATCTATACTGAAAAATGTAAATAGATAAAAGGAGAAACGATCATGAAGAAATTTATAATTTGTATAATAGCAATAGGCATTCCTATATACTTACTACCTTTCATATTACGCGGGGATTTAGACAGATTTAATCCAATTGCTGAAGAAAAAAATGTATACGCCGTTGCGAAGGGATATGGCATTCCAGATTATCATCATAAAGGAAGAGCTGTGTACTCACTAAAAGGTGTTGATGAATTAAGCAATGAAACAGAATATAAAGTTGGAACGAACACACCTAATGATTTTATAAGAAAAACTTACTTAAAAATTCATGTAAAAGGAAAGTATGTGTATTCTTACGATATTATCGCTGAAGAGGATATTCCGGAGAAAATAAGAGGGAAATTGAAGATAGAAGTTAAATAAAAGAGCCGTCTCGTATGAGTTGGCTCTCCCGTCTATCATTGTTTCAACAACCATTCTTCAATTACTTTCACTGTTTCATCTCGTTGTGCTTTTGGCGTAATTAAGCTAGCATTATCACCTTTTTGCTCACCATACATGCCAAAATGAGCATGGTTTCCACCTTTTATCATGTGCATAGTTGTATTCTTTGACATAAACTTTTTATTGTCCTCTATTTTTTCTACAGTTGCTAAAGCATCTACTTCCCCATAAATTGATAACATCGGAATCGCTTTCGTAGAGAAGTCATCTGCAGGATAAGAACCTAAGAAAATGATCCCATCTACCTTGTCCTCATGTTGAAAGGCATACTTAGAAATCATAGCTCCCCCCATTGAATGGCCCGCAACATACCATTTTTGAACTTCAGGATACTGTGCCATTACACTGTCTACTGCATTGATTCCAAGTATCGCTAAGTTTAATGGTAACTTAGGCATTACTACAAAGTGTCCATCTTTTGCAAGAGCTTCTCCCAAGTAACTATAAGCCTCCGCTTCTACTTTAGCACCTTGATAAAAAATAACCCCTATTTTAGCATCTTTCTCTCCAAAAACGATATGATCTTCACCTTTTTTATCATCTACTAACAACAAAGCCTCTTTCGTTGGTTTATAAGTAAACTGAGACCAAGTCAAAAACGTAATACTTCCTATAAGTAAAATACCGAGTAAAGAGTATAGCGTAATTTTTATCCATTTCTTCACACATATGGCCTCCCTAAGATGTATATATTCTATATTTTAGATTATCATTAATAAGCATAAAAACTCGAGCATTTTTATTATGTTCAAGTTTTTATTTACGCCTTTAATTTATACTATAAAGTGAAACTTTAATCAGTGGGGGTTTTCTTCATCCCCCACTGATTATTAGTTGAACCAATCGGACTTTTATGGGCAGTTGATCCCCCACCTAAATTCTTTTCTTTCGCTGCATTTGGAGGTGGGGGTCTTACTGCCCGTTAAAGTGGGATAAATGCTCCAAGATAAATATGTAGCAAATGCCGACCATACAAAATATGGAATGAGCAACCATGTCGATACTTTAGATAAACTGGAAGAAACCGCTATGAGAAGTAACGTAGTAATAGCGACTAGTAAACAATCTACTGTTGCTAAAAATAAATTTTTTTGACTGAATTGAAAGTAGCTGAACGCTTGATTACACATGTAATTTAAAAGGAATACAAACCAAAATGTTTTTGGCTTACATCCATATTTGTTGTAAACAATTGCAATTGATAATGCAATAAGTCCATATAATACAGCCCAAACTATTCCGATTGTCATACCAGAAGGTGTCCAAGACGGCTTTTCTAGTGCATCGTACCACATACGATCAATAGGAAATAAAATACTAGAAACATAAAACAAACCATATGTTAGTAAAAATACTAGAATACTAGATTTTTTCATAAACATTCTCCTTTTTTAATAGAAGGTTTTAGAAACTCTATATGATTCGTATGGTCTTTCAATGAATACAAATTTAATATGCAAATAGACCTTCTTATACTTTTCATTATAACCTTTACATATCAAATTCATATTGACTCGTGTATTTTATATAAATTCTTTCATACGTTTATATGCACAAAGTGCTCTCTCCCGCGCTGCCTTATGATCAACAACTGGCAAAGGGTATGTATCTCCTAGCTTTATATTAGCCTTTTGTAAAATATGCTCAGGTGCTTCCCACGGTTTATGTATATATTTATTAGGCATATCTTTTAATTCTGGTACCCATTTTCTTATATATTCTCCATCTTTATCAAACTTTTCTCCTTGTGTAATCGGGTTAAAAATACGAAAGTACGGTGATGCATCCGCTCCACTTCCAGCAACCCATTGCCACCCCATGGTATTATTTGCAATATCAGCATCTAGTAGTGTATCCATAAACCATTTTGCTCCTTCTTGCCACGGAATTAATAAATGCTTTACAAGAAAAGAGGCTACAGCCATTCTTGCTCGATTATGCATAAAACCTGTTTGCCATAGTTCCCGCATTCCCGCATCAATAAACGGATAACCAGTTTCACCCTTCTGCCATACTGTTAATAACTCCTCTTCATTATTCCACGGAAAATGTTCAAAATTCTTATTAAGAGGTTTATATACTGTAAATGGGTAATGATATAGTAAATAATAAGAAAACTCTCGCCAAATTAATTGACGGATAAAGCTATTCACTTGTTTTTCAAAAAGACTACATTGTCTTTCGGTACTTTTATTGATTAAGTAATGATACATCCACCTCACTGATATTTGACCAAATGAAAGATAAGGTGCCAACATCGAATGAGCATTTTGATTTGGAAAATCTCTTCCTTCACTATAAGAGGCTAATTTGCTAGAGAAAAATTTCTTACATGTTTTGTATGCCCCTTCTTCTGTAGGATCCCATATTGATTCTATATGAGATGTCCACGGTATAGTCGGCAGCAAGTGTAATTCTGTAACAGATAAGCTTTCTGGTAAAGAACTTCCCCATTTTATACGCTGCACTTTACTAATAGGTTTAGATATTACCTGCTTTTGAAATGCATTATAAAAAGGCGTAAACACCTTATATTCAGTGTTATCTTTCTTTTTAATCATCCACGGTTCTAATAATAAATGTGAATTAAATTCCTTACATGTAATACCTTTATCTTCTAACATCATTTTCATGTTTTGATTAAATTGTAATCTGTCCGGATCATAACAAATATTCCAATATACAGCCGTTATACCTAACTGTTCTATGAGAGAAAGTATTTCTTCCTCCGTACTTCCTTTACGAATGATTAAAGTAGAGCCCAATGCCTCAAGTTGCTTCTTTGCATCTATTATTGCATGGTGTAACCACCACTTTGACGCACTTCCCATTGAAAAAGTTTCATCATGTACATATACCGGAACAACCTCACCGGACTGAGTAGCTTCAAATAGAGCTGGGTTATCATATAAGCGAAAATCTTTTTGAAACATAACAATAATTTTATTTTGCATGGCTATCCCTTCTGATTCTTAAAGCACAATTCATTTTTTATTAGAACAAGTACTTCTGTTATTTTTAAATGATTATAACAATCGTTCTTTTTATTTTATAATCTTCTTCATTATAAACATTGATTTTCTATCTCTCTAAGTACATCATTTCCTATATTATCTATCTTTTCATTTTTTACGTTATTATATAAACTCTGTAAAATCTTTAACTCTGTTCTTAAATGTAAAATGACACTAGATAATATATATAGCTTAGCTAAACTCTCTTTTCCACACTTCTCTTCATATACTTTTTGAAGAGTAGTAAGATATAACGTCAGTTGAGAGATTTTAATTTTTAGCTGTTCTAGAATTAATTGTTCCTCCCCATATTGTGCAAAAAGTAACGCTTCATATATAGGACGATGCATATCCTCTTTCTTTATCATTTGCTCTAATAATAAATGCTCAAATTCTTGTTTACCACTTTGAGTAATACCGTAAATAGTTCGTTCAGGGCGTTGTTCATTACGAATAATATCAACAACTTCTATAAAGCCCTTCTTTTCAAGTTGCTCAAATGTATAATATAAAGAGCCTTTTGTAATTTTTATATAATATTTCATTTCACTATTTTTTAAAAGTTGCTGGACTTCATACGGATGTCTATTCTTCTCCATAAGAAGACCCAGCATAAAAAGCTTTGTATTCATAATTCTCCACTCCTTAATAACCTATACCAATAGTATAAGCTAAAAATAAGCAAAGAATCTTTTTGTTTTATAAAATTTATGAATTCGAATTCACTTTATTATCCTTTGTACCAGCTTTGACATTCCCCATAAATAATATTGCCATAAATGAAACGATAATTGGAATTAAAGCTAATAGAAATACAGTAGTAATTGAAGATGACATAGCGGCTATAATTTTTTCAAGAATAAAAGTAGGGATACTGGCCCTTATATCTGAGCGAAATATTGCACTTGGATCACCTAAATTATTTAACATGTTGGAACCGTGTTCTATTCCCTTAAAAGCATCCTTTAAATTAGCTGTAAAGGTACTATTTTGAATGGAGCCAAAAATCGTTACCCCAATTGTCATACCTAGTGAACGAAAGAATGAATTTGTTGAAGTAGCTGAGCCACGGAATCTCGGTTCCATATTATGAATAGAAACTGTAGGAAGTAAAGAAAACGAAAATCCAACCCCAAATCCCGTTATAATCATGTATATCGTTAAAAGTGCACGGCTTGTTTGCGGATCCATCGTTCCTAATAAATACATACCTATCCCAAAGGATATTACAGATAATAACATTAAGTTGCGGTAACTAATTTTCGTTTGAAATATTCCGCCAATGGCACTACCTACGACAGAACCTAACATCATTGGTGTTAAAATTAATCCAGCATTAGTTGCTGTTCCACCATATACAGCCTGAACAAAAATAGGAATGAATACTGTTAAAATAACAAATGTTGCTCCATAGAAAAATGTAATAATTTGAGATATTGCAAACTCCTTACGCTTAAACATCCAAAATGATATGATCGGATCTTTCACTTTTCTTTCTACCAATAGGAAGCCAATAAAAAATACAATAAACGATGTAAATAACCCAATGATTTGTATCGAATCCCACTTAAACTTTTTTCCTCCTAATTCTAAAGCGAACATTAAGCTAATTACTGCTATTACGAGCGTTATCGCCCCCCACCAATCAATATTTTGCTTAGTAGGTGGATTATTTTCTTTATAAGCTTTTAAAATAAAAATTAATGACATTAAACCAATTGGAATATTGACGTAAAAAATCCAATGCCAACTAATATTTTCTGTTATATACGCGCCTAATAAAGGTCCTAATACACTTGAAGAACCAAATACGGCCCCTAATAATCCAGTCATTTTTCCTCTTTTTTCAATAGGAAAAATATCAAATACAATGGTAAAGGCGATTGGCATAAGTGCACCCCCACCTATACCTTGAATTGCACGATAAATACTTAGCTGAACAATGCTTTGCGCAGTACCACATAATGCAGAACCAATTAAGAAGATTAATAAACCAAAAATATAGAACCTCTTTCTACCATACATATCAGATAATTTCCCAAAAATAGGCATACCAGCCATAACTGCAACCATATAAGCAGAAGTAACCCAGACGAATTTATCCAATCCACCCAAATCTGAGACAATTGTACCAATTGAAGTAGCAACAATTGTATTATCCATTGCAGCCATTAAAATGCCTAGCATTAAACCAGCTATTACTAAGCGTAAGTTGGTCTCTTTTGCAACCATACCTCTTTCCTCCTTTTTTCACACCCAACAGAATAAATAGTCTAATTAAACTATATACTCATTATAGTTTAATTAGACTATTTTTCAATAAAAAAATAAATCCCCCCAAAATATATTGGAGAGATTACAAATGTAGAATTGCTTCTTATATAAAATAATTAAAACCGTTAAAACGATCACTTCTTTATACTACTGTGATTTTGCGTACATATAGCTTATTCATTTAGTTTTGGTCTAGTTTGTAAATATAAATTCAAATCTGGACTTGAACCGCTAATAATTACATCTCGAACCATTTTAGAAAGTGCCATACTATATACTAATCCATTATCTCCATACGCATAGATAAAGTGACAATTTGGAAACTCTTCATACATTCCAATTATAGGTAAACCATCATGAGTACCACCATAAAAAGCGCTTAAATAAAATTCAGGTTCAACCGTAATATTTGGAAAGAGCTTATTAAATTCATTCACTAATTTCTCTTTTTTATGGATTAATTTTGAATCTCTTTCTTGAGCAATGTTTGTATCTTCATCTAACCCACCTATAATAATCCTGTTATCTGCAGTAGTTCTCATATAAATATATGGTCTCGCAGTTTCCCAAATGAGAGTACGTTTATACCAAGAAGATAAATCTTCTACAGGATTAGTAACAATTGCATACGAGCTAATTAGTGTAGCGTTCTTTTCCTTTTTAAATTCCAAACCTTCATATCCTGCAGCCACAATTACTTTATCGGCAGTAATAGAATTGCCCCCTTTTGTATAAAAAACAGCACGTTCTTTCTCTAACTTTTTGCCAACAATCTCTGTATCTTCATAAATGTGGACTCCTTTATTAGAAGCTTGTTTTAATAAACTATGTGTAAATTTATACGGATTTATTTCACCATCGTTATACGTATAAATAGCTGCACGTTTTTTAAATGGATATCTCTGTCCAATTTGTTCCTCTGATAGCCAAGTCGCTTTAAAATCATGCTTATGTAAATAATACAGTTCTTTCTCTAATTTCTTTATATCCTCTTCATAACTTGCATAATATAAACTGTCACGTCGTTTAAAGTCAGAGCAATAAGGTGAATTTTGATCAGCATATTCAATATCATTAATAGCTTGTTCACATAATTTCATATGCTTAACTGCATACTCTTCTCCAAATGTATTTACAAGTTCAAAAAACATCTTGTCACCTAAATATTGAATAAGTGCTGTATTTGTAAGGTTACTTCCGTGTCCTACCTTTCTTTTATCAACGACAACAATCTTTAAATCTGATTCACTTAAATAGTATGCGGATTGAGCACCGGAACTCCCTGCTCCTATTATTAGTACGTCACATTTTATATCTTCTTCCAATTGAGGATAAGAAGGTGTATTAGAAAAAGTTGTGTTCCAATATAATTTCCCTGTCTGTAAATCCATTTAAAGTGCACCGTCCTAAATAAAATAGTTATATCCCCATCTGTATCTCCAAATCATTCTTACTATATACTTCTTATCAAAATTATTCTTGCTATCATTAAATTATTAGTACAATATGTTTGTCCACTCATATTTGGTATTAAACTAAGCTTATAAAAAGTTAATAGTATATATATTATTTATTTTCATTTAGAAATTTAAGAACTTGGTTAAAAGCTTCTTGACCTGCTGGAGTGTTCATTTTAAATTGAAATTCATGCGCTAACTTCCCAGAGATATTTTTATCGAAGAAAAGTGTATCTACAGGTACTCCTTTATTTTGTAAAGTAGAAGCTAATGCTTTAGCTTGCTCTTCAAATGATGCAGTATTTCCATCTGTAATGAACGTTGGTGGATAATCTTTTGTAACGTGTTGATAAATAGAGGCGATTTCCATTTCAGGTAATGTTTCAAACTTCTTTTTCCCAAAGTAAGCCCAGCCAGTAGTACGCATAAAGTCTTGTACTTCTTTGGATGTTTCCATTTTAGCTAATGCAGGCATATTATACGGACCGCAAAATAGCAGTATACCTTTAATTGTAGAAGGACCAACAATAGCGTCGATTCCAGTTAATTTCGCATAATCTGGAGATGTTTGAATAGTAACGAATTGTCCAGATATTTGCGCTCCAGCAGAATCTCCGGCAAAATACAGGTCATCTAGTTTCACATTATATTTCTTTGCATTTTCTTTTATATATTCGTAAGCCTCACCAAGTTGTAGTACTGGTGTAGGATACTTTCTTTTAGGAGCAAGAGCATAATTTATATTTATTACTGTATAACCACGAGCAGCTAATTCTACTGCATAACCAGTAATGTCTGATTTATCTCCACCTACAAACCCACCCCCGTGCACCCAAAAAATAACAGATTTTTTTCCCGTAAGGTTTTTGGGATAAATAATATCTAATGTACCATCAGGAAATTTAGAATTATAATTGATATCTTTAACAATTCGTGTCTCTTTTAGAGCATTTTTATAATTGTTAGATTGAACAAACATTCCACCTTCAAATGCTTTTTTTATGAGAAACGCTTTTGGAATAGGTGAAACATTCCAAAAAACAACTCCCGCAATAATCAATCCGAAAACAATACAAATAGTTAGCAACATTCTTTTTTTCCATATTATTTTAGGTTTTAACTGTTTTATTGTCATAATTAAAGAATCTCCATTATTTTTAATAATAATCTTAAAATAAAGTGAAACTTTAATCAGTGGGGGTTTTCTTCATCCCCCACTGATTATTAGTTGAACCAATCGGACTTTTATGGGCAGTTGATCCCCCGCCTAACTTCTTTGCTTTCGCTGAATTTTGAGGTGGGGGTCTTACTGCCCATTAAAGCGGGATAAATCACAACATAAACTTTTATTTCCCACCTGCTAATCCGTCCTTAAAATTTCATCCAAAAGGTTATATATTTTTATTATGTACATATTAGATATCTCCTATAAAACACATTAAAAATTCAAACAAAAAGAGCAAAAGATCCCCATTTATAGAAGATTTCTTTTGCTCTTTGTAAAAGACATAAGTCCAAATAAAAGTTGCTTATCTATCGATAATTTACACATAAGAATGCATTTGTTTTACTACTTGATTAGCAGAAACTTCAACAACTGTTTCTTTTCCACCTGTTCTATCAATCTTGAAACCATGAACTTTAACATTAGAAGGCACTAACGGATGATGACGAATCATATCTATACTCTTCTCAATATTTTCACTAACATTTTCTTTTCCACTTAGCCATTCCTCAAGACTACCACTTGAAAATTCAGGCATGCAATTTTTAAAGAGATAGTCTAGTTCCTTGTTATTTTTTATGGAATCACGTTGAATTTGTAGATTAACTACATTAGTTTCTTTATCCTCTATTCCGACAACAAAAATTTCTTCCACATTTTCTTCATAAATAGCAATAATAATAGATCTCATTATATCTCCATAAGGATGTACAATTACAGAATCGTAGCTGTGTATAGTCAACATGTTTTCTCGTTGAACGTTAGTTACTTGTTGGATAATAGGCTCTATCCCGTGTTCAATGTCTGTTAACAATAAAACCTTTTTATTCTTTGCATTCATATATAGCACTCCTTCTTCATGATTGTATTTATGAAACTTTTAAACTAGTAACGATAGTTGATTGTTCATGACATGATTGTTACCAATTTTTCCATTGTCCTTCTGGATCAACACTCGCCAGTCTAACCCACCCATTTTTAACTTTTTCTCGAAATGTGAAATCATTCTTTAGCAAACGTTCTATATATTTAGTAGGCGCTTGAATTACAATGAGTAAACGAAGTGGTGAGTGATACGTCTCATTATCTGACTGCATAACGGATTGCCAAGGTAAGCCTGATAACAAATCACTTGCATTTCCCTGCATAACACCGAGACCTGACGTTACAGTTTGTGTTGTTTTATTCCCACTACCATAATAATGAGGGGCTACAGTTGAAGCGTAATATTGTAGATTGATCCACTGCGCTACTGTTCCTGGTCCCGCTATGATACTAGCTAATATATCGCCACTTTCATCCTGTTTCCAATCATAATTATGAAGGAAGGCCCTTCCTTCTAAGTCACAATCCTGCGTTAATTCACGCTGTCCGATGATAAAAGATGCATTACGGGCTAATCCCCATTCTGGACGTATTTCACTCCAATCTTCTGCAAATCGATGTGCCTCTTTACTCGGATTTTTTATTTTCATTTTAAAATTAGGTAATTGTGTTAAACGCTCTCTGTTTGCATGTTGGCTCACATTTGGCATAACCGACTCAATACGATCAAATGCTTCTTGCGCAGCTTCCGAAAGTTTTGGGACGTAAATCCATTCCAATTCATCCACTGTTGTTTTATGTTCAGCTGCTACAAAAATGGTGTCCTCAGGAATTTTAATACCTTCAGCAGACAACGCCTCTCTTACTTCTGGAAGATTACATAAAGTAGCAAAAACTCTTGCATTGAATCCTCCTGCTGCTCCGCCACAAGCACCACACTCAAGCGCTGCAGCATAAGGGTTGTTCGTACTTTGACTACTATGTCCGCACATTACAACTAAAGGCGCGAATTTTTCTGTCAATCCCACCATTTTTAAAGCTTGACGCACATAGTTCACTTTTTCTTCCTTCGTAAAACCGATCGGTATCTCACATTTTGTATCATGAACATGATTAAGTGAGAATGTTGTATCCGGCTTTTGTAACATCGTTTTACGAAGGTTACGAATGAAACTGCCTACTCTTCTTGGCACAAAACTTCTTGTCACCATTTGTAAACCAAGTAAAGGGCCACTTACCTCAGGTAGTAACATACTTGTCAATACATTTTGTTTCATCGTCTTAAACGTATAACTTACTGAGCTGTCTATCTTCTTGCGTTGTTTATAATTTTTAAATTCCTTTTCATCCGTGAGTTCTTTTATTTGATGTTTCGGTTTTAATATAACTGGCAAAGAAGGATGACTGTCATTACTACCTAATTCACTAGTCGCAATTGGTAACCCGAAGAAACCGGCTATTCCAAACGTTTCGAACGGACCTAATTTTTCTAGGTGGCGACGAAAAGGTTCTGAACGTACATCAATACAGAACGCTAATTGAGCTAATACATGTTTTTTATCATTCGTTGCACGTTGTTTAGAAGCGATCTTCTCCCTTAATTGCTCAGCATGCGTCTGTTCCCAAGCTTCCAGCCAAAGTTTCCTGCGAATATTTTCATCAAAACGATAGGAAAATGCTAATAATTCACTTTGTTCAGTGGCAGACATTTGTAACCATTCCTCTATTGAAATATCCCCCCAATAGATCCAAGAAGCTATAAGTGGGACAACCTCAACTTTTTTCTCAATCTTTTGATTTTTTATAGGTAAATAAGGTTTTACAATGGCTAGCTCCATAGAAATTCGAACTGCTAAATATTCTATAACGAGTTCCTGTTCCTGAATTGATTGTTGGGAACGCCATCGTATCATTCCTGCCCATCCAGGCAAAGCAAGCAAGTGACCTTCAAGGTAAGCTTGCTTGTTAGATTCAGAAATTCCTAGTTCAGATAATGCTTTTGTTAAAGCTCCCTGGGCATCTTGTGGCCAATCTTTTAAAACTTTACGCTCATTTTTACTGAGCGCTGGATCAAATGTAATAAGGTGGTGCCATGCACGATACAAGCCTTTCTCTCGGTTTGGCATCGTCCAGCTTGCCCCGGAGTCATCCAAATATAATTTACACCATTTAATGATGTGATAATTAAGAATATCAGATAGATTTTCACCCTTTTGATTCTCTATAAGTGTACTTACAGGTTGCATAGAAGAGTCTTTCATACTTCTTGTATTTATATAGCTCATTTCTTCTGCCAGTTTATTTACTTCTGGCGATGATAACAAACTAGAAGGTAATCTTTCTAACTTTAAAGCTTCTTGGCAAAAACGCTCCGCTTTCTCTCGCGGAATATGAAAAGATTGTGAATCAAGCCAACGAGACAAGCCACTTTGTAAAAATGATTCCTCAATCTCCCCTTTTGCCTTTGCCGAATGAATCATAGAAGCACTCGGATATATATCCACATTACGAATTTCTTTTAACCAATCTGCAACTTGTTCAAATGATTGTTTTTCAAGCCCCATCCAAGGGTGATGAGCTGCAAATGTAGCAATCGGCCAAAGTGGTGCAATCGCTCGGCTAGCAGATTTAACTAAATCATTCATATTATTTTCTTGTACTTCAATGTTTGTCTCTTTCTTTTTTAAAGTTTCTTTCGTTACGATTGACGATACGCTCATCACTGATTACCCCCTTTTGATACATAATGTTTCAGATAGCTCGGATGACTTTCTACTGACTTTCGTCTCGCCTCACCTACTCGAACGAACCAAAGGTACATTACAGCAAATATAGTAGAGGATTGGTTACGAGTAACGAGAGTACTAATAGCACTACCAAATAATAAGAGACATATAACAAAAATAACGGCTGGAGCTGAAGGTTGAACGCTTTGATACATGTCAGTATGCAACCATTTATAAAGAGAATTATGAACTGTAAAGTAAATGAGAGAAAATCCAGCTAAAATAAATAGACCAACAATTCTTCCCATTCTTCCCTCTCCAAAAACAACAAGCTGTTTCCATGAAAAGTATAATGACCACCCTAAGACGAACGCACTAACGAATTGATACCCTTCTCCAGAAGTCGTAAACCAAAATGCAATCACTATAAATAATCCGAAAACACGCCCGACTATCATCCATAAATTGGACATCTTTTCATTAGACTGCTTCACTTCCCCAAAACGTTGTACGGAAGAACCAGCTTGTAAAAACAGTGTAGCTTTAAACAAACCATGTAAAATTAAATGAATAACAGCCGCTAAATAAGCTCCTAATGCGCATTGAATCAGCATAAACCCCATTTGTGCAATAGTTGATCCCACTAGCTGACGTTTATAATCAACCTGAACTAGGCTAATTCCTGTTCCGATTAAGACAGAAATACTAGAGAAAATTAGTAAAATGATTTGTGCAATATCATCATGAAACAGTGGCGAAAATCTAGTTAACATGATACCGCCAGCATTTACTAACCCCGCATGCATAATAGCAGAAACAGGAGTTGGAGCAACAGCCGACTCAATTAACCATCTTTGGAAAGGCCATTGTGCTGCTGGAATCATCACAGCTACTATAATGAATAAGTTAATTCCTGTTTTCTCCAATTTTCCAAATTGAGCTACATTTTCATTCGTTACAACTGATGTTAACTGCCACTGTCCAGTGATTTGAAAAAGCCAAATGATAGCTGCTAGCAAGGCGATCCAGCTTATTGTAAATAAATAGCCAGAGATTTTTGTTGCTTCACTAACTACTTTCCATCCTTTATTTAGACCTATGAGTAAAACCAATCCTATAAGAGTTGCTCCCCAACAAATAATCATGAAACGAAGATCATTACTTAACCATGCAACCGAAGATACACCTGTAGTAAATGTAAAAAGTGCAAAGTATTTTCGATATGAGCGATCTCCCAGTAAGTAACGTACAGAAAAGCGCTGAATAATTAAACCGATTGTAAGAACAAAGAAAGCCATGAACCAAGCTAAAGTATCTAGATGCCAAGGCCCTACAACGCTATCTCCATTGTGATTAACAAGTGCAAGTAAAGAAACCAATGAAGGCAAAGCAGCGATACCGATATGGATATGAACAAAACGTAAAGGTATCCTTGCATGTAAAAACAATAATCCACTTAGCCAAGAAGCACTAAGCGCCATAAAAAATAATGTTAACAATGTTGATGAACTTAGCGAAATTAACATGTAAATACTCCCTTCTAAACGAAAATAAACTGTAAGAATTCCTTTTCATTACGATAATTTTTTAAATTTTCATTCACTATTTTTAGTACATCGTTTTTTCCCATAAAAAAAACCGACAACTTCCATAATTCAATGATTTTATATCATCATTAAATTATGGAGATTGTCGGTTTCCCTTCAACTAACTTCAATAAAGTTTTTTGAAGAGCTCCCATTTTATAAAAGAATGTATGTATTACTCCTATTAAAAAGAAAAGTATATTTCTGATCTCCTAGATTATACAATCAATATATCAATTTATGTTATGCGCCATCTTTTCATTAAGAAACTTTTTCATTTAGTCAATATTACATATTAAAAAAATGCTAAAGCCTTAATTATAGCAAACAGTTAAAATAAGCATCTATTAATTTCTAAAACAATTATAAGATAAACCATATTAAGCAGTTTGTCAATTTTTTTATCAGTTTTTAAGATTTATTATACGTAAATAACTTCAAATTTTTAATTATTATCATGTTAATAAATGTAAATAAAGTGCAAAACTTTTAGGTTTCTTAATTATCTCCCACTAGCCCTACGGTGGTTTTAATTTTTAAAACTTTTCCTCAAGATTATGAAACAATTTAAAAATCATTACTCGTTCACCTGTACGAGAGCTTATATCCGTATGAAAACTTTTCACTTTCTCTCCAGTTAATTCTAGTATGATCTCTTTCAAATCGTCAATTCCAGATTCAACTAGCTCCGAACGATTTTTCTTTATCGTTAGCATACCATCTTTCGTTTCGCAAACAGTATATTCAGCCGGTGTTAAAATACCTTGTAAATTTACGATAATCATATCTCGTAATATGTCTGTCTTAACAGATATAGACCCGCGTCCTAAGTAGTCCTTTTCCCAATGAGTAATTGCTTTGCTTATCTCTGATTCAATAGAGCCTTTTGAGCTTTTCATTTATGTATCCTCCTTAAATAAAATAAATTTACAATAACAATATAATAATCTGGATTGATTTTATTTTCAATTATTGAGAAGAATTTATAGAAATCGTTGTAAGGAATCCTTTAGGATTAAAATAAATTTTTATATGGCGATATACGTTTTTGGGGTTATTCCTAACAAGATACTCTTACTATAAAGACTCTGTTGCATAGATTTCTGAAAAGGACATTCCAGAGAAAATAAGGGATTTCTTGTGACATAATACATAAACGAAAGAGCCTACTCTGATGAGTAGACTCTTTCTGTTTTTAATAGCTCTGCTACTGTTGAATCAACTGTATCACTAAAGGTTGTACTCCCAAAACGATGGCATACGATCTGTTCCCATCTTTTTTTCTGACTTAAGTTGATGCGATTATATCATTCTACAGCTTATATATGTTTTTGTATCCATTCATGTATAAATTGTTTTTCATCTGGAGTAAAGGCTAGATCCCCATAACGAATTTTCTCGTACACTTCTACTATTTCATGTGAACAACCGATACGTGTTAACCATTGTTGAATCGTTTCATAGGAACGTCTTTGTTTAGATACTGGTAAATTCCGTTCCCATTTCACTAATTCAGCACGTATAGGATTATGAGGCAATGCATTTATTTTTTTCGTTCCGATGGGAGATTGATCTATTTGGAACGGAAGTTTTTTTTCATCTATCTTATCTTGTAGTAATTGTTCTTTATTTCTTCTGGACTTATAAATGAGCCCAACAATACATAATATTATAATACAAAAGTAAATTATTATATTATTCTTAGATGTGATTTCTCCTTTTACAAGCGGAATGTGTGAACTTTCATCCCCTGTTTCTCTAGGTTCATCAATCCATAATTTCCCGCCCTTTTCGTCATCTGATTTATTACTCGCTTCACCATAAAAGTCTTCCTTACTCTTTCCACTGGTCAACGTTTCTGCAAAACCATCTATAAGATAAAATTTTGTGTTATTAATCATCCATTCCTGAAATATTTCACGTGAATATAGGGCTCCTTGTGTTAGAAAAAAGGCAAGAATTATAGCAATACAAAATACAATTAAGCGAAACCTAGCAACCATCCACTTGTCCATACTATCTCCTTTCTATTTTACAACCTGCAACCAGTTTGTTTGCTGCTGTGGTGGATATCCAATTATAAGTGGGATAGCACCCGGTTCTTGCTTTCGGAAACCCGTTTTATAAAATACCTCTGAGGACACAGGCTGGTCGTTTTCCGTAATTGTAGACAACAATTGTAAAGCCTTATATAACTGTGAGCGATTTCCCCCCGAACGGATTTGTAAAATACCGTTATTATGTACACTATTTACCCATAGTTCAAAAGAGCAATCTTGTACAAGTAACTGCTTACACACCCCTGTCGTTACCTCAATTAACCATTCTATATCTGTACGCCATGTATAAGAATTCTTACCAACAAGATTGAGATAAACCGCATAACGGTCCCCTTGCGAAGGTTCGTATTTTTTAGCACTTAATACGCCTGTCCTTGCAGTTGCTCCCCAATGAATAGCCCGAAACACTTCTCCTTCATATGGTTTTACACCTATAATTTTTGTTTCGTTATATAAAGGCGAAACCGTTGCTGTACGGTACCCTTGTTGCCATCGCTTTGTTTCTGGGATAGTTACCTTCGCGATTCTTGGATAAACATGAAATAAAGGCACTTGTTTATATTTGTATGTATAATGTAAAGTAACGAGGCGAAAAGGATCACTCATTACAATTTCTATATGATCCCATTTCCATTTACCACGTTGCCTAGCTTGCGCATACAAATCAATGACAATCTCCTCATTTTTCGAAAGAGATAATGGAATACTATAAAAATTCCCATGCTTTACCCAGTTTTCTTTTATATGCCATTCTATCCCTCTTTGTGAACGAAAGCAGAAATTGAGAAAGGGAATAGGCATTTTCATATCATTTTGAATATATATTTTACAATGTCCCTTTTCATCAATAAAAAGCCGCTCATGATACTGTACAATTCTCCATTTTACTTTAGAGATTTTACTAACATACCAATGGGCAAATCCAATTAATAAAAAATAAGAAAACAACAAAAGAAATACAACGAAATTTTGATAAATTAACCAAAGAATAACAGTTATAATTATAAATACTATAATACTAGATAACTCTGCTATACGATGTTTTATAACGATAGTCTCCATCATACTGACTCCACTGGGGCTGATACAGTTTCTAAAATTTCTTGTATAACTTGTGTCTTAGTTGTTTTCATTTCTCCTTCAATCGTTAACGTTAATCGATGTGAGCAAACTGGTTTTGCAAGAAATCGAAAATCTTCTGGTGTACAATAACTACGTCCATTTAATAATGCTCGTGACTGAGCGGCACGCATAAAAGCTAAAGAACCTCGTGGACTAACACCAATTTCCACCAAATTATGTTCGCGGGTAGCCTTAACAATATCTAATAGATAGTTTTCTACTTCTTCATGGATTAAAATATTCTGAGCTTGTTGTTGTAAATCTAGAATCTCTTCACATGATAAAACACTTTGTAAAGACTCCATTGGATTCCCTAGACGAAATCTACGTAGCATTTCTCTTTCATTTTCCCTATTTGGATACCCTTGTCGAACAGTTAACAAAAAACGATCCAATTGTGCATCTGGGAGTGGAAATGTACCAGATGATTCCAAAGGATTCTGTGTAGCTAATACTAAAAACGGGCTCGGCAATTTGTAAGTATGACCAGAAATAGTTACAGTACGCTCCTCCATTACTTCCAATAAGGCTGATTGTGTACGAGGTACCGCACGATTAATCTCATCTACAAGTGCGATATTTGCGAAAATGGGACCCATTCGAGTTTTAAAATCAGATTCTTTCATATCAAAGTATTCGAGACCAATGACATCACCTGGTAATGTATCAGATGTAAATTGTAAACGTTGGAACTTACCATCTATACTTCTTGCTAAACTTTTTGCCAATGATGTTTTTCCTGTTCCAGGAACATCCTCTAAAAGGATATGCCCGTTTGCTACCAAAGCAATCATGACAAGTTCAATTGCAGCGTCATTTCCAACAATGATCTGAGCAATATTACTTTTAACCACCTTCAATATATCCATATAACCCTCTCCTTTAATCAAGAAATTCTAACAAGAAAACCTTTATTCTCCCAATTTATTAGTTTTGTAAACTAGTGCAGTCGATATAGCGATATTAGTATATAAAAGTAAAAAACAAAGAGATGTGCTTTAAAGTACTCCTCTTAAAAATACTAAATATTCTGTATATTGTAAATATTTTTTGTTAATTTATGTAAAATATAAATTTGTAATTAGTGGATTTGATTTTCTTGTTTATAAAGGTTTGGATAAGACAAATGATGAAGTTGCAATGTATTGGTATTTTCATTTCAAATGAAACTGTTTTTAACATGAAGCAAAGTCAAAATAAAACCCCCAATCTCTCTAAATTAAAATTGAGAAATTGGGGGTTTTTATTTAAAATAAGTAACTAATTAATAATCCTGCTGATAATAAAAAGCCAAAAATCGTATTTGTCATCGCTGTTGATTTCATGGCGATGCGCATATACCCTGGATCCTTTGCTCCTTTTTGGAAACTTTGAATGGCGGAGATTGGCTTTCTCAAACCTAGGAACATCACTAATGCCCAAGGGCTTATATAACCCATCAATACAATTACCGCGATCCATAAATAAGCAACGAAAAAGGCTACTGCTAGTGTTACTATTGCTTTTTCTCTCCCAAGGAGGATTACTAATGTCTTTCTTCCACCTTTAATATCTTCTTCGATATCTCGGATGTTATTCGACATGTTGATTGCACCGACTAAAACTCCAATTGGCATGGAAATTAATACACTTTCAGTCGTTATCGTATTCGTTTGAATAAAGAAAGCGATGAGTACAAAGCATGTCCCCATCAACAATCCAGAAACTAATTCTCCAAACGGAGTGTACGCAATTGGTAATGGACCACCTGTATATAAATAACCAACTGCCATCCCAATTAAACCAAGGACGACTAACCACCAGCTACTATTCATACAAATATAAATGCCAATAAGCGCTGCTACTACGTACAATAAAAGTGCGACTGTTAAAACATTTTTTGGTTTCAATCCGTGACGGACAATTCCGCCACCAATTCCAACAGAATCAGCTGTATCTAATCCACGTTTGAAATCATAGTACTCATTAAATAAATTCGTTGCGATTTGCAATGCTAAACATGCAGCCATCATCGCAATAAATAAAAGCCAATCAATTTTGGCAACATAAAGTGATGCCACTGTCCCTAAAATTACAGGAGAAAACGTCGCCGTTAACGTATGCGGGCGCGTCATCTTCCATATTAATTTAGCGGAACTAATTTCTTTTTCTGTCCCCATAACTTTGTTCAATCTCCCAACATTTTAAGTATAAATTACTAGCAGTATCTTTCTATCTATGTCCTGCCACGCATCTATTATATCAAAAAATGAATTGGTAATAGAACTGTAATGCTCTTGCTTATCCCTCTATCACTCTTGAATTCAGTTTTTCAAAAGAAAATCCGTTGCTCAAATGCGAACAACGGACCTTCTTTATTTGA
Organism: Bacillus sp. FSL R9-9834; assembly: GCF_038006905.1. Classification (NCBI taxonomy): domain Bacteria; kingdom Bacillati; phylum Bacillota; class Bacilli; order Caryophanales; family Bacillaceae; genus Bacillus; species Bacillus sp. FSL R9-9834. The sequence continues at coordinate 2,965,367 of NZ_JBBOWD010000001.1, forward strand.
ACCAATGTAAAACATCCTCGGCAATCTCTTCCGGTCTATCCCAATGCATTAAATGCCCTGTATCTTTGTAAAGCTTAGTCGTAATATTAATACGCTTCTTAAATTCTGCTATCTGCAATTCTCTTATTTCTAAATAATTATCGGGAAGATCGCAATACAACAATAAAATATCGCTTTTAATTTTATGCGGTTTCAATGTTTTATACACCGTATATTGAAACTTAATTACACCTCTAGCGGTATCGCCAGTAGCATGCCATTTCACTTTATTATCTTCTTCCCTCATTAAATCATAAACCGCACGTTCTATTAATGGCGACCATCTAGTGTAAACCATTTTTTCTGATTGGATGAATGCTTCTTTACTATCAAAAATATATTCATCAAAATCTTTTTCGTAATGGGTAATTTCTTCTTCTAATGATCGCGGTGGACACTCTCCTTCTTTCGCATCTTTATATAGATTCGCAAAATAATCCGCATTCATTTTGCCATGATGATAACCACCATCTAACAATACCATTTTATTCACTTTTTCTGGACATTCTGCTGCATAGTGAAGTGCAACACTTGCGCCCCATGAATGTGCTACTATATGAAAGGTTTCTTTTCCTATGTGCTTAAGTAATGCTACTACCCAATTTGTTAAATGAGATGCACCGTAATCTTCATCCTTCTCAAAACTTGGTGTTTTCCCGTGTCCAGGTAGATCAAACGATACAATATGATAGTTATCCTTTAAAAGTTCCGCGATTTCGATAAAACTTAATTTTGTACTTCCTAAACCATGAAAACAAATGATTTGAGGATTACTTTTATCTCCCCATTCACAAACACTTGCTTCATATTCACCAAATTCTACAAAAAAGTGATTCATTTTTAATCTCCTCTAATTATTAGATGTAAATTAGTTTGAATACAAAATTGTTTTTTCAAAATAAATAAATTCAACAAAATTATCCAAATCCCTTTTTCATAAATGGTCTTTATAAACTACGAAAGTTAGAAAGTACTAAGCGCTTATCATTTCAGTTAATGGTTAGACTACATCTTCACACCTATGAAATGAATATAGTTTAATAATTGTACTATACGTTTATCATATGTGTGATGTTTCAAAGTTCTATCCAGTCCATTTTTTGCTATTTGTTTTCTTTCTTGTACATGTTCCAAATAATACTCCGCTTTTTCTATAAACTCCGATGCACTATTAAAAGTTTCTATTTCAACACCTGGTATGTAATGCTTTCCTACATCTGGGCGTATATCAGTTAATTGAAAAGAACCTACAGCATTAATTTCAAACGTCCTATTATTTACTGAATATGCTTGGATATTTGCAGCATTACAATTCAATTCTTTATCATTTGGTGAACGATGTAAATTTATATTAATTTTAGTCGATACGTAAAATTGCAATGCATCCTCATACTTCGCAAGTGGCAGGAGTTGTATTTTATCCTTTAACCTTCCATAATTCTTTAAATTCTCCCAACCAAATCCTACAATTTTTATGTTTTTTTCTGCTAAATACTCTGAAATAGAATCAACAAAGGTAAGTCTATTTTCAAATGCTGTACCTATAAAACTAAGATCATACTTATATGTATCTTCTTTCTGAGAAGGTTTAAACACATCTTGATTTGCTGCTAACGGAAGATGAAACACATTCTTACATCCTAACCCTCTATAAAATTTGATACAATTTAAATCTTGCGTAAATATGTAATCATAATGCGGCACAAGATGTTGTGTTACATCCGTATAATAAGGATCATCTGTCAGCCAAAGTCCAGTAGTAAATCCCGCATTCTTTAGGACTGGCATGATACTAATAATTCCCTCGTTTAAACCACCGAGTACCAAAATAAAATCCGGTTTTATTTTTAATGCGGTTTCTATCGCTCGTTCTGGGTTTACCATAATTGTATTACTGTTTACTTTTTGTAAACTATTCAAAATTGCTTCTTCGATCATTGGGTAATAAAAGGGAATGCCTGATTGAATAAATAAAATTTTCTTAGGCGTATTGTCTTTCATGTCATTTCCCCCTATTTCTACATAATCAAAGCACACGAAAATTAGCAGTCTTTATTCATTTTCATGCCCTCTTACTTTACATGTATAAGCACGGCTTATGTCCATTATGTTGAAGTTCCCTTATTTTGCAGGCTAATGGGATTTTGGAAGCTATCACGAAGGGAGTAAAATTAGGTTATATTCAACACAATCATTAAACATAGAAAACAAATACAAAAAAAGAACCTACTCGTATGAGTTGGCTCTTTCGCTTTTCAAATATCTAATACGCTCTACAGTAAAAAATATGATTAAGGTCAAAATTACCCCAAACAACTCCTCGCCGCTCGTATTCCATTCTATATTCAACAGCAGCTGCAATTTTAGGACTTGCGAACTTTTCCGTAATCCAAAGAGCTAAATCAAGTCCTGAAGTAACTCCTCTTGCAGTAATAACATTCCCTTGATCTACAATTCTATAAGGAAGAAGTTCTGCTCCATATTCACTCATTTCACCCTGCGCCAAATGATGCATTGTTGCCTTTTGACCGTTCAATATACCGGATGCAGCTAGTAGCATACCTCCTGTACAAACTCCAGCAACAATCGTTCCTTCATTGTTCATCTCTCTAATCATTTTGGTTAAAGTACCAAGCTCTGCTTGCTTTCGTGCCCCATGTTCAGCTTTATGATTCCAGCCACCACCAGGTACAATTAACAAATCTGGACGATTATCCATGCGTAAAAAATCATGTAGTTTCACCGTCACTCCAAACGAAGTAGTAACTTCTTGTTTTGGTTCACTTGAAACGAATTCAACTGTAAACGGAGCCCCTTCTTCTATCGCTCTTTTCAGTACTTCAAAAGGTGCAAAGGAGACGAGCTCTCCAAATCCATCAAACAATACAATTTGTAGTATGCCAACTATTCTTATGTAATTCTTCTTCCACTACTAATGTATGAATTTCTTTAAAATAATTCATTACTACATTTCTTATTATGTGTTTCATCCGATTCTCCTTACATGTAAAAATCCTCGATGATAGGTTTGTAAAATACATTTCATTTACTCAAAAGGAAAATAATATCCTACGTAATTAAACACATTTGTAAAGCCTACATTTTCTACAACGGCCACAGAAGGTTTATTTAATTCCATACAGTCCCAATATGGAATGATATCATTCTCCAAACACTCTTTTACGAAACTATGAGCTATCTTTTGAGCTAATTTTCTTCCTTGGTAACCCTCTATTGTTTCAATATCTATGCAGTGTATATTTTCAAATATAAATCCTGAAAAACAAACACTCACAATTAAATCGTCATAAACAATGCAATAACCGATCCCCTCATTGAAAAAACAATCCGGTGAAGACCAAAACTCTAAAATTTTCGATTGTAAAAACTCAATATTTTTCAATGAATCTCTTTGATTCTCATAAAGAGTTTTACTCATTTTCAACACTATATACCCATGTTCAATTTTAGGCTCATGATTCCCCACATAATCTTCTTCCTTTAGCGTATACACTCTTTGATTCCAACTCTTTAAGTTACGGTGCTGAAATATTCTTTCGATTGTTTTATTCCACTTCGAATGATTCCCAATTCCTTCAAAGCAATCTAGTCCTACTTTCCTCGCCTCAGGTACTATTACATGATTAATAAAACGATTCATTTCTTTATTAAACTCTTCATTTTCAGCATCTCCAATAAAGAAGAAGCCATCATTATTACCTAACCAAATAAGCCCCGAATTAGGAGAAGTCACGTTATCTACAAATATACGACCAGGATTCACCCCTGTAATTACAGCTTTGACTTCTAATTGACCGTGCGCATTTATTAAACCGCTACATTTATAAAAATCATTCTTACTTAATTCAGAAATCATAAGTTACACCACCTTTCTGAAACCACTCTATTCTAACCTTATCATTTTATCGGAATATTCTCTATTCATTTAAGTTGTTTTTGTAAATCAATGCAGTCTTGCTTATGTATAGTAAAAAAGAGCCAATCCCTATGCAATAGAAGATTGACTCTTTCCTTTATTTATAAAAATTGTTTCATACACTGAAACTCAGATTACTCTTTTTCCTATCGGATTATCCAATCCCCAATAAACTTGTGAGGGTATAGTTGGGCACATATAATCCGTATAATTACAAAGAGTAACGACTAAATCAACACTATTTATAACTCAACCAAGCATCCGCCCAATCCGCATGATCATTTCCATTACCGTTACCTGCATCATCAACGACTAGTTTTAATTCTTTCTTACCTGTAAGATCTAAATCAACAAATTTTGCTGGCGTATTATAGTACATTGTACCGCTATTAAATGCTTCTACTCCATCAAGTAATACTTTAAATACGACCGAACCGCCTTTACCACCAGGCTCCTGGTCGATTCCTACGTATGAATGAAATCGTTTGTAAGTTGCATTTGATATGTCGTACGTAATTTCTGACTTCGAATGAGTACCGATCCCTTTTTTATACGTAATTGGTCCTGTCGTTCCGAGTAATGAAAGTGGGTTTTTGTCAGTGCTTTTATCTTTTTGAACCGTTGCCCAGCCTGCGGTTGCTTTTACCCATGAAATGTCACTAAGGTAGATGCCGCCAGAAGCAACTTGCACTTTCGTTGATGTTATCACCGCATTCCCCAATTTTACAGAAACCCCAACTTCTCTTACTCCTTTAAACTCAGATGGCGGAGTTATAACAAATGAATATGTCTCCTCTCCTCCTGCCGGTAATTGAAAGTCTGTTGCTATTGGCTGTGCATTCCAGCCTTCTGGTAATTGCAATTCAATTTTTCCAGGTGTCACTTTTTCCTTCATTTCATTTTGAACCTTTACCTTTAATGTAGTCGAACCACCTTCGCTACTAATTGGATTTGGGTCAATATTTGCCGAAATTAACTTTACTGCTGGTGTTACTTCTATTTGATTGGATTTACGAACCGTCCCGCTATCTGTGTTTACTTCCGCTTCAATGGCATACTTATTAGCAACTATATCAATAGGGACAGGTAAATCTGCCTCAATTGTTTTTGACTGTCCTGGTTCAACGCCTTCAAAAGCTACTTTAATTGGCTTCACATTCCAGCTCTCTGGAGCCTTTACAACCACTTCTCCAGATGAAGATTTCAACGTACCAAAGTTTGATAAGTTTGCCTTTACCTTAACTGTATTTCCTGCTGTTACACTGCTCGGAGATTCTAGATCGAAACTAAGCATAGACTCAATTTTATACTTTTTACCCGCTTCCGTTTTAAATGAAATCATATCGCCATCCTTCGTAAATGGCACCGGTGTATTTGTGCCGACTCTTGTCACAGTAAACGATGTATTGAACATCGGACTTTTTAACTTTACATCGTTTCCATGATCAGAAGTCACCTGAATAACTGTAGGCATACCATTTTTCCAGTTCGCATCAATCGTAAATGCACCGCGTGCTCTTAATCCTTTATATGAACCGTCCTTCCAAGCTTTCGGAAGTGCAGGCAATAGTTGAATGGAGTCGGTATGGCTTTGAATTAACATTTCAGCAATTCCTGATGTTGCGCCAAAATTCCCATCAATTTGAAACGGCGGATGCGTATCAAATAAGTTGCTGAGCGTACTTCCTGTCAGTTGACCTTGCAGGATTTTATACGCATGGTCACCATCTAACAAACGTGCCCATAAGTTAATTTTATTCGCTTTACTCCAGCCTGTTCCCTCGTCACCACGATGGTTTAAAGTAACTTTAGCTGCCTCTAGCCATTCTGGTGTATTGTGATTAATCATACTTCCTGGATATAGCGCAACTAACTGGGATATATGCCTATGTGTTTCACCAGGATTATCTATATCGTCCTTCCACTCTTGCACCTGACCATATCTACCAATTTGAATTGGCGGGAATAATTTATCCCTTTTCGCCTTTAACTCATCCCGAAATACATTATCAACCTGTAAAACTTCACTCGCTTCAATTACATTAGAGAACAATTCATATACTAACTGTTGGTCAAAGGCACATCCATTAGAAATTCCACCAAGCTCTGGAGACCAGCATGGAGAAACAACTAACTTCTTATTTTGATCTTCTACTAAAAACTTACTATGAAACTCTGCCGCTTCTTTCAGTATCGGATAAATCTTTTCTTGTAAGTATTGTTTATCATCCGTAAACTTGTAATGCTCCCAAAGGTTTTGACCAATAAAGGCATTCGCACTAGGTGCCCATCCCCAGCCTAATCCCCATCCAGGCGCAGTAAATCCAAATGGATTATTCATCGTGTTAACGGTCCACCCGCCGCCTGTAACACCAAAATGTTTTTCTGCTGAAACCCTTCCCGGTTCTCTCAATGAATCAACATAATCCATTAATGGCTCAGCTGTTTCAGACAGATTTGTCACTTCTGCAGGCCAATAATTCATTTGCAAATTAATATTAAAATGATAATCACTTTCCCACGGTGGTGTGTTCGAATTATTCCATACCCCTTGCAGATTTGCAGGCAGCGTTCCTGGTCTTGAAGAAGAAATGAGCAAGTATCTTCCATATTGGAAAAATAATTCTTCTAAATACTTACTGTTTTCTTTACTGTAAGATGCTAGTAGTTCATTTGTTGGAACGGATGGTTGCTCCCCTCCTAAATTTAAAGAAACACGATTAAATAAAGAGTAATAGTCTTTTATATGTGTATATTTTAAAACCTCATAACTCTTGTTAGAAATAGCGGACATGATTTTTTCAACTTTTTGATGTGGATCTTCCCCTTTATAAGTAGGATATTTATTTTCATAATCAGTAGCTGCAGTCATAATAATTGTTAAGCTATCTGCATTTGCTACTTTAATCTTTCCATTCTCTGCTGTTAATGTCCCGCCCTCATTTAGTACTTTAAATTCCGATTCATATTTCATTCCATTATTCGCTATTTGTCCTTTTATCGTAATTTTGTTATCTTTGGACGTTACTTGCCCTCCTTGTGCACTCGTTGGTCTAACATCTAATGAAAGCTGTTTCGCTTCACTAGCAGTTAAACGCATGACCATAACGCGATCAGGATAACTTGCAAAATATTCCCTATTATATTGAACACCTTTATAGTTATAGGACACCGTAGAAATTCCCTCATTTAAGTTTAATTCCCTGCGATAATTAGAAAATGAAGACGCATCTGGCATATTAAAATCTAAATATATGTCCCCGAAATTTTGATAGGAACCAAAGCCTTTTTGAAGTCCTGTGAGAAATTGAGTAGATTCCCTTTCTGCTCCTGATTTATCACCTTTTGATAACTTTTCTCTAATGCTACTTAAGTGACTCGCTGCCCCATCACGATTCCCGTACGTATACTCACTCGTACTGCTTGGTCCACCAGTCCAAAGCGTTTTTTCATTAAACTGAATACGTTCTTGCTGGACTCCGCCAAAGACCATTCCACCCATATAGCCATTACCGATTGGCAATGCTTGTTTTTCCCAATCTTTTGCTGGCTCGTTGTACCAAAGTGATAGTTTCTTTCCCTCTGGCTTTGGAGTTTCAATCGTAATAGGTGATGTTGCTTTTGCTTTACTAAACTCTCCAGTGCCTCCTAAAGAAAATAATAAAGTACTAAAAAGCAATCCCCCTGTTAATACGTTTCTCAGTTTCAAATTTCCATCCCCTTTTGAAAAGCGAATGTAAAATGGCCCCTTCTGCACATTGACTTCTTCTATTCTCTCTTTGAAATTCGCTATTCTTTTATATGGAAGTATAAGAGGCAAAAAACATTTTCCTCTTATACTTCTTTTGAAATACCTTTTCACAAACGTAATAGTTATCTCGTAAATGCTGCTGTTACACCACCATCCACTGTAATCATACATCCCGTTGTTTTATCTGCCTTTGAGGAGGCAAAGAAAGCAATCGATTCAGCAATGTCTCTCGAATAGATATTAACTAATAATGTTGTACGTTTACGGTAATGTTCCTCTAATTGATCCGGTTCGATACCATATGCTGCGGCACGTTCTTCGCGCCACTTTGAACCCCAAATAGCTGACCCTTGCAATACCGCATCGGGAAGAACTGAATTTACACGAATACCATACTCACCACCTTCAGCTGCAATACATCTCGCTAAATGCGTTTCGAGTGCTTTTACAGAACTGTATGCCGAAGCATTTTTTCCGGCATACACAGAATTTTTCGAGCCGACAAATACCATATTCCCACCAATGCCTTGCTGTTTCATTTGCTTGAACGCTTCACGTGCTACTAAAAAGTAACCTGTTCCGAGCACGTTCATATTTAAATTCCATTCTTGAAGCGTTGTTTCATCGAATGGACTAGACGTCGCAAGTCCTGCATTGTTTACGATACAATCAATACCTCCGTAAGCAAGAGCGGCCTTTTCAAATGCCTCCTTTACTTCTTCTTCTTTTGTTACATCCATTTTCACCGCGAGCGCACGACCTTCGCCATACTTCTCGTTAATTTCAGCAGCAACTTTTTCTGCTCCTTCAAAGTTCAAATCAGCAAGTACGACATGCGCACCTTCTGAAACGAGGCGGCGTCCCGTTTCACTTCCAATTCCACCAGCGCCACCTGTAATAAACGCAACTTTGCGAGAGAATTCCGCTTCTGTTGGTGCTAACGATAATTTATATAACTCTAACGGCCAGTACTCCACATTGTAAGATTCATTTTCATTTAAAGAAACGAAACGTCCAAGTGTTGTAGCACCTTTCATTACCGAAATTGCCCTATGATACAGCGCACCACTTACTTTTGACATCGCCACATTTTTACCGGTATTCACCATACCGATACCAGGAATTAAAATAACGCGAGGTGCAGATTCAAACATTTTGTCTCCTTCGTATTTGTTACGTTCAAAGTAAGCTTTATACTCATCTTTAAAGTTTTCAACACCAGATTTAATACTCTCTATTAATCCGTCCACATTTTTTGTTTGCGGATCCCAATCAATATAAAGAGGACTGCGCTTTGTATGAACTAAATGATCAGGACAAGCTGCTCCAACTTGCGAAAACTCTCGTGCATTGTGGCTGTTCACAAATTGAAGTACTTCATCTGTATCGTCATAGGATAATAACATTTTCTTTTCGTCGCTAACTGCCCCGCGAATAATCGGCATTACTTTTGCAAGAATGCTTCTACGCTCTTCTACTGAAAGGGCATCGTATTTTTGACCTCCAAATATAGTACTTTCATTCACCCGTTCATTCATATATTGTTCTGCCTCATTAATAACTGCAATTGTTCTTTCATAACTTTCCTTCGCCGTATCTCCCCAAACGACTAGGCCATGTTTTTCCATTAACACGAGTTCAGCATTTGGATTATTTTTCACACCTTCTGCAATCATTTTAGATAACGTAAATCCAGGACGCACATACGGAACCCAAACGAAACGATTGCCGTAAATCTCCTCCGCAATTTGTCTTCCATTATGTGCGCAGCAAAGACTAATAATGGCATCTGGATGTGTATGATCCACATGTTTAAAAGGTAAAAAAGCATGTAATAATGTTTCGATAGATGCACGTGGATGCTTACTGTCAATCATACAATGAGCTAAATACTCTACCATTTCTTCATCTGACATTTCTTCCCGCTCCATTAATAAACGAATGTCTTCCATTCTTAAACCCGTAAAATTTTGTGCTTTCATCGTTGCTAAATCTGATCCACTTCCCTTAACCCACATCACTTCTATATCACGGCCGCGGAAATCTTTTTCAAATGTCTTTACCGATGTGTTTCCGCCTCCCCAATTACATACAGCACGGTCTGTTCCAATTAAATTTGAACGATACACTAATTCGTCTACTCCTTGCGATAATTGTGATGCATTTGTTTCATTCCATAAACTGTTAACCATCTTTTTACCCCCATTGTTTTTTATTGTTCTATTATTTCGGACACGAAAATAGTGTGTATCCGTATGTTTAAGAGTTTCCTATTACTTATGATTCTTGTAAGCACTACAAATCTTACACTTTCATTCCAATACGAAAAAATATGCTCTATAGTACCCCCCGACATATGATCAGGGGGACTTTTTACATTAATGATATAATGGACCAAAGTTTTGGCAGGCACGGTAATCTGCTGCTTCTGGATCTTTTGTACCGAACATACCCCATGCACTCGGTCTGAATATGTTCTCCTCCTTGACGTTATGCATATTGACAGGGATTCGGAGCATGGAAGCAAGAGTAATTAAATCACTGCCAATATGACCGTAACTTATTACACAGTGGTTGGCACCCCAATTGTTCATTACTGTGTAAACATCTTGAAAGGCACCTTCTCCTGTTATATTTGGCACAAACCAAGTTGTTGGCCAAGTTGGATCGGTTCTCCCATCCAATACGTCGTGAACCTCTTCTGGTATTTCAACCGTATAGCCTTCTGCAATTTGTAAAACAGGTCCTAATCCTTTCACAAGGTTGAGACGAGCTGCTGTTACAGGCATATTTCCTTTTGTTAAGAAATCGCTTGAGAATCCACCCCCGCGGAAATATCCTGTTGAAGCTGGTCTCCAGGAAGTCTCTGCTAGACACTTTTGAGCTTCTTCCTCCGTAATTTCCCAAAATGGTTTTATAGCAGGCTTTCCATCTTTCGTTTGTTGTCCTGTCCCGTCAAGTGCAGCCGAACCGGAGTTAATCATATGAATAAATCCATTTGCCGCCAATCCTTCAGGTTTATGTCCTGTCACGCGTTCTACTGCCTCTGGGCTCCAATACGTTCTTACATCTGCAAAAACTTGAGCTGTATTTGTTAATAAATGACCAAATAGCATCGTAACTCCATTTAAACTATCATTTTCAGTCGCCATAATGTATGGCGGGCGAATTCCGTTCCAATCAAAGGAAGAATTTAAAATCGTCTCCATAAAATCTCCATTGGGGAAATGATCCGTCCATTGACGCTGGCCTTGAAAACCTGCAGAAATCGCGTTATGTCCTAGCGCTTCTTCACCATAGCCAAGTTCCTCTAGTTTCGGATTTCCAACCATGAGATCTCTTGCAATTAACGTCATTTTAACGCTAGTTTCCCAGTCTTTATTCTTTTGCTCCCTCGATCGTTGCATTTCTTCCGCATTATTATCTGGACCTTCTAGGCAATACTCTTTCACCCAATTTAAAGCCTTTTCATATTCTTCCTTATCATAAATTTCCTCATCTATCCTTCTAACAAATTCAGACATGTCAATATATTCATTTCTCATTCCTAAATAATCTTGGAAAAACTCAGGGTTAACGGTACTACCGGCAATCCCCATAGATACAGATCCCATCGAAAGATACGATTTTCCTTTTAAAGTAGCAACGACAAGACCAGACTTTGCAAATTGAAGTAATTTTTCCTGCACATCTTCAGGAATAGATGTATCACTTAAATCTTGCACATCTTTCCCGTATATGCCGAAAGCTGGAATACCCTTTTGATTATGGGCAGCTAGGACAGCTGCAAGATACACTGCCCCTGGACGTTCTGTTCCATTAAATCCCCATACTGCTTTTGGAATGTCTGGATTCATATCCATCGTTTCAGAACCATAACACCAGCATGGTGTAACAGTAATAGAAACACCAACTCCCTCTACCGCAAATTTTTCAGCCGCTTTGGCCGCTTCCGCCACACCGCCAATACATGTATCAGCGATGACACATTCTACTGCCTCGCCATTGTAATGACGCAAGTTTTCAGTTATTAAGTTTGCTACCGATTTTGCAAGATTCATCGTCATATCTTCAAGAGATTCACGTACACCATTTCTTCTGCCATCAATCGTTGGTCTAATTCCGATTTTCGGTAATGTATTGTAAAATCTATTATGAACTGTTTTCATTTTAAAGCTCCCTTCTTACTACACTATTATCGATTATTTCAATAAAACGGCCGTATGCTTCCTGCCATTCTAATTGGTTTTGAGGTTGATAATGTTTAACAGGAAACGAGTTTTCAACAATCTCTCTACCTTCCTTTAAATCCTTTATTTTCCCTAGCGCAATCCATTGCGATAATGAATTTCCAATCGCACTCGCTTCAACTGGTCCCGCTACAACTGGGCGGTTAGTCGCATTTGCGGTAAATTGACAAAAAAGATCATTTTGAATGCCACCGCCGCCCATATGGATGACTTCTATTGACTTACCAGTTAACACTTCCAGCTTCTCTAACACCCATCTGTACTTGAATGAAAGACTCTCCAAAATACAGCGGAGGAAACTCCCTTCCGTTTCAGGCGACTGTTGACCACTCTTTATACAGAAATCTCGGATTTGTTTTAGCATATTTTCCGGATTGAAGAAAGAAGGATCATCTGGGTCTATGAAATGTGCAAATGGCTTTGTATTTCGAATCAACGTTGCTTCTTCTTCGTAAGTAAAAAGCTTGCCTTCTTTTGCCCAAGTCCCCCTACATTCTTGAATGAGCCATAACCCCATAATATTTTTAAGTAGCCGAAACTCGCCATCTGCCGTTCCTTCATTTGTAAAGCCCCATTCCAAAGCCTGTTCATTAATGACTGGATCCTTCACTTGAACTCCCATTAAGATCCATGTACCACAACTCATAAACACAGAATTTTCTGACTTTATAGGCAGTGCGGCAAGAGCACAGGCTGTATCATGTCCTGCACCAGCAATAACTTTAACAGGCTTCATGCCAAATTCGTTATGAATGGAAGAAAGTGTCGGACCGAGAGTTGTTCCTGGCATCACAATATTTCCCATGATTTCTTTAGGTAGCTTTAACTTAGTCATAATGGCGGTATCCCAATTACGCTCATGAATGTGAAATAATGATGTCGTTGTACTAATCGTATATTCATTCGCCTTTTCGCCGGAAAATAAATAACTCAATAAGTTTGGTGTTAATAATAGAGTTTTTGCCTTTTCTATCAAATCTGGGTTATTCTTTTTTATCGTATAAAGCTGGCAAATCGTATTAATTGCTGCTGGCGTGACCCCCGTTCGAGAGAACAAAACATCCCTCGGAATGACTTCCGTGATTTCTTTTAAACTATCATTTGTATGCGGATCTCTATAAGAATAAGGATTGCTAAGCAATTCCCCTGTTGCAGAAAGAAGTCCGAAATCAACGCCCCACGTATCGATAGATAAACTTTCGATCGACTTATGACCGTTTTGAATACTTTTCCCTATTCCATTCTTCATTTCTTGGAAGATCCTTAAAATATCCCAATAATAATGACCAGTTGCGTAAATAGGGCGATTGGAGAACCGGTGAACTTCTTCAAGATAAAGGCGTTTTCCATCAAATCCACTTACCATTAAACGCCCATTAGATGCACCTAAATCAAAAGCCCAAACTTTTTCCATTCCTTCCCCCCCTCGGAAACACTTCAATTACTCCGCATCTTTTAGTAGTTGTAATCTATATTTCTCAGAAGATAGATTTCTTAATTCGTGACATTCTTCCTCTGTCAAAATTCTTGGCACGCCCACAGTCGATGCAATCGTATATACTTTGGCCGCTTCTTCTAGAATTTGCATAAGAAAATATGCTTCTTTCATTGTTTTACCAACCGTAAGTACTCCGTGATTCCTCATTACGACTACATCATTTTCTTCAATCACATTTGATACAGCGTTAGCCAATACTTCTGTAGTCGGAATCATATATTCAAGATAAGATACGCTTTTGATCATTGCTGGAAAATCTGGGAATAGACTCGGAATGGTATGACCAGTACATGATACACCTACCGAATAACTTGGATGAGCATGTAAAACAGCTGTTATATCAGGACGTTTACGAAAACATTCCAGATGCATTAATATTTCAGAAGATGGTTTTAAATCATCCAATATCTCACCAGTTTCAATATTGACACGTACCCACTCATGGTCTTCTATCTCTTGCAAATCAAAACCGCTAGGAGAGATATACATCATATTCCCGTCTCTCATACTTAAATTTCCACCTGCTCCTACTACAAGACCCGTTTGGACAATCTTATTTGCATATAATTTCAAATCATTTATTACACTTGGCAATGGTATGCACCTCAATTTCTCTCTTATTTGCACCGCTAGTTTCGATTTAAATTTTATTGATATAGAACTTCCTTAATCTTTGGATCATCAATGTTCTTTTTATCGTACCAATAAAAACCAGTGTCAATTGTTTTGGATACTTGTTTCCCATCTAGGTTCTCAACAGCTGCTTTAACAGTTTCATAACCAATTCCAATTGGATTTTGCGTAATCGCCCCTGCCATTACTCCGCTCTTAATCGCATCAATTTGTAGTTTTCCAGAGTCAAAGCCCACTACTACTACACTCTTTTTGTTCAATTCTTTAACAGCATTTACTACCCCAATCGCAGACCCTTCATTTGTACCGAAAATACCTTTTACATTTGGGTGTGCTTGCATAATTGCCTTAGCAGCGTCAGTCGATTTTAATTGATCGCCGCTACCATACTGGATATCAACAAGTTTGATGTTTGGATACTTTGATTTGATGGTATTTACAAAACCATCTCGGCGTTCAACACCTGTTTTACTTGTCTGGTCGTGAGCAACTACTGCTACTTCTCCTTTTTCACCAATTAATCCAGCCATTTTCTCAGCTGCAAGAGCTGCCGCTGCTTTATTATCTGTTGCCGCTGTTGCTACAGGTATATCTCCCTCAACACCTGAGTCAAACGCAACAACAGGAATTTTTTTGTTTTTTGCTTGTTCTAACAAAGGAAGAGCTGCCTTAGAGTCTAATGCCGCGAAACCAATCGCATCTGGTTTTTTATCAAGTGTGCTACGGAGCATTTCAACTTGTTTATCAACTTGCGCTTCCGTTTCAGGACCTACAAATGTAATATTCACCTTATACTCATCTGCTGCTTGCTCAGCCCCTTTTTTAACTGCCTGCCAAAACTGATGTTGGAAACCTTTTGAAATAATCGCAACATAGCGCTTGCCATCATCCCTTGCAGGAGCATTACTATCCTTACTTCCCGTGCTTGCATTGTTTGAAGAACACGCTCCCATAAACATTGAGATTGCGAGAATTGACGATAAAACGATGCCCTTTTTTGCTTTCTTCATCCAAAACTCCCCCTATATATTGTTTTATTTTAAAAACAGTATCGTAGTTAATTCTTTGCTTTTTTGTTTCGTAGCACATCTGCGTAAACTGCTAATAAGATAACCGCCCCAACAACTACTGTTTGCCACTCTTGCGGTACGGAAAGGATTTGAAGACCATTTGTTAACACACTCATAATTAATGCACCGATAACAGTACCAAGAATTGTTCCTTTACCACCACTTAAAGAAGTTCCTCCGATAACGACTGCTGCAATTGCTTCTAATTCATATCCCGCTCCTAAAGCTGGCTGGGCAGAATTTAGACGAGATGCCATTATAATCCCTGCAACACCAGTAAAAACACCTGCAAGCATATAGATAATGATTTTCCACTTATCAACATTCACTCCAGAAAGCCTAGTTGCTTCTTCATTGCTTCCTAGTGCAAATGTATACCTTCCGATGATCGTTTTATTTAAAATTAAGCTTGCAAAAATAGCCATTCCAAAAAAGATGAAAACAGCATTCGGAATAGCAAAGCCGGGAATAATAGAACCCATCGCAATTTTGTTAAAGCTTGGTATAGAAGTGAAATAAATTGGAGTGGCTTTCGAAATAACAAGTGCCAACCCCTTCGCAATCATCATCATAGCTAACGTTGCAATAAATGGGGGGATCTTCAATTTTGCAATTGCGGCTCCAGAAATTAACCCTACTACGGCACCTATTAAAATACCTAAGGCAACAGCTACCCAAACCGGTAAACCTAAGTTGACAGCAAATACACCTGTCATAACCGAAGACAAGGTTAGTACGGTTCCACAGGATAAATCAATTCCACTTGTAACGATAATCATCGTTGCCCCTAAAGCAAGGATGCCTGTAACAGCTGTCGATAGAAAGATTCCTATAATGTTATCAAATTGTAGAAAATTAGCTGAAGCAATTGAAAAAATGACAACAAGTACAATTAAACTTGCAAATGCTAGAAGCTGCTGAAGCGCATTTGAATTTATTCCTTTCCTCATCTTCCCTTCAGCTGGAAGTTCGACTACCTTTTGTATTTCCATTTTTGTTCACTCCTTTATCATCCGTTAGTATCCATTACATAATACGTTTTGTTGCAAGAGTCATAATCGCTTCTTGCGATGCTTTTTCATCATTTTTCAATTCTCCTGTTATTTTGCCTTCACACATGACAATGACACGGTGACTGATTCTTAAAATTTCAGGAAGTTCCGAAGAAATCAAAATAATAGATTTTCCTTGCTGTGCTAAATCATGTAGTAACTTATAAATTTCATCTTTTGCCCCGATATCAATACCACGAGTAGGCTCATCAAAAATTAAGATATCTGAATCTCTAGTCAACCACTTGCCTATAACTACTTTTTGTTGATTCCCTCCTGAAAGATTTTTTACTAATTGATTACCTGATGGTGTTTTTATTCGTAATCTTTGAATGAGTTCTTCAGATTGTTGTTCCACCTTAGATACACGCATCCAGCCAAAAGGATTTACATAATCTTTCATCGATGCCATTGCAATATTTGTTTTTACATCCATCCCAACTAGAAGTCCAAACTGTTTTCGATCTTCAGACAAATAGCCAATTCCATGTTGTACTGCATCAGAAGGATTTTCAATATTCTGTCTTTTTTCTTTAATAAAAATCTCCCCTGAATCTAATGGGTCTGCCCCAAATATGGCACGGGCTACCTCTGTTCTTCCAGCTCCCATCAATCCAGCAAAGCCAACGATTTCCCCTTTATACAGTTCAAAGCTTACATCCTTTATCACGTTCCCTCTCTTTAAATTTTTCACTTCAAACACTTTTTCTCTCGTTCTCTCTTTCATTTCTGGTTTTTGATTGTTATCAATTTTTCTTCCAACCATCATGGAGATAATTTGTTCAATCGTTGCATCCTTCGTGTTCATCGTTCCTACGTATGTACCGTCTCGCATAATCGATACGCGGTCTGTAATTTTCTTTAGCTCTTCCATACGGTGAGAAATATAAACAATTCCCACACCGTCCTGCCGTAATTTCCGAATCATAACAAATAATGCATCGATTTCAGTATCCGTTAAAGCTGCGGTTGGCTCATCCATAATCAATACTTTTGAATCAAAAGAAAGAGCTTTAGAGATCTCCACCATTTGCTGTTTCGCAACTGTTAAATTGCCTACCAATTCTCTTGGGTCTAGATGAATGTTTAACCTTTCAAATAGTTTTTTTGCCTTGTTATTGAGTTCTTTTTCATCCAAAAAAAGATTAAATAGCCCTTTAGGTTCTCTTCCAATAAAAATATTTTGGGCAACTGTTAAATGCGGAGCCAAATTAAGTTCCTGATGAATAATGCTGATTCCAAGTCTTTGTGCTGCTTTTGTATCGGGAACCTCGATTTCTCTTCCTTCGTATGCAATCGTTCCAGTATCTCTTTGATAAATCCCTGTTAAAATTTTCATTAATGTAGATTTTCCGGCTCCATTCTCTCCCAAAAGTGCGTGAACTTCGCCTTTTTTCAATTCAAACCGCACATTAGAAAGCGCTTGCACACCAGGGAACGCTTTACTAATTCCATCCATTTTCAGTAGCAATTCACTCATCCTATCACCTACTACCTTATCAATTTTTTATTCAAATAATATATTAGTTTCATCATGCGTTAATCCGTAACCACACCCTTTTTTAAAATGATATTGCCATAAAGAGCACTCTCACTCGTTGCAACAATCGCATACGCCTTCTTTGCCCTCTCATAAAACGCAAAGCGGTCAATCATCTCAAACCCATCAAAATGAGTATCATATTTTTTAATTGTCGCATCATACGTTTCCCAAATGGAGGGGGATACATGATCCCCCTTTACAACCTTCATTAACGAAACAGAATGATTACTATACGTATCGAGTGGAAAGAATTGCAAAATTGCCTGTAATACTTCAACAACCCCATGACCTTCACATCGAATTAGCTGCGTCCCGCAAGAGGCAGCGGGGAAATTGCCATCCGCTAAAACAATCTCATCCCCATGCCCCATTTCTAAAAGAACTTTCATTAAATCTGGACTCATTATTTTCGGTATTCCTTTTAGCATTTCTATCTCCCTTCCGATTTTTAACTTAACGAAAATACGTTTCAACTACTTATACTTTGTGCATCTATTAATAACTTTGGTGTAAATATTTCATGAAAGGGACCTTCTTCATGATTTAAACGTTTCAATAATATATCACCTACCCTTTCTCCCATTTCATATGGTTTGTGAGCGACTGATATAATCCCAGGCGCTCGTAATAATTGTGCTGCTTCCACATCACCAAAAGAAGCAATCACGATGTCCTCTGGTACAGAGTAACCCCTCCTCGTTAATTCAAGAAGAACACCAAATGCCATTTCATTGTTCAAAGATAGAATCGCTGACGGTTTCTCAGTGAAATTCAGAAAATAATCAACTGCTTTCATACCACCTTCTCTTGTGAAAGTGCTATTAAACGTATAGTTTTCATCTTCTTGAATCCCAAACTCTTCTAAAGCTTTCTGAAATCCTTCATAGCGCTCTTTACCTGTACTAACGTTTAACAATCCATTTACAAGACCGATCGATCTATGCCCCTGTTGTAAGAGATAGCTCGTTAATCTATAAGCACTTTCAAAATTACTTTCTACAACCGAATCTAATTTTGAATCTCCAATCTCAACAGTCCGATCAACTAAAACTATTGGTACACCAGCTTGATGAATACTTCTTACTCTTTCTTCACAACCTCCAGCAGTAGCCAATACAATCGCATCTACCCGTTGTTCCACCAGTAGCTGCAACAATTTATCCTCTTTCTTAGGATTTTCGTGACTACTACAAAAAATAAGGTTATAGCCCTTTTGCTGTACAATATCTTCAATCGCCTTTGAAATTGTCATGTAATACTGGTTTGTTATATCTGGAATCACAACACCAATCGTGTATGTTTTATCTTGCTTTAAACTTCTAGCAATCGCATTTGGTTGATAATTCAATTTTTTCACAGCTAAATGAACACGATCTTTAATGTCGTCACTTACAAATCCGCTATCGTTTAACACCCGAGATACTGTAGCTGTAGACACATTCGCTTCCATTGCAACATCTTTAATTGTAGACTTAGCCATTTCATCACTCTTTCTAAATTTTCAAGAAATCGTTTACTTCAGTTTCGTTTCAACCCTTAATTCATCCATGTAAACGATTACTTAGTAGTTTACATGGATAATAATAATTTAATTTTCAGAACATTTCAATACTTTTTATAAACATTTTTTTCACAAAAATACACCTATTCATCAGATAACCTGAAAAACGTGAATGGACTCGTTTTTTTCGTGATTAGATAAGCGTTTATTACATATTCCGCTAACGCAATATTGTTCTATTTTGAAGTTTCATAGCACATAAAAAAAGAGCCTACTCGAGTGAGTTGACTCTTTCCTTTATTTACTCCCCTATTTCAGAAAATCGCTTTATACGTTCACCAATTTCATCACGAACACGTTGAAATTCGGACCACTCTTTTCCTGCTGGATCATCAAATCCCCAGTGAACACGCTTCACATGCGGAGGTGTCGAAGGACAAACAGAATCCGCATGACTACAAAGCGTAACGATTAAATCAGCACGATTTAAAATATTTGCATCAATTATATCTGATGTTTGATTTGTTATGTCGATATTTACTTCGTTCATTGCTGTAATTGCGTTTGGATTCACTCCATGCGCTTCGATTCCCGCAGAATACACATTCCACTTATCCCCTAAATATTGTTTCCCCCATGCTTCTGCCATTTGGCTTCTGCATGAATTTCCTGTACATAAGAAATAGATTGTCTTTTTATTTTCCATGTTGTTTTCCGCCTTTGTTTTTAAATTATACTGGTTGGTCATTAAAATATTTACGCTTAAACCAAAAAGCGACGTTTACAAGTGCAATCATGACAGGTACTTCAACTAAAGGACCGATAACAGCTGCAAATGCTGCGCCTGAATGAATACCAAACACACCAACTGCTACAGCAATCGCTAACTCGAAATTATTGCTACCTGCTGTAAATGCTAATGTTGTAGTCACCGGATAGTTTGCACCAATCTTTCTTCCCATAAAGAAAGAAACAAAAAACATTACAATAAAATAGATTAATAACGGAATCGCTATCCTTACCACATCTAGTGGCACGCTAACAATCATCTCTCCTTTTAAAGAGAACATAACGATGATCGTAAATAGTAATGCAATCAATGTAAGTGGACTAATCTTAGGTATAAACACCTTTTCATACCACTGTCTTCCTTTTAACTTAACTAGTACAAAGCGCGTCAACATACCTGCTATAAAAGGAATTCCCAAATAGATAAACACTGATTTTGCTACTTCTATCATTGTAATATCGACAATAGCACCTTCAATTCCTAACCATTCTGGAATTACGGTTACAAACACGTATGCATAAACCGAGAAAAATAACATTTGGAATACCGAATTAAAAGCAACTAAACCTGCCGCATATTCTTTATCACCATCAGCTAGATCATTCCAAACAATGACCATTGCAATGCAACGTGCTAACCCAATCATAATGAGACCAACCATGTATTCTGGTTTATCAGGAAGAAAAATAATTGCTAACACAAACATAAGTACCGGACCAATAATCCAGTTTTGTACTAATGATAAAACTAACACTTTTACATCTTTAAATACTCGGCCCATTTCTTCATAGCGAACTTTCGCTAATGGTGGATACATCATTACAATTAAACCAACAGCAAGCGGAATAGACGTCGTTCCAACTTGTAATGTATTCAGTCCGTCTACTACACTAGGGAACACAAACCCTAAACCAATCCCAACCGCCATCGCTAGAAAAATCCATAGTGTTAAATAGCGGTCTAGAAAAGATAAACGTTTCATTTTATTTTCCATCTCCTATTAACAACAAGAATTTTTAGCTACCTCATTTGAAGTCGTGCAACAAGATGACTCTTCAATTTTGTGAACATCACTATCTGCTTTCGTATAAAAGAATTCCCACTCATTCCCATCAGGGTCTGTTACCCAAAACTTATCTTGTACTGCATAGCAACAAGTCGTATCCATCTCATCACGCGCAAAGAAACCTTCTTTTTCTAATCTTTCTTTATGTAATGTGATTTCTTCAGCTGTATCCACTTGAAAACCAAAATGATTTACCTGGTTTCCATTCACCTCATCTCGTACGTTCAGCGTGAAATTAAGCCCTGGCGTCTCTAATAAAAATTTTGCATAATCCGTTTTCACCTTAACTGGTGAAACACCAAATACCTTTTCATAAAATTCAATAGACTTCTCTAAATTCGTAACGTTTATACCAACGTGAACATATCTCATACCTTATTCCTCCTCTTTATATATCATTAATCAATTTTTTTTGATTAATAAATTAAAATTTTAACAGCAGCTACCTTTGCCTGTTTTTCTAAAGATACAGCACAATTCTTCTGATAATAAATTATTCACTTCCGTATCATTTAAATCATAATAACTCCACGTACCTTTTGTTTCTTTTACAATTAAACCTGCATCTAATAAAATCTTTAAATGATAGGACAACTTAGATTGTGTCATTTCAAAAATCTCTGTTAAATCACATACACACGTCTGGCCTCGCTGACAAAGTTCATACATGATTTCTAGACGTTTCTGATCCGCCAACGCTTTAAACTTTTTCTCATAGAGCTGAAAATCTTGTGCCACTGTAGTTCACTTCCTTTCATCAAGTTTTTTTGATGTTTATAGTATATACTCTGATTCGTTCTTTATGCAACTAGTTAATCAAGTTTTTTTGATTAATCAAAAAAACTTCCTCGCATCATAACTTTGCTACAACTAAAAAAGACCATCGCCTTTTCAAAAATGAAAAACTACGGTTCTTTTTACAACTTAATAGTTACAACATTTCCGAGAAATGGAGTCTCTATAACTATTTTTAATTTTAATTTGATCATTATAGAGTAGTGCCCCGTCACCCTCAATCTAAGAAAAACAAATACCCCAAAATGAGAAAAATCGATATAACTCTTGTTTTTGGTGCATATTCATAAAAAGCACGTTACCCTTTCTCATTAACATAAGAGAATAGTAACGTGCTTTTTATTTCAAAAATAGTCTAAATCCTTAAGTTGATGGTTGTGGGGCGGGACCCTAATAAGAACGGTATCTAAGGTTGTATGAGTGGTGTTAGTTCCATTCCAAAGGCCTCTGCCGACGATTAACTCAAGTACCGGTTTCGGATAACCCCCATGTGATGAAGCTCGTGTCCTGCAATGCCGTACGCGAGGGCGCGCGCCGTAATGCTTAGGTTGTTGGCTGTGCCCTTGCGGATCCACGCCTCCGCTGGTAGCCCGCACAGCAATGTAATCGTTGATTGCCGTACGGCCCGGTAATCTTCGGCTAATTGCGCGGTTGTCCAGCTTCCGAAAGGAGGTATGAATAATTCCTGATCGAAACCGGTCAAAGGCGTCTGGTCCCCTCTTGCGAACCGGAGCAGGCGGTAGGTCATAACGCGTTCCGCGTCTGTAATGTGGCCCACGACTTCTTTCAGTGTCCATTTTCCTTCCGCATACCGATATGCGGCCTGGCTTTCGGTCAACGATGCCAGGAGCTCGGTCATTTGCTTTTCTTGGGCGAGCAAAATGTCAATGATATTACCGTCTGGCACCAAACGGATATATTCGCCGGAGCTCCCAGCGTATTCTTCTTCTGACGGTCTTTGATTCATGCGTAGTCACCTCTTTATGTATATATAGAAAATTATAGCACTCGTCTATGTCTAATCAATTCGCGAAATGATAAAACTTCCCTTCTAATAATTGAGGATAAGCAACTATTTAGTCGGTCGCCACACTATCCTGATTCGTTAGCACAATAAGCAACGCTAAACAATAATGCATAAAAATTAGAAGTTATACAATATTTCAAAGTTATTAATATATATTAGATTATTCCAAAACATACATAAATACATTTTGTCGAAACTATTAAAAAGGGAGAATTTCTCTAGTTGGAGAATTAATAATTGTGTTACCAATATGTAAAAATCTCAATTTAAAACTAAAGGAGAACAAAATGGGACAAATAATTGTATCGATGTACCTCTCACTAGATGGTGTCATGGAGGAACCAGCTTGGACTGCTCCATATTTCAATGAAGAAGTGGCAAAGTTTCAATCCAATTTACTGTTTGAAAGTGAAGCGCTTCTACTAGGGCGAGTAACCTATCAAGGTTTTGCAGCTGCCTGGCCTTCTATGACTGATGAAGAAGGTTTTGCTGATAAGATGAACAGCATGCCTAAATTTGTTGCCTCAACAACTTTAGAAGAAACCGAATGGAATGCAAATCTTATCAAGGGTAATATTGTAGAAGAAATATCGAAACTGAAGGAACAGCCCGGTCAGAACCTTTTAATTTATGGTAGTGGTGAGCTTATACAAACATTGATGCAACACGACCTCATTGATGAATATCATTTTATGGTCAATCCCGTTATCGTAGGAAGCGGAAAGCGTCTCTTTAAAGACCAGAGCAATACGAAAGCATTAAAACTTATAGAAACAAGAACGACCAGTTCAGGTGTCGTTATTCTTTCCTATCAGCTGGAGAAAAAAGAATAATTATTGATAAATTATATAAACAAAAAACTCATCAGAATAAATCCTGCTGAGTTTTTTTATAAGATAATACATATATTAATTTATAAAAATCACACGGGTTAGTACTTTATCAGTCATACCTACATAGGCATCGGATATTCCATATGTTTGTCCTGTTTGGAGAGAGCTCATTAATACCTCCATATCTAGCTGTATATACTCTGTAGCTTTCTTTATTCTTTCATCCTGAAAATAATCAGGTTTGCAATTTTTACAGCCCATACAAAGACAAGGATCCAGAGAGTAATGATAATAATGCCTGTTATCCAATTCTTTGGTTTGCTTGTTATCTGTCTTTCCTCTACCTTTCTTTTACAATCCTCCAACACTTCTTTAGGAATCAGTTTTAATGCCAAGTATACACCTAATGGTACAAGAATCAAATCATCAAGATACCCCAAGATTGGAATGAAGTCTGGGATTAAATCTATAGGACTAAAAGCATACGCAACAACAAGCATTGTAAATAATTTAGCATACCAAGGGACTCTTTCATCTCGATATGCCAAATAAAGTACAAGAAGTTGTTTTTTTTTAGTTTCTAGCCCATTTTTTCATTTTTTGTATGATAGATATTTTTTCTTCTGTTTCTATCGGTTTATTTTGATTCAAATTATTCCTCTCCCATTTTATTACTACGTACATCTTCTCAGAATTGTTCTTATTAACTGTATAATAATTACATAGCTACTATTGAGTCTAATACTTTATTTTAATAAAAACTATTTATAATATAAAACCTAATGATCAGTCTACATTTTATTAATCAATAAATTAGAAAGATAAGAGATAAGAAACACGTTTAAATCAACTAGGTTTAATCTAATCCAGTTTTTAAATGGGAACAAGCATGTGAGGGAGGGATCCCCAGATTTTCGTTCTGGGGTATTCTTTAATTTTAACCTGATAAACATAGGATATGTGTTGTTTTAAAGAAAATAGAAAAAGCGTATTTTGACTAGATAATCAAAATACACTTTTTTCTTTCTTTATTTATTTTGTAAAAGGTGTATAGGTTTAGCCGATAATGATTGTTTTGCTGCTATCCATACAACAATTATTGTTGTTATAACAGATAAAAGTATGCCTAAAATGGACCAAGTCATATCTATTTTCATCGGCATTTGGAATAAGAAGCGTAAAGTGATACCTGAAAAGGCTAGGGCAATTCCAGCGCCAACTAATCCAGCTGATAGGGAGATAATCGTGTTTTCTAATAAGATAGACTTCATCAAATTACTAGAAGACATACCAACTGTTTTCATAATAGCAACATCTCGTGTCTGTTGCATTAAGCGAATGACAACTTGATTTCCAATTGTAAGAACAGCTGTTAAAAATGCGAACAACGCTACAATTGAGAAGAAAGCACTTTGCATTTGAATAATATACTGAAGACTATCGATTGCTGTAGCAGCAATTGAATATGCCATTGCTGAACCAGGAAGTTTTTCATTTAATTCTGTTAATATAGTATTTGTTTTTTTAGGATCACTATCTAAGGAATAAGTAATTCGGCTTGGTTTCCCATATGTAGCTAATGTTTCAGTTGGAATACGGATGCCAACGGTTTTAACTACACCAGATTTAAAGAAACCTATAATTTCGCAGTTTACTAATTCATTTCCAATTTGAATGTCAACTGTATCACCGACTTTTACACCTAATTTCTTATAGCTGTCCAAAAGAATTGCTTTTTTCCCCTTTGCATCCGATAGAGCTAAATCACGCCCTTCAGATATCATATAGGATCTAGAGTTAAGAGAGGTATCTACCCCTTCTATTGAAATTTTAGTTGAGCTAAAAAATTTATCATCTTTTATATTTTTCATGAATATAGATGCTGCGTCCACTCCGTTAATATTTTGGAGTCTTCCATCTAATTGATAACCTTTTTTCGATCCTTTTATGTCCTTAATAGATTGTAGCTGCTTTTCAACGTTCCCTTCGTCATGAATGGAACTTGTAATAAGGATATTTCCCATTGCCTCTCTTTCCAATTGACCTTGAACTGACTCAATTAAATTGTCTGCAAATACATGACTAGAGACAACAGAAACAACACCAATAGTTAAGGTAACTGCCAATAAACCATTTCGTTTACTTGTAGTAGCCATGTTGTGTAAAGCAAGAAAGAGGCTTTGTGGCATTATGCTTTTCATGGCGCCAATTAATCTGAATAATAAAGAATATATAAACCCTATAAATCGGACAAAAGTAAAAATAAATAACAGAACTGCAGTTGTAAGTAAAAGAGCAAGAAACCACTTAAAGACTGCGTTGCCATTTGTATTTGTTGTGAAAGCTATATTGTAAACATAAATAGAAAGAATGCCACAAGTAAATATAAAAAGTTGAAATTTCTTTTTAAATGGTAAAGCATAATTCACACTTGTGTTCTCAGTATCACGTAACATTTGAAGTGGTGATACACACATTCCACTTTTTACTGGTATCCAAGAAGCTAAGAAGGTTACAATTAATCCCACAATAATTGTTGTAAAAATTACGGACCATGAAATTCCCCAATGTAGCGGTAGTGAAAGCACGTCTGCTAGATAGGACGTCAGCCAAACACTAGCTAATAAGCCGAGTACAATCCCACCAACTGTTCCGAGAATCGCTAGCCATAATGCTTCTAATAGAAAATATCGAATAATATATTTAGTTTTCATTCCTACGGACTTCATAACAGCGATATCATGCGTACGTGAAGCAATAATGACTTTCATTGTATTAGAAGTAGTAATAGCGGCAATTCCAAGAGCTAATATACTGAAAAGCTGAAGAAATGGTAACAACATCCGTAAATCTTTCTGTTTCTCTAGCTCCTTATCCTGAACATCTATTACACTACTTTGTGGTAATTGTTTTTGAATATTCTTTTTAAAAGAAGAGATATTAACATTTTCATTTAATAAGATTAATGCTTCATTAATTGTGCCTGCAGGTACATTTAAAAGCTGCTGTGCTTGATCTAAATGTAAATAGGCAGTTCCAAAAATCGAAGCATCGCCATAGGATTCTTGGACACCTTCTACTAAACCACTAATTTTATAAGAGGTCATTGCCCCAGTAGAACGGTTAGGAATCTCAACTCTATCTCCTACTTTGACTTGCAAACGGTCAGCTGTATTTTTGGAAAGTAGTAGTTCATCTTTATGTAAAGTACGAATATTAGGAAACAGATTATCACCAAAGAAAGGATAGTGGTTCGTTTCAATTCCCTTTACAATTAAACTTGTTGTTTTCCGATCAGATTTGACCATACTTTGACCTAATAAAGAAGTTGTGAGCGCTTTCTGTTCTTCTTTAGGAATGGAAGAAATAAGAGTTTCGCGATCCATCGGTTTTAAATAGGATTGAACTGACACATCCCCTCCTAAAAGAATTTTAGAGGATTCGTGAATAGATCGCGGAACCAGCTCTACCAACATAGACATAGAAAAGAAACTAGCTACTCCTATTAAAATACTGAACACAGTAAAAAAAGTTCTTAAACGATTACGTGCTAAACTACGTAGTGCAGATTTTAGTAGCATGGTGTTATGCCACCTTCTTGCTCACTAGATTTTGTATGGTCGTTAAAGGTTTCTTGAACGAGGAGGCCATCTTCCATTTTTAAAACACGATCTGAAAGTTTTGCCACATGCGTATCATGTGTAGCAATAATAAACGTCATCTGGAGTTGGTCACGTAGTTGAAAAATTAAGTCCAAAATATTTTTTCCTGTTTTGGAATCTAAGTTCCCAGTTGGTTCATCAGCAATAACAATGGCTGGATTATTTACTAATGCACGAGCAATTGCTACACGCTGTTGTTGACCTCCAGATAGCTGGCTTGGTAAATGATGATATCGTTCTTTCATCCCAACAAGGTCCAACATTTCCCTAGACTTTGTTATCATTTCTTTTTGGCTTCTTACTCCAGCGCACATAAGTGCCATCATAACATTTTCTTGAGCGGTCATTGTTGTGATTAAATTATACGATTGAAAAACAAAACCAATCTTTTTTGCACGGAAATCAGCTAGCTTTTCTTCTGACATGGAGGTAATATCTTGTTGTTCAATAATAATACGTCCTTCGGTAGGGGTATCCAATGATCCCAGTATTCCAAGTAGTGTGGATTTTCCGCTTCCACTAGGACCAATAATACTAACAATCTCTCCAGAATAAAATTTAGTGCTAAGCCCTTTTAAAATTTGAATTGTTCCTGCTTCGGTTTCATAAGCTTTCTTGATTTTTTCTACTTGAAGGATGGTTTGTTTGTTTATCATCCTTTTCCCTCCCGGCCCTTTTAAATTTTAATGTAAAGACAACTATTGTTCTAATTAAAACTATAATTATTACAATAATGGCACCTTTTGCATTTCCCCATGTGAACGAATCTAGCGATGTGAATAAATAGATGGTATATCGAAGAATGAACCAGATAGCAGTGATAACTGAACAAAAATATATACTAGCATATGTAAGAAATGCTATTTTATAGTGCCTGTTCATCCTCTTAATTGTATCATTAAATTGCTTTCGATAATCAGGCTTGAAAAAAAAGTATCCCAGGAGACCACTTTTCACCAATTGGAAGGTTCTAGTATGCAAGTTTGCAATTCCTAGAATGTCAGTAAGAACCCAAAAACCGTCATATTGTAAAAATGGATATAAGTTATATAGAACTGTAATGAGTATGAATTGATTTGCTACAAAAAATTCCTGGAATCCTGAAATAAAATAACACAACTCAAATAATATAAATATCCATAATTCAAAGTAAATTCCGCCCAGGTCAATAACTACTCTTTGTCGTCTAGGCAATCGCCAGGTATCACTTAAATCAACAAATAAAACAGGCCGCATCATATAAAGACCCATTCCGACGTCTTTAGGTTGTATTTTATATCGATAAGCAGCAACTATATGACCAAGTTCATGGATAATCATGGAAAATAATAGCAGCAAAATTGCAATAGTAAATTTATAAACGGATCCAAATGTGTTTGATATATTTTCAGTATTAGCCTGAAAAAAATAATGTATTAGACTTATACTGAAGAAAATACTAAATAAAACAAATACGCCCCGAAAGAATAAGAATTCGAAATATTTGGATGCCTTTTTTAAGTAAGAAGCGTGGAATATTGCTATTCTAAATGTAATTGCAGAGTGATGAGATGCTTTTTTTTCAGAACCAACTAAAACCCCTTTTGGTAATAGATGTTCATTTATCAGTTCTGTTAACTCATTTATAGTAATATTGCCATCGTGATTCGTTTGTACCATTGTACATATATCTCCTATGGATGTGGTTCCATCCATATAATTGAATAAATTTCTCAGTGATTCAGTGACTTTTAATTGTAATCCGTTATCAAATTTTATTAAATAACGAGGCCCCTCCTCCCAAACATCCATATTATAAACTTCGTATGGAATTAACTTTGGAAAGATATTTTGCGATGCTGTCAAATTGATCACATCCTTTAAGAGAAAGTAACCCCACAATGGTGAAGGTATTTGTGGAGTTATATCTTTTTATTTAATTAGCTCTAAAAAGGCAGTTTCATTTTTCTTAATATAAGTCGAAATGGTTTGATGTGAATCATTACAGTAAGGTTTATTAATGGCACCATTTCGCATTAAATTAGCATAAGCACATCCTCCACCACAAAATAGTGAGATACTACAACTACTACACTGTTCGGAGTCAGTAATATCTTGATCCCAAATAGCATGCTTATCAGCATCTAAATTGTATTCAGGAAAAAAGGAACCCACTGCAGTTTCTGGCTTACCTACGGCCTCAGGACAAGCGTATATTAAACCTTCTGCACCAAATGCATAGAAACGCTGTTCTCTCGCACTACATTCTTTAAAATAAGGTAAACTATGCATGACAGAAGAGCAGGAATCAAGTTCACTTACCTTCTCCCAGTCAAAAGTTCGTATGGCTTGACGGATTCTAGAAGTACGAATGTTAAGGTCTGTACCCAGTTTTGCGTTAAATTTATCCATAAATTCTTCTAAATCTCCAAAAATATTATAAATTTCGGCGAGTAATTCATGCTCTGGAAGGTGATTTGGTAGATTATCTCCGTAATGATCAGTAACAGGAGATACCTGCCAACCAAAATTAGGATAAGTATTCCAATGTTGATCTTCGATAAAGGTTGCTAATTCTTTTACATATGCAAGATTATCTTTATTCACATTAGTACGTAAGCCTACTGCGAAACCACGGTCTAATGCCAGTGAAATATTAGCAGCAATTCGATCGAATGTTCCTGTGCCACCAGCTGTAATACGTCGTTGATCATGAATATGTTTCGGTCCATCAATAGAGATTTGAAAATAATCCCAGTTCTCTTTGTAAGGCTCTAGAAAATCTAAGAATTCATGCAAGAATGTACCATTTGTAATGGCGTACATACGAAAACCGTATTCTTCTATTCCACGTTTAACAACTTGTTCAACTGTCTTTCGAGTTGTTGGAAGCAATGGTTCACCACCATATAACATCATGCGGTGGGTTGCATTCTCAAATCGACCACGTTCATTCTCCATAGACAAAATGTTATCAACTGCTTGGAACATTTTGTCTACTTCAGCAGGGGTTAAAGCATGTGAAATTTTATGTATTTCATGACCTTGGTAACAATAAGGACATCTAAGGTTACACATATATGTTGTGCATACGTTGAATGTAACTCCGGAATTACTATTTGCTAAAGATTCAGTCATCCGATCACGAATAATAGTAAGTTTATTTAATTCTTCATCACGGTCATTAAAAAGATAGCCACGTTTTGTTAAAAATGAGAGAAGTTCTTCTAATTCAGGATAAAGAGTTAATTTTTTATTACGCTTAATATCATCTAATACTTTTTTTATGTCTGTATTAATTACATCGAGTGCGCCACTTAGTGAATTGATTAGAACGTAATTTCCATCAGATAATTTATATGTTGAATTATAGGTACTTGCTATCATAGCTTAGTTCCTCTCCTTATATTGAAATCTCTTCTTTAATAGTTTTTAAATATTCGAAAACCTGTTTATCTGTTTGTGGACAGTTTGGTTGATTCAAGTTCCCATGAACTATAAGAGCTTCAGCAGCACACCCTCCTCCACATATAGGTGATGAGGCACAAGATTTACATTGTGGAATGGTAAAGGAATTGAATTGTTTCCACTTTTCCCACTTCCAATCTTGGCGAGAGAATTTAGGGAAATAATCGCCGATTTTGAACTCTGATCTTCCAACTAAATCAGGACAAGCATATATATGGTTATCAGGTCCAAATACAACTCGTTTCCCTTCAGCAGATTCACAATAGACTATATTGGGAACAACCATTTCAATTTTATTTTTTAATTCTGAATCTAACTGCATAATTGGTTTAAAGAAACGGTACATATCAGCTCCGAAGTTAAGAGATTTTTGTTTTTCTAATTTTTCAAAATCAGGAATATTTTTTTGTAATTTTTTTACAATTTCATAACCCTTCATTAAATCTTCTCCTAAGCCTTTACATGTATGATCTGTGACAGGCGAAAAAGAAATTGAGAAATTTTCATTTTCAAATAACTTGTTTTTTTTGTAATAGTCTACAAGAAGTGAAACATAATCAATATTTGTTTGGTCTATATTGACTCTTACAATGGTACGAATGCCATGATTAAGTGAATCACAAATACCTTTTTGAATTTGATCAAATGTACCTTGACCTCCCGTCATAATACGTCGTTGATCATGAATATTCTTCGGTCCATCAACTGTAACCATAATACTCAGTCGATCACGGTAGTTTTGGAAAATCTCTACAAAAGAAGAAAGGTAATAGCCATTTGTATTGCAACCAATTTTGAAGTTACGCTTAACAGCTTCTTCACAGATTTGTTTGACTATTTTTTTAGTAAAAGGAAGGAGTGGTTCGCCTCCAAAAAGGTTAATCATACCGATTTTATAACCACTTTCTTTATGAAAGATGTCTATGGCTTGCATAACTGCTTGGAGTTGTTCTTCGGTTAAAGCTGTTATTTTCTCATGAAGGCTATGGCTTTCAAAACAATATGGGCAACGAAAGTTACATGTATATGTAGGGCAAATAACATACTGCATTTCATTTCCAGCGTCTACAATATTTTTAGCCTGCCATAGTCTATGGTCCCGATCCTCTGTGTTCTTAAATACGTAACCTCTATCAATTAAAATTTTAGTAGCATTTTTCTCTTCGTTAGTTAAATTTTTATAATCTCTATATGACAATGTATCGATAAAATTAATTAAGTCATGAGAAAAAAAATCTACAGCACCAGTTAAGGTATTAATCATTAGAACTTCCTCGTTTAAAGGATATCGTAAATGATACTTGTTAATAATCATCAAATCACCCTTGTATAATTATTTTCTGTTCTTGCTAGGCAAGAACAGAAAATAATGAATTTAGTAACTAAGTTTATTAAAAGGTATAAGTATTTCGAGTGTTTATTTACTGTAAGTATAAATTAGATTTGGAAGCAACAATTAAAGCAGCAATTATCACAACAAATTGAGCAGTTGAAGCATTTCATTTCATCCCTGTTTTCAAGTGTTTCCATTTGATCAGCTAACTTTGTCCAAAGCTGTTCATTGTCATTAACTGAACGGATTTTAAAAGATTTTTTTTCCATTTTTAAATCCCCCTCTATTATAGTTGCTTTGTTTTCATATAAAATAAAATGAAAGTGGATTCTGATATAAAATAGCTTTATGAAAATAAGTTGATAAACATTGAAAATTACTTTGCTATACCAGAAAACTTCCATTATTTGGAGCCGGCTCAATAATTATAATAAATGGAATCATATGTAATTAGCAACTTCAAAATTCGGAATATTTCGTGACAGATTTTTCAGATATTAAAGTATAGAAATGGTGTTATAAAGCTCACAAACATTCAAAAATACATACATAAAGAAATTCGTTCTCCTGAAAGAATAAGAGTAACCTGAACTATCTACAGAAGGGACGGATTGTATGATAACCTTTTTTTCATGAGTTTTGTGGTTTATCATTTGTGCCTCATATTTCTACTTTTTCACGTGTAGGTGCTTGGTTTCGAGAAGAAGGCATTCCTCTGCTTCACGAACAGGTACTAAAAGAAATGCATCGTGATTGATTCCTTGTGCTTTAATTAAAAGTACCGCCACTGTACCTACAAAACAACAATTGTGTGATAATTATCCATCATTATATTGTTATCCCCATAGCAAAGTATCATTTCATTCTACTATGAAGCATTCCTCCTCTTTTTTTAATAGAAAAAGAGAGTCCCTTTATAGGCACTCTCTTTTATGTATATCCTCTATGTTTAATCGATTACGATTTCATGCATATTTAGCATGTTTAACTTTTCTTTATAAAAACTCAGTACTTTTTGAGCATGTTGTATAGTCATTAATCTATCTTAAACAGTAAGTGATTCAAAATACGGATAAACGAATATCTGTAGCATAACCATTTAGCTGCACGCACTGTTCTAAAATCAATGAGGATTCCTCATCTAATTTCCGACACGATTTGTGCAGCATTAAAAGGTTATGAGTTTTTGGGACTGTTCTACCGTTTAGTGCAATCTTATGTTCCATAGTTACGGTACGACTAGCACGTTCTAGAAACTCTTCTGGCCCATACACTAAAAAATCAACTGGTGTTTCCATAACATCGTAAATACCCCAATTGATACGATTAATGACTCCCCTTTTTCTTGCTCCTACACCTTCTACAACAATACAGAGATCAAATTCACTGTCTTCATTTGGTGTGCCATATGCATGAGAGCCAAAAAGGATGATTTTTTGGACAGAAGACACAGTTTCACAAATCTTTTGAACCAATAGGTCCAATTCCCTTTGTACTTCTTCGTTAATCCGAATCACTCCTCGGATAAAGTAATTATATTGACGTTTAAGTATATTATACATGCGTTGCTCTTCTCCTTGCTATTACATATTTATTTTTATATTGTTCTCTTGTTTCCCAACGTTCTGCAATGCTTGATAACATTCGTATACCTGCTTAAAATCCTGTAAGAATCCATCATCAGAGATACTATGAAATCCTTTGAAGTTCTTTCTACACCAATATAAGAGATCAAATTCATCCTTAGCTAAAAAAGAATCTGGATTGAAATGAATAAATGCCTCTGCTATACAAGCCAGAAGCAATGGTATCATTTCAGCATCCTCTTTTGATAAATCCAGTACAGATACAACGGGGTATACTGCTTATATTGATAGTATTGTGGCGGTACCCCACATCCATCAACTTGAAGGCTTTATAATGCCCCTAAAACAAAAAAATTACGCATTTTCACCTGGAGATGCCCATTTTCTCGTTTTGGGGTATTTGCTTTTCTTAGATTGATTGGCATGGGGCGGGACCCCAAACAGTACGATTTTATTTCAAAGACACAACGATCTTACTACACACTTTTTATTTATCCCACACTCTCATCTGCTAGTATTACTATTTTTTATTACTAATGTTGCCGTTTCACTCGGATGGCTAAGAGGAAAATGATGGCCATATGGAACAAAATCAACCTTACCAAGATGCGATGGAGCAGAATAGCCTCTGTCATACTCCCCCCAAATAATGTGAAGATTATACTTTGTTACTTCATTGAAATCACCTTGATCGTTTTTCAGTAGTAAACTGTTAAGCTGAACCGTAGTATTTAAAATTCTAGGGGAAGTAAAACTGTTACTTATTTTTTCAATATAATGTTCAGGGATACTCTCCATACTTTCAAACAAACCATTACTTAATAAATAACGCCCTATCAAATTAGTAGTTGCCAATTTTAATGTCCATTTGTTCATAAATTGAGGAACATTTAGCGATTTAGCATTTTTTTTAGCAACAGGTGGCTGAAGTAAAGTGATTGCATACTTCTTATCTATGTACTCTTGTACCAATGCTTCTAGAAGAATAAACGCACCGAATGAATGGCCAATTAGATGTGCACCATTCGTAGCTTTCTCCAATAACTTTTTCACTACATTCAAATAGATATCTAGAAGATTTTTCTCTCGTTTAAAAGGAGAACGTCCCAAACCTGGAAGATCCAAAATCCATACAGGTTGACCAGTTTTTTCATGAAGCTCTTGTGCTAAAGGAAATAAATCCTCTCCATCACTCAATAAACCATGTAATAATATAAACGGTTGACCCTCTCCTTGTAATTGGTAAAGGGTATTGTTATCGCATAATGTTCGTTTAAATACATGATTATGCTGGCCATTTTGATACATCATTCGATAATCCAGATCAGCTACTACGGCAGGGAAAAATTTCATTACACTCGTCTTCTTAAACCAATCTCCTCCCATAATTTTTTTCGCTGAAACATCTGAAAATTTTCGGTTTGTAATAAAATTCAGTCCATCAGAAGGAATTTTTGTTATTTTACTTACTCCACTATTCATAATTGCTTTCATAAGTGGCATTGGAACAGAGATTTTTGGTGCCCTCATATTCATACTTTCCGACATAATACTTAATAATTCAGCAATGTTCTGATCGTGCTGTTTGTCTTCAACAAGTGTATATGTTTGAATAGTCGGTTGCTCCAATCTGAAAACCTGCACAATAAACTTCGCAAGCTCATCGTTTGAAATAAGTGGTAACCTATATCCCTTACCTCCAGGAATCAATGGCATGAGCCCTCTTCGCATACTCATCACAAGCAAACCTAATCCTGCTATCTGCTCTGTACTCCCTGTTTTACTACTACCGACTACAGTTGGCGGATTAATTACAGAAAGCGGATAACCTACTGCTGATGCGTGCTGACGGATATAAAGATCTGCTAAAAATTTTGTTCTCTCATATGGATTTTTTATTTTCAAATAATTGTTTCCTTCTTGAAACACATCAATTGCAATCTTGCTATTTTTATCATCAAAGGGACTCATATAACCTACAACATGAATAAATTGTTGCAAGCCCTTCAATTGATGAATACTTTTAGCTAATTCACTAATGTGTTTGGCGCCATTTAAAAATACGGACGCTGCCTCTTTACTTGTCGCTTGAATATCCATGGGGCCTCCTGCGTGAATAATCACATCCGTTTTCAATACCCTCTCCTTATCTTCAGCACTTAGACCTAAATCTATTTTCGTCAAATCACCTTCAATAAAGTGCATAACTGCCTTTTTTAAGATGCCTCTTTCTTGAAAAAGGCGTATTGCTTTACTTTTCGACCTTACTAAAAGAAGAATTTTAACATCCTCTTTGGCTAATTCTTTCACTACTTGCTTTCCAATAAAGCCTGTTCCACCAGTTAAAAATACTGTTCTCATATAAAATCCCCCTTTTAGTACTAATCAGTACTAATTTAATGTAAAAAAAATGCTTCTTTTATCGAAGCAATTTTAAAAAATGATCTGCTGTTTTCGTAATTACAGTTGCATCCTTCAATGTTTCTGAAATAAATAACGCTCCTTCAAGATTTGTAATAAAAAGTGATGCAACCTCATCAATATGAATCGTATTTCTGAATTCTCCATTCTCTACCCCTTGTTTAAGTAATAGAGAAACTTTCTTTTGTAATCCTGTAAAAAAAAGACCTATTTTTTCTTTTATTTGCGTGGCCTGTTTAGGACTTTGAATATAAAGAGTAATAAATGGACAGCTCCCCTTATACTCTCTCGACTGAACTCCTTGTGATAATTGCTTTAAAAACAGTTGGATACGATCTTCAACTAAAAATTGATTCTGAGAAAGTACGTCATCAATTGCAGATTGATACATTTCAATCCAATAATCAACGACCGCTTCTAATAATACTTCCTTATTAGAAAAGTGATAATACACATTAGACTTTGAAACTTTGCTTACACGTACTAATTCATCCATACTTGTATAAGCAAATCCTTTTTCTAAAAATAATGTTGCAGCTACTTCAATCACACGTTTTTGATTCATTAATTTTACCTTTGTCATAACTAGAACTATATAGTACTAATTTAAATATTGCAAGTATTTATGTTAATTTTTAAAAAAGTTTGATTAAAAAAGTTCCACTAACATTGATTTTACCGTAAAAAAATCTTATTTTGAATAAAGTTGAACTGAACCCAGAAATTGTTCATTCACTATTGTCTAATAGAGATCACCATACATACCCATCAACTTAAGAAAAAGAAATTTTAAACATCTTAATCTGCCTTTCCTTTATGTAAATATGGGAATAACGAAATTACCCCAAGGATAGCTAAACAAGCTCCAATCCATAGCGGAGATACAAAACCATATCCTTTACTGATCCCAAGACCACCTAGTGACGAACCAATAACAATACCTAGCGTAATAAAAGAACTATGAACGGTATTTATCATTATTCCATTACTAGCTGTTTTCATCACCCTCGCAACCATAGCTGGATTCAATGCTACACCAGTTAAACCAATAAAAATCGTAGAAATAACTGCAATGTATTTATTCTCTGCACTTAAAGCAAATACAGACAACGCTATGATTAATATAATTAATCCACCCATAAGTATTTTCATTGTAAATTTATCAGCAAATTTGCCAATTATTATATTCTCAATTACCGTCGCACTACCATAGAGAGCAAGTAAATATGGAATGCTTGTGCTTGAAAATCCTGTAACATTTGTAAAGATCGGAGTGAAATAACTAAATGCTGCAAACGTACCACCAATAATGAACATACTTGTTACGTACGCTGCCCAAAGATGAATATTCTTAAATCGCAGAAGTTCATCCTTCCAATTTAATTGCTCTTTATTTGAAGATGATGGTAATAACCGTTGAATCATAATCCCTGATACTAGCACAAGAACAGAAACGGCCCCAAAACTAATACGCCAGCCAAAATATTGCGAAATAACGGTCGTTATAGGTAAGCCTAATACAGTTGCGAACATTAAACCTGCAAGTACAATTGATGCAGCCTTTCCCCTTGAATCAGAGTGGACCAATGTTGCAGAAAAAGAAATCGCAACTCCAAAAGCTGAAGCTGAAGCAATACCAGTTATAATACGTGAAATCATCATAATATCATAGTTCCAAGCAATAGCTCCAAGCGATTGACCAATTAAAAATACGAACATTAAAAACAATAATGCTTGTTTGCTGCGCATTCGTAAGAGGATTGCAGTTAAAATGGGGCCTCCTATTACCATTGCTCCTGCATAAGCTGAAATTAAATACCCAATAGATGATACAGGAACCTGGAATGCAAGAGCAAGTTCATTCATCATACCTGCAACCATAAATTCTGATGTAGTCATACAAAAGATTGCTAAAGCTAATAAATATATAATCGATGGCATAAAAACACTCCTTATTCATTATTGTAATGATCGGTACAAAAATAGTGCGAAAAAAGAGCGCACTAAGCGCCACAAATAGACTCTATTGTTCCTTTGATAACTTGTTCAGACAACATCCGATTTTGCATCGATACATTAAGAACACGGAATCCGTAATAACTGCTTAAAAGCAGACTAGCTAATTCCTCAGCTGATTGCTTCTTTGAAATTTCACCTGTTTGCAATCCTTCCTCCATCACTGTTTCAATAGCTTGTTTAAGAAGTTCAACATGCTTCGAGAAAATTTCTTGTACCATTAAATCGTTTTTAGCACGTTCTATACTGGCATTAATCAATAAACATCCTTTTTCATCCATATTCTCAAAGTCTTCTTTCAATGCCCATTCAAAAAAATTACTTAATCGTTCTTTAACTGGAATTGGAGTATGTAACAATTTCCTTTGTTCCCTAATCCCAATTTCATGGTAGCGTTCTAATACTTGTTTATACAGTTCATGTTTACTACCGAAAGTATTGTATAAACTTCCTTTTCCAAGTCCTGTATCACTGCATAAATCTTGTGTAGAACACCCTTCATATCCTCTTAACCAAAATGTTTTCATTGCAACATCTACAATTGAGGAATAATCAAACTCTCGAGGTCTGCCGCGTTTATTCAATCGTATCCTCCTCTCATTTTAAAGATAACATGAATAGAATACCCCTTTTTTGTACCATGCGGTCAATAATTTTATTTTATTGTTACTGTAAAATAAAATTTGATTATGTTAGATTACGAATAATGAAAAATAGCCCCTTATTCAAATTTCCTAGCGAAAAAATCACGTTTTAATAGACTTCTTTATCATCCCTACCTTTCTATAAATTACTAGTTATGAAACAAGGATCGTTTCATAACTAGTAATTTACTTGATTAGCTTGATGGGTATGGAGTAGTGCCCCTATAAGCAAAACCCTCCAGAAACATCTAAAATTTGCCCCGTTACCCAGCGACTATCAGAGGAAGCAAGGAATGCTACTGCATCTGCAATATCTTCAACTTGCCCAATTCGTCCGAACACAGATGAATTCGTAGCAAAATTTCGTATTTCCGGATCATCTAGCAATTTCGCATTGATATCTGTCTTCGTATATCCAGGCATAATTGTATTCACTGTTATACCTC
The DNA here is from genome assembly GCF_038006905.1 of Bacillus sp. FSL R9-9834. Lineage (NCBI taxonomy): Bacteria > Bacillati > Bacillota > Bacilli > Caryophanales > Bacillaceae > Bacillus > Bacillus sp. FSL R9-9834. The sequence goes on from NZ_JBBOWD010000001.1 coordinate 3,004,707, forward strand.
TTTCTCCAAGATGTTTAGCTAAAGGCAGTGTCATCGTATTTAATGCACCTTTACTTAAGCCGTATGCAATGGACCCTGTAAAACCAAGTCTTACTTCAGCTGATGAAATGTTAATAATGCGCCCCTCTGCTCGTAGTAACGGTAATGTTTGCTGAATTAAAAAGAATGGCGCCTTAATATTTACGGCCATAATTTCATCAAAAACTTCTTCTGTCGTATTTTCAATTGTTCCTTGTGTACCTATCCCTGCATTGTTTACTAAAATATCAATCTCTGCTGTACCAACTCTTATTTGTAATTCATTCTTTAATTGTTCTACTAGCTTTTTGACACCATCAATTGATTTGAGATCTGCTTCAATTAAGAACGCCTTTCCTCCATTAGATTCAATCTCACGAATTGTTTCATCTGCAGCTGACTTATTTCGGCCGTAGTGAATCGCAACTAATGCACCGTCGTTTGCCAATCTCATCGCAATCGCGCGACCAATTCCTCGACTCGCCCCTGTTACTAACGCTACTTTACCATCAAGATTCTTCATTTTTTTCCATCCTTCCTAAATTTCCGTTTGATAAAAACCTATACTTATATTTTCATGTAAACACCAATAATTATAAATACAGATTTATAGGTAATTTAGTTTGTTTACTTATGATATTATAGTTATAATTTGTAATTCACTTTAGAAAACACAACAAGGAGGCTACACAATGCAAAACGCAGTAAAACTGGATGAAATCGATCATAAAATTATGAACTTGTTATATGAAAATGCGAGAATTTCCGTTTCAGAAATAGGACGGATCATATCCATGACGCAGCCTGCTGTAAAAGAGCGTATTAATAAACTTGAAGATCAAGGAGTTATAGCGGCTTACCGAACGAAATTTGAGCCTTCTAAAATTAATAAAAACATTCAAGCATTCGTTATGTTTAAAACGAGCCAATGCTCTGATTTTATCCAATATTGTAATACCGCTTCTGAAGTAACAGATTTATATCGAATTAGCGGGGAGTTTAATTATATGATGAAGGTCATGAGCGATTCGATGGATTCTCTCGCTACATTTTTAGACTCTTTAATGCAATTTGGATTATCGTCTCCTTTAATTGTATTAAAGAGTGAGTTCGAGGAGAAATTGTCGTTCTGATAAAGGAATAAGCGAATTGGCATCAAATTTTCTCAAAAAAGAAAAGGGAGTGGATCATCCACTCCCTTTAACCACTTATCCCTGATTCCTCTGCGCCCCTCTAAACTCTTCCTTCACCTTCTCTAACAACCCTTCTTCCGTAATTAATCGATACGCCGTATTCGCTAATGCTTTTGCGGATGTAATTAATGCTTTATCTCCTAATTCTGAACGCGCTGCTTCTCTAAATTCATTCGTATGTGCAATTAAATCATCTGGGCCGATTTTAATGTACGGATGAATGGTCGGTACGACTTGGCTTACGTTCCCTGCGTCAGTTGAGCCGATGCCAAATCTTTCTTTACGGTTTACATCTTCACCTAGTAATTCTAGTTCTTCAGCTACGATGTCGTTATATGTTTTTGTTACGAGTAGTTCATCGATTTCATTTTGAAATTGATGGATTTTCACTTTTGTGCCTGTTGCTAACGCTGCTCCCTGAGCAATATTTTTTACTTTTTCTGTTACTTCCGCACATCTTTTTCGCGTCGCTGCACGGATGAAGAATCTTGCTGCGGCGTAGTCAGGAATAATGTTAGGTGCTTTTCCGCCTTCTGTAATAACACCATGAATCTTCACATCTGACGGAAGTTGTTGGCGAAGTGCGTTAATACTGTTGTACAGCTGAATCACCGCATCTAATGCGTTAATTCCTTCTTCAGGTGAAGCTGCAGCATGAGCTGTTTTTCCGTAAAAATGAAAATCAAGTGGATCGACTGCTAGTGAAGGACTCGTTGTTGCTGTTTTTCCGCTCGGATGAATCATAAGCGCCGCATCAATGTTTTTAAATAAACCCGCCTTTACATAACTCGATTTTGCGCTACCGTTCGGTCCTCCTTCTTCAGCTGGTGTTCCAAACACGACAACTTCTCCCCCAATTTCTTCAAGCGTTTCTGATAATGCAATTGCTGCTGCAACACTAATTGTGCCGATTAAATTGTGACCACATGCATGGCCAAGTCCTGGTAAAGCGTCGTACTCCGCTAAAAATGCGATTGCTGGCCCTTGTTTTCCAGAGCTTTTTCGCGCGATAAATCCCGTTTCGTGTCCAGCTATATTGTGCTGCAACTGAAATCCTGCACTACCTAGTAATAAACTTAACGTTCTAGATGCGTAAAATTCTTGATTACCAATCTCCGGATTCGCATGAATATCATGACTTGTTTCTATGTACTTTTCCTTATTTCTTTCGATACTCTCTTCAATTGTTTTTCTTTGTGACGTTACTCCTGTCGCTCCCATTTTTCTTCCTCCTTTTATTTTCACGTAAAAAAGCCTCTTTCTAAAAGATAGAAAGAGGCTTCTGTATATACAGTCAAAATGAGCTTCTTTCTTATCTTTCAAGTTACCTTGCTGGAATTGGCACAGTATTCATAACGAATCCGCTGCCGAGGTTTCATAGGGCCAGTCCCTCCACCTCTCGTGATAAGAATTTTCATAAAATTATATTAAATTACATTCATTCTAAGTTCATTTCAAATAAAAGTCAAGGAATTCCTATCCGAATTTACCGGATATCTAAAAATCCTTTTAATACACCAATTGTCTCAGGTGCTTGCAGTCTTGCACATACGTATGGAAATTCCGTACTGCCTTCAAACATCATTTGAGATGTGAGGGGCGCCCCTGCCCAAAAGATTTCATCATCGATTACGATAAACGGGAATGCTTTATTTTGCCTTTGTAACTTTACATTTTTCAGTGGAACTGGTCCATCACTATACACTGTTATTTGCGCATTTGTACGCATTAATGCTTGCCATACTCGCTTATCCACTTGCTTTGTGCTTGGAAGTGAAATAATAATCTTTCGTTTTGCAGCTAAAATATCTTTCAATAAACCTTTTGGCTCTTCAAGATTCATTTCCATAAACCAGCGTAAACGTTTCGAAATTTTCCGCTCCCATAATTGTCTTGATGTCGTACGATCATACACATCTCCGTGACGTTCTATATGAGCTGTTAATTGTGATAACGCTTGTTTTCTAGAAAGATTTTTACGCATATAATGACAGTCCGATAATTGAATGAACTTTCCTCTCGCCCTTGTCACTGCTACATTGACGAGGCGATGGTTTTTATGGTCAAAGAATAACACGCCAGGTCGTTCTTGCGGATAACTATCTACTGTATCAAAAATCATCATATCCCTTTCAGAACCTTGGAACTTATGAACCGTTGCTGCTAAAACAGGTATGTGACGATACTTCGTTTTTTGCAACATTTCTCTCATACACGTTGATAAAAAGCGGGATTGCGCCCTGTAAGGTGTAACAACACCGATCGATTGAACACCGTCTAACAGTCCGATTAACATCATTTGCATCGCTACTAAACCAGACATAATATTAAAACGAGACCCTGAAGCAGCGTCTTTTAACGAAAATGCTCCCATTAAGCTCGTATCAAATAAAACACTTGCCTCATTTGCGAACGGCTGCAATTGCGCAAGTTCTTTACGCTCTGAAACAGACGGATGATCGTATACTCTATTTTTATAAATAAATGAGTTTGTAAACTTAGATATATCCGCATGCATACGTCTTTGTTCCTGCAGCATAAATAGGTTCGGGTGTGCTTCTGATTTATTAACAGACTCAACAATCCCGGCATGGTAAAACATATCTTCTCCAAGCCATTTTCGAACGAGTTCATGGTTCGCCATCGCAATTGGAGGTAACTGTAAAAAGTCACCACAAACGACGATACGTTTTCCAAGTGATGCAGCTAATGCGATTTGCGGAACATATGCCATACTTACTTCATCTACAACAACTAAATCAAATGTACGCTCATAAATAAGTGAATCAATGGCACATTTCGATAAAGTTGCGCCGATTACTTTCGCATTTTCAATGTATTCTTTTTCTACCTCTTTAATTTTCGTTTTTTGCTTTCGAAGATCACTTTCAATCTCTTGTATGCGCTTCTTATCAGCAGACGTCGCTTTATATGATAAAATCTTTTCACGAAGCTCTTGGCGTGTTTCTTCTAAATAGAGCCTTTCTTCTCCCCAAGATCCATTCGTCGTTTCAACTAACTTCGACGCAAGTAACGTTTCATGATTTCGTATATGTTCATGTTGACTATAACCGTAACGAACAATTTCACCAGGCGTCCATTTCTTTTTCTTTTCAATTTGCTTCGTTACTTCGCTCATTAATACGTCCACTGCCGCATTACTATGAGCTAAAACAAGTACCGATTTTCCTTTTTGATAATGAGCCGAAATAATACGTGATAAATTGTAAGACTTCCCTGTTCCAGGCGGTCCCCACACGTACGTCGTCGGATTGTAAAATGAACGATACGCCAATTCATTTTTCGGATTTTTCATCTTCTCAATATGTTTCGGACTACTCGTCCCATCAACAAGACGCTTTATACGATTACGTTTTAGCTTATCTTTACGCGCTTCTTTTAATCGCTCTTGTAGTTGCTCTAACAATTGCCACGGTTCACTATATAAAACCGCTTCTCGTATTTCACCTTGTATATAATCATTTAACTTCAGTTCTATTTCTAATCCATGTACAGATAATACTTCCCCTGTCGCTTCCTCACCATCGAACTCAATTCGAATCGGTGAACCTTCCGGTAAGCTTACTTCCGAAATAAGCTGAAATACGTATACTGTACTTTCATAATCTGTATATAAAAAACGACCGTTTATGATAGAAATTTTACTACCACCTATCGTTTTCCAATGTTTAATTTCATACGCTAATGCATAATGCCACTCTTTCATCGTTTCCGATAATGAAGGAGTTTGAGTAGGTGTATTCATCGTATAATCTCCTTCCTTCTCCCCAAACATACTTTCTCACTATACCATATAACACGCTAAAATTTGTAAGGTTTTTATCTTGCTTATTTTCTTAATTTTCAATAACATATTGTATATAATTTTCAGAAAGAAGGAATCTACATGCCAGTTAGAAGAATTGAACACGTCGGACTTATGGTTGCAAACCTAGAAACATCTATCGCATTTTATGAAGAAGTAGTTGGCTTACAACTCATTAAACGTATGGGACACCCGAATCCAGACTTAAAACTCGCTTTTTTAGGTGTGGAGGAATCAAAAGAGACGATACTCGAATTAATTGAAGGCTACAACTCTTCCCTTCCGGCAGAAGGAAAAGTACATCACATTTGCTTTAAAGTGGATTCATTAGAGGACGAAATTGAAAGAATACAAAAACACGGCGTAACCTTCCTACTAGGAGAGGAAATTGAAACATTACCAGATGGAACACGTTACATATTCTTCGCTGGTCCTGATGGAGAATGGATTGAGTTTTTTGAGACGGAGAGATAATAGGTTGTTCTCTCTTCTCTCCTATTTCTTTTCTTAATGGGGTAGCGCCACATCGCTATCAAGCTAAGCTCATACAACATCAATCATAGTAGAGGTTGTTTCTTTTTTCTAAAGGCAACCGTGTAGGAAATGGAGACCCCCTATTTATCGATCAATATCAATGGTTAATTAAAAAGATGACTTCACTAATTATAAGTTTTTAATAAACTAGTAAAAAATAACAAAATATAATAATAATAATATGTTAAACAGCTCTTAATCTACTTGTAATGAATTATTTTAAATTTAGCCCTTATCGTATTACCTTATTGAATAAAACTTCTAATAAATTAATCTGAAAGGTCGTTCTTAAGTTATAAAAACTAGTTTTCAGATTTTGTGTAAACAAAAGGAAATAAGATCCATTTTATGGACCCTTTTTCCTTTTGTTATTTTAACTTAGTGTAATCTATATTGTCCTGTTAACTGCTCTTCAGCCATTCGAACTAAACGTTTTGTAATTTCTCCACCGACAGATCCATTTGCACGTGACGATGTATCAGGCCCTAGTGTGACTCCTAATTCACGGACAATTTCATACTTCATTTGCTCAATAGCACTTGCTGCAGCTGAAATAAGAATTTGATTTGTATTACTTTCGTGTCTTTGAATATTCATAATTGCACCTCCACTATATTTGTATATAACCTGTGCTTAATTATGATATTTATACGTAAGTAAAATATTTTCTTCTATCGTTTATCTATTCATTTAATAATATTTTTCACGTCTCCAATACGTATATCACCATCATGATGATACTCAATAACAAACCCCATATCTGGTGAATATATCCACGTATCAAAACTAACAGCTGTAACATCATATATTACTTTTAAAACTTGATGTAAATTTGTTTTAATTACTGGTACTCTGGCATTATCCCAAATAATATATACGGTCTGAGAGTATGTTCCAAAAAAGTTCTGTAGATATAATTTTATTTCATCCTCATTATATAAATCACCATAGTTTTCAATGTTGGACCAATCTACTCTCCCCCATTGTGTAATAGGGAATGCATTTTCAAAACTTTTTACTACCATTTTTCCTTGAGTATTCTCTAAAATTTCAATGTCTTCACCTAATGCTTCAATACACTCTTCCAACAATGTTGCCATTTTATTACCTCATTTATTTAGATATTTTAATAATGATTTAAAGGTTTCTTCGTCTCCTTCAAAAGGAATTGCATATTTAATTGCTTTATCTTTTTTTCCATTTCTAAAATCTTCTACATTGATATGCATCCCTTTACTAGGGTCATAATCTAATCGCCATCTTGCTTTATGATCAGCTGTCTCTCTGCCAACAATTTTACCATAACCAGCGCTTTTTTCCATTGTTCCTATAAATGGTTGTGAATCTGCCCCAAAATCCCCCAATAAGCTCATTGCTTTATTTCTTGCTTGTTCATATGTTTGAACCTTATCAAGAACAATCTCTCCTGAACGACCACCTTTAGCAGCTGCTTCTAGTGCCTTTCCTTTCTTTTCAAGATCGCCAATCTTCCCTACAACTTTACCAACAACTCGTGTTGTACCACCAGATACGACGGCCAAGGTGCCCCATGCATAATCGTCAGGACTGTATTTTTGACCTGTTACTAAGTCTTCACCTTTGATAAGTTGTCCAATTTCTTTTCCTGTACCAATTATTGGTGTAATACCCAATACGAATGATAAATCTCCATCATTTGCACGATTATAAATGCGAGATGGATCTCCACCCAAATCATACAGTGCACTACTTAAATCAATATTACCAATATTTCTAGCTGCAGCAGATACATCAACTTTATGACTTGCTATTTTATTAGCCGAGTCCATAAAGATATTTGCAAGATCTATTCCCATATTAAAATCTGTGAAGAATCCTGGGATTTTCTCATCTAACGCTTGTAAATCTTGCGCAATGACTGGAACGTTTTTTCTTGTTACCTGTACAAGTTCCTCCATTCCAGGCTTCGCCTCTTCTATTGAATGTTTCAAGCGAATAGAGCTATTTACGACTGGTCCTAAGTCTGTAATAGCACCAGATAATCCCTTTGATAACTCTTGCATATTCAATGTGATTTGATGAATGTCTTTATTAATCTCATTTTGACATTCAATGGCTTTGGCCGCAACCACATCTAATGCTTGATAATATCCAACATATGCTTCAATAAGTGATTCATAGTACTGAAGTATAAAACTGTATGTTTCTACACCAAAATCCAATAACTCTTTTCCGTCAGCCCCAAGTAATTTTACTAGTTCTTTTCTTTGTTTAACTGTTAGATTTTTTATATCACCCTTCATTGCATTCACTAGTTCTTGCAATTTATCATGTGATTCTTTCATCACTTGTATTTTATACTGTACATCTTGCTTTGCATCATTAATGTCTCTGGAAAGATTCTCTAAGTTTTCTGCCTGATCTACCCAATGTTGTTGTTCTTCTTCTAAAATTTTTATCGTATTATTTATGTATGTTTCATCGTTTTTTAAGTAATTTAATACACCTTCAAATATCTTTACTTTTCCATCAAGCAAAGTAAGTGGACTTTTAGCCTCCTGGTCAAAGATAATAGCATCATGAATACGCACATATCCTTTTTCACCTTGGTAATTAACCTCATACCAAGAACCGACTTTCCCCACTACTTCTATCACTTCACCCTTATTCACACTTTTTGCACGTAATGCTTTTTTTAAGTCTGGCTCCGGATATACTTTTTTAACAAGGGATTCTAATGTAACCCACCCTTTAATCAATTCTCCGTCTTGATTAAAAGAGAATTTCTTGTCTTTATATGTAAAATCTCCTGTTTGTAATGCACCTGAGGGCTGTAGTAAATACCAATTAAATTCTTGCTTCATCCAACCATTTCTTGATTCATGAGAAGCATCAAAATAATACGGTTTCCCATCAACATGTGTAAATCCTGATTGTACAGGACCTAACGGGCCAAAGTAATAGATTTTCCCGTCAATATGTTGGATTCCAGTTTGTACTACTCCATCGGTTCCCAAATAATAATCGTATCCATTTGTATGTACCCATCCAGTTTGCATAAAACCATCAGTACCAAAATAATAACGTTTTCCATCAATCGATTGAAAACCTGTTATTCTTTGCCCATCTTTTTTATAATACGTCCATTTTCCTTCTTCTTGTACCCATCCTTGTTTATTGTCTAAATAGAGTGCTTCTTTTAATTGATCAATCCATTGTAATCCATTCGCAAGAAGCGTTAAATCACTATCTAATTGTTTATCAAATTTCTTTTCAATATTTTTTGGGAAGTATTTTTCTGGATCTTTATGATACTCAGTTATCATAAAATGAGACAGATTCATTGCTTCTTTTGTTACATCCCATGAACGAACTGGTGATTCACCAATTATAACTGACTCTAGTATCCGGACATATCCGATCTCCCCTTGATATTTGACCTGATACCATAAACCTTGCTTGGATATGACCTCTAAAACATCTCCATCCTTTACAGGCTTAGATTTCAATAGAAATTTTGTTTCTGGCTTTGGATAGATTCTTTTAACAGCAGAACGTAGAGTAATCCATCCCTTTTCCATATCCCCGTACTTATTAATTTCAAATGATTTTCCTTGATAGGTAAATGCTCCTGTCACATACTTCCCATCTTTTAAATAGCTCCATGAAGTTGCAGAGAAACTCCATCCAGTCTTTAGTTTACCAGGTTCACTATAATATAAAGTATCTTTCCCTACCTGCTTACTCCCTTCGAATAGCCTTCCATCTTTAAAAAAGGAGTACTCTATTCCATCTAACGTAATGTTATCTGTTTGCTTACTACCATCTTTGTTGTAATAGTACCAATTCTCTTTCTCCTTCACCCAACCAACTGATTCATCATTTTGCATATCTGTTACTTTCATAATCGTCCTATACAAGAACATAGAAAATTGCTCTCTAGTAACAATGCCATTTGGATTAAAATTGCCGTCACCTGTACCACTTGTTATGTTGTTACCGGCTAATATTTTGACATATTCGTTGGCCCAGTGATCTTTCATATCCGTAAATTCAACATTTCCTTGCGGTTTTAAATCAAATGTTTTGACAAGCACAGTTGCCATTTCGGCACGTGTCATATTATTTTTCGGATTGAATTTTTTTTCAGTATTTACACTGAAAATACCACGTGCTGTAAGAGCTAAAATTTCTTTTTTGAAATTGCTGTCACCAATATCAACAAATGGATTATTTGTACTATCTTTCGGTTTTAAATATCGATACAAGAAAGCAGCGAGATGTTCACGAGTAATAGGATCGGCTGCACCGAAATACCCATTTCCGTATCCTGTTATAATCTTATTCTCCGCCATATACATCATTTCTTTATACGCCCAGTGGGTTTTAGGAACGTCAATAAAAGATGATGAATTCACTTGACCATTTTGTTCTGCATACGCTGTTCCTACTGTACTGAATAATAAAATACATACCATAAAACTTAAAAATAATTTCTTAATTGTGTTCATAATAGCTCCTATTCAATTGTTAAAAATATAATTGTAAAATAAGTGATTCTGTCTAAACAATAATTAATTCATAAGATGTTTCATTTTTTAAATGTAGTAGCCCGTTTATGGAACCTTCTTAATATATAGTAAAACCAATTTTTCAATTTAAAAATCCCTTAGTGTAAAATCCGCATTATGATGCCAATCCCCTTTCTCTTTGACGCGGCCTATTTGATTTAAAACTTCGACTTCCTCAGTAAGCATTAGGGCATAGATAGAAAATAATTAAAATAATGATAATATAAGTCCTATGATTTTCTTCATACTCGCGTCACCTTTTTAATTCACAAAAAACCTTTTAATTATATATTAGATTTCGTTTGTATTAAAATAAAAAAATATAAATATGCATAATTGCATATTTATATTCTCGATAGAGTGTACCCTATTGAGAAGTAATCCCTTTCCTTGATAATATTAGTCTTAGAGACTCTCAATAACACTTATCAAAAATACAATTGAAATTATGGGACAGGTAGAATTCTTATTACAAGCTGTAAAATCTTATATAAGAGATTTAGAACAACGATAATTATTTATTAAGGAGAAAAAGCGTAGAAATTGAATCTTTCTACGCTTTTTCTAGTATTCAAATTCCATACTCATTTCCACGAAATCACCATATGCACTATCAACGGAATAGGAATGTTAATGTCAATCTTTGCAGAAAAACTCTATATACTAATCATACTTAAAGGAGAACAGAACATGATAAAACATATACTCAGTTTCCTACTTGGAACATTTGTTATGATAATTGGTTACGTTTGGGTTATTCCCTACACTCTTGAAGCAATTGACAGTAATGTAAGCTATATTACTAATCACAAAAAGTATTTTAGTAAGTTATATGAATATGACATTAACCTTTGGATCATTGCAATACTTATATTTTGCATTTTTACTGCGATTTCTGTTCTTATACTCAAGTTACCCGATTATAAGAAAAATAAAAGCACTCCTATAAAAAGATATAGTCAAACAAATCGGCAAAAAAATGCAAAGAGAAGGCGTAGAAAATAATTTTTTTATGTTAGGGTTTTTACTTATAAAAATATCTTAGCGTATAAAAACCGCGTTTTTACGTTGGTATTCCTTAATGTAAAATTGAAATATAGCCGTACCATTTATAAAAAAGTTGAATCAAAATGTTATTATGTCAGTTTCCCTCCTTCCACTAACTGGCAGTTTAATTTAACAAACGATGTTATAATTTAAATCAATTAGGGGGGATAAATTTGAAAAAGAAATCTACTGTTCTTTTATGCTTATTAATTTTCAGCATGTTAATAGCATATTATTTTTATCAAAAAAATCAAAATGAAGAATTCGTTAGATGGGGCGATAGTATACATACTGTTAACACTGAAATACTAAAAGAGAATGATATTGAATACAAAATTGAAAACGATAAAGTTTATATTCCAATAAGCTCTCTTAGAAAAGCAACATTTTGCTGTTCCTAATAAAAATACAGAGTTAAGTTATAATTCTAATGTTTGATTTAAAAAATGTTTTAGACTATAGAAAAAAGTATTAATCTATTAAAAAATAGTTGTAGACTGAAAAGGTGTTTTCTATATGTGAAAACACCTTTTATTTCTGTAACTCCATTTATAGTATCCATTGTCCTAGTGGATATTTTCCGAATGTGTAAATTTGAAAACATCACGCTCTGGAATGTGTTTGTATAGCATGTTTTCTTCTTTGACAAGAATATCATAAGAATGATAGTCGTGTTCAATCGAGCCGCCAAAATCTCTAATGTCAATTGTTCCAATGAGCATCTTATTTCCGAATTTAAATGAAACTTTTTCGCCTAATTGGAACTTCATTGGTGGAAAATCTCTATCTTTTTTACAATACATGAATTTCACTCCTAACATTTTTATAAGCCAAAGTACCACCAGCAATTTAGAAAAAAACACTAAGCAAAAAATAAAATAAACTATCCATTTAGACTGTGCTCATTTACATAATTATCGAAGTCGGAAGTAACTTATGATTTTACGTGAGGTCTCTTCTTTCTCTTCAGTAATACAGCTCCTATTATCAGGAGTATCCCAACTCCCAAAAGTCCATAGGATACAGGAGGGTCAGCCATCACAGCCACAGCTACTGATCCACCATTACCTTGGAAGCTGAAAGAACTAAGAGTTAAAAAACCGAATGTAATTAAGAGAAGTCCTACTATAAATAGAAATATTCTCAATCGATACACCGCCCTGTCTACTTTTCCTTATTATACCATTGGAAGAAGGCTAGTAGTGACTTGAGTTATAACTGTATATTCTATACATGTAAAGTTAACATAACGCAACATTATCAGTAGTAATCAAAAAGGGGATTCCTTACTCACAAAAGTAATCCCTTTTTTATTTTCCATAAAGCTATTCATCTTTTTATGCATTCCTATTATGGCGCGGTTTTAGGTTTCGCATTTGTTACTGAATGAACCGAATGACTGTATAAAATCTTGCATGCTCTTAGCGTTTTTTTCCAAAATACTGGCGGTAACCCTGCTATGTGAAAAATAGATACAACTCTTATTCTACCTTTACAGTTTCTTTCGATAAGTATTTAAAAGCTGTATCAAAATATTCCTTTTTCCCCCAAGTATCTGAATTCCCTATTACTACAAAGTATTTCTTTGCTCTGCTTGCTGCAACGTTTAATAGATTTGGAGTACTGGACGCCCAATCTAACGGTCCTGTTCGCTGATCATCTACTCCCAAAACTAAAATGACTAATGGAGCTTCCTTTCCTTGGAAAGTATGAACCGTTCCGATTTCTATTTTTTTGTTTTCTACTGCATTTTTGTTTATCTGCTTTAATTTTTGAACTACACTTACAAAAGGTGAAATAATGTAGCAATCTTTCCCTGGATTATTTTGCGTAAACTTATTAGCGATCTCAATCGCTTTTTTTCCTTGCTCAGGAATATAGTGGTTTCCTGAACCAGTAGTTCTTCCTCCAATATTAAACCATTGACTCATGTACATTGGATCCTCTACCATATCTTTGTTCTTAGTCGCATGTAACATCTTGTCTTGATATGTTGTTTTATTACATATCTCAAACATAGGGCTGTCACAACGTCTATGTACACGAAGCGGTGAGCCCAACCACTTTGTGTTATTTTTGGAGTCACTCATTGTTCCGCCAAATTTGTTATTAAGATCAGCAAATTCTTGTACACTTACTTCACTTCTAGTTAAATGATAGAAAAATGAGCTTTCACTCGTAATTCCAGCACTTTCATTTGCTATTAATTTGAGCTGATCATCACTCAACGTTACAACCGGAGGTATTTGTAATGGATCACCTACCACTACAACATTTCTGGAACGCCAAATGGCTCCAATTGCAGATTGTGGTGTAGCTTGACCTGCCTCATCAATAAACAGCCAACCAATATCTTCCGTTTTCAAATCCCTTAAAAACCTTGAAACAGAAGCAAATGTTGAAGAAATTATAGGTGTAAGTAGGAATATAGTATCAAACATCGCTTGGATGAAGTCATCCCTTTGCTTTTCATTAATTTGGGAATCAAGATTCGCTTTTTCTTTCCCACCTAAAAAATAAGCCCTTGCTAAAGTTAAATTTTTTTCTATTTTTTCCTGGTTTTCAATTAGGAAAGTACAATATTCATCCATCATTGTTTTGAATAGCTTACTCCGAACACAATTAATTCGATCTTCTTTATTATCACCATCAATATTAACAAATTGTTTTTGTGATGATTGCCATTTTTCGTCATCTATATCATCAAAGTCATCGTTTACTTGCGCGGTTTTAATCATACTTGATATCTGTTTTTCTAAACTATCAAAGGAATACTCAGCACTAGCATGTATATTACACAGATCATTAAGTTCATCTGAAATATTTTGAAAATATTCTTTTATATTTGCTGATTTCCCCATTGCAGCTGATATTTTCCCCCAGCAACTTTCATTCTTGTTATATCCTAAATAAGTGTAATTGTTTTTTATTAATTCCTCATCTTTAGGCAAATCCATACTTATATTTTCAACAGCAGCATTATTATTTGATGTAACTAAAATACGATATTCTTTAAGTTTTGAATGAAAAGAATAATAATAATCCTCTTGTCCCTCAGAAAATTGTATTTTTGTAAATAAATTCTGTGTTTCCTTTAAAAACTTTACCTTTTCAAAAATAATATTGGCAAATACATCTTTTAATAATGTAGTTTTACCTGTACCTGGAGGACCGTTTACCGAAAAAATAAACCCCTCCTTTTCCTTTGAATTTGCAATAATAAGATTTAAAGCTACCTGCTGCATTAAACCTAGCGGAAAACCTGAAGGCCATCTCGTAATTGGAATATCTCGTAAAATCCTTTTTATTTCGTTAATACTCTCATTATTAAAAAAGTCTACTCTTTCACCTGAGTTTTTTAATGTTTCCCAGTTATCTAAGGCAAGATATGTTTTTAATGCTTTACCTATCTTTTCATATTTAATGTTATATTTTACTTCCTCCAAATCTTCAATATAAAAACTGTTTACTCCTACATATTCTTTGTATGTAAGTCGAATATTTTTCTCATAATCCTTATCACTAGAAAATCGAAATACTCCTTCTTTATCGAAGTGGCTATGTTTTATGTATGATTTTAATATACTTTGAATGTTCCGAGAAAGTTCTAACCAATTTTTATATCTAACATGTATAAACTTTATACTCTTAGCCAGTTCCACGTGTTCTTCTGACTCATTAAACTCTAAGTCATTACTAATTTTACTGTAATTTTCACTTTCAATTACCGACGTTATTGTACTTATTAAATCCAACTCTAAATCTTTTAAACTTTTTCCAGGGCGAAGAAAATATTTAATTATAGGACTAACTACCACACTAGATTCTAACGTTTTATCCTTTATTGGTTTTAGCATATGATCTAACTGAATATGAATAAGAAAACTATTAGGAAATCCTTGAAAATCAGTAAAACTAATTTTCTTATTAAATTCGTTGGAAAAGTATCTTAGCACTTCTTCTTTTGCAACAGGTAAATAGAATAAAGATGCTTTTGCATCCATTAAATACTTACCTTTTGCACTTTCCCCCTTTTTTTGTAGAAACATTTGCATATAATTTTGAGGTGAACCATTGGGTCTTATAAAATCAAAGTAATCAAGCTTAGGTTCTTTATGAAAATAATTTTTAAAGTTAAAAAGGCTTAATGATTCTTTATCACAATTCATAAAATTAAAATGTTCTAGTTCAATGAAATAATTCATTACTTTTGAGGATACTTCCTTATAATCACTATTTTTAATTTCTTTCTTTTTACTATTAAAAATTAAAGAAAAAATTTTCTTTAAACCACTCATTATTAATCTCCTTTGATAAAACAAGATATTATCTAAATTATACCAAATATCCTATTGAAATATAGTCTGATTAAATCAAAAAATTTCCAGTAAGGAGCCATCTTTATTTATCGTGATTTCTTAGGTTGATAGCGTTGGGGTAATACCTCTTTTTTGTGGATTTAAAATAACGGTTAACTGTTATAAAAAAGTTGCAATGCTTTTTCTCTTACAAAATAAAAGATTTGACTTTAAGATTAGACCCGATTTTGAGGTAGTAAAGAATAATCCAATCGTTGAGAATTTTATTTTAAGAGTAAAAATGCATTAATTAAAAATCCAATAAAAGAAAATCGAACTAGATAGCCTTTCTAGATTGATTTTCTTTTTTATATTCTCTAGGAATATTCCTCTTCACTGCAACTCATCGCTATTTGTATAAGAGAAAATGGGATTTGATAAGGACTGTGGGTTGTATGCAGTCCTTTTTCGTTACAATAAAAAAGGAAATAGAAAATATCAAAGTTACAAGGAAGTGAAAATGGTAGAATAATATGTTACGAAGTAATGGGTGGACTGTAATCGGAGTGTAGGGTATACAGGCAATCAAGACATGGGGAATCACGTTTGCGGTATCCTTCCCCAAATCACAATAACCAGTAGCTTAAGACTTTTAATATAATATTAAAAAGTGGATATTCTTAAACACATATCCACTTTCAACTACGTATATTTGTCACCTTAAACATACTTTTTCCCTATTTATATACTTACCTTCGCTTCTCCAATATCCTGCTTTTTAATTAAATCTAAGTAAAAATGTGAGACAGTTGTGTTGTAATAAGGAGAAATAAAAATAAATGATAGATTAAATGTAAACATTCCGATAAATGCGGCTAATAAAAACCATCCTATAAATGATAACCAAAGAACAAATAACTTTAGCTTTTGTCCTTTCATTATTCTTTTACTTTCTCTCAATGCTTCACTTGCTGTATAATCAGGATTCTCTACTAATATGTAATACGACATGGAATAAGAAAAATATTTAATAATACCTGGAACAATTAATAAGAGACTCCATAAAAATAGAAAAATAGCTTGCAGCAGCCCCAATTTCATTGATTTAAACACATTCTTCTTTTTAAATCCCGAAAATACATCGTCTACCTTAGCATCTTCTTTTTTCCCTAAGTGTAAAGTAAAAACAGAATATCCATAATTGAAGATACCTTGTATGAGACTATAAATTAGAAAACAAACCCCACCTAAACCAATATAACTTAAAATAAGTACAGCAAGTGCTGTTGGATCTACTTGTGGTTCGCCACCAATTGAATAAATAAATAATGCATCCGGGCCAATTATCCCGATAAACAGTGCAAATATTAAATACATGAAAGTGGCTATTGCTGATGCACTTAAGGTCGGTACAAAATAGAATAAAGCTGATACTCCTATACCTACTCCCCATTTCCCATCTAACGAGTTAAGTGCTGCTTTCTTAAAATTTCTTGTCATTCTTGTATTCCCTCCTTTTTTCTTATTTTGCTTTACTAAAAACATAAAAGAACTTGTAGCAGGCCCCGCTACAAGTTCTTTTAGCCAAATACTTTAGCTCCTCGAAAAATTATTTATTCTACACAATCGGGGGTAATGCCTAAAATATGGTTTGTTAACATCATTATATAACATAATTATGAATTCTTGTTAAAAATTCTATATTTTTAGACAAATAATTCTCCACATTTTTACTTATTTTTTATTTTCATGTAGTCTTTTCTATTGGGGGTAGCACCACATTGCTATCAAGTTAAGAAAGGTAAATGCCCCAGAGCGAAATTTGGTGCTAACTTGTAGCAAAAAACTCATTTTATTTTTTGCTTAGCGTTGTCTGTTTCCGAAATGCTAGTGGTACCCCTAATTGTCGTGATAAAAGGAGTGGATCCCCCACTCCTCTTCTATTATCATATGATTGTTTAACAACATGTCTTCATAGCTAGATTTAGCCTTAAACTTCAACATTTTTGCCTTTCAGTAAAAATTATCCCCCTCCTTTTACGCTTGCTCCGACTTTCAAAATTATTTCGTATACCCACGATTCAGTTCCGTTAACTTTTCATTGATGTTAAAAATTTTCACTCTAATATCTTTTACACCAGCTGCTTCAAGTCTGTTCTTGTGCATTTCCGCGTATTTTTCAGCATCTTGTTTTTCTTCAAATACATAGATGCCTCCAGCTTCTTTTGTTTCTTGATTCTCTGTCCATATTTTCCAGTGGAATCCTTCTTCTTCGTTAATACTGTTTGCTAAATCCCAAAATCCTTTTTCCATTTCTTCACCAAAAGGACCTTCAAACGGAAAATCAACTTGTAATAAATATGCCATCTTTGCTCACTCCTATTTTCAATATTTTTCAATTCGAATGCAGATAATATCTTAAATGAGTGCTGCTATTATTCCTGCACTCATTTGAAATTTCACCTACATTTTCAAAACCCCTTTTATAAAATAATTACAAAATGATAGCAACTTAAACGCATACAGTTTAATTGCTTTAGGTTATGTTTAAAAAATATGATACAAACTTATCCCTAAACTAAGAACCAACAAAACAAGCGCAGGTATTGCTTTCTTAAAGGGATCTCTTGCTAATACAATAAGAGTTAATGCAGCTGCAAGCATCGTACCACCTAACAACAATCCTGCTAATAAAGCTACTGTTGGAATCCAAATTCCTATCAACATTCCAATCGCTCCTACAATCTCAAAAGCTCCAGTTAAGAAATTAAAAAACGAAGGTAAACCAAATCGCTTGAACTCGTCTGCCATTTTCCCAGAAATAATTTTCGTACCTGTCATTAAAAAGAACAGAAATAATACAACTTTTACTACATTGATTAATATTAAAATAGCAATCACATCTTTCTTATTTATTTGATACATTTACATGCTATAGCATATATAATATGAATTTTTGACTGGTACTAGGAAAAAACGTGATCCTGAATCGAATCTCATACAAAATAAAGATATCTCCACCATTCCTTAAAACAAAATTATATGCTATAGCATATATAATACATAAAATAAAGTTTGTTCCTTATGAATAGCATCAATAAGGAACAAGTATTAATAGCGTGTATCATACAATTTGTTTAATAATGATTGTAATACTTTAATCTCTTCTTCGCTCAAATTACTCGTAACGAAATGGTGAGCGTCTGTCACTACAGGCAAGATTGTTTTCTTTAACTCGTCACCTTTTTCAGTTAAAAAAAGGTTATGTGAACGTCGATCTTGCTCATTCAAATCCTTCTTTACAATCCCTTTTCTCTCCATTGACTGTATCATTCTTACGACAGTAGTTTGATCTTTATCAATCGCTTCTGCTAACTCTTTTTGAGTAGTGGCTCTTTGGCTACAAAGAACACTAATAATCCCCCACTGCTCTGGCGTAACTCCAAAAGGCTTTAATTTCTTCGTAAAATAATTCGTCATTTTCACATCAGTACGATGAACAAGATAGCCTATTAAATCATGTAAGTTCATATATCACCTCTATAAATTAATATATAAAAGAGTATAGCATACCAGTCAATTATTCACAGTGAATGTATTCATTTTATTAATTATATGCTATGGCACATATATTATAGTAGGTCATTTTAATTGTCAAATGAACTACCTCTTATTTTTCTGCAGTATGAGTCCAGCTTATTAAAAATAATAAAATCCCGTATTGAATAAAAACACGGGATTGTTATAAATGAGTTATTCACTTATTCGAAAGAAGTTCATTCGTTACATATTACTTATCTAATTAAGAACCATTCATATACCAGCCCAAACATCTTTTCCATATCGCCCTTCATCTTGCACTCGATCCAACCAATTCCTTGCTTCTTGTTCACTGACTTCATGAATTTCTTGATAGGCTTGACAAAGGGTGTCTTCTACGTCAGGAGCCATTTTACTTCCATCACCACATATATAAAGATGGGCCCCATTATCTAATAACGAAATTAAATGGATTCTATCTTCTTTTATTACATGCTGTACATATGTTTTAGGATGTCCTTCTAAGCGAGAAAAAGCTGTGTGTAAAGAGATTAATCCATCTCTTTCATCATTTTCTAGTTCTGTACGATAGAGATAATCCTTTTCAGGATGACGACAACCAAAGTATAGGTGCGCTTCTCCTAAGTTCATACCTTTTTGCTTTTGAACGCGACGGGCTTGTAAGAATCCACGGAATGGTGCAATTCCAGTACCTGGTCCAACCATGATAATTGGGGTTTCTGGATTTTCAGGTAATTGAAAGTTTGATTGTGGCGTTCGAATGAAACAGATAATCTCATCTTTATTATGACGCTGAGCTAAATAGTTAGAAGCGACTCCTTCATATGTCCCTTCCCCGCTCCATGCAGGCGCATTCACAACACCAACCGTAATACTCAGACGATCCTGTGCAATGAGTGGAGAGCTTGAAATTGAATAGTAACGCGGTTTGAGCGCCGGAAGAAGTTCTAAAAAACGTTCAAATCGGATTTCACAAGCCTCATACTTTTCAAGAAGATCTAACATTGAAATACGTTTCTTTAATATTTGTTCATGATAAACTCCGTCTTCCAATAATGATTCCAATTCCTTTTTATGAGGAGGACATGCTGTGAATGTCACCATTTCTCGTATTTGTGCTCGAGTGGCTGCTTCTTGCACTTCTACACTATAACTAAGAAGGTCATATAAACGAACAGGACTGTCTAAAGGTATGTGATTTACACTGCGCCCACTTGCGCTTAATATGACTTGATCCTTCCCGTTTAATCCAAAGCGTTTTAAAATTCGGTTGACATTTTTCTCACTATTAATTGGCAGCACCCCAAGGTGGTCTCCTTCTTTATACGTAGCGCCTTCTGGCAAGGATATCTCAATATGTCGCGTGCTTCTTTCACTGCTAGATGATTGAAGTTCACGATTTTCTAATATAGATGCATAAACTGCTTCATATGTTCGCGCAAGAGGAGATCCTCCAAGACGGCTGACAAATTGCAGACTCAAAGTACTGCGTTCTTTCTCCATGTTTTTGTTAAGTTCCAATCCAAATGCCTTCATCGCATCAGACCACATACTTTCTTTCCATTGCTCGAGCTGTTCCTCGAAATCGCCACTTGCATCTGCTTCTCCGCGTTTAGAAAATCTTGTTGCTCCTTTTTGAGCCATTTGCTCATCAATGTATCTTGGTATTCGCTGATAGGTACTAGCCCAATTATGGTCTCCACAACCAAAAACTGCGTATTGAACACCTTTTAGCTCATCCGGTTTTAATTCTTCCAACCACTGCACAAACTGTCCTGCATTACTTGGCGGCTTTCCATTATAAGAAGAAGTTACAATAAGAACCGCTCCTTCTTTTGGCAAACTTCCAATTCGATCGTTAAGAGCTGCCACTTCCGTTTGAACACCTTCTAAACTAGCTGTATCTGCTAGTTCTCTTGCAATACCTTCTGCTACCCCTGTATCCGAGCCATATAAAACAAGAAGCGAAAGATTATCGGCTCCAATAATAGAAGGAGTCTTCTGAACTTGCTGCTTAATTTCATGTTTTTTCGTTTTCTCCTCTGTAGGCGCAAGAACAGTAGTATGGCTAATAGTTTGATTTCGAGGTACAATCCTAATTTTAAAATCACCAGGCTTAAGCGTTAATGTTTGTTTTACGTCCAGCTGATAGTCTTCATAATCAATGAATTCAAAATGTTGAAGAAGCATTCCCATTACGAGTGTCGCTTCATGAAGTGCAAACTGCATACCGATACATGCTCGTTGCCCATTTCCAAATGGCTTATAAGCGTGATGAGGAACCTTATCCAGATTTTCAAATCGTTCAGGTTGGAACTCTTCCACGTTGTCTCCCCACGCGTCTTTATCCCTATGTAACTGTGGAATAAGAACAGAAATACGATCTTCTCCTTTTTTAATTGGATATTTCCCACCAATCACTGTATCTTCTTTTGCATAGAGACTGAATGCTGGAGCAGTAGGCCATAGACGTAGCGATTCATTTAAAATCATACGTATATACTTTAGTTTCATAACTTGTTGGTATGTTGGAGTGGGATCTGTTAAAACTCGGTCTACTTCTTCATAGGCTTTTTTCAACTTATCTGGATTTTTTAATAAAAAATAGATTGCAAAAGATAACAATCCACTTGTTGTTTCATGCCCAGCTATTAAAAAGGTGATAATTTGAAAACGAATATTTTCATCATCTAATTTTTCACCAGTTTCCGGATCCTGCACATGTAACATACGGGAAAGTAAATCATTTTCTTCCTGATTCCCACTATTTTTACGTTCAGCAATAATATTATCTACTAAAGAAAACATGGATTGAATATCATGTTGAAATTGACGTTTCGTTCTCCACATGAGTTTATCTTCTATATCCAGCCGCTGCAATTGGTGCATCGCCTCATCTAGAGCACGGGTCATGCTAGTAATAAAAGGATGAGGGGTCTCGCGATAAAAGCTATTAAATCGGTAATTAAAACCACATAGACCAATTGTATCTAATGTAAGGCGAGTCATATCCTCTGGAACATCTACGTTTTCATTCGGATTCAGTCTTGCCCATTTTTGAACGAGTTGTACAGCAATATCGACCATCATGGCATGGTAATCTTTCATTGCCCGTTGGCTGAATGTAGGCATCAAAATATTATGAGCTTTTTTCCAGTTAGGCTCTTGAGTCTCACTTGTAAATAATCCGTCTCCAGCAAAGGCACGAACCTTCGCTAAAGCACCCTCTATACTTTTATCAAATCTTGTTTCATCACAGACTTCTGCTACCAGTTCATGTCCAGAAACGACAATGATCGTATCACTTAAAGTTTGCATTCGAAAAATGGGACCATACTCTTCCGCTATCTTGATAAAGGATAAGGTCGGTTTATCTTTATCGATTAATGGGAGATTCCCTAGCGGTCCATATGTTTTCGGCTGAGGAATGGCAGATACTTTTTTATCCATTAAAAACACCCTTTCAAAAAATACTAAAATATCCCATTCAATAGAAAGAAGATAGCAATGAAGCGCCTGGGATAAAAATATGTAATTGATTACCTTATTTTATCTTTTCCCTAATTATTCACGATTATGATATTGCTTATAAGGTTGATATTAGATTTATAACTTGCAGAAAAAAGACGAAATTAAAATGAAACGTATTAGTATAATGTTTATCAGAAATTGAAAACTAAAGATTGTAGTATTTGGAAAGCCAATAGTTTCTAATGAAAAAGGATCTGATATGAAGATCAGATCCTTTTTTCACTGTTTCTTTCAGTTCTTTTCCCGTTTTAACTATCAGCTTCTTAGTAGCAAAACAACTTTTAGACATCATTATCTCGAGTTTTATTTTGCTCTACCGATTTAACCTCTCGACTGCTTCCGGGCTTGTATCTACACGTTTAACGAAAAAAACTAATAGTAGTGCAACAATATTCATGCCAAGCGCTACATAGAACGAATATTGGATTCCGGATAATAAAGCCTTCTGCGTTACCATTACCTTCGTAGCTTCTGTGAAGGTTGTTGGATCTAATTCAGACATTAGACTTTCAGCTTTTGTTTTTGTTACAGAATTCATAATCGTAACAAGAATAGCAGTACCAATTGAACCGGACACTTGTTGAGCTGTATTATTAACAGCTGTACCGTGCGGATTTAAGCGAGTTGGCAATTGATTAAGACCATTTGTCATAAGTGGCATCATCACCATCGCCATCCCAAACATCCGCAGCGTGTAAATAAGAATAATATGTGTGTGACTAGAGTCGATTTGCAGGTTTGCCAGCATATAAGTTGAAACAGCTGTAATGGAAAGTCCTACTATACCAAGAATCCGAGGGCCATATTTATCGAATAGTTTACCTGTAATTGGTGACATAACTCCCATTATTACCGCACCTGGAAGCATCATCAGCCCAGAGCTCAGCGGTGAAATACCGCGGACATTTTGTACATAAGCTGGTGTTAAAATCATACCCGAAAACATGGCTACTGCGTTGACAATTGCAATTACAGAGGCAAGTGCAAACATTGGGTACTTGTAAACACGTAAATCCAATAACGGTTCATTCATTTTTAGTTGACGGATAATGAAAGCAATTAGGGCAATAGCGCCTACGATTAAGGTTGTTAAGACAACTTTATTCGTCCAACCATCGGAGCTTGCAGAACTGAACCCATATAACAGACCGCCAAAACCGACAGAAGATAATAGTAATGAGAGATAATCAAGTTTTGCATTTTTGTTTTGTCTCATGACATTCTCAGATTTCCAAATCCCTAACAGTAAGCTTATGATTGCTAACGGTAAAATCATTTCAAAAAGCAAGCGCCAGTCATAATACTCTACAATATAACCCGATAATGTCGGTCCAATTGCTGGGGCTGTAATCATAACTAATCCAAAAATCCCCATTGCTGTTCCCCTTTTTTCTCTCGGAAAGCTTACTAGCATAATATTCATTAACAAAGGTCCCATGACTGAAGAACCTGCTGCTTGAACCATCCGGCCAGTAAGTAATAAACCGAAGTTCGGTGCTACAGCCGCTAAAGCCGTACCAAGGATAAAAATCAACATGGATGTAATAAATAAACTCCTATTGGAGAAGCGGGTTATTAAAAATGCTGATGCCGGAATTAATATACCACTTACAAGCATATATCCTGTAGAAAGCCACTGGATCGTTGAATAATCTTTAATGTCTAAATCCTTCATTATTGATGGCAAGGCTACATTTAAAAGCGAGTTATTTAGAAATGAAACAAATGCCCCAATAAAAAGGATTACAAGCATTACATATGGTGGTTTTCTTTTATGTAATGTTTCACTCATATATTTATTTGCCCCTTCATTATAAATTCCATTGATTAATTTCAATCATTCACATATCTGCACAAAAATACATTACCCTTGCAGTATTTTGCCATACTCTTCGAATGGATATTCTCTTTTTCGCAATTCTACTTGCTCTACATAACATTTTTAAATTTTTTTTATTGCTTAAACCTTTATAAACGCATTTGTTAACCGAAATTAAATTAGGCTACATTTTGAGGTGAAGTTGTCTTATCGCCCACAAATAGCAGGATAAATCAACAAGACAAGACCACACCCATTCCTTTAAATACAGGCTTGTAAATCTAGTTATGTAACCATCCATCAAAAGGAATATTACATAGGCTAAGTCTAACATTACATTTTTAAAGTAAGGGGAATAAGCTTATGCACCAATATCGGTATTTGAATTCAAAAGGAAATGAGGAGCATTATAATTACCAAATTTCAATGTCATCATTATATGTACAGCCCCAAATCACTAAAGCTGAGGGAATGAATGATTTGAAGATTCCTGAGAATTGGAATTGTCGCTTCTATCCAATTGGTTCGGATTCACCAGCCAATTATACAGCTTTCTATCCTCAGTCCCCTCCCTTCTCTTTGGATCAGCCAATCCATTATGCAGGGATGATGCCCCAAGGTCATCCCGCTAATTGGCCTCCATTCCCAGGCCATGCAGGTAATTTTCAAAAACCTCCCTTACCCTGGGCTCAACCATTCAACCATACAGGGATGTTTGCACAAGGTCATCTTGCCGCTTTACTCTCACCGCCAGCTAAGGCTTTTAAATTTAATAGCAATAACTGGGGTATTTTCGGAAACTCTCCAGGATGGGGAGGACAGATAAGTCCCATGGGATGGGGGAATAACGGCGGTTACGGTCAGACAGGAATGCTTGGAAACTTACTTACAGTAGGCAAAGGCACTATGAATGGAATTGGAATGCTTAGTAGTCTAATGGGTATGGGGAAGTTCTTCTTTTAGTGAATTAGAACGAGTGGATACGTCCATAGATCAAACATGCCCATCAGTGTATTGATTATATGGTTCCAGTACTCCCTCCAAGTTCGGTTCCTCTTATGTCAAATTATAAAAACATCTATTGCCTTGTATGTGATAACTTGATATAGGTATGGTGGCATTAACAAAATGCAAAAACCGGTTCCTTTACGAAAGAACCGGTTTTTGCATTTTGTTGGAAAAGTAGTCAAATCTTTTTTTCATTATTTAACACTTTGAACACGGCCAATTTGTCCATCTTGTAGTCGAACTTTAATGCCATATGTATGTGTTTCGCTATGTGTCAAAATGTCTTTCACAACGCCACTTACAGTTTTACTATAATCATTATCCAATTGAATAACTACATGGGAACCAACTGAAATTTGTGACCTTGTTGGTTTCCCACCTGTTGCTTGTGTTGGTTTTTCTTGTTTTTGTGTTCTCTCCTGTTGTGTAGACTGCTGTTGCTGAGCTTTCTTCTCTTCTTGTTTACGTTTTTCTTCTTCTACTCTTTGTTGCTCTTCTTGTTTACGTTTTTCTTCTTCTGCTCTTTGTTGCTCTTCTTGTTTACGTTTTTCTTCTTCTACTCTTTGTTGCTCTTCTTGTTTACGTTTCTCTTCTTCTACTCTTTGTTGCTCTTCTTGCTTACGTTTTTCTTCTTCTACTTTTTGTTGCTCTTCTTGCTTACCTTTTTCTTCCTCTACTACTTTTTTGTCTTCATCCACTTTTTGCTCATCTGGTGCACCCTTTAATTTTTCTTCATTACCTTTACAAGCACTTAAAGCAATTACACAAAAACTCATAAGTGCAAATAATAATAATTTCTTTGACATTTAAAAATCCTCCTATATATACATTACAAATTAATAACTTTCATAGCATAACAAAAGTATATGTATTTCTTTGTCGTAATTTGTCGTATATATGTAATTTCTACTAAAAGACTGGCTCTATAATAAAGTGAAACTTTAATCAATGGGGATTTTGTTCATCCCCCACTGATTATTAGTTGAACCAATCGGGCATTTACGGGCAATTAATCTCCCACCTAACTTCTTTGCTCCAGCCGAATTTTAAGATAGGAGTCTTACTGCCCGTTAATGCGGGATAAAAGCGAAGATTATTATATCAATTTGTGCACAGAAATTACGTTCGTTTACTAGCCGAGTGAGCTTAATTAATAAAATACAAGAAAACACCTTCATCTTATATATAAAAGGTTATCGGAATCTAACGAAGTCTATTATATGTTAAGACATTTTTAAAGAGCATAAAAAAACACCCTAAGGTGCCATACTCCAACTCGAGAATCATAGCTATGTATGGAGAAATTTAGAAAAGAGAAGTTTCTAATTATAATTTATAAAGTTATTATGCCATGTATTACATACATATTACCTTATTTACTGGAAGCTGAATCCAGTTATATCACTTTCTAATCAGTCTCGTTAAAGCCATCCCAAGAAATCCAACACCCATACCTATTAGCCATCCTGTTTGGCCATTCCCTAACATAGACCCTACTCCTCCGCCAAGAAACATGCAGCCAACAAATACTAATCCTCCAATTCCCCAATTCGGCCGTTCCATAGTTCAATCACACCCCTTCCATAAAACATATGCGATTAACTAGCCTAACTTTCTTGCATGGGATAGTTAATTATTTTGCTTATGTTTAGCACTTTCAGGGCAGTCAAAAGATGCGGAGATTGAGTCATTTGAATAAATTACAGAAGGAGAATTTCATTTTTTCATATTAAATAACTTAAGAGTGTGTTTCACAATTTATGACTAGCCCCACCGCTATCCAACTCAGATAAGAAAGCAAAAACGAAAATTATATGCATCATTGACTACTGTTAACGAGACGTTACGTTAACCCCACATGAAAACCCTATCCATCCAAATTTACACAAAGTTATCCTTGCTGATGGTACAATTAAAATCATGGAGGGATATTATGGGGATTTTTTT
Source organism: Bacillus sp. FSL R9-9834 (assembly GCF_038006905.1). NCBI lineage: Bacteria > Bacillati > Bacillota > Bacilli > Caryophanales > Bacillaceae > Bacillus > Bacillus sp. FSL R9-9834. The sequence goes on from NZ_JBBOWD010000001.1 coordinate 3,032,039, forward strand.
GTAATAACACTACTTCTTATAAACGGCACTGCAATATTCTTATTTTTCTTGTCTGTTTCACCAAAAATTAAGGCTAAAAACCTATCTTCAATAATGATCTGTTTAGGTATAAATCTAATCATAAGTCCAGCGGCTTTTCTTATAGGTGGGATAGCTGATTATGCAGGTGTGGTGGCTAATTATGGAGCTTATTTTGCGGGTGAGTCGGCAACAGCCCCTCCTCTAGTTAGTCATGCAATTTATTTTTTTGGAGGATTTCTCTTTATTCAGGGAATACCGCTGCTCATACTACTTGCAGCTTTTTGGAAGTTTGCTAGAGCAAAGAAAATAAAACAAGTATAGAAGGATGAGTGGATACTTTTTAGAGTAGGGATTCGCTTTTTTCTCGCTACCAATAATAGGAGTTCATGTCATACAATGGAGTTACTATTAGAAAACTGTGAGGATGATTACGTTGATAAAATTTGTAATTTGTTACGCTGCAAGTCTGTTTGCTTTCATTTTTGGATGGTTCTTGATTTCATATATTTCTCATCCTAGCTTTATTCACCCGAACGTTGTATTAGGATTCATTAAAACGATCATTACTTATGGTAGTATACCGGCTCTTGTAGCTTGTCTAATTGGAGAAGTGCTATACAGGAAAATCAAGCGATGTAGAGAATTTCAATTTGGAATTCCTATATTTATAGGACAAGCCGTTCTCTATACACTTATACCATTCCTTTTTCTTTTTCCTTTTAATTTTTCGCATTTCTTTGACTTCGTTGCACCTGTAATTATGGGATCCTTAGCTTTTTATTTCGTACGTCGAAAAATATAATTAACTTCACGAGTATGACAAAAAGAATCCTGATTAGTAAAACCACACTGTATAACCAAACAGAACTCAAAGAACGCATCAATTCTTGCGAAATAAACAAGAAAAAAATAAAGGCTTTGAGGAAGAAAATAAGTAATTGTGTGAAAAAAGAAAGGTACAGCTTACTGATTACTTCATAAACTCATAAAAAAAGGACCATACATATTAGACATATCTAAAATGTATGGTCCTTTTGCCATTTGAATTTCTTTTTAAACTTCTTATATTTTCTATACGAATGTCTAACGATGTTTAACATAAAATACGGTATTTTAATAGGGAAAGGCAATTTATAAATAAAAGGCAAATAAAATATAAAATATGCCTTTTCTAGGTCTCTCCACTTACTATCTTCTTTTGTTTTTAAGAAATCAGATACATCCACTACATACCCTCTTCCGTTTTCCATCATCACATTTTTCCCGTGAACGTCACAAGGAGTTAATCCTTGTTCTCTTGCATACTCTAATGCTTCATTAATATCAAGGATTACCTGCTTAGGAATTTTAATCCCCTTATGAATAGCATCGTATAAAGTAATTTCTTTTAAACGTTTCAATACTATGAAATTTTCTCCTTTATATATAAGCTTCGAATAAGAAGGATGGTTTCCAATTCTTCGGTATACTTCCGACTCTTTTTCAATTCCTTCTCCTTCTCGTGCGTAAACTTTCACTACCCAATCTTTGTATTCTTTATGCATGAATACTGCGGCATAATTACCTATCCCTAAACACTTCCAAAGTCTAGGAATATCTTTAACTACTACAGGCTCGAATTCATCCTCACTTCTAATGCTTACCTCTTTTAATAATTCGTTCTTTATCAATCCCACAAAACTATTTATACTCATCATTTCCACTCCGGTTTTGCTAAAAGGGGTCCCACCCACATTTTAACGAAAATATACACTAAATGAATTTTATCATAAAACGAGACATCTTTTTTCTTAAAATAAAAAGATGTCTCGTTTTATTTGAACTGTTGAATACTTACTATTTATTCCACTATTCATAGCCAAAAACCTTACAACACAAAAATATTTCTAACTATTTTTACGTATTTTCATTTTTCCAGAGGCAACTGTATATGGGCTTTTCTTAGTGCAAGTTCTCTTCGTTCATTGGCCATGCCAAATCTATGTTTGTTCATTGCATAAGCATAACTTAGCTTTTCATCTGGATCAGCAAAACAGAATGATCCTCGGTGCTGTACAAAACGTTCTGGGGGTAGTATGAGCTTTTAACTTGATGAGTATGGGTTATATACCCTATCTATACAAGTATTGTCTACATAACACATTATTATCGGTAGCAAGGACAAGAAGGCCTCTTCCCTTTACAACGGAACCTCCTTTCTTTGTTCTATCGATCTATGTATTTTTTTATACATTCCTATCCCGGCACGGTTTTAGGATTCTTTTTGTTGTTAGATAAATAAAAAACTGTATTACATCTTGCATCCTCCTAGGTGTAACTATATATGAACAGTACTTATTTGAACTTTCTCAATGACCAACATTACTTAACATAGTAAAATAGTATTCGGATGGAAATCCAATGTTATTAAAATTAAAGTGGTTATCAAGTCGGAGGAAGGCACCTTAAGGTGTCTTTTCTTTTTAAAATATATAAGCGAAGCGCAACTCTCCCTTCCCTCATGCCTCCTTACAGGGAGAATGATAAAGCTTTTTTTATTTACCCAATTACCGAGCTCTCAAATGTTTTAGCTAGTTACAATACATGTATTGCTTCAATAATAGAATGTCATTGAAATATACCAATAGATGTTAGTGCAGTAAAATAAATTATGTTATGATGTGAGCAAATATAAAGCTATCTAACGGAGGGATTCATATGCCGCATGTTGTATTTCGTGGAATTACTACTGAACAATTAAAACGCATAAGCAAGCCATTAGTAGAAGAGCTCGCAGAGATTTGTGAGTGTGGTACGGATAATTTTACGTTGGAACTACCAAGTTCTACATTTGTATTCAATGGAGAAGAAATAGAAGCGTTTCCTCTTATTGAAGTGAAATGGTTCGAGCGCGGACAGGAAATTCGTGATCGATTTGCCAAGGCCATTACTACATATGTAATGGATTTTGGACTTCCAGAAGTAGAGGTTGTATTTACGGTTTTCACAGAATCAGCGTATTATATTAACGGGAAGCATTGTGCAAGTTAGAGCTATTTGAAAGATTTTTGTACGGTTTATAAGGGGGAGGGCCACATTTCCATCAAGCCAAGAAAAGCGAATATCCACACACAAAAAATGAACTCTATTTTCATAAACAACTAACTGTGAAGAAACAATTTTTTTGTTTGGGGGACATCAAAATATTATCTTGATAGGTATGGGTACCGCCAGTATTTCTAAAAAAACACGCTAAGCACATTTCAATACAAAAAAGCCGAGTTTTATCCCACTAAGGATAAAATTCGGCTAATTGTAATTTCCATTGAAGGACTCGTTATATAAACTCGCCATTTTCATAGAAAAATATAACTTTAGCTAATGCATCGGCCTCACTCTTACCTAATTGTTAATTAACATACACATGTCGTTTAAATTGTCCTTTTTATATAAACCAGTCATTTTCCACATTTCTTTTTACATATATTTTTTAAAAGAAGGTTTCCATTCTGACAAATCTTGATAAACAAACGTTATGTTGTTACATATTTCCTCTGCAACTTCGTACATATGTTTTATATCATTAGCCGTAAATAATATAGACCCTTTGCGTTGCGTGCTATCTACAATAGTTGGTATGGTGTCGCCCTCTTTTACTACTAGATCAATTAATACGACCTCGGATATGTTAGTTAATCCTTTATACTTGATTTCTTTTAAGCAACCTGGTTTTGGAATCAAGCTTAAAGACATAGCTTGACATTTTGAAGGTACACATCTAAATTCATCTATAGTCTCAGTAGCTAGCGCATCATAATAGTATCCAAATTGAGATATGCCAGTTGTTAGTTCCACCATCTTCCAGATGTTGCCGCCACCTATTCTAACTTGAGACTCTATAATTATTGGTTTATTGTGTTTGTCTATCTTTATTTCTGTATGAGTAATGCCGTTTTCCATTTGCATATCATCCAAAAATAACATTACTTTCTCCATAATGAATTGCTTTTGAGATTCATCTATAGGTGCCGGCATAATCGTATAGTTTATTATAAATGTATCTTCTTTAAATACTTCAGCTGATATAGCAAGTATAGAATGTTTTTTGTTATAAGAAACGGTTTCAACCGTATAAACTATATCACCTTCAATATACTCTTCCACTAAAACAGGTAGTTGAATACCATTTTCTTTAATAAACACTCCTACGTCATCTCTCGAGTTTAGCTTACATACTCCTTTACCCCCTGCCCCAATCGGCGGCTTTATTATAACACTATCTTTTTTATTCAAAAATTCATTAATATCTTCAGTGTTATTACAAACTATCGAATCTATTGAAAAGTCTTTACTTGCTAGCATTTCACGCATCATGTCTTTATTGCGAGTTATCATATTAGCATTGTAAGAAGGCCCTTGAACATTAAAAATCTTTGCAATTATGCAAGCTGTATCTAATGCTATTTCGTTAAAAGATACGACCACATGAAAGGGTTTCTCTTTAAATAATTCTTCAGCATAGTATATAGACAAGGGTATGTTTGTTGTGTCTATTTCTTTTTTATAGAAACATTTTTCTAAGATAACTCCATCAAAATATATGTGTTTAGCGTAAGATCCTATATACGAAACGGTATACCCACTATCTAATGCATCTTGTATAGGTTTTGTCCATCCCCCTATAAATAAAATGTGTGGTTTATTTTCTATGTCATTTTCTTTTAATACCTTATACATCATAATCATCCCCTCTCAAATGAACTCGTATATTCAATGTCAGTTCCTTTTGATACGCCTCGTCTTAACAACGCCACTAAACACAATGTTGTTCCGAAACCTCCTATAAATAACGTAGTTTGAAGGCCGAATATAGAAATTAAAAATGCACTAGTAAAACTTCCCAATGCCCAAGCTCCCCAATTAAGCGTGCGCTGTACAGCATTTACTCGGCCCAGCATGTGATTTGGTGAGGCAAGTTGTCGTATAGTTGCAGCGTAAGGGCCAAATACACCTTCTCCCATACCATGTATGATACTTGCGGCTACTATACCGTAAACTGTTCCCATATATCCCATTATCGGTATAAAAGCCAAACCGGTAACTGATACAGTAGCGCTATAAATAAGCATTTTTGTATTATTAATTTGTTGACTTTTTTTCATGAGAACCGTATTACCTATTAAAAATCCGACCGCTGCTGAACCTACAACAAACCCTATTTCAATTTCAGATAGACCCATTACCTTATAAAGGAATATTACTAAAATACTATTTAATATGTATTTAAAAAAACCGTAAACAGCACCACATGTCACAATTGGCTCTAATACAGGGTGTTTTTTGAAATATATCAAACCCTCATATATGTTTTCGTATATGGATTTTATATTTACGTCTTTTAAAGAACCCTCTGTATGCGGTTTAAACTTTGAAATAAATAATACAAACATAAAACAAACAAAATACGTTACTGCGTCAACAGTGAATGAACCTGTTAATCCGACTAGAGTAATGACGATTCCAGCTAGCATAGGACCAATTACTATAGAAAGAGACTCCGAAAGTGCTAGTTGAGCATTTGCTTTTTTTAAGTTGTCTTTATCTGTTACTATTTCTGGTAAGAAAGAAGGAATGGCAATGTTGTAAAACGTGGTGAATATTCCATTTAAAAACATGATAAATACCAGTAAAGGGAACGTTATTATATTTGTTACAGTCAGTATGAATACTGATAAAAACAATATGCCTTGACATATACTACAAATTAGCAAAACATTTTTCCTATGAAAAATGTCTATTAAAGCACCGGCTACTAACCCAAAAATTAGGTAAGGGACGAATATAACCCCACGAAGCATAGCAGCATTTGCTTCACTTGTTTGTAACACCTCTAATGCAAAAAGTGGCAAAGCTACTATTGTAAACTGAGTACCTAACAAACTTATAGACTGTCCTAGCCAAAGCTTGTGAAAATTAAAATGTTTGCTACCTTTCATAATATCCCCCCGTTAAATCCATCTTTATAAATGATCAAGTTTACGATATAAGTCAGAGTAGGCAAAAACTATCTTTCAACTAATGTCTGTACCACATAAAAATTCGAAACCTGCTATACAAGCGAGTTTAGTTTCAAAATGAAAACTTGATGTTTAAAAATTACCTGGCTAATGAAAAGCTCATCTTCCGAAAGATACTTCCGCATTTGTTTATAAACCAATTGGTATACTGATGGAATTCACTTGTAAGAATCTAATTGTTAATTAGTTTGTTTCGAATTCATTTTCCGATTGTATGTCACTTTGCATCACCTCCAGCATCAGTATAACCTTGAAGGCACGCTGTTGTACGCATTTTGGAATGTAATAGCAAGATAACGAAGCTACGATGACGAACTGAATGGATTTAACCTTGTTATTGGAGGACACATATATACATGACAATTGATTAAAATACATCAAGCCCTATGAGATAAATTTTTAGATAAACCAAAATAACAAGCAAAAAGCCCCTTCAAATTTGAAGGGGCTTTTTAATATATAGAAATTAACTTAAATTAAAAATAACATCTCTTAAAAGGGGGGCATTTTTTTATTATTCATGTTTATTGAGGAGCCTTCGTTTGAAGCAACTTTAACCCCATGCTAATAAAAATCAGTCCTGTTACTTTATTTAGAATCATTCCTACCTTTTGATTTCCTCTTAATTTTTTGGTGACATAGGAAGAGAAATAAGCAACAAATAAACACCACAATAGTCCAGTTACTGTAAAAGTAATTCCTAAAATGATAAAAGGTATAGGACCTGAAGCCCTTGTATCTATAAACTGCGGCAGAAATGCAATAAAGAATAAAGAGACTTTTGGGTTCGTAAGACTTGTTAAGAGTCCTTGTAAATATATCTTTCTTTTGATTTACAACCGATAAAACTGATGTGGTATACCATTCGTATCACGGAGCCAAAACTCACTATTGAATAAGTAAAGCCCCAGAAATCCAAAGATCTCTGGGGCTTCCTTATATATTTAGCTCTTTTTGCTTTTTGTTTTGTTTATATCTATACAGCAATTTTCGGCTTATTAGAGAAATCACTAATAAAGTCAGTATCAATACGACAAGTTGCATCCATGATAAATCAAAATATTTAGCACCTGTAACGATTAAAAGTGTAGAAATCGTTCCTTTTACAATGAAAAAAATAATAATCCATAATCCGCCTTTTTTCCAGTTCATTTTATATTACCCTTTCCTACTTTTAAATTCTTGAAAAAATTAGTGATAGTTTTTGAATGTGACACCTTAATAAAAATCTATTATATTAGTAAACTTTTTCACGAAAATCATATCTATTTATATACGACGATTCCATCATAAATGAAAATGATATTCAGTGTCAATTTTATTGACTATTTGAAAACCTGTTTCTTCATCTGAATCTCTCTCCACTTTGCTTCTTATAAGCAATGAACTCTTGTCTTCAAACAAAAACACCTCCATTGCATTTGCACACTTAGTATGCGAATGCAAGAGGTGTTTTTTCATGGACCATTAGGTAAAATTTCCTGCTTTGTTTACTCGTTTAAGTTTTTAATGCGCAATTATATTCTAGTACACGATAACTGGATCATACGTGTTCAAGCTATCATACACAGTTTTTGCAACGTTAGGAAGAAGGTTCACACAACCACCTGATCCTCCTGTTAAATAAGCATTACTTCCCCAGTCTTTTCGCCAGCCGGCATCATGGAATCCTTGACCGCTATTTGTGAATGGAACCCAATAATCTACTTTCACTGCATAATCAGCTTTCCCTACTGCACTGCCTCTTAGCGTATATGGTGTTCGTTTGTATAGAACGTACCACACACCTGGTGATGTATCTTCACCTGTGCTATGTTTACCCGTTACTACATTTGTTGTGAGGACTAATTTACCCTCTTTGTAAATCCAAATTTGTTGATCTGCAATTGAAACTTCTGCATATGTGTCTCCGATGCCATTATTCGATGTTGTTTTATAACCGATCCCTTCCTTCTCCCAACCATTTCCGTGAATATTAGAAGCAGAAAGTGATTTTTCGCCTTTCTCAAAGGCTTGTTGAACTTGTTTTGTCTCTTTTTCAACATCTAGTGCCCAGCCGTATCCTTGACCTTTTACTGATATGACCGAACCAGAATGCGTTTTAAAAGCGAAGTCTTTATGTAATGTAGATTTAGCCTTATTAATTTCAGCAACCTTATTCTTAATTTCGTTCGCATCGATTGTCACCTTCATATCTTTTGACATAGACGCGTTTTGAATTAAATCTTTCGCTTTTAATGAATACACTTCATCCTGCACTTTATAGTCAACAGACTGCGTAAGAAGATTTTGTAATGCTTTCTCTTCTTTTTTAATAATCGGATCGTCTTCTTTAATAGGCTGTATGTATGCAGACTTTAAATGAATTTCGCTTTTATGCTTCTGCTTATCGTAATCTTTTAGTAAACTCGTAACGTCATACTGTTTTCCATCAACACTCTTCGAAATTACAACTTTTCCTTGTTCAAGCTTCGCCATAGCATCTTGAGGTGCTTTTAATTTTTCATTCATGGAAACAAGCTTTTCTTCTACAAGTTTTTTCATCGTTTCACTACGATACTGATCCGCTTCTTTCGATAACAATGAATACTCTTTTTCCTTTGAAGAAGGGAAAAATGTCCACTGGCTTTTTAATAGTTTCTTAACTTGCGGCAAATCTTTTTCCGTCAGTTCCGTCTTTGTCTCTTTTTCATCTAAAATTTGTTGTTGATCAATATAAACTTTGTTTGCTAATCCAGATGTTTTTAATTTCTGTATTGCCTGATCAGCGCTCAAACCACCAACTTTTGTATCATTAATCGTAACATTAGAATTGAAGTGAGTTGCCTGATAATAGCTCATTCCTCCAAGGAGAAGTGCAAGTACTCCGCCACCTGCTGCGATAAGCTTCCAATTTGTAAAACGTTTTTTGGATCTTACCCGTTTTTTCTCAACTTCTTCAACAGATTCATTTACTGTATTATTGTTCATCAATCTTTCCCCCGTATACATTAACGTCAATTGATTTTAAACCAAAACCATTGATTAGTGTACCTTATTTTTCCTGAAATTTCATTGTTTTAACCAGATTTTATCTATTAAAGTTAGATTTTTTAATAGAAAGATATATAAAGATGGTAAATAACGCGAAAAAGGACCACATCAATCGAGTTATTATGGGACCCATCGCATTTTGAAGAATGAAACTCTATAAACATTTTAACCTAGTAAAGTAATTTTTAGAAGGTCCAAGTTAAAGACAGGCAGCATAGAATATCTCTTATTTATGAAAAATATCCACAAAAAATGACCTACATGTAGACTCTTTTTTGTGAATATTTTAATGCCACATGTTTTATTAATTTAAATGCGAACCATGCTTCCTGCTTGTCACCAAGTTTCACAACCTCTACTATCGGCCTAACTAATTTCACCTTATGATATCTTTCTCATCAACAATTTCAAGTTTCTTGAAAACTATTATATATGTTTATACCACGCTTTATTGATACGTTTAATCTTTACAGGTGTTGAATTTTTAGACTCATCCTTTGTTGTAACCTTATTATTAGAACATCCTGCAATAGCGAGACAGCATGTAGCCAATAAAACTAATACTATTAATTTCTTCAAATAGCCACTCCTATATAAGAGAAATATTATATTAAGAAAATTAAACATAACATCGAATCTTTATAAAAACAATATATTTCCTAGTTTTATTATCCGTTGGCAGATTAAAGCACACCTTAAGGAGCATGAATCCAATGTCTAATTTCCATTTTATCCGATTCTCAATGTTTATTCCAACATAAAAAGATAGCTATTATTGTTGAAAACTAATTATCTCTCAAAATGAAAAATATAAACTGAATTCCTATAACCCAATATAGTTTACTCAGCTAACTTTTCCCCTGTAACAAGCCGAAACAAAGTAGCTGCATTTTTTTCTTCTAATTGAGCGTACCGATTACCACCCGAGATGATTTCCACTTTATCCTTATTAGGGCTTATCCAAATTTGATACAACACAGCTTTCGCCTCTATTTTCGAATTTTTAAATTGAAAAACAAAATGATAATCAGCTGGACGAGACATTTCCACTTTTTTATTTTCAAAAGTAGTATCCTTTAATATTTTCTTTACTTGCATCACTTCATTATTATCTGTCACTACCTTAAAATCTTCATATTCATTATCACCAATATTTTTGTGCACTTCGATTCTTTGCTCTTCATTTTCTAGTCCAATTGAACAGCCGGTTATTATGAATATATAGATACTAATCATAACTAGAGGCCAATAACAAAAAAGCATTGGATACCCAATGCTTTTTACACTTACACAAATAAAGACGTATTCGCATATAAAGCTGGTGAACCACCTGAATGTACGAATAAAATGTTGTCTTCTTTTTTAAATGTACCTTTTCTAATTAAGTCGATTAGCCCCGCTACTGCTTTACCTGTATACACTGGATCCAGTAAAATACCTTCTGTTTTCGCAAGTAATTGCACTGCTTCCACCATTTCCGGCGTTGGTAACGCATAACCTGGTCCTACATATTCATCAAAGCATGTAACAGCTTCGCGCGGGATAAAGTTTGGAATACCAACGTGAGCTGACGTTTCATCTACAAGTTTTGCTACTTTCTCTTCTTGCTCTGCTTTTCCTCTACTTACGTTAATGCCGATTACTGGAATGTTACTTTGTGTTCCAGCAAAACCAGTAATTAAACCAGCGTGCATACCGCCGCTACCACTTACGCAAACGACTGAACTGAAATCAATTCCTTGGTCAAATGATTGCGCCATAATTTCTTGCGCACAAGCAACGTACCCCATTGCGCCAGTAGGATTTGATCCACCGACCGGAATTACATATGGTGTACTACCTTTTTCACTAACTTCTTTCGCGACTTTATGCATCTCTTCCATAAGATCTGCTCCGTTTCGTACAACAATGACATTTTCAGCACCTAGTAAATGATATAAGAAATAGTTTCCATTAAAGTCTGGCTTCTCTTCTGGCTCAAGCCCTTCTTCTAATACAAGAATACATTTCATTTTTTCTTTTACCGCAGCTGCCAGTGTTAGACGGCAATGGTTTGACTGAATACCACCAGCTGTAATTAACGTATCTGCACCCTTTGCCTGTGCATCCGCAACTAGAAACTCTAACTTTCTCGTCTTATTACCACCAGCTGTTAAACCAAGTAAATCATCTCGTTTAAAATAAATAGTCGGCCCACCAAGTGCTTCTGAAAAATTGTTTAATTTTTCAATTGGTGTATATGATTCTGTATATTTTTTTCTCGGGAATTTAGCTAAATTCATGAATAACGCTCCTTTGTACTTCTTTCACAATGTATGTAACGATACTATTATTACATGTAAAAATGATGAAGTCATCTTTCTGGGGTAAAAATGTGTTGGAATTCGGCTTTGGCAAATGGAATTGCATTAAAGGTTTTATCTTCAATACGGTACATGAAATTATAATAATGATTTTAACCATATTACGGTACATGAAATTTATATCGACGATTTTTCAAATATATCGTTCATAACTTGAAATATATCAACGATTTTTTCAATATATCGACTTATCGACAAAAACTGGCAACATAAAAGGACCCACTCGATAAAAAGTAGGCCCTCTTCCAATCACTTATTTGCCGAAAAACGAAGTAGCTGTGTTAATCCTGGTTCTAAATTCATTTCGCCTTTATGGCGTACGTATACGATTTTGTCCCCGTCAAATTTGGGTGGGTTTCCTGGATTATAAGTATGCCACTCGTCCGCTCCTTCTACAGCGTACTCCATGTATTCTGTTGCACCGACGATTACGTTTTTACTATCATCTGCCGTTACATTTGGTGCTATTTGTGCAATTTTCGAATCACTAATTAACAATTTCTTTATTTCCTTATCACGTTTGTAATCGTAAGCTGTCACCATTACATCGCTGCCATATGCTTTCACTTGCAACCCTTGTTTGAATGAATAACCATCAGGAGCAGTCTTCTCTCCTCCATTTGGTCCAGCCGACATCCAGCCCGTTTCAATACCACCCGTATTTACAACTGTAAATCCTTTTTCATCTCCGCCTGCAATTTTCTTTTTACCAGCCCAATCCGGTAAATTTAAATCCCAGTGCGTGTGGCTCGTGAAGAAAACAACTTGCGGGTAATCTTTTAATATATCGTACAATTTATCCACGTTTAAATAGTCATTTAAATATGGTGACTGTCTTGATCCAGACACAGTATCAGGTAAAACGTGATGAGAAAAAATGAAAATCGGCTTGTTTTTATCTTTTTGACTATATTCTTCTAAATTTTGTTTTAACCAACCTAATTGTTCATCACTCATATATACTTCATCCCACATTTTTGAATCGTGGTATTTCATATATTTTTCCGTTCCTAAAAATAAAAGCGGATAACCATCTAATTCTTTTTTATGATATACCTTTTCTTGTCCGCTAAATTTCAGATAGCGGTTAAATAAAGTTTCCTCAGTTACACCATTTGGCCATGTACTTTGAGATAACTTCCCATCAGCTGTCCATTTTCCAGCGTAAAACTCATGATTCCCAACAGTTGACCATACATTTTCGGGATGCTTATTTTTGTTTAACACACGCTTCACATCATCATATTGTGACTGTTGTCCAGTTGGCGTTATATCCCCATTCATAATAAGCGCTCTAGAAAGTGGCGTCACTTTGTTCATATCTTTTAACACGTGATCAAAGTCTCCTAAATCCCCTTGAATGTCACTAATAACGTTAAAAGTTGTAGCTGATTTTCGAACTTGCTCTTTCCCTTCCGCATATGCTGAAAATGTCGGTAATAATGCCGCCATAACTGCTAACGAAGCAACTGTCTTTTTCATACAAATTCTCCCCCTAATAATAGAATGTACAAACTGACATGTTCTGCCTTCTCTTAGGTGCTTGTCCAATTCACATTATAGGGAGAGATTGTAAAGATAGATGGAGTTAAAAGTTAAGTGTTTTTTAAGAGGATTTGTTGGTTTTCAGTTTATCTCTTTAACTTTTCTTCATTTAATCCAAATAACTCTGGCAAAACAAAATCCCCATCTTTCCTAATCAATACATCATCAAACCAAATTTCACCCCCACCATACTCTGGTCTTTGAATGTTTACTAAGTCCCAATGTATCGCTGAATTATTTCCGTTGTCTGCACCTTGCAATGAATCTCCAATCGCTAGATGAAAACTACCATTTATTTTTTCATCAAATAACGTATTATTCATCGGATGTAGTATGTAGGGGTTAAAAGCTAGCGCGAACTCTCCAATATATCTTGCTCCCTCATCCGTATCAAGAATTCGGTTCATTCGCTCTGTATCATTTGCATATACCTCTATTATTTTCCCCTGTTTAACATGTAACTTTATATTTTGAAACGCATAACCTTGTTGAACGGAAACTGTATTAAATGTTATTACTCCATTTACAGAATGTTTGACAGGTGCTGTATATATTTCGCCATCCGGGATATTATCCGTACCATCCCCCTTTAAAACGCCTATTTCTTCAATGGAAAACTCCAAATCCGTTCCTTCTCCAATAATCCTCACTCGTTTTGTCTTTTCCATTAATTTTTTTAATGGCTCCATTGCTTTCGACATGTTGTTATAATCTAGCGTACATACATCATAGTAGAATTTTTCATAAGCCTCCGTGCTCATATTTGCTTCTTGTGCAGAAGCCGCATTCGGAAAACGAGTTGTCACCCATCTCGTTTTATACACTGCTTCACTATGAGCTTTTCCAAATATCGTTTGATATAACTTCATTTTTTCTGCCGGTACATCCGCTAATTCATATGCATTTCTAGGACTACGAAGATTAATATACACTTGCATCTTACTTAATCGGTAACATTCCCAATCTGCTAATAACTTAAATTGTTCTTCAGATCCTGACAAAATTAATTGCCTCGTAACAGACACGTCGCGCATTGATACATGCGCATATCCACCTGCTTTTTCCACTGACTTAATAATTTCACGAACGACTGCGGGGGCTATCTCTGTAACACTTTGGATCAACACTTGATCACCAGGTCGCACTTTCGTAGAATGGTTGACTAATACATCTGCTAATTTCGATAACCTTTGCTTCACTACTTAATTTGTTACATTCATACTTCATATTCTTTACATTATCGAATTTCCCTTCCTAGTTAATATTTCCCACTTGTTCTTCCACAAAAAAAGACACAGAGATTTCTCCCCATGCCTACTAATCCTCTACTTTTTCACCGCATGCACATAATGCACCGTCTCAAAAGCTTTCAAATAATCATTTCGTCCTTCAAAATAGAATGCATTTATATCTTCTGGTGATAAATGCTCATAAATGAGTAAGCCCGCCTTCTCTAACAGTGCTTCCATTTCGGCGTAAGAATAACATGATTTCATCGGTTCTCCGCCTACTGCAGCCATTTTTACCATGTTTTCAACTCGATTAGACAGTCCCTTTTCTGTAAATAAGTTTTCATCTGGATAATCAAAAACGATAGAGCTCCCTTCCGAAACCATCTCGAATAAACATTCTATTAAACTAGAAAGCTCCCCTTTTGTTAAATAATACGACACACCTAAAAGGCTAAAGAACGTTTTTTTATTTTCAAATCCTTCATTCCGTAACTGTTCATAGGAAAATCCTTTCGTGAAATCCATCGCAACAAAATGAATATTATTTGGAACTTCAAGTTCTGCTTCTTTTATTCTTTCCTGCTTAAACTGTTGCGTAGAAGGATGATCCACTTCAAATATTTCTATTTTATTTTCTAATTCTCGGTGTCTAAAACTGAACGTATCTAAGCCTGCACCGAGTATGACATATTGTTTTGCACCTAATGTAATTTCATGTAATAAAACTCTTTCACAATATGCCGCACGCGCTAAAGGTGTTGGTGATAATTGAACTTGCGTAATCCATTTTAATATTTCTTTCAGATTGTCTTGAAACTGCTGTGCAATGTCTGTATTGAAAAAATGTATTCCTTGAACCATGTTCGTTTCAATGTCGTTACGTTCTTTTGGCGATATGAACTCTTTAGCTACATAATCATCAAATATTTTCGGACTATCAAATTCACTATGATATGCTCTTCCGAAAGCTGATACTAGCGACGTTACACTTGATTCACCTTTTTTCACGCACATACACTCCTTCATTTTCACAATAAAAATAGGGTTCCCCTGGCCAGGAGAACCCTATTATACACTTTATTTTTATATTGGTAAATTATAGCATAAATAAGTTTTTTTGTAAAGTTTCCAGCCTACTATCACTTCGGCGCTTTGTATATTCTCTAGCAGGAAAATTGTCAATTTACACCGAATCCCCAAATTATAACAATACACATGGAGGTCAATATGAAACGATTCGTCATTATTACAGTAGGAAAAACGCACAGCGGTAAAACTACATTTGCAAAAGCTTTAGAAAAAGAGTTACCCCACTCTTTCGTTATGGATCAAGATAACCAAGCTGAATTTATTAACACGCATTATGAAAAATTACAACCAGCTGAAGGCGCTAATACATTTAAGCACGGTCTTTCTAAATTCATTGTTGATTATGCGAAAGAACATACAAATTTACACCTTATTATTAGTAACTCCAATCGCAGTAAAAATGGAAGGTTATATTTACTAAACGAATTATTTCCACAAAATGAATATGTACGCATACTCGTTCACTTTGAAATTCCAGATGATGTACTTTACGAAAGAGTGGCTCGAAGCACACGAAGTACGAATATTTTTAGAGGTAGTTATTCTAGTTTCAAAGAAGTTCTGAATCGCCAACAGGCTGAGTCACTTCACGAAGATGTTGTAGATCCTATAGAAAACGAGGCTGATTATTTGTTTGTTATCCGCAATAATAAAGATGTAAACTTTACTATTGAAGAAATTGTTCATCTAGCTAAAGATTTGTCCCCTACCCAAAAATAAAAGATTATAAAAATTACATAATCATAGATTATTATGCAAATCCTTCCTCTAAGCGCCTAACATAGTATATAATGATAAGATAATCTACTTCTATATGCTCATTTTTACACAAAACAGTTCATGCATATGAAAGAAAAGAGGTACAAAAATATGAAAACAAAACAAACAATCGCTGCGTCTACACTAGCTTTAGCAATGATTGCTGGCGCAAACTCTGCTCATGCGGAAGTAACTGATGCTACTCCTCAGCAAAGTACGGGAGATCGATTAGCTGAAATTAAGCAACATAAACAAGAGTTAGATGCGAAATTGCAGCAACACAAAGAAAACGTGGATCAAACATTAAATGAACTTAACAAAGTTAAGGAAAATGTTGATACGAAGGTTAATGAACTACATGAACGCAAACAAGTTGCCGATGAAAAAATTAACGAGATTAAACAACATAAACAAGAATTAGATACAAAACTTCAGCAAGACAAGCAAATCGCCGAAGATAAAATCGCTGAAATAAAAGAGCATAAAAAACAAGTAGAAGATAAAGTTGCTGAAGTGAAAGAGCATAAGCAAAATATCGATAATAAGGTTAATGAGATTAAAGAACATAAACAAACTGTCGATGAAAAAGTGAATGAAATGAAGCAACATAAAGAGAACATCGATCAAAAGGTTAATGAACTTAAAGAAGTAAAAAAACAAGTAGATGACAAATTAGCTGAGTTAAAGAAAGCGAAACAAACTGCTGAGGACAAACTTGCTGAGCTAAAAGAAAACAAACCGAATACTGGTAACACGTTAGAGGAACTTAAGAAAATTAAAGGTAATTTAGATAGCCTTTCCGCTAACTTAGAACTAGCTAAACAAGATGTGAAAAATAAACTAGCTGAATTACAAAAAGCTAGAGAAGATTTACTAAATAAAATTAACGAAATTAAACAAACGAAACAAACTGTTTCAGACGATTTAACAAAGAAAAAACAAGACTTAGATATTAAAATCAACGACTTTAAACATACTGAGAAAAAAATTGAGGACAAATTAGCTGAGGTACATACTACGAAGCAAAATGTAGATAACAAAATTAATGAAGTATCTCAATCAAAACAAACAGAAACAAAGACTGGTACTACGAACACAAACAATAACGCTAGAGAACTTCCTAACGCTGGTAGTGAGCAATCAAATAATATGGCTTTAGGTATGTTATCTGTATTAGGCGGCGTTTTATTAGTAACTCGCAATAAAATTAAAACGTTATTCTCAAAATAAAGCCATTATACTTATTAGAAACAATTATACAAAGGCCAACCGCATGTACGGTTGGCCCTTTTCTTTATATTAACTTTCCATCTCTTAGCGTCAATATACGATCACATACATCAAGCATTCTTTCATCATGTGTAATCATAATGGCTGCTTTTTGGCTCTCTTTCACTTCACGTTTCATCATTTCAACAACTTCACGTGCGCGTTTTGAGTCTAAGCTTGCCGTTGGCTCATCTGCTAATATTAAATCTGGGTTGTTCATGAATGCACGAGCGATTGCTACCCTTTGTTTTTCCCCACCAGATAGTTGATTTGGATAATGATTTTTTCTTTCTCCTAATCCAAATGCCGCTAATAAATGATCCGCACGCTTTTCTGATTCTTGTTTACTTTCTTTTTTTAACTTCGCAATGTAAAGTAATTGTTCTTTTACATTTAAATATGGAACAAGATTTGCGAACTGGAAAATGAAACCGATTTTTTTCAAACGAATGTCTGTCATTTCCTTTTCGGATAACTTCGTAATATTTTGCTCACGAATGTAAATATCCCCTTTTGACGGTGATAATAATGCACCCGCGATTGATAATAACGTACTTTTCCCTGATCCAGAAGGACCGACGATTCCGATAAATTCTCCGGCTTTTACATCAAGCGATATCGGATGAAGGGCTGTTACTTCCGTATCCCCTTCTCCGTACACTTTACTTACTTTGTCTAGTTTTAATAATGAAGTCATTACATCCCGCCTCCAATTGCTTCTAGCGCATCAACTTTTAATACTTGATATAACGAAATAAGTGTTCCTAAAATACTAATGACGATAAAGATTGCTGCATATTGTGCAATCATCGGTGTTGTTAATAAGAACGGCATACCTGCTGGTAAAATTGTTTCTAATCCTTGTACAAGAACAATACTAATTACCATCGCAACGATTGATAAGAATAACGCCTGTACGACTAAACTATTTGCTAAATACGAGTTCTTCGTACCAATTGCTTTTAATACGCCTAATTGCTGTGTTTTTTGTAGTGTAATAACGTAGAAGAATACTCCGATTAATAGCGCAGCGATAACAAGTAAGAATGCAATGATCATCGTTAATGTTCCTTGCTCTTCTTTAAACCCTGGAATACTTTGCAGCACTTCTTTTTTGTCAATTACGTGTGCATTTTTAATCTCTTTATCTGTATTAAGTGCAATTGCACTATAATCTTTTTGGTTTGGTTGTGAAATAGCGCCCCATACGTCTTCATTTACATAAACGACTGGTGTATGGCTAAACATTTGATCTTTCGTAAATCCAACGATTGTAAATTCCTTCTTTGAAACAGGATCAATAATTGTATCTCCAATATCGATTCCTTTTTCTTTAATGGATTCATCAGCAACCATCTCGTTGTTTGCTGTGCCTAATTTCTCACCTTTTACAATGTTCGGTTCTAAAAATGAATCACGTTCACTTGAGAAAATCGCAACATCCACTTTTTTCGAACTACCTTTCTTTTCATACGTTGAAACTTTCACACGAAACGGAACAGCCTCTTTCTCGCCTACTTGATTTACTACGTTATCTACATCGTCTTTCTTAATTTGTGAACGAAGTAATTTATTTTCCGCATCATCTGCTAAAACGAACTTATTTGCCTCCATATTTTGAATCGATGAAGCATTATCATATGATAATCCATTTGCTAATCCTGAAATAACAAGAACTAAAAATGATAATAACACCATAATCAATCCGATTAATCCGTATCGTAATTTTGATTGTTTTAATTCACGCAGAGCTAAAAACATTTCGCTCGCTCCTTCCTCTTTCTTTCTATGCACTTATCATAAAAAAGAAATATGAACGGAATATGAACAAAAGATTACAGAGAGTAATATTTAATTTTCAGAAAGTATTGAAAATAATCAAAATCCTTGATACAATTCAGTCAAATAATCTTGACCGAGTAATTTCATTTAAGGAGTTGATCATTTTGAAGCCCATGTTCACACTTACTACTTATAGCCAACTAAAAGCAATGAGCGATCCACTACGTGTCGAAATGATGATGCGTCTATGCGAACGTCCTTATACAGGGCAACTACTATCTGAGAAATTCGGCATTCCAAGGGCTAAAATTCATTATCATTTAAAAGAATTAGAAAAGAATGGTTTTATAGAAATTGTATATACAGAAGAAAAGAATGGCATCGTTCAAAAGTTTTATCAATCTGTCGCTAGAGGCTTCACCCCTGCTGCAGATCTATTACCTCATTTAGAGATAGTAAGCGAATCAGGCCGCCAAATCTTTTTACAAATGATAGAAAGAACGAAAAGCCAAATTCTCGCTGCACCAGAAGAAGCTTTTACATTACGAAAAGAAAGCGAAGATCCTGCTGATTGGAATTACGTTTCATCTTGCTGGGAATTTGATGCTACGCCAGAACAATTTCAAGTGTGGGTGAAAAAGTTTTATGAATTGATGGGTGAATTAAACGAGATCACAAAAGACGCGGATAAAGATCCAAATAGTAAATCTTATTATATTTCTACTACTGCACTTCAAATCGCTGAGAGAACAATGCAGCAATTTATTAAAAAAGAAGAAAAATCGTAATATGATTTTTTTACATAAAGTGAAACTTTAATCAGTGGGGGTTTTCTTTATCCCCCACTGATTATTAGTTGAACCAATCGGACTTTTATGGGCAGCCCGACCCCCACCTAACTTCTTTGCTTTCGCTGCATTTTGAGGTGGGAGTCTTACTGCCCATTAAAGTCGGATAAACGGTCAAATTTATTTTACCGAATAAATTTCTTATAAAGGAGTAGATTAAATGGACATATTGAAAAACCGGAATTTCCTCTTATTATTTTTAGGAAGAATTTTTACAAACATAGGAGATAGTTTGTATTATGTAGCGGCGATGTGGCTCGTATACAA
The DNA here is from genome assembly GCF_038006905.1 of Bacillus sp. FSL R9-9834. Lineage (NCBI taxonomy): Bacteria > Bacillati > Bacillota > Bacilli > Caryophanales > Bacillaceae > Bacillus > Bacillus sp. FSL R9-9834. Next base: position 3,052,303 of record NZ_JBBOWD010000001.1, read on the forward strand.
ATTAAGTGGTAATCCTTTTTATTCTGGATTAGCTGGTTTTCTTACGTTATTACCTTCTGCACTTCAATTTCTTACCGGTCCATTCGTTGATAGATGGTCCATTAAAAACACCCTCGTCATCACACAAGTTTTGCAATGCATTCTTATATTAATCATTCCTATTACACACTACTTCGATCTATTAACAGTCCAACTACTACTCATCATCATGCCCATCGTAGCCTTTATCGAACAATTCGCCTATCCCGCACAATCGAAAGCTTTACCACTTCTACTGCATAAAACACAATTATTAAAAGGAAATTCACTCTTCTCATTTGCATATCAAGGCATTGATTTAATTTGCACGACGCTTTCTGGCATATTAGTAGCACTATTTGGCGCGATCACTTTATATGTAATCGACTCTTTCACATTCGCGATTACTGCCCTTTTGTTCTTTTCATTAAAAATGCCAAAGCAAACCGAAACGGGCACCTCACTTTCAACGAAACAATATTTCTCTGATTTAAAAGAAGGGTTTTCAATCGTCTTCCGTTCATTAATGGGCGTTTTCTTAATTGGTTCCGTTGTTGCCAATTTTTCAATCGGTATGACGATGGCAATACTCCCTTCTTTCGCTGATTCTTTAGGCGGCGTGAAATCATATGGTTTCTTCTTAGCAGCTATATCCGCCGGCAGTTTAATTGGAGCACTATTCAGTTCATGGGTTGGCAAACGTAACGTTGGCCGCGTCTCCATTATTAGCTTTGCAACTGGCGCTATCTTTTGGTTTCTCTCTACAATTGTACCGTTTCAATGGCTGTCTATTTTCTTATTCGGCCTAGCTTGGATTCCGATTGGAGCCACGAACATATTATTTGCGACAATTAGTCAAATTGTAATTCCAAATCAATATATTGGACGCATCAACTCTGTCATGCGAAGTATGGGCACAATTGCGATGCCGTTCGGTTCTTTAATTGGCGGATACACCGCAAATGTATTGAGTAGCCAACTCATTTTCGCGCTCGCTAGCATCGGGATTTTCTTCATTTCTCTCGTATGGTTACTTCATCCGAAATTACGGGCTTTGCCGAAAGCTGATGAAATTACAGCGGATACTTTTGGGGTGCAGTTTAAGGAAGAGCGCGGGAAAGGTGCGGCTTTATAACAGGAATGGGCGTACGTGAAATTTATATCGGCGATTTTTCAAATATATCAGCGCAACTCGAATTATATCGGCGATTTTCACAATATATCAGCGCAACTCGAATTATATCAGCGATTTTTCGATTTTATACAAAAAGAAGAGGCCGTTTCCAAACAGCCTCTTCCATCTATTTAGGAAGTTCCACCCGAACGGTCGTCCCTTCCCCTTTCGTGCTATAAACTGAAACGTTTCCGTTATGCAGTTCCACAATCTTCTGCACGATCGATAATCCTAAACCGCTACCTTCTACATTTCTTGCTCTTGCTGTATCCACCTTGTAAAAACGATCAAAAATACGATCCATTTCTTCTTGTTCCATACCGATTCCGTTATCGGATATAGAGATTATAACGCTAGACTCTAACTCTTCGACAAAAAACTCAACGGTCCCACCATCGTTTGAAAACTTAATACTATTCGTGAAAATGTTACTCCATACTTGATGAAGAAGGTTTTCGTCACCTTTTATGACGATATCCGGCACATCAAATTCAACGGCGATATCTTTTTCACGCCATTTCCATTCGAGCATAAAAATGACGTCTTTAATTTGCTTCTGCAAATTGAATTCTTTTATTTGTAACACTTTCTCTTCTTTATCTAATGAAGCGAGCGTAAGTAACTGTTTACATAAACTAGACATTCGCTTACTTTCACCTTCAATAATTTGTAAGTAATGATTTCTTTCTTCCACGCTCATCTTTTCTGTTTGCAACGTTTTCGAAAAACCTTGTATAGAAGAAAGCGGCGACTGGAATTCATGTGAAACGTTCGAAACAAATTCTTGTCTCATTTCATCTAATTCTTTTATACTTTTCGTCATCTTTTGGAAGCTTGTAGATAACGTTCCTATTTCATCTTTTCGTTTTACATCTAATTCGATTTCATATTCACCACTCGCAATTTTTTGCGTAGCCTTCGTAAATTTACGAATCGGACGAACGATGTAACCTGCTGCAATCGCTATAAAGATAATACTTAATAGTACGATAAACCCAAGTAATACCGCTAAGAAAATTCGCATTTCGCCAAATTGGTTCTGAATGTCAGGACGAATAAATAAAGCGTACTGTTTATCACCGTGTTTTACCGGGACACCAACACTATTTATTAATTCATTATCGAAAAAACCAGTAATAAATAGGCGAGTCGGATATGTAGAAACACCATTAAACGTTTCACCTTGCAATACTTTATGAACGGTATCATCACTAATAGACGTCTTACGAAACGCATTGCCGATACGCTTTCCATTCTTTTGATCATCGACAATATAAATTTCATACCCTAACTTCGCAATAGATTGTAAGTACGCCTCTTGATTTTCTTCGCTTTGCTTTTCATATAATGACTTAACTTCTTCCGCATACTTTAAAATCTTTTCGCTATTATATGGCTTTAACTTCACTTGATAATATACGTTTGTTAATAAAAAGCCGATTATACTACTAAGTAGCATAATACCGACTGTCATAAATACAAATCTAGAATATAGTGATTTCATCTTATTTCAGCTCCAACTTATAACCGAGTCCGCGCACTGTCGTAATTTGAAAATCATCCGTTCGTTTTGAGAAACGATCTCTTAGTCGCTTCACATGAACATCAACTGTCCGTTCATCCCCTTCAAAATCCATTCCCCATACTAGTTCAATTAACTCTTCTCTTGAAAATGTTCTCCCAGGATAACTAGCTAGTTGTGATAATAATTCAAATTCCTTTAATGGAAGTAAAATCGTCTGCCCGTTACACTTTACTTCAACACCTTTACGATCAATTGTCGTTCCATGGAGTGTAATTATGTCAGCACTTAGCATTTGATAACGTCGTAATAAAGCTTTCATACGGAAAATGACTTCAGCTGGTTCAAATGGTTTTACGATATAATCGTCCGTACCAGAAATGAATCCTTTTTCCTTATCGACTAACTGACCCTTTGCTGTTAATAAAATAACAGGAATATCATGATACTTCCGAATTTCTTCACATAACGTATAGCCATCAACGAACGGCATCATAATGTCCACGATCGCAAGATGAATATTTTCCTTCTCTAATACTTCTTGCGCTACCTTTCCGTCTTCCGCTTCAAAAACTTTAAACCCCTCTTTTTGTAAATGGTAATGCAATAATTCTCTAATATGCTTATCATCATCAGCTAATAAAATATGTATCATCTTCATTAAACCCTCTCTCGTTCATCCTTCTACATCACTACATTAAGAAACAATTGGTTTTTTTGCAAGAAAAAGAAAAGGATTCCTTAGAAGATACGTTTCTTATCATTGTGGTCAGCTGCTTTATTTTTCTTATAATTTGATGAAGTACTCTGGTGTACGAATAAGTGATCTATTACTTTTTTAGTAAGTGGCATAAATAAATTCAGTAATAGCCCACCTAAACAAACAGTTAATATAGTTCCAACACCAATTGGTCCATGTAAAATCGTTGCCATTATTAAGAATATAAGATAAATAAATGTTCTTGATATAAAGATATTCGTTCTCGTTAATTCTTGTATGATTAAAGTTAATCGGTCAATTGGAATGGGAGCAAAATTTGTCTGTAAATATATTGCAGTTCCTAATCCTGTAATAACTAATCCGATTCCAAAATAAATCATTTTACTGTACCATATTTCAGGTGTAATTAGATTGCATAATAAAAATAGCCACACATCAATACCAATGCCCGTTATGAATGCTGTTAACAACCCTAGTACTTCTGGTCTTTGTCTTTTTAATATCGAATTACAACATATTAATAATAAAGCTATTATTATTTCCCAGCTTCCCACAGTAAGCCCCACATTTAAAGAAAGTCCTACTAAAAGTGCATCAAAAGGTGAAGTACCAAGATCTGATTGTATTGTGAAAGAAATACCAAGGGTTAATATTAAAATTCCTAATACATAAAAAACATACTTCATTTTAATCAGCCTCTTCATCGTCATTTTTGTTGCATTTACAATAAAAATATTTTATATTAAATGTAACTTCAAATTGTTGCATTTGCAATAAAAAAGAAAGATGAGGAGTTCATTATGAAAGAAATTCTTCGTGAAATTGGCATGATTGCAAGGGCATTAGATTCTATTAGTAATATAGAATTTAAAGAATATGAGCTTACAAAAGGTCAGTATTTGTACCTTGTGCGAATATGTGAAAACCCAGGAATCATTCAAGAAAAGCTATCTGAGATGATAAAAGTAGATCGTACAACCGCAGCCCGTGCCATCAAAAAGCTTGAAATCAATGGATTTATCGAAAAGAAAGAAGATGAATCTAACAAAAAAATCAAAAAACTTTTTCCAACAGAAAAAGGAAAAAACGTCTATCCTTTTATTAAAAGAGAAAATGATTATTCCAATACTGTTGCATTAGAAGGATTTTCGGAAACAGAAGCGGAAACTATTTCTAATCTTCTTCAAAGAGTAAGAAAAAATATAGAAAAAGATTGGGAATTTGTAAAAAAGGGACATAAGAGAAATTATTGATTATATAAAGGAGCTAACTATTCAAATGACTACACATATAGAAAAGTGCACCCTTAAAGATATACACAAACTTCAAGAAATTAGTTATGAAACATTTAATGAGACTTTTAAACATCAGAATTCACCCGAAAATATGCATCATTATTTGGAAAAGGCATTTAACTTAAAGCAATTAGAAAAAGAATTATCCAATATCTCTTCTCAATTCTTTTTTGTCTACTTCAACGATGCAATTGCTGGGTATCTGAAGATCAATACTGATGATGCTCAGTCTGAAGAAATGGGCGATGAATCACTTGAAATCGAGAGAATTTATATAAAGAGCTCCTTTCAAAAACATGGTCTTGGCAAATATCTACTAAATAACGCTATGGAAATTGCAATAGCAAATAATAAAAAGAATATTTGGCTAGGCGTATGGGAGAAAAATGAAAATGCTATTGCTTTTTATAAGAAGTTAGGTTTTGTACAAGCTGGCTCTCACTCCTTTTATATGGGAGATGACGAACAAGTTGACCTTATAATGATTAAAACACTCATATAACTTTTTTGAGAGGTGGGCTATTATGTATATTCCAAAATATTTTAAAGTCACAAATGTTGATGAAATTTGGGAGTTTGTTCAAAAAAACTCTTTTGGAACAATCGTCACAACCAAAAAAGAGAAACCAATCGCAACTCATTTACCTTTTGGGTTAACTAAACAAGGTGATGATTATTTTATTACTGGACATATGGCTTATGGGAACCCCCAGTGGAGAACATTTGAAACTTGTGAGGATGTTCTTGTAATGTTTCAGGGACCGCACTCTTATATCTCTTCTTCTTGGTATGAAAATGAAGAAGTTCCAACATGGAATTATCAAGCTGTCCATATATATGGTAAAGCAAGTATTTTAGATAAAGAGGAATTAATAGATGAATTAACAACAATGCTGAAAAAATATGAAGAGCATCGTGAAAATCCAGTATTATGGGATAAACTTTCCCCCACTCTCTTAGAAAATGAACTGAAAGGTATAGTTGGATTTAAAATTAAGGTGGGAGACATCCAGGCTGCATATAAATTAAGCCAAAATCGAAATGAGACGGATTATATTAACATTATTGAGAAATTGTACGATGAAGAAAATCCAGATGCAAAACAAATGGCGGAACTCATGGGGAGTAGATTAAAAAATCACATATAATCCATTGTTATTCAACTCTCACCTTTCAAAATTAAAGAACAGACTGGAACGTTCTATCGGCAGTTTTCTTTAAAATGTAAAAGTTCGAACTGAAAGTGAATGATGTTTAATAAAAAAGAATCTATTTTGAAAAAAGACTATTCAAAATAGATTCTCACGTTTCAGTATTAAGATTATTTTAACCAAAAACAACTTTTAAGCCTTCGAAATATCAACAAATCCTTCTCCGAATACGTCACGAACATCATGTATAGCAATGAACGCAGCCGGATCTGTAGTTTGAACAATTCGCTTTAGCTTCACTACTTCTTGCTTATTAATAACAACATAAAGAATGTCCTTCGGCGTTTTCGTGTAATAACCATGACCTGAATACACAGTAACCCCTCTGCCCATTAACGAAGTCACCTTCCCGGCAATTTCATCCGGATTATCGGAAATAATCGTAATGGCCTTTTTCGGATTTAATCCTTCAATTACAAATTCCATTACTTTCGTTCCTACATATAACATAATAATTGTCAGCATCAGTTTTTCTGCACCAATGATGAAATAAGATGAAAACGCAACGATTAAATCGAAGAACAGTAGACCATAGCTAATGCTCCAACCTAAGTACTTATGTGTCATCCTCGCTAAGATGGTAGTACCTGCTGTCGTTCCACCAACGCGAATGATAAGACCAATCCCGCACCCGATAAATATTCCACCGAAAATGGCATTTACGAGCATTTCATCAGAAGCAATCGTCCATCCTTCTGTTAAATGAAGGAATAGCGAGTTCGTAACTACAGCAATAATCGTATAAATTGTTGTAATCTTATTTAAAAATTTATAACCAACTATTAACAAAATCGCATTTAAAATTAAATTGACTAAACCTGGTGACCACTCAAATAAGTAGTACGTAATAATCGTGATCCCTGTTACCCCGCCTTCACCGAATTCATTCGGGATAACAAACAAATTGACACCTAAAGCAAAAAGGAATGCACCAATAATAATAAAAATAATGTCTGTCGTTCTTTTTTTCATATAGTACCTCACTTCTTATGCAAATATTTCTTCAGATATAAACTCTCACCATTATATCGTGGAATATTCAAATCGAACAGTAGTTTATTTTTATTTTCATATAGGATGATACATCAACTTTATTCTATATCTACATGAAATTTAAAAAGGGTAACAACTGTATTTATTATGTACTACAAGTAAAGTTTTGATTTCGTATGCTATTTACGCTGAAAAGTGAATAGGAACACTCTCAATCGCACAAACTTCGAATACAAAACAAATAGGCGAAGCTATAGGATAGGCTTCGCATCAAGCGTGTGCTCACAGAGGTTTATATTCATAAATTTACTTATCTTTCTCCATATACTCTTTAATCTTTCGTTCTTCCCACTCTTTTCCGAATATGCCAACTGGAAAAGTTGTCAAAGCGTGTATAACAATTCCGATTCCCCAACCTGCAAGTGGATATAAAAACCATAATTTACTTGAATCAGAACTTATATTTATGAAAAAAAGCATTAAGTTCACTAGTATATAGACCGTTAAATGAATGTAAAACGCTTTTAAATTCTCCACTCTTTTTTTAGCTCGTAAATAATTCTCATCTCGCTCCATATGTAAACACCTCTTTCATTATTGTATTTTTTAAATTCGCTCCGATTTAAACATCATATTCTAGTTAGGAATCCCTTATTCTCAAAAAATACAAAACAAAAAAGCACCTAGCAAATAGTCATGTGTATGACCATTTGCTAGGTACTGCATAATCCATTTATTATTTACAGGCGTCTAATTAAGACCAAATCCAAACATCATCATTATTTTCAACGTTGCTCTTTACCTCATGAACTTTTTCGATATGATCAACTGTGTTCCAATTAATAGAACTTCCGCCCCAGCCTACATACTTCATATCAATTTTTACTTTCTCCCCCGCTTTAAACACTTGTCCCTTTGTTAAGAAAACATCAATAATAACTTTCTTCCCGTTTAGCGATGGATACTCAACTACAACATATTTAGTAGCACCGTCTGTTCCTACTTTTGATACTTCCCCAATTACATAATCAGGTGAGCCATCTTCTTTCATGTGCATACCTAACTTGTTTGTTGTATTTTCAATTGCAGTTGCAACCATATATTCTGTAAAATTACGCATCATAGATCCAGTAGCTTTTACTTCATCTCCTACTTTCACATTTGAAAATGAATCTATATATACACTAACAGGTTCTTCGTATTGCTTAGATTTTACAACAATTACACCATCATCTACTTCTACTACTCGTCCTTCTAACGTCGAGAGATTCGATTCAATAGAAGCTGCACTCGCTTTTGTTACTTCTAATCCTGGTACATTCGTTCCTGATAATGCTGCGATTCCTAAAGCACCTGCTAAAATTATTTTTTTCATACCCATTATGAAACATCTCCATTCATGATGATTTTATTTTTGATTGGATACGACCAACCTGTAACTATTATAGTTACAGGTTATAGAAAATAGCAACTCTCTTTCTTATGCAATGATGCATACTGTAATTTTTAAATATACAGCAAGAGGGCTTTAATTTAATTCAAAGCTAAAATAACCTTATGACCACGGTATAAAGAAATTAAGAACCACTTTCGGTCCTAAGGTTAACGAATAGCTTTATAAAAACTCAATCAAAATTTATTCAACTAGTTGAATAATGAACCATGTCGAATTTTATTTTCATAAAATTCAAATTTCAAGGAGGTTTTACAAAATATTACACAGAATTATTCGTATATCGTAATATATTTGGAATTTTTTTACGATTCGTTTCATTTTATCTACCACGTTTAGACAAAATGAAATAAAACAATAAAAAGGAGAGAGATAGATTGAAAAGAAAAATTAGTACAGCTGTTGTAGGGTTATCAGTGTTTAGCTTTGGTCTTTTTGGTGTAAATATTGGGGATGGCGGCGTTGTAAAAGCTGAGCACGGTGAAACTTTTTCTCCGAAATTAGAAAGCCATGCTGATTTCGCTGCTCCTAAACTAGAGACACATGCTGATTTAAGCTCGAAATTAGATTCACATGGCGACATTTGGGCTCCTTCTTATACAAATACTCATGGGGAAGGAATGGCTCCTAAAAAAGAGAGTCACGCTGACTTCTTTGCTCCTACGTTAGAAGCGCATGGTAATACTGGCGCTCCTGCTTTAAATGTTGGTGATACGCCGACTCCGAAACTTGAGAGCCATGCTGATACTCCTGCTCCGAAGCTTGAAGGGCATGGCGATTTTCCTGCTCCTAAATTAGATGCTCATGGCGATACTCCTGCTCCGAAACTTGAAGGACATGGCGATACTCCTGCTCCGAAACTTGAAGGACATGGCGATACTCCTGCTCCGAAGCTTGAAGGGCATGGCGATACTCCTGCTCCGAAACTTGAAGGGCACGAACATTTTCCTGCGCCTAAACAAGAAGCTCACGGTGAGACTATTTAACACAAAAATCCTAGCTATTGTAGCTAGGATTTTTACCTTCTTACCCTATTCACACCTCATGCATACTTTCTCAACTTTTATTTTAGCATTGTACATGTGGCATCATCTTATTAAGATTCTATAGTCAATTGTGTCCTTTTCTTCATAAAAACACATGGACTGACAGGTTTTACCGACCTATATAATTCTGAATATTTTTTATCAATAATAAATTCCATATAATTACTTTTAATTGTGTTACCATTATAGTTACAATTATATAAAAAAATATACAAGGGGGCTAATATGAACATTTCATTGAAGGGACATACATATACAACAAAACATTTAGAAGCTTGGTACCATGCAATCTTAACGCAAAACGTTAAGGAAGCACAAATTCAGTTTCAAGAAGCTAAAAAAGAACATGAAGAAATGCTTTTGAAAGAAACAGAAACGATTCCACTTTATCAGTTATATTACGCATTACTGCAGTTCCGACATACAGCTCTGACAGATGGACTATCAATCACGAAAGATAGTTTTCAAATCATAGAAGACCAGGAAAAAACAGAAGATAAACACTTATCTTATCTATATTATTATTATAAAGCGATTCACTTAACAGCTATCAATAAATATCAGGAAGCAGACGAATATTTCTTAAAAGCACAGGCGCTTTTATCTGGACACAGCCAAATTGAACAAGCTGATTTCTATTACCGATTTGCAACTTATCATTACCATCAACAACAACCAAGTTTTTCCATTGTAAATGCTTCTAAAGCATTAGAAATTTTTGAAATGCAACACGGATGTGAAAGAAATATTTCTTCCTGTTTAAGTGTACTTGGTGCTTCTTATGCAGATGTTGGACATTTTGAACAAGCTGAGGAAAGTTATAACAAAGCGTTAGATATTCTTCAAAAATTAAATGAAGAATCCTTACAGCTTTTTGTTCGTGGTAATTTAGGACTACTATATGCAAGCCAGAATCTATCTGAAGAAGCAATTCGTCATCTGACACAAGTCATTGAAAAACTCCCTTCTCACTACAAAGCTATATTCTTACTTGCACAAGAACATGAAAAATTAGGACTTGTAGACAAAGCAAACCACTACATTAAAATAGGGAAACAACTTATTTCTGAACTCGATAATGAAGAGTATAAACATCACTTTGCTATATTAGAAGTTTTCACGAATCAAAATGAATTAGATCAAATTGAACCGATTGTTTTAAAAGGAATTGAATACTTCAATAGAGAATCCTTATATAGTTACGTTTCTGAATATCTTGAAAAACTAGCTCTTGCGTTTTATAACAAACAACAACATGAGAAAGCAAGTTTATACTTCTTTAATAGTACAGTAGCAAAAAAATCAAATGAAAGAGGGTTAAAGAAATGAAAAAAACAATTGGTAAAATCGCTATAGGTATTGCTTTTACGGGTATTGCTGCATTTGGCTTAAACGCAGGTTTCACAAATCAAGCTGGACATGCTCACTTCCCTTCTCCACCTGCTCCTTCTTTTTCTGAGGGACATACTGGCGGCGCTCCTGCATTAAACATCGGCGACACTGGTGGAGCTCCTAAACAAGAAGGGCATACACATTTCCCTGCTCCGAAAGTTAAATCTCATGGCAATACTGGTGGCGCCCCTGCTAATTCTGAGCATGGTACAGGTATTTAAGTTACCAAAATTGAAATTTATTTAGTTTTCAATTTCCATATCTATTCGGAAACCATTCAATATAGCACCTATTATGTATACGCATGATTTCTGTAATGATACGCTGTACCCCAGAGAAATCTCCAATACATATGTGGTTTTCAAGTCTAAAAAATACACCTATTAATTAGGTGTATTTTTATTTTACCTCTCTATTTAATAATTAAAGAATGACCCCAAAAAAATCCCAACAAAAAACGAAGAAACTACCTATACTTCGGTCACTTAAAGTACCATGAACGTTGCAATTTTTAGTGACACTCCGTATCCAACCTCCCTTTCCTCCCCTGCCTAAAGGCGATAGCTTTCTTGTTCAGAAAAAGCTGTAACCTCTCCATTCATGATGATTTTATTTTTCGGATTGAATACGACCAACTTATAATCATTACAGTTACAGATTGCAGAAAATAGCAACTTTCTTTCTCATACAATGTTGCATACTGTAATTTTCAAATGCAATTCAACACTAAGATTGAATTCTTGAATCCCAGCAGGTAAACGGATTGATGATGAAGAAACTAATGACATGCATCATATTTTTCAATGCTACGGTTTGTATAATCGTATTTCATTACATTATGTAGAGGCGGAATTCATATGTTAATAAAACCAAAGAGATTACAGCCAGGTGATATTGTAGCAACAGTAAGTCCTTCATGGGGAGGCGCGGGTGATTCTGAAATAAGATGGCGATATGAGCAAGGAGTAAAGAGATTAGAAGAAGTTTTCGGTCTTACGGTTGTTCCCATGCCGAATAGTTTAAAAGGTAGCGAATTCATTTATAACAACCCACAGGCTCGTGCGGAAGATTTAATGACAGCATTTCAAGATACGCGCGTGAAAGCAATTATTGCTAATATTGGCGGTCAAGATAGCATTCGCCTACTTCCCTATATAGATTTTAATGCAATACGTGAAAATCCGAAAATTTTTATGGGATACTCTGACGTTACCATTTCACATTTATTTTGTCATAAAGCAGGTCTTTCCTCTTTTTACGGTCCAGCAATTTTGACCGACTTTGCTGAAAATGTAGAGATGGATCCATATACGGTTGAAATGGTAAATCGAACTCTCTTTTCCAATGAAATGATTGGCGAAATTCAACCAGCTCCTGAATGGACAAGTGAGCGTTTAGAATGGATAGAGATAAATAAAGATACAAGACGTACGATGCAGCAAAACAATGGATATGAGCTACTCCAAGGCTCTACCACTGTACAAGGACGTTTAATTGGTGGTTGTATAGAAGTATTGGAATTTGCAAAAGGAACGGAGCTTTGGCCTGAGAAAAAACATTGGGAAGATAGCATTCTCTTCTTTGAAACTTCTGAAGACCATCCAGAACCAAGTTATATAAAGTATTGGTTACGAAATTATGCAGCGCAAGGTATTCTCCAAAAAGCCAAGGGCATCATTTTTGGTAAACCGAAAGACGAAATGTATTATGAAGAATATAAACATGAAATACTGCAAGTTATGAAAGAACATAACTTAGAAGATTTGCCGATTCTTTATAATTTGAATTTTGGTCATACTGAACCGAAGTTTATTTTACCTTACGGCGCGATGGCAGAAATTGATTGTGAAAATGGATCTTTTTCTATTTTGGAAAATGGAGTGGAATGAATAAAAACACTCCTACGAGATATAACTGTGAATTGGTACTTTTAAATGATATGGAGATTACTTATCTAATGATAAAGGGGGATTTACGTGTATGGAAGTAACATTTACAGTAAGTAAATGGGATGAAAAACCAATCGATGATAATAAAAAAGATTTCCCTATTAATATTGCCCATGTTGAATATGATATTGATGGTGAATTAAAAGGAAAGGCTTTTGTTGAATACTTATTATATTATTTAGACTCAAATATAAATGATGGTCACTTAGCTACTGCTAAAATTTCTGGATTTTTACACTTTGAAGGAGTTTATAAGGGCCAGCATGGGACATTTACAGCTATAGAGCAAGGAATATTTGATAAAGGAAATTTAGATTCCCCAGGAACAATTATTAAAGCTACCGGTAACTTAGAAAGTCTGAGAGGTTCCTATCATTATCAGTTTGCAGGTCAAACTAGTAAACTAATTTTAGAGTTTGAATTTTAGCGAAATACCCTATACTTTAGTGGAAAGGACATTTCTTGTAATACTAGGAATGTCCTTAAAATTCGTTCAAAGGTAATTTTTTCGCCTACTTGCAATTTCATTAGTCCCCCCCTCCTCAAAAACTCTTTTAAAATAAGAAAAACCGAAACTAAAATCATTTCGGTTTTTCAAACTAATGAAGTCTATATTTATTTTAAAGAATGTACAAACAACCCACTGCGCAGTTTCGGTTCAAACCACGTTGATTTTGGTGGCATAACTTCTCCAGCGTCTGCGATTGCTAATAAAGATTCCATTGATGTCGGATATAGTGAGAACGCTGCTTTATATGCACCGCTATTTACAAGACGTTCTAGTTCTTCTAATCCGCGGATTCCTCCAACAAAATCAATGCGTGAATCAGATCGCGGATCATGTATTTCAAGTACTTGGCTTAATAAATGATCTTGCAGAATAGATACATCTAAACCTTTCACAAGATCATTCGCATCAAACGTTTCCTCTTTCACTGTGAGCTTATACCACTTCTCGTTTACATACATGCCAAATGTTTTTGGCTCATTTGGTTTATACGGAGAAATAGATGCTTCTTCTACATAGAAGTATTGCTTGATTTGCTTTAAAAACTGTTCTTCTGATAAACCATTTAAATCTTTTACAACTCGGTTATAGTCCCAAATAGATAATTCATCATGAGGGAATAAAACTGATAGGAAGAAATTAAACTCTTCTTCTCCTGTGTAATTCGGATATTGTTCTCTTCGCATAAGTCCTACTTTTGCGGCTGACGCGGAGCGGTGGTGTCCGTCTGCAATGTACAAGTTAGGGATATCTTCAAATAAGTTTACTAAACTTGTAATTACTTCTTCATCAGCTATTTTCCAAGCAACATGCCTAACACCGTCCTCTGCTGTAAATGTATAGATTGGCGCATGTTCTTCTTTCCAGCTTGCGATGAAACGTTTCACTTCTTCTTTTGTACGATACGTTAAAAAGATAGGACCTGTATTTGCGTCACACACATCTACGTGACGAATACGATCTAGTTCTTTTTCATGACGCGTTCTTTCATGTTTTTTAATTGTATCGTCTTCATACTCATCAATAGATGTACAAACGACAAGGCCTGACTGCGTTCTTCCTTGCATCGTCAGTTCATAAATGTATAGTGCTGGCTCTTCGTCTTGTATGAACACTTCTTCTCGTATAAAACGATTTAAATTTTCACCCGCTTTTTCATATACGCGATCATCGTACGGTGAAAGCGCTGGGTCTAAATCAATTTCTGCTTTATCAACGTGCAAGAAAGAATACGGATTCCCTTTTACAACCTTTCTTGCCTCTTCACTATTTAATACGTCATACGGTAAAGCTGCAACTTCCGCTGCTTTTTCTTCTACTGGACGAATGGCCCGAAACGGTCGGATTTTTGCCAAGTTCCTCTCTCCTTTACACAATCATTCGAACGGCTACAACACCTGTAATTTTGCTTATATTTTCCACAATGTTCTCTTTTATTATATCATCAATTCCGTTATCAATATCAATCATCGTGTACGCCCAAGAATGTTTACTACGATTAATCATATCTGCAATATTAATATGATGTTCTGCTAAACATCCTGTAATTTGTCCTACCATGTTCGGTACATTTTGATGCATGATTGTAATACGTTTCTTTCCGATATACGGCAATTCTACGTTTGGATAGTTGACTGAATTACGAATATTTCCTGTCTCTAAATATTCACGTAATTGACGCGCTGCCATGATCGCACAATTTTCTTCTGATTCAGATGTAGATGCACCGAGGTGAGGCGTCGCTGTTACGTTTTTCATTTTAATCACATTTTCATTCGGGAAGTCCGTTACGTAATGTGCAATAATGTCTTCTTCTAACGCTTTTTGAAGAACCTTTTCATCTACAAGTTCTCCTCTAGAGAAATTGAATAAACGCATTCCTTTTTTCATTTTCTCTATAGCGTGTTCACCAATAATCCCCTTCGTTTGATTCGTAAGAGGAATATGAAGGGTAATATAATCACATGTTGCAAAAATTTCATCTAAACTAAATGCTCTTTGCACATGTGTAGAAAGGCGCCATGCTGTTTCAACTGAAATGTAAGGATCGTATCCGACAACGTCCATCCCTAAAGCTAACGCATCGTTCGCAACTAAAGCACCGATTGCACCAAGTCCGATAACTCCTAGACGTTTCCCTGCAATCTCTGATCCAACGAATTGTTTTTTTCCTGATTCAACAAGCTGCGGTACTTCTTCCCCTTCTAAATTTTTCGTCCAGCTTACTCCGTTAATAATGTTACGTGAAGACATAATAAGACTTGCAATAATAAGTTCCTTTACTGCATTAGCATTCGCTCCTGGTGTATTAAATACTACAATCCCTTTTTCTGTACATCGCTCGACAGGAATATTATTTACACCTGCACCAGCTCTTGCAATCGCCTTTAAGTCTTTTGAAAAATCCTCTTGATGTAAAGAATAACTGCGAAGTAAAATACCGTCTGGGTGGTCCATTCTCTCCCCTACTTCATAGCGCTCTCCGCTAAGTACTTGCAAACCTTTTTCTGCAATTTGATTTAACGTTTGAACACGAAACATATCCCCATCTCCCTATCTATTCTCAAGCTCAAATTCCTTCATATAATTTACTAATTGCTGTACGCCTTCTGCTGGCATCGCATTGTAAATACTAGCGCGCATACCACCGACTGATCGATGTCCTTTTAGCGTAACAAAACCACGCTCTTTCGCTTTTTGTAGAAACTCACTGTTCAGCTCTTCTGACGGCGTTGTAAACGGAATGTTCATAATTGATCGATACGTAGGATCAACCGGTGAAGTAAACAATTTTGATTCATCTAAGAAATTGTAAAGTAGTGAAGATTTCATTCTATTTTGTTCTTCAATCGCAGATACCCCGCCTTGCTCTTTTAACCACTCTAATACAAGTTTCGTTACGTAAATACTAAAGGACGGCGGTGTATTGTATAAGGAGTTATTTTTACTGTAAGTTTCATAGTTTAACATCGTAGGACAAGAGCGATCTGCTCCTCCAATTAAATCTCTTTTTATAATCGCAATCGTTAAGCCCGCTGGCCCTAAATTCTTTTGCGCTCCCGCATATATAAGACCAAACTTCGAAACATCATATCGTTCTGATAAAATATTTGAGGACATATCCGCAACGAGCGGTACTTTATCTACATGTGGAACTTCCACATATTTCGTTCCTTCAATTGTATTGTTCGTTGTAATATGTACATAATCTAGTTTTTCATCGCCTAGTAAACCATCCAGTTTAGGAATTGTAGTAAACTTCTCATTTTCAGAAGAAGCAATCACTTGTACTTCTCCTACTTTTTCAGCTTCTTGCATCGCCTTTTTAGACCATGAGCCAGTCAATATATATCCTGCTTTTTTATACGTATTCATTACATTCAGCGGTATCATAGAAAATTGTAATGACGCACCGCCTTGTAAAAACAATACTTCATACTCATCAGGAATGTTCATTAATTCACGAAGCAAGCTACCCGCTTCATCTATAATACTTTGAAAATAAGAAGATCGATGACTCATTTCCATAATAGACATGCCTGTCCCGTTATAATTTACAAGCTCCTTTTGCACTTTCTCTAAAACTGGCAAAGGGAGTATTGATGGTCCTGCTGAAAAATTATACACTCTTTCCATCACCCAGATGACCTCCCTATTTCTCATTTTAATATTTTTTAAACTTTCTGAATTATAACCCACAATACAAGACACGGTCAATTTCTTTTCTAGTATTACGGCGCAAGAAGCAATGGAATCGCTTGCATGTGTAAACTTTTTTTATAAACATATAAAAAAGTGTTAAGTACATAATCGTACTTAACACTCTAGTAATAAAGTATAATTGCTAATTGTCCGTAAAGAACCGATCAAAAATTTGATAAATAGCAGAAAGACCAATGAGCCAATAAATAGTGTCCACAAGCGCCGGCATAGAACCAAACCATTTCTCAACTACATTGTAATCTAACGCCACAAATAACCAATTCAAACCGCCAAGAATCACCAAAATTACTGTAAGGTAAGACAAAAATTTCATGATGATTGCCCCCTAGGTGATAAGATGGTGAAAGGCCTTTCACTAGAAATATATGTAGTGAACCTCAAAACTTGCCTATTTTATAAAAATTATTTTCGGTACCAGCCATTAATAACTGCTGCCGTTTCTTGACTATGTATTTGATACGCATGCGTACTATTATTAGATCCAATAAACCAAATTGAAAAGCCTTTAAAATATGGCTTCGGTTCTAATACGTCACGGTAAGCGCGCCATCCGTTTAATTGTACGTCTTTTGAAAACACATTAGAAACATCTGGATTCCACGGATTTTGTAAGCCTAGTTCACGCGCCGGAACGTTAAATCCGCCAAAATAAACCGGTTTTCCTGTTGCTTTATGTAATTGTTCTAGTTGTTGAACAACATTTTGTCCACGGTTATATACTGTCGTCGCAAATAAACTTTGCTTCACTTCTTCATATGATGGATTTCTTTTTCCTGAAACTTCAAACCAACTATCGATGCTAACAATGTCTACCTTCTTTAAATACGGACGATTTATTTTCTCAACAAACTTCGCTTCATATGAAGGATCCCAACTTGCTGTTAACCACCAATTCATTTGATACAAAACATTTCCTTTATACTGCTGGCGAACAAAATCAATTGTATCGCTCCAATATCCTTCTGCATATTCCATATTCACGAAATTAGAAGCAATCTTAAGCCCGTACACATTGTATTTACTTGTAATCGAGTTAAAGATGTCTTGCAAAATAACCGTTTTCCAATTCCAGAAGAAATCATTAATATTACTTGGATTCCATTCCGTTTCCCCAACATTTCCTTGCTGAATATATGGGAACGGCTCCACTATAACTTGAATATTACGCTTTAATAATTCTTGAATTAAAATAATAGCCTGTTGCTTTTGCGCTTGATTAATTACCATATTCGTAGAAGTCACATTCGGAATATCTACCTGAATCGGTACATTTACTGTATTTAAATTTAAGCGCTCTACATCAGCTAACACTTTCGCTACATTTCCAACTTCCCATACCGTTACATTTCCTGATTTGATTTTTCCAGATTGAACAGTATTTACATCTGCCTGTACATTTCCTTGAAAACAAAAAGAAAATAGCATAATAAACACTCCTAAAAAACTTATTAAACTCTTATTTTTCTTCACAACTTTCCCCCTATAATTTTTGGCTTTCCTGATTATTTTATACAACATTTCATATATATTCCACAAAAAATCCAATAAATTTTTATTAATAAAAATGCTATTCACCCTTTATCCATATCTTATTCAGACTAACTTCCTAAAAATAGTAAGGTAAATAAAAAAGGAGCGTATTTCCGCTCCTTTTTCCCCTTATATGATTGAAATTATTAACTTCCTTCTGGTAACTTAATTGGATCAAATTTTTCAAATGAATCAATTTTTATGCTCACAACTGTATCCAATTTTTCTTTATCCGCACTAGATTTTTTATCTGTATTACGTTCACTCAGTTTTATAGCTGTGCGCATCTCTTCAAATTTATAATCTTTCGTTATTATATATTCAACAGTTAACGCATCCATATTAAATCCTTCCATTAATTTGTTCATATCTCCATTAATTTTCTGTAATGTATCAACTGCTTCTTTCCCCTTTAGGTCAAGTGTAAGCTTATGTGTATCTCCCTCCTTCTTCGCTTTCATTTTCTTAGCCAAAACTTCTGGTAGATCTAACTCATTAAGTAAATTTTTACTTACCATTACGTCATTTACATTAAATTGATCACTAGGTATCGTAATTAACTCTCCTGTACTAGGGTCTTTCACTTGAGCAACGACTTTTCCATCTACTTCGTACGTTACAATATCTGTTCCACTTATTTTCATTTCTGCTCTAGAATTCTTTCGTTTCGGCTCCATTTGAATGTTCATTTTAATCTCTTCTGATTGACTGTTCCCCTTCATTGACATAAGAGACGTTAAAGTGAGAAAATCCTCTTGTTTTAAATTATCACCTGCTTTTTTAAAAATATCTTTCGCTACTAGTTCATTTTCTTTTTGTACAGCGACTGGCTTCGTAACATTCGTTTTCTCACTACTACACCCCGTTGTCAAACCTACTATTAACGCCAAACTAGATGCTACAATCATTTTCTTCATAATGATCCTCCCCATTCCCTATTAGAAATAATTACACTTCATGTATAGTAAACGAAATAAATTAACATAAAAACAGATACAATACTTATTTCACTTCTAAACTAAACCAATTGTTCAATCCATATACTAACGTAACTAACGCTCCTATAACACCAAAAATAACTATATTTATACCAATTGAAGAACCAAATACAACAGCCATTATTGACACAATCATGAATAAAATGGCGATACTATTTATCTTAATTTCTACTATATCGCCATCCTTTACTTTCTTTTCTTTACTCCCAAAAAAGAATTGTTTCACTTTTATATTTGCTTCATCTCCCTCAAAAGGAAGCGTATATTCTTCATTATTTTCAAGTTTCATTACTACTTCATTATCTATCTTTACAGCGACTCTTGCTGCTCCTCCCATCATTCCCGTTGCCCTTACTACTTTAATACTCATGCTAAATCCCCCCTGCTTCAACGCCTTGTGACTCTATTTTCCCAAGTAGCTCTTCATATTTTTGCATCTCTTCTTGCGCATTATTCCAGCTCTCACCGTAAATATGAGTTAACTTTCTTGCTGTTATTTCAATTATAAAAGAGCTATCTCCATTTTGAAGTAATACGTACGTTCTTGTATCCTCTTTATATATTTTTATAGGAGTCGCTTTTTTTAACTTCTCCCCGGCTGGTTGTCCTACTTTTTCTAACATAACCGGTACATAACTTTTCTCTATAGCTCCCTCGATTGTACTTCCATTCCAATCACCTTTTCTTAATACGTATAATACAGTTACTACTTCTAACTTATCGAACGATTCTTTTTTATCTTTGAGCGCTTTATCTTGTTGCTCTACAATAATATCCTTCGTTTCTTGACTCATTTGT
The DNA here is from genome assembly GCF_038006905.1 of Bacillus sp. FSL R9-9834. NCBI lineage: Bacteria > Bacillati > Bacillota > Bacilli > Caryophanales > Bacillaceae > Bacillus > Bacillus sp. FSL R9-9834. The sequence continues at coordinate 3,072,634 of NZ_JBBOWD010000001.1, forward strand.
GGCGTCGTATTCACCGCATTTGTATGATTTAAGTTATACAATTTCCCAACTTTAAATATAAAGGAGATCGATAAAACGACAATTAAACAAATATACCATTTACTATATTTTGGTGATTCAATATCTGAATATGATTGAATCTTTTTATGTTCAGCTGATGATAAAGTGGGCTCTTGCACTACCGCAGCAACCTCTTGCTGCCCCTCATACACAGTTCCTTTACTCCAAAAACCCTCTAGCTGTGCTTCCAGTTCTTCTTTTGATAGTTTCGCAGCTGGAATAGTAGTAGCCTCTCCTTTTTTAACTGTACTTTCCATATTGGAAATTTCACGATTTCGAATGATTTTATTTCTTTTCACATTGTATTCAGCATCAAAGGGTGTTCCTAATCCTACTTCTTTATGAATTCGCCCTTTTATAATAGATGAAATGATATACATCATAAAAATAACTATATACACGGAACCGGCATACCAACCTGTCAAATATACAGGCAGTATTATCCAACCTAAAAGGCTTAAAATAACTAAAATATAGTGCAATGTAAGATTCCTCTTACTTGCAAACGAAAATATTTTACAAAACTTAGAAAATGCATTCCAAAATGTATACGTAAAACTTGCCATAAAAGCACAATACTTATTTTTCGTTCCGATTGTATCTCTATAAATTTTGTAAGCACCTTCATGATTTGGCTCTAATCGTATCGCAGTTTCAGCTAACATTCTTGCTTTTTTAAAATTCCCTTTTTCTCTTGCTACATTTGCAAAAAAGACTAGATTTGTTACATTTTCTGGATTTAGCTCTAAAGCACGTTTTTCCGCCTTTATACCCTCTTCTATTCGTTTCGGATAATAACTCAAAAGAATAAAAGCATATCTTCCTACATACATATCATTTTCAGGTTCTAATTCTATCGCTTTGTTATAGTAAGTAATACCTTTATTTAACGATTCGATATGTATTTTTGCCTCGCCGACATAAAAGTAATATACGCCTTCTTCCGGATAATTTTTTATCCCTATTTCTGCTATCTCTTTTAATCTCTCAAAATTTTCTTGCGCATAAAAAATGTCTAGCGCTGTTAACAAAACATTTTCATCTAAGTGATCTATCTTTAGTGCTTCTTCTAAATATTTACTTGCTTCATCAATTTGTCGAAAACCAAAGTAGTACACATGACTTAAACAAAGATAACCAGTCGCATCTTCTGGATCTTCTTTAATCATCCATTCCGCTTCTTCTTTTGCAAGCTCAACATCACCAAGCTTTAATAAGTGCGAGATTCTCCTAAGTTGCTCTTCCATCTATTCCTTTCCCCCAATCTAATATCATTTATTTCAATTGGTGTTCTTCCATATACTCTAATACTTTGTCAAAATCTTTATTTACATCACTAAACGTTGCATAATTTTTTGCAGTTGAGAACCAGTCTAAAGTTGTCGGTTGCCGTTTTTTCATTGCTTTTAATAAATCTTCATTGGATAAGGGTTGTAACTGTCCCGTTTCAAATGAACGCTGAATAGCTTCATTAATAGCGTCTTCCACTAAATACGTTAAATCGGCCCCTGAAAAATGCTCTGCATACTTCGATACAAACTCTAACTGCAATTCCATTCTCGGTTTATCCTTTGTTTTCAGCTCTAGTATTGTTAGTCTTTCCTCGTTATTTGGTGGTGCCACAAAAACAAGTGAATTAAAACGGCCTGGTCGTCGTAACGCTGGATCAATATACCATGGTGTATTTGTTGCCCCAATTATATAAACACCTTCATTAAAAGAATTACTTCCGTCCATCTCAACTAGCAATTGATTAACTAACGTTCTTTGATGATGAGCACCCATCTTCTGTCTATTCCCGCCATATGCGTCTAACTCATCTATAAATAAAATACAAGGCTTTGTTTTTCTTGCCTCTTCGAACACTTCATGTAAACTTTTCTCTGCTTCTCCTGACCACATCGATAGTATTGCTTGCAACTCTAAATGAATAAAATTAGCGTTTATCTCACCTGCAACTGCTCGCGCTAAAAATGTCTTACCACATCCAGGCGGTCCATAAAATAATAAACTGCCTCCTACTTTCTTACCGAAAGCTTGAAAATACTCTGGATTCTTAATCGGCATAATAAAGTCCATATTTATTTTCTTTTTAATATCTTCCATTCCGCCAACATCATCAAAAGTTATTTTACTTTCTTCCACTTCAACCATTTGATTTTTTTCTCTATCAAAAGAAATCACTTTAATTTTTTCTCGATATTTCTCCATGTCGTTCATTCTTGTAACTATCCCCCTATAAACCCCTTTAATGTAGAATACATGTATGCTTATTGCTGTAAAACTATAAACAAAATATTCCAAAAGAAATTATAACAAAGTTCCACAGATTTTTTTGTCAAATCTTGTCATATAACAAAAAAGAAACCCTTACCTATAGTAAGAGCCTCTTCTAATATTATTTCGGTTGCAAAGTTAACACCTTCCCCTCTATCCCCTCCGTATTCAATGTAGTCGTATGATACGTGCCATTTACCCAATCATCTATTTGATCATGATACCAATCGCTTCTAAAGTTTCCTGATTGTCCTGGCCCTACAATATGATAACCGTTTGACATATCTTTCGTATCAATGACGAATCGCCAAGAAGCTCCGTGATTGACGATACCGTTATCGCCGTAACTTGCTGCTTGAACGGTAACTTGACTTCCGCCAATTGGAACTGGTTTTTCGCGATTAAATGCAAGTAATGCTAACATACTAGATGATTTGGAGATTGGATGTGTAAAAGCAAGTTGATGGTAATCGCCCCACTTCCACTCCGTAACATCTGGTCCATACTCCTTCTGTAATTTCTTCATTACATTCTCGTACGATGTATGCACAACTTTTGTGAAGCCTCCGTACTTCATAAACCAAGCGCTATGTTCTCCTGCTACTTCTTTTCGAATTAATTCATCAACAACTTGTGCCTTTCCTTCAAATAACTCCATCACATCTTTCGGTATTTCTTTTGAAAATAACGTATTTGAAATCTCTTTCATTAATAGATGGAATATTAACGGTGCCGATTCATCTTTACTATCGTAAAAATTCCACTTCGTTAATTGTTTTACGCCCTCTTTCTCTACTTCATTTAAAGATGCTTTATTTAACTCTTTTAAAAATATAGGAGCAAACTCTTTCCCGTATAAATTTTTTTGATCCATCTGTAACTCTTCTAAATCTTTCACCGTATACTTTTCCTTCTCTTGTAAAAACTCTTGAATACGCATTTGCCTATATGGCTGCGCCCACGTATTACTAATATGGTACGGATAATGATCATCAACAATTTTATTATTCGCAGTAGAAATAAACCCTTGTTTTGGATTGATTACTTTTGGAAGTTGATCATATGGGATATACCCTTCCCATTCATATTCATCTGTCCATCCTGGCACTGGCAGACTACCATCACCTTTTTTACGCACTGGTATATTTCCATTTGCTTTATAAGCAATTGTGCCATCATTTGATGCAAATACAAAGTTTTGAGTTGGGGTATGGAAGTCTTGAAGAGCCGTTTCAAACTCATTCCAGTCTTTCGCCTTATTCATATTTAATACAGCCTTTAACTCAGCGGAAGGCTCCAAAGCAGTCCACTTTAAAGCAAATACTGTTTTCGTTTTCTCTTTCCCTTTATCCGCAAACTCTGAAATGACTGGACCGTGCCTCGTAACTGTAACATTATACGGTATTGTCTTTCCACCTTTTACTTTAATAGATTCATCCAGAACAGTCGCTTTTTCCCACTTATCGTTATATAGAAATTCATTTTCATTATTAGGATTTCGCTTTTCAATATATAAATCTTGTACATCAGGGCCGGTATTCGTAACGCCCCATGCTATTTTGTCATTGTGACCTAATATAACACCTGGTACGCCAGCGAAAATAACGCCACTCACATTCAAATCTTTCATTTCAAGTTTCGATTGATACCAAATAGAAGGCGTCGCAAGAGATAAATGAGGATCATCCGCTAACATCGGCTTACCAGACGCACTCTTCTCACCGCTTATAACCCAGTTATTACTACCATTAAACTCTGGTGGAATGATTGTTTTTGCAAAACTTTGTGCTACGTCTACATTTGTATTTTTTAGTTCAACTAGCAATCTAGGCGCATCTTTCGGATATGTAGGAAATAACTCATTTGCTTGCTCTTTCGGCAAATTTTTCAGCGCCCAATATCGAAATGCCTGTCCGTGCCAATGTCCCCCTAAATCAAACGCCATATACTTTCCAATCGTTAACGTATCCACAATGGACCATTCAGCAGGTTCATAGCCTAATATAGTAAACTCAACTGGCAATTTCTTTTCCTCTTTTGCCTCGCGTATAAAGGCATTCACCCCATCAGCAAATGACTGCAGAGCATATTTCGCTTCTCCATCATATTGATTAACAGACGCTTCGGCTGCTCGCCGTAAACCGAGCGTTCGAAACAACTTATCTCGATCAATAGCTGCTTCCCCTACAACCTCACTTAACATCCCAGAAGCTTGCCTTCTACTTAAATCCATTTGAAATAACCTATCTTGCGCTTGTACATACCCTTGCGAAAAATATAAATCGTGTGCATTTTCCGCTTTAATATGCGGTACACCTTTACTATCTCGCTTTATCGTAACAGCACGTTGTAAATCCTCTAGCTTTATCGTTCCATCTATCTTTGGCACAGATTTAAGCGTATATATGTTCAAAAAAATCGCTGTACATATAACCAACAAAAGGACGATACTACTAGACCAAATAAAAATTCTCTTACCACGAGTTCGTTTCTTTTTTATAACAACTTCCATATAACCCCCTCCTTCCTCAAACTATTCGCTTCTATTTTGAAAGAACCTTTTAGAAAATTTGAAAAACCCCTTCATTTTCCTACAAATGAAGGGGGAATTTTTATCGTTTGTTACGCCAGCTTTCATTATAACCAAGATTTGAATCGGTCGCTAATTGTACATCATATAATATTTCACTAAAGAAATACTTATCTACTTTTTTTGGCACAATGCGTCTTTCATCATCAATTTCATCGTATTCATATGAACCACGATTCACTGTACCTGCTTTATAAAATTCAATGTCATACACACATATATCTTCTTCGTCTTCATAGCCAATTGGTGCTCCGCTAAATGACAGTTGTGCCCCTAATCCAGTGCGAGTATCTTCTTTATAAAACGTATAATACACACCGCCATCTTGAACTGATCCGCGAATCCATCCAAGTTTCGTCATCTTACCGAATAACGAGCGACCATTTAATAAAATACCACCAAATCTCTCAACAGTAACCTTATCGTCTTCCTCTACTACAAACACAGGACGTTCAATTTGTAGAAATGGCTGGACAATTTTCGAATGTTCCAGTTGCTCTTTCCACATTTCCTTTTCCGTTTCGGATAATTCTAACGGATGAATGAAACCAATCACGGTTCCAGACGAAAATTCATGATTCTCTCCTATCATTGAATAAAACGTACCATCCTCCGCATAACGGAACATTTTCAGTAACTTCCCTTCTATATATTCACCCCAAATAAGTGAAGTTACAAATTGCTTCATAATTGAATTCTCTAGAAATACCGACTTCCAGGAGTCATATGACCAATAGCGCTTTCTTGATAGAGCAGCTTCCAACCGTTGTTTCTGCATGGAAAGAGCACTTCGAAGCTCTTTCTTTAAAGTAGATAACTCTTTCTTAGCTAATTCAGCTTTTTCTATATCATCTTTTGCATTCGGCTTTGGAAGCGACTTCATACGTTTCCCTTCTTCTGTCTCTAATTCAATTTTTGACTCTGCAGTTAATATGGCCGTAAAACATCTATTCCCAAAATCAATTTCCTTCTCACCACGTATATTGAAACCAAGATTTGGTACTAGTTGATCTTCCAGCTCTTCTTCCGTTATACCACGCGTTTTTGCAGCGAGACTTAGTGCTTCTTTTGCTGCATTACGCACTTGTTTATGTTTATATTTAAAGGCCATTGTATGAATAGACATAAGTGCAAGCTTAGATGAGGACAAGCCTAAAGCCCGAACAGCATCAGCTGCAATTTTCCCTCGCATATCGAGCACCCATTCATCGATTTGCTTTTTCAGTATGCCGACCATTTTGTCATCACTATATATTCCATATAACGAAAGAATACCGCGTTTCTTCACATCTGCATCTTGAGAAATCCATGTTTGATATATTTCTTGCACACATTCTTTCAAGTCCTGTTCATTTAAAGTACTCCCAATCGCTTCAGCTGCCTCTTTCTTCTCAATAACAGAATCTGAAATGTACTGCTGCAAATAAGCTAATGGAATTGTAGCATCGGCAATTTCATTAGAATGACGAAGACGGATTTGTGGTTCATCCCCAATCAATTGCATAAGTGAATTTCTTTTTTGTTCCGTTACGATACGTCCACAAAGTTCTTCTATACTTTCTGAGTTTCTCTCCGTTTCAAGTAACGGAGCAAACTTCTCAACAAAAGAGGCATTCTTCTTATCTTGCAAAGCTTCCTGTACAAGTTCTGTATATTTTTCAATCTTATACTCTATAAGCAGTTTCATCACATTTTCACGGACAATTTTCTTTTTATTATGAAGTTCCAGCGCTACATCCTCTGCAGCTTCTACATCTCTTGAAAGAAGTTTAACTACAGACTCACGCATTTTTTTAGATGAATCCCCTAAAGTTTTAATTAAAATGGGACGCATTTTAATCATGTTATCCTTTGCTAACTCTTCTAAAATATATGCTTTGGCAACAGCAGAATACTCATCAAACCGTTCAATTATATACGCTTGTTCTTTTACAATGACATGAACAAGCGCTTCCTTCGCCTCATTTCTCTCTTCACTGTAGCATGCAGCTTGTTCAACTGCATAGGCAATCAGCTTTTCCTTACTTAGCCCATACGAAAGAAGTTCTTCTAATACTTGTTTCGGTTCTATCCCTCTGACAGAGCATTCGTAAAGAAGTTCGTATAAATTAACACTATATTCATCTCCGAATTGTAGTGTAAGTACAGCTTCCCTTTTTGCTACATCATCTATATCCCAAAGGAGTGCAACCTCTAACACCGGCATGGCCCAATACATACTTCTATATTTCGGATTTTTAAGTATGTGCTTCATATCCTCAAGTGACACTTTCCCTAGTAAATAATCACAATATGTATCACGTATTGTAGACAATTTAATTTGCAAAGCAGCAACAAAAAATTCTTCTCGCATTTTCCCTCTATTTAGCTCATGTCCTTTTTCAGCTAACGTTCGCGCGATAATAAGATAATTCATTTTACTTACATATTGCAAAGTGCGTTGAACAAATTCCGGATTTTCTTCCAACATAAAGCAAAGGAATTCATATTCATACGTCTTACAGAAGTCTTCACTATTCAAATTATGTTGCCTCAGGCGGTGCGCAAAAAACCTTTCCTCAGCAATCCAAAACTGTTTACAAAAACTTTGAATTTCTTCATACGTTTTCTTATTTACACTACCTGTTCTTTTGTAGTTTTGAGGCTGGCCAAGAGCATGACACATATAGCGCGTAGCATAATTCATAAACCCCCACACGTTTTTCTTTGCTAATATTTCCACATATCGCCTCGCAACGTTTGAATACTTATGAACATGAAATAACAGTCGCCAAATATAGTCCGGTAAATTTCCACCTAAAAATAATTCCCTATCACTTTCACCTTTTATATATCTTTCAGTTGCTTCAATCTTTTCCTTTTCCCCATTCAAATTCAAAATAAATTCAGCATGTTCTTTTAATCTCTCTTCCAATAAAGAGCTATACGTATGGAACCTCTCATAATCTACTTCAAACATTACGAGAAGTAGTGATAGTTGTTGCTTATTTAGTAAAGTATGTAATTGTCTCTCTATATAGTTCGGATTCTCTTTTGTTAACTCTTTCAGAAAACTATACGCCTCATTCACATAACTAGAGATATTAGTTAAATATTTACATGCAATTACTACAAGTTGATCCAATGGAAGTGCACTTTTTTCTAAATAAACCTTCATATTAGAAAAATCCACATATTTAAACCTTATTATAAGAACATTTAACAACTGCTCCCCTAACAAATAATAGAATAATCGTAAGAAAGCTGGATCTTGCTTATGCACTTTCCTAAAATCATTTATAAACCGCTCAGCAAAATCGCCTCTTCTTTGATCTCGAATTGTCGTTAATTGAATATCTTTCAAAATCTCTTCTTCTTTTGTTTGTAAATATAGCAGTGATAATTGTTCCTGTTCTTCTGTCATATGAATATATTGAAACAGCTGAGCTGTATTTGTAGTCAAACTTTGTTCCCCCGCATCTTTTATCCATTATAAAAACATCCTTATTTAATGGTAGTATAGCATAAAACCCACCAAAACGAACATACATTCTACATTAAATTAATGTAAATTAAAACACACTACTCAAAACACTTCTCCTTCTCTCTAAACTACCCATTACACACTTCTCTCCACCATATTTGCTACACCAATTCCTCAAAATCCCCTTCACATAAGCAAACGTTCGCTTATTCTGTTCAAATGCAATTTTAAGTGCCTCTAATACTCTCTCTCCTGAAACTTTTCGTATCCACTCTTTCAATTCCTTCACGATATATGGGGATAGACTACTTATATGTTGCTCGTAAAACTTATAAACTTCACTATGTGGAGTGTCCTCTTCCACTTCCACATCTTTTATTTCTTCAACAACTTCTTGTAAACTACTAGTATCCTCTTCTTCTGGCATACCAAAATACTGCAATAACAATGGAATCTTCCATTCTTCTTCCAGGCATTTACGTAAAAACATATGTACGAAATCTTTATTTTTCACAGTCTTTAATTCACGTAACACACACTTTTCTACATTCGTATTTAAAATAGGGTTATAATGTAACCAATTTATGATGTATAACTCTTTCGTTTCCGCACCGTATAAAATCTTTCCGTATTCAACAAACCTATTTAATAACTTCTCAACAGTCTCCATATTGTAGCCTGTTTCAAGTTCTGCCACACGCTTCGGTAATACGTAAATTCCACATTGCTTCGTTTTCGTACCAGTTAACAAATATATGTAAAAATAACGCTCCTCTGGCGTTAAATCTAATATGAATTCATCTTGCCAAAAGTTCACTTGCACATTACGGTACACCGCCATATGTTTACCTCCCCCTTTTATTCATAAAAAGGTAGATTTCAATCCTTCAATATACATATAGGAGTGAGGGCTTGGTTTTTGCAGTTGAATTCCAAATTTTTTTAACTACTACAACGACGGTTTTATTTTTTCGCGCTTTTTTGTTCTTGTAGTTGTTTTTGTTTTGTTTTTTCTTAGTGATTTATTACTTGGTAGGTGCTTATAAGGGGCTTGGAAGGGGCTTAATAAGGGCTTATATAAAAAGGAGCTGTTCCAAATTCTCATTTTGGATAGCTCCTTTATCATTCTTTCTATTTTTGACTTGCATCTAACATCTTCACTAAAAAGGCAGCTGCTTCACCACGAGTTGTTGTACCATTATATTTCCAACACCAGTAACTATCTGTAGGCTGTTTGTATGTGATTAAATGTTTATCCCTAAATGGTAATGCGACTAATTCACCTGTAACACCTTTATACTGTAATGCGTTGTCAATCATGATAGATGCACGAGTGATGGGTGCATTCGGATCAAAAATCCCACCACCACGACCGCTAATAATTCCTGCACCGCTACGTATGTTTATACCGCCACCATTTACGACTAACTCCAAGCTAGGCTGGATTAAATTCATTTGAATCAAATTGCTCGCTTCTTTCATTTTATGTAATTCTTCTGATTCAGAATGTTTATGCTTATATTCTGCCAGAAGAACTTTCTCATTTTCTGATACTTCTGCTTCATTAATTTGCATGTGATCTGGAGTTTCTAGATTGAAATTAGAATAACGTAATCCGTTCGTTCCACGCTCCCCTTGTGCAATACTAAGCTGGTCAGTATGAGATTTATTTATCTCTTCTGCTGATATTGATAAAGGTGCACTCCCTAAAATTACTAAACTTGTTGATAGTGCGATTACTCGTTTTTTAATATTCATTGCTGTAATCGATACCTACACTATCCGTGTAAATATCTCAACCTCCCTTTATTTTCTCATTCGTGAAAGACTATGAATCTACTATGTATGAAAATATGTTTATTCCACCTTTTCATTTTATCCCCAGAAGGCGAATTATATTTTCTAGAAAATCCCTTAACAGACATTATTTTATAACCAATTGCTATTGCCGTCAAAAGAACTTGTCCCCTTTTGCACACTACTACTTCTCAAAAAATAGATTAGGATACCTTTTACTCATTTTCTTCAATAGAACAACATGTACTTTTTAAAATGAATCAACGGCATTTTCATATAAAAAATGCCGTTGATCATAATTTCATGATAAGAAATCCTATACTAGCGGAATACATCTATTGCAAATTTCCTTTAACATTTTCGACAATCTCGTTTATCGTATTTCGATCAAACTTATCACTAATTTCGTATGGCTCACGATCTCCTACTAATTGTACGCCTACAATATCATTGCGGTCCTTACCATATTGCACTTCAATAATCGATCCACGCTCTATTTGCTTCCAAACAAGACCTGCTTCATCTTTATTATCTAACACTATACAGTCCTCAATATTTTCGTCAATCCCAATTAACTTGTTATCATCCATATATCCAACCTCGTATTGTTGACGTTCTTTCGCTTTGCCGCTTACTACTATACCTTTGCTTCCATATGAGTAATCCGTATAGTCCTTTTTCTCCGCCGTTTTTGGTTCTTCTGCTTTAGTTTTTTCAACGTTCCCACAACCCATGATAAGACCAATTGGCATCACCGTAGTTAGTACTACTCTAGTAAATTTCTTTATCATTTCTAAGCAACTCCTCATACTTACATTTAAATTCCATTTATCAATTTATTAAAAAATAACATGATATAAAATAGGCAAAGCCAACGATAAAATATTAGTTGCATTCCCACAAATTAATTAAGGACCAGGTTTTTTAAACCTAGTCCTACATAACTTTATCTTTGCTTCACATACTTAATTGTGTTGAATGAAGCCTCATTAAATAATCGTAAGTTTTCCCCATCATAATCTTGAACTTTATATGCTATTTTCTTTTTTTGAATTGTATCTTCTACACCATCTACTAAACGTTTATTGAGGTGTAAATAGATTGTAAAAGCTTCCTTATCATATTCCCAAGTTCCTTCAATATAATTCTTTTTATTTGGATACTCACCTTTACCATACGTTTCAAATGTCTTATCACCTTTTAGAATAAGTGACATAATGAAACCGTCTGTTCCTTTGAATCCCCAATTACCAATTAATTCCGTACCATCTTTCACATTCTTCATAACGTTATCCGTATTAATTCCAGCTTTCTTATCTAACTCTTTCAAATCTTTCACAGATACTGTACCGTCACCGATTTTAATATCCCCTTCAAGATCTTTGAATGCCTTAAGCCAGTAAATATCTCCTTCTTTCACTAACTTTTCGGATTTCTCCATTAACTCTTTATCAGTCTTATCGCCTTTTTCTCTTTTTTCTTTTCGGGTGAATACTTCATTTATTAAAGAAAAAGACTCTCTAAAATAACCAATTGCTTTTTCAAAATCCTTTTGTTGAGTTACATACTCTGCAGGGGGATCTATCGACTCAAATTTATCTAACATTTTATTTAATTCTTTCACACTATCTACTATATCTGATTTCTTTTTCTTACCGTCAAAAACCTCTCTTGTAATGTTGTTATGCTCCGCAAACAACTTATCAAACTCTACCCCTAATTTATACACTTTATTAGGATAGTCTTCCTTTGAAACTTTTTCTTTCTTGCTATTAGACTTCGATTCTTTTACTTTAGACTCTTCCGTTTTCTCCTGTTTAGAAGTGCTCGTTTTCTCAGACACTCCACAACCAAATAACAACATGACCGGAACTGCTACCCCTAGTAGTTTCTTTACATTCATGACTAATTTCCCCTTTTACTTCAATCGATTATCCTTACTATACCCAGCCTCTTTTTTTATCTTGTAATTAAAGTTACAATCGCAATAACTCCTAGAATCGGTCCCCAATATTCCATTTTTATAAAAAATAGTGAGTGTTTTTTGTTAAACATAACTTTTTCACCAGTTTCAGCATCTATATAAACTTTCCCATCTGGTTTATTAATATATTTACCCAAATACCAAGACATAACCCCTGATATAATAAACATTACCGCCATTGGCCAACTATGCTCTTGAAAATATGTAGTATCTCCTGTTATAGATTCAAAGATAACATTACCCAAAAGAGTATTAATAATTACAATAATTGCGACTAAAAAACCCCAACCAGACCAAATAATCATCTATTTCTCCTCCTAAAGCGTACAACTTTGTACCTTATGTTAATTTGAACTACAAATGAAAACATTAAATAAACCGAATATTCAGACGTAAATAATTATATTTATTCCACATTCGATTCTAACTTTAGTGTTCTAAATGCAAATGAACCAGACATAATTTGTAATATTGTTGGAATAAGCAAAAAGAATAATGACATAAATAACATAACTATAGGAATCACAATCATACAAACTCCATAAACTTTATTATTAACCTTGTTTACTAAACATGATAAAATAAGCAACCCTATTTGAACCGTTAAAATAATAGAGTAATAAGCTAAAAGTTCATAATCAACACCTTTCATAATATTAAACGCTACAACTATTAATAGTATGGAAATAATAATTCCTATAATGCCACCAATTAAACCTAGTACGAATTCAAGCGTTCTTTTCAATACTATCCTCCTTTTATGAGCCACTAACAACTTGTATATTTTTCCCATTCACCATCATACCAAATATTTATTGGAAAAACTATACATACTTTTCATTCTTCCTTACCTTACAGTGACCTTCTTACCATTATAGATAGCTTGTTGCAGTTATAAAATCAAAGCCTTCAAAATTACTAGCCGGATTGTCATACTGAAAATTATAAATTAAAACGATAGAATTATAGGATTTATTTAATTTAACTACTTTCTTAATTCGAGAGATTATTTTATCATCATATGAACATCCCGTTAATAACATAGAAATGTCATCACTCGCTTCTTCTAACACTTCCTTTTCAATAAAATCCTCATCTACATCAATCATATCTATATTAAAATCAACAAAAAATCTTGCTGGTATAGCGTCTCCTTCTTCATCATATGTAACATCGATATATGCATCTAACTGATCTTGCGTTTGCATATTACCGAACCATATTGAAACCATTCCGTGTACTTCCATTGTAGTTCTCCTTTATTTTTTATCTTGCAGAACCAATTTTATAACTTACTGACTACTTTAAAAGTCGAGATTTTTATAAAAACTATTTCTTCTTTCCTTTCAGTCAAATAGGATTATTCGGAAATTCATTGTCATACTTATGAATTAGCTCTTTATCATTTTCATCAATTGGTACTTCACCTAAGTATTTATGTTTCCAAATAATCATCTGATCACTAAAACTATATTCTGTATCGAACCAATTTGTATAATCGAAATGCATGTTAAATTCCCCACTATGTTCCAGAGACATTGTAAAAGAGTACCAAAGCTCTTGCTGATTATCTTTGAAAACATTTCTTAATTCCTTACTCAATTTATATAAAAAATCTTCTTTCCTTTCAAACTCCTCTTCATCAACTTCGTATTTAAAAGGAATTTCTACACTATACTTATAATTTTCTTTATTTCTGAAGTTGTTATAGAAAAAGTAAGTTCCCCCTCCATCTTCTGATATTTGTGCATAAAAATAAAATTTCTCCCATTCTTCTGGAATCATGGCATGAACCGTTTCCGCTATCTCTCTATATAATTGATTCAGTTTTATTTCCAATTAAATTCCCCCTATTTAATTTTCATCACTTACTTTTTCTATATTATACCATTCTTTTAATTAGCTCTTTATTTACACTAAAGTGTAATGTAGTTCATCTAAAAATCAAACCAAGTTTCGATGCCTTTAGAAAGTAGACATACCTCTTAAATACAATTAGTATTAAAATAAGAAATATGAAAGACTTAAAAAGGCTCTTACATGAAGGAAGGAAGTGCACAACTATGGATTTTAAAACAGTCATGCAAGAACTTGAAGCTCTAGGTAAGGAACGTACGAAAAAAATATACATATCTAACGGTGCCCATGAGCCAGTTTTTGGCGTAGCTACAGGTGCTATGAAACCAATTGCTAAGAAAATAAAAATCAATCAAGAGTTAGCCGAGGAACTGTATGCCACTGGCAACTACGATGCTATGTACTTTGCAGGCATTATTGCCGATCCGAAAGCTATGAGTGAGTCTGATTTTGATCGCTGGATAGACGGAGCGTATTTCTATATGTTGTCTGATTATGTGGTGGCAGTCACTTTATCAGAATCAAATATTGCGCAAGACGTTGCTGATAAATGGATTGCAAGTGGGGACGAGCTTAAAATGTCTGCGGGCTGGAGTTGCTACTGTTGGCTTTTAGGAAATCGTAAAGACAATGAATTTTCCGAAAGCAAAATTTCTGATATGCTTAAAATGGTGAAAGATACAATTCATCATTCTCCAGAACGAACAAAATCCGCTATGAATAATTTCCTAAACACTGTGGCAATCTCATATGTACCACTACATGAAAAAGCAGTCGAGATTGCAAAAGAAGTTGGTATAGTTGAAGTCAAACGTGATAATAAAAAAAGCAATTTGTTAAATGCTTCTGAAAGTATTCAGAAAGAACTTGATAGAGGCAGACTTGGTTTCAAGCGTAAGTATGTAAGATGTTAAAGAAATTCATACCTAGGTGTCAATTCGAGAAGGATTGACACCTTTTTAATTAAGGTTATTCAACTATTAGATAAGCTCAATAACTTCATTAACAGATTCACTAAACATATCAGGATCTTCATTTTTTATTTCCAATAATAGTTCTTTAATGCTACTCGTAATGGATATATCAAATTGCGAAAGTACTTTTCCATACACCGTTCTTATTTGGGGATTATTCAGTATTCTGTAATGTATAATCTCTATCCAGTCTTGAGCGCCACTCATCATCGACGGAGCAGCTGTAGCAATACATTTCAATCCCTCTTCTATATGATTTTCATATAAGCCCTCTATCCCATGAATCAAACTAAACATAACTTCAGGTTGTTCAGTATCATCATCAAAGACTAAACATAAATCTGGAATAATAGAAACATCGTTACACTCAATCACTCGTATGCATGACTCATTAAACTCTTGTATCTCATTTTCATTTTCTAGCAAACGGTTATCATATAATCGATTTAAATGTTCTTTAGTATCCAAAAAAGATTATCCTTTCTTTTTTCATCTTCAAAATGTTCACTGTCCCGATTGATTTTTATCGTAAATTTCATCAGTAAATCAGCTATTTTATTTTCAAAGTAATATACAAGCGTTTGTTGAGACGTATTTAAATTAAAAAGTAATATCCTGATAACCTACTTTAATTACCTTTTCATTTAATAAACGAACTCCTACACCATTTTCTATATCCCACGTACAATTAAATGTAATTCCAATCTCTCGTCCTTCCGTAATATGTGCATACGGAACAACAATACCATCTAAACTGACCATCTCTAGCATTTGATCAGTTGTTTCAACCTCCATTTATTAGCTTTTTTATTTTAGGAGTAATTCGTTCACTGTAAGAAAAATCACTTAAAATATGTTCAACGTCCCTTTTATTATTCTCATAAAAACAAATTTCAATATTATCTTCATCATAATAACCGAATTCAAAGCTCGTCCCAAACTTTGAATGAACTGAATCACCATCTATCGTGTAATCTATATCGACATACTCCTCAAGTTTTTGGAGTGATTTAGAAATTCCAAACCAAACTGAAGCCATTCCACTATATTCCACTTTTCCATGCCCCTCTAGCCGGTCTATAATTCACATAAACATTCTTCACTTTACTATTTTTGTAATCTCAAACTAGAAATCAACTCATTTAAACTATTCGAAACCTCTATAAACAACCACGTTCGAAATCCTCGAATTCGTTCTTTCCACTTACATTATTTAAAACAAATAGTGAACCATTTCTTTCTACCACTATAGGAACCTTATCTTGTCCCTTAATAACTCGTGATTAAGTCTTCACCCTCATATCTAGGGTCTTTCTCCACTTTACCATCTTTTGTTTTGATGACTTTTAGTCTACCTAACCACTCTGCTCCGTTATATGTCTCTTCACTTACCCATACATTATGCTTTTTACCGTCTACCTCAACTACTAATGTTGGATGTGTAAACATGAATTCCTTCTCTACATGCCTACCTACAATTTCTGCATGTAATGATGTACCTTCTTCAACTAGTTTACTATTCTGATACCCTTCGATAATAGGTAATCCAATAAATACAAATAATATCAACCCAAATACGGTCACTTTCTTCTTTGTACTCCATTTATTCTTTTCTTTCACTTCTAATTATTCATATAAGCTCTCAATTTCCATACACCAAAAAGAACCCTTTTCCATACACTTATCATCAATTTTTTTCAATTCTTCCTTCAACCAACTTATTGTACACTCTGGTATATTATTATCGATAAAGGCATCCTCACCATTTATCTCTACTGCCTTATCAATCATTTTTGAATATACTAATAAACATGCTGCAAATTGTTGTATAGAAGAATTCATAAACACTTCTTTATACGCATCACTATTATTTAGAAATACTATTTTTTCTTGTTTTTCAATTATACAAATTGGATCTCCAGAACTTGTTGTTCCTAAATACCAATATTTTCGAAACTCTTCTGGCATATGAAATACATTTATAATAGACCTTACGAAAGACTGAGATGAAGTAAATTCTAAATATGGTGGCGGTGTTTCTGGCAAGCCTCCTATAGACAAAAATCGTTTCACTTCAGCTGAAAAGTTTTTGTTTATTAATTCTTTTTCAGGAAATGTAATGAGTGGGCCATCTTTATTAACATCCCATTTCTCTCGAAAATCCTCTGGTAGTATCATTTTTTCACCTTCTTGATGTGTTTATGTCTTTTAAGATTTAATTGGGCTACTAGATGGTATTATCTACACTTATTCACTAAAACTCCCTAATTCCTCTGTCCAAAAACATCCTTCTGTTAAAGCAGCTGCATCAATTTTTCGAAGTGCACTAGAAATCCACTCCACCAAACCTTTAGGTATATTTTTTTCAATATAAGCCTTTCTTCCATTGGCAGCCTTTACTTCTTTTATAAATTCCACATAGACAAGTAAAGATTCTGCAAACTTCTCTATCGTACTATTTATAAGAACGACTTTATTTTCATTGTCATAATCTATATATACGAGTTGTGATTTAGATTCATCAATACAGATTGGATTTCCACTACCAGTAAATCCAAAGTATATAAACTTATCATACATCGTACCTAATTCATTTTGTATCTCGCTCAACCTTATCCCGCCACCGTTATCCGCAGGTTCAAATGTAAGAAATGGAGGAGCAGACTCGGGAAAACCTGCTTTAATTAAGAAGTCTTTCGTTTCTTTCGAGAAGGAAAACGAGTGAATGATTTTTTCATTATAATGAATTAAACCGTATATTTCTTCATTCCAATTCACTAAAAAATCTTGTGGTGAGATCATTTTATCCTCCTGTATATCATACACTCTGTATTCGATTTTACTCGTATATTGCTTTCTTATACGACTACATGTCCATAAAAATACTTTTTACCAATCTTCCATTCTTTCTTTGTTAAAACATCGATATATGACATCAACTCTCTATTTTTTTCATTTTTTATTATCGTATCGTATTGAATAGGACATTTGATTCCACTCCAAATTGATAAAACGGAAGGTATAGTAACAACATTATAAGTAGTTCTATCTCTTAAAGAACTCATAACTTCCGAAACTAACTCCTTTGCCAAATCTCCAGGAAAAGATAGTCTATTACGATAATAGTATTCTTGCGTATCGTTATTTTCGATAAATTTAGAATAAGCTTCATTAAATTCTTCTAACGATACTTCATAATACTCGTCCTCAATTCCAAGCATCCATGAAAGTTCATTTCTTATAGCTTTTTCAACAAAGGTATCTTCCCACTCTTCTAGTAATGCTAAAAGATATGGTACTACATGATATGAAAGAGTTTCACTAGCACTTACTACAAAATTATGAACTCCATCCTCTGAAGCACTTGAAAGGAATTTCAAATTATTCGTTTCTAATAAATCATCATGAGTAGCTACTGAACAAAATAGTCTAGTGCATAAATGCAAAACAAGCTCATTTCGAGTACTATTCATAAGTTCAATTAGTAACCCCTTTACGGAGAAATCACCTAACTTTAACAATTCGTTAATTAAAATAAAGGATTCTGTCTCTGTTGCACTATCCCTTAAGTTAGACTTAAGAGTTTCAATTGTATGATTAGAAACTTTTCCATACCAAATATCTTTTTTTAAATGCTCTAAGTCCATCATTCTCTCTCCTTTTATTGCTGCTTACATTTATACGAACCATTTCATATGAATAATATTATTAATCATGTAACTTATTTAAAAACTCCGTAAAATTATTAGCAATATGGTATACATTTTCTCTTGCTCTTTCCTCTGCTTCCTCAGCCGTAATCCCTTCACTTTCCATCAATGTTTCCTTTTCCCATGCCCCCTCATGTTCCCAAAAGACGACAATTGGATCTTCTTTATGATTTTTATAATCAAAGCAGATTAAACTTCCTGCTGGGTCAAATGCGAATGGCACCAATTCATTTGGTAGAGTAGAAATATACTGGTTATATACTTTAACGATATATTCTCTACTATCTACATCATAAGAAAGTAAAGTTCCAAATGCCTTTGTTATCGTATCTATTTCAAATTTATAAGGTAATACAGCTGAACCATTATTATTTGTAGCACATTCTACATAGTCACTTGGAAATATATACCCTATCCCTTTTCCCACATTGTCTATATATTCTGCTGAAACTGGCTCATCCGGTACTGGCCATGTTAAGTCATTTCTCATTTAACTTCACCTCCTAACAAATCACATCACGTTTATCCGAAATAACTAATTGCATCATCAACCAACCATGCGAGTCGTATGTCTTCTTTTGTAATCGCTTCATTGTTATGTAAGTCTTTCCACGCAATCAAATCAATTGACGCAGTCCACAAAATGTTGTCACCGCCTTTTGATGCACCGATTCCTAATGCCCCTGTGACAGCTGCTATTTCAATCACATTTTCTGAGAATCTATTTTCAAATCTACTTATTTCACTTGATTTACTCAATTTCGAATACATTCCTTTCATAGCCCACAGGCATAAGTACTTTGTGAGTTTTCCTGTTTTATTATAATTGGTCATGGTAAAGCCTATATAGAATTATAGCTATAATTCTATATAGGCTTTTTTTCACCTGGAATTTTAAATTTATTTACATCATATTCTTTAATTATATATACTTTTATAGCTTCAAAATCTTTACCAAAAGCAAGAAATGGATTTTTTAAGAAATATATTATTTCTTCGTCGTCATAAATTCGGGCTTTAATTATTTCTTTGTCCGAGTGAAACGATAAATTGACTCCTTTGTAAAAATATTCGTAGTATCCTTCTTCATCCTGCTCACTCTTATCTTCAAAAGGAACAGATTCAATATAATATATATTCCCATTTACATTTATTGATTTCATACAGCATCACTTCCTTTTCAAGAATATTCATAAGAAATTAAATAGTCTCTGTCAATCATACCAAAAATAAGGGATTTACTTTTAGAATTTATAAAAAATATATAGGATTAAATTTAAATCTTTATATTTTTTTTCATATTACTTCATTATCTCTGTACAATTGTGTAATGTGTCACAGAAGTAGACATATTGCAATGAGTCGCAGTGAAGTGGGATATCCCTTGAGAATATAAAATAAGAAGATTAATCTAGAAAGACTATCTAGTCTAATCTTCTTTTATTGAATTTTTAATTAATGCATTTTTACCCTTAAAATAATATAATCAACGGGTGGATTATTATTTACATCCTCAAAACTGGTTCTAATTTTAAAGTCAAATTCATTTGTTATATTTTTCAATGAATAAAGGTTTGTTCCATCTACACTTGTACGGAGCAATATATCCGAAAACGTAAAACGCATGAAGAATATGTTGAGGAACTATTAGAAAACGCGGGTATGATATGCCGCAGAGGTTTTAGAAGTTCATGGCGATAATATCGAAGTTATAGGAACATACAAAGGCGCTAGAAATACCACAGAACACAAATGTAACTCATGTAAAAATATATGGGAGGCAGCACCAACAAATATTTTAAAAGGAAAGGGAGAGAAACATTATGTCAAAGTTATTACGTGAATTATCTAAACCGGATAGTGAGGCCCTGCGTTCCGAAGCACTAGAACAGTTGAAAGTTACTTCAGGTAAAATTGTTGCTTGTGATCCTCTTATTTTTAATGAAAATCACTTCGAACAAACAATTCAGCCAGGTACATATCCAATTGTTGCTTGGTGGCATAAGGAAGATGGAGTCATTGCTGGTGCTGAATTAAAATTGTCGGAGTCAAAAGCGGTAGGATGGAAGAGGGCAACAAAACCAGGACAAAATATAAGTGAACTGGAAGACGGATATATTTTTGGTTACCCAGTTGATACAGGCTTAGGGTGCTTTGCAGATGTTGAAGCAATTGGTAAGTTAGAAGAAATAGAAGACAGGTTACAACAAGAACTAGGAGAAGAATTTACTAGTTTGTATGATGATCTTATAGATGACATACTAACAGAACATGATGAAGATTGGGGAAATTGCGTGGTGTGTGAAGAAACAGGAAGTAATATCATTATATTCCGTTCAGGTTATGGAGATGGATTTTATCCTTCCTATTGGGGAATCGATGAAGCAGGAAAAATCGTTTCACTTGTTACTGATTTTCAAGTGCTACATGAGGAAAATTGAGGACAACATCAATAATGATATAAAAGTCAATATTTTTTCTTTTACAGCGTCAAATATTCCTCGTCTAATATTTGTAAATAACCCGTGGGATAATCTCCTTATGTACTACTGGTTCTGATAAATAGGGTTATATTCTTAAGTGAATATAACCCTGCATTAATTCTAGTTGTTTATTAACAGTTGTTTATTTAAATAATTTATTAACTCTACTGATGTAGAGTTAACGTCAAGTAACTCCAAAATATACATAATGGTTGATTTTAGAGTTACTAGTGCACTGTTTTATCACGATACAGGTGAACTTCAGATACTCTACGCTCCGAAATTACTTTTTCTATGGTTTCCTGGCGATTATATTCTACATGCACCTTTTCACAGTTTCCCCAATGAGTAGGAGCGAATTTTTCGTATGACTCAAATACATCTAGAAGACGATTTAATATCTCTTCTTCGTTAAATGCTACAGTCGGATACATTGCGATTGTAAAATAATTCGGTTTCATTTTACTACTGCTTTTATTTGCTTTATCACAGCCAAATAAGTTTAAATCCCTTTCCCACTATTAATCACGTAACTTATTTAAAAACTCCGTAAAATTATTAGCAATATAGCTTTCATACATCCTCCCTCAAAAAAATCCCCACGCTTATGTGAAAATAATCTTTCAACACAAATATGAGGACTTCCTTATTTCATTACTATACTTTATACATATTATTCGTTAGAATCTTCTTCATTCAATTTATATACTCTATCTCTTTTCTCATCACTTTTGACAAAAATAAGCTTTCCTTCTTTAACAAAACCTTCTAATAGTAAGCATACTTGCCCATATGCTTTAGGCTTATTCGTTGTGAATCTTTCATCTGATATTTTACCAGCTCGTATTAATTGTTCGCATAACTCAAGTGCACTTATTTCTTCACAATTAATTAATTCTAAAATGTCCTTTTGTAAGGGCGATAAAGGTACTTGAATCTCAGCTACCTCCACCTTTTCTCGTTTGTTTTCTTCTTCAAATAAATCTTCGAATGAAATTTGATTCATACTTCTTTTCCTTTCTAACGATTGATTTGTATAACATGAACTGAATCCTATAGCGTATGTATTATTATGTATTACTTACTTATTTTCATAAATCTCAAACTCATGTACATCGTTTCATATAGTATATTTCGATTATACCAAATATACGTTCTGTTTTCTATTGTAGAATTCGTTATAATAAGGATGAAAGTAATAATGAACATTTTCTCGTTGTTAATTGTATACTATCTGTAAAAAAATAGAAATAAAATTTATAAATTTGTATAATAAAATAGCACGAGTAAAATTTTATTATAGAAAGGTTCTGGTAATATGTTAGGTATTCATGTTGAAAAAACAAAAGATGAACTAATTATTTCATGGCAATTCTCTAAAATTCATATTCCATTATGTGAAATCACTGAGGTAACGGAAGATAATACATATGCTGGTGTTGAAGAAAAAAGCGTAATCCGAATTGGAACAGCATATGGTACAACTGATCGTATTTTAATTAAGACAGTAAAACAAAATTATTTATTATTCACTACTAATAGAGTATCCATTTTAAATAAAATAAAAGCTTAATTGTTTTTCTTCCTATATTTAAACGTTAAACACTTTCATTCTATTATATGTGATTGTAAAATAGCCATATTTACCCTCCTCAAATCATATCCTTAATCAATTCAAAATACTTATCATCCTCATTAAAAAAGAGTTTATAGCCTTCTAAAATATATGCTCTTAGCAAATACTCTCTAGCTTTATCAAGCTCCCCGCACTCGAATAAACTCTCTCCAAGTCTCAGTAAAATAAATGGATTTGAAATACCATCCGGACAGTTTCGTGCATTATATAAATTACTTTTCGCTTTCTCATACTCACGATTTAAAAAATAAGTATCTCCTAATGCTGTATAAATCCATGTACTTGTTTCCCAATCGGTCTTCGGTAACGGAACCAAATCCAGAGCAGCAATATAGCTCTCTATTGCTTTATCATCTTTTCCTTTTTCAACAAAAGCATCTCCTTCGTTACATAATCTCACAATTCGGTCATACACTTGATCGTTGAGTTCCAATATAAATCCTCCCAATAATTATTTATTTGGTGGCAAGTAGTTTTCATCGATTGTTAATATTCGAACATGTTTATTGTACCTTTTTAAATAAGTAAGTTTTTGATTCATCTACTATCCATCTCCCATTTTTCATTGTTTATTAAAGTCGTTAATCTGTTTTTGTATCTTTCTTTCAAGTTCTTTTTCTTTAACCAGCATTTATTTGAGCTAACCGATTCTGCTTTATTTAGATTTTTATACGTTCCTATGTCACCTTCTCTTGGTAACAGTTTTTTGAAGCTACTTCTTTTACAATATTACCTGTTCCCTTAACAACACACCTTTCCAAGTTCGAGGTTCTACTCTGCATACTGAATACCCTCCTTACAGGCCACAAGAACTTCTTTTTACACTTTCATTAATTCATACTTCTACCCCTTTAATGAAGAGTTATTATCACAATATTTCGCTAGTTTATTTTTAATTATATAATACTACCAATATATGTTAGACTTAATTCATAAAAATAATTAAATGTATAAAAAAGCACTTGTTGCCTCAAATAGACAATCAAGTGCTTTAAGTTTCATCTGTTTTTAAGCAGCATCAATTTGTACGTTTTGTAGTAACAGTATGACACCTTTTATATGTGGTAACAACTACTACGTTAAAACTTACGAGTTTGTACGAGTTCGTTAGTTTAATATGCATTCCATGGTTTATATTCAT
Organism: Bacillus sp. FSL R9-9834; assembly: GCF_038006905.1. Classification (NCBI taxonomy): domain Bacteria; kingdom Bacillati; phylum Bacillota; class Bacilli; order Caryophanales; family Bacillaceae; genus Bacillus; species Bacillus sp. FSL R9-9834. Next base: position 3,096,606 of record NZ_JBBOWD010000001.1, read on the forward strand.
CGCCCAGTAAAATGTCATCTCGCCTAAGCTCGTAATTCTTTTTCTATGCTATCATTGCACATAATACTCCATGACGGTACAACCATCATGAAGTACGTATTTTCTAACAGCCTATGCTTTTTTTCACTGCAAATATACTTTATTTTTTATTCATATATACTTATGCGTATTTAAATTTAGCACCGCGAACTTTATCATATTCGTACATAAAATATAATTTAGTATAGTAAGCTTTATAAAATCACTATAACTAAACTCATTTATTTACTGTAATGAGTTTTTAATGTTTATTTATATTTTAGGAATATCAATTATATTTCCTGGTGACTCATTAATAAGAATATCTGAAATACTTGGGTTCCTTTTTTTCAACTTGAATATTTGCATTTTTGTTAATTCAGGGCTAAATGATATATTTTGTGTTTTAAACTCCAAATTCATAATTTTATTTTGAAGTTTTAATATAAAAACCTTCCATTCTTGTAATGGAGAATTCGAAACTTCCTCTGGACTTTCTAATAATCGATATCCGTCTGCATAATGAAACATTAGTAATCCCGTTCCTAAGTCACAATCTTTGTTTTCAAGAATTGCATTTGGTATATCAAATCCACTATTCCAATTATAATTTGCTGCAAAACAATGAAGGAGTATTGGATTATCTATATTCTTTATTCGGCTAATTGTATCCTCTTTATTTGTATTATAAAGTAATTCTTCAAGCAAACTAATATCTTTATTTTCCATTACACCTTACCACCTTACTGATATTTACTTATTTTGTATTTCCAATTGTTTTAGCTTTCTTTCCCAGAGTTCTACTGTTGCACCTTGGCTTGGGTACAATGGTAAACCATTCCCCTGTAATTTTCTTAAATTTTTTTGCAAATCATATACCTGCTTTTGTAAACTATCAATACTTTGGTTAATATCCATTTTATTTAATGCTCTTGCAACTACTTCATTGTAAACAGAATGATATCCTCTGTGTCTAGCCATTGTACTTATATTATCATCTGGTACTCTTAGAAAAATACCATTTGATGAGTCATCAAAGTTCATACCTATCTTTTTAATTACAGGATTATCTGCCATTTCAGAAGGAATAATATGCTGTGCTTGATATCCAATCCATTTAGTTGAACGTCTAAGCCCCATTTCTGTCATCATATTTTTTCCTAATTTAGTAGAATTTCCTCCTGTTACAATACCCGGAGTACCAGGAATAATCCTATTACCTTCACCCGTACCCTTAACCCCACCACTCTCCAAATTCGAGATCCTACTCTGAATACTCGCCTTTGAGGCATCATGGGCTTCTTGGAATTTTCCACTATAGTTCGTTCCAGATCTAACGACACTTCCATCTGGCAGTATTTCTACACCTTTAACGAATGGGGATACGGAGTCCGCACCTTTTGCTAATGTATTTTCAATTATATAATATTCCCGACTTAATCTATCTAACAATCCTTAAAAATAATCTATATTGATTTTCACTTATTTATCAATCTCTAATATCTCTAAGAAAAAAGCACTCGCTACCAATCATAGGTTTTCGAGTGCTCAAATGTATATAATCCCCATCATATTTAAATCCTTTTTAAGATTTGTTCCTTCACATTTTCGTCAAATTTGGCTCCTTCTACCTTTGCTCCTGTCCAAACTACATTGTCAAGTTTAGCACCGGTAAAATTCGCGTCAGTAAAATCACCATTTAAAAGGGTCGCTCCCGTTAAATCTGCGTCAGTAAAATCTGCATTTCTAGCGTTTACTTCTGATAAATTAGCATCTTCTAAATATGCTTTTTCAAAGTTACCTTCTGTAAGATTCGCGTTGCTGAAATTTGTTCCCGTACAGTCAGCCTGTTCCGCATTGATTTCTGCCAAATTTGCATGGCGAAAAGTAGCATGATTTAATATCGTTCCAACTAATTCTCCATATGAAAAATCAACTTCATCAAAACATGTTTCAAAACAACTACTTATATTTATCTTTGCATATTTCATATTCGCTTTAGAAAAATCCGCTTCGCCAAACCTACAATCTGCAATGTTGATTTCCTCTAAATTACAACTTCTAAAGTCAGCCAATTCAAAATCGCAATCATAAAACACCGCTCTCATTAATGAAGAAGCTCTCAACCTAACTCGTTTTGCCATAACACGCCTTGCCATTACTTCTGACAAATCTGAAAAAGTAAGGTCTAAATCACTTATATCTAACTGATCTATTACCTCATCATTGTATTGAGATTGATTTAATATTTCCATGACTCTTATTCTATCATTTTTCTTCTCATTCATTATTACTACCTCCTTTCACTTAGCCTTTCAGATGGTCCTTCCAAGCAACATTAGGTGAGAAGAATACCCCTCTTCCATTATCACCAAAACTTGGTATTGCCATTACTTGAGCTGGTTCCAAATATTTCATTACATGTAACCAACTATCAAGCAATGTATCAATATCAACTTCCAATGAATTTTGTAAAAGATCTATGCACACCCCACCCCAATTCAGTTCTGATACCACAGCTGGACTATTTACTAATAACTCCTTATCAAACATATCTAAAACATGACTACTAAAATATGTTCTAGTTCCTATCCCCAAGGGACCACTAGGAAGAAACCTAACTGGTATAGGTTGAGCACACATATTCATCCACTTATGTAAGCGTTCACGTTCGGTATTCCACGGATAGGATACTGGCCAAAACATATGGGCCAATCCATAACTTGGCTTCACGATTTCTGCGATTTGGTCGGATAACTCAAAAAAAGCAGACCATAAACTTTTAGGTATTGATTTATGAAACTCAAACTCTAAAAATGAACCATGGCTCAAATTAACTTCAAAACTCCCTCTATAATTAACAGATTTATCACGATACAGGTGAACTTCAGATACCCTACCCTCCGAAATCACTTTTTCAAGAATTTCCTCACGATTATATTCTACCTGTATTGTTTCACAGCTACCCCAATGAGTAGGAGCAAATTTTTCATTTGATTCAAACACATCCAAAAGACGCCCCAGTATCTCTTCTTGTTTAAAAGATACTGTGGGATACATTGCAATTGAAAAATATTTAGGTTTCATTTATATCCTCCTTAATACGAAAAAGTAAAAAATCGTCTTACATCTCCAATTTCTGCAATTAATTGCTGATGCCGTCACAAGTTCTATTCTCGGCATCGTTTCTAATTGATAATCTAGTAGTTTTACTAGCTATTTTAATTCTCTTTCGGTGTATTTCATTTCCTTCTTTTTAAACTCAATATCCCGTACAATACTTCTTATTGTCCTTCCGTTGAAACTCGTACGTAACCAACTACTTTCTCTCCCATTATAAATTCCCTCCCGTTACAGTAATTTGAGTCCCTGTAACGTTTACCCGTTTTTTGCGGATAACGTGTTCGTAACGTAAATCCGTTAAAACGTACTTTACGATGACTTCAAAACATAATACACCCCTTAATTTTTACAATAGTTTTTTCTCTAGTAGTGTCGTACACTATACAAAGCCACTACAATCTATAAAATTTAACACTTAATACACTTATAAAATTATACGTTTATCAACTTATTTCTACGCTAAAATGCAAAAAAAGCACTTGTTGCCATAATTGACAATCAAGCGCTTTAATTTATAAGTTTTATAATAATAGTATGACACCTTATATATATCGTGACAAATATTAATTTAAAACTAACGAGCTTGTACGAGCTCGTTAGTTTTATGTCTCTTCCATGCGTTTATATTCATCTTTCGATAAAATGTCATCTCGCCTAAGCTCGCACCTCGTTTTCTGTTCTATCATTATACGTAATACTCCATGATGGTACAACCATCATGGGTCTCTACTTTTAAACCACTTATTGTTTTTCTTTCCACTACAAATATACTTTATTTTTTATCTGGTGAATATACAATTATTCTCCCTTCTGGATATTCACCTTCCCATCCACATGGCCATCCCCCAAGCTTATAAACCTCAAAGATTCTTTCATAAAAATTATCAACTTTTCCATTTACTAAACGATTTAGTGCACACATATGTAAATCTCCAATTATTTCTTCAAAAATATCAATATATTGTAATACAAAATCACCTGAATAGTTCTCGGATGATTGAATAATCTCCCTTATAGGACGCTCCATAGAGTTTAAATCATGCTCATATAATTGTCCTATTATTTCCCCACCTTCTGAGGATTTAATATCTTCCCAAACGTTTTCAACCTCATCCAAATCTTGAGACCATGCCAATTCTTGTGCTCTTTCATACTCATTAACCATAACAACATCACGATTTAGAAGGTTTTCATTATAAAAAAATTGTAAATTTGTAATAAAATTAATAACCTCTTCGACTAATTGAGTGTTTTTTCCGTACTTCATTTATTTATCCACCTTTCCCAAAGTTCTTCAGTAGCACCGCCACCTCTTTGCCAAATCTTTATTTCTTCATTTAATTTTGTCTTGTAAAACTTCTCAATACCAATTTCTAATACCTTTGATTTGTATAATGGTAAGCCACTTTCTGTACCTTTTTTTAATTTTTGTTGCAATTCAAATACTTGTTGTTCCAACTCCTTAATACTTTGATTAATATTTAATTTATCTAACTGATCTTTAACCACATTATTATATACACTATGAAATCCTCTATGCCTAGACAAAGCACTTGGATCTTTTGCTGGTATCGGTAAAAATATCCCGTTATCAGCATGATCCATATCCATTCCAATTTTCTTTAATACCGGATGATTTCTTAAGTTTTTAGGTATTATATGTTGTGCCTGATATCCTTTCCATGATGCAGAACGTGGAAGCCCCATGGATTCCAATAAATTTTGCCCTAATTTTGTAGAACTACCTCCTGTAACCTTTCCAGGGGTACCTGGAATAAGTCTAGTAGCTTCACCCGTACCCTTAACCCCACCACTCTCCAAATTCGAGATCCTACTCTGAATACTCGCCTTTGAGGCATCATGGGATTCTTGGAATTTCCCGCTATAGTTCGTTCCAGATCTAACGACACTTCCATCTGGCTGTATTTCTACACCTTTAAAGATTCGGGATACGGAGTCCACACCTTTTGCTAGTTTAATTTCAATTATATAATACTTGTAATTTTTGTTAGCCTGAATTCATAAAAATAATTTCTAAAAATTTATAGCATGTTTATCTATTAAAAAAGCACTCGTTGCCTTTCGTAGACAATCAAGTGCTTTAACTTCATATGTTTTATACGTAACATTGATCCGTTACTATTCTTTTTTCAATAGTCCAACTAAAGCTAGTTAATTTGGATATTTTACATATTTACTCGCTAATAATACATTCCTTAATTTAACAAAAAAATATTTTAAGATTTATTTTGCTCTTCATATTCTTTCATCTCTTCGAATTTTCTTCGCTCATTTTCATTACTAGGTTTCTTCCCTAAATATTTATATTCAAAATAATCCACTCGGTCATTCGGTCCAAAAGTAGATTGATACCATTTAGTATACCCATAATGAATTTTTAATTTCCCCTCAGATGTCACAATCATATCAAAAGAATACCAAGGTTCCTGATTATTTTTTATAAATATTTCCTGTAACTCTACACTTAAATGAAATAATTCATCATATGTCTTATCATATTCTTTTTCACTCACATTAAATACATCTGGTATATCATGGGAATATATATATTCATCCGATCTATCTGGGGTATTGAAAAAGAATAATACCCCACCCTCTTGGTTATAAATCTCTGCATTAAAATAAAAGATATCCCATTCTACGGGAATTGTATCATTTATTTTTTGCGCTATATTTTGATAGATTTTATTTAATTCTAATTCGAACACTTTTACATCAACCTCCTGTTTTATTAAGTATTTCACGTATTACCTTACGTTGGCCTTCAATTTGGTATTTTATTTTAAATGAGTTTGGTCTTAGCGATGAACCTAAGTATACTGGTTCAATTTTTACTGTCACTTTTTTAGGAGGCTTTCCACCTAATGCATTAGCCCATTCTTTCTCCATGTTATACCATTCTCCACCCGAACGATTAATTTGTTTATTTTGAGCGACTAAATTATCAATATCACCGGATCCATGGAATTGCGTCCCTATCAAATGCCCACCATCATCATCCGGTAATCTATCTTCTCTTCCTGCAGCCACTTGCATTCCTGTGTTTCGTTTTCCTTTTTGAAGTATTAATTCTCCTGCCTCAACATCTACTATTCTACCAAGCTCATCTGTTGTATATTTATAACCATCCTCAGTAATATAACGCACGTTTGGCGCAAGTTCTTTCCTTCCATTTTTCCCTTTAATAATGTGCTTCCCAAGATCTTTCTCTTTTATTTCAGTTATCTTAGGAGTTTCACCCGTACCCTTAACCCCACCACTCTCCAAATTCGAGATCCTACTCTGAATACTCGCCTTTGAGGCATCATGGGCTTCTTGGAATTTCCCGCTATAGTTCGTTCCAGTTCTAACGACACTTCCATCTGGCAGTATTTCTACACCTTTAACGAATGGGGTTACGGAGTCCACACCTTTTGCTAATGTAGTTCTAGTTATATAATACTAGAAATTTTTGTTAGCTTTAATTCATAAAAATAATTTCTTTAAATTTATAGTATACCTTTCAATAAAAAAAGCACTCATTGCCTGTAGTCGACAATCAAGTGCTTTAAGTTCATATGTTTTTAAGTAGCATAAATTTGCAAATTTTATAGTAATAGTATGACAACTACTAAGTTAAAACTTACGAGTTTGTACGAGTTCGTTAGTTTAATATACATTCCATATGTTTATATTCACCACCAAGTAAAATGTCATCTCAGCTAAGCTCGTACTTCGTATTCTCTTCTATCATTGCACATAATACTCTATGATGGGACAACCATCATAGAATATGTATTTCCAAACACCCTATATCTATAACCCTAGTAGAGATCATTTGTGTGTATTAATATATTCTCTAATTAGTTTTACATCACTTTCTCTCTTTTCATCAGGAGAAACTCCTAACTTTTTATACTTCCATATAATTAATCTCTCATAATGATTATAATTATTTTCTTCCTCTAATAAAGTATAATCAAATTCAACATCAAACTTACCAGTAGAGTATAACTCAAATGTTAAATTAGTCCAAGGTTCCTGCTTATTTTTTTTAAATTCTTCCCATAACTCTCTGAATATACTGTCAAGAAGATTTAATTGACGATCAGTCTCGTCTTCATCAATCCCTTCCATATCTTCAATATCTAAACTGTATATCGGTTCCTGCTTATTTTTTGGATAGTAGAAAAATACCGTCGAATCACTATATTCATCAACTTCTGAATATACCATTACTTTTTCCCATGGTTCTGGAATAATACTGTTTAACTGCATAGCTACTTTTTGATAAATACTTTCCAAGTTTTCTGTATTCATTTATTTTCCTCCATATACATTTTTCAAACTAGCTTTAAATTTTTCTCCATCAATTCTATATTTTATATTAAAGCTCACGGGCCTCACAGAACTCCCCTCATATACAGGTCTAATATCAACTATAACTTCCCGCTTATCTCTTAAAGCTTTTGCCCAAGCAGATTCCAATTTTTTATAAGCACTTACATTCACATTACCATTCATTGCAACTATATTATCAATTAGCGGAGATCCATTAAATTGCGTACCGATTAAATGTCCACCATGATCGCCTTGAGTACTAGGAGCTTTAACTCGGTCTTCTCCTCCAGCAGCTAGCTGATGCTTACTATTACGTTCTCCCATCTCTAACGTTAATTCTCCAGATGCTCTCTCAATTCTTCCTAGTTCATCTGTTTGATATAGATATCCATTCGTTTCATATTTTACATTAGGTTTCAATTTAAATTCATCTGAAAAGTGACTACCATCTTTAACTACATCATCAACAGCCTTACTACTATCACCCGTACCCTTAACCCCACCACTCTCCAAATTCGAGATCCTACTCTGAATACTCGCCTTAGAGGCATCATGGGCTTCTTGGAACTTCCCGCTATAGTTCGTTCCAGATCTAGCGACACTTCCATCTGGCAGTATTTCTACACCTTTAACGAATGGGGTTACGGAGTCCACACCTTTTGCTAATGTATTTTCAATTATATAATATTCCCAACTTAATCTATCTAACAATCCTTAAAAATAATCTATATTGATTTTCACTTATTTATCAATCTCTAATATCTCTAAGAAAAAAGCACTCGCTACCAATCATAGGTTTTCGAGTGCTCAAATGTATATAATCCCCATCATATTTAAATCATTTTTAAGATTTGTTCCTTCACATTTTCGTCAAATTTGGCTCCTTCTACCTTTGCTCCTGTCCAAACTACATTGTCAAGTTTAGCACCGGTAAAATTCGCGTCAGTAAAATCACCATTTAAAAGGGTCGCTCCCGTTAAATCTGCGTCAGTAAAATCTGCGTTTCTAGCGTTTACTTCTGATAAATTAGCATCTTCTAAATATGCTTTTTCAAAGTTACCTTCTGTAAGATTCGCGTTGCTGAAATTTGTTCCCGTACAGTCGGCCTGTTTTGCATCTATTTTATATAAATTCGCTCGTCGAAAAGTAGCATGATTTAATATCGTTCCAACTAATTCTCCATATGAAAAATCAACTTCATCAAAACATGTTTCAAAACAACTACTTATATTTACCTTTGCATATTTCATATTGGCTTTAAAGAAATTAGCTTCACCAAATCTACAATCTGCAATATGTATTTCCTCTAAATTACAGCTCCTGAAATCAGCAAACTCAAAATCACAATCAAAAAAAGATGCTCTCATTAGTGAAGAAGCTCTTAAATGGACTTGTTTTGCCATGATCCCCTCTGCCATCACCTCTGACAAATCAGAAAAAGTAAGGTCTAAATTGCTCATATCTAGCCCATCTATAATTTCATCATTGTATTGAGATTGATTTAATATTTCCATGACTCTTATTCTATCATTCTCATTCATTATTACGAGCTCCTTTCATTTAGCTTTTCAGATAGTCCTTCCAACCAATATTTGGAGAATAAGTTACACCCATTTGATCTTCATCAAAACTTGGTATAGCCATTACTTGTGCTGGTTCCAAATACTTCATTACTTGTAGCCAATTATCAAGTAATGTATCACTATCACTCTCTAATGGATTATTTAAAATATCAATACAAAGGCCACCCCAATCTAGCTCAGATACCACAACTGGACTATTTTGTAATAATTCCTTATCAAACATTTCTAAAATATGACCGCTAAAGTATGTTCTAGCCCCTACCCCTAAGGGACCGTTAGGAAGAAACCTAACTGGTATTGGTTGGGAAGATATTTCCATCCACATTTGTAATCGTTCACGTTCGGTATTCCACGGATATGATAAAGGCCAAAAAATTTGAGTTACTCCATAACTTGGTTTCGCAATTTCTGCAATTTGGTCAGATAACTCAAAAAAAGCAGGCCATAATTTTTTAGGTATCGATTTATGAAACTCAAACTTCAAAAATGAGCAATGACTCCAGTTAACTTCAAAACTCCCACTATAGTTCACCGATTTATCACGATAAAGGTAAACTTCTGATACTTTATGCTCTGAAACTACTTTTTCCAGGATTTCCTGACGATTATATTCTACCCGTACGGTTTCACTGTTACCCCAATGAGTAGGAGCAAATTTTTCATTTGACTCAAACACATCCAAAAGACGACCTAATACTTCTTCTTCGTTAAAAGATACTGTAGGATACATTGTAATTGAGAAAAAATCAGGTTTCATGTATATCCTCCTTAATACTAAAAAATATAGTCACATAATAATTTTTATTCATAGTTTTTTCCACCTACCTCCACCAGGTAAACGTGTATTGTTCTCCCATTTATGAGTCACTTTACCGCTATTTGGATCAGTGTAGTAAATCTCACTCTTTTCTCCTAAAGGCCTACTTGGTCTTGGATGAGGAGGAATCCCATTCAAATCGGGTTTATCACTTGATATTGTCACAATATGACTTCCATTTTTATCTTCGAGCATTTCCCTTTCAGCTCGCATTTGACTGTCATTATGAATAACGTGTTCTTTGTCACTTATTTTGTGTTTGTGATCATGAACTAAATCGATTTCATCCTTAGCATTACGACCTATAGCGTAAGATGCCCTTCACTGGATGTATACGTAACAACCTTACCAAGGTTATTGTTCTCTAGCTTACGGTCAAGATGTTCTCCTAAAGCTTTTCTTCCTTTTATTTCTTCTTCCCTACCACACTCTGTGATTTTTTTTAGATTCTCATTCCTAACATCCCATTTTTCACGATCTAAAGGTGGGATCGTTTCTTTACAATGACGTTCATATCTAATATCATTTGCTACTTTATACTCTCCCTGAGCCTCAGCTTCATCTATTTTCTTTCGATAGTATTTTTCTCGTTCTGGAGTTAGTTTAACTTTTTTGGGTTTTGCATTACTACCTTTACCCGTACCTTATTTAAAACCAAAAGCGATAATTGGGTTACCAATTATCGCTTACTAAGTCAAACCATTTGATGTACTATAAAGTAACAATTATTTTATTATCTATGATAGTTCTAAAATTGGTGTAATTTCTCATCATATTATTACCATATGCACTAACTGCTTCATTACCACACACCATACTTTCATAGTTATCTTTAAATTCTTTTTTTATTGACTCTTCCAAACTGTCATAGTATCTTTTGATAGCTTCCTCTGCCAATTCACGCGACCCGTGCGTTAATATAAAATTAATATCTACCATATAACCCTTTTGAGGATAAAAACCCCTTTCAACAACCTCTTTTACAAAGTTGTTCAAATCATTCGTACACCTTTCTACAATTGGCATAAATACACTATTTAACCAATTAGTGAATTCGTTAACTGTCCGCTCCCACTCTTCCTCATTTGCTATGTTCCAATATAACTGACCGCTTGGTACATTGCACTGACGTGTATTAATATGAAATATTTTATCTTTAGATTTTAAAGGAAGAATTGCGCATTCACCATAAAATACTACATTTTTATCAGATATATTATTCCAACTTGTATAAAAGAGTACCTTATAAATGAAATTTTTATCTTTTTTACTCATCCAATGACCAGACTTAGAATATTTCCAGCCATTATCTAAATACTTTTCAGATATTAGATTACATACGCGCTCAAATGCTTTATTTGCTTTCATATTACATCTCCAATTCAAACTACCTAAGATTCATATATTTTAAACTCAATCCTCAAATCTTGAGTATTCTTCCTAAAAACCTCCAATAATTTATTACAATTTTCAGTTGGTTTATATTTAAATCTTAAATCGAATATAAAGCCATCTACTAACTTAGCATCCGGATAAACACTATAGATTTGCCCACTTTCAATAAAAGATACATAGGCATTAATTTTATCTTGTAACAATGTTAAGTGCTGAAGTTCATTTTCCCAATCTAAATGATCTGCAATCATTAATGCTAACTTATTTTCACCCATACTCTTGCCAATTCCATCTATTTTATTTTTGTCTAATATTGACACTTATCTCTCACCTCATTTATTCATCAAAATAAGTTGTCCCTTCAGGACGAACAATTTGCGGCCTTGTTCCACTAGGCACTTCGTATCCCCCTGAAAAATCTCCCTTTCCTTCACCTACGACCTTTCCACCAGAATTCTTCAATTCAGGGAATCCCTTTTCTTGATTAGTAGTATAGGGAGCAGTAGCGGAACTTTTATATTCTTGTATAATAACATTCCCATATTCATCAGATGCAATTGCGTCAACTCTTACCTTAGTCCCTTCATGTGTAACAATGGTTATTTCTCGTTCAGCATTTTCATATTGTTGTGAAAATAGATTAAAACTTTCATCAGAAAATTCTTGCCCCTGCTCTTTAAGTGATGCCCATTTTTCACTTGCTTCTTTCCACTCCAGTGGCTCTTTAGGCGCTTCACTATTCTTATATTTCCTTTCACAATATACATCATACTTAGATTGCAACTCAGCATCTTTAAATCTACCAGTATTATCAAGTAAATCAGAATTCCCTTTTCCACCTTCACCCGTACCCTTAACCCCACCACTCTCCAAATTCGAGACCCTACTCTGAATACTCGCCTTTGAGGCATCATGGGCTTCTTGGAATTTCCCGCTATAGTTCGTTCCAGTTCTAGCGACACTTCCATCTGGCAGTATTTCTACACCTTTTACGAATGGGGTTACGGAGTCCACACCTTTTGCTAATGTATTTCCAATTATATAATACCAGTAATTTGGGTTAGCCTTAATTCACAAAAATAATTTTTATAAATTTATAGCATGCTTATCTATTAAAAAAGCACTTGTTGCCTTCAGTAGACAATCAAGTGCTTTAAATTTATATGTTTTTAAGTAGTATTAAATTTGTAAGTTTTTTAGTAACAGTTCGACAGCCTTACATGTTGTGACAAATCCTAGGTAAAACTTACAAGTTTATATAAATGCATTCTACTTGTAGTTATTGCTTAATAAATATAGAATACATTGTTTTATTCTCCTATTAACTTCTTCCTCATTTTATGTGTTTCTAAATCTGCTAATCTAACAGGAATAGGTAAATGACTCTCATTATTAATACAGTTCATAACAATTTCAGTACTTGTATCTAAATCAATCCAGTTCCCACAAGAAACAAAAATAGGTTAAACACTTTGTCGTACTTAAAGTTCAACCATAGATTTCTATTGTTCATCCTTAAATTTCAATTGTGAAATGAGACTTTCTAAACTATTAGTTATTCGTTTATACTCATTTAATTCAAAATCTTCAACTAAAATTTCACCTGTATTGTTGTCTAGCACTATTAACATGCCATTTGATTCAAAACCAATTGGGATAAATTTAAAAATATCCTCTTTAGATTCTGCATAGTCTTTGACAAGTGAAATAAAATAATCTGGTTCAATCCCTGGAATAACGGGGTGCAAATTAATATTATAAGAAGAAACCCATCCCGTTAATTCTAAAAACCAATATGAATTGAAATACTGCTTCACCGAATCATGTAACTGAACGTTATATTGACTTTCAATTTCATCAAAGGAAAATTCCACTCCCTTCTCTATTGGTTTCCAAGAAATATATCCATATTCATCTTCTTCACCCGAATATATAAATTCATCTACATCTTCATTCCATGCTATTTGCGGTAAGGAATTGTTGTACTCCATCCATTTATCTATAAATTTTTCAAAATAGTCTTTCATAATCTCTTTCATATTAGAAATCACTCCTTAATAAGTTTCTGTAGTAACTCTGAATAAATTTTATCTTTCCCCCATATCCCTGCCTCTTTTTCTATATTATGAATTCCACCGGAGCCTGGGTGTAGTTTTTGGGGCACTGGAAATGCTTGTCCACCTCCACCAATATGATGATGAACTAATTTGTCCCCCCTAACACCTTTAACATCATATTGAGAGAAGTATTCCCTAAACACCTTATCATTAACAGGACTATCAGTAAAAGGATTCCTACCTTCTATTATTGCTCTATTATTCGGGCTGAATGCTTCTGGATGTCGATCAAGGAGTTCACTCCAAAAATACTTTAAATCACGTCTCCATCCTTCTGCATTAGTGTACTTTTCGCCTTTCCCAACAAAAGGCATCTCAACGACTGTACGTTGATCCGCAATATAAACTGGATCTATATTTTGAAGTTCTACACCACGATATGTTCTAATAGGATTATCAATATCACCCGTACCCTTAGCCACACTACCTTCCTTACTAACTCCTGAACCTCCACTACCCTTAGCAAGTTGATAAGCGTCATCCTTAGCTGCCGTACTTGCCTTTGAAAACTTTCCAGCTACTTCTCCAACAGTTGAAGATTCTATATAAGGAAGCCTCACTCCTATTCCAGTATCCACCATCCTAACTGCTACTGGAATAGGAGTATTTTTCATAGCATCTAGTGCATTCTTTAAAGTCTTATTTTCCTTAAGCGATTGTACCACATTTTTACCCAAATTTGGATTAAAACCAGGCATTCCTTCTTTGAATTTTAATAATTTCGCTAAATCAGCTAATTCACTCGTGCCTTTGAATGCTTTTACTCCTTTTCCTACTGCTCCAACAACTGGGATTGCATCTAATCCGCCAAAAATGATGTTTCCTACCCGCTCTTCTTGGCTCAATTTCCGGTGTGTTCCCCAGTCTTCTCCGTCGATACCGCTTTTTATTTGTACAGCGCCGTATACTACTGCGGCAGCGGCCCCGAGTGGTGGGCAAAGGATTGTTGTGATGATGATTCCTACGCCTATTCCTATGTCTCGCACCATTTCTAGTTTTTTCTGTTCATCTTCTATCGATTTGTATTCAAATCCTCGTGTGGATGGGACTACTTTCTTGTATTCTTCATAATTTAGTTTTGCATCCGGATTTTGTTTTTTTAGTTCTTTGTACTCCGCTCTCAGTACGTTATCAAATGCAGGTGAATCTCTAAAAATATCTTCTACTGTTATTTTATCTTTCTTCTTCTGTATTGTTTGTGGTACACTTCCGTACCCTGCGTGTGCATCTGGTAATACTGTCGTTGTTGTGGAGCCAATTCGGTTATCTGTTTCGAAACTGAGAATAGATGTATCTCTCATTTTTTGAGCGAATTTATCCATTTCTACTAAAAAAGGTTTATCTATATGTTCAGAGACCAATCGCCCTGCTTCTCCGCAATATTTTTGTAATGTCGAATAGCTATCAAGTAATTCCCCGATTTTTTGCGATTGATCTTTTGGGTTAAAATGTATACTACCATCTGAATCTAAATCTCGTATTCTTCCATCAATTTTTTTCAATAATTCATTTGCGCGCTGTAATTTTATGAGTGCATCTTTTGTAATTCGATTCATACCATCCCCCATGTTTTGCCATGGTTCAGGTCTATATTTCACATCCATTTCCTTTTCATCCCCCAGCCGTATGGTGATTTCTACAACTTACTTAATATTTCACGTAATTGTTCGTCCTTGTTAAGCATTTCTACACATACGTTCCCTACAACTGTCGCCGACCTCGAATAGTGTTCAGCCAGTTCAAGTGTTTTGTGTAATATATCAGGATATTTTTCAATTACTCTCATCGCTTCACCTTTTTGATAAAAATCACTGCTTAATAAACTCTCAATATTCGTTCCAATGACGTCTACATGGATTTTATATATATCTTCTAATTTCATTACTATATCAAGTAGTTCTTGAAAATTAACTAATACTTCTTCTCCACCACCAGAACCACCATCTCCCATTGATACTTGCATTATTCAATACCTCCTAACGAAAATTGTCTCGGGTCAATTAATTTTTTATACGGCATTTTTAACACGTCATACAATTTCTTATTTACCGCATAGAGACTCACCCAGTCATACCGATTACGTTCTACATCAATTTGAACGAAATCTTCTCCTTCAGTGAAATATAAGAAACATTCCCATTTTCCTCCTCTATTACTCCGAGGCCTCATATACGTTTCTATCGCTATAACATCTTTATTTGATAAATCTTTTTCCTCAAATGTTTGTTGTTCTTCTTCTGTCATTCTCTTTGAGAAAAATGTATCTTCTATTTCCCTCGGTTCTCTCAATAAGAAAGGGATGCGTGTTAATAAGGAAAAATATACGTCTGGCTTTGGTATATAGTCGATCTCGTATTTTTTATTTGGTTCTATTTCTGTTAATACAGCCACTCGGTCTTTATCCTCTTTCAAAAAGCCAATTAATACATTATTCATTCTCGCGTATTCATGACAATTTTCATATTCTTTTAATAGCTCAATCATTTGAAAAGCTGCAGGGGTAATTCCGTTTTCATTTGTAAGTAAGCCTTTTTCTTTTAAACTCGTAGTTGCTTTCGTGACACATTCTTCATCAAGTAAAATAATTGCGTCACGGTTTGGCAATCCAAATATATCGGTAACCCCAGCTGCACCTGCGAGAACATATAATTCAGCAGGTGCAAAAATCATTTCTTTCCCCATTCTTTTATTCCTCATTTCTCCATCACAATTTTTTTATCGCCCTTACTTCCGGTATATCGCCATACGTTTGAATACTTTTCTCTAACTCTTTCAAAGCTTTCGTATGTCCTTCAAATGCCTCTACCATTTCTGAGTTGTATTGAATGATTAAATCAAGATAACTTAAAAAGGCATCTCTCGTTTTTCCATTCCACTTCGCACATGTAACGTATGCTTTTAAGTTTTTCGCTTGATTTAAAGAATCTTTCATGCCGTTCTCTATGTTTTGTGCGTAAGAAATGGCACTTGCAGTGTTACTTCCTATAATTTCAACCTCTTTACCACTCATATTAGTTCCCTCCATTCTTTGTATACTTAATGGATAAGTTTTTCAATTTCCTTTTTCTTTTCTTCAAAAGCTCTGGTCGCTGCAGCGTATGCTGACGCTTTCTCCGCTTCTGCTTTCGCTTTATATTCCAAATACTTTGCATAAGCTGTACCTATCGCAGATCCAACATTGCTTAATTCACTTTTAAAATAGGATAATACTGTATGTAAGTCTTCATCCTTTTCATGACGTTTTTGTTCAAATTCCACTGCTGGAATTTTATTTGCTTCTAAACCATTACTTTTACTCTCATAATCTCTCTTCGCTGATTCAGCCTCTTGAATGTATTGCTTTAACTCTCTTTCTTGATCTTTCAAATAATCATGTAATTTATCATACTGGTCTCGTTTCCTCGCGCTTTCTGTAAAACCCGATGCATTTAAAAAAGCATTGTACAATTCATCTAACATCTTTCTCCCCCTTTATTACAATAACTATGTAGTTAAATTCGTATATTTGAACATGAATATTCATTACATTGAGAATTTATAAATAATTATTTTTGCATATTGCTATTTTATCAAAGGGATTTTAACATTTCCATATTTTATAAAAAGCTTTCGCATTTTTCTTCAATTAGATTATTGAAATTTTATCCACATAAAGGAAATAAATGACAAATGATCATCATTAACATGTTATAATTGCGATGTATACATTTAATTGTATTAGATGTATATGTGTAATACGTATGTTTAATAAAGTTAAATTAAACTGGGGAGGCTTTCGCAAATGGGGAAGAAAACAAGCAAAGCTAAAAAAATTTTCGGATTCGTAATCACCGCAGCTCTAGTAACTACAACGATGGTAGGCACAGCAAACGCACAAACAACTACGAATAACGATAAAGTATCTGGCAATGCGAACACTGTATTTACAGATGTACCAAAGGACCACTGGTCAAAAGATGCTATTGATTACTTAGCAGCAGCAGGACTTTTTAACGGATATGGAAATGGAAAATTTGGTTTTGGGGATCATATTACTAGAGGCCAGGTAACTTCTTTAATCGCTCGTTATTTAGGTTTAACAGCAAACAATGAACAGAGCAATATGTTTAACGATATTAAAAATCATATGTTCGAAAAGGATATTAAAGCGATTGTACAAGCCGGAATTATGACAGGTGATGGAACAGGTGCTTTTCGTCCAGATGATGCATTAACTCGGTATGAAATGGCAGTAGTATTACAAAAAGCATTTCAATTACAATCAAAAGGACAAAATAACTTTAAAGATGTACCTCAAGATCATTGGGCTTATAAATTTGTAAATACGCTACGTAGTAACCGAATATCCTACGGTGATGAGGCAGGTAATTACAATGGCAACACGCTTGTGAAACGTGAGGAGTATGCACAATTTTTATATAATGCAATAGCAAAAAACAGAGATTATAATTTCAACATCAATACAAAAGAAGAAATGAAACAAATGTTAACAACAGCTTTACAGAATGGGACGTTTGGTCCATTTACATTAAATTCATTGGGTAAAGAGCTATCTGACGTAAAAAAAGAATATGGAGTGCCTGATGTTTTGAAAAAAGCACCATGTACAGAATGTGATGCACCTAATACAGCGGTATACGGCGATTATAATATTGATATGTACCCTTGGGACGCTAGATATATATGGGTGAAAATGGATATCCCTATCAATGAATTAAAAGAGTGGTTTGGTGAGCCCGATTTAATCGGAGAGGATATGACTAGCGAAGGCTTTATATATAATCGAGGAAGCTATTCTCTTTATTTCAGCTTCTCTGATGGTTATATTCAACGCGCTGAAATATCTAAACGTGAAGATCGTTAATAAGTTACAAACAATAAAAAAATCCTTCAAGAACATGCCTTTTCTTGAGGGATTTTTTTGTCTCTATCTATTTAACATAATACAATGCTATAAAACCCCTACTGATTAAAGTTTCACTTTATTCTTCTTGGTGCTCCGCTTCCCATTCACTTAAATACGTTGCATATTCTAATTCATCTGGATCATCATATAACATAGAAATAAACTCTAATTTATTTCCATCACAATCTAGAAAATATACGCTTGCAGCTGGCATCCATCTTTGGACAATTGGCTCTTCATTTCCTTTCCCCTGACTCCCTACTACCTCTATTCCACGATTCTCTAACCATAATTTAGAAACCTTTAAAAACGCTACATCTACACGAAAAGCGAAGTGTTTCATCTCAAAATCTTCATTACTATGTACTTCCCATAATCCAAGCATTTGTTCTTTATTTTCTCCTACCCATAAGAAAGCAACCCGCCTTTTCGATAGTTTTTTTGCTAATATTAAACCTAACTTATTTTGATAGAAATCTATCGCCTTTTCTAAATTTTTCACATGTAAATGCGTTTCATATATGCTTTGTATCATTATGTATTCCCCTCCCCTACATTCCAATTTTTGAAAAACAATTTATTTTTATAATACAAATAAATACATTTGAAATCATCCTACTTTTGTATAATTCCCCCTTACTACAAAGGTATATATCTAACATTATCATTTATATCCCAACACCAAATTTCAATCAAAAACACATTTACATTCTAGTAAATACATTCTTAAATTTTTATAATGTAATAAGAGTGACATCTTAACAATAGAGGAGGAACCATTCTGGATAAAACCAAAGTTATGGCTTATTTTAGTATAACGGGTGATATATTCCCTGTTGAAGCAATTACCGACGCCCTAAATATCGAACCTACAAGAACTTATAAAAAAGGTGATATTGTCGCAAGACGTGATAATCCAAATCTTGTATCCATAAAAAAACTATATAGAAAAGAGACGGATTGGAATTTAAGCACTGGCTATCAAGAATCATACGATATAAATAATCAGTTGCATGTTATTCTAAAATCACTTGAAGAGAAAACAGAACCATTAAAACAGCTTAAGAAAAAATATGATTTAGAATTTCTATTTATGGTAGTCATTCAAATTGAGAATAACGAATCACCCGCAATGTATTTACAAAAAGATATACTTGATTTCGCTAGTTCGATTCAAGCAGAAATTCATTTTGATCTATATATTTACTAAAAATAAAAACGCTATTGATGTTAGAATCAATAGCGTTTTTTTATGTGACTAGATGTGTGAATTATTTTGTGAGAACAAAGCAGATTCATTTTTATGTAACCTTTTTCACTTTGATTTCCCCGTCTATCTTCACTTCATAAAAGGTTGGCTCTTCCATACGACGAGATGGTGTCCATACGTGATAAACAGTCTATATTTCACGCTTTCTTCAACGAAAACAGAATATAAATTTTTTCAATTTCATGCGATTCTTCTAAAATCCATGAGGTTTGAGCTAAAAGCTTCTGTAATCCTTCCAATCCAAGATATCTAATTTGCACGCCAATAAACTCTGTAAACCCAAGATATCCTGGATTAACATATGCTCGGTCGAAAATTAACGAACCCGTCACCCTGGCATCCGCTGGGGAATTTTCAAAGAAACGGTCTAAATTCTCAATAATATCCGAATCCGAACCATACTCAAAAAGCCCCCCCCTCCGATGAACAGAGCTGAATCCAACCTGAATGATCCAAGCTCATTTTTAATAATGACTCCGATTGGCTCCAGTTATAATGTATTGTGTTAAGTGTTATATCAAGGCCATAAAAGCGTTCTCCCGGTTGCTTCAAAGCATCGATGCACCGCTTTGCGAAATTAGGGCCGTACGTATCAATATCTAAAATGTTAATTCCAACCTTTCGTCCCTTAAGTAATTCTGGGTCCGATTCCTGAATTAAAATCAAAGTATTGATACTGTCTGCAGCAGCTCCACCAGCAATATTAAAAAAACAAAGGCCACGTTCAGGAAACGCCCTAAGCTGAGGCAACAAAAGTTCCGACTGCTGTCTGCAAAGATCCCTCAGCCTAATCCGAAGCCCCATAAAAGAGGTTTGCTTTACCGCCCACTTGTCCCGGAAGCCTAATTTTATCCCCTTACTTAAATCAGGTCCAAGTTTGTACAGTAACGTACGCATACCACTAAGATAAGAATCATCAACATTCGACATTTTCACAAAAATGTTCTGAATAAAACCCGGCATCTTTTTTAATGCTTCAATGCTCCGTGCTGATTTAAGGCAATTCAAATGATACGCCTGTTCATCAATACTTGCGTTGAACAAGGGATGCGTAATATCCAAAATCGGTAGTTTCATTTCATTCTCAAAAACCGCATAAAGAATTCGCTCATTTTGATTTCCTTCCATATTTTGAACTCCACCTCGCTTGCACGCTGAATTTTGAACTAGCTAAAATCCAAAACTATTGTAACTGCTCTCCCAGGAAGATTTAACGTTGCGATTATACATTTTCTATACAAGTAGTTATACGTATTTATAGTATTTATAGTATTTATGATATTGAAGTCTTCTTACAGACAACAAAATCAATGGCATATGCCTATTTCCCTCTGCAAAATTATAGTTTTAGCTCTATAATCCATGCCCGAACAACTAACTTCATCCTCTCTAGAAAATATCCATTCATTCTATTCAATTCCTAATCTACCTATTCCTTCATTACTCAGTAACAAAACAAGCCACCCAATTCATATGAATTGGGTGGCTCTATACCATAAAGAGAATTTGCTATTTGTATTACTTCAATTTCCCCTCAAAAACAATCTTCCTACCGCACGGTTCTACTACTGTTTTACCGTCTTTCTTCACTTCATGAAAGATTGGCTCTTCCATGCGACGTGATGGTGCGTAACCTTCTTGTTCCATACGTGCTAAGCAGTCTGTAATTGTTTCGTTTTCGAGTACTTCAAATTTCTTTTTATTAGGTTGTTTTGTCATGCCCTAACCTACTTTCTATTTTTCTTGATGCGAATTGATTCTTCATGTAAATCATATATAACATTGCGAGAATTCCTATTATAATCATAACCGCAATAAAAAAGCTTGTATACTGTATTTTTTCTATAAATACGCCTCCTAATACAGGTCCCAGTATACTCCCTAAACTAAAGGCGATTCCAGCTAATATATTACCTGCTGGCAATAAGTGTCTCGGTAATAAATCTGTCATAAATCCAAGTCCTAACGAGAAGCACGATCCAATGACCATACCAGCTAACAACATGCAGGCAAAGACGATCCAGTAATATTGATCAAATACGGCTGCTAGCAAGAAAATGCCCGTACTTATGCTGAACGTCCACGTTAAAATACGGTCCCTTCCGTATTTGTCACTTAATATACCGAGCGGAATTTGTGTAATAATGCCCCCAACTGCAAATGCTGGTAATAAGAAGGATACTTCTGAAACAGACCATCCTTTACGAAGCGCATATACTGGTAAGTTACTGTTTAACATTGCTTCCAGTACGCCATATGCAAGTGGTCCCAGCAGTGCAATCCATCCTAATCCAACAACTTGTTTATAACGAGAAAAGGATGATTCACTCTTCACTTCTCTTTCATCTTGCGCCGGGAATGCATTTTTCGTTGGCAGTAATAACAGCCAACCTATTAAACAAAGTACAGTAGATATAATAAATGGCGTTGCAAGACCGTACTGTACAGTGCTTGCTAAATACGGACCGACGGCAAAACCAATTCCGAAGAATACACCGTATATCGATACTTGTCTCCCAATTTTACTCGGGTCTGATGTTGTCGTAATCCATGTTTGTGTTCCGACATGAAGCATATGATCTCCGACTCCAACTAGAAATCTAAGGATAAACCATACCCAAAACGAAAATGTTTGTGTAAAAAAGAATAATGAAATGATAACGAGAAACCCACCAATCACAATAATTGGCTTCATTCCAAATTTTTGCATCGGTTTTTCAAGAAACGGCGAGATTACTAATATCCCAATATATAGTGCCGTCGCATGAATACCGTTAATACTTGAACTAACCCCTTCTTGTTCAAAAATCATTGCAATGGCCGGTAAGAGCATACCTTGTGACAAACCTGAAATTGCTACAATCCCAACCATAATCCAAAAAGTAAAACGCAGTGACATCCCTTTTCCTCTCCTTCTCACGCTTTCCACTTTTCATTATAAACTGTTTCTGCAAATGCGTGTACGAATATTCGCAATTAAAAAGAAGCTAAAAGAATGAATCTTTTAGCTTCCTATCCTTCCCAAACTTGTGCTTTCACATTGTTATGAAATTGCTTGAAGTACGGATTTTTATAAAATGCAGTTCCATATACGTGTTGCTGTGCGCTAACGATTGGTTGTTGCGGATATTGCATTTGTAACGGAACTACAGCTGGTGAAATCTGCATATACAGCGGAGCTATCATCAATTTTGTATATATATGATGATTATATGGTGAATGCGCAATTAAGAGCGGATGATGCATGGATAATCTCCCCTTTTACATACAATGTTATAGCATATGCAATACCTTTCATTTCGGGGATTATTTCTGTTCTAACCAATCCTCTACATGTTTTATAAATACATCTAAACAATCAATAAACGGTGAATGACCGCAATCTTCTAATAATTGCAATTCAGCATTCGGCAAATGTTTCGCTAACTCCTCACCCACTACTTGCGGTACGACATAATCTCTGTCACCTTGTATGACAAGCGTCGGAGCTTTAATACGATGAATTTGCTTATTTCCCTCTACAACCCCGTTATGTTCATCCGAAATATTAAATGTAATGAGCGCATAATTCACATCTACGAAATTACGTTGCGTTAACATATCGTCTAAATACTTTTCATAACGATCTGGTTCAGGTTGATTATGTGTATATATTAATAGATTCCATACTGTTCGGTAATATAATTTATTCATATTTTTTATCGCATCTAGTACTGGAGCAATTTGTACAGGATCTTGTGCAACCTCTTCCTTCGTCTTTACTAAACTTGATACGATTGGCTGCCCGTTTATATCTTTTTTAAAAATTGGATATCCCTTCATGCCCACCGATTCTACTAAAATTAACTTTTCGACAAACGTTGGATGATTCGCTGTAAATTGCATCGCAACACCACCGCCCATTGACCAGCCCATTAATGAAAATTTCTCTAGTTTTAATTGATCAATAAATAGTTTTACATCTTCTGCAAAATCTTGTATGGAATCTATCGCTTTATTATATGTTGATTGACCAAATCCTCTTAAATCAAGAGCGTAAATATGGTATTGATCTTGCAGCTTTTCAATGACTAAATCCCAATGTTGTGACGATGTCATGTTTCCGTGAATGAGTACAAGAATTTCTGCATTTTGCCTTCCAACTTCCTGATACGCAATCGTTTCTCCGTTCGATAGTGAAACAAACTCCATTGTTGCAGGCTTAATCATCACAAGTTCCCCCATTCTTTTTAATAGAAAGAAAATTCTTTACTTAATTAAAGAATAACATGCAGAATGTATGTTCTCAACAAAAAAGCGATACGAAATTTTTACATAAATCAACATGTCTATTACTAGACAATTATAATAAAAAAGTATATAGTTAGCTAGGTAACTAATTTGAAAGGATCAACATACATGGACGAAAAACAACATTTTTTTCACATTGTCAGCCAGACTTCTCGCAAGTTTACGAAGAAATTTAATGAACGCGTATCTCCCACTGGGTTATTTAGTGCGCAATGGGCTGTAATTTTCCGTATTAATCAAACTGGTTCTTGTACGCAAACAGAATTATGTCAGTATTTAAATGTTGAATCACCAACGATGACTCGTACGTTAACACGTATGGAAACGATGGGATGGATTATTCGTACTGAAGGAAAAGATCGCCGTGAGAAGCTCATTTCTTTATCAGAAACAGCGATAAAAATGATTCCGGTATGGCAAGAAGAAGTTGATACTTTCGAAGAAAAGACGCTAGAAGGTATTAACGAAGATGATTTACATCAAGCATTTCAAGTGTTACAACAAATTATTAAAAACTTAGATTAAATTGGAGGGATGACGATGCAAAGTGAAAAACTTTGGACGAAGGATTTCCTCGGAACTTGTTTTAGTAGTCTATTTCTCTTCTTAACATTTTATATGCTTATGACTACTTTACCCGTCTATGTAATAGACGGCCTAAAAGGAAAACCTGAGGAAATTGGTTTAGTTGCAACTGTATTTCTTATTTCATCTGTATTATGTCGACCATTTACAGGAAAATGGCTCGATGATTTAGGAAGAAAGAAAATATTATTTATTTCACTTTCTTTATTTTTAGCTGCTACTGTTATGTATTTCGGTGCGCAAAGTTTATTTTTATTACTTGCCCTTCGCTTCTTACATGGTATTGGGTTCGGTATGGCAACAACAGCAACTGGTACGATTGTCACGGATGTTGCGCCAGCTCATAGACGCGGCGAAGCACTTGCCTATTTTGGCGTATTTATGAGTTTGCCGATGGTAATTGGTCCTTTTTTAGGTTTAACAATTATTTCTCATTTTTCATTCACTGTACTATTTATCGTTTGTTCCATATTTTCATTGCTTGCATTTTTATTAGGACTACTTGTAAATATTCCACATGAAGCACCTGTAAGCAAACAAAAACGAGAAAAAATGAAATGGAAAGACTTACTTGAACCATCTTCTATTCCAATCGCTCTTACAGGATTTGTTTTAGCCTTTTCTTATAGTGGCATTTTATCCTTTATTCCTATTTATGCAAAAGAGCTAGGTTTAGCTGACATTGCAAGTTACTTCTTTATTTTATATGCACTTGTTGTTGTCATTTCTCGTCCATTTACAGGTAAGATTTTTGATCGCTTCGGTGAAAATGTACTTGTTTATCCAGCTATTATTATTTTCACAATTGGGATGTTCATTTTAAGCCAAGCACAAACTTCATTTTGGTTCCTTGGCGCAGGTATGTTAATCGGTTTAGGTTACGGAACATTAATTCCTAGCTTCCAAACGATTGCGATTTCTGCAGCTCCAAACCATAGACGTGGTTCTGCGACAGCTACGTACTTCTCATTCTTTGATAGTGGTATTGGCTTTGGTTCTTTCATTTTAGGTATCGTCGCAGCGAAATCAAGTTACCATAATATGTATTTCATCGCAGCCATTATCGTTGCGTTCACTTTACTTCTTTATTATGGATTACACGGACGAAAACAAAAGTTCAAGAAACAACATACAGACGGAAAAATTTCCGCTTAACATAAATAAGGAAAGTAAACTTCCCCGTTTACTTTCCTTATTTTGTATTTCTTTCAATTGAAGCGTATACTTATAATAGAAAAAACAAGGAGGGACCGATATGAAACTTAAAAAATCTCCCCTACTCTTACTCATAATCACATTTATATTTGTAATTACAGGGCTCGGTTTTACATACTTCAAACATAATAAAACGACTCCATCGAAAAATAACGTGACGAAGAAAAATTGGATAGATGACCCGTACTTACGTTGGTCGTATACACATATGAAAGAATTCACTTTAATTAACGAGGTGAAAAATAACCCGGATCACGTTTTTCACTTCTCTACCGCATTGCAAAACTTAGACGATTTTGCTGTGGAGCGTAGATTTGGAAATACAACTCCTCTAAAAAAACTTTTAGATGATAACAAAACGGATGCTTTCGTCGTTGTACATAATGGACAACTTGTATATGAACGATATTTCAATGGATATAACGAGAGCGAACCTCATGGTATGGCGTCATTAGCAAAAGTATTTACCGGGGCAATTATACAATCTCTCGCTGAAGAAAACCGTATTGACTTAGAAAAAACAGCTGACACATATATAAAAGAATTAAAAAATACACCGTTTGGTAAAGCCTCGCTTCAGCAATTATTGGATATGCAAGTTTCTGTAGAATATCCTACTCACGGATATGAACATCCAGCATTAGAAAATCAAGATGCACAACTATATTTAGCGAGCAATATTTTACCTCGAGGTAAAAATTACGACGGCCCGATGAAAATTTATGATATGTTACGAGAAGCAGAAGAAACTGCACCGCCTGGTTCCGATTTTTCTTACGATAACGGATCAGCAGAAACACTCGCTTGGGTGATTCGAACGATCACTGGTAAATCATTAGCTGAAAATGTTAGTGAGCGTATTTGGTCTCAAATTGGTATGGAAGAAAACGCGTATTACGTAACAGATGAAACAAAAGTTGAACAAGCTAGTGCTGGTTTAAATGCAACTGCTAGAGATATGGCTAGATTCGGGCAATTACTATTAAACAACGGGGAATATAACGGAAAACAAATTCTCCCTTCTTCTATTACTGAAGATATAAAAAATGTCCAAGAAGGTGAACTTGCAGTTGGCCCTGGCGCTTCCATTTCTTATCATAATCAATGGTGGATTCCGCACAATGAACAAAGTGCTTTCGAAGTGTTAGGTAGTTACGGACAAACACTTTACATCGATCCGAAAGCCAATATGGTAATTGTCCACTTCTCTTCTAATGCTACGCCAAGTAATGAAATCCATTCCGTTTACTCCAATATGTATATTGATATTGCACATCATTTAGAGAAGCTTCCACAGTAGTGGAAGCTTTTTCTTATTGCTTTTTTATTTTATTCTAGTAACGTACTAACCTTCATATCGAAAATTATTTTGAATTCTGCTGTATGGTTAGCGAAAAAACTAATTTTGAATCTGAAATGCTGTAGCATCTAGAATTCGAATGTGCTTAAAGATCCTGTCTTTCCATGAATTCTTTTCTCATGTTAGTCTCATACGAACCACACTCTCTCCACACACTTTTTAAAAAGAAGCATGGGTAAACTAATAAATATAAATTAGGTATCCACCAAGACATATCAAAATCTAAACGGATTGTCCAAAATGCTAGCGCTTGTAATCCTGAACAAAAAGTTAAAATTAATGATAAGAACGCAAAGTGACTCCAAATATGTTTTTGTTTAGAATGTAAATACAAACTTAGAAATCCCGTTAACAAGATTAACAAATCCAAGGGTAAAAAAGACCAGTTCCATGCTACTAAAATAGGATCTTGGTAATCTTTAAACAAATATTCTTGCGGAATCATATGAAAAATTGTTATGAGCCAATATACAACAAACCCAAGATCAGTAATAAGGAAAAAATACTTTAATCGATTCAATGTATACGTTCCTCCACCATTTCTTTTTTCTTCGCTTCATGTGCCGTACTATTAAAATTTAATATTACGACTCCAACTAAAATAAAAAGAATTGCTAGTATCTTAATTATATTGATACTTTCTCCAAAATAAATAAAACCAATTGTTGTAATCGTTACAATTCCCATACCTGACCATACCGCATATGCAACGGACATTTCCATCCCCTTTAATGCAAATGACAGAAATGCAAAACTTACTACATAAAATACAAAAATAAGAATGCTTGGTACAAGTTTCGTTAATCCATCAGATAGTTTCATTGCAGTTGTACCTGCTACCTCAAATAAAATTGCGAAGCATAAATAAATCCACTGCATTATTCTCCCACCTTCTATTTCGGATTAGAAATTCCGTATAGTAACATATCCATAATCGATTCAAGCATACTTCCCAATGTATAATCACTCTTTTCAATAAACATAGGATCATATATGCGATTCAGTGCCCCCAAGTATACTTCAATAAAAAACGGAATTTGAATTTTTCTTATGCTCCCTTCTCTCATTCCCTCTTCTATTAAACTAATTACAGTAGACCACCCTTCACGTAAAAACTGATCTAATTTTAACCATTGGTAATAATGATGTTTTTTTAGTTCTACTAATAAACGTGCATCCATGAATGTAAATTGTTGTGGAATACAAATTAAAATGAGCCTTATTTTTTCAACTATTTGTAACGTATCATCTTCAGCGATATTTTTTTCCTTTTCTTGAATACTTTCTATTACATTACAAATAACTTCATCTACTATTTCATCTTTTGAAGAAAAGTGCTCATAGATTGTCCTCTTACTAACAGCTAATTGTTTTGCTAAATCACTAATTGTAAATGTAAACCCCTTCGTTTGAATTTGATGAATTGTTTCTGTTACTATTCTTTGCTTCATAATCCGCCCCCTAAACCATTGGTACCAATTCAGTTTTTTTGGTACCATTCTATTTCACAATATTTAACACCATACACACAACAAACATTTAAAATTTTCTATTTATCCAACTCGAAACAGGTAAAATATGAGAGCGATGAGGAGCATACATTCATATTCAAAAGTCAAATGAATGTATCGAAAATATCGGTCACTAAGCACTACTAAAAAGCGCCCTTATAAACCGGGCGCTTTTCTCCAACCTAATGACTAATAGTAGCAGTTGGGTATAATGTTGTTCCTCCAATTGAAACCTTTATTTCATTTGTTAATGGAACATTTTGTTCATTAATAATGGTTCTCCACCATTCCCATGCAAGACCTGTACATTCTCTTGCTACGATTTTTATATTTTTTGAATTTGGTGGAAGAGGGATTACCGTAGAGTAATGAGCTGTTTTGTCTTTGCCACTACCTTCCCATGTTTTATGTGTTAATACTTCTTTTCCATTTTGATCAAATGTGAATTCATCCCAAGATACATCAAATTGAGCAACATATGCACCGTAATGATCAAGTGTCATTTTTGCACTTGAATATTCTGTCGTTGTCGTCTCGATATAATCTGTATTGTTATGAACAGCAGCAGTTGCATTATCTTTTAAGAAAGTACTTGTATAAGAAATTGGGTATGCTGGATTTTTAAAACTTAATTCAGCATTATCTTTAATAATATTTCGAATTTCATTGAAATCTTTTGTAACAACCTTGTTATGCTCTTTCGCATCTCCGCCTAATACGACAGCAGTAAAGGTACTTTCTTCAAAAATATCTTTGTACTGTCCACTCGTTTCGACACTGTTATTCTTAAGTAAAGCTTTAAAAGCAGCTTGTACATCTTTACTCTTAGATGTTGTTTCTAATTTTACATAAACCGTTCTGCCATAAGCTACATTTGAGACCATAACAGGTGGAGCTGAATTACTTACTCCTTTACGAGTTAGCTCATCAAAAGTAACACTATTATCAAATAGATCGGATGGATTGTTAGGTAGTTCAGCACTTACGGTATAGAATATTTGCTTATATGCCGCCACCATCACTTTTTTCTCTCCATTTGCAACCGCATTAAAATCAATGTTTAGACTGTTATCAAGATATTTCGCATTAACATTAAGAGCACTTGCGATTTGTGATTTACTATAAACCATAGATTCTGTATACTGCATTCTTGCAGGTAACGTATGTGTTGCGGAATACTTTTCATTCCAAGTAGATACTAAATCATCTACTGCTCCAGCTACATTACCATATGTCGGATTTTGGACAGTGATTGTATTTTCTTTTCTCATACCAGGTAAGTCTATACTAATATTCAAAGGCTTTCTCTTAGCCACTAATAAACTCGGTTGATTGTCTGCAAAAGCTTTATTGGCAAGTTGTACAGCTCCTGGATACGTGCGATTTGCTACAGAATCAATAATCGAAATATCGACTGGTGACGTTGTAAGTGATTTTTTCTCACGTTCCACTACTACAAATTTACCATTTGAATTGATACTTTCTTTCGGAACAAAACCCTCTACTTTATCACCATTTACAGCTAAAACCTCTTGATTATTATATGTAAGGTTTGCTATACCAGTATCAATGCTACTAGCATTTTTAGCTATATCAGTTGCACGACCGGCTTGTGTTTCTGCGAAAGAAATAGATGAATAATTAAGAGTGCATAGACTAACTAATAAACATGCAAGGAACTTTCTTCTTTTGGTATTTTTCTTAATATTCAGAAAAATCACCCCGTTCTTTTTTTAGTAAGACATGATAGCTAACGAATAAACTTACATAAACGCTTTTAAAAGTTCTTGGACTAAAGGTATTACTCCACCTAAAAATTTTAAAACGGCCATTGCGATTTCCATATTACTTCCTCCTCTTTGCTGTATTAAGATGTTTTGTATATTTATGCTTTCATTATAATAAGCTTTTACATTTGCATCAATTCATTTTTATATGCAATATTTCATATTGAGGAAAAGCAACTTTTTCTGCCAGGGTGATGATGGTACTACTCTTCTTGACAATATTTCAATCTTCATAAAACATCAGAATTTTCTAAATATAAAAGGTTATGAACGAAACAACCTCGAATAATTGTAATACATATGCATAAGGAGGTTGATTTATTTTGTTTCGTTCTTTTACTAATGGCTGCGTCGCCTTAGTGCAACGTTTCTTGCCAGAACCGTTTATTTTATCATGTTTATTAACCGTATTTGTTATTTTCTTCGGCATGTTTGCAACGCATCAAACACCTGTGGAAATGATTAATCACTGGGGGAATGGCATTTGGGGACTTCTCGCCTTTTCTATGCAAATGGCACTTGTACTCGTGACAGGATCTGCTTTAGCAAACGCTCCTCTCATTAAAAAATGGTTAACGAAAGCTGCAAAACTACCGAAAACGAATGGACAAGGTATTATTGCCATTTCAACCGTAAGTTTACTAGGGGCGTACATAAACTGGGGCTTTGGTATTGTTGTATCTGTTTTATATGCAAAGGAAGTAGCAAGGCAACTTGAAGGATTAGATTATAGGTTAGCCATTGCCTCTTCCTACTCTGGATTTCTCATTTGGCATGCGGGGCTTTCTGCTTCTATCCCTCTTACGTTAGCAACTGGAGGCGAAACGTTAATGAAAACGACAGCTGGAAGTATTAAAGAAGCGATTCCAATAACAGAAACATTATTCTCACCATACGCACTTGTACCAGTTATTATTTTTCTCGTTACGATGCCTCTCATTAATAAAGCGATGCATCCAGATGAAAAACATACGATAACGGTAGATCCTAGCGTATTCCATGAAGAAGCTGCCGCTCAAGAAGTAGGGAAAAATACGTTCGCTGAGAAAATGGAAAATAGCATCATTATTACACTTTGCGTTGGATTGTTAGGTCTCATTTATATTTTCAATTACTTTTATACGAAAGGCTTTAACCTTACACTTGATATCGTTATTTTTATGTTATTAATTGCTGGACTTATTTTCCACCGTACTCCGATTCAATATATTCGTGCTTTTTCAGATTCTACAAAAAGTGCTTCTGGCATTTTACTTCAATTTCCGTTTTACGCAGGAATTATGGGGATGATGATTGGAGCAAATAGTGAAGGACTTTCACTTGGAGGAGCTATTTCAAATTTCTTTATTAGCATTTCAAACGAAACGACTTTCCCACTCTTTACTTTTTTAAGTGCTGGCATCGTTAATATTTTCGTTCCATCTGGTGGCGGTCAATGGGCTGTGCAAGCACCCATTATGATTCCAGCTGGTGCTGAACTTGGTGTACCTGCTGCAAAAACAGCAATGGCCATTGCATGGGGCGATGCTTGGACGAATTTAATTCAACCTTTCTGGGCATTACCCGCATTGGCAATAGCTGGTTTAGGCGCTCGTGATATTATGGGATTTTGCGTCGTGAACTTACTATATGCAGGATTTATCATAAGTCTATGTTTCTTATTTATTTAAACGAAAAGCTAGTTTTATACTAGCTTTTTTATATAATAAATCTCTTATTTCCCACGCAATTTATAATCGTTTCCCACCTACCTCCGTAAGATGTAATGACTCAAATGCAAAAAAATCTTCGCAAATTTTTCCGATCAGGTGTGGATGTTCCCTCAAAAAATTCCACTGTAACACTTTAGGAAGAAAATATGTTTCATATTCTTTACTTCCCATTACTATCTCATCAACTTCTCTTTCACAAATTCCTCTTATTAAATAATCATTTCTTAATTGTTTTTGAATTTGTTCAAACGTTTCGCTACATTTTTTCAATTGAAGTAAACATTTGAGACTCCCACGACTAAAGTCGCAAGCCCTAATCCTTACGGATTGACGGGTGGGATTCTTGAATGACTAAACGTTCGCAGTCCATTTCTGTTTTGAACAGACTTCAAGATGAGGGCATCTCATTGCCCCTCCTAAGACAGTGCGTATAGCATCTTAGGCTGATTGACTGTTACCATCAATCACAGTTGCGTAGCGAATATTCATCGCCCCAACAATATCACGATGTTTCTCAAATCCACATCGGCACTTGTATTTTCTGTCTGGTGCTTTGTTCTTTTCAGAACATTTCGGACATGTTTGACTTGTATAAGCAGGGTTCACATATTCTACTTTAATACCAACTAAATTCGCTTTGTATTCAATGAACTGTGCTAAACGATAGAATGACCAAGTGTGTAGATTTTTCTCGTTTTTACGGCTTGTTCTTGCCGTCTGTCTAATATTCGTTAGTTGTTCTAAACGAATAACAGAAATGTTATTATCGGTTGCAAAGTCAATGATTTCACGACTTACTTTGTGGTCTTGGTCTTGCATCCATCTTTGTTCTTTATCATCAAGTTGTCGAATGGCATTTAATTTCTTATTTTCACCTAACTTCTTACGAACACTACGAAACTTACGTTTCATATATTTGTTTTGTCTACCATTGCCGAAGAAACGAACTTTATCATCGTCTGTGATGGCTACCGCAGGGACCTTAAGACCTAAATCTACCCCTAAAATCTTCGTTCCTGTTTTTTCATTTGTAGGAATCGTGACAGATATTTGAGCAATCCACTTATTAGATTTCTTCGTGATACGAAGTGTACCTAACTTGTGTGTTAACAAATTAAAATTGCGATTATATTTATCAGTTAATAAAGCACGAACCTTTAAGCGAGTTGATTTTCCATTTACCATGAGTGGAACTGAAATGTGCATGAAGTCAAACGAATAGTTTTGATTGTTCCATACACAAACAGGTCTCTTTAGAATCGGAATAACTTTGTATTTACTTTTTTTCACCTTTGTAGAAAACACACTTTTAGCGTCTTTAATTGCTTGGTTCTTCACTGCGCTTGGAAGATTAGCTTCAACATCTTTTGTACTTTTCTTAGTGCTCTTCTTCGCTTCAGCCATTTCAGATACAAGTGTATTAATGACTTTGATATACTCATAGCTACTTTGTTCCAATAACTGAATTTGTTCTTTTGTTGGAAGCAATTTAACTTTGACTGTGATTGTTTGTGACACAATTTTCACCCCCTCGTCTTTTGATTTTCAACATACTGTTTAATTGTCTCAGTCGATACATTTCCAGCAGTAGAAACAAAATAGGAACGTGTCCATAGACTTGGCAAGTGTTGAAGATGAGGAAACTCTCCTCTCAAACGCTTCGATGTCACTCCTTTAATTTTCGCCATTGTGTCAGCAGGACTAAGTGTTGGTAGTGTATTTAAGAACAAATGAACGTGGTCTTTGTCGCATTCCATTGCGACAATAGCAACATCCATTTCTCCGCATATTTCTTGAACCAACTCTTTGAAACGTTCTTCTACTTTTGTGTTAAGAAAAATCTTTCTTCTGTATCGCGGGCAAAACACAAAATGGTAGTTAATTAATGACACAGTTGTTTTGGTTCTTCTATAATCATTTATCATATTCACATTGTATCAGTTTTACTTTTAAACTACACCACAAAAGATACCAATATTTTGGATACTTAAAGTACCACAAACTTAGCGATTTTTAGTGGTACTCCGTATCCAACCTCACTTTCATCCCATGCCTAAAGGCGATGGGCTTTCCCGTTCGGAAAGGGCTGTAATATACGTTCGCAAAAGTTCGTTGTCATCCCCGCAACACTTTATAATACGTTCCATTTCATTCATAGTGTACGAGCCTTTTCTTCTATTTGTAATAACCACTTTTCCCGCTTCTCTCGTTTACTCGTTTTCACAGATTGAAATACTGACCGTTTTATATCGCGAATGCCGCAAAAACGTAAAACACCTCTCTTCATTATAATCCAATCCGCTGATCGATATAGTAATGCGACGTACCATAACGGTGAGTCTAACGTATTAATTACCCAAGCCTTCTTACCTTTCAATAAGCCTTTCGGCAGGGCCCCTTCATATTTATAAGCAAATCCAGCTACGAAAATGCGATCAATAAATCCTTTTAAAATAGCTGGCATCCCCCACCACCATATCGGATAGATGAATAGAAGCATATCTGCTTCTTCTACTAATGTTCTATACCGGGCTGTTTCCTCTTCATTTACTAAATCACGTCTTTTCTTCTCTTCATTAAAGACAAGGACGGGATCAAATTGTTCTTTATATAAATCAAGTACTGTAACCGAATGATTAGTTTCTTGCAATCCTTTTTGCACATGCTCTAAAATCGCCGCGTTAAAGCTTGAAGGACTAGGATGAGCGTATACAATTAGTACATTCACTACAAAACAACTCCCTCATAAGTTAAAGTTTCCCCTTCTTTAACATCTTCTCTACAATTTGCACGTTTTTTGAACTTTGTAACAAGCGATGTAGTACCGTTAGTAGCTCTTCCTTTTCTAACTTTTTTAGTTTCTCTTTCACCGTACTCTCACCAGCATCTTGAATATCATAAACAACTGCCGCCATATGTTTACAATAATTTTCATATGGACACTCACAACTACTTTCTGAAAAATCATCGAGTTCAATCACTACTTCATAATTCCCTGCATTACCAGTCACAAATGCAAATACTTTATTATTATGTATTTCTACATCTTCTACATGTCCATCTTCATAATATTCATACCCTCTATCAATAATGTGTTTCGGGATATACCTATATAGTTCTTTTATTAAATAAGCGTACATAACAACACCTCTTCCTTTAATTCCCTTTTGACTTCTAGAGCCACTGCATGTTATTCTAATAACTGTCAAATAGCAAGTCTATATGACAAAAACGACTGACACCTATTCGGCGAAGGTGTCTCTTTTCATTTGCAGCCGATATGAATTGCCTCTTTCAGGCACATTCAATTTTTGACACTACACACTCAACACCATTCCCTGTATCAGGCTGCTTAAGCAGTCTTTTACTCTACATACTTCAAAAAAAGAGAGCTTAGCTCCCTTTTCTCGCTTTATAAAATATCCCTTTTTCAGTATAGAGATATTCATCAGCTAATGTAATTTTCCCATCCAGTTTCAGTTCATCTAATAATCTTGATAAATAAAATTGATGTAACATCTTTTTCGTGAATTTTCCTTCATGATGCGAAACGATATGTTCTTGAATATCTAACAATGATATCGGCTTATCTTGCTCTATCATATATTCATAAACTGTACTACGCAGTTTTACGTATTTTTCGAGTGTCACAGTACTTCGCAACCCCTTTCTTCTTAATATAAATTTTCGTAATCGGTTTTTTGGCAATAAAAAAACCTCTCCGATAAGAAGAAGTTACGTATATATCTTCATCTTATCTCCCAGAACAAATTTGTTCTGCTGGAATTAGCACCTGCATCGCGGTTGCTGGGTTTCATCGGGCCAGTCCCTCCACCTCTCTGGATAAGAAAATATTCACTTAATTCTTACTATACGTAATTTCATTTTAATTGTCAAACAAATATAACGAATTATATTTTCTTCTTTACTGTTCATACTATACATATATGAGTATGCAAGGAGGATTATGAAATGCATCAAAATGCTCGTGGATATGTACAAGATTCTTTTCAATCGTTACAAGAAGCAAAACATTGTTTAGAAGAAGCACTACAGACTGTTGAAAAAGATTTTAATCGCGCTCGTATTGAGCAATCTCTTTATGCGATCGAACAAGCTATTCAACGCTGCGATTACACCGTTCACATTTTAGAACAAGAGTGAAAAAACTTCCCATCATAAGGTGGGAAGTTTTTTCAAATGGCATACTTCATAATTATTGCCGTTATAATTAAAAAATATACAGAAAAATGCTCCTTACAATATGTAAGAAGCATGAAAGAGGCAAACGAATATGTAAGTCGCGACCCTACCTTATATGAGTATGCTTTTCTATACCATGTTATGCTTATCCAATATGCCATATTTCTTTTTAAATCTTGTAAGAATCGTAATCCAAGACGTACTAAATAGTAGTAAGAACACAACATTTGAAATCGCATGGCTCAAATCGAAATAAAAACTTGCGATATAATACGAAATGACTGTTTCCCATGTCGCCTCTCGTATAAAACCGAGAAGCCCCCAGAAATTCATAATCCAGCCAAATAAAAATCCAACAAACAATCCGTATAGAAGTCTTCCCCATAGCTTTTTCATTAAAAACGTATTCCGCAATAATCCAGCTATAAAGCCAATCATACCCCATGAAAACATTTGCCACGGCGTCCACGGACCTTGTCCTAAAAAAATGTTAGATACGATAGCCGCTGTTGCACCAATCATAAAACCAGTTTCACTTCCAAACACAATTGCAGAAACAATAATGACAAAAGAAGTCGGCTGTACACTTGGTAAAAGAGAAAATGGTACACGACTCACTGCTGCAATTGCTGCTAACACAGCAACGAGAACAATTTCACGTGAAACAAACGCCTTCTTTTCAAAACGGATATAGAAAGGTAACATAATAACAACTAATAAAAACAAACTACTTAACATGTAATAACCGTCCATGATAAGTGTAGTAAAAAGTAATGTACCTATCATCACTGCAAAAATACATATTATGAATGCAACATATCGTTTGGACACGCTTCGTACACATCCTCCCACGTTAATGCATATGGCAATTCTTTTCGAATAAATCGATTGATAGAGGTTGTATAAAAGAAGTTGCCACTAAAAAATTCTTTCGGTGCATCATTCATAATGACTGCTCCATCAAATAACATCATACATTGATCCACGTATTTCGCTGCAAACTCAATATCATGCGTTGCCATTACAATTGTTGTCCCTTCTTTTTGCAGTTTCCTAAATAACTCTCCTACCCTTTCTTTCTTCCACGGATCTAGTCCTTTTGTCGGTTCATCCAGTAATAATAAAGTCGGCTTTGACAATAACGTCGTACATAATGCAAGTAATTGTTGCTCTCCCCCGCTACAATCATGCGGATGGCGTTCTTTAAGTGCATATAGCCAAAACTTTTTAAGCTGCTGTTCTGCTATTTCTTTTCCTTGTTCTCCGTATAATTCACGCGCTCGTTCATACACCTCGTCCCACACTGTATCAAATGTAAAATGATAATATGGATGCTGCGATACATACCCGATACTTTTAAATCGTTCTTTCGAATCAATTTTATGTATCACTTTCCCATTCCACTTTACTTTCCCTCTTCTCGCTTTTTGTAATCCCGCTAAAATCGTTAGCAGTGTAGACTTCCCTGTGCCATTTTTTCCAACGAGAGCTACCCATTTTCCTTTTTCAATCGATACTGTTAAATCTCGTAAAATGAGCGGACTATTCTTTTCATATTGAAACGAAATATGCTCTGCACTTAAAATGACTTCTTGCTTTTCCCTTTGTACTATTGGCTCATTTACATATGATATCGCTGAAAAATCATTCATTTTCATTTGTGCTTCTCGCACTGTAAATGGTATATCTTTCGCATTCCACTCTAAAAACAATCTTGGGATTTGTGGAATAAATGGACGAAATCCTTCTACTTCCCACATATTTGCTACAACTGTTTTCGGACTACCGTCATACACGATTTGGCCGTTACTCATACAAATAACGCGCGTAGCAAGTGGTATTACCTCATCTAAACGATGTTCACTTAAAACGATCGTAATGCCAAGTTCTTCATTAATACGCTTTAACAACCCTAAAAACTCTTTCGCAGCAATTGGATCTAACTGCGCAGTTGGTTCATCTAATAATAGTAACTTCGGCTGCATAACTAATACGGCAGCTAAATTGACAAGTTGCTTCTGCCCGCCAGATAACGTATGAACAGATTGATGCAATAAATCTTGAAATCCTAAGAAACTAATAAGCTCGGCTATTCGTTTTTGAATAATATGTGATGGTAATCCGATATTTTCTAAGGAAAATGCTAATTCTTGAATGACCGTATCCATTACGAGCTGATTTTCTGGATTTTGAAATACCATGCCAATTTCTTGGGCAGATAACAAGTCCGGTACATTTTCTAATAAAGTACCATCATAATATGTATCCCCAGTACGCTTACCAATTGGAAGTAATTCTTTTTTTAAATGTTTTAATAAAGTCGTCTTCCCGGATCCTGATCCTCCAGCAAGTACAATAAACTCTCCTTTTTGAACAGAAAGAGAAATATGCTGTAACGCTTTTTCGTTTTCATCAGCATATACAAATGATAAATTGTTTATTTCTGCATGCGCCACCATATCCATTCCCGTCCTTCCATTATGATTGGTAAACTAATAAACATCGTAAATACAACAAACATCATCCCATCATATTGCTGAAATAAAATAGATTCGACTTTCGGATAAATGATTAACTTTCCCCCGCCATACGTACTACATATAATAGCAACTATAAATAGAATACTTAAATAACTGAGCGTATACCAATCTCGTTTTTCCATTCTATAGCGAATATATGTCGTACGTTTCGTTACACCAAATCCACGAGCTTGCATAGAATCTGCCGTTTGCAGTGCATCTTCTAATGAACAAATTAATAATACTTGCAATAGTTGCATACCATTTTTCACACGTTCCACAATGGAACCTGCATCTACCTGTACACCTTTCGTTTTTTGGACGAGTGTTATTTTCTGTAATCGCCTCATAAACAAAGGAACAAATCTCACTGTAATCATCGTTAACAATGCTACTTTCGGTGAAATTCGAGAAAACAAATATAAAAATTTATGACTTGAAATAATATCATTATACGAAGCAAAGGTAAACATAATCGCAACTAATAATAACCCCATTACTAACCCAAACATAATTGCCTCAAGTTTAATACGACTATCACCTAACCAAAATAACGTAGTTCGGCCCCTATGCGTTAATAACGAATTAAATAAAATGACCATAATAAAGAAAACGATTGTGCCCGGTAACATCTTTCTTATCTTGTCGCTATTCCCTTGCATCACATTGATTATAACGATTAATAGAATTGCTCCAATTAAAAAAAGAGGATGAAGACACATCATACATAGTATCATCACCCCGATATAATAGAAAAAATTCACAAAAGGATGTAAAGAAGAAAAACTGATTTTCATAGTCCTTTACCGAATGCCTTTCTTATTTTAATACAAACACCCACTCGATTGTATCGCCTGGTTTTACTGTAACTACACCTGCACTATGGTTTGGAAATGCACCGTTCACACGATATTTCCATCCACTAGTAGCGGTAATATCTTTTTCATATAAATCATTAATCCCTTTTACATAAATACCGTCTTTAGAGCCCATCGCATCAACATCTAAACCTGTACGCTGCAATACTTTATACACAGTATCGCCTTCTTGTACATCCACCTTTTTCGCACCTAATAAGTATCCTTCATTACCTTTTACTGAGATCGTAACTTGTTTTGCTTTAGGTACTGGTACTGGATCTGGTTTTGGTTTTGGTGGTTCAGGAGTTGGTACTTGCGGAGTCGGTATCGTTTTCTCCTCTTTATTCGGATCAACCTTCTGCTCCTGCTTCGGTGTTTCTTTCGGTTGATTTACAACCTTCGCTTCTTCTTTTACTTCTGGTGCTTTCGGTTGTTGCTCTTGTTGTTTCTCTTCTTGTGCTTTTTGTTGTTCTGGTTGTTTATTAACAGCAGGCTGTTCCTGAGGTTTTTCTTCCTTCTTTACTTCCGGTTGTGCCTGCGGCTTTTCTTCTTTTGGCTTCTCTTCTACTTTTTGTTCTTGTTTCTCTTTTTGCTCTTCTTGCTTATTTTGCTCTTGTTCAGCTTGTTTTTCCTCCGGTTTTTCTTCCGGCTTCGCTTCATCTTTTTTCTCTTCTTGTTTTGCTACTTCTTCTTGCTTCGGTTCTACTTTCTTCTCAGGCTTTACAGCTGCCTCTTCACATCCGGCAAGTAGTCCGAGTGAAAGCAATAAAGAAATAAACCACTTCATCTTACTCATGTTGTCTCTCACCTTTCATATTAAAAATTAGGAGCAAATAATTGCTCCTAATTTTTGTTAAGCTGCTTTACGTCTCCATAATACATATGCAGAAGCAATACATAATACACCCATACCTACTTCTGTCGCTGCACTATGAGAAGATGCTCCTGTTTTTGGTAATGTGCTACCGTTTCCGGATTTTTTATGTTTAACCGGTTCGTTATCAACAACAACTTTTAAATTGTCATCTTTCGTTTCTTGTTGTACTTGTTTTTGTTCTTCTGGTTGTTCAGTAACTTCTTTTTCTACTACAACATTTTCTGAGTCTACATTTGGTTTCTTATCGATTTCAATAACAGATTCCGTTGACCAGTCATAAATCGATTTTCCAAGGTCTTTAAACTGAAGTAAAGCTAATAATGCTTGCTCTGTTGCCATTCCGCTACCGGTTTGATCGCCTGGTAACCATTTAAATTCACCATTTGGAAGTTGATATGACAATAGATTTTGCACTGCCTTATGAAGACGGTTTTGATCTACATCTTTCACAAGGGATAATCCAATAATAGCTTGCGCAGCACTATTAGAATTCTCTTGTCCATCAGCAGAGAAACCGCCATTTTCTAGTTGTTCATTATATAAGTATGCGACAGCCTTTTGCACTGCTGGTTTCACATCTGCTCGGTCTTGATAAGGAGCTAATGCCGATAAAACCATACCTGTTACATCAACGCTACTAGCACTATCTTTACTGCTTGCGCTATCGTAAGTCCAGCCGCCATCTGTATGTTGCGCGTTTAAAAGTGCATCTACTAAAGCAACTCGATTCCATTTTGAATCTACTGGAATTTCATATTTTTTCGTATCAAATGCAAGTAAAGCAAATGTATAACCTGTAACAGAATTCACTTTATCTGATTCGTACAATTTTTGAACTAAATTATGTTCGCCTACCATTTTTGGGTCTGCATTCATTGCATTCATCATAATAATCGTTCTAGCTAAATCTGTCGCTGAAAAACGGTTAATGCGCTTTTCTACTTTTTCAGTTACAGCCTTAACATAATTTAATTTCGCCTCGATTGGAACATTCTTTCCAGAACGAGAAAGGCCTAATGCTACCCAATCGCTTTCAATTCCATCTTGTAACATCTTTTCAGATGTTTTAGAGATTGCGTCATTTACTTGTGCTGCTGGAACTTGAATGTTTTCTTGCTTTGGTTGTTCTGGTTTTTCTTGTTTTGGATCATCCGTCTTCGGTTCTTCTGGCTTTTCTTGTTTTGGATCATCCGTTTTTGGTTCTTCTGGCTTTTCTTGTTTTGGATCATCCGTCTTTGGTTCTTTTGGTTTTTCTTGTTTTGGATCATCTGTTTTTGGTTCTTCTGGTTTTTCTTGTTTTGGATCATCTGTCTTTGGTTCTTCTACCGTTTTACAAGTACCAAATTTATCTAATGTTTGTTGTAATGTTTCTTGACTCATATTGCTCCAGTCTGAAACAAAGCGGAAAACAACAACATCTCCAGATTTTAATTTATAACTATCCGCTCCAACTTCCGCAGATTTATCATTTACATCATATAGCCAGCCACTTGTAGCCCCGGCCATTAATCCATCAATGCCTTTTACATACGTTCCAAACGACATCGTTTCAGCTTCTACTTTGTCCCCCATGACTTTTTGCAGCAAGCTTAACGCTGTTTCCCCATCTTTAATTTGCTCTTCTTTCGGACATAACATAATGCCCTTTTGTGATTCACCAACAATTGCAAGTTTTGCTGTATTTCCTTCAGCAAACGTAATATGTACTGTATTTGCAAAAGAAACAAATACAAGTGTAACTGCCATTAACGACGTAAGCAGCCATTTTTTTAACATTGCCATCCCAAAATTTCCTCCCTTACTACTATTCACACAAAAAAAGGCCCTTCAAGGGCGTGCAATTGACACTCTTTTTTTGTAAGTGTCGAACAAACTGTGCAACACCTCCTACCCGCATCATTCGCGGCTATATTTGTATAGGAAAAATAATTTTGTTCATGAACGTATCATTGTGATAACATTCACTTTTCTAGGCAAAACTGACTTCCATCTAAGTTATCGCAAAACGATAAACCTATACATTCTGTAAATTATAAATTTCTGTATTATTTTACTATTGACATAGAATTTTGTCCATGCTTTATCGGATTTATTTTCTAAGAATAGTAACTTACTAACCTTTAACGATGCAAACTTTTTTCACTAATAATGACGCCATCTTCATCCGCATACAAATAATCATTTGGCTTCCATTCTACTCCTCCAAATTGCAATGAAATATTTCGTTCTCCTTTCCCTTCTTTTACACTTCTATTCGGCATTGTTCCTAACGCTAAAATACCTATATTAACATTCTTTAGTTCACTAGAATCACGAACATATCCA
The DNA here is from genome assembly GCF_038006905.1 of Bacillus sp. FSL R9-9834. Taxonomy (NCBI): domain Bacteria; kingdom Bacillati; phylum Bacillota; class Bacilli; order Caryophanales; family Bacillaceae; genus Bacillus; species Bacillus sp. FSL R9-9834. The sequence continues at coordinate 3,139,420 of NZ_JBBOWD010000001.1, forward strand.
TTCACAATAATTCCTGCTAGCTTTCTTTCTTCTGCAATAGCTGCCAAATTATCACCGAGTAACGCACAATTCGTAGACGCGCCGCCATCAACAACTAATACCATTCCTTCTGGTAATGTTTGCAATCCTTCCTTCACTAGTACATTATCATCCTTCACTTTTACCGTTGCAATTTTCCCGTGAAATTGTTCTTTCTTCCCAAAAGACCGAAAAGATTGGCGGCATATTTGCAATTCCTTTTCAAACTCATCACATAGATCCGTAGTTTTCCACATCTTTTTCCCTCTTTTCCTTTTACTTTCTATTTAACATATTCTTGGATTATTTTCGTTTCCCTGTCTAATGTTGCAATAATTTGTATGTGCGGGAAAAGGACAGAAAAACTATTGCCTTAAGAAGCCACCTTTATTATAATCTATTTCACAGATAAATTTCAGAATATTAAAAATTAACTAAGTGAAAAAGGAGGGATTTTATGCAACTACAAACTGAAGTAAAAAAACAACCTAGTAAACGAAAGTTTAAAATGCCTGACGCGTACGTACTACTATTTTTTATTGCTCTGCTTTGTGCAATAGCTACTTATTTCGTTCCTGCTGGAGAATTTAAAAGAGTTACAAATGGTACTGTTACAACGACAATACCAGGAAGTTACCATTCTGTTCCGCAATCACCGGTAGGGTTTGTTTCTTTTTTTACCGCTATTGAAAAAGGAATGACACTTGCTGCTCCTATCATCTTTTTAATTTTATTTACGGGCGGAGCTATTGCCATTCTTGAAAAAACAGGTGCTCTAGACGGTTTAATCTATCATGTAATTAACAAATTTCGTAATCAGCAATTCCTTTTCATTTGTATAGTCGCCGCACTCTTTTCTATTCTCGGAACGACTGGTATTATCGTTAACTCGGTTATCGGCTTTATCCCCATCGGCATCATCGTTGCACGCACATTGAAATGGGACGCTATCGTTGGCGTAGCAATTATTTATTTAGGCACTTATGCTGGTTTTAATGCTACTATTTTATCTCCCTCACCTTTAGGTATTTCACAAAAAATCGCAGAACTTCCGATGTTTTCGGGAATTGGTTTACGTACGGCGATTTATATCTCTTTTTTACTTGCTACCATTCTATATATTAATTGGTACGTAAAACGCTTAAAAAAATCGAATAAAGGAAGCATACTCGGAGATAACTGGTTTCCAAGTAATGCTCTTTCAAGTGGAAAAGAAGCGCAGAAAACAGAAGTTCCTTGGACAATACGTCATAAATTAATTTTACTCGTTTCAGCTTTATCCTTAATTGTATTTTTAATAGGCGCTTTCCGCCTACATTGGACAGACGCAGAAATGACCGCTACCTTTATTTTCATCGCCATTACAGCGGGAATAATAGGTGGTATGAAAGCAAACGATATCGCTTCTACTTTTCTAGCAGGCTGCCAAAATCTCATATACGGTGCTTTGATCGTCGGAATGGCTCGTTGTATTTCAGTCATTTTGGAGCAAGGGAAATTACTTGATACAATCGTTAACCAACTCGCACAGTCTCTCGAAGGACAAAGCCCAGTATTTGGCGTTATCGGTATGTATGTAAGTAGTGCCGCATTACATTTCCTTATTTCATCCGGTACAGGTGAATCTGTGATTTTCATTCCGATATTAGCTCCATTAGCTGATTTCATGCACATTACACGCCAAGTTACAGTACAAGCTGTTATGCTCGGCGAAGGTGTAGTGAACTGCCTCAATCCAACTTCCGGTGTTTTAATGGGCGTTCTCGCAGCGAGCGGCATTTCTTATGGCAAATGGATTCGATTTATGGCTCCACTTGCATTCATTTGGTTTATTATTGGACTTATTTTTCTTATTGTTGGGGTTAATATTGAGTGGGGGCCGTATTAAAACTATGCAACTCTCTATCTATTTATCTCACCGTTATCTTATAATAATGACAAAAAGGATTGATTATAGTAATCAATCCTTTTTACTTTCATCTTTCAAAACTAAATCTCTGCATCTAACAAATTGTACTCGTAGTCAAAAGAAGCATGGATTCTATGTCCTCCAAATAAATCTCCATCATTATACTCGCAATATATATCATTTTCTCTCATTACAATATCCATAAGAGTAATAGACTGCTCAAATGTTTCTTTCGTCATATCATATTCTCCTGCATCTACAGCATCCCAATCTAAATGTTTATCATTCTCATCATATTCAGGCCAAAAATCATTTTTATACTCTATTAATTCTTTCGCTATAGCGACCTTAGCATTTTTATCAAATTCCTCTAAGCATATATAAAGCTTTTCTGCTCTTTTTATCATTTCATATACGTGTACATGCTCATTTCTAACATCCAATTCCCAATGTACTTTTCCTTCGTTTTGTTCATATGTATGAAAAGTTTCATTAAAGATAAACATTCCAATTCATTCACTTTTTATTGATTTTTCCATGATTTCATTTCCTTTCTATTCGCAAAAAAGAAACGGCTATATTTTAAGTAGTTATAACCGTTGACTTTCATATTATATAAAAACTGCATTATGGAAAAAGTAAAACTTTAATTGGATTGCAATATCCTATATTTCACCCCACTCTGCCGATAAAAAATGAAGATAGTGTAATAACAAAAGCTCTCGTTCACAAATACAAAATTACGAAAAAACTGAAAAACCTATATACTAAACTAACCTAAAACGGTCAATGTTTTACAGGCAATTACTCTTCCTTCTAACCCCATTTTAAATTTTTATTTAACTATTAAAAAACTGAAACACAAAAACAGGCAATGGAGAAAATACTGTCCATTGCCTGGGAATACATGAGATATGTGATGTATGACTTACTCGTAACTATTTAATTTTTATCTTTCGTATAGACGATGTAGCTAGGCTCATTATAAACCCACTCACTTGTACCAATTCTTAGCCAACCATTCTTTTCTTCGTATACTGTAGCTTTTTCACCTTTGCTTGCTTTTCTAACAACAGAGTAGCTAGATCCTGCTCCGCTGCGAACATTTACCCCAATACCATTTATTTCAACCGTACCAATTCCTTTTTGAACATTCCCAGTTTCAATAACTTGAAGCATGTTTAAAATGAATGCTGCAGTTTCACCACGAGTTGTTGTTCCTTTAGGGACATATAGGTTATCTCCCATACCTGTTACAATACCTAAGCCGTATAATCTTTGTACAGCTTCTTTATAGATAATTTGATCTTTATCTGTAAATGGTAAGTTTACCAATGGTCCATTTATTCCTTTGTACTGTAAAGCTTTATTTACAATAACCGCTGCTTCTTCTCTTGTAATAGGTGTGTTAGGGTCAAAATTACCGTCTCCTCTACCAGAAATGATGCCTGCACTTGCAGTACGTTTAATACCATCTCGTAAAGTTGAATTTACATCATTTAAATCTTTAAACGTCGCATCTCCAGCTGGAAGACTTAAAGAATTCGAGATTAATTGCGCAAACTCAGCTCTTGTTACAGATCTATTAGGCGCAAAAATGCCGTTTCCTTCTCCTACCATAATACCTCTTCTGTTCAAATCACGAATAGCCGATTCATACCAACCTCCTGTTATATCGTCTGTCGGTTGATAAAATTTATTATAATATCCTTCAACACCATTTACGAATGGTACCCATTGTCCACTATTAATCAACATATCGGGACAGTTTTTACCACTCCATTTTTGATGTTTTACGATGTTGTTTAATGGTACACCCGTTTCTTTCATTAAATAAGCTGCAAGTTTCTTAGCGTTATCGACTGCCTTATTGTAGTCACCATCACTATTAACTGCAATTTCAATTGCAATAGATTCTCTATTACCCGCCCCATCACCATCTCCTGCGTGCCATCCATTCTCGTTTAATGGTAAGTGTTGATAAATTTCTTTATCATCTACTGTAAAGTGCCATGATGCAGCTCGGTCTGTTTCCCCTACTGCTTGGTTATACAAGTATTGAGCGTGGCTTTTAGCTCCTGCTCCTACGCTTTTATTATCAGTTTCATGAATTGTAATATACTTTGGAGTCATATGATTTTGAGGGCGAATATTCTCGTTACCTGCTGGAACAATCCATTCCGTGAATGGAACCCCGTTTATCGTACTAGAAACTGTAGGTGCTGAGAAAACAAGACTACGCTTTGTTCTACCTGAATGGTGAGGAACAGTTAATGTACCCGTTTCTTCATAAATACCTTCTGAACTTTGAAGACTGTCCACTTTCTTATTATTGACAGTACCTCCACCGCGTCCATCTACCCCTTCAAAACTTTCTTCAATACTTTTTAAAACTTGTTCTTCTGATACTTGAAGTTGATCTGTCCCGCTTTGTTCCTGAATACTTATAGATTGATGGTTATTTACAGATGGCTGTTCTTCTGCGAACGATACCATCGATGAAGATAATACCGTTAGTCCTGCTGTTAATGCTACTACTTTTTTATTCAATCTAATACTCATATTTAATTTAGTATATCTCGCTATTTTAATAGATATACCTTCCTCCTCACACTTCTTCTAATGTACATCCTAATAGTTACATAACACCTTCATTTTTCATTACATATAATCAATCGAAATCTATACATTCTCCCAGATAAATCAATATGTAAGAACATTTCAAACAATTATAAAAGAAAATGATAGAAACTATACATGACATTTTACTTCATATGTCGTTCTTTTTCTATGAAATTCACATTTTTTTAATCTTTATTATAAATTAAAAAGAAAAATTTCTTATGATAGGTTCTTTCAAGAATCATTGTGATGAGGGTGTAGCGGCTTCTGTAATAGAGTTAGTTGAAGAATGCTGTTTCCTTCGTGGGATTGAAACGACAATTACAAAAAAGCCCGATTGGTGTAGGATTCATAGGTACCCACACCAATCAGGCTTTTACAAGCAGTTACTCTCCCTTCTAACTTCCTCGCTTTCGCAGATTTTTAAGGTGGATGTCTTACTGCCAGCATACTGCGAGATAAAATACGTATCCATCCAATTCGCAATTATTTCTTCCAGCTCTGGATGAAGTGGCTTTCCCGCCCCTTCTTCGTAATTCTTTTTAAACTCTAAAGCTTTAAAATCCCCCTCAAAACTTTTCAAACTATGATCCATATCTTTTATTACATGTACCTCAGAATCCCCCTTCACATAATCACCAATTCGCTTCGCTTTTTCAGGATCAGCCTGAATATCTTTATCACCAGCAATCGCTAGCACTGGACATGTTACTTGTTGTAAATCTTTATAAATGTCATGCTGAAAATGCTCTCTAAACCATTTTGCATTCATCGGTTTAAAACCCACTTTAATCGTATCTTTTTCTGTGTTCATCATTTTCTCTTTTATTTTTTCCATCTGCTTCTCTCCATGTTTCTCCACATCGAGAAGGCGCATTAGTTTTCCCTTTATTCCTTTTTGTTCTTTTAATTCTTTATAAGCAATCTCTCTTTGTCTTTTCGTAGCTTCTTCTAACGATTCCGCAGCTCCTGTAAGAAGTATGAGTCCATTTACTGGTGTTCTTGCGTTTACTACAGTTGCCAACATACATCCTTCACTATGACCAGCTAAAATGATATTTTCTGGATCAACAAATGGCTGTTCTTTTAAATACGTAATCGTAGACTCTATATCATTAACTAAATCCCACATTCCAGTCTTTAGAAATTCCCCGTCACTCTTTCCTACTCCGCGCTTATCAAAACGAAGCGTCACTACTCCAAGCTTCGCCATTACATGTGCTAAATCTTTATATATGTTCGACTCAAGCTTTAGCGGTAATATCGTTCCATCACGATCAATTTCTCCAGATCCAGCAATAATGATAACCGCCGCATACTTCCCGCCAGCTTTCGGTTTAGTGAGTGTACCTTGCAACGTAAATTCACTATTTATCGCTACTTCATATTCATCGAAGGTCATTATATTAGTCCTCCTTCTATTCAGTTATATCTAATTTGAATTTCAAACTCGCTATTATATTTTTGTACTCTCTTTCATCTTTCATCGGAGTGAAAACTGGATTCTCTGCAATACTTTGTAACATGCTTCGCTTTATAATCTCTTCATTTCTAACTGTTTTAGCGCCGAGTGGAAATTCTGCAAACCATGCATCAATCGCATCAAAATAAGAATCTCCATGTAAATGTAGACTATTTACTGTGAAGCTTGCCGTACAAACTGCTACATATTTACGTAACATTTCTAATGCCTTTTCAAAATTCCCTTGCATACAATATACTTGTGCAGCAGCATAGTATACTTTTAAAGTCATATTGGGATGCAATGTTTCTATTTCATATATATCTATTAACATAAAAGCTCTATTTAAAATCACCTCTACTTTTTCAACGTTTGAGGCATTTACTACTACGTAATTTGGTATTGTCGCAACGAGTTGTATTAAATGTTGGTACATACTAATTTGCATTATTTCATTTGTCTTTTCAGCATTTCCAAGCATTTGATACGCTTGTGCGATTAGATCTTCCTCTGGAACGTTAGGACGTATCGTTCCGCCAAGTAATTGCAATACTTCATTCGGTTTATTGAGTATAAGATAGCAAGTTGCTTGAAACGATACCGCCTCTTTCACAAGAGAAACATCATCACTTTCTTCCTGCACTCTGCTAAAGAGATGCATTGCCTCTTCTAACATTTCAATTCTTTTATCCGTATCCTCTGTTAACATATGGTGATTAATCAAAAGTAGTCCCATTTGAAGTAATAACGGAAAACAAGAATAATATTTTTTAATTATTTCTCTGCACTCCATCATTACTTCATCAAATGGTTTTTCACTAAAAGCTTCCGCTAGTCTATGATATAAATCCCTAATATCTTCTGGTTCCATTTGCGGTGTATAACAGATTAGTTCATCTATACTTATATTAAAGTACGATGCTAACAGTGGTAAAAATGTAATATCCGGATAACTCTGCCCTGTCTCCCACTTAGAAACAGATGCCTTCGTAATACCGATATACGCCGCTAACTCTTCCTGCGTAATCCCCTTTTCTTTTCTCTTATCCGCAATTATTTTATGAATGTTTATCTCCTTCACACCATCACCTCATACTTTTATTATATGCTTTTATTTCACACAAAATATGGATTTGAAGTCGACTTTCGTTAACAAAATCAACTGTTAGGAAACTTGTCTCTAAAATCAAAGAGTCTGTCCCAAAAGGTGCTTTTTAGCCAAAATCTAATAAAAAGCGAAAGGCAGAAACGCTGATTTTATAACGTTTCTGCCTTTTCAATTTCATGTGATCTTACTTCGAAAGAGACTTATGAGACAGCCTCTTTTTATTGTGGGGTACCGATACATAGCCACCTAGCTAAGATTTTGAAGTACTTCAAAATCAAAAACCACATCTCATCACAGTTTTCTATGGGAATCCAGTGAACAGATTATTTACATAATTATCGTTATCAGAAGTTAAATTTTCTCATTTAATTTTGTAGGATACCCACCAAAAACACTGTCCCATATATATTTGTAAATCACTTGAAACAGGGATAAATATATCTTTTAGTTCTTCCTCAGTGTAATAGTTCTTTATGATTTCATACTTGGTTCCATTGTCCAAAGTCCTTATTTTATATGTATTTGGGTCATTTTCTTTATGTGCTAAAGTTCCACCTATGGACTCTGTATAAATATTATCAGCCATAAAAACTGTTGTTCCAGGCCCAAGCTTATCATGTAATTGATTTAAAAATTCTTGGATTCTAAACTTTGGTATATGTGAAAACCAAAAGTTTGCAACACATCCTTCAAAGTTCCCAGGGATTTTATCAAGTTGGTAGGCATCTCCTTGAAGAAAATTCACTTTAGAAGGGAGAATATCTTTTTGATTTGCGATGTTTAATACTTCGTTGGAATAATCTATGGCTGTTATATGTTTTGCTGTTTTAGCTATAAACTGTGTCCAATAGCCTGTCCCACATGCTACTTCTAAAATAGATTGGTTTGTAAATAGTTTTTGAAGTTTCTGTTGAATAAGAGTTTGTTCTTCTTGGCGAATTGGATCGTTTCTAAAATAAACCTTTTCATATTCATGGGCTCGTTCGCTATAATACATCTTCATAAATATCCCCCTTTATACACAAATTAACTAATTATAACATTTATTTGCTAATATCACATATGATTTTTTATGTTGAAAGAGTTGAATATTGTATACAATCTTAGTTAACATAACATCTCATTATCAGTAGCAAGAAAACAGGAGAACCCTGCTCTCACAAGGGAACCTTTTTGTTTATATCTATGAATCTATACACGTTTTATACATTCCTATCCTGGTATCGTTTTAGTGTTCTTGCTTATTACTGGATTAGCAAAAAAATCGTATATAATCTTGCATGCTCTTAGCATAGGTTTTTCAAACATACTGGCATTCCCGAATATTCGCTTTCTGATGGCATTTCTTAAACTTTCATTAAAACACTCTCCCCTCCTTTGTCTATCTTTGTGAGTAACTCTTCTTGTTTATTTAAAGTCCTCCCCCTCAAAGCCAAACAAATGATTCAATTTATCCAGTATGTAAATAAAAAGGAGAATCAGCCCCATAATGGACTAACTATCCTATAAAACTAAAACTTCTTTCCCTATGTATCATTATTTCGTTATTTCACCAAACTGAGCTCTCGTAACTTTCACCAAGTCATCCACTTTCAGCTCAATTTGTACACCAATTTTCCCGCCGCTTACAATGATCGTTTCAAGTGATTGAGCACTCGCATCAATACATGTAGAAAATAACTTCTTCATTCCGACTGGTGAACAACCGCCGCGAATGTATCCTGACACTTTCGTAATATCTTTTACAGGAATCATTTCAATTTTCTTTTCACTTACTGCTTTTGCAGCAGCTTTTAAATTTAGTTCCTCATCTACCGGAATAATAAACACATGATAATTTTTACTATTTCCTTGAGCGATTAACGTTTTATATACTTCTTTCACTTCTCGTCCAATTTTCCCGGCTACTGATACGCCGTCAATTTTCCCATCATCTGGATCATATGACATCATCGAATATTCAATTTTTTCTTTATCTAATATTCGCATCGCATTTGTTTTATCTTTTTTCATAACGTTCTCCTTAAAAGGTTATTTCATATTATTAAGTTTTATTATACACCCTTTTCCATTTCTCCTACATAACTTCACGTATATTTCAAAACTAAAAATATTGATAATTCAAAAATATTCTGCTATACTTTGAAAAAACCTTATGTTAAGGAGAGATTTATAATGCGAAATGTTAATACTTCTTTCCAACTTCATCATACGTAACGCCGTGTATCCGAAGAAAAATTTTTCTTCGTGGGTACAGGGCTTTTCCTGTTGACCCACGAAGCGTTCATAAAGTTATGTGGGTATTTTTATACCTGCATAGCTTTTTTTAATTTAAAAAGGAGTGATTATGATGGAAATGAAAAATGTAAAAGGAACGAAAGACTATTTACCAGAGGAACAAGTGCTGCGAAATAAAATTAAAAGAGCTTGTGAAGATACGTTTGAACGTTATGGCTGTAAACCGTTAGAGACACCAACGTTAAATATGTATGAGCTTATGTCATACAAGTACGGCGGTGGTGATGAAATTTTAAAAGAAATATATACGCTTCAGGATCAAGGAAAACGTAACCTTGCCTTACGCTATGATTTAACAATTCCATTCGCAAAAGTCGTTGCAATGAATCCGAACATCCGCCTCCCTTTTAAACGGTATGAAATTGGAAAAGTATTTCGAGATGTGCCAATTAAACAAGGAAGATTTCGTGAGTTCATACAATGTGACGTGGATATAGTCGGTGTAGAGTCTGTCATGGCAGAAGCGGAACTTATGAGCATGGCATTTGAACTGTTCCGAACGTTAAACTTAGAAGTAACGATCCAATATAATAACCGAAAATTGTTAAACGGTATTCTCGAATCTATTAACATCCCTACTGAACGAACGAGTGACGTCATTTTATCATTAGACAAAATCGAAAAGATTGGGATAGATGGTGTACGAAAAGATGTATTAGAGCGCGGAATTTCTGAAGAAATGGCTGATACGATATGTAATACTGTTTTATCTTGTCTAAAGCTTACAATTGCTGACTTTAAAGAAGCTTTCAATAATCTCCTCGTTGCCGATGGAGTAAACGAATTACAACAATTACAACAATATTTAATCGCTCTTGGAATAAATGAAAATGCTATATTTAATCCGTTTTTAGCGCGAGGACTGACAATGTATACAGGTACCGTGTATGAAATCTTTTTAAAAGATGGATCGATTACATCTAGCATCGGTAGCGGTGGTCGATACGATAATATTATTGGAGCATTCCGCGGTGATAATATGAATTATCCAACAGTCGGTATTTCATTCGGCTTAGACGTTATTTATACAGCACTATCACAGAAAGAAACGATATCATCTACAGCGGATGTATTTATCATCCCGCTCGGAACAGAATTACAATGCTTACAAATCGCCCAGCAATTACGTTCTACCACTTCCTTAAAAATCGAACTCGAACTAGCAGGACGCAAATTAAAACGTGCCCTTAATTATGCCAATAAAGAAAATATCCCTTATGTGCTTATTATTGGGGAAGAAGAACTTAGTACAGAAACCGCTATGCTGCGGAATATGAAGGAAGGTAGTGAGGTGAAGGTTCCGCTTTCTTCTTTGAAAGATAATACATTTAATAATTATTGTAATATACCCATTAAGTTATAGCTGTGAATCCTTCCTAAAGCATAATCTATGTAAGCTAAAAACTCCATTTAATAATGGAGTTTTTACTGTTATTTATTAATGTTTAAATGTAAATGTCTGTTTATATTTTCTTTCCGACTCACAATCTTTTTGTCCATCTTTTAGCAACCTAGAAGGCTTTTCTTGCCAAGTTATAATAACTTCAAGTTCATCAGACTGAACGGATATAGGAAAATTCGCATGATTAAAAGCAACTTCTTTACTTAACACATGATCTTTTTTAGAAGTGAAAAGTTCATACTTCGTCTGGGAATCTGGTTCATTTCGAAATACTTCAACAGTTACATGATAAGCGTCCTTCCCGATATCTTGAACCTCGAAACCATACGTATCAAAAACATCCTTTTTAGCTGTCACTAAACCAGTTTTTTTATCAGGTTGCTTAATTTCTATTTTCCATCGATCTGACGTTTGAGAAATCGGTAAATGCTTTGGAGAAAAAGCATGAACAGTGAAAGAACTTCCAATTACGAAACAAAATATGCATAGGAACGAAAAAAGCATTTTTTGCATTATGATAACCTCCATTGTTTTAAGTTTTGAATTACTGTTCCCTAAAAGCAATGGATATATTATCCCTTAAATAAAAAGCACCTTAATCCCTTTATAGAATCTCGTATACAAGTTTTTAAACAACTGAGATTAACTTAATAATCTAGTCAAATATTTTTCACTTACTTTCTGATCAATGTGGATAACGTCCCTTCCCCTTATTGAGTTGGTTTTTCTATTTTATAAATAACCAATAATTAGTTAACATAAAAAAATTATATTCTACTAAAATCTACAAATAATTAATATCCAATTACCTCCTAAAATAAGTAATATATAGATATTACTTATTTTAGGAGGATTTACTTTGAAAACTTACATCCAAGCACTAAAGTGGACTACAGGTATCTATCATCTTTTATTACTTCCTTGTTATTATGTATTTCCACGTCTTGTTAACTTATATGGAATACCTTTACTACTATTGATTGTTTTACATATCACTACTATTTTATTATTTAAAAAAGAAGGCATGAATACATACCCTCATTTGATTAATCAGGTAGTTACTATGAGATATAACACGTAAAAAATAATCCTCCTTATAAGCTGATACGCATACTAAAGAAGTAGAATTTGATTTTTCGTACGTATGAAATTCATTTTTCATGGAAAACTATATTAGTATGTATGCAGTTTAAACGCTCTATTTATTAGAGTTGGACAGGAGGAGAATGAATATGTCTGATATTGAAGTTGGCGAAGTGTTTACTCTTAGTGATGAAAATAACGAAGAGCAAGAAGTAGAAGTGCTTGGAGCGATGGATGTCGAAGGCGCTGAATATATTGCAGTTGCCTTTGTTGAAGATATCCAAACAGAAACCGAGGAAGACATTGATATTTTCTTTTTAAAAGTAGAAGAAGATAGTGAATTCTCATATATTGAGAATGACGAGGAATTTGAAAAAGTATCTGCTGCGTTTGAAAAGATTTTGGATGAGCAAGAGCAAGAATAGAATGAAACACACGAGGACGGATGCATATCCGCCCTCTTTTTATTTTTCACTCATCCAAAGATTTATGCAGCAATTCCAGTACATCTTTCATCACAAAAGGACCGTCTTTTTTTACATGCTCAGCAAATTCAGAAACGAGACGTAGTGTACTCACACTTTCAACCGGATGCTCTCCTGAAGCACTTTCAGCAGAAAGCATAACAGCATTCGTTCCGTCCAGTACAGCTTGAAACACATCAGTTACCTCTGCCCTTGTTGGAATAGAATGATCTACCATAGATTGAAGCATTTGTGTTGCTGTAATAACATATGTATTCGTTCGATTACATTCCTGAATCATCATTTTTTGCAAGAGCGGAATAAATTGAAACGGTAACTCAACTCCTAAATCGCCCCTTGCAATCATAATTCCATCTGCTTCTTTACATATATCTTGAAAATTCTCGATCGCTTCCATCGTTTCTATTTTTGCAATTAAATTAGGTGAGGTTTCTTTATACTGTTGTATAAAATCTCGTATTTCTTTTATATGGCTAGGTTTTCTTACGAAAGAACATGCGATAAAATCAACACCCTCTTCTAAAAGAAACTGAATATCTTGTTTATCTTTCTCTGTAATAGCCGGTAAACGAACGATTGCGCCTGGTAAGTTCACCCCTTTATGGGATGAGATATTACCACCTGCTTTGACCTTTGTTTCTATTTTATCCGTACTTACCTTCTCTACGATTAACTCAACTTCACCATCATTCATTAAAACTCTACTTCCGACTTTCACATCATTCGCGATCCCTTCATAATCAACACTTGCTTCCGTACTACTCCCTGTAACTGGTTGCGTATGTAAAATAAAAGAATCTCCCGCCTGAAGCGTAATTTGTTCTCCTTTTATTTCACCTAACCTTATTTTAGGACCTTGTACATCGCCTAAAATTTTAATAGAATCGTCTAACGATTTCACTAAACGAATAATATCTTTATGACTTTCATGCGTGCCATGTGATAAATTTAGCCGAACAATTTTCATACCATTGCTTATTAACTGCGCTAACGTTTCTTTATTATTACTTGCTGGCCCAATTGTACAAATTCGATCGATTGTCACTCTTATCACCATCCTTTTTCATTATGATTCCCATAAACTTTCATTACACTCTCAACATAAAAAAAGCCTACTCCCACAAGTAGGCTTTTGAAACTACGAAAGTTTCGTTAATAACTGATTTAAATCTTTTTTCGTTTTCGTCGTCAATGACTTCATTTTAGTAATATCTATCTTTTCTTTCTCCGCTCCTACAATTAACGGATACATACTTTGTCCAATTGTTTTAGATTCAGCTGGGTGTGATGTTTCTAACTCTTTCTCAATTACATCCCACTTTGCATTAATTTGTTTTCCAAGTTTATTTACTGTTTCTAATTTCGGATTCGCAGCTAATTGCTTGTCTAAACTATCAATTAATGCCGCAACTTCTTTTACATTTGTTTTCACCGCTACGTTTTTCTTCGGATCTTTCGTTGTTTTTCCGTCTGAGTTTGTACTTGTACTTTGATCTGTTGTTTTCCCGCTAGTCGTTTGATCATTCGTCTTTCCTGTCGTCTCTTTTTCTTTTGTTTTTACATTCTCATTTTGAGTTGATGTTTTACCGTTACTTTCTGTTCCTGATGATTCTTTCGTATTTTTTGCATCTTTATCTGTTTTTTCATTTGAAGAAGTATTTGTTTCTTTTTCAGTATCTTTCGTTGTTTTTGATGCTTCGTCTGCGCTTGTCGTTTTTGCCTCTCCTTCATTTTGCGCTGTTACTTGCTCTTTCTTTTCTGCCTCTTTATCTGCTGAAGGACTACAAGCTGCCATAGTAAGCATTGTACCAATTGTTATCGATGCGATAGCGACCTTTTTCATTTTCATATAAATCCCCCTATGTTTACGTAATTTATCCTCCCCTTTACGATTCGATTTCCCCTTAAAAAATCCCTTTTCATACGAATTATCATTTTTCCGACAGTAATCTTCATAATAATACGTACAAAAACCGATAAAACAATTTAAATATTCGAGTTTCTTCTACTTCATTTTTCTTCTCTTTACTAAAAGAAAAAGAGTATATTGTCATATAAAGAATTACGATCCTCATATGACGATATACTCTTCTATCAAATTTTTCTCTTTCTTGACATTTTATTTATACAAAAAAATAAAATTTTCTTTCGTTTTTTTGTTTCTCAACAATTGTCAACATAATATATTTATGAGTAACCACCATTCGAATGAATAATTTGCCCTGTAATCCATTTTGCTTCTTCACTGACTAAAAAAGAAATTAAGCGTGCTGCATCCACCGGTTCTCCTACTTTACCTTGTGGAAACTTCCATACTAAATGATGATTCAGCTCCTCTGTAATCCATCCTGTATTCGTTGGTCCTGGATCAACAGCATTCACTGTAATCCCCTTCTCCATCGCAACTGGTGCTACTGATTTTGTAAATGCTTCAATTGCTCCTTTCGTCGCTACGTATGCTAGTTCCTCAGGCATTGGCCCGAGTGACTGCCCTGAAGTAAGATTAATAATACGGCCACTCGCCTTGCTTGCATAATGTTTTATAAATAATGAACTTAATAACATAGTAGCGCGAACATTTACTGTATAATGTTTATCTAACTGCTCTACATTTAATTCTTCGATTCTCGTATGAGTAGCATACGCTGCATTATTAATTAAAATAGATGGATCACCTAACCGTTCTGAGACCATATAAAACAAACGGTTTGGCGAATATGACTGCGATAAATTGATTTCTGCCATTTCACATCGAACACCTAAACTTTCAATCTCCTCTTTCAACAAAAAGGGCTCTTTGTCATGCATTCCCCACGGCATCGCTTTATCATACTGAGACCAGTACGTGAAAAAAATGTCTATTCCTTTTTGAGCAAGCACCTTGCATACAGCTGCACCAATTCCATTCAGACGAGTTGCCCCTGTTACAATTGCTATTTTCTTCACCTTTTCTCCTCCACCTATGGATAAATCCTCTGCACGAATACAGAGGATCTATCTTTTTATTCAATATTTGATAATATACGTTCTGCACCTAATTTTAAAATTTTAATAAAGATATAATTTACAATCGTAAACATTACAAATAAAACGATAAACATAACCCACAGTCCGACATGAAGGAAGAAGTATAATAGACTTACTCCCGCTACAATAACTAAAGCTATTAAAATATTAGCTAAAAAATTCCACAAAGTTGTATAGCGGCTCTTAAATAATTTCTGCTCTGTATCCCAATGTATATCTGCAGTTTGTGCATCCCAGCGTGTGCCGATTAAATTAATTAGTAATAAACCGTTCCCACTTAATAAGAACCAAAGAACCATAAATACTGGAGAAATTCCCGCTACAACTGCCATCGTAA
The DNA here is from genome assembly GCF_038006905.1 of Bacillus sp. FSL R9-9834. Taxonomy (NCBI): domain Bacteria; kingdom Bacillati; phylum Bacillota; class Bacilli; order Caryophanales; family Bacillaceae; genus Bacillus; species Bacillus sp. FSL R9-9834. Next base: position 3,155,171 of record NZ_JBBOWD010000001.1, read on the forward strand.
TACCGAACACTGCTAAAATAATTACATTAATTAACCAAGCCGTGATTGCTTTTGCAAAAAAGATATCCGAAGCTTTTACAGGTAAATATCGATTTACAAACCAAGAGCTTCCATCACGTGAGAATGAAGTTGTTGCGATGACATTACTTCCCATTAAAAATAGAGAGGCACAAAGGCCAACACCAATTGCAAGTCCTGCTGATTTTGGATTATCAATATATCCCGTGATCCATTTTAAATTCCCATCTTGCACGAATAAAATGAAGAACAACATAATCGGCATAACGAAAGTTTGTACGATACAATTTAAGAAAAATTGTGGTGTACGGAATAACGTTTTAAATTCTTTTTTCACATATGCTTTCAAATGTGAACTTTGTACCGTAGATTTCTGTAAGCCTTCTGCTGAAATGACCTCTTTTTTTGCTGTACTCGTTGAAAGTCCAATAACCCCTTTTAAATATGTACGCTCTGCAATGTAATAAAACAACACAAAAAATACAAATGAAATAACTGCAAAGATTATTACGTATAAAGGACCCTTCCAATTTGCATTTTCTACTAATGCTACTGCTCCAAAATATGTAGTTGGAAAATAGTTTGTCATTTGTACTAAAAGAGAAGATTGGTTGTTTGCAAGGTAATCCGCAATTGCATCTTCAGAAAACGAACTTTTATTTTTCCACTGCAAAAATACGTTAATTCCTACAATAAATAGTATACTTACGATTCCAATAAATATATTTCCTCGGTCTTTATTTTTCCCTATATTTGTATACCTCATAATAACTGTCATGAGTAATGAAGCTAATACTAACGGCACAATCGGGAAGAGTATGTAAATAAAAATCATGTATATGTAATATGTAATAAATGCGCCACTTTTTAAACCGTACGTAATGAAGATTGGTAGTAAAATGAATGAACTCATTACGTATTGTGTAATTAATACTGTTAAAAATTTTGCCGAAATAATTTGCGCTGGTTTTAATGGTAATGGTAATAACATTTCAATGTCATTGCTGTAGTAAAATACAGTTAAAATGTTCGTAATACTCATTAAAAATACCCATATACTCGCAATCGCAAGTCCCATTGCGATAATCATTCCTGGATCTTGCCCTAAATGTATCATTCCCTCATACATTGCATGCGTAATAGAACCAAACAGTAAAAAGCCGACAAATAAAATAGCTGCAAATGAAAATACGTACGCCGCTCGTTTCTTCTTATCTGTTAAAAAATCTGCATAATTTAATTTCAATAATACTTTCGTTAACGTCCAAATTTTACTCATTGCCCGTCATCTCCAAGAACATTTTTTCAAGTGATTCGTTGGATTTAAAATGATCTCTCATTTCATCTAAATTCCCTTTGAACTGAAGGTTTCCCTTATTAATAATCGCGACGCGGTCACATAATTTTTCTGCCACTTCTAATACGTGTGTAGAGAAGAATACAATCTTTCCTTTATCCGCATGTTCTCTCATCATTTCTTTTAAAATATATGCAGATTTCGGATCGAGCCCAGTTAACGGTTCATCTAAAATCCATACATCTGGCTCATGCACGAGCACACCAATAATAACGATTTTTTGTCTCATACCGTGCGAGTAACTTTGAATTTGATCCGATAAAGCATTGTAAAGATCAAATTTCTTCGCTAAAGTCTCGATTCGTTCTTGGCGTACTTCTTTCGGCACTTCATACATATCTGCCATAAAGTTCAAATATTCAATTCCCTTTAATCGTAAAAACATATCTGGACTATCTGGAACATAACCAAACGTCCTTTTCGCCTCCATCGGATTTTTCATAATATCTATACCATTAATCGTAATCGTCCCTTTGTCCACCCCGTGAATACCAGTAATCATCTTAATTGTCGTTGATTTACCCGCACCATTCGGTCCTAAAAATCCAAAGATTTCTCCGCTAGGCACAGATAAACTTAAATCTTTTACTGCATAGGTAGACCCATTATAACTTTTTGACACATTCGTAATCTCAATCATTCCATCCAATCCTTTCCTTAATTACCAAATAACTATATTAACATTATAGCATACTTCTATTTTTAGATTTTTATATTTTTTCAGTTTTTTTAACCTTTGAAATAAATATACAAACCTAATCCAACGATTAAAACGACAGCTAGTATAATATAAATCATCGTAAGCCTTCTAATATTCCCCTTTGTCGCTTTACTATAATTTGCATCACCATTTCGCCCAATTAACACCGTTGCCACTACAGTAATGACTACAAGTAATACAACGATCATGATCCAAGTTAACATGCCTTCCTCCCCCTCCTTACAACCATTTTACAATATTATCCTCTTTGTTTCGCAGTATATTTCCTCTTTTTACTATTATTATGAAAAGAATTGGAAAACTATTATTACTATACATTTTCGTACGTGATATATTTATAACATAATATGAATTATTTCTAACATTGAAAGGAGAATCTATCGTGAAAACAACTTGGATTAAATATTTAGGGTTTCTCGGTTTCTTCGGTTTCCTCGGCTTTTTTTATGAAAAAGGATTGTTTACTATGTTTTGTTTCTTCTCCTTTTTCACAACGTATAGAACGGTTCAACACGATGAACTGTTTGAACAAATCGTCAATAAATCGTGCCGTAATGCTTTTATCGTTACATTACTAACTACTGCTATCATTCTGTTTATTGAAATGTTATTTCCAAACCCAGTACTACAAGAGATTGATATCGCCCTTATTTTCAGCACACTCATTCTTACGTTCGGGTTCTCTATGTTCTTTTACGATAAACCTGTTGACGAAATGGAAGATGCACCATGGCGTTCGTAACGAAAATAAAAGAATATCGCGCTAAATTGAACATGACACAAGAAGATTTAGCAAAGAGCGTTGGTGTACGTCGTGAAACAATTAGCCACCTTGAAAAAGGAAAATACAACCCTTCCTTGCGGCTTGCTCACGATATAGCGAAGGCACTTCATAGTACGATTGATGAAGTTTTTATTTTTGAAGATGAATAAAAAATACCGGCATTCTTTTCACAAAGAATACCGGTATTTTTCGTTTATCACCCATACAAAACCGCATGAAATACGCCCAGCAGTAAATATTGATTCTCTATATAACCCTCATCATACACATTCATCTCAATATCATACATATCTTCCTCAAGACGAATATTCCAATCTGCGATTATATAACCTTTTCTCAATAACTTTCCCATCCCAAAAGTAGTTTTATGAACAACATATTCTTCTCCCTTATATGTAAAGGTAAATAAGAAATTTGCATCCAATAACTTTCCGTCACATACAAGTATTTCATGCTCTACATCATGATTATCTTTGTACGTTACTAAAATCCTTCTTTGGCGCTGCCTACTTACATCCTTTGCAATAACGCGAATATTGTCCTTACTATCCTTTATTTCATAAATGATATTACTACCGACTTTCGGAATAAAGTCTAGCACTTTCATCAACGTATTTTTATAATAGCCCCGTACTGCTCCTACTCTTTCGCTTTCATTATAAACCTCTATTGACGTCGTATCCGCTTTACTATCACACAGTCGTTTGTAAGAAAGCTGCATCATTTGCTCTCCTCTTAAGTACTGATCAAACGTCACAGGATATTCTATTGCGCGCAGTTCTTTATTTAACTCATATAAATAGCGTTGAACACTCTCCACTACTGTTGTAGTAGAGAAACATTCTTGAAGCTCAAATTGTTGCCAGCTGGAAGAAACTCTCCACTGATTGTCCTCTTCATAAGAGAAACTAAGAATGATCTCTTCACGGTCAGGCGTTTCATAATTCATATGTACATTCTGCCCATGTTGCACTTGCTCCATCCACTGTCCTAAATAAATGCCGAGCTCTGCGACCTTCACACATGACTTTTGAAAAAATACGCTGTTACTCGCGTGAATCGTTACATCCCCTTCGATAAAGCCCTTTGAATAAGCATCATACCGCGGCTCATCTTTCTGTGGGATATTCTTGTCTAACTCAAATAAAAACTTTAACATTCTTTATTCACCTCTAGTTGTTACACAGCTCTTTCCTAAATTGACCGCAGTAATTCAAAATATATCAACGATTTTTTCGATATATCGACTTATCAACAAATATCGACACGATTAAAATGAAGCTACCTTTTCTTCCGCCACTTCTACAAGTTCTAAAATTTGCAGCAGGCTCTCCACTTCATAAGTTGGCTTAACACTTGCCTTATTCTCTTTCAAACTCGGATTATACCAACACGTATCAATGCCGTAATCTTCTCCGCCTTTCATATCAGAAGTGAGCGAATCTCCAACCATTAGTACACTTGATTTATCCGTAATCCCAAACTTTTCAAATGCATAATCAAAAATCTCACGTGCTGGTTTTTGATGACCAACCTCTTCTGAAATAATAATATGATCAAAGAAATTACATAAAGGCGAATTTCCGATTCTAGATTGTTGCACTTTCGTATATCCATTCGTAATGATACCTAACTTGCAATCTTGTAGATTCTCACATAATTGCACTGCACCTTCTATAAGATGTACTTCTTTCCCTAAGTTTTCAAGGTATGCATCACTAAATTGCTGCGCATCTACTTCTATATTATGAAGGGCAAATAATTGTCTAAATCGATCTACCGCTAATTCACTTAACGTAATCATTTTATTTTCTAAATCTCTCCATAACCCATTACTAATCTCTTTATAACTTGCAAGATAATCAGTATACCCTGTAGGCATACCGAACTGTACAAACGCATTATGTAATGCGTGTCTTTCCGTTTCAGGAAAATCTAATAATGTATCGTCTACGTCGAATAATATAACTTTGTATTTCATGATGTTCTTTCTCCTCAATTCTATTTCAAAAATTTATTCTCATAGCTTATAAACTTTTATATATTTCGTGATGGATTGCTTTAACCCGCTCTTTATAGAATACACCTTTATCTTCTATTTTCAAATGTGCTATAAATAAGTTTGCAAGCATGACCGCTGTATCTAACCTATAAAATAAACTAACGATATGAGAAGTAGCGTTAAAGATACTATCATTCTTATATCCATCTTTAAATTCATCCCAACTAACCTCATTTGTTTCAGCTATTCTCATAAGCTCCAGTAATGGATGACCAATTAAAGCGTTATCCCAATCAACTATTGCTTTAACTTCTCCATTATACCCGATTAAATTGGCTGGTCGAATGTCCATATGTAGTAAACTCTTTTCATGATCCGCTGTACTAAGAATATGTTCAATTGTTTTTATATCTGGAAGTTTCATTCCACAGTTCGTAATTGTATTAAACCCTTCTATCCGTTTCACAATTCGTTCTGCTATATACTTACTAATGGGCTCTCTAATATTTTGTTCGTAATGCAAATCATCAATTGGCATGCTATGAAGCTTGCTCACTAACTCTCCTATTTTGTGCGCAGAAATTGGCATATGATCAGTATACACACAATCCGAAATTAAAAAATCAAGTTCGGCAGAAAGATGCAATCCGTGTATCTTTGGCACTGAAATACCTTTTGAATGACAATACTTAGAAAGCTCTGCTTCCTTTTGCAATGAAATCCGACTATTAAATAAATCTTCATTTATATTTTCTACTTCTCTTTCCCATGGCACTCGAAATGCTAAAGCTCCCTTTTCTGAATCTCCTCGAAAAACAATATTTTGCACTCCCGTTCCAATCACCTTTAAATCCTGAACAGCTAATTCCTTATAATCTTGACTTAGTATTGTTGCTAGCTTTTCTCTTAACCCCTCTGCTTTTCCACGTGTATGAATCATTTTATCCCCCGATTCGTAAGTTCTTTTCATCCATTCTCTCTTCGTTGCACAACATCCTCATTAGCAAAATTATAACAACAATAGTAAAAGGAGGCTAATCCAATCAGCCTCCCAAATTCTTATTTATCCTCTAACAATAACTCTTTCATTTCTTCTAACGACTCTTTCGTAAAGCCAAGTGCTTTTTCAGCATACGCTTCAACTGAACCGTATTGCTTTTTTAATTCATCAATCGCAGCTTGTAAATACTCAGTGCGTGCTTCAAACATCGCACCCAATATCGCTCTACTCTCATCGTTTTGTAGTTTTGCGCCTAAAAAGGCCATCATTTTCTCGTTTAACTTTTCACGGAAACCGTTACTTAGTAAATAATCTTCCATTACTGTTTTCTCTGGTACACCTAGTAAAAGTAATAATAATGCTGATCCAAATCCAGTACGGTCTTTTCCAGCTGTACAATGGTTTACTAACGGTAAGTTTTCCGGGTTTTGCGCTAAGTTTAAGAAGCTCACAAATGCTTCATTACCACTTACGAAATCTTGATTCATTTTCACAAGGTATTCACCTGGTTTCCCTAACATAGAAAGGTCACCAACTTGGAAAAACTCATTTATATTTAAGTCTTTTGCTAAATCTTGCATAACTGGTAAGCACACTTGACGAGCTCCTGTAATCTCAGGGTTTGGCTTATGCTTCACTTCAAAGTCTGTACGGTAATCGCAAATTAACTTTAAGCCAGACTTTTGTAAATAGTCGATATCCCACTCTGTTAATCCTGCTAATTCTTCAGAGCGGTACAATTTGCCCCATTTTACTTTACGGCCTTCAAGCGTTTCATATCCTCCCATATCACGGAAGTTAAACGCGCCTTGTAATGGCAATCTACGCTCAGCTACTGTTACTGCTTGTCCATTACTACCTACTAGTCTAAAATATGGACGCTCATTTTCGCTCGGGTTTTCAATTGTATATGATGATTCTCCATTTACCGTTGCAAGTAATTCTCCATTTTCTTCAATATGATCTGGCGAAGTACTCCAATAAATGCAAACTTCCTCTATATTATTTTCCCACTTTATTTGTAACGTATTATCTTCATTTCTTTCTACAGTTGCTTGTAACCAATTTCTTTGCTGCCCCATTCTTTCACCAACGCTTTCTCTTATAATCGAATCTTATCCTATTGTATTATACGAATATCTACTTTGTCGTTCTCATTTTTCTTTTTATCTTACAAACAGGCAAAAAGTTCCCCACTTTTCACCTTCATAACGTTCTGAAACTTTTTCAACATTCCAGCCTTCTAACAATACATTTGGATACAATAACACGAATGAATGCATGGATTGCTTTAACATATATAGTCCCCTCCCGCTATACGAGTTCGAGAGTATACATCATTCATCCTCCTAAAACTTTCTCACATATCTCTCAGTTGAACTAAGCAGCTGACATCCATTCTCTTCAAAAACATCCTTCATCCACTCATTTTGTACATTTGTATCACCGATATAATAAGATGCACCTATTTCTTTTAAAACAAACATTGCCCCTGTAAAGAATGCTGCTTCATACCCTTTATTTCTCATATTTGGAGCGACTGCGAAATACATAAGTTTTCCTTCTTCTAACGTCCCCTTTTCAATATGCGGGATTACAATTCCTATCAGCTCTTCACCTACACTCGCTGTTAAACAATGTTCTTTCCATTGCTCACCAATTTCTTGTAGCATCATATTTCCAAATTGATCATAAGTGACTTGTTCTTCCGTCATCTCACTCCAAAGAGAATAAAAAGCATCTTCTCCTACTTCTTCAATCAACTTAAAATCAATTTCACTTTCTACATCTTCTCCTTTATATAGATCCTTAAACACAATGATGTTTTCAGTAACATATTCAAACGAATACGTTTCAAAACATTTTTTATACATATTATAATTGGGGCTTTTCGAAGAAATCTCAAAATGTAAGTTTTCTATTCCCTCTTCTTCAGCCTCAGCAACGCAATATTGCATCATTTCCTTTAATTGCTCTTCTGTAAAAATCTCTGCATTATTTTCTTTTATCATGATAGAAGAAGCATTTCTTCTTATTTTAAAATGTTTTTCTAACTGTTCTATAGTCGTCATATACTTCCCTCATCTATGTCATACTTGAATTTCTACTTGTTCTCCTTGCATGAGCAGGATTGTCCTTGAATATATAGAATACTAGAAAACATCGCATCTTTAAAGTGCGGAGGAGGTTCTCCATTGGATATTACAGCGCTGCAACAACAGTTAGAGCTTATACAACAAAATGACTATACGCAACTGCGACATATAGATATAAATGAATTAACGCTCCATATGCTTCAGTATATTGGAACGACTGATAGTTACGTTCGTTACCAGCTTATATATAAATGTTTTGTGCATTTTATTCATCATGAATTCCTTATGGATGATCAACTGAAATTACTGTTGCAAACTTGTTTAAGTGATGAATATTTATATTGTGACATTTACTCCCCGCATTCAGATGGGGTTTTCACACGTTCTTACACTGTTTCGTTACTTGCGTTAATACTCCAATTCGCTAATTCGCACTACTTTTGTACAGAGGAGGATATTGAAGAAATAAAAAACAAACTCATTACATACACAAACTTAGAAACAGATTTCCGAGGCTATATTGAAAATAAAGGATGGGCTCATTGTCTTGCTCACGTATCTGATGCCTTTACTGAAATTGTCCACAATTCTTATACGACCTTTGAATGGTATGAAGAATTAATTCATTGCTTATTAAATAAAATCTTCATTCCATCTGACCTTTTTCATAATAACGAAGATGAACGAATTGTTACGCCATTACTAGCAATGCTGTATCATGACTTCCCGCAAGATGAGTTAATTTCTATTATTCAAAAAAAAATAAAAAGGCTTCCCCAAATTAGAAAACGCCTTTCGTTAAATGAATATTGTATTTTATGCGCCAACATTAAAACCTTTTTACGCACATTATTTTTCAGAACGAAAGATGACCATAACTTAGCCTTTACAGCACGTAAAACAGAAAGAATGTTAAAAGAACTTCCTAATTATTATTAGCTATAAGGAGAACAACTATGGGGTATATCGAAGACATGAGAAATTTAGTAGGAAATCATCCACTAATTTTAATAGGTTCACACGCTATTATAGTAAATGAGAAAAATGAAATATTATTGCAGCTCCGTACAGACTTCAACCGCTGGGGCATCATTGGCGGCGCCTTAGAATATAACGAAACGTTAGAAGACGCTTTAAAACGAGAAGTATATGAAGAAACTGGACTTATTATTAAAAATCCAGAACTATTCCGTACATATTCAGGACCAGATTTCTTTCAAATCTACCCAAACGGCGATCAAGTACACGGTGTACTCGTTGTTTATATTTGCCGAGAATTTCACGGTGAGCTTGTATGTGATCAAACAGAATCAAAAGAATTACGTTTCTTTCCGCTTGATGAATTACCTAGTACTCTTCATCCAGTTATTGAGGGGATTCTTCGCGATTTTCATCACTCCAATTAAAGATAAAAATAAAACAACCTCATTTCCCGTCATGATAATGCGAAATGAGGTTGTTCATGTTAGATCGTTATCTCAATCTGATTTCCTTCAGGATCACTTACTACACTTTCGTAGTAACCATCCCCTGTAGTACGCGGGCCATTTAACACAGCGTATCCTGCTTCTCTTAATGTATTCGTTAATTCGTTCACCTTTTCTTTACTACCTACAGAAAAAGCAATATGCGCATATCCTATTGTTTCTGTTTGTAATGCATCCTCTATCCCTACCCGCTTCATAAGTTCTAGACGCGCACCACCTTCAAAAGTTATAAAATAAGATTTAAATTGCTTTTTTGGATTATGATATAAGCTATTTTCTTCACCATTAAAATATTGTTTATAAAAATCACGCATTCCTACTAAATCATTCACCCAAATTGCTACATGTTCAATTTTCATAATTGGCACCTTTTCTTTTATGTTATTCAACTGACAATTGGATGCTTCATTGCCAGTACATTTAATTTTCTTTATTCGTTCTCGTAATCATAAGATCAAGTCCAAGGCTTTTTAATCCATATAAATAATCTTCTTTCCAATTGCTCACTGTTATTTTCGGAATATGTTCCGCCGGAATGTACTGCGGACAAGTTTTTACAATTTGATCTATAACAAATTGATTCACTTCATCATCACAGAAGATAAAGGCATGAGGGTTAATAATAGCTATACATGTAGCTATTAAACGAGTAATAGCATCTATATTATATTCCTCTGGATTATTCGAATCTTCACTTCTCAAAGCTTGTAAGAAATTTTTATTATCATACTGCGGTACGAAAGATATCTCTCCTGAGAAAAACGTACTCCCTCGTACGACGTCTCCATTTACCATAATCCCCGCACCTGGTCCATTTTGACCTGAATATAAATATACAAGAGAGGAGTTTTCATTATTTCCAGTATTTTTATGATAACCGAGTACTGCGGCATTCATATCGTTTTCGATTACTACTGGTATAGAAAACTGTTCCTCCAAATGACTTTTCAAATTAAAATTTTGGAACTTTTCATATCCAGGAATATAAAAAATACGACCATTATCAACCGAACCAGGCACACCTATTGATATAGAGCTTATTTTCGGGAATGTAGCGATAAGACCTTCAATATGTTTAGATAATACATTTACGCCCGTATCAACTAACATACTTGAAGTACTCCCCTGTTCTTTTACTTCCCCTAAACAGTTAAAAATTGTATAGTTCGTCTCATTTTTTTCTAAAAATATCGCTAAACCTAACATATATTCTGGATTATATTCATATCGTTTCGCTCTTCTTCCACCACTTGAATCATCTAAACCAGCTAAAGTGACTTCACCGTCTTGTTTCATTTTTTCTATAAATTTACTTATCGTTGGAAAACTGATTTCTAATGTATTACTAAGCTCAACTTTCGTTGCACTACCTCGCTCTAAAAGAACTTTACGAATGCCACGAAGGATTGTCTCTTTAATCGATTTTTGAGTAACAAACTGTTCACTCAAATCGCTCACCACCTTAATCAACATACTTATTAAACCCTTTTAATAAGTTGCGTTGACAATATATCATACATCATTTTCTAAAGCAATAAAGATGATATATTTCCGATGCACGCACTCTCTGTTTTGCTTGATGCATTCATACAATTCCAGATAAGAGAACAAATAATAAAACAGCTAACAAGGTATTACGTATTCCGAATGATTCCCCTAGTATACCTAGCCGACTAAAAAGGCTGTTGTATAACCGATGATAGCAACTTACAGCAAACGAGAAAACCGGCAAAATAAATACGAAAAAGAGCGTTTCAAGAAGCAAGCAATGTCTTTGTACAATTGTCCGCACTCTTTTTCTTCATATGAAACACCTTTCACATTGTCTATACGATACGACACCCGTTTATTCATATACCCATGAAAAACGATTTCTATAAGTCTATCGTTTTAATAACCTTGGCTGGGTTACCACCAACAACTACATTATTAGGTACATCTTTTGTCACAACTGCTCCTGAAGCAATTACAGCGTTGTCTCCAATTGAAACACCAGGGTTAATAATAGCGCCCCCGCCAACCCAAACGTTGTTACCTATTTTTACTGGTTTTCCATATTCTTTACCAGAGTTTCGTTCTACTGGATGTAAAGGGTGCGTAGCAGTGTAAATGTGAACACCAGGTGCAAACATACAATGATCACCGATTCGAACTTCACAAACGTCTAAAATCACACAATTAAAATTTGCGAAAAAGCTCTTTCCAACATGAATATTGTAGCCGTAATCACAACGAAAATCAGGATTAATTTGAGCTTTCCCATCAGCTGAAGAACCTAAAAGCTGATTTAATAATGTAAAACGTTGTTCATCCCCTGTCTCCATCGCCTCGTTATAAAGACGTGTTAAACGTTTTGCCTCCACCCTATCAGCTACTAATTCTTCGTCATCCGCAATATACATTTCTCCCGCTAACATCTTTTCTTTTTCTGTTTTCATAGAATCATCTCCTTCGTAATCAAATGAACCCTACTTATTAAACCTCTTTAATAAGTGACTTTAATTATACTTATTAAACAAGTTTAATAAGTAACCCTATAGTAGCATACTTTTTAACATATGCAACTAAGAAGCTTCAAAAGAATATGCGAACTCTTTGCTTTACTGATCGATATGACGAATAAGTTATAGAGAAAAAAGAGGGAACGCTCAGCGCTCCCTCTCAAATCCAATCCGTTTCTTAATTTCTGTTAAATTTACCTTCGCAATAGCCCGCGCCCGCTCAGCACCTTTTTCCAACGCTTCATATAATAAATTCGGTTCATTCATATACATAGCATATTTCTCACGTGGCCCAGCTAATTCACGGTCTACAACGCGGAATAACTCTTTTTTCACATCGCCCCATCCGATTCCAGTCTCATATTTTTCACGTAACGACTGCATTTCACCCTCTGTCGCAAATTCTTTATAAATTGTAAATAACGTTTCTAGTTCTTTCGGTTCATTTGGAAGTGAAGAATCTGTTTTGATTTTAAATATTAACTTTCGTAGTTTTTCTTGCTCCGCAAATAACGGGATAACATTCCCATAACTTTTACTCATCTTCCTTCCATCAAGACCAGGTAAGATTGCACCTTCTTCTTGTATGACATACTCTGGAAGTGTAAATGTCGTTCCGAAAGTATGATTAAAATACGTGGCAATATCACGCGCGATTTCAATATGCTGAATTTGATCTTTTCCGACAGGTACATGCGTAGCCTGAAATAGCAATATGTCAGCTGCCATTAAGATCGGATACGTATATAATCCCATATTCACTCCGGCATCGACCTCTAAACCCGCTTCTTTATTTTGCTCTACCTTCGCTTTATACGCATGAGCACGGTTCATAAGCCCTTTCGGAGTTAGGCAAGCTAATATCCAAGCTAATTCTAGAATTTCTGGTACTTCCGTTTGCCGATAAAAAATAACATCTTCCCCAAGTCCAAGTGATAACCAAGTAGCTGCTACCTCTTTCGTATAACTACTGAACTGACTCGGATCATGCACAGCATTTAACGCATGATAATCCGCTATAAAATACAATGCTTTTCCTTCATTCTTCTTTGACATTTGCAACGCAGGTTTAATTGCACCAATATAATTTCCTAAATGCGGATAACCCGTCGGCTTAATTCCTGTTAACATTATTTTGTCACTCATCCTAACTCCTCCTTTCTCAAAATAAAAAGAGTCCCTCATCCTTCAAAAAAGGACGAGAGACTCCCGCGGTACCACCTTAATTAGCTATCTTTATAGCTCACTTCACACTTCAATAACGGGAAGTAACCGTCTTTACCTACTCATTTCAGTTAGAAGCTCCAGAGCCCATTCCATATTCATTCCTTGCTGATTCCCACCACACATCAGCTCTCTGAAAAGTTTCGAATATGTACTCTTCTCTTTCATCGCTTTTCGTTATTTTTTACAGTTTATCACATTTTACTTTAATAAAAAATAGAATTTTCAGTTTTATATTAAAGTACTATTTCTTTCCTTTATATCAATCAGCTAATGGAGCGACTACATTTCTTGAATCATTTCTACTCTGTTTCCAAATGGATCTCTAAACTCAAAACGTTCAAAACCAGGTATAGGTACCCCTTCAATTATCTGAATTTCATTTTGTTCCAACACATTTCTCCAATACGATATATCCTCTACTTGATAAGCAATATGGGCTTTTGTTTTTAGCCGATCAAAATCATCTTCTGTACCTATATGTACTTCTCTATCTGCCACTTTTAACCAAAACCCTCCACGCCCCTTTAATGATTCGGGCTTTTCTTTCTCAGTGAGACCAAGAATTTCACAATAAAATTTTTTCCCCTCTAGTTCGGCGCCTTTTGGAATAGTTATCTGAACATGATGTAAACCAAGAATCATAAAATCCTCTCCTGTTATAAATTTTCAATACTCTTTATTTTTAGAATACACTATTATCTTACACCATTAAATATAATACATGGAATATTTATTAATTATAATAATCGATAAGTTTTCCTTATATGTGTAGCATTACATCATAATCAAGCCGAAAAAACACTATTCTTTAAGTTGTCCAATCAAATTAGTTTTTAAAACATGGAAAGCCTTCCTTGAAATAGATCATTGGAAATAGCACACACACTTCTCTAAGCATTGTTATTCCCTTAACTTTGAAGAAGCAACAGCCCGACAGATCACTTACAGAGTATTAGACAGATGTTTAGCACCATTATTATTAATGCAACAAATACAAAAAAACAGAGAAGATTAATCTATCTTCTCTGTTTCAGCTCTTTTTTTCACGTATTCAACTTAACAAATCGATAACCATGCGTTACTAACACCTTTAATATCGCATACCCTGGAATTGCTAAAATAATCCCCATAATTCCAAATAAATTTCCTGCAGTTAAAATAATAAAGATGATAGTAATCGGATGAATATCTAACTTTTTCCCCATGACTTGCGGAGAAATAAATTTGCCTTCTGCTAATTGTACGACCATCATTACGATAATTACCTTTAAAACCATTGCTGGCGAGTCAATAAATGCGATAATTAAAGCTGGTGTAATTGCAATGATTGGTCCTACGTACGGGACGATATTTACAATCATCGCTAAAATAGCGAGTAGTACCGCATATTTAATACCGATAATAAGGTAACCAATTAATAGCATAATACCGATAAATAAGCTAACGATAATTTGTCCTCTAATATACGAGCTAATCGCATAATGCATATCGTCTAGTATTCTCATCGCTGCTGGTCGTCTTTGTTCTGAAATAAACTTTAAAAAGTGATTCGGTAATTGCTCACCATCTTTTAAAAGATAGAACAATATAAACGGAACCATTACAAACGTTAAAACGACCTCTGTAACAGTACTTAAAAATCCAGTTACATTTCCTGTTACTGATGATAAAGATTTCGTAAAATCAACTGTATAGTCTTTTACCATACTTGCTACATCAATATTTAAATTCTCCTGAATTTTCCCTAGTAAATTACTTTCTCCAAATCTACGTGCTGCTCGTTCGATTTCATGACCGAAATACGGTAAGTTATCTATCAATGCATCAATTTGATCTTTAATGATCGGGATTACTGTAACAACTAAAAATACAAATAATCCTAGTACGATTATATATATAGAAGCTATTGATACAATTCTCGAAACACCTTTCTTTTCTAAAAGTGAAACGAATGGATGCAAAATGTAAAATAGTACGCCCGCTAATAATACTGGGAAGAAAATTGTTTTTAAAAAGACGATAAACGGTGTAAAAACAAATGATATTTTTGTTAGTAATAATATGTTAATGAACAATAATGCAAACCCAAGTAATACTGCTAAATAATTGTGTTCTCTAAAAAACTTTTTCAACTTATCTCGTTTTCTTAAACTTACTTTCTCCAATAAAACCACCTCTTCGAATGATGAAAAGCCCTTATATAGGGCTTTTCATCATAATATAACTCTTTATTTCCTTGCAGCTTTCACTACAAATGATACAATAAGAACGAGCACAATTGATCCTAATAAAGCTGGTATAATATGAATACCACCTAGTGATGGACCCCAATCTCCAAATAATTTACCGCCTAACCAGGCTCCTAATAAACCAGCAATTATATTTCCAAACATGCCAGCAGGAAAGTCTTTACCTGTAATAGAACCTGCAATTGCACCTATAATAGCACCAACTATTAATGTGATAATCCACCCCATCTTTAGTCCTCCATTTCTATTATAGTGTAATTCAATTTAGCTACTAACTTCTTGTGTAACTATATAATTATTATATCCAAAAAAGAAAAATCTTGTCAAATCTATGAAAATAAAGTATATAAGGAGGTTTTACCATATGATTCAAAAATTAATCACAACTTCTCACAAAACTGCCACTTCTATTTTAAGCATTCAAATACCCGCTTATGAAATTGAGGCAAAATATATAAATAGTACAGCTATCCCGCGCCTTTATGATACTGTAGCCGATATTCAATCGTGTGATGAAATTTTCTACGGCTATTTTTATGAAGATACACTTGCTGGGTTTATTTCTTTTAAAATGAATGAAGAGGCAGTAGATATTCATCGTTTAGTAGTATCCCCCGATCATTTTCATAAAGGGATTGCAACAAAACTACTACTTTATGTATTTGACATGTTCTCCCCCTCCAAAACATATATTGTACAAACAGGGAAAGAAAATACACCTGCTCTTTCTTTATATAAAAAACATGGCTTTATTGAAGTAAAGGAGATCATATTACCCGATGGAGTGGTGTTAACCTCACTTAAAAAATCAGAAAACAACAAATAGTTTGACTCATCATTTTATTTATGTTATCTTTTACTTTATAAAACCTTTTGCTGAGTCCAAAATTTGGAGCGGGGGAACCATTTTTGTAGCTTTGCTACTTGGGGCGAATCTTATTTAAGTAGGGAAACTCTCACTTCCCGAGTCCGACAGCTAACCTCGTAAGCGTAATGGGAGAGGAAGGTGCTTTTTGCCTATGTTACACATTTTGCCTCCTTAATAATAAATATGGGATCGATACCAAATAGTCACCTATATTTATAGAAAAGGAGAAATGTATAATGTTACGTTTATCTGATCACGCAATAAAAATGATGGAGCAAAGACTTCGAATAGAAAAACAACGCACATATCAAGCAAATAAAGTTGTCGATAATTTACATCACAAATACTTCTTTCAACATATTTTTCAGCCGAAAAGATAAAGAGAAAAACACAAGGAGTGTCTTTGTAGACACCCCTTGTGTTTTTTATATTCCTTATAATATTCTCACTACATTTAAACTTGCTGTAATCGCACCTGCTATGGTCGTTACATGCCCTACACCTAATGGACCATTCTGTAATACTAACGTTGAATTAGCACTCGTTACATTCACAAGGAGCGTATTTGAAATAGCTGGTTCTAGAACGACCGTTGATGTCGTTACGTTTTGTATAAAACTCCCTGTTAGTTGTGTTCCATTTAATAGCAACCTAACAGATACAGTCTCATTCCCCCCATTAGCATCCCCTTGAAAATAGTAGCTTACTAAATATATTCCTGGCGTCGCTACTGTGACTGTCGTAGCACTCGTTAATGATACACCTGTTCCATATACAGTGGATCCTGAATTAATTGGAATGTTGGCATTTGCAGCAATTGTGCTTGTTGAGGTCGAAAAGAAATATCCACCACCTGTCGATATAGCAGATGATCCTGTTGCTCCAGTTAAGCCTGTTGGACCCGTGGCACCTGTTGGGCCTGTTACTCCTGTTCCCCCTGTCGCTCCTGTTATGCCTTGTAGCCCTTGGGTTCCTGTCGGTCCTGTCGCTCCCATTGCTCCCGTTGGGCCGGTTGCTCCCGTTACACCGGTTACTCCTTGCGGCCCTTGAATTCCTTGTATCCCTTGTGGACCCGTTACCCCCGTTTGACCTGTCGCCCCCGCCTGACCTGTTATCCCTTGTGGACCTTGGATTCCTTGTATGCCTTGTGGACCTGTTGCTCCTGTCGCTCCTGTTGCTCCCGCCTGACCTGTTACGCCTTGTGGTCCTTGAATCCCTTGAGGACCTTGTGGACCCGTTACTCCAGTTGGACCTGTTGCTCCCGTTGCTCCGGTTGGTCCCGTCGAACCGGTTATCCCTTGAATTCCTTGCGGGCCAGTGGGGCCTGTTGGACCAATAGGCCCTTGGATTCCTTGGATTCCTTGAATGCCCTGTGGACCGGTTGGGCCTTGTAGACCTTGTATGCCTTGAATTCCTTGTGGGCCTGTTGCCCCTGTTGGACCAGTTGGACCCTCTGCACCTTGCACTCCTTGGATTCCAGTCGCTCCGGTTGGCCCTATATTTCCTTGAGGTCCCTGTATGCCTTGAATTCCTTGTGGACCGGTTGGGCCTGTTATGCCACTCGGTCCTTGTACTCCTTGGATTCCTTGAGGTCCAGTTGGTCCCTGTATGCCTTGAATCCCTTGTAGCCCCTGTAAACCAGTTGGACCTGTTTCTCCCCTTACCCCTTGCTCACCTTGTATGCCTTGAATTCCTTGTGGACCGGTTGGACCGATTGGACCTTGCGCCCCTTGCTCGCCTTGTGGGCCGGTTGAGCCGGTAGCTCCTACCGGTCCCTGTATCCCTTGTAAACCTTGTAGACCGGTTGGACCTGTTACTCCCATTACACCTTGAGGTCCTTGAATACCTTGATCACCCGTTGGACCGGTTGCACCCATCGGTCCCTGTACTCCTTGCAAACCTGTTAAACCGGTTGCTCCAGTTGGTCCCTGTACTCCTTGCACTCCTTGAATTCCAGTCGCTCCCGTTACACCAGTTGCTCCCGTCGGGCCTGTTGGACCTCCTGGTGATCCTGCTGGACCTGTTGGACCGGTCGGACCTCCTGGCGGTCCGGTTGGGCCGGTTGCTCCCGTTGGACCTGTTGCAGATCCTGTTGGACCGGTTACTCCTGTTGGACCAGTCGGGCCTGTTGGACCTGGATCCCCTTGCAAGCCTGTTGGGCCTGTTGGACCTATTACACCTTGCACTCCTTGAATTCCTTGAGATCCTGTTGGACCGGTTAGCCCCATCTCACCTTGTGGACCTTGTAAACCTTGGACGCCAGTTGCCCCGGTTGGTCCCATTGGCCCTTGTTCTCCTTGAATTCCTTGAGATCCTGTTGGACCAGTCGGACCAATTGGTCCCTGAATACCTTGTATACCTGTTACACCTTGTAAACCACTATTCCCTAAATTCCCTTGAGGACCTTGTATACCCGTATTTCCTGTTGGGCCAGTCGGACCAATTTCACCTTGCACTCCTTGTATCCCTTGTATTCCGGTTGGGCCTACCTGCCCCACTTCACCTTGCATGCCCTGTATACCTTGTATTCCAGTTGGACCTGTTTCTCCCATTGGCCCTGGTATTCCCTGTATCCCTTGTATTCCTGTTGGACCAGTCGGTCCTCTTCCCCCTTGCATACCTTGAACACCTTGAATTCCCTGTGGACCTTGTTCCCCCATAGGTCCTTGACTCCCTTGAGCACCCCGTGGTCCTGTTAAACCAGTTGGCCCCGTTGGACCGATTTCTCCCTGCACCCCTTGCACTCCTTGTATTCCTGTCGGACCTGTTGGACCAATTGGTCCTTGTACGCCTTGTATTCCTTGCGGGCCAGTCGGTCCACCTAAAGAACCTGTCGGCCCCGTTGGACCAGTCGGTCCCGTAATACCTGACGCTGGAAAAGGAATAGGTGCTTGAAACTTACTACACTTATCTTGATCCTTCACAAGCATCTCCCCCGTTATAACTAGCGTATCAAACTATTTTTAATACATTTAAACTAGCTGTTATCACACCAGATAATGTCGTTACATGGCCGATAGCTAATGGACCATTTTGTAAAGACAAAGTTGCATTTGAAGAAGTAACTTCAATGACCATCGTATTCGAAACTGCTGGTTCTAATATAAAAACACCTCCTGTAACATAAAAAATAAAACTCCCTGCTACTTGTGTTCCATTTAAAGTAAGCCTCACGGAAATCGTTTCATTCCCCCCATTTGGATCACCTTGAAAATAATAACTTACTAAATAGATTCCCGGCGTACTTAACGTTACAGTTGTTGCATTTGTTAAACTTACACCAGAACCAAAAACTGTAGATCCGGAATTAATTGGTATTAACGCATTCGCTGCAATTGTAATCGTTGAAGTAGAAAAGAAATAACCGCCCCCGCTTGGTAAACCAGTTGCTCCTGTTGCACCTACAATTCCTAAAAAACCTATAGACCCTTGACTACCAGTTGCTCCGGTAGGTCCTACAGCCCCAATCGATCCTTGACTACCTTGCGCTCCGGCTGGCCCTTGACTACCGCTAGCCCCTGTTATTCCACTTGCTCCAGTTGGGCCTTGTATTCCTTGTATTCCTTGCACACCTTGTATTCCAGTTACTCCTGTTGCTCCGGTAGGTCCTGTCATTCCTGTACTTCCTTGTATCCCCATAATCCCTTGAACGCCTTGTATTCCTTGTGCTCCTGTCGCCCCTACTTCTCCTGTCGCTCCTGTTTCTCCAGTTACGCCCGTAGCCCCAATATTTCCTTGTGGTCCCTCGGGTCCCTCAATACCTTGTGTACCTTGCACCCCTTGAGGACCTGTTATCCCGTTTTCTCCTAGATTCCCTTGGGGACCTCTAATTCCTTGCGCACCTGTCGGACCGGTTATTCCTTGTATGCCTTGCATTCCTTGAGAGCCTTGTGCTCCTGTTGGGCCTACTATACCTTGTATTCCTTGAGGTCCTTGCATACCAATAGCTCCAGTCGGTCCTATTATTCCTTGTACGCCTTGAGGACCTTGTGCACCTTGCGGACCTGTCAATCCCGTTGTCCCTTGTATCCCTTGAACTCCTTGGGTTCCTTGTACTCCAGCTGCCCCTGTTTCTCCTCGTATTCCTTGTGTACCTTGTATGCCCTGTGCTCCTGCTGGACCGGTTACCCCTTGGATTCCTTGTGTACCTTGAGCTCCTGCCGCTCCTGTTATGCCTGCCTGACCTATTATTCCTTGTAACCCTTGTATGCCTTGTGCTCCTGTTGGACCTGTTATCCCTTGTATTCCTTGCACACCTTTAGGACCTTCTGCACCCGTTGGACCGATTTCTCCCTGCGGACCTTGTATCCCTTGTGGACCTTCTACACCAGTTGCCCCTGTTATGCCTTGGTTACCTTGAGAGCCTTGTGCACCTTGTACTCCAACTGCTCCCACTACACCTTGAGCTCCTTGCGCGCCTCTTACACCTTGAGGACCAGTTGGACCAGTTATTCCTTGTAAT
Source organism: Bacillus sp. FSL R9-9834 (assembly GCF_038006905.1). NCBI lineage: Bacteria > Bacillati > Bacillota > Bacilli > Caryophanales > Bacillaceae > Bacillus > Bacillus sp. FSL R9-9834. The sequence continues at coordinate 3,175,943 of NZ_JBBOWD010000001.1, forward strand.
CCTTGTGCTCCTATCGCACCAGTTCCCCCTGTTACACCCCGCGCACCAGTTTCGCCCGTTGGACCGGTTGGCCCCCCAGGTGGACCAGGCGGGCCTGATGGACCAGTCACTCCACTAGATGGACCAATGGGACCTGTTGCTCCTGTTGGTCCCCCAGGAGGACCTTCTACACCTTGTGTACCAGTTGGACCGGTTGCTCCAGTTATCCCTCGTACTCCTTTTGCTCCTTGAAAACCTGTAGATCCACTTACTCCTTGTATTCCCTGAACACCTTGTGGACCTTGAGGGCCTGTTACACCGGTTATCCCCTTTATTCCACTTATACCTTGAGGACCTTGTATTCCAGTAGAACCAGTTGGGCCTACTACACCTTGTATCCCTTGATCACCTTGGTGTCCTTGCTCTCCGGTAATTCCTTGTATCCCTGGTGGACCTTCTTCTCCTTGTATACCTGTAGTTCCATCCTCCCCTTGTATTCCTTGCGCCCCTTGAGGACCTTGTGGACCTGTTACACCTGTAATACCAGCTTCACCTATTACCCCTCGCATTCCTTGTGCTCCCGTTTGTCCCCGCTCACCTATTTCTCCTTGTATTCCTTGAGGACCTTGTATACCTTGACTACCAGTTAGGCCTGTAATTCCTTGTATTCCTTCTAATCCTTGTACTCCAATATCACCCGTTGGACCTTGATTTCCAATTAATCCTTGAGGACCTTGGAGGCCAGTTGGACCAGTTACACCTTGCTCTCCAGTATCACCAACGGCACCTTGTATTCCTTGAGCCCCTGTTGTACCTCGCGGACCTTGTATTCCCCTAATACCTTGAGGACCTTGGGACCCAGTTGCTCCCGTCGGTCCAGTCACCCCTGTAGGACCAACAGGACCTTCATGCCCTCCAGTTGGACCGATTGGACCACTATTACCTGTTGGACCAGTTGCTCCTATAAGCGGAAGAGGCAGTGCCACTCCAAATTTTTTGCACTTTCTATGATGACGCACAACAATCCCCCTTCCCCAAAATAATTACACCTTTTATATGAAATGCATTTTTATAAGAAAAGTATACAGCTGACCTCATTTTTTAAAAAATAAAGAAGCCTATCATTTCATTCATTTGAAATGATAGGCTTCTTTTTATTAAACACTTTACTTTCTCGCCTTAATAATAAAAGTAGTTGGCACCATTCTAGCCTTATGTAAAGAATAATATTTCGTAGACGGCTCAGCTAGTTCTTCATCAAACGAGCTCGATGGTTCAGGCTCTTCTATTCTCTCAATTGTAAATCCGGCTCTATGTAACTCATTTATGTATGTACTTATTTTTCTCTTATATAATGTCGCTTGTACATCCTCTCCTTTAAATGTTTCAAACGTAATAGGAGTTTCCTCATGGTAAGAAGACTTGAAAACAATTTCTTCTGTACCATACTGTAAATTTGAATATACGGGATGCTCCCAGCTAAAAACAAAGCTTCCTCCTGGCTTTACATATGAATATATCAGTTCCAACGTTTTTCTTAAATCCGAAGTCCATCCTAATGCATAAATGGAGTATACAATATCAAAATAATCTTTCGGTATATCCCCTTCTTCTTCCATTGCTCCACATATTAACTTTGAATCCCAACTCTTTAACGTTTCATTCGCTGTTTTAATTTGCTCACTTGAAAGATCAAGCCCCCATACTTCCTCAGCGCCATGTTCAGCCATATATTGCAACGAATGCCCACTCCCACATCCAATATCAAGTACCTTTTTACCTTTAATTGAATCGAACAAATGAATTTCATCTTCAGACGCCGTATAAGGACCATATTTCGGTAAACAATCCACTTGAAAGAAATATGGTGCAACTGTATCCCAACACTTTTTATTTAAAGCTAACATTTGCGTACCTTTCATATGCTACATTCCCCCATCCAATTTTCTTCCCCATAATATAAATTAGACATTATAACCCGATCTCCCTTTTCTCTTCGCCCTGTAATTTTTTACTTTCGCGATTGTTCCACATGCTCTTCCTTCTTCTCCAGCATACATACCGCACCATCTTTTACTTCCATTTCGTGAATTGTCATAAAATACCCAGCGGCAATCTGGACATGCTTTTAACCTCCCCCATAAATTTTCTTGAACTGCTATTAAAACAATGCTTAATACTTTTGTATATACAGTTTCTTCGTGTATTGGTTCATACGTAATACCTTTCATATCTTCCATTACATGTACATGAAATGGATATTTCTCTAACCACTTTTGCAATGATCCTTCACCTTCAATTGCCGCCCGAATATCTTCTCGAAAACTTTTTAATTCCTCTATCGTATGAAATGGAAACTCTTCATGAAAATATTCTTTCATAAAGAGCTTTATATCCTCTTCTGTTTGCAGCAAATCAATTGCTTCTCTCGTATCGTTTGGTATTCTCCATGTATTTAAAAATTCTCGAATATACTCTAATTCGTTTGGTGCGTTTTGGCTCAATTCCATTCACCTTCTTCTTAAAATTTACTTTTTTCTGACTTTGTGTATAATTATAGTATAAAATAGTTAACCATCAAATGATTTTACTGGTTACATAATTAGGAGGGGTTTTATGAAAAGTTTCTCAATACCGATACGTTTCATGCTTATTTCTTCATTTTTTATGTCTTTTGGGTATTTTGCAGTATACGCATTTTTAGCTATTTATCTATTAAGCTTTCTTCATTTTTCAACTTTTCAAGTCGGAACAGTGTTGACAGTTATAATAATTACATCACGGGTTATCCCTTTATTCTCAGGTTTAATTGCTGACAAAATAGGCTATATCATTATGATGATAGCCGGATTATTTTTAAGAGGAATCGGATTTATCGCTTTAGGAATATGCTCTGATTTCTATACAGTTTCTATTTCTTCTGCACTTATTGGCTTCGGAACTGCATTTTACGAACCTGCTGCGCGCGCTATATTTGGCTCACAGCCAGCTCATTTGCGAAAAAATTTATTTACATATTTAAACCTTAGCTTTAATTGCGGTGCAATAATCGGACCAATTGCAGGAGGGTTCTTACTCTTACTCGATCCAATCTATGCTTTCTCTCTAACAGGATCTCTTATGCTGTTATTTGCTTTAATCTTTTACTTACTTAAAAACCACTTCCAAGTCACTACTGAAAGTACGTCTATTGCATTAGGAATACAGACTATCTTACAAAACAAGTCTTTCCTTCTGTTTTCATTTATCATGATCTTCTTCTATATTATGTTTACTCAGCTTACTGTCGCACTTCCACTTCATATGAAAAACATTAGTAATAGCAATCAGCTTGCTACATTAGTCATTACGATAAATGCAATAACAGGCGTCATATTTATGGTGTTATTTCGAAAACTCTTTCACAAATACAACACGCTTTCATTTATTAAATACGGTATTTTATTAATGAGTATTTCCTTTTTACTCATCCCTTTATTTCAACACCCATATTGGCTATTTATTTGTGTAATTTTCTTTACAATTGGTGAAACACTCGTATTACCTAACGCTGATATCGCTATTGCAAATTACAGTAATGAATCATATACAGCTACTTTCTTCGGATTTTATCAATTATCACTCGCATTTGGTTTTATCATCGGTAATTATACCGGTACATGGTTTAAATCCAAATTAAACGGAATGTATACACCATGGCTTATTTTCGGGGGAATAGGACTTATTGGTTTTATTTCACTTCATATTTTAAATATAAAAAAAGAGCGCTCTAAAGAAGATATATACCTACTAGAAAAATATTGATACTCAACAATAAGTAAAATTTTCAATCTCCCTTAAATTTGATTTACACCCTGCCCTGATTTACATATTATGGTACAATCAAAAGAGTACTAGCTAAACATTTACGCTCCACACTAGCAGTCTAACAATGCCAAAATCAAAAATTACATAGAATCGGGGGGATGTTATGAAAAAGAAATTAATTGTTCTTCTATTCACCGGAATCATATTATCCGGATGTTCAGCTATTGCAGAAAATTCTTTAGAAACCGGAAACGGCAGTATGGCATTATTAACACCAACGATTACAACAAAAGATAATGAATTAGAAATTAAGACTGAAGGTATTGATGAAAATAAAGTAACTTTTATTTATGTCGCTAATAAAAAAGTGTTGGAGCAAAAGCTAAAAAATGGTGAATCCTACAAGCTTAACATTAAAGATATCGAACACGCTCATAGGACAGACTACAAACCTAAAGTTCAACTTTTGCAAACGAAAGATGATCATAATGATGGAGAAATAGTTACCTTTAAACAAGTTAGATATACGGTTAAAAACTAATTTTAAAGTTGTTTCATTATAAATAACAGTGGATAAATGTAAGGGGTGCTAACATGAAAAAACGATGGATTTCTTGGTGGATCGGTAACATATTTTGGATTATCGTTTTTGGAATATGGGCCGCTATTATTTGGCTACGAGATGTTGATGGTGCTGGTGTTATTCAAACACCCGAAATTAAATCCATATCACTTATCGTTTTATTAATCGCGTTTATCATACCGGTATTTTTTCAAGTTATATGGCTAATTATTAATTTGAGGATGAGCAGAAAAAATAATTATACGATTTAGTTTTTCAATTAACAATAGAAAAGAGAGGAATCTACATCAAAATAGATTCCTCCCTTTTACATTTGGACTTATACTGCGCTTTTCATGCAGCACTACTCCTCTTTTTTTAAGATGCATGTTCATCTTTCTTCTTCATTAACGCTCTTTTCTTCATCGCCTTCGTTAAATATCCGCCTTTAAATGAACGAATTTCATAAGAAGACATAAACGCTTTCGGTGCAATTTCATTAATAATTTCTAACAGTTCTTTTTCTCTAGAACGCTTTGCGACGATATCTAAGCGATAACGTATTGAATTAATACCTTCGCCTTCAAATACTGTAACGCCAAATCCAGAGTGACGTAACTCATCTACTAATTCATTACAACGGTCTAGTAAACTAACTTGATACGTAATATAACCAATTGCTAATTTATTCTCTATATAACCGCCTAATAACAGTCCCGCACTAAAGCCAATGACATAGGCAACGATGTTCATCCAATTTGATAAATCTTGAAACACAATACCTAAACTGACAATGTAAATAGCTCCTTCTAACAATCCTACGCCAGCAGCGGATCTTGTTTGATTCTTTACAAGCAAAATCGTACGGATTGTTAAAATGGGAACGTAAATAATTTGAAGCACAAAAATAAGTAGCGCTTGTAACATTGGTATCCACCTCTTTCAAAAAGTCTTTTGTCATGATAACATACATAACCTTAAGAAATCGATGGGTTTTTAAATTTTTTTTTATTATTTTTCATACTATTGAAAAACGTAAAAAAGAAGCGTATTATATTTGTCGTTAATTTGGTTATTTGTATCATATCAATAAAATAAAAAGGAACCCATTAGGTCCCTCTCATCATAGCTCTATGTTTTTCGAAGCATGTTCCCTTTTCTTCTCTTCTTCTTTCACTACCTGCATATTTGCATAAGCTAAATTCGCAATCATTAAAAAGTGACCACCTAAAATACCTGTACCGAATGCCCACATTTCCATTTCATGTTCAATTTCATACATGATGATAGCTCCTAAAATGGCAGCTGCAAATCGGTTTAAAACTCCTAATCCTGGAGCCTTTTCCTTCATTACGATACTTTTCCCGAGTTTCTCTACTCTGCGAGCTAATAACCAAAGGCAATATGCACTTACAGCTAATCCGATACCAAACCCTGTTACTTGTTTTCCAAACGGAGTAATCGTCCACATAAGTAGTAAACCACTAAAGATCACATACAATTGTAATCGATATACACGTAAGGCTTCTTGAATCAAAATATCCGCTCCTAAGTTCTCATTTTTTTGTACTTTAGAAGAAAAGCAGCAACCTACACAGTTGCTGCTTTCTCTTCTTCTTGTTCCTCTTCCATCTTACGAATTTCAACACGTTTAATTTGGTAAGCGTCTTTTTCTAACACTTTAAATTCATAACCTTCCGCCTCAACGTGTTGTCCTTCTTCGATTTCATGATTTTGCATCATAATCCATCCACCGATTGTATCCACATCATCTTCTTCAATGTGTAATCCAAATAAATCTTTCACTTCTGAGATAAGCACTTTTCCATCAACAATGATATGTTGCTCGTTCACATGTTGAATTGGTGGTGCTTCATCCTCATCATATTCATCACGAATTTCGCCGACGATTTCCTCCAAGATATCTTCAAGCGTTACAATTCCAGCTGTCCCTCCGTACTCATCATATAAAACAGCCATCGGAATTCGCTTCTTCTGCATTTGAAGTAATAAATCGTGAATTGGAGTCGTTTCCATCACTTCAATAATCGGACGCATATACGAGCGAATTGATGATAAATCTTTTTGATCCTCGGTCATATATCGAATAAAGAAATCTTTTACGTTGACCATACCGATAATATCATCTTTATCTTCTCCAAAAATCGGATAACGTGTGTATCGCTCATTTTGGATTACTTTCATGTGTTCTTCTACTGAATCTTCCAGATAGAAACCAATGATTTCTGTTCGCGGTACCATAATCTCTTTTGCAATACGATTATCAAATTCAAAAATGTTATTTACATACTTGTATTCAGCCTGATTAATTTCGCCACTTTCATAGCTATCTGAAAGGATAAGGCGTAATTCTTCCTCTGTATGAGCTACTTCGTGTTCTGAAGCTGGTTTTAAACCGAATAAGCCAGTTACAACACGCGCTGAACCGTTCAATACCCAAATAAATGGATACATCACTTTATAGAACATCATTAATGGACCCGCCAATAATAACGTTACCCTTTCAGCCTTTTGAATTGCCATCGTTTTTGGAGCTAATTCTCCTACTACAACGTGTAAATACGTCATAATCATAAAAGCAAGACCAAATGTTAATACTGATGAAATAGAAGGATTTAAGTTCCATTTCTCAAATAACGGGTGTAATAACTTTTCAATTGTCGGTTCACCTAACCAACCTAATCCCATAGCTGTAACTGTAATACCTAATTGACAAGCAGATAAATATTCATCTAAATTTGTTGTTACTTTTTTCGCTGCTAAAGCACCGCGTTTTCCTTCTGCAACAAGCTGATCAATACGACTTGAACGTACTTTTACAATCGCAAACTCAGCTGCTACGAAAAATCCAGTAAATGCGATTAAAATCGCAACCATGACTAAATTAAATATTTCCAATGAATCCCCTTAGTTAAAAAACTAAGGTGTCCACCTCCTGTATACTATAATGTTTTCTTATTTCTTTCTTAGAAAACATAGCCCGATACAAAAATTAAAGAGGTCGGATTTCACTTTTTCTATAGTAATAGAGCAAGTGTCTGTATTAAAGCTGTCGTTTGACCAGATAAAGATTTCGATATTTTTTCACGTTGTGAATCAGTCAATCCATCTAAAAGCGGCTTTAACTCTGTTAACTCTGCTTCTAATCGATGAATATGGTCTGTCACTTCATTCACTTGTTTCGAAACGTGTTCATTGATACCGAGCAGCTTCTTCTTCTCCTCGATTTTCTCTTTAATCTCACAAAGCGGCATATGCATTTCTTTGCACTTCTCAATAAATTGTAATGTCTCAACTGCTGTTTCGTCGTAATAGCGATAATTAGATTGAGATCGCTCCGCTTTTAAGATACCTAGATTCGTATAATAATCAATCGTTCGTTTCGACACGTGAGCCATGAGAGCCAACTGTCCGATTCGATACACCTTCCCAACGATCTTCCCCCCTTGTTTATATTACTAACATCATACAATACATAAACTGTACAGTCAAACGTGACGGTTTACTATTCATAATTTATACACAATTTCACACACATCTAAGTATGTAGTATATTCACAAGCTATAACTCTATCTATATAGTTAGATTGCTGTTTTTTCGATATACTGATACTAAAATAGGAAAATGGAATTCCCCGTTCCTTTCAACCTTTCTTACTGTAAAACATATGATAATAATAGTGAAATACAATCATTATTTATGCAATTGGAGGAGATTAAAATCACTAGGACAGTTATCTCTCACTTTTATAACGAGGAGTATTTATTACCATGGTGGCTTATGCATCACACAAAAATATTCGATCACGGTATTTTAATTAATAGAGGTTCTACAGATCGTTCCGTAGAGATTTGCAAATTATTTGCTCCCCACTGGGAAGTACGAGATTCAAGATTTCTTGAATTCGATCCCACTAATACTGACATTGAAGTAATGGAAATTGAAAGAGAAGTTTCAGGTTGGAAGATGGTATTAAATACTACAGAATTTCTTTGTTGTAATAATGTAGAAGAATTTTTCTCATCACTTCATACGTTAGGCCAAAATATGTATGCGATTAGAATGATTGTCATGATTGACAAGCATGATTACAATTATTCAAAACTAAGATACTCCATTCCTTTAGTAGAACAACGATATCACGGGCTCTTTCCTTATAAACCAGAAACCGGCTGTGCCTGGAGATTTATACACAACCATCTTGATGGTGCATATTTACCAGGCAGACATTTTTCTCGGCACCAACCTATCGTTTATAACTCTCCTTCATTCATTTTCAAATTTTATTTTAGCCCTTGGAACGAACATACAAAGGCAAGAAAATTACAAATTACACCTACCCTTTCAAAAAAGGGCGTTCGAATGGGACTTCAAACACATTATGGTCAGTCCCCTGAGCAACTCGAAACTCGATTTTTAGAGCTTAGTAGCATAACCCAAGATCTTCGTAACCACCCTGAATACCAACAATTATTCCCTAAATTCAAACCTTAATATTTCTCACCCTATCATATTCCACACATTTTTACACACTTAGCTAAAAACCATACCATTTGTATTTCATATGAATACTGTATATATTATAAATTTTTATTTTAGGAGGAAAAAATGAAAGCTGTTATTCTTGCTGGTGGATACGGGACAAGGATTGGGGAGGAAACACATTTAAAGCCGAAACCTATGATTGAAATTGGAACAAAACCTATTTTATGGCACATTATGAGTTTGTATAGCCATTACGGTATTACTGAATTTATTATTTGCTTAGGCTATAAAGGATATGCGATTAAAGAATTCTTTCTAAACTACAACTTACACATGTCAGATTTCACGATACATTTAAGAGATAATACAATTACTAGCCATTCTCATCGTGTAGAACCGTGGAAAGTTACACTAATCGATACTGGTGTAAATACCGAAACGGGAGGACGAGTGAAAAGAATTCAAAATTTTGTTGGAGACGAACCTTTCTGCCTCACTTATGGTGATGGATTAAGTAACGTAAATATAAAAGAACTTATTGCATTTCATAAAAAACATGGAAAAATGGCAACTGTTACCGCCGTACAACCTCCTGGTAGATTCGGTTCTCTCATATTAGATAAACAGTCTGTAACATCTTTTCAAGAGAAACCACTCGGGGATGGCGGATGGGTTAACGGTGGATTTTTCGTTTTAAACCCTGAAGTTTTCAATTACATTAGTGGAGATAAGTCTGTTTTTGAAACAGACACTTTAGTTCAGTTAGTAAACAAAAACGAACTATCAGCATATCAACATACTGGTTTTTGGCATCCGATGGATACATTGCGCGATAAAAATAAATTAGTCGAGCTATGGGAAAGTAATAACGCTCCGTGGAAGGTTTGGTAATATGGCTTCTTCATCTTTTTGGAATAAGAAAAAAGTATTTATTACGGGACATACTGGATTTAAAGGCTCTTGGCTCACCCTTTTCTTAGCTTCTTTAGGTGCAGAAGTAGTTGGTTTTTCTTCTCATCCCCCATCGATTCCTAATCTTTTTGAACAATGTAACGTAGCAAAAGAGTGCATAACAATTCATGGCGACATTACAGATTACGATTCTTTATTCCACGCCCTAAAACATCATAACCCTAACATACTATTTCATTTAGCTGCCCAGCCAATCGTCACCACTTCATACAAAAATCCTATCGAAACATTTAAAACGAATGTTTTAGGCACTGTTCACGTATTAGAAGCTGCAAAACATATAGAAAGTATACGTGGCATCATTAATGTTACAAGTGATAAATGTTATGAAAATGACGGGAGCGGTAACCGGGCATTCGTGGAAATTGACCGACTAGGAGGTTTCGACCCTTATAGTGCTAGTAAAGCTTGCGCTGAACTAGTGGCAACATCCTATCAAAAGTCATTCTTCCGTACTAATACACAGAAACTCGCCTCAGTAAGAGCAGGTAACGTCATCGGTGGTGGGGATTGGGCAGAAGACCGATTATTCCCAGATGTCATTCGTGCATATTTACAAGATGGTACATTAACGATTAGAAACAAAAATGCTATTCGCCCGTGGCAACACGTATTAGATCCTTTACACGGCTATATCCTTTTAGCTGAAAAACTTTGGACAGACGCTGAATATGCAGAAGCATGGAATTTCGGCCCGTTGAACGAACCTAACAGAACCGTTCACGATGTCATTCAATCTGTAATAAAATTATGGAATAAACAACTAACAATCACTTCCCCCTCTACAAACACTCCTTATGAATCGCCTGTTTTAACACTCGATAGTACAAAAGCAGTAACTAAACTCGGCTGGACTCCTAAGTTATCAACAGATAAGGCTATCACTTGGACTGTTGATTGGTACAAAAAATATGCATCTGGTGAAAATATCGAATCTTTCACGCGACAACAAATCGATGCATTCAAAAATTTATAAGGGGGCTATAAAATGGAACAGAAAAAATGCCGTTTTTGCCACTCATTACTCAGCAACACTTTTTTAGATTTAGGTGTTTCTCCTCTCGCTAACTCATTTGTTTCTCCAGAAAACTCATATAAAATGGAACCATTTTATCCATTGCACACATTTGTTTGTCACTCTTGTTTACTCGTACAATTAGATGAATTTGAATCTCCGCACAATATTTTTCATGACTATTTATACTTTAGCTCTTACTCATCAAGCTGGCTACTGCATGCTAAACAATATGTAGAAATGGCGATTAAGCGCTTCTGCTTAAAGAAACATTCAAAGGTGGTTGAAATCGCGAGTAACGACGGGTACTTATTACAATACTTTCAAAAAGAACATATCGAAACGTTAGGAATTGAACCAGCAAAAAATGTAGCAGAAATCGCTATCCAAAAAGGAATCCCTACTGAAGTGAATTTTTTCAGCAACGACTTAGCAAAAAAATTACCGCAAGCAGATTTAATCATTGCTAATAACGTATTAGCACACGTTCCGAACTTACATGATTTTGTGGCAGGTTTAAAAACGTTATTAAAACAAGACGGAACAATAACAATTGAATTCCCGCACTTATTAAATCTCATATCATTTAAACAGTTTGATACGATCTACCATGAACACTTCTCCTATTTCTCACTTATAAGCCTGCAAAAAGTTTTAGCTCACCATCATTTACAAATTGTCGATGTAGAAGAACTTGCAACGCACGGTGGTTCCTTACGTATTTTTGTAAAACATCATAGTGACGAATCAACTATCCATTCTAGTGTTACAAAATTAATCCAAAAAGAAGTAGATCACGGGCTAAATACATTAGATTGTTATCTCCTTTTTTCTAAACGCATCGAGCAATTGAAAATAAGTATTTTACAGTTTTTTATCGAAGCGAAAGCTTTAAACAAACAAATTATCGGTTACGGTGCCCCAGCTAAAGGAAACACCCTTTTAAATTATTGCGGGATAGGAAAAGAATTTCTAGCTTATACAGTAGATAAAAACCCTCATAAACAAAATCTCCTTCTACCAGGAACCCGCATTCCAATAAAATCTCCAGAAGAAATAAAACGTACAAAACCTGATTACATTCTTATACTTCCTTGGAATTTAAAAGACGAGATTATGAAAGAATGCTCTTTCATTCGTGAGTGGGGCGGCAAATTTTTAGTAACAATACCAGAAGTTGAGGTAATTGAGCCATGAAAAAAATCCTTGTAACAGGCGGTAGCGGATGGATTGGTAAATATGTTGTACATTCTCTTATTCAAAAGGGCTATGAAGTGCACGCCACTTACAATACAAATAAGCCTTCCCATCTTTCTTGCCATTGGCATAAAGTCAACTTACTTTGCGATGAAGAAGTAAAAAAACTCATTTACGACATGAAGCCTAGTCATCTCATTCATTTAGCTTGGGAAGCAGTGCCGCCAGCGTGTTATGTATCTATCAATAATTACTATTGGCTTACATCCAGCATCTCATTGATTCAACACTTCACAACATGCGGCGGAAAGCGAATCGTCGTTGCAGGCACCGGCGCAGAGTATGAATGGTTTAACGGCGTACTATTTGAAAATTCACCGCTTCTTTCCTATAAAACACCGTATTCATTATGTAAAAACGCACTACACTCCTGGCTACAAACGTACGCTGAGCAATCAGGCCTCAGCATGTGTTGGGGCCGTATTTTTCATATGTATGGCCCTCATGAACAGGGGAATCGGCTCGTTTCTAACATTATCACTTCTTTATTAAAAAATGAGGAAGCACTATGTACACATGGAAAACAATCAAGAGATTTCCTCCATGTGAGCGACGTCGCTCATGCTCTCGTAACGATATTAGAACACGACGTTACAGGCACAATCAATATCGCTTCTGGTCAATCTGTACAAATTAAAGAATTAGCATCTATCATTGGGACAAAGATAGGAAAAGAGCATTTAATTAAACTGGGTGCAATCCCTTTCTCTAAAGATGAACCTTTATTTGTCGGCGTTCATGTAGCGCGTTTAAAAACTGAAGTAAACTGGAAACCGACATACGATCTAAATACAGGAATCGAAGAAACAATTTCATGGTGGGAATCATTTATACAAAAGCATAACGGTACGCATCACTAAAACGTAAATCCTTCGTCCCTCTTGCTAATTCCTTATACCATTCTTCTAATCTTTCCGGCGTAATAATATGGTGTGTACCCATCCCCCGATCCTTACTAGCTTCAGAAAGGGTCGGACCAATTTGTAATTTCCTCTTTCTCATCTCATCGTTCCACGGGCTAAACCCAAACCATAATATACAAGCAAGAGGCGGATAAATCATAGATTCATGCGCAGATAAATGTCTTCCAACTGTATAACTTCCGTGTTCATGATTATGAATAAATCTACCTCTCCTCCATAACGGCCATTCTTCTGGTAAATAACCGTGAAATCGCTGCTTCATTAAAGGTATTCCAAAGTTAAGGTCCGGATAATTGTAGTTAGGATCATCTACCATAATAAGCCCTTCTAGCCAATACATTCTTCCTCCCAATTCATGAAGTGAATTCCAAAATTGATTTTTATCTTGCACACATAGAAACTCGGTCGTATTTAAAATCATTTTCCATCCCTTTACCTCTTGTTCCACCCTCATTACTTCATGATCTGTCGCTAATGCATCAAATTCTGGATTTGCAGAATCTCGTACTTCCCAGTGCGGCGCGAACTTTTTACAAATTTCAACGGAACGATCTGTTGAACCTTTATTAATTAAAATGCCATGATCAAACAGTTTCGTATGATGAGCAAGCCACCACGGTAATAAATACTCTTCATTATAAAAATGAGAAATAACGGTTGTAGTTATAATAATCTCCTCTTTCTCTATTAATCTATTTTTCATCCTACAACCAATATACTCATAAACTAAAAATATGTTTCCTATATTAATAACCAAATAGTATTACTAATATTTTTGTAAGTTTTCCTTCGGTACCCAGCCATCCTCACCACCTGTTTTTTCACACCAAACCCATCCATTCAATTCTTCTAATCCAATCAATCTTTCTCCAATACTTACATTTAATTCTTTGGCAGTATATTGTTTCGTAATGATTCCTACATCAGTTGTATTTTTCATTATAATTTGCTCCGGAACCCACCCTTTCCGGTCATATTTTTCTTCGTGACAAAACATCCAGTTTTCCCAATTTTCAGGACCATCGTCACTCTCTATCATTTTCACTACATCCCCCTCTTCTAAGCGAATTGGATCAGGATAATTGCTAACATATGATTTTATAACGATATATTTCATAACAACCTCCAATAATCAGAAAATTAAGTTATAATGTCATTATAACTTAAGAAGGAGGAATACACATGTACTACAACACTTCATTCGAAAACGATCAACCAGTAGGCCGTCTATAAACTAAGACGGGCATTCATATAACACATGCACTATGCCTCGTCTTAGGGAACTCATCATACCCTAAAAATAGACGGAGGTACTTTATATGAAACAAACAATTTTAGGAGCTATATGTTTATCACTAGCAGCTAGTATATGGGGCGGTATGTACGTTGTTAGCAAATATGTACTCGACTTTATCCCTCCACTAACACTCGTTTGGCTACGCTTTATCATTGCTTTTGTTGTTTTGTATATGATTTTAAAAATAGCTGAGAAAAAACAAAAGAAAACAGTAACCATTCACAAAAAAGATTGGCTCCTATTCGCTTGGATTGGATTTATCGGATATTTCATTTCGATCACTTGTCAATTTATCGGAACAAAACTATCCGACGCTCATACAGGATCTTTAGTAACATCAGCTACACCTGCATTTATGGTTATATTTGCAGCGATCATTTTAAAAGAAAAACTAACCGCTCGTAGATTACTATCTACCATCATAGCGACAATCGGTGTCATTATCGTAATCGGATGGGATATTGAAATTGGCTCCTATTTTATCGGTACAATCATATTAGTTGGGGCAGCTATTACGTGGGCTCTACTATCTATTTATGTAAAAATTGCTTCAGCTCGATTTTCATCTTTAGTGATTACAACGTACGCTATATTCTTTTCACTCTTTTTTATTACACCTTTTATGGTATGGGAATTTCAATCAAACCCAATTGAACATATGAACCTATATGTAGTATTAGGCGTACTTTATTTAGGAATCGTCTCAACTGCAGGTGCCTTTTTCCTTTGGAATAAAGGATTAGAATTAATGGATGCAAGCATCGGCTCGTTATTTTTCTTCTTCCAGCCTATTGTTGGATCATTGCTTGGTTGGCTCTTATTAAATGAGACATTAAATAGTAACTTTTTTATTGGTGGTATTCTTATTGTATGTAGTGTTTTTATTACTACTTTTGAAAAGAAATGAAAAACAGGCAGAGATACTTAATCTCTGCCTGTTCGTATAATTGGATCTTGGTCGTGAAAACCAATACAAATCGGTATATTCCTTTGCACTTCACTACACGCACTCATAAAACTACATACCGTTCTAGCAATTAAATACAAATTTATACCAATTGCCTTTTCATTTATATCAAAGCCATTCTCAGCATACACATCTGCTAATTCTATAGACTTCGGTCCTTCAACATCATATGTCCATTCAGAAGCCCAATCATCATCCTCTTCTTCCAGCGAAAAATACTCTTCACAAATATAAAACTGACTATCCCATTCATTATCAAGATCATATTCAAAATAAATTGCTTTTGCCTCTTCACTAGTAGCGATTTGTATAGCTTCATACAATGCTAGTCGAATACTTTCCTCATATGCTCCTAAATGAATTGCTTTAATTCTCTCTGCATAACCCTTAGACGCTAACATGCAGCAAATATCATAATACTTCCCTTCTATTTGCTCTACTGCTAACGAAAAAACATCTTCTTGCATCTCTTCTAAATACTGAAATATATCCACACTAATTACTCCTCATTCTTTACGCACCCCAATGCGATGGACGGGACAACATTTTCGGTAATTTCGTATGTTTATCCCCTCTCGCCGCATTAACTTGAACTTGCGTCAGAAAAATACTATTTGTAAAATCGGCCCCACGAATATCTGCATCTCGCAAATCTGCCCCGATGAGATCTGCTCCTCTTAAATTTGCTCCATTTAAGTTAGCCGCAATTAAGTAAGCTCCTCTTAAATTCGCTCCTTGCAAATCTTTCTTTTTCAAATTTGCTCCCATAAGGTCTGCGCCTCGGTGAATGATTCTTTTCTTACGCGCAGTATTCATTTCCTTCCAAACTAGTTCGCTCGTTTCTAAAAGTAAAATATTCACTTCTGCACGATGTAATGGAATATTTACTTTCATTAACTCGTCCGCATTTAAATTTGAAAGACGCTCCGTCTCTTCAATCGCTATACTTAGCTCTTTATGAATTGGCTGCGTCGCCTGTAAAAGAATCGCCTCATTCAAATACCAAAGCATTTCATGTAGCTGATGCATAACTGGAAAAGCATCATACATTTTTCTCGCATGCTTCGCATCTTTCCGCCAATCTATCCCGTTAAATGTAACTTGAGAAATTTTCTGCCCAGCGCCAAAACATTCAAATACTGTACAACCTTTATAACCTTTTCCACGAAGATTTTTATGTATACTACATTTAAAATCTGATTGTAAATTGGAACATGGTTTCCCGCCATCTTTATTCACTGCAAAATCTACTGACGCTGCGAACGGTAATGCAACGCAACATAGACCGAAGCATTTTTCGCAGTTTGCTTTTAAATGATCGTTATGATTAGTCAAAATGTATACCCCCTGTTGTCTTTTGACTATTTCATAATATTCCAACCTTATTAAATAATCAATTTAAAAATAAACAAGCTTCTTTCATTTCAAATCATAACTTTATCATTCGATTTCCTTTCAATTGAAAAAGACAACTTCTATCCGATGAATTATAATTAAATTATAAATATTCTAACTAAAGGGAGACCTACTATGGCACTACAAATGAAAACAAACTGTCAAATTTGCGATCAATCATTGGAACAAGATTCTGAAGCATACATTTGCGTATATGAATGTACATTTTGCGCACCATGTACAGAAGAAAGACATAACGTTTGCCCAAACTGCGGCGGCGAGTTAGTACGCAGGCCGAAAAAGAAACAATAAAAGCAAAGCGATATCGCTTTGCTTTTTACTGTCTTCTGGGTATATGAAATTATATCAACGATTTTTTCAATATATCGACGTTTCGACAAAGAATATCGACTTACCGACAAATAACGACATCCCAGCATGCATTTAGCTTCAACACAACTTAAACATTCAAAAACTTCACACAAACAGGCTCCGGCACAACAACATCAGATTGTAAAAGAGTTAGCTTCCCTGTCGTTTCATCTCTTGAAAATAGCACAAGATTATGCGACTTTTCATTTGAAGCAACAAGAAACTTTTCAGTAGGATCTAATACAAAGTCTCTTGGCCAATTTCCTTCTGTAGATGTATGTGCAACAAATGTAAGCTTGCCTGAATTTTCATCCACACTGAAAACAGCAATACTATTATGACCACGATTACCTGCATATACAAAACTACCGTCAGAAGAAATATGAATCGCACTTCCTTGATTATTTTCATCAAATGCGGCAGGAAGAGTAGAAATATACTGTACTTCTGTAAAGGATCCTTCTGCCGGATTATATGTTAACACAATAACCTCTGAACTAAGCTCTGTCATCACATATGCATATTTTCCATTCGGATGAAATGTAATATGTCTCGGGCCACTTCCTGGATTTACAGACAAGCTATTCACTTCTTTTAATACACTATCTTTTATTTCATACGTAAGTATTTTATCAATCCCTAAATCAACACCCACCACATATTTTTCATCAGGCGTATATCCTGCGTAATGCGCATGTGGTTTCTCTTGGTTTTCTTTATTCAGACCTGAACCTTTATGCACTATAATAGAGGCCGCAGGATTTACAGATCCATCTTCTTCATTTACTGCGAAAGACTCAATCGTTCCTTTATGATAATTTGCTGTAACTACCGTGTGAGTTCCACTATCAACACTCACATGACAAGGAGAAGCCCCTTCTACTACTTGTCTATTTTTCTCCTTTAGCTCTCCAGTTTTACTATCAATCGAATGAGCAGCTACACCACCAGATTCTCCTTCCTTAACAACGGAATAGAGATATTCATTATTTCGGTTAATCGTTACATATGTAGGGTTATCCAGCTTAGCCGCAAGTGTTACATGACTAATTTTCTTTGCTTCCGTGTCTAAAATAAACTTATATATTCCTTCACTTTTTTCTTTCGTGTAAGTTCCAACATACCCAATAAACTCTTTGTTATCCTTCATTTCCATAACCCTCTCTCCCTAAATTTTTTGTTCATCATACTTCTTACAATATTTTATGTTGAAAGAGTATCCTAAAAAATTGGAGTACCTCTTTATACGTTATCATATTTTCTTGTTAAATAGCTTTTAAACCCACTTTTTTTGGTACGCTGCTATACTTTCATATTCTTCTTCCAATTGACGAGACAGACGAATATAAATTGGTGTTAAATCTTTATACTTTTCCACACTTTCCATGTTTGGTTCATGGTGGAAATTCGCACCTACCATTTCAGATACTACGCATAATGTATCTATTTCACCTAGACTATATAAACCAAGGATTGCAGCTCCTAAGCAAGAGCTTTCGAAACTTTCCGGAACATATACGTCTTGATGAAAAATATCCGCCATCATCTGTCTCCAAAGTTCCGATCTTGCAAAACCACCTGTCGCTTGAATTTTTTTCGGTTCACCAATTAGCTCTTTTAAAGCAAGAAGAACGGTGTATAAATTATAAATTACTCCTTCTAACACGGCACGGATAAGATGTTCTTTCTTATGATGCAATCCAAGTCCAAAGAAAGATCCTCGCGCATTTGCATTCCATAAAGGAGCTCTTTCTCCTGCTAAATACGGGTGAAATAATAAACCGTCGGACCCCGGACTCACTTTTGCTGCTATTTCAGTAAGCACTTCATATGGATCTTTTCCTAAGCGCTTTGCAAGTTCAATCTCTGAAGTGCCCAATTGGTCACGAGCCCATCTGAAAATCATACCACCGTTATTAACTGGACCACCGATTACCCAATGGTCTTCAGTTAACGCATAACAAAAAATTCTACCTTTTGGATCTGTTACAGGACGATTTGTTACAGCACGTATCGCACCGCTTGTACCAATTGTAACAGCCACAACACCAGGATCTATTGCATTTACACCTAAATTGGATAGGACTCCATCACTCGCTCCTACTACAAAAGGCGTAGAAACAAGTACATTCATCTCTTTGGCAAGCTCTTCATCTAATCCTGTTAAACTGTGCGTTGTTGGAACAAGCTTTGAAAGCTTTTTATCTGTAATTCCCGCTACATGTAAAGCCTCTTCATCCCATTTTAAAGATTTTAAATTGAACATTCCTGTCGCTGATGCTATAGAATAATCAATTACATATTCTTTATATAACTTGTAAAAAACATATTCTTTAATAGAAATGAATTTATAACTTTTTGCGAATAACTCTGCCTGCTCATTCTGTAGCCAAACTAATTTCGAAAGTGGTGACATCGGATGAATTGGTGTCCCAGTCCGTAAATAAATTTCATGACCATTCATATCATTCTTTATTTTCTCTGCCCAGCTTGCACTTCTATTATCTGCCCAAGTGATACATCTCGTTAACGGTTTTCCCTTCTCATCTACAGCAATGATACTATGCATTGCCGAACTAAAAGAAACACAAAGAATATCATTTGGCTGTACATTACTCGATTGTACAGTTTCTTTAATTGTATTTATTACTGCATGAAAAATTTCTTCTGGATCTTGTTCTGCTATTTCAGGTGTAGGAGAATATAAAGGATATTCAATTCCATGACTTGCAATAACAGACCCAGCAGTAGAAAATAGAACTGATTTTGTACTAGTTGTCCCAATGTCTACACCAATCATATATTTTGTGCTCACCATTTCTTCCTCCTAACAAAAAATCACTACCGTATCCTACCATAAAAATACATTCCTTTTATCTATTGATAACGTTGTATGTTGCATTTATCTAAATAGAAACATCCCTATTTTAAATAAACATATCGAGTAGTAAAACGCCTCCAAAAGCGATAAATGAAAGTAATGTTTCTAATACCGTCCATGTTTTAAATGTTTCTTTTACTGTTAAACCTAAGTATTCTTTTACCATCCAGAACCCAGCATCGTTTACGTGTGAAAACATTAATGCTCCTGCACCTGTTGCAATGACGAGCAATTCTAAATTCACACCTGTCGCATTTTCGACGATTGGTGAAACGATACCCGCTGCTGTTGTTAAAGCGACTGTCGCTGATCCCGTCGCAATTCGAATTAATCCAGCTACCATAAATGCTAATACAATTGGAGATAGAGCTAAATGCTCAGACATTTGAGCAATAGCATTCCCTACACCACTATCGATAAGAATTTGCTTAAATCCGCCGCCAGCACCAATAATCGCAACAATTGAACCAATTGGTAATAAGCTATCTTCTGTTACCTTCTTAATCGCCTTTTTATCGATACCTTGACGAAATCCAAGAAAATAAAACGCTGCAAAACATGCAATCAATAATGCAATGATAGGACTACCAATTAATGTGACAATCTTCATCAAAGTAGTAGAAAGTGGAACATAAGGAGCTGCTGCAGCTAAAACCATTAACAGAACAGGTAACAATATAACTAAAAATGAAACTCCTATTCCTGGTAATTTCGTTGATTTTGTATTTACACGTATCAATTCTGGCTCATTTTCAGGAATTACACGTTTGTGAATCCATTGAGCGAATATAGGACCTGCAATAATCGCTGCAAAAAATGTAATAATGAGTGAATACAATAGTACCTTCCCAAGGTTCGCTTTATAAATACCAATTGCAACGATTGCCCCTGGATGCGGAGGAACAAGGCCGTGTACGACAGATAACCCAGCAATTGCTGGTAATGCTATCAATAAAATATTTTGTTTCGTTGTTTTATGAATTGAAATTACTAATGGTAGTAATATTAAAATGCCTACTTCAAAAAACACCGGAATTCCAATAATAAAACCTGCAATTAACATCGCCCATGGTAAGTTTTTTATCCCAAAGGATTTAATAAAAAACTCTGCCACTTGCATTCCAGCACCTGACTCTGCCATCATTTTCCCTAATATTGTACCTAATACTAAAATACCTACTAAATGCCCAAGAACACTTCCGACTCCCGTTTCATAAGCACTCACTATTTTATCCATTGGCATTCCAGACATAATTGCTAAAAACAAACTTGCAACCGTCAAACTAATAAACGCATGCCATCTCCACCACGATACCCCTAAAATAACAATTACAATTGATAATAATGTAATCATTAAAAGGTACATATTCATACGCAATTCCACCCCTTTATGTAAACCCTTTCAAAAATGCTATACAATGAAAAGAACCTATATAGTTCTTTCTTGAGTAAAAATTTATAACTCATCTTCACAATATAATAATTTATATAAAAAGAATTTCCCTTACCAGAGATACATGTTACCTACTCTCTCTGATAAGGGGATTTCTCTTTCATAATTGTAATGTTATTGTGATAAACGCTACGCGTAAGCAAATTTTCCTTCTTCAAAAGTGAATGACACTTTCTTCTCTTGCTATTTTCACATAGTAAGACTCCAAACTCGAGATCCAAGTTAAACGATGGAGTTACCTAGGAATCTACCCTCTCATGAAAAGAAATTTTCGGAAAGTCTCCTCACTTCATATATTATAATTTAGGTGCTTTCGCCCAATCCGCAGCAAACTTCTCAATACCTTGATCTGTTAATGGGTGCATAGCAAGTTGTTCAATTACTTTATAAGGAATTGTTGCAATGTGAGCACCTGCCATCGCTACACGAGTTACATGATCTGGATGTCTAACAGAAGCCGCAATAATTTGTGTATCTAATTGGTGAACATCGAATAATTCAGCAATTTTAGCAACTAATAATACGCCATCTTCAGAAATATCATCTAAACGTCCTAAAAATGGAGAAACATACGTTGCACCTGCCCTGGCAGCTAAAAGAGCTTGGTTCACAGTGAAAATAAGGGTAACGTTCGTTTTCACACCTTTTTCAGTAAGATAGCGACAAGCTTCTAATCCCGCTAGCGTCATCGGAAGTTTTATTGTAACTTTTTCATCGCCACCGTTAATTTTAATCAGTTCTTCTGCTTGAGCAATCATTTCTTCAGCTGTCACAGCATCTGGCGTTACTTCTGCCGAAACAGATTCAACTTTCGGCACTGCCTGACAAATTTCTGCAATACGGTCTTCAAACTTAATGCCCTCTTTTGCTACTAAAGAAGGATTCGTTGTAACACCAGCTAAAATTCCAAGTTTATATGCTTTTTTTATGTCCTCAAGATTTGCAGTATCAATAAAAAACTTCATAATCTATTCCCTCCATTTTTTAAACGTTAACGAGTTATAATTTTAAGATGTTTATTTCTTTTCTACTGCATGTCCGCCAAATTCATTGCGCAGAGCTGCTACTACTTTTCCTGTAAATGTATCATTATCTAATGAGCGGTAGCGCATTAATAGAGACATTGCGATAACAGGAGTTGCTGTTTGAAGGTCTAATGCTGTTTCTACTGTCCATTTTCCTTCACCAGAAGAATGCATAACACCCTTAATTTCATCTAATTTTGCATCTTTAGAAAATGCATTTTCTGTTAATTCCATTAACCATGAACGAATGACTGAACCGTTGTTCCATACTCTTGATACTTTTTCATAATCGTAGTCAAATTCACTTTTCTCTAGAATCTCAAATCCTTCACCAATAGCAGCCATCATACCGTATTCAATTCCGTTGTGAACCATTTTTAAGAAGTGACCACTACCAGCTTTTCCAGCATATAAGTATCCATTTTCTACAGCAGTATCACGGAAGATAGGTTCAACGATATCCCAAGCTTCTTGATCTCCTCCGATCATATAACAAGCACCATTACGAGCGCCTTCCATTCCGCCAGAAGTTCCTGCATCCATAAAGTGAATGCCATCTTTCTTTAGTTGCTCATATCGGCGAATGGACTCTTTATAATGTGAATTACCCGCTTCAATTAAAATATCTCCTTTTGATAAAAGTGGTGTAACCTCATCAATAACAGAATCAACAACAGCGTGTGGTACCATAACCCAAAGAACTCTTGGTGATTGTAATGACTGAACAAGTTCATTTAAGCTAGATGTACCTGTAGCCCCGTACTCTTTCATTTCTTCCACTGCACTTGCATTTAAATCAAATGCTACTACTTCATGTTTATGATCCATTAAATTTTTCCCTAAATTTAATCCCATTTTACCTAACCCAATTAATCCTACTTGCATAATATAATTCCTCCTCAAATCATCTTTTATTAAAAATCCACATCACTACAATCTGGAATACCTTTCAGCACTGAAATGTTAGTACGTACAGAAAGGTATTCACAGTCATAGCTTAAGAATTCAACACATTTTTTGTAATTTGAACAACATTTTCTGTCGTAAATCCAAATAGATTCATGACTTCAGCTCCAGTTCCTGAAGCTCCAAATGTTTCAATTGATAGTACTTTTCCTTCTTGTCCTACATAACGCTCCCAGCCGAGAGATACACCCATCTCAAGAGATACTCGTTTCGTTACAGAAGACGGAAGAACGGATTCTTTATATTCGTTCGATTGGCGATCGAATAATTCCCAGCTCGGCATTGCAACGATGCGAACAGAAACTTGATCTTCTTCTAATTTTGCTTTCGCACTAGCAGCTAAGGATACTTCAGAACCTGTCGCAATTAAAATTACATCCGGATTTTCATTCGTTTGTGTTAATACGTAAGCTCCTTTAGAAAGATTCTCTATGTTCGCTTTCGTTTCATGAAACACCGGTAAATTTTGACGGCTCAGTACTAAAACGACTGGACCTTCCGTTTGCTGTAAAGCATACGCCCACGCACTTGCTGTTTCATTTGCATCTGACGGGCGGATAACTGTTAAACCAGGAATTGCCCGAAGAGCTGCCAAATGTTCGATTGGTTCATGCGTTGGACCATCTTCTCCTACAGCAATCGAATCATGTGTAAATACGTACGTAACAGGTAACTTTTGCAATGCAGCCAGTCGAATCGATGGACGAAGATAATCGTTAAATACAAAGAATGTACTTACGAACGGCTTTACTCCTCCATGAAGTGCCAGTCCATTCGCTGCCGCGCCCATTGCATGTTCACGTACACCGAAGTATATATTGCGGCCAGCATACGATTCTACTGCGTACACTGCTTCCCCTTTTATATCTGTCATCGTAGAATGAGAAAGATCCGCACTTCCACCGAAAATAGAAGGAATCGATTTCACATAATGATTAATAGCTTCCCCACTTGCAACACGAGTAGAAATCGTTTTTTCAGTATCAAAGGATAGAATGTCTTTCGCTTCGATTAAAACCTCACCTGTAATCGCTTTTTCTAATTCATCTGCTAGTGCTGGATTCGACTCTCTATATACGTTGAACTGCTCATTCCACTTGTTCTCTTTTTCAATACCTTTTTGCTTCAGTTCATTAAAATGAGCTGTTACTTCTTCAGGTACAAAGAAATCTTCCTCATAATGCCAACCATACGCTTGTTTTGTCGCTGTCGCTTCTTCTACTCCAAGCGGGTTACCGTGTGCTTTGTTCGTTCCAGCAACTTTTGGACTTCCGTAACCTATAATCGTTCTAATCTCTATAAGAGTAGGTTGATCCTTATTGTCTTTCGCTAATTGAATCGCTTTTGTAATCGCATCAACATCGTTTCCATCCTCAACTCTTACATATTGCCAATGTGCAGATTCTACCCTTTTCTGCATATCTTCAGAGAAAGCAATGTTTAATTCTCCGTCAAGTGAAATTTCATTTGAATCATACAGTACAATTAACTTACCAAGTTTCATATGCCCTGCCATTGACATCGCTTCATAAGCGACACCCTCCATTAAGTCACCGTCTCCCACTAAAGCGTACGTATTGTGATCTATAATAGAGTGACCATCCTTATTGAACTTCGCTGCTAAATGAGCTTCTGCCATTGCCATCCCAACAGCATTTGCAATGCCTTGTCCTAACGGGCCTGTAGTCGCTTCAACTCCAGAAGTGTGACCAAACTCAGGATGTCCTGGTGTTTTACTATTTAACTTTCTAAAACTTTTCAAGTCATCAATTGAAACGTCATATCCAGCTAAATGAAGTAGGCTATATAATAAGCTAGATCCATGTCCAGCCGATAAAACGAATCGATCACGGTTAAACCATTTTGGATGATTCGGATTATGATTTAAATGATTCGCCCATAATGCATAAGCCATCGGTGCTGCGCCCATCGGAAGACCTGGATGACCTGAATTTGCCGCATTAATAGCATCAATTGATAACGTACGAAGTGTGTTCACTGCTAATTGATTTATGTTTTGTGTCATAATAATCGTCCCCCTAAATGCTTTCATGAAAGAAAGTACTTATTTTTCCGTTTCTTGATCTAACCACCATTTAAATCCACTTTCTTGCAATAATTCATGAGACGCATCTGGACCATATGAACCAGACTCATATTCATGAAGTGGTAATAAGTTTTCCTCGAATGCTTCAAGAATTGGTTGTACCCATTCCCATGACAATTCAACTTCTCTCCAATGTGCAAAGAATGTAGCGTCTCCACTTACAGCATCATGAATAAGTCTTTCATACGCTTCAGGCACTCCTACATCTGCTTGCTCGCAAGTAAAGTTAATACGCATCGGTTCAATTTCTCCATTTTTCAATGGATTTTTACTATTTAACTGTAACGAAACATTCTCACCTGGGCTAATTTCAATTATTAATAAGTTAGGTTCTGCGTTTGGATTATTATCTTGGTATTGCTGTTTTAGCGTATTTTTAAATTCGATTACAATACGAGTAGACTTTTCTTTCATTCGTTTGCCTGTTCGTATATAGAAGGGAACGTCAGTCCAAAATGGATTATCGATCCATAAACGAGCAGCAACAAATGTGTCTATATTAGAAGAAGGATTTACTCCTGGCTCCTCTTTATATGCTACAACTTGTTCACCTTTTATTTCTCCTGAAGCGTATTGTCCGCGAATGATATGGTTTTGAACGTCTTCTTTTTTCACTTTACGAAGCGTCTCCATTACCTTTCGCTTTTCCTCTCGAATTTCACATGCATTAACCTTTTCCGGCAGATTCATAGCAGTCATCATTAATATTTGTAACATATGATTTTGAACCATATCTCGAATGGCTCCTGCCTGATCATAATATCCTGCTCTTTCTTCAACCCCAACTGTTTCACTCGCTGTAATTTGTACATTCGCTATATGTTCTTTATTCCAAATCGATTGGAGAACAGGATTTGCAAACTCTAGTGCTTCAAGGTTTTGAATCATCGGCTTACCTAAATAATGATCAATACGGTATATCTCATCTTCTTCAAACGTGCGACTAAGCTTATCATTCAACTCACGAGCAGATTGAAGATCGTGCCCAAACGGTTTCTCAATCATCAGGCGTTTCCATCCATCTGTTTTATCAAGTCCGCTTTCCTTAATATTTAAAGCAATCGTCTCGAAAAATTCAGGAGCAACTGAAAGATAGAACATTCTATTACCTTTTATATGTAGTTCTTCTTCCCTTTCACGAACGACTTGTAATAATCTCTCATAGTCTTCCGGCTTACTCACATCTAATGAACAATAGCGAAAATTATCTAAAAAACCTTCCAGTTCCGGAGTACCTTCTTCCCTCTGACGAGAAAACGTCTCTATTGATTCTTTTATTCTTTCTTGAAAATCTTCGTGAGATACTTGACGTCTTCCAAGCCCGATAACGGATATTTGCTTTGGAAGCTTTTGATCTCTATATAAGTTATATAGTGCGGGGTAAATTTTGCGTTTCGCTAAGTCCCCTGTCGCTCCAAATAAAACAAAGGTCATTGATTCCAATTTCAGTCCCCCTCTTGTTGTATAATCCTTGTCAATATTTTAAAAATGAATTGTACAGAAGCCCCTGTTTTTATAAAAAACAAAGAATTCGCAACTTCCAATTCTTTTTATACCTTTCGCTTTCTAATTGTCCCCAATATTAATAGCGGCAATTCAAAGCATTTCCATCACATCTTACTTACCTACTGTCACTTGAATAAAATAACTTAATTATTAAAAGTAATTAGGTTATTTTATATCTATCATATTAACCACATAGATTATCATCGTCAAGTAAAGTGTCTCGAATTAAAGATTTCCCATTCCGTACTATCTTTTCGTACTTGTTTATTTATTAGAATTATCTTCATCACATAAAATGAATAATAAAAAGGCAAAAACGAACAAGAATATGTTCGTTTTTGCCTTTTTATTATTGCTTCAATTGATTTTTAACCGCTCTTATAACCAATTCATGATCTTCTTCTGGTGGTAATCCTGAAACGGTTATCATTCCAATAACCCCTACGTTTTTTATTCTGATAGGAAAGCATCCACCAAATGCAGCGTATTCCGAAGTATCTAAAAGATATTTTTCATTATAGGAGACTCCAGTTATTTCACTTTGTACCTGCATATAATACGAGCTACGATCATGCAGGGAAACGACTCGTTTTTTACGCTCAATCCATTTCGTATTTTCCTCATTTGTCCCCGTCATCTTAAAATGAAATA
Organism: Bacillus sp. FSL R9-9834; assembly: GCF_038006905.1. Taxonomy (NCBI): domain Bacteria; kingdom Bacillati; phylum Bacillota; class Bacilli; order Caryophanales; family Bacillaceae; genus Bacillus; species Bacillus sp. FSL R9-9834. The sequence continues at coordinate 3,203,585 of NZ_JBBOWD010000001.1, forward strand.
ATTGCACACCATTTTTCGTTATATCAACAGCAATCAATTTTCCCTCTTGCTTCGCTGTTTCAACGATAAATAAACCTAGTTGTAAGGCATCTTCATTTGTAAAAGAGGAAAATTGAAGTGTTTCCTCCTCTTTTAAAATTTGTTTACTTATTTCACTCAAATTTGAATTGCTCATATCTTTATCCCCCTTACTCACTTTATGCCACATGGATATTTTTCAATTTATGTGACTCTATCGTATGACCTTTCAATATTACTAGTACTCTCTTCCTCTTGGTGCTAATAAGAATTATATTTAACGCATTCAAAATGTATGTCCCTTAAAATGCTGCTATACGCACTAAACATTTCGTATAGAGACATCAACAACATTACAAGCTAAAAAAACCAATTGCTTACGCAGCTGGTTCGCTAAAACTTCATATGGGATATTCATTCAACCAAAGGAATGCTTGTCTATAATCATCAAAAAACTTTACGGATTCTTTCGTATTGGATTGTTGTAAATAATTCATGATCTCGCCTTCTTCAAGGAGAAAAGCAATTGCCTTACTGTGATTCAAAATCGTTTCATTAAAAAACTTCTCTTTCCATACTTTTTGAACAGAAAAATGATCTGGTATGTAGCCTTTTCTATCTACCAACAATTTGTATTTCCGTCCCTCGGAAATGAATTGCTGACAAACTTGCTCGAAACCATTAAACCATTCATACACATCATCTGTTTTAATCTTGCCGATAAGACGAGTAACAATTATATCTCCCGAAACCGTTGTGCTAACATTCAGTTTACTCAACCTGAAATCATCTCCCTTAGCTACAATTATGCGGAATTATCTCCTAAAAGCAACAAAATAAAACTGTAACGCATTAAAAAGGACAGACCCTCCAAACGGAGAAGCCTGTCCCAAAATCGTTCTATTTTTCATTCGAACTAATAATCGTGAATTAGAATAATGATTTAATACTTGCTAAAACAGTAAGTACACCTACAATAATAACAAATACGTTACTCATTTTCCCTTTGTATTTAGCTAGTACTGGTACTTTTTGAATCGCATACATCGGTAATAGACATAAGATAGCAGCAACTAATGGACCACTTAAAGAATCAATAAGTCCAAGAATACTTGGATTTGTGTAAGCAACAAACCAGCATGATAATACAACAAAAGTAAGAACGATTGTCTTAATTGTTTTTTCTTCAATTACTTTTCCACGTGATTGACCGAACTTAATAATCATGTCACGCATTACTTCAAATGCTCCGATATAATGGCCAAGGAAAGATTTTGTAATAGCCACAAAAGCAATGATTGGAGCGGCAATCGTAATTACAGGTGAATTAAGTTCATTCGCTAGATATGAAAGGATTGATAAGTTTTGCTCTTTTGCCATTTTTAAATCCTCTGGAGTTAAGCTCAGTGCACTACTCCAAACGAAGAACATAACTACAACGAATGTCATGATGTAACAAACTTTTTGTATTTGTGCACATTTCGCATCAGTAGCTTCGATTCCATACGTAGCTCTCTGTTTCACAACAAATGATGAAATCATAGGTGAATGATTAAATGAGAATACAATGATTGGTAAAATCATTAATATCGTTCCAAAATATCCTGTTCCTGTTGAAGCAGTAGAAACAGCTGAAAAGCTAAGCATTGACGTATTCCACTGTGGAATTAAAGATATTGCGATAAATAGTAGAGAAGCTATGAAAGGATACACTAGCATACTCATGACTTTTACAGTAATATCTTGACCAAAATTCAGTATAGCGATAAGACCAAGAACTAATACAAGTGATAAAATAGCCCTTGGAGGTTCTGGCATGTGCAATTGATGCACGATAAAACTACTTGCAGTGTTTGTAAGCGCAACCGAATACATTAGTACGATTGTATAAATTGAACCGAAATATACGATGTTAAAAATGATACTCGCTTTATTTCCAAAATACTCTCTAATTGTACCTGTGATCCCCTCATCAGCAGAATTAGAAGCGTATATCATTTTAGCAAGTGCCCTATGTGAGTAATACATAACTGGATATGCAAGCAATGTAATTAGTAGTAACGATAATAATCCACCTGAACCTGCATTAATCGGTAAAAAGAGCACCCCTGCTCCAATTGCAGTTCCAAATAGACTGAGTGCCCATGTAGTATCCTGCTTATGCCACTTTTTCGGATCTGCATATTGCTCATTTTTTCGTGCGGTATTTTCAGCTTGAACTTCTATTTTCTTTGCAGTATTCCCGTTCATATAATAACTCCCCCTTTTATCTATTCCTGCGGCTCTCTTTATAGCTAACGAATATTTTTCTTTTTCGGAAAATGAATGCCTTACAAGTTGCCCCACATTGTATGTCCTTCATCAAAATGAATCCAAATTAAAACATTCGCTAGATAGCGTCCTAATATAATTGTTAGCGTTAACAAAAAAGTTTACTCGTACTATCCACTCCTTATATAAAGACCGCTTAAGAGAACAATATAGAATAGATTTCATAAATACGTTGCAACATTTTTAATAACAATGTATTACTTTAATGGTTTCTCTAAATTACTTGTAACAAGTAATTTTAGTTAAACCGGCCTCTCTTCATTTATGAGGCATTTCTTTCTCAATTCTATACATCACTTTCATAGCTTCGGCAGCATTTATGGTATTGATTACACAAGCCACTGAAGCACTTTACATACATTTCGCCTCTAACCACACACCTTTCTTACTTATAATCGCATTTTTTATATTTTCTCCAGAGATAATAAAATTTCTCTCGACGCCCTCATTATAACGTGTATATTTATAAAATTAATATTTTTATATTTTCAGAAATATTTAGCGAGCAAAATTTTATATGGATAATATTTTACAGTTCGTACACAACCCTTGTTCCTAGCGCTTAAAACTGAATGAATTAAAATAAAATACAGTCATACAATACTTATCAAAGTTACTCATTTTAAAGATACTTATATTTTTTTCTGTCAAAAAATTATTTTAATCAAAAAAAGATATTCCGATAAATGATTAACGTAGTTAAAAAGAAATATCTTTTTGAATGTACAAACAAATTTTCAGGATATATATTATCACTATTGCATTCATATACATTTTTAGGAAAAATACTTTTTTAATTCATAGCAATAAGAGGACCGCTAACATTTTACAAAAACTACGCTACACGAAAAAATAAAATGAGCTGCCCCTATCAGGCAGCTCATTGACATAATTATCGTTATGAGGAGTGGGCAAACAAATCAATGCACCGTCATCTTAATTCGAGTTTTTTTAATCCTTCTTCAGAAATATCTCTATGTTTGTAATGAATCGTTTTTACATCATTTCCTTTTATACGAAAAGTAATTGTGTCCTCTCCATAAGGAGGATTGTGTGCACCCTCAAAGGTTTGAATTTGAACAGTTACATAGAAAATAGAGTTTACTTCATATTTTTTATTTCAAGTATTTTTTCAGAACCTCGATACCAAAGTTTTGGTTCCTTATAATAGTTTTCAACTTCTTTACTTATCGGCTCTAATAAGAGATTAATGACCACTTCTTTTAAAAACTGTTTTGGTACGGGTATTCTGTTAATTTCCTTCCTTTTCACATCTATAATTTTCCAAAAACCGCCACTCTTTTCAACAGTATAAAGAACATTCGTACCGTCTGCTTTCCAAAGATGAAAATAACCTTTATTTCCCTTAATATATAATCTTGGTTCATCAATCCACTCACCTTCTGTTTGGACTATCCCTAGAAACAGTTGAGTAAGTGGCGTTATTTTATAACCTAATTGATTAAAATCACCAAACGAATAAATTTCATAACCGGTTAAATCTATGTCAAAGCCTTTATTTTTTACAATTGCTTGAGTGGGAATACAGGGTAATAAAAAACTCAGAAAACATATGATGCTAATTATTTTTATTTTCATACAACCAATCACCTCTTTTATTAAAATGCAACAAAAGAGATGATATTATTGATTATTGCACAATTCAACCTATTAAAAGCAAATCATATAATCTCTAAAACCTCTCGTTAACTAGCTCTTTTATCGAGTTTAATTTTGAAGAAAGCTCGATAAACCATTCTTCGTCTCCTGTTAATAATGCAAGGTCTATAAGATAAAGGATTTGCTCCTTATTGATTACCTTTGATTCAGGGAGTTTGTTAACATGTTTACTAAAGAGTAAAATCGCTTCGTTTTTTGTGTACTTGTCGTCGCGTTTCACAATGCTAACTGTAACTACATCTTCCACTTCATCAAGTGATACAATGTAACCAACTATAAATTCGCCCTCATTTGATATTCCACGAACCCAATCTCCCACTTTTAAAACATGATTATTATTTGACAACATACTTTTTCACCTTCTTGTCAATATTTTTTGTAACGATAAACAAGGAATAAAAACGAAATCAAACTGTAATATTTTCCATTACATTTAAATAGTAAGAACTTACGGCTCTATATAACAAGTAAGCCGCTTAACGTTCTTGATTGATAAGATCAACAACTTCTTTCATTGTATAGTTCTTTAAGTATTCACCTAGATGTTCTTCCGCACCTAAGAAAATAGCGAAAAGAACTTTTCGCATGTTTGAACCTACAATACACTGATTATTTGACTCAGGACACTTAGGCTGCAACGCACCTTCAGAGGTTATCTGATATATATGCCAAAGGTTAACTTCACTTAAATCTCGAGCAAAAATAAAACCGCCACCAGTCCCCTCTTTCGATTGTATAAACTTATGTTTTTTTAACAAACTTAGCACTTTGCGAATGCGTACTGGGTGAACACCTGCACTTTCTGAAATAGCGTTACTTGTTGACATCCGGTCTGGCTGTAAAGCTAAATAAGTTAAACTGTGTATGGCCAAGGTAAAGTCGCTGCTCATTATTTTCCTCCTACGATCCAAAAAAATTATTTCTCCTATATTCACATACTGTAGCTATAAACATTACAGATAGATTAGCCAAACATTAAAACATATAAGACCCACTCTTAGCATAAAGAAATAGATTCCATAACTTCATTTAGCTTTTTAAGTTACAATACATTTAAAGACTCCATTGTTTCTTCACTTGTTCTTCTGCCAACTGTTTAATTTTTTTCCACACTGTATCTTTGCTTACAATAACATTTGTTTGATAATTTCTATCGTTATAATTAACTGTAACACATACTTCAATCATCTTCTGCTTCCTCCTTTCAAAAAACTTTTCTTAAAAAATATTACTTGTTAATTAGCCAACTTTTGCAGTTCAATATTTAAAAATGTTCGGACGCTACGTGGTAAAAATTTGCGAATTTCTTCTTCGTTAAAACCAATCTGTAATCTTTTCTCATCCAGCATAATTGGACGACGCAACATTAGCGGATGCTCAATGATTAATGTATAAAATTCATTTAGCGAGAGCTCATCTATATTTATATTTAAGTCTTGAAAAGTTTTGGATCTAGTTGAAATAATTTCAGTAGCTCCCTCTTCCGTTAAACGAAGAATGGATTTAAGTTCATCCACTGTCATAGAGTTGGATACGATATTTTTTTCAGTATAATCAATTTGATTCTCCTCCAGCCATGCTTTTGCTTTTCGGCATGAACTACAGCTTGCTGTTGTATATAAAACCACCATATTTCACTCACTCCTTTAATTTTTTTATGAAATGCACATTTTAAATATCGGTTACTGAAATGTATTAAAAAAAATTACAGTTTAGAATCAAATTCACGTAATGTTAGTTATTCAGCAATGTTTCATTTATCTCTATTATTCATTTCTTTTAAAATGCTTCTTCTATACATTTGTTGAAACTACATTTTACAGACGATGACAACTCACTTCTAAAAAGCTTACTGTAATTTTAAACCTTACAGTTCAATTAATCAAATGTTAAGTCTTGGAGTAATTAATCATTTTTTTATGTGAATTTCCCCCATAGCGTTATTGAAGACACAAAAATAGGTTGAGGCAATACGTGCCCCAACCTATTTTTTATACCTCTTTATAACTTTTTGCAGTAATAACTGTTTCAAATTCAAAGGTTTCTGGCAGGTGATCAGCATAAGAGTATTCAAAAGTTCGTCCATCCGTTAAATAGGCCACCTGCTCCACTCTCATTAGAAAATCTTGATTTGTTAAGTTCATAAACTGCTTTTCCCTATCATCTGGGCGAATTCCTTTGACCCTAACAACGGATGTTCCCACTTTAAGACCTAGTTTATTTTGAATGTATGAGTAGATCGACTCCTCTAAAACCGAAGCTTCAACACCTGGAATGACCGAAATAGGCATCCATGTATGCTCCATAATCGTTGGGATACTGTGAATGATACGAAGGCGAATGATTTTATATACGAAATCCCCTACTGAAATGCCCAATTTTTCAGCAATGATTTCCTCAGCTCCGACAATCGTAAACTCGATAATTTTACTTTCTACCTCGCTGCCATAAACAGCTTTCGTACCTGTTAAAGTTTGAATCATTCGTGCCTTTTCCTGTTGACGCCAATCTTGAACGACTGTTCCACTTCCGCGCCGACGGATGATGTATCCGTCTCTCACTAACAGATCCAGCGCTTTTTTTATTGTCAGGACTGAAACGCCAAATTCTTCAGCAAGTATAGGACTACTTGGAATTTTTTCGTTGATTTTATATTCGCCATCTAAAATTTTCTGTTTCATTTTTTGATAAATGCCGAGGTATTTTACTTGTGTTGATCCGCTTGCCATTTCCATACCTCCTTTATGCTGTATTCCCTCTTCTATTCATTCAAATGTAAAGCCTCCAGTTTGTAAACTGAAGGTGATGGCGCAGCGAATCCATTTTCTAAAATTTCAATATTCGTTATTGCTTCTTCGTCTTTCACAAGCTTTGGTGCACCATTTACAATTGTTTCATACGCTGCATCATAGAAACGACCGTAATCACCAAGCGGCGTTTTAATTTGTTTTTCAATCCAATCACCGTTTGCATTGCGATATTTAGCAACCCCATAGTACATCGGCGAATCTTCACCAAATCCTGCACTCTCAGGCATAATACCCGCTTTCAGATCATTTTCCTGCTGGTCTTCACCATATTTAATAAACGATCCATTTGTCCCATGAACGATAAAACGCGGATAATCCTTCGCTACAACATGGTTCGTTTTTAGTTTAATTTTCAGCTTATTTCCATAATGTAGACTAACATCAAAATAGTTATCAACCGCACCTTCCACTTCATTATTACGAATATCGTATGTCACCGTATCTGGACGGCCAAACAGTGCAATCATACGGTCCATCGTATGAATACCTAAACTATAAAATGCGCCTTCTTCTTTTGGAGCTTCATGAATGATTGAACCAGGACGGAAATAATCAATATGTGATTCAATCTCGACAATATCACCAAGGAATCCTTGTTCCACAACTTGCTTCACTGCTAAAAAATCACCATCAAAACGACGGTTTTGGTAAGGCATAACTACTACACCTTTCTCTCGTCCTAAAGCTAACAATTCTTTCGCATGTTCTACTGTATCGCAAAATGGTTTTTCAACGATAACTGACTTTCCCGCAAGTATAACTTTTTTCGCCAATTCATAATGCGTATGTGCTGGCGTACAGACTGTCACTACTTGGATTTCTTTATCATTCAACAATTCATCCAAATCAGTAGTAAAGCTAGCACCTTTTTCCTCATATGGAGCTACTAATTCTTCATTTATTTGACGTACAAAAATCGTTTTTATTTTTATATTATTACGTGTGTTTACATAAGGTAAGTGATAGCGGTTAGCTGACTTTCCAAATCCAATAAAGCCCATTGTTAATGTCATGTTCTTCAACTTCCTTGCTCATAAATTTTCGTTTCTATATTTATTATATAGTTTAGTTATAAAAAGTATATAGTTTTGATTTATAAATTATATATTAAATAAAAAATTCAGGTTAAAAAGGAGCATAACAAATATGGCACACACTACTACATCTATGGAAATTTTCGGTTCACCTGAACAAGTATGGCAATTAATTGGAGGATTCAACTCCCTTCCAGACTGGTTACCTTATATACCTAGCAGTAAATTAACTGAAGGCGGTCGTGTACGTCACCTAGCTAATCCAGATGGTGATACGATTATAGAACGTTTAGAAGTATTCAATGATAAGGAACGGTACTACACGTATTCAATCATGAATTCACCATTCCCAGTCATTAATTATGAGTCCACAATCCGGGTTAAAGAAGGTGCTGAAAGTAAAACATCATTAGTAGAGTGGTTTGGTACGTTCACTCCTGTTGAGGTTAGTGATGAAGAGGCAATAAATCTGTTTCATGGTATTTACAGTGATGGACTGAAAGCATTGCAGCAAGCATTTTTAGATTGAACTACTAAAAAACAACGAAAAGCAAAGCGATATCGCTTTGCTTTTTTATAAAATCCCTTTTAACTTTTCACCAATTAACTTCGCTACATACTCATAGCCTTCTATCCCAAAGTGCAAACCATCTTTTTCATCATTTTCTACAAACCTTTTATAATCACGTTCTTGAATCATTTCAGCATACAAATTTAGAAAGTGACTTCCCGTTTCTTTCGCCACTTTCTCTACCACATCTGCATACTGACCGAGCACTTTATTTGTTCTATTGTGCTGTCTTTCCTCATCAACTGGCGCGGGACTGATAAGCAGTACTTTATCTGACGAAATCCGCTTCACAATCTTCTCTAAGTTTTCTTTATATACTTGTAATGATCCTTGTGAAAAAGAAACTGCATCATTCGTGCCAAGAAAAACTGTTACGAAATCTGGTTTATGTGATAATACATCTTCTTCAATTCTATGTAACGCATCGAACGTATTATCACCCGGAACCCCCGCATTTACCACCTTCCAATTCGGAAACATCTCTTGCAAACGCGGTGTTAACCTCGGCGTTCCATCAAAAAACGTTTCATCAGCTGTAATACTATCACCGAAGCATACTAACGTATTCATAAAGTCTAACTCTCCTTTTATGTATGAAATAATTTTCCTTCTACCGCCTTCATATATCTTTCAGCAGAACGTTCCACTGCCTCATTTGCATTTTCTTTTACTACACGATGAAAAGCGTTGTATAAACGATTAAATTGTAACGGCTTTACTCGATTCACCATTTCTTCCACTTTTCTCGCTGGTAATGGAATTAAGTTTGGATAGCTGTACATAAAGCTTACCCATCGCTCATCTGCTACAACTTGAATAATATCGCCTGTTAACAAAATTCCTTTTCCGTCATTACCTTCTTCCCAATGTAAGACAGATCCTCCTTTAAAATGACCACCTAAACGATGAATGACCAATCCATCCGCTAATTGTAAAGACTCACCAGACCAATAAATAATACGACTACTCGGGCGCATCACCCACTCTTTATCATCTTCATGTATGTAAATTGGTACATCAAATGTCTCTGCCCATTCTACTTGCGTTGAATAATAATGAGGATGAGACAATGCAATCGCATCTAATCCGCCAAGCTCTTTTATTTTCGTAATTGTCATTTCATCTAAATAAGTAATGCAGTCCCACAGCAAACGATATGACTCTGTTTTCACTACATATGCCGTTTGACCGATCGCAAACCCTGGTTTTGTCGTAATACTATAAAGCTCGTTTTCCTCTTCGATTATTTCATTTTTATATGTATCACTTGTTTGTAAGCTTTCTAGCGTCGTCCAAGACTGTCCTTTCGGATTCACATATTGCCTTTCTTCATCACAAATATGACAACTCACCGGTTCTTCTACACTCGCTGCATACTGCACACCACACGTTGTACAAACATAATTTTTCATGATCATTTCCCCTATCCCTATATTTTTATTAAGCTGATTTTTTATTTTCAATTAATAAAATGATAATGGAATTACAGTAAATCCTTTTTCTTTTCTGAAACACACTGTACTTGTCGTTCCTCCGTTCAACACTTTTATGCTATTTAGATCATGTGAAATCACTTTCTCCTTAACTAGTTGTGCAGCGATTACTGAAATGTCCATTCCCTCACCCTTTAATACCGAAGATTCCATCAATTTAAAAGACAACTTTACTATTATTTGACAAACACAAAGGAATTCCTTCTAAAAATCTTAATATAACAAAAAACATTTACTTTTATATTTCAAAAATAAGGAAATACTAACAAAAACGTTACATACCTATAGGAGGACAATATGAAACCTGAATTTTTAAAAGCTGTACATGATGCCATTGGAAATGTCGAACACATTCATATAGAAGAAAGCGGTGCTGACAGCTTACTTATCCATCATGATGATGCACAGCAGTTACAACAAGTCGCTAAAACGTTAGAAAACAACAATTTCCGCTCTGCTTTAAGAACAACTGGCGATGCTTCGTATATTGAAGTATTGAACAGATAATGAAAGTCCGGATGTATGCCGGGCTTTCTTTTTTATATTGAAACTTCAAATTCTTTCACATACACCGCTATTCCAGCAATATCAATTTGTAAATTCGCATTCCCTTCATCTTTCGTTACATATACCGTTACACGACCATCTTTATGTATTTCCTGTCCTTGTTCAACAATTAACTCCATTTCATGGTCAAAATCTTTTTCCAAATACATCGCATAATACGCCCCCATTACACCTGAAGCTGTTCCTGTCACTGGATCTTCTATCGTTCCAGCATAAGCCGATGAGAAATGACGTCCATGCATTTGTGCCTGTTCATCATAAGTTTCTAGACAAATTGGGTGAATAGAAGCATTAGGTATTTCTTTTAATACTGATGGAAATGCAGCATTATTAGGGTTCATTCTCTCACACGCATCTAGATTTTTAATCGGTACAATTACAGTCCAATTACCAGTACTTCCATATACAATCGGTAAACTTACATCTAAATCATTTACTTCTAAACCGATACTATGAGCTAATTCTTCTTTTGAACCTGTAAATTCTTTAAACTGAGGTGCTGCCTGCCTCATTTTAATAAAGGTTTCTCCATTTTCATTTACACCTATTTGTATCGGTAAAATCCCAGCCTTCGTTTCAATCGTAAGGTTACTTTTCTCTTCTAATAAACCTTTTTCGCGCAAGGCATATAGCGTCCCTACTGTCCCATGACCACATAAATCCATTTCAAAACCAGGTGTAAAGTAGCGCATTCTTATATCTCCTACTTCTGAGGAAAGAACAAAAGTTGTTTCATTATATCCAACTTTTTCAGCAATAATTTGCATTTCCTCTTCCGTTAATCCATCTGCCTCTAATACAATACCTGCTGGATTCCCCATATTCGGTTTATTCGTAAATGCGTCATAATGAAATACATTTATAGTCTTCATTTTCTTTTCTCCTAACCCTCATTAAAAATTTTATAATAAAGCTCTATCTCCGTTTTCAACGAACAATGATTTCTCCAAAATATCCTCTGCATCTTTTCGTTCGATGTATGCGTGCTTCCGATGTAATAAGTAGCCCCAATTTCCTTTAACATATGCAACGATTGAAGGTGCAACCGAGAAGCAATTCCTTTCCCGCGATAATAAGGCATTACCCCAAAGTAAAATAATCGTCCTTCACTTTCTGTTCCAGTTTCTATATGGGGTATAGACATACCAATCGGCTCATTTTTATCATAAAAAACAATACATGACTTTTCCCAGCCCTTACCTAACTCTGTTTGCACTGAATAAAAATGCTCATCGATAGTTAAAATTGAAGTTTGATTCCCTGAACCCGACATACATTGTTCCCAAATATATTTAAAATCTTTTTCCGATAACGTTCCTTCTGCTATTGATCGATATGTATATTGTCTTTCAAGCTCTTCTACATTGTTCAATTCTCTACATACTTCTATCTTTGCGGCATACAAAGAAAAACCGGCATCAAGTAACACTTTTGCGCTTGAGTTATAACTACTAAACCTTTTGTTTAATACAATACTCGCTCTTTTTAACTCCCAATTAAAACAAACCTCTTCAAATCTACTTATCTTTTCTTTATATGTTTGTACGTTATACAAAACGTCTTCTTCGATCTCTTCAATCGTTACTGCATTTGGTAAGCCATTTAATACTTTTTTAGAAGGGCCAAACAGATTCTGAATGATTGCAAGATCGTATATCACCACTTTAATTCACCTACACCCGGCTCAATAAACTTCCCTGAAACATCCTCATTTGAATCTATTACCCAATCATATATATTTTGCGCTCCTTCAGCCGGAGTCATATTCGCATCAAAAGCACCAATGTCAGTCTTTAATTTTCCAGGGTGAATGGCAGTTACACGAATTCCTTTATCTTCAAATTCTTGTTGCAGACAAAGCGTTAACATATTTTGTGCAGCTTTAGCAATTCGATAGGAATAGGAAAACTGACCTTGCGAAAACTCTTTGTTCGCCATTTTATGTAATGAACCTAATCGAGAGGACACATTTATTATTCTCGGATGATCCGATTTCTCTAAAGCTACATATGTACCTTTTACAGCTCGAATTACACCTAAACAATGAATATTAAATACATCCGTTAACTCTTCTGAATTCGTATGTAAAACTTCAGTCTCCTTTCCAGTAATGCCAGCGTTATTTATAACTAGATCCAAATACCCTGTATATTCCGCAAGCTGGTTCTTAATTTGCTCCGTACTCTCATCAAGTGATAAGTCTGCCAATATAGGAAAACATCTACAACTAAACATTTGCTTCAATTGTGTTACCGCAACCTCAGTTCTAACTAACGGATAAACAATATGCCCATTTTCATGAAATACTTTTACCAACTGTAATCCTAATCCACGATTTCCACCTGTAATAAACACTCTCATATATTCATCTCCTTATTTTTAAAATAAATAAGAAAATCCATCCACTTACCATTCTCTAAAGAAAATGCCTCTCTCTTGCATTCAAAAGAAAAACCTGCTCTTTCCGCGAGACGGATGGATGGCTCATTATCAACATGTATATGTAATTCAATTCTATGAAAACGAAGGTTATTAAAAAATAACGATAACGCAGCTTTCACACTTTCAATACCATATCCATTTTTCCAGTATTGATTATGTATGGAATACCCCATCATCGCCCATTGATAGTCCATACGTAAAATTTTTATCAGCTCTAGCTTTCCAATATTAGCCCCGTCTTCTTTACGAAAAATACCTAATACATACATCTCATCTCGATGTGCTGCTTCATCAAAACCTCTTATCCATTCCGTAAACCATTCTTTCGTTGATGATGCCATAACTTGATAGCCATCGTCATATTTATACTGCGATGGTAACCTCTTATGAAATCCATCGAACCAATTTTCATAATCATCATTTTGGAACGGACGAATCATAAGTCTCTCTGTCTCTACCTGTAATAGCGGAAGCTTCATTTACATCTCTTCCCTTAATTAATATTTGAATTTTCTTTATTATCTTACACAAAATACAAAATCTAGTAAATTATTATGTTCTTGATAAACAAAAAATCCAGTTATGCTTTATACATAACTGGATTCCTCATCACCTAATCATTTTTTATTTTACAAGTACACCTTCTCTTAATTCCCTCTTCAACACTTTCCCTAAAGCATTTTTCGGTAATTTGTCCATAAATACAACTTCTGGTATTTTATAACTTGCCAGTTTTTCTTTACAATGCTGTATAATTTCTTCTTCCGTTAAAAATGTTTGCATATCTTTTACAATATACGCCGTTGGAACCTCTCCCCAAAAATCATCTGGAACCCCAACTACTGCAACTTCTAAAACACCATGTATTTCATGAATAACATCTTCTACTTGATCTGGATATACGTTATCACCACCGCGTATGATAACGTCTTTATATCTTCCCATAATATGCAGGAATCCATCGTCATCTATCATGCCAGCATCGCCCATGTTAAACCAATTATCTTTTACTACTTTCTTTGTCGCCTTTTCATTATTCCAATACCCTTTAAACATATATGGACTCCTTACATGAATCTCCCCAACTTCATTTGTTGTTAGTTCATGTCCTGTTTCTGGATGAACAATTTTCACCTCTACATGTTTCAAGGTTTTCCCTACAGAAGACATCTTTTCTTTTCCCATCATTGGATGCCATGAAGTTACAACCCAACCTTCTGTACTACCATAGCCTTGCACCATATATATTCCTTTTTCCATATATTTTTGGATGAGTGTTTCTGGCACTTTTGTTCCACCGCTTTGTGCTACTTTAAAAGTTGAAATGTTACGTTCCTTTTTATTTAGTTCATCAAGCATATAGCTATAAACAGCTGGGAATGCAAGCATCGTCGTAATTTTCTCTTCTTCAATCTTATCCCAAATAAGAGTAGGATTCGAATCAGCTAAGAAAATCATCGTAACACCGTGATAAATGCAATTTAAAATAGAAAGCACGCCACTCATATGGAACAATGGATGCACGGATAAAAAGCGTTCTCCTGCCGGAATTTCTCTTTGTCCTGCAATCTCTGCAAAATAATGATGTAAGTTTTTATGTCCAATTACACATGCTTTTGCTTGTCCAGTCGTTCCTGAAGTAAATAAGTAAATGGCATCATCATCTTCATGAACTTCTACGTTCGGCTCTGTACTTGGCTGTTCTTGTAATGTTAATTCAAATGAACCAAAGCCTTCTTTTGTCGTTTGAATTACATAAGGAATTTCTTTAACAGCATCAATCTTTAAAGCTTCATGGAACTCTTCATCAATAACTAACACTTTTAATTTTGCTTCTTTTACAATCGTTTCTAATTCATACGCAGTAAGCTGATGATTTAGTGGAATACATACCGCTCCGATTTTTAAACTTGCCATCATAACGCTTGGAAATGGATGATTATTTTTGCATAGTATTCCAATACGATCTCCTCTTTGTACACCGCTCTGTAACAAATAATGTGCAAGCTGATTTACTCGTTCATTATACTGCTGAAACGAATACCTTTTCCCTCCCCCTACAAGCGCTTCCAAATTTGGTGATTGCATTGCTCTTTTTTGTAATAATTTTTGCATCGTTCTCAAGTAAAACTCCCCTTTATATATGTTAGGTTTTTTATTTTACCAGATTAATTATTAATTTACTAAAGATTACACTTAGTGAATATAAATTTTACAAAAATAGCCATCTACTTAACAAGTAAATGGCTATCCCCTCTTATATATTAGAATACTCCTTATTCATCACATATCGTACATACTCCGGTGCGCTTTTATCAATCTCTTCATCACTTAATTTATATTCAGCACCGTATAAATAAAACGAAGGTATAAATTTCATATCTGTATATAAGCATGTAGCTTGAAATGGTTTTGTTAACTCATCCATCGTGATCCCACTATTTTCATAGTCTTTTTCTAATCCACCTATCGAAATAGCTACACCAAATTCTTTCCCCTTCACTTTATCTCCTTTTGATCCGTAAGCAAATCCATATGTTAATACATCGTCAAACCATTTTTTTAATAATGGTGGTGAGCTGTACCAGTATAGCGGAAATTGAAATATATATCGGTCGTGTTCTACTAACAGCTTTTGTTCCTCTTCCACATTAAACTCCCAATTCGGTGCCGCTTTATATAATTCATGCACCGTAATTTCATCCGAATATTTCTCAAGTTCTTCAATCCATCTTTTATTAATTTTTGATTTTTCAATATCAGGATGTGCTACAATTACAAGTGTTTTCATCATCTTCCATCCCCTTTATAAATTATTCAACCCTTTACGTATTAGTATGAATGAGTCACATATAATTGAAAAGTACGTACTTTAAAGTGCTATAGGAACCTTAAAGTACCTGTGGAGGTGTTATATGAATCAAAATGATGACTGCCCAATTGCAACGACACTCGATGTAATCGGCGGAAAATGGAAAGTTCATATTTTATGTGTTTTAATGGATGGAAAAATGCGCACAAATGAAATCCGGCGAGAAATCCCAAACATTACGCAAAAAGTTCTGACTCAACAACTTCGGCAACTTGAAGCTGATGGGATTATCCATCGTACTGTATATCAAGAAGTACCACCAAAGGTTGAGTACACAATAAGCGAATACGGGAAATCTTTAATGCAAATTATGAATGAACTATTTGAGTGGGGAAAAGATCATCAAATGAAAAGATTACATGACTAAAAAACCTACCAACTTCTTTACATACTGGTGGGAACGGCACATCACTATCAAGCTAACAAAAAGACCTTAATAAAAAACTTTCATGTTTATAGTCCATTTAAGAATTAGCTTGATAGTGATACGGCAAGACCCAAATAAAGAAGTATATGAAACAAATTAACAACAACGCACGGCTGATGTTAATAAGAAAATTATAGTCGCTGAATGTCTTTCTTACTTCATTTTGAAGTTTAAACAATTATCCATTAAGCCAAGCTTAATAATATCGCTTTTGTACGATTATCCGTTACTTCATAATAAATTTCTAACCCTTTTCGAGTACCTGTAACGACTTTAGTAGCTTTTAGTTTAGATAAATGTTGACTAATTGTACTTTGAGGCATTTGTAACATTTCATACATTGTCGTTACGTTAATAGGACCTTTTGCAACCATTATTTTTACTAATGATAAACGGACAGGATGTGCTAATACCTTCAATACTTCAGTGATTTCTTCATACATTTCTTTCATATTTTTCTCCCCTTTTACATAAACATTAATGATATCCATATATATAATTCGAAAGGATATACGATTTTGTGTCCGTCATTTTAAAAAAAATAAAAAATCTTTTCAGATGAAAAGAATCCCCCACTGATTATTAGTTGAACCAATCGGGCTTTTATGGGCAGTTGATCCCCATCTTACTTCTTTGCTTTCGCTGAATTTTGAGGTAGGGGTCTTACTACCCATTAAAGCGGGATACATTTTTCTTTCACTCGATATTATGTGGTAGGAATTTTCCTTATTGCGATCCTCTTCCATTGTTTTCTTGCTTATGTCCACTATTCCCTTGAGAATCTCTTCCATTATTCTCTTGCTGGTGCCCATTATTCCCTTGCGATCCTCTTCCGTTGTTTCCTTGCTGATTCCCATTATTTCCTTGGGACCCTCTTCCATTGTTTCCTTCCTGATTCCCATTATTCCCTTGCGATCCTCTTCCGTTGTTTCCTTGCCGATTCCCATTATTTCCCTGGGACCCTCTTCCATTGTTTCCTTCCTGATTTCCATTATTCCCTTGCGATCCTCTTCCGTTGTTCTCTTGCTGGTGCCCAGTATTTCCCCGGGACCCTCTTCCATTGTTTCCTTCCTGATTCCCATTATTTCCTTGGGACCCTCTTCCGTTGTTCTCTTGCTGGTGCCCAGTATTTCCTTGGGACCCTCTTCCATTGTTCTCTTGCTGGTGCCCAGTATTTCCTTGGGACCCTCTTCCGTTGTTTCCTTGCTGCAATTCTCTTCCGTTGTTCTCCTGTTGATTTCTATTATTTTCTTTTATTTGCTTCGGTTGTTGTGCCTTAGATTGCTGTTGTTCTATATACTCTCCCCTCTCGTTGCTTTCTTCTTTTACAGGAGATGCGTCCGATGATACATCAGAAGATGACTTTTGCTGTTCTTGATGAGACGGCGGTGCAGGTGGGGTAAGCAACTTTTTCTTCTCATTTTCTTGTTTTATATAAACACCCGTTCCAACTCCTGCTTTCTTGGCATCCTCCCGTATTTGCATCGTACTGCTTTGATATTCGACTGTAATATGTTTGAACTCATATTCTTTCTTTAATTCCAGCATAGCCTTTTCCAACTGTGGTTCTAACGACTTGTCCTTTGCAATAGCTGTTAGCATAACTTGCTTATCATTCGTTAAATATTTATCCTCTTGACTTTGCTTTATAATAGTGCGTATCACATCTTGCAGATGCTTATTTTCCCACCGTTTCATTTCTTTTAAAATACGCCTTCCGTCATCATTACAAGCCCGCAAATCTATAACACGAAGATCCTTCGTAACGCTCGCCTCTAAACTTGGATTTATATCAACTGAGACGTAAGCAAACACCTTTTCTTCTGGTTGATTGTAGAAAAATAACAGCCCACATAGAAAACAAGCAGCAAGTAATGATGCCGGCTTTAAGAAATAAGGGATTGAAAAACGAGATGCTCTTTGTTCTTGTTCTTCAAACGAGATTTCCTCTCCAATCATGCAAGAATCCCCTTTTCTTTTACACGTAATAAACTCTCCATTTGGTGTTAAAACAACTACGCTATGCTTTTTTATATCCATCACAATTCCTTTATTCATCATGCTTTTCTCCTCTTATGTAATCAAGAATATATGTATAGTTGTTTGCAAAAATAATACACATTGCAATAATGTATTTTCTATGTCTTTCCAACGTTTTACGACTTACCCTCACACGTGGTTCAATACGTTTAAGCGGTAACTTTTTCTTTCGGAACAGCTCCTCCATCATTTCCTCTTCCTTTATAATCATCTTTACAATTTCTATTAAGTGCTCTCGGGTGTCACGATGCTTAGGAGATTCTTTCGCAAGCTCTGAAAATGTGATTTTAAACTCAGCTAACACACTTTGAAAATGAAGAATTTCCTCCTTACGGTTACTATTGTCCATCTCTTTCATATACTCCGTAAGCGATACTTGCATTTCTAACATTTCCTCTTGCTCATCTTCTTTTAAAAAGACACGGTTATGCTTAGACTCCTTGCGTATATAGTCAATTACATCTCTTTTTATAAGAAGATCAGCAAACGCTAGAAAAGATTTCCCTTTTTTATATGAATACTGTTCAATTGCTTCGTTAAACGCAAACAATCCAATACTATATTCATCATCCTGTTCTGTAATATATCGGCGGCAAACAGACGAAATTGATTTTCTAATAAACGGCTGATACTGAACGATAAAGGCTTCCTTATCTTCTCCGTTGTTTTGTATGTTACATACGATATCTTCTATTTTCGGTTTTCTTAAGATCTTCATTACTAAACTTAACACTGGCGATCTCTCAGCCTCCCTCTGCTTTAAATAGAAAAATGGTCACTAAACAAGCGACCATTTAACCACATTTTGGTAGTGCTTTTCTTTGGTCTTTTCTTCTTGCTGTTAGTTTTATTTTTCAAGTCTAACTTTTCCCAACGTTTTCTCTCGGTACTAAAGTTAATCCTATATTTTAAGGTACTTTCTTATTTTCTACCGTTCGTTTTGCTTATTCTTTTTCTATTTTATCGGCAATCCTTAAATAACTCTTCTCTATATAATTAGTAATTTCATCCTTTTATTTTAGATGCTCAACTTAATCTAGTAATTTTTATTAATACTTCAATATTCTTTCATAATCATTTTTCTTCTATCTTATTTTTCCACTATATATATTCGGAGGAAAACATCGTTTTATGGGGGTCAAAAAATATTTTTATAAAAAATACATATTTATTTCAAAAATAAAAACCATTGATTTGAAAAAGGACCAATCAATGGTTTTATTATCATATCTATTAAATTAAGTTGTGCTCTCATTATATATTAGACAATCAGCTGTTCTCACTATTTCCTATCGCTTTTCTCAAGCGTTACCTTTCTTGATTATCATAATATGTCTTATCTGCATATTTTCTATCATTTCCTTTTAGATAAGCTAAGATTACTTTTGGATTTTTAAGTAAAGCCCAGTCTCCATATGTATCAAATCTCCTGCATGAAGTTATCATTCCATTTTTAATGGTACCGAATTTCTTATTATTTCGCTTTCCCCATTCTTTTAACCGTTTCGCGAAATCTGCATCTTCTGCCATCAGCATGTTTTCATTAAATCCGTTAATTGCCATGAAATCTTTTTTATAGCACCAAAAAATCCCTACAGATATAGCTCCGTATTTAAAAAGTAAGGGGATTATTATTAACATTGCGGACAGAAATATTCCTAAAGATATTCTTTCGAACTTCCCATTTACCCCACCACCAATGTATTTACCTGAAGCTAAATATGTATCTACATTAGACAACATAGACTCTGTCATTATGGTATCAGCGTCTATAGTAACGATTATTTCTCCACTAGCTATTTTCGCCCCTGCATTTCGAATTTTAGATAAGTTTTTATCATTATTTTTTAATGTAATACAATGATAAGATTTTGCTATTTCCTCTGTTTTATCGGTGCAACGATTTAAAACAACTATAACTTCCGTTTGCTCTTTATATGCCTCTGATGCCTTTACAATGGAATCTAAACATTTTCCAATGTACTTTTCTTCATTATGTGCAGGAATTATAATAGAAAATTTCACATCTTTTTTCAAATTGCCTCCTGAAGGTTCGTTTGTCTCAGTCATAATATCCCCCTTATTTCATAAGATAAATATCTGTTATACATAACGTATATTAAAATTTATTAAGTTATATTATTAAAAAAGTAATTAAAACAATATGGACATCAAAAAGGCCAACAATGCAAAATTGTTAGCCTCTACTTTTCATATTCGTACCCTTTACTTCCTAACAACTGGAATCCACATTTCACCAAACACTAAACCATTTCTTTTTCCCATCTCAACCGTTGTATTTGGCCCACCAACATAGGCAAAATCTTTTGCATCTGGTAAAGCTTGACCAAAAGCGATGCCAGTCAGCTTATTGCTTAGCTCTTCAGCCGTTTTGTCTTCACCTTTCACCACTAAGTATTCTCCCTTAGGAAACTGGATCACTCTAGACTCTTCTTCTATTTGTGCTTCTGTCATAACGCCAGCATAATACATCATCTTATTATTCACTGCTTCGCTCACAGAAAAAATGTATTCATTTGTAGCTAAAGCTTTTAAAGTATCCAGTCTTCCATCTTCTTTAACGGCCGACCAAAAGTCTTCCTTTTCTTTATTTATTCCCACAAAGTCTGTATAGTCACTTTTAATTTCAGTTCCAATACCTAGCACAATAAAGCTATCTTTTTCTTCAATCGTATAATTTTTCATATTCAAAACCTTCCTCTTTTTTTATTAATCAAACGATTTATCTTTTCATCTGATACGTTTATAATACCTTTAAACCATGTCAAAAAATGATACTGTTTAGGAGACCAAAATGAAAAAAGTTGAACGGATTAATACAATTATGCGGTATATCAACAACCGCTCCCACTTTACAATTTCAGAAATCATACGAGAATTTAATATATCACGATCAACAGCTATTAGAGACATTAGAGAAATAGAAGCTATGGGGATGCCACTTGTCGCTGAAGTTGGGAGATCTGGTGGATATTTTGTCATGCATAATTCTATCCTACCCGTTGTTCGCTTTACTGATAACGAAGTGAAAGCTCTTTTTATTGCCTTTATGGCTACAAGAAATCAACAACTCCCTTATCTAAAGAGTCGGCAATCTTTAGCGGAAAAGCTACTAGGACTCATTTCAGAAACCCAGCAAGATGACCTTGTTCTTTTAAATCAACTTTTGCTTTTTGAAGGGACTAATCCTCATAACCCTGATCTACTTGAGCTTTCTGACCTTCCTCACCCTATGTTAGAAAAACTCATTCAAATCCTTCTTTTGGATAGATATTTATTGATTACTGTCAAAGAAGAAATCAAGTCTTATCCAATTTACCTATTACACCTTTATAAAGAAAAAAGCTATTGGATGATTGAAGGATTTGACTTAAAAGAAGAAAAGAAGCTGATGTTTCCTGTCGATGACCTCATCAATATCGAACCGTACACGCCCAAAAAGAGGTTACATAAGAAACAGATTTTAGAAAGACTGAGTAAGAAGGACGAAGCAATTAACCTTGTATTTGAACTTGGTCCGAAAGCAATTGCACAGTTCAAAAAGTACCACCCTTTCAAAGTTTCAATATCTTATACAAACCCTTACCAATCTACAGCTATTTTAAAAACATTTATCGATGTTCACAATTCCGATGAAGTGACAGAGATGACAAATTGGCTGCTTTTCCTAGGTAAAGATATTACAATTAGGGAAATGCCTGAAGAAGTATTAAAAGATTTACAAGAGCGGTTATGCTTATACACTCCATAAGAAGTGACTAGTTAAACCTCAAAATATTGAGTTTAACTAGTCACTTCTTAACGAGGCGTCTATGAATAATACAACAAAAAAGGTATGAACTAGCTTTTAGTTCACACCTTTTTATATTAGAGTTTACTATACATACATTAAATTGCTTGTTTAAGATTTGAATGTGGATTTGGTCCATACTTATTCTCACCTTCATCACTTTCAATGATACAAAACACAAGTAGAACCGCTCCTCCAAATGGCACCAAATTTAATAGCTGCCACCATCCTGTTTTTCCACTATCATGTAATCGGCGAGCCTCCACCGCCAGAGTAGGAACGATGAAAATTGCTATATATAACAAGGTAATGTTGGCTCTTAAGTAAAAAGCAGACGAAGAATAAGAGGCCAAATATATTAATGACCAAAACGTAATCTTATTAAATAAAGTAAAAATCCAGTATTCTTTTCTCGTAGCTCTCCCACTAAATTTCGCATAGTTTTTGAGAGTATATAAATACCATCTCATTTGAACCTCTCCCTTTTCTATCCCCTAAACAACGAGGTTATACATTATATACCTTATAAGTATAAATATAACATCTTTAAGTTCTATTTTTATATAGAATATTCTGTTTCTTTTCAAGTTATTTTTGTGAAGCGTTACATACCATACTTCAAAGCATGTGTATTCGATTTATTATTCTCCTATTTACTTTAAAACTACTACAATTAAGCGAAGTATAAATGTATGATTAAAGCACGGAAAATCTTCCCGTGCTTTTTCAAAAATATATATGATTTCGGACTATTTATTTCACTTACCCTAACTGACGTTTAAATGCTTTACTAGCGAAAAAGTAAGAGATAATCATTATACCTATGCACCAAGTGAGCGCAATCCAAATATCGTTACCAACAGTTCCTTCATATAATAGAGCACGAATCGCATTCACAATTGAAGTGACAGGCTGGTTTTCAGCAAATGCACGAACAATTTTTGGCATCGTTTCGGTAGGTACGAAGGCCGAACTAATAAATGGAAGAAAAACGAGTGGGTACGAATATGCTGTCGCCCCTTCCATAGACTTCGCTTTCAGCCCTGGAATGATAGCTAGCCATGTGAGCGATAACGTAAACATTCCTAGTATCCCAGCTACTGCAAGCCAATCTAGCATATTCGCACTGGAACGAAAGCCCATTAAGAGTGCAACAAGAATAACCACCACGATAGTAAGTACATTAGCAACAAGAGAG
The DNA here is from genome assembly GCF_038006905.1 of Bacillus sp. FSL R9-9834. NCBI lineage: Bacteria > Bacillati > Bacillota > Bacilli > Caryophanales > Bacillaceae > Bacillus > Bacillus sp. FSL R9-9834. Next base: position 3,226,879 of record NZ_JBBOWD010000001.1, read on the forward strand.
GTTAATACGTGAGCCCACAATATCGATGAGCGCTTAATAGACATCGTAATGAAACGTGCCATTAGCCCACTCTTTACATCCGTAAATAGTCGCACGGAAGTGTAAGCTACACCGGATGCGATAGCCATTAGCAAAATTCCCGGCAATAAATAATTTACGTAGTTTTCCGTTCCTGTTTGTATTGCGCCACCAAACACGTAGACAAATAATAGCATCATCATAATCGGTGTAATCGCTACTGTAATAATTGTATCCGGACTACGCATAATATTACGCATTAAGCGCCCTAGTAATACCCCTGTTTTGCTTTTCATTTACATCTCCCCCTTTTTACCGATAATCGCAAGGAAAATTTCTTCCAATGTCGGCTGCTTCTCGATATACTCCACTTTTGCTGGCGGGAACATCTCTTTCAGTTCAGTAAGAGTACCTGTCGTAATAATTTTTCCGCCATGTAAAATAGCGATACGGTCAGCTAATTGTTCTGCTTCCTCTAAATACTGGGTTGTTAGTAAGATGGTTGTTCCTCCACCAGCAAGCTCTTTGACAGTATCCCACACTTCAATCCGTGCTTCCGGATCAAGCCCTGTCGTCGGTTCGTCAAGAAAAATAACTGCTGGCGCCCCAATCAAACTCATTGCGATATCAAGCCGGCGCTTCATCCCACCTGAATACTGATCTGCCCTCTGATTAGCTGCACCAGTCAAGCTAAATCTCTCAAGCAAATTGTCAGCGACTTGTGCAGGATTGGAAACTCCGCGTAACTTAGCAACCATTATCAAGTTTTCTCTCCCAGTGAGCATACCGTCTAAGGCTGCGAACTGCCCTGTCAAACTAATACTTTGACGAACATGATCTGGTTGGCGCTTAATATCAAATCCGCAAATACTTCCTTCACCGCCATCTTGTTTCAGTAGCGTCGAAAGGATGTTGACTATTGTCGTCTTTCCCGCTCCATTTGAGCCTAGCAGCGCGAAAATTTCTCCACGCTGCACCTCAAAATCCACTCCCTTTAAGACTTCTTTATCTCTAAAAGCTTTTTTTAACCCTTTTACAGAAATCGCTGCATTACTCATACTTTTTCCCCCTTATAAAATTAAATTACCTGCACCCTCTATTTAGTACCACTGATAATCTGTATTACTTAGTAGCGGTTTAAAAATATAACTGAATAGCGATGGCGTTAGTTCACATTTATGACCAGCTAATCAGTCGGTATTACTTGTTGCATTTATTTTTTTCTCAATTTCTTCATAATACTTTCATTCAAATCTTCACGATACTTAGAAACATATGTTTTAGCGTTTGCCACTAGTTCGTCAGCAAAGGATGCCACGTCTTCCCCAGTAATGTCTAGCACTTGTCTGCCTTCCGCTGCACCGGCTTCAAACAAATCGATTAATTCATACTGTATGTGCAGCATATCCATCCCGTTACCGGCTGAAAAATTCCACATGTAGTTTTGAATTTTCTTAAACACAAACTGATAGTCCTCTGGCAATGCTGCAACACGTGCCATCATCATTTTGTACTCTTTTTTATCACCAATTAATTTTTTGAACATTTCCAACATCTTATTTTCCTCCTTTTTTATAAAGCAGACAAGAAACTCTCCAAATATGAGCCGGAACATTTTATATTATGAAGCTAGTTTGACTTCAAGACGTTAATTTTTGACGATACAAAATCCCATTTTTTCCAAAACAATTCAAGTTCCTGACGTCCAGCTTCATTTAATGAATAAAACTTACGAGGTGGTCCCATATCTGATGGTTTCTTTTCAATATTCACAAGCTTTTTCTTCTCTAATCGTACGAGGATGGTATAGACCGTTCCTTCCACGACTTCAGTAAACCCAAGATCATTCAGGTGGCGAGTAATCTCATAACCATACGTTTCACGGCGGCTAATGATTTCCAGCACACACCCTTCCAGTGAACCTTTCAGCATTTCAGTTAAATTTTCCATGTTCTGATCCTCCTTTACCCCCTATTCTGTCTGACTTATATTCAGTATTACAGAGTACTAAGGCGAATTTTTTACTGAGTAGCTTTTTTGAATTCATACTATTCAGTATCACTTATTACATCTACATTGTATGACTAAGTAGCGATAGATGTCAACTAATTTTCAAATTTTTTCTAAAATCCGCAATTACCTATTGTCTACTGAAAATATTTTGAGAAACAACACTACTCAGTATTGCTTATTACAAGTATATTGTATGACTAGGTAGCGATGAATGTCAACTCGATTTTTATATTTTTTCTAAAATCAACTATTTCAGAATGCGTATAAATATTAATTCCTTTTCCTTCCGTTTGCTTTAATAGTTCTTCTAACGCAAATAAATTATGGCCTGTAACTACAATAGCTTTACCTTCTACATGGTTTTGTGTAATTTGAACAGGCTCTGGCACACCAAAATGATTCGTATGTGCCTCATCTAGCAACTCCATTACTCGTAAAGCCGATTTCCCAACTTTCATAGCCATATCAATATGTTCTTGTTTGTTAAAGTTAGAATTGGTTAATGTCATATACAGTGCTTCTTGCGTCGTAGCATCTACAAATGCATCCGTATATCCTAGCTGAGCAGCATGCGTACGATAAGCAGCAATTCCTTTTAATCCAAACAAAATCGTATCTTGCAAACTTGCAATTGTTTCATTTTTACCGCAAACACCTATTACTTTACATCCGCCTGTTGGCGTTTGTTCACATTGATAACAAAACATTATCATCCCACCCTCTCCCAATGATTACTTACAAACTAAGGATAATACCCATTGAGAAAAAAGGATGTGATATCAATCACAATAATATATAAGAATTTGTGACAGTTCCCATTGTTAACATAATATTATTACTGTACCCTAATATTCATACTCGCACATAATTTATTTGCATCATATGTAGGTGCACTTTTAAGGAATACAAATATCGTATCCATCTAACATTTCACAATTTTTTCCTTACTGATGGTACAATTATAGTTATGGAGGGACAATATGATGGTATATATGATGTTTTATTATGGGATACTGTTTCTTATACTCGGTATTGCAGTATTTCTGTTTATTATGGCTGGGTCACGAAAAATTAGAAATAAAAATCTTTCATTCGTATTGATCGCTTTAGGGATAAATATACTTGTAAGCCCAATGGCACTTTTTATAGGGGGGATGGCAACAGATTCTCCATATAGTACTGCACTTGATTTTTGGAAAGGATTTTTCTTTATTCAAGGAATACCTCTTTTCTTACTACTTATAGCTTTCGTTTGTTGGCTTATTCGCCCGCCAAAAGTAATAGTTCAAACGAGTATTGAAAAAGACCTTGAACAAAATAGTAAAAGTACTAAGAAAAAAAGAACACGAGGTCGTCCAATTACTGCCTTACGTATTGTAATTCCAATTATTTTAGTAGTAGGCTGTTTGTCTTACATTTTGTATTTACAAGACATTACACTTAAAAAAAGTCATTCTCCAAATAATAAAAATACGATTAAAGTAGTGAAAATAGATTCAGACTCTTCTCATGGTTCCTCTCCCGTCAGAATTAAATACGGCTTATGGGAACATTTTGACATAAGTATTGCAAATGAGGGAGAACGTCTCGATTCCTCAAACGTTTTCGTAGATTGGAAAAACGATTATGAAGCAACGATAACACTACGAGGAAAAGAATCCGTACCTGAAGTTGTGGAATTTAATGTATCAAATAAATCCAATGGTCCTGTTTTTAAGAAGGTACAAAAAGTGGTCAGTTCCTTTACCTTTCAAAAAAGTGAATCTCCAAATTTAATAAATATTATCGAGCTTAGAGAAACAATAAAATCAAAAGGACCAAGTCCTAGTTCAACTGTAAGAATCTATTATGGGAAAAGAGGTAGCATTTTAGAAAAATATAAAGAGGTCACTCTTAAGGAAATGTATACGACAGACAACTTCAATATCAATTGGAGAAACGATGAACAAGTACAAGTAGAAGTAATAGAGGAAAATGTAGTAACAGCTACCATCGTGATTGATTTGTCAAAATGAATTTATTTTTCACATGTTATAACTGTGTTCTATCCGGCACACGAGAGATACATAGCATTTATAAATGAATAGATTTACAGACATGGTGAACCGCCCCTTTCTTTACAATACATTTACATTATCTTAACATTGTTTACATTATTTATATGATATATTTATATAGAATCTACTTAATAAATTTCATGTACATTGTTATCTTTATAATCTCTGATTTAATTGATAAGAGATTATGTTATATTTTTATACCAGGGGTGAATGAGGATGACTGAAACTTTAAAAACGCTTATAATGCTTGATGCTACTTACGTTGTTATCGCAATTATGACGGTACTGGTATTTGTATACTTGGAATTAAAATCTCAGTAACGTATGCGGACTTCGCATTTAAATATAGTTAGAAGAAAGCGAGGAGAAAATTGTTTCTCCTCGCTTTTTTTATTTCAACAAATCCAATGTATGTAGAAGTAAATCTCTATCCCCTACTCCCCCATGACCAGGCACTACTGAATTGATGTTTCCATATCGCTTCAGCACATTCTCAATCGATATAGGCCATTCATTTACATAGGCATCTGCAACGTTTCCTAAATCTTTCGAGGACGCAGATTTAACTAAACAGCCTCCAGCTAAAATGTTATATTGCGGTAACCACACGACGATATTATCTTCTGTATGTCCTTTCCCTGGATAAAATGTTTCTACTTTCATATTTCCAAACTTTAAATTCGTAATGGTTTGTAAGTCTCCAAGCGGTTCTTCATATCCACCTTTCTTTGCTAGTTCCGCAGTTAGTACTGTACTATGCGCTTTAATGCCTCTTTCTTTCAATGTTTTCATTCCACCAATTCGATCAGCGTGTGCATGTGTAATAATGACATCTGTTACGCGCTTCTGAAATTTCTTTTCTACCATTTCTATTAGTTCCTTCGTTAATTTGTCATCCCAAGAAGAATCAACAAGTACTAACCCCTTTGAAGTAGTAAGAACTAAACCGTTCGAAGGAACTGCTTCTCCGTTAAAATAACCTAACTCCGTATGAACCCATACATTTTTGTTTAACTGAGAAATCGAAATAGTTCCTGCCTCATTTTTTATTACTTTTTGCTCTAGCTTTTGTTCCGCTTTCACAGAAGAAATTGTACTAACAAATTGAGTTGTTCCTAGTAAACTAACACATACCCCTACTTTTAATAATGTATTCTTTTTCATTTTCTCCACCCTTTCTTTCAAACGAAATAGTTATTACCTATAATAGACAATTTATCTCAAATGTTTGTTCCATCTTTTCTTACATATTTTTCATACCATTAATAAAAAGCGCACAAAATTTTGTGCGCTTTTTAACTTCCCTTTTACCATTCACGTTTTTTATTTATCATCATTTTTTCCTCAAACGCCTTCTCTAAATCAATTTCTAACTTGTTTGCTAAATCACATACATTCCAAATTACATCAAACATTTCTAAACCGATTTCTCTTTTTGCATCTTGTATTTTATCGCGCTTCAATATAACTTCCGCTAATTCCCCTAATTCTGCCATTGCATACATTGTACGCTCTTCAATTGTTGTATCTTGAAATCCTTTTTCTTCACTGAAATTTGATACATATCTCTGGAATTCCACAATATTCATACTTAATCCCCCTTCATGATACATACTCCATTTTCTATTACACTTATATTTTGTTAAATTATAACATTCATACTATAATTGATTTATAGCCCTTTAACGGAGGTGTTCTCAATGACTCTCTTCGCTTCCCCATCATTATTCATACTAGCAATCATTTCATTTGCACTAGCTTATTTCATCGGAGTAAAACAATACACTTGGCTCTTATCAGGATTCAATGAACGCCGCGTGCTTGATAAAGTGAAGTTATCAAAAATAGTTGGTCTTTATAATTTAACTGCTGGTGTTATCGCCACAATTGGTAGCGTCTTCCTTACCCCTAATGTAAAAATCGCATTTCCTATCATTATAATTGGCCACGTTATAATCGCTGCTTATGTAAATACACGCATGGTCCAATAAAAAAGACCATCCAAACGGATGATTTTTTTTATAATTTATCAACATATTGCTTCGCTTCTAGTAAAGAAAACCCAAAAGCCTCTCTTACTCTCTTAACTGCTGTAACTGTTTTTCCTTCTTCCATAAGTTGACGCAACTCTTTATTAATTTCAGGTTCTCTATCTATAATTCCCATTTCTTTCGAAATTAGCTGTAGTCTATCTTCCATCCTCTTTAAACACGCATCCGTTTTCTTTTCGATTTTATTTAATTTTTCAACGATATAAATAAACCCAAAGATCGCTATCGGTATGATCATCCAAAATTCCATGACTATCCCTCCTTATTAGCTTTCATTTGTTTTATTTCACTAGCTTATGTAAATTTTACCACAATAAGAATTTAATGTATAATAGTATTATACAACATCGTTGATAAACCTTTTATTTTAGGGGGACACTTTATGAAAAGATTTTTTAAGACGTTACTACAATTTGTAGTTCTTTCACTTGCACTACATTTATTATTTGATATCGTTGGCTGGCTTGTTTTCAATGCGCCAATTAAAAATAAACAAATCATTATTTCCTTACTAACAACTTCATGGCTTATGTACATGTACCGCGATAAATTTTTTAAAACATTCACTTCGAATTAACGAAAAAACTTCATCGATAACAGATGAAGTTTTTTCTTTTTCTCCCCATTTACTACTGTATAATAGAACTAACATTCTGTCTTTTTAAGAAAGGAGTCACTATGAACTTAAAAAGTAACAATATATACGAGAAAATGAAACAATATTCCGTTGCAGGTTTAAGCCTTGCCGTTATACGTGATGGTAAACTAGATGAAACAACTGTATTCGGAACACTTGAAACTGGAACAAATAAAACTGTCACTACGAATTCTATATTCAATTCTTGCTCAATTAGTAAATTCATCACTACAATGCTCGTACTAACGTTATTAGAACAAGAAATTGTGCATTTAGATGAAGACGTAAATGATAGACTCACATCTTGGAATATTCCTACCAATCTATTTACCTCACAGAAAAAAGTCACGTTGCGAAATTTATTAAGTCACCAATCTGGAATCATTGATCCTCCTAATAGCTTTGAACATTATACACTAGCTCAAGGGCAACCAAGCATGTCTAAACTCCTTGCCGGTAAAACATCCTATTGCTCCGTACCGATAGAAATAACTTATAAACCGGAAAGTGAATTTCACTACTCTGATGCAAACTTTTGTATTATCGAACTACTACTTGAAGATATAACTGGAAAATCATTTAACCTTTTACTAGAAGAATATATATTTCAACCACTGCAAATGAAGAATAGTACCATCTTCTCTCCTGAAGACATAGATAAAACCGATGCTTTTGCTTGCGGGCATAATAAAGATGGCACCGTTACAAATGAGAAGTATCCATTCTATCCATTCGCAGCTGCTTCAGGTATTTGGACAACACCAACTGACTTATCAACTTTATTAATTGAAATCATTCATTCCTTACAAGGAAAGGGTAAACTAAAACTTTCTCAAAAAACAGTTCAAGATATGATTTCTCCTCAAGGTTGCTCAAAATGGACTGGACTAGGTGTTTTTCTAGATGATTCTAACGAAGACTTACAAATGTATTCACTTGGATGGGGCGTTGGATTTCAATGTATGATGGTAAGCTACCCATACCGAGGGAATGGCGCTATTATAATGACGAACGCTGACTTAGGTGTTCATCAAACGGAAGGGATTATTGGCGATGTTTTAAAAACGTTATCCTTATAATGAAAAGAAAGAAGCTGTTCCTTTCAGCTTCTTTCTTATATAACATTTTTCGCAACAATTTTTATATGTTCTGGTGCAATAATCTCCGTTATACTTTCTTGGAAATCTTCCTGCAACATTTCTTCAATATGTTCTAGCTGCACTTCAACATGTGTGCATTCTAAATTATGTATATTTAAAAGTGCATAATGATCTTTTTTCTTTATTACTAAATATTGATTTTCCTCTGTTACAAGTACAGAACCTAATCGTACTCCTAGTAGGCGTTGATCATCAAACTTCACAACCATCCCCCCTTACTTTATATGTAATAAAATAACATTTTATGTAATCCGTTCTTTATAAACTATATCACAATTTATTAAAATATAAATATCATTTTGCTTTTTACTAAAAAACCCTTATTCTTTTATATATTTCGATACAAAAAACTTTCTCAACATAAAATTAGAATTTTCAGTTTTTATTCTTTTGAAAATCTATTATAATAAAGTTAATAAATGTTTGACCTCTCCTAATTCATGTACATATGGATGATCAGTAGTCGCTGCTACTGATCTATTTTTTTGATTTCAGAAAGTAAATACGCCGCATCCTTTCCTACACCACAAATAAGTGCAGAACCTCTTTGAGACTGCCATGGCAAGCCGATATAATACAATCCTCCTACTGGACTTATCCCCTTTACATGATTGGGAAGTCCATTCTCATTCACTGCCTTTTCAATTTCAATCCATTTATAATTCTGAATAAAGCCTGTTGACCATATAATACTTTCTGCACTATATGTTTCACCGTTCTGAAACATAATGTTATTTTTTGATGCACTTACTACTTTTTCCTGTAGTTGTATTGCTCCATTACGAATAAGTTCCTTACCTTCAAATCCAAAAATAGGATCTTTTCTCTTCTGAAACCATTTCCCCCTCTTGGTACTAACTTCAGCATACAATAAACCCAATTTTTCTAACCAATTAAAAATACTTTTTCTAAAAAAATGTAACGGTAAAAACGTTAAAGGATGACTGATAGACATCATAACTTCATGAGTTTTTGCAAGTTCTACTGCAATTTGCATTCCTGAATTCCCGCCACCTACTACGAGTACTTTCCCCTTAGGAATTTGTGGTGGTGATTTATATTGTGATGAATGTATTTGAAAAACATGTGATGATAGATTTGCTGAAACTGAGGGAATAAACGGTTGCTGAAAACCACCTGTTGCGATAATAACTTTTTTCGATTGTAAAACTTCTGTCGGAGTGTGCAATTCAAATATTTCTTCCTCCTTCCTTATTTTTAAAACTTCCGTTTGCAATTGTACCGGTAGTTGAAAATACTGTGCATATTCTTCTAAATACATTGCAATTTCATTTTTATGTGGAAATCCATTCCTTTCTCCTTTTAATATCATCCCTGGTAAACTACTATATTCCCTCGGTGTGAAGAGCTGTAAAGAATCATATCTATTCCTCCATGAATCACCAATTCGGTTTCCTGCCTCGAGTAGTAAAAAATTATATCCTTCTTGCTTCAAATAGTATCCCATTGTTAATCCAGCTTGACCCGCCCCAATAATAATTAGGTCTTTCATTCTAACCCCTCCTCTTTTTAAACATATGAATACTTGTTCACGTATTCATATGTTTCCATAATCATAACATTTAATTTTTATATGATTCAATATGTACTCAAAATAAAAAAGAGCAGCTTACCATAAAGTAAACTCCCCTTCATTCTATCTTCCCAGTCTTTAGCGCCTGTGCCCAATCATACCTTTCCTGTTGAACAGCCAATCCAGCTGCTTCTTCCCAATTATAAGAAACTGAAATTTGTTCAATTATCCATTCTCCCGAAACTTTTTCTATCACTACATATTTTGCATGCGGAGTTCCTGATTCCATTTTATGCACAATGGGTAATTCATCTTTGTACGCTGGAAGTCCTACACTCCCTGGATTTATTATGATTTTTCCATTTGCTAAATAAACAACTCTAGGAATATGTGTATGACCACATACTATTATTTTTTGTTCTATATTTTGGAGTTGATCCATTATATTTTTTTCACTCTTTAATACTGCACCATTCTCGTCCATCTCTTCTAGTAAATACACCTCATCTGAAGTTGGCGTACCATGACAAAATAAAATATCGTCTACAATATATTGTGAAGGATGTTGTTGTAACCAATCTATATGATTTTCTGTTAATTGATTTTGGACAAAAGTTAGTGTAGCAGACTGCCCTTGTATAGGTTCCCAAAGCATGCGATCACAGTTACCCTTAATATGTATCATCTCGTTCTTCATCAATATTTCAATTGTCCCTAAAGGATCTAACGGCCCATACAGACTATCCCCTAAGTTTATTATCATTTCAGCCTTGCGATGTTTAATATCTTCTAATACTGCTTTTAATGCATGACTGTTCCCGTGAACATCTGAAATTATAGCTATTTTCATCTAAATCCCCACTTTACTATATTATTTATAAACATCTGCCGCCAATTCTCTCAAAACATCCACATTCACTACTTCAAAGCATCCATCGTTCTTTTTTATAATCTCTTTATCACAAAAAATATTTAATGTGCGCAATAAATGCCGATAACTCGTTCCTAACAATTCCACTGTTTCCGTTAAATTCCCACTAAATACAATTCGATTCCCATGCTGCACCGCTCGTTCTCCGGCTGCTAACATGTAACTCGCAAGTCTATTTTCAAGCGGATACAATAAATTAATTGTACTATTTTTTGAAAGTCGATTTAACTTATGTGCTAACGATCCACAAATACATCGTAAAAATTTCGCATCATGAAATAGTTGATTTCTCACTTTTCCTAAAGGCAAACCAACACAATATGAATCTGCCATTACTTGTACGTTTGAAGCCGTCTTTTGAGAATGAATTAACTCCACATCTCCTAACAGCTGCAAACTATCATAAAAGCATAATAATACAGATTTCCCGTTACTTAATGTATTAAACGCTTTTGCTTTTCCTTCAACGAAGAAAAACAAATAATCTATCTCTTCATTTTCTCTACAAATAAACTCATTCTTTTTAAAAAATATAAGCTCCATATATGGTTTCATATCATTAGTAAAAAATGAATCAATGTTATTTTGTTTCATATACTCTGCTAATTTAATTGAATTACATATTTTCTTCATAGTCCCCCACCTTTACGACTCATCCCCATTGTAATCAAAATTTTCTTCCTCCACTATGACATATGTCATAGTAATACACAATTTCAGCATGATACAGTCATTACAAATATGAAATACAAAGGGGATATTACATTGTATAACTTTCTTTCTGTCTTTATTGGTGTGCTCATCGCCGTTATGCTTCCATTGAATGGGATTTTATCTGAGTTAATTGGCAAGTATACAGCAAGTGTTGTCATTCACTTTGTCGGTTTAATTGCAGTTATTTTCGTTTTAATCATAAACAAACATAAAATCCATTTTGATAAAAGTATTCCGCTTTTTTTATATAGCGCTGGAGCGATTGGAGTATTCACTGTTCTTTTTAACAATATAAGCTTCTCGGTCCTTGGTGCCTCTATTACGATCGCATTAAGTTTACTCGGTCAATCCATTGCTTCCATCGTTATTGATCATTTCGGTTTATTAGGAATGAAAGTTGCTAAATTTGAAAAGAAAAAACTAATTGGATTATGTTTCATCTCTTCTGGAATTATAATCATGACAATTTATTAATGGGGGCAAGAAAATGTTATATATTACGATCGCTATTTTAGCTGGTGTTTCTATCGTTGTTGCTAGAATTATTAACGCGAATTTAGCAAAGAAAATTGGGAATTGGGAAGGCACGTTTTTTAATTATATTACTGGCTTATTTTTCTCTATGTTATTTTTAATTTTCAGTTCAGATTCAATGTATATTCCAATGCATACGTTACAATCCATACCTATCGCTGTATATTTAGGGGGATTAGTAGGCGTTATCGTTATTTCATTATCGAACTATATCACTCCTAAAATATCAGCATTTTATTTAACGTTACTCATCTTTATCGGACAGTTATTTGCAGGGACTATCATTGATTTCTTCCTGACAAATGAACTCTCAACTGGAAAGATTATCGGCGGTGTTTTCGTATTAATTGGGCTTACTTACAATTTACTCGTTGATCGCCCTCTTAAAACTGTTAAGAATAGCCACGTTCAACTATAATACTTTACGCTTACCTATCATATATTAATAGAAAAGCTCTTCATACGAAGTAATAGAGAGGAGAATATTCTATTAAGAAAATTATTTTACTGATTTGTAGCACATTGATTATTTGTGGAATCGTATGGTTTATAAACTCTGGAAAATCTATTCAAGATCTCTATACAGCAAATAAGCCCAAGAAAAAAGCTACTATTATTTCCACTCAAAGGGATCCAAATGAGCCCCCTGTCTTTTTAGGAAAACAGGAAATAAAAGATATACATGTCGAATCCATTAAAACAAAAAAGGATCTCTTCCTCACAAAAACAGATGAATTAAAAACGTTTATTAATAGTATGGATACCGCAAAAAAAGGAAAATTAACATTAGATGAAGAAGGATCAGATTTAATAGATTGTGATATGTGGATTACTTTCGAAGATGGAACTTATAAAAAATATTTCATATGGGTAGTTGATCATCACAATAACGAAGTGATGATTGCTCAGCAAGATACTCCTGATGATGTAAACCTAACGTACTATCAATTAAATGAAGATAGTTCCAAAAAAGTTTATAACTTATTTAAAAAAATTATTTAAACGAAAAAGTCATGAGCACGTGAGCTCATGACTTTTTGCACTATACATATTCAGGAAACACTTTACAATCCTTTTCCTGTTCTATATCATGTCCAAAGAAAATAATTGGTTTCTCTTTTGTCACAACTTCTTTTAAACGTTTAATTGAAGATAAAGCTAATTCCGAATCAAATCCCGCAAACGGCACTTCATCTTCAAAATTCTCTTTCGTATAAGATGCATCAATCGTTAATAATACAGGACCGTTTTTTTCCGTCTCAATTAATAATGACTGATGTCCTGGAGAATGTCCTGGTGTATACAATAACCGAACACCAGGTACCACTTCATAATCACCTTCAATAATTTTGTAGTTTAAATTTGGCAGTATACACTCTTTCAAATATTCCTCTCTATACTGTGCCGCCTCATATTCAGCACGTTGTATAATGATTGGCGTATTCAAAAAAGCACCATTTCCTCCTGCATGATCAAAATGCAAGTGCGAACTAATAATATATAGGAGATCATCTGGCTCATACCCTGCACGTTTTAAAATAGTTACAATTCTATCTTCTTCAGTCATTTTCGGTAAAATCTGTCCTTCTGCAAATGTACCGTTAAAAAGCCCTTCATTATTAACTGCACTTTCTGGCATACCTGTGTCTACTAAAATAGGACCTTCTTCCGTCTCCAAAAGATAACACCAAACCGGCAAGTTTAATAGTTTTCCCGGTGTTAACGCACTGTTAACAGACGAATGATCCAACATACAACGACCTGCTGGGATGAAATAAAGTTTCTTTACTGTCATTATGTATCCACCTTTACATTTAGTTTTAGATAAAGTAACACAGTTAAAAATTCTTCTTTTTAGAAATAAACTCCTTCCACACTTTCATACCAGCATAAATAAAAAAGAGTGTACTTTTTTACATAATGACACTCCACCTACTATAATAAAAGAGTAAATGACTCTTACTTTAATGGAGGGAATATAAATGAAAGCAATTGGTTTACATGAATACTTACCTATTGAAGAAGAAAACAGTTTAATTGATCTAGAAGTTGAAAAACCTGTTGCCACAGGAAGAGATATACTCGTTAAAATTAACGCTATTTCCGTTAACCCAGTTGATACAAAAGTTCGCTCTCCGAAAGATAAAAAAGAAGATGTAGCGAAAATACTTGGCTGGGATGCTAGTGGTGTTGTCGTGCAAACTGGCGAAAGTTGTACGTTATTTAAAGAAGGCGATGAAGTGTTTTACGCTGGAAGCATTACGAGACAAGGTACATATAGTGAATACCACCTCGTTGATGAAAGAATCGTTGGTAAAAAACCTAAAACGTTAAGTGATGCTGAATCTGCAGCACTTCCGTTAACAGCTATTACAGCTTGGGAAGGTTTATTCGAACGTTTAGGTATTGATTATAATAAGAAAGATACGAACTCCTTTAAAAACATTTTAATTATAGGCGGTGCTGGTGGTGTAGGTTCAATTGCCATTCAACTTGCGAAATGGGCCGGACTAAATGTTATCACAACTGCATCCCGCAATGAAACGATACACTGGGTTGAAAAATTCGGTGCCGATTATATCATTAACCATCACCAACCTTTACAAGAACAAATATTAGAGTTTGGGCTAAAAGATGTAGATTATATTTTCTGCCTAAACAATACAGATCAACATTGGCAAGCAATATGTGACCTCATTAAACCGCAAGGAAAAATTTGCTCTATCGTAGAAAATGAGCACCCTCTTGAGATGGGCATTTTAAAAAGTAAAAGTGCTACACTCGTTTGGGAATTTATGTTCACAAAAGCGATGTATGAAACTGGAGACATGATTACGCAGCACGAACTATTAAATAAAGTAAGCGAACTACTAGATGAAGGCATTTTACAGACTACTTTAAATGAAACATTTACACCAATTAACGCTGAAAATGTAAAAAAAGCACATGCACTGCTTGAAAGCGGCAGTACAATTGGGAAGATCGTTTTAGAAAAGTTTTAATAACAAAAAGTCCGATTTCCAAATGAGAAATCGGACTTTTTTACTATCTTTATTTACTTGAAATCTCTTGATCATTTTGAACATCTAACGGAGGTCGTTTCCCTATTCCGAAAGCATAGAAACTAATTGTAACGATAGCTAAGAAAATGATACCTACAATTAATGAAATGCGCGTATCATCGTTAAACCACATTCCGATTAATACCATAATTAAAAAGGCAATTGTTAAATAGTTTGTAACAGGAGCAAATGGCATTTTGAAAGGATGATCTTTCATCTCTGCCCCTTTTTCTTTTCTAAAATTAATTTGACTAATTAGAATGACAAACCATGGTACCATACCAGGAAGTACACTCGCACTATATACATATACGAATAAATTTTTCGGTGCGATATAACTTAATACAACACCAATCGCTAAACCGATAATTACGCCAACTGTACCGAATAAAGGTACACCATTTCCAGAAAGTTTCGTGAAATATTTTGGTGCTTGTCCATTTACACCTAACGTATATAGCATACGACCCGCACTATAAATACCACTATTACAACCAGACATTGCCGCTGTAATAACTACGAAATTAATAAGTCCAGCTGCTGCCGTAATACCAACCTTCGCAAAAGTTGCTACGAACGGACTACCAATTGTACTTAATTGATCCCACGGATACACAGTTACAATAACGAAAATAGCACCGATGTAAAAAATTAAAATACGCCAAATTGTACTTTGAATCGCTCTTGTAAGTGTCTTCTTCGGATCCTTCGCTTCACCAGCAGTAATACCGATTAATTCTACACCTTGATATGCTCCAACTACAAGTGATAAAGCAAAGAAGAATCCTGAGAAACCACCTGTAAAGAAACCGCCATTTGACCAAAGATTTGATATACCAATCGCTTCTCCGCCGTTACCAATTCCAAAGAAAATAAGTCCAAATCCCGCAATAATCATTAATAGAATCGTAACAATTTTAATCATCGCAAACCAAAATTCAAATTCACCAAATGACTTAACAGAAATTAAGTTAGCTGCGCCAAGAATAACCATTGCAATTACACCTGGTATCCAAGCTGGTAAATCTGGGAACCAATATTGCATATACGCTCCAACCGCGATAATCTCTGACATCCCAACGATAACCCACTGGAACCAGTTACTCCACGCTGTCATATAACCAGCTAACGGGTGAATATACTTATGACCGAACGTTGCAAATGACCCTGTACTTGGCTCCATATACAACATTTCTCCCATTGCACGCATGATGAAGAAGATAAAAATACCTGCAATTGCATAAGCAAGCATAACCGACGGACCTGTCCATTTAATCGTGCTGGCTGACCCCATAAACAAACCAACACCAATTGTTCCGCCTAAAGCAATCATTTGAATATGCCGTGCTTCTAAACCTCTTTTCAATTCTTTGTTTGCCACTTCACTTCCCCCTCTTAGATGATTCATAGCCGCATTTTAAAACAAGATGCTTTCCCCTAATTCTTTTCGGCCTTGAAAATGATGAAGCAAACGTCATTTTACACTAGCTTTAAAGCTATCCTAAAATCGTTTTTATTGCTTCTTATAAAATTCTCAAAACCTTTCATCTTCCAATATTCTATAAATCTTAAAATTACTTACCTTATATTAATTCATTAATCTGAAAAATTCAATTATTTTTTCAATAAATTAATATGCATGATTACGTTTGAATTTCAACTGAATTAACAATAAAATACATCTATTCAATATGATTCCGGTATAAATATTATTACAGTATAAATAACCGAGGAGAGCATTTTCCCTCGGTTTCACATCTCATGTACTTCAATCATTATAGTTGATAACGTAATTTCCCACGCATCCGATTCATATACCAACCAGAAATTTAATATATTAATAAACTACTAACTTCTTTAATCTAATTTTGAGGCAGGAATCTTACTACCTCAAAACAGCGGGATAAAATATAAAAGAGTCTCATTTTTAATGAGACTCTTTTACCATTACATATTTAAATCGTTTTTGAAGTTTGTTTACCTAAAATAAACACTTTAGTAAAGACCATCATGATAACGACTATAGCCAGAAAATAAAGTGGCATCACGAGTAACGAGCCCGTATGCAGCTGACTCATCCCCAAAATTGTCATCGTTACAATTACATAGTACCCTAAGCTAAATAAAGCTCCGGCTGTACCAATAACATCTTGAAAATCTACTAATGCTAAACTTAAACAGTTAGGTAGCGCTACTCCGATTCCTAATAGCAATATAAACATCGCTATTAAAAATACAACCATATATATTACATTCGGATTTGATCCCACAAACGTAATAACAGATAAAAGGATAGCTCCTCCTGTCATTATGAGACAACCGAAATATATAATTTTCTCTGGTTTATAAGTAGCAAGTAAACGTTTTGAAACTTTCGCTCCAATAATAGAAGCAGACGCAACAACAATCCCTAAAAATCCATACATACTAGGCGATAACTGAAAGTATTCAATAAAGATAAACGGCGCTTCTGCATAGTAGCTAAATAAAACACCATTCGCTCCTCCAATTAATAACCCGTATGTTACTACTTTCGGATTTGTAATTAACCTCTTCAAGACTGAAAACACATTTATTTTATTCGTCACTGAGCCCGTTTTTGTTTCCGGAAGAGAAACAAACGTATACAGAAAAATACCGACACTCATAACTACTAAACTTAAAAATACGATTTTAAATCCAAACATTTGATCAAGAAAGCCACCAATTAACGGTCCTATCGCTGGTGTAAAAGCAATAACTGCCGAAATTTGAGCAAACATAACGTGGCGCTTATGCCCTTCTACACTTTCACGTAGAATCGTTTGTGTCACAACTGATCCTGCACTTGCTCCAAACGCTTGAATAAAACGACTTACTAATAAAACTTCAATGGAATTTGCAATAAAGCATAAGAAACTCCCAACGCCATATACGACAATTCCAAGTAACATTGCCGGGCGACGGCCAATTATATCTGATAACCATCCAATAAAAAATACACCTAAAGCAAATCCAGCAAAATACACACTAAGCGTTAACTGTACCTCATTATTACTTACATGTAACGCCTTTGAAATGTCCGGTAAAGACGGTGTGTAAATCGTTTCACTAATTTGCGGAAATGCGACAAGAATAATCATTAACAACAGTGATGGTACTGAGACTTTTTTCATTTTTCATACCCTCCTATAACTTTGAAAATCTCAGAAATAAAAAGACTTTCTTTAGCTACGGAACAGGAGGGGCCATTATAGAAATTCGATCATAAAACAACAAAGAAAACACCTCAATTACGTATGTTAATACTTATAGGAGGGTAATATTAACATCAATTTTTAAATATACTTTTTCAATTATATTACATATTGTATTTCTTTTTCTAGTGCTCAGCCTCGGAATATTTGTTAGAAGGATACCTTGATACCAACACCTTTTTATGGAATAATTAGGAATAGTTTGAATTGATAGATTGAATTATTAATTGAAGGTTCTTTTTCTCTTTCTAAATCTTTTATAACTACTTTAATCATTCTAGTAACTGTATCCATTCCTCTATTAATTTCTTTAGAAGAAAAGTATGCAGATGAAGAGTAATTCTTGCACCCATAGTGTGGAATTAGATGTCTATTCTTTTTTAACGGTATTACTAAAAAAATAACACAGGCATTGAATCGAAAATTACATAGAAATGAGGAACTACAATTGAGCATTGAACAACAATTATATGATGCAGTGAAACGTTTAATTGACCAAAGATATCCACATGGTTGGGGCGGAGCTGCAGCAATCCGTGTAGAAGATGGATCCATTTATACAAGTGTAGCACCTGACGTTATAAACGCTTCAACAGAACTTTGTATGGAAACAGGTGCAATTTTAGAAGCGCATAAATTTCAAAAGAAAGTTACACATTCTATTTGTCTTGCAAGAGAAAATGAGCATTCTGAATTAAAAGTATTATCACCTTGTGGTGTATGCCAAGAACGTTTATTTTACTGGGGGCCAGAAGTACTATGCGCCATTACAAATTCTAAACAGGATATCATTTTTAAGCCGTTAAAAGAATTGCAGCCCTACCATTGGAGCGAAGCATATTATGATGAATTCACAAAAGAATGGAGTTCGAGATAAAGATTATTCACTAAAAAAGCACCGTCACAAATGACGATGCTTTTTCTATGTAAGAGCTACTAGAAGATACCCTTCTAGCCTACTCCCATTTATAAGTCCAAAATTGTTCAAGTTGCAGCCATTTTAATGTTGCTGCATCTTTGTTTTTGATTTTCGCGTGTGTCTCTTCAAGCATCGCTTCTGTTTGCGAACGGTGCGCACCTAGTGCAGCTAATTTATGCTCGAATACTTCACTAATATTGTTTACAACATCTGGCTCACCGAGTACAGCTTCACGATTTTTCGTAATCGCAACCGCATGAATAACTGGACGTTCTTCTTTTGACATACGTGATACGGCGCGAACAACAGCGCGGCCAAATGCATCATGATCTGGATGTACGCCGTGCTCTGGATAAAATGTAATAATTCGAGATGGATTTACTTCTTGAATGATTGCTTCAATTTTGTCTGCAACGAAATCAACATCTTCAAATTCTAACGTTTTATCATGGAAACCAAGCATTCTTAAATCTTTGATTCCCATCGCTTCACATGCATCTTTTAATTCTTTTTCACGTATATTTGGAATCGTTTCACGGTTAGCAAACACGTTTTTCCCCATGTTACGTCCCATTTGTCCTAGCGTACCGCACGCATACGTTACAGGTACTCCTTGATCTGTTAATAAGCGAATTGTTCCTCCCGCCGCAAATGCTTCGTCATCTGGATGCGGAAATACAACAAGTACATGTCTCTCCATAAGTTTCCCTCCTTCTTACTTAAATGGCGTTAAGCTTAACTCAAGTGCAACTGCTAAGCGACCTTGATTATCGTGCCCTGCAAGTAATAAACGCTCTTTATCGTCTACTTCCCAGTGCGTAATACCTTCTGCATATACCCAGCCATGATCCATCTTTAGACCAACTCGGTATGGGTTTGTTCCAGTAATCTTTCCGCGCTCAAAGCGAATAATTGCATTTCGAATGAATGCACCAACCGTCATCATCTTTTCATTAAAGTGTGACGCATACGCTCCGTTCGTTGTTTCTAAATGAATATATACATCTTTATTTACAAAACGTTCAATTTCATTTTGAATAAGAGAACTATCTTTTACTATTTCCATCGGAATTCACCTCTTTAAACCATTTTACGCAAAAATAATGTAAATTGCTATCTCTATATTAGAGGACAACGCCCACTTTTCCTAATAATTTGCACTGTGTTTCTTTATTTTTTTATATCATATGTAAAATCATCATTTTTTCCTTCACTTTGTTAAATAGTTTTCTTTCTTTTTTGAATTTGCTACAATATATTTTATCCCGTATGAATACAGCGAGATACATTTTGACAATTAAATACATACTTTAAAGAAGGTGACATGATTGGAACAATCAGCACATGAAGTAGCAAATTGGCAATATTATTTTGCAATTGCCGTATTTTTAGTCACGTACGGATTTATTATTTCTGAGAAATTGAATCGTGCTGTAATCGCACTATTCGGTGCTGCTATTATGATTATTTTTGGAGTTGTTGAATTACATACTGCTTTCACATCTCATATTCAATGGGAAACGATTACCCTTTTAATTGGGATGATGATTCTCGTACATATTACGAGTCAATCAGGCGTATTTGAATTTGTGGCCATTAAAGCGGCAAAAGCAGCCGGCGGAAAACCAATCCGTATTTTATTATTGCTATCCTTATTAACTGCTGTCGGATCAGCATTTTTGGACAACGTAACAACCGTCTTATTAATCGTACCTGTTACGCTATCCATTACACGTATTTTAAAAGTTAATCCTGTTCCTTATTTGATTTCAGAAGTATTATTTTCAAATATAGGCGGAACAGCAACATTAATCGGTGATCCACCTAATATTATGATCGGATCAGCAAATAAGCATTTAGACTTCAATGCCTTTTTACTTAACTTAGCTCCTATCGTAATTATTATTTCTATCGTGACACTTGGCATTATTTACTTCATGTATCGTAACAAACTAAAGACAACACCTGAGCAAATCGAAAAATTAATGGCATTAAATGAAAAAGATTATATTAAAGATCAAAGCCTCCTTTTAAAATCCATTTCGATTTTAGGACTAACTATTTTAGGCTTTGTACTTCATTCGATTATTCATGTAGATGCTGCAGTTATCGCGATGACAGGTGCTACACTTCTTATGTTAATCGGTGTGAAAGAACATGATATTGAAGATGTATTTGCCCACGTTGAATGGGTAACCATTTTCTTCTTCGCCGGACTATTCGTTCTCGTTGGTGGTTTAATTGATATCGGACTTATTTCTTCACTCGCAAAAGAAGTAATTGACGTCACAAATGGCGATATCGGTTTCGCCGCTGTACTTATTTTATGGGTATCAGGTATCGCCTCTGCAACAATTGACAATATCCCATTTGTCGCAACGATGATACCACTTATTCAAGACTTAGCTACAGGACTCGGACTATCTGTTGATTCTCCGCAAATCGAAGTACTATGGTGGGCACTATCACTTGGGGCCTGCTTAGGAGGAAACGGAACGTTAATCGGAGCATCAGCAAACGTAGTCGTTGCTGGTATTGCAAAACGTGAAGGACATGCTTTCTCTTATATGGACTTCTTAAAAATTGGTTTGCCGTTAACAATCATTGCATTACTATTATCACATGCTTATATATATTTACGTTATTTAATGTAAAAGTTGTATTGCATGAAATTATATCGACGATTCGACAGAGAATATCGACTTACCGACAAATAACAACAACGAAAAAGGTATGCAGCGCTAAACTGCATACCTTTTTTCGTTCACCAAAATATACCGATAATTACTAATCCACCTAAAATCATACCACCAATTTGTCCAACGATTGTTGGTGATAGTTGAACACCTTTCCTCACTTCAACAACCGGTCTTTCGTGCCTTAGTTGCTGCACTTCGCTTTGAAGTTGATGTACACTTCCGTGTAATTCTTTAATTAGTTCCTTCAATTCAGCGACCTCTTCATTTACTGGTTTTGCTTTTTCTAAATTCATTTTGCATGACTCCTTATAAAGTGAAACTTTAATAAGTGGGGGGCATCCCCCACTTATTATTAGTTGAACCAATCGGACGTTTACGGACAGTTAACGCGGGATAAGTTCAATCAGTATATTGTAAAAATTCGCCAATTATCGTTATATCTCCTGCATTTTACACATATAAGAATGCATTTTTAATCTTGCAGCTCTATCCATTCATCCCGCAGTACCCCCATAATGATACGATCAAAACATTTCCCATCTCTTTGCACTGCTTCTCTCATACAGCCTTCCATCTGAAAACCCATCTTTTTATACAACTCAATAGCAGCTTTGTTATAAGAAATAACATCAAGACCAACGCGGTGTAAATTCAATTCATAGAAAGCATATTTTAAGATAAGATAAATCGCTTCTCTTCCATATCCCTTTCCTCTATCATTTGCATCTCCTATACCAATTGCTAATAACCCCGTTCTGTTATTCCACTCTATGCCATGAATTGCAACAAAACCAATTAAACGATCATCTTGAACTGTCCTCAACATGAAAGATACACTATTCGATCTCCGTCCCTTTAATAACCCATCACTTGCTATTTCTTGTAACGATTGTGGAAATGCTACATCTGTATCGACATTTCTTAAATACTCACTATCCTCTTGCCACATAGCCATTACTTCAGCATCTGCTTCTCTCATAGCTGTTAATTTAATCGTTTTATTTTGAAAAAGATTCATCGTCATTTCAAACTCCCCCTTTTTAATAACGGGGATAATTATTAGCCTATCTATCCCCTTGTTCCATAAACTGTTTCATAGACGGGATACTTACAATAAGCGCTGACATTGGCACATCTCCTCTACGTTAAATTAAATTCATTGTATAATTTTTCATTTATTCTAACAATAAAAAAAGACCCTCTAAATTTAGAGGATCTTCCTAACGACGAATCGATATTATTTCGTAAACATTTTTTCCGCTTCATCCATTGCCATTTTGTTTCCTAAAGCAGAATAATCAAGCCATGGTTGGTCATTGATAATGTATACGTGCTTGCCTTTAACAGCTTTTAAATCTTTCCAAATTGGTGTTTCTTGAAGTTGTTTAAATGCTGCTTTTGCTTTATCATCTCTATTTACAACAACAAATATAGCATCTGCATCAAAGTCAGGTAATACTTCTTGTGAAATGACTTCGAAAGGGCGGTTTCCATCAATTTTCTCTACACCATTTGCAGGTTGTAATCCTAAGTCTTGGAATAAAATTGGTCCCATCGGTCTTTTCGTACTAAATACACGTAATTCTTTTGCAGTAACGCGAATTGCCATTGCTTTTTCGTTATTACCCAGCTCTTTATCTATTAAACCTTTTACTCGTTTTGATTGTTCTTCGTAATCTTGAATATATGTATTCGCTTCTTTCTCACGGTTTACAAGTTTACCAACTTGTTTTAAATGGTCTCTCCACGTACCTTCATCTAAATTGAAAGTATGCGTTTTTGCAATTTTTTCGTATTTCGCTACATCTTTACCCGCATATTTTTCATCCACATAAATGTCAGTAGGTTTTAATTGAAGTAACGCTTCCATATTCGGATCAGTTACAACACCAAGTTTCTTCGTATCTTTCAGTTGTTCTTTTGCATGTGGTAAGAAATCTTTTAAATCTCCACCAATTACAGAACCTACTGGTGTAATTCCTAATGCAAGTAAATTATTTGTTAAGTGAATAGACATAGAAGCAATTTTTGGATCATTACTTTTTTCCGTTTTTTCCGTTTTTTTCGTTGTCTCTTCATTAGCTTTCGTTTGACCACATGCTGCTAATACTAAAATACACATGATGCTAAATAAAATAGTAAGTTTCTTTTTCATATGTTCTCCTCTTTGAAGTATTTATTTTGTTTTTGTAAGTAAATAAAGAAAATACGGTGCTCCTAATGCGGCCACTACTACACCAGCCGGAATAGCGTTTGGCTCAAATATAGAACGGCCTATCGTATCTGCTAGCACTAAAATAATCATTCCAATAATACCAGCTAAAGGAAGAAAGTGTTGATAGGTAGTACCTACTAACTTCCTTGCGATATGCGGAGCAACTAAACCGATAAAACCAATTCCTCCTGCCATCGATACACTTGCGCAAGATAATCCAACCGCTGTAGCTAAAAGTAATAACCGTTCTTTTTGAACAGAAACACCAAGTCCTGCTGCTACACTATCACCTAGTGACAATGCATTTAACGTTTTAGATTTTAGCCACGCATAAGGGGTTAGTATGAATATCCAAGGTAATAATGCAAAGACATGAATCCAATCCCTTCCCCACACGTTACCAACTAGCCATCTAGAAGCGAATGTATATGTCTCATCATTTAACTTAAGGGAGAAAAATAACGAAATTGCACTAAAGCCAGCTGAAACAGCAATACCAACGAGAATAAGTCTAATAGGAAGTAAACCTTTTGACCGATCACTCGCAAGTAAAATAATAAGAAATGCAGCTAATACTCCTCCGCCAAATGTAAATAACGGTATTAAAATCGATGCATTCTCATTAATAGAATGAAAGAAAGTAACGAATATAATTAGCCCGAAAGATGCACCGGAATGCAGTCCAAGAATACCAGGATCGGCCAACGCATTCCTTGATAACCCTTGCAAAATCGCACCGGAAATTCCAAGGCCAATACCAGCTAACATTGTGATTATAATTCTTGGCATACGATAATCGTATAGCACGGTTGCGCTCTCAAAATCACCATGACCGAAAAGCGTTTGAATTACTTTGAGCGGTGCAATGCTAAGTGTCCCCGTATTTAAACTAAGCAAAATAGCAGCGAGACCAATACAACCAAATATTGTAGTTACAGTAACGGCTCTCTTTTTATCCGTGTTTAAAATCTTCTTCACTTACAACTCCCTCCCAACTTTACGTGCTATATAGAGGAAGAACGGAACTCCAACAAGAGCCACCATAATTCCTATTGCAAGTTCTTTAGGAGGATTTACTGTTCTTGCCCCTAAGTCAGCTAAAACTAATAACATAGCTCCTAATAACGCCGACATAGGAATAATAAGTCGATAATTCACACCAACTAATTTTCTAGCAATATGCGGAATAACAAGTCCTACAAATCCGATAGAACCAACTGCTGAAACAGATACACCTGCAAGAATGACTACTATAATCATCCCTAGTATTCTCGTTCGGTTCGTTTTTACTCCTAAATTCGTAGCGACGTCATCCCCCATTGATATGAGTGAAATAGACCGCCCTATCACTGTTGCAAAAAGAATTGTTATGAGAATAATAGGAACTAAAAATTTCAAGTGTTCCCACTTAACACCTGCAACACCACCAGCGTACCAAAACGCTAAATCTTGACTTAAGTCATAATAAATCGCGACACCTGAACTTAACGAATGTAAAAGCGCAGCCATAACTGCCCCAGCGATCGTTAACCTCATCGGTGTTAATCCGCCTGATGTTGCTGATCCGATAATAAAAATGAGCACTGTACTTAAGACCGCTCCAATAAAGGAGACAATCATTAAATAGGAATACGGCATATGCGAGAAAAAGGCAAAACTAAGTGCTACTACAAACATCGCACCTGCATTTATGCCAAGCACACCTGCATCCGCTAAAGGATTTCGTGTTACTCCCTGCATAACAGCTCCAGCCACTGCAAAAGCCGCTCCTACAACTGCTGCACCAATTACCCTTGGAAGTCTTAATTCATAAATAATTTGGTGCTGCGTTAATTTCGGATTATAATCAAAAACCGCTGTCCATACGGTTTGCAAATGGATATCCTTTGCACCAAATGCAACAGCTAAAAATATAGAGCCGATTAAAGATAAAATTGTTAAGCTCATGAAACATATGAACTTAATATGTAGCCAGCGATTATTGCCAGCATATACAGCAGGCTTATGTAACATGTTTCATTTCATCCTTTATATTCAGTTGTTTTTTATAATTATTTTTTATTTGTAATTATTATTGATAATAATTATCATTTTCATTTAGATATTATATCGCCACTTTTTTTAAATAGCAAACTATTTTTTTACTTTGTTAAATATTAAAATACTTATTACGATTTCTATCCAAAACTTACAAATACATGCAAAATAGACTACTGGAATATTTTTTAAATTGTAGTATACTTAATCATTATTTTGAGTTTTCTAACAAAAAAATCGAAGGTGACACAATGTTCTATTTAAAACAACTACTATACTTCACTTACGAGCAAGCATTATCTTGCTTATTCCCAGTTGTTATTTTCTTAACACTAGCCCTATCAAAAATCATTTCTATCCCAGGATTCTACCGCTACGATTTCATACTCATCGTATGTCTTCTTATGCAGTGGATTATGTATAAGACTGGCCTTGAGACGAAAGACGAATTAAAAGTAATTACTGTCTTCCACCTCATCGGCCTTTTACTAGAAATATATAAAGTTCATTTCGGTTCATGGAGTTATCCGGAAGAGGCATATTCAAAGGTTTTTGGAGTTCCACTTTACAGCGGCTTTATGTATGCAAGTGTTGCAAGTTACATATGCCAAGCGTGGAGAAGATTGCATTTACAAATGTATCTCTGGCCGAGGGCTATTTTTGCCGTACCGCTAGGAGCAATGATTTACTTTAATTTTTTCACACATCATTTTCTATATGACTTTAGGTGGGTATTAACTTTACTATTATTCATTGTTTTCTTTCGGACATTTGTGGAATTTTCATTACGAGGCGTTACATATAAAATGCCACTCGTTCTCTCCTTTTTTCTTATCGGATTCTTTATTTGGATTGCCGAAAACATCGCAACATTTTTCGGAGCATGGCAATATCCAAATCAACGAGAAGTATGGAATCTCGTTCACTTAAGCAAAATTAGCTCATGGTTTTTACTCGTTGTTATTAGCATTATGATTGTTACACAACTTAAATATTTGAAGGCGTCGAAAAGATAACGCTGATTATGTAAAAACAGATAGCCCATCACTCATTAGAGAGTAATGGGCTTTTTTATTAATATTTTTTAAACCGTTCGTTATAAATTCATCATAATTTACAAGAGCATAAGCATTTGCACATTATGAACTACTACTAGCAGAAGAGGTTGCTGCAGATGAAGCGGCAATCGTTGCCATCATAGCTGCCTGTTGCGCTTGGATGAGGACTTCTATCATAGTTTGTAAACCTGTGTTGGTAGCTTTACTTTCCTCACCTTTCTGACTTACGAACAGTTGAATAGCAATAAGAATATTCGTATCTGTATGCCAACGGAATAATTTCTCTCCCTGCAATTTTTCAATCAACGCTTTAATAGAATGAATCTCTTTTTCTCCATCCTCTAGTAACGCTAATAGCCCGATTGCTGGGTAATGCATCTGTTTCACTTTTACCTTTTCTTGCTTTAACAAATTCCATATGTTTGTGCATGTTGCAACTAATATTTCTTCACGGACATCCTTCTTTAATGAAAGAATATGACTTAAAAATTGAAGATCATTCCCTTTACGTAAGCCAGCTTTCGCTAGTTTCTGATAAAGACGCTCCACTCGATCCATAAGTGTTTCTACATGCTCTGATTGTCCCGCTAATAAAACCGCGAGCGGATAATCATTTGTACCTGTTAGAAAAAGATGATCCTCTTTCATACGTTTATATACTTGCATCGAACGCTGAATGTGCGTGCCATGATGTTCATTATCTTCTGTTAAAAGCACAGCCGCTGCAAGATAAGTAAATATACTCCGGCTAAAACCACCAGCGACCAATTGTTCATATAAATCTAAAAACTTCCGAAAAGCTTTCTTGTAATCTGTAAAGTGAATATCTAATGTTGCGGCCACTACAAAACGATGATAAGACTTTAAGTATGAAAACATTCCTACCTCATTCTTAATATAACTACTAATTTCTAAAAAACGTTTGAGATCAAGCAATTTATCACTACTTGCATACATAGCAGCAATCATCATTCCTGTTCGAGAATCACTCGTTTTCCATTTTAGTTCTCCCTTTATCTGTGCATATGTATGTGTGTATTGCTCCAACTTTTGTTCTAATGTAATCATAGTATTCACCCCTATTTCTAGTTCTTCTCTATTATTATACGTATATTCCATATTTAGGAATACTATAATTAATAATCCATCATAAAAATAATAATTTTTTTATCCTTATATATTGTTTTTTTCGCCCTTCTTCATCAGCATCACGATGATAATCCCTAATCCTTCAAGAAGTTATACAAAAAAGGTAGATAATAATTTATCTACCTTTTTTGTATATATTATTTAACATTACACCTGTATTGCTTGTTATATGCAATTAAGACTAAAGAGCTTTAATAATACGTTCCATCGCCTTCATTTGCCCAATATGATCCGCTTCATGATAAAGCATCATGCCGTAAAGCTCCCCTACCGTTTCCAATCCTAGGAATGGCTCTGGCAGTTTATTCTCAAATGCTTCTGCTGGAATTTCGTTAATACGCTTTGCTTGTTCTTTTAATTGAGCCGTTAACACTTCTAACGTTGGTCCTTCTGTTTTCCATTTAGACGGTCTTGATCCGTATCCAAACATACCTGGATATTCCGTTGGTAATTGTTTGAATTCTTTTCCAAACATAAAAACTTCTGCTGCCGTTAAAACGTGACCGATATGCCAGCGGATTGTATTATTAAAACCATTCGGCTGCGTATCCGCAGTTTTATCGTCTAGCGTCTCCATAAATTTAAACAATTCCCCACGCGTTATTTCAAATTGTTTTAAACCAACTAATCTATTCATCTTATCGTTCTCCCTCTTGATGCACAATTTATTATGAACTAAGAATGTTCAACTTATTAAAGTTTCACCTTGTATAATCTATCAGAAACAATTAATAAATACACCTAATATGCTTAATAAAAAGGTTCACCCCTCGTAAATATAGAATTACTTACTGCACAAATATTTTAGTAAACAAAAAAGGAGTGTTAATTTCATGTTACATGTTTTAAAACAGCAATATCACCTTATTAGCTCTACAAGAGAAACTTTATTTTCGTTTTTGGAAGAAATCCCGCTAGAAAAATTACATAGCACTGTTCCCAATTTCGGAAACGGTAGTATTATAAAGACCCATATTCATGTAGCTGATTGCTACCGATACTGGCTTGGATCATTCGCATTTAAGCAAAAGCGAGCAGATTTTTCATTTGCTAGTGATGATGAAATTGAGCATGCAGATGTAGAGAAAGTCCGTGCTAGATTTAAGTTAGTAGATGAGACTGTACAACGGTTTTTAGAGGAATACAACGACCGTTGGCTCGAAAATATAGCAAATGAAGTAAAATGGCAAAAAGAGCCTTGGAGCATAACTCCGCTATGGCTTTTAACTCATACGGAGACGCATGAGTTTCACCATAAAGGACAAATTGTATCTATGGCTCGTCACCTTGGGTACACCCCTCCTAATACAGATCTTAATCTTAATTAATTCAATCGTTCAAACAAATGAATTACTATAACTATCGTTAGCAGTGTTTATATATATGGAAAGGCCCTTCATTCTTTTTGATGTTGTTTATAGTTTTGCAATTTTTTTGCGGCACAAACTTGTAATATATTTTAATTATGTTTGTGTCGTGTTCTTACTAACTAGTTTCATATCCATAAAAAATATATTAATATGTTTCCTTCTATAATTTCAGTTACCTAATCAATAAGAGGTTCTTTCTTTTTATTATGAATGTATACAAAACAAACACGAAAATTCCGAAAATAAAAGTTGAAAACGCTGGTAACACTTTATCATTTGGCACGTACACACTCCAAAAAGAATTAAGAAGCGCATGAAAAATTAGACACATAAAAATACTTTTAGTTGCGTTATAAATTGTAGTTAATAAGAACGATATGGCAATTGTCGTAATTATAAAAGCTATAAAATCCCTTTGAGTTTGATTCGTGCCCGGAATAAACCATAACGGCCAGTGCCAAATAGCCCATATAAAGCTCACAATAATCGTACTAAAAAATGCCGAAAATCTTTTCTGAAGGGCAGGCTGTAAGAATCCTCTCCATCCGATTTCTTCAAGACCACCACCAACGATCATTATTGGAAAACTAAGCAATGCCACGTATAATGGTTTTTGCATCGTTGCTCCACCAAATATCGTTGGAAGATAACAGCTTATAAAGGCTAGAATAATGATTAGAATATACCATGCAAAGTGATGTTTAGGATTTACAATATTTTTAATGAACCTTCTAAACTCCTCTTGTGATCCATATTTTTTCTTTAAACTAATCGCAATGATTGCCGGCATGATCCCACCGAAAACAAATAATATCATCGCAAGCGGTGTACCCAATGTCGTAATGTTTAATTTTATTAAGTTAATTAATAACCCCCAAAGTGTCCATGTACCTATAAAAGTACAAATTACATATCGTTTAATATCATTACTCATCTACTTGCCTCCTTTGCTTTAATTACAGCATAAATTTGGATAAAAGAAAATATTTAATGTTAAATTATCCCAAAAACTCCAAAGGATCATCCATACTAAATCAGGCTTTTATGAGTGAGCCCACTTCTACCTACCTACTTTGTTTCATTCGCAATTCGAATGTGGAATCTTACTATCCGTTAAGGGGGGATAAATAAAAAGAAAGGGCTTGTTTTGAAAAGCGATCAAAACATGCGCTTTTAAAGTGACGATAAAATAATTTAATTTTTGTTGAACTACGATGCAGTTTAGTGATACATGCTTATTTTTCAGCTTAAAATATCTATTAAAAACTCGTTAATACATTTTGTTGTGTATAAAACTTTTATCATTTGTTTTAGGTATACCATACCATCATAAAATACATGTAATATCAAATTAATAATCATATTTTTCAAACAATACACAAAATAAAACTCCCAAGAAGTTTTTATATAATTACTAACCTTAAGGAGAAAATTATAATGAGATTAGAGAGTGAAAGAATTTATTTAAGACCTCTTTGTCAGCTAGATGCACCCATTATATTAGAAAGTACAATGGATGATGAAATAAGATATATGACTGGAACCAAGTCTACTTTTTCATTGGAGCAAATTAAAACACATATAAATCACATAAATAATGATTCAAGTCGCTATGATTTCGCTATTTGTTTAAAAAGCACTAACGAAATGATTGGAGAGTTGTCGATTTTAGATATCGAAGAGGAGAACAAAAGAGCAGTATTCAGAATATCAATGCTTTCCATAGCATTAACAGGACAAGGTTATGGAACTGAAGCTATTAAAATCGTTTTAAGATTTGTTTTTGAACAACTATCATTAAATCGGTTACAGTTAGAAGTATTTAGCCATAATTTA
Source organism: Bacillus sp. FSL R9-9834 (assembly GCF_038006905.1). Taxonomy (NCBI): domain Bacteria; kingdom Bacillati; phylum Bacillota; class Bacilli; order Caryophanales; family Bacillaceae; genus Bacillus; species Bacillus sp. FSL R9-9834. Next base: position 3,258,112 of record NZ_JBBOWD010000001.1, read on the forward strand.
CGCGGAGTTAAAGCTTATGAAAAAGTTGGTTTTGTAAAAGAAGGAACCTTACGTCAATCTTTATTTTATAACGATACATACTCAGATGAAATTATTATGGCCATACTTAAAAGCGATTATATAGAGAAACCTTTGTAAAGAAATATACTTAATCTATTAGGGGTCACCATACATGCCCATCAACTTAAGAATTTTCACTACCCCTAAGTACAAAAAAATGTTATTCTTTCTAAACACTCTAAGAAAAAACACCTATAAATAAAATTTAATTAATTGGTATATACGTCTTGAAACCCTTACTTATGGTTCCATTGTATCCATTTTTAGTGAAGAATTTATGTGCTTTTATTCTAGTTGCACTACTTAATAAGATAATTCTTGTGGATCCCCTTGTAATTGATATCTCTTCTACATGTTTCAATAGCTTTTCCCCTATCCCATTACCTCGAAAATCTTCATTTACAATCACATACTCTAAAACAGTATATGGTCTAAATTGATATCCAGGATCAAGGCAAAACGTCATAAATATACTTCCTTTGACGTTACCACTTTCCTCATAGACAAACAAAAAATTATTAGAATCATCCCTTATCTGCTCAATTCTTTCTGGTAAAACTTTAATATTTTTGCTATGTGGTGCTAATTTTTTATATAGATTTTCAATTATATTACTGTCCTTTGGTTCAGCTTCACGAATCATATAATTACCTACCTTTTGCATTTAATATATCGATGACTTAAATTGTTTTAACATTCCGATTAAATTATATATTAAAACAAGAATTTTTTGGTATAATTTAGGTGAGGAGAGGATGAAAATGAAAAGAATTGGAATAATTGCAGCTTGGCAACCTGAACTGAATTATTTACACGAAGAATACCCGAGTAGAAAAGTTCGTAAAATTGCCGCATGGGAATTCCATTATCATAGTATTAACAATTTAGAGATTATATCTGTTATAAGTGGTGTTGGAAAAACAAACTGTTCTAGTTGTACACAATTACTTATATCAGAGTTTCGTCCTGATGAAATATATATGACAGGAATTTGTGGAAGTTTGTCAGATAGCATAAAGGGTGGCGAAATTGTCATTGCAAGACAAATGCTCCAACATGACGTTACGAATGCTGGAAAAGGCGATGATGTGTGGGACCTGTATACTGGTAGAACATCGATTATTGATGGCGATAATTCTATATTTAGTGATTTTCTTAATTTTGCTATCAATACTAGTGAACATAAAATCAACAACGGGATGTTTATATCGGGAGATCAGCGTATTAGAGAAGATGTTTTGAGATCATCATTAAGTAGTACTCATAATGCTATTGCTGTTGACCAAGAGATAGCATCTTTTTCATACGTTTCTTATGTTAATAAAATACCATTCCTATGTGTGAAGTCTGTATCCGACCAAGCAGATAATAAAACTATTGAAGACCAAAAAAGGTTTAAGCTTTTGGCATGTGAAAATTCATGTAAATTATTAATTGAATTTCTATTGAGATAGAATTTAATAAGATGATTGTTTGTTCAACTAACTGGTGCGTTATTTGTGAGAAATGTTTCTAACTAAAATTGAGAATGGTGAGCTTCTCTTGGAACTGAGGGATTACTTTTATAAAAAGTCTAAGTTGTCCAAGAAATCTTTTATAGAGAGACTGCCACTTCGCTATCAAGCTAACAAAAAATATCCCAAAGTGGAAAAATACGCTATCATTTTTGTAGAAATATACAGAAGGGATGGCGTTTTTTTATGAGTCTATCAATTCAAGATGAACTACAACCATTTGCGGAAGAATTACAACGATATGTTACTCCTATATTTTTAGAAAAACTTGCTAGAGAACTCGGATTTATAAAGCGAAAACGTAAGTTTTCTGGATCAGACTTAGCTGCTATTTGTATCTGGATTAGTCAACGGGTGGCAAGTGATCCATTAGTCCGATTATGTAGTAGGCTTCATGCAGCTACCGGTACTTTACTTAGCCCTGAGGGTTTAAATAAACGTTTAAATGCTAAAGCAGTTTTGTTGTTACAACATATTTTTTCTTTACTATTACAAAAAAAAGTATGTGAACAAACGAAAATTTCTAACCATCTCTTCTCTTATTTCAAACGAATTCGTATTCTAGATGCCACCGTATTTCAAGTGCCGAGTGCTTTAGAGAATGTATATCCAGGATCTGGAGGAAGTGCCCAAACAGCTGGAATCAAAATTCAATTAGAATATGATCTGCATAGCGGGGAATTTCTTAACTTTCAAGTTGGGCCAGGGAAAAATAATGATAAAACATTTGGTACGGAGTGCTTAGATACCTTACGACCAGGGGATTTATGTATTCGTGATTTGGGTTATTTTTCATTGGAAGACTTAGATCAAATGGATCAACGAGGTACATACTATATTTCTCGTTTAAAACTAAATACAAATGTATATATGAAAAATTCAAACCCAGAATACTTTAAAAATGGTGCAATTAAGAAACAATCGGAATACATACACATCGATATGAAACAGATTTTGAAACAACTACAACCCGGAGAAACATTTGAATTAAAACATGCTTATATTGGTGATAGGAAACAACTGTTTGCGCGCGTTATTTTTAATCGATTAACAGAAAAACAACTTCAAAAACGACGAGAAAGGATCGCAGAAAAAGAAAAATCCAAAAATAGAACGTACTCAGAGAAAAGTAAAATTGTAGCTGGATTAAACGTGTACGTGACGAATATAGCTTGGGAATGGGTTCCGATGGAACAGGTACATGAATTATATACTTTACGTTGGCAAATAGAGATTATCTTTAAAACGTGGAAATCACTTTTCAAAATAGACCATTATCGTCATGTAAAACAGGAACGATTAGAGTGCCAATTATATGGAAAGCTAATCGCTATCTTCCTGTGCTCCTCTACTATGTTCAAAATGCGTCAACTTCTTTTGAAAAAGAAGAAAAGAGAATTAAGTGAATATAAAGCGATTGGAATAATTCAAGATCACTTACACCTGTTGTATCAAGCTATACGACAAAGCACCATAGAAATGACAAAGATTCTAATTCGCCTATTCCACCTCTTAGAGAAGAATGGACGGAAATCTCATAGATATGAGAAAAAGACAGTCTTTGATATTATGAGTGTTGTCTATGAGTATAGTGAACTTGGAAAACAAAAGAAAATTGCATAATCAAAAAAGTGAAACCCGTTAGGGTTTATTTGGTATGTGCATTTTTAAGTATATACTTCTATTTTGAGAATGTTTTAATCCGGCTGAATGAAAGATCAGTTTTTTTCACTCTTAAGTTGATGGGCATGTATGGTGACCCCTATTAAACAATTTTAAAGAACCTTACCACAATAAAATGTAGTAAGGCTCTTTCTTTTTTATATCAAATAACAGCTCTTAACACATTTATAATCGTATTAATACCAAATCGTCTCAGCATAATTATATGCATCACTATTTGGTATAGCATGTTTCCCCTGCGCTTGCGCTTTTCTTGGATCTAAATCATATACCATTGGCGTATAACATGATGTTTGCCCTTTATTCACAACACCATTTCCTCCAGCACTCCCGCAAGTATATGCCTTTCCATCGGTTTTTCTGACGATCCTTGCATCAGCTTCGTTATTATAAACTGCCAGGCGGGTTACAGTAACTTTTGCCCACGCTGTTTTACACGTCGTGCTAAATTTTAATTCCACATATGAATTAGAATCAATCCACTTCTTTTCTTTCGTTACTGCTGATTGATCACAGCTATTGTAGTAAGGGCTTTTTCCATCATATGAATGGTCTTCTGCAAATGCTTTATCATTACTCGTCGTACTAAACATACTAGTTACAACGAGCAATGCCAGACAAAGACATGCGCTTACCTTTTTAAAAAGCTTCATAGAATTCCACTCCTTTATTAATAACGTCCAGTTTTCCCGTAGCCATTATTAATCGTCACCGCTTCAGCATCAGCTGTATAACCAAAATCAGCAGTTAAATCAAATACCATTCCTGTATAGGTGCTCGTTTGACCCGTTTTAATTGCTCCATTACCACTATTAGAGTCTACTGATTTTTGGAATACACCATTTTTATATTTATTAATAACAGCGTAAGCATATACTCCTCCAGAAACAGAAGGTGCTGGTTGATCTAAAACAAGCTTAGACCATGCCGCATGACATTTATTACTGTAACGTAAATAGACTGTTCCTACTTTTTTACTACCTTCGTACACTGCTGTAGACTTTGCATTAAATCCATCTGCATCACACGTTGTACTTCCTCCGTATACTTTCGTTGTTGCTGGATTTTTCCCGTCATAGTAACTACTTAAATCGGTAGCTGCAAATGTACTTTCTTGAAAACTAAATAATACCCCTACACTCACTACACTTAACGCACATACTTTCATTAGCTTTTTAAACATTTTCAATTTCCTCCCTCAAAATAAGTACGTATAATTAAGACAATCTATCCCCTATGTACGCCCCTCCTTTCATGCTTCCTAGAGCATCTTACAGAAACGAATAAATGTTGTAAATTCCCTTATGATTATTGGAATATACGAAGAAATTTACGTATCCGTCTAAGAAAAAAAGTTGAGAAATACACATTTTATAACATCCTTTATTTAAAACATAAAAGAACCGATACTCGTTTCATGCAAGCATCGGTTCTTAATACAAAATTGCCATTTTTACTATTATATAAAATAAATATTTCTCCACTTAATCCGTTGTAAAAAACTCCCTCGTTACATCAATAAATTGCTGTAGTGGCGCTGTCATCCATTTATCTTTATGCCAAGCAATTTGCGTGTAAATCGATGAAATTGCATTTTCTACATGTAACTCTTTTATCGTCCCCTCTCGTATATCTTTTTCTACTACTATCGCGGGTAAAATAGCTATTCCTAAATCTGCAATAACACATTGTTTAATCGCCTCGACACTAACGAACTCAATTTTATTTGCTGGATACACATCTTCTATGCGAAATAGCTCTTCAAATAAAGTTCGATACGAGCAACCGAGTTCTGTTAGCAACAGTGTCTCACTTTCTAAATCTTTTGTAGAAACGGAAGTTTGCCCGAGTAAATGATGCCCTGAAGCAGCTACTACTTTTAATTCTTCTTTCATCAGCGGCTCCACATGTAAAGCATCTTCTGTTTTACATTCGTCCAAAATAAATGCAAGATCGACTTTTCCCTCCATCAATTGTTCCTTCGCATCTTTATTGGAATGTGCTGGTTTAAATATAAGCTTTATTTGAGGAAATTGTGCTTTAAACCTCTTTAATATAGATGGTAGCCTATATGTACATTGACTCTCTTGCGCACCGATTATTAACGTACCTGCTATTTCCTCATCATCTTTCACAGCCATTTTCGCTTCGTTACTGAGTACAATCATCTTGTCGGCATATAATTGAAACTTTTTGCCTGCTTCAGTTAAAAAAAGACGTTTTCCTAATCTTTCAAATAACGGCGTACCTAACTCAGCTTCTAACGTTTTAATTTGCGCCGTTACGCTCGATTGAGCAAAGTTTAATTTCTTCGCAGTTTGCGTAAAATTCAAAGTGTCTGCCGCTACTTTAAATGTAATCAATTGTTTTATCTCCATTTATCATCCCTCTTTTCAATCGATATTTCCGATTGATTTCATCGAAATAATCCTCTTTGTCTATTGATATTTGTATTGTATGATAAAGAGCATCGACAAACAATACAAATGGAGGTATTCCATATGAAGGCACTTTGTTTCGAACAATTTGGAAGTCCCGATGTACTACAATATAAGGAAATACATGACCCAATCATACAACCAAATGAAATTCTTATCCGTACGAAAGCAATCGGTTTAAATTTCGCTGATATTTATAGACGCCGCGGCGATTATCATCTCGCTGGTAACCCGCCTTATATATTAGGTTATGAAGGCGCTGGTATTGTTGAAAAAGTAGGAGCTAATGTTACTACTATCAGCCCTGGAGACCGTATTGCATTTGCTGATGTTCCATTTGCAAATGCAGAACTAGTTGCCGTCCCATCAGAAAAAGTAATCCCACTACCAGATTCTATTTCTTTTGAAACAGCCGCTTCTGTCTTATTACAAGGATTAACAGCACATTATTTAACGAAAGATAGCTATCAAATAAAACAAAGTGATATAGCTCTAGTACATGCTGCGGCTGGCGGCGTTGGTCAACTTCTTATTCAAATGATAAAACTACTGGGCGGAAAAGTAATCGGCCTCACGTCATCAAACGAAAAAGCAAAGATAGCCACGTTAGCTGGTGCTGATCATGTATTTTTATATACGGAAGCATGGCCTGCGAAAGTACTTGAAACAACAAACGGTGCTGGAGTAAATGTTGTATATGAATCAGTAGGTTCTACATTAGAGGAAAGTTTTAGCGCTACTAAAACTGGTGGTACCGTCGTATTTTACGGAATGGCCGGCGGTAATCCTGCGCCCGTTGATCCACGTATGCTTATGGATACTTCGAAAACTTTAACTGGCGGAGACCTTTGGAACGTGCTTACATCTTATGAAGAGAGAAAAGAACGCTCCTCTCAATTATTCGAATGGATTATGGCCGAAAAAGTAAAAATCGCAATTCCTACTACATTTTCTTTACAAGACGGTGCCCGTGCCCATGAATTATTAGAGAGCAGAAAAAGTACAGGGAAGATTTTATTAATCCCTTAATCGTTACCACTTAAAAAAGGAAGCTAGATTCGATTTTATCAAGACCTAAATTGAAACAATTAATACATGAAAGGACATAACATATGTTATGTCCTTTCTTCTTCAAATAACGGGCACGTGTAAATTTAAAATAAATTTTGTACTCATTTGTAAATAAAACTACGTACTAATTTATGCTAAAAACGAGAATTCACTCCTATAACGACAGTAGCGTCTAGTTCCTCATCTCTAACCAATTTCGGAGTAAGCCCAGCATCAGCAAAAATTTCAAAGGTCTGAGTTGCCTGCATTTCACTCGTCTCTATTAAAAGATGACCTCCCGGTGCTAGCCAGAGAAACGCTTCTTTTGCTACTCTTCGCTGAATGTGAAGTCCATCCTCTCCCCCGTCAAGCGCTATCTTTGGTTCATGTAGGCGAGCTTCCTGTGGGAGCAGCTTTATTGCCTTGGTAGGAACATATGGTACGTTTGCAACTAAGATATTCACACGACCTTTAAGTGAATGAGGCAAGGCATTATACAAGTCACCTTCAAAAACATGTCCACCGAAATTTGTTACGTTGCGGCTTGCACATCGTACTGCGACAGGGTCAATATCAACAGAATACAATTCAACTCGTCCTAAAGCTTCCACCAGAGCTACACCCACAGCCCCTGACCCGCAACATAGATCAACGACGATATCATCAAAACATGACAGAGCTTTTGCCTGGTGAACAAGAAACTCTGTACGTTGACGAGGCACGAAAACACCTCGGTCCACTTCTATCCGCAATCCACAGAATGCTGCGTATCCAACAACATATTCAAGTGGTAAACCACTGGCTCGCATTTCCACCATTTTCTTTAGGTCCTCTGGTGTTTGTGCCTCTGACATAAGTAACTGGGCCTCATCTTCTGCAAAAACACACCCCGCGCTCTGAAGCTTGTTAATGATACATTTTTCCGTTTTATTTTCCAAAAAGAAATTAAATTCTCTCCCTATTTATCTCACCACTTTTTCTTATTTATAACCTTGTATTCGTTAAAAATTGAAGATATCCTTTTCAGCAAAATGACCTTATTCAAAAAGCTACACCCTTAAAATACCCCAACCTAATTTTATAAATAGAAATAAGAAAAGGAAGCTAGATTTTAATCTGTACCCTTTGTAAAGGACATTTTAAAAAAAGTTAGGCGGCATCAAGAAGATGGTTTCTGTATTCGACAGGAGTCATCTTCTTTAAATTCCACTGATATCTGTGCTGATTATAGTATTTCATATAGTCTTTAATTTCTTGTTTTAACTGTGTGAAAGATGTACAAGTTTTGATGTGTGCTTCATCTTTAAAGTGCCCGAAAAAAGATTCTTGTGGGGCATTATCCCAACAGTTTCCTCGCCTTGACATAGATTGTCCCAGCTTTAATTTTTTGACTAATTTTTGATAGGTAGGACTTGTGTAATGAGCACCTTGATCAGAATGAATATAGGCATCTTGCGTTAATCGTACCTTCTTATTCTTCTTTAGTTTGTGCAGCGTCGTCGTTGCGATATCTAAGGTAAGTCGTTCTGAAACATGATACGCCAAAACTTCATTCGTAGACCCGTCTAGAATAGTAGATAAATATCCTTTTTGATTCTTACCATAAAACAGGTATGTGATATCTGTAAGAAGTACCTTTCCCGGTACACCTTGCCTAAATTCGCGTTTTAATCGATTGGGTACCACGAAGTGTTCTTTCGTCGCTTTCAACATTTTTTTATAGGGATTTTCTCTACGAATAGGACAGATTATCCCATATTTTTTCATGATTCTACGGATGCGTTTCAAATTGTAGACAACTTGAAATTGACCCGCCAATGTCATTTTGATCTGACGAGCCCCCTTTTTTCGGTTTTTAAATCGAAATGCCTTTAATATAATCTCTTTCACTATTTCATCTTGATGTATTCTTTTCTCTCGCCGACTTTGAGAAATGGCTAAAAAATAATTATAGTATCCAGAACGTGAAACGCCTGCGACCTGACACAAATATCTCACCATATTTTTCAGGCGGTATTTTTCAATGATAGAACGAATTAATAGGTACTTTTGACTAGCGTGTAACGTTATTTCTTTCCCATCCTCCCTTCCATAAATTTGATCTTTTTTAACAGTTCATTTTCAGCTTTTAATAAGTTTCGTTCCGCTTCCAAACGTGCATATTTCTCCTCTAATGTAAGTTCTCTTTCTGACTTTCTTCCTGAGTTTTCCTTACGTGTGTCTCTTAAGCCCCATACACCGTTTTGCTTATAGGACGTACGCCATCTATTTCCTGATGACACAATACGTTGTAGACCGATGATATCTATATCAAAACCACATTCTTCAAAAATAATACGAGGTGGTTTACCCTGTTCATTTTCCTTAATAAAAATACGCTTGAATTCATCGGTATAGGTAATTCCTTTTTGGCTTACCGATTTTACGTATCGATTTTTTGATAATATTTGAATTTCCTTTTCTGTAAGCAATTTTTTCGTCATTTTGAAATTTCTCCGATTCTCATTTTTCTCTCATTATACAAGAAATACCCTATAGAATAGACTTTTTTTAAGTGTCTATTCTATAGGGTACAGTTTATTTCTCTATCTTCCTTTTCTTATTTTTATCCCGCTTTAATGGGCAGTAAGACCCCCACTGATTAAAGTTTCACTTTATATTTCCACACTTTCTGTCCCTTTTGCAACATAACTCATATCTCCAACCGACTCGACTGTGTATGTTCCATCTTGATATACAATCTTCGTTACACTAGCATTTTCCACTCCAAGTTTTGTTTTACTACTGTCTAACATTTCTATTAAGGTAGTAATCAACAACCCATGAACAACAACTAAAACGTTACCGCCACCATCTTTAGCAGCTTCTTCACTAATTTTATCTATCTCTGCTTTTATACGAGTAGAAAATAATTCCCAATCTTCCGCCTGTTTCGTAGGGTCTGCTGCTCTAATAAGATTAATTACTTCTTGAATAGAAAACTTCATAAGTTCTTCTGGTGATGCAACGCCCGCAGCTTTTCCAACCACATCCCACATATTTTCAAGCTTTTCACCTTCAAAAATACCGAAATTTAATTCTCGTAAATTTTTCCTTTGCTCAAGTTTCAATTTTGATTGCTCACTATATTTTAATACTAAATTAGCAGTTTCAATCGCTCGGCCGCTATCACTACTATACGCATTCATAAAATGAACATCTTTTAATCCCATTCCTAAATTCGTGGCAACTTCCACACCTTTTTCTACTAACGGAGAGTCTGCCCAACCTTGCGCGCGATGGTTCGTATTTAATATTGTTTTACCATGTCTTGTAACATATAACGTAACTACATTCTCATTGCTATTTGTTTCTCGCTTCTTCATTCAATTCTCTCCCTTTACATTTCTATATCAATTTTATCATCTTAATTATTCATTGAGCAAAATATACGTAAGTGCATTTGTTTAATAAAAAAGCTATCTTTCTGTATATCCCTACAAAAAGATAGCATCTTTTATGATTACATTTTTTTAAACAATACTCCTACTCAGCAAATGCACTCGAATATTGCACAACTCCTTCTATACCTTGCAGAGCGTTCTCACTTAGCTCAACCGCCATAAACGCTTCATCTGGCACTTCAAATGGTGCTTTTATATTCCACTCACTTGCTTTCTTAAAACCAAATTTCGGATAGTACTCTGAATGTCCTAATACTACAACTGATCCGTATCCAAGTTCTTTCGCTTTTTCTAACGCAGCTACTATAAGCTTTCCACCAATTCCTTTTTTCTGATAGCCCCTGGCAACTGATACTGGTGCAAGCGCTAATGAATCTACAGAAGCTCCATCTTGTTCTATCGTAATTTTAGATAACATAATATGCCCGACTATTTCTTCGTCTACCGCAACGATAGATAATTCAGGAATAAACGCGTCACATTCTCTAATACGCTTTACAAGTTCATGTTCCTTTTTATCACTAAATTCTTCATTCAAAAATGCTTGTTGTACAACTTCTTCCGTTTTTCTATAATCAGTTTGTTGTTCTTGTCTAATCGTTACCATTTTAATTTATCCTCTATTCTTCCTTATTTCTTTTTGGATTTTACGAAGCGCTTTTTTCGATCCACGCTCAATGTCGTGCTGCATTTTTCTTTCTTTATAATCGACAAATAGTGTATTTAAATCGTATCCCTCTGGGTATAATTCTTTTGCCGCTACTTCTAAATTAATGCGTTTTACATTTACTTCAACAAATTCGCCGTTATAATATACAACAACATTATAGAAATTATCTATTTCCTTATAGATAATACCAAAATCATCATAATCTAATAAATTTACACGATCACCGATTTTGTACTCGTAGTGATTTTCTCTTTTTTCTTGCACGAATTTCGGTTTTCTAATTTTACTTTCATTCACTTTTTCTAATGCATATTCTTTATTTCCCATGTACTCTTTCGCTCTTTTCAGTACATGTTCTCTTACGTTCATTTTATTTGCAATCCAAAGCGCATTACTTTCACCTGATTTACCGATCACTAATTTATAAAGCGGTTCTAGTGTCTCACTATTAAATTGCATTGCTGCGTTCATGAAATCATCATGCATTTCTGAGAAGCGTTTAATTTCACCGTAATGCGTACTCGCAACTGTAATACATCCAGCAAGATAAAACTCCTCTAAAATAGAAATTGCAAGTGCTGCTCCTTCATTCGGTTCAGTCCCGCTTCCTATTTCATCAAATAGTAGCAACGTATTATTATTTGACATCCTCATAATCTCAGATAAATTTTTCATATGTGATGAAAATGTACTTAATGCATTTTCGATACTTTGATTATCACCAATATCTACAAATACATTTTCAAAAATAGCAATTTCTGTTTCTTTATCCCCTGCAATATGAAGACCTGACATTGTCGCTAATGTTAACAATCCAATCGTTTTTAACACAATTGTCTTCCCGCCCGCATTCGGCCCTGTAATAATTAAACTACGATAGTTTTGACCGATTTCAAAGTTTAATGGTACTACTTTTCCACTTAAAAGCGGATGCTTACAATTTACTAAATGAACGTAGCCATGATCATTTAACTTCGGCTCTATTCCATCAATCGATTTACTAAACTTCGCTTTCGCAAACACCATATCATACTGACTAATCAATTCCATATTAATTTTTATATGATAAATATTTTCTACTACCATTCCTGATAAAGTCGCTAAAATTTGATATTCTTCCATCGCTTCTTCTGCTTTCAAACTTGCGAGTTCCACATTTAACTTTGTAACCGTATGCGGTTCTATAAATACAGTAGAACCTTTAGCGGAGGCTTCAACTATACTTCCCGCAACTTGATTTTTATAAGAAGATTTAATCGGAATCGTGTACCTATCGTCCTTTTTACTAATAAAGAATTCTTGAATATACTTCTTATTTGCACTACTATTTAAAAACTTCGTTAAACGTTCTTTTATTTTCCCATCTACCGAATCAATGTTATTTCGAATTCGTTTTAACTCTTTACTAGCGGCAGAATCAATACTATTACCTTTTATTGAAAAATTAATTTCCTCTTCAATACTTTTAAATTCAGTCATTGAATTTGCATAAGAAGCTAATACTGGCGCAAAAAATTCTTTATCTAACATAAACTTTTTAATCTTTCTACATCCACGTAAAAAGTCTGAAACACTTACTAATTCTTCTGGATCTAAAATCATCCCTTTTTCTAATTTTTGAATTGTACTAGCAATATTTGAAATACCGAAAAAAGGCACATGCCCTTCTGCATCTAATATAGCTCGTGCTTCCGTCGTTTCATTCAATCGATTCCTTACTACTTTTATACTTGCACTCGGCTCTAATTTATTTATTAATTCTTTTCCTAATCCACTTACACAATAAGATTTCACTATATCCTTTAATTCGTTATATTGTAACTTTTCAAAAGTCATCGTATTCATTTTGTTTCTCCTCACTATGATTGATTTCTATCATAAATGAAGATACCTACTCATTAGATTCCAATAAGCTCTACATGATTCAATTACCATTTTTAAACATTAAAAATATACACAAAAAAGCTGCGGGGATACCGCAGCTTTTACATTTACAAGGCATGAGTAATAACATATGGGGAAATAAACCATAAAAAACGGATGGCAATCCCCTTATTACACGCTTTATAAAGTATTGTAGGTATCTTCATAGGTATCGAAATAAATCCATGACAAAATTAGGGGTATGGTATACATAAAAATCCCCTGTTCTTATCCGATTTATTTCATTCAATTTTTCCTATTTAGTACCTACCGCACTCACAAAAAGCACCTCTCATTATTTTATATTATGGTCATTGAAATCTAATTTACTGAAATCATCATACTATATGTATAGCAAGAAGTAAAGGTGTCATACTTTAGTCGTACGCACATATGCAGATGTTTCCTCTTGCAATATTAGATACAATATATATAAATCGTTTAACGGAGGGATTTCCATGACAGACTTTCAAAAACAATTTTTCGCACGATTACATATAGAAAAAAAAGACAAAGTTTCATTTGAAGATTTACCTAACATTATGTACGCAATGGCACAAACTGTCCCTTTTGAAAACTTAAATATACTCGAAAACAACTTTACAGAAATATCAACAGAAAATCTAAAAGAAAAAATTTTAGTAAACAACCGCGGCGGTCTTTGTTATGAACTCAATCCTACTATGTATTACTTCCTTAAAGACGCTGGATTTGATGTTCATCTCGTTTCAGGAACAGTGTATAACGCTGCAAACTCCATATGGGCTGTTGATTCTGGCCATATCGCAACCGTTTTAAAATATCATAATGAGCTTTATCTAATTGAAGTTGGATTCGGATCATACTTACCTCTTGCACCTGTTCCTTTCTCAGGTGAAGTCATTCACTCCATTACAGGAGATTATCGTATTCGTAAAGAAATGACCGAAAAAGGAAACTACATGTTAGAGATGCGTAAAAACAATGAGTTTTTGGATCAATCTTCTACTGATGATTGGACGTTAGGCTATGCATTTTATATAGAAGAAGTGGATGAAGAAAAAGCAAATGCAGCACAAAAAATTATCGTTGAACATGAGGACTCACCATTTAACAAAGTACCTCTCATTGTAAAACTAACTGAAGATGGGCATGCATCTTTAACAAAGGATAGTCTCACAATAGCGAAAAACGGTAAAAAAATGAAAGAAAAAATTACAGATGTGCAATATAAAAATCTTTTACATGCAAAATTCGGAATTACATTATAATTTTTTAAGCCTTGCCATTTTAGCAAGGCTTTTCAATTTTCAGCAGGGATTTTTTGCAATTTGTTGTATTTCATAGTTATATAGGAATATAACTACATATTTAGAAAGGAAATGATTATGACAGAACTTAAAGATCGACTACAAGTAGCGGATAAAGAAAAATGGGATTTAACGGATATTTACGATACCATTGAAGATTTGGAAAGCGATTTTCATAAAATTGAAATATTAACGAAAGAATTACACGAGTTTAATGGAAATATTCACGATGGCAATAGTTTATTAGCCTATTTAACAAAGAGTGAAGAAATTTCTAGCATAATAACTTTAATGTTCGCTTATGCACGATTACAATCTGATCTTGATACACGCGATACTGACGCTCAATCTCTTGTCGATAAAGTAACACAATTACAAGTGAAAGTAAGTGCGGCTAAATCTTTCTTTTCCCCATTCTTACTTAGCATAGATGAAAACACATTACAATCTTACATAGAAGAAGCAGAGGGCTTACAATATTATAAAGAAGACTTATTTGAATTATATCGTTATAAAAAACACGTATTGAATAAAGACCAAGAAGAGATTTTATCACAAATGGGCGAAGCGCTCTCCTCTCCGCAACATACATATGGCATGTTAAATAATGCAGATATACTATTTGGTGAAGTGACTACTAATGATGGAGAAAAAGTTACTTTAACAAGAGGAATGTATGCAAAGTTAATAGAAGATGAGAACCGTGAAAAACGTAAAGAAGCCTACAAAGCTTATTACAAACCATACGTTCAATTAAAGAATTCTATCGCTTCTACTTTATCTGCAGCTATTAAAAATAATGTTACTGTTTCTAAGCTAAGAAACTATCCATCAGCTTTAGAAAAATCATTATTTGGCGATATGGTTCCGAAAGAAGTATATGAAAACCTAATTGATACAACGAAAAAAAACATTCATTCTTTACATACTTATAATAAACTTCGAAAAGAAAAATTAAATGTAGATGAACTACGCCAGTATGATTTAAGTGTTGATTTAGTATCTGGTGTAAAACAGGACATTCCATACGATAGAGCGTTTGACATCATGATTGAATCACTAGCCCCTTTAGGTGAAGAATATATTGAAACATTAAAGAGCTTTAAAGATAAACGTTATATCGATGTGAGAGAAACACCAGGAAAACGTTCCGGTGCTTATAACTTTGGTGTATACGGCGTTCATCCATTCATTCTTTTAAATCATCACGATGATTTAAATAGCCTTTTCACTCTTACTCATGAATGCGGGCACGGTATGCATACGCACTATTCACACGGATACCAACCAAGAATTTCTGCACACTATACTATTTTCGTCGCAGAAGTCGCTTCTACAGTAAATGAAGTGCTATTAATTCATCATTTATTAAAAGAAGCAAAAGATGCTGATGTACGTAACCATTTAGTAAATCACTTCATCGACAAATTTAAAGGCACTTTCTTTACACAAATCATGTTCGCTGAGTTTGAAAAAATCACACATGAAATGGCACAGCAAGGTAAACCATTAAATGCCCAAACCTTTAGCGAGGTTTACGAAAACTTGTTTAGAGAATATAATGGCGACTCCCTCGTATTTGACGAAGAAGTAAAATACGGATGGGCTAGAATACCGCATTTCTATCGTCCATTTTACGTGTACAAATATGCAACTGGATTCGCTTCTGCAATCCAAATTGCCGATAAGTTATTGAGCGGCGATCCAAATGCTCAAAAACATTATATTGAATTCCTTAAAGGCGGAAGTTCAGACTACCCATTAAACTTATTGAAAAAAGCTGGTGTTGATTTAACTACGCCAGAACCGATTGAAAGTGCATTAAATCGTTTTAGTGAACTTGTTGAAGAGTTTTCAGCATTATAAAACGCATGCAGAGTATATGCTCTGCATGCTTTCTCATTTGAATCACTTTATCCTCATGCTATTTTCGTAACTAAAAAACAAATTTGTGTCACATACTCTTCTACTAAACAATCACATTCAGACCCCTTTATATAAACTTCATATGGATGACCATCTATTGTATAACCGTTCTTTTCCACCCACTCTTCTAATGCCATATAAGCATAACCTATATAGTCATAACTACCATAATGCAAAGTAGTAACAATTTGATGTTGATGTATCTTTTTTATTTCGCATCCTTGCAATTCATTTTTATCGTCACCATCCATAATCGGAATTCGGAATTCAATATCACTGTGACCCGGCATAAACTCTTCATCATAAAAAACGGTAGAAGGAGAGCCTACTATTTGCAAATTATTTTTTTGTACTTCTTCATATAAGTCATAAAAATAATCATCCATATGATCTATATCTATTTGCAATCTTTGAGCAATTACTGTTATTTCATTTCTCATCCCAATTAATATATCGTAACTTCTATGACGAGCAATATTTAAAGCCGTATTCATATTTACCATCTCATTCATTTCAGAAATAACTTGTAAATTTTGTTTCACCTCATGAGACAACTCGATAATTTGCGCCTGCATATGGTGAATAAATGACTCTTGATCTGATGACTGCAGTATTACTTTAATTTTCGGCAAAGGAAACTTGTACTCCCTCAGCTTTTTAATTTTCAGTGCTATCTCTAGCTGCCCTTGCTCATAAAATCTATATCCATTTACCAGATTTACATATGCCGGTTTCAATATTTCCTCTTTATCATAATGCCTTAGCATCCGTGTACTCATTTTACAAATCCGAGAAAATTCAGTAATTGTATACATATACATACCCCTTGAATACATTTTCTTTTGTAAACTTTATTATTAAAACCAATCTAAAAACTTTCTAATTGAAGAACTTTCATTCTGATTGTTCAACCTTTTCATTTTTGAAGGTAACAAATGACTCGGACAATACCACGTTAAACAATTCATTGCGCCTCCCATGGTCGATATTTCTCCTACATGAATTTGAATAACTTGTTTCTCTGTATGTTGTTGAATATATCGTAAAACTTCTCTATCTTTGGCAAGCCCAAACTTAGGGACGTAAAGAGCATCACATGTTTCCAACATATTTATATATAATCCTTTTGCCGACGCTATTTCTTGATCATATTGCCCTTTCTCTGTATATGAGGAAGGAACAACTATAAATTCAGCTTCTGGCATTTGCTCTTGAATAATCTCTTGAACATGATATCTAAATTCATGATCCCCTAAAAAATCACTAATAAACATCGTATGTTCATCAATAAATTTAACCATTCCGTCTGCGTGTGCCAGTACATCTCCTTCTTCAGCAGGAATAATAATAACCCGGCTTACATCTAAATCCCACTCTAATTGCTCAATAATTTCCTCTTCTGTCCAATCATCATTATCATCAAATATGCGTTCTGTTACTATAATGGTATCTTTTTTATTCCAAATCAGATTACCACCATCTAATATTAACGGGGACTTCACATATTCAAAGTCATTCTTTTTCAACCATTTATTAAACTGTTGATCTAAATATCTCCCTTGATCACCTGGCAAATAATTTGGTCGATATTTAAATTTAACAAGATGATTCGTTACAACTGGTGCTACATCTCTTAGCCAAATATCATCATACTCAAAAAAGCTTGTATAAAAGTCTTGTTCTTCAACAGATAAAGAAATAAATTGATCTGTAGCTCCCTTTTTTTTATTTAAATTTTCATTAAAATAAATAATTTCTTCATAAAACGGTTCATAATATTCATTTGATTCATCTGATTCATCTGGTATCGCAGTAAAAATAATTCCCTTTTGTTTTTGTTCCATTTTCTTTCCCTCGCTTTTTTATAGTAATTAAGTAGCCCACTCTTCCTCAACATTTCTTGGGTGGATATAGTACGGTGAAATATTATATATACAAAACCTTAGTTAAGCGAAAGATCGACTATTGACAGGATTTTAAAATACAATATTAAGAATTCATATGAAAGTATGAAATTTAATAATAGAATCATAATCCCTATCATTATGAAGCTAGTTAAGATTATCTCTTTCAATACCGTTACTCCCTTTTTGCAAAAAATAAAACATGACAAAATAGGCAAAGATAATATTCCACCTATTTTGTCTATATAGCAGCATAACGAAATTCCAATCTATTACTTCAATGCAATCGGTTGTTGTTGTGTCACACAATGAATCATACCGCCATTTTTATAAAGCTCTCTCACATCAATACCGACTACTTTACGATCTGGATATAATTTCTGAATCGTATCGTTTGCGATTTTATCATTCGGATCATTATAATTAGGCACCAACACTACTGTATTTCCAATATAATAATTGATATATGACCCCTTATAATCGAGAGTTTTTCCATTTTCTAATACAACCTTTTCTTTACTAAGCGGTAAGTATTCATACTTATATTTTTTTCCTAAAGCATTTTTTGCATCTAACAATGTATCCATATCTTTATTAGATAAACCCCATTCGGCTAGGTCATCTTCTTTCATCGTTACAATGGTAGATTTATTATGGAATTTAGCAAACCCATCAATATGAAAATCAGTAATATCTAAATTAGGCACTCCGTCTAACCAAATAAAGTTTGTCACACCCAGGTCACTTATATATTTTTCAATTTCCTTTTCTGATAAATTAGGATTTCTATTTTTGTTCGTTACCGCACTTCGAGTTAATAAAGCAGTCCCATTGCTGTCTAATTCAATTGCGCCGCCTTCAAGGACAAATTCCCCCCAATCAATTCTTTCAATTCCTGCTTGTTTACTTACATTTTCACGTATACGAGCATCATTTTTGTACGGCGTTTTCTTTCCCCACCCATTAAATGCCGGGTCTAATATTTTCAAATTTTTATTATTGTCATAAACAAAGATTGGTCCACTATCTCGTGCCCATACATCATCAGTAGGAGCGATAAAGAAATCAATTTTATCCATATTCAGTCCTTTATCTATTAAAAGTTTATTGATTCGCTCTTTCTCCTCCTCATCGTATGCAACAATGTGGACTTTTTCCCCCTCAGTTAAAGCACTTGCCATCTTAATCCAAATCGGTTCAACTTCCTGCTTATACTCTTCACCATATGTGTATTCATGAGGCCATTGCAGCCATGTACCTTCATGTTTATCTTTTTCATCTGGCATCGTATATTTTCCGACGGTTTTCTGTATCTCTACTTTTTCTCCCTCTTTCCCCTTAGCATTTTCATTGTTCCCCTCAAAAGAGCATCCACTAACAATCGCTGTAGAGAGTGTAGCTATTAAACAAAACTTTATTGCTTTTTTCATTTTTCTAACCTCCTGTTTGTTACTTCAATAATGTAAAGCTTCACATAGTGTGAAGCTCAAGCTTTTTTACCGATGTAAAATTTACCAATTATTTTTCCACATAAATTCATTACGTATAGATGAACTTCACACATCAACTTTCCTATATTTAACATCCATATCATTTAACTTTCTATACAAAGTTATTCTAATATTCCCCTTTCCTCATTACTTCTTCAGCAAACTTAACATCTCCAAACAAAAAAATCGGTATTGATAATTACATATCAATACCGATTTTCAAATTATTATTTTCCTTCTATTAAATCATTCGCCATTTTCCTAAACTCTTGATTAAATGCATCATTCATACCATTTTGAACGTTAGAGAATAATATGACAAACGTTTTTTTATCCCAGTTAAAATTATTAAAAGTATTCCACCCCGCTAATACGCCGTGGTTATGATAATAATCTGGATACGTATAGAAACTAAATCCATATCTTCTTGCAGGTGATGCCGTAAACATATCTAATACACTTTGTTTAGATAACAGCTTTCCATCCATTATTGCCTCATCTAATCTTTTCATATCTTCAACAGTTGTATACATTTCACCACACCCATACAACCAGTTCATTTTTAAGCGGGGTGCAGCTATTAATTCATTATCTTTTCTCGTATAACCTTCTGCTAAAAAAATATCTTCTGGGAGAGTCGCCCCCATTCCAGATTCATGCATGCCAGCAGAAGTAAAAATATTTTCTTTGACGTATTCAGCGAGCGGTTTATTCGTAATTTTTTCTACAATATATGCAAGCACCATGTAATTATAGTCTGTATATTTCCAGCCTGTCCCTGCAGGAAACTGCAATTTTTGCGCTCCAATCCACGTTACTAACTTTAAACGTGACCCTGCATCCACCCTACCTTGTCCTTGATCTGGCAAGCCAGATGTGTGTGTTAATAGATTTCGTAACGTAATGTTTTTATCTGCTGGAAACGATGGAATATACTTATTTACATTGTCTTCAATGTTTAATTTCCCTTTTTCTTTTAGCTGCATAATAGATATTGCAACGACCGTTTTCGTAATAGAACCAATACGATATTTCGTTCTTGGCGTTGTTACTACTTTATCTTTCACATTTGCATACCCATAACCTTTTCGTAAAATCACATGATCTTTACTAGCTACAAGAACGCTCCCATTAAATCCTTTATCTTTTAAATATTGATCTAGTTTTCCAGCTACAGCTTCATAGCGTTTTTTCTCAGTTGCATCAACTTCTTGCATATCGTCCTTTTGCTTACTATTTAAATTAGAAAATGCCTTTATATCATATTTCTTACCTTTATTTGCATGTATTAGTGCAACGACACTCCCACAAAAAATAGCAAAAACAAAGAAAACGATTAACCATTTCTTTAGCATAATAGGAACCCTCTTTTATATAGTTTCACTTAACGTACATCCATTCTGTTCTATATCTTTTTATTTTCAAATATTTTATAATACTACCTATTATTCACCTAAATGAACTAGATTCCTTTTTCTCATATTCAGTTTTTAGCTACTCTCTATTGTATTTCTTTCTTGCAAAATTTCCACCTTACAATCGGATGCACCCTACTATAATTTCAACATCTTATGTAACATTTGTTACACATGATAAGAAACGGAGTTGTTACGATGAAAAATACTGACAAACGCAATCGCTTAAATGATAGGATGTTTCATTACAGGGTAACAAAAAATAACATAGTTTTAATTGAATATTACATAAAATAGATTATCGTATTAAAAGGAAATGACGCTGACAAATTTTTATACAAAATAAATCATGCACATAATGATACAGAAAAACAACTCATTATGGCTAAAGTAACAGGCAATTTCGAAAGAGGAAATGAGCATAACTGAAAACGAATCTCATTTACATTTTAATTATACAACATATAAAAAAGAAATGTCGCTCATTCGGCATTTCTTTAGACTTTCTTCATAAAAAATTTACATTGCTAACTTTCTTTTATTTTTTTGGTTTTTCTATATAAACTAACTGCTGAGATACATAGTAATACTACTATACACAACCACGCATACGTATACCCTTTCTTATCTACAATATAACCAAACAAAATAGGTGCAACAATAATAGCAATTTGATTGAATGTAAGTGCCAAACTAACTGTTATCCCAACAGAATCTTCCCTCGCCAACTCAGCAACTTCGGCTATAAAAAGACTAAACCATCCAATTGAAAAGAATCCTAACAATGCACTTACACCATACAATACTCCACTCGTTATTGTATGTATACTTATTACTAACAATAGAACCAAACCGATAGAAGCACAGACAGTTATAAATAAAGGTATGCGCCGATTTCCCTTATAAAACACATCACTAATAGCTGCTAATACAACACGGCCAATCATTCCAGAAAAGAACATAACTGAAAATACTGTTCCGGCTACAATAGATGTAATTGATTGTTCCCTTACTAAAAATTTCATGAAGTGTCCAACTAACACCATTTGTAAAGAAATCATGCAAATACCCGCCATATAAATTGGATACAACGCTTTTTTACATATCACTACTTTTAGCTTTGTCCAAAAGGAAATTTTAATATGTCCTTTCCTCGCTTCCTCCTTAACATATGGCTCTTTATAAAACATAAAAAATAATAGCCCTCCAATAATACAAATGCATGCAATACTATTTATCGCGTAAGTCACATTATATTGTATTGTAAGAAACGGGATTAGTACTCCCGCTAACGCGCCACCAATCGGTATACCAGCTTGCCTTATTCCCATCGCTAGCCCACGATTTTCTTTTGGGAACCATTTTAAAATCACTTTACTTCCTCCTGGCTGAGAAACACTATAAAACATTCCTATTAATAAAAGTACAAATAATAACCCATTAAATCCACTTACTATATTAGTTAGTAAAAGCGAACTCCCTAGAAAAAATGAACTGATAGAAATTAATATTTTTTCATTATATTGATCAAGTAGCCGACCGACAAAAAGCATACAAAATAACGGTCCAATATTTACAACACTTACTAACAATCCACTCTCCGTATTCGTAAGCGCATATTCTTCTTTCCAAAATAAAGCGAAAACCCCGACACCATACGTTATAAGTGTCGCTGTTGTTTGAGCAATCGTCGCAACAATTAACATAACCCATTTATAAGTACGATTCACCCTTTCTTCAATCAACATAATAATCCCTCCCCCCTTCCATTGTATGAAAGTTCTGATATCATATAAAATAAAGATTCATCATATAATCCATCAAAAAAATTGATACCTTTTCGGAGGGATGATACGTGGACATAAAAGATTTAACTGTATTTTACGAGGTCGCGAAGGAAAATAATATTTCTCACGCAGCGAAAAATTTGAACTACGTGCAATCAGGCGTAACAATGCGTATGAAACAACTAGAAAATGAATTAGGCGTGCCTTTATTTTACCGTAACGGAAAAGGTGTAACTTTAACTTCTAACGGTGAGATTTTATTAACGTACGCCAAACAAATTATCCACTTAATGGATCAATCTATAAAAGCGGTTCAAAGTAATGGAACTGATCCTAAAGGCACTTTGACAATCGGATGTACAGAATCTACAACTGCGGTAAGGCTTCCCTCTATATTAACGGCCTACTATGAGAGGTACCCAGAAGTCGAATTGATTTTGAAAACAAATACGACTGAACAACTAATTAAGCTTGTATTAGAGCGAAAACTAGACGGAGCGTTTATAGCTGGCTCTACTCAGCATACTGAACTCCATACAACTGTATTTCATGAAGAAGAATTGGTTCTCATTAGTAAAAAACCTTTGTCCTCTCTTACAGACATAGAAGATATGAATTTACTTGCTTTTAGTCACGGGTGCTATTATAGAAGTTTATTAGAAGACTGGCTTCAAGAAGAAGACATCTCACCTAAACGAGTTTTAGAATTCGGGACAATCGAAGCTATACTTGCATGTGTAAAATCAAGTATGGGCGTAGCGATTATGATGAAATCAATTTTAAAGGGGCATGAACATGACGTATCATTCAATCCTTTACCCAATAGCTTCAAAAAAGTTCCTACTACTTTCATTACTAGAAACGATATATTTCGCTCAGCTGCATTACAAAAATTTATGGAGATGACTCACAATGCATGAAAAGAAAATACGTGGTATGAAACGAAAAACAAACACTATGATTAAGCGCATTGAGGAACATACAAAAACGTTCCCTTCTACTTTCTATAACGATGAATATTGGTATATGCCTTTACCAGTTTCTCAAGCTTTTATCGAGTCTCATAAAACACCTAGAAAAGTAAAACGATTATGTATACAAACCTTAATAGATCGAGTAAATCATTTAATAAAAATAAAACCAAGTGATACACATACATATCGAGTTGTTACTATAATTTCTATAGAAAATTTATGGAGATCGCAAATTATCGTATTTAAAAACGATGACTACTTTCAAATTTTTTTCAATAGAAATAATGAATTTCAAACATGGATCCCTCTTTCAATTGAAATTAATTTTTGGGAAACTTGGGGAATTTCAATTTGCCCTACTGCCCAAATGTTGCACTTTCAAGAAGTCATTTATGATGAAGATGCAATCGATAAAAAAGAGATTTGGTTTATTGGAGAGTTATCTTAAAAGGGGTACTTTCAAATGAAAAGCTTCCCTTTTTTCACTTAATAAAATCGCTATATAATAAATTTATTATTTACTATATCGGAGGTTTTCAAATGGTAATACCTAAATATCCTGATGTCCCTACTCTTACGAAAAAACAAATCGATCAAATTACAGAAATCGTTTTTCTAAAAGAAATAACAACACAAAAATGTGATGCTATTTTCGTTTTCGGCGGTTCTCATCCCGGCAATTGGCAAGCTCCTCTAGAAGCTTACCGACAAGGTTTAGGAAATCAAATTATTGTTACAGGTGGTACTAGTTTGCATGGCATGAAACATCCGAGCTGGAATTACGGGGATTTGTCAGATGCAGAAGTAATTGTAAATAAATTAATTGAACATGGCGTACCAAAAGATGCTATCATGTTCGAGAAAAACTCCCTCCATTCTATCGCTAATGTAATAGAAGCGAAAAAGATTTTTGATTTTACAAAGATTAATCGCCTACTATTTGTTTGCAAAAGCTTAGGCGCTGGTCGGCAATACAGAGTATTAAAAAAACATTTACCTAAAACTATTACTTGTATCCCATATACATTTGATACAAGTTTCGATGGTGAGTTTATAATTAATAGATATAATTGGATGGAAAATGAGAAAAGCCGCTCTATGATTTTTGGAGAATACTTGAGAAATATTTGCTACGGTAGAAAAGGCGGCATTGAGCCACCTGAAAATGAGGTTGAAGGTTTAGAAGAATATGTATCCTACTACTATAATCTAGCATAATAGAAAAAGGTATACCAAAACGTCGGTATACCTTTTCTCCTATTTATTTTTCTTTTAACACACTATGTAATCGATCAGGATAATTTGTAAACATTCCTGTAGCACCCCATTTCATTAACAATCTCATATCTGGTTTCTCATTAATTGTATAAGGATGAATTAGCAGTCCATTATTTCTAGCCATTTTCATATATGACTCATCAATAATTAGTTCTCCGTTATCATTACGTAAGTTTGGTCCAATACCAACTGCATACTTTTTAATTTCTTGAAAATCTTCATTTGTTACACGTTTCGGTTCATGTGTAATACCAGACCATTCAACAATTTCATTGTTTTCATTTGGATAATACCAAAGTAGTTGAACTAACGGAATGTTTTTATTCATACTATGAATCTTTGTTAAACTATCTTTACTAAATGATTGAATCATAACACGACTAGAAGACATGTTTTGACCTACTAAATTATATTTATGTAACAACGCTAACAATTTCTCTTCCATTCCTGGATACACATCTGGTGATTTTGTTTCAATGTAATACTTCATGCTTCTTCCGTACTTTTGGAAAATTTCTTCAAGAGTCGGAACCTTTTGACCAACGTACTCTTGCTTAGCCTTTTCTGGATAAGCTTTATTGAACCAAGATCCTGCATCTAAGCTTTTTATTTCACTTAACGTTTTATCTCGTACTTCACCTGTTCCATTTGTAGTGCGATCAACTGCTGTATCATGCATTGCAATCAACTGGCCGTCCTTAGTTAACTGAATATCTAATTCCAAATAATCCGCTTTCATTTTTTTCACAAGATCATAAGAAGCAAAAGTATGCTCAGGTGCATGTCCACTTGCTCCGCGATGTGCAATATTTAAAAACTTATTCGTATTCCATTCATGCTTCCCTTCTGCTTTCGCATGAACAGCTCCCCCAGCAAAGATACTTCCCGTCATAAAGAAGATAACTAACACGCTAATAATTTTTCTCATCCTTCTAATCCTTCCTACGCTGCAAATTTCAACAAGTTAATGAGATTTACACGAAATAGAAGATATACTTTCATCATTTTTATAAGTTTATATTAAAATTCCAATCTTACAAATATAATTCCCCTATGTTATTACTATACTATTTATTTTCCATATCCCCCCTATTCACATGTAACTTCCTATTGATTACAGTTCATCAATAAAAAAAGCCATAAATTATTTAAAGGACACTTCTGTATCCCTAAATAAATTTATGGCTTATCTCACATATCTCCGGCCTCGATTAACTTGTCGAAATTAATCATACCAAACCTATTAATATTTGTGAATATTATTTAAATAGATATTTTCTATACTAAAGCAAACGGCGGCATTAACTGCGGACCCTTTCCCATACGTGCCAACACCCAATCATCGTAATACCACATTTCCGTTTGACGACGACTCATCATATAATCCCAGCGTACTTCACGCTCAAATTCGATGATTTGTCCGTCGCCTCCAATTGTCACCCAGTTAAAACTCCCATTATCATGCATCATTTTCACCCATAAAACAGGAAAAGTAACAATTTCTCCTTCACCTTTATACTGTCTCGTTTGTTTTTCTATACGAATTAAAGTTAAACCACTTGCATATTGTTGATCAACCTTTTCCATTACATCCATTGCTATTTGTTCAGCATCATCTTTACGAGGCAGTTTATTTGAGTATACCGGCATCATATTCGTATAACTTAACAAATACTTATCATTTTGAGTAGTAATGGTTGTAATATGAGCACCGCCATAATGTAACAACTCTTCTGCCTGATAGCGCTTGATGGAAACTTGTACACCGTCACGTAATTCTTCATGCTCCCGTACTAACTTTACATACTTCGGAAGTGGTAATAACATTGACACTTCTTTACTACAATTTTGAAAAGTATTATATTGATTCGCCATTTAACATCTCTCCCTTATATATAATTCTTCTGGAACATGTGTAAGAAATTCCGTTAGCTCCCCGGCATAATATACATATAATTCATGCATCGCCCTCGTACACGCTGTGTAAAATAAACTGCGTTCAGACTCCCTATAATAACTTTCATGAGAAGCATCAAATATAATAACAGCGTCAAATTCTATCCCTTTCGCCAAATAAGCAGGAATAACAACAACGCCTTTCTCATAAGTTGTATTCTCTTTTTTCATAAGATGGACGCGTAATGTATTCCCTATTAAATCCATCACTTTCATACATTCTTCATTTGTTTTACAAATAACTGCAATCGTTTTATGTCCTTTTTCTTCTAACTCTTTCACCTTAAAAATCATATTTTCTACATGCTCTCGTTCATCACTTACTTTTATATAAACGGGCTTCTTACCATCCCTG
The DNA here is from genome assembly GCF_038006905.1 of Bacillus sp. FSL R9-9834. Taxonomy (NCBI): domain Bacteria; kingdom Bacillati; phylum Bacillota; class Bacilli; order Caryophanales; family Bacillaceae; genus Bacillus; species Bacillus sp. FSL R9-9834. The sequence goes on from NZ_JBBOWD010000001.1 coordinate 3,285,267, forward strand.
TTAAAAGCTTCAATATCATTTCCATTTGGAATCATACACTTTGTAAATTCAATGATTGGTTTTGTCGATCGATAACTACGGTTAAGCTTGACTGTTTCTACTTTACAATCTGCAAATAATGCGGAGATAAAATTGTTCTCTCTATTGTAATCATGAGAGAAAATATTTTGATTAAGATCACCAAGTAATGTCCATTTCGCCTTCGGAAATAGTCGTTTTAGAAATGCTAATTGAAAGGATGTATAATCCTGGACTTCATCGATAAATACAAATTTCACAAGATGATTCGTTTTAAAACCTTCAAGTAATTCTTTTAAAAACAAATACGGCGTAACATCTTCATTTGCTAACTGTTTATCCTTCAAACGCTTCACTGTCTGCTTACATATATCTTCCCAGCAATCTGGTACGAAAATATCTTTCTGCTTACTTTCAAATAACTGCTCAAAAATTGCAGGATGATTTACAAAAGCAAATTTTTTCACCTTTCTACGTAGCGAACGAAAATGTTTCTTCACTACATATTTCGTTAATAACTCATGTTCTTTCTCATAATAATCAAATTGATTATCTTTCTCTATTTTTTCATATATGCGATTGTAATCTTCTTTATTTAAATACTGAACTTCTCGTTCCACCCAATCTTTTTTCGCTTCTATCTTTTCAAAATCATTTAACTTCCGAAGAACCCATTCCATTGTAAGTTGCATTCGATTCGGTATAGCAATAGACATGCCTAGATTATAAAAATAATCACATATGGATTTTGCTTTTATAAGCACTTCACCTTTACATGTAACATCATGAAAGTGTAAACCTTTTTCCCCTAGACTTTTCGCGTATTTCTCAAGTAGTCCCATAAATTCAACCGAGGATTTATATTGAATTCCCTTCACTCTAGTTTCATACGTACTTTCATGCTTCTTCGTTAATACGTATTCTAACTGCGCAAATGAATCTTCTACAGTAAAGCTTTTTCCAATCACATGTTCCACATACGCTTGAAAAGTCGTTTGTTGCATATTCTCTTCCCCAAGCTCTGGCAAAACGTTTGCAATATAACTATTGAACAACTCATTCGGAGAAAACAGTAACATTTGATCCGCATGAACCGTGCCGCGGTAATGATACAATAAATAAGCAACGCGCTGCAGTGCCGCTGAAGTTTTCCCGCTCCCAGCAGTTCCTTGCACAATTAACACATCACTTTTATCATTTCGAATAATTTGATTTTGTTCTCTTTGTATTGTCGTTACAATGTTTTTCATTTGTTCACTTGCATTTCGTCCCAGTGCTTCTTGTAATAATTCATCACCTATCGTCACACCTGTATCAAACATACTTTGAATCGTTCCGTTTCGAATCATGTATTGACGTTTTAAAAGCAAATCACCTGAAATCGTACCTATTGGCGCTTTATACTGTGCCCTGCCTAAAGTGTAATCATAATAAAGACTCGAAATAGGTGCCCGCCAATCATATACTAAAAACTCATCATTTTCTTTATCATAAAAAGAGCCGATACCGATATACATTTCATCGGCATCCGCTTCATCATCTTCTTTAAAATCAATCCGGCCAAAATACGGCGTTTCTTTTATTTTCGTTAAAAGGTTATATTCATTTTTCGTATGACGATGTGTATGTTCTCTTTCAGCGAGAAGCTCTGCCTCTTGCCTAATACTCGCCGCCGTTTCAACCGCTTCTTTAATATTATCTATATTTACTTTTACATCTTCCCAAAAGTTTTTTCTAATACTAACAATTTCAGACTTCACCGATCCAACTCGGCCATCAAGCTCTTTCAGTTCTTCATCTACTTTTTCAATGACTATATTTACACGTTTTTTCTCTTTTTTATAATGATTCATATAATCTCCCCTTCTCATACTGTTTGAAAGCCTTATATGATACGTAACTTTTTACTTTCGAAAAATGCCACAGGCAACAATTTCCCATGACTTTTGGAACTCTTCGTTTATCCTCTCTTCTTTCCATCTCTCAGAAAAGGCAGGATGATAAAACACTGAAAGTAACCGAAATAGCGTATGCGCTAAAAACAAACTATCTTGTTTTTCAATCTCATTGCGCTCTATCCCGCGATTTATCACATTCTCCAGTTGTCCAACTAATCTTTCTTCATGCTTTTGAATTACCTTATTCTTTTGCTGCACTAATGAACTATTCAATGTAAACAACTCTTCGTTTTCCAGCAACTCTTTCTTTTTAAGCTGAAATAAACGAAAGAACCACTCTTGTAAAATGCTTTCCGTCTCTCCATCTTTTCCTGCAATTTTCTCAAGCTGATCCGAGTATTTGAACAGCCACCTTTCTAAAATAGCATCGCGCAGCGTGGCCTTACTCCGAAAATAAGAATATAAAGCTGCATGACTAACATCAAGTGACTTCGCAATACTAACAAGTGTCGTTCTGCTCCATCCATATGTCATTAACTCTTTTTCCGCTGCATCTAAAACAACATTTTTCGTTAACGCCTTATCTGTCATTTTTCTCACCGTCCATTTTATTTACATAACAATATCATTCCAAAAACAACTTACATTTTTTATTTTTTGTAAGCTAAGTGCAAAAAAATACTATTTCAATTAGGTTATAAGATTAACACATCCTCTTTCAACTTACAATATTTTTATTTTGTAAGTTGAAAGCATAATAGAAGAATTGCCTTATATAAGACAATTCTTCCTCGTTACTTAAAAATTACATAATAAATGATTCATTACTTCATTAAGTACTGCATCTGGATTTGCTACCTCTTTTTCCAAACGCCATCCTATAAAACCATCTGGTCTAATTAATACAGCTCCGCCATTCTCTATCCCATATAATTTACTAAAAATATCTTCTTGAGCAATAAAGTCTCCACTTCCCCCTACTCGATACAGTTTAATATTTATTCCTAATTTAGATGAAACATCAAATACAGCTTCAGCCCAAGAGCTATTGTCTACTCCAGTAAGTAATACAAAATTGTTACCAAATAAGTCTAATATAGAAGCTTCTTTCCCTTTATACATCCCCCAAAAGTGCGGTGCTCGTGTTCCAGGTCTTCCGTTCAACTCTACGCTATCCATTCTATGTGGAATGACTGAGTCATCTATAATCGCCTCTGAACAATACTGATATCCAACTGTAACAGCTAAACCGTCCATATTATTCAAACTGCCTTCCTCTCTATTCGCAGCACGAAACAGTAAACTACTCGCATAATCTGTCGTTAATTTTGCAACAGGATATCTCTCTTCATGATATGTTTCTAACAATTTTGGTTTTGCCTTGCCTTTTATAACAGCCGCTAATTTCCAAGCTAAATTGTGCGCATCTTGTATTCCTGTATTGGAACCAAACCCTCCAGTTGGCGGCATAATATGTGCAGAATCGCCAACTAAAAAAACGCGATTATCTTGAAATTTTGTAGCAGTACTTTCAGTCGCTTCCCACGGTAAAACACTTACTATTTCTGACTCAACATTTGTACTTCCAATTGCGGTTTGAATAATTTGTTTACAACGTTCTATAGTGAAATCCTCTGGTCTCTCTCCTTTTAATGGATCATAGGATACATGGTAAATCCATCTTTTTTCGTTATCGACTGGAATGAGCGCACCAAGAACTTCCGGATGAAGTACCATAGTAAAACCAAATGCATCTCCTTGTATAAACTCACTTAAATCCGCTTCAAAATAAATATTCATATAATAACCGCCAATGGTTCCACGACCCTCAGTTGTAATCCCTAATTCCTTACGTATTTTACTTTTTGCTCCATCTGCTGCAATTACATAATCACAATGAATAATACTTTCTTCTTCCGTTTCGCGATTCCGAATCGTTGCGATTACCCCTTGCTCATTTTGTTCATAAGAAACTAATTCATGATAAAAAGATAATTCTCCGCCTAATGTTCTCGCTTCTTGTAACATCATCTTTTCCAAAGTAATTTGATAACAAGCAGTTTGTTTTGATGGACTAATCTCTTCTATTTTCTGAAGTAACTTTTCATCATTTTCATACTGATTCGCCCTCATTTGTGCTAATTCTTCCTGATTCGCCTCAGCTATTGTATGAACCGCTATTCTTCCTCGGCAATTTTCTAACGCTTTACCCGCTGATCTAATTCTTTGTTCTAAACCTAATTCTCGAAATAACTCCATCGTACGAAAAGTAATTCCACCCGCTTTTGGATGAATTGCAGTAGACGGATGCCTTTCAATAAGTAAGTACTTAATGTTATGTTTTGCAAGGAATAACGCAGATGCTAATCCTGATAATCCCCCTCCAACAATTAAAACTGGTACATCATTCGATTTCATATATTTATCCTCCACATCATTGTTCTGAGCTCAGTGACATAAATATAATCAAAAAAACAACAAAAATATAGACTTATATTTCATTTTAAAGTATCATATAGATAGATTACGCCCCAAATTACTTTTACTCTTTCATATATCTATAATCCGCTTGTATTATGTATGTATGAAAGAGTAAAACGAAACAACTCACTTTAAAATAATCAAAACATGATAAGCGGTCGTAACCCTAAAAATTATACAGGGTTACGACCGCTTATCATGTTTTGTTCAATGGCTTAACTATCCTCATCTAGAAACAACGTATTATTAAATCATTTTCTATTTTAAAACTTTATCCATTCCAATATGTAATTCTTTTCTACCCCCTTTATCATTTTCAACATAAAAAATTCATTCGTCTCGATTTTCTTTCCCAATATTGCAGTTCATACAACAATCATGTAGCATTACGGTATCGAAATAATGGTCCATCATTTTAAACCTTTCGACTAATTTTTGGAGGTAAAGTGATTGAAATGAATAAACAAGAACAATTAAATGTTATAAAAAAAGATTTTATTGATTCTCAAAAAGTATTATTGGCAATTGGCGATGAAACACGTCAAGCTATTTTGTTAGTTCTCATGGAAACGGAATGTCAAACCGGATTACGTGTAGGAGAAATTACGAAACAAACACACCTTTCTCGGCCAGCGGTATCACATCACCTAAGGATTTTACGAGAAGCCGGTATTATTTTAATGCGTAAAGAAGGTACAAAAAACTTTTATTATATTGATATACGTACAAAATTAAGTTTATTAAAAAATCTTGTATTAGACATTGAAAAGCTATTGCACAACTTTTATCCCACTTTAACGGGCAGTAAGACCCCCACCTCAAAATTCAGCGAAAGCAAATAATTTAGATAGGGGATCAACTGCCCATAAAGGTCCGATTGGTGAGGGCTGATAATCAGTGGGGGATGAAGCCCCCCACAGTTTCATTTAATTGAAATTTGGAGGTATAAGAAATGAAAGCGATGATAATTGATAAATACGGAAAAGTCCCAATGCATATGACAGAGGTACCTACTCCTGAAATAAATGAGTATGAAGTGCTCGCAGAAATTCATGCAGCTAGCATTAACCCAATTGATTTTAAAATACGCGATGGAAAAGTAAAAATGTTACTGAAATATGAAATGCCGCTAATCCTTGGGAATGACTTTTCCGGTGTCATTACGAAGGTTGGATCAAAAGTAACTCGTTTTAAAGTCGGTGATGAAATATATGCTCGTCCAAGAAAAAATAAGATTGGTACTTTCGCGGAATATATAGCCATTCATGAAGATGATATAGCCTTAAAGCCGAAAAATTTAAGTTTTGAGGAAGCTGCGTCAATTCCACTCGTTGGCTTAACATCCTATCAAGCATTACATGACATTATGCACTTACAAAAAGGTCAAAAGATTTTAATTCACGCTGGATCTGGTGGTGTTGGTACTTTCGCAATTCAGTTAGCAAAAATAATGGGTGCTACTGTTACAACGACTGCTAGTGAAGCTGGTGCGAATTTAGTCAAGTCTCTTGGTGCAGATGAAATTATTAATTACAAAACAGAAAAATTTGAAGAAATACTAACAAATTATGATGCAGTATTTGATACAATTGGCGGTACAACACTTGAAAAATCATTCAACATTATAAAAAGCGGTGGCAACATTGTTTCCGTTTCAGGTACGCCGAATGCTCGATTCGGTAAAGAATTCGGTTCAGGATTTTTCAAAACACTCTTATTTTCATTAGCAAGCAAAAAACTTACTGCACTTGAAAAGAAGCATAATGCTCAATATTCATTTTTATTTATGAAGCCAAGCGGAGATCAACTACGTACTATTGCAAACTATATTGAAGCCGGAAAAATCAAACCGGTAATCGATCGAGTTTTTTCATTTGAAGATGCTCAAAAAGCAATGGAATATTCAGAGGCTGGCAGAGCAAAAGGAAAAATAATCGTAAAAATTAAGTAATAATAAAAACTCCATTTTTTAAAATGGAGTTTTTATATTTGCTGTTAAATAGACATAGTGCAGTGAAGTCCTTACAATAGATTGCAAGGGGAAATATCATATTATACTTTTAGCTAATTTTACAAAGAATACATACGTACACATACATAATAAAAAAATAAACAAGGAGGAGATACAATGACTAAAAATAATGAAGCAGGTTGGAATTTAGACAATAGTTATGCTACTTTACCACATTCATTTTATACAGAAATCCCCCCTACTCCCGTAAGTTCACCGGAGTTAGTTAAGCTAAACCATTCACTTGCGATATCTCTTGGCTTTAATCCGGAAGAACTGAAGAAAGAAACCGAAATTGCGATTTTCGCCGGTAATGCACTACCAGAAGGAGCTCATCCATTAGCTCAAGCGTATGCTGGTCATCAATTTGGACATTTTAATATGTTAGGCGACGGTCGTGCTCTTTTAATTGGTGAACAAATTACTCCTTCAGGTAAACGTTTTGACATTCAGCTGAAAGGTTCTGGCCCTACTCCTTATTCACGCCGTGGTGATGGTCGTGCTGCACTCGGTCCGATGCTACGTGAATATATTATTAGCGAAGCAATGTATGCACTTGATATCCCAACTACCCGCAGTTTAGCAGTTGTCACAACAGGTGAGCCAACCTATCGTGAAACAAAGTTACCTGGAGCTATTTTAACTAGAGTTGCAAGCAGCCATATACGCGTCGGCACATTTCAATATGCTGCAGCTCGCGGCTCAATCGAAGATCTTCAATCGCTAGCTGACTATACAATAAAAAGACATTACCCAGAAATTGAAGATCATGAAAACCAATATACTGCATTGCTACAAGAAGTCATAAAGAAACAAGCCAGCCTCATCGCTAAATGGCAACTTGTTGGATTTATTCACGGCGTAATGAATACTGACAATATAACGATTAGCGGTGAAACGATTGATTACGGCCCTTGTGCATTTATGGACAATTACGACCAAGGAACCATATTTAGCTCTATTGATACACAAGGTCGCTACGCATATGGAAATCAGCCATATATGGCCGCATGGGATCTCGCGCGACTAGCTGAATCTTTAATACCAATTCTGCACAAAGATGAAGAAAAAGCATTAAAAATTGCTCAAGATGAAATTTCAAAATTTAGTGTACAGTATGAAAAACAGTGGTTCATTGGAATGAAAAAGAAATTAGGACTATTTCGCAACGAAGAACAAGATCATTCACTTATTGAGCAACTTTTAAAAATGATGGAGAAATATAAAGCGGATTACACAAATACATTCCGTTCATTAACTCTTAATACGTTAGAAAATACCCCTCTATTCGATAGTTCTGAATTTAAAGAATGGTACAAACTGTGGCAATCTCGATTAGAAAGACAAGAAGAATTGAAAGAAAATGCCTACGAAATGATGAAAAATAATAACCCATCAATCATCCCTAGGAACCACCGTGTAGAAGAAGCATTAGAAGCAGCTGTCACAAATGGCGACTATAGCGTAATGGAAAAACTTCTTGAAGCTCTAGCAAATCCTTATGCGTATGCTACAGAGCAAGAAGAATACTGCGTTCCACCTGCGCCTACGAATCGTCCTTATCGAACTTTTTGTGGGACTTGATTGTTTAATATGTAAAAAGGTGTATTCATACAAATTGTGTGAACACACCTTTTTATATCCTCACCTCTCAACTAGAACTTTAAAATACCCCTCCCCGATTTCCTTTCTTTACTCCAAACCAAAATTAATACTATTCCAATCGGCTTACTGAAAAGCTTATTAAACAAATATTGAGAAATAAAAATCGTATTTCTAAATATTGTTATTTTTGATACTATATTTTATAAGAATATTCAAAAAGTGAGGGGATTTCATGAACGTTCAACTACAAGGTAATGAACAAGTTACAAAATTATTTAATGACTGGTATTTAGCTATGCTAAAACAAGATGTGTCCCAGGCGACAAACTTAAAGCATGAAATTGAAGAAAAGCAACTAAACATTACAGAAGATGAAAACTTAGCATTATACTATTCTCTACTAGATTTTCGTTTCAAAGTTTTAACTGATGGTTTAAGTATTACAAAAGACAGTTTCAATAAAATAGATTCTTACGCGATTTCACCTAATCACCAACTTTCTTACTACTATCATTTATTTAAAGCAATTCATGCTACTTTAACAACAAATTATAATTTAGCAGGTGAACATTATGAACATGCTGAAAAGCTATTAGTTAATGTTTCAGATAAACTAGAGGAAGCAGAATATAATTACCGATTCGCTATCTTTAATCAACATTTTTATAAACCGATTGATGCAATTCAGCAAGCAACAAAAGCCAGAAATATTTTCATGACTGAAAATGGGTTTGAGATCAAGTTAGCACTTTGCGACAATATAATAGGTTCCTCATGTGTATTTTTAAAGCAATATGAACAAGCAGAGGAAAAATTCAATTCTGCTCTTTCAATTTTACAAAAACTAAACGAAAAGGATTTAGTTTTAAGCGTTCGCAATAATCTAGGTTGGCTCTATGCAAGTCAAAACCTGTCTTCTCTAGCGATTCGACATTTATCAGAGGTAACAACCAAAGTGCCTACACACTTTAAAGCACTCTTTTTACAAGCCAGAGAGCATTATAAACTTGGTGAAATAAACATTGCTGAAGAACTTATTAAAAAAGGATTGGAAGTTTGTACAGAACTAAGCAATGTTGAATATATACTTCATTTTAAAATTTTACATTCCCTTAACAATAATGAGACAACTGAAGATTTAGAAAATATTATTCTTGAAGGAATTACGTATTTCGACAAAGAATCTTTATATAACTACACTCAAGAATATTCAGAGAAATTAGCAACTAAATTTTATGATGAAAATAATCATGTGAAAGCGAGTGAGTATTTTCATAAAGCGTTACAAGCAAAAGAAAAAACGTTTGAGAAAGGAGCTCTAAAATGATTAAAAAAATTTGTTCTGTCGTTCTAGGACTGTCTGTTATCGGTATTATTTCTATTGGCATAAATAGTTCTTTTACATATCAAGCAAGTCACGCCGATCTCCCTGCACCACAAAGACCTGACCTTGTTCAATCCGTTGACGCAAGTAAAGACTATAACCCAACAACAACTGAAAAGACACTTTAAAAAACGAAAGACCTTCAATTTAGAAGGTCTTTCGTTTTTTAAAGCGCTTATTTAGTTAATGTATTCGAATATTTTTTCATATCCAAATGGTAGTACCAATGACACTATACAGCCTATCATTATTGAAGCACTAGATAAAAGGATAAATTTCCGAAATGATATATCATTCCTCTTGTACCCAGTAAAAGAAGCTTTTATTATAACAAAAACTGTCATCATTATGATAATAGCTGAAAAAGCAGCTACTAAAAACACTTCCATTTTGTTTCCTCCTACAAAACATCCTAACTTTAATTTTACCATTAAATGAGAATAACATAAATAAACTCTTTATTCATACAAGTTTTTCCATATACCTCCGACGGGATTCGAACCCGCACTCCTTTCGTAAGCATAGGCTAAGGGGAACACGCTTCCCTACGGAATTTCACCGACAGGAATTCCACCTGTCTCAGCTTATTTGCTTTTCGGTGCTTCTGAAACCTTCGCCTTGCGACCCGGTGCGACATGTTTTCCGGCGCTCTTCCCTTCTAGAGCTACGGAGGCATTTTTCTTGCAAGTAAAATATATTTCTACAAAATCGGTAAATCACCTTTATTTTCCCAAACTCATTTTGTTTCTTTCATCAATTCCGCAATCCCCTTACTCCCCTCACTACCAACTTTCTCAAGTTTCTCCACAACTAATGCTCTTCTTTCCACAGAATGATTTTGACTTAACTTCGCTTTTCCTTCTATTTTACTAATCTTAATTTTAAAACCAACTATCCCCTTACTTAATCCCACCATATAATTTGGATCTACATCATCAAGTGAGTAGGCACTCTGTGGATCTTCATATGTATGTACTAAATCTTGAAGAGAATTTATTAATTCCTGTTCATCTTCAACAATTTCTAATTCACCATATACATGCACTGCAACGTAATTCCATGTTGGTACTGCATTGTTTGTTTCATACCATGACGGAGAGATGTAACTATGTGGTCCTTGAAATATAGCTAGTACTTGCTGAGTCCCAATATCTTTCCACTGTTCATTCGGCCGTGCGAAATGACCATGTAACGTGAGTGTTTCCCTATTTAACAACAATGGCAAATGTGTTGCATATGGTTCCCCGTTATGTTGAGAAAATAATGTCGCAAAGCTATTTTGTTCCATTATTTCATACTTCACCTCTTCATCTTGTATTGCAAAATATTTTGGTATGTACATAAGCTCCCTCTTTTCCGATCTTTTATTTCTCATTATATTTAAATCTCGTAGCATTCAACAGGGCCAGTTTATATTTGTTTTATAATGGCAGCGTTCTATTTCAAAAGAATAGGCAGCATGTATTCCATGCCGCCTTAGTTTATTTCTTCTAATATATTTGTAATAAATTCCGTCTTACCTTCACTATAGCCCGTTCTACTTTTTGACTCTCTTGCTAACTCTTCCTTTAGACGTCCATATTCAACAGCAACATCGTCATGTTCACGAAGGTAATCCCGAAACGCTATATGTTTTCTTAACTCTTCACTATTTTTATCACAAACATATAGATGATGTTCCATCCAAACTGTACTTTCTTCACTCCACGGAACGAAAGCGTCCTTTCTGCCGAACGCCTCTCTCCCTTTGTAGCTCCATTTTGCCTGATGATAGTATCCTATCGCTTCAAGCTTAGTTACTACTTTAGGAAAAAACCCATAATCTTCTATTACAATATCAATATCTAATACTGGTTTTGCTGCAAGTCCTTTAATAGATGTACTCCCAACATGTTCAATGGATAAAATGCTGTCTTCCATTACACCGTTAATGAGAGTTTGTAGCTTATTAAATTCACTTTCCCATTTGATGTTATATTCTTCGATAGTAATTCTTTGTTTCAATGTATCCCTCTCCTCAAAAGCAACTATAACCTCTGAATATGAGTATCCTTAAAATCTGTCTCATATTTCAATCCATATCCAAACATTCGATCCATTCCAATATGTGCTGTCCATATTAAACCAATCATTATAACCGTAGCTACCTTAAAATAGACTCCTATGATAGCTATTACTATCGATATAATATATGTGTGACATATATTATAAATCTTAGCACCTACATGATTATTTATACCATACGCTAACATTGATAAATCCGGAGCTAAAAGGAACAAAAAAAATATTATCCAACTAAATTCATATACTGAATACGCATAAATCGCAGCTATGAAAACAACTAGCCCTTCAAAATGTACAATGCGTTTTTGCATTCTTTATCATTCCTATTTTTCTATATTTACCGATAAAGTTTCATCACTGAAAGTATCCTTTGCATTTTTTGACCAGATGGTTGCTAAAATCGGTCCTGCAATGTTATGCCATACTGCTGCTAATACACTTGGAAGCGCAGCTGCTGGTCCAAAATGTGCTGTTGCTAGCGCAACACCTAAACCTGAATTTTGCATTCCTACTTCTATTGAAATAGCTCTTCTTGTCCCTTCGTCTAGTCTAAGTATGAATGCTGTTATATATCCGAGTAAAAAACCGAAAGCATTATGGAGCATAACGGCAATAAAGATAAGAAGGCCTGAAGAAGTAATACTACTTACATTTGCTGAAACTACCGCTGAAACAATAATGATAATTGCTAAAACTGATATGAAAGGGATAACGGTCATTCCTTTCGTAACAGTTTTAGGGAAAAACTTCTTCACTACTAATCCTAAAATAATCGGTATGATAATGACTTGTACGATAGAAAGAAACATAGACATAGGATTAACCGGCATCCATTGTCCTGCAAGCAATAGTAAAATAAGAGGTGTAGCAATTGGTGCTAGTAACGTTGATAATGATGTCATTGCAATAGACAACGCTAAGTTCCCTTTTGCTAAATAAACCATAACATTTGATGCAGTGCCACCCGGTACTGAACCGAGTAACACTAATCCAGCTGCTAATTCGGCTGGCAGATTCATAACGTAGGCTAGTACGTATGCGACAAGTGGCATAATAATAAACTGAGCACATACACCGATAATAACTGGCAATGGTTTTGTAGCAATGATTTTAAAATCAACAGCCTTTAACGTTAATCCCATCCCAAACATAACAACCCCAAGTAAAATCGTTATGTAACTAGTTAACCCTAGAAATGGAGCAGGAATAAAATACGCAATAGCTGCAATACAAATAACCCAAAATGCAAAATACTTTCCAGCTATATTACTTATCGCTTCTAGTACTTTCACCCAATCAGCCCCTATCCTTTAACTGAACAACTTTATTCGGATTCAAAATATTTTGCGGGTCAAGAGCTTTCTTTATTTTCTCCATTACGAGTAATGCCGCCCCATGTTCTTCTTCTTGATACTTCCGCTTTCCGATTCCAACGCCATGTTCTCCCGTACACGTTCCCCCTCGTTTAAGAGCATATAAAACGACACTTTCATTTATTTCGTCTGCCTTTTCCACTTCTTCTTTATCGTTAGGATCAACCATTAAAAGCACATGGAAATTCCCATCTCCTACATGACCAAGAATACCACCAACAAGACCAACCTTATCTAATGTCTCTCTCGCATGTTGAATTGCCCCAGCCAATTCTGAAATTGGTACACATACGTCTGTACTCATAAGCTTTTTACCAGGATAGCTATGGACGTAAGCGTATGCTAGATTATGCCGCGCATCCCATAATTTATTTCTCGCTGCCGTTTCCGTTTCAAAAGCAACTTCTTTACATTTATGATCAAAAACAATTTCTTTCGTAAACTCAATATCTTGCTTTAGCCCTGCTTCATTACCATGAAACTCTAAAAACAGCGTAGGCTCTTCTCTGTAACTTGTTTCACTATAATGATTGACTTGTTTCATAGATAGTTCATCAACGAGTTCAATTCTCGCAATCGGAATACCCGCTTGTAATATGTTAATAACAGCTTCTACTGCATCATTTATAGTTGGAAACGATGCTCTCGCGGCCATAACATGTTCTGGTATACCGTATATTTTTAGTGTTAATTCCGTAAAACATCCAAGCGTACCTTCTGATCCTACGAAAACACCATTTAAATGGTAACCTGATGACGACTTCGCAGCTAAATTCCCAGTATGTATTACTTCCCCATCAGCAAGAACGACTTCTAAATCACGAACTTGATCACGCATAACGCCATATTTCACGGCTGTCGTTCCACTCGCATTTGTAGCGGCCATTCCACCTAACGTTGCATCTGCCCCTGGATCTACGCTAAAAAACAAACCGTATTTCTTTAATTCTTTATTAAGCTGAGAGCGAGTCACTCCCGGCTGTACTTTTACTAGAAAATCTTTCTCTCTTATTTCGAGTATTTTATTCATAAGCGAAAAGTCCATTGTAATTCCTTTTTCATACGGAATAACATGTCCCTCTAAACTAGAACCTACCCCAAAAGGAACGACAGGTTTTTTATGCTCACTCGCTACTTTCATTAATCTACTAACCTCTTCAGTCGTTTTCGGAAAAACTACTACATCAGGTAAACTACTAGTATGATAAGATTCATCTTTACTATGTAACTCTCTTACTGTCGTATTTACAACTACTCGATCTTCGGGAAGCACATCCTTTAATTCATTTACTAAACGCTCTACTGTTATTTCCATCGTACACTCTCCTACTCTCTATAAATTTGAATTACAAAATATGTTAAGTGTTTTATACATAATAATCCGAAAAATTAAATAATTCAAGTTTTACATAAATGAAATTCGTTTCCTACTATCCAATAAACAAAAAGAACTTGCAATTAATTGAATATAGATTAAATAGTATAATAAAACCAGACCTTATATTTAGAGTTTTTGAGTTTGATTATATATAATCAAACTTTTTGTTTGTATGGGGTAGCACAAATAAAACGCGAATTTCGTACGCTAAGGATATCCAATATAAAAAATCCCAATCTCTCAGTGATATACATAAGAAATTGGGATTTAATTATTTAACAATTGCACTCAACTGTTAAATAATATCTATTTTTTCATACGCTTTACAAACCTATAACCTGTTATCTCGTAACCAAGGAATTTATATAGTTCGTGTGCCTTTATCCTCTGTTCACTTTTTCCACTTAGAAGATAAATAAAATTAGAACCCCTTTTCAAAGACCATTCTTCCACATATTTAATCAATGCTTTCGCAATACCTTGACCACGATATTCTTTCTTTGTAACTAGCGATGTTATTTGAATCTTTTCATCATTGTTTGTGTACGTTGTATGAATTGTTATTCCTATCATCCCTACTAAGTTATTATCATTTATTGCAACAAAGGTGTAGTAATTTGGATTGGATTCGATACGTTGCATTCTTACTTTCATTTCATCTAATGAACTGGGATAACCTAAATCTGGCATTAAATCTGTAAATTGTTTGATGTCATCAGAATTATATTTTCTTATCTCCACTAAGGAACCCCCCATATTTTTTCTCTAATTATATCATCTTTAATATTACAATATTTGTCTTAACGTACAGAATCCGCGTTATGTTGGTGTACCCCATGCCCATCACCTTAAGAATTTAGAACTTCCCCAAAAAATTATGAGTTTTTTGTTACAAGTTATCACAAAATTTTCGTTTTTTTGGTAGTTTTATTTTCTTAGCTTGATTGCGATGAGCGGCACCCCATAAAGGCCCCTAATACATAATTGATGTTCTGCCATTTGTAGAAAACAATTCACTTATACCATTTTAACAAGAAGAAATATCTCGTCCATGTTGTAATATTGGCTTACGTTAAGCTTGTGAAAAAAACATATTCATGTATAATACAATTGATGTATGATACATTAGTTGTAGGAGGGGGACCTTTTTGAAAAGAGAAGATGCCTTAAAACTAAGAACAGATATTAAGAAAATGATTATAATAACTGGGGTTTTTGAATCTCAAAATTTGCCCAATGGACCATTTGAAAAGCCTTTACCAACTTCTCAAATGATGGCGTTAGAAGAACTAGAGGTGGAAAAATTAACAGTTTGGCAACTATCCAATAAACTTAGATTAGAGACTTCAACTGTAAGTAGATTGGTAGATAAGTTAGTAAAAAAGGGGCTTATTTATCGTGAAGTAAATGAAAAAAATAGAAGAGAACTTTTTCTGCACCTCACAGAAAAAGGTCACATAACTGTTAATTGCTTAAGAGAGCAATCCATTACATTTTATCAAAGTATTCTCAATAATTTATCAGAGTCAGAACAAAAAATAGTTGTGGATGGTTTTGAATTATTTATTGATTCTATTTCTAAGTCTTTTGATTAGAATGAGGTAAATCATAACATTTGGAGGATAAAATGAGTTTGCATTTTGAACGTCCTATTATTGAATTAAAAGAGAAATTTGATGAATTAAAGAAAATTATGAAAGAAAATAATGTAGATTTATCGTCAGAAATTCATGAATTAGAAAAACGTTTAAATAAAATGCAAGATAAAATTTATTCTAATATTACACCTTTTCAACGAGTTCAAATTGCAAGGCTACGTAACCGACCCACGACATTGGACTATATACCTTTATTGTTTACAAACTTTCTCGAACTTCATGGTGATCGATTATATGGTGATGATAAAGCAATGATAGGTGGTATTGCAAAATTTAAAGGAATGCCCGTTACGGTTATTGGTCATCAAAGAGGTAGAAATACAAAGGAAAGTATAGAAAGAAATTTTGGAATGGCACATCCAGAAGGTTATAGAAAAGCGCTAAGACTTATGAAACAAGCTGATAAATTTAATCGCCCTATTATTACATTTATTGATACAATAGGCGCCTATCCAGGGATAGGGTCTGAAGAACGTGGAATTTCTGAAGCGATAGCTCGAAATCTATTTGAAATGACTACACTTAAAGTGCCAATTGTTTGTATTGTAATTGGAGAGGCATCAAGTGGTGGGGCTCTTGGCATTAGTGTCGGTAACCATATCCATATGTTAGAGTATTCATGGTACTCGGTAATTTCGCCAGAAGGAGCAGCATCTATCCTATGGAAGGACGCTAAGTATGCTCCAGAAGCTGCTGAACATATGAAAATTTCAGCAAAAGATTTAAAACATTTAGGAATTATTGATGAAATCATTCCCGAAATTAAAGGTGGTGCACAAAATGATATAAAATCACAGGCAAAAATGATTGAATCTGTAATCGAATCATCTCTAAAAAAATTGATACTATTATCCTCGGAAGAGCTTATACAACAGCGATATGAAAAGTATAGACAAATAGAGAATTATAAATGAAAGTATTTAAAGTCCATATTACATTTCGGAGGATTCTCGCGAAAAAAATTCTAAATATTTTGTAAGTAACCTCTTAAACCGGGATATGCTGACACTATTACTCTACAAAAGATGTGTGATCGGTATGGAAAAGGAAAATTTGTTCAAATGGAAGCATTATCACATACCCATCAACTTAAGAAATTGATTGTTCCCCAAAACGAAAAAATGAGCTAAATTCTCATAAATAACTGTAAAAAGGTGAAAATTTCGGTATGGGGGTATCTCAAAACTTAGGTTGATGGCAATGTGGCGTGACCCCTGTATGTAAAAATACATCCATTAAATAAATCTTTTTTGAGATAATGGATGTATTTTTTTATTTTTCATTTACCTACATTTTGATTATTATATTACATATAATACCGTAGATATTTAAATGTAACTACAATAAAAAAGGCACTACATCATTAAAATGTAATACCTTTTTAGTAGTTTGCTTATAAATATTTTACCCTAGATAACAATTATGGCAAGTTCTTTTCTATAAAGTGAAACTTTAATCAGTAGGGGTTTCATCCCCCACTGATTATTAGTTGAACCAATCGGGCTTTTACGAGCAGTCCGACCCCTACCTAACTTCTTTGCTTTCGTTGAAATATGAGATGGGGGTCTTACTGCCCGTTAATGCGGGATAAAACTATATTTTAAACGACTTCTTTATTAACAACATAAACCAAATTAAAGTAACTGCCATCAACGAATGAGAAAAACCAACAATATAAGTTAATCCTTTAAAGTCCGCTCCATTTAACTGAAGAAGCCCTCTTGCTGCTAGCGAACCTAACATTAAAATTAATGCGATATTATGTACAACAAACCACTTATTAAAACTTTTCGCTTCATGAAACGCGAATACTTTTGCTAATCCTAAAGTAATTAAAAAGAAGAAAAAGCCGAGTACAAGTGTATGTGTATGTAAAAGGTTTAACAAAGTAGATCCTACAATCCCTTTATACTTTCCATACTCCCTAGCGAAAATTCCTGATAATAAACCGATAATCAAATACGTAAACGATGCATTATATAATTTTTTCATTATGTACCTCCTTGAGTAGAATGTGTAGTGTGTCATATTTAGTAATAATGATAGTTATATAGTAAAAACTCCTAGTCACCTAGGAGTCATTGTATAAGCATCTCACTCTTTACAATCAATTCTAATTATAAAATATCCCTTTATACAAAACAAACGAACTTTATGTGAACAATCAGGACTCTATTAAAATATGTTGCGATTTTGTATTACACAATCCATACTAATGATTATAAATGTTAAAGGTGGTGCAGTAGCTTGATAGTTCTTGAAACGGAACGACTCGTTCTTCGCTGGTTTCATATAAAAGACGCTCCATTTATTCTTAAATTAGTAAACGATCCTGCATGGATTCAGTATATCGGTGATAAAAGGATTAAAAACTTAGAAGATGCAAAAAAATACATCTTAAACGGGCCCATCGATATGTATAATAAAATGGGCTTTGGCCTTTACTTAGTAGAACGAAAAAAAGATCTCACTTCAATTGGTATGTGCGGTCTTATTAAAAGAGATTCATTAGAAGATGTTGATATTGGCTTTGCCTTTTTAGAAGAATTCCGTTCAAAAGGATATGGCTACGAGTCAGCTTCTGCTGTAATAGAATACGGTGTACAGAACCTAGGTCTGAAACGAATTGTAGCAATTACTACTATAAATAACATCCATTCAGGAAAGCTTTTAGAAAAAGTAGGATTGCAGTTCGAAGAGATAATTTCAGACTCAGGAGAAGATTTAAAATTATTCGGGTATAACGCGTAAAAAAGATTTTGAAAGAAAAACCCTTGATTTGTCTACGCTAAGCAGAAAATCAAGGGCTTCATGTATGTTCTAAAGGGGCGTAATGATCGAATAGAATGGGAACTGTTAATATCGAATTTATATTGACCTAAGAAAAATTTATATGCTCCCAACCTAAAGGTGGAATATGGGCAAGTAAAGACTCCTGATGTTTTCCTACTTCCATCATATGCTCAATCGCTCGGGATAAATATACGGTATTCCAAATGCTAATTGCATTTATAATAAAATTTACTGCACTGGCACGCTGTAATTGGTCTTGCAGTGCACGCTCTCGAAGTTCACCATGTTTTCCAAAGAAAATAGCTCTTGCTAAGGCATTCATTGCTTCTCCTTTATTTAATCCCTTTTGAATGCGCCGGCGTAACGTTTCACTAGAAATATAGTCTAAAATAAATAAAGTTTTTTCAACTCGTCCCATTTCTCTTATCGCTTTTGCAAGACTATTCTGCCTAGAATACGAACCAATCTTCCCCATAATAAGAGACGCAGACGCTGTTCCTTCCCGAACGGAATGTGCTAACCTTAACACATCATCGTAATTCTCTTGAATGATTTTTTTATGAATCCTTCCGCGTAACAATTTCTCCATATCAGGATATTGTTCAGGCTTTTCAAATGTGTAGAGTTTCGAGTCCAAAATATCTCTTAATCTTGGGGCAAAGCGATACCCTAGCAAATGAGTAAAACCGAATACTTGATCTATGCTGTATCAGTATAATGCTCTTCAATATGTAAATCTGTTTCGTGATGTAGTAAACCATCAATGACATGAACGGCATCCCTAGCATTCGTATTAATCACTTTTGTATAAAAGCTAGAGAATTGATCACTCACAAAGCGATAAAGTGAAACTTTACCTGTTCCGTGATGTGGATTTTCGTCTGCATGTAAAGATGAAACCCAAATTTGCATGCACATCCCATCTGAAGACGAAGTGGTACCATCTCCCCAATAAGAAGCTAATTCTAGTTGGTGCTGGTAATTTACTAATGTTGCTTGTGCCTTATTCATTGAATCTTCACCACTCGTTTTTTATCGGACTTCTTTTTACTGTACTTTTATTTTCTTTATGAGTTATTAGAAAAATAATTGTCTATATAAGTCTTTATTTTTTCAAATTCCTTTTCCATAAATAAGATTGCTGGTACTTCAATTATTGGAAGATTATTTTCATTATCAAAAGGTGGACACGGTTTGGGAACTACCAAATAGTCAACTGAGTTTTTATCCCTAATATAATTAATCGAAACATCATAATACTTAGAAAAATATTCCTTCAAATCATCCTGATTCCTTAAAAATGGTAGAGAAAATATTGAACCATAATTTATACCAGCGTCGACAATTAATACAAAGCATATTTTTTTCATGATACACCCTCCTCGTATAATAAGTTTTAAGTTAATAACTGTTCCTTGAAAATTAAATAGTTTTTATCTTCAAGAGCTACATCAAAAAAATGATGTATGGGTAAAATTTAGTCTTGGATATCAGGGGATCCCACAGATAATGGAAGTACAGCGATGAATCCATCGGGAATATGCTTACTCCTCCTGTAGTTCGAACACGTTAAAAGACTGTGACCCAGACCAAAATGCACTGCATACGCACAAGCTGTATCGGTTTCCTTCACTTACCTCTCTAGTGGTGGGAGGGCAGCTTAGGTGAAGGCAATCATTGAATACTCATACGCGAGGTTGTGGCTATGTTTTGGACTCTAGGGAGATCCCACAGTATCCAAGCTCATTCCAAATACTATTCAAAGAAAGGAGCTCCTTTCTTTGAGATTATTCGTAGCTATTGATGTAAGCTCTGAAAAACTTGATGTATGTTTTCTTGACAGTCATGACACTTGTTTTCGTAATCCGAAATTAGCTTTAGCTTCTAGAAGAAACTATATGGCTAGCTCATATCCTATCGGTATCTTGAGTGTTGATTTTACATGGAACGACTTTACTTAGGCGAAAAAGCTAAACTTTTTTACGGATCTAATCGGCTTTATATTTGAGAGATATTGTCTTATCGTGTTTTTCATGACATTTAGTTGGTGGCCCCGTGGTGTAATTAGAAAAAGGTAACACTGATAAAAACAGGTTTCCTTTTTCTTTATATTCAATTAAATTATATCATTATTTTACATAAATTTACAGACTTTGTTTTTTTATTTTATTGGTAAACTTATGCTTAGCGTATAATTTACGCGTTTCGTCGGCAGGACCCCTTATATGGAATCTTGTACAATACCGTATTGAAATTAAATATGCCCAAATGGACTGCACATATGGTAGCTACGATACTTTCCCTTGGTAGTACCTATCAAGCTTTTGTAAATTTTATTTAATTTTTTGTATAACACGCAACAAAAAGGTCGCCACTCACGGCGACCTTTTTACTATTTCACTTCTACCGTATAATTCCCTGTTCCCCCGCTATACTGATACACATGTAAGTAATACTTTCCTGGATACGTGTAGTAACTTCCTACTAACTTATTCCCTTCTTGCTGTGCATACGTAACATAATTATTTAAATCTGCTTCCGAATAAAGAACCCAGTTCATTCCGATATTATTTTCATTCGTTACGTTAATTTGAAGGTTTTTAGCAGTATCCACATTAATTTCAAAGAAATCACTCGTATCGCCATTTCCTAAACTAGCACGTAAAATTTGATTTAGCTGCAGTTTATTTGCTGTTTGAAATGAGTTATTCGGCTCTTTTTCCACACTGTTATCTTCTTTCTTTTGAACCGTTACATTCGTTGTAGCAGTATTCGTTAATCCTTTGTCATCTGTTACTGTTAATTTCGCTGTATATGTTCCTTCTTTTGTATACACGTGAGTCGGATTTTGCTCATTACTTACTGCTCCATCACCAAACTCCCATTTATACGAAGTAATTTTCCCATCTTCATCTTTTGATCCATCGCTTTTAAACGAAATTGCTTCATTTACCTTTCCGCTATATGGACCATTTATAACCGCAACTGGCGCTTTATTCACAGCACCTTCTTCTGTATTAATACCATGGAATACAACATCATACTCAAATTGTCCTGCTGCATTCACACGATAGTTTACGAAGTATGCTGTTACTGTTTTATAGCCTGTCCATTCTTTCGCACTTAAACGTTTTAACGTATCATTCACGTTTTGTGTAATTGTCTTCCAGTCTTCATATTCTCCTTTTGCAGTAGTACCTGTGTATGTTCCTTGTAGTGTAAATGTATGAAAGAACTGTGATTTATTTTTCTTAACTGATACATTATTTAATTTTGCTTCTGCTGTAATTTCTGCCGCAATATCTGAAACTGGTTTCGGTGCGTGAGTTGCTAAATAATCATCTGATACTAACGGAACATTATATTTCTCACGGTTATCTACTAACATTTGCATATAATCTTGATATTCTTTATTTAAATTCGCATCTTTACTTAAAGCAGAGCGGTATGCATCATATGCTGTTACATCATTTTTCCTAATAAGATCATGAATTTTGTCAAACATATCATATCTCTTATTGTACATGTACGATTGTAAAGCGAAGGAATAATTATAGAAATCCCACGTTCCATATTTTGCGTTTAACGTTCTCTCTGCTGTATAACGTTCTGCTGGATTTGAAGATATTCCTCCTATAATGCTCTTTCTCGGTACAACATTATCTGTTCTCGTTGCCCCTGCAAAAAACTCCGCATTCCCTTCTTCAAACCAAGATAATCTCTCATTCTCATACATCTTCCCTTGTCCCCAAAGTCCTGGCACTTCATATCTACCTTGTAAGTAATGTGTGAACTCATGTCGGAACAATTCTTCTAAACTATAAATACTTTCTTCTGGCGTACGTTCATACGTAAAGAACGTACCTGTTCCTTCTATATAAAGACCGCCGTTATTCGTTTCATATCCGTATAATTGACGGTTAAATTGATATTCAGCTGGGCTATTATAAATAACCATTGTTAATACATCATCAGGATTGCCTTTTTCTAACGGCTGGTCACTTTCAACCGTACGATGGAATTGTGCCTTCACTTCTTTTGCCGCCCAATATAGACGTTTTACTTTTTCTTCTGTCACCTTATCTCCAGCTTTTAACACAATTGCTCCATCATCGAACGTATACGTTTTCGGTAAATATTTTTTCTTACCATCTTCTCTTATTTGATCTAGATCAACCACTTTACCATTCGCATCTTTCCCGCCATAATTCGTCGCAATTTGCTCAGCAGCTACGAAATATTGCTCTCCTAAATACGGATACATTTTCATTGCGTCCGTTACAACTTGCAACCCTTTCGTTCCTGTACTATGGAACGTACCAAGTCTACCTGTATAATAAATACCATTATTAATTAACCAACCATTTTTCGCTGTCACCGTTCCAATTAAGGCAAAACGACTTAATTCATTAATATAGCTATCAATTTTTTGATACCACATTGTATCTTTCGGTGCTTTTCTTGTATCGTATAAATACGATTGAATATCGTAATCAACACCTTGCATAATATCGTAAATCGCATTTCCAGCTGATAGATTGTCTACCAATGTAGAAAAATTATCGTTATATTGTTTAAAAATCTTTGCAGCTGATGTTATCGTTTCCACATCACTCGAAGCATTTCCTATTAATTTTCCGTATGATGAGACAACTCTATTTTGTTCTAACGTACCGAGTTTGAAATTCGGGTTATTCGCAATCGTTTTTAATGCAGGTAAGCATTTATCATGATAGCTTCGATCATTTAGTTTACTTAATTCTGTATGATAAAATCCTAAATAAAACCCTGAGCGTAATACCTCTACTAAAGTCTCAATCCCTTTTGAATCATCCTTCGTATAAGCTTGTCCTTGCTGCTTCAATTTATCAATAATTGCCTGCATTCTACTATCATTTTGATAGAATGCAAGACTATCCTTATTAAACTGAAATAGCCCAGTAATTTGCTCCCAATCAATTGTTACAAGTAAATCCACTAACTGCTGATTGCTCAATTGATTTAATTCAGCAATTGTATACGTTTTCGCTGCGGTTAATTGTTTACTTTTCTTTTTTACTTCTGGTGGTCTTTGCGATAAATCAGCAAGCTGTAGCCTTTTCTTAAAAGACTTGCTTTCAAGCACTTTTGATGAATGAGCTAATTCTTGCACTGGTAATTGTACACCAACTGGCTCCATTTTGAGAACGTTCCGATAAGAAACTTGCTCTCCCTTTGTACTTTCCGCCAATGCGCCCCCTTGAAAACTCCCTAACATGAAACTAGCAAAACTTACCCCTATTAACACTTTTTTTGAATAGCCTTTCATGCTCTCCCCTACCTTACATTTTTTAGTGTCCCTCACCATTATTTTACTATTTTTACTTTTTATACTGTATTGAGAAAAAATAAGGTAACGTTCACACATGTATCCACGCCGTGTAAAATTAACACTTGACTTTATGTGCATTTTATATCAAAAAAGATAGATGATAGCGAAATTCCCGCTACATCTATCCTCGTTTTCAGCGCTATGATTTTAACTTTATAAATGTTACTTCCGGTAATGTTTGCATATACTGAATAAACTCATTCTTTTCTTCTGACGATATATTTTTCAGCTGCATCCCTACCTTATAAACTATTTCTGTACCTTGCTGTGAAGTTTCCACTTCATATGAAAGTATTGGAATGCCTTTCATATGAAGTGTTTCTAATATTTGTTGTACTGCTTCACGTTTATTTATACACATTTGCACCATTATATTTTGCGGAAATAAAAATTGCACCTTAAAAATACGACTTACAATCTCTAAACCAATTAAAACAAGAATCGTCGCTCCAATTCCTACTACATACATACCAGCACCAATTGCTAATCCAATTCCTGCTGTAGCCCATAAACCAGCTGCTGTCGTTAATCCTTTCACCGCCTGCTTTTGAATAATAATTGTACCTGCACCTAAAAAACCTACTCCACTAACAACTTGCGCTGCAATACGACTCGGATCTAGTGCCATATGATCTTCATTCATAATATCTGAAAAAGCATATTTCGAAACGACCATTATTAAAGCACTTCCTACCGCTACTAGGAAATGTGTTTTTAAGCCCGCTTCTTTTGATCGAATTTCCCTTTCAATACCGATTATTGCTCCTAACAAACCAGCAACACCGATTCGTATAATGAAATCAATATTTACACTCACGAGCCCTTCCCCCTTTCATTCATTATAGATAGATAAAATAAAAATTATCACACACATCCATGTATCGATATGAAGGAATTTTACTAAAATACACTTAATACCTAGGCCATTTTATGTTAATATTTTAAATATTAACATAAAATAAATAACTTCTAATTTTAAACATCCACTCATTTTCTTGAAAAAACAAAGGTGGATAACATGAAATGAGGTTGAGAAAATTAAGAAAACGTTTTCATTTCATGTCGTGATTTTTTTATACATACTACATAAATAAAGGAGCTTACTCACAATGAACGTCTCTTTGCTTACACCTACTATCGATTTACAAGAAGAATACTTAGATTTTTATAACGAATGGAAAGATAGCGGTGAAACGATGATTCCGTGGGTTATTACAAAGGACCCTTCTAACTTCCCAGCTATGGTGCAAGAACTACACGATGCGCATAACGGAATAAACATTCCCCAATCTTGGGTACCAGACTCTACGTATTGGCTCGTTACAGATCATAATAGAATTGTAGGAGCTGTTAATATACGTCATAGTTTAACCGAACATTTATTTAACGCTGGCGGTCATATCGGTTATGGTATTCGCCCTTCTGAAAGAAGAAAAGGTTATGCTACGAAGTTATTAGAATTATCCCTAGAAAAAACTAAGAAATTAAACATCACGAGAGCACTTGTCGTTTGCGATGCAGTAAATACTGCTTCAGAAAAAACAATTTTACATAACGGCGGGGTTCGTGATGATGATTTCATTGAGGAAGATGGGAATGTAGTAAGAAGATTTTGGATTGAGCTATGAAGAAGTCCTCCAATGAAAATAACCTTGTTATAGAGAAGTATAGTAGAAGTAATGAGCTACAAGTAAAACAACTTATTGATTTATACAATGAAGAATCGTACGTATTTCACTTATTACGAGATAATAAAACAAAATGTGCGTATGTTGCCTACTATAAAAAAGATGTAGTAGGCATCTTTTTCACCTGGGGCAGTAACTTCCATCCATACTGCACATACTTTCGAATATATACGAATCCTTTCTATGCAGAGCTACACATTGAAGAATTTTTATTAAACGAGATTCAAAAGCGAGAAAACTTTAAACTCCCATTACAAACCTCTATATGGGAAACATCAGCTCATTTAAAAACGTTTTTTGAAGAACATAATTTTACGGAAATTCGAAGAACATATATGCCGATATTAGACTTACAAAAAATAGTTTCTATCGATATAGTCCCTAATTCAAATTATCATGGACAAACTTTATCGAACATCGTATCAAATAATAATTTATTAGAAAAACTAGCCTACTTAGTAAAAGAAAATTATGAGCAAACCCACCTAGCAAATCCCGTTGCCTCATTCCCACTACAAACTTGGCAAGAGATGATTTTAGCTGATGACGTACTACTAGATGGGAGCTTTCTCATTATAGATGAAGAGCATCAAATTATGGCATACTCTTTCCTCCATACATCAGAAAAGGATAATACGGTAGAACTAGGATGGTGTGGGACTCACACTATAGACGATATATCTTTACTGAAATTGCTCGTTTTCAAACAAGCTATGTATGCAAGTAAACACGGTTATTCCTTCATTCAAGGTGAATTCGATTCCACAAGTATATATGCAATGGAGATATTAAAATCCGTTCCTTTCAATCCTTGTGCTACCTGGATTACGTATCAAAAAGAAATCGGAAGGTAATTATACACCTTCCGACTTCTTTTATGCTGTTTCTATTTCAAACTGTACTGTAATACCACTCGGATCGACTACAGTAAATCCATTTGTAATTTCGTGTATTTCATGCTGTTTTTCTATTAATCTTTCTTTCACTTCATCTAACGCTTCTTTATGCGGTAATACAATCGTATATACCTTAAGTCCAGTTGCATGTGCTGGTGAATGCGGGTTATTTACTCCGTTCCACGTATTTGCGCCTATATGGTGATGATATCCTCCTGCAGAAATGAATAAGCAGTCATCTTCACGTTGCTGCACTTCAAAACCTACTGTATCTACATAAAAGTCATGTGACTCTTCTACATTAGCTATTCGTAAATGTACATGTCCAACGACAGTATTAGCAGGTAATCCATCGAACTCATAATCAACAAGCGTTGCTAGTTCTTTTAAATCCAGCGGGGTACTTCCTCCTGGCCCTTCTCCCCATTGATCGCGCGGACGATCCGCATAAATTTCAATACCATTTCCCTCTAAGTCTTGTAAATAAAACGCTTCGCTATACGTATGATCACTCGCGCTATTAAACCTTGAAATTGGTAAAATTTCATTTGAATATGTATAACGTCCCTCTTGCTCAGCCGGACTATCAATTACATTCTTATTACGAATCACACCAAATAATGCCGACGCAAAAGCCTCACGAGTCGGAACCAAAAAGGCTACATGATATATACCAGTCGTACGCGGCTCTTGCAGTACCCCGTCCTCTAACTTTTCAAGAACAAGTAATGTATTCTTTCCACCTTTTCCAGATAAATATGCTTTATTCCCCTCTTGCTTAATTACTTCTAAGCCTACAACATGCTCATAAAAGGCAATTTGACGTTCTAAATCTATCACCTTAAATTCAACATGACCAATACGTGTTTTCGGATGAATTTGTACCATGAATAACTTCCTCTCCAACTCTCTTTTATTTTTATATAAGTTGATGGACAATAGCCACATTCAACGAACATAACTTAATTTTGTTTTTTCGTAGCATCAACTTTCAGCCATTTTTTTGATATTTCGCTTAATGTGCCATCTTGTTCTAATTCTTTTAACGATTTATTTATATCTTCTAACTTTTCGCTCTTTTTCGCAAATGGAAATGCAATCTCTCCCCATTTAAGTGGACCAAATCCTACTTTCACATTATCTAAGTCCGCTTTTTTAATTGTTGTTTCTACTTGCACTTTATCATTATAGTAAGCATCTACACGGCCAAGTCCTACTTCGTTCAATTCTGCTGTTGGATCCTCTGAGAACGTTTTAATTGTAAAAGCATTATTTTTATTTAAAGCTTTTAATTCTTGTTCCCCAGCTGTACCAAGCCCCACACCTACAGTCTTTCCTTTTAGATCTTCTAACGATTTAATTGTATTATTATCTTTCTTCACCGCGAAAACAGATCCTGAATAAACATATGGAATTGAAAAGTCATATTTCTTTTTTCTTTCCGGAGAAACCGATAATTCATTTGCAATTGTATCAATACGACCCGAGTCTAATAAACCGAATAATCCTTCAAAATCAGAAACGTTCCATTCAACTTTATATCCAGCTTTTTTAGCAGCCGCTTCAATAATTTCAGCATCAAAGCCTTTTACTTTCTCACCCTCTTTAAAAATAAATGGACTACGACCTGCAGACGTCCCAACTTTCACTACTTTTTCATCTGTTTTTTTGCTCGCTGTATCTGAACCACAAGCAGATAAAAGCCCAACCGATACTGTTAATGCCAATGTTAGTAATAATGATGATTTCCTCATAATTTTTCCTCCTAAATAACGAAATGATTGCCTTCTTCTGAAGCATTCAATTGTCGTAAAAACTTTTTCGTACGCTCATTTTGTGGATTCCGAAAAATTTCTTCTGGCGTTCCCTGCTCTACAATAATGCCTTCAGCCATAAATATAATACGGTCCGCTACTTCTTTTGCGAAATTCATTTCATGTGTGACAATAACCATCGTTATATACTGCCTTGCCAAATCCTTAATGACTTGCAATACCTCGTTCACTAATTCTGGATCAAGTGCAGAAGTCGGTTCATCAAACAATAATACAGCGGGATTTAAAGCCATTGCCCTAGCAATACCTATTCTTTGTTGTTGCCCACCTGATAACATCGTTGGGTAGAAATTTTCTTTTTCAGCTAAACCTACTTGTTTTAATATTTCTCTTGCTATTCTTTTTGCTTCTTCTTCACTTTTTTTCTGTACAACTGTTAATGGCGTTGTAATATTTTGCAATGCTGTTTTATTTTTAAATAAATTATAGTTTTGAAAAACCATTGCTGTTTTTTGGCGTAATTTTATTATTTCCTTTTTATAAAGCTTCTTCACATGAATCTCTAAATCTTCAATTCTAATACTTCCACCCTCTGGTTGTTCTAATAAATTTAAACATCTTAATAGTGTCGATTTACCTGAACCAGAAGGTCCAATAATGACTACTACCTCCCCTTTACCGACAGTAAGTGAGATTCCTTTTAGTACTTCATTACTCTTATAAGATTTATACAAATCACTTATCTCAATCACACATATCACCTCATCCTTGTTACAAATACGGTGCATCAAGTTTCTTTTCTAACTTTTTCTGTCCCCAGCTAATTACGATTGTAATAATCCAATATACAATCGCTACCGCTAAGTAACTTTCCATATAACGATACGATTGTGCCGCTAACATTTTCGCTTGCGCTAAAATTTCAGCCACCCCAAGTGCAAAAGATAACGAAGATTCTTTTAACAATCCAACAAAATTATTTCCAAGTGACGGTACTGCAACCCGAATAGCTTGCGGAAAGATAATCTGTCGCATAGCTTGCGCCTTTGTCATTCCAACTGATAAACAAGCATCCATTTGTCCCGATTCGACAGCATTTAATGAACCTCGAATAATTTCTGACAAATACGCTGCATTATTTAAACTGAGACCAATTAAAGTCGCTTGCATCGCTGTAAGTACTGTAAAGGTTGGGAATATTTGCGGCAATCCGAAATACAACACGAACAATTGAACTAATAAAGGTGTTCCTCTAAAGAAAGATATATATACTCTTGCAATAGAATATAGAAATTTCGTTTTGTTTTTCGTTATGATCGCCAAACCTATCCCTATAACAAAAGAAATAATCATTGAAACTACAGTAATTCCTAAAGTTATGTATACATACTTAAATAATTGCGGAAAACTTTCTAAAAAATACGTTACATCAAACTTCACTCTATCCCCCCTCTCTAAATAAAAAACTCTTCTTACACATATAAGAAGAGTTGAATGTTAATCCATTTCCCCTCATCTTCCAAACGCTTCATACGTTTGCTGGACTTAGCACAGTACTTTTATAGCCTGTTGCTGAGATTTCATCGGGCCAGTCCCTCCATCTCTCTTGATAAGAAAACTAATAAATTTTTCCATTTATTTAGTTGTTATTATGAAGAATACAATTAATAACTAATAATGTCAATAGGAAAACTAAGAATTAAATTCGATAAAGTGAAACTTTAATCAGTGGGGTCTTACTGCCCATTAAAGCCGGATAAATTCCCAAACATCTTGTTCCTCACATTCACCTAGTCTTGAAATGTATCACTAATACTGGATAAACTACACAGAAAAAGCCATTATTTCTATTGTTAGTAGAAATAATGGCTTTTTCTAGATTATGATTCTTATCGCATTTTATGTACTTCAGCAACTAACTTTCCGCCCTGAATACCCATATAAAGCTTCACAGGTGCATCATTCGTGTTTTCAAACACTAAGTCTAAGTATGGATATGCAATTGTAGCATCTCTTCCTTGTGGAACGTAACCTACCGTTTTAGAATGTGTTGTTCTCTCTACCATTTTCAAACCAGCTTGATCTGCTGCATTGTATAATGTTGATGATGTTTGACAAACACCACCGCCATATCCATCTACTAATTTACCATCTACAATTTCTTTTCCTAATTGATATCCTTTATCTGGCGTTGTATCACCAATTAATGCATTGAAAGAGAAACGGTCTCCTTTTGCTAATACAACTCCATTTATGCTCGCTGCTGACAAACGAATATTTTCAATACGGCCACCTGTTGAGCCACCTAAATTCGTTTCATATCTACCAATTACCGTACCACTTCCTTGCGCATCACTTAATGTTGCAGTAGGCTTCTTCTCAACAATAGGTAATTGATAGGAAGAATCCCACATACCTACGTTTAATAATTTATCTACTAATTCTTTTTCCATTAATTCATAAGAAGGTTTCCCTTCTTGCCAACTTCCATCAGATCCTAGACGTGAAGGGACCATCTTTTTGTCAACATTTTTTCCAACTTCCCTAGCAACCTTCTCAACTGATTTTTTAAATTTCGCTTCATCTTCAAAATAACCTAGACTCGACAAATCTAGCTTTTTCACTTCCGTACCTGTACGACCATCTACTAAACTAATAGAATCCTGTACTTCTGCTTTAGCCTCTACCGTGTGGCCACCAATATCACTTACTAATGCAACATCACTTACTTTTGTACCACAGCCACTCACTACAGCTACACATAAAACCCCAACTAATATACCCTTTACTTTACGGAACAATATACTCTCCCCTTTTCCCCAATACTACTTTTATGTATTATTTCATTTTTATGTATGTTTTGTTACAATCATTTTACAATATATTTATAAATTGTTACAAGTTATTTTTTACTCTATATAAATTACTCTTTTCTTTTCCAAATGTCTATACATATTTACATAAAAGTTTGAGTTTGATAGAATTGTAACCTTTACGTAACCTCTCCCTATTATCCAGTATATACCATAAAACGAACGAAATACAAATGTAAAACTCCATATTCGTATTTATAAAAAAACATCCTGTGAACATAAATAGGTATTTGCCGTGCCACACTCCGCTTTTACACATACATTATGGTGAATTAACCTATTTTAAAGAAATGGAGGATGTTTTTATGTACCCCTACAATCCATACGATCCATATAACCAAACTGGTTATCAACCTCAATATGATTTACAAGCACAATACCAACAATATATAGATCCAGTAGAACAAGTTAATCCATATGATCAAACTCGACAATTCCAACTTCCAATCTCTTTTCCTGGTGCTGGAAACCGTCAATTAGAAAGACGAGTAAATGAGCTTGAACAAAGAGTACGTCAATTAGAAAACACGGTTGAGCGTCATACACGTAGATTAAACCGCTTAAACCAACGTTTACGTACAGTAGAAAACAGACTGAACATTCCATTTTCAGCATTAGAAGACGGATTTTAATTTCGAAAATAAAAAATATATGAAGGAAGGGGGGCTTCCCCTTCCTTATATAAATTGACGAAAGTTTTTTCCATCTCTATACTGATAAGAGTTAATGAAATGAAACAAGGTGATAAATATGGATTTTGAAATAAATTATCTTTCCTTTTATGTTGTACAAGTAGAAGGAAAAGGTGAAGCTGTTGATAAACGCTACAAACATTTTCAAACATTAGACGCTGAAGAGTATGAAGATAGCTCCTTAAAAGAATTTTTGAATGGAGAATTATTAAAAATTTCAAAGCGAAAAGTAGAACGTCATGCGAAAACAGAACAAGCTCCGACAAAGATTGGTCGCTTTATTGTAGAAGAAGGGCACGAACTTGATTCAAACCCTCATTACAACTTATTTAATCGCATCCGCTTTGCAGAAACGAAGGAAAACTTCAAAGATATGAGCGAACCTCTCGTTTATACATATCTTGATACAAGTGCTGTGCGCGGTGGTGTATTTTTAATTGCGCAAGCAAAACTACGCAAATACTTTGATGATCCATTCGTCTTCGTTATGAAATGTGACTTCGAGCCAAAAGTCGCTTCTATTTCCGATGAATCCACACTAATTCGTAACGTTGAAATGGCCATTACAACAAAAAATATGAAATCTATCCAATATCCGTACATGCCCGAAGAAGGTATGGTCGAAGTGGGCGAGCTAAAGATTCACCAAGCATCACACGCCCGTTACTTTGAAGACTTCTTAAAATTCGTCGAGTACGAACGCTCTATGCCTGAAATTATGAAAACACAAGTAATGGACATGGTATATGACCAAATTGAAGATGTATTTGAAGAAGGTACGGAAGAACGCGAACAATTCGACCAAGCAATGGAAGTATGGGCTGCCAGTCCGAAACGCGAAATTATGGAACAATTTTCAACCGAAGAAGTAATGGAGGCTACCGCTCAAATCGTCGAGCACGCGCCTGAAGTGGAATTAAAGCTAAAAGCAGACCATATCTCTGTAAAGGCCCTGCTTGCTGATTTCGGGGATCAAATACATATCGCAAAGGTAAATGACCGATACGTATTAATGATTGAGGCTGATACACTTACATTTGAGAAAGGTTTCTCTCCAATTGAGTTTCTGAAGCCAGACGAGTTGCAAGACGTAATTGAGCGGATTGAGAATAAGCAGCAGTATTCTTATGATCCGAACGGGATTGAATAAATTCTTCCATTTAACTGTTTTTACTGGACGCTTTTAATAAGCGCTCTTTTATTTGGGACATAGTTTTCATTTATATTAAAAACCGATTCCACTAAGAATCGGTTTTTCTGCTTTATAACAAAATATGTTTAAAAATAATTTTGATTCAGGATGACATTTGTTGCAGAATCAAGTCCATCCCTTTCTGATTATACAAACGTATTTCCATTAGAAATATTGGCTTCAATATTCCTAATAGACCAAATCCTTCTATAAGTTTTTGGTGTTTTTCCTTTTAGTCACTATGTATGTTCTCAAAATTAAAGTTTCATTTCACTACCTCAAACTTATTGTACTCGTAAAAAGATAACTGAAAACGATATTCCGGATGCTCTCTCACCCAATCGTAAGCTTCTTCTAAAATTTCCATTTTGTTTTGCAAGTCATTAAGTTCACTACATTCGTTCCTTTTCTGTTTGCACAGAGGACAAAATCCATTCACTATTTCAATACTCGTCGCCCTAATCGTTTTACTTTCTAAATTAACTACTAAACGAAGAAGAAAAGAATGCTCTTCTTTTGTAGTCACCGTCATTTCAGCAATCCCATCCTCATTCCAAAAGATTCCGTTTAATTCCATCTGTACGTTGACGTCTTTAATATCTAAGTCTATCACTATCACACCTCCCTTGTATAAAGCTCATCTTTTACTCTTCGATTTTAATCTTTAATACACCACGCTTTAAAGATATATTAAGCTTTTTCCAATTCTTCTTCTTTGCTATGAAAGGAAGTGTAATTACCGCTAATAGCGTGGTAAATATTATCCCAAAAACTAAAACTGTTACAATGTTAAAGATTGCTTCCATTCAACTTTACCCTCTTTCATTTCTATAGGCTCTAATTTTATGAATATATTAAAAAATTTCTTACCACACCTTAAATTTCAAAGTAGCACAGCAAATCAATTCCTATTTATATGAATACTTTATTCATCCATCAATACAATGACAGTAAATTTATGTAGCTAGAAATAGAGAAGAATGTCATTTAACCTCTGCATTCTTCTCCATCTCAGCCAAATACCTAATCTGCCTTTCCGCTTTTCTAACCGCCGTACGAAAATGTTTTTTCAGAAGTTCTATTGTAGGTTCACTTATATAATATCTTTCCGTTATACTTTCCCACGTGTCACTACTTTCAAATGTACTCCAAACGAAAGGACGCTCTGTATTTTTTCTCATTTCTTTAAATACCCATTTTCGCATCTTTTTTTTCGCTTTTTCTGTTAGTTTTCCGTTCTCTACAAGTTCAAGCTCTCCATGTCTTTTGTAACGTTTATAAATATCTCTCTCGCTATATACTTTAAGAAGTATTTTGGCTGTATTCTCAGCATCCGCTAAAGCACGGTGCTGCTTTCCTTCCCATGTTAAACCAAGTTGTTCTACTGCAGATTGTAAACTTGGTGTATGCTCAAATAAGTCTTCATACGCTTGGAAAACAAATTTTTGCAAATCCATTCTTCTTTCTTTGTCCATACGTGGGCATTCTACACTATGTAACGTACAATCATGAGATAGAAACCGATAATCTTCTTTTCCCCATGTAACAAATATAGAATCTTCTCCGATAAACTGAATAAATTTCTCTATAATTTGCGGAAATTTCTCTACACCCATTAAATCTTTCTTTGTAATTCCCGTTAATTTTGTCGTATGGCGAGTAAGCCTAGCACCCGGTTTTACTAATTCCGAAAATTCTCCAATTACCTTCATTGTACTCGCTTCTATTTTTACAGCCCCGATATCAACTATCTCTGACGGGTCGTCTGATTTATACGGCCTAAAATTTCTCTCTATATCAAACACAATAAAATGTGTAGTGTTTTTCAATTTTTTTACCTCTTTCTAAGTTCCTTTTCACACACATACTTTATTTTCAGTATTTATTTATTCATACACTTTATGCATGTAATACCTTGTCTAAAAAACAAATTCAATCTCATTACTATATGTACATAGGGGGTTATTCAGTAAAAACGCAAAAAAAAAGAAGGGCAAGCCCTTCTTTTTTCCACAATTACTTCTTGTTAACGTTAGTAGCTTGAGGTCCACGGTTACCTTGTTCTACTTCGAAAGTAACTTCTTGACCTTCTTCTAAAGTTTTGAAGCCTTCGCCTTGGATAGCTGAGAAATGTACGAATACGTCTTCTCCGCCTTCAACTTCGATGAATCCGAAACCTTTTTCTGAGTTAAACCATTTTACTTTACCGTTTTGCATGAAAAAAATCCTCCTACAATGTACCTATATGTACATATTCATTTTCAACCACTTTACAAAAATAAGTCAGACATTAAAAAAACTGCAACTCTGAGGAGATTTAACATTGCTATCCTCCTCGGAAGTTACAGCTCATTTAAATCTCTATATTATTAAAAGTAAAATGGTTTAAATATAATATATCATATCAATATAATAAAAGCAAAGTTTTTTTTACTATACAACTTTTTTCTTCCATTGCATTGCTTTTGATTCACCTGATCCAGCTACAACATAGCCTTCTTTTTCGTTCACGATGCGCCAACCATGCCCTTTAACTGAGTCACATACTGTAACAATTCCTTCTTCTAGAAGTACACGACAAACGGTACTAATCCCCGCCTTATTTTGCGTTGACGTTGTATATAGCACATGTTGATCTACACTTAAGTCTAAATAGCTACTTGCTTTTTGCTCACTTTGACATGTGTGCCAATATGTTTTTTCACTCTCTATACTTTCATCTATTTTACAAAAAGAAATATTACCGCTAATCCCCTTGCACGACCCACTGGCTGCTACTAAATAAGAATTGTGTAAAGTCAACGCTGAAATCATCTGATTCATTACGATTTTAATCCTCTTTAATTTACGTGTCTCCAAATTAAAGAGCCAAACACCACCATATTTAGTATGTATTTTCGTACCAATAAATAAGTAATGTTTATATAAAAACAACGATCGAATAGATGGTGCCCCGCCACCATACTCAAGAAATGGATGAATGGTTTCCCATGTCGAACCAAAATCATTCGAATGATACAACGTTTTATCTCCATGAGCAATGACAGTTCCTTCTATATTACTACACACATTCCAACTCGTTGCCTTTGTTGGAAAACGTTGAACCGTCCAATTCTCCCCACCATTCATACTACGAATAAAAATTCCTTCGTCACCTACACCATACACTACATTATCTTCGCTATGTAAATCCCTAATTCGTTTTTGAAAACCATGTAAAATTTGTTTCCATTCTCCGTCTTGTTCAATAAATAAACCATTATATGTAGTAGCTAACATAAGCTTTCCATCTCTTAACTTTGTAATAGCGGTCGCACTTAACATTGTCTCCACGTTGACACTCCCATTCTTAGAACTTCTCAGCAAATGCAATTGCAAAATTACTGCATTTTTCAACATCCTCTTCATCTTCTGGAGCTAGTTCGATTTTCAACCCTTCTTGTACAAGCTCTGCACCGCGCTCTACAAGTCTTTCTTCAAATATCGTTACCGCTTCACAAAATAGTTCATACGCCGTATCACCTGATCCGAATACCGCTGCTTTCTTCCCTGATAAATCTATATTTTCTAAGTCATCATGGAAATCTTCCGCTTCAAATGGCAATTCCCCATCTCCCCACGTATAAGACCCTAAAATGATTCCATCATAAGCTAATAACTCTTCAGCATCCATGCCTTCCATTTCTTGCAATACTACTTCATGATCAAAGGCATCTAAACTAACTTTAATTAAATCAGCAATACTCTCTGTATTTCCTGACATACTCGCATAAGCTATTAAAATTTTCGCCACTTCGGCATCCCCCTCTTACAATAAATGATTCTCATTCTCATTATATTAATAATGAGAATCAATTTCAATTATATTTTTTTATTTTTATTTATTCCATATAAAAAAGCACAGATGACTATACAATCATCTGTGCTTTTTATTACTTTTTAAAAATACCAAACGGCTTTCCAACTGGTAAAACAACTTTTCCAAAGTGTGTGTTTAACACTGCTGCTGCTGAACCATAGAAAGATAATAATGAAATAAGAAGTTCAGAATATGCTGCTAAATTATGCATTGCATGCGGCATAACACCTAAAGTACTTAATGAAAGACCAATAAATAAGAAATCAATAAGAACGAAAATCATAAATAATACTTTATGTGTTTCCATTGCACCAATTGTCATAAAGATTGTGAAAATCAAATATCCGATAAAGGCTACACCAAGCTGTTTTGAATCTGCAGCTTGTGCTAATTTTTCGCCGAATACTCCAAGTTGAATTAACCAAGTCATTCCAACGCCTAGCCAAAATAGACCGTACGCACCGAATGCTGTTGTACCGAATGTATTGTTATGCTTTGCATCATGAATGCACGCAAAGATTTGTGCAAATCCTCCTAAAAAGATTGCCCACGGTAATACGAGTGAAACGCCATCTGTTAAGCCTAACTTTTGAGATGATGCTACAAGTGTTACCATCGCTAATCCAAATAGACCGATTCCAGATGGATCTGCTGTTGTCATTTTCACATGATGTGTAGTTGTTTGATTGCTCATATAAACCTCCTGATTATAAACATACTCGAATACAATACTTAAATCAGAAGGCTATGTCAATGGTTTTTTTTGTATGTTGTCAGACTTTACTTTTTATAATGATTGAATATACTTCCGACCACTTCATACGGTTTTATATTCACTTTTTCCAACTCATATATCGGCAACCATAACGGAATATAAATCCCTCTATCTTTCATTTCGAATTCTTCAGCTTTACCACTTCCAAAAACTCCACCTATAATATCGGCATTAAAATAATACTCCGTACTCTTATACTCCACCTTTGCAATTAAATGCTCCACTTTTATATGTACCCCTAATTCTTCAAAAATTTCTCGCCTTGTTGCTTCTTCAGGTGTTTCTCCTTCTTCGATTCCTCCGCCTGGAAAAACATAGTACGTTTCATCTTCTCGAATACGTTTTATAAGAGCTATTTTTCCTTTCTGCACAATGATAGCCGCGCCGCGATTTCTTATCATTTTATTACCTCAATACCAATCGCAACTGTTCCCCACTTTTGTTCTTGTTCTTTCGTATATATTTTGTATGTACTTTCTAACATTTCCTCTAAACTATCATTTTCACAATCCAATAATTTTTTATCAATTTGTTCGTACATTGCTTGAAAGTTTTCGTATCGTTTTATCTCCGTTACTTTTACAGCCATCGTTGCTGCTGTCGTAAGGTTCGTAAATATAATATGATCGCCTTGTTTTATGAGTTGACGTTTTTTATCGTATAAGCGCACTTCATACACTTTTTTCCCTGATTGAATTGACTGAAAAGGTTTATTATATAATCCCATCTCATACCTCATACATTCCACTCCCATTTATTCATTTTACTTATTAACACTGGTCACCTTACTACACCTTGCATATAATATTCCACGCTTATTTCTTGATTGAGAAAGAAGGTTGAAGAATCATGTTATATTTAAATCAAAAACCTGAATATAGTAAGTATGATATCGGTGATTATACTTATAGTAAAGTAGGTCCAACTATTTTTTCTTGGAATGATGAAACGAAATTAAAAATAGGTAAGTTTTGTTCATTAGGAGAAGACGTTGTTTTCATACTTGGCGGAGAACATCGCGCGGACTGGATAACGACTTATCCATTTAACGCTCTTTTCAGCGAAGGAGCCCATATTACTGGTCACCCCTCTTCAAAAGGTGATATCGTAATCGGCAATGATGTATGGATTGGTTATCAATCCTGCATTTTATCTGGTGTTACAATTGGTAACGGTGCCATTATTGGTGCCAAAAGTGTTGTTACAAAAGACGTCCCTCCATATGCAATTGTGGCTGGTAATCCAGCAAAATTTATTCGATATCGTTTCCCGCAAGAAACAATTGACAAACTAGAGAATCTTGCATGGTGGGATTGGGACATTTCTGTTATAAAAAGAGCGATTCCATTACTACTCTCCGACAAAACCGATGAATTTTTCACCTCGCCCGAAAAAGAATCTACATGATTCATGCAGAAAGAGCATCCTTCTCTTACAGGATGCTCTTTCTGCATTTATTTTTTCTTTATTTGCAAGTGATCACACGGAGAACATTGAAAAGGAATTTTCCCTAAACAATTAAGATTCGTTTCACAAATTTGTTCTATCGTTGGAACGAACGGAATGACGACTATATTACTTTCTACTATTTGTGTAACAGGTGGCAATACTGTACCTACTTGATGTTCGAAACGAATACTCGCTTGATTAATATAATTTCCTGAACCACTTGGTGCGCTCTGCACTACTACTTGGAACGAAACGGTTCGCGCTTGACCAGGATTTAAACTTCCTATAAGAAATCCTGATACTGGGTTTACATTTGGCACTGACGTATTATCAACCGCTACAGTTCCAAGGACAAATTGAACACTACTATCTAACATATCTTGAAAACGAATATTTTGTATTGCTGTATCCCCCGTATTTGTAATAACTGTCGTAAACGTAATAACATCTCCAATCGTTGCTGCCTGTAAATCTGCTGTTTTTACGACTGTCGTTGAGACATTTTGAGAAATAAACGGGATAACAACTGTATTGCTATCACCTTCAACTACTACTGGCGGCTCATTCGGGTTTACAATTGCAAGCCCATTTGCTATAGCAGTATTTGTAACTAAATTATTTATTTGTCCTCCTGTTATTACAACTTGGAAATTAAT
Source organism: Bacillus sp. FSL R9-9834 (assembly GCF_038006905.1). Lineage (NCBI taxonomy): Bacteria > Bacillati > Bacillota > Bacilli > Caryophanales > Bacillaceae > Bacillus > Bacillus sp. FSL R9-9834. Next base: position 3,325,156 of record NZ_JBBOWD010000001.1, read on the forward strand.
AATTGCCGCATCATTTGGCTGAAAATCACCTAACGGGATACCAGTATTCGGATTGGCAAATGGGAGAGGTACATCATTTACCGTTACCGTGCCATTTATAAATAACGTATTCGGATCAATGATATCTGTTAAAATAATATTCGTCACAGGAACTGTACTGTCATTTATAACGGCGATTCCATAAGTGATAACATCTCCTACCATCGCTACTTCAAAGTTTGCTCCTTTTGCAACAAATAAGATTGCAGTATTTACCGTTACTATAACTGTATTGCTCGTATCCATCACTGTAACTGGCGGCTCTCCTGGTACTAAAATATATTCTGCCAACGCCCCTGCAACGTTCACTACTGTACCACCATCTGGAAAACTTGTAATCGTAGCTTTATATGTTACAAGTGCGGTCTCACCAACTGGAATATCTTGTATCGTAAATCCGAGCTGCGGATTTAACCCCGGTTGTGAAACTCCATTTATCGTTACACTATTTGCGACGAAATCGGCTTCTGGAGATAGCACATCTATAAATTGAACATTCATTGCATCAGCAGTACCAGTATTTAATATACGAACCGTATACGTTACCGTTTCTCCTACTCCAACAACTGAATGATCTACTTCTTTTAGCATATCTAAGCTGCCTCTATTTACTGGCGTAACCGTCGTATTACTTGAATTCGTAATTGTAAACGGAGGTTCTCCTGGAATCAATTCGAAATCACCCGTTACTCTCGCTGTATTCATAATGCTACTAGAAGGTGGAACCGCGATTACATTTACTTCAAATGTAATTAATACACTATCTCCTACTGCAAGATTCGGTAATGAAAAGCCTACAAATGGATCTAAGCCTACTTGCGGAATTCCATTTATTTGTACACTTCCAGGAACGAATTCTAAACTAGGTGATGGGACGTCAACAAACTGAACATTCGTCGCTGTTACCGTTCCCGTATTTGTAACTTGCACACTATACGTTAACGTATCTCCTACTCGCGTTGCTTGTTTATTTACTGTTTTTATTACATTGAAGCGCCCTCTATTCACCCTCGTTATTGTCGTATTACTTGGCTGATTTACTATAACTGGTGGCTCTCCTGGCACTAAAGTAAAGCTTCCTGTTATATTTGCAACGTTCGTAATTGTTCCTGATGACGGGATGTTTGTAACTGTCGCTTGAAACGTCACGATAACCGTTTCACCAACTGGTATATCTCCAACTCCAAATCCAGTAATCGGATTTAAGTTTGGTTGCGGGGCTCCATTTATCGTTACACTATTTGCTACAAATGACGCACCTGTTGAAATGGTATCAATAAACTGAACATTGTTAGCTGTTACTGTTCCTGTATTCGTTATTTGTACTGTATACGTCAATATATCTCCCACTAGAGTAGCGACTCTATTTACTTGTTTAATAGCATTAAAGCGTCCTCTATTTACAGTTGTGAGTGTTGTATTACTTGGCTGATTTACTATAACTGGTGGTTCTCCTGGTACTAATATAAAGCTTCCAGTAACATTTGCCGTATTGGCAATTGTTCCGTTTGACGGAACGCTAACAACTGTTACTTGGAATGTGACTTCTACACTTTCACCTGGATTTATATCTGGAAGCGTGAACCCATTATTCGGATTGAACCCAGGTTGTAACACACCGTTTATCGTTACACTGTTCGGTATGAATGTTATAGAGGAAGGTAATACATCACTATATTGAACATTCGTTGCTATCACGGTTCCCGTATTTTGAACTACTGTTGTATATGTGATTGTATCGCCTACCGCAACAACCGGCTGACTTACTGATTTTAATACATTTAAACCAGGCTCATTGATTTCTGTTAATGTCGTATTACTCGTCGTTGTTTCCGTAATAGGCGGCTCTGTTTCACTTACTGCAAATGTAGCTGTAACGTCTACAAAGTTAACAACTGTCCCACCTTCTGGTATGATTTTTACCTTCTCTTGATATGTGACACGTACAAAATCACCTACAGGTATATTTGGAACTGTAAAACCACTAAAAGGATCTAATCCTGGTGCCGGTACCCCATTTATGCTCACACTTCCTGGTACAAATTCTACACCCGCGGAAGTAGTATCGATAAATTGAACATTCGTCGCTGCCACTGTTCCAAAATTAAAGATAAATACATTATAAGTTAATATTTCTCCTACAGTTGCTACTTCTTTATCTACTAGTTTCAATGGAAAGATAAACGCTATATTAATTGTCGTAACGACTAAATTCGTTAATATCGTTTCCGTAATCGGTGGTTCTTGCGGATTTGGTTGTGAAGTAAATGTAACATCTGCATCATTTAATATGACTTCATTATCTGGAATTTCCGTAATCGTCACTTGGAACGTCACAGTAATATTTGCACCTGCATTTAATAACGGAGTAACTGTAAAGCCTACTTCTGGATTTAATCCAGGTTGCTGTATTCCACCTATCGTTACACTGTTCTCAACAAACGTCGTCCCTTCTGGAATGACATCCTGGAAGAGTACGTCTGTAACAGGGATAATTCCTACATTCGTTATTAACACTGTATACGTTAATACATCTCCAACAGCTCCGGCGGCAACATTTACTGTTTTTGTTGCTGTCACTTCGCCAGGAGGAGGTAATGGTATTGTAACTACCGTTGTATTACTTGAATTCGTTGTTGTTACAGGTGGTTGTAAAGGATTTAATAAGAAAGTGGCTGTAGCAGATGCTGTATTTAATACTGCTCCGCGTGTAGACGGTGCAATTACCGTAGCTTGGAACGTTACTGTCAACGATGTTCCAGACACAATATTAGGAAGCGTGAAACCTATATTCGGATCGAATCCAGGTTGAGGCGTTCCATTTATCGTTACACTATTTGCTACAAATGTCGTTTCTGGAGCAATTGGATCAATGAAAGAAACATTTGTTGCTGTTACTGTACCGTTATTTCGAATGACAACAGAATATGTGTAAGTTTCTCCAAGTGCTGCTTGTTGTACAGATGCAGATTTTTGTATATTTAATTGTGCTGTGTTTACTTGCGTCACTACAAAATTACTATTTGTAATAGTCGTTATTGGAGGGTTTGCTGGATTTATAAGAAAACTTGCAGTAACGTTCGATTGGTTTCGAACATTTCCACCGCTCGGAATACTCTTCACTGTAACTTGAAACGTAATCGTGGCCGTTTGTCCGACCGGAATATTTGGTACTGAGAATCCTGCCATAGGATCCGCGCCTTGCTGAACGACTCCGTTGATTGTTACACTATTTACTACAAACGCAGTACCGGAGGGAATTTGATCTTGAAAAATAATATTCGTCGCAGGAACAGTTCCTGTATTTTGAATAAGAATCGTATACGTTAACGTATCCCCTACTCCTGCTTGTGGTGTATTTACACTCTTCATTATATTAAGTGATCCTACATTCACTCGCGTCACAACAATATTACTAATCGTTACAATTGTAATTGGTGGCTGGAGAGGACTTACTTGGAAATCAGCAGTTACATTCGCATTATTCGGAAGAACTCTATTTGATGGTACACTTGTGATTGTCACTTGGAAAGTAACTGTTACCATCCCTCCTACCGGAATATTAGCAAGTGGAAATCCAGTTGTCGGGTTTAAACCTGGTTGAGGTGTTCCATTTATTGTTACACTGTTTGCTACAAACGTTGTTCCAGAAGGAATCGGATCAAGGAATGATACATTTGTCGCTGCTACTGTTCCACTATTTTGTATACGAACTGTATACGTTAACGTATCTCCTACACCGGCTTCAGTAGCACTTACACTTTTCATTACATTTAATCCTGAAGAATTCACGACCGTCATAACAGTATTACTTGGTACTGTTACAGTAATTGGTGGCTCTGTTGGATTCAGAAGGAAATCTCCAGTGACATTCGCATTATTTACAACATTATTTCCTTGGGGAATTTCATCAATTAATACTTCAAACGTAACAATTACATTCGCCCCAGTAGGCAAATCATTTAACGGGAATCCAAGTTCTGGATCTGCACCTTCTTGTAAAATACCATTAACCAATACACTGTTTTCAATAAATAATGTTCCTTGTGGAATTGAATCTTGGAAAAACACATTTGTAGCTGGTACACTACCTGCATTTATGATTTCAATTGTATATACTAAAACGTCCCCTACAGTTGCAACAGCAGTATTCACTGATTTCACAACTTCAAAGTTCCCTGATTGTACTGTTGTATTCACAATGTTACTTGGAACATTGATTGTTACGGGTGGTTCACTCGGATTCACTTGAAAACTTGCTGTTACATTCGCCTGATTTAAAATATCTTCATTTTCTGGATCCTGTACAATTAATACATCAAATGTAACTACGACTGTTTGAGCCGCAGGAATATTAGGAAGAGAAAATCCTGTATTCGGATTCAATCCACTTTGTGGTACTCCATTAATTGTTACAGAATTTGCAACAAATGAAACAGCAGAAGAAATAGGGTCTTGGAAAAATACATTTGTTAACAGAACGTTTCCTGTATTTTGGACGGCAATTGTGTATGTTAAAGTATCCCCTACCGCCGCTTGTGTTGTATTCACTTCTTTTATTACATTTAAACCGCCTGTATTAATTTGTGTTACCACTGTATTCGTCATTCTATTAATTGTAACTGGCGGCTGATTCGGATTAACAACAAAATTAGCAGATACACTCCCCCGATTCGCAATCGTACCTCCCGATGGTGTAGATGTAACTCGAACTTGAAATGTAACAGTCCTACTTCCGCCAGGAGATATATTAGCTACTGTAAACCCAGTCGCTGGATTTGCCCCAGGTTGTGAAACCCCGTCCACAGTCACACTATTTGCGATAAAAGTCGTTCCAACTGGAATCGGATCTTGAAAAATAACATTTGTCGCAAGTACATTTCCGATATTCTCAATAGTAATAGTGTACGTAAGAACGTCATTCACTGTCGCAAAAGCTCTATCTACTGTTTTTCTCGTTCTTATATCAGCTATATTAATAGTAGTCACTACAGTATTACTTGTCGCTTGCCCTGAAACTGGTTGTTGACCAGGCACTGGGGTAAAGGTAAATGTTGCACTCGCACGGTTCGGAATTGGATTGACAAGAGGATTAGATGTTACTCGAACTTGAAAGCGCACTACAGTCGTTTGTGAAGCATTAATACTTCCTAGATTAATACTACTTGCTGGATTCGCTCCTGGACGCGCTACTCCATTCACTGTAACACTATTTGGAACAAATGTTGTTCCAGCCGGGATGCTATCAACAAAAATCACATTGTTTGCAGCAACATTTCCATTATTTGTGACATTAACTGTGTACGTTAATACATCATTAAGTGTCGCAGTCTGTAGATCTACAGATTTTTGCATACTTATAGTTGCTTGGTTCACTGTCGTTTGTACAGTATTTGAAGAAGACATACTAGTAATAAGTGGACTACCGACGAAAGGACGGAATTGATACGATACCATTGCACGATTTAAAATAGGATTTGGATTCGGGAATGATGTTATTCGAACTTGAAATGTAACGATTCTTTGAGCATTATTTGGTATCGTTCCTAAATTAATTCCACTAGTTGGATTTGCACTTGGTTGTGTTACTCCACCTACCGTTACACTACCATCTATAAATGTTGTGCCGTTCGGAATACTATCTTGTAATACAACGTTGTCCGCACTTCCTGTTCCTGTATTCGGAACTGTAATCGTATAAGTGAGAATATCCCCTATACCTGCAACTGCTTTATCAACAGATTTGGCAGGATTTATAATCGGCCCCGTCGCATCAATTCGAACACCAAAACCAGCCGCAGCATAACCATCACCATTTGTAACGAACCGAACGGTTGCTGACGTTTGATTATTTACTAATGATGATGAAGCATCTACGTTTGTAATATCCCATCCTTGTCTTCGAACAGCCAAAGCTACCCCTAACGGCTGGTTTAAATCTCCAAATGTACCGCTCGTATCTAAATTTCCGCTGTCATTACAAATTTGAGACTGGAAGAAATTATTTGCAGGGTTTCTCGGCCCGAATAATGCAACTGTAGCATTTGGGTTTGGTCCAAAGCGAAGTTGATCTCCAGAAATGTTGGAATCTCCCTCTTGTGCAGTTACAAGTACCCTTCCTGTTACAGCTCCTGTAGCTGGCGTAGCAAATCCTGAAATAGTAGCATCAACTGGTGGTGATGAAGCATCAATAATTTCTTGACCTGCATATACTGACAAATTTCGAAGTGGTAAACTTGCATTTTGATACACAACCTCAAGCGTCCATCCCGCTGAACGGCTAATTGTTGGGTCAGCTGAAGTTCTTGCAGCTGGCACAGCACCCGTTGTATACGTGCCTGCCCCACCTGCACTAACAAGATTCGTTACATTGGCAGAGCGAGCATAATAAAACTGGTTTCCTACTGAACCTTGCTGCGCAGTAGCAGGATCTGGCGTAACAGAAAACGTTCCTGCTGGCGTTGTAAATGTAATGTTATCATTTAAAAATGGTAAAACATCTTCCGTATCAGTCCGGAAAGTACCAGCCCAAACTAATTCTGCATATAACACACTGCTTCCCGCTGGAAGATTTAAAATTGCACTTGAAGAATTCAATTGCCACTCATCTGTTGTCCCTGCTGGGAATCCTGGTACTTGCAGCGCTGTATTTACTGTCGTAAACACAGCAAGTGTACCAAAAATATTACCTGGTGCAGGTGATGTAGGGCTAAGTCCCAGCGTATTCCCAGTAAACGTGACGGCACCAGGTACTGTTGTCGTAAAACGATTTATAAAAGGCACACAATCATCTCATTTCAATTATAGTAAAAAGTGCTCTATACTATAAAATGTAGACAAACTATACAATGTACGTTGTCCAACAAAATTCCGCACATATGAGAGGAGTTTATAAAACTATGCGCTACGTTATCATAACAGGAACTTCACAAGGTTTAGGTGAGGCTATTGCCACACAATTGTTAGAAAAAAATACAACTGTCATCTCTATTTCTAGAAGAGAAAATAAAGAGCTTACGAAACTCGCAGAACAATATAATAGCAATTGTGTTTTCCACTCCTTAGATCTTCAAGATGTACATAATTTAGAAACGAACTTTAACAAAATCATTTCATCTATTCAAGAAGACAGTGTATCTTCTATTCATTTAATTAATAATGCGGGTACGGTTGCCCCTATGAAACCAATTGAAAAAGCAGAAAGTGAACTGCTCATTACGAACGTTCACATTAATTTACTTGCGCCAATGATCCTCACCTCCACTTTCATGAAACATACGAAAGAATGGAAAGTAGATAAACGTGTTATAAACATTTCATCTGGTGCAGGAAAAAATCCTTACTTCGGATGGGGCGCTTATTGTACAACGAAAGCTGGCGTAAATATGTTTACACAGTGCGTAGCAACCGAAGAAGCAGAAAAAGAATATCCAGTAAAAATCGTGGCTTTTGCACCTGGTGTTGTTGATACAAATATGCAAGCACAAATTCGGGAAACAAATAAAGAAGACTTCACAAACTTAGACCGCTTCATTACATTAAAAGAAGAAGGAAAGCTATTATCACCCGAATATGTTGCGAAAGCTATTCGGAATTTATTAGAAACCGAAGACTTCCCTCAAGGCGAGGTTATTAGAATTGACGAATAACAAAAAGGCGTGCTATTTTAGCACGCCTTTTTGTTCTACTTCTCTAAAAATATGAGTACAGACTCCGCAATTTGCTCATAACCGATTTCTTGATAAATTTTATTCGATGTCGGATTCGCTAGATCAGTATATAACGTAGTCGTCTTGTACCCTTCATCTAACATACGTTGACTAAGTGCCGCTACACAATTAGATGCGTATCCCTTTTTCCTTGCTTCTTTAGGTGTATATACGAAATTAACTGTTATATTATTTTTAGTTGGACGTGTTTTTGCTGCTACAGAAACAAGTTTCCCGTCTACTTCTAGACCAAATAAACGATGATTAGTAATTAATGTATGTGCCGTTTGTTTTGCTTCTTCTTTCGTAGTAGGAAGATTCACATCTTCACAAAATTGATATATCCACTCTTCTATTAATGTTAGTTCATCACTACTTACTTCTCGAAAAAACCCATCCTCGCTCGGTTTCTTCTTCACTTCTTTCAACTCATATACCCCTTGCTCCATTACAACATTCGTTTTCTTATTTTCTAACACCGCAATCTCTTCTGCTAAGTGCTGTACAACTTTCTTATCACCAATTAATCCAGGAATATCCGGATATATTTTCGTTAACTCTTTTGCAAGCTCCTTGATAGCTACTCCCGAAATTTCAGAAGTTGCAACAATAATTTGTTTCTTCTCTTCTGTTTGAAGAAATACAACTGCAATTTCTTCTCCTTGTTTCGCTATCCCCATAAATATCGGTTGGTGGACCATTTGTAATACGCCTAATATGAGATTATTTTCCTGTTCATTCTTTTCTAGAAATGGTGTAACCTCTTCTTTAAAATTAACAATCTCTTCATATACATGCAATTGAATCATCGACAATCTCTTCTCTCTATTTATAGTTTTATTAAGGTATTGGCGCTTAATTCACTAAATTCCTCTTTTACGATTCAATAATATTTGAAGCTAACGTATTCAAATCATTTTCAGCTTGTAAAATTCTCTGTTTTTCCTTTTCAAATACCTCTTCTTCTTGTCGAAATGACTCTTTTCGATTGTTAATCATGCGCTCCATTTCTTTTTTACTCGGCCCACCGTATACATTTCTTTTTTGTATAAAAGCTTCTGGCGATATAATTTCTTTCCACTCTTTTTCTAATAAAGTTATATTAAATTTTTCTTGTAAGTACATATTCACATCTTTCAAATGTAATTCATGAAGCTCCTTTTTCTGCTCCAATAACATATTTGCAATAGCACTCGCTGCATGATGCGCATGCCGAAATGGAATGTCATAGTTTTTTGTTAAAGCATCTGCGAAATCAGTTATCGTAATTGCATGTTTATAGGAACGATTTTTCAACGTTTCTTCCTCTACTTTCATCGTTCGAATAACTGCATTCATAATAGAAAAAACACGAATAGCCTTTTCAATCCCTTTATATAAATACGGCTGCAAGTCATCCTCTGTATCCACAATATCACCAAATGGTGTATTATGAATCATTTGAAATACTGTAAATGCTTCTCCTAAAGCACTACTCGTAATTGCACGGGCGTGTTCAATAGAAACTGGATTTCGCTTTTGCGGCATAATACTACTAATTTGCACATATGGCTTCGCCACAGTAATACCATCATATTCTTTCGTCGCTAATAGTAAGAAGTCATGGATCCATCTGCTCGTATTCGTCATCATTACCATAAGTAAAGAGCTAACTTCTAATAAATAATCCGCTCCAGCAACAGCATCATATGAGTTCTCAATTACATTTGTAAACCCAAGTAAATCGGCAACTCGCTCTCGTTTAATTTGGAAACTTGTTGTAGAAAGCGCAGCGGCTCCCATTGGCGACTGATTTAAAAGTTTGTACGTTTTTTTCATGCGTTCTAAATCTCTCTGCATCGTATCATAAATCGCTAACGTATAATGACCAAATGTCGTTGGCTGTGCTGGTTGTGTATGTGTATAAGCTGGCATAATCGTTTCCTTATGATCAGAAGCAAGTTGCAGCATACTTTCCTGCAATAACAAATGATGTTCCATTAATCGTAATACATACCGTCTTAAACTCATGCGATACATCGTTACACCCATATCATTTCTACTTCTACCAATATGCATATTACTTACAAAATCGCTTTTTGCTTCTTGAGAAATTAAATGTTCCACTAAAAAAAAGAGATCTTCATGCTGCTCTGTATAGAGCAATTGCTCTTCTGGCATTCCCTCGACCTTTTTTAATGCGTGTAATATAACTTTACCTTCTTCCTTTTTCATTAAATTTTCTTCCATCAGCATTGTAATATGCGCTTTATGCACTTGAAACATATCTTTCAATAAGTAATTTCGTTGAAAATTAAATACATGTTGTAATACACAATTCACATATGTTTTCCCAGGGAAATCAGCGCCTTCACTCTTTATAAACTCTTCTTTATTTTGTTTCATCACCTTTTCCCCTTTCACCTAAGTATTACTACCCATCATACCCAGATATAGCAAAAAAGTGCTTGTATATAAAAATAAACTCGGCGCCTCTGCACCGAGTTTACTTAATAAAAGTCGCATCATACTTATCACTTTGCAACACTTGGAAATGTAAGTTTGCTAAATGTTTCCGTATTTCTGCACTGTCGTCCTCATTTAAATTATTTGCTAAGAACACTATTTCTGTACAGTTCCCGCGTTTATCCATTGCATAAACTGCCTTTGTAACTGTCCATGGTGTATAACCATTTTTTTGGCCTGCATGTCTAAATGTTTTACGATATTTCTTAGCGCTCATATCTGTTTCAACGATATTCGCCCATACTTTTTCTTCAGCTTCTGTTAGGCCACCTTTATGATTTGCCTTTTGAAGCAGTACCATATAATCGTTTGCAGAAGCAGCTGGCAATCGATCTGACCAAATTTTATCGTAACGTTCCTCTAAATAAAGAGGAATTTCCTTCTGTAATAATGGCCCCTTCTTTTTTAAGCGTTCATGAATAATCATTGCATATTCACGATATTGCTCTTGAGACATTTCTTTTAACTTCTTCTCTATTTTATATTTCGGAACATGTAATTCTTTATGCAAATATCCTGGAATGTATAAAGATGAAACGATTGGAAATAGCGGCTGATGTGCTGGAAGCGATAAACTTTGTAAATTCCGATTAATATTATCTAATCCTAACACTTCCATTAAATATTCAGCATTCGCATTCGAACTAAACTTAACCATTCCTTTTGCCACTTCTTCTAAAGAAACCGCTCCTTCAGTTATCTTGCCTGTCTTCTCCAAATATCTTTGCCATCTATCTTGTGCACCACCATCTGTATTCGGTACATAATACCGATTCACGTCATTAATGGAAACAAAACTAGACGAATCAATTTTCCCTTCCGTAACTTGTTTCGTATATTCAAGCGCCACAATTAATTTCATTGTACTAGCAACTGGCAATACAACGTTAGGATTGACAGAATAAACAACTTTATCATTTCTCTTTACTAGAAGCGCACTATTTTTTTCATCTTTATGTTCTTCAATAAAGGATGCAATATACTGTGCATCATCATTATTTGAACTCCACACTTTTTTCACTAAAAAGTTACCCGATATTAGCAAAACGAAAATACCCACAATCACTGCGCATACTATAGTTTTTTTCAAATAAAATTCCTCTCTTATTGTGTAACTCTTCTCTATCTATCTCTTACAAACAAAATAATGGAGATGATTATTTTAGTAATCATCTCCATTATTTTAACTTGTATTCTCCCATTATGTCTACGTCATAATTTTAACGAAATCTTCGAGGAATTTTTTATAATGTAACGACCAACCAATTCGCACCCAATTCTTTAATGCTTTTGAGTCAGGTTGAGGCCGGAAATCAGCAATACTCTCTCCTTTTGCAATTCCAACTGTATCTACATCGACTCGGCGATATACATAATCCAAAAGGGACGGATTTGCCGCTACCATCATTGTAACGACATCATGTACTGGACTACCTGTTATTTTCGGGTTTAACTTTTTATATGCTTTATAATAATACGTAAATATCGGCTCGATCAACTTATTGAAACTCGTTTTAGAGTGTTTTGTAATATATTTTACCATTTCCGGCGTAATAATAGCTTCAGATGTAACGTTAAGTGGCACTAATGTCACATTCTTAGCATTTTGCATAACTAATTGTGACGCAATGGGATCACCATGAAAATTCGCCTCTGCGACTGGTGTCACATTTCCAGGCATTAAAAAAGCACCACCCATTATATAATATTCTTTCACAAACTTCATCATCGGCTTTTCTAAAATAAACGCTGTCGCTAGTGTCGTTGACCTACCTGCATCAACTATAATTAATTCTCCTTTATACTTTTCAAGAATATCAAAAAAAGAACAAAAAGGTTTTATATTTGGTGAAAAAGTTTTTGGAGGTTTAATTGGTCCTAAACCGTCTGCCCCATGAATTTCTGGATAATACGTTGTAACATCTCCGGATAAAGGGATTTTTGCACCATTAATAACAGGTATATCCTCTCGCCCTGCCATTTGCAATAAATATGCTGCATTACTCGTTGCCTTTTCCTGCGTTACATTTCCATATCCCGTTACAACACCAACAATATCAATATCAGGATGCATAATTCCATACATGATGGCTAAAGAGTCATCAATTCCCGGGTCTCCCAAAAATAACACTTTTTTCATCGACCTCAACTCCATCCCCTCAATTGTTATTAATTTATGAATAGTCATTGATATACAGAATAAAAAAGAACAAATTCATACGAAAAAACGCAGTCCTATAAGGACTACGTTTTTCATATAACCTATGCTGTTTTTTTCACAGCACTCATACTTCCAATGATGTAAGCGATAAACGCTAAGCAAATCGGGAAGACAACCGTATGTATACCGAACGGATTTGGGTAGAAAAGATGGATACACATATATGACCCTACTCCAACTACAATAGACGCAAGCGCTCCTGTTGCATTCCCTTTTCTCCAATATAACCCTAATACGATCGGCCAAATGAATGCTGCTTCTAATCCACCGAAAGAAAATAAATTTAACCATATTAAAAAATCTGGTGGTTTAATTGCTGCTGCATAAACGAGCAGCCCTACGATAGCAGTAATCCATAAACTTCCTTTTCTAATCGTACTATCTGCTGCATCTTTATTTATGTAATTCACGTATATATCTTTAATGATTGATGAACTTACAAGTAGCAATAACGAGTTTACTGTAGACATAATGGCTGCCATTGGTGCAGCTAAGAAAACCCCAGCTAGCCACGGTGGCAACACTTCCATCGCGAGTAGCGGCATTACTTTATCTGGTACTGTTATACCTGGAAGTACGACTCGTGCGAACACACCCGTTAAATGCATACCAATCATAATGGTACCCACAACAATCGTCCCAATTATTAACGCTTGATGCATCGCTTTTGAATTTTTATAAGACATGGCACGCACACTAATTTGCGGTAAACCAACAACGCCAATTCCAATTAAAATCCAAAATGATGTCACATATGATTTCGTTAAGCTTCCATCCGCTCCGAATGGTGTAATTAAATTCGGATTGATTTGAACAAGTTCCTGCATAATCTTTTCAATTCCACCACCGGCAACGACAGTAGCGATTAAAATGATTGTCGTCCCAACTAACATAATGATACCTAATAACGTATCTGATAAAGCAACTGCACGAAATCCACCAATTAATACGTACACAAGTACAGAAAAAGTAAATAAAAATAGTGCTGTTGTATAAGAAAGACCCGTTAGCGACTCAATTAATCGGCCACCGCCGACCCACTGAGCTACTGTTGCTGAAAATAAAAAGATAATAATACATAACGCAGAAAGTATGACAACTGCTTTATTATTATATCTTCCCTTTAAATAATCGATAAGAGTAATAGCTTCCATCTTCCTAGCAATAATGGCAAACTTTTTACCGATAACTGTTAAAACGATATACCCTGTTACAACTTGAATCGCAGATAACAATACCCATCCAAGCCCCATATTGTATGCTATACCAGGGCCACCAATAAAGCTACTAGCACTACCGTACGTAGCAATCATTGTCATTGCTAATAATAAACCACCGAGCTCACGCCCACCTAAAAAATATTCTTGCAAAAACTTATTATGGGCAGTCGCTTGTACACGTCTTGAAGCATATACACCAATTAAAAATACAACGATAAACGAAATTATCATTGGAATGATTACATACCAATTCATCTATTATTCCTCACTTTTTTCTTCCTCATCGAGTGAAATATCTTGAAATACAAAACGAACAACTAAACTAAGTAAAATAACCATAACGATAAAACCAACGATACAGCTATAAAAAAACCATGCTGGAAAACCAAATACATATGTATATTCACTTGGATTTTTACTACCAAGCCCATAAGCAAATCCGTACCATATTATAAAATTGATAATAGCAAGTCCAAGACCAATTAACGCTTCTCTATGGGCGATTCGAAAGCGTGGATCATCATGATAATTCTTCATTTTTCTCCCTCCTCTCACGATGTATTATTGTACCATTGTTCTTCTAGTTTTTCCTACTAGAAAGCAAAAACAAGCAGGATTTTTTATAATCATATAGAAGACTTTCTTACATTACATATTTTTTACAATTGTAACACAAATGAAATTTGAATTTTCAGTATTTGTTAATTATGATTTTAATTAGAGGCTTTCCATCTAGTTTCCACATCCTTGATTTCGGAATAAACGCCGTCTCGTACTGCGTTTACATTATATTTTCAAGGGGGTTATACAATGAGTCAACTAGCTGTAAATCTTCATGAAAAGGTAGAAAAGTTTCTTCAAGGTACAAAAAAGTTATATGTGAATGGATCCTTTATTGAAAGCGCTTCCGGTAAAACATTTAACACACCTAACCCAGCAACTGGCGAAACACTTGCCGTCGTTTCTGAAGCTGGTCGCGAAGATATTCATAAAGCTGTCGTTGCAGCTCGCATGGCTTTTGACGAAGGTCCTTGGTCTCGCATGAGCCCTGCTGAGCGAAGCCGGCTTATGTACAAGTTAGCTGATTTAATGGAAGAACATAAAGAAGAGCTTGCACAGCTTGAAACGCTAGATAACGGAAAGCCAATCCGTGAAACAATGGCAGCAGACATACCACTTGCAATTGAGCATATGCGCTATTATGCTGGCTGGGCGACGAAAATCGTTGGTCAAACAATCCCTGTTTCCGGTGATTACTTTAACTATACACGCCATGAAGCTGTTGGTGTCGTTGGTCAAATTATCCCTTGGAACTTCCCGCTTCTTATGGCAATGTGGAAAATGGGAGCAGCGCTTGCTACAGGATGTACAATCGTTTTAAAACCTGCAGAACAAACTCCACTATCTGCCTTATACTTAGCTGAATTAATTGAAGAAGCTGGATTCCCGAAAGGTGTTATTAATATCGTTCCTGGATTCGGTGAATCAGCTGGACAAGCTCTTGTTAATCATCCACTCGTTGATAAAATTGCATTTACTGGTTCTACTCCAGTCGGTAAGCAAATTATGCGCCAAGCATCTGAAACATTAAAGCGCGTTACACTTGAGTTAGGCGGTAAATCACCAAATATCATCCTGCCAGATGCTGATTTATCTCGCGCGATTCCTGGTGCACTTTCTGGTGTTATGTTTAACCAAGGACAAGTATGCTCTGCTGGATCACGTTTATTTGTTCCGAAGAAAATGTATGATAATGTCATGGCTGACCTTGTTCTTTACTCTAAAAAATTAAATCAAGGTGCTGGCTTAAGTCCAGAAACTACAATCGGTCCTCTCGTTTCTGAAGAACAACAAAAACGTGTAATGGGCTACATTGAAAAAGGAATTGAAGAAGGTGCTGAAGTACTATGCGGAGGAAGTAATCCATTCGATCAAGGATACTTCGTTTCCCCTACTGTATTCGCTGACGTTAATGATGAGATGACGATTGCAAAAGAAGAAATTTTCGGTCCAGTTATTTCTGCAATACCATTTAACGATATTGATGAAGTAATTGAACGTGCAAATAAATCACAATTCGGCTTAGCAGCTGGTGTGTGGACAGAAAATGTTAAAACAGCACACTACGTTGCAAGTAAAGTACGTGCTGGTACAGTATGGGTAAACTGTTATAACGTCTTTGATGCAGCATCTCCATTTGGAGGATTTAAACAATCCGGTCTTGGTCGTGAAATGGGATCTTATGCATTAAATAACTATACAGAAGTGAAGAGCGTTTGGCTTAACTTAAATTAAGGAGAAAGAACCTGACCTATCCGGTCAGGTTCTTTTCATTATGTATTCCTTTAAACTTGCAATCCTCCGCTCACATTTAATACTTCTCCTGTAATATAGGATGCGTATTCTGATGCTAAAAAGGCTGCTGCGTTCGCAATATCTTCTGGTGTTCCAATTCTACCAACTGGAATCGCACCAACCATCTTTTCTTTCACTTTATCTGGTATCGTTTTTGTCATATCTGTATCCATAAACCCTGGACAAATCGCATTACACGTAATACCGAAACTTCCAACTTCTTTCGCTGCCGTTTTCGTTAAACCTACAACGCCTGCCTTCGTAGCCGCATAATTTGCTTGACCTATGTTTCCTTCCCTACTAATTGAAGATATATTAATAATGCGTCCATACCCTTGTTGTCTCATGTAAAGAAGCGCTGGTTGCATACAATAAAAAACACCGGTTAAGTTCACTTGTAACACTTGTTCCCAAGCAGACTTCTCCATTTTATGTAACATTGCATCTCTTGTAATCCCAGCGTTATTCACCAAAATATGTAATGTACCGAATTTTTGAACCGCATATTCAATTAACGACTTCGCTTCATTTTGATTACTCACATCACATCGATATGAGCACACTTCATATCCTTCGTCCGATAACTCACGTGTCGTTTTTTGTAGCTTCTCTTCATTTACATCGCTAATTAATACTTTCGCCCCTAGTTTTGCATACACCCTTGCAATCTCTCTTCCAATTCCCTGTGCAGCTCCTGTTACAACAGCTGTTTTCCCATTTAAAAACTCCATTCCTATCCCCCATTTCTATTACTTATACTGTATATTTCGGCTTTTTACTTTCCAATTCCTCTTTGTATAAAAAAGTCTATTTGTGTCAAACTAACTTTGCAACGTCGCATAGAGTGCAAGGAGATTGTGTCGAATGAACAAAAAAAATTTCAAACAAAACAAAGCTACTGATGGCATTGATGTAGAGTTCTCTCGTGAACTTGCTGACCACAATGACTTAGAAGCAAATGCACGTGCAAATGCCGCTGATGCACGTCAAAAACGCCAGTCAACTGAAAAATAAGGAAAACACAACCTTATTCTTTTCAACAGGGACCTACTACCCAACAAAATAAACCGAGAGGTATCTCTCGGTTTATTTTCTATATTTTTTTATATAATGTGCCAAAGTAAGTAGTGGATATATATGGGCATAGCTATGGTAACGAATATAAAACCCACCTGGTAAACCTGTTCCAGTAGGATATTTTTCATTCACATAAGGATTCGCAAGCAAATATGAAATACCTTTTCGAATAATTGGCGTTTCTGTATCATAGTAAGAAATGAGAGCATCTAGCGCCCATGCCGTTTGGGATGGTGTACTAAATGGTAAAGTAACGAACCTTTTCTCCACACTACTGTGGCATGATTCTCCCCATCCACCGTCTTTATGCTGTATATGTTCAAGCCATAAAGCTGCACGTTTTAATGATGGATTGCTAGATGGAATTCCGAGTGACCGTAAACCTGTCATCACCGCCCACGTACCATATATATAACAAATCCCCCATTTCCCATACCATGATCCATTTTTCTCTTGTACATTCATTAACCAATTTATCGCTCTTTGTTTTTGTTTCTCTGGCAATTCATTTTGTGCATATGTTCCGAAAAGCTCTAACACTCTTCCTGTAATATCTGGTGTAGAAGGATCCGTAATCATGTCGCTTGCATTTTCGATTGGTAAATTTGCTAATAAATTGCTCGTCACACCTTGTTCAAATGCTCCCCAGCCACCATCATTATTTTGTAATCCTTTAACCCAAGTGACTCCTTTCTTCCAGGCATAATCTATATTTTCATTCCCTCTATTTTTTGCCAATGCTCTTAGCACAGCTGTTGTATCATCAACATCAGGGATTGTCGTATTCACATCCGAAAAACCCCAACCGCCTGGAGCAAGCGCCGGTGCATGTACGCTCCAATCAGCTTTTTTTGTATGCTGTTTTTTTAATAAATATGCTGTTGCATTTTGAAGCATTTTATTATCTTTCGGAACGTGGGCCTCTTGTAACGCATAGCTGAGTAAAGCTGTATCCCATACAGTTGAAGGAGAGTTTTGCAAATGATTACCGCTTTCCATCTTCCATATATAAGATGTTATCCCGGTTATAGCATTTTGAATTATTG
Organism: Bacillus sp. FSL R9-9834; assembly: GCF_038006905.1. Classification (NCBI taxonomy): domain Bacteria; kingdom Bacillati; phylum Bacillota; class Bacilli; order Caryophanales; family Bacillaceae; genus Bacillus; species Bacillus sp. FSL R9-9834. Next base: position 3,343,328 of record NZ_JBBOWD010000001.1, read on the forward strand.
ATGATTGAAGAGAATGCCCTAACGCAAGTAAAGCATAAATCATATAAAACGAGGCAGTTGCGTAACTATATAACGTTCCATTTTCATCAATACGCTCTTTCATAAATCGTTCGACTTCCTCATACCCTTTATGATGTAACGAGAGTGGATACGAGATAATTTGTTTTACATCACTTACTAACGTTTGAAACAACGGAGACCGCTCCTCCCGAAACCATTCTCCGCCCCCGCCTGCAATGTGATTTAAATTTGGTAATAACTTTTTCCCTACTCGAAACCTTTTATTTAAACAGAGCATCATCGGAATTAAATGGATACGTGCTGAGCTACTCAATTCAAATATACTGAGGGGAGAATCATTCTGTAGAAACATGATTGGTGTTGGCAAATGAAAGAGTGAAGGATATTCATATTCTCCATGAACCGCTAATAAAAACTTCGTCATAAAATGAGCACGCGCTACCCCGCCACGTTCCTTAATAAACATTTCAGCTCGCTTCATATTCGCATCTTCTTTTGTATATTTTTTTGAAGCCAGTAAGGCAGCATAAGATTGAATTGTAGCAGATAAATTACCACCTACTTCATCTTCATACAATTTCCATGTTCCTTCATTTGTTTGAAGTGATGCTAATCTTTTTACAAACGGTTCTATCTCTTTATCTCTACCTAATAATTTTAACAAAAAAATCATATGGCAATCTGTTAACGGAGCTCCTTCAAAACAAAATCGCCACGTACCATCTTGCCATTGCATCGATTGAAGTGCAGTTGCTCTTCTCGCTATTTCTTCATGCGCTTTTTCATATAATAACAAGTTACTCACCCACCCTTTTGAAATCCGTATAACGATATTCAAGAAAGTAGCTGAATATGTATGAATACAAAGAAAAGCAGAACATATAAAATGTTCTGCTCATAAACAATATCCTACTCCGACAATAATCCCTAATAAAGCACCAACTACTACTTCATACGGTGTATGCCCGACAAGTTCATTTAACTTCTTATATTCTGTTTGTCTACCGTGAAAAAACTCATTCAATATTTTCGCTTGTTTACTTACCGCAAGCCTTACTCCTGAAGCATCATACATAACTATAATGGCAAAAATAGCAGCAATTGCAAATAAAGTACTTTCCACACCTTCTACAACGCCAACACCTGTCGCCAGTGCTGTAACAGTTGAAGCATGAGAACTTGGCATCCCACCTGAAGCGAAAAACTTTGCAAAATCAAATTCACCCGTTTTGACTAATTTAAAGACTACTTTCGTTAATTGTGCTAAAAACCATGAAATTACAGCGGCCATAAGCGGATCATTATGTAAAATTGTTTCCACGTTCTCAGCTCCCTACTAGCTATAATGGAAATCCTTTATAGTAACAGTATAAAGAAAAATGCGTAGAAAATACTACGCATTATGATACTTTTGCTGATTTATTTTTTATAAATTTCGGTTGTTTCTGCACCAAGAACTTTGTTTTCGCTACCGAGAATACAAATAATGCAACCCATATACAGAAAAATGCAATCATATGAGTAGATGTGAAATGTTCACCAAATACGAATACACCTAAAATCAAACTAATTGTTGGTGCAATATATTGTAAAAACCCTACCATATAAAGCGGAATAAGTTGGGCTCCTTTTGCAAAATAAAAAAGTGGCAATGCTGTAACAATGCCCGCCCCTATTAATAGTAATGTCGATAACATTGAAATCGAGCCAAATGAGCCGAAACCATGTACTCCTGTCATTACTAGATAAATAATCGCAAACGGCGTCACTAACATCGTTTCCATCGTAAGTCCAATTGTCGCATCATAGTTTAACAATTTTTTCGTTAATCCATATAATCCAAATGAAAGGGCAAGTGATAAAGAAACCCACGGGATAGCCCCGAAACGTACTGTTAAAATGATAACCCCTACCCCAGCCAAACCAACTGCAACGTATTGCCAAAAGTTTAACTTTTCCTTTAAAACCACTGTACCAAGTAAAATACTAATAAGTGGATTAATATAATAGCCAAGACTTGCTTCAATAACATGATTATGATTAACGGCCCATATGTAAACAAACCAGTTTCCGCTAATCAAGACAGAAGCTATTGTTAATGACATTAATAATTTAGGTCGTTTAAAAAGATTCACGAACTCCCCAATAAACTGACGAAATCTCTTCGTAACACCTAATACGATTAACATAAACACGAACGCCCAAACGATGCGGTGTGCTAATATTTCATCTGCTGGAACTTCCTCAACCCATTTCCAATAGATTGGTAGTATTCCCCACATCGTATACGCACCAGCCGCATATATAATCCCTTTTTTTTGCTCTGCTGTTTGACTCCCCATCTTCCTTTTTCTCCTCTTCTCATTTTTTCTCCATTATACGTTCCCACGTGCTCACTTTACCAATAATCAATCTGCATTTCTTTCGACATTTCTCATACAACGAATAATAAACATACCGTTATTACAACAAGTAACGGTATGCCGAAAACAAATTTCTTTTTATGAGTTTTATGATGAAACATATACATACCAATCCAAGCTCCAACTGCTCCCCCAGCTGCTGCTGATAAAAACAACGTACTTTCTGGCGTTCTCCACTGTTTCTTCTTCGCTTTTCGTTTATCAAGCCCCATAAGGCTAAAAGCTATAACGTTAATCATAATAAAATAAATCCATTTCATCGCTTTCTCTCCCTATGAAAAATTCGCTTAATGGTAACATGAAAAAACGATGGAAACAACTGAAGAACACTTTTTATTAATTTGTTACCTTCATATTTACATAGCCAATCAAAAGACTAATTATAGCTATTAAATAGAAAGATGTTATGGGCAAGATCCTTATATTTCATTCCCTTCACCCACTACCATAGCATCGAAAAAACTTCTCTCAATCACTTTTTCATCAAAGTGAAGAACTACAATTAGCCCTACATATAAAGAAACGAAATTTAAAAACCATTCCCCATTATCATCCTTATTAGCTAAACATTTAAATATCTCTTGAAATTGCATACGCTCGTCTATAGCAACAACCGGTCGCACACCAAAATATTTCAATACGAAATGTAAATCAAGCTGCACGGATAAGGATAAAATATATTTTAATAACTCCGTATAATGAGCAACATTTTTTTGACTATATAACTTCACGAGCTTTTGATGTAAATGAGTAATCGATAATTCTTCATCAGCCATTTTTGTTGCTTCTATCGTTTCAATCATCTTCTTCATATTCATTACATTTACCCCTCCTGTTACAAAACAAAAGCCAAAGCGTATTTATTTTATAATCAGCAATAATTGAGTATTTCTCGTCTCTCTTTCTTCTTCACTAACTAAGTCATACTTTTTTAGAAGATGAAAGACATCATTTAACATTTCTTGTGAGTGATTACCTTGTAAAAAATTTTTTAACCCTTTAAAAATCTCTTCAGATAAAAAACTCTTTTGACTTTCAAGTTTATTCCTTACATCTTCAATAGAATGATCGATATTACACGCCATAAAAAATTCCTCCTCTATCCTTTATAAATAATATCTTCTGCTAACGATGTAAACACTTCTCCAACAAGGGAATCTTCATCATATACAGATGAACCGCTGTTTTCTTCACGTTTTGCAAAAGGTACTTGTGCGATTACTTCTGTTTGCAATTGTTCTGCTAACATTTCCCCGCCGCCTTTTCCGAACAGATAATTTTTCGATCCATCTTGTTCTTCATAATAAGCCATGTTTTCCACAATACCTAAAATCTCGTGTTTCGTATGTTTTGCCATTACGCCTACTCTAGATGCTACGAATGAAGCTACATTATGTGGTGTTGTAACAATAATTTCTTTCGCCTGCGGAATCATTGCTGCAACATCAATGGCAACATCTCCTGTACCAGGTGGTAAATCAAGCAGTAAATAATCTAATTCTCCCCAGTGCGTATTCGCAAGGAAATTTTGAATCCATTTATTTAACATCGGTCCGCGCCACATAACCGGATTATTTCCTTCTGTAAAAAATCCCATCGACATGATTTTAACACCGTGACTAATAACTGGAATTGCTGTTTGATCAATCATCGTTGGTTTTTGATTCGTTTCCATCATAGCTGGAATGCTAAAACCATATATATCTGCATCTAATATCCCCACTTTTTTGCCCATACGAGCTAAAGCCGTTGCAAGATTAATTGTTACAGTTGATTTTCCGACTCCACCTTTTCCGCTCGTTACAGTAATAAATCGTACTCCTGAATCAGGACGAAGCATGCTCGGCATACCAGTTTCTGTTCTACTATTTTTCTTTAACTTTTCTGTTAGCGTAGCTCGTTCTTCTTGTGTCATAGAACCAAACGTCAAATCTACTTTAGATGCACCAATTGCCTGCAGAGACTCTTCTACATCTTGTTGAATTTTTGCTTTTAACGGACAACCTTGAATCGTTAGCACTACTTCAAGTTTAACCTCTGTTCCATTCATTTGTATATTTCTAACCATGTTTAACTCTACAATACTTTTGTGTAATTCTGGATCCTCTACATGTTTTAACGCATTCATTATTTGTTCTTGAGTAAGCATAGAACTCATCCCTTCTCGTATTCGAATTTATATATAGCATCTTCTTATCGTTTCAAGAAACGCTTATTATCCACCACTAACAGGCGGGATGAATGCGACAATATCTCCAGCTCGTATCATCTCTTCATTCGTTACAAACTCTTCATTAACAGCCACCATCACTCTATCAAGCGATTGTAAACTATAGTTTGCTTTGAGCCATTCTTTTAATTGCTGCACTGTCATTTCTTGTTTTTCTGAAATTACGAATCGATCTAATCCGACTTCCTCACGCAAATTTGCAAACAGTAAAATTGTAATCATTTTCTCATTCTTCCTTCTTCGGTTTTCCTGCTGGATATGGTGTATTTTCAAGTTGATCGCCAATCCACATCGTCCCATCTTCCCAAAATTCTTTTTTCCATATTGGGACGATTCGCTTTATACGTTCAATTGCGTATTCATTCGCTTCATAAGCTACTTTACGATGCGGTGATGAAACTGCAATGACTACCGCAATATCCATTATTTCTAGCCGGCCTACTCGGTGAGTAATTGCTACTTTTGCATCCGGCCATCTTTCACTAATTTCTTCACCAATTCTCATAAGTTGCTTTACTGCCATTGGTTTATATGCTTCATACTCTAAATGTAGCGTTCGTTTTCCTTTTGTTAATTCTCTCACTGTACCAATAAAAGTTGTAATCGCACCTGCGTCTCTTCTTGCAACCTTATTTGTTACTTCTTCAACTACAATCGGTATATCTACAATTTCAAATAGCACTTGTCCCATTAGAATCACCTCTCACTTTATAAAATGTCCAAGGCCATTCACTACCTTCGTTATCTTCCAACAAGAGAACATCTACGAACATATCTTTTTTATACCCTCTCGTACCACCTGGAAGTACAATAAATATATTTGTCTCTGCTAGAGAAGAAACTGAGCTAGATTTATCAAACCCTGACGGATAAGCGATTAACTGCCCTTCGTTATATGTTAGTTTTCCTCGTACAAATCTTGTAAATGGATTTGGCTTTAGAAAGTCTTCTCCTAATAACGCTTTTTCTCTTTTTACATGTGCTTTTTCACTAAACATATACGTCCGAATACAAGGTCTTACAAATAATTCAAACCCTACGTAACAAGCAGATGGATTTCCTGATAATCCAAATAATAACTTGCCATTTAATTGCGCTACAGTCGTAACACTTCCTGGCCTCATTGCAACTTTATTGAAAAGAACTGATGCACCTAATTTTTCATATATAGCTGGCAAATAATCGTAATCCCCTACTGATACACCACCTGTTGTAATGAGCATATCTACTTGGCTTAATGCTTCTTTTACAGCCGTAAAACACGTATAAAAATCATCGCTAAACTTCCCAAAATATTTTACTCTTCCGCCTGCTCTTCGGATTTGAGACAATATCATATACGTATTACTATTTCGGATTTTCCCTGGCTGTAATGAATCGTTTACATCCAGTAATTCACTGCCAGTCGCTAATAGTCCAACTACAGGCTTTCTCGCAACTGGCACCTCGCTATACCCGAACGTAGCAAGAAGAGCTGAAATACCTGGATTAATGTATGTTCCTTTCTTTGCAAGAACCGTTCCTTTACGAGCATCTTCACCTTGAAAAGAAATATTATCGCCCGTTTTGAATGACCGTTTCAATTCCATATACTTACTGCCAGCCTCCTCATATTGACGAGTCAGCTCTAGCATAACAACTGCATCACATCCACTCGGAATTTGCGCTCCTGTCATAATTCGAACTGCTTGAAACGGACCTACTTTCTCATCGAATAGCGATCCTGCACCAATTTCACCCACTACTTCAAATACAATTGGCGTTTCATAACTTGCTAAATCCGTATCTTTTGCTCTAATAGCAAACCCGTCATACGGTGAACGATTAAATGACGGCACATCATGGTCAGCTACTAAATCCTCTGCTAATATACGTCCGTAAGCTAATTCAATAGGTAGTAGCTCCTTTAAGCCGTTATGAGCAAATCCCATCACTTTACGAACAGCCTCTTCAACTGTGATTGGTACTCTTCTTTCCATTGTTGACAACCCTTTCTATTAGCCGAATACACGATAATATAGTTGTTTCGCTTTCGAAATATCATTTGTGCCATGAATAAAAATACGACCATCCCGAAAAACAACGATGCGGTACTCATCTAATTGGCAAGATAGTAAATACGGATTCCGATCTACTTCCCCCACTTTTTTTAATACTTTTTCTATATCATCAAAATTGTATTTTCTATTGTCTACTCGTCTAATTTGAACTGTATTTCTTCCGCATAAAGCAGCTACCTTCGTTTGATTTTCGTATAATAAATAAGGATAAATGCGATTCAAACCGCATGAAGAGCAATTGTCTGTCTTGATTTTCCCTAGTTTTATAAAATGGTTTTGATTACTCCATATATCAAATATGAAAAATGTTTTTCTAATTGCTGCAAAATCTTCTACTAAAATTTTGAGTGCTTCCGCCACTTGATATGCTGCGACGATTTGTACAGTCGGGCTAATAATTCCAGCTGTATCACACGTCACACCTGTAACTGGAACGTTCTTCAGCACACAATGTAAACACGGTGTCTCTTGCGGAATAATTGTACAACTCATACCGTACGAGCCAACGCAAGAACCATATACCCACGGGATATTATGTTTTTGTGATAAGTCATTTATTATAAATCGGATATCAAAATTATCTGTTGCATCAATGATTACATCGACATTTTCTAATAGCCCTTCTAAGTTTTCTACACACGCATCCATTACGAAAGCATGTATTTGTACTTCCGAATTAAGTTTTTCTAGCCGATTTTTAGCAGCGATTGCTTTTGGCAATTTCTCTCTTGCATCTTGTTCAGAGTACAATTGTTGCCTTTGTAAATTACTCCATTCAACGTAATCACGATCTATGATCGTCAACTTGCCAATACCTGCACGTACGAAACTTTCGGCACTTGCACTTCCTAATGCGCCTACTCCTACAATTAACACATGTTTATTTCGAATTTTTTCTTGCCCTCTATTCCCAATTGGTTTAAACAAATGTTGTCGTGAATACCGCTCAGCCATTACATACCCTTCCTCTCACGAACTCTATTTCATATTAGAATGTTGTTTTTGATAACAAGCAAAGTACGCAAATCCAACAAAACCAGCTCCGCCAATTACATTTCCGATAAAGACAGGAACAAAATTTTTAGCAAGATCCATCCATGTGAGATGACCTGCAAAAATAACTGCTGAGATGACAAACATATTTGCTACCACTTGCTGAAATCCAATCACTACAAATGCCATAATGGGAATCCAAATTCCGATTATTTTTCCGACAAAATCACTCGTCCCATAAGCGAGCCAAAGCGCCAAACAAACGAGCCAATTACACCCAATTGCTAAAATTAAAGTTCTTCCAAAAGATTCATGTAACTTGCCTTCTGCTATCGCTACCGTTTTATTTAAATAATCTCCCTCTGTTAATCCGCCAAGATGACCGAAACAATACGCTACGAAAATAGCTCCTACAAAATTCATAAAAGTAATCCAAATCCAGTTATTTAGCACACTAACCAATGTAATTTTCTTTGCATATAGCGCCATAGACAGTGACATCATATTTCCGGTAATTAATTCTCCTCCCGCTAATACAACGAGCATGAGTCCAACAGGAAAAACCGCTCCTCCTAAAATATTTACTAAACTCCCCCAGCGCTCAGGCAAATTACCTAAAACGCGAATGTTAAGTAAAAAACCTAGCGAAATAAACGCTCCTCCTAAAAAACCGAGAATAAGCATTGCTGGCAAGGTCTGACTTACTTTTTGAACACCGGCCTCAATGACAAGCTCAGCAATTTGTTCCGGTTTATGAAATGCCATTACTAATTCCTCCATTTTCTCCAAATAAAAAAGCAGCTTCAAAAAACCTCCTCAACATAAAGGTTTTTGAATGCTGCTTAATTTCTCTGCACATCTTTTACAGAGAGATCAACCATCACTTTTACTATAAAATAGAAAATCTACAACCGTTGCACATCTTCCATTTTGTATATACTTCATCATATTGTCACTTATATATATCAACCACCAATATGTGACATTTCAATTTTAGGTGCTCTTTTTTTACTTGTATGACTTAAGCGTTCATCTGAATAACGATCTTCTCGTTTGTTCCATATATCGCGTACGACATCTGTTATTTCCTCGTCAGTGTATTCTGATCGAAGCAGTTCTCTCAAATCATTTCCTTTAGAAGCGAACAAACAAGTATATAATTTTCCTTCTGCAGAAATACGAGCTCTCGTACATGAGGAGCAGAAGGAGTCTGTTACTGATGAAATAATACCTATTTCTTCATCACTTCCAATATAACGATAGCGAGTCGCAACCTCTCCTACATAATTCGCTTCTATTCGTTCTAATGGCATAACTTGATGAATCGTATCTACTATTTCTTGTTTAGAGACAACCTCTTTTAAATCCCAACCGTTATAATTTCCAACGTCCATATACTCAATAAAACGAATAATATGTTTATTTTCCTTAAAGTATTGCGCCATCTGCAAGATATCCTGTTCGTTTTTCCCCTTTTGAACGACCATGTTTATTTTAATTTTCATACCGACTTCAGCTGCAGCTTGTATTCCTTCCAGAACCCTTTGTACTTTGCTTCTATTACCATTCAAATAGAAAAACCGCTCTTCTTCTAAGGAATCTAAACTAACTGTCACACGTGATAAACCCGCCTTATATAAATCAGGAGCAAACTTTTTAAGTAACGATCCATTAGTTGTTAAACCGATATCCTCCACACCATCTATTTTATTCAGGCGCTCAATAAGCTGCGGAAGACCTCTTCGAAGTAACGGTTCTCCGCCTGTAATCCGTAATTTTCTAACACCTAAAGAAACGAAAATACGCGTTATCCTTTCAATTTCATCAAAAGATAAAATTTTATCATTAGACAAAAACGAGTAATCAGGACCAAATATTTCTTCTGGCATACAATATCGACAGCGAAAATTACAGCGATCAGTAACTGAAATACGTAAATCCTTTAACGGACGTTGTAGTTTGTCTAATGTGACAGATTTCATATTTATTGCCTCGCTTTTACTTATTTTATATTTAAAACACGCTCCGGATGCGTATATACATTTAAGGATTCATTCCGAATAAATCCTATCGTAGTAATACCTAATTCTTCAGCTAGCTGTAAAGCCAACTCAGTTGGAGCTGATTTTGACAGTATAATTTCACAACCAATTTTTGCAACTTTCAATAATATTTCCGAAGAAATACGACCGCTAAAAACAATGATTTTATCTCTTATAGAAATATTATTTTTTAAACAATAACCGTAAATTTTATCTAACGCATTATGCCTTCCGATATCCATTCGACTTAAAATAATACCATTCACATTGCACAAAGATGCATTATGAACGCCCCCTGTATGACGAAATGTCTCCGCAGATTGCTGCATTTCTTTCATTAATCGAAAACAGTCTTCTGCAGTAACCTGTACATGGACGCCATTCATTTTCTTTGCGCTTAGTGCATCATTTGCAAAAACAAATCCTTGTCTACTCATACCACAGCATGAAGTAATATACCGTTTATTTTGCATTTGTTCGTAATACGGATTTACTTTTGCCGTCGTGACATGTACAAATCCTTCTTTCTCTTGTACCCATATGTCATCAATATCTTCATACTTCCGAATGATTCCCTCAGATGCTAAGAAGCCTATTACCATATCTTCTATATATTCTGGAGTACTAACCATTGTAACAAACTCCTGTCCGTTCATTTTAATCGTGACTGGAAACTCTGTTACAATGCTGTCCTCTATATGTTTAAACGCCCCTTGTTCATAACGAAAGATTTCTCTTTCTACCTGTATCGGTTTCACGATCAGTATCCTTCTCTCACGTTATATTTTTATCAAAAACAAATACCGAAACTGCAATATCTTCTTCTACTTTCATATCTGAAAACAAATTCACTAATTTCGCTCCAACAAGTTCCTCCAAATGTTCACGGGAATTTGCAGCATACACTTCTTGAATCATTTTCGTTCTAGCCATATGAACCATTTCCGCACCGTCCATCGTACTTGAAATGAATTTTTCAGTAGGTGTTAAGTTTCCGTAAAGAGTCGCAATCGCCATATTTTCAGCGAAAACAGTATGAATTCGTTCTGGCCCTTTTCCGAAAAGTTCCTTTCGAAGTTTTCGAATCATATCATTAAATTCATGTACTTTTTTTGACATACCACTATACCTCCCAAAAGCCTCATTTTACTTTATTATATATTTTACCAAAATGAGCCTTCCGCCCAAACTATTTCGTACAAACATTTGGGCGAAAAGATTCACTTCGTGAAGGTTACTCGTCTTTTAACCCTTTACCCATACCTTTTAAGAAATGAAGCCCAAATCCGATAGCACGGTTAATGTCTGGATCTTTCAATACTTTCATAAGATCGAATACCCCTACTTTTTTATTACTCTCTAGATGTTCATTACCTTCTTCTAGCCCTACTAATAAGCTACCTATAAGCTTTTTCGTAAGTTCCGGATCAAGTTCTGTTAAAGCACCTGCAGCCCCCATCATATTATTAATTAAATTTGTAACAGGCTCACGAGTCACTTGGCCAAGAACAATTTTTGCGATTGGTTCTTTCGCCTTTAGCATAGAATTAGCTGCTTCTAACATGCCAATATCATTCAATTCCCCTACTATGTTAAACATTTGATTTAGAGCGTCTTCATTATTAGCTAGAAGCTCTTTTAAATCATCTAATTTTTTCTGTTTTATTTCTTCCTCAGTTAATTCTTGTTTTTGAATCATTTTTATAGGTGCAGCCATATTTTTCTCCTCCTACTTATCCGTTAAATGCACATACCCTGGACGTGCCCACTTACGATGTACCTCAATACCAGATTGAGGATGACGTTTTTTATTACGCGGATTCGCTTTTGGCATCGGATTTTCACCCTCAATTTCCAGCACTTCCATACGCACTTTCGTCTGTTTATAAGCAGGTGTGTTCGTACGCGTATCAACGGCAGGACCTGTTAAGAAATTAATTGCTGTTTCATTATCTGTAGAGTTCATCGGTAAATATAACTCATTCGCTTTTACACGATTTGTTACAAGTGCACGTAATTTTAACGCTCCAAACGGAGAGACAAGACGGACTAATGAACCAGTTTTTACTCCACGTTCTTTTGCAAGTGCTGGAGAAACTTCAACGAAAACGCCAGGCACTTTCGTTTGAATACCTGTTGATTTATTTGTCATATTCCCTTCATGGAAGTGCTCAAGCATACGACCATTGTTAATATGAAGGTCGAACTCAGCTGGGAATTCAGCTGGGCGCACCCAGTCAGCAATCGCAAAACGAGCTTTTTTATCTGGGAAGTTAAATCCATCTTGGAAAAGCAATGGTGTATTCGTGCCGTCAAAACTTCCCCAATGGAAACTATTCCATCCTTCCAGTACTTCATAGTTTGCTTGTGAGAATAGTGGTGATAAACTTGCCATTTCAGCAAAGATTTCACTTGGATGGCTATAATTCCAGTTTGCACCTAATTTATTCGCAACTTCCTGCACGATCCACCAGTCTGGCTTCGCATCTCCAAGCGTAGGAAGAACTTGATATAGTCTTTGAACACGACGCTCTGTATTTGTGAAAGTACCTTCTTTTTCAAGAGATGGCGCTGCTGGTAATACAACATCTGCATATTGAGCCGTTTTAGATAAGAAAACATCTTGCACAACGAAGAAATCAAGGCTTGATAATACTTCATGTACATGATTCGCATTAGAGTCTACAAGAGCCATGTCTTCTCCGACAAGATACATAGCTTTCATTTTCCCTTCGTCAATCGCGTGAAGCATTTCAATATTATTCAGACCTGGTTCACTATTAATTTTCACTCCGTAAGCCATTTCAAATTTCGCACGTTCCATATCGTTCGTAACGTGCTGATATCCAGGAAGCCATCCTGGTAAAGTACCCATATCACAAGCACCTTGTACGTTATTATGACCTCGAAGCGGATATGCACCAGCGCCTGGACGACGATAATTACCTGTTGCAAGTAGTAAGTTTGAAATCGCAGCGGAAGTATCAGATCCACCTGTATTTTGCGTTACCCCCATTCCCCAAAGGATACATGTACCATCTGCATCACGAATCATTTCAGCCATTTGAATCAGTGTTTCTTTTGAAATACCAGTCATTTCTTCTGCATATTCAAGTGTATATGCTGTAAGGCTCTCTTTGAAATCTTCAAAGAAATTTACATTCTCATCAATAAATCGTTGATCGTGCCAGCCTTGATCAATCATATATTTCGTAACAGCCATTAACCATACTTGATCTGTTCCTTGTTTTGGACTAATAAAGACATCTGAACGCTCTGCCATTTCTGTTTTACGAAGATCAGCCACAATTAATTTTTGTCCGTGTAATTTATGTGCACGTTTAATACGTGTAGCTAAAACAGGATGACCTTCTGTCGGATTACAACCTACAATAATAACAAGACCAGATTGTGCAATATCTTTAATCGTTCCAGCATCTCCGCCCATACCAATTGTCCGGAATAATCCGTCTGTCGCTGGTGATTGACAATAACGTGAGCAGTTATCAATATTATTCGTTTCAAATACTTGTCGAGCTAATTTTTGAATCACATAATTGTCTTCATTCGTAATTTTAGATGAAGAAATAAAACCGATAGCATCTTTTCCGTACTCTTCTTTAATCGCTCCTAATTTACTTGCAACTACATTCAATGCTTCTTCCCATGTAGATTCAACAAACGTTCCATTTTTACGAATTAAAGGTTTCGTAATTCGTTCTTTAGAATTTACGAAGTCCCAACCAAATTTTCCTTTTACACAAGTAGAAATTGCGTTAACTGGCGCATCAGAAGAAGGTTGTACTTTAAGAATTTTACGTCCTTTCGTCCACACTTCAAATGAACACCCTACACCACAAAATGTACATACTGTTTTCGTTTTCTTCGTGCGAGTATCACGCATGGCCGCTTCCACTTCTGATACCGCAAAAATACCGCTATATCCAGGCTCAACTTCTTTAATTAAATCTACCATTGGTTCAAGAATATCTGGTTTTAATCCCGTCATAAATCCAGCTTCACCAAGCATCGTTTTTTCCATTAAAGCGTTACAAGGGCAAATCGTTACACATTGACCACAGCTCACGCATGAAGAATCATTAATATTTACTCCTTCATCCCAAATCACTCGTGGTCGCTCCGCTTCCCAGTCTATCGATAACGTTTCATTTACTTGTAAGTTTTGACACACCTCAACGCATTGACCACATGCAATACATTGATTCGGGTCATAGCGATAAAACGGATGCGTCATATCAACTTCACTTACATCTACTTTCGGTTCATAAGGATATTTTTGATGTTCGATTTCCATTAATTCTGCTGTATTATGCAGTTTACAGTTCCCATTGTTGTTGTCACATACTGTACAGTATAATAAATGATTTTCTAATAACCGATCCATCGCCTCTGTTTGTGCTTCTTTCGCACGAGTAGAGTTACGTTCAATGTTCATACCTTCTGTCGCTACTGTCGAACAAGAGCGCATTAACTTTCCGTCAACTTCTACAATACAAGTGTCACATGTTTGAATAGGATCTACTTCTGGCACGTAACAAATTTGCGGATGTTCAATCCCGTTCTCATTTATAACACCCAATATCGTTGAACCGGGCTCCGCTGTATACTTTTTTCCGTCAATTGTAATATGAACCATGTTGTTATTCACGGTCTTTCCCCCTTTTTGAGAATAAAAAAACTCCACCACGAAAATATACGCACCACATTTCGGCACGTTATTATCATGGTGGAGTAGTTTATTAGCACATCTTGCTAAAATACCAATCCATTTATTCATAAATAAAACGATAGATTCATAACAGGTCATATCACGATTCCATCTTTAACACTATAATTATAGCGTTAAAGTTAAAAATATACAATATAAAATTTAAACTACGCATATGTGAGCTTGGAACTATCCATAATAACCCATATAAAGTGAAACTTTAATCAACCCTCACCAATCGGGATAAAACATAACAAGGAGTAAGCAAACAAATGGGGTCTTTTAATAAATGGATTCGTGGTGAAAAATCTTTTTCTACCCAAGAGCAAGCTGATCACACATTAAATAAATTTATCTCTTCTTCCCTTTCCCTTAATTTAAAGCACTTGTCCAAACTGTTTAGCGGTATTCCAGAATTAATAACACGCACTTTTCCATTAAAAAACGGACAGGAAGCTGCACTTATATATATGGAAGGACTTGTAGACAAAACTGTTATTAACGTAAACATCCTTCGTCCTCTCTTGTTTAAAGAGTGGAATGAAGACGATTTTTGGGAAGCCTCTGTTTCTATCGGAAATATTAAAAAAGTTCAACAGTGGACAGACATTGAACAATCTCTTTTACACGGCAAAAGTATTTTATTTATAAACGGGCAATTATCCGCTTTAGAGCTTGATACGCAAGCGGCACCAAAAAGGAGCATTGAAGAGCCTACAACAGAGAGCTCCATAAAAAGCTCACACGAAGGATTTAATGAAGTAGCGAGCGACAGCCTTGCACTTATTCGTCGATATATTCCAAATCGCGAATTGAAAGTAAAGGAATTCACTGTTGGTGAACGAGCTACTTCAAAAGTTTTTTTGCTGTACTTAGCAGACATTGCAAACGAAGATGTTGTACAAGAGATGGCCTGCCGCATCGAATCAATCAAAGTAGATGCCATTCTTACTACCGGAGAATTAGAAGGATTTGTTGAAGATAATTCCTATACTCTCTTTCCGCAATTATCAATAACTGAACGCCCTGACACAACAGCACATCATATTCTGGATGGGCGAATTGCTGTTGTTGTAGATCGTTCACCAGGCGTATTAATAGGACCAATGACTTTTTCAGCTTTTTTTCAGACGATAGATGATTACAGCTTCAGACCAATGATTCCATCTTTTATACGATTACTTCGTTTCACTGGATTATTTATTGCAATTTTTGCTCCTGCTCTTTATATTGCTATGATTTCCTTTCATTATGAAGTGATTCCCCTTAAATTATTGTTAACGATTGGAGAATCTCGAGCTAAAATTCCTTTTCCTCCTATATTAGAAGCACTTTTGATGGAATTAGTACTTGAAATGCTCCGCGAAGCTGCAGTTCGGCTTCCTGGACCCGTTGGACAAACCATTGGTGTCGTAGGAGGAATTGTTATTGGACAAGCTGCAGTTCAAGCAGGAATAGTAAGTAATGTTATGGTTATCGTCGTATCTATTACTGCAGTTGCTTCTTTCATCATCCCTAATCTAGAAATGTCTGCAGGAATTCGCCTTCTTCGATTCCCAATGATGATAATTGCCTCTTTATTTGGTGTCATTGGTATTATGGTTGGGATGGCAATCATTATTATTCATATACTTTCTATGGAATCTCTCGGTGTTCCTTATGGTAGTCCTTTTTCTCCGTTATTTGCTTCGGATTTAAAAGATATTCTTATACGTTTACCATGGAAAATAATGAAGAAGCGCCCGCTATCCCTTAACTTAAAACAAGAGAATCGACAACGCGATATAGAAGGAACGGAGGAAGAGAAGTGACAAAGCATGCAAAGAGGGAGATTAGTTTATTTCAATACATTTTAACGATTAGTGGTGTTCAAGTAGGATTCGGTGTCCTTACACTTCCTCGCGAAGTTGCACAAGGGGCGAATACAGATGGATGGATTTCTATCATTATTGGATGCGCTATTACTACTTTAGTCAGTCTGTCTATTGTAAAAATCATGGAAAAGCATCCTGGATATACTTTACTCGATGTGCTAACTCGTTATCTTGGGAAGTGGCTAGGAAGAGCAGGAATGATTTTTTGGATTTTATATGCTGTCCTTGCAGCTATTTCCTTAATTTTTTCCCTCTTATACGTTATTCACATTTGGATTTTACCTAGAACTCCAATGTTTTTAATTATGATTTTACTATCTATTCCCATGCTTATGCTCGCATGTAAAGGCGTTCTTATTATAAGTCGCTATGCTGTTTTCACTGTGTTTTTCACACTGTGGATGCCTTTACTATTGTTTATCCCTCTTAAAGATGGGCATTGGATATACCTTCTCCCTCTTCTTAAAGAGGGCTGGATACCAGTTTTAAACACCGTAAAATCAACTATTATTGCATTTCTTGGATTTGAGTTTGCATTTGTCCTTTATCCGTATTTGAATAACAAATCCTCTGCTAAAAAAGGGATTGTTATCGCAAATTTAATTACACTATTTCTTTATCTTCAAGTCACGTTCGTTTCTTTCGTTTATTTTAGTCCAGATGGTATAACAAAGTTTTTATGGCCCACCCTTTCTCTTGTTACACCATTTCACTTTTCGTTTCTTGAACGGTTTGAAATTATCTTTTTATCTTTTTATCTCTTCATTATTTTTGATTCTTGCATTCCTTACATATTTACTGCTTCAGATGGAATCAATCAATTACTTAACAAAAAAGGGAGTTCCTTACCTATTTGGTTTTTATTATTCGGGTGTATTGTTGTCTTATTCTTTTATATCCCTTCCTCTTACCAAATAAATGCGTTGCGAGACTTTTGGGGAACTGCCAGTTATTTTATCGCTTTTCTATTCCCAGTCGTATTTCTCTTATACATGACACTTTATCAGCATTGGAAAAGGAGAAGAGTTTAAATGAGGCGCTTTATTCATTTCACTATACTTTACTTTCTCATAACCTTTTTAACAGGCTGTGGAGATCGACTCGACTTAGAAAAACAATCGATTTCATTAATTTACGGCTTTGACGCAAAAGCAAAAGGAAAATTAATTGTGTACCACGTAAATCCTATTTTTAATGAAGATGTAGAAAAAAAGTACGAAACACATGAAGCGAAAGTACGTACACCTCGAGAAGCAAAAGCAACGTTTAATAGTTCAAGTGGCGGTTTAGTATCTACAGAAAAGTTACAGCTCATTTTATTTAGCACAAATTTTTTAAAACAAGAAGGGGCTATGCCTTACCTTGATGTTTGGTATCGTGATCCTAAAAACACTGGAAACATGCGTATGGTTGCAGTAGACGGTCCAATTTCTTCAGTTATATATAATAACTTTAAAGACAAGCCTGCCCTTCCCGAGTATTTAACAGATTTAATTAATACGAACAAACTGTACAATCGGACCGTTTTTACAACATTCCATGAATTTCACAGGCAAACGTTTAATAAAGGTATAACACCTGCTATTTCAGAAATAAAAAAAGGTAAAAAAGATGTTATCGTTACCGGTTCCGCGCTATTAACTTCTCGCGGAATTTATAAAATGTCATTAAATCGTTATGAAAGCGCCCTTCTTCTTTTGTTACAAAAGAAAGCGAATACACCGGTTTCGCTTACATTGAAAATCCCTTCTACTTCAGTTGAAAGTAATAGTGATTTAAAAGATACCGATGGCGGCGATTTCGTAACAATAAATGTTCTTAGCATGAATCGTGATATCCATACAGACTATAGCGATAACCGCTTCAAATTTAATGTTAAAATGAATTTAAAAATCGCTGTATCTGAACTTACATTCAATATGGATATAGACAAAGATAGAAAGAAATTAACTTCTCTTATTACAAAACAACTAAACAAAGATTTAAACGATTTAATCCACAACATTCAAAAACAGCAGCTTGATCCATTCGGATTTGGTGATTATGCGAGAGCGTTTCAATATGAAAAATGGAAAAGAGTTGAAGACGATTGGCCGAGTGCCTTTTCAAAAGCTAACGTAAAAGTAGCACCTACTATTAA
Organism: Bacillus sp. FSL R9-9834; assembly: GCF_038006905.1. Lineage (NCBI taxonomy): Bacteria > Bacillati > Bacillota > Bacilli > Caryophanales > Bacillaceae > Bacillus > Bacillus sp. FSL R9-9834. The sequence continues at coordinate 3,361,840 of NZ_JBBOWD010000001.1, forward strand.
AATTTTAGAAAATGGGATTATTAAATAGCAAAAACACGCTACTTGTTCTTATACGTTTAAAGAACAAGTAGCGTGTTATCATCTTTATTTTGAAGCTTCTTATACAGTTACACTTCTGTTTCTGGTTCTTCGTTTTCCACTTCTTCCAATCTTTGCTGCTCTGCAAGCTCAGCTGAAATCATTCCATAATAAATTTCTGGATACAATCCGAATATTTGATATACACTTCCTAAAAACGGCATCGGAATCCCTCTTTTCTAAAGTTGTATTGCCACTTTTAAGGATTCCCTTTTCATTCATTATACATTCGTTTTTGGCGTTTCTTCTTCATCATGAACGCTTAATAAATTTTGCCACTTTTTATAAGGAGCACTATTTGGATCTACATATCCTTTCGCGTACGAACGATCCCACAATTGTTTAATAAACATTTCTTTCTCTTTCTTGGCAACCATATCGGCACCTGTACCGTAATAGTTTTGGAAATATAACTCAATTTCATCAAGGAACAGTCTTAATAATTCATCAGAAGTTTCTTCTAACGTTGGATCATATTTCGCTTCACGGTCATACATTAAAATCATATCTAAAATATTATGGACATGCTCTTTACGTAGCCATCTAATATCTTGAGCACCTAATACAAATGGATGCGTATATAAATGTCCACCTTGTATCATCGCCTTTTCTTGTTCTTCTTCAAATCTGGACAAAATGTTTTCATAAATAAATGGATTATGAAGCAATGCTCTGTGTAATTTATAACTTTCACTTGAAATATTTTTACCCATCGACTGAATTAAGAAGCTACGTCCAACACCGTTATATTGATACACGAACTGACCATCAACAGCAACTAAACTTATCCAGCGATACATATACGCGTATAGAAGAGCTCGATTACATTTATCATAATCTAACTTCGTTTGCGTTGCATTTAAGTCTGGCATGAATGCTGGTAAGTGCCAATACTTATCTAAATGCGGTGTTAAACTAGATTTTTTACTATTCAACTTGTTTACACGGCGATAGTACGACTGAAAATAATCACCTTTATCATTCATAAATCCATTTGCAATATGTCCAGACGAAAGCTTAGGAAAGTCTTGTAGTGATAAACCGTAATGTGCACGATAACAAATGACTTCAAATGGCGAGAAAGCTTCATTTACTGTATCTTTTTCTTTAAACATTTCTTGCATTAATTCCTCTTGCAGTTCTTTCTTTAAAGATGGATGTATGCCCCAATATTGTAATTCCCTATGATGAGAAACTTTCGGCACGAATGGACTTGCTAAATGGAACAAGTCTTCAATTTTTTCACGAACATATTCATCACGATCACGATTCTTATAATCTGCCTCTTTTCGTAATGCCTCAACGATATTCAGCTCTAATTTATCGCGATAGCGTATTTGTAATTCGTCATAGCAATAGCTTAGTATGTGCTCACGATAAAAGTCTTCTACCTTTTTCGATTGAATCTCTTCTGTTTTCGCATCCCGGCAATATTCCCCGTATAAGCTCATATAAATTTCTGCTGATATATCTTTCGGTAATACACCTAAATTTAAATGTTGTTGCATATCTTGCCATATCTTTTCTTGTAACTTCTCTTCCGCTAATACGTATACATTCGTTGGGTTTGTTTTCCCTTCAAATTCTTTGCTTCGTTTTTGAATTTCGAACAATAAATTTTCACGTGTTTCATGTAAATTATCAAAAAACCTTTCCCAATATTGAATCATTTTATTAACCGCTTGATATAGCGATTGATAAACGAGTTCTAATAGCATTTCTTTACGGTATTCGTTTAATTTGTGTACGTACTGCGTTACAATATCTTCAAATTCCTTTTTAAATAAACGCTGCTGGTTATTAATCATTTTTCCGAACCAACCTTGTTGTTGCGCAATTTCTACTCGGCGTACAGCTGTTACCGTTCCATCAATGTTACTCACATTAAATTTCTTATCGTAGTTTTGAATTAAATTACGCTTTTGTTCATTATTTTCATGTAGTCGATTCATTTTTTCCACTAACTGCTTTCGAATTTCATACAACATAAAACGAGCTGCTACTGGATGAACTGGATCTGTTTTCTTTAAAAACCATGTATTTAATTGATATGACTGGCCTTCAGAACCACTCGGTGAAAAACGGTCTGATTCAATCATGTCATATAAAAGTGTCGTTACATGTTCATGTACACGGCTCGGAATCGCATACGCATATAAACGAACCGCATGATCGACCCTTGCTACTTCACCTTTCATTTGTTCCATCATTTTCAGTTTCGCAGCCGAAATTTTACACTCATGCTGCAGACGATTTAATTCCTCGTCTTTTTGTACCGTACGCTGTACATAGCTTTCTACAGCTTCTAAAAACAGTTTAGATTTCGCAACACCAACCTTACCGCCTTCTGCTCCTTCACGCGTTTCATTGTACATTTGTCTATAGAAAATATGAGCCTGCTCTGGACGAGTAGCAAGATGTTCTAAATCTTCTAAATAACTTTTCCCGCGCTCTGGCTTTTCACGCTGCATACCACGTTTTACATCTTGGTCATATCTATGCTTCTTCTCTTGAAACAATTGATCTAAATGAAGCCACGATTCATCTAAACCTTGCACGGCCCATTTTAAAGCACAATATTTTAACACATGCTCATATGGATAAATAATCTTTGCCGTTCCTGCTCCGCAATATCGTCCTTTCCCACTTGATTCTGCTAATTGCTGAATTTGATTATCTTCCTGTGCAAAATGATTTGCGGACATCGGACTAAATAACTGTAAATAAATCGTATTTGCCATTTGCTCCATATAATCTGATAAATTGTGCAGATGGTGTCCATGTAAATTTTCGTAATCATATAAGAAACAATAATTGTACGGTAAATGATGTTGTTTAATTGTATGATTCGTTCTTCCGTCCTCATCTACTTGATCCGGTCGATACTCTAATTCAATCGTAACCCCGCCGCGTTTTGATAACTCTCCAGTAGAACCGAGCGTAATGGCATGTAATTCTTTTAACGAGGCATAGCCATTTGCTTGCACCGTTTCAAACTCTTTCGCACTAACCGTTCTCGTCTTCACTAACACATCCGGCATTAGAAATGCACCGCGTATTAAAATGTTGTGATGCTGCAGTTTTTTCCGAAGCATTTCACGTAAATATAATGCAATTTGTAGAAACATTCCTGAACCTGTTCCGCCCGCTAGTGATGTTACGATAATGACACGCACTCCATATTCTGTTTGATCGCTCGTAACTGGAAAAATCTTCTCAATTTCTTGCCAAAAGGACGTGAGTTTATCTTCTTTCATCGCAGCACGTAACGCTAAACGGGAAATAACGCGTAACTGTCCTGCCCCTTCTGTCAGTGGTTTATCAAGTATAGTCGGGTCCATCGGAAACCATTCTGGAATCGTTGGATCTCCTGCAATATACTCCCTAGGCGTTTTGCTCGAACTCGTTTGCGTCTTAAACTTTCGAATATGATCAAATTTACTCAATGTATTCACATCTGTATCAAATACGTGCATTGCTACCTTTTTTCGACGCTCCTCAGGCAGTCTTTCATATATTTGATGTGTCACAGTACTACCGATTCCACCTAAACCAATTAATATCGTTGGAACTTGTAACGTCATGTGAACCACCTTCCTATTCTTGCTTGTTTGAAAAGAGGAGGGAAAGATAACATTCTCCTCTTCTCCCCACCTACTATTCACACTCGTATTTGTAAATCTCCTTACCATATCCTCTATCAATTACTAAAAGTTCATTTGGATATAGTGTCTTATGTTCCATTCCAACCTCATCCTCTGTTATAAACATCCCATCAATAATCATTCCTACTACTTGTGACTCTTTCGCTACAAATATCGATTTTGATCCTTTCTTCGCTATAAACGTAACGGATTGCACAGTCTTTCTTTCTGCCCTAAACGGAATACCAAAATAATGCTTCCACCATTTATTTTTCAGTAATTCTGGCTCAGATTGATATAACCAATCTTTCGCTACCTCTTGATCCCATTCGTAATACAATAGTGCTTTACGGTGAAATCTCGGACGGACAATCCATCCTAAAACGATTATTCCTACTATTAACAGTAATAAAGTGATAGGAATAACAAACTTAAAAATAAGCGCATACTTTTCATAAAACGGTGCATCTTGAATGTGGAGTTTTATGTTTTTCTTTACTTCTTGTAACTTTGAATCCTGCACTACGATGGTAGCTTCTACGGTGCCGGTATCTGTAAAATTGAACGTGTCGGAGTAATGAGGTCGAGGATAAATATAAATTTGATTACCATGTTGTTTTATTTCATAGTTGATGGATTGTTTAGATGTGACACCAGTAGATTTTAATAGTTTTTTTACAGCCTCTTCTGTCATCGGCTTATCATCTAACTGTGGTTGTATAATAAATGGTTTACTACTCTCTAAATTCGTTACTTTTTCTTCATAATCTTTCGTGACAGTTCGAAGAGATAATTCAGGCTTTTTCGTTGTTTCGATTTTAAATTCTTTCGTCTGTCTGTAAAATCCTTTTATGTTCATATGAACTTTCCCGCGTACTAATCCTTTAGTAAGCTTCGTTTCGTAATAAAATACATGTCTTTTATCGTCCCACTTCATCGCATATTGCTTTCCGCCTATTTCTACTTCTGCCTGAAAGTAAGAAGACTGAACTGGCAACTCAGTAGGTTTTGCTTCAATAACAGCTGTCACACCTTCATACATTTCCTCAACATTTTTTCTATCCTTATCCTCTTTGTCATAAGTAGAAACAGTATAATTAAGCGCCGGTTCGACTAGTACTTGTAACCCTTCTTTCTCAATATCTCGATCCACTTCTATCGTATACGTTCCTGGTTTAATAACTTCTTCATTTTCCGTACTGATATGAACTATATTTCCGAACAATTTCGCTTCACCTGGTGCATGTATGGAAAAAGAAGATTGTAATTGTAATGGTTTAGAAATTTGTGTGACCTGATAATTAGACAAAGAAGGCGATTGTCGCACAAGCGTCATACGTTTTAACGGAAATGGTGTTGTAATCTCTACTTTCTTTCCTACCACTTTCGTTTTCACAATCGATTCAACAGAGGAGAACGGATCACGATTTGCAACTAATGCCGCCACTTGATTGACGCTTTTTACAATACCATCCTCTCCACTAGATGGCATCGTAACTCCATTTATCTCTTTTTTCCATATTTCTTTAAACGTATTTAGTTGTGCCTTTTCTTGCTGTCCTAAATCCTCTTCCATCGTAATTAAAATTGGATGTAACGATATCTTTTTTGCATCCATTTCTTTCTTAAACTGTGCTAACTTTTGTGTAATTTGTTCTTTTCCGCCAATCTTATCTTTCTCTAAATCATTAAATGCCCCGTCAGTTAAGACAATAAGCCAAAATTCACGTTTCCCATCTATATCTGCTTCCTTTTTTATAGATTGCATCGCCGTTTCTACTGCGCTAAACGGAGTATTTAAATACGTTTTCCACGCTCCAATTCCCTCAATTTCCGTTTGTCTCTTATCCTTCGTTAACGAAATGTTTAATGGATCATTCGGCTTGCTCATTGGAACGTAAGAAAATGTATCTTTTTCATCTAATAGCGCAACTAAACTTTGCAAAGCATAATTGGCATATTTCCAGCGATCGTTATTTCTCATGCTGCCCGAATCATCATATACAAGTGAAACGACCCTTTCCTTTGCCTCCTCTCCTTTTGCAAAAGTCCAAAAAGGATGTAACCATATAAATAGAAACAACATGAATGTGGCACAAATTCGAATTTTCATGATGAGGCTTCGCCACCTTTGTAGACAAATTCCTATGTTTAAATTTATGAGAGGATACAAGATATATGACTTGTATTTTAGGACAACGAACACAGCATAACTTTATTATGTAAACAGTTATAAAAGCTGAATATGATTCCTTCTAGCGTTTTCTATCCGATACTATAAGTAAAAAAGCCTGTTTAAGCTCTACACTTAAAACAGACTTTTCCTACTTTTTATTTTAAAAACACATAACAAAAAGTTTGATTTATTGCTTCACATACACTTCAACAATCGGATTATCTTTATGATCCGCATGCAAGCGTATATTCTCCTCACTTGTACTATATATGCTAGCTAATAACATAATTGTTAACACGTTAGGAGTTTTTGCATCACTCCCATATTTCCTTTCCAGTGCTTCCTTATATTCAAAATCCAAATCCCCTTGCACATATGTATACACTTCAAAACCGTCTTCTAAATTGCAAACTACTGTATCAATAATATCTACCCCTACTTGTTTCTTTATTTCCTCTCGCAATGCTTCAATAAACTCTTCCCATGATACTTCGTATGTCTGAAACTGATCTGTAGATTTCATGCCTTTTCCTCCTTATATATCCTCTTCCTATATTTCCCCTTTCCTATAACAATTATGATAGATAGGGCATTCGTACAAGCCGCACTTGTCCCCTTTACATATCGTATTACTGTAATGCGGAAGGAGAAGAAACATGCATAGACAAAAATGTTATGATACGTGCCGACGTTATTTCGGTAAAGTTGTTCGAATTGAAGACATTGATGGTCGTATTCATTTAGGTAAAATAATCGATGTGACAAAAGATTCCGTATGGATTGAGCCCATGCAACAGCATTCATCTTTTGATACAGGATTCGGATACTATGACGCATATGCAAACGGTGGCTGTGACCTTTGCGGTGGCCTTAGTAGATGTGACAGCTGTGGATTCGGTTGCGGCGGTGGATTCAGTGGTTGCGGTTGTGGTGGTCGAGGTTGTGGTAATTGTGATGGCGGCGGTTGTGGCTGGGGCGGCGGTTGCGGCTGGGGTGTTGAACTCGGATTTGGTTTTATCTTCGGAATTACATTAGCTGCATTATTTTTCATTTAATATAAGTAAAGAGTTGACTATTTTTAGCCAACTCTTTTTCTTCATTTTTCACATATAAAAATACGATGCCCTAAAATGTGTTGGTACATAAGCCTTATATTTTCATGTTGCACCCATGCCTCATATAACTCATTCGGAATAAATTGTGATACATTCCATTCCGGCTCTTCTATATAAGCAGTGATTGTTTCTGCAATTGTACCACCGCCAGCAATAGTAACCCGCTTAAAATTTGCTTTCTGAAATAATTGTACCCACTCACTCTCAGTTAATAGCTCTTTCATCCCGTATAATTGAGCGATTTTCTCTTCCTCACCCTTATCAATATGCCTATCAATAATCATTTCAATGACAACAAGCTTACCGTCTTTCTGTAGTACACGATAGCACTCCGAAATAACCCTTTCTTTCTCTGTAAAAGCAAGTATCGATTCTCCGAGTACCAATTCAAATGAGTTATTCAAACACGGTAAATTCTCTACATTTTCTTCAATTAATTGTATATCTAATCCTTCAAACGACCATCTATCTTTCGCCTTTTGAATCATAATTTCATTCTTTTCCACCGCTGTTACTTTATATCCAAAATTTTTTGCCATATATGCTGCGGTTTTTCCCGTGCCGCAACCTATCTCTAGGACATTCGCTCCCTGTCTAAGGGGCAGTTGTGCTAGCAATTGTTTTGTTAACGTAAAACCACCTGGATGAGCACTCCCTATTCCGTAATAAGCTAAGAAATCGATGTATGTGTTTCGTTTCATGGGATTCTCCCTTTTTCATTTTATATATTCAAGGAAGAAATAAAAGTGCATAGAAAAAGCATTTTCAAGTGCTCTAATACCGCAACTTGAAAATGCTCTTATCTTTTTTATTTCTCTTCTACATACGCCCATTTGAAACTATATTCCGGACTAATATTATGTTTCACGATTCCCTTTATATTTGGTTTCATTACATATGATCTAGCATTTTGATATAATGGTACAAGCGCTACATCGTCTTCAAGTAATATTTTTTCAGCCTTCCCTAACTCTGTCCAACGTTTTTTTGCATCAGCCATCCATTCTGTCTTACTTTTATTAATAATGTCATCATATTTTGAATTTGAGTAGCTCATCTGGTTTTGCGAATTTTTTGTTTCAAACATATCAAGATATGTCATTGGATCCGCATAATCTGGATTCCAGCCACCATATGAAAAATCATAATCTTGGTCTGATTCTAATTTTAGTTTTTGCTTAAATGGTTGCAGTTTAATATTTACTGTCACGCCTTTTAGGTTTTTTTCAACTTGATCTTTTACATACTCCCCAACTTTTTTCGCATTACCAGTATCATAATTTAATAACTCTATCGTCACTTGATCTTTTCCTAGTTCTTTTTTCGCTTCTTCCCAGGCTGCCGCTGCCTTTTTGGAGTCTTGTTTTAAACCATTCTTGAACGTTTCTGCAAAATCTTTACCGTCTGGTCCACTCGCTAAACCTTTTGGTACTAAGTAATCCACTGGTTTTGAACCATCATTTAAAATAACATTCGTTAAAGCTTTCTTATCAATAGATAATGCAATTGCTTCACGTAGTTTTTTGCTCTTTAATGGTGTATCTTGCCCACCACGTTTTTGATTTAAACGTAAGTAAAACGTACTTGTTTCCGAATATGCGCCAAACTCTTCTTTATTATTTCTATACTTATCAACAAATTCACCTGATAGAAGCGCGAAGTCAATTGCACCTGTATCATATAAATTCACTCGAGTAGCCCCTTCTTTTACTACACTATAGTTAATTTCATCTAATTTTACAGTCTTTTTGTCCCAATACTGATCATTTTTCTTTAATTTCCAGCCTTGCTCATGTTTCCAATCAGTAAGCACAAATGGACCATTATAAAGCGTTGTATCAGACTCTAAACCAAATTTATTTCCTTTTTCCTTTACAAACTTTTCATTTAATGGATAGTATGAAGCAAATGCCATTAAATTCAAGAAATATGGTACAGGTCTTTCTAGTTCTACTTCAAGCGTATAATCATCTACCGCTTTTACACCTAATGTCGAAACTTCTGCTTTTCCTTGATTTATCGCTTCTGCATTTTTAAGATAGTATGCAATAAATGCATACTCAGCAGCTGTTTTTGGATCTACTAGACGTTGCCATGCAAATACGAAATCTTTCGCTGTTACAGGATCACCGTTTGACCATTTTGCATCTTTCCGTAATTTAAATGTATATTTTTTACCATCCTCGCTTTTTGTGCTAGATTCCGCTACAGCTGGGATTGGCTTATTATCTTTATCAAGGCGATATAAACCTTCCATTGTATTCCCTAAAATTTGTGAACCAAGTGTATCTGTATTTTTGGAAGTATCCATCGTCGGAATTTCATTCGTTTCTGTACGATTTAACACTTGCTTTGCCGCATATTTAATATCAGATTTCTTCTCTTCCCCACCATTATTAGACGTTGTAGTCGTTTTTTTCTCCCCACCAGAAGATCCAGAACATGCTGTTAAAGCCATACTCATCGCTAAAACTGGCGCTACAACCGACGTAAACTTTTTCATCTTTTTCTTCATTTTTGTACCCTCCCCAATTTATATGTACGAAACTAACTTTGAGAGATTTTTCTATGAACTTAGTTATTAATACCTTTTCACTAATTAACATCCTGTTAATTATCCTCATTTTTGAAGTTTCACTTATTTTATTTTTATAGTAACTAAGTATTTTACTATTACTACTATACGAATTCTCCCCCATCTACTATATGTCAGTACCACTTTTCTTATTCTTCTCTATTTAATTTAATAGAAAAAGAGCGTGTTAAAGGTAATTATCTTTTAACACGCTCCTTTTTATTATTTCCCTTCCGTTACATAAGCCCACTTAAAGCTATACTCTGGACTAATGTTATGTTTCACAATGCCTTTTACATTCGGTTTCATTACATATGCTCTACCTGTTTGATATAAAGGTACCATTCCTGCATCTTCTTCAAGTAATAATTTTTCTGCTTTCCCTAACGTTTCCCAACGCTTCTTCGCATCAGACATTAATTCATTCCCTGCTTTTTTCACCATTTCATCATATTTTGGATTCGAATAACTCATTTGGTTATATGGGCTCTTCGATTCGAACATATCAATAAATGTCATTGGATCCGCATAGTCCGGACTCCAACCAGCAAATGAAATTTCATAATCTTGTGCCGATTCTAATTTTAGTTTTTGTTTGAACGGCTGAATTTTCGTATTAACCGTTACACCTTTTAAGTTTTTCTCAATTTGATCTTTAAAGTAGTCAGCAATTTTTTTCGCTGTTCCATCATCATAGCTTAGTAATTCAATTGTAACTTGATCTTTACCAAGCTCTTTTTTCGCTTCTTCCCAAGCTGCTGCACCTTTTTTCGGGTTATATTTCAGACCATTTTTAAATGTATCTTGGTAATCTTTACCATCAGGTCCTGTCGCAAGCCCTTTTGGAACCAATTGATCTGTTGCTTTTGAACCGTTATTTAAAATAACGTTTGCTAAACCTTTTTTATCAATTGATAATGCGATTGCTTCCCGTAGTTTTTTACTCTTTAACGGTGTGTCTTGTCCATTACGTTTTTGATTTAAACGTAAGAAGAATGTACTTGCTTCTGAGTACTCACCATACTCTTCTTTGTTCGATTTATATTTATCAACAAATTCTCCTGATAATAGTGTGAAATCAATTGATCCTGTATCATATAAGTTTACTTTCGTCGCAACTTCTTTTACTACACTATAGTTAATTTCTTCTAATTTCACAGTCTTCTTATCCCAATACTTATCATTTTTCTTTAGCTGCCATCCTTGTTCATGTTTCCATGAAGCCATAACGAACGGTCCGTTATACAACGTTGTATCTGCTTCTAAACCGAATTTATCTCCTTTTTCTTTTACGAACTTTTCATTTAAAGGATAGTACGATGGGAATGCCATTAAATTCAAGAAATACGGCACCGGTTTTTCTAATTCTACTTCTAGCGTATAATCATCTACCGCTTTTGCCCCTAAATCTGTTAGTGGCTTTTCACCTTTATTAATTGCCTCTGCGTTTTTAATATAGTAAGCAATAAATGCGTATTCTGACGCTGTATTTTTATCCAGTAAGCGCTGCCATGCAAATACAAAATCTTTCGCTGTTACTGGATCACCATTTGACCATTTTGCATCTTTCCGTAATTTAAATGTATATTTTTTGCCATCCTCGCTCTTCGTACTAGATTCCGCTGCAGCTGGGATTGGCTTATTATCTTTATCAAGACGATATAATCCTTCCATTGTATTCCCTAAAATTTGTGACCCTAACGTATCAGTAGATTTAGACGTATCCATCGTCGGAATTTCTTGATTCTCTGTACGATTTAACACTTGTTTCGCTGCGTATTTAATTTCAGATTTTTTCTCTTCCCCACCACCACTAGACGTCGTAGTTGTTTTCTTCTCCCCACCAGATCCAGAACACGCTGTCAACGCCATACTCATCGCTAAAACTGGCGCTACAACCGCCGTGAACTTTTTCATCTTTTTCTTCATTTTTATACCCTCCCCAATTATATGTACGAAACTCATTTTGAGAGATTTTCTAATAATTAGTTATCAGAAAATTCTTATTAATTAATATTCTACTAATTTTTCTGGTTTTGTAAAGTTATTTTTAAAATATTCTAAAAATTATTTTTTTTAATAGTAAAAGACATTTTTCACAGTTGTTACTATACAAATTATCTATATCTATCGGTTCATTTACATTTAATCTCATAATAAAAGAGCATTCCAAAAGTCAATAGTCTACTTTTGGAATGCCCTATCATTTTATCTTTCTATTGTGAACAATGAGATTCACACTACAAAATAAGCTAAGAAACTTATATTTATAGTATCACTGTTTAAAATTATTTCCCATCAGTGATATATGTCCATTTGAAGCTATACTCCGGACTAATGTTATGGTGAACGATGCCCTTCACATTTTGTTTTTGAACGTATGCATCACCACGTTGGTATAAAGGCACAATTGCTACATCTTTCTCAAGAAGTAATTTCTCAGCTTTCCCTAGCTCTTCCCAACGTTTCTTCGCGTCACCCATTAATTCTCCACCAGCTTTTTTGATCATATCATCATACTTCGGATCAGAGAAACTCATTTGGTTATGAGAATGCTTAGACTCAAACATATCTAAGAATGTCATTGGATCCGCATAATCTGGATTCCAACCGCCATATGAAATATCATAATCTTGCTCTGTTTCTAATTTCAGTTTTTGCTTGAACGGTTGAAGTTTAATATTGACTGTTACACCTTTTAAATTCTTCTCGATTTGATCTTTAACATATTCTCCAACTTTTTTCGCATTACCAGTGTCATAGTTTAATAACTCAATTGTAACTTGGTCTTTTCCAAGCTCTTTTTTCGCTTCTTCCCATGCAGCTGCTGCTTTTTTCGCATCTGGTTTAATACCATTTTTAAATGTTTCTTGGAAGTCTTTACCGTCTGGTCCAGTTGCTAATCCTTTTGGTACTAAGAAGTCCGCAGGTTTAGATCCATCATTTAAAATAACATTTGCTAAATTCTTTTTATCGATTGAAAGCGCGATTGCTTCACGTAACTTTTGACTCTTTAATGGTGTATCTTGTCCGCCACGTTTTTGGTTCATACGAATAAAGTAAGTACTTACTTGTGAATAAGTCCCAAACTCTTCCTTATTATTTCTATATTTATCAACGAATTCTCCTGATAGAAGTGCAAAATCAATTGCATTTGTATCATATAAATTTACTCTTGTAGCTACTTCTTTTACTACACTATAGTTAATTTCATCTAGTTTTACAGTCTTTTTATCCCAATATTGATCGTTTTTCTTCAGTTTCCAGCCTTGTTCATGTTTCCAATCAGTAAGTACGAATGGTCCGTTATATACTGTTGTATCAGACTCTAAACCGTATTTATCCCCTTTTTCTTTTACGAATTTCTCATTTAACGGATAGTACGATGGGAATGCTACTAAGTTTAAGAAGTATGGTACTGCTTGTTCTAATTCAACTTCTAAAGTAAGGTCGTCTACTGCCTTTACTCCTAGTTCCGTTACAGGTTTTTCCCCTTTATTAACCGCTTCTGCATTTTTAATTGGGAATGCGATAAATGCATACTCAGCAGCTGTTTTTGGATCTAATAGACGTTGCCATGCAAATACGAAATCTTTCGCTGTTACAGGATCACCATTTGACCATTTTGCATCTTTACGTAATTTGAATGTATATTTTTTACCATCCTCACTCTTCGTGCTTGATTCTGCCGCAGCTGGGATTGGTTTGTTATCTTTATCTAATCGATATAAACCTTCCATCGTGTTCCCTAAAATTTGAGAACCTAATGTATCTGTATTTTTAGAAGTATCCATTGTTGGAATCTCATTTGTTTCAGTACGATTTAGTACTTGTTTCGCCGCTAATTTTTCTTCTGATTTGCTATCTCCGCCTGAGCTAGAATTTGTGCTTGTCTTCTTATCTCCACCTGATGTAGAACATGCTGTTAATGCCATACTCATTGCTAAAACTGGTGCTACAACTGCTGTTAGTTTTTTCATTTTTTTCTTTTTCACTTTCTGTACCCTCCCTAATTCTAAACGCTCTCATTTAAGAGTTTTCTGATAATTCTGTTTTTCTTTATATATTTATCAGAAGATTCTTATTAACTATTATTCTACTAATTTTTTGAGTTTTGTAAAGTGTTATTATTGAAAATTTTTAAAAAATTATTTTATTACAGTAATATTCATAAAAATTCCATAATCTTTCGAAACACTATATCTTATTGAATCTTATGTATTGATTTAATAGTCTTTATACCCTTCCACTATAAAACACCTGTAAATTATTGTTAATAAATAATGTATATCGTAACAAACCTCTTTTCTACAAAAATAAAAAAGTCAGCTTTGCTGACTTTTTTATCCGACCATTTTCTCTTTTTTCATTTCCTCTATTACTCTCGTATACTTCTCTTCATCAAATTCATTTTCACTTTTTGCAACAACTACAGTCGCAATACCGTTACCAATTAAATTGACGATAGCACGTGCTTCTGACATGAAACGATCTACACCAAGTAATAGCGCTAACCCTTCTAATGGAATAACATTCATCGCAGATAAAGTAGACGCTAGTACAATAAAGCCTCCACCTGTTACTGCGGCTGCTCCTTTAGATGTAACTAACAAAATAGCTATTATCGTTAATTGTTGACCTAGTGAAAGATCGACGTGAAAGACTTGTGCTAAAAATATAGTAGCCATCGATAAATAAATTGTCGTTCCATCTAAATTAAAAGAGTATCCCGTCGGAATGACTAAACCTACTACCGGCTTCGAACATCCGAAGTCTTCCATCTTTGTCATCATTCGCGGTAATACTGATTCTGATGATGATGTCCCAAGAACAATGAGTAATTCTTCTTTAATGTGAGCTAAATATTTCCACAAACTAAATTTGTACAGTTTACAAATAAAATTTAAAACAATAAAAACAAATAATGCCATTGTCGCATATACACAAATCATTAATTTACCAAGTGGAATAAGTGTACTTAAACCATATTTGCCAATTGTAAACGCCATCCCGCCGAATGCTCCAATCGGTGCTAATTTCATTACAATTGATAAAATGTTAAAAAATACTTTCAAAAAAATCGATTACCGGTTGTCCATTTTTCCCTAACATCGTTAACCCAGCACCGAATAAAATGGAGAAGAACAGCACTTGTAAAATATCACCTTTTGCAAATGCTTCAAACATGTTAGACGGTACAATATGTAAAAAGAAATCCACCCACTTCATTTCTTGCCCGCTTTGTACATATTGCGAAACATCTCCGCCCTTTAGCTTTGAGGGATCTAATCCATCTCCGGGACGTACAACATTCGCTATGATGATACCAATAATTAAAGCCGCAGTTGTAACAATTTCAAAATATAATAATGCCTTACCACCAACACGACCTACCTTTTTCATACTTCCCATGCTTGCAATACCAAGCACAATTGTTAAAAAGATAATCGGTGCAATAACCATTTTAATCATATTGATGAACGTTTCACCAATTGGCTTCATCTCTTGTCCAACACTCGGCCAAATAGCTCCTACTGCAATACCACAAATAATGGCCACAATAACTTGAAATGTTAAATTCTTTACGATTCTCATTTTTGATACTCCCCTGCTTCTTTCATTTCTCCCATACTTTTTCAATAATTGCTAATGATATATTCTATGTAATAGCCCCCCTGTTATGTAACTTAAACTACAATTTTATGTTACACTATTATCTTAAATTTGAAAATAGTATATAACATTAACGAATATAGTACATACTATTAAACGTAATAAAAAAGCAGACATTACATCTGCTTTAATTTTCCTCAATCTGTTTTTCACTTAATCCTAAATGTGTTCTAAGCGTATTACTCAAACTCTGCAAATCTTTTTTATTAGGATTATAATAATATACACGTTGCCCATTTGGACCATTAGGTAAGTATAAATCATCACCTGCTAATTGAATTTTTTCAATCGAACAATTTAAACCGTATTTATAAAAAGATAAAATATCATCCATTGCTAAATTTGTTTTAAAATCACCATCAACCGCCTCGACTATTTTTTCTAGCTTCGTAATTGATCCTACACTTTTTAATTTACTTAAAATCGCCTCAATAACAAGTTGTTGGCGCTGTCCTCTCATTGCATCACTATCAATATGGCGAGTTCTTGCTAAGGCAAGTGCTTCTTCCCCTGTTAATTTTTGTAGTCCTTTTTTCAAATGGATCGCGTCAGGTTCATCTTTACTATTTTGCTCCGTAAATTCAACTGGGACATCTACTTCAATCCCATCTAATCCATCAACAATTTTAGTAAATGAATTAAAATTAAACTTTACAAAATAATCAACAGGCACTTGTAATAACTTTTCTACCGCTTCCACTGAAGCTTGCGGCCCTCCATCTTTACCATTTTTAACGAAACCACTTCCATATGCATGCGTTATTTTATCTTTTTTCTTTTCAACCGGAACATATGTGTATGTATCACGTGGTATACTCGTTAATTTCACAGTCTTATCATCTTTATTAAAAGTAGCTAACAGTAGTGCATCTGTATGAAATGCACCATTATACTCCTTTTGTCGTTCTTGATTTTCATCAATTCCCATAATTAAAAGTGAAACATTATTCGTAATCGGTTTTACAGTTTCCTCACGTAAATTTGATTTTTCACCACGTGCTAAATTAACATTTGATTTTTGTACGAGATTAGAAGTTTTCATATATACGTAAGTACCATATCCAAATCCGCAAAATAGTAATATTGCTAACAATACACTTATTATCGTTGTCTTTTTATATTTTCGTTTATTTTTCTGTTCTCTTGAAGAAGAGGTATTCTCCATATCATTTCCTCCGTTTTCTATTCATCTAATATATTTTTCAATTTTTCATACTTAGAGCTATCCTTTTGAAATGCATTCTCTTTCAACCCTTTGTTTATTTGTATCCATTCAGTCGTAATCGAATATTGAATCATACCTTCGTGGAAACTAAGGAACTTTAGCATAATCCCCGTATTTTTCTCTACAACCATTTCAAATTTCCCTCTTAAATCTTCAGATGTACTTACAGGCATTTCTATATTTATTGTCCCTTCTATTTTGTAGCAATCCAGTCCAAGATACTTCGTTTCTTTATAATTCCAATCTTTATATCGAATTAATAGATCAGCAAATTCGGATTGAATACTATACTTCGCGAATCCTATATATTCATCATCATACCTTTTTTTCTCACCTGATTTTCTCAATAACCTTTCCGTAGGATTTAATTTTAATAGTTCATAGTTTCTTTCTTTCGGGCTCCATTTTGTTTCTTTGTACGTATACTTCTCGTCATCAAACTCTTTTTTCTTGCCCTCGTTATATATAATGGTTCGTTTTTTCACTAGTTTATCTTCTTTCGAAGAGATACCTCTTTGTTGCTCCGTATCAATCGCATATTTGTATGTTGTAGCAATTCTTGACGAACTAGAATATTCCTCAAATTGTCCTGAAATATTATTAAAATGATCAATGGAATCTAGCATCTTTTCATGAATCTTTTCTTTATCCGGATAATTTGCATTCGCCTTTATTTCCTCTTCATTTTCGTAATCAGAAAATGCCTTTTTCTTTACATATTCAAACACTCCGCCGTTTTGAGCAAAAATTTGATCAGAAAACTCCGACATAGACACAATTGAAAGTGCTAGAACCGCAGCACTTATAGCCATCATATAAACTCTGTAACCTTTCTTTTTTACCGGGAGATTATGTAGTGTACAATTGATCTTTTCATTTAACTCTGGTGGCACTATAACACTCTCTTCTTTTATTCTCTTTTTTAATTTCTCATCAAATATTTTTTCATTATCCATCCTTTGCACCCCCTATTCCATCTTTAATCGTTTCTGTAGTTGTTCCCTCGCACGTGCCAATCTCGATTTCACTGTTCCTTTTGGTACTTCTAAAAGCTTCGCTATACTCTCTTGATTCATATCTTCATAATAATAAAGCACCGTAACAGCTCTTAACTCTTCATGTAACGATTGAATCGCATTACACAAATCTATATCTTCATACTGATCGCACGCACTCATATTGTAATCATTCTCTTCTGTCACAATTATCTTTTTATACGTTCTAATAATGTTATTACATTCATTCATTAAAATTCGAATCAACCAAGTTTGAAAAAACTCTTCTTTCTTTAATTTTTTTATATTTTCATAGGCTTTTAAAATTGTTGTTTGTATCGCATCCTCTATATTTGTCTCATCACGTAACATAGCCTTTGCAATACGATACATCTTTACTTTTTCTGTATGTATAAGCCTCATAAATGCTTCATGATCACCTTTTTTCGCTAAAGAAACATCGGTTTCTTCTTTTACAATCATTTTATATAAAGGGATTACTTTCACAATTGCTCCTCCTGTTTCATCCTCACTTCAAATTTAACTTTACATGTATTAGACGGATAAGCCTAGAAAAAGGTTCATTTTTTTGAATATTTTCATAAAAAAAGGTAAACATTTTTCATGTTTACCTTTACTTAGATGTAATTCTAAGGAAATACCCATCTGGATCCACAATTTTAAATCCTCTCATCTCCCATGGATAAGTTTGAATTTCTTCTTGTATTGTGCACCGATTCTCTTTACAACGTTCATATACTTCTTCAATCCGATTGACAACAATAATTAGTTCAAAGCCATTCCCCTTCATCTCTTTTCGATTGTAAAAATAGTGATTTTCATTCAATCTTGAATCACTAACTAGTAATAAAGAAAACTGGTCGAAATTAAAACGTGCTGCATGCATATTTCGTTTATACAACTTTAAACCAATTACTTCTTCATAGAACAATAATGACTTTTCTATATCATTTACATATAGCTGCACCCGGAATAAATGATCCACTAGTTTCCTCCTCATCAAAAAAAGTCCACTCATATAGTGGACTTTCTACTCTATAACGGTAAATCCCTCTTTCTAAACACCACAATTGCTGCTATAAAAATACAAAGTGCTCCCGCAGTTAAACCTATACTTACCGGCCATATATTATACGTTCCCTCAGCAATTTCTTTTGGACGAAACAATGTAAATAATGATAGGTTTTTCATCCATTCTAACTTATCACTTAACTTCCCTACCATATCCAGCACGAAAAATAAGATCGTTAAACTTGCTGAATAACTTAATGCCTTTCTTTCGTCATTACATATACAAGAAAAGAAAAATGAATAAGCACTAACGACTAAAAATATGAGCCCTCCTACTATATTTATCTTCAAGAATAATTCTTTATTTAAGTTATTATCTTGTAAAAACCATTCCGCACCTACTATGCCCGCTACATACGTAACAACTACAATGATCGATAGTCCCAATATGAGAACAGCGGCTTGCGTGATTGCAATTCGTATTCTAGATACAGGCGTTGCCAGCAAGTATGCCATTGCTCCTTTATCTACATGCCGTGCAATTAAATGTGTTGCAACTGTTACACAAAAAATCGTTAAAATAATAATAAACAATAGACTATAATATTCGCCAGCTAAAAAATCCATTACGTTTTGAATCGGACTTTCCATACCAACGATTTTTTTCATACTATCAGGCATAGCACTTATTAATTCATTTAAACCTTTCGCTGATACCATTGAAGGAAATATCCAAATTAACAACCATAAATATAGAGCTGCACCAGTTGCGTAACTCAAAATACTTTTTTGCGTCTCTTTCAAACTAGCTAAAAACAATTGCTTATTCATGCTTTACCCCTTCTTTCTTATCGTAATAATGCATAAATAAATGTTCTAAATCCATCGCTCTCGTTTGAAGCGCTGTTACATTATAGTTTGAAAGTGTTTGTAAAACAATTTGATAGTTTCCTTGTACAATAATCGATGCCTCTCTACCTTTTACCGCTTCAAATTGTAAATTACATTGCGTAAGAGATTTAATCTCTTCCTCTGATGATACGGTTACATCTATCACTTGTCGTCTCATACTTTGTAAATCATGAATATTTTCAACCGTTACAAGGCGCCCATCTTTAATAATCGCTACTCGGTCACATGTACGCTCAATTTCAGTGAAAATATGTGAAGACATAAGAATTGTTTTTCCTCTTTGCTTTTCCTCTACTATTAAATCTATAAACACTTGCTGCATAAGTGGATCAAGTCCTGATGTCGGTTCATCTAAAATTAACACCTCTGGATCATGCATAAATGCAGCGACAATCCCTACTTTTTGCTTCATTCCTTTAGACATTTTTCGAATTGGTGTTTTCACATCAAATTGAAGACGTTCTATTAATTCATCTCGTCTTTTCGTATCCTTTAGCCCACGCATTCCTTGCATTAACTTCAAAAACTCTAATCCGTTCATTCCTTCAATAAAAGAGATTTCTCCTGGTAGATAGCCAACTTCTCTTTGAATTTTCGCTGCTTCATTCCAACAATCCAATCCAAAAATTGTCGCTTTACCATCTGTCGGTTTTATAAACCCCATTAAATTACGAATTGTTGTGGATTTCCCAGCACCATTTGGTCCTAAGTAACCGAATACTTCCCCTTCTTTCACTTCAAATGTGATATGAAACAAACCTTTTCCATTTGAAAATTTTTTTGTGACATTTTGAACTGAAATCATAATTCCACCTCATTTTTTGAAATATTTAATATATGATATTTCAAAATTATTGTACTCCTCATCTTTCATATTCGCAACAACTTTTTGAAATATTTATATGTCTATATTTCAAATATTATTGTTTTTCATTATTTTTTCTTGTATATTTTAATTGAGGTGATTGCATTGAACGGCTTTGAAAAAGTGAAAGAAAAGAAAAAACGTGCTATTAAAGAGGCAGCCTTCTTATTATTTTCAGAACGCGGATTTAATGAAGTGAAAATAGAACATATTGCAAAAGAAGCAAACGTTTCTCAAGTAACCATTTATAATCATTTCGGAAGTAAAGATGCGTTATTTCGAGAGCTTATACAAGAATTTATTATATCTGAATTTCAATATTATAAAGATCTTGCAGCGGAAAAATTACCTTTTCATGATATGATGCAAAAAATGATTGTAAGAAAAATGAATACTGGTGGGTTATTTCAGCCGGATATGTTACTACAAATGATGCAAAGAGATGAAGAGCTCCGAAAGTTTATTTATAGTTATCAAAACGAAAAAATTTTGCCTTGGTATTTAGAAATATTAGAACAAGCACAGCAAAAAAATGAAATTAATCCCCACCTTACTAAAGAAATGATGTTACTTTACATTCAAATGTTTACTAAATTAGGGGATGATTTCGGAGCACAACTTCTTGAAAGAGATCGTGAAAAACATATACAAGATATCGTTACGATGTTCTTTTATGGACTGTCCGTCCCAGAAAAATAATTGTATCTAAAGAACAAATAAAATCAACAAAAAGCCCTTTGATATTTAAATCTCAAGGGCTTTTTCATGTCAAATAAATGGCTAAAACTAACTTTACCTTAAAGAAGTGAAATGCTGCTTTATAGATAACACCTTATTATAGATTAACTCTTTTAGCATAACAGGCTGAATTGAGATAATCGTTTCACCGAAATTCAGAAAATAGTTCGAGATAAAATCAACTTCTTGTTTATTGAAATAGCCTGTTATAATATAATGTTCATTTTCTTTTTGTATCCTCATGGAAGGATAATTCTCTTTATCAAAAATGTCTTTTCCTCTTTGATTAACAATGACAATAAAATCAATTGCATCAGGTTTTCTGTGAAAAGTAGCAAGATAATTTAATAATTCCTCAAGATTTTTTGGCTTCGTATTACTTGTTTCCACAATAGAAAGAATTTTATCACATCTAATTATTTGAACATTATTTGTCTCAAAATTAAAGATTTTAGCATACCACTGGCCAAATTTAGATTCTATTCGAATAAATTGTGCAATCAAGGCTTTCTCCACATCTTTTTTTAAATATGTTAAATGATAAACTCGCTCAGCAAAAATCCCCTGCAAAATTTCTTTTAAGAACGGACTAAAATTACTATGATTTGTTACTTCAAAAGAAAGCGTTCGTTCCATAATTGCAATATTTTTACGCACATTATCAGGTAAGACATGTTTAAATTTATTTTCAAGCGCAATACTTTCTATATTGAATGGTTTTGTCTTGTATCCATTTAATGTAAGAATTGAAAAATATAATGCATACATTTCATCCACACTAAAATAAATTGGTGACAACACACTATTTTCTATAATTTTATAACTTCCATTTCTGCCTAGTTCAGAATATATTGGTACACCTATTTCTTCTAATGATTGAATATCTCGCAACGCGGTACTTTTAGAAATATCATATCTAACCATTAAATCTTTTAAATTAAAATATCTTTTATTATTTAAGAAAATAAGCATATCATTTATTCGTTCCGTTTTTTTCATATTTCCCTCCTCGAAAGGTGTCATGTATTGAAACCTTTTTAGTCTATATTATAATTATTAACTAATAAAGGAGTTATAAATTTATGACATTAGAAATAGCTATTTTTCTTTCAATGAATGGGCAAGCAAAGGAGGCAATTCATTTTTATATACGTAATTTAGAAGCCAAAAAGTTAATGGTTGTTACGTATGAAGAACTGGCGAAAAGAGATAGTTCTTTCAAAATTACAAGTGAAAATAAAGATCATATTGCTCACTCTGTTTTACAAATTGGGAATACAAAGCTAATGATAGCAGAAGATACAATGAATCCTAACGAAGGTTATAACATTGGAAATAACATGTCACTTTGCATTCAAAGCGCTAATTTAGAAGAAATACAAAGATTTTAT
This sequence comes from Bacillus sp. FSL R9-9834, assembly GCF_038006905.1. Lineage (NCBI taxonomy): Bacteria > Bacillati > Bacillota > Bacilli > Caryophanales > Bacillaceae > Bacillus > Bacillus sp. FSL R9-9834. The sequence goes on from NZ_JBBOWD010000001.1 coordinate 3,384,259, forward strand.
AATAATTTAATTGCCGATAAAGATGTGAAGGTAATCTCTCCACTAGAAAAAAATATATTTAGTGAAGCATATGGTATTATTGAAGATCCTTACGGCATCCAAATCCAGTTAATGTATGATAAACGATTAAACTAAATAATTTGCCATATTCCTAATAAAAAAGACACGAAATTCGTGTCTTTTTATTTTACAGTGATAACTCTACCCGTTTCACTACTTTCAACCGCTAATTGAATCAGCTTAATTACTTCTAAACCTTCTTGCGCTGTTACAGGTAATTTCTCACCACTTATAATACTATCTCTTACACCTTTATAGTACATGTCATAACAGCCGACTTCTGTTGGAATACGTACTGACTCTTCTTCTGTTTCTAGAGTAGCAAAATTCTCTTCAATGTCTACTCCATAACCGTTATCGCCTGGCTTCATTCCATTTTTTAATTGTTCTTCCTGTGAATCCATACCGTATTTCACCATAGAACCTTTATCTCCATGCATTGTAAAGTGTGGACCTGCCTTTTTCACATAACTGCTACCACGTAAAATGACACGTTTAACTCCGTAGTGAAGTACTATGTGGAAATAATCATCCACCTCTGCACCTGGTCGCTGCTTCATTACATCTGCACTTATCGCATTTGGTTTCCCAAATAATGATAATGCTTGGTCAATTAAATGCGATCCTAAATCATATAATATTCCTGATCCTGGTAAGTTCTTTTCTCTCCAGCGATCACGTACATGTGGACGGAAGCGATCAAAATGCGCCTCATATGCGTATACATTTCCTATTCTATCCTCTTCTAATAATTTCTTTATCGTTAAGAAATCATTATCAAAACGGCGATTATGATATACACTTAATACCACATTATGTTTCTTTGCTAATGAAATAAGCTCTTCTCCTTCTTCAATTGAAACAACAAATGGTTTCTCTACAACAACATGCTTACCGTTTAATATTGCTTCTTTTACATATGGAAAATGAGTTGTATTTGGTGAAGTAATAACGACTAAGTCAATATCAGCTCGCTTCACCAATTCATCAATTGTACTCACGACGTTAGCATTCGGTAATGTTTCTTTTACTACCTCTTCTTTTGAAGATAATATGGCACGAATATCGTATTCTTCTATCGTTTGTAATAATGGGATATGAAATGTTGTACTAGAAAATCCAAATCCTACAATCCCTACACCTATTTTTTTCATGTTGCCCCTCCATTTATCCCGCTATTTGTGGGCAGTAAGACCCCACTGATTAAAGTCTCACTTCATGAGAACGATTTCATTCAGTTATTATAACAAGATTATTATTATTTACATAATAAATTGCCTAGAAAAAAGCATCTTGCCATTATTCATGGCAAGATGCTTTTTTTATTCCGGGCGTTTTTTCGTCCACGTTTCAATAACTTCACCAGTATCATTAACATCTAGTACTAAACTACCGTTACTATACCTGTCCTTATTTCGATACGCTTTCGGATCAATTTCTTCTACGATATGTTTCTCTGTCTTCATGTAAACTAGTTCATCGTCTCTAACGATTTCAATACCGACAATGCGGTATGGATTACGTTTTAACTCTTTGAAAATAACAAGACCTCGCTTCGCCCTCGTTGATTTCTCAATTTCTGATGCTTTTAGGCGTTTTACAGCACCACGCTGCGTTACGAGAATAAGTTGATCTTTGTCACCATTTAATGGCTTACCAGCAGCAACATAGTCATCTTCTTTTAAATTAATTGCTTTCACACCAGCGGCTCTTACACCGACTGGACTTACTTCATCTTCATGGAAAATAAGTGCATATGCACCGTGTGTAGCAAGAACGATATCACTCGTTCCATCTGTCGCAAATATATCAACAACTTCATCATCTTTTTTCAAGTTTACAGCAACGAACGCTCTTGAGTAACGCTGTACTTTATATTGGTTTAATTCTGTCTTCTTAATCATACCATTCTTTGTTACAAATACGATAAATCGCTTTTCTTCCTCAAAGTTCGGTACGACAGTTGCCCAAATAATGGTTTCATCCCGGTCGAGTGAAACGATATTAGCAACGTGCTGACCTAAATCTTTCCAACGAATATCTGGCATTTCGTATACTGGCAAATATATATAGTTTCCTTTATTCGTAAATAAGAGGACTGTCTCTGTCGTATTCGTATCGAATCGTTCAAGTAAGATGTCACCCTCTTTCATACCGAAGTCTTTGCCGTTTGAGGCATTATGTGAGCGCCATCCAGTACGTTTCACATATCCTTCTTTCGTTACAGTAACGATGACATCTTCTTGTGGGATCATCACTTCTACATCGATTTTAATTTCCTCGATTTGATCTTCAATAATCGCGCGTCGATCATCACTATATGTTTTCTTAACTCTCTTTAAATCTGTTTTAATTACTTGAAGTAATCTTTTTTCACTTTGTAAAATTGCCTGTAGCTCAATAATTTTCTTATTAAGCTCATCTGCCTCTTGTTGTAGTGCTGTAATATCTGTATTCGTTAAACGATATAATTGCAAGGATACAATTGCTTCCGCTTGCGCTTCTGTAAATCCAAATTTCGCACTTAAATTATCTTTTGCATTACGCTTATCTTTTGAAGCTCGAATCGTTTCAATAACTTGGTCTAAAATCGATAATGCTTTCTTTAAACCTTCTACAATATGTTGACGATTTTCTGCTTTTCTTAATTCATATTGTGAACGTCTCGTAACAACTTCTTTTTGATGCCCAATATATGCATCTAAAATTTTCGGTAATGTCATAAGCGTTGGACGACGATTATTAATCGCTACCATATTAAAGTTATATGGTATTTGCAAATCTGTATTTTTATATAAATAATTTAAAATACCTTCAGAATTTGCTTCTTTTTTTAATTCTACGACAATACGAAGACCTGTACGATCTGTCTCATCACGCACTTCAGCAATGCCATCTAATTTTTTATCTAGACGTAACTCATCCATTTTCTTAACAAGGTTTGCTTTATTTACTTCGTATGGAATTTCAGTAATTACGATTTGCTGTTTCCCACCACGAACCGTTTCAACTTCTGCTTTCCCGCGAATAATAATTTTACCTTTACCTGTTTCATACGCCTTTTTAATACCGTCAATCCCTTGAATAATACCACCTGTTGGGAAATCAGGTCCTTTCATAACTGTTAATAAATCATCAACAGTACTATTCGGTTTATCAATACGCATCATTGTAGCGTCAATAACTTCTCCAAGATGATGCGGAGGAATTTCTGTTGCATAACCAGCGGAAATCCCTGTAGATCCATTCACTAATAAGTTCGGGAACGCTGCTGGTAAAACAACCGGTTCTTCACTCGTATCATCAAAATTGGATACGAATTCTACTGTTTCTTTATCAAGATCACGTAATAACTCAGATGCAATTGGTGATAATCGGGCTTCCGTATAACGCATTGCTGCTGCTGGATCCCCGTCAACACTACCGTTATTACCATGCATCTCAACTAAAACATTACGTACTTTCCAAGTTTGGCTTAAACGTACCATCGCCTCATATACAGAGGAATCGCCATGCGGATGATAATTACCAATAACGTTACCGACTGTTTTAGCTGACTTACGGAATGCTTTATCGTGCACGTTTCCTTCTACATACATAGAATATAAAATACGTCTTTGTACCGGCTTTAAACCGTCACGCGCATCTGGAAGTGCGCGATCTTGAATAATATATTTACTATAACGTGCAAAGCGATCACCTAACACGTCTTCAAGCGGGAGGTCATGAAACTTCTCTGCTTGCATGTTATTCCACCTCCGTCTCCATAATCATTTCATTTTCTAAAATATTTCCTTCTTCTTGCATACCAAACTGTACATTGCGCTCAATCCATTTACGACGCGGTTCTACTTTATCACCCATTAATGTTGTAACGCGGCGCTCTGCCCTCGCTGCATCATCAATTTTCACGCGAATTAATGTACGCGTTTCAGGATTCATCGTTGTTTCCCATAATTGATCCGCATTCATTTCGCCAAGTCCTTTATAACGCTGTAACATGTAACCTTTTCCAACTTTTTTCGTTACTTCATCTAATTCATCATCTGACCATGCGTATTCAATTACTTCACTTTTTCCTTTTCCTTTACTTACTTTGTATAAAGGAGGAAGTGCGATAAACACTTTACCAGCTTCGATAAGTGGTTTCATATATCTGTAGAAGAATGTTAATAACAATACTTGAATATGCGCCCCGTCTGTATCAGCATCGGTCATAATGACAACTTTATCGTAGTTAATATCTTCCACATCGAATTCATTGCCTACACCGCCGCCAATTGCATAAATGATTGTATTAATCTCTTCATTTTTAAAGATATCAGCAAGCTTTGCTTTTTCTGTATTAATTACTTTACCACGTAATGGTAATACCGCTTGGAAACGTCGATCTCGTCCTTGTTTCGCAGAACCACCGGCAGAGTCACCCTCTACTAGGTACAGTTCATTTTTCTGCGGATTACGTGATTGTGCGGGTGTTAATTTACCACTTAATGTACCTTCTGATTTCTTTTTCTTTTTACCAGTACGCGCTTCTTCTCTCGCTTTACGAGCGGCTTCACGTGCTTGTGCTGCTTTAATTGCTTTTCTCACAAGAAGTGTAGCTACGTCCGGGTTTTCTTCTAAAAAGTAAGCTAAATGCTCTGATACAATGGCATCAATTGAAGAACGAGCTTCACTTGTACCTAGTTTCCCCTTCGTTTGTCCTTCAAACTGAAGTACTTCTTCTGGTACACGTACAGAAACAATAGCCGCTACACCTTCACGAATATCTGTACCTTCTAAGTTTTTATCTTTTTCTTTTAATAGCGAAACTTTACGAGCATACTCATTAAACACACGCGTCATTGCTGTCTTAAATCCAGCTTCATGTGTTCCACCATCTTTTGTACGTACGTTATTTACAAACGATAGAATATTTTCTGAGTAGCCATCGTTAAATTGAAATGCTAGCTCTGCCTCAATTCCATTTTGTTCACCAGAGAAATATACAACTGGATGAATCGAATCTTTCTCTTCGTTTAAGTATGAAACGAAAGCTTCAATTCCTGTTTCATAATGAAACACATCTTCTAAATCATTTCGTTCATCTTTTATTGAGATTTTCATCCCTTTTAATAAAAATGCAGATTCGCGTAATCTTTCACATAAAGTTTCATAGTTATAATTTGTTGTACTGAAAATTGTTGTATCTGGTTTAAAATGCATTGTCGTACCAGATTCTTTCGTCTTTCCGATTTTTTCAAGCGTCGTTACAGGAACACCACCATTTTCAAAGCGTTGTTCATAAATATTTCCGTCACGCTTAATCGTTACGACTAACCATTCTGATAAGGCGTTTACAACTGATGCCCCAACACCGTGTAAACCACCGCTTGTTTTATAGCCACCTTGACCAAACTTACCGCCTGCATGAAGTACAGTTAAAATAACTTCAGGTGTCGGTTTCCCAAGTTTATGCATTCCCGTAGGCATTCCTCGCCCTTTATCAATAACGCTAATACTATTATCTTTATGTATTACGACAGAAATTTCGTCGCCAAATCCCGCTAACGCTTCATCAACGGAGTTATCTACTATTTCGTATACTAAATGATGCAATCCACGGCTGTCCGTGCTCCCGATATACATACCCGGGCGTTTTCGAACGGCTTCAAGTCCTTCTAACACTTGAATCGCATCTTCATTATATTGGAACTGATGCTTCGCCAAACTCCTTGCCCCTTTCCTAATCCAAAATCAGAACATATGTTTCTATTATAGAATAACGCCTCGACTATAGTTTTGGCAAGTTATCTTATCTCTTTTATATACCATTTTCAATAGAAAAATCCTTGTTTTTTCACAAGGATTCCTCTAGGCTACTATTTCAGAAAAATAATCGTTTGTCAACGAGAAATGGATATGTATGCCAAGATTACATATTCCAAACCTTTATTATGATCCAAATGATCAAGATCCAAAACGGGATTACAAGTAACAATCCCCAAAAACAGCCTTTAAAAAATCTCATGATGAACACCTCGTTCATCGGCCCTACTTATCTATAATAAGGGCTGAAGCAATCTTTCTAACTTTACAATCTATACTATTTTGTCATTGCATGTTCTACTTTTATGCAACGATCCATTATTACAGTATAGTCTTTTTCTTTTAAAAGTTGATATGTATCTTCATCTTGTACTCCTAATTGTGCCCAAAAAACATCTGCATCAATCTCCACAAATTCTTTTGCAACATCCATTAAAAATTCTGAACGGCGGAATACATTTACAATGTCAACATGTTCCTTAATATCTTTTAGTGAAGCAACTGCCTTTTCTCCAAGCACTTCATCTACTGTTGGGTTTACTGGAATAATGCGATACCCAGCATCTTGCATTGCTTTTGACACCATATACGATGTACGTTCTGGCTTATCTGATAATCCAACAACCGCAATTGTTTTGCTTTTCTTTAATACTTCACCAATTTCCGTACGAGTTGGGTTTTCAATCATCATAATTAATCCCTCCTATTCCTTTAGTATAGCCGATAAAGAAAGTCTCTTTCAATATGAAAGAGACTTTCTTTTATTCCGATTATTGATTCTTTGTAGCTGAGTTATCTGCTAAAGTAGCTGTTTTCGTCATTTTTTGACCGTTACGATAGAATGTAACTTCCACTTTCTCGCCTACTTTTTTCTTTTCATATAAATATTTACGGAATTGAAGAGCATTCTCTACTTTTTGATTATCTAATGCTACTACAATATCATATTGCTCTAAACCAGCTTTTTCGGCCGGTGATATTGGGTAAATTTTACCTAATACAACGCCGTTTGTTACGTCTTTCGGTACTTTCAATTGATTTACTGCATAAGCTTGCACATCTTCTAATGAAACAACACCTACTCCAAGGGCTGGACGTTTCACTACTCCGTCTTTTTCAAGTGATTCAATAACTGGCTTTGCGATATTAATTGGAATAGCAAATCCAATTCCTTCAACTTCTTGTTGTGCAATTTTACTTGAATTAATCCCAATTATTTCACCGTTTTGGTTAAATAACGCACCACCACTATTACCTGGATTGATCGCTGCATCTGTTTGAATAACTTGTGCTTGCCAATCTGGACGTTTGTCCCCATCAATATCAACTGGAATTTCACGTTCTTTACTACTGATTATACCTTCCGTTACACTTCCATCAAACCCTAGTGGGTTACCGATCGCAATTGCTTTTTCACCCGCACGGATTTTACTTGAATCACCTAAAGTGGCAACTTTATTTACATTAGATCCATCAATTTCTACAACCGCTAAATCTAACCAAGGGTCTTTCCCTACAAGCTTTGCATCTACTTTTTTACCATCACTTAGTTTTACAGCAAGTTTATTTGCTCCATCTACTACGTGGTTGTTTGTTACAATATATGCTTTATTTCCTGCTTTTTTATAAATCACACCTGACCCTGAACCGGCTTGTTGTTCTTGACCTGTCGGTTGCATTGCAAATGGATCAATGCTTTGTTGCATATTAATAACACCTACAACAACATCTTTCGCGCCTTCAATCATCCCAGGTAAATCAGTCTCATTTTTTGCTTTATTGACAACAGGAACTACAGTACCTTCTACTTTCGAATCTGAACTAAATGATGATACCGCCGCTCCATTATTTTGAGCCCATGGCATATATGGTGCTGCAAAACTAATTGAAACAGCCCCAACTACAGCTCCGACTAAACCTGTGAAAAAATAGCCTTTTTTACTGCCCGATTTTCTCACTTCTCTCGTTTCACTATGCTCTTCATTTAAATTTGGTCCGTCGTAATATCCCATGTTTACTTCCCCTCTCTGGTGAATTCGTATTTTCAGTATAGTCACGTTTTGTGTCCTTCTTGTGAACTCATCGTGAAATCCAATTAAAAAAATACGCTTATTTAACATTGTAGACAAAAAAAGCATTTTTTGTACATTCTACCTGCAAAAGAGGATATAAAATTGTTATTTTCCTAGAGTGAAGCGCACAATACGTTCCGCGTTATTCTTCAAATTTATAACCAACACGAATAACAGTACCGATATGCTTCGCTTTATCTCCTAGCTTATTTCGTAGTTTTTTAATATGAGTATCAACCGTTCGGTCATCACCGTAATAGTCATATCCCCATAACTGATCTAATAAATGTTGACGTGACAACACAATTCCTTTGTTCTCCATTAAATAAACGAGAAGTTCAAATTCTTTATGTGTTAATATAATTTCTTCTCCATCTACTAAAACGGTTCTAGATAGACGATTCACTTCTATTCCAGCTAAAGACATAGCATTTTCTTCAGCTACTCCCACCACGCCATCCGCACGCTTCAATAAAGTCTTTGCTCGAGCTACTAACACTTTCGGGCTGAAAGGTTTCGTTACATACTCATCTGCACCTAATTCAAATCCTAGTAATGTATCATCCTCATCTGAACGTGCTGTGAGCATAATAATTGGCACTGCTGATTCTTTTCGAATTCGTCTACAAACAGACCATCCATCTATTTCTGGTAACATAATATCTAACATAATTAAATCGATTTCATGCTCTGCAAATAATTCTAGCGCTTTTTTTCCGTCTTCTGCTTCGATTACTTCAAAACCTTCATTACGAAAATAATCGCTAACAATTTCACGTAATCTTCTTTCATCTTCGACAAGTAATACTGTTTTATTCATATAATCTATCCCGCCTTTTTACTCTTTCAATCGAATAATACGTTGATTGGAGCTTCCGCGAAATGGAAGTGTTAAATCTTTTTTCTCGATTTCAAATCTTCCATCGACTAAAACATCCCCATAATGTAACAACTCTATCATATCATTATTTTGAGAACTCTGTATCTCTTCTAACGTATAACCTGTATACATCCATAAATTTTTTTTCAAATCTTTCACTGCTCTTGCTACTTGTTTCACTTCAGCAGCTTGAAAAAATGGATCTCCACCTGAAAATGTTACATCAGTTAATGGATTACTTGCAATCTCTTTCACAATTTCTTCTACTGTCATTTCAGTTCCATTACAAATATTCCACGATTTCGGATTATGGCAGCCGAAACAACGATGCGGACAGCCCGCAAAAAACACGACTGTCCGCAACCCTTCTCCATCTACTACACTATCATGAATGATGTTCATCACTTTCATTTATGCTTCACCCGATCCATCTCTTCACTACGTTTCGCACTATTCCACTTCGACATATCTCCTACAAGATAACCTGTTATACGGCGAATTCTTTCTATGTTAGCCTCATCTTCATTTCCGCAGCTCGGACATTCATTTCCAATAACTCCGTGATAACTACAGCACTTACAACGGTCAACAGGGTGATTAATTGAACCGTATCCAACGCCATTCTCTGCCATAGCTTGTACAATTTGTTTTAATGCCTTTTTGTTATGCATTGCTGCTCCATCTAGTTCAATATACGTAATATGTCCCCCGTTACATAGAGCGTGGAACGGGCCTTCTAAACGAATTTTATTTATCGCCTGAATGTTATAATAAACTGGAATATGGAATGAATTCGTATAATAATTATGGTTCGTTATACCGCTAATCACGCCAAATTCTTCTCTATCTTTTTTCACAAACTTCCCTGATAATCCTTCTGCTGGAGTTGCAATGACTGAGAAATTCAGTTCATGTTCTTCTGTCGCTTTATCCATTCTATCTCTCATAAAGGAAATAATTTCATATCCGAGTTTCCATGATTCTTCATCTTCTCCGTGATGCTTGCCTGTTAAAGCTACTAAACACTCCGCAAGACCGATAAAACCAAGACTTAACGTCCCTTGCTTTAAAATCGATGCTACAGAATCTTCAGGCTGTAACTTTTCTCCACCGCGCCATACACCTTGTGAATATAAAAATCGAAAATCTCTTGCTCGTTTCGTACATTGATACTCAAATCTCTCTAATAATTGCTGGATTCCTACATCTAAGTAATAATTTAACGCTTCAAAAAACGCTTCTTTTGAACCACTAATTAACGCTAATTTCACTAAATTAATAGATGTAAATGATAAATTCCCTCTTCCAATCGCCGTTTCTTCTCCATGTATGTTCGACATAACACGAGTACGACATCCCATGTAACATACTTCACTTTCCGGTCTTCCATCATAATGCACAGCATTAAATGGCGCATCTAAAAATGAAAAGTTAGGGAATAATCGTTCAGCCGTTGTCTCTAACGCTAATTCAAATAAATCATAGTTCGTATCGCTCTCTTCAAAATTCACACCCTTTTTCATTTTAAAAATTTGAATAGGAAAAATTGGTGTTTCCCCTTTACCAAGACCAGCTTGTGTCGCTTTTAAAAGTTGTTTAATTAAAAGTCTTCCTTCTTTCGATGTATCTGTTCCATAATTAATAGAAATAAACGGTACTTGCCCTCCGCCCCTACTATGCATACTATTTGAATTATGAATGAAAGCCTCACAAGCCTGATACGTATCATTTTCTGTTTCTTTCCACGCAAATTCTTCTATTTGTTCTTTCGTAAGCGGATATGAATGTAATCGTTTCTTATGTCTCTCTACTGTTTTTCTCACATATGGAGCTAAATCAACATCAAAGAGTGCAAACGATTGACCACCGTGCTGCATATTTTGATTCGCTTGAAAAATAATAGATGAAAGAGCTAATGCACTTTTAATGTCTTGCGGTTGTCTCATATGTCCATGTCCGGTATGAAAACCGTTCGCAAGCATTTGCGCTAACGGAATTTGCGAACAAGTTGTCGTTCCAGTCGCATAAAAATCTAAATCATGCGGATATAATATATTTTCATTTATCGCTTTTTTCACTGAATCTGACAATAAATTTTCAACAGCGTAATATTTCGCACTCTCAGATGCGAACGTTCCCATTACTCCCATCGGAGAGCGGCCGTCTACATTTGCATTTTCTTGCATTAAATCTTGTTCATTGCCGTGGACTATTGTCTCAAATATTCTCATTAATTCTTCTCCACGTGTATTTTTTTGTAACATTTATAACCCTCCACCAATATGTTGTTGTCTTTTGATTAAAATGTTACTACATATAGTCTTAGTGTTTCTGTGAGAAATGTAACATTCCTGTGAAATTTTTTGCACGAAATAATGAATTTTTCATTTACAAAAAAGAAATGTGCTCTTTACAAATGTATGGTACAATATACGGGAAAAACTCTTTTTACCCTTTATCAACACATTTGAATAAAGGAGACTGAACTTATGGTTACTACATATCTTTTATTTATCGTTGCCTACTTACTTGGCTCGATTCCATTTGCACTAGTCGTTGGAAAGATTGGTTATGGAATTGACATTCGTGAGCACGGAAGCGGTAATTTAGGCGGAACCAATACATTCCGCACACTAGGGAAAAAAGCAGGTTTTATCGTTACAATTGCTGACATTTTAAAAGGTACATTAGCAACGAGTCTACCGATTATTTTCGCGTTAGACATTCATCCACTATGGTTCGGATTAGCAGCTGTTCTTGGACATGTGTATCCGATTTTCGCGAAATTCCGTGGCGGTAAAGCAGTTGCAACTTCTGCTGGCGTGCTATTATGCTACTCACCAGTTGTTTTTGCAATTTTAGCTGTTGTCTTTTTCAGCCTTTTATTTACAACAAGATACGTATCACTTTCTTCTATGGTAACAGCTGTCGTTGCCGTTATCGCATCAATTGTTAGCGGGGATAAAATCTTCATTATTGCGATGTGTTTATTAGCAGGTATGGTTATTTATAAACACCGTGCAAATATTGGACGAATTATAAATAAAACTGAACCGAAAGCAAACTTTTCAAAAAAGCAAAAATAAGATCGTAACCCACATAACGCAAAAAGAAAACGTGAAGCATATTAATAGCGTCTTTTTGCGTTATTTTTTATACTAAAGAAAAAGCAACATAATTTGGAGGAACTATACATGAATCTTTCCGTAACAAAAGAAGCAGCACAATGGTATAAAAACGAATTAAACTTACAATCGGGTGAAACACTGCGCCTTTTCGTACAATATGGCGGTTGTAGTACTGTGCAAAAAGGACTTTCTTTAGGTATTCGTAAAGATGATCCTGCACATCCTGCTGTTCAAATTCAAGAAGAAGGTATTAACTTCTTTATTGAAAGCGATGATGAATGGTTCTTCGATGGACATAATTTATCTGTTACATTTAACGACGGTGATGATTTCCCGCAATTTAATTATGAAAAATAAAAAAACGTGGCTTCCGCCACGCTTTTTTATTTTTTCTTAATTTCCTCATATTTCGCATACCACTCTGGATAGAACTTTTTAAATGATACGGGCCTGAACCCTTCTTTTTTCGCACAAATATTTGTCGTACTTGCCGTAATACAAAGTTCACCTTCACCATTATATATTTCATATCCATATACAACGCGAAGCGGGCTCACTGTATCAACCCACGTTTTTACAATTGCTTTTTCCCCGTAACGCATTGCTTTACGATAAGAAATTTGCAAATCTAACACAGGAGAAATAATTCCTTCTTTCTCCATTTCAACATATGAAAACCCTAAATCTTGTATAAGTTTCGTGCGACCTAATTCAAGCCACACTAAATAGTTTGAATGGTAAACAACACCCATTTGATCTGTTTCCGCATAACGGATTTCAACTTCATGTTCTGCTACAAACATATATATTCGCCTTCTTTCACTTCTGCTACCTTGCATACATTTAATCATAATACAGCGGAATCAAAAATAAAATAAAAACAGTGAATCTTTTACCGAAAGGAGCAAGCATATGATTCAAATTGTAGCGGTGATAGCGTATATAGCTTGGCATCAAAATATGGATCAACACCTGACGAGATAGTAAAAGACAATGGATTAAATCCAGCTGAAACACTCGTTGTTGGTCAGGCTCTGATCGTGAATACGAAAGGGAATAATTATTATGTACAGCCTGGCGATAGCCTATATCGAATCTCTCAAACATATAACGTTCCTCTCGCTAGTTTAGCTAAAGTGAATAACTTATCTTTAAAATCCATTCTCCACGTTGGACAGCAATTATATATACCGAAAGGGACGAAACGTGCAGTAGAATCCATCGCTTATTTACAACCTTCCACTATACCTATTAAAGAAAGTTTAGTTAATGCTACACGTGCTATTAATCCATTTTTAACATACTTAGCTTACTTCAGCTTCGAGGCAAAAAGAGATGGTACGTTAAAAGAACCAACTGAAACAGCTAAAATCGCTAATATTGCAACGCAAGGTAATACCATCCCTATGCTCGTTATTACGAACATCGAAAACGGAAATTTCAGTGCCGATCTAACATCCGTTATTTTACGGGACGCAACAATCCAAAACAAATTTATTACAAATATTTTGCAAACTGCTGAGAAGTACGGTATGCGAGATATTCATTTCGATTTTGAGAGTGTTGCACCCGAAGATCGCGAAGCGTATAATCGTTTTTTACGAAATGTGAAAACACGCTTACCTAACGGATACACATTAAGTACAACGCTTGTACCGAAAACAAGTTCCAATCAAAAGGGAAAATTTTTCGAAGCTCACGATTATAAAGCACAAGGACAAATTGTTGATTTCGTCGTCATTATGACATATGACTGGGGATGGCAGGGCGGACCACCGATGGCAATCTCTCCTATCGGCCCTGTAAAAGAAGTACTTCAATACGCAAAATCTCAAATGCCTCCTCAAAAAATTATGATGGGGCAAAATTTATACGGATTCGATTGGAAACTTCCGTTCAAACAAGGAAACCCACCAGCAAAAGCAGTTAGCTCTGTTGCAGCTGTTGCACTCGCTCGTAAATACAATGTTCCTATCCGCTATGATTTCACAGCTCAAGCTCCACATTTCAATTACTTTGACGAAAACGGTGTACAACACGAAGTTTGGTTTGAAGATGCGAGATCTATTCAAAGTAAATTCAATTTAATGAAAGAACAAGGCATTGGCGGTATTAGTTATTGGAAGATTGGCTTGCCATTTCCACAAAATTGGCGTTTACTCGTTGAAAACTTTACAATTACGAAAAAGGGCTGACAAAAGTCAGCCCTTTTTGTACATTCTGTTAAGATTCATCTTTGATTTCACTTTTTAATGAGTCAATACTTTCTAAACGTCTTTGATTTTTTGCTTCAATAGCAGAACGGTCTTTTTCATTAGAAAGCTCCGCTGTTTCTTTTGCTTCATTAAAGTTATCAATTGTATTTTGCACCATTTCTTGTAACTTTTCAGCGTTATCACTTCGATTATCTGGATTTGGCATGTACTTTCCTCCTAATATTGTATATACACACCAGCTTAAATTACCTATCTTCCCTCAAATTTATACATAAAAAAGGAGAATACAATATTCTCCTTTTCTTTAACCGTTATCAACAATCGGTTGTTTGCCCGTTTGGTCTTGCATTTGCTTTCCTTTATTGCCACCAGCTTTTTTTGATTGTGTTCCAATATGATTCGGTGCAAAGTCTTTTGAATTCTTTTTCGGATTACCCATTACTATCGCCTCCTTAACAGTAGTATCGTACTAGTGTTAAGAATTATTCAGCTTGCTTAAAAAGTTTCATTTCATAACGTTTTTCAATACGCTCTTCAATGCGATCGATTGCATCGCGATCGCTTAATAATTGTTGTTTATTTTCTTTCACAAGCTCGTCAAACGATTTACGGCGACTTCTTCTCATGCTGTTCACCCTCTCTCCTTCGCTTTCTTATTACATAGTATGAGCAAAGGAAAAACTATTTAATCAGATTTGCAAGAAAATTTTATGTTTTAGTACTCCTAAAAAAACTCCGTGTACAGTAAAATGTACACGGAGTTTATTACACCATAATATTCAAATATTCTTTTAGTTTTTCATCTGCATTCATTTCACTTTGTTTATAATCATGCAGCGCTTGCAATACAAAATCATACTGTTCTAAAATATAACTTTCTAATTTCAGGACGTCCTCTAAGCTATTAAGCATAATTCTCGTGTTACCAACTTCACTTTTTAACGCCGGTTCACAGGCTAAACTCGTACATATTTCTTTCACATCATCTTCTAATATGTCTGTTAATACGTATTTCTTTCGCCCTTTTACCTTTAATCTCATAACTGGATAAAAAGCTTTTATATCTAAATAGCTTCCTACATTCATGCAACGAATCCATTCAATATCACGTTTATTTCGTACAAGTATCTCTTTTACCGCTTCATATACTGCTGTTTCATCAAGTACTTCTGTATTCGATTTCCTTTTCGCCTCTTCTTCAATAAAGGCACATTTTTGATAAACTGCTGCACAAGTAATACAATCATCAAATGCATTATGAGAACTTAAACGAATTCCAAGCATTCGCTTTAACGTTTCAAGTTTATGATTAGGCGCGTGCTTCATATATTTCTTTGCTAGAAACACAGTATCAATCACTTTATTTTGTGGTTCCGGTAAACCAAGCATATTCACATTACTTTTCAAAAAGCGCATATCAAAAGATGCATTATGAGCGACAATTACATTTGTATGTAAAAATGCTAAAAATAAAGGTAACACTTCTTCAATCGTCGGTGCATCCGAAACACGATAATTTGTAATACCTGTTAAACTCGTTATTCGGTCCGGAATTGGACGCTCCGGATTCACATAGGAAACAAATTGATCTACTAGTTCATGATTACGATATTTCACTGCTGCCACTTGAATGATCTTATCATTATAAGGATTAAATCCTGTTGTTTCAAAGTCAATTACAACATAATCTAACGGTAAGGATATATTCCCCACTCCAAATACACTCCTTTATCTTTCAACGTTTATATTTCTTTTATCATACCATGCAGTTATCACTACGTGAAAAAGAAAAGGCAGAAATGATTATATTTCATCTCTACCTTTTCACTGTTATTTTAATTTGGCAATCCGTTTCTCCATCTCTTTTTGCGTCATCGGCCCAATAAACTTATCTTGAATGACACCTTTTGTATCTATAAAATACGAAGTTGGGATCGTAATGACTTTATACGCTGTTGTTACATCAATGTTCTTATCCAATAAAATAGGAAAAGTAATTCCTTTTTCCTTAGCAAAATTACTTACCTTTTCTATCCCCCCGCCTTTTTCTGAAGGCGTATAATTTATTGCTAAAATTTCTACATTTTCTTTATGTTCTTTATAGAAAGCCTCCATATCTGGCATTTCTTGCTGGCAAGGCCCACACCACGTTGCCCAAAAGTTTAAAATCGCTTTCTTTCCTTTTAAATCTGATAACTTTACATTCGTTCCATCTAACTTCGTTAATTCAAAGTCTGGCGCACTCTTCCCTATTTCAATACCATTACTTGCAATCATTTCTTTCATAGCAGCTTCACTTTTTGTTTGCTCCCCTTGCACTACCTGATCGTTTTTACCAAACTGTTCATAAGCTGCATATCCCGCTAAACAAAGTAACACTACAATAATCGTAAGCTTCCTCCACATTTTATATCACCCTAACGTATTTATCTTCTTATAACTTAATCACTCAAATACTATATACCTTATTTTAGCTTATACGGACAAGCTTGGAAATATTCACAGTCTAAATAATTAGAATATTCTTATTTAAAGTGCATTTTTTTCCTTTTTATCATATAATTAGAAAAATAAATGCAGTGTTGTTTATTTTCTTATGGACCTATTCACCTTTTTACTTTCGTAGTTATATAAACTTCAACAAAAGGGGGATTTTTTATGAATTCATTCGAAAAAATAACATTATATATTCTTAGTTTTCTTTTATACCCAATCGGTATTATTACATGGATCATTTCACTCTTTAGTAACGATCTTGAAAAAAAGAAAGTAGGGCGTATTTGTCTCTACGTTTCTCTAGTCTCATTCGTCCTTTTCTTAATTCTTGGAATTGCCACTTTCCTTATGACTGCTACTTTTAACGTTGATCTAAATCACTCCGAATCTATCCAGTATCAACTAAATGACGGTGAATAAAGATTAGAGCATTGCTCTTATCTTTATTCACATCTCTTAAAAAATGAATGACTATTTATTAATTTTTCAGGACTTCCACATGCTACAATACTTCCTTCTTTCATGATGACAACGCGATCTGCTAGTATTACTTTCTCTACATCATGCGTAGCCACAATTCTCGTGACCTCGCCTCCCAGCCCTTCTATCATATTCCAAACAATTTCTTGATTGCTCGGATCTAATCCGGCAGTCGGTTCATCTAAAATAATAAGATTTGGATTTGAAACAATTGCTCGCAGTAATGCAAGACGTTTCCTTTCTCCTCCCGAAAACTCTTCACCACTTTTATGTAATACAGTTTGAATCCCTTCAGGCAAGTCCCTAATAATTGATGTTCCATTTACAAGTTCAATATTTTTTTCTAACTGGTGTTCTATATACTCTTCACCGAAATACATATTCTCTTTTACTGTCGTCCGAAAAAAACGTGGTTCTTGCCACACTGTAGTCAATCGAGCCTCATTTCCATAATAAGCAACGCTACCGTTAGATGGTTTATACAAGCCTGCCATTAATTTTAAAAGCGTTGTTTTTCCTGCACCACTTTCTCCTACAATCATAATGAGTTCACCAGGTTTAATTTGCAAATCAATATTATAAATTCTGCATTTCTCTTCATCATTCTCCTGAAATGAAACATTTGTTAATGTCATCCCCATCGCTCTTTCTACATTACTATTTGCCACTCGTTTATCTAAAAAGGAAAAAACTCTATTTGCCGAAGCAATTGCAACTTGTGTCATCATTAATAAATCGCCCACATAACGGACAGGGAAAAAGAGCATTTCAATTGTCGCTAACACTGCAACAAGTGAACCAACTTCTATTTCCCCCTTCATTATTTTTTGCACACCTACAATGAGAACAACGATATATGCTCCTGTTTCCATCACCGTTCCAACTACCCCAATGCAATGTTGCATCATCGTCTTCTTTACTTCTGTTTTATAAGATTGTGCTGTTACTCTCTTAAATAAGCGAATGGCCCATTTTTCTTTTTGTAAACTACGCAAATCTTGTACTCCTTTTACAAACTGTGACACCATCTCTACAACAGTTGACTGATTGTTTTGAGCAATACTTGCAATATTTCTTACCTTTTTCCCCATCAATATCGGAACCGTTGCACTTAAAAATAAAAACGGAGTTACCCACAATATAAACTGTATATCTATATGTTGTAGTGCTATGAACGCACCTATAAATTGTGCAATGGCATGTATATATTCTATTAATATAGAACCATATAATCTGACCCAGTTTGGAATATCAGACACAACTAACGTTTCTAACTCTCCTTGTTTGATTTTCTCACTCTCTTCAAATGGTAATAAGAAAAAATGGCGCAATACATCTATACGCTTCTTTTGCAATATTCGTTGACTTGCTTTTGAGCTTACATAATCAAATGAAAGATTGTTCACCCACATCAACAAGCGGCTAACTGTAAACAAAGTAATGTAAAAATACGCTCCCTTCAGCTCTCGTTGAATTAGGTTATCTACAATTAGTCCCATGAATAGCGGACGGGATAGATTTAAAATAGCTGCAAAAATCCCACTGCATACTGCTGCTATTACTAATATTTTTTCTTTCTGTAACGGTAACAAAATTCTTTTATATTCTTTCATAATATCCCCTCCATTTTTTATAGTAAAAAGAAAGGGATGAAACCAAATGGTTTCATCCCTTTCCATAAAGTGAAACTTTAATCAGTGGGGGTTTTCTTCATCCCCCACTGATTATCAGCCCTCACCAATCGGACTTTAATGGGCAGCCCGCCCCCCCACCTAACTTCTTTGCTTGCGCTGCATTTTGAGGTGGGGGTCTTACTGCCCATTAAAGTTGGATAAAATAAGGAAGCTAACAGTTGTTAGCTTCCTTATCATTCATTTCAATTGTTTAGTTCGACACTTTAGACTCTTCGATTTTCTCACGAAGAACCATTTGCAGAATACCACCGTGACGGTAGTAGTCAATTTCTACTTCACTATCGAAACGAGCTACTACTTCAAATTGTTTTTCGTTGCCATCTGCATCAGTTGCAACTACTTTTACAAGATCGCGTGGTTTAACTGTTTTGTCGATTTGAATTTCAAATGACTCGTTACCAACAAGACCTAATGTTTCAGCGCTTTCACCATCTTTAAATTGAAGCGGTAATACGCCCATTAACACTAAGTTACTGCGGTGAATACGCTCGAAGCTTTCTGCGATTACTGCTTTAATACCTAATAAGTTTGTACCTTTTGCAGCCCAGTCACGAGAACTTCCCATACCGTAATCTTTACCTGCAACAACTAGAAGGCCTGTGCCGTCTTCTTTATATTTCATAGCAGCATCATAGATTGATGTTACTTCACCAGTTGGCCAGTATGTTGTATATCCGCCTTCTGTGCCTGGTGCAATTTGGTTTTTAATACGGATGTTCGCGAATGTACCACGCATCATCACTTCATGGTTACCACGACGAGAACCGTAAGAGTTAAAGTCAACTGGTTGTACGCCGTTTTCTAATAAGTAGCGTCCAGCTGGTGTATGCTTACCGATTGAACCTGCTGGTGAAATATGGTCTGTCGTTACAGAGTCACCAAATTTACCAACTACGCGTAAGCCTGATAACGTTTCAACTTCACCTGGCTCTTTAGATAAACCTTCAAAGAATGGTGGATTTTGAATGTATGTTGAATCATTATCCCAAGTATATAAAGCTTCATTTGAAGTTTGGATTTCATTCCAACGCTCATTGCTATTAAATACTTGTGCATATTCTTTTTTGAATAGTTCAGATGTAACAACGCTTTGAACTACATCTTCAATTTCTTTAGCTGATGGCCAAATATCGTTGAAGTAAACAGCATTGCCATTTGCATCTTTACCGATTTCATCATTTTTCAGGTCAATATCAACAGTACCTGCAAGTGCATATGCCACAACAAGTGGTGGTGATGCTAAGTAGTTCGCTTTTACAAGTGGATGAATACGACCTTCAAAGTTACGGTTACCAGATAAAACAGATGTTACTAATAAGTCGTTTGCTGCGATTGCTTCTTCTAATTCTGGCGCTAATGGACCAGAGTTACCGATACAAGTCGTACAGCCGTAACCAACTGTTTGGAAACCTAATTGATCTAAA
Organism: Bacillus sp. FSL R9-9834; assembly: GCF_038006905.1. Taxonomy (NCBI): domain Bacteria; kingdom Bacillati; phylum Bacillota; class Bacilli; order Caryophanales; family Bacillaceae; genus Bacillus; species Bacillus sp. FSL R9-9834. The sequence goes on from NZ_JBBOWD010000001.1 coordinate 3,404,520, forward strand.
TATGTTGTTAAACCAGACTTATCTAAGTACTCTGTAACAACTTTAGATCCTGGTGCTAATGATGTTTTTACGTATTCAGGTACTTTAAGTCCTTTTTCAATTGCTTTCTTCGCAACTAGACCTGCTCCAATTAATACGTACGGGTTTGATGTATTTGTACAGCTTGTAATTGCAGCGATTGCAATTGCACCTGTTTTCATCGTTACTTCTTTATCTTCTAATGTAACCTTCACCTCTTTATCGAACTCTTGCTCATTAAATCCAAGTCCTTGTGTTCCAACTGGTGCTACAACAGCTTTGTGGAACGCATCTTTCATATCTGAAAGTGGAATTAAATCTTGTGGGCGTTTCGGTCCAGAAAGGTTAGATTCAATTGTATTTAAATCAATTTCAACAAGATCAGTGTAAATTGGATCTTTGCTGTCTGCTGTATAGAATAAACCGTTTGCTTTACAGTATTCTTCAACAACTCGAATTTGCTCTTCATCTCTACCTGTTAAACGTAAGTATTCTAATGAAATATCATCGATTGGGAAGAATCCACAAGTTGCGCCGTATTCTGGTGCCATGTTTGAAATTGTTGCACGGTCAGCTAAAGGCATGCTCTTTAGTCCATTACCGAAGAACTCAACGAATTTACCAACTACACCTTTTTGACGTAATACTTGCGTTACTTTTAATGCAACGTCAGTTGCTGTAGTACCACTTGGAAGTGTACCAGTTAATTTCACACCGATTACTTCAGGTACTGGGAAGTATGAAGGCTGTCCAAGCATTCCTGCTTCTGCTTCAATACCACCAACGCCCCATCCAAGAACACCGATACCGTTAATCATTGTTGTATGTGAGTCTGTTCCAACTAATGAATCTGGATATGCAACTAAGTCACCTTCCGCATTTTTCACAGCATGAACAACTGGTGCTAAATATTCAAGGTTTACTTGGTGTACAATACCTGTAGCTGGTGGAACTGCACGATAGTTATCAAATGATTTTTGTGCCCAGCTTAAAAATTTATAACGTTCTTCATTACGTTTAAACTCTAAGTCCATGTTGAATGCAAGCGCGTCTGCCGTACCCGCTCTATCAACCTGTACAGAGTGATCAATTACAAGGTCTACAGTAATTTCTGGATTAATTTTATCAGGATCCCCACCCATGTCTGCCATTGCTTTACGAAGCGAAGCCAAATCAACAACAGCTGGAACACCAGTGAAATCTTGTAAAATTACACGAGATGGTTTAAATGGAACATCGATATCTTGCACATCTTTCGTTCCCCATTTCGCTAAATTTGTAACATGCTCTTCTGTAATTACACGTCCGTCTACTTGACGAAGTACTGATTCAAGTAAAACTTTCACGGAATATGGTAATTGAGATACGTTGCCAACCCCTGCGTTTTCAAGCGCTTTCAAATCATAATAATGATACGTTTTTCCATCTACTTCAAAAGTTGCGCGTGATTGAAATGGATTATGTTTGACCATTATGTTTCCCCCCTGTTAAACGTGACTAAGTTGTCTGAATATAAAATGTAGACAAACTTTTCAATACCTTACGATAATATCTTATTACAACTTTCTAAATAAGTAAATAATAAGAAACTTATAGATTATCATAAGTTTTCTTTATGTTTCTAAATTTGAATAGTGTTCATGCTCCTTATGAATACTATTACCATAAAGTAAAGTGCTCTATTAGCGCTTTACTTACAGTTCATACATACTATGAACTGCTCATCATTCAACTTACAAAAAAAGTTATAGAGGTGAAATAAAATGGGTAAAAGAAAAGCAAATCATACTATTTCAGGAATGAATGCGGCATCTGCACAAGGACAAGGTGCTGGTTATAACGAAGAGTTTGCAAATGAAAACTTAACTGCTGCAGAACGACAAAATAATAAGAAACGCAAAAAGAACCAGTAACGAAAAATCCCAAAAGGAACATTCACCTTTTGGGATTTTTTCTAATGTCTATAACGTAACAATTCCGAAACCTTTACAAATCGATAGCCTTGCTTTTGAAGCTCCGGTAAAATTTTTGCTAGCGCTGCTACTGTTTGACTACGATCATTTCCTCCATCATGTAACAATACAATATCTCCGCTTTTAGCATTTTTCACTACATGATTTACAATGGATTCAACACCTGGATTTGCCCAATCACGTGGGTCTTGGTGCCATGACCATAGTACAGTTTGATACCCAGCTTCTTTCGCTGTTTTAAATACAGCATCGTTAATATATCCACCAGGTGGACGGAATAACAAAGGTTCTTTTACCCATTTTTCAAAATATTTCTTTCCATCTAAAATATCTTTTTTTAATTTTTCATCTGATGAACTATTCGCATATAAATGATTCATCGTATGATTTCCAATTTCATGTCCCTCTTTCAACACTTGTTTTACTAAATATGGATTGCGCTGCACTCGAAATCCGATCATAAAAAATGTCGCTTCCGCTTTATATTGACGTAATAAATGTAAAACTTGTGTTGTATAAGTTGGATCTGGTCCATCATCAAATGTAATGGCAATAATCTTTTCATTATTAGGTACTTCCCACGTTACATAGCCAGTTGGTTCTAGCTCTTTTCTGAGCAACATTTTCGCTTCCACTTTTTCCACTTGAAATATATGTACTGCGCATAGTAAAGAAAAAATTACTAAAAAAACTTTCTGTTTTAGCATAATATTCATTAAAGTAAGAGATTGTCGAACACCAACAATCTCATTTACTTTTCTAATTGATCTACATTTCGCATAATGTTTTGGAGATTACTTTCATATTGCTCAAGTTGTGGACGTTGTGTTTCTGAAGCTACCTCTAGTGCATTTTGAATTTGTTCATATGCTTCCTGAACCTCTTGGCGTAATTCTTTTAAATCATGACCGTAGTTTGGATCATTTTTCACAATGTTGTTAAATGCATTTTCTGCTTGTGTAACGCCTTGCTGCGCTGCTTGAAAAGCTTGTTGCTTATCTTTATGATATGGCATTATACAATCCCCTTTCCATAATAGTTAGTCCCACTTATCTTTACCCTTTTTTCTAAAAACATTCTCGTATAAATTTGCAAACTTCTCTCATTCTAAAAAGAAAGAGGAGGTGTCACAGACAATGAGCAAAAACAATCGTGAAGCGAAAGAAAAAAAAGGACAACCCGAACCATTAAGCGGATCTCATAAAGTAAAAAACCGTAACCATTCACGCCAAAAACATCATGCACATCATGATATGTAAAACACAAAATGCACACTAGCTACCTTTTCCACATACAATGTTTATATTTTTCCATTTATTCTTCACCCCTACTTCATTCATGCATAACATAGTATGAATTGAGATTTTACGGAGGGTGTCTTACATGGGCAAGAAAAAGAAGGATTGTCTTTTTCATGTTGATGGTTTCGAAGAATGGATGGATCAGTTTTGTTCTGATTCTTGTAGCAACTTTAGTTTCCCAAATCAAATTCATATTGACCTTTGTGAAACGGAACAAGAATACATTTTGGAAACAGATGTACCAAATGTAAAAGAACAAAATGTAGTCATTAAAAAGATGAAGACAGGCCTAAACATTTGCATACTTCATAAAAATATTTCTTTGCAGAGAATCATTCCTTTACCCGATAATATTATTTATAAAAAGATGCTAGCCTGCTTAGAGAATGGATATTTAGCCATTCATATTTCCAAAAATGAAGTTGCTCATAAACATGAGGAAAAAGTTCTTTTTCAAATTGAGAATTAAAATAAAGTAAAACTTTAACCAACAGGAGTTTTACTGCCCGTTAATAGCGGGATGAATACAAAAATAAGCCCCAGTCGTCTACTGGGGCTTATTTTATTTCGCATGTACTTCCATATTAGAATTTCCATCATATCTTTTTTTCAATAAACTTTTCGTAACTAACAGCACTGGAAACGCTACAGTTGAAAATATAGCTAGCGCTGAAAATACTACAAACCCATTTTGGTACCCGTAATAATCGAGAAGTACGCCCCCAAACCACGGACCAATTACTGCTCCAATTCCCGAAAAGCCCATCGCCCCGAAGTATGTTCCTTTTAGATGCGCGACAGCAATATCATCAATAAATACATCCGTCATTGAAAACATTAAGACTTCTCCAATTGTAAAAATAATTGTGCAAATGGCAGCACCTAGCGTAGATTCTATTATTCCAAATCCAAACAATCCTCCGCTCACAAATAAAGTTCCAACCATAATGGATACTAACGGTGTATACTTTTTACATATTTGAATAACAGGGTATTGAATTACGACTACAACAATCGCATTTAAAGCTAACATATATGAAAATAATTTCACTCCATCCTGGAATATATGTGCATTTGCAAAATATTGAGATACCGTCGTCGTCAAATGTGAAAAACCACAATTACTCAAAATAATACCGACTAAAGCAACTAAAAATACTATATCTTTTCGCAATATACGCATTGCATTTAGCATTGTAACAGGTTTTTCTGTACTCACTTTCTTTTTTTCCATTGGATACTTCTTAAATTGGAACGCTAGTATAGCTGTATATAGAATATATACCCCAGCTGCTACTAAAAAAGGAATTGTTGATTTTGCACTTCCAATCTGTAGTCCAACAATTGGTCCAATTGCAACTCCAACATTTATTGCACCATATCGCAAGTTATAGACGAGTAACCGATACTCAGGCTTTGTTAAATCTGATAATAATGCTCTTGATGTTGGCTCAAAAAACGACCTACATAATCCATTTAAAGCGTTTAATAAAAAGAAACTTAAAACATGATCTGCAAGTGAAAAACCTATAAACACAAACATCCAAACAATCATGGACCAGAGCATAATCATTTTCCGGCCAAATCGATCTGATAAATTCCCTCCGATAAAACTAGCAAAAACACCAACAAGTGCACTCGTTCCAATAATAGCACCAGTCATTCCAGCTGATACACCTTTAATAGTCGTTAAATAAATCGCTAAAAAAGGGATACTCATTGACGTGGCGAACCTCGCAAATAAAGTCCCTATTATAATTGTCATTCCTAACGGATGAATATTTTGTAACTTCCCCTTCATCTTAAAAACCTACTCTCCCTGTTATCACATAAAAAAAGAAAGCAAAGTGGTCATCTCCCTGTCAAGTAGACAGTCATAAAAAGAGTATTATGCCACGGCCTTTTCCCGATATTCTATCGGGGAAAGGCCGTGAAGTTTTTCTTGGAACCTTTCTGTATTATAGAATTGAATGTATTCTTGAATTGTTTGATAAGCCATTTCATACGTTTTTGGACGCACTAAATACAACTTCTCTGTTTTTAAATGTGAGAAGAATGATTCAATACATGCATTATCAAAACAGTTTCCACGTCTAGAATGACTACCGATAAATCCTAATCTTTCTAACTGCTTTGCGTAAGACTTTGATGTATATTGAAACCCTTGATCTGAATGTAAAAGTGGCTTAGTAGATAAAGATTTCCCCTCTAGTTGTTGTAATGTAGTTAAAACCAAATTTAAATCATTTCTTCGAGACAACTTCCAAGCAACGATTTCATTGTTATATAGATCTAACACAGCTGACAAATACGCGAACTGATCTCCAATTCGTACATAAGTAATATCCGTCACATACTTTTGATTTTGTTTGTCCGCTTGAAATTCTCGATTCAAATGATTGTTAAATATCACCGATGTTTTTCTTCCGTAAAATGGACGTTTTTTCCGGATAATAGATTGAATGCCTAACTCCCTCATGAGACGACGAACACGTTTATGATTCATTACCATTCCTTCTCGAGCTAAAGCACGGGTCATACGTTTATATCCATAATAAGGGTGCTGACGATGAATAGATAAAATATGTTCTTTATGCCACATATCCCTTTTTTGATGTAAACGATGCACGTTATGATATTTTCGCCATTTATAGTATCCAGCCTTAGACACTTCTGCAATTTGAAATAACCATTTGAGTGGGTATGTTTGGCGTAGTGAATCGATAAGAGAAAATCGTTCTTTCTTTAAGACCATTCCTTCCCGTGTAGATTTGGATTGCGCTTTTTTAAATATTCAACCTGCGCCTTCAAATATGCATTTTCTTCTTCAAGACTATTAAAATTCTTACGATTCCAAGCACCACGTTGATCATCAAATGACTGCCCTTGTTGAGAGCGTTTTACCCATTCTATAATTTGTGCATCGCTCTTTATACCAAGGTGTTCACGAATTTCCCGTAATGATTTTCCTTCTTCTATTCGAAGACGAACTGCTTCTCGCTTTAGTTCTTCTGTATATTTTTGAAATGATTGTCCCTTTCTTGCCATAAAAAAATCCCCTCCAGATAAAACAGTATTGAGTCCATCATACCAGATGGACTCTTTTTTTACTGTCTACCTAAAGGGGATAATACCAAAGGATCTGCTCTCTTTTCCCTTTTTATACTTGAGTTGTTGATACCCGAGCTGTTCTCGTTATATCCATATCTATGCCATATGTAAACTGTAATTCTTTACAAACATCTTTAATTAAAATTGCGACATTATATTTCTCATTAAATTGTAAAACGATGTTTTCTACTTCTTCATATGTATACTTATATTCTCCTGTAATAACACTTTTTAGATCAAAGCATTCATTTATACAAAGTTGCACAAGCAGCTGGTCATATTTCTCGATTACATCTTCTTTCTTCCACAGTACCTCTTTTACATATAACCGATCAAACTTCACACTTTCTCGATTACAATCCGTTAAAATCCGGGTCATTTCATTTAATTCTCGATACAATTCAGAAATATTTTTGCTTAAACTAAGCAGTTTATCTACGCCGTTTTCATATAACATATTCATTCCACCCCCGCATTTTCTTTTTCTTATTATAGCAAGAAAATTCTAAAAAAAGTTTCTTTCTTCTGAAATATTAGGAAACTAATTTCGATTGCTTTACAATGAAACTAGTGAACACGAAAGGGGAAAGAAAATTGGAGCAAAAATTATATTACACTGACGCTTATAAACAAGACTTTACTACAAAAATTATAAAACAAAATTATGATAAAGACGGTAACTTATACGTTGTTTTAAACGAAACGGCATTTTATCCGACAGGTGGCGGGCAGCCCCATGACACTGGAACTTTAAATGGTATTGCTGTACTCGATGTTGAAGAAGTCGATGAAGAAATCCGCCACTTCATTACAGAACAATTACATACAGAAGAAGTAGAAGGTAAAATTAATTGGGAGCGTCGTTTTGATCATATGCAGCAACATGCGGCTCAACACATTTTATCTGCTGCTTTTTGGGATCATTTTAACATACCTACGATTGGGTTCCATCTTGGTAGAGAAATAGTAACAATTGATTTAGAAACAGAAAATCTGCATACAGAAACAGTTGAAAAAGCAGTACAAATTGCAAACAATATAGTTTTTGAAAACCATCCAATCCGTATAGAGTGGATGAACTTAGAAGCAGCAAAAACGTTACCCCTTCGTAAAGAACCGACTATGATTGAAAATATACGCGTTGTTATGATCGAAAACTTTGATTATAACGGCTGTGGCGGAACACACCCGAAACGTACTGGTGAAGTAGGTCCTATTCAAGTTCTTAGCTGGGAACGCAATAAAGGTGGCATACGACTAACGTTTATCGCTGGCTGGCGCACACTAAAACTTGTGGGGCAACAGCAACAAATTATGAAGGATGTTTCCAAACAATTAAACAGTAGCGAAAGTGATATTCCAGCAAAAGTAGCACAACTGCTTACTTCTCAAAAAGAAAACGAAAAAACAATACAAACAATGACTGAAAAATTATTATATGCAGAGGCAAACGAACTACTTCAACACCCTACCGAAATACATGCTGGCATACTTATTTCTAAAATGTTTACAAATCGTTCTATGCAAGAAGTCTCAAAGCTTTCTGCTATTATTACAGAACAACAAGAGCACGCCATTACATACTTTGTCATTGAAAATGATGACAAACTACAATGCATCCTTGCTTGCGGAAAAACAGTCACGCTCGATATGAATGCTCTGTTAAAAAAGGCACTTCCTACAATCGAAGGAAAAGGCGGCGGAAATAAAAAGAGTGCGCGCGGCGGCGGAAAAGCGGTTATGACTGGGGATGAGTTTTTAAATCAACTTGTTTCTTCTTTACAGTCAGCAGTGTAAAACATGTTTATGAAGGATAGCTAACGGCTATCCTTCAACTATATTTACAGGCCTACATTTTGTTTCAAGCCTTGATAACTCCCTGCATTTGCAAACCCTTCATTTACCAATTTTATAAAAGTTTCCGAAAAACCATAATGACTTAATTCGTTAATCGGTACCATTTGCACATCATGAATTGGATTATGATCAAACTCATTAGAAGGTAGCGTAATTTCTCCCTCAATCCTTTCAAGCAGAAACGTAATATGTAATAAAGATGGCCTAACATCTGGTTTATCACAAACATAGAGTAGCTTCTTAATTTTAACTTCTAACCCTGTTTCTTCTCTCATTCCTCGAATCATCGCTACTTCTAACGTTTCACTATTCTCTACCCTTCCCCCAGGTAAAGACCAATTTCGATTAGCCACTTTTTGCTTTACTAGCAATACCTTTTCATCTTCAATTAAAATTCCGGTTACACGAACTTGCATTACATTTTCCATATGTAATCTCCTCTTCCCGTTATATTTACAAATTAATCCTTCCACAAAAAGAACGTATGTTTTATAATTAAAGAAAATTATGGAAGAAAGAAGTTGTTACATTCATGCGTCCACCTTTAACAAAGTTTATATCACTTGAAGATTTCCAAAACTATTATTGGTTAAAAGCAGAACTCCAAACATTTTGTCGTGAGCATGGTTTGCCAGCTAGTGGCTCTAAGATTGAAATAACCGAGCGTATCTCCCATTATTTACATACTGGTAAAATATTAAAAAACAACTCTGTTCAAAAGGTGAGTAAAGCTTCCCTCTCTTATAAAGACCTTTCTCTTCAAACAATTATTACTAACAATCACCGCTGTAGCGAAGATGTTCGTGCTTTTTTCAAAGAAAAAATTGGAGCAAACTTCCGCTTTACAGTAGCTCTTCAAAAGTTTTTTAAAGAGAATGTTGGCAAAACATATGAAGACGCGATAACGTTTTGGTATGAAGAGAACGAACGAAAAAAAGATCCTACTTATAAAACAACTATCAGCCCGCAGTTTGAATACAATCGCTTTACTCGCGACTTTTTCGAAGATCCAAATAACAAAGGGAAATCAAAAGCTGATGCTATCGCTGCTTGGAATGAAATAAAAGCAAAGCCTGGTAGCAACGCTTATATTCCTCAAAGAGTAGAAAACTAGTAGCACTACTATCAAGGCCTAAATCTAAAAAACTTTAAAAGATAATTAAATATTGAATAGAAATTAGTTGTTATTCAAGTATGTAATCACCGATATTAAGCATTTATCTCTTAGTTTGAATTTATATTTGCATAAATAGGCAATTGAGAAATAGATCCCAATTGCCTATTCAATTATTTAACTATCTCTTTTTCTTTCAGGAATAAAACTAGAAAGGAAAATGGCAACAACTAATGCCAGACTGAAGTTTTCAGTAGTATCAACCTCTAAACCATTTTTCCATTGATATATAAAGGATATCAATAATAAAAGTATTGCAATTCCACCCGTATATCTTACTACTTTTCGCTTAGTTCCCGTTTCGTTGCTTTTCATATGTATCCCTCTTTCTTATTTATTAAGTAAAGTATGCTGCATTGTATCTTCAGTGCCATCAATTTTTTTGTTCATCTCATTTGCATTTGCTTAAATACTGTCTTTTTCATCCATTCTTTTTGTGATGTATGTTTCCGCTATGAGTGTTTATAAACATGATATGGCAATACTTCACGTTCATTTGAAAGGATTTTAAAATATTGATTATAACCTTTACTCTAATTCAAATGATAATTTATATTGTCTATCATATTTGTAGATCATTTTTTCTCTTGCATCAGAATAACTCCCTCCTTGCTGTTTGAGTTTCTGTACTTAAAATATACATGTTCATTTATGTTAATAACAATTAGTAAAATTCCATTAAAATTTTAGCGAATTATCAATTGTTTTAAACTTGATATTTTACCTTTTTGGAAATTTCAGAAGGATTTACTCCCCTAACTAGATATTTGACGAAAGTAATGTACTTGAATGGGAGCGTTATAAACATAGTAGTTTTACTAGTGTTAATTCCCTATTAGATCAATACATAAAAAAACCCACTTAAGCGTAGCTTAAGTGGGGAGTTGACTAGATATTTTCAAGTACTTTGCTGACATTTTATAAGCGCGATTATCATAAAAATAGTTTCCTAGTTCAGTAGCGAGTTCACGAACTAGAGGGTATTGCTTTTTTTCTAGACCCCTTTCAATAGCTTTTTGCATATTTTTCTCATATCCATGATTATCGCCCCTTAATTTGGATATTTTCCCCTTCAGTCCATATATTTCAACATATGCGTGTGGCATATCAGAAATTGATAACATTTCTAATGCATCATCCATCAGTTTATTAACAATTTTCCAGTCTTTAGATTCTATATAAATTTCTATTAAGTTTCTTACTGCGTATATTTTTTGAGCTTGATCTGGATAGAGATTGCTAGTCTGTAAACTTTTTTCATAGTATTTAATAGAATTGGTGTAATCTTTTAATCCTTGATATATTTTCCCATAATTATATGCAATCAAAGGTAAATACATGGGATTAGCACTAACCTCTGCTTTAATTTCTGCTTGTTTTAAAGATTCAAGAGCTTTCTCGGGTAGATTATCTTTTTGATATTGTAGTGCAATGATTATAAGAATGTTTATTACTTGATTTTCTACATTTAATTTTTCATACAATCTGTAGGCTTTTTTAGCATACAAACGACTAATCGTTTGATCTTTATAAAGACTTTGATTTGTTAGACTTAGATTATAATATATATCAGCGTGTAGCCTAGTTTCATCTAGACCAAGTAAACTCTCTGTCTGTATATAAATTTCATTTGCAGTCATATAGTCTTGTTTATTAGAAAAATAATAACCTCGAGCCATTAAATAATATATAAAGTCTTGAGTATACAGGGAGGCTACTTGATTTGGAAGTACTTGCGAAGCCTCATTTACAATCGTTGCTACATGTAATAAGTTATTATTTCGAGAATGGTAGTATATTAGAACACCATAGGCCTTTAATAATAAGAGAATAGAGTCTGTATCGCGAACATATAACTCTAAAGATGATAAGTCTTTAGAGTTTATAACATTATCATTTTTATACCTATTACATATTTCAAGAATCTTAGCTTCAATATCCTCATAATCTGCACCTACAAGAAAGTTGTAATCAATATCTAGATTTTTAGCGATTTTTTTTAAAACAGAATTTGAAGGTTTAATTTGTCCATTTTCAATTCTACTTAAATAAGTTATAGAACATACCCCTGATACTACTTCCCCTTGCGTGAATTCTTTATGTATACGTATTTGTCGAATCCGTTCACCAATGTTCATATTCCCATTCCTTTCTTCAAATAAACTGGTTTGATTATTTTAGAGCAATATAATAAGAATAACGCCTATATTATCTAGCATAATATGTGTATAGTTTTATGTTCAGAGAGAGAAATGTTATTAATACTTATCTGGATGCATATGAAATTTTTATGCTCAATTTACTAATATCAGCTTTTCCATCTCCCACCCATATTACAGATTTTCCGAATAGGAAAGCCCACTACGGTGCGATAGTACCCCCTTTAGGGGTGGGATGATAGTGAGGTCAAATGCGATGTACAGATAAAATACCGAAAGTATGTTCTGTACATCAAGTATTTGAAATGGTATAATTTTCATAACAGACAAGTAAAAGTCTCTAAAACAATCTTGTTCTCTGAAAACAGAATACATATGAGGTTGGAGTAACAAATTCTTCTGCTCCGTAAAATGTATTGAGTCGTCAAGTACAAGACGCTAAAACACATTTGAGAACTCACAATCTGACTCGTTTGGTAATAGAACGAGTGCCGTATCTGCTAGATGCACTGGATACGGAGTGGTGATGGCACACCGCAATCTTGCACGTCAGCGATACTAGAAATAGACGTCGCCTTTGGTAGCAAGAATCCCACTGACGTTAGTCAGCTTGCGGCTTTAGCCGTGGGAGTGTCAATACATTATACCAATAATCTGAGGATCAAGCTTACAAATTCAACCTCAGGTAACCCCAAAATATAGAATAATATTTGTTTGTTTTATAGTTACTAAGAGCGGATATTAACTCATATATTGAACTAATTATCCCCTATTAATCATAGTACAGTTAATACCTCGCTAATCTTCTACTTTCTCAAATAATAAAGCAAGCCCTATCCCGCCCCCTATTCCTAACGTCGTAATTCCATACTTCATATGCTCTCTTTGCGCTTGATAAAACAAACGTGTTACAAGCATAGCTCCAGATGCACCGTACGGATGACCGAGCGCAATTGCACCACCATTTACATTTAATTTCTCGTACGGAATTTGTAACGTCTTTGCACAAGCTACAACTTTTGAAGCAAATGCTTCATTTATTTCAAAATAATCGATATCCTCTACTTTCATATTCATTTCGTTTAGTAATTTGTTCACCGCAAATATTGGACCAGTCCCCGGAAGGTTGGGATCTACTCCAACTACAGCACTACAAACGAAACGAAGAACAGGCTTGTATCCTAATTTTCGAGCTTGCCGCTCTTCCATTACAAGAACTGCACATGCCCCATCATTTACACCACATGAATTCCCTGCCGTTACTGTACCATTTTGTAAAAATGCAGGTTTTGTTCTTTTAATCATTCGTTCATAATTCATTTCTAGCTTTATAGATTCATCTAATAATCCATTAAAAGACATTATTTCATCATGTATATATCCTTTTTCTAATGCTTGCAGTGTTCGTTTGTAACTGAGGCAAGCATACTCGTCTTGCATTTCTCTCGTGATATTATAACGTTCTGCAACATATTCAGCCGCTACTCCCATATCAGGATCACCTATTGTTTCTGGTGAAAATCGTGCTCTATTTTGAAAAGGTGATGTACTTGTACTCTCTACTCCTCCTGCAATATAACAATTACCTGCCCCGCCTTGAATGAAATAACATGCGGTGCGAATCGCTTCCAATCCGGCACCACATTGCCGATCAATTGTTACTCCCGGAATATGATAACCTAGTCCTGCTTCTAAAGCAGATAATCTTGCAATATTCCCTCCTGGTCCCACAACATTCCCTAATATAACATCGTCTATTTCTCTCTCAATCCCTTTACTTAAAAACGTAAGGAGTGGTGCTGCTAATTGCTGAACTTCATAATCTTTTAACATCCCATTCTCCTTGCCAATGGGTGTTCTTTTCGCCTCTACAATAACTGCCCTATTCATATATTTTCTCCCGTTTTTCAATCATACTTTTTGCTACCATACGAGCAATCTTTCCACTATTTGTATAAGGTATTTCATCTACAAAATGCCATTCTTTCGGTATTTTAAACGAGGATAATCGTTGTAAGCAAAAACTCTTTAATTGTTGCCTCGTAGCACTTCCTTTGACGATGGCGACAGGCTTTTCACCCCAATAACTATCATTCACACCAACTATAACTATTTCATCTACAGCTGGATGTTCATGTAATACACTTTCTATTTCTTCTGGAAAAATATTAATTCCTCCAAATAAAATCATATTCTTTTCTCTACCTACAATATATATAAAGCCTTCTTCATCTTCATAGCCTACATCTCGCACTGTCATCCAGCCATCTGCATTCAATTCTGGAACTACAATCCCATTTAATATGTAACCCATAAAAAACTGATCACTTTTCACATAAACAGTTCCTACCTCACCTTTCTGTACTTCTTCACCTGCTCCATTACATATTCGAACTTGCACATTGTGACAAGATTTCCCTACTGAATTTGGCCTTCTTTCACTCTCTTCATCAACTAATGCTGTTACAAAACTTAGTTCCGATGCACCGTAAAATTCATATTTTTGCGCATAAGGAAATATACTCTTTATTTTTTCTTTCGCCTCAGCTTCCCATTTCGCTCCTGACGAAATAATTTTCAATGTATTTTCTATTACTCTCTTTTCTTTATATAAAGATTCTAGCATTGTCGGAACTGTATACATGACCGAATTTTTTTCCGTTTCTAACTTATCCAACACTTGATTTGGAATAAACTTTCTCATAATATGCACCGTTTGTCCTATATATAATGCACTTATTGCCCCGTATAAAAAAAGAGAATGAACGAGCGTTCCAGCTATTAAAATAGAATCTTCTTCTTTCATATGAAAATCATGTATATTGCAATCGAAACTATGAACCCACGATTGTTGTTCACGTAAAAATGCTTTTGCTTTTCCAGTTGATCCTGATGTGAATCCGATGTAAAAAGGAGCATTTTGTACATTTTTTACGGACTGATATGTAGGAAGATAGTGCTCTATCATTCTTTTCCACTCATCAATTTCTATTACTCTTCCTTCTTCACCGGGTAGATCATTTACCTTATATCGCTCTGTCACAATCACATCCGGATCACTGATTGCAATCCTTTCTTTAAGCTCATGCTGTTTCCACCTTATATCGAATGGCACACAAACCCATCCGGCCATAGCAGCACCAGCAAATAGTTGTAAAAACTCGATACGATTTTCTAATACAATTGCTATCGTTTTATTCTTTGACTTTTTTTCATCCAACCAGCTTGCTACTTTACACACTGACTCAAACCACTCTTTATATGTTAAAACTCGATCATTTTCCTTTATTGCTATTTTATTCGGTTGTAAGGAAGCATGCTTTTTATATTCTTTTGTAATCCCCATATGAGACGTCCTTTCTCTTAAAAATAATAAAAAGAAACACGCAATGAACGTGTTTCTTCTCTTTTTTATCCCGCATTTGTATATTTCCCACTCTTTAAAGCAGGCGTAATAATATGTTTCAATGAACGGTGTAATTTTGTTACAAGAACTGCTGCAATAATTATTTTTATACAATCCCCTGGTAAGAACACAGCACTTACTTTCATCGTCTGCCATATAGAAATATCCATTACGAAAGCTTGTACAATAATACCCAATACATAAACTACGAAAATACCACCAATTATATTAA
Source organism: Bacillus sp. FSL R9-9834 (assembly GCF_038006905.1). Taxonomy (NCBI): domain Bacteria; kingdom Bacillati; phylum Bacillota; class Bacilli; order Caryophanales; family Bacillaceae; genus Bacillus; species Bacillus sp. FSL R9-9834. Next base: position 3,419,751 of record NZ_JBBOWD010000001.1, read on the forward strand.
TGCATAATACTTTTATTATAGAAACTTCACGTAAACGCTCAATTAAATAACCAATGACAAACGCTCCAACAATATAACCAAGTAAATATCCTGCACTTGGCCCAACAAATACACCAAAGCCACCACGTCCACCAGCAAGTAATGGTGCTCCAACTCCTACAATAAGTAAGAAAACAAGTTGACTTAATGCACCAAGACGTGATCCTAACAGTCCACCAGCAAGCATAACACCAAGTGATTGTAATGTAATTGGAACTGGTGTAATAGAAAGAGCAATTGGAGGAATTAATCCTAACACTCCCATAATAGAACTAAATAAAGCGACGAAAACTAAGTTTTTTGTATTCATATTTGCTTCTCCCATTTGTAAACTGAAAATAATTTTCGGATAACATATTATAGAAGTTATATTATATTTCTATCTAGAATTTGTCAACTTATTTTCATAATAGGTTTACAAATATGAATTCCATTATTCCCCTTTACGCAAATGCTCAAGTTCTTTCCGAAGCGCTTGTTTTAAAAACTTCCCAACAGATGTTTTCGGTATTTCTTCCATAAATACAATCTCGTCTGGCAACCACCACTTTGCAAACTGCGGTTTTAAAAACGCATATATTTCTTCTTTTGTTACTGTACTATTTTTCTTTTGAACAACGCAGGCAACTGGTCGCTCTTGCCACTGCGGATGAGGAACGGCAACGACAGCTGCTTCAAATATAGCATCATGTGCCATTAAAGCATTTTCAAGGTCCACTGAGGAAATCCATTCTCCCCCACTTTTAATAACATCTTTCGTACGGTCAACAATTTTCACGCAACCTTCCTCATCGACTGTGACAACATCTCCTGTATATAACCATCCATCACGAAAACCTTCGACAGTACGCTCATCGTTATAATAGCTTTCAGCGATCCATGGTGCTCGTAAACAAAGTTCTCCCATCTCTGTACCATCCCACTTCACTTCACCATTTGTACCGACTACTTTCATCTCTACACCAGGTACAAGATACCCTTGTTTTGATCGAATTTCTAATTGCTCTTCATACGATAATTCTGTTTCATAACTTTTTAAACGCGCAAGTGTTACGAGTGGGCTCGTTTCCGTCATACCATATGCATGGATGAAAGGAACATTATGTTTCTGTTCAAATGCTTTAATAACACTTTTCGGTGCAGCTGCACCACCACATAGTATTCTCGTCATACTAGATAAATCGTAACTATTATTTTCTAACTCTTGTAATACACCGAGCCAAATTGTCGGCACACCAGCAGCTAACGTCACTTTTTCAGATTGGATCATTTCTAATAAAATTTTTGGTGTAAACATCGGTCCTGGAAGAACTTGTTTTGATCCAAACCACGTAGCAGCGAAAGGAAGTCCCCAAGCATTCACATGGAACATCGGTACAATCGCCATTGCTGCATCACTTTCCGATAAAGCAGCTGTATCCGCTAAACCAAGTGCCATACAATGCAATACAGTACTACGATGCGTATATACAACACCTTTTGGATTTCCTGTAGTCGCCGACGTATAACACATACCAGCAGGTGTGTTTTCATCAATATCTTTTACAAATTGGAAATTTGGATCGCCTTCTTCTAATAGCTTTTCATAATGATATACAGGTTCTAGCGTAGTATTTGGAAGTTCATCTTTATCAGTCATAATAATGTAAGCTTGTACAGCTGATAGTTGTGATTGAATATTTTCAACGAGCGGTACGAGATCTTCATCTATAAGTAGAATGCGATCTTCTGCGTGCTGAATAATATATAAAATATGTTGAGGAGATAAACGAATATTAATTGTGTGCAAAACAGAAGCAATACCTGGAATAGCAAAATACGCTTCCACATGTCGATGATGATTCCACGCTAACGTTCCTATACGCTCGCCTTCCTTAATTCCTAACTTTTTTAACGCACTGGAAAGCCTTCTCGTCCTTTCACCTAACTGCTTATACGTTAACGTCGTAATTGTATCATGTGTCCGTGAAACAATTTCTTTCTTTGAAAACAATTTTTCTGCTCTTTCCATCATAGAACTAATTGTTAGCGGTACATTCATCATCATATTGGTTATATCCCCCTTTAAAGCGTTTTCATTTTTCGTTTATTATAACAGACTCTCGTAAATAATTACGACATTTTTCTGTATTTTCTGAATTATTCCTTTGGAAATAATTCAGAAAATACTAAGAGAAAATATACTAAAATTCCTTCTTACGATATATAAATACCGAAATAACAAAAGAAAAGATATATATGATAACGCCAAATATTGTATATAGAATTGAAACGTATACAGATAAATTTAAATTTGATATTGGAAATTGTCCTATTAAATAGCCAATTACACTTTGTAATCCAAAATAAATAACAAGTCCCCCACATGCGCCTCCAATTGTAATAGCATCAGATTTTTCTGCTCCAAAAATATAGAGGAGTGGATAGGCTATTGCTCCGGCATTAAGGATGATGAACGTCCCTAAAGAAACACTCTTAAATATATCATCATCAATTGGCGTATCTGAAACTGAAGCATGTACGTAAAATATGCTATACGATAATAAAGTACCAATAATTACAACTATAAAATAGAAAAGGTAGTGACTTTGCACAATGTTATTTCTAGTAACCGGTAAAGTAAGTACATATTTTTCATAACCCGACTTACTCTCATACTTAATAACTTCAAGTGCAGGAATTGCAGCAAATAAGATAATGAATGTAGCAATTAAACGGTACATTGAAGCATTACCAAAATAAAAAACAAATCCCGATCCTAATATCGCTATTCCCATGAACGTAAAGAAAGTTCGATACACTAGATAATAGTTTGTCAATAATAAACCTTTCATTTATTTTTCACTCCTTGTTAATAAAACACTTATTTCTTCTATCGAAATAGTTCTATGAGCAATCCCATTTGGTAGTTTATGCACATCTGATACAAGTACATTGAAATAAGAACCATTATTCCTTTTCACCACAACTATATCTTTGTTGATTAAAGTTAGTTGTTCCTCATCAACACCTACAATGGCATAATTGTCTAAAACCTTATCCTTTTCTTCATTCAATAAAATTTCTCCATCTTTTATCACAATAAGGTGACTAGCTATTTTTTCTACATCACTCATAATATGTGAAGAAAGTAATATACCACCATTACTTTTATTCACAAAACTTTTTAATTCCTCTAACACCTGCTCCCTAGATGAAGGATCAAGACCTCCCGTCGCTTCATCTAGAATTAATAATTTGGCATTATGTGATAATGCAACAGCTATAGATAGTTTCATCGACATTCCACGGGAAAACCTACCTACTTTTTCATAAGTAGGTAAAGAGAAAGAATGAACTAATCGGTAAAAATTTTCTCTATCCCAAGAGTCAAACATCTTTTCAAAAACCTTATTTATTTGTTTTATTGTAAGATGAGCCGGGAGATTCATAGCATCAAATACGACTCCAATCTTCCCCTTATTCTTGGCATCTTTATTTATATTTTCTTTACCAAATATTTTGACTGTACCACTATCTTTAGAAATTAATTGTAGTACTGTTTTAAAAGTTGTTGATTTCCCTGCCCCATTGTCACCAATGAATCCAACAATTGATCCAGACGGCACATTGAAAGAAACATCTCTTAAAACAACTTTGTTTCCAAATGATTTACTTAAATTTTCAATTTCTAGAAGATTTGACATCATTACACTCCTATCTTAACTTTTCATAAAAGTATGTTTTCTCCTATTAAAAATTATCCACTTTTTCTCTCACTTTCTTTTTCAGTTTAAAAATAAGACGATTACTATATTCTTTATTTTCTACTAAAATTCGATACACCTCTAATACTCCTAACACACGAACAAAAAGATAGACTCCAATTGCAATAAGTACAACACAGTAAGGGTAATACTGCACTAATTCTCCTGAAGTGATATGCTTTTTCTCAAACAAAAACGGTATTGCGCCTGCGGCTATAAAACAAAATCCAATGATCATTACTGCCGCATACTTTTTCTTAATAATCGCATATCTTTTTGTCAATTCTTTTAGAAAGTTTTGATCAAATAATAGTTCTTCTTTTTTCAATACATTGTATCGACTCTCTTCTATCGTTGCAGGTACCATCATTGCTCCAATTCCAAGAACAGCAATAATAATGACAAGGAATGTCGACATTGTTGCATTTTCTTTAAATAATAAATACGGTATTGTAGATAAAATGAGCAAACTAAATCCTAACGCAATATATTTAGAAATTTTTTGTCCATACACTACATACCCTTCTGCCATTTCCTGACTTACGTAATATCCATCTACATTTTCATTACTTTGCTCAGCAGTTTCCTTTAATAAATAATCCAATGATACTTCAAATACATTTCCAATCATTATTAACTTTTCAGTTTCAGGAAAACCTTGACCGTTTTCCCATTTACTAACCGCTTGCCTTGTTGTGTTTAATTTCTCGGCTAATGCTTCTTGAGAAAGACCTTTTTCTTTTCTTAATTTAAAAAGCTTCTCACCAAATCCCATATGTGTGTCCCCCTTTGTTTTCTTACCTAAATTGTATGTAAACATTGCACTTATCTCTATCTTCCTATGGTTGCACTTTGTCAACTTACGGTTGCGATTGTGTTATATAGCGGTTTTATATACGATTTAACTATTTTTCTTCTAAGATTGTGGCGTTAATAAATCACCCTCTCCTAATAACTAATTATAACAATTAAAGGTAATTATTGTTATAAAAAATAAAAACTCCCTTATTCATTTAAAGGAGTTTTTAATATGAAATATTTCATTTATCCATATATCTTTCTCGAGATATACAATATCTTTTCGTGCCACGATACTTACCTTTAATGAACATATCCTTTTGAATCGTGCACTCGTACTCCATATTCAAACGTTTCATTAATTTTTCAGATGCTTCATTTTCTGAATCACATCCCGCTTCAATACTATTAAGATGCAACTCATGAAAACCATAGTAGAAAAAAGCTAACACAGCCTCGGTAGCTAATCCTCTTCCCCAATATTTTCGAGATAAGGCGTATGCAATTTCTGCTGTATGTGCGGTCAAATCATATTTTATAAATCCACACGTTCCTATAAGTTTTTGCTTCTCTTTTAACACGATTCCAAGAGGCGCTACTTGTCCTTTATTATATTGACTCACAATTTCTTCTACATAGTTATATGTGTCACATAACGATTGATGAGCATCCCATACAGTATAAGTTGTCATCTCTTTATCTGCAGCATACTCATATATATGTAAACTATCACTCATATTAATTTCCCTTAATATAAGACGTTTCGTATACAATGTTGGATATGACCACTTCTCAATAATCATAACGGCTTCTGCTTAAACTTTTCATAATGTCGTACTTTTAATAAAAGGACATTCCCGCAATCTGTACAAATATAAGCATCTACTGGTGAAGATGTGAACATCGTCTCCTTTTTCCGTATTTGTGCATAACCGACAAACTCACCTTCTCCTATATTTTGAGAACCACAATTAGAGCATGTCTGCACGTCTTTCTGTTTCATGAGAGCACCACCTTTAATCTGTTTCTACTCCCTTCGACAGTTCACTTCCATTTCCCTTCCAAAAAACCTCTTATTCTCTTACATTTCAACAGGAATCTCAGAACAAACATCGTATATGTACTATGAAATATATTTATTGACGGAGGAACTTTATGAGTACGATTATGACGTTTAATACAGCTCAAGAAATTGAAAACGCAGAAATACATATGCTCTCTTCTAGATTAACGCTATTACAAGCAATAAACGGAAATCCAATGCAAGTACAAATGAAAAAGTTCGGTAGTGCCACTGCTTTTTCATCAAAAGTAATTGCTGGTCCGGCTTTTAATACGGTAAAAGGTATTACATTTACAAATACAGATGAGTTGGATGAAATTATCTCTTATTATCAATCACTACAAATCCCTTGTCGTTTTGAAATTACACCCGCTCAAGGTACAGCTGAACTATTTCATTACTTATCTGAAAAAGGTTTTTATCAATCTAGCTTCCATACCGCTTTATATAGTATACCGAGAGAAAACCCATCCCTCCTTCCTTCTAACATTTCAGTACGCCAACTAAAAGAAAATGAATTTCATATTTTTGCAGATATATATGTACGTGGTTTTAACATGCCACCCTTTACAAAAGATGGCGTGCGCCAAAATAACGAAATTCTTTACGATAAACCAGGATGGTATTTTTTCATAGCCGAAGTTCAAAATACTCCTGCAGGCATTGGTGTTCTGTACATAAATAATGGGATTGCTTCATTAGCTGCTTCTGCTACTTTGCCAGAATTTCAGCGTAAAGGCTGTCATACTGCCTTAATTCAAAAACGACTTGAGACAGCTATTGAATCCAATTGTCATTTAATAGTCGGACAAGCAAAATTCGGTAGCGGCAGTCAAAATAATATGGAACGTGCTCATATGAAAATCGCTTATACGAAATCAATATGGACTGCAAAAGACATATAATTAACATTCCTTCTCCTTGCATTACAATTTTATACATTCTATGACAATTCTTTTTCTATACCATTAATCATTTGAATATTCAAACTGTATTTGTTAAGCTATTACTAGATACATCATTCAACTTGCAATATGAAAAGAGAACTCTAATCAAACTACAAGGAGGAGAAATGTATGACTAAACATGATCATGGTTTAAAAGAAAAAGTAGAAGGTGCTATTGATAAAGTAAAAGGCGAAGTAAAAGAAGTTGTCGGGAAAGTAACTGACAATAAAAAATTACAAGCTGAAGGAAAATGGGATAAAGTAAAAGGCACTGCTAAAGATACGGTTGGCAATGTGAAAGAAAAAGTACATGAATATAAAGAGCATAAAAATGAGAAATAAAAAAGAGCCCAATGGCTCTTTTTTATTTCCCTTCATTCTTCTCTAACACATACAAATCTTCTTCAATATTAGATAATTTCTCTGTTACAAGCTTTCTAGCATCTCCAATTGCTTGATTGTATGCAAATGGTCCTACTAATTTAATCATTTCTTCTATTAAACGCTCTGCTTGGAAGCGTCCAATTTCATCTAAATCTTCTTCAACGAAAAATTGCTGAATTTGTGCTACTAGCTCTTCTTTTTTATCATTTGGTATTTTTATATTCATCATCATTTGTTACTCCTCTATATTTATGATAGTACGTTTCTTAACTCTACCATAGAAAAACGCTTTCCAGGACAAGTTTTTGTAACTCCTTCTAGCTCTCTATGACCGAGTATATTTTCTTTCTCTATAGCAAACTGCTTCATAAATATTTTACATAAAGAATATACTGCATTCATTTGTGCAGGGGTTGGATCATATTTATCAAAATTACCTGTCATACATATTCCAATTGTATCCCTATTATTATCTTTCGCATGTGCTCCAATATGTAAACCTCGTCCTTCAACTATGGTTCCATCTTCTTCAATAAAATAATTGTAACCAATCCCGCTCCATCCTCTTACTTTTTGATGAAACTCATGTGTTTGATATACATCCCATCCATCTTCGGATGTATGGTGGATAATCAGTTTATTCACTTTTTCTAAAGGAACTAATTCATCTTGAAAGGTTAAATTAACACATTTAATTTCCATTTGAACATCCTCCCTTAAAAATCAATCATCATCATTGTTTTATCATCTGGTCTTATTCTCTTTTCTCCTTCTAGCTTTTCGATAATTGCTACATATTCACTTATACTATTCTTTCTTATATATGCAACAGCTTGTTCGAGCGACCAATCTGGGTGGAATAATCCGTCTGAACAAATAAAAATGCCGCTCACTTCATCTATATGTAATTCACCATGCTGTAAATAATGTATCGCTTCTTTCATTCCGTTTGCAACGGAATACCCGCCCTGCATATTTGCAAGATAACGATTATATTTTAACTGTTCTCGCACATCTTGAAAAACATGTTCTTCTAGTACAGATAACCCTTGTTTACGATCTTCTTCTCTCTTCTTTTTTGCTCGTTTGCTAATTCCTTCAACTGTGTCTTTCGTTAATACTTGTATTGTTCCATTTCGAAGTATTGCGACAATCATACAGTCCCCTAACTGTGCGTATTCAATTTTCTCTCCACCTATTTGAACTGCCGCAATACATGTGCACCACAAATGCTCTTTTTTTCTCGTATCTACCCTATATTCTAACATTTTTCTTTGCAATGCTTCATTTGCTTTTGCAACTGCAACTGGTAAACTATGATTTTCACGTAATGAAGCAAAATAACTTGCAAATAAATGCGAAGCGATGTATGCTCCATTATGTCCCTGTTCATCACGAAACGGGACGAGAGGTGTTGCACCGTCACATACACCATACATCTTATTTTCTTCATTACAAAAATAAGAATCCTCACATTCTTGCTTCAACGGGCTTTTCTGTTGATATGTTTTTATCTTCACAACTGTATCCCCTTTCAAATGATAAAATACTCAAATTCTTTTGATTAATCAAATTTACCGAAATAAACTGTTTTTACCCAAAACTTTCAATATCATATATAATCTTGAAATAATATGAATTTTTTAGTGAAGGACGGGAAAGAGATGGTCAGATTTCTTGGTGTTATTATTGGTTCTATTATTATTGCGATTGCCTTTAATCTTTTCCTTATCCCCCACAAAATTTTAAGTAGTGGAATTGGCGGAATTGCTATTATTTTAGGGATTGTAACTCCTGTAAACACAGGTATTATTAACTTTGTATTAAACTTACCTATCCTTATTTTAGGATACATAGGCCTTGGAAAAAAAGTAATTTTTAACACGATTGTCTCTGTTATTGTATTATCTGTTGCATTATACTACGTTCCAGTAAAAGTCGTAGCAACAGATCCACTTTTATCTTCCATCTTTGGTGGTGTCATTGCCGGAGCTGGTATCGGTCTTGTTTTTAACTGTAATGGATCAACTGGTGGATTTGATATTATCGGTATGTTGTTGTCTCGCAAAAGAGACATTAAACTTGGTGGATTCCTTATTATTTTAAATGCAGTCGTTGTTATTATTGCAGGATTCTTCTTCACTTGGGATGTTGCCCTTACAAGCTTACTTTCCATTTATGTAACTGGTAAAGTTATCGATGCTATTCATACGAAACATCGCAAGGTTACACTTATGATTGTAACAAATGAAGCGGAAAAAATGAAAAAACAACTTCTTTCAACTGTTGTACGTGGCATTACATTACTTGATGGCGAAGGTGCTTATTCTAGCGAAAAGAAACGTGTACTTATGACCGTTGTTTCTCGAGAAGAATTAGCAAGTATGAAATTAACAATTTCTGAAATTGACCCTCATGCATTCGTTAACATTACCGAAACGGTTGAAGTATTAGGATTGTTTAGAAAAGGTTAAAAAACTAGGTGGATTTCCACCTAGTTTTTATTTTCCATAAATTCAATTCGATTTCCGAACGGATCTGATACGTAAAATCTAATTACATCTGGACGTGCATGGTCATCTATTACTTCCATACCTTGCTTTATTAACTCTTGTTTAAATTCATCAATTTTTAAAACATAAAAAGCTGGATGCGCCTTTTTTGTTGGATTGAAGTTTTGCTCAACTCCGATATGAATCTCTTGATTTCCACCCTTAAACCAACATCCACCACGTTTCTTTAATTCCTCTGGCTTCGGGATTTCCTCCATACCTATTTTTTCACCATAAAATTCTCGTGCTTCTTCTTCACACCTGCTAAACACCCTACAGGCGCAGCTACTTGTACATGATCGATCCCTTGAATATAATTTTTCATTTTCTCTCCCCCTCCTCTATCCTAATATTATAAGGAAAACCTACTCCTGTAACTTACAAAAGGTTTATAAAACAATATAAGCTCCCCTTATTACTACCCTACATTCACTTTGCGAAAAATAAAGAAAACAAAATTTATTCTATAACTTCCATTTTTTATAGAAATACACATTACATCTATATTATAGTTATGAATAGACAAATCTTTTTAGATGCTATTTGTACGGAGGAACTATTATGAGTCGTAAAAAATATTCATCAACTCAAAGAAAACGTCATCCGAACATTTCTAGACGTTTACACAACCATATACAAGATTGTTCATTAACAGAAATGTACGCATCTCTGTTCGAACACAACCCTGATGGTATTATTTCATTAAATTTAGAGGGAATTATTATACACACTAATCCTTCTGCCGAAAGAATACTAGGTTACACTTCTTCAGAGTTAGAGCGGAAAAGCATTACCTCGATTTTAGAAGCTCATATTTCTGAGCAAGTATTACAAAATATAAAGAATACGGAAGCGGATAATCAACAAGAGTATATTTTATCTATTTATCATAAAGATGGATTCTTATTAGATGTCGTGACAAAACTAGTTCCTATTTTTGTCCAAAATCGTCTAACTGGCGTATATGCCATTATGAAGCCTCTTGAAAAATCAGAAAGAATTGAGAAAAAGCTTAAAGAAAGTGAGAAGAGGTTACGTACATTAGTAAACTCCATGCCTGCGTTTGTTATATTTAAAGATCATGAAGGGCGCTGGCTTGAGGCAAATGACTACGCACTTTCTTGCTTCAATTTCCATCATGTACCTTACCACGGAAAAAAAGATAGTGAACTCATTCAATATAATGAAGCGTACCGAGAAGCTTTTTTACATTGTGAAGAAGTCGATGAATTAGCATGGCAACAAAGACAAATTCTTCATGGTGAAGAATTTATTATTCATAGAGATGATTTCGACCTAATCTTAAGTATATCGAAAGTTCCTCTCTATCACCCTGACGGCTCCCGTAAAGGTCTTATCGTAATGGGAAGAGATATTACTGAGCTAAAGGAAACGGAAAAGTTATTACGAAAATCTGAAAAGCTCGCAGTAGTCGGACAACTGACAGCTGGAATCGCTCATGAAATTCGAAATCCACTCACTTCTCTAAAAGGTTTTCTAACATTGCTACTCCCTGAAATAAATGAGGAGCAGAAGTGGTATATCGATGTTATGTTAAGTGAAATTTCACAGATGGAATCTATCACGAGTCAATTTATGGCGATGTCTAAACCACAAGTATTAGCAATCCAAACTTGTAACATACAAACTTTAATTGAAGAGGTAGTTACATTTATTTTACCAACCGCAATTATGCATAGCGTTCATATCATTATGGATCATTTTGATTACGTATATGACATTCAATGTGACGGTAACCAATTAAAACAAGTTTTTATAAATATATTAAAAAATGCGATTGAAGCAATGCCAAATGGCGGAAATATTTTCATCCAAACAAAACCATTAGAGGGGAATTTCATCTTAATACGGATTATCGATGAAGGTTGCGGTATCCCAGAAGATCGCATCTCCCGTTTAGGCGAACCGTTTTATAGTTTAAAAGAAAAAGGCACAGGGCTAGGATTAATGATGTGTTACAAAATAATTGAAGAACATCATGGTAAATTACACATTTCAAGTGAATTAAATAAAGGTACGGTCGTCGATATTCACCTACCACTTTCTTCACCCCACCTTGCAATCCAGTCTTAAATAATAAAAGAAGCATCTGCTAACGATTAGCAGATGCTTCTTTTATTATTTATACTTATAGAACTGTTTTTCCATACCATTCTTTTGCTTTTTCTACTTCACCCATCGTTAATTGATGTCCTCTATTTTCCCAATGCATTGTTACATTAGCGTTTGCATTTTCTAATAGTAGCTTCAATTCCTCTGACTCAGAAGATGAACAAATTGGATCATTTGTCCCAGCAGCAATAAACACGGATTTCCCAGCTAAATTAGGCAATTGTGTTCCTCTTCTAGGCACCATTGGGTGATGAAGCACAGCACCTTTTAACGCATTTTCGTAATGGAATAATAAGCTTGCCGCAATGTTTGCTCCATTTGAATACCCGATAGCTACAATGTTATTTCTATCAAATTCATATGCTTTTGCAGCTTCATCTAAAAAATCATTTAATTCCTTCGTACGGAAAATCAAATCTTCTTCATCAAAAATGCCTTCTGCCAATCTACGGAAGAAACGTGGCATGCCATTTTCTAATACATTTCCTCTAACACTTAATACAGATGCTTCCGGATCAACTATTTCTGCAAGTGGTAATAAATCTAATTCGTTTCCTCCTGTACCATGAAGTAATAACAACACTGGTTTTGACGTATCTTTTCCTTTTTGAAAAACATGTTTCATCATAATCCTTTTCCCCTTTCAATCACTTTAATCTAAATGTCTCACTTCAAACGGCAAAAGCGTTTGTTCAATCTGTTTTCTATGCTGTTCATATTGTTCCGGTAATTTTAATTCCTCACCCATCGTCTCCAACGATTCATCATGAGCGAAACCAGGAGGATCTGTTGCAATTTCAAATAAAATTTCACCGTGTTCTCTAAAATAAATTGCGTTAAAATAATTACGATCTTGTACAGGAGTTACGTGGTATCCAAAACGGGACACATGCTCTTTCCAGTCTAACTGATCAGCATCGTCACTCGCTCTCCAAGCAATATGATGCACTGTACCAACGCCCATTTGGCCACGACCGATTGTTGATAACCTCAAGTCGATAATATTTCCAATCTTAGCAGAAGAACGGAATCGAACGAATTCACCTTCTTCTCCAATTTTCTCAAGACCCATAATATGTTCTAACAGTTCAGCAGTTTTTTGAGGCTGTGCCGATAATAGAACCGCACCACCAAATCCTTTAATTGCTACTTCTGGCGTAACTTCTCCAAAAGTCCAATTATTTGATTCACCCTCTTCTCTTTCTACTAATTCTATATGCAAACCATGCGGATCATCAAATTCTAAATACTGCTCTCCAAATCGAGTCATTTTTGTATACGAAACATCGAATTTTTCTAATCGATTTTCCCAAAACTCCATTGCACCTTTTGGTACAACATAAGAAGTGATACCTACTTGACCGTCACCAATAACTCCTTGACGAGCACCTGCCCATGGGAAAAACGTAATAATTGTTCCAGGCTTTCCTCCTTCATTACCAAAATAAAGATGGTACGTACCCGGATCATCAAAATTTACTGTTTGTTTCACTAAACGTAAACCTAATACACCAGCATAAAAATCTACATTTTCTTGTGGATGTCCTACAATTGCTGTAATGTGATGTATCCCCATTGTTTTCTTTTCCATTTCGTCCACTCCTTTTTAATTCATTATAAAAATTGCTTTACATTAAAATTCATTATTCATTTTGTCCATACTAGAAAGTAAAATCCGTCATGATAATTTTATCTCGAATTCGAGATATTAATTGTAAAATTACACATTAACGTTTAACTTATCGAAATTATCTCGATTTCAAGATAGTTTCCAAAAAACATTTACTCACTTTAATACCATAATCAGTGGGGGTTTTACTGCCCATTAAAGTGGGATAAAACGTGATTTAGAATATCATTTACCTCAAACTTAACACTTATTATAAGTTACTTACTTTTCTTTGTCAACAAGTTACTTATTTCATTTAAAATGAAAAGGGAGTAAACGCTATTCACCGTTTACTCCCTTTTCAAATCATTTCGTTTCTTCTTCCAGCACTGCTTCCATCTCATTAAATTCACGATGAATTGCTTTAACTGGTTCTTTCGTTACTAAACTTACAACAATCACAGCTAATAAGCTACAGAAGAATCCAGGTACCATTTCATACATAGTCGCTTTTAAACTTGGAATTTGTACCCAAGTAATTACAACTACTGCACCAACAATCATCCCAGCAAGAACGCCCCATTTGTTCGTTCTTTTCCAATATAAACTTAATAAAATGGCAGGTCCGAATGCTGAACCAAATCCTGCCCAAGCATAACCGACGAGTGTTAAAATTGTATCACTTGGATGATACGCTAAAACAACTGCGATCATAGCTACTACTAAAACTGACAGTCTACCGATAAATACAAGTTCTTTATCACTTGCATTACGACGGAAAAATGTTTTATAGAAATCTTCCGTTACTGCACTTGAAATAACAAGTAATTGCGAGGAAATACTACTCATTATAGAAGCTAATATAGCTGACAATAAAAACCCGGTAATGTACGGATGGAATAAAATGTTTGAGAATGTTACAAAGACCATTTCTGGGTCTTGTAATGTCCCATTATTTTTAGCATAGTAGGCGATACCAACCAAGCCAGTAAGCATTGCACCTATAATGGAAATCGCCATCCAACCGATACCGATTCTACGAGAAGTTTTCAAATCTTTAATAGAGGTAATTGCCATAAAGCGGACAATAATATGTGGTTGACCAAAATACCCAAGACCCCATGCTAAAAAGGAAATAATACCAAGAATTGTGGTCCCTTTAAACATATCTAAATGCGATGCATCAACTTGCTTAATCGTATTGTATGTCTCTGTTACACCACCGACATCTGTAAAAGCAACAATTGGTACTAATACGAGAGCAATAAACATAATACAACCTTGCACAAAGTCGGTCCAACTTACTGCTAAAAAACCACCGAATAGTGTATAAGCAACTACGACACCGACAGTTACAAATAAACCAATTTTATAATCAAGGTTGAAAGAATTTTCAAACAAACGTCCACCTGATACTAAACCAGCCGACGCATAAAATGTGAAAAATACTAAAATGACGATAGCGGAGACAAAACGAAGTATTTTCGTACGATCTTTAAATCGATTCTCTAAAAAGTCTGGAATCGTAATTGAATCATTAGCCACTTCTGTATACGTTCGCAAACGCGGGGCAAGAATTAAATAGTTTGCATAAGCACCTATTAATAAACCTATCGCAATCCACACACTTGATAACCCTGTCGCATACATCGCACCAGGTAATCCCATTAGCATCCAACCACTCATGTCAGAAGCACCAGCCGATAAAGCTGTAACCGCTGGACCAAGTCCCCTTCCGCCTAACATATAATCTGATAAATCGGATGTCTTCTTATAAGACCAATAACCGATATACAACATACCTGCCATATAAATAGCAAGCGAAACCATAATCTCAATCTTCACCAAATCTCTCCCTTAGTTACATAAGCCATTCAAAATTTCGAAAAATGACTTTTTCTATTTTCTTGTTTTCGCTTATGGTTCCCTACCTTAACAAACATTTTTTGTTCTTTCAAGTGAACAGGTGTTTTTTACTACATATGAAAACCTTCATAAACGCCTTTATCCCAGTGGATTACCCGGGTTTCAAAAGAAATCAAAGTAAAAATATTCAGAAAATAAAACAGTGTATTTTTTCACATCTTATTTTTATTTTTCATCCGAAAAATTTTAAAAGAAAAAAGCCATACGAATGTATGACTTTCAGCTTATTGGCATCGCAAATTTTTCTTTCTCTATCTATACACCCAATATGCCAAAGTACTATATAATAAACCGCAGAAGTGTAGGAAAGAATACCGATTTACTTTGGATCTAAACCTTGTCAACTACCTCCACTGAGATAAAGCCTTTCAGTGGGGGCTTGAGTTCGAACGCTAGGTCTTTTCGTCTATCGCTAGACAGTTTGACGCTCTAGCATTCATGCTACCCCACAGTAACACCCCAAGTATGTTTTTGGTTGGTACTGACAACGAACGATTGTTTTCCCACTTGCACCACCCTTTCGAAAAAGAGCAGTTCTCCCTTGTGGAAGAGGCGAAAATCCGGCGTTTTCTACAAGCCCCCGACAAAGTCGCGTACACATGGATAGTTGACGCATCGACTAAGCTGTGCGCAAAGCAACAGCCTTACGTTTTTTGTACTTCTAATAGGATCGGCGTTTTCACTTTCAGATTGTCATCCAATTCTACAACTTTTGATTTTTTCAATATATTCAGCGCACTATTAATATCAGCGTGGATACATGTTCCTGTTTTACTTTGGTACAGACCACGCGTGATTCGTTTGCCACTAAAGCGATAGTGCGTTCTATCATCCTTAGACCAAACTGGAGCCGGATCTTCGTCTAGGAAACTGGCCTTTGAAGTATAGCTTTCTTCTTGTTTGAAAAATCGTATACCTTCTTTTACACACTTATTCTCAATTGCTGCAATCAGTTTATGAAATGGGATCTGGACAAATGTTTGATTATTCTTTTCCCCCATATGAGATTCTTGTTCCCAATCCATGTTATACCCTACAACAATCGTATCTATATCGAATTCTTTCACTTTTTTGAACAACAGGCCTACCGCTTGTGAAATGTAACCATTTATTTGTCGTTCTCGTTTATGCCAAAGTGCATCCATTTTATTCGTTACAACGCGTTTTGAAAGTCCATTCTCCATATTTTTCTGTTGTAGATTACGTATCGTTTTGTTGAAGTATTGATTTATAGATTTTAATTTTTTTCCATCGATTAAAAATGTATCACCTGTATTGGTTACACAACTTAATAATCTATCGACACCTAAATCGCAACTCAAAGCGTTACTAGTAGTCGTAGGTGGTTGCATAGTTTCTCTTTTCTTTTGTTTACGTAATACTTTCACTTCTTTCTTTCTAGCCATTGTTTTTACCACCTTTCTTAGAGGACTCATTAAAACTTTTTTAACAAATCCATATTGGGAACGAAATGAAACAACCTGCGATCATGTTCTTCATCGTAATTCCTTTTGGATCAAGTAGCGGAATGATAATCATTATCTAATTTCGTTGTCTTACAATCTATTCCCTCCTTATCTACGCAGACTATATCGTAAGACAAAAAAACAAACATTTGCACTGGAAAAATACTTTTAGGTTTGATTTGTTATAGGAAACAATTCCGAAAGAGGCACCACCCGTCCCACCTCATCTTTAAATAAAATATGCTCTCTCGTTAAATGACGTGGACTCTTTACTCCCGCTGCTGCTGCAAGTGAGAACAAACTATATCTCATACTTATTATATAATTCATGACTCGCCACTTCTTCTCATACGGATCTAGTGCTTTTTGATAGTGCGGATTCGTCGTGGCAACACCAGATGGACATTGGCCAGAATTACATTGCAGCGCCATAATACAACCGCTTGCCATCATAAAACCACGTGCCGAGTTTACAGCATCTGCACCAATCGCTAAAGCAATTGCCACTTTATCTGGTGTAATTAATTTCCCCGAGGCAAACACTTTGAATTTATCACGAACACCATAATGATTCGCTGTATCAATACATGTCAGTAACGCTGGAATAAGCGGCATCCCCATACTATCTGCCATCGATTTATATGTTGCTCCTGATCCACCTTCTGAACCGTCAATTGTAATAAAATCCGGATAGATATTTAACTCTTTCATCGTTTTAAATAAATCTTCCAACGGCTCCTGCTGTCCAATTACAATTTTCATACCGATTGGTTTCCCGCCCGTTTCTTGCAAACGCTGAATAAAATAAAGTGTATCTGCTGCATTGTTCAAAAATGAAAATCGATTCGGAGAATTAATCGTCTCTCCTACTCGTACATTCCGAACAGAAGCAATTTTCTCATTTACTTTTTGCCCCTCTAAATGACCACCACGTATTTTCGCACCTTGCCCAAATTTCAATTCAAATGCTTTAATATTACTTTCTTTCACTTTCTCCATAAATTTCTCCATTGAAAAATTCCCGTCCTCATCACGGTATCCAAATAGCCCTGGACCAATTTGCGCCACGATATTCGCCCCTGTATGTAAATGTTCTGGAATAACGCCACCTTCACCAGTATTAATCCACGATCCGCCTGCCATTTTCGCTCCAAAGCCGCTCGCTAAAATATAATTTTCACCAATCGCACCGTAAGAAGTTGCTGATGCCCCAAACATGCCATACAGTTTCCATGGATATTTACGATTTTCGCCGACGATAATTGCATCGTCTTCTTCGTATAACCAAAGATTCGTTGTATCCGCTGTCAATTTTTCTCTCCGTGAAAATAATCCTTCTTTATGAATCACATACTTTTTCCCTTCACGTTCTTGCGTTACGTTCACACTTAATTCTTCTGTTAATACCGGAAACAACGTATTAGCAATATAATAACCAGATGCTTCAAAATCTCGTTTCGACCCAAAACCAAGTATTTCAGAGCGATACTTCGCTAAAAACATAACACTTTGAAAATCGTAACGTGAAAAAGGTTTTCCATCTGTATCGTGATCAAACCAATATTGTCGGAATTCCGGCCCTATCTTTTCCAGTAAGTAACGCATTCTTCCTAAGTATGGATGTAATTTTAAAATAGAATGATGCGTCCGTTTTTTTATAAAAAATGTGATAATAAAAAAGACGATTAAAATCAACATTAATAATAGTAATATACTAATAATAACGAGTAGCGTTTCACTCATCTCGCTTCCCCCTATGAAATTCCATAATAAAAGGAGAACACTCCATGTGTTCTCCTTTTATCTTTATTCAAATTAATGTAGCAAGATGCTCTTTCGCGTCATATTCAACTAAACTTTCAGCATGTTTAATTCGATGAACAAAATTTGGATTAGCAATTAACGGTCTTCCGAATGCAGCTATGTCAATTGTTCCTTCTTGCAGTGCTTCTTCTGCCTCTTTCGGATTTAAATTACCAACCCCAACAATCGTACCATCCCAATATTTTCTTACTAATTGATGAAAATTCTTTCCGTCAGCAATCACTTGCGTATAATTCATCGTTGAAGGGTGAATCATCGTTAATCCAACTTCTTTAAACATATTTACGAATGTTTCAATCGCCAGCTCAGGGTTTTCCCACATATAAGTAGGATTATCCCCTTTAAAAGCAGAGAAACGAAGAAGTGTTTTATCAGCTCCAACTGCTTCTATTACAGCCTCTGTTACTTCTTTCATAAACGTTAACCTTTGCTTTAAGTCACCGCCATATTTATCAGTACGCTTATTAGCAAACTCATAAGTAAATTGATCAATTAAATATCCGTGTGCACCGTGAATTTCTACCCCATCAAATCCAGCTTCGATCGCGTTTTTCGCAGCTTGTGCGTATTGACTGATAACTTCTTGTATTTCTTCTAACGTCATTGCTTCTGGTGTATCAAATGGTTTACGAAAACGCGGAACATTCCCTTCTGCAGCGATTGCAGAAGGCGCTTGCGGCATTTGCCCACCAATTATTTCGTGATGACTCATACGTCCAACATGCCATATTTGAGCAATAATCGTTCCGCCTTCTTTATGTACTGCCTCTGTAACAGGTTTCCAAGAATCGATTTGTTCTTGCGTATAAATCCCTGGTACTCCTGGATTCCCTTTCGCTCTCGGACTAATGACAATTCCTTCTGTAATAATTAATCCAACTCCGTCAGCAGCACGTTTTCTGTAGTATTCCGCTACATCAGCACCAACTACTCCAGTTTCATTATCTGCAAAGCATCTTGTCATTGGCGCCATTGCTATGCGATTACGAAGAGACCAAGCTCCGACTTGAATCTGATCAAACAACTTCGTTTCTTCAATATTTTCAAAAGATCCCCAAGCGTTTACATTTGTTCCTTCATAAATACTTGCCGCTTTCTTGTTCGAACTTGTCATGTTTTTTCCCCCTAAAAAAATTCTTACTACAATCGCATCATACTTACTTTTAGATAGTAACGTCAATTTATACGCTCTTACCTAGTAATATTCGTATATAGAAAAACCTCTCTAATAAAATAGAGAGGTTTCTCCTTATATACGAATCTCTTTCCTGATCGTCTCCCTCGCCAAAAGAAAACTCATAATCACTTGCGCAGCTACTCGGCTCGTCATATCTCTGAAATCAAGAGTTGGATCAATTTCTACAATATCCATCCCTTGAACGAGAGGTTCTTTGCCAAGAAATTCAATCGCATCCAGTAAAGTCGCGCTATCCATTCCCCCAGGACCAATCGCTGGACAACCTGGCGCAAATGCTTGATCTAGTACATCCATATCAAGAGAAATATAAATAGAAGTCACGCCTTGCTTTCTTAATACTTCGATACTTTCCGTCATAATATCTTTTATTTCTCGCTCTCGTACATCTTTCATTGTATACACTGTCACGCCATGTTCTTTTGCATATTCATGGTACGCTCGTGCATTTGAAAAATTACGAATACCGATTTGAACGAGTTGTTTTCCTGTAATAACACCATTTTCTAGTAAACTACGGAACGGTGTACCATTTGACGGACCACCATCTTCTAAGTTGCGCAAATCATGATGGGCATCAAATTGAATAATACCGACCTTCCCTTTACTATTTGCAAATCCTGTTATACTCGGAAAACTAATCGAATGATCCCCACCAAGAACGATTGGTATCATGTTCGGATTTACTTTCGTTACATGACCAACTGTTTTCGCAATTCGGTTATGACTTTCTTTTATATCCGTCACATGCATCGTAATATCTCCGCAATCATATAAGACACTTTCTTTCATATCATGTTCTTCTGTAATTGCGTACGTGCTATATGCATCTAACATCGCACGAATTGTTTTTGGAGCAAAACTTGCTCCTGAATGACTAATAGATGGTTTAGAAAGGGGTGCTCCAATTAAGGCCGCACCGAATATTTCCACGCCTTCCTCCCAATCTTTAATCATTTCACTCCATTTTGTCACTTCACGATCGATAAACTTGGCATTTTTCTTTAAATAGTGGCCGTGCTCCATGATTGTTCACCTCTTGTATATGCGATATTACCATTCTTCCATACTGTATTTACATGACTTACGCCGTAATGATACGGTACGTAAGCATAATTGTAAGCATCCCATAGCACTAGATCTGCCTTGCGACCTACTCTAATTTTCCCAGCTACATCGCCACGATTAATTGCGTAAGAAGAGTTAACTGTTACCGCATTCCAAACTTCTTCTGGTGTCATTTTCAACTTCAGCATTGCGATGCTCATAATAAGCTGAATGTTTTCCGTTGGACAGCTGCCCGGGTTAAAGTCTGTAGCTAACGCAACTGCAACACCTTCATCAATCATTTTTCGGCCGCGTGCAAAGCTTTCTTTATTTAAATAGAAAGTTGTTCCTGGTAATAAAGTCGCTACTGTATTAGAGTTTGCAAGCATTTCAATTCCTTTATCAGAAGCACCAACTAAATGGTCCGCTGATGCTGCACCAATTTCAGCCGCTGCTTCCGCACCACCAAGAGGGTCAATTTCATCCGCATGAATTTTCACATCAAATCCAAGCTCTTTCGCTTTTAATAAAAACTCTTTTGACTCTTCAACAGAGAACACACCTGTTTCACAGAAAATATCAACGAATTCCGCTAATTGCTTCTCTTTCATTTCTGGTAATAAATCTAACATCCATTGTAAAAATTCTTTCGATCTACCTTTATACTCTTTTGGAACTGCATGAGCACCTAAAAATGTGGAAACTAAATCAATTGGATGCTCTTTTTGTAATTGTGCCGTTGCCTCTAATTGCTTCCATTCCGTCTCATCATCTAATCCGTAACCACTCTTCGCTTCTACAGTTGTAACTCCGAAAGATAGCATACGGTCTAAATGGAATTTCGCCTTTTGAACAAGCTCTTCTTTCGACGATTGTTTCGTTGCATTTACAGTTGAAAGAATACCTCCGCCTTGTTCTAAAATTTCTAAGTATGGAACTCCTTGTAATTTTAGCGCGATTTCATTTTCACGAGATCCACCAAATACAAGGTGGGTATGCGGATCAACAAGACCAGGAGAAACCATTTTCCCGCCACAATCAATAACTTCTTTTGCCTGAAGTCCTTTTGCTTCTTCTGCTGTCCCAACGAAAGTGATTACACCATTTTCAATTCCAACCGCACCGTTTTCGATAACAGGAAGCGTGTTCATCGCTTCCCGTCTTAACAAGCCATCTTCTTGATCCATTGTTAGTAATTGACCGATATTTATTAGTAAAGTGTCCAGCATGTTTTTCTCCTCCTTATTTCATCATTGGAATGTTAACGCCTTTTTCTTTCGCAGTTTCCACAGCTAAGTCATACCCTGCATCCACGTGACGAACAACACCCATACCAGGGTCAGAAGTTAATACGCGCTCAATACGTTTTGCTGCTGCTTCTGTTCCATCTGCAACGATAACCATTCCAGCGTGAAGTGAATAACCCATACCAACGCCGCCACCGTGGTGAACAGATACCCAGCTTGCACCGTTTACACTGTTAATTAATGCATTCAAAATTGGCCAGTCAGCTACTGCATCACTACCATCTTTCATCGCTTCTGTTTCACGGTTTGGAGATGCTACTGATCCGCAATCTAAATGGTCACGACCGATAACGATTGGTGCTGATAATTCACCATTTGCAACCATTTCATTAATAATGCGACCAAATTTCGCGCGCTCACCGTAACCAAGCCAACAAATACGTGACGGAAGACCTTGGAACTCAACTTGCTGACGAGCCATACGGATCCAGTTACATAAATGCTCATTATCAGCAAACTCACGTAAAATTACTTCGTCTGTTTTATAAATATCTTCTGGGTCACCAGAAAGTGCTACCCAGCGGAATGGTCCTTTTCCTTCGCAGAATAATGGACGGATAAATGCTGGAACGAATCCTGGGAAATCGAATGCATTTTTCAAACCTTCATCAAAAGCAACTTGGCGAATGTTATTTCCGTAATCAAATGTAATTGCGCCTTTTGCTTGCATAGCAAGCATGGCTTCTACATGTTTTGTCATGCTTTCTTTTGATAATTGTACGTAGCGCTCCGGATCTTCTTCACGAAGTTTTGCTGCTTCTTCTAACGTGTAACCTACTGGAATATAACCGTTTAATGGATCATGAGCAGATGTTTGATCTGTAACTAAATCTGGCGTAATATTACGCTTCACTAGCTCTGGTAAAATCTCTGCCGCATTTCCTAATAAACCAATAGAAATCGGTTCTTTCTTCTCTTTATACTCGTTCGCAACCGTTAATGCTTCTTCTAATGATTCTGTATACATATCACAGTATCTCTTTTCAATACGACGATCAATGCTGCGCTTATCAACATCAATAGCGATAACAACACCGCCATTCATCGTTACAGCAAGAGGTTGTGCACCGCCCATACCACCTAAACCAGCAGTAAGTGTTAATGTACCTTTTAATGAACCACCGAAATGTTGACGTGCCGCTTCACCAAACGTTTCATATGTTCCTTGTAAAATACCTTGTGTTCCAATGTAAATCCAGCTACCTGCTGTCATTTGTCCATACATCATAAGACCTTTTTTCTCTAGTTCACGGAAGTGATTCCAGTTCGCCCACTTCGGTACTAAGTTTGAGTTCGCTAAAAGAACGCGAGGTGCATCTTCATGTGATTTAAAGATTGCAACTGGTTTTCCTGATTGAACAAGTAATGTTTCATCGCTTTCTAACGTTTTTAATGAATCTACAATTGCATTGTAGCTTTCCCAGTTACGAGCTGCACGGCCGATTCCACCATATACAACTAATTCTTCTGGCTTTTCAGCAACTTCCGGATCTAAATTGTTCATTAACATACGAAGTGCAGCTTCTTGCACCCACCCTTTCGTTTGTAACTCCGTACCTCTTGGCGCGCGAATTGTTTGTTTAACTTTTTCCATTTCAATCTCTCCCTTTTCTCATTTTATAGTGCTGCGTTTACATCTAATCTTTCTTTGATCGAATAATTCGTTTTTAACCAATGCGCAATATTTTCAATATCCGTTGAGAATATACGGTCATTTGTAATAGAAGGCACTTGCTGACGACCTTGATGATAGAAACTTTTCGTCACTGTACTCATGTTTTCAATACCTCGATATTCTGCAGCTTGCATCGCACAAATCATCTCAATTGAAAGAACACGTCTTACGTTTTGAATAATTTGATGTGCATGGCGTGAAGCGATTGTTCCCATACTTACGTGATCTTCTTGGTTAGCTGATGACGGGATTGAATCAACACTCGCCGGATGTGCTAACGTTTTATTTTCAGAAACTAGTGACGCTGCAGCATATTGCATAATCATTGCACCAGACTGAAGTCCTGGTTCTGGACTTAAAAATGGTGGTAAATCGTTTAATTGCGGATTCACTAAACGCTCAATACGACGCTCTGAAATATTTGCAAGTTCTGCCATTCCTACTTTTAAGAAGTCCATCGCAAATGCAATTGGTTGACCGTGGAAATTACCACCTGAAATTACTTTTTCCCCGCCATCAAAGATTAGCGGATTATCCGTTGCTGCATTCATTTCAATTTCTAATTTTTCTTTCACATAATTTAAAACTTGCCAAGAAGCACCGTGTACTTGCGGAATACAACGAAGTGAATATGCATCCTGCACACGTAGTTCTCCTTGTTTTGTTGTTAATTTACTGTCATGAAGGATGTCACGAATTCTGCTCGCTACTTCCACTTGCTCTTTATAACCACGTGCTTTATGAACATTTTCATCAAATGCATCAATAATGCCTTGTAAACCTTCAATTGTCATAGATGCAATTAATTCAGCTTGATAAGCCGTTGCTTCTGCTTCTATATAAGAAAGAACTCCTTGCGCTGTCATCGCCTGCGTGCCATTAATTAACGCTAGACCTTCTTTCGCTTCAAGTTCAATTGGCTCAAGACCTTCTTCTGTAAGAGCGACCATTGCATGAACGCGTTTTCCTTTATAGAACACTTCACCTTCACCTAATAATACGAGCGCAAGATGAGATAAAGGTGCTAAATCGCCACTCGCACCAAGTGAGCCTTGTTGTGGAACAACTGGGTGAATTTTACGATTTACAAACTCAAGAAGCATATTTACAACGAGCGGTCTAACACCAGATACTCCTTTAAGCATCGTGTTTGCTCGTAAAATTAACATACCGCGTGATACTTCTTCAGGGAATGGCTCGCCTATCCCACATGCATGTGACTGAATTAAATTATGTTGAAGTGCCTTTACATCATCTTTTTGAATTAGCACATCACTAAACTTTCCAAATCCAGTTGTAATACCGTAAACGACTTTTCCGTCCTCTACAATTTTCTCAACTACTTCGCGGCACTCCGCCACCTTTTGCATACTAGTTGGACAAGCTGTTACATCTTCTCCTTCAAGTAACAACCTCTTCATTTCTTCAATTGTCAATGTGTGTCCTGTTAACGTAATCATTGTTTTTCCTCCTTAAAAAGGCAAAAGGGGACCTTATCTTTTTAAGACAGACTTCTGTCCTAAAAAAGTAAGGCCCCCTTCTAACTAATAGACTATGGGCAAATCATATGTGATTAATTCCTAAACCAATCGCCTCATGCTCAGATCCTTTTACAGGTGCACCAATCGTTCCATATAATGCAACAGCAACCCATTCGCCCTCTTTTTTTCCGTCGTATGGTGTACCGCGCACAATCGCAAAGCGAAGTCCTACTGTACGAAGAACGTCTGCTAACTGAATTTGACCTCTCGTCACTCCGTACAAAGCTTCCATAATTGCGTGATAAAGTGCATGTGTTTCTCTGTAAACGTCTGTTTCAATAACTTGGTTGCTCTTAGCCGCTGTTTCCATTGCTGCAACAACCTTTTGCGAATTCATCGAACCCACTTTCCCCGTACAATACTTCCAACCTTTTGGGATAGATAATACAGGGCTTTCATTCTCATCCGCAAGTGCCAACAGCATGGCCATACGACCAATTCGATGTGTTCCTTGAAGAAGCATGTGACTCTCTCATTTCTTTTAATTATTTGAATATTTCTTAATTTAAGAATATATGAAAACGGTTAAATCGTCAATAGTTTAAACTCACATTCAAACAATTTTTTCATCTCCTCCATTTGTGTACACAAATGATTTACACAAATTTTTCAGGCGTGTTATAGTCTCACTAACCGATACAAAGGGGAGAGATTTCAGTGACAAAGCGAAAAGATATTCATTTTCGAATTGAAGAAAAATTACTTGAAAGGTTTGAAGCTGCACTCCATTACGAAGGCTTAAAGAAAACCGACGTATTAACGCACGCAATTCAGCAATTTTGCACGAAGGTGGAATGCGAAAAGATGAATGATGTAAAACGCCAATACAACGTAAGCAACCATTTACAAACTCGTATCGATACGCATAAACATTATGAAGAAAAACATGTGAATTTAGATAAAGTCGTCATGGATCATTTACAACTTCAAGGAGACGAGAAAATATTAGAGGTTGGATGCGCTAACGGAAAATTTCTTTCCTTTTTGCAAGCGAATGGCCATAAAGGTCAATTAACAGGTTTTGATCAATCAGAAGCCATGCTCTCTGAAGCCACTAAAACGAATAATTTAATTGAATGGAGACTAGGTGACGCTGAAAAACTTCCTTTTGAAGCCAATTGCTACGACTGGATCGTCGCAAGACATATGTTATATCACATGAAAGATGTTGAAAAAACCATCCAAGGGTTCCATAAAGTAATACGTCCTGGCGGCTCACTTTTAGCTACAACAAATTCTGACGTTACATTACCTCGTATAGTTGAAATGTGTAACCGCATGTTAGACGCATTTGATTTACCGAAAACAACATCTTCAGTCACGCCATTTTGTTTGGAAAATGGTAAAGAGATATTACAGTCTGTTTTTCCAACTGTTGAAGAAGCAGTTATTCATAATGCTCTCGTTTTTCATCATGCTACTCCAATTGTAAACTATATTTCTAGCATGTTTCCGTCGCTAAATATACCTGATAATACACATCTTCACGCCGAAATGAAGGAATGGCTAAAAGAAGAAGTAAAAAATGAATTGTTACTTCATAACGGTATATGGCGCGATCCGAAAACGTTAGCCATTTATCGATGTCAAAAAGAAAAAAGCTAGCATTCGCTAGCTTTTACATATTTTTAAGTAAAAGCTCCTCCATCATCACATTCCCCTTACCGCTGTAAAAATTTATATTATGTTCGTTTGTTACCCCAAAATAAGAGGCAATCGCTATTCCAAATGGCACAAATGCATGCCCCTGTGCTGTAATAATATTTGAATGTTGCACAACTTCTTCATACACAAAATTTTCTACTGGAAAACAATCTAATTTTCTATAATCCATAGTTACTGTATACGAGTTTTCTTTGAATAAGCCTGCTTTTGCTAGCGCATACGGTCCAGCACAAATAGCAGCTACTAATTTTTCTTGTTCGTGAAATTGACGGATGACTGCAAAGAGTCCTGCCGCATCCTTCATATGTATCGCATCTCCGCCTGGAATAATAATTCCCTCATATTTTTCTACACGTACTTCTCTTAATTCTATATGTGGTTGCACTTGCAAACCCGTTTCACTTATAATCAATTCTTTTGTTAAACCTGCTGTAATGATTTCATATTTGTTTTTCAGCAATGCCGTTGCTACTGTTATTTCAAACTCCGCAAATGTTGGGTATACAAATAAAAGTATTTTTTTCATAGCCCTCTCTCCTTTAACCAATCCATAAAATATACCTCTAATTTTTCTGCTGTTAATCTATTCGTGTCCACATAAGTTACAGGAAATTGTTTATACCAGTCTTTTTCAGTTTCTACTAATTTAAATTGCTCCTCAAATGTACTTCGCTTTCTTGTTCTATCGTTATTTTTTCTATCATATACATTCTTTTTCGTCACATCTAAATAAAAAATATCATCTGAACGGCATTCTCTTAATTTATATAATTCATCTTTCAATTCAGTTTCTATATCCCATTCTTTCCCTATAATCATTGGATAAAAAAGTGTATAAAATTCAATATCTTCAGGTCCACGATCAAAAATAACGACTGAACCCTTCGCATTTTGAAACTCCTTTATTTTAGCTTCTATAAACATTTTTTGATTTACTATAAACCCTTCTTTTGAATTCATATCCAAATTTAATTGTTTTCGCTTTTCTACAATTGGATAAGGATTTTCATATATAACTGAAAGCCCGTATCGTTCTAATCTTTTAGCCAATGTCGTTTTTCCACTTGCCATCGGTCCTTGGAGTGAAATTACATATACCATTCCTCTCATTCCCTTGCACTTTAGTACATTCATAACATACAGAATTTTTAAAACCATCAACAAAATATATATCATCTTGTTTCTTATTCTTATGTAACTTATAATAAAAAATAGAGATTATGACGGACGCATCAATAATGTAAGCTTGGAAATCCAAGCTTACATTATTTTTTGCTTTCCCTTTTCTAATAAAAAGAGTATACTAGTTTAGAACGTATGTTCTTAATGATTACATACAGTAAGGAGATAAGACAATGGTATACGATACAAAAGCAATTTCTTGGAATGAGTCTTTAAAACAACTTCAACGCCGCTATACAAACAAACAAGTTGACCGAAAAGAATTTGAGGATATTGAACTGATGGAATTCTTCCGCGATAACGACTACATTTCTTTACCTACACATATAAGTGGCCTATCAACAGCACGTTTTACTTCTTACTCTATTTTCACAACTGAAGATAAAGATCGTAAAGTTGGCACATTAATCATTGAATATGTAGAAGATGATAATAATAATTTATGTGTGGAACAACTATACTTTGTTTAAATGATAACGCTTGGTCAAAATGACCAAGCGTTCTTGCTTTCTATGAATCTCACTGTTTATAATATGAATAATAGAAAACCGCAATCATTAAGGGGGGATATATTTGCTCGAAGGATGGTTCAGTTGGTTTATTGTGCTATGGACTGTTATTTTATTAGGGCTTATGTCTATCGGTGGATATTTTATGTTCAGAAAATTCCTGAAACGACTACCAAAAGAAGATGGTATGTCCATTTTAGATTGGGAAGAGCACTATATTAATAAAACTAGGCATTTGTGGGATGACGAACAAAAACAATTGTTAGAAGAGCTCGTAAGTCCTGTTCCAGAATTATTTCGCGATGTTGCTAAATCAAAAATTGCTGGCAAAATCGGAGAGCTTGCATTACAAGAAAAAGCCTCTCAAATTACACAAGATTTAATTATTAAAGGGTATATTATCGCTACACCGAAACGTGATCATAAATTTTTAGTAAAAAAACTACAAGAAAAAGAAATTGATTATTCTCATTATGAATCTTTACTGACAAAATCCTCCTCATAAAAGAAAGATTGCTAGCTTATAGCAATCTTTTTAACTTACAGTTACAGATTTTTCGGCTGTTAATCTAGCTTCTGCCAAATCTATTTGTAATCCAACCGCACTTGTATAAATCGTATCCCCTGTACCTGTAATATTTACTTGTGTAGATGTCGTATTTGGTGCAATAGAACCTGTTGCATTTACATTTGTAATATCAAATTCAGCTCTTGCATTTGCATTTGTAGTTGTTCCTGAAAAATTCCGATCCGCAAAACTACCAATTGTATTTAAATTTCCGTTAATATCATTCACTTGCCCTCTAAAAAAATTCCCTGATGGATTATTCGGTCCCGTTAATGTCACAGAATTCAACTGAAAATTATCACCCGTAAAGTTCGGATCACCATTTACTGCCATTACAAAGGCTCGCGCTGTCACTGTTCCTGTAGCTGGCGTAAAAAATCCTGAAATGGTTTGTGGTGTACCTGATAATAAAAAACCTGGAAATAAGCTTACATTTCTCATTGGATAGGAGGAATCACGATAAACTACAATTAAAGACCATCCAGCACCATAACCAACTGGCTGACGCGTAGGTAATCTCGTTACACTATATCTTCCTGCCGCTCGATTCGGTAAACCTTGCAGTAAAGATGTGACGTCTGCTGCTCGGTTATAAACATTGGCTATAAAAGGGAGATTTGTCCCTTCTGATGACCATGCTGAATTAATTGTCACTTGTGTACTCGTTCCATCAGGCGTAACTAAATTTGGAGGATTCGCATCAACAACAGCAGTTGTAACAGCCGTATCCAATCCACCTGACCAAACAAGTAACGCAAAATCTACAACCGCCGTAGCTGGAACGATAGTAGTTGATGGATTTAATTCAGCCCATGAGCCATCTAATGTCCAATCATTTGTTGTACCTCCAAATGTATTCGGATCCGTCGATGAAGGAACTCCTCCAAAAGTAGAATCTGTATTTAATGTTATAAGTGCATTGTAAGCAAAGTTTGTATTTGCAGTACCGCGCATTCCCATCGTATTACCCGTATGCATCATAAATAAGTTATCATTTTTACCGTAAGCTTGAACGAAAGCCAAAAGAATTCCTCCCTATTAATTTACGAGAATTTTTCTATCAATTTAACTTACAGTTACTGATTTTGTAGCAGTTAGACGTGCCTCTCCTAACTCTATTTGCAAACCTACAGCACCAGCATAAAGATAGTCAAATGTATTTGGGATATTCACTGTCGTAGAAGTTGATCCAGCTGTTAATACACCGTTCGCTGGGACATTCGTCACATCAAATTCAGCACGCCGATTCGTTGCAGCAGTTCCAATCGGCATATTTCTATCTGCAAAACTACCGATTGTATTTAAATTCCCTAAATAATTATTGACTTGCGAGGCAAAAAAGTTAGGATTTCTATTATTAGGCCCCGAAAGTGCTCTACCATTTAAAACAAATGTGTCCCCAGTCGCATCTGTATCACCGTTAATCGCCATTGTAAATACACGAGCATTAACCGGTGCTACAGTTGGAGTAATGAAATTTGAAATCGTCGCCGTCTCACCCAATGTAGAAATGAGTAAACCAGTATATAAACTAACATTCCTAACAGGATATGAATTATCACGATATACAACAACTAATGCCCACCCTACCCCTGTTCCTTGCAAAGGTGGATTTGCTGTTGGAACACGTTCTACAAAATAATCACCTACAGCACGATTAGGAAGTCCTTGAAGAATACTCGTCACATTAGCTGCACGTGTATAAATCGTACCTTGAAATGTCCCACTCGACCTTGTTTCTCCCCACGCAGGCGTACTTGTAATAGTGTGAGTCACATCATCCGGAGTTCTGAATGTTGGAGTATTCGCATTTACTACCTCTTCTGTAACAGTACCTCCCAATGTTCCTTGCCAAACTAACATCGCAAAATCTACAGTTGCTGTTGCTGGTACGTCTGTTAGTGAAGGATTTAACCTTGCCCATGAACCATTTAATGTCCAATCATTCGTCGTTCCTGCAAAGGTATCCGCATCTGTGGAAGACGGCACCCCAGCAAAACTCAAATTTGTATTTGTGGAAATTAATGCGTTATATTGATATGCAGTAGCTGTCGTAATACCGCGCATCCCTAACGTATTTCCTGTATGCACCATAAAAAGCGAATCTGTTTTTGTATATGTTTGTACAAAGGCCAACAACCTCACTTCCTTTCTATTAAAAGTAATATTTTCTCGCTATTTCATTTAATGCGAGCAAAACGAAAAAGTTCCATTTATATACGTACGAGCTAATTTAGGCAAAAAAAAAGCCTTTGCCTATTCCTATTCATTTATATTTGAATAGGATGCAATGACGAGCTCATTTTTCATATTTTTTTACAAATAGAACCAGCTTTCAATTTTAAATGGATACTATTTGTAAATGTCTAACTATTGATCGGATTTAAATTCATTTAGAAAGGACGAATCTAATGGCAATAGCAACAATAGGAAGTCGTTTAACCTATACAATCGTTGTCCAAAATACCGGAACACTACCTGCACAAAACGTTACATTTACAGACCCTATACCTGCTGGCACCACTTTCGTTCCAAACAGTGTAACTGTTAATGGTACTCCAACAGCCGGCAATCCTTCAACTGGAATTCCTATTAATAATATTCCGGCTGGTGGCTCTGTTACAATTACTTTCCAAGTAGATGTAACAAGTATTCCTACCCCACCTGTCGCCAGTAACGTAGCATCATTTGGATACGAATTTCAACCTGCACCTAACGCACCCACTATCACACGTACAACAACAAGCAATATAGTTAATACAGATATTTTCACAGCTAATGTCGCATTAACAAAAGCAGTAGATAAAACAATTGCTACTATCGGTGATACGATTACGTATACAATTACGGCCACAAATCAAGCCCCATTAGCTGCTAATAATGTTATCATTACAGACACACCTCCTGCCGGCACATCGTTCGTACCGGGTAGCGTTACAGTTAATGGTACTTCTACTACAGATAATCCTGCTACTGGAATAAATGTAGGAACGATTGCTGCAAACGGGAATGCTACAATTACGTTTCAAGTTCGAGTTAATACTCTCCCTACACCTAACCCTATTCCAAATAGTGCAACTTCAAGTTTTCAATATAATCCACCAAACCAACCACCAATTAACAGAAACTCTACAAGTAATATAGTTGAAACACAAATTAATGCTACTATCATTAATCCAACTAAAAGTGCAAACCAACAAATTGTAAATATTGGTGACATCATTACGTATACGATTACCATTCCAAATAACGGTAATATTTCAGCGACAAACGTTTCTATCACAGACCCTATCCCTACTGGCACTACTTTTATTCCCAACAGTGTTACAGTTAATGGAACGGCACAATCTGGCGTAACTCCAACAAATATTCCGCTAGGTACAATTCCTGCTGGCCAAACTACAACTGTCACATTTCAAGTCCAAGTCACTTCCCTTCCAGCTAACGGAACGATTACCAACGAAGCAAATGTAACATTTACGTCGCAACCGAATCCGGCTGAACCCCCAACAACCACTACGATAACACCACCTCCAACAACTACTTCTGTACGAACTGCAATTGTAAATCCAACAAAAACCGCTAGTCCACAAATTGCTGATATCGGTGATATTATTACGTATACGATTACTGTACCAAATACAGGAAACATCGCTGCAACGAACGTTATTGTAACTGATCCAATTCCAAGTAGCACTACATTTATTCCGAATAGCGTCACAATTAACGGTACTTCACAACCTGGCGTAAATCCTTCTGGTGGTATACAAATTGGTACAATCGCAGCTGGTAATACTGTCACTGTCACTTTCCAAGTTCAAGTTACCTCTCTCCCAGAGAATGGCCTAATCCGAAATATCGGAACCACAACATTTACGTATCAACCAGATCCTACAAAACCAGCTATTACAACAACAAACCCTACACCACCTACTACTACTCCTGTTAACACCGCTATTACAAACCCTGTTAAAACGGCGGATAAAACTACTGTTGATATTGGTGATGTTATTACGTATACGATTACTTTCACTAATGATGGTACGATCCCTGCTACAAATGTAGTTTTTACTGATACCATTCCTACTGGTACAACATTCATTCCGAATAGCGTAATCTTAAATAATGTACCGGTTCCAAATTCAAATCCCGCACTAGGAATCCCGGTTGGAACAATTAATCCCGGTGAAA
Source organism: Bacillus sp. FSL R9-9834 (assembly GCF_038006905.1). Lineage (NCBI taxonomy): Bacteria > Bacillati > Bacillota > Bacilli > Caryophanales > Bacillaceae > Bacillus > Bacillus sp. FSL R9-9834. Next base: position 3,453,118 of record NZ_JBBOWD010000001.1, read on the forward strand.
CCAAAACACTATCTTTCCAAGTTCTTGTTACACAAATTCCAGCTGGCGGTGTTATTACAAACGAAGCTTCAACGACATATACGTACCAGCCAGATCCAACAAGACCGCCGGTTACCACAACCGAACCGACAGCACCTACTACAGTCTCTGTTAATACCGCTACAGTTAACCCTACAAAATCTGCTAATCGTACTTTCGCTGATATTGGTGATGTTATTACGTATACAATTAGTTTACAAAATAACGGCACTGTTCCCTCAACAAATATTGTACTAACAGATCCAATTCCAAACGGTACAACATTTATTCCAAATAGCGTCACGATTGATGGTGTCTCACAACCTAACAGTAATCCTGAAAACGGTATATCAATCGGTACTTTAAATCCAAATCAAGCAAAAACAATTACATTCCAAGTTCAAGTTACAAGTGTCCCGCCAAATGGAATTATAGAAAACCAAGGCAGTGTATCATTTAATTATATTGTTAATCCAAATGAGCCTCCTGTTACAACAACTACCCCAACTCCTAAAACTGAAACTCAAGTTGGGACCGTTATTACAGCGCCTACAAAATCTGCCGACAAACAAGTTGCTGATTTAGGAGATACGATTACCTACACGGTCACATTTACAAATAACGGGACCGTTCCGGCTACAAATGTAGTCGTTACAGACCCTACACCTAACGGGACTATTTTCGTTCCAAATAGTGTTACAATCGATGGCATTACAACGCCAGGAGCAGCCCCATCACTTGGTATACCACTTGGTACCATTTCTGTCGGAGAAACGAAAACAATCACGTATCAAGTTGTCGTTACAAACTTACCACCTGATGGAATAATTAGAAACCAAGCATCCTTCACTTACCAATATCAACCGAACCCAAGTGAGCCTCCTGTTACAACAACTACTACCACTCCAAGTGTAAACATTCCAATTAATAATCCTAATCCAACGACTACAAAATCTGCTGATCGACAAGTTGCTGATATAGGGGATACGATTACTTTTACTGTAACATTCCAAAATAGAGGGACCGTCCCCTCTACAAATGTTATTATAAAAGATGCACTTCCATCTGGTGTTTCTTTCGTTCCAGGTAGCGTTGTCGTAAATGGCACATCACAACTTGGAGAAAACCCTGAAATTGGTATACCCGTCGGCACTGTAAATCCCGGTCAAAGTATTACAGTTACGTTCCAAGGTGTAGTAAATAGTATCCCGCCCGGAGGAGTTATTAGAAATCAAGCAAATATTACATTCACATACGAGCCAAATCCAAATGAACCTCCCGTTACGACAACTATTACAACTCCTGAAACAGAAACAGCAGTTAATACCGCTACACTAAATCCACAAAAAACAGCAGATCGCTCCTTCGTTGCATTAAATGATGTCATTACCTATACTCTCTCATTTCAAAACACCGGTACTGTTCCTGCTACGAATATAACAGTAATAGATTCTATCCCTGCCGGTACTGTATTTATTCCAGATAGTGTTACGATTAATGGGATTCCTCAAGCAGGAACAAATCCATCATCAGGAATTTCACTTGGAACTTTAGCGCCATCCGAACGCGCAACGATTACTTTCCAAGTACGAGTAATAAACATCCCTGCTAGCGGCGAAATCCGAAATCAAGGTAGTGCAACATTTAATTATCAACCGGATCCAAATTTACCTCCAGTCACAAAAACAGAAACAACTCCTGAAACAACGACTCCTATCCAAACTGTAGTCATAAGTCCAACAAAAACAGCAAACCTTACGTTTGCAGAAATTGACGATATTGTAACTTATACTGTCACATTTACAAACCAAGGAACTATACCTGCTACTGGTGTAACAATTACAGATTCTTTGCCACCGGGTACAACTTTTATTACGAATAGTGTTACTGTAAACAATGTCGCTCAACCCGGCGTAAGTCCAGTCACAGGAATTCCTGTTGGAACAGTTAATCCCGGCGAGACAGTTACTGTTACATTCCAGATTCAAATAAACGCTATTCCTCCTAATGGAAAAATAGAAAATACAGCAAGTGTTACCTACACTTCTCAGCCTAATCCAAGCGAACCTCCTATTACAACAACAGAAACGACTCCTACCGTAACTTTACCTGTTCGTACCGCTAACCCGAACCCGCAAAAAACAGTGGATCGTGAGTTTGCAAGTATTGGTGATACGCTCACTTATACAATTACCCTTCAAAATACCGGTAATATACCTGCAACTGATGTCATTATTACAGATTCTGTCCCTACTGGAACTACATTTATCCTTGGTAGCATTACGATTAATGGCATTCCACAACCTAATTTGACCCCTGAAACAGGAATCCCAGTTGGCACATTAAACCCTAGACAAATAGTGACTGTTACTTTAGAAGTACAAATAACAACTTTACCACCAAATGGCATTATCTCAAATGAAGCAAATGTCACTTACACATCTCAACCAGATCCGACACTCCCGCCTATTACAACAACCACACCGACTCCAATCGCAGAAACAATTGTACAAAATGCAGAATTAGAGTCAACAAAAACAGTAGATTTACCAATCGCTAACATTGGCGATGCACTCACTTATACAATCACCCTTGAAAACACTGGAAATATTCCTATGACAAATGTATCTGTCATTGATCAACCACCAGTAGGCACACAATTTATTGTAGATTCTGTTACAGTAAATGGCCTTTCACAACCAGGTGTTGATCCAAGCATTGGGATACTCATTGGTACAATACAACCAAATCAAATAATAACCATTACGTTCCAAGTAACGATTACGAATATACCTCCTAACGGGGTTGTTACAAATGTTGGTTCAGTCAACTTTACCTCTCAGCCTAATCCAAATGAACCTCCTATTACAGAAACAGAAGAAACACCACCAGTTAATACTGAAATCATTAACACCATTATTAATCCAGCAAAAACAGCTGATCGTAACAATGTTGATATAGGTGATATTATTACGTACACTGTTACATTCCAAAATTTACAAACAGTACAACTGACAGACATCGTCTTTACAGACCCAATCCCAACAGGAGCTACTTTCATTCCAAATAGCGTTACAATTAACGGCACTCCAACTAGTAATGTAGATCCAGCTCTTGGCATACCTCTTGGCACATTAAACCCTAGTGAATCGATCATTGTAACTTTCCAAGTTCGTGTTGTTTCAATACCCCCAAACGGAATTCTTATAAATGAAGCTACTATCACCTACACATTCCAGCCTAATCCTGGAGAACCCCCAGTAACAGTAACTACACCGACTCCACCTACTACTACAAATGTCAATACCGCAACAACGAACCCTACAAAATCCGCTGATAAAGCATTTGCTTTATTAGGTGACACAATCACCTATACAATCTCCTTACAAAATACAGGAACTGTCCCTGCAACAAATGTACTTGTAACCGATCCTATTCCAGCTGGTACTACTTTCATTCCGAATAGCGTTACGATAAACGGCATTCCACAACCAGGTATCGTTCCTAGTTCCGGAATTCTTATCGGTACATTAGAACCTAACACTTCAGCCGTCGTAACTTTCCAAGTTCAAGTAACTTCGATACCACCGACAGGTTTTATTGAAAATGAAGGGATCGTTTCATTCCAATATCAGCCAGACCCTACTAGACCACCTGTATCTGTTACTACACCTACACCTACTACAAAGACGCAAGTAAGTGAAGTTACTATTAATCCTAACAAACAAGCTAACCCTCAAGTTATTAATCTCGGTGATACTGTCACATATACAATTACGTTCCAAAATGTCGGGAATATTAATGCGACAGATGTTATTATTACAGACCCTACTCCATCTGGTACTACTTTCATTCCGAACAGCGTTACGATTAATGGCGTCACGCAACCCGGAACAAATCCAAATAATGGTGTAAACGTTGGGACTGTAACTCCAGGACAAATTGTTACATTAACTTATCAAGTTACTGTAACTGAACTCCCACCAGACGGTATTATTAAAAACACTGCAACTGTCACTTACACATTCCAGCCAAACCCTAGCGAACCCCCTATTACTATTACAGATCCTACTCCAACTGTTGAAGTAGCCGTTATTACACCTACACCTAACCCAAATAAACTAGCAGACAAACAAATTGTAGATATAAATGAAATCATAACGTATACTGTAACCTTCCAAAATCGCGGATCAGTCCCTGCAACTTCCGTTATCATTACTGATCCGTTAGCAAATGGGTTAACGTTTCTTCCAGGTACTGTTGTAATAAATGGCATTCCAGATCTTGGAGCAAATCCTGTTGTAGGTATACCTGTTGGAACAGTCAATCCAAACGATACAATTACTGTTCAATTCCAAGCAAGAGTCACAAGTGTACCACCTGGTGGTATTATTCGAAATCAAGCAACTGTTACTTTCACATATGAACCAGGTCCTGGTGAACCTCCTATTACAATTACAGACCCTACTCCAATTAACACAACGAATGTAAATACAGCTATATTAAATCCGAAAAAAACAGCCACGCCGGAAACAGTTACTTTAGGTGATATCATTAATTGTCGATAGGTAAGTCTTTGAGGTTATCTCCAACTTTTCCCCCGATCCGCACGGTACGTGCCACTTTCACGGCATACCGCGGTCCACCTATATTGTAGTTTTCTTTTCATCTAATAATGATAAGCTCTAAGCAAACAACGCTAGTTGTTCATGTTCCATATCCACTTCATTTTGTGATTACATACAGATTTCCTCATTTTTGACTAATTTCCGCAATTTATTAAGTTTGCCTAACTGTTCCTCGTTGAGTTTTAATTTATTGAGGAATTGGTTTATGGTTTCTATATTGGTCGCGTGTATTAGTGTATGGACACTTGGCTTGATGATGGTAAGATTTTTGTAGCTGTCATCCCTTGTTTCACTCCATAATCGCTTATGGTGACAGTGGATGTCCCAAGGCGAGAGTTTCTCACCTGTTACACTGCATCTTCCTTTTTGTGCAATATAAAGAGAAATTCGATTATCATTGTATTCTATGGTTGCCCGTTCATTTATAACTGGGTTTTCTCTTAACCATTTCAGTTCCGCTTCGGTTATTTCTGCCAAGTTTTTGTGTATAAGGGCTCGTCCTTCTGCGGTGTATCTGTTAATAGATTGCTTTTTCATCATCGGTTTTTTGTGTTGAATATAGGAGATTGGTAAAATAGGACATTTCATGAGAAATCTCATCGCTTTTGACTTTAGGTATGGTTTAATACCTCTGTCTTTCCCTTTATATTTCCCTATATTCGTGTATCCGTTTGTGTTGCTTTTTCCTCTAATTTTTGACTTTGGGAATCTGTTATACATCATGTGACCAAGACTATGGTTCATTTTACTGAAATCCAGGGAAGCATGCGTTGCTATTTTATAATAGTTGTGCTTACCAATGACCATGCTGTTGTATATACTGATTCTCTTAATTGTTTCATTAGAGTTTGGGGTTCTCTGTATCCTTTTCACTTGTTTTGCTAAATCTTGTTTTGTTTTTTCCAGTGCTTTTGGAGAGATGTGTGTTACTGCAATGTATCGTGTGTTACCGTTCTTCTTACCTTTCTTTACAGCCTTAAGAGTGAAACCTAAGAATTCACTCTGTTGCTTTTTCAGATTGGTTACTTTAGACTTTTCGGTTGAGATAGGCAGTTTTAGACGTTCTTCTAACCACATTTGAGTTGCTTCGAAAATTTTCTCCGCATTCCTACGTGTATTTGTAAAGATTTTAAAATCATCTGCGTATCTTACGATATACATTGGTTTCATCTTGGATGTTTTGGATAGACAATATGTTACAGTGTCATTACTCCAAATCCCATCTTTCAATCTCGGCTTTACCTTCTTGGCTTTGAAAGTTTCCCATTGATTACTAATCCACCAGTCAAATTCGTTAAGGTTAACATTGGCGAGTAGTGGACTAAGGATACCACCTTGCGGGGTACCTTTGGTCGGAAATATCGTTTTGCCGTTAGGCAGTTGCACTGGCGCTTTCAATATTTTCCGGATAATGACTAGTAGTTGTTTGTCACGAATACCCAGTGTCCATAGTTGGCGCATGAGTTTGACGTGACTTACTTCGTCAAAGAATCCCTGAATGTCTATATCCACCACATATGTAAGGTTTTGCTGATTTACCCGTTTTGTTGCGTCTGCTATAGCATTTTCAGCACTTCTGTTTGGGCGAAATCCATGACTTCGGTTACAGAAGTGTGCTTCACAGATAGGCTCCATTACTTGTAAGATGCATTGTTGGATAATCCTATCCCACATACTTGGTATTCCCAGAGGTCTGGTTTTCCCATTGGGTTTCGGTATTTCCTTGCGCCTTACTTTCTGCGGTTGGTAGTTTTGAAAGCGTCTTTTTACTTCGTTCAAGAAATAGCTTTGTTCCATTCTCTCAATATCCTTAATGTTTACATTGTCACAAGCTGCTGTTTTACTCCCTTTGTTTCCTTTAATATTACGAAACGCGAGGAGTATATTTTCATCTGATATAATGATAGGCATTAAATTTTTAAAAGAATTTTTCTTTGTTGCCTTCTGGTATAAGTTATCTAAGAAAGTTTGGATACCGTAGTATTCGTTGTGTCTTAGTTTCTTATTCTTTGGCGTGGACTTAGTTCTATCATTCATGGTCTATCACCTACTCTCATATTGATTTGGTGACCTTTTGAGTCTTACCAGAATCCATGCAAGATTAGATGAAATTTCAGTTCCTACAAATAGGCTTGTGGCTGTTCCTCCAATTCCATTACAGAATCTTCAACGGTCGTGCCACTACTCTCACCACTATTAAGAATACTTCCCTCGGTTACCCGTTTCGTATTCAACTATATCCGCCGATAGAGTCATAGACCCAACGTTAGTGGCTTTCGACGTTCCGTTCAGACTATCGTTGTTTTAAAGATCTTTCAATCTCCGATTTAGGTGCTTGCTTTACCCCGTGTCTAGCTCCGTTGCCTGTAACAACGTTAGGATTGGTCACTATGCGATGTTTCCAATCCATTAGACAAGTCTTATTTTCAGACTCCGAATCATTTCTGACCCGTAAACCTATCGAGGTGTACATTCGCAAGTTCGTCAGTGTTTACACATTCTCACCTTGTCGGTTGACAGCATACGGTACTTAGTTAGTTCCAGCCGGTTTATTATTCCTGCTGGCTTTCGGTTATCCATATAGACACTACGAACCGTAACCGCATGTTTTACCCTGCTTCCAACATCTCACTCTGCCGAGTGTATGCAGTTGGGAATCTCACTGGGAGAGTTTCGGGGCGTTACTCCTTCATTCCTCTCACTCGCCTGAACAGTTATCCTACTCTTTATTGTTTTCGATGTTTCTACAATTAAGAATAGTCCTCGTTGTCGCCTATGCTCCCGCATTACTTACTCGAGAACGTCTCGCACCGTATACGATTTCTCTCCAAAATACAGGTACCATTCCTGCTAATCATATACTTGTAACTGATACAATTCCTATCGGTACTTCGTTCATCCAAAATAGTGTAACAATTAACAACGTGCCGCAACCAACTGCAAATCCATCAGCAGGCATCCCAATTTCAACACTTGCTCCTTCTGAATCCGCAACGATTTCTTTCCGTGTCCTAGTTACTTCAATTCCACCAAGCGGAGAAATTCAAAACCAAGGTAACGTTTCCTTCCAGTACCAACCCGATCCTACTAAACCACCTGTATCCGTTACTACGCCTACACCTACTACAATTACTCCTGTAAACGTTGGGACTATTAATCCGATAAAAACCGCTGATAAATCCATCGTTTCAGTAGGTGATACGATTACATTTACTATCACATTCCAAAATGAAGGTACGATTCCTGTCACTGACATTTCTGTTACAGACTCACTTCCTGTCGGCACATCATTCGTTCCAAATAGTGTCACAATTAATAACATTCCCGTTCCAAACGCAAATCCATCCACAGGCATTCCAGTCGGAACTCTTAATCCAACAGCATCCGTAACTATTTCATTCCAAGTACAGGTTATTACACTTCCAGCTAATAGAATGATTACAAATATCGCATCCATTACGTATACTTCTCAACCCGACCCGACTAGACCACCTATCACAACAACGACTACAACACCACCAATTACGATAGAAGTAAACCCTAATGAGCCAAACACATTTATTAAGACCGCAAATGTAAATAGCGCCCATCTCGGTGATTTCATCACATATACACTTACCTTTACTAACAATGGCACCATCCCAGTAAATAACGTACTCATTACCGACCCACTTCCTCCTGAAGTTACTTTCTATCCAAATTCAGTAACTGTAAATGGAGTAGCACGTCCTGGAACTAACCCAACTATCGGTATTCTTATCAATACTGTTAATCCAAGTGAATCCGTTGTTGTTCGTTTTATCGTTCAAGTAACAGCAGAGCCACGAAATGGTCTCATTCGAAATACCGCCCGCATTCGCTATACACTCAGACCAGATCCTACTAAACCACCGATTTCCGTTGATGAAACTTCAGAGCCAAACATTATTCCGTTTATCGGTCCGTTCGTCTCACCAAATTTAAATTGTTTCTTTAATGGGGAACGTTTTATCCGGCGCGGTTGGAATAGAAGATGTTAGCAATATAAAATAAAAAGACAGCGCCTTTGACGCTGTCTTTTTATTTTATACATATACAGTTTTTAAGTTAATTTCATATCTTTTTCATTATAAAAACCATCTTCTTTTTCCATTTCCTTCTGTAATTTCGTAAAGGAACGGTACATTGCAATTCTCCATGACACAATCATCGCAAATGCCAGTAAGAAGAACATACCACTAAGTTGTCCTAAATCAAGAGATTGGCTTAAGTATGTTTTAAATACAATCCGCACGACAAGTAATCCAATTAATATAAAAACAAATGCTTTGGAACGCTTCAAATAAATCTCTTGTCCTCTAATCTCAAATTTAGATGTTTTAATAAGAAAAATAGAGAAAAACAAACCGACGCCAATTGCTTCTAACATTTCTGCTGGAGTTAATCGAAATTCAGGAAAAACATACATCAACGCTCCCGTACTCATAAAAAATGGTGGAAGTATAATTTTTTTCAATGTTGCAGGTTTCTTAGCTGCTTTTAAACGAATAAACATCGCACCAACAGCCATACAAACAGCAACGATACTGGATAAAACAACTATGTTCATATTTTCTCATCCTTTTTTGTGGCTATATGCAAAATATACTTTCATTATATGCTTTTCCGTTAGTATTTCCAACATTTTCACAGAATAATACTAAAAACCCGTAAAACCACCAAATAAACTTGAGAAATATACGATAATTTTTGTCATCCAGTTAAAATATAAGAAGATACCCATGATAATCATAATGTATCCCCCGATTTTCATGAACTTCATACTGTTTCTTTTAATCCAAGACATTTTCGTAATAAAGAATGATAGTACAAAGAACGGGATAGCAAATCCAAGTATGTATGCGATCATATAAATCATTGCTGATTCTGGATTTGTTGCTGCTAATCCAATAACCGATACTAAAATAGGTCCTGTACAAGGTGTCCATCCTGCCGCAAATGCCAATCCAATTAGAACAGATCCAAAATAACCACTCGGACGATTCTTAAATGTAAATTTACGGTCTTGCATTAAAAACTTCGGCTTAAATACACCGACAATAATGAAACCGAACACGATGATAAATATACCACCTAACTGTCTAATTAAATCTTTATAATTCGTAAAAATGCCCCCGATAAAGCTTGTACCAAATCCAATTGCAATAAATATAATTGAAAATCCAAGTAAGAAAAACGCTGTATGTATCATACTTCTTTTGCGAAGCATTGCATTTTCTTCTTTCAACTCAGAAACCGACATACCTGTTATGTACGATAAAAATGCCGGATAAAGCGGTAAGCAACATGGGGAAATAAATGATAAAAACCCAGCACCAAACGCTAAAAAAATACTAATATCTTGCATTATTCCACTCCTCTCCTTACATATTGTAGCAAAAACATATAAAAATACTATGAACAATTCGTGAAATCACTTTTCCAACGTGATAATAAGAAAAACTACCCTTTCACACTTTTTCTAAAAAAACGTTTTCATTTCCTTCTATTTATATAGAAAAATCTCAATTACACTACAAAACCTCTCTAATGTTATTAACATAACAAAGGTAATATAGTTTCTCAAATGATTAGCATGTTATTCGTACGTTTATATACATATTGATTAAAAAATATTTTTTTCAAATGCTGTCTTTATACAATACAAACTTGATTTTACAATACTTCTATTATTACTAATTTCAAGATTATGCATAAATATCATACTTTTATTATTATTCTATAAAATGTCACACTTTTCTTTTATTTGACCCTTCATTTTTAATTTTGTATACTTCCCTCTAGTTATATATGTCCGTTACGGAACTATTTCATATAGATAGGAGGACTATTTCATGCTTCGTTATTCTCTTTTAGTTTTATTAGGAGCGTGTAGTTATGGGATTTTAGCTATTTTCGTTAAACTTGCATATGCAGAAGGATTTTCACTTGGAGAGGTAATTGGCAGCCAATATTTGTTCGGTTGGATTATTTTGCTTGCTATTACACTTCTATTTTCTAGACATCGTGTTCCATTAAAACAAGCTTTAATTTTATTCGTTGCAGGTACATCTGCAAGTTTCACTGGAATTTTTTATTATGCTTCATTAAAAACTGTACCAGCATCTATCGCCATTATACTTTTATTCCAATTCGTTTGGGTCGGAATTATTATTGAAGCAGTCGCAACAAAAACTTTACCTTCACGAGAAAAAGTTATTTCTGTTATTTTCTTACTTGCAGGTACATTTTTATCAAGTGGTTTACTAGAAAAATCAGCAGGTGATTTCGATACGACTGGAATTATATTAGGCCTATTATCTGCTGTTACATTTGCAACATACATTTTCGTGAGCGGAAAAGTTGCTGTTGAAGTACCTTCATTACCACGCGGTGTTCTTTTAATGGCTGGTGCTTTAACTTTAGTAATGATCGTATTCCCTCCAACATTTATTTTTAACGGTGCAATTTCTGAAGGACTTTGGAAATACGGTTTAGGTTTAGGAACATTCAGTATCGTCATTCCTTCTATCGCCTTTACAATTGGTATTCCAAAGATTGGTTCTGGCTTAGCGACTATTCTTGGCGCTGCGGAACTACCAGTTACAACAATTATGTCTGTATTCGTTTTAAAAGAAGCTGTACTATCTTCACAATGGTTCGGTGTATCACTTATTTTAATCGGGATTGCAATCCCGCAAATTGCCTATGCAATGCGTGGACGTTATCGTAAACATCATACACACAAAAAGTTGGCAGCATAAACGAGAGAGGATTTTCATTTGAGAATCCTCTCTTTTATTATTGTATACTTATAGTAAATACTTTATTTAAGAAAGAGGGCATTATAAGTGGCATCAAATCTAGAACAGTTAACTGATCAACTTATTTCTATTCGTAGAAATTTACATGAGAATCCAGAATTATCCTACGAAGAATTCGAAACGACGAAAGCTATAAAGAATTGGTTAGAAGAAAAAAACATTACAATTATCAATTCTAGTTTAGAAACGGGCGTTATTGCTGAAATTTCGGGGAATAGTAACGGACCGCTTATAGCAATCCGTGCTGATATTGATGCCCTTCCTATTCAGGAAGAAACAAATTTATCCTACGCTTCAAAAATCCATGGAAAAATGCACGCTTGTGGGCATGATTTTCATACAGCTGCTATTATAGGTGCCGCTTATTTATTAAAAGAAAGAGAACCTTCCCTAAATGGAACTGTTCGCTTTATATTCCAGCCGGCTGAAGAGAGTAGTAATGGCGCTTGCAAAGTTATTGAAGCTGGGCATTTACATGGCGTACAAGCTATTTTCGGTATGCATAACAAACCTGATTTACCAGTAGGTACAATCGGTATTAAAGATGGTCCACTTATGGCCGGAGTTGATCGATTTGAAATTGAAATTCACGGAGTTGGTACACATGCAGCTGTACCAGATGCTGGGGTAGATCCAATTGTCGCATCCTCTCAAATTGTGATGGCACTACAAACTATTGTAAGCCGAAATATAAGTTCATCTCATAATGCAGTTGTTAGCGTCACAAACATCCATTCAGGAAATACGTGGAACGTTATTCCTGAAAAAGCAATATTAGAAGGTACTGTTCGTACTTTCCAAGCTGAAACACGCGAAAAAATTCCAGCCTTAATGGAACGTATCATTAAGGGCGTTTCTGATGCACTAGGTGTAAAAACAGAATTCCATTTTCATTCAGGTCCTCCTGCCGTCCATAATGATGAAAGTCTTACTCATTTATGTACACAAACTGCACAGGAAATGTCACTAGACGTGATTACCCCTACCCCTTCCATGGCTGGCGAAGATTTCTCTTTTTATCAACAACACATACCAGGATCATTCGTCTTTATGGGAACGAGTGGTACACATGAATGGCACCATCCCTCGTTCACTATCGATGAACAAGCATTGCCTATCAGCGCAAAATTTTTCGCTTTATTAGCCGAAAAAGCGCTTAAACAATTAACATAAAGAAAAGCCGTTAAGAGTGTGCTTAACGGCTTTTCTTTTAAGTTAAATCTCGTTTTAAAAATACAGTATAAGAAACCCCTAAAAATACGAATAAATAAAGTAGTAGCATACATGATGCAAACGGGAACGTTACTCCATCAATAAAGCTTCCATTCTTTGCAATACTATATAAATCTGTGTTTGCTGGCAATAAATATTTCGCCCAATCATATCTAGTTGCTGCTAGTAATGCGATGTTTCCTGATAAAGCGAGAAATAGTGAAATACCAATCGCGCCTCCGCTAGATCTTGTTAGCACAGAAATCATAAATGCAAACGCTGCATACACAATCGTTGGCAACCACGATAAAATATAATACTTACTAGCCTCTACAAAAATATTTTGTTTTATAATATTTCCATCTTGGAAAATAAATTCGCTCCATGCAGGCTGCTGGAATTTATAAATAACAAGCCCACATAAAATGGAAAAAATCATATTAAATATAAACAATAACGCTGCAAATATGACAATTGCTAAAAACTTAGCTGTCAAAATTTTAAAGCGACTCGCTGGTCGTATCGTTAAAAATTTATATGTTCCCCAGCTATATTCATTCGCAAAAATTGTACTTGCATACACGAGGATAAACGGAAGTAATATTGGAAATACGATAAAGCCTGTATCTCTCATGAAAGAAAGTGGAGAACTACTTGCCGGTGCTGTATCTGTATCTAAATGCTTCATCTTAAGCTGATATTCCTTTACAAGCTCATCCCCAGATCGTTCCGCTAAAATTGCTTCTTTTTCCATGCCTAGCTTTTTCTCAATTTCTACAGTTCGTTCTGTATAATCAGCTTTCCATCCTTTTGTTTCCGGCTCCAGATACTTTACAGTAACCCATCCTAATCCGATTATTAATACTGCAATAACTGCAAATGGAATAATCGTTCGCTTTCGCTTAAATATTTTATACAATTCGTTATACACTAAATTAAACAATATCTTTTCCCCCTGTTAATTCTAAAAATTGCTCTTCTAACGTTTTTCTTTCTTCATATACACGATACACTTGAATGTTTTTCTCAAGCAATGTACGAATAACATTTGGGATTTCTTCATCTTTTACATGAATAAGTAAATCATTACCTTTTATTAAAACATCTTGGTCTAACATTTCTGCCGCTTTATTCGCATCATCTACGCGTATACGGATTGTCTCCATCTCTTCACTTTGATTATGCTGAATATTTTGCGTCGCGACATATTCTCCGTGCTGAATAATGATAACTCTATCACACATTAATTCAACTTCTGAAAGTAAGTGACTAGATACAAGAACAGCTTTTCCTTGTTCATGTGCAATTTTCTTTATGTACATTCTCATTTCATGTATTCCACTAGGATCTAATCCATTCGTTGGTTCGTCTAATATTAATACATCTGGATCATGAATAAGCGCTTGAGCAATTCCTAAACGTTGTCTCATGCCGAGTGAATATGCTTTTACTTTGCGGTCAATTACTTGTCCCATTCCTAACAATTTCACTACTTCATCGATACGTTCTTCTGTCACGTTCCCATTCATTCGTCCGAAATATGTTAAATTTTCATAGCCACTCAAGAAAGGATAAAATTCCGGTGTCTCAATTACTGCTCCAATTTTCGAAGCAGTACTTTCAAATTGTTGTTTTACAGATTGACCATCAATCCAAACTTCGCCCTCTGTCATACGAATCATGCCGACCATCATTCTCATTAAAGTCGTTTTTCCAGCGCCATTTGGTCCGAGCAAACCAACTACTTCACCCTTTTTAACTTCAAAACTAATATTTTCTACAAGTGTCTTTGAACCGATTCGCTTCGTTAACCGCTCGACCTTTACAATTGATTGTTCATTTGTCATTCTATACAACCTTTCCTTCCCATTCTTTGTCAGGTCTTTACACTGTAACATGATTATTTTTCTGTGTAAAATAGAAAAAGGCATGATTCCTCATGCCTTTTCCTTGAAATGAAACGAACTTTTATCTTGTAAACTTTGAACAAATCGAAAACATTGCACCATCGATAATAGAAGGATAACGATCATAATTATACTAACGACTACGATTGCATATATTGTAATCGGTGCACTATCTATCCCTTGTATTCCTGCTATTTTCATACAGATAATCGTAAACAATTTTAAAAATAACATCCCATTAACTAACCCAAACACAAACGCTACTCCATAAATAAATAATTGCTCCTGACATAATAAACATAGTACATCATTTCTCTTCCCATTCTCTGCTACATAAGATTTAATTTCTTCTTTCCTCACTTGCAGAAGAGAATACGTCATTTTATATGTAATAAACATACATATGAAAATGACTACGATAAACAACGTGTAAAAACACATTTGAAATAAAAGTGTAGTCCCTAATTCCCCAACAACTACTTCATTAAATTGTAGCGATATCATAAAAAACAAAATCATAGTACTCATAGCAATCCACATAAATTGCTTCATCCTTTTGGCAGCAAATGTTCTTATATTTTTTCTCGCTAACCGACATAAAGACATAAAATTCTTCCCCTACCTTATTACATACGCATTCTATACTACTAGTGTATAAAAATATGACATTTTAAACATCGCACTACAATCGGAATTTCCTCTAAGTCTTTAGTCCTAGAACACAAAAACGAACATGTTTATCTCTTTAGTATAGAACTAAAAAAAGAACACTAAAGCGGAAAGGCAATACTATTGCCTTTCCGCTTTAGTGTTTAACGAGGTGTACTTTTTAATAACTTAATTAATCTCATCCTCAACTTCTATTCTTTTCTTCTCTCTTGCAATTTTTAAAAACTCTAAAAGCTCTGGATTGCTATTCATTTTTTTGTAAGCTACTGACATTTCTGCAACAAAATTAGAATCATATAGTTCTTTATATACAACTTCTGTTTTATATAATTTATTTGCCGATACGGGTATGACTGTAATTCCAATCCCTGCTGCTACAAGTCCCATAACTGTTTGATATTCCGTCGCTTCTTGTACGATACGCGGACTAAACCCGACGTCGCGGCAAAGTGATAAAATTGTATCGTATAACGCTGGCCATACTGGTCTCGTAATAAATACAAACGGTTCATCTCGTAAATCTTCTATATGTATTTCATCTTTCTCTGCAAGTGGATGAGCCTTCGGTAAACATAAAGTACACGATAGTTTTTGTATCGGCTCTAATTCTAATAATTGTGTTGGGATTGGTGGACGCAAAAATCCAATATCAATACGATTATCATGAAGTGCATGCACTTGATCTGGAGTAGATAATTCATGTAATGCAACAGACACCCTCGGAAATTTCTTTCTATACTCCCTTACGATAGATGGTAAAATATCATATATCGCCGCACCTACAAAACCAATTGAAAGTGAGCCCACTTCTCCCCTTTGGGCACTTTGTGCAATCTCTACCGCTTTTTCAATTTGTTCGAACGCTTTTTTTACTTCTTTCAAAAACATTTCTCCAGCTTCTGTTAATTCAACCTTTCTCTTCGTTCTTGAAAATAACATAACTCCCATTTCTTTTTCTAATTGCTGAATTTGTTGACTAAGCGGTGGTTGTGTCATTTGTAAACGAGCAGCCGCCCGTCCAAAGTGTAACTCCTCTGCCACTACAACAAAATATTGCAAATGCCGTAATTCCATTTTGGACACCCTTTTCCATTTCAATTAATACGTCTAATATATTAATAACATATAATTTATATATTAGACAAATTTTTTGAATGAACGTATAGTAGAATTTGTTAATTCTTTTTTACAATTTTTATGTAAAAAAAGAAAGAGGTGGTTACTGTATGAAATGGTGGAAATTAAGCGGACAAATTTTACTATTATTTTGTTTCGCTTGGACAGGTGAATGGATTGCAAAACAGGCACACCTCCCAGTTCCAGGAAGTATTATCGGTATTTTTTTATTGTTAATTTCATTAAAATTTAACCTAGTGAAAAAAGAGTGGATACAGGACGGTGCAGACTTTTTATTAAAAGAACTTATTTTATTTTTCATTCCTTCTGCAGTCGCTGTCATACGCTACAAAGATACACTATCACAATATGGAATCGATCTCATCTTAATTATTATGATTAGTACACTTTGTGTCACTCTCGTTACAGGACTCTTAACAGAATTGCTACTAAAGCGGAAAGGATCCGTGCAATGATCGGTTTTCTTTGTTTACTATTAACACTATTCACATATTGGATATCGAAGAAAATGTATAAACGCTGGAATTGGAGCTTACTTTCTCCTCTTCTCGTCTGTCCTATTATTTTAATCGCTTTATTACTCGGACTAGACACATCTTATGAAACGTATGAAACTGGAGGCCAATGGTTAACAGAATTATTAAAACCTGCAACAGTTGCTTTTGCATGGCCAATCTATAAATACTTTGATTTACTCAAGAAACATGGAATGGCTATTTTACTTAATGTCATTGTCGGTTCGTTTCTATCAGTTATTACTTCAGCACTACTAGCAAAT
Organism: Bacillus sp. FSL R9-9834; assembly: GCF_038006905.1. Taxonomy (NCBI): domain Bacteria; kingdom Bacillati; phylum Bacillota; class Bacilli; order Caryophanales; family Bacillaceae; genus Bacillus; species Bacillus sp. FSL R9-9834. The sequence goes on from NZ_JBBOWD010000001.1 coordinate 3,470,309, forward strand.
TATTTTCAAATTGATTCATCGTTAGAACATAGTTTAGCACCTCATATTGTAACGACACCAATTGCAATGGCCATTTCAGAAATGATTGGTGGTATGTCACAATTAACAGCAGTATTTGTTGTTTTAACTGCGTTAACAGGAGCATTGCTCGGACCTTCTCTCATTCGTATATGCCGTATTAAAACAGCAATTGCAAAAGGTATTATGTTAGGAACGAGCGCAAATGGAACCGGCACATCAAAAGCATTCGAAATCGGTCCTGTAGAGGGAACGATCGCAAGTTTATCTATGCTTTTAACTGCAGGAGCTAGTTTAGTTATCGTTCCGCTTTTCTTATCGTGGATACATTGAAAAAGCAAGTGTTTACACACTCGCTTTTTTATTTATGTATTTGTTTAAAATCTCATAATCCTCCGGGAAAGATAGCGTTAATTCCTTCATTTCATCTATCCCCTTCCAAGCAATTTCATGTATTAACTCATCAGGATCTTGGATTTTCATACTACCGCCTATTCTTTTTACGATATAATAATGAACGTATACAGGAACCCCATATGTAATCGCTTCTTTTTCGTATATTTTACTTACAACTTCCACATTGTAGCCTGTTTCTTCCCAAACCTCTCGGATACAACATTCCTCTAATGTTTCTCCTTTTTCAAGTCCTCCACTTGGGACGGACCACCTTTTTTCTTCACCCTTTTGTCCTTGTAATACCATTAAAACTTCATTTCTTTCATTTACACATACTGCTGCACAGCCTATCCATCTTTCCATATACATCCCTCCCCTACTACTATTCGGTTCCTTTTTCCTTTTCTCCTTGAAAAAAGAGGAAAAAAGGAAAACGATGACGAAAATTTACATCAACTTCATAGGCAGTTCCTTCTTAGAAATTAAAAACGGAAGGATGAAAGCATGATTTCTAAATATGTTGTAGAATGTGTCTTTTGCGAAGAAAATCGAAAACCTCGCCAGGCTATCGTCACAGTTCCAGCTACTACTCAGCTACTAGCTATTGAAAAAGTGCGTGCAGAATGTAAACGTCGTTTCGGAAAAGCTTTATTATTACAAACTGAAATTAAAGAAGAAATAGTTTTTGAACAAAAAGAAAGCTGACCATAAATTGGTCAGCTTTCATATCCGATCATATTTTCACATGAAGATTAGGGGCATCCTCTTTAAGGATCGGGATTTTCCCATTATGTACGTTCCATAATGGTCATCGAACAATATATTTCTATACAATTAAATATTGAATAGAATAGGGCAAAACTTGTTCGCATTTTTAGAAAAGGGATAGGGATATAATTCAAGTAGTACTTCGAATACTCGAACTTTACACTCATTATATTAAAGCAAATCCTTTTATATGGGAAATATGAATTACTTACATAATTCATTCGTAAAACATATTAGTTTGCTATATTATTTTTATTCCATGAATAACATGCATCCAGCTAGAACTGGTGTCATAATCATTGAAAACTTCAAAAGCATACTTGGTGCATAATTTGTAAACTTCGCCCCAATATACGCTCCTAACATCGTCCCAATTAATACTTGCAATAATAATATATGATCTAGGTAGCCTTCTGAACTATATCCTAGCCCACCTCCAATCGCAATTGGCAATATAACCAGCATTGTTGTTCCTACAGATTGCTGGATCGTTAATCCTAATAGAAACATTAATCCAAGTTGAATAAATGGTGCAGAACCTATCCCGAATGAACCAGCCATCATTCCAGTGACTAATCCAAGACATATACATTTCATTATGTTCTCTTTCGAAAAATCTTTAATCTCTGCTAAAAGTAACTCTTCCCTATTTTGAAACTTAATTAATTTAATAAACATAAAAATTGCAGATAAAAATAACATCCCAGCTGTAAACCAATGAAGAAGATGTCCTGGTATAAGTGAACCAATTTTTGAACCGATATAAGAACCAAGCGCTCCACATCCCCCAACAATCCCGCCTATAGTAAGTACTACATTTCCTTCACGATAATGACTTATAACCCCAGATAATGTCGTAAATGCCATAGCAGTTAAAGACGTTGCAAGTGCAACGTGAATAGGAATATGGAATACTAAAGTGAGTATTGCGATAATAAACCCGGCTCCCCCAGCTCCAACAAACCCTAATAAAATCCCCATTACTAACATCGTTATAATAATTGCCACATACTCTCCCTCCAGTAAGGCAATTATCCACCATATTCTTTCTTCTACACAAATAAAAAGCATCCATCTAGGATACTTTTTATTTCAATACTATGTACTTAATCTTGATTAATCAAAATAACCGCGGGGCCAGCGACTACTACTCCAGCTACTTCGATTTTTTCAAATTCCTTTACTGTAATAGATATAACGCCTTCTCTTTCCATCAATTCTTTACTCAGGACATCAGTCGGTATAGCTTTCACCGTCTTACCTCCTTTTCATTTATACAATATGCCAAAAACAACTTAACGCATCTATATATATGCATCACCTCCGCTTTCATTCCTTATTCCCTTCAAAACCCTTCTCTCCCTTCCATAACGTATTGAAAAATAAAAAAGCACTCGCAATCGCGAATGCTTTTTCATTATTTACTTTCTATTACTTTTAACATTCTATTAATAAACATACAAAATACCCCTTAATATAACACTCAGAAAGCCCACCTCTTTTTAATTCATTATATAATTCATTCGATTAATGGTTTCTCGAAGTTTTTCCAACTCTTGACCTGTATATATTACTTTCCCCGTTAAGAATTCATTTCTGAAGAACGATACAATTTGCTCTCTATCTTTTAATCTCGGCGTTTTTTCTTCAGAAAGATCTAGCACTTCTTTCCCATTCTCATTATAAAAATATACAATCGGATTTATGTTTTCCTTTACAATATCAACTTGCATTTCTTTCAAACAATTGTATAGAATATGAGATAGTTTCTTCGCTCTATATACTGGGTTCCCTTCATTTTTCACTTGTATCGTTAATGAATCTTCACCTGTAATATATTCAAACGTCTCTTCTTTCTCTATCTCTTGTTGATACTTGCCAATTTCATCAATCATAAATGAATATGTACTAGCATTTTCTTTCGTTAAGCCATGAATTAATTTCCCTGTCCATTCTTTCGTTTCAAGTACATACATACCCGTTTTACTTAAAACAAGATGATGAATTCGGAAATCATTTCTTCCATGCTGATTCCTCATAAAAACATTCGGCATTATATGAAATTCATTATCTAGTATTATGCCTTGCTCTACGAAGCCACGCTTCATATATTGTAATGTTTCGTGTGTACTCACTTCGGCTCCATTTTTCGTATACTCTCGCAAATCTGCAATTAACTTTTGAAACATATGTATTTCGTTACTATGTTTTTCTTGCATTTCACTGCGTTCTTTACTATGTTGCACAGCTAATTGATTTTTCATCATACGCATATTTTCAAGTTCTCTCGCTGCACTTATTTGTAAATCATTGTATTTTTTCTGTTCCATATTTTTTAATGTATTTTGCTGCTCTTTATGTTCTGTAACCGTAGCTGCAATTTCATTTTCGTACGTTTCAATTGCTTGTTTCTTTTCAAATTCCGCTTGCTGGCTCTCTGATTCTAGCTGTTTATTTTTATAAAACAGCACGAATACTGCAGCTAATAATAATAAAATTACACCTATTAGCACATAATCCATATTTTTTCTCCTTTATTTCATTTTCAATTATTTTTTATAAATATATCTATTATAGTATACTATGATTTCGATATAAACCTTGTAAAAGCTGTATATTTTTAATAAAAGGCACCTCTGAAGAGATACCTTTTATTTCCACTCTATTGTACACCATACTGAATATAACTTGAATCGTAGTATACCCATTGATTTGTCCCTAAGCAAAGCCATCCATCTTGCTTACTCCATACTCGATACGATTCACCATGATGTAACTGTCTTATAACATTTCCATTTAATGATGGAGCATCACGTAGATTTACATTATCACCAGTAATAGTCGCCACATAATGTTTATACTGAATATAACTCGAATCATTATATACCCACTGATTTGTCCCTAAACAAAGCCAACCACCCTGTTCTCCCCAAACTTCATATGCTTCGCCACGATTCAATTGGCGAATTACACTAGACTGTATAGATGGTCCACTTCTCAAATTCACATTATCTCCATTAATTATAGCAACTCCGTACACTGGAGTTGCATTATTAAGCGGGGAAACATTACCTCCACCACTTGCTCCATTCCCTTGTAAAGCTTCTAATGAAACTGCAGCTGATACATCACAATTTCCTACGCCTGAGATTTGTCCAGAATCTGTGTACTGCCACGCTGTCCACTCTGTCCATCCACCAGCATCAGCAGGCGGTGTACTCGAGTATCTAGCAATCCAAAGCGGAATATCACTTAATCCGCTAATTCCGAACTCATTAATATACCAAACTCCTGTATATAACATTACATCTTTTCCAGTAGCCTGTTTCACATAATTTATGAAGCTTCTTGCCCAATTCGATATAGCGCTACCAGTTAAATTACTGTTGCTCGGATCTGTTGGTGATTCTAAATCCAGAACTGGCATTAAGTCTGTATGGTTACTTTGTAATATACTCACAAAATATTTTGCCTCTGAAATTGCATCATTTTGTTCTGGGCGTGCAAAATGGTATGCACCGATTAATACATTCGCATTCCGTGCTGCTTGTACATTCTTAGTAAAAGTAGGATCAATGTAATTTACACCTTCTGTCGCTTTTGCATACGCCGCTGAAATACCGGATCCCTTCACTGCATTCCAATCAATATTCCCTTCCCAATGAGACACATCAATAAACGTAATATTTGAACTAGATCTATCTTGCATATAAAAGCTCCTATCAATTTTTTCATTTCGTATACATACAATATGTACAACTTTATTAAAGGGTGACGACGTTTATACTATAGACATAAAGAGCAAACATATTTTATAACCAAAGTAAAAAAGCCTTGTAATTACAAGGCCTTTTGTAAACTTCCTTTATTTTGTAGTAAATACATATTATAATACAATCCTTGTTCACTCAGTAATTCTTGATGCGTCCCTCTTTCTACTATCTCTCCATCGTGCATAACAAAAATTTGATCTGCATCTTGTATGGTAGATAATCTGTGCGCAATCGCTATCGTAGTCCGTCCTTTTCGCATTTGCTGTAACGCTGTTTGGATTGCATCTTCCGTTTCTGTATCAATATTTGCTGTTGCTTCATCTAATACTAACACTTTCGGATTCGTTGCTATCGTTCTAGCGAAAGCAATTAATTGTCGTTGACCACTAGAAAATGCAGCTCCTCTTTCTACTACTTCCGTTTCATACTGCTCTGGTAATTTTTCAATAAACGTATTCGCTTGCACAAATTGTGCCGCTTCTTTTACTTCTTCATCCGTAATTTCTTCATTATACATACGAATATTTTGTTTTACATTTCCCGCAAATAAAAATGCATCTTGCAATACAAGTCCTATTTTCTTTCTAATTTCTTGTTCTTCAAATTTCTCTAACTCTACACCATCTATTACAATATTTCCGGAATTAATATTATAGAATCTCAGTAATAAATTCATAATAGTACTCTTTCCGCTGCCAGTGTGCCCAACGAAAGCAACCGTTTGCCCTTGTTTCACGTGAAAAGATACATTTTTTAAAACATCACGTTTTCCATCGTACGAAAAAGTAACATTTTTAAATTCAATATCTCCATTAATAACTTGAGTATTTCCATCCCCTTTTTGAACTGGCGCTAAATCTTTCTCATCCATTAAATGAAATACACGTGATGATGAAACCAGTGCCTGTTGGAAAAATGATAATTTCATCATCATCTCATTTACAGGCTGGAAAAAACGATGTATATAGTTAACAAACGCATATAAAACGCCTACTTCAACAGGACTCTTCAAAGCATCAATTCCAAATAAACCAAGTACTAACGCAATAGCTACAATATGAACTAAATCAGTTGCTGGACGTAAAAGCAATGCATCTAACTTTAATGTACGTCGCCCTGCACTATAATGTTTATTATTCACTTCTTCAAATTCTTTTCTCATGCGCTTTTCTTGTCTGAACACTTGAACAATATTCATCCCTTGAATGGACTCGTTTAACTTTGCATTTAACACACTTAATTGATTACGGACTTCTAAATAAAAAGCTGCACTTTTCCGGCGATATAGCACCATAATCGCAAACATGATCGGAATTAATACGAGAGAAAATAGCGCTAATTTTACATTTAATAAAAACATCGCTACTAAAATCCCTACTAAAAATACGATATTTTTAACAAATGTTGATAATACACTGACATAAAAATCTTTAATTGCTTCTGTATCATTCGTTATGCGCGATACGAGCGTACCAATCGGCGTACGATCAAAGAAACTTAATGACAACTTTTGAACATGCTCATATACTTCAACACGCATATCTTGAACAATTTTAAAAGCAATATTTTGAAAATATAACAAGTCTAAATAAGTAAATAATACTTTTAATAAGTGAGCAACAATATACACTACAAATAAAGTAACAAGTGCTGATTGATCAAAGTTACGTGGTACTAAGTGTTCATCAAGAAATTGTTTAATTAAAAAAGGACCCATCATTTCTGTTACAGTTGCACCAACTAGAAATAAAAATGCTAATGCTAACAGTCCTTTATATGGCCTCATATAAGACAGTAATCTTCTTAAATCGCTCTGTTTTTTCCCAGCCATCATACGCCTCCTTTCTCGACTAATGCTTCTAACTGCTGGCTTTCATACATTTCTTTATACCAACCATGTTCTTTCATTAGTTGTTCATGTGTACCTCGTTGTACAATTCTACCTTCATCCACAACAAGAATAAGATTGGCATGCTGAATTGCACTTAAACGATGGGCAGTAATAATTGTCGTTTTCCCAGCTCTTTCCCTCTTTAAAGCATTTAAAATTGTTTCTTCTGTTTTTGCATCTACTGCTGATAAACAATCATCTAAAATTAAAATTTCAGCATTCGTTAATAAAGCACGCGCAATAGAAATCCTCTGTTTTTGACCTCCAGATAACGAAACGCCTCTTTCTCCTACTACTGTTTCATATCCTTCTGAAAATTGGAGAATATCATTATGAATACAAGCAATCTCTGCGGCCCGAGTAATTTCATTATATGTAGCATCCGCCTTTCCAAAGGCAATATTCTCCCCAATACTTGCTGAAAATAAAAAATGATCTTGCGGCACGTATGAAATGGCAGAACGGACACCGTAAAGTGTTACATCGCGAATATCCCGCTCCCCAACTTTTAACTCACCATTAAAATGATCATACTCACGTATTAAACATTTTAATAAAGTCGTTTTCCCTGCACCTGTACGTCCTACAATCCCTAACGTTTCCCCCTTCTTCAAATCAAAGTGAATATCCGTTAAATGTAACAGTTCATTTTTCTTATACGAAAACGAATCGACCGCAAATGAAATATCACCGCTCGCTATTGTATGCACAGCATTTTCTCTATTTACTACATCTGATTTTTGTGAGAGGATTTTTTCTACACGGTCATACGAAGCACGCCCACGCTCCATAATATTAAACAGCCATCCAAACGCTAACATCGGCCAAACGAGAGTACCTAAATATGTCGTAAATGTAACGAGATCACCTACTGTTAATTCACCTCTCACAACTAATACTGACCCGTAACATACTGCAATTAAAAAAGAAAAACCTACGATAAGAGCGATTGTTGGATCAAATAACGAATCAATACGTGCAACTAACATATTTTTATGTACGACATCTTCTGATTTTTTTCGGAACGCTTGTAAATCTTCTTTTTCTTGTCCAAGCGATCGAATTACCTTCATCCCACTCATACTCTCTTGCACTTTATCATTGATTTCCGAAAACGATTGCTGTGCTTTATGAAACCTTTTATGTAATAAAGTGCCGTAATAATTTGTCGATATTGCTACAATCGGCATTGGAATTAAGCTTAACAATGTTAACTTCCAACTAATTGTAAAACCCATCGCTACGAGTACACACCCTCCAACAGCTAATGAATCAACAAGTGTTAAAACACCCGCCCCAGCAGTTTGCTGAATTGCTTGAATATCATTGGTCGCGTGCGCCATTAAATCACCTGTGCGATTTGACTGATAGAAAGATGGACTCATCTTTGTAAAATGTTCATACAAATTTTTCCGTAATTGGCGAGCTAACTTTAATGAAGACCCAAAAATCATAATGCGCCACACGTAACGTAATATGTACATCGTAATACCTACGAGTACTAAGAGTACAACCCATTTTAGTAACTTATCAGTCGTTAATGTTCCATCGTTAATTTCATCTACAACAATCCCAATCACTTTTGGTGCTACAAGTTCTAAAAGTGCGACGCCAAATAATAAAATAATTCCGGTTATGTACGCTCGTTTTTCTTGTTTAAAAAACCACGCTAAATTCATAAATACTTTCATATTTTTCCTCCTCCCTTAAAATGAGCGATGTTTTCAGTTTACCAAAAATACAGAATTTTTAAAAGTTTTAAACTCTGTCTATATCAAAAAGAAAAGACACTCTTAGCGAGTGTCTTTTAGCGCTTATTTCATTTGTTGCTTGTTCATCGCGCTCATCATTTGATTGATTTTCTTTTGGGAAGGTTTTTGTCCCATTTGCATCATCATCATTTTTAACATTTGTTCGTTAATTGGTGGATTTTTTTGTAAGTAATTCATCATGTATTTGCGGGCAATGAAAAATCCTAACGCCACGCCTGCTACTAGTGCTACTACGCCCACTAGAATACCTAACCAAATTGGCATATATTTTCCTCCTTCATGTTGTCTACCTTACAGTGTACTAAAACCTTTTCAATAAGACAAGATACAATTCGACATTTTTTACACATATGTTCGTACTTGTTTTAGAGGATTCAGCCATCCGTACTTTGTATTTTCATAATCCATAGCTAAAAATGTTAATTCACACTTCCGAAGCACCTCAAAGAAAGTCGTTTCCATAGAAACATTTCCAGAGGTATTCATGCGAATATAGTGTGGTTTCACCATTATTTCGCCATATTCTGCCCCTGTATAAAGTGTATGTGTATGATGTGTTCGATCATATTTACCAAGAACGCGCAAAGCTTGTTCTAATTTATGATGAATTTTCATTACTTGTAATGGCATCGTTATATACATCATTTGTTTATATAGCACTTTTTTCTCCGAAAGGGACCCAGATTCTGAAAATCGAGCAAATAAATCAAAAAACAAATATTCACGACCAAAGTAAGCTTTCGCAATATCCTCTTGAATTAAATACAATTCATACGTTTTCATCTTTCGCCTCCCAATCTGGACAACCTTTTCTCTTCATTATATAGAAGAAATTTTGCAATGATTGTCTGACTGCGGAGAGAGAAAAAACTTTTTCTGTCGAAAAAACTCATTTACATAGAAAAACCTCTCCATGCCGGAGAGATTTTTCTAAAATCATTAAAGCATTTCTTTTACTTTACGAACAACGTTCTCTACAGTAAATCCATACTCTTCCATAATCTTCTCACCAGGAGCAGAAGCACCGAATGTATCGATACCTAACACATCTCCTTCAAGACCTACGTAACGGTGCCATCCGAATGTAGCACCCATTTCGATTGCGAAACGTTTTGTTACTGCTTTTGGTAATACAGATTCTTTGTACTCAGCAGTTTGAGCTTCAAAGCGATCCATAGATGGCATGCTGACAACAGATGCGTCAACACCGTCTACTGCTAATGCTTTTTGAGCCTCAACAGCAAGACTTACTTCTGATCCAGTTGCAAGTAAGATTACATCAGCTGTTTCTTTCTTGCTTGCAGAAACTACATATGCACCTTTTGCTACTTTTTCATACGTATCGTCTTTTGCACCTTCTAATGTTGGAAGATCTTGACGAGTTAATACTAAAGCAGTTGGTTTGTTTGTAGATTCTAGAGCTAATCTCCAAGCCGCAACAGACTCGTTACCGTCAGCTGGACGAATAACAGATACATTTGGCATTGCACGTAGCGCCGCTAATTGCTCGATTGGTTCATGTGTTGGACCATCTTCACCAACAGCGATACTGTCGTGTGTGAATACATACGTTACTGGCAATTGCATTAATGCTGCAAGACGAATTGCTGGACGTAAGTAGTCAGAGAATACGAAGAACGTACCACCGTAAGTTTTTAAACCACCATGTAGTGCAATACCGTTCATTGCTGCACCCATTGCGAACTCACGTACACCGTACCAAATGTTCTTACCGCTGTAATCATCTCTTGTAAAGTCTTTTTCGTTATTCATGTATGTTTTGTTAGAACCAGCAAGGTCAGCTGATCCACCGAAGAATGATGGTACAGATTCTGCAATTGCATTAATTACAGCACCAGAAGAATTACGAGTTGCTGCTTTTGATCCTAATTCATAAGTTGGTAAGTTTTGCTCCCAACCTTCTGGAAGTTGACCGTTCATTGCTGCTTGGAATTCGTTTGCTAATTCTGGGTATGCTTGTGCATATTCACCTAGCATAGTGTTCCACTCTGCTTGCGCAGTTTCACCAACATCTTGTACTGTTTTACGGAAGTTGTCGTATACTTCTTCTGCTACGTGGAAGTCTTGCTCAGCAGTCCAAGCATATGCTTCTTTCGTTAATTTTGTTTCTTCTACACCTAGTGGAGAACCATGTGAAGCTGATTTTCCTGATTTGTTTGGAGAACCGAAACCAATTGTCGTTCTTACTTCAATTAGCGTTGGGCGTTTTTCGTCAGCTTTCGCTTCTTCGATTGCTTTTGCGATAGCTTCAATATCGTTTCCATCCTCAACACGGATTACTTGCCATCCGTATGCTTTGTAACGATCTTCTACACTTTCAGAGAATGAACGATTTAAATCGCCATCTAATGAAATATCGTTTGAATCGTAAAGCACAACAAGGCGACCTAATTGTAAATGAGCAGCTAATGAAGATGCTTCAGCAGAAACGCCTTCCATTAAATCTCCATCACCACAAATAGCGTATGTATAATGATCTACTACATTATACGCATCACGGTTATATTTAGCAGCTAAATGTCTTTCAGCCATTGCCATACCTACAGCAGTTGAAATACCTTGTCCAAGTGGACCAGTAGTTGCATCTACACCAGGTGTATGACCGTACTCAGGATGTCCTGGAGTTTTGCTTCCCCATTGACGGAAGTTCTTTAAGTCATCCATTGTTACATCATAACCAGATAGGTGAAGTAGGCTGTATAATAACATTGAACCATGACCTGCTGATAATACGAAACGATCACGGTTAAACCACGTTGGGTTATTTGGATTGTGTTTCATAAATTGAGTCCATAATGTATAAGCCATTGGTGCTGCACCCATTGGCATTCCTGGGTGACCAGAGTTTGCTTTTTCAATCGCATCGATGGATAATGTGCGAATCGTGTTGATAGAAAGTTGTTCGATTGAATGTGACATGCTATTCTTCCCTTCGCTTATATTAGTAAACGTTTTATACATTTATATGATAGCTTCCCACGCAAGATTATACAACATGTATCGACAAATATGTTGATGTTTTTTTGATTTTTTATAAAAAAATCAATGTTTCCGGGAATGTATGGGCATTCAATATGACATACTTTTTCATTATTTTTATTTTAAAAAGAAAGAGAATTATCTGTATATTTATACATATATACAAAACCCTTCTATACTAACTTTTTTAGCCCACCTTTAAAAATACAAAAAAGCATCTAAATTCGATGCTTTTCAAATCAGTTAAACAATCCGTTTCCGAATCGAACTTGAAATAAAATCAATGATAATAACCATTAAAATGATGCCTAATAAAATAATTCCTACACGAGACCAATTGCGTGAACTCAGCGCAAAAATTAGAGGTGTGCCAATTCCCCCTGCTCCAATAACACCTAAAATGGCAGCGGATCGCACATTAATTTCGAACCTGTATAACGTATAGGATAGAAAATCTGGTAATACTTGTGGCAATACTGCATACCAAAGTATTTGAAATCGATTCGCACCTGTTGCTATTAACGCTTCCTTCGGTCCTTTATCTATATTTTCAATTCCTTCTGAATATAATTTTCCTAACATTCCAATAGAGTGTAACCCTAAAGCTAGAACGCCGGCAAAAGAACCTGGTCCAACAGCTTTTATAAATAAAAGAGCCATAACTAATTCAGGAAATGTACGGACAAAACTAAGTACAAATTTCCCAGTTCCCGAAGTTAATTTTCCACTACTCATATTCGTCGCCGCCCAAAAAGCGAATGGAACAGATAAAAAGGCAGAAATAAATGTACCTAATATCGCAATTGCCAACGTATCAATTAAACCATGTAATAAATCTTCACCATCTGACAAAGATACATACGACCAATCTGGATTCAATACACCTGTCATAATTGCTTTTGTAATTTCTCCCGCCGTATCTTTGATTCCCTCTAGCGGTACTCCCGAAAAAGCCCATACATAAACAAATGTAAGTGCTATGAAAATAATCCAGCGATACATACTCGGTTTCTTCGGTTTTGGTACGATTAACGTCGTTTTACTCATTATAATTTCTCCCGCAACAATGTACTTACATAATCAATTAACAATACAACAACAAGGGTATAAATAATAATAGATGCAGTTTGTTCATATTGTAAAAATCCAAGTGTACGATCATAATATAATCCGATACCGCCAGCTCCTACTAAACCTAAAACAGCTGCTGCACGTACGTTTACCTCAAATGTATAAAGAACATAGGAGACAAAATGCGCTTTCACTTGCGGAATTACCCCATAAACAATCCATTGCACCTTATTTGCTCCTACTGCTGTCATTGCTTCTAATGGACCTGGATCAATCGATTCAATTGACTCATACAACAATTTCGCCACGAGCCCAATTGAGAAAAACGTAAGAGCTAAAATACCTGGAAGTGGTCCTATTCCAAAAATAGCTACGAAAATTGCCGCTAATAATAAATCTGGTACCGTTCGGATAAAATTTAAAATCAATCGAGCGGGACTGTACAAAAATGCACTCGTAAACACATTACTTGCCGCAAATAGTGCCAGTGGAATAGCTAATATCGCTCCTAAAGTCGTCCCGATAATCGCCATACGTATTGTATCTAACATTGCTGTTGTAATAACTTGAAAATAACTCCAATCTGGCGGCACCATCTCTTTTAACAAATCCATCATATTAGGAAAACCAACTACTAGTTTTGAAAATGATGCGTCGACCTGCATACTACTTCCCCACAACAGTAAAATGACTAGGATTAACGTTAACATATGTTTTAACTTACTCGGCGGCTTCGGTATCGATTTCGAATATATCGTCACGTCATTCATTTAACTGCCACCTCTAACAATTCGCTTTTCTGCGCTACGTCACCATAAATTTCAGCAAATTTTTCATCCGTTGCCTCTTCTACTAGGCCATCAAAAACAATTTCACCTGCATGTAATCCAATAATGCGTGTCGCATATTGCCTAGCTAAATCAATAGAATGTAAGTTTACAATTGTTGTAATTCCAAAATCTTCATTAATTTTTTTCAAATCATCTAATACTTGCTTTGTTGTTAGTGGATCTAACGACGCAACAGGTTCATCTGCTAATATGATTTTTGCTTCTTGCGCCAACGCTCTAGCAATGGACACACGTTGTTGTTGTCCTCCTGATAATTCATCAGCCCGCGCATATGCTTTTTCTAAAATATTTACCCTTTTTAACGATTGAAAGGCAAGGTCCAAATCTTCTTTCGGAAATAGGCCTAACGTTGTACGTAATGTCGAATGATACCCGACACGGCCAGCTAATACGTTCTTTAATACCGTTGATCGCTTTACAAGATTAAAACTTTGAAAAATCATACCAATATCCCGGCGCATGCGGCGTAATCCTTTTCCTTTTGCAGCAGTAATTGACTCACCTTCAATCATGATTTCGCCTTCTGTAATCTCATGAAGACGATTTACTGATCTTAAAAGTGTAGACTTTCCAGCTCCGGACAGCCCTACCATTACAACAAACTCCCCTTTTTGAATTTTCAAGTTTATATGATTCAATCCTTTTGTACCATTTGGATACACTTTGGAAACATTTCGAAACTCTATCACACATCTTACCTACCTTCTATGAATTCAAAACGGCAAACTAACTGAAAACATACCTTTCCAGTTAGCTTCCATTTCCATATGTATTATTGCGTTTTTACTTTCTTCCCATATTCACGAACGATATCAAATTTACTATCATCAGATTTAACATATCCTTCATGTGAATATACTTCTTTAATGATTTTGTGACCTTCCTCATTCTTTCCAATTTCAATGAAAGCATCCTGTAATTTCTTGCTCCACTCTTCATCTAAATCCGAACGTACCGAAATCGTATCGTTTGGAATTTTCTCCGTAAATTTCACTATTTTCGTTTGATCGAATATATTCGGATAATCTTTTTTTACAATATTACGAGCATCTTGGAATACAACAGCTGCGTCTACATCACCATTTAAAAGAGCAATAAGCGACTGATCGTGACCTTTTAATGTAACAGGTTTCACATCTTTTAACGGATCAACGCCCTCTTTTAATAGTACAGCCGCAGGCCACACATACCCCGCTGATGACGTTACATCTTGATAACCAATTTTTTTACCTTTTAAATCTTTTACACTATTAATATTTGAATCTTTCTTAACAACAAATTCAGACTTATAGAAGTCTACTAAATCCTTTGTAGGAGCTCCCGTTTCATCATCTACTCCAAAACGTTGTGCTTGTAAAATTACGTTTGCAGCCTTTTTCTCATGTGCTAGCACATACGCTGTTGGAGGTAAAAAACCTACATCTACTTGCTTAGATGCCATCGCTTCTACAATTGTATTGTAATTCGTCGAAATACTAACTTTTACTGGAATATTTAACTTATCACTTAATAGCTTCTCAAGTGGTTTTGCCTTCGCCTCTAACGTATCTGCATTTTGAGAAGGAACAAATTGAACATTTAAAGTCTTCGGTACATACCCTTTTTTCGTATCTTCATTTTTACTTGCGCTTGATTCCTTCGTTCCACAGCCACTTAATAAACCCGCTGCTAATACAACTGTTGTACTCATTGCAAAAACTTTTTTCAACATATTAATGCCTCCATTTTTGTTGTTATAAAATAACCTTCCGTAAACATGAAGAAATATATCACACAATTTCACGAATAATTGTTTATTTACAGAATCTTTACACATTCTATACACTCACATTAAAATTCTCTTCCTATATTTGATATGCTTAATTGGTAGATAACAATAGAAAAGGTGAATGATATTGAATCAAAATCAAATTGTAACTTTAAACATCTTATTAACAAGTGATATACATGGTACCGTTTATCCAATTCACTATCAAGATAACTCCAAAGCTGAAATTGGTTTAGCTAAAATTTCTACTCTTATAAAAAAAGAACGTTCCGAAAATAGAAACGTCCTATTAATTGATAATGGTGACTTCATACAAGGAACACCCTTTACTTATCATTACGCTACATATGAAAAAGATAAGAAAAACCCAATGTCATTAATAGCAAACTATTTACGTTATGACGCTGCAGTGATTGGGAATCATGAATTTAATTATGGACTGGACGTATTAAATCATGCTATTTCTACTGCCAACTTCCCGTATTTATCAGCAAATATTTTAGATAAAAACAGCAAAGAATCTTATTTCGGAAAACCATATATAATAAAACAGATTGAATCAAATATAAAAATTGCTATTTTAGGGATGACAACGCATTACATTCCAAATTGGGAACAACCCCATCACATTAAAGACTTACAATTTGAAGATGCGTTAGAAACAACAAAAAATTGGGTTTCTTACATTCGCGAACACGAGAAACCAGATTTACTGGTCGTAGCGTATCATGGGGGATTTGAACGCGATTTACAAACTGGAGAACCGACTGAAGTTTTAACAGGTGAAAACCAAGGGTATGCAATGTGTCATGAAATTGAAGGCATAGATATTTTATTAACAGGCCATCAGCACCGAAAAATTGCTCAAACAGTGGGTAATGATGTAACAATTTTACAGACTGGATGTAATGGACATTCAGTTGGAAAAGTAACTATAACATTTGAAAAAATGAAACAAGAGTGGGTAAAAAAAGAGAGTTATTCAGAACTATTGGCTGTGCAAGAAATCGAGGCAGATCCAAATGTTCTTTACTTGGTAGCCGATTATGAAGAGAAAACACAAAAATGGCTTGATCAACCTATTGGAATCATCCACGGTGACATGCAAATTTCAGATGCTATGCAAACTCGTTTGAAAGACCATCCTTTTATTGAATTCATAAATAAAATACAGATGGATATTGCTAATGTTTCCATTTCTTGTACAAGCCTATTCCATAATACATCTCCAGGTTTCCCGGAACATGTAACAATGCGTGACATCGTTTCTAATTATATTTATCCAAATACATTAAAAGTAATTAGAATAATTGGCTCAGATATAAAAGATGCTCTCGAACTCTCTGCTTCTTATTTCACATTAAAAGAAGATGGATCTATCATCGTAAACCCTACCTTTATAGAACCAAAGCCGCAACACTATAATTACGATATGTGGGAAGGAATTTCGTACGTATTAAACATTTCAAAACCAATTGGCGCAAGAGTAGAATCTTTACAACATAAAGGCACTCCTCTTAATATGAACGAAGAATATGACGTCGTTATGAATAATTATCGCGCAAGCGGCGGAGGGAACTTCTTTATGTTTCAAAATAAGCCCGTAATAAAAGACATCCCAACAAATATGTCTGAACTTATCGCTAACTATATATTGAAACATAAAAAGATAGAAGCAACCGTTAATAACAACTGGGAAGTTATTAAATAAATAAAAAAGATGGGCTTCGCCCATCTTTTAGTTTAATTTTGCATTATCTTGCTTTTTTAAAGCTTTTAATTTCGCCGGTGTAACATCAGTACCTTGTTCGTTAACAACTTTAATTCCTTTTAGTTCGTTTAACATATTTTGACGAAATCCTTTTAAATATTGTTCACGTAGCGATTGACGCTCACGTTGTTCTTCTTCAGTTAAACCTTCAGCTTTTGCTTTTTTCGCTAAGAAGTTAATGCGTTCAACGAGTTCGTGACTAAGCATCTCGAATCCCCCTTCTACTCAAAACTGATTATTATCATACAATAGTTACTCTTCTTTATCAAGCAATTGCTTTGTATACTCTACATATCTACGATGTACCGTCGCTTTTGAAACATTATGACCAAAGCCACGTAGTGTTGCTGCAATTTCTTCGAAAGTAAGTTCACTCTTACGCAAACGTACAATTTCCTCAATTGGCACTTCTTTCTTCTCTCGTCCTACACTTAAATGACGATTCTTTAAATTATTTTCTGGACGATAGCCTTTTTCTACTGCTCGTTGCATACCACGTTTAATTTTTAAATTATGAATCTTTCTTTGATACTCTTCAACAATACCAATAATATCTAATACCATTGAATCAGAATCCGACAATTGCAATTCACCATTATGTGTATGCGTATATACTTTTATTCCTTCTTTATGTAAACAGTGCATTAACGCAATCTTTGCATTCCCCCTACCAAGGCGCGTTTCATCTTGTATAAGTAGCACATCAATTTGTTCGTCTCGAATTGTATCTAGCACTTCTAATATGCCGTCACGTTCAATTGTATAGCCACTAGCCTGTTCCTCAATCACCTTAGTAACATTCATTTGATAGCGCTCCGCTAAATGCAATAATTCATCTTTTTGACGTAATAATGATGTTTCTTGTGCTTCTTTTGTTGTACTCACACGCGCATAAATAATTGCATTCATTATGAACCCCTCTTTCTCACTATAATTTCCCTTTAGTGTAACATAAATTCGCCTTTTGTTCGAACTTATGTTTGTAGAATGTTTTTTCACATGTTATACTTATTAATAAGAAAAATGAAAGAAAACGAGGTGTTAGAAAACATGGAAAAGTTAACGAAACGCCAGCAAGACATTCTCGACTTTATTAAGCTAAAAGTACAAGAAAAAGGATATCCACCTTCCGTACGTGAAATTGGTCAAGCAGTCGGCCTCGCTTCTAGTTCTACAGTGCACGGACATTTATCAAGATTAGAAGAAAAAGGATACATTCGACGCGATCCAACAAAACCACGCGCAATTGAAATTTTAGGTGAAGACCGAATGGATACAGAAACACAATCTGTTATTCAAGTTCCAATTGTCGGGAAAGTTACTGCTGGATTACCAATTACAGCAGTCGAAAGCGTTGAGGAACACTTCCCTCTTCCAGCTAGCATTGTCGCAGGAGCAGATCAAGTGTTTATGTTACGTATTTCTGGAGATAGTATGATTGAAGCTGGTATTTTCGATGGAGATTTAGTTGTTGTTCGCCAACAACAGTCTGCATATAATGGTGAAATTGTAGTCGCTTTAACAGAAGATAATGAAGCAACTGTTAAACGTTTCTATAAAGAAAAAGACCATTTCCGTCTACAACCGGAAAACTCTTCATTAGAACCTATCATTTTAAAGCAAGTGTCCGTTATCGGTAAAGTAATTGGCGTATATCGTGATTTACATTAAGAATATAAAAGAAGATAATTACCTTATTTATATACGGTAATTATCTTCTTTTTTGTATTTTGATAGATTTTCATACATTCTATTTCTTATGAACGCGTTTCAATCGTCACATCGCCCGCAGCTGTTTTACCGCTAATCTTTTTACTCCCATTACCAATCGTTACGTCTTTATTTTCTTCATTAAAAATTGTTACATCCCCGGCAGCACTTTGCCCAGTAATTACCGCATCTTTTGGTTTTTCCGATAAAGTAATATTTATATCTCCTGCAGTTGAACTTGCTTCTAGATTGTACTTAGAATCATGCTCTAGAATATTTATTTCCCCACTGGTCGTTTTTGCAGTCACTTTCCCTATTACTTTTTTAAAGTTTACTTCACCAGCTTTTGTAGATCCCTCCACATTCTTAGCCGTTACATGTTTCAAATCCACTTCTCCAGTAAGTGTTCTAGCACTTACACGGTCACTTTTCACATCACTTATTTCAATTTGTCCAGCAGATGAATTTACTTTTACATCTTGGTAAGAGCGTTCAGGCACAAGGAGAGTCAATGTAGACGTTTGAAACCTAAAATCGTAAAAAGAAAAATCAAATGAAGCATCTTTTTCTCTTTCCCCAATGATTTTTAATGTGTCACCATCTTCAGTAATACGAATCTCTTGTTTACGCGCATCTCCTGATTGCTTTACATAAAAAGAAGCGTCAGGAGATTTTCGGACAACAATATCCCCGACATCTAACTTAACTTCTATATTTTTTAGTGTTTCGTTTTTAATTTTATCTTCTTTGTTTCCTTCTTCTGCAGCTTGCACTGCTTTTTCATATGTTTGTGAAATCCCAATTACTCCAATAATGATACAAGCGATTGCTACTAACAAGATTTTTTTCATCATCTACTCCCCTTTTATCATTTTGAAGTTCCATATTACATAACGTACGCAAAGCTTTTTAAACCACTTCGTACTATAATAAGCGATTATACATAACAACAAACCTACTCCAACAAAAGTTATACTAACGAATAAATCTAACCATATAAAAGTACCCATAAATACTTTTCCAATTACGAAAAATGGCGTCACTACACTAGCAATCCCACCGACCCAAAAAGAAAATATAAAAGCAATAATTGCAACTAACGGGCCTAACACAATAACGAAATTAAACAAACTAAGTCCAATCGCCGCCATGACAGCTCTTGTCACATTTGAAGTTGATGGATCTTTTTTCATTTCATCGAAACGATACATCGCAAGCAATTCTTTTGCAATTACTTTCGGAGAGCCAAGCCCCTTTATTATTTCCGATTCAGTTTTTCCCTCTTCTATCCCAAACTGAAAATGCTCTTCATAATCAAATAAAATATCTTTTCTCTCTTCGTCCGGTAACTTTCTAAGGTGACTTGATAATTCCTTAAGAAACTGTTCTTTACTCATCCCATTCCACCCCTTCAATAATTTCTTGTACACCTTTCGCAAAATCACGCCACTCTGTTACTAACAAATTCAGTTGCGTTTCCCCTTGCTCAGTTAGTTGATAATATTTGCGAGGTGGTCCTTCCGTAGATTCTTTTAAATACGTTTGAAAATATCCTTCCTTCGTTAAACGGCGTAATAAAGGATATACTGACCCTTCCGATATTAAAAATTTATTTGAGATTTGCTGAACAAGTTCATAACCGTAACAATCCTTACGTTTCACAAGTGCCAGTACACACAGTTCTAACACACCTTTTTTAAACTGAACGTTCAAGTGCAATCCCCCTTTCTCATTTCAGTACTGTTCAATACACGGTACCTTCCTTATCCATAATATACCACTTAGTACTATTTATTGCAAGGTACTATATTTTTAAACACCCGAACTTTAGTATTAAACATATTCAATACCGAACACAACATATCATACAATTTTTTAAACCCATAGATATTACGCATGTTACTTTTACTTATCCACCCTTTTGGAACACAAAGTAATTCGAATTTCACCACGTTACATTAAAGATATGGAATAGAAATTCAAATACCGTCATATTTTTTCAGGCATCTATTCAATTCATTTCAACTAACACCTATATTATCGACAAATAAAAAAGCCCTGATACCGTAGTATCAGAGCTTCCTCACCTCTTAGTATAGAGACATATATTGATCGCGTTCCCATTGGTGAACTTGCGTACGGAATATATCCCACTCAATTTCTTTCGCTTCGATGAAGTGCTCAAGTAAGTGATCTCCTAATGCCTTACTAATTACTTCGTTAGATTGTAATGTAACTAGAGCTTGTGCTAATGTTGCTGGTAAATCAACGATACCTGCTTCTTCGCGCTCTTCTTTTGTCATTACGTAGATGTTACGATCTACTGCAGCTGGTGGAGTTAATTTGTTTTTAATTCCATCAAGACCTGCTGCTAATAATGTTGCCATTACTAAATATGGGTTTGCAGCTGGGTCAACACTACGTACTTCTACGCGTGTGCTAATACCACGAGATGCAGGGATACGTACTAATGGACTACGGTTTTGTGCAGACCATGCTACGTAACAAGGAGCTTCGTATCCAGGTACTAAACGCTTGTAAGAGTTTACAGTTGGGTTTGCTACCGCTGTAAATGCTGGTGCGTGTTTTAAAATACCTGCGATGAAGTGACGAGCGTCATCACTTAATTGTAAGTCACCGTTTTGATCATAGAATACGTTCTCACCATTTTTGAATAGTGATAAGTTACAGTGCATACCTGAACCGTTCACACCGTATAATGGTTTTGGCATAAATGTTGCGTGTAAACCGTGTTTACGAGCAATTGTTTTTACAACAAGTTTGAATGTTTGAATGTCATCACATGAACGAATTGCATTTGCATATTTGAAGTCAATTTCGTGTTGCCCTGGAGCAACCTCATGGTGAGACGCTTCAATTTCAAAGCCCATTTCTTCAAGTTCAAGAACGATATCACGACGACAGTTTTCCCCTAGATCCATCGGCGCAAGGTCGAAGTATCCACCGTTATCGTTTAATTCTAATGTCGGATTTCCTTTTTCATCTACTTTGAATAGGAAGAATTCTGGCTCTGGTCCAAGATTGAAATCTGAGAATCCTAAAGCTTCCATTTCTTTTAATACACGCTTTAAATTGTTACGTGGATCCCCTTCAAATGGAGTGCCATCTGCATTGTAAATATCACAGATTAATCGAGCTACTTTACCTTTTTCAGCTGTCCAAGGGAAAATCACCCAAGTATCTAAGTCTGGATATAAGTACATATCAGATTCTTCAATACGTACGAAACCTTCAATAGAAGATCCATCAAACATCATTTTGTTATCAAGAGCTTTTGTTAATTGGCTCACTGGAATTTCTACGTTTTTAATTACTCCTAAAAGGTCCGTAAATTGTAAACGGATATACTTTACATTCTCTTCTTTCGCCAAACGGAAAATATCTTCTTTTGTGTACCTAGCCATTATAAATTCCTCCTTAGTCCCTCTAAACACCTTCAGAATCAGTTCTCTTTAGTGAAAAAATCTTGAAATATCACCTTGTCGCAATGAAGTTCGATTAAATCTACCTGTATGTTGTAGTTCATCTCGAAGTATTTTGCGAAGCTCAGTTTTTGAAATTTCTTTCGTTTCTTCTTTTACTTTCACTGCTTCTGTTTGATTTTCTTTCATTAGTAACACTTGTTTAATACCAGCCATATTCAAGCCTTGATCTAATAAATCTTTAATCTCTAACAACTTATCTACATCGTTAAATGAGAATAATCTACGATTCCCCTTTGTACGGGTTGGAGAAACAAGATTATGCTCTTCATAGTAGCGAATTTGACGTGCAGATAATTGTGTTAAATCCATAACAATACCAATAGGAAACAGCGGGGCAGAACGTCTATCTTCTTTCATCGTTTCAGTTCCTCCTTCGCCTTAACTGCTTCTCATTTTATACCATGTTATGTTTAGTGTCAATAGATGTTAGCTTTTCTTACATGATTTTTTTAAAATTTTTTTCATTCTTTTTTCTAATGAAATAAATCATTACTTTCACGCAAAAAAAGCTGTCGAAATCGACAGCTTCCCTTTAAGAAATTGTTAATAATTCTTTTTCAATTAATGCATCAATTGCAGAACAAATCGCAATCTTCACATGCGAATAAGTTAGCCCACCTTGTACGTAAGCAACATAAGGCGGACGAATTGGACCATCAGCTGACAATTCAATACTTGCACCTTGAATAAACGTTCCCGCAGCCATAATTACATCATCTTCATACCCCGGCATATAATTGGCATATGGAGTGAAGTGAGAGTTAATCGGAGATGCATATTGAATTGCTTGGCAGAATGCAATCATGCGATCTTTGTCATCAAATTGAACAGATTGAATTAAATCCGTTCTTGGTGCATTCCACGCTGGTGATGTATTCATTCCTAACTTTTCTAAAAATGCAGCTGTAAAAATCGCACCTTTTAGCGCTTGTCCTGCTACATGCGGCGCTAAGAAGAAACCTTGATACATTTCTTGCAGACTGTATAAAGATGCCCCTGCTTCCGCACCGATTCCTGGAGATGTTAAACGATATGCACACGCTTCAACATACTGTTCTTTACCAACAATGTAACCACCAGTTTTAACAATTCCCCCACCCGGGTTTTTAATAAGCGAACCTGCCATTAAATCTGCACCAACATGACATGGCTCTTGCTCTTCAATAAACTCGCCATAACAGTTATCTACAAACACGACAACATCCGGTTTAATTTCCTTAACAAACGCTATCATCTCTTTAATTTGAGAAATAGTAAACGACGGACGAGTAGCATAACCTTTTGAACGTTGAATTCCAATCATCTTCGTATTACTATGAATGGCAGCTGCAACAGCTCTAAAATCAACTAGCCCCTCTTCAGTAAGCGGAACTGCATTATAACCAATATTATATTCTTTGAATGATCCTACACCTTTTCCACGTACACCAACAATTTCTTCTAACGTATCATACGGCTTACCCGTGATGTACAATAACTCATCTCCTGGACGTAAAATACCGAATAGCGCTGTTGAAATTGCGTGAGTACCTGAAATGATTTGCGGACGAACAAGACCAGCTTCCGCTCCAAATACATCTGCATACACTTTTTCTAACGTATCACGACCAATATCATCATAACCATAACCTGTCGTCGGAATAAAATGTGAATCACTAATTTTATGTTTACGGAAACTTTCTAACACACGAAACTGATTACTTTCAATTACTTCATCCGCACGTTTATGTACTTCTGTAATTTGACTCTCTACTTCTTTTACGATTGGAGCAATTTTTTCTCCATTTTTCAAACGATCAAACATTTTTATTTTCTCCTTCTTCCACTAAAAATCTCTTTAATTGTACATTAAGCGATGAATGAGCAAAAATATACCCCGCGCAATCATATACAAATTTCTCTTCCAAAAACTCCATTTTCGTTAATAGCGTCTCTGTCTTTAATAGAGTTAATAACTTACCTTCACTCGGAGGAATTTTCACTTGATAACAATTCATTTCTTCCTTCATTTTCGTTTCTATCGCTTCTTTTATATGTAATAGATCATTTTCTTCAAAAGCACTAGTCATTAAGAAGTCACTTTTCGGAAACGGAATAAAGTTTTGATGTAATTCATCTTTTTTATTATATAACGTAATAATAGGAATATGATTGATTTCGAGTTCTGACAATAATTGTTTTACTGTTTTCTCATGCCCTACATAATTCGGATCTGCAGAATCCACAACATGTAAAATAACATCCGCTTCACCAGCTTCTTCTAATGTCGAGCGGAATGCAGCAATTAATGATGTAGGTAAATCTTGTATAAAACCAACCGTATCAGTTAGTAATACTGTATAACCAGAAGGTAACGGCATCTTCCTTGTTGTCGGGTCTAGCGTTGCAAACAACAAGTTCTCTTCAAATGTATCAGCTTCCGTTAATCTATTAAACAACGTAGATTTCCCCGCATTTGTATATCCTATTAACGAAACTTGAAATACTTTATTATCTTTTCTTCTCTCACGATATCTTTTTCGATGTTCCACAACAACTGCAAGTTGTTTCTTTATTTCATCAATCCGTGATCGAATATGACGACGATCCGTCTCAAGTTTCGTTTCACCTGGCCCTCTCGTTCCAATACCACCACCAAGACGTGATAAAGACAACCCTTGCCCCATAAGACGCGGCATTGTATATTGCAACTGAGCTAATTCTACTTGAAGCTTCCCTTCTCTCGACTTCGCACGTTGCGCAAAAATATCTAATATAAGTTGCGTTCGATCAATTACCCTCGCATCTAATACTGAGGATAAATTCCGAATTTGACTCGGTGTTAATTCGTTATTAAATACGATAACATCCGGTTCTAATTCTTCAGTTAACATTGTAAGCTCTTCTAATTTACCTTTACCTATATAAGTCGCTGGATGAAACTTCGGTCGTTTTTGCGTTGTAGACACTAACAATTCTGCTCGTGCAGTTTTCGCTAATGATGCAAGTTCTTTCATGGAATGCATAAATTTTTCATCATCATCTTGCGGCAATTGACAGCCCACTAATATGACTTTCTCTTTTTCTTCCATCAAATATGTTCACTCATCCTTTTCGAAATTTAAACCTTCTAATATAATAGCAGAGGAAGCACATTTCATCTAGTTAGCGGGGGAGAAAATTCATGGCATGGGAGATTTTTAGCATCATAGGCACAATTGCTTTCGCATTAAGCGGGGCTATTGTTGCAATGGAAGAGGATTATGATATTTTCGGGGTGTATATTTTAGGAATGGCAACCGCATTTGGGGGAGGTGCCCTTCGTAATTTATTAATCGGTTATCCGATTGTCGCGTTTTGGCAACAAGACATGTTATTCCAAATCGCACTTTTATCAATGACGATTATTTTTCTTTTTCCAAATAAATTAATTAGACACTGGAAAAAGTGGGAAAACATCACTGATGCTATCGGCTTATCAGCATTTGCCGTACAAGGGGCATTATACGCTCAAAAATTAAATTTACCAATTAGTGCTACAATCGTAGCAGCCGTTTTAACTGGCATTGGAGGCGGTATTATCCGCGATCTTTTAGCCCGTAGAAAACCTCTCGTTCTTCGAGCTGATGTATATGCTTTTTGGACGATTCTGGCAGGTTTCTTAATTGGCGCTCAAATTATTGTTAGCGATTGGGCTCTATACACCTTATTCATTTTAATTGTTTGCTTCCGCATGGTTTCTATTCATTACAAATGGCATTTACCGCATAGACGCATCGACACAAACGAACGTTCAATGCATAAATAGCAATCCAACCTCTTTACAAATCGTAAAGGGGTTTTTCTTTTCTAATGAGTTTTTCTTTACAGAATGTTTATACTAATCCTCAAAGCGAGGTGAATACAAATGACAAACCATGTGAATAAAGGGGCTCAAAAAAGCTCAGTAGGTCAAATTGGACACGACCCTAATTCCGCACACGAAAAAAGTGCTAAAATGGAACGATTCCATAAATCTTATCAAGAAAAAGCAAAAAAATAATAGAAGCACTTATACAGAAAAACAGACGCACAGCTTACGTACTGTGCGTCTCCTCTTCAAGCATCAAATCACTGCTTGATATTCCAATCAAATCATATTTATCATATGCATCCTCTTGTAACAACCGCATAGCTTGTGTACGAATCGATTTTTCAACAATATTCCGGACATATCGTCCATTACTAAAGGATGTAATTTGCGATGAGTACTTTACAGCATGTAAATGATCTCTAAATTTCCATTCAGCCTCTTTCGATAACTGATATTCACGTTCTTCATACATCCTCTTCCCTATTTCTAACAACTGATTTACTGAGTAGTCCGCAAACTCAATTATAAATGGAAAACGAGATTGCAGTCCTGGATTCAATGAAAGAAAGTGATTCATCTCTCTTGAATATCCAGCTAAAATCAATACAAAACCGTGTTGTTTATCTTCCATATGTTTTACGAGCGTATCAATTGCTTCTTTTCCAAAATCTTTTTCTCCCCCTCGGGCTAATGAATACGCCTCATCAATAAACAAAATTCCTCCCATTGCTTTTTTTATTAAATCTCTTGTTTTTTGAGCTGTATGACCGATGTACTCTCCTACAAGATCCGCACGTTCAGCTTCAACTAAGTGCCCTTTCGATAGAATATTCATCTCAAATAATAATTTCCCTATCATTCTAGCAACAGTTGTCTTCCCTGTACCTGGATTCCCTTTAAATAACATATGAAGTACTTGTTTCTCAGACTTCAATCCTATTTCTTGTCTTTTTTTATTCACATATATCCAAGCATATATTTCTTTTATTATCTTTTTTATATCATCCATCCCAACGAGTTTTCCCATCTCTTCTTCAATTCTTTGCAGCATCTCATGTTTCGTAGTAGTTTCATTTGAAATTACTGTTTTATTTTCTGCAGCCGGTAAAGAAATTTTCTTTCGATGATTTAACACAATGTTAATTTGATTATTATTTTTCTTTCGCATCGATTGTTCCATACAATCACCTCATTTTATCCACTCACCAAATATTATTATTCTTGTCTCCTTTGCAAATGACTATTTTCAGAAAAGTTTGCTATAATAAAAGAAATAATGAAGGTGGTGGGACTATGGAGACAACGGAATTCCATGATACAATACAAGCCTTTTCTATTTTTTTATTGAATAAAGGCCGAAAACCTTCAACCATTAAACGTTATGTTTATGACATTGAAGATTTCGGACATTGGTTAGAAAAAAACAAAAAGCTCCCTTCCAGTAATATATGGGCTACACTTTGTACAAAAGACTACGAAGATTACTTTTCCGACTTAAAAAAGAATCGACATTACTCAGAGAAAACGATGCACCGTGTATTCATTGTATTAAATCGAATGCATCACTTTCTAAATATTCCTAACCCATTAAAGAACATGGAAATTTCTATTCAACCAGACCGCACACTCCGCAATGAAGATTTCATTTCATCTGATGAAGAAAAAAGATTAAAACATATAGTCACTTCATTAGAAGGACTTTCAGAAAAACAACGTCCTGTACGCCCTTTATTGATGGATCGTAATATCGCTATTTTAAATTTATTAATTGACTATGGATTATCCTTACAGGAACTTACAGCATTAACTATGCATCACGTCCACTTTGAAACTAACACGTTATCTATACCTGCAACCGCAGGAGTAGAAAGAACAATTACTTTAACTAGCGAAGACAAAAAACAACTATATACTTATTACAAAAGCATCCCTGAACCCGTTCGTCCAAAATATCATAGTAATGATCCATTATTTGTCGCATTCGATTTTAATCGCGGAACATACAGATGGGTATACGAAAATGATGCACCAAAGGGATTAACAGAAATCGCTATCCAAAAAATGATTCGCCTTGAAGTATCCAGAGCTAATTTACGCAAAGGAATCTCAGGACAACACTTTCGTAACACCTATATTTTAAACTTAATAAAAAAAGAAACTCCGGAGTCAGAAATTATAAAGCTAGCTGGCTTCAAGTCAAAGATTTCACTAAAACGATATTATCAATACGCAGAAAATAGAAAAAACGCCTTATCATAAGGCGTTTTTTCTATTTTTTCTTCAAACAAACGATTTTACTATGACCATTTAACTAATTTTTGCATCTACTATGATGAGTTTCGTTCATATCCTCATGAGAAAGGAGAGATTTAATGTCTCATTATAACGACAGTCAGAACAAATTCTCCAAACCATGCTTTCCAAGTAGCGCTGGACGAATTCCAAATACTCCATCAATCCCAGTTACTAAAGCACAACTTAGAACATTCCGCGCAATCATTATCGATTTAACAAAAATAATCCCAAAACTTTTCGCAAATCCATCTCCCCAAAATATTGAAGATCTAATTGATACATTGAACCTACTAAGTAAATTTATTTGTTCACTAGATGCTACTTCCTCCCTGAAAGCACAAGGGTTAGCTATTATTAAAAACTTAATAACTATATTAAAAAATCCAACTTTCG
Organism: Bacillus sp. FSL R9-9834; assembly: GCF_038006905.1. Taxonomy (NCBI): domain Bacteria; kingdom Bacillati; phylum Bacillota; class Bacilli; order Caryophanales; family Bacillaceae; genus Bacillus; species Bacillus sp. FSL R9-9834. The sequence goes on from NZ_JBBOWD010000001.1 coordinate 3,499,124, forward strand.
TAGCAAGCGCTGTATTTATCGAGCTTCAAAATCTAATTAATTATTTACTATCCATTACAAAACTATTCCGAATTGACCCTTGCACACTTCAAGAGCTTCTTAAATTAATCGCAGCATTACAAACCGCTCTAGTTAATTCTGCTTCATTCATTCAAGGACCTACTGGACCTACTGGGCCAGCAGGGGCTACCGGTGCTACTGGACCTCAAGGACCTCGGGGTAATACAGGCGCTACTGGCGCTACCGGATCTCAAGGACCAGCGGGGGCTACCGGTGCTACTGGACCTCAGGGGCCTCAAGGTAATACAGGCGCTACTGGCGCTACCGGATCTCAAGGACCAGCGGGGGCTACCGGTGCTACTGGACCTCAAGGGCCTCAAGGTAATACAGGCGCTACTGGCGCTACCGGATCTCAAGGACCGGCGGGCGCTACTGGTGCTACTGGGCCTCAAGGTGTTCAAGGTAACACGGGCGCTACTGGCGCTACTGGACCTCAAGGTATTCAAGGTAACACGGGCGCTACCGGTGCTACTGGACCTCAAGGTGTTCAAGGGAACACGGGCGCTACCGGACCTCAGGGGCCTCAAGGGAACACGGGCGCTACTGGTGCCACTGGTATAGGAGTTACCGGACCTACTGGACCTTCTGGTGGGCCTACTGGACCTACTGGGCCTCAAGGTAACACGGGCGCTACCGGCGCTACTGGACCTCAAGGTGCTCAAGGACCAGCGGGCGCTACTGGCGCTACTGGACCTCAAGGCGTTCAAGGACCAGCGGGCGCTACCGGTGCCACTGGACCTCAAGGCGTTCAAGGTAACACGGGTGCTACTGGACCTCAGGGTGCTCAAGGTAACACGGGTGCTACTGGTGCTACGGGACCTCAAGGTGCTCAAGGACCAGCGGGCGCTACCGGTGCTACGGGACCTCAAGGTGCTCAAGGACCAGCGGGCGCTACCGGCGCTACTGGACCTCAAGGTGCTCAAGGACCAGCAGGGGCTACTGGCGCTACTGGACCTCAAGGCGTTCAAGGTAACACGGGCGCTACTGGTGCCACTGGACCTCAAGGTGTTCAAGGTAACACAGGTAACACAGGTGCTACTGGTGCCACTGGACCTCAAGGCGTTCAAGGTAACACGGGTGCTGGTGCTACTGGACCTCAAGGTGCTCAAGGTAACACGGGTGCTACTGGTGCTACGGGACCTCAAGGTGCTCAAGGACCAGCGGGCGCTACCGGTGCTACGGGACCTCAAGGTGCTCAAGGACCAGCGACCTCAAGGCGCTACCGGCGCTACTGGACCTCAAGGTGCTCAAGGACCAGCAGGGGCTACTGGCGCTACTGGACCTCAAGGCGTTCAAGGTAACACGGGCGCTACTGGTGCCACTGGACCTCAAGGTATTCAAGGACCGGCGGGCGCTACTGGTGCCACTGGACCTCAAGGTATTCAAGGTAACACGGGTGCTACTGGTGCTACTGGACCTCAAGGTGCTGCTACCGGTGCTGGACCTCAAGGTGCTCAAGGACCAGCGGGCGCTAGACCTCAGGGTGCTCAAGGTAACACGGGTGCTACTGGTGGACCTCAAGGTGCTCAAGGACCAGCAGGTGCTACTGGTGTGCTCAGGGTGCTCAAGGACCAGCAGGTGCTACTGGTGCCACTGGACCTCAAGGTATTCAAGGACCGGCGGGCGCTACTGGTGCTACTGGACCTCAAGGTGTTCAAGGACCAGCAGGTGCTACTGGTGCTACTGGACCTCAGGGTGCTCAAGGACCAGCAGGGGCTACTGGTGCTACTGGACCTCAGGGTGCTCAAGGACCAGCAGGTGCTACTGGACCTCAAGGTGCTCAAGGACCAGCAGGGGCTACTGGCGCTACTGGACCTCAAGGTGCTCAAGGACCAGCAGGTGCTACTGGTGCTACTGGACCTCAGGGTGCTCAAGGACCAGCAGGTGCTACCGGTGCTACTGGACCTCAGGGTGCTCAAGGACCAGCAGGTGCTACTGGTGCCACTGGACCTCAAGGTATTCAAGGACCGGCGGGCGCTACTGGTGCCACTGGACCTCAAGGTGTTCAAGGACCAGCAGGTGCTACTGGTGCTCTGGACCTCAGGGTGCTCAAGGACCAGCAGGTGCTACTGGTGCTACTGGACCTCAGGGTGCTCAAGGACCAGCAGGTGCTACTGGTGCTACTGGACCTCAAGGTGCTCAAGGACCAGCAGGTGCTACTGGTGCTACTGGACCTCAAGGTGCTCAAGGACCAGCAGGTGCTACTGGTGCTACTGGACCTCAGGGTGCTCAAGGACCAGCAGGTGCTACTGGTGCTACTGGACCTCAAGGTGCTCAAGGACCAGCAGGTGCTACTGGTGCTACTGGACCTCAGGGTGCTCAAGGACCAGCAGGTGCTACTGGACCTCAAGGTATTCAAGGACCAGCAGGTGCTACTGGTGCCACTGGACCTCAAGGTATTCAAGGACCGGCGGGCGCTACTGGTGCCACTGGACCTCAAGGTATTCAAGGGCCAACGGGCGCTACTGGTATAGGAGTTACCGGACCTACTGGACCTTCTGGTGGGCCTCCTGGACCTACTGGACCTCAGGGACCTCAAGGTAATACAGGTGCTACTGGACCTCAAGGTATTCAAGGGCCAGCAGGTGCTACTGGGGCCACTGGACCTCAAGGTGCTCAAGGACCGGCGGGTGCTACTGGTGCTACTGGACCTCAAGGTGTTCAAGGGCCAACGGGCGCTACTGGTATAGGAGTTACAGGACCTACTGGGCCTACTGGACCTAGCTTCCCTATAGCAACAATTGTTGTAACAAACAACATTCAACAAACAGTACTACAATTTAATAACTTTATCTTCAGTACTGCAATTAACGTAAATAATATTATCTTTAATGGCACAGACACAGTTACAGTTATCAACGGCGGTATTTATGTAATTAGCGTATCCATCTCTACAACTGCACCAGGATGTGCGCCACTCGGAGTAGGAATTTCAATAAATGGAGCAGTTGCAACTGACAACTTCTCTTCAAATTTAATAGGCGACTCACTTTCATTTACTACAATCGAAACATTAGCTGCAGGAGCAAACATTTCTGTCCAATCTACTCTTAACGAGATTACGATCCCTGCAACAGGAAACACTAACATTCGTCTAACTGTATTTAGAATCGCTTAAATTTCACTATTTATTGTTTATGGCAAATAAAAAAAGAGCGAGAAACTCGCTCTTTTTTTGTTATGTACAATAATTTATTACTACTCTAATTCAATTGAAACATTTTTTTGTGGTACGAATGTAGAAATTGCATGTTTATAAATAAGCTGTTGCTTACCTTCTGTTTCCAGTAGGACTGTAAAATTATCAAATCCTTTAATTAACCCACGAAGCTGGAAACCATTTAATAAGTACAGCGTAACAAACGTATTCTCTTTACGGAGTTGATTTAAAAACTGATCTTGAATATTGATTGATTGCTTCATGTCGAATCCTCCTCTTTTTCTCTACTTACTATTATTCGACTTTAGTTGTAGCTTTCCTTCTATGTATCGTAAAATTTCTGACGTTTTTTCACCGTCTGTAACATCAAACCATGTGACATCCATCTTATTACGGAACCACGTTAATTGACGTTTTGCATAACGACGTGAATTCGTCTTTAATTGTGATACCGCTTCTTCTAAAGAGACACGATCCTCAAAATAATCATATATCTCTTTATACCCAATCGCTTGAATAGATTGACAATCTCGTATCCCTCGATTATACAACCCTTCTACTTCTTCTAATAAACCTTGGTCCATCATTATATCAACTCGTAAGTTAATGCGATCGTATAGCATTTCACGATCCATTGTCAAGCCAATTAAGGAAACATCGTATAATAACTCGTTTTCTTGTTTTTCAAGTTGATCACTCATTTTTTCACCCGTCGTGTGGAAAATTTCTAACGCCCTAATGACACGGCGTACATTATTTGCATGAATACGCTCAGCGCTTTCTGGGTCTACTTCCTGTAATTTCTTATGTACATATTCCACACCACGTTCTAATGCTAACTTTTCCATTTGTTCTCGGTATATAACATCACCAGCATCATCCGTAAACTGATAATCGAATAAAACAGATTGTATATACAGACCAGTTCCACCAACGATAATCGGCAATTTACCACGCTCTGTAATCTCGCGAATATGCTTACGAACACGTTCTTGAAATTCGGCAACCGAAAATGATTCTTCCGGATTTTTTATATCAACCATATAATGTGGAATTCCGTCCATCTCTTCTTTCGTCACCTTTGCGGTTCCAATATCCATCGTACGATAAATCTGCATGGAATCTCCACTTATAATTTCACCATTTAACGCTTTGGCAAGATCAATACTTAACTTCGTCTTCCCAACAGCAGTTGGTCCAATGATGACAGCAACTTTTTCACGTTGCACTTCTCCCATATCATTCAACTCTCTTTATGTAATGTACTCCATCTATTGATTATATCCAATCTTACCAATTTTAACGGCATGATTGCAAGTTCTTTCATTACGGTACATGAAATTATAAATAAAAAAGAACATAGTTTGTCCAATTCCGCATATACATGATTAAAAATACCTTCGAGAGGATGAGTTAACTATGAAACAATCCACTATCAATTTTTCATCTTTGACAAAAGACCTCATTTTAGCTACTGCTACAAAAGAACACAATTGTTCACAAGAAGAATTATACTTTGCCTTAAATTGTTTACTACGTTCTTTTCATTCTGCTCTCCAAGAAACAACATTACATCTAGAAAATAAAGATACAGAGTATATACAAAACCAATTTTGCAGTGCATATAAAATTATTACAGGTAAAACTATTTACCCTTTTCAATAATCCATAAAAGGCGGTTGCTTACATACTTTCAAGCAACCGCCTTTTATATTAATACATATACACTACTCTATCACTTTCACTTTTACAGATTTGCGCCCCCAGCTATTCGCACTACCATCTGAGCCAACTAAAACATCAATACGATTTCCTTTAATCGCCCCACCAGTATCTCCAGCAATCGCTTCTCCATATCCTTCTACCCATACTTTTGATCCAAGTGGAATTACTTTAGGATCAACAGCAATTACTTTCATATTTGGATTCGCTGTTAAATCATGCCCCATTGCAGTTAATACACGACCACCATACGAACCATTCTCACTCGGATCTGCTGTATATGCTGTCGCTTCTACCGTTATTTCACGTCCACCAGCCGGTGCACTTGTTTCATTAGATTTCGCAACTTGTTTCGTAGTTGACTGCTGTTTTGCCACAGGTTTACTTGATTCTACATTCTTAACAGATTCTTTACCCTTAACTACTTTATTACTTTTAACCGGCGTATTTACTCTTTCCGGCGCTTCTTCTTTCGTTGCAACTTCTTTCTTTTCAATCACTGGTGCCGTTCCTGTTAAAAATGGCACATGAACATATCCTGTTTTTCCATTATAGTCAAATTGCAACCATTCATTTTGAACTTGATTTGTCGTTTCAATTACATCATTTTTATTCAGTTTACCAAGAATTTCTGAGTCAGTATTCGCTCCAGCGCGAACATTTAACACACCCGCCGTCACATAATATGTACTTTTTGTAAATTCAGCACTTACAAACGCTTCTTGACCATTTAATTTAATTTTTGTCCATCCGTTTTCTGTATTTACAACATCTAATTTATTTCCACTTAACATTTTACCTACAAGCTTAGACTCTACAGTTGGGTTTTCTCTAACATTTAATACGTCTGTTGTTACAATCGTTTCTGCTTTCGCAGAACCTGCAAAAATCCCAAGACCAAAAACTGCCGCCGTTGCTATACCTAATAATCTTTTCATGAATAGCCTCCATTTGCTTTGTTTTCGTATTTTTATTATAGCAACAGATTTTTAGTATTTTTCGAAATCACACAATTACAAACCATTCGTAATATGCGATTAATGAGTTGTAACATAAATTTCCATATTAATGAATCCCATTTCTAATAGAATCTTCAATAGTTTTCATATACTTTCCACATACAAGCACCAGAATTTTTTTCCAGAAAAAATTACAGTATTACTTTTTTGTTACAAAAAAATCATATTTCATTACATCTTTTACCAAAATTCATCATTCTCCAATTATTAACCTCCTTTTTTGTAATAAAAAGGAGCAGCTAATAAAAGCTACTCCCTTTACACGTATTATTTAACTTTCTTTTTCCAAATTCCCATCATAAGAGCAGAAACAACTGCCCCTATCAATATCGAGAAAATATATAACACTGGTTTATTGACTAAAGCGATAACAAACAATCCACCATGCGGTGCTGGTAATGTAATTTGGAATAACATTGATAATGCACCTGCAATACTTGAACCGACAACACAACTGACAATTACCCGAACCGGATCTGCTGCTGCAAATGGAATCGCACCTTCTGTAATAAACGATGCCCCCATAATATAATTTGTTAAACCAGACTTACGTTCCGCTTCTGTAAACTTCGATTTAAAGAAGGTAGTTGCTAACGCAATTGCAAGCGGTGGCACCATACCACCGGCCATAACCGCTGAATGCACCCCAAAGTTCTTCGCTTCTATCGCAGCAATACCAAACGTAAATGCTGCTTTATTAATTGGACCACCCATATCAATTGCCATCATCGCACCTAAAATAAGACCTAGTAATATAGCATTTGTACCGTTCAAACCATTTAACCATCCTGTTAACATTTCATTCAATGCTACTACAGGCGGAATTACTACTTTTTGCATAACAACTCCTGTAATCAATAATCCAAAGACTGGATATAACAAAACAGGCTTAATTCCTTCTAACTGTACTGGTAACCCTGAAAATAATTTTTTCAATCCTAAAACAACATATCCGGCTAAGAAACCAGCAATTAATCCACCTAAAAATCCAGCATTCGCATGTGCCGCTAAAAATCCTCCGACAACACCAGGCATAAAACCAGGACGATCAGCAATAGAACTAGCAATAAATCCTGCTAAAATTGGTACAAGGAATAGAAATGCCCCTGTTCCCCCTCCTCCAATAGACATGAACAATTCAGCTAAAGGACCTTCTGCTTTTATACCACCAAACGAAAACGCTAGCGCAATTAAAATCCCGCCACCAACAACGAATGGAAGCATATTACTTACGCCGTTCATTAAATGCTTATAAATTCCTAATCCTTTTTCTTTCTCCGTATTTTCTACCTTTCCATCCTCTTTTACACCTTTAAAGATTGGTGCATCTTGTTTTACAGCCCGATTAAGAAGCGTCTCCGTTTTTCTAATCCCATCAGCGACTGGCACTTGAATAACATGTTTCCCAGCAAAACGGTTCATTTCTACTTGTTTATCTGCCGCAACAATTATAGCCGTTGCGCGTTCAATATCCTCTTTCGTTAAACCGTTTTTTATACCTGTTGATCCGTTCGTTTCAACTTTAATTGCAATTCCTAGCTCTTCTGCTTTTGCTTTCAAGCTATCTGCAGCCATATATGTGTGAGCGATTCCAGTCGGGCAAGCTGTAACAGCTAATACGTACGGTTCATTCCCTTCTGGTTTTGCAACTTCAACCTCTTCTTCTTTTTCATTTTCTTTTTCATCAAATAAACGAAGAAGTTCTTCTTCATCCTTCGCTTCTAACAATTGCTTACGAAACCCTTCATCCATTAATAGTGTAGATAGGCGTGATAACGTTTCTAAATGCGTATTATTCGCCCCTTCACTCGCAGCAATCATAAAGAATAAATGCGCTGGTTGTCCGTCAAGCGATTCATAGTTGATACCGCTTACACTTCTACCAAAACAAATCGCTGGTTGCTTAACAGCTTTTGTTTTCGCATGAGGTATAGCAATCCCTTCACCAATGCCGGTTGTACTTTGTGACTCCCGCTTTAAAATAGCTTCTTTAAATTCAGCTTTGCTATTTAAACGATTTGCCCCGTTTAATTTCTCAACTAACTCATCTATGACAGCTTCTTTATTTGAAGCTGTCAAATTCATAATAACTGTATCCCTTTTTAATAGTTCTGTAATTTTCATATGTTGCTTCCCCCTATCGCTTAGTTACAATTACTTGCGACAATAATTCTTCTACTTTTTCCTTTTCACATAAATCGGCTGAAAATGCTGTTGCACTCCCTGTTGCAACGCCATATTGAAATGCCTTTTCAATATCTTTTGTCTGTTCATATCTTCCTACAAATCCCGCAACGAGAGAATCTCCAGCCCCAACCGAATTAATTACAACACCTTTTGGAATAGTTGCTTCATATATACCTTCTGCCGTAAATAATAAAGCCCCATCTCCGGCCATTGATACGATAACATGCTCTACACCTTGTTCAACTAATTTTCTTCCATATGGTAAAACATCTTCTACTGTGGAAATCTCTACTCCGAATAACTCACCAAGTTCATGATGATTAGGCTTTATTAAAAATGGTTTATTTTTAACTACATGCTGCAAGGCACTACCACTTGCATCTACTACTACACGAATGCCTTTTTCAGCTCCGAACGCTGCGATTGATGCATAAAAAGTAGTTGGGATAGACGCTGGTACACTTCCAGCTAGTACAACACAATCTCCCTGCTCCATACTTTCAATTTGTTTCATTAATTGTTCAAATTGTTCCTTAGTCACACTAGGACCTTGTCCATTTAATTCTGTCTCTTCTCGTCCTTTTATTTTCACGTTAATTCGAGTATCTTCACTTACTTGGATGAAGTTTGTTATTACACCTTCTGTCTGTAATACATCTTTAATAAATCGACCGGTAAATCCACCAGTAAATCCAAGCGCTACATTTTCAACACCTAAACGATGAAGAACGCGAGAAACATTAATTCCTTTTCCTCCAGGAAACTTCATATCTTTCTCCGCTCGATTTACTGCGCCTAAATCTAAGGAATTAACTTGTACTACATAATCAATAGATGGATTTAAAGTTACTGTATAGATCATTGTTTATCAGCCTCAATTACATTGGTTTGTCTTTTATATTTTTCTAAATCAATTTCTAAATGGTTTGTAATAATATTTGCCTCTTCCACATTGGCAATTTTCGCAAACGCAACTTCCGAAAACTTACTTTCATCTATTAAGAAATATCCTTCATTTGCTAATGTTAATGCCATTTGCTTTAAAAGTGCCTCTTCTGGATCTGGTGTTGTAAAACCAAGCTGTTCATGTACACCATTCGCTCCTAAAAAACATTTATCAAAACGATACTTCTGCATACTTTCCTGCGCCATTGCACCGATTAAAGCTTTCGTCCTACTCTTCATCATTCCGCCTAGTAAATATGCACGAATATTATTTTCAACTAAAGCTTCAATATGCATAAGTCCATTCGTAACAACGGTAACATCTTTATTTATTAAAAATGGAATCATTTCAAATGTTGTACTTCCTGCATCTAAATAAATACAATCACCTTGTTCCACAACGTTAGCCGCATACTTCGCAATTTGTTGTTTTATTTGAATGTTTTTGGATGATTTTTCAACCATCGTTGGCTCCTGTCCTTTTCCCGTTAAAACAGCCGCACCACCATGAACTCTTTTTAATAACCTTTGCTTTTCCAATTGTGCTAAGTCACGACGAATTGTTGATTCAGAGCTTTCTGTTCTTTCCACTAATTGTTGTAATTTAACAACCTTCTGCTCTTTTACAAGTTGCAATATCATTTGATGACGTTCAGGAGTTAACATTTCATTCACCTCTTCTTTGATTACAGTATAATGAAAACGATCACAAAAATCAACCACAAACATTCACAAATAATCAAAATCAGTCACAAACAGTTATAAACAACAAAAAAGAAACCCATTGGATTGTTATATCAAATGGGTTCCTTTACTCGCTTCACTTATAGGGAAGCTTTATATATGCTTAAAACATCGTCTTTATTTAATTTTTTAAAGTTACCAAATTCGCCATAAGCCATCGCTTTATCCGCCATTACATCAATTTCATTTTCTCCAATAGCATAATCAGATAACGTTACTGGTGCCTCAATTGAAGTCCAAAATTGACGTAACGCCTCAATTCCTTCTAACGCAATTTCTCGATCAGTCTTTCCATCTGTTTCTACATCGAATACACGAATAGCGAATTGTTTAAAACGACTTACATTTTCATCTACAACATGCTTCATCCAGTTCGGGAATAAAATCGCAAGGCCACCTCCGTGTGGTATATCATGAACCGCAGAAACTGCGTGCTCAATATTGTGTGTTGCCCAGTCTCCTTTTACTCCCATCGCTAAAATACCGTTTAGCGCCATAGTACCGCAGTATAAAATAGTTTCTCTATGCTCATAACTTTCTAAATCACTTAAAAGCTTAGGGGCAGTTTCAATTACTGTTTTTAAAACAGACTCACAATAACGATCTTGTAATTCTGTATTTGTTCCGTGGTGGAAATATTGCTCTAATACGTGCGACATAATATCTACCATACCGTAAATTGTTTGATCCCTCGGTACAGACGCAGTATGAACGGGATCTAAAATTGAAAATTGCGGGAAAGTAACTGGACTACCCCAGCCATATTTTTCATTCGTTTCCCAGTTTGTAATGACAGAACCAGCATTCATTTCAGATCCTGTTGCTGCAAGCGTAAGTACAGTACCAAATGGTAATGCCTCACTAGCAAAAGCTTTTTTCGTTACAATATCCCACACATCTCCATCGTACTTACTACCAGCAGCAATTGCCTTCGTACAGTCAATTACACTTCCTCCACCAACTGCTAAAATAAATTCAACACCGTTATCTTTACAAATTTGAATTCCTTTCTTTACAGTTGATACACGTGGATTCGGTTCAACGCCTGTCAATTCAAACACTTCTGCATTTATATCTTTTAAAATAGAAATTACATTATCATAAATACCGTTTCTTTTAATACTACCTCCCCCGTATACGAGAAGAACTTTTTTACCAAACTGTGGAATTTCAGTTTTCAACTGTTCTAATTGCCCTTTACCGAAAATAAGTTTCGTTGGATTACGAAATACAAAATTTTGCATATCCCTTTACCATCCCTTCTATATGAAAAGTAACTATACTTTTGTATACCATATTTTTTTCATTTCACAAAAATATTTGCCTAACAAAAAAATCCCAGCCTATAGGCTGAGATTTTTTATTGATAATAAGGTGAGATCATTAAGTAAACAATAACACCAGATAAACTTACATATAACCAAATCGGCATCGTCCAACGTACAATTTTACGATGACGTGTTAATTGATTTGTAAAACCAAATACAAGTGCAAACAATGCAAGTGGTACAATAATTGCTGCCAGGATAATATGTGTAATTAAAATGATGAAATACACATATTTAATAAACCCTTCTCCGCCAAAATGTGTTGCCGGCGCTAAGTAATGATACGATAAATAAGAAACACAAAATAGCAACGTCGTCGTAAATGCTGCCAGGATGAAACCACGGTGCATTTTCACATTCTTCTTAATAATAGAGTATAGCGCTGCTAATAAGAATACGAACGTAAAGCTATTAAAAATTGCGTTTAACATTGGTAAAATCGTTACATCAAAATGTACTTCTCCTTCATAGCCAACAGGTCCAAAGAACAAAAATAAAATAATCGCATTTACAATTACAGAAAGCGTTATCACAATAGGAGCATAGCTTTTCTGATTTGTTGATTGATCCACCAAAATGGTCACTCCCTCTTCCTTCAAATATGTATACGTAACCTCACTATTTTAACATACTATTCACAGTGTAAATGTGACAATAGTTTGACACAGCAAGACAAAACAAAGAAAAAAACCCTTCTTAATAAAACTTCTTAAGAAGGATTTTATCGCTTTATTATTCAAATAGCAATGCGATTAGTTTTTGTTAAAAAATGTATCGCTATATGCTTGAAAAATTTCAGACACTTGATATCCCATTAAAGAAATTGCTGTTAATGAAAAGAAACCAATCATAAGAAATCGAAACCACATATAAATCTCCTCCTTGTATTTAGCTTAAAAAACATTCGCTATATTACAAGTTGAGTGGCACTCTTCATCGTCACTTTCCTTTTTCTTTACAATTGCTGTAATAAATCGAATCATAAAGAAAAATACAAAAGGAAATTGTTCGTAATTTACCTTGGCATAGTTCAGCAACGGCTCGCGTTGCATATCGAACGGGGATGAGAAGGAATAGAACATACCTTGCTCTTCCATATATACAATTACAATTTTCATACAAAATACGATTCCTAGAAACGAAACAATATCTTGCCATTCTGTCGTATATAACAGGTTATACAGCTCTAATACGTAATCTTCCATCGTCATCCCCCCTTCCTTTTTTACCATTCTGCTCGCCTTCGTATAAAAAGTCAAGAAAAAAGTTTATATTCACTATGACAATAGTAATTACTCATTTCTATGATTATATATGATTCTTTTATAGCAATGATTGGGTGTAACTCTCTTCGAAAACAAGAAATTAGAATCGAACAGATTCCTCATTCTTACTTGTAGTATTCGATACTGTACTATTTTTATTTCTATTAAAAATAAAATAAGAAAGTATTATAAGAACAGTAACAAGCATCGTCAAAAGTGCTTGTGAACGTAAAGATTCAATTGCAAGCATCGCAACTAAAACTGCTATAATAGCGGCAATTGTAACATACGTTACATACGGGAAAAACCACATTTTCACTTTCAAATTTTGTTGTTCTACTTTCCCCATTTTTTTACGGATCTTTAAATGCGAAACAGCTATAACGAGATAAACGAGCAACGCAATCCCGCCAGATGCATTCACTAAAAATAAAAAGACTTTATCTGGAGATATATAACTAAAAACAACTCCAATATAAGCGAAGAACGTTCCGAATAAAACTGCCCGAACTGGAACACCACTATTGTTCAATTTCAAAAACGCCTTTGGAGCATCTCCTCTTTCTGCCATCGAAAAAAGCATTCTTGAGTTCGTATATAAACCAGAATTTAAACAAGAAAGTACAGCTGTTAAAACGATAAAATTCATAATTTGTGCTGCCGCTGGTATCCCTATATGTTCCAGTACCGCTACAAACGGACTTTTTAGTATGTTCGCTGAATTCCATGGAAGAAGTGTAACAACTACAGCAATCGATCCAATGAAAAATACGAGAATACGCCAAATTACACTATTTGTTGCTGTTTTTACTGCTTTTACAGGTTCAGCAGATTCTCCAGCAGCTACTGCAACAATCTCAGATCCCATAAATGAAAATATAACGACAGTAATTCCAAGTAGCACCGAACTTATACCGTTTGGCATAAATCCTCCTTGTCCTACTAAATTCGAAGTCCCAGGTGCTTCCGTTCCTGGTACAAATCCTAAAATAACAGCTAGTCCAAGACAAAGGAACAAAACGATACTTATTACTTTAATAAAAGAAAACCAATATTCAAACTCTCCAAATGATTTCACCGAAAAAACATTCGTCAATGTTAATAAAATCGTTAATATTAGGCTTAATAACCAAAGTGGGATTTCTGGAATCCAGTATTGAATAATACCAGCACCTGCTGTGGCTTCTATTGCAATAACAATTACCCAGAAAAACCAATATAGCCACCCAATTGTATAACCGGCCCATGGACCAATTGCTTCTCTTGCATATGTTGCAAATGACCCACTTGTCGGGTTAATAGCTGCCATTTCTCCAAGCATTCTCATAACGAAAATAACTAGAAGTCCTGCTAATGCATATGAAATGATAGAACCTGGTCCGGCTGAATGTACAACCGCCCCACTTCCAACAAACAAACCAGCTCCTATTACGCCACCAATTGAAATCATTGTAATATGGCGTATTTTGAGGTCTTTCTTAAGATTTTTTTCCAACTCTTGTACATCCCCTTCCAAACGTAATTTTGAAATTTGCCCTGCATTAACGGTCAGTAAGACCCCCACCTCAAAATTCAGGGGAAGCAAAGAAGTTAGGTGGGAATCTACTCCCCGTAAATGCCCGATTGGTTCAACTTTATGTAAGAGTATTATGTGAAAAACCTTGGCCTACACTTTAAAATATATCAAAATATTCTGAATTTAACAATTGTAATGCAAGCTCCTATAAAAATTATTTCATTAAGTTTAACAATTTCCCATATACAATTGTTGAGAAAATTATAGTTACCTTACAAAAGAATGAATTTTCAGATATTATTAAATAAACAAGATTATACATCTAGACAACTTTTTGTATAGGAGTGTTGATATGTTAAACAAGTTCAAATTCATTTGTTGTACGTTAGTAATTTTTTTACTGTTACCACTATCCCCCTTTCAAGCACAAGCAGCAAACAATTTAGGATCAAAACTACTCGTTGGATACTGGCATAACTTTGATAACGGTACTGGCATTATTAAATTAAGAGACGTTTCACCAAAATGGGATGTAATCAATGTATCTTTTGGGGAAACTGGTGGTGATCGTTCTACTGTTGAATTTTCTCCTGTGTATGGTACAGATGCAGAATTCAAATCAGATATTTCTTATTTAAAAAGTAAAGGAAAGAAAGTAGTTCTTTCAATAGGTGGACAAAATGGGGTCGTTTTACTTCCTGACAATGCTGCTAAGCAACGTTTCATTAATTCCATACAATCTCTAATCGATAAATACGGTTTTGATGGAATAGATATTGACCTTGAATCAGGTATTTACTTAAACGGTAATGACACTAATTTCAAAAACCCAACTACTCCTCAAATCGTAAATCTTATTTCGGCTATTCGAACAATCTCAGATCATTACGGTCCCGACTTTCTATTAAGCATGGCTCCTGAAACAGCTTATGTTCAAGGCGGTTATAGCGCATACGGAAGCATCTGGGGCGCATATTTACCGATTATTTACGGAGTGAAAGATAAACTAACATACATTCACGTTCAACACTACAACGCTGGCAGTGGCATTGGAATGGACGGTAATAACTACAATCAAGGTACTGCAGACTACGAGGTCGCTATGGCAGATATGCTCTTACATGGTTTTCCTGTAGGTGGTAATGCAAATAACATGTTCCCAGCTCTTCGTTCGGATCAAGTCATGATTGGACTTCCTGCAGCACCAGCGGCCGCTCCAAGTGGTGGGTATATTTCTCCAACTGAAATGAAAAAAGCTTTAGATTATATCATTAAGGGAATTCCTTTCGGAGGAAAATATAAACTTTCAAATGAGAGTGGCTATCCTGCATTCCGCGGCCTAATGTCTTGGTCTATTAATTGGGATGCAAAAAACAACTTTGAATTCTCTAATAACTATAGAACATATTTTGATGCGATTTCCTTGCAAAAATAATAAAAAACAACAATAGGTTTTATATGACCTATTGTTGTTTTTTATTTACCATCAATTAACATCGCTCGTTCATCAAAATCAAATTAAGAATGATGATGTGGAATTGAATACATTAGTTACTATTTTGCTTCAATACAAATACTGAAAGTTCAGGTACACTCAAAAATCTAACAGGCATTCGAGTTGTCCCAATCCCACGATTTACGTATAAATGTAATGGCTTATTCCTTCCTTCTAATTCATACATACCTTCAACATGACTCTCAGCTAGTTTTGTCGTAATGAATGGACCGATAAAAGGGATTTGAACTTGTCCTCCGTGACTATGGCCTGACATTTGAAAATCAACTGGGTAACGTACTATTTTGTCTACAACATCCGGCTCATGTACTAATAACATATTGAAATCTTGTTGCCTTACATGTTTTAAAGTCGAGTCTATTTGCGGCTTACCTAATAAAAAATCATCCAAACCTGATATTGTAATATATTTGCCGTTTTCCGCTTTAATTTTCTGCACTTCATTGACTAACACAGCGAAACCAGCTTCCTCCATATATTTTTTATAAAATAAACTACCTCCGCCGCCCCTATCATGATTCCCAAACACTGCATATTTCCCTAAGGGCGCATGTATTTTTTGTAAAATCCCTTTCGCTTCTTCTCTTTCGGCTTTGTACGATCCAAACTTATCTATTAAATCCCCTGTGAAAACTACTACATCTGGACTTAATGCATTCATCTTCTCCACCAAATTTTCTAATTGTTTCAGTGTGAATTCTGGTCCTAAATGTACATCTGAGAACTGTAATATTTTTTTATTATGAAACTCTTTAGGAATTGTAGAAGCTTCTATTTCATTCCACGTAACTGTTACTAGTTTTCGTTCTATTTCTGTCGCATAGAAATACAAACTTATAGAAATCATTACTACACTTACGAAACTGATTATAGATATCTTGACGATTGATTTTTTTTGTTCTTCTTTTACGTGATACGTATTCATGTTCTCACCTCTAGAAGTACTTTAAAACCTTATTGTTACATTCATGTGACAACACGAACAATGTTAGTTATATTCAATTCCAGCCCTGCTCACTTTGACAAATTTATACAGAAGTCATAACATATTTTTTATAATACATAGATTCTTAAAAATGTTCCATTTATTCTTTTATCATTTTATTAAGGAGAGATTATTCATGTCTGTATTTACACCAGAAGAAATCACGGAACTTGCTGCTAATTCCGGAAGAAAAAAAGCTCATTTATCATTACTCCTTATGCTAATTCTCGGTTTTTTTGGCGGTGCTTTCATAGCATTAGGGTATTTACTCGATATTCATGTTATTGGAACAATGCCAAAAGCTTGGGGATCATTTACTAGTTTTCTAGGTGCCGCTGTATTCCCTATCGGTCTTATACTCGTTATTCTTGCAGGCGGTGAGTTAGTAACTGGCAATATGATGACCGTTTCAATGGCGTGGCTTCATAAAAAAATCGACTTATTTCACTTCATTCGAAATTTAGTTATTGTTACGTTTAGCAACTTCATAGGTGCTGTATTCGTTGCTTATTTTTTCGGTCATGTCGTCGGATTAACAGAGGGAGCTTTTTTAGCAAAAACAGTTTCTATTGCGCAAGCTAAACTACAAGATACACCACTACAAGCCTTCATTTCTGCCATCGGATGTAATTGGCTCGTTTGTTTAGCTGTTTGGCTTAGTATGGGAAGTAAAGAATTTATCGGAAAGATTATCGGCATTTGGTTCCCAGTTATGACTTTTGTTGCAATTGGATTTCAACACGTTGTAGCCAATATGTTTGTCATCCCAGCTGCAATTTTTGCTGGTCATTTAACATGGATTGAATATTTTCCAAACTTCATTTTTGTTTTCTTCGGAAACTTAGTGGGAGGTATGTTATTTGTGGCATTACCTTATTTCATATCTTATAATAAGAAACTACCTTCCAATAAAGAGCAAACCGAATTAAAGAAAAAATCTGTATCCGCTTAAATGAACCGTCTATATAGACGTATCTAAAAAATATTACAAATTCCATTTTTTTTACGAATATATGTGCGTACACTTGTTCTCGAATGTTTTATACGTTATAATAACAACTTAAATAGCATTATTTACATATGAGGTGAAAAACATGAACAAAACAGAATTAATTAAAAACGTAGCACAAAATGCTGAGATTTCTCAAAAAGAAGCTACTGTAGTTGTACAAACTGTAGTAGAATCAATCACTAACACTCTAGCTGCTGGTGAAAAAGTACAACTTATCGGATTCGGTACATTCGAAGTTCGCGAAAGAGCTGCTCGTACAGGCCGTAACCCACAAACTGGTGAAGAAATGCAAATCGCAGCTTCTAAAGTACCTGCTTTCAAAGCTGGTAAAGAACTAAAAGAAGCTGTAAAATAATGAAAAATAGCCTTCTCGTTTACGAGAGGGCTATTTTTTTCATTACATAATTAATAAAAATCTGACCATTATGCTGTTTCTTTTGTTCCTTTATGCACATAAAGCCTTTATTTTAACTTCACTCTTTGCAATCGTAATGCATTTAATACGACCGATACAGAACTAAATGCCATCGCTGCTCCTGCAACCCAAGGCGCTAAGAAGCCAAGCGCTGCAATCGGGATTCCTAAGCCATTATAAGCTAGTGCCCAGAATAAGTTTTGCTTAATATTTCTTATCGTCATCTTACTCATAAAGATTGCATCAGCAATACTATTTAAATCACCACGGATTAACGTAATATCTGCCGCTTCCATCGCTACATCCGTTCCTGTTCCAATCGCCATACCGATATCCGCCGTTGCAAGTGCTGGAGCATCATTTATTCCATCTCCAACCATTGCTACTTTTTTACCTTGCGCTTGAAGTTGTTTCACTTCTTCTGCTTTTCCTTCTGGTAATACTTCTGCAATTACGTGATCAATACCTACTTGCTTAGCGATTGCCTGAGCAGTTTGTGTATTATCTCCTGTAATCATAACAACGTCTAGACCCATTTTCTTAAGTCTTGCGATAGCTGCTTTTGACGTATCTTTTACAGTATCTGCAACGGCAACTATACCAGCATATTCTTTATTGATCGCAATAAGCATTGCTGTTTTTCCTTCTCGTTCTAACTCTTCCATTGATTTAGAAACTTCTTCAATATCAATATTGAATTTCTTCATTAATCGGCGTGTACCAATTAATAATTGTTTTCCTTCTACGACTGATTCAATACCAAATCCAGGAATCGCTTCAAATGTTTCTGAACTTGGAATATCAATTTTCTTTTCTTTAATTCCATCTACAATCGCTTCTGCAAGTGGGTGTTCAGAATTTTTTTCTGCCGCACCTACTAAACGTAGTATTTCTTCTTCATGGAATCCATCTGCTACAATTACATCTGTTAACACAGGCTTCCCGTTTGTCACAGTACCTGTTTTATCTAGAATAACTGTATCTAATCGATGCGTTGCTTCTAAATGCTCTCCGCCTTTAAATAAAATACCATACTCAGCTGATCTTCCTGATCCAGCCATAATAGATGTAGGCGTTGCAAGACCTAATGCACATGGGCAAGCGATAACAAGTACTGCTATCATTTTCTCAAGTGCTCCGCCAAAATCACCTGGTGTAACAAAGATCATCCACACTGCAAATGTAATAATCGCGATTCCAACTACAACTGGTACAAAAATACCAGAAATTTGATCAGCTACCCTTTGAATAGGAGCTTTTGAACCTTGTGCCTCTTCTACTACTTTAATAATTTGAGCTAATGCAGTATCTCTTCCTACCTTAGTTGCTTTCACTTTTAAAAATCCATTTTTATTCATTGTAGAACCGATTACTACATCCCCAATTGTTTTATCAACTGGAATACTTTCACCTGTTAACATCGATTCATCTATTGCTGACTTTCCTTCTACAATCTCACCATCTACTGGAATTTTTTCACCAGGCTTTACATAAACGATATCACCAGCTACTACTTCTTCGATTAAAATTTTCATTTCTGTTCCATCTCGCACAACTGTAGCTGTCTTTGCCTGTAAACCCATCAACTTTTTAATTGCCTCTGATGAACGTCCCTTTGCTTTTGCTTCAAATAATTTACCTAAAATAATTAGTGTAATAAGTACCGCGCTCGTTTCAAAATATAAATCTGTCATATGCTCCGAAGAACCGATAGATTGAATGCTTAAATATACACTATAGAAATAGGCAGCCGACGTTCCAAGTGCCACAAGAACATCCATGTTAGCACTTTTATTACGTAACGCTTTATAAGCTCCAACATAAAACTGTCCACCAATGATAAATTGAACTGGCGTTGCAAGAGCCATCTGCACCCAAGGGTTCATAAGCATATCAGGTAAATAAATAAACGATGTAAATGAGAAGTGACTTACCATTGCCCACAGTAACGGGAATGATAAAATAAACGAAACGATAAACTTCTTCTTTTGTCGCTCAATTTCTTGTAAGCGATGATCAGTTGATCCATCTTGCTCATCTGATTTCAATTCCAATTTATATCCTAATTTCGTAATTGCACTCTTCATTTCATTTACATTAATTTCATCAGGATTAAAATCTACTGTAGCCGATTCCAAAGCGAAATTTACTGTCGCTTCGTTCACGCCTTCTAACTTATTTAAACGCTTTTCTACTCTATTCGCACATGCTGCGCATGTCATTCCTGAAACAGTAAATTCAGCTTTATCACTTACAATTCCATATCCTAACGATTCAACTTTTTCCTTAAATTGTTGCGGATTTGTTTTTTGGGGATCATACATTATTTTTGTTTTTTCAAGTGCAAAATTTACATTTGCATCATGAACACCTTCTACTTTTTTTAGGCCTTTTTCAATTCTATTTGCACATGCGGCACATGTCATTCCTGATATTTGAAGATTGGCCTCTTTTTGTTCATTCATGTCTCTCACCTCTATATACCCTTATGAGGTATAATTATTAGCAAAATAAATCGTACTTTATAGAAAGTACGATTTATTTCCATATCTAAAAATAATTATTGAACATCGTATCCTTGATCTTCAATTACAGCAATGATATCTTTTAATGTTACAACTGACGAGTTGATAGTAACTTCAACAGTTCCTTCTGCTAATTGAACTTTTACTTGATCAACGCCATCTAGTTCTTTCACACTACTTTCAATAGCATTTACACAATGTCCACAAGACATACCTTCAACTTGTAATGTTAACTGTTCCATTTAAAATCCTCCTCTTGTTTCTTTATTGTTTGTTAATCACAATTACATATTACCATACCCCCCTAAGGTAATCAATAGTTTTGTATCATGATTTTTCAATTATTTTCTAAAAGTTTATTTTACATACACTTTTTCACATCAATACCCCGAAACCTTATATGAAAGTAAACAAAAAACAAGCCAGTTACGTACTAGCTTGTTTTTACGCTTTTGAAAAACGTTCAAATACTGTCATTAATTCTTCAATTGCTTCGTCACCATTACCATCTTTAATTGCACCTGAAACACAATGACTTGTATGGTTTTTTAATACACCCATTCCTACTTTTTTCATTGCTGCATTAATCGCTGAAATTTGCACTAAAATATCCACGCAATACCGATCATTTTCAATCATATTTTGAATACCCCGAACTTGCCCTTCAATTCTCTTCAATCTATTTATAATTTGCTCTTTTTCTTTTTCTGATCTATGTGTTACTGCTTCATGCTCTTTATGCCCCATATTATCACCTTCTTAAAGTTTCTCTTCATCCAATAAAACAATTACTTTTACGAGTATACCAATTATAGCATTAAATATCTATGCATGATACCCCATATGAGTATATTTCCACTTTATGATTATTTTTAATACATTGTTAGCTTCTCAGTCTCAATTTTCATTATACCCTTTCCTTTTTTCAAAAAACAATAATAAGCGGAGATTTTCCATCCCCGCTTATTATTCATTCCCAAATATAAAAGTCTCAATCTTCACACATGTAAATTGAGACTTTTTCTTCCTATATATAATTATTGCTGATCACATACTTTTGTATCATTCACTACTGAAGTTCCTTCAACGGTTACCGTATGAAAACAGTCATTTACACGAACTGTCACAACGTTATCTTGCCGATCAATGATATGATATTCATTAAAATTTTTATTCAGAGCACTGCGAATTTGTTCTCCTTCATAAATTGGAATGCCATGTGATAAAACCCAAATAAGCCCAGCGATAGCAAGAATAGTTTTCATACGATCTACCTCCTTGAGAATATAGTGAACTTTTCATCCGTGCTTTTTCAGCTCTACGAATCATAATTGGAATGAACCAAGCCTTTTCGGAAATAAGTTCATTTCGTCTATTTTATGTTTATGCTAATTGTGAACGAATTGTGACAACTTTTTGTCTCTTTAGACGAAAAGTTGAAACAAAACTTTCAAAAAGGACAATTCTACTTACGCAAACAAAAGGCTATGGAGAATTTCCCCATAGCCTTTTGTTTATATTTTATTAGACGATTACTTTATTAACTAACCTAAAAATGTGGATTCACTCAAATCACTAACCTTTTAATCGCTGGATACATGACTAACAAACCTCAATCCTTTACTTAAAGAAGTCGGCACAACAGATGCGTGATTCTCCCCTTCAGCTTCATAAAACGTAAATCTAAACTGATCGTGTTTCACTTGGAAAAGGCGCTCTGATAATTCCTTTGCCCCTACAACCATATGCTCTCGTTCTAGTGAACCCACTGTAAGAAATACTCCTGTTTTAACCTTTGCATTGTTTAATTCACTTATAAGATTCTCTTCTTTTTCAAGCACAGATTGGTTATTCCACCAAATCGACGGGCTACTTATAAAATAATTTTGAAAAGCATTTAGATTTGTAAAGAATATATGTAAAGCAAATAGACCACCTAAAGAATGCCCAAATAGTGTTTGCTTTCCTTTATCAATTTCAAAATTCTTTTCAATTTGCGGCTTTAATTCTTCTTCAATAAAAGTGAAAAAATGATGTGCTCCTCCTGTTTTAGGCCACGGTTTACCGTCTGGCTTTAATGGTGCATCATTTGAAATTACGCTAGGCGTAAAATCATAGCATCTTTCTTCACCTGAAAATGCCCCTTCAATTGGATAACCAATACCTACTATAATGGCTGGTGAAACACCTGTTTTTTCTGCTCTAACTGATTGTATTTTAACAGCTTCATGGAATGTTTGAAAAAAGGCATTGCCGTCTAATACGTATATAACAGGATACCCTGACTCGGGTGCTGGCTGCCTCGGCTTTGAAATATAAATTTGATATTCGTTACCTTCTAATTTTGAATACATGTTCCACTGTTCTGTATTAGATGTTTTAATCTGCTGTTTTTCAATAGTAGTATTCACCCTATATCCCCCCTTTTAACTTGTTACATATATTTCTACTTTTTCTTCTTGAGATACAACGCTATCATAACCGAAGCAAACAGGAGCCCCGTTATACGGATCGATCATGACACGCGCATCAATATGAAATACTTCTTTTAATACTTCATTTGTAATAATCTCTTCTGGACTACCAGTTGTAACAATTTCTCCTTCCTTCATTGCAATAATTTCATCTGAAAACCTTGCTGCATGGTTAATATCATGTAGTACCATAACAACCGTACAATTATGTTCTTTATTTAACTTCTCCACAATTTGTAATACATCTAATTGATGAGACATATCAAGGTATGTAGTTGGCTCATCTAATAACAACACTTCTGTCTCTTGTGCTAATGCCATCGCTAGCCATACCTTTTGCCGTTGACCACCAGATAGATTTGCTATTTGTCTTGTTCGAAATGCAGAAGTTTTCGTTATATCTAATGCCCAGTCAATCATCTCTTTATCTTTTGAAGTTAACTTATTTACATTATTTCGATGTGGATAACGTCCATAAGAAATTAATTCTTCTACTTTAAGCTCTCCTGGCGCAATTGGAGTTTGCGGGAGTAAAGCTAACTGCTTCGCAATTTCTTTCGTTGGAATTGTATTTAGATCTTGCCCTTGCAAATATACTTTACCGCTCTTTTGCTTTAAAATTCTTCCCATTGTTTTTAACAATGTTGATTTACCGCACCCGTTTGGCCCTATAATTGTCGTTACTTTTCCTTCTTGTATTTCCACATTTAAATCGCGAAACACTGTAAGCTTTTCATAACTCGTTTCTAAATTTTTTGCACTTAAAATACTCACTTTTATTCCTCCTCTTACGCTTTCGCCTTATAAAGTAAATATAAGAAATACGGTACACCGACAATAGAAATAACGATTCCAACTGGTAACTCTACAGGTGTGAAAACTGTTTTTGCAATAAAGTCTGAAGCAATTACAAGAAACATTCCGATTACTCCGCACGTAGGAATGATATGCTTATGCTGAATACCGACAAGTCTTTTCGCTATATGCGGTGCCATTAATCCAATAAAACCAATACTCCCTGAAACAGCAACACATGCGCTCACAAGTCCGATACTACTTAATAGTAAAATTGATTTCTCTCTTTCTAGCGAAACACCTAAACTTGTAATACTCGTTTCTTCCAACTGAAATAAATCTAATAAATAAGCTTTCTTTTGTATGAGAGGAATTAATATGATAAGCCACGGCAACATGGCAATAATGTACTTCCAGTTTGCACTATATATACTTCCAGACACCCATACTGCAGCCATTTCAAAATCAGTTGACTTCATTTTGAGTGATAAATACATTGAAAATGCCCCAAATCCTGATCCAATTGCAATCCCTGTTAATAAAAGTCGCTGCGAATCTAACTTACCGTTTTTCCAAGAAAACAGATAAATGATGATAGCTGCACCTAATCCACCTACTAAACCAAACATTGGCATCATCATAATAGAAACCCAGTCTGTGCTTTTTAATTGTCCTTGGAAGAAAAACATAAAAATGACGATTGCTGTTCCTGCTCCGGCATTAACCCCTAAAATACCTGGGTCTGCCAATCCATTTCTCGTAATCCCTTGAATAACAGCACCTGCAACACCGAGACCTAATCCTACTAATCCAGCAATTATGATGCGCGGGAGACGGAACTCAAAAATAACTAAATCATGGTCTGGTACTGGATCTATTCTAAAGAGTGTTTTAAATACATCTGTAATCGTAATATCAAACGTACCATTCGTTAAACTAATATAAATAGCACATAGTATTAAAAATATAAGTATCCCCATCGTCATTCCGAAACGTTGATTTGAGCTTTTAAGCATGTCTCTCTCCTCCTCTTGTCCGGATTAAATACAGGAAGAAAGGAATTCCAATTAAAGATGTTACGACTCCAATCGGCGTTTCAAATGGATAATTTACAAATCTACTTAAAACGTCACATAACGCTAGAAAAACGCCGCCAATAACGCCTGCACATGGTAAAATCCACTTATAATCTACTCCAATTATAAAGCGAGTAATGTGCGGAATAATTAAACCTACAAAACCTACTTTCCCCACTAAAGCAACTGCTGTTCCTGTTAAAAAGATTACTGATAAAATAGCCATTGCTTTAACTAGTTTTGTACGCTGCCCTAGGTTAATAGAAACTTCTTCTCCTAAAGAAAGAATCGTAATAGATTTTGATATTAACAGTGCTAAAACTATTCCAATTACCCCAAAAGGTATTGTGATTTTAATTATATTAGGATCAACTTGATCTAACTTTGCATTAAACCAAAAACTAACATTTTGAGAAATTTGGAAATATGAAGCCATCGCGGCCGATACACTACTTAAAAATGTTCCAATAACCGTTCCGATAATTGCCAACCTAACTGGCGATAAGCCATTTTGAAGGAGTGAACCAAAACCAAATACGATACCGGCTCCTAATGCAGAACCAATCATTGAACATACAACCATACCAATCGATGACATTCCTGGAAGAAAAATCATACAAAGTGTAATAACAAAAGCTGCCCCATCCGTCACACCCATAATAGAAGGGGATGCAAGATAGTTTCTTGTCATCCCCTGCATAAGTGCTCCTGATATGGCTAGAAATGCTCCAACTAAAAGAGCTGCAACTACCCTTGGTAAACGTGAAGTAATAATGATATTATGATTTACATCACTTGAATCAAAATGAAATAACGCGTTCCACACCGTTTCAGCATCAATACTTTTCGCCCCATACAAAATAGAAAGTATAACTGTAAATAAGATGAGTATGGGTGCTATACATAATATGGTTACTGGTACTGCATTTGTTTTCTGCATATCATTCAACGCACCTTACTTAAAATATTATTTAGATAAATTTTTCACTGCTTCTTTTAAGAATGCTGTTTTACTCCAAGCAGTACCACCTTGTGCCATTGGATCCACAACGTTTACAAATACTTTCTTTTCTTTCGCAGCATTCATACTTTGCCAAATTGGATTACTTTCAATTTCTTCTAGCACTTTCGGGTTTTTATTTTCAGTTGTTTCATATTGTAAGAAAATATAATCCGGGTTAAGTTCAGCAAGTTTTTCAAATGAAATCTTCTCTTGTGCTTTTACAGTTTTTAATTGTTCTGGAGCAGTTAGCCCAAGATCTTTATAAATTACAGGGTTGAAGTATACTCCTTCTGGATATAGGAATAATTCGTTTGCCCTTAGTCTAATAACAAGTACTTTTTTGTCTTTTAACTTATCTCCTAGTTTTGCTTTTGCTTTTTCAGCGTCCGCATTGTAATCTTTAATAATTTTTTCCGCTTTATCTTTTTTGCCAGTTAATTCTCCCATTAACTTTAAGTTATCTTCCCAATTTGTTGAAACATGTGATACCGGGAATGTAGGAGCTACTTTCGTAAATTTTTCAGCTGTTTCTGCTGGGAATTTCGTACTTGATGTAATAACATCTGGCTTTAATTGAAGTAATGTTTCGAAATTTGGTTCCATTTTCTCACCAACAGATTTTGCACCCTCTAAATCTTTCTCAAGATACTTCGGTAATTTACCACCAACAGTAATTGCACCTACTGGCTTAATACCAAGTACCGCCGCATCTTCCATTGACTCTAAACTAGCTGTCGCAATTTTATCTACTTTTGCTGGCACTGTATATTCTTTACCTAAATATGTAATTTTTCGTTTTTCGTCTTTTTTCGTCTCACTAGCCTTTGTCTGTTGTGTTTTTTCTCCTGAAGTTTTATCTGCACTATTACATGCTACTAGCCCTACGCTTAAAACTGTAACCATCCCTAATGTAAATAACTTCTTATTCATCTTTATACATCTCCTCTCGAATTTTCAAAACTATATTCTCAATAAAATTTAACTATATGAAACTTGTCTTACATATATTTCATTAGATTAATAATTCTATCCAGAACTCATTCGCGTTCACTTCCCCTAAGCTATAATTCTTTTATACCTCATCCATTGATAATTATTTTCATTGATAATGATTATCGTTACTAAGTATATATTTAATACGCAATTATTTCAAGAAAGATTTGAAAAATTTTAACAAAATGAATAAAAAAGAAGTATCCGCCTAATGTTAGGGGGATACTTCTTTTTTTAGAAATTTATATGTAATTCAACTGGGCCATGGTCTGATTCCATTACTTCACTATTAATTTTCGCCTCTGTTATTTTGTCTTTCATTCTTTCGGAAACAACAAAATAATCTAAACGCCATCCAATATTTTCACCTTTGTAATCTTGCTCTTACATTTGTGAATACATACATACGCACTTTATTCAGGTTATACTAATTTCAGAGGTGATGTTCTTTGTACAATGAAGGAGTTACGTTAACAAATGAGCATTGGCAAGCGATTATTCATAATGATTCTTCCTATGATAGCAAGTTCTTTTATGCTGTGAAATCAACCGGAATCTTTTGCAGGCCATCATGCAAATCAAGAATACCGAATAAAAACAATGTACGAATTTTTCATCATGCAGAGCAAGCGTTAAGTGAAAATTTTCGCCCGTGCAAACGTTGTAAACCAAATGGGCTCACTTTACCTAATGAAGAGTGGGTAGAACAAATTAAAAAGTATATCGAAAAACACTTTGATGAATTATTAACTCTCGACATACTTGCGGAAATGTGCCATGGTAGCTCATTTCATTTACAACGCACTTTCAAAAAAACGACAGGAATAAGTCCTATAGAATATATACAACAGTTCAGAATTGTTAAAGCGGCAGAACAACTATTACAAACAAATCAATCCATTAAAGAAATTAGTAATGCTGTTGGGATAGAAAACCCAGAATATTTCGCAACTTTATTCAAAAAGAAAACAGGATTTACGCCTACTGCATATCGAAAAAAGAATGAAATGAAAGAGGGTTACAATAATGAATTCCTACAAAAATGATTATATATATTGGACGCTACTTACACATGAAAATTGGCAATTTCATATTGCTGCAACTGAAAATGGACTATGTTTCATTGGATCACAAGATGAGACCTTTGAAGAATTAAATATATGGGCTAGAAAAAAGCTTCCCCAACATATATTGATCCATAGTCCAGATTACTTACAAGTATATACAAAAGAAATTATCGAGTATTTAGAAAACAAGCGAGAAACTTTTGCATTTCCTATCGATGCTTACGGAACTGAATTTCAATTATCTGTTTGGAATACAGTACGTGAAATTCCTTATGGGAAAACATATTCTTACACAGAAATTGCCGAAAGAATTCAAAAATCTAAAGCGGTGCGTGCCGTTGCTACTGCTATTGCAGCTAACCCACTTCTTATTACGATTCCTTGCCATCGTGTTATTGGAAAGAATGGGAAACTAACTGGCTTTAGAGGGGGATTAAAAATGAAGAAAGAATTGCTTACATTAGAAAAGTCGCAGGTAGAATTCTTATGACAGCAGAATATAGTAACGCATTAACTTTAGCAGTGCCAACAGAATTTAGTTTCCAAGAAAATTTACGCTATCTATCACGTTCTAACAATGAATGTATATTTCACATTGAAGACAACAAAATTTATAAAGTTATCTCTGTTCACGATGTAAATCCTTTAGTTGCAATTAGTATGAATACAGATGGGCATATTCAAATACGTTTTTTAGAAGAATTATATACATCTGAAGAATCGATACACGAAGCTGTAGCTAACTATGTGAAGGATTGGTTTGATTTAACTACTGATTTAGCTCCCTTTTATACATTGGCTAAACATGATGTACTCCTTCAAAGACCAATTGAACAATATTATGGACTTCGTACTTTAGGTATTCCAGACTTATTTGAAGCACTTTCCTGGGGAATTATCGGTCAGCAAATTAACCTCACATATGCTTATACGCTAAAAAGAAGATTAGTCGAACACTTTGGAAATTATGTAGAATGGAACGATAGAAAACATTGGATATTCCCTTCTCCTGAAACGATTGCCAATTTACATGTAGAGGATCTCAAAAACTTAAAAATGACGACTAGAAAATGTGAATATTTAATCGGTATTGCAAAGCTTATTACAGAAGGAAAACTATCAAAAGAATCTTTACTGCAAATACAAGATGTGAAACAAGCTGAAAAACAATTAACCGCTATACATGGTATAGGACCGTGGACTGCCAACTATGTTTTAATGCGCTGTTTACGCTTTCCTTCTGCCTTTCCAATTGACGATGTTGGCTTGCACAATGCAATTAAATATATAACAGGTTCCGAAAGTAAACCGACTAAACAGGAAATAAAAGATTTTGCGGCAAATTGGATGAACTGGGAGTCTTACGCAACTTTTTATTTGTGGCGAGTATTATACTAAAAAACCAAGTAGCACATCTGCACTACTTGGTTCTTTTTTAAGCTTGTTCTTCAAATCGTCTTGCAATCTCTACAATAACTTGAACAGCTTTTTCCATAACATCTACCGAAACATACTCGAATTTACCGTGATAGTTTTCACCACCTGTGAAAATATTCGGCGTTGGTAATCCCATATATGATAACTGTGATCCATCTGTCCCGCCGCGAATCGGATGAATGTTTGGTTCAATATTTAAACTTTTCATTGCCTCATATGCAATATCAACAATTTCTCTCACTGGTTCAATCTTTTCAAGCATGTTATAGTATTGATCATTCATTTCTAAAACGACTGCATCTTGTCCATACTTCTCTTGCATTTGCTTCACAATATTTTCAACGTTATGTTTACGCGCTTCAAAATTTTCACGATCAAAATCTCGAATAATATAATACGCTTTACTTTGCTCAACATCACCATTTAAAGAAAGTAAATGATAGAATCCTTCATAGCCCTCAGTATATTCCGGCGCCTCTTCTACTGGTAAATACCCATTAAACTCCATAGCAAGTTTAGTTGCGTTACGCATTTTATTTTTCGCTGTTCCAGGATGTGTATTCGTTCCGTTAAACGTTAACTTAGCACCTGCAGCATTAAAGCTTTCATATTCTAAACCACCTAATGGACCTCCATCCATCGTATAAGCGAATGATGCACCAAACGCTTCTACATCAAAATGTGCTGGGCCACGGCCAATTTCTTCATCCGGCGTAAATGCAACTCTTATTTTTCCATGCTTAATTTGTGGATTATGTACTAAATAGTTCATTGCAACCATAATTTCTGTCAAACCAGCTTTATCATCTGCTCCAAGAAGTGTCGTACCATCCGTTGTAATAATCGTATGACCTTTATAAGATGGTAACTCTGGGAATTGCTCTGGTGTTAACACAACATTTAGCTCTTCATTTAACGTAATTGCCTTCCCGTCAAAGTTTTCATGAATTTGTGGTTTTACATTTTTCCCTGTAAAATCTGTCGCCGTATCTAAATGTGCTAAAAAGCCAATTACAGGAACATCCTTATCCGTATTAGCAGGAAGTGTTGCCATTACATAACCGTTATCATCCATCGTCACTTCTGTTAACCCAATTTCTTTTAGCTCTTCCACTAATAACTTACCAAATTCAATTTGTCCAGGTGTTGTTGGCACTGTATGACTTTCTTCATTTGATTGCGTATCAATTTTTACATATCTCGTAAATCTTTCAATAAGTTCTTGTTTCAAACTCGTTCACTCCCTTTTATATTTCTTTCTCTATTATAATCCTTGAGACGAAATATTTTAACTTTTTTGACTGTGAATACATATATTTCATTTGCATTTTAGCTATTTTAAATACCAGCTGAAAAGTCGTAATATTTGTACATTAGAACTCTTACATGTAATATACATAATTATACAATATGGGAGGTTTTAAAAATGAGGCTAACTCTCTTTCGCTATTTTCTTTTTTTCTTAGGATTAATTTTTTTCGGCCTTGGAAATGCTCTTGCAGTAAAAGTTAAATTTCTCGGTTTACATCCTTGGGAAGTTTTAAACATGGCTCTCTACCAAAGGTTTGGATGGACTATTGGTACGTGGAGTGTCGTATGTGGATTATGTCTCGTTCTCATTTCTTTACTAGTAGATCGAAAATACATAAATGTAGGAACATTTTTAAATGCACTACTTATCGGTCCGATTATGGACTTTTTCTTACAATCAAATATTCTTCCAAACGCTAGTGATTATTTATGGTTAAACTTACTCATTTTATTTTCTGGCATTGCCATTACAGGTATCGGGGGAGGTATGTATGTTGCGGCTGGAATCGGCGCTGGACCTCGTGATGGATTCATGCTTACTATTTCCGACAAAACCGGTCTATCTATTAGCCGTGCTAGAATCATAGTAGAATGCGTTGTACTAGTTATTGGATTTATGCTCGGTGGCCCTGTTTTTGTCGTAACTTTTCTATACACTTTTATTCAAAGTCCAATCTTCCAGCAATCATTTAAAATGTTTCAAACACTCCTACATACTTTACAAAACAAAAACAAAGAGCAAATTAATGAAAATTTATAAAACACAACTTAATACAAATAAATTCACCCTATTTACGGCTCTCACCGCAAATAGGGTGTTTCTTTTTCATCTCACAATTTAAGAATATATGCTACTCATTCACAATAAAAGTATATACATCATTATAAATACAACCATTCACCCTAATAACATACTTCCCTGGTTTACTAAAACGAATTGTGTATTTGTTTAGCTGAATTGCTTCTTTATCTCCAGAAAGAACATCAATGCTTCTGCCACTTAATACATATAATTCATTTAGATTCATCGATACATCAATTGCATTGAAATTCTCCTCTTTCACTTGCTGTACTTCCGCAGCGCTTACACTTGGTTCTAAAAACAGTAGTCCACTTAATCCAATCGTCCCCGCTAAAGCAACTCCCGCAAACTTTTTAATTTGTTTCATTACAATGACCTCCTTATAGATTTTGCGTAAAGGTGATGTCTCCCCTTACACCACAAAGCCTATATGTAATGAAATAAAAAGTAAACGAGGACAGTAAGACAAAATTCTACATCTTTTTCTCCTATTGAATATAAATCCAACGTTTGGAGTTTTGTCACATTTAAAATTGTTTACTTAAACCAACTTTCAATTATATTATTCAGAAACTGAATAATTACTTATTGATTTAACATTCTAAAAATAGTTGATAAAAATACTTTCTATTCAAATAAGAAGATTTTGCTATAAAAGTAACTTTTACAATAAAGCCCATACAACCAATTTTATTCTGCTTTCCATAATCTCTCTACATTCATTAATTGTTCTTCTTTAAACTCCATCTTATATATATCTGGTTTTGACGTATTCATTAAAAATTCGAAACCATATTGCTTATCAAAATAATTCATCATGAGTGTCATGACAAGTCCATGTGTACCAATTATAATTTTTTGTCCTTGAAAATCCATTAAGATTTCTTTTAATACTTTCACTACCCTTCTTTGGCAATCCGCATATGACTCTCCTTCCGTTCGTGCAAAGTCCGGATTAGAGAACATCTTCTTTACAAGTGGATACACTTCTTTATCTGCTATAACTTGATCTCCACTGGAAAACATACACTCCTTAAGATTTTCATATATTAATATTTCTTTTTCATAGAAATCGGCTGTTTTTTCTATCGTTAATACCGCTCTCTTATACGGACTTGAAATGAAAGTATCGATTCCCTCTGTTTTTAATATCTCTGTTACTCTATGAGCGTCTAAACTTCCCTTTTCAGTTAATCCACGTGTTCTTTCACCCTCTTCTAATTTTGGTGATTCACCGTGCCTAACCATATAAATATATGTATTCATACTTCCTCCTCGAAAATATTAATTCATTCATATTTTATAAACTTTGCTGATTTGTCCGTTTAATCCATTCTCCTACTAAACTCTCGAACAATTCAGGTTGTTCAATTTGTAAATTATGCCCTGCCATATCTAACACCGCTAATGTCGCTCTTGGATAATCATCAATAATTTCTATAATATCTTGATAACCTACGGATATATCTTGTCTTCCAGCTAGTAAAAGAACAGGTTTCTCATATTTCATATGACGAAAATTCATAGTAAGAGAGTAATTTTTTTGCAACCTTTCAATAAACTCATAATTAGCAATATCTAGTCCCGGCTTAATCTCCTCTTTAAATCTCGTATATGTATATTCATTCGCGACCACTGCTAACTCGCAAAATTCTTCTCTATCAGTTGAAGTAAGCTTATTTAAAAACTCCTTATCTTGTACAATTACCTGTTTATTCGGGCGGATCCTTTTTTCTTGCTCCGCTACAACAACAGGACATACTAATAGTAATCCATTAACTCTTTCAAACAGCTTTGTGAGTATACCTCGAGCTAAATATCCGCCATAGGACTCCCCTACTAATAAAAAGTTTTTCGTTGGAATAATTTTTTCAATACATGCAATTAACAGTTCTAACATATGATCTGAACTATTTATCCAATCTGGAGCATTCGATTTCCCCATGCCAGGTAAATCAATATATATTCTTTGGTAACCTTTATATTTTTCGAATACTGATTCCATGCACCTCTGCATTAACCTATGATCAGGTGCACAGCCATGTATAATAATGGCAGGTTTTCCTTCGCCAATGATTTCATAATATATTTCTGCATCCTTAATCCGGCATATCATAAAAAAGTCCCCCTAGTGTTCTATTCATCTTTACAGGCACCCCTCTCACCCCCATAGGAATACACGTTCTTATTTTATAACTTTTCAGAATATAATTTCAAATTTTGTTTTTCAGATTCCAAATAAAAAAAGCCTTCCATGAGTGTATCTCCTCAAAAGAAAGCTCTCTTACGTATTTCCTCCTACTTGAACTTCAAGCATAATTACACATTATTCTTCTAATTTCATCAACACAATTCTCCAGCCATCTGGATCCTCTATCGTTATCCCCTTATCTTTCCAATATGGGTTCTCTGGTTCGACTTCATCATATCCCAATGCATGCAACCTTTTACTCACCTTTTTCATTTCACTATCTTCATGCATATAAAATACGAGTAAATTATCTTTTGTCGGAGCTGGACATGGGCTCCCATCTATATGTCTTGTAAATTCTAAATGATACTCTTCACCTGGGAGTCCAAACATGACCCCATCATAGCCTTCATGATTATAGAATTCACCTATACGTTTTAAGCCCAATCCTTTTTCATAGAATTCTATCACCTTTTCAAACTGATCAGTTGGACGTGCTATTCGAAACTTCACCCAATTCTTCATACTTTTCCTCCCATACTAAATGTTTTATATACGCTTACGTACTATTGTATATACGTAACATCTTTTTGAAATCCCTCATTCGTATGAGAATAGATGCATACAAAAGTTTAGTTTATACTTTATAACAAAAACATTTTCCATAAAGTGAAACTTTAATCAGTGAGGGGATTTTCTTCATCCCCCACTGATTATCAGCCCTCACCAATCGGACTTTTATGGGCAGCCCGACCCCCACCTAACTTCTTTGCTTTCGCTGAATTTTGAGGTGGGAGTCTTACTGCCCATTAAAATGGGATAAAATAGAAAGTAATATTTATGCAATTTTGCATATTTACTTGCAAAGCACTAAAAAACATTACAATTTTAAAAATGATTTAATATACAGCTTCCATTCAATTTTCATCAAACTATTTTGTGATATTTTCCCAATTACAAATTCATTACATTCTTCGTTACTTTACTCAGAAGCATGATTTTTCCTAATAAATCTGATACAATTTGCAAGTAATATTCTTACGTATGGATATTATGAATACAGTGTATACTTTAAGAAGGTGATTCTATTGCAGTTAAATAAAAATTTACAATTACGTATATTAACAATAACCACACTTTGCTATTCCAGCTATTGTCTTACATATTTCTTTTTGTTCCCTGTGCATTTTTCTGATTTCAATGTACGCTTCTCTTCTCTCATCGTTGAAGGCATCGCATTCATATCATTAATTTACTCTCTATATTCCAAAAAAGTTTGTACTGATTTCTTTTGGTTATGTATTACTTTCGCAATGGGCAGTTTTTTATTAGGAAAAATAATATATACGTTTCAACATGAATTTTTCCAATTCCCAGTACATCACTTTACTTTTTCAGATATATTTTACATGCTATTTCTATTCTTCTTCCTTATCGCTTTTTGCTATAAGATTTTAAAGGAATGTAATAAGTGGGAAAAAGCTTTCTTTATTTGCGATATATGTATAGTACTCGCTTCCATACTCACATTAGAATGGTATTTATTTAATCAACCAGATTTAAGTATTTTCTCTCTACCAATAGGGGAAATTTTCCTTTCATTTTTATATCCAATTGCAGACCTACTCTTTTTACTACTAGGTGCTAGTCTCATTTTTCGCCCAACTGCTTTTAAGTCGAAATGGAAAATATATATTTTTATTTTTGTATTAATAAGTTCTGCAGCTTTTAATTATATTTATTTTTATTTAAATACTCATTTATCGCATGACACTGTAGCATTATTACGACTTTTATATAGAATACCACTATTACTTGTTGCAATAGCTGCTTCTATTCCAAACGGTCTTACGAATAATACAAGCTATTTCATTGTAAACCCTATACTAGGAAAAAAAGTTTTAGTCGCGTTTCCATATCTTGCTGTTACATTTCTAATTGGCTTTACCCTTAAAGAACAAACATCTTCTTCCATTCTTATTACGGGAAACTGTATCACTTTTGTTTTCGTACTCATTCGCCATTCTATTGGAGGTATGCAAAACAAGAGTTTAACAGAACGTTTGCAACTCTTTAATGCACAATTAGAAGAAAAAGTTGCTGTACGAACTTCTGACTTAGTTCAAAAATCAGAAGCTTTATCTCAGAAACAACAAAAATTCGAATCATTATATGAATATCATCCCGATCCTATTTTTACTATTGATTTAAATGGCATTTTCTTAAATGCGAACAAAGCAGGAGGTATGCTACTTGGAGTCTCTACAAGTGAATTGCTTGGCAAGCCTTGTCTTTCTATTATCTTAAGCGAAGATAAACACAAATTATCATCCGCATTAGAAAAAGTAAAAGAGCAGGAGCCTACTTCTTTACAACTACGTTCTCAATACAATAATGGCTTTACTTATTTTTTATACGTTACCATCGTCCCTATCATGGTAGATGGACAAATTTTAGGAAGCTATATTATGGTAAAGGATATTACTGTATTCAAAAAACAACAAGAAGAAATAAAATATTTAGCATTCCATGATACTGTAACGAAAATTGGGAACCGTGCCTTTTTCCATAAGAAATTAAAAAGAATTATAAAAAATGCTAAAACGACAGAAAGCGAGTTTGCATTATTATATTTGGACTTAGATCGCTTTAAAGCAATTAACGATACACTTGGACATTCGGCAGGGGATTACATATTAGAAGAAGTAGCGAAGCGATTCCAATCCTGTCTTCCATCACATACTCATCTGTCAAGAATCGGTGGTGATGAGTTTACAGTCTTAATTGAAAACTATACTGATGAAGATTCTTTATTCGAGTTATGCAACCAGTTATTTGAATGCATGGAAAAATCGTTTGTCATACATGAACATACATTAAGTTTATCACTAAGTATTGGCATCGCTATTTATCCATATTCCGGAATCGATACCGCTACACTTCTGAAAAACGCTAATGTTGCAATGTATGATGCGAAAGCAAAAGAACTTAATTCTGTCTCTATTTATGATGACGTAATTGCAAACAAAATTGAAAGACGATTACGATTAGAAAAAGATTTACCAAATGCAATTCAAAATGAAGAATTGTTCCTTTTATATCAACCTCAAGTTGATAGCGAATCTAACGACAT
Source organism: Bacillus sp. FSL R9-9834 (assembly GCF_038006905.1). Taxonomy (NCBI): domain Bacteria; kingdom Bacillati; phylum Bacillota; class Bacilli; order Caryophanales; family Bacillaceae; genus Bacillus; species Bacillus sp. FSL R9-9834. The sequence continues at coordinate 3,535,805 of NZ_JBBOWD010000001.1, forward strand.
TATCGGTGCTGAAGCTTTAATCAGGTGGAATCATCCTGAATTAGGTATTATTTCTCCATACGAGTTTATTCCGATTGCAGAAGAAACACTACAAATCATTCCAATAGGAAAATGGACATTACAACAAGCATGTCAACAAATGAAACGTTGGCATACACTCGGATATTCTCATTTAAAAATAGGCGTAAATTTATCTGCTAAAGAATTTGAACAAGAAGATTTTGTAAAGTCTATTTCTGCTACATTAACAAATACAGGTTTACCAGCAAGTTCTCTTGATCTTGAATTAACAGAACGAATTGCAATGATGGATGAGCGAGAAACATTAATAAAACTGCGTACACTAAAGAGTTTAGGCGTTCACATTTCAATTGACGACTTTGGTACAGGTTATTCTTCGCTAGCTTATTTACCTTTATATCCAATCGATACGTTAAAAATCCCGAGAGAATTTATTACAATGTCTGAAACATGTGACGATGGAATGGAAATTATTAAAACGATCATCACATTAGCAAATACATTAGGAATGTCAGTTATCGCTGAAGGTGTAGAAACGAAAGAACACGTGCGTTTCCTTCAAAAAAATAATTGTCAATTTATTCAAGGTTACTACTACAGCAAGCCTATTCATGCTGATTCATTTTCTACTCTTCTCAAAAAAGGTGTTCATTCTCTGTAACGTAAATACATACAAGAAAAGGAAAGAAGAGACGGACTCATCTTTCCTTTTTTGTACTTTGCAACTTTTCATTTCCTTCACATATCATTTATGTAAGTAGTTACTAATATATTTATGATAACAGACTTGAATAGGAGGGAATTACATGCACCACGACAATCCAAATCATAAACTTTCCAAAAACATTCCTCTATCCCTCTTCTCAATAAAAAACGAGCTAAAACAAAAATGCATCAACGTAAATAACTTCCTTGCTCCCCTTTCGAACGAAGAAAAAGTATTCATACATACAATTAAAGAAAGAACAAAATTATTGAATCAAAATAATGTTACAAGAACTCGTGCTTACTATCAATTTTACAAAAGATATCCTGAAATACATTGGGCATTACTTGGGCATATGGTATCGCGGAACGGCGGTTGGAATATGACCGATTTAAAGGGGGATTTATATACGAAATTGTTATCTGATAACGATCAATTTACTTTCTTTTCTTTTTTAGAACGGGGTAATTGGCTTATCTTTCAAGATGTGTATCCACAATTTTTATTATATGAACAGAGTGTTAAAAAAAACAAAAATCTTTTTCATCTCCTCCCTCACCTCAATGTGTCAACATTTATGGAAACGATGTGGAACTTTTTTTGGAAAACTGGAAACAAACAAATATTAACGATTGCGACTATTATTAATGAACAAAACTACTTAGAAAAAAGAGTGATTCAAAATAAATACTTCAAAAAAAATGTACTAAATAGTATTGGATTTAAACTTTTTGATTTCTTTCAATTTAATCATATTCTCTTCCCTTTCTCTGAAGAAAATACTGTACAAAAAACAATATTAATTGGTGATACAATGAAACATTTCACTTCCTTACACGAACGAATTTTGCTCGGAAAACGATTATATACATTATTGTTTCATGATGAACACGTTTTAGCTCGTATACTACAATGGGCTGACACTCATCCACATACTGGATCACGAAAAGATTATTGGCCACATTTATTTTCAAGTGTGAATGAATCCTTTTCAAGAGAGTTTTATAAACGAAGAATAAAGAAATGCCAATTAAAAAGTGATGCCCACCGTATATATAGCCCTGCACTTATGTATGTATGGAAAAATATGAAACATGAAGAAACAGAACATGAAGATTGGTTTAACAACTGGCAAGTCATACATTATTTAACCGATAAGGAGGAAAGGATACATGGACAAATTACAGAAGACTACTGTAAAACACTCGAAAAAATTGAGTTGGCAATTCTTGCAAAGAAAAACGTCCTCCTTCGAGAAGAAGAATAACCTTTTCGCATTAGTTATTACAATCTTATTCTCTTCTATTATCGGAACTTGCTTAGATGCTTTCTTTGTTGCGAAACAAATGTATTCCTTTCCGGTTAGACCTTTCTCATCCATATTTTCAATTAACATTGGCTTTACTTTATTTGTACTACCGATTTTAACAACGATTTTCATACAAATTTCAAAAACATTATCTACAGTTTCTAGAATTCTATTTATTATTTCAATAGGTATTTGTGCTAGCATTTTTGAACAGATTTCTGAAAGATTCGGTTTCTTTATTCATAGTTTGGATTGGAATCATACATATTCTTTATTTGGCTATATGATTTTCTTTTCTTTTATCTGGAAAGTATATTATTTCATAATTAATAAAAAAGAGTACTAAAAGGCTAGCAAACCTTTTCGTACTCTTTTTTATTATGTTTCATATATTTATTACGCATATAATTCGGATAACTCAATTATTTTATTAACAATACTTTGTTCATCTATTTTTAAACATGTGGATGCATGACCCAATAATACTTCATGACTCCCAACACAAATGCTTTCCTTAGCGTGTAGAAACATTGATAAATCGTTCGAATCATTACCAAACACTACGAATTCTCTCTCTTTTATACCCAATCGTTGTAACCCTACCCATTTATCAATATTCTCAGGGCTTATATCCACAATCCCTTCATTATCATGTTCATAAATACGTATAGGAAGTTCTGTTAACATATTCATAATATATTCTTTTTGAACATGGTCAGGAAATAATACCACCTTCACTACTTCCTTAATTTCATCAATATGTACATTATTAGCCAATTGATTAGGATCTATGTTTTTGTAGATAGGATGATTCTCGCTTCCTGTATAAGAATAATTCCAATGACTATCTATCAAATATGAAAGGCTATGTTTCTTTATTATTGAATGTATAGCACTTACCGTTCCTGGATCAAAAGTTATAACTTCAATAGTCTCCTTTCCCTTTGCAATAAATGCCCCATTCCCACCAATCATTGAATAATGATGCATATGATTTGGTAGCACCGGTAATAAGTCCCTAATCGGTCTAGCTGATGCAAATATAACCTCATGCCCTTTACTTTGACATACGTCTAGCGCGTGAATTATCCCTTTCGTTACTGCGTTCCCTTTAAAACAAATAGTACCATCAATATCAAAAATAAATTTCATATACATCACTCCTTTCTTTTTAATGTATATGAATTATTTTATAATAGAAAGGACAGATGTCCCAAAAGGAGAAACATTATGCAAAATATTGTAGATAATACCTTATTATTAAGCTACTTAAATAACGAGTACATAAAAAAACTATTCCAACAATTCAATCATCCATTTAAGATCCTTAGATATGAAGCGAAAGAAACTGTACTACACGAAGGCGAAATGATTGATGGCCTATATATTCAAATGTCAGGTCGTACAAAAATAACTTCAAGTGTAATTACAGGTAAAGCATTATTACTAAGATTTTGTTCTGCCGTTTCTATCATGGGAGATATTGAATTAATTCAGTCCGTAAACATACAATCTCATGTAACCTCCGAACAACAGACGGATTTTCTTTTTATTGATAAAAATTATGTAACAAGTTACTTATTACAAGATGTAATCTTCCTTCAAGAACTCATTCATCACGTCACTTATAAACTACAAACCTGCACAACAGCTTCACGTATCAATTTACTAGCTTCTGTGGAAACACGCTTTGCTAGTTATTTATGTACAGCCCGAAATCCATCTAATTTATTTGGGCGCGAAATTCATACTAAAGATCATCATGAAATCGCCTCATTAATCGGGACAACTACCCGTCATCTTAATCGAGTCATTGAAAAACTAATAGCTAACAATATCATGCATAAAAATAATAAACAAATTGTTGTTGACGATTGGAAAGCTATTGATACCCTTTCAAATGGACTACGATATGAATAAAAATTTAATAATTATATAACCCGCTTTAATAAAGAGACCGTTTTTATAACGATCTCTTTTTAAGCATAATCTTCAGTTATTGCTAATGATGTAGGATTTTGAAGGCGTTTTGAACGCAAACGATAGGCAACGATTTTCTTTTTATATTGCTTTATTACATCAACATGTTCCTCATGACTATACAGAGAAAATCGAACCTCTTTATTCCCTTTCTTCGTGTTAATAACGATTGGTGTTCCTTCCCCGTGCGGCGGAAAATAATGTTTATCTAAAAATAGAGCTTCGTTAAATTCATGAATAACTTGTAGTTTCGTTTCCCCCTCTATATTTTTTCCGTCTATCAATATAGTGGTATTCTCTTCCTCAAGTTTTTGATGCAATTCAAATCTACTAATAATTGATTCTACAACAGAAGTCGGCATACTAGAAACTAGTACTTTAATCGCACCAAAAATAAATAATGTAACTATAAACCATGTTGTCATTTTCATCATCTCCATTACATTTTAAAATATAAATTTCGTTCCATACGGTATAATTATACTAATAAGTATTCCGGTTACAATCATCGTCACCGAACCGATCGTCGCTTCTTTCTCGCCTTCCTTCACAAGACGACTTACCCCGATAATATGTGATGAGCAGCCCATTCCCACTCCTTTTCCAATTGTACTCGTTATACGGAAAAACTTAAGTACTGTTGGTCCAATAATAGCACCTGTGATTCCTGCAACAACTACAAAACTAGAAGTCATAGACCAACTAAGCTAAATATATATATCACGCATACTTGAAGTAAAAGTGTCACGTACTTCATTTCTTCTCCTCTTTTCACTATCTCACATCCATGTTATGAAATCTCATTTAACGTATCAGCAAACCGTGCAATTCCAAGTTGAATTTGTTCTATATTCACTCTCCCAAAAGTAAAACGAATATATTCACTTTTAGTACCTAAAACACTTCCCGGAACAAACGCTACACCATTTCGTATAGATTCGCCTAATAAATGATATTCATCAAACGTTCCTTGCACTTTGCACCATAAATGTATTCCACCCTCTGGAACAAAAAATTCAACCTGATCCCCTAATATTTCTTTAAGCTTTCTAATTAACGCATCTCTTCTTTCTTTCAATTGTCCACGAAGCATTGTAATATGTGCATGAAAATCTTCTGATTCTAAAAATTGATTTGCCACCCACTGTGTAAATACACTATGGCCAAAATCAACTTGCTGCTTCGCATCCGCTAAACGCTCTATTACACGCGTAGGGCCAATTACCCAGCCAATACGTAATCCTGATGCAACAATTTTTGATAGTGAACTTATATAAAGAACATTCCCGTTTTGATCCATTGATTTTAATGTTGGATTCACTTCACCATTAAATGAAGTTAAACTATACGGATCATCTTCTACAATCGGTATGCCAAATTCAGAAGACAGTTCTAAAATCTTTTTACGTCTTGCCAATGAAAGCACGGTTCCAGTTGGATTTTGATAATCCGGATTTAAAAATACCATACGAATACGATGCTTTTTATGCAAATCAATTAAGTCATCTGGATTCATTCCATGCTGATCAACAGGTAAATGGAATATTTTTAAGCCAGCTGATTTAAATATCGGCAGTGAAAAACAATACGAAGGGTCCTCAATTGCAATCGCATCACCAGGTTTTAATAAGCATTGAACGATAAGATTAAGTGCCTGTTGTGCTCCAGATGTAATAAGGATAGAATTCGAATCTGCTTCAATTTGTTTATATTGCTGAACATGTGCTGCAATTGTTTTTCTCAACATTTCATTTCCAAGTGGATGGTCATAACCGAGGTTTTCCATAAATGTTTTCTCCGACAAAATCGTTCGGAATCTATCACTCGGAATTAATTCTGGTGACAATTCACCACTCGCTAAATTAATTAAGTCGTTTTTTTGTGTTTCCGTTCGAATTTGTTGAACGAGTGGTACATTAGGTAAGAATGACCCATCCTCGACGTACCTACCCCAGTTTGGTATTCGTTTATGCGAAACACCCCATATATCTGTATTCACCCGCGTTCCGCTTCCTTTTTGCCGTTCTACTACTCCAAGTGATTTTAATTCTTCATATGCAGCTACTATCGTACTCCTATTCACTTGTAATTCTTTTGCTAACATACGCTCAGAAGGTAACTTACTGTCAGAAGGAAACTCACCTGAAGAAATACCCCTTTCAATATAACCCGCTATTTGTTTATATACAGGCGTCTTATCTGCACGATTTGGTTTCCATTCCATATAGTTGCCTCCTTTCAAAACGAACTATCCTCAATTTATTACTAACAGTATTCACCGTAAAAATAGTATTAATTAGTCACATTTTCTCATCCAAAAATGGATATATTAAAATAGCTCCGTCTCTAATTACTCGATAGCTTCTGAAATTCCAGCTTCATGCTCTCGTTGCAGTTCGGTTACAAACTATCAAATTATTACCGCATACCATGTTACCCCTAGCAGTAGAACAAAAAGAAGGACAATATAGATGGCAGATAAATTTTTCACATTTCTCTTTGTGGACTTGCCGTAATTCTCCTCTACATTTCGTGCAACTAGCACGGTCCCAAACAGTGATACAATTACAATAATAACGACTAGTGAAATCGCAAAGCTCATTGTATTTTCACCTCTCTAAGGCCAGTCTATTTTTATTAAGAACTTCCTCTTTAAAACGTTGATAACATACTACCTTTCTTCTCTTATCATAATAGATGTTTGCAAAAAACGGACCAACCACTTTTATATTTTTTTGCTCATCCACTTTAAAAATAAAAAGCAACTGAACACTTATGATCAGTTGCTTTTTCCCAGGATTATTTATGCCAATTTTCATTTGAAATTAATTCGATTTAAAAGTTTAGTCTTTTCATAATGAAACATCGATTGAGATAACTCGAAAATTGTTCCATTTACAAGGTACACTGTATTTTCAATAAGAAGCGACGTATTTTATCGCTTCTTATCCTCATCATCTTTATTCTTTTATAAGTGACTTATTCGCTCTTATAACTTCTTGATACAGCAGTGGTGACCACTTTTCATTTATATAGTCTTGAATAATCCAGCCTACTCTTGTAGGGTTCTTTTGTTTTATATAGTTTGCAATTTCAGGATTTATATAAGAGCCATAGTAATATGGACTATTCCATGCTGTACCACCAGAAGACAAGCTTGTAAAATTAATATATAGATGATTTAAATCCTCGCTATCGTTCATCGTTTCATTTATCGTATCTTTAATAGATTTTACTTTCTCATCATAACTCACTTTATATTTATCTTGTACTGTTACATGTACATTTTGATTTACAGTTGTGGTAAACGTCTCATTATCTGGCCAATAGAAATTATTATATCCTCCAGATTCATTACTACCACCATATCTTTTTAGTAGTACAATTTTCCCACGAGCATCTCCCAATTTTATATTTCCTTCTGTTTTTAAAAAGATAGGATCCACAAAATAACTTTTTTCAAACGTATTACTAAAGGAACTTTCTGCTCCTTTCATATCCTCATACTCTTTTTTTAAAGACATAATAATCGTTTCGCTTGGGTTATCTTTTAAAAATTGTTTCGCTTCGTTTATGAATTCATGCAGTGTTACATAAAGATACAATGGCCCATGATGAAGGACTATCGTATTATCATCTGTTAAACGTCCTCTTATATCAAAAATACGAGCTCCATGATCCATTTGGTAACGAAAATCATATTCTTGCGTCATTCCCCATACTTGCTTTATTGGATTTTGTAATTTGAACGTCCCGCTATCATGTGTTCCTGGAATTGAAATTCGTGCTAATGGGATATTATCAGGTATAGGTTGCATCCACTTTGACCAATTTTCAAACTCATTAACAGAGCTTGTTGCAACTACTTGCTCATCATGTAAAGCAAATACAAATGTGATAAATATCGTACTACATATAAATAATTTCAAAATAAATTTCTTACTGCTCATTATCATTCCTCCTTTTTCTGTTTTATATCAAACTTATTGAATATAATATAATCTGGTGAGTAAAAAATAAATAACATTTCATAAATATGAAATATTACATAGAAGTAAAGTTAAAAAATCATTCACATATCCTAAATTAGAAAAATTTAAAGGAACTTCAATGTATTTTAATATGCAATATTTCATATTCGGACTCTACACTAAATAAATAAGAAACTTATAATGATTATTTATTTTATATGTGCTAATATACTTACATTAAAATATTATATGTAGACATTTTAAGCTACATTACTTAACCGTTTTACCTTATTTTTCCTAGGAGGATTTACAATGAAATTATTAAAAATAAAACATATAATCCCTTTATCTGCAGCTGCAATTACATTCGTATGTAGTCACAGTACAGCTGAAGCTTCTACCATTCATACAGTAAAAAAGAATGATACACTTTGGGGCATTAGTAAACAATACGGCGTTTCAATACAATCCATTAAACAGGCTAATAATAAAGGAAACGATCAAACTTTCATTGGCGAACAGTTACATATCCCGGGTTCCGTCAACTCAAATGAAATCACTGTTCGCCAAAACGCCAAGCCTGCGAACATTTCTGGACAAATTATTTATCAGGTACAACCGGGAGATTCATTAGAAACGATAGCAAAGCGTTACAATGTTACCGTTCAATCTATAAAACAAATGAACAACACAATCGAAAACAAGCTTTATACAGGACAACATTTAAAAATCAACTCAAGTATTTCAGAAAAAGAAAAAGACTTAATGGCACGCTTAGTTACCGCTGAAGCAGGTGGCGAATCATATAAAGGAAAAGTAGCAGTAGCTAAAGTTATACTAAACCGTGTAAACGCAAAAGGTTTTCCAAATACAATAACAGGCGTTATTTATGAACCTATTAAATACGGATATGCATTTACTCCTGTTACAGATGGAAGAATTAATCAGCCTGCAAGCGCAGAAGCAAAAATGGCTGTAGAAGAGGCTATCTCCACAAATGGAATACATTCTGATTGGCTTTATTTCTATAACCCGAAAACATCAACAGACAAGTGGATTACGACACGTCAAACAGTAGCAGTAATTGGTAACCACGTCTTCGCTAAATAACATTTAAAATCATTAACAGACCTCTTCACTTAAAAGGTCTGTTTTTTTGTATGTAAGAATTTATTTATCATGTGATATAGTGGTCTTTGAAAACTAATTCTTCTTGTAAATAAAGACACTTGTATTTACTTCATCACTCTAAGAAATTAAAAAAGCATCAAGTTCAAAAACTCCCCTTTATTAATAAAATTTATTTCTTACCTTCATAAAATTGTTATACACTAGAAAAATAAAAAACAAACTATTCGTTAGCAGGTGAAAGAATATGTATGATGTTACAATTATCGGCGCTGGAGTAAGTAGCATTTTTATGGCTTATTCACTAGTTAAAAGTAACAAAAAAGTTTTAATTGTGGATAAAACTCAATAATCATTTTGAAACGAGTATACATGGCCTATTTTTAGTTGGGGATTGTTCAGGCGTCACTCATTCATTATCTCAAGCTGCTGCAAGTGGGTTATATGTTGGAAAATATTTATCTCACATTTAATTCCCTTCATTCAGATTGCAATTAAATATTTTAACTTCCATAGTAATAGCTTACTATTTCCCCACAAAAAATCAGGGTTTTATGAGATACATATTTAACATAGCCATTGACATTCAATTCTCACAAATTGAATGTCAACAGTTTTAAAATCCTCTATTCATTTCCATTTTCATTTGTTCGATATTTTGTAACATCATCATAGTGTTTAATATGTTAGGATGTCTATAAGTATTTTTTACTACAACTATGACTTTTTCTGCTCTGTTCTAAGAAATAGATTTACGCTTTAAATTTCCTCATTGTACGTATGTGAATACTTTATATTATTACCTTTAGAAACCATTAGCTAAATGGTTCAGTATACTATAATAGTTATAAAAATATAATATATAACACAAGTTAAATAAATTACCAAAAGAAGGAGTAAAAATGAAAAATAAAATCAATTTACAAATGCAAAATATAAGCTTTGTTTTAATAATTGCTTTAGCAGTATGGTTAAAAACATATCTTATTACAAGATTCAGTTTTGATTTAAAAATTGAATCTTCTACACAAGAGCTTATTTTGTTTATTAGCCCGCTCGCTGCATCATTAGCTTTTGTCGGATTAGCATTATTTGCAACCGGTGAAAAAAGAAATTATATCGCGCTATGTATCAACTTCGTATTAACAATCGTACTCGTTGGAAATGTAATGTTCTATGATTTTTATAGCGATTTCGTTACGTTACCAGTACTTGGACAAACATCAAACTTCGGCCAATTAGGCGGCAGTATTATAGAAATATTGAACTACAAAATTATACTCGCATTCGTAGACATTATTTTCTTCTTTATTTTATTGAAGAAAAAATCAATAGTCTTCCAAACAGGACGTGTAACTCATCCGGCACGCTTGTTATATTTTCTTTTAACGATTGGTGTATTTTTTGCTAATCTACATCTTGCAGAAAAAGAGCGACCTGAACTATTAACAAGATCATTTGACCGAGTTATGCTTGTTAAAAATTTAGGACTATACACGCATCAAGTTTATGATTTAACACTGCAAGTAAAAGCAGGATCACAAAAGGCACTTGCTGATAGTAGCAAATTACAAGAAACTGAAAACTACGTGAAGGCAAACCAAAGTGAGCCGAACCCTAATATGTTTGGTGTAGCGAAAGGAAAAAACGTAATTGTTGTCACTCTTGAATCCCTGCAAACCTTTTTAATAGGAGCAACAGTTAACGGACAAGAAGTTACACCATTTTTGAATGAATTCATAAATGAAAGCTATTACTTTGATAACTTTTTCCACCAAACTGGGCAAGGAAAAACATCCGATTCTGAATTTCTAATCGATACGTCGTTATATCCATTAAATCGAGGAGCTGTATTCTTCACACATGGTAATAATGATTATACTGCGACTCCAGAAATTCTACGTCAGCAAGGTTATTTCACTTCTGTATTCCATGCGAATAACGCCACATTTTGGAATCGTAACATCATGTACTCTGCTCTCGGTTATGATCGTTACTATAATGAACTTGATTACAAAATTACGCCCAAAACAAATTTAAATTGGGGCTTAAAAGATATCGAATACTTTGATCAATCAGTAGATATATTAAAAACTGTTGATCAACCATTTTACGCTCGTTTTCTTACTTTAACGAACCATTATCCATTTACGTATGATGAAGATACACAATTCATTGAACCATATAACTCTGGTAATGGCGTATTTGATCGTTATATTGTAACAGCACGTTACTTAGACGAATCAATAAAAAAATTTATTGAGCGTTTAAAAGCCGAGGGAATGTATGATGATTCTATTATTGTTTTATATGGTGATCATTATGGCATTTCTGAAAAACATAATCGCGCGATGGCACAGTTTTTAGAAAAAGATCAAATAACAGAATTTGATACTTTAAATTTACAACGCACACCTTTATATATTCATATCCCTGGACAAACAGAAGGTCGAACGATTTCAAAGCCTACGGGACAAATCGATATGAAACCTACTATTCTCAATTTATTAGGAATTGATACTACAAACGATATTCGTTTTGGCCATGATATGTTTTCGGATGAATATGCCGGTTTTGTTGTTTTACGTGATGGTAGCTTCATTACAGACAAGTATGCATACAAAAACAATACTTTCTATGACCGCATAACAGGTGAAATTGTAGACTTACCAAAAGAAGAAGCAGAAGCACTCATTAAACGTGCACAAAATGAATTACGAATGTCTGACAAAATTATTGAAGGCGATTTATTACGTTTCTCAGAAAGTAATAAAATTAAAACTGGTGAAGTACAAACTAAAATTAAAGAGACTGAAAAATAATCTTAATATGAAAAGGGAGCAACTCGTTATAGTTGCTCCCTTTTATTCTCCTATAATACATGATGCAGTTTCATATATTTCATTTTTATTCTACGCTTGTCTCTAAACTTACATCTGTATAAGCATGATCATCACCTATATGTAAAATCACTTCACATTGACGTAATCTCAATTCAAAGAGCATGATGGAATCATGATAAACTTCAGGGTTTGATTTCATTTTATGTAACATCTCTTGTTTTTCTTGTATTTCTAATTGTATATTCTCTACAGCTTGTTTCAAGGAGTTAAATGGATTCCTAAAGAATATATGAATATCTCGCTCTTGTGTGTTTTCGAATAGCTCAAATTGCAAGAAAAATTTCTTCATAATAGAATCAGTTACCTCGGTATAATCTTCATTTTCTACATACTGTTTGTATTTGTTATATAGCATAGTTTTGTTTTTCGGAAGAACTCCAAATAATTTACCGGCACTTTTCAATAAAAATTGTGCTGGCGTAAATCGACGTAAAATATTTACTTCATCCATTTGTATTCTAGTCGTCATTCTGTCAGTATCTCTGCGCCAGTCATCAAGCACTTTAAAGTCACATTCTAACTGTATTCGATTTTCTCCAAATAAAGAATTAAGTCCTTCACTAAGTTCTTCTAAGTACGATTGACTTTGAAGGAGCTCATTATGAGAAGTGGCAATCCAATTTTGCATAGAAAGAGCAAGATTAGGTAATACAGTTTGTTCTAAATATTTATGCACTCTTTCGTTCATTGCTTTATTTAGTTCTGTATCCATGTGACCGAAATCACTGTCTTCACTCATTAAATCAGAACAACTCTGTAATATCTTCGGTATATTTTCAGTAAGATCGTTCGTAATTTCCATTTTCATTGTACGATATGACTGTGTAATGAAATGAATTTTTTCCCTCTCAAATGCAGTAAGGTTATTCATGCTACCGTTTAGTTTCACTAGCATATCTTCATTCCAATTAATAGCATCCACTAGATTATTTTCTTTCTCAACTCGTTTATCCAAAAGATATGTAATTGTTTTTCGAATGAAAAATAATAGCTTTTCAGTACGTTCTGCATCGATATTTTTATGATTAAAGTTAAAATGAATAAACTCTGTTAATTCATTCAATTGTTGATTACTTGTATATAACGAAGAGTAAGGGAAAATCCTCGCATGCGGGAAATATGTGTTTATTCTCGTTGCCGTATCATGTAGTACTCTTTTTACTTCTGCTTCACTATAAATGTTATCGATTTTATTTAATAAGAAATGCACTTGTAAATTTGGTGTATGCTCTTGAATGTTTAATAGAATATCACGCTCTTTATCAGTAAAAGGTGAATCTGCATTCAATACAAACAATAATTCATCTACAGAATTTAGATATTCAAATACCTCATCCCTAGTGTCGTTATTCCTATTAAAGCCGGGTGTAACTACAAATGTAAGTTTATTTTCACTTAAAAATCTGCATGGTAATTTAAATTCGACACATGCTCTATCTCTATATGTTTGATGGTGCTGAGACATCATATTATGGTAATCAGAGATATCTTCCGTTGTTGTAATTGCAGCGTCTGTTATGGCGTTAATTTCTGTATGAGCATCATTTTTTAAAACTACTACATTTGAAATTGATTTTTCTACTATATTTTCTCCTAATATAGAGTTAATAAATGTAGTTTTTCCGTTCCCTGAAGTTCCCGTTACTAAAATACGATTTGTTCTTAAATCCGCAAGTTCGTCAACTAACCATCTAAATCGGTGACCTATTTCTATATTTTGCTTTTGTGCCCACTGTGTAATAGATTCAAAAAGATGTAGACTGTACTCTAAAGCATTCACATGATTCATAGAATATGACAGTAGGTTTTCCGCATGTTTTATATTTGATGAATCTATTTGGGTAGGAAAAATTTCATCCCATGCCAATACAGCTGCTGATGGAAATACAGCATACGATGGATTAACTACTTTCAACCAATTTGTTAAAAGATTGGGAATGATATCGTGTAATTGTCTAAGCGTATATTTCCCTTGAATTAATGCAAAGTATGTTTCTTCGTAAAGAGAAGAAATTTTGTCCCATATATCGGAAGACTCTATTTCAATATGTAAGAAAAATTCATTTATTGTGTTAAGCCACAATAAGTAATTTTGTTCATTTTTATAACTGTTCCAAAGTGATGAAACCATTTGCGTAAATTGTACTTGATCTACATTATTTAATGTAACTAATGCATCATAAAAATAATCTGGTGAAATATGTTTAGTAAATCCTTTATCGATATATCCTTTTAACACCTCAAACCACGGATAAAATTCTGTTCGAATCAACTCATTCACAGCAAGCTCTACTGCACTATCAAAATCTTGTTGTTCCTCATAAAAGGAACGGGCAATTTTTGTAACATTCGGATAGTCTGGATTTAAAGAAACTGCTTCTTTAATAACAGCGAAAGCTGAATCAAAATTATTTTGCTCTATGTAAAGAGAAAGTAATTGTAATCTAATTTCAGTCATCAATATTTTATTATCAGTAGTAATGGAAGTGTATACATTTTCAGCAATTGATAATTGATTCAGTTCGAAATACGCATCCGCAATATTTTTTTGTGCCCACGGTGCTAATTCATTACTAACCTTCTCCCATTTAAAAATAGCTGCTTCAAAATCTTGATGGCGATAATAAAATTCACCTTGTGCAAAACGAATATAAGATCCATCAGAAACCTCATTTTTTTCTTCGTTTACATAAGCTTCTCCAAGTACGTCAAGAGGTGATTTTGTTACATTCTCCATTAGAAATGTTTCATAATACATCTTTTTTATTAATTGTTTTTCTATTCTCATCTTTTCCCCCACTATATCTTGAAAATACATTTTTAAGATATGTCAACACTTTATTTATGTATGCTTTTTATCTTAACAAAGAATATCTTTTGGAAAATTTCATTTTCCTTTCATTTTTCAAGTTAGATTGAATTTTTATGAGAAAAGTTTCAGTTTTTTTTCAATTCCCTTTCAGTTATGAAACAGCATTAAATGTTCCTAATAACATAATAACACTATAATATTCCGCATTATATTATCAGGAAAAACCTATATGAATCATATTATAAAAACAATTTATAACGAATATATATGCAAAATTCACTTCACCTAACATAAAAGAGTTCATCACATAGTGCTTGTTAGATAGACATATATACTAAGTCTCTTCAGAATTTCACATACACCATGATAATTTAAACAACAACAACAATAGCGAGCAGCTATTCATACAATATCTTTCTCGAATTGTTTTCCTTTAGAACACTTCAGTAGTTACGTAATTAAATTCCATTAACCTATATAAATAACTAGTCCAAAAAAAATCTATATGCATATCATGTTATAGTAAAGAATTCAGGAAATCCTAAAAGGAGGCTTTTTCATGTTTGAAGATAAATCTAAAATCAACTACCCATATGAATTTACAGAAACTACAACAATCCCTCTAAAGAATCCTATCAATAAAAATTTCAAAAACGGCTCTGGTACACATACTTTCCCAATTAAAAAACACTATAAGGAACAGGTGCTATATACGGAAAAAATTAATAATAATAAAAACAAATAACCTTATAGACCCTTATAGCAATGAATCAAATAATAACCTATATTAGGCCTTGTATAGTTAATAAATCTTTCTTATACAACTCATGTACTTTTAAAAAGTGCTGATATACAGCGCTTTTTTATACATAGATAATGGAAGAACAAAAAAGGTATGGATATTTTCCGCACCTTTTTTGTCCTTTACTATTTATAAATAAAGCCTACCAGCAAAATTTTACTTGTTGAAGTCATCGGAGAAAGGAGTAGATTTATGATGAATCACAAAGTTAAAGAAGCACCCATGAATTATATAGGCCATTATTGTTCTATTATATATATTTAAAAATTTACTAAACGTTGTTTCAAAGCAACTTAGTTTTCATAAAATATTTTTTGTTTCCGTTGGAACGGATAGGCTTTAATCTCATCTGTATCTAAATTTTCATGAAATAAATGAATGGCTATAATTTGTCTACAATCGTAAGTATGATAATAATATGTTCCGGACTCCATACACATTACACTTGTATATATGGTATTATCTAGTGCACCTTCTTCTGTTATTACTCCACCTTTAGGAACCTCGCAATTTGATAAGATATGAAAAAGAGCTGATACTCCCTCTTCTTCACTATCTATACCTTGAATGTTTTGTTTGCCATATGCTGCCCGCACAAATCTTGATGGTGGAGTGAAATCCCCTGGAAGTCCCATTGAGCCCGATCCCTGACCAAAAGCACTTAATGGTAAATTACTCCACTCTGTTGGCGCGAATGGCTGCGATTTAAGACCTATGTATTGTCTTAAATTTTGCAAATGCCAATTAAACTCCGGACTATTCGTCATCACTCCTAGTGGGTTGTCATACATTTTTAATCCTTCATTTGTCGGCTCCAGTACAGTACAATCTCCCCATTTATCTGCCAAAATCCAATGTAGTGGTGGCGTAAGTCCTAAATCCGGTAACGGTATGTCCAAAAAGGTAAGGCTATCTACAGATTTCTTTAACTCTTTGACAGAATTGAATTGTGTCAGACTCCAAGTCACAAAATCAAATGGAGCTAAATTCGTTTTGTTGTCATCTATGCTTTGACTATAAGTAGCGAATCCTGGAAAATAGAGTGTTGCACATGTCATACCTGCTTCATTTACTCCGTCCGCCATAATGATCCTTCCTTGATGATTAATTCCCATTCCGACCGCAGCATGTTTCGTATTAATGATTTCACCAGTTATATTATTCCACTGGTAATGCCGAGGAATGATTATTACTTCTTGATTCATATCTAATGTGAAGTCCATCGTTCTTGCAAAAAGATGCTGATCGTTTTTTGTCTGTAATGTCAAACTAGTACACATAGATAACACCCCATTTTATGATTTTATCTATACTTTACATAATTCTGATAAATCTGTAAAATAAAAACCTCTTTCCTTACAAACAAATTGAGAACGCACATATAAAGTATACATACGTTGAGGTTATCTCTAGTTTATAAATTTTTAAAATATAGTTGCAAAAGAATTATATGAAAAAGGAGCGAATTGTTACTATCGCTCCTTTTTATTTCTTTCTATATTTTATTAAAATAACCAGAGACCATTTTCTCTATGAACAGTATCCCTACATAACCCTCTTAAACATCTTTTCCAATTCATAAGTAGAATGATGCACAAGAATTGGTCTGCCGTGCGGGCATGTGTATGGGTTTGTTGTTGTACGAAGTTCTTCCAGTAAAGCAAATATTTGATCGTTCGTTAAATATTGATTTGCTTTAATTGAAGCTTTACAGCTCATCATGATGGCTGCTTCTTCACGTAGTTTTTTTATATCAACTTTTTTTAGTTTAACGACTTGTTCCATCATTTCATCGATAATTTCTGTTTCTTGTCCTTTCGGGAACCACGTTGGATGTGAGCGGACGATAAAGGATTGATGACCGAATTGCTCCAAAAATAGTCCAACTTTTTTTAGTTCTTCTAGTTGCTCTTCAACACGTAAAAATTCGGTAAGAGATAAATCGATACGGTATGGTACGAGTAGTTCTTGTACTTCTTGTGCTACTCGTCCTACTTTATCACGGTAGTATTCATAATTAATACGTTCCTGCGCGGCATGCTGGTCAATCATATATAAGCCTTTATCATTTTGAGCGAAAATATATGTTCCATGCATTTGTCCAATTGGATAAAGTGGCGGCAAATCATTACCGTTCATTTCAATCTCTTCTATTTCCTGAACTTCTTCTTCTAATTCCTCTAATTCAAAGTCTTCATCGTTACTGTCCCATGATTTCTCTTCTCGAATCGGTTCTTCCATTATCGGTTTAGTAGATGGTTGCCAACTTTGCTCTTCTCTTACGAGCGACTGTGGTGGTTGCCATTCTTGCTTCGGCGGTTGCCACAGTTGTGCTGGCTGCTTCACTGCCAGCGGTTCTTCTTGTTTTTCATCCATGCCTGTCGGTAAAATAATTTCCGGCATAGATGGCTCCTTCGGCTTCGCATGCTCAAACTTGAACTGTTCTTGCACACTTTCATCTTTTTCTTTTTTCTTCGTTGTCACACCCGCATCTGGAATGAGCTGTATTTTTTTGAATGCTGCTTGCAATGTTTCTTCGATAAGCTTTAGCAATTCTTGTTCTTTACTAAAACGAACTTCTAATTTCGCAGGATGTACGTTAACGTCAACTAGCATTGGATCCATTTCAATCGATAAGAAGCCGATTGGATATCGTCCGACTGGCAATAATGTATGGTATCCTTGCTGAATAGCTTTCATTAATACGAAATTTCGAACGTAACGACCATTTACAATCGTTGACATATAATTTCGAGATGCTCTCGTTACTTCTGGTAATGTTACATAGCCTTTAATTGTGAAATCTAAAGATTCCGCTTCAATTGGAACAAGCTTCTTTGCAACTTGAATGCTATAAATCGATGCAAGTACTTGTCTTACATCACCATTTCCTGATGTATGAAGCAATTTCTTTTCATTATGAAATAGCTTTAACGATACTTCTGGGTGTGACATTGCAATACGATATACGATATCTGTAATATTCCCAAGCTCTGTATGAATAGTTTTCATATATTTAAGACGCGCTGGTGTATTAAAGAATAAGTTTTGTACTGTAATATCTGTTCCTTTTCGGCTCGCTGTTTTCTCCTGCTTTATAATGTCTCCACCTTTAATAATAAGGTGCGTACCAGGTGCATCACCTGTGCTAGTGATTAATTCTAATTCACTAACTGAGGCAATACTCGGCAATGCCTCACCTCGGAAACCGAGTGTTCTTATGCGAAACAGATCGTTTTCATCTTTAATTTTGCTCGTCGCATGTCGTTCAAAAGCGACAATACAATCTTCTTCTGCAATACCATCACCGTTATCAATGATACGAATTTTCGATAACCCAGCTTCTTCTAAGTGGATTTCAATAGATGTACTATTCGCATCGATAGAATTTTCCACAAGTTCTTTTACAACTGAGGCCGGACGCTCTACTACTTCCCCTGCCGCAATTAAGTTTGAGAGTTGGTCATCGAGTTTGCGAATTTTCCCCATCTACTTACTCATCCTTTCTTTAACTTTTTCTGTAAGCGATACAGTTCATTCATCGCTTCTAAAGGTGTCATATCAAGTAAATCAATTTTTTTAATTTGCGCAAGTACTGCCGTTTCTTTTGTATCTAGAACTGGCTTGTCTTGTTTTTTCGGGGACTGTTCTCCACCAAAGAATGATAGTTGTGATTCTTCTTCATTCTCTACCTTTGTTTCTTCTATTTCTACTGGCGCTTCTTTTACAACTACAGGTTCTGGAATTACTTCTTGCTCTTGCATTTTCACTTCTACACGCTTTGGAATAATAATTTCTTCTTGTCCTTCTAATTGCGCTAACACTTCTTTCGCACGAGCAATTAAGCTATCTGGAAGCTCCGCAAGTTGCGCAACGTGAATTCCGTAACTTTTATCTGCTGCCCCGTCTTGAATTTTATGAAGGAATACTACTTTTCCGTTCTCTTCAATAGCTGAAACGTGTACATTCTTCAGTTGATCCAAACTTTCTTCTAGCACTGTCAATTCATGATAATGTGTAGAGAATAACGTTTTTGCACCAATTTGGTCGTGAATATGTTCAATGATCGCTTGTGCAAGTGCCATACCATCATACGTAGATGTACCGCGTCCAATTTCATCAAATAAAATTAAACTTCTTTCTGATGCGTTTGCAATTGCATTTTTCGCTTCTAACATTTCGACCATAAATGTACTTTGACCTGAAATTAAATCATCTGCTGCGCCAATTCTCGTAAAGATTTGGTCAAATACAGGTAATACTGCTTCTGTTGCTGGTACGAAACAACCGATTTGCGACATAACCGTTACAAGTGCTAATTGTCTCATATACGTACTTTTACCAGACATGTTCGGTCCTGTAATTAAAAATACATCCATATTCTCTGGCATAATACAATCATTCGGTACATACAATTTCCCGTTCAATACTTTTTCTACGACAGGATGACGACCATCTTTAATGAAAATTTCGCGCTTCGTTGTTAGTACAGGTTTTACAAACTGTTCCTCTTCACTCACTGTCGCAAAACTTTGCAGTACGTCTAATTCACTAATCACTTTCGCTAAATGCTGTAATTTCGGAATAAATACTTTTACTTCTTCACGAAGCGCTGTAAATAAATCGTATTCTAGTTGTACAATTTTTTCTTCAGCTTCTAAAATTAATGTTTCTTTTTCTTTTAGTTCATCTGTAATGAAACGTTCCGCATTAGCAAGCGTTTGTTTACGCTCATAACGGCCTTCTGGTAATGCTCCAAGGTTCGCTTTCGTTACTTCAATGTAGTAACCGAAAATACGGTTGTATCCGATTTTTAACGATTTAATTCCTGTAATATCACGCTCTCGTTTTTCAAGCTCAGCAATCCACGTTTTTCCGTTTTTACTCACGTAACGATATTGATCAAGCTTGTCATTATAACCATCTTTAATAATATCTCCATCTTTAATAGAAAGCGGTGGATTTTCTTGAATACTTCTTCCTAGTAATTCTGTTAAGCTCTCGCATGGATCTGCACCTTGAATTAATCTCGCTGCATACGCGTTATCTAACAAACTAATCGCTTCTAAAATAGCTGGTACTTGCAGTAAAGATCGTCTTAACTGTAATAAGTCCCTTGCATTTACATTACCGAATGCCACTTTCCCTGCTAAACGTTCTAAATCATATACTTCTTTTAACTTTTCTTTTAAATCTTCACGCAAGAAGTAATCATTTACAAACGTTTCAACCATTTCTAAACGCTCTTCAATTCGTTCTTTCTGTATAAGTGGACGTTCCATCCACTGTTTTAACATACGACCACCCATAGCAGTCTTCGTCTTATCTAATAGCCATAATAATGATCCTGTTTTTTCTTTCGTTCGAAGTGTTTCTGTCAGCTCTAAATTTCGCTTTGAATGCACATCAATCTTCATAAATTGATTCGTATAATAAATTTCCACAGGCTGCAAATGATCTAATGAACGTTTTTGCGTTCTTATTACATAGTTAAATAAGCGCCCAACTGCTTTAATTAACTTTGCTTGTGAAACATTTTTCACAAGATGTTCTAGCCCTTCAGGAATTGCCGTTGCATCTTCATATGAAATCGTCATTTTTAACGTTTCAGTTAACTTGTTTAGTTCATCTTTAGAAAAGGAAGAATCTACAACAATTTCTTTCGAACCAGTTGCATACACTTCTAATAAAATATCTTCTACTGAACCAGTCAATAACGTTACTGTATTTTGCCCAGTCGTTAAATCGTTACAAGCTAACGCATATGATCCATCTTCAAAATGTGTTAATGCGGCTAAAAAGTTATTTTCTTTCTCATCAATCGTACGCCCTTCCATCATCGTTCCTGGCGTAATTAATTGTACGACTTCACGGCGCACTACACCTTTAGCTGTTTTTGGGTCTTCTACTTGCTCACAAACCGCTACTTTATATCCTTTTTCAACAAGTTGTTCAATATAGTTTTTAGCCGCATGATACGGTACACCGCACATCGGTATACGTTCACTACTACCACCGTCTCGGCTCGTTAATGTAATTTCAAGTTCGTGGGCTGCTTTAACCGCATCCTCAAAGAACATTTCATAAAAATCACCTAAGCGGAAAAATAAAAAGGCATCTTGATAGTCTGCCTTAACTTTTAAATATTGCTGTATCATAGGCGTATATTGCGTCATACTTATCCTCCATAATTCTTACATAATAATCTATATTCATATATGTCACATTTCACGGACACTCTTATCTCCTAATTCAGGAGTCTTTCTTCATTATAGCACATTTCATTAGCAATCATGTTCATCTAAGCACCACTTATGTAAAGTAAAAAGCTAGGAAGAACTTCTCCCTAGCTTTCTATTACTCTTCTTCTGCATCAACGATAAAGTTCGGATCTAACTCTTCAAACTCATCATCTTCAATTTGGAAAGCATCATCTGATTCTACACAACCTTCAGGGTTTACACTTACACAAATTTTCGTTTCGCCAACTACTTCTGTTACAAATTCACGTTCTACCGTTACAACAATTTTATTACCATTTGGTGATACAAGAGCTTCTAAACAATTTGGTGGCTGAATGACACGAGCAATAATTTCTAAATCATCACCAGAAAAGTTTTTATCACGATATCCAATGCTTACTTCATCTGTGTAGTTTACACGTTCTGTTACAACTTCTGTCTTTGTATTGCCATCGAATGAATACCAAGTGTTCACATCGTAGAAACCTTCAATTTCCACATGTTTTCCATTCTTTCTTGCTTCGTACGAGTGGTTAATTACCCAGCACCCTAAAATACTTGTTGGCTCATTATTCGATTCACATGTATGCGTTGACTTTGTATACTTACGTCCTTTTCCAACCACTGCTTTTGTAATAATCTCTCTAAATTCGGACATTCGTAACCCTCCTCAATCACTATTCACTTAATCATATGCGTGACAATAGCGGAATGTGTCATTCTTTTTTTGAGAAGAACTTACGTTTAATTCACTAAAAAAAGAGATGTCAATTCGACATCTCTTTAACAACCACAATTTCCTTTTTTACTTTCTACCGCTGCGCCCGTTTCACCCTTCAATACATCGCCATTAGTTGAAATTAATATTTCATCTGTTACGTTGTTAGAAATCGTACTTGCAACTAGCTGTAGTAAGTCATTTACATATGTTTGTGAAGATTTAAATTCTTGTACAACTGGGATACTATCTAACTTATCTTGCAGGGCATCAATTTCAGCTTCTACTTTTTTCAAAGCTTCCCATTTCCCGTAATGTTGCAAGTTTACTGCTTGTTTTTGCAGTGCTTTAATTTCATCAATTGCGCGCTTCACATTTTCATTTTTATGAATTTGCGCCTCTGCTTTCTTAAAGAAATCAACTTCTTCTGTTTCAGAAATCATTTTTGCTAATTCTTTCGCTTGCTCAACAATTTCATCTTTCGAATATACTTTCATCTATTATTCCACCTCAATCGGCTCTTCAACTAATTCTCCGTTAAGAGACCAAGTTTTTGCATCCGTTACTTTTACTTTCACAAGCTGACCAATTAAAGACTTTGGAGCAACGAAATTTACAAGTTTATTCGTACGAGTATAACCTGCAAGTACTTCTGGATTATTTTTACTTTCCCCATCAACTAACACTTCTACAATTTGACCTTTATAACGATTATTCTTTTCAATTGCCAATTTATTTACTAATGCATTTAAGCGTTGCAGACGTTCTTTCTTTACTTCCATCGGTACATTGTCTTTCATTTTTGCAGCTGGTGTACCTTCACGCGGAGAATAAATAAAGGTAAAGGCAGTATCAAACCCTACTTCACGATATAACGACATCGTTTCTTCAAATTGCTCATCTGTTTCATTCGGGAAACCGACGATAATATCAGTTGTTAATACCGCATTTGGAATTGCTTCTTTAATTTTTCTTACAAGCTCTAAATAATGCTCACGTGAATATTTACGCGCCATAATTTTTAACATTTCTGTGCTTCCAGATTGAACTGGTAAGTGAATATGTTCTACTAAGTTGCCACCTTTTCCAAGCACTTCAATTAAGTGATCATCGAAATCGCGTGGATGGCTCGTTGTAAAACGAATACGGGCAATATCAACTTTACGGAGTTCGTCCATTAAATCGCCAAGACCGTATTCTATATCTTCAAAGTCTTTACCATATGCATTTACGTTCTGTCCAAGTAACGTAATTTCTTTATAACCATTCGCAGCTAAATGACGAATCTCTTGGATAATGTCTTCTGGACGTCTGCTTCGCTCTTTTCCGCGTGTATACGGTACGATACAATATGTACAGAACTTATCACAGCCATACATAATATTTACCCAAGCTTTAATATCACCACGACGTACTTTCGGAAGATTTTCAATTACGTCTCCTTCTTTGGACCAAACTTCAACTACCGTCTCCTTCGAGAACATTGCATCTTTTAGAATGTACGGTAATCTATGAATATTATGCGTTCCAAACACCATATCTACATGCTGATTTTTTTGCATAATTTTATTTACAACTGATTCCTCTTGGGACATACAACCACATACACCAATTAAAAGATCCGGATTTCTTCGTTTTAGTGCCTTTAAATGCCCTAGTTCACCGAACACTTTATTTTCAGCATTTTCACGAATAGCACAAGTATTTAATAATACTACATCTGCTTCTTCAGTTGAAAAGGTTGGTTCATATCCAAGTGCAGTGAAAATACCTGCCATTACTTCTGTATCATGCTCATTCATTTGACAACCATATGTACGAATATAGAACTTTCTTCCTGTACCGAAATTGCGAAACTCTTCAGGTAAGCCAAAATCCCGTTCAATTTTAACTTCTTCTTTCCCTCGTTTTTTCGCCTCTTTTAAGGAAGGTGGTTGGTATACACTTTCAAAGTATTTACTATAATCTTTCTCTTCTTTTTTCTTAGAGGAATTTGCTTGTTGACTTGCTAATCGTTGTTGCTCGTTCATCGGTAATCTCCTTTCACCCTTAACTATACACACTTTATAGTCCATTTTAATGCACTTAGACCCACCTCAAAAATGGTTAGATAGCTTAAGAGATAACTTGTCCTTTGAAACTTGAGTAACCAATCTAATCATCTATAAGAATGAAGTCTTCCCCACACAAATAGACATTCCCTTTTTATATTTCTTTTTGTCCTACTAAAAAGCATATTGCTTTATCCCTATAAACATTACCATAGTATGAAGCGTTTCGCCAATTTTAACAAAAAATTGGCGCTGTCTTATCTTACATTTTATTAGCAATGAACTTGCCATTTCCATACAACGATTTACATATTATTGTACCATTCTGAATTTTCTAAGTAAATAAGACTACCTTATTTTCACTCATAAAAAAAGGTTGCCAAATGGCAACCTCCTCTTCTTATATTACATAAATTCAGCAACAAGTTCATCAAACATTTTCTGATCCATATTTAAATCAGATTGCACTAAAGGCTTCTCACTATATCCTTTTACTAGTTCTTGGTATGAAGGTTGCGCTGTATTTTGATAAATTAAACCAGTTACCAATCCATTATTTTCCATTAATGTTTGCATAGCCATCATGCGATTAGACGGATCATATCCCTCTACTGTACTTAGTTTTGTTAAATTCTCTTTAAACCAATCGTAAGTATTTACTTTATTGTAAGTAACACATGGGCTAAACACGTTAATTAATGAAAATCCTTTATGATTAATACCAGCTTCAATAATTTGTGTTAATTCTTTTAAATCACTTGAAAAGCTTTGCGCCACAAATGTCGCACCAGCTGTTAAAGCCATTTCCATAACATTTAGTGACGGTTCGATTGAACCTTGTGGTGTACTTTTCGTTTTGAATCCAGCTTCACTACGTGGTGAAGTTTGCCCTTTTGTTAATCCGTAAATTTGGTTATCCATTACGATGTACGTAATATCAATGTTACGACGAATAGAATGGATCGTATGTCCCATACCAATCGCAAATCCATCACCGTCACCACCTGATGCGATAACTGTTAAATCACGGTTTGCCATTTTCACACCTTGCGCAATTGGAAGGGCACGACCATGAATACTATGCACACCATATGAATTAATATATCCTGAAATACGACCTGAACAGCCGATACCAGAAATAACAGCAAGTTCATCTGGATTTAGGCCAACGTTAGCTGCCGCACGTTGAATTGCAGCTTGCACTGAGAAGTCTCCGCAACCTGGGCACCAGTTTGGTTTTACACTGTTACGAAAGTCCTTAAATGTTGCCATTTAATACAACCCCTTTTTTGCATTCGTTGTAAATCTCTTTCGGTAAGAATGGGTTTCCATCATATTTTAAAAGACTAGAAATTTTCTCACCGTTACCAAGATTCATTTTCATAATGTTAGCAAGTTGACCTGTTGCATTGTTTTCTACCACTACAACACGCTTCGCATTTTTCACAAGTGGATCGATTTCAGCTGTTGGGAACGGATGAATTAAACGCACATGAGCATGGTTTACTTTCATACCCTCTTGTTCTAAGCGCTCCATTGCTTCTTCGATCGCACCACGAGTTGAGTTAAATCCAACAAGCAATACGTCTGCTTCTTCATGCTTAACATTTTTATAAACAGGGGTATTAAACTTCAAGTTCTCCATTTTACGGAAACGTTTGTCCATTTGATCTTTACGGTTTATAGCTGATTCAGATGGTTTACCCGTTTCATCATGTTCTACACCTGTAACATGGTGAACACCATTTTTCATACCAGGTAAAACACGTGGTGAAACGCCATCTTCTGTTACTTCATAACGCTTGAAGTATGCTTTATTTTCACGTTCTGGTAATTCCGCTTCTAAATCAAGCTTACCGCGACGAATTTCCACTTTATCTAACTTAAGTGGTTCTACTGTCTGTTTCCCTAAAGAAAGCTGTAAATCTGTTAAGAAAATAACAGGTACTTGATATTCTTCAGATAAGTTAAACGCTTCTACAATATCATAGAAAGCTTCTTCCACTGTACTTGGCGCCATTACGATTTTTGGAATTTCACCGTGCGTACCGTAAATCATTGCCATTAAATCAGACTGCTCTTGTTTCGTTGGTAATCCTGTACTTGGGCCACCGCGTTGTGTATCAACAATTACTAATGGCGTTTCTGTAATACCTGCTAAACCGATTGCTTCCATCATTAAGGATAGACCTGGACCAGCAGATGCAGTTAATGTACGAACACCAGCATAGTTTGCACCGATTGCCATTGTACAAGCTGCGATTTCATCCTCAGTTTGGATTACTGTTCCGCCGACTTTTGGCAATTTTTTAATTAAGTATTCCATAATTTCTGATGCAGGTGTAATTGGATATGCAGACATAAAGCGAGCACCACCAGCTACTGCACCAAATGCAATTGCATCGTTCCCAATCATAAACATGCGTTTCTGACCATCAGCTTTTTCAAGCTGCATCATGTTTACTTTTTCACCTAGTAACTCTTTCATATATTGAGAGCCGCGCTTAATTGCGTCCATGTTCTTTTGAACGACTTGCTCTCCTTTACGACCAAAGATCTCTTCAACAACATCTAAATAAGCTGTTTCATCTAATCCTAATACCGCACTTGATGCTCCAACAGCAACCATGTTTTTCATTAATGATGTGCCTAATTCTGAAGCAATATCTGTAAACGGTATCACATATAGATTTACATCTGTATTGTCAGGTATTGTCGGATTAAATTTCGCATCTGCAACTACAATCCCACCTGGACGTAATTCGTGGAAGTTAAAATCAATTGTTTCTTGATCAAAAGCAATTAAAATATCTAAATCATCTGAGATCGCGCGTACTTCTGTTGTACTTACACGAATTTTATTATTTGTATGGCCGCCTTTTATACGTGATGAGAAGTGGCGGTAACCGTATAGGTAATATCCTAATCGGTTTAATGCAATACAGAAGATTTCTCCTGTACTTTCAATTCCTTCACCTTGTTGGCCTCCAACTTTCCATGAAAGTTGACTAATCATCTCCTACACCCCTTTTGGCTGCATTCATTGTAGTGTATTTTTTTACAGTAATAGTTTAGCATTTTTTATGCAAATAAACTACAATGGACGCAAATTATGCCTCTTCTGATTTCCCTGAATCTTTAGTATAAAGCTATTTTGTTTTTCATTCTAGTATTAGGTCTTAAAAAAAGCAATAATATCAAATGAATTAATTCTAATTTTTCTGGATTTTTAAAACAAAAATTTTAAAAGCTTATACGTTCAACAAAATTATCATATAAAAATCGCTCTACAGTAGATGCAGCATAGTGTTTACAAAGCTCGTTAATTACATTTTCATAATCTCCATACGCTGATACATCTACAACCGTTTCTAATATCCCATCAAAATCCGAACCAAATCCTATATTGTTCTCTCCCCCCAACGAACAAATATATTCGATATGTCTTATTATATCTGTTATATTCGCTTGTTTTTCACTTGTTAGGAACTGTGGTACAAAAGTAACACCAATCACGCTATTTCGCTTTATAAGAACTTTAAGTTGTTCATCATTTAAATTACGTGGATGCTGACAAAGTTTCCTACAATTTGAGTGGGAGGCAATTGGATTTCTTGCAATTTCAATCACATCCCAAAAACTCCTTTCATTCAAATGAGAAACATCAGTCCATACATGTAATGTATTAAATTCTTGTACAACATGTTTACCAAAAGTCGTTAAACCCGCCCCACGCGTCTCTAGCGCACCATCAGCTAATAAATTGGCATAATTCCATGTTAGTCCAAAAGAACGTACTCCTAGGCGATAAAACAACCGTAATTTCATTTCATCTTTTCCAAGTGCTTCGCATCCTTCTAGTGTTAATATTGCTCCAATCTCGTCCTGTTTTAACATGTTCATATCATCTTTTGTCCGAATAAACTTTACACCCGGTAGTGATAAAATTTCATTATAAAAAATATCTACCATTTGTAATGCCACTTCAAATCTTTTTTCATACGCCACTGTTTCTGGAACATATATAGCAAAACATTGTATACTTCCTTTTCTTCTCTTTAACTGTTCAAACGTAATATGTAATTGCGAATCATGTTTAAAATCCTTTTTCCCCTTCGCATTCCATAACTGAAAGAGTACATCACAATGGGCATCAAATATTTTCATTTCCATTCCTCCATTATAAAAACAACCTGTTTGCATACCGCAAACAGGTTGTTTAAACTTAACGAGGTTCTACAATTAATTTTATTGCTGTACGCTCTTCCCCATCAATCATAATATCCGTAAACGCTGGGATACAAATCAGGTCCAAACCACTAGGCGCTACAAATCCTCTTGCAATTGCTACTGCCTTTACCGCTTGGTTCAATGCACCTGCACCAATGGCTTGAATTTCTGCTGTTCCGCGTTCGCGAATAACACCTGCAAGTGCACCAGCTACAGAATTAGGGACCGACGTTGCTTTAACTTTTAATATTTCCATTCCGCGTTTCCTCCTCGTTTCTATAAAAAGTATTAGCAATTATTTCACTTTAACTTATATTCACGAGGAATGACACGTATTCCTGCTAAATTTCTGTAATTTTTCTAAAAAATTAAAAAATAATAACTTATCTAAATTTTAATGGAAATTACTCAAAAAATGGCTGATCATCATTAATTAAGATACGCTCAATTTTCTTAGCTTTTCCTGTATTAGGATCCACATCAATTAGCACTGCACTTAATTGTGTTCTACCATTTGTCACTTCAAATCGTACTGGTAAGTTTGTTAAAAACTTCTTCAATACTGCTTCTCGGTCCATACCTAAAATTCCATCGTACGGCCCTGTCATACCAACATCTGTGATATATGCCGTTCCGCTTGGTAAAATGCGATTATCTGCTGTAGGAACATGCGTATGTGTACCTACTACCGCTGTAGCACGACCATCTACATACCAACCTAACGCTTGTTTTTCGCTTGTAGTTTCCGCATGGAAATCAACAAAAATAATATTCGTACGTTTTTTCGCAATGTTAATTAATTCATCCACTTTACGGAATGGACAATCAATTGGAGGAAGGAACGTACGTCCTTGTAAGTTAATAACTGCAACTTCTGTTCCATTACAGTTCACAAAAATAAGCCCTTTTCCTGGAGTTCCTTCTGGGAAGTTAGCTGGTCTCGCAAGATATTTTGCATCATCAATAAATTCAAATACTTCACGGTTATCCCAAGCGTGATTTCCAAGTGTAACCGCTTGTGCTCCGCATTCTAAAAAGTTTCGATATATTTTTTCCGTAATTCCACGTCCACCTGCTGCATTTTCTCCATTAATAATGGTTACTGTAGGTGTATATTTCTTCTTTAATGCCGGTACGTATTGTTGAATCATACCTCTACCAGGAGATCCTACTACATCCCCAACAAATAATATTCTCATATGTCTTACCCTTCCTATGTACTACATTTTTTATTACTATAGCTTCAAGTAATTATCTTACAATATATTTATTATAAGTTTGTTTCACTTGTATGCTAGGTATAACTAATTTCCTTTATTTTAACCAATTCCAACACAAAAAAATAAAGTGGTGTTTCACCACTTTATTTTGCGTATTCCACTGCACGTGTTTCACGAATAACAGTTACTTTAATATGCCCTGGGTAATCCAGTTCATTTTCAATGCGTTTTCGAATATCACGAGCTAAACGATGAGCTTCTAAATCATCAATTGTATCTGGTTTTACCAGAATACGAACTTCTCGTCCTGCTTGAATTGCGAAAGATTTTTCTACGCCTTCATAAGACTCTGAAATCTCTTCTAACTTTTCAAGACGACGAATATAGTTCTCAAGTGTTTCACTACGAGCTCCAGGTCTTGCAGCTGATAATGCATCTGCTGCTGCAACTAAAACTGCAATGATAGAAGTTGGTTCTGTGTCTCCGTGGTGAGATGCAATACTGTTTATAACTACAGGATGCTCTTTATATTTCGTTGCGAGTTCAACACCAATTTCAACGTGGCTACCTTCTACTTCATGGTCAATCGCTTTACCGATATCATGTAATAGACCAGCACGTCTTGCTAGTTTTTCATCCTCACCAAGCTCTGCTGCCATAAGTCCAGTTAAATATGCCACTTCCATAGAGTGTTTTAAGACGTTTTGCCCGTAACTTGTACGGTATTTTAAACGACCTAAAATCTTAATTAAATCTGGATGTAATCCGTGAACACCCACTTCAAATGTTGTTTGCTCTCCGACTTCGCGAATATACTCGTCCACTTCACGTCTTGATTTTTCGACCATCTCTTCAATACGCGCTGGGTGAATACGTCCGTCCTGTACTAGTTTATCAAGAGCGATACGAGCTGTTTCACGACGAATTGGGTCGAATCCAGATAGGATAACCGCTTCTGGTGTATCATCGATAATTAGGTCAATACCTGTTAACGTTTCTAACGTACGAATATTTCGACCTTCACGTCCGATAATACGTCCCTTCATTTCGTCATTTGGAAGATTTACAACCGAAACGGTTGTTTCAGCAACATGATCAGCTGCACATCTCTGCATTGCAAGAGATAAAATCTCTTTTGCTTTTTTATCCGCTTCTTCTTTCGCACGAACTTCACTTTCTTTTACCATTACGGCAATTTCATGAGAAACTTCACTTTCTACTTTACCAAGAATAATTGCTTTCGCTTGTTCGCGTGTCAGATTGGAAATGCGCTCTAATTCTGTTTGTTGCTTTTGAACTAACTCTCCCACTTTGCTTTCCAACTCTTCAATCTGTTGTTGTCTCGCTACAAGAGAATCCTCTTTCTTTTCTAACTGTTGCTCGCGTTTATCGAGCGTTTCGTCTTTACGATCAAGGTTCTCTTCTTTTTGCATTAAACGATTTTCTTGTTTTTGTAATTCGCTTCTACGGTCACGAATTTCTAATTCAGCTTCTGTACGAAGTGTATGAATTTCATCCTTTGCTTCTAAAAGCGCTTCTTTCTTAAGTGCTTCAGCCTCACGATTCGCTTCGTCTAGAATACGTTTCGCTTCATTGGCTGCACCATTAATCTTCGCTTCAGCAATAGACTTTCGAACAAAAAAGCCAACAACTGCACCGACTGTTGCAAGCAAAATGGAGATGAGTATCCAAACTGTACTACTCATGATTTCACCTCCCCTTGCTATGAATGAAAAAAGACTGTCGGCATGTACATTGAATACCAACATACAGCAAAGACCGTCGTCCCGCTTTTTTAAGGGACTTTCTTCATTTCACAATTAAAATGTCATATTATTATTTCGGCAAGATTTAAGTCTTACTCCGAATATTACTTCTCTTCTTGAGAAGAGTGTTTCGTATATAAGAAAAAATATACATTCTCATTGTATCTATCGCAATTTTCATTGTCAAGCGTTGTCTACTTTTACTTTCTTTACCTTCAGCTCTAATTTATATAGGAATTTAAAAAGCAGAGAGCATATTATCCTGGAAAACCTTAGTAAATTCCAGTTTATTCATGTAAAACACGCATATATCCCTCTGTACACATAATGTTTTAGATGGATTAAATATTTTATCTCCAACAATATACAACGCTTTCATAATGATACAAAAATAAAAGACACGAAGCCGTGTCTTTTATCCCACTTTAATCAAGAAGACTTGGATCTTCCATATCTTCAGCACCTGAATCTTCGCTAATTCCGTGATGCTCACGAATAAAGAAGGCAATTTCTTCTCTTAAATCCGTATTTTCTTTTAAGAACTGCTTCGAATTTTCACGACCTTGTCCTAAGCGTTCTTCATTATAAGAGTACCAAGCACCACTCTTTTGAACGATATCAAGTTCAGAAGCCATATCTAAGATTTCACCTTCTCTTGAAATACCTTCTCCGTACATAATATCAACTTCCGCAACACGGAATGGTGGTGCCACTTTATTTTTAACTACTTTTACTTTTGTTTTATTACCAACAATGTCGTTACCTTGTTTTAATTGCTCCGCACGACGTACTTCAAGACGAACAGTTGAATAGAATTTCAACGCACGACCACCTGGAGTTGTTTCTGGCACTATCTATAGATTTTCCATCTCTATAGTCCGGACTATCTCTTCATCTCTTTACAGAGAGCCTTGCACTTCCAGCAGTAGCCTATCATCTGCCGTACCCTACTCAGTTAACTAAAAGTCCTTTTCGGTAGTCTCTACACCTTCCCCATATCACTATGGAGCTTGGCACGGTATTACCCTAAATAATGGTGGGCTTCACCGTTAGCAACTATATGAATAGTTACACCCTTAGGCAATAAGGTTCACAAGGTTTTTTAACATGCTATCACTAGCAAGGGAAACCCATGGTAAACTCCTTAATCTTTACGATTAAGCAACTTGTAGTTGATTTCCGAACATAACCCCAACTTTTTCACGAATTTGGTTAATAAAGATTGCGATTGTTTTTGATTTATTGATTGCACCTGAAAGTTTACGAAGTGCTTGAGACATTAGACGAGCTTGTAAACCTACGTGTGAGTCACCCATGTCTCCTTCAATCTCAGCTTTTGGTACAAGAGCTGCTACAGAGTCAATTACGATAATATCAACCGCACCACTTCGTACAAGTGCCTCTGCGATTTCTAAACCTTGCTCCCCTGTATCAGGTTGTGATAATAGTAATTCATCGATGTTAACACCTAATTTTTGTGCATATACAGGATCCATTGCATGCTCAGCATCGATGAACGCCGCTTGTCCACCTTGGCGCTGTACTTCTGCAATTGCATGTAATGAAACTGTTGTTTTACCTGAACTTTCAGGTCCGTAAATTTCGATAATACGGCCACGTGGGTATCCGCCTACTCCTAGTGCCACATCTAGTGCTAAAGAACCACTAGAAACCGTAGAAACTTTACGCTCTGCTTGTTCTCCTAATTTCATAATTGAACCTTTACCGAATTGCTTCTCTATTTGTTTTAACGCCATATCTAACGCTGCTTGACGATCACTCATTCAAAATTCCTCCTTAACTGAATTGCTAATCTTATTATACCTATTTTCAATTCAATTTGCCAACAAAAATCGAACATTTATTCGATTTTTTTATTTTCCATTAAATATAACCGCATTTAACCATTAAAAAAAGCTAAAAGAGACTTATATCTCTTCTAGCTTTTTATACAAATGATAAAATCCATATTTTGCTGAGCGTTCCCTAATTTGTTGACGACTTCCGCTTAAATTTAGAGGAAAGACTACAGTTGGTTCATCTTTAATCGCCAATCCAACAAATACAGTTCCCGGCTCTTTATGTTCTGAAGCATCTGGTCCTGCTACCCCAGTGAAACTAATTCCGATATCCGCTTTTAATAATTCTTTAACATTTTCAGCAAGATAACGAGCACATTCTTTACTAACTGCACCGTCAGTAGACAACACTTCCTCAGGTACATGTAATACATGTTGCTTCACATCATTATGATAACAAATGACACCGCCTTTAAATACGGAAGATACACCAGCACTTTCTGTTACTTGATTACCGAAGAGACCACCTGTTAAACTTTCCGCACACGCTAAAGTTAATCCTTTTTTCTTCAATAACTCTATCGCCTTATAATGCAGAAACTCTTGGTCATACCCGTAGAAAAACTCTCCTACTCTTTCTAAAATCAAATCTTCCACATGCTGAATGAGTTTCTCTGCTTCATCAACATTTTGATGTTTAGCAGTTAAACGTAATGTCACTTCTCCATCATTGGCAAGCGGGGCAATTGTCGGATTCGTTTGTCCATCAATTAAATCTTGAACTTTCACCTCTAATTGAGATTCTCCAATTCCGAAGAAGCGAAGCACGCGAGAATAAATGTTTTCTCCTGTTGTAAAGTTACGTAAAAAAGGCTCTACATAACTTACATACATTGGCTTCATCTCTTTCGGTGGTCCTGGTAATAAAATATAAACTTTTCCGTTCTTATTTAACCCCATACCAGGTGCCATACCGTGATCATTTGCAAATACATTTGCCCCATTCAAAACGAGTGCCTGCTTTTTATTATTTTCAGTGAACTCACGACCTGTACGCTTAAAATAATCGCTTATTAATGCTAATGCATTTTCGTCATATACAAGCTCTTCCCCTAAGCTAGACGCAATTGTTTCCTTCGTCAAATCATCTTTTGTCGGGCCTAATCCACCTGTAAAAATAAGCATGTCCGCACGCTCTTCTGCAACTTCAATCGCCTGCTGTAATCGTTTGTTATTATCTCCAACTACAGTATGGTAGTACACATTAATGCCAATTGAAGCTAACTTTTCAGATAAAAACTGGGCGTTTGTATTTGCAATTTGTCCAAGTAATAATTCTGTTCCAACCGCAATAATTTCAGCGTTCATCCCAATTCCCCCCATAAACTTCTATTTTGAGTTTACAAAAGCAGCTCTATTTTTCCAGAAATAATCCCATCCTGAAATAACAGTAAAAATTAATGCAATCCATATAAAAATATCAGCAACTGGAATATGGATTAAATTTAAAGGCACATCGTGTAATAAATATGCCGCAATCGCGATGATTTGTGTCCACGTCTTAATTTTCCCTAGTTGATTTGCCGCAACTACTTCCCCTGTTCCAGCAAGTACAAGACGTAAACCAGTTACCGCAAACTCACGGCTTATAATGACAATAACGATCCAAGCAGGTACGTATTGCATCTCAACTAACGTGATAAGTGCCGCTGAAACAAGTAATTTATCAGCTAACGGGTCAAGGAACTTCCCTAAATTCGTTACAAGATTATACTTTCTTGCGTAATGTCCATCAATCCAATCTGTAGCCGAAGCAACAATAAAGATAAGCGCTCCTACTAAATGTTGAATTGGTAAATTAACATCACCAATTGTGTATGAACCCCAATCAAAGGGCGCTAACATAATTACCATAAAAATTGGAATTAAGCAGATTCTAGATATTGTAATTTTATTTGGTAAATTCACAGCTATTCCTCCATCATATCAAAAACATTTGTTCATTGAAAAAAGTCATCGAAGCGATGACTGTTATTGTGCAGGTTGCTCTATCCCTAGATTTTTAATCAAGAATTTTTGATGATAATTCTCTTCTGGATTCAACGGGAATGTAACGACTTGGCCATTTAATTTAAATTCAACATTCGGTGCACTTCCTATATTAAGGTTTACCACTTTCGCTGTTGATAAATCATATTTTTGAGTTTGACCTTCCTCTATTGTTCCACTAAAGATATCATTTCCTGCCTCATTTTTAATACCTACATAACTTGCGCCTTTTGTTGTAATTTCTAGTTCTAACGTTTTATTATTATGAATTTCCAAAGTGGATTCCTTACCAGTTGTCCCAATTACTTTGATTTCTTGTTGTCCCGTTTGTTGCGCTGGTTGTTCTTCTTTCTTTGGCTCTTCTTTTTTCGGTTCTTCTTTTTTCGGCTCTTCCGCTTTCACTTCATCTTTTTTCGTATCTAACGGAGAGTTTTCCGCTTTTTTAACTTCAATTTTCTCGCTTTGAGCATTCGGAACTTTCTCATCATCTTTTCCAGTCAACGCTTGGAAAACAAACCAAATTACTACTCCAATTGCAATAACTAACAGCGCAACTAAGATTTTTGGCATATGATCTGCAATTGGCCATGATGAAGACTTTTGCATTGTTTCTTGCGTTTTTTGTCCAGTTGATACTTGTGGAACGTCACGTTTTTCAGATTGCGGTATCGTACTCTGATATTCCACAAGCAGTTCTTCTCCATTTAATCCAACCGCATCTGCGTATTGTTTAATGAATGCACGCGCATAAAAAGCTCCTGGCAATACATCATAATTGCCTTCCTCAATCGCTACTAAATGGCGTTTTTGAATTTTTGTAATCTCATGCAGCTGATCAATAGACAAGCCTTTCGTTCCTCTTGCTTCTTTCAGCTTTTGTCCTAATTCTGTCACTACTAACACCTCAATATTTCTTTAAAAGTCAAACATAGAGAAATTATTTTGCGTACCTTGCTCAATTTCATCTACTAAATTATATTGAATCTCTTCATCATAATCGTTACGCAACTCGATAATATAATCAAAATCATCCAATGTGTATTCTGACTGACTCACAAATACGTCAGGATGTTCCACAACTTTCGTTGCAGGCAATCTCATAATTTCACGAACAAGCTGCCAATGCCTTTCGTTAGCACGCTTTGTTGAC
Source organism: Bacillus sp. FSL R9-9834 (assembly GCF_038006905.1). Lineage (NCBI taxonomy): Bacteria > Bacillati > Bacillota > Bacilli > Caryophanales > Bacillaceae > Bacillus > Bacillus sp. FSL R9-9834. The sequence goes on from NZ_JBBOWD010000001.1 coordinate 3,572,662, forward strand.
ACGATTCCATCTAAGATGAAAATATTGTCGTCGCTATACTCATCTTCAATCAATTGACTACGAACAGTTTGCTTAATAAGAGTAGACGATACAAATAACCATCTTTTATTTGCACAAACACTTGCGGCAACAATGGATTCTGTTTTTCCAACACGAGGCATTCCTCGTATACCAATTAGCTTATGGCCTTCTTTTTTCATTATTTCAGCCATAAAGTCTACAAGTAACCCTAATTCATCACGCACAAACCGAAATGTCTTCTTATCATCTGCATCTCGTTGTATGTACCTACCATGTCTAACCGCTAGCTTATCTCTTAGCTTTGGCGGACGATATTTCGTTACCGTTATGTTATCCATCGTATTTAAAATTGATTCAAGTCTAGAGATTTGCTCTTGATTATCACACATAAGGAGTAATCCACGCCTTGCATTATCTACACCATTAATTGTGACAATATTAATGCCGAGCATACCGATTAACGAAGAAACGTCACCAAGCAAGCCAGGTCGGTTTTTATGTATTTCATATTCAAAATACCATTCAATCATCCAAGATCACTCCCCTTGCTTACTTTACACCTACGTACTATATTATATGATTTCACCTTAATAGGGAAGCTAAATGTATAATCTATCCCTTTCAATTATTATACAAAAAAAATAGAGAGGAGAATCTCCTCTCTATTTTTTACTTATGTTGTACAAACTTTACCATTAAGTTTGCGATTGTATGTTGCTCTTGTTCGTCAGCAACTTTCCAAAGCTCAGCTAATAGTTTCTCTTGATCGTTGCGTGCTTCTACTTCATTCGCTAAATAGTCACCAACACGAAATGCCATATCTGATACAGCACCACCATCAAGACCTTTTCCTTGCGCTTGCTCTAAACGTTCTCCTAAAAAGCTCTTCCATTGATCAAAATTATCTAAAACTGACATGTGTAAGCACCTCACTACTTAGTAATAGAATCATGCTTAATTTGTACAGTTTTTCATTTTTTATGTAAGAAATTTTTAACAATGCCAACCGCCGTTCACTCCGATAATTTGTCCCGTTATATAAGATGCACCTGGAGATACAAGAAACGACACTGTTTTTGCTACTTCTTCTGGCAATCCCAGCCTACCTAACGGAATCTCTTCTGCAATTTCATTCTTATCCTCTTCTGAAAATACGTTTAACATTTCCGTTTCAATTGCACCTGGCGCCACCGCGTTCACCCTTATTCCACTTAATGAAACTTCTTTTGCTAAAGCTTTCACATATGAATTTTGCGCACCTTTTACCATCGAGTAAAGCACTTCACATGATGCACCAATTTGTCCCCATATAGATGATACAAGTACAATATTACCGCTTCTCCGCTGAATCATTGAAGGCAGTGCCATTGATAATAATTTATAGATACTCTTCACTTGAAGTTCTACCATATCATTCAATTCATCGTTCGTTACATCTGTTACGAGTCCAAATATACTCTTCCCAGCTGCATATACGATAACATCAAGAGGATGTTCAATTTGTTTCCACAATTGCTCTGCCCCATCAGTAGAAGCTAAATTCGCTTGAACAGGAATTACTTCATCCCATTCTTTCTGCAACTCATTCACTTTCTCTTCACTGTTATTATAATGAACATATACTGTATATCCATCTTGAATTAATTGTTTCGAAATAGCAGAGCCAATCCCTCCGCTTCCTCCAGTTACTAATGCATACTTTTTCATACTATTCCTCTCTTATCTCAAAAAAATCTTTTCCCCACAAATAAATAATACCCTCATCTTACAATTTATCAATGATAAGATGAGGGTATTATTGTGAAACCTTTTATTTTTTCGGTAATACTTGACAAACGCTCATTTTTTCTTCTGATAATAATAATTTTGCTACTTCTTGTAAATCTTGAACCGTTAAACTTTCTAATACAGTCAATGCATCAAACAAACTCGATTCATTAAACGCATATCGTGTAAATTGATTTGCAATATATTCTGGTGAATTCAAGGAGCGTAAAAAGCCACCTATTTTCTTTTTCTTTACTCGTTCTAATGCCGCCTCATCTAATTGATCATAATTTGTATTTAATAAAATACCTTTCAAACGCTCTTCCAGCTCATCAGGTTGCTTCGTATCGCCGCCAACCATTGCAAAACCGAAGTTATTCTCTTCCGTATAATCATACGAGAACGAATCATCAATAAGCCCTTCATTATATAAAGATTCGTAATGAACAGAACTTTTCCCAAATAAATAATCTAAAAGTAGCGTAAGCGCAATTTCTTGTTTTAAAAGGGCTTCCCCTTTTTCTTTTAAGTTTGTCGCTTTAATACCAACTAAACATTTCGGTGTTTGTACAGGCATTGAAATAATTTTCTTCTTTTCATTTACCTCATCTGGTTCTTCTTCGAATGAACGGATTATTTCTGGTTGATTTTTATAATCTTTTTTCGCTTGATTTTCACGTATCAAATCCATCGTTTTCTCTGGATCAATTGCCCCTACAACAAACATTAACATATTGCTTGGATGATAAAACGTTTCATAACATTCATATAGTAGGTCTTTCGTAATTTTACTAATAGACTCGATCGTACCCGCAATATCAATTTTAATCGGGTGCTTTACAAACAAGCTATCAATTAACCCAAAATATAAGCGCCAATCTGGATTATCTTGATACATTTGAATTTCTTGCCCAATGATACCCTTCTCTTTTTCAACTGTTTTTTCAGAAAAGTAAGGCTCTTGTACGAAATTTAACAATGTATTTAAATTTTGTTCTACATTTGATGTACATGAAAAAAGGTAAGCTGTTCTTGTGAATGATGTGAAAGCATTTGCCGATGCCCCTTGTTTACTAAACAATTGGAAGGCATCGTGATCTTCTTTTTCAAATAGTTTATGCTCAAGAAAATGAGCAATCCCATCAGGCACACGAATCATCTCTTCTTTACCTAGTGGTACGAACGTATTATCCACAGAACCATATTTTGTCGTAAACGTTGCAAATGTTTTATTAAATCCTTGCTTCGGTAAAATATATACATCTAATCCATTAGGAAGTTTTTCATAATAGAGTGTCTCTTTTAATTGCTCATAAACAATCTTCTCCATTTATTCTCCCTCCGTTCCTTGTAAAAAGTAAATTGTATCTAATTCAATATTTTTAGCAACTTTCACAATCTCTTCTTTCGTCACACTTTCAATACCTGTAAGCCATTCTTCAACCGGACGGGTACGATCTGAAATAATACCATGATACAGCATTTCCACAAATCCGCGCGGTGTATCAATTGCTTCTAATATTTGATTTCGAATAACACTTTTCGTTTGATGCATCTCTTCTTCAGAAAAATCACCATTTTGCATTGCAAGCATTTGCTCTTTAATAATCTCAACCGCTTTTTCATAATTTTTCGCTTCGATTCCTGACATGACAAATAATAAACCTTTATGACTTTCAAAGCGAGATGCTGCATAGTACGCTAAACTATTTTTTTCACGAACATTAACGAATAACTTCGAATGAGAAAATCCTCCAAACAATCCATTGAACAATTGCAGTGCAAAATAATCTTCATCTTTATACGTAATAAACGTACGATAACCGATGTGTAATTTACTTTGTTTTAATTCTTGTTTTTCCACAACTTCTTTTTCTTCATTATTTCTCTTATGAAGAAGTACATTTCTTTCTCTCGCAGGACGCGCTGAAATAGAAAAATACTTACTTACAAGATCCACTGCGTTTTCTGAAATATCACCAATAATGTATAGATCCATTTCATCCTCTGCTAACACTTTTTGATAATATTGATACAAACTTTCATTTGTAATAGAAGAAACACTCTCTTTTTTCCCATTTACGCTTAAACGATACGGTTCTACTTTGCACATTTCTTCAATTAAACGCTCGTTTGCATAACGCATTTTATCATCATAAGTCGCTTCAATTCGTTGCAAGAGCGCTCTCTTTTCACTTTCCACGATAGAAGGTAGAAAACCATTCCCCTCTGTCGCTGGATGCAAAACGATATCAGATAACATAGAAAGCGCTTTTTCAAATAACGGTGGTGCATCATGTAAATATACTTCATTTGCAATGTCTACATAAATAGAGATGATATGGTCTTCTCCTTTTTTACTTACATCTACTGCCAAAGAAGATCCATATAATTCTTCTAAATATTGACGAAGACGAATTACAGAAGGAAGCTTTTCTGTCGCACTTTGCAATACGTATGGCAATAGGGCACGCTCTGTCACCGTCTCCTCATTTAAAGGTGCTTTCAAACGAAATACAAATGTATTTGTTTTATATTTATCAGTTGGAATAATATGTACTCGTAAACCACCTAGCTCATGTAACTGTTGTTCCATCAGTTTCATTTATAGCCCTCCTTTACGTATATAGGAATATTCCTCTTCAATATACAGTTTTTAGAAATAAAAAATCAACTTTTCTTCCTCACTATACTTACATTAGGCCCTTTCTAAAAACTGTAATATGTAAGGAACATAGTAAAATTCCGTATTAAATATAGTCTATGTAAAAAAGCCCGCACTAATGTGCGAGCTTTTTTTATACTTATCGTTTTCCTTTTTCATAAGGAGTTCCTAATGCTTTCGGAGCTTCAGAACGACCTACAAAACCAACAAGCGCTAATATTGTGAATACATACGGTAATATCGTTAAGAATACACTTGGAATTTCTTTTAGTACTGGAATTGTACCACCTGTTATTCCTAATGATTGAGCAAATCCGAAGAACAGAGCCGCTCCAAGAGCACCGAGTGGATTCCATTTACCGAAAATCATTGCTGCTAACGCTAAGAAACCTTGTCCAGTAATTGTAGCACCTGAGAAGTTACCAGAAATCGACATAGCGAAGACCGCTCCACCAACTCCTGCAAACATTCCAGATATAGCAACTGCAATATAACGCATTTTATATACGTTAATCCCCATCGTATCCGCTGCCATTGGATGCTCACCAACCGCACGAAGACGAAGACCGAACGGCGTTTTATAAATGATATACCAAACGACAAACGCTAAAATAATAGCAATATATGATGTTAACGGTACATTAGAGAAAAAGATTTTTCCGATTACCGGAATATCCGAAAGACCCGGAACATCGATTTTTTCAATGCGGTATTGAATGAAATCAGTTTGTCCTTTGCCAAAGATTTTCTTAATCGCAAATACTGTTAAACCAAGTGCTAAGAAGTTAATTGCTACTCCGCTTACTACTTGATCTGCACGGAATGTAATGGATGCTACTGCGTGAAGAAGTGCAAACAATCCACTACCAATTGCTGCAAATAATAATGCAATCCAAGGAGTCATCGACCCCCACGTATCACCCATTAATAACGTTGTAACAATACCAATAAATGCACCAAATAACATTAAACCTTCTAACGCTATATTTACAACTCCAGAACGTTCACTGAACACTCCACCTAACGCCGTAAAAATAAGTGGCGCTGCCGTATATAACGTACCCGTCACAAGAATGGCTAAAATATCTAAAAAGCTCATTTATTTCCCCTCCTTGCTCATGCGTGTAAGTGCCCAGCGTAAAACATAACTGCACGCTACAAAGAAAATAATACATGCAATAATAACGTTAATTAACTCCGAAGGTACATCTGCTTCGAAATTCATTTGTGGTGCTGCACTTTTCAAACCACCAAACAGTAAAGCTGCTAATAGTATACCAAATGGATTATTTCCGCCTAAAAGTGCTACCGCAATCCCATCAAATCCAATACCAGTAAACGAAGACATTGCTGTCATACTTTGGAATGTCCCTAATCCTTCCATAGCTCCACCAATTCCTGCAAAAGCACCAGCAATTGTCATTGATAATACAACATTACGCGATACTTTCATTCCTGCGTATTGAGAGGCATTTTGGTTAAAACCAACCGATTTTAATTCATACCCTAACGTTGTTCTATCTAATAAGAACCACATTACAATCGCAATGATAATAGCCACAACAATTCCCCAGTGTAAACGAGATCCATCTGTCAATGAAGATAACCAATCAGAAGCTAACGAAGCACTTGCTTGTACGTCATAAGATTTTTCATTACCTTCGTGGATAAAACGTTTAATAAGATCATACGTAACATAAAGTGCAATGTAGTTCATCATAATTGTAACAATTACTTCATTTACTTTAAGTTTCCCTTTTAAATATCCAGGTATAAACCCCCATAAACCGCCGACAATTGCTGCCACTAAAATAGATAACGGAATATGCAAAATTGCTGGTAACGACACTGCATATCCAAACCAAACAGCAGCAAGCCACCCAACTAATAATTGTCCTTCCACTCCAATATTGAAAAGACCTGTACGAAATGCAAATGCTACTGAAAGACCAGCTAATACAAGCGGAATCATTGTACGCAACGTCTCACCGATAGCTTGTGGATTGCCAACCATCCCTTCCCAAAGCGCGGCATATCCAACAATTGGATCATATCCACTAACTAACATTACAATGGCACCAACAAGTAAACCGAAAACTACGGATAACACAGGTACTAAAATATTAATTGTTCGTTCTGTTAAAAATTTTTTAGCCATTTGTGTTCACCTTCTCTTTCCCTGTCCCGCCGGCCATTAATAATCCAAGCTGTTGTTCATTTGTTTCTTTCGCATCGACAATCGCTACAATTTTCCCTTCATATATAACAGCCACTCGATCACTTACATTTAAAATTTCATCCAGCTCTAAAGATAAAAGTAATACTGCCTTACCATTATCTCTCTGCTCAATTAATTTTTTATGAATAAATTCAATCGCACCTACATCTAAACCACGTGTTGGCTGTGCTGCAATTAATAAATCTGGATTACGATCTACCTCACGTGCAATAATTGCCTTTTGTTGGTTTCCACCAGATAGAGCGCGAGCTAACGTTTGTTCACTAGGTGTACGTACATCAAACTGTTCAATAAGTGCTTTCGCTTTTTCTGTAATTTTACTAAAATTTAAAATCCCTTTCTTTGAAAATGGATTTTTATAGTATGTTTGTAAAACAATATTGTCCCGAACAGAAAAATCGAGAACAAGTCCGTGTTTATGACGGTCTTCAGGAATATGACCAATCCCCTCTTCTGTTATTCTTCGAACAGGCCAATTCGTTATTTCTTTTCCTTTAATTGCAATAGAACCTGACTCAACTTTTCGTAAACCAGTAATCGCCTCTATTAATTCACTTTGACCATTCCCATCAATCCCTGCAATCCCAACGATTTCTCCTGCACGAACAGTTAAGTCAAGGCCTTTTACAGCAGGTAACTTGCGCGTATCATGAACAATTAGGTTTGCAATAGATAGTACTTCTTCCATTGGTTTAGCTTCTATTTTTTCTGTTTTAAAATTCACTTGACGTCCGACCATTAACTCTGCAAGTTTATGCTCATCCGTTTCCGCTACATCAACAGTACCAATCCCCTTACCTTTACGAATAATTGTACAACGATCGCAAACTTCCATAATTTCTTTCAACTTATGTGTAATAAGGATAATAGATTTCCCCTCTTGCACAAGCTTTTTCATAATTTGAATCAACTCATGAATTTCTTGAGGAGTTAACACCGCGGTTGGCTCATCAAATATTAAAATCTCAGCACCACGATAAAGAGTCTTTAATATTTCAACCCTTTGCTGCATCCCAACAGAAATATCCTCAATTTTCGCATGTGGATCAACAGCCAAACCATACTGTTCAGATAATTGCTTAATTTCTTTTGCCGCCTCTTCAACAGCAATTTTCCCGTTTTTCTTCGGCTCATTTCCAAGAATAATATTCTCTGTAACTGTAAAATTATGAACAAGCATAAAATGCTGATGGACCATCCCAATACCAAGGTCATTTGCTATATTCGGATTTGTAATTTTTACAGGTTTTCCTTTAATTTTAATTTCACCTTGTTCTGGTTGGTACAAACCAAATAGTACATTCATCAATGTGGATTTCCCTGCACCATTTTCTCCAAGTAAAGCATGTATTTCTCCCTGTTTTACTTGCAGCGTAATATCATCATTCGCTACAATGCCTGGGAATACTTTTGTAATATTGTTCATCTCAATTACGTATTCCATTTTGTTCCTCCTTTTAGCAGGGAACACTCCCTAATTACACTCTATTAAAAGTATTTATATATATGCAAAGGTTAGTTCTACGAACTAACCTTTGCTATTTCTCTATTATTATTTCTTTAGAGAAGCTTCATATGTTTTATATTCTTCGTCAGTTGCAGGGACTTTAATTTCACCGTCAGTGATTTTCTTCTCAAACTCTTCTACTTTTGTTAAGATTTCTGGATTTACTTTTTTCACATTGTCAGTAGTTTTCGCAATACCAACACCGTCATCTTTTAATCCGAATTCTTCTACTTTACCGCCTTTTAATTTACCATCTTTCGCTTCTTGTGCTACTTTTGCTACTGCAATATCAACACGTTTTACCATTGATGTTAAAGTTACGTTTTCAGGCATACCTTCTTGATTTTGGTCACGGTCAACACCGATTACCCAAACGTTTTCACCTTTTTTCTTACGGTTTTTCGCTTCTGTGAATACACCGTTACCAGTTGCACCTGAAGCATGGTAAATTACGTCAACTCCACCACCGTACATTGCTGAAGCTAATACAGAGCCTTTTTCTGGTTTATCAAACGCATCAGCATATTGTGATACGATTTCGATATTTGGATTTACTGCTTTTGCACCAGCTTTAAAGCCTGATTCAAATTTTGTAATTAATGGGCTTTTTACACCACCAACAAACCCAACTTTATTTGATTTTGTCGTCATCGCTGCTACAGCACCAACTAGGAATGAACCTTCATGGTCTTTAAATGTAATACTTGTTACGTTCGGCTTCTCTACAACTGTATCTACAATCGCAAATTGCTCTTTTGGATATTGTTCAGCTACCTTTGCAATTGATTTTTCCATTAAGTAACCAATACCAAATGTTGTGTTATAATGATCTTTCGCAAATTTCGTTAAATTCGGGATATAATCCGCATCTTTACTAGATTGAAGATAACGATATCCTTCATTTTTCTTTAAGTCATTGTCTTTACCGAACTTCGTTAAACCTTCCCAAGCTGATTGGTTAAATGATTTGTCATCAACGCCCCCAACATCTGTAACCATACCAACTTTAAACTCTTTTTTGTCGCTACTCGCTTTATCCGAGTTACCACATGCACCTAACACCGCACTTGCTGCTAATGTTAATGATAATAAAAGACCTGTTTTTTTCTTCATACTAGAAACCCCTCCTGAAATGATTTGTCTATTTTTTTATACGCTGCTGTCCCTAACTTCTTGCTGTCACCTCCCTAAAAAGGAACTCACCTACATACGTTTTCTTAATACGTGGAAGCTAAACTTATCAGCTCTAAAATAATTGATAGAATATAAGATTGGCTCATCATTTTGATCATAGTGCATTTGTTTTAACACTAGCAGTGCCGTTTCCGGTTCACATTCCAAAATCGGTGAGATTTTCGGATGATAGCCAATCGGCTCAATGTGAGCAACTGCGTATGTGATACGTTTGTGCGTATTGTTATGTATCACTGTAAGCAATGATTCTTCGTTGTATCCCGATAAATCTGGCAATATCTCTTTTGCAAGTTTATCGATACAATATACAACAGGTTCCCCATCTGCTGTACGCACACGCTCAATCATCACTGCATTAAAACCATCTTCACTATTAAACTTCTCTTTTTCTTCCTCTGTTAAACTTGTTGTAGATGATGATAAAAAGATAGTTCCTGGTGTTTTCCCCACACTAGAAATCATATCTGTAATACTAGAAAGTTGTTCAATCCCAGAAGAAAATAACGGCTTTGCATTTACAAATGTTCCTACACCATGTCTGCGAATGACAACATTTTCTTCTTCTAAAATACGCAGCGCTTCCCTTAAAGTCGCTCTACTTACGCCAAGTTCTTTCGCTAAATCAAACTCTGATGGTAACTTTTGTCTTTCTTTGTAAGCCCCATCTTTAATTTTTTCTTTGATGTGATCAATCACCCGTAAATATAGGTGACGACTATCGGATTTTACTGACATAAGACTCCCCCGCATTTCAATTATTCGACCTCTGATGTAAGACTTCTTTTCTCTTTTTTCAACTTACAACATAATAAAAATTGCTAAATACTAAAAACAGGCATAATTGTCGAATAAATATTAATAATTTTTTAAGATGAAATTTTCACTCTTTACTGCATAAAAAAAACTTTGCACCACAAACATTCCTCATAGCGAGAAAAAGTTCGGCACAAAGATCTCTTACATCCTTTGTTACACACTTTTCCCCTCATAGTCTAGCAATTCATGGTTGCCAGGTAGAAACTTATGGACCTTATCTCCAAGATTATATGAGGCAGTGATTCTTTTCGAAGTAATCTTACCACTTGCTCCCATACGTGTCAACAAAATTTAACAATTTTCTACATTAAATATCGAACGTTCACAAAAAACCACACCAAAGTATTCGTATTCTAAAGAATCGCCTTAAATGTAAGCCCTTTCTTTATTGCTGAATATAGTATATAACAAAACCAGCATATAAAAAAGCCTAATTGTAAAAACAATTAGGCTTTTTTTATGAACTTTTTTCTTGTACATCATTAATGAGCACTTCACGTGGTTTACTACCTTCATACGGACCTACTACACCATTCATTTCCATTGCATCAATTAAACGGGCAGCACGTGTATAACCAACTCTAAACCTACGTTGTAACATAGAAACCGATGCTGTTTGCATTTCCACTACGAGCTGAACTGCTTCATCATATAATTCATCTTCTACTTCCTGCTTCGTATCAGGAACATCTTGCGGAATCATATCTTCTTGATATTGCGCTTTTTGTTGACCAATAACATATTCTACAACTCTCTCAACTTCATCATCTGATAAAAACGCACCTTGTACACGTACGGGCTTCGATGCACCAATTGGTATAAATAGCATATCTCCACGACCTAGCAGTTTCTCTGCACCACCGCCGTCAAGAATTGTACGAGAGTCTGTTTGAGAAGATACAGCGAATGCAATACGTGATGGAATATTTGCTTTAATAACTCCCGTAATGACATCAACTGACGGACGCTGCGTTGCAATAATTAAATGAATACCGGCAGCACGAGCCATTTGTGCTAGACGCATAATCGCATCCTCTACATCCGATGAAGCAACCATCATTAAATCTGCTAACTCGTCCACAATTACGACAATATAAGGTAATTCGGGTTGTTTCGCTTCTGATTGATTATTATGCTCTTTTATATAGTCATTATATCCTTCAATATTTCGCGTGCCACTATGAGCAAATAATTCATAACGGCGCTCCATTTCACTCACAACTTTTTTCAATGCTTGCGATGCCTTTTTCGGATCCGTTACAACTGGTGTTAACAAATGAGGCACACCGTTATATACATTTAACTCTACCATTTTCGGATCAATCATCATTAATTTTACTTCATGTGGTTTTGCACGCATTAAAATACTAACAATAATACCGTTAATACATACACTTTTCCCGCTACCTGTCGCACCTGCCACTAGCAAATGGGGCATTTTATTTAAACGGGCTAATACAGCTTCACCTGTAATATCTCGTCCAAGACCTATTAACAACTTCTCTTCCGGATGATTGTTAGCTTTAGAATCAAGAACTTCTCTAAGCGTTACCATAGAGACTTCTGAGTTCGGAACTTCAATTCCTACAGCTGATTTCCCGGGAATAGGCGCTTCAATACGAATGTCTTTCGCCGCTAACGCAAGTGCTAAATCATCACTTAAACCGACGATTTTGCTTACCTTTACTCCCATATCAGGATACACTTCATATTTTGTAACTGCAGGACCTCTATGTACTTTTGTTACTTTCGCTTTCACTCCAAAACTTTGGAAAGTACGTTCTAATTTACGAGCATTCTCATAAATTTCCGCATTTTCATTTGTAACTTGCTTATTCTTTGGAAATTTCAATATATCAAGCGCAGGAAGCTTGTAATCTTTATTTTCTACATTTGAAAATTGCATAGGAGGTGCTTGTGTTTCCCCCTCTAGCGATTCAACGATTTTTTCTCCACGCTTTTTCTTCGGCTCTTCAACTGGTGGAGCCTCTTCAATAAACGGTGAAGTGATTAACTCTTCTTCCTCTACTTCAATTCGTTTATCCTCTTCTTCATTTACAGGATAATTCTCAGTGAAATTCGAAATAATCGGAGGATCAATTGAGATTTCTTCCATCGGCTCAATAATTTCTTCATGTTCTGCAGCGCGTTTGCTCCTTGTGCTTCTTGTTGTTTTTTTCTTTTCTGTTTGTTCAGCCGTTCTTTTGGCTCTCCAATCTTTATAGTCCCCTTGCATCACTTGAAATTGACTTCTAAGAATTCTGCCAACTGGAGCTAACACTTCTCCAATATGCTTATTTGTTATACAAAGTATACCGAGAATAACTAAAATAATACCAATAATATAAGCTCCTACTTCGTCAAATAAGAAGTAACAAGTCGCGAACATAAGTGCACCAAACATGCCACCACCTAAATGAACGCTATCTGGCCCTTTTTTCATTTCAAGAAAGAAATTATCTTTCGTACTTACAATAACAGAAGTATTTTGCACTGCTCCATCTTTCGTAAGAAGGTTAAATAATGTAATATGACTAAACATTAATATCGCCAATACTATTAAATAAAAACCGATTAACCGTTTATTTAAAAGGTTCGGCCATCCACGTTTTATAACGAATGAAACGGATAAAGCTATTACACCTAACACACCAATTATGTACCACTCACCAAAGAAGAAGCGAAAAAATAACACAAACGATTTTCCTACAACGCCTAGCTGTAAAATCGTAATGATTGAAAGTGCAAAAAGAGTTAAACCGACGATTTCATAATACAAAGTTGGCTTTATCGTACGTCTTGTCTTTGCCTTCGTCCCTCTTTGCTTTTGTTTTGCCATTTCTTCACCTCGTGATCTACATATAAGTAAAACTTCCTAAAAAACTCTGCTTATATGTTTGTTTTCTCTATTTTTTCAGGTCTTTATATCTTCTATTTTTACACTTCTTGTAAAATGTTAAATAAACAGAAGAAAGCAGCCCTCTCATGGCTGCTCAACCGTCTTGTTTTTTATATTATACCATAGCTTCTAAACAAAATCCTTCTTTTTGCTAAAAGGTTATTTTCTGTCCCGGCTCAAACTCTAAGTAGTGAAGCGGATCCGTACTTAACACGCGTACAATAGAATAATACCCATGTTCTTCTTCTGAAACCATTAATTCAACACCATTTATATTTACGACTTTTTGACTTTCACATTGCGAATAATCGGCTGGATACACGAGTTGCTCTGGCATAATTGTATATAAAATCATTGTAACATTGTCCCTTCTGCATGATCATCCGCGCGACCATCTATTAATTCGTTTAATTTTCGAATCGCATTTCCGATACCACCGACATCATCTATAAGACCATACTTCACTGCATCTCCACCAATTACATTCGTACCAATATCTCGCGTCAAATTCCCTTTCGCAAACATAAGCTCTTTAAAACGATCTTCCGTTACTTTCGAATGCTTCGTCACAAAGCGAATGACTCTTTCTTGCATTTTATCTAAATACTCAAATGTTTGTGGCACACCTATAACAAGACCTGTTAGACGAATCGGATGAATTGTCATCGTCGCAGTTTCTGCAATAAATGAATAGTCTGTAGAAACGGCAATCGGTACACCGATAGAATGCCCTCCACCTAAAACTAAAGATACTGTCGGTTTTGAAAGTGAAGCGACCATCTCAGAAATTGCTAGCCCAGCTTCAACGTCACCTCCAACTGTATTTAACACTAAAAGCAAGCCTTCAATTTTCGGATTTTGTTCAATCGCAACAATTTGCGGAATAATATGCTCATATTTCGTTGTTTTATTTTGCGGTGGCAACTGAACATGACCTTCCACCTGTCCAACAATTGTTAAACAATGAATACGTGATTCATTCATTTGCGGTACATTCGTTTGTCCAAGCTGCTGAATTTTTTCCACTATTGAAGCTTCTTTTCCGGTTTCTTTCGGCTCAGCCTCTTTCTCTTCATTTGTATAACGATCACGTTCTGTCATATCGCATCCCCTTTCACTCGTATATAACTAGTATTTCTTAAGTTATAAATTTCATTCGATAGAGTGAAAAAGAAAAAAGATCACCCGTAAAGGTGATCTTTTTTATACTTCCATAATAATCGGTAAAATCATAGGTTTTCTCTTCGTCTCTTCGTACAAGAACTGTCCTAATAATTCACGAATATTTTGTTTTAACATAGACCATTCAATTGAATATTCTTTAATTGATTGCTCAACAATCATACGTACAATCTCTGTAGAACGGTCAATTAACGCTTCTGATTCACGTACATATACAAATCCACGTGAAATGATTTCTGGACCAGAGATAATTTTCTTTTCATCTTTACCCAGTGTTACAACAACTACTAATATTCCATCTTGAGATAACATTTTTCTATCTCGAAGAACGATATTACCAACATCACCTACACCTAATCCATCAATTAACACATTGCCAGCTTGCACTTTGCCAACTAAGTTCGCTTCATCGTCACCAAAACCAATTACATCGCCTTTTTCTACAATAAAGATATTTTCTCTTGCAATACCTACATCTTCAGCTAAGTATGCATGTGCTTTTTGCATACGGAACTCACCATGTACGGGTACAAAATATTTCGGTTTCATTAAATTTAACATTAATTTTAATTCTTCTTGGCTACCGTGACCTGAAACGTGAACTTTTCTTTCACCGTAATAAACAACTTCAGCTCCCGCTCTAAATAACAAATCAATAATTTTCGATACAGATATTTCATTACCTGGAATTGGAGATGCCGCGATAATAACCGTATCACCTTTACGAATTGAAATTTGTTTATGAGCTTGCTTTGCCATTCTAGAAAGGGCTGCCATCGGTTCACCTTGGCTACCTGTCGTTAAAATAGCTACCTTTTTCTCTGGGAAATTGTCTACTTCTTGTAGTGAAATAACCATACCTTCTGGAACATCTAAATAACCAAGACGTCTTGCGATATCTACCACTTTCACCATACTACGTCCTACAACCGCTACTTTTCGTCCTGTTTCAGCAGCTGCATCAAATACTTGTTGAATACGATGTACATTCGATGCAAATGAAGCAACGATAATACGTCCTTCTGCACCGTAGAACACTTTAGAAATTTCTACACCAACTTCTTTTTCAGAACCTGTATAGCCTGGACGCTCAGCATTTGTACTATCAGATAATAAGCATAGAACGCCTTCATTTCCGATTTGAGCCATTTTCCCAAGGTCTGCTCCACTATTTCCAATTGGAGTTTGATCGAATTTAAAGTCTCCCGTATATACGATTGCACCTTTTGATGTATGGAAACAAACACCAACAGAATCTGGAATACTATGTGTTGTTCCAAAGAACGACACCGTTGTAGTATTAAATTCTACTGTTGAATTTGAATCGATTGTTTTTAAATCTACACGGCCTAACATACCCGCTTCGCCAAGTTTTTCTTGTATAAGTCCTACCGTTAATTTCGTTGCATACACTGGAATTGATAATTTACGAAGTACGTAAACAATGCCACCAATATGATCTTCATGACCGTGAGTAATAAATAAACCTTTTACTCGCTCTTGGTTTTCTACTAAATATGTAATATCAGGAATAACGATATCAATTCCAAACATTTCATCTCCCGGGAACATTAACCCTGCATCTACAATAAAGATTTCAGAATCAATTTCAACACAGTACATGTTTTTCCCGATTTCACCTACTCCACCAAGAGCAAATACTTTAACAGACTCATTCTCTTTTCTCTTCATGTTGTTGCCTGGTTTAAAAATCTTTCAAACACTGATTTCACTAAAATTGCAGAGACACCAGGGGAAACTCTACAACCACCATATATTCACCGTCCAAGACGAATGTCCTTACCGTTATGCGATATCATGTCCTTGTTTATTTTTTAAACCAGGTTTCACCTCTCTTTCATTATATAAATCAAATATCTTATTCGATATGATATGAAAATGTAATCAAATTATAATTTTTACCAATTTTGCTAAGCATACCCGTACTAAGCTACTTAGCCATATTATACCTGATACAAGAAATAGAACACAAGTTAAATCGTGCGAAAGAAAAAGGAAAAGAACGCATTCCCAACAAACTTATCGAACTGATGTCCTTTATATTTACTCCGATTTCGTACCCCATATCGTTTTGAAGAAATAGCTATAAATACTCTAAATTCATTTCATAATATAGATTTTCAAGACTTATTTTTCTAGAATTGAACAAAAAACTTATAAAATGAAGTTTTTTTTATGAATTACGTCATATTTGAAGCAATTTATCCGAAAAATAGAATTGGTATTTTAATACGTTTATACAAGTGTTCATTCTATAATAACTATGACTTTTTAATTCTTTTAAAGGGTTACGATTATTTTCTTTTACATGTTGCAATATATAATGAAAAACCAGTTAATGATCTTATAAAAACATATATAGGTAAGATAAGAAAAGAGAGGAAAAGACTTTCATACAAATAAAAAATGACCTAGTTCTACACTAGGTCATTTTTATTAACGAGGGATAGATTGCATAACAGATTGTAACGTTACTCTTTCTTCTTCTGTTAACGGAAGAAGTGGTAAACGTACAGAACCTACATCTAATCCAACCATTTGTAATGCTGTTTTTACTGGTGTTGGGCTTGGCGCCATAAATAATGAATCCGTTACTCTTACAAGTAATTGATGTAATTTTTGCGCCTTCTTAAATTCACCTGCTTGGAACGCTGCAATCATTTCTTGCATTTCATTTCCGATAACATGAGATGCTACAGAAACGATACCTTTCGCTCCAACTGCCATAGCTGGTAACGTTAAACCGTCATCACCGCTGTATACTGCAAAGTCGTCCGCTGTTTTTTCAATGATTTCTGTCATTGTTAACACATCGCCGCCTGCATCTTTAATCGCAACAATGTTTTCTATTTCTGATAAACGAACAACTGTATCAACGGAGATTTGTACAATAGATCGTCCTGGAACGTTATATAGCATAACCGGAAGTGGCGTGCTTTCAGCAATTGCTTTAAAGTGCTGATACATTCCTTCTTGACTCGGTTTGTTATAATACGGTGCTACTAGCATTACTGCATCAACACCAACCTCTGTTGCTTTTTTCGTTAAGTCAATAGAAGCATGCGTATTATTGCTACCTGTTCCAGCGATTACGGGCACCCTTTTATCGACAACAGATACGACATGGCGATATAACGCTACTTTTTCTTCTGAAGTTAATGTAGGAGATTCTCCTGTCGTTCCTCCTACCACGATTGCTGTTGTACCGTTATCAATTAAATAATTTACCAATTTCGTTGTCTTTGCAAAATCGATATTGCCGTTTATATCAAACGGTGTTACCATCGCGGTTGCAATTGTCCCAAAATCTATCATGGTCTCACTCCTTATTGTTCCAGTTGCTTTTCTTTTGAAAGCTCAAACGCACTATGTAATGCATTTACAGCCTCCACTAAATCAGTTTCTTTTACAAGAACCCAAATTGTCGTATGGCTATCTGCTGATTGCAGAATTTGAATACCTTTTTCAGCTAAAGCTGTAACGATTTTCGCAGTAACCCCTGGGTATCCTGCCATTCCAGCTCCTACAATAGATACTTTCGCACAATGCTCTGTCACAATTGGCTCATATCCAAGGTTTTGTAATAGTTCAACTGCACGATTTGATACATTATCACTCACCGTATAAGCTACCCCAGTAGGTGAAATGTTAATTAAATCGACACTGATTCCTTCATTCGCCATTTCTTTAAACACATGCTGCTGCAAATCATATGCTGTTTCTTTTGCAAGTACTTTAATTTGCGTCACATTTGATACATGTGCAATACCTGTAACAGGACGTTCTTCTACATCACGGCCTTTTGTAGCGCCGTCAGATGCTGAAATAAGCGTACCTTCACTATCAGAGTACGTAGAACGTACACGAAGCGGTACTTTTGCATGCATCGCAATTTCAACTGCACGTGGATGAACGACTTTTGCACCTTGGTATGCCATGTTACAAATTTCGTTATACGTTACAGTTTGAAGGTGACGTGCATCTTTTACAATGCGAGGATCTGCAGTCATCACACCTTCTACATCTGTGAAGATATCGATATATTCAGCATGAAGCGCAACACCTAAAGCTGAAGCTGAAGTATCACTACCTCCGCGTCCAAGTGTTGTCGTATCACCTTTTTTCGTTTGTCCTTGGAATCCTGTCACAACGATTACATCTACATTTTCTAGCTCTTCGTGTATACGATCACAATTCATTTCAATAATCTTAGCATTTGTAAAATCATCATTTGTTACAAAACCAGCTTGTGCACCATTTAATGCCGCTGCTTTTATACCGTTCTCATTTAACATGTTAGAGAAAACGATTGCTGAGATTAATTCTCCGCATGATAATAATAAATCTTGCTCACGATTAGAAATGTGAGATTCCTCTTGATTTACAAGACTTAACAACGTATCAGTTGCATATGGTTCACCTTTACGACCCATAGCAGATACGACAGTCACTACTTTATAACCCGCATCTAGCGATTTTTTTATATGATGAAGCGCATGCTTACGTCCATTTTCATCACGTACAGATGTGCCACCAAATTTTTGAACAATAATTTTCATATTTTGCACCTTCTCTTAGCCGTTTACACTAATTGTAATTTTACTAAGCGCTCTGCAATTTGAACAGAATTCCATGCAGCGCCTTTTAATAAGTTATCAGATACGACCCAAAGATGGAATCCTTTATCGTTATTTAAATCTTTACGAATTCTTCCAACGAATACTTCGTTTTTACCTACTGCAGTAGCTGGCATTGGATATAATTGCTCTTCTGGGTTATCTTGCAGAACGATACCTTCCGCATTTGCAAGTAAGTTCTTTAATTCCTCTACTGTTACGCCTTCTTTTTCTACTTCAATGTAAACAGACTCAGAGTGACCTGATACAACTGGTAAACGTACACATGTTGCCGCTACTTCTAGCTCTGGCATATGCATAATTTTTTTCGTTTCATTAATCATTTTCATTTCTTCAAATGTAAATCCATTATCTTGGAACTTATCAATCTGTGGAATCGCGTTGAAAGCAATCGGGAAATGTTTCTTATCACCTGATACAGGTAAAACATTCGCCTTTACTTCTTCACCATTTAAGATTGCTTGTGATTGTTCATGAAGTTCTTCAATCGCTGCCGCACCAGCACCTGATACAGCTTGATATGTGGAAACGATTACTCGTTTTAAACCATATTGCTGACGAACTGGCTCAAGAGCTACTACCATTTGAATTGTAGAACAGTTTGGATTTGCAATAATACCGTTATGTTCTTTTAAGTCGTTTTCATTTACTTCAGGTACAACAAGTGGCACGTTTTCTGTCATACGGAATGCACTTGTATTATCAACAACAATCGCACCGCGCTTTGCTGCTTCTGGCGCTAATTGTTTTGATACAGATCCACCAGCACTAAATAGTGCGATATCTACTCCTTCAAAACTTTCAGGAGTTGCCTCTTGAACTGTAAATTCTTCGCCTTTAAATACAAGTTTCTTACCTGCAGATCGTTTAGATGAAAGTAACGTTAACTTCCCAATTGGAAATTCTCGTTTCTCTAAAGTATTTAACATTTGTTCACCAACTGCGCCGGTTGCTCCAACTACAGCGACATGAAAAGTTTTTTGCTTTTCCATCACTATGCCCCTTTCTAGATACCAATCCTTCTATAACTTAGAATGAGAAGGAGTATACAATACCCCTTCTAATCTTAATAACGTTAATTTTATCATATTCTACAGTAAGAATGATGGTTTCATCGAAAATTGTCCGTTTTTTTTCGTTTTTTAATTCATATATCTGAATTTTTCTACGACAACCGGTTGCAATTGCTTCCCTTGCAGCGCTTCTAATACTGTATCTTCCAGTAACTCCATGCGAGCTACCATTGAATTTGGTTTTTTCTCTGGTGCATCTTGACCGAATGGGACGAAGTAGATGTTTTTTGTAGCCATTAGGCGCATGAGATTTACCCCATTAAGCCCCAACGCATCATTCGTCGAAACAGCCAATACGACGGGCTTACCATTTCTTAGCGTCGCTTTCGCTGCCATTAATACCGGAGAATCTGTCATTGCATTAGCAAATTTACTCATAGAATTTCCTGTTAGTGGTGCAATTACCATACAATCTAGTGGAATTTTAGGTCCTAGCGGTTCTGCGCCAACGATTGAATTAATCGCTTTAAAACCTGTTACTTCTTCAATCTTTTTAATCCACTCTGCCCCTTCTCCAAATCTCGTATTTGTTGATTGAACAGTGTAAGAAACAACTGGACGCACTTCAGCTCCCTCAGCAATTAACTTTTCTAAATGAGGCATTACTTCTTCGTACGTACAATGTGAACCAGTAAAACCAAACCCTATTCTTTTCCCTTTTAAATTCATTCCCCATTCTCCTTTCTTGCGATTACATCTTCTGCTAATAACTGAGA
Source organism: Bacillus sp. FSL R9-9834 (assembly GCF_038006905.1). Classification (NCBI taxonomy): domain Bacteria; kingdom Bacillati; phylum Bacillota; class Bacilli; order Caryophanales; family Bacillaceae; genus Bacillus; species Bacillus sp. FSL R9-9834. Next base: position 3,593,399 of record NZ_JBBOWD010000001.1, read on the forward strand.
AAGAACGTTCGCTAAAATTTGTCCTGCTGTTTTTGGAGCAACAATACCTGGTAATCCAGGTGCTAACAGCGCTTTAACTCCCCTTTTTTCCGCATATCTAAAGTCGGTACCACCTGGTTTAGAAGCTAAATCAATTACTAACGTATGAGCTGGCATTTTTGAAATGACATTCGCTGTCACAACGAGATGAGGAATTGTATTAATGACAATATCGATATCCCCTACTTCTTTCTCAATGTCCTGCATATGAAAAGGAGAAAACATCATTTCTGTAATACGTGCAATATGTTCTGATCGTCTTGCTCCAACTTTGACATGGGCTCCTAATGATTGAAATGCTCTGGCAACGCTCATCCCTGTTCTACCAAATCCTAAAACCATTACATTAGAACCATGAATTGTATAGTCGGTATGTTGAATTACCATCATTAATGTACCTTCTACAGTTGGTATAGAATTGTAGATTGCCACATCATCACGATCAAATAATTTAATTAGTTTACGGTTTGTAGTAGATACGAGATTTTCCAAGTAAGGCGTACCAATACCTGAATATATAGTAAAATGTTCTGGTGTATTTTCAATTTGTTCTTTCGTTATAGAAACTTTTTCATTTGAAAAAATAGTATCTACTTCTCCCTTGGCATTTGTACCTGCAACTGGCAAAATAATTGCATCTACAGAAGTGAAATCTAAATTTTGTATACTTTCTTTTGCTGCCCCTGTGAAGCCATGGTCTAACTGATCAAACCCTATCAATGAAAGTTTCGCATCCAATTCAACGAGCTTGCGAATTACTTCTAGCTGTCTTGCATCTCCTCCTATGACAGCAATATGCATCTCAGTCAACATTCCCTAATTCACCTTCTTTTTCTGTCATTTATAAGAAAAGTGCCTACTTTTTCTTTTTCCTCCACATCATATGTAATGTACGAGTTTTAGGTGATTGAAAAACAAAAAGCACCCATCATGTATCCCCCTATTTGTATGCAGGAAGGCCCCACCTCAAAATTCGGCGTAGGAAAAGACATTATGTTGGATTTTGCTCTGAGTAAAATGAACAAAAAAGATGACCAAAATGGCCATCTTTCACTTCGAATTTGAACGATTTGTAATATCGCAAAGAATCATATCATGACCCACTTTTTTTATTTGACTCCATGCGACTCTTATTTCTTGTGGTTCCTTTTTAAAACCTCCCCATTTCCCAGCAGGTATAATAAGAGCCTGTATTTGTCCATCCTTCTCATCAATCTCTAAATCCACATAGCCTAAAACCCCCATTTTTTCTGCTCTTTCTAAATTAACAATTTCTTTCCCACTTAGTTCACTTAATCGCATACTCTCTCCCCCTACCCAAATTATTCATTTAAGTTATCCATAATTAGTACCTATTCTATATACCCACAAAAAATAACCGTATCTCATTTAAAAGAGATACGGTTATTTTTAAATCATATATAGTAATTACAGTTTTATTCCTTTTGGAAGTTTTCCATCTGGACTAATTAATGCTGCAGAAAATTCATCTGTAAACATGTTACGAATTAACTCATCTACATTTTCTTTTGTTACCGTGTTTACACTTTCAATAATCTCATCAAGTGAACGGTGCTTACGAAGTAGCAATTCATTTTTACCATTACGGCTCATACGACTATTCGTACTTTCTAAACTTAACATTAAGTTTCCTTTTAATTGCTCTTTACTATTCATAAGCTCTTTTTCTGTAATACCTGTATTTTTTAATGTTTCTAATGTTTCTTGCATTGTTTCATACAGTGTATCTAATTGTTGGCTACCTGTTCCACCATACAGCGTTAACATACCTGTATCTTCATAAGAAGAATGGTAAGAGAATACTGAGTAAGCTAACCCGCGTTGCTCACGTACTTCTTGGAATAAACGGCTACTCATACTACCGCCTAAAACGTTATTTAATACAATTAAGTTATAAATATCTTCGTGTCCCATTTGTAAGCCTTTATATCCTAAACATAAATGAGCTTGTTCTGTTTCCTTTTTACGTGCTACCTTATTAAAATGGAAAATTGGGCTATGTACTTGTTCACGGTTTGTCGTTCCTTCATAACTACCGAAATATTGCTCTACTGTTTGTAAAAAGGCTTCATCAATATTTCCTGCAATTGATACAACTACATTTTCAGGTGTGTAATGATCCTTAATATATTGACGTAGCGTATCACCTGTAAACGTATTAAGCGTTTCTTCTGTTCCTAAAATAGGGTATCCAAGCGGATGCGTTTCATATGTTGCTTTCGTTAACATATCATGCACAATATCATCTGGAGCATCTTCGTACATTTTAATTTCTTCACATACGACATTCTTCTCTTTTTTCAGTTCTTCTTCATCAAATGTTGAATTAAAGAACATATCTGCTAATACATCTAGAGCATATTTAGCATGCTCATCTAGCACTTTTGCATAGTAACAAGTGTATTCTTTTGAAGTAAAAGCATTCACTTGTCCGCCAATGCTATCAAATGATTCTGCAATTTCACGTGCACTACGTGTTTCTGTTCCTTTAAAGAACATATGCTCTAAAAAGTGAGAAATCCCGTTATTTTTTTCATTTTCATTTCTTGATCCTGCATGGATCCAAATACCAATCGCAACCGATCTTACAGTTGGTATATTCTCCATAACTATTCTTACACCATTTTTACAAGTATATTTTTTAATCAAAAACTTTCCTCCTAATGCCAGTTTCTCTAAATAAGTGCTATTATTTAATGATAACAAGTTTAAGGATGAATGTCATGCAAATGTATTTAATCCACACGTTTTTCATCCAGTAATTCTGTTATATTCCCTACTTTATATCCTTGTTCCTTCAATTTTGTAATCATTGTATCTAATGCTTCTGTTGTGGACGAAGTAGGATGCATTAATACGATAGCACCTGGATGTATTTTTCTCATTACTCTCTGCAATAGTACACCTGGCTCAGGTCGCTTCCAATCAATTGTATCAACAGTCCACATAATCGTTCCCATTTGAAAATCATCTGCAATTTTCACCACTTCATCCCGAAAACTTCCACTCGGCGGTGCAAACCATCTTACCTTTTGATTCGTAGCTGCTTCGATCATTCGATTTGTTTTTTGTAACTGATCTCTTATTTCATCAGACGATAACGTTTTCATATTAGGGTGTGTGTAAGAATGATTTCCAACTTCTTGCTTTGCATCGACAATCATTTTTGCAAATCGTAAATTTTCTTTCACCCAACGTCCTTCTAAAAAGAAGGTCGCCTTCACATCATGTTTTTTCAATATTTCTAATATACGAGGCAAATACTCATTTCCCCATGCCACATTTATTGTTAACCCGACCATCTTTTTATCCGGATGACCTCTATAAATTGGTGCTGGTGATAAATCTTCTAAGTGGACACTCGGTGATACTTCCTTGAATTCAAGATGTTTTTGATCAAACTGCTTTAATTTCTTCATATTGTTATAGGATGCTTCCATATCAACTTGTCTTCCATTATATCCTGGTGTTGCTTTCCATATCTTATCAATCATCGCATTTTGCGGTGCAATCTCATATTGTTTTGCATGCTTTTGAATTTCTTCATATAAGTGATCCTGTGCAAAAACAGAATAAGAACCTGCACTGACATATAAAAAGAATATACATATGTATGCCAATATACGAGTTTTCATATAAACCCTCCCATTAACTATATAAAAAACCATTTTCCTTCTTATCTTTGTTAATTTGAGCGTTATAATGAAAACTATACCTATACTGACATAAAAATATATGCAAATCATATTTTTACATAACAAAAAAAGCCAGTTAAACTGGCTTTTACTTATTGCTGCTCTTGTTTGTTTTCTTCTTTAGCAGCTTCTTTTTCTTGCTCTTCTTTTAGCAATACTTTTCTAGATAAATTCACGCGACCTTGCTTGTCAATCTCGATAACTTTAACTGTAATTACATCACCGATTTTCACAACGTCTTCTACTTTACCTACACGCTCAAGTGCAAGTTCAGAAATGTGAACTAATCCATCTTTACCGCTGAATAATTCAACGAAAGCACCGAATTTCTCAACACGTTTCACTTTTCCTTCGTAGATTTCCCCTACTTGTACTTCGCGAACGATATCCTCGATAATTTTCTTAGCTTTGTCGTTCATTTCTTGATTTATTGAAGAAATGAATACTGTACCATCTTGCTCGATGTCAATTTTAACGCCAGTTTCTTCAATAATTTTATTGATTTGTTTACCGCTTGGTCCGATAACGTCACGGATTTTATCTGGGTTAATTGTCATTGTAATAATCTTTGGAGCGTACGCTGATAATTCAGTGCGTGGCTCTGCAATTACAGATAACATATGATCTAGAATGTGCATACGACCAACTTTCGCTTGTTGTAATGCCTCTTCTAAAATTTCACGAGATAGACCATCGATTTTAATGTCCATTTGTAGTGCAGTTACACCGTGTGCTGTACCTGCTACTTTAAAGTCCATATCACCTAAATGATCTTCCATACCTTGAATATCAGTTAAAATTGTGTAATGCTCACCTGATTTAACTAGGCCCATTGCAATACCTGCAACTGGAGCTTTAAGTGGAACACCAGCATCCATCATTGCTAAAGTACTACCACAAATACTCGCTTGTGAAGTAGAACCATTTGATTCTAATACTTCAGATACAAGACGGACTGTGTATGGGAAATCTTTTTCAGACGGAATTACAGGCTCAAGAGCACGTTCTCCTAGTGCACCGTGACCAATTTCACGACGACCTGGTCCACGCATTGGTCTTGTTTCACCAACACTAAATGATGGGAAATTGTAATGGTGCATAAAGCGTTTTGATTCTTCTACACCAAGGCCATCTAAAATTTGCACATCGCCTAATGCGCCTAATGTACAAATACTTAATGCTTGTGTTTGTCCACGTGTGAATAAACCAGAACCGTGTGTACGAGATAAAATGCCAACCTCTGATGCTAATGGACGGATTTCGTCACCTTTACGGCCATCTGGGCGGATTTTCTCAACTGTAATAAGACGACGTACTTCTTCTTTTACAATTTTATATAAAATCTCATTTACTTGTCCTAATGTATCAGCATCAGCTTCTTGCGCTTCGTAATGCTCAATTACACGCTTTTTCACTTCGTTAATTGCATCTTCACGTGCATGTTTCTCATGTACTTGAATTGCAGAATGCATATCCTTCTCAGCCATTTCACGTACAGATTGGTTAAGATCAGCGTCAACTTCATAAAGTTTCACTTCTGATTTCTCTTTACCTACAGCTTGTACAATCTCTTCTTGGAATGCAATTAGACGTTTAATTTCGTCATGACCAAACATAATTGCTTCTAACATTGTTTCCTCAGGCACTTGATCTGCTCCTGCTTCAACCATGTTAATTGCATCTTTCGTACCAGCTACAACAAGGTGAATATCACTTTGTTCTTGCTGTTCTACTGTTGGGTTGATAACGAATTCGCCGTTAATACGACCAACTGTTGCACCCGCGATCGGACCTTCAAATGGAATGTCTGAAATCGATAACGCTAATGAAGAACCAAGCATAGCTGCCATTTCAGAAGAACAATCTTGATCAACACTCATTACGATGCTGACAACTTGTACTTCGTTACGGAAACCATCTGCGAAAAGTGGACGAATTGGACGGTCGATTAAACGACTTGCCAAAATTGCTTTTTCACTTGGACGACCTTCACGTTTAATGAAACCGCCAGGAATTTTTCCGACTGCATATAAACGCTCTTCATAGTTTACTGTAAGTGGGAAGAAATCTACATTTTTTGCTTCTTTTGATGCAGTTGCTGTAGATAGAACCGCTGTATCGCCATATCTTACTAATACTGCTCCGTTCGCTTGCTTTGCAAGCTGACCTGTTTCAACTGTTAGCTGGCGACCAGCTAAATCTATCGAGAAGACTTGCTTTTCTTGACTCATTTAAGTACCCCTCTCAATTTAAAGTATTCAATTCTTCTATGTAAATGGATAGTATATCACAATATTCTACCTCTAGTATTACCGAAAATGAAGTAAGCTATAAAGAGTAGAAGATATATTTTTACCTAACAAAAAAGCGGGAATATTCCCGCTTCTTTGACTATCGACGTAAGCCAAGCTTTGTGATTAATTCACGGTAACGTGTGATATCGCTATTACGAAGGTAAGTTAGTAAGTTACGACGTTTACCAACCATCTTTAATAGACCACGACGTGAATGATGATCTTTCTTGTGAGTACGTAAGTGCTCGTTTAGAGTGTTAATTTGCTCCGTTAGGACAGCAATTTGAACCTCTGGAGAACCAGTATCAGTCTCATGAGTTCTAAATTGTGCAATGATTTCATTTTTACGCTCTTGTGTTAAAGCCATCCTATTTCACCTCCTATTAATTAAACCCCCGATTACCTAGCAAGCGTCGGTGAGTCGCAATGCCAAGCAATGGTTGTCATAAAGTACATAACATAGAATACTACTTTTCATTTGAAAAAGCAAGTATATTCTTTTCGTTCGCAAAATATTCTTGTGCTGTTTTCTTATCTTTAGCGATTTGTTCAACTAACTCATCGATGCCATTGAATTTCTTCTCTTCTCTTATACGCATATGCCACTCTACTGTAACATTTTGATCATATATGTCTTTGTTAAATTCAAATAAGTGCACTTCAATAGATAGTTGGCGCTCATCTTCTTTAAAGGTTGGTTTATATCCAATATTACATACACCATCGTACCATTCATCGTGAACTTTTAATCTCACTGCATAAACACCTACAGGTGGTAATAGATACTCATCACTTAAACCTACATTAGCTGTTGGGAAACCAATTTGACGTCCACGTTTATCACCGTGTACAACCGTTCCTCCTACTGTATATGCTCTACCTAAAATAGATGGAATTTGCTCCATTTCGCCATTTCGAATTAACTTTCGTAATGCCGTAGAACTTACTTTCTCTTCTTGAAATTCAACTTTTTCAATCACAGTCTGTGTAAACTCCCCTCTTGCATGAAATGGTAAAGTCTCCATCTTTCCTTTTCCTAAACGTCCATATGAATAATCAAATCCTGCTACTACATGTTTTACATTTAAACCAATAATATAATCATCTACAAATTGTTGTGGCAATAAGCCTGCAAATGATTCATCGAATTTAACAACATATAATATATCGATTCCTAAACTCTCGACTATTTTTTCTTTATCACACATTGGTGTAATATACTCCGCATGCGCTTCCTTTTTACCTAAAACAACAGATGGATGCGGATAAAATGTCATCACTGCACTTTTATATCCTCGTTCATCCGCTATTTGTTTCGCAGTTCGAATCACACATTGATGTCCTAAATGAATGCCATCAAAAAATCCTAATGCCATTACAGTAGGTGGTAATTCTAATTTATTTTGTTCATGTGGATGAGTTAAATGAATAAGTTTCACGCTTGAATTCACCTTTTTCTGTAATAATCCTTCCAATAATTCATTATAGCTTTAGTTCTTGATTATTCACAAGTACTTTCATCGGCTTTAGCATACCAGGGTGTTTTGGATGGTGCTCATAAATTGCAAGGCAACGATCGTTTTTATCAAACACTGTTATAAATGGCGCCGTTATTTGCAATTCATTTTTTAAGAACATACCATTTTTTATTTTTTCTGCTTGCTTTTCATCTACAACCATTTTCGGGAACTTACTTAACGCTTCATCAATTGAAATGAAGATAGACTCTACTGTTCCATTGTGCACGTTTTCTTCAATTTCTTCAAATGATATGCAATCTTCTAATACAAATTCACCTGAAGCCGTTCTTACAAGGTGAGACATATGTGATGGAAAACCAAGTTTTTCACCAATCATTACCGCTAATGTTCTTACATATGTGCCTTTACTACACGTTACACGGAAACGGAATGAAATATTTTCTCCTTCAAACACTTCACGGTCATCTAGTAATACAAATTCATGAATTGTAATTGTACGAACTGGACGTTCAACCTCTTGTCCTGCTCTTGCATATTCATATAATTTTTTCCCGTTAACTTTTACAGCCGAAAACATCGGAGGCATTTGCTCAATCGTACCTGTTAATGCGGCAAGAACCTCTTCCACTTCTTTACGAGTAATAACACGATCTACATGTTTCGTTTCCACAACTTCACCTGAAGCATCTTCAGTTGTTGTTGAAAACCCTAATGTTACTTCACCTTCATATGTTTTCGTTTCACTTGTTAAAAATTGTGCAATCTTCGTTGCTCGTCCAACACAAATAGGCAATACTCCTGTTACATCTGGATCTAATGTTCCTGTATGACCAATTCGTTTTTCACGCAATATCTTTCTTAATTTAAATACACAATCGTGTGATGTCATGCCTTTTGGCTTATGTAATAATACTACACCTTCCATATATGTTCACCTCATCGTAATTCTTTCATAATCATTACCTAAAACTTATTTTACATTGAAAAAATGGATAGACAAATGTCTATCCATTATTCTTCACGTTTACCTTCTTTATTAATTTCATGTAAAAGTGTATCAATTCGATGACCATATCCGATAGATTCATCAAATTCAAAGGAAATTTCAGGCGTTTTACGAAGACGAATACGTTGGCCAATTTCTGAACGAATGAAGCCTTTTGCCTTCGCTAAACCTTTTAATGTACTTTCTTTCTGTTCTTCATCACCTAAAACAGAAATATATACTGTAGCAATTTGTAAATCTCCACTCACTTGTACATCTGTTACAGTAACAAATCCGACACGTGGATCTTTAATTTTACGACTGATGATGTCGCCTAATTCTTTTTTCATTTGCTCGCCTACACGGTTTGCACGTAATTTCATAACTCTTCACCTCATTCAATACCATTCCAATTGTGTTATCGTACGTTCAATTTCAGGAAATGAATCGATATACTCAAGTACACGATTCATTTCTTTTTCACAAATAACACGATTTGAGGATACGGAAACAATCGCAATTTCTGTACGTTGCCATACATCTTGATGCCCTACTTCTGAAACAGCTACGTTATAACGCTGTTTCACACGAGTTAACACCCGTTGCAAAATTGCTCGTTTCTCTTTTAAAGAATGCACATCGTAAATCATACACTCGAATGAGAGAGAAGCGATAATCATCGCTTCACTTCTTCCATAATGTACGCTTCAATGATGTCCCCTTCTTTAAGATCGTTGTATTTCTCAATTGTAATACCACACTCATAGTTTTGAGCAACTTCTTTTACGTCGTCTTTGAAACGTTTTAACGTATCAAGTTGACCTTCATAGATTACCACACCATCACGGATAATACGCACGCCGCTATCACGTGTAATTTTACCATCTGTTACGTAACAACCTGCGATTGTTCCAACTTTTGTTACTTTAAACGTTTGACGTACTTCTGCTTGACCGATTACTTTTTCTTCAAATTCTGGATCTAGCATACCTTGCATCGCTGCTTCGATCTCTTCGATTACTTTATAAATAATGCGGTGTAAACGAATATCAACGTTCTCTAATTCAGCTGTACGCTTCGCATTTACATCTGGGCGTACGTTAAATCCAATTACAATTGCATTAGATGCAGAAGCTAAAATAATATCAGATTCTGTAATCGCACCTACGCCTGTATGGATAATTTTAACTTTAACACCTTCAACATCAATTTTACGTAGTGATGCTGCCATTGCTTCTACAGAACCTTGTACGTCCGCTTTCACAATTAAGTTAATTTCTTTTACATCGCCCTCTTGGATTTGTTGGAATAAATCTTCAAGGCTTAATTTAGATTTCTCACCACGTTGAGCAAGTAGCGCTTCTTGTGCACGTGATTCACCGATTTGACGAGCTTTCTTCTCATCAGCGAATGCCATGAAACGATCTCCTGCTTGTGGTACTTCGTTTAAACCTGTAATTTCAACAGGAGTTGATGGACCAGCAACTTTTACACGACGACCAATATCACTTACCATTGCACGAACACGACCGAATGTAGTTCCAACAACGATTGGATCTCCTACTCGAAGCGTACCGTTTTGAACAAGTAATGTCGCGATAGTTCCTTTACCTTTATCAAGTTGGGCTTCAATTACAGTACCAGTTGCATAGCGGTTTGGATTTGCTTTATACTCTTCTACTTCACTTACAAGAAGAATCATTTCTAGTAAATTGTCAATTCCTTCACCTTGAATCGCAGAAATTGGTACGAAAATTGTGTCTCCGCCCCATGCTTCTGGAACTAATTCATATTCTGTTAGTTCTTGCATTACGCGATCAGGGTTCGCAGCTGGTTTATCCATTTTATTCACAGCAACAATAATTGGTACTCCTGCTGCTTTCGCATGGTTAATTGCTTCAACTGTTTGTGGCATAACACCGTCATCAGCTGCAACAACAAGGATTGTAATATCCGTTACTTGTGCACCACGAGCACGCATCGTTGTAAACGCCGCGTGACCAGGTGTATCTAAGAATGTAATTTTCTTGTCATTTACTTCAACTTGGTATGCACCAATATGCTGAGTAATTCCACCCGCTTCACCAGCAGTTACTTTAGAGTTACGGATAGAGTCAAGCAATGTTGTTTTACCATGGTCAACGTGTCCCATGATTGTAACTACAGCTGGACGCTCTTTTAAGTTCTCTTCATCATCTTGCTCATCGATGAATGTTTCAAACTCAGTTTCGCTTACAATTACTTCTTCTTCTACTTCAATACCGTAGTCGTTAGCAATTAACTCAATTGTATCTTTATCTAAGTCTTGGTTAATTGTTGCCATAATTCCAAGCATGAAGAGCTTTTTAATAATTTCAGATGGCTCTTTACTTAATTTCTTAGCAAGATCACCTACTGTAAGACTTCCAGAGAAAGTAATTTTATCTGGTGTTTCTACAGTTTGTGTTTGTTGTCTTCCAGCAAAGTTCTCTTGACGCTTGTCTTCGTTTCCTTTGCCTTTTTTCTTTTTCTTATTGCTGTTCTTTTTACTACGAACAACTTTTTCTTCTACTTCAAACTCATCTGCAACAGAAGGTTTTTCAGTTTGATACTCATTATCTAATTTGTTTACTACTTCATCGTCTAACATTGTCATATGATTCGAAACCTCGATATTCATTTCTTTTAGTTTTGTCATAAGATCTTTACTTGAGATATTATGTTTTTTCGCATATTCATGCACTCGAATTTTACTCATACCTTCACCCCCGGTAATTTGTATCGAGCATGCTACGCAGCTTTTTCGCAAAGCCTTCATCTAACACAGCTACAACGACTCGCTCATCTCTCCCAATCGCATGCCCTAATTGTTGTCGATTTTCGACCTTTCTCATTGGTACGTTGTAGTACGTCGTTTTATCCGTAATACGCTTTGTAGTATTTACTGACGCATCTTCAGATAGCAACACAAGTTTTGCTTTGCCACTTCGTACTTCCTTTAAAACGAGTTCTTCACCCGAAATAATTTTTCGAGCCCGGTTTGCTAGTCCTAAAAACGATTTCCAATCGGACACTTATTTCGACTCCTTCTCAACAAGCTCAAGAAGTTCTTCATAAAGAGAACTGTCGATTTTCGCTTTTAGATGATGTTCCAAAACATTTTTCTTTTGAGCTTGAAGAATGCTTTCTTTATCTTTTGATAAATAAGCACCTCGTCCTGATTTCTTTCCAGTTAAATCAATAGACACTTCTCCCTCTTTGGAACGAACAATGCGAACGAGCTCTCGTTTTGATTTCATTTCTTGCGTTGCAACACATTTTCGTAACGGAACTTTTCGATTGCTCATACTCATCACCTCTACTCGATTTCGTCTTCAACTGAATCGAATCCGAATGCGACTACGCTATCTTCTTCTGTTACAATTCCAAGTTGTTTCGCATCAGACTCACTCTTAATATCAATTTTCCAACCTGTTAATTTAGCTGCAAGACGTGCATTTTGTCCACGTTTACCGATAGCTAATGACAGTTGGTGGTCTGGAACAACAACAGTTGTTGCTTTTTCTTCTTCATCTACAAGCACTTTAACAACTTGTGATGGGCTTAAAGCATTGGCAACATATTCTACTGGATCATTTGACCAGCGAACGATGTCAATCTTTTCACCTTTTAGTTCGTCTACAATGCGTTGTACACGTTGTCCTTTCGGTCCTACACAAGAACCTACTGGATCCACATCAATGTTCTCTGCATGTACAGAGATTTTAGAACGATCTCCTGCTTCACGTGCTACAGAACGAATTTCAACCGTTCCATCATAAATTTCAGGAACTTCCATTTCGAATAAACGTTTTAAAAGACCAGGATGTGTACGTGATACGTAAATTTGTGGTCCTTTTGTTGTTTTTTCTACTTTCGTAATGAATACGCGAATACGATCATGTGGTTTGTACTGTTCGTTCGGCATTTGCTCACTTACAGGTAATAAAGCTTCTACTTTCCCTAAGCTTACATAGATGAAACGAGCATCTTGACGTTGTACGATACCAACCATGATATCTTCTTCACGATCACTAAACTCAGAGTAAATAACACCACGCTCTGCTTCACGCACTCGTTGTGTTACAACTTGTTTTGCAGTTTGTGCTGCAATACGACCGAAATCTTTTGGCGTTACCTCAATTTCTAGTACGTCACCATCTTGATAGTTTGGATTAATTTGTCTTGCTTCTTCAACAGAAATTTCAAGACGTGGATCAAACACATTATCAACAACGTCTTTACGTGCTAAAACTTGGATTGTTCCCACTTGTGGGTTAAAGCTCACACGAACGTTTTGTGCTTGGTTAAAATTGCGTTTATAAGCAGAGATTAACGCTGCTTCAATCGCATCAATAATAATATCTTTACTAATTCCTTTTTCTGACTCTAATACGAGCAAGGCATCTAACAACTCAGTGCTCATGAAGATCCCCCTTCTAACTAAAACGTAACAGCAAGTCGCGCATTTGCAACTTTGTCCATTGGAATTTGGATTTCTTTTTTACGTGTTTTAATTGTTAATAATAGTGTAATTGTAGTACCATCGTAGGAAAGCATTTTTCCTTCAAACATCTTTTCACCATCAATCGGCTCATATGTTTTAATTGCCACTTGTTTTCCTACCGCTTGCTGGAAGTCTTTCTCTTTCTTTAATGGGCGTTCTGCTCCAGGAGATGACACATCCAAAAAGTAAAGATGAGGAATTGGATCCTCTTTATCTAAAGCTTCGCTTAAACGTTCACTCACCGCACCGCATTCTTCAATGTCGACTCCCTTTTCAGAATCGATGAATACGCGTAAGAACCAGTCTTGTCCTTCTTTCACATACTCTACATCTACAAGTTCAAGATTTAACTCTTCAACGATTGGCTGCGCAAATGCTTCTACAACTTCTGTGACTTTCTTATCCATAAACAGCCTCCTTCCTGCCGCCATGTACCATTTACAAGAAAAGACCCCGCCCATAGAACGGTCTATCTTATTCTTTCTCGTTAGCTAACAAAAGCCCCTGCCGTTAAGCAGGGAATATCTGTCTTAGTATTACCAAATTTAAGAAGTAAAACTTGTAACAAAATATGTATATACGACAGAAATTTCTTACCTCTCCACATCAATAAAATGTAGATAGTAACACGAAAGAGTGGGTTTCCCCACTCTTTTTTTCACACAATATACATGACATGGTTATCTCGGTTAATAGTATACCATAGCAAATGTTGATTTGCAAAGACTTTTCCTACCTATTAGAACAGTGATAACTGGTTTTGATCCGGCAAATCACCTAAACAACCTTGACTATCTAAATACTCAATAATTGTTTTCGAAACCTTACTACGCTGCTGCAAGTCTTCCTTTGATAAGAATTCTCCATTTTTACGAGCTTCCACAATACTTAAAGCTGCGTTCGTACCAAGACCAGGTACCGCATTAAATGGAGGAATTAATGAGTCTCCATCAATAATAAAGTCTGTTGCATGTGAACGATACAAATCAACCTTTTGGAATGAGTATCCACGCTCACACATTTCAAGTGTCATTTCTAGTACCGTTAATAAACTCTTCTCTTTCGGCGCTGCATCTAAACCTTTTTGCGCAATTTCATCAATTCTTGCGCGTATAGATGCTGAACCTTTCGCCATCGCTTCTACGTCAAAGTCATCTGCACGAACGGTAAAGTATGCCGCATAGAATAGAAGCGCGAAATGTACTTTAAAGTATGCAATACGCACGGCCATAAGTACGTATGCAGCCGCATGGGCTTTAGGGAACATGTACTTAATCTTCTTACATGAATCAATATACCAACCTGGTACATTATTATTTTTCATGTCCTCTTCCCATTCTTCTGGTACACCTTTACCTTTACGTACTGACTCCATGATTTTGAAGGCTAATGATGGGTCTAAACCTTGATAGATTAAATATACCATGATGTCATCACGACAACCGATAACTTCACTCAGCGTACATGTACCGTTATAAATTAATTCGTTTGCATTACCTAGCCATACGTCCGTACCATGTGATAATCCAGAAATTTGGACTAACTCTGAGAATGTCGTCGGTTTCGTCTCTTCTAACATCTGTCTTACGAATTTCGTACCAAACTCTGGTATACCAAGTGTACCTGTTTTACAGTTAATTTGTTCTTCCGTTACGCCTAACGATTCTGGCCCTGAGAAAATTTTCATTACTTCTGGATCATCCGTTGGGATTGTTTTCGGATCAATACCACTTAAATCTTGTAACATACGAATAACTGTCGGATCATCGTGTCCTAGTATATCAAGTTTCAATAAATTATCATGAATCGAGTGGAAGTCAAAGTGTGTCGTTCTCCACTCAGCCCCTATTGAATCTGCCGGATACTGTATCGGTGAGAAATCAAAAATGTCCATGTAATCTGGCACAACGATAATACCACCTGGATGCTGTCCTGTTGTACGTTTTACACCGGTACATCCTGCTACTAAGCGATCAATTTCTGCATTTCGAATCGTTAAGTTATGATCATTTGCATAACCTTTTACATATCCATAAGCAGTTTTTTCCGCAACTGTACCAATCGTTCCTGCACGATATACATAATCTTCACCGAACAGTACTTTCGTATAGTTATGGGCACGTGGTTGATATTCCCCGGAGAAATTCAAATCGATATCGGGTACCTTATCTCCTTTAAATCCAAGGAACGTTTCGAACGGAATATCATGTCCATCTTTTACGTATGGAACATTACATGTAGGACATTCTTTATCCGGTAAGTCGAAACCAGACCCTACAGAACCATCATTAAAGAATTCTGATTGCTTACACTTCGGACATACATAATGTGGTGGTAATGGGTTTACTTCTGTAATTTCCATCATCGTTGCAACGAATGATGAACCTACCGATCCACGCGAACCTACTAGATATCCGTCTACTAATGATTTTTTCACAAGTTTATGTGAAATTAAATAGATTACGGCGAATCCATGACCAATAATACTTTTTAATTCTTTTTCTAAACGGGCTTCTACTATTTCAGGTAACTCTTCACCATAAATGCTACGCGCCATTTTATAACTCATATCACGCGTTTCATCATCTGCACCTTCAATTTTCGGTGTATATAGATCATCTTTTACTGGATGAACATCACCAATTAATGATGCAATCTTTTGTGTATTCGTTACGACAATTTCTTTCGCTACGTCTTCACCTAAAAATGAGAAACACTCTAACATTTCATCCGTTGTACGGAAATGTACAGGTGGTAATGAATGTCGGTTTAACGGATTCGCTCCACCCTGTGAACTTACTAAAATTTTACGATACATTGCATCTTCTGGATCTAAATAATGTACGTTTCCGGTAGCAACAACTGGTTTATCTAACGTCTCACCTAGTTTTACTAAGTTAGAAATGATTGTTTTTAATTGTCCCTCATCTCGAACGAGTTCACGCTCTACTAAATGACGTAACACTTCTGGTGGCATTACTTCAATGTAATCGTAGAACTGCGCAATTTCTTCTACCTCTTCAGGAGCTTTTTGCATCATCGCCTCAAACACTTCACCTTTATCACAAGCCGTTCCTACTAAAATACCTTCACGATACTTTTTTAATAGTGATCTTGGTACTCGTGGTACACGGTAAAAGTAATTTAAATGAGAATATGAAACAAGTTTATATAAATTTTTCAATCCAACATCCGATGTAGCAAGTAATGTCATATGACTTGGACGCCCGCGTTTATATGCATCCCCTTGTCCCATACTATCGTTTAATTGATCGTGATATTCAAAACCTTTTTCAATTACCTCTTTTAACATTTTTACAAGTAAATATCCCGTTGCTTCTGTATCATAAATTGCACGGTGATGTTGCGTTAATTCGATATCCATCTTTTTACACAACGTATTTAAACGGTGATTTTTCATTTCTGGGAATAAGAATCGTGCAAGCTCTAACGTATCTATTACTGGATTTTTTGTTTTTTCTAAACCAGCTTTTTTAAATCCTACGTTAATAAAGCCCATATCGAAGCTTGCGTTATGAGCAACAAGTGTATGGTCGCCCATCCATTCTTCAAACTTTTTAAACACTTCGTCCACTTCTGGTGCGTCGGTTAACATATCATCTGTAATACCTGTTAATTCAATGATCGTTGCCGATAATGGTTGATGCGGATTTGCAAAAGATTCAAAGCGGTCAATAATTTCGCCACCTTTTACTTTTACAGCAGCTAACTCAATAACTGTATCGTATACAGCTGATAAACCTGTCGTCTCAACGTCAAAAACAACATACGTTTCCTCTGCAAGTAAACGATGCGCTTCGTTATACGCTATTGGTACACCGTCATTAACTAAATTCGCTTCTACACCGTATATAACTTTAACTCCAGCCTTTTTCCCCGCAGAATATGCCTCCGGGAACGACTGAGCCACAGCATGGTCTGTAATGGCAATAGCCTCATGCCCCCATTTACCTGCTTGAGCAACAAGCTTAGAAACTGGAGTAACAGCATCCATTTGACTCATTGGCGTGTGAAGATGCAGCTCTACACGTTTTTCGCCTTCTGGTGCTTTATCTTTACGAGACGGTCCTGTTATTTCATTAATATCATTTGCAATCATTACTAAATCTCGAACAAATGTATCATTTTGAACAGAACCACGAGCCTTCACCCACATTCCTTTTTTCAAGGATTGTAGCATTGGAATATCTTCTTTATCACGTGAGAACATTTTGATCATAATCGAATCTGTATAATCCGTTATTTTTAAAGTTAATAACGTACGTCCACTACGAAGCTCTTTCGTTTCCACATGGAAGACATATCCTTGAACTGTTTTTCTTCTTTCTTCATCTTGAATTTCTCGCATCGGTGTAATCTCTTCATCTGGCTTAATAAGATACCCGAGTGTGATCGGTCCTTCATGCACAACGCTACTTTCTTCAGCTTGCTTCTTCGCCATTTCTTCCATAGCTTGTATAACACGCTCGCGGTCCTCTTGCTGCGTTTGCTCACGAAACTTTTGCATTTCTTCTGTATTTTGCTGTATATGTGTGTCTAGCTGGAAACGCGGGAATCCAAAAGCCTCGTATTGATCCCCTACTGGTTTCGCAACGTTTTTCTTTAAAGCAGTAGATTCCAGCTCATTATTCACATTTATAAGTAACTTCACTCCATTAACCTGCGGAAGCTGCTTCTTTAAATAAGCAAACATAGGTGAAAATGTAATTCGTTCCGTACAAAGTGGCCAATACGCCCTCACTTCTTCTTCAGTAAATTGTTTGTTCTCTGTTTCTAATGCAAATGTTGTTCTTGCAATATGAGAAAATGATTGCTTAAGCTTTGTTTCTAGCAATTCATATAATTCTGTAGGCAAAATACGCGGCACTTGTAAGTCAAAATGCCAACTTTTATTCGCTTTATCAATAACTAGCTTTTCAATGCCACCGCCTTGTAAATATTGATTTATAAGGTCTTCTGGTATTTGCAACTGCTGGAGCAAAATTTGAAATCGCTCTTGTTGTTCATTTGTTAAAGACATAAGCACTCTCCTTCCATTTGCTATTATAAATTGAAACGTACTACAAAGAAAGATTTCTCCCTTCTTCTTTTACAAAATACGTTTACAAAGAAAGAGAAGGTACCTCGTTATGAGGTACCTCTTCTTATTTTAAAATATTAGCAATATATGTTTGAAGCTCTTCTACTTTCACTTCTTCAGACTCACCTGTAGCACGTACTTTCACTTCTACAATACCTTCGTCTGCTTTTTTACCAACTGTCACGCGAACTGGAAGGCCGAATAAATCAGCATCAGCAAATTTAACGCCTGCACGTTCTGCACGATCATCTAGTAATACTTCATATCCTTGCTCTTGTAATGAGTTATAGATGTTTTCACCCATTTCACGTTGTGCATCAGATTTCATATTTACTGGAATTACATGCACATGGAACGGTGCAACAGCTTTTGGCCAAACTAAACCGTTCTCATCATTAAACTGCTCTGCAATTGCTGCCACTGTACGAGACACACCAATGCCGTAACAACCCATAATAAGTGGTTGTGTTTTTCCGTTTTCATCTAGGAATGTTGCGTTCATTGCTTCACTATAACGAGTTCCTAATTTGAATACATGACCAACTTCAATTCCGCGTGCGAAAAGAATTGTTCCGTTTCCGTCTGGAGATTGATCTCCTTCTTGAATGAATCGTAAATCCGTATATTGACTTACTTTAAAGTCACGTTCTGGATTTACATTTACATAATGGAACCCTTCTTCGTTAGCTCCTGAACATCCGTTGACAATCGATGCTACAGCGTGATCAGCAATAATTTCAATATCACCTGTTACACCAATTGGACCTAATGAACCAACTTCACAATTTAATAATTCTTTTACTTCTTCATGAGAGGCAAGCTCAACAACGGAAGCACCGTATACATTTTTCACTTTTACATCGTTTACTTCATGATCACCACGAACAAGTACAACTACTAATTTCTCATCTACTTTAAATACCATAGACTTAATGCACTTTTCAGCTTCTATGTTTAAGAAGGCAGATACTTCTTCAATTGCTTTTTGGTCTGGTGTTGCTACTTTTTCAAGCGCTTTTTCTGCTTCGTCACTCTTCGTATACGTAGCTACAACAGGAGCCATTTCGATGTTCGCTGCATAATCAGATGTATCAGAGTATGCAATTGTATCTTCACCAACATCAGATAATACCATAAATTCATGTGTATCTTTTCCACCCATTGCTCCTGAATCAGCAATAACCGCACGGAAATTCAAGCCACAACGAGCGAAAATGTTAGAGTATGCTTTGTATAAGCGATCGTACACTTCATCTAAGCTCTCTTGTGTAGCATGGAAAGAGTATGCATCTTTCATTAGAAACTCTCTTCCACGTAATAAACCGAAACGAGGTCTTTGTTCATCACGGAATTTTGTTTGAATTTGATATAATGTTAACGGTAATTTTTTATATGATTTCACTTCATCACGTACAAGATCCGTAATTACTTCTTCATGTGTCGCTCCTAATGCAAATTCACGAGCATTACGATCTTTCATACGCATTAATTCAGATCCGTAAGAATACCAACGACCTGACTCTTGCCATAATTCTGCAGCTTGCATCGCTGGCATTAATAATTCTACAGCACCTGCGCGCTCCATTTCTTCTCGAACGATTCGTTCTACTTTGTGTAGCACTTTTAATCCAAATGGTAAAAAGCTATAAATACCAGAAGCATTTTGACGCATAAAACCTGCACGAAGTAATAACTGATGACTCTTAATTTCAGCATCAGCTGGAACTTCACGTAATGTAGGACTAAATACCATACTTTGTTTCATTTATTCGCACCTCTTCATTTTACTCTTATACGCAGGAAAACCCCTCACCTCGAGTTAGGTGAGGGATTTTATTCTACGAGCTCTATTTCATTATAAGTTTCACTTTATTTTACAAGAAAAACTTACGAATGTCATTCCAAGTTACTACTAACATAAGTAACATTAATAATGCAAAACCAATAAAGTGAACCATTCCTTCTTTTTGACGGTCAATTGGTTTCCCGCGTAACGCTTCAATTAAGAAGAAGAACAAACGTCCACCGTCTAAAGCAGGAACTGGTAGTAGGTTAAATAAACCAAGGTTAATACTTAAAACGGCTGCTAAACTTAATACACGCGTAAATCCATAATCTACAACTTGATCTGTTAGATTATAAATTCCTACTGGACCTGACAACTCATTAATAGAGAATTGGCCGGTTACTAATTTCACAAGAGACTCAAAAATTAGTTTCGTCCATTGGTATGTTTGTTCAAAACCTGATTTAATAGAACCCATCACTGTTTTTTCTACAGGAGAGTAAACACCGATTCTACCAACTTCTTCTTTACCTTCTTTATCAAGCGTTGGCGTTACTTTCACATTAAACTGTTCACTATCACGCTTTACTTGTAACGTAATTTCTTTATTCGGATTTTCACGTACAATGGTAACAACATCTTTCCATGTACTTGTGTTTTTCCCATCAATAGCTTGAATTGTATCATTTTCTTTTAATCCAGCTTGCTCTGCCGCACTATTCTCCATCACTTTTCCGACCATTGGTTTATCAACAGGAACACCTTGTACAAATCCAAGAATCACAAAAATAACAAACGCTAAAATGAAGTTCATTGCAGGACCCGCAAAGATCGTTAAAGCACGTTGACCTAATTTCTTAGAGCCAAACTGTCTATTATACGGAGCAATTTGAATTTCTTCACCGGCAGTAATAATACGAGCCTTTTCATTCACTCGGAATGTTTGAAGCTCTTCCTCGTACTCTTCATAACCCGAAATTGTTAAATTATGCTCTAAATCAGCTTGTTCCACTTCAATCACGCGAACATTTGGATACTTTTCATACCCATCAAAAACTAATTTTACAACTTCGTCTTTTTCGTTTAATACAAGGCCAACCTTTTTCCCAGGCTTTAACTCAACTGTATCTGCATCCTCGCCAGCCATTCTTACATAGCCACCAAGGGGCAATAATCGAATCGTATACACCGTTTCATTCTTTTCAAATGAGAATATTTTCGGACCAAAACCAATCGCAAACTCACGGCATAAAATACCTGCTCTTTTTGCGAAATATAGATGCCCTAGCTCATGGAAAAATACGAGTGCACCGAAAATTAATATAAAGGCAATCGCTGTATTCAATTCCATACCACCTTTGCTAAATTTGTTCCATCACAAACCGTCTTGTGGTTGCATCAATTTCCAGAATTTCCTCTAAGCTCGGACGTGCAATGACATTGTGATGGTTCATTGCTTTTTCAATGAGGTCTTCCACTGTTAAGAAACCAATTCTCTTTTGTAAAAAAGCTTCAACAGCTACTTCATTCGCTGCATTCATTACAGCCGGCATACTTCCACCTGTTTTTCCAGCTTCATACGCAAAGCGCAAGCAACGGAAACGTTCTTGGTTCATTTTCTCAAAATGCAATGTACCCATTTCCCATAAATTTAACTGCTTTGTGTCTGAAAGAGGCAATCGATCAGGATATGTAAGTGCGTATTGAATTGGTACTCGCATATCAGGTGAGCCAAGCTGTGCCATCACACTACGATCTTCAAATTCAACCATAGAATGAATAATACTTTCTTTATGTAAAACAACATCGATTTGCTCGTAAGGGATACCAAAAAGCCAATGTGCTTCAATTACTTCTAGCCCCTTATTCATCATTGTAGCAGAATCAATTGTAATTTTCGAACCCATTGACCAGTTTGGATGTCGAAGCGCATCTTCTACGGTCACATGATGCAATTCATCTCTCGTTTTATCACGGAAACTTCCACCAGAAGCCGTTATAATTAGTCGAGAAATTCTTTTTTCATTTTCACCATTCAAGCATTGAAAAATAGCTGAATGTTCACTGTCTACTGGAAGTAACGAAACATTATGTTTTCGCGCTGCTTCCATTACAAGATGCCCTGCAGTTACTAACGTTTCTTTGTTTGCAATTCCAATTGTTTTTTTCGCCTCAATTGCACGAAGTGTTGGTAACAACCCTACGCTACCTACAACAGCATTTACTACGATCTCCGCATCTGGATGTAATGCTACTTCTAAAAGTCCTTCACTACCATATACAATTTTTGTATTACCAGAGACAGCTTGTAATTTTAAAACATCTTCCTCTCTTTGCACAGAGACAATTTGCGGAGAAAATTCTTGAATGACTTTTACTGCGTAGTCAATATTTTTCCCTACAGAAAAAGCAACGAGACGGAATTGGTCTGGGTGCGAGCGTAATACATCTAAAGTTTGTGTACCAATTGATCCGCTTGCACCTAATAAACTAATGTTTTTCATGACTCCAACCCCTCGTTCATTTATTAATTGTATTGTAATAAGAAGTAGAGAATTGGTAAAACGAATAACCAACTATCTGTTCGATCTAATATACCACCATGTCCAGGTAAAATTGTACCTGAATCTTTTACGCCATAATGACGTTTAAATGCAGATTGTACTAAATCACCAATTTGTCCAAAAATAGAAATGATAATTGTCAGCACAATTAAAATTACTACATTCGATTCCACTGGGAAAAACATGTTGTAAACAAGCGCTACAATAATTCCACAAACGATGCCGCCTAATGAACCTTCAATCGTTTTATTTGGACTAATTTCTGGCCATAACTTTCTTTTTCCTAATGCTTTTCCTACGAAATATGCGCCTGAATCAGTAGCCCATATAACAAATAATGCGCAAAACACATATTTAATTCCTAAAATTCTCGTTTCATTCAAATATAAGAATCCCATTGCAACATATGTTGTTGCCATTAGTAAAAATGAAGCATTGTCAAAAGTAAATGTATTCTTAGAAAGGACTGTATATGATAAAAGTAATAAAACAATCACAAATGTGATTTCTAATTTACCTAATCCAATCCAAGTAAACAGTTCTGATGCACTACTTGGAATTAAAATAATCCATAATAATACTGCAGCTAAAACTGTTGGTACTGAAATAAGCGTAAGCTTATTCATACGAATTAATTCATATAAACCTATAGAAGCAAGTGCATACACTAAAACCGTAAAAGGCACGCCACCGTAAATTACGATGGGAATGAATAGCGCGGCAGCAACCACTCCAGTAATAATTCTCTGTTTCACTACCAAACCCTCTCTTTCTACACGCCTCCGAATCTGCGCCCTCTATGCTGAAAGTCTGTAATCGCATTTAGCAAATGTTCCTCGGTAAAATCTGGCCAATACACATCTGTAAACCAAAATTCCGAATATGCAATTTGCCATAACATGAAATTACTAATACGTAGCTCTCCGCTCGTACGGATTAACAACTCTGGGTCAGGTAAAGAACTCGTCATTAAGTAGGAAGAAAGCATTTCTTCACTTACATCTTCAACACGAACTTTTCCTTCCTCACGATCTTTCATCATATGTTGCACAGCAGAAACGATTTCATCTCGACTTCCATAGTTTAACGCGAAATTCAGAATTAATCCCGTATTCTCTTTCGTCTCTTCCATGGCCTTCTCCATCGCTCTGCGTGTATGCGTAGGAAGACGATCTTGTTGCCCTATTACACGGACTTGTACGTTCTCTTCAATCAATTCTGGTAAAAATGTACCTAAAAATTCTTCTGGAAGCTTCATTAAATAATCAACTTCCTTTTTCGGTCTTTTCCAGTTCTCAGTTGAAAAAGCATAAAGAGTTAATACTTTCACATTAAGTTTGCTTGCAAATTTTGTGATTTTCTTTACAACTTGCATGCCTTCATGATGTCCCGCAATACGAGGCATCGCTCTCCTCTTTGCCCACCTTCCATTACCATCCATAATGATGGCAATATGTTCTGGGATGTATCCTTTTTTCACTTCTTCAACGAGATGATCAAACGATGTGTCCTTTTTACCTTTAAAAAAAGGAAAGTTTTTAAACATCATTCATACCCTCCAACAAGCAGACGTATGCCTAAAAGTGTAAAAAGACCCCCTTAAGAAGAGGGTCATATTTGCGAAAGTATCGCTATTACACTTCCATGATTTCTTTTTCTTTGTTTTTTGCGATTTCGTCAACTTTTGCAATATATTTATCTGTTTCTTTTTGGATATCTTCAGTATATCCTCTTAAATCGTCTTCTGTAATCTCGCCAGCTTTTTCAAGCTTCTTAAGATCATCGTTACCGTCACGACGTACGTTACGAACAGCAACTTTTGCTTCTTCAGCATATTTTTTCACAACTTTTACAAGATCACGACGACGCTCTTCTGTTAATGCAGGGAATGCAATACGAATTACAGTTCCATCATTAGAAGGGTTTAAGCCTAAATCTGCTTTTAAAATTGCTTTTTCGATATCACCGATAGAAGTTTTATCATACGGTTGAATTACAAGTAAACGTGCTTCTGGAACTGTAATGTTCGCTAATTGCACAACTGGTGTTGGTGCACCATAGTAATCAACTTGTACTTTATCTAATACAGACGCGTTTGCACGACCAGCGCGAACTGTTGCTAATTCGCGTGAATAAGCAGCAACCGCTTTTTCCATTTTTTCATTTGCAGACTTCAATACTTGTTGTCCCATATTTATTTCCCCCTTACAACTGTTCCGATATTTTCGCCTAACACGGCACGTTTAATATTCCCTTTTTCCATAACTGAGAATACAATTAATGGAATATCATTATCCATACATAGAGAAGAAGCTGTAGAATCCATTACACCTAAACCTTCTTTTAATACATCTAAGTAAGTAAGTGTTTCGTATTTCGTAGCTGTTGGGTCAATAGATGGATCTGCATTATATACGCCATCCACATTGTTTTTCGCCATTAAAATTACGTCAGCTTCAATTTCCGCCGCACGTAATGCTGCCGTTGTATCTGTAGAGAAGTATGGGTTACCAGTACCTGCTGCGAAGATAACAACACGTTTTTTCTCTAAGTGACGAACTGCTTTACGACGAATGTAAGGCTCTGCCACTTGACGCATTTCAATTGAAGTTTGTACGCGAGTTTGAATTCCGATGTTCTCCAAGCTATCTTGAAGAGCTAATGAATTCATAACTGTCGCTAACATGCCCATGTAATCCGCTCCTGCACGATCCATGCCCATCTCACTTCCAATTTTTCCACGCCAAATGTTACCGCCGCCAACAACAACAGCAACCTCTACATCTAGTTCTGCAATTTCTTTCACTTGTTCCGCAACTGACTTAATAACAGCTGGGTTGATTCCAAATCCTTGCTCGCCAGCTAAAGCTTCTCCACTCAGCTTTAAAACGACACGATTATATTTCGGTTTACTCATAATGAACCTCCAATTGCTTACATCTTTATTTTAAAAAAGGGAACACAATGTGTTCCCTAATCTGTATTAGTTACTACCTTTTACTTGGTTCATTACTTCTTCAGCAAAGTTGTCTTCGCGTTTTTCGATACCTTCACCAACAGCGTAGCGAACGAATCCTTTTAATGTTGCGCCTTTAGACTCAACGAATTGACGAACTTTCATATCAGGGTTTTTAACGAATGCTTGGTCAAGTAAGCAAATCTCTTCGAAGAATTTGCCTAGACGGCCTTCAACCATTTTTGCAACGATTTTTTCAGGCTTGCCTTCGTTTAATGCTTGTTGTGTTAATACTTGACGCTCATGCTCAACTTCTTCAGCTGTTACAGCATCACGATCGATGTATTTAGGGTTAACTGCAGCGATGTGCATTGCTACGTCTTTAGCAGCCGCTTCATCAGTAGAACCTTCAAGAACTGTTAGAACACCAATGCGTCCACCCATGTGTAGGTAAGCACCGAATGCATCTGCATCAGTTTTTGATACGATTTCGAAACGACGAAGTGTAAGCTTTTCACCAATTTTAGCGATTGCTTCGTTGATGTGCTCTTCAACTTTTTTACCGTTTTCCATTGTTTGAGCCATAGCTTCTTCAACGTTAGCAGGTTTCTTAGCTAATAAGTGAGCAGCTAATTCTTTAATTAATGTTTGGAAACCTTCGTTTTTCGCAACGAAATCAGTTTCAGAGTTTAATTCTAAGATTAAACCGTCGTTACCGTTTGTTTCGATGAAAGTTAAACCTTCAGCAGCGATGCGGTCTGCTTTTTTAGCAGCTTTCGCGATACCTTTTTCACGTAAGAAGTCAATTGCCTTCTCCATGTCGCCGTTAGTTTCTGTTAAAGCTTTTTTGCAGTCCATCATACCTGCGCCAGTTTTTTCACGTAATTCTTTTACCATTTGTGCAGTGATTGCCATACTTTTCATCCTCCTAAAATATGTATTTATACCTTTTATAAAGGTGTTTATACCTTAAAAAAGGTGATAAAAGGCCGAACCCCTTATCACCTTTCCAACTTTGTTACGCAGTAACAGTTTCTTCACCTTGTTTTGCTTCAAGGATCGCGTCTGCCATTTTAGATGTAAGAAGTTTTACAGCACGAATTGCATCATCGTTCGCTGGGATAACGTGATCGATTTCGTCTGGATCACAGTTTGTATCAACGATACCGATGATTGGAATGTGTAATTTGCGTGCTTCAGCAACTGCAATACGCTCTTTACGAGGGTCTACTACGAATAATGCACTTGGAAGACCTTTCATATCTTTAATACCGCCTAAGAATTTCTCAAGACGCTCTAACTCTTTTTTAAGTTGAACAACTTCTTTCTTAGGTAGTACTTCGAAAGTACCATCTTCTTGCATTCTTTCGATGTCTTTAAGACGCTTGATACGCTTTTGGATTGTTTGGAAGTTAGTTAAAGTTCCACCTAACCAACGTTGGTTAACGAAGTACATACCAGCACGAGTTGCTTCTTCTTTAATAGCTTCTTGTGCTTGTTTTTTAGTACCTACGAATAAGATGTCTCCGCCTTCAGCAGCGATGTCACGCATAACTTTGAAAGCTTCCTCAACTTTTTTCACAGTTTTTTGTAAGTCGATGATGTAGATACCGTTACGCTCTGTGAAAATGTAACGCTTCATTTTTGGGTTCCAACGACGAGTTTGATGTCCGAAATGAACACCAGCTTCAAGCAATTGCTTCATAGAAATTACTGACATAATATAGTTCCTCCTAAATGGTTTTTGATATCCTCCGTTTACTTCATCTCTAAGCGAAACTACAAACGTAGCACCAACACTTAAATCAGTAAACGTGTGTACTTTGTACTGACACCACTGCTTACTATATCATACTGAAATATTACAATCAAGTCGAAAATGCGAACAATGTAAAACTTTCTTTGTTCATACTCGAATTCTAGTATTACCAACCTGCATTTCTTTTAAGCAAAAAGTGAAATGCAATTCATGGCTTTTCAAAAAAATGCGATTATGACGCTATGTACGAACAACATCAATCTGTTATACAAAAAAACTCTCCTCAAAAAATGAGAAGAGTTTTATAAATTAGTTTGTTTTTAATTTAGCAAGTTCATGTAAGAATTTGTCGTTTAATACTTTAATGTATGTTCCTTTCATACCTAAAGAACGCGACTCAATTACACCAGCACTTTCTAATTTACGAAGTGCATTTACGATTACCGAACGAGTGATTCCTACACGGTCAGCAATTTTACTTGCAACAAGTAAACCTTCTGTTCCGTTTAATTCTTCGAAGATGTGCTCGATTGCTTCTAACTCACTGTAAGATAATGAGCTGATCGCCATTTGAACAACAGCTTTGCTACGTGCTTCTTCTTCAATTTCTTCTGCTTTTTCACGTAAAATTTCCATACCTACAACAGTTGAGCTGTACTCAGCAAGAATTAAATCATCATCTAAGAACTCTTGACCAAGACGAGCTAAAACTAATGTACCTAGACGCTCACCGCCACCAACGATCGGTACGATTGTAGTTAAGCCTTGACCAAATAATTCTTTATTTTCTACTGGGAATGCTGTGTAAGCACTGTTTACATCTAAGTTTGAAGATGTTTCTGTAATGTTGAATAAGCTTTGTGTATACTCTTCTGGGAATTGACGCTCTGCAAGCATTTGTTTCATACGCTCATTCTCGATTTGTTGGTGAATTGCATAACCTAGTAATTTACCACGACGGCTTACTACGAATACGTTCGCTTCGATTACTTCACACATTGTGTCAGACATTTCTCTAAAGTTTACAGGCTTTCCTGCTGCGCTCTGTAATAACGCATTTAATTTTCTTGTTTTTGCTAATAATTCCATTTCAAAAGTTCCTCCTACATGTTACTCACATATTTTTTCATCACTTGGAAACTAGGGCGAGTCACCTGATGACACTATTACAAAATAAACTGGCTCACATCTTTATTTTTAGCAATCGTTGCTAATTTTTCCTCAACGTATTGAGGCGTTATCGTTATTTTCTCTAACGTAATTTCAGATGCTTCAAACGATAAATCTTCAAGGAGCTTCTCCATAATCGTATGAAGTCTTCTTGCTCCAATATTATCTGTATCCTGATTAACTTGATAAGCAATCTCAGCAATCTTACGAATAGCTTCGTCTGAAAATTCAATTTCTATACCTTCAGTCGCTAATAAAGCAATATATTGTTTAATTAACGCATTGTCAGGCTCGATTAATATTTTAACAAAATCATCCGTCGATAATTTTGTTAATTCTACTCGAATCGGAAATCTCCCTTGTAATTCCGGAATCAAATCTGACGGTTTAGACATATGAAACGCTCCAGCTGCAACGAATAAAATATAATCCGTTTTTACTGATCCGTATTTTGTCGCAACATTTGATCCTTCTACAATTGGTAAAATGTCACGTTGCACACCTTCACGTGATACATCTACACTATTCGACTGCTTACCAGCAATTTTGTCAATTTCATCGATAAAAATAATCCCGAGCTGTTCAGCACGATAAACAGCCTCTTGTGTAACTTCATCCATATCAATTAAGCGCTGTGCTTCCTCATTTGTCAAGACTTTTCTTGCTTCTTTTACAGAAAGTTTACGTTTTTTTGTTTTTTTCGGCATAAAACTTCCTAATGCATCTTGGAAATTCATCCCCATTTGTTCCATGCCAGTTCCTTGCAGCATATCGAACATGGAAGACTGTTGTTCAGTCACTTCAATCGATACAATTTCATCTTCAAGAAGTCCTGCAGCAAGCTTTCTTTCCACATCTTGACGTTTCTTTTCGATTTCAACATCTTCCTGTGAATCTGTTGTTTGATTCGAATTTTGAGCGCCACCAAATAGCATTTCTAATGGGTTTTTAAATCCAGATTGCTTCTCCGGACTCGGTACTAAAATTTCAACAAGACGTTGGTTCGCTTGTTCTTCTGCTTTGTCTTGTACTTTTACTACCATTTCTTCTTTCACAATGCGAACTGACGTTTCCACAAGGTCACGTACCATCGATTCTACATCTCTACCTACATATCCAACTTCTGTAAATTTCGTAGCTTCAACCTTAATAAAAGGTGCTCCAACGAGTTTCGCCATTCGTCGTGCTACCTCTGTTTTACCAACACCTGTCGGTCCAATCATTAAAATATTTTTAGGTGCAATTTCATCACGTAGATTTTCAGCTAATTTACTTCGGCGGTATCGATTTCTTAAAGCTACAGCAACCGCTTTCTTCGCATCTTTTTGACCGATAATGTATTGATCTAATTTTTCCACAATTTGACGCGGAGTAAAATGTAAATGCATATAAAATGCCTCCCTTACGATTCTACAATTCTTCCACAATTATATTGTGGTTTGTATACACACAAATATCGCCTGCAATGTCTAAACTCGCTTTCGCAATTTGCTTCGCTGTTAAATGTTCACTTGCATATTGTTTTAAAGCACGACCTGCTGAAAGCGCATAATTTCCGCCAGATCCAATTGCTAAAATACCATCATCCGGTTCAATCACTTCTCCCGTACCTGAAACAAGGAGCATAGTTGTTTTATCCATGACAATGAGCATCGCTTCTAGCTGACGTAACATTTTGTCACCGCGCCATTGCTTCGCCATCTCAACAGCAGCACGCTGCAAGTTTCCATTATACTCTTCTAATTTCCCTTCAAACATTTCAAAAAGAGTAAATGCATCAGCAACTGAACCTGCAAAACCAGCTAAAACTTTCCCTTGAAAAAGTTTACGAACCTTACGAGCTGTATGTTTCATTACAACAGCATTTCCCATTGTCACCTGGCCATCTCCAGCCATTGCACATTCTCCATTATGATGAACTGCAAATATCGTTGTAGCGTGGAAATTTCCCATAGAAAAAACTCCTTTATATGTTTTTATAGCTTTAAAAGCAATTTATGCCCGTGGGTGATGCTTCATGTAGACAGAACGCAATCTTTCTTTAGAGACATGCGTATAAATTTGTGTCGTAGACAAATTTTCATGACCGAGTAGCTCCTGTACAGTACGTAAATCTGCCCCTTCATCTAACATATGTGTAGCAAATGTATGCCTTAACATATGAGGACTTATACGCATTGTCAGTGAAGCTTTCTTAATGAGTTCATTTAATACATAGCGTACTCCTCGACTTGTCAGCGGCGTGCCTTTCGCATTTAAAAATACCATATGAGATTGTTCTTCAGTTTTCTTGGCTAACTGTTTTCTCCCGTTCTCTATATAAGTAATTAAAGCATCTTGTGCATAGCTCCCGAACGGAATATACCTTTGTTTTTTTCCTTTTCCCATTACTAAAATTGTCCCCACCGCAAAGTCAATATCGGTAAGTTGTAAATTGACACATTCACTCACACGGATCCCGGTCGCATACATCAACTCTAATAAAGCTTGATTCCTTTGACCTAACGGGGTTCCCGTATCAGAAACTTCAAATAATTCCTCTAATTCTTCAGCATATAAAAACTTTGGGATTGACAATTCTTTTTTGGGGAGTGACGCAAGTGCAAACGGATTATCTTTCCGATAACCTTCACGCATCAAAAAACGATATAAACTTCGTAAGCTTGATACTTTTCTTGCGACAGATTTACGGGCTAACTTTTCATCGTGCAACGTCGTTAAGTACAAACGAACATCCGCGTATGTAATATCTAAAAAAGAGGATATGCCTTCTCGCTCCATAAATTGCACAAAATGTTCTAAATCATTTTGATAACTTGCAATTGTATATTTTGAATAATTTCTTTCAATTTGTAAATATCCAACGAATAATTGTAACAATTTCTTCACATTCACACAATTCACCTCAATAAAGGCTACTAAATCGTATCACAACTTAGTAGCCTTTGCAAGAAATTTAACTAAATATTTACAAAATTTCGAATCGTTTCTAAAGCGCGTGTTGCATAGGCTTCATTACGTTCTGCTTTCTTTTTAATTTTCTTCTCTAACGGTGCAAACAGACCGAAGTTTGCATTCATCGGTTGGAAGTTTTTTGCATTTGTCGCAGTAATATAATTCGCCATACTTCCCATCGCAGTTACTGGTGGTAATACAACCGGCTCTTCACCTTTTACAAGTCGAGCAGCGTTGATACCTGCTAGCAATCCTGAAGCCGCTGATTCAACATATCCCTCCACTCCAGTCATTTGACCAGCGAAGAATAAATCATCACGTTGTTTATATTGGTATGTTGGACGAAGCAAGTTAGGTGAATTAATAAACGTATTACGATGCATTACACCATAACGTACAATCTCTGCGTTTTCCAGTCCTGGAATCAACTGTAACACTTCTTTTTGCGGTCCCCATTTTAAATGCGTTTGGAAACCTACGATATTGTATAACGTTCCCGCTGCATCATCTTGGCGTAACTGAACAACAGCATATGGCGTTTTCCCTGTTTTCGGATCTTCTAATCCAACAGGTTTCATCGGTCCAAATACTAGTGTTTGTCTTCCTCTACTTGCCATAACCTCTACTGGCATACAACCTTCAAAGAAAATTTCTTTTTCAAATTCTTTTAAAGGTACTGTTTCAGCAGCGATTAAAGCCTCGTAAAAACGGTCGAATTCCTCTTCCGTCATTGGACAGTTTAAATATGCCGCTTCACCTTTATCGTAACGAGATTTTAAATACACTTTATTCATATCAATGCTGTCTTTCTCAACAATCGGTGCTGCTGCATCATAGAAATAAAAGTAGTCTTCACCCGTTAATTCTTTTAATTGCGCAGAAAGATCAGGCGACGTAAGTGGACCTGTCGCGATAACAGTAGGACCTTCTGGAATTTCAGTAATTTCTTCATTCACCACAGTTACGTTCGGATGATTTTTCACATATTCCGTTACTTTTGCCGCAAATTCATGACGATCTACCGCTAAAGCCCCTCCTGCTGGTACAGAACACTCATCAGCTGCACGAATAATAACAGAATCCATTAAACGCATTTCTTCTTTAATAACACCAACAGCATTTGTTAATGTGTTTGCGCGAAGCGAGTTACTACATACTAATTCTGCAAATTTATCTGTGTGATGAGCTGGCGTTTGCCTTACCGGTCTCATTTCGTATAATCTTACTTGGACACCACGTTTTGCAATTTGGTAAGCTGCTTCACTTCCTGCAAGACCTGCGCCAATGACGTTTACTACTTGTGTTGTCATATATTTATCACCTTTCCTTTTCTTCCCGAAAAAAATGTGAGCAGTTACGCTCACATTTGTTGTTCTTCTTCATAATCACACGAAATACATTGTACTTGTACGCCTTTTTTCAACTTCTTCTCTACTAGCATACCTTCACACTTCGGACATTTACGGCCAATCGGCTTATCCCAAGATACAAAGTCACACTCTGGATACGTACCGCACCCATAGAAAAGACGTTTCTTTTTATTACTACGACGCTCAATAATTTGACCTTTATCACATTTCGGACAAGTAACACCGATTTCTTTCACAATCGGTTTTGTATTACGACAATCTGGGAAATTCGAGCAAGCCATAAATTTCCCGTATTTACCCATTTTAAAGACCATTGGGTGATTACATAATTCACAATCTTCCCCAGCTGGTTCATCTTTAATTTCCACTTCACGCATTTCTTTTTCCGCTTTTTCTAAACGCGGTTCAAATCCTACGTAGAAATCATCAACAATTTTTACCCAATTCGCATTTCCTTCTTCTACTTCATCGAGGCTTTGCTCCATGTTAGCAGTAAATTCAATGTTAATAATTTCTGGGAAAAACTCTAAAATAAGTTCAATTACTATTTCACCTAGTTCAGTTGGAACGAAGCGTTTATTATCCAAACCTACATATCCACGTTTTTGAATCGTTTCAAGTGTCGGTACGTAAGTCGACGGTCTTCCAATTCCAAGCTCTTCAAGTGTTCTTACTAAACGAGCCTCTGTATAGCGCGGCGGAGGTTGTGTAAAGTGTTGCTTCGGTTCTAAATCCTTCGAAAATACGGTTTCCCCTACTTCTAAAGGTGGCAACATCTTATCCTTTTCTTCAGCCCCATCATCTTTCGACTCTACATACACTTTCATAAATCCTGGGAACTTTACAACCGATCCACTTGCACGGAACTGAACATTATTATTAATGAGTCTCGCTGTCACAGTATCCATTATAGCAGACGCCATTTGACTTGCAACAAATCGCTCCCAAATCAATTTATACAATCGAAGTTGATCACGACTTAAGAAACTCTTTAGTTCCTCTGGCTTTCTCATTACCGAAGTAGGACGAATTGCCTCATGCGCATCTTGTGCGTTCGACTTCTTCGTTTCTTTCTTCTTTTCTGTTCCTATGTATTCCGTACCAAACGCCTCAGTAATGTACGTACGTGCCTCTGTTTGAGCTGTTTCTGAGATACGTGTTGAATCAGTTCTCATATACGTAATAAGACCTACAGTTCCTTGTTTTCCAAGATCAATTCCTTCATACAATTGCTGCGCAAGCATCATCGTTTTCTTTGCTCGCATGTTTAACTTACGCGCCGCCTCTTGTTGCAAGGAAGATGTTGTAAATGGTAATGCCGGATTACGTTTTCGCTCTTTTCTCGTTACATTTTCAACTGAGAACGCATTATCTTTCAGCCGTTCAATTATTTCATTCACTTGTGTTTCATTCGTTAATTGAACCTTTTCACCATCTACACCGTAAAAGCTTGCTTCAAATGTGTCTTTCCCTTTCACAAATTCTGTCTTAATTGTCCAGAATTCTTCAGGCTCGAAACTTTGAATTTCTCTTTCACGTTCGATAATTAAACGAACTGCTACAGATTGTACGCGTCCTGCACTTAATCCTTTTTTTACTTTCTTCCATAATAAAGGACTAATATTGTAACCAACAAGACGATCTAGTATACGTCTTGCTTGTTGTGCATCTACTAAATTCATGTTAATCGCGCGAGGATGTTTAAAGGATTCCTTTATTGCATCTTTTGTAATCTCATTAAACACAACTCGGCAATCTGATTCAACGTCCACATTTAACGTATTGGCTAAATGCCAAGCAATAGCTTCCCCTTCGCGGTCTGGATCGGCCGCGAGATAGACTTTCTTTGCTTTTTTTGCTGCTGATTTTAAGTCTTTTAAGACGGGACCTTTACCACGAATGGTAATATACTTCGGGGTGAAGTTGTTCTTTACTTCTATCCCCATTTGGCTTTTAGGTAAATCGCGAACGTGTCCCATAGACGCGACAACTTTGTATTTTTTCCCTAAATATTTCTCAATGGTCTTCGCCTTAGAAGGCGACTCCACGATTACGAGGTAATCTGACATGCTAGTGCCTCCTTAAGAGGTGGATTCAAGTCTTCATTAATCTTATTGATTTCTCTTGTTTTTGTCAATCAAGAATGAATATACCATACAGTGCCTATCTACCATTTGTCAATAATTGTTTAATAAAAACATAAAAATATAAGGTTAATTTAAAATCTCTTCCAGTATATCTTCTGCATTTCTTACTAGTTTCGCTCCTTGTTGAATGAGATGATTTGTTCCTGATGCACTATCTATAAATATAGGTCCAGGAAGTGCAAATACCTCTCTATTTTGCTCTAGAGCAAGGTCTGCGGTAATAAGTGTTCCACTTCTCGATTTCGCTTCTACAACTAAAACACCTTTACTTATGCCACTAATAATCCGATTCCTTTTTGGAAAATACCATTTTTTCGGTGCATAGTGCGGCGGATACTCTGTTAATAACAATATATATTCATTCCACACTTCATATAAATATCGATTCTCTCTTGGATATATATACGATAATCCATGTCCTAGTATCGCAATTGTTGGGCAATGCCGTCTTACTGTAATTTCATGAGACATCGCATCTATCCCTCTTGCAAATCCACTGACAACAAGCCATTCCTTTTCTAATAATGGATGTAAAATAAATTTCAAACTTTCATATCCATATAAAGTCGGTTCTCTCGTTCCAACAACCGCTAATTTATTCACTTTATTGAGAAAATCTTTTTCTCCTTTTCCATATAATACAAAGGGAGGATCTTGTATTTCACGTAATAATTTTGGATAATCTTCATCCCATATTGTCATATAAAAGAATCGATTTTTCTCTAAATAAGATATATATTGTGGGAGATTTGAACTTTGAAGAAAATTTACTAATTCTGAAGATTTTTTCGAGGATATTCCAGTGTAACATTCAATTTGTTTTGCATTAAAATTGTATATTTCCTTCAATTCTGGATCGACATGTAATAGCCTCTCTATCGCCTTCCAATGGTCTGCTAACAAGTAATGAAGATGTAATAATCGTTCTCTTTTCATCACAATTCTCCTTACCCATAATTTTTATTATGTTAACAAGAAGTTTGTAAAAAGACACCTTCAAGCAAGAAGGTGTCTTTCAACAGATTAGTAGTTTTTACAAGTCTCAAATAGACCTTTTTCTTTTAAGACAGAGATTAGCGTTTCACCCATAACTGCTGGAGTTTCCGCTACTTTAATACCACAAGCTTCCATCGTTTTAATCTTTTCTGCAGCAGTTCCTTTGCCGCCAGAAATGATTGCACCAGCATGACCCATACGTTTGCCAGCAGGCGCTGTTTGGCCGCCAATGAAGCCTACAACAGGTTTTGTCATATTAGCTTTTACCCATTCAGCTGCCTCTTCTTCCGCTGTACCACCGATTTCACCAATCATAATTACAGCGTGTGTTTCTTCATCTTCATTAAATGCTTTTAACGCGTCAATAAAGTCTGTACCGTTAACAGGGTCTCCGCCGATACCTACAGCCGTAGATTGACCAATACCTTCTTGTGTTAACTGATGTACAGCCTCATACGTTAATGTACCAGAGCGAGATACGATACCTACATGACCTTTTTTATGAATGTATCCTGGCATAATACCAATTTTACATTCATCAGGTGTGATAACACCTGGGCAGTTCGGTCCAAGTAAACGTGTATGTTTACCAGCCATATATCTCTTTACATTTACCATATCTAATACAGGAATTCCTTCAGTAATACATACTACTAAATCAATTTCTGCATCAACTGCTTCCATAATTGCATCAGCCGCAAAAGCGGGTGGAACGTATACAACTGAAGCGTTTGCGCCTGTTGCTTTCACTGCATCTTCTACAGTATCAAATACTGGTACACCTTCAATATCAGTGCCACCTTTACCTGGCGTTACACCACCGACAATTTTCGTACCGTATTCTATCATTTGCTTTGTGTGGAATAACCCTTGAGAACCTGTAATACCTTGAACAATAACTTTTGTATCTTTATTAACTAATACGCTCATTTTTCTCCCCCGCTTTCTATTAGCCCACTAGTGAAACAATTTTTTGTGCACCGTCTGCCATAGATTCTGCTGCAACAATATTTAAGCCAGACTCATTTAAAATTTTCTTACCTAACTCTACGTTTGTACCTTCAAGACGTACAACTAAAGGCAATTCAAGACCTACTTGTTTCGTTGCTTCAATAACACCTTCTGCAATAACATCACACTTCATAATGCCACCAAAAATGTTAACGAAGATACCTTTTACATTTTTGTCAGAAAGGATAATTTTGAATGCTTCTGTAACCTTTTCAGCTGTCGCACCGCCACCAACATCTAAAAAGTTAGCTGGATCTCCATGGTAATGTTTAATGATATCCATAGTAGCCATCGCTAAACCTGCACCATTAACCATACAACCGATATTTCCATCTAAAGGAATGTAGTTTAAGTCATATTTAGAAGCTTCGATTTCTTTTGCATCTTCTTCATCAAGGTCACGAAGTTCTAAAATGTCTTTATGGCGATATAAAGCATTAGAATCAAAGTTTAATTTCGCATCTAATGCCATAACTTTACCATCACCTGTTGTAACAAGTGGGTTAATCTCTGCGATAGAGCAATCTTTTTCGATAAAAGCACGGTATAAGCCCATCATAAACTTCACAGCTTGTCCTACAAGCTCTTTTGGAATATTGATGTTAAATGCAATTCGGCGTGCTTGGAAGCCTTGTAAGCCTACTGCTGGATCAATATATTCTTTAAAGATTTTTTCAGGTGTTTTTTCTGCTACTTCTTCAATTTCTGTTCCGCCTTCTTCAGAAGCCATTAAAACAACTTGAGAAGTTGCACGGTCTAAAACAAGACCTACATAATATTCTTTTTTAATATCGCAACCTTCTTCGATAAGTAAGCGTTTTACTTCCTTACCTTCAGGACCTGTTTGATGTGTCACAAGTGTAGTTCCTAAAATGCTCTCTGCATATGTACGAACTTCATCTAAATTTTTTGCAACTTTTACTCCGCCAGCTTTGCCGCGTCCACCAGCGTGAATTTGTGCTTTCACTACACATACATCCGTTCCTAATTCTTTCGCCGCTTCTACAGCTTCTTCTACTGTAAATGCAACCTTCCCGTTCGGAACGCTAACCCCATAGCTTCTAAGGACTGCCTTACCTTGGTACTCATGGATATTCATGGTCCCATCCTCCCCTGTTTTCCTGTTTTACTCGAAAAGTTTTTTAATGTTTAAAAAACATTACATTGCCATTGTATAAGATGATTGGCATGCTGTCTACAATAAAGTGTCAGAAAACTGAAATCGCTTTATTCTTTTTGGAAAATAGTAATGTTTATATGTCAAAATACAAAATAAGCTGCGTTTTCGCAGCTTATTTTTGAATCATATCTTTAATTGGCGCGAACGATTTTCGATGTTCTTCTAATATGCCATGCGCTTCAATCGCTTCTAAATGTTGTTTTGTGCCATATCCCATATGTTGTTCAAATCCATATGCAGGATACTTTTCTCCAAGCTCTTTCATCATACGATCTCTCGTTACTTTCGCAATAATGGATGCAGCTGAAATAGAAATACTTTTTGCATCACCTTTAATAATAGATGTTTGCGGAATTGGTGTAGGGAGTTTCATCGCATCAATTAATAAATATTGTGGTGTACAAGATAAATTCGCTACAGCATCTAACATCGCTTGTTTCGTCGCTTGATAAATATTTATTTCATCAATAACTTGCGGTGATACAATTCCAACTCCAATTGCAATTGCTTGCGCTTTAATTTCATCATAAAAACGCTCACGTTTCGCTTCACTCAACTTTTTCGAGTCATTTAACCCTGGAATATAAAAATCCTCAGGAAGAACGACAGCTGCCGTCACAACAGGCCCAGCTAACGGTCCACGACCTACTTCATCTATACCTGCGATATATGTGAGACCTTTTTCACGTAACGCATTTTCATACTTAGACATTTCTAGAAATTTTTCTTTTTCCTTTTGCGCTAACTCTTTTTGTTTATACCACTTAGAAATGAGCTTTTGTACCCCTTTACGTTCATCTTTTATTAATATTTGAAAGCGGTCGTCCTCTTCACTCATAATTTCTTGTAGTAGATGTTCCGCCTCTTGAATAGTCACTTTTTGCATTCATGCCACTCCCTTTATATACAAAAAAGAAAAGACGTACAAACGCACGTCTTATACTTCTTCTACTTTTTCTGCATCTTCTGTCTGCTCCGCAAACTCTTCTGGTGTTTCAAACGTCATTTTCCCAAGTTTGCCACCACGAAGCTCACGAAGTATAAGTTCAGATGTTTTATCATAATCAATCATTCCGCCGCCCATTAAACAGCCTCTATTTTTTCCAATCGCATCAAATAACTCCACGATGTCTTCTGGAATGTCATTTAAATTATAGCGCTCTTTTAATCGGTCTGGGTAATGTTTCTCCATAAAACGTAGCGCATAAACAGCTACGTCTTGTAGATTTAAAATAGAATCTTTAATTGCACCAGTCGTAGCTAGACGTAACCCAACTAATTGGTCTTCAAATTTAGGCCATAAAATACCTGGCGTATCTAACAGCTCCATTTCTTTCCCAACCTTAATCCATTGCTGAGCTGTTGTCACACCAGGACGATCCCCTGTTTTAGCAATATTTTTCTTCGCTAACTTATTAATCAACGTAGATTTACCAACATTCGGTATCCCTACAATTAATGCACGAATCGCTCTCGGTCTAATACCTTTTGCAACCATTTTATCGAATTTCTCTTTCACTAACACTTTACAAGCCGCCGCAATTTCCTTCATGCCTTGTCCAGCCTGTGCGTTAATTGAAATTGCCATATGGCCTTTTTCTTTAAAATATGCGATCCATTGCTTTGTTAAACGATCGTCTGCCATATCCGCTTTATTTAAAACAACAAGCCTCGGTTTATGTGTAATAATCTCATCGATCATCGGATTTCGAGAAGATAAAGGTAATCGAGCATCTACAA
Source organism: Bacillus sp. FSL R9-9834 (assembly GCF_038006905.1). Taxonomy (NCBI): domain Bacteria; kingdom Bacillati; phylum Bacillota; class Bacilli; order Caryophanales; family Bacillaceae; genus Bacillus; species Bacillus sp. FSL R9-9834. The sequence continues at coordinate 3,633,174 of NZ_JBBOWD010000001.1, forward strand.
GCTCAATTACAACATCAATTAACTTTAATTTTTCTGTTACTTGGCGTCTAGCCTTTGCCATATGTCCCGGGAACCATTGAATTACCATGTTGCCACCTTCTTTTTCTTTTATTTCACAATACGAGCATCTTTTAACGGCCAATATAGTATATTTGCCTTTCCAATCACTTGGTCCATTGAAATTGTACCAATCGAACGGCTATCTTTACTAAAACGACGATTATCGCCTAAAACAAATAATTGACCTTCTGGAACAGTTTTCTTCCCTGTCATTTCTTCAAGAGTGAAATCATATGTAAGCGGTCCGTCAGCAATTTGTTTTTTCTGCTTGTCTAAATACGGCTCCTCATAAGCCTTTCCGTTAACATATAGTTTATCATTACGATACTCTATTTCATCGCCTGGTAGGCCGATAATACGCTTAATATAATCTTTATCTTCCGTTGCTCGGAATACAATAATATCAAATCGTTTCGGATCTCCTATGTGATAACCAATTTTATTAACAATCATTCGATCGCGATCATGTAATGTAGACGCCATCGATACTCCATCTACGAGAATTGGCGCAAAGAAAAACTGTCTAATAACACCTGCTAATACAACAGCTATCAAAATTGCCTTGATCCATTCCCAAAGTGAACTCTTTTCTTTCTTCATGCTTTTCCCCTCCACGATTATGTAAGCTGATCGTATTATATCAAAATTTTATATAGATTGGAAAAAGGGAGCTTGTGCATTTACAAGCTCCCATACATGTCTTATCGAATTTCTTTAATACGTGCTTTTTTACCGCGAAGGTTACGTAAGTAGTATAACTTAGCACGACGTACTTTACCACGGCGAAGTACTTCGATTTTCGCGATTCTTGGCGTGTGAACTGGGAATGTACGCTCTACACCTACACCGTAAGAAATCTTACGAACTGTGAATGTTTCACTGATTCCGCCACCACGACGTTTAATTACAACACCTTCGAAAAGCTGAATTCTTTCACGAGTTCCCTCAACTACTTTTACGTGTACACGTAAAGTGTCTCCAGGACGGAATGAAGGAAGGTCAGTTTTTAATTGGCCTTTTGTAATTTCTGCGATTAATTGTTGCATATTAAATTCTCTCCTTTAAACAGATGCTCTTATAAAGTCTAAATAAATTACAGCGGAACATCGTTAATACGGCTACTGATTTCAGCAGCACAAGTGTTATAATAGCATATTGCTAAGGCTGTTGCAATAGAAAATATATCAAGCACTTATTTGCCTTCTTTAATCTGTTCTAGCCACTTCTTTTCTTGCTTAGACAATTCTCGTTCTTCTAGTAAATCCGGTCTACGCGTGTACGTACGACGCAACGATTCTTTATGTCGCCATTCATCAATATTTTTATGATTTCCCGACATTAATACATCTGGCACTTTCATACCACGAAAATCAGCTGGACGTGTATAATGAGGATGCTCTAATAAACCTGTACTAAACGAATCCTCGACTTGTGAAGCATGATTTCCTAGTACTCCTGGAAGGAGACGTACGACACTATCAGTTATAACCATAGAGGCTAACTCTCCACCCGTTAATACATAGTCACCGATAGAAATCTCATCTGTTACGAGATGTTCACGAATTCGTTCGTCATATCCTTCATAATGCCCACATACAAAGATTACATGTTCTTCCTCTGCAAGCTCTTCCGCTTTCTTCTGAGTAAACCTTTCACCTTGCGGACACATTAAGACAACTCGCGGCTTCCGCTCCGTTTCTTTCGTTAAATCTTCTACAGCATCAAAAATAGGCTGAGGAGTTAATACCATCCCAGCGCCGCCACCATACGGATAATCATCCACACTATTATGCTTACTCGTTGTATAATCGCGGAAATTGACAACACGAAGCTCTACCGCTTCTTTTTCTTGTGCTTTCTTTAAAATTGAAGATCCAAACACACCTGTAAACATATCTGGAAACAAAGTTAAAATGTCAATTTTCATTATAGTAGCCCTTCCATTACATGAATGGTTACTAATTTATTCTCAATGTTAACTTGAAGTACAACATCATCAATATAAGGAATTAACAGATCTTGACCTTTTGGACGTTTAATTACCCAAACATCATTTGCACCAGGAGATAAAACTTCTTTTATTGTCCCTAACGCTTCTCCTTCTTCCGTTACAACGTTGCAACCAATAATTTCATGATAGTAGTATTCACCTTCAGCTAGTTCGCCTAATTGATCTTCAGGCACTTTTAAAAGAGAACCTTTAAACTGTTCTACTTCATTTACATTCCCGTATCCTTCGAATGTCAATAAATCAAATGTTTTATGTTGACGATGAGAAGTAATCTTTACTGGGAAAGGCTCTCCACCTTTTTCATTCGATATGTATAACGTATTCCCTACTTTATATCGCTCTTCTGGAAAATCAGTACGAGAAACCACGCGAATTTCTCCTTTTACGCCATGAGTATTTACAATTTTCCCTACGTTAAACCATTTTGTCATAAACAGTATGTCACCCCTGGTTTCTATATAAATTAAGCATCCCCATTTCACGTATGGAACATGCAACTTCTCTTTAAATGTTAAAAAAGGGAGAGGAAATAACTCCTCGCCCTTTTTACGTTTATTGAATTTCCAGTGTTACTTTTTCACTATTGTGATGTCCCACTGAATACAAGAGCATTCGAATTGCTTTCGCAACTTTCCCTTGTTTTCCAATGACTTTTCCAACATCCTCAGGATGTACAGTTAATCGATACTTTATCTCTCCGTTGTAAAGTTCCTGTGTAACTTTTACATCTTCAGGATGATCGACAAGAGGCTTGACAATCGTCTCGACTAACTTCTTCATAGTCATTGCCTCAATTACTTACCTTGTTTAGATAAGTGGAATTTCTCCATGATACCTTGGTTAGAGAATAAGTTACGAACTGTATCAGATGGTTTAGCACCATTTCCTAACCATTTTAATGCTGCTTCTTCGTTGATCTTAACTTCAGCTGGTTGAGCAACCGGATTGTAAGTACCGATTTCCTCAATGAAACGTCCGTCACGAGGAGAACGAGAATCTGCAACAACTACACGATAGAAAGGAGTTTTTTTAGCTCCCATACGTTTTAAACGAATTTTAACTGCCATTTATAAAGCACCTCCGAATTTATTTCACACAGATAATTATATTAGCAAAAAGACTATTGCTTTGTAAAGTATTTTTTCTTAACAGAGCCATCTTTTTTCCTTACATGAATGGAAACTTCAATCCACCTAGTCCTTTTTTCTTACCTTTTTGCATTCCAGTCATCGTTTTCATCATCTTTTTCATATCATCAAATTGCTTGATTAAACGATTGATTTCTTGTACCGTTGTACCGCTACCTTTGGCAATGCGTTTTTTGCGACTAGCATTGATTATTTCCGGTTGTTCTCGCTCTAATTTAGTCATAGAACGAATAATTGCCTCAATATGCCCAATTTGTTTTTCATCAACTTGTGCATTTTTCAGCCCTTTAATTTTATTTGCACCAGGAAGCATTCCTAACAATTCATCAAGTGGGCCAAGTTGACGCACTTGTCCAAGTTGTTCTAGGAAATCGTCAAGTGTAAACGAAAGCGTACGCATTTTTTGCTCAAGTTCTTTTGCTTTCTCTTCATCAACTGTAGCTTGCGCTTTTTCAATTAATGTTAAGACGTCTCCCATCCCTAAAATACGGGATGCCATACGTTCTGGATGGAACGCTTCAAGTGCATCTAGTTTTTCACCCATACCAGCAAATTTAATTGGCGTATTTGTAACAGCTTTAATAGACAATGCCGCACCACCGCGCGTATCACCATCCAGCTTCGTTAATACAACCCCTGTTAAACCTAACTGTTCATGGAAACTTTGTGCAACATTAACCGCGTCTTGTCCTGTCATCGCATCGACAACAAGGAAAATTTCATCCGGTTTCGCAACTTCTTTCACTTTCGCTAATTCATCCATTAGTTCTTCATCAATATGCAGGCGACCTGCTGTATCAATTAAAACATAATCATGATGATCTTCTTTCGCTTTTGCAATCGCTTGTTTCGCAATTTCAACAGGACTTACTTGATCTCCTAAAGAGAATACAGGCATGTCCAATTGCTTCCCTAATGTTTCAAGCTGTTTAATCGCTGCAGGACGGTAAATATCCGCCGCAACAAGCATTGGTTTACGATTATGCTTTTTACGAAGCAAATTCGCAAGCTTACCTGTCGTCGTTGTTTTACCTGCACCTTGCAGACCAACCATCATAATAACAGTCGGTGGCTTATTAGCAACAGCAATTTTGCTTTGCTCTCCGCCCATAAGTTCTGTAAGTTCTTCCTGTACAACTTTAATTACTTGTTGTCCAGGTGTCAAACTTTTCATTACATCTTGTCCGACAGCACGTTCAGATACACGCTTTACAAAATCTTTTACTACTTTAAAGTTAACGTCCGCTTCTAAAAGAGCTAGACGAACTTCTCTCATCATTTCTTTCACATCGGCTTCAGAAACTTTTCCTTTGCCGCGGATTTTTTGCATCGTCTGTTGAAGTCGGTCGGCTAATCCTTCAAATGCCATATTGCCGCCCTCCTAATCTAATTTTTCGATAGCTTCAACAACTTGTTTCATTTCTTCATTCACATGCTCTTCTTCGCTGATTAGCTGTTTTAGCTTTGCAACAAGTCGCTGTCGCTCTTGAAACTTTTGAAGTAATACTAATTTTTCTTCATATTCTTCAAGCATCGCTTCAGTCCGTTTAATGTTATCATACACGGCTTGGCGACTTACATCAAATTCTTCCGCAATTTCACCAAGAGATAAATCATCTAGATAATAAAGCGACATATAACTTCTTTGTTTTTGCGTTAACAACGATTGATAAAAATCAAATAAATAGTTCATTCTCGTTGTTTTTTCGAGCATGTTGGATCATCCTTTGTTAAGTGATTTCCCTTTACATGAATTAGTTTACATGGAGTACAAAAGAGTGTCAAGTTTTTTTCTTAACATCGCATATTTTTATAGAAAAAGAAGCGGAAAATACCGCTTCTTTCACTTATACTTCTTCTGTTTCTACTAAGTTCGCAAATAAACCATATACATATTGTTCTGGATCGAACTGTTGCAGATCATCCATTTGCTCTCCTAATCCAACGAATTTCACCGGTACATCCATTTCGTTACGAATTGCTAATACAATACCACCTTTAGCAGTTCCATCTAACTTCGTTAAAACAATACCAGTCACATTCGTTGCTTCACGGAATGTTTTCGCTTGACTTAAACCGTTTTGTCCTGTTGTTGCATCAATAACAAGTAATACTTCATGAGGAGCTCCTGGTACTTCACGCTCAATTACACGCTTTACCTTCTCTAACTCTTTCATTAAGTTTACTTTATTTTGTAAACGTCCTGCTGTATCACATAGTAATACATCTACTTTACGTGCTTTTGCAGCTTGTACAGCGTCATACATAACTGCTGCTGGATCAGACCCTGATCCTTGTTTAATCACTTCTACCCCAACGCGATCGCCCCATACTTCTAATTGTTCAATCGCTCCAGCACGGAATGTATCTCCTGCTGCTAATAAGACAGACTTACCTTCTGATTTAAACTTATGAGCCATCTTACCAATTGTTGTCGTTTTACCTACACCATTCACACCAACAAATAAAACAACTGTCAAGCCATCCTTTTGCACATTAATTTCATTAGTAAAATCGCTGTCACCTTTATAAATTTCTATTAATTTTTCCGAAATAACAGCTTGTACTTCTTTTGGATCTTGAATATTACGGCGTTGCACTTCTTCTTTCAGCTGGTCGATTAATTCCATCACTGTCGAAACGCCAACATCTGCACCGATTAAAATTTCTTCTAATTCTTCGAAGAAATCTTCATCTACTTTACGGTAACGAAAGACTAAATCATTTACTTTATCTGCAAACGAATTTCTCGTTTTTTCTAATCCTTGTTTAAACTTCTCTGTTACCGTATCTGTTTGTTTTGAAATTTTTTCTTTTAGTTTTTTAAAAAAGCTCATACTGTCCCATCCTTCCTATTTGCTTGCAACTAGTTCTTCTCCATCATCTAAACGAACCGAAACAAGTTTAGATACCCCTGACTCTTGCATTGTTACACCGTACAATACGTCAGACTCTTCCATTGTACCTTTTCTATGTGTAATTACAATAAACTGTGTCTCATCACTAAATTTCTTTAAATACTGAGCAAAACGGGCAACGTTTGCCTCATCAAGAGCAGCCTCTACCTCATCTAATACACAGAATGGGACTGGGCGCACTTTTAAAATACCAAATAGCAGCGCAATTGCCGTTAAAGCACGCTCTCCACCTGAAAGTAAACCTAAGTTTTGCAGTTTCTTCCCTGGCGGTTGCGCTACGATATCAATACCAGTATTTAATAAGTCCTCTGGATTCGTCATCACTAAATCCGCTCTACCGCCTCCAAATAATTCAGAGAACACCGATTGAAACTCCATTCGAATTCCTTCAAACGTAGTAGAAAAGCGTTTTTTCATTTCTTCATCCATTTCAGTAATAAGTTGGTGCAATGTCGTTTTTGCTTCTTCTAGATCATCTTTTTGCTCTAGTAAGAATGTATGACGCTCTGCCACACGTTCATACTCATCAATTGCTCCTAAGTTTACTGTGCCTAGCTCTTCAATGGAGAGTTTAATTAGTTTCACCTTTTTACGTGCATCCTCAGCAGGCATCACCATTGTATACTTCAGTTTTGCCGCTTCAAATGAAATCGTATATGTTTCACGTAAATGTTGTAATCTATTTTCTAACTCTACATCGAGTCGGTTTATTTTTACCTCTTGGTCTTTCAACATCTCAAGAATGTATTTATGTTTACCTGTTGTTTCTTTCAGGTTACGCTCTAACTGTTCTACTCTCTCTTGTAACGATATACGTTGCTCACGACGAGAGCGAATTAACTCTGAAGTTTGATTACGATCATATGCTTTTTTCTCAATCATATTCGTAATTTGTTCTTCACCACTTGAATTCGATGTCATTTCTTGTTTTAAGAATGCTAAATCCTCTTTCGTTTTAACAAGCGTTGCATCGGTTTCTTCTTTTTCCTTCGTCAATCGTTCTACTTTTTCTTTTTGATTAGATAAGCGTTGTTGCTTTTCAGCTGCTAACACTTTTAACTCAGTCATTTCTTTTTGAACTTTTTCTTTCGAAGAATGTTGCTCACTTTTTTGTTTTGTTAAAGCTGTGATTTTGCTATCTAATTCCGTAATCTCTGCCTGAAGAGTCGCCAAAATCTTTTCTAACTCTTCTTTACGGCCTTGCATTTTCACTTGGTCTTGCAAGAACCCTTCAATCTCTAAATCGTAAATAGATAAACGATCATTAATACGATGTTCTTCTAATTCTAAGCGACTAATTTCTTCTCTTAATTTCTGTTCATCTACACGCTCTGCTTCTACACTTTGCCTTAGTTCGCGTATTTGCACTTCTTTTTCTTGAATCTCTTGTTTGACTGCTTTAACAAAGTTTTCTAACTTCGTTGTTTTCTCTTCCATATCAGTTAACTTACTCGTCCACTCTTCTAGTTCACGTTGACGTCCTAATAAAGATGATTTCGCCTGTTTTACCGCTCCACCCGTCATAGAACCGCCAGGGTTTACTACATCGCCTTCGATTGTTACAATGCGATAACGGTATTGCAATTGTTTCGCCAACTCATTCGCTCCGCGTAAATCTTTTGCAACAATAACAGTACCTAATAAATTTGAAACTACATTTTCATATTTATTGTTATATTGCACGAGTTCTGCTGCCACACCTACAAACGATGGGTGCTGATTTACAATACGTAATTGCTCAAATGATAACGATCTACCTTTAATAACAGCTTGCGGTAAAAACGTTGCTCGTCCATGTTTATTTTGTTTTAAAAATGCAATTGCATTACGAGCATGTTCTTCTTTTTGTACAACTATATGCTGCATCGCTGCACCTAGAGCAATTTCCATTGCAATTTCATATTCTTTCGGTACCGTTAGCAGTTCTGCAACAGCACCCTCAATACCTTGCAACCTATTTTCTCTAGCTTTTAATACTTCACGTACCCCTTGATAGAAACCAGAGTAGTCCTCTTGCATCTCTTCTAGCATTTCTTTTCGAGATCGTGCCTGTTGTACAAATTGATACGCTTGATACAGTTTTGTTTCGTTTTCACTATACTGCGCCTTGCATTTCCCAAGTGCCGCTTCTGTCTTTTGTATATTCGAAAGAATTCCAGCTACTTTTTCTTTTGCTTGTTCATAACTTTCCACAAGTTTTGTCTTTTTCGCTGTAATTTCCATACGCATTTCTACATATTTCGCATTTTCTTCATCAAGGCGTTCATTTTTTGAGTTTTGTTGTTTAGATTGTTCTTCAATCATAGATAACTCATTACGATGACTAGCTTGTTGATTTAAAAGTTCAATATAGTCACCTTTTAAATTCTCAATTTGTTCCTCTAAATTGTCAGCAAACGTTGCAAGTAATTGCTCATTATCATGCAATTTCGTCTCCAACTCTTTTACATGATTTACAAATTGCATCAATACTTCTGTACTCGATTCAATTTCACCATCATAACTTGTAGCTTTCTCTGTTAATTCAACAATTAACTGTTCGAGTTGTGCACAATGCGTCGTTGCATTTTGCTTTCTCTCTTTTAATAGCTCACGCTGTCCTTCTAACTTTTCTAGCTCTTTACTAGAAAGTAACAGTACTTCTTGCAGGGAATCTACAGACTCATCTACTGCTTGTAATTGGCCTCGTAATTCCTCTAGCTCTTCTTCACCTTTTTGTAAATGCGTTGACATTTTAGCTTCTTCGTTTTTATTATGCCCAAACTGATTTCGAAGCGCTTCCCATTTCTCATGCAATTCTTCAATTTCATGTACAATAAGCGCCGCTTCTACTTTCTCTAACTCTTCTTTTTTCTCGAGATAATCTTTCGCAATAGAAGCTTGTCTTTCTAATGGTTCTACTTGACTACTTAATTCGTGAATTATATCTTGTACACGATTTAAGTTTTCTTGTGTATCTGCTAATTTTCCTTCAGCTTTCTTTTTACGAAGTTTGTATTTCAGCACTCCTGCTGCTTCTTCAAATACACCACGGCGTTCTTCTGATTTACTACTTAAAATCTCTTCAACTTTCCCCTGGCTAATAATCGAAAAAGCTTCTCTTCCCATACCAGAGTCCATAAATAAATCGATAATATCTTTCAATCTACATGATTGTTTATTAATATAAAAATCACTATCACCAGAACGAGACACACGACGCGTTACACATACCTCATTATATTCAATCGGTAAACGTTGATCCTCATTATTTAAAGTTATCGTTACTTCAGCAACATTAACTGCTCTTCTCGTATCACTGCCTGCAAAAATAATATCTTCCATCTTTGCACCACGTAATGATTTTGCCGATTGTTCACCAAGTACCCAGCGAATGGCATCAGTAATATTACTTTTCCCGCTTCCATTAGGTCCTACTACAGACGTTACACCTGGGACGAAATCAACAGATACACGCTCAGCAAAAGACTTAAATCCTGCTATTTCTAATCTTTTTAAAAACACGAAAGGCCTTCCTCCTATTCTCCGTTGCTATAAATGTTGTTTATACAAAAACAAACGATTATACGGATTTCATTTCCTTACATTTACAAACGAAAGGAAAGTTTCATTCTATGCACAAGGAATCCCCCTCATTCAAAGGGGGATTCCTTATAGTTGTTCTTTTAACTTTTTCAACGCTTCTGCAGCAGCTTGTTGCTCTGCTTCTTTTTTCGACTTGCCACTACCAAGTCCTAAAGCCACGTTATTTAACGTAACACGTGACACAAATTCTCGATTGTGGGCTGGGCCTTTTTCTTGCAAAATTTGATACTCAATATTGCCACTACCATCACGCTGAATCAACTCTTGTAATTGACTCTTATAATCCATCACATGAGAAAAAGCACCTTCATTAATTTTAGGGTATACAATTTCTTTTAAGAAGCCCCATACTGTTTCTAGCCCTTGATCAAGATAAAGGGCACCAATAAACGCTTCAAAGACATCCGCTAATAAAGCTGGTCGTTCACGTCCACCTGTCATTTCCTCACCTTTTCCTAATAAAACAAGGCTACCAAATGACAACTCATTTGCAAAACGAACAAGAGATGGTTCACATACAATAGCTGCACGTAGTTTTGTTAACTCTCCTTCGCTCATTGTCGGATATTTTTGAAACAGATACTGCGATACAGTAAGTTCCAATACTGCATCTCCAAGGAATTCGAGACGCTCATTGTCTTCATGCGGTTTTTTTCGATGCTCATTCACATACGATGAATGCGTAAATGCTTGAATCAATAATTTTTCATCTGTAAACGTAATACCTATCTTTTCTTGAAATACTTTAAACGCTTCACGATATTTTGTTTCGTATTTTTTTTCTCTATATTTACGGTACGGCATAGGTCCCTCCAGATATAAGCCGAGAAGCCCCGCTAAAAAACGGGACTTCATTCAAGCATTATAGATGACTCTCTATGTAAGTCACAGCATCGCCAACAGTAGCAATCTTTTCAGCATCTTCATCAGAAATTTCCATTTCGAATTCGTCTTCTAATTGCATTACAAGTTCTACTACATCTAGGGAGTCTGCTCCTAAATCTTCCTTGAAGCTCGCAGCTGGTACTACTTCTGTTTCTTCTACTCCTAAACGATCAACGATGATTTTTGTTACACGCTCTAAAACATCTGCCATTCCATTCACCTCCCCTCAAATATTATATTAAATATTGTCCAAAAAAACTAGCTGAAATCGATTCTTTTATTACATTACCATACCGCCATCAACATTTAACGTTTGACCTGTAATATATTTGCTTTGATCAGAAGCAAAAAACGTTACAGCATTCGCGATATCTTGTGCCTCACCAAACTGAGCTGCAGGAATTAATTTTAACATTTCAGCTTTTATATTTTCATCTAATACGTCTGTCATATCTGTCGCAATAAATCCAGGAGCAATTGCATTTACAGTAATATTACGGCTCGCTAACTCTTTTGCTGATGTTTTTGTTAATCCAATTACACCCGCTTTAGCAGCAACATAGTTTGCTTGGCCTGGGTTTCCCGTTACTCCGACAACAGAAGCGATATTTACAATACGTCCATGACGTTGACGCATCATATATCGAGATACTGCCTTTGTACATAAGAATACACCTTTTAGGTTTGTATTAATAACTGTATCCCATTCTTCTTCTTTCATACGCATTAATAAATTATCTTTTGTTACCCCTGCATTATTCACAAGAATATCAACTTGTCCAAATGCATCTACAGTTTGTTTCACCATAGTTGTAACGTCTTCAGCATTTGCAACATCTGCTCTTACTGCAATTGCATCCGAACCTAATTTCTTTATTTCATCAACTACTTCATTTGCCTTTTGCTCGTTACCAGCATAATTTACTACAACATTTGCCCCTTGTTTTGCTAAATCAATCGCAATTGCACGACCAATTCCACGTGAAGCACCCGTTACTAATGCTACTTTCCCTTTTAACATCAGTTTTCTCCTCTCAAATTCGAAATGGTATCTTGTAATGTCTCTTCATCGTATATCGCGTATGCTCTCACTGATGAATCAATTGACTTCATAAGTCCAGCAAGTACTTTCCCAGGTCCAATCTCAATAAATGTATCTACCCCTTGACTCACCATATATTCAATGGATGGGTACCATAAGACAGGCGAATAGAGCTGTTCGATTAGCTTTTCTTGAATATGCGCACCACTTGTAATAACGTCTGCTGTTACATTTGCGATTAACGGAATATTCGTATCTTGAATTGTAATTTCATTTAAGACACTTTGGAATTTCTCCGCCGCTGGCTTCATAAGCGCAGAGTGGAACGGTCCACTTACTTTAAGCGGAATTGCTCTCTTTGCACCATTTTCTTTCGCTCTTTGAGAAGCAATCTCGACTCCTTGCTTTGTTCCAGAAATCACAATTTGCTTCGTACTATTCATATTAGCAATTTGTACTGCATATCCTTCACTTGTTACTTCTTCTGTAACTTGTTTCAGCATATGTGGGTCAGCACCTAAAATAGCCGCCATTGCACCTTCTCCGCTAGGAACAGCTTCTTCCATATATTCCCCACGTTTCCTTACAGCATATACTGCATCCTCAAAAGTTAATGCACCTGCTGCTACAAGAGCGCTATACTCACCTAAACTATGCCCTGCGACAAAGTCTGGTGTAATATCATACTCTTTTAAAGCTGTCAAAATAGCAAAACTCGTTGTTAATAAAGCAGGTTGCGCATTTGTTGTTAACGTAAGCTTTTCCTGCGGCCCTTCAAAAATCACTTCTGAAAGTGAGTCTTGCAACACCTCATCTGCTTTTGCAAATACATTTGCAACCTCTTTATTATTCTCTGCTAACTGTTTACCCATTCCAACTGCCTGTGAACCTTGGCCCGGAAAAAGAAATGCTAGTTTTCCCATTTCAAATCCTCCTCTTATTGGAGTGGCTCTTTCTCCATTACGCTTGAAATAGTAGGAATAACTTCTTTCGCTACCATTTCTCTCGTCTGACGAATCGCACTAAATATCGATTGGTCATTGGAAGAACCGTGAGCCTTAATGACAGGAGCCTTCAATCCAAATAATGCCGCTCCTCCATACTCCGAATAATCCATTTTATCTTTTAATACCATAAGTTTTGGCTTTAATACCGCTGCTGCTAATTTGCTCGTAAACGAACTCATTAACTGTTCTTTTAACATAGAGAATAATGCAAGTGCTGTTCCTTCTAATGATTTCAGTGCTACATTCCCTGTAAAACCATCACATACAACAACATCTGCTACACCTTGCAATAAATCTCTTGATTCAACGTTCCCAACGAAATTAATTGGGGCATCTTTAAGCATTGCAAAGACTTGTTTTGAAAGCTCGTTACCTTTACCATCTTCTGTTCCAACGTTTAAAAGTCCAACGCGAGGATTTTTAATTCCTCTTACTTTCTCAGCATATACAGATCCCATTACTGCATATTGATATAAATGAATTGGTTTTGCATCAACGTTCGCTCCAACATCTAGCATAACAAAACCTTCTCCATCAACAGTTGGCATTGTAGGGGATAAAGCTGGACGCTCAATTCCCTCCATACGACCTACAACAAACAATCCAGCCGCCATTAAAGCTCCTGTACTACCAGCTGATATACAAGCATCCGCTACACCGTCTTTCACTTGCTGCGCCGCAAGTACCATTGAAGCTTGTTTTTTTCGACGAACCGCTCTTACTGGTTCATCTGTCGATTCGATTTTTTCATCTGTATGAAGTATAGTAATTCGTTCTTCACTCGTTAAGTATTGACGAATTTCCTCTTCTTTCCCCACTAACGTAATATGTAAATCAGAATATTCCTTAATAGCTTTCATTGCTCCTAGTACGACAGCCTTTGGAGCATGGTCGCCGCCCATTGCATCTATTGCGATTTTCATAAGTTGTTACCTTCCTCACTATAATTACTAGATCGATACATTTCAAAAGTGCCTGTGAAAACAAGTTCTTCTCCAACAAAGCTACGCACTTTGACAACCGTCCGCCCTTTATCATTCTCTACATCTTCCACGCGCGCTTTTGCAACAACACGCTCTCCTAATTTTACAGGACGAATGTATCGAATGGTAGACTTTGCAGTTAAAGCTAATTCTTCATCAATAACTGCAACAGCTAGTGAGTTTGCTTGTGCAAACAAATGATGCCCACGGGCAATTTGATTCCTTTTAAATACGTGTTCTACCTTCACTTCAAAGATAGAAATTGCATGTCTATCTAATTCTATATCAATAATTTCTCCGACAACCTCTTCTAACGGTAAAGATTTCACATCTTCTTCATGTTGCTTTGTAGCTACATGTTTAATTCTTTCTCTTAATTCAGGAATAGACAATTCCATACGATCAAGACGTACGGTTTGTATACTCACTTGAAATTTTTCTGCTAAATCTTCATCCGTAATAAAAGGATTCGTTTCTATCGTTTGTTGTAATAATTCTTGTCTTTCTTTTTTACTTCTTCTTTTTTTCATACCGCACCATCCATTTTTATGACTAGGTACTAACAGTAGTATATAATCATTAAAAGTAGAATGCAACAAAAACTTTTGTTGCCTCCCTTTAATCGAGCTTCTCTCCCTGGAACACACCTGTCCCGTCAAGATACGTACGCAACGACGCATATTGATCATTATGCCAAAACGCTTCTGAATCTACTAGTAACGCCGCATCTTGTCTAGCTGTTTCTAGCGCCCGATAATCATGTACCATATCAGCAACCTTGAATTCTGGTAAACCACTTTGCTTACTCCCAAAGAAATCTCCAGGACCTCTTAACTCTAAATCTTTTTCCGACAATACAAATCCATCATTCGTTTCGGTCATAATACGCATTCGTTCTTTTCCCGTTTCCGATTTTGGATCCGCTATTAATAAACAATACGATTGTTCACTACCACGCCCAACACGTCCTCTTAACTGATGAAGCTGTGATAAACCGAAACGCTCTGCATCATAAATAACCATTACAGTCGCATTCGGTACGTTCACACCTACTTCAACAACTGTTGTCGACACAAGAATTTGCACTTTATTTTCACTAAATTGCCCCATTATCTCTTCTTTTTCTTGAGATGATAATCTTCCATGCATTAATCCGACTTGACATTTCCCCTGATAATGATGAGTCAGCATACTATGTAAGTCAATTGCATTTTGTACATCAAGTTTCTCAGATTCTTCAATAAGGGGACAAATAACATATGCTTGTCTTCCTTTTTTTATCTCTTTCTCTACGAAACCGAGGACACGATCTAACATGTCATGTTTTGCCCAGTATGTTTCAATTACCTTTCTACCAGCTGGCATCTCATCGATTATAGAAACGTCCATCTCTCCAAATGCAGTAATTGCTAACGTACGTGGAATTGGTGTTGCTGTCATAAATAATACATCTGGACTTTCACCTTTCTCACGTAAAACTCGTCGCTGCGCTACACCAAATCGATGTTGTTCATCAGTAATCACGAGACCTAACCTATGAAAAATAACTTCATCTTGAATTAAAGCATGCGTTCCAACAAGGATATCTATTTCTCCTTGTTCTAATTTTGCCAAAATCTCTCGGCGTCTCACGCCTTTAACTGAACTTGTTAACAATTCAACCTTCATACCAAAGTGCGAGAACGTCTCTGCAAGCGATTGATAATGTTGTTCTGCTAAAATTTCTGTTGGAACCATTAAAGCACCTTGATAATGCGCTAATTTCGCTGCATAAAGACCAATTGCAGCAACCACAGTTTTACCAGAACCTACATCACCTTGCAACAGACGATTCATTCGATAAGGAGATGTCATATCTTTCATAATTTCATCTACAACTCGGCTTTGCGCACCAGTTAACGGAAACGGAAGTGCATCAATAAACTCTTGCAATTCTTCTGAAGGAATTTCTTTTTTCGTCCCTTTCGAATTTTCCCTCTCCATTTTTCGTAACGTTTGCATTTTTAACTGAAATAAGAAAAACTCCTCATATACAAAACGGCGACGCGCTTGCTTCAAGTCTTCCTGCCCCGCTGGAAAGTGCAAAGCCCGAAGCGCTTCATAACGTGGCAGTAATTTATACCGACTTAGCAATCCATCTGGTAACACTTCAACTATAGAGTCTCCATACTCCTTTAACGCTTGTGCAATAAAACGGCGCATCTGTTTTACTGTAAGTTTCCCTTTCACTGAGTACACAGGCTCCACTTCTTGTTGACGTACAACCGGTCCAAAATGAAGTTCTGATACCGCAATCGTTTGACGATGCTGGTCCCATTTACCAGTAATCGTTACCGTTTCATCTAAATTTAACTTCTGCTTATAGTACGGCCTATTAAAACATACAGCTGTAATTAAATAACGACCTACGAGGACACGAACCGCAAGACGCGACTTCTTCTTCCCATAATATTGCAGTAAAGGAGCACTATGAACTTTCCCCTCAACTGTTACACGTTCATCATGCTTTACTTCCGCAAGATCTTTCATCGCATAGTCTTCATAACGGTACGGAAAATGTTCTAATAGATGAGAAACTGTATAAATTCCCATCTCGTGTAGTAATTCAGATGTTTCTCCTCCGATTCCCTTTACATCCGTAACAGGAACTTGTACAACTTCATTCAAGATTCTCACGCTCCGTCACATTATTTTTTGATTCATTATCCATTAACATGATTGACATCTGTAATCGCTCTCTTTCACCCTATATATTCTATCATAGGCATTCTAAGAGAAACTACTCAAATCCCTCATAAACAACACGAAAGAAAAGAGCCTCACTATTAGCAGCAAGGCTCTTTTTTATCTTCAATATGCTAGCCTTTTGAATAAAAACTAGTAATAAACTTCATATTACTACTTATTATCCATTAGCAAGTAAGTAATCCATTTATTTTCAAAACGAATTTTTTTCTTATTCTACAGAGAAGATGAAAGAATACACCGGTTGGTTTCCAGCATGTACTTCTACTTCTGCATCTTCAAAATTCTCTTCTACAAACTCAACTAATTCAGCTACTTCTTCATCAGTTGCATCTTCACCTTGTAGAATCGTTACGATTTCAGAATCTTCATCAATTAGTGCTTCTAGTAATTGCTTCGCAGCTCCTACTTTTTCAGCATTTGTTGATACGATTTTTCCATCTGCGATACACATGAAATCATCTTTTTGAATTGCCACACCATCAATTTCCGTATCACGTACAGCATACGTAATTTGACCTGTTTTCACATGAGATAAAGCTTCTTTCATGTTTTCTTCATTTTCCTCTAGCGTTCCAACTGGATTAAATGCTAACATTGCAGCCATACCTTGAGGAACTGTTTTTGAACGAACTACAATCACTTCTTGATCCACAACTGACGCTGCTTGTTCTGCTGCCATTACGATATTCCCGTTGTTCGGTAAAATAATGATTTTTTCAGCGTTTGCTTCTTCAATCGCCTTCACGATATCCTCAGTACTTGGATTCATCGTTTGGCCACCTTCGATAACTTTCGTCGCGCCAATGCTTTCAAATAAAGTTTTAATACCAGATCCCATAGCTACAGTTACGATACCATATGGTTGTTTCTCTTTAGGCTGGCTAGTTGGCTCAGGCATCATAGCAGGCTCATCTAATAAAGCAGTATGCTGTTCACGCATATTCTCTACTTTAATCTTGATTAAACTACCGTAACGTTGTCCGTAGTTCATAGCGTCTCCAGGATGCTCTGCATGGATATGAACTTTTACAATTTCATCATCAGATACAACTAGTAGTGAATCACCATACACACTAATATCTTCACGGAATTTTTGTTCAGAGAAATTATGTTCTTTCACTTTATCAGCTTCTAATTTCACCATGAACTCCGTACAATATCCATACTTAATATCTTCTGTACTCAATTGGCTTTGTACACTACGGTGATGTTCTGCGCGTACCATTTCATTCATAGATGGTTGGGCAGGTGCATCAGAAGAAATCGTTTCTCCTTTTAAGTCAGCTAAAAACCCTTCGTAAACTACTACAAGACCTTTACCACCGCTATCTACAACGCCAACTTGTTTTAATACAGGTAATAAATCTGGCGTACGATTTAACGATGCATTTGCTTCTTTCACAACGTCTTCCATAAACAAAACAAAGTCGCGCTGTTTTTTCGCAACTGTTACTGCATATTTACCCGTTTCTCTTGCAACCGTTAAAATCGTTCCTTCAATCGGTTTCATAACCGCTTTGTAAGCCGCCTCTACTCCAGCTTCTAAAGCTGCAGCAAAATCAACTGTTGTTAATTCTTCTTTTTGTTCAATGGATTTCGAGAAACCACGGAACAACTGAGATAAAATAACTCCAGAGTTACCACGAGCTCCCATTAATAATCCTTTGGCTAAACTTACGCCGACTTTACCAGCATGTTGTGAAGGATTTGCTTTCACTTCACGTGCGCCTGAAGTCATAGATAAGTTCATGTTTGTACCGGTATCGCCATCTGGAACTGGAAATACGTTTAATGCATCAACAAGCTGAACATTATTTGTTAAATTATTCGCTCCTTGAATGATCATTTGTGATAAACGTTTTCCATCAATTTTTTGAATTGACACAGATTTTCCTCCTTAATGCACATTACAAGTTTATTACTTTAACTCCTTGTACGTAGATGTTTACAGAATCTACTGCTAGTCCTACAGTTTGATCTAATGTATATTTCACTTTCGTCTGCACGTTATGTGCTACTTCTGAAATTTTCGTACCATAGCTCACAATAATATACATATCAATATGTACTTCATCTTCATCTTTACGAACAATAACACCTCTAGTGAAATTTTCTTTTCGTAAAATGTCTGTTAATCCATCTTTTAACTGATTTTTTGATGCCATACCTACGATACCGTAGCAATCTACCGCGGCACCTCCAGCAATTGTTGCAATTACATCTGTACTAATATCAATTTGACCGTACTTCGTTTTAATTTCAATTGACATCTCGTTTTCCCCCTTCATAAATGGTGAAAGTGAGTTAGACTACTTTAGTTACTATCATATAATCTTTTTAAAGAAAATTCCATCGTTCTTTCTTTTTCACTCTCATATTTTATGTTGAAAACTACACTTTTTTATGATGAGCAAAATAGTCCATTGTTATTATACAACATGTATCACTATAATATGTCAAGCAATTTTTCTTGATTTCAACTTTTCTTCATTGACATATAGTGTCAAGTAATTTTTCTTGATTTCTTTTTTCTACAGTGTTGCATTCTCTTTTTAGTTGTGTTAAATTATAGTAGTGTTTTTAGCATCGCATAAAAGACTAACATTGAAAAATTACGTATGGTAAGGTATCAAGGGAGGGAAATATAAATGGCTCGTGTTTGTGCTATTACTGGAAGAAAAGCTCGTTCTGGTAACTCTCGTTCTCACGCAATGAACGCTACAAAACGTAAGTGGGGCGCTAACCTTCAAAAAGTTCGCGTACGCATCGACGGAAAAGTTCAACGTGTTTACGTTTCTGCTAGAGCATTAAAATCTGGCAAAATCGAACGTGTTTAATAATAAAAAAAAGAGCCGCTAGGCTCTTTTTTTACTATACCAATGGAAAAAGCACCGGTAATAGGTGCTTTTTTTAATCTTTTTTGAAGGTATTTAACATGGCACGAACAATTCCACCAAGAAATTTAGGTAACTTAATTGTATAAAATCTCATGGTTTCCCTCCTAATCCCCATTACTCCACTTGGTCACTATATGATGTAAGGAGCAAAATTGTTTCTTTAATCAGTGCTTCTTATCACCATTAATATGCCAGAAGTAAATGAAAAAGTACCTTTTTCCTCAACGAGTTCATTACTAATACAAAGTGTTGATCCCCACTCTATTTTTTTATTCGTTAGAGGATATTTAAAACCAAGTAATGTAATCCCTTCCACTATTTCAGTAACAGGCACAAAAGATACATAAGGGAAATTTTTATTTTCTTCAATTATATGTGTACCCACTCTTTTTACACTTATTTCATTTTGATTGTCTACAATACACATCTCTATTCCTACTTCTAATCCTTTTAAAAGCATTTGTATATTCGCTAAACCGTGATCAAGTCTTCCGCCAGTAGCACCAAAAATACGAATGAGTGCCGGCTTTTGTTCTAACGCCCAGTTAATCGCAATTTCTAAATCCGTTTGATCTTTTTCACGAGGAACAATATGTAAATCATTTGTTTGTTGCCCCATCCATGCTAATTCTTCTTCAGTAACCGAGTCATAATCTCCAAACGCAACAGCAGGAATAATACCTCTTTTTAATAAACGATATACTCCTCTATCAACTGCCGCCCACACTACTTTCTCATTTTCATATGGAGAAAAATCTGCACAATATTCCGCAGGTCCTCCCGCTAAAATATGAATAATCATGTTTCCTTCCCCTTCTATTGTAAAAAGGCAATCTGCCATTCGGTAGATTGCCTTTTTACATATTTTTTCTCTATCCTTTATAAATAGTGAAAACTTACTACACTAGAAGATTCACTGGGATAAAGACTCGTTCATTCATTATCCACGAATGACACGAATTGCTTCACCGCGGTCTTTTTGATTGTATACTGCTGACCCAGCTACAAGTACATTTGCTCCTGCTTCTACACAAAGTCTTGCTGTTTCAGCGTTTACACCACCATCAACTTCAATTTCTACTTCTAGATTGCGCTCTTTAACCATTTCTGCAACTTGTTTAATTTTCGGTAATACAGAATGGATAAATTTCTGCCCACCAAATCCAGGGTTTACTGTCATAAGTAATACCATATCAATATCTTCTAATACATGCTCAATCACTGAAACTGGCGTATGCGGATTTAATACAACTCCTGCTTTAATGCCATGAGATTTAATTAACTGAATTGTACGATGTAAATGAGGGCACGCCTCTACATGAACAGTAATAATATCCGCTCCCGCTTTTGCGAAAGTCGGGATATAGTTATCAGGATTTTCAATCATTAAATGTACATCTAACGGTAACGATGTGATCGGACGAATTGCTTCTACAATTAATGGTCCAATCGTAATATTTGGTACGAAATGTCCATCCATTACATCGACGTGAATGTAATCCGCTCCGCCTTTTTCTACATCTTTAATCTCTTCCCCTAATTTTGAAAAATCTGCTGATAAGATCGATGGTGCAATTTTAATCATAACTAATACCTCGGCTTTCTCTCTCTAATTTCTTCTACAAATTGTTTGTAATTCTTATAACGATATTCTGTAATCTTCCCCTCTTCAACCGCAGCCTTCACAGCGCATTTCGGTTCAGAAAGATGTGTACACCCTCTAAATTTACAGTATTGGCTCGCTTCTTTCAACTCTGGAAAACAATATGTAAGATCTTCTACCTCTATATCTATGAAATCGAGTGAACTAAAACCAGGTGTATCTGCAACTAGTCCGCTTCCAATCGCAATTAATTCTACGTGTCTTGTCGTATGTTTCCCGCGTCCTAAATGTGAGGAAATATCATTCGTTTTCAGTTCTAATTCTGGACGTAAGACGTTAAGCATAGAAGATTTTCCAACACCAGATTGTCCCGCAACAACGGAAACACAACCTTCTAAGAACGGTTTTAAAATATCAATACTTTCCGATGTATTTATAGAAGTAAATAATACATCATATCCCATCTCACGATAGTCATTTGCATAAGATTCAACAGTCTCTCTCATTTTTTCATCCACTAAATCCATCTTACTAATGCAAATAATCGGCTTAATGTTATGATATTCAATCAGCACTAAAAATCGATCTAACAGTCCCGGATTAAAATCTGGTTCTACTGCTGAAAAAACAAGAATTGCTTGATCAACATTAGCAATAGGAGGCCTGACAAGTTCATTTTTTCGATCAAATACTTCAAGCACGTATCCTTCACTTGGATTATCAGCCTGAAAAACAACTTGGTCTCCTACCAGTGGTGTAATTTTATTTTTTCTAAATACACCACGCCCGCGACATTGTGTAATCCCTTCTTCATGCTGCACATAATAAAATCCACTTAGAGCTTTTACAATTTTTCCTTCTGGCATATAATTCTCCTTTATTCTGTATAAAGTGAAGCTGTAATTCATATTGAATGGATTATCATTCTTTAAATAAAGATTTCAAAACCCGTCATATATACACATTAATATATTTAATCTACCATCAAATTTAAAATATTATTTATAACAGTATCACTTTTATATCTTTTTGAATCATATATTTTTGCCTGTTATACAGTCCACTATATGTAGACAGCATAACAGGCAGAAGTAATACATTCCATTCTCTCTAAAAAGAAAATGGAATTCATTATTATTGAGTTGGATATGGTACTTCTTTGTCAATAATCGTTACACCATCTCGTACAATTTTATAATGTCCTTTTGTACCTTCTTGAATTACAAATTCTAATGAAATAGTTGCCGACTCTGAAATTGTTCTAGTTTCAATTGGTCTATCCATTTTTTGTTGCATATCTTCTTTATAAATTTCTATCGTTTGCGGTTTTTTCTCACCTATTATAGAAGACTCATACGGAATAGAAATATTATCTACTTTCACTGTTTTCGTTACTTTCGGCTTAGGACCTTCTGAGATGACAATCGTCACTTTATCTCCTTCTTTTAACGGCGTTCCTGGTTTTGGAGATTGCGAAATTACAAGTCCTTTATCAACAGTATCAGAATACTCTCGTTTTATATCTGGAGTTAGTTTCCTCTCATTCAAATAACCATTGACACTATTTTCAGTCCATCCTGAAAAGTCACCTGGTCTAATTTGATATGGACCCTTACTTACCCAAATTTTCAAGTCTTGTTCCGCCTCTACTACCATTTGATCCGGCGTCGGAATTTGCTCAACGATTTCACCTTTTGGTCTATCATTTTCAATATAATTTATTGTAACTTGTTTATATTTTTCTTCTAATTCAGACCTTATGCTCTCAAAATCTTTTCCTGTGAGATCACTCATCTTATTTTTCTTTTTCCCACCCGATTGATAGATAGTAATTTTAGAGTTCTCTTTCACGACTCTTCCGGCCGCGGGGTCTGTTTTTAGAACACCACCGACCTCTACATCATCTGTATATACAATATTAGGTTCCGTAACCTCAAAACCCTTTTCAACTAATGTATTTACTGCAGTCGTATATTTCATACCAGACACATCAGGGACTTTTACATCTTTTGGAATAAAGAATCCTGGAATAACAGTAAGGGCTAACGTTATTCCGATCGCTAAAAGTAAAAATGTTGTAATTAAAATTTTGAGCCATTTATTACTTCGTTTTTTCTTCTTATTTAAATCCGTTTCTTCTTTTCTTGTCTGTTCATCCACTTTACTTCCTGTTAAAACAATTGTTTCATCAGTAACATTTTCGAATAATTGTTCTTGTTGAATAATCGGAATCGCTTTTGTCGCTTCCATATCTTCCGGTATGTAAAATGGCTGCTCATTTATCCTCTCTGGATATAGCGCAGTTTCAATATCTCGTTTCATCGCATTGGCAGATTGATATCGATGAAACGGATCTTTCGCAGTTGCCTTTAATATAATATTTTCGACACTTTGCGGAATATGTTCATTCCATCTTCTCGGAGACGGAATTTCACTTTGTAAATGTTTTAAAGCTATAGCAACAGCAGATTCACCAGAAAACGGTTGTCTTCCTGTTAACAACTCAAACATAACAATCCCTAGGGAATAAATATCTGATTGTTTATTTGCTATCCCGCCGCGCGCTTGTTCTGGTGATAAATAATGCACCGAACCGAGTACTGAATTTGTATGTGTAATTGTTGTTGCACTTGTAGCTGTCGCAATTCCAAAATCTGTTACTTTTATTACTCCATCAGCTCGAATTAAAATATTGTGCGGTTTAATATCGCGGTGCACAATTTCAAAATGATGGGCATGTGCCATGGCGGATGTTAACTGCTCCATAATATCAAGAGCTTCTCCTATCGGTAACATCCCTCTCTCAATTATGTATTGCTTCAATGTTTGTCCTGGTACATACTCCATTACAAGATAATATATACCATCTTCTTCTCCGACATCATACATATTCACAATATTTGGATGCGACAACGTTGTAACAGACTGCGCTTCTCGATGGAAACGTTTAATAAACTCTTCGTTATTTGAATAGTCGAGTCTTAATATTTTCACCGCTACATCTCGGCCTAGTATATCATCATGAGCTAAATACACATTGGCCATTCCACCGCCACCAATCATTTTCAGTAGCTTATAACGGTCATTTAAGCGTTTTCCAATCAGCACGTTGCACTTCACCTACTTTCGTTTGTCGAACCCGCATAATCAATGAGAACAAGGGTGATATTATCTTCCCCGCCACGATCATTCGCCAATTGAATGAGACGTTGTCCCTTAGTTTCTAGCTGTTCATTTAACTGTAAAACTTGTTGCATATCAGCAATAGAAACTTTGTTAGATAGTCCATCAGAGCAAAGAAGTAACTGATCATCTTCCTCTAGCACTAATGTTTTCACATCTAATCCGACTTTCTCTTCTGTTCCTAATGCCCTTAACAAAACATTCTTTTTCGGGTGATATTCTGCGTCTTCTTTTGAAATTTCACCATGTCTCACAAGTTCATTGACAAGTGAGTGATCTTCCGTTACAAGCGAGATTTCCCCCTCTGATACCATATAACAACGACTATCTCCTATATGACCTATCGTCACAAAATTTGGTGTACAAATCGCTATTATAAGTGTTGTTCCCATCCCGTTACATTCTACATGTTGCTTAGAGTATTCATATATACGCTCATTAATAATCCCAACGCTAGTATGTAACCACTCTTCTACTTTTTTTGGCTCGTTCATATTATGCGTTTGCTTCCAATAATCATGGAATAATTGAATGGTCATCGAGCTAGCTACATCACCAGCTCGATGACCTCCCATTCCATCTGCTACTACCGCTAAAATATTTCCATCTAAATTGTGAAAAACTCCTGCACTATCTTCATTATGTTGACGAACTTTTCCTTTATCTGATAGAAACACGGCTTTCATCTCGTCACCTCGTCTCTTCTTTGCGCTCCTTCGCACGCAACTGACCGCAGGCTGCATCAATATCATGACCTTGTTCACGGCGAATCGTTACATTTACTCCACGATCTTTTAACGTTTTTTCAAATAAGAAAATTTGTTCACGTGGCGTACGTACATAATCACGTTCAGGTACGTAGTTTACCGGAATTAAGTTCACATGACATTTTACACCTTTCAAGAGCGCAGCAAGCTCTTCAGCGTGCTCAACTTGGTCATTTTCGCCTCCAAATAGTCCATATTCAAAAGTAATACGACGCCCTGTTCTATTTACATAGTATTTAATAGCTTCCATCAAATCTGGTAGCTTATAAGCACGGTTAATCGGCATTAATTTTGAACGTAATTCTGAGTTTGGAGCATGCAGTGAAATCGCAAAATTAATTTGTAAATCTTCTTCAGCGAACTTATAAATTTTCGGGATGATTCCACTTGTCGAAACTGTCATATGTCTCGCACCAATATGAAGTCCTTTTTCATGGTTAATGATGCGTAAGAATCCCATTAAATTATCGTAGTTATCAAATGGTTCTCCAATTCCCATAACGACAAGAGAACTTACACGTTCTTCTGATTCATCAAGTGCACGTTGCACTTCTACTACTTGTGCTACAATTTCTCCAGCTTCTAAGTTTCGCTTTAAACCGCCAAGCGTTGAAGCACAGAACGTACACCCAATACGACAACCTACTTGTGTTGTTACACAAATGGAATTTCCATATTCATGTCGCATTAATACCGTTTCAATAGAATATCCATCATATAATTGGAATAAGAATTTAATTGTTCCATCCGAAGACGTTTGTTTTACTAACGTATTTAAAGTAGTAATATCAAAGGAATTCGACAATTTTTCACGCAATCCTTTAGAAAGGTTTGACATATCCTCATAATTTTTTACACGTTTTTTATATAACCAATCAAAAATTTGTCCAGCACGGAACTTTGGTTCTCCTTGCTCCTTTAACCAATCTTGCATTTCATGAAGTTGTAAAGAGTAAATTGATGGTTTTTTCGTTTCTAAATTTTTCTTTTGTTTTCTCACAGTCGTTTCCACGATGCTACACCTTCTTCCTTAAACAAGCAATATAAAAGCCATCTGTTGCAAAATAATGCGGTAAAATTTGTACTTGACCTTCATCAATATACGGACTTAGCTTTTCTGGCATACGCTCTTTTATCGTAGTATCCCACTCGAACTCAGGATGCTCTTGTAAAAATCGTTCTATTACTTGTTCATTTTCTATTTTCTCAATTGTACACGTACTATAAACAAGGCGACCACCTTGTTTTAATAACGGTGCGATTTTTTCTAGTATTGCAAGTTGAATCGTCGATAATCTTTCACTATCGCCTTTATCTTTACCTAACTTAATATCAGGCTTACGTCTAATTACACCAAATCCAGAACATGGGGCATCTACTAATATTTTATCAAACGTTTCATTTGCAAAGTGTTCTTGTACTTTTCTAGCATCTAATGCCTTTGTTTCGACATTTCCTAGACCAAGTCGCTCTGCTTGTTGTTTAATTAAACGTACTTTGTGCGCATGTAAATCAAGGGACATGACTTGACCAGTTCCTTTTAATCGCTCTGCAATATGCGTTGTTTTTCCACCTGGAGCAGCACAACTATCAAGAACTACATCTCCCTCATCTGGTTCTAAGGCACGTGCTACCAGCATAGAACTTTCATCTTGAATAGAAAGAAAACCTTTTTTAAACGCATCTGTGTGCGCTACATTTCCTTTTTCAATTTGAATTGCATCATCTGATAAATCGCCACGCTTCGCTTCTATACCTTCACTAGCTAATAATGTAATTGCTTCTTCTACTGTTATTTTATCAACATTTACACGCGCTGTTGGTACAGGCGGTAACATGTTCACTTCACACATTTTCTCAGCAGTTTCTAAACCATATTCTGAAGCCCATTCTTGGACAAGCCAAACTGGATGACTTGTTGCAATTGCCAAGCGTTCTACTGGATCTTTGATTTCATCTACAGAAGGTACACCTTCTCTTTGAATCGAACGTAATACACCGTTCACCATACCAGCAATTCCTTTATGCCCGCGACGCTTTGCAATCTCAACTGCTTCATGAATAGCCGCTCTTTCGGGCACTCGGTCTAAATAAATCATTTGATATAAAGATAAGCGAAGCAATACTCTTACCCACGCTTCAACCTTCTTTTTTAAAAAAGGCTGTAAATAATAATCTAATGTGTCACGACGTTGAATTGTTCCATATACAATTTCAGTTAATAAACCAATATCTTTTCTATCAATTGTACTTTTTTCAATTAGATTATTTAAAAGTAAGTTACTGTATGCACCACTTTTTTCTACTTGAATTAAACCATCAAGAGCTAATTCACGAACATTTTGTCTCATGCATTTTCTCCTAACTTCGTTCCAATTTCAGGTTTTGTGCCACGTAAAAATTGCGAACAACTCATACGCTTTTTACCAGAAGGTTGCAATTCTGTAACTTTAACACCCGTTTCATTACCAGTTGCTACAACGAAACCATCTTCTTCAATTGCAACAATCGTACCTGCTTCAGCTGATTTCGTTACAGGTACTTTTTCTCCCCACCATACTTTAACAACTTGTCCTGCTAAAGTTGTATAAGCAACTGGCCATGGATTCAATCCGCGAATGTGATTGTATACTTCTTCACCTGTTTTTGTCCAATCAATTTTCTCTTGCTCACGTTTTATATTATATGCAAACGTTACTTCTTCCTCGCTTTGTTTAATTGGTTCTAACTTACCTTGAATTAGTAAAGGTACTGTTTTAGATAAAAGATGTGCCCCTGCTTCACTTAACTTATCAAATAACGAGCCTGTCGTTTCACGCTCTTCAATTTCCACTTCTACTTGCGTTAAAATATCACCAGCATCCAATTTTTCTACCATATACATAATTGTAATACCTGTTTTTTCTTTCCCTTCCATAATTGCATAATGGATTGGTGCACCACCACGAAGTTCAGGAAGTAAAGAAGCGTGGACGTTAATACATCCATACTTCGGTGCTTCTAAAATTTCATTTGGTACAATTTGACCGAACGCAGCTGTTACAATTAAATCCGGCTCTAATGCCAGTACTTTTTCATATTCGTCTTTTTCACGAATTCTTAACGGTTGTAACACTGGAATACCATGTTTTTCTGCTTCCACTTTAACAGGTGTAGGTGTTAATACTTTCTTTCTGCCTACCGGACGATCTGGTTGCGTCACAACACCTATTACATCATAGCCATCTTCAATAAGACGACGAAGCACCGGCACTGAAAAGTCCGGTGTTCCCATAAATACTACTTTTATCATTTAAAAACCGCTCCTTTTAATACCTATTCTAATTCGTTTTCCTCATAATATCTTGTCACTTTCGATGTAAATAACACACCGTGTAAATGATCGATTTCATGTTGAATTGCACGCGCTAAAAACCCTTCTGCTTCTAATAAAAATACTTTACCTCTGCGATTTTGCGCACGCACTTTAATATAATCCGCACGTTCCACTTCACCATAAAGTCCCGGGAAGCTTAAACAGCCTTCGGGACCTACTTGTTCACCACGTTTTTCTAATATCGATGGATTGATTAACTCAATTTTCCCAGTATCATCACCGATATCAACTACCGCCACTTGCAAGCTTACCCCTACTTGAGGCGCAGCTAAACCAACTCCGTCCGCAATTAACATTGTTTCATGCATATCTTTCAACAATTTCACTAACTTTTTATCAAAGTTAATTACTCTTTCACACGGTGTTTCTAACACTTCATTTGGATGCTTTACTATTTCTAAAACTGCCATATTTCCCTCCGCTACATTAACATTGTTGGATTAAAATCAATTGAGATTTGTAGCTCTTTTTGCATTTCTGCTTGATAATGTTCATTTACCATTTTGAGCACGTTCTTTAAGTTTGGTTCCCGTTTGTATTTTATCATGCATTGATAACGATATCTATCTTTTATCCTTGGAATTGCTGAAGCAACCGGTCCTAACACCATTGTTTGCTGCGAACAGTGCGACCGTAAATGACCGACAATTTTTTCCGTCACTTGTACCGCCTTTAATAATTCCGGATGAGATACCGTCACAAGTACAACATAGTAATAAGGTGGATATTGTCTCGTTCGTCTCATTTGCATTTCTTGGTCAAAAAACACATCATATTGTTGGTTCTTTGCTAACTCTATACTGTAATGTTCTGGCGTATACGTTTGAATGATAACTTCCCCTGGCAATTCATGTCGGCCTGCTCGCCCACTTACTTGCGTCAATAACTGATAAGTCTTTTCACTCGCCCGAAAATCAGGTAAATGAAGCATCGTATCAGCAGTTAAAACACCAACAAGCGTTACTTTCGGAAAATCTAACCCTTTTGCAATCATTTGTGTTCCAAGTAATATATCTGCTTTTTCTTCCCCGAACGCCTTTAATAATTTCTCATGCATCCCTTTACGACTCGTCGTATCTACATCCATTCGAATGACTCGTGCCTCTGGAAATAGTTTTGTAATTTCTTCTTCTACCTTTTGCGTACCTGTACCAAAGAAACGAATGTATGTACTTTGACAAGCAGGACACGCAGTCGGCATATTTTCTTCATAACTGCAATAATGGCATTTTAAACGATGGTTCATTTTATGATATGTCAGCGAGATATCACAATGCGGACATTGTACAACGTACCCGCAATCACGGCACATAACAAATGTAGAATGCCCCCTTCTATTTAAAAAGAGCACCATTTGTTCTTTCTTTTCTAACCGATCTGCTATTTTTTCATGCAGCGCCTTTGAAAACATGGAGCGATTCCCGTCACGAAGTTCTTCACGCATATCAACAATCTCTACTGTCGGTAAAGCTTGTTCGTTCATACGTTTTTCCATCGTCAGTAATTCATACACCCCTTTTTTCGCTCTTGCAAACGATTCAAGCGTCGGTGTTGCACTACCAAGAACGATAGGACATTTATGATATTGTCCCCTCCATACAGCTACATCCCTTGCATGATACCTCGGATTATCTTCTTGCTTATAGCTCGATTCATGTTCCTCATCAATAATAATAATCCCTAAATTTTCAAAAGGAGCAAATACAGCTGAGCGTGCACCAACTACGACTTTCACTTCTTTTCTTAAAATCTTACGCCATTCATCATATTTTTCTCCAACAGACAGCGCACTATGAAGAACTGCAACTTGCGAGCCAAATCTACCTTTAAAACGATCTACCATCTGAGGCGTTAGTGCAATTTCAGGAACAAGTACAATAGCTTCTTTTCCTTTCTCGAGCACCGCTGCTATAGATTGTAAATATACTTCTGTTTTTCCGCTTCCTGTAACACCATATAGTAAAAATGGATTGTAAGTTTCATTTGTAATTGATGATAAAATTGGTGTAATAACTTGCTTTTGTTCCTCAGTAAGTGGGAATGGTTTCGTTTGTTCAAAATCGTCATCGTCATACGGATTTCGGTACACTTCCACATACTTTTCTGAGAGTAGCCCCTTTTTAACAAGTGCTTTAATTGGAGCATCTGTTATTTGCAACTCTTCTGTTATTACTTTCAACGGCACACTTTTATAATTTTCCACAAAATAATAGAGTACATCTTGTTGTTTTTTACTTTTCAGTTCAAATGCTGCTAATTCCAATTTATCTTCTGGCAACTCCGGTTGAACGATTCTTTGTTTCTTCTTTTGTACTTTATCTTTTACTTGATAAACAACTTCAATCGTGCCATGTTTAATTTCTTGTTGAATCGTGCGGTATAGATGTGGCTGCGTCTCAATCGCTTCCCAATCTATCGCTTCTTTGTCCTGAAATAAAAACAGTAGTTCAGGTGCTACTTCTTCTTGTTTGCGAAGCTGTAGACGTTTTTTATATGTTGCTTTTATCGCCGTTGGAAGCATAACTTGAAAAGCTGAAATCATATAACATAACGTTTCACTTGTAAGCCAATACCCTAGCTTTAACAACTCTTCATTTAAAACGGGTGTTACATCTAAAATTTCATGGATTGTCTTTAACTTCTTACTTTCTACTTCAACCGAATCTTTAATCCCAATAATAAAACCTTGCAATTTCCTTGGGCCAAACGGAACTACTACACGCATGCCTGTCTGGACAATATCTTCCCATTTTTTAGGGATAATATAATCAAATGGTCGATCTGTCTGACGTGCAGGTACATCAACAATTACACTTGCAAATTTCATAGACGATCATCTTCTAACATCATTTCAATTTGCTTTAATATTTCACGAGCAACCTCTTTCTTCGTTAAAAGTGGCAACTCTATAACTTCTCCATCTTTTCTATACATTGTTACAATGTTCGTATCTGTACCAAATCCAGCTCCTTGCGCCTTTACGTCGTTTGCAACAATCATATTCGCATTTTTCTCACGTAATTTTTTCGTTGCATATTCCTCTACGTTTGTCGTTTCAGCCGCAAAACCGATAAGTAACTGTTTGTCCTTCATCTCACCTAACGTTTTTAAAATATCTACTGTTCTCTCAAGTTCAATTACAGCATCGCCATTTTTCTTTTTCATTTTATTATCATGAACGTATTTCGGGCGATAATCTGCAACTGCTGCTGTTTTAATAACAACATCTACGTCTTCATAATGTTGAATAACCGCCTCTAACATATCTTGCGCAGATTCCACTTGCACCGTAGTTACATGTAATGGTGGATGTAATGCTGTCGGTCCCGAAACGAGTATGACGTCAGCACCTAAGTTCGCTGCCACTTCCGCAATCGCATATCCCATTTTTCCAGAAGAAAAATTGGTCATAAAACGAACTGGATCAATCTTTTCACGCGTTGGACCAGCAGTTATTAATATTCTTTTTCCATGTAATGGTTTTTGTTCTGAAAAAGCCTCTTCTAACCGTGCGATAATCGCTTCAGGTTCTTCTAATCTTCCTTTCGCTACATAACCACACGCTAAAAAACCTTCTCCGGGCTCAATAAATGTATACCCTAACGTTTTTAACGTCATCATATTTTTTTGAACAATTTTATTTTCATACATATGCACATTCATAGCAGGTGCAATCCACACTGGGGCTGTAGTAGCTAACAAAGTAGTTGTAATCATATCATCTGCAATACCGTTAGCTAACTTTCCAATACAATTGGCTGTAGCAGGTGCAACAAGTACAACATCTGCCCAATCTGCTAAATCGATATGAGCAATAACAGCTGAGTCTTTCTCATCGAATGTATCCGTATATACATCATGGCGAGAAAGCGCTTGGAATGTAAGAGGTGTAACAAATTTCATTGCCGACTCACTCATCATTACTTTTACAATAGCACCAGATTGTGTCAATTTACTCGTTAACGCAGCCGCTTTAAAGACCGCAATGCCTCCTGTTACACATAAAAGTATCTTTTTCCCTTTTAGCATATGGCTCGTCCTCTTTCTTTTTCAAACTTATCATACTGAAACAAGATTATCAGCTCATCAGTATCAATATTTCTTCCCTACCGTAAAAAAATAACAACCTACTTGTAAATAGGTTGTTACCGTTACATAGAAAATTATAAAGTCTATGTTTTAAATTGTCGAAGACAAAGTCTTATTCAGTTACTTTATCTTCACTTGGTACGTAGCTTAACGCTTCAATATCGATTTCTTCTAATGCTTTACCTACACATTTATGAGAAACTGGTTTTTCTACAACACAGTTATTAGCAAGTTGCATTTCGCGCGCACGTTTTGCAGCCACTGTTACAAGTGTATATTTAGAATCGATTTTTGTTAATAATGAATCAATTGATGGATTTAACATAATTATAGACCCTCCGTCATTTCTTTATAATATTTTGCTACTCTTTCGCGGCGGCAATGTTCGCCAACCACAATTGCTTTAATTCTTTCACAAGCTAGTTCAACTTGGTCGTTTTCTACAACGTAGTCGTAAGCGTCCATCATATCAATTTCTTCTTTCGCTACCGTTAAACGATTTTCAATAACATCTTCAGTTTCTGTACCACGACCGACAATTCGGTTCTTTAGTTCAGATAAACTTGGAGGTGCTAAGAAAATAAATACACCTTCTGGGAAAGCTTTCTTAACTTGAATTGCTCCTTGCACTTCAATTTCTAAGAATACATCTTTTCCTTCTTGTAATGTTTTTTCAACATAGTCAATTGGTGTTCCGTAATAATTACCTACGAACTCAGCCCACTCAAGTAATTTTTCATTACGAATCATTTCCTCAAATTCTTCTCTCTCTTTAAAGAAATAATCCACACCATCCACTTCACCTTCACGCGGCTTACGTGTCGTTACTGAAATGGAATACTGAAAACGTGTATCCTCATGACTAAACAGCTCTTTTCGAACCGTTCCTTTACCAACCCCAGAAGGTCCTGAAAGAACGATGAGCAATCCTCTTCTACTTCTCATAAATATGTAAAACCTACCCTTCCTCACTTAAATCTTCTTTATTATTCAAACGATGTGCAATCGTCTCTGGCTGAATTGGACTTAATACAACATGCCCATCATCCATAACAATAACCGCCCTTGTTTTTCTCCCATACGTAGCATCAAGCAAAGCATTATGTTCGCGTGCTTCCTGTACTGTTCGTTTAATAGGAGCTGACTCCGGACTTACAATAGCAATAATTCGATGAGCAGATACAATATTTCCGTATCCAATATTTAAAAACCGCATGGCCATAGTTTGCGCCTCCTAGTAAGTCTATCCGATTTCTCCACCACGTATAACTTTATATATTTTTTGAAAGCTACTCAATATTTTGTACTTGTTCACGAATTTTTTCAAGGTTATTTTTCATTTCTACAACATATTTTGAAATTGTTAAGTCATTTGCCTTAGAACCAATCGTATTAATTTCTCTATGCATCTCTTGCACGATGAAATCCATTTTCCTTCCAACAGGCTCTTCAATCTGCAGTGTTTCACGGAATTGTTCTAAATGACTTTGCAAACGAACTAACTCTTCGTGAATATCACAACGCTCAGCAAAGATTGCAACTTCTGTTAGCAATCTTTGTTCATCTAGATCTTGATTATGTAATTCCTTTAAGCGATTTTCTAATCGTTCACGATATTTTTGTGTAACAATTGGTGCATGCGGAATAATAGCATTTACACAATTGTGAATCTCTTGTAAGCGATACGCTATATCTTTATGTAATCGTTCTCCTTCGCCATCTCTCATCGTTTTTAACATATGAGCAGCTTGGCGAACAGCCTCATATAAACTGTTCTCAAATTGTTCATTTACGTTTTCTACCTCTTCAATCGCTGTTACTTCTGGCATTGCCATTAATTGCTCGAGTGTAATAGAATCTTGTAATTGAAATTTTCCTTTTATATCTTCCATAATTGATTGGTACTGCTCAAGAAGCGACCAATTCACACTTAATTTTCTTTCAACAAGCCCTTCACCCGCTATACTAATAGACACTTCAATACGTCCACGGCGAACTTGCTGTGCAATTATTTTACGAATTTTGTCTTCAAATACCATCATTTGCTTCGGTAGTCGAATACTCATCTCTAGAAAACGATGGTTCACCGATTTCATTTCTACTGTAATTTGAAAAGTATCACTCTCTACTTTCGACCTTCCAAATCCTGTCATACTACAAATCATTTTTTATCACATCCAAGCCATGAAATAACTCAATGAAAAAGGTAATAGAGACAAGGCTCTACTACCTTCTGTAAATTATATCACATTTTCATATCATTGACTATTTCAAGTTTAATCCCTTCTTATATAATATTGGCTTTTCCTTCTTCCCTTTTTTCCCTGTTAATAAAGAGCCTACTAATAAGAAGGTCGGAATTGACGATAAACCTCCAATTAACAACCAATCTCTCGCTTGTATTGGCATCGTGCTAAAAATCGGTTGTAACGGTGGATAATATATAACGACTAGCATGAGTAGTAATGAAATGATAACCGCTCCTACTAAATACACATTTCCAAACGGATTGCGGTGGAAAACAGAATGCTCACTTCGGCAATCAAATACATGAATCAGCTGAGCAAGTACCAATGTTGCAAACGCTACAGTTTGTGCATATTTCAGTTCATTTGGATGTTGATTATACGCAATAATAAATGCTACTAGCGTCACTGCCCCAATTAGAAAGCCACGACTTATAATTTTCCAGGCAAGCCCTCTAGCAAATACCCCTTCTTTCGGATGACGCGGCGTTCTCTTCATCACGTCTCCCTCGGCCTTATCCAAACCTAACGCCATCGCCGGTAAACCGTCAGTAACTAAATTCACCCATAAAATTTGAATTGGAACCATCGGCAGCGGTAGTGCAAGTAACATTGCAAATAACATGACCAAAATTTCTCCAACGTTCGATGCTAATAAATAACGAATAAACTTACGTATGTTCTCGTATATATTTCTACCTTCTTTAATTGCTGATTTTATCGTAGCGAAATTATCGTCCAGCAATACGAGAGAAGAAGCTTCTTTTGCAACATCTGTCCCTGTAATTCCCATCGCTATCCCAATATCCGCAGTTTTTATAGCCGGAGCATCGTTTACTCCATCACCTGTCATCGCCACTATATGTCCTTTATTTTGCAACGCCTTAACAATTTTTAATTTATGTTCTGGTGATACACGAGCAAATACATACGTATCTTCTACAACATTTTCTAATTCTTCTACATCCATAGTTGCGAGTTCTACCCCTTCAACAACGCGTCCACCTGGTGGTAAAATGCTTAATTGTTCTGCAATCGCCATTGCAGTCACTTTATGATCACCTGTAATCATCACCGTTCGAATACCAGCTTCTCTGCATTCTTTTACTGCCTGCTCTACTTCTGGTCTTGGCGGATCAATCATTCCTTGTATTCCAACTAACATAAAATCTTTTTCAACGTCTCTTTCATGTTCAATTGAGTCTGTTACTTTTAAAGGCTTAAAAGCAACTGCAATTGTTCGAAGTGCTTGACTACCTAAGCTATGAATAGCCGCCTGTACTTCTTTTCTATACAACTCACTTAATGGTTGCTGCTTATCCCCCCATAAAATCGTTTGACTCATTTGCAGAAGGACATCTGGTGCTCCCTTCGTAACGACAAACTTTTTACCCTCTCGATCTCGTACAATAACACTCATCATTTTTCGAGTTGAATCAAACGGAAATTCACGGATAATTTCAAATTTCCCTTTCAGCGCCTCACGCGTTATCCCCGCTTTCATTGCTGCAGCTACAAGCGCTCCCTCAGTTGGATCTCCATCTAATACATACGCCTTTTTCTTTTGAATAATATTTGCGTTATTGCATAACGAACCAAATGTAAGTAGTTGATAAAGTGATTTCGTCTTAGCTGGATTAATTTCTTTTTCACCTTTCATAAACGAGCCATTAGGTTCATATCCTTGGCCTGTCACTTTCCACAACTCTCCACCTGACCACATATGTGTTACCATCATTTTGTTTTGCGTCATCGTTCCTGTTTTATCAGAGCATATAACAGAAGCGCAACCTAATGTTTCTACTGCTGGTAACTTTCTTACAATTGCTCTCTTTTTTATCATACGCTGTACACCAAGTGATAAGGCTACTGTAACAATTGCTGGCAATCCTTCTGGAATAGCAGCAACAGCTAGCGACACACCCGCTAAAAACATATGATACACTTCATTCCCTTGATACACACCAGCTAACACGACAAGCGCTGTCAAAACAAGAGCCACAATAATTAATATTTTTCCGAGTTGCTCTAATCTTCTTTGCAGTGGTGTTTCCATCTGCTCTGCATTTTGTAACATATTTGCAATTTGTCCCATCGCTGTATTCATACCCGTTGCTACAACGACTCCTGTTCCAGACCCTCGTGTAATCATCGTACCCATAAAAGCCATATTTTTTTGATCACCAATTGAAACATCTTGCCCTTGCAATGCTTCTACTTTCTTCTGCACGGGTACTGACTCTCCTGTCAAAGCCGATTCTTCAATATATAAACTCGACGCCTCAACAAGACGTACATCAGCTCCAACACGATCGCCACTAGAAAATTTAATAATATCACCTAAAACGAGTGCTTTAGACGGTGCCTTTACCCACTTTCCATTTCGCAGTACAGTTACTTGCGGGGCGGCTAGCTCTTTTAAAGCTTCCAATGACTTTTCAGCCTTTCTTTCTTGAAAAAATCCGAGAATACCATTGATAATAACAATTGCCACAATCGCAATAGAATCAATGTATTCCCCTAAAAAAGCCGAAACGATTGTTGCACCAAACAAAACAAGCACCATAAAATCTTTAAATTGCGCCAAAAATACCATTAGTGCAGAAGGCCTTTTCGCTTCATCTAGTTCATTTGTACCAAATTTTTTTATTCGCCCTTCTGCTTCTTTCTCTGTAAGTCCAACCTTCACATTTGTATTCGTTCTTTCTTCCACTTCATGTGCACGCATTCCATACCAGTTCATCCTGCTATCGACCTCCTGATTCCAGACATACTCTATTGAAAGCTTATTCAGCCTCGTCCAAAAAAATGCTATAATTAACTTTTAGTTAGAAAGGAGTGTTCATTTATGGCATTCGATGGATTATTTACAAGAGCAATTACACATGAAATTGCAAATTCTCTTTACACAGGAAGAATTTCTAAGATATACCAACCTTCAAAATACGAGATTTTATTACATATTCGAGCAAACGGAAAAAATCAAAAACTGATTCTTTCCGCTCATCCGACATATGCACGTTTACACTTAACAAATCAAAATTATGATTCACCTGCACTTCCACCAATGTTCTGTATGCTTCTTCGTAAGCATTTAGAAGGTGGATTTATTGAAAAAATTGAACAAATTGATTTAGAGCGTATTATTCAAATTACCGTTCGTAGCAGAAATGAAATTGGTGATGAATCGCTAAAAACATTAGTAATTGAAATTATGGGACGACATAGTAACATCATTTTAGTAGATACAAAAACAAACAATATTTTAGATAGCTTAAAACACGTTTCCTTAGCAGTAAACCGACATCGAACTGTATACGCTGGAGCTGAATATATTGCACCACCGGCACAACATAAAATTAACCCACTTCAGATCGAAACAAATGATGAATTTATTAGACCGCTAGACTTTCTATCTGGAAACATGGATAAACAGCTAGTCGGAACCTTTACCGGAATATCACCATTATTCGCAAAAGAAGTAGTGAAAAAAGCAGGTATGGTAAATGAAAAAGCATTAGCTGACGCATTTTTCTCCATACAAAAACCATTATTAACTCATACATATTCACCAACAATGACTACTTCAAATGGGAAAGAATTCTTTTATCTTTTCCCTCTTGCGCACTTAGCTGGAGAAGACAAGACATTCTCATCTGTTAGTGAATTGCTAGACCGTTTCTTTTTTGGAAAAGCAGAGCGTGACCGTGTAAAACAACAAGCTCATGATTTAGAGCGCTTTATGCAAAACGAAAAAAATAAAAATGAGAAAAAACTCATTAAACTAGAAAAAACATTACAAGATGCTGGAAAAGCAGATAAATATCAACTATTTGGCGAACTACTTACAGCCAATATGTACGCTTTGAAAAAAGGCGATAAAGATATTGAAGTCGTTAACTATTATGATGAAAATGGCGGAACTGTAAAGATCGCATTAGATCCTTTAAAAACGCCATCTGAAAATGCACAACGCTATTTCCAAAAGTACCAAAAAGCGAAAAATTCAGTTGTTGTTGTAGAAGAACAAATCGAAAAAACAAAGGAAGAAATTCTTTATTTTGATAGCTTACTTCAACAAATGGAAGCTGCTTCTTCAAAAGATATTGAAGAAATTCGTGAGGAATTAGCTGAAGAAGGTTATATGCGCAATCGTAAAACGAAAAACGGAAAGAAAAAGCCTACTAAACCAGTATTAGATAAATATGTAGCAAGTGATGGCACAGAGATTTTCGTCGGTAAAAACAATAAGCAAAATGATTATTTAACAACGAAATTTGCCCGTCGTGATGAAATTTGGTTACATACGAAAGACATACCTGGTTCTCACGTTGTCATTCGTTCTTTAGAACCTGCTGAAGAAACTTTACTAGAAGCTGCCAAAATTGCTGCTTATTACAGTAAAGCAAAAGAGTCTAGTTCTGTACCTGTTGATTTCACCAAAATACGCCATGTGAAAAAACCGAGTGGTGCAAAACTTGGTTTTGTTACGTACGACAATCAGCAAACCGTATATGTTACACCGGATGCTGATACTGTAATGAAATTAAAAGCTTAAATATAAAAATGCGTTGCTCATAAGCAACGCATTTTTATATTCGTTCCAACTAGTTCATATACCCATTCACTAATTCATAACATCTTTCTTTTGTCATCTTGTATTTCTCTTCTGAAGCATCTATACGTCTCATCGTCCCGTTATTTGTATCAGTACCAATTGCTTTAACCTTACTTTCCTTTTCTTTAACCCACGCAATTTGTTTCGTTTTTAATGACTGAAATGCATCAGGGGACATCGTATTTTTTAATGTACTGTAAATTTCATTTAGTTTATTATCCCACAGTTCATAATTTCCTTCTATTTCATTTACTATGTCATTTGTTGACATGACATTTGTATGTTTTTCTTGGTTTTCTAGAGCCGCTAACTCATTTAAAACCTTACTTTTACCTACTGCTGACGAAGTTTCTTTTTTAGTCTGCTTCTCTTCTTTAGAAGTAGCATGCGTACTCATGTTATTTTCCTTAATGTTTTCGTGTTCTTGACTACTATTTTCTTTCGCTTCTTTTTCCTGCTTTTGCTCATCTAAATTATATGTAATAACCGATGTTTTTGCATCCACAGCTATTGATCTAGTATTTTCTTTAAAAATATATTTTTTGTCACCACTGTTTTCTTCTTTAACAAAATCGACATTCTTAAAGCCTCGAATTTTCAGAAACTCACTAGCTTCTTCCTTCGTAAGTTTTAAATCTCTCGGTGTATGCGATGACCATTTATCCATTAACCATTTTCCATCTTTATAAACGAAAATAAATTCCCATATCTCTGCTTCATTTCCCATATCATTTGAAGGTATAATCGTTTCAATCGTTAAATTTTTATCTTTCTGTGTATACGTTAATCTCATTTCTGGTTCAATATTAATAGGGAATGGCAACATATCTGTCTCTCTAGATCTATTAAATGTTTCAAGCGAATTAGGAAGCTGGTTCTCTACAAATTTTTCTGTAACTAATCCCTTAACTCCTTTTTTCGCTGTCGCCAAATCTCCAGGATTATTTCGACTCCATCCATTTTCTTTTTCCATCTCACTAAATGCATTTGCTATTGCATCTACACTCTTTCTTACAATCTTTTTCGCTTCTTTTTCTGTCACTTCTGGCGCTTCATCAAGCTGTTCAATCGTTTCATTTGCTTGAGCTTTGATTTCACTTTTTTCACACCCTGTTACAACTAGCATACTAGCAGCGAAGCAAAATGACATGACTTTACTTAATTTCTTCATATACTCACATTCCTTATTCCTATTTATTCGTTACGCACCTTTATCTACAAGAACACATAACGACCTCTTATTATACCAATTATCACCATTTATTTATACAAAAAATATAATATTAGAATTGAAAGATTATAATATGCAAGTTTACATTACTGTATAAATTTTTTACATCCTCATTTTATATTTGTCTAGTTTTTTTGACACAAAACTCCCTCTTCTCTTTTATTGTCAATAAGTATATTGGCACAATTTTTGCTTTATTAAATATAAAAAGGAGGCATTAAAATGAATATAAGAATAACTAATATCCAAAAACAACTACATAAGTATGGAATTGACGGGTTACTTATTACAAAAAAAGAAAATCGTCAATATGCAACAGGCTTTACAGGTAGTGCTGGCGTCGTCTTAATCTCTGCGGATCAAGCTGTTTTCATAACAGATTTCCGCTATGTAGATCAAGCAAAATCACAAATACAAGATGCTGAAATTGTTATGCATAAAGGAAATTTAGAAAAAGAGATTGCACATCAAGTATCGAAATTAAACATTCAAAAACTTGGAATTGAAGAAAACAACATGACATTGCAACAATATAAAAACTTGCAAAAATACGTACATACGGAAATGATTCAAGTGTGCGAAATTATCGAAAGTATTCGTATCATTAAAGACACGCCTGAAATAGAAACAATGAAAATTGCAGCTCATATTGCGGACGAAGCATTTCACCACATTCTTACGTTTCTAAAACCGGGAATAAGTGAAAATGATGTAC
This sequence comes from Bacillus sp. FSL R9-9834, assembly GCF_038006905.1. Taxonomy (NCBI): domain Bacteria; kingdom Bacillati; phylum Bacillota; class Bacilli; order Caryophanales; family Bacillaceae; genus Bacillus; species Bacillus sp. FSL R9-9834. Next base: position 3,674,286 of record NZ_JBBOWD010000001.1, read on the forward strand.
GAGATGAGTTAGAATTTTTCATGCGAAAAAAAGGAGCTACATCTTCATCATTTCAAATTATTGTAGCTTCTGGTGTTCGTTCTTCTCTTCCTCATGGCGTTGCATCAAATAAAATAATCGAGCGGAGCGACATCGTTACATTAGATTTCGGTGCACTTTACGACGGATACTGTTCCGATATAACACGTACTGTAGCAATCGGGGAACCATCAGAAGAATTTAAAAAGATATACAATATTGTACGAGAAGCATTAAAACGCGGGACTGAAGCGATTAAACCTGGAGAAACTGCAAAACGTATCGATGATATAACGAGAAACTACATTACTGAGCATGGATACGGTCAATATTTTGGACATTCTACTGGTCATGGTCTTGGATTAGAAATTCATGAACCTCTCCGCCTATCCCAAGAAAGTAAGGCTACTTTAGAAGAGGGTATGGTCGTTACAGTTGAACCAGGTATTTACATACCTAACTGGGGCGGTTGTAGAATTGAAGATGATATTGTCATTACAAAAGACGGATATGAAGTTATTACAAAATCAAATAGAGAACTAATTGTAATCCCTTGTTAATATTTTGAAATTTTCAACAGGATTTTTTCTCTGCACATAGAATGCCTTCTCTGGAGTATTCGTTTAAAGAGGGGGAATTGTAATTGAACTTTGTAATAGATAAAATCGATGGTTTACATCCTGAATTTTCCAAACTAGTTTCCATGATGAATTACGCTCGCTATACAACAATGCAAGAGGTGGAAGATTTAACAATGGAAGAACTTGATTATTTATATAATGAGGAAGCAAATTCAATCGGCATGCTATTATATCACATGGCTGCTGTTGAATTTTATTACCAGATTCATACTTTTGAAGACCGCGAACCAACGGAGGCCGAACTAGAAAGATGGTTACCTGGCCTCGAGTTAGAAGCTCTTGGACGTGAGAAAATAAAAGGAAACTCTATAGAATTTTATATTGATACATTACAAGAAGTACGTTCCAAAACAATTGAAACATTCCAATCGTTACCTGATGAATGGCTGTTTAAAACGACAGACTTTTGGTATGACAAACAAGCAAATAACTATTTTAGGTGGTTTCACGTATTTGAAGATGAAATCAATCATCGCGGACAAATTCGTTTAATTAAAAAGATGCAAAAAGCTCATTCAATAAAATGAGAAAGTGCCACCGAATAAGGTGGCACTTTTTTTATTCATTAGCAAATAACTTTTCATTTACTTTTTTAGCGACTAGCGCTATCACTATTAAAACACACATTAAATATAGTAATTTTGCAATAAATAACCAGCCTTGAAACATTACAATCCCATCTATTATTTCATTTCCCTTCAGTAACAAAAATGGAATCGTGCTAATTATAATAACAAACTCGATGCTGAAAATAATTTTCTTTTTTCGGCTGTATGCTTTCCACTCGTCCCAGCGATACATAGGAGCAAAAACCAACACCCCTATACATAATATAACTGGCACCCATGCACTGTTAAGAAATTGTCCTGAAATAACTGATAATAGCAAACAAACGAGCACACCATAATACCCAATTTTTTTGTGCATAAGCCCTCCTTTAATTCCATTTTTAGGATTAATTGTATTGTAACATCTATTTTTTATTCTTACCATTACAGTACATGAAATTTTACTTTTTCTTTTTCCTATACTCACATACTTTCACCGCTTTCATACAATAAACTACACGAATGCCTAAAGGATGTGAATGTTATGGGAGTTGAATTAACGCTATTACACGCTCTCTATGTTATTTGTTTACTCACCATTATTACCTTTTTTATTTTCCGAAAGGATACGACGATTATTTGTATCGTTTTTATCTTTTTATTAGCATTAACAGCTACAAGTTCTATCCCTCTTGCCATTAGCGGTATTTTTCAAAGTTTCATTTACGCTATTACTGAACTTTTACCAACTATATTAATCATTTCCATTATCGTATCAATGAGCAATCTACTCGTTCATACCGGCATAAATGATACGATGATTTCACCATTTACAAAGATGATTCGTACCCCTACCCTCGCCTACTGGATTATCGGCCTTTTAATGATGACAATTTCTTTCTTCTTTTGGCCTTCTCCAGCTGTCGCCTTAATGGGGGCTATTTTATTACCCGTCGCTGTACGCGTTGGCCTTCCGCCAATTGGAGTTGCCATCGCTATGAACTTATTCGGACACGGCATCGCCTTATCTGGTGACTTCGTTATTCAAGGCGCACCAAAATTAACAGCGGACGCTGCTGGTCTTCCTGTTTCTAGCGTTGTTTCTGCCAGTGTTCCTCTCGTAATTGTTATGGGCATTGTGACAACTTCCGTCGCATTTTTCTTCTTACGAAAAGAATTTCATACAGGATTATCTTCTATACAAGAATCTATTCCATCAACTGCGTCTTCTAAAACGCTCACTTCATTATCTCCTCAGACAAAAAAATGGCTCGCTATTTGTATTCCGATCATATATGCCATCGATATCCTTTGCATGATTCAATTTAAACTACAAGGAAGCGACGCAACTGCACTTATCGGTGGGACCACTGTTATTATGATTATCATCATTTCTCTCATCGCTTACAAAGGAAATGGACTAAATAAAACGACCGATTATTTTATAGAAGGGCTCCAATTTGGCTTTAAAATCTTTGGTCCAGTTATTCCAATTGCTGCACTCTTTTATTTAGGAGATAGCGGTTTTGTAAAAATTATCGGAGACTATTTACCGAAAGGTTCACACGGAATCATTAACGACTTAGGAATCGCTTTGTCTCAAACTGTTCCTTTAAATCAATATGTATCGGCAGGGACATTAACTATCGTTGGTGTCATTACCGGCTTAGATGGATCTGGCTTTTCTGGTATATCACTTGCTGGTTCCATTGCCAATCTTTTCGGAACAGCACTTGGCCATGGAACAGCTACATTAACAGCCCTCGGGCAAATTGCAGCTATATGGACCGGGGGCGGGACGTTAATTCCTTGGGCACTTATTCCTGCCGCTGCGATTTGTAAAGTCGATCCATTTGAACTTGCACGTCGAAACTTTTTACCAGTTGGGATTGGCTTAATTGTCACCACGATCGTTGCGATGTTTATTCTATAGCGTAAGCAAGTTTTCTTTTGCTTACGCTTTTTGCTTGTAAAATTCATCATGAATTATCAGTTTTCAAGAGGGATTCGTTATTACTTAGCGAAATTATATTAGGAGAGTAATTATTTCAAAACGTTTACGAGAAACAGATTACTTCCATTAGAAAAGGGGACATAGCTATGAATGAATTGATTTTCGTCTTATTAATTTGTCCATTACTTATCTTTATCATTTCTATTGTTGGAACCTGCAAGACAAAAACGTATTACGTCATGCCGATTGTAACGTTTGCTAGTTTTTTAATAATAGGTGTTATCGCCTTTACTCCGAAGTTTTTCTTTTGGGTTGGCATGTATAGCATCTTCTCATTTATTGTTTCTTATATGACGCTATTGTTTGTGAGAGGGTATGAAGTTGTGGAAAACGCTAAATAGTTGCTAGCAAGGGGATCGTCATATGATTTTCTTTAATATTGATGGAACTTTACATTGAATTTATATAAAAAAGACGACCGCGTTCCCCCGCAGTCGTCTTTTTTCGTGTTACGCTGTGATCCAAGCTTCGTTAGCTGGATCTTTACGCCACTCTTGTAATTTTTTCGTTTCAGCTTGTCCGATCATACCTTTTTCTGCTGCAACTTCAGTTAATGCACTGTAGTCGCTTAAAGAATATGATGCTACGTTAGCTGCTTCTAGTTTTTCTTTTCCTGCTTCAAGCTCGTATGTGAAGATTGATACGATTCCTAATACTTCACAGCCAGCTTCGCGAAGTGCTTCTACACATGTAATTGCACTACCGCCAGTTGAAATTAAGTCTTCTACTACTACTACTTTTTGACCTTTTTCAGCTTTTCCTTCAATTTGGTTCCCTTTACCGTGACCTTTTGCTTTACTACGTACGTAGCACATTGGTAAATCCATACGATCACTTACCCATGCAGCGTGCGCAATACCAGCAGTTGCTGTTCCTGCAATAACTTCTACAGTTGGGAAGTGCTCTTTAATTAACTCTTCTAATCCAGCTGCAATTGCTTGACGTACTTTCGGATAAGATAAAGTTAAACGGTTATCACAATAAATTGGTGATTTCATACCTGAAGACCATGTGAATGGATCATTCGGTTGTAAAAATACTGCTCCAATTTCTAATAAATGCGATGCGATTTCTTTTTTCATACTGTTACACCTTCCCACTGTTGTTTTACTGTTTTATACGCTTCAAGCGGATTTTCTGCTTTTGTAATACTACGTCCAACTACGATATAGCTTGAGCCAAGTTCCCTCGCACGTTTCGGTGTTGCTACGCGCACCTGGTCATTTATATCATCGCTCGCAAGACGAATCCCCGGTGTTACTGTTACAAATTCATTTCCGCATACTTCACGTAGTTTTGGAACTTCAAGCGTTGAGCAAACAACGCCATCAAGTCCACTTTCTTTCGTTAGTTTTGCATAATGAGCAACCGCTTCTTCTAACGTTTTCTCAATGCCGATCTCTTTTTTCATCATAGCTTCCGAAGTGCTTGTTAGTTGTGTAACTGCAATACAAATCGGTCTCTCTTTTCCTTCTTGCTTACCTTCCTCTAATCCCTCAATCGCAGCTTTCATCATACTGCTTCCCCCAGCAGCATGAACATTTACCATATCAACATCTAGACTAGCTAGGCTACGCATAGCGCTTTTTACTGTATTTGGAATATCATGAAGTTTTAAATCTAGAAAAATCTTATGTCCTTTTTCTTTTAAGTACGTAATAATTGCAGGGCCTTCTTTGTAAAATAACTCCATACCAACTTTGACAAATAACTCTTCCCCTTCAAAGTGGCGCAAGAATTGTTCTACATCTTGTTTCCCTGGAAAATCTAGTGCAACGATTAACGACTGTGACATGTTTGCTTCCAGCTCCTTCCTTGACATTCCGAAATGTGATCAAATCCTAATTCATCTAGTAATGCTGGTAACTCTTCAATAATTGTCGGACATACGAACGGATCGATAAAGTTCGCTGTACCTACTGCAACTGCGCTTGCGCCAGCGTAGAAGAATTCGATTACATCTTCCGCTGTTTCAATGCCACCCATTCCGATAATTGGAATGTTAACCGCTTGGCTTACTTCATGTACCATACGAATTGCTACTGGCTTAATCGCAGGACCTGATAATCCGCCTGTACGGTTTGCTAAAATTGGTTTAGCTGTTTTTAAATCTAGACGCATACCAAGCAATGTATTAATCATCGTTAAACCATCTGCACCTGCATTTTCAATCGCTTTTGCAATTTCCACAATGTTTGCCACGTTCGGTGACAACTTCACGTATACAGGTACTTCAGAAACCTCTTTTACTCGCTTCGTTAAATCAGCAGCAATTTCAGGATTTGTACCAAAGGCGATACCACCTGTTTTTACGTTTGGACAAGAAATATTTAATTCCAGTGCATGGACATTAGGCGCTTTAGAAATTTCCTTTGCAACCGCTACGTAATCCTCAGCTTGTGAACCTGCAACGTTTGCAATGATTGGAAGGTCAAATTGTTCTAACCATGGTAATTCAGAATTCATTACTTTTTCTAATCCTGGGTTTTGAAGTCCGATTGCATTTAACATGCCGCCCGGTGTTTCAGCAACACGAGGCGTAGGATTTCCATAGCGTGGTTGTTCTGTCGTCGCTTTAATCATGATTGATCCTAGTACACTTAAATCGTAAAACTGTGCATATTCACGACCAAACCCAAAGCATCCAGATGCTGGTATAATTGGATTTTTTAATGATAATCCCGGTAATTCAACTTGCAATCTGTTCATAGTACAACCTCCCCGATTGGAAATACTGGTCCGTCGCTACACACCTTCTTGTAAGAATGTCCACTTGGATCTTCTTGTAAGTGGCATACACATGCGAAACAAGCTCCAATACCACAGCCCATACGTTCTTCTAATGAAATATAGGCTTTTTTCTCTTTGTAACGTCCTTCTAATGCACGAAGCATCGCTAACGGACCACATGAATAAAGAATATCAAAGTCAATTCCGTAATGATCAATTACATCTGTGACAAATCCTTTTGTACCGTGTGTACCGTCTACTGTCGCAACATACGTATCACCAAGTTCTGCAAATTTTTCTTCATAGAAAACTACATCTTTCGTTTGAAAACCTAAGATGTGAATCACACGTACACCTTTTGCAACGAGGCGCTGTGATAATTCATAAAGTGGTGGTACACCAATCCCCCCGCCTACTAGTAAAGCTGTTTGACCAGCTTCTGCTTCTTCTACAGGAAAACCGTGTCCTAATGGTCCTAATACATCTACCATTTCACCTTGTTTTCTAGTTGCTAATGTTTTTGTCCCTTGTCCTTCCGCACGATATAGCATTGTAAATTCGTTCTTCTCTTGATCTACATTACAAATACTAATTGGGCGGCGCAGAAGGGGCGCAATGCCCTCTGCTACCTTAATGTGTACAAACTGCCCTGGTTCGTTCATTTGCTGTACTAAAGTTCCTTGAAGCACTAATTCGTAAATGTTCTTTGCGATTTCTTTTTGATTAACGACGATCATATTTTGCTTTTGCATCATGCATGTACCACCTCGTGACGCTTTGTTTGCGTAATTTCTTTCATTGAATGAGCTGAGAATGTCATAGATTCTAATACTCGTAAGATTGCTCTCGTTGTATCAAGTGATGTTAAGCAAGCTACACCATTTTCTACTGATTCACGGCGAATGCGGAAACCATCACGCGCTGGTTGTTTGCCTTTTGTTAATGTATTGATTACAAACTGTGCTTTTCCTTGGCGGATAATATCTAGTAAGTTGTAGTCCTCAGAATCAATTTTGTTTACAACTTGTACTGGGATATTTTGCTCTGTTAATGATTGTGCTGTTCCAGCTGTTGCTAATAAGTTATAGCCGATTTCATGGAAACGTTTTGCAATTTCCATCGCCTCTTCTTTATCTTTATCCGCTACAGTAATGATTACTGATCCGTGCGTTGGGATGTTAATTCCAGAAGCAACTAATCCTTTATATAATGCTTTTTCAAGCGTTAAATCTTTACCCATTACTTCCCCTGTTGATTTCATTTCAGGTCCTAATGTTGTATCCACTGAGCGTAATTTCGCGAATGAGAATACCGGAGCTTTTACATATACTTCTTTCTCTTCTGGGTGATAGCCCGTTCCGTATCCTTGCTCTACTAGGTCTTGCCCTAGAATAACTTTCGTTGCAACGTTTGCCATTGGTACACCTGTAATTTTACTTAAGAATGGTACTGTACGGCTCGCACGTGGATTTACTTCAATTACGTACACTTGATTTTCGAATACGACAAACTGGATATTTAGTAATCCAACAATGTTTAATCCTTTTCCAAGTGCAATTGTATGTTCAATAATTTGTTCTTTTAATTTTTCAGATAAGCTTTGTGGTGGATATACTCCAATTGAGTCACCAGAGTGAACTCCAGCGCGTTCAATATGTTCCATAATACCTGGAATGAATACATTCTCACCGTCTGAAATTGCATCTACTTCAATTTCTTTACCGACCATGTAACGGTCGATTAATACTGGGTGATCTGCGTGAACTTTAACTGCATTTTTCATGTAGTGCAGTAGTTCTTCTTGACGATATACGATTTCCATCGCACGTCCACCTAGTACGTAAGATGGTCTTACTAATACTGGGTAACCAATTTCTTCTGCGATTGCTACCGCTTGTTCTACAGTCGTTGCTGTTTTACCAACTGGTTGTGGGATACCAAGTTTTGTTAAAGCAGCTTCGAATTTATCACGATCTTCTGCACGGTCTAAGTCTTCAAGTGATGTTCCTAAAATCTTCACACCATGTTCTTCTAATTTCGCCGCTAAGTTAATCGCCGTTTGTCCACCAAACTGAACGATAACACCTTCTGGCTTTTCTAAATCGATGATGTGCATTACATCTTCAATCGTTAATGGTTCAAAGTATAATTTGTCAGAAATACTGAAGTCTGTTGAAACAGTTTCTGGGTTATTGTTAATGATAATCGCTTCATATCCAGCTTCTTTAATTGCCCATACTGAGTGAACTGTTGCATAGTCAAACTCAACACCTTGACCAATGCGGATCGGACCAGATCCTAGAACTACTACACTCTTACGATCTGTTACAATTGATTCGTTCTCCTCAGCGTATGTGCTGTAGTAATACGGTGTTGCAGATTCAAACTCTGCCGCACAAGTATCTACCATTTTGAATACTGGCGTCATATTATTTTCTTTACGCATATCGTAAATTTCGCGCTCCGTTTTGTTCCAAGCTGCTGCGATGTAGTGATCGCTGAAGCCCATTTCTTTTGCGGTTTGTAGTACTTCCATATTTCCTACATTCGCTTTTACTTCGCGTTCCATATTTACGATATTTTCAACTTTTTGTAAGAAGAAGAAGTCCATTTCACACCATTCGTTAATCTCTTCTTTCGTTACACCTTGACGAATTGCTTCTGCTACGATAAACAGTCGCTCATCATCTGCTTTAATAATGCGTTTTTTCATTGTTTCTTTATCAAGTTCTTTTAAGTGGTCTAATTCTAAGTGATAAATGCCAAGCTCTAAAGAACGAACCGCTTTTAATAATGATTCTTCTAAGTTACGTCCGATTGACATAACCTCACCAGTTGCTTTCATCTGCGTTCCAAGTGTTCTGTTCGCTGATTCAAACTTATCAAATGGCCAGCGTGGAATTTTTGAAACAACATAGTCTAATGCTGGCTCGAAGCAAGCATAAGTTTTTTGTGTTACTGGGTTTACGATTTCATCTAATGTTAAGCCGACTGCAATTTTCGCTGCTAATTTCGCAATTGGATATCCAGTTGCTTTAGATGCTAATGCAGATGAACGACTTACACGTGGGTTTACTTCGATTACATAGTATTGGAAGCTATATGGATCTAGTGCAAGCTGAACGTTACATCCACCTTCAATTCCTAGTGCACGAATAATTCGTAATGAAGTATTACGTAACATTTGGTATTCACGGTCGCTTAGCGTTTGGCTCGGTGCTACAACGATAGAATCACCTGTATGAACACCAACTGGATCGATATTTTCCATGTTACATACTACAATCGCGTTATCATTTGAATCACGCATTACTTCATATTCAATTTCTTTACAACCAGCAATACTTTTCTCTAATAAACATTGTGTTACTGGGCTATGTTTTAAACCACTTGTTACGATTTCAATTAACTCTTCTTCGTTATGGCAAATTCCGCCGCCCGTTCCGCCTAATGTGAATGCTGGACGAACGATTACTGGATAACCAATTTCGTTTACAAAGCTATATGCTTCATCAAGGTTATGAATGATTTCACTTGGTGGTGTTGGTTCATTTAAATCTTGCATTAATGTACGGAACAAATCACGATCTTCCGCTTGCTCGATTGCTGACAATTTTGTTCCTAAAATTTCAACTCCGCACTCTTCAAGTACGCCTGATTTTGCAAGTTCAACAGCCATGTTTAAACCTGTTTGACCACCTAATGTTGGTAAGATTGCATCTGGACGTTCTTTACGAATGATTCGGCTTACGAATTCTAATGTTAAAGGCTCAATGTATACTTTATCTGCTGTTGCAGTATCGGTCATAATTGTTGCTGGGTTAGAGTTAACAAGGATTACTTTGTAACCTTCCTCTTTAAGAGATTGACAAGCTTGTGTACCAGAGTAGTCAAACTCCGCTGCTTGCCCAATTACAATTGGTCCTGATCCGATTACTAAAATTGTGTTAATGTCTAGGCGTTTTGGCATAACTCTTCCCCTTCTTTCTTGAAGTTTTCAATCATTGTTAAGAAATCTTCGAATAAATCATTTGCATCTTCTGGTCCCGCTGAAGCTTCTGGATGGTATTGTACTGTAAATGCTGGGAACTTCTTATGACGAAGACCTTCTACTGTTCCATCATTTAAAGCAACATGTGTAATTTCAAGTTCTGTATTTTCAACTGATTCTTCTTCTACTGCGTAACCATGGTTTTGAGATGTAATTGCTACTTTTCCAGTTGCAAGATTTTTTACTGGATGGTTTAACCCACGGTGGCCGAATTTTAACTTACTTGTATTCGCACCAGATGCTAGAGCGAACAATTGATGTCCTAGACAAATTCCGAATAAAGGAACTTTACCGATAATGTCTTTTAACATTTCAATTGCTTCTGGTACATCTTTTGGATCCCCAGGTCCGTTACTTAGCATAATCCCATCTGGGCTAAGGCGTAAAATTTCTTCAGCTGTTGTATTGTAAGGAACTACAATCACATCGCAATCACGTTTATTTAATTCTCTTAAAATACCATGTTTCATACCGAAGTCTACTAGTACAACGCGATGTCCGCGGCCTGGGCTTGGGTATGGATCTTTCGTTGATACGCGTTTCACATGATCTGTAAATACTGTCGCTTTTAATTGGCTCACGATGTATTCTACATCTGCATCCATATTACAAAGGCGTCCGCGTAATGTACCGTATTGACGAATTTTTCTCGTTAATTTTCTCGTATCAATCCCTGCTAATCCTGGAATGTTTCTTTCTTTTAAGTAGTCATTTAACGAAATTTCATTACGGAAGTTTGATGGGTGATCACAAATTTCGTTTACGATTAAACCATTTACAGATGGGTGAATCGATTCAAAATCGTCACGGTTGATGCCGTAGTTTCCGATTAATGGGTACGTGAATGTTACAATTTGACCGCAATATGATGGATCAGATAATGTTTCTTGATATCCAGTCATTCCTGTTGTAAATACAACCTCACCTGACTTTTCGATTTCTCCTCCGAAACCTGTTCCAATTAATACTGTTCCATCTTCTAAGATAAGTTGTCTTTTCATACTAATGCACTCTCCTTTTGCCATGCGATCTTACCACCAACGATTGTCATTACCGGCCATCCTTGGCATTTCCAACCTGCGAATGGTGTATTTTTTCCTTTTGATAAGAATGTTGTTGGGTCAATCTCTTCTTCTTGTTCTAAATCAATAATTGTAATATCAGCTGCTCTACCTTCTTTCAGGCGACCTGCTTCTAAGCCGAATGTATCAGCTGGCTTTTCTGTTAAGAATTGAATTAATTGTTCTAATGTAATAATTCCTTTTTTCACAAGGTTTGTGTATAAAAGCGGGAATGCTGTTTCAAAACCAGTAATTCCGAATGGTGCTCTTTCAATTCCTTGTGCTTTCTCTTCTGCTGTATGCGGTGCATGATCAGTTGCGATCATATCGATTGTTCCATCTAATAAACCTTCAATTAATGCTGCGTGATCTTCTTTTCCACGAAGCGGTGGGTTCATTTTAAAGTTAGGGTCAGCTGATGGGATATCATCTTCACATAACACTAGATGATGAGGTGTTACTTCTGCTGTTACTTTAATTCCAGCACGCTTTGCATCACGGATTACACGTACAGAGCCTTTCGTACTTACGTGACATACGTGATAGTGACAATCTGCCGCTTCAGCAAGCAGTATATCCCTTGCAATATGTACAGATTCACATACTGATGGGATACCGTTTAATCCGTGTTTCTCAGAAAACTTCCCTTCATGTACACAACCTTTATTAATAAGAGTATTCTCTTCACAGTGCGCAACTACTGCCATATTTAATTTCGCTGCACGTTTCATAGCAGCTAACATCATGCTAGCATCTTGTACGCCTACACCGTCATCAGTGAAAGCAAATGCTCCAAGTTCTTTTAACGTTTCGAAATCTGTCATTTCAGAACCCGCTTGACGTACTGTAATTGCTCCATATGGTAATACGTTAACATGCGCTTTTTCTTTAATACGATTTTGTAAGTCTTCCATATGTTCTCTGCAATCTGGTACTGGGCGTGTATTTGGCATTGCACAAATTGTAGTGAATCCACCTTTTGCCGCTGCTAGTGTACCTGTTTCAATTGTTTCTTTATGTTCACCACCTGGTTCACGAAGGTGTACGTGTACATCTACTAATCCAGGTGCGATTAACTTTCCGTTCACATCGATTACTTCAGCATTATCTGCCGTAATATTTTCTGCTACCTTAGCGATTTTACCGTCTTGTACGAGAAGATCCGTTGCTACGATTTTTCCTTCTTCATTCATATAACGACCATTTTTAAACAAGTAATTCATGTTTCATTCCTCCTAATACATTTGGTAAGGCGCGTTTTAGTACAGCCATTCTTACGTAAACTCCATTTTCCATTTGTTTAAATATGCGTGAACGCTCACACTCAACAAGTTCACTTGCAATTTCAACATCTCGGTTTACAGGAGCTGGATGCATAATAATGCTTCCTTCTTTCATACGCTGTTCTCTTTCCACTGTTAATCCGTGTTTCTCATGATACTCTTTCATAATGTCTGTTTCATAATGATCATGACGCTCATGTTGTACACGAAGTAACATCATTACATCCACTTCTGGAACAAGCTCATCTAATGGTTTGTATGTTCCAAATGTGTTGTCTTCATCTTTCCACTCTTCTGGACTTGCGAAGTAAATTGTTGCACCCAGTTTCGTTAATGCTTCTGCATTCGAACGTGCTACTCGGCTATGACGAACATCTCCTACTATCGCAATCTTCAATCCTTCAAATCTTCCAAACTCTTGTTTAATGGTAAGAAGGTCGAGTAAGCACTGCGTTGGGTGGTTCCCACATCCATCTCCAGCGTTTAAGATTGGAATATTCACCTGATCTTTTAGTTCATCGAAGTAGCGATCTTGCTCGTGGCGGATGACCACTGCTTTTGTTCCGATTGATTCTAGTGTTCTTATCGTATCGTATAATGTTTCTCCTTTTTGTACGCTAGATGCATCAGCTGAAAAGTTTAAAACATCAAGTCCTAATCTCTTCTCAGCAACTTCAAAGCTAAATCTTGTTCTCGTACTATTCTCAAAGAACAAGTTCGCAACAAAAGTTTGCTCTGTCGTTTTGCTTTCTTTCCCATTCGCAAAATCTTCTGCGTCTTTTAGGATTTCTGAAATTTCTACTTCCGATAATTCACTCATCGTTAACAAATGGCTCATCGTCATCCCTCATCTTTCTGATTTTTATGTTACCACTTTTGTATTTTTATAACAACCTCTGCATAAAAATACCCTAGTCTTGTGAGACTAGGGTGCAAGAAAGAAGCCACCCTTTTCGGTCTCACAGGACTGAATTAAAAGGTTATTATTATGAAGCAATCTGCTTAGATTGTTTTATTTGTTTCGTTTCCGGTAGTAGTAAATTTAGCAGTACACCTACAATTGCTGCTAGTGCCATTCCTTCTACTTGGAATGATTCTCCTACGTGAAGTACCGCTCCACCAATACCGATTACTAGTATTACTGATGCAATCATTAAGTTTCGTTTGTCACTTAAATCTGTTTTATCGTCTACCATCATACGTAATCCGCTTGATGCGATTACACCGAATAGTAAGATTGATACACCACCCATAACTGGTGTTGGTATCGAATGAATCAGTGCAGAAATCTTACCGACAAATCCGAACATGATTGCGAATACGGCTGAACCGATGAATAAGTATACACTGTACGCTCTTGTAATTGCTAGCACACCGATGTTTTCACCATACGTTGTATTCGGTGGTCCACCGATTAGTGATGCGATTAATGTTGCTACTCCATCACCGAAGATTGAACGGTGTAAACCAGGTTTTTCAATTAAATCTCTTTTAATAACATTTCCTAGTACAATTTGGTGTCCGATATGTTCTGAAATTGTTACTAGTGCAACTGGTACCATCAAGAATACGATCTTCCATGAAAACTCTGGTGTGTATGTTACAAATGGTACTGTGAAATCTGGTACAACAAACCATTTTGCCTCAGCTACCGGCTTTAAGTCTACTAGCCCTTGGAAGTAAGCGAAAATATATCCGCCGATAATGCCAAGTAACACTGGTATGATACTGAAAAATCCTCTTCCGAATATTGAGCATATAATTGTAATTGCTAATGTTACTAATGCTACTGAAAAGTGTGTAAAGCTATATTTGCCATCCGCACCATTCATCGCCATGTTAACTGCTGTATGTGCTAAAGCTAGACCGATTACCATTACTACTGGACCAACTACGATTGGTGGTAATAATTTCATAATCCACTTTGATCCTGATTTCTTAATTCCGATTGAGATTAAGATATACACAAGCCCTGCTAGCAACCCACCAAGCATTGCTGCTCCCGGTCCACCTGCCGTTTTCGCTGTTATAATCGGTGCGATAAAGGCGAATGATGATCCTAGATAGGCAGGTACTTGACCTTTCGTTATAAGAAGAAACGCTAACGTTCCTAATCCACTTGATATTAATGCTACTGACGGATTCAATCCTGTTAAAAACGGAACAAGCACTGTTGATCCAAACATCGCGAACAAATGTTGTATACTTAAAAATAACCATTTTCCCGGTTTCGGTACTTCATTAACGTCTAACACTGGCTTTTGTTCCATTGTTACATCCTCCTTCAGTTTAAATCTTTGCAATAAAAAAACTCTTTGTGCCTGTGCACAAAGAGTCCTACACTTTCGTATGCCAAATTTGACATATGAAAGCCAAGACCCTTTGGCAGCCTCACAGGACTACATTTAAAAGGGCTTTACTTATCGTATATGCTTACTCGATCTTGTTGATCTGTCTCTTGCAAATCAACTTCGATACGCTCTTCACTTGATGTTGGAATGTTCTTTCCTACATAATCAGCGCGAATTGGTAGTTCACGATGACCTCTATCAACAAGAACCGCCAATTGGATTTGTGATGGTCTACCTAAATCCATCAGAGCATCCATTGCTGCTCGAACTGTTCTGCCTGTATATAATACATCATCTACAAGGATAACTTTTTTCTTCGTAATATCTACAGGGATATCAGAACCTTTTACAAGTGGTTCTTTATTTTTCGATTGTAGCGTTAAATCATCACGATATAACGTAATGTCTAGCTCTCCAACTTCTATTTCTTTTCCTTCAATTTGACCAATTCGTTCTGCCAAACGTTGTGCAATAAAAATTCCACGAGTTTTAATTCCGACAAGAACACAATTATCGACACCTTTATTTCGTTCCACGATTTCATGACTAATTCGTGTTAAAGCGCGGCGAATCATTTGGTCATCTAAAACGACAGCTTTCTCTTGCATGCTCTACACCTCCAAGCTTTTTTCTTGCGTGAGAGTAATGGTATAAAAAAAGTCCTCTCAGCGTGTGCGAGAGGACTTTTGAAAAAGGGTATAGCATACCCTATGCATTTCAAACCGTTACCTTCTCAACCTCACGGGGCTGTGTTAAAGGATCATTATTTAACTGTTGTCAGTATCTCAGTTTTCTTATGATTTGTCAATACTATTTTCGTAAAATATTTAATGCGTCTTCAAACACTTCTGGAATCGGTGCCTCAAACTGAATATATTCACCAGTGCGAGGATGATCAAATCCTAAAATACCTGCATGAAGTGCTTGTCCGTTCATATCTAACGTTTTCTTTGGTCCATACTTTGGATCTCCTGCAAGTGGATAGCCAATATATTTCATATGAACACGAATTTGATGTGTACGCCCTGTTTCTAAGCGACATTCTACAAGTGTGAAATCTTTGAATCGCTCTAACACTTGGAAATGCGTAACAGCATGCTTACCATTTTCATCAACCGTCATACTTTGACGTTCTTTCTTATCACGAGCAATCGGAGCATCAATCGTTCCCTTATCGTGCGGAATAACACCGTGTACAATCGCTTTGTAACGTCTCGTTACTGTTTTTGCTACAAGTTGATTTACAAGTGATTCGTGTGCCATATCATTTTTAGCAACCATTAATAGGCCTGACGTATCCTTATCAATACGATGCACGATACCTGGACGCATCACGCCATTAATGCCTGATAAGTCTGTACAATGGTGCATAAGACCGTTCACAAGTGTACCACTTGTATGACCTGGTGCTGGATGTACAACCATACCACGCGGCTTATTAACAACAAGTACATCTGCATCTTCATAATAAATTTCTAAGTTCATATCTTCTGGCTGAATATCTAACTCTTCTGGCTCAGGAATCGTCACTGTAATTTCATCATTTTCTCTAACTTTATAATTCCCTTTTACAGCTTTTCCATTAACTGTAACAACGTCATCTTTAATCCATTGTTGTACTTGTGTACGTGACCATTCATTATTTATTCCTGCAACGAATTTATCAATTCGCTCATTTTTTTGTTCTTCTGCAACTGTTACTTGTACTACTTCACTCATTCAATTACTCCTTCGTTTTCTTGCCTTCTAATAATGTTTGAATAATAATTAATACAACACCAATACATAATGCTGAATCAGCGATATTGAATACTGGATAGTTGTACGAGAAAATATACACGTGAATGAAATCCACTACTTCTTGTCTAAATACACGATCAATAAAATTACCAATTGCTCCGCCTAAAATTAGACCTAATGAAATTCCTAGAAGCTTGTCTGTTTTTGCATATTTTTTCATATAAAATACGATAAATGCTACAAAAACGACTGTAATAATGTAGAAAAACCACATTTTATTTTCTAAAATGCCCCAAGCAGCTCCTCTATTTCGATGTGATGTTATGTATAATACATTATCGATAATCGGAATACTCGTACCCAATTCCATGTTCTTTACAATTAGCCATTTCGATATTTGATCGATGGCAATGACAAATAACGCCATTACATAATATATCATTTTCATTTCCCCCACAAAGACAGTGTACCTCAAAATTTTAGCATAGCTGCAACCTTTTCACAATGAACCTTTATAGAAGAATAAAATAAATAAAAAAAAGGTAATATAATATCGTTGTGCCCATTCATACATTTACTTTTTCATAGAAAAATTCATGAATGGTACGTGCAGTCGGCATCGTTTTCATTTGTTTTACCGACATTACTCTCCCTGTGTCTTCACAAATACCATACATATCTATTTCCATTTTAAATAATGCACGTTCTACATCTTTTAAATCCTCTTTTATATCATGTAATAATAGTTTTTTCTTTATCTCTTCCTTCATTTCATACCCAAGCTCTTCGCTAAACTCTGTATTATATTTGTACATAACCTCTTTAGCTAGCCTCTCTTGTAACTCTTTTCGCATCAATTGCAATTCTTCTTTGATTTCCATATACATTTCATTCACGTGTACATTCCTCCCAGTTGCAATGTACGATTAGTGTGTCCGAAATTTATATGCTTACCTCTCACACATTTTTCCTTCATAGGAAAGAGAGTGAAAGTTATTTCAATATACTGTTAACCAAAAAATGACTGCACTTTACGTGCAGTCACCCCTTATTATTTTACATAATTTTCTTTAACAACCGTTGCACAACGCTCACATAATGTTTCATGTTCAGCATCTTTACCAATTGTTTCTGAAACTACCCAACAGCGTTCACATGTTTCACCAGTTGCTTGAGCAACAACAACCGCTGTATGTTCATACTTCGGTGCATCTGCTGGCGCTTCTTCCATCATGCCACCAAGTTTGTACTCAGAAACGATGAATAATTGCTTTAAGTCTTCGTTAATAGACTCTAACATAGCTTTCATTTCTGCAGTTGGATATAGCGTAATGCTTGCATTTAATGACTTACCGATTACCTTTTCATTACGAGCCACTTCTAACGCTTTTAATACGTCATCACGCAATGTCATAAATGCATCCCATTTTGTTTTTAATGCTTCTGCACCATCTAATTGTACAGCTTCTGGCATATCAGTTAATTGTACACTTTCTTCTGTTACACCCGGAATGTATGGCCATACTTCATCAGCTGTATGCGGTAAGATTGGTGTTACAAGTTTCGTCAATGCAACAAGAACATCATATAATACAGTTTGAATTGCACGACGATCTTCATGGTTCGCACCTTCAATGTATAAAATGTCTTTTGCAAAGTCTAAGTAGAATGAACTTAAATCAATTGTACAGAAGTTATGAATTGCATGATATACAGCAGCGAAGTCGTATGTCTCATATGCTTCTTTTACTTTTGTAATTAAGTCATTTAATTTCACTAACATGTAACGATCTACTTCACGAAGTTCAGCTACAGCTACTGTATTTTCACTTGGCTTAAAGTCGTCTAAGTTTCCTAATAAGAAACGGAATGTGTTACGGATTTTACGATACACTTCTGCTACTTGTTTTAAAATATCATCCGAAATACGTACATCAGATTGATAGTCAACAGAAGATACCCATAATCGTAAAATATCTCCGCCTAATTGATCCATAATTTTCTTCGGTACGACGATGTTTCCAATCGACTTACTCATTTTACGTCCTTCACCATCTAATACGAAACCATGGCTTAGTACGCCTTTATATGGCGCTTTTCCTGTTACAGCAACTGCTGTCGATAATGAAGAGTTAAACCAACCACGATATTGGTCAGATCCTTCTAAATATAAATCTGCTGGACGTTGTAAGTCATCGCGCTCTTCTAATACCGCTTGGTGAGAAGAACCTGAGTCGAACCATACATCCATGATGTCTGTTTCTTTACGGAATTCACCATTTGGGCTACCTGGATGTGTAAATCCTTCTGGTAATAGATCTTTCGCTTCACGCTCAAACCATACGTTAGAACCGTGTTCACGGAATAAATCAGCTACATGGTTAATTGTTTCATCCGTAATGATTGGATCACCATTCTCAGCATAGAATACAGGAATTGGCACACCCCATGCACGTTGACGAGAAATACACCAGTCACCACGGTCACGAACCATGTTATGAAGACGAGTTTCGCCCCATGCTGGTACCCATTTTGTTTCCGCAACAGCTTCTAATAATTCTTTACGGAATGCTTCAATAGATGCAAACCACTGTGCTGTCGCACGGAAAATAATAGGTTTTTTCGTTCTCCAATCATGTGGATATGAATGCGTAATGAATGTTAGTTTCAGTAATGCGCCTACTTCTTCTAATTTTTCTGTAATTGGCTTGTTAGCTTTATCATAGAATAAGCCTTCAAATCCAGGTGCTTCCTCTGTTAATACGCCTTTATCATCAACTGGGCAAAGTACTTCTAAGCCATACTTTTTACCAACAATAAAGTCATCTTCCCCGTGTCCTGGTGCTGTATGAACACAACCTGTACCTGCATCTGTTGTTACGTGATCTCCTAGCATAACTAATGAATCACGATCGTAGAATGGATGCTTTGCAACTGTATACTCAAGCTCGCTACCTTTTACTGTTTTCACAACTTCAGCGTTTTCCCACTCTAACGTTTTTGCAACTGTCTCAAATAGTTCAGAAGCAATAATATATTTTTCATCATTTACTTTTACAATAGCGTATTCAAGTTCTGGGTGAACAGAAATACCTAAGTTTGCAGGCAACGTCCAAGGCGTTGTTGTCCAGATGATGTATTTCTCATCACCTTCTAATACGTTCTTTCCATCTTTTACAGGGAATGCTACGTAAATAGATGCAGATTTTTTATCTTGGTATTCAATTTCAGCTTCCGCTAAAGCTGATTCACTCGTTGGTGACCAATAAACTGGTTTTTGTCCTTTATAGATATAACCTTTTTTCGCCATATCACCAAACACTTTAATTTGTTGTGCTTCATAAGCTGGCTCTAAAGTAATGTATGGGTTATCCCAATCAGCACGTACACCTAAACGCTTAAATTGCTCACGCTGACGTTCTACTTGTTCATATGCATACTCTGCACATAACTTACGGAACTCAGCAACTGTCATTTCTTTACGCTTTACACCTTTATTTGTTAAAGCTTGTTCAATTGGTAAACCGTGTGTATCCCAACCTGGGACATATGGTGCACAGAAACCAGTCATTGATTTATAACGAACGATAAAGTCTTTTAATACTTTATTTAATGCATGTCCCATATGAATGTCACCATTCGCATATGGAGGTCCATCATGCAGTACAAATAAAGGACGACCTTTCGTATGTTCTTGTACCTTTTCATAAATATTCATTTCCGCCCACTTTTCTTGCATTGCAGGCTCACGTTTTGGTAAATTCCCACGCATCGGGAACTCTGTTTTTGGCATTAGTAATGTATTTTTGTACTCCATGCTCAATTCCTCCTTACATGTATAAAAGAAAGACCTAAAAAACGGAATAAAAAAGAGACTTTCTCATCCCAAAAAGGGACGAGAAAGTCTCCCGCGGTACCACCCTAGTAGATCCTATACGTATGTATACAATCCTCTTTATATTCTTAACGCGAATATACGCCTACGCTTACTCTATTTGTTCAGCGCGGAACTCCAGGGTGATATTCCCATTATCTCCTTATCCTGAGCTTACACCATCCTCAGTTCGCTATATAAGGTATGAAAAAGGTACTTATCCCTATCTTCGTTTTTCTTAATAAATATGTTGTTTAAAATTATATGTAATAATGAGAAAAACGTCAAGCTTACACTGTTTCTTCTTTTTTCAACAGCTCGTCTACTTCGTCTTCTAACTCAATTAGTTTATCCCAATCATCGTTGTTTAACATTTCAAGCTGTGTTTCTAATAACATACGGAAACGAGTGCGGAATACTTTCGCTTGTTTCTTTAGCTCTTCAATATCAAAAGCAACTTTTCTTGATTTTACTAAAGCTTCGTTAATAATACGGTCTGCATTCTTTTCAGCTTCACGTACAATTAATTTTGCTTCTTTTTGCGCATTACGTTTTACTTCTTCCGCTGCTTCTTGTGCAACAACGATAGATTTGTTTAACGTATCTTCAATATTAGAGAAATGATCTAACTTCCCTTCTAATTGCGCAACTTGTTCTTCTAAAGCTTTTTTCTCACGAATGACTAATTCATAATCTTTGATAATTTGATCAAGAAACTCATTTACTTGATCCTCATCATAGCCACGGAATCCGCGACCAAATTCTTTGTTATGAATATCTAATGGTGTTAACGGCACAACGCCACCTCCAAGTAGTTATCTAAATTTCCTCTTTCAATTATATCTTTTCTTCGACAAAATAGGAGGATTTCCTTCTAAAAAACCAATCATTTTAGTATACCATACAAAATTCTCCATTTGTCGCGCTTTGTTCTACCTTCTACAGAAAACAATTTACTGCGTCCATGTCCTCTCACTGAAAAAACATCTCCTGGATAACATTCATAAGAGGTTTGCTCCACTGTTTTCCAATTCACTTTTACTAAACCATTTTTTATGAAAGGTTGTACTTTTTGCCTAGATATATGTAACATTTCAGCTAACATAACATCTAAACGAAGTGAAGAAACTGTTCCGGATTTCTCCCCCCACGTTTCTTGTATCTGTAGAATTTTTTCCCCTTGCACTGGTGATAAGGAGACTTTCACTTTTCCTATAGATTGTAAGTTCATCTCAATATAAGATACAACTTCTTTCGCGACTACAATTTGGGCACGATCTTCTTGAAGCAAAATATCACCACATTTTTCTCTCGTTAAACCGAGAGACATAAATGTACCTAATATTTGCCTATGCTCTAGCGTATAAAACTTGGAAGGATAGTCAATTTCCAATACTTCTACTTGAAATTCCTCTTCATTTACTACTAGATAGTCCGGATAAATGAGTGCTCTTTTGCGCTCTGCTTGAGACGTTGCACCATCAAACTGTACAGCAACATCTCCTTGTCCTATTACCATAGTGACAATTTGTTGTTGTCTTGGATCAAGAAAGTCTGTTAACTTCACTTGATGGTACTCCGCTGCTCGCTTCCACTCTAACACTTTATCCACAAAGACCACTTCATCAGGTCTAAAATGCTCGTAGATGCTCATACATATAACCTCTTACTATAAGAAATAGCCGAATAAACTTACCAAGCCATTTGTCGCAAGTCTCAACGCAAAGATCGCAACGAGTGGCGAAATATCAATCATACCAAGCGGCGGAATAAATCTGCGAAATGGTTCTAAATATGGTTCACAAATACGCGCAAGAAACTCTCCGAAAGTTGATTCCTTTGCACCTGGGAACCATGATAGGAGAATGTAAATAATAAGTGCCCACGAGTAAATCTCGATAGCATAAACTAAAAGTCTTAAAACGGTTTCCATGGCGTATTACCACCTCTTTATATTTGTGTCTTCTTCTTCACCGAATAACTCTGAAATTGCACCAACTATATCTACATTTTCAGGCGTACACATAAATGTTTTCGGTCCTATTTTTTGAATGTCCCCGCCTATAGCGTATACAGTACCACTTAAAAAGTCAACGATACGTACAGCTTGATCCGTAGACATTCGTTGTAAATTAATTACAACAGCTCGTCTACCTTTTAAATGGTCCGCAATTCCTTGCGCTTCCGAATATGTGCGTGGTTCTAATAAAACAACTTTTGAGGATTGCTTCGCTGTTTCAATGCTCACAACATTTTGTTTCGTTTGCGCTTTTGGAAACGTAACATCTTGTTGTTCTGGCGGATCTTGCTGCTTCTTCATGTCCGTTTGCTCCTTTTCATAACTATATTGAGCTGCTTCTTTTTCTTCAGGTGTATCAAAAAAGAAGTATTTTACTTTTGACCAACTCATAATAAGATTCTCCTTCCTTTTACGCTTTTCCTACTAAAATCGTCCCCAAACGAATGTATGTAGCACCTTCTTCAATTGCAATGGTGTAATCATTAGACATTCCCATTGATAATTCTTTACATGGCGCATGTAATAATTCTAACTCCTGCACCTCTGTTTGTAGCATACGTAATGTCTTAAAACAGCGTCTGATTTCTTCCTCTTCTTCTGTAAACGGAGCCATTGTCATTAGTCCAACCACTTCAATCTTATCCAATTCTTGCAAACTTTGAATAAAAGAAACGGTTTCTTCTATTGCCAACCCTTGCTTTGATTCTTCAGATGATGTTTTCACTTGAATAAAACATTTCACTTTCTTATCCGCACGTTTTTGAATTTCTTTTGCAAGTGAAAGACGATCTAATGAATGTAAATAATCGATTTCATTAATGATTTCTTTTACTTTTCTCGTTTGTAATGATCCAATAAAATGCCAATTCACTTTTGAACCGAAATGTTCATACTTCTGTAAGAAACCTTCATTTCTATTTTCACCTAAATCGATAATTCCTGCTTCAATTACTTCGTTTGTTTTTTCAATTCCTACCGTTTTTGTAACCGCAACGAGTTTAATATCTTGCAACGAACGTCCTGCTCGTGCGCAAGATTGTTTAATTGATTCATTTACAGTTGTTAAATTTGTTTGTACTGTCACTTGCTTTCTTCCTCCTTAAAACCTATGAAACTCAACATTCTCCCCGTCTTACCTTGATCACGACGATGAGAGAAAAAGAGTTGCTCTTCACAGCTTGTACAAAGAGATGACATTACAATATTCTCTTCTTTTATGCCTACTTGTAAACATAGTATACGATTAATTTCTTTTAAATTAATTGCATACTGTCCGTCAGA
Organism: Bacillus sp. FSL R9-9834; assembly: GCF_038006905.1. Taxonomy (NCBI): domain Bacteria; kingdom Bacillati; phylum Bacillota; class Bacilli; order Caryophanales; family Bacillaceae; genus Bacillus; species Bacillus sp. FSL R9-9834. The sequence goes on from NZ_JBBOWD010000001.1 coordinate 3,697,898, forward strand.
AATTTTTTTATAAGGGACAGAACCGTTTACTACTTGCTCTGCTGCTGTTAGCACTCGATCATCAACAACGTAACAACAAGATCCAATTGCTGGTCCAATCGCAACATGAATTTCATCACTTGAAATCCCTTCTGCATTCCATTTTTGAATCATTTCTTTTGCAATCTCTTTTACAGTCCCTTTCCATCCAGCATGCGCAAGTCCTATCATACCATGTGATGGTGCATAAAAATAGAGTGGAACACAATCCGCGTAACAAGATGTTAGAAGAACATCATTATTAGTCGTATAAATGCCATCTGTTTTTGAAATGCCGTCTTCATATGAATAAACGCCACTTCCTTTTTCCTGTTCTCCTACTTTTTCAACATGATGATCATGAACTTGTTCAGAGCAAATCCAGTTTTCTAATGGTTTTTGTAACTTATTTGCTAAAATGCGTCTATTTTCATGAACGTTCTCCGCAATATCATTCACATGTAATCCTAAATTCATCGCATGAAAGGAGCCCGTACTTACCCCACCATCTTTTGTCGTAAATCCAGCAGTAATGTTCCCAAGTTCTTTCCACGCTTGTAAATACAGTATACCGTCCACATATTTAAATGGCTCTCTCATAATAGCGGCTCCTTTTAATTAAAATAACATAAAAAAGCATGGTACTTCCTGTCTATTTTACCATACTTTTATTTTTTCATAATCCTAACAGAAAAAAAAGAGGAATTTGTAATATTCTTTATGAAATTGTCGGTGTTTGTATTGATTCTGTTACAGAATTAACAGAATTTACTCTAACAAGTATGACATCTTCCCCAATTTTCACAATTTCTTTCCAAGGAATTACAATTTCTATATCTTTCCCAAAGATCCCTAACATACGTGCCTGTTTGGAAATAATAATAGACTCGATTTTTCCTGTGTTCATATCGATTTCGATATCTCCAATATTACCCAGCCTTTTTCCGTCTAAAACATTTATTATATCTTTCATCTGTAATTCCGAAATTCGTATCACTTTCATCCTCTCCCTTATATATGACGAATCGAAAAAACATTGTTTCTCAAATGAACAGGAAGCATCCTCTTGCCAACCTCATATTATTTTCATTATATGAACACAGCTCCCCTACTATGAACGCAAACAAACTATATGACATATAAAAAGGTCTCACCATAAATGGTGAAACCTTATCCTTGAATCGTCTTATTCATTTGTTTAATAGCTGATTTCTCTAAACGTGACACTTGCGCTTGAGAAATCCCAATTTCTTCTGCAACTTCCATTTGTGTTTTTCCTTGGAAGAAACGTTTTCGAATAATCATTTTCTCACGATCATTTAAACGCTTCATTCCTTCTTTTAGAGCTAACTCTTCAACCCACTGCTCGTCCTTTTGTTTTTCATCACTTAACTGATCCATAACAAAGATAGGATCTCCCCCATCGTTATAAATCGGCTCAAATAATGAAACTGGATCTTGAATTGCATCTAAAGCAAAAACAATTTCTTCATGAGTCACTTCAAGCACTTTTGCAATATCCATTGCTGTCGGTTCTTTTGAATTTTCTGCAATCAACTTTTCTCTTACTTGTAACGCTTTATACGCAATATCTCGTAAGGAGCGAGATACGCGAATCGGATTGTTATCACGCAAATATCTGCGTATTTCCCCAATAATCATCGGCACAGCATACGTTGAAAATTTTACATTTTGGCCTAAATCAAAGTTATCAATGGATTTCATAAGTCCGATACAACCAACTTGAAATAAATCGTCAACATATTCTCCTCTGTTATTAAATCTTTGGATGACGCTCAGTACAAGACGTAAGTTTCCATTCACTAATTTCTCTCTTGCGCTTATCTCTCCACTTTGCATTTCACGAAATAATTTACGCATTTCATCATTTTTTAGTACGGGAAGTTTAGCTGTATCAACACCGCAAATTTCTACTTTGTTTCTCGTCAAAGTGTTCCCTCCTATCGGGAGTTGCTGTACAGTGTAAAGTATTTCCTTTGAAGGGGATTTTATGCATGCGGTTTTCTCTTCATTTTTCATTTTAGTTGTCCTTCCTCATACAACTAAATAGAATAAGACCAGCCTAGATAACGGCTGGCCTTACTCTTTACACCATTTTATTAAATTCTTTTCGTAATCTTTTTATGATTCTTTTTTCTAAACGCGAAATGTATGACTGTGAAATCCCAAGCATATCCGCTACATCTTTTTGCGTCTTTTCCTCTCCTCCAGCAAGCCCAAACCGAAGTTCCATAATTTGTTTTTCACGATCATTTAATTGATGTAATGCTTTCATTAGAAGATGACGATCCACAGTCGCTTCTAAATCTTTTGTAATAATATCATCGTCTGTACCTAATACATCTGATAATAAAAGTTCGTTTCCATCCCAATCGATGTTAAGCGGTTCATCAAAAGAAACTTCTGAACGATTTTTATTATTCCTGCGCAAATGCATTAAAATTTCATTTTCGATACAACGTGAGGCATATGTTGCTAATTTTATTTTCTTTTCTGGATTAAATGTATTTACCGCTTTAATAAGACCAATTGTTCCAATGCTAATCAAATCTTCAATATTTATCCCTGTATTTTCAAATTTTCTTGCTATATATACGACTAGCCGTAAGTTGCGTTCAATCAGTAACGATCTTGCCGCCTGATCTCCTTTTGGCAATTTATTTAAAAGAACTTCCTCTTCTTCTTTCGTTAACGGCGGTGGTAACGCTTCACTTCCACCAATGTAATAAATTTCATCGGTCTTAATTCCTAATTTCAGCAATACTTTATACCAAAGGTATACTAAATAAAATTTTAATTTCATCATATTATCCCGCCTCCCATTATTAAGCAATTACCATTTTTTGCGAAATTAACATTTTCGGATGCACAATACATTGATACTCTCCATTGGTTGATAACTGTTGTGTATTTAATCCAATCAATACTTTGTTCACAACGATAGAACTTCCTTCATGATAAATTTGTACACTATCTGGCTTAATTGCCCATAAAAATTGACTTTCTACTCCCACTGCTCGGAAAGGAATTAAGCGTAATTTTGTCGCCCACCCAGAATCATTTTCTGGTATTTGAGGAATTTCTGTTTTGGAATAAATTTGTTCTGTTAACCAAGCTGGCAAACAATGTTCTAACGATGAAATATGCATAATCATAACAGGTGTTTTCGTTAACGGGTCGTAAAGTTGATTTCCACTATCAATTAAGCCTGCAAGTTCTAGCTCCTCTTCAGCTAATTGAACTTTCAATTTCACAATTTGATCATAGTGTATTTTTGTAACCTCTACGCTTTCAATACGCTTTTTAGAAAAATAATAAATGACTGGAAAACCAAAAATAACAAACAACCAGCTAATTGGGTCACCGTAAGAAATTGATTGAGATTGAACCAACCCATTTACCATTTCATTCGTTTGCAAAAAGAAATGAGTGCCCATTAACCCTCCGCCAACCATAAAGGTTACAAAGTAAAAAGTAAAAACAGTTTGTGCATAATTTCTAAATGTTGTAAACCCAAATGCTGTATACACAATAAGTAACGAGTACAGTAGTTTCATAATTGGATGTGTCATCACAGAAGCAAAAGGAGTAAAGGCAAAAATAACAATGGTTGAACCTATCAATGCCCCTAACACAAGCCTCCATCTTTTGATCTTCTTTTTTAACACGGTAGCTGTTAATAAAAGTAAAAGAAAATCAATGCAGGCGTTTAACAACCAAACAACGTCGGCGTAAACAACCAAACAATTCACCTCTTTTTTTAAGTTGAGACTAGTATAATGCATATCCAATAGGAAAGTGTGTCAATTTGCGGAGGTGTTTTTTTGTTATTTTGTGCTTTCTAGACATAATCTGTCGGTAAAAAATAAAAGTATATGTTTCATAGAATGCTATCTTTTTTTCAAACTTTAATCAGTGGGGGTTTTCTTCATCCCCCCACTGATTATTAGCCCTCACCAATTGGGCTACCCAGCAAAAAGCGGAATAAATTACAATAAAAAAAGACCTGCTTAGCAGATCTTTTCCCTGTATAAAACAAAAAAGGAGCATAAATGCTCCTTTTCTTTTATCGTCTACGACGATTACGTAAGAATGCTGGAATATCGATATCATCTGAATCTGAATGACGCTCATGTACAACCGGCTCTTCACGCTTCATTTCACGTTTTACTTCACGTTGTTTTGGTGGTTGAGCTACTGGCTGTTGCTGTTGTTGCGTGTGATTCACATTCGGACGGATAATTGGTTTTGGTGGTTGAGTTGCAATTGTATCATCAAAACCAGTTGCAATTACAGTTACAACGATATCATCTTTTAATCCTTCATTAATAACCGAACCGAAGATCATATTTACTTCTGGATCTGAAGCTGAAGCTACAATGTCTGCCGCTTCTTGTACTTCATATAAGCTTAAGTTAGCTCCACCCGTAATGTTCATGATAACACCTTGAGCTCCATCAATAGATGTTTCTAATAATGGACTAGAAATCGCTTTTTTCGCAGCTTCAGCAGCACGATTTTCTCCATTACCAGAACCAATACCCATTAAAGCAGAACCTCTATTAGACATAATTGTCTTTACGTCTGCGAAGTCTAAGTTAATTAAACCTGGTGTTGCAATTAAATCAGAAATACCTTGAACACCTTGACGTAATACGTTATCTGCTTCACGGAATGCCTCTAACATTGGCGTGTTTTTATCAACAATCTCTAATAAGCGATCGTTTGGAATTACAATAAGTGTATCTACATTTTCTTTAAATGCCGCAATACCAGATGCCGCTTGTGTTGCACGCTTACGTCCTTCAAATGTAAATGGTCGTGTTACAACACCAACTGTTAATGCACCTAATTCTTTTGCCACTTGAGCAACAACTGGAGCTGCACCAGTTCCAGTTCCGCCGCCCATACCAGCAGTTACGAATACCATATCAGCACCACGAAGTGCTTCTTGGATCTGTTCTTTACTTTCTTCTGCTGCTTTTTTCCCTACTTCAGGGTTTGCACCTGCACCAAGTCCACGTGTTAATTTTCCACCAATTTGCATTTTCGTTTCAGCTTTTGATAGATTTAATGCTTGTGCATCAGTATTTACAGCGATAAAGTCTACACCTTGTACACCGTGTTCAATCATACGGTTTACAGCATTGTTTCCGCCACCGCCGACACCGATAACTTTTATATTCGCTAATTGATCTTGAGTAGTATCAAACTCTAACATGTCGAAATCCCCCTAGAACCTCATTTTTCGTGTCCAATTTTAATCCCATAAATAACGGAATACACGTTTTACTTTTGACATCATACGGTCATCATTTTGATTATTATTGTTTTGATTACGCGTTTTTTGTTTCGCAGGTTGCTGTTGTACCGGCGTTGGAGCTGGTGCTGGTACTGGTTCAAAATGCTCTTGTTTTTCCTGCACATTTTTCCCACGCAACTTAGCTTTTTGATAAGAATGTTTAATTAATCCTACTCCACTTGTATATTGGGGCTCACGCACGCCAATATAATCAGGAGTTGCTATACGAACATTTTCATGTAAAATATCATATGCAAGATCAAGAACACCTGGCATAGAAGCAATTCCACCAGTTAGTACATAACCAGAAGCTACTTGCTTTACTCCTAACTTACGCACTTCATCTTGAACAAACATTAAAATTTCCTCTACACGAGCCTCTATTATATCCGATAATTCCAACTGAGAATATTGTTCTGTTTGATCGCTTCCCATAATAGGAACCGTAAACATCTCTTCTTCCGACGCTGTATCATAAAAAGCATGTCCATATTTCAACTTAATTTGATCTGCATTTTCTGTTGAAGTTTTCAACCCAATCGCAATATCTTTCGTTATATGGTCTCCACCTAATGGTAATACGCTCGTTGCTTGTAACTCTCCATCTTTAAAAATAGATAAAGTTGTAGATCCTCCCCCCATATCAACAAGGGCTACTCCTCTATTTTTTTCATCTGAAGATATAGCAACTGTTGCAGCCGCTAAAGGTTGAAGACAAATATCAACAATTTCAAGACCTGCTTTTTCTACACAACGAAGTAGGTTATGTAGTAAAGTTCTCGAGCCTGTAATAAGTGTACCTTCCATTTCTAATCTTACACCGATCATCCCGCGCGGATCGTTAATCTCGTCAAGACCGTCTACAATGAACTGTCGAGGTACCACATCAATAAACTCACGTTCTGGAGCAATTGACACAACTTGTGCTGCATCTAGAACGCGTAAGACATCTTCATTCCCGATTTCACGATCTTCATTTGAAACAGCGACTACTCCGTGACACGGAAGTAGCTGTACCTGGTTTGCATTGACACCTACTACAACTTGCTCAATGTGGATTCCCACCATGCGCTCAGCTTGTTCAATTGCTTTTTTAATTGATCGAACAGTCTCGTCTATATCAACTATCGATCCTTTCTTTAAACCATTTGATTTTACATTTCCAACACCAATAATGTTTAAGCTGTCATTAACCATTTCACCAATGATGACTTTAACATTGGATGTACCGATGTCAAGACTAACATATATTTCATTGCTGTTCATTCTTTGGCACCTCCTTCTTTATTTATACCATACAACTCAATATATGGAACAACAATCGCAACTTTACTATTTATAAGAAAAATATTCAACGTCTTTATACGTTTCCCTTTTTTAACCCTATATTTTTCTTATTTTTATTTAACATTCATTTAAGAATATTGCAGTAAACTGTGAATAACTGCTTATCTTGAAATAATTCTATTTCAAGTGTAAAGATTACCGCCAAGTATAAGTCTACACTAAGATGTACTCATAGAAAAGTGAAACTTGTACCAATCCTAGTATGAATCTAAGAATTTTTACATATTTTTCATCAAATGAACCATTCTTGTAAATTCCTATGCACCAAGCAGAACATTCGTTTCGTTTTTTCTACAATAACGTAGTGAAAACTATCATTCTATTCTTTTTTTTCTTCTGCTCCTAATTCTTTCGTATACGCCCCTACTTCTAAGTCAATTAATACCTTTTTACCTGGCTCAATTGTTTTTAAGATAAGTGGATAAGCTTCCATACGTTTTGCGAAATTTTGAATCGTAGTGCTCACTTCATACCCTTCATTCATATATAAAGTAAGGTGGTCTTCATTCGCATTTGTCGGTGAATAACGAATTTCAGAAATAGACCTTAAAATAGTTGGTGTTAATTTTTCAAGCTCAGCAATTAACTCCTTCATTTTCTCCTCTTTAAAAGGTTCAAAAATTGGCGCTGCAACAGGAAGTTTTCCGTTCGGGAGTACATCAAGTGTTTTCCCGTTCTCTAATAACGGTTGTAATTTCCCATCTTTGTTTATATAACCAATTGTTAAATATTCTTCAATATGAACGTCAATTTTATTTGGAAAACGCTTCTTTACATTTACTACTTTAATTTCTTTTCGTTTCGTTAAGTTTTCTTCTGCTTTATGTGCTGTCACTCGGAAATAACTTGTATCATATGTCACACCTGATTCCTTCATCACTTGTTCATCTGTCATATAATGATTTCCAAACACGCTTATCTTTTTTATATTGCTAAGCGGAGACCGAAAATAAATTAAAAAGAGCACTAATAAAAATAAAATTGATATGTATAGAATCAACCGATGATTAACATTTTTCTTGTTTTTTTTCTGTTGATTTTTTAACTTTGGTACACGATCCTGTAGTTTAATCACTTTACTATTTTTCATGTACGATCCCCCTACGTAACATAAAGAACGGCATGTTCCTCATGCCGTTCTTATCTTCTTATTATAACATAAATGATAATGAGCGGAACGAATAACCGTTATCTTCCAATGATTTCTACTTCTGTATGCATTTCTACGCTAAATTTATCCTTGATTGTTTGTTTTACTAATGCTATTAAAGATAATACATCTTGCGCGCTAGCTCCACCAGTGTTAATAATGAAGTTCCCATGCATTTCAGAAATTTGAGCTCCACCTATTTGATAACCACGAAGTCCCGCCTTCTCTATTAAATCTCCGGCAAAGTATGGAATTGGATTCCGAAACACACTTCCTGCACAAGGGTGATTCCATGGCTGTGTTTCACGGCGGTAATCTTTATTCTTTTGCATGACACTTACAATTCCCTCACGCTCTCCTATCTGTAATTGAAACTCAGCTTCCAAAACAATACCAGGGCGTTTCGTTTGCAATACAGATGTACGACAGGAAAACTCCATTTCTTCATGCGTTAACCAGTCAATTGTTCCATCTTCAAACAAAATAAGAGCTTTTGATAATATGTTTGATATATCCGATTTATGTGCTCCTGCATTCATATACACTGCACCGCCAACACTTCCTGGAATACCACTTGCGAACTCCAGACCCGCTAACCCTTGACGACTAAGTAAAGTTGATAATTTAATCAGGGGATACCCACCACCAACTCTTACTCTATGTTTTTCGACTTCTAAGTGGTCTAATCCTTCTCCTAAACGAATAACGACACCTTCTATACCTAGATCAGATACAAGAAGGTTCGAACCGCGACCAATTACAGTCCACTTTGTTTTATATTTCTTTACTAACTGCAACGTTTTTTCAATACCGGCAACATGCTTTGGCACAATTAAAATATCAGCTGGTCCACCTATTTTCATAGTTGTATAACGTGCTAACGGTTCATCCACTAACACACGACCAACATTTGCTTCTATAAGCTCATTTACTAATTGCTCCATAAACCAATCTCCCCCATACTAAGCATCCTTATTACAGTAGTATGCAGGGCGTTCACCTAACGTTATTTTTTTACAAGCTTATTCATTACTTCATACAACTTATTTGCTGCATCTGGAATACCTAATTGCCCAGCAGCAAGCTTCATATTTTGTAATGTTTGTGCATCTAATAAAATCTCGTCAATATCACGAATAAGTGTTTCAGCTGTTAAATCTTTTTCAAGCAACATTTTTGCTGCTCCTTTATCGACAACAGAACGTGCATTTTTTTCCTGATGGTTATTTGTTACATAAGGACTCGGAATTAACACACTTGGCTTACCTAACGCTGTTAATTCTGCAAGTGTTGTTGCTCCAGCCCTTGAGACAACCAGGTCTACACCGGTAAGTACTTCTGGCATATTATGAATGAAAGGTTTAATAATAACATTATTCGGATTCCCTTTTTGCTTCACTGCATCCATCACTTTGTCGTAATGAACTTCACCTGTTACATACAATATTTCGTAACTTTTATTTCCAAACTGTTCAATTGCTTCTACGAAAGCATCGTTAATTGGTCTAGCCCCACGGCTGCCACCAAAAATAAGCACGGATTTTTTAGGAAGAGATAAACCTACTGAACGTTTTCCCTTCATTCCATTTTGATCCATTACTTCTGACGCTCTTGGGTTTCCTGTCATGACCACTTTTGACTGCGGAAAATGTTCTGCAGCCGCTTCAAAACAAACTGCAACTTTATCAACATAGCGGCTTAAAAATTTATTCGTTACACCAGGTACACTATTTTGTTCATGTACAATAGTTGGAATACCTAATTTTGCCGCAGCATATACAACAGGTCCACATACATATCCACCTGTTCCAATTACAATATCTGGATTAAAACGACGAATATATCGTTTACTATCTTGTACACCTTTTAGGAAACGCATCACCGTTTTCACGTTATCTAACGATATTTTACGCTTAAATCCACTTATAACAATAGATTGAAACGGTATACCTGCTTTGGGCACGATTGTGCTCTCTAATCCATTCTCCGTACCAATATATAAAAACCTTGCTTCCGGATTTAATTTTTTTATTTCTCTTATTAAAGCAAGAGCCGGATAAATATGACCTCCAGTGCCCCCACCACTTACTAATACACGCACTACTAACTCCTCCGCTTCTCTTTTTCTTATTACAGTATTTATTTCTATATACATATTGTTTCTTCGTACACATACGAAAAACCCTGTCTGATAAAACAGGGTTTAGTAGCGAGAATGGCGACTTATATTTAATAATACACCTACTGCCATTAACATTAATGTCAAACTTGATCCACCATAACTTAAAAACGGCAAAGTAATACCCGTAACAGGCATCAATCCTGTTACAACACCAACATTAATCATTACTTGAATCGCAATCATCGCCACAATACCTACTGCTAAAAACGTACCATATAAATCTGGCGCTCCTAAAGCTATACGAATCCCACGCCATAATAATAGACTAAATAATAATAACACAAATGAACCACCAATAAAACCTAATTCCTCGGATAAGATTGCAAATATAAAGTCTGTTTGCGGTTCAGGTAAATAAAGAAACTTTTGTCTACTTTGTCCAAGTCCAAGCCCGAATAATCCACCTGGTCCAATTGCGAGTAACGATTGAATAATTTGAAATCCACTTCCAAGCGGATCTGACCACGGGTCTAAATATGATGTAATACGTTTCATCCGATACGGTGCTGATGCAATTAGCCCTACAAATCCTGCTACACCAAGCAAACCAAACATTGCAAAGTGAAAGACCCTTGCTCCTGAGATAAATATCATAATGATACATGTCCCAACCATTACCGTTCCTGTGCCAAGGTCCGGCTGTAACATAATCATTCCGAAAGCAAGAAATACAAAACCTAGAGCTGGTAGTAAACCACGTTTAAAAGAGGTAATTAATTTTTGTCGTTCCGCTAAAAATTTCGCTAAGAAAATAATCATCGCAAACTTCATAAATTCGGACGGTTGAATGGAAAATGCCCCGATTCCAATCCAACTTCGCGCTCCTCCTCGAACAAGACCTACTCCAGGAATAAGAACGAGAATAAGAAGAATGAAGCAAACTAGCAAAATTACTTTTGAATACGTACGCCACACCCAATAATCAATTTTCATAATAAAAAACATAGCCACTACACCAAGACCTGCGAATAGCAATTGCCTTTTTGCAAAAAAGAATGAGTCCCCCATTTTATAAGAGGCCCAAACCGCACTCGCACTATAAACCATAATCATTCCGATTGTTAACAACGCAAGTGTAACGATGATGAGAATAAAATCAGGCGTTTTCTTCATTACCCATAAACACCACCTCTTTAGGCAGAAACTTTTGCCCTATGTAACAAAACATCAGTAGGTGTTAGCCTACTGATGTTTTGATTTACTTTATATAAGTTTATGCACAGCTTGTATAAAAATGTCTCCTCTTTCTTCAAATGTTTTAAATTGATCCCAGCTTGCACATGCTGGAGAAAGAAGAATTACATCGCCATCTGTAGAATGAGCATATGCTTTCACTACAGCTTCATCTAAAGTATCGACACTTTCAATTGTATCTAATCCCGCTTTTTCTGCAGCTCTTACTAATTTTGGAGCTGTTTGTCCAAATGTTACAATCGCTTTAACATTTTTGAAATACGGAATTAAATCATCGAATTCATTTCCACGATCCAGCCCACCTGCTAATAACACAGTCGGTTGTGTAAACGCAGATAAAGCTTTCTCTGTCGCTAACATATTCGTTGCTTTTGAGTCATTATAAAACTTACGGTTGTTTATAGTTGTTACATATTCTAAACGATGTTTTACACCTGTAAAACGTTTTAAAACTGCCGTAATCGCTTCATTAGAAACACCCAATAATTTTGCGATACTCATCGCTGCTAAAATATTTTCTAAATTATGTTGACCAGGTAAAACGATATCACCTACTTCAACAACTTTTTCACCTTTAAAATAAAGAGCATTATCTTTTATGCACGCACCATCTTCAATTTCTTTCGTTGTTGAGAACAGTACTTTTTGACCTTTACTATAAGCAGATAAAGCCATCACATCTGCATCATCTGCATTTATTACACTATAATCATTTTCTGTTTGGTTTTTAAAAATATTTGCTTTTGCTAAGCCATATTCTTTTTTCGTCCCATGATAATCTAAATGGGCCTCAAATAAATTTAAAAACGCAGCAATTTTAGGTTGGAAGAATTCTACTCCCATCAATTGGAACGATGAAAGCTCTGTAACTACAACTTCATTTTCTTTTGCATCCTGTGCTACTTCACACGCAACAGTTCCAATGTTCCCTGCAATTACGGGATGCTTTTGTCCTTCTTTTAGCATTTCAAATGTAAGCATTGTCGTCGTCGTTTTACCGTTAGACCCCGTAATCCCAACAAATGGTGCTTCTGAAATACGATATGCTAATTCAACTTCCGTAACAATTGGAATTTGCTTTTCTTTCGCAGCAACTAATATTGGATTAGAATACGGGATTCCTGGATTTTTTACTACAAGAGAAATATTTCTCTCTAATAATTCTAAAGGATGACCACCGCATACAACATCCATTCCTTTTGCTTGTAATTCTGCAGCAAGTACATTCTCTGCTAAAGGCTTTCCGTCATTTACAATAACATTTGCCCCTAACTTTTGTAACAATGTAGCTGCTGCATAACCACTTTTTGCAATGCCTAATACAAGAATATTCTTATTTTGAAATTCAGTTACAGTTTTCAATTACATCCACACCCCGATATAAATTCCTAACACAGCTAATAAAAATCCTACAGACCAAAACGTCACAACAACACGCCATTCTGACCAACCACATAATTCATAATGATGGTGTAATGGACTCATTTTAAAGACACGTTTTCCTGTTGTTTTAAACGAAATAACCTGAATAATAACCGATAAAGTTTCCATTACGAATACTCCGCCAATGATTACAAGTAGCAATTCTTGTTTTAATAAAATTGCTACAGCTGCAATGGCTCCACCTAAAGCTAATGAACCTGTATCTCCCATAAACACTTTTGCTGGATTCGCATTGAATACTAAAAATCCAAGTACAGCTCCTACAACTGCCATACAGAATATCGCTACTCCAAATTGCTCTTGTGCCACAGCAATAATACTAAATGCTCCAAATGCAATAGCAGCTGTTCCTGATAATAAACCATCTAAACCGTCAGTTAAGTTAACTGCATTCGATCCACCAATAAGCATAAATAGTACAAGTACAAAATACGCCCAACCTAATTCAAACTTAACATCCGTTCCCGGAATCATGATGTATGTGTGGAACGCTTGCCCTTTTCCAATTAAAAAGAACGCAATAGCAATAACAAGCTGACCTACTAATTTTTGTTTTGATGTTAAACCAAGATTTCTCTTCTTAACTACCTTTATGTAGTCATCTAAAAATCCAATCAATCCGTAACCAAATGTCACTAATAGTAATAACGATACCTCTGCACCTAAATGATTAAACTTAATCGCCATAATAAGTGAAGTTACCATCATAGATACGTATATGACGATACCACCCATTGTCGGTGTCCCTGATTTTTTTTGATGTGATTTTGGTCCCTCATCACGAATACTCTGTCCGAACTTTAATTTTCTTAAAAATGGAATAAACAATGGCGAAAGGGCAACAGAAATTAAGAATGCTACCCCAGCCGTTACTAATAAACCTTGCTCAAGCACATGTAGTCCTCCTCTCACGTTGTTACTCTTCGTTGTTTAAACGCTCTGTAATTGCTTCTTTAGCGATTTCACGATCGTCAAAATGATGAACATCTTTACCAATAATTTGATATGTTTCATGACCCTTACCAGCAATAATGATGATATCTTCAGCTTTTGCGTTAGCAATTGCATGGTATATCGCTTCTTTTCTATCAATAATTACTTCATAATTATTTCCATTTGCACCATGTACCATATCATCTAAAATAGCTCCTGGCTCTTCACTTCTTGGATTATCTGAAGTGTAAATAGCGTGAGTTGCATATCGTGTTGCAACACTTGCCATGATTGGTCTCTTCGTTCTATCTCTATCACCGCCACAACCGACGATGCAATATACGTCACCTTTTGCAAACTGTTTTGCTGTTTTCAATACATTTTCTAAGCTATCTGGTGTATGTGCATAATCAACAATAACTGTATAATTTTGTCCACCATCAACCACTTCAAAACGTCCTGGAACTCCAGCTAGTTCCTTTATTACATCAATGATTGTTTCTAAACTTACACCAGAAACAAGTCCTGCCGCTGTCGCAGCTAGTACGTTATATACATTAAATTTCCCAATTAATTTCATCGTAACATTTACACTCTCATACGGTGTTACAAGCGTAAATGTAGTTCCACCACTTGTCATAACGATATCTTTGGCCATAACATCACTTGTTGTATCAATTCCATACGTTACAACAGTTGCTGCAGTACTTCTCATATATTCCGCTGTTACAGCATCATCGTTATTCAATACCGCGTATTTTTCACGATTATGATTATAACTATTGCCAAGTTGCGCAAATAGCAACCCTTTTGCATGTTTATATTCTTCCATCGTTTTATGATAGTCTAAATGATCTTGTGTTAAATTTGTAAACACTGCTACATCGTAATCACATCCGTGTACACGGCCAAGATCTAAAGCATGTGACGAAACTTCCATTACTGTGCTATCCACACCGTGTTCAACCATTTTTGCAAACGTCTGTTGAAGTGTTAGTGCATCTGGTGTTGTATTTTTCACCTCAAATGTTTCATCACCGATTTTCATATTAATCGTTCCAATTAGCCCCGTTTTATGACCATGTGCGCGCATAATCTCATCCATAATATGCGATGTTGTTGTCTTTCCATTTGTACCTGTAATACCGATTAAATGTAACTTGTGTGTTGGTTGACCATAAAAATAATCAGCTAAAACCGCTAACGAACGAAAAGTATTTTTCACAAGTACAACTGGAACGTCAACATCAATTGGTCTTTCCGCAACAATAGCAGCCGCTCCTTGTGCCGCTGCTTGCTTAGCAAAATCATGGCTATCAACCGTATATCCTTTCATACATACAAATAAGCTTCCTTCTTTCACTTTACGTGAATCAGCTTCTATAGATGTGATTTCTGGATTTTCTTTTGGAACAACTGGAAAATCATGCAAACATGATACAAGTGTATGCAACTTCATTTCACTAAACCCTCTCTACATTGTGTATTTATCTCTTTTATTAATAAGCAACACGTTACCTCCTAATTATGTAAAATAGGAGGTAAGTGCTACTCTGTCTAATAAATAGACCTATTTATAACCGAGACTCTTGCGGTCTCAAATTAAGTAACTCTTCTATAAAGAACTCACTTCCACCAATTGTACCATAAAACGTACTAGGTTACCTTTAATTCCCGAAGTAAATTCTAATTTTTGAGCCTTCTTTCACTTTAGCTCCTGCTTCTGGGGACTGTTTAATGACTTTCTCTCCATCTCCGCTTATATCAAGCTTCAAATCGACGAGTTGCGTCTGTAAGTCTTTCTTTTTCATACCAATTAAATTCGGAACTTCCACAGTTGGTGTATCGCCCCATTTATATTCTCTCTCAACTTGTTCTTTTCTCGGTTTCACTCCCATAACAGGAAGTGCATCCCGAAGAATATTCCCAACAATTGGAGCTGCTACTACTCCACCAAATTGCGTTACACCTTTCGGATTATCAACAGCAACATATACAACAATTTCTGGATCATCTGCTGGAGCAAAACCGATAAAAGATACAATATAATTATTCTCTAAATATTTACCATCTTTCACTTTTTGAGCCGTACCTGTTTTTCCACCTACACGATACCCATCAATGAAAGCACCTTTACCAGATCCCTTTGCTACAACATTCTCTAATGCATACCGAACTTTTTCTGAAGTTTCCTTGGAAATAACTTTTCTTTTTTCCACAGGTGTCTTTTTACTTACAACTTGATTGTTTTTCGGATCAATAAATTCTTTAGCTATATACGGTTGATACAATGTCCCACCATTTACAGCCGCTGCTACTGCCGCCACTTGTTGGATTGGCGTAACAGAAACACCTTGACCGAATGAAGTTGTTGCTTGCTCAACTGGACCGACTTTGTCTAAATTAAATAAAATCCCACTACCTTCACCTTGCAGGTCAATTCCGGTTTTTTGTCCAAAGCCAAAATTACGAATGTATTTAAATAATCGGTCTTTACCAAGGCGATCACCCAGTTCAATAAATCCTGGGTTACAAGAGTTTTGAACTACTTCTAAAAACGTTTGGCTACCATGGCCTCCTGCTTTCCAGCATTTCAATCTAGCTCCACCAACTTCAGCTGCTCCATCATCATAAAACGTATCTTTCTCTAAGTCTACTAAATTTTCATTCAAAGCTGCGGCTAACGTAATAATCTTAAATGTTGAACCAGGCTCATACGTACTCCATACTGGTAAATTTCTATTGTACACTTCTGGAGAAACACTTTGAAAATCTGCTGGATCAAAGCTCGGCCGACTCGACATACCTAAAATTTCACCATTTTTCGGATTCATCGCAATCGCAATCATACCATCTGGATTATATGTCGACTCTGCAATATTCATTTCTCTTTCCATAATTCTATTAATACGTGCATCAATTGTTAAGCCTAAATTCAAACCAGCTTCTGGTTTTTTGAAATCATCGCCAACATTAGGCATCCTTTGCCCTTTTGCATCTGCAAAAAAGCGCACATGACCTTCATCACCATTTAGTTCTTTATCATAATATTTTTCTAGTCCCATAAGACCTTGGTTATCACTACCTGCAAACCCTAATACGTGTGATAAAAAGTTGCCAAATGGATAGTACCGGATAGAGTCCTCTGCGATATAAACACCTTTCAAACTTAATCCTCTTACCTCTTTCGCTTTATCATGTGATATTTTCCTTCCGCCTTTATCTAACCTTACAATTGATTCTTTTTTTGTAATTCTCTTATAAATCTCATCTTTTTCCACACCTAATACTGCAGCTAACTTCTCTGCAGTCTCTGCTGGTTTTTCAATTTGCCTCGGTACAACAAAGACAGTTGGAGCACTTTTATTCGTAGCAAGTTCCACACCATTTCGGTCTAAAATCTTCCCACGTTCAGGTTCAAAAGTAATATTACGACTCCATGAATCTTTCGCACGATCCGTTAACATATTCCCAAGAAAAAATTGCACATATCCAAGACGAATATCGATGATAGTGAAAATAAGTATACCTGATATGAGTATAAAAATAAGTCGTTTTCTAACTGTTACATTTGATACACGCATATTGGAACAAGCCTCCCTTACGCCTAGCTTGTTCCAATATATGCTTGTACTTATTTAATTAGAACTTCTTCTCTTTTACCATTACGGCTTTTCTGCTTCTTGTTGTGGTTCAAGTGGCGGTACAAGTGTTACACCTAACTCTGTACCAGGTTGCAACAATGTTCCTTCTGGTACACTTTGTTCGGTTACATATCCGGTACCAGTAGGTTTTAGGTTAAGCTTTAATGTTTTTGCTAAATTCATAACATCACGAAGTGCCCAGCCTTGTATATTCGGCATTGTAGGTTGATCTCCCACTAAGAACACTCGATCACCCTTCAATGTTTGTTCGGTTGCTTTCGGTACTTGTTGCTGCACTTTCCCTTCACCTAATACGATTGGACGAAGTTTTGCTTTATCAATGGCTTTTTTCGCTTCTTCCATCGTTTTTCCCGTTACATCTGGAACAGCAGTTTGCTGCTCTTTCACATATTTCTTCGGATCTTTCACTTCATTAGGCTTAATCTTTAAATACTCTAAACTATTCTTCGTTACATATTTAAAAATATCAGCTAAAGGTTGTGCACCACTCTCATCATCTTTCAATTTTGGCTGTTTAACAGCTACATACACAACAAGTTGCGGATCATCCATAGGTGCCATACCTAAGAACGAGAATATATAATTCTCTCTTCCCGTCATATAGCCTCCTTTTCCATCCGGAATTTGCGCTGTTCCTGTTTTACCACCAACTGAATAGCCATCAACTTTATAAGCAGTTCCTGTTCCTTTCGGCGATGTAACAACGCGTTCTAATAACTGTCTTACTTGCGCTGCTGTCTCTTTTGTCACCGGTTTGCCCACTTCTTCTGGCTTATGTTCTAATTTTACTTCCCCTGTTATCGGATTTACAATTTTATCAATTGTATAAGGTTTCATCATTTTTCCATCGTTCGCAATAGCAGTTGCAGCTTGTACAAGCTGAATTGGTGTTACAGTGGAGCCTTGTCCAAAAGCTGTCGTTACTTGCTGTATTTGCTGATCGAATAAAATGGTATTTGAACCTTCACCAGGTAAATCAATATTCGTTTTTTCATCTAATCCGAAAGCATGGATATACTTTCTGAAACGGTCTGGACCAAGTTTTTGATCACCTAAAATAGCAAACGCTACGTTGGAAGAGCGCTCTACCCCTTCATCAAATGTGATAGATCCCCATCCAGCACCGCCATTATGATCTTTTATTTTGCGGTTCCCGACTTGATATGTACCAGACTGATAATAATCTTGTCCCTTATACACACCTTCATTTATAGCTGCTGCTAGCGTGAAAATTTTCATTGTTGATCCAGGTTCAAATGCATTTGCAATTGCATCATTATAATAATACTTATTATTTTCCTGGTTCGGATCATAACTAGGTTTACTAGACATCGCTAATATTTTCCCTGTTTTTGGATCCGCAACAATTCCTATTAAGCTTTCTGGTTCATAATGTTTACTCGCTTCTTTCATTGCGTCTTCTAGATAACTTTGAATACGTTGGTCAAGCGTTAAATAAACATTATCTCCATTTTTAGGTGCCTTTACATTCACTTTTCCACCGTCAAGAGATACTCCTCTACGGTCACCTGTATAAGCTACTTTTCCATTAGCAGCACCTAAATACTTATCCAAACTCTTTTCTAAACCAAATTGTCCTATAGCAATTCCTTTATCATCAGGTCTCGCATGACCTACAACATAAGATGCGAAATCACCATTTGGATACACTCTTGCATTTTCTGTAATAAAAGATATACCTGGCAATTTCAATGCTTCGATTTGTTCCTTCTGTTCTTTCGTCAAGCCTTTACCTAAATTCCCAAATTCTACTTGACTTCTACCTTCTTTATTTAACGTATCTAAAATCTTCTTTTCATCTTTTCCGAGTACGCCCGCAATTTTCTTGGCGGTATCCTCTTTATTCTCAACCGGCTTCGCACCTTTTAGTTCCGCTACAAGTTTATAAGAGTTTGCATCTTGCGCTAACACATGACCGTTTTGATCATAAATCGTCCCGCGATTTGCTTCGAGAACTCCTGTTTTACTATGTTTTTGCTGAGCGAGTTTATCCAAATCCTGATTATGCACTGTTCCTGTCGCTTGTATGTAAAAAAATCGGGCTAATAACAGCAAAAAGAGCAGGAGGAATAAAATCATAAAATACCCTGCTCCCTTATTGGTATGAAATTTAGTCATATCTCTCTTCATTTTCCCTTCACACCTATTGCCTTATTTGAGGCCTTTCACATTATTCGCATTAATTTCTAGCCCGTGTTTTTTTGCAACTTCAGCGATTCGTTCATAACGACTTAACTTCTCTACTTCAGCCTGTAATTCTTGATTTTCTTTTTGCTGCTGTACAATTTTTTGTTCTATTGTCGCAGCTTCTACATTAACTTGATAAAGGCCTGCTTTATTTCCAATAAACGCTACACAGGCATACAATAAAAAGCCAATAAACGCTACATACAACAGTTTTTCGATTCTTGTAATCTTCGCTTTAGCTTTTGGCTGAACCATCTGCTGTGGGGGCGTTTGAATCTGAACCTCTTCTTGCGCTTGTTGCTTGTACTTTACAGCTAAGTTACTCATACCTCTCTCCCCTTTTTATCGTTTTTCAGCGATTCTCAATTTCGCAGAACGCGCTCGATTATTTTCTTCTAACTCTATATCAGAAGGTAAAATCGGTTTTCTTGTAATAAGCTTTAATTTCGGCTTAAACTCATCAGGAATAATTGGTAATCCTGGTGGCAATTGTGGCGTTGTACTATTTCGCTTAAACGTCGTTTTACAAATACGGTCTTCTAAAGAATGGAATGTTATAACACTAACTCTTCCGCCTGGCTTGACCATCTCAATTGCAGATTCCAACGCTTCTTCAAATACTTTCAATTCATCATTTACCGCAATACGGATCGCTTGGAACACTCGCTTCGCAGGATGTCCACCCGTTCTACGAGCAGGAGCTGGAATACCCTCTTTAATTAGTTCTACTAATTCCCCTGTCGTTTCAATAGCTTTATTCTCACGATACGCTTCAATTTTTCTTGCTATTTGTTTTGAAAATTTCTCTTCGCCATACTGGAAGAAAATTCTTACAAGTTGTTCATATGACCAACTATTTACAACATCATAGGCTGTTAATGGGGCATCTTGATCCATTCGCATATCTAACGGTGCATCATGATGGTAACTAAAGCCACGCTCTGGTGTATCTAATTGCGGGGATGAAACACCTAAATCAAATAAAATACCGTCTACTTCTGTTATACCTAATTCCTGTAGTTTTTCAGATAGATAACGGAAATTACTCTTTACTGTTATGAACTGCTCACCGTATGAAGAGAATTTTTCTTTCGCATTTTGAATTGCTATCTCATCTTGATCAAACGCGATTAATCTTCCGCCTTCAGTTAATTGGGATAATAAATAAGAACTATGTCCTCCTCCCCCCAGTGTACAATCTACATATGTACCACCTGGCTTTATATCTAAGCCATCTACTGTTTCCTTCAAAAGCACTGTTACGTGATTAAACATTGTTGCACCTACTCTTTTTCCAATTAATTATGTTGAATGTATCTCCTCCTCTAAACGTATATTTCACGACTAGAGAACGAAATACTATGAAAGAACGACTCATTTAACTTGCCTACAAAGGCAGCATACTATACAAATCGCTATTTTCTTTTATTATATACTAAATTTTATCATCTTTTGCGGGAATTTAAATAAAAAACTGTCGAAAAAGATAATAATACGTTTACATTTTGTGCTATTTTGTCATATATTTAAGTATCCTGCATAATTACGATATTAGCTTTTTGAAAATTAATAATTCAGAAAAAAATCACTTCACAGTAAATTCAACGGGATAAAAATAAAATCCTGCTCCTAAGAGCAAGATTCTATAGTTTTATAACGTGATGTTTTCCATTCCAAGAAAACGGGTTTTCCATTACACGATCAACGAAATCCAAACCGAACTGATTTAAATAGTAACATACATTCCACACACGCTCTTGTGGCGCTCCCAATGGACGGATTGCAAATTGTATACGACGGAATTTATTTAGTTCCACTTCATGTTTTTTCTCAACATTTCTTTTCAACATTCTTTCCAACAGTTCAATTTGTTCATTAATTTTGAACTCATTTTTCTCCGCAAACGAACTTAATCCAGGATCTATTTTCTTCACAAACTGTTGTAATGACTTATGAATATCAATTATTTCTTTTTTCGCCTCTACAAATCGTTCATCTATCGGTTCCTCTATTTGATTAGATAACCAGTTTTCACGCAACTTATCTACGTTATTTAAAAACGGGTCACTCTCTTGCAATTGTAAATCATGTAAATCTGTCGCTATATCCCTCTCAATATAAGTGATTGTAATACGAGGAACGACAGGCGGCATCCGGAAACCGATAGTATGGAAGACTTGTTGTAATTCACTCCAGTAAGCTAATTCCCCTGGACCTCCAATAAACGCCAACGTAGGAAATACATACTCTTGCATAAGAGGGCGCGTTACAACATTATTACTAAAGCGCTCTGGGCTTCTTTCCATCTCTTCAATCAATTCCTCATATGAAAAGGAATACGTCCCATCCTTCCCAACAAACTTCCCTTGATTATCTTCAAGCAACACTCGCTCATTATCAATTTCCATGAATATATGTACTGCATTAGACTTTGTTTCAATAATTGGCTTATACCCTAATTCTTTAATTACTTCCTGTTGGTTATGAAGCCCCTCTTGCACTTCTTTATACTTACTTATAATTTGTTTAAAAAACGGCACTTCTAATTTTCTTAATTCAGGATGATGCGAATCGACAAGAATTAAACCAGAATTTATGAACATTTTCATAATAAGGTGACCAAAGAAATCTACATACGTATTCGATTCCCCTAAAGAATCATCAATAAATTGCAGTACATCCTTTGTAAAATTCGTTTCAGGGTATGTTTTAAAAATTTCTTCAATCCACTTTCTACAGTCTTCCAAAGAAAGCTCAGACTCTGAAGCACTCGCCTTTTTCGGATTACGATCATGAAAAATGGTCTTTTTTATTTTTTTATTCTTCGTTACAAAAGTATGATTAATTTCATCCATATCATGGTCTTCACCAGCAATCCAGAAAACAGGAACAACTTTAACGCCTAAACTTTCTTCCTTTTCCTTCGCAAGCTGTAAAACTGAAATAATTTTATGAATCGTATAAAGTGGTCCAGTTAATAACCCAGCTTGTTGTCCAGCTATAACAACATATGTATCTTCATCTCCAAGCGCTTTTACATTTTGAATTGTAGCTTCTCCCGCTTGTAATTTTGTATTATATTCTAATAAATGCGCTACTAAATCTTGGCGGAAAAACTCCCTCTCACGCAAATCTTGTACACGCTGTTTAAAAGCATCTTCTGTTAACATATAATCAAAACACGACTGTATCTCTTTTTTACCGTTCATATAGTCCGCTACAACACCTTGTTGCGGAACAGAGATTTCTTTTATCTCCATATAATTCTTCCTTTCGTATCCTGTTCTCTCACCAATCCACATTGTAGTCAATGTTTCACGTAAAAGCAAAGAATTACACTTATACTTTTACTTCTAACCCTTTTATTGCATCGAACAAAAATTGAAGTGTCGGAACGGATCGTTGCTGTTTCTTCGCTTCTTCTAATACATATCCAACAATCGCACCAATCTCTGTTTGTCTATTCGCCCTTACATCTGCCAACATAGATGATGTATTATGAGACGTTCTTTCACATACATGACGTACCATTTCCCATACCATTTCTTTTTCTTCTTTAACGAGAAAAACGACCTCCTGGAATACTTGCTCCATCATCTGATTAAAAAACGGGTTCGTAATCAATTCTCCGTTCTTGACCTGTAATAATGCCGTCAATGGATTGATACATACATTCACTACTAATTTTTTGTGCATAACACCCTTCCAATCATCTTCTATTCGAATTGGAAAATGTGGAAAAGGAAAGCAATTAAATATTTTTTCAAAATGTATAGACCGACCGAGCACGATTCCAAACTTCGTTACACCTATCCCTGTATGATAAACGGTATGTCTTTCTTCTTTTTTTGCACCATGCTCTACAATTCCAACTGCAATATTTTCATTCTCTATTTTCTGCATAGCATGAAGGTGTGACATTCCGTTTTGCAAAAAGACTACTGAGGATTTCCCTCGCACAAAAGGTAGTATGTCAGTTATATGATATTGCTTAACAGCAATAAATATATAATCTAGCTGCTGGTCTAGCATACTTTCTATTGGTAATACTGGCGGGAATACCGTTTCACGTTTCCCCTCCCTAATACAAGTTACACCCGTTATATTTAATTCGTCAGCCTGCTTAGCTGTCCTTGTAAACAACGTAACATCTTGATTACTTTTTTGTAAATAAAATGTATACAATAGACCAATAGCTCCTGGTCCCACAACTCCGATTTTCATTTTCACGTAAGGAACTCATCTGAACACGATACACAAGTCCCTTTTTCCCCTCCCCTTTTATTCCTCAAACACTCGATTCGATTCGTGTGGAATCATAATTAACTAAAGATGATCAAATGCCACCTCTTCTTTCAATATGTATATACTACTTATTACTATGCTTCTACTCTTAGTTTAGCAAATCCTCAAAAAAATAATAAAAGAAATACACTATCATCTTCATAAAAATAAAAAAATGAGTTATAATATTATTATAAATATTTTCACTTTTCTGCATTCAATGAGACAAAAAGGATGTGATGTTATGGGATTCCCAAAAGTTGAGCGCTTGCTCATCAATTATAAAACATTAGACGAGTTTAAAAAATTTAAAGGCTGCGGAGCTCAAGAACTATCCATGTTAGAAGAATTACAAGCAAACATTATTGAAAACAATAGCGAATCTCCATTTTACGGTATTTATTATGGTGGATCACTCATTGCACGTATGAGTCTATACATGAAAAGGAACGGCGGGGAACCATTCGAAATTACAGGTACTTACCTAGAACTTTATAAACTTGAAGTATTACCAACTTTCCAAAAACAAGGATTCGGAGAAATGCTTGTAAATTATGCGAAGGGACTACAGTTCCCAATTAAAACGATCGCACGTATCCATTCAGCTGGTTTTTGGGATAAATTAAATTTCCAACCTGTGTCAGTACCTGATGGTGATTTTTACGTTTGGCACCCAGAAACAAATTTGAATACGGTTACAAACGAAGAGTCTGCATAAGAAATAAAAAAACAGCTACATAGCAGCTGTTTTTTTATTTCTTTAACTTCTCTAATTTCCCATTCGAACGAGCGCTATTTCTTTCCGCTACCATTACACTTCTTTTTTGATCGATATAATCAAGCAATGTTCTATATTCTTCCTCATATACTGATAATCGCTCCAACAGGCTCTCTTTCTCTGTTTGTAACGATTCAATTTGCTGTTGCAACACCACTAAAGAGTTTTCATCTTTATAATTTTGCAAGAAATCAATAACATCATTCAATGTAATTGACGTAGGTTCTAATACCTTCGTCTCTTTCACTTCATAATTTTCCACTTTACGCAGTTGCTTCGCTTCTTCAATACGTTCTTTGTATTGCTTTCTAACGTAAGAATTCCATCTAAAGCCACATGCTGCTGGTGTACGAGATAAATGTCTTCCCACTTCTTTAAAGGCAGATAATTGCGTTCCACCTTCTCGAATATGCCGGAGTACTACTTCTGCCAGAAGCAAATCTTCATCATCAGTCCAAGCATCTTGTCTTGTTGTCGCCATCTCTCTAGTCCTCCCTATGCATTTTTTATTAAACATATGCAGTTACTAGAAAAGATAGAATACAACAAATGAAGAATAAGACAAAAAAATAAACGTAGAAGATATCTTCTACGTTTATTTTCCCGCAATTACTTGCTGATTACTTCTTTACCTTTGTAAGTACCGCATGCTTTACATACACGGTGAGCTAATTTCGCTTCACCACAGCTTGGGCACTCTACCATACCAGGTACTGATAATTTGAAATGCGTACGACGCTTTCTTTTTACTGTTTTAGAAGTTCTTCTAAAAGGTACAGCCATTCTTCCCACCTCCTTAAAAGAAATAGTTATTTTCATATGAAGGCCTGAACCAGTCTTCCGATTATTTGTCAAAAAACTTTGCAAGTCCTGCCAATCTTGGATCAACAGGCTTTTCTTTGTCTTCTTCCGAAATCACTTGCCAGTCTTGACCTTGCGTCGGTGCTCCACCAGAAACATCATCACTGAAAATTTGCATTGGAATCTCCAAAAGTATATTTTCCTTGATTACGGGCAGTAAGTCAAGTACTTCTCCTTCTAAACAATGAATTTCAGCTTCAGTTTCAAATTCTTCTTGTGAAGTTTGGAACACCTCAGTTGTTTTAATGTCAAATGGTAATGTCACATCTACTAAAGAGCGAGAACATGGTAAAACCATGCTTCCAGTTATATGTAGATGGAACGTAAACTTACCGGAGCCAAAATCAACTCTTCCTGTTACGTGAACAGGATTAATTTCACGAATATCTTTCTCGACCTCTTTTAGCTCACTTACATCTACCATCTCATCCAATGTCAATCCTTTATTTCTCAATTTATTCAATTGATGGATGGACCATTTCATATCATATCACCTCAAGGCAACAAACAAAATTATAGCTAGCCATTTTATATTTGTCAATGTTTTTTCTTTACACCTCTAAAGATGCATTGTGTCCATTATGTGATAAAACGTGTATTCTTGTCCAGCTATATTTTCTATTTTAGACAAAATGGACATAAAGTAAATAATAAATGTGGTACAAGTTGTGGTCAATGTGGTCTACGTGGTCAGAAGAGAGTGGTCGTTTTATGCACCGCTCTCTTCTTATATATATGCCCATAATTAATTTTGTGATTAAAATTCTTCTATTACATAAACCTTTAAAAAAATATCATATTTAGCTGCTAACTCTTCCAGTTTCTTTTCTCTGTATTTGGTAACTGTAAAAAAATGAATGATTGGTACTTTTCCGTTATATTTATTTTTATAATACATAGTAAATTCTCCATACCTTTTCAGCTTCTCACTATTTACATTCATCATCTGCGTCCGATCTATTTCTACAGCATTTAAAATCCCTTCTTCATCTCGGAATTTAACATCTGGAATAATCGTCTTCTTTTTATCATCTATTTTATAACGTATAGGTGTTTCTATCTGCCAGTCGTCGGGACAAAACAGGTAGAGCCACGCTTCATTTCTCATAAGGCTGTGTGCTAATCGAATTGTCGGTACTATTTTTTCTGTATCATCGAATAGCGCGCGCCCTTTTTTATTTAAGTAATATACATATTCTTTTTTATACACGGTGTTATTAACAAATGCACTTAAATCCTTTAATATACGGTTTGCATTTCTTATACCACCTAAATCATGGATAGCCATTAAATGCCTACGTGTAGCAAATTTCAGCTTTCTAATCGAGGTCAGAATCATCATCTGACGATTCAATTTGATGTGTGTTTGTATGTTCATGTTTCTCCACCTCGTATTGTTTTAGTACATTCCACATCGTTTCATTAGAAATATAAGGCACTTGAATTTCTGTTAACCTATCCGTTTTAAACAAAGCGCGTCCAGGTATACTTTTAATCGATTCTAACCCACATTCATCTATAACCACTTGAGAAGCCGTTTGTGTCGGCAATCTAAATCCAAGCTTTGCATCTGAATTTTGTTTAACTTGTCGAGGTAATGTATCTCCAGTCGGGTATTGTGTACAAAAAATCAACCTGAAGCCAAGTGCCCCACCAATCCTTGCTATATAAGAAAGCATTCTCTGACAAGCCACTAATAATTTTTGCTGCTCTTTCCCCATACTTTTATCAGGACAAAGTTCAGCCCCTTCATCAACTATAATGAAATGGCGTTCTTTTATATTTGTTTCTACAACGTTTGTATAATGTCTTTCCTTCATATAGAACATTTTCTCTTCCATTTTCTCAAGGATGGTATTTAAAACTTGAAATGCTTGAATTGGCTTTTCTGCTATCGACTCAACTTGTTGTAAATTTTGATATGGTCCGAATTCTAAACCGCCTTTTAAATCAACGATATATAAATGGGTATGATCTGGTTGTGCTGTAATTAGAGATGTCATTACATTCTTTAAAAATACGGTTTTCCCCATACGTGTTAAACCACCTAAAGTCATGTGTGGTGTTTTATCAAAATCATGATAAATTGTTTCTTCTAGGCTTTGCCCTATAGGTACAAGCCATTTTCCTTGTTCAACTAATGTTTTTGACCATCCCCACTTGTTAGGTATATCTTTATGAAATACTCGAATACTTAATTTATAGTTATCATAATGAATCCGAACCGGTTTGTTTAACCCCTCACTTACAACATCCTCGACCTTCTGAATAATTTTACTCGGCATACCTACAGGTAATGTGTAAACATATGTTGTGCTACGATCATCATTAACCTGATTTTGAAACTTGGGATAATGTAGCTTATCTTCTTTTTTAATTGCGATTCCACTCACCTCAAAAAAGACTTGGATTTTCTTTTTATCATCATCTTTTCTTTTGAACTTATCACTTACTAATGCGTATGTTAATGCTGCCGTAGGAACCATTAGTAACTCTAACATAAACATTTCCTCCTTAGATATCCTATAAGGATATCATTGCACTCTTTTGGAATACTACAGGACAAGTATTTTCTTATAGTCTTCTTACTGTCATGACCTTCTACATTGCATTCCTTCATAGAAACATAACTAGAACATAACGTAGAAGGTATAAGAACGAGCCTGTGAGCGTTGTGTACAAAGTTATTCGTGGAAGCCAATGAGGAACACTCTTCCCCATTTTTTCTACTGTCTTCATTGCAACTACTGACAAACCTGTTGCCGTCCAAATAACTACCGCTTCCCCTACAAGTGTCATGATTATTCCTCCTCTTCCTTTTCACGAAAGGCAATACCTTTTCTTGTAAGGACCACATCATAACAATCCATTAGAATTTCCCAGTTTAAAACATCTTCTTCCTCACCATATAGATCTTCTTCTAATACCTGCGACAAACTGAAATATCCTTTATATTCTTTTCGATCATAAACTTCATGGTTTTTCATGTGATTTAAAATTGATTCCGTCTCTGCTCTCGATCTTGATTCATTGTACATTGACCTTAATTCTTTTGAAGGATGTAAATATGAAGTTGTGTTTAAGTGATTATACTGCCAACGCATTTAACCCTCTCCCCACTTGATGTCCTTAGTTCCACTTGGTGTTCCTTGTGGTCTTGATATAGGTATATGACTTAGAAGTATTTATATTGCCTGTCCATTTAAACTTTTCTAAATGTTCGTTGATTAAATTAAAGGAGGACACATTTCCATATGCGAATTGTATATAATTAAAGAGGTGATATTGTGCGATTAAAATGTAAACTTCGTGTTATTTTTGCTGAAAGAGAAATACGTCAAAAGGAATTTTCAAATCTTATTGGAATTAGTCAAACTACAATGAGCTCACTTGTTAATAACACGACGCTCCCTAGTTTTCTTACAGCTTACAAAATTGCAAAAGAATTAAAATTGCACATGGAAGAAATTTGGATAGAGGAGGATAATGAAAATGTATAAAAAACTTATAAGTCTTTGTGTTGGAAGTACCCTATTTTTAGGTCTAACAGCTTGTGATTCTTCCAAAGAAAATGAATCAAGTGAAAAAACAAACGTCAAATCTCAACAAGAAAATAAAAAAGATTTAACATCTCAGGATGAATTAAATAAGAAGATAAAGCAAGATGCTGAAGAAGTTAGTTTTGTTAAAGCAAATGGAGATCAATATGAAAAAGGAAAAAGGCTTAAAGCTACGGGAACGGTAGATTTATTACTTAAATCTTCAGTGCTACCTTCTTTTGTCATAAGTACAAATGAAAATGACGGAAAAGGTATGTACACTATTCAAATTGCCCAAAGTGGTGTGCAATCAAATGAAAATGAAATAACACTCAAAAGTGGATTGAAAATATCTAAAGGTGCAACAGTAACGATTTATGGTGCCTACGATGAAAAAGATAAAACAGGAATGCCTAAAATTAGCGCAACAGTAATTGAATAATAAAAAAAGCCGTCATTTGGTCATCTCCCTGTCAAGTAGACAGTCATAAAAAGAGTATTATGCCACGGCCTTTTCCCGATATTCTATCGGGGAAAGGCCGTGAAGTTTTTCTTGGAACCTTTCTGTATTATAGAATTGAATGTATTCTTGAATTGTTTGATAAGCCATTTCATACGTTTTTGGACGCACTAAATACAACTTCTCTGTTTTTAAATGTGAGAAGAATGATTCAATACATGCATTATCAAAACAGTTTCCACGTCTAGAATGACTACCGATAAATCCTAATCTTTCTAACTGCTTTGCGTAAGACTTTGATGTATATTGAAACCCTTGATCTGAATGTAAAAGTGGCTTAGTAGATAAAGATTTCCCCTCTAGTTGTTGTAATGTAGTTAAAACCAAATCTAAATCATTTCTTCGAGACAACTTCCAAGCAACGATTTCATTGTTATATAGATCTAACACAGCTGACAAATACGCGAACTGATCTCCAATTCGTACATAAGTAATATCCGTCACATACTTTTGATTTTGTTTGTCCGCTTGAAATTCTCGATTCAAATGATTTTTAAATATCACCGATGTTTTTCTTCCGTAAAATGGACGTTTTTTCCGGATAATAGATTGAACGCCTAACTCCCTCATGAGACGACGAACACGTTTATGATTCATTACCATTCCTTCTCGAGCTAAAGCACGGGTCATACGTTTATATCCATAGTAAGGGTGCTGACGATGAATAGATAAAATATGTTCTTTATGCCACATATCCCTTTTTTGATGTAAACGATGCACGTTATGATATTTTCGCCATTTATAGTATCCAGCCTTAGACACTTCTGCAATTTGAAATAACCATTTGAGTGGGTATGTTTGGCGTAGTGAATCGATAAGAGAAAATCGTTCTTTCTTTAAGACCATTCCTTCCCGTGTAGATTTGGATTGCGCTTTTTTAAATATTCAACCTGCGCCTTCAAATATGCATTTTCTTCTTCAAGACTATTAAAATTCTTACGATTCCAAGCACCACGTTGATCATCAAATGACTGCCCTTGTTGAGAGCGTTTTACCCATTCTATAATTTGTGCATCGCTCTTTATACCAAGGTGTTCACGAATTTCCCGTAATGATTTTCCTTCTTCTATTCGAAGACGAACTGCTTCTCGCTTTAGTTCTTCTGTATATTTTTGAAATGATTGTCCCTTTCTTGCCATAAAAAAATCCCCTCCAGATAAAACAGTATTGAGTCCATCATACCAGATGGACTCTTTTTTTACTGTCTACCTAAAGGGGATAATACCAATTTGACGGCTCTTTTTTTGTTATTCAAACTATTCTTTTGTTTTATTTTTTAATGTACTCGTACCACCAGTTTCTTTCATCCATCCAAGCTGTAATCTTATCAAGCTCGCCATTAGGTAGTACTTCAGTTTGTAAGTAAGCTAAACCAGTTAATGGATCAGAGACAACCTTCCCTTTAGTTCCACGCTCATTCATAGCATTTACGACTTCCTGAACCAATGAAATACCAAAACCACCAGATTTAACGTATTGATAGCCAACATTTGAAACTGCTTGTTCTGGTCGTTCTTTTTCTGTAAACCAAGATAAAGGTTTACTTCCAATTAATTCATTCAAATCACATTTGCCGATACCAGGAACATTTCCTGTTTCAGTATATTGCCAAATATCGCATGGATATGCTGGTTTATTACCGCCATATCGTGGAATCCATACAAAATCAGCTTTTACATTCGCCATACCAAAAGGAGCGTACATATGATGGCCAACATATAAACCTACTTTTTTAGCTCCTAATCGGCGCAATTCATCGATAAACGCTTGTGTCCCTGCTCTCATATCATCCATTGTTTTTACTTCTACATCAGCCACCCAGACTGTTGCGCTCTTATCTCCACGGTTCCAGAAGTCACGAGCTTCTATACGCGCATCATTTTCAGAAACAAAACGACAGAATGCATAGTTACCAAAAGGGACACCATGTTGCTTCATAGCTTGTACATAACCTTTGTATAAAGGATCTACATAATTCGAACCATCTTGTACACGAGCAATAACAAAATCTAAGTATTGCTTTGCTACAGGCCAATTAATATTACCGTTCCATTTTGAAATATCTACAGTGTAACCCATTATTTATCGTCTCCTTCGCTATTTACATCATGATCAGACCAAATACCTAATGCAATACCAACTGACAGCAAATAAGGTGCTAATTCATCCAAAAAGCTCTTAGCTTCTGGAACACCAAACTTTGTAAACAAAAATCCAAGCAAAGAAAAAAACGCAACCCATGTTTTCCAGTTGCGGAATCGTTTTTTAATATTCTCTTTTGTCATAATTAATTTATCTCCTTTTCTAAAGTGTCAATGCGTTTGTGTGCTTGTTTAGAACTTTCCTCTACTCTTGTAATTCTTTCTCCAAATAAAATCATTTGTTTTTCACTTGCCTTTTGATCAATCCGAATATCATCAACTCCTTTCCTGATATACCCTAATTCTGCTCTCATTTCTGCACTTTCTTGTCCATCAGACTTTACAGACTTTGTTCTATTCAATGAATAGCCCAAATAGCTAACGGCAAGTGATAACACTGCAATAAGTAAACCAATTTCAATTGTCATTTCTTCACTCCTTTTTATGCTGCAAAGCAACTTGAATCCATTCCAAATATCTCAGCAATATCTTCTTCACTTCTGTCTTTCAAATAAGATTCAGTTGTAGAAATATCAGAATGGTTAGCCAGTGATTTTAATTTTTCTAGTGGAACACCTTGTACTTTCAAATTATCTAATCTGCTATGACGGAAACAATGAGGATTAATTTTAAATTCCTTCCCTTCTTTTTCGTACAGCATCTTAGCAAATATCTTGCACCAATAATTAAATACGCTCTTATTTAACGTTCTTCGTTCACCATTCTTATAAACTCTTACAAACAGATCTGGAATAGTATCTTTACCTCGTTGATTTATATATAAACGAATACATTTCTGTACTCGGGGATTATAATACAATCTGAATTTCTTACCTCGCTTACCACGTACTACATTCGTAAAATAACGTTCTGTTAGTTCTTCTTTTTGAACTTGGTAAACTTCATTCTTCCTTGCTGCACTGTAGTAAGAAAGTGCCAAATAAGTCGCTAATATATATTTTTCTTGTTTAAGCAATTCGTCGATTAACCACTCAATTTGTTCTTCACTAATAAAAGTAATTTCTCTGACTGGATTTTTAGGTAATCCGCGGACTCGTGAACCTACATTAAATTCATAATCATAGTCGTCATCATCCGCACAAAATTCTAATGTGGATCTTAACGCACTCATTAACCCATTTACACGAGCATTAGACATTTCCATCTCTTGAAAAATAATAGATAAATTCCGAATGTCTTTACGTGTTAGGTCAATAAGTTTTTTATTTTCGAAGTGTTGATGTATTAGAAACAAAATAATTCGTAAGTCCCAATGATATTGCTGTAAAGTGCTTGCCGCTTTTCCTTGTGCTTTCTTTTCGATTAGAAAATCTTTGACTAGGTTTTTATTTTCTTGGCTAACATGCTTTTCATAAATTACTTGGTCTACTATTCGCTTCACACTAATCATCTCCTCAAAATAAAAAGAGAAGCAAATTAATCAGCTTCTCTCATTCAAATAAACATATTTAATTATTTATTAAATTCATTTAATATTGAATATATCCCTCAAGGAAGGGGGTGCAAAACATGTCAGGTTCTTCAAAACCATCTGGACAACCTATCAAATTACCAGATAGTTCCGTAAAGAGACCAACCTTCGAGGCTCCTACTCCTCCCCCTCGCGATTAAATGGGATTTGTGGGTTTAAATGGTCTAACTCATTCACTATCATTCCAGATTTTACGTCTACATAACTTCGTTTGACTGGATATTGATAATACTCATGAGATTTTTTCCATTGCTCCGATTGGTCTAAAACAAGGGATCGTTCCGTCTCGTAAGGGCGGGACGTCCTTATTACTGCTCCATATATTTTTTCATCAGGTTTATCTATTTTATACATTTCTACAATTAGAGCCTGCTCTTCCTCTTTTTCTAAACTAATAAAAAACGCATCCCAAACACTGGTTTCCTCTGAAAGTACTGACACCTTACGTTGGACTCTCACTTTATTCACTAATTTTAAAACAACCATATTAAAGTATCTTCCCCACGCATACGCTGTTACAAAACTATAGAATACACTGAATAATACATAAAACAGTAAAAATGAAAGATTCATAGATAAAGCACTTATTTCATTAAGGTTTGTAATATAAATCTTAGGTGACGCAAATATAAAAACAGTTAAGTTATATGTTGCAAACGTTAATCCTGTAATAGGAACCCATAATAACGCAACAAGCCCCAGCATTTCAGTGGGAGTATGTTTCACAGTTGGATTCAATCCAAATAATTGTAACCAAAAATATGCTAAAATTCCTGGTAAAGAAAATATAATTATTGAAATAAACTGTTCCATATATTCACCTCATATATTTCATAAACTTCATAAATCGGATATTCTACTTCTATATTAAAGAAAAGGAGAGATGATGTCTCTCTTTTTCTCATCAAAGCCGTATTTTATTGAATTCTATCGTTCTCGTTTGTATTCAATCCATGCATTATTAAATACCTTTATCGTCACATCAATAAATGGTCTTAGAAAATAACCAATACCTATACCGATAATCAAATTCATATTTTTCAGCCCTCCAAGTTAAAAATAAAAAAGCCTGCTGCTGCACGCTTGTCTTTTCAATCTTTATTTTATTTATCCTAAATAAGCCGTTACTACGTTATCTACGATTAAATCAGCTCTGCCGTTGTCAGTTAGGTATTTATCAATACGCTCCTTGTACACTTTCATTTTGATAATAATAAACGTATACGTAAAAGCTCCATCGATAACACGTTGTGCCATGTATTCAGCCATTAGTTACTACCTCCTTCTAGTGTTTCTGGAGTATTAGAAATGATGAGATCATCAATCGCCGATTGCATAAGTATCAAACGTTTCTTTAACTCTGCTAATTCATCTGGAGTTGGATTTTGTATAATCATTTCATCCATCGCTTGCTGCATTAATTCCTGTTGCTTCTTAATTTTTTCTAATTCGGATGGTTCTGGTGGTTGTGGTTCTTCTGGCTTAGGTTCAACCGTTTTCACCCATTTACCATCCTTGAATATTGGAGCGTAAATTAAATCTGGGCAAATTTCTAAAGTACAGTTTTCAGGGATATCGGGTTCAAAACCTATAACAACATCTTCCTCGTATGGTACTTTAATAGGTTTATATTCCACGCTACGCATTACACAATCAGGACATTCGTATTTACTGATTGGTTCTTCCGCATTCTCTTGATCTGGCTCGTACGTACCGTCCACAATTGATTGATGTAACGCGCATAATTTCTCATCCGTTACGATTCCCTTTTGTTCTTCTCGGTAGAATGTTTGCTTCTCGTAAATCGGTTTCTCTTCAAGGGGAATCATTTCAGTGAATTTCCCGTTTTCGTCATAGCAATAGCCGTAGTATTTAGCCATTTAGATTCCTCCTTAGTTAACTACGTAAGTTTCTGAAATATACATATTCTTACCAGACGCGTCTATACGAATTCCACCATCGGGTTGTATCATCATATAGACGGGAGTGCCGTCCTCAGATAACACGTACCTATAAAAGTTATCTATCGGTCGCATATCTACTGGTAGAGTTGCTACTATATTTCCAGTAGAACCAACATTTCGAGTTACAGCTAAGTTCACAGTAACTGTATTTCCTCTACGAGTTGCCACGTTAGGGTATCCGATTGGATTAATGGCAGTAGCATCCGCCGTCAAGACTAAATTAGCACGTCCGTCTTTTGCCATCTTGATAGTGCCATCACCTTTAAACTCAATTCCTTTAGCCCAGTCCCACACACCACTATCGGGTGTAGTCTCAGGGGCAAAAAGTAAACTATCGCTATTAGGATGATGAAGCACCCACGCTCTCTTTCCTGAGTCTGACTTGTATACATTAGAGAAGGCATTCGTATAAGTAATTGTACCAGCCATCGATCCACCATTTCTAGAAAGGAGGTTGTCTGCTTGTACGATTGTTTCGCCGGTCTTGCTGTTAACGAACCACAAATACTTATTAGCAGGGGAATTCCAAGCGAAGTAAATTCCATCACCATCTATGGCTTGAGCAACTATAGATTTTCCTTCTCTCGTATGGAATTGTAACTCTTGGTTATTAAGGAATCTTAGCCAACCATCCATCGTACCGCCTGTTTTTTTAACTAGGTTTGTCCCTCCATTTACAATAAAGTTATCTGGTCTAAATTCAATTTGTTTATTCCAATCCCAATCACTACCATCAGCTAGTCTAGGAGCAATTATGAAACTATCTTGTGCCGAATTTCGATAGAACAGCCAATCTCGTTTACCTGTCTCGCCTTTAAACCTTAATAAGCTATTGCTATTCAATTCGAGAGGACCTGTCATCATACCGCCTGTTTTCGGTAATGCTCCCTGTGCTAATTCCCCTGCTGCAATAATTCCGTTAATATCTACACCTTCAAGTTTCTTCCCTGCTTCAATCGCTTTTTGAATTACTGGGAATTCATTTGTGGACTCGACTGCTTCATCGCTTGCCAACGAATCATTTACTATAAAAAAGAACTTTTGTGTATCAATGATTCTATCCTCTTCCTCAATATGGATCTGTGCGATTACAGTACCAACTGAAGTCAAAGTTTGAGTCTTTAATACGATTTGATATTTACCTTTCATTGCATTAATCGGTTGACAATCGTTTTGGAATACACGAGTTCCATCCGGCTTTTTAAATGACATCCGTACCGATTTTGCTTGGCTTAAATCAATTTCCGCACCTTTATTTGTTATTGTGACTAATAATTTAGCGGAGTTTCTATCATTTTGAGAAAAGCGGTTGGAATAAGTTGTAGATGTATCATTCACTAAATCCACGTTAATTTCATAGGTCTTAAATGTCATAGAATCACTCCTTTATGCAAAATAAAAAAGACCAGCCTTTGCTGCTCCCATCTGTTTTAATTAATTAAATTTTTTATTCAGGTACTGTCTGTTGTTTTTCTTGTGAAGCTTGTGTTATTCTGTCAAGACAAGTTTTACAGATTTCTTGGTTACCAACACTCGTAGTGTTAGTGTTAGTACCACAAATGCTACAAAATTTCTCAGCAGTCCTAATAAAAAGATTAGAAGTATCAGAAAATAATTCCACCTTTGAATTAGGCTTAATGCCTGCTGTGTGTAACATGTCTAATGGAACTTTAATTGTTCCATCTTCACCAACTTTTCCTAAGATACCTAAAAATTGACTCATTTAATTTCCTCCTTTCTGTTATGCCGAAGTAGATACAAATACCCATGCTCTTCCATCGTGTAGATAAGCTCCAAATCCTCTATAACCATGACCTACCCATAGAACACCTTGTTGAGATAAAGGGGTTTTTCCGAACGAGTTGAATACTATACCCGATGTTGAAACTGGGCATGTAAAGTTAGCTCTATTAGCTGTAAACCAAATACCATCTTGAGCCGTGACACCAATATTACCTGAATTTGTTAAACGAATATTACTTTCAGCACCGTTGTAATCTACATAACGGTAGTAAACACCGTCACCATCTTTATAGATACTTCCAAGGTTTCTACCAGTTCCGTCACCTTCACCAAGAATGATATATGGGTTACGCGTTTTGCTTTTCCGTTCGTTCTCAAAGCCTATTACCATTTTGTCTGAACCTTGGTTTACAAAACGTAGTACTTGGTTTTCCATATGCAAATATTCGTTTGTATTACTCGTTTTAATGGTCATACCCATTAACAAACCAGCCATTAACCACTCAGCTTTTACTTTGCCGACTAGATCAATTAGTTCTGACTTTATAAGTACGCTTTGTGGATTTATATTTAATTCAGAAGCGATGTCGTTTTTTCCAACCTTCGCCTTTATTTCTCTTGCATTCACTTCTAATGCGGATGATAATTTTTCCATCCGTGCATTAACTGCCTGTGCATTTAAAGCGATGGAATAATCGGTTTTTTCAAGGCTTGTTTTCATAGCAATTAATCTATCGTTAAAACCACTAGATGTATCTTCTAGTTGTTGTTCAAGTAGTTTCAGTGCCTCATTACTTGCTTTATCCCACAAAGAGTTACGGATTTTATTGTATAATTTTTGCATTTCTTCTCTCGTATCAATGACTTCTATATAATCACCAAATACATATTTGTTCGAAGAGGGATTTGTGAAGGATTCATCTCCACCTATTGC
This sequence comes from Bacillus sp. FSL R9-9834, assembly GCF_038006905.1. Lineage (NCBI taxonomy): Bacteria > Bacillati > Bacillota > Bacilli > Caryophanales > Bacillaceae > Bacillus > Bacillus sp. FSL R9-9834. The sequence goes on from NZ_JBBOWD010000001.1 coordinate 3,735,617, forward strand.
CCTAGCCACAAGGTATAATTTCGGTGTAAACCCTGTATCTTTAATCCGTATAATGTCACCTTCCGTGATTTCCTCGTGCTTCAATCCGAATACTTTATCGATGGCAAGTGCATCGACTTCGTACTGAACAGAAGAATTCACGCGCTTCTTTAACTCCATTTTCATAAGTGTCATTAGGCGTTCCGGTGTCATATTTTGTTCTTCAGTTTCTGGTGTATAAAAACCAAACTTATGCTGACCATTCTCGTTCCACCGTTGAAATGCTTCGTGATCAATAATATAAGGAAAACCGCCGTTAATACTCTCTACTGTAATTAATTTTTCTTCTTCTCCTCTTACAAATCCAACAAGAGCTGTACAAATATTTTGAGAGTTTTCTCTTCGTACAATACCGTTTAAATCTTTGCCTAATGTAACCTCTTTACCAGTATCCCTGCCTCGACTTTTTACCATATCTACATAGCGTGCCACGATTCGGGAACCAACAACTTCAGCTCGGTAAACAATTTCTAAATCAAAAAGTGAAGCGATGTCTTTAAGAAATTTAAGCGGGTCAATAAACTCATCAATAGTCATAGTGTGGAAACCAGCGTATTCCGTAACTCCACGCTTCCACCTTGTCCCGGCAAGCGCCATATCGATAAATTCATTCACAGTCTTGCTCTGAATTTTTTGGGGTTTAATAATCCCTTCCTTTTTCAACAACACCCATTCTCCTGAAGCATATACAGTCAATGAGCGACCATCAGAGCTTTTTTGAGTATCATCTATAACATAGGGTACGATACGTCCGTCCCTTACTTCTTTTAAAACTAAATTTTGCTGCATCAGTGTAGCTGCGTGATCTATTCCATCAAAGACAGTGAAATCAAGCATATCAATGTTATTTTTAATTTCCCAATGCCTTTTATCATCCCAATAATCTTTTGATTGAATCGCTGAGACAACCTGATTGGTTTTAAAATCAACAACATGAAGTGTTCCGCTTGGTCCTCTCATCGATATCTCTCCCTGAAACTAATTTTCGCTGTGACATCTGGCGGCATAATATCAATTCGATTATGTCCTCTTATAATAGTGGGGAACTCACTAAATATATCTTTAATATTAATAGCATTTTTCCCATTAATTGTAACTAGGCTTCTTTCTGTATCAATTACAACTTTGTCCCCGGTATCTACTAAATATGGCTTGCTTCCATCAGACACCTTATTAATCTTCCAAACCTTCAAATCATCAATTCTCATTAAGTTAGTAGGATCACTAGTCCCCCATCGTTGAATACCAATAGCTATTTGGGCAACCCTTCTACCTGTTACTGTCATTGGATTCTTTTCATCGTCTGTAAAGAATTCAACTGCCTTATAATCGTCTATCTCTGTTCCGTCTCTGAACCTGGCAAAGTAAACAGACCATCTCTTCCCGCGGCGAGCGATTGCCATACGACCGTAGAAATCATTGAAAGCTGTATTACCACTACCTCCAGAGTCAAATAACTTTCTTGTATTATTCGGTTGCGAAACGTCTCCAATGCGGGCAAAAGCGCGTGTTTGTTTAGCTGTCCAATAAAGATCATTCATGTTGACATCGGCTACTATATCGCCTTGTTCATCCAACAAGAACATACTAACTCGTCCCATTTCCCAGTAATTCTTAGCTATCAGAGTGACAAATACTTCAGCCTTAAAATCAGTAAGAGGACCGCCAGGTATCGACCGTTTCCATATAGGTCCTGTGAGTTCTGAATTCTTTTGATCTCCCCATTCACCAACTTCAAATGCGAATTTACCCTCATTAACTTTAAATCTACCAGTACTTTTCATATTTCCAATTTGTCCAGCGTCAGTCCAACCAACGATATTATTCATTTCGTTCCATAGGACACGTTCATCTTCTTGTACAGGATTATCATTGATAGACAAAGTAGATCCGATACGGAAATAATCACGACCGTTAGGATATTCACCGAACCATACATCTAAAAAAGTGCTTGGTTTTTTTACCGTAATTTCAATTATTGGAGGTGCTTCCACACTTCCTTTATTCTCTACGTATGCTGTTGTTTCAGTGGACCAGTTTTGAACAAATTCACTTGTTTTAGTGGCACCCAACTTGTATGGCATTGGGCAAAGAAAACTAATAACACCTCTCCCTTTATTAACTATCTCATCCAAATCTAAAGCTCCATCAATAAAAGCTAAGTACGTGCGATCTAATTCATCATCAAATATTAGTTCGGCTGGTGTTTCAGTATACAGCCAGTCAGCCAAGTCTTCTTTTAATCTTTGTAAATCAGCAATATCTTTTTTAGAACTAATAAAAATAGGAACATCGATACGACGTTCCTCAGTTTCTGTATTAATAAAATAAGCCCCTGGACGATGAGGGACTTTTAAAAGTTTTCGTTTAATCGGAGCCCATGTTGGACGTTTTCTTCCTACAAGCATTTGCACATAATCTTTTCTAACATTATTAAATGTAAAGCTTAGTTTCCCCACGTTGCCACCACCTTTAAAATTGAGATTTGCGTTTTTTATCACGTTCTTGCAAATTTGTCGTATACATATAAGTTCCACCTGCTAATTCTTTCCCGTCTAGAACATTAGTCATATTCAATGTGAGATTTAATTCTTTTTCTTCAGCTTGTCTATTCGGGAATATTCTTTTTGAAGTAGATGGTTTACTATCATAAGTATTAAACTGTGTATAATCTGCAAAGCCACTCACTAAACCATTTGGAACACTATATTGAGTAGTTCGGAATCCAAAATCAAATACGGATGGCATATTACCCATCTGTTTCTTGACGGTTCCAACTACATTCTTTGCTGCATCCACAACAAATCGTTTCCCCTTATCCATACCAACTCCAACACCTTCTGGAACTGCGCTACCGACTGGAATCATCACTTTAGATGGACTGTTAATTTCTAGTGCTCCGGAAATAGTTTTTTTAATATCGTTTGCAATTCCAGCAGCCTTACTAAATAGACCTCCTGAGGCATCATCTATTCCTTTTCCAAGCCCTTCTATAATTGATTTACCAATAGATCGTAAATTGATAGAACGGAAGAACTTTTCGACTGTATTCCATTTTTCTTCAATATCACTCTTTATTTCTTTCATTTTATCGACGACAGCTTTTTTCTTTTCTTCAAATTTTCTTGAAACTGTATTTTTTATTTCCTCTACCTTATTACTAGCTGAATTTTTCATATCTTCATATTTATTGGTAACATCCGACCACATTTCTTTCATTTTTCGGACAACATCATCTTTCATAACTTGATATTTCGATTTTACTTGGCCCGTTTCCCAATCTACCTGATTAGCATGTTCACCTGCTTGAGATTTTGCTTCACTTACAATTTCTCGATGTTTATCTTTTGCTGTAGAAACTGTACTGTCATACTGACGTTTAGCTTCCGCAATAATTGCATTAGCTTCTTCAGCTGTGATGGTTTTATTTTCATCCCTTTGTCGAATAGCTTCAGCAATTTTATCGTCACGTGTTTTCTTAGCATCTGCTATAACTTTATCTCTAGTATCGGCACTATTCTTAACAACTTCTGCCGCTTGTCTAGCTGAAATTTCACTAGCTTGCACACGCATATTTTCAAGAATAACCTTTTGTTCCATTTGGTTTTTAGACATATGTTCAACTGCAACTCTGTCCATTTCATCTTGTAATGCTTGCAAAGAGATACGTTCAGATGTTGTTAATTCTCTATTTTCTCTAGCTGCTGTTTGTAAAATTTCTTTAATTTTATTTTCCTTTTCTTGTGTTTTTAACTTTTCCTGTTCATAGTGCTGATTCAATTGTTCTATTCGCTTGTTTTCTTCTTCCGCCGTTAAAACATATGAATCAGCAAAAAACTTTTTGAGTCCTTCAATTTCTTTTTGTTGTCTCGCATTGGTTTTTTCAATGATTGTATTAGCTAGTTTGTCATATTGACCAATCAACTTCTGCGACTGTTCTTCTGTTATTACTTCATGATTCAATCTAATTTCAGTTAACTTTTGTCTAATACCATCAGACAGCTTGAAATACTCACCAAGAACCTTCTTTGTCGAGGAGCTTACTTTCCCTTCTGTATTTGTAGCAAAGCGATCTACTGAAGCAATACTGTCTTCAGTTGCTTTTTGATAACCCTTATACGCTAAGACACCAACACCAACGGCGGCGGCTACCACACCTAAAGCAATTGCTACTGGTCCTAACGCTGCGGCCAACAATCCTGCTACTCCACCTGCTATCCCTAAGGATGTTGCTAATGTACCCAATGCAACTCCTAAAGAACCGATTCCTGACACCACCATTCCAACTGCTGCTAGAACTACACCAATAACTGTTGCAATAGCCGTTAAAGCAAGAACAATCCCCCCTGTAATTGCAATAGCCTTTTGTACGGGCCCAGGTAACGCATTAAATCCATCCACAAGTTTCTGTAATCCAGCAACAAAAACACTAACCACAGGAGCTAGTGCATCACCAATTGTTTTTTTCATTGTAGAAAATGCTGAATCTAGTAATGTAAGACGTCCCTTTAACGTATCAATCTTTGTGGCTGCAACATCAGCCGCTGTAACTTTAGACATGGAATCCCACATTTCGTTGACACCTTTAGCGCCTTCTTTAAACAAGATAGTTGCGCCACGTACAGCATCAGAACCAAATAACGTTTCTAACGCCATACTTCGTTGTTGATCCGTTAAATCTTTCATAGACTCATGAAGTGTCCCTGAAATATTTTCTAGACTTTGAATATGCCCCTGTTGATCGTAGAACTTTGATGATAAAAATGCTGAACTTGTTGCTAATTCACGGAATGTTGTATCACATTTATCATTCCATTTCGTTACGCCTTCCGTTTTCATTACATATTTTTCTAAAGCTACCTCTATATCCCCTACATTTCTAGAGGCTGGTTGTATACCGTTTTTAACTAAAAAATCAAATCCAGCCTGAGCATTATATGTGATTAAACCTAAATCCTTCATCTTGTTGTACGCTTCTTTAGTTGATGGATTTAATCTCATAAGCATTGTTTTTAATGAAGTACCTGCATCAGAACCTTTTAAACCATTTTGCGCAAATACAGCTAGCGTTGTAGCTGTGTCTTTAAAAGTCATCCCAGCTCCTGCTGCTACTGCTGATGATGCCGCTAAACCATATTTCAACTCACGCACATCTGTTGCTGATGCATTTGCTGCACCTGATAATATGTTTGCTGCATCCGCTACCGAAAGATGATCAGCTTTAAAAGCATTTAAGGCTGTAGATGCAATTTCAGCCGCCTCGCCTAATTCTAGCTCTCCTGCTGTAGCCAAGTTCAGGGCACCTTCTAAACCGCCATTAATAATATCTGTTAAACTAACTCCAGCTTTTATTAATTCCTCTATACCTTGTCCCGCTTGAACACTGGAATATTTCGTTGTTTCACCCATATTAACGGCCAGTTCACTTAACTTTTTCATTTCTTCGCCAGTAGAACCAGATACCGCTTTAATGTTGGCCATCTGTTGTTCGAAGTTCATTGATTCAGTAACCGCTGCTTTTAAACCACGTCCTATAGCGTAGGTCATTCCACCAAACACCATACCAATTTGCATTCCTGCATTTTGCAAATGATTCCCCAGTGTTTCCATACGGTTCCCGAAATTAAGAAGACGATTACCTTGTTGTTCTAATTCATGATTTGACTGACGTAATTCAGTTTCAAATCGATTAAGTTCAGCGGTAGCCCGATGAATTTGTTCTGCGTAACGTTGTGCTGATTGACTAGCTTCTCCTTCTTCAGTTTTAGCGCGATTGTAAGCTGACTGAAGTTCCCTCATTTTCTCCTTTTGCTTATCTACCATACGGGATAGGACATCTATTTTTGCTCGCGTCTGTTCAGTTGCATTGGTATATCCATGCATTCCTGTTGTAACAGCTTGGAATTCAGCTTGTAAAGATTTCAATGCATTATTTAATTTATCCAGTGCCGTTTGTTGCGCCTGACGATTCACTTGTTTTAGCTCATTCTCGAATCTATTTAAATCAGCAACTGCTTTATTAACTTGCGAAGCATATCGTTGAGTTGCTGCATCATTTTCACCTAATTTAGCCTTATTTTGATCATAGGCTTGTCGTAATGCTTTAACTTTCTCTTTTTGCGCATCGATGAGCCTACTGAGTGTGTTCATTTTTGCTTGTGTTTGTTGACTAGCATTTGCGAATCCACCCATTCCTGTACTAATAGCCTTCAGCTCATTCTGCAATGTCCTTACTGCACGTCCCGAGTTGGTTATGCCTTGACGGAAATTCACATTATCAAGGGAAAGTCTAACTACTAAATTATTCATTTCATTTGCCAATGTCTCACCCCTTTGTTAGATAATGTTTTCTGCTGGAACTTCAATTTCATTTGAACTTTGACTTTCCCCATTTGAGTTACCTTGTTCACGATACTTTTGATTCAATCTTAAATAATGCCAAATATCCATTTCGTTATCGATATGATGATGTTTATATCCCTGACGTAATAAAGAGAGGTAAAGCTCGTCCATAAATTCACTGAACGTTAGCCCACCTCCCTCTACGCGTTTGGGTTTTCTGCTTCTCCAGATACAGGATTTCCACCAGCCGCTTCCACAGTTTCATTTATAATTGCATTGATTACATCTGAAGTTGTAGATAAGAATTTGCGGGCATCCACACCATCCCAATATTGATCTAATGTAAATTGACCATCATAAACTTTCACCACGAATTGCACCATTTTATCCATATCTTCTGGACCAGGATTGTTTGGGATTTCAGCAAGCTCAGGAGCCTGACGGATAAGGCGAGCCGGAATAAATTCTGGCATATTAAAAGTTTGTTTTTCTTTATTAATCATTAAAGTTAATTTCATAATTTTTCCCTCCTAAATTTAATAAAAAAGAGAGAGCTTTTGCTCCCTCATCTTACTTAACTGCTGTTTTTTCATATACCTTACTAAACCAAGTATCTCCTACAGTTTTTGTAAATGTAGGTTCATCAGCATCTGCTGTAAATTTTGGTCTATCATCAAAATCACGTTCAATGAATGAACCTTTAAGTTTTGTAGTTTGGAAGTTTGGTTTATCTTTCTTAGTTTCAGCTTCTTCTTCCTCTTGTGAAAGCTTCCCTTTGAGTAACCAAACATAACGATATTTACCATTAGCTTTTAAAAAGCGATAGCCAATTGCTAAATATGGCTTTTCTCCCAAGCGTTTCTCATCTAAAACGCCATCTTTAACTTCTGGATATCCTTCGATATCGGCTTTAGTGGATAGTGAAAGTCCCCTAACTTCAATTTCAACTTCAACTTCACCATCAGATTCAGCAATTTCTGATTTCTTGTTATCGCTCCACATAATCTCAGAAGCTACTTTTTTAGATGTTTTAACCTTTACAGCACCCTCCATCTTCTTTACTGTATCGTAATTAACACCAGTTGCATCATCTTTCAACAGTTTTGCGTAAACAAGATTATCGACACCGACAGTCGAACTAATTGTAATAATTTCTCCAGCCATCTATAATTCCACTCCTTTCGCGAATCGCATCGCGTAATGAAAAATTTGTGTATCATCTTCATATAAATCAGCAACCTTATAGCGTGAGAAACCAATACTTTTCATGACTTCATTCACTTTTTGATGGATTGCTGTTGTACTACCTTTTGACCAAATATCAATTTGGAAAGTAATTTCACTTTCACTTTCTTCATTATCTGCAAATCTATCTGGCCTATTATCTAATTCAAAGAATGTAATCCGCGGAAACTCTTCAGCATTTTTAGCTTTACGATAATAAACGCGTTTTCCACCTAATAAAGAAACAAGCTCCTGATTATTTTCAAGAGCTTGCAAAATTTCAGGGCGTAAATTCATCATAAATTTAACCTCATTTCATTCTTCAAAATGTCTGTCATAGCGCGAATTGCTGCTTCTTTTGAAGAATTAAAGCCCGGTTCTATAAATGGTTGAGCTGGCATTTTAGATGTTCCCCATTCTATGAACTTTCCATAGAAATATGGGGAACGATCCGCTTTATCTATCCCAATCTTGATAGTTTTTACGCCGCCTTCCATTTTTGCTTTTGTAACTCGTATATTATCAGCTAAATGTTGACCTGTACGCCACGGTTCGCTTTTTGTTGCCCTTTTAGGACTATCACTTCTTGGTGCTATTTCTGAAATAGCTTTTCGAATAGGCTCACCACCAGCTGCAAGAGCTTTATCTTCAATTTCCTCTCCACGTAACCCCATTTGATTTAATTCAGTAACTAAACGATCAAAACCTAACAAATCTACACCATCAGCCATTCATTCCACCACGCTTCCACATGATTGATAACGTGTGTTTTTCAGTTGGAATAACCGAAAGAATGTCATAAATCGTATTCTTATACTTAATTTTCATGTTAGCATTCACATCTGTGCGAAATCGGATTTCTGTTTCACCCTGCACTTCACTGTTAGCTGCGGCTGCTTCAAAGTATTTTCTTCCCTTTAAAAAAATAAAAGAGCCCCATACAGTAAAAGAATCCTTATATCCTTCTATTGGATCACCGTCTGTGTTCTTTGCATCCTCGTCTATTACTTGGAATGTAAGACGTTTATCTAATTTGCCTGGATTCATGTGGAATCACCTACACTATATTGCAACTGAATTAATATTGACTGTAAGCTAAATGATAGTTTTCCAGTCTTGCCAACCGGCTCACGATTTTCATACCAATGAGCAATTAAAATACGAGCTGCCAATTTAGCAAGCTCGTCATTCAAATTCACATCTTTACTTGTTGAGTTTTTAATATATTGTTCAGCTGCTGTTATTAAGGATGTAATGAGCATGTCCTCCTCATTCCCATCCACACGAAGATACTCTTTAGCCTCCTCTAATTTCAGTACCAAGGAGGACACCTCCTACTCTATTAAGCTCCTGTTTTAGGTGCAACCGTAATTTGTCCATATACAACCGCTTCTGTATCCCATAATGTAACGTCTTCACGTTCAATCGCACGGAATTCAGAAGTGTTTGTTCTCCAAGCGTTGCCACCTTCTTTTGTCATGTCAATGGATAATTGCTTTCTATCCCAAAGAACAATTGCTTCTTTTAGATCACCAACAATGAATGGCGCTTTTCCATCCTTATCTGTAGCAATCGTTTTATTTGATAAGACAATAACTGGCTTACCAGCAAACAATTTACGAGTTGGGTTTGTTGGATCTGGTTGAAGTAATGGTCGACCATTCTTATCTTCTAGTTGATCTAAGTAATTGAATCCATCTTGGTTTGTAATAATGTTAGCTGATGCTGCAAAGATTGGATCAAGCGTAACGTTTAGTGTTGTTTTAAGTCCGTTATAATCCTTTAAATCAACTTTTGTCAGCTTCTCGACTTCTTGTAAAATCAGATAGTTTCGAGTTGCAATTGATTTTTTCGCAATCCATTGACGTAGATAACTTTCTAGAGCTTGATCTGTATCATCTAATAAATCATTTGGTACTGGTAAAAATCCAGCGTAATCTTCAATAGCGTAGGATAAACGATCAAATTGTGGTGAAGCAATTTCTTGCATCGCATTTGGTTTCCCATACTCGGATAATGGAGCAAATGGTGTAGACGCTGCGCGCTTTTCTAATGTACGGGCCCCTTTATTTGTTGAAACAGGTTGTACATTTACATACTGTTCTAAGCTATCAACCGTTTGTTTTAACTGATTAATAGTTGTTGTAATATCTTCCGGAACAATATAACCGCCATCTTGACCTGTATTCTCAGATAATGCTGCTTTATATTCCTGCATAACGCTTGCTTCTTCATGAGTTAGATTTTGACCACGAATAGCTTTCATAAATACTTCTTTGTATGATGGATTTTCATTTTTAATTGAATCTGGAACCAATGCTCCTGTTTGTGAATTTACAGGATCAGGAACTTGAATTTGTTTCATCGCTAGATAGTTAGCTAGTTCATTTTTCGCGTTCTTCGCTTCCTCAATTTTAGCTTTTGCATCTTCATATTTACCACTGTTGTTAAACTCTTCAGCCTTAGCTTTTAAATCAGCAACTTTTTGACGTAATTCTTGTTCATGTTTATCCATTCGGTATTTCCTCCTTGTATTGGCACAAAAAATAGACCTATAGTTCTAACAGGTCTAGTGCATTTTGGATTTTTAATTGTTCATTATTATCCTTCTTTGGAATAGAAGGAGATTTTGCTACTACTTTACTAGGTGTTTTTTGGTATTTATCAAAGTAATCACTCATACATGCTGCAACTTCTTTTGCTTCCACAACTTCAATATTGAAGTATTTTTCAGCTTCCTCACCACTTAACCAGGTCTCGGCGTCTACTAATTGTTGAATTTCTTCGATTTCAATACCTTCTTTTAAGTTTTCTTTGTATACATTCATAATTCCTGACTCAATATTGTCTAAGTCCTCTGCCATTTTACGAAGGTCATTTGCATTACCTACACCAACGGTCCATGGCTTGTGAATCATTAAGAATGCATTGGAGGGAACAACAACGCGATCACCAGCTAAAGCAATAACTGAAGCAATAGATGCTGCAACGCCATCCACATAAACAGTTTTTTGCGCTTTATTTCGTTTCAGCATATTATAAATAGCCAAACCAGCAAACACAGAGCCGCCACCACTATTTACATAGATATTTAAGTTACTTTTATCATCCAACTGACCTAGAATATTTTTCACATCATCAGGCATAACGTCGGAATCGTCCCATTTCCATCCGGTATTATTTATGATGTCACCATAAATGAATAAATCCGCTGAATAATCTGTTTGATTTTTAATAGTAAACACATCTTTAATTGTCCTCACCCCCTTTCTGCTGTAAGTTCCCATTAGCTTTTGCTAATTGGTATTCATCCGCAATTTCAATGGATACATGGTTTAAATCTACACGATGTTTGTCACCATGTTCTCCGATTCCATCCATATCTTCTAGTTCTAGCACTTTATTAATTGAGAAAGCACCAGCATCCAACATAATTTTATAGAATTCTGCTCGTGATTTAGAATCAGCGCGAAGTAAACTTGTTAGATTAAACTTTAAATAATATTTTTTTTGCTCATTAAATGAAAAAGCTTTATAGGAAAATTCTTCTTCATACTGAATAAGAATTGGGCTCAATGTATTTTGAATAAAGTCCAATGCCTGTTGTTCAATGTTGGAGAAAGTAGCACGATCCAACTCATTAATCATGTGCAAAGGAATATTAAAGATGTTTGCAATCTCACCTTTATCGAACTTCATACCTTCAATAAATTGAGCATCTTTTAAAGGCATCCCAACCTTCTCAAATTCTAAACCAGCATCTAAAATGGCAATCCTTTGAGCATTATTTAATCCTGTATTTGCCTCTTCCCATGCATCACGAAGAACATCTTTCGCTTCTTTACCAAGTGCTTGTTGCGTTTTTAATATCCCACTATGCGCTGCACCGTTTGTAAAGAACTTACCTTTAAACTTTTGGGCCGCCTGCGAGCTACCTATAGACTCCCTTGCAATTTGAATAGGCGGTTTCCCCTTTAAACCATCAGTAGATAATGTAGTAAGATGAATAATGTCATCATCAGGTATTTTTATAGGTGTACCGTCTGGCAAACTAGTGAAATACCATAACTTATTAGTCTTTAGGTCCACAGTTGGCGTTGTAACAGCTGGATTCAGTACCCATAATTCTTTTGGTCTCCCATCCATACCCCAATGAATGTTGATGTAGGCATTTCCCCATGTATTACGGTGTGTTTCTATTAAATGTTTAAATTTGAATGGACTTTGATAAGGGTTTGGTCTTCTTTCTAGAACAAAAGACACTTGATGTGCCTTATCACGTTCCCTTCCCTTCGCTGTCTTTTTAAACGTTTGAAACGGAAGCATCGCAACACTATTTGCAAGGATGTTAATACACCGATAAACTGTCGGAACACCTAAAGAGGACTCAACCGTTACCTTTTCACCGCTTGCGGCTTGATATCCAAATAAACTTTTAAACCAAGGAGAAGGATTTTTTAAATCCGTCGTGTCCTGATTCCTAAATAAATGCCGAAAAATCAAAAGTTTCACCTCCTTTCTATCTTCTTATCATCACCACCCCCAACATTGTGAGAATAACACCTAGTAAATACCATCCGTATATTGGATTAATAAAAAAAGTCGTCCCTATAATAATGGACAACCCTGAAACAAATAAAATATCATCTAAAATACTAAAAAAGAATCTTAAAAACCGCATGTAATTCCTCCTAGAATGAGAAATTTTGACTTAAAATATATGAATTTAAATCCATCTCACCAGAATTGAGCATACAGCGAACGTGTGAGTTAATTACAGCCGCTATCGGGTCAATTCTTTCTGTTGCCTTTGACTTGTCCAACATAATGTTTTCGTTGGCATCTTGTTTAGTAACTGCATTTCCAATTGCCCAATTCAACACTGGATTGTTATTATGAATAATTTTCTTTTGATACACTTGCTCACGAAAGTCTTTTGTGGGTCCTGATAAAGTAGCCATACCTTGTCGGATTTCTACAACTACATACCCTTCCGCTTCCATGTCTTGCATAAATTGAGTTGCATTCCATGGATCAGCACATATTTCCTTTATTTTAAAATCATTATCTGATTCCATAGTTTTTATATATTCTTTGACAAAATTATAGTCCACTACTGAACCAGGTGTTACAGTAATCCAACCTTGCTGCGCCCAAATGTCATATGGTACTTTATCTGTTTTCATTTTTTCGGATAAAGTATCCTCCGGTATAAAACTATGACTAATTACAATGTATTTTTCATCTTTCTTAAATTCAAAATCCACACTAGTCAAGTCAATTTTTGCTGATAAATCAGCCCCTACTGTGCATTCCATACCTTTTAATTCAGATAGCTCTATTACTTCATCACACTTATTCCATTTGGACATATCCATATAACCATTCTCTTTCCTGTTAACCCATATATTCATACGTTTTGTTAGAAAAGAGCGCATTTTTTCAGGGTTATCAAGAGCGACTTTTAAATCACTTCGTAGCTTCTTCATCCCAGCTTCATAAGTTGCTACTATTGGATTAGCTTTTATCCAATTAGTTTCATCCTTGATATCATCATCTTTATCAAGTTCACAAATAACAACAAAATACTCATCATTTTCCACACCTAAATCGTTTGGATCTAATATCCTCGAACAGTATTTATACTCCTTGTAACAAGGGCCATTGATATTAAATCCCGCTGTGGTGATAATGAACATCAATGTATTCTCACGTGCACCCATTCCTGAATCAATTACATCATAAATCTCGCTAGTATCATGAGCATGATATTCATCAACGATACCAAGCGATGGATTTGTACCATCACCAGTCTTTTTTGCTTCTTTAGAAAGTGGTGTTATTGTTGAACCACTTTTTATATGCGTGATTTTCCCATAAGAGTCCTTATATTTTTTAGATAACATATCACAAGCGCCTAGTTGTTTTAAAATATCATTGTACACAAGGCTTGATTGTTGTCTATCCCAACCAGCTATATAACATTCTTCTTGTTGGTCAGATAAAAAAGTTATATAAGAAGCAATAAGGGCCAAGAATTGCGATTTTGCATTTTTTCGTGCAAGTTCAATAAATACACGTAGAAAACGTCTATTATTTGTAGTTTTAATAAGAAAACAAAATATATTAGCTGCTACGAATAACTGAAAATCGGTTAATTCAATATATTGCCCTGCTAATACACCTTTAAAATGTTTAAATTGCTTGCACCACTCATAAAAATCATATAGCTGTTCAATATCAAAATAGAATGGACACTCATCCTCTTGTGTACGTTCTAAATCTCTTAAAAAACGCTCACAAGCCCATTTATGTTTCTTACAAGCCAATATGTTACCGTCCGAAATATCATAAACATATTGCATTAGTCTTTCTTCTAACCTCATACCCTATCACCAAACCGCTTTTCTGCATTGGTTTTAGGTTTGTCGTCACCCTTAGGTTTTGCCAAAGATGCTCTGGAACTTGGTGTTAACCCAAATTCAATTGCTAACGACTTCATTTGCTCATGCAATTGTTTCTTTTTAGTTAATAAAGGGTGTGGCACTTTATTGGTTTCAGCTGCTTTATTTGTGTACTCTACCATTAACCCTTCTTCACTAATAATTTTTGTACATTCAACATAATCAGAGTAGGCATCACAATAAGCCGCCAAAGCATTAATATCTACATTTGTAATAAGATCTAATTCCATTAATTCTTTAGAAATACGATTGAATTCTTTTTTAGCTACTGCATTTAACCAAGTTGGAGCTTTTATTCTATTCGTTTTCGGTTGAATACTCTGCTCAGCCTTCACTCGTTGTTCTATTTCCTGTTTAGTTAATCTGTTTTTATTACCTTCAAGTATTTGCAAATGAATCGGTTTCGCTTTTCGTCCCATGTGAACCACCTCCTTTAGTTGAACCCCCTTTTATGAAATAAAACGAATTTTTTGCACGGAAAGCTAGGCGGCGGTCTCCAGGGATTCGCCTTTTGCTTTTTCATGGTGGGGGGTTGTTTGTAAATTTTTTCTTTCCAATCATTTTCTGTTTTTCTTCTCGTCTTCTTTTGTTTTTTTGTTATGGCAAGCATGACAGAGTGTTTGTAAGTTAGTTGGTTCTAATCGTTTTGACCAATCTACTCGAATAGGTATGATGTGATCGACTACATCACCTATCTTAATGATGTCATTACTTCTACATTGAACACATAAACCATGATCTCTACGATAAATAAGCTCACGCATATCCTTCCACAATCTTGAGTTGTAGAATGAACGTGAGCTTTTGTTTCGTATGTACTTGTCATAGTATCTTGTGTTCTCTTGTACTTTATCTTGGTGCTTAATACAATACTTATCCCGTGTCAGTTCATTGCAACCTAATGACTTACACGGCTTGAATGGTTTACTTGGCATGTGTACCACCTGACGCTTTAGGTATTGTTATACCATTACATTTAGAACAACGATTACCAGCGCCTGTTACTATATCTATTGTTGATTCATCACCGCAATTAAAACATTCACACTTCATTTGGTTTCTATTCTTCCATTTATAAAACAACTTCGCTATATTAAACCCAAGAAGAATAATCCAGAAAGGAGCGAGACAAATGGTAAATGCAATAGAAATGATAAATGTACTTACTATATATACACCGTCATGTTTCTTTCGTTGTCCAACGTTTCTCGCAACTGGATACATTGTAATGGAACTATAAAGTAAACCAATAATAAGATAGGTTAATATCATCATTTACTTCCCTCCATCTTCTTCCTCAATCGTTTCATTTCATCCCCGATGGCCATATTCTTTTTATTAATCCGCTCATGACACTTAGCTATATCCGCTTGATGTTTACGAATCTTATCGTTCACATATGCAGCAACATGCTCATGGCCACAATGAGGACAAATATAGAAACACTTCTCAATTCCTTTTGGAAGCTGTGCTACTTGTGGTTGCATATCGTAATCTTCATTGCAGTTAGAACAGTAGACTTGCATTTATCCTCACTCCTTATTCTTCTAATAAACCCTGAATAAGCTTATTTATTACACTTACACTAGATTCTCTCATCTCATTTATTGTTGTATTATTAGCGATGTGTTCAGTTATTTCAACGAATTGTTCTAATGAATGTTCACTCGTACACTTCTCAAGATAATTCCCAAACTCATCTTCACCTAATGCCACATTAAACATACTAATAGCGACAGCTATCTCAGTCTTAGTTAATTCCATTATCTTCACTCTCCTTTAAAAGAATATTCCGATTATATATTTACAAATAAATACAAATTGTTATAATAAAGTTAACATTGCCATCAGGAAAAGTGATTCGCCCCCATGCGAGTTGCTTTTCCTTTTTTGTGGCTATTGTTTTAAAAATTCATTTATTGTTTTATTGAGCAAACTAACCATTGCTTCTCTTCTTTGCTTTGGTGTTGTGTTATCTTCCATCTCATTAAAGATAGGAAGCACACTTTCTAATTTTTGTTTATCGATACGCTCATTTACAAGATCTGTTCCTAACATCGAAATGAATGTGCTGATTATAACCGCTTGTTCTTGTTTAGTTAGTTTCATTTATTATCACCTCAGGTTAAAACCTTTCCTTAATTTCGATAAGCTCACTAACTTTTTGAGCTATCGTTTTACCATTTAAAACAACAGGTACTTCTATAAATAAAGGATTTATTTCATTCGTAAATCTACCCATAACACTTCCCAACTTCTCGAATGCTTCCACACATTCATTAACCGCGGCAGTCAATTCCTTAACGTTCTCTTTCGCTTCTTTTGTATCAACTTCTACCTTCACTGATAATGCGCTCTTTTGTTCACTCATTTTTCATCCTCCTTTATTAGCAACACTTTTATACAATTTGTTCTAATTCAATTTTTCCTTCTAAATAATAAATTAGATTCAATAACAATAATGCTTCTCCACTCTCCACACCGAGTTTATATTCAACTTCCTTTATCTTATCGGCGCATCCACTCTTAATCGCTTCTTCTCTTTTTACCACTGCTTCATATAGTTCCTTATTGTTCTTTTTAAGAACTTCATGAAGTACTTCCACAGTTAGAACTCGTTTCTTAGCCATCTTTTTTCATCCTCCTTCAAAATAAAAAAGCACCCGAATGGATGCTTTATGATTAATTATTTGTTTACACTTCAATTACGGTAAATGAAGTTTTATTCTTCTCCCAATTACCTAATGTCGTTATATTCATCTGCTGCAGCAATATTAAGTAACTGGAAGAAGAGCAAAAGCCCTTCTCCGCTTGCATAACATAATTTACAGTTGGATGTGAAATCAAGAAACAACTATTCATCCCATCTGCAACCATCGCCACCGGTTATGACGATCCATTTTCAATTATCAGGAATTTTGTGAGCAATGTTTTCCGCCATTTCTCACAATACAAATATATCACGTGAATTCCAAAACAACCGGCACATTTACTGCCAAAAAGCGGTCACGACTCTGCCACTTATTTTTATATTCTTCTCTTATTAATTTTATCTTAATGAGTTACCCATATCTTATATTGTGTGTAACTGAGCCATAAGCCACAGCCCTTGCTATCATTGATTTCATTTCACTTTCTCTTTTGAGTTACACAGTACGAAAATTATGAGTAACTGTATAAATTTAAAAAGAAAAAAGCAATGATTAGATTTTAAACCTAGTCATTGCTTTATCCATTGCATCTTGGTTTACACCTATGTAACGTAACGTGACCTTCTCTGATGAGTGATTGAATATCTCCATGAGTAATGCTATGTTTTTCGTTTGCATGTACATATGATACCCGTACGTCTTTCTCAGTGTATGTGTTCCTATTTCATCTAATCCAAACTCTGCCGCTGCCTCACTTAATATCTTATATGCCATACTACGACCAATAGGACGATTCTTACCTTGTCTACTTTGTAACAAATACTCATCATCTTCTCTTTCTTCAATGAACCATTTAAACTCTCTTTTCAATGCTGCAGTGATTTGTATTCGTTTCTGTTTTCCTGTCTTCTTTTCTCTCATAGAGATATGACTACCTTTGACATCTCCTACCTTCAATTTCAAAATGTCCGAGATTCTTAAGCCTGTATTGATTCCCATAATGAAGAGAATGTAATTACGCAAGCTCTTCTCCTTAAAATAATCTTTTAGCTGCTGTATTTGCTCTGGATCACGTATTGGTTGAACGAAATTCATTATTCATTACCTCCCGTTTCTTCTGTCTCGTAAACTTCTAATCCAAGTGCAAAAGCAAGTTTATAAAACGCCTTAGACTTCCAACGTCGATAAGTACGCTCTGACATCCCTATTTCGTTATAAACCATGTAATCACATACATCCTCTTCTTCTAAATAACGTTTATAAATAATATCCCTTTGGATAATTCCTGCACGTCCATTTCCTAATCGATTTAGAAACTGATCAATACGTAATGACATTCTTTCAAGCCACTCTTCTCGTTTGCTTTGTTGAATATTTGCTATAGCAACATCTTCTAATGGCTTACCAACTGTATGTGTAGGACCATGCTCACGTATTTCATAAGAAGGAGTGACTTTCATTTCTTTACGCATCATCCCAAATTGTCTATGTATACGTACGCTTTCCAACACACCTTCTAATTCCTCTTGTGTCGCTGTTCTATCAATTTTTGGTAAGAAAGATAATTGTTTAGTCATGTAAGACCACTCCTTTTTATTTTTGAATTACTTTTGTCTTAAAGCTCCACGTCTACGTTCATAACGCGGACCATGGATTCCCATTAACCCTTCAATATCACGAGTGCTTAACTTCTCTTTTCGTTTCTTTTTAGCTTTCTTTTTCTCTTGATTCGATTGCTTTTTCCACTCACGTAACTGATCCTTTAACCCCTTCATTTCCCCATCTCCCTTTTCAAAATAAAAAGGACACCTATTCGTAAAACAGCCATAATTGCTGCTTTCATGAATTGGTGTCCTCTAGTTTTCTAGCCGGACTATATTCTGTTTGCATTCACTTTAAAATACCAGCTTGTACAAAAATATTTCTCCAAGCTTTATTCACTTGATACTTTTCCACATCTTTTGCACGACGAGCAATTGCTTTTCGAATTTTTCTTTTCTTCAAAGCTTTCATTCTCTCAGCCTCACTTTCTATTTCATTAGTTCTTTGCAACCTTCAAGAAAGTCAATAACTTCCTGAACATGCTCCTTTGTTGCCATACTTTCCAATACGTATCCTGCATCGTTATAAACATTAACCTTATTTCCTGTGAACTCCATTCCACACATTCCATCTGCACCTAATAGCTTTACGTTATCTTCCATTCTTTTAACCTCACTTTCTATCCAAAGGATTATTTTGTTCTAAATTTTCCGCCCTCGTTTTTCTCGAAGTAATTGGTAATTACGTATAATGACGCCCTTAACGTTATTTCTTTCCTCTATATCATTGGCGATTGCAAATATCATATTTCTGTTCATTTTCTTAGTGATCGTTATTGTAGCGCTACTCTCATACTCACTTTTGTCTTTTTCATCATAAAAAGTGTAATTAATAAAATACTCACAATATCTTGCTCTCATTTCCCTCTACCTCCTTTTTAGTATCGAAAAGAAATATAACTCGGATCTACCACACTAGTTACAAATGATTTGCTATAAAAATACTTTGATTTAACATGAAATGTTCTGCATAGTACTTGTATTTGATTAAACGATGGGATAATTCTTGACCGCTCTATCTCAATCAACTTATTAATATCAACCTCTAACAATTCAGCAACTTGTCCTTGAGTCATTCCGAATAAATGCCGAAGTTCCGTTAACTTCTCACCGTTAAAATTACTCACAATATTTCGGTCCCTTCTGAATAAAACTCAATATTTCGTTAACACTATAGGTGAGGAATTTTTACATACCCGTTAATTCCTCCCTTTTTTTAAGGGTTGGGCAGTTAGTTTCCGCTAGCTGTCCTTTATTCATTTGAATAATTAGCATAACTTTGTGCATACTATCTATAAGCTGCTTTCTTAACAGTGTTGGCAGCCCGGAATCTTTTGTCAAAAGGAGTAGTTAGCTTTTGCTAGCTGCTCTTTTATTTTTTTTACAACATCTTTTGGGCAAGCACGTAAAATGTATGGCAATTCTCCTGTTTTAGATAAACCAAAGTCCCCTAATCTCGATACCATTACCACGGTATATTCTTCTCCTTTATAGAAAACTTTTTCACCTTTTAAAATACCGTTATAACCAACTATCCTGTTGTATCCATACATTGTTACACCTTTTAATTTCTTATCAAGTTCAATCATTGCAATTGTCTTAATACCATCATTATTCTCTTCTGCTTCATGCCACTTTATATCTTCCAATCTTTATTCCCCCTTGAATAAAGCCCAAAATCTTGGCCATACTATAAATAACACTTAATGATTGAACTTTCTTCTTAACGTTTCTTTCGTAGAGCAGTTAGCCTTTGCTAGCTGCTCTTTTATATTCCTGTAATTCCTTCTCGAGTCTTTCAATATGTTCATCCCTTATTTGAACATCATCTTTTAAAAACTCAATTTCCTCTTTAAGTTTCATCCGTTCGTTAAACAATTGGCGATATTCGTGTATAGATGAATCACGACTTGCTCTAAGAAGCCCAATTTCTTTATTCCTCTGTTTAAGCTGCTTTACAGCATGATCGAAATCAGCTTTTAATAATTGATACTTTGTAGAGCCTTTCATCCTAGCACCTCATTTCTCTACAAAATGAAATTTTTATAATAAACCTTCAATCTTGGCTATCGCTTCAAATATCGGATAGATCTGTTGTGGCACCACCGCATTACCCAGAAACCTCAATCTATCTTCGTCCAATCTTGTGGCAGTCCCATCATCCATTCCACAAATTGAGGGTTGATTTTCTTCCCAATATGTTCTGGAAAGTGTTCCCCTATTGACCCCGGCAATGTTTTCCCGTGGCTGCCGTTTGCTTCTGAAGGGCACAACTCTCGGATCGGCTTGTAATTTTGACTTGTCGTTGGAGTGGCCAACAATAAATGTCCGGTATCTTTGATGTGGCGCCCCGACACTGACAGCCGGTAATACGAACGTCCTTGTCGAGTAGTTTTCTTCTTCCAAGTCGGAGAGCACGGTGTCCAAGCCCATTGTGACGTGTCCAGCAACATTTTCTCCAACAAACCAAGTGGGTCCGAGTTCTCTGATGAGTCGGAAGACTTCTGGCCATAACCATCTTTCGTCTTCTGCACCTTTTCTCTTTCCGGCCATGCTTTCTCCCTGACAGGGATATCCTGCTGAAATAACTCCAATTGAATCAACGTCAACACCTCCATCTAGTAATGATTGTTTCGTAAGTTTATATAAATCCGGGAAAATAGGAATGTTAGGATAGTTCTTTCTAAGTACTTTCTGATTGAACTCTTCTATTTCGCAAAAGGCTGCTGTATCAATCCCAGCCCAATCCGCTGCCATGCTTATTCCTGCAATTCCCGAACATAGATCTAACATTTTCATACCCTATTCCCCTTTGTTTTAAAATAGCGTTTTTATAAAAAACTTTTCACCTTTTCATCAGACAAGCATATATTATTGTGTAGGGCACTCCAGTCCATACGTTCAAACCTTTTAGTCTAGAAGCACACTTATATGTGTGCTCTTTTTTTATTTATTTTCAAATAACGATTTTGTTCACTTTTTCGTCACATATATAACGATCTCAATATGTTAGAATATAAAAGTCCTTTTTTTAGTATTATTCTCAAAAAAGTCCTAGTCCCCTAGGACCTTTTTTATTTTAAATAAAGATTTTATTTTAATTTTTTAAAATCCCGATTTGTGATAGAATAAGCCCATATCAATCTTTTTACTTTCACTTTAAAGATGATACTTCGCTTTTGGCCCTAGTTTGTAGGGCCTCTTTTTAACTAAACAAAGATTTTGTTAAAATCCCACTTGCCTCTTTTCTTTAATGACATGCTCCATAACTCCAAGTAAGGCATACAATATAAAAAATTACTCGTGAAAATCTGATTACGATTTTTTAGATTTTCTATATCTCATAAGACATTCACCTACCTTACTAAGGGTGCATATAAAAATGCACTCTTTTTATTTATTGTTAAATAAGGATTTTGTTTAAATTTCTTTAACCTTATTAATTCCTTTGCATAAAGTATTATCACAAGAAATTCAATAAGTGCTCCGGTCTAGTTACCTTGAATTTCTTGCAAACCTTGTGGGAAGAATCCGTTTATAACAAACGGATTCTTTTATTTATCCATCATAAAATAACTATTTTGTACTAATTAACTCCCAATCAAATGTTTCTAATATATTCAACAATCGTTCCACTTTTGGTGCTCTCCAAGCCGTCATAGCGTAAGTATGTGCTTTTGAAGTATAGTGGTAGTGATTTAGTTTAAGATGATTTTTCGCTTCTTCTTTTGTTAAAAACATTGTGTCAGGAACAATGAAACCTTCTTCTTTCATAAAAGCTGTATCAAAGTAACCATCATTATTTAAATTACTTTCTACATACTCCCATAACTCATCGAATCTCTCGCCTTCATCATACACAAGCACCCTTAATCCCTGGTCTTCATCAATTTCTACACTGTAATATTCCACCAAGAACTCTTTCAAATCACTAAACTTATGAAAAGTAACATGATCACCATCATTAAAGAATCGTTCATCTTCCCCACTGTCGTATTTTTCACTAGCTGGAACCATTCGATAATCTTTAATAACCCAAAACCGTGGCGATGCATTTCCGTCAGTTTCCTGTGTTTTTAATTCCTGCTGCAACTCTTTTAAAAATTGAATATCCTTGTTCATTTCCCATTCCCCTTTACGAATAATCTTTTTTACATTACACATACTATCCTCAAGCCAGTTACACTCTTTTAAAACGGAGACTTCCCCTCCGTACTGTTTAGGCACACGGCAGGTAACTTAGTCAACTACCTGCCATTTTCTATTCAAATAACGCTTTTGTTTAGTTTTTAAAAACCTATGCTAACGCAATCAAAACACCGATATAGAGGTCTATTTTTATATGTCCAATAATTTATTCCGTATAATTTACTGACATCCACCTTATTCCCGCAAATATCGCACTTTTTCACTTTTGTAAGTCTCCACCTTTGTTTCTTCATCCATAACTCCTCCGTTTTTATACAAAATTCAAATTTTATATTAATTTTTTATAAAGATTGATAAAATATATTCCCTTCACCCAAAAACCCTTATATACTAAAAGTGCAAATGTTATATTTGCCAACATTCCATTTTTTTGTACGACAACCTTTTGATTGAAGGCTAGGTGAAATCCTAGCCTTTTTTCATTTCACATCAACACGGTTTTGACTTGCTTCCCGACTAAATCCATCCGGATATCTTTTAGCTAGTTTTGCAATATTCATTTCAGCAATATCTTGTAACGTATATCCCAGTTCGTGCGCCATAATTGATACATAATACATAATGTCTCCAAGTTCTAAAGCTAATTTATAAGTGTTTCCATCCTCCTCTCCTGGACAATGCGATGGTTGGAAACCATGTCCATGATAAATTGCTTTTTTAACAATATCAGCAACTTCACCAGCTTCTCCTGTAAGCCCTAAAGCTGCATTTGAAACACGTCCTCCAAAATCAGTTTTGTTATTCCAAGTACGTAAAGTTGCTTCCTGATAATCGTTTAATTCACCGATTGATAAAATGCTTGCAATCTGTAAAACCGTAGCTTCTTTTATAACCTGTTCACCTTTTCTTGCTTCACTAATTAATTTAGTTGCTTCCAATACACCGTTTTCCATAACTTTCATTTTCATCTACTCCTCTTAACTAATATTTTTATTTTTGGACTTAGCTGGTGTTGTAGCTGCTTTTAACGGGTCCCATCCATAACTCAATCTAGATCTGAAAGTACTTACACTTATGCCATTGGATTCAGCAATCTTAACAAGTTCCTTCCTGTCCATTTGTTTACGCGTCGGAATACTTGCCGCATCTTTAGGATCCCAACCATTATTTACCCTGCTATAAAAAGTACTTGAATTAATTCCATTTTTTTCAGCTAACTTTAGCCATTTATTGTGTTTCCCCTCGCCCATATGCCAATATGTTCTTGGTGGTGTCGTTAATGCTTCTTGCAATTCCCAACCGTATCTGTACATCCTCATGTAAAGAACTCTTCTACTAATACCATTTGATTCAGCTTGTTTATATTCCTCATCAGTTAACCAACGATTGAAAGCCATCAATTTCCCCTCCTAATCGAGTGCCAAAAATTCGGCTCTGTTACGGTTCGAATAAGTTATCCTAATCTTCTGAATACCTTTCCCATGCTCTTCTATAGCTGCATTCCAAGCTTCAACTTCAGTCTTAGCATCAAAACAATCCATCTTTTGCCGTTCTTCTTTATCGTAAAAATGGACTTCATAGCTTGGATTCAAAAACTTTTCACTGGTACTTATCGCGTCATAGTTGAAACTACCCATAACATCATCAATAGTTAATTGCTTCATAATCGCATCCCCAGTTATTTTATTTTTTCCGTGATGGTAGTTGATACACGATCAACTTTCCCACCTTGCCAAGTGATTACTTGTTCCCCAAACCCTGTTACTGGAGGATTCAGTGGAGTAACTTCACCATTTTTAACCACATAAATTTTATTATCAGTAACATCGATTTCAACTTTCGTAGGCTTCATACGACTGAAATCCTCCTTTTTCTTGTTAGCTAACTTTTTGTTGCTGTTTACGTCGTAATTCTTGTTTCATTGATTCGAATTTTATTAACCATGCTTGCCAACGCCTATCATTTTCTGCTTGCTGTTGCTTTGCTACTTCACAATTACAACCGTTCGTTTCAATTACACCTGGATAAGTTTCTTTACGAATGATGCCTGTATTACGACATGATACACACATGCTTATTCCTCCTTTTATGCTTCTACAAATCTTTGTAAACGTTGCTTCGCTATCTCTCTTCTATAACTCGCAGCTTCATTTTTTACAGTTAGACTTGTTTCAACCATTCGGTCATATGAACGTTTACCAACTTGATGTTTCAATTCTTTTGGTTCTAAATTACTCGTATACAGAGTAGGAAGTTCTTTTCTGTACCGACCATCAATGATATTGAACAATTTTTCTTCTACCCACTCCGTAGTTTTTTCTGCCCCAATATCATCTAATATAAGTAAGTCGCATTCTAAAAGAGCTCTCATAATTTGTGTTTCATTTTCTTTGTTTTCACTATTGAATGTGCTGCGAATACGTTGTAATAATTCTGGAACGCTTTGAAATACAACAATGTATCCTTTTTTAGAAAGTTCATTTACTATCGCGGCTGCTAAATGTGTTTTACCATTACCAGGTTCTCCCCAAAGTAGTAACGATTCACCTTTCCACTCTTTAAACGTCTTCACGTATTTCACTGCAACTTTATAAGCTGTCTCTGATCCATTTCTATCTAGAAACGATTCAAACGTACTTTTGGAGAACCTTTCTCCTAAGTTACTGATGCTGAACAACTTTTCTATTTCTCGTTTTTTAGCAAAATTTTGAGCTTCACGTATTTTTGCTTCTTCACGTTCTACAACACACTCACATGTAGGAAGTATTTTATTTTTGATACGTAACTGCGGAACTTCTATAGTAATTGCTGCGATATATTTATTACAATGTTCACATGTATACCCTTCCGTTTCTTCACTACAAGCCGATGTATTCACTATCCGAGTCATCACTCTTCCGATTGATTCCGACACGCTTTTTCACTCCTTTTTTAGGTTGTTGATTTAAATACTCTTCAAATTTATTCCCAAATAGGGTGGAAGGTCTTAAGTATTGGTTGTATTCTTCATTTTCAATCCAATGTGAAGCTTTGATATTAATTACCTTTTTGAAATCATCTACATTAAAACCTTGGTTAAACCGAGCTTTAATCAAATCTCTCGTTTTCTTGGTTGATACTCGATACGAAGTATTACAAGTTTCGTTGAGATAGGTTACTATCTCGACAATATATTTATTAATATCTTTTTCTAATTCTAATTCTTTTTCTAATTCTTCTTCTTTGTCCGTTTCATTACCGTTACCTGTAACGTTACAATCGTTACCCCCGTTTAATAACGCTTGTTTTTTTCTTTCACGATGTGCCGCTACACGCTTTTTGGTATCTTCTCGAATCTTATCAAGGCCTGTTAAACTTTGATGTTTACCCCAATTTGATATGCTAATGAATTGGTTATCATCAATCTCAATCATCCCGAATTGTTTAAATGTTTGTAGAGCATATCTTACGGTTTGCAATGGTCTATTAAAAATAGTAGCTAGCATTTCTTCTGTATAAGGAATGTTTTCATTTAAAAAGATGTAACCATTAGCGTTTGTTTTTCCAGCTTGAGCGAGTAATTTAATCCAAATAATTAATAAAGTGTCTGCTTCAGGCATACTTTCAATTAATTTGATTTTTTCATCCTCAAACATGTTTGTAGTTAACTTGATCCATTTAACTTCCGACAACTTATTTACCTCCTTGTACAAACCGCCACATATGCTTGTCCCCTTTTGATAATTCGTTGAATTTCGTAATGCGGATAACCATTTTTGAAATACTGTTCGATCATCTTCTTTAGTTCACCCTTGCTCTCTGCTAAGTCCCAAAATTTATTAGGTAATAGCACTTGATATTCGATTAAATCCATGTACTATTTCCCTACTTTCCGTGATATACTTATAACAATTGTTTTTTCTTAAAGGACCCACTGCCATGGGTCTTTTTATTTTGTTCTACGTCACTCCAAGCCCATCGTTTTATTGGTTCGTAAGTAATGTAAAGCAACCATATACTGCATGCGATAAACATTGCGAATACTACTAACGATGTTGTATCTTCCACTAAATCACCTCCCTTATTTATCAAACGATAATTTTGTTACAAATCTGGAATTCTGTTTTAACTAGCATTTGTCCCCACCTTTTGTGCTTCTACCCATTTAAGAAAATCTTCCGCTTTAACGCGTTTGCTTTTTCCAATTACGATTGTTGGGAAATCCTCTCTCTTCATGAGTGCGTATGCGGCTGATCGAGAAATATTTAAGAACTCCTGTACATCATCTACTTTCAGTGAAAATGGTAGTTGTTTAATTTGGTACATGTTTTTTCACTCCAATCATTTTTTTAGTTTAAATATGGATACACTATCTTATAGCGTCGCCCTTATTTGTAGTCCATAGGGCGACTTGAGTTGTAAAAAAAATCTCTCTCACTTTATTAAATCACTAATCGATACACCATAAAGTTCCGAAAGTTTTTTTAATTTCTCTACCGATAATCCTGATTCTCCTTTTTCAACGTTATGATAAGAACGTTTGAATTTCAGACCTAAAGCCTTTGAAACGTATTCTAAAGAATAACCATTTTTTTGTCTTAGAGATTTAATTCGTTGTGTATTTAGCATTTTAAGTCACCACCTTCAACTTCTAAACTTAGTATAACCAAAAGTAGCCCTAAAGGCAACTTTTTATTTTAAAAAATTTATTTTTTTATTTTTACGTTGCCATTAGGGCTACTCATTGTTACATTTAAACTAGATACTTTTTTACAAGTAGCGCGAAAGGATGTTATAGATGAATATCATAGGGGAGAGAATATTCGAGTTAAGAAAAGAACGAAGACTAACACAAGAAAAAATAGGCGAAAATATCGGTGTCAGCAAGCAAACTATTTCCAAATATGAAAAAGGGACAAAAATCCCCTCACGCGAGAACATTGAAAAATTAGCTAATTTCTTCAATGTTCCCATTGATTACTTATTCGGGAAAAGCGATAATTCCATTAAAAGTAGCAATAACATAAAAGAAATATTTGAAAGTGATGAATTGCATTGGGATGGAAGAAAGCTGTCTCCTGAGGAGATCGAAAGCGTCAAAGCGCTTTTAGAAGTAGCTATCCAAAGAATGTTAAAACAAGAAAAAAAGGATTAGCATGAGGCTAGTCCTTTTTTTGGTTCCATTTGCTGCATGACTTCCCTTAATTCATTATCAGTAATGAATCCTTGTTTATGTATTTCTTTCAAAGCATGAAGAGTGTCATTTTCTGAGACTTTATCCCCTAATAAATATTTAATCATGGATTTTATTTTTTCTTCACCACTTACTAACAATACGAACTCCTCCATCCCAATAATTATGTGATTCTTTTAACAAACTGTGCATTTTTGTAACGTTTTTCAAAAATGCATACCCCTTAAAAAGCACTCAAGACGCTACTTAATAGTAGCGTCTTGAAAAATAATTTATAAATTTTTAATGAGTTCCTGGATCAACCATTAGATATGTAGTTTCTGCTTTACTTGAATGTGCTTGTGAAGTATCTTTGTTTTGTTCAACTGCTCCTAGTAGTCCTAAAACACATACCATTGTAAGAATAATTTTTTTCAACCTACTTCACTCCCTCTTTAATTAAAAGACGTGTTACCAAATTCGAATAGAATACATTCCCATTATTAGCGAATTTTTCTAAAGCCTCTTTGAGAACCATTATATCATTTCTATCTACAAAAAATAAATAATATAATTTAAATGCAGACAAAGTTTTTCCTTGTCTTTTTAAGTCTTCAAAATAAGCTCTAGCTTTAACTCCTGAACCAAATTTAGCATCAAAGAAAGCTTTTTCCGCTTCTCCTACAAAATCCCAATCTATTTTATCTACATTTATTCCATACTCAATTCGCAAAAAAGCTAATGTGCTATGAACTGCACGATACATTTTACTATAAGTAGTAATACCTAATTTTTTTATTAACTTTAGGCTTTCCAAAAAGTACGTTTCTGCCTGAAAAGGATTTTCAAATATAAATGACTCCCCTAAGCAACTCAACGCTTTAGCCTTTATAACTGAATCTTCCGGGGCAGATTTTATTATACTATTACAAATGTCCCTGCATTCTTTTGTTTTATTACTAAACAAATTAATATGAGACTTACGATCATCATGTTGCAAATCCAAATGTTTTTTTATAAATGCATTCTCTACTAATGGTAAGTTTTGATCGATCTTTTTAGAATACGGGACCATAGCCATGAAATTACTACTATCATACAGCGCAAACCCATGTAACATGTCTACTATTATTTGATAGTCAACATTTTTAGAGTATGGTAATTCATCTAATTTCCTTTTTAATTCTTCTCCTTCTAACTTGTTCAAATTTCTTTGATTGTATAAATCATACAAATGTAGATATTTGTTTATTTTCCCTTTTTTATCGCTGCTAATATGTTTTTTTATTAATTTTTTCATTAGTTGATACTCACCGACTGTTTGGCAGTAAGACAGTGCCTTTTTTATGTTTAAATCACTCTCGCAAAGCAATATAAATTCTCTAATTTTCTTTCTACGTTCTGTCCAATTTGGATACAAGTCGGGAGCAATTAATAAGAATGACTCTAACTTCATTTCTTTAATTTTCCCATTTAAAATCCTATTAAGATTAGTTCTATCAATCTCTGCTTTTTTTGCTAATGTACCAATATCCAACTTAAGATAATTGATATGCTCCTGTAAGTTCTTAAT
The DNA here is from genome assembly GCF_038006905.1 of Bacillus sp. FSL R9-9834. Taxonomy (NCBI): domain Bacteria; kingdom Bacillati; phylum Bacillota; class Bacilli; order Caryophanales; family Bacillaceae; genus Bacillus; species Bacillus sp. FSL R9-9834. The sequence continues at coordinate 3,764,812 of NZ_JBBOWD010000001.1, forward strand.
AAAGCTCTTCATTCTAAAATTCCCTCCCAAATCAGAACCCAAAACATATCCCTTTTTTCTCAATAGGAAAATGAATCATAATTTTCTTTATACTTATGAAGTATGCTATACTATGTACTGACTCATGGAAACTTTCCCTATCTAGGCTAGGGTTAAATGTTATAGTTGTGTGGCCTCACATCTATAACACCGTGGGTCTTTTTTTATTCATTCTTTCACTAAATTCAGTTTATCATAAGATTTAGAATGTTCGTTCTGATTGTGGTCAAATCATGTTGAGAAAGTTGTTTTCAAAAATTCTATTTTTCACTAAGAATATTTTACCATCAAAAGAACATTTGTTCTATATATTTTTACCGAAATGTCAATTTGTGTGATATTTATAATTATAAAGACAAAATCCGTGACATGTATAGTCTAAAAATTCTCATGTATTTATACTAAAACTATGAATACATTTGGAGAAAATTTAAAAAAGTTTCGATCAAGTCGTTCCCTTACTCAATCAGAGTTCGGTGAAAAAGTACAGTTAAGTCGTAGTCAAGTTGGTAATTTAGAAATTAACTATAATCAACCTGATCTCGACACTCTCGATCGCATTGCAACGTATTTAGGTATTTCTGTTGATGCGTTAATGGGTAGAACGAGTACACCACATGAAAAGAACATAGCAAATGCCCTCGATGAAATTCAAACGGTTTTCGCAGGCCTGGATGAATCTCAACGAGAACAATTCTGTAAACAACTCGTTTTATATGCAAAGTTCCTTAAAACTCATAACGAGCTGTTATGAGTCGATTGTAGTAGAAAACATTTCCAATCGCAACGGTAAAAATTAACAGATTTTTATCAACAAAAAAAGAGAGCACTTAGCTCTCTTTTTTATATTCCTGTGCCTGGATCTTTTATGTATCCTCCACCTACTCCAGGATCATATATACCCATTCCACCACCTGGATCTTTTCGATATCCTCCACCCGGATTGGAATCATACTTCAATTGACTTCCACCTAAACCACCTGGATCAAAGTTATCCCTTCTCATTTTCTTAAACCTCCTGGTTCTTTTCTCCATCCTCCACCTGGATCAGCTGTATACCCGCCACCAGGTCCTGGATCGAAAATCCCCGTTCCTGTACCTGGATCGGGAATCACCTTTGAACCACCTGGGTCTTTTATATAGCATTCCATAATCTCATTCTCCCCTTTCTTTTACACACCTGTCCCTGGACCAGAAATCAGTTTCCATCCTGTCCCAGGATCTTCATTGCATTTCAAACCACCACCGCCTGGTTCATTGTGCCAGCCTACACCTGGATCAGTAACTTTATGTCCACCAGGTTCTTTTGTGAACTCTCCCATTTTTTATCCCCCTTTCTTTTTGTGTATAAATATTGTAGCTCACTTCTTTTATATCTGTAAATTTCCTTTTACAGAAATTAGGCTTACATGCTATCATTTCTTATACCACTACCACATATCACAGCTTGTATCTAGAAAACGACTATGACGAGGTGAAAAATCATGGCATACTTTCGTAAACGTGGTGAGAAGTGGTCTTTTACCATGGATGTCGGCAAAGACCCTATCACAGGTAAACGGAAACAAATCACTAAAGGTGGTTTTAAAACAAAGAAAGCTGCTCAAGAAGAAGTGGCTAGGGTAACAAATGATTTAGCAAATGGAGATTATGAGAATAGTGATATTCGCTTTTCTCAGCTCGTTGAAATCTGGATGCAAGAGAAAGAATCATCATGTAGACCATCAACATTGTATCAGTACAAACGCATTCTACGCTCGCGTGTAATGCCTGAATTCGGCGAGAAGAGGTTATCAGATATAAAACCTCTAACCGTGCATAATTTTCATCAGAAGTTGCTTAAAGAGGGTCTAACTACAAAATACATTTCATCTGTTGATGTTATGTTAAAACAAATTCTTGATAAAGGCGTAGAATTAGAGATGATTAACTCTAATCCTGCTAAGAAAGCAAAACGTCCGAAAGTAAAAAAGAAAGCGCAAGCTAGTTGGACAGTTGAAGAAGCGATGAAGTTTATGGAGCATGCAAAAATACAAGGAAGCTACTATATTGCATTTGTTTTAGCTTTGCATACAGGCATGCGGATCGGAGAAGTATTAGCTTTACAGTGGGATGATATTAATTTCAAAAACAAGACTATTCATGTACAAAGAACATTAACGCTTGTTGATGGAAAGTATGAATTAGGTGAGACAAAAACTGAAGCATCTAATCGTATAATCCCGATGACAGAAGAATTAATGGGAGAGTTGTTAGAATATCAAAGTCATAAGAAGGAGAACTCTTTCGACTTGTTAATTTGCACAAGAAATAAAAAAATCGTGCATCCATATACGATACGCTACCAAATGAAAGCTTTGTGCGAAGCAATTGACGTACCGTATATTAGATTCCACGATATCCGAAGAACGTTTACAACTATTTTAATCGATTCTGGCGCAAATGCAAAGGTTGTTTCAAAATTGCTTGGTCATACAAATGTTTCTACAACTTTAAATATTTATACTGATGTTTATGAAGAACGTCAAATTGAAGTAACTGAAATGCTAGGAAATGTACTGAAAAGTGGTCGTAAATCAGATGCATAACTAGGATGTATAGTAAAAATATACATGGAGGTTCATGTTATGAAGAATCAGTTTAAACACAATGCAGACGGCTCAACAACAATTTATTATACTCATCCAAAGACCGGTGACTTATTCGAAACCATCATCGATACCGAGGATTTTGAAAAAATCAACAGTGTCAAAAACACTTGGGTATTTTATAAAAACGGCAAAAAAGTTAGAGTTAAATGTAGAATTGGTAACAAGCATCATTACCTTTATAGATATATCATGAATGCTGAAGATAGTATTGTAGTAGACCACATAGATGGTAATACATTAAACAATAGAAAATCTAACTTAAGATTAGTTTCACAAAAACATAACCTGCACAATCAGAAACAAAGAGGGAACTTACCTAGAAATGTTAATTACAATCCTTTGAGAAATAAGTATAGAGTTACATTCATGGTTGATGGTAAACGAAAAAGTTTTGGGCAATACGATACTGTCGAAGAGGCTGAAAAAGTAGCAATTGAAGCTCGTAGAAAATTCATGCCTGGTTCTATAAAATGATGATATGTGGGCAGTTTGTGGTCAATAAGGAAAAACAAGGTGGTCAAACCCCGCGGTATAAGTGATATAATGCATTTATAGTGTAAGTTTTTTCTTTACACTATAATGAAGTCATCATAGTAAATAATATATAGAGTATCACGTTTTTCAAAAAGATGCTACATCGAAAGGAGAGATTACCATAAAAGCCAGTGGTATTGTTGTTGAATATAACCCTTTTCATAACGGTCATGCTTATCATGTGCAACAAACAAAAAAGTTAACACACTCTGATATTACAATCGCTGTTATGAGTGGCCCTTTTTTACAACGTGGTGAGCCAGCACTCGTATCCAAATGGTATCGTACCAAAATGGCCTTAGCATGCGGTGTAGACCTCGTTGTAGAGCTTCCTTATGCCTTTTCAACGCAAAAGGCCGAAACCTTTGCAAATGGCGCTATTTCTATTTTAAACGCCCTACACGTTTCTGAAATTTGTTTCGGCAGTGAAGATGGACAAATCGAAAATTTTTATAACACCATCTCTGTGCAGAAAAATGAAGAAGAGACTTTTAATCGTCTTGTAAAGCAATTTATGAACGCAGGTAATAGTTACGCAAAAGCTACATCTGAAGCTTTCCTACACATTTTATCTTCTGAAAAAAATATAGACATGTCACAACCAAATAACATTTTAGGCTTCCAATACATAAAAGCAATTCTAATGCAAAATAGTTCTATGCAAGCACAAACGATAAAAAGGTTCGCATCTCATTATCATGATGAAACATTTAACGACCAACATATTGCAAGCGCAACAAGTATTCGCAAACAACTTTTTAGTGAAAATAGTTCCTTTACAGAAATTGAGCCTTTCATCCCAAAAGCGACTGCTTCTCTTTTAGCAAGTTATAAACAAAACTACGGGACATTACATAATTGGGAACAATACTTTTCATTTTTTAAATACAAACTTATGACAATGTCTCCAGAAGACTTACGACATATATATGAAATTGAGGAAGGGTTAGAGCATCGTATTTTATCAAAAATACAAACCAGTTCCTCCTTCCATTCATTCATGGAAGCGTTAAAAACGAAACGTTATACGTGGACTAGATTACAAAGAGCTTGTACACATATTTTAACAAATACAACAAAAGAAGAAATACATTGCGCAAATATAGAGCAACATGCACCATACATTCGTCTATTAGGCATGTCACAAAAAGGACAAACGTACCTTTCAAAAAACAAGAAAAAAATAGAGCTTCCAATCCTTACCCATACAAAAACATTTGACCATCCTACTTTACACATAGATCGAAAAGCCAATTCTGTATATTTCTCCATCATACAAGAACCATTACGAACACAACTACTAAAACAAGATGCAACACATCACCCAATTCGTTACGATGAAACAACTGCAAAATTCCTATAAAAAAATCTCTCTTTTCAGAGAGATTTTTTTATTTCTTCCCCATTTTTTCCAAATACATTAATGCATCATCCAACGTATCAACTGGCACAACTTTCATTTTCGTTTTAATATCTTTCGCAGCCTCAAGTGCATCTTTATAATTCGATTTCTCCGCACCTTTTTCATTTGGTGCAAAGAACACTTCAGCACCAGCATCACTTGCAGCAACCACTTTTTGCTGAATACCACCAATCGGGCCAACTTCTCCCTTTTCATTGATCGTCCCTGTTCCAGCTATTTCATGCCCTCTTGTTAAATCATCTTCCACCAGTTGATTATATATTTCTAATGTAAACATTAGGCCTGCCGATGGTCCGCCTATTTCATGAGAGTCAATTTTCACTTTCGGATCTACCACTAATTCTCTTTCCGTAACGATAGAAACACCTATACCAACACGTCCATTTCCATTCGGAATAGTCTTTACATTTAAATTTTCTTTTAACTGTTTCCCATCCCTCTTGTACTCAATATTTACTGTATCTCCTTCTTTTTTCCCTGTCATATATTCAATAAATTGTTCTGTCTTTTCAAATGTTTTTCCGTCGACGGCTATGATAACATCTCCAAGTTTAAGCTTTCCTTCTGAAGGCATCCCTTTCGCTACACCAGCAACCAACACACCTTTATTTTCAAAAGAAACAGTACGATTTGCACGTTTATAGGCATTATAAATCGCTGCATTTTGCGAATCTTTCATTGCATAATTTTGGCGAAATTGATATTCTTCATCACTTTCACCTTTTTGCAATATTTCTTCCGCTTTTGAAATATGTGTATATTTATTAAACTGTGCCGCTATTAAATTCACTACATTTGCCGGTCCCATTGAAACCGTAACAAGCATAAAATCACCAGATTCTTTTGTTCCCCCTTCAACTTGAACGTAAGGCTCTAATTTGGCAGCCATTCCTGGTTTCGTTACATAATACGGCAGGCGTACATAAACAAGTAACATTGCCAATATAACCCCTATTAAAATTGCATATATAAACCGAAAACGCTTAAACATTATGTTTCTCCTTCCACTGCTCAATTAATAAATGAATATTTGCAACATGCTTTTCCGCTTCTACCTCTCCAACTCGAATAATGTCTTCAATGTTTGTAAAAGCCCGGGAACTAAATTGTTCTACAGCTGGGCGCATCATTAAATCAGATGCAATTTGCCGATTTATCACAAGCTCATGTTGCATAATTTCAATACTCTGCATAATTACATCATAAATAGACGTAACCTCTCCATTTACTTTAATCGGGGATACATCAACAGCAATGACAATATCGGCACCTAACTCTTTCACAACCGATACTGGGATGCGATCAATCACTCCGCCATCTACCAATAATCGTCCATCTATTTTCTCTGGCACAAACACTCCAGGTACAGAAATACTCGCTCTCACCGCCTCTGCAACTGGACCACTTGTAAAAACAACTTTTTCCCCCTTTAAGATATCAGTAGCCACAACAGCCGTCGGGATATCTAATTCTTCTAAATTTTTATTATATGTAAACATTTTAATCATATCTTTGACACGTTTTCCAGAAATAAATCCCATTTTCGGAACCGTAAAATCTAAATAATATTTCCTCTTAAAAACATTTGCCAGTTTATACAGTCTTTCAACGTTTGAACTAGCGGCATAAAATGTACCTACTAAAGCCCCCATACTACTTCCTGCAATCATATGAATCGGTATATCATTTTCCCTTAAAACCTTTATAACACCAATATGAGCAAAACCTTTTGCGCCCCCAGATCCAAGAGCTAAGCCAATTTTCGGTTCTTTCACTTTTCTCACCCTTTAATTTTTTTCGTTCCTTTTTCATACTTATGGTCTAAATTCACTACGTATCCACGTATACTGAAATGAACGTTTTTTGGGACAAAGGGGGATTTACTTACATGTATGAAAAATGGAAAACGGCTTTCCTTACCATATCAACACTTTTTTTAACCTTTTCTCTTGTACTCCACCCCCAAGCTGCTTTACAAGCTTCCATTCGAGGGTTAAATATATGGTGGGAAGTTGTATTCCCTTCACTTTTACCGTTTTTCATCATTGCCGAACTTCTCATTAGTATTGGTGTTGTAAAATTTATAGGCGTTATATTAGAACCACTTATGCGACCACTTTTCCGCGTTCCAGGAATAGGCGGATTTGTTTGGGCAATGGGAATGGCTTCAGGCTTTCCCGCTGGCGCCAAATTAAGCGCTAGACTGCGCAAAAGCAATCAGCTAACACAAATTGAAGCAGAGCGCCTCGTATCTTTTACAAACTCATCCAATCCACTTTTTATTTTTGGCGCTGTTTCTATCGGTTTTTTCAATAATCCGAAATTAGGAATCGTATTAGCTGCTGCACATTATTTAAGTAATTTTGCTGTCGGGTTACTGATGCGTTTTTACGGCAATAACAACAGTTCCACGCATGATAAACATGTTACTAAAAAACACCCTTTTCAAAACCCTTTTTCAATTCTACACGAGACACGTATGCAAGAAAAAAGACCAATAGGAAAATTACTTGGGGACGCTATCGTTTCTTCTATTCAAACGCTACTTATGATTGGTGGATTTATTATTTTATTCTCTGTTTTAAATAAAATGATTACTGTATTTCATATTACAGCAGCCCTTTCTTTTATTATGCAACATATTTTATCATTCTTCCAACTAACTACTGAATTTAGTATCCCAATATTATCTGGCATGTTTGAAATGACACTTGGAAGCCAAATGATTAGTCAAATAACTGAAACACCCCTCCTGCAGCAAGCTATGGTAACAAGCTTTATTTTAGCATTTAGCGGCCTTTCTATTCAGGCACAAGTCGCTAGCATATTAGCTGAAACAGACATTAGATTTAAGCCCTATTTTTTCGCACGAATTATCCAAAGTATTCTTGCCCCTATTTTTACTTTTATATTTTGGAAACCATTTTATGAAAAAGTAAGCTCTTTTTCACCTATGCAAAAAGATATCCCTGTCTTTTTATCGAATCATTCTTCTATTCTGCATGAAATTTGGACATCTTTTATACACTACGGACCGATATTTACATTATTTTGTTTATATGTATATGTCATCTTATTATTTTTTCGGAGCAACAAAGAAAAACCCCGTTCACTTTAACGGGGTTTGAAACTTTTCTTTTAAAGCACGTTCTACAACAGGAGGTACAAGATCTACTACACTTCCTCCATATCTCGCAACTTCTTTCACAATGCTCGAACTTAAAAATGAGTATTGATTGTTTGTCATAATAAAAAAGGTTTCAATGTTTTCATCTAATTTTCGATTCATAGAAGTAATTTGCATCTCATATTCAAAATCAGAAACTGCTCGTAATCCACGTAAAATCGCGTTCGCATTACGCATTTTTGCATACTCAACTAGTAGTCCACTATGTGAATCTACTTTGACATTAGGAATATCCTTTGTTGCTTCTCGAATTAAATCTAAACGCTCTTCCACTGAAAAGAACGGTTTTTTTGACGAGTTGTTTAAAACTACTACGTATACCTCGTCAAATACTTTTGCTCCCCTTTTAATAATATCCAGATGCCCAAGGGTAATTGGATCAAAACTTCCCGAAGAAATAGCTATACTTGTCATTCCGTCCCCTCACCTTCATACTTATAAATCGATATCGCTGTAATGCCATAATTTTCAGCTCGCACCTTTACAAGTCTTCCTATAGACTCAGGTAAAACTACATCATTACCATGCTCCGCCATAATTAAACCATCGTTATGTAGCAATCCATGTTGATCCATTACACTAATTAAAGATACAATTTTTTGATCTTTATATGGAGGATCAATTAATATAAGATCAAATGACATTTCACGTTTTATAAGTGCTTTTATCGCACGTTCTGCATCATTCCGATATACTTCAGCTTGTTCCTGTATTCTACAACTTTCTAAATTTTGATGGATTACCTTTATCGCTTTATTGTCTCGATCAACAAAAATCGCTTTATCAATCCCTCTACTTATAGCTTCGATTCCAAGACCACCGCTACCACCAAATAAATCAAGAGCGACACCCCCATCAAAATAAGGGCCTATCATATTAAAAATGGATTCTTTTACTTTATCAGTCGTTGGACGTGTTGTATTACCTGGCACCGCTTTAAGTGGGTGTCCTTTACATTTTCCTGAAACTACTCTCATCTGTTGTCACTACCTTTATTTCAATCTATCGAGCAATTATAGAAAGCCCTTCTCCATTCGGTAACCGCTACCAAACTTTACGATTCCATTCATCTTCCAACGAAGACTAGAAGAACTTAGCTTAAAATAACCGCTCTGCATTTTTATGTATTCATCTCACCATTCGCTAACACGAACTATTCGTTTCACTTTATCTTTTTTATCCTATCATAAAATAAAAAAAAGAAAAATAAAAAGCCCAACATAAAATTTAATTTCATCATGTATATCTTCATTTAGATTGGACATAAATAACTATAACAACATCACCTTCGATGTTGTTGCCAACCGCGGAGAAGACTTACGTTTCCCCATAAGTTCTTCCTCCGGTTTCTCCTCTCCCTTTGCCTTCTTACTAGTACATGCTAGTATAAGAAGGGCCCTGCTTTGCAGGGTTTTTTTTCTTTGTCTACTTTTCATTTAAAAAGTGAGATGGTACAGTAAAAGAAAGAGGAGGAAAAGATATGATTCAACGCTTTATAGAACTCGGAGAGGGCTACTCTGATTTATATGAATTACTTGAAATTGCCAAAGCAAATCAAGAACGTATAACACATATGTTACAATTTGAAACAATTAAAAATGAAAAAAAAGTGTGCTCACTTGTTGTAATATTAAAACCAACTACTACTGGTGATTTCCAACCATTATACATATGTCGTGAAGGCATTCCTGTACTTGAAAATAAAAAAAGTAAACGCGTCATTTTATTTGAAGAAACGGCAGAACAACTTGGAAAAAAAGTGACTACCTTTACGGTAAAACCATCCACAACTTTCCCAGAAAAAGAACTGTTTTTCAATCATTTAATTGGTATTTTACGAATGAATAATTTTATTCCTCCAATGAAATAATGTGTTATTTCAAATAAAAAATCCCCTGTTAAAATTAGCAGGGGATTTTTTCTATTAGCTATAATCGTATTCTTTTGCCCGATCAGGACGTGAATTTTCAAATTCCGTTTTTAAATACGGGCGGTACGACTGTTCTATCTTTTTCACAAAAGGAAGTTTGTTCAACTTTTGCATCATATGCTCAATTTGTTCCATATCACAATATACTACTGCATATTTTAAACGTTTTGATATGTAATGTATGTTACCATATTTTCTTAAAATCTTGGCATGTTTCAATGAATGTAAATAAACAATCATACTTTGTCGTTGCCCGAACATAATCTTCTCCATCTTCTCCTTTTAAAAACATATATTTTATATTTTATGAAAACCAATCAGAAATTTATGACATTACAGGACAAACTCTGTATACGTTTTCTTCTATCTTCTAAAAAACGGGGTGATTTACCCCGTTTTTTTACAACCGCAACCTCCGCCGGTACCACAACCGCCACCACAGCCACCAGCATCAAAAAATGGATTTCCTGTTGGAACTTTGATGGAAGAGGACACCTCAGAACCGATTGCTACACTCACTTCATCTAACAACTTTTGTAAAGCCGTTTCTACTCGTTTAAAAGCTGCAATCTTATCATGTAAATCTACAGAACGCTTCAATTCCCTCATTTTCGTCGAAACGAAAGTATAGTCAGGATGATATTTACCGAAACGTTGCACTTCCTCATATCGTTCTTTCATCGCTGTAAATTGCTGAATTAACGTCTGAACTTCCATATCTTCATGCAAGTCTTTATAACATTTACGGTAATCTTCTGCTATATCTGAACAGATGATCGCTTTTGCAAGCTGCTCTGCCTTATCTAATATTAATACGCTTTCTAGCGTCGCTACAATCATGAGAGACACCTCCGAGTATTTATCATACCACATTTAGAATAGAACTACTAATTGAAGTGTCTCACTAAACAGAAAGATATCATTCTAACTATTTTTTAATAATTTCAGTACGCATTTATACATTAATATGTTCCGCAATGTTGTATTTAACAACATCCCACTTCCCACTATTTTCATTCACATAACTAATACATGCGTTTTTTAACGGTGTCTTAAACGAAATATCTTCCGGAGCAATTGCATGTAAAATTGCTTTTATCGCATGAGAATGGGCTACAATAATAATACGTTTGCCAGAATGAGTTTCTGCAACGTCTTTTACCGCAGAAAAACAACGAGCTACAATTTCTTCATCTTGCTCCATACCTTCTACTTTACCTTCTGCAATTAATTCCCTAACAGTCGCAACTGGCTTCCCAGAAGCTTCACCAAAATTACGTTCAACAAATCGCTCATCTAATAAAATTGATTGTAATCCAGTTGCCTCTGCAATTTCCTTAGCTGTTTCTTGCGCTCTAATTAATGGGCTACTTATAATTATATCCCATGCCTCCGCTTGCAAAGCAGCTGCACTTTGACTTGCTTGCTTCTTCCCCACTTCATTAAGCGGAATATCTTCACGTCCCTGAATAATCTCTTGAAAATTCCAATCAGTTTGTCCATGTCGTACTAAACAAATTTCCGTCATGCTCATGCTGCAACTCCTTTTTAAATAATCCGCTTCTATTGTATCAAAAGTTCTGCATGACGGACATAGTTTTCCCTTCCAATTATGTTGCATTTTGTTGCTTCATATACTGAAACATATCAATCATAATGGAAGCAACTGCCAATTGATTTTGAAATTTCTCAACTTTATCTGGTATCGTTTTTTTGAAATGTTGCATAGCTGCTAACTCAAATGCCTCTTTTTCTTCAGGGTTTCGCGTTAGTTTTCTATACCAGTAAGGTTGCTCCCTAATATAGCGAGATAAATCCTCATCAGCCTTTATAAACTCCATAATTTCTGCTCTCATCCGCTTTCCTCCTAATCCTTCTGAAAGAAAAATGGATTATTTTCGGAAGTACTCTCTTCTTGCTGCGTGCGTTTTCCTTGAAATTGTTGAAAAACTTGTTGCACACTACCAATCGCACTCGTCACATTGGCTAAATGATGTTGCATTTGTTCCACGTCTAACTTTTTAAAGAAAGAAAGCATTTGTCCCATCACATCAGCAGTTTTTTCCTCTTCAGTTCGAGTATCCTTTTCTTTTCCTTTTTCTTTTTTCTTTTCTTTTACCGAAGAAAAAGCAGGCGCTCCATCCGGTCTAAAAGTTGCCCATATTGGATCTTCTTCACCAAGTAAGTACCATTCCTCATAAAACTGTTGCCAAGTTTTATTACCACTTCGAACTTCATGAACCATTTTAGGGTGATGGTTTACAAACTCTTTAAACTGTTGAACCGATGGATGTAACGGTCCTTTTGTTGTCGGCATAATCCTCACCTCTTCATGTATATCTACTATATAATAAGAAAAAAAAGGCGCATGGTTCGCCTATTTTTAGACGATTCATGCACCTTTTTATCCTACTATTTGCATAGGGGAAGATTCCCATCCACAATTTACAGTTTCATTTTATTTCCGAATAAAATTTTGTGTATAAAACTTATCGTATACGCCAACACCTAATCCTGTAAATTGTTCATTCAATAAATTCTTTCGATGTCCCTCACTATTTAACCAACCTTGCAATGCCGCAACCCCATCACTATGTTGCGCCGCTATGTTCTCACCGGCAAGTTGAAATCCTACTTTCCCGCGCTGTAAACGATCTCCTAACGTACCTAATGTAGGTGAATCGTGTGAAAAGTAATTATTATCCTTCATATCTTTACTATGACCGATTGCCACCTCTGCCGTTTGTTGGTCCCACGCTAATAACGGTAAATTATGACGACTTCGAATAATATTTGTTAAATCAAAAATTTGTTGCATATTCCCATTCTCTATTTGTTTCATTTTATCTGGAGTTAATGGTTGTTCTGCTAATAATTCACCCGAATAAACGAGCTGATACGGTCTTTGACGCAATAACGTTTCGTCATCCATATAACGAACACCGACAAGCTCATGCGTAAAATGATCAAAATATAATTGTGCCCAACCATCTTCTACTGGTACTAATGGTTGTTCCATCACTTCGGTATCAGATAACTCAAATTGATAACTATTCTTTCCTCTTTTTAACGAAATCTCATGAGAAAGTGGATTCTTTTTATACACATCTTCATACTTTTCATTTATATAATAAGGTGGCACCTTAACTTGCTCACCAGCGACATACGCCGTTACAATTTTACGTTCAGCAACCCCAAATTGAACATACTGAGCTAAATCTTGATTGTATACCCACCATTCATATCCATAAGCAGATGGTTCTATTCGAGAAGGTTCGCCCCATTTTGCTAATAAATTTTCAGAGTCCCCACCAATCATATTTAAAACCGTATCGGAAGAGTCTTCATTTACTTGTTTTTTCTTTTTCACAATTTTATTTTCTTGCTTTGATTGAGATGGGGTTAATATATATTGTGAAACGAGTAATTTCCCGTATAAATCAACAGCTAAAATTAAAATTGTAATCATTACGATACGCAATAATTTCTTCAATCGATATACCTCCTGCACAAAACATAAAATTGAGATATACACAAATCCTTTTCTTTCCTTTTTTTGTGTGTACCGTACTCTTTTCACTATATCATATTTTTGCAAAAAAAGTCTGGATTATCCCTTTTCTCTCAATATGAATTGCACTTTCTTATTATTCATACTATTATAAAAATAATGGTGTAACATTAAAAAAGGAGGTATTTTATGCAATTTACAAATACGAAATTTAATGGGGCAGTCGTTGATTTAACACTATTAACAGAGATTATGGAAAAGAACCATTTTGTACTTGCTGGACAGTGGGATTATGAACGAGTTACATACGATTATAAATTCGAAATATTAAATGATGTTTATTATTTACGTGTACAAGGTTTAGCTGTTGAAGGTGACATTGGTAGTAGACACGCTGAAATAAAGCTACTTCCTCCCTTATTAGGTAAACACTATTATCCTCACGGCGTTGAATATGGTGATGGTGAAATTTTCCCAACGAATGTACTTCAAAAAAGCGAACAACTCCTACAAAATGTCGAAAAAGAGTTAAAAGAATTCCAAATCATTGAGTAAATAGAACAAGCGCATCAATATGATGCGCTTGTTCTATTTATCTTACTTAAGAATGAATCGTCTTTTTGACTGGATACCCATAAATAGTTCCATCCTTTACTTTAATCTCATCTTCCCAAGGAACCTTATATTTACCTTCAGCTAAATCTTTTACAAACGTATATGGGTTTTCTTTCACCCCACCAGGAGTCGCTACATATCCCCTTGAACCTAAATTATATATATTATTTTCGAGACCCCATCCTAATCTAGCTTGATCTGCTAGCTCTGGATATACTTCAGCAGTAACAATCTCCCAAGGATTTCGGTGTCCCTGCACTAAAGTAGTCCCATCAAAATTACATACTTGTCCTTCACCAAAATAATAAAATACACCATCATAACCGGCTAAGTTCACCGACAATGTATACATTAAATTTTGCCATGCATTCGAACGATTAGTTAACATCCATTGTTCACTAACTTGTGTGCTATATCCAGAAATACGAATCAAGACATTTGCACCTTTATAAGCTGCTTCACGAGCTACTTCAGGAAACATACCATCATGACAAATACAAACAGCTAATTTACTTCCTCCTGGTCCATCACAAACAGGTAAACCTAAATCTCCAGCCTTCCAAGGTTCAACTGGCACCCAAGGATTTAGCTTACGATACTTCAAAATCATTTATGATGATAGGTAAGGCTTTGATGTAATCTCCACCTTTTCCCCCACCTCACACCGTACGTGCTAGTTTCCTAGCATACGGCGTTCCATCGTTTCCAACTGACTTTAAAATCAAATTATGTTACTATCGGTTCATTTCCAGCTTTAGTTCTTAGCACATTCAGTTTATCCATTTGTTTCTTGTTAAGTTTAAAAGACCGAAGGTAATGTGTAATCTTATTAAGATTCGTCATGTGAATCAGTTTGTGTATAAACCAATCTACAATTACCAAGTTGTTGTACTTGTCATCCCCACCTTGTTTAATGGGAACAATGTGATGACAATGAACACGTTCAATACCAATTTCCTCACCAGTTACATAACACTTACCATATTGAGCAACGTATTTTGATATCCTATTATCGTTGTACTCAATACTTTTATTCTTCGAATAAGTCCTCATAACTTGGTTGAGAACATCCTTAGGTATTGCCTTAAGATTACTATGTACTTTATTACGCCCCGTTTCCGTATAGTTACAGATAACCTGCGAAAAATTCCACGGGTTTTTATGATGTATTCCTGTAACTGGTAAGAGTGGAGTGTTCTGTACAACGTAAATCTTAGTGTTAGGTTGTATTCCTTTGGTCTTCCTTTTAAAATTCACAGATGTTTCACAGAACTTCATGTGCTTCATATTGTTTCTAAGTCTGGTTCTTATGACTCTTCGCAGAGAGTAATTTACCTCCGTTAAATCCATGTAAATTGTAACCGCATATTTAAAGTAATTTTGTATACCAAGAAGGGTTGAATTAAATTGAGTAACTTTCTCTGAAGTGGGCTCCTTTTGAATTCCTTTGATTCGTTCTTTTAGTTGTCTTTTAGCTTTTGTAATAGCTTTGTCGGACATACTGGTTTTTGCAATATATCCAAATTTAGCTTTACCTTGTTTAACCACTTTGATTTTGAATCCAAGGAAAACTGACGAGTTTTTCTTGAGATTAACCACTTTGGACTTTTTGGGGTTAATTTCTAATCCCAAGCGGGATTTGAGAAAATCAACTGTCGCATGATAAAAGCGTTGTGCTTCATCATAAGTCCGACACATTATTTTGAAGTCATCCGCGTATCTCACTACATAACCACATTTTAGATTCGTGTACTTCCTAGCATATTGTCGAAACCCTAAATGCCGAGTAGAGATTCTGTGAGGTTTGTAGGTTTCCCATTGGCTACTTATCCACCAATCAAGTTCATTTAGAACAATGTTGGAAAGTAAAGGAGAAATAATTCCTCCTTGCGGAGTACCCTTATTGGGAATACCCTCTCCTTCTATCTCAGATTTAAGGATTTTTGAAATAACACATAGAAGTGATTTGTCTCTTATTCCCAGAGTCCACATTTGCCTTAATAGCTTTTTGTGGCATACATTATCAAAGAACCCCTTAATGTCAATATCAACACAGTAGTGTTGGTGACCTATGTTAATAAGACTTACAACTCTACTTAGTGCATGGTGTGTACTTCTGTTCGGTCTAAATCCATAACTATGGTTATGAAACTTAGCTTCACAAATAGGTTCCAATACTTGGAGGATAGATTGTTGTACTAATCTGTCCCAAATTGTTGGAATCCCCAGGGGTCGCTTCTTATCACTGCCCTCTTTTGGGATAAGGACTCTTTTAACTGCTTGTGGTTGATAGTTATTTAATCGTTTCCTAACTTCATGAATAATCTTTGTATCGTTTAGGTGCCAAATATCTTTAATGGTTAAATTGTCAACTCCAGCCGTGTTACTCCCCTTATTAGTTTTGATGTTGCGGTATGCTAATCTAATATTTTCTTCCGAACCGATAATATCAATTAATTTATAGAAATTGTTACCATTAAGGCTATTAGAATATAACTCATCATACTTTCTTTGCATGTCGTAATATTCACTGTGCCTTAGTTTAGTTTTCTTTAACATGGGCTGTAACCTCCCCTTATTTACTGGAGGTTTACATCTCTTTAGTCTTACTCGAAACCATGTCAACCATAAGTAACAGTCAGTTTTCAATCGACTAGTGGCTATCCCTCCACGTTCATTACACGTTTCATAGGTACTGTGCCACCACTTTCACTGTCATAAACCTAGGTTATACAATTTACAATTGTTTTCCCTAGAACCACTTCATCGGAAGCAAGCCCTCAGTGTTGACAGCTTACCACGTTCCGTCATTCCTATCTGTGCATATACCGTTAGGTTTCTCCTATGAGCCTGCTACCTTGATATTGCCTGTAACAATATATGGACTTTCATAAAGGCGAGTTTTACTCATCCACAGTAGCGACACTAATTGTGTCAGTAAGCCTTTCGACTTACTTCCGATATAGACCCGTACCATCAGAGATTCGTCCGCACATACCATACTCTATTGGTTCATAGTGCATACTAACCATAGGTAATTTATAGACTTCCGGTTTATAGGTTACACCACCCACCTCTGAGTGACTTTCGTATCCTATAGGATTACGGTAACTCTCAACCGACTTCACCGAGCTTCATACAGTTCAGTTCTTGCTAACTTCACTGCATGTCGGAGTATTAAAGGAAGCCCTTCAAGGCGTTACCCTATCATTTGACTTCTTGGAATGACAGTTCACTGTTGAACTGTAAGTTCGACAATGCCTAAGCTTTTCACTTAGGAACGTGTCGCACCACCTTGTGGATCAATAATTATTGCTGTATTATACGGTTCTCCACCATCAGGATTTCTTTCCATTATAGAAAAAACACCATATACTTCAGACTCTTTACATGCCTCAGCAAACAAGTCTGTTTCTGGCCCAGGGACCGTACATAAAAACTCTTCTGTAGTCCATTTTTTTGTATTAAGCCCTTGCGTACTATATTCTGGAAATACTATCAATTCCAATCCAGGATACCCTGCTTTAGTTGAATGAATTGTTTTTATGATCTGTTTAATTTGTTTATCAATGTCTGCACGTGACTCTACTACCGGTACTGGATATTGTATTAATGCTGCTAAAAAACCACTAATTGGCTTTACCATACTTCCACTACTACCCATTTAAATTCCCCCTTAAAATAGTCCTTGTTTTATTAAAGATAACAATATAAATTTGTAACTCTCTAAAAAACTTGTACTACACATGGAATTATTATGCATTAAAGCTAGTAGTAAATCTTATATCCACTTTTAGTACATGCCTACACTAACTTAACATAAATAATTAGAAAATTCAATCTATTAGAGTTTAGTAAAACTAAAAAAGTGTATGGAAACCCATACACTTTTTACTTCGTTTGTAAATACGGCGGCAATTGTTGTAACTGCTCTTTATCCTTTTCACGCTCTCGACGCGCCCATCGAAAGAAAACATAACCAATAATCGTACCGTACACTATTTCCTGGACAATTTTCATAATGATGCCGCCTGTTTGTTGGTCTTGTAAAACAGGCATCCAGTGTAAAAATTCTGGTCCAGTTATATTTAAATCAGATAAAGTTCCCGCTGGTACACATAATTCCATCGCCTTCATCCAAGCAGCTGGATCCGTATACGTTGCAAACAACGGTGCCGTCGCAAAAATAATTAACGCGCAAGCTGGCGTTAATAATATACCATTAGCAAACATATAACCAAGTTTCTTTATATCACTTAACGTTTGATATTCTGGTAATGGATTTAGCATCGGCCACCACATCATGATTGCCGTAAAGAACAATATAGCGAGACAAATAGGATGAGCAATTTGACTTTGTTTTACTGTATCAAAAACAACTGGTAAATGATAAAAAGAAAACAGGCCATTAAATACAAACAATGCGATAAGTGGCTTAGTAAATATCTTCAATATAATTTGAACGAACTTAAAAGAAGTAATATAACGATATAACCAAACTGGTATACCAAGCAACAATAACGGCGGAACGGCAATATACATAACTGCCATTTCAAACATATGTGCACTAAATATAATATGACCAATTAAATCAATAGGCCCTCCCTTTACAAAATACAAAAGAACAATCCCGGTCGTAAAATAAAAAACTTGCTTCTTACTTACCTTTGTCGCATGTTCAAATCGCATTCTATATGGCCCAATAATTAAAAAATACCCAATGAGGATCGAAAGCATAAATAATAAAAAGATTGGACTCCATAGCGCTTGAAAACCAAATATCCACAAGTTACTCATTGTCACACCTACCTTCTTCAGGTTATCTTTTCACATAATATGAAGAGGGAGCTGTGGCAACACAAGCTCCCTCTTCACTTTTCAAATCCACACGATTGTCATAAAAGCTAAAATTGTAATTAACCCGATTAGCAGACCAGAATAAAGAAAGAAACTCGCTGCTTCATGTCCTTTATGACTCATATGCATAAAATAGTACAATTGAAAAATTACTTGTACCACCGCTAATAGTAAAATAAATGGTACTGAGAAAATCGGACTGAAAGTTTTCGGATATGCTACTGCTACAAATGCAACTAATGTTAAAAATATCATTAATGCAAATGTAATAACTTGATGCTTCATTTCCTCCGCACTTTTCCTCTTCCGGTAAACGAGATCAACTTTAGGATTATTCGTTTGCTTTATCGCCATTGTTTATCCCACCATTCCCATTAAATATACTACAGTGAAAATAAACACCCAAACTACGTCAATAAAATGCCAATAAATTGATGCAACATAAAACTTCGGTGCATTGTATAAATTTAGACCTCTCTTCGCATTTCTAAAGATTAATGTTAAAATCCAACACAATCCAAACAATACGTGGAGTCCATGTGTACCAACAAGAGCATAAAACGCAGAACCAAATGCACTACTTCTCATAGTATGCTTAAATTCATGTGTATAATGGTAAAACTCATAGATCTCAAACCCTAAAAACCCTAATCCTAGCAGCACTGTTACCAGTAGCCAAAGTTGCATTTTCTTAAAATTAAAGTTTTTCATATGATACATCGCATATACGCTCGTTAAGCTACTCGTTAATAAAAGCATCGTCATAATGAAAACGAGTGGCATTTGGAACATCTCTTGAGATGTTGGTCCGCCATTTGTAGAATTCTTTAACGCTAAATATGTGCCAAATAAGGAAGCGAACAATACTGTTTCGCCTCCAAGAAATAACCAAAAACCGACAAACTTATTTTTCCCCTCAAGGGTTGCTTTTTCAGGCTCTGCTGGAAATGTTTCATTCGTTAATTTTTCATCTACATGCATTACGCCTTGCCCCCCTTATCTTCTAAATCTTCTTTATGAATATGATATCCATGATCATCAATTACTGAACGTAGGAACATTGTACCAAACGTAATAATTAAACCGATAATTGCTACTAATAACCAAAACTTATCTCTTCCACCCTGCATATACATTGCACCGAATGCCGCTATAAACAATCCTAAAGAAATGATAAATGGTGAAAATGATGGATTTGGCATATGAATATCACCCACTGGTTCCGCCGCTGTCATCTCTTTATTCCCTTCACGTTTTTCAATCCAAAACGGATCTAACCCGCGAACAAATGGTAATTGTTTAAAGTTATATTCTGGTGTAGGTGCTGGCATTGTCCATTCTAATGTACGTCCATCCCACGGATCACGACCAGCCTTTTCTTTTGATACTGTTGTTTTAATTACATTGAATAGAAGAACAATCGTTCCAAGAGCCATAAATACCGCTCCAATAGAACTAATCATATTGCCCATTTCCAACCCTTGACCTTCAAGATATGTGTAGTAACGACGTGGCATACCAATTAAGCCAAGGAAATGCTGAATGAAGAACGTTAAATGGAAACCGATAAAGAATAACCAAAATGTTATCTTTCCTAACGTTTCATTCAATACTTTATTAAACATCAGTGGCCAATAATAATGGGCTCCTGCAAGTAAACCAAATACAACACCACCGACAATTACATAATGAAAGTGAGCTACTACGAAATAGTTATCATGAAATTGATAATCAGCTGGTGCAGATGCTAGCATAACACCTGTAACTCCTCCCATTACGAATGATGGAATGAAGGCTACTGCCCACATCATCGGTGTCGTAAAACGAATACTTCCGCCCCACATTGTAAAGAGCCAGTTGAATATTTTAATACCGGTCGGAACCGCAATCGCCATTGTTGCAACTGAGAAAATAGCATTTGCAACTGGACCAAGCCCAACAGTAAACATATGATGCGCCCATACCATAAACCCTAAAAATCCAATTAATACTGTCGCAAACACCATCGACGAATAACCAAATAATCGTTTTTTCGAAAACGTCGCGAAGATTTCTGAGAATATTCCGAAAGCTGGGAGTATAAGAATGTATACTTCTGGATGACCGAAAATCCAGAATAAGTGCTCCCATATAATTGTATTCCCGCCCAGTGCTGGATTAAAGAAACTTGTTCCAAATAAGCGGTCTAACATTAAAAGTCCTAATCCTACAGTTAACGGCGGAAAAGCAAATAATATTAATGAAGATGTTACAAATGTCGTCCATGTAAACATCGGCATACGCATATACGTCATCCCTGGCGCACGCATATTAATAATGGTTACAAGGAAGTTAATACCTCCAATTAATGTACCTATACCGGAGATTTGCAAGCCAAGCACATAAAAATCAACACCATGGCCTTTAGAGGCTAAAGCTAAAGATGCATAAGATGTCCATCCTGCATCAGGTGCTCCACCTAAAAACCAACTTAAATTTAAAAATACTCCACCAAAGAAAAATAACCAAAATCCGAGTGAATTTAAAAACGGGAACGCTACATCACGTGCACCAATTTGAAGTGGTACAGCGGCGTTCATAAATGCAAACACGAGTGGCATAGCTGCGAGGAAAATCATTGTTGTACCGTGCATAGTTAATACTTGATTATAAGCATCCCCAACAAGAAAAGCGTTGTTAGGAATCGCTAATTGAAGGCGAATAAATAGAGCTTCTATTCCGCCTATTATAAAAAACAATCCACCTGCAATTAAATAGAGAATGGCAATCTTTTTATGGTCTACTGTCGTTAAATAATCCCATATGACAGCACCCATCCCCTGTTTTTTTGCTACAGAACTCACGTTTTCAACCTCCCCTTCGCGAATAATCCCTCTTTACTTTTCAACTTTTAACGTTTGTAAATATGCATTTAATGCATCAATTTGATCGTCTGTTAAGTTGCCATATTTACCAGTCATTTTATTTCCTGGTTTCATATTTTCAGGATCTTTCAGCCATTTTTTTAAGTTTTCTTCATTGTTTTCAGCAATGCCGGCAACTGTATCGCGATCCGCAAAGTTTGCTAAGTTTGGTGCGATACGAGCGGAAGGTGGTCTACTATCATTAGATCCAACTGCGTGACAACCAATACAGCTTTTATTAAATATTTCTTGGCCTTCTTGCGCCTTTGTTGAAGCTACTTCTTTCTTCCCATCAATTTTCTTCATATCAGCAAGCCACTTTTTGTACTCGCTTTCATCTAAAGCTTTCACTTTGAATTGCATTAAAGAATGTGATGGGCCGCAAAATTCTGTACAAAAACCATTATAAGTGCCCGATTTATCTGCCTTTAACCACATTTTGTTTACATTATCTGTATTTGTATCCATTTTCCCAGCTAAAGATGGAACCCAAAACGAATGTTTAATATCGGCACCCTTCAAATTCAAATACACTTTCTTACCTGTGGGGATGACTAAATCTTGAGAAGTTACTATCTTTTCTGATTTATAAGAAAATTCCCACCAATAAAGATTCGCTGTTACATCAACAACGATAGTATCTTTATCAATATTCTTTTTCTCCATCGCACTTACATCAGCAAGTTTGAATGTATATGTAACCGTCGGAACAGCTAAGATTAGCAAAAGAATAATCGGAATAACTGTCCATATAATTTCTAGTTTGTGATTCCCTTCAACTTGCTCCGGAATATAATCTTCCTGACCTTTCTTTTGTCGGAAACGCACAATTACATATAAGAAAATAATAGTAACTACTAGTACTACTCCTACCATGATCGCACTTGCTAGTAAGAGCAGATCGTATTGCATTTTTGCTACCTCTCCTTGCGGAATTAAAGTAGATTGAAAGGCTTTACCGCATCCCCCTAACAGTAAAGCCAGCAGTGAAACGAACGAAAGCAGTCGCCACTGTTTCTTCATACAAACAACCCCCACTTTCCTTGTGAATTAGATTGTACTTTATAGTTAAGTAAAGTAAATCTCAACGTAAAGAAATCCAATTATGTCGTTGTCTTAGAAGAATGTAACTACAATCATTGATACAAATAAGATTGTTAAATAATTTAGGGAATAAACAAACATTTGCACGGACCATTTGATGTCATCTTTCTTACGGAAGCCATAAAAACCTAAAACGATCCATCCGATGTTAAGCAGTGTTGCAATTACCATAAATGTTATCCCTAGTCCACTCATATAAAATGGTAGTGGTAATAAACATACTGTCCAAATCATAATTTGGCGTTTCGTAATTTCAAATCCATGAACTACAGGAAGCATTGGAATTCCTGCGTTTCGATATTCATCAACACGTTTCATTGCTAATGCAAGGAAATGTGGGATTTGCCAAATAAACATAATTAAAAATAACATCCAAGCAATTGGATGGCCTAAAGATGGATCGATTGCTGCCCATCCAATTAAAGGTGGAACTGCACCAGATATACTACCTACAACAGTATTTAGTGTATACTTTCTCTTTGTCCATAAACTATATAGAACAACATATGTGAAAGCACCAATAAATCCCATTAAGACTGCCATTGGTGTTGTTAATAATAAAAATACAAAACCAAGAAGTAATATAACTAGTCCAAATGTAAGTGCAAATCCTGGTTTATACTTTCCAGTAACCGTTGGACGGGTCTTTGTTCTTTCCATTAATGGATCGATGTCTCGATCAATGTAGTTGTTTAAACAACATACCCCTGCCATAACTAATCCAGAACCAACGATTGTAAAGAATAACTTATCCAGATTGTCCATTACACTTAATCCATTAAAGTGTAATGCCAACCAAAATCCTGTAAATACAGTAAGTGTATTTGAGTTTACAATCCCCATTTTAACGAGCGCTTTTAAATCTTGTAACCGAGTTGTTTCCGGTACGCTTGTAACAGCAGACTCATCATGCAGCTCACTTGTTGCATGGTTCATCACTTTAACCCCCTCTTAAAACTTTCATCTTTCTTTTTGCGCCTATTTCAAATTGAAATATTTCGCTTCTATATAGCAATATTATTACAGTAGAAACATTGTTAACCCATTCTACTACTAATCTACGCCCATACTCCAATATATTAAATCATATTTCCCGAACATTTTGTGAAGAAAACATGAACTTTTTGTGTCGAACATAAAAAACTTAATTGTTACTTATCCATATCATAACATGATGTTACCTTCTATAATAAACTTTTTTGTCATATTTAACACGTATTCTCCCCATTTCTTTTCAAAATAGCCTATTTTTCACCTAAAAATTTCCTTATAAACCTTATTTCCACACCCGTTTTCTCTTCCCTGTCTTCCCCCTCCATTTCTTTGCTATTTTATTATTTTTTATATATCATAGGAACTAGCGCGTTTTATTCTATACATAATGGAATGAAAATATTTCGCAATAACTTCATAGCAGAAAGATGGTGAAAGAGATTGCAACGCTTTATTAAATGGTTAGCAGTCATTACGAGTCTTGATTTATTAATAGTTTTATTAGGAGGCGCCTTAGTTACAAAAACAGGCTCTGGCCAAGGATGCGGTAAATCATGGCCACTTTGTAACGGTGAATTTGTTCCATCTAATTTATCAATGGAAACTATTATTGAACTAAGTCATCGCCTTACATCAGGATCAGCAGGAATTCTTGTCACTCTCCTTTGTATTTTGTCCTGGAAATATTATAAACATGTGCGCGAAACAAAAACGTTAGCAATTTTATCCTTCGTATTTTTAGTTGCACAAGCATTAATGGGAGCCGCAGCGGTTGTTTGGGGGCAAATGCCAGCTGTACTTGCTATCCATTTCGGTATTTCCTTAATTTCATTTGCTTCTGTCATTTTATTAACGTGTCTTATCTTTGAAATCGACCAAAAATTTGATGCACGTTCACTTATTATGGACAAAAAAATGAAATTTCATATTTATGGTGTAACAATTTACAGTTATATTGTCGTCTACACAGGGGCTTTAGTACGTCACGAACGAGCTAGCTTAGCCTGTCCAGACTTTCCTTTATGTAGCAAAAATAGACCTATGCCAACTCAATTACATGAATGGGTTCAAATGGGACATAGAGTTGCAGCAATGTTAATTTTCGCTTGGATACTATACGCAATGATTCTCGCTATCCGCCATTACAAACAGCAGCCTGTCGTATACTGGGGATGGATCATCTCATTTATCCTTGTTACACTTCAAGCTATCGTAGGAATTTTAGTCGTATTTACAAATGCTAGTTTATCAATGGCATTATTACATTCACTATTCATTTCTTGCTTGTTTGCTGTACTATGCTATTTAGTTATGTTAGGTACAAGAAGTAAAGTGAATGCAAAAGAAGCTGCATCAACTTCTAAACAAACAAAATAAATGAAAATACCTTGCCCGAATTGGCAAGGTATTTTTTCGTAATAAAAAAGAGCTGTGTTTCCACAACCCTTTTTTATTTTAATGATCTAATTCAATGAGTAAGTCACCCGTTTGAATTGCATCTCCATCGTTAACATATACTTTTTTCACTTTACCATTAAACGGCGCTTGAACTGTCGTTTCCATTTTCATCGCTTCTGTAATTGCCATAGAATCGCCTTTTTTCACTTCATCGCCTTCTTTTACAACTACTTTAATAACCGTTCCTGGCATTGTTGCGCTAATGTGGTTTGGATTTTCACGGTTTCCTTTCACACGTTGTGCAACTGTCGCTTTCACACTTTCGTCTTTCACAACAATCTCACGTGGTTGACCGTTAAACTCCAAGTAAAGAACACGATTTCCATCTGGCTGAGGCTCTCCAATTGATACTAGTTTAACCATCAATGTTTTACCTTGTTCAATTTCCACATCGATTTCTTCACCAAGTCTCATACCATAGAAGAATGTCGGTGTATCAAGCACAGATACATTTCCATAAATCTCAGCAACTTTTTCGTAATCCATAAATACTTTTGGATATAATGCATATGCAACTACATCAAACATCGTCACTTCGCGTCCAAGTTTATGGAATAGCTCTTCTTTTAACGCGTCGAAATCTACTGGTTCTAATAATTCACCTGGTCTTACTGTTAATGGTTCTTTCCCTTTTAAAATAATTTCTTGTAACTTTTTCGGGAAACCACCATATGGTTGTCCTAAATCTCCAGAGAACATTTCAACAACAGATCCTGGGAAGTCCATAGAATGTCCACGCTCTAAAACATCTTGTTCTGTTAAGTGATTTTGAACCATGAATAATGCCATATCACCGACAACTTTAGATGATGGCGTTACTTTAACAATATCACCAAACATGTCATTCACACGGCGGTACATTACTTTCACTTCATCGAAACGATCGCCTAAGCCAACCGCTTTCGCTTGTTGTTGTAAATTACTATACTGTCCGCCTGGCATTTCGTGCATATATACCTCTGTATGAGGAGCATTCATACCACTTTCAAACGGTGCGTAGTATTTACGTACATCTTCCCAGTAATGAGATAATTTTTCTAATGAATCTATATTAACATCTGGCTGTCTTTCGTTTCCACCTAACGCATAGTATAGCGTGTTCGCACTTGGTTGTGACGTTTGACCAGCCATAGAACTTACTGCTACATCGACAATGTCAACACCTGCTTCAATTGCTTTCGTATACGTTAATATACCATTTCCACTCGTATCGTGTGTGTGCAGGTGAATCGGAATCGATACCGTCTCTTTTAATGCTGAAACTAAATCATATGCTGCATTTGGTTTTAGTAAGCCCGCCATATCTTTAATACCTAAAATGTGAGCTCCTGATGCTTCTAATTCTTTTGCTAAATTTTTATAGTAATTTAAATCATATTTACTACGTAACGGATCATGAATATCCCCTGTGTAACACATAGTTGCTTCTGCAATTTTACCAGTATCTCGTACAGCATCAATCGCAACTCTCATACCTTCTACCCAGTTTAAGCTATCAAAAATACGGAACACATCAATTCCAGCTTGAGCAGAACACTCCACAAACTTTTGAATTAAATTATCCGGATAGTTTTTGTAACCAACCGCGTTTGAAGAACGAAGTAACATTTGGAATAAAACATTTGGCATTTTTTCACGAAGATCTAGTAATCGTTCCCACGGATCTTCTTTTAAGAAACGATATGCAACATCAAACGTCGCACCGCCCCACATTTCTGCTGAGAATAAGTTCGGTAACATTCTCGCTGTCGGCTCTGCAATTTGGTGTAAATCTTTTGTACGAATACGCGTTGCAAGTAATGACTGATGCGCATCACGGAATGTTGTATCCGTTAAAAGTACACGTTTTTGATCTTGTACCCATTTTACTAATCCGTCTGCTCCACGCTCATCCAAAATTTGTTTCGTTCCATTTTGGATTGGCTCTGAGTGTAATACATTCGGTATACGAGCATCTGGGAAAATTGGTTTCTCTTTTTTCCCTACTCCTGGGAAGCCATTTACTGTTACTGTCCCGATGTAATTTAACATTTTCGTTCCTCGGTCTTTACGTTTCGAGAACAAGAATAGTTCAGGTGACGCATCAATAAATGAAGTGTCATATTCCCCTGATAAGAAGTTTTTATGTTTTACTACATTCTCTAGGAATGGAATATTCGTTTTAATACCACGAATACGGAATTCTTTTAAGTTACGTTCCATTTTTGCAGCAGCTTGTTCAAAAGTAAGCGCCCATGTTGTAACTTTTACAAGTAAAGAATCATAGTACGGTGTAATAACAGCACCTTGGAAACTATTACCTGTATCAAGACGAACTCCAAAGCCACCACCTGATCGATATGCCATAATTTTTCCTGTATCCGGCATGAAATTATTTAGTGGATCCTCAGTCGTTACTCGAGATTGTATTGCAAATCCATGTACAACAACTTCCTCTTGCTTTGGAACACCTACCAATTTGCTATGTAATGCATGTCCATCAGCTATTAAAATTTGTGATTGAACGATATCGACTCCTGTAATCATTTCTGTAATTGTATGTTCTACTTGAACACGCGGATTTACTTCAATGAAATAGAAATTATCATCTTTTACAAGAAATTCAACTGTTCCTGCGTTTAAATAATTTACATTTTTCGTTAATTTCACAGCAGCATCACAAATACGCTGACGCAAATCATCTGAAAGCGACACACTAGGTGCAATTTCTACTACTTTTTGATGACGACGTTGTACAGAACAGTCTCGCTCGTATAAATGAACAACATTGCCCTCTTCATCTGCTAAAATTTGAACTTCTATATGTTTAGGTTTTTCAACGAATTTTTCTACGTATACTTCATCATTACCAAAGGCTGCTTTCGCTTCTGACTTTGCTCGATTATACGATTCTCTTAATTCTTCACTAGTACGTACAATACGCATACCACGACCGCCACCGCCAAGGGAAGCTTTAATAATAATCGGGTAATCATACTTTTCAGCAAATTCTTCGACTTCTTCTAATGAATCTACTGGCCCATCACTACCAGGAATAACTGGAATTTGTGCTAGCTGCGCTTGTGTTCTTGCTTTTACTTTATCTCCAAACATATCTAAATGCTTACTTTTTGGACCGATAAAGATAATCCCTTCTTCTTCACAACGTTTTGCGAATTGAATATTTTCTGACAAGAAACCATATCCAGGGTGGATTGCATCTACATGATTACTTTTCGCAATCTCAATAATGCCCTCAATATCTAGATAAGCATCAATTGGCTTTTTTCCTTCCCCAACTAAATAGGATTCATCGGCTTTATAACGATGATAAGAACCACTATCCTCTTTAGAATAGATTGCAACTGTTTTTAATCCCAGTTCCGAACAAGCTCGAAACACACGAATTGCAATCTCTCCACGGTTAGCTACCAATACTTTTTGAATACGTTGCAGCTTTGTCATGATTTTCCCCCTCTACTTTCCTACCACTCTAGAGATAAAATATATACACACCATAAAGAGCGTGAAGTTCTTCACTTTCTACATTATATTATACTTAGAAAGCTTCACTTTATTTTTATCCATCATACCTTATTTTTTAACAAATGATAAGTTTTCTGAGCAATTTGTCTCACAAAAATAGTATAGCATACCTCTTCCTTTTCTAACAACTTAATTGTATATCACTTTTGGATTAATGTGATATACCCTTTTACCTGAAAGAGAAATTAATACATCATATTTAAAAACTACTTAAAAATAAAAAAACACATCATGCTCTAAAGCACAATGTGTTTTATTTTACAACTACAAGACGTGGTCCATCTTGTTCTCTTTCTTTCATTTCCTCATTTTGCTGTTTCTCTTGTCGTTTCACATGACTAGCAATATTTAATAATATACCCATCGAGATCAGATTAGCCAACAAGGAACTACCGCCATAACTAATAAACGGTAAAGGTACTCCTGTAAGCGGTATTAATCCTGACATACCACCAACATTAACAAAAGTTTGTATGCCAATTAAACTTGCAATTCCGATTGCAATTAAACTTCCAAATGGATCTTTACATTTTTGTGCTACTCTAAACGAACGAATAATAATAAGTAATAAACAGATTAAAATGATAGCTACACCTATAAAACCTAGTTCTTCAGATATAATTGCCATAATGAAATCCGTTTGCGGCTCTGGTAAGTAGCCATACTTTTGTATACTATTCCCTAATCCTCTACCATTTAACCCACCTGAGGCAATTCCAATAAACGAATTAACTAATTGGAATCCATCATTTTGAGGATCGTTAAATGGATCAAGAAAAACTGAAAATCGAGCTTTTTGGTAAGCTTTCAATTTATAACTCCCAATAAAATACAATGCTGGAATCCATATGATAGAAGTTAAAAAGAATCTTTTTATCCACAAGTTAACATTAACTCCTGAGCAGAAGAACATAATTAACACTGTTCCACCTATTAATAGGTCAGTCCCTAAGTCCTTTTGTAATAAAATTAATACCATCGATCCACCGACAACAGCTATAGGGGGGATAATCCCTTGTAAAAAAGGAGTTTGCCTCTCTTGTTTCTTAGCAAAAAAACTTGCTAGCGTAATAATAACAGCTATTTTAGCAAACTCGGCAGGTTGTATACCCAGTATCCATCCTTTTGCACCATTGATTTCCTTACCGAAAAGATAGGCCGCTGCTAGTAAGACAAGACTCCCTAGCCCCATCGCAGCTAGAACCATTCCTTTCCTCCAAAATTTGTAAGGAATTATAACGACAATCACTAGTATTACCGTCCCAATAGCAAGGGCCAATAATTGTTTTTTAAAAAAGTAATCTGCTGGCCAGTTATATCTTGACGAAATCGCAACAATGGAACTAGAACTATATACCATTATAACTCCCAACACACATAAGATAACAAGAGGAAGTAATAATGAATAATCCATTGATTTCCATACTCTTTTCATTTCATTTCCTCTCTCTGTTTCAATTTAATTATTGTTGTATTCCATATGTACATTGATTCTTCCTGCTTTATTATACAAATAAAAAGCTCAAACTTTTTCAGTTTGAGCCCCCTTATTTGAACCCGTTATTGTTGTTTGTTTGTAAATGCTTCATGAAGTGCAGATAACTCACGTTCAAGCTCTCCTAACATTGCTTTCCCTTGTTCTTCTGAAATAAGACCAAGGCGAACTGCAAAATCGACTTCGCGGGATAGTCCAAACATTTGTGTGTCTAACACTTCTTCATATAATGGACATTGCGGCATTGTAAGATGGTCCATTTGCACCTTAATAAGTCTTAAAATCTTCTCCGCATCCGCTTGTAGAAGGGCTAGTGCCTTTTCCTGATGATTTGATACTGTCTCAGACGCCAAATTGATTCCCTCCGTTTCCGTCCTACTCTCTCCTATCTATTAATATTAGCGATAGTTTTAATAAATTGCAATAGAAACATTTTTTGTGACAATAGTGTCTAATACTATTATACTGAAAAGTGGGAGTATAACACAAATGAGGGAACAACAATGAGCGAAATTTTATTTATTAATGGAAAAGTTCGTTTTCCAATCACTATCGATCCAACCGTTTGGATCTTTGATGATCGAAAAGTAGATTTGACAACTTACTTTGATGAAACGAGAGAAAACACTTCAGAACTAGAAGCTTATTTAAAAAACACTTCGGAACATTGGGATCGCGAAATCCGTGATGGTGCTGCTTTCCCGCCGATACAACAAAGTGTAAAGAAATTTAAAAAAGAACAGCTAATTACTGGAACGTTCGGTATACCATTTCAACCTTTTCTTGCTAACGCCGAAATTTCAGATGACGCTACGCAAGTCGAGATCGAAACAGTAGATGATACAATAACGCTTCCATTAGAAACTGTCAAACATGCTATTCTTGGTTTTTCAAAAGAAGGAAAACCATTAAAAGAAGATGGACCTGTTCATTTATATTACAATGATGGATCTAATAGACAAAATCCAATCCGTAACATCCGCAAATTTACAATTATTTAAAGAAAAGGAGTGAGCTTCAGCTCACTCCTTTTTATAATAAATCTGCTGCTAGTTGAGCTAAATTAGATCGCTCCCCTTTTACAAATTTCACATGACCACTAATACGTTGCTCTTTAAATTTCTCTACAACATATGTTAAACCGTTATTATACTCATCCAAATACGGATGATCAATTTGCTGAGGATCTCCCATTAATACGATTTTACTTTTTTCTCCTACCCTCGTTAGTATCGTTTTCACTTCATGCTTCGTTAAATTTTGTGCTTCGTCAATTATAATGAATTGATCTGGAATACTTCTCCCGCGTATATACGTAAGAGCTTCTACTTCTATCGAACCCATTCCAGCTAAAATAGCATCTAACTCTCCTGGTTTTTTCGTATTAAATAAATACTCTAGATTATCAAAAATCGGTTGCATCCACGGTCTTAACTTTTCTTCTTTTTCTCCCGGTAAATAACCGATATCTTTCCCAACTGGAACAATTGGCCGTGCAACGAGTAGTTTTTTGTATAACCCTAAATCTTCCGTTTGCATGAGCCCCGAAGCTAAAGCTAGTAATGTCTTTCCTGTACCAGCTTTCCCTGTTAGCGTGACTAGCGGAATATCTTCACGAAGCAACAATTCTAATCCCATAATTTGCTGCACATTTCGTGGTCGTATTCCCCATACTTGTTCATTATGAAAAATAAGTTTCTTTACCTTCTTACCTAAATGATCCACAATACCTAGTGCTGAACTAGATCCACCTAACGCATCTTTCATTACTACAAACTGATTTGGATAAAAAGGATGATTTGCAATTTCGGATAAAGGCAATTCGCCTTTTTCATAAAAATAATCCAATTGTTCTTTTGATATATATCCTTCTAAAAATCCTGAATATATATTTTCCACTTCAATAACCCGATCACTTAAATAATCTTCCGCCTTTAAACCTATTGCATCTGCTTTTACCCTTACGAGCACGTCTTTACTTACTAAAATAACAGACTTCCCGTCCTCTTTTTCTTGTTCTTCTAAAGATAGATTTTTTGCTACAGCTAAAATTCGATTATCATTTGTTTTTTCTACAAAAATATCTTGTAGTTGGACAAACGAACGATGATTTAATTCAATACGAAATGTACCGCCGTTTTCTAGCGGAATACTTTCATGCAGTTTTCCTATTTCACGAAATTTGTCTATTAACTTAGATACATAACGAGCGTTTCGTCCTACTTCATCCATATAACGTTTTTTCGAATCAACCTCTTCTAATACAACTGCTGGAATCACTACTTCATTGGTTTCAAATGAAAAAATAGATAAAGGATCCTGCAAAAGTACATTCGTATCTAACACATAAATTTTATCCAACCTGTTACCCCCTGACTCCACTTTTAAATTTGTAGAACAAGGGTTTCATCCATAAAATATGGACGAACCATTGTTATAATTATATGTACCGTATAAACGAGGTAGAATCGAAATTTATAGCCATTAAACCTTTTATTTATTTTTTATTCATTTCTATTCAATATATTACTTTTAATTATAATTATTAACATAAAATCACAATAAGTAATTACAAAAGTTAATAACTGACTTTCTTATTTATCACATTTATAATTCTTTCATTCCTACTAACACCTGGTTATCGAGCTTTTTAGCTGCACGAAGATCATACGTTTTTTCATATGTTGGTTCAATTGCAAGTTTTGCACCATAAAACATAACATCACGTACTTCTTGTACATTTACTTCTATTACAGTCAATTTTAAAGGAATGCCTTCCATTCTATCAGTCAAAATTTCACCTGCACCACTTATGGAAAATACGGATTCATTCGCCATTATAGTCAATACCACTCCAGTACTATGTCTTATATTTTCCACAATACGTGAACGTTGATCTACTGCAAATCGAATACTAGTTTTACTCACTGCATACACCCAAGAAATAGCACTTACGTTAGGAACTTGTTTTTCAAAATCTGTTGTTGCTACCATAACAATACACTCTTTACGTAACGTTTGTACTAAATCATCCGTTAATGTGGGCTCTACTACATTCGCCATATTTCCACCTCCAAATATACTTCATATATCCTTATCATAACCTATTTTTTGAATTGCGAAAATATTATTTTTTCCCGCTATTATTCAAAAACATTACACTTCCATGATATACTTATACTGATAGAATTCGTATTGAGGTGACGAAATGAGAGTCAAATGTATGATTTGTGATAAAAAAGATATGTTAGATGATGAAAATCCTATGGCAAAAAAACTGCGTAATCGCCCTATTCATACATATATGTGCATGGAATGTTCGGAACGAATTGCTGAACGTACGATGGAACGTCATGCAAGTGGTAATTTTCGATTATATCGTGATAAAAAAGTCGAAGACGATTGGTAAAATATAAATAAGTCCTTTATCAATATGATAAAGGACTTATTTATATTTTTCAGGTTCGCGATTCATTTGATCCAAAAAACAATCAATAGCTTCTAATGGAAACCTTGCAGATTTTCTTTCTCCATTTATTTCATATGTAACTACATACATTTCCTCGTTCTTCTTAACTTCCACATTTCTCAATTTATGTTCTTCATATATCATATTTTGAAATAACAAATACGTTTCTTTTGCAGCACTATCATCCGGACGTGCTTCGGCAACTGTTTTAATTGTTAACCAATTATATAACGCATCTTGTACGGAACGCATAAAGCTTCCCCCCTCATCCTGCTTTTTGTTGTCTTGCTTGACGTAATCTCAACCTATAAATCCCAAGTACAATTGCTGCTACAACAAGCCCCTCTCCAACAGGTAAAAAAACTGCAAAGAAAGTTAACACTGTACACCCAATCGCTAACGATATATATATCACTATATTTTTTATTATAGATAGCTTTCTTGCAAAACCTAAATTATACACAAGTGCACTTAATATAATAATGACGCCATACAGTAACCACATCCCTAGTTCTGGATTTTCATCAACTTTACATAACTTCGCAAAAAACGACATTCTTTCTAACACTATTTATCCCCCTTCCTCATAAATCAAACCATTTTTCTTTATGTACTTAATACAAGAGTAACCTGTGAAAAAAATACTGTCCACAAAAAGAGTAAATATTCTAAAAAATAAACATAAAAAAACAGCTACCTTAATTAAAGGTAGCTGTTTTACTATTTTACGCTTCTACAGATTTCTTTTTCTTAGCAGCTCTTTCACGTTCGCTCTTATCAAGAATCTTTTTACGTAAACGAATGGATTCTGGAGTTACTTCACAGAACTCGTCATCGTTTAAGTACTCTAATGATTCTTCTAAAGTCATTAAGCGTGGTTTTTTCATTGTTGAAGTTTGATCTTTCGTCGCAGAACGAATGTTAGTTTGTTGTTTCATTTTCACAACGTTAACTGTTAAGTCATTCTCACGAGTGTGTTCTCCGACAATCATACCAGCATATACTTCTGTACCTGGTTCAACGAAGATTACACCACGGTCTTCAACTTGCATAATACCGTATTGTGATGCTTTTCCTGTTTCAAGTGAAACTAGAACACCTTGACGACGTCCACCAACTTGTCCAGCGTGTACTGGTTGGTAGCAATCGAATGTATGGTTTAAAATACCGTAACCACGAGTTAATGTTAAGAATTCTGTTGTGTAACCAATTAAACCACGTGCTGGAACCATGAAAGTAAGGCGAACTTGACCGTTTCCGTTATTCACCATATCTAACATTTCACCTTTACGTGCACCCATAGATTCCATAATAGAACCAGTGTATTCTTCAGGTACATCGATTTGTACACGCTCTACAGGCTCACATCTTACGCCATCAACTTCTTTAATAATTACTTCTGGCTTAGATACTTGTAGTTCATAACCTTCACGACGCATGTTTTCAATTAAGATAGATAAATGTAGTTCCCCACGTCCAGATACGATCCATGCATCAGGAGACTCTGTATTATCTACACGTAAACTTACATCTGTTTCTAATTGTGAACGAAGACGCTCTTCAATTTTACGAGATGTAATGTATTTACCTTCACGACCTGCAAATGGACTGTTATTTACAAGGAACGTCATTTGTAGTGTTGGCTCATCAATACGTAATAATGGTAACGCATCTTGATGTTCAACTGGGCATACTGTTTCACCAACGTTAATGTCTTCCATACCAGAAACAGCTACTAAGTCTCCAGCTTTTGCTTCTTCAATTTCTTGACGTTTTAATCCCATGTAACCAAATAATTTTGTTACGCGGAATTGTTTTACGCTTCCGTCTACTTTCATTAAAGCAACTTGTTGTCCAACCTTCATTGTACCGCGGAATACGCGTCCAACTCCAATACGTCCAACATAGTCGTTGTAATCAAGAAGTGCTACTTGGAATTGAAGTGGCTCTTCGCTGTTATCAATTGGTGCAGGAATATGTTCAATAATTGTATCAAATAATGATTTCATATTCTCTTCTTGATTTGCTGGGTTTGAATCTAAGCTTGCTGTTCCGTTCATTGCTGATGCAAATACAACTGGGAACTCTAATTGATCTTCGTTTGCACCAAGTTCGATGAATAAGTCAATTACTTCATCAACTACTTCATCAGGGCGAGCGAAGTCACGGTCAATTTTATTTACAACTACGATTGGAGTTAAGTTTTGCTCAAGAGCTTTCTTTAAAACAAATCGTGTTTGTGGCATACAACCTTCATATGCATCAACAACAAGTAAAACACCATCAACCATTTTCATAATACGTTCTACTTCTCCACCGAAGTCAGCGTGACCTGGTGTATCTAAAATGTTAATTCTTTTATCTTCATAGTGAATCGCAGTATTTTTCGCTAAAATTGTAATACCGCGCTCTCTTTCTAGATCATTTGAATCCATTGCGCGCTCTTCAACGTGTTCGTTCGCACGGAAAGTCCCCGCTTGACGTAATAACTGGTCAACAAGTGTTGTTTTACCATGGTCAACGTGGGCAATAATTGCTATATTACGTAAATCTTGTCGTTTTTTCAACATGTCCAACTCCTAATGTCTTTTTAATCCTTCTCTATTATAAGAGCGAAGGGGATACAATAGCAATTAAAATAAAATCAAGAATGAAAATATAGTTGTATTCTTACTTTTGTGAAAGTAAAATGAGATTGGAGGGTGAAGAAATGGAACACATTCAATATCGCTTTTTATTAACTGCAATTATCGGTGTTATTTTCTTAATCGGTATCGGCATTATGATTGCTGAAAATAGTCCAATCGGTATTATTATTTGCATTATCGGCACATTTGTTACAGTTGGATACGGTTTTGTAACAAAAAGAAAAATGCGTAAATCGCAATAACGTCAAAAAGTAAGAAGCCTGTATACAGCCTCTTACTTTTTTTGTTACTTGGATATAAACGATAACACTTCTTCATACACCCCTGGCTTCGCAACTAATACGCTACTCTTCTCTACGATAGAAAGTGGCGCTCCGGAGAATGTTGTTACCTTGCCTCCAACTTCCTCTACAATTATCTGTCCCCCACCAAAGTCCCATGGTGATAATCTAGGCGTTACATATGCATCGATTCTTCCAGTTGCAACGTATACCATCTCTAATGCTGCACAGCCATATGATCTCGTGCCTCTTGCTTTCTTAACAAGTGCCATCATACTTTCCATATTAAGCAATGGATTGTCGGTAAGCCATATCGCATTTAAAGCTACAATACCTTGCTCTACAGTACCTTTTTGTAATAAAGGTATTGGTACTTCATTACAAAATGCTCCAGCCCCTTTTAACGCATGATATAATTCATCATGAACTGGATCATAAATAAGTCCAATCTTTCCGATACCGTTCTCATAAATTCCAATTGAAATTGCAAAATTTCTTTTTTGGTGAACAAAGTTCATCGTGCCGTCAATTGGATCAATTAACCAAACAACCCCGTCAGAAGAAGTTACCTCGTCTCCATAGCCCTCTTCACCTAAAATATGATGATGTGGGAATGTTTCTTTAATTTTCCCAATTAAAAACTGCTCTATTTCTCGGTCCATATTTGTTACTAAATCAGCTGCATTTGATTTTGTTTCTATAATAAGTGCTTTTTTCATTGATGCCATTAAACGCTCTCCCGCATCCCGAATCCACTGTTTGGCGTGTGCATCGATGTCTTTCCATACTTCTTGCATGTTTAAACACTCCGATCTATACTGTTCACAGAAAAAACGAACCCTTTATAAGGTTCGCACCAACTAATTTTTTATACATATACTATTATTACGCTTCTAAACGAATCATTTCAAGTCTTAACACTTCTAACTTTTGTACACACTCTTCTTTTTTCTGTTTATCATTTTCCATCATCGCATCATATAAAGTCGCTAATTCATAATCTAGCTCCAAACGTAGCACCGGTATTCTCTTTTCAGCATCTGTTCTCTTTAACGCATTAATCACCTGTCTCATATTATTTGCCTCCTCCCAATATTCGTCTGCCCTCGGACTAGAATTGATTCAATTTTCTGATTTTTTGTTTTATACTATACTATGTTGGATAAATCATCTATGCAACAAAATTATATTTTTTTATTTAAATTTTTTTGTGCTGTTTTTTTTATGAATAGTACAAGCTATGCTAAAATAAAAGCAAAATAGGAGTTGGAGGAACAATCATGACACTACAAACATTCAAATCAACTGATTTTGAGGTCTTTACAGTTGATGGTCTCGAAGAACGAATGAGTGCAATTAAAACGAACATTCATCCTAAGCTAGAAGCTTTAGGGGAACAGTTTGCAGCGTATTTATCCAAACAAACTGATGAGAACTTTTTTTATCATGTAGCAAAACACGCACGTCGCAAAGTCAATCCACCAAACGATACTTGGGTTGCTTTTTCAACAAATAAACGCGGATATAAAATGCTACCACATTTCCAAATTGGATTATGGGGTACTCATGCCTTCATATACTTTGGTTTAATCTATGAGTGTCCACAAAAAGTGGAGACGGCTCACGCCTTCTTAGAACATATAAATGATTTAAAAACAAATATTCCAAATGACTTCGTTTGGTCCATTGACCATACTAAACCAAGTGTAAAATTACATAAAACACTTGAAACAAATGATTTACAAAAGATGATTGAACGTCTAGCTACTGTGAAAAAAGCAGAATTATTAGTTGGTATTCATATATCACCAGAGGAGTTTTCAGCAATGACCAACGAACAATTCCTTGCTAAGATTGAATCTACGATGCAATCACTCCTTCCTTTATATGCACTTTGTAATCGATAGTAGAAAACGGACAATTTATATTGTCCGTTTTTAGTTGTTATCACATTATATCACTTCAGTTTTTATTTTTCAAAATATTTTTTACATTTTCACAAGCTTTTCTTCTTCAATTTCTTTAGCCTTCTGAATCGCACGGTATATAGAATATCCACTTACTTCTTGAAACTCTTTATCAATTTTCTTTTCTTCTGCTTTCGATGGAACAATCTCTTTAAAACGACGATATAAACCCATTAATTCTTCTCTTACAATTCCTTTTTCATATGCTTTCTCAATCGCTTCATAAAACTTCACAATTGTAACCATTTCCTCATTTGACCAATCATAATCTAACGGATATTGATATTCCATTTCGCACCTCATTTATCATTTCTTCTTATTTCAATACGCTATCTTAAAGTGATTTTTTCTACTTCACTATAGCCACTTTGCATTATACACTATTTATTCATTTTAATGGAATTGCCTTCCACTAGAAGTTAGTAGGAAGCTACTATTTAACATACTCACCGTAAAAATATTTTTTGCTATACATCTATAATTATTGGTGATATAATGCTTTTGTTTTATAGAAAATAAAGTGAAGCTCCCATCTCAAAAAAGCTTTTGTGAATGGCAGAAAAACAAGTCTCATTCTAAAAAAGAACGTAACTTTTTTAGAACAAGATTATATAAAACAAACTCTAATAAATATTAAAAAAAGAAGGGGTGTATAGATTGTCCCAATACGAAACACCATTGTTTACCGCTTTAGTTGAGCACAGTAAGCGAAATCCAATTCAATTCCATATTCCAGGGCATAAAAAAGGACAGGGCATGGATCCTGAATTTCGCGAATTTATTGGGCATAATGCATTAGCAATTGATTTAATTAATATTGCGCCGCTCGATGATTTACATCATCCAAAAGGTATGATTAAAGAAGCACAGGATTTAGCAGCCGCTGCATTTGGTGCGGATCATACTTTCTTTTCTATTCAAGGTACAAGTGGCGCAATTATGACAATGGTGATGAGCGTTTGCGGTCCTGGTGACAAAATACTAGTACCACGAAACGTGCATAAATCAGTAATGTCAGCTATTATTTTCTCAGGTGCAAAACCTATTTTCATGCATCCTGAAATTGATCCAAAACTTGGTATTTCACATGGAATCACAATTCAATCTGTCAAAAAGGCACTTGAAGAGCACTCAGATGCGAAAGGCCTACTTGTTATTAACCCAACATACTTTGGCTTTGCTGCGGACTTAGAACAGATTGTACAATTAGCACATTCTTACGATATCCCTGTACTCGTTGATGAGGCTCATGGTGTTCATATTCATTTTCACGATGAACTGCCGATGTCAGCGATGCAAGCCGGTGCAGATATGGCAGCAACAAGTGTTCACAAATTAGGTGGATCTTTAACGCAAAGTTCTATTCTTAATGTAAAAGAAGGCCTTGTGAACGTAAAACATGTTCAATCTATTATTAGCATGCTTACGACTACATCAACGTCTTACATCTTGTTAGCCTCCCTAGATGTTGCTAGAAAACGTCTTGCTACAGAAGGAACGGCACTCATAGAACAAACAATACAATTAGCGGAACAAGTTCGTGATGCTATAAATGATATTGAACATCTTTACTGTCCAGGGAAAGAAATGCTAGGTACGGATGCTACTTTTAACTATGATCCTACAAAGATAATTGTATCTGTAAAAGATTTAGGTATTACAGGCCATCAGGCTGAAGTATGGCTTAGAGAGCAATATAACATTGAAGTAGAGCTCTCAGATTTATACAACATACTATGTCTTGTCACTTTTGGGGATACAGAAAGTGAGACAACTACACTTATTGCAGCATTACAAGATTTATCAGCAACATTTAAAAATAAAGCTGATAAAGGTGTTCAAGTGCAAGTAGAAATTCCAGAAATACCTGTTTTAGCACTTTCTCCTCGAGATGCTTTTTATTCGGAAACAGAAGTCATCCCATTTGAAAATGCAGCAGGTCGTATTATAGCTGATTTCGTTATGGTTTATCCGCCAGGGATTCCAATCTTTACTCCGGGGGAAATTATTACACAAGATAACTTAGAGTATATTCGTAAAAACTTAGAAGCAGGTTTACCTGTACAAGGTCCTGAAGATATGACATTACAAACATTACGCGTGATTAAAGAGTACAAGCCTATCAGTTGATAGGCTTTTCTTTCACCCTTTTGGCCTTTTCTCATACGATATTATGTAATGTAACGTATAGGTGGGGATACTATTATGATTGTAATAGGCCGTTCTATTGTACATCCTTATATCACAAATGAATATGAGCCATTTGCAAATGAGAAACAACAAATTTTATCTATAATGGCAGGAAATCAAGAAATCTATTCCTTCCGAACATCTGGTGAACTCAGCTTTGATCTAAATTTGCGTGTTCATATTATTACTTCTGCATTAGAACTTTTTCAAAGTGGTTTTCAGTTTCGCACATTTCAACAATCTTTTTGTAACCCTCAGTATTGGAAAAGAACATCTCTTGGAGGATTCGAGCTCCTTCCAAACATACCCCCTTCCATTGCCATACAAGATATTTTCAAAAACGGAAAACTATATGGAACTGAATGTGCCACCGCTATGATCATTATTTTTTACAAAGCTTTACTAGCATTATATGAGGAAGAAACCTTCAACCGTCTCTTTGCAAACCTTTTACTTTATACGTGGGACTACGATCAAGATTTAAAGCTCATAACAAAGACGGGTGGCGATCTTGTCCCAGGTGATCTCGTTTACTTTAAAAATCCACAAGTGAACCCAGCTACAATCGAGTGGCAAGGAGAAAATACAATCTATCTAGGAAATTTCTTTTTTTATGGGCATGGCGTAGGTGTAAAAACAAAAGAAGAAATTATATACGCGTTAAATGAGCGACGAGTCCCTTACGCTTTTATTTCCGCTTTCTTAACCGATACTATTACCCGTATCGATAGCCGTCTTATGAGCTACCACGCTTCTCCTAACACACCACAGACATCCATAGGATTTATTCCGATTAGAGATGATGCAATTGTTGCAACAGTTGGCAACACAACTACAGTTTATTAAAAAAAGCACCTACATATGTAGGCGCTTTTTTTATTTAAGCTTTTGAATGTTCTTTATGGTCACAGTCGCAATGAGATCCACATTTCCCGTATAGTACTGTTGATTTTTCATCTTCAAAATGTCCGATTGTTCCTTCACATACTTGGCATACGATTGTTCCCATTTTTCATTTCCCCCTGAGTTTTAATAGTAATCTATTTATTTATCATTAAGCTTTCGCATTATCTCTACTAGCACAGTCACAATTTGTTCCGCATTTTCCGTAAAGCACTGTCGTTTTTTCATCTTCAAAATGTCCGATTGTTCCTTCACATACTTGGCATACGATTGTTCCCATTTTTCATTTCCCCCTAAGTTTATGGTCCTAAAAACTTTCAGCTGTCCATTTCCTATCAATTA
Source organism: Bacillus sp. FSL R9-9834 (assembly GCF_038006905.1). Classification (NCBI taxonomy): domain Bacteria; kingdom Bacillati; phylum Bacillota; class Bacilli; order Caryophanales; family Bacillaceae; genus Bacillus; species Bacillus sp. FSL R9-9834. The sequence continues at coordinate 3,806,837 of NZ_JBBOWD010000001.1, forward strand.
TTGGGCTTTTGTATGCTCTGTGTGATCACATCCGCAAGATCCACATTTCCCGTAAAGTACCGTTACTTTCTCATCCTCGAAGTGTGCAATTGTACCTTCACAATCTTGACATACGATTGTTCCCATTTTTCATTTCCCCCTAAGTTTATAATCCCAAAAACTTTTTTGTAACCGCTTAACTTTCTGTCTTTATTTTAATATGTTATACTTTTTACGTCAATAGGTTTTTAGTATAACACATTAAATATTTTTATTTTAAATTAGTATGCGATATTCAAACAAAAAAACAGCCATATTTATACGTACGACTGTTTTACATTATTTATTCTTCGTATTCCGCATGCAAAGATGTAGATGGAACTAGAAATGAGAAAAACTGAGCTAACTCAGCTGCTTCCTCTTCTGAACCTAATTTGAACACTTCCTGCAAATGTTGAACATTCTCTACATCATCTCGTCCAAGTAAAGTAGACCTTCCTGTTTGCATGCAAACAATAAGTGGCTTTCCAAAAAACATATTTGTATAAATAACGCCAAAATCATAACGAGTATCATGTGTCATAAACCCCAAAAATCGTACCTTCACACTTTCATGCTCATCATACAATTTTTCAAACATCGGTTTCCACCTTTCTACATCACCTTTCATTAGTATATTAAACAAAAAAAGGAATACTCCTTTTAATTGTCAAAAAATTCAGTAGGATGTAGAATGAGAGTATTCTACTAAGTTAGGGGGAACTTATATGCAACATGCCTTTATTACGCTTGTACCTAAATCCAATCAACAATCTGTTTCAATAGATGATATAAAACAACTTTTTCATTATTATAAAACAGTTACTTCCAAAACTGGTGTTCAAATTAATTACGCTTATACAAATACCGCTTTTCCGTATGAAATTTTAGATACATCAGCAACAACATTCAAACTACAATCTACGCACGATCGATATGACTCCATTTATGTTGGTGTCGGTATAGAAAAGGAACAAACTTATATTCAAGTTTCTTTACCACCTAATGCAACATTTGGTGATAAAGGAAAAGCAAATGAATTTTGCCGTTTTCTAGCGAAGAAATTAGAAGGAGAGTTGAAATTATTTAATGGAAGAACAATGTATTTCTATAAACGTTAATTTAAAAAATAGAAAATATAATTAAGAAAAGTATGCAATTTGAACACGTAAGGAATAATGCCTGCTTTCTAATTTGCAATACAAAATATGCGATCACATATGCTAAATAAAGAAATACAAAAAATAGAATGACTTTATAATGCAACTTATCACCATTTGACAATGATAATACAACAGAAAAACCACTCCATAATAAAAAATGATAAAATATAACATGTAATATTTTCATGGAACCTTCTCCTTTGACATGCTCTATTTTATTAATATATGGTATTAAGTTTGAATCAATTACATATTACACGAAAGCATATATACGGCTTTTGGATTTATATATGTTTTAACGATTCAATTAAATTATTATATATTCATTCGACAAGTACGTATAAAGACCTTGCAAGCCACTTTTATTATAAAATAAAAAATAGCCCATCTCTTTAAATAAGAGATGGGCTATTTTCATTACTTAAATTATTTTACAATGTGAATTGGCATTCCAAGAGCAACTTCAGCTGCTTCCATTGTGATTTCACCTAATGTTGGGTGAGCGTGGATTGTTTGAGCGATATCTTCTGCTGTCATTCCAGCTTCGATAGCTAAACCAATCTCAGAAATAATATCAGAAGCGCCTGCACCTGCAACTTGAGCACCTACAAGAAGACCATCTTCTTTACGTGTTACAAGTTGTAAGAAACCGTCAGTGCTGTTTAATGATAATGCACGACCGTTAGCAGCGAATGGGAACTTAGATACAGTTACAGTCATTCCAGCTTCTTCAGCTTGTTTCTTAGTGTAACCAACAGATGCTAATTCTGGATCAGTGAAGCATACTGCAGGAATTCCGATGTAATCGATAGCTGACGCATGGCCACTAATTGCTTCTACAGCTACTTTACCTTCGTAAGAAGCTTTGTGAGCTAATGGTGGTCCAGGAACGATATCACCGATTGCATAGATGTTTGGTACATTTGTACGACATTGCTCATCGATTTCGATGATGCCGCGGTCAGTCATTTTAACTCCAACTTGCTCAAGACCGATTTCTTGAGTGTTTGGACGACGACCTACAGTTACTAATACGTAATCTGCTTCTACAGTTTGGATTTCACCTTTAACTTCGAAGCTAACTTTTACGCCAGTTTCTGTTTCTTCAACGCCTTTAGCCATAGCTTTTGTATGGATTGTTACGTTACCTTTTTTCTGTAGAGCACGTTTAACAACAGAGCTCATAGCTTTTTCGAAACCAGCTAAGATTTCGTCGCCAGCTTCTACTACAGTAACTTCTGTACCGAAGTTAGCATATGCAGTACCTAATTCCATACCGATGTAACCGCCGCCGATTACAACAAGTTTTTTAGGAATTTCAGGTAAGCTTAAAGCACCTGTAGAGTTGATAACACGTTTAGAGTATTTGAATCCTGGAATTTCGATTGGTGTAGAACCAGTTGCAAGAACAGCATTTTTAAACGTATAAGTTTGAGCTGCATCTTCAGTCATTACGCGTAATGTGTTAGCATCTACGAAGTAAGCTTCACCGCGAATGATTTCAACTTTGTTACCTTTAAGAAGGCCTTCAACACCGCCAGTTAATTTCTTAACTACGCCGTTTTTCCATTCTTGAACTTTTGTAAAGTCAACTTTTACGTTCTCTGCAGTGATACCCATGTCATCAGAATGCATTGCATTCTCATAACGATGACCTGCATTGATTAACGCTTTTGAAGGAATACATCCAACGTTTAAACATACGCCACCAAGGTTAGCTTTTTCAATGATTGCTACCTTTTGACCTAATTGTGCTGCACGAATTGCCGCAACGTATCCACCAGGACCTGCACCAACAACGACTGTATCTAATTCAATTGGGAAATCTCCTACTACCATTGTTATTACGCCTCCATTACTAATAATTGTGGGTCATTCAATAGACGTTTAATTTGGTTTAATGCTTTTTGAGCAGTTGCGCCGTCAATTAAACGATGGTCAAAGCTTAGAGATAATGCTAATACTGGAGCTGCAACGATCTCACCGTTTTTCACAACTGGTTTCTCAGCGATACGGCCGATACCAAGGATTGCTACTTCTGGGTGGTTGATAACTGGAGTGAACCATTGTCCACCTGCAGAACCAATGTTTGTAATTGTGCAAGAAGCGCCTTTCATTTCAGCAGGAGCTAAACGACCTTCACGTGCTTTACCAGCAAGATCATTGATCTCGTTAGAAATTGTGAAGATAGACTTGCGATCTGTATCTTTAACAACTGGTACTAATAGACCTTTGTCTGTATCAGCTGCGATACCGATGTTGAAGTAATGTTTATGAACTACTTCTTGAGAAGCATCATCTAAAGAAGTGTTTAACATTGGATATTCACGTAATGCAGATGTTAAAGCTTTAACAACGTATGGAAGGTAAGTTAATTTAATACCTTTGTCAGCTGCAACAGCTTTGAACTTCTTACGGTGAGCAACAAGTTCAGTTACATCTACTTCATCCATTAATGTTACGTGAGGAGCTGTATGTTTAGAGTTAACCATTGCTTTCGCAATTGCTTTACGGATACCACTCATTTTCTCACGAGTTTCTGGATATTCACCAGCTGGAATTGGTTGTGCTTTTGGTGCTTCTTCTTTCGCTGCTGCTGGAGTAGCTTCTACTGCTGCTGGAGCCTCAGTTGCTGCTACTGCTTGTCCACCATTTGCAAATGCATCGATGTCAGCTTTTACGATACGACCGTTCTTACCAGAACCAGCTACTTTATGAATGTCTACGCCGTTTTCACGAGCATATTTACGAACAGATGGCATAGCGATTACGCGCTCATTTACTACTTCTGCAGTTGCTGCTGGAGTAGCTTCAGCTTTAGGAGCTTCTTCTTTTGCTTCTTCAGCTTTAGGAGCTTCGTCATGATCGTCGCCTTTAAATTTAAGGTTTTCGTATCCAGGAGCATCAAATTTAATTAATGTATCTCCAACTACTGCAACCGTACCTTCTTCTACAAGTACTTCAAGTACTTTACCTTTAACAGGAGAAGGAATTTCTACTACTGCTTTATCATTTTGTACTTCAAGAAGTACGTCGTCTTCGTTTACTTCGTCGCCTGGTTTAATAAACCATTTTACGATTTCACCTTCGTGGATACCTTCACCGATATCTGGTAGTTTAAATTCAAATGCCACGGAATTCAGCCCCCTGATTCATTTCTTTATTATGGAATATGGCAAAAGAAATCAGCATGTGCTGATTTCTTTTGCACATGAATAAGTAAAAATTAGAAGTTCATTACTTTGTTAACAGCTTCAACAATATCTTTGTGGTTTGGTAACCATACGCTCTCAGCTTGAGAGAATGGGAATACTGTATCAGCAGCTGCAACACGTACAACTGGAGCTTCTAAGTTTAAGATTGCACGGTCGTTAATTTCCGCTACAACGTTAGCTGCAATACCAGCTTGTTTTTGAGCTTCTTGAACTACAACTACGCGGCCTGTTTTTTCAACAGAAGCGATGATTGTTTCGATATCTAATGGTTGAACTGTACGTAAGTCAACAACTTCTAAAGAGATACCTTCTTTTTCAAGTTCTTCAGCAGCTTTTAATGCAGCGTGAACCATAGCACCGTAAGCGATAACAGATACATCTGTACCTTCACGTTTGATGTCAGCTTTGCCTAAATCAATTGTGTATTCGCCTTCTGGTACATCTTGACGGAATGAACGGTATAATTTCATATGCTCTAAGTAGATAACTGGATCGTTGTCACGAATCGCAGAGATTAAAAGACCTTTTGCATCGTATGGAGTAGATGGAATAACAACTTTTAGACCAGGTTGTTGAGCCACTAAACCTTCTAAGCTATCAGCATGTAGTTCAGGAGTATGAACACCACCACCGAATGGAGAACGAACTGTTACTGGAGCAGTCCAACGTCCACCAGAACGGTAACGCATACGAGCTAATTGACCAGAAATTGAATCCATTACTTCATAAACGAAACCGAAGAATTGGATTTCTGGAACTGGACGGAATCCTTCAAGTGCAAGTCCAACTGCAAGTCCACCAATACCAGACTCTGCAAGTGGAGTATCCATTACACGGTCTTCACCGAATTCAGCTTGTAAACCTTCAGTAGCACGGAATACACCGCCGTTTACACCAACGTCTTCACCAAACACAAGTACGTTAGGGTCATTTTTCATTTCAACACGTAAAGCATCAGTGATTGCTTGAATCATTGTCATTTGAGCCATGGCTTACTTCGACTCCTTTTCTTTGTAAATTTCATATTGTTCAGCTAAGTTGTAAGGCATTTTTTCGTACATGATTTCCATTAAATCAGTAACTTTTTGTTTTGGAGCTTGGTCAGCCTTAGCAATTGCTTGTTTGATATCTTCTTTTGCTTCTTCGATTACTTTCTCTTCAACTTCTTGAGACCATAGGCCTTTGTTTTCTAAGAATGCACGGAAGCGTACGATTGGATCTTTTTGTTCCCATTCGTTCTCGATATCTTTTGTACGGTAACGAGTTGGGTCATCACCAGCCATTGTATGTGGACCGTAACGGAATGTTAAAGTCTCGATTAAAGTAGGACCTTCGCCATTTACTGCACGCTCACGAGCGAAAGCAGTTGCTGCGTATACAGCTAATGGATCCATACCGTCTACTTGAATTCCGTAAATACCTGCTGCTACTGCTTTTTGTGCTACAGTTTTAGCTGCAGATTGCTTTTCTACTGGAGTAGAGATTGCATAACGGTTGTTTTGTACAACGAAGATTGCTGGAGCTTTGAATGCGCCCGCAAAGTTCATACCTTCGTAGAAGTCACCTTGTGAAGCACCACCGTCACCAGTGTAAGTAATTGCAACAGATTTTTTACCACGTAATTTCATACCTAACGCAACACCAGCAGTTTGGATGATTTGCGCACCGATGATGATTTGTGGAGCAAGTGCATTTACGTTCTCAGGCATTTGGTTACCCATGAAATGTCCACGAGAGAATAAGAATGCTTGGTATAATGGTAAACCGTGCCATACTAATTGTGGCACATCACGATATCCTGGTAAGATGAAATCTTCTGCTTCAAGTGCGAAATGACTTGCTAATTGAGAAGCCTCTTGTCCAGCTGTTGGTGCGTAGAAACCTAAACGTCCTTGACGGTTTAAAGAAATAGAACGTTGATCTAGTACGCGAGTATACACCATACGGCGCATTAATTCTTTTAATTGATCATCAGATAATTCAGGCATAGCTGCTTCATTCACAACTTCGCCTTTTTCATTTAAAATTTGTAATGTTTCAAATTGAGCTGCGATAGCTTTCATTTGCTCATCAACATTAAATAGGGTCTTTTTTGTTTTAGTACCCATTCCGTTCACCTCTTCCTCTCTTGAACCATATTCTGAAACGCTTTCACTATCTATTAGCTAGATGGAAACCGCAACAATGTAAACCAACAAATTTATTTGTCGGTTGAGAATAATTTTGTGTACCTAACAATCTGTACTAATGTTTTTTCAGAAACATATTAATACAATCTTGATCACGTTTTTTAGTTTACAACTATTCTAATTACGATGTCAATTACTTTGAATACGTTTTTTTATAAATAATCTGCAGGTTTCTCCTACACAAACGTGTTTTTATTTTTCACATCTGTATTAGTAAGCATTAACCTACTGTTATATTATTCCCTTTTTAACTTGTTTTTTCTCTTAGAATAATATGTAAACGATTTAATTCCCTTTAGTTTTTCTCTCTTCTTAGCAAAAATATACAAACTCTTCTTCCTTTTATAGGTAATTACCCATACATTTCTACTCTTCCCTCCATACATTATAGTAACCGCAGTATTAGCGGGAAATGATAAAGGAGGTCATCTCATGTACGGATATTCATATTGCTATCCAACTTGTTCATATCCTTCCTACGGTTATGGCGGTTCTTGTGGTGGGTCTGGACGCGGCTTCGCCTTAATCGTTGTGTTGTTTATTCTTTTAATTATCGTTGGTGCTGCTTGCATTCGCTAATGTAAAATGAAACAACTATGGAAAGAAAGAGACGGCTCTGCCGTCTCTTTCTTTTTATTCCTACATAACCGATCTATCTTCCCCTTACTTGCCGATGACTTTTTCCATCTCCTTTGGTAGACTAAAAGGGAAAGGAGAGATTACATATGCTTACAATGAAAGATGTAATTCGCGAAGGAGATCCTATTTTGCGAAACGTTGCAGAAGAGGTAGTACTACCAGCGAGCGAAGAAGATACAAATACTCTTAAAGAAATGATTGAATTTGTAATAAATAGCCAAGATCCTGAAATGGCTGAAAAATATAGTTTACGCCCTGGAATCGGATTAGCGGCTCCGCAAATCGGTATTTCAAAAAGAATGATTGCGGTTCATGTAACAGATACGGACGGTACGTTATATAGTCATGCATTATTCAATCCAAAAATCATTAGCCATTCTGTTGAACGTACATATTTACAAAGTGGTGAAGGCTGTCTATCAGTAGACCGTGAAGTACCTGGTTATGTCCCTCGTTATACAAGAATTACAGTGAAAGCAACTTCTATTAACGGCGAAGAAGTAAAATTACGTTTAAAAGGGTTACCAGCAATTGTATTTCAACATGAAATTGACCATTTAAATGGTGTTATGTTCTATGACCACATTAATAAAGAAAATCCATTTGCCGCTCCTGACGATTCAAAACCTCTGGAGCGATAGTAAAAAAGGCGGAATACACTCTTCCGCCTTTTTACTATATGAAATAGATTCCATATTCACTTATAGCAATCCAGCCCATTTTAAACCGTGATATATACCGTCTTCACTAACATCCTTTGTCACATGATTCGCAAGTTTTTTCAAGTCTTCATGACCATTCCCCATCACAATACCTGTCCCAACTGCTTCAATCATTTCTAAATCATTTAAGCCATCCCCAAATGCATACACTTGTTCACGGTTAAATCCTAATTTTTCAATAAATTTCTCAATCCCTTTTGCCTTAGAACCACCATTTGGAATAATATCCATTGAATACGCATGCCAGCGAATAAAATGAAAGTCTGGGTATTGATTTATAAACTTTTCTTCTTCATTTACTTCACAGAAAAGAAGTGTTTGATAAATATTACGCTTCTCATAAAAATCAGGTTCATATGCCGGATGCTCAAAATGTAAACTGCCAAACCCTTCTTTCACATAATCATGATATTCCACTGATGCTCTCATTTCTTGATGATCAAGATATACAAGCGGATATCCTTCTTGTTTTGCAAACTGAGTAAACTTATGTAGAGCAGCTGGATGTAATGGGTTATTAAATACTACCTCATCTTCAAATACAACGTACTGTCCATTAAAGCTAACATAATTGTGGATATTCAGTTCCTTACGAATATCTTCAAACATAAATGGTGCACGTCCTGTCGCAATTGCTACATGCACGCCTTTTTCTTGTAACTGTCTTACTGCATCTCGTGTAGATTGCGGAATCTTCTTATCATGATCTAATAATGTTCCATCAATATCAAAAAAGACAATTTTATCATTCATTTGTCAAAATCCTTTCTGTTACTCTATATTCCTATTTTGATTATCGCTTTTCAAATGCTAAAAAAAAGTATAACATATTAAACATCTGTGAAGAAAGCGTTCACTTTCTGACCTTATTTATAAAACCTGCATATATATATTAGTAAAAAATGTGGATACTTGTTCGTATGAATTTTCTTTTCTATTCTTTCTCATACTATATCTATAACTAACGGCTACTAATCGTTACTATAGAATAACTTTCTCTGTATGAGAAAAGACAAGATTCAACATTCACTTTTGTCCTCTTTCTTATATCAGAGACGGCGTTTTCACTAGTAATATGCATGTTTAAAATAAGGAAAGGAAGGAGTAATCATGCTGAAGAAGCTGAAGAAAAAGCTGAAGCGTTATTTAAAAGATCTAGTCCGTAAAAAGACGATCGCTTAAATTGTGCCCATTTCGGGCTTTTTCTTCATTCTCATTCGAAAAAACATGAAAATCGTGACTGTTTGCTTTATAATAAGTAACAGATAATGCAAAACATAGACAAGGAGAGGTTTTCCAAATGATTTTTAAAGTATTTTATCAAGAAAAAATGACTGAGGTTCCAGTACGTGAAAATACAAAAGTTTTATATTTAGAGGCTACGTCTGAAAAGGATGTTCGTACAAAATTAAATAAGTTCGCATATAATATCGAATTCGTTCAGTCTGTGACTGGCAATCATCTTGAATATGAAAAAGAAAACGCTGATTTAACATTAGCGGAAATCGTATAGTCATATGAAATTTCTAAAGAATGATCAAGCAGCCGTTTTTGCTTTAGGTGGTCTTGGTGAAATCGGTAAAAATACATATGCTGTTCAATTTCAAGATGAAATTATTATAATTGACGCTGGAATTAAGTTTCCAGAAGACGAACTCCTCGGAATCGATTATGTAATACCAGATTACACTTATTTTGTGCGAAACGAAGATAAAATTAAAGGGTTATTCATTACACATGGTCACGAAGATCATATCGGTGGAATTCCTTACTTATTACGTCAAGTGAACATTCCGATTTATGGCGGAAAATTAGCAATTGCACTAATCAAAAACAAATTAGAAGAGCACGGATTACTTCGTAAAGCAAAGCTTTATGAAATTCAAGAAGATGATGTTATTAAATTTAAAAAGACATCTGTTTCCTTCTTCCGTACAACTCACAGTATCCCAGATTCATACGGAGTTGTTGTGAAAACACCTCAAGGACAAGTGGTTCATACTGGAGATTTCAAATTTGACTTCACACCGGTTGGTGAACCAGCGGACTTAACAAAAATGGCTGAAATCGGAAAAGACGGTGTACTTTGTCTCTTATCTGACAGTACAAACAGTGAAGTTCCAAACTTTACAATGTCTGAGCGCCGTGTTGGTGATAGTATTCAAGATATTTTCCGCAAAGTAGAAGGTCGTATTATCTTCGCAACCTTTGCATCAAATATCCATCGCTTGCAACAAGTCGTTGAAGCGGCTGTTGAAAACAATCGTAAAGTGGCTGTATTTGGCCGAAGTATGGAGGCAGCGATTGAAATCGGACAAAACCTCGGTTATATTCGCTGTCCGAAAGATACATTCATAGATGCATCTCAATTAAATCGTCTACCGGCTAATAAAGTTGTTATTTTATGTACAGGTAGTCAAGGGGAGCCAATGGCAGCACTTTCACGTATTGCTAATGGTACCCATCGTCAAATTCAAATTATTCCTGGCGACACAGTTGTGTTCTCTTCTTCACCAATCCCTGGTAATACAGTTAGTGTAAGCCGTACAATTAATATGTTGTACCGTGCTGGTGCTGATGTAATCCACGGAAAACTGTCAAACATTCATACGAGTGGACACGGTGGACAAGAAGAACAAAAACTAATGCTTCGTCTAATTAAACCGAAGTATTTCATGCCAATTCATGGTGAATATCGTATGCAACGTATGCATATGAAATTAGCAAATGATTGTGGTATTCCAGAAGAAAACTGTTTCATTATGGATAATGGTGATGTTCTTGCCTTACGTTCAGATGAAGCAAGTGTAGCTGGTAAAATACCATCTGGATCTGTTTATATTGACGGAAATGGTATTGGAGATATCGGTAATATCGTATTACGCGATCGTCGTATCCTTTCTGAAGAAGGACTTGTTATTGTCGTTGTAAGCATTGATATGAAAGAATTTAAAGTTGCAGCAGGGCCTGATATTATCTCACGTGGTTTCGTTTATATGCGCGAAAGTAGTGATTTAATTAATGATGCTCAAACATTAATTACAACTCATTTAGAAAAAGTAATGGAACGTAAAACAACGCAATGGTCTGAAATTAAAAATGAAATTACAGATACATTAGCACCATTCCTATATGAGAAAACGAAACGTCGCCCAATGATTTTACCAATCATTATGGAGATATAAGAAAAAAGGACAATACCTTTATGGTATTGTCCTTTTCTCTTATCTTAAAAAGTGCTTGAAACGATCTACTTCATCGTCATGACCAATTACAATTAATATATCTCCCGCTTGAATATTTTCCGTAGCTCGAGGGGATACAATAACTTCTTTACCACGTTTAATCGCTACAATATTCAATCCAAACTTCGCACGAATATCTAATTCGATTAAAGAATGACCATCAATTTTTTTATTTGCAATAATCTCTACAATGCTATGCTCATCTGAAAGCTCAAGATAGTCTAGCACATTACTTGATGCAATATTATTAGCAATCCTTTTTCCCATATCACGCTCTGGGTGCACAATGTGATCTGCTCCTATTTTACTTAATACTTTTTCATGGTAATCATTTTGAGCTTTTACAGTAATATTTTTTACACCTAACTCTTTCAGAATTAATGTTGTTAAAATACTTGAATTTAAATTGTCTCCAATCGCAACGACTACATGATCAAAATTACGAATACCAAGACTTTTTAATACCATCTCATCTGTTGAATCTGCAATTACAGCATGTGAAGCTATATTTGCAAACTCATTAATTTTATCCTCATCTGAGTCAATTGCCATTACTTCCATACCTAATTGAGCAAGTTCCCGACAAATACTTCCACCAAAACGCCCAAGCCCAATGACAGCAAATTCTTTCTCTTTTTCACCCACAGAAATTCCTCCAATAACATCGAATACTATGTATTTTTATTGTAACATACTTTAGATTTGCTACAAAAACCTGTATATCATTCTTTATTTTTGTTTTTGCATATAAAAATACTGTTGTAAATAAAATGCGATACTGAAAATTAACATACCAAATACAAATATGTTTCCAAATGAACTAAACGTTTCAAAAACGAATAATAACGTTTCTTGTCCGAAGAAAGCAAATAATAGTTGTGTGAATGCGAATAGCAATGCCAATATGTAATGGTGTTGATGGAATAAATAATGCGTTGCACCTAAAAAAGCGATAAACGAAAGAATGAAAATCCACCAATTTTCTAAAAACAGTTGCCAATTCGTAAATTGATACCCATTTACTAATATCGCAATAATTGCTATAACCGCCATCGTTGGCACACTCCATAACAATGCACGCCCTCTAAAGAAATGCGTACCTTTTACATCTCCCTTTTCATTTGCAATGTATGTTAGCACGACAGTACTTATATACAACACAGAGAGAATTGTTAAAACAATTATGAGCCAAAAATGCAACTGATAATATTCATGTTCTATATTCGTCACGATAGCAGCTAGCATACACGGTATTAGCATTCCCGTCCAACCATCTACTTTTCTCTCATTCCAAAATACCGTATTACCAATACGAATTCCTAATAGCATAAAAATAATGATACCTAGTACAAATAATGTAGTCTTATTTCCTACTAAGCTCGTTGAAAAAGCAATTAATCCAATAAATAAAAAAAGAACAAACCCATTCATAATTTCTAGTACAGGTGATAAATACCTTTTCACCCAGTTGTATGTCTCTTCATATTCATGATTATTCGCTAAACGGTAGGCATAAAAACTTATCCCAAAATAAACCGCCGCAATAATAACATATGTATATAAAACAAAACATAAAATCGCACTGCTAATCTGCACGTAATTCCCCACCCTTTTTTCTACGTTTCACCTTGATTTTACACACTCTCCACACGAATTGTAAACATATATAAGCTAGTTAACTAATCATCTTCTCAATAAGTGATAATGAATAATGAGCAGCGGCTCAAAACCACTGCTCATTATTTTATCCATTTGTATGCCGATGTGTATCCAGAACAGATATAAAAGATGTTTTCACCTTGGAACTAACGAATACCCACTTTAAATTGTTACAAAGTTGGCGAGCAAATTTACTTTCTAGTTCCCTTCCACTTTACATATTGATCTAAAAATACGATAGCTTTCTCAATAGCCTCTTCATCTGGCTTTAATTTTGCATGATGTAAACCATATTCTGAATTTACTCCAAGCCAAAACATAAATCCAGGAATCTCTTGAAGCATATAACCAAAATCTTCACCTGTCATTGCCTCAGTACATGTAATTACTTTCATATCAGTTTGTTCACTTACAAATTGCATAAACTCTCTCGTTAATGCTTCATGGTTGTATACTTGGTGATACATCGCTCCGTAGTCAATAACCGCTTCACATTGGAAGGAAGCTTCTATACCTGCAACAATTGCCTCAATCCTACTTTTAACACGACTCATTGATTCCACTGATAACGTTCGAATCGTTCCTTCTAATCGAGACTTTTCTGCTATGATATTTTGAACTGTACCGCCTGTTATTTTTCCGATTGTAATTACTGCACTATCAAGTGGGTTTACATTACGACTAATAACAGACTGAAGCTGTGTAACAAGGTGACTAGCTGCGACAATCATATCATTTGCAGTATGAGGATAAGCTGCATGTCCACCTTTCCCCTTTAAATCAACATATAACTCTGATGTATTTGCAAATAATAGCCCCTCTTTTGTAGCAATTGTTCCTACAGGGTATTCAGGTGCAATATGAAGGCCGAGAATAATATTCGGCTTCCATTCTTTTAACTCTTCACTCTCTAACATAGGAAGAGCCCCTCCAGGCCCTTCTTCAGCTGGTTGGAATAGAAATACAAGGTCATCATCTATTCTTTCTGTTACAGCTGCTGTTAGGAGGCCTAAACCGATTGTCGTATGTAAGTCATGTCCACATGCATGCATCATTCCTTCATGAACAGAAGCGAACTCATATCCAGTTTCCTCTGTAATTGGTAAACCGTCTATATCTGCGCGATAACCTATAACTTTTTCTGGATTTCTTCCCTTTACTTTAACAATGACACCTGTTCTCCATACTTTCACTTCCACATGTTCATTCGAAAGCGTTCCTATGTAATCTAAAATATACTGTTGTGTTTTCCACTCTTTAAATCCAATTTCCGGTATTTTGTGTAAGTCTCTACGAATTTGAACGAATTTGCTTACTACCATTTTTGCACCTCTATCTATAAAAAGCGTAAGAGCCTGTTTATGCTCTTACGCTTTTTTGTTTTTATTTCTCTGGGTTTAATTGACGAAGCTCTTGTTTAATTTCAGTTTTTGCTTTTGTCTTCTCATCAATCTCTTTAATTACACGTGCTGGAGTACCTGCTACAACTGTATATGGAGGTACATCTTCTGTTACAACAGCTCCTGCTGCTACAACTGCACCTTTACCTACTGTAACTCCCTCTAACACAACTACGTTAGCACCAATAACAACATCGTCTTCAACGATAACTGGTTTTGCTGAAGGTGGCTCAATAACACCTGCAAGTACTGCGCCTGCACCTACGTGACAGTTCTTACCAACAGTTGCACGTCCACCAAGTACCGCGTTCATGTCGATCATAGACCCTTCACCAATTACAGCACCGATATTAATTGTTGCATTCATCATAATAACAGCGTTGTCGCCGATTTCAACGTGGTCACGAATAATCGCACCTGGCTCAATACGAGCTTTAATACCTTTTAAATCAAGCATTGGAATTGCAGAATTACGACGGTCATTTTCAACAACGTAATCAACAATGTACTTGCTATTTTCATCTAGAATTGTCTTAATTTCAGACCATTCTCCAAATAATACACCAGACTTTTTATTTACAAATGCTTGTACCGTTTCAGGGAATGTTACTTCTTTTAAATCCCCTTTTATGTATACCTTTACAGGAGTTTTCTTTTCACTTTTTTGAATAAACGAAATAATTTCGTTAGCGTCCATCATTTTCATTCTTGTTGCCTCCTAAATCCATTTATAATGTTACTCTACCAAACGATAGGGCGAGTAGCAAGATAATAATCCTATTTTTCCATTTGAATTTCTTCTATAATTTCTAAAAATGCTTGTACTTGCTTCAATTGTCTAGCTGATTCACTCGTCAATAACCATGTTTCTCTCGTTAATTGGACAGGTGTTTTATACATATTTTCCTGTACTTCTTTTAAAACAGTAGAAGGTAAAAGAGCATAACCTATACCATTTAAAACGAGTTGTTTGCAAGTCTCAATTTGATCAACGACAATTGTTCTCTTAGGTGGATTAGAAAATAAACCATACCACCAATTTTGTATTTGTCCATAATAAGTCGAATCACTTTTAAATTGAATAAATGGTCTATTTGTTTCTTTTAACATCGAAATATCTTTTATTTCTTTATCCACTAAATAAAGTTCATCTTCAAATAATTGTTGCTTCTGGCCTTTATATTCTTGTGTTCCTCTCAATATAGCAACATGAACGTCTCCTTCATAAAATTGCTTTTGTACTTCACTACTCCAGCCAGTAAACAGCGATATTTTTACAGAAGGATATTTATGTACAAACTTCTTCAAAACAGGAGGAAGCCAATATTGACCAATAACTGATGCGACAGCTATTTTTAACGTCCCATGAGTTTCTGTTCTAAAAACAGCTAGCTCACTTTTAATATCCTCTTCCCTTTGTAGCATTTCTTTTGCGTAATTTGCGACTTTTTCCCCTTCAGGTGTAATTGTCAATCCTTTTTGCGAGCGAATAAAAAACTTCATTCCCCATTGTTTCTCCATAGATTGTAATCGTTGACTAAGCGCAGGTTGTGAAACAAATAAACGTTCCGCCGCTTTTCTCATATTTGATTCCTGTGCTAACACAACCATCATTTGAAAATCATCAATTTGCAACTTTCTCCCTCTTTCCTTAGCTTCCATACACCTTATCTCAATAAGCTTTTCATCCTTAATTTAACTACATACGCTTATATTTTTTATCTTTTTAAATATAATACATACACAACTGATATGCACGAAAAAAAAGTGACTTCTTCGGTTCTATGAAGTCACTTTTCTCACATTATCGATTATGTTGCCTTACTTTTTTATTCAACAATTTTAAAATCGCTCGACGTGTTAAAATCCCCTCAAAATACCCATCTTCATTGACAGCGCAAATAAATGGATGATCAATAGTCATTTCTAATGCTTTTGCAAATGAATCTTCTAACTTAAGAACCGGAATATCTTTCTTCATTACTTGCTCTACTTTCATTTCGTCAAGTCTTTCAAACTCAATGCGTTCTAGCCCTAACATACCGTCTAAAATCATAGCAGTACTAATTAACCCATGCAATTTGTACATCGGGTCCAAAACAGGTATCGCCGAATATCCAGATTTCACAAGTACGAGTAAAGCATGCTCTAAACCATTCCCTATTTGGACGTGTGCTACTTTTTCTGATGAAATCATTAAATCTTTTACAAAAATTTGTTGAAACTCGTCTTTTGGAATACTAATCATATTACATCCCCCATTTTCCCTTTTTCCTGCTTATAATTACCGGCTCTATTCACATTTTATGACAGCGTTTTCACATTATTATTTTGTCCTTACATTCTTTCAGTAAAAAACAAAATTACACAGCTATTTTAGCATATAACACAAAAAAAAGACTACCATTCCGGTAGCGCTTAATACCCTTTATTTTTTAATCTGTAAAATAACCTTGTGATTTTTTTATATTGCATCACGTCTGTCTTTTTTAAACCATTCTCGATATCTGTAAGTTCCACAGCTAAAATTTCACTCGCATAATTTTGCTGAAATAAAATATCTAGTAACAAACTTTCCTCTTCTTCCGTTAAAACAAATTCCCTTTTCATATACCCCTCTCCTTATACTCGCATCGTTACCATTATTATATAAAATTTTCAGCCTATTTAATAGATGTAATATTCAGTTTTTAGTGAAAGAAATATATAAATTGTTTTTATTTCGTATATCGATTTGCATAACTAAACGCCGCATAAGCATCTGGCTTAATTTTTGCAGTTAATCCCATCGCTTGAATTTTCGCTGTCATATCTAGAATAAATTCTTTTGTTAAACCATCATTTCCGATATCTAAGTGAATCTCCATTATAAAACCAGCACCATCTTGAGCATATGGATGCAATAAATCCCATATTGTTTGTATATGATTTGGAGTAAATAGGCATGCAATTTCTTGACTAAACTGCGTCTCTAAATATATTTTCTCACGTAAAGTTGCTGGCTTATCTTTTACTGATTGATGGTGTAAACACCCCCAGGCTCCTTTTCCAACGCGATGAATATGAATTGCCGTAATAAACCTCGTATCCTTTTGATGTGCTTGTGAGTCTGTCCCAATGGATAAACGATATAAATTTCGCGGATCCTTTTCAATGAAATTACAAATACGGGTAAAGACCATATCAAAATTTAAATGTCTCTCTGAAACATTATAAAATTTATGTTCACCGGCCACATAGTCACGTCCTTTCAATTAGACAGACTTTTCGTATTCTCATTGTATGGGACAAAAACAAAAATTATAACTCCCTACCCTTTATTCGTTTCAATATTCCGAATTACATAATGGCAAACTTGGCACGTATAAATTACGTTTTGATTCGATTGAGCCGTTAGTACATGAATAATCTCAGCAGAATTGTGACAATTAGGACAAATCACAACTGGTAAACGTTCCATATAACACACCTCCTCACTATTTTCATCCCGCTATTTACTATCCGTCCTCAATTGGTGATGGATAATAAGCTGTATAGGACGAAGAAACCCTACTAATTACACTTTCACTTTATTACCATTGTAGGAAAAATGAAAAATCCTTATACATATATACTAAAAGTAATAGAACTAAAAAAGGTGTTGCCCTATGGCAACACCTTTTTATATGTATCAAGAAATGATATCGTAAATCTCAATTGCAACCATGTCGATATTATCGAATTGATACACTTGAGGTTTTTCACCTTGTTGATACACTTCTAACTCATACATTTCACTTTTATCGAAAAATTTCACGCTACATTTGCGCTCACCGTTCACTTCAAAATAGCGTTGTGCTACTTCACCGCTTTCAGCTTGTTCTTGTAGACTAACAAGTCGAGTTAAAATTCCTTGGAGTAGAGACATGAAATCTCTCCTTTCTCTGATCTTCCTACCAATAGGTTTTACAGCTATACTCATTCTATCCGTCATAACAGAAAAAATGTTCCACACTCTAGGATAAAGGTTATTGGCCAGAAACTCAACTAAAAATTTGTCGAAATACGAAGGAAAAAACAGAAAGAACATCTTTTCCCTTCTTTATTGCGATTTTTATACTGGAAGAATATAATAAAAAACAGTAAAAAGGAGGAATTGCAATGAAAAAAATTGAGGTTTACACACAACCTGATTGTCCGCCATGTGTTATTGTGAAAGAATTTTTAAAGCATAATAACGTTGTATACGAAGAATTTGACGTAAAAAAAGACGCCGCTGCTCGCAATCGTCTTTTATATGACTATGATTCTTATTCAACTCCGACGGTTGTAATTGATGGAGAAGTTGTTGCTGGTTTTCAAATTGAAAAATTACAACAACTTCTTAATATAGAATAGGAATAGGTAAAGACCTATTCCTATTTTTATCCCGCTATATTTTGGAAGTATGCATCTGATTGTGGCAAGTTCATATTAAACAGGATATGCCCTGATTAAAGTTTCACTTTATAATTGTTGTAACCTTTTTATTTCAGTTAAAAGTTCTTGGCTTTCATGATATCCGGCCAATTTCCATTTCCCTTGATCTCTTTGCAATGTTACAATTTGATATTGTCCACTTTTCGCCCGCTCATAAACATATAAAATTTTATGCTCTTCATCATATGACATTTTCGTTTCTGAATTAAAAGAAAATGGCGCTTCTTTTGCTGGAAGTAAATATTCACCACTTTGTTTATCACTTCTACTATTTTCATCTGTAAATACTTGAAGGAAATTCTCTGTAAAATATGGTGATAACGTTTCTATCATCTTATTCATCGGCAAACGCTTCCCACGAATTGAAAATTGGCTTTCATAGCCTTTTTGTATCGTTACAAACACTTCTTTCCGATCGACTTTTACTTCCTCTTTTCCTAAAACAGTTGTAACACTATAACCAACTAGAAAGGCAACACATACAAATAGAACTAACCATATTCCATATTTCCTCATTTTTTCACCTTCCTTTTTAGAAAACTTGTCTTTGTAGTATTCATTGTAACAATGATTATGCAAAGAAAGGGCTGGTTTCGTTCGTAAAATCTTTACAACGATAGACAGCATTTTCGGCACCATTTTCACTATTACCAATTTATGATAAAAACAAACAAAAAATGCACGAATCTCTTCGTGCATTAAAATAAAACATCTTCTTCATATAAATATTCATACGATAAATCTATAAATAAAAAGTTTTCATCATCAATCGGGAAAGAAAATGTTCGTACCATCTCACCGGTTTCAATATCAGCATATAAATCTGAAAGCCTTGCCTTATTCTCAAAACGCATTTTCATAATATTCTCTAGAAAATACGGGCGCCAACTCCAGTTCTTCATGTAATACTCAGGCATCACAATCCATTCCCCATCTTTTTTCATAACGTTTCCTGATTGTTGGAAACCATCTTCGTTACAAATAAATATACGAAAACTACATTGTGATACACTTTGGCTAAATTGTAATAACCAATCATTTATATCTTCATTCTTTTTCTGTTTCGCTAAAACATCGCCAATTCGATCACGTAACATTTCTGTTAAATTATAAATCTTTTGTAGTTTTTTCTTCTCATGTTGAATAAATTGATGACACTCATTACCAAGTCGTTCTTTCAAAACGTTCGTTTCAATAAAATCAGGTAAGCATTCTTTCAAATAATTCCCTTGATAGTACCTACCACCGTTTTTCCATGCATATTGTAATTGATAAAAAGCATCTATTTCTTCATATAACAATGTCGCACCAATTCTTCTAGCAAGTAATGATAAAGAATATAAAATATCTTGATAAGATTGTAAAAGTGCAGTTTGCCTTAAATTTGTTAAATCTACTTTTAAAATATCAGGTGCTAACACGCTAATACGTTCTAAATTACTTGTACCTGTTCCGACTTTATTAATCGAAATTTGAATACCATATGTACGATAATACATAAGCAAATGATTAAATTGCTCTATATCTTCTTTACATTCATGTTCTGTAATTTCTAAAACAATGTTTTTCAAATTTAAACCTTGTTTTTCATACATCAATAAAAGTTGAAGCAAACTTTCATCATCATCGTTCATCAATACGTTAGCATTCCGATGTATAAATAATAATAGTTTTTGATCACTTTCTAAATAACGATTTAAAGCTTTTTCTACTATAATGTTATCCGCTTCTAGTTGAAACTCACTTGGAATAGAGTCATCATGAAAGAAAGAAGCTAAACTTTGTATGCCCTCTTCTGTTTGAATACGCCCTACTACTTCATATCCAATTACAGTATGTTCATCAGCACTAAAAATTGCTTGATAATAAGGAAGGACTTTATCCAAGTTACTCATTACATCTAATGCATCTATCAACGTGCTTCCCTCCCTTTACTTTTCAAAAATTATAACATGATATTTACGGAAAAATAATAAAAAATCCCTTCAGTTTTCCTGAAGGGATTAGAGGGGTAAAATGCTAAGGGGAATTAGCAATTCTACTATGAAGAAAAAAGAGGTCTTAAATATAACGTATATATGACCTCTTGTAAACACTTTTCTTTCATATGTCACAATTCCGTCACATTTTCCTTATCCCTTTTAAAATGGATATTGATGTAAATGTTGTCCTCCATCCATTGTCATACAAGTTCCATTTATGTACGCAGCTTCATCTGAACATAAATAATAAGCTAGACCTGCAATTTCTTCTGGCGTACCCAGTCTTCCAAGCGGAACACTTTGTATCGTACGCTTAGCCATTTCTTCTGAAATCCATAATTTATCAGCACCGCCCGTACGTTCAATTGGTCCTGGCGCAATAGCGTTAACTCGGATTCCATATTTACGTCCCCACTCAACAGCGAGTGTCTTCGTCATTGCTAATACTCCAGCCTTCGCTGCAGCCGAATGAATAACTCCCGGACCTGCATCCCACGCATATGTTGCTACCATGTTAATGATATTTCCTTTTATACCTTTTTCAATCCAATATTTTCCGACAGCCTGGCTACAGTAAAATGTACCGTTTAACACAATATTAATAACCGAATTCCAGCCGTTCACAGATAAATCTTCTGCTGGACAAATAAAGTTTCCAGCTGCATTATTGATTAAAATATCAATTCGTCCAAACTTCTCATCAATCTGTTCAATCATTTTCTGAATATCATCCGTATTTCTTACATCCATTTGTACCGGTAATATTTGTCCTGGAAATTGTTCAATTTCCAATTTTGTTTCCTCTAGTTTTTCCTTTGTACGTCCTGTAATAACAACTCGTGCCCCTTCTTTTGCAAAGCGAGTCGCCATTCCTTTTCCCATTCCGCTCGATCCACCTGTTACAATAACTACTTTTTCTTTCATATATATCCCCCTCCAAAAAATGAATACACATTCATTTTATCATTTTATTTAATAGAAATCTTTATATTTTTAAACTTTTCTGATATTTTAACGTAAAGAGATTTCTTTTTATTCACTTTTTCGTTATCTATACTACTTTTACATGATTTAAAATATATTTAAAAAAACGAAAGGAGATTTGAGTAACCTGTAAATGTAACGAACACATGTAATATAAGACAAATAGGTATACTCATATTTTTATGAAGAAAATTACGAGAAGAGATTTTTTAAAAACTGGAATGCGTACTTGCCTATATTCATTTATAACGACTAGTATCGGATACTATTACGCTAAATATATTGAGCCTCATCTGCTCTCTTTTACAGAACATACATTGAAATCACAACTCATACCAAAAAGCTTTCACGGTATGAAGATTCTTCAATTTAGTGATTTACATCTCGGATACTATTTCTCTCTCCAACATTTATCTCAAATCGTTTCTAAAATTAATGCTGTAAAACCCGACATTGTTCTCTTTACTGGTGATCTCATTGATAATTATCAAACATATACTGACACTCCTTTCGTTGCATCTATTTTAAAAAATATACAAGCACCCTTCGGTAAATTTTCTATTTATGGTAACCATGATCACGGCGGATATGGAACGGAATACTACGAACACATCATGCGTGAATCTGGATTTGAACTGTTACTAAACAGTGAAAAGAGAATCCGTCTACTGGATAATAGTGAAATTTCAATTTTCGGTCTTGATGATATACTATTAGGCAAACCAAAAATAAAGGAGACGCTACAGCGCGCTCGGAAAAACATTTATAACATTGTTCTTGTTCACGAACCAGATATTGCACCGCAAATTGCTACATATCCGGTTAACTTACAACTTTCTGGTCATAGCCATGGCGGACAAGTACAAATCCCTTTTTTAGGCGCTATTATTACCCCAGCACTTGCTAAAAATTATGTAGAAGGTTTCTATACGATCCAAGATTTAGCTCTCTATGTCAATCGCGGCCTTGGCAGAACACGTGTCCCATTCCGATTTATGGCAAAACCTGAGATAACAATTTTTACACTCCAACATTCGTAATCATTCGCCTATTTTCTTACATATCCTTTCTTGTACGCGCTCATCCATGTTTCATTTACCATATGATAAAAGTGAGTCCAATAAAGGAGGTTTGTTCATGTATCCATATTATCAACCAATCCCAGTCCGTTCAGCACCTATTGGTCCAGTAGGCGACTCACGCTTCTTTCCGTTTTTTGGCGTCCCATTTCTAGCTGGTATTGCTGGTGGACTGCTTGGCGGAGCATTGGCTTTCGGTCCTAGACCGTATTACCCACCATATCCACCACCTTTCCCACCGCCGACACCTTATCCTTGTTATGGCGGACCTTGTCAACAACCATTCTATTATTAATGTACCGCAACAATTCTACTAATGTTATTTCCTTTCTTAACCGATTCATAATCCATTAACATGCTTATAATAAAAAGTATTCTCTCTACGCATCCTTTATAATAAGTAGAGAACAAAGTAAAAAACCTCTTAAAAAAGAGGTTTTTTACTTTGTTCTCATTATTCAGCATCTGTGTTTTGATACGCCATCTTAAATAACTTCACTTGGCTATCAATCTCTTCTGCCCCATTATTAATAACATAATAATATTCACCGTCTTTATTTTGTTCACGTGTTTTCACATTATCAGCTAAAGTAAGCTGTAAAATCGCCTTAATTCGTGCCTTCATTTCAATATCTAATATCGGGAAAGATATTTCTACACGTTTCTCCATATTTCTTGTCATCCAGTCAGCTGAAGATAAATATATTTTCTCTTCTCCATTATGATGGAAATAATAAATACGGCTATGTTCTAAATATCTCCCGACAACACTAACTACCCGAATATTTTCACTTACATTTGGAATACCAGGTCGTAGGCAGCATGTTCCTCGAACGATGAGCTCTACCTTTACTCCAGCTTGTGATGCTTCATACATTTTTTTAATAAGTGGTTTATCAGTTAATGAATTCATTTTAGCAATGATATATCCATTTCCATATTGCCTATGATAACGAATTTCTTCATCTATTAAATCGATAAATTGCTCTCTTATATCAAATGGTGCAACCGATAAATGATGAAAATGCGGCTTTGTTGTATAACCACTCAAATAATTAAAGAAATTTGTTGCATCGACCCCAAAGTCTTTTCGTGATGTAATATAGCCAAAATCAGTATATAGCTTTGCGGTTGCATCATTGTAATTTCCGGTTCCAAGATGTACGAACCTTTCAATTTTTCCGTTTTTTCTTCTTACAACTAGCGTAATTTTACTATGTGTTTTCAAATGACTTACACCGTAAATCACATGACAACCCGCCTGTTCTAATTCTTTAGCCCAATGCACATTATTTTCTTCATCAAACCTTGCCTTTAACTCAACTAATACCGTCACTTGTTTCCCTTTTTCAGCCGCTACCTTTAGCGCCTGAATAATTGGAGAATCACCACTTACTCGATATAATGTTTGTTTGATCGCAAGTACATTCGGGTCGTCTGCTGCATCACGAACAAAATCAACTACTGGCTGAAACGATTCAAACGGATGATGTAATAAAATATCATGCTCAATTGCTTTTTCGAATACATCTTCCGCATCCCCTAAATCTTGAGGTCGTTGCGGAATAAGAGCCGGATATACTAAATGTTCATATAAAGGCGCTAGTTTTTTATATAAAGAAAATAGACATGTTAAATCTAACGGTCCATCCATTATATACACATCTTCATCTTTTACTTCCAACACTTCATATAATAAAGCTAATACTCTTTCATCAATGTGTTCTTTGCCAACTTCTAAACGTACAGCAGCTCCCCACTTACGCTTTTTTAATTCCTTTTCAATTACTTTTAATAAATCTCTCGCACCTTCTTCATGAATCGTTAAATCCGCATTGCGTGTAATACGGAAACGAGTAACAGATGATACTTTATATCCAGTGAATAATTTATGAGTAAAACCACTAATTACATCTTCTAATAAAATAAATTTATGCTTTTGCCCTTCACTCGGTAAAAATATGAAACGTTCAAGTAATGAAGGAACTTGTACAATTCCTAACTTCGTGCGGTTTTCTTCCTCCACTTGTTTCTCATCATATAAAAGAGTAGCTAAATTCAAACTTTTATTTAATAACATAGGAAATGGACGATACGCATCGATAGCTACAGGTGTTAAGACTGGGAAAATTTGCTCATCAAAATACTCTTCTATAAATTCTCTTTGTTCTTTCGTCAAATCATGGAATGTTAAACGCTCAATCCCCTCTAACTCCAACGCTGGCAACACATAATTTTTAAACGTATCATATTGTACAGTCATTAATTCATGGGCCTTTATCGCAATTTTATTTAATTGCTTTTTTGGTGTTAAGCCAGCCTTATTTTCTGGTTGGTTAAACCCAGCGCTCACTTGATCCTTCAATCCTGCTACACGTACCATAAAGAATTCATCTAAATTGGAGCTAAAAATGCTAATAAACTTTAATCTTTCTAAAAGCGGATTCATCTCATCCTGTGCTTCTTGTAGTACACGTTCATTAAATGCTAACCAACTTAGTTCTCTATTGTTGTAATAAGCTGTATCATTTAAATTGACTATATTCCCCTTCAACATTTCCATCCTCTTCACACTTCCCTTGAAACTTTTTTACTATAATTTAGTTACTTTCATTTTAACAAATTACAATATTCCAAAGTGTTAATTTTTTGTAAAGACATCCGTACAACTTAGTGTTTTGATTCGAAGAATAAGTTAATATTCGTTTTCAATACTCTTTCCAGCTGCTTTTTTTGCTTTTCAGCTTGCACTTTTTCCGCTAATGCCGATTGCTCACATACAATTTTAAATGTTAATCCTTCTTTACTTTCTGTTATAGATATCGATTCAACAAGCGATCTTTGTCTTATATTTAGAGCTGCTGAAAATTGTAAAACAGCCCCTAATAGGCGGATTTTTTTTTGTTCGTTTTTATCAAACCATCCTTCAAACGGAGACAGATGTTGTTTGAATAACATTTTTGATTTATAAGACGCAATAAGCGCTAATCTAACTCGCTCTTTATGCATCATACCATCAATTGTTTTATTTGCTAATAAATAAAACGTATGTAAGCGGCTCGCTTCTTCGTCTATATATTTGCCTATATTAAATACTTTCGCTGCTTGATGGAACACTTCCCAGTCTTTTACTGACATAGAAATCAGCCCTGTTTCTTCAAGCTGTTGACAAATTAATCTTCCATGTTTAATAAGCTGCATTACAAATTC
The DNA here is from genome assembly GCF_038006905.1 of Bacillus sp. FSL R9-9834. Classification (NCBI taxonomy): domain Bacteria; kingdom Bacillati; phylum Bacillota; class Bacilli; order Caryophanales; family Bacillaceae; genus Bacillus; species Bacillus sp. FSL R9-9834. The sequence goes on from NZ_JBBOWD010000001.1 coordinate 3,832,800, forward strand.
CATGTCCATTTCATATTCATGTGATAATAAATACAAACTTTCTTCGACCACGTTCGGATAATATGAAATCCCCAAATCTTTTGTCAACTCTTCATAGAAAACACCTTCTCTTAATCCTTTTCTACTTAATACAAATGCTGGTGCCTCTATAACATTAACAAGCGTATGAAATACTTCGACTGCGGGAACAATTGTATCCGCTCGATCTTTTGCCAATCCTTCCAATTTTTGAAGTTCTATGAACGACAAGCCTTCCAATTCTTCTTTCACATTTTTAATATCTTCTTCTTTCATCTTGTATAAATGTACTCCTGCTATAGGATAACAAATTAAATTTTGATGAATTTTCACTAAGTTCCTCGCACTACCACCAATTGCAATAAGGGGTAATTTCTTATCAATTAACCATGGTAATGTTCGAAATTGATATTCTAGGTACGTTTGAAGCTTGTCCAACTCTTCTTCAGTAGGTATATCCTCTTTAATAAATTGTTGCTTTAAAGAAAGTGCCCCAAAAGGAAAGCTATGATACTCTAAAATCTCTCTATTTCGAAAGTATGTAACTTCCGTACTTCCTCCACCAATATCTACTGTAATCCCTTCCGAGAACGAAGTTGAATTCATAACCGCTAAATAGCCGTAACGTGCTTCTTCATATTCTGATAATACTCTAAGAGTAAAGTCTGTTTGTCCTTCAACAAGTTTTTTAATTTCCTCTTGATTCTCAGCCTGCCTAATTGTTGCTGTTGCAACACAAAGTACATGGCGCAACTGATGGAATCGTGTACTTTCTTGAAATTGAAATAATGTTTGTAACAATACCTCTATTCCTTCTTCAATCAACACACCATCGACTAAGTAATTCCTTAACCTTGCAACCACTTTCGTATTTTCAATCTCTTTATAAAAACCTCCGTTTTGCTTTTCATAAATAACTAAACGCATTGTATTAGATCCAATATCTATAATGGCATATTGCTGTTTTAATATTTCTTTCAAACTTCTCACTCTTTCATTATCAAATTTCTAAAACACATTCTATTACTATTATACAAAATAGTTGTTTTTTGTAACAATATTGCTTTAATATTGAAAATATATACAATCACTTTTTGCATATAATAAAAATCACTTTTACTTATGGTATAATAATGAAAAATTGAAAGGAGATTTAATATGAAACCTTCACAACCACAATCTCAATTACAAAACCAACATTCTATTAATCGACTAGCTCAATCTATTTTCGTTGTGAATCGTCATGCTAAAGCTGCAACTAATCCGAAGTATTTATACTGGTTAAAAAAGACAGCTTTAGAACGCTTAATTACTGAAAAAAAAGCTATTAAAGAAGGATTACATTTCTCTAGAAATCCACGTTTTAGCCAACAACAATCTGATGTTCTTATACGTTTAGGTGATTACTTTTTCCATATTCCTCCTACAAAAGAAGATTTTCGAATCCTACCACATCTCGGTCATCTTGAATCCTCCTATCGAAATCCGAAAACAACCTTATCTTTAACAGTAGCAAAAAAAACACTTCAAGATTATATTGGTCCTGAAGCGCTAAAACAAGAAAAAAAATTAAGTGAACCTGTCCCATGGTATAGTCGTACCTATACAAAAAAATAAAACAGTTTGGCCAATTGTAGGCCAAACTGTTTTATTTTTTCTCTTCTTTAATTTTAATATTTGCTTGTTTATAAAAAGCTATTTTTTCTGTATTATAAGATTTCGTAAATTCATTAAACTTGTCTTTTTCTGATTCAATATCTTTGTAAGACTGATTTACTACTTTTACTTTTTCACTAATATCTTTTAATTTTGTACCTTTATCTTGTAGCATTGTATACAATTCTTTTTCTTGTTTTAACGATTTATTATAGCTATCATACATTTTGTTAAATGAATCATGTCGTTTCTCATATGTGCTTTTCACTTTATCCGCTTGATCTTTCAATTTCTTATCTTCAATTTTCTTCACATATTTATCTGCCGATTTCACTTCTTCTTGTGCCTTATTTAAAGATTCTTTTTCTTTTTTAAGCACTTTTTCTCGTTCATCTGTATTTTTCACTGCTTGGTTTAGTTTTTCCTTAACAGTTTGATTATTATCTTTTCCTTCTTGAACAATCTGGTTATATAATTCTTGTCCCTCTTTCTCTAAAGTTTCAAGTTTTTTTGCATCTTCAAACATTGTTTTTTCTTGCTTTGCAGCATTTTCAAATGCAACATATAATTCCTCTTCTGGTTTCGGCCCGAAACACCCCGCTAGTAAAGTCATTGATAATGCAGTTACAATTGCTAATTTACTATATTTCAACATCTTTTTCCTCCTACTTATATACGATCATCGTGTAAAAAGCTATGAAATTATATAACCTTCTATAAACTCCACACTCGCACCTTTTTCACGAAAATCATTCATATTGTTTATAATGCTTGTACAAATTGTATTACTTGAAATTACATTTTCCATTTTTGAACTAAATAGCAGTTCCATATCCATCTTTTACTTGGCACTTTTTAAAACCTATTGATATTATGTATTACACAAAAGTACAACGGAATTCATCACAACCATACTAATTTGAAGAACAACAGTAATCATTCACCTGATAAAAGATGTTCGTTGTTCTCTCACGTCTATCATTCCCTTTCCCGCTTTCTATCAAATAATCTCTTTGTTCATTTTACACAGTATAATTGCTATCTTGCAACTATTCCCTAAAAAGGAAAAGTGTAGAGTATGCTTTCCTCTACACTTTTAAAGTGAAACACATTGTGCAAAATGCATTGACACATCCATCATAATTATATGCCTATTTCATATATTTTTAAAGACTTTTATTACAAAAAAAGTTCTTTTTGTAATAAAAGTCAAAAAAATGTTACAATCAAAACTTCTTCATATCATATTTCTTTACATCAAAGTTTTACTTATTTTCTTACGAATTTCTATGCTGGTACAATTGATTTTGTGCCTTTCTTAACAATTCTTCAAACGTTTTTCCTTCTATTGGATAACTAGCAGCCCCAAATAATAGAGTCATACTTAACAAGCCATTTTCTATTTCACTTTCAATATTTTTCATTAATCGGTTTGTTATTGTCGATTTTTCATGTCCGTTATCGATCGCCACAATAACATACTTATTTTCATCCCACTTCGTAACGACATCGCCTTTACGAATTGTCTTTACAATCGTACTCTCCAACTTTTGTACTAACACCTCCAATTTTTTTTCTTGCACTGTTTCTTTTAGTCCTTTCCATTCTTTCACAGAAAGAATGTACACTGTAATATTATGAGAATCTCGTTCTGATAAAGCAGCTACTTTCTCAAAAAAATCAACTACAAAATCATTACTTGCCATTCCTCCTACTTCCGTATCCATACGCCCACTCGCTCTTTTATCATACCAATGTCCAAAATAATAGCTGAGTATCATTTGCAATATATAAATAATAAAGACGGTATAAAATGATCGCGAATCCAGTTTTGTAATTACATCCTGAAGCGCAATCCATTCTGTAACTGCCACTGTATTCCCAAGTAATAATCCACTAATTTTCCCTTTATGTTTCATACTTCGCCTCCCTTCTATACCAATATATGTTTCTATAACAATTATGTTTTTCTACAAAATAAAAAATGTACATATTGAGTGTACATTTCCGCTTAAGCTTGTCTACCATTTCTATTCTATTTCATATATACCATACATCATTTTAGAAATATGGTGACCTACATGCTACAAAAGAAAAATCTATCAGATATTATACGTTTACTATCGGGGTTTCTGTTGTCGCTAAAATTACTATTTAATTCTTTCGGAGTAAACTTCATTACATATAATCAAATTGACGCTATTGTAAATATGGATCGAACAAAAAAGGGACTAAAAAAGGAACCTTTCATACAGGTTCCTTTTTATCATTGCCGTACAACAACTTCATTTGTTTGCAGCGGACCATATGATACTCCGTTATATTGAAATGTATATGTAGCCTGAAATAGTGTGTTTTTGAGTTCTTTATCTTTATTTGCTTTTATTTTACAAATTAATTCTACCTTCTCATTTGGTAATAAATTATCGATTCTCCACCTTACAAGCTGGAACAGAAACTCGCTCATTCCCTTATCAGCCTTTAATGAATTTGGAATATATGCAAAATAATCTCGAATCATATGACTTACTACAACTCGTGAAATCATTTTCATTCCTTTATTTTCAACTTCAATTCGAATAATAAGTATGTCGTTTACATCACAGGTCAGTTCATATGAAAATTTTTCTTTATACATACTACGGATTTGTAATGTAACTGCTACGTTAGGACATTCGTTTTCCTTTTTTGAGCCATCAATCCATAATACCGGTTGTAGCGGTATTGAACGCCTTCCTTGATCCGGAATTCGTTTCCATATTTTCATAATAATATTCACCCCATTTCAGATGCATCATATCCATACGACCTTATTCTGCCTCTCTACACAATATTAATAAAGCTCGTTACAAACGATATATAGTTATTACTCTTCCTTTTATCCTATTCGACAAAGTAAAGAAAAAACCATTTTTCATCTGTTAACAGCAGGTATTCTTACTGAAATATTTTTTTACAATTTCCTTCATTGACTTTTTACCAATACTAAGTATTACTCACTCTTTTGCTGTCCATACAACAGAATATTTTGACGGAAGAAAAAGTTTGCCTTTTAGTCAAATTTGACTATAATATTCTTTATGGCTTTGTCAGTGCACTTGTGTAAATTGATTTTAAAAAATATATTTATAATTTTTATGCGCTGCACTCAAAACTTAATATAGTTTACTTATTATTAAAGGAGGGTTATCTTTGGAATCTCAATTATCAAAAAAAGACTCCAGCAAGACAAAATTTGTTGTTGCGGGTTTACTACTTGGTATTTTAATGGCTGCAATGGATAATACAATCGTTGCAACAGCAATGGCAACAATCGTTGGAGACCTAGGAGGATTTGACAAGTTCGTTTGGGTCACGTCTGCATATATGGTAGCAACAATGGCAGGGATGCCTATCTTCGGAAAACTTTCTGATATGTATGGACGGAAACGCTTTTATATTGGTGGCCTTATTCTTTTCTTGTTCGGTTCTGCACTTTGCGGAACAGCATCTAGTATTGAGCAACTAAGTATTTATAGAGCAATTCAAGGAATTGGTGGCGGCGCTCTTATGCCTATCGCCTTCACTATTATGTACGACATATTCCCACCAGAAAAGCGCGGAAAAATGACAGGGCTATTCGGTGCTGTTTTCGGAACATCTAGTGTATTCGGCCCTTTATTAGGTGCTTATATTACAGACTATATAAGTTGGCACTGGGTCTTCTATATTAATATTCCATTAGGACTTATTTCCTTCTTCTTCATTACGAAATATTACAGTGAATCTCTAGAATTTAGAAAACAAAAAATTGATTGGGCTGGCGCTATTACACTTGTTATTAGTATCGTTTGCTTAATGTTCGCCTTAGAACTTGGTGGTAAAGAATACGCATGGAATTCCACTGTGATTATCGGCTTATTTACAACAGTTGTTATTATGCTTATTATTTTCTTCTTCGTAGAACGAAAAGCAACCGAGCCTATCATTTCTTTCCATCTATTTAAAAAACCTTTATTCGCAGCTAGCCAAGGTGTTGCCTTTTTCTATGGTGCCGCTTTTATCATCTGTACAGTTTATATCCCAATCTTCGTTCAAGGTGTTCTCGGTGGTTCAGCCTCAAATGCTGGGTTAATTTTAACACCTATGATGATTGGCTCTGTAATTGGAAGTCAAACGGGTGGACAGTTAGCTTCTCGAACAAGTTATCGTAACATTATGATGGCATCTGGAGTTTTCTTCGTTCTTGGCATTTATTTACTAAGCACTTTAACAATGGATACACCTCGCCTACTCGTAACACTATTTATGGTTCTCGCTGGACTTGGTGTTGGTTTCTCATTCTCAGTTTTAAGTATGTCTTCGATTCACAAATTAGAAATGAGAGACCGTGGTTCTGCTACATCAACAAACTCATTTTTCCGTTCACTCGGTATGACTCTTGGTGTAACAATTTTCGGTACAATTCAAAATCATATTTTTACAGATAAACTAAACACTCTCTTCCCACCTGAACTAGCAAAATTAGCACCAAAGGGTGGAGACACAAGTTTCTTATTATCACCAGGTGCTACCGATAAAATACCAGCTGAAATATTAACTGGTATTAAAGAAGCTCTAGCTACATCTATTGCCAGTACATTCTTCTGGGCACTGATCCCGGCTGTACTAAGTATTATTTGCATTTTACTTATGGGAAATGAGCGTCTTTTTACAGGACCAAAAACGAAACAAAAACAAAAGCAAGTAAGCTAATATAACGGCATATCCCTTTATGAAAACGGATATGCCGTTTATAATATGTATAAAGTTTATATATATAGGGGTTGAGACAGCATGAGCATGAAATTAGTCATTCTCGGCTTGCTACTCGAAGGGGATAAACATCCATATGAAGTGCAGCACATAATGAAAGAACGACAAATGGACTGTTATATTAAATATGCAAAAGGATCACTTTACTATGCCTTTGAGCAATTAGAAAAACAAGGGGCAATTCGTGTTACAACTATTGTTCGAGATACAAATAGACCAGATAAAACAATTTTTCATATAACAAACGAAGGTAAACGTTTATTTCACACATTACTATTAAAACAATTCGAGGCAAAAAATCAAATATATAAACCAATTTATTCGGCACTCTCTTTCGCTCATTTTGGTGATGATCAAGAGTTAATTCCTATTTTAGAAAAAAAGAAAAATGATACCGTTCAATATTTACATAACATGCAAACTATTTATGACTGTAGCAAAGGAAAAATCCCACGCGCACAACTATATATTTTGCAAAGCGTTATTGAACATATTACAGTTGAATTGCAATGGTTAAACACCCTTCTTGCAGATGCTATTGCCGGGCGACTTTCAGAAATTGATATAGATGCGGATTAAACTTTCAAAATAGAAACTGTAAAATGACAATATAGTTATTTTATTTCAAATTCTAAAACAAATATAACTCCATTCTAATTTAGGATGGGGTTATGCTTGTTTAATTTTCTATATAAGATAAACCAATTATTTAATAACATAACTGGCATCTTATGTATGTATAGGTACCCATTTCTTTATCAATTTAATCGCACTTTATTTCAATTCTCCTCATGTTTCTCCACTCTAAAAAATCAGAAAAATACAAATAATTAAAATAAAAAACTTTAGAATTTTCTTATTTCAAAACAGTAGACAAAATTCCAAAAATTGTGTTAGAATTTGTTTCAATATCATATCGCTTGTTAAATTCCTTTCAAAAGGAAAATGGGTACACGAACAGTTTGTTTCGTGTTTAAAAGGGAAGCTTGGTGAAACTCCAACACGGTCCCGCCACTGTAAATGCTGAGATTTCTTTTTAATGCCACTGTGAAAACGGGAAGGTGAAAGAAATCATATGAAGCATAAGTCAGGAGACCTGCCTGTTTTAACAACACTGATAGATTCACGGATGATGATGAGGTGTTAAAACAAAAAGGAAGGCTTATTTTCTATGCCTTTATGCTTTTTGTTATAGGTATTTCCTAGTAAACGGAAATGCTTACTTTCAATTGGGGAGGAATTTGAAATGGCAATTCAAACAAGTAACTTAGGTTATCCACGTATCGGACTACAACGAGAGTGGAAAAAAACATTGGAAGCTTTTTGGTCTAATAAAATTGATGAAGAACAATTTTTAACAACAATGAAAGAAATTCGTCTTCAACACGTTAAAGCACAGCAAGAAAAAGGGATTGAACTTATTCCAATTGGCGACTTTACATATTACGATCACGTTTTGGATACTGCTTATATGCTAGGATTTATCCCATCACGTTTTTCTGAGTTTACATCTTACCTTGATGTATATTTCGCAATGGCGCGTGGCTCTAAAGATCACGTAGCTTCCGAAATGACAAAATGGTTTAACACAAACTATCATTATATCGTTCCAGAATATGAAGAGGGATTACAAATCTCTTTAAAAGATAATCGTCCACTTCGCTTATACGAAGAGGCAAAACAAGAATTAGGAATAGATGGAAAACCTGTTATTTTAGGACCATATACTTTCTTGAAATTAGCTAAAGGCTATACACAAGAACAATTTGCTACTATTTTAAAACAGTTAGTTGCACCCTACGTACAACTGCTTTCAGAGCTACATGCAGCTGGTGCACAAATCATTCAAGTTGATGAACCGATTTTCGCTTCTTTAACGAAAGAAGAAGTTCAACAAGCAAAAGAAATTTATGAAGCTATTCGTAAAGAAGTTCCAAATGCGAATCTTCTTTTACAAACATATTTTGATAGTGTAGAAGAAAACTATGAAGAAATTATTACATTCCCAGTATCAAGTATTGGATTAGATTTCGTTCATGGTAAAGAAGGTAATCTACATGCTATTTCAAAATATGGATTCCCAGCTGATAAAACTTTAGCTGTTGGTTGTATAGATGGCCGTAACATTTGGAGAGCCGATCTTGATGAAGTTCTTACGTTATTTACAACGTTACAAAAACAAGTCCAAACGAAAGATTTCATCGTTCAGCCTTCTTGTAGCTTATTGCATACGCCAATCGATAAAACAGAAGAAACTCACTTATCGACTGAGCTATTTGATGCGTTGGCATTTGCAAATCAAAAATTAGAAGAGTTAGTTCTTATTCATTCCGCTCTAACTCAAGGTACAGAAAGCATTCATAATGAGCTGGAAACATATCGAAATGTACATCATACAATTCGTTCATCTGCTGCACGTAACCGAGAAGATGTCAAAGCAGCACGAACAGCATTAAAAGAAGAAGATTTTTCACGTCCTCTTCCATTTGAAAAACGATATGAATTACAACAAGTTGCCCTGAAGTTACCGTTGTTACCAACAACAACTATCGGTAGCTTCCCGCAAACAACTGAAGTTCGCCAAACGCGAAAAGAATGGCGTAACGGTGCTATTTCAAATGAACAATATGAACAATTTATTGAAAAAGAGACAGAAAAATGGATTCGTTACCAAGAAGAAATTGGTCTTGATGTTCTTGTACATGGTGAATTTGAAAGAACTGACATGGTCGAATATTTTGGTGAACGCCTTGCTGGTTTCTCATTCACTAAAAACGGTTGGGTGCAATCATACGGTTCCCGCTGCGTAAAACCACCTGTTATTTATGGTGATGTAGCCTTTATTAACGGAATGACTATTAAGGAAACTGTGTATGCACAAAGCTTAACAGAGAAAGTTGTAAAAGGAATGTTAACTGGACCTGTTACGATTTTAAATTGGTCCTTCGTTCGAAATGACATTCCAAGAAAAGAAGTTTCATATCAAATTGCATTAGCTCTTCGTCATGAAATTGAACTACTTGAATCTTCCGGAATTCGAGTAATTCAAGTCGATGAGCCAGCACTTCGTGAAGGAATGCCACTAAAAGAAAAAGATTGGGACGCTTATATTACATGGGCCGTACAATCCTTCCTTTTAGCAACTTCTTCTGTAGCAAATGAAACACAAATTCATACTCATATGTGTTACAGTAACTTCGAAGATATCGTTGATGCGATTCGCGCATTAGATGCAGATGTGATTTCTATCGAAACATCAAGAAGTCACGGTGAATTTATTGATACATTAAAACATACAACATATGAAAAAGGCATCGGTCTAGGTGTATATGATATTCATAGCCCACGTGTACCAAGTAAAGATGAAATGTATAAAATCGTAGAACAATCTTTAAAAGTATGCGATCCTAAATATTTCTGGATTAATCCTGATTGTGGTTTGAAAACGAGAAGAACAGAAGAAGTTATTCCAGCTTTAGAGCACATGGTGCAAGCGGCAAAAGACGCTCGTTCCTTGCTAAAAACAAACGCATAATAAAAATGGGGTATCCTTTTTGAGGATACCCCATTTTTTATTCTTTACTTTCAAAAAAGAATTCATATTGTATTTTATATAATTCATCATCCGTTGGTTCTTCAAGAGGTGTTGCTTGTAATACAACCGTATACTCACCATTTGGAATAGGAATTTGAAATTTATTTGAAAGAATACTTGCTACAACGATACATTCATTTTCAACTGTAAAAGGAACTTTAACCGTTCTAATTACTTCTTCTTTCTCAATATGTTTCCCTAGGGTCACTTTTACTTCACAAGTATAATCAGAAAGTGCTTCAAAAATAACAGTTCCATCTGCCTTCGCATAACCTCTTTCAAAATCTTCATCCGTCCAGTCAACGTAAGGCTGATCACCGTCATAGTTCATCAACATTAATTGCGAATACGAAATTGTTAACTCCATCGTTCCCTTCTCCTTCATTATGAAATATGCAACTACTACTTTACGTCAAATTTCACACGAGTACCATCTGGGTATTTATCTAACTTATTTCCTACCCAAGAGCCTGCTCCGCGGTTATCGGCTGGACTTATATATTCAATATGCGCTCCTTTTCCGCCTTCTTTACACATCGCCATTGGCCATTCATCACGATCATACCCTTTTTTTGATGGGTATGGAGCTAACGATAATTTTCTTCTATCCGCAGCACCACCACGGTCGATTGTACAAACTTCTGAATGTCCTTCTTTTATAGCATCCGTAATATGTTTCCCTGTCTCTGGATATCGATCTTTCGGAAATTCTAGAACTTGATCATACGCATTTGTTTTTTTAATACTTGTTTCCTCTGGAACAAGCACTTCATACACCGCTACTACAATAGAAAGAATTGCAATAATTGAAATGATAATACCTTTTAATTGTTTCATGTATACCTCCGTGATTCTACCTGTTTCTTTTCCTCAGTTATCACGCATTAACGAGCAGTAAGACCCCCACCTCAAAATTCAGCGAAATCAAAGAAGTTAGGTGGGGGATTAACTGTCCGTAAAAGCCCGATTGGTGAGGGCTGATAATCAGTGGTGGATGAACAAAACCCCCACTGATTAAAGTTTCACTTTATTATAACAAACTTATCCTGTATATGTTTTCAGACATTATTTTAGCTCTTCTTCGCCATTCCGCCAAAAACTCTCATTTTTCTTCATCTTTTCACTAATGCTGTAGAAAACTAATAGCCTTCCGACATTCTTTTTCAAAGGAAGTCCTCATAAAAGATTGAAATGATATATACGATACTTTTTGGGGAGGAAATATCATGGAAGCTACCTATAAAACGAAAGATGTGACGAATAAAACAGGCATCCCAAAACATATAGTCCGCAAATATAGTCAACTGTTAGAGGAACATGGTTATATAATTTCTAAAACAGCTGATGCTCGTATTTATAAACTTGATGATTTAAAACTATTGAAATCTATACATGAAAGAGCTGCTACATTGCAGGAAGATATTTCAGAAACGATACCAATTATTTTAAAAGAAAAAGAGGCCCCACCTGTACCAGTTATACAAGATACGCAAGAAATACAACCGAAAGAAAAAGAAGATGGGCGTAACTTCGAGGAGTTCATGTTAAAACTTGAAATGCTCGCTCAACTAAATGAAGCCATTATTCATCAAAATTCTACCCTTATTACCCAAAATCGTTTAAAAGATGAAAAGCTAGATGAGTTGATGCAACAAGTTTATGTAAAAGAAGGATCTCAAGAAAAAATGCTACAAGAGTTAGTGGATCATGCCGCTCAAACAGATGCTCTGCAAAAAGAAAAGATGGACTTATTAATGAATCATATGTATAAACGAGAATCTAAACAAGAAGAAAAAATGAATAAACTCGTAAATCAAATTTATAATAAAGATAGCAACCGTGATGCACAACTTATGCAAGTAATTCGCGAAATTCAAGAAACAAAAAGATTAGTCGCCGCCTCAAAAGAACAAAGCTTTTTCCAATCATTTAGAAGTTTATTTAGCCGAACAAAACAAGAAAAAACAACTGAATAGCATAATATATTTTTTCTAATATAAAATAAAAAGTTACCTTCTATCGGTAACTTTTATTCCTTATTTCTTACAGCTGGCAATATAATAATTGCTTCAGTCCCTTTCCCACTTTCGCTTTTATATTCCAGCGTACCATTATGCGCTTGTAAAATACTAAATGTTACCATTAGTCCTAATCCTGTCCCTTTTTCTTTTAAAGAATAATACGGTTGTCCGAGCCTTGCTAATTGTTCTTTCGTCATCCCAACACCACTATCTTTAACTCTTATTACAATCGTTTCATCTTTTTGCATAGCCGTTACTTTTAAATATCCTTTATTTCCTTGAATTGCTTCAATACCATTTTTAACAACATTCATAATAGCTTGCTTCAATTTCGTTTTATCACCGATCGTATAAAGACTTTCAGAAATCTCAACTTGCAAATATACACCTTGCATCGCTGCAAATGATGACATAAGAGTTGTCATTTCTATTAATTGAGCGGATAAGCAAATATGTTCTTTTTTCTCAATTTGTGGTCTTGCTAAATTTAAATAATCTGAAATAATTTGTTCTGCCCGGTCCAATTCAGCTAATACGAGACGCATATAATCCTTATTCTTCACATCTTCCGTACTTTCTAGCAATTGAATAAAACCACGAACAACAGTGAGTGGATTTCGAACCTCATGTGCAACACTTGCTGCTAACTCACTTACAATATTAAGTTTCTCTGACTTTTGCATCTCTGTACGTAGTATTGCATTTTCATTTAAATATTCTGTTAAGTACACCTGAAATACCATTGTCATAACCATAATAAGCGAAGCAAATATATATCCGCTATATAAGTGCGAAACATATGGTGTAAACCCCGTTTCTAATAGAACGTTAATCATACCAATCACTAAAGAAACAAGTACGTACAATGATGAAATCATAAATGCTAAAATTAGCTTCTTATCCCTTGAAAATAGAGACCATTTCTTTGATAAAAATAATGGAACTATCAATAGAAATATTACTTCTATGACTGGAAGAAGGTTTATGCCCTTTAGCGCCCATTCATAGACAACAAAAATAACGGCCGGGATTAAACCAACAATCCCACCATATAAAAAACCACTAACAATTGGGATTGGGTGAAAGTTATACCCACAAACGTCCCCAAAACAAATAGAGTATGTCATAGAGAGAACGAGTGTAATGCTAGATAAAAACATAATAAAGTAGCGGTTCGGCTTCGGAGGCATTTCTTGATAACGATTTAAACGAATCGCTTCGTATAAAAATAGTGGCAAAATAATGATGGCAATTTGGATCATTAAATCACGGATAAGCTCCATAGCCTCTCATCCCCTATATGTATTTTGATATGATTATATCATTTTACAGGTTTGTTTGTTTTAAAATTTTGATTTTTCTTAACATATTTGTTAATTCTTTGTTAACAACACATAATAATTGTTACAGATTTTCGAAATGAATGTAAACCCTGTACCAAATTTCTGCCCGGCAGTATACAATGAATACGGATTACAAAGAAAATAAAAAATACTTCATAAGACGGACAACTATAGCAAAATACAGCATATAATCCATACTATCTATGTTTACAAATAAGTGATCATTATTTTAGTAGGAGGAAGATAAATATGGCGGGTACTACGCTTGTTTTAAAAGAAGAAAATTTGGTCGTTCTAGAAAACGTTGAAAAATCAGTGTATGAAGAGTTACAGCATAAAACAGGAGAAGAAAATTGCACATGCGCTGTGAATGAATCAGTTGTTCACCTTGGCAAAGTATCCTCTGTACTTTGGAATGAAGATGAAATAGATTGGGAATACGGATATTAAAAAGTCGCTTACAGCGGCTTTTTTCTATTATCCCTCTCTTTCTACATACCATATACGCAAGCGAAATGATAGAAAATATGTTAAAATGAACTTAATTTTCAAACGGAAGAAAGGGAGATACAATGGAACAATTCATTAACCCTAGAGTAAAGGACATCCAAATTTCTGGAATCCGTCAATTCTCTAACATGATTCAAAACTATGATAATCTTATCTCTTTAACAATTGGACAACCTGATTTTCCTACACCTTCTCTCGTAAAAGAAGCGGCAAAACGGGCTATTACAGAAAATTATACAAGCTATACACATAACGCTGGTTTACTAGAATTACGCAAGGCAGCTTGTAACTTTGTAAAAGATAACTACGATTTACATTATTCACCTGAAAACGAAACCATCGTTACAATCGGTGCTAGTGAAGCAATTGATGTTGCATTTCGAACGATTTTAGAGCCAGGAACAGAAGTCATCTTACCTGCCCCTATTTATCCAGGCTACGAGCCGATTATTCGATTATGCGGTGCAACCCCTGTATTTATAGATGTTCGTGAAACTGGCTTCCGTTTAACAGCCGATGCACTAAAAAATGCCATTACAGAAAAAACAAGATGCGTCGTACTGCCGTATCCTTCTAATCCAACTGGTGTAACTTTATCAAAAGAAGAACTACAGGATATTGTAAATGTTTTAAAAGATAAAAATATTTTCGTCCTTTCTGATGAAATTTATAGCGAACTTGTATATGAACAAACACATACATCGATCGCTCATTTCCCAGAAATGCGCGAAAAGACTATCGTCATTAACGGTTTATCAAAATCACATTCTATGACTGGCTGGCGTATCGGTCTATTATTCGCACCAAACTATTTAGCCGGGCATATATTAAAAGTTCATCAATACAACGTAACGTGCGCTACTTCAATCGCTCAATATGCTGCAATTGAAGCATTAACAGCTGCTAAAGATGCACCAAAAATGATGCGTCATCAATACAAAAAACGCCGTGATTACGTATATAATAGACTCACTCAAATGGGCTTAACAGTTGAAAAACCAACAGGTGCATTTTACTTATTCCCATATGTTGGTCATTTAACATCTTCATCATTTGATTTTGCACTTGATCTTGTGAAAGAAGCTGGACTTGCCGTCGTTCCCGGAACAGCATTCTCTGAATATGGGGAAGGCTACCTTCGCTTGTCCTATGCGTATAGTATTGAAACTTTAAAAGAAGGCTGTGACCGTTTAGAAGCCTTTCTACAAAAAAAAGCTAAGAGTTAAACTCTTAGCTTTTTTTTGCATAACGATCGCAAGTTTGACGCTTCAATAATTTATGCGGAATAATGATACACTTTGCAGTAGACTCCGCATTCTCAACTTTATCAACTAAAGCTTTTGCTGCCTCATATCCTAGCTGGTATATATTCACATCAACTGTCGAAAGTGGCGGACTCGCAATTTCTGATAATAAAGCATTATTAAAGCTTACAATTGAAACATCCTTCGGTACAACGAATCCTTTTTTAGAAAGTGCACTTAGCACACCAAGTCCAATCAAGTCATCCGTTGCCATAATTGCTGTCGGTGGTTGCTTTAGCGCCATTAATTCCTCCACAGCTTGTTGACCACTCTCTCTTGAGAAATCAAAATGTAAAATATACTCTTTTGGTAATACAATATCTGCTAATTTTAAAGCATCACTCATACCAGCCAAACGATCTCTCGTTACAAGTAAATCTGATCCACCGCCGATGAACGCGATTTGTTTATGACCTAATGAAATCAAATATTCTGCTACTTCTCTTGCAGCTGTATAATTGTCATTATCTACATATGTAATTTCTTCTTTACGATCATATGGTTTCCCGATTAATACGAACGGGAAATTTTGTTTATGTAAATATTGAATAATCCGATCATTCTCTCTTGAATATAAAAGAATAATACCACCAATTTGGCGCCCCTGCACCATCTTTACAACACCATTAAAAATTTCATCTTCCGTTTCACCTGTCGACATATAAAGTGCATACCCTTCCACATGTGCAAACGAACTAATCCCTCTTATAACTTCTGGGAAAAACGGATTTTGAAAAGCTTTACTTGCAGAACTTGGCATAACAAGGCCAAGTGTTTTTGTTGTTTGGTTAGCTAGGTTTCTTGCGTTTAAATTAGGATGATACCCTAGTTCACTCATTACTTTCCGAACACGACGCTTTGTTTTTTCACTTATACTTGGATTATCAGCAATTACACGAGAAACGGTAGATGGTGCTACATTCGCTTTCTTCGCCACATCTTTAATTGTAACTGTCATAAAAATCCCCCTCCTTTCACTTCTCTGCCATTTTATATATTTTCATCTTGCACCCGTTGCAAGTAATAGGGGAAGTCATAAACTTTCATTGATTCTATCTTGTAAAACCTATCATATTCTCCCTCTTCATGTATTGTAAGGGATAGAGCTCTTTTTTCCTATACTATAATATACTATTTATTTCACTTCTTTTCATATGGGATGTCAAATCTCTTTTCATCTCCCAATAAAATGTTTTATAGGAAGATGAAAAGAAAAATGGGACATAATGTCCCATTTTTCATCCTTTCGTACCTCCAGCAGTTAAACCAGAGATAAAGTATTTTTGTAGTGATAGGAATAAAATTGAAATTGGGATTGCAATCAATACGGAACCCGCTGCGAACGTTGTAAATTCATTCCCAAATTTCTTCGCCACCATTTCATATAATCCAACTGCTAACGTATAATTTTCTGGTGTGCGCAAAATAATACTCGCTAAAATAAAATCTGTAAATGGGCCGATGAAAGTAAATAACGCTACAACCGCTACGATTGGCTTTGCAAGTGGCATAATGATTTGCCAAAAAATACGGAAATGTCCTGCTCCATCCATACGAGCTGACTCATCCAATTCTTTCGGGATCGTATCAAAATACCCTTTCATAAGCCATGTATTCATTGGAATTGCCCCGCCTACATAAATTAAAATTAATGCAAGGTGCGTATCAATTAATCCTGTTAACTGTGCTAATACGTATAAAGCGATTAACGCTGCAAAGTTTGGAATCATTTGCAAAATTAAAAATGTTAATAAACCATTTTTTCTTCCAACAAAACGGTATCTCGAAAATGCATAAGCAGTAAAACTAATTGCTAACACTGAAAAAATCATCGTTAAAACACTTACTTTTAATGTGTTTTTATACCATAGTAAATAATTACTATTCTCTAAATCTAATAACTTACGATAATGATCTAGCGTTGCATTTTGCGGAATAATACTTGATCCAGATAAACTATCACCCGGATTAAACGATGAGCCAATAATCCATAATAATGGATAGAAAATGATGGCACACATTACGAAAATAACGAGATAACTTAATGAGAGACGTAACATCTTTTGTCTTTTAATATTCATTTACATCATATCCTCTTCTTGGAATGATTTTGTTCTCTTAAATTGCCATAACGCAACTGTAATAACGATTAACGATAAGATCATTGTAAGAGCTGCTGCTTTTCCGTACTGTGCGGAAGTCATCGTTAACTTATAAATCCATGAAATTAAAATATCTGTTCCACCTGCGTCTTGTCCAGCTACAGCAGGACCTCCGCCGTTAAATAGATAGATGATACTAAAGTTATTAAAGTTAAACGTATATTGCGTAATTAATATTGGTGCTGTTGCATATAGAACAAGTGGCAATGTAATTTTACGAAACTGTTGCCAAGCTGTAGCTCCATCTACTGTAGCCGCTTCGTATAATTCTCCTGGAATCGATTGCAGTATACCTGTTGTCATTGCAAAGACGAACGGGAATCCAAGCCACGTTTGAATCATAATTAAAGCAATCTTCGCCCAAAATGGATCTGTCATCCAAGCAATCTTTTCAATTCCGAATAAAGCTAATACTTGATTGTTAATTGCTCCAAATGTTTCATTAAACATGCCAGAGAAAACAAGAATAGATACGAATGCTGGGACCGCCCACGGTAAAATGAAGATTGTTCGAATAATCGCCTTCCCTTTAATACCAGGCTGATTTACGATAATCGCTAAGAAAATACCAAGCGCAACTTGTAATGTCGTTGCAACGAATGTCCAGATGACAGTCCAAGAAAATACACTTAAAAACGTTTCTCTCCACATCGGTAATGTAAAGATATCAATAAAGTTTTTAAACCCTACCCAATCTACTAATTTAGCTGGAGGAGAATGATATAAATCATAGTTCGTAAATCCAATTAAAATTACGAAAATGATTGGAAATACAACGACAAAGATAAGTAATAAAAACCCTGGTGAAACCATTAAATACGGAAAACCTTGGTCTAGTAAATTACGGTATTGCTCTTTTACAGAGTTTAACGGTGTTCCTATATCCCGTTTCTTTCCATTTTGGTATGCATCATATAAATTAAATGCATATATTCCGAGTCCAAACACGATGACAATGAGTGCCAAGATTCCTTCTACTAATAGAAAGACAGAATGGTCACGTGGAACTTCTGTACCAAGCGTTACAATTCCCCATAATCCCATATTTAATAAATCAGCAAAGGCTACAATAAATGAACCTGTTAATACTAGAAAAATAAGACCTTTTACAAATTGTTTATTATACATTTGGCCCACGCCTGGAATAATTGATAACATGGTTGCCATTTTCCTATGTTTTGAACCGTTTAAGCCGTTTGCTGGTTCCATAGATGTTTGCATGTTCCTTCCCCCTTTTTTCTTGGGAGAGAATTCGTGCCCCTCATATTAGAGGCACGAATTTCACCTTATTTTTTCTTACTATGATTTGCCTCAATATTACCTTTAATTTGCTTCACTGCATTATCAAGTGCTGCTTTTGGTGCCTCTTTATCCGTAACAACTAATTGAAGCGCATCTCCAGCTGGTTTCCATACTTCTTGCATTTCTGGAATGTTTGGCATTGGAATTCCATTTTCAGATTGTGTTGCAACTGCTTTTGCAGCTTCGTTATCTTTAATAATTGGATCTTCCATTACTGCTTTTACTGGAGGAATTTCTTTCGTCTTCTCAAATCGAATTTTTGCGTTTTCTTCATTCGTTACCCATTCAGTGAACTTTGTAGCTAAATCATTTTGTTTAGAGAAACTTGTTACATGCCATCCTTTAACCCCAACAAACGTTTTCATTGGTTGACCATTTGGTAATTTCGGCATTGGAGCAACGCCATAATCAATTCCGTTCTTTTCCATTGCTTGGAACGCCCAAGGTCCGTTCATGATAGATGCTGCTTTTCCTTCATTAAATAGCCCATCAGCAGCAGGTCCACCAGATTCACCGATAATACCTTTCGGGAATAACTTTTCTTTGTACCATTTTTGAAGATACTCAGCACCTTGTACTGCTCCGCTATTATTTAATCCAACATCACTTGCATTTGGCTTTCCATCTTTTTCACCAAACACATAACCACCCATACCTGCCATGAATGCATTAGCAAAGTAGAAGTTATCTCCTAATGCTAAAAATCCGTACTTGCCATCTTTCGTAAATTCTTTTGAGAAGTTAAACAGCTCGTCCATCGTTTCTGGTGCTTTTGGCATTAGTTTTTTATTGTAAATAAAGACTGGTGTCTCAATTGCTTTTGGTAAACCATATAATTTTCCGTTATATGTCTGTGCTTCTATTGATGAATCAGTAAATTTACTCTTTATAGAATCATCAGCTTTCACTTCAGAAAGTAAACCTTCTGTTACTGCATTTCCGATTTGATCATGTGGCAATGTTACAACATCTGGTCCCGTCCCCGCTGGTCCATCAAGGCGTAACTTCTTCACTTGATCTGTCATTTGCATTTCAACAACTTTTACTTTTACTTTATATTTTTCCTCAAAGCTTTTCACTGCTGGTTCTAAACCAACACCTTTTTTATCATCTTCCCAAACGAGTAAATCGTAATCTTTTTTTGCTTTACTTTCTTCTTTTTTTCCTGAATCTTTCGGTCCACATGCAGATAACATACCAATTGATAATGCTGAAACCGTTAATAATGATAATGCTTTCTTCATCCCAAAAACCTCCCTGAATTGTATATGTACCTTACTGATTGAAAACGTTTGCATTTAATATTTTAATAGAAGCGCAAACAATATCTCAATCTATGAAAACGTTTGCGCTATTTGTCTATCATTATACATTCTTTTATTCATTTTGCAAATATTAATTTTAAAATATTATTACTACACTCTTTATACATTGACTTTATACGAAATGAATACTACTCTTATAAGCAATATTAAAGCTATGCAAAAAGCAATCGTTTGCAACATATGCTTTATTATTATACTTAAGGGAACAATATGCATAGAGATAGTAAAGGGGGATTTTTTATATGCTTAAAGACGCCATCTATCATAGGCCAAAAGATAATTACGCATACGCTTACGATGAAAAAACGATTCACATCCGAATACGTACGAAAAGAGACGATGTTCAAAGTACCACTCTTATTTATGGTGATCCTTATGAATGGACAGACGGGAAGTGGATTTCTTCAAGTGCACCGATGAAAAAAACCGGTTCTACTGCATTATTTGATTATTGGTCCATTTCCATCGAGCCAAAATTTAAGCGCTTACGTTACGGATTTGAATTAAAAGCGGAGACAGAAACGCTTATTTATGCAGAACGTGGATTTTTTTCCAGCATTCCAAATGATGACGTTGGTAACTTTTTCTGTTTTCCATTTATTCATGCAAATGATGTATTCAAAGCACCTTCCTGGATTAAAGATACTGTTTGGTATCAAATTTTCCCAGAACGGTTCGCTAATGGCGATCGTACGCTGAATCCAGAAAACACCCTTCCTTGGGGCAGCGCTGAACCAACTCCAACTAATTTTTTCGGCGGAGATTTTGCTGGTATTATTCAAAACCTCGATTACCTTGTTAAGCTTGGAATTTCGGGAATATATTTCACACCTATTTTCAAAGCACATTCAAATCATAAATATGACACAATTGACTACATGGAAATCGATCCGCAATTTGGCACAAAAGAAACATTCAAAGAACTCGTTCAAGCATGTCATACACATGGTATAAAAGTAATGCTCGATGCCGTATTCAATCACAGTGGATACTTTTTCGATAAATTTCAAGATGTACTAGAAAATGGTGAACAGTCAGCATATAAAGAATGGTTTCATATTCATGAGTTCCCAATTAAAACTGAGCCACTTCCGAACTATGATACTTTCGCGTTTACACCGTATATGCCGAAATTAAACACTGCACACCCGGATGTAAAAGAATACTTACTTGAAGTAGGGCGTTATTGGGTAAAAGAATTCAATATAGACGGGTGGCGCCTTGATGTAGCAAATGAAGTCGACCATAACTTTTGGAGAGAATTCCGAAGGGAGATAAAAGCATTAAATTCTGAAGTATATATTTTAGGAGAAATTTGGCACGATGCACTTCCTTGGCTACAAGGAGATCAATTTGATGCTGTAATGAGCTATCCGGTTACAAACGCTCTACTGTCTTACTTTGCTAACAATTCCATTAAGGCAAATGAATTTATGAAACAAATTATAGAATCTCTACATTCCTACTCTATGAATGTAAATGAAGCAGCATTTCATTTATTAGACAGCCATGATACACCAAGAATATTGACAACATGTAACGGAGATAAAAATAAATTAAAGTTACTTTATGTATTCCACCTTTCTTTCATCGGCTCTCCTTGTATTTATTATGGAGACGAAATTGGTATGGATGGCGGTATGGACCCTGATTGTCGCAAATGTATGGTTTGGGATACGAAAGAACAAGATCATCTATTATTTACACATGTACAAACATTAATTTCGTTACGAAAGCAATATAAAGCATTTGGAGGACATGGTACTTTCCAATTCATTGAAGCAAATGATGAACATAATTATATTTCTTATACAAAAACATATAAAGATGAAACTATCTTTTTCGTTTTAAATCCGACTAATAGTGATATTACAGCTTCACTGCCTCTCCATGTTACTGGAAAGAAAATCATTAATATTTATACAAACGAAGAATTTTCAGCGGAAGCAAGTGTATTACAAGTTACACTTCCTCCATATGGATTCTCCATATTAAAATGGTAACCAAAAAAATCCTTATACCAAAGTGGTATAAGGATTTTTCTTATTTCAATTTGAATACCATTGCTTCATACGGACGTAATGGTATGTTTTCTATCGGTCCATTCTCTACGTCGTAATTGTGTATAAATAACTCTGCTTCACTATAAGTAATGTCCTCAGGCAATTCAAATACACATTCTTCCGCAGTAAAGTTTGCAATAACAAGAAGTTTTTCTTCTCCATACGTTCTTACATATGCAAAAATAGATGGATTATTCTCCAATATTAAATCATATGATCCATACACAACTATTTCATTATTTTTGCGTAACTCAATTAATTTTTTATAATAATAAAAAATTGAATCTTTATTTTGGATCGCTTGTTTCACATTAATTTCTTTGTAGTTAGGGTTTACTGTAATCCAAGGTTCACCTGTTGTAAATCCAGCGTGATCTTTGTCATCCCACTGCATCGGAGTTCTAGCATTATCACGACCCTTTATATAAATAGATTCCATTACTTTTTCTATATCTTCACCACGGTCTATCACTTTTTCTTTATACATATTTAACGTTTCAATATCTCGATATTCATCAATCGACTCAAATCGGACGTTTGTCATTCCAATTTCTTCTCCTTGATAAATATACGGTGTTCCTTTCATCATATGAAGCACCGTCGCTAACATTTTCGCAGATTCAATGCGATACATTCCATCATTACCAAAACGAGATACAACGCGAGGCTGATCATGGTTATTCCAATACAGGCTATTCCAGCCTGTATGTTCTAATGCTTTTTGCCACTTCGTTAAATTCTCTTTTAAAGTAAGGAGTGAACATGGTTTTACATCCCATTTTCCGCCTTCTCCTGAGTCTAAATCCATATGTTCAAATTGGAATACCATCTGCAGTTCTTTTCGTTCTTCCCCGGTATACAATTTCGCTTCTTCTGTCGTTACACCAGGCATTTCACCAACCGTCATAATATCATAATGAAACAATACTTCTTCATTCATTTCATGTAAATATTTATGAATGTTTGGACCGTTCATAAAATGCTTATGACCTGAAACATACCCCTCTTCTTCTGTTTCAACAGCTGGTAATCCCTCTTCTTTAGAAATAAAATTAATAACATCCATACGGAAGCCATCAATTCCTTTTTCTAACCAAAACTTCATCATTTCATAAACATCTTGCCTTACCTTTTCATTATCCCAATTTAAATCTGGCTGTTTTTTAGAAAACAGATGTAAATAATATTCATCTGTCATTTCATCATACTGCCATGCAGATCCGCTAAACGCTGCTCCCCAGTTATTCGGCTCTTTTCCTTCTTTTCCAGGGCGCCATATATAGTAATCTCTATATTTATTATCTTTTGATTTACGTGATTCAATAAACCAATTATGTTCATCAGAAGTATGATTAACAACTAAGTCCATCATAAGTTTCATATTACGTTCATGCATTTCATGTAATAGCTCATCCCAATCTTCCATTGTTCCGAACTCATTCATAATTTTACAATAATCACTTATATCATAACCATTATCATCATTTGGAGATTCATAGACTGGTGATAACCAAATTACATCAATCCCTAATTCTTTTAAGTAATCTAACTTTGAAATAATACCGCGAAGATCCCCGATGCCATCACCGTTGCTATCCATAAAGCTACGAGGATAAATTTGATATACTACACTTTCTTTCCACCACTGTTTTTCCATTATGCTACCCCATTTCATTCATAATTCGATTTTCTCTTTTTAAGGCGCAAACGTTTTCATTAATGAATGATAACAGATTCTATCTTAATTTAAAATAGCGCTTACAACTTTTATTCTTATTTTTCTAAGAAAACATACGAAATTTACTAATATTCTTCCAATTTATGAAAACGTTTTATTTTTTTGTTTATTTTTTGAATCTATTCGTTTATAATGAACTCAAAGAAAACGTTTGCATAATTATTTCTAGGGGGAAATACCATGGCAGAACTGAAATTAGAAAACATTTATAAAATATATGATAATAACGTAACAGCTGTAACAGACTTCAATTTACACATTCAAGATAAAGAATTTATCGTATTTGTCGGTCCTTCTGGATGCGGAAAATCTACAACATTGCGAATGGTGGCTGGACTTGAAGACATTTCAAAAGGAGAGTTTTCAATTGATGGTAAGCTAATGAATGATGTCCCTCCAAAAGATCGCGATATCGCAATGGTCTTCCAAAACTATGCTCTATATCCACATATGAGTGTATATGATAATATGGCATTTGGATTAAAACTTAGAAAAATACCAAAAGATGAAATTGATCGTCGTGTGAAAGATGCAGCAAAAATTTTAGGACTGGAACAATATTTAGATAGAAAACCGAAAGCATTATCTGGTGGACAACGTCAACGTGTTGCGTTAGGGAGAGCAATCGTTCGAGACGCGAAAGTGTTCTTAATGGATGAGCCATTATCTAACTTAGACGCTAAATTACGTGTTGCAATGCGCTCAGAAATTTCTAAGTTACACCACCGCCTTGGAACAACAACAATTTATGTAACGCATGATCAAACTGAAGCGATGACAATGGCTTCTCGTCTTGTTGTTATGAAAGACGGAAAAATTCAACAAATCGGTACTCCAAAAGAAGTATATGAAACACCTGAAAACATTTTTGTTGGTGGATTTATCGGCTCTCCAGCGATGAATTTCTTCCGTGGTAAATTAACTGAAACCGATTTCGTTATAGACAATGCTGCAAAAATTAAAGTAACTGAAGGAAAAATGAAGATATTACGTGAACAAGGCTATGTAAATAAAGACATTGTTTTAGGTATTCGTCCTGAGGACATTCATGATGAACTATTATTTTTAGAAGCTTCACAATCTACTGCCTTCACAACAAAAATTGAAGTTGCTGAGTTATTAGGTGCTGAATCTATTTTATATATGAAACTTGGAAATCAAGATTTTGCAGCACGTGTTGATGCAAGACATACATTTTCACCTGGTGACCAAATTAAACTAGCATTTGATATGAATAAAGCGCATTTCTTTGATAGTCAAACCGAACAACGCATTCGTTAAAAAATAATTTTCATACAAAAAAACCGTCCACATATATTGAGGGCGGTTTTCACTATTATACGAGGGCTTCTACTGTATGAAATGATTGTCCTTTCGTGCTAATAATACCGAAAATCGGTAAGTCACTTAGCACCACTTCTTCTTGCTGTTTCATAAAAGATGACGTTAATTGTTTTATCTCTATCCATACGTCATTAATACAAAGTACATTGGAATCGTTCTCTTGTTGGCGTGAAAATATAGAATCTATTTTATATAAACCAGCATTTTGAAAAAGCATATCAATGCGACTGAATGCATTCAAAGTAATGCTGATTACCCGTTGCCAATCTCCTTGTTTTTCCATATCATAGGATACAAAAAGTGCTTCTCCGCCTAGATTCGTAATTTCCTCCACTGTTGCTTGTCCACTTTCTTGATCGATGTCCGTCACAATTACTTTTGCGCCTTGTTTAGCCAACAAAAGAGCTGTATTACGTCCAATACCGATGCCACCGCCAGTTACGATAGCAACTTTTCCTGCAAGCTTCATTTTCATTACCCCTTCTATAAGTCTTACCGTCATTCAGTATACTCCTTTATGAGATTAGTCTGCAAGCAAGAAAAGTTGCTTATTCATTTGTAAGCGGTTACTTTTTTACTCCTTCTTTTTTCTTACTATTACGCTGATCGAAAACTAAACCGATGAAAATTAAAATCCCCCAAAAGATTACGCTACCTCCAGTCATTTCAATTTCCCCCTTATTATATAAACATATTATTTTAATCATTATAACATTTTCTTAATTTTCAATCTATTAAATCCGAAAATGATATAGATTAACTTATTCCCTATTATATATCCATTAAAATATATTTGTATAACAAAAAGAGACCTTTTTATATAAAAAGGTCTCTTTTTGTTATACAAGACTTATCACTTTCGTTTTTGTAATTAAATCCTGAAAACCACAATTATCTTTGCGGAATAACATCATATATACGTTACATAATATCGGAATTCCAAGTAGTAATATGTTCGGTAATAACAATACAAAAAATCGAATCGTTAATGTTTGTAATGTTAACTTTTCACTCTTCAATGAAATTAATTTTATTCTCGTTACCTTTTTACCAAGTGTTACACCGTTCCAAATAAAGGGTAGCAAAATAAAATATATCGCCATTAATATAAAAACTACTGCAAGATCATATCTATAATCGCCAAAACTAATATTAAAGCGATTAAAAATAGCACTATAATTTCCAGTCATAACAGCTACTACTGCACCATACATAACCGAGATTAAAAACATGTCAATTAGGGAAGCACCTATGCGATTCATTACAAGCGCTGGACGATGCATCTTTAACTTCATTTTTATGTCGACTCCTTCATATCCTTCTTTACCCGTCTCATCGTACCACTTCTAAAAAACATTGTAAACTAGCGTTTCTCTTACTTTTCTTGTACAATGTGTTACAACAGCATTGTAAAGGAGGTTCCCATATTGAAAAAATGGATAATCCTATTCGTCGCATTCCTATTAGCCGGTTGTGCTGGAAATACAAATCATATAACATATACGATTAACGATGAATACGAACTCATACGTACTTCTGGAAATGCATTTGAACTTTTCCCCACGCAAGATGCTGTATACGCCACACAATACATTCCTGCAAAAATTACAGACATAGCCTGGGATGATAAATACATTATTGCAAAACAAACTGAGGAAAAGTCAGATCCGAATAATCCTGACGCAGCAATTGCAAATAAAAAAAGCGAGCATTATTGGATTATTGACGTAAAGCATAATAAACGTTTTGGCCCCTATAATGAAAAGCAATTTAATGAGCAAAAAGATGCGTTTAAAATTAAGGTGCCTTTTCAAAGTGTAGATTCATACATAAAAGAACAGAAAAAACAGTCAGCATAATAGTTTGAGCGCTGACTGTTTTTTCTTGCATATATTTAAAAACAACTTACTCAGAAAGTGAGATGTTAAAAGTTTGTGGCTCTTTTACAACATCTTGCGTTTCTGTATCTGCTGCGATTACATTATCTGTTGTAAATTTAATATCCTTTACCTTTTCTTTTCCATCATCAAGTATTAGGCCGATAATACCATCTCTTGTTTCACCAGGCTTATAGTCTTCCCTTGATACATTTTTGGTACCAACGAGCGTATCTTCATCATATAAAAAGTTTTGCGTTGCTACTTTAAAATGTTGTTTATCATTAATCGCAACATCATTCATAGAGAAAAATTGTATATTTTTATTCCCGCTATTTTCCACCTTATATGTAATTTCAACGTAACGAATCGTATCACTAATCTCTGTACCACTTAGCGATGCATATAACTCCGCATCTTCTTGACTGACTTTATCTCCTAATCTACGCTTTACTTCTTCAGGAGTTAATGCCGTATATACTTTTAATGTATTTTTTGCATCTTTACTCATCTGTGATAAAGAGATTACTTTCACATCTTGTACGTGAATTTTCATTGGTGCTACTTCAAATGTTTGATTCACAGAATGAATTTGTTCTAATTTAAAAGTACCCCATCCTGTTTCTTTCACTTTTTGTCCTACTTTTTTCAGCTCACGCCCACCATATTCTTTTGTTTCAGGAATAGATTCTTTCTTCTTCGGTTCAGCTTTCTTTTCTTCTTGATGGAAGCAACCACTTAACATAAGAAGAAAACTACATAAAACAAAAATACTTTTCCATGCTTTCATCATATAATTTCTCCTAACACTATCATTCATTAATATTAATTAGTCCTTTGCTTTGTAAACTATAGAAACAATGAGAAGTCCACAAAACGAACTTGTCAGTCCAGATACTATTATACCCCCTATTTGGAAAATATGAAAATAGGGATCTACGAACGCATGCACGATAAATATAATAGCTGCCACAACAAGTACCGAAATCCAATATTTTATTTTTTCCGAAGCTAAAATAAGGTCTTTACCCATTTCATTTCTACACGTCCATAAAACATATACTAATAACAGAAAACCAATACATGTACTCCCATGTTGCATATATTTATAAATAGAACTACCGTACCATCCTCTTTGCAATAATGGTATTTTCATAACAAAATAGCCTGTCTTATGAGTGAATGCATCCCAAACAACATGCGTTAACATACCGAATAATGCTGAATAACAAAATACAAAGAAATCTTTCCTTGTGTAAAGCCCCCACCTCTCATCTACTGCATATGTATAGTAGCCAGCAAATGGTTTAGGTAAATGCGTTATAAACGGCTTTTTTAAAATGTAATGATATATGTATGCTAATAAAAAGACAAGTGGTAAATTTAAATATAAGAACCCAAGCCATGTATGGCCAATAATACCATACGGTCTAAAGTGTAAAAAATATTCAAAATCAGGCGCCATACTCCCTAATATAAGAGCCGTTACTGAAATATGTTTAGAATGCTTTTTCACAAAAGGAAGAACTGCTGCTGGATGTGCAAATGTAAACGGCATGTTTTAGCTCCTTTTCAGAATTACAATAGATTACATACTATCATAACGACATGAATAATCTCCATGCAATATTTATTTTCACATTGGAATATGATAGTTTAAATGATATAATCCACATGAAATATTCAGAAAATAAGGAGGGGTTCATGTGTCATTAACACTTGTCTTTTTTCTTGTTCTCTTTATCTTGTTTTTAAGTACATACATTGGATTTTTTCTATGGAATCATTTAAAAATTATAAAATACACGCCCGCTTTCGTTGGCTTTATGAGCGTTCTTTTCATTTTTATATGGAAGAGGATGACTTTCGATTGGGAAGGTCTCGGTTTTGGCGCACTTCAGTATACAATTTTCGCCACAAGCTGTCTTACACTTGTATTTGCTGCTTTTTTAGAATCAAAATCCGTTATGAATTGAGGTTTCTATATTGATTGACGTACCTTTTTTAAAAAATGTCACATTAAAAAAAGAAAATATCCCTAGTTTTTCCGTATATCCTTACTGTTTACCCGCTATCCGAACATTACAATCACTAGCTTTCCACCCAAATGTAACATTCATTATTGGAGAAAACGGAACGGGTAAATCAACATTACTCGAAGCGATTGCAATTGCTTTAGGATTTAATGCAGAAGGTGGAACAAAAAACTTCCGCTTTAGCACAAACGATTCACATTCATCTTTACATGAATACCTTCGAATTTCCAAAAGTTTCAATACACCAAACGACGGTTTCTTTCTTCGCGCTGAATCGTTTTATAACGTTGCTTCTTATATTGATGAAATGGATGCCGATTCAGAAGCACGTGGAAATCCAATTATTGACTCATATGGTGGCACCTCACTACACGAACAATCACATGGTGAGTCATTCTTCTCCTTATTTATGAATCGTTTTTCAGGACAAGGTTTATACATTTTAGATGAGCCCGAGGCCGCTCTATCACCGATGAGACAACTTTCTATGCTCATTCGAATGCACGAACTAGCGGAACAAGGTTCACAATTTGTTATTGCGACGCATTCTCCTATTTTAATGGCTTATCCTGAATCCACTATATACTCTTTAACACAAGAAGGAATTCACGAATCCGCCTTAGAAGACACCGAGCATTACCAAACGACGAAACTTTTCTTTGAAAATCGCGATCGATTATTCCATCATCTATTTGAGTCGTAAAAAAAGAAGCAGCGATTGCTGCTTCTTTTTATAGTGCTTCTATAAATAATGCTACTCCAATACCGCCGCCGACGCATAGAGAGGCAATTCCTTTCTCTAATCCGCGTCTCTTTAATTCATGAATTAAACTTACTGTAATACGAGCTCCTGTACAACCGATTGGATGTCCAAGTCCTACACCACTACCGTTTACATTCACTTTTTCACGATCCAAACCTAATTCTTTCTCTACAGCTAAGTATTGCGCAGCGAAAGCTTCATTAATTTCCAGTAAATCTGCATCTTCTAATGACCAATCTACTTTTTCTAATCCTTTACGAATTGCTGGTGCTGGTCCAATACCCATAATTTTCGGATCTACTCCAGCTACTGAATACCCAACAATTCTAGCTAACGGTTGTAAGCCTTTTTCTTTCGCTTTTTCTTCGCTCATTAATACTAAAACCGCGCTTCCGTCATTCAGGCCAGATGCATTCCCTGCAGTTACTGAACCGTCTTTACGGAAAGCTGGTTTTAATCCAGCTAATTTTTCTGCTGTAATATCAGCACGTGGATGTTCATCTTTTGAAAATACTACTTCTTTTCTACGTTCTTTTATCGTAATAGGAACAATTTGATCGTCAAAGTATCCAGACTCAATTGCCTTTAGCGCCAATGTATGACTGCGAAGCGCAACTTCATCTTGTTCCTCTCTTGTAATTTCATATTGTTCAACTAAATTTTCCGCTGTTTCCCCCATCATAATATGGTGAATCGGATCTTCTAACACTTCCCACACCGTATCACGAATTTCTCCGTGTTGTAGACGTTGTCCCCAGCGGTGTTGTTTCAATGCATAAGGGCTTGAACTCATTGCTTCTACTCCACCTGCAACGACAACTTCACTTACACCTAATTGAATTTGCATTGCAGCCGACATAATTGCTTGCATACCTGAAGAACATTGGCGTTGGATTGTATAGCCCGTAACTGTGTCAGGAAATCCTGCCGCTAATGCAGCCGTTCTCGCCGTATTTGCTTCATCAGTTCTTTGAATACAATGACCTAAAATCACTTCATCAACTTCGTGTGGTTCTACCCCGCCTCGTTTTACAGCTTCCTGAAGTACAGGAACAGCTAATTCTACTGGCGTTACATTTTTTAGCGCTCCCCCAAAAGTTCCAATTGGCGAACGAACTGCAGCTGTAATAACAACATTATGCATTTTGCACTTGCCCCTCTCTTATGTACCCTAGTCAGTTTTTAGGTGAAATTCCATAAGATGTATGTCTACACCCATCATACTATAAACATACTAAAAAATCAAAATATTTAATATAATAAAAATAGAAGGAATTAACCTTCTATTCTGTTAATGCATATAGAAATTTCTGTAAAATCTTCTCTGTTGTTTTATTCAAATTCGGTAACTTATCTACCGGAAAATATTGAAGCTGTAATCCTTCATGGTCAAGCCTTAATTCTCCGCTCACATGATGCCCCTGATACAGATGTATGACATTAAAAATTTCATCTCCATTTGGATATTGGAAGTACACTTCTTTTCCCGAAAGAACCCCGATAAATTGCATAATTTTCGCATTTAGTCCCGTCTCTTCAAACAGTTCTCTGCGAGCAGTTTCTTCTGTCGTTTCTCCTAGCTCCATCGCCCCGCCAGGTACACCCCAATCATATGTATCTGAACGATATTGAAGCAATACTTCTTGATTATCATTTAAGATAATAATTGCTGACCCTACTAGAATAAGCGGCCTTGTACCAACGACTTTGCGTAACTCTTCAATATACCCCAATATGTAAACTCTCCTTTCCTCACCCTTCCTTATCATAACAAAATTTTTCTCCTTTTGTTGATGTAATTTTAAAGAAAAAAAGGAAGCTTTCGCCTCCTTTTTTCACCTTTATTTCTTAAAACTTTCATATTTTACAGCTTCAAAAGCTTCTTCAATTTCATCATTACGATAATGGACATATGTAAAACGTCCTAATTCTACTAATCTTGCTATTTCTTGTAACGCTTTCTGTTGCTCATATGTTTCTTCAAGCTTAATATGTACATAAAATTTCATTAATGGATGTTCATATAAAGGTTCTCCCACCTCTACATATACATCTTCTACCCCTTGCACAACTCTTACATAACTTGCAAATTGATAAAGAGCCTCTCTGTCTGAAACGATTTTTAATGTATACATATATTCTCCCCCTTTTCTTTACTATATCAAAAAGATGATCACACTACGTTATAGAACTATGAAATTTTTTCGACTTGTAATAAACAAGGCGGTTATCCATACATAGAGTCTTTTCCCAACATATATTATAGGAAGAATTTTTCAGTTGAGGTGTTCCTTATGGATCCATACGTCAATATATGTATTTGCATTACGCCAGGCGCCGATATTTCTAATGATCGTATCGCAAAAGATTTAGCAGTTGCAGAGTCAATTTGGCACCCGATTACATTTCAAATTAAAGAAGTAATTATTTTAAATGAACTTTTTCGTTTTTCTGACCGCGAAATTAGTTATAAAAATTCTATTCAAAGTCAGGAAAAATTAGCATCCTTTTTCCAAACATGTGTGAATGAAGCTCCTGAATGCGACCTTTATATTTGTTATATTGGCAGTGATTATTTCAAAGAAACAGCAGTCATTGCCTGTGCTTACTCTTTAGCGAAACAACAGCAACTTACTGGTTATATCGTTTTAACAAATTCAGCTGCCCCCATGAAAAATATATATACGCTCGCTCACGAAATCGGTCATATTTTATTTACAAGACGTGTTCACGGAAAACTTACTCACGCTGATCCTCATTCCCCAACTGGCTCGGAGCACCATCCTTCTCCAACAAATCTTATGTACCCTATCGTACCTCGTCCTGAAAATGTCCATATTCAATCCCTATTAACGAACGAACAAAAAGCACTCTCTTTACAAAGTTCTTTATTGCAAAGAAAAAAACAGTAACGCTCTTGTTACTGTTTAAAACAATATATTCCAATCAACAAACCAAATTCCGGCTGCAACGGATGCAAATATACAACTAAACATAAATACAATTACTCTAAAAATCTCTATATAATATTTCTTTGGAAATATTTTTTTGCATATCCAGAGCAGCCACTTTCCTATTAAACCGAAGAACAACATATATCATAATATTTACAATATGCAGTATAAATATAATTTACATATATGCTTATCCTTTTTATTTCTAGAGCTTCTCCTTAGAAATACACTCTTACTATTTGTTCAACCATAAATATCATAAAAATTGGGATTCCTAAAACAAGTAAACCAATCCAACCAAGAGACCGAACATTCACAATCGTTGTTATCAATAGCATAACTCCTCCAATTAAATATCTTCCTAATTGAGGGAGTTCATATAAAGGAAAACTGTACCAACCCTTTAAGAACATTATTAATATTGGTAAATAAGTGAGTATTACTGCTCCAAATAGCAGTAAGCCTTTTTTCAACATACTCCTTTGAAAACTAGCACCTCTTAAAAATAAAACCCCTCCCATAATCATTAACAGTAAGATAACCGGATATCCGATTAATCCTATTAAAGAAATGGTATAAGGTTCATTTAAGTTTCGAAATAAAAGATCTGGAATAGTCCAATAACATAATATACTCATAACAGCTGTAGCTAGCCATCCTAAATTCCGTTTATAATCAACTTGCATTTCTTTTACAAGTTGATTTGCATATTCCTTTGGTGAATCACCAAATATATCCTTTACACTCTTACCCCTTTTTTCCCCTTCAGTTAAATGTAATTTTGCATCTTCTAAAAAGGATTCAATATCTTTTTCGCTTATTCCCTTTGCAGTTAAATAAGTACCTGTATTTGCAAGGAAATCTCGTGACTCTTGAGAAAGCATCATATTCCCTCCTTCCAAATTACTAGTGCACACTTTTTCTCTCCTCATTTTTGAAAGACCATCGCATTAATACATATAAACTTCCGTACAGAAGTAACGACTCTAAGATTCCCCAGTATGGATTTTTCTCTCCCAATCCTTTAAATACAAACATAATGAATAGCGGGACAATAACAGTTAATATCCCAATCCAGCCAAGTATGTATGCTTCCCCAATTAACAGTACTAACAAGATAACTCCAGCTAGTATATAACTTTGTATAGTCGTTAATTGTAATACAGGTGTCCCATACCATTTATTCATAAACATCAATAATATTAGTAATAAAATCGGTAGCAATGCTGCTACATAAATAATGCTAAATTCTTTTATTTTACTCTTAAATGATGACATTTTAAAAGCAAATATAATTCCTACAATCGTAATCATTAAAACAATTGGGTATCCAATTAATTGTACATTCGTTAATGTAAATTCATGATTTGGGCTTTCAAATAAAATATTTGTAAGTAACCAATATCCCCCTATTCCAATTATCATTCCTAAAATAGTCTTTATACTCCCGCCTTTATCCCTCTCCATCTCTTTCGCTAATTCTTCTGCATACTCTTTTGGCGAATCACCAAATATATCACTTACTGTCTTTCCCTCCTTCTCACCTTCTATTAAATGAAGTTCTGCATCTTCTAGAAAAGCATCCACATCTTCTTCTTTAATCCCTTTTGTTATTAAATATACTTTCGTATCAATTAAAAACTTTTCCCCTTCTTTAGAAATCTTCATAATAATCCCTCCTTTATTAAACCGTCTCTCTTCTATTCGTCTTCATCATAATTTCAAGGAAAATTAAAATAAACAAACTTCCGTATAAACATATAATTTGAAATAACATCGGCACGAGATCTTCTGATGTAAATGTTTTAAACAGTAACATAATTGAAAGTGGAATGATTAAATATAAGTTTTTAAACCATCCATCAAAATATATATTTATCGCTACTGTAATAATAAAAATCCCACCAGCTAATATATAACTTTGCATTTGAGTGAATATAAACAGTTTTGTTGGATAGACCACATCTAATACCGTAACAACCCCCATTAAAAACATTGGCGCGATCATAACTAAAAACCACATAGAAAACCACGTTTTTGTAAAACTTGTTACGAAGGTCATTTTGCGAAGTAGAAAATTAGGACCTATAACAACTAAAATCAATGACAAACTATACCCCACGCACTGAATCAGTGACATCTGTAATAATCCGTTATTCACTATTAGGATAGAAGCAATAATCCAAAACGATACGATATTCATTACTGTAAAACCAATTTGCTTCCACGTTTCCTGTCTATCTCTTTCCATCACTTTTACAAGTTCATTTGCGTATTCTTTCGGTGAGCTTCCGAAAATTTCTTCTACGCTTTTCCCATCACTCTCACCTTCTATTAAATGAAGTTCTGCGTCTTCGATAAAGCTTTCAATATCACTTTCTTTCACACTCTTTGCAGTCAAAAACAATCTCATATCTAATAAAAACTTTCGCGCTTCATTTGATAGCATTATTTTCTTCTCCCCTTCCCTTCAAGTAGACGTTCCACACTACTTTGCATCGCTTCCCAGCGATCCATAAATTCATCTAGTGCATCTTCGCCATTTTCTGTTAACGTGTAATACTTCCGTTTTGGACCAGATGGGGATTCCTTCATTACACTTGTTATAAGTCCTTCCTTTTGCATTCGTATTAATAACGGATAAATACTGCCTTCACTTGCCATTGTAAAGCCATACTTTGCTAGCTTCTCACTCATTTCATAACCATATATTTCACCTTCAGAAATAATAGCAAGTAAGCATCCTTCTAAAATCCCTTTCAGCATTTGACTTGTCGACATAATTCAAATCCTCCCACTATCTTGTTTTACAAGATAGACAAGCGTAAGTATCTTGCTTTACAAAATAGTATAGCAGAGACTATTTTGCAAAACAAGATAGCTAACGATATTTTTCCAAATCTTTGCAGGATTTTTATTATCCACTCTCTAAATAGAGCAATAGGAGAACTTTATTACGAAGGGATGTTTTTCATCATGGTTACAAATCGAGTTGTTTTTTTAACAGGTGCTGCAAGTGGTATTGGTTATGAAATGGGAAACGCTTTTGCAAAAGAAGGTGCAAAAGTTGTTATTACCGATCGTCTTGAAGAACGTGCAAAAGAAGCTGCTGAACAACTACAAAAAGAGGGCTTTCAAGCTATCGGCTTAAAATGTGATGTTACATCCGAAGAAGAAATAGAAGCATCCATTTCCCAAACTGTTAATCATTTCGGTTCATTAGACATATTAATTAATAACGCAGGCATGCAACACGTTTCACCAATTGAAGAGTTTCCAACCGAAAAATTCGAGCTCCTCATTAAAATCATGCAAATCGCTCCATTTATCGCCATTAAACATGCCTTTCCGATTATGAAAAAGCAAAAGTATGGCCGAATTATTAATGTCGCTTCCATTAATGGCCTCGTTGGATTTGCAGGGAAATCCGCCTACAATAGCGCGAAACATGGTGTAATTGGATTAACAAAAGTTGCTGCTTTAGAAGGCGCTACGCATGGTATTACTGTAAATGCACTGTGTCCTGGTTATGTCGATACCCCTCTTGTACGTAATCAACTACAAGACTTAGCTACTACACGAAATGTACCACTTGAAAATGTTTTGGAGGAAGTCATTTATCCACTTGTACCGCAAAAACGCTTATTACAAGTACAAGAAATCGCTGATTATGCAATCTTTTTAGCGAGCGAAAAAGCGAAAGGTATAACCGGGCAAGCTGTCGTTATCGATGGTGGTTATACTGCTCAATAAAAAATAAAGTTTGCTCACGAAGAGCAAACTTTATTTTTTATCCCGGGGATCTTCCTACTTTAGTAATTGTTTAGGGAGTTTCTCGATTGCAACAATTACCCCATCTAATTTGCTTCCAATTCGATGGAGTAAATATAATGTTACAACAATCGGAAACCCTACATTACCTATCATCTTGATCCACTCTTCCATTCTTTTTCCCTCCTTTCATTATATAAATAAGAGAAAAGAACACATTTAGGCATAAAAAAACAAGCTATTATGTATTAGCTTGTTTTTTCAAATAATGATGCAATTTCTCGCTTATAATCTCCACGTATAATACCTCGCTCAGTAATAATGCCTGTAATTAATTCGTTTGGCGTTACATCAAATGCTGGATTATAAACAGTAGTTCCAACTGGCGTTACTTGTTTCCCAAAAATTTTCGTAACTTCTGTTTCATCTCTTTCTTCAATAACAATTTCAGCTCCTGTTTGTTTCGTAATATCAAATGTCGATAACGGAGCTGCAACGTAGAATGGGATACCGAAGTACTTTGCTAATATAGCTAAATTCATTGTTCCGATTTTATTTGCTGTATCTCCATTTGCGACAATCCGGTCCGCTCCTACAATAATTGCGTTGATTTCTTTCGTTTGAATAGCATGAGCTGCCGTATTATCTGTAATAAGCGTTACATCAATACCTGCCTGTTTTAATTCCCAAGTCGTTAAACGCCCGCCTTGTAAAACTGGTCTCGTTTCACATGCATATGCATGTAAATGTACACCTTTTTCTTTCCCAATATAAAACGGTGCTAGTGCAGTACCATATTTAGCAGTTGCAATACTGCCAGCGTTACAAATCGTTAAAATGTTATCACCATCTTGAAAACATGATAATGCATGTTCTCCAATACTCCTGCATACTGCTTCATCTTCTTGCTGAATGAGAAGCGCTTCTTCTTCTAATATTTTTTGTGCTTCTTTTATTGTAGTAATTTCTTGAATAGATTCTCTCATACGATCGATTGCCCAAAATAAATTGACTGCTGTCGGGCGTGACGTTCCCAAATAATTACAATCTCTATTAAACTTCTTTTGAAATTCTTCAATATGTAAAGTAGTATATTTTTTTGCTGCAAGCGCCAAGCCAAATGCAGCTACAATTCCAATTGCCGGTGCTCCTCGTACTTCTAGCATGACAATACTTTTCCATACCTCTTCAATCGTCGTTAATGTTTTATATTCTGTGCTATGCGGCAACTTTGTTTGATTTAATACTGCAATAGCATCCCCTTTCCAACTGACAGACCTCGGAATCGTAACAATTGTACTCATGCTTTTACCCCTCCAGAAACTGTCTGTTGAAATAATGTTCGGAACAGTTGAATATCAGCGTTTTTAGATTCATATTTTATTAGTTCTTTACCTAAGTATAAAGCTTGTTTCTTGGCTTGAATTCTCTTTTCTTTATTTGCTATTTCATCTAAATCAGCTACATGTGCTAAGCCAATTGTTCTTCGGATAAGCTCACATCCAGCAAATCCGACCACATCCGTAAAAATATTTTGCAAAATAATCGGCAACCATTGTTTCTCTTTCGTATATGCTTCTACACCTTCTCCAATCCATAACTTTGTAAAAGTGTCTACGAAATAGCTCCATGTTTTCTCAATATGGAAAAATAGCACACTTCTCTGTTCTTCCTCTCTAGATAGAGCATTTAATAATAGATTTGCAATAAATTGACCAAGATCAAATCCAAATGGGCCATAAGTTGCAAACTCCGGATCAATCACTTTCGTTTCAGAAGGTGATGAAAAAATACTACCAGTATGTAAATCACCATGAATAAGTGCTTCTTTTCTCGTTAAAAACTTATATTTATATTGTGCTACTTTTAATTTTAAAGTTTTATCACTCCACAATTCATCAACCGCTAGTTGTAATTCCGGCTCATAATCATTCGTATCGTAATGGCCAAACGGATCTGTAAACACTAAATCTTCTGTAATCTTGCAGAGATCTGGGTTTACAAATGTACCTTCTAGTCCCCTTTTCTCTTCTGACTGTAAACCGAAATCTGAAGTATAAAATAAAACATTTGCTAGAAAACGACCGATATGTTGGGATAAAAGTGGATATTCTTCTCCATCTATTAATCCTTTTCTTGTAATTGTTAGTCTTGATAAGTCTTCTATTACTGTTACTGCTAACTCTTCATCATGACTGTGCACTACCGGAACATAATCCGGTACATACTTCGCAAAAATTTTCAGTGCCTTGCTTTCAATTGTCGCTCTTTTTATAGATAACGGCCAGCTTTCACCAACTACTTTCGCATATGGCAGTGCCTGTTTTATTATAATAGACTTCTCTCCATCATCTAATTTGAACACGTAATTTAAATTTCCATCTCCAATTTCATGACAAACTACATTTGCTTTCTTTTCAAAATAACCGTGTTCTTTCGCATATTGTATAGCTGCTGTTTCAGTTAATGCATAATATCCCATCGTCTTCTCCCCCTTTTTTATATTCAGAGGTTTTTCTGACGTAGAAAAACCTCTTTCCACTAAGAAAGAGGTTTGAAGTTTATCTTCTCCCCTCTTATCTGCCAGAAAGTTTTACTTTCTGCTGGAATTAGCACCGTGCCTTTTGGCGTAAATAAACGCCCCATTTCACAATGGTATTACGGTCGGTTGCTGGGCTTCATCGGGCCAAATCCCTCCACCTGCTCTTGATAAGAGTTGTATAATTTTTTAGAATTTTTAACTTTATGTTGAAGACTATACCAAGAATAAAAATCACTTGTCAACATTTTATTTGTATAATTCTGGACGTCGATCCGCAAAAACTGGAATTCCTTTGCGTACTTCTTTAATTTTCTCGAATGTAAGCTCTCCAAATAGAATTGCTTCTTCTTCATTTGCTTCTACAACAACTTCGCCCCAAGGATCGACAATTAAAGAATGGCCAGCAAACTCATTATTTGGATCCTTCCCTGCCCTATTACATGCTACAACATAACACTGGTTTTCAACTGCTCTTGCTTGTAATAGCAAACGCCAATGTGCTAAACGAACTAATGGCCATTCAGCTACAACAAATAAAACTTTTGCACCTTTAGCAGTATGAACGCGCATCCACTCCGGAAAACGAATATCATAGCAAATTGTGCCAGCGCACTCTACATCATCTAACTTAAATTCACCAGTACGATTTCCAGCGATTAAATATTTATGTTCATCCATAAGCTGAAATAAATGCACTTTACTATATTCATGGACTAGTTCTCCTTTATTCGTTACAACATACATTGTATTTGTAACACCTTGCTCCGTTTGCTTTGCTATAGAACCACCAACAATATGTACACCATATTGTTTCGACCATTCTATCAACTTTTCTTTCGTTTCCAATCCATCCCTATCTGCAATTTCAGAGAGTCTCGTTAAATCATAACCTGTTGTCCATAGTTCTGGTAAGACGATAACATCTGGTCTTTCCTTCATCGCTTCGCTTATTTTATTTTTAGCATTCTCAATATTTTTTTCTACATCTCCAAAGACAATATCCATCTGAATACATGCGACTTTCATTTTTTCAGCCCCATTCTCATTTTTTTCTTTACAAAATACTGGAAAGATTATATCATTTGTCACTAGAATTGTAACAACTTTCAAAAGAGGTGGAAAGTATGAAATCATTTCAACCTTCTGAGATAGTAACATCATTGCCAACACAATTTTTCGCTTCACTTGTTGCAAAAGTTAACAAAGTCGTTGCAGCTGGTCACGATGTTATTAATCTAGGTCAAGGTAATCCAGATCAACCAACACCGCAGCATATCGTAAAAGCTTTGCAAGATGCTGCTGAAAAGACCATTCATCATAAATATCCGCCATTTCGCGGACACGAAAGCTTAAAAGAAGCT
Source organism: Bacillus sp. FSL R9-9834 (assembly GCF_038006905.1). Taxonomy (NCBI): domain Bacteria; kingdom Bacillati; phylum Bacillota; class Bacilli; order Caryophanales; family Bacillaceae; genus Bacillus; species Bacillus sp. FSL R9-9834. The sequence goes on from NZ_JBBOWD010000001.1 coordinate 3,873,279, forward strand.
GTAGCAACATTCTATCAACGTGAATACGGCGTAGAATTAAATTCGAAAACTGAAGTTGCTATTCTGTTTGGTGGAAAGGCTGGATTAGTAGAATTACCAGTTTGCTTTACAAACCCTGGTGATACGATTCTCGTTCCCGATCCAGGTTATCCAGATTATTTATCAGGTGTCGCTTTAGCAAAAGCAAAATTTGAAACAATGCCACTTATTGCAGAAAATAACTTTTTACCAGATTATGCGAAAATTGATGATTCTATTGCCGAGCGTGCAAAATTAATGTTTTTAAACTATCCAAATAATCCTACAGGTGCTACTGCATCAAAAGATTTTTTTGATGAAACGATTCATTTTGCCAATAAACACAATATATTAGTTGTTCATGATTTTGCTTATGGTGCTATAGGATTCGACGGTCAAAAGCCAGTTAGTTTCTTACAAGCAGACGGTGCCAAAGATACAGGAATCGAAATTTACACATTATCGAAAACTTTTAATATGGCTGGCTGGCGCATCGCTTTTGCTGTAGGGAATGAAAGTGTGATTGAAACAATCAACCTATTACAAGATCATATGTATGTTAGCATCTTCGGTGCAGTTCAAGATGCCGCCCGCGAAGCACTATTAAGTTCACAGTCTTGCGTAATAGACCTTGTAAATAGTTACGAATCTCGACGAAACGCTCTTATTTCAGCTTGTCACTCAATTGGTTGGAATGTAAACATTCCAACAGGATCATTCTTTGCATGGCTTCCTGTTCCAAAAGGATATACTTCTGAGCAATTTTCTAATATTTTACTAGAAAAAGCACATGTCGCAGTTGCTCCTGGTGTTGGATTTGGTGAGCATGGCGAAGGGTATGTCCGTGTTGGTCTCTTACATACAGAAGATAGGTTAAGAGAAGCCATTCATCGAATTGATAAATTAAATTTTTTCAAAAAGTAATTGACAACATGAAAAATATCTGACAAAATTCAGTTATCTTAAAAATTTAAACATTTCTAAATACTTCTTATCAAGAGCAGGTGGAGGGACGAGCCCGACGAAACCCGGCAACCGATCTACAATTGTAGACACGGTGCTAATTCTCGCAGCATTACGCTGACAGATAAGGAGCTGGTTGTAAAAAAACCTCTCCTTAGCTGAGAGGTTTTTTTATTTAACTAGGAGGTTATAACAATGAGCGGAATTATAGCGACATATTTAATCCATGATGATTCACATAACTTAGAAAAAAAAGCTGAGCAAATTGCACTCGGTTTAACAATTGGCTCTTGGACTCATTTGCCACATTTATTGCAAGAACAATTAAAGCAGCATAAAGGCAACGTCATTCATGTTGAGGAATTAGCTGCACATGAACATACCAATTCGTATTTACGTAAAAAAGTGAAACGCGGAATTATTAAAATCGAATATCCGTTATTAAATTTCAGTCCAGATTTACCAGCAATTTTAACGACTACATTTGGAAAGCTATCACTTGATGGCGAAGTAAAATTAATTGACTTAACTTTTTCAGACGAATTAAAAAAACAGTTTCCTGGTCCAAAATTCGGGATAGATGGTATTCGAAATCTTTTACAAGTACATGATCGTCCTCTTTTAATGAGTATTTTTAAAGGAATGATTGGACGAAATATTGGGTATTTAAAAACGCAATTACGCGATCAAGCAATTGGTGGTGTAGATATCGTAAAAGATGATGAGATATTATTCGAAAATGCATTAACACCACTTACGAAACGCATCGTATCTGGAAAAGAAGTTTTACAATCCGTATATGAAACGTACGGACATAAAACGTTATATGCCGTAAATTTAACAGGACGAACTTTTGATTTAAAAGAAAATGCGAAACGTGCAGTGCAAGCTGGAGCTGATATTCTATTATTTAACGTATTCTCTTACGGACTAGATGTACTACAATCACTTGCAGAAGATGATGAAATCCCGCTTCCTATTATGGCACACCCTGCTGTAAGTGGTGCTTATTCCGCATCCAAGTTATATGGAGTTTCATCTCCATTATTACTCGGAAAGCTACTCCGTTATGCTGGGGCTGACTTTTCATTATTCCCATCTCCATACGGAAGTGTTGCGCTAGAAAAAGAGGAAGCTCTTGCTATCTCAAAATATTTAACTGAAGGCGATTCATTTTTCAAGAAGAGCTTTTCTGTTCCGTCTGCTGGTATTCACCCTGGTTTCGTTCCCTTTATTGTACGAGATTTCGGTAAAGATGTTGTTATTAATGCTGGTGGCGGAATACATGGACATCCAAATGGGGCGCAGGGCGGCGGTAAAGCTTTCCGTGCTGCAATTGATGCTACTTTGCAAAATAAACCACTCCATGAAGTAGATGACATAAATTTGCATAGCGCACTACAAATATGGGGAAATCCCTCTCATGAGGTGAAATTATGAGTATTCAAGTATTTTGTGATTTCGATGGCACGATTACAAATAATGATAACATTATGTCCATTATGGAAAAATTTGCACCACCAGAAGCTGAAGAAGTAAAGAATAGAATTTTATCACAAGAGCTATCTATTCAAGAAGGTGTTTCTCAATTATTTCAATTCATACCTACTAATCTGCACGATGAAATTATTCAATTTTTAATAGAGACTGCTGAAATCCGTAATGGTTTTCATGAATTTATACAATTTGTAAATAAAAATAATATTTCCTTTTATGTTATATCAGGTGGAATGGATTTCTTCGTCTATCCACTCTTACAAGGACTCATTCCGAAAGAGCAAATTTACTGTAATGAAACAGATTTTTCAAATGAATACATTACGGTGAATTGGCCTCATCCTTGTGATCATCATTGTCAAAATCATTGCGGATTATGTAAATCATCACTCATCCGTAAATTAAGTAATACAAATGACTTCCATATTGTAATCGGAGATTCAATTACTGATTTACAAGCTGCGAAACAAGCGGATAAAGTGTTCGCTCGTGACTTCCTTATTACAAAATGTGAAGAAAATCATATTTCTTATACACCATTTGAATCGTTTCACGATATTCAAAACGAATTAAAACATTTGTTGGAGGTGAAATTATGAAACAACTTTTTCGTCAATGGTATGACTTAAGCGAGATAAAAAAAGAATTAACAACACGAAATTGGTTTCCAGCAACGAGTGGTAATATTTCTATAAAGGTTAGTCATGAACCACTCACTTTTCTCATTACAGCAAGTGGTAAAGATAAAACAAAAACGACTCCAGATGATTTTCTATTAGTAGATCATCTAGGGGTTCCCGTATTAGAAACTGAATTACGTCCTTCAGCAGAAACAATCTTGCATACACATATTTATAACAATACGAATGCTGGATGCGTCCTTCATGTTCATACAATCGATAACAATGTTATCACAAATTTATATAGTGATGCAGTCACACTTCAAAATCAAGAAATTATTAAAGCTCTCGATATTTGGGAAGAAGGTGCAACAATAAACATTCCTATTATCGAAAACCATGCCCATATCCCAACGCTTGGAGAAAACTTCCGCAAGCATATACAAGGAGATTCGGGGGCAGTATTAATCCGTAACCATGGTATTACCGTATGGGGCCGAGATAGCTTTGATGCAAAGAAAAGATTAGAAGCTTATGAGTTTTTATTCCAATTTCATATAAAACTATTATCAATTCAAGGAGGCGTTTCTAATGGCGCAAATTCGTATTCATGAAATAAATACTCGCATTGAAAATGAAGTGGAAGTATCAAAATTTCTACAAGAGGAAGGCGTTTTATATGAGAAATGGAATATTTCCAAACTTCCTACTCATTTAAAAGAAAATTACTCATTAACAGATGAAAACAAAGCTGAAATATTAGCTGTGTTTTCAAAAGAAATTGCTGATGTTTCATCACGCCGAGGTTATAAAGCACATGATGTAATTTCACTTTCAAATAGCACACCTAACCTTGACGAACTATTAATTAATTTCCAAAAAGAACACCATCATACTGATGATGAAGTTCGCTTTATTGTTAGTGGTCATGGCATCTTTGCCATTGAAGGAAAAGATGGGACATTCTTTGACGTTGAACTTGAGCCAGGCGATCTCATATCTGTTCCTGAAAATGCAAGACATTATTTTACCTTGCAAGATGATCGTCAAGTTGTAGCTATTCGTATTTTTGTTACAACTGAAGGCTGGGTTCCAATCTATTAAGGTAGTTAGTTGAATAAAAGGCCTTGGACCCCCTTTTCCAACCTTTTATTCACTCTACATATATACATCCTCCTATGGAACAGGCTTATTTCATTTTGAAATAAGCCTGATTTTTTATGGTTCTAACCGTATTATTCCTTCTTTTCAGTACAATCTCTCCCTTCAATTTTTCAAGTATATTTATTAAGACTTTTTGAACATTTATTGAACTTTTTTTGAACTTTTTCTGAAAATTCTGTTTTATATATGATATACTACAATTAGCTAAGAAGGAAAAGAAAATCGCAAACAGAGGGGGATAATCATGAGTTTACTTATCGCACTTATACTAGGGGTTACGTGTGGAGCACTTCCTATTATTCTAGGAGCTATTATGGAAGAGTTAGAAGTTGGTGTTTTAGGTTTTGTTGCATCTTGTGTAAGCGCTTTACTTTTTGGTTTATTCGGTGCTATTCCTGTTTCAATTCTCTGTGCATTTTATATAGTACGCCATGCTCGTACAAAACAATTTGGTCCTAATCACATCGCGCAAGTGATTCCATTCCCAATCGAACGATGCCGCCGGGCTTCTAGCTTATAATTACAAAATTAAAAATAAAAGTCCTCAAATGAGGACTTTTATTTATTTTCTTCTAGAAATTGAAACAATTCTTGTAGATGCAAAGCGTCTTCACTATAGCTAACAGATACATGATATATACCATCAATCTCCGCTTCCATGTAAAGGTCAACTCCATCTCGATCATATTTCAATGCCAAATAAAATTCCATTTCTTCTAGCATCTTTTTTGAAGTTCGAATAACGTAATGCCCTTTCTCATCTCTTCCATATTCGAAATTCGGTTCAAAATCATATTTTTGTTTAAAAGCTTCTTTTTGTTTTTCATTAATTTGTATACATGTTGCTCTTTGTACAGTATCAATCATCTCATCAAATTTTTGAAGATCCATCTCATTTACCCCCTTACGTATTTTTTGTATAACACTTGTGTTCCGCTATTTTCTTCCCCATCTTTTATTAGCTCTTCATACAATTCCTTCGCCAAACTTAAACCTGGTACTTGTAATTGTAATCTTTCAGCCTCATCTAACGCGATCTTCATATCTTTCATAAAATGCTTTACATAAAAACCTGGTTCAAAATCTCCCTTTAACATTCGAGGAGCTAAATTACTTAATGACCAGCTACCTGCTGCTCCCGTTGAAATACTCTCCAATACTTTATCAGGATCTAATCCAGCCTTTTTCGCATAAGCAACAGCTTCACATACTCCAATCATGTTGGAAGCAATCGCAATTTGATTGCACATTTTTGTATGTTGTCCACTTCCAGCAGGCCCTTGCAACTGAATATTTGTTCCTAGTTTTTCAAATAACGGTAAACATCTATCATATATTTCTTTCTCTCCACCGACCATAATTGCGAGTCTTGCTTCTTTCGCACCAACGTCTCCTCCAGATACAGGTGCATCTAACGTATATACATTCTTACTTTTTCCAGTTTCATTAATACGTTTTGCCAATGTTGGTGTAGATGTCGTGAAATCAATTGCGATTGTGCCTTCATTTGCATTCTCCAAAATTCCATCTATCCCAAAGTACACTTCTTCTACATCATGTGGATACCCAACCATAGTCATTACAACATCAACTTGCTTTACTAACTCTTTCGGTGTATCACACCAATTTGCACCATCTTGCACTAAAGAGTCTGTTTTCGATTTTGTTCTATTATATACATATACTGTATGACCGTCTTGCATTAAATGACGCACCATACTTTTTCCCATTACACCAATACCAATGAAACCAATTGATACATTTTTATGTTTCATTTTCTCATCCCCTTTGTTCTAATAAATCACTTACCATCTTTCGGAAATCTTTATTAAAGTCATCATCCATACTATTTTTCACGTTTGAAAATAAAATAACAAAAGTCCCTTTTTCTTTATTAAAATTATTGAAAGTATTCCACCCAGATAGTACACCATGGTTATGAAAATAATCCGGATATATGTAAAAACTAAATGCATATTTTCGTTCTGTTGAAGGTGAAAACATCGCTTGTATACTTTGTTCAGAAAGAAGTTTCCCATTTATAATTGCTTCGTCTAATTTCTTCATATCTCCAACTGTCGTATACATCTCACCACAACCATATAGCCAATCCATGCCTACCTTCTGCGCTGGTACAAGCTCTTGATTTTTTTTCACATAACCCTTTGTGAAATTTTTATCTCCAGGTACCATATTTCCCATACCAGATTCATGCATATCTGCTTTTATAAATATATTTTCTTTTATGTAATCTCCTAAAGGTTTTTTCGATATATGTTCTATTATATAGGCAAGCACCATATAATTATAATCTGTATATCTCCAACCTGTTCCTGCAGGAAATTCTAAATTTTGACGTCCAATCCAATTCATTAACTGTAAACGGGAGGCAGCATTAACATTGCCTTTTGCGTGTTCAGGTAAACCAGAGGTATGCGTTAATAAATGATATAACGTAATATTTTTATTCTCCGGAAATGAAGGAATATATTTATTTACATTATCTTGAATATTTAGCTTCCCTTGATCCTGCAGTTGTAAAATAGATGTAGCCACAACTGTTTTCGTAATAGAACCGATACGATATTTTGTGTGAGGCGTATTTTCTATTTTATTTTGAACATCAGCATACCCATATCCTTTATTCAATATAACATGCTCTTTATCTGTTACCAAAACTGTTCCATTGAATTGCTTTCCGACTAAATATTGATCTAATTTTTGAGATATGCTAGCATAATCAATTTGCTTTTCTTTTTTTTCTTCTTCTATATTCTCTTGTACTTCTGATTCAACAGCAGGATTCACCTTAGTTGTTAATTCTTTACTTTCCTTTATATTAGGATTATAGAGAAAATAGTATACTCCTCCACAAACTACAGCACATATTGAAACTATCATCATTATTTTTTTCATCATATTGTTCCTCCATAATTCCTTCGTTCAAAATCCCCCCTACACTCTATTATCAAGTAATAAAAAAAAATCGCAACAATTTGTTGCGAAAAATCACTTTTTTTCTTTTCTATATACACACACTTGATTTTTCCCATTTTTTTTCGCTTCATATAATGCAATATCCGCTCGTTGCATTAATTCTTCTCTTGTAATCCCTTTTTCATATAATGCAACTCCAAAGCTCGCTGTTAATTTCGAAATTCCTGAGAATTGCTTTGTTTCAATGAAAAATCGTAATGATTCCGCAACTTGAAATGCTTCTTTTTCTACCGTATTCGTTACTAAAATAATAAATTCTTCTCCTCCCCACCTAGCAAATACATGTTGCTGCTCCACTTTAGATTTCATGAGCTCTGCAAGCTCAATTAATGCTAAGTCACCAAAATCATGGCCATACGTGTCATTTACTGCTTTAAAATTATCTATATCAAATAAAATAAGTGCTATGTTTTCATTATTACGCATCGCATTATCCCATTCTGCCTCGAGTATTTGTTGGAATTTCAAACGATTATAAATCTCTGTTAACGAATCTATCATAGCAAGTCTTTCTTGTTCTTGATAGATTTCATCTAATTCGGTAATCTCTGTACACTTCACAATAAATCTTGATAAATCTTCTGGCAATGGTGTCGCACGCAATAAAAAAGTTGATACTTCCCCTTCATAGTTGGACATCTTAATTCTTCTATCATATGATAATGTATCATCTAACCATGTTATATCATGAGTTGTTGAATAGTATCCATTTTCTCTAATAAGATGTTCAGCAAATACTAAATGTTGCTCACGATACGCAAACAAATTTTCATATCCGAAAAACTCTAAAAAATTTGTATTACAATCAACAATCTCATCGTCTTCTACTATAAATAATAGATCATTTCGAAAATCAAACATCGTTTGAAGTAGTTCTTGTTGCAAACTTACTTGCCGCACTAAAGAAAGCTGATATAAACTTTTATTTACTTCCTCTAACACCATTTGTGGAGTCACAGGGGCTATCACAATATTACGTATTCCTAACGTAAGCACCTCTGCAAACTCGCTTGTTATTTGTTGATCCCAAATGACAATAAATGTACTCTGTGGATTATACATATTCTTTATATATTTTATTTGAGAAAAATCTGTTACATACATAATTACAATATGTGGTTTAGTCCTCTGAAATAATACTTCGCCTTCTTCAAAACTATTTGCTATAAACATACATTTTGGATGGATATTTTCTATCGTTTGTTGATGCGTGCATCCATTTTCTATATAAAGGACATTTAACTGAAGATCTTGTAATACATTTTGGAAAACCGTATTTTCTAATAAAAAATGTAGTATGTTCATCACTAGTCTTCACTCACTTCATATATCTTGTTCTACAGAATTCCTCACAAACATTTTATAAAAAACTGTTCTCTAAAAACTTTAATGAGTGAGGGATACATGTTAACAAGCTAATTGAGAATGTTCTCTTCATTTTTCACTCTATAAATTCCTTTTTTAGTGTATGATTATAGGAATTGTATCGTTTGTATGAATGCCCTAGCTTCCGCTTTAAAACTTGACAATTAAAATAAAGATATTATATTCTTAAATTCGATAACTTACAAAATGTAAGTAGAATATATTACATTTGTTTTTTTCATAATTTGATATGTAATTTGGAGGATATATAATGACAAACGAAAACTTTTTTAATGTTCTATATGAACGCACATCTACACGTGCATTCAACCCAGAGAAAGAAATTTCATCTACAGAGTTACACGAGATTTTAAAGGGAGCTGCTCAAGCACCTTCTGCTTGGAACTTACAGCACTGGAAATTCCTCGTATTCCAAGGTGAAGATGTACAGAAACGATTACATCCAATTGCTTATAACCAACAACAAATTCTTGATGCTTCTGCTGTAGTCGCTATTTTAGGTGATTTAGAAGCTTATAAAAATGTTGAACAAGTTTATGGTCCAATTGTAGAACAAGGATTTATGAAAGAAGAAGCAAAAGAGCGCTTAGCTAAAAATATTGAGTCTGCATATGCACGTGAGCAATTCCCAAGAGATGCAGCCTTTTCAAATGCATCTTTAGCAGCAATGCAACTTATGCTTGCAGCTAAAGCAACTGGCTGGGATACTTGTGCGATTGGTGGTTTCAACCCACAAGCACTTACAGAAGAATTCAATGTTTCATCTCGCTACGTACCAATTATGCTTATTACAATTGGTGAATCAACTTTAAAAGGCCACCCTGCACCACGAATGAGCGTAGAACAAGTGAGTGAATGGGCAAAATAATAAAGTGAAACTTGAATCAATGTGAGGGTCTTACTGCCCTTTCATACGAATAAAAAAGAAACGAAGGTAATTTCATTACCTTCGTTTCTTTTTTATTCTGTCACACATCCGTAATACTAAAATGTATGATTCGACATCCGCACATAAAAACAGTAAATTTCATGCTATTCGCATACACATAAATGACGTTTTGTGTCGAATTTTGTTAAAGTATCGAAATATAACCGTGTGTTTTTGTTACAATTATGATACAATGATAACAAATAGATAACAAGAGAGGGATTTTCATTGAGTTCATACGGAAGCTTTATTGCACTTTTATGTTACATAGTAACTGTACTGCTTCTATATTTTATTGGCGATGCTGCAAACATTTCAGTTTTACAATTCCCAAAAGAAGAAGCATTCCACTTAGAATCAGAAAAACATACTGCACGATCCATTGTACCGCTACTGTTAGCTCTTCCTGTATATATCATCGTTTTATATAAAAGCAAAAAAGTGTAAAGGCTACCTATTTCATTCATTTCGGTGGTCTTTGCACTTTTTTGTGATATCTATCCTATTTTAAACATCATTCCGTAATAAACACCCAGCTAGTCTTTTAAAATGAGAAATTCCCCTAGAAAAAATTCCACTCTCTGTCCAGTCACTCACTACCGAACTTACATAGATTATAAGTGTGAAGGGGGTGATGAGGATTATGTTTGGATCATTTGGATGCTGTGATAACTTTAGAGACTGTCATCATCATGAAAGAGAGTGCAGACATCATGAGAAAGAGAAAGAGAGAGAAGTAGTTAGACCACAACAACCAGCTGTATGTAACGTACTTGCTAATATTTCAGTTGGAACAGAGCTTTCTCTTTTAAGCATTAGAGGTAATGGCACTTTCAACAATGTAATTTTTGAAGGTTTCGCTAACGGTGTTGCTCTTTTCTCTGCTTTAGCTCGTAATAACAAAGACAACAAAGATAACAATAAAGACGATAAGAACAATCAAAACCGTAATACTTTTACTGGTATTTTACGTGTATGCCCAACTGATATCGTTGCTATCGCTATCTAATTCTGTTCCTTATCCTCTATAGTAAAAAAATAAGATTTACTTTTCTCATAGAAAAAACCTGAGACCGATTTCAAATCGACTCAGGTTTTTTTATTGATTATATGCTTTTAACGAGTTCAACAACTTCTTCAGCAGTTGACATCATTAATGCTTTTTCTGCTAATGTTTCCATTTCTGCTTTTGACAACTTGCTTAGTTGTGTTCTTGCAGGAAGAATAGATGTTGCACTCATACTGAACTCATCTAAACCTAATCCTAATAATAATGGGATAGCAAGTGAATCGCCCGCCATCTCACCACACATACCAGCCCATTTGCCTTCTTTATGAGCAGCATCGATAACCATTTTTACAAGACGTAAAATAGATGGGTTATATGGTTGGTATAAGTAAGATACTTGTTCGTTCATACGGTCTGCAGCCATTGTGTATTGAATTAAGTCGTTTGTTCCGATAGAGAAGAAATCAACTTCTTTTGCGAATTGATCTGCTAATACTGCTGAAGCTGGAATTTCAACCATCATACCAACTTCAATAGAATCAGAAACAGTTGTACCCGCTTCTACAAGTTTTGCTTTTTCTTCTAATAAGATTGCTTTCGCTTGACGGAACTCATCAAGTGTTGCAATCATTGGGAACATAATTTTTAAGTTACCATATACGCTAGCACGAAGTAATGCACGAAGTTGTGTACGGAACACATCTTGCTCATCAAGACATAAGCGAATTGCACGGTATCCTAAGAATGGGTTCATTTCTTTTGGTAAATGTAAGTATGGAAGCTCTTTATCTCCACCGATGTCAAGTGTACGAACAACAACAGGTTGACCTTCTTTTACACCTTCAAGAACTGCTTTATATGCTTCGAACTGCTCTTCTTCTGTTGGAAGATTGTCACGGCCCATGTATAAGAATTCTGTACGGTATAAACCAACGCCTTCTCCGCCATTATCGATAATACCTTGTACATCATTTGGTGTTCCGATATTTGCAACAAGCTCAACGTGATGTCCATCACTTGTTACAGTAGCTTGGTCTTTTAATTTTGCCCATTCAGCTTTTTGCTCTTCAAATTTCGCTTTCTTTTCTTCAAACGAGCGAAGAGTTTCTTCTGATGGATTAACAATTACTTCTCCATCTAAACCATCGATGATTACGATATCGCCATTTTGGATTTTCTCCATAACAACTTTCGTACCAACAACAGCTGGAATTTCCATAGAGCGAGCCATAATCGCAGAGTGAGATGTACGACCACCGATATCAGTTGTAAAACCTTTTGCATACTTACGGTTTAACTGAGCCGTATCAGATGGTGTTAAATCTTCAGCAATAATGATTACTTCTTCAGAAATTGTACCAGGATTTGAGAAGTTAATGCCTAGTAAATGTGCAAGAACACGTTTTGTTACGTCACGAATGTCCGCAGCACGTTCTTTCATATATTCGTTATCCATGTTTTCAAACATAGAAATAAACATTGATGCAACTTCATCCATTGCAAATTCAGCATTTACTTTTTCACTATTTACTTTATCTTTTACTGGGTTTACTAGTTCTGGATCATTTAACACTAATAAATGTGCTTCAAAGATCGCAGCTTTGTCAGCACCTAGCTCAGCAAAAGCGTGGTCCTTAATAGCTTCTAATTCAGTTTTTGCTTTCTCAAGCGCAGCTTCTAAGCGTGCAATTTCTGCAGCTTCGTTTGTAATTGATTTCTTTTCGATGTTAAATTCAGGATTTTCAAGTCTGAAAGCCTTTGCAATAGCAATCCCACTTGATGCAGCGATCCCTTGAATGTTAAGAGTCATTATTCTCCTAATCCTTCGTTTTTCATAGTTTCTTCGATAGCTGCTAGTGCTTGAGCTGCATCATCACCATTTGCAGTGATTTTAATTTCCGCGCCTTGTTGAATACCTAAAGACATAACGCCCATGATTGATTTTAAGTTAACGTTCTTTCCGTTATACTCTAAGTTAATGTCAGAACCAAATTTGCTTGCAGTGTTTACAAGTAGAGTTGCTGGACGAGCATGAATTCCTGAGTCGCTAGTTACTTTAAAGATTTTTTCCATGATAATTTATCTCCTTTAAATTACAGTATTTTTTAGTTGTATAGACGTGAGCACTACATCATCTATTGTATATAATAGGCGATGTTCGGTCAACCACATCGCCTATTATAATTATAAACATTTTGCGTCAAATTCCTACTGAATGTCAATAATAGCGTTTTCGCCCTTCTTAACATTTCCATCTTTTTTCAATTCGACTTGTTGCCCTTGTTGTAAATTCGTAAATACAATTGGTGTAATGATAGATGGTGCATTTTCTTTTACAAATGCAAGATCTACTTTTAATAATGGTTGTCCTTGTTTCACTTTGTCACCTTGTGCTACAAGTGCTTCAAAACCTTCACCATTTAATTTTACAGTATCAATACCGAAGTGGATTAAAATTTCTTTTCCACCTTCAGATTGAATACCAATTGCATGCTTTGTAGGGAATACGTTGACAATTTCACCGTTAACTGGAGAAACTACTGTTCCTTCTGTTGGCTCAATTGCAAATCCATCTCCCATCATTTTTCCTGAAAATACTTGATCCGGCACTTCTGTAATTGGTAGGATTTTCCCTTCAATTGGTGAAACGATTGTTTCGTTTTCATCAACTTTTTGAGGAGCTTCTTCTACTTTTACAGGCTCTTCTTTTTCAACATGAGGTGTACGACCTGACATAATATCATGAATTTGTGATTTTAATGTGTCAGATTTCGGTCCAAAAATAGCTTGAATGTTATTTCCAACTTCAAGTACACCAGCTGCTCCAAGTTCTTTCAAGCGATCTTTATTTACATTCTTTTGTTCGTTAACCTGTACACGTAAACGAGTAATACAAGCGTCTAAAGAAGCAATGTTTTCTTTACCACCAAGTGCTACTAATACTTCACGAGGAAGTTCACCAGCTTCTGCTTTTCCTGCACCTTCATTCGCATTTGCAACTTCACGACCAGGTGTTTTTAAATCCCATTTACGGATTGCAAATCGGAATCCGAAGTAGTAAATAACCGCTAGTACAAGACCAACAATAATTACCCACCACCATGCCGTACGGCCTGGTAGTACACCGAATAATAGGAAGTCGATTAAACCACCAGAGAATGTCATACCAATTTTAACACCTAAAATTTGCATTGTCATAAATGATAGACCAGCGAATACAGCGTGAATTCCGAATAATACTGGTGCTACGAATAAGAATGAAAATTCAAGTGGCTCTGTAATACCTGTTAAGAAAGATGTTAATGCAGCAGAACCTAAAATACCAGCTGCTAATTTTTTGTTTTCTGGACGTGCTTCATGGTACATTGCTAAAGCTGCTGCTGGAAGACCGAACATCATGAACGGATACTTACCAGTTGTAAATGTACCTGCTGTTAATTCTACACCGTCTTTTAACTGTGCCATAAAGATTTTTTGGTCACCACGAATTAATTCGCCAGCCGCATTTGTATACTGACCGAATTCGAACCAGAACGGTGAATAGAAAATGTGATGTAATCCAAATGGAATTAATGAACGTTCAATTAAACCGAAAATAAATGCTGCTAACGTTCTATTTGCATCAATCATTTGATGTGAGAACGTGTTTAAGCCACCTTGAATGTATGGCCAAACGAAGCACATGATAATACCTACTATTAAAGAGAATGTTGCAGTTGCGATCGGTACGAAACGCTTACCTGCAAAGAAACCTAAGTATGATGGTAATTCAATGTTGAAGTATTTATTATAGCAATATGCCGCTACTATCCCGACGATAATACCACCAAACACTCCAGTTTGTAGCGTTGGAATTCCTAATACGTTTGCATACGCTGGATCTGCAAATCCAATTTTTACTGGGTCTGCTCCAGAACTTGTTACTTTCACTAGCTTATCTACTTCTAAGAACACACTCATCGTTTTGTTCATAATTAAGTAGCCAACGAATGCTGCTAAACCAGCTACTCCGTCTCCACCAGCTAAGCCAATTGCTACCCCAACTGCGAATAGTAATGCAAGGTTAGCGAAAATAATATCACCAGATTGTTCCATAATTTTTGCTACCATTACGAACCAATCTGCTTTTAAAGCAGGAATAACATTTGTTAACTGTGGATTTTGAAATGCATTACCAAATCCAAGTAAAATACCTGCTGCCGGTAAAATCGCTACTGGAAGCATAAGCGCTTTTCCGACTTTTTGAAGAACACCAAAGATCTTCTTAAACATGGAAACCCTTCCTCTCTTATCTATATTGATACCTTCCGACAAACGCCAAAAAGGCATGAGGAAAAAAAGATAGAACGATAGCTATACAAAGGGTAGTATATCCCTTTCTCTAGCTTACATTCCTTACTTTTCTCCACTCATGCCTGATCGAATCAGTAACACGTGTCAAAAATAGGTTTACGTATAAGTTCACTATAATTAAGGCAAACGTTTTCGTTTTATACCTTAATGTGTTTGTCGAAATTTGTATAACTTTGCAATAGTTATTATACATAACTATTGTAAGCGATTCAATGATTTTTTTTAACGTTTTCATTTTCGACAAAAATATATGTCTTTTTACACATGCTCTGCCTTCACTAAGCGCTGCAAGTGCATCGTTAAATATATACTCTCTGCTTCATAAACAGGAAGTTGCAATTCTTTTTGCATAACCTTAACTAGCTTCCAAGCTAAATTATAACAAACAGGATATTCCGCCTTTAATAAATCAGCAAAACTTTGCGATTCCTCTACTTTTTCTCCTTTTTTCACCCTCTCAATAGCATATTGAAGATGACGAATAAGGCGTAAATAGTGAATACTTTCTTGGTCTAATGTAATTTGTAAGTTCGTCTCAATTAAAGATACAAGCTGTGCAATGAGACGGGAGTTTTGATTAACTGAAGATAAATCTGAATTTGTAAGTGAACTGTAAATATGGAGTGCAATAAACCCAATTTCTCCTTCTGGCAATGTAATTTGCAAACGAGAATTTAAAAGGTTTACAACGCCTTCAGCAATTTTATATTCCTCTGGATAGAGCATTTTCGTTTCAACTAAAAAAGGATTATCAATTGTAAACCCTTGTTTTAAACGCTTAATCGCAAAAGAAATATGATCTGTTAAAGCGATATGAATATGTTCATTCAATGGCGATTTTGCTTTTTCTTGAATATAGAACATAATATCATTCATTAATTCAATTAATTTTTCACTCACATGTGGAACTAGCAGTTTGTATTGTTCACGATCACGTTCATTTTTTAGAACAAACATTTTTTCAATTTGTTCTTGCTCCAATACATCTTTCGCTTTTTTCCCAAATCCAATTCCTTTACCAATCACTACTACTTCCTCATGTTCAGGATGGCTAGCAATGATGACATTATTATTTAAAACTTTTTTAATTTCTAGATAATTACTCATATAACACCACCCTCGTACTTAAATAGCCTGCTTTTATGTTACAGAACATTCTTCTTTGTCGTCAATGTAAAACATCTACCATTTCATAAAAATTCATTTTTTAGACATGTTTATATATGATGCGTATAATGTAAGAGCAACTGTACATAGAAAGGAGATAGCAACATGATTAAAATGTTTGTAAGTGATATCGACGGTACAATGATGCAACACGGAGGTTTAATTGACGAACAGGATATTGTAGCGCTTCGTAGTCTTGCTGAACAAAATGTGATTCTTTGTTTCGCTTCTGGCCGACTTGATAATGAAATTGCAGACTTAATGAAAGCTGTAAATACAAATTTCCACCGCATCAGTGTTAATGGTGTTTTTGTATATACAAATGAAAATAAGCAGCTATTATCTGCAACTTTTGATTCCAGCATTCTTCCTGAGTTGTTACACATGACGAATGAAGATCCTTATTTCCGTTATGTTAGTGATGAACATAATTACTACATTGAAGAAAAAACACCGTTTATTCACGAACTTGAGCAACAAGTAACGATGACTTCTGTCGAAGAACCAAATTTATTACAGAAAATAGATGATACAATTTTCCCGAATAAAATTTCTGTCGGTGGAACAAAGGAGAGCTTACAACTTCTTCAGAAAAAAATTGATGAAAAATTTCACGGAAAAGTTAGTACGTTCATTTCAGCAGAACAATGCTTAGATGTAATGCCACCTAATATTAGTAAAGGTTCTGCTATTTCTGTTTTATTAAAAGAGTTTCAATTACAACCAGAGGAAGTTGCTTGCATAGGGGATTCTTATAATGATATTCCAATGTTTGCTTTAACTCCTCACAGTTTTGCTATGGCTCAAGCAGATGACGCAGTAAAAGAACACGCTCACTATGTAGTAAATACAGTTAAAGATGCTGTTAACCACGTAATTGCTCATAATAAAAATACGACTCACTCCTTGTAAGGATGAGTCGTATTTTTTCTTTACATGTTAAACAATTTGACATTTACTGTACTTCACAAACTGAAATATATTATTTGTTACGTGCGATGTTTGTAATAAACTTATAACGATCTCCACGATAAATACATTTCACATACTCTAACGGTACTTCACCTTCTGAATATGACCATTGACGCATGACAAGCACTGGCGCCTTTTTAGGAATATGCAGATGTTCCGCTTCATTATCCGTTGCAATTGAAGCTTCAATTGATTGAGTAGCGCTAACAAGTTTGAAGCCCAGTTTTTTCTCTAAATGTTCATATAAAGATTGTTGCAATATTTCTTCGTTAATATCTTTTACAAGAGCTGGCGACAAATATGTCGTCTCAAAAGCAATCGGTTCATCGTCAGCTAAGCGAATACGCCTCACTTCATAAACCGACTCTCCCTCCTGTATTCTCAGCCGGTCTGCTATTTTCGCAGTAGCTGGAACGAGGCGGAAACTTAATAATTGACTACTTGGGTTCATCCCACGAGAAATCATATCTTCTGTGAATCCTGTCATTCCTTGCAATTTTTGTTCCACTTTCGGAAGTTGGACAAACGTACCGATTCCACGTTTCCGATATAAATAACCTTGTTCCACTAAATTATTAATCGCCTGTCTGATTGTCATACGACTCACTTCGAACTTATCGCAAAGTTCATTCTCAGATGGGATTTTATCTCCCGGCTTCCATTCGCCGTCCTCAATTAGCTGTTTCACCCACTCTTGAATCTGATAATAGATCGGAAATGGTGAATACTTGTCGATGTTCATCAGCAATCGCCTCACTGCATAAAGATAGAGCTTCTTGATCAGCGATTACGGTTACATTCGGATGACGTTGTAAAACTGTAGCAGGACACGCTTCACTATATGCACCTTGCAATAATTCTTTAACAGCTTCTGCCTTTTTAGAACCCATAGCAACAAGTAGAATTTGTTTCGCTTTCATAATGCTTCCAATTCCCATTGTAATTGCATGAGTTGGCACATCTTCTTCTTTTTCGAAGAAGCGAAGGTTTGCTTGGCGTGTAGATTCTGTTAATTCAACAATGTTTGTTGGAGAATTAAACGGTGTTCCTGGTTCGTTAAATCCGATGTGACCGTTTTCACCGATTCCAAGAATCTGTAGGTCAACTGGGTTAGCAGCTAGAATGCCCTCGTAACGTTTGCACTCTTCCTCTAAATCACTTGCCATCCCGTTTGGTACATAAGTTTGTTTAAATGGAAGATGATCAAACAACTGTTCTTGCATGAAATAGTGATAGCTGTTTTTATCTTCATGTGGTAAATTTACGTACTCATCTAAGTTTACAGTGGTTACACGGCTTGTATCAAGTTTATTTTTTCGCATTTCTGCATAAATACCTAATGGAGAGCTTCCTGTAGCCATTCCTAATGTTGGATTTCCTTTTGTTTTTACAACTTCTTCAATTAATTTATAACCTGCTTCTGCTAGTTCTTCTGGCGTTTTTACAACAAGAATATTCATTTCATTACTTCCCTTCCTTCATATGAATTCCTAAACGAACCGTATCATATACATGTAAATCTTCATTCATCACAACAAAGTCTGCATCTTTTCCTACCGCTAATGCACCTTTATTATTTAATCCAAACTCTTCTGCTTGGTTCACTGATGTCATTAGTACTGCATCTTCGATTGAACAACCTGTAAATTCAATTACATTTCGGAAAGCTTGATCCATTTTTAGAATACTACCAGCTAACGTTCCATCTTCTAATCGAGCACTACCATCTTTTACATGTACTGGCTGTCCGCCAAGCTCATATAATCCATCTTCAAGACCTTTTGCACGCATTGCATCAGTAATAACACTTACTTTTTTCGGTCCTTTTAATTTATATGCTAATTTCACCATATCCGGGTGAATGTGAATACCATCTGTAATTACTTCAACCATTACATCTGGATTTAATAACACATGACCAACAACTCCTGGTTCACGGTGATGTAATCCACGCATTTGATTGTATAAATGCGTTGCATGTGTAATGTTTCTATTTTTTAGTTGCGCATCAATTGCATCGGTATGTCCCATTGTGCCAACAACACCAGTTTCAGCAAGATATTGCTCGAACTCTAACGCACCTTCTTCTTCAGGTGCATATGTTACTAATTTAATTAAATTTCCGCTTGCTTCCTGCCATTGTTTAAATTGTTCAATATTCGCAGGAACAATATGTTCAAGTGGTTGTGCACCTGCACGTTTCTTTGAAACATACGGTCCTTCTAAGTGAATATATTCGAAATGTGCTCCTTTTTCTTTCGCTTCCTTCGCAGCATGTAGTGCTGCTTCGATTGCTTCTGGAGCTTGTGTCATTGTTGTTGGAAAGTAAGTTGTAACTCCTTCTTTTAACATTTCTTTACCTAGAGTTACTAACCCATCGCTATTTGCATCCATCGCATCAATATCGTATCCACCATGAATATGAACATCAATCATACCTGGAATCACAATTTTCCCTGCCGCATCTAAAACCGCTTCATTTTCTTGTGATACATATTGAGCCATCAAACCAATTTCTTTAATTGTTTCTGTGTAACGAATAAATCCGTTTTCCACTACTTCTTGACCTGTATAAATTTTGGCATTGATGACAACTTGCGTTTTCATTTTCATCGATCCTTTCCCATGAAATACCTACTTGTTATTATTACCTTATTCGCCTAATTCCATCTTAATATATGCACGAGTAGTTGTCTATACATTCTAATGAAATTTCCTCTTTGTTTAACAAAAAGGAAGCTTAGTACGTCTCTCGCAATTATAATATATGTTATTCATTTTTTCCAAAAAGGAACAATATCATCTATCGTATGAATCACTTAAGTAATGGCATTAATCCGCTAGACCCAATTGTAATATGTTCGCCGTCTGTTTCCATTTCTACTGTACGCTTATTTGTTCCATACATCATTATACCACGCTGTTTTAATCGTCTCACTACACTTTGATGCGGATGTCCATACGGATTTCTGCTACCATAAGAAAGAATCGCGAACTGTGGTTCTACCTTCTTTATAAACCTTTCACTTGTTGAAGTATATGAGCCATGATGTCCCACCTTTAACACATCTGCATGTACATCAAATTGCTTTAATATTTCAGTTTCCGTTCGCACATCAGCATCACCCATTAGTAAAAAATCTGCCTTACCATACCGAATCTTTAATACAATTGAAGATTCATTATTTTCATCTTTGGACTTCCCGTTGTTTAATACTTGTATGGAAACATGCGGATCTAACGGTATGTATTGTCCCTCTTTTACTGAAATGAAAGGGATTCCCCTTTTCTTTATATGATTTCGATACGTATGATAAGTAAGAGAACTATATGTTTTTCCACTATCTAATATAAGTGATACCGGCATCTGCTCTACAATCGGAATGAGTCCTCCAATGTGATCCATATCTGGATGAGTACTGACGATAGCATCTAAATGGTTAATTCCTTTTTCAATTAGTTTTTGGATAACAACCTCACCAGCTTCATAAGGTCCTCCATCAATTAACATCGTTTGTCCATTTGGCAATATAATAAGTGTTGCATCACCTTGTCCAACTTTTAAGAAACTCACTTTCATTTTACCAAAATGTTGCCGCTGCATATGTAAAGGAGACGCGGTATGAATAGACATCATATACCTTTTGGCAGATGCACTATTTAAAGAAAAGCATAACAAAACAGAAACTAATAATAAAACACTTCGTATACCTCTCATAACTCGTCTCCTTTTTTCAATTAGTATGGCACGGTATATAATTGATATACAAAAAAGCTTAGCAAAATGCTAAGCTTTTATTTCGATATCTCTTGTAAAGAACCGAAGAATAAATCCGCTTCATTCATTTGTTCGTTTTCTTCAGAAAGCGGAGGTAAATCATCTAATGTTTTTAATCCAAATGTGTCTAAAAATTCTTTCGTCGTTCCATATAAAATCGGACGCCCAGGTCCTTCTGCTCTTCCCATTTCTTTTATAAGTAAGTGTGATACTAACGTTTGTAACGCCTTATCGGTTTTTACCCCTCTAATCTCTTCCATTTCAGTTCTTGTAATGGGTTGACGATATGCAACAATTGCTAACGTTTCTAGCGCAGCCTGAGAGAGTGAAGCAGCTGTTGGGATATCTATTAGTTTTTGATAGTACGACGCATGTTCTTTCTTTGTAGCAAAACGATATACTTTTGCATACTGTACAATTTGCAAACCTCGGTGTGCACCTTCACATTCTTTTTGCATTTCTTCTAAAATATCGATTACTTCGTTTCCTTCAATTTCAAGGACTTTTGCTATTTGTTCAGGAGAAATCCCTTCATCACCAGAAACAAATAAAAGCCCTTCAATGATTGATTTCTGTTCTGTTCTATCCATCTTACGAGCTCCTTCCTCCTATTTTCTCCATAAAAATACACATCAAAAAACCGAATCACAATCAATGCGTTCGGTTCAATATTTTTTCTCTTGTTCCAAACGATACATTCAAACCTAGCATGAGATATACTATTTCTATCCCATTTTCCATACTAACTCTATGCAGATTTAGTATAGCTTGATACGAAAATTTCATCAAAATTATGTTCTTGTTCAATTACGATTTGTTGATTTTTCATAAGCTCAAGAACCGCTAAAAATGTTACAACCATTATTTCCCGTTCATCATCAACAAACAAATCATAAAAACTTTGACGACCACCTTGTATTTCTAACTGCTTTAAAATATCCGTCATACGCTGTTCAATTGGTATTTCTTGACGAGTAATACGTGTTGTCACAGGTTTCTTTGCTTTTTTACGGCGCATTAATTTTTGAAATGCCGCTAGCATATCATATAACGTAACATCAAGAGGCAAGCTTGTCTCCTCTTCTTGTTGCAATGATGTAAAATCAATTGGCGGACGTGTATATAGCTGTGCTCTTTCTTGTTCTCTTTCTTTTAGTTCAGTAGCAACTTGCTTATATTTCTTATATTCAATTAACCTCTCCATCAATTCTTGACGAGGATCATCTATAAAGTCATCACCGTTATCAAGTACATCTTCTTCATGTTTCGGCAACAACATTTTACTTTTAATTTGTAATAACGTTGCAGCCATTACTAAATACTCACTTGCAACATCTAATTGTAGTTCTTTCATCGTATGAACATAAGATAAATATTGCTCTGTAATTTCCGCTACAGGAATATTATATATATCAATTTCATAACGATGTATTAAATGTAACAATAAATCTAAAGGCCCTTCAAAAGCCTCTACTTTAAAATTATACTGCACAAAGCATCCCACCACATTTTTTCTATAACAACATAAGTATAGAGCATACTCATGTTCTATCCAACCTTTTTAAGAAATTTAATTAAAAATAGACCTATGCCTATGGCATCATGCCCACCACTTCATATGATAACAGTGTAGTAAGAACAATGTAGGAGGTCAAAAAACTATGGGTCACGTTGATTGTGGTTTTAGCGGTGGGTTCGCATTACTTGTTGTATTGTTTATTTTGCTAATTATTGTAGGGGCAGCTTGCTTCTGCTAATATGAACAATAAACGACTAGGGAGAAATTCCCTAGTCGTTTATTGTTCATATTTCTATGATAAACTTATACTTATAACCGTTAGATAGGGGCGAAGAAAATGTATCCTACCGAATACATACAGTTTTTAATTCATTTTCACGGAGATTATGATTATTTTGAATGCCACGAAATACTGGAAGAGTATTGGAAAACAAAACCGAGAGGAAATCGGGATCATTATTTAGTCGGCCTCATTCAAATTGCAGTTTCTTTATACCATCACAGACGCTCTAACTGGAATGGCGCAGAGAAGATGATGAAAAGCGCCATAACGATTTTAGAAAAAAACAGTGCACATTTACTTCGTTTAGGAATAAATGAGGCACAACTCCTGTTCTTACTCAAAGATAAATTGCAATCTATCCAGAAAGAAGAAAGTTTTACACCGTTATTTTTACCATTGTCGGATACAACATTAGAAAAGTACTGCATAGAATTATGTCAGAAACAAAACCTTCCTTGGAAAGACGTGAATGCTACTTCTAATGAATTTATAATACATAAGCACACATTACGTGATCGAACAGAAGTCATCGCTGAACGAAACGAACAATTACAAAAAAGAAAGCAGAGATAATAAACTACTTATCTCTGCTTTCACGAATGTATATTTTGTTCAAGCCCTTTACACTTTTCGCAAAAACTTGCTGTTTGCTCATTTCCGCAAATTGTAAATTCAAGAAATTTACTCTTTAACTCTTGAACCATCTTCGTCCCAATACCCATATGACGGTGAGATGGGTTCACACTCAAATGCTGAATTTCCAAAACTTGATTCTCTTTTTTTACAATCCCCATTATCCCAACAAAATCTTCGTTTTGTTTCCACAAATACAATTGCCAATCATCCTTTGCTTCATAATCTTTCATAGTCAATTGTAATGTTTTCACATCTTTTTCAGTTGGCATAAATGAAAGAAGCCCCATTGCAATCTTTTCATAACTTTTTTTAAAACGAATTAACATAACCCTTATCCCTTCTTACAAAAGTTACAAACTATTAAATCCCCTCAATCACTCTTTTCATATCACATTCATTTTACAATATTTTCAACGGAGTGAGAAGAGCTTAAAACAACTTGATAATCATACAAAGCGAAAAGAAGAAAGTCAAATATACGTTTCATTACTATTTTTTCTAAGTAGATAAAAGAAGAAACGCTGTTATATGAAAGTGAAAAGAAACATCCACCGCTCATTATCACTTCACTATTCATCACCTTAGAGCAGATGAATTCTAGCAAAATGAATGTAATAAACAACTTTTATTGAAATGTGTAATCTAATAATGTATTCTATGTGATTTGTTAAAATTTTGTTCTCATAAGCGACATATTCTCACTACAATCACATTACTACTTGTATCATGTACCGTAAACGAAATCCCCATTCCTATTAAAAATAAAAAAGAGAGCAATAGCTCTCTTTTCTCATTCACTTATTCTTCCCAAACTTTAACTTCTTTCATTACATCACCTTGACGCATGTTTAATACTGTTTCAATACCGCTTGTTACTTTACCGAATACAGTATGTACACCATCTAAGTGTGGCTGTGGCTCATGAACGATAAAGAATTGGCTACCGCCTGTGTTACGGCCAGCATGAGCCATAGAAAGTGATCCTACAAGGTGTCTATGAGGATTTCCATCAGTTTCACATGGGATAGAGTAACCTGGGCCACCCGCACCTGTTCCTGTTGGATCTCCACCTTGGCTTACGAAGCCAGGAATAACGCGGTGGAATGTCACACCATCATAAAATCCTTGCTCTGCTAGTTTTTTAAAGTTTTCTACTGTTTTTGGTGCCTCTTCTGGGAAAAATTCCAAATCGATTTTTTCACCATTTTCCATTACTATGTATCCTAAAGTTTTCATACGTATATGTCTCCTTTCAACTATCTCAGCACTATATTACCACATTCATGACTAGAAACAAAAAGAATCCGACAATCTACATACTTCTTTTTTGAAATGTGGAAAAAGCTAGGTGACAAATAAGAAATATATACTATAATAACTGTGTTGCCCGAAAATTTTAGAAAGAGAAAGGGAGCGATTTTTCGTGAAAACGAAATTACTAGCTCTGCTATTAGCTGTAGCAGTATTTATTATGCCAACAGCTTCGTTTGCAGACATCATCGAAGGAGAATCAATTGTTACACTAGGAGAAAACTTGTCTGAACAACAAAAACAAGATCTGTTAAAAGAAATGAAAGCACCAAAAGATGCTACAATTATTACTGTGTCTAATGCGGAAGAACATAAATTTCTAGAAGGGATTGTTCCAAAAGCTCAAATTGGTACGAGAGCAATTTCCTCTTCTATGATCACATACACAAAGCCAGGTTCTGGTCTCATTGTACGTTCAAAAAACATTAATTCAATAACAGATGCAATGTACACAAACGCACTTATTACAGCAGGTGTGAAAGATGCTGAAATTCAAATTACTGCACCATTTAAAGTTTCTGGAACTGCTGCTTTAACTGGCTTAATGAAAGCCTATGAAACGACATCAAACAAAGCAATTCCTGAGGAAGTAAAAAAAGTAGCCAATGAAGAAATGGTGCAAACATCCCAGCTCGGCGATAAAATTGGTGAAGAAAAAGCAGTTCAACTTGTTGCGAAAATTAAAGAAGAAATTGCCAAAGAACAACCAAAAACAACTGAAGATTTACGTTCATTAATTAAAAAAATTGCGGATCAACTTGGTATTACATTAACGGATGAACAGTTAGATAACTTAGTTGCGCTATTTGATAAAATGAAAAATCTTAATATCGATTGGAATCAAGTTGGCAGTCAGTTAAATAAAGCAAAAGAACACGTTTCTGCCTTTTTAGGATCTGAAGAAGGGCAAAGTTTCCTAGATAAAGTGAAAGATTTCTTCTCAAGTATCATTGATTTTGTTAAATCTTTATTCAAGTAAAAAGAAGCTCGCTAGTAGCGAGCTTCTTTTTTTATACAAGTAACGGCAATTTCATAATAGCTTCTTCAACCGAACGAACTATATGATTTGCCTTCTCCTTCACATATGGATGAGCATGATGCAGAGTGAATGAATGCGGGGTTACTTCAAACATAGAAATATCATTGAAAGAATCTCCAATGCATGCAACTTCATTTGCTTCAATTTGCAAATGTTCCATTAGTCGTCTTAAAGCACTCCCTTTACTTACTCCCCTTGGCATAATGTCAACATAGCGTTTACCAGACATAAAAACTTCCGCTTCGTTCTGAAAGGTATCTCGTAATTCTTGATCTAATGCTTCAATTGTCTCTTCTTCCCCAAAAACAAACAATTTCGCAGGATGTACAGTTTTACCAAATTCCTCTTCTAATGCTTCTATTTCAGCAATATGCACGCCCATATACGTTTCAAAATTATGATGATGTTCATTTTTTCTTTTTGTATACCGTTGCTCATTTGCACAAACAATATCTGCTAGTCCCTTTTTATGGATATATCGATATATTTCCTGGGCAATCCCATCTTCAAAACTTGATTCATGAAATATTTTCCCATCCGGTAGTAACATCGTCGCTCCATTTAAACTCGTTGTGTAGTACGGGAATGCAAACCTATTTACGACTTCATCAATTCGATGAGTAAAGCGGCCTGAGGCAAAACAAATATTTGTCCCTTTTTCAGCTAACCAACAAATTGCACGTTCATCTTCTTTTTGTATATCATTCACATTGTAAACGAGCGTGTCATCTAAATCACTTACAAATAATTTAATCATGTCCTCTTCCCCTTCCATACACAATATCTACTCTAAGTGTACACAAAAAATGTTTGATTTTTGTTAAAAAACAATAAATTTTTGCTAAAAAAATAAACGGGTGTATAATCCCGTTTATTTTTGTCTTTTTACATTTTGAGGTCTTACAATACTTGGTCGTACTTTTAAACTAGACATCGTCGGACGGAGTAGAATTTTTGTTAATGCGCCCCAATCAAATGGTAAAAACGGCCATAAATAAGGTGTTTGCAAACTTTTTATAGACGTTAAAAATAAAATCAATATCGTCATACCAATTACAAAGCCCATCTCATGGAAGAGACCTGTTAAAATAATAACAAATAATTTTCCAACCTTATTCCCTAGCCCTAATTCATAACTCGGTGTTGCATAAGCACCGATCATAGAAACTGCTACATACAAAATAACTTCTGGTACAAACAAACCTACATCGATTGCTATTTGACCAATTAATATAGCGGAAATTAATCCTGCTGCAGACGATAACGGCGTTGGAGTATGAATGGCAGCCATCCTTAAAAACTCAAGCCCGACCTCTGCCATTAATACTTGTAATAAAATTGGTAAATGTGTCATCTTAGTCGGTCCAATAAAAGCAAGATTTTCTGGTAAAAGAGTTGGATCAAATACAAACACTAACCAAAATGGTAGTAAAAACAAGGAGAATAAAACACCTAAAAAACGTACCCAACGTAAAAATGTACCGACAGCTGGGTTTTGTCTAAACTCTTCTGCATGCTGTAAATGATGGAAATATGTTGTTGGCGTAATCATAGCACTCGGTGATGTATCAACAAGTACTAAAACGTGTCCTTCTAATAAATGATTGGCTGCTACATCCGGTCTTTCTGTATATCGAATAAGCGGGAATGGGTTATAGCTTTGCTTTACAACAAATTCTTCCACTGTTTTATCCGCCATCGTAATGCCATCAACATCAATGTTATTTAATTCTTGTTTTATAATCTTTACTAAATCTTGATTTGCAACATCTTGTACATATGTAATACAAATATCCGTTTGCGATCTATCCCCTACTCGAATAATTTCGTTTCGAAGACGCGGATCTCGAATTCTCCTACGAATTAACGCTGTATTTACAACGATATTTTCAACAAATCCATCTCTCGCACCGCGTACTACTTTTTCGGTATCCGGCTCTGTCGGTGTTCTTCCTGGATAGCTTCGAACATCTATCGCGAACGCTTCTGTTTCGCCTTCCACAAATATAATAATAAGCCCCGATAACGCTTGAACCATTACTTCATCCATCGTTTTCACTTTACTCACTTGCTGATGAATTAAACGATTCTCTAAAAGCTTTACTGTATCTTCTTCAACATCCCTTATTTCATTCGTATCCACAGCTTCTTCTAAAATAGGAATAATATAATTCGTATCACAAAGTCCATTTACGAATAACACAGCAATTTCTTTATTCAAAATTTGAAATTTACGAATACCAACATCAAATGTAACGCCTAATCCAACCGTTTGTTTTAAATAATTTTCATTGTCACTTATGAAAGTTGAAATAGGGATATCTATTTTTTTAGGCTTCGTCATAAAACCCACTCCTTTCCAAAATTAACTGAATTGCTTTTTTCGTAATTGGTGAGCCTCTCTCCCATTCATCATTTCCACACATCTTACCAATATCACCAATTCCAACAATGACAGGAACATTCAGATCATCTAGACAATAAATTGTATCTCCGCTAATTCTTCCAATTTCACCATCTGGGAGTCCAAACTTATCAACGCCATATTCCGTTAAATTCCCGTTTCGATCCACGCTTACATCTACACGTGCCCATTCCCAATGATGTGTATTAGACGCTACCGCCAAAATCCCAAGTACATCAATTTGTTTATGCGTGGCTACATATTTTAAAGCTTTTTCACCAGATCCTTCTCCAATAAATCCACTGTCATCAAACATGACAAATACAGGGTCATATGGCGTTTGCATAATAAGCTCAACAACTTTCTTCCCTGTCAATTTGGTTGGATTGCTTTGTGATGCTGAAATACACCTTCCCCCAAATTCCTTCGTTAAAAGCTCAATTGTTCGCTTTGCATATTCATCTCCATCTGTGACCAAAACAACCCTTCGTCTCATTTGATTTATCCTTTCGGTTTACATATAAGTGCTATAAAAAATGAAAATAATATCGCTGCAGAAATGCCTGCAGACGTTAAACTAAACATACCCATACCAATCCCTATATATCCGTGTTTCTCTGCAGCATGCATTGCCCCGTGTAATAAGGAATGTCCAAAACTTGTAATAGGAACTGTTGCCCCAGCACCAGCAAACTTTATAAGCTTATCGTACAATCCAAATCCATCTAAAACTGCTCCTATCACTACAAAGGTAGCCATTAAATGAGCTGGTGTTAACTTTGCAAAATCTAACAATACTTGTCCAACTAGACAAATAGCGCCTCCTACAAGAAATGCATATATAAAATCCACAATTCACTCTCCCTTCACTCTCTCAAATACGACACCATGTGCAATTGTTGGAATTGTTTCTTTCTGCTGCATCATCATCGGGCTTAATAACGCGCCAGTAGCAACGACAAAAATTCGTTGTAAATTCCCTTTTTGCATCTCGCTTAATAAATGACCATATGTGACAACAGCTGAACAAGCACAACCACTACCACCTGCAAATACTTCTTCTTGACCCGAATCATAAATCATTAATCCGCAATCATTATATATATGCCCAATATCATAACCTTCTTCCAGTAACAGTTGTTTCGCAATTGGTGTCCCAATAGCTGATAAATCACCGGTAACAATCACATCATAATCATTGGCACTTCTCTTCAAATCTTCAAAATGCTGCTGAATTGTATGAGCCGCAGCCGGTGCCATCGCCGATCCCATATCTAAAGGGTTCGCAATTCCTAAATCTTGCACTTTTCCAATCGTAGCCGACGTAATTTTAATGGCACTTTTTTCTTTACTAATTAATATGGATCCCGCACCTGTAACAGTGGAATTTGCTGTTCCTGGTTTTTGTCCCCCATACTCTGTTGGATAACGAAACTGTCTTTCAGCTGTTGCATTATGACTACTTACCGTCGCTAAAACACGATTTGCGAATCCACCGTCTATAAAGGCTGATCCGACCGCTAAAGTCTCCATCGAGGTTGCACAAGCACTAAACATGCCTAAAAAGGGAATTCCCCACTTACGCGCAACGTAATTTGCTGTTACTGTTTGATTTAATAAATCACCCGCTAAAAAGAAATCAATTTGTGATGTTTCTACATTTGCTTTTTGCATGACTTGTTGAATAGAATCTGACATTAATCTTCGTTCAGCAAGCTCCCAGTTTTCCTCTCCGCAATGTAAATCATCATATGAAATATCAAATTCCTTTCCAAGAGGGCCTTCAGCTTCTTTTGGACCGACGGCAGTACCGGTTGCATTCACATAAATATCATTTTGAAATACCCACGTTTGTTTTCCTGTCAACCTCATACTAGCCCCTCCTTTAAGACATAAAAATTTTAAAAGTATATCTTATTAACCCAATAATGTATGCCCCGACAACACCAAAAACGATTACACTTCCCGCTAGCTTAAACATGTTTGTAGCAACCCCAAGCACAATTCCTTCACTCTTATGCTCTAGCGCAGCACTTGCCATAGAATTCGCAAATCCCGTAACAGGTACGGCCGACCCTGCTCCAGCAAATTGACCGATTTTATCATATACACCACAACCTGTTAAAATCGCCGATAATAGTACAAGAGTTGCGACGGTTGGATTCCCTGCCTCTTGTTCACTAAAATGAAAATAATGTATATAAAATTTCATCAATACTTCTCCGATTGTACAAATGAGTCCACCTACAAAAAATGCCTTAACACAATTTATAAAATAATTTGGCTTCGGATGGTATTCCTTCACTTTATTTACGTAATCGTCCTTTAGTTTTCGCCCTGTCATTTATATATTGCCTCCTACTTTACGAAATAAATCCAGTGAAACAACGAGCCTATTACTTTTCCAAGTACAAGAGCAACGAGTAAAACAACAATCTTCCCCTCTACCCCTACTCGCTTCGCTAAAATAGGTAAAACATTTAACACTTCTGTTAATGCGGCAGCGAGCATTCCAATGAATGTGCCACAAAATATTCCTAATATAACAAGCCAATATTGCGACGTTTGAAATGTAATGTTTTTCAAACTACACCAAGCTCCTGTTAATGTACCTGCAATAACTGCCCACTCAAAATATTGAATGTGCTTTCCACTTCTCGTTAATTGAGCTAGACGAGGGATTATACCAAGCACAGCTAAAAATGCAACATATCCGCTACCTACAGCAATTCCTCCTGCTAAAGCAATTAAAATAACGAATCCAGACTCAATCATCGGTAAGTTGTTTCATATTATCCTTGTTTTCATGAACAATTACATATTGGTCAAGTGACTGCTGGTATTGGAACATCTCCACTTCTAACGGACTCGGCTCTTCATTAATACGCTTTTGAAATACATGATTAAAAAATAAAACCATACCTAACCCAAGACCTAATGAATAAGGAATTTGAAATAAAAGTGGTTGCGCCTTAAATTCTCCCGTAATCATGTAATATAACCGTTGGTGCACTTGTTGCATGCTTACATCTTCATGAAAATATATGATGGCAAGAGCTGCTCCAATGAAAAGTAACAACCATACAAGTCCGAAAAAAATCGGATGTACTTTCTTTTTTTCATATATAATTTCAACAAGAGTTTGTCCAGAACCGAGTAAATTAATTTGTATATGAGCAGCTTTTCGCCTAATAATCTCGATTATTTTCATAACATCAATTACAACATGCGTTTTATCACGCGCTGTAATTTTATAAATTACCTCATCCTGTAACGACTGAACTACTGCAGCATCTCCGGCAAGTTGAGCAACATCTCCCAGCTTTACTTCATACGTAGGAGAAACTTTTAATCGATTACGCATTTTAATATAAATTGTTTGTTCCAATTTCCATTCACCTCTTCACTCTTCCTCGTAGTTGTAGTATGGTTATTCAATTTTTTTCTAATACAATTTTTTCATAAAAAAACATCTGTACCATTTCGGTACAGATGTTTTTTAGTTTATGCTTTTTTCTTAAATAAATTTGCAATGCTTAATGCGAGCCCTCCCCAAATGACTACTATTCCAATAACCATCATCATAATCGCCGATCCACTCATTATGAAACACCTCGATCTTTCCATTCTTTTTCAAGCTTAGCAGAATCTGAATGTATTTGTGCATTCCATTTCTTTAAACTAATGATTAGCGCAATGATAAGGAACGCTGCTGCAATTGACCAACCATATGTTACGACAAACTCCGTTGGGTACCCTCCATAGTTCTTTTTAATATTTTGGATTGTACCATCAATTAACATGTACCCTAACATAAGCGGAGTAATAACGAGTAAACTCACCCTCCAAAACGTCCCTAACTTAATATCAGATACGAAGTTTGCGTGGTTTTGATAAACCGGTAAACGACGTAAAATGAGTCCTATCGTAACTACTTCCGCTAGAGCAATTGTAATTAATCCGAAGTTATTAGCGAAGTAATCCACAACATCTAGGAACATAAGCCCGCCACGTGTCGCAAAAACGAGAGAAACGAGTACGAGAAGCGTCCCCATAATTCCAATTGTTTTCTGGCGGCTTAAGCTAAACTTTTCAGATACGGCAGCAAAACATACTTCCGCAAGCGAGATGAGAGATGTAATTCCAGCAACCGTTAATGATAAGAAAAATAATACGCCAAATAAAGGTGACATCGGTAATTCATTAATAATTTGCGGGAATACTACGAAAGCAAGCCCTACACCAGCACTTGCTACTTTATCAACTGGTACTCCCATATTGTTTGCCATAAATCCAAGAGCCGCAAAGACCCCAATCCCTGCTAATAATTCAAATCCTGAGTTTGCAAACCCAGTAATAAAAGCGTTATTTGTTGTATCTGAGTTTTTCGGTAAATAACTAGAATACGTAATCATAATTCCAAATGCTAAAGATAAGCTAAAGAAGATTTGACCGTAAGCAGCAAGCCATACTTTTCCGTCAAAAATACGACTCCAATCTGGTTTAAAGAATGCATCTAATCCTTGCATCGCACCTTCCATCGTCACTGCACGAACTACGATAATAAGGAACATAACAACTAGTAAAGGGATGAAAATACGGTTCACAACTTCGATTCCTTTTTTAACTCCTTTAAAAGCAACACCAAGCACAATAATCCAAACGAGAGCTAGTGGAATTAATACTTCCGGTACGAGCCCTCCAAACTGTCCAGGTTTATCTGCAACATGTAAATACTCTTTAAATAAAAATGATTCCGTGTCTTTCCCCCATGCGCCAGTAATTGCAAAATACGTATAAGAAATAGACCAAGCAATAATTACTGCATAATATGTTGAAACGATAAACGTTACACACATTTGCCACCATCCGATGAATTCAGCACGCGGATGAATACGAAAGAACGTAAGTGGCGCTGAACCACGGTGACGATGCCCAAGAGCAAATTCAAACGCCAATAATGAAATCCCAGTCGTTAATAATGCGAATAAGTACGGTAAAAAGAATGCGCCTCCTCCATTTTCATACGCCGTATAAGGAAAACGCCATATGTTTCCTAATCCAACGGCAGAGCCGACCGCTGCAAAAATGAATCCAGCCCTCGTTCCCCATTGTTGCCTCGTTTCCATATTTCCTTCCCCCTTTGTGACAAGTTCATAATTGGATTATATTTTAAATTTACTAAATTATCAATAAATTCTGTTAATTTTTAAGAAAGTTTACAATCTCCTCCTATTAAAGTCATAAAAAAAGATCGAATAGATAGCTATTCATCTATTCGATCTTTCATCTGTTTTAATATTTTCTTTTCAAGTCTTGAAACTTGCACTTGCGAAATACCTATTCGCTCTGCTACTTCTGATTGAGTTTGGTCTTTATAATAGCGTAAATATACAATTAAACGCTCTCTCTCATCTAATTCTCTAATTGCTTCTTTTAAAGCAATTTTATCAAACCATTTCGTTTCAGATTGATCTGCAATTTGATCTAAAATAGTAATTGGATCTCCGTCGTTTTCATACACCGTTTCATGTATGGATGAAGGGGCACGACTCGCTTCTTGCGCCAGAACCACTTCCTCTGGCGTTAGTTCTAACGCTTCAGCTACTTCATTAATCGTTGGAGCCCTTCCGAATTCTTTCGAAAGCTCGTCTCTCATCTTTCGAATTTTGTTTCCTGTTTCTTTTAAAGACCTACTTACTTTCACTGATCCATCATCACGTAAAAATCGTTGTATTTCGCCAATAATCATGGGAACTGCATATGTTGAAAATTTCACGTCGAAAGATAAATCAAATTTATCTACCGATTTTAAGAGCCCAATACATCCAATTTGAAACAAATCATCTGGTTCGTATCCGCGATTAAGAAAACGCTGCACAACCGACCATACGAGACGCATATTACTTTGAACAATTGTATCTCTTGCTTGTTGATCTCCATCTTGACTTTTTTGAATTAACGCTTTTAGCTCGTGGTCCTTTAACTGAGGTTTCTTCTTCTCATTTTTGACCTCTATGTCCATAGGCTATTCTCCTTAATTGCATAGAGCGTTACTATTTGATAAGTATTTTGTCAAATGGATTGTTGTCCCGAAAGATTCGTTTGAAATAACTTCTACTTCATCCATAAAATTTTCCATGATAGTAAATCCCATTCCGGAACGCTCTAATTCAGGTTTAGTTGTAAAAAGGGGTTGTCTCGCTTCATCTAAATTAAAGATGCCAATCCCTTCATCTCGAATCGTGAGTTTCACCATTGCTTCTTCCAAAATTACAGAAATATAAACAACACCTTCTGCATTTCCTTCGTACCCATGAATAATTGCATTCGTAACCGCTTCTGACACAACTGTTTTAATCTCTGTAAGTTCTTCCATCGTAGGATCTAGTTGTGCAATGAAAGCAGCTACTGTAACGCGAGCGAACGATTCATTTTGACTTAATGCTGAAAATTGAAGGTTCATTTCATTTCTCATTTATGCCACCCCCAACGTCGCGAGCGCATGCGCTTCACTTTCTTCTAAGCGAACAATTTTAAATAAGCCCGACATTTCAAATAAACGTTTAACAGGCGGTGAAATTGCACAAACAACCATTTCTCCACCTAATCCCTTTACATGCTTATATCGGCCTAATATAACACCTAAACCAGAACTATCCATAAACGATAAGTTCTCTAGGCTCAAAACAATATGATGAACACCATGTGTCTCAATCATATCTGTTACTTTCGTTCGCAACTCTTCAGCAGTATGATGATCTAATTCACCCGCTAGCCTCACACATAGGACGTCACGTTTTACTTCTAATTGCATGGAAAGACTCACACGATTTCCTCCTTATGCTCAAACTTTACTCATTTACATACATAAAGATTTTCGTGATACAACATAAGAATCCTTCCTACTGACAAAAGAAGAACTATTTCGCCATAAAGTGAAACCATTCAGCAATTATTTACTTACATACGAATAGAAAAGCGGCAAAATGTTTGCCGCTATTTTGATGTTGAAAACATCCCAAAACTTCTTTTAAATAACTCCCACCAGCTCGCTGCAGCAACATCTTCTTTTGCTACAATTGTTTGTTTTAATAAAACATCTTTATCTTTTTTAATAACAAGTGTACCAAGTGCATCGCCCTTTTTAATCGGCGCTTTCACTTTCTTTTCAGCAATTACTTCTTGCTTTACCTTGTCCATGTTTTCGCCCTTCTTCATAAGAAGAGATACATTGTCTGATGCAACTAAATCTACTTTTTCTTTCTTCCCTTTTCCTACTTGGACAGTCTTAATTTTTTCGCCTCGTGTATACAATTTCTTTGTCATATATTGACCAAATGCGTAGTCAAGAAGCTTCGTTACTTGATTGTTCCGTTCTTTCGATGTAGGTGCTCCCATAACAACTGAAATAACACGCATCCCATTCTTTTCAGCCGATGCTGTTAAACAATATTTTGCTTCTGTCGTAAAGCCCGTTTTTACACCATCTACTCCAGGATAAAAACGCACTAACTTATTCGTATTAACGAGCCAAAACTTCTTATCCGTATCTTCACGTAAATAGTCTTCGTATTTTCCTGTGTATTTGCGAATAAGTGGGTACTTCATCAATTCTTTCGCCATGATAGCCATATCATTTGCTGTGGAATAATGATCTTTAGCCGGAAGACCTGTCGGATTTTGAAAATGAGTATTTTTCAGTCCTAAATCTTTCGCTTTTTTGTTCATCATATTTACAAAACCTTCTTCTGAACCAGCGATATGCTCCGCTACTGCAACAGACGCATCATTTCCAGATGCAATTGCAATACCCTTTAGCATTTCATTTACGGTCATCTCTTCTCCAGGCTCTAAAAAGATTTGTGATCCACCCATTGAAGCTGCATGCTCACTTGCTCTCACTTTATCGGTCAGTTTTAGTTTTCCTTTTTCAACTTGTTCCATAATTAATAGCATTGTCATAATCTTCGTCATACTAGCAGGTGGTAACTTCTCATTTGGATTTTTATCAAATAAAACTTTACCTGTATCTTGTTCAATTACAATTGCTGATGACGCTTGTTCCGCTAACTTCGGTGTTGTTTCTTCTGTTTTCTCCTGCTTCGTCTTCTCAGATTGTGCGAAACTAACTGAAGTACCAGAAAGCAATAACATGAAACAAACAAGTATTCCAAAAACTCGCTTCATGACTAACCCTCCATTCTATATCAAACCTATTTTTTCCAATTCACTGTTTTTTAATACCATATTTTTCTAACATTTTCAGTTGACAAACACATTCATCATCTATATTGTATTAAGTGTATTACACATAGTAGTACACTTAATACAAGTCAGAAAGGAGACATTGCTCTTGCATATTCAACTTGATCCAAGAAGCAACACTCCGATATGGGAACAAATTGTTCAAAATATAAAAGAACTCGTATTAAAGAACATGTTAGCTCCAAGTGACAAACTACCTTCTGTACGCGAACTCGCTTCTTTACTCGTTATAAATCCAAATACAGTGAGTAAAGCGTATCAAGAGTTAGAGCGACAAGGGATTATTGAAACATTACGAGGAAAAGGAACATTTGTATCCCAATCGATTACCCCAACATTAGACGAAAGGAAAATCGCTATGGTTGAAAAGCAATTTCATCAATTACTATTAGAAGCCTCTTATCTTGGTGTTACGAAAGATAAAATTCATGATTGGATAGATTCATACTATAAAGAGATTGGAGGAAATGCGGATGCTGAAAGTGACAAGCCTGAAGAAAACAATTGATAATCAAACGATTTTAGACGATGTTTCTTTCACATTGCAAAGAGGGAGTATCATCGGATTACTCGGAAGAAATGGTGCGGGGAAAACAACTTTATTACGAACGATGGTCGGCATTTTAGACCCTGATGCAGGGACTGTTACATATGAAGATACAAACATTCATCAGTGTCCTGAAATAAAGCAAAAAATCGTATATGTTCCGGATTCTACTAACATACTGAACGGCTATACGGTAAAAGAAATAGTAAAGTTTTATAAAGCAGTTTATGCCGCATTTGATGAAGCATATTTCTATGAACTGTTAGAACGTTTTAACTTACCAAACAAAAGAATTCGTAGTTATTCAAAAGGAATGAAAGCACTACTTGCCATCATTTTAGCCGTTTCTACAAAAGCAGAATATATTATTTTAGATGAACCGACAAACGGACTTGACCCTATCGTGAAAAGACAAATTTTACAGTTTCTCGTTGGAGAAGTTGCAGAACAAGAGATTACCATTTTCATCTCCACTCACCATTTAGATGAAGTGGAACAAATTGCAGATACAATTATTATATTAAAAGGCCATACTATAGCTTCTATTACATCACTAGACGATGCAAAATCACGATTTGCAAAAATACAAGTTGCTTACGAACGTTCATTACCTCAAAAACTAGAAAACTTAAGCAATATTAAAATATTAAATCAAACAGGAAAAGTATATACAATCTTAATTGAGGGAAATGTGGCTACAACACTGGAAAAGTTTTATAAAGAACAACCACTGCTCATTGAAGAATTAACAATGTCGCTTGAAGATATTTTTATCACTACATTTGAGGAGGATTCACATGTTTCATAAAGCTTTATGGATGAGGCAATGGAAGCAAGGAAAATATATAATTCTATTATTTTGGTTAACTAGTTTATATCAACTACCTTATAGATATTATCAAGAAGCACAAATGCAACTAAAACTATCAAAAATGAAGTTTGGTGACTATGCATATTACTACTCCTACTATTTTCAGACATCTGATGGTGCCATCTTCTTTCAAGGAGCTACTCTAATTGCACTCGCTTGTCTTTTAATTGGATGGGAACGTAATAATCAATCAGCTGATTTTCTATTCTCGATGCCTTTTAAACGAAAGGATATTTTTTTAACAAAATGGTGGCTTGGTGTTTTGAATATTATTACAGTACAAATTGTTTGCTTGATTAGCATGTACGGAATAAAAAACATGTCGTTTCACAATGAGTATCAAACCTTTGCTCCGTTCTATAGTTACTTTCTATATGCTACCGTTGTACTTATCGCTATTTATACATTCGCCTTATTTATAGGGACTCTTACTGGACATATATTTTCTCAAAGTATTTTAACTATCATTCTATTATTTTTACCATACGGTTTTGGATTGTTAATTTCCGGATTCATTTATTCACACACACAATGGTCTGTAGATGCAATGGGAGAAATAGAGCGCCATACTCATGAGTACTTACAACATATAGGTATCATTTCACCATTAGAATATTTTTCTATTACTTATGATTACCACCCGATAGAAACATTTGATGACTATGGCAATAAACTTCCCAGTGTATCACAGGACAATCCTACGGAGCGTATTTCTGTACCTTCTCCTTGGACACTATTAACACCATTTTCTTACATCATTACCTTTTTATCAATAGCAACCTTTCTATACACACGTACACCGAACGAACAAAGTGGAAAAATACTATTGTTTCCTAACTTGCAAAAATGGTTCATAATTTGCACTGTTCTATGCTTCGGACTACTTGGTGGTAGAATATTAGGCGGACGAGATGCACTTCTGTCTTATTATGTTGGATTTTTCCTATTCGCTACCATAAGTTACTTCATTTTTACACGTCTATTAAAATTGAAGTTTGCTTTTGCAGGGAAATAAATATGCCATGAATTATTTAACTGTTATATGAACCAAATAAAAAAAGGCATTGCACAAGAGCAATGCTTTTTTTATATCCCGATCTAAATAAAGAGGTTATTTCACATTCTCTCTTCTTTTCCCATATTCTTTTTCTTGCTTCGTTCCAAACCCGTCACCATTTGCCACGATTTGATCTGTTGGAGCAACTATGCTTTCAGCAATTCTCCATTCTCCGCCTTGTTGAATAAACACTTGCATAAAATAATTCATTCCATTTAACTGATATGGATTTTCTTTTTTCACTTCATAACGAGCTGCCACATAATACACTTGTACATTTTCAGCTTCAAACTTAGAAATATATTGTGATAATCTCGGGATGTATTGTGATGCTTTCTGAAGTGGAAGCTGTTTTACTTTTACAAGAGAAGACTTCTTTATATTACTGATCGTATCTTCGTGCCGAATGTTATCACTATGATGAAATAAAATCGCATTCTGCATTGAACGAATCCATAGTTTTGAATATAAAACAGGTTGCTTATTTGAAATATGTTGTAATTCTTTTTGAACGACTTGAAGGGGCGTAGCGGCATCTACGAATTGATGAAAGCCGAAAAAGCTTCCCATCATAATGAAAAGCATACAAATACGTTTCATAATTTTCCACTCCGATTCTTTTTAATTAAAGTATCGGAGTTTCAAAATATTTTTATTCAAAAGAAAAAGGATAGGAATGCTTTCGCTTCCTATCCCCATTTATTATAATACGCGGCCAAATAGCTCTAACACCATTTCGATTTCTTGGTCGCTCCAACCTTTAAATTTATCTTTATAATATTCTTTACGCACAGCTTCAAGTTTTTCAGTTACTTCTCTTCCGTGTTCTGTAATTTCTAAGTACACGATACGACGGTCAGAATTTGAACGCTTTCTTTCTACAAACCCTTTTCGTACGAGACGATCAGTAACAGCTGTAATATGACTGGAGGTTACGTTTACTTCACTCGCAATTTGCGAAGCCATCTGTGGACTTTTTAAAAATAATGCGCGTAATACAGAAAATTCATTGTATGGCATATGTTCTGCAAAACGTGTATTAATATCATTTTGTAATAAACGTATCATCTTTCTAAATGATCCGGATAACTCTAAAATCAATGTTTCTCTTTTTTCGTTCACTAGCCTCGTCCCTTTTTTATCATATTTACACATATTATAATCTATAAATACCCTCGTTGTATATGCTTTCTTTCTTTAACATTCCCATTTATGTAACTTTTTCATACAAATTTCTTTTTTGTTCACACATATACATATAAATAAGGATGGTGATGGAAGATGCAAAGTGGAATGAACCCTTATTTACACAACGTACGTACAGCAAATACTGGTAAAGAAGCTACCATTACGGTGCAAGGTGAAGGCGTTGTGAAAGCAAAACCAAATGTCGTTATATTAACAATCGGTATTCGTACAGATCATAAAAATGTAAAACAGGCACAAGAAGAAAATGCAGTGCAATCAAAACAATTATTAGATGCACTGAAACAACTAGGTATTGCTGAAAAAAATATAGAAACCATTTCATATACGATTACGCCTCAATATGAATATATAAATGATAAAGCATTACTACAAGGATATCGTGTGGAACATTTGTATGAAATTACCGTTTTAAATGTACAAAAAGCAGGGGAAGTATATGATATAGCTGTTTCAAATGGAGCAAATGTAGCAAAAGGTTTACGTTTTCGAATATCTCATCCAAATAAATATTACGAGCAAGCTCTCATTCAAGCTCTGCAACAAGCGGTAGAAAAAGCTCGTGCTATTGCGAGTACATACAATTTAAACATTAATCCTGTTCCACTCTCATTCGTTGAAGAATCTGCTCAATTACCACGGGAAGTTGCATCCTATGCTGCTTTACATGCACAAGCAGCTCCTCCCATTCAATCGGGAGAATTAGAGATCATTTCTACAATACGAGCGATTTTTACGTATTTATAAATAATTTCATTTATAAGTAAACGTTATCATTTTCCTTGTTGTAAAAACATGATGTTCTGATATAATAAAGGACGGTGAGCTCTTACAAAAGAGATATCACGGGTGGGAGAGGGATATGAAAAAGAAGGTTTAACATGAAAGGAATACTTGAAAGAACATTTAAATTAGGTTTACACGAAACATCACCAAAACAAGAAGTTTTAGCTGGAGTTACGTCATTTTTTACGATCGTATATATTATGATTGTAAATGCATCCATTTTATCCGATGCTGGCATTCCTCTTGAAGCTGGAATTTTAGCAACTGTTTTCAGTTCATTTGTCGGATGTCTGCTCATGGCATTTTGGGCAAATGCACCTGCTATTCTTGTCCCTGGTATGGGTGTAAATGCATTCTTCACGTACACTGCTGTGCATACGCTCGGATTAACTTGGCAGGAAGCATTAGCAGCTGTCTTCATCTCTGGTATTATTTTTGCAATTGCTGCGTTTACACCAATCGCTCGCGTGCTTTCAGTATCGATTCCAAAGTCACTAAAGGAAGCTATCACTGTCGGCATCGGATTATTTTTAGCATTTATCGGATTGCAAAAAGGTGGTTTAGTCGTTTCGAATCCAAATACTGCTGTTGCAATGGGTAAATTAAGTAGCCCTGTCGTTCTTGCGACCGTGCTTACTCTTATCGTTGCACTTGTACTATTTATTCGTAACGTACGTGGAAACTTTTTATGGACGATTGCAATAGGAACTGGTATTGCATGGCTATTTGGCCTTGTTGATACAAGTCAAATCGGAAATAGTTCATTCTCATTCGCGAGTTACGGCGATGTGTTTGGGGCTATGTCATTTGGCAAACTTTCTTCCTTACCGTTTTGGATTGCAACATTCTCCTTAAGCATGGTGCTTATTTTTGAGAACATGGGACTTCTGCACGGTTTATTAGAAGATGACCGTAAATTCCCACGTGCTTACCAAGCCAATGCAATTTCAGCAATGACATGTGGTCTATTTGGCACAAGCCCTACCGTATCAACAGTAGAGAGTGCCGCAGGTATTACTGCAGGCGGAAAGACAGGTCTGACGTCTATCGTTACAGGGTTGTTATTCTTTGCATCGCTGTTTGCACTTCCGTTTGTCAAACTAATTCCTGATAGTGCCATTGCACCAATCTTAATTATTATTGGCGGCCTGATGATTACAAGCATTCAACAAATTCCTCTGAACGATTTTTCAGAAGGATTTCCAGCGTTCTTAATTATCGTCATGATCCCGCTCACATATAGTATCGCTGATGGCATTGCGTTCGGATTTATTGCTTATCCTATCTTAAAAGTTGCTCTTGGAAAGCGTAAAGAAGTCGCACCGTCTATGTATATCATTACATGCTTATTCTTAGCCATGTTCGTATTACATGCTATTGGTTAAGTAAAAACACCGAGGAATTTTTGAAGTGACCCCCGAAAACGGGACACCAATCAAAACACCTAAACCACTTGTTCCCTAAATTCTTTAGGGGATAGGTGGTTTAATTTTTCTTGAATTCGCACACAATTGTAGTAATGAATGTATTCTAGCACAATCTTTCGCACAGTTGTGTTGGATACTTTTGTTATCTTTTGTGAATAGAAAGCTTCACTTTTTAAATGACCAAAGAAGCTTTCCATGACGGCATTATCATGGCAATTTCCTCTCCGGGACATGCTGGTGATCATGCCGTTTTCTTTGGCATACGCTTGAAATTCTTTTGCTGTATAAATACTTCCTTGATCTGAGTGAAGAAGGACATCTTTTACTTTTCGCCCTCTCATTGCTTGTTTTAATGTCTTCATCGCTAATGCCAGTGTTTGTGATTCGCTGATGACACAACTAATAATTTCACGATTAAAGGCATCCATAATCGTTGATAAATACAAAGTACGCTCTCCAAATAAGAGATACGTCACATCCGTAAACCATTTTTCATTTGGTCTGGATGCATCGAATTGGCGCTCCAATCGATGAGGGGCTACCATTGGCTCCGCACCATTGATATATTTCTTTTTCTTTCGACGTACTTTTGAAAGAATGTGATTTTGTCTCATGATTCGTAATACTTTTTTATGATTGACACACAGTCCCATTTTACGAAGAGTAGCGGTCACTCTTCGATATCCATACCGGAATTTATGCCTAAGACAAACGTCCTTTATTTTCTCTTCTATACCATCTTTCAAATCTTCCGTTCGTTGTAACCAACGATAAAATGTGGAACGGGGTAATTCTAATACGTTACACAATTCTTTTACCGTTATTTTTGTTTTTACATTTTCCCATAAAGTAACTACAGTTTCTGGTTTCAGCCCCTTTCGATTTCCAGATACTTTCCCCATACAAGTAATTTTGTTTTTAGATGTTTATTTTCTAAACGTAGCTGTTCTAATTCACTGAGCTCTTTTGGTCCTTTTCCATAAGAATATTGTTTTCCTACAGGTTGTTGAAAACAATACGTTTGATCTGTACGATACCATTTCATCCATGTCTTAATTTGGGAAACATTTTTAATTCCGAGTTTCTCCATAATTGTACGATTTGAATAGCCGTCTTTCTTCATTTCAATCACTTTCCACTTTGTTTCTTCTGGGTAATGAACTCTTGTCTTCAAACGAAAAACACCTCCATTGAATTTGCATACTTAGTATGCGAATTCAGGAGGTGTTTTTTTCATGTACCACTATTCGGGTTCACTTCATTTCCCTCGGTGTTTTTTA
Source organism: Bacillus sp. FSL R9-9834 (assembly GCF_038006905.1). Classification (NCBI taxonomy): domain Bacteria; kingdom Bacillati; phylum Bacillota; class Bacilli; order Caryophanales; family Bacillaceae; genus Bacillus; species Bacillus sp. FSL R9-9834. Next base: position 3,916,765 of record NZ_JBBOWD010000001.1, read on the forward strand.
TTTAAACCATCCTTTTTTATAAAACCAAGCCATCATGCCGCCGCCAATTAGTGCCATAATAAGTAAACAAATAAAATAACTATATTGTCCACCGAGCTCTGGCATATGCGTAAAGTTCATTCCATATACTCCCGCAATAAATGTTAATGGCATGAAAATAGTCGAGAATACAGTTAATGTTTTCATAATGTTATTCATATGATGCGAGTTTAATGAAAAATAGCTATCTCGAATATCTGCTGTTAACTCCCGGCTTGCTTCAATCATTTCGGTCAGTTTAAGCAAATGATCATGTATATCTTTAAAATAAATTTCATGATCACTTATACCGTAAAAACGAGTCGAATTTAAAATGCGATACAATAAATCACGCATCGGAATAATTGTACGTCTTAACTTCGATAAATCTGCACGTATATCAAATACTTCTTCTAGTACACTTCCTGCCGTTTCACCCGTTAAATTATCATCAATTGCATTTAAATGATCCTCAATGTAATATACAGGCGCAAAATAGTCATCTACAATTTGATCGATAATTGTATGCGCTACGTGTAAAGGACTATTTTTAATACGCTTCTTTTCTCCAAGCGTTTTCCATACTCTTTCAATTGCATTGTTATGAGAAAAGTGGAAAGAAACAATATAACGATCACTAATAAATAAATCAATCTCGTGCGGTTCTAATCCATCCTCACCAAATGCATGAAGAACTAAAAAGTTATATCCATCATAAAAATCAACTTTTGGCCTCTGTACATATTCTATGCAGTCTTCAATTGCAAGGGGATGGAACTTAAAATGATCTTGCAAAATGTATGTATACTCTTCTTTCGTTGGCTTATATAAATCTAGCCAATACCATACAATATGGTCTTTCTTTGTTTCCTCTAGCGAAACATCATATAATACTTCATCTGTTTTTGTTATTGCACAAATTCTAATCATATTTTCACCCATTATTATTATAAACAAAAAATAGTAAAAAAAGCCAAGGAGAAATACTCCCTGGCCCTTCTTTATTATTCAGTAACGATGCCGTGCACTAATGTTGGTGCATCTACATGCTCTTTAGAGATCTTCATGTTCTCATAAATTTTTGCTTTTACGTCTTCTACATTTTCACGGTTTGCGTAAATGGTAACAAGGGATTCACCTTTTTTCACGCTGTCCCCTACTTTTTTACGAAGCATTAAGCCAACAGCTAAATCAATTTCAGATTCCTTCGTCGCACGTCCTGCTCCTAAAAGCATTGCTGCTGTTCCGATTTCATCTGCAACGATTTCTGATACATAACCGTCTTCCTTCGCTTCCACTTCAATTTTAAATTGTGCTTGTGGTAATTTAGAAGGATCATCAACAACAGATGCATCGCCGCCTTGCGCTGATAAGAACGTTTTAAATGATTCTAGCGCCTTACCGTTGTTCATTACTTCAATTAATTTCTCACGTGCATCTTCTAGAGATGAAGCTTGTCCAGCAAGGTATACCATTTGACTTCCAAGCGTTAAACATAACTCTTCTAAATCTTTCGGTCCTTTACCTTGTAACGTATCAATTGCTTCTTGTACTTCAAGTGCGTTACCAATAGCCTCACCAAGTGGTTGACTCATATCAGAAATAACAGCCATCGTATTACGACCAACGTTATTACCAATGCGTACCATTGCTTCTGCTAAACGTTTTGCATCTTCATCTGTTTTCATAAATGCACCTGCTCCAGTTTTTACATCAAGAACAATTGCATCTGCACCAGCAGCAATTTTTTTACTCATAATTGAGCTTGCAATAAGCGGAATTGAGTTTACTGTTGCCGTTACATCACGAAGTGCATACAATTTTTTATCCGCAGGTGTTAAGTTTCCACTTTGACCAATAACTGCGATTTTATTTTCATTTACAAGACGCATGAATTCATCATTTTCGATTTCAACATGGAATCCTGGAACTGCTTCTAATTTATCAATTGTACCACCAGTATGTCCTAGACCACGTCCAGACATTTTTGCAACCGGTACACCTAAAGCGGCTACTAATGGACCTAATACAAGTGTTGTTGTATCACCAACGCCACCTGTGGAGTGCTTATCTACTTTTACTCCTTCAATAGCTGATAAGTCGATTGTATCACCGCTATTTACCATTGCCATCGTTAAATCTGCACGTTCTTGATCGTTCATATCTTGGAAGAAAATTGCCATTGCAAGTGAACTTACTTGATAATCAGGAATATCACCATTTGTATATCCTTCAACAATAAAGTTAATTTCTTCTGTCGTTAATGCATGTCCGTCACGTTTTTTTGCAATTAGGTCCACCATTCTCATTGTGAGGTCACCCCTTCATTTGTTTTACGATTGCTTTTACTAATGCTAAGAAGTTAGCTTTAACACGTTCTGTCGTTTCGATTACTTCATCGTGGTGAAGTGGCTGATCTAAAATACCAGCTGCCATATTTGAAATACAAGAAATACCAAGTACTTTCATACCAGCGTGACGCGCTACAATTACTTCAGGTACTGTTGACATACCAACTGCATCTCCGCCAAGTGTACGAAGCATACGAATTTCAGCAGGTGTTTCATATACAGGACCTGTCATTCCAACGTATACACCTTCTTGTACTTTAATATTTAAGTCTGCTGCAACTTGTTTCGCCATTTCGCGAAGCTCTACTGTATATGATGTAGACATATCAGGGAAACGTACACCCATTTCAGAATCATTTGGTCCGATTAATGGATTTGTACCCATGAAGTTAATGTGATCTGAAATTAACATAAGATCGCCTGGTTCGAATGATGTATTTACACCACCAGCTGCATTTGTTACAACAACTGTTTCTACCCCTAGTTCTTTCATAACACGAACTGGGAATGTTACTTTTTGCATATCGTATCCTTCATAGAAGTGGAAACGTCCTTGCATTGCTACTACCGTTACACCTTGAAGTGTACCGAATACTAGTTGACCTGCATGGCCTTCTACAGTTGAAACTGGGAATTCAGGGATTTCACTGTAAGGTACTGTTACTGCGTTCTCGATTTCATCTGCTAATACACCTAGTCCAGATCCAAGGATTAGTCCTACTTGTGGTGTCTCTTGAAATTTCTCTTTTAAGTATGAAGCTGATTTTGTAATAAGTTCACGATTCATTTGTTTATCCCCCTATTTCTTTAGCTCGTTTAAGAAGCTTGTTCCGTATTCTGGCATTTTCACACCGAAGTTTTCTGCTACAGTTGCACCAATATCAGCAAATGTTTGACGAAGTGGTAACTCTTTTCCGCCTTCTTTCATGCTTGGGCTATATGCTAATAACGGTACATATTCACGTGTATGATCAGTACCATGATGCACTGGGTCATTACCGTGGTCTGCTGTAATTAATAATAGATCATCTTCTTTTAGTTTTTCGAATACTTCTGGAAGACGTGCATCATATTCTTGCAGAGCTTCTCCGTATCCTTGTGGATCACGACGGTGACCGAATAATGCATCAAAGTCAACTAAGTTTAAGAAGCTAAGACCTGTAAAGTCCATATTTAATGTATCTACAAGCTTATCCATTCCATCCATGTTAGACTTCGTACGAAGTGATTCAGTTACCCCTTCACCATCATAGATGTCAGAGATTTTACCGATAGCAATCACATCATAATCACTATCTTTTAATTCATTCATTACTGTACGGCCGAATGGTTTTAATGCATAGTCATGACGGTTCGGTGTACGTGTAAAGTTTCCAGGCTCACCAACGAATGGACGAGCGATAACACGGCCTACCATGTACTTCTCATCTAACGTTAATTCACGTGCAATTTTACAAATTTTATATAACTCATCAAGCGGCACTACTTCTTCGTGTGCTGCGATTTGTAGTACGCTATCAGCAGAAGTGTAAACAATTAAAGAGCCTGTTTCCATTTGTTCTTGACCAAGTTCATCAAGAATTTCAGTTCCAGAAGCTGGTTTATTACCGATGATTTTACGGCCTGTTTTTTCTTCTAATTCATCAAGTAATTCTTTTGGGAATCCTTCTGGGAACACTTGGAATGGTGTATCAATGTAAAGACCCATAATTTCCCAATGACCTGTCATTGTATCTTTACCAGTAGATTTTTCTTGCATTTTTGTATAATATCCAAGTGGTTTTTCTACTTTAGAGATGCCTTTCATTTCACGAATGTTACCAAGACCTAATTTCACCATGTTAGGCATTTGTAACCCATTCATATGTTCAGCAATGTGACCAATTGTGTCAGATCCTAAATCACCAAATTGTTCAGCATCTGGTGCTTCACCGATTCCAACAGAGTCCATTACGACTAGGAATATACGTTTATATTTATTCATAACTGCGACCTCCTATAAGTTCAGTTCTACTTCTTGTAGTATGTTCAAAACGCTATAAAGTGAAACTGTTCTCCATAAGAATTATCTTTCGTTCTCATTATCAAACAGTACTTCTTTAAATCATTCTCTAACCTATTTCGTTTACCTTGAAACGACGCAAAAACATTTCTAGTTTTTTCTAAGTCAGATGTCAGACATCTGATACTGATATCATAACATGTTTACGCTTTCTTTTTAATACATTTTCGTAGAATTTCTCATTTTCTTCACACTTCTATTGTAATCCATTATGCAAAGAAGTGCTAATTATTTTATGATTTATTTCTTCATATAAAGTAAAATTTTAATCAGTGGCGGTTTTGTTCTTTCCCACTGATCATTTTTCGGGATAAAAATAAAAAAATAGCTCTAAAGAGCTACTTTTTTATTTTACTTCTACTGTTTCTTCTTTATGTTCATGCAATTCGCCTTTTTTAACATGAACTTTCACTTTGTAAGAACCGTTTTCTTTGAAAGTATGTTTCGTTTCATACTCCCCTTTATTTCCTTCTTTCGCTGGAATAAATTCGTGTTTTTCAACACCATCTTTCCAAATTTCAAGTTGGACTTCAGCACCAGTTAACGCTTCTTCTTTTTGTTTTAAGTGAACTTTCATTGTTGATTCAGCATTTGCTTTTATATCACCAGCCATAAGGTGGATCATTGTATCGCTTTTATGATCGCCATGTCCTGCACCATGATCACTATTTTCTTTTTTCGCATCTTCTACCTTCGCATTTCCTACAGCCACTTTTACTTCTGGCATAACATGCATTTCACGTGCATTTGTGTGAGCAATAATGTGGTATACTCCATCCGTTTCGAACGTTTTTTCTACAGCATAAACACCTTTTCCTTTATGCTTACCTTCTAGCATCTCGTGCTTTTCCTCGCCAGCTTTCCAAATTTCAAACTTTACATCATCAGCATCTGTTACCTTTTCTTTTCCTTGTGTAACAAGTGCTTGTACTTCTGTTTTTTCACCAGGTTTAATTTCTTTCGGATTTGTTTGAACTGCTACTTTTACAGCTTCTAGTTTCTGTTCTTTTTTCGGTTCTTCTTTGTTTGTATTACAGCCAGCCAATGCTAGCATCGCGATAAATAAAGTCATAATAAGTTTTTTCATCATCATTTCCTCCTTCATACTTTATTTAGTATAGAGGAAAAACATTGTAATATTCTAGTCTTCTGCTGAAAACAATGTACGAAATGTTTGTGAAGTTTCTGTGAAGTGCTATAGCCTTTTGAATCTATGAAAAAAGAGCATAGTATCTATGCTCTCGGATGAAACTGTTTATATACATCTTTTAATCTAGTTTTTGAAACATGCGTATAGATTTGTGTTGTTGAAATATCTGCATGTCCAAGCATTTCTTGCACAGCACGTAAGTCTGCACCATTTTCTAATAAATGCGTAGCAAAAGAATGACGCAACGTATGAGGTGTAAGCTCTTTTTCAATATTTGCTTCTTTCGCTAATCGTTTTAAAATTTTCCAAAATCCTTGTCTTGATAATCGATTTCCATGATGGTTTAAAAAGAGTGCATCTACTACTTTTTTCCCCATCAATTCTCTTCTTCCCTTTTCAATATACTTTTGAATCGCTTCCGTCGCTAAACTTCCTAGTGGAATAATTCTTTCTTTATTCCCTTTCCCTATGCATCGAACAAACCCCATCGTTAAATGTACATCTTCTAAATTTAATGCTATTAATTCTGAAACACGAAGTCCTGTTGCATATAATAACTCTAGCATCGCTTTATCACGAACCCCAAAAGCGCTCGTCATTTTTGGTGTCTGCAGTAACGCCTCTACTTCATCAACTGACAATACTTTCGGTAATTTCCGTTCTCCTTGCGGCGTTTCAATATGTACGGATGGATCGTGCTCTACCGCTCGTTCACGAAGTAAAAATTGGTGAAACGAACGAATCGATGCAATATGACGTGCTAATGTTTTCGAAGATTTTCCGTTTTCTTTTAAGTGCTGCAGAAAGTTAACAATGTGCAAGCGTGTCACTTCGTGAAAGCTTTTCGCTTGTTCTACATTTTGCAAATACTTTACATAACTTTTTAAATCACGTTCATAAGATACTACTGTATTTTTCGCTAGCCCTTTTTCAACAACCATATAATGAATAAAATCTTTTAATTGATCTTCCAATCTACACTACTCCCCATTTTCATAGAAAAACATCATTCTATTTACGAAAGCATCCTTTGCCGGCTCTTCATTCCCTGATACTTTTTCTACAGTCTCTTCTTTTGGCTTTTCATAACGATGATAGCTTTCATATTCTTCATTTATCCATAGTATAGCGAAATAAAACAAAATCGTACAACTTGTAAATAATAAAAATACTTTTATCCCATCAAAAGTTAATTTTAAAGCTCGACGCATTGTAAATTCCTCCAAAATATAAGTTATTACAACATATGCCAAGCTTTCACCAATTTATACCTTATTCAAATAAAAAACCTCTTCCTAGTTAAATAGGAAAAGGTTATTTTTCATCCGTTTCATTTTCTTGACAATTTTTACAAATCCCATGGAATGTTAAACGATGATCCTTCACCTTAAAGCTCCAGTCATGTTCTACTTTCCTTTCCACTTCACCAAGTAAATCTTCTTGTATTTCTTGTACAGCACCACATTGTGTACAAATCAAATGATGGTGGAAACGCTGCGCACCTTCTTGGCGTAAGTCATAGCGTGAAACACCGTCTCCGAAGTTAATCTTATCGACAACTTTTAACTCAGATAATAGTTCTAAAGTTCGATAGACGGTTGCTAATCCGATCTCTGGCGACTTTTCTTTTACAAGGAGGTAAACATCTTCTGCGCTTAAATGATCTTCTTCATTTTCTAGCAGCACACGAACTGTTGCTTCACGTTGCGGTGTTAATTTGTAGCTCGCTGCATGTAATTGCTTCTTAATTCGTTCAATTCTTTCTTCCATTCGGTACTACTCCCTCCTCGCCACTCTTACACCATTATATCAGAAGAAGGGCTTCTGTCAAAAGAAAAACAATAAAAACAAATTGATAATTATTCTCATAAAGTATTTATTGTTTATTAATAGCCTCAACGACTTCTTTCATTAAAACTGGTGATGCATAAGCTTCCACACTAGAAGCAAGAGCTAGCACCGCTCCAATTACAAGAAAGAAGCATGTATAACGGATCAATAATGGTAATAGCGGCTCAGTTATTTTTCGTATAAATTGATGCCTAATCATGCGTAAGGAAAAACTTGCGGCAATTGTTGTCATAACGAGAAATACTGGGATGATAATGAGATTTTGTGGCAATACAGAAACGAATGCTAATAATAATCCATTCCATCCATGCTGACTTACTAAGAAACCTACTGTAAATCCGACAACTACTCCTTTTGCAAATAATAAAATAAAAATGAGTGGCAATCCAATAATTGAAATCCCTAAAATCCAAATAAATCCAATGTATTTTAATTGTGAAAAGTAACTTTCTCGAAACATTTCGCCTGCAATAGCAAATTCTCCTTTAGAAACTTGTCCAAAAAAACGTTGCAAATAAAAAGATAAATCTTGTTTTTGATTTAATTGTAAACTATTTACAAGAATCGCTCCAAATATTACTCCCATCAATAACAAAACAGCGTTAAATATATATAATGAAGAGTTTTCCTGTATGTGAGACATTACACGGTCTTGCCAAGTTTTTCTCCACATTTTTCTTCCCTCCGTTCACACTCTTACTAAAAATGTATGAAAGAAAGAAAAAAGTATGACGAATTAACATTGAAATTCCGCTCTACTTTGCTAAACTAAAAAGTAGAGAATAGGAGGGATTTCTCTTGAAACCATTATTATTAGATTTTCCAACATTATTTCAAACTGAACGCTTACAGGTTCGTAAGCCATTTCCAGGTGATGGTGCAGAAGTGTATGAAGCAATACAAGCTTCTCTAGAAGACTTAGTACCGTGGATGCCAATTAACGCTGAAACAGAAGAAAGTGCTGAAGAAATCGTTCGTAACGCTCACGGACAGTTTTTACTTCGTGAAACACTTGATTTTCACTTATACGATAAAGTATCTGGTACATTCATCGGAGCTATAACGCTCAAGCCTGAAAACTGGGATATTCCAAAGTTTTCACTTCACTTCTGGCTACATAGCGCTTATACAAAACAAGGCTATATGACCGAAGCTGTGAAAGGTGCCATTCAATTTGCCTTTGATAAGCTAAGCGCTCGAAGAATTGAAATTCGTATTGATGCAACAAATACAAATGCATGTAACTTAGCAGAACGTTTAGAATTTATTCTAGAAGGTACAATGGAAAATGATTTCATAGCACCAGATGGTAGCTTACGTGATGCACGCGTATATGCAAAAATTAATTAAAAAACACTCGCCTTTGGCGAGTGTTTATTTTTGTAGTTGTAAATATTGTACTGCAAACATCGTCTTCGCATCATGAATACGAAGATCTTTCATAAGAGTAGTTGCTTCTTCTAATGATACTTCCATCAATTCCACAAATTCATCTTCATCTAACGCAGCTTTATTTTCTTTTTTCGTCAAACCTGTCGCTTTATATACATATAAAATTTCATCTGCAAATCCTGGAGATGTATAGAAAGAAGTAATAAGCTCCATATTTTCACATACATAACCTGTTTCCTCTTCTAATTCACGAACTGCTGTCACCTCAGGTTTTTCACCTGGTTCTAACTTGCCAGCCGGAATTTCTATAATCGCCTTTTCAAGCGCTTTACGATACTGCTCAACAAGCACAATTTTCCCCTCATCAGTAATAGCAATAATAGCAACTGCACCAGGGTGATTTACAATTTCACGTTTACTCATTGCTCCATTTGGTAATACTACATCATCAACACGAACTTTTATAACTCTACCATCAAAAATCGGCTCAGTTTTTACTGTTCTCTCTGCAAGATTACTCATACTACTTCATCTCCCTGTTCTATTTCCTATTCTTTCCTCATACATTTTACCACATTGAAAGGAGCGTGATAGAAATGAAAGTTTATATTTTACCAAATCGCGTCACTTTAGTCGGAAAAGCATGGCAAATTCGCCATAAGCTAAAACAATATGGCAAAGAGTATACAACTGTACAAGAGTGGATTACAGCAACTAAAAAGTAAACGTTTGTCAACCTCTTTTCCCTTGCGTACAATAAGAATAAGGAGAAGGAGGTTGACTTATGAAAAAACGTCAATTAGGAAACTCAGATTTATATGTGACAGAAATGGGACTTGGCTGTATGTCTCTCGGTACATCTGAAACAGAAGCCCTGCGTATTATCGATGAAGCAATCAATTTAGGAATCAATTTTTTTGATACAGCGGATTTATATGATTATGGATTAAACGAAGAATTTGTTGGAAAAGCCTTAAAAGGAAAACGAGACCAAATTGTCCTTACAACGAAGGTTGGAAATCGATGGACAGAAGAAAAAAATGGCTGGTCTTGGGATCCTTCTAAAAATTACATAAAGGCTGAAGTGAAAGAAAGTTTACGTAGACTTCAAACTGATTATATTGATCTTTATCAACTTCACGGCGGAACGATTGAAGATCCTATAGATGAAGTAATTGAAGCCTTTGAAGAATTAAAAAAAGAAGGTATCATTCGCCATTACGGTATTTCTTCTATACGTCCAAATGTCATCCGTGAGTATGCAAAGCGTTCAAATATCGTTAGTGTTCTAATGGAATATAGCCTTTTGAATCGTCGCCCTGAAGAATGGTTCCAGCTTCTTAATGAACATCAAATTAGCGTCATTGCTCGCGGACCACTTGCAAAAGGAATTTTAACTGACAATAATGCAAGAAAGATAGAAAGAGTAAAAGAAAAAGATTACCTTTCTTATTCTTACGATGAATTATATGCGACGCTTACGAATGTAAAAGAAATAATTGGAGAAAACGCCTTAACTGGAACAGCTATTCAATATTGCTTACATAACGAAACTGTTGCAGCTGTTATACCTGGTGCAAGCTCTATTCAACAATTACAAGAAAATGTACAGTCTAGTAAACAAACACAGTTAACAACAGCAGAATATACACAGCTTCAGCAAATTGTGAAATGTGATACGTACGCATTACACCGTTAAAAAGACGCTACCATACTGGTAGCGTCTTTTTATAACGTATCATATTTATCAGGATTCGTTCCTACATGTAAATTACGATTTAACGTATTAATTTGAGTCATCTCTTCTTCCGTTAGTGAAAAATCAAAGATAGAAAAATTCTCCTGAATGCGAGATGGTGTAACAGATTTAGGAATCGTCACAACCCCGCTTTGAATATCCCATCTTAATATAACTTGCGCAGGTGTTTTTTCATATTTAGTAGCAATAGCCTGAATAATTGGGTGCTGAAATACTTCTCCGCCTCTCATTAACGGACTCCATGCTTCCATTTGAATTTGCTCACCTTGACAGAAATTACGCAATTCAAATTGTGTTAACATTGGATGAAGTTCCACTTGGTTTACCATCGGCTTTACTTTGCAATTTGGTAATAGCAGTTCTAAATGATGTTTATGGAAATTAGAAACACCAATCGCGCGCACTTTACCTTCTTCATACAGTTTTTCTAACGCTCGGTACGTATCAACATACTTCCCTCTTATTGGCCAATGTATTAAATATAAATCTACATAGTCCATTTGTAATTTTTTTAAGCTTTTCTCAAAAGCCTCAAGTGTTTCCTCGTACCCTTGATCATCGTTCCAAACTTTTGTTGTAATAAAGATCTCTTCTCTCGGAATCCCTGATTCACGAACCGCTTCTCCGACACCGCTTTCATTTTCATATACAGTTGCTGTATCAATCGAACGGTATCCAACTTCTAACGCTGTTTTTACTGCTTGTTTTACTTCGTCGCCTTCTTTCGCTTTATAAACGCCTAAACCAATCATCGGCATTTTTACGCCATTATGAAGTGTAGTTGTTGGAATGTGCACAGTCGTCTCCCTTTCATTATTACATTTTTTTATAAGCCACCACTTTATTTGAACAAGATTCAACAAAAAAGTCAAAACATATGTACAGTTTACATAATAAACTTATATACTTTCTAAAATAATGCGAACTCATTCATTCACATTATTTTCTATCCATTTCTTCGCTTTTTCATCAACATTACGTACAAACTCAGTTTTCCCTTCCGAATATAACGCACCATCATATGTATACTTTTCAGCTAATTCTTTCTTTAAAGTTGCATATGCCTCAGCTTCTTCACAATGAGCCATCATATAATCACGAAATGCTAAATGCCTTACTATCTCAGGGTTTCCTTTTTCAAACACGTGTAAGTGATACGAGCGTTTTTCCTCCGTTCCATGAATAAAATAACGGCGTCTTGAAATACCATTCTCCCCTTTTACGATATAGCCAAGCTCTTCAAAACGTTCATTCCACCTATCTACTCTGTCGATACTCTCTACTTCCATAATCATATCTATAATTGGTTTCGCTGCCAGTCCTGGCACCGACGTACTTCCAATATGATGGACCTTCACCTTTTCTGGCATCGCCGCTTTTAATCTTTCAGCCTCCATTTGAAATTTTTCACCCCAATGATTTTCATGCGGAACAACTACAATTTTTCTCATTCTAACTCCCCTTTTCTTACAAGCTCGTCAAAAAAATGATCAGCGTTATTCACTGATCATTTTCGTTATTATTTAAAGTCTTTCCAAGTAAGGTTACTTTCACTTAACAGTTCTTCAAATGATTTATTCTTTTCACGTTCTTTTTGTTCTTGGCGCTTTCTTTCCTGTTCAGCTGCCTCTTTTTTCTCTTCTCTTCCTTGCAACTCTTTCTTCTTATTCTTTAATTGCTGCATGAGTGAATCATTTAATTGATCACCTAATGTAAGCGACTCTTTCTTTTGTTGATTCACTTGCGATTGTCTTTGCATTTGTCTTTGTTTCTTTTTCTTCATACTACTCACCTTTTACTTTTTTCTCCATTATAGTAGATACACAATGAACTCGACAATAAAAAAGGGTCTTTACTCTATTATTCATCTTTTGTAAATATGTTAATTTTTCGAAAAAACCAAATTTTTGTATAGATATAATCCTATGAATCTATTAAAATTATGTCGTATGATGTCAGATTATAAAAAAGGAGAATTATATTATGTGGAAAAAAATTATTCCTGCTGTTGCCGTTTTAAGCACCATTACTTTTTCAACCGTATTTGCCGCTCCCCCATCCCAGGCTCCAGCTGAACAAAACCGCTACATAGACGTACAAATACTTGGTATTAATGATTTCCATGGACAACTAGATACTGTTAAAAAAATTAATAACAAAGAAGCTGGTGGCGCTGATTACTTAGCTACTTATTTAAAAGAACGTAAAAAACAAAACCCGAATACACTTCTCGTACACGCTGGTGATATTGTCGGAGCTAGTCCACCAGTTTCAGCATTATTACAAGATGAACCAACGATTGAATTTTTAAATGATTTAAAATTTGATGTTGGTACAATCGGAAACCACGAATTTGATGAAGGTATCGATGAAATGAAACGTCTCATTTATGGTGGCCATCACGAAAAAACAGGAAATTTCAAAGGTGCTAATTTCCCTTATGTCGCTGCAAACTTCTATAATAAATCCACTGGCCGCTTATTTTTACCGCCATTTACTGTAAAAATGGTAAATGGTGTGCCTGTAGGATTCATTGGCGTAGTTACAACTGATACACCAAATGTGGTGATGCCTACTATGCTTAAAAATGTAGAAATCACTGACGAAGTAGAAGCAATTAATAAATCAACACAGCAATTAAAGCGTCTTGGCGTTAAATCCATTGTCGTCCTTGCTCATGTCGGCGGAACAACAGATGAGTCTGGTGTGACAAATGGAGACCTTACTCGAATTGCAAATGAAACAGATCCGGAAGTTGATGTTATTTTTGGTGGGCATAGTCACACGTATGTAAATGGTACTGTAAATAATAAACTAATCGTCCAAGCAAACTCTTACGGAATGGCTTTCTCAGATGTAGATGTAACAATTGATCGTAAAACAAAAGATATTGTAAAGAAAAAAGCTGAAGTTGTTACAACATACCATGAAGGTGTAGAACCTGATAAACAAGTAAAGAAAAAATTAGATCAATATAAAGAAAAAATTGCACCACTTGTAAATGAAGTTGTCGGAAAATCTACAGCACCTATCGACCGTAAACAAAATGATGCTGGTGAGTCCACTCTTGGAAATTTAGTTGCCGATGCCCAGCGGCAAACGATGCAAACTCAAATCGCACTTATGAATCCAGGTGGCATTCGTAATGACTTAGATGCTGGCGATATTACATGGGGCGAATTATATGGCATTCAGCCTTTTGGAAACCAATTAATTAAAGTAGATTTAACAGGCCAAGATATTCGTGACATTTTAAATCAACAATGGCAAAAAGGTACGACGAGAATGCTTCAAATTTCAGGTATTCAATATACGTGGGATGCAAATAAACCAAACGGTGAAAAAGTTACAAATATACGTTTAACAAACGGTGAAGAATTATCTCCATCTAAAACGTATAGCGTAGTGGCAAATGCCTTTTTAGCTTCTGGCGGTGATGGATTTGTATCATTTAAAAATGGTAAAAATGCAGAAACTGGTCCAAACGACTTTGAAGCGCTAGTCGATTACGTAAAACAATTAAAAGAACCTATTCAGCCAATTATCGATGGTAGAATTCAAAAAATAAATTAAGTACACTCATAATAAACAACCTTAATTTTTCATCGTAAAAGATACACATGGACCTTTTATTTTATCCGTCATATATGTGAAACCTAAAAAGGATACTCGTTCTGACAATGAACATAGTATCCTTTTCTTTAGTTATCAATATGTGATGTGTTATTAAAATCATATTGTTGTAAAAATTGTTGTAACGCCTCTTCTACAAGTTTAGATTTTTGAATTCCTTTCGATTCTGATATAACGTCTAGTTTTGCTAATATTTCTTTATTAATAGAAAAGGTACGTTTCTTTTTTTCTGTACTTATATTCATCATGGGCGCAATTACTTCTTCTTTCTTTCTTAATAACTCATAAATACTTTGTAATTGTTCATAAATTAATAGTTGATAATCCGTTTTCGCATATTGAAGGGCTGTCGCTTCTTGGAGTTGTAAGTGACGCGGTTCTTCTCCATCTCCTACAAAAATACGCTTTTTCTGTTCTCCATCATATTCGTATCCAATCAATCTTAATTTCTTCGATAATGTATACGGGCTTATTTCAAGACGTTTTGCTATAATAGCGATGGATTCACGCCTATTTAAACAATCGATAATTTCTCCAATCGTCACAATTTCCCTCCTCCCGTGTTGAAATGACACTAGTATGGTATGTTACAATGATTTTCTAACAGTATATGCAAAACGAATAGCCTGTGCGATTCATACGATTTTAGAAAAGGAGGTTTTCAATATGCTTTTTCGTAGCAATACCCCGCAGTTCTATAATAAAAATAAAAAACTCATGCCTAATAGTATCGCTACGATGGAAAGCGTTATGATTAACAACCGAAAACAAACTCTCCTTATGCGCGGGCAAAACGTAGAGCAGCCTATTTTATTATGCTGTCACGGTGGACCAGGCATGGCACAAATCGGATTTATTCGTCATTTTCAAAAAGAATTGGAGAAACACTTCATCGTAATTAATTGGGATCAGCGCGGGGCAGGTAAATCCTTTTCAATGAAAGATTTCGGAGCAAATTTTACAATCGAACAATTCATTTCCGATGCAAAAGAAGTGATTCAATATGTACTTAAAAAGTTCAATAAACAGAAACTATTTCTCGCTGGTCATTCTTGGGGAAGTATTATCGGGCTTAACATAGCACACCATTATCCACAATATATCGAGGCTTATATCGGTATTGGGCAAATTGTACATATGAAACAAAACGAAGAATTACTATATCAGCATTTAATTCGTTCTGCAAAAAAACATAATCATAAAAAAGCATTAGCGTCCCTTTTAAAATTAGGAAAACCGCCATTTTTAGATACGAGACGCCTTATTATTCAAAGAAAATGGCTTGGCACATTCGGAGGAGCAATCCAAAACGGATCTTCCTTTTCGTTCATACGAAAAGGCTTCTTTTCCCCTGAATATACGCTATTAGATTGGTTCAAGTTTCTCGCAGGGAATTTAAAATCTGGCGTTTTATGGGAAGAAATGTTGACAATCGATTTCTTTTCTTCTATTACGAGTTTATCTATTCCAGTTTATTTTTGTTCTGGTCGCTATGATTATCAAACTCCTTATGCACTCGTTCAGGAATATTGTGATGTAATAGAAGCACCGATAAAAAAGATGATTTGGTTCCCAAATTCAGCACATTCTCCCGATTTAGAAGAGCCAGAATTATTCGCTCGTTCTTTACAATCCATTAAACAAGAGCTAGCTTTTCACCATTAGTAACAAAAGGCTCTTTTACATTTCATAAAAAACAATTTATAATAATATGTCGCAACTATGTATAAATATAGCAAGGTGCTTCATATTTACTTACCTTAACACAATAAAATTTTGGGGAGATTACATTTATTATGAATGCTGTACTCGTTGCAGTAGCAGTTATGCTATTGCTTAGTTTATTACGTGTCCAGGTCATTGTCGCCATCATTGTTGGAGCTTTAACAGGCGGAATTATCGGCGGACTCGGTATTTCAGAAACGATTAACACTTTTACAACTGGTCTTGGAAACAGTGCTCCAATCGCTTTAAGTTATGCAATGCTTGGCGGTTTCGCTATTTCTCTTTCCAAAACAGGACTTCCAGATGCCATGATTCAAACGGCATTAAAATGGATTGGCAATGAACAAGACACGAAAAAACAAGTTTATTCTAAAATACTTATTCTATTCATCATTTTAACGATGGCTTGTTTCTCACAAAATGTGATTCCTGTTCATATCGCTTTCATCCCCATCTTAATTCCAGCACTTTTAAAAGTATTAAATGAGCTGAAAGTGGATCGCAGACTTGTTACATGTATTATTACATTCGGATTGATTACTCCTTATATGTGGATTCCAGCAGGGTTCGGAAAAATTTATCATGACGTATTGCAAACAAATGCTGCGCAAAGCGGTCTTACATTTGATGTCGCGCTTATTCCAAAAGCAATGACGATTCCAGCAATCGGTATGATTATCGGATTATGTGTAGCGGTGTTCATTACGTACCGAAAACCTCGTACGTATGAAACAGAACAAATTCATACTACCACAAATGAAATCGTTCCCTATACAAAACGTAGCATTACTTTCGGATTATTATCTATCATAGCCACATTAACTGTTCAATTAGCAACAGAATCAATGATTTTCGGTGCTTTAGCTGGGATTATCGTCTTATCAGTAAGTGGTAGTCTACCTCTTAAAGAAGCAGATGCGATATTAACAAGCGGAATGCGCATGATGTCCTTTATTGGTTTTGTTATGATTGCGGCCGCTGGATTCGGAGCTGTGCTTCGAAAAACAGGACATGTTGAATCTCTTGTGCAAACGAGTGCACATATAATTGGAAACAACAAACCACTCGCTGCATTTCTTATGCTTGTAATTGGACTTCTCGTTACGATGGGAATTGGTTCATCCTTTTCAACCATCCCTATTTTAACAACAATTTTTGTACCCCTTTGCATGCAGCTTGGATTTAGTCCAATGGCCACCATTGCCATTATCGGTACAGCCGGAGCGCTAGGAGATGCAGGATCTCCAGCATCAGATAGTACACTTGGACCAACATCTGGTTTAAACGCTGATGGTCAACACCATCATATATGGGATACATGTGTACCAACTTTTCTGCATTATAATATACCGTTACTTATATTCGGATTTATTGCCGCAATTACATTATAAAAGGTGCGTTTTATACGCACCTTTTACTTTTTTATTTTTCTCTTTAATTGTTGCAACGCTATTTTCCCATTTTCTTCGCTACAACTTTCCATTTGCATAAATGACGGACCTGCCCATTCACTGTCTATACTCCCGTTCAGTCCAATAATTTTCAATTTATCCGGTATACGGATATTTAATTTTTTTGCAGCTCGAATTAACTCAAAGGTAATCTTATCACTTGAAGTTACAATTCCATCGATATACGGATTGTTTTGCAATAACGTAACAAACTGTTTATTCGTATACCCTTGTACACATTCTTCTCGATAAGAGATTCCTTCCTCCCAAACAGCGTCTAAAAATCCTGATATGTACTCTTCCATTTCTTCACTATCTTCGCCCTCACCGAAATAAGCAAGAAAGTGACAACCTTTTTCTTTTAATAAAGAGACCGCTCTTTGGCCACTTTCATAATAATTTGCATGGGATTTTTTTTCATCAATCACAACAAACGGAAGTGGGATTTCTCCTATACTTTTAAAAACGGATCTTGTCAAAATAACACCTGCAACGTTATTTTCCTTCAACATATGTATGTATCTATCTTTATTCTCTATATTACAAACAATAATTTGATATCCTTCTTTATACGCTATTTCCTCAATCCAATGTAGCAAAGTGATGTTTGATGGGTCATATAGATTATCTACAAGTAATGCAATTATCGTTGTATTCTCTTTAAATAGTGGCTTTGCTGCACTATTTGGCCTATAACGTAATTCCTCAATTGCTTCCTTTACTTGTTTTACTGTGTCCTCATGAACGTATCCTTTTTCATTTATAACTCGTGAAACGGTTGCGACTGAAACACCTGCCAATTTTGCAACATCACGTATAGTTGCCACATCGTCACCCCTTAATATGGTAATAGATTACAATTTTACGGTAACCTAAATTACAATATTCGTCAAGGTTAATAACTTATATTTCTGAAAATTGTTACATCATTACACTAAACTATATTCTAATTGAATTTCATGTAAAATCGGGATATTATCATACCCAATACGCGGAATTTCTTTCTTTATTTTTCGTGCCTCTTCCACCGCATTTACATATAAATTCGTCATCAAAAAATTACGTTTTTGGTAAAAACGTAACGCATTCATATTATCATTTGTTGTTATAAGCCAAACCTGCCTGCACTGTTCTTCTTCTGCAACTCGTAATACACAATCCACAAGTTTTGTCCCTATTCCTTTTCTTTCTTCAAAGCTATCTAACGATACAATTTCGCACATATTTCCAATCAATTCATACGTTATAATTCCGATTATTCTGTCTTCTGAGAGCGCAACAAATCCTGGCAACTCTTCTAACTGATGTTCCTTACCACGTGAAACCATCAATGAACTCCCCCAGTTCTCACACATGAACATTCGGATTGTTTCTTTCATCGCTGGCGTAATTTTTTGTATATGCACCATTTCCTATTTCTCCCCTTTTCTATCCTTGTGATACAATATAAGTGTATCACATGTAACGGTATTTGGAGGATGAGGTAAAGTATGAAACGTTTTTTTGCAGCATTGTTTACTATACTAGGTGCGATAACTGCCCTTGGGATTTTCTTTACAAATAAGGTGATGTACTTAAAGAAAAAAACAGAGGAAGAAATACTCGAAAGAGAAACGAAAAAACATTTTCGTATAGAGGATTTTGATGCTCTTCATAAAGAAGAAATTCATATTCCTTCGCAATTCGGATATGATCTTCACGGATATTACATTCCTGCTGGTCATTCCAATAAGTTTATGATTTTCTGTCACGGCGTAACTGTAAATAAAATGAACTCTGTAAAATATGCAAGGTTATTTTTAAACAGAGGATATAATGTCGTTATTTATGATCATCGTCGTCATGGTAAAACTGGCGGAAAAACAACAAGCTATGGATACTATGAAAAGCATGATTTAAAATCTGTAGTTGACTGGCTAAAAGGTCGTTTTGGAACAAATATAACACTCGGTATTCATGGTGAATCGATGGGCGCTGCAACACTTCTTCAGTACGCAGGACTTGTAGAAGATGGTGCTGACTTCTATATTGCAGATTGTCCTTTCTCTGATTTCTACGGACAATTACAGCACCGTTTAAAGGTTGAATTCCATTTACCGAAATGGCCTTTATTACCTTTAGCAAATGCTTTCTTAAAAGTGCGTGACGGTTATACGATTCGTGAAGTTTCACCAATCGATTGTATAAAAAACATTAACAATCCCGTTCTCTTTATTCATAGTAAAGATGATGATTATATTTTAGCTGATATGACGAAAGCACTCTATGAAGCAAAAGAAAACAATAAACAACTTTATATTGCAGAAAACGGCGCACACGCTTGCTCTTATAACGAAAATAAAGAAGAGTATGAAGCAGCCATTGATCAATTTTTAAACTCATATGTAAAAGAAACAAAAAACAGGCTTGCATAAGCCTGTTTTTTTATTGCGCTAAAACGTCTGTAACTTGTTCCATATTTTCAGAAATCCACTTTATTGCATCATCTAACGTTGGAAATTCTGTCGTTTGAAATGTTACCTCATCTTGCAGTAACCAAACATCCTTTGACTCTTGTCCTACACCAGCAATGGACCAATGCAACAAACTATATGGATGATTATCATTCAAAAATGATGCCCACGTGCGCTCATTTGCAATATTTCGTAATGTACGTAATTGTTTATCCATCTTTCGTCACCTTACTCTAGTCAGTTATAAAAAACATTATAACACTCTCTTCTCTTCCAAAGAAAGTGCTCTTTTCATATTGTCAAGTACTTCTCTTGATTATATGATGAAATTAAGCGTTTGGGAAGGAGGGATAGCGTTGGCTAAAGTACAAATTAAAGTAAATGATAATGGCTCTTTTCGCGTTACAGGGGACGTGGAATTAGTTGATTCACAAGGGAATGTATTCCCAGCAAAACCGGCATTTTCTTTATGCCGTTGTGGTTTATCAAAAAATATGCCTTATTGCGATGCTTCGCATAAAGGAAAATTTGAATCTGTTGTTAGAGCACCAGAGGCAGAATAATTTCACATGTGACATGCACATTTTTTTGTGCATGTTTTTTCTTTTGATCAACTCCATTACATCCCTTCTCCTTACAACATTTCTAATACTTCTGTCTTCCTGACAGCATACATATATTTTCACACAATTCTTCACATTCGAACATTTTTTACTAGCCTTTTTTCTTTTTTGTGCTATAATTTGAGCAAACAACATCCTTCGGGGTCGGGTGAAATTCCCAACCGGCGGTGATGAAGTGCAAACTTCTAAGTCCGTGACCCGTTTTCAACTCGAAAACGGTGGATCTAGTGAAACTCTAGGGCCGACAGTATAGTCTGGATGGGAGAAGGATATGTTTTCTAGTAATTTTATATAGCGAATACACTTTTATTTCAGTATGCATATTTTTAAGTTTCATTTTGAATCTTTATATATGTTTTATTTTGTATACTTATGTTTCTATACTGGAATAAAAAGATACGACTAGCGTTTGAAAAATTCGATATTTTGCTAGGTTTTTTCCTTATGCCAAAATATCAATCATCGTTAGGTTTCTTTCCTATACTTTCGTATTCGAACTATATTTCTAGAAATCACGTCTCCCAAACCCCAAGGATATAAAATCCTTGGGGTTTTTTGATTTTTTCAGGAGAGGTGAAGAGAATGACAGATCAAGAATATATGAGGATTGCCCTGCAGTTAGCAGAAGGAACATCCGGACAAACAAGTCCAAATCCTATGGTTGGTGCTGTTGTTGTAAAAGATGGAAACATCGTCGGTATGGGAGCTCATTTACGTGCTGGTGAAGAACACGCAGAAGTCTATGCTCTTCATATGGCTGGTGAAAAAGCAAAAGGAGCTACCGTTTATGTAACACTTGAACCGTGTAGCCATTTTGGAAAAACACCACCCTGCTGTGAATTGCTCATCAAAAAAGGAGTCAAACGGGTTGTAATTGCTACTCTTGATTGTAATCCGCTCGTTTCTGGCAATGGAAAAAGGAAATTAGAAGAAGCTGGCATCGAAGTAACGACTGGTGTTCTTGAAGCAGAAGCAATTTTATTAAATCGCTACTTTTTTCACTACATGAAAACGAAACGTCCATTTGTAACAATAAAAACAGCAATGAGCCTAGATGGAAAAACAGCAACCGTAACCGGTGAAAGTAAGTGGATTACAGGTGAAGAATCACGAGCTGATGTTCATCAATACCGCCATACACATGATGCGATTCTCGTTGGAGTGAATACAGTTATAGCTGATAATCCGCATTTAACAACAAGAGTTCCTAACGGAGGGCAAAATCCTATACGCGTTATTTTAGATACCCATTTACGAACGCCACCATCTTCTCATGTCATAACAGATGGTTTAGCACCGACATGGATTTTGGTCGGTAATGGTGTAGATAAAAAGAAAATAGCTTCTTATGAATCTGAAAATATAGCTATATTCCAAATGAAAACGAAACAGATTGAAATACAGGATATTTTACACCTACTCGGCGAAAAACAAATTCTTTCTCTTTTCGTCGAAGGTGGTCAAACAGTTCATGCAAGTTTCTTACAAACAAAGTATTTTAATGAAATTGTAACTTATATAAGCCCAAAATTAATTGGTGGAAAAAATGCCCCTACTTTATTTGGCGGCAATGGTTTTTCAACATTACAAGATGCACTTTCCTTGGAAATTCAAGAGATAAAACAAATTGGCGATGATATAAAAATTGTTGCGCATGCCCGAAGTGAGGTGACGGAATGTTTACAGGAATTGTAGAAGAATTAGGAACGATTGCAAACATGCAACAAAGTGGCGAAGCGATGAAGTTAACGATTCATGCCAATAAAATTTTATCAGATGTTCACTTAGGTGATAGCATCGCGGTGAACGGTATTTGCTTGACTGTAACGAGTTTCACAACAACTTCATTCACAGTAGACGCAATGCCTGAAACGATGCAATCAACATCACTTCGCATGCTTAAACCGCAATGCAAAGTAAATTTAGAGCGTGCAATGGCTGCAAACGGACGATTCGGTGGACATTTCGTTTCAGGACATATCGATGGCATCGGAACGCTATTAAACAAAAAACAACACTATAATGCCGTCTATTACAAAATAGCTATTTCTGATGAATTGCTGCGCTATTGTTTGCATAAAGGGTCCATTGCTGTTGATGGAACGAGTTTAACAATATTTGATATAGACGAATCTTCCATTACCATTTCACTCATCCCGCACACAGTAAGTGAATCTGTTATCGGAGAGAAGAATGCCGGTGACATCGTAAATATTGAGTGTGACATGATTGGTAAATATATCGAACGCTTTATTTCTAAACCAGTAAAACGAACAGGTTCAATGACCGAAAGCTTTTTACAAGAAAACGGATTTCTATAAGGGGGAAGCATGATGTTTCATCGTATTGAAGAAGCTCTAGAAGATTTAAAACAAGGAAAAGTCGTGATCGTATGTGATGATGAAAACCGCGAAAATGAAGGCGACTTTATCGCTTTAGCAGAGTATATTACGCCAGAAACAATTAACTTTATGATTACACATGGGCGCGGCCTCGTTTGTGTACCAATTACAGAAGGATACGCAGAACGTCTACAATTAGAACCAATGGTAGCTCATAATACAGATTCGCATCATACTGCATTTACAGTGAGCATTGATCATGTTTCTACAACAACTGGGATTAGTGCCCACGAACGTGCAACTACGATACGAGAAATGTTAAATCCTGCATCAAAAGGTGCTGATTTCAATCGTCCTGGACATATCTTTCCATTAATTGCGAAAGAAGGTGGCGTCCTGCGCCGTGCTGGTCACACAGAAGCTGCTGTCGATTTAGCACAGCTTTGCGGAGCAGAACCAGCTGGCGTCATTTGCGAAATTATTAATGAGGACGGTACGATGGCACGCGTACCTGATTTACTACAGTGCGCAAAACAATTTGATATAAAAATGATTACAATAGAAGATTTAATTGCTTATCGTCGCCACCATGAAACATTAGTGACGCGAGAAGTGGAAATTACATTACCTACAGATTTCGGTACTTTCCATGCAATTGGCTATTCTAATTCATTAGATACGAAAGAACATATTGCACTCGTAAAAGGTGATATTTCAACAGGAGAGCCTGTACTTGTACGCGTTCATTCAGAGTGCTTAACAGGAGATGTATTTGGCTCGTGCCGCTGCGATTGCGGACCACAACTCCATGCTGCACTTGCTCAAATTGAGCGTGAAGGAAAGGGCGTTCTTCTTTATATGAGACAAGAAGGACGAGGCATTGGACTTCTTAATAAGCTTCGCGCTTATAAGTTACAAGAAGAAGGCTTCGATACTGTAGAAGCAAACGAAAAGCTTGGCTTCCCTGCTGATCTGCGTGATTACGGTATTGGCGCTCAAATATTAAAAGATTTAGGTTTACAACATTTACGGTTATTAACGAATAATCCTCGAAAAATTGCTGGCTTACAAGGTTACGATTTAGAAGTAATCGAGCGTGTACCGTTACAAATGCCAGCAAAAGAAGAGAATAAAACGTATTTACAAACGAAAGTAAACAAATTAGGACATTTACTAAACTTATAATTAAGGGAGAGATTTATTATGGTATTCGAAGGTCATTTAGTTGGTACAGGATTAAAAGTTGGAGTTGTTGTTGGACGTTTTAATGAATTTATTACAAGTAAATTACTTGGTGGTGCTTTAGACGGATTAAAGCGTCACGGTGTAGAAGAAGCTGATATCGATGTTGCTTGGGTTCCTGGTGCATTTGAAATTCCTTTAATCGCTAAAAAGATGGCGAATAGCGGGAAATATGATGCTGTTATTACGTTAGGCACTGTCATTCGTGGTGCTACAACACATTACGATTACGTTTGTAATGAAGTAGCAAAAGGTGTTGCATCTTTATCACTACAAACAGACATCCCAGTTATTTTCGGTGTATTAACGACTGAAACAATTGAGCAAGCGATTGAACGCGCAGGCACGAAAGCTGGTAATAAAGGCTATGAATCCGCCGTTGCTGCAATTGAAATGGCTCACTTATCAAAACAATGGGCATAAAAAAATAAAAAAGAGGCTGCGGCCTCTTTTTTATTTCTTCACTTTTTTCCGTACATCTTTTATTAATTCATCCATTGTTTTTCCTTCTGTTTGTATACGAAGCGTTTGTGCTGTTCTCCATACATTCTCTCTTTTCTTCGCTTCTTCTATAATAGTAATTTCTTTTCGTACTTCCTTTAAATCTTTCCCTTCTGTTTTCAATCCAAAATGTTCAGCTTTCGTTCGAAAATGTTGTTCAATTCGTTGTTGCATCTCTTTTTGTTCAGGATTTTCGGCGGCCTTAACTGGATCAGCACTTATCGCTTTTAGTAAAATGAGACAAGTCATAATCGCTAATATATATTTGTGCATGTAAAATCCTCCAACCCAATGTAAATTACATATTTACTATGTACAATTGGGGCTTGGAAAATTCGTCCACCAAAATTCTTTTTTTCGCTCAAAAGCCAATAGTATCAAGCGTTCACAATTATTTATTACATTTTATTTACAAAAAAAGCAAACTCTTTTACAAGTTTGCTTTTTTCTATCTTATAATGCACATTCCTCAATCTCAAATCCTAAATCTTCAATCATACCCCAGTCTGCAGTCGGTTCTTGTCCAGCTGTCGTTAAGTAGTCCCCAACAAAAATAGAGTTTGCTGCAAATAAACCGATTGGCTGTACAGAACGTAAATTAATTTCACGCCCTCCTGAAATACGAATTTCTTTCGTTGGGTTTACAAAGCGCATCATCGCCAGCACTTTTAAACATTCTACTGGTGTTAACTCCTTTTGTCCTTCAAGCGGCGTACCCTTTACAGCAACAAGGAAATTACATGGAATTGAATCTGCATCTATACGTTGTAATTCGAATGCAATTTCAGCTCGCTCTTCTATTGTCTCTCCCATTCCAAAGATCGCCCCAGAACATGGTGAAATACCGGCTTGTTTCGCTTTTTGAACTGTATCAACACGATCGTCATACGTATGAGTAGAGCAAATGCTTTCGTAATTATTCGCATGTGTATTTAAGTTGTGGTTATAACGATGTACACCCGCTTCGGCTAAACGTCCTGCTTGATCTTCGTTTAAGAACCCTAAACAACAACAAATCTTCAAGTCTGTCGTTTCACGAATCTCCTTAACTGCTCCAATTACGTGATTCACCTCTTTATCTGTCGGGCGACGACCAGATGCTACAATACAATATGTACCCGCTTTACGACGAATTGCTTCATGTGCCCCTTCTACAATCTTTTCCTGCGTTAGCCATGCATATTTATCAATCGGTGCTTCTGAAATAATAGACTGTGAACAATATCCGCAATCTTCAGGGCATAATCCAGACTTCGTATTAATAATCATATTTAATTTTACTTTCTTACCAAAGTGATGATGGCGAATGATATACGCAGCATTCATAATTTCTAAAATCTCTGTATCGTCAGCCTCTAATATCGCTATTGCATCTTCTTTCGTAATCACTTTCTCTTCTACTACGTCGTATGCAAGTTTTTTCCAATCCCTTTTTGTTTGTACTTGTTTCATTTCATCTCTTCCCCTCTTTTTTTATATGCACAAATAAAGCATGATACGTTGCCATTATCCCTTCATTTCCCGTGAAGTCTCTTTCGTATATGCGAAGCATCGCACGAAAGAGTGAGGGACTTTGACAATATGATTCTTCATTACTATTGGTCGCTCCTACTTTACGAATAGAATGTAGAAACTCCCTAACTTCTGTAAATCTCTCTATGTAACACGTTTCAGAAACATGTACATCCCCTGTTTCTATCTCACATATATGGCGCAACTGATTTTTCGAATAAAAACGTTGCCCAATCGATGTTTCATTTTGTATATTTTTTTCTTCTTTCGCCCGCTGGAACGAAGCATGCAATTCTTGAAATGTTTCCTGCCCAAATGTTGAAAAGAGTAATATCCCCTCTATAGATAAATGACGAAATAAATTTGTTATCACTTGTTTTAAATCATTTAGCCATTGAAATGTGGCATTTGAAATAATGACATCATACGTTTCTTCTAGTCGTAATCTTTCGATATCCTCACAATAAAATGTTACATTGTTTACATTTTGTCTAGTTTTCGCAACTGCAATCATACTTTCGGCAAAATCAATAGCTGTAATTTGTGCTTTCGGAAATAAGTTTGATAATTGCTCTGTAACATATCCTGTCCCGCATCCAAGTTCTAAAATACGTATCGATGAATTTGCACTATATCGCCGATTCAATGTAGAAAGTAATGAATGCGCCATCTTTTTTTGTACATTTGCATATTGATCGTAGGATACAGCTGCCACGTTAAATCGTTTTTGTAGTAACGTTTTGTTGATCATGTCGTATCCCCTCTACAAATTGAATGATTTCATTTGCGCAATATTCAAAATTCGTTACGCATAATGCATGTCCAGCCTCACTTACTACTTTTAACTTAGCATTCGCATTCTCTGCCATACTATGAGCTGCAGATAATGGACATATCACATCCTGTTCTCCATGAAGAAGTAACAGCGGGACTTTGACATCTATTAATTCGTTTCTCATATCTGTTTCTATTAAATAATCTAAGCCTAATTGTAATGACTGAATCGAGTCTCCTTTAAAATTCAGCGCAATCTCTTCAAAACTCGTATTCTCTTTCAGTTCATCTTTTGTAAACATATTTTCATAAAACCGCTTGAGCGTATCTTCTTTCTTTCTCGCCACATTCTTTTTCAGCCGCTCTACATGCAAAGCATTCCATCCACTCATATAGTCGCTCGAATTTGTAAATTTGGCAGTACCACCAATTAGTACAATACCTTTTGTCTGAATCTTTTTATGTGCTTGAACTGCCGCTAACGCCCCTAATGACCATCCAACTAAAATGACATTTTCATCCTTTGCTACATCTATTACTCGACCTGCAAATTCACTTTGTTCTTTCACATTACGCCAATTGATACATTGAACAGAATACTCTTTAAAATACGGCAGAACTAAAGTCCAAACACCTTCTTCCATTCCCCACCCAGGAATAAAAATAATCTTTAGCTCTTTCATACGAAAAACCCCTCTTCTTTACCAATGCGTATAATATGGTGAATAGCCCATTGCAAATCAGCTATTGTATGTTGGGACGTAACTGCAAAACGGACCCGTGAACTATTAACTGGAACCGTTGGTGGACGAATTGCAATTGCAGCAATCCCTACCTGTTGCAACCTTTTACTAAACCGTAAAGCTGTTTCATTTGAACCGACTACGATCGGTACAATGTGAGTTGAGCTATTTCCAATATCAAAACCAGCTTCTCGTAAATGGTTTCTGAAATATGCTCCATTCTCTATAAGTCTCTCTCTTCTTTCATTATCTTCTTTTACAATTTCAATTGCTTTTTGTACCGCTCCTAACGTTCCTGGCGGTAATGCAGTAGTAAAAATAAAACTTCTCATCATATTGTGTAAATACTCTATATAAATTGCATCGCCTGTCAAATACGCACCATAACACCCTAAAGCCTTACTAAACGTCCCCATATGTATATCTATTTTTTGAGCAAGATCTTCTTCTATATGAGATAATCCAGCTCCGCCACTTCCATATATTCCACTCGCATGTGCTTCATCAACTATAAGAATTGCCCCGTATTTCTCTTTCAGCTCTACTAACTCCCTTACATACGCAGTATCACCATCCATACTAAAAACAGTATCTGTTACGATTAATTTCCGCTGTTCAGGTGACGCTGTTTTCAATAACTTCTCTAAATGATCCAAATCATTATGACGATACCTTTTATGCTCTGCCCCACTTAATATAATTCCATCAACAATGCTTGCGTGATTTAATTTGTCACTAAACACAATATCGTGACGACTCACTAATGAAGAGATCACACCAATATTTGCGGTATATCCACTATTCACAACTAAGGCTTTTTCAGTGCCTTTCCAATCGCATATACTTCTCTCAACCTCTTCATACAGTGAATAGTTCCCTACCACGAGCCTTGATGCTGTCGCCCCAGTTCCATATTTTCTTGTACATGCGATAGCAGCTTCTTTTAACCTTTCATCTCCAGCTAACCCTAAATAATTATTTGACGCTAAATTTAGCATCCTTTTCTCATCTCGAATAAGCCATGTCTCTTCTGCTTGTTCTGTTACATGCAAATTACGATACTGCCCTCGCTCATGTAATTGTTGCAATTTAGATTGAAGATGTGTGCGCCACGTTTGATTCATTTCGGATAAGCTCCTCTAATTTTGAAATCATTATATATTCTTTAACAGATTCCAAGACTTCTTCTTTTGTAAACTCACCTGCAAAGAATGGTAATAAACCTAAAACTGGTACCCCACTTAGCTCTTCAATCATTTCTTTATTTTCTTGCACTCTTTCCATTTCGCATTCTTTGCAGCCAGATAAAATGACACCTGCTACTGTTAAACCATATGCCTTTGCATAAGCAATCGTTAAAACTGTATGATTTACTGTTCCTAATGTAGGGCGTGCTACTACAATAAGTGGAAGTTGTAATTCTTTTGCGAAATCAATTACTAAAGCGTCCTCTGTATATGGAACAGCTAATCCACCTGCTCCTTCTACAAGTAGACTATTAAAATCTTTCAATCGTTCATTATAGTGATGAATAATGTCTTTTAACGTTACTGTCCTTCCAGCTCTTTTCATGGCAAGTCTCGGGGCAAGCGGCTCTTCAATAGAGTAAGGGCAAATTTCCTCTTCTTTTGTCGGTACACCTGATAATGCTTTTAGCCTTGCTGCATCTCCTTCTGGATTTGATGCAACATGTCCACTTTGCAACGGTTTATATACCCCGATGTTATATCCCAGTTCTCTAAATACACCTGCTAATGCACCGGCGACAACAGTTTTCCCCACTTCAGTATCCGTTGCTGTTATAAAAAAACCGCTCATTATTCTCCCTCCGTAACATCCGAGATTGCTTTATACAAAATACGTAACATATCATCAATCTCATCAATTGTAGAAGCAAGAGGGGGCATAAATACAATCGTATTACCGAGCGGGCGCAAAATCATACCCAGCTCCCTTGAGCGTTTACATACTTGAACACCGACTCTCTCTGTCCATTCAAACGCTTCTTTCGTTTCCTTATTCTTCACAAGTTCAATTCCAACCATTAACCCGCATTGACGAATATCCCCTACATGTTTATATGCAAAGAGGTCTTCTAATTGCGTCGCCACATATTCTGTTTTACGTGCCACCTCTTCTATTAAATTTGTTTTTTCATATAGTTCTAGATTCGCAATTGCTACCGCACACCCTAATGGATTCCCTGTATAACTATGTCCGTGGAAAAATGTTTTTTGTTCTTCATAGCCTCCTAAAAAGGCATTATAAATTTCATCTGTCGTTACAGTAATTGCAACTGGTAAATATCCGCCTGTTAAACCTTTTCCGGCTGTCAAAATATCCGGCGTTACATTTTCATGTTCACATGCAAACATTTTTCCAGTACGCCCAAATCCAGTCGCTACCTCGTCTGTAATAAATAGAACATTATATTTTGTACATAAATTACGTAGCCCTTTTAAGTATCCTTTTGGCATTGTAATCATACCGCCAGCACCTTGCATTAAAGGTTCTACAATAATCGCCGCAATCTCTTCATGTTTATCTTTCAGCAGCTCTTCCATTTCTTCTAAATGCTTTTTTACAATTTCCTCCTTATTATTTCCATAAGGAGAACGATATGTATATGGATAAGGCATTTTAATCGCTTCGAATAAAAGCGAACTATACACTTGGTGAAACAAGTCTATTGCTCCCACTGAAACAGCTCCAATTGTGTCACCATGATACGCTTCTTTTAATGTAACAAATCTTTGTTTCTTCGGTTTTCCTTTATGCTGCCAATATTGAAAGGCCATCTTAATTGCAATTTCAACAGCGCTAGAACCGGAGTCTGAATAAAACACTTTCTTCAAACCTTCTGGTACAACTTCAATTATTTTTTCGGCTAATAAAATAGATGGAACGTTAGCAAGCCCTAACATAGTAGAATGGGAAATTTTATTTAATTGCTCACGAATTGCCTCATCTAGTTCTGGCACTTGATGTCCATGAACATTTAACCAAATAGACGAAACACCGTCCCAATATTCATTTCCATTTACATCGTATAGCTTTCTTCCCTCTCCCCGTTCAATAATGACAGGATCTTCTTCTAAATAATCCTTCATTTGTGTAAACGGATGCCATACATAGGCCTTATTTTTCTCCGATAACTCTTCATATGTATATGATGGTTTGTCAGTCGTACTCTTACTAAAAGTCACAATTGTCACCCCTAATGTTAACTAGTTTATAAATATAGTTAACATTAAAACTAAATGACTGTCAATTATTTTTAAATCAAGTAGTTCTTAAAAAAGAACAACTTATCATACGATAAGTTGTTCTACTTTCCATGTTGTATCTTTCCGATTTCTAAAATAATCTCTTCATCCTTTTTTCCTTCTGTATCAATTCCAAGTTGCTTCGCATGCTCAATTAATAAATCATGACGCTGCTCAAATCTAGCCTTATTTACTTCTTTCGTAATTTCTTCTTTTGTTTTTCCATCAGTAGAAACCCCTAGTTTCGTAGCTGCTTTCTCCATCGACTTCTTCTCTTCAGCTTCTTTCGCTTTCTTCACTTCTAACTGCTGTATTTGCTTTTGCTTCGCCTGCTCTGATTCAGCTGCAAAAGCTGTGTAAATGCCAGCACTTCCGCCAATGACTAGTAAAGTGGTAAAAAGAATTATTTTTTTCTTCACTCTTTCCTCCCCTTTCAAATTCATTATAACGCACATTTTCCCAGGATTAAAATCGTTCTCCTTTATTTCCCTAAAAAATCATTGAATATTTTTATTGACATGTGAGACGAATATATGATAAAAATTTAACTAACATCATATGAATCGGCATTGATAGGATTTAGTAATATTTCGATTTCTGCTTTCAGAGAGCTGGTGGTCGGTGCGAACCAGTACAGAGCGAATTATGAATTACCCCCTGGAGCTTCTTTTGCGAAACGTAAGGAGTAGTGAAAGACGGTTATAGACCGTTATATCTAAAGAGTGGTGAAACGACACTGTTTCACAATTTAGGGTGGTACCGCGAATTTTTCGTCCCTGCATATGTTGCAGGGGCGTTTTTATTTTATTAGCGCATATCATACGACCCTTTATTTTGTGATACATTCATTTCACAAGCTAGGGTGGTACCGCGATTTCTTCGTCCCTGCATAATTATATGCAGGGACGTTTTTTTATCCAATCATTTCCGTATCATATTAAAGAAACAACAATTACCGGTAATTTGTCACAAAATTCTAAAATTTAGAAGGAAATAAACAATATTGGCGAATTTTATATAAAAAAGAGCTATTTTAGATTACTTAGGAGGGGAAAACAATGGTTTCAAAAATTGAATCTGTTCTTTTAACAGTATTTATCTTTTTCTGCATTGGCTTTAGTGTTATCAAATTAGAAGTTTCACCACACATCCCAATTTTATTTGGTATCGTTCTTTTATTAGCATTTGGATTTATGAAAAAAATTGATTGGTCTACGATGGAAAAAGGAATGATAAGTAGTATTTCAGCTGGTATTCCATCTATTTTTATATTCTTACTTGTAGGCGTATTAATTAGTGTTTGGATCGCTGCTGGAACAATTCCAACTTTAATGGTATACGGCTTCCAGCTTGTATCTCCAAAAATTTTCATTCCAACTGTTTTTGTTGTTTGTGCAATTGTTGGAACAAGTATCGGTAGTGCCTTTACAACTGCCGCAACTGTAGGACTTGCCTTTATGGGCATGGGTAGCGCTCTCGGATACGATCCTGCTCTAATCGCTGGTGCAATTATTTCTGGTGCATTCTTTGGGGATAAAATGTCTCCTTTATCTGATACAACAAACCTAGCGCCAGCTGTAACGGGTGTAGATTTATTTGAGCATATTCGTAACATGCTTTGGACAACAGTTCCAGCTTTCATTATTGCTTTTATCGCATTTTTCATTTTAGGAAGCGGTACTAGTGGAGACGTTGACTTCACAAACTTCATTAGCGCATTAGAGAAAAATGCAACGATTTCTATCTTTACACTTATTCCAATTTTATTACTGTTCCTATTCGCATTTAAAAAAGTTCCAGCAGTTCCAACATTACTTGCTGGAATTATAGTAGGGATCATTATCCTCTTTATATTTAAACCTAGTACTTCTTTAACTGATTTAATGAAAATTATGCAAGACGGTTACGTTTCTAAAACTGGTATGAAAGATATTGATAGCTTATTATCTCGCGGTGGCCTGCAAAGTATGATGATGTCAATCGCTCTTATTTTCCTAGCTCTTTGTATGGGAGGATTATTACAAGGAATGGGTATTATTACGCAGCTAATGAATATCATCTCTAGCTTCGTAAAAACTAGCACACGCTTAATTATTTCTACTGCTTCAACTGCAATCGGTGTGAACTTCTTACTTGGTGAGCAGTACTTATCTATCGTTTTAACAGGACAAGCATTCGCTAATAAATATGATGAAGTCGGTTTAGAACGTCGTAATTTATCACGTGTATTAGAAGATGCAGGTACAGTTATTAACCCGCTCGTACCATGGGGAGTAAGTGGCGTGTTCTTATCGAACGTCCTTGGCGTTCCAACTTTTGATTACGTTCCATTCGCAATCTTCTGCTTAGCTTGTCCAGTTGTAACAATCATCGTCGGCTTTACTGGATTTGGCCTTTCATGGAAGAAGGAAAAAGCTGTAACACTTTCATAATATATTAAAAAGGATTACCTGAATCGGTAATCCTTTTTATATTTCTCCACTATCTATTTGCTTTCTTTCTTCTAAATAACAGAAGGAATCCTGCTCCAACAAACGCCAAACCTGCTCCAATTGTAGAAACAACACTTGTACCTGTTTTCGGTAAATCACGTTCTTCTTTCTTTTCACTTACAGTTGTTGTTTCTTTTGCGTTTTGATTATCCGTTGTAGTTTGTCCAGATCCTGTATTATTACCTTCATCTGTTGGTGGTGTCGTTGGATTTTCTCCATTATTTCCTTCACCTGTTGGTGGTGTTGTTGGATTTTCTCCATTATTTCCTTCACTTGTTGGTGGTGTCGTTGGATTTTCTCCATTATTTCCTTCACCTGTTGGCGGTGTTGTTGGATTCTCTCCACCAGTTTCTTTATCATCATCGTTCTTCTTCGTTATATCAATTGCATATTTAGCAAATTCATTTTCAGATGGTCCAACATATGATATTTTTCCATCTTTCTTTATATACTTTTGTGCATTTGGTGAAGAATCGAATGTTGTATGTAATTTATCGGCAACAATCGGTTTAAACGTCCAATTTTTATCTGCTGCTGGATCAATAACTGGCGTTTCTTGCATATACTTCACAATGATTTGACGCGTTTCATCTTGTGATTGGTATACAACCTCCCCTTTGCTTACACCCGGGAACGTTTGGCTGCTTCCGCGATAGTTATTTGTAGCGACGATGAATTCTTGATTGTCAGCTACTGGCTTCCCTTCATATGTCATATTTACAATACGATTCGTATTTGCATTTACAACTTTTCCATCTTTATCGTATTTCGCCGGTTGTGTTACATCAATTTCGTATTTTAAGCCATCTAAAATATCGAAGTTATATGTAGGATAACCTATATTTACTAACGGCTGTTCTTCTGTTTTCTTTGGATCAATTTGATTAAACTGACCTGCAGACATTTCAAGCCATTCTTTCACTTGTGCCCCATTTACTTTTACAGCATATAACGTATTTGGATATACATATAAATCTGCCACGTTTTTAATCGCTAACGTTCCAGCTGGAATGTCCGTATAATATGTAGCACCGTTTCGGCCACCTGCTTTAAATGGTGCACCCGCAGATAAAACTGGAATTCCTTTATATTTTTCGTACTCTGGTTTTTTAAATTCCTCTTCTACATACCATTTTTGTGCATTTGTCACAAGTTGTACAGAAGGATCATCCTGTACTAATGAGAAATAACTATTAATTGGCGCTGTCGTTTTTCCTACAGCAGTATTCACATAATCAATTGTCGCTTGATGATCATCTTTAATTTCATTAACTAAATTTTGATCAGATTGTACGAGTGGGTTTCCTTTACTATCAGCAATCGGACGAAGTTGCGGCTTCGATTGCTCTTTTTGTACTTCCCATTTTCCATTTACTTTTTTCAATTGCATATCAATAATACCTAAGTTACTTCCAAAGACACCAGGCATTACAACTGGAACACCATTAAATACGTCCTTCACTTCCGTATGTGAATGTCCCATTAATACTGCATCTACACCAGAAACTTCTGTTAAATAATACGATGCGTTTTCCATGCCAACGTTGTATCCACTCTTATCAACACCTGAATGCGCTAGTGCAACGATAACATCGGCACCTTCTGCCTTCATTTTTGGCACCATTTTTTTCGCTGTTTCAACTATATCTTTTGCTTTCACTTTTCCTTCTAGATTTGCTTTATCCCAGTTCATAACTTGAGGTGGAACAAATCCCATTACGCCAATTTTCACTTTTTGTTTTTGACCTGATTCATCTTCTACTTCTTTTTCAAAAACATGATATGGTTTAAAGTAGTTTTGATCATTCTCTTCATTATTATCTTTATCATCTTTATAGACGTTCGAGTTAATAACCGGGAATTCTGTTTTACTAATTACTTTGTTTAAATAATCTAAACCGTAGTTAAATTCATGATTCCCAAGAGAGATGACGTCATACTTCATTAAATTCATTAAACGATATAATGGGTGCGTATAACTAGGATCCACAGGCTTCTTCGGATCATTTATTTTATTCGCTACATAATCTCCAAGCGGTGTCCCTTGTAATGCATCCCCATCATCAAACAGGACAGAGTTTTTCGCTTCTTCACGTGCTTTATTCACAAGTGTTGCAGTTTGCACGAGACCTACTTTATTATCGGTTTTCGTTTGATAATAATCGTAATTCATTAAGTTAACGTGAATATCTGATGTTTCTAGAATTCGTAAGTTAACCGTACTCTCCCCAGTTTGCTCATCCGCATGAGCTGCTGCTGGCAATACTTGCGGCGCTATAACACCAATAGCAAGAGTTGCTCCAGCTAGCATTTTTTTTGACTTTTTCACAAAAAATCCCCCTTATACAATTACCAAAAATAATGAAATGAATCCATCTCTAATTACATACCTTTTTTCTTCTATTGGAGATAAGATTTTCATTTCATCCTGCGTTAATGAGTAGTCCTCTTAAACGCTCGATTGGTGAGATTTTACTCATCGGGAAATAAAGCCCTACTAATTAAAATTTCACCTTATCTGACATTATCATATATAATGTACTTTCATATCGTCAATATTTTTTGACATACTTCTACAAATTTTCTGTAAAGTTATTGTAAACTTTTCATAAACATATAATATGCCCTTACATTGTTAATACTGCTGAATATGATACAATTACCAATTACAAGGAGGATGAATTTATGAAAAAAGTCATCTTAACAATTGTTTGTCTCCTCCTTCTAATCATTTCTTATTCTTATTTTGAAAAGAACGATGAGACAAAACAAAATGAACCCGAAGAAAAAACAGAAAAAACATCTACTCCAAGTTGGATTGATAAGCAAACAAACGATTCCTTCTATCATCTCGTACTAGGTGATTCGCTCGCCAAAGGATATGGATCGACACAAGGTGGATTTGCTGAATTAGCCTCTAAACAAATAGAAGCACAAATTCATAAACCAATTACTGTAGAAAACCTTGGGATAAACGGTCTTACAACAGATCGTCTCGCTAAAAAGGTTGAATCAGAAGATGTAAAGCAAAAAATTAGAGCAGCCAATATTATTACAATTAATATTGGGGGAAATAATTTGTTTCGCTTAAATCGTGATGTCGGTGTTATAGACGGTATTAAAATGTTAAATAAAGAAAAAGCTCATTTTGAAGCGGATGTAAAAAATATTGTAAAGACAGTCCGAGATCAAAATCCGGATGCTTTACTCATTCTTTCTGAACTCTATAACCCGTTACAACTCGATGACTCCATCGCAAGTTATGCAGATATGTTTTTAGATGGCTGGAATGAATCTGTTTATTCCATTGCAAAAGCAAATCAACCATCTATCGTTTTACCAATTCGCAAATTAATATCAAATGATAAGAAAGAATTACTCTTTGACCAAGTACACCCTAACGATAAAGGCTATTCGATTATTGCCGATTCCTTTACAAAAAAAGTGTTGGTCTACAAATATTAAAATTCATATGAAACAATTCTATTTTTATAACATGTCTTTTTTGTTACAATGAGAGTGGAAGGGGGCCTTTATATGGAATCACGCGAGTGGGAACGTATTGTTGATCATCTTCTTTCGCTAGTGCCTCTTTTTTATCGCAAATTTATGCTTCCTGGAGAATTTTCTTCTCAAAGACATATGCCGCCATCACATACACAAGTATTACTGCTTCTGCATGAAAATGGCACATTAGCAGTTTCCGAAATCGGCAAGCGGCTAGCGATTTCACGGCCTAACATGACACCTCTATTAAACAAACTGATCCAAGAAGAACTAATAGAGCGTCATTATAGCGAAAAAGATCGACGGGTCATTTTAATTTCCCTGACAGCTGAAGGGAAATTGTTAGTAAATCAGTATCAACAATTCATTTTAGACAAATTAAAAGAAAATTTCCAAACGTTATCTGAGGAAGAACGTGAAAAACTCATTCACTCTCTTCAAACCATTCAAAATTTAATTTTGAAAACAAACGCATAAAGCTGCTTCTAAATAGAAGCAGCTTTATGATTCGTAATAATTACCATAATATACATTTGAATATGGCCATGTCGTTAAATACGGTTTATGTTCTTGCGTAGGCTGTTGTTGTGCTATTTGCTGAAATTGTTGCTGTTGATACACTCCAACTTGCTGCCTCATATCATTTACTGGATAATAATTTGTATATGGGTATACTTGAGGTACATAGTAATAATACATTCATTCTCTCCCCCTTTTTCTTAAACATATTCAAAGGAGAAAATGAATGTGCCATTCTTTATATTTGTACAAGTGGTTCTCTCACTTTTTTCTTTCTATTCTTCAAACGTAACTTACGGTTCTTTTCATACAAATAATGCACAACAAAATATGAAATTACCCCAAACACAACTCCTAAAATCGTCATTCCAATTAATACATACACTTCACTTTGTAATAACCCCTTTAATATCGTAAAAATATGACTCGAAAACAAGTCAGATATTGTAAAGGGTTCATGATGTATTTTTTTCACATGAAATGGATAAATCATTTTTCCTAACGCATAAGCAAATGGAAATAAAAATACCGGTAAAAATGATATTTTCCCGATAATATTGCCAATCACCGCAGCAGGAAAAGATCCCTTTGCTAACCTGACGATTGGATAAAATATTAAATAGACGAGCGATGCTGTATATATAACCAACATCTCTAAACCAAAACCAATCGCAAAACCTAACGATACTTTCTTCGCTCCTTCTGGTGATCGAAGCAACTTATAATATTGAAACTTTAATATTCTCCACATCCGCTGAAAAAACGAATATGTTTTCTTAGTTGTTTTCAAATTCATCATCTCTTTAACTATATTTTTTTATCTAGTATGTCCTTACATGATATGAAAAACAAATTTAGTTTACTCTTTTTATTATAAATGATATAAAGATGGTTAACCAAATATACATACGACATTTCAATATAAAAAAGCACACCTCCAGTTATTTATATCTAACAACTGAAGGTGTACATCCTTTAGGAAAGCTCTTCTACATTTTTAAATAAACTTACTAATAATGCTTTTTGCGCATGCAATCGATTACCGGCTTGCTCAAATACGATAGATTTTGGTCCATCTATAATTTCGCCTGTTACTTCTTCTTCACGATGGGCAGGTAAACAGTGTAAGAAACGATACGTTTGCTTCGCATGCTTAACAAGTTCTTTATTAATTTGGTATGGTTGAAATAAAGTATATTTCTCTTCTTCTCCCTCTTGCCCCATGCTCATCCAAACGTCAGTATAAATGAAATCTGCTTCACTCACCGCTAATTCAGGATTATGCAAAATTTCAATTTCCGCTCCTGTTTCTTCAGCAATCGCTAATGCTTTTTTTACGATTTCCTCATTCGGTTCATACCCTACAGGTGTTGCAACAGTCATATGCATTCCGACTTTTGCACTCGCTAACAACAATGAATGACATACATTATTTCCGTCACCGACGTAAGCCAATTTTATTCCTTTAAATGTATTTTTTTCTTCGTATATTGTCATTAAGTCTGCCAATGCTTGACAAGGATGATGATCGTCCGTTAAACCGTTAATTACTGGTATGCTCGATTCTTTCGCAAGCTCTTCTACATCAGCATGTGAGAATGTACGTATCATGATCCCGTCAATATACTGCGATAATACTTTCGCAGTATCTGAAACGCTCTCCCCTCTTCCAATTTGCATCTCTTTTCCACTTAAAAACATACCGTGTCCCCCGAGCTGTACCATTCCTGCTTCAAAAGATACGCGAGTACGAGTTGAATGTTTATCAAAGATAAGCCCTAATATTTTGCCTTGCAGTAAAGGCTCTTGCTTATTCTTTTTTAAATATATTGCGAACTCAATTAAAGAAATAATTTCTTCTTTCGTTAATTCTTCTAGTGTTAAAAGGTCTTTCGTATTTAATTTCGGTACTTGTACAGTTGACATGAAACTTCCCCCTTATATAATTGATACGTTTTTTGTACAAACTACTTTTTTTATCATATATACTGCCTGTTCTAATTCTTCATTCGTCACAATAAGTGGTGGTAATAGTCTTATAACAGTAGGCCCTGCTTGTAATACGAGAAGCCCTTCTTTTTCTAGTTGTTCTATAAAACTTGCAACTTCATGCGTACATTCAATTCCAACCATAAGCCCCTTACCACGTATATTTTGAATACATTCGACATGTCGTAATTCCTCTTGCAACTTCTGTAATACGTACTCGCCCTTTTCCTTTACTTCTTTTAAAAACGATGGTCTTTTACTTACTTGCAATACTTCTTTCGCTGCAGCCATTGCAACATAATTCCCGCCAAACGTTGAACCATGTGATCCTGCAGGAAACGATGTTCCAAGTTCTTTCCTACCAATCATTGCTCCGACAGGAATCCCGTTTCCAAGTGCCTTTGCGACGGTAACGATATCAGGTTTTATTCCCATTTGTTCGTAAGCAAATAATGTCCCTGTTCTTCCGATCCCTGTTTGGACTTCGTCTATAATAAATAAGGACCCGAACTTCTTACATAATGCTTCAATCGCTTTCAAAAAAGATAGATCAGCAAGTATGACTCCTCCCTCTCCTTGAACAACTTCTATCATTACTGCCGCAACTTCTTCATTCATTACTTCCTCTAATGCCTTTATATCGTTAAAAGGCGTATGTAAAAAAGAGGGAAGGAGCGGACCAAATCCTTCTTTCACTTTATTTTGCCCCGTCGCACTCATCGTTCCAAATGTTCTACCGTGAAAAGACTGCTCACACGTTACGACGAGAGATTTTCCAGTATGCTTACGGGCTAACTTCAAAGCTGCTTCATTCGCCTCTGCCCCGCTATTACAGAAGAACACATAATCTAATGCTATGTTTTCTGTTAATAATGACGCGACTTCTTCTTGTAAGCTGTTTGTAAACAGGTTAGATATATGCCATATTTCATGCAGTTGCTCTTGTACAGCTTTCATAACAGTAGGATGACAATGTCCTAAATTACATACACCGATTCCTGATGTGAAATCTAAATATTGCTTACCGTTATGATCAATAACTTTCGTTCCCTTTCCCTTTACAAACTCAATCCTTCTTCTTCCATACGTTTGAAAAAGATGACTTGTCATACAATACTCACACCCCTCGTTACCGTCGTTCCGATACACTCACCTGTAACCTCGGTAAAATCCTTCGTCCCATTTACGATACTAACCTTTTGCACTCCCATTTTTAATGATGCTAGTGCTGCCTGTACTTTCGGAATCATCCCACCGGT
The DNA here is from genome assembly GCF_038006905.1 of Bacillus sp. FSL R9-9834. Lineage (NCBI taxonomy): Bacteria > Bacillati > Bacillota > Bacilli > Caryophanales > Bacillaceae > Bacillus > Bacillus sp. FSL R9-9834. The sequence goes on from NZ_JBBOWD010000001.1 coordinate 3,957,379, forward strand.
AATAACACCATTTTCTATTAAATTCACAATTTCAAATTCATCCGTTTTCTTTAGTAACTTTCCTTCATGTAATACCCCATCTACATCTGTAATAAAAATGAGCTCTTTTGCAGATAATGCAGCCGCAATTCCAGCTGCGGCGGTATCTGCATTTATGTTATAAATCTCATTATCATTTATGCCGACCGGAGCAATAACAGGAATATAATTCATATTTATTAATCCTTTTAGTAAGGCCGTTTCGACATACCTTACTTCTCCCACATATCCTATCTCCTCACTGAAAGGTTGAACTTGAAGTAACTTGCCATCACACCCTGAGCAACCTACCGCACGTAAATTATGCTTTTGTAAATTCATTACAAGTTTTTTATTCGTACTTCCGCATAGCACCATTTGAACAATATCCATAACTTCTTTTGGTGTTACCCGTAATCCATCTTTTTTTTCTACGTTGATGTTACAATCTTTTAATTTGGCATCAATTTCTGGGCCACCGCCATGGACAATCACTACTTTATACTTCTGTTGTAATTTCTTTATACAATCAAAAAACACATCATGTAATTGATCCAACATACTACCGCCGCATTTCACTACAATATAATCGCTCATCTTCCCTCTCCTTATGTACGATAACAAGCGTTTATTTTCACATATTCATAGCTTAAGTCACAGCCCCAAGCTGATCCGGTCCCTTCTCCTAAATGTAAATACACATCAATCATAATTTCATGTTCTTGTAACCTCATTTTCATTTCCTCTTCAGAAAACATTTGAGGTTCACTATTTTTCAGCACCGCAATAGATTGAAGAGTAATATCAATTGTATTTGGGTTAATCGCGACTTCACTTTGTCCAATGGTACTAATAATTCGCCCCCAGTTTGGATCTTCACCATGTATTGCTGTTTTCACAAGACTCGAACCGACTATTTGCTTTGCAATTTTCTTTGCCTCTTCATTCGTTCGAGCTCCTAACACATTTACTTCTATTAACTTCGTAGCGCCTTCACCATCTTGTGCGATTTTTTTCGCTAAATCTTCACATACCTTCTGTAAAGCAAATATGAAAGTTTCCCAATCTGCATGTTCCATATTGATTGGTTTCGTTTCTGATAATCCACTTGCCATAACGATGACCATATCATTCGTAGAAGTATCTCCATCTACCGTAATTTGATTGAATGTATGATTCGTGATTTGTGATAATGCTGTTTGTAATACGTCATGCTCTATATGAGCGTCTGTCGTAATAAAACTTAGCATCGTTGCCATATTTGGATGAATCATCCCTGAACCTTTCGCAACACCAGCAATCACCACCTTCTTCCCATCAATCACCATTTCATAGCAAGTTTCTTTCGTTATAAGATCCGTCGTTAAGATCGCTTCAGAAAAAGAATGAGCTTCCCTTTCTTCCTTCGCTGGGATAAGAGTAGCAATCCCATTTCGGATTATATCCATCGGCAGCGGAACACCAATTACACCTGTTGAAGCTACTGCAACATAATTTTCTTTCAATCCAAAATGTTCTGCTCCTAATGTACGCATCTCGTAAGCATCTTGTAATCCTTTCATTCCTGTACAAGCATTTGCATTTCCACTATTAACGATAATAGCTTGTAATTTCCCCTCAGTCGCTATACTATCCTTCGTTACTTGCAAGGGAGCTGCTTGTATTTGATTTGTTGTATAAACAGCAGCACATGATGCTGGTGTATCACAAACGATTGCCCCTAAATCCTTTTTCTCTTTTTTCAAACCAATTGCAGTGCCAATGGCCGAGAAACCTTTTGGAGTTACAATCGAACCATTTTCTACTTTTGTAATAGACGCTACTTTAATCATCATGTCCCCCCTTATAGATAAAGCGGCATATGTTGTAAACCTGTTGTTTCTTCTAGTCCCGCTATTATGTTTGCATTTTGAATTGCTTGCCCAGCCGCACCTTTCATCATATTGTCTATAACAGAAACGACTGTCACTCTTCCTGTTCTTTCATCGTAAGCTATCCCCATATCACAATAATTTGAGCCCCTCACTTCTTTCGGACTTGGAAACTCTCCTTGCGTACGAATTCGAACAAAAGCCGATTGTTCATACGTTTCTTCATATAATTTTTGAAGTTGTTCTATTTCCATTTCTCGCTTTACTTTCGCATAAAGTGTAACCATAATTCCACGTGATATCGGTATTAAATGTGTACTAAACGTGATTGGCTTCGTTTCCCTATTCCACTCCGCAAGCATTTGCTCAATCTCAGGAACGTGTTGATGCTCATTTACTTTATAAATACGCAAGTTATCGTATAACTCAGGAAAGTGAGTCATCGTTGTTGGCGTTTTTCCTGCTCCAGATACTCCTGATTTCGCATCAATAATAATGGAATCTTCTTCAATTATGCCGCTACGAACTAATGGCAATGTCGCTAATAATGCAGCTGTAGCAAAACATCCCGGATTTGCAATTAAATTTGCATTTTGAACCTCGGACCTTTTCCATTCACTTAGGCCATATACAGCTTTACTAAGAATTTCTTCTTTTGCAGCTGTCCTTTTATACCACTGTTCATATATGAAAGGATCTTTCATACGAAAGTCTCCAGATAGGTCAATTACTTTTAAACCTACTGCTAATAATTTTGGAGTTAACTCTGCTGATACTCCTGCCGGGGTTGCCAAAAATACAATTTCTGCTTCTTTCACTATTTCCTCCGCATCAATTTCTTGTAACGTATGAACAAGAACATTTTGAAAATGCGGATATACATTTGTTATACACTCGCCAACTTGTGAAAAAGAATGGAGAGATGCTATCGAAAAATATGGATGTTGTTCTAATAACCGAATTAACTCAATACCTCCATACCCAGTTGCTCCAATAATCGCGACTTTCATATGCTCCTCCTCATATCGATTCTTTAAATTAAGTATGATTATAATATTGTATATTTATAGAGTCAATTAAATATTTATAAATTTCATAAACTTAAAAAACTTAATTTTACTAGAAAAACAATATACACAACATAATTTTTATACAAAAATATTGCATAGTAGTTTTTTTATTTCACTTCAAGTACAATAAAACAATACATACGTACATACAGGCGGGGAAAACATGAATGAAAAATTAATTGAGAAAATGATTATAAAAAGTTTTCAGCAATATCAATGTAATCCTATGTCAAATGAGGATCAGGAAATGCTTATTAAACATATTCAAACGATCATTCATTCAAATACTGAAATTGATGTATACGAGGCGGTTGAGGATATCGTTTACGATTATGTGACTGGAAAATAAAGTGAAACTTTAATCAGCCCTCACCAATCGGACTTTTATGGGCAGCCCGCCCCCCACCTAACTTCTTTGCTTTCGCTGCATTTTGAGGTGGGGGTCTTACTGCCCATTAAAGCGGGATAAAAAAAATAGGAGATTCCCATATGGAAATCTCCTATTTTTTACTTAATGATTTGCCTGCTACGCGCTCAAATAAACCTGGGAATAAAGCATAAAGTTTTGGACCAATGCCCATCCATTTCGGTAAGTTTACTTCACGCTTTTTCGTTTGCATCGCTTTTACAATTTTCTCTGCTACATATGTTGGTTTTAACATGTATCGTCCCATATTTTTCACATATGTACCGGATTGATCAGCTATTTCAAAAAAGTTTGTATCTATCGGACCTGGATTAATCGCTGTTACGAAAATATTTGTACTAGATAACTCCATGCGTAAACTATTCGTAAAGCCTAGTACTGCATGTTTCGTCGCTGCATACGCACTCGATTTCGGAGTTGCAATTTTCCCAGCAAGTGAAGCAACATTAATAATATGTCCTTCGTTTCTTTTCACCATATAAGGTAGTACCGCTTTCGTACAAGCTACTAATCCAAATACATTTACTTGGAACATATCTTTCACTTCATCCATTGATGCATCTTCAAACGTTTTAAAAATACCAAATCCTGCATTGTTTACTAATATATCAATACGTCCTACCTCTTGTAATACTTTTGAAAAAACAGATTGTACTTCCGTCTCTTCACTTACATCTAATACATAATAATAGCAAGGCGTATTATAAGTTTCTTTAATTTTGTCTACTAACGCTTTTAATTTCTCTTCTGTTCTAGCCATTAATACTGGAGTCGCCCCCTGCTCTGCAACTTGCATTGCAACTTGCTCTCCAATTCCACTAGAAGCACCTGTAATGACGATTACTTTATTTTGTAAACGTCCCGTCATTGCTGTCACCTACTTTGCATAATAAATCAATTGTTGCGAAGATTCATCAATCATCACTTGTTGATTATATGCTAAAAAGTCTAATTGTCCAACCGTTTCTGAAATAGTAAGTGGCAATTGTTCCTTATACAATACCGGAAATAGTTTTACACATACTTCAAATGCTGTCATTGGTTTTTCCTTTAATAACTCAAGCACTTTAAATGCACGTGTTTCTTGCTTTTGTAATCTCGTTTCAATAAGTTGTTTCACATTTAGAACATCTTCTCCATGTCCTGATAAAATGCGTGAAATATTCATTTCACTTAAACGCTTTAACGTTTGATTATATTGTAATAACGGGCGCGCCCTTTCTGTTTGTCCTTCATATGGTGGTTCTAATATTGGATTCGAAGAAATATGACTAATGAGAGCATCCCCTCCAATTAGTATTCCATCAGATTCTCTATATAATGAAATATGAGTGGAAGCATGACCTGGTGTTTCAATTACTGTAAAACCAGGCATTGAATCAATACGATCTCCCTCTCTCACAGTATGCGTTAGCGATCTATTACAAGAATATTTCAGTGTCCTTGTCGTCAATAACGCCTCGTCTTTCAAAAATGCTGCTGGAACACCAAATTGTAAAGCCGTCTCTCTAAAAAACTCATGATATCGCTTTAAAAATTCTGGATTTTGCGTGATCCACGGCTCATTCCAAGGGTGTCCAATAATGTTCGTCTTCTCAGAAAATATATTTAAAAGCCCACAATGATCCGCATGATGATGCGTAATAACTACTGTTTTAATATCTTCTATCGTATATCCTAATGTACCTAACTGACTTTCTAACGCATTTCTTGCCTCTTCTGTATTCGTCCCTGTATCAATTAATGTTAATGTCTCCCCCTCAACTAAAAACACATTCACAGTTTCAACTGCAAATGGCACAGGAATCTCCATTCGGTGAATCGCCGTCATGCCTAGCCCCCCTGTCTCTTTCCGGTTCAAAAATGAATACTTCTTCAGTTTACAACTTCCTTATATATTTGTCATTATTTTCAGATAAAAAGAGGTGTTTCCTAGAAAAAAACGAATGTATGTACATTTATAAGAATTTCTAACCAAAATTAAAGGAGGAACATCATGTCTATTCAAAACATTTCCTTTCTCGGTGCAGGCTCTATTGCTGAAGCGATTATTGGTGGCTTGTTACATGCAAATGTTGTGAAAGGCGAACAAATTACTGTAAGTAATCGTTCTAATGAGACAAGGTTACAGGAGCTACATAACAAATACGGTGTCAAAGGTACACATAATAAAAAAGAACTACTTACTAATACAAATATTCTTTTTCTAGCAATGAAGCCAAAAGATGTTGCAGAAGCGCTTACCCCTTTTCAAGAAGACATACATAATAACCTGCTTATTATTTCGTTATTAGCAGGTGTTTCTACTCATTCAATTAGAAATCTACTTCAAAAAGACGTTCCGATTATTCGTGCCATGCCAAATACATCTGCAGCTATTTTAAAATCAGCTACTGCTATCTCACCTTCAAAACATGCAACAAAGGAACATATTCAAACTGCCATAGCTTTATTTGAAACGATCGGTCTCGTCTCTGTTGTAGAGGAAGAAGATATGCATGCTGTCACTGCATTATCCGGAAGCGGGCCTGCTTATATTTATTACGTAGTAGAAGCGATGGAAGAAGCTGCAAAAAAAATCGGTTTAAAAGAAGATGTTGCAAAGTCACTTATTCTCCAAACGATGATTGGTGCTGCTGAAATGCTAAAAGCAAGTGAAAAACACCCGTCTATTTTGCGAAAGGAAATTACCTCTCCTGGTGGAACGACCGAAGCGGGCATTGAAGTATTACAAGAACACCAATTTCAACAAGCGCTTATTTCTTGTATTACACAGGCAGCGCAACGATCACATAATCTTGGGAAAACGTTAGAACAATTAACAAAAGAAAAATAAAAAATGGAGCTCAATCTTACTTGAGCTCCATTTTTTATAAACATATATTTTTAGTTATTCGTCTTCCCAAAAATCTCTTCTTGCAGACGGCGACCAGTCGGCGTTGCTGCAAGTCCACCTTCAGCTGTTTCACGAAGTGCTACTGGCATCGTTTGTCCGATTCTAAACATCGCCTCAATTACTTCATCACATGGAATAGTACTCGTTACACCAGCTAATGCTAAATCAGCTGAAATCATCGCATTTGCAGCTCCTGCTGCATTACGTTTTACGCAAGGTACTTCTACAAGTCCTGCAACAGGATCGCATACTAAACCAAGCATGTTCTTTAATGAAATTGCCATCGCTGTAGCTGCTTGCTCTTGTGTTCCACCAGCCATTTCAACTGCAGCTGCAGCTGCCATTCCACTTGCTGAACCAACTTCAGCTTGGCATCCTCCCGCTGCACCAGAAATACAAGCGTTATTCGCAACAACCATACCGAAAGCTCCCGCTGTAAATAAGAATTCAATCATTTCTTCACGTGTAGGCTGCAATTTTTCTCTTAGTGCAAATAGTACACCTGGCACTGTTCCAGCAGACCCGGCTGTTGGTGTTGCACAAATAATTCCCATCGCTGCGTTTACTTCATTTGTTGCAACAGCTTTACTCACTGCGTCCAAAATCGTATCTCCAGATAAGCCTTTTCCACTCTTCATATACGCCTGAACTTTTACAGCATCTCCACCAGTTAAACCAGTTGGTGATTTCACTCCGCGAATACCACGTTCTACCGCTTGCTCCATCACGACTAAGTTCTTTTCCATACCAGCAATTACTTCTTCACGTGAAATACTTCTTGTTTCCATTTCACATTGAATCATAATTTCTGCGATTTTTACATTTTGTTCTTTAGCTTGCGCCACTAGTTCCGCTGCGTTCCGAAACATGGTGTGTCCCCCCTGCAATTATTCCATAATAGTTACTTGACAAATATTTTGTTGCGCTTTTATTTCTTCGATCACTTCATCTGCTAATATTTCATCTGTTTCGATGACCATAAGCGCTCTTCTTCCTTTTTCTTTACGAGAAACACTCATTGTACTAATGTTAATCTCGTGTTTCGCAAGGATTGAAGCTACTGCTGCAATAGCACCGAAGCGATCGTTATTTACAATAAGTAGTGCTGGACTCGTGCCTGATAATTGAAGATCGAATCCGTTTAATTCTACAACTTCAATTTTACCGCCACCAATTGAGCAAGCAACAACTTCAATTTCTTCTTCACCTTTATACAAACGAATTCTTGCTGTATTTGGGTGAGGTGCATTGGCATCCTCTTCAATGAATTCCACTTCAATTTCGCGCTCTTTTGCTATCTCTAGCGCCTCTGGAATACGTAAGTCATCTGTTTCAAACCCTAATATCCCACCTATTAGCGCTACATCTGTACCATGCCCACGATACGTCTTTGCAAATGATCCATATAATGAAATGCTTACTCTTTCTGGTTCATGACGAAACAGCTGGCGAGCAACTTGCCCCATTCGTGCTGCGCCTGCTGTATGTGAACTTGATGGACCAATCATAACTGGACCGATAATATCAAATACTGAGCGATACTTCATCATAACTCCCCCTAAACCTCTATGAAAAAATTTTTTACTATTCTATTAAGCTACCAAATCGGTTGCTTTTCCAGTTGTACTACGAATTTGTTCCGCTATACGAATTGGATCGTTTTTGAATAACAATGAAACAATCTATCCTGAAATAATACTAGTTGTCATAATAAATAAGAAACTTAGCATTACCTTCATTTAAAAATAATATAAGCTAATCCACAATAAAGTCTGGTAGCAATCCAAAGTTTAACACAGAACCACTTACAAGGATAGCATAAACAAGTGAAACTATAATCAGTGGGAGTTTTGTCCATTCCCAATAATTATTAGCCCACAACAATCGTGCTTTTACGAGCAGTTATCTCTCGCTCAAATTCCTCGCATTCGCGAATTTTGAGGTAGAGTCTTACTGCCCATTAAAGTGGGATAAATTATAATCTGCCCTCATTATAACTTGTTTTTAATAAAACGCTTACTTTTAATGAATTTTAAAAGTTCTGAATAAAAATCCATTTTTGCTATTTGTATCATTCGTATGTCGTCTGACTTATATAACAGTTTTTCTAAATAATCGATACTATGTATTTTTATCCTATATTTTCACATCATTAAAACTTTCTGTTTCATCTAATATAAGCATAAAATGATAACAGTTTTATTTTATTTTTTTTAGAAAAAAAAATGGCAACCTCTCGTCGCCATTTTTTCATATCATTATTATCTTTCTACTGGAAATGATTTTAAATCCGTAGCTATTTCTGTATTAGAAAATAGCTCTCTTGCCTCTTTCAATAATTCCTTATATGTATCCCCTTGATAACGAGAACTAATATGAGTCAATATTAATCGTTTTGCATTTGCCTGAAGTGCAATACTCGCAGCTTGCTTAGATGTGGAATGAAAATAATCATACGCTTGTTGTTCATCTTCTGCCGCAAAAGTTGCTTCATGAACTAGTACGTCAGCGTCTTGTGCCAGCTCTCTACTCGCTTCACAAAATCTTGTATCACCTAAAATGGTAATAATTCTTCCTTTTTGAGGTGGGCCGATAAAATCTTGTCCGTTTAGTATCGTACCATTTTCCAATTCAACCACTTCTCCATCTTTTAAACGCTTAAAGAGTGGACCTGGTTTCACACCCATCTCCAGCAATTTATCGACTAAAAGGGCGCCTTGTATATCTTTCTCTATAATACGATACCCAAAACATTCAATACCGTGTGACAATCTTTTCGTTTCCACATGAAATTCATTATCTTCAAACACGGTACCTTCTTCTGTTATCTCAACAATTTCAAGTGGGTATTTTACATGTGTCGTACTTACTGATAATGCTACTTCAATAAATTGTTTAATTCCTTTTGGTCCATACACTGTTAAAGGTGTAGTCCCTCCTTGAAACGAACGGCTTCCTAATAAACCAGGCAATCCAAAAATATGATCACCATGTAAATGCGTAATAAATATTTTTTCAATGCGGCGTGGACGTACTGATGTATGTAATATTTGATGTTGCGTCGCCTCGCCACAATCAAATAACCAAGTTTGTCCTCGTTCTTCTAACAATTGCAAAGCAATTGCTGAAACGTTCCTTCCTTTCGAAGGAACACCTGCACCAGTTCCTAAAAATACAAATTCCACTTTCTTTCCTCCAGCTCTTTATATAATCTACCTTTCATCTTACGGAATGTTATTTCAAATGGCAAATCGAATTTACATAACCAATCATCTAGACAACTATATATCACGAACATTATACTCAAAAAATTTGGATATCGTTCGTGTTTTATGTTAAAATGATTATACTACATTTTAAGGGAGCGTTTTATTATGAAAGAAGCATTTCGTTTACAAACTGATTTTTCATCTTCATTTGATCGCTGGGTAAGTTCTTTCGTGTCTGATCACCCAGCACAATTAGAATGGACGACTTTGAAAGAGTTAATCCATGAATATACAACAACACATACAAATGATTCGTTACCAACATATATTTCTTCAGCTTTAACATATTATGCACAACGCGTTTCAACTGCAAACAGTTCAGAGATTGTTATTTTTGAAAATGTTACAATCTCATAATCTATAACAAAAAGCACTGTGATCAGTGCTTTTTATTATGTTCATTACAATATTTATTTTCCAACCTTATTTCAAAAAAACTCCGCTTATTTCCTACTATATAGCCAAGATAAATCTATTTGAGTTTTCAAAAAATATGTTGACACTACAAAATTTCAGTGCTAACATTCAACATGTAATTGAATATGGTCTCTGTTAGGTGAGGCTCCTGTATAGAGAAACGCTGCTGCCCAAAAATGTCGAGAGACGCCAATGGGTCAACAAGAAAGGTCGGAATGAAGGCCTTTTTTAACGTAGCTGGTTTCAGTACCTATGCTATACAGTGCTAAAACTCAACGAGGGAGAGGTGCATGTATTTTGTCATACACAAAAACTGTTTTGATTTATGCTTACTAACAGTCTTTGTTGTGGACTCTTTTAACTGCGAATTCAGACCTTTACTCGTTTTGAGTAAAGGTCTTTTTACGTATATATGCACCTTACTATGAAACAAACATAGCATATTCAGAAACTACTAAATTGTACGGAGGTGAGGAACAGTTGGCAATTGATGATTCGGCCCAGATACCCATATGTTTTACGTTAATATTTCATCATGTAGGTAGGAAAGAAACTGTTCCTCCTAATTTTAAATAGTCGAGTAACAGCTTGTTTCCTCCTTCATGAAAAAGGAGGAACTACCGATGTTAAATTTACTAAGACAAGAAACGAAACATTCATACGATCAAGATTGTATGAAAACAAATCACAAATTATTAGTGGAAGTCGCAACGCAGGATGCAAACAAAGCGTTACGACTTTTAGAAACAACAGAAAATGGACTCTCTAAAGAAGAAGCGTCTCGTAGACTTTCTTTATATGGCCTTAATGAAATAGCTCATAATAAAACATCACCGTGGTACATTCAATTTCTGCTGGCATTTAAAAATCCATTTATTTTTGTTTTATTAGCTCTCGGCGCACTTTCTTTTTTCACAGATGACATACAAGGAACTATTGTCGTATCTGTAATGGTAATGCTAAGTGCAACGATTCGCTTTTTACAAGAATTTCGTTCTCAAAAAGCTGCGGATCAGTTAAAGGCTATGGTCCGAACAACGGCGAGTGTCTTTAGAATAGATGGATTTGTACACGAAACAAAAAATGTAAAAATTTTGAAGCGAACTGATCCAACGGAAATTCCAATTGAGGAACTTGTACCTGGCGATATTATTTCACTTTCAGCCGGAGACATTGTTCCAGCTGATGTGCGTATTTTATCGGCTAAAGATTTATTTGTGAACCAATCTTCTTTAACAGGAGAAGCACTTCCTGTAGAAAAATACGAAAACTGCTATCATACAGAAAATAAACATCTATTACCGAAAAGCACGAAAAAAAATTACAATCCACTCGATATGGAAAATCTTTGCTTCATGGGGACAAATATTGTAAGTGGTAGCGCAAGAGCGGTTGTCATCTCCACAAGTACCGATACGTATTTTGGCTCTTTAGCAAATAAAGTAATCGGTAAGCGCGTAGAAACAAGCTTTGATAAAGGTGTAAACAAAGTAAGCTGGCTTTTAATTACATTCATGCTTATTATGGCACCTATCGTTCTTCTCATTAACGGATTCACAAAAGGGGATTGGCAAGAAGCTTTCTTCTTCGCTATTGCAATCGCAGTTGGTCTAACACCTGAAATGTTACCAATGATTGTGACTGCTAATTTAGCTAAAGGTGCCGTTAACATGTCTAAACAGAAAGTAATTGTAAAACAGCTGAATTCTATTCAAAATTTAGGTGCTATGAACATTCTTTGTACCGATAAAACAGGAACTTTAACAGAAGATAAAGTTGTACTTGTTCGGCACTTAGATCCTAATGGTAATACATGTAATCGTGTATTACACTTTGCCTATTTAAATAGCTTCTATCAAACAGGATTGAAAAATTTAATAGATAAAGCTGTTATAAAACATACAGAAGAAATTCAAAAATTTGATCCATCCGTTTTTCAAAAACTAGATGAAATTCCATTTGACTTTGCTCGTCGGCGTATGTCCGTCATTGTAAAAAACAATTCAGGTGAACATACAATGGTCTGTAAAGGGGCTGTAGAAGAAATTTTATCTATTTGCAACTACACTGAAATAGATGGCAAAATTGCTTCTCTTACCGATGACATGCGCTTACATGTAAAACAACTAAGTGAGACTTTGAATAGTGAAGGTATGCGCGTTATTGCTGTAGCTTATAAAAAAAATAGACCAACAAATAATAAAGAGTACGCCGTACAAGATGAAAATGATATGATTCTCGCTGGATATATTGGCTTTTTAGATCCACCGAAACCATCTGCCGCTACTGCCATTCAAGCATTACAAAAACATGGTGTACAAGTAAAAATTTTAACTGGTGATAACGAAATCGTGACAAAAAAGGTATGTAAAGAAGTTGGATTAAATATTGGCGAGCCTATCCTTGGTTACGAAATCGATGCTTTACCTGATAAAGCATTAGCAAAGCTAGCCGAAGAAACAACTGTTTTTGCTAAACTAAATCCAATGCAAAAATCTCGCATTATACGAGTATTACAAGGAAACGGACACACTGTAGGTTATATGGGAGATGGCATTAACGACGCCGTAGCGTTACGGGAAGCTGACGTTGGCATATCTGTTGATACTGCAACTGATATTGCAAAAGAGTCTTCCGATATTATTCTACTTGAAAAAAGTTTAATGATATTAGAAGCAGGTATTTTAGAAGGACGCACTACATTCGGTAATATTTTGAAATACATTAAAATGACAGCGAGCTCTAACTTCGGAAATGTATTTAGTGTGTTAGTAGCAAGTGCCTTCATTCCTTTCTTGCCGATGCTTGCCATTCACCTTTTAATTCAAAACTTACTTTATGATATTTCACAACTGTCTATCCCCTGGGACAAAATGGATAAAGAGTTTTTAGAAAAACCAAGAAAATGGGATACTGCAAATTTACGGAACTTCATTATTTGCATCGGTCCCATTAGTTCCGTATTTGATATCATCACCTATGTGGTCATGTGGAACGTCTTCGGTGCAAATACAGCTAGCGAACAATCATTATTCCAATCTGGTTGGTTTGTCGTTGGATTGCTAACACAAACTTTAATTGTTCACATGATAAGAACACAGAAGATTCCGTTTATTCAAAGTACTGCATCAGTACCGGTTCTTTTATTAACCGCTTGTATTATGGTAATCGGAATTTATATTCCATTCTCGCCACTTGGAGCAGCCGTTGGATTACAAGCATTACCACTTAGCTATTTCCCTTGGTTAATAGGAATACTATTAGGCTATGCTTTCTTAACACAGTTCCTAAAAAAAATTTATATTAAAAAGTTTCATAGCTGGTTATAAAAATGAGAATGAGCGGGTGCTTCCCGCTCATTCTCAAAAACATAACTTGGACTTATATGTATGGAGGTGACCATGATGGTATGGTATGACATTGTACTAAGATTATTTATTGCAATTCTTGTAGGTGCTTGCATCGGAATGGAACGACAATGGAGACATAGGATGGCTGGGCTACGGACAAATGCTCTCGTATCACTTGGTGCCTGTATATTTGTTTTATTATCCGTCATGATTGATCACGATGCTAGCCCTTCACGTATTGCCGCTCAAGTCGTCAGTGGGATTGGTTTTTTAGGAGGCGGCGTTATTATCCGCGATGGTTTTAGTATTAGGGGGCTTAATACTGCGGCTACCCTATGGTGCGCAGCTGCTGTTGGTACTCTTACAGGCGCTGGTTTCCTCATTGCAGCTATATTAGGTGCAGCTGGTGTTTTACTAGCAAACATACTACTTCGCCCAATCGCTCTCTTTATGAATCAAAAATCAAAAGAAGAATCACCTGAACAAACGAACTACTTACTTTCTCTCACTTGTTCAGAAGAACATGAAGCCCATATTCGTTTTTTACTTATGCATATGGTAAGTTCTGAAGGCATTGGTTTAAAAGAATTGTATAGTGAAGACGTAGATTCTAATCAAAAAGTATGTATACAAGCGACATTACACTGCAACACAAATACAGCAGTCTTAATTGAAAAAATAGTGAGCAGAATGCTATTAGAATCTGGCGTTACTGCAGCTGGTTGGAAAACTTCATTAGATTTAGAAGCAAGTTGAACATAAAAGGTGTCATGATATTTACAGCTTCATGACACCTTCTACATAAACTTATTTTCTAATTTTTGCTGAAAAGACTTTTCTTGCTTACGTAATAATTGACTACCTCGTTGTAAAAGCGGCATTCCATACTTATCATTAATTTGATCAATGACAGCAAGTAGCGGCTCTTCTTTCGCATCTTCTTCAAATGAAAACAAATCTAATTGCTTCACCGATTCAGTCTTCCACTCTATTTCAGTAGCTGTAACACCTAATAAACGAACGGAATCGCCGTCCCAATGTTGCTTCCATAAACGAGAGGCCGCTTGAAAAATATCTCGTTCTTCCCAAATGGCATTTTTCAATTGCTTACTCCTCGTTACTGTCCGCCTATCATGATACTTAATCATAATCTGAATATTATAGCTGACAAGAGTTCGCTTTTGTAATCTTTTACTCACTGATTTTGATAGCCTTTCTAACATATCAAGTAATTCTTTTTCTTCATCCATATCCTTTGAAAAAGTCATCGAATTACCAACGCTTTTATGTTGTCCCATTTGACTCGGATCAACTTCTCTATCATCCACACCTTTTGCCCTTCTTTGTAAATCAACACCATGCTTTCCAATTTTAGCGCGAATGATATGTTCATTTCCTTTTGCTAACTGTTCAATTGTTTGTATATGAATATCTTTTAATTTCTCAGCTGTTTTTTCTCCAATTCCATGCATCGCTCCAACCGGAAGCGGCCAAATCATTTCTGGAATATCTCGTTTTCGGAGCACGGTAATACCGAGAGGCTTTTTCATATCAGAAGCTGTTTTTGCTAGGAAAAGGTTTGGAGCAATTCCGATGCTACACGGCAACTGTAACTCTGTTAATAACACTTGCTGAATCATCTTTGCTATTTCAAGAGGCGAACCGAGTGCGTAACAATCTGTAATATCTAAATATCCCTCATCTATTGATACTGGTTGTATTTTTTCCGTAAAACGGGAAAGGATTTGAAACATTTGAAATGAAGCTTCACGATATAATGTAAAATTAGGGCGCCTTACAACTAATTGTGGACATAACCTTTTTGCTTCCCAAAGTGGCATCGTTGTACGTATTCCATATTCTCTCGCCTCATAACTACATGTGATGATAATTCCTTTTCTTTCTTTTTCATTTCCAGCAACCGCTAACGGCTTCCCCTGTAATGATGGGTCATGAGCAATTTCAACAGATGCAAAAAAACAATTCATATCTACATGTAAAATAACACGGCCCTTTTTCGGATACATTTCTCGCATAGTACTCCCCCCAACTAGAACATTCGTTCTTTTATTATATCAAATTTTGCACAATAATTATAATAATTACTTGTTCTTTTCTATCATATTTATTGCTATAATTTAAACAAAGTGGATATATTTGTAATCAGGGGTGATTATTATGAAATCGACTGATAAACTCAATTATACGTTTCTCGTAATTATACTAATCGTCGCAATCAATTATTTACTTCTTCCTATTTTTGATATTAACATAGCTGGTTTTCTCCCTCGCCTAGTCCATGTAGTAACAACTTACATACTGCCATGGATTTTCTTGTATTGGCTTATCCGCCTTGTAAAAGCAATCGAATCAAAATAAAAAGCGTGTAAATCAGTTGTGATTTACACGCTTTTTCTATTACATTACTTCGCTACTTCTTCAATAATTGCAACAACTAATTCTGCTGTTTTCGCTAATTCTTCAACAGGAATCTTTTCATTTGTTGTATGAATTTCTTCATAACCAACTGCTAAGTTAACTGTTGGAATGCCGTGTCCTGCAATTACGTTTGCATCACTTCCGCCACCACTTTGGTGAAGAGAAGGTGTACGACCAATTTTTTCAGCTGCACGTTTTGCAACTTCTACAACGTGATCGCCATCAGCAAATTTAAATCCTGGATACATAACGTTTACTTCAACGTCTGCATGACCGCCCATTTCTTTTGCAGTTGTTTCAAATGCTTCTTTCATTTTCGCAACTTGCGCTTCCATTTTTTCATTGATTAAAGAACGCGCTTCTGCAAAGATTTGTACGTGATCGCAAACGATATTCGTTTGTGTACCACCTTCAAAACGTCCAATATTTGCAGTTGTTTCAGAATCAATACGGCCAAGTGGCATTTTCGCAATTGCTTTCGCTGCGATAGTAATTGCAGATACACCTTTTTCTGGTGCTACACCAGCATGAGCTGTTTTCCCGCGAATAATCGCATTCACTTTCGCTTGTGTTGGAGCTGCAACAACGATTTCACCAACTTTTCCATCGCTATCTAATGCATAACCGTATTTCGCAGTAATGCGCTCACGATCTAATGCTTTTGCACCAACAAGACCAGATTCTTCTCCAACTGTAATAATAAATTCAATTGTACCATGAGGGATATTTTTCTCTTTTAAAACACGGATTGCTTCGAACATGGATGCTAATCCTGCTTTATCATCTGCACCTAAAATCGTAGTACCATCTGATACGATATATCCATCTTTAATAGAAGGCTTAATTCCATTACCAGGAACTACTGTATCCATATGAGAAGTAAAGTAAATTGTATCAACACCATCTTTTGTTGCTGGTAATGTACAAATTAAGTTACCTGCACCATGCCCAGTAACAGCCATTGTGTCATCTTCAAATACTTCTACACCTAAATCTGTAAATTTCTTTGTTAATACTTTGCAAATTTCTGCTTCAAATTTCGTTTCAGAATCTACTTGTACTAACTCCATAAATTCATTTACTAAACGTTCTTGATTAATCATAAGACTGCGCCTCCTGCACTACCATTATGTATGTAACACTATTAATTATAACAGAATTTCGCAAAAGTTTCGAAATACAAGACAAAAAACAGACGGTTTATATGTCTAGATAACCATCTGCTTTCTATTACTCATTTAACAATACCCAGCGCATATGATCTTCCCACACTCCATTAACCATTAACATCTTCCTAGACACGCCCTCATACTGAAAACCTATCTTCGTCACGACTTGTATAGATGCTAAATTTCGTGGCATAATCGGTGCTTCTATACGATGTAATTGAAATTCCTCAAAAGCAACTTGAATCGCTTTTCTAAGCGCTTCTGTCGTATAACCTTTGTTTAACTCTTCCTTATCTAATTTATAGCCGAGTACACAAGATTGGTAAATTCCACGAACAATTAAATTAAATGAAATACATCCAATTATTTTCGTATCATCACCTTTTTTAAAAATCCAAAGCCTGATGATTTTACCTTCTGCGATCTCTTTTCTATCCTTTTGTAACTTTTTCTTTTGATAATCTAACGTAAAAAAATCATCCGGTCTATACTCTTCCCAGGCTTTTAAAAATTCACGATTTCTGTCGTAATATTGAAGAACTTTTTCAGCATACGACTCATCAATTTCCCTTAAATGTAAACGATTTGTTTCATATATTTTCATCATCGTATCTCCATTCTTCAGCTTGCATAACAAAAAACTTATACCCTATCATTCTTATATATTCTCTACGTACATACAAATTTCCTGTTATACTTTACACACACTTCTCGAATTTTGTCATTTCTCTCCCCCTTGTCCACAATATCATTTCTCGTTACAATGATATTGTACTGATTTGCAAGGAGGTTTAACGATGCATAAAAAAGCTCAAAAAGTTATGATTTATGTAATGCTAATTTCTATGCTTGTAACAACATTACTTGCTGGCGCAAGTATGTTTTGGTAAAAAGGACGATCTGTTCGTCCTTTTTTTACTTTTTACACATAATAAAATAAACCATCTCGAAATCGAGATGGTTTATTTTATGTAAAGCACAATCGCTACAATGCTAAAGGAAAATGACATTACAAGTGCTATCACAAAACTTGTATATTGTTTCTGCTGAAATGCCCCAATAACAAAAGTAAGATTAAGTAATGCCATACATACAATCGCTACAAGATAAGAACATATATTAAAAGTTGCCAATATGAATGTAATAATAAATAGAAATCCCATAAAAAACTGCATATACGAAAGTTTTGGATTCAAGTACATATGAGCAACTCCTTTATCTAATTTAATCTTTCTATACTCTCATTAACGCATGGTTATGTACACATGTCAAGACAACTTATTACAATAGAAAAAACCAACTTTTTCGTTGGCTTTTTCATATGCAATGGCTCCTTTTTCTTTTGCCAATTGCTGAAATGATTTTTTCGATTTTACAATCCACACCTTCGTTCCAATTGGAATACGATCAAATAAATACTCCACATCATTTTTCTTCATTCTTATACACCCTTGTGAAATATACTTTCCAATTGAACTCGGTTGGTTTGTTCCATGTATTCCATATTTACTCCCATCAGTTCCTCGTGCATTAAATCCCATCCACCTAGATCCAAGTGGATTTTTCGGTGATCCCCCTGGAATATCCTTTGCAATATAATACGGATCCTTTGCTTTCATTACAATATCAAAAGTTCCCTCTGGGGTTAATTCATTTGTTTTTCCTGTCGCGACTGGAAAAACCTTTTGAATCTTCCCATCGTCAATATAAGCTAGTTTATTCGTCGCTTTATTTACAATAATAAAAGGATCACCGGCACGTGGATTATCACCAAGGGGCCAAATAGGCGATAAAGAAAGACATAATAGGAAAGAGAGAAGATACGGCATAAATAATTCCTACCTTCTATATAAGTTCTTTTATATTATCCTTTCCCTTAAAACGACTTTTAATGAGTAAATATTGTTCCATTTCGTATACAAGTTGAACAAGTTTCGCACGTATCTCAAATTCTTCACGTGTAGCCGGCAATGGCATCTCTCTAAATAATTCTCTCATTTCTTGAAGCTGTCTTAAAGAAATAACCCCGGTACTCTGAGGGCTAATAGCATTACTAATGTTTTCAACCACATCGGCAATCATGTCAGCTTGTTCATATGTCCACGATAAAGAAGCTACTAACGGAATCATTCGCTCTAAAATTTCGAATTGTTGCATGCGCATATTAAAATAACGATAGTAATAGTCATCTTCTCGCATAAATGCATTCTCAAGTTTCTTAAACGATAAATCTCTAGCTTCATTTAGCATCTGTTCAGTTTCAATAAGTTCTGCCCCGCTCCAACTACTTTCTCGATTTCGTAAATACACAACCATTTCAAACAAAATCGTTTTAAAATTACTTTCTATTTTATCTTGATACTCTTTTAGTTTATTTTCACTACTTGGCATATACATATTCACTAAGAGAGCCACGCTAATCCCTATCGTTAATATCGCAATTTCATTTCCAACAATAAGCCATGTAATTTGTTTCAATGAATATAGATGCATCACAATAACTGAACTCGTGACAATACCTTCTTGAATTTTAAGCATAACTGCAGTCGGAATAAATGTAAGTAATAATACGCTAATTGCTAGTGGTGTATATCCAATTGTCTCAAAAATACAAAATGCGAACACCATTGATAATACACAAGCTAAAAAACGATGTAACGATACTTGAAGTGATTTACGTTTCGTATTTTGTACACATAATATAACTAAAATACCCGCTGAACTATAAAATTCTAATCCTAATAACTGAGCAATAAAAACGGCTGCGCCTGTCCCTATTGCTGTTTTTACTGTACGGTATCCAATTTTGAACATAGCATTGCTCCTATATGTATAAACGTATTTACAATCAGTATAAAAAAAGGATGACACAATGTCATCCTTTTCTACTTATTATTCACGTAACCGTTACATATTACAATATCTTTTGTAAAAATTGTTGCGCACGCTCACTTTTCGGTGCTGCAAAAAATTCTGCTGGCGCACTATCTTCTACAAGTTTTCCACCATCTAAAAAGAGAACGCGATCTGCTACTTCTTTTGCAAATCCCATTTCATGTGTAACAATTGCCATTGTCATTCCTGTCGTAACTAATGATTTCATAACTTCTAGCACTTCTTTTACCATCTCTGGATCTAGTGCTGATGTCGGTTCATCAAATAACATTACTTCTGGTTCCATTGCTAACGCTCTTGCAATTGCTACACGTTGCTTTTGTCCGCCAGAAAGACGATTCGGATACGTATCTTTTTTATCTAATAAGCCGACCTTTTCTAAAAGTTTTTCGGCTTTCTTTTCAGCTTCTTGTTTCGTTACTCCTTTTACATTGATAGGAGCATACGTAATATTTTCTAATACAGTCATATGAGGAAA
The DNA here is from genome assembly GCF_038006905.1 of Bacillus sp. FSL R9-9834. Classification (NCBI taxonomy): domain Bacteria; kingdom Bacillati; phylum Bacillota; class Bacilli; order Caryophanales; family Bacillaceae; genus Bacillus; species Bacillus sp. FSL R9-9834. The sequence continues at coordinate 3,977,678 of NZ_JBBOWD010000001.1, forward strand.
TAGGTGGAAATGCTGAAATACCATTCCGACATTTTCACGGACGTGCATAATATTCGTTTTCGGATTCGTTACTTCTTCCGTTCCAATCCAAATGTGACCATTTGTCGGTGCTTCTAACACATTCATACAACGTAAAAATGTTGATTTCCCTGATCCAGACGGTCCAATAATCGCTACTACTTCCCCTTTTCCAATCGTTGTTGTAATTCCTTTTAATACTTCGTTTTTTCCAAATGATTTATGAAGGTTTTCAATTTTAATCACTTTTCTTCATTCTCCCTTCAATTGCCTTCCCGACTAATGTAAGAATAATGACTAGCATATAATAAATGAGTCCAACAAAAAGTAATGGTTCAAGATATTTAAATGTCTCCCCGCCTACGATGTAAGCACGGCGCATTAAATCCGTTGCGCCTATTACTGTTACTACAGCCGATTCTTTCGTAAGTGTCGCAAACTCGTTTACAAGTGCCGGTAATATATTTTTTAAAGCTTGAGGAAAAATGATATTTCGCATCATTTTTCCGTATGGAATTCCTAAAGCCATCGCTGCTTCTGTTTGTCCTTTATCAACCGCTTGAATGCCCGCGCGGATTACTTCTGACATATATGCACCTGAATTTAAGCTAAATGCAAGTACAGCTGCTAAGAATGCCGGTATTTCATAACCAATTATTTGCGGGACACCGAAATAAATAATCATTAATTGCAATACAAGTGGTGTACCACGGAAAATTGATGTATAAAGATCTGCCGCTATATTTAATGCTCGTATTCTAGCAATTTTGCAAAGTGCTAATAACGTCCCTAAAAGAAACCCTGCTAAAGCTGATACTGCTACAATTTTCAAAGTAACTTCTAGACCTTTTAATATATACGGTATCGAAGGCGTAATCGCCGAAAAATCTAAGTTCATTCTTTTCATTCCCCTCACAGAAAAGTGAAAGGCAGCTTATTTTTCGCTGCCAAACCATTTCTTCACTAATTTATCCATTTCTCCATTTTCTTGCATTTTTTTAATTACTTTATTAAATTCAGCTGTTTTGTCACTGTTTTTCGGAAGGGCAATTGCTGCTCCTACTTCTTCTGGTGCTTCTTTAATTTCAATTCCTTGTAATTCTTTCATTTTTTCTAAATAATTTTTAGCAACTGTATCTTCTATAATTGCAGCGTCAAAACGACCAGCTTTAATTTCTTGTACGATTTCTGGTATACGGTCACGTCCCTCAACTTTGAAATCTACTTGTTTTTTAAATTCTGCTGCTTTCTCTTCTTGAATAGACCCTGTTTGTACCCCTACTTTTTTCCCTTTTAAATCCTCTACAGATTGAATGTTAGAGTCCTTTTTAGAAACAATCATGTTTTTCGCAACAAAGTAAATATCTGTGAAATCAACATTATTTTTACGCTCTGCAGTTGGCGTCATACCTGCCATTACGAAATCAACTTTTCCTGAGCTAAGAGATGCTAATAAACCACCAAAATCCATATCTTTCACTTTCACTTCATAACCAAGTTCTTTTCCGATATATTTAGCAACATCAACATCAAAGCCGATAATTTCATCACTTTTTGAAGCTTCTACGTATTCATATGGTTTATAATCTGCTGAAGTCCCCATAACCAGTACTTTTTTATTTTTTCCAGTAGCCTTTTCTTCCCCATTACTACAAGCACTGAACATACTTACAATTAAAATAAGTGCAAACGATATTGATAATAACTTCTTCATCTTTCTTCCCCCTAATAATGTATATTTAAAAGTTTAATAGAATATTTATTCGATGTTTGTATTGTATCAGTACTTTTATTTTTATGCAATATATAAAATAAAAATAAATATAAAACAAGTTAAAACACCGTTATTTATGTATAAAAAGATGCATAAAATAACAAAACTATGCATATCCCACAAATTTTAATACGAAATAAAAAAAGGCGGTACATCCACTTGAATGTGGACGTACCGCCTTTTCATTTATTTTTATAAGGACTTATAATCCGTTGGGATGAACCACCTCCACTGATTATAGTTCTTCGCAATTCTCTTCGAAATACGATTGTAGTTTTGCAATAACTTGCATCGGTTCATGACCTTCAATTTCATGACGCTCTACCATCGTTACAATTTTTCCATCTTTTAATAAAGCAAATGATGGAGAAGATGGTGGGTACCCTTCGAAATATTCACGAGCTCTTGCTGTCGCTTCTTTATCTTGACCTGCAAACACCGTTACAAGGTGGTTAGGACGTTTATCATAATGTACAGAATGCGCAGCAGCAGGACGAGCAATACCGCCTGCACAACCACATACAGAGTTTACCATTACAAGTGTTGTTCCATTTCTTTTAAACGCTTCGTCTACTGCTTCTGGCGTCGTCAATTCTGTATATCCAGCAGAGACAATCTCTTCACGCGCTTGGCGGACAACATCATTCATAAAAAAGTTAAAATTAATCAATCTTTTCCCTCCTCTAAAACTACCTATTTGTATCTTACCAGTTAATGTTTGTGAAATACAAGTAAGTTTACTTGTATTTCAGCATAGAAAAGGTGTTAGAGCTCTTGCTCTAACACCTTTTCTTAATGACCACGATGTTTTTGCTTTGCTTTTTGTACTTTGATTAAACGTCTTCTTTGTTTTTCAGCCTCTCGCTTCTCCTTAGATTGCACTTTCTTTTCTTGTTTATGCAGTTCATAAGATAAGCTAATTGCCTCTTGTGCCTTAGTAAAGCGGTTTACATTTACTTCTTTTGCTGCTTGTCGTATGATCCGCTTTATATTTTTGGGACGCTGTTTTTCTTTCACTTCCACGCCACATTTTGCAAAGTGCTGAAAATACGCTAACATTGAACCGTTCACAAATATAAGCACTTCTTCGTCTGAAGGTTCCGTTCCAAAAATATACCTCGCTCCATACAACTTCCCTTTTTCTTTACATGTAATGATTCCAACAAAAAATTGGCCATCGTGATATACTGTCAAATCCATTGACAGCCCCCCTAAAAAAATTAGAAATACGGGACATCCCGGAGGGGAAGGTTACTGACATGAAATCATGCGTCTGGACTACCAACCAGAACTGTGTTTTTGTATTTCTTTCACTATTATTATATCTTTTTTTCCATAATCTTCATATATTCACTAATCATTTTTTTATGCGACCCAACAATATAGTCAGGTAGTTCTGTTAGTGGGAAGAATTTAAGCTGAACCGCTTCTTCTTTGTTCATAACAAAATCTCCATCGTATTCGTCCGTATAATAAGCAGTCGTTACAGATTGAAATTCATCACCGTTTGCTAATTTTGTAAAATAGTTCGCTCCAGAAAACACATTGATTAATCGTAGGTTCTTCACCCTTATTCCTGTTTCTTCGTATACTTCACGAAAAGCAGTTTCTTCTGGGGATTCACTAAGCTCCATTAATCCGCCAGGCAGCCCCCATTTTCCGTAAGGCTCTGTTCTTTGTTGCAATAATACATATCTATTTTCATTTATAACGAGTACAACAGCACCAACTAAAATTAAAGGGCGATGACCAACTATTTTCCGTAATTCTTCTACATATCCCATCGTATCCCTCCTTTTTCGTTGTCCACACTATTGTATCATATGTATGAAACGACAAAATGCGTATATTTTTCATTTTTTTAACAAAATATTTATTTTATGTGCTTCATCTACTGTAGCTAACAAAATGGATTCAACTTCTGCGTTTTTCTCTAGAAATTCTCTCGCCCATTCTTCTGTTTTCCCTAATAAAGCAAGAACATCTTGCTGAATGCTCCCATCCTTTACTAATACAAACGAGACTGGAGATTTTTTTCCCGCCACTTTTAGATCAAGCCGGGAAGCTGCCTCATATTCTGGATACCGAAATATAGAAACGACACCGTTCGCTTCCCATAATGCTAATTTGATCGTTTGAATATCGCTCACATTTCGCATACGAAGTTCTGAAAATAAATATTCCACCGTAATTCTCGCTTTTTTCAAATTGCTAAAATCAATGGAGCCGTTGTGTATAAGAATGATAGGTGCTGGCTCTAAAAAGCGTCTCCATCTATCCCATTTCAACATTAAAACTGAACTTATAATATGAAGTACAACGAGTATAAACGTTGTAATCATCGAGCCCATTAATCCTACTTTTTCATCAGACAATGCGTTAGAAATATTCCCACCAAGCAATAACACTAATACAACATCTAAAAAACGAAGTTGCGCGATGGATCTTTGTCCCATTGCTTTCGCAACTAATATTAAAAATATGTATGCTATGATAGCCCGAATAACCCATTCACTATTAGAAAGATGCCGTGCTCCCTCAAAAATATGCATATGCATCACTTTGCACTCCTTACATCCCAAACTGCTAGTCCGTTTTAGTTTGCAACGTTTATGCGTATATATGTAAAAAAGCTGGTTCGTTTAAAAACGAACCAGCTTTTTTTACTTAACTGAAAACATATATTTTTTATACGTTTTCCGTACCGATAATATGAGCCCCATCATAATCATATTCGAGAATAAGGAACTTCCCCCATAAGATAAGAAAGGTAATGCAATCCCTTTTACAGGCATTAATCCAACGATCATACCGATGTTTTGGAATATTTGAACCGTTAATATCCCAATCGATCCAGCACATAATAATGTACCGAATAAATTATCAGCAGAATAACCGATAATAATTGTTCTATATAGTAGTAATAGGAACAAGAATACAACTAACGCTGCTACGATAAATCCACCTTCTTCGGCAATTGTAGCGAAAATAAAGTCTGTATGCTTCTCAGGGATATAAACGTTCCCTTCGCCAAACCCTTTCCCTTCCATACCGCCACTACCTACAGCTAAAATTGATTGCTGTGTTTGATAACCTTGATCTGTATGTTCAAATGGATCTAACCAACCTAAAATACGTGATTGTTGGTGCGGTTTTAGTAGCGTAACTAACTTATTAAAGAAGAAATCCTCATACCTTACGTAAATAAATATTAACGTAGATAGTATGGTGACTGGAATAACTGTACATAACGCTATCAATTTCTTCTGAATACCTGACATGAATAAAATACATGCAATGGCAGCAGCATATAAGAACACCATCCCTGTATCCGGTTGGCTATATACAACAGCAATAGGTGGGAGGGATACTAGTACAATTTTACCTACTAATTTTAAGTCCGTTTGGAATGTCCTTGCCATATACTGCGCATTATGTTTCACTGCTATACTTGCTACCACGAGAAGCAATGAAATTTTGAAAAACTCAGATGGTTGAATTTGTCCAACTAACGGAAATACAAACCATCTTTTTGCACCTAATTTTTCAGGTGTGAAAGTGGAAACCGGTAGTATTTTCAAAAGAATAAGTGAAGCAAATCCAACGATATAAAGTGGCCAAGACAATTTTTGTAATTGATCTAAGTCAATGCTTGCAACAAGCAATAACAATACAACCCCAATTATGTAGTTCAAACCCTGTTTCATTGCAAAGTTTGCCTCTCCATATTGGCCAGTTTGCTGACTGCTATATATAGCAGCTATACTCGTAACACATAATGCTAACAAAATTAATATTAATTTTACATCTAAACTTTTTAGAAACTCGGTACTTCTTTTCATGACATCCTCCTGAAACATTGTTACAGCAAAATAAAAAACCAGGAGTCAACATTCTTCATGTTTTGACGACTGATTACACATTATCTATAAAACACTTATATAGAATAACTCTCTTTTTCATACAATACAATATATTATACTACAGTTTCATCAGTAAGATTTGCCAAAAAAATTATTCTTTTCTTATTTTATATCCATATACCATATATCAGCAATGTATTTTCATAAATTCCTAATACATAATCGTTCATTGTAAGATTACTGGGAAAGGTATTATATATATAGTAGGATGTAGATGAAGAAATAGGATGATAAAAAGCTCGCATAAGCGAGCTTTTTATTTAATATACAGATGTATTATTTTCTGACGTATTTTCTAAAATTTCTTTTACACGTCCTAAGAACTTACCACAAATTAAGCCATCTAGTACACGGTGATCAAGTGATAAACATAAGTTAACCATGTCACGAGCACCAAACATGCCATTATCCATAATTACTGGGCGTTTTACAATTGATTCAACTTGTAAAATAGCCGCTTGTGGGTAATTAATAATACCCATAGATTGAACAGAACCGAATGATCCTGTGTTATTGATTGTAAATGTTCCGCCTTGCATTTCGTCCGCTTTTAACGATTTCGTACGTACTTTTCCTGCAAGTTCTGTAATTTCACGAGCAATGCCTTTAATTGTCTTCTCGTCCGCATGTTTAATTACTGGTACAAATAGTTCGTCCTCTGTTGCAACAGCGATAGAAAGGTTAATATCTTTCTTCTGAACGATTTTATCGCCAGCCCACATTGAATTAATTTGAGGGTATTCTTTTAACGCTTGTGCTACTGCTTTTACGAAGAAAGCAAAGAACGTTAAGTTAAAGCCTTCACGCTTTTTGAAATCACCTTTAATTGAATTACGGTATGACACAAGGTTTGTCACATCTACTTCAATCATCATCCAAGCGTGTGGCGCTTCGTGTTTACTACGTAACATGTTCGCTGCAATTGCTTTACGCACACCTGTTACTGGAATTTCGATATCGCCAGGCATTGTTGGTACAGAAACTGGTTTCGCAGATTCTACTTTTTGCGCTACTGGCGCTGCTTTTGGTGCTTCTGGACGCGCTTCTACTACTGCTGCTACCGCTTCCTCTTTCTTCGCCGCACCTGCTTGCGGAATATTTCCAGATTCCACTAGCTTTAAAATATCTTTACGAGTGATACGGCCGTTTGCCCCCGTACCTTCTACTTGATCTAAATCAACGTTATGCTCACCCGCAAGTTTTAACACAGCTGGTGAAAAACGAGGTTTTCCATCAGTTGGTTGTTTTGCTTTCGGTGCTTTTTCAGGCGTAGCTACTTCTGCCTTTGGTTCTTCTTTTGTTTTTTCCTCAACAGCTGTTGCCGCTACTTCATCTGCGCCTTCTACTTGAATTACACAAACTACTTCACCTACAGCTAACGTATCACCTTCACTAGCGATTAACTCTTTCACAATACCAGTGAAAGAAGATGGTACTTCAGCGTTTACTTTATCAGTCATTACTTCTGCAAGCGGATCATATTTGTTTACGTGATCGCCAACATTCACGAGCCATTTACTAATTGTACCCTCTGTAACGCTCTCCCCGAGCTGAGGCATTGTAATATTTTCTACAGCCATGTATAGTCCCCCCGATTAAAATTCCGCAAGTTCACGCATTGCTTTTTCAACTTTATCTGGATTTACCATAAAGAATTTTTCCATTGTTGGTGCATATGGCATTGCTGGAACGTCTGGACCTGCAAGACGTGCGATTGGTGCATCTAAATCAAACAGACAGTTTTCAGCAATAATTGCTGCCACTTCACTCATAATACTTCCTTCTTTATTGTCTTCTGTTACAAGAAGAACTTTACCTGTTTTAGAAGCTGCTTCAATGATTGCTTCTTTATCTAATGGATATACAGTACGTAAATCAAGAATGTGTGCAGAGATGCCATCTTGTGCTAACTTTTCAGCCGCTTGAAGAGCAAAATGAACACATAATCCGTATGTGATAACAGTAATATCATCGCCTTCACGTTTTACATCTGCTTTTCCGATTGGTAATACGTAATCATCTTCTGGCACTTCACCTTTAATTAAGCGATATGCACGTTTATGCTCAAAGAATAATACTGGATCTTCATCACGAATTGCAGCTTTTAGTAAGCCTTTTGCATCATATGGTGTAGAAGGGATAACAATTTTTAAACCCGGTTGGTTTGCAAACATCGCTTCTACAGATTGTGAATGATACAATGCACCGTGAACACCGCCGCCAAATGGCGCACGAACTGTAATTGGACAAGTCCAATCATTATTAGAACGGTAACGAATTTTTGCTGCCTCAGAAACAATTTGGTTTACTGCTGGCATGATGAAATCAGCAAACTGCATTTCAGCGATTGGACGCATTCCATACATTGCTGCACCAATTGCGACCCCAGCGATTGCAGATTCTGCAAGTGGTGTATCTAGCGCACGATCTTCACCAAATTGATCATATAATCCGTGTGTCGCTTTAAATACGCCACCTTTTTTACCAACATCTTCACCTAAAACGAATACTTTCTCATCGCGTTCCATTTCCTCGCGCATTGCTAATGTAATAGCATCAATATAAGACATTACAGCCATGAAACGTTCCCCCCTATTCTGCGTATACGTGCTTCAATGCATCTTCAGGTGCTGCATACGGAGCATTTTCTGCATATTCTGTTGCTTCGTTTACGATATGCATAATTTCGTCTAACATTTGTTTTTCAGATTCCTCAGTTAACACGCCAACCTCTTTTAAATAAGCAGCAAATGTTATAATTGAATCATTTTTCTTTGCTTCTTCTACTTCTTCTTTATCACGATAAACACGATCATCGTCGTCACTTGAATGTGCTGTTAAACGATATGATACTGTTTCAATTAAAGTTGGGCCTTCACCGCGTCGGCCACGGTCTGCTGCTTCTTTTACAGCTTTATATACTGCAAGCGGATCGTTTCCGTCTACTGTATATCCAGGCATACCGTATCCAATTGCACGATCTGATACATTTTTACAAGCTAATTGTTTTTCAACTGGAATAGAGATTGCGTATTTATTATTTTCACACATGAAAATAACAGGTAACTTGTGTACGCCAGCAAAGTTTGCACCTTCATGGAAATCACCTTGGTTAGAAGAACCTTCACCGAATGTAACAAACGTTACTAAATCTTTCTTTTCCATTTTTCCAGCTAATGCAATACCAACTGCATGTGGTACTTGCGTTGTTACTGGAGATGAACCTGTCACAATACGATTTTTCTTTTGGCCGAAGTGACCAGGCATTTGACGACCACCAGAGTTTGGATCTCCAGCTTTCGCGAAACCAGATAGCATCAGTTCTTTCGCTGTCATACCAAACGCTAATACAACACCCATATCACGGTAGTATGGTAATGCATAATCTTTCTCTCTATCAAGAGCGAATGCTGCTCCAACTTGTGCTGCCTCTTGTCCTTGACAAGAAATTACGAATGGAATTTTACCAGCACGGTTTAATAACCACATACGTTCGTCGATTTTACGTGCAAGTAACATCGTACGGAACATTTCTAATACTTGCTCATCACTTAAGCCAAGCTCTTCATGGCGCTTTTCTTTTACTTCTGCCATTTTTCATAACCTCCTAAATCCACATTTTTATGCGTGTAACGCTTTTCCATCTACAGCTAACGCTGCTTCACCAATCGCCTCAGATAATGATGGATGCGGATGAATTGTATGTGCTACTTCCCAAGGTGTTGCATCAAGTACTCTTGCAAGACCTGCTTCAGAAATCATATCTGTTACATGTGGTCCAATCATATGAACACCAAGAATGTCATTTGTTTCTTCATCAACTACAAGTTTTACGAAACCATCTGATTCGCCGTATACAAGCGCTTTCCCGATTGCACGGAATGAGAACTTACCTACTTTTAACTTATAGCCTTTTTCTTTCGCTTCTTGTTCTGTTAAACCGACAGAAGCAACTTCCGGACTGCTATATACGCATTTTGATACCATAGAATAATCAATTGGTGTAACTTCTTTACCAGCAATATGTTCTACTGCAGCTATTCCTTCATGAGAAGCAACGTGAGCAAGCTGTAAGCCACCGATTACATCACCGATTGCGTAAATATGAGATTCTTTCGTTTGATAAAACTCATTTGTTTGAATGTATCCTTTTTCCACAACGATATCCGTATTCTCTAAACCAATATTTTGCGTATTGGCTTGTCTTCCTACAGATACAAGCATTTTTTCTGCTTTAAATTCTTTATTCTCACCGTTATGTTCAGCTTGAATTGTTACTCCATTATCTTTTACCAATGTTTCTGGTAATACTTTTGCACCAGTTACCACTTTAATACCTTTTTTCTTGAATAGACGTTGCATTTCTTTTGAAACGTCTTGATCTTCTAGTGGTAGTATCGTTTTCGCATACTCTAATACTGTAACTTCTACACCGAAGTCAGCAAGCATAGATGCCCACTCAATACCAATTACACCGCCACCAACGATAATAATTGAACTAGGAAGCGTTTCCATTTTTAGGGCATGATCGGAAGACATTACGTACTCTCCGTCTAATTCTAAACCTGGTAATGAATTTGGACGAGAACCTGTTGCAATAAGTACATTTTTTGGAATTAACATTTCATTCTCTTCTCCACTTGCAAGTTCAACTGAAATTGTCCCTGGCATCGGAGAGAAAATAGATGGACCAAGAATACGGCCAATACCTTCAAACACATCAATTTTACCTTGTTTCATTAAGTGCTGAACACCTTTATGAAGTTGCGTTACAATCTTCTCTTTACGCTCTTGTACTTTTGCAAAGTTTAGTTCTACATTACTTGCAATAACCCCGAACTCTTCACTTTTCTTAGCAGTTGCGTATACTTCCGCACTACGTAAAAGGGCTTTACTAGGAATACATCCTTTGTGTAAACAAGTACCACCAAGATTTTCTTTTTCAACAAGTGCCGTTTTTAAACCTAGTTGTGATGCACGAATAGCAGCAACATATCCACCAGTACCGCCGCCAACGATGACTAAATCATATTCTTTTGCCATTATCTCAACCCCTAGCTACCGTTTCTTTTTCACGTACAATATATTCTTTTGGAGCTTCTTCTTCACGTAGTACACGAAGTGCCCCTTCTGCTAATGCTTGTAATTCATCTTCTCCTGGATGTACGATAACATCTGCAATCCAGTCTACTCGTTCTTTTATTTCATCAACAAGAATTTTACTGTAAGCAAGTCCACCAGTTAATACAATTGCATCGATTTTCCCGTGAAGTACAGCGCTAGCTCCACCAATTTCTTTTGCAACTTGATACGCCATTGCTTTATAAATAAGAGTTGCTTCAGGATCACCTTTTTCAACCATTTGTTCTACTTTAATCGCATCATTTGTACCAATAAGACTTACAAGTCCACCTTGTCCGACAAGTTTTTTAACCATTTCGTCTCGGTAATACTCACCAGAGAAACACATTTCAACTAGTTGTCCTACTGGTACTGTACCCGCACGCTCTGGGCTAAATGGTCCTTCTCCATTTAAACCATTATTCACATCGATAACTTTTCCTTTTTTATGAGCACCAACTGTAATACCGCCGCCCATATGTGTAACTAATAAATTTAAATCCTCATATTTGTGGTTTAATTCTTCAGCCACTTTGCGAGCGACTGCTTTTTGATTTAATGCATGGAAAATACTTTTACGTTCCATACCAGCGATACCACTTATACGAGCAACCGGCTCCATTTCATCTACAACGACAGGGTCTACAATGAATGCCGGAATATTTAATCCAGAAGCAATTTCATATGCTAAAATGCCCCCAAGGTTTGAAGCGTGATGACCGCTAAATCCATTTTTCAAATCTTCTAACATCGCATCGTTTACTGTGTATGTTCCACCCTCGATTGGACGAAGTAATCCCCCGCGTCCACAAACTGCGTTTAACTTTGAAATGTTAATACCGTGAGAATGTAGAACTTCTAAGATCGTTTCTTTACGAAACTCATATTGGTCAATAATTCGCTTATATTTTCCAATCTGTTCTTCGTCATGACGAATAGTTTCTTCTAAAACGGGTCTTTCATTATCAAAAACACCGATTTTTGTGGATGTACTACCCGGATTAATAACAAGAATTCGATTTAAAGACACTGTTGCTACCTCCACTAATAAATTCAAAAGGAGGTGGAAACCTCATAAGAGGTAACCACACCTTTTGTAAAAGTAATATATGAATGATTAGCGACGGCTAATAATGTCGTGACCGTTGCGTAAGTATGTGCTACGAGAGTTTTTCAAGCTTGCAATGCGCTCTTCAGCTAGACGATCAGCTGCTACATAAGTTGCAATGCCATCGCGTTTTGAAATTTCGATTACTTTTGCAATTGTGTCATAAATTGACTCAACGCGTTTTAATGCACGTTCTCTATTGTATCCATATAACTCGTCTGCTACGTTAATTACGCCACCTGCATTAATTACATAGTCTGGTGCGTATACGATACCCATTTCATGAATGATGTCGCCGTGACGATCTTCTTTTAATTGGTTATTCGCAGAACCAGCGATTACTTTTGCTTTAAGTTGTGGGATAGTTTCGTCATTAACTGTTGCGCCTAATGCACATGGTGCGTAAATATCACATTCAACACCGTAAATTTCATTTGGCTCAACTGCTGTTGCACCGAATTCTTCTACTGCACGTTGTACAGCTTCTTTATTAATATCTGTAACGATTAGTTTTGCTCCTTCAGCGTGTAAATGTTTGCATAGGTGATATGCTACGTTACCAACACCTTGAACAGCAATTACTTTTCCTTCTAAATTATCAGTACCGAAAGCTTCTTTCGCAGCAGCTTTCATACCACGATACACACCGTATGCAGTTACTGGAGATGGGTTACCAGAAGAACCGAATGATGGTGAAATACCTGTTACAAAGTCAGTTTCTTCGTGGATAATATCCATATCATCTACTGTTGTACCAACATCTTCAGCTGTAATGTAACGTCCGTTTAGTCCTTGAATGTAACGTCCTAATGCACGGAACATTGCTTCGCTCTTATCTTTACGTGGATCACCGATAATTACTGTTTTCGCACCACCTAAGTTTAAACCAGCTGCTGCGTTTTTGTATGTCATCCCTTTTGCAAGACGCAATGCATCTTCAATCGCCGCTTCTTCAGAATCATATGTCCACATTCTTGTTCCACCAAGAGCTGGTCCAAGTGTTGTATCATGAATTGCAATGATTGCTTTTAAACCAGATTCTTTATCTTGACAAAATACTACTTGCTCATAATCATATTTTTCTAAGTATTCGAAGATTTCTAATGTCATTGTCGTTTCCCCCTAATTGTTTTACCCTATTTGGTTTATTTTGAAGCAGTCGCAACTGCCAATGCTAATGAATATACTTTTGTTTCTGCTGAATCAGCACGAGATGTTAAAACAATCGGTGCTTTTGCGCCAGCAATCATTGCTCCTACTTTTGCATCCGCAAAGTATACGAGTGATTTATATAGCACATTTCCAGCTTCAATCGTTGGGACGAGTAAAATGTCTGCCTTACCTGCTACATCACTTACTATGCCTTTATGTTCTGCTGCAATTTGTGATACTGCATTATCTAAAGCAAGTGGTCCATCAACGACACAATTTTTAATTTGTCCGCGGCGATTCATTTGAGTTAACATCGCTGCATCAATTGTCGCTTGCATCGCAGGATTCACAACCTCTACCGCTGCAATTGGTGCTACCTTTGGCAAATCAATTCCTATTGCCCGGGCAACTTCTACAGTATTCTGTATAATAGCAGCTTTCTGTGTTACATCAGGTGCAATGTTCATCGCTGCATCTGTAACAAAAATGAGACGATCGTAATTTGGAACTTCAAATGCTGCAACGTGTGAAAGTACGCTACCTTTACGAAGTCCCCACTCTTTATTTAATACAGCTTTCAAAATATTTGCTGTTGGGATGTTTCCCTTCATGAGCACATCTGCTTCGCCGTTTCTTACAGCTTTCACAGAAAGTTCTGCAGCCTCAGCACTTGACTGTGCTGCAATCACTTCAATATGTTCTGAAGTTTGTAAATTATGTTCTTGTAACATCCCCATTATTTTTTCTTGGTTTCCATATAGACGAAATTGAGCTAGCTGTAATGTAATTGCTTTCGCTACAGCTTCAATTACTTCATGATCTTCAGCTACTGCTACAGCCACAGTTTTTTTAGGCTGGCCTGCTGCTTGATCAATTAAGTGTTCTAACTTCATATTTTGTAATCAACCCTTTCCGTCGTCCCTCGTCTTTTTATTAAGCAAATACCGTGCCAACTTTTTAAAGTGGTCTTACCAATAATGAAAACGCATTCAAAACACAGTAAAATCAATACTTTGGAAAATAACAAAAGATTCTGTCTTATTTTGTCACTTTTTGTATACCATGCAATAAATTGCACGGTACGCAATTTATTGCATGCTATTTTTTGCACACTCATACTTTTCTAGCTTGTAATATAAATTTCGAACCGAAATTCCTAACGCTCTTGCTGTTTGTGTTTTATTTCCACCAAACCTCTCTAAATATTCATGAATGATATTCCCTTCAAACTCCGTCACTAAATGCTCAAGTGGCTTTTCTTCTAACTCAGGTAATAAATGAGCTTGCTTTGACTCCACCTGCTCTTCGTTATGTAATGGCGGTAAATGTTGTACATCAATATAAGTCTCGTTATAATTCATAAAGATAATAGCTCTCCCCAAAATGTTTTCAAGTTCCCTCACATTCCCTGGCCATTCATATGATTGTAAATAGGAAATAGCAGAATTAGTGAGCCCCTCTATATTTCGGCCATAATCTTGGTTAATTTTTTGAATTAATCTGTCTGCGATTGCCGGTATATCCCCTTTACGCTGACGAAGGGATGGAATGTGAATTGGAATTTTATTTAATCGATAATATAAATCCTCCCTGAATTCTCCTTCTAAAATGGCTTTTTCTAAATTCACGTGCGTCGCTGCAATTACTCTGACATTAATAGGGATTGCTTTCGTTCCACCAACTTTTACAATTTCTTTCTCTTGCAAAACGCGAAGGAGTTTCGCTTGCGTATTGGCAGATAGTTCGCCTATTTCATCTAAAAAGATACTGCCGTTATTCGCTTCCTCAAAGAATCCACGTTTTCCGCCTCTTTTCGCGCCAGAAAACGCCCCTTCCTCATAACCAAATAATTCACTTTCTAACAAGGTCTCCGAAATAGCTGCACAGTTTACACGAACGAACTTATTATATTTTCGATTACTTCCATTATGGATAGCATGTGCAAACAATTCTTTACCTGTCCCTGACTCCCCGCGTAGCAATACTGTTGCTGGTGTATTCGCCCCCAGTTTTGCCTGCTCAATAGCAGCCGTTGTTTCATCTGAATTTCCGACAATGTCATCAAATGAATATTTCGCTTCTAACGTTCGAATAATTTGCCTTGCTCGATTCAATTCATTTGTTAACTTTTGAATTTCTGATACGTCACGAATTACACCAACGCTCCCTTTCAATATTCCATCTACAATGACTGGTGCTACGTTTACAATTACGTCTCGCTTTTTTTGTCCAATCTTCATATGTATTCCTCGTACTGCCCTACGCGTTCGAAGTACTTTCATATGCATACTTTCACCTTCTACAATATCAGTTGTAGCTGGCTTTCCAATAATGTCCTCTTCTGTTAAACCTGTTAATTTCGTATATGCAGGGTTAATTACTAACCCTCGTCCTTTTTCATCCACGACCGAAATGGCTTCCTCAGACGAGTTAATAATCGCCTCAAGTAACGTTTGAATCTCCTTTAAATCTGTAACTTCTTCCGCAAGATCTACAACCTCTGTTATATCTTTAAAAATCGCAAATGCCCCTTGCACTTCTCCTCCCTCTTTTAATATTGGAATACGGGTTGTAATAATTTTCTTTCCATTCTCAAGCGTCAGTTCATAATTTACTTCTATTTGTTTCGTACGTATAATACGAAGCAGCTTACTAGTCGGAATAACTTCTAAAATATATTTGCCTACCGCATCTTCTTTTTTATATCCGATAATACGTTCTGCACTTTTATTAAATAGGCGAACTTGTCCTTCTTTATCAATCACTATCATACCGTCATGCGTGGAGTTTAAAATTAAATCACCTTGCTGCGTTTGCTCTTCTAACTTTCCAATTAAATCTTCCTTCTCATGTGCTAATCTCGTAACAATCTTTGCAATATCACCTGGTATAAGAAGAGTATCTTTATGCTTTTTCTTTAATAAATCTTTATGTAAATCATCGTCACCTGTCATATCAAACATTACATCAATGTGCATAGAAAGAAACGGAGTCACACTCTCTCCAATCGCAATCCCGTATTCCTTTGCCATCTGTAACCCTTTTGCTATCGGATTTATATCAATAATCCCTATAATTTGAAATATATTCGAACTCTGTAACAGACGTAGCAGTGTACTACCACCTTCACCTGCACCAACAATTAAAACTTTTTGTTTCATATATTACACTTCCTCTCGAAGTATCTCTGCAAAATTTTTCACACCCTTATCTTACTCGTTCAGCCCCCTCTTGACAAACCCCCTTTTCATATAACATCATTAAAATAAACAAAATAATCTGAAAAGGAGAGTTTATATGCAGCGTTACCTTGCTCTATTATTAGCACTCATCCCTATTTCATTAGCTGTGTTTGGCATCAAATTAATGAGAGATACTGTATTCGGGATTCTATTTCCTCCACTCTCCATACTTTGGTTACAATTTTTAATTGGCGCTCTTTGCTTCGGACTAGGGTTTTATATTTTTGGTGGCTTCGTCTTACACCGAGACCGTAAACGAAATAAAGTACAAGCGCGCTTTAGAAGATAGGAAATTCCTACTACTTATCAATAAAAAAATGAGACCGTTACACGCGGTCTCATTTTTTTATTGGCAATAACGTTCTTGCCGTTTCAGGATAATCAGTAATAATCGCCGATATGTTCATATCAAAATATTTACGCATAAGTGTTTCTTCATTAATTGTATAGGGCCGAACTTCTACATCACTTTCCATCGTTAATTCAGCAATGGCATCTTGAAGGTAACGATAATTCGGATGCACCGCAGTAGCTCCCATCTTTTTTGCATATGCCCATGGGCTATGCAGGCCTTCGCGATATAAAATCGCTGTTTGAATATCAGGAGCCATCATATGACACCTTTTCATACTGTAGTGATTAAATGAAGAAAATATAACACGATTTTCTAAATTAAATTTGCGTACAAGCGTTATAACTTCTTCCTCTAAGCCTCTGTATGGAATTTTATTATTTTTAAGTTCAATATTGAGTAACAACCCTGTTTGTTCAATCCATTGTAACACTTCTTCTAAAAGAGGTATTTTACAAAAACCTACTTTATCACCAAATTTATAGCTCGCATCTAATTTACATAAATCCTCATATACATAATTTCGAACCGCACCTTTTCCATTTGTTGTCCGGTCCACTGTTTCATCATGAATGACGACAACCTTTCCGTCTTTCGTTAATTGAACATCAAGCTCAATTCCATCTGCCTTAAAAGATTCAGCTGCTTCAAATGAAATCATCGTATTTTCTGGGTACGTTCCCGCTGCACCACGATGTGCAAATATAAGAGTCATCCTCACTCCCCCAATCTTATGCTATACTATACGAAAAAGGAGGTACTTCTATGAGACCATTACAAATTTCTCCAGACACTGCAGTCCGCCTATCAAAAGCATTAGGTGTTCCACTTGAACAACTTATGCATATGCCGCAGCACATTTTAATTCAAAAGTTAGTTGAATTAGAAAAACAAAATAAAGACGAAGAATAATACAGTCCTGTTTCACAGGACTTTTTATTATTTTCTATTATATCACGGATGACTTGCTTGCTAAAATCCCTCATCGGATATACCGTGATTCAATTTAACCTTCACTTCGAACATGTACAATAAAAAGACCAACGAATTCTAACATTCATTGGTCTTTAATTAAAAAGTTCATTGGTTTTAAATTTACTATCAAGTATACATTTCAAGAATTATTAAAAACTTAAATCCCTTACTTCTTCTATTCTCAGCTAGCCTTATGTTCAAGTCTCAGCTTATCCGCAACCATTGCGATGAACTCGGAGTTCGTAGGTTTTGCTTTTGACATAGATACTGTATAACCGAATAAGGACGAAATAGAATCGATATTCCCGCGACTCCATGCTACCTCAATTGCGTGACGGATTGCACGCTCGACACGGCTTGCTGTTGTATTATATTTCTTCGCGATATCTGGATACAATACTTTCGTAATAGATCCAAGTAATTCGATGTCATTGTACACCATAGAAATTGCTTCCCTTAAGTACATGTACCCTTTAATATGAGCAGGCACACCAATTTCATGAATGATACTCGTAATGCTTGCATCTAAGTTTTTCGGTTTTCCATCTACTGTTGTTGCTGATCGGAAAGATGGCAGTGGACGTTTAATAGTAGCGTTCGCTTTACCGCTCACTTGACGAATATGACTCGTTAAATTCTCCATATCAAATGGTTTTAATATGAAATATGACGCACCTAAGTCAACTGCTTTTTTCGTCACATCTTCTTGTCCAAACGCTGTCAACATAATTACGCTAGGCTGTCTTAACCTTTCAATATGGCGCATTTTCTCTAGTACAGCTAACCCATCTAAATGTGGCATAATAATATCTAATACAAGTACATCCGGCTGCTTATCTTTTAATAAATTTAAACACTCTTGACCATTATAAGCAGTACCGATTACTTCCATATCCTCTTGAGCAGCTACATAACTCTCTAGCATTGATACTAATTCTTTATTATCATCCACAAGACATACTTTAATTTTCTCCACAGCTTTTCCTCCCTTACCGAATCGATTCTCCGACATGTGTATCCTTCTAGGCTACATGAATTGTTCGACAATTGTGTGAAAATTCCCTTTTAAAGTTTGTTACTTTCCGATAAAATCACAAAAAAATATGTTTATCGTTTATTTATTCCTTTTCGCAACACATTCCATCATAGAAAAACAACGAAACGTTCAACCCTTTCCTTTTATTTTACAACAAAAAACACCTCTTGCGGAGCTTTTACAAAATTTCAACGAATTTTTCAATAGAAAAACGAGCTAATTATTAATTAGCTCGCTTTTCTTTCTTGATCATAAATGTTAATTCCAGCCTCATGTAACATCCATTCAATATGAACACCATATCCTGATGTTGGATCATTTACAAATACATGTGTAACAGCGCCAATTACCTTTCCATTTTGTACAATTGGACTTCCGCTCATCCCCTGTACGATACCACCTGTTTTCGCTAATAAACGTTTATCTGTTACTTTTATTACCATGCCTTTTGTTGCCGGAAACTTTTGCGGTACTGTACTCACAACTTCAATATCAAACGCTTCCACTTTATCTTGATCAATAACCGTTAATATTTTTGCTGGTCCTTCTTTTACTTGATGAGATAGTGCAATAGGCATTGCTTTATCCATTACGCCATTTGTCATATTTGTATTCAATTTGCCAAAAATACCAAATGGACTATTGATTGTAATATTGCCAATCACTTCACGATCAGGTGAGAACCTCGCTAATTTCTCCCCTGGATTCCCATGACTACCTCTTTCAATTGATGTAACTGTCGAACGCATAATTTGTCCATCTTCGACTTGAATCGGCTTTTTCGTATCATTATCAGAAATGACATGACCAAGTGCCCCATATTTCATAGAATCAGGATGAACAAATGTCATTGTTCCGATTCCAGCTGCCGAATCACGAATATATAAACCAATGCGATAAGACGATTCTCCACTGTCTTTTTGTGGTGTTAATTTAGTGCGGATATGCTTTCCATCCCTTAACAAAACGAGATTAAGCGGTTCGCCTGTTTCCCCACTATTATGAATAAATGGTGCTACATCACTCATTCTTTCAATTGTTTTACCATTAATTTCAGTAATCATATCTCCAATTTGCACACCAGCTGTTTCACCAGGAGATACTTTCCCTTTTTCAGTTTGAATTAAATGATGGCCTACAACAAGTACCCCTTTTGTGTTTAACTTTACACCAATTGATTGTCCACCTGGAATAACTTTGAAATCTTTTAATACTCTCACATTTACTTTTTTCACTGGAAAACCAGCAAGCTGAAACACCATATCTGCTTCACCATTTTGATGAGAATTTACCATAAGTCCTTGTTTTTGTTCATTTGAACTTACTGTAAACACATGACGATCTGTAGATGAAGCTTTAAACACTGGTAATGAAGCTATTTCTGATTGTTGTCCTTCAAAAACAACAAGTTGCTTCGGAGATGAAATAAACGTCCGAAGCGGTTTAAAACACCCAATAAAAACTAAAGAAACAAGGAGAAAAATACCTATTATTTTGCGAAATCTTTCTAATTTCAATTTATTCACTCTCCTCGCTCCTACCCCACATTCAGCCTTTTGGCTTCACTTTTTAATCTCTCCTTGCAATGCTTTATTTATAACCGGAAGAATTAAGAAATCATCATTTGAGAAAAAAAGCTATCCATTACTGGATAGCCTCTGCTGTCTGTTTAAAACGATGCGCTTGCGTAAGTAATTCTTTCGCATGTTCTGTCGTTAAATCTGTAATTTCCACACCAGAAATCATTCGAGCTATTTCTGTTACTTTATCCTCCATAGTTAAAACGGTAACTGATGTAATTGTTCGATCATTTGCTACTTGTTTTCGAATAAATAAATGCGAATCCGCCATTGAAGCTACTTGAGGTAAGTGCGTAATACAAAGTACTTGTGAGTTTACTGATACTCGATAAATCTTTTCCGCAATAGCCTGTGCGACCCGGCCACTTACACCAGTATCCACTTCATCAAAAATAACAGATGCAACACCTTGATGCTTAGAAAAAATGCTTTTTAAAGCTAAAATAATACGGGATAACTCTCCGCCAGAAGCAACCTTTGAAAGTGGTTTTAGCGGCTCACCCGGATTTGTTGAAATATAAAATTCCACATGATCGTAACCATCCGCTGTAAGTCTTACCGGTGCTCCCTCCACGAGAGGCTCTTCTGCATTTCCTTCTCGCTTCATGATTCTCACTTCAAATTTTGTTTTTTCCATATATAATTCTTTTAATTCCTGATGAATGGCATTTGTAAGATGCTCTGCAAGTTCATGACGCATATTACTTAACAACGTTGCTTCTTTTAGAATAACACTTTCTAATTCCTTCAACTGTTTCTTCGTCGTTTCAATATGAACGTCTTTATTTTCAATCGTAAAAATTTCTTGTTCAATTTTATCAGCATACGCTAAAATCTCTTCTACAGTATTTCCATATTTTCTCTTTAGCATACGAATTTCATTTAAACGCGTTTCAATTTCGTCTAAGCGATTCGGATCATATTCCATCATATCGAGCTTTTCTCTTAGTTGATACGCAACTTCTTCTAATAAATAATAACTATTGGCAATGGAATCATGATTTTCTTGATACACTTCATCTAAATGTGTAATACTCTCCATCTGTCCCATTGCGCTTCGTACATTATCTAACCCTTGTCCGTCAGCACTTAACGAGCGATACGCGTCACCTAATGCTTTATAAATCTTTTCGAAATTAGAAATTTGCAATCGTTCTTCAGTTAAGTCATTTTCTTCATCCATCTTTAAATCAGCTTTACGGATTTCTTCATGCTGGAATTGAATTAAATCTAAGCGATGCGCCATTTGTTGTTCATTTTCACTTAACGATTTCAACTGTTTTTTTAATTTCTCATAGTCAGCATATACGTTTTGGTATATATCTAATTGTTTAACGATACGCTCTCCATCAAAATGATCGAGCATAAATAAATGACGTTCTTCATTCATTAAGTCTTGCGTTTCGTGTTGCCCATGAATATCAACAAGTGTTTTTCCAATTTCTTTTAATACACTAAGGGTAACTAGTTTTCCATTTACACGACATACACTTTTTCCATTTGCAGCGATATCACGCTTCAAAATAATCATGCCGTCTTCTATTTCTATATCCAACTCTTCTGCTTTTTCAATACATGGATGCTTATCATCTTCCACATAAAATAGCCCCTCTATCTCAGCTTTTTCTGTTCCGTATCGAACAAATTCTGCTGAACCACGGCCACCTACAAGTAAACTAATCGCATCAATAATAATCGATTTTCCGGCCCCTGTTTCACCACTTAAAACCGTTAATCCTTTTTGAAAAGAAATATTTAATGCCTCAATAATAGCAAAGTTTCTAATCGATAATTCCGATAACAATGCCCCATTCACCTCGTTATAAACTAATCCCCTATGAAGGGCTTTTCTCAGTTCTTTATTCAAATAGTCATACTATATGTTTGTATGTATAAATTACTTTTCTAACCGCTCCATTGTACCAAACATTTGTTTTACGGGTCAATCCACCTATTTCCTAATTTTATTCAAAGAAAATATTATATTACAATTAAGAATTCACGTTTTTAACCAATAAAAATATCCTGTTCACTTTCCACTTTACAGAGGAAAGCAAACAAGATTTTTTTGTTACAGCATATTTAAGAAACGATCAGAGACAACACCTGTATCTTCAGGTGTACGGCAAATAATTAAGCAAGTATCATCACCACAAATGGTTCCGATGATCTCATCCCACTCTAAATGATCAATAAGTGCTCCAAGTGAATGAGCGTTACCAGGCAATGTTTTTAGCACAAGCATATGTCCTGCCGTGTCTAATTTTACAAATGAATCCACTAGATTGCGTTTTAATTTTTGTAACGGGTTAAATCGTTGATCTGCTGGCAAGCTATATTTATAGCGACCATCATGTAATGGCACTTTCACTAAGTGCAATTCTTTAATATCGCGCGATACTGTCGCTTGCGTTACATTAAATCCCTCATTACGTAGAATATCAACTAATTCATCTTGTGTTTCAATTTCTTTGTTCGCAATAATTTCCCTGATTTTAATATGGCGCTGACCTTTATTCATACATTTGCACCTCACACTATCTCTTACCATAGTTTAAACATTGGTATACTTCACTTATTTATGTTAACTTATAATTCGTTACTTGTACACAATTGTTTTTACAATCATTATACAATTACAACAAAAAGAGGAACAACATATGTTATTCCCCTTTCCCTTTTTGTTTTAGGACATCATGTGCCTCTGTAACTACTTGCTCAACAGAAACTGGAGAATGATTTTCGCCATTCTCACGTTCACCATGCCATTTCAGATGAATTAAAAATTCAATGTTACCATCCCCGCCCGTAATCGGTGAGAATGTTAAACCTTCTACGTCGTATCCTTCTTTTATAGCAAAGTCTACAATCATTTCTACGACAGCCTCATGTACTTTTCGATCGCGAACGATACCCTTTTTACCAACTTGCTCTCTTCCAGCTTCAAACTGAGGTTTAATTAACGCTGCTACATCCCCATTCGGCATAAGCATTGTTTTTAAAACTGGTAATATAAGTTTTAATGATATAAACGAAACATCGATACTAGCAAATTGCGGTAAACCACGTTCTAAGTCTGCTGGTGTTACGTAACGGAAGTTCGTTCGTTCCATTACGACAACACGCTCATCTTGACGCAATTTCCACGCAAGTTGATTGTACCCTACATCTAATGCATAAGATAATTTCGCTCCATTTTGAAGCGCGCAATCGGTAAAGCCACCAGTTGATGAACCAATATCTATCATAACTTTATCTTGTAAATCAAGATGAAATGTCTCTAATGCCTTTTCAAGTTTATAACCACCACGGCTTACATACGGCATAACTTGCCCCTTCACCGTAATCTCTGTATCTTGTGGGATTTTCTCTCCTGGCTTATCCAATCTCATCTCATTCGCATATACAAGGCCGGCCATAATGGCGCGTTTTGCTTTCTCACGTGTTTCTATAAGCCCTCGCTCTACTAATAGTACATCTACTCTTTCTTTTTTCGCACTCATTTGTTACGCCCTTTTTTGTTTTGATGGAATCATTGTATGAATACGGTCTACAACAGCATCTGTCGTTAAACCGATTTCTTCTAATAATTTTGTTACACTACCGTGCTCTATGAAACGATCTGGAATACCCATTCGTTCAACTAACGCACTATGGTACCCGTTCTCAGACGCAAATTCAACTACTCCTGTTCCAAAACCACCAATTAAGCAAGCTTCTTCAATCGTTAAAATTGGTATATTTTTTCCTAAGAGATCATGTAAATATGCTTCATCCATTGGTTTAATGAAGCGAGCGTTCACTACTTTCACTGAAACTCCAGCCTTTTCAAGACGCTCAGCCGCTTCCATTGCCATTGGTATTGTCGTACCAAATGTTAAAATAGCTGCTTGTGTACCTTCTTTTAACGTTTCCCATGAACCGATTGGAATCGCCTTTAATTCTTCATCCATATGAACGCCAAGTCCATTCCCTCGCGCATAACGTAATGCGATTGGTCCATCTTCATATTGCATTGCCGTGTATACTAAATGTTGCCCTTCATTTTCATCTTTTGGCATCATAAGTACCATATTCGGCAAGTGGCGTAAGAATGAAATATCAAATACACCTTGATGCGTTTCACCATCTGCTCCTACTAAACCAGAGCGATCGATTCCGATGAAAACATTTAAATTTTGGCGGCATATATCATGAACAACTTGGTCATATGCTCTTTGTAAAAATGTTGAATAAATCGCTAAGAATGGTTTCATACCTTGCGTTGCCATACCCGCTGCCATTGTTGTAGCATGCTGTTCTGCAATACCTACATCAATCATACGATCTGGGAATTCTTTTTGGAATTTCTCAAGTTTCGATCCAACAGGCATTGCAGGTGTAATTGCAACGATACGCTCATCCGTTCTCGCTAACTTAAGTACTGTTTCACTAACAACAGCACTCCATGCTGGTGCAACTTCTTTCGGTTTAACGAAGTCACCTGATTCAATTTTATAAGGTCCTGTTCCATGCCAAGTGCCAATAACATCACTCTCTGCTGGTTTGTAACCTTTTCCTTTTTTCGTAATAACATGAACAAGCACTGGGCCTTTTGTTTTCTTTGCATATTGCAACGTTTCGAATAACTTTTCATAATCATGTCCATCGACTGGACCTAAATATGTAAAGCCTAACTCTTCGAAAAAGACACCGGATACTAGTAAATATTTAAGACTATCTTTTATTTTCTCTGCTGTCGCAGCAACTTTCCCACCGACAGCTGGGATTTTCTTCAAAATATACTCTAGCTCGTCTTTTACCCAATGGTATTTTCCTGCGGTACGCAGACGTCCAAGCACATTATGAAGCGCACCAACGTTTGGCGCAATTGACATTTCATTATCATTCAAAATAACAATCATGTCTGTTTTTTCATGTCCAATATGGTTCAATGCCTCTAAAGCCATTCCGCCCGTTAAAGCACCATCACCAATGATTGGTATAACATATTCTTTCGTTTTCTTTAAATCACGTGCTAGAGCCATTCCCATTGCAGCAGATAATGATGTCGAGCTATGGCCAGTTTCCCATACATCGTGCTCACTCTCACAACGTTTTGGGAAACCACATAGACCTTGATATTGCCTTAATGTGCCGAATTCTTTTGCACGTCCAGTTAAAATTTTATGTACATAGGATTGATGTCCTACATCCCATAAAAATTTATCTTTCGGACTATCAAATAATTTATGCAGAGCAATTGTGAGTTCTACTACACCTAAATTAGGCGCAATATGTCCACCTGTTTGAGAGAGCTCTTCAATTAAAAACTTACGAATATCCTCACTCAATCCCTCTAGTTCACTGATAGACATATCTTTCAAAAAACTAGGGTTTTGAATTTGCGTTAGATCCACATGGATCACTCACTTTCATTTCATAATCTGTCAACATGTCAAATATTATAAAAAAACATTTACACAAAACAAGAAATTCTCTTTTTTTATTTTTCACCTTGTCCTGCTATTAACCAGTCTATTGCGCCCTAATCTTATTATAAACCATATTTCTTTAGGCGATGAAAAAAATAGCCGCTAACACGAAGTGATAACGGCAATGTAATCTACATATATTTTTGCCAATAACAAGAAAAGAAAAACCTTTTCCTACATTTATATCATAAAATGATGAATGACTCAACAAATGAAAACGCTGTTATATTAGTTATTACGTTTTGCAATCAAATCGCAAATAGATAGTAAATATTCATCTTGTAATTGCAAGGAACTAATAGCATCTTTTGCTTTTGCAATCGTTTCTTCTAAAATATCCTTTGCTCTATCTACAGTAAATAACGTCGTATATGTGCTCTTTTCGTTGGAAACATCACTACCAATCGGTTTTCCAATCTCTTCTTCGGTTCCTTCCACATCTAAAATATCATCTCGAATTTGGAAAGCTAGGCCGATATATTTTGCAAACTCAAGTAATTTTTCTTCCTGTTCTTCTGTGGCATTAGAAAGTATCGACCCTGCAAGTACAGCGAATTCAAGTAGTTTCCCAGTCTTATGCTTATGAATATACTCTAGCTCATCGATCGTAAGCTGTTTCCCTTCCGCTTCCATATCTGCTACTTGTCCGCCAACCATTCCCTCTGGCCCTGCCGCCTTTGCAAGCTCAAGAACAAGTCTTACTTTTTTCTCAGCAGAGATTTCCTTTTGCTCATATGCCATAATAACTTGAAAAGCATATGTCAACAAACCATCTCCTGCTAAAACTGCCATCGCTTCACCAAATACTTTATGATTTGTGGGCTTCCCTCTTCTTAAATCATCATCATCCATACAAGGTAAATCATCATGAACTAACGAGTATGTATGTATCATTTCAAGAGCACAAGCTGCACCTACACCAAGATTTTTTTCTTTACCAAACGCTTGTAATGTTGCAAATAAAAGTAACGGGCGGAGACGCTTTCCACCCGCTTCCAAAGAATATGCCATCGCTTCAC
Organism: Bacillus sp. FSL R9-9834; assembly: GCF_038006905.1. Taxonomy (NCBI): domain Bacteria; kingdom Bacillati; phylum Bacillota; class Bacilli; order Caryophanales; family Bacillaceae; genus Bacillus; species Bacillus sp. FSL R9-9834. The sequence continues at coordinate 4,004,452 of NZ_JBBOWD010000001.1, forward strand.
GAAGTACATTTGGACATTGTAATTCATTTGCATAGCTTACAAGCTTCTCTTCTACGAAAGTTTTACTTTCTTTCAAAAAAGTATCAAAAGCAATTGTCACTATGCTTCATCTCCTAAAGCAGTAAACGGTTCAAGCTCTCCATCTTCCCCAAGAATAACTGCCATTTGTTCTTGTACGTTCTTCAACTTCTCATCACAAAGCTTAGATAATTCCATACCCTCTTTAAAATAAGAAATTGCTTCTTCTAAAGGTACGTCACCTTGCTCTAACTTAGAAACGAGGTGCTCAAGTTGCGAAATTGCCTCTTCAAAGCTTAATTTATTTTCCATTATTCAATTCACGCTCCTCTATTCCTGATACGCTACAATCTAGTATTCCATCTTGTAATTGAACTGAAACAGCATCTCCAAGGCTAACATCTTTCACACTTTTTAACACTTGCTTCTCTTCATCATATACAAGCCCGTACCCTCTCATCATTACTTTAAGCGGACTTAGCGCTTCAAGTTTTTGAGCAGCTCTTACAAAGGCAAATTCTTTCGTTTGGAGTAACGTTTGCATTTCACGTTGCAATTGCTTTTGCAATGTTTCAACTGCTACCTTCGTTTGCATAATTTTTTGAGATGGGTGGTGCTTCTCTAAATAAAATGAAAGCTGTTTTAACTGATTTACCTTTTTATCAATATAGCGCTCTTTCGCTAACACAAGCTGTTCTAACGCTCTATCCAATTGCTCTTCTTTTTGCTCATATACTTGTCTTGGATAACGGAACGCATAAGATTTTTGCAATACTTGTAGTTTTTCTTCTTTTTTATGTACTAACTCTCTCATTGCTCTTTGCAACCTTAGAGTTCTTTGTAATACCTTTTCTTGTAACTCGATAATATTAGGCGCTGCCAGCTCAGCCGCTGCAGTTGGTGTTGGTGCTCTTAAATCGGCAACAAAATCCGCAATTGTAAAGTCTGTTTCATGGCCTACTGCTGAAATAATAGGGATCTCACTCTTGAAAATAGCTCTTGCAACCATTTCTTCGTTAAACGCCCACAATTCCTCAATAGAACCTCCACCGCGCCCAACGATTAGGACATCTATCCCTTCCATTTCATTCGCTGTACGAATCGCTTGTACAATTGAGGGAGCTGCTGACTCCCCCTGTACAAGTACTGGAAACACAATAACATTTCCAATTGGATAACGACGTTTAATCGTTGTTATAATATCACGAATCGCTGCTCCTGTTGGTGACGTAATCACACCTATTGTTTTCGCATAAGGAGGGATTGTTTTTTTATAAACTTGAGAAAACAATCCTTCTTCCTCTAAACGAACCTTTAATTGTTCGTAAGCTAAATGCAGGTTTCCGACTCCGTCAGGCTGCATGTCTTGAATATAAATTTGATAAGAACCACTCGCCTCGTAAACAGAAATTTTCCCTTTCACGAGTACCTTCATCCCATTTTCAGGTCTGAATTTAATATTACGATTATGACCCGCAAACATAACCGCTGCGATTCTTGCATTTTCATCTTTCAATGTAAAATACATGTGGCCACGGCTATGATTTTTAAAGTTGGAAATTTCACCTTTTAACCAAACAGACTGTAAATGCGGATCATATTCTATTTTTGTTTTTATATAGCGTGTTAACGCTGTAACGGTTAAATATTGTTTCTCCATTTCTCTCTCCTCATAGCCGACTCAAATTATTTACAAACGACACCTGCACGCTTAGCCGATTCAACAGTATTATGAAGAAGCATTGTGATCGTCATTGGACCAACACCCTTTGGAACAGGTGTAATGTAACCTGCAACATCTAACACGTTGTCAAAGTCAACATCACCACAAAGTTTTCCTGTTTCTAAACGGTTTACACCAACGTCAATTACAACCGCTCCTTCTTTCAGATAATCAGCTGTTACCATTTTAGGTCGTCCTACTGCTACGATTAAAATATCAGCTAGCTTCGTTAACTCTTTCATATTTTGCGTCTTTGAATGACAGTATGTGACAGTTGCATTTTCATTTAAGAACAATTGTCCCACTGGCTTGCCGACAATATTACTTCTTCCAATTACTACAACATGTTTTCCCGAGATATCAAGATTTGTTTCTTTTACTAACTCTACAATACCATGCGGTGTACATGGAAGGAATGTATCTTGTCCCGTCATCATACGTCCCACGCTGATTGGGTGAAATCCATCTACATCTTTTTCTGGTGAAATTCTTTCAATGATAGCTTTTTCTTCAATATGTTTTGGTAAAGGTAATTGCACTAATATGCCATTAATGCGGTCATCTCCATTTAAGCGATCGATTTCAGCAAGCAAACGCTCCTCCGTAATTGTTTCAGGAAATTCAATTAGCTCTGAATAGATTCCTACTTGTTCACAGCCCTTTTCTTTTCCTTTTACATAAGAACGAGATGCTGGATCTTCTCCAACTAAAATAACTGCTAATCCTGGTACAATCCCTTGCTCTTTCAACTTCACAACTTCTTCTGTTAATTGTGCTCGTTTTTTCTCCGCAACTTCATTTCCTTTGATGATTACTGCTACCATTTTAAGATTCCCCCTTAAAGAAATTACAGTGTATCTTTTATATTAGATAAAACGCCGTTAATAAAACGACGAGATTCCTCATCCCCAAATGTTTTAGCAATTTCAATTGCCTCGTTAATTGTTACGTTGTGCGGAATTTCTTCCATATATTTCATTTCATACACAGCTACACGTAAAATACTGCGATCAACAATACTAATACGCTCAAGCTTCCATTTTTTTAAGTTTTGACGAATTGCTTCATCAATTACTTCTTTATTTTCTACAAAACCTACTACAAGTGATTCTAGAAACTCATTTGTTTCTTCACCTTCATCTAGCGTGTTTTCCACCGCTACTTTCGGTTCTAATTCACCTGTAATATCCATTTGATATAATGCTTGCATAGCTCTTTCTCTAGCCGTCCTACGTTTCATTGTAACTCTCCTTTATGCTTCAAGTCTTTCCTTATGCTTTGTTATATTATTATAATTTATAAGCCGTCAATTCACTTACTCTTACAGTTTTCATTGATTTTCCAACCTTATAATACAATGATAATAACACAATTTATCGTTTCACACACGGGTTACAAGGCTGAAAAATAATAAAAAGATTAACTTCAAGTTCCATATCTTATCACAATGTACGTTTTTTGGTAAAACGAAACATTTTCTTTTTTATTTCTCATTTTTTGAAATAGTATAATAATTAGAGGGTTGTAATTTGTGAAGAAACGAAACGATAAAAAAGATGCCTATGTTACTAGGCACCTTTTTCATTCTTACACTGGTTCGATTTCTGTTTTTTGTGTTTCGAATGTTACGCCAACGATGTGAACATTCACTTCTTTTGGCTCAAGCCCTGTCATTGTAAAGAGTGCTTGGCGGATGTTGTCTTGAATCTTTTGTGCAACAACTGGAATTGCTACACCAAAATACATCACAACATAAAGGTCAACGATAATATCTTCGTTTGCTAATTCCACCTTTACACCTTTACCATGATTTTTCTTACCTAACTTCTCAACAACATCTGTAGCAAAATTACCACGCATTGCCGCTACGCCTTCTACCTCAGCAGCTGCAATACCTGCGATTACTTCAATTACTTCTGGTGCAATTTCTACTTTACCAAGAGTTGTATCTTGACCCATATCTAACATATGTTCAGCCATGAAAAAAACCTCCTTTAATGTATCACTGCGTCACAAGTTCATGCTCTTCCAAAAATTTCGTATTAAACTCACCTTTTACAAAATCAGGATGATCTAACAATTGCAAATGGAACGGGATTGTTGTATGTACGCCTTCAACGACAAACTCACTGAGTGCACGCTTCATTTTTGCAATTGCCTCTTCACGTGTTTTTCCGTGAACAATTAATTTAGCAACCATCGAATCATAGAAAGGTGGGATTGAATATCCCGGATATACAGCTGAATCGACGCGAATACCAAATCCGCCTGGTGGTAAGTACATTTCTACTTTACCTGGAGATGGCATAAATTTTTTGGCAGGGTTTTCCGCATTAATTCGGCATTCAATTGCCCAACCATTAAATTGTACTTCTTCTTGCTGTAACGATAACTTTTCTCCAGAAGCAACAAGAATTTGTTCTTTAATTAAGTCTACCCCTGTTACCATTTCAGTAACTGGATGCTCAACTTGGATTCTCGTATTCATCTCCATGAAATAAAAGCTTTTCGTTTTATATTCATAAATAAACTCAACCGTACCAGCACCTGTATAATCAACCGCTACCGCCGCTTTAACTGCCGCCTCACCCATCTGCTTACGCACATTTTCATCAAGTGCTGGTGATGGACTTTCTTCTAGTAGTTTTTGCAAGCGGCGCTGAATTGTACAATCACGCTCTCCTAAATGAATGGCATTTCCGTGTGTATCTGCCATTATTTGAATCTCAACATGGCGGAAATCTTCAACGTACTTTTCTAAGTATACACCAGGGTTCCCAAAAGCGGTACTAGCTTCTTGCTGTGTAATTTGAATTCCTTTTACAAGCTCTTCTTCATGGCGCGCAACACGAATACCTTTTCCGCCGCCACCTGCAGTCGCTTTAATAATAACAGGATATCCAATTTGATTCGCAAGTTCGATCGCTTCTTCGGTATTTTTAATAATTCCTTGTGAACCTGGTACAATCGGAACCCCTGCTTCTTTCATTGTATCACGAGCAACGTCTTTTGTGCCCATCTTTGAAATAGCTTCTGGACTTGGACCGATAAAAATTAAGTTACACTCACGGCATAATTCTGCAAAATCTGCATTCTCTGCTAAAAATCCGTATCCCGGATGAATTGCATCGCAGCCTGTTAACTTCGCAACACTAATAATGTTCGTCAAATTTAAATAGCTTTCTTTCGAAATCGTTGGTCCTACACAATACGCCTCATCAGCAATTTGTACGTGAAGTGACTCTTTATCTGCTTCTGAATAAATTGCGACTGTTTCAATATCCATTTCTTTACAAGCACGAATAATTCGTACAGCAATTTCCCCACGATTGGCTATTAATACTTTTTTTATCATCACAAAGACTCCCTTATTACGCTTTTACAAGAAATAGCGGTTGTCCATACTCAACAAGCTGTCCGTTATTAACAAGAATCTCAACAATTTCTCCATCTACATCTGCATCGATTTCGTTAAATAACTTCATAGCCTCGACAATACATACGATAGAATCTTTCGATACTCTATCCCCTACACTTACATATGGAGGCGTATCAGGAGAAGAAGAAGAATAGAATGTACCTACCATTGGTGATGTAATTTTATGTAGGTTTTCATTCTGAACAGCTTTTTTCTCTTCTTGTTTTGGCACTTCCACTTGCGCTGCCGCTACTGTTGTTTCAACTTCAACAGGTGCTACTGGTTGCACGGCTTGTTTTGCTACAGGTGCTTGCACCGCAACAACTTCATTACCACGCTTTTTCATTTTGATTGTCGTACCATCTTTTTTGTATTCAAATTCATCAATATTAGAGCTATCAATTAATTTAATTAATTCACGAACTTCTTGAATTTTAAACATGTAAAATCCACTCCCATACTCTTGTTTGTCCCGTTTTTACAGATTTCTCGTCACTAAAAACTAGATTGACTGTAAAAATACGATGCACTCTATTAGATCCTGCATTTCATTTACTAATAGAAATAGTTACTATTTCCATCTTACGATAAATTTTTTAAACATTCCAATTTATATTTCTTTATAATAAATCGAAATTCCTGTAAAAATGTTATCCCAATAAAAATTTAATACCTAGTAATAATACCAAGTTTCACATGAAATTGGCAAGACCACTTCCTAAAAAACATCCACTACTTATTCAAAACTGTACACAGTAACCCCCCACTCCCTCTCTACTCTTCGCCACATCTATAGTCAATAACGTATTTTTACCAAATATTATTTTTTTGTTTACACGTCGTTCATCATTCCTTCATATAAGAATAGTATGTTCAAAGTGTAGAAAATATATTGTATCGAGGTGTGGACATATGATATGGCTCATTCTCTTCTTACCTGCCGTAATGGTCTGGGCATTCGTTCTCTTCATCCACGTCAAATCTGGAAAAAGTAATCACCGCTACCATGAACCACTAATCTTTTACTCACAGCGTATTTCTCCGTTCCGAGTTGAACATAGTAAAAACAATTACAAAGACGAAACAGAAAAAAGCTATCGAAAATGATAGTTTTTTTCTATTATTATTTTTACCCCATGCCCATCAACTTAAGAATTTTCACTACCCCCAAGTGACAAAAAACGTTATTCTTTCTAAAAAGCTAGCTAGAAAGGGTGACATTTTTTATGAATCTTTCGATTCAAGATGAATTACAACTATTTTCTGAAGAACTGTATCGTCATTTAACCCCTTCTCTTTTGGAAGAACTCGCAAAAGAATTAGGTTTTGTAAAAAGAAAACGAAAGTTTTCTGGAAATGAATTAGCTACCATATGTATTTGGGTAAGTCAACGTACAGCGAGTGACTCGCTTGTTCGACTATGCAGTCAATTACATGCGGCCACAGGCACTCTTATGAGTCCAGAAGGACTCAATAAACGCTTTGATAAAAAAGCGGTTGAATTTTTGAAATATATTTTTTCGGCATTATGGAAAAGTAAAATCTGTGAAACATCGGCCATTTCAAGCGCGGCGCTCACGTATTTTCAACGAATTCGTATTTTAGATGCGACGATTTTCCAAGTACCAAAACATTTAGCCCATGTATATCCTGGATCAGGTGGTTGTGCACAAACAGCGGGTATCAAGATTCAATTAGAATATGACTTACATAGCGGACAGTTTCTAAACTTTCAGATAGGTCCAGGAAAAAATAATGATAAGACCTTTGGAACAGAATGCTTAGACACATTACGTCCAAGCGATTTATGTATCCGTGATTTAGGTTATTTTTCATTAGAAGACTTAGATCAAATGGATCAACGAGGTGCTTATTATATATCCAGATTAAAATTAAACCATACCGTGTATGTAAAAAATCCGTTTCCAGAATACTTTCGAAACGGAACCGTAAAAAAGCAATCACAGTATATCCAAGTTGATTTAGAACATATTATGAACAATTTAAAACCCGGTCAAACATACGAAATAAAAGAAGCTTACATTGGAAAGAATCAAAAACTATTCACACGTGTAATTATCTATCGTTTAACAGACAAACAGATACAGGAACGTAGAAAAAAACAAAGTTACACTGAAAGTAAAAAGGGTATTACATTTTCAGAAAAGAGTAAACGATTAACGGGTATCAACATATATGTCTCAAATACGCCTGAAGGAGTTGTTCCGATGGAACAAATACATGACTTTTACTCCCTTCGCTGGCAAATAGAAATTATTTTTAAAACGTGGAAATCCTTATTTCAAATTCATCATTGGCAAACTATCAAAAAAGAGCGATTAGAATGTCATGTGTATGGAAGACTTATTGCCATCTTTATCTGTTCTTCTACGATGTTTAAGATGCGTAAACTTCTTTTGCAAAAGAACAAAAGAGAATTAAGTGAATATAAAGCCATTGGGATGATTCAAGATCATGTATCGCTGTTATATCAAGCGATACAGAGAAACACCCAAAATCTAACAAAGATTTTAATCCGTTTGTTCGACCTCCTACAGAAGAATGGACGGAAATCTCATCGATATGAGAAGAAAACTATCTTTGATATTATGGGTGTTGTCTATGAGTATAATGGGTTTGGAAAACAAAAGAAAGCTGCATAATTTTTAAAATGAAACTCGTTAGAGTTTATTTGGTGTGTGTACTTTTCAATACCAAAAGTACATTACGTGTTTTTTAGTTTGTTTGAACGAAAGTTCATTTTGTTTTCGTTCTTAAGTTGATGGGCATGTATTTTTACCCCAATGATTAAAGTTTCACTTTATCTAACTATTTTCAAACAATCCGAGTCTTAAAAACGAATAATCCGCGGAGGATTTCCCCGCGGATTATTCGTTTTATTTTGTTGGTGGATCAAATTTTACACCTACATCTTTTGATCCGCCTTCACTTCTTACAAGTTGTATAATTTTATTCGCTTCTTTTTGTGAATGTTTTGCTGCTTTTACAGTCACTTTAATGTCAGTTCCATCAGCTCTTACAAGGGCATCCTTATATCCACCTTGAGATTTAATTACTGTCTCAAGTAATTCTTGCTTCGTTTCCATTGTCGTAATGGCATCAAAATTTTCTTTCGCTTTATTTTTTTCTGTTGCTGAAGCTTTTGTTGAACTCATCACTTCTTGTAATTTTGCTTTTTGTTCACTTCGCTGATCTTCCATTTGCATACGTAACGCTGTAAAATTCTCATCACTTGATTGAACTGTTACGTTAGCTTCTTTTTTACTTGTTTCTTTTGTAGCACTCTCTTTTTTATCTGTTTCTTTGTTTGTTTCTTTATTTGATGTTTCCTTGCTTGTATTCTCTTTTTTTGGCGTTTCTTTAGGTGCTTCATTTGTTACTGCTTTATCAGTACCTTGTTTTTCTTGTCCAATCTTTTCACCTGTTGTCGGCGATGCTGTATTCATTTTTTCTGGAGTTGTTACGTAATACACAGATAGTACAACAACTAAACTCAACATCGTTAATAGCCAAACCGTTTGTTTTTTTAACACTTTATTTCCTCCCTATCAATTTTTCGGTGATACTGAAACGCGATGGGCTGGTACATCTAGCAGCCGTATGACAGCTTCTTTTACCATCGCTTTAACTTGTATATTATCCACTCCCTTTGCTACAACAAGAACACCTCGCACTTTCGGTTTCTCTGTTCGTAAAACAACGGGAGTTTCTTTATCCCCTTCACGTATAATGACTGTCTTTTCATCAAGAGACTCATCTTCTACTTCCCTCTTGCCACCTGTTTTATCTGTTTCACCTGTTGTTTGTGAACGTTTCACTGTATTTTTTTCTAATATTTTTTCCTCTGATGAGTCTAAATTCACATTAATCGTTACATCTTTTACTCCTGCTATTTCTTCTAAGGCTGCTTTTAATTCTTGCTCATACGCTTTTTCATATTTTTCTACATTTGACATATTATCATTATTTTTTTGTCCAAAAGTTGGTACATCTTTTTCTTGGTTTTGAGTTTTTTGTTCTTTAAATACAGGTACTTCTTCTTTTTTACTTGAAAATAAACTACTAGAAAACATAAGCAACATTCCAAGTATGAGTAGGACAAGTAAGAACTTAGGTGTTACCTTTTTTCCCTTCTCATTACTTTCTTTTTCATCTCCATTCAATAAGTTTCGAAAAAATGAGAACTTCGAATTTTTATCTTTATTGTCCATTTACTCTACCTGTCCTCCCTTCCATTTGAACTTGGATTTGTTTATTCTCTAGTTGCCACCTGCTTGAAAAGAAGTCTTTCATTTCTCCATTCGTTTCCTCTACTTTTTTCGGTGGTTCTTTCGTGTTAATTTCAACTGGTTTTACTGTTTCGATTGCATCATTTTTACTACGCTCTTTTTCTTTCAACGTCACAACAACAGATTGAATATCTTTCGCTGACTTTACTTCCGCTGTGCTTTCCGCTGCGACTATTTGTATTTCAGAGACTGACATACCATACTGTTTCTCAAACTCTTTTCCTACTTCTTTTTTCATTTTGGTAGCCATCTCTTCTAAACTATATGCACGTGTTAGAGCTTGTATTTCTTTTTTCTTCGAATCTATTGAATTTTTTACGGATCCTTCTGCTACGTACTTCTCTTCATTAAAATTTGCGATTACTTCATTTACATCTGTTTGCAATAGTTTAAATAGAGGCGTTAAAATTAAAACAACTAATAATAGACTTACAACGAATTTAACGTACTTTTGCAAATTAGAATTTGGAAGAATAAGATGAAGCATTGTCGCTAAGAGCAAAAAAACGATAATATTTCGAATCCACTCTGTAACAAATTGCATACTCTTCACCTCCTACCGCATCATAAGTGTAATATTCCCCGCAGCAATAATAATTGTGATACTTAAAAAGAACATAAACGATACGATAGCTAAGCAAGCAAATACATAAATAATGCTCCGTCCAATGATATCTAAACATTGAATAATTGCTCCGCCGCCAACTGGTTGCAATACTGCTGCTGCGAACTTATAAATAAATGCTATGCAAAAAATTTGAATCGCTGGAAAAGCGACAATTAAACATAGAATGACGAGTCCGATAATTCCGACTGTGTTTTTTAATAATCCCGACGCACTAATAACTGTATCCGCCGCCTCTGTAAACATTCTTCCTACTACGGGAATAAAGTTTCCTGTTACAAATTTAGCTGTTTTCACAGCAATTCCATCAGCAACAGCTGTCGCTGTTCCTTGTACAGATAATACGCCTAAAAAAATCGTTAAAAAGATACCGATAATCCCGACGCTAACGTTTTGCAGAAGCTTGGACAATTTCGTAACTTTATATTGATCACTCATCGTACTTACAATACTTAATATCGTTGCAAGTAATAAAAGTGGTAGAACGATATAATTCATCAGAAGCCCACTCGTATTCATTAAAAAGATGATAATCGGATGAAAAAACGATACGGATACAACACCACCGCCTGTCGCTATAAGTGCAAGCAAGATTGGCAATAACGCTAATATGAAATCTACCATTGTTTGTATCGTTTCTCTTGCATATGTCATGACGACATAAAAGCTATTTAAAGCGAAAATAATTAGTACCATATATACAACCGCATCAGCAATTTTACTTACGCTACTCTTTGAAAATGCCGATTGCAGTGATTGCAATAATGCACTAAAAATTGTGAGCATAATGAGCGTTCCAAGTAGTTTCCCATTTGCAACAAGCTCGTGAAATAAGTACTTTAATAAACCTAGCATCCACTCTTTTATAGAAATTTCTTTTTCTCCCTTTACAAACTCCATAAAGCTACCTTTTTGACTCTCTGGTAAGTAACCTCCATATTTTGTAACAAGCCCGTCCCAAAATTGCTTCACATCTTCAATTCCGAGCTTATCCAATTGTTGATCAACGACGTTTGTCTCTACAGGAGAAGCTTGTACAACAACCGGTAAAGAAAAGAAAAGGAAGCAAGCAAATAGCAGCTTAGCTCCAAACCCCCTCAACATTCACTCCCCCTTATCCCGTCGGTAAAAATCCGAGAATAGTTTCAATTACAACCGTCAAAATAGGGATCGCCATAACGAGAATTAAAATCTTTCCAGCTAATTCAATTTTCGAAGCGATTGCCCCCTGCCCTGCATCCTTTGTAATTTGCGCTCCAAACTCAGCGATATAAGCAATCCCAATAATTTTCAGCAACGTTTCTACATATACGTTGCTAACTTTCGCTTCACTCGCTACTCTCTCAATCATTTGTAAAATAGCGTGAATTTGATCAATTAAAAGAAGGAACATTACGCTACCTACGAACACAATAAATAATGACGTAATGCTAGATTTATGCTGATTCAATACAGCTGCTAAAAACGTAGCAACGAGGCCTAATCCGACAATTTGTATAATTTCGATTCGAACCGCCCCCTTTACTGGAAGAGAAAGACACTTTTAATCTTGTCGAATAGTGTATTAATTAAAAATGCGACATGAAATAAAATAACGACAAAACCGACGAGGATAACCCAATTTGCAATATCCTCACGCTTTAATTCTTTTAGTACAGTATGAATGAAAGCTAAAACAATGCCGATTCCGGCGATTTGAAATATTAATCCAACATCAATGGACATCGCCTTTCTCCCCCCTATAGCAGTAAAATTACGATAAGTAGCCCCGCTAGTACTCCTAAGCTCTTAATCATCTTTTCATATTGCAGTTGTAATGCTTTCGCTTCTTCTTCTTCTCTCTCTAAATGTGTAATACATAAGCGAATATGTTTTTGTTGTGATTCACGATCATGTTGTCCGAGCGTTTCACCAAATTGCTGCAAAATCTCATACTCCGTTTGTTGAAATGCTGTTAGCTTCCAATTTTCTTTCAAACTATCTATCCAAGCTTCTCTAACTGTTTGTTCTCCACTTTCTAGCCTGCTAGCGAAACTTTGAAATATCCAATTTAACGGCTTCGGCATTTGTTTCACTAATCGCTCAGCGGCTTCAGACAACGGTGTATGCCCATACATAATTTCTGCCTCTAATGATTGCAGTGCCGCTTTTAATAATCTAAGTTGCCTCGGTCTCTCACTGTATCTTTTGGCGTATGAAAACCCGAAAAAGGTGCTGACCGCAACGATTAACACTGCACCAAATATTTTCACCATACGCCCTCAGCCTTTCTATGAGGTAATACCGGTTTTCCATATTTATCTTTCACTTGCATAACTGTTCCTGGCCCTCTTGCTTTTGACAATTCCACAAACCTATCAAAAATGCCGAGCTCTAGCACTGCCTTTAATGATGGGCGTTTCACAACATCATCATAGGAAAATCCATGTGCACTTATAAAAAGCTGAACCCCTGCATGTACAGCCTCCATAATTGCTTCACTATCTTCTTTACGGCCAATTTCATCCACAATTAATATATCTGGGCTCATAGAACGGATCATCATCATCATTCCTTCAGCTTTTGGACATGCATCTAACACATCTACTCGTGTGCCAAAGTCATATTGCGGGATGCCTTTCACACAGCCAGCAATTTCTGACCGTTCATCAACAATCCCGACTTTACAAGAAGGAATTTCCGAAGTACTTACACCTTGACTCATGCAACGCGCTACATCTCTTAAAAGTGTTGTTTTTCCCGTTTGTGGCGGGCCAATTACCATCGTGTTTAACCATCGTGATTCATACAAATACGGTAAAAGCGGTTCAGCAATGCCTATTTTTTGACGAGCAATACGAATATTAAAAGAAGAGACATCTCGAATCATTTTCACTGTGCTTTTTTCTGTAATGACTTTTCCTGCTAGGCCTATTCTATGCCCACCTCGAAGTGTCACATACCCACGCTTTAATTCTTCTTCCATCGTATAAATTGAGAAGTGACTTAACTTATTCAATAAGTAAATAGCATCATCTGCTGTAACGACATAGTCATAAAAAAACACTTCACCATGAGCAATACACTCTAGCGGTCTTCCAATTCGAACACGGATTTCCTCTAGAGCATCGTACTGCTTACAACTTTCCACTAACTGCTTCATCGTTTTCGGTAAAACTTCTAATACTTCTTTCATCAGCTTCGCCCCACTATACTCGACTTACTTATTTCAACAACGCGATAAAAATGCAGCCAATTCCAAGCGTTAAAAAAAAGAGTTTCAAGAAAGAAATCTCGCTTGCCACACTCGCTATACCTATTGTCATTGTTAAAATTAATACGGTCGGTCCAACAAACGCCAACATACTATTTATAAACAATGCTTTCTTTGCATCATTCACATAAAGCATAAGCAAAGCAGCAAATATTTCCGCACTACCTGAAAATAATCGAAGTGCTCCCATAACAAGCACGGATGTTTCCATTGCCGCTAGCCACTGTTTCATTCTCCCACCCTCTCCCATAACGGTTACTAGTGCGTATGCTAAAAAAGAATATATTTGTACAACCATATGCAGAGGTTGTCTATTTCAGAATTAAAAACATAATTTTTCTCTACCGCCTATAATAATTTGAATATTCTTAATAATTATGGTATTTTATGGTATATTTATTGAAAAGGAGGGAAAATGATGCAACGAGTTACTTTATTACCACTCGATTTCCGGTATGCAAATGTGATTTTCAAGCTATCAAGTGATCCACATGTAAAAAACGCATTAGGAATAAAAGTAGAAACAATCGAAGACACGAAAGCATTCCTTCTTTTCGCCATAGAAGAAGAACGCCAAAAGAAGTCTTTATCGAGAGTGATTGTAAATGAAGAGAATGAAATAATTGGTCTCACCACACTTAAACATATTAATTACGAGAAGAAACAATCTCACATTGGTAGTTGGCTCGGCTATCCGTACTGGGGAAAAGGATATAATGAGGCTGCTAAAAAAGAAATTTTTAAGATTGCTTTTTTAGACTTACAACTTTCCTACGTATTTGCTGGTGCTAAAACGAATAATATTCGCTCGTTAAAAGCACAAGAAAAACTCCCTTATATTTCATTGCATGTGGAAAACAAGTTTCCAGATGAACACGCTACGCTAGAGAAAGAAGTAAAGTCACCTTGCTCTCTACATGTCGTGTCACGTAAAAATTTTTTAAACTGGTTGGAATTACAAGGTGAGGAGGAAAAATATGAAGAGATTAAAAATTAGTTTAACAGTCGTAGTAGAAGTAGCTCTTATTTATCTTTTTTCATCATTGGTCGGCTGGTCATTCATGGAGGCCTTTTTTCTTGGTAGTTTAGCAATATTCGGGGCAATTTGGCTCATTGCTTTAAATATAAATCAAAATAACAACATTGATCACACTATATATAAAACAGGTACGGTAAAACCTTTTCAAATGACATGGGGTCCTTACACAACAGGTGCTGCTAGTCTTACAGCTTTCAGTTTTATAATAACTACTATTTATTATTTGCCCTATTTTCTATAAAAAAAGCACTCGTGATAATCACGAGTGCTTTTCTACTATGCACGAGAAACGTATTTACCTTCACCAGTGTTGATGATAAGTGTTTCGCCTTCGTTAATGAAGATTGGTACTTGTACAACAAGGCCAGTTTCTAATGTAGCTGGTTTTGTTACGTTAGAAGCAGTATCACCTTTAATACCTGGCTCTGTTTCTGTAACTTGTAATTCAACTGTGTTTGGAAGTTCAACACCAAGTACTTCGCCTTGGTAAGTCATAATAGATACTTCCATGTTTTCTTTTAGGAATTTAAGCTCGCGCTCGATTTGTTTTTCACCAAGTTCGATTTGCTCATAAGTTCCGTTATCCATAAATACGTGAGACTCACCGCTTGCGTATAAGTATTGCATACGACGGTTTTCGATGTGTGCTTTTTCCACTTTCTCACCAGCACGGAATGTTTTCTCTTGAACAGAACCTGTGCGAAGGTTACGTAGTTTAGAACGAACGAATGCAGCACCTTTACCTGGCTTTACGTGTTGGAAATCAAGTACTTGCCAAAGGCCATTATCCACTGCAATTGTTAAACCTGTACGAAAATCGTTTACTGAAATCATGTAAAAAAATCCTCCTGTGTATTACAAAATAATAAGTTCTTTTGGTGATTTCGTAATTACTTCATTACCTTCACTTGTCACAATGATATCATCTTCAATACGTACGCCGCCAATACCTGGAATATAAATACCTGGCTCTACTGTTACAGCCATACCTGGTTCAAGCACTGTATCAGAACGGAATGCTAAACCTGGTGCTTCATGGATTTCAAGACCGATTCCATGACCAGTAGAATGTCCGAAGTATTCACCGTATCCTTTTTCCGTTATGTAATCACGCGTTAACGCATCCGCTTCACGGCCAGTTAAACCAGCTTTAATACCGTTCACACCACGTAATTGTGCTTCTAAAACGATATTATAAATTTCTTTCAATTTATCAGATGGTTCACCAACTGCAATCGTACGAGTAATATCAGAGCAATATCCTTTGTAATAAGCGCCGAAGTCTAATGTAACGAAATCTCCTGTTTCTATCACTTTTTCAGATGCCACGCCGTGCGGTAATGCCGAACGAAGACCTGAAGCAACGATAATATCAAACGAAGAAGATGTTGCTCCTTGTTTTCTCATGAAAAATTCAAGTTCATTTGACACTTCAATTTCAGATACTCCCGGGCGAATGAATGATAGAATATGTTCAAAGGCAGCATCTGCAATCTGTGCAGCTTCCTTTAATATCTTAATCTCTGAATCAGTCTTTATCAAGCGTAACTTTTCTACAAGCCCAGAAGTTGGGACAAATTCAGCATCAATCGCTTCTTTATGAGCTGAATAAGAACTATATGTAAGAGTATCTTGCTCAAAGCCAAGCTTTTGAATTCCTAATTCTTTCACTTGCTTTGCAACTTCATCAATAATTAATCCTGCATGCTGTACAATTTCGTATCCAACCGCTTGTTTAGTAGCCTGCTCTACGTAACGGAAATCTGTAATAAATTGAGCGCGATTTTTCGAAATGAGTACAACACCAGCTGTTCCTGTGAAGTTAGCCATATATCTACGACTATGTTCATTTGTTAACAAAATACCGTCAATACCAGCCTCATCAAATGCACTTCTTAATCTTTCGATTTTCTCCATTACTTTATGCCTCCCTCAATTTCTCCATTAATGCAAATAACGCTAACTTATAGCCATAAAAACCAAATCCAACAATTTGTCCCGCACAAACAGCTGCCGTCACAGATTCGTGACGGAACGACTCACGCTGATGAATGTTAGAAATATGTACTTCAATAACAGGAATCGAAATGCTTGCAATTGCATCTCGAATCGCATAGCTATAATGCGTAAATGCTCCAGGATTTAAAATGATCCCTTCATATATATCTTCCGCCTCATGAATACGATCGATAATCGCACCTTCATGATTCGATTGGAAACATTCTAACTCCACTCCCATTGTTTCTGCTTCTTGCTTCATATCTGCTTCAAGTGTCGCTAGCGTGCCCTTTCCATATACATTTACCTCCCTGACACCGAGGCGATTTAGGTTAGGACCGTTTACGAGGAGTACCTTTTTCATATGTTTAAAACTCCTTAATATTAAATATCTATATAACATTTTAACATAGGAGTTACTTATTTGAATAGTTTGTCTTCTCTTCTCCTTCTCGCCCAGCTTTATTTGTATTTACTGCATAGGAAACAGAGTATGCTATAAACACACCATACAATATAAAAATGCATATCGTCGTCACAATTGTTTCTTTCGGTAAATGGAGTGCACTTTTAATAGCAGGCGCTATTAACCCCACTCCGAAAAATAGTAACGCCCACCAAAATAGACCATAAATCATCCCTGGAAGAACTCCTTCAAACTTTGCCAAAAACGCTTTATACAAAAAGGCAATTAAAATCGAAAGTAGTCCCATACAAACAATTCCTGACACATTTCCCCATACCCCTTCTTTCCAACTTCCAAAGGCAAATGGTAATAATAAATAGTTCGGTCCCGCTTCTGTAAATGAAAATATATGAAGGAAATACCATATCCCTCCCCAAAACAGTCCACCGAATAAACCAATTTGTACAAAATTCCTTGTTCCTAATTGTTCTTGACTCACATCGACACCTCCGCTCAATAGTATGCCCGAAACTATTTTGAACCATGTTTAAATACTGCGAAATTTGTCTATAAAAAGAATAAGAAATGTCCGACTCTCGTAACATTTTTCCTTGTCATCTACTTGTATTTGTCGATAAAATAAAGGAAACTCGGTGATTGTCTTATTTCAAAACGACAGAACCCAGTATGACAATTGCCTCTTTTTCTACATAAGAGAGAAACAAATACAGGTTGGTGTTAACATGGCAGAAGAGTCAAAACAAATATATGGCGGGCAAGCAGTCATAGAAGGAGTTATGTTTGGCGGTAGAGAATATACTGTTACAGCGGTTCGTCGTAAAGATAAATCGATTGAATTTTATCGATTACCACGCGTTCGTAATAAAGCATTATCTATCCTGAAAAAAATTCCATTTTTACGAGGGATTGCCGCTATTGTGGATGCAAGCGCGAACGGGGCAAAACATTTAAACTTTGCTTCAGAACGATTTGATGTTCACCCAGAAGAAGATGAACAAATTGCAAATAAAAAAGAAGAACAATCGAAGTTAACGATGGTATTAGGAGTTGCAGCAGTTGGCGTTTTATCTTTCATATTTGGTAAAGTCATTTTCACAGCAGTTCCTGCATTACTAGCTGAATTAACGAGACCGATTTTCCCATCTCATACAGGGCAAATCATTGTCGAAAGTGTCATTAAGCTCATGCTATTATTGAGCTATATATACTTTATTTCTTTAACGCCACTCATTAAGCGGGTATTTCAGTACCATGGTGCGGAGCATAAAGTCATTAATGCCTATGAGAATAATCTTTCATTGACTGTAGAAAATGTTCAAAAACAAACTCGCCTTCATTATCGTTGTGGCAGTAGCTTCATTATATTTACAGTCATTATTGGAATGTTTGTTTATTTCCTTGTCCCTACAGATCCACTTTGGGCCAGAGTGGTAAACCGAATTTTATTAATTCCAGTCGTTCTCGGTATTTCTTTTGAAGTGTTACAATTTACAAATCGATTACGCGATATTCCAGTATTACGCATACTTGGATATCCCGGATTATGGCTACAACTATTAACAACGAAAGAACCAACAGATGATCAAGTGGAAGTAGCCATTGCATCGTTTGAAGAATTATTACGTTTAGAAAACAAACAATAATTATTTAAAAATGGTGTTCAACTCCTTTCCTCATCGTTAATATACTAATTTTAATATATGTTTTTAGGAGGTGTTCCTTATGAACGGTCGTTCGTTTACTTTCGCTATATTTGTGCTTATTATCGGATTAGCAATATTCGGCCTTGTTTCATCTGTCATTACAGATCCAATGGGAGTGTTAAGAAATATTGGTATCATGTTGGCTGTCGTTGGTATCTTTTATTTACTCTACAAAATGTTTACAAACTCTAGCGGTTCAGCAAATTCGCAAAGCTCATATAAGCGTGCTGCAAAACAATCGAGCCGCAAACACGGGAAACAAAACGTAGCACCCCTAAGCAATTCTTTCTTTAAATCAAACGCTTCTAATGACAAAGGGAAAAAAGGGAATCTTTCTTCTTTAAAGCGAAAAAGAAAACAATCTCATTTAACTGTCATTGAAGGTAAAAAAAACAAAAAGAAAGACCGTGCTTCCTTTTAGGAAATACGGTCTTTCTTTATATTTTGCAGTACTTCTTTCAAGCTTTTATCTTTCATACTTTCAATTCGAAGATGATGATTTGCAAATGGTAAATTACGTGTCACATCATTAGGTACAACGACGCACGTTAACCCTGCTGCAATCGCTGCTTTCAATCCGTTTAACGAGTCTTCAAATACAACAGCCTCAGACGGATCAATCCCTAAATCTTCTATCGCAATTTGATAAAGTGCTGGATCTGGTTTTACCTTTTCAACATCTTCTCTCGTTTTAATAACTTCAAAATAATCTCGAATTTGTAGCTCTTCTAAAAAAGGAATCACCCATTCTCTAGATGAACTAGATGCTAACGCGATTTTTAATCCCATTTCTTTCGCTTCTTGTAAGTATTCTTTTACCCCGTCACGAGCTTCTGGTGTTTTCATTTTTTCTTTATGTAAAATTTTCACTTTTTCTTTTAATGCATGCTTGTTAAACTTCTCTTTTAATTGCTCATTTAAATATGCATACAGTACATCATCTGTCGTTCCAATACACTTTGCAAATTCTTCTAAAGGTAACTCCCCACCGTACTCACGAACGGCGTCTCTGAAAGAGTGAAACCATATTGTTTCTGTGTCCACAATTAATCCATCAAAATCAAAAATAATTGCTTTCATAATTCTCCCATCCTTTTCGATTGAAATAAAAAAGGAAACGACTTACGTTCCCCTTAATTACTTTTCTCTTCATTTGCTTTTTGAACGCCACGAAGTGTTTCCACTCGAACCTCATCTTGTTCAAAGTATTGCACTAAATCACCAATGCGATCAATTGCTTCCCAGCTTAAATGATGTTCAATTCCTTCTACATCATTGTAAATCTTACTTTCATCCACACCGATAATACGCATAAATTGCTCTAACAATTCATGACGATATACGAGACGTTCTCCGATTTTTTTACCTTTTGATGTTAATACAAGCCCTCTATATTTTTCATAAATTAGATATTCATCTTTGTCTAATTTTTGCACCATTTTTGTTACAGAGGATGGATGTACACTAAGCGCTTCAGCAATATCAGATACGCGGGCATAACCCTTTTCATCAATCAACAAATAAATTTGTTCAATATAATCTTCCATACTAGGGGTAGGCATCGGTTTCCTCCATCCAATTTCATTTTGCTCATTCCGTACGAAGCAATCAATAAAATGATACACCAGAAAGAATAACGTGACAAGTTGAAAACAAGCCTAAATATATAAAACAAAAAGAATCTGTATTTGCATACAGACTCCTCTTAAGTGAAGTATTGTATTTCTGCATCAGGAAAAAACTCATGTATATAACCTCTTATTGTTTCTTCTAATACTGCTGCGTCATCTTTTTTATATACGTATTTCCCAATGCCGTACCGTCCCCATTTATATTTTCGCTTCTCTTCATCCATTTCAAGCTTTGTATTCGGATAACGCTCTTGTATGACCTTTTTTGCAGGTTTTGTAAAGCGATGTTGAATTAATTCAAATGTTAAATTCGGTATCGACAAATCTTTTAATGCATTATACAGTCGCTCAAATAGTTCACGATATCCTTCTTCCCATCCTTCATGCATATAAAGCGGCGCAACTATAAAACCAAGCGGATAACCCGCGCCTGCTACTTTACGAGCCGCTTCAATTCGTTCTTCAAACGGTGACGTCCCTGGCTCAAAATTTTTAATTACATACCGTGAATTAATACTAAACCTGAAACGAGTTTTCCCGTTATGTTTTGCATCTAACAAATGATCAACGTGCGAATATTTCGTAACGAAACGTAAACGCCCATGCTCACTTTCTCCAATGAATTCAATCGCGCGCTTTAATGCATGTGTTAAATGATCGATCCCAACGATATCTGATGTACAAGCAGCTTCAAACCTTGTTATTTCAGGTGCTCTTTCATCCATATATTGCTGTGCCTTCTCAAATATTTCATCAAGATTCACATACACGCGAACGTAAGGCTTACTCCCAAGTGTCGTTTGCAAGTAACAATAATGACAATGTCCCATACATCCTGTTGCGAGCGGAATTGCATATTCAGCTGACGGCTTTGACGTATCAAACTTTAATGTCTTCCTCACCCCAACGACAAGCGTTGCCTTTGCATTACGATACTTTTGCAAATCATTTTCACCCGGCAAATTTCTAATTTGATTATGGGATGTCGTTTCACGAATCTCTAGTCCCATCTTCGTAAACTTCTCATACAGCTCTTTTCCAAGTGGATATTCCAGTGCCTTCGGTTCAAAGTAAACGAGTTTTGGCATAAATGGTTTCATATGCTTCCCTCCTCTCGTTAGTATGGGAAACGATGAAAAATTAACACGCATTAAAGTTTTCCACGTTTTAACAGCCCTTCAAAAGGCTGTTTTTCTTCTGTCTAATTTTACAAATTGAAAAATTTCATAAAGAAAATAAGAAAAATGCAAAATAATTAAAGTTAATTGTTGACGTGATGCTTTTATTATCGGTATCATAAATCTTCGTGAGCAATTATTTTTCGTTATACGATTTTTTTATTATTACTGAATTTTTGAGAGGAGAAATTAGATGTCAGTTAAGAAGAAAACGCAAGTACGCACCGGCAAAATGGTACGTGAACTAATGTTAGCAGACGAAGATGTAAGTGCTTCGCTAATTATGGTATATAGTGAAAACGGTGTAAACGCAGAAATTAAAATCGAGGGCTTAACGCCGAAATGTAACGAAGAATTATTTTTGAGCGGAAACGTGGATTGGAACAAGAGTGTTATTTATAAAATTGTTGATTTCACTGGAAACGCTGAAGTTGGTAAAGTTACATTAACAGCGATGAACAAAAATAATGTTTCTCTAGAAATAGAACGCGTTATGTGGAGTAAAGAAAATAAAGAGGCTGCTGAACAAGAAGAAACAGTTGTAGAAGCTACTCCGAAAAAAGAAGTAATTGTAGAAGCTCCAAAAGCAGTTACACCTGCTCCAAAGACTGTTACACGTGTGGAAACACCTGCTACAGCACCAACACCGAAGCCTACTCCGGCACCGACACCGAAGCCAGTAAGTGTAGAAGCAGCTGTAGAATTATCTACTCCAGCACCTGTGAAACGAGAAGTACCAACTCCGGTTACAAAGCAAGAGACAGCACCGGTCGCGCCTGCAAAACCGAAGCAACCTGCTTTGACTGAAACAAATTCAAAACTACAAGAAAATTATGTGAAACTCGTGAAAAAGACAATTGAAGTTTGTCAAGATTACGAGCTTGGCATCGACATAGATGATTCTATTGAAGGCTTAAAAGAAGAACTACAAAGCCAAGGTATTAGCGTTACATTTGACAAAGAAATTATGGACGTTGTCAATCGCCTTCGTTCTTTACAAGATAAAGGAATCAAAGTAGAAAAAGTACTTAATTTACTATAAAAAAATAAGAGGCGGCAATTGCCACCTCTTATTTTTTATAATTCCATTCTTTACTTTCATACTTTTCTTTTGCTAACGTTTGCACTTCATGTAATTGTTCTTCTGTTAATTCATACGGAACAAGCTCTACATCTAATCCTTTTTCAAACCCAACCTCAAACGCTTTAATTAACTGCTCGATTGTAAACGTACGGTCTGTTAATTCATTAATTGCTACCGCTTTAGAAGAGAACATACTCTTCATGCGTTCTTTCACACGTTCATTCGGGAATAAAAACAGATCATATAACTCATCTAAATCTATTTCTAATGGAATCGACCCGTGCTGTAAAATAACACCTTTTTGACGTGTTTGCGCACTACCTGCGATTTTTCTTCCTTCTACTACAATTTCATACCAAGACGGTGCATCAAAACATACGCCTGAGCGTGGATTTTTCAAATTTTCACGATCTGCTTCTGTTTTTGGAACTGCATAATACGCTTCTAACCCTAATGCTTTAAAACCATCTAATAAACCTTGCGAAATAACACGATACGCTTCTGTAACTGTTTTTGGCATATTTGGATGATCTTCAGACACAATAACACTGTACGTTAATTCTTTATCATGTAGTACACCCCTGCCGCCTGTTTGACGACGAACGAATCCATATTTCTTTTCGTTAACTACATCCATATTAATATCTTTTTCAACACGCTGGAAATATCCGACTGTTAATGTTGGTACTTCCCATTCATAAAAGCGAATAGTTGGTGGCATTTTCTTTTCACTTTGCCAATTTAATAAACATTCATCTAACGCCATATTAAATGCCGGTGAACATTGACCAGAGTTAATATAACACCATTTTTCTTTTCCCATCCTGCACCTCATATAACCAATTATTTTTCACATTCTCTAGTCTACCAAATTCGACAAAATTTGTGAAAGAATACGAAATTTCTTCTTATATACAAATGAATCTGTTGCATAAATACATATGGGCATTATAATATTGAAAGTAGGATAAGAAAAAAGGGAGCGATAGAATCGTGTCAACAACTTGGATTATTTTATTAGCCGTAATCGTAGCGTTCATCGGTTACACTGTATGGATGTATTTCTATCAGAAGAAATTAATTACAACACTTTCAGAAGAAGAGTTTCGCGCTGGCTACCGTAAAGCACAGCTTATCGATATTCGCGAAGCAGACGAATATACTGCAGGGCATATTTTAGGCGCACGTAACATTCCGTTATCACAAATTCGCCTTCGTCATAAAGAACTTCGTAAAGATCAACCAGTTTACTTATACTGCCAAAGCGGATTCCGTACTGGTCGTGCGGCTCAATACTTAAAGAAACAAGGCTACAAAGATTTCTACCAATTACAAGGTGGATTCAAAACGTGGACTGGAAAAATTAAAAAGAAATAATAACATACAAAAACTAGCTGAATGATTCAGCTAGTTTTTCATTTGAAAACTTTCCACGTTATTCTCACACATTTTGACAAAACTTCTTTTATAAACGCAAAAAAGACCCCTATCATTCTCACGCCCGAATAAAAAGGTTACGCGAATAACAGAAGTCCTATTTATAACATAGTTTGTGAAAAGCTTTTCAGGTCAAGATTTTTTCATTCTTATTATTTTCCCTTTATAATAAGGAGAGAGAGGTGATACATATGGCCAATATAAAACAAATTGCAAAAACCGCTGGTGTATCCATATCAACTGTTTCCCGCGTCCTAAATAATCACCCTTACGTAAAAGAAGAAAAACGTAAGCGTGTTCTAGATGCTGTTGAAGAATTGAACTATGCGAAAAATATAAATGCTATTCATTTAATAAAGGGAAAAACATATACGATCGGTGTTATGCTCCCTTTCATTAACCTTCCATACTTCAGTACCATTATTGAAGGTATCGGCAACGAAGCGTTAGCAGCTGGATATCACATTAATTTATGTCAAACGAATTACGATAGTATCGAAGAAATTCGTGTTCTTGAAATGATGAAAATGAAACAATTCGACGGGATGATTATTTGCTCTCGAACGAGTTCATGGGAACAAATTGAACCTTTCGCAAAATTTGCTCCTATTATTTCATGCGAAAAAATGAAGCACCCCCTTATTTCATCTGTCTACGTAGATCATTATGAAGGTTTCCGTCTCGGCACCGCCTATTTACTCAATAAAGGACATGAAAAAATCGGGATTTGTTTAGCAAGAAAAACAAGTGTAAATTCCATGGAACGTGAAAAAGCGTTTGCTGATACACTTCGTAACGAAGGCAAAACGTTACATCCCGAATGGATTTTTCATCAATGCTATACAATGCAAGACGGTGCACAAATACTCCATCGTATTTTAAACATGAAAAATCGTCCAACTGCTATTTTTACAGCGAACGATCAAGTTGCAGCTGGTTTATTAACAGAGGCTCGCAAGCAAGGTCTTCGAATACCCGAAGACCTTGCTATCCTCGGATTTGATAATCATGAAATTTCAAAGGCGTTAGAAATTTCAACAATTGAACATCCCGGTCTCGAAATGGGCTCACATGCGTTTTCTTTATTCCATAAGCAAATCCAAAGCGAGCAAATTATCGGGAACGCAAAAGAGCTTTCATTCCATTTAATCGAACGAGATACTGTCTAATAAGAGCGTTACCTATAGCGCTCTTTTTCAGCTCTTCACCTATTGACTTTATATTTTTACTTGCATATAATGAACCTAACGAACGGTAGGTAGGGGATGAAAATGACAGCAAACCGCATTAAAGCTGTAGCACTTTCTCATTTCGCACGCTACGGCTACGAAGGAACTTCATTAGCAAATATTGCTCAAGAAGTCGGGATTAAAAAACCATCAATTTACGCACACTTTAAAGGAAAAGAAGAGCTATATTTTATATGCTTAGAATCCGCTCTTCAAAAAGACTTACAGAGCTTCACAGGCGATATCGAAAAGTTTTCCAATTCGTCTACTGAAGAATTGCTCTTACAGCTACTAAAGGGCTATGCAAAACGATTTGGTGAAAGTGAAGAATCAATGTTTTGGTTACGCACTTCTTATTTTCCGCCTGATGCATTTCGCGAACAAATTATTAATAAAGCAAATGTACACATTGAAAACGTCGGAAAACTTTTATTCCCTGTATTTAAAAGAGCAAGCGAACAAGATGAGTTGCATAACATTGAAGTAAAAGACGCCTTAGAGGCTTTTCTATGCTTACTTGACGGTCTTATGGTTGAACTACTATACGCAGGTTTAAATCGTTTTGAGACACGTTTAGACGCTTCTTGGAAAGTATTTTGGCGTGGACTTTCAAACTGACGGATTGCTCCTTTGCAATGCGTCGTTTTTAAGCCCTTTACCTAACGACTGGTAGGAAGGAGAAATGACATATGGCATGGATTTATGTAATCTTAGCTGGTATTATTGAAATCTTTTGGGTAATTGGATTAAAACACGCGGAGGCTCCACTTGAATGGGCTGGTGTCGCGTTATTAATTACAATTAGTTTCGTCTTATTATTTAGAGCTTATAAAGATTTACCTGTTGGTACTGTATACGCAGTCTTCACTGGAATTGGAGCTGGTGGAATCGTTCTTACAGAAATTTTCGTTTTCGGAGAGCCATTCTCTATCGTAAAAGTATTATTAATTGGTTTAATCTTCTTCGGCGTAATTGGTTTAAAACGAGTAACAGAAGAAAAAGAAGCGAAGGAGGCCGCATAAAATGGCTTGGGTATTTTTAATTCTAGCTGGTATTTGTGAAATTATTGGTGTACTCTTTATGAAAGTAGCCACTGAAAAGAAAGGCTGGGCACCAAAAGTTATTTTAATCGCTAACTTCGGCGTAAGCTTCTTCTTCTTATCCCTAGCGATGAACACATTACCGATGGGAACTGCTTACGCGATTTGGACTGGAATCGGAACTGCCGGAAGTGCACTTCTAGGCATCCTTATTTTCCGCGAATCAGCGGATTGGCGTCGTCTTGCTTTCTTAAGCTGCATTCTATGCGGCGCTGTTGGCTTAAAACTATTAAGCTAACGTGAGGTGAATGTCATGTGGAAAGAAAAAGGGAAGCAACTGTTAGCATGGATCACGCTTAGTATCGTCGTTCTATTACAGATTTTCCGAATAGGAAAGCCCACTACGGTGCGATAGTACCCCCTTTAGGGGTGGGATGATAGTGAGGTCAAATGCGATGTACAGATAAAATACCGAAAGTATGTTCTGTACATCAAGTATTTGAAATGGTATAATTTTCATAACAGACAAGTAAAAGTCTCTAAAACAATCTTGTTCTCTGAAAACAGAATACATATGAGGTTGGAGTAACAAATTCTTCTGCTCCGTAAAATGTATTGAGTCGTCAAGTACAAGACGCTAAAACACATTTGAGAACTCACAATCTGACTCGTTTGGTAATAGAACGAGTGCCGTATCTGCTAGATGCACTGGATACGGAGTGGTGATGGCACACCGCAATCTTGCACGTCAGCGATACTAGAAATAGACGTCGCCTTTGGTAGCAAGAATCCCACTGACGTTAGTCAGCTTGCGGCTTTAGCCGTGGGAGTGTCAAAAATCAGTTTTCACATAATAGAATCATTGTTTCATAAAATAGTATCCATTCTCACATTCCTTCCTAACATGACACTTGAAATAATATCAATCGTTTGGTCCATTATTGCCTCCATTGCACTTGTCATTATATGGAGTATCGCCAAGCTATGGAATAAGTTATTTAAAAAGGACAGTTCTTCTGAAAAAGAGTAACTGTCCTTTTTTATATTCATTCAGACTTTCTGTAGAAGTTTGATGTGATAAGACAAAATAGACCAACTATGACAATACTTATACCAACCCCTTTATGCAAACTAGGAAATAACGGTGGTATATCTGAATAAACATTTGCTAATATGAGACCGATTGAAACGAAAAATACCCCTATTCTATATAATCATTTTCTTTTGTTCATCATTCTCCCCTCCTAAAATGTTTCATACACTCCTTTCTTTTGGACATACTACCTAAAAAAGGAGTGAATAATATGCAAAATTCCGTACATAAGCAGATCCTATTTTTATTTTTCCTCTTTCTCATTCTCGTTATCGTTTTCAGCTTTATATTACATACTCCGAAAGATGTTGTACCGAGTAATCTCTCTGTTTATAAACTTTTACTTTCCTATTGTCGTTATTGAAGAAGGTGCCTTTTATAGGGCACCTTTTAAAATTCTTTCTTCTCATACAATTTCACTGAAACGAAGATAGATACTATGAACATGCATATGGAACTAATGAATAACACGTTATTATATAGTTGAATTTGTTCCAAGTTGATTTGAAACAAAGCTTCTAAAACAACTATCGGTGCCATGAATATTACTATCGTAATAAAAATAGTTTTTTTATACCCTAATCTGAACGATATCGGTAGAACAAAACTTAAATATACTAAAATAAAGCTAATACTAGTAACCATTGTCGTTTCAATAAACTCAGATATATTAGTTCCATTTTTCATTACCATCGTAAAACAACCAATTGATACACTTATGAAAAGAATAATAATCGATACGACATATTTGGCAAATACAATTTCTTTTTTCACCATCGGTAAACTATTTACTATTACTTCACTCTCGTTTTTACCATCGGCTTCAAACGTTTTTATCGTCGCCATAACTGTAAAAATGACCGACATTATTATGAATATATTTCCCGTATCTTTTAAGGCCATATAAAAAAGAATAGGGTATAATATGTACCACATTAAAAACTTCCACTGAATAATAAAATCTTTTAAAATTAGTTGTTTCAAAACTACTCTACTCTCCCTTACAAATCACGCTCACTATACAAATGAATTGAGAGTAACATAGATATGATATATAAAAGAAGCAGCCCAGCTATAAAACAAACATTTACGACTAAACTCGTGCTCCAAGCATTCTCAACATCTAACCATACACTACTTACAATCACTCCACTTAATCCCCCAATTATAACTCCCATAAAATAAGCTGCCTGTTTCGAACTGCTATATTCTACCGAAAATTCAATCGGAAGTACGATCATGCTATAAACCAATCCTCCCGTTATTCCACTAAGAATCGCTTCCCACAGCATAAATCCAGTTATATTTTCATTTTGCAACTGAATTAGACCAATCAAAAGTGAGAAAATCACACCTAAAACAACTAAAATACTTATAAATATGTATTTTGCTATGACAATTTCCTTACGTTGAAGTGGTAAACTATTTAATATCTTTTCGCTCTTATTTCTAGCCTCATAACTCGTCGACCATATTGTTCCAAGGATAGGTATAGTTATACTAAGTGTCATAAGAAAATTGTCGCTACCAAAATCAATAATTGTAAGGAAAAGCAAACATATAAAACCAATAAATCCCAACTTTCTTTGCAACATCATATCCTTTAAAACTAGTTGCTTAATCATGTATTACACCTCACTAAACTCATTCCTTAACATCATTTATTCTTTTTTATATAAGACAAGCCATAAGTATTAAAGCTCTCTCTTTTTAAAACTCACAATAGCTATAAACATTGAAGCTACATAACTTACACACGCGCCTATACTTAAAATACTTATAACTAATAGCACATCTGAAGTTCGAAAAATCATTAACATAAGCCTTTCATCCGTAAATATATTGCACATAAATCCTAGTAAACCTATTATAGGAAAAAGCATAACTAATCCCAGCATAGTAACCGTTCGCTTATCCTCACTATATTTTATGGGAAGGATCATAACTGCATACAGAACAGAAAAGAAAATAGCTATAAATGCTGCATACCAAGGAATATTTATATTTTCTTTTAATACAAATACAGGTAGTACAAAGAAAACGAATGTAATGATTAAGCTGAATGCCATAAAAAATAATGTAGATATATATTTCGCAATGACAATATCTTTTCTAGTAAAAGGTAGACTTACTAATATTTTTTCCGTACTATTTTTATCTTCATTTGATAAAGAGATTGAAATCATCAAAAGACATATAGCAAAACAAACATACGCCATTTGAAATGGTTCTATAGAGTTTTGGAATGCTCCGTATATTGGTAAGATCAAATAGATAAGAAACATTTTTCTTTGTAAGAAAAACTCCTTCAAAATTAATTGCTGCATACAGTTCCCCCTACAAATCACGTGCTTCATAAATTTTAATTGTAAGAAACATAGAAGCGATATAAATACTGACTAATGCAATGAATCCAACTATAAATATACCAATATGCAGAGGATTCATAATCCAATCAAGGAATGAAGGTGCTACTTCCTTCAGTCCATCACTAATAAATATCCAAAGTATCCCGCTAACTATTATTGAAGCTGCTGCTATTATACTTATTACTGCCTTTGATTTTGTAACATAATAAATAGGAAAAAAAGTGACCATCCAAAATACGGCATAAACAATTCCATTTATTACTTCATACCATGAAATCTCAATATAAAGCTTAGGATAGTATGCACCGATATCACCAATAACAGCGATACACCTTATAAGAAAAACAACTAGCATAGTAGAAATCATGCCCCCTACAATGAATATTGCACAGGAAATATATCTAGCAATTATGATACCCTTTCTACTTAGCGGTAAACTATTAATCATAATGTCACTTGTATTCCGTTCATCTATTATGATTAATATAATAACTGAGGAAAGAGTTATAAATAAACAACTCATAGGAAACAGCATTCCCTCACCGGGTTCAAATAAAAAGAATATAAAGGGTATAATAAGATACACTGGCCATATCCCCCGAAAAAAGAACAAATCTTTATATACGAGCTGACGCATAGGCACCTCTCCCTTTCGCCGTGTAAACGATAATATCATCTAATGTAGGCTTTTCTAGTACAACCTCATTTCCAAACCAGTCTATAATTGCTTGTTTATCCTTCGCTAAACCTTCGAAACCAAATTTATTTTTTCGTAATCCAACAAACAGTTCTTTTCCTTCTCGATCTAATAAATCATTACTTCCTTTTACGATTACGTAGTTCTCCATTAAGTCTTCTTTTTCACCAGTAAATATAATTTCTCCATCGTTGATAAACGTAATATAATCTGCAATGCGCTCTAAATCTGTTGTAATGTGCGTTGAGAATAATACGGATACTTCATCTTCCATTACAATTTCTTGCAACATATCAAGTAATTCACTTCGAACAACTGGATCTAATCCTGCTGTTGGTTCATCCATGATGATAAATTCTGCGTGGTGCGAGAGCGCGATGGCAATCGCAAATTTCATTTTCATCCCTTTTGATAGTTCTTTAATTTTTTTATACTTTGGAACTTGCAATCTATGCATATACGATTGATACTGCTCTTCATCCCATTTTTTATATAACGGTGCAATAATACGCTTCATTTGTTCACACGTTAAATCTTCGTAATAATGATTTTCATCATATACAAAGCCGATATTTTGTTTTATTTCCTTTTCGGCTTTCTTATTGTCCTTGCCAAAAATTTTTATATCTCCACTATCTTTTCTAATTAAATTCATAATCATTTTAATCGTCGTACTTTTCCCGGCTCCATTCGGTCCGACAAATCCCATAATATATCCGCGTGGTAATGTAAAACTTATATTTTTCACTGCAAAATCTTCATAACTTTTACATACGTTTTTTAGCTCTAACACCCTTTATTCCCCCTCATATAAACACGCTATCATCTGCTGTAAATCTTCAAGTGAAAGCTGTAACGCTTTACTTTCATTCACAATCTCTTCCGCTTTACTTTCCAATAGGCGAAGCCGCTGTTCTTTTAATAGTTCATTATTTTTACGTGAAACATAAGTCCCCTTCCCAGCAACAGTTTCTATATATCCTTCTTTCTCAAGCTCCTCGTACGCACGCTTCGTTGTAATTACACTAATTTGCAATTCCTTCGCTAAGCTACGAATAGACGGTAATTGGTCTCCACCCTTTAAACCACCATTTAAAATAAGCTGGCTTAATTGTTTTCTTATTTGTACATAAATAGGGTCTTGGGAAGAATTCGAAATAATAATATTCATGTTTTCCTCCAGTGTATATATACTGTATATACCTTATATATACAGTATATACACACCATCCTATTTTTGGCAAGAAAAAAAGACCAACATTTTCCTGTTGGTCTTTCGTATATGTATCACTTTTCAAAGCGATCTAACATCTCATCTCTCATTCCGAAACTCACTACCGCAATTCCTACATACATAAACAGAAGGAACGCCGGATGAACTGTGTTGTACCAAGTGCTATCAACAATTAAATAAATCGTTAATGCCACAACAAGAACAAACGCTAAGATAAACATATAAAAGTGTCTTGTACTACCCATGATAAACTCCTCTCTTCTCACTTCACCATTCAACAGTATATTTTATCGAATAATTCGATATGACTCAAGGTTAACTTTCTGTTATGTAATCAAGTTCCACCTTTACAATGTCCTCACATGCTATTGAAATGATCGTTCCTTGCTTATCAATTGCCGTCACTTCTCTATTATCCATTACACGATGCGCTACTCTTTCTAACACTTTTCCTTGGTCTCGATAGCAAAATTCTTTTACATCTTTAATTGTTTCTCCATTTTCTAAATGGTATACCATTCTATAACATCGATATCCCACACTTTCACCCCCGTCTTGCTCGTTTTTTCACATATACATAAAAATGAGTAATTTTTGCCTCATCACATCTTCTTAATTTCAATAAAATTCTAACAAAAATAAATACTTTTATCAAACTGACTTTTTCAACAAAATCACCTATAAAACTGCTTCTTTACACCATTATGAAACAAAAAATATAAATTTTTAACATTTTCTGCACCACTTCTGCACAAATTCTCCATACAAAAAAGAACCCGCCGCAGCGAGTTCTTTTTTGTTATTCTAATCAAACTTGTACAGGAGCTGGCTTTTCATAACGTAAAACTGGTTTACGTGCAGCCATCGTTTCGTCTAAACGTTTAATGACTGTTGTATGAGGTGCTTCTTGTACAACTTCTGGATTTTCTTCTACTTCTTTAGCGATTTGAATCATCTTATCAATGAAACCGTCTAATGTTTCTTTTGATTCTGTTTCTGTCGGCTCAATCATAATACATTCTTCCACATTTAATGGGAAGTAAATTGTTGGTGGATGGTAACCGAAATCAAGCAGACGTTTTGCGATATCTAATGTACGTACACCAAGTTTCTTTTGACGACGACCTGATAATACAAACTCATGCTTACAATGTCTATCGAATGGAAGATCATAGAATGGTGCTAATCTTCTCATCATATAGTTCGCATTTAATACCGCATACTCCGTTACTGCACGCAAGCCATCTGGACCCATAGAACGAATGTATGTGTATGCACGAACGTTAATTCCGAAGTTACCGTAGAATGGTTTTACGCACCCAATTGCCTCTGGACGATCATAGTTAAAGCGATAGCCATCTTCCGTTTTCTCTAAAATTGGTTTTGGTAAGTACGGAATTAAATCAGCTTTCACACCTACTGGACCAGAACCTGGGCCACCGCCGCCGTGAGGACCTGTAAATGTTTTATGAAGGTTTAAATGCACAACGTCAAATCCCATATCTCCTGGGCGCGCTTGGCTTAATACTGCATTTAAGTTTGCACCATCATAGTATAATTTACCGCCTGCGTTATGGACGATTTCTGCCATTTCTAAAATATTTTCTTCGAATAAACCTAATGTATTAGGGTTTGTTAACATAAGTGCTGCTGTTTCTTCATTTACAACACGTTTTAAGTCTTCTAAGTCAACAAGACCATGTTCATTTGATTTTACCGTAATTGTTTCAAAACCAGCTACAGTTGCAGATGCTGGATTCGTTCCGTGAGCAGAGTCAGGAACAATTACTTTCGTACGGTTAAAGTCACCATTTGCTTCATGGTATGCACGAATTAACATTAAGCCTGTCCATTCTCCGTGTGCACCAGCTGCTGGTTGTAATGTAACAGTATCCATACCTGTAATTTCAATTAAATGCTCTTGTAAATCGTACATTAATTCCATTGCACCTTGTACTGTCTTTTCATCTTGCAACGGATGAATATTTGCAAATCCTGCGAAACGAGCTACACTCTCATTAATTTTCGGATTATATTTCATCGTACAAGATCCAAGTGGATAGAAACCAGAATCAACACCGTGGTTACGGTTTGAAAGTGCTGTATAGTGGCGCATAATATCAAGTTCAGATACTTCTGGTAGCTCTGCATCTTCTACTCGAATATAATCGCTCTCAAATACATCTTCTAGTTTCACTTCTTCTACATCTAATTTTGGTAGGCTATATCCTATGCGTCCTTCTTTACTTACTTCAAAGATAAGTGCTTGGTCTTGGTTCTTCATTGGATAGCCCCCATTTCGTTTACAAGTGTGTCAATTTCCTCTTTTGTACGAAGCTCAGTTACTGCTACAAGCATATGGTTCTCATGCTCTTTATAATCACGGCCTAGGTCGTAACCGCCGATAATATTCTTTTGTAATAATGCATCGTTTACTTCTTTCACTGGGCGCTTGCAATCTACAACGAACTCATTGAAGAATGGTCCAGCAAATGTAACTGTGAAGCCTTTCGCTTCAAATTGACGTTTTGCATATTGTGCTTTAGAAATGTTTTGACGTGCCATTTCTTTCACACCTTGTTTACCAAGTGCCGTCATTGCAACTGATGCTGCTAATGCATTTAACGCTTGGTTGGAACAAATGTTAGATGTCGCTTTGTCACGGCGAATATGCTGTTCACGTGCTTGTAACGTTAATACAAATCCACGTTTACCATCTGAATCTACAGTTTGTCCGACAAGACGTCCTGGAATTTTACGCATGAATGCTTTCGTCGTTGCAAAGTAACCACAGTGTGGTCCACCAAACTGCGTTGGGATACCAAATGGTTGTGCATCACCGATGACAATATCAGCACCAAATTTTCCTGGTGGTGTTAATGCGCCTAATGATAATGGATTTGAAGAAACGATAAATAATGATTTTTGTTGATGAACGATTTTTTCAATCTCAGCTAATTTTTCAACTTGTCCGAAGAAGTTTGGATATTGAACGATTACACAAGCAACTGTATCATCTACTTCACTTTGTAATACGTCTAAATCTGTTACACCATCTTTATGATTAATTTCAACAACTTCAAGGTGTTGACCTTTTGCATATGTTTCAAGTACAGCCCTTGATTCTGGATGAACTGCGCTAGATACAAGAATTTTCTTTTTACGAGTATGGCCAGCTGCTAGCATTGCCGCTTCAGCTAAAGCTGTACCTCCGTCGTACATAGAAGAGTTTGCTACATCCATTCCTGTTAATTCACAAATCATTGTTTGGAATTCAAAAATTGCTTGTAATTCCCCTTGTGAAATTTCCGGTTGGTATGGCGTGTAAGCTGTATAAAATTCTGAGCGAGAGATAACATGATCTACGATTACTGGAGCGTAATGGTCGTATACGCCTGCTCCTAAGAAAGAAGCGTACTCTTTTAAGTTAGCATTTTTACTAGCCATTTGAGATAACTCTTTTAAAAGCTCTGGCTCTGATTTTGCTTCTTTAATTTTTAAATCCCCTTTAAAACGAACACTCTCTGGAATATCAGAGAATAACTCATCGATCGTTTGAACGCCGATCGTTTGTAACATTTCTTTTTTGTCTTCTTCTGTCATTGGAAGATAACGATGCAACATGAAATCTACCCCTCTCCCCGTTACTTTGAACGTTTATAAAATGGTGTTGGAACAACTACTGCTTTGACGCGTTTATTACGAATTTCAATTTCTACTTCTGTATCAACTGCTGCGTATTTTACATCAATTAGTGCTAAACCAATGCTTTTCTTTAACGTTGGAGATTGTGTACCACTCGTTACTTCCCCGATTTTTTCTTCTCCAATAAATACAGGGTAATGCGTACGAGGAATTCCACGTTCGATTACTTCGATGCCGACTAACTTACGAGGCGCACCGTTTTCTTTTTGCTCTTTTAAAGTCGCTTTCCCAAAGAAGTCTGCTTCTTTATTTGGTTTTACCGCAAAGCCAATTCCAGCTTCAACCGGTGTAATATCTTTTGATAATTCTTGACCGTAAAGTGGTAATGTTGCTTCGAAACGAAGTGTATCACGAGCACCTAAACCACATGGTTTTAAGCCCTCTTCTGCTCCAACTTCAAGAAGTTTCTCCCAAAGTTTTGCAGCATCTTCACTCTTACAGTAAATTTCAAATCCATCTTCACCTGTATAACCTGTACGAGATACAAGTGCTGGAATTCCATCTACAAGAATATCGTTTTTAAATTTAAAGAACTTAATTTCTTTCAAATCTTCTGACACAACTTTTTGTAAAATGCCTTCTGCTTTTGGTCCTTGAATTGCAAGCTGTGCAACTTCACTAGAAACATTGACTACTGTCGCATCGCCAATTACATGGCTAGCTAACCATTCGTAATCTTTCTCGATATTTGATGCGTTGATAACTAATAAATAGTCTTCTTCACCACGTTTGTAGATTAATAAATCATCTACTGTACCACCATTTTCGTAGCACATAGCTGTATATTGTGCGCCCCCTACCTTTAAGGTAGATACGTCATTTGTAACAACACGTTGTAAAAATGCTAAACTATCTACACCTTTTACCTCAACTTCTCCCATATGAGACACATCGAACAAACCTGCCGCTGTACGTACAGCTTCATGTTCTTCTTTAATGCTTGAAAATTGAACTGGTAACTCCCAACCACCGAAGTCGATTGTTTTCCCACCATACTTCGCGTATACATCAAATAACGGTGTACGTTGTAATGTAATCATGCTCTCTCCCCCTTATGCTCTGACAAATCAATAAAAGTTGTTTCCCTTATCTAAACATTTTCACTCTGAAAAGATAGGATATACGGAATCTCATTATATTTTTTTTATGAAAGCGTAAATAAAAAATCACTTTCTTGGATAAAATACGAAAGATTCCACACATTTCACACCATTATCCTAACATTATTCGCTATATTTCATCAATATTCTAGCATAAAAAATAATTTAGAATTTTTTACGCTTAATCTTATTACATACAGTTTTTAAGATTTAGTCCTTTATCTTTACTTATTGTTTACCTTTCAGTAAGTGTAATAGCGCCTTTTTACAAGGCTTATATATTAAAGATTTTTTCATAATTACTTTAGTTTATAAAAGGTGGGAGAGTCGTAATGAATGTCGATATTTCCATAGATCGAACGTGGCAAAACAATTTTTTAAATAGAATTGATGAAGATGGTCCTTGGACAAACTGGGATTTATATCATTTAGCTTATGAAACAGAAAAATCATTACTTGTTCCTACTTTTGATGGATTACAAGCACCGAAACATTTATCCCATTTCACACCACTTCCTCATCAATTAGAAGTTGCTCAAAATGTTATTGAACAAATGAATGGTAAAGCGATTCTAGCAGATGAAGTAGGACTTGGAAAAACGATTGAAGCTGGACTTATTTTAAAAGAATATATGGTCCGCGGCCTTGTGAAAAAAGTACTTATACTCGTTCCAGCCTCTCTCGTATCACAATGGGCATACGAATTAAATACAAAGTTTTTTATTCCAGCTGTAGCTCAAAAGAAAAGCTACTCGTGGGAACAAGCCGATGTGATTGTATCATCAATTGATACTGCAAAACGTTCACCACATCGTGATATCGTTTTGAACTTAGAATATGACCTTATTATTATCGATGAAGCACATAAACTGAAAAATAATAAAACAAAAAACTATGAATTTGCACAGCGATTAAAAAAGAAATTTTGTTTATTATTAACCGCTACTCCTGTCCAAAATAAGATTGATGAAATTTTCAACCTCGTTTCTTTATTAAAACCAGGACACTTAGGCAATCAATCCAATTTTGAAGAATATTATGCTTCAAAAAATCGTTCAGCCGAATCTGATGAAGATTTAAAAGCTCTTATTAACAAAGTAATGGTCCGAAATCGGCGTCATAATACCGGGATTGATTGGCCAAAGAGACATGTACGTACAATTTTTGTTGAGTTTAATGAAGAAGAGCAAGCTCTATATAATGATATCGAAAATTGGCGAGGACAAGACGCCTTCACATCTGCTTTCTCATCATTAACTTTAAAACGGGAAGCGTGTAGTAGTCGCGAGGCCGTTTACTATTCATTAAAAAAACATGTAGAAAAACGACAGAAGGAAAATGAGAATTACGTAAAAGATCCGCATATTGATGTGCTAATGGACAAAATTAACCGTATTCCTTTTAACTCAAAAGCAAATAAAGCGCTAGAGCTTATAAAAGAAATTGACGATAAAGTCGTCATTTTCACAGAATACCGAGCGTCACAAATGTACTTACAATGGTTTTTACAACAGCACGGTATTTCTTCTGTCCCATTCCGCGGCGGATTTAAACGGGGAAAGAAAGATTGGATGAAGGAACTTTTCCAAAATCATGCGCAAGTGCTAATCGCAACGGAAGCTGGTGGTGAAGGAATTAACTTACAATTTTGTAGCCATATGATCAATTACGATTTACCATGGAACCCAATGCGCCTTGAACAAAGAATCGGACGTATTCACCGCCTTGGTCAAAAGAATGATGTTCATATTTATAACTTAGCTACAAAACACACTGTGGAAGAACATATTTTGAAACTGTTATATGAAAAAATTAATTTATTTGAGCGTGTGATCGGTGAACTTGATGAAATTTTAACGAGAATTAATATGAAAAACATCGACGCACACATTCAAGAAATATTTGCGCAATCAAAAAGCGAAGGAGAAATCCGAATTAAGATGGAAAACTTAACATCTATTATCGACTTTGCGAAACGAAATGAAGCTGAGGTGCAAGGCTATGCAGCAACATGAAATTCATAATTACTTATACAATTTTTTTGAGGCGAATAACTGTGAAATTTTAGAACGTTCTCCTCATTTATTAGATGTGCAGTTAACAATTGAAATGGATAAATTATTAATGAATCGCCCTTTTTATTGGCACTATCTTGAAAAAACAGGGGGCGTACCGAATCCGATGCGCCTTACTCTTATTACAAATCCAGAAAATGAAGAAAACGATGGCGAGCTTATCCACTACGGTTCCCCACGCCTGCATCAAATTTTTCAAACGACAAAAGAATTAGGTTCTTACATACGTTTATATGAAGAAGTACGGCATAGCGGAGCAACGCATACACCGCTCCATCCGTGGCTCGGTGTAAATATAAAAGTTTCCTATCAATGTGATCGAAAAAAAGATATTCTTCATTCGATTGGCATTCATCTTATTTCTGGCACAATGATTGCAAACTTTCATGAAACATTAACTAAAATTAAACTTACACCGAAAATACCTGACTTTTGTTTTACGCTCTCGCCTATTATTAAACCGCAAAGTGGTTTACAACGCATAGAGGATGCTTTAAAAAATATTATTGCAGAAGATGACCATACGTGGGCGAAAGAAGCAAGAGTGCGCTGGAATCACGATTTGGACCTTTTAAATCGTTTTTATGAAGAAAGTGATGAACTTCCTGAAAGCTATGAAATTGAAAAACAAGCACTGCAAGAACAATATGAACCCCGCATTACAGTACAAATTATTAACGGTGGACTCTTTTATGTTACCGCGAATCATTTTCTAACTTAAAAAGCCCCTTCATTTTTGAAGTGGCCCCCGAAAACGGAACATATATCAAAATACCTAAACCATCTATTCCCTAAATTCTTTAGAGGATAGGTGGTTTAATTTTTCTTTAATTCGCACACAATTGTAGTAATAAATTTATTCTAGCACACTCTTTCGCACAGTTATATTGGATACTTTTATTATCTCTTGCGAGTAGAAACTTCACTTTTCAAATGACCAAAGAAGCTTTACATGACGGCATTATCATGACAATTTCCTCTCCGGGACATGCTGGTGATAATGTCGTTTTCTTTGGTATACGCTTGAAATTTTTTCGCTGTATAAATATCAAGTGAAGAAGGATATCTTTTACTTTTCGGCCTCTCATTGCTTATTTTAATGTCTTCATCACTAATATCGGTGTTTATGATTCGCTGATGACATAACTAATGATTTCATGATTAAAGGCATCCATGATGGTTCATAAATACAAGGTACGCTCTCCGAGTTAAGAAATTTGAAGAAATAACTAAAAATAAAATAACAATATATATTTCTCATAGAATGGCTTCAACAAAAATTGCAGACCGAATTATAGTTTTTAAACAAGCAGAGATCATTGAAACAAGTATCCGTGATGAACTCATGATCTTAGAAAAGGAATATTATCGATTATATACAATGCAGTCTGATTAGTATAATTCAAAGAAAAATGAAAAATCATTGGTGTAGAAACATTCCTACATCAATGATTTTTCGGTTTAACCAGATGAGTTTCTTTTAAATTCTTTATATTTAAAATGTATATCATCCTTAACAAAGTCATCTACATGTCCTTTTATTCCTTTGTATGTACGTGTATTAAGTTTTCCAGTTTTCCATTGTTGGTGTAATTGCTTTAATACTTCCTTTTTCAAAAAAACAATCAATTCTTTTTCATGAATCCCTTGTTCTACGGCAATTTCACCTAATGACTTGCCATTCTGTATAGACTTACTATATTCTTCTTTAGGGATATTTAGGAACTTATATAATTTTTTATAATTATGTTTATAGCGAAAAGTACTATTATCCTCATGTGAGGTCATGTTACTTTTAGCCTCTACAAATACTACGGAAGAAAAGTTCAAACCTAAAAATGCCAAAATTATAATAAAACTTCTTAACATTATATTACCCCTTCCTATTTTTTAGTTCCGCTTATCATTTGACAATTTTTAACAATTTATATCTTTCAAAATACACCCTTATTTTCAGCTAGAGACACCATCCTTATACAAAAAAATAAGAGTAGCCAATGGCTACTCTTACTCACTCACATATTTTTGAAACATATCATGGATGCCTTTATTTACTAGGTTCGAGATCTGCTCGTCAGATTTATTCGGATAACGATCACGCAATCTGATAGATGCCTTCACCATTAAATTTTCTAATACAGAACGGCCGCCTTCTCCATAAATAATTTCAGCATATTCAACAAGCCTTCCATCCTCTACTGTTGCTGGATTATGATTGAAGAAAAATTTACTCATTGCCTCCACCTCTCTCTTTTGATAACGTTTACATTTATATAAATTATTTATGTTATTTATTTCACAATATTGTATGCATGTATATTTAATTAGTTTCATTATAAAGCAACATATCGATAGTAAATATGTGATTTTCCGTCCATTTTGTGAACAAAATAAAAAATGAAAGCGTTTCCTTTATTATATACTAAAAAAACTTACTACGCTAGGGGTATTTTTTTCAATCTACTAATCATATACTTTTTCTTTTTCCACTAAACCTTATACAATTTTCAGAAATTATATTATAAAATATATGTATGACTTAAGGAGGCTGTATATGAATCAAAATAAAAAAGCTATATTAGATCTTGTCTTTTATCTCGTAATCCCATTCCTCATTTGGAAATTTGCAAAACCTTATATCGATCCTTATTACGCAATGTTACTTTCCTCTGTTCCGGGGATTATTTATACACTGTATACCTTTAAAAAAGAAAAACAGTTTAACGTAACAGGGTTCTTTATTTTAATTACACTCATTTCTAATACAACGGTAGATCTATTATCTGGATCAGCTGAACGAATGTTGTGGAACGATGCGTATTATCACATCGTACTCGGTATTATCGTTATATGTACAATTTTTATAAAAAAACCACTTATGTTATATTTCGCAGCAGATATTGCTGCACTGCAAGGCCATGACCGTGATAAAAGTCGTGAACTGTATCGTGATAGTCGTATCTATCCAGCATTGCAATATTTAACGCTCTTTTTCGGTCTACAATTCATATTAAAAAGCTTCTTAAAAATTTATTTCATCTCTGTTTTCGGTGTAGATGGCTACGGTGAAATGAGAGCAATTATGACCGCTGTTGGATGGGGCATTTCCATTTGTATCGGAATTGGATTTGTCTGGGTCAACAATAAAATACATGCCGTTACAGAAGAAAAAGAGTCTATGCAGTAAATGAAAATCCCCTAGTAGTATGATGCTACTAGGGGATTTTCATTTTGCTACACATATTACGAAATCTTTAACTTGATTTTTTTCTTTTATTTTTTACGTTTTGATAAAACAAAGCAGCACTTAGCGGCATAACACCAAACCACTTATTCATAAATGGCTCTTTTTCAGCACGGCGTTGTTCTTTCTTTTGTTTACGATCTTCTTTTGGAGCATCCATATACGACACAAACTGCTGTGTCACAAAGCGAACATAATCATTAGTAGACATATTATCATCACCTCTACTTGATTAGTATGTCCACTTTTTTATTCATTAATCTTTTCTTTTAATTCATCCATAATTTGCTTTACAGACTTATTCGTCGTATCAATATGGATATGGGCCTCTTCATAATAAGCTCGGCGCAATTCGAATTTCATTACAAATGCATCTATATCTTTCTTCTGAAATAGTGGACGTGTCGTATCTTCACGAAGCCTTTCTGCAATTACATGTGGATCACAATATAAATACACAACAGTGCCATTTTCCTTCATCCACTTTCGGTTTTCCTCTCGCTCAATGATTCCGCCGCCAGTTGTAATGATTACATTTTCAACAGGTAGTGAACGTAACATCTCACTTTCATATTCCCGAAAAGCCATTTCGCCTTCTTCGGCAAAAATATCACGAATCTCCTTCTCTTGCTTCTCTTCAATTTTTTGATCTGTATCTATAACATCCATATAAAGTTCTTTACTTAATGCTTTTCCAATTGTTGTTTTCCCAGCTCCCATATAGCCGGTTATGTATATAGATTTCATTTTCGTTCCTCTCAATCGTCATGTATTACTTGTTATTATAACGAAAGATGCTACTTTATTTAATAAAAAAACGTTTTGTTCTTCTTATACACTGAAGAACAAAACGTAACATACTCGCTTTATCTATAAGTACCTCTTCTCATCCACTGCGTTGCAATCCATTTCTCACCTTTCGTTACAGGTGCCCCTCCGTGTAACGTAAGCTCATTTAGTGATTGATCTTGATAGAAATACTCAAAGTATACTGCCATTCCCTTTCTAGGATGCACAGAAAGATTTAATTTCGGAAAGAAAG
This sequence comes from Bacillus sp. FSL R9-9834, assembly GCF_038006905.1. Lineage (NCBI taxonomy): Bacteria > Bacillati > Bacillota > Bacilli > Caryophanales > Bacillaceae > Bacillus > Bacillus sp. FSL R9-9834. The sequence continues at coordinate 4,047,124 of NZ_JBBOWD010000001.1, forward strand.
TTTCTCCGCCTTCTTCTACATCATTTAAGTACATGACAAGCGTACTAATACGATTATTAGCAGCTGATCTACTATGTTCCGCAAAATAATCATAGTGTGCTTTATATTGTTGATCCACTTCATAATTTAAAATGTGTAATCCTTCTCCATGCGAAACAGGAACATTCATGATAGATGAAATTCGTTTTTCAATCTTCGCAGTAAGTTCATTATCATCTAAAAATGCACCACTACTCGTTCGAATATCATTTACATCACGTGATGAACCAACTTTAGAACGTGCTAATTTATTTTTAGACAATTCAATTAATTTATCACACTCTTCATCACTTAATACATTTCCTAACACGACAATAAGAGGTTCTTCGAATTTTGAAATAATTTGTATTTCCCTATCTTCTGTCATAATTGCATTTCCTTTATGATCAAAAATAGTTTGTTCCTTATTTTCACCTATTTGATTGTTGTTTGTCATTTCCCTATTCTCCCTAAAAATAATGATTGGATAGCATGAATATATCATATTCTTTCTACCTTTCTCTTTTTTGAGAAAATTTAAACTTTTAATTGTTTTATTTATCCATTTCCTTAAAAAACACAGCCTATTTTTAAATGAGAAATCATGGTTTTTTATCCATATATTTTACATACTATCCTTCTATCCAATCAAATATTTTCTCATCCTTTTTTCTATACCGAAAGCTTACTTTATAGAAAATTTCTTGTTTGATTTTGCACTGCAATGAAACGAGAATAACGTCGTTTTCAAATACGTAATTTCCACTCGCTTCACCCTTTTCATATGAAAAGAAAAAAGTACCTTCCTTTTCTTTTTGCTGTAAGTCTTTTTTTATATTTGTAATAGATCGATTTAGTATTTCCTCCAGTACAAACTTTTGCTCTATTTCAATATAAAATTTTTTATCTATAAGCAACATATTCGTTTCGTATATAAAGAACGAAGTTAATAATACAAGAAAAATAATTGTTCCTGGCATCGTAAACCCATCTTGTTTTCTCATGTATTTATTTCCATTTCACTATACCTAATAGCTACACCTTCATATATTTTCCCACTCCTATCTTTCACATTGATAAAGAGCAAATGAGGTGTTACTTCATACGAAACCATTTCAACATTTTGTAATATAACTTCTCTTCCGCGCATGTTCACTTTTCTTATAAGGTGATTATTCAATTTTTCATACGTCACTTCATCTCCAGTGCGAAGACGGAAGCGCAACATACTCTCTCTATTTTCAGGAACTATTTTTTCCACAAATGATACTTCACGAAACTCTAACTGTACTTGTCCTACAAACACATCCCATTCCCAATTATTTAACCCTTTTGATTGCTTGTTTTCTATTCCAATAAAGTTTAAACGTGGTAAGAGTAAAAAGAACAGTGATAACAGAAAAAAACATACGATCATTTCTATTAATGTAAATCCAACTTCTAATTCATTTTTTCTCCCGCATAAAAGCATTGTTCCATCATTTTTCCTTTCACATCTTTCCACATCGCACAAACTTCATTTCCTCCCCAATATGTGTAATATACATTTCCGTTTATGACTTTTTCTTTCTGTTGTTTTGCCTCATTCTCATACATATATAAAGCTGCTTCTTTTTTTAATAATACAAATGCCTTATAACGAATTTGTATGTTTTTTCGTTCTTGCATAATCAATACTGTTTGCGGAAGTAGTAAAGATACCATCATCATTACTATACTTAATGCTACAAGCATTTCAGCCATCACTGACCCTTTTTGACATTTCACGATACGTAAATCTCCCTCTTCCAAGCTGGAATACAATCTCATATTTATAACTTCGATACGAAAGTAAAATCGTGCCACCTCTATTAATATTTCCACTCGGATTATATGTCATCGGATTTGGAAAAGTATTCAAATCCAATTGTATATCGTTATCATATTCTCTTTTAATGATAGAAAGATCCGTACTCGATTCCCCTATATAATACATATGTCTATCTTTATGCCATCGTAATGTATAGTGTTTTTGACGGTTTATGGCTAATTGTTGCATATACAAAATATCATTTGAAAACTGTCTTAAAAATTGTTCAATTTTTTGTTTTTCATATAATGAATGTACATGAAAATACGTGACCATACTTAGTACAGAAATTGCAAATAAAACGAGTAGCATTTCTAAAAGTGTAAAACCTTTTTGCTTCACAGTTTCCCACTTGTTACTGTGCCATCATTAGAAATATGAATAGCTTCACCATTCGGACACTCATCCTTTGTAATATATTTCCCATCAATCAACTCTTTTAGCGAGGGAATTTTATTATGTTGTAGTTGATATACTTGTATTTGCGCTTCTATAGATTTCACATAGGCTTTACATCCTTTTCCTTCGACGGATGAACGTTGCGTAACGACATTCGGAATAATTAATAGTAATAATACAGTGATGACGACCATAACTAATAACATTTCTAAAAGGGTAAACCCTTCCTCATTCTGCATGTAAATGCCTCCTATATAGAATTCATCATTTGAAACATTGGCATAATCATCGCTAAATACATAAGAACGACTATTGCTCCAATACACGTAAATAAAATCGGTTGAATAATCACTAACATACGTTTAATTTTTTGCTCAATCTTTTCCATAATTAGATCACTATAGTCACCTAATTCAATCGCCAAATTACCGTTCGCTTGTCCATGTGTAATAATATAAGAAAGTTCTTCCTCATAATATCCGCTTTTAGCAATAATAGATTGCAACGGTTCTCCCGCAATTAATTGGTGTTTAACTCGGCCCGCTTCATACTGAAAGAACGGCTGATACTTTTGCTCCATCATTATTGTTAGAGCCTCAAGTACTGATAGTCCTCCGTGTAATAAGCCGCTCAATTGAGTAGCGAAATAATGCGAATGCTTTAAAATAAGAAATGTTTTTACGAGGGGGATACGAAGTATAATTTTTACTCGCTTCATATGCGGGAGTTTCCGAAAGTACAATATATATACACTACAACCCACCATAACAATAAAAATAGTGCTAAAAATAAGATAGGGTAGTAGCTTAATTGTATTTAATATTTGTTCTGTGAATAACGGTGCTGTAGAACCAAATGAACTATATACCATGTCAACCTGTGGTAATAAAATGCGGTTAAAAATCAAAATCATGATTATTAAAAAGAACGCCAAAAACATAGGATACTGCATTATTTTCATCATATCTTTCCTATACTTATCCTTTTTATAAAGAAGTGCACTCCCTTGTTGCAACGCAAAAGAAATATCACCATGTTGCTCGGCATAAAATAAATAGCTTAACATCTCCTGATGAAACTTTAATTGATGAAAAGAATCGTGTAGACTTTTTCCATTTTTTAATCCATCAATCATGTGCTGCAATTGTACTTTCTTTTCTAAAGGTAATTGAAACCGTAAAAATTCTAATGCCTGCAAAAGAGAGTATCCTTTTTCTAATAGTTCTCCTAATCGTTTCAGTAATATTACTTGATCACTTAAACTCCATATTTTCTTAAACATAAACATCCTCTTCTAAAAATCCTAAAGCGTATCCTTTTCGCAGCGAAGACTCTAATGTCTCATGTTTGTACGTGACACATTCCCCGTTTGCTTCTTTAATCGCTTGTTTTAACTCATATCCATATAACAACTCATAAATACTCGCTTGCCTTACTTGCCTCATTGATTTACATACAGTTGAGCACTTTCTTTTGCAAAACGGACACTTCAATTCAACAAGTCGCTGTGCAGCTATAGCCAATAAAGATTGTTCAATCTCTTGCCTCGTTATACCAAAATCCATGAACCGAAGTATTGCTCCTTTCGCATCATTCGTATGCAGTGTCGTCATTACTAAATGGCCAGTCAAACTTGCTCTTATAGCGATTTTTGCTGTTTCTTCATCACGAATTTCACCCACTAAAATAACATCTGGATCATGACGCAAAATAGCCTTTAGTCCAGCCTCATATGTGATACCTGCTTTTTCATTTATTTGAATTTGTAATACATCGTCATTTCTTTTTTCAACTGGATCTTCCAGCGTAACGATGCGACGTGTTTTCTTTTTTCTAATTACTTCTAATAATGCATACATTGTTGTTGTCTTTCCTGAACCAGTCGGTCCCGTAAAGACGAGTAATCCATGGGAATAATGTAAAAAAGAAAGTAGTTTCTTCGCTGTACTTGGAAATAACGAAAGATGAGATAACGGCTGAATAGACGCTTGTAAATGAAGACGAATAACGAGACTTTCTTGATATACGGTTGGAAGCGTGGAAAGGCGTAAATACACTTCTTGTCCATCTATTTGTATATATAATGAACCGTTTTGTGGTTTCCGCCTCTCTCCTATATCCATGGATGCTAAAAATTTAAAGTGTGAAACAAGTTTTTCTCCAAATTCCTTTTCAATGTATTGTTTCGTCATTAAATCCTTTCCTATGCGCAGTTGAACCACTACATCCTTCTGCCGGGGCACAATATGTAAGTCCGACGCTTGTACCCTGCACGCTTCTTTTAAAATCATATTCGCAAAGCTTTCAATTCCATTCATCATTTTTCCCTCCCCACTATGTATATAACATGAAGAAATCCATTTGAAAAATCGGTATTTTTGCATTTTCACTAGATGAAAAAGGAAAAATATGTTTGTGAAATTATGAACAATTTCCGAATTATTGTCTAAAATTACCTATACCCATGTTTATCTGTATTATAATGTTATTATCTTGGATAAAGTGATAAAGGTGGAGATCCTCATGGAACAAGCTTTAAAAATTACAGGTGTTTTAGCTGACCCAACTCGTTATTACATTTATAAATATATTTCTCAAAAACATAGTTACGTAACTGTACAAGAAATTGCAGATGAGTTTGACATTCATCCAAACGTAGCGCGTTTACATTTATCTAAATTAGAAGATGTTCATATGCTGAAATCTGAAACGAAGAAAACTGGAAAAGGCGGACGACCAAGCAGATTATATGTATTATCTGAAGATGTTATCCAATTACAATTCCCATTCCGTGACTATCAATTGTTAGCAAGAATCGCGTTTAATTCTTTACTTAGCCTTGGTGCTGCTGGTGAAAAAGCGCTCTACGAAACAGGGAAACAATTCGGGGCCGAATTAATGCAACAACATATGCAGCGTTTAAATGTGAGTGAAGATGCCTTAACAGTTGAACAAAAAATTCAAATTGCAAAAGAAGCCTTTTCGACAGCTGGCTTATCACCTGCATTTGAATTAAGTACAGATGGAACGAAAATTTTCTATGATGTACACAATTGTCCATTTAAAGAAGTTGCTGTCCATCACCCAACTGAAATTTGTAATATGCACGGAGATATGATGAAAGGGATTTTTGAAATCCTATTCCCTAACACGGAATTAACACGAAACGATAGTTTACTAGATGGATGTAAATCTTGTAATTATAAACTAACAATTTAATCTCTCATATAAAAAGAAGCCGATTATAATTGGCTTCTTTTTATATGAACGAATATTTACAATAGTAAGAAAAATAAACTATAATGAAGTGAGGTTTACTTTTTTTAGAAAAGGAGGGAGATGGCATGGAGCGCATGTTTCGCGTTCTCGGCTTTTGGACTGGAATTTTCTCGGTTATGTTTTACGTAGGAGATATGCATTCGACTGCACTACTATTTTTAGGACAAACAGGCTTCTTCGTACTTTTAAGCTATTTAAAATTAACAGAGCGTATGTATATATACGTATTCGGGGCATATTTAACTGTTTTCTTCATAGGATTTACATACTACACGACGTTTTTACTTGTGCCTGGCGCTGGACATTAAAAGATGGCATTTTGCCATCTTTTTTTTAATTCCGGAATTCCCTAGTTGACTTATAGGTTTTATTGACTTATATTCTATATAACAGATTGGAATTAGGGGGAATCAACATGAATACACTGCTTGTCGGAATTAACGTTGCAGTCATGCTCATTTTAGTTGGCGTATTATATTATATGCAACGTAAGCATGTATCTTTTAATAAACGCGTATTTACCGCTTTAGGAGTCGGAATTATCTTCGGTCTTATATTACAATTTATTTATGAGCCAACTTCTAAAGTAATTATTGAATCAAATACTTGGTTTGGCTTAATCGGTAACGGTTATGTGAAGTTACTTCAAATGATCGTTATGCCACTTATTTTAGTATCTATTATTTCAGCATTTACAAAATTACAGTTAACGAAAAACCTTGGTAAAATTAGTGGTCTTATTATCGGAATTTTAATTCTTACTACAGGAATTGCTGCAGCTGTCGGTATCGCTGCAAGTGCAGGATTTGATGTATCTGCAACTGGTCTGCAACAAGGTGATGCAGAATCTGCTCGTCTGAAGCTAGTTGAAGAAAGATTTACTTCTATTGAAAAAACAACAATTCCAGATAAATTATTAGAACTATTGCCTACAAATCCATTTCTTGATTTAACAGGCGCTCGTCCAACATCAACAATTTCTGTTGTAATATTTGCAGCCTTTATCGGCATCGCCTTTATAGGTGTAAAACGAAAATATCCAGAACAAGCAGAGCTATTTAAGAAAATGCTTGATGCTGTATATGCAATTGTAATGCGTATGGTAACATTAATTTTACGTCTTACTCCATACGGCGTATTAGCTCTTATGGCAAAAACAGTTGCTGGTAGCGACATAAATGCTATTTTAAAACTTGGTAACTTCGTGTTAGCGTCTTACGTAGCACTTATCGTAATGTTCGTTATCCACTTATTATTAATTGCTCTATCTGGTTTAAATCCAATTCAATATTTGAAAAAGGTGTTCCCTGTATTAACATTTGCATTCACATCTCGCTCTAGTGCTGGCGCAATGCCATTAAATATTGAAGCACAAAAAGAAAAGCTTGGTATTTCTGAAGGGATTGCAAACTTCGCAGCATCATTTGGAGTATCTATCGGACAAAACGGTTGCGCAGGTATTTATCCAGCGATGCTTGCAATGATGGTCGCTCCAACTGTAGGAATCGATCCATTACAACCACAATTTATTTTAACTTTAATCGCTGTCGTTGCGATTAGCTCATTCGGTGTTGCCGGTGTTGGTGGCGGTGCAACATTCGCAGCGTTAATCGTACTATCTACAATGAACTTACCAATCGGTATTGTCGCTCTTGTTATCTCAGTTGAACCATTAATCGATATGGGGCGTACAGCTCTTAACGTAAGTGGTTCTATGACAGCAGGTCTTATTTCTAGTAAATGGCTTGGTGAATTAGATCAAGATACGTACAATCAAGATGATACAAAAACTGGTGAAATTGCTTCATAATAAAAAGGACGCTAACAAAACTGTTAGCGTCCCTTTTTATTTCTTTTCATCTTCCTCTTTATCTTTTATACATAAGGCATAACATATTGTTTCAAACACTATGTATAAAGCTTTACCAATTACTTCAGCCATGGCAAAACACCACCTGTATATTAGAATAGATAATTATAAATAAATTATATATCTTTTCGAATCTTTATAAAAATTACACTTTTGTAAGGTTTTATAAAAACCGTGCTTTATACTTCTACTAAAAACTCTTCTAGTTGCTCTTTTAACTCCTCCTCAATCTCATCACAAGATTCATCAACTAGTTCCCCTACTTTCTTACTCCCAAAAATGTTTGATTGAATTGAAATTCCTAAAAAGATTCTTTCGCATTTCCAAATTGGAATATCGTGAAATTCAATCATCTCTTTTTCTTCATCTAATATAGCTATAGCAACTGATGAATAATAACCCACCTCAAAAGGATTCTCTTTCCCCCGCGCAAATTCCATATCTAACTCCATGTTTTTTTCTATGTATAAATACGAATACTCTTTATACAGTTTAAGTGATATTCTCTCTATTTCCTTCTCCATGCATTGAATGTTCTCTTTTAACTCCAATGTAAAATCTCGTTCTGTATACTTCATCTCAGTCTCCTTACACATAGAAAAAGAGAATACAATAACATATTCTCTTTCCTCACATATATTTCATTATCTCACAGCCCGTCCTTTTCACAAATAACCATTTTGTTCGCACCATTTATGAAATTGTCCTACGTCTACTCCAACTAACACGATATCCTTTAGCTCTACATCAATGATTTGTTCTCCAATTACAATAGCAAACTGCGATTCTAATTTTGTCTCGTTTTTCTTTACAATTCCAATTCGGTTCCGATGCGGTCCATCTTTTATATATGCTTTTTGTCCTACAATATCAAAGTTCAAGATCTTCACCTCTTTTACTGCGCTCAAATTGGAAATACGATCTCCACCTCGGAAAATTTCCTTTCATTGCACTATTTCTCTATATATATGACGAAACAATAAAAGAGTCCTTCCTTCTTTACAATTATTTTTTCTTTGTTTCATTTTTGTGATTGAAACGTAAAGTTTATAATAAAATACACTTGGAAGCGCTTTCTATGTAATTTTTTATGTTATAATGTATAAGTAGAACTTCGTAAAGAGGGTTAAAAAAATGAATACAAAAATGATAAAAAAAGTAATTGAAGCATTAAAAGTATATGGCTTTCAGAATGTATCATTCTGTGACAAAACGAAGCAATTTTTATTTCATAACGAAACCGATATTATGAGCGGCTATGCAGAAATAACATATAGTAGTCAATTTGAAAAATTCAGCGTACAAATTCATCCTATTGAAACGCATCACCAAGCAGAGTTACAAGAGGTTGAAAGACATATACAGGCCTGTATAAGAAAAGTGGAATATTTAAACGCACTTCTTAGCGGACAAACAAAACTAGATGATAAAATTATTATAATGTAAAAAAAGAACGTGATAGCCTCACGTTCTTTTTTTACATTATACGTTCATCTTTTCCTTCAGTTGTAATCCTGTAATAGACTCTAATACATCCATTGCTTCTCCAAATGTCATGTCAAAAATTGTTTTATCTTCTATGTATGGAAACTGTCTGAAACGCTTTTCTAACATTTTCACAGCATCCGACGTAAAGTGTGCACTATCAATGCTAAATTCTGTTTCAAGAAGAACGATCCAATCTAACACATGAAAACCTAATCCATTTACAAATGAAATAAGTTTTTCTTCTGGCTGTGAAGATAAAAATACGTGTCGTTCCATCTCACTAAAAAGTTCTTCTCCTAAAATATGCGCTAATTCATCATCATGTTCGCGATCAATGATTTCTTCATAACCATAATCATCAACAAGCTCTTCTACTTCTTCACTATCTGCAAAAAGTAATTGGTTAAGCTGCGCATCTTTCTTAAATTCACTATTTTGTACGACTTCTAAAAAACTCGTTTCCCATCCATTTTCTAATTTCATATTATGTACTCCTTTATATACATTTCTTATCATCACTGTACCCAAAAGATCACTTTTATAACCTTGTAGACAGTTACTATTATTTCACATGATTCATAACATAAGATGCAAATTCTGCTGCATCTCCTTCAAAAATATTTATTTCTGGCAAATGATAGAACGTTGTTTGGAGCAGATTTCCTTCATGATATACATATATATTTTTCTCTAGCGCAATCGCCATTCCAAACTCTGTGTGGCTGCCGTTTCCACCATCTAATATAAGTAAAAATACATCCGCTTCTTTAATAGCATTCTTTTCTGCCTGACCAATTTCTCTTAATTGTTCTTGATTCACTGCTCTTTCATTTCTTGTCCAATCATATGTATGGTGCCATCCTGCATGTTTCAGTTCATTTGCTATAGAACGTACAAGGTGTTTATTTTGGAATCCTGAGGCGATATAAAAATTCATTTATATACACTCCTTCATTATATAAGGGGGAAACTCCATTTTAGCGTTATTTGCTATAAATATAATAAAGAATAACTTCAAAAAAAATCCCCATCTTTAAAACTTATTTGCGTTTAAATGATGGGATGCCTCATGGTCTTCTTTTATTTTTTGTTTTTTATAACTTTCATCAGCTAACATTTCTAGTTCAGCTGTTATTTCTGATTTTTCAAGCTCTCTTTCTTGCGAAAACTTCCTTGAAATATAAACAATAACACTACCAACGTACAACACAAAGCATATAATAAGTGCAGTATTTTCATAGAGACTTAGCTCCAACACAGTCACTCCTAATCCATTCGTATTTTCACGCTTCTTTAATTGGAATTTCCCTACTAATCCATTTGCTATTGTAACATAAAAACACCGTTTCTTGGAATCTTTCACCCTATTAAAAGAGGCATGATTGTTTCATCATGCCTCTGAAATATGTTGAATAATTGTTTGAATTGCTTCTTTTCCATTATATTTTTTTAGAGCTGTTTTATACATTTCATTATTTTGATTTAATTCTTCGACATGCTTTATAAGAGATTTCACAGTCACATCTTCTTCATACAATACGGAAGCATATCCTTGTCTTTCAAAAGACTCTGCATTTAGTATTTGATCTCCACGACTTGCAAATTTCGATAGTGGAATTAAAACCATCGGCTTTTGCAATGTTAAAAACTCAAAAATGGCATTAGAGCCCGCACGTGAAATAACAAAATCTGTTATCGCTAATATGTCTGGCAGTTCTCCATGTACATATTCAAATTGTCTATATCCTTCTTTATTTTGTAAACTTTCATCAAGATTACCTTTTCCGCAAAGGTGAACAATTTGATATTTTTTCAGAAGTTCTGGTAACGCTTCTCGAACCGTTTCATTAATTTTCTTCGCGCCCAAACTTCCTCCCATAATTGTAATAACTGGCTTTTTACGTGAAAAACCTAAAAATGCTAAACCTTTTTCCCGATTTCCCTTTAGCACTTCTTCACGTACAGGAGAACCTGTATAGATTACTTTTTCTTTCGGCAAATGTTTCGCAGCTTCTTCAAATGTAACAAATATTTTCGAAGCAAAACGGAGCGCAATTTTGTTTGCTAGTCCTGGCGTCATATCAGATTCATGTAATAAAACAGGGACTCTATTTAGCCATCCTCCAATTACGACTGGTACAGATACGAAACCACCTTTTGAAAAAATCACATCCGGTTTTAGTTTTCGAATCCTTACATACGCTTCCATAACGCCCTTCATTACAAGAAATGGATCTTTTATATTTTTCAAATCAAAATAACGGCGTAGCTTTCCGCTCGCAATACTATAGTACGGAATGCCTTCCTTTTCTATAATTGTTTTCTCAATTCCTTGATGAGAACCAATATAAGAAATATCCCAATTTTGTTCTTGTAAATGCGGAATGATGGCTAAATTAGGTGTTACATGCCCTGCCGAACCGCCACCTGTAAAGACTATTTTCTTCATACGTCTCCCCCTTCTACACTATAATACACTAAAATATCTTGCCTCAGGGTGAGAAAATACCATAGCCGTTACAGATGCTTCTGGCTCCATCATAAATCCTTCCGTTAATGAAATGCCTATTTCTTCTGGATGAATAAGACGAAATAGCTTTTCTTGATCCGCGAGTTCTGGACATGCTGGATAACCGAAGGACACGCGTATCCCTCTATATTTCGTGCGAAAACGTTCTTCCATTGTCAGTTCTGGTGAATCTGGAATACCCCAACGGTCACGAATAAGCATATGTGTCTTTTCAGCAAGTCCTTCTGCTAGTTCGAGCGCTAACGATTGAATGGCATGACTGCGTAAATAATCACCTTTCGCTTTCCACTCTTCAGCAATGTCACGAACACCTTCTCCAACCGTAACAGATAGGAAAGCAACATAGTCCATCTCATCTCCAACTGGGCGTAAATAATCACCTAAAGTACGATATGGTGCTTTTCCTTGTCTTGGGAATGTGAAACGTTCTATAACACGCGTATGATCTTCTGGATCATATATTACAATATTCTGTCCGTCACTTTGCGCTGGGAAAAATTGATACACTGCTTTCGGTTTTAACCAAGATTGTCCTTCCTGCAATAATTCATCTATTAAATCATTTAATTCATGCGCTCTTTTATCTCCCTCTCGCAAAAGTTTCTTCACACTTCCCTTTAGGCCAAGGTGATGTCCAAGCAGCATTTGTCTATTTAGAAATGGCGCGAGATGTGAAACAGGAACATCTCTTAATACAATTCGTTTTGTTGAATCCGGCACGATAACCTCAGCCTTCGGTAATGGCTCAATTACTGCTGGAATTTCTACTTTCTTCTCTTCTTTTGTTACGATATGAAGATGACGTTCTTTTTTATCCTGCTTCATCTTCTCACGCTCTTCTTCTTTTTGAAGCTTATTAATAATATCCAGCCCCGTCATCGCATCACTTGCATAACATACGAGCCCTTTATAAGATGGCGAAATGCGATTATCTGTAAACTTTCTCGTTAACGCTGCCCCGCCTACAACAATTGGAATATCAATATCCGCCGCTTTTAAATCTTCAGCAGTCGTTACCATTTGTTGAGCCGATTTTACTAATAAACCAGAAAGACCTATAATATCAGGCTTCTTTTCTTGTACTTCTTGCACAATTCGATCCGAGCGAACATTAATTCCTAAATTAATAATCTCATATCCGTTATTTGCTAAAATAATTTCAACGAGATTTTTCCCAATATCATGCACATCACCTTTTACAGTTGCTAATAATACTTTCCCTTTTTTCGCACTATCGCTAGATTCCATATGTGGCTCTAAATAACTTACAGCAGCTTTCATACTTTCAGCACTTTGCAATACTTCAGCAACGATAAGCTCATTATTATTAAATAATCGTCCTACCTCATCCATTCCTGTCATAAGTGGGCCATTAATAATATCCAAAGGTTTTCTTCCTTCTGTAAGTGCGAGACTTAAATCTTCGTGTAAACCTTGTTTCGTACCTTCTACAATGTAATTTGCGAGCCTTTCATCAAGAGTTAATGTTTCTTGGACAACAACATCTTTCTTTTTTGCCACGCGATAGAAGTTTGTAAATTTTTCTAACGTCTCTTGCGTCGTTTCAAAAAGCAATGCATCTGCAAGGCGTTTTTCTTCATCAGGAATTGACGCATAGCGCTCTAATTTTTCCGTATTTACAATCGCGTAATCTAACCCTGCTTTCGTTGCATGATATAAAAAGACGGAATTTAACACTTCGCGGCCAGCTGGTGGTAAACCAAATGATATGTTACTTACACCTAAAATCGTTAAACACTCTGGTAATGCTTCTTTAATAAGGCGAATCCCTTCTATCGTCGCAGCCGCCGAGCCAATATACTCTTCATCACCTGTCCCTACAGGAAATACAAGTGCATCAAAAATAATATCTGATGGGCGTATACCATATTTCTTCGTCAATAACTCATAACTTCTTTTCGCAATTTCTAGTTTTCTTTCCGCACTTACTGCCATTCCATCTTCATCGATTGTTCCAACTACAATTGCAGCACCATATTTACGAAGAAGCGGTGTCACTTTTTTAAATCGCTCTTCTCCATCTTCTAAATTAATTGAATTAATAACAGCTTTCCCTTGAATATAAGTAAGAGCTCGCTCCATCACATGTTCATCTGTTGAGTCAATCATAATCGGTACTTTTAACACTTTCGTAACTTCTGCCAAGAAGTTTTCCATATCTTCTATTTCATCGCGGTCCGGGTCTGCCATACAAATATCAATAATATGAGCATTTTTCTTCACTTGCGCTCTAGCGATTTCAGCAGCCTCTTCAAATTTCCCTTCTGCTACTAATCGTTTAAATTTACGTGATCCAATAACATTTGTTCTTTCACCAACAAATAACGGTCTCATAGAGTCATCATATTGCAGTGCCTCTAATCCACTAACCCCATGTCCCTCTCTCTCTTGCTGTTCACGAGGTTTAAGAGACGTTAATGCAGATTTCATTGCTTTTATATGTTCTGGTGTTGTACCACAACAACCACCGATGATATTAACCCATCCTTCTTCGGCAAATCGCTTCACTTTCTCGGCAAGCGAGGATGGAGATTCATGATAATGTCCATCTTCATCAGGAAGACCTGCATTTGGATAACAAGAAATGTAACACTCCGATAAATCAGATAGAGAACGAATATGGTCTCTCATAAACTCCGGACCAGTCGCACAGTTTAATCCAACAGATAATGGCTTCATATGTTCTACCGATAAGTAAAAAGCCTCAATTGTTTGCCCAGCTAGAGTCGTTCCCATCGGTTCAATCGTTCCCGAAATCATGATAGGTACAATTGTATTTAGTTCATCAAAAGCCGCTTGAATTCCAATATAAGCAGCCTTCACGTTACGCATATCTTGACTCGTCTCAACGAGTAATACATCCACTTCTCCTTTCAACAATCCTCTTGCCTGCCGCGTATAGGCTTCAATTAATTCTTCAAACGTTACACCACCAGTAACACTAATCGCTTTCGTTGTCGGTCCCATTGCTCCCGCAACATATACTTCCTTCCCGCTTTCTTCGACTGCTTGCTTCGCTAAACGCGCTGCCTTCTCATTTAGCTCCTCGTCTAAATGAGATAACTCATAATCACTTAGTACAATATTGGTTGCCCCAAATGTATTTGTTTCAATAATATCCGCTCCAGCTTCAATATAAGCTTTATGAATCTTTAAAATAACATCTGGTCTTGTTTCTACTAAATACTCATTACACCCTTCGTACTCCTCTCCTCCGAAATCTTCCGCAGTTAAATCCTCTTGCTGGATCATCGTTCCCATTGCACCATCTAATATTAAGATGTTATTTTGTAATTTTTCTTCTATACATTTCATCAATTAATACCTTCTTTCACTTCTTGCTTTTCTCTCACATATTTAACAAGATGTTCTGTAATTTCATATTTTAGAAATGGTGTAATAAGATAAATGCCGTTAAAGTATTTCATCGCAGCATCGATCAATTCTTGAGAAATACGAATCCCTTCCTCAATTGCTGCCTCTTTCGTTTCATGTCCATCCATTCTCTCTCTTACTGCTTCAGGTAAAGTAATACCCGGCACCTCAAAATGAAGAAAATCTGCATTCCGTTTACTTATTAATGGCATAATCCCAATAAAAATAGGTTGTTCTAAATGCTTTGTCGCTTCATACACTTCTTCAATTAACGCGATATCATAGATTGGCTGCGTTAAGAAATATTCTGCTCCAGCATCTATTTTCCGTTCCATTCGCTTAACCGCTGCTTTTAAATGTCTTACATGCGGGTTAAATGCACCGCCCACAGAAAACCTTGTTGCCGGTCCAATGGATTTCCCTAAAACGGAACGCCCATCGTTCATTTCTTTAATCATTTTAATGAGCTCGATAGAGGACAAATCATATACAGAAGTGGCACCTGGAAAATCACCAACGCGTGCTGGATCTCCAGTTAAAGCTAACACTTCTTCCATCCCTAACGCTGATAATCCTAGTAAATGAGATTGTAGTCCGATGACGTTATGGTCTCTACATGTTAAGTGCGTCAATACCGGAATATCATGCTTCGTTAATAATGCTCCCATTGCCATATTCGAGATACGGGGCGATGCTAACGAATTATCTGCTAGAGTAATAGCATCTGCTCCAGCTCTTTTCAATGCTCTTGCGCCTTCAAAAAACCGCTGCGTATCTAACGTTTTTGGTGGATCTAATTCCACTACTACTGTCGTTTGTTTTTTTGCTTTCTCTGCTAAAGTGACATGAGCTTTTGAACGTTTCTCATGTGTATGAACTACTTTCGGTCTTTGAACCGTATCCTTTTCTATTACAGGCGTAACATTTAGAGTAGCACGTTTCATACTTTCAATATGTTCTGGAGTCGTGCCACAACAACCGCCCAATAACCGAATACCTTGCTCAATAAATTTCGGTGTCATCGCTTCAAAATAAGCTGGACTTCCCTCATATACGTAGCGTCCCTCCACATAATTTGGGAGACCTGCATTTGGATATGCTGACAAGTAACCATTTTTCGGAATCGATATCATTTTAAAAGCTTCCGTCATATGAAGTGGCCCTAGTTGGCAGTTCAATCCAACAACATTTGCACCGTAATCTAAAAGCTGTTTTAATATTTCATTTACATCATTTCCATTTTGAGTCGTACCCGCCTCATGTAACGCCAATTGCGCTACAATTGGAATATTTGTTTCTTTTCGTAACACCTGGACAGCATGAAGTAATTCAAACTCATCATAAAAAGTCTCTAATAGCAGTCCATCTACCTGTTCTTCTAATAATGCACTTGCCTGTTCCAGTAACATAAATTCTCGCTCCATATCAGTTGTCGTAACCGCCCCGATATGTTTCATACCACCAATTGTGCCTAAAATTGCATTTCTGTCTGTAACAGATGCTTTCGCCAGTTTTACTGCCGCTCTATTAATTTCAGTAACTTGATTTTCTAATCCATACATACGTAATTTCGCTTCATTTGCTCCGTACGTATTTGTTTGAATCACATCTGCCCCAGCCGCTACATATTGCTTATGAATCGATATAATTAAATCTGGATCAGATATATTCAATTCTTCAAAACTACTTTGTAAACCATGTGAATGTAATAACGTCCCAACCGCACCATCACCTATTACAATTCCTTTTGATAATAAATCTAGTAATTTCACAAATCTCCCTCATTTCTATCAATATAAAAACCCCCTCTTCACTTTGAAGAGGGGGACATAATCGATCCTCCTCTTATTATGCAAAACATTCGTTTTGCAGGTATTAGCACCGTTTCAAACATTTCGTTTGAAGGTTGCCGGGTTTCACAGGGCCTTTCCCTCCACCGCTCTCAATAAGAGTTTGTCTTTATTATTTTATTTATGTAGCTAAAAGGAAATGCGTTCCCCTTTTAACAATGTTTGTTAATTTTTTATAAATTTAGCACGCACAAATACAAAAGTCAATGACACTTGCGGAAAAATAAAAATTATTTAAAATAAAGTTGCAATTCAATTATCTTTTGTTGTAAAGTTAAAAACATAATAAAATTTCATACGAACATTCTTATCTAGAGAGGTAGAGGGACTGGCCCTATGACGCCTCAGCAACCATTAACATTTGTTAATAAGGTGCTAATTCCAGCAAATTGTGAAAGATTTGACAGATGAGAAGAAGACTCTATTCAAACCGAAAGCCTTCTTCTTAGAAGGCTTTTTTTATTTTATATTCAACTAATGGTTCAATTTAAAAAGGAGGAATTTTCACATGTCAACTATCGAAACAAAATTAGCGCAAATCGGAAACCGGAGTGAAACTACAACAGGAACTGTTAATCCACCTGTTTATTTTTCAACTGCTTATCGTCACGAAGGAATTGGTAAATCTACTGGATTTGATTATTCACGAACTGGAAATCCAACGCGCGGCCTATTAGAACAGGCAATCGCAGACTTAGAATGCGGCGAACAAGGTTATGCCTGTAGTTCAGGGATGGCAGCCGTTCTTCTTGTCCTTTCCCTATTCCGCTCTGGAGACGAACTTATTGTTTCCGAAGATTTATACGGTGGCACTTATCGATTATTTTCTGAGCACGAAAAAAAGTGGAACGTTCGATGTAGATACGTAAATACACAATCTATTAAACAAATTGAGCAAGCCATCACAACGAAAACGAAGGCTATTTTCATAGAAACTCCAACTAATCCATTAATGCAAGTTACCGATATTGCCGCTGTTGCAACTGTAGCGAAAAGACACGGACTACTTCTTATTGTAGACAACACATTCTACACACCTTATATACAGCAGCCATTAACAGAAGGTGCCGATATCGTACTTCATAGTGCAACGAAATATTTAGGTGGTCATAACGATGTACTAAGCGGACTTGTCGTTGCAAAAGGAAAGGAACTTTGTGAGGAAATCGCTCATTATCATAATGCCTCTGGTGCAGTCTTAAGTCCATTTGACTCATGGCTATTAATTCGTGGTATGAAAACGTTAGCGCTTCGCATGAGACAACATGAAGAAAATGCAAAAGCAGTTGTTGCTTATTTAAATGATGAGGATGGGGTGACAGATGTATTTTATCCTGGAAGAGGCGGCATGATCTCATTTCGTCTGAAAGATGAAACATGGATTAATCCATTCTTACAATCTTTATCCTTAATTACATTTGCCGAAAGTCTCGGTGGTGTTGAAAGTTTAATGACATATCCAGCAACGCAAACACACGCTGATATTCCTGAAGAAATTAGAACAGCAAACGGTGTATGTAATCGTCTTCTTCGATTTTCCGTTGGTATTGAAAATAGTAACGATTTAATTCAAGATTTACAGCAAGCCATTAAACTTGTAAAAGAAGGTGTAAGAATATGAGTTATTCTATAGATACACTCTTACTGCACAACCAATATAAACATGACTCGCAAACAGGAGCTGTTAACGTTCCCATCTATAACACATCAACATTTCACCAATTTGATGTAGATACGTTCGGGAAATATGACTATAGCAGGTCAGGAAATCCAACTCGTGAAGCTCTTGAAGACATCATTGCTTTATTAGAAGGCGGAACAAAAGGATTTGCCTTCGCATCAGGAATTGCAGCGATTTCTACTGCATTCCTCCTCCTTTCACAAGGTGATCACGTACTCATTTCAGAAGACGTATACGGAGGGACTTATCGAATGATAACTGAAGTTCTCTCCCGTTACGGTGTTTCACATACATTTGTTGATATGACCAATTTAGAAGAAATAAAACAAAACATTAAGCCAAATACAAAACTCTTTTATGTAGAAACACCTTCCAATCCACTTTTAAAAGTAACAGATATTCGTGCTGTTTCTAAACTTGCAAAATCTATTGGCGCCCTTACTTTTGTTGATAATACATTTTTGACACCACTATTCCAGAAACCACTTGACCTTGGCGCTGATGTCGTTCTTCATAGTGCCACAAAATTCATTGCCGGTCATAGTGATGTTACTGCCGGATTAGCAGTTGTAAAAGATGCCGATCTCGCTCAAAAACTTGGCTTTTTACAAAATTCATTCGGCGCTATTCTAGGCCCGCAAGATTGTTCTCTCGTACTTCGTGGTCTAAAAACATTGCATGTACGTCTTGAGCATTCAGCTGCTAATGCCAATAAAATTGCACACTATTTACAAGAGCACGCTAAAGTTCAAAATGTCTATTATCCAGGATTACAAACACATCTTGGATTTAACATTCAACAATCTCAAGCTACATCAGCAGGAGCTGTCCTATCTTTCACTTTACAATCAGAAGACGCACTCCGCCAATTTTTATCAAAAGTAAAATTACCTGTCTTTGCGGTTAGTTTAGGGGCTGTCGAATCGATCCTTTCCTACCCAGCTAAAATGTCACATGCAGCACTATCGCAAGAAGCTCGTGATGAAAGAGGGATTTCAAATTCATTACTTCGGCTATCCGTCGGTCTTGAAAATGTTGACGATTTAATATCCGATTTTGAAAATGCCCTTTCTTATGTAGAAGAACCTGTAAATGCATAGAGAGCAGAGAAGATATGAAATTAAATTATCATATCTTCTTTTTTACGCTGATAAGTATATTTGTCAACCCTTCGTATAATCCATAAAAAAATGACAGATCACTATCTATTTCCAAGTAATGAGTTAATTGATATATTAAGAAGTAAAAAAGGGGCAAAAATAATGGATACATGTGCAGATGTTTTAATCGTTATCGATTTACAAAATGGAGTATGTTATAGTGAGGAGCATTTATTTAATTTACAAAATTTACTTACAAAAGTAAATAAAAGAATTTCTTCATACAGAAAATCAAATAAACCAATTCTTTTCGTTCAACATTGTGATGATGATTTAGTACCTGAAAAAGAACTTTGGGCTATTCATTCAGATTTAGATGTTCAAAAACAAGATTTTTTTGTAAGAAAAACACATGCCAATTCTTTTTATAACACAAACTTGAAAGAGATTTTAGATCAATTATCTGTACATCGTATTGAATTTTGTGGTGCCCAAACAGAGTACTGTATGGATACCACGATTAAATTTGCCCATGGACTAGGGTACGAAAACTTCATGTTCCAGAAAGCAACCTCTACGTTAAATAATCCATTTATGTCCGCAAAAGAGACAATTGATTTTTATGAAAATATATGGAACCACAGATTTTTAAAATTGATGAAAGATGAAATCTAGAATACATAACTAACGTCTTGGTAATTCTAAGATTTATCAGCTATATTCAAACATTTCATTTTCACCATAAAGAAGCTGACTACATTCAGCTTCTTTTCTTTTAACCTGTTTTATATTCTATATATAACATTACAATTCCTTTGTCATATTATTTTAAAAATTTTGTATATTCATTTGAAAGAATAAGAAAATCATGATAAAATTGTGTTACAAATATATCTATATCTTTCAATTTTTAAAACGCATCGAAATTTTCACCCAAAAATGTCATTTTACAAAACCGTGCTAAATTATCTACTTTATTTACATCAGGGTCTCTTTTCTTACAATTTCTTTACTTTAGGAATGTTTTTCTGCAACAACTGTTTCCTTTTCTTTAATTTTTTGGTATGTATAATATGGTATAACAGCTCACACGGAGGTGGAAAAGAACATGTTAGAAACCTTTCAAAAAGAAATAGAACTATATGAAAGCAATGCAGAATTATTGAAAGTACTTGCTCATCCTGTTCGCTTATGTATTGTAAAAGGATTAATTGAACGTGGTCCAAGCAACGTTTCTACAATGTACACTGGCTTAAACATGCCACAATCTACAATTTCACAGCATTTAGCAAAGTTAAAAAGTGCTAAAATCGTTTCAAGTGAAAGAAAAGGATTGGAAATTTATTACAAAGTAGAAAACGAGACAATTATTCAACTCGTTCGCGTATTATTGGGTTAAGGACTCATAGACAGAGAAAAAGGACGTATTTTATATTTTTCATCTCATATCTTTAATATAAATATATATCATGAGAGGAAATATATGATGCTACATAAGTCGTATTAAAAAACAAGACACAGAACTATGCTGTGTCTTGTTTTTTTATATTTTCAAATACCGATCCAAGTGTAACTGTTGCATATGTTTCGTATGTATAACAACATCACATGCACTCCCTAATCCTCCACTCAAAATCATAGAATGAACTGCACGATTTTGTTTTTGAATTTCAGAAAAAGGATCCCTATCTTGATGATTCGTAAGTAGCTCTAGTATTCCTGCTGCTAACAAAAACTCAGATTGTTTCTTATGCCATACCATATTCATACCTTGCAGGCTAAACATTTCTTTCAGTTCGTCCCAATGAATATGAGTAGTAAGATCCATTTCACCTGGATGCGCTAAAGGATTACGAATTAACTTATGCTCGTAATATCCTCGTAAACTACCTTCTTGATGTGCAGGATGCATCCATTCTTCTTTTGTATATCCATAATCAACTGTAATACATACACCTCGTTGAAACCATTTCGCAATTTCTTTTATATATTCTTCCATCGCAATTGGCACTTCAAAACGCTGGCCTTCAGCAAGATGAATATTATATTTCAATAAGTATCGACCAATTCTTTTATGTAACGGCCTACATACTTCTGCAAGTTTCCCTTCCTCTGTGTACGTAACACGTACTTCATACAATATTCCATTTCTCTTCTCAATTACTTCAACAGGAAATGCATCAAATAACTCATTCGAAAAAAGAATCCCCTCGAACGATTCTCCCATTTCACTATGCGACGTATAATATGACACATTAGAAAACGAACAAAGAGTTTTTTGCTGCAATTTTCTATGAAAAGGGCTCATTTCAATTATCGAATAGTTTAAATCAATAAAGGTTTCCGGTGATAATTGCTTCCATTCTTGTAAAACATCATAGGCAAACCTTCCTGTCCCCCCACCAATCTCACAAATATGTGGAACAACTTCACCATTTTCAACAAGACGAATAAAAAACTTAGCAAAGGTTTTTGCAAACACAGAGGATACGTTGCTACTTGTAAAAAAGTCCCCTTGTCTTCCTATTTTTTCACGTTCTTTCATATAATATCCATGTTCCTCTGCGTATAATGCGAGGTTCATATATGTACTGTATGAAATTGAATAATCCTTTTCTTTTTCCATCCATTCTTTTAAAATGAGCTCCATCTCCATACTAGCTCCTTACTGTAAAAATGGATTATTTTCTTTTTCAAAACCAATGCTTGTTTCTGGACCATGTCCACATAACACCGCTGTTTCATCAGGTAATACAAATAATTTCTCTTCAATACTTCCAATCAATTCTGCAAAACTTCCACCAGGTAAATCTGTTCTTCCAATACTCATTTGGAACAATACATCTCCAGAAAATACAGCATTCGCCTCTTTACAGTAATAAGAAATACTGCCTGGAGAATGTCCTGGTGTCTCAAAAATTTCAAAGTTAAATGAACCAATTGCTAATGCACCTTCTGCATCAATAATATGATCTGCTGGTTTTGCTGTAATGCTGCGATTCATCATAAAGATTTGAGAACCATTTACAGTTGCATCGCCTAACCAATCTTTTTCTTCTTTATGTACGTACACAGGAATATGAAAAGCGTCTCTTACCGCATCAACAGCACCAATATGATCAAAGTGAGCATGTGTTAATAAAACAGCCAGTGGCTTTAATTGTTCTTCTTGTAAATATGTAACGAGCTTCTCTCCTTCGTGACCAGGATCAAAGATAATACACTCATTTTGCTCATTCGTTAAAATATAAGCATTTGTTTGTAATGGGCCTAACGGCATTTGTATCCATTTCATATGAAAATCTCCTCCAATTATTAAACTTACTTTCAATGATACAACATTTTTTTCTCTTAGGAAAAGAAAGGATGCTATCTCGACAATCATTTTTAAAACATGTACAATATAAAAGAGTAAATATTCCAAAAACTCATATTAAGGAATGGGTAGACAGAGGAGGATATTGTATGGGCCTTGTTATTATTTTTACGCTTGTCACTCTGTTAGCTGTATTTGCTACGCTTAGAACACTTCGCGAAAAGAATTTTCTCGCGGGCGGCTTTGCAATTGCAACTGTACTCGTTTTCGGATGGTTTACAATCATGACTGTTCTATATAACGGGTACCCACCAGCAGCTTAATTCATTTACATGCTCGTCTTCATCAAGATTTCGCACAAAAAGAGGAAGGGTTTCCCCTTCCTCTTTTCATACTTCACAACTTATATCATCTTCGCTTCGTATTTGTGCTTTTTTACAAGCCAAGCTCCTCCGATAACACCTGCATCATTACCAAGTGTTGCAATAGCTAACTTCGTGCTCTTTACAGCACGTGAGAAAGCATATTGCTCAAAATAGCGTTGAATTGGTTCTAAAAGTGCATCTCCAGCTTTAGAAACACCTCCGCCAATAACTATTTTCTCTGGGTTCAACGTGCTAGAAAGGTTTGCTACAGCTAATCCTAAATAAGAAGCTACCTTTTCTACTACTTCGCCTGCTAGTTCATCACCTTGTCCATGTGCTTCAAATACGTCTTTTGATGTGATACGTCCTTCTTCTGCTAACATAGAACGTAGAATACTTTCTTTATCAGTCTCTTGTATTTTTTGCATAGCAACACGCACAATACCTGTTGCAGATGCTACAGTTTCTAGGCAACCAGACTTCCCACAATTACATGGGAAAGCATTCTCTGTAACGACTGTAATGTGTCCGATTTCACCAGCAGCACCGCTTACGCCGTGTACAATCTCTCCATTGGCAATTACACCGCCGCCAACACCAGTGCCAAGCGTCATACAAATTAAATCTTTTGCTCCTTCACCAGCGCCTTTCCACATTTCACCAAGCGCTGCTAAGTTCGCATCATTATCAATAACCACAGGTAATCCTGTTTCTACTTCTAATAAATCTTTTAACGGATAGTTCTTCCATCCTAAGTTAACCGCTTCATAAATCATTCCAGACGCCACGTGTACAGGGCCAGGAGCTCCCATACCAATACCGATTAACTTACTTTTTAATTCGCCTAACTCTTCTAACTTTTTATCAATAGCTTTCGCTACATCAAGTGTAATATGTTTTCCTTGCTCATTTGTATTCGTAGGGATTTCCCACTTATGTAAAATTTCACCGTATACATTAATAAATGCTAATTTAATCGTTGTACCACCAAGGTCAACACCAACTAACCATTTCTCTTCCATGTTGCTTACCTACCTTTATCTAATTCTTATTTAGCTCTTTTTGAATTTCTTGCTTCAATAAAAATAAAGCTGTTTGATAGTCTTGTGGATCGATTAGCTGTGATTGATTTAATTCACGCAATTCATCTTGCATTAATTGTAAATCTGCAATTCGATCTCCCGTATAAATAATCGTACCAAATTTCTTTAGCAATTGCTGAATATCATATATAGATACCATTTCATCACCCTCTATGCTCACTTACTATAAAAAATTATAATAAGAAAACGTTCACATATTTTATTATAATCAAGAAGAAAAAGTCTCGTCAATTTTTATTTGTCTATACAAGCCCATTTTTAACCATTGTTCCTTTTTCTGTAATAATTTTTTCTACATTTTTATCAAACGGCTCTATTGGAATATGGTCTACCATTTGAAAACTATAAGCTAATGATAGCGTTTTCCCTTTATAATGCATGAGATAACGATCATAATAGCCACCACCATATCCAATCCGTTCTCCTCGCTCTGTATAAGCTACACCTGGTACAATTTGAAGGTCAATTTCATCTGCATTCACTTCTTCCGTAAGCGCTGGAATTGGCTCACGTAAATTCATATACACTGTTTCTAACTGATCAAAATTGCTAATTTTCCTAAAGGACATTGTTCTTGCTTCTTTATTACACTTCGGAACGACAACTTTCTTTCCTTCTTCCCAAGCTTTTTCGATAATAGGATATGTATTCACTTCATTTTCCATTGAGAGAGTGATTCCAATTGTTTTAGCTTCAGCCCACTCTTTTTGCTCATACAACGAAAATGCTATTTGCTCTGATAAAGTTGTATACCGTTCTTTTGATAAAGAATTCATGTGCTCTATTATTTGTTTACGTAAACGTAGTTTCTCTTCTCTCACACATTTCCCCCCTCACAGTGATACTTTGCTCTACGATGATAGTGTATCACTTTTAAGAGAGGAATCGAATAAAAAAAGAAACAGTAGGAAAATATTCCTACTGCTTACTTTGTTTCACGGTGTAACGTAGACTTCTTGTCACGCTTGCAATACTTTTTAAGCTCGATACGCTCAGCGTTGTTACGTTTGTTTTTCTTTGAGATATAGTTACGATCTCCGCATTCTGTACATGCTAGAGTAATATTCACACGCATTCTTATTTCCCTCCAGTACTAATAACTTAAATCAGACTATACTATAATACCACTTTTAAAATAAAAATTCTACACCTTTTGATATTGTCTAATTTTTTCTATAAGATTTTTCATGTTTTCCCTTGCTATTACTGGGTTTCTAGCATGTGAATACACTAAAAATTTCGGTTGTTTTGTGTCAGAAACGATATAAGACCACTCTTTTTCGGTATATTTGAACTGTACTCCTTCAAATATGCCTTCTTCCTTCCTTTCGATATCAGCCAATAATTTCCTCATCACTTTCCCTTTTTCATTCCATGAACATACAACTTCATCACAAAGTAAATAAAGCGGCGGTGATTGCTCTACTATGCTGAGAAAGGTTTTTCCCTGCAATGCTATTAACTCGAATAATTTTCCAATTCGATATAAAATATCTCGCTTCCATCTCGCTTGAAACGATTTTTTTTCATCCTGCGTATAAAATAGAAGATAACATTCTCCTAATTTCAAAGACATTGGGTAAATATTTCCTGCCGATTCCAGTAATAAATCTGGAATATCAATCTCTTCAAAATCCGTCCCTTGGTAAATATTACTATGATTATCATATAACTCGAAATAATTTCCTTGCTCTGAAAACATAAGCGCCATATTTGCTTTACTTGATTTCATCAAAGCTTTCACATGATCCTTTTGTTCGCCCGCATAAATCCACGTAACTGTGCATCCGAGCCTTTGCAAAAAGAGCATAAGCAAATGTTGTAACATATCATTTCTCTTATTAATAAGAAGATGAAACTTCTGTTTTTTTATTTTCTCAATATCAATACGCTCTAATACAGCCTCTATATAATTATGTAAAGAAACGTGTACTAGCTTATTCCGCCCCATTTCCTTCTCACATACGTAATAAAACGACTCAGACATATACGCTTGTTCTATCGCTTTTTGCTGCTTATACGTTAACTGTGCCCCATCCTTACCATACAACTTTATAACAATCTCTTTTTCTTTTTCCGCTTGAATGAAAACCCCGCCCGCACATTGCAAATCTTGAATGCTGTACTGAAAAAGTGATTCGTTCATTTCTTTGCATTCCATCGTATGAATCCCAATACCATGAATTGCATGAAGAAAAAGATTTTTATAAGAAGTCGTTTCTATATGTTCTTGACTCCCGATTAATATACTTTCCCCTTTTGTGAAAAGAGATCCGTACGCCATCGCAACCTTTACAATAAATTGAGGCGTAATCTCCACATTACCTCTTCCTACAATGCGGCTTTTTTGCAACCATCCTGCACTCTTCTCACTTTCTTGAACACCAGCCGATCCGACTACCGAATGACTATCAATCGCCTTATATGGCCATAGTTTTCCCTTTTGCTTAATTACCGTACTTTTCCCTATATGACAATGGTCCGCTACAATGCTTTTTTGAAACAATGTAACGTCATCTTCCACCATTGTATGTTCTCCTATTGTCGTTTCTAGTAACTCACAATATTTCCCAATGTGCGCATTTGCAAAAATAATACTCTTTTGAAGATGAGAATAACTTGAAACAACACTATTTTTCCCGATAATAGAGTATGGCTCAATTACAGATCCAGCACCAATTCTTGCTCCTTCACCAATAAAAGAAGGACCGTGAATTTTCGTTCCTTTTCCAATCGTTACCCCTTCTCCCATCCATACCATCGGTAATACTTCCGTATATGGAATAGGTACTTGCAATTTTTTCGTTAACAAATCAAATTGTGCTTGTCGATATTGATCAAATGTACCGATATCTAACCAGTAACCTTCTGACAAATATGCAAATAATGCGTTCTTATTTGCCAATAACGGAAACACATCTTGACTAAAATCAAAAAATTCTCGGGGCGGTATGTAAGAAAAAATTTCTGGCTCCATAATATATATACCTGTATTCACAATATTAGAGACTACTTCATTCCAACTCGGTTTTTCTATGTATCGTGTAACCTCTTGTTCTTTGTTCATTACAACTAAACCAAATGAGAGTGGATTTTCTACTTCCTTTACAAACATAGTTACCATTCTTTTCTTTTGTTCATGAAACGTAATTCCTTCTGATAATTGAAAATCAGTTAACGCATCCCCACTTATGACAACAAACGGTTCATCCAAAAATTTTTCCGCTTGTTTAATACTCCCTGCAGTTCCAAGCGGTGGAGAGTCTTCAAAGTAGTACAAGTTAACGCCCCATTTGCTACCGTCACCAAAATATTGCTTAATAGCCGTACTCATATACTGAACAGTAATTGCAATCTCACGTATACCATGCTGACGCAATAATTCAATGTTGTATTCTAAAACTGGCTTTTCTAATAATGGCAACATCGGCTTTGGAGTATTACATGTTAATGGTCTAAGGCGTCGTCCTTTTCCTCCAGCTAAAATAACCCCCTTCATATACTTCAGCCTCCACTTATATAATGTTCAGTAACTTCATATACGATATGTATATTATCTACCCAGCATTAACTAGCAGTATAAAATAAAGTGAAACTTTAATCAGTGGGGGTTTTCTTCATCCCCTACTAATTATTAGCCTTGACCAATCGGGCCGACAGGCAGTAAAGTTCCCCTTATATACATTCACCTTTCAACAACCGAAGAAAGCGCTTACTATTAACTTTTAAAATATTACTTAATAAGCGAATAACATATACGCCCTATTTTTTCCATTATATTATGATACATCTTATCATCATAAACTAAAGGAAACAACGAGCTTTTTTTGTCATGTTTTGACTAAAAAAAGCAGGTGATGTTTCACCTGCTTTTTTCTTTATTCATTTAATAAGTAATGCTTTCCCTTTACTAAATAAAAAACATTTTCAGCAATATTTGTAATATGGTCTGCTACACGTTCGATATATCTCGCTACAAAGGATAATTGTGTAATTTGTGTAATTGCTTCTGGTTGTTCTGGAACTGAAGATATAAATTCACGAATCGCTTTCCCATATATTTCATCAACAGAATCATCCATTTCGGCAATTTGCTTCGCAAAAGTTAAATTTTCTTGCTCATATGCATCTAGCGCTAACTGTAACATCTTATTTGCAATCGCAAACATCTCATCAAGATTGTGCAAACTAACAGACACGTCTTTTTCCCCGAGACGAATGGTTGATTTCGCAATATTAACAGCATGATCTGCAATACGTTCTAAATCTGTCGCTGTTTTAATTGAAATGAAAATCCTTCTTAAATCACTTGCTACAGGTTGCTGCTTCGTAATGAGCATAAGCGCAAGATCATTTATTTCCTCTTCTAAATTATCCATACGATAATCACCATCTATTACCTCTAACGCTTTCTCTACATCCTTTTTATGAAGCCCTTCCATAGCAAGCAATAAAGCTTCTCTCGCTAGTTCACCAAGCTCAATCACCTTTTGCTGTAACGTTTTTAAATCACATTGAAATTGTTCTCGTACCATTGTTTCTTCCCCCTCAATATTATGTGCCAATATATATAACTCTCCTACCTAGCCTACTTATATAAGCCTTAAGATAGGAGAAGTATTACTTCTCTAATTTAAATGAGGTAAAAATAAGAAATACCCTCTGTTAAGAGGGTATTTGCTCTTAGCCTTGCTAGCGACATCAACCGAATCGGCCTGTAATATAATCTTCTGTACGCTTATCTGAAGGTGTCGTAAATAATTTATTTGTATCTGTATACTCCACAACTTCTCCACTTAAGAAGAAAGCAGTTTTATCTGAAATACGCGCAGCTTGTTGCATGTTATGCGTTACGATAACGATACTAAAATCTTTCTTTAACTCTTGAATTAATTCTTCTACTTTTAATGTTGAAATTGGATCTAGTGCCGATGTTGGCTCATCCATTAAAATAACGTCTGGTTCAATCGCTAAACAACGTGCGATACATAGACGCTGTTGCTGTCCACCAGATAAACCGTATGCATTATCATGCAAACGATCTTTTAACTCATCCCAAATCGCTGCTCCACGTAAACTTTTTTCAACAATTTCATCTAACGTTTTCTTGTCGCTAATACCATGAATTTTCGGGCCGTATGCTACATTTTCATAAATAGATTTTGGAAATGGATTTGGTTTTTGGAACACCATTCCTACATGTGTTCGTAATTCTTCAACTGGATATGATTTATCAAATATATTGCGCTCTCTATATTCAATTACGCCTGTAGTTCGCACGATTGGTACTAACTCTACCATACGATTTAATGTTTTTAAGTACGTTGATTTACCACAACCACTTGGCCCGATAATTGCTGTAACTTCATTCTCATGAATACTTAAGTTAATATCTTTTAAAGCATGATCTTCTCCATACCATAAATTTAAGTTTTTCGTATCAAATACTACTTTCTTTGGCGCAGTCTCGATTTTCTCCTCGTTTTTCACCTGTACATTTACTACTGTTGCTACCATTTGAATTCCCCTTTCATCCATTTCCAACTTATTTTCGATTTCGTAACCATAGGACAACTATATTGATCAAGAGCAACAAACCTAACAAAACAATCATCCCAGCAGCTGCTACATACTGAAATTCTTCCTGTGGTCTACTCATCCAATTAAAAATTTGAATTGGTAAAACTGTAAATCTATCAAACATACTAAACGGAACATAATTTGCAAATGCAAGTGCCCCGATAACTAATAACGGTGCCGCTTCTCCAATCGCTCTTGATATCGCTAACGTACAACCTGTTATAATTCCTGGGAACGCATATGGCAATACAACTTGATACATCGTTTGCCACTTCGTAGCACCTAACCCGTAAGAAGCTTCTAATAATGACCTCGGTACAGATCGTATCGCTTCTTGACTCGCTACAACAACTGTCGGTAAGACGAGTAAGCTCATCGTCAGTGCCGCTGCAATAATACTCTCACCTAAATGAAGAGCGTATACAAAAATGGTTAAGCCGAGTAATCCAAATACGACGGAAGGTACTCCCGCTAACGTTTGATTATTAATTTCTATTACCTTTTTAAATATAGATTCCTTCGCATATTGCTCTAAATAAAGAGCAGTTCCGACCCCAAATATAAAGGAGAGTGGTATAACAATACTCATAAATAATATTGTTCCTGACAAAGCTGCAGCAATCCCAGCTTCTTTCGGATTACGCGAAGCGAAGTTTGTAAAGAAATCTAACGAAAGGTAACTGACACCTTTTTCAAAAATTTGAAAAAGTAAAATAAGCAGAATTACTATTGAAAACAAAATTGCCATATAAAATAACAATTTGTAAATTCGATCTTTTAAAAAACGTGATGCCATATTTTCTTGTATTTTTTTATGATTCAACATGCGCATATTATGTCACCCTCCTAAAGCGGCGCATAATAAACTGCGAAATGATGTTCATTATAAAAGTAAACAAGAATAACGTTGCGCCTACAGCGTACATGCTGTAATAAGTAAGTGTTCCATGCGGAGCATCACCTAAACTCACTTGCACAATATAAGCTGTTAACGTTTGAATAGAGTGTGTCGGATCGAGCGATACGTTCGGTGTGGACCCTGCTGCAATTACAACGATCATCGTTTCACCGATTGCTCTGGAAGCAGCTAATATAATTGCTGCCATAATCCCTGCGAAAGCTGAAGGAAACACGACTTGTTTTACCATCTCAAACCGAGTTGCTCCAAGTGCCAACGAAGCTTCTTTCGTTCCTTTTGCTACAGCTCTCATTGCATCTTCAGACAGAGATGCAATTGTAGGTATCATCATAAAGCCAATCACAATACCTGGACTAATCGCATTAAAAAACTGTAAATCAGGTATAATCCGTTGTAAAAGCGGTGTAACAACTGTTAATGCAAAAAAGCCATATACAATTGTCGGGATACCTGCTAATAGTTCTAACATCGGTTTTAATACTTTTCTCACACTGTTTGAAGCATATTCGCTTAAAAATACGGCACACGCTAAACCGATAGGAATTGCTACGAACATAGCGATTGCTGTTACAAGTACCGTTCCACATATAAGTGGTAATATACCGAATTTAGGATCTTCAAAAAAAGGTAACCATTCTTTTCCCGTCAAAAAGGAGTGTAATGGTATTTTTTGGAAAAACATTATTGTTTCATTAGAAAGCGTAAAAATAATTCCAAGTGTCGTCACAATCGACACGCTAGCAATTATTTTTAGTAATAATGGAACGATTCGATTGATTCGCTGCGTTTTTTTTCTATGTTTTGTATTTCTTTCAATCAAATGTTGTACAGAAAATGTAGTTTGACTTTTGTCATTATAAGCCAAAGATGAAAACCCCTTTCCACCCTGACATTACCTTTTTATTTCTGTTAACATCCGCAGCTGTTCATTGTATTTTTCTTTTGGTAATTTTACATATCCAACCTCTTCAGCAAGATTGCCAACATGCTGAATCATAAACTCAATATAATTTGCTACATTCATTTTATTTCGGATAGATGCATGATTCACATAAGCAAATAGCGACCTAGATAACGGCTTATACTCACCTGATTGAATCGTATCTTTCGTCGGAAGTACACCATTTACTTTTATTGCTCTCACCTTATCTCGATTGGCCATATAATAAGCATATCCTACAAAAGCAATGGCATTTTTATCATTCATTACCCCTTGCATAATAACTTGATCATCTTCAGACAAAGAGACTTTTTTTACAATGCGATTATTTTGTAAGATGACGTTTTGAAAATAATCATACGTGCCAGAGTCTACACCTGGCGCATAAAACTTTACCTGTTCACGTGGCCATGATGAATGAATTTGTGACCATCGCTTTTCACTTGCATCTTCACTCCATAATAGACGTAACTCGTCTACCGTCATATTGTCTACCCAAGTATTTTGGCGATTCACAACGATTGTAAGACCATCGTAGGCAACTTCAAACGGTGTAAACTGAATGGAGTTTTTCTTCATTTCATTTTCTTCCACTTGTTTCATTACCCTCGAAGCATTATTTATATCCACTTCTCCTTTACTGAAACGATTAAATCCTCCTCCTGTTCCAGAAACACTGATGGAAATTTTCACGTTCGGATGCACCTTTGTATATTCCTCCGCTACTGCTTCTATAATAGGAAAAACCGTTGAGGATCCATCAACTCTCACTTCTCCCATTTCATTCACAGCAAATGCAGTAGACGTGCCAACATAACAGAAACATGTCGACAGTATGAAAACTTTAATCGATGCACTTATCCATTTCACGTGTTCTTCCTCCTAGAAGTAACCGGAAATAACAGGATTACAGATATAAGAATACTGCTAAACTATTAATTCGGTTTTAATTGTTTGTAAAAGTTTTGTAAAGTTCCACAAGAATCAACATTAGGTAAATTATTAATCTGTAGCCACCGTTCATCTTCACTAAGGATTGGTCCATAACTCCCATAGTGAATGCATACGTATTATTTGCGAGGTCCCTTAAAATTCCGATATAATCTGCTTGTCCACTTTATTAAAACGTATGCATGAACCATAAAAAAAAGCACACTATCTTTTCAGATAGTGTGCTTTTTTTACAACTTTTTTATTCATCATCTTGCTTTTTATTTTTCTTATCTATTTCCTCTTGTGTAGCTTCGCCATTTTCTACCTTTTTCAAATCAAAGTACGCGTCCATAATGTCACGACTAATATAACCGTTAATACCTGATTTATCATCTACCCAAGGTACAACAACAGAAAATGCTACTTCAGGGTCTTCAAGTGGCGCATAACCTACTAATGTTAAGTTATATGTTTCTTTACGCTCACCGTTTGCTTTTCTACCAATCTCTTTATCTCCGCCATACACAGTTTGAGCTGTACCTGTTTTACCAGCAGCTTTATATGATGCGCCTGTAAAGTATTTCGCAGCTGTACCACCAGACTCATTAAATACTTGTCTAAATCCTTCCTGAACACGTTTAATTTGTGATTCAGGCATATCAATACGGTTTAGTACTTTCGGTTCCATTGAGTGAACGACTTTTCCAACTTCGCCTTGTTTCGCTTCCGGTTGACGAATTTCTTTTACAACTTGCGGCTGCATACGGTAACCACCATTTGCAATTGTTGAAACATACTGTGCTAATTGAAGTGGTGTGTACGTGTCATACTGCCCAATTGATAAATCTAATAAGAAACCTGGTTGATTTCCTCTACCTGTTTGACCCGCAGATTCATTTGGTAAATCGATACCTGTTTTTACACCAAGTCCAAACTGTCCGAAATAATAACGCATCGTATCAAATGCTTTTTGTGGTATATCTAACGTACCACCTCTTACATATTGAACACCTGCGATATTCATCGCTGTTTTAAACATATATACGTTAGAAGACATTTTTAATGCTGTTAAATCATTAATGTATCCCATCGTCTTCCAAGAAGATTTTTGTGGCGTTCCCTTTAATCTGATTGGTTCATCAAGTTGAACTGAACCTGGTTGAATGGCACCTGTCTGATACCCAGTAAGTACTGTCGCACCTTTTACAGTTGATCCCATCGGATAAGAACTTGTCATCGTTCCTAATGCGAAATCTTGCACTTTCGTCTCGCCATTTTCTTCTACTAACTGTTTCCCTGCCATAGATAAAACTTCACCATTTTTTGGATTCATCATTACAACGAATGCGCGATCTAAAAGAGGTTGTCCCCCTTTATATCTCAATAAATTTTTCGTGATAATTTCTTCTACACGCTTTTGTAATTCCATATCAATTGTTAAATTCAGATTGTTACCACTTTGCCCTTTTGATACATTAATCGTTTCTAAAATATTACCGTTTTTATCCGTAATATTTCTCACTTCCGCTTTATTACCGTGCAAACTATCTTCATATTGCTGCTCAAGATAGCTTTTCCCTACGCGGTCATTTCGATTATAATCACGAACAAGATAGTAATCTAGTCTTTCTCTCGGTAAACCTTCGTCAGAAGTTGTTACACCTCCAAGTACACTTCGGAACAAATCGCCATCATATGCATATTTTCGTTCCCAATCGACACTTGTATCTACTCCCGGCAATTGCGCTAAATTTTCACTAATAATCGCATATTCCTCATCTGTAGCATCCTTTTTAATGACTTGTGGCGTCATCGCATATCCGCCGTCCATTTTGCTTTTAATCGCTAGCACTTCTAAATCTTTTGCAGATAATTGATTCACTTCTTCTTCCGTCACGCGATTTCGTTGACGCTCATCTAATTCTTTATCGTCAATTTTTTTATCTTTAAACTCTTGACGATCCTTTTTCGTAATTTTTTCTTGCGCTTCTTCTTTATGAATAGCAAGCCAATAATCTTTTTTATCGCGATCTGTTAATTTATCTGTCGGTACTTCAATCAAATCTGCTAATTTTTTCGCTGTTTCTAAGCGAGCCTCTGCAGTTGATCCTTTCATTTTTGTAAATGTAATCGTACGTACAGCTGCATTATCTACTACAGGTCGCCCATAACGGTCAAATATTTTCCCACGTGGTACAGGATTACTTATCGTCGAGTTTTCTTTCCTCTCCACTTCATTCTTATATTCCTCACCGCGAACAATTTGTACATATCCAAGCCTTACAATAACCGCGGAGAACATTAAAAACACGCAGAAAAACAGCACGTTTAACCGAAAAGGAACGTGAGTCTTTTTCTTTTGTTGTTTCTGCTTCTTACCCATACAAACCCCCTCTACCAACAGCTATGTAATTTGAAAGGGACACCTTCATACAGGTGTCCTCACTGCTGTCTTACATCTTTTTCTATTCTAGCATAAAACAAACGATAAGTTAACCTTCTGGTTCTGTTTGATTCTGCGTGGTTCCTTGTGCTACAACACTTGTGTTCCCTGCATTTCCTTCATCATATTTGACATTTTTAACTGCAAAATAAATAAGAAAATGTCCAGCACCTAAAATACATAGTAAGAAAGGTAAACTCTTTTCAGGCGGAAAGAATAATACAGCACATAAAAAACTTAAAACTGAACAAATTCTCCCAGCATTTAACCATAATTCTCGGACAACAACATACTCTACACGCCACTCTCTCGCATTTTTCGCTCTACCAATTACATCATATGTCATCGATCCATATGGAACGAGTAAAATAGGGTATGCAATCGCAATGCATGCTGCATAAATAAGTAATTTTGTGTATGTAACATTGAATATAACTAAAAATACGACAGCATATAAAATAATGCCTCCAAGTAAAATTGCTTTTTTTCGCCACTCTTTCTTTAACATACGAGCAACTAAATAGTAACATACAAATGATACAGCAGAATTTACTAAGCTATATTTCCCTAATGCAAGCTCACTATCGGTTGCTAAGTACACGTATACTGAAATAACAAAAATGAATGTTCCCTCTCTCAATCCTTGGAAAAAATGAGCACGTGTAATTCTCCCCCAATTTTTATCAATCCGTCGCTCTTTCAAAACTTGTGTAACCTCATAACGACCTTCACATTCTCTCTTAGATACAAAAAAGCTTAAAACGACAGCAATTGCAAATAACAGTAACGAGAGGAAGAATACGACCGTATAACCACTCCACTTTTCCATACGTGAAATTGTGTATCCAGCTGCTATCGGTCCAATCATGCCAGAGAAGGATGTAAGAAGCCCAAGAAACCCGTTAAAGAAATCTCTTGTTTCTGGTTCTGTAATCTCAAATGTTAATAAATTAAACGCGAGCCAGTAAAAACCATATCCGACTCCTAAAAGAGCCCCCATTAATAAAATATAGTGAGAAGCGCTTTTTCCCGCTACTAAAACAACGATAAAAAAAATTGCTAACGTGCCTACGCCTATTCGTAACAAGATCGAGCGATCAATACGCTTCGCTAATTTCCCACCTATAAGAAATGTGAGGGGCTGCAATACAACGCTTGCCAAATTATACAAGCCGAGATTCACATAATTTTGTGTTTGTTTCCATAAATAAATGTTAACAAACGTATTCGATAAAGAAATTGCGAGCGTGTATAAACCTCCAATAAGGAGTAATAACACTAAATCCCGATTCACTTCAACATCACCAATTATATGTTTCCACTTCATACACAACTCTCCTTTACTTCATGTTCTAGTCTTCCAAAGACAAGCCCAATTATGTAAAAGGAAAGCATAGAAAAAAGCTAGGAGCATTCTCCTAGCTTTTTCTATCGTTATTACAATTATTTTGCTTCTTGGTAACGTTTTTCAGCAGCGTTCCAATCTACAACGTTCCAGAATGCACCGATGTAGTCTGGACGACGGTTTTGATAATTTAAGTAGTAAGCATGTTCCCAAACATCTAAACCGATAACTGGAGTTTTACCTTCAGTTAGAGGAGAATCTTGGTTTGGCGTGCTTGTTACTTCTAACTCACCATTATTTACTACTAACCAAGCCCAACCAGAACCGAAGCGAGTTGCGCCAGCTTTTGCGAATTCTTCTTTGAATGCATCGAAGCTACCGAATTTCGCTTCAATTGCAGTTGCAAGTTCGCCTACTGGTTGTCCACCGCCGTTTGGAGATAAGATCGTCCAGAAGAATGTGTGGTTAGCATGTCCGCCACCATTGTTACGTACTGCTGTACGAATTGCTTCTGGTACTTCGTTTAAGTTTGCAACTAATTCTTCTACGCTTTTGTCAGCTAATTCTGCATGACCTTCTAAAGCAGCGTTTAAGTTTGTGATGTACGTGTTATGGTGTTTTGTATGATGGATGTTCATTGTTTCTTTGTCAAAGTGAGGCTCTAAAGCATCATACGCATAAGGTAAATTTGGTAATTCGTGTTTTGCCATTGTTATATTCCTCCCAGTTTATGTATTGCCACTTAAGTGACATACAACTACATTCTACCCTAATTGCCATAGGGTGCAAACAAATAAATCACATTGTCTTGCTATCATTAAAGTAGCAAAATTCCCACTTCTTTTCAATTAAAATGCTCATATATTTCATAAAAAAAGCCCCCTTCTACAAGGAAGCTTCCTACTGACATAATAAACACGTGAAATGGATATGGACCCTGTAGGACTCGAACCTACGACCGGACGGTTATGAGCCGTCTGCTCTAACCAGCTGAGCTAAGGGTCCACAATTATGTATGTAACAATACATCAAATAAAGGAATTCCTATCGGATATATCCTTTAAGAAATGTAAGATAAATTTACCATATAGAAAAGAAAAGTGTCAATTGTATTTTTCTCATTTAAAAGAAGAAAATTAATAAAAAGAAATTTAGTTGTCTCTACTATATGTAAATATAATATATCTTGAGATTCCCTAGATTCCTACGTTACAATGATTTTATACATACATAAAGGAAGTGAATCTATGTCCATATTTACCCAATTAGTCAAAAGCGTATATTCGCCTAAAGATATGGCGCTATTCCGTTTTCAAAAAATCGGAAAAACCATTTTGTATATTATGCTACTTTGTCTAATCACTACTATTCCAAGAACATTCTTTTACGGTAGCTTTATCCAAGATAGTGTTACTATGGTAAATCAAGCAATTGAAAAAGATTTACCTGATTTTAAAATCGAAAATGGTGAACTAAAAGCTGATATTGAACAACCTATTCAAAAAGAAGAGGGAGATGCTCTTTTCGTATTTGATCCAAATACAACAGATATCGAAAAGTATCAAAATAAAACTGGTTTATTTATTTTAAAAGATAAAGTAGTTTCTATAGGAAATGGCCAGACGCAAACATACTCCTACAATGATTTATTAGGCACATCTCTTGAGAAAAAAGATTTGCAAGATTTCATTTCAGTATTCGATAGTATTTATCCAATTTTACTAGCTGTTATCGGCGTGTTAGTATATCTATTCCAATTGTTCATTACTTTCTTAGGAATTACTTTACTTGCGTTTATCGGTTCTGCTATGAGTGGTCAACGTAAATTATCTTATAAGCAAGTATGGACGTTAACTGCTTACAGCTACACAATTCCAACAATCTTCTTTATGATTATGGATTTATTCAAAATCGTTGTACCTGGTTCAACATTCATTTATATCGCAGTTGTTTTAATTGTTCTATACTTAACAATTAAAGAAATTCCAAAACCGAACGAAAAAAATGCCTAAATAGGCATTTTTTTTTTGGACAAGCATATATTCCTAGCAAAGGAGTGAAGAATATGAAGAGATTAGGTATATTCTTATTTGTGCTTGTTCTTGGTTATATATTTTATTACGATATAAAGATTGGCACTTTGCCGATGTTAAGTTCATATAAAAAGACAAATGCGGCCGAAACGATAAAACAAGAAAGTACAAATACAAAACAAAAAAAAGAAAACAAAGCGGAAAAAGAAACAGATGTCACTTATAAAACAATTGAAGTCAAAACAGGTGATACGGTTCTTTCCATTACAGAAGCGATCAATAAGAAAAAAATTCCTTCTATCGAAAAAGTAATTGATGATTTTAAACAATTAAATAAAAATACACCTGCTACAAAAATACAACTTGGAAAGTCTTATAAATTCCCGTTATATCAATAAGCAATCACTTAATCCTTGTCAATTACATAAAGGCGCTGATACAATAGTAAAAGTGAAACCGAGCACTTCGGTTTCTATAGCCCTGTATCACGTATACTATCATTGATATAAGGGACTAAATAAGAAACTTCTTTTATAAGGAGAGCGATCTATTCGTGAATGAAATGACTCATCGTACAAAAACACGTCCAGTTAAAGTCGGTAATTTAACAATTGGCGGTAATAATGAATTAATTATACAAAGTATGACAACAACAAAAACACATGATGTTGAAGCAACAGTTGCTGAAATTAAACGTTTAGAAGAAGCTGGCTGTCAAGTCGTGCGTGTTGCTGTTCCAGACGAACGCGCAGCAAATGCTATTGCTGATATTAAAAAACAAATCAACATTCCACTTGTTGCTGATATTCATTTTGATTATCGCCTTGCTTTAAAAGCAATTGAAGGCGGCATTGATAAAGTACGTATCAATCCAGGTAACATTGGTCGTCGCCATAAAGTAGAAGCTGTTGTAAATGCAGCAAAAGAACGTGGTATTCCAATCCGTATCGGTGTAAACGCAGGTTCATTAGAGCGTCACATTTTGGAAAAGTACGGATACCCAACTGCAGATGGTATGGTTGAGAGCGCCCTACATCACATTAAAATTTTAGAGGACTTAGATTTCCATGATATTATCGTATCTATGAAAGCCTCTGATGTTAACTTGGCAATTGAAGCATACGAAAAAGCTGCACGTGCTTTTGATTATCCACTACATTTAGGTATCACAGAATCTGGAACGTTATTTGCCGGAACTGTAAAAAGTGCCGCTGGTCTTGGAGCAATCTTAAGTAAAGGCATCGGAAATACACTACGTATTTCATTAAGTGCTGACCCAGTTGAAGAAGTAAAAGTTGCGCGTGAACTATTAAAGTCATTCGGCCTTGCATCTAATGCAGCAACACTTATTTCTTGTCCAACTTGCGGTCGTATTGAAATTGATTTAATTAGTATCGCTAACGAAGTGGAAGAGTATATTTCTACACTACAAGTACCAATTAAAGTTGCAGTACTTGGCTGCGCTGTAAATGGTCCTGGTGAAGCTCGTGAAGCTGATATCGGTATTGCCGGCGCGCGCGGAGAAGGACTATTATTCCGTAAAGGGCAAGTCGTTCGTAAAGTACCAGAAGAAATAATGGTAGAAGAACTGAAAAAAGAAATCGACGTAATTGCTGCTGAAATGGCTGCTGAACGAGAAAAAGAAAAAGAAACACAAGAACAATAAAATAAAAAGAAGGTTGCCCACAACATTTGTGAGCAACCTTCTTTTCTACGTAAAAAAGCTCGTCAGTTATAGAACTGACGAGCTTTTACTTTGCACATTTTGGACAACGGCCATATATTTCAAACTTATGACCAGTTACTTCATAACCGTTAAAATCTTTATTCATAAAATCCATCGGGCAAGAAGTAATCTCTTTCGTCCCTCCACAATCTAAACAAATAAAATGATGATGATGTTCCATAATAGAACATGTAAAACGAAAATGTTTTTCACCGTTTAATTCCGTTTGTTCTAAAACACCGATTTCAGCAAACACCGTTAAGTTACGATAAATCGTGTCAAAACTAAGACCTGGATAATCATCCTTCATATGCTCTAAAACGTCTTTCGCCGTTAAATAACGATTGTGAGCTGCAAATAACCTGAGCATTTCTTCCCTTTTCCCAGTATGTTTGTATCCTTTATCTTTCATTAGGCGTAAAGCTTCTGTTAGATTCATATCTATCCCTACTTTATGCAGTTTTTTTCTTTTTCCATAAAATCGCACCAATTAAAATAAGAACCGCTATCATAACAATTGTACCACCTGGTGCTAAATCAAGTTGATACGAAGCAAACATTCCACCAATTACTGCAATTTCACCAAATAAAATGGAGAAGAAAATTGTTTGTTTAAATCCATTCGCAATACGAATACTTGCTGCAACTGGTAACGTCATTAATGATGATACGAGAAGAACCCCTACTACACGCATTGATACCGCAATGACAAGCGCAACCAATATAATGAAAATAAAGTGAATCCACTTTGCACTCAAACCGGTTGATACAGCGTATTCCTCATCGAACGATAGTAAAAATAGCTCTTTGTATAATAAAGTAATCGTTACAATAACAACAATTGCTACAATGCCAATGATTATTAAATCCGTACTTGTTACAGCACTTACACTACCAAATAAATAACTAAATAAATCTGTGTTAAATCCATTTGCAAGTGAAATAAAAATAACGCCAATCCCCATTCCTGCTGAAAGAATAATTGGAATTGCTAATTCTTGATAATGTTTATATACAGTACGTAGTTTTTCAATAAGTAACGCCCCACCCATAGAAAAAATCATACCCATATATAACGGATTTAAAAATCCTCCTGTGAAAATTGTTTTTTCTAGTAATAAACTTGCAGCAATACCTGATAATGTCACGTGACTTAACGCATCTGCAATAAGCGACATACGACGAATGACAACAAATACACCGATAAGTGGCGCAACAAGTCCTATTAAAATCCCTGCATATAAAGAGTTACGTAAAAAGTCATATTGTAAAAAATCTTGTATCATTATATCCTCCCGTGATGCTCATGCTCGTGTTCTAAACGATGAACATGATGTCCATATAAGACGGACATTTCTGCATCTTCTAACTCTCGGAACTTTTCTACATTTCCATGGAAATGTAAATGTTGGTTTAAGCATGCAACATGTGTTACCTTCTCGGTAACAGCTCCCATATCATGCGTAACGAGAATTAATGTAATTCCTAGCCTTTTGTTTAAATCCTCTAATATCTCATAAAAACTTTCTACATTCTTCACATCGATTCCAACAGTGGGCTCGTCCAAAATAAGTAATTCAGGATCACTAACGAGCGCACGAGCAATAAATACGCGCTGTTGTTGTCCACCAGAAAGTTCTCCAATATTACGTCCTTGAAACTCACTCATTCCTACATCAGCAATCGCTTTTTCTACCTTTTTCTTATCGTTTTTCGTAAAAAAGCGAAACAACCCTTTTTTCGAAACGA
Source organism: Bacillus sp. FSL R9-9834 (assembly GCF_038006905.1). Taxonomy (NCBI): domain Bacteria; kingdom Bacillati; phylum Bacillota; class Bacilli; order Caryophanales; family Bacillaceae; genus Bacillus; species Bacillus sp. FSL R9-9834. Next base: position 4,089,036 of record NZ_JBBOWD010000001.1, read on the forward strand.
GTCCCATTGACACAACTTCAAACACAGTTGCCGGAAAACCAGAATTAAAGCTATTTGCCTTTTGCGACACATAACCAACTTTGTTCCATTCTTTAAACTTCTTACTATCAACACCAAACAAACGAATGCTTCCCTGTTTTGGCTTTAAAACGCCTAATAAACATTTTAGCAAAGTTGATTTCCCTGAACCATTTGGCCCAACTAAACCTAAAAAAGCTCCCTTCGGAACTTGCAAATTTATATCTTCTAACACATTTCGATCTTCATATCGAAATGACAATCCTTCTATTTCTAATATATTATTCATAGCATCTCACCTATTTTAATTCAGAATGATTCCGATTTATATCTATTTGAATTATAGTACAGCTTATTATAGTTGTAAACCAATCTGCCTAAAATATATCTACTTTTTCAAGAAACCTTACTATTATAACAAAAAGCAGAGAAAAATTCTCTGCTTTCAAAAGATATTATAAATAATTTTTTAGTGAATGGCTGATTTAAACTTACCACCATTTGTCTCTTGTGTACTCATAATCGTAACAAACGCATTCGCATCAATTTCATACACAATTGATTTTAGCTTTGTCACTTCTAGACGTGTTACAACTGCATAAATCACTTCTTTTTCTTTATCCGTGTAACCGCCTTTCGCTACAAGCTTTGTAGTTCCACGACCAAGACGATGTAAAATCGCATTTGATACTTCCTCATATTGATCTGATACAATTAAAACAGCTTTCGTTTCATCTAAACCTTGAATGACTGTATCAATTGTTTTGAATGCAATGTAGTACGTCATAACAGAATACATCGCTTGTTCAACACCAAATACAAATGCTGCCCATGCAAAAATAAATAAGTTCACAAACATTACAAATTCGCCAACGGAGAAAGGTAATTTCTTCGTTAATAAAATACCCATAATTTCTGTTCCGTCCATTGATCCACCATGACGAATAACGAGCCCTACACCAAGACCTAAAATAAGACCACCAAACACTGTAGCTAAAATTGGCTCTGTTGTAAATGGCGGCACAGCATGTAACGTTGATTCAATAAACGCTAAAGCTACAATACCGAACGCCGAAGATAGCATGAACGTTTTTCCGATTTGCTTATAACCCGAATACATAAATGGGATATTGAGAATAACGACCAAAGTAGAAAAACTTAACCACCAAATATTAGGAGTAAGATAATCTAATATAAGAGAAATACCAATAATTCCACCGTCAATAATTTTATTTGGCATTAAAAATAATTCAATTGCTACTGCTGCGCATGCTGCCCCAAAAATAATCATAACTAAACGATAAATAAGATGGATAACACTTTCTTTTCGATGTTGCTTTTGCTCCATAAGTCCTCCCTATACTCTTTTTCTATAGTTTTGTCCTTATATTATAACATACGCTTCTTTTTCTCATGAAAAAAGAAACTCTATACGAATATGTACAAGCTACGTACTCATATATTTCGATAGAAGAACGTGTGAAGGAGGATAACTCGATGAACCTCATTAAACAACTTGTAAATAAAAAATTAAATCATATTTCTACAAAGGAATTATTGAAATATAGTAAAGAATATGACGTTCCAATTACGACTGCACAAGCTGATCAAATTGTTGGACTTATGAAAGGAAAGGATATTAACATTTACGATAATGACGAACGACTAGCGCTCTTAAAACAAATAGCTCAAGTAACCTCGCCCGCTACTGCCCAACAAGTAAATACTTTATTTCAGCAACTACTAAAATAAGGAGGGGATATTCCCCTCCTTATTGCTTATTGCGCTTTAATTTTCTCAAGAAGTCCTTCATCAAAAGTACCATTTTTCAGCATTTCGATTTCTAATTTATACGGTGGCTTCTTATCTTTTTTATCTTCACCTACATATGGCGTTTCCAGAATTTTTGGTACGTGCGTTAACTGCGGATGATGCACAATATGATGCAACGCTTTATAGCCAATATGACCGAAACCGATATTTTCATGACGGTCTTTTCCTGCGCCGCGTACATTTTTACTATCATTAATATGAAGTACTTGTAAACGATCGATACCAACAATCTTATCAAATTCGTTTAATACACCATCAAAGTCATTTACAATGTCATATCCTGCATCGTGCGTATGGCATGTATCAAAGCATACGGATAGTTTTTCATTATATTTTACACCATCAATAATTTTTGCAATTTCTTCAAAGCTACGGCCGCATTCTGTTCCTTTTCCTGCCATCGTTTCTAACGCAATGTTCACCGTCTGATCTGGCGTTAATACTTCATTCAGTCCTTTAATAATTTGTTGAATACCAGCGTCTGCCCCTGCACCAACGTGCGCACCTGGGTGAAGAACGATTTGTTTCGCCACACCTAATGCTGATGTCCTCTCAATTTCCATACGAAGGAAATCTACACCTAATTGGAATGTTTCTGGCTTCGTCGTATTTCCAACATTAATAATATATGGCGCATGTACGATAATCTCTTCGATACCGTTTTGTTCCATATGTTTTCTTCCTGCTTCTATGTTCAATTCTTCAATTGGTTTTCTTCTTGTATTTTGCGGTGCACCTGTATAAATCATAAACGTCGTTGCACCGTATGAAACAGCCTCTTCACTTGCTGCTAATAACATTTTCTTACCACTCATAGAAACATGAGATCCAATCTTTAACATACAATCACCTCTTCAATATACAATAGATATAATGATAGCATAATTTGTAGAAATATGTAGTGAATTGTTTTTTCCATTCTCCACTGATTATTATCCCCGTAAATAGCGGGATAAAAAAAGATAAGGGAAATCCCTTATCTTTTTTTATTGCTATATTTTCTTTTCACTTTGTCACGTTCTGTTGCAAGTTTACGTTTATAGTTTGGTTTTACTTTTTTCGGTTTTTTAACAACTTTCGTTGCCATAACATCAAGTTCATCATTTGGTTTTTTACGGCTCTTACGACGACGACGTTCACCTAAATCCACCCACTCATCTCCGCGTAAATCTACATGTTTAAACTCGATATGACGTTGTTTTTCTAAACTATCTAACGCTTCTTCGTTTGCTGGATCATAAATCGTCACTGCAATACCTGAATAGCCTGCGCGTGCTGTTCTTCCAACACGGTGAACGAAGAAATCTAAATCTGATGGAAGTTCATAATTAATAACATGACTAATTCCTTCAATATCAATACCACGTGCTGCTAAATCAGTTGCAACAATATATTGGAATTCAAGGTCACGAATTTGTTTCATCATTTTTTTACGATCACGAGGTGATAAATCTCCGTGAATTCGTCCAACTTTTAAGCCGCGTTCCGTTAATCCGTCAGCAACTTGATCTGCCATTTTCTTCGTATTCGTGAAAACAACTGCTAAATACGGTTTAAATTGTAGTAACATTCTTTTCACTAAATCGATTTTGTTACGATGTTTAGAAGGCACTAAATAATGCTCAATATTTCCAGCCGCAACTTGTTTTGGATTGATATGAATATGCTCTGGATTCTCCATGTATTTCTTCAGAAACGGTTTTAGTTTTTGAGGAATTGTTGCAGAGAAAACTAACATTTGCAAGTTTTTAGGCATGCGTGCTGCAATCTTGTCTACATCATGAATGAATCCCATATCAAGCATTAAGTCTGCTTCATCGACAATAATTGTATTTGCTTTATGAACAAACAGTGCTTGTTCTTCTACTAAGTCTTTAATACGTCCTGGCGTTCCAACTACAATATGAGGTTGTTTTTTCAACTTTTCAATTGATCGTTGTTTATCAGTTCCACCAATTAAACAACGTGCTGTAATCATTTGATCTTCCGCACAGAACTTTGTTAATTTCACGATTTCTTCGTAAATTTGTTGTGCTAACTCACGAGTAGGCGCTGTAATAACAAGTTGTACTTCTTCACGACCTGGGTTAATTCTGTTCAATGTAGGAAGTAAGTATGCATGTGTTTTCCCAGAACCTGTTTGGGATTGTCCAATTACACTTACACCTTTTTTCACGACCGGGAAAATTTTCTGTTGAATTCCTGTCGGCTCTGTAAAGCGTAGTTCACGAACTGCATCTATTAAAAATGGTTTAAAATCATACTGTGTAAAAGTTTGTTGTGTCATAAGTTACACCTTCTTTCTAAATTTCTACTGCGCGCACAAATCAGTCAAGTCTACATTATATCGAAATCTACAAGTAAAATCCATCTTTAGTTTAGGTTTTTACTTCAAAAACTAACCTTCTTCCCTCTTATTGCATATTGTATGTGTATATACCTAACTGAAGAAAGGAGGATTTCTCACATGTTTCCAAAATCCCCCATGAGACAAATGTATCCGAATCCAGGGCAGCAACCTTATACACCATATCCAATTCCACAACTACCACCGATGGCACAAAAAAAGAAAGGATTTCTTGCTAAACTCTTTAAAAAACACGATCCAACCGAACCTTACATGCAAATGGTTCCGCCTTATCGACAAATGGAAGGACCGCCAATGATGCACCAGCAACCGCCACCTCAATACCCGCAGCAATATCAGCAACAATACCAACACCAATACCCGCAGCAATATCAACAGCAATATCAACCATACATGCAGCAGCATCCCGAGCAAATGATCCCTCCTCAAATGTATGAATCAAACGACACGCGCGGCGGTGCAGCAACTACAGCCACATCAAGTAGCGGCATCGGTAGTTTTTTTTCGAATTTAATTTCGAATCCAACTACTATGATAAATAATATCGAAAAAGTATCACAAGTCGTTCAATCTGTAAGCCCTGTCGTCGAACAGTACGGTCCCATTATGCGTAACCTACCAAGCATTGTTAAAATTCTCACCTCTGGAAAAAGTACGGAAGAAAATCCAACCGAAGATCAAACTGAAGACGTAACAGAAAAGGTTGAGGTAGCAACTCCACATCCTCCATCCAAAAAAAGAAAAAGAAAAAAAATGGTGATTGAGCCAGTCATAGAAAAAGAAGTACGAGAGGAGCCTGTTCAAAAAATAGCAACAAAACCAAAACTATATGTGTAACAATCCTTTGTTTTCTATCCACTCCTCCTTTATAATGTAAAAGACTATGCACAAAAGTATCCCTTGTTTAGAAGGAGAGGATTACTCATATGAAAATTGTTAAAATTTCCCCTCGTGGTTATTGCTACGGTGTTGTGGACGCGATGGTTATTGCACGTAACGCCGCATTAGATACATCATTACCAAGACCTATTTATATTTTAGGTATGATTGTTCACAACAAACATGTAACAGATGCATTCGAAGAAGATGGCATCATCACATTAGATGGTCCAAGTCGATTAGACATTTTAGATAAAATCGATTCTGGTACTGTTATTTTCACTGCACACGGTGTTTCTCCAGAAGTTAAACAACGTGCAAAAGAAAAAGGTTTAACAACAATTGATGCCACTTGCCCAGATGTTACAAAAACACATGACCTTATTGAAGCAAAGAAAGCTGAAGGTTACCATGTCATTTATATCGGCAAAAAAAATCATCCAGAACCAGAAGGCGCAGTTGGTATCGCACCTGATATCGTTCATCTTATCGAAAGAGCCGATGATTTAAAGACATTAGAAATTCCAACGGATAAAATTTTAGTTACAAATCAAACAACGATGAGTCAATGGGATGTTCAACATTTAATGGAGGACATTCAGAAGAAATTCCCAACAGCAGAATTCCATAAGGAAATTTGTTTAGCAACTCAAGTTCGCCAAGAAGCGGTTGCCAAACAAGCTGATGTTGCAGACTTAACAATTGTTGTTGGTGATCCGAAAAGTAATAACTCAAACCGTTTAGCACAAGTATCACAAGAAATCGCTGGTACGAAAGCATACCGCGTTGCAGACGTAAGTGAAATCAAATTAGAATGGCTACAAGGTGTCGAGAACGTAGCTGTTACAGCAGGCGCTTCTACTCCAACACCAATTACAAAAGAGGTTATCGCTTTCTTAGAGCAGTATGACCCAATGAATCCTGCTACATGGGAAAGAGTTCGAAAAGTACCGTTACAAAAAATATTACCTCGTGTAAAAGTGAAAAAAGAACAATAATAAAAACCGTTGCCTATATGAGCAACGGTTTTTATTTTTCTTATACAAATGTAAATGGATCTGTATGTAATTGCGAAGCATGAATATGTACATTCAGTTTCTTTGCATCTGCTTTTTCTTGTAATTGCTTTTGTACACCTTGCTTCATTACCTTTTCAACGTTATGTCCTGGGTCGACGATATTTAAACCGAGCATCATCGCATCATGGGCAACATGATAATACATGTCACCTGTTACATATACATCCGCACCTTTAAATTTAGCTTGATTGATGTATTTGTTACCATCGCCACCAAGTACAGCTACTTTGCGCACTTTATCATCTAATTTCCCAACAACTCGCGCACCCTTTACATCTAACGATTGCTTTACATGTTCCGCAAACTGTCCAAGTGTCATTTCTTCTTGTAAATATCCTATTTTTCCAAGCCCTAACGTTTCACCTTTGTTATCAAGTGGATACACATCATAGGCTACTTCTTCATATGGATGTGCCATTACCATTGCTTTAATCACTTTTCGTTGTAGTGAAGCTGGAATAATCGTTTCGATTCGCACTTCTTCTACGCGCTCTAACTGTCCAGTTTCCCCGATATAAGGATTTGTCCCCTCTTGAGGTACAAACGTACCTATACCCTCGCTATTAAACGTACAGTGACTATAATTACCGATATAACCAGCACCTGCGTCTCCTAATGCTTTTCGTACTTCTTCTGCATGAGTTTCAGGCACAAACACAACAATTTTTTTCATTTCTTCTGCATATGTCGGTGCCAAAACTTCTGTATTTTGCAATCCTAACGCCTCAGCAAGTAAATCATTTACCCCGCCCTTAGCAACATCCACATTTGTATGTGCTGCATAGATTGCAATATCATTTTTCATACACTTTTCAATAATTTTCCCATACGCCTTATCTGTATGGATCGCTTTTAGCGGGTTAAAAATTAAAGGGTGATGCGCAATAATGACATTCGCTCCTAATTGAATTGCTTCATCCACAACTTCTTCCGTTACATCTAACGCAATTAATACGTGCTGCACGGGTTTATTAAGCGCTCCAATCTGCAGCCCAATCTTATCTCCTTCCATCGCCAAATGCTTCGGATACATACTTTCAAATAACGAAATAATTTCATGGCCATTTGGAATTTTACTCATGATAAAACCTCCCCTATCATTTTCATTTTCGCTTCTACTTCCGCACGCTTCGCTTTTGTTTCTTCAGAATCAGCCGCACGTTCTAACTGCTTTAAAATATTTTGGAAGTTTTTTAATTCTCCTTCCCACTTTTCAACGAAAGCTTCACTTTTTTCTTTCATTAAAAATGGTCCCATAAATAATTCAGCCTGTTTATTTTCAGAGTAAGGAACCGTGATATTTCCTCGCTCCCCTACTAAAATCTCGTAAATTTTTCCATCTTCTTTTACGATTTTTTCATGGATAAGCTCCCATCCATTCTCAATAAACCATTCACGAATGTGATGCGCTGCAATATTCGGCTGTAAAATTAAACGTGTTACACCTTCTAATTTTTCTTTACCACTTTCTAAAATATCACGAATTAACGCTCCGCCCATTCCGGCAACCGTAATTACATCTACTTCTCCTGGCGCGATAACAGCTAATCCATTCCCTTTACGCACATCTACTTTATCTTGTAAGCCACTTTCAGCTACAGTTGCCTGCGCAGAGCGAAATGGTCCATCTACAACCTCTCCAGCAACTGCTTTAGTAGCAATATTATTTATAATTGTATAACACGGTAAATAAGCATGATCCGATCCAATATCAGCAACTGTAGATCCTACTGGTATTTCACGCACAACTTCTTCTAATCGTTTTGAAAGCTTTACTTCATTCATGTATTTCCATTACTCCTTCTCTTGTCAGTCTGTCTCCATGATAATGAATTTATAGTAGTTGTTGCAAGCCTATAACAACAATTCACTTCTCTATCATTCATCGTATTTGAGAAAATATAGAAAAACAAGCCCTTTGCATAAGCAAAAGGCTTGTCATACGGAACTTTATTTTTTCTTTGATAACCAATCAGCTACTTTAGCGGCTTGATCAGCTGGAACTATATTGGCAGGCATATTGCCTTTTCCTTTCGAAAGAATTTCTTTAATTTCATCCTTTGAAAGTTTCCCACCAATTTTTTGTAAATTAGGTCCTACCGCCCCTTGTAACTGATCACCGTGGCAGCTCGTACAGCTTTGCTTCACAATATCCTCTGGCTTGGATGCTGTTTGTGCTGGTTTCCCGCCATTTTTTGCATCAGCTAACTCTTTAGATTTATTTAGCCCCTGAAATGAAAATACAAACATAACGATAATACCTAATGCTGCAATAAGAGCGAACGGAATCAGCGGATTACGTTTCATATCTCTTCTCCCCCCTCTATACCCCTAAATAGTTAGATGATTCAGTCATTTCCATTGTACTTGAAAACGCTCTATCAGAAAAGAGTAAACTACTAATCGTTAAAAATATTCCATAAATTCAGTTTATTGTTTTTTATTGTTATATCGCTTATTATTTCGATAATTATTAACGTTTCTCATCATATTTTTCACTTTTCTACATATATTTTTGTATAGAATAAACAAAATTAATCGAAAAATCGAAAAATGAGCATTTGCAAATCAAAAGACAATTCTGTAAAATAAATTACAAGAAATTGTAATCGTTGCTGACAGCTAAAGTTTAACAAAAATTAACAAAATAAAAAAGTTTACTTCACAAAAGTGAAGTAAACTTAAAGGTAGCCTATTCTAAGAAATCCTTAAGGCGCTTACTACGGCTTGGATGTCTCAATTTACGTAGTGCTTTTGCTTCAATTTGACGGATACGTTCTCTCGTTACGCCGAATACTTTCCCAACTTCTTCAAGCGTACGAGTTCGTCCATCATCTAAACCAAAACGAAGACGTAGAACATTTTCTTCACGATCTGTTAGTGTATCTAACACATCTTCTAATTGTTCTTTTAGCAATTCATACGCTGCATGGTCCGCAGGCGATGTTGCTTCTTGGTCTTCAATGAAATCACCTAAATGGGAGTCATCTTCTTCACCAATCGGTGTTTCAAGAGAAACTGGCTCCTGTGCAATTTTTAAGATTTCACGTACTTTTTCTGGAGCAAGATCCATTTCTTCACCAATCTCTTCAGGAGATGGTTCACGTCCTAAATCTTGTAATAATTGACGTTGTACACGAATTAACTTATTAATCGTTTCAACCATATGAACTGGGATACGAATTGTTCTTGCTTGGTCTGCAATCGCACGTGTAATTGCTTGGCGAATCCACCAAGTTGCATACGTACTAAATTTGAAACCTTTACGATAATCGAACTTTTCAACCGCTTTAATTAGACCCATATTCCCTTCTTGAATTAAGTCTAAGAAAAGCATACCACGGCCCACGTAGCGCTTTGCAATACTTACTACAAGACGTAAGTTTGCTTCTGCAAGACGACGTTTCGCTTCTTCATCGCCTTCTTCAATACGCGTTGCAAGTCGAATTTCTTCTTCTGCAGATAGTAAATCTACACGACCAATTTCTTTTAAATACATACGAACAGGATCGTTGATTTTAACCCCTGGTGGTACGCTTAAATCATTGAGGTCGAATTCTTCTTCCGATTTTGCTATTTGGCGATTATTAGGGCCTTCGTCGTTGTCATTGTCGCCAACTAAGTCGATCCCTTGTTCACCTAAATATTCATAGTATTCATCCATTTGATCGGATTCAATTTCAAATCCATTCATGCGTTCTGCAATCTCTTCATATGTAAGAACGCCACGTTTTTTTCCGAGCTCAGTGAGTTGTTCTTTCACTTGCTCAAGGGTCATTTCAGTTTCAATTTGTTTAGAACGAGCTGGTTTGTCAGCCATCTGTTCCCCTCCTTACGCGAGATACAAACATTCATTATACTAAAAATTTATCAAAAAAGCTATTTTCTCGCTTTTTGATTTTGTAAATATGCTACATAATATTTAGCAGCCTCTACAGGATCTGTCTTTTCCATTTGTTTTATCTTGAAGATGATTTCCATCTTTTCAAGTTTTTCTTGATGACGTCTAAGCGTCTCCAAATGGCCTTGTAACACTTCTTCTGTGTATTCTGGATTAATAAATTCATCCGTCGAAATATCAGTAATAATATTTTTCAACTTTTCATCAGAGAGCCAACTTAAAAATGTTCCGACTGAAGGTTCATTTCCCTTTTCATAATATGCGTATAGTTCATATAAAATCCCTTTATGTTCTTCTGTATGAAAATCTTCTATGTGGGATTCCATACGAACGGCCACTTCTGGACTTTGCAACATATGGTAAATAATTTCTCTTTCAGCCCTTTCAAAACCTGTTAACTTCGGTTTTGCTTGAACAATTTGAGACGGTTTAGAAACCTGCTTTACTTGTTTTTGTTGTACCTTTTGTTCTTTGCGATATTGGTGCAATTGATTCAAAAGTGTTTCCATTGAATACGAAAATTCTTGCGATAATGACTTCAAATATGATTCTGCCTGCATCGCATCCTGTAACAACGATAACTCTTTTAAAACACTTTTCACATACTCTTCTTTGCCCGACTCATCTTGCAAATTTTTCCCTAAACGCAAATGATTTATTTTAAAACCAACAAAACTTATACTTGATTTCACAAGATTTTCAAAAGCAGTTGTCCCATATTGTTGCACATATTCATCAGGATCAAGCTTATCTGGCAAGGATGTAACTTTCACTTGGCAACCAACTTGCAACAATAATTGCCCTGCTTTCATCGTCGCTTCTCGCCCTGCTTTATCACCATCATAGCAAAGAACAACAGTTTCAACGTTACGTCGCAGAAGTTTTGCTTGTTCTTCAGTTAAAGCTGTTCCCATTGTCGCAACAGCTTCTTCCACACCACTTTTTACCGCAGCTAGTACGTCGGCATACCCTTCAAAAAGGACCACTTGCCCACGTTTTCTAATAAACGGCCTTGCTTGATGGAAGTTATACAACAATTTACTTTTGTGAAAAATTGGTGTTTCTGGGCTATTTAAATATTTCGGAGTGTCATCTCCTAACGCCCTTCCACTAAACGCTATCACTTTACCTTGTAACGTATAGATTGGAAACATAACTCTTCCACGGAAGCGATCATAATGACTACCATCCTTCTCGCTTCTTATGAGAAGACCAGCTTGTTCCATACTAGACAACGATAAACCTCTTTTTTGTAAAATTTTCGTTGCTGCATCCCAAGCAGGTGACGCATAACCAATTTCAAACTTCTCAATCATCTCTTTTGTAATACCACGTTTTAACAAATACGAAAGTGCTTCATTTCCTTCTTCTGTATTTACTAATAAATGATGATAATACTTTTTTAAAAGTTCATGAGCCTGTTGCATGATGACAGTGTCATCAGATATGTCTTCTTGTTGTCCTTGCCCTGATGTATACTCTGCAACCGCAATTCCATTTCTTTCACCTAACTTTTGAACAGCTTCGGTAAAAGCCAGTCCTTCCATTTTCATTAGAAAGGAAAATACATTTCCACCTTCTCCACATCCGAAGCAATGAAAAATTTGCTTGTCAGATGAAACAGAGAATGAAGGAGAATTCTCACCATGAAACGGACAAAGGCCGAAATAGTTACGTCCCTGTTTTCTAAGTTGAACGTATTCACCAATCACTTCGACAATATCGGATGATGTCCGAATTTGTTCAACAACTTCTTCAGGAATTCTGTTCCCCATAACTCCATCTCCGTGTCGTATTTTGTATTCGATATAAATTAAAAAATTCCTTTATAATTCGACAATATTTTTTCTAAACTTATTAAAAAATGTTGTCGATCACGTTATCAAGCGATTTTGCAGACCCTTTTCTGCGTAACTTCGCAGATACGTACCTACTATATAAAATTGTATCCATTTGCTCATCTATTACAAATGTACCTCATGGAGACAATACATATGCACTTTTTCACAAGAAGACTAGCAAGCACCATATCCTATGTGATCACGAGATCTGTTTTTTGCATGTTGATACATATAAAGAAATCAACTTTTGCTTATTCAGTATCTACATAGATCCAAATTCCCTCGCTACTTCCTTAAACGATGAGCATACGATGTGACAAACAAAATTTTGACATGAAATTTCGTTCCAACTCGCACAATTGTCAGCCTTCACAGTATATGCATCTGCATCAACTCATACCATATTGATGTTTTGCATATTTCTGTATTCTACATCCCTTCTGCGAATCCTTCCATAATGTGCGTTTTCTTGTATAGATTTTGTCGATTTAACGTAATTACATGTCATTTCTTAAATCCTATCCCTAGTTTATTCTGAAAAATTAAAGTCTAAACGTAAAATATAGGTTTTTATCACAATTTTTTATTATAATATATTTTCTTCAACTACGCTACATATCCCTTTATTTTTTCATCTTCTATTTCAGGATAGCGAAACCCTACTTTTAACATAATAAAAAGACAGAAGAATATAAGTATAACCACTTCACTATCATCTATTACGAAATCAGTAGGCACTGTGTTTCTCACGAGCGAAAAAAGCACATTCACCTTTGGTAAATGTGCTAAAACATTTTTTGGTTTTGCACTGCATTCACAATAATGTTAGCTGTCTCTTCAATCGCTTTGTTCGATACATCAATTACTTGACAATTTATTTTACTAACTACATTCTCAAAGTGATCAATCTCTTCTTTAATACGATTAATATTGGCATATGTTGCTCCGTCACTTAGTCCAAGTGATTTCAATCGCTCTTTTCGAATATGATTTAACTTCTCTGGCGTAATTTTCAAACCGAAGCATTTTTCTTTAGCCACTTGATATAATTCTTCAGGCGGATCTACTTCTGGTACTAGTGGTACGTTGGCAACTTTCAAACGTTTGTTGTGAGCTAAATATTGAGAAAGTGGTGTTTTTGATGTGCGCGAAATCCCTATTAACACGATATCTGCTTTTAAAATACCACGTGCATCTCTACCATCATCATACTTCACAGCAAACTCAATCGCTTCAATCTTTTTAAAGTATTCTTCATCTAACCTACGAACAACACCAGGCTCATATCTAGGCACTTGCCCGGTAATTTCTTCAATTTGATCGATTAGAGGGCCAATAATATCATATGCCTCTACACCTTCTTTTGCAGCCTCTGTCACTAAATATTGGCGCATGTCAGGCTTTACTAACGTAAAACAAATAAGTGCTTGATTGCTCTTAGCAATCGAAATCACTTCTTTTAATGTCCCTGTATCTTCTACATACGGCACACGTCTAATATCAGGAGCAAATGGGAATTGCCCCATTGCTGCTCGAACAACCAAATCAGCCGTTTCTCCTACAGAGTCAGATACGACATATACGATTTTATTATCCATTACATTACCTCACTTTAAACAAATTACACTTATTCGTTATTTACTAAGTTTACAAACGCACGTGTAATATTTGTTTTTGTAATTCGTCCAACCACTTCTAAACCTTGTTTCGTATCTTTTACAACTGGCATCGCATCAATCTGTCTTTCTATTAATTCCATCGCAATATCATATAAAGAATCTTCTCTACGACACATCGCAATGTTTGGCATCCTTGTCATGATAATATTAACCGGAAGTGAGGTTAAATCCTGCTTCCCTAAGCTAGCTCGTAATAAATCTTTACGAGATACAACGCCTACTAATAGAGTCGATTGATCTACAACGAATAATGTACCTACATCCTCTAAAAACATAGTACAAATCGCATCGTATACCGATACATTTTTATCAATTACAACCGGTCTAGATTGATAATCTTGTACTTTAATTTTCTTAACAGCTTCAGATAATAACTGCCCCCCAGTTTTACCCGTATAAAAATAACCTACGCGTGGACGTGCTTCTAAATAACCAGCCATCGTTAAAATTGCTAAGTCTGGTCTTAGCGTTGCACGTGTTAATCCCAATTGCGCAGCAATTGACTCCCCTGTAATAGGACCGTGATCTTTTACAATCTGAATGATATGTTCTTGCCGTTTATTCAGCTCTATGATAATCACCACCTTTAATGCACAACGAAAAAAGTTATACTATCTCTTAAATATTATATACTAAATATGCTATTCGAAAAAGAAAGGATGTAAAAAGGACCGTATACGGCCCCAAATTATATTTGAAACTTATCAAGTTGTTCTAAGAAACGTCTTGATTTCAAATAAATCCCGCAATATTCATCATAATATGTATTCAATACTAAACGCATTTGTTTTTTTGTACTATCCTTCACTGATACATTGCCAAGTCTATGTAAATCGAAGTGGTAGAAAAGACGCAATAATTTATGAACGGCTTCCCCCACTGGTATACGATACTGATCTTGCTCAGCATGACGTGAGCACAGAAAACCGCCCTCCCTAACAGAGAAGGCGACAAAATCTGTTTCTTGATGACAAATCGCACATGTATCAAAGTACGGGCGCATCCCTAATACCGGAAGCATTTTCGTTTGATAAATTAATGATAATACTTCTGGATCAACACCCTCACACATATAATGCAACGTTTGATATAACATTTCAAATAAATATGGATTATGTTTTTTATCTTCTGTTGCTTTATCAGTTAACTCAACAATAAATGATGCATAAGCAGTTAAAAATATATCCTCGCGAATTTCTTTCATAGTTGAAATAATCTCGCCTTGTTGCAAAGTTCCAAGTCCAGATCCCATTTGAATAAGAAAATGACCATGTGTCATAAGTTGCGAAACAGATGCTAACCGGCTTTTCGGTTTTTTCGCTCCTCTTGCCATTGCACTTACCTTACCCAATTCTCTTGAGAATATTGTAACAATCTTGTTCGTTTCTCCGTAATCTGTCGTACGGATAACGATGCCCTCAACTTTTTGAAACATGTTCGTCACCATCCAAGGTTTGAACAAAACGGGTCAAGAAATTGGAGAGTCTAGATGCGCTAGCTCCTCTTCATGTTGATCCATCTCATCGTTTACGTCTTTTTCCATTTCTTTCAAAAGCAAATACGTCTCAATGCTTCCTGTTTTGGAGAAAAACTTCCAGGTAAAATCTAGCATAAGAATCCACCTTTCTCAATAAGCGTAGCCTATAAACCAATTTCCTTTGTTGTTATTAAATTGACCCATTTTGTCCATTTTCATGTGAGAAAAATTTTTCCTAATTTATCAAAACTCATAAAAACCAATAATCAGCGGATGAACAAAACATCCGCTGATTACAGCTTTACTCTATTTTAATACTCGTCTTCGCGGAAACCAAGGTCACGAAGCTGAGACATTTTATTTCGCCAATCTTTTTGCACTTTTACCCATACTTCTAAAAATACTTTAGAACCAAGTAATGCTTCAATATCAAAACGAGCTCGCTTACCGACTTCTTTTAACATCTTCCCTTGTTTTCCGATAATAATCCCTTTTTGCGACGGACGTTCAACAACAATCGTTGCATTGATATAAACTGCCCCGCCTTCGCGTTTTTGAATTGCATCGATAACAACAGCCACAGAATGCGGCACTTCTTCACGTGTTAAATGTAGTACTTTTTCACGAATAAGCTCTGCAATAATAAATCTCTCCGGATGATCCGTTACTTGATTATCCGGGTAGTATTGTGGTCCTTCCGGTAAATACTTTTTAATTGTTCCAATTAGAGCTTCCACATTATTACCGTCTAATGCAGAAATTGGTACGATTTCTGCAAAGTCATGTAATTTGCGATATTGATCAATTAGCTCTAATAATTGTTCTGGGTGAACTTGGTCAATTTTATTAATAACTAAAAATACTGGTTGTTTCGTTTCTTTTAACTTCTCGATGATGAATTCTTCACCACGACCAAAGCCTTCGACAGCATTCACCATAAACAGAACGATATCAACTTCTTTTAATGTCGTTTGCGCCATCTTCACCATGAAGTCGCCTAGTTTATGTTTAGGTTTATGTATTCCTGGTGTATCAATGAAAATTACTTGTGAATCATTTTCTGTATATACGCCTTGAATTTTATTACGAGTTGTTTGTGGCTTGTCACTCATAATAGCAATTTTTTGACCAATAATACGATTTAAAAATGTAGATTTCCCAACATTCGGTCTGCCAATAATAGAGACAAAACCTGATTTATAACCTTTTCTATTCATGTAAATCCTCCGCTAAAAATGCTCCTGGTAACAATTCTCCGACTGTTGTCTCTTGAACGTCACCATGTAAATTTGATAGGTATACTTTCGTATCCTGTTTACATAATTCTACCATAACTTGTCGACATGCTCCACAAGGAGGTACTGGACGCTTCGTATCCGCCACAATTGCGATAGCTACAAACTCTTTATCTCCTTCAGAAACCGCCTTAAATAAAGCTGTTCTTTCTGCACAGTTACATAAACCATATGATGCATTCTCAACATTACATCCACGATATACTTTTCCATCGCGCGTTAATAATGCTGCACCTACTTGAAATTTAGAATATGGTACGTACGCTTGTTTACGCGCTTCGATTGCTTCTTGAATTAATTGTTTACTATTCATATTCCCGCATCCTTCCTGTTCCCAGCTGTGAATAGATACACTCTCTTATTAAAGGCCTTTACGGCACCTTCAAAGCTTAATAAAAGCTTTGGAATGCAACTATACCACATACGGTAAAAAGATAATAGCACCAATTATAACGGCTATTATCGCAAACAATAAAACCGCTCCTGCTGCGACATCCTTTGCGACTTTCGCAAACGGATGTATATCAGCAGTCGCTAAATCTACTGTTTTTTCCACAGCCGTATTTACCATCTCTAAGCTCATTACAATTCCTATTACAATAAGTAATATCATCCACTCTACTTTCGTAATATGGAAATAAAAGCCGCAGCATATAACAATGACTGCGGCTACATAATGAATTTTCATATTTCGTTCATGACGAAGACAAAAGAATACACCTGCTATAGCATATCCAAAACTATCTATAAGTTTTCCTTTTTTCATCGTCCTAATCCAAATGCTTCTAAAATTTCTTTTTGTCTTCCAAACATTTCTTTTTCATCCTCTTCTGTCATGTGGTCATAACCAAGCAAATGTAAAAAGCCATGTAACGCTAAAAAGCCAAGTTCACGATCAAAAGAATGTCCATACTCTTCAGCTTGTTCTTTCGCTCTCGGAATAGAAATAATAAGGTCACCTAACATACGCGGCATTTCTGCGCCCACAATTTCCATTTCCCCTTCTCCCATTTCTTCCATGGCAAAGGAAATGACATCAGTAGGCTGATCTTTATCTCGGTAATCACGATTAATCTCGCGAATGCGTTCGTTATCTACAAATGTCACTGATAACTCCGCACCATCCTCTATTTTTTCCATTTGAGCTGCTTTTCCTAATATCTCACGAATTAAATTCACATATTCTTCTTTCACTTCTTCTGTTTCATCAATGAAATCAATTAATAAACTCATTCTTTCTCCTTTTCTTCCGGTGGTTCCGGATATGTAATACGCGAATGGAAAATACCATTTAACGTTTCACATAACGTTTTTCCAACGATTTGTAGTTCCTTAAATGTCAAATCACATTCACTAAATTGCCCATCTTGCAGGCGATCTTTAATAATACTTTGTACTAAATTATTAATTTGCTCTGGCGTTGGGTGATTCATAGAACGTACCGCCGCCTCAACACTATCCGCAATACCAACGATTGCCGATTCTTTAGAAGTTGCTTTTGATCCCGGATATCGGAACATCTCTTCTGTATATTTTTCTTTATCTTCTTTAATCGCCTTATAATAAAAATATTTAAGAAGCGTTGTACCATGGTGTTGCCCAGCAATATCAATAATTTCTTGCGGAATATGGTATTCTTCGAGCATCTTTACTCCATCGGTTACATGAGCAATGATAATATCTTTACTCGTCACAGGATCTAATTTATCATGTGGATTCTCAATTCCCATCTGGTTTTCAATAAAGAATTGCGGTTGTACTGTTTTTCCTACATCATGATAATACGCCCCTACACGCGCTAATACACCATTTGCTCCAACTGCTTCACAAGCTGCCTCAGAGAGATTCGCTACCATTACACTGTGATGATATGTTCCTGGCGCTTCTAATAAAATTCTACGCAAAAGCGGATGATTCGGACTTGATAATTCCATAAGCTTCATACTCGATACAATTCCAAGTCCACTTTCTAAATATGGTAATATCCCCATAGCCAAAACGGATGAGATAATTCCTGAAAGGGAAGCCATTAATAATTGCGTACCAATTTCAAGAGGTGAAAAATTCCCATTACGTAATAATAATAACGCCGCCAAGACGACTACATTTAAGATAGATACGAGTATACCAGCTTGTAAAATCATCGTACGACGATTTTTTTCTCTTAAGAAAATACTCACTGATAATGAACTTAATAACACATAAATACCCACACTATAATTTAGTGTACTTGTTACTCCTTCATTAAACATAATACTTCCGCACACAGAAAAAATCATACTTGTTAAAAATACAAATCGATCGCCAATCATTAGTTTTACAAGTATCGTTCCCATCGCAACTGGGACAACATACGCAATTCCTGCATATTCAAGCTTTTGAAACAAACTAATAATTTTCATTAAAACAATCGTGATAGACAAAATTGTAATATACGCTAAAATGTACGGTTTGTCTTCTCTTTTCCGCTGTAAAAATACTTCAAACTGCTTATGCATAAAGTATAGTAACACACCAATGAGCACAGCTAATCCAACATAAGGCTGAAAACTATTACCCTTCTCTAATAAACCGACTAATTTCAACTGATTATACATATCACTTGAAATTGTTTCACCTTCTCTAACAATAACTTGTCCTTGAAGAATATAAACAGGTGGAACTAAATCTTCTTCTGCTTTCTTCTTCTCTTTCGTTACAGCAGGATCATAGAAATAATTTGCTGTAATCGCATATGATCCTAGTGCATTCACAGCTTCTTTCAATCCGCTATTCACATTCAGGCTTTTCATTTCATTAACAAATCGCTCTTTCGCTGCCATTTCTTCGGACATTTTAATATTTCCACCCATGATAACGCTAACAGACGTTAAAGCCGCATTCTTTGCTAATTCTAATTGATCCGGTTCTGCATTAATAAAGTATAATAAATTCTCATCCGATAATTCCTTCGTTAAATTAGATGGCAACTTCTTCTTCAACTTTTCTAATTTATTCGCATCGGTCATCTTTTTTTGCTCTTCAGGTCCAGCAGCTTTCATCTCCTGAATTACTTCATTCACCTTAGCAAAAACATCATTTACAATATCTACTCTATTTTGTTTATATTCACTTCTATATGTATATTGATCCCCGACTTTTTGAGCGGCCTCTTGTTTTTTTCTTTCCGTTATAACCTTATCTTCAATTTTAATAGGAGAATGAATTGTTTTTTTCGCAATAGAATACATATCAACATCTAATTGCTCTGGTTTCACATTATTCATAAGTGCAAAAAATAGCACTGCCCCTAATAAAACGTAAGAAATCCAACTTAGTTTTTTCGAATGTTGTAAATTACGAAACCACTTAGAAATTTCTTGAGATCTTAACATGATTTCAATACCTTCTCCTCTCTAGAAATAAAGTGAAACTATTTATAGCTTTCATTTCTTCTAGCCAACGATACTTTTAGGTAACAATTTTATACACCAGTACCTATAGTTTATTTCTCTTATCTTTTATGATAGTAAAAAATATGCCGTTCGCCAACCTTAATACAAAAAGAAATGATCCTGACAAATAGGATCATTCCATTTTATCATATGCCTCAATAATACGTTGTACCAGTGGATGCCTTACAACGTCCGTTTGTTCTAACGTAATGAATGAAAGACCTGATACACCAGATAAAATGTTAGCAGCTAGCGTAAGCCCTGATTTTACCCCTTTTGGTAAGTCTACTTGTGAGGGATCCCCCGTAATAACCATTTTAGAACTAAAACCTAATCTTGTTAAAAACATTTTTATTTGTGCACCCGTTGTATTTTGCGCTTCATCTAAAATAACAAATGAATCATCGAGCGTACGTCCTCTCATATAAGCAAGAGGCGCGATTTCAATTACACCTCTCTCCATCATACGCTGCGTATATTCTTGTCCAAGAATATCGTGCAGAGCATCATACAATGGACGTAAGTACGGATCTACCTTCTCTTTCAAATCACCTGGTAAAAATCCTAAACTTTCTCCAGCTTCTACAGCCGGTCTTGTTAAAATGATTTTCTTTACATACCCTTGCTTTAAAGCTCTTACAGCCATTACTACAGCTAAGTATGTTTTCCCAGTCCCGGCAGGTCCTATTCCAAATACAATATCATTTTTCTTCATTGCATGAATATATCTTCTTTGTCCCATCGTTTTTACACGAATGGATTTACCTTTTGCCGTTTTAAAGATTTCTTCTTCATATAACTCTTCAAATTGAGCAATTTTCCCTTGTTGTGCGAGCTGAATTGCATACGCAACATCTCTTTCTGTAATTGACACACCTTTTCGAATAACAACAAGTAGTTGTTGTAAGATTTTTTCTACGAGTGTCACAGTTTCAACTGCTCCAGATGCACGAACAGTTTCACCTCTAGTTACGATTGATACATTCAGTTCCCGTTCAATTACTTTCAAATGAGCATCATTGACTCCAAAAAGAGCGATTGCTTCGTTAGTATTTTCCAATTGTTGGTTCATTTCTACTAATTGTTCTGCCATTACTCAGTCTCCTTGAATATCGGATTCGGATATTGGTTGTGGCTCTGCAATATTTTCAATCACAGTATAATGCAAAGTGACTTTTAGTTGATCCGCCTCAACCTCTTTACTCAAAATCTTATCACTTACAATCATAGCATGTTCATCCAATTTTTTCTTTAGTTCTTTTTCAGCCATTTCTTTCGCTACTTTCATTGCCTGTTTTTCTGTATATTCTCGGTTCGCCTCTTCCTCTTCTCGCACTACATCTTTTTCATATGCAATCGGCAGTGTAAAACCAAATAATTTCACATCATGTTTTACATTTTCCGTACGAGAACGTTTATACTTATCATGCTGAAATCCCCATATTTTTATTTTTGTACTCCCAAATGTAAGGTAATGCTCATTATACGTATTACCAGTATATACTTGAAATTGCGTCTTGAGTGGTACATTCACCTCAGATGTGTACCACGTTTCTCCATATACAATACCTTTCGCCGAAACAATCGTTGGACTCTCCTCATTACCGTATATCCCTGATACGAGAAGCTGACCTTTTTCTACATGATCATTTTTTAAAACGACTGGTTTTCCAACTTCAACAAATGTTTTTGTAACAATCGCTTCTTTTTTTGCCACTAAATTTTGCGGCCTTTGTTCTTTTTCTTTTTTCGGCTCATTTTTTTCAACAATTTTAAAATGGTACGTCGTTCCCCTTACTTCTAGTCCTGCCCAAGTAATCGCATTAATATTGTCCGTCAAATGACGTTGTACATCTTCTACACTAGGCATTTGGAATTGTAATTTTCCTTTTTTAATACCCATTTTGTCCAATTCTTTCATCAATATATATTCTGTTTCAGGTTTCGCTCCTGTAATTTCAATTTTCCAAACCATATTCGATAATGCAATCATGCCAAAGAAGAAAATTAAAAAACCAATTAAGAATCCACTATTTTTAATTAGACGTTTATTCCAAAAAGGAAAACCGTAACGCCCAATAAAATATAGTTTACACTCATTTTTTCTATAAATCGGCTTTATTTTTTTCACATCTCGTAATAGCATACAGAAGACTAACGTTTCATCGGCAATTTTCTTAACGTCCCAAACTAATAATTTCCTACGCACACATTCATTAACGAACCGTTCCGCTCCTCTACCTTCAATTCGTACCTTTACATATCCAAGCCACTTTATAAACCATTTATTTTTCATCTACTACCTTCACTACCTTTCCAAAAGTAGACACACTACTTTTCACTTTAATTAGCAAAATAGCTCGTACGAAAATGAAATAAAGAGTTTTATTTTCCATAAATAGCGGGATAAAGTGAGACTTTAATCAGCCCTCACCAATCGGACTTTAATGGACAGCCCGACCCCCACCTAACTTCTTTGCTTTCGCTGAATTTTGAGGCGTAGGCTTACTGCCCATGAAAGCGGGATAAACTAAATAGTAGGGGCAAATCATTAGAATAAAGAAGAAAAACTTCACATACGGAAGTTTCCCTTACTTCTCTTTCTGTTCGTCTTCTAAAAACGTCACTTGCTCAATTATCCCTTCAAGCAAAAGTTCTTCCGGAAGGATTGTTTTAATAACAAAGGACTGCCCCTTAATTAATAACTGACCATGCTTTAACAACAATCTTACTTCTTTATCTGAAAATACTAATAAACCTCGATGATTTTCTATATAGATATGCACTTGCCCAACAAGCGTGATCCGAGGTAGATCCATTAGCACATCCACTGGTAGGTCTATTTGCTTCGTTAACCAATTCTTCATTTGTTCTAATTTTTTCATCCCAAAAGACCCCCTCTCATCCCATATGTATGAAAAAAGAGCTTGTAATATCACGTCCAAACTGAAAAAAAGCATAAAAAAACGTCTCATAAGAAATGAGACGTTTTTTTATGCTAATAGCTGGATAACCAGCTTATTCACAAGCGATCCATCTGTTTTACCTTTTACTTTCGGCATAACAGCAGTCATCACCTTGCCCATATCCGCTTTAGAAGTCGCACCAACTTCAGAAATAACTTGCTTGATTATATCAACTAGCTCTTCTTCCGTTAATTGCTCCGGCAAATATGCGCTTAAAATCTGAATTTCACTTTGCAGTTTATTAACAAGGTCTTCACGACCAGCTTTTTTAAATTCAAGGAGGGAGTCCTTATGCTGTTTTACTTCACGAGCTAAAACTGTTAGTTCCTCTTCTTCAGTAAGAGTATGCTGTAGTTTAATACCTTCATTTTGTAAAGCAGCCTTAACCATACGAATGACGGTTAATTTTTCTTTTTGTTTATTCTTCATCGCTTGTTTCATATCATCGTTTAAACGACCGAGAAGACTCATAACTTACACCCTCTCTTAGAATTTACGCTTTCTTGCCGCTTCAGATTTCTTCTTACGTTTTACACTTGGTTTTTCATAAAACTCGCGCTTTCTTGCTTCAGCAAGTGTACCAGTTTTAGAAACCGATCTTTTAAAACGGCGAAGTGCATCCTCCAAAGACTCGTTTTTACGAACGACTGTTTTTGACATTCTCTTTCCCTCCCTCCGAAACATCACACTTACATACTAACTCCAGCATGCAAAAAGAAACACTTCTTCAGCATGTCTTTTACGATTATAATACATTTTATCACTTCAGGTCAACTATTTGGCAGAATAAAAGAAGAATAGATGCTCTTCCTTTTTCAAAAACTATGCAGATAGCTGTTATCCTTTCCCCTGAAGGCAACTATATTTTTATCATTACACCTTTTTTCATGCAGGAACGTACGAAACAACTACTCATTTCATACATTTTCAGTACTTAACTTCTCCACTAAAAAAGAAAGCATGCAAATCGTTTCCGTTTGCATGCTTTTTTATCCCGATTGGTCCGGGCTAATAATGAGCGGGGAATGAATCCCACGCTCATTAAAGTTTCACTTTATGCGCTTGCTGATTCCTTTTTCACATCATCTTCAAGGACACGAACAAATTGCGCTTCGTTATATGGATAACCAGCTTTTGTGATTTTTACTTTCACTAGTTTACCGATTAATTCTTCTGATCCTTCAAATACAATTTTCAAGTAGTTATCTGTATAACCTACATATAGGCCTTCACGGTCGCCCTCTTTAAATTGTTCTTCTGGAATAATTTCAAGTACTTCTCCTTCAAACTGTGATGCATACTCTTTCGCTAATTGATTAGATAGTTCAATTAAACGGTGAACACGATCATTCTTCACATCTTCAGGAACTTGATCTTCCATACGCGCTGCAGGTGTTCCTGTACGTTTTGAATACGGGAATACGTGCAACTCAGAGAAGCGATTCTCTTTAATGAAATTGTATGTTTCCATGAATTCTTCTTCTGTTTCACCTGGGAAACCAACGATTACGTCTGATGTAATCGCAAGACCTGGTAACGCTTCTTTCAAACGATCTAAGCGCTCTTGGAAAAATTCCATCGTATACTTACGACGCATACGCTTTAATACAGTATTAGATCCAGATTGCAACGGAATGTGTAAGTGACGTACAACTACTTCAGACTTATCTAACACTTCAATTACTTCATCTGAAATCTGACTCGCTTCAATAGAAGAAATACGAAGACGTTTTAATCCGTCTACTTCCGCTTCCATATCACGAAGTAATCCAGCTAAGTTATAATCTTTAATATCTTCACCGTATCCACCTGTATGAATACCTGTTAATACGATTTCCTTATAGCCTGCATCTACTAATTGCTGCGCTTGTTTAATAACTTCTTTCCCATCGCGAGAGCGCATTAAACCACGCGCCCAAGGAATAATACAGAATGTACAGAAGTTATTACAACCTTCTTGTATTTTTAAAGATGCACGTGTACGGTCCGTGAAGTAAGGTACATCAAGTTCTTCATATACACGTGTTTTCATAATGTTACGCACAGCATTAATTGGCTGACGCTCTTTACGGAATTCTTCGATGTATCCTAACATCTTTTCACGATCTTGTGTACCAACTACAATATCTACACCTGGAATCGCCATAATTTCCGCTGGAGATGTTTGTGCATAACATCCTGTTACACAAATAACCGCATCTGGGTTTTGACGAACAGCACGTCTAATAACTTGACGACTTTTCTTATCCCCCGTATTCGTTACTGTACATGTATTAATAACATATACATCAGCTTTTTTTTCATATTCAGTTCTTTCATATCCACCTTGTTTAAACAATTGCCAAATGGCTTCTGTTTCATAGTGGTTTACTTTACAACCTAACGTATGGAACGCAACAGTTGACATTGATCATCACCCCATCAATTCAAAATGATACGAAGCAGCACTTAACGCATATAACGGCGCCGTTTCTGTTCTTAAAATTCTTGGTCCTAAACTACATGGTACAAATTTATGTTCACGAAGCGCTGTAATCTCTTCCTCAGCCAAACCGCCTTCTGGGCCAAATACAATCAATAACTTTTGACCTGGTTTCATCATCGTTAAAGCTTTCGCAAAATTAGATTTCTCTCCTTGTTTCGCTTCCTCTTCGTAAGCAACAAGGCAAACATCATACTCACCACTCATTGACAGCAATTGTTTAAACGATGCTGGGGCGTGTACTTCTGGAATTTCACTTCTATGTGATTGTTCCGCAGCTTCTTTCACAATTTTTCTTAAACGCTCAACTTTTTTATCAGCTTTTTTTGCATCCCATTTTACGATAGAGCGAGATGCTTGAAATGGTAAGAATGCAGCTGCCCCAAGCTCAGTTCCTTTTTGAAAAATTAACTCTAGCTTGTCTCCTTTCGGCAGTCCACTTGCAATCGTCACGAAAACAGGAAGTTCACTTGACGCCTCTACCCATTCTACAATAGCCGTATTAATAAATTCACTGGTAATTTCATCAATTGAACATACGGCTGTTTTTCCGTTTACACAGCAATAAATGTGATCTCCAGCTGACATACGCATTACTCTTGCGATATGATGGACGTCATCACCTACAATGCGAATACTTGTCTCATTTACATATTTCTCTTCTACAAAATAACGTTGCATATAATCACCTTAGTAGAGTTTCGTTCCTTTCGTAAGCCAATACTTACGAAAAGAACGAAACGTTATCATTTTTCATATAACAAACGGCAAGTCCCTCACCTTATAGTGAGAGACTCCCCTTTTCATTATAGACTAAAATCTATATTACGCATTTCGTGCAATAATTGCTACCCAATCTTCCATTCGTAACACTTCTTCAATTGTAAATCCAGCTTTTTCTAACGCTTCAGAAATTACTTTTTCCTTCGCAGCAATAATGCCCGATGTAATAAATAATCCGCCTGACTTCACAACTCTCGCTGCATCTTCAGGGAATAATAGAATAATTTCTGCTAATAAGTTAGCTACGATTAAATCAACAGGACCTTCAATACCTTCTAAAAGACTATTTTGTCCAACAGATACAATATCATCTGTTTTATTTAAACGTACATTCATTTCTGCACTTTCAACCGCAACCGGATCTAAATCATATGCTTGAACAGAAGACGCACCTAATTTCGCTGCTGCAATACTCAGTACACCAGAACCTGTTCCTACATCAATGATCGTATCACCTTGCTGTACTGTTTTTTCTAAAGCACGGATACACATCGTTGTTGTCGGATGAGTTCCCGTTCCAAATGCCATACCTGGATCTAATTCAATAATTTTTTCTTCCGGAGAAGATGGTGTATATTCTTCCCAAGTCGGCACAATTGTGAATGTATCAGAAATTTGTACTGGATGGTAATATTTTTTCCAAGCAGTAGCCCAATCTTCTTCATTGACTTCGTTAACGGTAATATTTCCAGTACCAATTTCGATGTCGTAAGATGGAAGCACATCAATAGATGATTTTACACCTGCAATTGTTTCATGTAAAGAATCCGTTTGCGGGAAATATGCTTTTATTAATACACCTTCCGCCGGATACTCATCTGGGTTCAATGCATAAATTTCACCATATTGTTGCTCGCGCTCTTTCGTCAACTCTGCTGGATCCTCAATCGCAACTCCACTAGCACCAGCTTCATGTAAAATATGAGAGACAGCTTCTACTGCTTCTTCTGTTGTATGAATACTAATTTCTGACCATTTCACAATTTACCAACTCCAATTTTTATTTCCATTATTCCCCTTTGAAAGCACGTTTAAGCTTTCCGAATAAACTATCATCCTGCTCTTCTTGTCCTGCAAATTCACGCAATAAATCTTTTTGCTGTGAAGTTAATTTCGTCGGTACAACAACACGAACGACTACATATTGATCTCCTTGACCGTATCCACGTACGTTCGGAGCACCCTTTCCTTTTAGGCGGAATTCTGTTCCTGTTTGTGTTCCTGCTGGAATTTTCAGCTTCACTTTACCATGAACAGTAGGAACTTCTACTTCATCACCAAGTGCCATTTGCGCAAATGTTAATGGCATTTCGCAAATAATGTGATCTCCTTCGCGCTCAAAGAATTCATGATTTCTTACATGAACAACAACATATAAATCTCCTGCTGGGCCGCCATTTACGCCCGCTTCCCCTTTTCCAGATACGCGGATTTGTTGACCATTATCGATACCTGCTGGAATTTTTACATTGATTTTTTTACGTTTACGAACTTTACCAGAACCGTGGCATGTCGTACATTTTTCTTTAATGATTTGCCCAGTTCCTGAACAATGACCGCAAGCTTGACGGTTTACGATACGACCAAATGGTGTATTTTGTTCTACACTTACTTGCCCTGATCCTGAGCAATGTTTACATGTTTCTTTTGAAGTTCCTGGTTTTGCCCCGCTACCTTTACAAGTATCACATGGATCTTCTACTGGAATCTCAACATTTAACTCTTTACCAAAAATAGCTTCTTCAAAATCTAAAGTAACTTGATATTGTAAGTCAGCACCTTGACGCGGAGCGTTTGGATCACGACGTCTGCCGCCACCGCCGCCAAAGAATGAACTAAAGATATCTTCAAAACCGAAGCCACCGCCGAAGTCTCCTCCGCCGCCAAAGCCACCGAAGCCTTGATTAGCACCAGCATGACCAAATTGATCATATTGCGCACGCTTTTGATCGTCGCTTAATACTTCGTATGCTTCTTGCACTTCTTTAAACTTTTCAATTGCATTTTCTTCTTTACTTACGTCTGGATGGTATTTTTTAGCCAAACGACGATACGCTTTTTTTATTTCATCTTTTGAAGCACCCTTGCTAAGTCCAAGGACCTCATAATAATCTCGTTTACTCATAAATTTACAACCCCCGAATCTTTCACATAAACGTAATTTTAACACCGAAAGAAAGTGCTTTGCAACAAAGTTTCCTCACTTACAGTATGCAAAGTAAAAAACTTAAGACCCTCACACATTCCTTCTCATTCGTGAAAAAAGCCAAAGCCAAGGCACGCTTGACTTTGACTTTTTGTCATCTTACTTATTATGTTTACAGTTGAATTACTTGTCTTCTTTTACTTCTTCAAACTCAGCGTCTACTACATTGTCTTTCTTCGCGCCAGCATCTTGTGCTCCTTGTGCACCTTCTGCTTGCCCTGCAGCTGCTTGAGCTTGCTCATATAGTTTAACAGTTAGTTGTTGTACGATTTCTTGTAAAGCGTCTTTTTTCGCACGGATTTCCTCAAGCTCGTTCTTCTCAATCGCAGCTTGTAATGCTTCTTTCGCTTCTGTTGCTTTTGCAACTTCAGCTGCATCTACTTTACCTTCTAAATCTTTTACAACTTTATCTGTTTGGAATACAAGTTGGTCAGCTTCGTTACGAAGTTCAACTTCTTCCTTACGTTTTTGGTCAGCGTCAGCGTTTGCTTCTGCTTCTTTTACCATACGATCTACTTCTTCATCAGAAAGACCTGAAGAAGATTGGATTGTAATAGCTTGTTCTTTGCTTGTTCCTAAATCTTTTGCACGTACGTTAACGATACCGTTCGCATCAATATCGAATGTTACTTCGATTTGTGGAATACCACGTGGTGCTGGTGGGATATCCGTTAATTGGAAACGTCCTAACGTTTTGTTGTCAGCTGACATTGGACGCTCACCTTGTAATACGTGAATGTCTACTGCTGGTTGGTTATCAGCAGCTGTTGAGAATACTTGTGATTTACTTGTTGGAATTGTAGTGTTACGCTCGATTAGTTTCGTGAACACACCACCCATAGTTTCAATACCTAAAGAAAGTGGAGTTACATCTAATAATAGTACGCCTTCTACATCACCAGTAAGTACGCCACCTTGAACTGCAGCACCTAATGCTACAACTTCATCCGGGTTTACACCTTTATATGGTTCTTTACCAGTTTCACGTTTAATAGCTTCTTGTACAGCTGGGATACGAGTAGAACCACCTACAAGGATAACGCGATCTAATTCACTTGCAGATAGACCAGCATCTTTTAAAGCACGACGAGTTGGTTCTAATGTTCTTTCAACAAGGTTTGCTGAAAGCTCTTCGAATTTCGCTCTTGTTAATGTTAATTCTAAGTGTAATGGACCAGCAGCTCCAGCACTAATGAATGGCAATGAAATTTGTGTTTGTGTTACACCTGAAAGATCTTTTTTCGCTTTTTCAGCTGCATCTTTCAAACGTTGAAGTGCCATTTTATCTTGGCTTAAATCAATGTTATTTTCTTTTTTGAACTCAGCTACTAAGTGATCGATGATAACTTGGTCAAAGTCATCTCCACCAAGACGGTTGTCACCAGCAGTTGAAATAACTTCAAATGTTCCATCTGCTAACTCAAGGATAGATACGTCAAATGTACCGCCACCTAAGTCATATACTAAGATTTTTTGCTCTTCATCTTGTTTTTCTAAACCGTAAGCAAGCGCTGCTGCTGTTGGTTCGTTAATGATACGTTCAACTTCTAAACCAGCGATACGACCAGCATCTTTCGTTGCTTGACGCTCTGCATCGTTGAAGTATGCAGGTACTGTAATAACAGCTTTCGTTACTGTTTCACCTAAATATGCTTCAGCAGAAGCTTTTAAGTTTTGTAAAATGATTGCAGAAATTTCTTGAGGTGTATATTCTTTACCCTCGATTTCTACTTTGTAGTCTGTACCCATATGACGTTTAACAGACATGATTGTATTTGGGTTTGTAATTGCTTGACGCTTTGCTACTTCCCCAACTTGACGTTCTTCATTTTTGAAAGCTACAACAGAAGGTGTTGTACGGTTTCCTTCTGGATTTGGGATAACCTTTGGTTCTCCACCTTCCATAACAGCTACACAAGAGTTTGTTGTACCTAAGTCAATACCGATAATTTTACTCATGGCGAATCCTCCTACTTTTATGTAAATTATTGATTTACTTTTACCATCGATGGGCGAATTACACGGTCTTTTAATTTATAACCTTTTTGGAATTCTTCCACAACCGCATTTGATTCAAATTCGCTGTCTTCTACTTGCATAACAGCTTGGTGTTCATGAGGATCAAACTGTTTACCAACAGCTTCAATCGCTTCTACACCTTCTTTTGTCATCGCTTCTAACAATTGACGATATACCATTTCCATCCCTTGTAATAAGGACTTCATTTGCTCATCATTTGCTTCCACTTGCATCGCTCTTTCAAAATTATCAAGAGCTGGCAAAATATCTGAAACAAGACTTTGTGCTCTATATTTTTCAGCAGCCTGTTTATCCATTTGAACACGACGCTTATAATTTTCAAAATCAGCTTGTAGACGTAGCATACGGCCTTCCGTTTCCGTCAGTTTCGCTTGCAATTCATCTACTTTTTCTTGTAAAAGAGCAGCCTCACTTTTTTCTTCAACAGATTCTTCGCTGTCTTCAGATGTTACGGCTTCTTCAACTTGTGCTTCTTTTACTTCTTCTTTCACTTCTTCTACAACTTGTTCGTTACGCTCTTCCACAATTTTCACCTCCTTAAAAGGTATTAGGTATCATGCATAGCATGATTACCTAAGTATAGTTATATATTACACACAGTGATGTATTGCTTATCACTTGAGCGAATGTATTCTTCTTTATTCTTTATTTTTTATTTTTTTAGTCCGTCTGTAATTTGCCTTGTAAATAACTGCAACAAACTAATTACACGAGAGTATTGCATTCTCGTTGGACCTAAAATTGCAATTGTTCCAACCTGTTCTTCTCCGATTGAATATGTTGCAGAAATTAAACTGCAATCCTCCATAGCCGTTGAAGAGTTTTCCCTACCAATTTTCACTTGAATACCAACTTGTTTATGACGCAAAATATCATAAAACTCAGCTTCGTTATCAATCATGGTAAGTAAAGATCTAACTTTTTGAATGTCATGAAACTCTGGTTGCGAAAGCATATTTGCCTTCCCTCCAAAGTATATCTTTTCCGATAACGGAACTTGAAATGTACCATCCAATATTTTTATTGCACTATCGTAATTATGAACATACCCACGCAATACCGTAACAATCTCCTTAAAGATTTTATTATGGAGTTCCGACATTGGTACGCCCGATAGCTTTTCATTTAAAATATTAACCATTTTTTCTAAATCTGATAAATCAACAGATTCCGGAACGGTAATCGTTTTGCTTTGTACATGCCCTGTATCCGTTACAATAATAGCGACTGCAGTTTGACGATCAAGCGGAACAATTTGTACGTTTTTAAGTTTATTTGTGCTTAACTTCGGTCCAAGAACAATGGCCGTATAATTTGTAAGCTCTGATAAAATTTGAGCTGATTGTTGTGCAATCTTTTCCGCTTCAAAAATTCTTTCAGCAAATAAATCTTTAATTTGTACAATTTCATCGTTCGGTAAATTTTGCGGCGCTAAAAGATGGTCTACATAAAATCGATATCCTTTTTCAGAAGGAACACGTCCAGAAGAACTATGCGTTTTCTCAATAAATCCTAGTTCCTCTAAATCAGCCATTTCATTTCGTATAGTAGCTGAACTAAATGTAATTTCATCTTTTTTAGCCAACGTCCTTGACCCAACAGGTTGCGCTGATCCAATAAAGTCATCAATAATTGTTTGTAAAATTAAGAGCTGACGTTCCGTAAGCATCTCATCATCACCTCTGTTAGCACTCTTTGTCTTCGAGTGCTAAATCTATTAATAACTTACCAAAATTGACATTCAATTGTCAACGGAAACGTCACGAAATAATGAAACTTTTTCACGTTAATGGAACATTTAATTAGTCAATCAAAAATGATTGGAATACTTCATTCCCTAATAATTTTCCTTTTCGCGTTAAACGAACATATCCATCGCTCTCTTCAAGCAATCCTTGTTCTTGGTTGTTTTGTAACTGCTTCGCGAAAACTTGATCCATTTCCATATTAAATTTCTTTTGAA
This sequence comes from Bacillus sp. FSL R9-9834, assembly GCF_038006905.1. NCBI lineage: Bacteria > Bacillati > Bacillota > Bacilli > Caryophanales > Bacillaceae > Bacillus > Bacillus sp. FSL R9-9834. Next base: position 4,121,280 of record NZ_JBBOWD010000001.1, read on the forward strand.
ACGCTATTTTAGATACACCTTTTGTTTTTCGGAGTCCTAAGAACAACTCTTCTTCCATTTTTTCTTTCTCCGTCACCACATGAACATCTAAATACGGAAATCCGGTTTCATCGATCTTATTGAAATATTGCTTGAGCGGCCCTACATTTTGGATACGTTCTCCATTTACATAACTATGCGCTCCAGCTCCAAATCCATAATACTCTTCATTATTCCAGTATGTGAGATTATGTCTACTTTCATTATTACCTTTTGAAAAATTACTAATTTCATACTGGGTATAGCCATGTTTCTCCATTTCATCCATTACCATTTCGTACATTTTCGCTTCATGGTCTTCACCTGGAAGTCTTAATTTCCCTTTATTCATTAAGTTATAAAATACTGTTTTCGGTTCCACAATTAATGAATATGCCGAGAAATGTTGTACACCAAGCGTAAAAGCAATGTCTAATGTTTCTTTTACATCTTCTATCGTCTGTCCTGGCAGAGCATAAATAATATCTACATTTATATTTTTAAAGCCTACTTCCTGCGCTTCTCTAATTGCTACAAACGCATCTTCTCTCGTATGCTTACGTCCGATTTTCTCAAGCAATTCATCTCGAAATGTTTGCACCCCAAAACTAATTCGGTTCACTCCACCTTCTAGCAATACATTTAATTTCTCTTTCGGCAAATCACCTGGATTCGCTTCAAATGTTAATTCACAATTCGGGGCAAACGGACGTAAACGACGATTTATAATATCTAATAATTTCTTTGTCTGTTCCATATTTAATGCTGTCGGAGTTCCCCCGCCAACAAAAATCGTTTTCATACTATCAAACGGTACCTTTTGAACTGTATTTATTATTTCTTTCTCTAAATACTCTAAATATTGATCGACCGGCTGGCGTTCAATAAACACTTTATTAAAATCACAATAGTGACAAATATGCTGACAAAACGGAATATGAATATATGCAGCTTGCACCAAAAATAACTCCTACCTTTCTAAAAAGAAAACCTCCGCGCTCGGGAGGCTTCTTTTACTTCTCTAACGTATTACGAATTTGTTCCATTCGCATTTTTCCCCAATCATACATCATTTCAACGATTGGTAAAAGCGACATGCCTAATTCCGTCATATAATATTCCACTCGCGGAGGAATTTCTGGGTATACTGTTCGATCAACAATCCCATCTTCCATTAACTCTTTTAATTGGTTTGACAAAACTTTATGAGAAATGCTCGGAAATAATCGTTGTAATTCACTAAAACGATGAGGCCCTTCCACACCAAGATGCCATAATATTACAACTTTCCACTTTCCACTAATAATAGAAAGCGTCAATTCCTTTTCACAATTAAAATTGCCATTTTGTATTTTTTCTTGAATATCTTTTCGAATATTTTCGGACATTAACAAACTCCTAACTCTATATGAACTAAAAAGCTCTCTCACTATTGTAAATGAGAGCTACTCAGATGTCTAAAAAGTAATTATACGTAAAAAAGAAGTCGCATAAACGACTTCTTTTTTCATTCCAACTATTAGTTGTCATCCATTTTCAGTACAGCCATGAATGCTTCTTGCGGTACTTCTACAGAACCAACAGACTTCATACGTTTTTTACCTTCTTTTTGCTTATCAAGAAGTTTACGCTTACGAGAAATGTCACCACCGTAACATTTCGCAAGTACGTTTTTACGCATCGCCTTAATTGTAGAACGCGCTACAACTTTGTTTCCGATCGTCGCTTGAATTGGCACTTCGAACTGCTGTCTTGGAATTAATTCTTTTAATTTTTCTACGATTACTTTACCACGGTCATACGCTGAATCACGGTGTACGATAAATGATAGAGCATCGACTTGCTCAGAATTTAAAAGAATATCCATTTTCACAAGTTTAGATGGTTTGTAACCAATTAACTCATAATCAAATGATGCATATCCTTTCGTATTTGATTTCAACTGATCGAAGAAGTCATATACGATTTCTGATAATGGGATTTCATATGTCAATGTAACACGCGTTTCATCTAAATATTGCATATCAATAAACGTTCCGCGTTTACCTTGGCAAATTTCCATTACAGCTCCAACATAGTCATTCGGAACCATAATTGCCGCTTTAACAAATGGCTCTTCAACACGATCAATTGTCTGTGGATCCGGCATATTAGACGGGTTATCGACAATCATGTCTTCACCATTCGTTAAGAATACTTTATAAATAACACTTGGCGCTGTTGTAATTAAATCAATTTTAAATTCACGTTCAATACGCTCTTGAATGATTTCCATATGAAGAAGTCCTAAGAATCCACAACGGAAACCAAATCCTAGCGCTTGAGATGTTTCTGGCTCAAACTCAAGAGCAGAATCGTTTAATTCTAATTTCTCTAGCGCATCACGTAAGTCGTTGTAACGTGCAGAGTCAATCGGATACAGACCACAGAATACCATTGGATTTAATTTACGGTAACCAGGTAATGGCTCAGCTGCTGGACGTTTCGCATGTGTAATCGTATCACCAACGCGTGTGTCACCAACATTTTTAATCGATGCCGCTAAGAAACCTACATCACCTACTGTTAACTCATCACGTTGCGTAGTTTTCGGTGTAAACACACCTACTTCTGTTACTTCAAATTCTTTTCCAGTTGCCATCATACGTACTTTATCGCCAACTTTTACCGTTCCATTTACAACACGGATATACGCAATTACACCGCGGTATGGATCATATAAAGAGTCAAAGATCATACATTGTAACGGTTCTTCTGAATCACCTGTTGGTGCTGGCACTTTTTCAACGATTTGTTCTAGAATCTCTTCGATACCAATCCCAGCTTTTGCAGAAGCAAGTACAGCTTCTGATGCATCTAACCCAATTACATCTTCCACCTCTTGGCGTACACGCTCTGGGTCTGCACTTGGTAAGTCGATTTTATTAATAACCGGTAAAATTTCTAAATTGTTATCAAGCGCTAAGTATACGTTCGCTAACGTTTGCGCTTCAATACCTTGCGCTGCATCTACTACAAGAATTGCACCTTCACAAGCCGCTAAACTACGAGATACTTCGTACGTAAAGTCGACGTGTCCTGGTGTATCAATTAAGTGAAGAATATATTCTTCGCCGTCTTTTGCTTTATAGTTTAATTGTACTGCGTTTAATTTAATTGTAATACCACGCTCACGCTCTAAATCCATAGAGTCAAGCAACTGAGCTTTCATTTCACGTTGTGTTAACGCGTTTGTTTTCTCTAAAATACGGTCTGCTAACGTTGACTTTCCGTGGTCAATATGAGCAATGATAGAGAAATTACGAATTTTGGACTGTCTTTTTGCTCTTTCTTCTTTGTTCATCTATGTTCTCAACTCCTAATAGTCTCGCCAATATACACTAGCACTGATTATATCAATAGAGCAGCAAAGATTCAATGAAAACTCGTGCTGCTTACGATACAAATCATTCTATTTATATCTTATGCGAACAAACCATAAGAGACAAACCTTTTTCAAATTAAAGAACGGCTGTCTTACAAACCTGTAAAACAACCGTCCTCCGTTTGACTCTTAACTAAAAATCCCTTTTACTTTCCCAACAACTATATCTGTTCCAAACTTTGTTATTTCATAGGCAACGCTTGCTATCGCCATACCCATTCCTTCTACAATATTAAAACTTTTTAAGCTTTCTAATTGTTTTTGTTTTTCAGTAGCGGAAAACGAACTCTCCAAAGTTTCTGATTCAGTGGCCTCACCTTTTGTTCCTGTCATATGAGCGATTTGTTCATACGACATTTGCTGATAACCTTTCATACTTTTCAACCCATGATTTGCAAGTGCCACCCCTGCTATTACCATAAGTAAGCATATAGCCACACTACATATACATAAAAGCGAAAAGCGACTTACATGATTATCGTCACTTCCCATCAATGTGTATATGCTCCTGTATTATCTTGGTCAATTTGATGATGCAGCGCTGCATTTAAACCACTTGCTATTACATTTGCCATATCCTCTATGAAGGCATCTACTTCTTTCGGAGTCACCATTAAATTATGACCAAGAGGAGATAACACTTCATAAATTAATTTTCTCTTCTCTTCATCTCCCAGTGTACCTACAGCACCTAAAAACATATTCCGGCTCTTTTCATCCGGCATATCCTCTTCTGTTAATTTTTTCTTTTCTCCAAATGTAAAACCAGCCGGCAACAAAGATCGGGAAGGTTTATTTCCTTCTTTCATCTCCCGGCCAAAATGTTTCAAAATAAAATCAATTGTATCGCTTGTAATCGAAACGGCATCCACCACAGTCGGAACACCAATTGCGATAACAGGAATACCTAATGTTTCTTTACTGAGTTCCTTACGTTTATTCCCAACACCCGACCCAGGATGAATTCCTGTATCAGAAATTTGTATCGTACTATTTACCCTTTCAATAGAACGAGCAGCTAACGCATCAATTGCAATGACAAAGTCTGGTTTTGTCTTCTCAATGATTCCATAAATAACATCGCTCGTTTCAATCCCTGTAATCCCCATTACCCCCGGCCGAATTGCACTAACAGGCCTAAACCCTTCTTCTACACTTTCAGGCTGCAATTGAAACAAATGTCTCGTTACCAATACATTTTCTACAACTATCGGTCCAAGCGCATCCGGCGTTACATTCCAATTTCCAAGACCAACAATTAAACAACTCGCTTCTTTCGTAACGCCAACCTCTTCTAAGAAATAAGAAAATTCTTTTGCAAAAATACGCTCTACTTTTTGTTGCAGCTCCGTATCTTGTTGACGTATACCTTGTACTTCAAGCGTTAAATAATTTCCAGGTTTTTTACCCATCGAGTCAGAGGCAGCTTCATCAATTGTAACTTTTGTAACGGTAATACCTTCTTCTTCCCTCTCTTTTACAATAACGCCTTCTATCCCTTTTTGCTCTTCTTGACGCTCTTGCAGCATTTGATGCGCCTCTACAGCAAGGTCCGTTCTAACACTATATTTACTTAAATCTAATGGTTCTTTCATCGTATCTCCTCCGTCATTCATAGTAAATATCGTTAGATTTCCCAAAGTTATATAAGGTCATTCTTTCCTTTACGTGAAATTTCATAGATATACTATTGCAATTCTCTTCACCGTTTGATAGAATATCACTTGTTCTATGTTAAGAATCGAGTCATTCGATTGCACCAGGGAGGTGAAAAGTATGGCAAACATCAAATCTGCTATCAAACGCGCTAAACTTAGCGAAGAGCGTCGTGCACATAACGCTTCTATCAAGTCTGACATGCGTTCTGCTGTTAAAACTGTAGAAGCTTTAGTTACTAATAACGATCTTGAAAATGCTAAAGAAGCTTTCAAAACTGCTTCTAAAAAACTTGACAAAGCAGCTCGTAAAGGTCTTATCCACCAAAACGCTGCAGCTCGTCAAAAATCTCGCTTAGCGAAACAAGTAAACGCGTAAGGCGTTTAAAAAACGATCCATTCGGATCGTTTTTTTATATACAAAAAAGTTCACGCTCTTAGCACGTGAACTTTTTTTGTTTCATCACATATGATTTAACCGCATTAAGAAAAACTCGAGCACAAGTTTCTTATCCATTTTTCCCGTTTTCATACTATAATCAGCTTCCGCTAATTCCATTATCACTTTTTTTAATTCTTCAAAAGAGAAAAACTTCGTTTGATTCATCGCTAATTTTACACGATATGGATGCACACCAATATGAGACGCGATTTGATTTTGACCGTAACCACGCTGCTGTAACTCTTTCACTTGATGCAGTAAACGGAATTGACTTACTAATAACGCAAGCAATTTAATAGGTTCCTCCTGCTGCGTAAATAATCCATCCAAAATTTGCATCGCACCCGCGATATCTTTTTTTACCACTTTTTCTGTCAAAGCAAACACATTTTGTTCAACTGATTTTGGCACAAGCTCTGCAACGAGTTTCGGTGTAATATCTCCGCCCATACCGACATATAACGTTAACTTGTCCATTTCCTTCGCCAACATCGTTACATTACTTCCCACAAGCTCTAACAACAAACTAACAGCCGCATGATCAATATGCACATGCACTTCATCTGCCCGAGCAATAATCCACTTCTGAACATCCTGCACTTGCATTGCATTCGCTTCTACTACATCCGCTGTTTTCTTTAATAGTTTTGTAATTTTTTTTCGTTCATCCAGCTTTTCGTAAGGCGCAACAAAAACAAGAATAGAAAAGGGAGAAGGTTCCCCAATATATTCTTCTAAAATTTTTATATTTTGTTCTAACTTTTCTTTTTGTGAAGTTAAAAAGAGTGGTGATTTTATTAATAACACTTTACGTTCTCCGAAAAAAGGAAGTGTACGTGCATCCTCAACCACATCTTCTAAATATGCTTCTTCTAAATCATATGTCACAACATTAAACTCGCGATCTTCCTCTTCAAGCGCTTCTGTTGTAATAAGCTTTATCGTTTCATTTATAAAAAACGCTTCTGTTCCATATAGTAAATATAACGGAGCAAACTGCTTCTTTTTAATCTTTTTATGTATATCACTCATACTTTTTCCTACTCCCTAACTTGGCAATATATATTTATACTAATGCCCTAGCTTTTGTTTTACAAGTACAAAGGAACAGGCAATATAACCCGTCCCTTTATTTATATTAAACGCCACGCAATAAGCCCCGGGTTTCTTATTGGTGTGCGGTAATCACCTTCCCTTTATTATTCGCAATAAAAATTCGAGTATAAGTGCCAACTGTTAACATGCTTGGAAACAAAAATTCACATTACTTCATGATCTAAAAGTAGTAAAAACGCTATATTTCTCTTCATATGGAAATTGTAGATTTTTTTCTGACAATATTTTATACTAAAGTGGAATGTTGGGGAGGGATTCTAAATGAATGATTTTGAACAAAACGTTCAAAGTAAACGCAATGACGCTATTGATTCAGGGGTAGGATTTATCGTCTCATTTGGTTTTTTCGCAACACTTTTCATCATTGCAACTGTTATTAAATTTATCGGTTCTTAAAGACTGCTGCTTACTGGCAGTCTTTTTTATCTATTATGTGTTTCATCATATGTGATTTTGCTACGAAAGGTTCCGTTTTCCCCTTTAAAAACATAGGAGATAGCCCCTTGCTTATCCGTACGCCATATTTCAATCCCCCTCTTCTCAAAACGCTCTATAACATCCTTATGAGGGTGCCCATACCGATTACGCTCACCGACAGAAATAACCGCTATATTAGGCTGTACGACGCTCAGAAAAGGTGTTGTAGATGACGTATTACTTCCATGATGAGCAACCTTTAAAACATCCGCTCGCAACTCTGGATACGTAGCTACTAAAAACTTCTCGCCTTCTTCTTCTAAATCACCTGTAAACAACCACGTTAGTCCTCCTAATTTTGCCAACATTACAATTGAAGCGTTATTTTCACTGCTCTCCTTCCCTGTTGGCGCTAATACGAAAAATTCCGCTCCATTTATGCTCCAACTTTCTCCTTCTCTCACTTCTCTTATTTTCACTTTCTTTTCTAAAGCCTGTTTCTTTACTATTTTTTCTAATTCCGCATCTTGTTCCTTTCGGCCAAATACAACTTCTTTTACGGTTATATTTGATAATAACTGTTGCGCAGCACCTATATGATCCGCATCTCCATGCGTTATAATTAATTTATCGATCTTTTTAATACCTTCCTTTTGTAAATAAGGAATCAAAATATCATTTCCGACAGAAAATTCATGCTTTTTCCGTTGCCATTCTTCCTTATTTGGAAGAATTGTTCCACCAGTATCAATAAGGTAAATCTCTTGATCATACGGAAGGCGAATTAATATTGCATCTCCCTGTCCAACATCGAGAAAGGTAACACTCCCACTTTCTCGAAAATACGGATATACATAATGGCATGTACTAATAAAAAGAAATACGCCTGCAGATATAAACAGAATTCCCTTCGCCATTCGCCTTTCCCAAACCATCAATATACTAATAATACTCACGCAATATAAGGCCACAAGAAGTATAGGTGTTTGTCCGAAATTAAGACGGGTAAATGGTAAGTTTTCACAATAACTTAAAAAATCATTAGAAAGATTCAAACCTATTGATAGTACATTCGCAAGCCTTTTTGCAAGAAACGGGATGACCGGTATACATATCAAAATAACAATACTGCACGGCAATACAACGAGAGATAAAAACGGAACGTATAGGATATTTAAGAAAATACTATATGGAGAAAAATAACCGAAGTGATATAACAAAATCGGAGTACTAACGAGCTGTGAAATGAAAGAAATATAAATAGAATTTCGAATTACTCCATTACCACTCTCTAGTAAAAGCGGGGCAGATAAAAGTAAAGCAAAACTACCGACGAAAGAAAACTGAAAGCCAATATTAAACACGAGATATGGATCAAATATAAGCATACATATAGCTGTTATACTTAAAGCATCTAAGCTAGATAAACGAATAGAACACATAAAAGCAATTAACATAAAAACTCCTGTTATAGAAGCTCTTATAACAGATGGTGACGCTCCTGCTAAAATCATATACAGAGGAATACAGAAGATAAGACATACCGTTGCTCCCTCCCTTGTCACACCACTTCTTAGCAAAATAAAATACACGATTACCATTAACAATACGATATGCGATCCTGAAATCGCCAATAAATGCACGAGACCGAATTGTTGATATTGCTCTTCAACTTCAAATGTCATTTGTTGTCTATCACCAAATACTAATGCATTCATAAAAGCGCCTGATTGCTCTGGAAACATTTCTGCAATTTCTGAGATTGCTTGTTGCCTCAAGAGAAGAATCCATTGCACGAGTGACAACGATGTTTTATGGCATTCAGAAATATATGTAGCGTCCAATATGAAATGAATATTTTGCTTATATAAATAATCACGATAATTAAACCCATGGAAATTCCGAGCTATTTGCGGTTCTTTCCTCTCACCTTCGAATACACATGATACTCCTGCATGTAATTGTCGCATCTGTTTCTTTTCCAAGGCTGATTTCATTTTGTAACTTAACTGCACTATATTTTTATTCTGATCTTCAACTTGAAATGAGAGGCGATCTCCGTTAATAAGAGGTGTATTATGTATCACCCCTCTTGTAGCTTCGTAGGAATCTCCCAGAGGCTTGTTTTGCCCTTGAACATACGTGGTGTACATAGCGCCACTTAAACACGCTATCATACAATAAAAGAAGGTTTTACACGGAGTACGATACAAACAAAAGAAAACATTTAGAACGAGACAACAAGTCAGCCATACAACTGAAGAAGAGAAGGCAATTGCAATCCCTATTATAAATGAGATTGCAACATAGCCCCATTGTCCTTGCAACTCATACTCACTCCTTATAGCATCATTTTTGCTTTCGTGAATACATGCTGTAATTCTTCCATTGATAAGTTCTCTTTTTCTAAAGATGCAAATAGTTCTTTTAACTCCATATGACGCTTTTGATCCTCTAATGCTGCAATATCATATTCTAGCGGAACGTGTTTCACCGTTACATTCGCTTTTTCAAATAACTCTACGGCATACGGATGATTTTTATAATCCTGTGCATAATAAACTGCTGTAATACCGCTTTGAATAATCGCCTTACAACATTGTAAACAAGGAAAATGCGTAACATAAATTTCCGCTTCCTCCGTTTTCACGCCAAATTTTGCACACTGTAATAAAGCATTCATTTCTGCATGAATTGTACGAACACAATGATTATCAATAACGTAGCATCCATCATCTATACAATGTACGCCACCTTTAATTGAACCATTATATCCACCAGCAATAATTCGTTTATCACGAACAATTGTCGCTCCTACTGCAAGCCTTGTACATGTACTACGTAAAGATAACAAATGGCTTTGCGTCATAAAATATTGATCCCATGAAATTCGTTCCATATTCTTCACCTACTTTTTTGTCTACTTGTAGTGTAGCGAATGGAGAAAAACTTCGTCAATCTTTTACGGAATAATAATTTGATCTTTTATTTTCTCCAAAGACTTCACACCAATCCCATCAATCTCTAACAAATCTTCTATTTTTTGAAACGGACCATGTTCCTCTCGATATTTCAAAATACTTTCTGCTTTCCGAGAACCAATACCTGTAATTTTTTCAAGTTGTTCTTTAGAAGCTGCATTTATTTGAACTTTTCCCTCTCCCTTTGAAACAGCAGCTATTTCTTGCACTTGTTCGTTTTTATTCGGTACGTAAAGAATCATTTGGTCTTGTACCATTTGTGCTAAATTTACCTTCATCCTATCTGCCTCAGGCAAAAAACCACCTGCTTTTTCAATAGCATCCTTGACCCGGTCCCCTTCTTTCATTTCATACACCCCCTCTTTAACAACAGCCCCTTTCATATCAATTACAATTATTTTTTTCTGCTGCTTTGTATCCGATATTTTCGGTTTACTTTTCTTCTCTATATCTTTCTCTTGAACATCCGTTGCAATAACTGATCGCTCTGTATGCTCGTTCGTTTTCCAAAAAAGAAGAAAAAGCACAGTTCCAATAATAGCTGCTAATCCTAACCATTTCTTTGGAAAATCCCACATCATTTTTCACCTCTAATCATAAATTTATAACATCATTCATATTGTTTAGGAGAAAGCTGTTACGAAGGAGGGATGAAACATTGAACATAGGAATTATAGGGACAGGAAACATGGGGAATATACTAATCGATGCATTTTTAGAAACCCGTGCTGTCAAACCTTCGTGCCTTACGATTATTAATCGAACGCCCGCCAAAGCATATCATATAAAGGAAAAACACCCTTCTGTTCATATAGCCAAAACTATTGATGAGGTAATTGAACGATCACATCTTATTTTTATTTGCGTAAAGCCGATAGATATATACCCGATCTTGCAAAAATACGCTGAACATTTTTCTGATGAAAAGTGCTTAGTTTCTATCACAAGTCCAATATCTCCATCACAATTAGAGACACTTGTACCTTGCCATGTTGCTCGTATTATTCCGAGCATTACAAACCGCGCCCTATCCGGCGCATCACTATTTACATTTGGAAGTAACTGCTCTGAAGAATGGCAACAAAAACTATTTCGCTTATTCAAAAACATTTCTACTCCCCTTATAATAGAAGAAGATATAACGCGCGTTTCATCTGATATAGCAAGCTGCGGCCCCGCATTCTTTAGTTATTTATTACAATGTTTCATTAATGCTGCTGTAGATAAAACAAATATTACACATGAAGAAGCCACTACTTTAGTAAGTGAAATGGTCGTTGGAATGGGGAAACTACTCGAAAAAGGGATTTTCACATTGCCTACTTTACAAGAAAAAGTATGTGTGAAAGGCGGCGTTACAGGAGAAGGTATTCGGGTTTTAGAAGAACATGTTGGGGATATGTTTCATAAATTAATCGAGCGGACACACGAGAAATTTGATGAAGATTTAAAATGCGTTGATCAGCAATTCAATAAACACACATAATAAATACGTCATCGTCATTCCAAATCCTTTTTATAAATACTTAATTTTTCACATTACATTTTTACTTAAACTAGCACTTTCAAAATTCACGTATATCATCTTCTTATTATTCTACAACTAAAATTACAGCTTCTTCACAAAACAAAAGCAACCTTCTCGGTTGCTTTTGTTTTATCCGTTTTTCTTCGCCATGAAGAAAATACGCTCTGTTTGTTCTGTAACTTCAAGTCGCTCAAAGTCACCAGTTACACGAAGCACTGTAAAACCAGCTTCTTCAAGCCATTTCGTTAACTCTTCAACCGGATATGCACGTTGTACGTGACATTCGTCAAAACGATGGTACACATCTTCTTCTGGGTCTTGAACAAAGAATGTTAAATCATGTTCTACACTGTTTGAATCTTCACCAGGGAAGCAATTCCAAATAAGAGATATTTCTTCTCCATTCACTGTGTATGTTTCATTTTGAAATACATGATGTATTTTATATAAAGAATGTACATCAAATAAAAACAAACCATCTTGACGTAAATGATGAAACACTCTTCGGAATGTTTCTTGCACTCCATCTTCTTGCAATACATAGTTTAATGAATCACAAAAGATCGTTACACAGTCAAACTCACCTGGAACATCAAGCTCTCGCATGTCTTGTTGGTAAAAAGGAATAAAATATCCTGCCTCGCCTAGTTTTTGCTGTGCGACTGCTAACATTTCTTCCGAAAGATCGACACCGATTACATCGTAACCCTTTTGTACAAGCGGAAGCGTTACATTACCAGTACCGCATGCTACATCAAGAATCTTCGCCTCTTTCACATCCGCTTGCTGTAAGCTTTCCTCTGTGAATTCCACCCATTTATCATAGGGGACATCATTCATTAGTTCATCGTACAGCAACGCAAATTGCTCGTAGTTCATTGGCCTAACTCTTCTGTAATATCTTCACGTGGTACATCGCCCCATAGACGCTCTAAATTATAGTGATTACGCTCATCTTTATGGAATACATGAGCAACTACATCTCCAAGGTCAACTAATACCCAGCGAGCTTCGTCAAAACCTTCCATACGTTGTACGTCGATTTGGAACTCGTGTGCTTTCGCTTTAATTTCACGCGCAATTGCTTGCACTTGCTTATCTGAGTTACCGTGACAAATAATGAAATAATCTGCAATTGGTGAAATACCTTGCATATTTAGGACAACCATATCTTCCGCTCTCTTATCATCAGCTGCTTTTGCTGCTAATACTAATAAATCTTTATCTTTCATTTACTCATTTCCTCCTTGATAACTGCATTGTATGTTTGGAATGTTAATGGATAAATCGTTTGATCTTTTTCCATTAAAAATTGAATTGTTCTCTTTAGCGCAAATAATAAAGCTTGATCTATATCCGTATATGCGAGTTTACGAGCTTCCTCCACCCCTGGAAACTTTCGCCCAGGCTCAATGTAATCAGCTACATAAATTACTTTATCTAACATCGTCATTTTCTCATGACCACTTGTATGATATGTAATAGCTTGTAGGATTTCAGGATCTGTAATACCTACTTCTTTTTCTACTAAGTATGCCCCAACAGGTGCATGCCATAACTCTTTGTTATAACAAAGTAAATCTTTCGGCAAATCTTCACTTTTAATGATCTCTTCCATCTCTGAAATCGCTCTACACTTCGCATAATCATGAAATATAGCTGCAACTTCAGCTTTTTTTTCATCCACACCGTATAACTTAGCAAGTTCAATTGCTGTTTCCATTACACCAATTGTGTGTATATAACGTTTTTCATGCATTTGTTGTTTCACAATATGAAGTGCTTTCTCACGATTCATACAACCCATTCCTCTCGATATATACCTGTACTTTTTCAGGAAGTAAATATTTACATGTTTTCTTCTCTTTATATCTCTCACGTAATAAAGATGAAGAAACAGCAAACTCCGGAATTTCCACAGTGGTGATAGGATAAGGTGTATGCAATGTATACCCAGGTCTTGCAACCCCAACAAACGTTACAAGATTAAGTAACATTTCAATGTTATACCACTTCGGCAAATACTCAACCATATCTCCACCAATAATAAAATGAAACTGCACATCCGGATGCTTCTTCGTCAATTGTAGCATAGTGTCATACGTATAAGATGGGCCCTTCCTGCTTAGCTCTTCTAAACAAATAGAAAAATGTTCCTCTTCCTCAGTCGCAAGCTCTAACATTTGCAAACGACTTTCTACACTTGTAATATTCCGCCCTTGTTTATGCGGCGGAATTTGGTTCGGTAAGAACCATACTTCTTCTAAATTCAAAGCATGATATACTTCATTTGCAATGAGCAAATGTCCATAATGTGGCGGATCAAATGTACCGCCAATGATGCCAATTTTCCTCAAAAGAAACGCCCCTTCCTTTTACGTACAGCAACTCTCTTCATTCCTAACAGAAGAGAGTTGCTATTAATAAAAGTTCAATTGGTTTCGCTCTCTACATCATTACGCATCAACGATAAAAATAGCGCATGCTAATCTTTTTATCGAGGAAGCTTAATTTGTTTATTTTCTCTTGACTCTTTGTATAAAACGATTGTGCTTCCAATTACTTGAACGATTTCAGCACGTGCACCTTTTGCAAGTTCTTCTGCAACTTCACGGCGATCGAATTCACAGTTTTGTAGCACACTTACTTTAAATAGCTCACGAGCTTCTAAAGTATCTGCGATTTGTTTAATCATATTTTCATTTACTCCGCCTTTTCCTACTTGAAAAATTGGTGTTAAATGATGTGCCTGTGCACGTAAAAATCTTTTTTGTTTTCCTGTTAACATATATGTTAGCCTCCAAGCTTTCTTATAACTAATTGTTTCATTCGTTCGATATTTGGCGTACGCCCTGTCCACATTTCAAATGCAAGCGCTCCTTGATAAACAAACATATCAATACCATTTTGAATCATTGCACCTTGCTCTTTCGCCTCACATAAAATTTTCGTTTCAAATGGATTATAAATTATATCTGATACAATCGTTCCCTTATTCAACGAAGAAATTTGTAACGGCGTATGTTCGACGCGTGGATGCATACCTATTGTTGTCGTCTGAATGATAATATCATAATTCCCTTGTTCTTCTGTTGCTTTCTCTAGCGATAAAGCAACAGAATGGACAGTAGCCTTACATGCAGTAATAAGTTCCTTCGCCTTATCTACCGTACGATTCGCTACATCAATCTCTTTCACACCTACATCAGCAAGTGAAAAGTAAATAGCTCGACTAGCACCGCCTGCGCCAAGTAATAAAATACGTTTCTCTTGAAGTGGTTCACTACTAATGGATTGCAGTGCTCGGACAAAACCAATTCCATCTGTATTGTAGCCAATCAATTTCCCATCCTTATGAACCACCGTATTTACTGCACCAATTTGTTTTGCTAGCGGGTCAATCTCATCCAAATAATCCATAATCGCAACTTTGTGCGGAGTTGTTACATTAAATCCTGAAATACCTAACGCTTTTAAACCTCTTACTGCTTCCCCTAGCACTTCCTCTTTAACAAGAAAGGCATGATAATGGGCATCCATATTCAAGTGTTCAAATGCATCGTTATGCATAACGGGTGATAATGAATGTCCAATTGGATTTCCGATTACACCATATAATTGTTTCATAAATCCCTCTCCATATTAAATTAAAGATTTACGCAATGAAACACTTACTCCTTTTGGTACGTGTGCAACAATTTTTGCTCCCGGTTCGTTCACAGTAACCCATCCTAATCCAGAGAATACAACATCCGTTTTTGGTTCACGAATATTAAACTCGTATTTCACTAGCTCTGGCATATTTTCTAATTCTTCTGGTGTTGGCGGGCTTAGTAAATCCCCTGCATGATTTTTATACAATTCATCTGCTTTCTCAAGCTTTGTACGATGGATTGTTAAACGATTTGAGAAGTGACAAGTAAATGCGCGACGACCGCCACTTACGTAATCAAAACGTGCCAGTCCGCTAAAGAACAATGTTTGTTCTTCATTTAATTGGAATACCATCGGCTTAATTTCTTTTGTTGGTGTAATAAGCTTTAAGCTTTGTTTTCCAACATAATGAGCCATTTGATGGTGGTTAATAATACCTGGCGTATCATATAAAGAAGATTCTTCGTCTAACGGGATATCAATTAAATCAAGCGTTGTTCCTGGGAAATGAGATGTTGTAATTACATTTTCAGTCTCATCACTAAATTCTTTAATCATACGATTAATAAATGTTGATTTCCCTACATTTGTACATCCAACAACGTAAACATCTTTTCCGCCGCGGTAATACTCAATCGCATCTGCCAGCTCAGCAATCCCTTGTCCCTTTGCTGCACTAATTAAAAAGACATCTTCTGGCTTTAATCCTAGCTGCTTTGCACTATAGCGCATCCAATGCTTTACTTTATCATGTTTTACTGACTTAGGAATTAAATCAGCTTTATTCCCAACAAGTAATACTTTATTATTTCCCACGAAACGATGTAAGCCAGGTAACCAGCTACCATTAAAATCAAAAATATCTACAATCTTAACTACTAACGCATCTGATTTTCCAATACCGTTTAGAATACGTAGGAAATCATCATCTGTTAATGATACATCTTGAATTTCGTTATAATGTTTCAATCGAAAACAACGTTGACAAATGACTTGTTCTTTTTCTAAAGATGAGGCAGGAGCATATCCCACTTCATTTTTATCTTCTGTTTGAATTTCTACACCGCAACCAATACATTTAATTGTTTCAGTCAAACTTTATTCCTCCCAGTTAATTAAACCTTTTTTCTTCATGTTTCTCATGATTCTTCGTTCAATTTTTCGATTAAAGCGCGTTACTAATCCGTCCGTTTGTGCTACTGGTACAACTAAAATTGTATGAAGTCCAACTCGGTTTCCACCTAGCACATCCGTTAGTAATTGATCTCCAATTACTACAACTTCATCTGGCTGCAACTGCATGTCTTGTATCGCACGCTTAAACGCACGGACAAATGGCTTACGTGCACTATGAATAAATGGAATGCCTAATGGATCAGCAAAGTCTTTCACTCGTTGCTCATTATTATTTGAAACGACCGTTACTTGAATGCCTTGCTCTTTCATTTTCAAAAACCATTCTTCAAGTTGTGGCGTTGCATTTGGACGATCCCATTCAATTAAAGTGTTATCTAAATCAGTAATAACACCTTTAATTCCACGTTTTTTCAAATCTTCTGGTTGAACATGATATACATTTTTCACATATTCATTTGGTAAAAATAGTTTCAATTTCTTTCACCTCTTTGAGGAGTTTTCATAAAAATTTTTCGACAACATATTTCGATATATGGCCTGTGGATAAAATTGTACACATTTTCCACATTAATTTTTCAGTTAATTTGGAATTTACTAACAATCTATACACATTTTATCCACCTAGGTATGTGGATAACCACTCGTTTGTGACTGTCATATTTTTTTGGTACATTAAATGCAACAACGAATCAATCCTTATATTATTAGGAGGTGACTCACCTTGAAAACAAAACATATGGAACAGTTATCTACTGAGTTACTCACTGAGTCTTATTATAAAGCAAAAGAACTAAAATTAAATCCCGACTTCATTTTACTTATAAAACAAGAAATTATTAGACGCTCATTAGAGGACAAGCTCGTCAAATCGTCTTGATTACATATAAAGTGAAATTTTAAGTAACTAACTTGTAAAAAGAGCCATCCTGCGATGGCTCTCGAATAAACAAGTACTCCCATCTAGGGAATTTCATCATTACGCATCTTTGTCCATAAATCTTGCTTACAGTTATAAAATCTTTTTTACTTATGAGCCAATCGAGTAGCAATTTTTTCACCAAGGCGAAGTTCTTGTCCACTCTTCAATTCTTGCACTACTTCTATCATATCTTTTTCAAACAATAACACAACCGTTGAGCCGAATGTAAAGTATGCCATTTCTTCACCTTTTTGAACAGTGTCTCTTTCATGCAGCAGCTCAATACTATTTACAAACATAGCTCCTACTTTTACAAGCGCCATATGTTCACCGTCACTATTCACTTCTGTAACAGAACGATAATTTTTTGACAATGGTTCTTTCCCGTATTCCATACCAGCTGCATTTACCGGATATGATTTTCTACCGAGTACAAATCTTTCAGTCACAGAACCAGAAAGCGGACTATGAATACGATGATAATGACTTGGGCTTAAATAAATAACCATGTATGTACCACCTGCATATCGCTGTGCACGTTCTTCATTACCTAGCATATCCACAATCGAATAACGCTTGCCTTTAATATCAAATGTTTTTGTCTCCTCAATAGGACCGTGATCAGCAAAAACACCATCAACAGGACTAACAATACTCGATGCAGCTGTATCAATACTACGCTTTCCTTCTTTTAGCTTACGCGTAAATAATTCATGCAATGTTCTATATTCCTTCAAACCCTTTTCCATCTCATCTTGATTAATTTGAAACACTTTCGCATACGATGGAATAATGATAGAGCTTAAACGAGATTGTGCAAATTTACGTAATATATAAGAAGTAAAACGACCATTTGTAAGTTCGATCATAAGTCGATATAATGTACGTCGCAAATTGCGGAACCTCCTAATTAGTCTATAACTTTAGCTTTCCCTTCTTTTCCTCCTATATCATATGTAAAATTGGTTCTTATTCCCACATATCATATAGAACTGTTTCAGTATAGATGCAGAAAGCTAAGTATGGTATTATTCTTAAATTGTTTAGCACCTTCTAATATTACAGATAGAATCCGTCATTTTCAACAGTGAACATGGATTTCTTCTGAACACAACTCTTTTTCTTTCCTTATTTACAAAAAGAAAAGCAGCCCATTTTAAAATACGGCTGCTTGCAATGTACATTATTCTTTTGCTTTTTTCTCTTTCTCTGCTCTTACAAATTCATGGAACATTTTCATTAAAGCGCGCTTTTCAATTCTTGATACGTAGCTTCTGGAAATACCAAGCGCCTTTGCAATCTCTCGTTGTGTTTTCTCCTTATCAAGCCCCAGTCCAAAACGCTTCACGATAACTTCTTTCTCTCGTTCGTCTAAAATATCGATATACTCTTTAATCTTTTCTAACTCCATACTCAGCTGGATCATATCAATTACATCTTCAGACTCTGATTTTAATATATCAATAAGCGATATTTCATTCCCCTCTTTATCTTGCCCGATTGGGTCATGAAGTGAAACGTCCTTTTTCGTTTTCTTTAGTACACGTAAATGCATCAAAATTTCATTTTCAATACAGCGTGCTGCATATGTCGCAAGTTTTGTGCCTTTTCCTGCTGAATAGCTCTCGATTGCTTTAATGAGCCCGATTGTACCAATTGAAATTAAATCTTCTGCATCTTCCCCTGTGTTTTCAAATTTTTTAACGATATGAGCTACAAGCCGTAAATTATGTTCAATTAACAGATTCCTCGCTTGAGCATCACCTTGCTCCATTAACTCTAAGTACTTTCTCTCATCGTCTGATGATAACGGCTGCGGAAACGCATTGTTCTTCACATAAGAAACAAAAACAAACACTTCTCGAACCATATATCCAATTGCGGCGAATAGACTCAAACCTTTCACCTCCGCCAAAATAGTGGTCTTTACTAAGTGTATGTGGGCGTGGGGTTGTTTGTGTCTGTACGATATCATTCCCATATGTTTTTAAGCATAATAATTGTCTCATAAAGCTTCACTACGTATACTTAAACAAAAGATTGGAGAGTGGAATATGAAATATTTCATTTCCCTCTTGTACACGAGTAGCTTGTAAGAGATGAACTCCTTGTACGCTCTTGCAAGCTACTTGTACTACAAGGAGGGATTACAAACATGAAATTTGAAAGAACACGTGCTTATACAAGACACCAACGTCAACGTACAATGCGTCGAAAAATGAATATTGCAAAACACGCATGGGGATATACTCCTGAAATTGCCGGTATTTTTGCAAAAGGAAAAGTTCACTGTTCTTGTGGAATGTGTACAATAAAGTGGAGAACAGAAGGACCGCCTGCTAGTGTACAGAAATGGTTATATAAAATTGATACATACGAAGAATAATCGTTCTTTCTAAAAAAAGGTCTTCTCTCGAAGACCTTTTTCCCTATTTAAAAGTTTATTTACTCCAAAATTTCTCCCCAGTATGCGCATCAATATAACGAATTTCTCGACTACAGTCGAAGGATTCTTTATGATTTTCATCCGTTGTTTGTTTATACAGTAATACGTAATTCGTTTCCTCTACCTCATTTTCTAAAAACCATTCTAAATGAACTTGCATGGCCCCTCTGTATATTTCTAACGCTTTTTCCTTTGTTACTTTTGGTGTCGTTTCATATGTGAGCAATTCTTTTATAAAATTGCTAGACTCCCCAGAGTAGTGCATCACAGCACCATTCTCTGTATTAATATTAATCATAATATATTTTCTCTCTACTTGAATGTCATTTACATATATTGAAAAGGAAAATCTCTCAATTCCATCTTCTTTTTCATAATTATCCCAAAGTTGAACATAATTGGTTGCATCCGGAATAATATGCTCCAAAAATTGAAGTGCTTTGTCTAAACATTGGTCTCTAGATAAGAGCGTTTTCCTTTCTCGCTCATCCGTCCACATTAAACAGGAAAGTAATTGATTTGTTTCTTTATCTAAAGTAATTACAACGAAGTTATCATGTTTCAATATCGGGGAATACTTTCTATAGAATTCCTCCATTGAATATGCATCTTTCTCTTTTCTTTCTTTTTGTAATTCTTTCTCCAGTACAAATCTCATCTGAATTTCATACCTATCCTCTTTTTCATCTACTTTTATAAATTTTTCTTTATCCCAATCTAATAAATCGAGCACATCTTTTCTTTCACTGTTTTTTATCGCTTTAACAACTGGTACTGTAGAAGCTATTCTATAGTGGTCTGGCCCAAACAAATCTTTACCTGTACTTGCATCAATAAATGCATGACTTGGCTCTGGTTCATATACAAGACGGTACCCTTTTACTTCTTCTCCATTTTCATACTCACATGAAGAGTGTGTTAAATCTACAAATACAAGTCTCATATCTTGTCTAGCCTTCAAACTTTCTAAGACGACGTTCTCCTCAACAATGTCACTTGGCCATAACGGTTTTTTCTCGATAGCTTTTTGTCCATTATAATGAAAATGCATCACATCACCTAATGGATGTACTAGCACAACACACCCCGTATTCGGCAATGGATAGCCATTCACTTCTTGTATATAATTTACTTCTTTCCAACCGCGCCAATCATCCTTAACAGTTACATATGTATAAAATTCATATCCTTCTTTTGTATATTTTTTTAAGAATGTATTTGCAACCTCTCTTGCTTTATTCTCTTCTATCGCTTCCTTACCGTTCGAAAAATCTTTTTCATCCTCTATCCTAAAGTCAATTAAATTACCAGTATGTCTATTCAACGTAATCTGTATTGTTCTCTCCCCATCCTCTTTATGTTCCCACCATAATAGATGATATGGGTCATCCACACCTTCTTGATCATCTACAACAAGCCTATAATCATCTGGAATGTCAATAATATGAGCCACTTGCTCTTTTCTTTCTTTATCTTTTTGATTCATCATACCGCTCCCTTTATTACAATTTAAGGTAATTATAACAAACAAAAGAAATATAAAGTGAAACTTTAATCAGCCCTCACCAATCGGGATTTTACTGGCAGTAAGACCCCCACCTACCTTCTTTGCTTTCGCTGAATTTTGAGGTAAGAGTCTTACTGTCCGGCAAATAGCGGGATAAACGAAAAAAGACTAGAGATATCTCTAGTCTTCTACTTCGTTTCACGATGTAACGTTACTCGCTTTAATCGTGGACAATATTTTTTTAGTTCGATGCGCTCTGGATTGTTTCGTTTATTTTTTTTAGAAATATAATTACGATCACCGCACTCTGTACAAGCTAATGTAATATTTACACGCATATGTAATTCTCCTTTCTTTTAAAGATCGCAAACTAAAACGTAATGATTACGATTTAAATAATATATAACTTCATTCTATTTGTCAATTGCAAAACAAAAAGAGGCTGTCCCAAAAGGTGCTTTTTAGCCAAAATCGTATAAAAAGTGAAAGGCAGAAATGTTGATTTTATAACGTTTCTGCCTTTTCAATTTCATGTGATCTTACTTCGAAAGAGACTTATGGGACAGCCCCCTTTTATTTTTAGTACTTTATACTTTTTATTAAAATGTCTCATATGTAACAAACTCACTAATTGGTTTTCTATATCCTCGTGGACGAATTTTAGTAGTATCACTTTTTCCTATCGTAATCATTAAAACAGGTACTACATGCTCTGGCATATTCAATTCACTTTGTACTGCTTTTTCATCAAAACCGATCATTGGACACGTATCATATCCATAATATTTAGCTGCGTACATAAAAGTCATCGCACTTAACGAAGCATTTCTAATCGCTTCCTCTTCCATGAAGCGTTCTCCTTTTCCTTCATATAACCCTTTCGTTTGCCTAATTGTATCTTCATACTCACATTCATCAATCATCTTTAAAACCTTCATACCGAAATAAATATTTTCGACATTTTGGTATGCTCTCTTGTCACCACAAACAAGTATTACCGCAGATGCACTCGATACTTTATATTGCCTAAAAGCTAACTCTTTTAATCTTTCTTTGCGCTCTTGATCACGAATTACAACATAATGTGTATGTTGCAAATTGTAACAAGATGGAGAAAGCTTTGTTAGCTCAAATATTTTTTTAAAATCCTCATCTGGGATTTCTATTCCTTGTACAAATTTCATTGCAGAACGTCTAGCAATTGCTAATTCTTCAAAATTCACCGTATAGCCCCCTAATAACCATAAATTCAAATATACAATAATTTATACAATTGAATAAATCAAATGAAAACACTTTAAATTATGGATAATAATGATGATTTACAAAAAAAAGACAAAAAGCTGAAACAATTAGTTCATACGAAATTCACACGAATCTATTACTATAGAAATTGTACATAGTGAATTTATTAACAATCACGTTTATTCATATAGAATTTTATTTGAAAGGAGTTGAAAGTATGAAAACTAAATATCGCTTTATGATCTCATCATTTGCTGCTTGCGCTTATATGCTTTGGTATTTAGTATAATAACAACCTCACTTGTAAATAGGAAAAGGTGTGTATATAAATGGAATATAATCAATCAACAGTTAACTACTGGAAAGCTTTTGTACTACCATATACATTTGCTTTAGAAGAGTTAAAAACTAAATTTGAAATTATGAACCGGGAAGCCCAATTTTTAGAGGATTACAACCCGTTTGAACATATAAAAACAAGATTAAAACAACCTGAAAGTATTATTAAAAAGCTTGAACGTAAAAATTTATTACCGACAGTTGAAAATGCGCAAACGCATTTACAAGACATCATCGGCATTCGTATTACATGTTGCTTCGTAGAAGATATCTATCATTTGAAAGAAGTTATTCAAAAGCGTGAAGATATGGAAATCATAGAGGTAAAAGATTATATCGCTAATCCAAAACAAAATGGATATAAAAGTTTACACATGATTATTAAATATCCTTTATCACTGAATTCTGGTACAAAAGAAGTCTTTGCAGAAATTCAGTTACGTACGCTCGCAATGGACTTTTGGGCAAGTTTAGAACATAAACTTTATTATAAATATGAAGGGAAAATACCTGAGTATTTAAAAGATGAACTACATGATGCCGCAATGAAAGCTGAAGATCTTGATAATAAAATGGCAACCATTCGCCAAGATATTGATGATATCGAGGCATGCTCAGATCAAATTATGTTACCACTATAAAAAAAGGTTCTCGCCAATGAGAACCTTTTTTGCGCTATTTACGGAAAGTTTCACTTTATTTCTTCTCTATCGTGCGAACCTCTTCAATTTTCCAGCCATCCTCTTCTTTTCCAAGTGCATACTGTACTTTCTTCTGAATAGTGACCTCTCCTTCTATTTCCTTTTCTTTTGTTTCAACAACAACATATCCTGCTTTACTAGCTTTTATGTCTATATGTTCCAATTCAATTTTTTTATTTCCCTTTTGAAAAGCTGCTTCTTTTTGCGTTTTTAAGTCTTCAGCACTAGGCATGTTCTTTGAAAATAACTCCATATGTTCAGTAAGATTTTTTTCATTTGTCGTCCGTACAAATTTCTCTATCACACCTTGAATCGTTTTCTCTTCTTCTTTCGTTATTTGTACCTTTCCTTCAGCTTTTGTAGTAGTAGCTTTTTGTTCTATCTGATTCTCTTTGGATTGACATCCAACTAGCAATAATACACCTATTAGAAAGGATACTATCCCTATGAAAAAAGCTCTCATCTTCCCATCTCCTAAAAAGAAAAGTGAGGCATTTCGCCTCACTTTCGTTTATAATTAGCGTCTTCCTTTATTCGGATCGCCACCGCCAACAATATCAAAGACACGTTTAGCGATATTTGTATTCTCTTGAACGCCAGAGAACAAGTATTTACCAGGGCCAAATGCATATACGTTTACATCTTCTCCTGTATGTCCACCTGTTGTCCATCCTGTAACCGAACGCTTATTGAAAATATCTTCAATCGCATTATCAATCTTTGTTACATCTTTTGAAGGAGCAATATCATTTACCGCTTTAATTTCTTCTGGTGTTAATTGTAAATCAATATATTTTTTCAATGTTTCTTCTACATTTGCACCGTTTGCAATCTCATTTGCCATAAAGTCTGGTGTGCGTTTTGCAGCTTTAATTGGATCTACTTTAAAGTTATACTCACCATTTGCACCTAAAGATAATCCACCAGTAGCGTGGTCTGCCGTTGCAACGACTAACGTATTTTTATCTTTTTTCGCAAACTCAATCGCTGCTTTAAATGCTTTTTCAAAGTCTTCCATTTCACTCATTGCGCCAACGATATCATTATCATGTCCCGCCCAGTCAATTTGACTTCCTTCAACCATTAAGAAGAAACCTTTTTTATTTTTGTTCAAACGCTCAATTGCTGCATTTGTCATTTCTTCTAATGAAGGTGTCTTCTCATTACGGTCAATCATTTTATCTAAACCGCCTGGTGCAAATAAACCAAGGATTTGATCATTTTTATCATTTAACAATTGATCTCGATCTGTTACGTAGCTATAACCAGATTTCTTAAACTCTTCTGTAAGATTGCGATCTTTTCTAACAAAGTTTTTTACGCCGCCGCCAAGCATAACATCTACTTTATGCTTCCCTTTGATTTTCTCATCAAAATAATCATTTGCAATTGCGTCCATATTTTTACGACTAATGTCATGCGCACCGAAAGCAGCTGGTGTAGCATGTGTAATTTCAGAAGTAGCAACGAGTCCTGTCGATTTCCCCTTTTCTTTCGCTTGTTCAAGAACAGTTTTCACTTCTGCTTTATCATTATCAACTGCAATTGCCGCATTATATGTTTTAATTCCTGCTGACATAGCTGTTGCTGCAGATGCAGAGTCTGTGATATTTTCATGTTCATCTTCTGGATATGTCTTTTGTGTTCCTACAAGATGCTTATCAAACTCTGTAGATTCCATCTCAAAAGTTTTTGGATTATCTTTCATATAACGGTGAGCTGTCATATATGAAGGGCCCATACCATCCCCAATTAATACAATGACATTTTTAATCTTTGCATTGCTTCCGTTCTCATCTGCACTCACTTCATTAGAACGTGTAAAATTCCATGTTGCTACCGAAGTAACTGCTAATGATGCCACAACTGCAAATGGCCATGCTTTTTTCACAAACTTTTTCACTGTCTTGTCCCCCTAATTAGGTTATTCATTTCCCACTATCAAATTTAATAGAAGACTATTAAGAGAAAATTAGTTATATGTAAATTTTTTGTTAACTTATGTAAATATCAGTTATAATTTGTATAAGTTTGTCTTTTTATATCAACCATCTTCACCTTTACAATCAAAATATAAACAAGTTGGATTTCATTTAACGTAAATCTCTTATTTAACATTTTCCATCTACTTTTATAAAAATTAATAGAAATGTGGTGAGCATTTATGAAAACAATACAGCTAGATGAATCTTTTATTTTCGATCTACTCGACCTTTGTAAAGCTGTTGGATGGTTACAAGAGAAAACATTTATGAAAAAACAATTTGAAATGTACTTTTCTCTTGGCACACTTATCGGTTATATGCATGACAATAAGCTGATTGCAACTGGAGGAGTATTTCCTTTTAAAGATAGTTTTTCTACTATTGGCATGTTAATCGTCCATCCTGATTTTCAAGGCCAGGGCATCGGGCGAACATTGCTAAATCATTGCTTAGCACACACTCACCCAAAACAACCAATTGCACTTATTGCAACAAAAGCTGGTGAGCCTCTTTATACATCATGCGGATTTCAAACAGTAACGACGATTCATCGTTTTGAGAAACAAACTACTAAAACACATATTACTCATACGCAACAAGTAAAAGAAAAAGACATTATATCGCTTATTTCTCTCGATCAAAGTACAACTGGTGCCGATCGTTCTTTACTGTATTCATTACTATTACCAAGAACAAGTCACTCTTTTAAAATTGAGAGACATAACTGTATAGAAGCTTTTTCCTTATGCATACAAAAAGGTAATATATTATGTATCAATCCACTTATCGCCAAACGAGAAGAAGATGCTATTCAATTACTACAAAAGATATGTGAATGTTGGAATGGCACAGTAAGGATTGATGTCCCACATTCACAATTTTCATTTCGCAAATTGCTTCAAACAGAAAATTTCCAAGAAACGCTCCTTTCACCTCTTATGATCAAAAATGGTAGCCAACTTCCTGGAAATCGTAATATGCTATTTGCTATGATAGATACAGCGTTATGTTAGAAAGGGGACACCTAATTGAGGCGATTTAGCTATTTTATGGTAGGTTGTCTTACTCTTACACTATTAGTAGGATGTAGTGCAGCAGAAAAACCAGTAGAACAAGTAAAACAAGTTAAAAATACACTTACAGCAAAACTAGCTACCGAGGAAAAAATGATAGAAATAGATGGTCAAACCATTTACTTCAAAAAGATTGGTAATGAAAAACCACCTTTACTTATGATCCATGGATTTGGGGGATCATCAGATGGTTTTCAAAAGATTTACTCAGACTTAGCAAAAAATCATACAATTATTTCTGTAGATGCTTTAGGCTTCGGACGCTCATCAAAGCCAATGGATTTTTATTATTCTTTCCCAACCCATGCAAATTTGTATTATAAATTAATGAAAAAACTAGGTTACGATTCGTTTGCAATACTGGGCCACTCAATGGGTGGAGAAATTTCTCTTAATTTAACATATTTATATCCAGAAGCCGTTACCCACCTTATTTTAACTGATGCTACAGGCGGTCCTCATACACTCGTTAATAAACAAGGATCACCAAGACCACAGTTGTCGACTGATTTAAATACCGTTTCTGCTATTGCAGATTATGATGAGAGCAAAGTGAAATTTAAACGTAATGATGAAGAGCATTACAATAAAATGAAATTATGGCCGAGACGTCTTCAAATTAATGCAGATGAAATAAAACAGCCAACCTTAATTATATGGGGAAGAAATGATAGTAGCGTTTCTTGGAAAGAGGGAGAAACGTATCATCAATTTTTAAAAAATAGTACTTTCCATATTATCGAAAAAGGTTATCACGCACCATTTCGTCAGGAACCACAGGAGTTTGTAGGGTATGTGAAAGACTTCTTTGACAAAAACCCTATAATAGCTGAAAAATAAGCGGGTATCTCATTTTGAGATACCCGCTTTCATATATTAAGCAGCTTGCTTTTGGCGTTTTTGAGTTTTTGAACCTAATACTTTCGGAATAACGAAACCATCTATTCCAAATTTACCAGCATTCATACCAGAAACTAGAACGAACATTGATAAAATAACCATTTCAGGATTCACACCAATTGACCCACTAAACATATAGGAAAAGTTCATTACAAGACCGAAAAAGACCGCTGTTTTTGTTAAACATCCTACAATTAAACCAATTCCGACTAAAATTTCTCCCCACGTTACAAGTGTATTAAATAGATCAACGTTTGGAATTGCGAAATCTTGTAAAAATGATGCCCACCAAGATTGAACAGCCGGTTGTGCTCCTTTAGATTTTTCAATTGCACCTTGTAAATAACCAGTTGCATCGAATCCTTTTCCTTGTAGTTTACCGATTCCAGCCATTAACCATGTGTAACCAAGATACACTCGAATTACCGCTAACACAAAAGAAACTGCTTTGTTTTCTCTTAAAAATTGAATAACCATATCTTCCTCCTAAAGTTGTAATTAAGTTAGTTACAGATAATATAATAACATTAGTTACTTATTTTTCAAACGTTAATTATGAATAATCCGTGACATGTGTATAAAACATTAAAAACTAACGTTTATATAGTAACTTTTATTACCTGTAAAAACTTGAACATATCATACCATAAGTGATAATGGTTTTCATTGAAGAAAATGTAAAAAAAATGTGAGTTAAATGTGAAACACGTTTATTCGAATATAGAATAAACGTGTTTCACACTACTTATATAATTGAAATGTATGTGTCTCTTTATCAATTAACCGTGCTTCTTCAAAAGCCTCTCCTAACGTTTTTTCATGGTTAATAAGCCCGTAAAATAAGCGTATTGTAAACATAAGTGCTGCATTCCCATCTACATAATCTATTGATCCAATATACGATTTTGCGCCACTACGTAAGAAAGATTCTGCTAATTTTCGCTCCCCTAACGTACACCCACTATTTACAATATTTACATTATGCAATTTTGCATATTTATAAATTTCTGCTGCACCAAAGTATCCCCGCGGTTCATCTTGTTCATATATATCTTCACCTAACTCTTCCATGACAAATTTTCCTTCCTCGCCATGGAAGCAAAAGACAACATAATCGATATCATTATATAAACCGTTTCCAGAAAGAATATCGACGAACTCTTTCGGTCTACCGATCCAGTACGTTATAACTTTCGCCCCAAAATATTCAAGTGATGCTCTGATTGATTGCGCCTCTAAATCCGAATTAAAGCCAACTACTAGTGCAACATTCAACATACACCCTCCATCCTATCATTAGATCTCCTCAATCCAACTTTTAAGGGATACATCCATTTCATATATACCCGTTTCTTGCAAAAAATCAGCTCTAGTTAAAACGACCTTCTGTAAATATTTCCTATATGCTGTAATTGTCCCGTCGTGAGATACAATGCAAACTCTTTCCGCACCGAGCTCATAACATAAAAGAAGAAATTCATCTACTATTTGCTGAAAGCTATGTTCTGAAATAGTATTTATACCTTCCGTCCATAACTGCTGATTTGTGTTTTTCTCTATCGAAAAATGTGGAAATGAATTTGTTATTATTCCCTGATCTACTATGTGATCACATGGTAATGTTTTCGCTCCTTCTCGATAAGGAAAAATACGCGGGGATACATATGGATGGACAATTTTTTGACAAGCTACCTTCTCACTCCATATCGCCGCCGTTTGCAAAGTTCTAAGTGTAGGGCTAGCGATTAATATATCCGTTTCTTGCAAGGGTACATTGCATTGAAGTAATTTAGCTTGATTCCTTCCCTCATCTGTTAATGATGGATTCAACTTTTGTAAACTTGCCGGCAAATCTTTTGTATGTTCTCCTTCACCGTGCCGAACAAAGACGAATTTCATGCCCATCCTCCTCTCACTATGAAATTCTCTCACATATTTCTTCCCTATTTGATCCTTTATTCCTGCTATATACAAAACCGATATGTAAAAAATATTTGACATAAATAATTGGAAAACATTACAATTGTATATGTCAAATATTTTTTACAGGGGAGAGGAGAAGCATACATATGAAATGGATAACCATCTTAATTGGCATGATTATATGGGGATATATAAACGGATTTTTCAGCAGTGATAAAACTGCTAATCCTTGGATTACAGATGATGAACGGGAAACAAAAATTAAACAGAAAGCAATTATTGCAAGCTGGTCTGGTGTTTTTATGTTTTGTACCATTAACCTCTTAAACAAATGGTTAGGTGCAGGAACGAGCGATACATCACCTTACTTACCATCTTCTATCGCAACTATTTTAAAAGAAAATGTAGAATTACAAATTTTATTTATGCTATTTATTACGTATGGTATATTTTACGTATACTATCGAAGAAAACTAAGTGCTTAACTTTCATCTCATGATTATCCTCCTAAATGGTTATAGTAATTAGGACGAAATGAAAGGAGCGATAGAAAAATGAGTAACTCGAATGATTTTTTAGATACACTGCATGAAAAACAAGCAAAAGATGAACAGAACAGAAAGCGTCAGGGAAACGGCAACCCAGCGAAAAAAAAGCCAAATAAAACGCATAAATAACCAATAAAAAATGTGCCTAAAATTATCTTTTAGGCACATTTTTTATTCTTCTTTTACCGAGATAACATTTCCCCAATTCCATTTCTCATAATACCACTCTGGTACATCTATATTTTCAATCCACTTCATTTCATGCTTTCCATCTCTATGAGCAAGCCATACATCTGCTTTCTTACGGTCTGAACGTATCCATATTAATTGATTGCTCTTCTTCATAAAGATTGGATGATAATCACCCTGCTTATGAGGTGGCTTTGTGATTCGATGCTGTACATTGCTTGTACTATCAACCTCATATAAAGATGGTAGTGGCCTTTTTTCTGGCAATGTTTCAAATCCTCCCTCTTTTGCTCGAGAGACGATAATTATGTTATCGTTCTTCCATGCAAAATCCCAATCGACATATCCTTTCGGCGTAAAAGTATTTTGCTGAAGTGCCGGCAGTTCTTTTACTTTTAAATGTTTATTCTCTAACGCAACTCTTCCGCTCCCTTCAATATAAGCTAATATATTTTTTGATGGTGACCATTGAAACCATTGTGCGTTTAATAACATTTGATCTACTTTTTCAAACCGACTGCCATCTGCACGAACTAAGCAAAGCGTATTACTATCAGCTGACCATGAAGCTGTCGGTACTGCTAAAAATGAAATCCACTTTTGATCTGGTGACCACTTAAAGCCACTTGCAACTAGCGCTAGGAAATCATCATGTTCATTTGGCAATGCATACAAATGTTTCATTTTATGAGGGTTCATATGGGCATCTTTTTGCACTTCATATAGCTGTGCTCCTGTCCATCCTGTTGGAAGTAAGTGTGCTTCAGAGGATACAAAAAACTTCTTTCCATCAGGATACCATGCATAATCTCCTACACCTGCCGATACATTTTCAAAATCCACATTCTTTTTTTGAACATCAAACGTATTTAACGTATTCGCAAATACAAATGCAATTGTATTCTCTTTCGGTGACCATTGATAATTTGATACTTCAGATTGCAATGGCCTAACTTTTTTTCCATCTTCCAGTCGGTACAATTCCAAGGTGTTTTGTTTCTTCCCTTTAACATAGGCAATCCATTCTCCATCATGAGACCATTTCGGCCCTATTATGTATTCACCTTTTGTTATTTGTTTTTCCTTTCCATCAATTTTAATCCAAAGGTCATGATGACGAACAAAAGCAATTTTCACACCACTATTTTCTGCTTTAATAATAGTAATTGAACTTAAAAATATAAATAATACTACGATGGCACTTACTATAACCTTTTTCATAACACCCCTCCATTTCCTTCCTAGCATTCCTCAATGTCCACCTACAATATGTAAAAAATACCTATTCGACATAATCAGAAAAAATTTCCCAAGAAATTTCAAATTCATAGAGGATTGGTATGAATTATGTCGAAAATATAGTTTAGCTAACATCCGATTATGTAATTCGGGATAAAGTGAAACTTTAATCAGTGGGGGTTTTCTTCATCCCCCACTGATTATTAGTTGAACCAATCGGACTTTTATGGGCAGCCCGGCCCCCACCTAACTTCTTTGCTTTCGCTGCATTTTGAGGTGGGGGTCTTACTGCCCATTAAAGTCGGATAAATTTGCAAGGTTATTTTTCTGAATATTAGCACTTTTTATCAGGGGGAGTTTCAATGAAAAAAACTACATCTACACTATTAAGTATGGCGCTCGTCTTTTCCAGTTTTGGAGCTTTAAGCGCACATGCTGAATCACTGCAAAAGGAGAAGCAATTTAGTCCACAACTAAAAACAACGATTGAACAGTGGGGAGAAAATAAAATTGCGCAAAATGTTGAAACAAAAACTGCAAAAGAAATTTCAGTCATTGTAGAATTGCAACATGCACCTCTCGCAGCACAAGGTAATATTCAGCATGCTCCAGATTTACAAAGTAATCATGCACAGTCTTATCATGCCGAGCTAAAAAAAGCACAAGAAGATACGACTAAGAAAATAAAAGAAAAAGCACCTGGTGCAAAAATTAAAGAAGTGTATAATACGTTATTTTCCGGATTCTCTATTTCAGTTCCTGGAGATCAAATTACTGCTCTTGCTTCTTTACCTGAAGTAAAAGCAGTCTATCCGAACTTAACATATAAACTACATGAAACATCAAAAAGTACTACTAATGAAGAAGCACCAAACATCGGCGGACCGACAATTGGTGCAACTGAAGCGTGGAATTTAAAAGACCCATCTGGCAAACCTCTTGATGGAAAAGGGATGAAAGTAGCAATTATCGATTCTGGCGTAGACTATACACATCCTGACTTAAAAGCAAATTATATTGGTGGATATGACACAGTCGATGAAGATAATGATCCTATGGATGGTAACGTACATGGTACTCATGTAGCAGGAATTATTGCTGGTAATGGAAAAATTAAGGGCGTTGCTCCAAACGCTTCTATTTTAGCCTATCGTGTCATGAATGACGGTGGAACTGGTACAACAGACGATATTATTCAAGGTATTGAACGAGCAATTCAAGATGGTGCTGATGTGTTAAATCTGTCTCTTGGACAAGATTTAAATGTACCTGATCAACCTGTAACTTTAACGTTAGAACGTGCAGCAAAGCTTGGGGTTACTGCAGTCGTTTCAAATGGAAATGATGGCCCAAAACCGTGGTCTGTTGATGCCCCCGCCAATGCAAGTAGTGTTATATCAGTTGGAGCATCTACAGTTTCTATCCCGTTTCCAACATTCCAAGTAGCTGGTTCTACCAAAACATATCAAGGATTACCGTTATCAAGATCGGATTTCCCAATAGGTAATGATTCTCCACTTGTATATGTTGGCTATGGTAATCCAAGCGATTATGCAAAACAAGATGTGAAAGGAAAGTTTGCACTTGTTTTACAAGGTACTTCAAGTACGTTAGTAAAAGCTGAACAAGCGAAACAAGCTGGTGCAATTGGTGTACTATTAATTTCTAACGAAAAAGAAATCAATATTATGCCTGAATACTTTGCACGAGAAAATCTAGCTCTTCCAGTTATGCAATTATCAAATTCAAATGGTGAAGAGCTAAAAAACTTAATTACAAAGCGCAAGAAAAATATAAAAATTGGACAACCAGTTCCAACTGAATTAATTGGTAACTTTAGTTCTAGAGGACCATCACAAGGTAGTTGGCTTATAAAACCAGATATCGTTGCACCAGGAGTACAAATTACGAGTACTGTACCTAGAGGTGGCTATGAGTCTCACAACGGAACCAGTATGGCTGCCCCTCAAGTAGCTGGAGCTGTTGCTTTATTACGTCAAATGCACCCTGATTGGACGCCAGAACAATTGAAAGCATCTCTTGCCAATACAGCAAAAACTTTAAAAGATGTAAATGAAAATACATATCCTGTCATGGCGCAAGGATCTGGTTTAATTAACATCCCGAAAGCAGCTCAAACAGATGTATTAGTCAAACCTAACAATGTGAGCTTCGGTCTTATTAAGCCAAACAGTGGTAAAGTAAAACTGACGCAAAATATTACGTTACAAAATCTATCTAGTAAAAAGAAAAGTTTTTCAACTCGTGTGGAATTGCTAGATGCAAACACAAAAACAAAAGTAAAAACTTCTGTACCTTCATCGATTAGCATACAGCCGAATAGTAGTACCGAAAAACCATTTACTATCACTGTCGATAGTTCGCTACCCCAAGGTGTATATACTGGAAATGTGTATGTAAAAGAACAAGGTAAGAATGAAGAAACTCGCATTCCATTTACATTTAGTATCGATCCTAAAGATTACAAACGTATAGATGGACTCGAAATTATTAATTCTACTTTTAGTCCAAATGGTGACCAAATATTAGACGATAATCTCATCAACTACTATTTAGTTGCACCTGTAGATGATGTAACATTGCATGCAAATTTAGTTACAAAAGAACGTGTAACGTACCAAGGGATTATCCATCAAGCTAAAAATGAAACAGCTGGATACAAACCTTTCAAATGGAATGGTACAAAAACAGATGGTACTCCGTTAGCTGACGGTCTATACCAAATCGAAGCAGTTGCCTCTAATTCTGGTGGGGAAACGAAACAAACAGCTGCTGTATTTCTTGATCGAACTGCACCTAAGTTAACATACGAAGTTGACCAAGAAAACCTTGTAATTACAGGAAAAGTGGATGATATCCTGCTAGATTGGATGACAGAATCTGGTTGGGTAGCACCTGGTATTCCAGTGAGAATGCAATATGAAATCAACGGAAATGGTGTATGGGAAAGTGTGTTCCTAAATCCTTGGGAGAAAAATTACAGCATTTATTTCGATCGTAGTCAATTACAAGAAGGAAAGAATACAATTCATATTGTAGCAACTGATGCAGCTGGAAATACATCTAATTTAAATGTTGATTTAGATGTGAAATAAAAAATTATTGTTGACAATTTTTTTAATATAGTTTTATAATACAAAACATAGTTTAGTTGAACGAATTATATATCGGCTTTGAAGGAATACTAGTAGCGACTTATATCCCTGTCTCAGAGAACTGATGGTTGGTGCAAATCAGTACATATACAAGCGTGAATTACAATTCTGGAGCTTCTTTCCCGTAATGCTTTTTATGCATGAAGAGAAAGACGGATCTTTCCGTTATCTTAAAGTGAGTGGTAAACAATTACTTGTTTACAAATAGGGTGGTACCGCGATTTTTATCGTCCCTATCGGATTTTCCGATAGGGACTTTTTTGCGTCCATCCTTTTACATAATTTCATAATATACGCGTTGAAAGAATCGCAGTAGTGTCTTATATCCCTGTTACAGAGAGCTAATGGTCGGTGGAAATTAGCACATATATAAGTATGAATTACAATTCTGGAGCTTCTTTTTCGTAGTGCTTATAGGCATGAAGGAAAAGACGGAGTTTTTCCGTTATCATTAATTGAGATGTAAGTATATTTTCACTTACAAATAGGGTGGTACCGCGATTCTTTCGCCCCTATCGGATTTTCCGATAGGGGCTTTTTCTATTTCTCACAGAAACAAATGTTAAATAATTCCGAATCTTATGATAAAATTTTATAAGCGCTTACAATTTTGAAAGGGGGTGATACAAGCTATACGAAACCGATACTTAATTTTATTTAAAAAAAGGAGGATGTCTAAATGACAAAGAAAACAGAAATTCCATCGCATTTAAAACCATTCGTATCCACACAGCATTATGATCAATATACACCGGTGAATCACGCTGTGTGGCGTTACATTATGAGACAAAATCATAGTTTCTTAAAAGACGTTGCTCATCCAGCCTATGTGAACGGATTACAATCATCTGGTATTAATATAGATGCAATTCCAAAGGTAGAAGAAATGAATGAGTGTTTAGCACCAAGCGGCTGGGGTGCTGTAACGATTGACGGGCTTATTCCTGGCGTAGCCTTCTTCGATTTTCAAGGACACGGATTATTACCAATCGCAACAGATATTCGCAAGGTAGAGAATATCGAGTATACACCAGCTCCAGATATTGTACACGAAGCAGCAGGACACGCACCTATTTTACTTGATCCTACATATGCAAAATATGTGAAACGATTTGGACAAATTGGTGCAAAAGCTTTCTCAACAAAAGAAGAACATGATGCATTCGAAGCTGTTCGTACATTAACAATTGTAAAAGAAAGCCCTACTTCTACTCCTGATGAAGTTACAGCTGCTGAGAATAATGTACTTGAAAAACAAAAGTTAGTTTCTGGCTTATCAGAAGCGGAACAAATTTCACGTCTTTTCTGGTGGACAGTAGAATATGGATTAATCGGAAATATAGATGTTCCAAAAATATATGGTGCTGGTCTCCTTTCTTCTGTTGGCGAAAGCAAACATTGCTTAACAGACGCTGTAGAAAAGGTTCCATTCTCTATAGAGGCATGTACAAGTACAACTTATGACGTAACAAAAATGCAACCACAACTATTTGTTTGCGAATCATTTGAAGAATTAACAGAAGCACTTGAGAAATTCTCTGAAACGATGGCCTTTAAAACAGGTGGTAAAGAAGGATTAGAAAAAGCAATTCGCTCTGAAAATCATGCAACTGCTGAATTAAATAGCGGATTACAAATTACAGGCACATTTACCGAGACAATTGAAAACGATGCAGGTGAATTGATCTACATGCGAACGAGTTCGCCAACAGCATTAGCAATTCACAATAAACAGCTAGCGAATCATTCTACGTCTGTACACAGTGACGGGTTTGGAACACCAATTGGATTACTCACTGAAAATATTGCATTAGAAAATTGTACAGATGAACAATTACAATCATTAGGAATTACAATTGGAAATGTTGCTGAGTTTACTTTTGCAAGTGGTATTCATGTAAAAGGAACAGTGACTGATATTGTAAAAAACGATAAAAAAATTGCGCTTATTTCCTTTATCAGTTGCACAGTTACTTATAACGACCGCGTTTTATTTGATGCTTCATGGGGCGCATTTGATATGGCTGTTGGTTCAACAATTACTTCGGTATTCCCAGGTGCCGCAGATGCTGCAGCATTTTTCCCAACGGATGAAGAAGTTCAAAAAATACCTGCTCCACTTGTACTGAATGAACTTGAACGTATGTATCAAACCGTTCGTGACATTCGAAATGAAGGTATTTTACACGACGCGCATATCGAGCAATTAGTAGCAATTCAAGAGGTATTAAATAAATTGTATCCGAAAGAATGGTTACTTCGCCTTGAAATATTAGAATTGCTTTTAGAACATAACAAAGGGCATGAAACATCAGAAGCATTATTACAACAACTTTCTACTTTCACAACTGATGAAGCTGTGACACGTCTTATTAACAATGGTCTTACGCTACTTCCAGTAAAGGATGTGAAAAATGATGCTACGATTAACTGAAGAAGAAGTTCAAGAGGAATTATTGAAGTTAGATAAATGGGTAGTAAAAGATGAAAAATGGATTGAAAGAAAATATATGTTTTCCGACTACTTAAAAGGAGTCGAATTTGTCTCTGAAGCCGCCAAACTATCAGAAGAACATAATCACCACCCATTTATCCTTATCCAGTATAAAGCAGTCATTATTACTTTGTCATCTTGGAATGCAAAAGGTTTAACGAAACTCGATTTTGAGCTTGCGAAGCAATTTGATGAGCTATTTGTCCAAAATGAAAAAGCCATTATAAGAAAGTAAAAAGGAGAAGCCTTTATTAGGCTTCTCCTTTTATTTTGAAATGGATACAATGTCCAAATGGATCCTCTACTTGTAATATTCCATCTTTGTACGTAGCAATCTTGCCAATATTTTTTAAGCTTTCACATACTTGCTCTTTTTGTTTTTCATTTGCTAATACAATTGTGAAATATTTCAAGCCAACGGAATTTGGCATTTGCGGTAGTATTCCTTCACCTTGCCACGTATTTAAACCGATATGGTGATGGTAGCCACCTGCCGATACAAAGAGCGCCCCATTACGAGCTGGGATCGTTACTTCAAAACCAAGACCATCCACATAGAAACGTTTCGCTTCTTCCAAATCAGCTACATGGAAATGAATATGTCCCATCACAGTACCATCTGGAAATCCGTTCCATGTACTTCCTTGCTGCAATAATTCTTCACCAGCTAACGGGTTACTAACAAATGGTAGCTCTCCATTCTCATCACGCCAAACTTCTTTTTGACGATCATGATAAATTTCAATCCCGTTTCCATCTGGATCAGCTAAATAAAGGGCCTCACTAAAGTAATGGTCAGCTCCGCCGTGCAGTGGATATACCATTTCTACAAGATGACGAAGGATATTCGCTAAATCCTGTCTGCTCGGTAATAAAATTGCGTAATGATATAAACCCGTTCTCCCTCTTTGCTTTGGTAAGGCTTCTTTCTTTTCTTCAATGATCAGGAGTGGTTCGTTATTTTCATTCCCAAATGTAACGACCATTTCATCTTCTTTTAGTATTTTCATACTTAGTACTTCTGTATAAAACTCTAGTGATTTCTTTATATTTGATACATATAAATGAACAACATCAAGTGTTGTATCGGGATGAAGTTGAAAACTCATCTTGTTAGCCTCCCATTTAAATTAGTTCTTCTTTGACATTTTCTCTTTTAAGAAATTATCTACAAAACCATCCACTTTCGCAACAAATAAGTAAGCACCCATTGCTAACAATGCAAGCTCTAATTCGAAGCCAGGATTTTTTCCATCTCCTAATAAACCAGCTGACCATTTTACTTTTACAATTGCTCCAACCATAACTAGTGCAAATAATAATCCAATATATCTTACACCTAAACCTAGAATTAATAATAGACCGCCAACTAATTCAACTGTTGCTACACCGTATGCAAGTCCTCCTGGTAAACCAATGCTTGTGAACCACCCTGCAATATTGTCAATCCCTGATTGGAATTTTGTTAAACCGTGCATAAAGAACGTTACCCCTAACACGATACGAATAATTAAGTTACCAATATGTTGATTCATTTCTTTCTCTCCTTTATAGTTTTCTTATACAAAACTTTTATTTACATTACAAAACATACACTAATTTTTTTTATTCGTCAATTCATTTTCACTGGGAAAATATATATTTTTTTTGCTATGATACAAATAGTTGTTTATAAAAAGGAGCTTGATTTTATGAATATTGGTTCTGCAATACGTGAAATTCGTCAGCGTAGAGGCATAACAATCGCGCAAATTTGTGAAGGAACAGGTCTTTCTAAAGGGTTTATGAGTCAGGTTGAAAATAATAAAACATCACCATCTATCTCAACTTTAGAAACGATCTCCAATTTTTTAAACGTTCCTCTTCCCTATTTATTGTTAGAACAAAAAGATCGATTGAAAGTTGTCAAAAAGGTAGAACGTAAATATAGTGTATACGGAAAAGATGAACAAAGAATTGAGCATGTTGCAGAGCAAGGTGGCCTTCGCCTAAATCTCGTAGAAATTCCTGCTGGGTTTCCGAAAGAAAACACACCAAATGCCCATGAAGGGGAAGAATGTCACCTTGTATTACGTGGAAAACTAGAAGTTCAACATGGAGAAGATGTTGCAATTGTAGAAGAAGGAGATTCTTTCTCCTGGAATGCATGTGTTCCTCATATCGTTCGTAATATAGGAGAAGAAACTGCATTATTACTCATCTCTAGTCATGCAGAAAATCGAAAACGTGTTTATTAAACAAAAAGAAGCCTGTAAATCAGGCTTCTTTTTATCCTCTTATAACTCCATAGCTTGTCCCAACTAGTACAGTCTTTTCGTGTTGATTGCGATAAACTGACTCGATTGAAACCTTTTTGTATCCTTCCATTTGTTCAATATTTGTTAAAGTTAATTCACAAGTGATCGTATCTCCTGTAAAAACTGGTCTAATAAACTCACTTACTAATTCTCTTGCTATGTAATGTAATTCTTCGCCTACTTTCGTTCCAATACTAGCAGTCAATAAACCATGAACCATTAAACGTCCATTTTCATCATATTCCATATGATGCCTGCCTTTATCCCCTGTAATATTTGCAAATTCAAAAACCTCTTCCTCAGTAAATCTTCTTTCATATTTAAATACATCCCCAACTTTTATACTCATTTTTATCCCCCTAATAATAAACAGAATTTTCTTTCATTTTATCATAAAATGAGTCTCAATTCATTTTCTATTATAAAAAGAACGAAAAATACTTATAGCTGTACTATTTCCTTACTTTTCGCTCCTTTACCGATGCCCATCTCTTTTTGCAGCTTGGTATCCATAGTACGCACATGTTCCATTTCTCGATAATTCTCTCACCTCAAAACCACAACTTCTATAAAAATCAAAATTACTCGCAGAAGTATGCGCAAACCAGTCACCATGTGGCAATTTTTGCAAACAAAGAGCAACAAGTTTCTTACCTAATCCCTTCCCTCTATATTCACATTTCACAACTAAATTTACTATGTTGGCGACCATGATTCCATCAGAAATGACCCTAACCATCGCAATCATCTCTTCTTCATCCCAAATTGTGAATGCCCATGTTGAATTTTCAAATGCTATCGTGAATTTTTCAATTTGCCAAGAAGGGATATTATCATTGCTCCAACCGGCATCTTCGAATAAAGTTTTAATTGCATATGCAGGTACACCATTCGTTCCCTCACGAATAATAAGTCCATTATGATAAATGTACATGTAATCCCCCCTTTATTTTTATATACCATTCTTCAAAAGATGCAATTAACCTTTTTTCATCCAATGCGCCTAATGGAATAAACGAGAACATCCATCCCATGAAATGAAGTTGTTTTCTCATAACTAAGCCCCGTTTTTCTAGCAACAAAGATTGAGGCGGGGTGATCCGGATTAATAAGAGAAATTAATTTATTCATTCGTAACGCTTGGAAGCCATAATCTCGAAATGCTGCCGCTGCTTCTTTCGCATACCCTTTTCCCCAATACCGAGGTAATAACCAATAACCAATTTCAATTTCCTCTTTTCCATCTATTTGCTGCTTTACTAATCCTGCATGACCAATTCGTATTCCCGTTTCCTTTTCAATCAATACAAATAAACCGAGACCGTTTTTATAGCTAGGAATCACCCACTCTTCCAAACTTTTTTTACACTGCATATATGTTTTTAACGTCCCATTTCCAATATAGCGCATTACCTTCTCATTTCCCCATAATGAAGCGTAGAACTGTAAATCATCCATTGTATATTTACGAATTTGTAAACGATCTGTATGAAACATTTCTGCACTCCTTCCCACGAATTTGTACTTACCTACACGATCATGTTTTGGATATATACTTAATGTTACTATCTATTATAAAGGAACTAAAGGCAAAATACAGAATATTCAATCTATAAACGTTTTAAAAAAGGCAGTAGACAAATATTGTCTACTGCATCCATATCATAACTAGCATAAAGAAAACTACAATTGAGGGGGGGGTAGGCTTTTCAAATATACTAGATACTTATCCCGTTCTAACGGGCGGTAAACTTTCCAATTATATGAAAGTGAAAAGTTTACCGCACATAAGAACTTTGGCGATCATTAAGAAAGCACCATTAAGTAGTCAAATACACGCTGTGCTTTTTCTCCGCCCATTCTTGCATGTTGAAGAAGAGAAATACCATGAGGGCCAGATGCACGTAATGCTTCTGGTTGTGCTACTAAAATAGCTTGTACAACTTCTAATTCTCCAAGCATAGCGGCCGCGAAAATATCCATTCGAGCACCCTTTTCTAATAAATAAAGAGCAATATCTTTACGCCCTACATGTGCCGCTGCTCCTAACGCACTTTCCCAATCTGATCCGCCCCAATTGTAAGAGGCATGAAGTAAACTTGGCGATTCAGCCAACAGTTCTTGTACTTTTTCTAAATCTCCGTGAGCTGCCATAACAAATTCCCTTACTAACTCAGTGGTAATACGTTCTTCTGTTCGCATCTTGCTCCTCCTTTTTTAGAAATTCGCTTCGGTGTAAAAAATGGCTTGTCGCTTCCTTGAAAAATATCTACATCTATGCCAAATACATGTTGAAACATTTCATGACATAACACTTCTTCTGGTATACCGTCATACTGAAGCTTCCCTCGCTTTAATACGAGTAAACGATCACTATATTGAGCCGCTTGGTTAATATCATGTAAAACCATTATAATTGTCATGCCAAATTCCTCGTTTAATCGTTTCACAAGTTCCATTACTTCCAACTGATGAACGATATCTAAAAAAGTTGTTGGCTCATCTAATAATAAGACGTTCGTACGTTGTGCTAGCGTCATTGCAATCCAAGCACGTTGTCTTTCCCCTCCTGATAAAGATTGTAAAAGACGATATTCATACCCTTCAAGATTTGTAACAGACAATGCCCAATCAACAATTTCTTCATCTTCTTTATTTAAGCGATCTCTCCATGATTTATGAGGGCCTCTTCCAAATTCAATTAATTCTTTCACTGTTAAATCTAATTGATGATCATGCATTTGTGGTAACATCGCTAATTGCTTCGCTACATCGGCACTTTTCATCGTATGAATACTTTTTCCATCTAAAACGATATCCCCTTCGCTTTGTTTAAGTAGTCTTGCTATTAAACGAAGCAAAGTAGATTTCCCAGATCCATTCGGTCCAATTAAACTAACGACCTCTCCAGCTTTAATATGTACATTCATATTTTGCATTTGAAATCTTTCAGGATGTGCGTAAAACACTTTATTAACGGAAATCACGCTGTTTCCCCCCTCTATGAATTAAATATAAGAAGAACGGACCGCCTAAGAAGGATAATAAAATACCGACAGGCAATTCAATTGGATCAAACCAACTTCGAGCTATCGCATCCGCGAAAACAAGTAATATCCCTCCACCAAGGCATGATAATGGCAGTAAATATTTATAGTCATTTCCAACTAATAAACGTAACATATGTGGTACAACAAGGCCGACAAATCCAATAAGACCAGAAACACTAACTGCTATTCCAGCTAATAATGTGCTTACTACTATTAAATAAAAACGGCTTCTCTCCACGTTATGACCTAATAATTTCGCCATTTCATCTCCAAGCATTAATACTCGAATATGCTTGATACCGAAGAAGGCCAATATAATAGCGAATATTGCATAATAAATAATCATGTTTAAATGTGCCCAACTTACACCGCCAATACCACCCGCTAACCACGGTAACACGGATTGTACTTTGTCACTATGTAATAACATTAATGCTGACGTCGCTGCACCTATTAATGCATTAATTGACACACCTACTAAGACAATTCTTGAAGGTGGTGCCCCTTTTTGCCATGATAAAGCATAAATGATCATCGCCGTTATGAAAGCTCCTAAAAACGCACCAAGTGGTAAAAACGCCATATGCTGAGGGAATAAAATCATAATTACAATTGCGACAAGGCCTGCTCCAGATGACACCCCGATAATACCAGGGTCTGCAAGAGGATTTCTCATCACTCCTTGCAGCAGTGCACCAGATGCAGCTAAACATGTTCCTACTATAAATCCAACGAGCACTCTCGGTATACGAAGGTCCCATACAATTCGATGAACTGTCGAACCCTCATCTTGTATCCCTGTTACAATATCTCGTAAAGAAAAGGATAGGCTTCCTGCGAAAAGACCGTAAAAAAGACATAAAACCGTTAATACAACTAAAGTAACTGCTATTCCCCCTCTTTTTTTCGCAAAAGGATGTTCCTTTTCCCTTACTACTTCACTACTTTCCATACTTATCATTTCCTTACATCTTGTATACTTTTATACATAAAGTCCATCGCTTCTGTAACTTTTGTTCCAGGATTTGATCCAAATAAGTCTGGTGGCAAAATAACTACGCGATTTTGTTTTACTGCATCTAAATTTTTCCACGCTTCATTTTTCATCATTTCGCCTTCAAATGCTTTTTTAACGCTATTTGGATCTCCATGTGTAATTAAATAAATTACATCAGGATTCGCTTCAATAATGCGTTCTACACTTAGCTGTGCATATTGCGGATATTCCTTCATTTCTGGAAAATCAGCTGCAATATTTTTCCCACCTGTTTTTTCTAAAATATCACCTGATAAAGAGGTTGGTAATGCTGCTAAATAAGTACCAGGTGCTCCATACACTAGCAATGCTTTCACATCACTCTTTTTCTCATATGTCTTCATTTGATTCGTAATTTTTTGGTTAAGTTCTTTCGCTTTATCTTCTTTCTTCATTATCGTTCCGTATAGTTCAATATTCTTTTGAATATCTTGTACAGAATTCGCAGAAGAAATCATTACTTTCGTTCCTTGCCCTTCAACCGTTGGAACATTCTTTTGGAACCCATTATTAGCAATAAGTACATCGGGCTTTAAGCTAGCAATTTGCTCAAAATTCGGCTGATGTGCATTCCCGATTACTTGTACTTTCTTTATATCCTCTGGAAGAGTTATTTTTGCATCCGGACGACCCACTATTTTTCCGCCTAAAGCATGAATAATATTCATGTCTCCCATACTTAATGTTGCAAAACTCTCTGGCACTTTATCGAATGTTACCTTTCTTCCTGACAGGTCGGTAACTTCTATTTTCTCTTTTCCTTTTTCTGTTTTTGTTGCCGCTGCTTTTTCGTCTCCTTTTGCACTGCAACCTATTAATAAGAAAAAAACAGATAAAATCGCTGTAAATAGCGTAATAGATTTTTTCATTCTTCCACCTCTAATTGATAATGATAATCATTAACTACTATTCTACTTTAATTGATAAGGATTATCATTGTCAATATAAAACGCATACATTTTCTAGAAAAAAACAAAAAGCGTTACAAAAAAGATTCCTTCTTTTTGTAACGCACTATTTATCAATATTATTCGCATTCGTTTCCCTCTAACTTGTCTCGCATCACTTTCACACGCTGAAAGAAAAAGAAAGATAAACTTAAAAATATAACGATGCTCCCCATCATAACAAAAAATTGTATCGT
The DNA here is from genome assembly GCF_038006905.1 of Bacillus sp. FSL R9-9834. Taxonomy (NCBI): domain Bacteria; kingdom Bacillati; phylum Bacillota; class Bacilli; order Caryophanales; family Bacillaceae; genus Bacillus; species Bacillus sp. FSL R9-9834. The sequence continues at coordinate 4,165,863 of NZ_JBBOWD010000001.1, forward strand.
TTCTTTTGCTCCAGTCGGAATCAATAAGCCAACCATTAACAATGTACTGACAGCGAGAAGAATTTGTCCGAACCGAGTATAATCTTCTATCTTTTCTTGTAATTCCTTCATTATATTCTCACTCCTCCATCTCACTGTATCATATTCTATTAAACTGAAAGACAAGTAAATACAGCCATTCTGGGAGATGTTTTCCAAAAGAAAAAGAGCCGCTTTATGGCGACTCTTTCATAATCATTACTCACCTTTATATGCTTTCATATAAATTTCTTTCAGCTCTGAAATGAGAGGTAATTTTGGGTTAGCTGTTGTACATTGATCTTCAAAAGCTCTTTCTGCCAATAATCCAACAACCTCTTCAAATTGGTCTTTAGCAACTCCTTGTCCTGCAATACTCATATTTATATTTAAACTTTTTCCGAGCTCAATAATTGCTTTGACAAGTGATTCCACACCTTCTGCAGTCGAACTTGCTGGAAGCCCGAGCATTCTCGCAATATGTGCATAGCGTTCATCGGCTACAAAGTGCTCATATTTTGGGAACAATGCGTGTTTTCTTGGCTTAATAGCATTATAGCGAACTACGTGCGGCATAAGAATTGCATTCGCACGCCCATGTGGAATATGAAATTCTGGTCCAATTTTATGTGCTAAGCTGTGATTAATACCTAGAAAGGCATTTGCAAATGCCATTCCTGCGATTGCAGAAGCATTGTGCATTTTTTCTCGTGCTTCTTCATCATTTCCATCTTTAAATGCTCTTGGTAAATATTTAAATACGAGATCAATGGCCTTTAATGCTAATCCATCTGTATAGTCATTCGCTAAAACAGACACATACGCCTCGATTGCATGCGTTAATACGTCCATGCCAGTGTCTGCTGTTACATGTGGTGGTACTGTCATTACAAATTGTGGATCAACAATTGCTACATCTGGCGTTAATTCATAATCCGCGAGTGGATACTTTATATTATTTTTCTTATCTGTAATAACCGCAAATGGTGTCACTTCTGATCCTGTTCCAGATGTTGTTGGAATGGCAACAAACTGCGCCTTACTTCCTAATTCCGGATATTTACATGTTCGTTTTCTTATATCTAAAAACTTCTGTTTAATTCCATAGAATGTTGTTTCTGGATGCTCATAGAAAAGCCACATCCCTTTCGCGGCATCCATCGCTGAACCACCACCAAGTGCGATAATTACATCTGGCTGAAAACTTCTCATCATTTCTGCACCTTTAAACACAGTTTCATCTGATGGATCCGGCTCAACCTCAAAGAAAACTTCAACTTTCACATCATTTACATGTTTACGTAAATAATGCGTGACCGTATCTACATATCCGTGCTCAACCATTCCTGGATCCGTTACAATAAATGCACGTGAAATGTTAGGCATATTTGCTAAATATGCTGTCGCATGTTTTTCAAAATAAATTTTTGGTGGTAATTTGAACCATTGCATATTCTTTTTTCTATTTGCCAACCTTTTTATATTTAATAAATGCGTCGCTGTTACGTTTTGAGAAATCGAGTTTTTCCCGTAGGAACCGCAGCCAAGCGTAAGTGATGGAATAAATCCATTATATATGTCACCGATTCCACCTTGTGATGAAGGGGCATTTACAATAAGGCGGCAAGCTTTCATACGTAATCCAAATTGCTTTTGCACTTCTTTATTTACAGAATGGATAACTGCTGAATGTCCTAAACCACCGAGGTTTAACATTTCTTCACAATATGTAAATCCTTCTTCTAATGAATTTGCTTTTACACAAGCTAATACTGGACTTAACTTCTCACGAGATAGTGGATATGCGGCTCCGATGCCTTGTATTTCAGCTACAAGCATTTTTGTATTTTTAGGTACAGTAATTCCAACTAATTTGGCAATATACTGTGCGGATTTCCCTACAATATCACTATTTACTGCACATGTATTTTCATTAATAACAAGCTTTTCTAATTTACTTCTCTCTTCCTCGGTTACAAAATAACAATCATTTGCAATCATTTCTGTTTTCACATCATCATAAATTTCCTTGTCTACAATAATTGCTTGTTCTGATGCGCAAATCATACCATTATCAAATGTTTTAGATAAAATCAAATCATTAACCGCTCGTTTTATATGCGCTGATTTCTCTATATAACATGGTACATTACCAGGACCTACACCTAGCGCTGGTTTTCCAGTAGAATAAGCTGATTTCACCATACCAGCCCCTCCAGTTGCCAAAACAAGCGCAACACCTTCATGGTTCATTAATTGTTTCGTTGCTTCGACAGAAGGCTTTTCAATCCACTGAATACAATATTTTGGTGCCCCCGCCTTCACCGCTGCATCGTATACTGTTTTCGCAGCTGCAATAGAACAGTTTTGTGCGGAAGGATGAAATGCGAAAATAATTGGATTTCTCGTTTTTATCGCAATTAATGCTTTAAACATTGTTGTCGATGTTGGATTCGTTACTGGTGTTACCCCAGCTACTACACCGACAGGCTCCGCAATTTCTATTATTTCTTCATGAGGATCTTCGTGAATAATCCCTACTGTTTTATCTTTCTTTATGCTATGCCAAATATATTCAGTAGCAAAAATATTTTTAATACATTTATCTTCGTATACACCACGACCTGTTTCTTCAACAGCCAACTTCGCAAGTGGCATATGTTGATCAACACCTGCTAATGCCATTTCATGAACAATGTTGTCAATTTGCTCTTGTGTAAAACTTTCTAATGCTTGTAAAGCCTTTCGACCGTTATTCACTAACGTATCAATCATCTCTTTTACTTCCTGCATTTCATTTACAATTTTCTCTTTGACTACCATGTAAATTCCTCCTATTCTGCTATCTTGGACTAAATAAGGCCCTATAGGTCATAATTAGTCCCGATTAGCGTAAAAAAATAGAATTGCTTTCCTACATGAACTTCATTGTTTGTGAAACATTTCACAAGTTTGTTCGTGAGTAACACTTCATGAATTCAATATACATGAAATCATTTTATTTGTGTATGTCTATTTTGTGAAATATTTCACAAAATAATGTAGTAAAAATGCACTGCCTATACTAGCAGTGCATCTTTACTACGCTAACGCTTGTGCTAAATCTTCAATTAAATCTTCTCCGTCTTCAATACCGACAGAAATTCGAATTAATGTATCTGTAATTCCTAATTCTTTGCGACGATCTGCTGGGATTGATGCATGCGTCATTTGAGAGGGGATAGAAATTAAACTTTCTACTGCTCCTAAACTTTCAGCCAGCGTAAAGTATTGTAATTTCTCAAGCACTTTATTTAATGTTTCTTCGCTATCTACATCAAATGAGATAATAGCACCAAATCCATTTGCTTGTTCTGTTGCCAGTTCATGGTTTTGATGTGACTCAAGGCCTGGGTAATATACTTTATTTACTTTTGGGTGGTTATTTAAAAACTCAGCAATTGCACGTGAATTCGTTTCATGCTCTTCCATTCGAATTCCTAATGTTTTTAAACCACGAAGTAGTAAGAAACTATCTTGCGGGCCAAGAATGCCGCCTGTTGAGTTTTGTACAAAGTGAAGGTCTTCTGCTAATTGCGGGCTATTTACAACTACTAGACCTGCAACTACATCACTATGACCTCCTAAATATTTCGTTGCACTATGAAGTACAATGTCTGCTCCTAAAGAAATCGGCGACTGCCAATATGGCGTCATGAATGTGTTATCAATAATTGTTAATAAATCTTTCTCTTTAGCAAGAGTAGATATTTTTTTAATATCAGTAATTTTTAGTAACGGATTCGTTGGTGTTTCTACATAAATCGCTTTCGTATTTGGACGAATCGCTTCTTCAACTTCCTCTAAGTTTGTTGTATCTACAAATGTATGCTCAATACCGAAGCGGTTTAATACTTTCGTAATCACGCGGTACGTTCCGCCATACACATCATCTGTTAAAATAACGTGGTCACCTTTTGAGAACAACATAATCGTAGCTGTAATAGCCGCCATTCCTGAACCAAATGCGAAACCAGCATGGCCGTTTTCTAATACCGCAATCATTTCTTCTAAAGCTGCACGTGTTGGGTTTCCTGTACGTGAATATTCATATCCTTGATGCTTACCAACTGCTTCTTGTTTGTACGTACTCGTTTGATAAATCGGTACATTTACAGATCCAGTTGAAGGTTCTCCTATGCGAATACCATGAATTAACTTTGTCTTTGCTCTCATTTTTTATTCCCATCCTTTGTATATGTCTTTACTTAAATAGCGCTCACTACTATCAGGAAAAATCGTTACAATATTTGTACCTGGCGCCGCTTTCTCTGCTTCAAGTAAACTTGCATGAAATGCTGCTCCTGAAGAGCTCCCAACAAGAAGTCCTTCTTTTTGCGCTAATTCTTTCACTCGTAAAAATGCATTTCGATCAGAAATCGTATGAATTTCATCAAAATAAGATGTCTTCAAAAATGGCGGGATAAATTCCAGTCCAATTCCTTCGGTCTCATGTGAACCAGCCTTACCACCATTTAAAATAGATCCTTCTGGCTCTACGATAACTGTTTTAATATCTATATTTTTTTCTTTCAAGTAAGATGCAGTCCCCATAAACGTACCGCCAGTTCCTGCTCCAGCAACAAATATGTTAATCTCTCCATTCAATGCGTCCCACAGTTCAGGTCCTAATGTTTTAAAATATGCACGAGGATTCGCCTCATTTGCGAACTGACTTGGAGAGTATGAATTCGGTATTTCATTTACTAACTCTTTTGCTTTTGCAATTGCACCGGTCATTCCTTGCTCAGTCGGCGTATGCACAACCGTTGCGCCTAGTGCTTTCATTAATTCTTGTTTTTCAATGCTAAATTTCTCTGGTACACAAACGATAACGTGTAAATCATGTTGTAACGCTGCGAGTGCCAGTCCAATACCAGTATTTCCAGCTGTCGGTTCAATAATTGTTCCGCCCTCTGTAACAAGCCCTTTTTCTAGCGCATCTTCGATTAATTCTCTTCCTAATCGGTCCTTAACGCTTCCGCCTGGGTTATAAAATTCCAGCTTTGCAAATAAACGGACCCCTTCTGGAAGTGAAAAACGAGTAATTTCCACAATTGGTGTATGACCAATTAACTCATGAACTCCACGATATACATTCATCGTGTTCTCCCCCTTATTTGCCAATAAAGAAAAGGCAACTGTATGTATTTTCTTTATATGAGACAGTTGCCTTTTTGTTACATTACTTTAACTCTTCTAGTACTTTTACGATAAAGTTTGTAGAATGAAGAGCTGCTTGATCTAAAAATTGATCAAATGAAACATTTGATTCTTTACCAGCAATATCAGAAAGTGCACGAATGATAACAAACGGAACTTCATATTGGTGGCATACTTGTGCAACAGCTGCTGCTTCCATTTCTACTGCATAAAGGTTTTCAAATTTATCACGAATTGCTGCAACTCGGTTCGGATCACTCATAAATGAATCACCTGTTGCAATCATACCTTTTACAACTTGAATATTTTCTTCTGCCTGCATACATTTTTCAGCTAATGCAACTAATGCTTCATCAGCTTTAAATCCAGGCGGCATTCCTGGTACTTGCCCATACTCATAGTTAAATGCTGTTACATCTACATCATGGTGACGAACTTCTGTTGAAATAACGACATCCCCAACATTTAGAGAATGATGGAATCCACCAGCTGAACCAGTATTAATGACTTTTTCAGGCTTATATCTTTCTAATAAAATTGTCGTTGACATCGCTGCATTTACTTTACCAATACCAGACTTTAACAAGATTACTTCATGTCCTGCTAATTGTCCTTTCGTAAATTCACAACCCGCAACCGTTTCTGTTTCTGCTTGTTCTAATTTATCACGTAAAATACGTACTTCTTCTTCCATTGCTCCAATTACAGCAATTCTCAATCTAATCCCTCTTTCTATTGCTTAGTTGCCTCCATTACCCAAACGAAATGATTTAATCTCGTAAACGTTACATGGAAGCCATTGTTTTCAAAAATAGTCTGCATAATTGGAATACGTGTATAGTATTCTGTTTGCAAATCATTTGCTAACTCATGAAAACCTCTTTGTTTTGCTGCTTCAACAGTTTTATCATATGCATCTTGATCTGCAAATATCGTATCAGCAAACACTATTTTACCACCTTTGTTTAGCAATTGACTATACTTCGCAATCGCTACATTTTTTTCATCATCTGTTAAATGATGAAATGCATAGGTGCTTACTATGGTATCAATGGAATTCGGGACTTCAAACGAAAGAAAATCACCTTCTGTAATGGAAAACTCTTTTGGCAATTTCTCTTTTGCAATCATGCGCATTTCACGTGACGGTTCTATACCGTAAACTGTGCGGCCAGCAAGTAATAATTTATTTGTTAAATTACCTGTACCGACACCAAATTCTAATACGTTACCAAATGACTTGTTAACTACATCCTCTAGAATGTCCTCATAATGGGCGAAAACTTCTTTATATTGTATATCTTCGCCTTGTACAAATGAGTCGTACGTATGAGCCCACTCATCAAATAAACCATTAAATTCTGTACCCATAAAAATTCCCCTTTTTCTTATCGGTTTTATCAGTATGATATTCCCTCTTTCTAAAAATGTCAATTGAAATGTACATGGTATTTCCTTCTTTTCTTTGTTACACTATAGTTGATTACATAGGAGAGGGGCCGTCTTCATGTCATTTACCTTTGAAATGTTAGAAGATAAAGTAGAATTTTTTGAAGCGGGAGACTTAGCTTCTTTAGAACGAAAAATCAGTGAACAAATCGATAATAATAAAGCACTTATGCTTGAAGTTCATCACATCTCGCATCAAATGGTTATGGATCCTGAAAGTAAAAGACCATATTATAGCGCGGTTGTTCATTTTAAATTAAAGAAATTACGCTAACTAAAAAAGAGAAGCTCCTAAGGAGCTTCTCTTTTTTAGTTTAGAGTTTGAACAAGTACTGGTTTCCAGCCTTCATTGTCTACCCAATCAATATTTACATAATATCTTTTACCTGTTTGTTTATCTTGTACGTTACCGTAAGCTTTATTCTTACCGTTATTTCCGATTCGATGAATAATTAATTGCTCTACTGGAACGTCAATTGCAGCTGAAATCGCTTGATTCATCTCATTCCAATCTGCTGTACCTTTTTTAAACGTCATCGCAGGTGTTGCACCTTGCTCTGTGCCTACTGGCTTCCAAGAAGGTTTCGTATAAGCGTCAGTTGCCTTTGGCTGTGTTTTTTCAGCTGGTACTTTCTCGTTAGCTTTCGCTTCTTCTTCAGCTTTTTTCTGTTCTTCTTCAGCCTTTAGCTTCTCTTCTTCTTCTTTCTTCTTAGCCTCTGTTTTCTCTTGTTCATTCTTCTTCGTCTCTTCTTTGCCTTTAGCTTTCTCAGACTTATTCTCTTTCGTTGTTTGCTGAGCTACCTTTTTATCGCTAGAAGACGCTTGCTCTTTCGTGTCAGGAACAAACAATTGATATGCTACAATAGCTACTGCTACTAGTACAATAGCGATTGCAATATTTAAAACACCGTTTTGACGACGTTTTTGTTGTTTCTGTTGGAATCTAGATCCTCCTGCCATTCTTCAAACCTCCATGCAGTTTTTCATACTTGCTATTGTAACATTAAATCTAGAAAGGTTGAACATTTACAATAATATTTTCATGAAATGAAAACATTTTACTATAAATTGCAAGATTACTTTTCATTCTCTAATCGATAGATTGATTCTACGATAGATTTGAAAATAGGTGTAACTTTATTTACATCGCTATTCGTTTCTATATCCACGACAACTAAAGCATACCTTGGATTTTCATATGGAAAATAACCTGCAAACCATCGATTCTCTTTCGTTCCTTTTCCTGTTTGTGCTGTCCCAGATTTTCCAGCGACACTTAGTGGTAACGACTTGAATGCTGATCCTGTGCCTTTTTCCGTTGTTACAACGCTCCTTAATAACTGTTGTAATGTTTTCACTGTTTCATATGAAAGCTGTTTTCCACCTAATGTATGGTCTTCAAATGTATAAAAATCCGTTCCATTTTTATACATTATTTTTTCAACAGCTTTCACTTCCATCTTTTCTCCCCCTCTAGCAATCGTCGCCATCATATTTGCAATCGCTAGAGGTGACATACGTACATCTTTCTGTCCAATTGCTGTTTGCGCTACCGCTTTTTTACTATTCTTATTTCCTTCACTCCCCCAAATCGTAACACTTTTCTCCTCTGGCATTTGCTCAAAATGAGTTGTATGAAATACAGAACCTCTCCATCCAACCTTCTCAGCGCCTCCTAAAGCCGCTACATAAGTTTCTAACACCATCTTATCCTTTTGTATTAGCTCATTTCCTAACTCTGAGAATGTCCTGTTACAGCTTCTAGCAAAGCTCTCTTTAAAACTAAGTGTCCCCATCTTAACTTGTGGGTGATCTTCACCATATAAATCTTTATTACAATTAAATACGCGATTAAAAACATTTTCATTTTGATCAATCGCTGCCGCCGCAATTATTGTTTTAAAAACAGAACCGGGAAAGTGTGGTGTTAACATTTGATTTTCAAGTGTAGTTTTATATAAACTCTCATCTTTCACCTGTACAGATGGTTTGCTAACCATTGCTAAAATTTCATTTTTCTTTACATCAAGTAGCACTACTCCTCCCTTCTTAATCTCACTTGCTTCAACTACTTCTTCTGCTTTTTTCTGTAACTCGTTATGTAAAGTAGTTTGAATCGTCACTGGATAAAACGGATTTCCAGGCGATGTATATTTCGCTTGTTTTCCAAATATCGGTTCTCCTTGCCGATCCACTTGATACAATACTTTTGCCTCTCCATCGGTCAAAAGAAATTCATCAAATGATTGCTGCAATCCTGAAATGCCAATCGGTGTTTGTTTTGAAATTTTTCTAACTTCTCCGTATCGTTTTTGAAATTCTCGTTCATTCTCACCCACATTGCCAATTAAATGATTCATCACGCTAGTTTGCCGCAAACGAACTTCAGCTGCTACAATGCCTAATACATTTAATTGATTCACCTTCTCCATCTGCTCTCGTCCCAAGCGAAGTGGTTCATTTCCTCTTTGCAGGATAAATGCACTTTTCTTATGTTTCATTTGACTTTCAATCTCTTGTCTCGACATACCAATGATATGCGCAATTTTCTCCAACATGTCATTTTTTAATTGTAGAAATGGAAAAACAATTAAAACAGGATACTTTTTCTCACCTATCTCCTTACCATTACGATCTATAAAATGGCCGCGTCCATCATCTACTGTAATGGATTGCGTCCGTTGTGTAACACTTTTTTCAATTAAGTTAATCTTACGATCCGTAAATGATTCCGTATCTATAATTTGTATTTGAATTAAACGACAAAGCAACATAAACATGACACATATAAAACAAATTAAAACAATTGTAATTCTCTGTTTTATTTTCATAAAAAAAACACCTCGTCTACTATAGTTTGGACGGAGTGTTTCATTTTTTATACAAATAAAGTGAAACTTTAAGCAGCCCGACCCCCACCTAACTTCTTTGCTTTCGCTGATTTTTGAGGTGGGGGTCTTACTGCCCGTTAATGCGGGATAAAAAAATCACTCGCTTTTACACGAGTGATTTTTAATTATTTTACAGAGATAATCTCTACTTGCATTTCTCCACCTGGAGTTTGGATTGCTACCTTTTCGCCAATTTGCTTACCTAATAAGCTTTTTGCGATTGGAGAATCGTTAGAAATTCTTCCTTCAAATGGATCTGCTTCTGCGCTACCTACGATTGTGTAAGCTTCTTCATCTCCATCTGGTAGTTCTTTAAATGTTACTGTTTTACCTAATGTAACAACTGTAGATTCTTCACCGTTATCTGTGATGATAACTGCGTTACGAATCATGTTTTCTAATTGTGTAATACGTCCTTCTACGAACGCTTGCTCATCTTTCGCTGCATCATACTCAGAGTTCTCAGAAAGATCTCCGAAGCTACGTGCAATCTTAATGCGCTCTACAACTTCTTTACGTTTTACCGTTTTTAAATCCTCAAGTTCGTTCTCTAGCTTTTGCTTACCCTCTTGCGTCATAGGGTATGTTTTTTCTGTTGCCATATTTTCCACTCCTTTTATATACCAATCCCCCGAAAAAAAGAGGAGTTCCATATGAAAACTCCCCCGCTTATATGTAAAGCGGAGGTTTCTAGCACGCCTGTACTAGCGGAGTTGTCACATACAACCCCGTATTCCCAATTCTTCTTTATATAAAGAAGATATGTATGGAAAGTTGATATAAATATGCCCTCACCTATATATAGATGAGGTTGCATGTTTCATTGTATTCGATAGGAAGGGAAAAAATCCCTTCCTATCGTATATCTTTTACTATGCTATTACAAATTTACTTTTTGTTCAAGAATTGTTGCAATTTTTGTAACCATAATATCAATTGCAACGTGGTTTTGTCCACCTTCAGGGATAATAATATCCGCAAATTTCTTAGAAGGCTCAATAAATTGATTGTGCATTGGACGTACAACATTTACATATTGATCAATAACTGAATCCATCGTACGACCACGTTCTTTAATATCACGCTGCATGCGGCGTAAAATACGAAGGTCAGCATCTGTATCAACGAATAACTTAATGTCCATTAACTCACAAAGACGTGGGTCTTCTAAAATAAGAATTCCTTCTAAAATGATTACATCTTTCGGCTCAACTGGAATAATTTCATCTGAACGCGTATGCAATGTATAGTCATATACAGGTTTCTCTACTTGTTTATATGCAAGCAACTGCTGCAAATGTTCAATTAACAAATCATTATCAAACGCTAATGGATGATCATAATTTGTTTTTAAACGCTCTTCCATTGGTAAATGGCTTTGATCTTTGTAATAATAATCTTGCTCTAAGATTAAAATGGAATGACCTTTAAAATGGTCAAAAATCGCTTTCGTTACACTTGTCTTACCTGACCCTGAACCACCAGCAATTCCAATTACAACAGGCTTATTCGTCCCCATTCGACTATCACTCTTTCTTATTGAAGTATGCTTTTGCGCATCATATTATTCACATACACTGGTTGATCCACTTTGAATTTCACGATTTGCAACGGATGTCTCGCTGCATCTAATTCGTTTCCATCCTCATCCCAAATTTTCTCCACCGTTTGCGTAAAGTTTTCTATTTCTGGCCCAAAGAACTCCACTTCATGTCCTGGTTTGAAATGATTACGTTGCTCAATCGTTACGATGCCCGTTTCTTCATTATAATCTAACACTAAACCAGCGAAATCATACGTTGTTTTCTTACTATGATTTCCAAACATTTGCTCTTGATGTCCTGGAACCCCTTCAAAGAATGCAGGAGCTGTATCACGATTTGCACATTTATCAAGCTCATCTAACCATTCTTGTTTAAACTCAAAGTTATCAGGATCCGCACAATATGCATCAATTACTTTACGGTATACTGTCGCTACAGTCGCTACGTAATGGATTGATTTCATACGTCCTTCAACTTTTAAGCTATCAATTCCAATTTCAATCATTTTCGGAATTGATAAAATTAAATTTAAGTCTTTTGGACTCATTGCAAAGTGAGCATCTTCTTCTTGGAATAGAGGAAGCTCTTTTGCATCTTTATGTTGTGATACTGTTTGAACTAAATCATAATCCCAGCGACAAGATTGACAACAACCACCACGGTTAGAGTCACGCGCTGTCATATGGTTACTTAGCGTACATCTTCCTGAATATGCGATACACATTGCACCATGGACGAATGCTTCAATTTCAATATCCACTTTTTCTTTAATCTCTTTCATTTCTTCATAGCTTGCTTCACGAGCTAATACAAGACGATGTAAACCTTCTTCTTTCCAATACTGTGCTGCTTTCCAGTTGGATAGTGATTGCTGTGTGCTTAAATGCACCTCAACAGAAGGCGCTACACGTTTACAAGTCTCAATGATAAGCGGATCAGCAACGATAATTCCCGTTACGCCAGCTTTTTCAATCCCTTTTAAATATTCCTCTAGCCCGTCCATATTTTCATTATGTGCAAAGATATTTGTTGTTACATATATTTTTGCTCCATATTTCTTTGCAAATTCCACACCTTCTGCCATTTCTTCCAGTGTAAAGTTACCTGCATTCGAACGAAGACCAAATTCTTGTCCACCTAAATATACAGCATCTGCCCCGTAATGGATAGCTACTTTTAATTTTTCTAAGTTACCCGCAGGGATTAACAGTTCAGGTTTCTTCACAATAACGCGTTTGCCATCGATCACTCGTGAAATTTCTTGTACAGTCATTTCCTACACCCTCCTCGTTTAGTAAACCGTCTCTTTAAAGAAGAATCCTGTATCTAACGGACGATTCACCGGTTGCATTTCTTCTATCTCTTTATATAAGTCGTCTTTCACGTCGTAATACGCATCACGATCTTCTACACATAAATCAATTGCTTTACGATATTTCTTCGTTACCTCAATAATGTATGCAGAGCTTTTTAGTACACCATCAACTTTTAAACTATCAATTTCAGCATCAATTAGCTCTTCTAACTCATCGATGAAACAAATATCATTTGGACTCATAATGTGAGTACCATTTTCATCTTCATAAATTGGATATTTATTGTTACGCTCTGGGTCATATAAGAACATATTCTCTTCATATTTTTTCTTTTCGATATCAAGATGACGTCCTTGATACTCAAAGTAGTTTCCTACTAACGAACGCTTCGATTGGAACATACAAGTCATACCGTGAATTTGCACTTCAAGTTCCACTTCAGCATTTTCTTTTAATTCAACAATTTCATCTAAGCTAAGCTCGCGAGCTAATACAGCACGTTTTGCTCCTCTTTCTCCCCAGTAGTTACAAGTAAACCAGTTTGTTGCTGTTGTTTCTGTGTTCCAGTGCAATTGCATATTTGGCGCTACTTCGCGAACCGCCATTAATACTGCTGGATCTCCGAAAACAATTGCATCTACATGTACTTCGTTTAAAAATGCAACATAGTCCGTTAATTCTTCTACTTTATCGTTGTGGAACATAGCGTTCATTGCTACGTATACTTTTACACCATTTTCATGTGCAATCTTCACAGCTTGTTTCACATCTTCACGTGAAAATTCCCCTGCTAAACGTAAACCAAACTTTTGCTCACCGATCATTACCGCATCTGCTCCTGCTTTCGCAAGAGGTTCGATATCCGCCACTGCTTTTGGCGTTACTAACAATTCTGGTTTCTTCATACCTTGGTCACCCTTTCTTTTTACTAACAGCTACTCCATCACCAATTGGGAAAATCGTTGTATCATATCCTTCATGGTTCATAAGCCATTCATTGTACGTCTTAATACGACGGATTAAACCACGTGTACGTCTGTTTTCAATTTTCTCTTTCGTCGTTACAAGGCCATGGTACATAACATTATCTGAAATAATTACGCCACCAGGATTTAATAACGGTTCATATAAGTCAAAAAAGCGACGATATTGTCCCTTTGCTGCGTCAATAAAAATAACGTCAAATGTTCCATGTTCTTCTACTTGCTCGCCTGTTTCTAACGCATCACCGTAAATAACGGAAATACGCTCTTTAACTGGTGAACGTTCTATATATTCAAGTGCTTTTTCATATCGATCGCGATTGCGCTCAACTGTCACAATGCGAGAATTTGGAATAGCTTGCATCATACGAATACTAGAATAGCCAATTGCTGTACCTAGCTCTAAAATGCTCTTCGGTCCAATTAAACGTAAAAATTGCAACATAAATTCCATTCCAAGTCGATCCATAATTGGCACATGATTTTCTTTCGCATAGTCTTCCATTTCAAGAATTAATTTATCTTTCGGATCAATAAATGATAATAGGTACTCGTTAACTGCATCCTCCATAATGGTCCTCCTTATTTACATGGAGAAGTGCCTCTATGACGTCTTTTCACACATAGAATGCAATAAAAATACAAGCCAGCTTTACCCTTAGCTTGTACGTCCCGTTTTGATATTAAAAACGATTCTTCTGCCAGTTTTTAACCCGATATATTTTACCACAAAAAAGAGGGATGTGCGACCTTTTTCGCTATCCCTCCCCATTTCACTGTTTTTTCGTAATATATTTTTGCTTTAGTGCATTATGCTCTTCCAATGTTTTCGCATAGTACACTTCACCAGTTGGTGCAGCTAAGAAATAATAATAATCTGTTTGCGCAGGCTCTAGCGCTGCTTCCACTGAATGTTTACCAGAGTTTGCAATCGGGCCCACCGGCAATCCTTTCACAACGTACGTATTGTACGGTGAGTTTATCTTTAAATCTTCGTATAATACACGTTGTTTATGCTTTCCAAGTGCATATAATACCGTTGGATCCGTTTGCAGCGGCATACCTTTTGCTAAACGATTATAAAAGACACTAGAGATCTTTTGACGATCTGTAAAGCCTGTTGCCTCTTCTTCAATAAGTGAAGACAATGTTAAAAGCTGATGAACATCCCAGTTTTTCGCTTTCATTTTTGCTTCGTTTTGAACAATGATTGCATTCGTTTTCTCAAGCATTGGAATGACAATTTCTTCTAACGTCGTATCTTTTTTATAGAAAGAGTACGTCGCAGGATATAAATAACCTTCTAATGGATATTTAATATTGCTATCAAAGATTTTATCCGTCAACAGCTTGGGATACTTTTGCTGCATTTTTTGAATAAATGCTTTATCGTTTAATTGACGTACAACATCATCTTTATTCCACTTTAATTCGTTTGCAACCGTTTCTGCAATTTCAGTTACTTGTGCCCCTTCTTTTACCGTCACTTTATAAAGAGCTGGACGATGTACATTACCAGATGACATTTGCTCAATAACATCTTTTGCACTCATTGAAGGATTTAATAAATATGTACCCGCTTGTAAATTTTTAGATTTAGCCTTTGTATAAAAACTAAAAACTGTACCGTTTTTCACAGCACCTTTTCCTTCTAAAATCTCACCAATTTTACTAGTAGATGATCCCTTTGGAATTTCTACTTCAATCTCTTTTTTATTCCCGCTATCAACCGGTCCTAATGCGGATGAAATATACGCATAGACTGAACCACAAACTAAAAGCAGTGCAATTATCGAGAATAAAAAAATGCGTCTACGCTTCTTTTTCACTTGATTCTCTACCAAAACTCTTCCTCCTTATTCAATTGTAGGCCATATGTACATCTTTCTATACAACACGATAAAAAATCACAATACATTTACCTATCATTTTTGACAGATACTTTATTTTCTACAATCCGTCTCATTATACTACAAAGGATTACGCAGTTTCGACAAAAAATCTTTCATTTTACATATAAAAAAGGCGGACGATATACCGTCCACCTTTTCAGTACTTATTATTCAGCTTCTTGCTCATCAGCTAGAGTGTTGAACATTTCTTGTACCATTTCCCACTCTTCTTCAGATTCGATTGGAAGTAAAGTTCCGCCCTCTTCTTCATTTTGCTCATAAGCCATTGCATCATAAATTTGGTCTCCATCTTCGTCTACTTCACCGATTGGAGAGAAGACTACGTATGATTTTTTGCCAAATTTTTCAGCGTCAAAAGTGAAAATAATTTCACATAAATGTTCGTTACCTTTTTCGTCTACAATTGTAATTTGATTTTCTTCCATTTTGGTCACCTCTTATTTACTATCTAAAAATCCTTGTAAGATTACGACTGCAGCCATCTTATCAATTACTTGCTTTCGCTTCTTACGGCTTACATCGGCCGAAATGAGTAGACGTTCCGCTGCCATCGTTGACAAACGCTCGTCCCACATTACAACGTCTAATTGTAACAGCTCTCGTAGGTTTTCTGCAAATTGTTGGCATGCTTCACCACGTGGGCCAATTGTACCATTCATATTTTTAGGTAAACCTACTACTATCTTGTCCACATCATACTGTTTTACTAACTCAGAAATGCGGTCAAAACCAAATTGACCTCGTTCTTCGTTAATCTTGATTGTTTCAAGCCCTTGCGCTGTCCAGCCCATTTCGTCACTAATTGCAACTCCGACTGTTTTTGTACCTACATCTAAACCTAATATCCGCATAAATTACTCCTCACGATGATGTTTCAAGTAAGACTTCACAAGCTCTTCAATTAATTCATCACGTTCAAGCTTGCGAATGATGCTTCGCGCATCTTTATGGCGAGGTATGTATGCTGGGTCTCCACTTAATAAATAACCGACGATTTGGTTAATCGGATTATAGCCTTTTTCTTGAAGTGCATCATACACAGTTAAAAGTACATCATTTACATGGACACTCTGTTTTTCATCTTGAATGCTAAACTTCATTGTTTTATCAAAACCGTCCATTTCAAGCACCTCACTTATATAGTAAGTATAGGGAGAAGAACTTCTCCTCTCCCTACCATTGTACACTACTATCTCTTTATTTTGAAACAGATTTAACGTACTCTTGTACAAACGCTAAAGCTTCCTCAACTTGCGCTGGGTTTTTACCGCCCGCTTGTGCCATATCAGGACGGCCACCACCGCCACCGCCACAACGAGAAGCTACTTCTTTCACAAGTTTACCAGCATGGTATCCTTGGCTAATTAAATCTTTCGTTACGCCAGCTAAGATGTTTACTTTATCATCATTTACAGACGCTAATACGACAACTGCAGATTGTAATTTATTTTTTAGGTCATCCATCATCGTACGTAAGTTGTTCATGTCTGCAACATTTACTTTTGCCGCTAATACGTTCACGCCATCAACTGTCATTACTGAATCAGTTAAGTTTCCAGCTTCAATATTGCTTAATTTTGCTGCAAGAGATTCGTTTTCTTTTTGAAGTTGTTTTACTTCAGCAAATAAACCATCTACTCTTGTTAAAATGTCTTTTGGATTTGTTTTCATTTTTCCAGCTGCTTCTTTTAATAAACCTACTTGATCGTTCATTAATTCATAAGCAGACTTACCAGTTACTGCTTCAATACGACGAGTTCCTGCACCGATACCAGACTCAGCAACGATTTTGAAAATACCGATAGAAGCTGTGTTATCAACGTGACAACCACCGCAAAGCTCTAAGCTATAGTCGCCAACTTGTACGACGCGTACAACATCACCGTATTTTTCACCGAATAATGCCATTGCGCCCATTTCTTTCGCTTCTTCGATTGCTTTTTGAGAAATCTCAACATCAATACTTTCCCAAATTTTCTCGTTTACGATACGCTCAATTTTTTCTAATTCGTCAGCTTGTACTTGACCAAAGTGAGAGAAGTCAAAGCGTAAACGTTCAGAAGTTACAAGAGAACCCGCTTGGTTAACGTGCGTTCCAAGTACGTCTTTTAACGCTTGGTGTAGTAAGTGAGTTGCTGTATGGTTCTTCACAACACTACTACGGTTTTTCGTATCGATAATAGCTTTTACAGCCGCATCTTTCGTTAATGTACCTTCTTCAACTACAACTTTGTGCAAGTTTTGGCCGTTTGGTGCTTTTTGTACGTCTTTTACAAGAACTTTCACGCCGTCAGCAAGAAGGTAACCACGGTCTGCAATTTGTCCGCCGCTCTCAGCATAGAATGGTGTTACATCAAGCATTAATTGTCCTTCTTCACCTGCTTGCAAGCTGTCTGCGTATTCACCGTTTTTCACAAGTGCAACAACGTTACTTTCTGTTGCAACCGTACCGTAACCAACGAACTCGCTCGCTACTTTCACTTCTCCAAGGACACCGCCTTGAACTTGCATAGAATCAACGTCTTGACGAGCAGCACGTGCGCGCTCACGTTGTTTTTCCATTTCATTTTCAAAGCCTTCATGATCAACTGTCATACCAGCTTCTTCTGCATATTCTTCTGTTAATTCAATTGGGAAACCGTATGTGTCATATAGACGGAACGCATCTACTCCAGAAATAACAGTTGTTTTTTCTTCTTTCGCTTTTGCAATAACTTCAGCTAAAATTGCTTCACCATCATGAAGTGTTTCGTGGAAACGCTCTTCTTCATTTTTCACAACTTTTGCGATGAAATCTTTCTTTTCAAGTACTTCTGGATAGAAGTCTTTCATTACTTCTCCAACAACCGGTACTAATTCAAACATGAACGGACGGTTAATGTTTAATTTCTTAGAGTAACGAACAGCACGGCGTAATAAACGACGTAATACATAACCACGGCCTTCGTTAGATGGAAGAGCGCCGTCACCAACAGCGAATGTTACTGTACGGATATGGTCAGCGATTACTTTAAACGCCATATCTTTTTCTAAGTCACCATTACGATATTTCTCGCCAGAGATTGTTTCTGTTGCACCAATCATCGGCATGAATAAGTCCGTGTCAAAGTTTGTAGGTACATCTTGAACGATAGATGTCATACGCTCTAGACCCATCCCTGTATCGATGTTTTTCTTAGGAAGTGGTGTATATGAACCATCTGGATTATGGTTAAATTGAGAGAATACAAGGTTCCATACTTCTAAGTAACGCTCGTTTTCTCCGCCTGGATATAATTCTGGGTCACTAAAGTCATTACCGTAAGCTTCTCCACGGTCATAGAAAATCTCTGTATTCGGTCCACTTGGTCCTTCACCGATATCCCAGAAGTTTTCTTCTAAGCGGATGATACGCTCTTTTGGAACACCCATTTTCTCATTCCAAATTGTGAATGCTTCTTCATCTTCTGGATGGATTGTAACGGATAATAATTCTTTATCGAATCCGATCCATTTGTCGCTCGTTAAGAATTCCCAAGCCCAAGTAATTGCCTCTTCTTTGAAGTAATCGCCGATTGAGAAGTTCCCTAACATTTCAAAGAATGTATGGTGACGAGCTGTTTTCCCTACGTTTTCAATATCGTTTGTACGAATTGATTTTTGAGCATTTGTAATACGTGGATTTTGCGGGATTACACGTCCATCAAAATATTTTTTTAATGTTGCTACACCACTGTTAATCCATAAAAGAGATGGATCCTCATGTGGAACTAGTGATGCACTAGGTTCTACTGCATGTCCTTTTTCTTGGAAAAAGTCTAAAAACATTTGACGAATTTGTGCGCCTGTTAGTTGTTTCATTGTATTTTCCTCCTTAAATATAAAAAACTCCCGTCCCTATAAAAGGGACGAGAGTTAACTCGCGATACCACCCTAATTATGAATTGATTGCTATACGAATCAATTCATCACCTCATGGTGCCGTAACGTGGCAAGACGGCAGTGATTAGCTGCTCTCAGGATTAGCTTTCTGTTACCCTTCATTTAAAGCTTCTTTCAGCCATATGGAAGCTTCTCTCTATAAATGGACTGTAACGTACTTGTTCCGTCATTGATTTAATGTATTATATGACTAAATATAATAGAATTCTCTTAAGTTTGTCAATGTAGATAATCATTTTACACATCTTCTTTTTTCCAAAGAGGCCTTACATGAACGATTACTGTACGAATAACCGCTAAAATAGGAACTGATATTAATAACCCTACAATTCCTCCCACTTCTCCCCCAACTAGTAGTGCAAGCATAATAATGACAGGATGCATGCGAAGGGACTTACCAACGATATAAGGGGATAAAATGTTACTTTCTACGAATTGCAAAATAGCAATCGCAATCCCCGCTTTAATGAGTAAACTTGTTGATACCGTTGCCGCAATCATTAATGTCGGAATCGCCCCTAAAATAGGGCCAAAGTACGGTATTATATCCGTCACCCCAATAATAATACCGAGTAACAATGGATATTTCATACCGATAAACCAAAAGGAAAGAGCAGATACGCCCCCTAATACTAAACAAACAAATAACTGTCCTCGAATATAACTTCCAAGTGATTTATCAATTTCTTTCGCCAGCATTTGCCCCGTACTACGCCACTTACTCGGAACTAGTTTCCAAAAAATATGATAAAACTCGCCGTAATCTTTTAATATGTAAAATACAATGAACGGAATTAAGAAAATAATGAGTAACGAATCCAGTACACCGCGAGCTGTGCTCATCACTTTATTTAAAAGTGCTTGTATCTTCGTCTCTACTCCAACAAAAATTTGTTTCACCTTTTCATGAATAAATGACGGGAAGTTTGCTGTTTGTTCTGTAACACCATCCATCCAAGAATCATACATTTTTGTAAACTGCGGGAATTGTTCATTGATTTCTTGTAATTGCTTAATCACAACCGGCGTTCCTTTATAAATTCCATAACCAATTCCGCCAAAGAAAAGGATGTAAATGAGCAAAATAGCGAGTGTGCGCGGCATCCCTTCTTTATGAATTTTTTCAATTAAAGGATGCAATAAATACGCAATAAAACACGCGATAAGAAACGGTGTAATGGCCACTTTACATACAAAAATAATCGGTGCCCATAGCGGCTTAATTTTTAAAAAGACGAGCAAACAAAGAAAGACAAGTAACAATAATCCTAAACGGTATATCCAAATGATTTTAAGATTCTTCACACGAAAAACCTCCTCCACCTTTATTGTGAAAATAAATAGGGTAGGTTATGTGCAAAAGTTTTAAAATCTTTTTGTGCAGACCATACTGTTTTGTAAAGACGCACATATATATACATAACAAGGACAACCACCCCTGAGAACGCAGCGTGAAACAATTTAATCAGGAGGGCTCATAATGGTTTTATTTATGCTCGTATTATCAGCACTTTTTATGATTCTTGAATGGATTTGTATCGGGTTTGGTATTTGGAAAGGTTTCTTTATTCGTTCCTCACGAAAAGAAAGAGCGAAACATTTATTTCATTACGGAATGCTTGGCGTTGGATGTTACGGCCTATCTTATCTCTTCTCTGAAATTGGACTTTTATATTTGCATACAAATGCATAAAAAAACTCCCTTGTTGATGAAGGGAGTTTTTTACGCTTATAAATAAGATTTAATCATCTTACGTGCTTTTTTCATATTGCGTTTTGAAAAGACATCTTGTTTGCGAGCATATTGATATGCTGCCGCTCCAACACCTAATGCGATTAATGAATTGCGTAGATTCAAAGTAAATCCCCCTTTTCGTTATCCGATCGTTCTTTCATTCTCATCAAATAAATCATCAAGAGAACTTAACGAACCATCTTCTTCTACTTGATGCGTATGGATTTTCCCCTTTGAAACCGATAATTCGATATAACAATTCCAGCAATAAAATTGGTTGACACCTATTTTCCCAATGTCTTTTCCTTTGCAATTTGGACAAATAAACATATGGCGTTCATCTCCTTACAGTCTCCCGGATTCTATTCGCCATTATTTCCAAACTGCATTCATTTATACATTGCTGGAGCCTTTCAACGTTATACGTTTGAAAGTTTCACTATATAATTTCACCTTTTTACATGAAATCATACGGTGAAATGTTTTCCACGTCCATTTCTTCGCCATTCACTGTTACCATCTGTACTTCTCCTTGCGATTCCTGCAATCGACTCGCTAAAGTCGTTTGACGCATTGCATCATCAAGGCGATTTACACCAGACTGGAAAGCAGCTTCCTCTCCGCAAATAATAAGGAACTTCTTACTTCTTGTAATACCAGTATAAATTAAATTACGACGTAACATACGATTATAACTTTTTACTATCGGCATAATTACAATCGGAAACTCACTACCTTGTGATTTATGAATCGAACAGCAATAGGCATGTGTAATTTGATTTAAATCTGGTTTTGTATATGTTACCTCAATTCCATCAAATGAAACGATAATCATATCTTGTTGCTCAACGTTTTCTTTCGCATAAAACACCGAAACAATTTCTCCGATATCACCATTAAACACTTGACTCTCCGGCTGATTAACGAGTTGCAAAACTTTATCGCCTCTTCGATATACAACATCACCATAAGCAATTTCTTTACTCTTTTCCCTTTTCGGATTAAATACTTCTTGCAACGCTTCGTTTAGTACATTAATACCGGCCGGTCCACGATACATCGGGGCCAATACTTGTACATCTCTTGCGCTAAAACCTTTTGTCTTAGCATTTTCACAAACCTTCTTAACAACCTCAACAATTTGAGCTCCTGTGCAGCCGATAAATGAACGATCTTTTTGATTTTTCGCTAAATCTGGTGGGAGTGTTCCATTTTTTATCGCATGAGCAAGTTGAATTACTGATGAACCTTCCGCTTGACGATAAATTTCAGTAAGCTTTACAGTTGGAACTGCACCTGCATTCAATAAATCTTTCAATACTTGTCCAGGTCCTACAGATGGTAATTGATCTTCATCACCTACAACGATAACTTGAATGTTCGTCGGCAATGACTTAAACAGCTGATTTGCAAGCCAAATATCAACCATTGAAAATTCATCAATAATAAGCAATTTCCCTTGTACCGGATCCGTTTCATTACGCTGGAAAGACCCTTCTGGCGTCCAGCCAAGTAAACGGTGAATTGTACAAGCTGGAAGTCCTGTCGATTCACTCATTCGCTTCGCTGCCCTTCCTGTTGGAGCCGTTAATAATATCGGAAATGGATTATCATCACTGTATTCATTCGGATTTAACGATAGCCCGTGAAGTGACGCATACATTTCAACAATTCCTTTAATAACTGTTGTTTTTCCTGTTCCTGGTCCACCTGTCAATAACATCATCGGTTTATGAAGTGCCGTTTGAATTGCTTCTTGCTGAAGTGGTGCATACTGTACGCTCAGTTGTTCTTCAATTTCACCTAATGTTTTTAACACTTCTGCCTCTGGAAATGAAGGTGTTTCTTCTTGATTCATAAGCCTGCGAATGGACTTTACAACACCTTTTTCAGAGTAGAATAACGTTGCTAAATACACTCGCTCTTCTTCTATGATGACTTTCCCTTCACTTTGCATCGTTTCAATACAACCTACAATATCTTCCTCAGTCACTCTTCCTTCTTGATTGTTTAAAAGTGACATCGTTTCTCTTACAAGTTGGTCTTTCCTCATATAAACGTGACCAAGTTGTAATGAGACATTCTCTAACGTGTAAAAACATCCTGCGCGTACACGGTCGTCGTGATTACCCGATATCCCTAACGCACGCCCTATATCATCCGCTCTTCCAAAACCAATCCCGTCCACTTCTTCGATAAGTTGGTACGGGTTATTACGAATCACTTCTAATGTCATCTCTTTATATTGCTGGTAAATCTTAATAGAAAGTTTCGTTCCAAAACCGTAGCCATTTAAAAAGCTCATTACTTTCTCTAATCCTTGATGTTCAACAATTGTCTCATATATCTCCTGAGCCTTTTGTTTATTAACAACACCATTTAATGCCTCAGGGTCATCCATAATTTTAGAAATAGCATGTTCTCCGAGATGATCTACAATTTTTTCAGCTGTACGCTTTCCTATCCCTTTAAATAAATCACTCGCTAAATATTGCACCATACCTGCTTTTGTTTGCGGCAATTCTTTCTTAAACGTTTCAACTAAATATTGTTTCCCATACTTCGGATGGTCTTTAAAATGCCCTGTCAACGTAAACACTTCATCTTCATGCATGCGGGGAAAATGACCGTTTATCATCACTTTTTTTTCGTCGTACGTTTCATTCGTTTCAATGACTTTCATACTGACAACGGAATAGAGGTTTTCTTCGTTGTGGAAAATGGTATGAAGAACTTGCGCTTTTATAAACTTTTTCTCTTCCTCAAACAAATCCATTGCATGTTGATTTCCCATCTTTCCTCTCCTTTCCGGTTTCGCTTCACTTTAATGAGCAGTACATCCCCCACCTATTTAGATGAGGGATAACTACCCATTAAACTACATTTTTCTTATTCAGCTTCTTGCTCTAATAAACGAACACCATTACCCGCTAAAAAGTGATCTGGCTGAATTTCAGTTGCTTTCTTAAATAAAGCGAGAGCCTTCTCATTTTTTTCCTCAAATACGTAGGCAACACCTAAATTATAATACGCATCTGCATGCTCTTCATCCATTTCTAATACCTTTTCAAAATAAGGTTTCGCCTCTTGAATATGTTCTAGTCGCGCAAAGCAAAGTCCGCACTGGAACAAAGCTTCTACATCGTTTTCATCTAATTCTGTTGCTCTTTGTAAAAACGGCAGTGCAAGACGATCATTTCCAAGTTGCACATGTGTAATACCTAACATAAACGTTACATCAGCTGATTGTAATCCAGCTTGCATCGCTTGTTCAAATACAGCTTTAGCCTCTGCAAATTGCTCTTGACCGTAATATACGTTTCCTAATCCATAATAAGCAGCCGCAGATTTATCATCTAACTCTAATGCACGTTTATAAAATAAAATTGCTTTCTCACTATCACCTAGTACATCTAATAAGTTTGCAAAGTTAATATATCCAAGCGCATCTTTCGGATTTTCTTCGATTGCTTCTGTGAAATTTTTAGCAGCTTCTTCCCAGTTTCCTTCTTGCATATATTGAATACCTGTTTCAAGTTTGTTTGACATGTCCTTCACCTCTACAACAAATTATAACAAAGAATGTATTTTCCAAGCGAACGAAAATTCGCCTTATGTAAAAGAAACCTCTAACCGCGAATCGGTAGAGGCTTCTCGTTTTATCCTAAATAATCCAATTTCTTACCGCTACGGTACACTTCATCAATTGTAGCACCGCCTAAACACTCATCTCCATCATAGAAAACAACTGCTTGTCCTGGTGTAATTGCACGAATTGGCTCGTCACAAAGAATACGAACTGTATTTTCATCAACGATTTGAACCGTTACTTTATTATCTTCTTGACGATAACGGAATTTCGCTGTGCACTTAAATTCTTTCTCTTTCGCTTTATTACTTACCCAGCCAACATTTGTAGCAATAACTTCGTCGCCATATAGAAGTTCGTTATGGAATCCTTGATCAACATATAAAATGTTTTCTTTCAAGTTTTTCCCAACAGCAAACCACGGATCACCGTTACCACCAATACCAAGGCCATGACGTTGTCCAATTGTGTAGTACATTAAACCGTCATGCTTTCCTTTCACTTCGCCAGATAATGTTTGCATCACACCTGGTTGTGCTGGTAAATAGTTACTTAAGAAATCTTTAAAGTTACGCTCACCAATGAAGCAAATACCAGTACTATCTTTCTTCGCCGCTGTCGCTAAACCAGCTTCTTTCGCCATTTCACGAATTTGTGGTTTCTTCAGTTCACCAAGCGGGAACATTGTTTTTGATAATTGCTCTTGGCTTAATTGATTTAAGAAATACGTTTGGTCTTTATTGTCATCAACGCCGCGAAGCATTTTATATTCGCCGTCCATATAAGCAACGCGTGCATAATGACCTGTTGCTACATAATCAGCCCCGAGCGCAATGGCATGCTCTAAAAATGCTTTAAATTTAATTTCTTTATTACACATTACATCTGGGTTTGGTGTACGACCAGCTCGGTATTCATCTAAGAAGTACGTAAATACTTTATCCCAGTATTGTTTTTCAAAGTTTACTGCATAATACGGAATACCAATTTGGTTACACACTTCAATTACATCATTGTAATCTTCTGTTGCTGTGCAGACACCATTCTCATCTGTATCATCCCAGTTTTTCATAAAAATTCCGATTACATCATAACCTTGCTCTTTTAATAAAAGAGCCGCTACAGATGAATCGACGCCACCGGACATCCCGATGACAACGCGTGTTTCGTGAGGTAGTTTGTTCATCATGTCACCTCCCATGCTAATTTTGTGTTAATCGCTTCACGATTTTCACTGTTTCGTACGCCGCTTTCTCAACTTGCTCTTTCGTATTTCCAAGTCCGAAACTAAAACGTACGGATGAACGTATTTGATCGGAGTCTTTTCCGAACATCGCCACTAATACATGTGATGGATCAATCGAACCAGCTGTACAAGCCGAACCACTTGATACTGCAATGCCAGCTAAGTCTAAGTTCACAAGAAACGGTTCAATGTTCATTCCTGTAAAACTAATATTAAGCACATGTGGTAATCGATATTCTAAGTTTCCGTTTACCTCGAAAGTAATGTCTTCATTTTTGAAGACAGATACCATTATATCTTTAAACTCTTCATATTGGGCATTTTTTTGCTCACGAGTTTTTTCAGCTAGCAAAATTGCATGTTGCAACCCAACGATGCTCGGCACATTTTCAGTACCAGCACGGCGTTTTCTTTCTTGCTCCCCACCTATTAATAACGGTTCAAATTTCACGTCTGCACTAGCGTATAGGAACCCGACACCTTTTGGCCCGTTAATTTTATGAGCCGAAATTGATAATAAATCAATACCAAACTCTTTCACATCAATTTCTACTAAACCGTAAGCTTGTACCGCATCTGTATGGAAATAAGCTTGATGCTCTTTTAGCAGCTTACCTATTTCCGCAATTGGTTGCATCGTCCCAACTTCATTATTCCCAAACATAATAGATACAAGAATTGTCTCTTCTGTTAATGCCTTTTGTATGTCAGAAACTTGAACACGTCCTGTTTCATCAACAGGTAAATATGTCACTTCAAACCCTTCACGCTCTAACAATTCACACGTATGCAAAATTGCATGATGTTCAATTTGCGTCGTTATAATATGGTTACCTTTATGACGGTTCGCACGCGCTACACCGATAAGTGCTAAATTATCAGCTTCCGTACCACCGCTCGTAAATATAATTTCATTCGGATTCGCATGAATGCTACGTGCACATGCGCGTCTCGCCTCATCTACTGCATGGCGCGTTTGACGTCCATAAAAGTGAATACTAGACGGATTTCCGAATGTTTCTGTCATATATGGAATCATCTTTTCGACCACTTCCGGGTGAGTCGGAGATGTCGCAGCATGATCTAAATAAATGCGTTCCATTAAATCTCCTTCTTTCCAAATCGTTTCACAAGGAATTAAATGTAAAACATATAGCCCCCGTGATTTTCTTCCTCATAACGTACTAAATCTTCTAACGTTGTACTATCTAACACTTCTTGCACCGCATCACGAACACGCATCCATAATTGGCGTTGTGCTGGTTCTTCTTCTTCTATCATTTCTACAACACTAATCGGACCCTCTAATACACGGATTACATCCCCAGCTGTAATGTTAGCTGGCTGATCTGATAATACATACCCGCCATATGCTCCGCGTGTACTCTTTACTAGACGCGCGTTACGAAGTGGTGAAATTAATTGCTCTAAGTAATGTTCCGATAAATCATGTGCCTGCGCAATTGATTTTAAGGAAATTGGACCTTCACCAAACTTTTTTGCAAGATCGATCATAATTGTTAAGCCGTAACGGCCTTTCGTTGAAATCTTCATCTATTTTGCACCTCTTTTCAAATTTTCACTTCTATTGGTTATATCTTATTTATAAAAGAACACAATTTAAAATCCTATGAAATTATAGCATAATATAGTATTATAAGAAATTTCAACTTGTGTATCAAAATGATAACATAAAATCACATTGAAAAACTCGGAAATTATTACAATTGAAAGAAAAATGAAAATATTAATATTCATTTTTCCCACAAAACAGCATCCTATTTCAAATTCCACTAAAAAAAATGATACGATAGAAAGAGATTATATATTAAGGGAGACGGTAAAAATGAAACAACCACTCGCACATCGAATGCGCCCTACAAATATTCAAGAAATTATCGGACAACAACATTTAGTTGGTGAAGGAAAAATTTTATGGCGAATGGTCCAAGCAAATCATTTTCAATCTATGATTTTATATGGTCCTCCAGGCACTGGAAAAACATCCATCGCGAGCGCAATTGCAGGAAGTACCGGAACCCCTTTTCGCCTATTAAACGCTGTTACTCACAATAAAAAAGATATGGAAGTTGTCGTACAAGAGGCAAAGATGCATCGACACCTCGTTTTAATTTTAGATGAAGTACACCGTCTAGATAAAGCAAAACAGGATTTTCTATTACCTCATTTAGAAAGTGGACTCCTTACCTTAATTGGTGCGACGACGAGTAATCCGTTCCATGCTATTAATTCTGCTATTCGAAGTCGGTGTCAAATCTTCGAATTACACGCATTAACAGAAGATGATCTTTTAATTGGCTTAAAACGAGCACTTGAAGATAAAGAAAAAGGTCTTGGGGAATATGATGTAACTGTTACACCTGAAGCATTACATCACTTCGCAAATGCATCAGGTGGAGATATGCGTTCCGCTTATAATGCACTGGAGCTAGCTGTTTTATCTAGCTTTACAACTGATGACAAAGCTGCGGAAATTACGCTGGAAATCGCCGAAGAATGCTTACAAAAAAAGAGCTTCGTTCACGATAAAGGCGGAGATGCTCATTATGACGTATTATCAGCATTTCAAAAATCAGTGCGCGGAAGTGATGTAAACGCAGCACTTCACTATTTAGCACGTCTTATTGAAGCTGGTGATCTGCAAAGCATCGGTAGACGTCTTCTTATTATGGCATATGAAGATATTGGACTTGCTAGCCCGCAAGCTGGACCGCGTACGCTAGCAGCTATAGAATCAGCTGAACGCGTTGGATTCCCAGAGGCGCGCATACCACTTGCAAATGCCGTTATTGAGCTTTGCCTATCACCAAAATCAAACTCAGCTTATAAAGCACTTGACGCTGCCTTACACGATTTACGGAACGGGCAAACAGGTGACATCCCAAGTCATTTAAAAGATAGTAATTACAAAGGCGCAGAGGCACTTGGAAGAGGCATTGGCTACTTATATCCACACGACCATCCAAATGGTTGGGTACAGCAGCAATACTTACCTGATAAAATAAAAAACAAACAATATTATAAACCGAAAATGACAGGGAAATTTGAACAAGCACTTTCTACTGTATATGAAAGATTACAAAGTTCGAATAAAACGAAAAATAAAGGGTAACATAAGCGAAAACGTCACCATTATGGAGGCTTCGCTTATGAAAACACGTCAAGATGCATGGACAAAAGAAGACGATCTCCTTTTAGCAGAAACTGTTTTACGACATATTCGCAGCGGCAGTACACAAATAAAAGCATTCGATGAAGTCGGCGATGCTTTAAACCGCACTTCCGCAGCTTGCGGTTTTAGATGGAACGCTGAAGTAAGACCGAATTATGAAGATGCGGTACAGCTTGCGAAAAAACAACGTAAAGAATTAAAGCGCTCTGAAGCTAAAATAGAAAAAGATCAGTTCACAAAAACGAAACAACTCGTAATCGATGCTGAGTTTTCAGAAGATATTGTACCAAGTAAACAAGAACTTACAATGCAAAATGTCATCTCGTTTTTGCAAAACTTGGAGCACAATAATCCTTCACTCGCAAAGTTACAAACTGAAAATGAAGTATTACAAACTCAGCTCACTTCCTTGCAAAAAACGAATGATGAGCTCGAAACTAAATTAGCTGTACTCACAAAAAAACAACAAGCAATCGAAGAAGATTATGCGATGCTCGTTAGAATTATGGACCGCGCTCGAAAACTCGTTTCAGTTGAAGAACAAGAAGAGCAGATCGCTCCCATTTTCAAGACAGATCAAAACGGAAATTTAGATATTATTTATTCTGCAGAGAATTAAAAAAGATGTCACCTAGCCCTATTTTCCGGCTAAGTGACATCCTTTTTTTGTTTCTTCGATGGATAGCGTATTGGTAAATGAAATTATATCGGCGATTTTTCGAATATATCCGTAACTTACAATATATCAACGATTTTTTAATTATATCGACTATTCGACAAGGAATATCGATTTACCGACAAATATTTACAAAATAAATAGACCTGCTATACAAAGAACTCCCTGAATCAACTGGATATTTTTTACTTAAATGTTACTATAAACATATACGATTGAAAGGAGCTGATTGCCATTTCATTAGTAGCCTTCAAAATAACACTCAGTATTCTCGTTCTAACGTTAGGCCTTTTTACGATTCATAGTTTAAAAAAGACCTCAGGTTATAAATCAGACAAATATGATTATTACTTACTGGCCTTGCTTACATTTGAACTAGTAGCAATGCAAATACCCCTATTTTTTTAGCACATATAAAAAAGCATATATCCGAAATGGATATATGCTTTTCTTTTATTCTTGCCCTACACGTTTCACTTCTACGTTTTTAATGCGTTCACGTACAACGTGACTTGCCATAATTAAGCCTGCCACAGATGGTACGAATGCGTTTGATGAAGGTGGTAATTTCGCTTTACGAATTTTTGCATTTTCGTCTGGTACGATTTCTTTACGTACTTCTTCACGAATTACGATTGGGTTTTCGTCAGAGAAGACAACTTTTACACCTTTTTTAATACCCTCTTTACGAAGCTTCGTACGAATGACTTTCGCAATTGGATCTGTATGTGTTTTAGAGATGTCCGCAATACGGAAACGAGTTGGGTCCATTTTATTTGCTGCACCCATACTTGAGATAATTTTAATTTTACGACGTAAACATTGTTTAATTAAATGAATTTTGAACGTAATCGTATCAGATGCATCCACTACAAAGTCTAAACCGTGTTTAAAGAACTCTTCATATGTTTCATCTGTATAAAACATTTCTAGTCCAATTACTTCACACTCTGGGTTAATGTCTGCAATACGCTCTTTCATTAATTCTACTTTTGAACGTCCTACAGTAGATACTAAAGCGTGAATTTGACGGTTTACGTTTGTAATATCTACAACATCTTTATCTACTAATACGAGACGCCCAACTCCAGAACGTGCTAACGCTTCAGCTGCAAAAGAACCTACGCCGCCAATTCCTAAAATACCGACTGTACTATTTTTTAATATTTCAAGTCCTTCTTTACCGAAGGCTAATTCATTACGTGAAAATTGATGTAACATTCAGCTCTACACTCCTATTACAAAAATGGTCTACCATGTATTCTAGCGTTTTTCCGACTATTTGTATAGAAAAAGTTATAGAATTCCTAAAAATACATATTTCGAAAATAAAAACATAGTGTAAACCGGGATTTTGTTTCTTCCTAAATGCACGTTTAAAAAGAAGGATTCAGAGAGCCGAACAGATCGAGGCGCTGAAGCCAGGAGGAGCGCAGTGTAGCGTTACTACTCGAGCACCGGGCTAGCATACGTAACGACGAGATGCGACAGCCATCTGAACCGGACTTTTTAAACAACCTCTCAAAAAAAGTCTAGACGGCTATAGTATAACCATCTAGACTTTTTTCTTACTTCTCTTCTTTCACGTTCAACTTTAAGTTCAGTTCTTCAAGCTGTGCTTCTGCAACTGGGCTTGGAGCTTCTGTTAATAAGCAGCTTGCGCTTGCTGTTTTTGGGAATGCAATTGTATCACGAAGGTTTGTACGACCTGCAAGTAACATAACAAGACGGTCTAAACCTAATGCAATACCACCGTGTGGTGGAGTACCGTATTCGAATGCTTCTAATAAGAATCCGAATTGCTCTTGCGCTTCTTCTTGTGAGAATCCAAGTGCTTTGAACATTTTTTCTTGTACGTCACGCTCGTAAATACGAAGTGATCCACCACCAAGCTCGTAACCGTTTAATACAAGGTCATATGCTTGTGCACGTGCTTTTTCTGGTGCTGTTTCTAATAGCTCAACATCTTCACGGAATGGCATTGTGAATGGGTGGTGAGCTGCGAAGTAACGATCTGCATCTTCATCATACTCAAGAAGCGGCCAATCCGTTACCCATAGGAAGTTATATTTACTTTCGTCAATTAACTCAAGCTCTTTACCTAGACGTAAACGAAGTGCACCTAAGCTATCTGCAACAACGCTCTTCTTATCTGCTACGAATAGTAATAAATCACCAGCAGTAGCTTCTAATGTAGTCATTAACACGTTTGCATCTTCTTCACCGAAGAATTTCGCGATCGGTCCTTTTAAGCCGTCTTCTTCCACTTTAAGCCAAGCTAAACCTTTTGCACCGTATACTTTTACAAATTCAGTTAATGCATCGATGTCTTTACGAGAGTACTTGCTCGCAGCACCTTTTGCATTAATTGCTTTTACTTGTCCGCCGCTTTCTACAGCACTTGTAAACACTTTAAATCCACAACCTGCTGCAAACTCAGATAAGTCTGTTAGTTCCATTTCAAAGCGTGTATCTGGCTTATCAGAACCGTAACGAGCCATTGCATCAGCGTAAGTCATACGAGGGAATGGTGCACTAATCTCTACACCTTTCGCATCCTTCATAACTTTCGTCATCATGCGCTCCATCATATCTAAAATTTCTTCTTGTGTTAAGAATGAAGCTTCAATATCGATTTGCGTAAATTCTGGCTGACGGTCCGCACGTAAATCTTCGTCACGGAAACAGCGTGCTACTTGATAGTAACGCTCAAATCCGCCGACCATAAGAAGCTGTTTAAATAGCTGTGGAGACTGTGGTAACGCATAGAATTCACCGTCATGTACACGGCTTGGTACTAAATAGTCACGAGCCCCTTCTGGCGTGCTCTTCGTTAAAATTGGTGTTTCTACTTCTAAGAACTCTTCTGTATCTAAGAAATTACGAATTGTTTTTGTTACGTCATGACGCATTTTGAATGTATTGAACATTACAGGACGACGTAAGTCTAAATAACGATATTTTAAACGCACATCTTCTGATGCATCTGTATCATCAGCAATAATGATTGGCGTTGTTTTCGCTGCGTTTAATACGTTTACCTTTGTTGCTTGTACTTCAATACGACCAGTTGCCATATTGTCATTAATTGCGCCTTCACCACGCTCAACAACTGTACCTTCTACGTGTAATACGTATTCGCTACGAATTGTTTCTGCTACTTCTAGCGCTTCTTTTGATGTTTCTGGGTTAAATACAACTTGTACAATACCTGTACGGTCACGTAAGTCGATAAAGATTAACCCACCTAAATCACGGCGTTTTTGTACCCAACCTTTTAATTGAACTGTCTGTCCAACTGCTTCTACTGTTACTTTTCCACATGCATGTGTTCTTTCAGCCACTGTAAGTTCCCCCTATATTAATTTCTCTGCTACGTATGAAGCAAATACATCTAACGCTACTTCTTCTTGCTCGCCTGTTGCCATATCTTTTAAGTTAATGATGCCTTTATCTAGCTCATCTTCCCCTAATACAGCTACAAATTTCGCTTTTAGACGATCTGCTGATTTAAATTGTGCCTTCATTTTGCGGTCTAAATAATCTTTTTCAACTGATAATCCAGCTTTACGAAGATCAAACGCAACTTTTGCAGCATGGTCTTTCGCTTTTTCACCAAGCGCCACAACGTAACAATCAATACTATGTTCGATTGGCAATTCAATGTTTTCAGCTTTTAGTGCCATAATTAAACGTTCAATACTCATCGCAAAACCGATACCTGGCATTTCTGGTCCACCGATTTCTTGTACAAGTCCGTTGTAACGTCCACCACCGCTTAATGTAGTAATAGCACCGAAACCTTCTGCTTCACTCATAATTTCAAAAACAGTGTGCTGGTAGTAGTCTAAACCACGTACTAAGTTCGGATCTTTTTCAAATGGAACATCCATCATCGTTAATAGTTCTTGAACTTTTTCGTAGTATACTGCTGAATCTTCATTTAAGTATTCTGTAATAGATGGTGCTGTTCCCATTAATTCATGGTTACGGTCCTTCTTACAATCTAAAATTCGAAGAGGGTTCTTTTCTAAACGAGATTGACAGTCAGAACAGAATTCGCCGATACGTGGCTCAAAGTGTGCGATTAATGCATCACGGTGTGCTTGACGGCTTGCTGCGTCACCTAAACTGTTTAATACAACTTTAATATTTTTCAAGCCCATGCCGCGGTAAAACTCTACAGCAAGTGCAATGACTTCTGCATCAATTGCAGGGTCGTTACTACCGATTGCTTCAATACCAAATTGTACGAATTGACGATAGCGACCTGCTTGCGGTCTTTCGTAACGGAACATTTGACCGATATAATATAATTTCGTTGGTTGTGTTGCGTCACCGAACATTTTATTTTCAACGTAAGAACGTACAACAGGTGCAGTACCTTCTGGACGCAATGTTAAACTACGCTCTCCACGATCTTGGAATGAGTACATTTCTTTTTGTACGATATCTGTCGTATCACCAACACCACGTAAAAATAGCTCAGTGTGTTCAAAAATTGGTGTACGAATTTCTTTATAATTGTAACGACGGCAAATTTCGCGTGCTTGCCCTTCGATATACTGCCATAACTCAACAGTGCCTGGAAGAATATCTTGCGTTCCGCGTGGGATTTGAATAGACATATTCAGTTCCTCCTCAAATTGTTTTAATCTTAATAAAAATAAAAAAACTCCCGCCTCTACTGTTTGAACAGTAGGGACGAGAGTATTATACCCGTGGTGCCACCCTAATTGAAGCACGTATGCTTCCACTTTTTTAATAACGCTTAAATGTGCGTTCATCCCTACTAAGCGTATATGCCGTTCAAGTTGAAACCTCTAGAGTGTCATTCAATTAGTCATCATGTAGAAATGTTTTCAGCCTAAGACATTTCTTCTCTTTCCATGTGTGTCTCATTTACTCTTCTCTATCAACGGTTATATTCATATGTAAATATAAAATTACTATACGTTTGTTGAGTAGGATTGTCAAGTACTCTAAGAGCGTTCAATCTGCTTCTTTAGGCGCTTTACATCTTGAAGAGAAATGCCAAACTCAGAAGCAAGCTCCATCGAAGTATTGTTTTGCTCTTTTGAAATAAAATCATGAAAATTTACGTTAAACAGTTGATTTGCACCATTTGTAACAGAATGCCCTTTTTCATTCATACGCATACGTATATCCCTCACATTCAATATGGATGTTTTACTTTTTATTGTTCCATATTGATTAGAGAGTTATACATAACTGAAACAGCTATTAATTCTAAAAATAAGAATCCAAATAGCGGGATAAATGAACAAAACATACAACAATGTATAAAAAGAGAGGATGATATCACCCTCTCTTCTTCAGCAACACTATTTACTTTCCACAATTAAGGTCACCGGACCATCATTGATTAAAGAAACATCCATCATTGCTCCGAACTTCCCTGTTTCTACATGCAATCCTTGCTTACGTACTTCTTCATTAAAGAAATCATATAAACGCTCTGCATAGTCAGGTTTAGCTGCATCCATAAAGTTTGGACGTCTTCCCTTGCGGCAATCTCCGTATAATGTGAATTGCGAAATGGATAGAACTTGTCCTTCTACATCAAGTACAGAATGGTTCATCTTTCCGCTCTCATCTTCAAAAATACGTAAGTTCGCAATTTTTTCTGCAATGTAAGTTGCATCTTTTTCTGTATCTTCATGCGTAATGCCAACTAGTAATGTTAAACCGAACGGAATTTGTCCTACGATCTCACCGTCTACTGTGACAGACGCTTCCTTTGATCGTTGTAAAACAACTCTCATCTTTTCTACACTCCCTATTAATGCATCATGCGTCGTACTGCATAAATTTCTGGAACACGTTTAATGCGTTCTACTACTTTTTTCAAGTGCTGTAAGTTACGAATAGAGATTGACATATTAATTGTTGCCATCTTATTACGGTCACTTCTACCAGAAACTGCCGAAATGTACGTTTTCGTCTCTGTAACAGCTTGTAATACTTCGTTTAATAAACCACGACGATCGTAACCTGAAATTTCAATATCAACGTTATACTCAATTTCTTTTTCAGGGCTACCTTCCCACTCTACTTCTAATAAACGTTCTATAGCTTCTTCTGTATGAACATTTACACAGTCACGACGGTGAATCGATACGCCTCGGCCTTTCGTAATATATCCAACGATATCATCGCCAGGAACTGGGTTACAGCATTTTGATAAACGAATTAATAAATTATCTGCACCACTTACTTTAACGCCAGAGTCCCATTTTCGAATTTTCATCGGTTTACGAACTTCTTTAACTTCAACAATCTCTTCTTCTTCACGTTGCTTACGGAACTTGTCCGTTAGTCGCGTAACAATTTGCGATGCAGTGATGCCATTATATCCAACTGCCGCAAACATATCTTCTTCATTTGCAAAGTTGAATTTTTCAGCAACTCGTTTTAAATTGTCAGGAGCTAACACTTCTTTCATCTCATACTCTAGGCTACGCACTTCTTTCTCAACAAGTTCACGGCCTTTTTCAATATTTTCATCTCTACGTTGTTTCTTAAAGAACTGACGTATTTTGTTTTTTGCATGAGATGTTTGAGCAAGTTTCACCCAATCTTGACTTGGTCCATACGAATGCTTCGATGTTAAAATCTCAATGATGTCACCTGTTTTTAATTTATAATCAAGCGTCACCATTTTCCCGTTTACTTTTGCACCAATTGTTTTATTTCCAATTTCTGAATGCACACGATATGCAAAGTCAATTGGAACAGATCCAAGTGGTAATTCCATTACATCGCCTTTCGGTGTAAAGACGAATACCATGTCAGAGAATAAATCAATTTTTAATGACTCCATAAACTCTTCTGCATTAGAAGCTTCATTTTGCCATTCTAATATTTGACGGAACCATGTAAGTTTCTTCTCTAATGTACCTGCTGTTTCTGCTGTTTTTCCTTCTTTATACGCCCAGTGTGCCGCGATCCCGAATTCTGCGATCTCATGCATTTCTTTCGTACGAATTTGTACTTCAAGCGGATCACCTTTCGGCCCAATTACAGTCGTATGAAGAGATTGATATAGGTTTGCTTTCGGCATTGCAATATAATCTTTAAAACGACCTGGCATCGGCTTCCAGCACGTATGAATAATTCCAAGTACTGCATAGCAATCTTTAATACTATTTACAACGACACGTACAGCTAATAAATCGTAAATTTCATTGAACTGTTTATTTTGCAGTGCCATTTTACGATAAATGCTGTAAATATGTTTTGGTCTTCCAGAAATTTCAGGTTGAATTGCAACTTCATCTAATTTCTCACGAATACCAGTCATTACTTCCTCTAAATACTCTTCACGTTCTGCACGTTTACGCTTCATTAAATTTACAATACGATAATATTGCTGTGGATTTAAGTAGCGAAGTGACGTATCCTCTAGCTCCCATTTAATAGTACTAATTCCGAGTCTATGTGCTAAAGGTGCAAAGATTTCTAACGTTTCATTCGCAATGCGACGCTGCTTCTCTTGAGGCAAATGTTTCAATGTACGCATGTTATGAAGACGATCAGCTAGTTTAATTAAAATAACTCGAATATCTTGAGCCATTGCAATAAACATTTTGCGATGGTTTTCTGCTTGTTGTTGCTCATGAGATTTATATTTAATCTTTCCAAGCTTTGTCACACCATCGACAAGCATAGCAATTTCTTTATTAAATTCCCGTTCAATATCTTCTAATGTAATCTCTGTATCTTCTACTACATCATGTAAGAAACCTGCTGATACTGTAGCTGGATCCATGTGTAAATCAACTAAAATACCTGCAACTTGAATTGGATGAATAATGTATGGTTCACCCGATTTTCTGTATTGTTCGCTATGCGCATCGCGTGCATATTCATAGGCACGTGCTACTAGCTCAATATCTTCATCCACTAAATATTGACTTGCTTTCTCGAGTACCTGTTCAGCTGTTAGTACCTGCTCATTTGCCATCGAATCACCTTTTATTGAAAATTGACTTTATCTTTATTGAATAGAATAAATTATATTCTATCATTATAACCCAATGATTGTGAATTGTGAAAAGGAAAAGATTTTACTGACATTTCACTATAATTTTTTGTTCAATTATACAAAAGTACCCGCTCCTCTCCAAGAGATTCACGGGTACTTTTTATCACCGTAGTTTTACCTATATAGTGATTAGTATTTTTCTAATACTAATACATCGTAACCATCTAACATTTTACGACCATCTAAGTAAGTAAGTTCTACTAAGAATGCAATTCCTGCTACAACTCCGCCTAGCTCTTCAACTAACTTAATTGTCGCTTCAATTGTTCCACCTGTAGCTAATAAGTCATCTGTAATTAATACGCGTTGACCTGGTTTAATTGCATCTTTATGGATTGTTAAAACATCTTTACCATATTCTTTACCGTAGTCAACTGTAATTACTTCACGTGGTAATTTTCCTAATTTACGAACTGGCGCAAATCCTACTTCTAATGCATAAGAAACTGGGCAACCGATAATGAAACCACGCGCTTCTGGTCCTACTACAAGATCAATGTTTCTTTCTTTTGCATACTCAACGATTGCATCTGTTGCTGCTTTGTATGCTTTACCGTCGTTCATTAACGGTGTAATGTCTTTAAACACGATACCTTCTTTCGGATAATCCGGTACAATTGCGATATGTTGCTTGAAATCCATATTTCTGAATCCTCCTCAGATCTAAAAGGTTTGTAAATACAAATCCTTTACCCTAACTGTTCTACTTCTTTATGATTACGAATCGTTTCAAACCATGTATATAGTTGCTGATATGTGCTATAAACCAATTCTTTTTCTAATTGTAAGTGGTTCATTTTCTCACGATATGTGTTCGATTCAATTAAATCACGCTTTTGTTTTTTGTCTGCCATAAAAATGACGCCATCTTTTATTGTAACAAATTCTAACTCAAAAAACACCTGTGTCATGAAATTTACTGTATCTTTTGACCAACCTTTATGTTGACATAGTTGTTCTCCATATTGTCTTAAAGAAAATGGTGATTTTTGGCTCAAGAACGAATAGTACCATTTAAAATGTTCTCTCGTTGGAACAGTACTAAATAAATGATTATTCTCTTGATAAAATAGTGTATAAATTCGCGACGGGAATCCTACTTTAAATAGCTCTCTTAATTCATCTGTCCCTTTTGGTAAATCAAGTAATACGATGTATTGATCATCTAACTCGGTCACTTCTGATGCATGCATCATATGCTCTTTATAGTCTTCTAAAGAAAATTTATTCAATACCTCTTCAGAAAAATACACCATCGTGATTTTCCCTTTCGGAAGTTCTGCTAAATTTGCTTCTACGTTACGCATACTACGCCAATCGAATAATTGCCATGCCTCTACAGCAATATCTTGTACCATTAATTGCGGCTTCTTAAAATTATTCCATTCATTGATAGACGCTTCTCCTATTACAGATACTTTTGCAACTGGAGAAATTTCTTTCGCGTACGCACCAAAACCGAATCCAATTGTATCCAATGTTGCTTGTCCATCACGAAGAGACATCTTTAAATGAGAACCATCTGATCCGATTGCACGAATACTTTCTAGCTCCGCATCTTTCACTGCAATACGTGGCTTTGGATTGCCAACACCAAATGGCGCTAACTTTTGCATATCTTCAATTGCTGCAAGTGTTACGTCCTCCACTTTGCAAAAAGCATCGACAGCTGTAATTGGAATAAAATCTTCTTCTGTTAAAATTGTATCTGCCTGTTCATTTAAACGGCGGCGTAATTCATCTACATCATTCATATGTAGCGTCATTCCCGCTGCCATCGGATGTCCTCCGAAGTGTGGCAATAACTCTCTACAATCTGACAAGTTTGCAAACAAATCAAATCCTGCAATACTACGCGCTGAACCTTTTGCAGTTTCTTTTACAGGATCAATGCATAATACAATCGTTGGACGATAAAAACGTTCAACTAATTTAGAAGCGACAATTCCAATTACACCTGGATTCCATCCTTCTTTTGCAAGCACTAATACTTTATTGTCTTCAGGAGGGAAATTCGTTTCCACTTCAGCGATAGCTTCTTCTGTAATTTGCTTTACAATATCTTTTCGCAGTTTGTTCAGCTCATCAATTTCTTCAGCCAGCTCTTTCGCTTCTTCGGGATCCTCTGATAATAAAAGATGTACAGCCGGCGTTGCATCTTCTAAACGTCCAACTGCATTAATACGAGGTGCGATTGAGAAGCCAATACTCTCTTCTGTAATTTCACTTTGCGAAACGTTAGCAACTTTAAATAGCGCTTTTAGTCCGATATTTTTCGTCATGCGCATATGTTTTAAACCGCGCTTCACTAGCAATCTATTCTCACCGTGAAGTGATACTAAATCGGCTACCGTACCAATTACTGCAATTTCTAATAAATGTTCTGGTACACGGCCCAGTAGTGCATGCGCAACTTTAAACGCAACACCTACACCAGCTAAATAGTGAAACGGATACACACCGCCATCTAATTTCGGGTGAATAATCGCAAGTGCTTCTGGCAATTCTGGTGGTGGCTCATGGTGATCTGTAATAATTAGATCTATCCCAAGTTCCTTCGCTACCTTCGCTTCATGTACAGCTGCGATACCAGTATCGACAGTAATAATGAGTGAAAATCCTGCGCTATGCGCCCAACGAAATGCTTCTTCATTCGGTCCATAACCTTCTGTAAAACGGTTTGGGATATAAAATTCTACGTCTGCACCTAATTCTTGTAAGGCAATATATAAAACAGTTGTACTACTTACTCCGTCCGCATCGTAGTCACCAAATATTAATATTTGCTCTCCATTTTGAATCGCCTTATTTACACGTTCTACCGTTCTATCCATTCCTTCTAATAAAAACGGATCATGAAATTCTTGATTTTCTGTATTTAAAAAATCTAAAATCTTATCTTCTGTATCTAGTCCTCTACCGAGGAATAACGAAACGACAAGTGGTGATAATTGTAATTTACTTGCTAATTCACTCACTCGCTCGCTATTATATTCTTTTTCTTTCCAACGCGTCTTCGGTTGTAACACGAAATCACCCCTTAACCTGTTCATTATACAAGACAGATTAAGGGGTGACAATATCATGCAAACTACGATGTAATATCTGTATACTAAAATGTTACTAATGTTTAATTTGGAGAATACGGATTTATATGTACAAATACATTTTGTACGTTATCTTGCAGCATAAGCGTTTCTTTCACACGCTTTCCAATGCGATGCCCTTCTTCTACAGTAATATATGGATCTACAGAAACTTTAATATCTACAATAACGTAATGACCATGCTCCCTTGCATATAACGAACCGATTTTTTTCACACCATCTATTTGAAGTATTGCTTCTCTAAGCGGAATAACATCTTCCTCATGAAGAACATGATCAAGCGTTGCATGAATTGCTTCTGCCCCAATACTCCATGCCATTTTTGCAACAAGAAGTGAAACAAATAATCCTGCAATTGGATCGGCATACACAAGCCAATCTAACCCGAACTTACCACCAATAATCGCTGCACAAATACCGATTAAAGCTGCAATTGAAGAAAATACATCCGAACGGTGCTCATATGCATTTGCAATAATTGCATCGCTATTTACCCTTTTCCCTAATCGAAATTTATATTGAAACATTCCTTCTTTCACAATAATCGAAAGAACAACAGCAAAAATCGTAATTCCCTTCGGCGGTTCTAGTTCCTGCGAAAAAGCTTTTATGGACGAAATCGCTATCTCGATTCCCACAATAAATAATAATACTGCAACAATAATCGCTGAAATCGATTCCGCTTTACCGTGACCATACGGATGATCTTCATCGGGCGGCTGCTTCGCTGCTCGTAATCCAAACAGTACAGCTAGCGAACCAATTACATCTGATGCAGAATGCACAGCATCCGCTAATAGCGCTTTACTGTTTCCAATATAACCAATTACCGCCTTTACAATCGCTAATATAATATTACCAACGATCCCGACAATAGCACCAAACTCGGCCTGTTTAAAACGTTCATCTTTTTCCATTATTAAAATCCCTTCTTTTCTTAACCTATCTTTTTATCCCACTTTAATGGGCAGTAAGACCCCTACCTCAAAATTCAGTGAAAGCAAAAAATTTAGGTGGGGGTCGGGCTGCCCATAAAAGTCCGATTGGTTCAACTAATAATCAGTGGGGGGATGAAGCCCCCCCACTGATTAAAGTTTCACTTTATTGTAACAAAAACAGCGATACCATCACCACTTTCTTCCATTTCCCATTTCAAAGTCGCTATCTTATTGTATCCACAAACGAAAAAAGAGATGCCTCATAAAGAGACATCATCTTTTTTATACTTGCGGTTCAGATTCTACTTTCTCAACCTTTTTCTTGTTTTTGCCCTTTTTCAAACGACGGTTTTCAAGCATTAACCAAATTTGAGAAGCAACGAAAACAGAAGAATACGTACCTACAACTAATCCAACAAGTAACGCAAACGAGAAGTTACGTAGTGACTCACTACCGAAGATAAGCAATGCAATTACTGGGAATAGCACTGTTAGTACAGTATTAATCGAACGACCAAGCGTTTGACGAATACTTGCATTTACGATTTCTTCTAAGTCTTTTATATCACGTACTCGTTTTTTCTGTTTGTATAATTCACGGTTTCTATCAAATGTAACGATCGAGTCATTAATAGAATAACCAATGATTGTTAATACCGCAGCGATAAACGTTAAGTCTACCTCTAACTGGAAAATACTAAATATAACAATCATAACGAATGCATCATGTAATAATGCAAGTACTGCAGATAATGCATACGTAAATCGGAAACGAATACTTACGTATAAAATGATAACCGCAGAAGCAATTAATACTGCGATAAATGCATTTCGTGCAATCTCTTTCCCGATTGTTGGTGAAACTGTACTTACGTTTGGATCTGTACCATATTTATCGTGGAAGAATGTTTTTGTTTTCGCAATTTCATCTTTTGATAGAACACCTAATGTACGAACTGCGAATCCTTTATTGTCATCTCCAGTCGGTACAATATTTTCTTCCTTCACGTCAATGTTCAATTCTTTAAAATCTTTATGAACATCAGACACAGTAACTGCTTGTTTTGATTGCAAGTCGATACGTGTACCACTCGCAAAGTCAATACCAAGATTCAATTTGAAAATTGGTAAAATAATTGCACCTGCAATTACAACTACCAGCGAGAAGATAAGGAATTTATGACCGACATTTACGAAGTTAATACGATCAAATCTTGTCGGTGGATGTACTACACCTTTTGTTAATGGAATAATATCCTTTTGTTTCACACCAAAGTATCCTGGTTTTTTATCGAAGTAACGGCTCTTTACAAGTAAACTTAGTAAGAAACGAGTACCGAATACGTTCGTAATAAAACCGACTAAAATACTTACGATTAAACTTGTTGCGAACCCTTTTACAGAGCTATTACCATAAACGAATAATACACCAGCTGCTGCAAGTGTTGTAATGTTCGCATCTAAAATGGTTGCTAATGAACGATGGT
Source organism: Bacillus sp. FSL R9-9834 (assembly GCF_038006905.1). Lineage (NCBI taxonomy): Bacteria > Bacillati > Bacillota > Bacilli > Caryophanales > Bacillaceae > Bacillus > Bacillus sp. FSL R9-9834. The sequence continues at coordinate 4,209,139 of NZ_JBBOWD010000001.1, forward strand.
TACCAGCACGGAATGCCGACATCATTGACTTACCAATTTTCAGCTCTTCTTTCAGTCTCTCGTACGTAATAATATTCGCATCAACCGCGATACCTACCCCGAGCACTAACGCCGCAATACCTGGCAACGTAAGAACTGCATGCATCCAGTTAAAGACAAGTAATGTAACGAAAATGTATAAACCTAACATAATAACCGCTACAAGTCCTGGTAAACGGTAGAATACAAGCATAAATAAGAAAATAAGAGCGATACCAATCGCACTAGCGAAAATTGTTTGCTCTAACGCTTGTTGACCAAACTTCGCTCCAACAGATGTTGAATACATTTCTTTTAAATCAACAGGAAGTGCACCTGCATTTAATAAAGATGAAAGTTGTTTCGCGCTTTCAACTGTAAAGTTTCCACCCACGATAGATACTTCAGCTTGGTTAAACACTTGGTTTACTGTTGCTGCTGATAAGAACTTCGGATTCGGTTTTGCAGATTCTGCTTTGTACGAATCTTTTCCTTCTTCAAAATCAAGCCAAATTACCATTAAATTCGTTGGTGGTGGCATTTTTGAAATTTTTTCAGTTACTTCACGGAATTTTTCAGCGCTTTTTAGTGTAAGACCTACACTCGCACGACCTTGCTCATCAAATGTTTGCTTCGCTCCGCCGCCTTTTAAATCCGTTCCATCCATAAGAAGGTTGTCATCTACATCACGGAATGTTAATTTCGCTTGTGTTGATAACATTTCACGTGCTTTTTGCTGATCTTGTACACCAGCAAGCTGTACACGAATTCGGTCTTGCCCTTCAATTTGAATGTTCGGTTCACTTACACCAAGTACATTGACACGATTTTCAAGAGCACCTACTGTACTTACAAGTGCCTCTCGGTCAATTTTATCACCTTTTTTGGCTGGTTTTACTTCATAAAGAATTTCAAAACCACCGCGAAGGTCTAGTCCTAGACTAATTCCTTTTGCTATGTCTTTTCCTGCCGCACCAATTACTCCACCGATTAATAAAACGATGAGGAAAAAGGCGGCAATTCTCGTACCACGCTTTGCCATATGTACCCTCTTTCCGCTACTAACACTTCAAATAAATCTTTTACGATTCACCTTCACACGTGTGCATACGCCTAGTTAGTAGACTTCCTTTCTATAATTTTGCTAGTTCCTCACCAGCTGTGTCGGTAAGTTTTTCACATTACCTACACTTTCATTATTTGTTTTCTCTCTTCACTACCTCCTTTATATATGATCTTAGACATAATTATTTCCTCATTATCAATACCTATCATTATACTGCAAAAGGAAGAACAAACCAATTGCAGTCGGTTATTTATTTTCATATTCATCAAATGACCAAAGCGGGGCTTGATATGCTTCAACAGTTAAATACGTCATATATTCATTAGCTGTTACTGTTAATACATCATTAACTAATTCATACAATCTAACGTCACTGTCTATCTTCTTCCACTTTTTCACTTTAAGAAACTTCCAAATGTCATCATCTGTTACTCGGTCGTAGCCGAACATTTGGAACTCTTCTACTTTACTTTCTAAAACGACTTGTAACTGTCCGCGGTATGATTCTACCAAAGCCTCTCTATCTAACATATATAACATCTCCTTCTTATTTCAGCACGAAAAGTCGCTTTTAATCCCGCTCTAATGGACAGCAATAACTACTTTCAAGAGTACTCTCTTAAATGCTTGTCATTCTTGTCTCGTACGTGCATATAAATTATTGTAAATCATTCCACTGATTTTGAGAAGGTAGGAGAAGACCATGACGAGACAAAGCTTTTTAAAAGGCGCATTTATTTTAATGATAGCCGGCTTTATTACCAAAATTCTAGGATTTATTAATCGTATTGTAATGGCACGTATTTTAGGAGAAGAAGGCGTTGGCCTTTATATGATGGCCGTCCCTACATTTATTCTAGCAATTACATTAACACAAATCGGTCTTCCTGTCGCAATCGCAAAATTTGTAGCAGAAGCAGAAGCTGTGAATGATAAACAAAAAGTTAAAAAAATATTAACAGTATCATTAGCTGTTACATCTGTTATTAGTATCATTTTAACAATTGGAATTATGCTCCTCACACCTATTTTAGCAAAAACATTATTAACTGATGAACGAACGTACTATCCATTAATGGCCATTTTGCCTGTCGTTCCTGTTATTGCTGTTTCTTCTGTTTTACGTGGCTATTTCCAAGGGAAACAAAATATGAAACCTAGCGCTTACGCCCAAGTGATAGAACAAATTGTCCGCATTACAATTATCGCTATATGTATTCAATTATTTTTACCTTACGGCGTAGAATATGCTGCAGCTGGTGCTATGTTATCAGCCGTTCTCGGTGAAGTGGCATCGTTATTATTTTTACTCACTTTATTCCAGCGCGAAAAACATTTATCTATACGCTCGGGATTTTTCACTACTGTAAAGGAAAGCAAGGGGACATTTTATTCTCTTATGGATATTGCACTTCCAACTACAGGAAGTCGTTTAATCGGTTCCGTTTCCTATTTTTTTGAACCTATCGTCGTTATGCAAAGCTTAGCGATTGCCGGCGTTGCTGCCTCCGTCGCAACTCAGCAATACGGTATATTAAACGGGTATGCATTCCCGCTTCTTTCACTACCAGCCTTTATTACATACGCTCTTTCGACAGCACTCGTTCCATCTATTAGCGAGGCAATGGCAAAAAGACAGCATAAATTAGTAGAACACCGCTTACAACAAGCTCTTCGGATCTCACTCATTACTGGCGGGTGGTCAGTCGTTATATTATACGTATTTGCTTCTCCTGTTTTAACTCTTATGTATGGATCGGATAGTGCAACAGCGTTCATCCAGCTTCTTGCACCTTGCTTTTTATTTCATTATTTTCAAAGTCCACTTACCTCTGTTTTACAAGCTTTAAACTTAGCACGTGCGGCCATGATGAATACGTTTATTGGTGCAATCGTGAAATTAATCGTTATTTTCGTACTAGCTTCAAGGCCAGAGTTTCAAATGATGGGGGTTGCCCTTGCAATTGCAGCAAATATCGTAACGGTAACATTTCTTCATTATGCTACTGTTTTAAAGAAAATTACATTTACCATTTACGCAAAAGACTATATTTTTGGCGGACTTGCCATCGGTATCGCAGGCTCCTTCGGTTTTTACCTTCATAAGTATATAGTTTTCTCTCATTCACTTGGCATACAAACATTATGGGAAATCGCTTTAACAACACTCGTTTATATTGTGCTCCTCTTCATTTTCAAGCTCATTCGAAAAGAAGAGTTAAGTCGTCTCCCTATCATTCGAAAACTTTCATTTTTGAAGTAAATAGGCTTACTATTCCATATAGTAAGCCTCTAGTTTTCTTTCAAATCAACAAAAAATTGTCCATTTTGAAAGCTACAGTATAAAATTTTTGTTACATCGTTATAGCCTAAGTTTTTTAATTTTTCAACGAGCCACTCATCTGTATGTTCAATCATTTGTAAATGATTCGATTGAATTTCGCCATCGATAATAAGAGGAAGCGTAAACTGCAATGCATCCTGCCCGCCTTTTTGTTTTTGAAAGACAGATAACTTCCCAGATGGTTCTAAAATAGCGTATTCTACATCCCGGATGTCTCCAACTCCTTGTTCCCTTAATTGCATCATTAAATCATCTATATTATAACGTTGCTTTCTCATCTTCTTTTCATCAATCTTTCCCGCATTTACAAGAATAGCCGGCTCACCTTCTATTAAATGCCGAAATCGTTGATACTTTAACGAAATAACTGACAAAATAATTTGTATACACATAAGAAAAGTCATTGGAACTAATTGGTGCCAAAGTGATTTATCGGTATTTTCAATTGCGACTACTGCCATTTCACCAAGCATAATGAATACGACTAAATCTAATACACTTAGCTCTCCAATTTCACGCTTACCCATAAGACGAAAAATAATTAAGATGATGATATACAAAAGCATCGTCCGGCCAATGATTGATACCCATTCCATTTCTACATCTCCTTTTTACGTATAGACTCCCCTATAAAAAAGAAAATAGTCTAACTTAGGCAAAAGGAAAATATGCTTGTATTAAAAAGGGGGAATGTATAAATGGATGGAACGAAAAAATTATCAACTGCAATCGGCTTCGGTATCGTTATCCTATTAATTCTCGCAACAGTTACTAGCATGATTATGGCTCTTTTATTAAAATTTACAGATATGAATGAAGGAACATTAGCTGTTACTATTTTTATACTAGCACTTTTGTCTATGCTTATATCCGGGTTTTCTGCCGGCAAAAAAGCACAAGGGAAAGGTTGGCTAGTAGGCTTCACAACAGGACTTACATTCACTATACTTGTTTTTCTAGTTAACTATTTAGGTTTCTCTCAAACTTTATCGAACTCACAGTTACTTTACCAATTAGCATTAATGGGCGCGAGTACACTTGGTGGCATTTTCGGTGTAAATATGTCCAAACAAAATAACTAAAAAAAGGCCCTGCACATTTCATGCAGGGCCTTCCTCATTAGTTTTTCACAACTTCACGAATCGCATTACGATCGAAAGTTAAGTGTGAACCACCAGATTTAATAACGATTTTCGTCTCATCTACTGATTCGATTGTACCGTGTAAGCCACCGATTGTTACGATAGCATCACCTTTTTTTAACTCACTTTGCATTTGAGCAACTGCTTTTTGACGTTTTTGTTGCGGGCGAATTAATAAGAAATAGAAAATCGCAAACATCGCAACGATCATAACGATATTCATCATACCTGGATTCATCTTTTGTTCCTCCTTTTAAATTATGTATTAGAAGTTTTTAGCATTCGGTTTATTAAAGCCATACTGTTCAAAGAATTCTTCGCGGAAATCGCCAAGACGGTCTTCACGAATAGCTTGTCTCACCTGCTCCATTAAGTTTAACAGAAAATGAAGGTTGTGATAAGACGTTAAACGAATTCCGAACGTTTCATCACATTTCATTAAGTGACGAATGTACGCACGAGAGTAATTTTTACATGTATAGCAATCACAGTTTGGATCAAGCGGACCGAAGTCTCTTGCGAATTTCGCATTTTTGACAACTAGACGGCCTTCACTTGTCATACATGTACCATTTCGAGCGATACGAGTTGGAAGTACGCAGTCAAACATATCGATACCACGAATTGCACCATCGATTAATGAGTCAGGAGAACCTACTCCCATTAAGTAACGTGGCTTATTGTCTGGAAGAAGTGGTGTTGTAAACTCAAGTACACGGTTCATAATATCTTTCGGCTCACCTACAGATAAACCACCTACCGCGTAACCAGGGAAGTCCATTGAAACAAGGTCTTTTGCACTTTGACGACGAAGCTCTTCGAACTCCCCACCCTGTACAATACCAAATAAACCTTGATCTTGTGGACGTTCATGCGCTTTTAAACAACGCTCTGCCCAGCGGCTTGTACGCTCTACAGACTTCTTCATATATTCAAAAGTAGCTGGGAATGGAGGACATTCATCAAATGCCATCATAATATCTGATCCTAATGCATTTTGAATTTCCATTGCTTTTTCTGGTGATAAGAATAATTTATCTCCATTTAAGTGATTACGGAAGTGAACGCCTTCCTCTTCAATACGACGGAAGTCACTTAAACTGAATACTTGGAAACCACCAGAGTCCGTTAAGATTGCACGATCCCAGTTCATAAATTTATGCAAACCGCCTGCTTCACGAATGATTTCGTGACCTGGACGTAGCCATAAATGATACGTATTACTTAAAATAATGCCAGAATCCATTGCTTTTAATTCTTCTGGTGACATTGTCTTAACTGTTGCAAGTGTACCAACTGGCATAAATGTTGGTGTATCAAATGAACCGTGCGGCGTATGCACACGTCCTAAACGGGCACCTGTTTGTTTACAAGTTTTAATAAATTCATAACGAATTGCTGTCATAATTTACTCCTTTTATTTGTTTCCCATTTTAGCGTGAGAGGCAACGAACATTGCATCACCAAAGCTAAAGAAACGATATTTTTCTTTTACTGCTTCATTATAAGCATGAAGTACATTATCTCTGTTTGCAAATGCACTTACAAGCATAATTAATGTTGATTTCGGTAAATGGAAGTTTGTAATTAAACCATCAATTGCTTTAAATTCATAACCTGGGTACATGAAAATGTCTGTCCAACCAGAAGCAGCACAAAGCTTGCCGTCATGATCTGTCGCAATTGTTTCTAACGTACGAGTTGAAGTCGTACCTACCGTAATAATACGTCCACCATTCTCTTTTACACGGTTTAATAATGCCGCCGTCTCTTCAGACATATGGTAATATTCTGCGTGCATATGGTGTTCTTCAATCGTATCAGCAGAAACTGGTCTAAATGTTCCAAGCCCTACGTGAAGTGTAATGAAAGCTAACTCAACGCCTTTTTGTTTTAACTTCTCCAGTAACTCTTCTGTAAAGTGAAGTCCTGCTGTCGGCGCTGCTGCTGAACCGATTTCTTTCGCATATACTGTTTGATAGCGATCGCGATCTTCCAGCGTTTCCTTAATATATGGAGGAAGTGGCATTTCTCCAAGTTCATCTAAAATTTCATAGAAGATGCCGTCATATGAAAATTCAAGCTGACGTCCACCTTGATCTGCAGTTCCTGTGCAAGTTGCTTTTAATTTTCCTTCGCCAAAAGAGATAACAGTTCCTTCTTTTACACGTTTCGCTGGCTTAACAAGCGTCTCCCACTTATCGCCTTCTTCTTGTTTTAAAAGCAGTACTTCAATGTGTGCGCCTGTATCTTCTTTCACACCGTGCAGACGAGCAGGCATTACTTTCGTTTCATTTAAAACTAAGCAATCCCCCTCATGTAAGTAAGAAAGAATGTCCGTAAAATGTTTATGCTCAATATCGCCTGTTTCACGGTCTAACACCATTAATCTTGATGTTTCACGCTCTTCTAATGGGACTTGTGCAATAAGTTCTTCTGGTAAATGAAAATCAAACAGATTAATATCCATAACTATATCCACCTATTTCTTATTTGAATCGATTTATTATATACATAATAAAAGATAATACAATACTTAACACAATACATGTAATGATAGGAAAATAAAAGGTAACGTTTCCTTTTTTCACAAAAATATCGCCTGGAAGTCTTCCAATGAACTTCCAAGCTAAGCCAACAACGATAAGTAAGATCCCTGCTGTAATAAGCATTTTTGGCATCTCCGTCATACTTTTGGCATCTCCATTCCGAAATGCTCATATGCAAGTGGCGTTACAATTCGACCCCTTGGCGTTCGTTGTAAAAAGCCAATTTGTAATAAATACGGCTCATACACATCTTCAATTGTATGAGATTCTTCTCCAATCGTTGCCGAAACCGTTTCTAATCCAACTGGACCACCACGGAACTTCTCAATAATACCAAGCAATAATTTATGGTCAATATGATCTAGACCTAATTTATCTACTTGCAGCAATTCTAATGCCATTTGTGTAATTTCCATCGTAACCGTTCCGTTACCACGAACTTGTGCAAAATCTCGTACACGTCGTAATAAACGATTTGCAATACGAGGTGTACCACGAGCACGTCTTGCAATTTCTAGTGCGGCTAACGAGTCAATTTCAACTTCGAATACTTCTGCTGTACGTTCAACAATCTCAGAAAGCTGATCTACTGTATAATACTCTAATCTTGAAAGCACACCGAAACGGTCACGAAGCGGCGCTGATAACGCACCTGCACGCGTCGTTGCTCCAACTAATGTAAATGGCGGTAAATCTAAACGTACAGACCGTGCTGAAGGTCCTTTTCCAATTACAATATCAAGGCAAAAATCTTCCATCGCAGGATATAGTACTTCTTCAATTGATCTATGCAAACGATGAATTTCATCAATAAATAATACATCCCCTGGTTGAAGCGATGTTAATACAGCTGCTAAATCACCTGGTCTTTCAATTGCCGGTCCTGAAGTTGTTCTAACATTTACGCCCATTTCATTGGCAATAATATTCGCAAGCGTCGTTTTACCAAGACCTGGTGGTCCATATAAAAGCACGTGATCTAACGTTTCTTCACGCATTTTCGCCGCTTCAATAAACACCTCTAAATTATGTTTCGCTTTATCTTGGCCAATATACTGACGGAGCGTCTGTGGCCGTAATGAATATTCTAAATCCGCATCTTCATATGCAGATTCCCCTGAAAGGAGACGTTCGTCCATTATACTCACCTCTTACCATTTAGTAAAAGACTAAGTGCCTTTTTAATATACTGATCCGTCGTTAATGATTCTTTTAATAACTCTGGTACAACGCGAGAAACTTCTCGTTCCGCGTATCCAAGTGCGCGCAGAGCTTCCAGCGCCTCATCAAGCTCCGCTGACGAACCTTTCTTCTCATCAAAACGTTCTTCGTCTGAGAATAAATCAACAAATGCATCTGGTACAACGTCTGCTAGTTTTCCTTTTAAATCTAAAATCATTTGGCGCGCTGTTTTCTTTCCTACGCCCGGGAACTTCACTAAAAACTTCTCGTCTTCATGTTCAATCGCTTGAACGACCTGTCCTGTTTGACCAGAAGCTAATATTGCAAGAGCGCCTTTTGGTCCAATACCAGACACACCTAACAACTTTGTAAATAATAAACGCTCTTCACGTGTTTTAAACCCGTAAAGCGCCATAATATCTTCTCTCACATAATGATATGTATAGACACGGATTTCTTGCTTACTTCTTTGAAATACATACGGATTCGGTGTGAAAATTTGATAACCAATTCCATTATGATCAATTACGACATATTCCGGTCCTACATACTCCACGTAACCTGTAACATATTCAAACAAAATACAATCTCTCCCTCTTAAATCATGTATTCCATTTTAACATATTTAATGATAGAAAAGCGAGACTGCCCCAACAAATGTTCTCTATTTGAAACTTCTGTTATTTTCCTACGAAAGCTTTCAATCCAATCGGAAAAGATATGCTAATCGATGAAATCGTAAAACAAATTTTAGATAAAAATAAATAAGAAAAAAAGCAGCTCACTATGAACTGCTTTTTTTCTTATTTTGCACTGCATATTGTTTCATTTTTTCAATCGTCTTCACAAAACCTTCTTTTGATTTAATACGAATACCACGTTTCAATTTCGCACGCTCATAACTCTCAAGCTTTTTCATATCAATTTGAAAGAAGGAATGAATCGCATTATCGCTTTTCGGTACACCTTTGAAAATTTGTAATATCCCTTCCTCTGACACTCCAAAATAACCGCTCGTTTTTAATAACGGAGAAATATCGTCAACTTTCTTTTGTAATACGATTTGTACATCATCACGATCAACGAGCTGCCATTCTTTATACTGCTGTAAAAACTTTTCTAAGTTTGCTACTTTTTCTGTAAAGATTTCCTCACTTACTTCTCCATCAACATACATTCGCTCTAATAAAATTGTAACTTGAGGGTCTTTCTCTGTTACTTCTGGTACTGGCCCTTCCGCCTTCGCATTCGTTCCATAAACGAAACAAAACATCATAACGAAAGCTTGCATCGCAATCAGTATCCATTTCATTTCCGTTCACCTCTTTTAGGCAAGATCATACTTTCATTAGTAGTTTTTCCGGAAATGGGGGTTTTATCCCATGCCCATCAACTTAAGAACGAAAACAAAATGAACTTTCGTTCAAACAAACTAAAAAACACGTAATGTACTTTTGGTATTGAAAAGTACACACACCAAATAAACTCTAACGAGTTTCATTTTAAAAATTATGCAGCTTTCTTTTGTTTTCCAAACCCATTATACTCATAGACAACACCCATAATATCAAAGATAGTTTTCTTCTCATATCGATGAGATTTCCGTCCATTCTTCTGTAGGAGGTCGAACAAACGGATTAAAATCTTTGTTAGATTTTGGGTGTTTCTCTGTATCGCTTGATATAACAGCGATACATGATCTTGAATCATCCCAATGGCTTTATATTCACTTAATTCTCTTTTGTTCTTTTGCAAAAGAAGTTTACGCATCTTAAACATCGTAGAAGAACAGATAAAGATGGCAATAAGTCTTCCATACACATGACATTCTAATCGCTCTTTTTTGATAGTTTGCCAATGATGAATTTGAAATAAGGATTTCCACGTTTTAAAAATAATTTCTATTTGCCAGCGAAGGGAGTAAAAGTCATGTATTTGTTCCATCGGAACAACTCCTTCAGGCGTATTTGAGACATATATGTTGATACCCGTTAATCGTTTACTCTTTTCTGAAAATGTAATACCCTTTTTACTTTCAGTGTAACTTTGTTTTTTTCTACGTTCCTGTATCTGTTTGTCTGTTAAACGATAGATAATTACACGTGTGAATAGTTTTTGATTCTTTCCAATGTAAGCTTCTTTTATTTCGTATGTTTGACCGGGTTTTAAATTGTTCATAATATGTTCTAAATCAACTTGGATATACTGTGATTGCTTTTTTACGGTTCCGTTTCGAAAGTATTCTGGAAACGGATTTTTTACATACACGGTATGGTTTAATTTTAATCTGGATATATAATAAGCACCTCGTTGATCCATTTGATCTAAGTCTTCTAATGAAAAATAACCTAAATCACGGATACATAAATCGCTTGGACGTAATGTGTCTAAGCATTCTGTTCCAAAGGTCTTATCATTATTTTTTCCTGGACCTATCTGAAAGTTTAGAAACTGTCCGCTATGTAAGTCATATTCTAATTGAATCTTGATACCCGCTGTTTGTGCACAACCACCTGATCCAGGATATACATGGGCTAAATGTTTTGGTACTTGGAAAATCGTCGCATCTAAAATACGAATTCGTTGAAAATACGTGAGCGCCGCGCTTGAAATGGCCGATGTTTCACAGATTTTACTTTTCCATAATGCCGAAAAAATATATTTCAAAAATTCAACCGCTTTTTTATCAAAGCGTTTATTGAGTCCTTCTGGACTCATAAGAGTGCCTGTGGCCGCATGTAATTGACTGCATAGTCGAACAAGCGAGTCACTCGCTGTACGTTGACTTACCCAAATACATATGGTAGCTAATTCATTTCCAGAAAACTTTCGTTTTCTTTTTACAAAACCTAATTCTTTTGCGAGTTCTTCCAAAAGAGAAGGGGTTAAATGACGATACAGTTCTTCAGAAAATAGTTGTAATTCATCTTGAATCGAAAGATTCATAAAAAATGTCACCCTTTCTAGCTAGCTTTTTAGAAAGAATAACGTTTTTTGTCACTTGGGGGTAGTGAAAATTCTTAAGTTGATGGGCATGGGGTTTTATCCCTAATTCATAGATTACTCTCATTAAGACTTATAGAGTCCAATGATTTCTACCTATTTCGAAACATATTGATTACTTGAAAGCTTTTTTATATCTTTATTGGATTGTACCGTCGCTATATAGACTCCAATTAATACGATTGCCATTCCAACTATTTGTTGCCACGTAACAGCTGCTCCATATAGGACAACTGATATACAAGTAGCTACAATAGGAGTTAGATTTAAATACATACTCGCTTTGCTTGCACCTAACTCTTCTACTCCTTTATTAAACACGATATATCCAATTAACGTCCCGCATATGACCATATACAACATTTCTATCCATCCCTGTAAAGAAAACGTCCCAACCTTTCCCCATCCATCTTCATATAGAGAAAGGCCTGCTAAAAACACAGTACCCAATACCGTCATACTCATTGTAGTTAATAAAGGGGAGACACCACTCATAACTTTTTTTCCTGTTAAGCTATATAACACCCCACTGATTAAAGCAGCTATAAATAAAAGATCGCCCTTATTAAATGACAAAGACATAAGTGTATTCATTGAACCGCTCGTAATAACAACTATTACACCGATAAGAGACAACATTAAACTTATTCCGACTTTTATACTCCAAGACTCTTTAAAAAATAATATTGCTCCTAAGGTTACAAAAACGGGCATTGTAGCAATAATAAGCGAGCCATTCAAAGTGGAAGTATAGTTAAGTCCCATAAAGAAAAAAACATTGTAGCCAAAAATACCTGTTAATGATACAAATAACAGCCCTTTCCAATTCTTTAATAACAAACTTGTATTCCACTCAGATTTCATAAAAACTATGCCCATTAAAATACAACCCGCTAAACCAAAACGAATTGTTGCCGCTGTAATCGGTGGAATTTCAGTAATAACATGCTCTGCTGTTGCAAAAGATCCACCCCAAAATAAAGGAACAAGTAACATAATGACATACATACGATTTATTCTGTTCATTTTTATTACCCCTTTCAAGTAAACAAGTTTAAAAGTTTAAACTTGTTTACTTGTTAGTTAAAAAAAATTAATAATTCGATTCTATTGCTTGAAGTAAATCCTTCACCTGTTTTAAAAATTCTCCGGCTATTATAGAATAAAAAATTTCTTTTCCATGTCGATCCGCTACAATTAGTTCTGCTTGCCTTAAAATTTTCAAATGATGCGAAACAGCTGGTCTAGAAATCCCCATTTTATCTGTTATTTGCGTTACATTCATCTGTTTGTTTTCTAATAACAGCATAATAATTTGTTGACGATTCTCATCTCCTAATGCCTGAAATATAGGTGTTACAACCTGAAATTTCTCTAATACAACTTCTGTATTTCTACATTCAAAATTCTCCATATCCTATTCATCCCAACCTTATATATAAAACATGTAATATATTACCATTAAATAGTAACTCTTTCATTCGCAGTTGTAAATAACTTTATTTTCAGGCTCTTTTTCGATAAAAAAAGGAAGATTGGATTCCTCCACTCTTCCCATTACATTCATATAAAATGAAAGACGCCTGCAAAGCAGGCGTCTTGATGCGTTTACGGCGAGAGACCAGGCGACCACATTCGCGTGTTTAGCACTTAAGCATATCTCTCGTCTTACGTAAATTAGCTCATCGCTTTGCTAATATAACATTAATAAAGTATAAGTGCAACATGTTTATAAAAATATTTTATTTCCTCTTTCATCCAAACAAATTATATGTAAATTATAAATTGATAAATGCAATATATATGTTACAATTAATATAACAGCAAAATCATCATAAACAGGAGATGGATATTGTGAAAAAAATAAAAGATGAACGTCTCATTCTGCAAACATTAAAAAATATACGTATTGCCTTTCTTTTTCAATCACTTGGTATAATTGGAATTTTAGGCTATATCGGATTCACTGAAGGACTAGATCAAATGACGAAATCTCCATTATGGCTATTATTTATTCTTACGAGTATTGTGCTTAGTTATTTACAGTTAAGCGTTTCAATTGATGTGGAAGAAAGTGAAAAAGAAATAAAGTTAACTCCTTATTACAAACTTGTTTTACGCTCTCTTATTGTAGGAATCGTTATGGCTATTATTTATATCATTTTCAGTCCAGAAAGACCTCTCTTTGAAGCTATTTTAACAGGCAGTATTCTCTTCATATGCTTTTTAGTATCTTACTCCGTTAGTTATTTTATAAAAAAGCGTCGTTTACAAGACGACGATGAATAAAGAGGAAGGGCTACCCTTCCTCTTTTGTTTTGCTATCGCACTGTACCAGTTAAACCGTAACGAATATCTCGGAACATATTTACTATGTCACGATTAAAGTCGTTTGTAACTGTACCGTTACGTAAGCGTGTACTCATTGCATCGACACGAGTAAACATGTCATTTCTTACAGAAACATATACGTTTCTGTTTCCAACTTCATTTGCAACAGCTTGACTAATTTCGTTCGCCATCGCCGTTTCATTTGTCACTGTATTACGTGGTTTTACTGCAATCGCTACATCGTTTCCATATACAACTGTAGACACGCGGTCCACGTTATTCATACGTTTCACACGATTCGTAATTCTTTCTGCAGTTTTACCATCATTGTTAATGTATGAATTGTTCATTGTAATATTACGTGTTGGATGCGGATTAGCAATTTGACCGTTGTAATTTACATCACGGTAATAGTTGTATCCTGTATCGTTACGACCATTTCTATATGTTACATAGTCTGTATAACGATCGTTACGCGTCACATTATCACGATACTGGTGAGTATCATTATAAGATGTACGCTCGTAATTGTAGTTACGTCCATCCATTGCATTGTTTTTTGGTGTACCACATGCAGCTAATGCACTAGTAACTAACAAAGAAGCAGCAATCACTTTTACTTTCGTATTCAATAGAAAAACCCCCTCTGTTAGAATGAGCTTCTCTTCTGAAAAGCTCCCTCTTATGATGAGTAACAGAGCAGGTTTTTACACTGTTAATATTTCACTGGGAATTTTCTAACATTTGATATAGCTCTTCCGTTTTCAGAACGACTTTACATACAAAAAAGGTGGGAATAATCATCCCACCTTTTTTTAAACTTCTTCTTCATCCTCTTCTTCTGAAACTGGCTCCCCAAATACATTTGGTGGATCTGGTTGATAATACATCGTTCCTGGCTGTGGTGCATATGCTGATTGAGTTGGTTGATAATATAAAGGATTCGCGTATTGCGGCCCTCCAGGTTGTGGACTATATAGCCTACTCTCTCCACCGCATCCACAATCTTCCTCTCCTTGCACAAGCGGCGGCATATTATTATCCATCGGCATCATATTTGGATTTGGCATAGACGTATACTGTGGTCCAAACGGCGCTCCTTGCTGATACGGCATACCATAGTATGGATTTTGTTGTTGATAATACGGATTCGGCGGCATCACATTCGGTGGTTGATTATTATCCATGATCGGCATCATATTTGGCATTTGATTGTTATCCATGATCGGCATCATATTCGGCATTTGATTGTTATCCATGATTGGCATCATATTTGGCATTTGGTTGTTATCCATGATCGGCATCATGTTCGGCATTTGGTTGTTATCCATGATCGGCATTATGTTTGGTATTGGGTTATTATCCATGATTGGCATTATATTTGGTGGTTGATTGTTATCCATGATTGGCATTATATTTGGTGGTTGATTATTATCCAACATTGGCATTATGTTTGGTGGTTGATTATTATCCAACATTGGCATTATGTTTGGCACTTGAATATTTGGCGGTATTACTTGCGGAATAACTACATTGTCTTTCGATACATTTGGTGACACTATATTTCCTACATTTTCTTTCTTCACTTGCGGCGATACTATATTTCCTACATTTTCTTTCTTCACTTGCGGTGACACTATGTTTCCTATATTTTCTTTCTTTACTTGCGGTGATACTATATTTCCTACATTTTCTTTCTTTACTTGTGGTGATACTATATTTCCTACATTTTCTTTCTTCACTTGCGGTGATACTATATTCCCTACATTTTCTTTCTTTACTTGCGGTGACACTATGTTTCCTACATTTTCTTTCTTTACTTGCGGTGACACTATATTATCTTTTTTCGTTTGCGGAGAAATGATGTTATTAGGTTTCATTTTATTAATTTGAGGAGCAATTAACTCGCTTCCCTTTTTAATTACATCTGAAATTTTATATTCTTTTTTCGTTTTTATTGGTGGTTGCGGCGGTTGCGGTAACACATTTACCGAAAACTTCGTATTTTCTTTTTCCGCTGGTTTTTGTTTTTCTATAACAGGTGGTTTTTGAATAACAGACGGTTTTTCAACTGGTTTTTCCTTTTGAATTGGCTGTTCTTTTTGCACCTCTTTTTGCGGTTTCACCTGTATTTCTTTTTGCGGCTTCACTTGTATTTCCTTCTGTGGTTTTACCTGTACTTCTTTTTGTGGTTTCACTTGCATTTCCTTCTGTGGTTTCACTTGCATTTCCTTCTGTGGTTTCACTTGCATTTCCTTCTGTGGTTTTACTTGCACTTCTTTTTGTGTTTGTTGCATGGCAGGCTCTTGTGTAATTGGTGCTGATTGATACGTAACTTCTTCCTCGTCTTCTATTCCAAGCGGCGTTGGCGTTGCTGCAAATTCTTTTTGTTGCACTTCTTTTACGTATTGTTTTGGAGGTGCTGAACCTGCTCCAGCATGCTGTTTTACGTGTACACTGTTTGATGGTACTTTAATTTTCATACCTGGCATAATTAAATCTGGATTGCTAAGTTGTGTATTTGTTTTTTTCAACGTATCAAAATCCACTCCGTACTTTTTCGCAATTTTCCAAAGGGTATCCCCTTTTTGCACGATATGAATTTTCAAATTTTCCCCCTCCTGTATAACTTATCTATAAGTAACAAATCTCATGAAGTAACCCTTTCTAAATAACGTTAACCTCTTTTCACTTGTATCACTTCTTCGATTTTCAATATCATTAGAAGCGGAATAAGTATAAGATAATCGCAATGATTTCTTCAAAACAATGTATGCCCATTTTGTTCTCGTTATGATTATATGTACGAAAAAAAGCAACGGGAATCCGCTGCTTTACACACGCTCTAACATACGATTTAATGCAACAACTGCCTCTTCAGTCACTTGTTTATCTACGCTAATAACGTTAATTTCTCCTCCTTTTTCTATCGTTTCAAGTGCCCATAATAAGTGCGGTAGGTCAATTCGGTTCATCGTTAAACACGGACACATAAACGGATTAAGTGAAACAATTTCTTTATCTGGATGTTGTTGAATAATTCGGTTCACTAAATTCATTTCTGTACCAATCGCCCATTTACTTCCGGATGGAGCCGCTTCAATCATATCAATAATGTATTTCGTTGAACCTGCATAATCCGAAGCAGCTACAACTTCGTAGCAACATTCTGGATGTACAATAATGTTCATGTCCGGCTGATTTTTCCGTACGTTCTCAATGTTTTTCACTGTAAAATTTTGATGAACAGAACAATGTCCTTTCCATAAAATCACTTGAATTTCTTCTATATCTCCCTCGTACTCTAATGAATCTGTATACGGATCCCATACTGCCATTTTATCTAACGGGATACCTAAGTCGTACGCTGTATTTCTTCCTAAATGTTGGTCCGGTAAAAAGACGAGACGCTCTTTTTGTGTAAACGCCCAAGATACCATTTGTTTTGCATTAGAAGAAGTTACTGTCGCTCCGCCATTACGACCGCAAAACGCTTTAATTGCAGCTGTAGAGTTTACATACGTTAACGGAATCATCGTATCTCCAAATAATTTTGTGAGCTCTTTCCACGCTCTTTCTGTTTGTTCAATATCTGCCATATCTGCCATCGAACAACCTGCACGCATATCTGGTAAGATAACGATTTGATCATCTGTCGTTAACATATCTGCTGTTTCTGCCATAAAGTGTACACCGCAAAATACAATATATTTCGCCTTTTTATTGCTCGCTGCAACTTGCGCAAGCTGAAGTGAATCTCCTGCTGCATCAGAAAATTGTACCACTTCATCTTTTTGGTAATGATGGCCTGGAATAAATAGTGTTTCCCCCATTTTTTCTTTAATTTCACGAACCCGCTTTTCCATATCTTCTGTTGACATCGTGTAATAACGCTCTGGTAACATCGTTTCAATCGGTTGTACTTTTTCTAAAATACTCATATTCCTTTCTCCCCCTCTAAGCCACTTTCCTTACGCCTCAATATTGAAACTAATATCAAGTGCTTTCACTGAATGTGTTAACGATCCAAGTGAAATATAATCTACCCCTGTTTTTCCGTATTTCGATAAATCTTCAATTGTAATGCCTCCTGATGCTTCCGTAACGATGGCACTTGGTACAATCTTTGAAAACTCCCGAATCTCATCTGGTGTACGGTTATCAAACATAATAATATCTGCACCAGCAGCTACAGCTTCTCTCACTTGCTCCTCTGTTTCTGTTTCCACTTCTACTTTCACCATATGCCCTACTTTTTCTTTCACCGATGTAACAGCTTTCGTAATAGAACCAGCAAAAGCAATATGATTATCTTTGATCATGACACCGTCATATAGGCCGAAGCGGTGATTAAATCCGCCTCCGCACACGACTGCATACTTATCAAACATGCGTAGCCCTGGCATCGTTTTTCGCGTATCACAAATGCGTGTATGGCTGCTATCTAAGGCACGAACAGCCTCGTATGTCATTGTCGCTATCCCGCTCATACGCTGGATAATGTTTAATATAACGCGCTCTGCCGTTAATAACGATGCGATTGGTCCTTGGACAGTTGCAATTATTTCGCCTTTTTCTACAAGATCTCCATCTTTTTTATGAAGCTCCACTTCAATTCTCTCATCAATTAATTTAAACCCTTCTTCAATGACTAAACGTCCCGCAAAGACCCCTGTATCCTTTGCAAGAAACGTTCCTTTTGAAAGTAAATTATCTGGAAAAATAAGCTGAGATGTTACATCTCTTTCTCCTATATCTTCTAGAAAAAATCGATTTAATGCTTCTTTAACCTTTATCGTATTCATAAAGCCCCTCTTCCCCTCATTACACAAGTTGTAGTTTTCTTTTCACTCGAACGATTTCTTTTTTCACGCTATTTCTATGTGGATAATCACTTCGATAATGGCCACCAATGCTTTCTTCTCTTTGCAAAGCTGATACGACGATAAGCTCACAAACTGTTAACATATTCACAATCGTTATCTCTTCATTTGTAAGAGCATCATGTTGCAATATCATATTTCGAACACCGTATTTACTAAGCCATCTCTTTGCATAAGATAAACTTTGTTCTGTTCGCACAATCCCAACGTATTTCATCATACATTCTTGTATTTCTTCTTTCGTCGGCAAATGATTCAGAACGATAAACTTCTTTTCCTTCTCAGCAAAGTTGTTCAATCTGTCTTTTGTCGCTTTCGTTAAAATATGTTGTCCTATTCTTTTTCCAAACACAAGACCTTCTAATAATGAATTACTCGCTAATCTATTGGCTCCATGAACACCGTTACAAGCTACTTCACCAACCGCATATAAATGTGGAATGGACGTCTCTCCATCACAGTTTGTTTTCACGCCGCCCATATGGAAATGAGCACCAGGTACGACCGGAATGCGTTTTTCATTTATATGAACACCATTCTTTTTACACAATGATGATACAGTTGGAAAACGTTCTTCAAAATTTTGGATAGACTCAATGTTCAAATACACTTTTTCACCCGACAAAAGCTGTTCATGAATCGCTCTTGCCACTACATCACGCGGAGCGAGATCGTGGTCTGGGTGTATATCCATCATAAAACGCTGCCCTTTTCCATTTATAAGGACAGCCCCTTCACCGCGGACCGCTTCAGAGACGAGGCCACAGCATCGCCCGCCCGCATATAACATCGTTGGATGGAATTGTACAAATTCTAAATCTACAAGCTCCCCACCCGCGCGGTACACCATCGCAAGTCCATCACCCGTAATTGTTTTGTCATTAGAAGTAAAGGCATATAAACCACCAATCCCGCCTGAGGCTAACACCGTATAATCTGCATCGTAACGCTTCAACTTCCCTTCACTATCTCGCGTTAAAACTCCAGCACATTTTTCGTTTTCTATAATAAAATCAAGCACCATTTCCTGTTCCACTACCGTAACGTACGGAACTACTTCTTGAATGAAATGCTCTAATAAATTCTTTCCTGTTGCATCGCCACCTGCATGTAAAATACGACGCTTCCGATGTGCACCTTCTTTTCCAAGGTGAGGGCCCGTTTCATCTCCATCAAATTTCATTCCATTTTCAATGAGATGATTCATTTCATTCGGCCCTTCTTCAACTAAATAACGAACCGCATCTTCATTGTTATAATGACATCCTGCTACTAACGTATCTTCAAAATGATCATTTGGATTGTCATATGTAGCTATCGCTGCGGCAATTCCACCTTGCGCTAAATATGTATTATTATTACGATTCGTTTCCTTTGTGATAATAATCACATTATTTTCGTGACAAATCTCTTTTGCAACACGAAGTGCCGCAACGCCACTTCCAATAATTAAGACATCTGCACTTGGCATAATTGTTGCCTCCTACTTTACACTTTTCAACTGTCTTGACACCTATATTTACATAGTTTTAAAATAATGACAAGAGTTTTTTTATAATTCTTATTTTCACTACCATTTAAAAAATAAAAGAAATGTAACTCTTACTAGAGAGAGGAACTTACATGATGATATATCTTGATTATGCAGCTACTACACCTATGAGCGCGGAAGCATTACAAACATATATGAAAGCAGCATCGCAATACTTCGGAAATGAACAAAGTTTACACGATATTGGAGGAACGGCCTCTTCTTTATTACAAGTTTGTAGAAAAACATTTGCCGAAATGATTGGCGGAAAGGAACAAGGAGTATTCTTCACGAGCGGTGGGTCAGAATCAAACTACCTTGCGATTCAGTCCCTTCTCAATGCCCAAAATAAGAAGCATATTATTACGACACCTATGGAACATGCATCCATTCGAAGTTATTTTCAATCCTTACAATCAAAAGGGTATACAATTACTGAAATTCCTGTTGATAAAAATGGACTCATTCGTTTAATAGATTTAGAAGCAGCTATTACAGAAGATACTGTTCTAGCAAGTATACAGCACGGAAACTCTGAAATCGGAACCGTTCAAAATATCGCAGAGATCGGGGCACTTTTAAAAAAATATAACGTTTTATTTCATTCAGATTGTGTACAAACCTTTGGTAAACTTCCTATCCATGTTTTTGAGATGGGGATTGATAGTCTTTCTGTTTCAGCACATAAAATATACGGACCAAAAGGTGTCGGCGCTTGCTATATCAATCCGCAAGTTCGCTGGACGCAAATATTTCCGGGGACTTCTCACGAAAAAGGATTTCGTCCAGGTACAGTGAACGTTCCTGGCATCGCAGCTTTTTTAACAGCTGCTGAGAATATATTAAAAAATCAACAAGAAGAAAGTTTACGTTTTAAAGAGTTACGATCTTACTTTTTAGAGCAAATACGAACACTTCCGCTAAAAATTGAAGTAGAAGGTCATTCTACTTCTTGTTTACCACATATTATTGGGGTTACAATAAAAGGAATAGAAGGCCAATATACAATGCTAGAATGTAATCGCCGCGGTATTGCCATTTCTACCGGAAGTGCTTGCCAAGTTGGTAAACAAGAACCTTCGAAAACAATGCTTGCAATTGGAAAAACGTATGAAGAGGCAAAACAATATGTCCGCTTCTCTTTCGGACAACAAACAACGAAAGATCAAATTGATACTACTATTCATGCACTACACACAATTGGAAATCAATTTTATAGAGGTGTTAAATCATAATGAAACAAAACGAACAAAAAAAGATTTTAGGTGAAGAAAGACGACAGCTTATCCTTCAGTGGCTTCTCGCTGCAAATGAACCGTTATCCGGGAATGAGCTATCGAAAAAAACGAATGTAAGTAGACAAGTTATCGTGCAAGATATTTCCTTGCTTAAAGCACGAAACGAACCAATCATTGCGACTGCTCAAGGCTATTTATATTTAAAACCACAAGAGAAACAACAAGCTTTCGAACGCGTAATTGTATGCCAACATAAGCCAGCAGAAGTACGTCAAGAACTTACAATGCTTGTTGACCACGGCGTTACAATTAAAGATGTAAAAGTTGAGCATCCTGTATACGGTGACTTAACAGCATCCATCATGGTAAGCAATCGCTTTGATGTAGAGCAATATTTACAAAAAATTGAAAACACAAATGCTTCCTATCTATCGCAACTAACGGACGGTATTCACTTACATACTATTGAGGCAGATTCAAAAGAAAAGTTAGATGCAGCTTGCGAGGCACTAGATAAAGCCGGTTTTCTCGTTTATTAATGTAAAGCACAGAGTTTTTATCATTCTCTGTGCTTTTTTAATGCTATAATATTGTAATCAATCGTAAAGGAGATCAAATATGGGAATTGAACTCGTACACTTTAGTATTGGCAAACCGAAACAAATGAAATATAGCGAAGATAAAGAAATGATTACCGGTATATGTAAAGAACTTACCGAAGAAGCTTTCCTATCAAAAGATGGCTTCCTTGGTGATGATGTAGCTGATTTAAAACACCATGGTGGACCTGATCGCGCCGTTTGCGTGTATCCACACGAGCATTACGCACTATGGGAAGAGGAATTTCAAACAACACTCCCAGCTTCTGCATTTGGCGAAAACATTACCGTAACAAATATGTTAGAGCGTGATGTATGCATCGGAGATACATACAAATTAGGTGAAGCAATCATTCAGGTGACACAAGCAAGAGTACCTTGTAGTACGATTTCAAAACGCCTCGGCATTCCTGGCATACTGCCGCGCATTGTAGCAACTGGATTTACTGGCTACCTATGCCGCGTTCTTCAGGAAGGTACTGTACGTAAAGATTCAAAAATCACATTACTAGAGCGTCAACCGAGTAATGTTTCTGTCTTGTTCTCTAACGAAATTTATTTTCATAATAGAAAAGATAGAGATGGCATCGAAAAGATTCTTGCTGTTCCAGCACTAGCTGACGTTTGGCGTGATCAATTAGAAGATCGTCTTGCGAAGTTAAAATAAAGAATCCCACCATTTATAGGTGGGATTTTATTGATCTATCACACGGTATAACCTAACTCCCCCTTATAACCAATAAGAAGAATAACTCCCCAGCACCGTAACAGAAAAACCAAGTGCTTCAAGTTCCATCGTTACGCCTGGCAATAATACGTCATCGTATGCTTTATCGACATCGATTAAGAAAAAGTAATTTCCAAGTCCTGTTTTCATCGGGCGCGATTCGATTTTAGATAAGTTTAATTTTCTCCATGCGAAAGCTGATAACACTTGATATAGTGCCCCTGCATAATCAGCAGGTAACGTTATCATAAGCGTCGTTTTCTCTCCGCGGTTTTCTCCATTATTTGAGAGTATTGCTTTCTTTTTCTTATGGAGCACTAGGAAACGTGTATGATTATTTTTATGTGTATGAATACTTCGTCTTACGATCGTTAATCCGTATTTCTCTGCAGCCGCTTCATTTGCAATAGCCGCAATTTTTTCTTCAGGATGTTCTTTCACATATTGCGCTGCAGCACTTGTTGATGTCATATCTCGAGCAGTTATCCCTTTTAATTCTTCATTTAAAAACTTATGACATTGCGCAATAGCGTGTGGATGAGAATGCACTGCATATACTTCTTCCCACACTTCTGCATACTGCGGATGTACAAGTAAATGTTGCTGAATGGGCACTGTAATTTCTCCTACAATAGAAAGTGGTTGCTCATGTACAAGATAATCAATCGTTATATTCACTGAACCTTCTATGGCATTTTCTAGTGGTACCACTGCATAATCTACATTTCCATTTGCAGCTGCATCCATACAATCTGGAATCGTTCGATACGGTACATGCTCTGCTTCCGGAAAAAAACGACT
The DNA here is from genome assembly GCF_038006905.1 of Bacillus sp. FSL R9-9834. Classification (NCBI taxonomy): domain Bacteria; kingdom Bacillati; phylum Bacillota; class Bacilli; order Caryophanales; family Bacillaceae; genus Bacillus; species Bacillus sp. FSL R9-9834. The sequence continues at coordinate 4,232,553 of NZ_JBBOWD010000001.1, forward strand.
CACCGCCATATTTGTAAATGTTGCTTCTGGTCCTAAATATCCTACTCGAATCATCGTCTTTTCCCCTCTTTTTCGTTTTCTTACTGTTATACCATACTTTTTTATATTCTTCTATGCAAATTTCGAATATTAAAAAAAGACTAGCATTTGCTAGTCTAAATGTTTCCTATATTCTCTTTGGGCGAAGAAGAAATAAATAATGCATGCAGCAATGTAGAACAAAATAAATACGCCTACTTTTCTTAATGATCCGTCCATAAAGACCGTATTATGAAACGTATATAACGCAACTGCACTATGCATACTCCCTACTATAATTGGTGCAAAAAATAGCATACACAATTGCCAGCGAGAAATCTTCCACACTTCTTCTTTCGTCATTCCAAGCTTAGATAGCGCTTCGTACTGCTTTCTATCTGATGAAATATTATGAAACCATTTAAAATATACAATACTACATGAAGTAAGAAAGAATAATATACTAATGAATGAGCCTACAAATAGAGTAATATCGCCGAACTCTTTCATATTCACATATAACTCCATATTACTTCGAAATGCGTTATTATCATCTTGTTTTATATGTTTCCGTAAAGCTTCATTTAATTTTTTCGTATTTTCGATATTGGGTAATGTGTAGCCTCGATATATCATTTTTTCAGAATCCGGAACCTTATTTGCTATACTGTCAAAATCTTCATCATTCATAACGAAGAACAGACCATTAATGTGCGAAGGATGATGGTTAAATTGAACCCCTTCTTTCTGACCGTTAAATCCGAATTGATATGGTTGATTCATTACTTGCAATTGAATCTCTTTTTGATTATATACATTCGAATTATTGTATTTATTATAATAAACAAGTGTAACTGTTCCTTTTTTAGGATGATACGTTTTCTGTTTTTGTTTTCGCGCCTCTTGATTGTACTCACTTTCCTTTATAAGCGGCGCTACTTCTGTTTCTCCTTTATTGGACTGAAAAGATGCATACACTCCAACAAAACTCATAAGTTGAAAATCATCATATCCATATTGGTGCAATAATTGTTCAACCGTGCCCTCCGCAAAGACTTCATGAGAAGAAGCACCTTTTTCTATGTAAGAAAATGAGTGCACGCCCCCGCCACGCCACATATCTTGCATACCAGAAAAATATAAGAACACCGTACCTGTTGCTGTAACTACAAATGTCGTTGCCATAGAAAGCATAAAGAAAAAGCGACCATTTTCCTTCATTCGATGTGATAATTGATTCACTATAAATAAATACGGATATGTATACATAATCTTTTTATTTCGTTTAATCATTTCTAACAATTGGATTGTACCGTGTGTAAAAGAAAAGTATGTTCCGAAAAAAACAAGTATAGACACAGGGAAAAAGTATAACGCTATCGTTGGCATCGTCGCTTGCAACGCTAACGCATATCCTATCCCTAAACAAATAAAACCGAATATACAAAGCCACATTGATGTTTTCTTCTCTTTTTTATCTGCTCGAAATTCTTTCAATAACCGAATGATTTTTATATTCCATATACGTAAAGCACTTATAAAAGATAACAAAATAAAAACGACCATATATGTAATAAATGTTACACCAATCGCCCTTACGTCAAATATGACAGGGAGTTCTTTCGGAAGCCCCAGTAACATACTAAACACCATAAAGAAGAGCTTTAAAAAGATCATGCCAAGCCCAATGCCAAAAATATTAGCAAATACTCCGATCAACATTTGCTCGGTCATAATTACGCCAATTACGTTAGATTTCGTCGCTCCCATTAACATATATAATCCTAATTCTTTCTTACGTGCCTCTATGAAAATAGAAGTAGAGTACAAAATAAATATGACGAAAAAAGAAATGATAATAACATTACATATGATCAGTCCCCAGCGTACGTTTTGATACCACATCGTCTCCTGCATATACGGATGTACAATGACAGACATGTATGCAAAAGACGCAAATATTGCAAAACAACTACTTAAGAAAAACACTTTATAATTACGCCAATTTCCTTTTATATTTTGCAGCGCTAGTTGCCGAATATTCATCTATCGTCCTCCTGTAACTTACTACATAGGCAAAAAGCTAGAGGTTTCTCTAGCTTTGCACGTGTTTTAAATATCCTCTTTGCGCGATCATAAAGTAAATCGCAGAAGCTAAAATGTATGCTCCAATTACAAGCGCACCTGATTTCCATAAATCGAGATAAAGCATTTTTCCTAACGTATGAAGAGCAAATCCACTATGAATGGCACCAATTACAATTGGGATAAAGAAGATAACGCCCATTTGTCGAATTGCAATTTTACGAATTTCTTTATCTGTCATACCGATTCTCTTTAACGATTTAAATTGAATACGATCTTGCTCTTTATCGTTAAACCATTTAAAGTATGTCATACTACAAGCGAAGAAGAAGAATAGTACTGCTACGAAGAAACCGATGAACATTGTAATTGCTCCACCTTCTCTTATATCCTTATACGCAAACACTGAATTTCTCAATTCTCCTTGCTTTTCTGGTGCAATTTCATTTTTCAAATCTAATACAAGATTTTCTGTATTTTTCCAATCCTCGATATAATAACCGTAATATTTCGTCTTTTCTTCATCTGGTACGAGCTTTGCGTATTTCTCAAAATCTTGATCATTCACAATAAGATATTCGCTATCGTTAAAAACAGAATATGACGTTGGCTCGTTTAATTGAACAGACTGCTTTTGTCCGTTAATCTTAAATTCATACGGTTTCGTACGATCTATTTTCATAAGTTCATTTGCTGCATCAACCATAACCATCGTCGCGCTACCTGGTGCATTATGAACCTCTGTAATTTGCTCTTTCTTTTGTTTACGCACTTCCGCGTTATATTCTTTTTCTGAAATAATCGCCATTGGTACTTCACGTTCACTGTTAAACAACATTATTTTCTGTGTTGCAGGTAGTTTTACATAGGTTACTTTTCGTGCATCTTCAAACCCATTTCTTTTTACAATCTCTTGTACTTTTTCTTCATTAATAAGGCTATGCGTATTTAATCCCTTTTCCTCATATGAAATAGCATGTGGCGTAAGCTCTATCGTTTTCGCACTCATATTTTCAAAATATACATAAAGCGTACCAACTGCTGAAGATACTACCGCCGTAATGATAGAAATTACAAATAAAAAACGAGCATTATCCTTCATTTTATAAATAAGATTGCTAAGTACGAACATATTTGGATATGTATAAAAAGATTGTTTTCGTTTTTGCAATGCTTTTAATACAACTGTACTTCCTTGTGTAAATAGTAAATACGTTCCGCCAATGGTCAATCCTACAATTGGTAAGAAATATATAATAAAATTCATAATGGTTACTTGGAAACAAAGAACATATGCAGCAATAATACATCCTATACCGGCTACACATAACCATGTAAATGCAAAAGGCTCTACTTTTTGCTTTCTTGCTTCTCTTAATAAATCAATAATTTGCAAGCGTCCTACTGTCCAAACGCTAAACAATGATAAGATTAAAAATAAAATAAAGTATACACCCGCTGTAATCAAAACCGCTTTACTATTCCATACGAGTGGAAGTGTTTTATCTATTTTCAATATTACGCTTAATGCTTGGAAGAATAATTTGGAACAAAGCATACCAAGTCCAATACCTACTACAATTGCAATACTACCTAACATAAGCTGTTCTAATATAATCATTCGGCCAAGCTGAGATTTTGTTCCGCCTATTAATGTTAATAGACCAAACTCTTTTTTCCTTGCTCGTAAAAACGTTGAATTTGCATATAAAATAAAGAGTGCTGAGAAGATGACTACAATATAATTCATCGATTCTAACCCTTTTGAAATCATCTCCCTCATACTAATATTACCGCCTACAACATCTGGATGATAAATGAAGGAAGCATACATGAAAAATACGACTATCGATAAACAACTGCTTATAAGAAACGCTTTATAGTTACGCCAATTTCCTTTTACATTATTAAGCGCGAGCTGGCGAAAGTTCATGATATTCCCCTCCTAGCATCGCAAGTACGTCCAGAATTTCTTGGAAAAAGGCTTGTTTCGTTCTTCCCTTATGTATTTCTGAGAAAATCTCTCCATCACGTATGAAAAGAATACGTTCGCAATAACTCGCCGCTACTGGATCATGCGTTACCATTGCAATTGTTACTTTCTTTTGTTCATGCAAATCTTGCAACGCGCTCATTAATGATTTTGCCGACTTAGAATCTAAGTTTCCAGTTGGCTCATCTGCTAAAATTAACGTCGGTTCATGAATGATCGCTCTCGCAGCTGCTGCACGTTGTTGTTGGCCACCTGATACTTCATATACCTTTTTATTTAAAATGCCCTCGATATTTAAAAACTTTGCAATCTCAAGCACTTTTGCATCGATTTCATTTACAGATTTCTTCGCCATTACAAGTGGTAAAATGATATTTTCTTTAATCGATAACGTATCAAGTAAGTTAAAATCTTGGAAAATGAATCCTAAATGTGTACGGCGAAACTCTGCTAATTTTGCAGCACGCATTTGATTAATTTCTTCCCCATTTACAAGCACATGCCCTGAAGTTTGCTTATCAATTGTTGCTAATAAATTTAAAAGCGTTGTTTTCCCGCTCCCTGAAGGACCCATAATCCCTACAAATTCGCCTTCTTCTATTTTAAAATTTATATCGTTTAAAGCAGTCGTCGCTACTGAACCTTTTGATTGGTACACCTTCGTTAATCCTTTTACTTCAAGAACACTCATTTCTAATCCCCCTATGTGTTTTCTTCTTACATTTACTATAAGAAAAATAAGAAAAAGAAACGAGTGATTTCCCTTACAAAACGTTTTGTTATCTTACAGTTTTGTCATTTTTCTCATTAATGTATGATATTCTTCATCTTTTGCAAATTGGAACGTGAATGTTGTCCCTTCCCCTTCAGCCGATTGCACATACATACCGTGATGTAAATTATCACAAATTTCCTTCGTAATATATAAACCCATTCCAGTCGCTTCTCTCGTTTTCCGGCCATTTACCCCTGTAAAGAATGGATCAAATATACGCTTTACATCTTGCTCTGGAATACCGATTCCATTGTCCTTAATATGTAATAACACCTTTTGATCTTTCTCTTCAATTTGAAATTGAATTTCCTTTTTCTCTGCTTCCGAAATTTTTGTATACTTAATTGCATTTACAACAATTTGTCCTATAGCAATACTAAGCCATTTTCTATCAGAGGCAACCATACAAGTATCTTCCTCAAACATCACTTTCGGAAATACAGACGATTGAATGAAGGACTTTCTATTTTCATTAATAATACCTCTAATAATATCTATCACATTTACTACTTCTACTTTATAATCTTTCGCAAACTGCTCTAACCTTGCCATATGTAACGCTAAATCTAAACCATTTAGTATGCGATTATTTTCTTCACGAATACTTTCAACTGTCGCTCTTGCTTCACGATGCTCTTTACCAAACTTCTGTAATAGCAACTCAATAACAGATACCGGTGTTTTCATTTGATGAATCCATTGGTTCATAAATATCATTTGCTGTTGTTCTTTTGCATGTTGTTTATGAACTTCATTCATATATTGCTGTCTTAATAGCGTAAACGATTCAACGACCATCTCTTGCTCTGCCGTATAAGAAGTATCAATAAGTAAGGAATCATGTAATGTATTTCCGCTAGTAACATATTTTTCGATCCTCCTTAAAAATACACTCCGTTTTCGGTAATCGTAAATAAGGTATACAGTAAACACAACTATCCCTAATAAAAGTCCGTATAACCATGTATTCCAATCAATAGATCGCTTTTCTAAAAGACTTTGCAACTGCAAAACGAGCCCAAATAAACAGAGGCTAATAATGTAAGAAAGAATTAAAGAAAAGCGGTCCATAAGGTAATCTTTAACCTTCATGTCCTTCTCCCCACTCTGTAAGAAGCGCATAACCGTATCCACGTTTCGTTACAATTGCATTTTTAATGCCGAGCTCCTCTAGTTTCTTCCTTACACGTTTTACATTTACGGTTAATGTATTATCATCAACAAAAGCTACCTCATCCCAGAGGGCTTCTAACAATTCTTCGCGCGTTACATATTGATTTGCTTGTTTCATTAAACACTCTAATAAGTAAAATTCATTTTTTGTCAGTTCTGTTTGTTGTCCTTGCCACTCAACAACGTGCTGAGATGGGAATAACAACAGTCCATTTACACCTAAACAATCGCTTTCTGCCGCAGAAGCATACTCACCATACCCACGACGAAGTGCACTTTTCACCTTAGCCATTACAATGTCTAAATGGAATGGCTTCGTAATGTAATCATCTCCGCCATTTTCAATTGCCATTACTTGATCCATTTCCCCCGTTCTTGCAGAAACAAAAATAATTGGTGCATTCGATACAGTGCGGATTTGACGACACCAATAGAAACCATCAAAATACGGTAAATTAATATCAAGTAACACGAGATGTGGATTTACTTTTACAAACTCATCTTTTATATGCCGTAAATCACTCGCTCTAAATGACTGATAGCCATACCTTTCTAAATGTTCCTCTAATATCCCCGCGATTTTCTCATCATCTTCTACGATTAATATTTTATACATGTTCACTTTCTCCCCATAAAAAGTTCTTATAAAACCACTTCTTTTTCTATTATAAATTGAAAATTTAATTAGTGGGGATTTTTTCCTGTATAAATCAGACTTTTACGATATAAAGTGAACCTTTAATCAGTGGGGGGTTTTTCTTCCCTCCACCTAACTTCTTTGCTTTCGCTACATTTTGAGATAGGGGTCTTACTGCCCATTAAAGTGAGATAAAAAAAGACTGCCGTATTTCGGCAGTCTTAGTCGATAAATTCAAATTCATATTCAAGAATTTTTACAATATCTCCGTCTTTTGCGCCACGTGCACGAAGCGCTTCATCAATACCCATTCCGCGCATTTGGCGAGCGAAACGACGTACAGATTCATCACGTGAGAAGTCTGTCATCTTGAATGTTTTCTCGATATCATAACCAGAGATAACAAACGTGCCATCACTTTCACGTGTAATGTCAAATTTAACACCTTCAGTCTCAAGTTTGTACATTACACTTGTATCAGACTCATCCGCTACTTCATGTATTGGGAATTCAGGTGTTGTTTCTAATAAGTTCGCTACTTCAAATAGTAAATCACGAACACCTTGTTTCGTTACAGCTGAGATTGGGAAGATTTTTACTTCGTCTCCCACTTTCTCTTTAAATGCTTGTAAGTTTTCTTCTGCATCTGGCATATCCATTTTGTTTGCAACAACAACTTGTGGACGCTCCGTTAGGCGAAGATTGTATTCTTTTAATTCATTATTAATCGTTACGTAATCTTCATATGGATCACGGCCTTCTAAACCAGACATATCAATTACATGCACGATTACACGTGTACGCTCAATATGACGCAGGAATTGATGACCAAGTCCGACGCCAGCATGTGCGCCTTCAATTAGTCCAGGAAGGTCAGCCATAACGAAGCTGCGGTTATCACCAGTTTCAACAACACCAAGATTTGGAACGATTGTTGTGAAGTGATACTCTGCAATTTTCGGACGTGCTGATGATACGACAGATAATAATGTAGATTTACCTACACTTGGGAATCCAACAAGTCCAACGTCTGCTAGTACTTTAAGTTCTAGAATGACATCACGCTCTTGACCTGGTTCCCCGTTCTCAGCGATTTCTGGCGCTGGGTTCGTTGGAGTAGCAAAACGTGAGTTACCACGACCACCACGGCCACCTCTTGCAATAACAGCTGATTGTCCATGTGTTACTAAATCCGCAAGAATTTGGCCTGTTTTTTCATCTTTTACTACCGTTCCAGGTGGAACTTTAACGATTAAATCTTCAGCTTTACGACCGTGCTGCCCTTTACTCATTCCGTGCTGACCACGATCAGCTTTGAAATGACGTTGGTAGCGGAAATCCATTAATGTACGTAAGCCTTCTTCAACAACGAAAACAACATCTGCACCTTTACCACCGTCGCCACCTGCTGGGCCACCTTTTGGAACATACTTCTCACGACGATACGCAACCATTCCGTTACCACCGTCGCCGCCTTTTACATATATCTTGACCTGATCTACAAACATTATTTCACCACACTTTTTTCAATTGGTTGTAATATAACTGAGACTTCTTCGTCTCTTACTGTATAAGAAATGGAATACCATTTATTGTTTTGGTTCGCAAGCCAATTCTGTAGTTCTTCTACACTCGTTAGCTTACCACGAAAATCAAAAAAGAAACGAGCATTCTCCGCGTCACATTCAATTGTGATACAAACATAATTTTCAACATATACGTCTAAACTATGCTGAAGCATTGAGAAAAATTGATTCGTCCATGTACATACAGTCTCATCTAAGTGAGATAAGTTATGTAAATTCCCTAATACTTCGTACTCCAATAAGCACGGCTGCTGTTTCCAATTATATGTTAAAATCCACTCTGAAAATAAAGGCATTGATAGCCCCATCAGATTGGATTCTTGTCTCGCTTCTTGGACAAAACGATCGATGAGACTATGAATTTCTTCCACTTTTCCAAGGGAAAGGTTTCCTTTCACCATCTGCATACGATTGAGCCAATCATGTCTTGAATGGCGCAATGCATCTATAATTGTCCATTTTTTATTCATTTAGATACTCCTTAATATAGAAAAACTCTAACCTGCACTCAGGTTAGAGTTTTCCGTGAGTTCTTATGCTTCTTGAGCAACAGGATATACGCTCACTTGTTTGCGGTCACGGCCAAGACGCTCGAAGCGTACTACGCCGTCAACTTTCGCGTATAAAGTGTCATCGCCACCACGACCAACGTTAACACCTGGATAAATTTTTGTACCGCGTTGACGGTAAAGAATTGAACCACCTGTAACCGTTTGACCATCTGCGCGTTTAGCACCAAGACGTTTTGACTGAGAGTCACGACCGTTCTTTGTACTACCTACACCTTTCTTAGATGCGAAAAACTGAAGATCTAATCTTAACATACGTTACACCTCCTGCACTTTTTCTATTAAACGGATATACTTTCCGTAATCAAGTTCGATCGTCTTAAGCGAAACAACCAATCCTTCTAAAAGTATCTGTGCTTTTTCTGCTGTATGAACGTCTAAATCATTAGGCAATTCATACGTTAAGAATCCACCATCACTTCCGAGTTCAATAGTTGCCTGCACATTACAAAGTTCTTCCACAGCATTTATGGAACCAAACACAACCGCTGTAGTTCCAGCACAGACAAGATCTTGTCCATGTGGCGCATAATCGGCATGTCCAGTCATTTTAAATGATTGGATACTTCCTAATTTCGTGCGACTTATCGTAATTTTAATCATGTTAACCAGAATTAAGCGTTGATAGCTTCAACAACTAGCTTAGTGTAAGGTTGACGATGACCTTGTTTCTTACGATTGTTCTTTTTCGCTTTGTATTTGAAAACGATGATTTTCTTAGCGCGACCGTGTTTTTCAACTTTCGCAGTAACTGTTGCACCTTCTACAACTGGGCTACCAACTTTCACGTTTTCGCCACCAACGAAAAGAACTTTGTCAAAAGTAACAGTTTCACCAGCTTCAACATCTAATTTTTCAATGTAGATTTCTTGACCAGCTTCAACTTTGATTTGTTTTCCACCTGTTTCGATAATTGCGTACATACTTGCACCTCCTCTTAATTACTAAGACTCGCCAAAAACGAGGTAGACATAAATGCCTTTAAGGAACCTGTCTTGTGCGGTTGTAGCATATAGCCGTTTAGGTGCTATAAACTATAACATAAAGATGTTATCATGAATCATAGACTATTGTCAATGAAAGTTCTAATAACTATTTTTTCCGTTCTATAATTTCTTTTTTACTTCCAAAACGGATAATAGCGTACTTTTCGATCATATCATCTTTGAAATAAATTTCAAATGGAATATTTTTTTGTAATTCTTTTTGCAAAAATTGTTTTTGTAATTCTTTAGGTGCAGAGATTAATACTGCCTCATCTTCTATATTGCCATATGAAATTAGCTCTCTCTCTAGCTCATACGCAATCGTTTCATACGACATGACATAGCCTGTCGCTTTGCACGGTGCACACTCTTCAAGTAATACGTCGCGTAAAGAATGTTTTTTACGTTTACGTGTCATCTCTAAAATCCCTAACTCTGTGAACCCGAGCACTCTTGTATATGTTCGATCATTTTGCATAGCAGCGATGAGACATTCTCTTATCTTTTCTTTATCTTCTCTTCTTTTCATATTAATAAAGTCAATTAATATCATACCACCAATATCACGGAGTCTTAATTGACGCGCTATCTCTTCAGCTGCTACTTCATTTGTACGAAGGACTGTATCTTGTAAATTCTGTTTTCCAGTAAACTTACCCGTATTCACATCAATTACAGTCATCGTCTCCATTTGTTCCACAATTAAATAAGCACCATTTGGGAGCCAAACAATTTTTTGAAGTGCTTTCTCAATCTCACGCTCTATGCCAAAATGGTTAAACATTGAAGACTTTTCATTATAAAAAGATATTTTTTCTTTACCGACTTTTTCTTCTAATTCTTTTACTATACTTCTTGTATCTACAACTACTTTTTCAATCGTTTCAATTGGGTTCTCTTGAAATACACGATCTAAAAAGGTTGCTGGTCGATGGACTAGTAACGGTGCCTTTCCTTGTCCCTCTTTTCTTTTTAACTCTTCATATAACTGCTGTAACCTTTGCATTTCAGCTTGTATTTCTTCAATTTCTCCTTTTTCAGAAGCTGAGCGGAAAATATAACCTCCTTTCCCTTCTACTTCAATTTGGAGTAATTGTTGCCTTCTTTTATTGTTTTTTATTTTCCGAGAAACCGCACGCATTTCATCATATGGCATATAAACGACATATTTCCCGGTAAATTCTATATTTGCTGTCAATTTTGGCCCTTTCGTATCAATTGCCTCTTTTACAACTTGTACGAGTACCGCTTTTCCTTCATGTATATGATAAGAAGATGGTACATCATCGTACGAAAGATAAGCATGTTTTTCTAAACCTATATTTACAAAAGCTGCATTCATTCCAGCAATCGTTCTTACGATACGTCCAACATAAATATGCCCAACAATCTCTTGTTCTTCATTTCGTTTCCATAAAAACTCAACAATTTTCTTCTTCTCTTCAATTGCAACGCGTTTTTCCGATCCAGCGTAGTTCATATATAACGTTTTCAAAATACTTTCCTCACTTTATAATCTTCTTTGCTTTTACAATAATAAAAGGTTAGTGCTAACGTCAACACTAACCGATTAATTCTTCAACAGATGAAGTTGTTCGTTTTTCAGTAAAATACGCATAAAGCAATTCATTTTCATCCAATGTGTAATGTTCTTTATATTTTCCGCGGACGATAATAGAATGCTTATAGCCTCTACGAAATTTTGTGAATATCTTATATAAATGATCTTCTGATTGCACCTCAATCGGTGCAATCTTTTCAATTCCTCTTTTGTTCCCATAATAACGTTCTAATAAAAAACGCATAAAGGCATACCGTCTTTGCTTCCATTCTTGATATAACGACACCGCTAAAAATATGAGTAGTACCCACATCATAATATTGTTACTATTCCAAAGTAACTGCCCTCCTAGTATGACACTAAAAAAAACACATGATAATTTCATCATCTTTTCATGTGCTTGTAAATAAGGAAAACGATATGATAGTACGTTAAACAATACTTTTCCACCATCAAGAGGCCAAATAGGTAGTAAATTAAACGCTAAAATAATTATATTATTCCACATAAAGAAATAATATAATTCCGCATGAAGCCAACCAGCTTCAAACAACATATAGCCTACCGCCATCATCCAAATATGTTGAATAGGTCCTGCAATTACAACAACTAGTTCCTCTTTCAATGATTTATTCCCATGTTCCTCAAGCTCAGCCACACCACCAAACGGCAAAAGTTGAATCTTCTTAATACGCCAATTATAGTGTGCCGCTGCAAAAGCATGCCCAAGTTCATGGATGAGAACGATACAAAATAACAGTAGTAACTCTTTAAAACGTGCCGTGAAAATACCAATGACAATAATAACCCAAAACAACGGATGTACTGAAATCTTTGTTAAAACATCTCTATATTTAATCAAATGAAATCACCTGAATCGGATCAATAAATTTTTCGTCCTTTTTTATTGCGAAATAAAACTTACCATTTTTATTATTCGCATCATTATTCACTGTTCCAATTTTTTGTTTCTTTGAAACATAATCATATAATTTCACTGACATATCATTTAAATTTGCATACCATGACTCCGTACCATCTGCATGCTGAATTTGAACTGTATTACCAAGTTCCTCTTTCTTGCCCGCAAAAACTACTAGCCCTTCATTCACTGACTCAACAGTTGCATTTGTAGCTGTTTGTACAAATACACCTTGGCCATTTTTTTGAAACCCTTGCATCACCTTTCCGGAAGCAGGAATGGCATAATCTTTTTGCTGAATCGTTTCTTCTTTTTTCTCATTAGGCGAATAGAACACGAGCGGTTTTCCAAACTGTTTTTCGTACCATTTCGCTACAGTAGCAAACTGAAACTCTTCTTTCATCACTTTTTCTGTAACAGCTTTAGCACCGTCGAAAGAAGCTGGTGCATTCTTATATAAAATAGCGACAGAAAGAACTAATATTGCTGATAACAATACTTTGAAGAAAAACACTTCTTTTCGAAATAAAGGATGAATTTCCTTTTCTCCATCTTCAATAAAGACTGTTTCACTATCAAAATTCCCTCCAGCAAAATACTGCTCTTCCTCCATCCTTTCTTGCTCTGCCTTCCTCTTCGCAATCCGTTTTTTAATTTCTTCTACACGTCTATTCTTCATACTGTCTCCTTTCTTTCGTTAAGCTAATGTACATAGAAACAGTTGTATACAGTTTGTACATATGTATGAGCTAGGTATGGAAGATATTCGTGTGAAGAAAAAAGAAAGCACTCCGCAAATATGCGAAGTGCTTTTAACGGATTCCAAAGAAGTTTTTCACCTTTGTAAATACCGATACCTTTTCTTGTTCAAATGCTTGTAATGGGACATTCTCACCCAACAAACGTCTTGCAATATTACGATAAGCTAACGCTGCTTTTCCGCTCGGTTGCAACGCTACAGGCTCACCTGTATTTGTAGCACGAATAACTTCATCATCATCTTCGACAACACCAAGAAGCTCGATTGACAATGTACGTACGATTTCATCAACATCTAACATATCCTGTTCATGAAGCATATGACTACGCACACGATTAATAACAAGTTTCGGTGGTTCAATATCCTCTTTTTCTAAAAGCCCGATAATACGATCCGCATCGCGCATTGAGGATACTTCTGGCGTCGTAACAACAATTGCTTTATCCGCACCAGCTACCGCGTTTTTAAATCCCTGCTCAATCCCCGCAGGACAATCAATTAATATGTAATCATAATCTTGACGTAATACTTGTATTAATTCATCCATTTGTTCAGGTGTTACCGCTGATTTATCACTCGTTTGTGCTGCAGGTAATAAATAAAGATCATCAAAACGTTTATCTTTAATAAGAGCCTGAGGTAAACGGCAACGCCCTTCAACGACATCAACAAGATCAAATACAATACGATTTTCCAGCCCCATTACTACGTCTAAGTTTCGAAGACCGATATCTGTGTCAATTAAGCACACTTTCTTTCCAGATAACGCTAGGGCTGTCCCAATGTTCGCAGACGTTGTAGTTTTACCTACACCGCCTTTTCCAGATGTAATTACTATTGCCTCTCCCACAGCTATACAATTCCCCTTTCTAACTTTGTTAAATTAGGTCTAAGATGAGTGAGAAGTTGCAGTCGATCGACAACAATGTGATTGTTCTCATTAATATACGCACATTCTGCCGCCTCCGCTCCGTCTTCTTTCTCTTCCGGAGCCCGCATTGCCACATCACTAATTCGAAGTTGCATCGGGTTCATAACAGATGCAGCGATTACAGCATCTGAATCCCCATAATACCCCGCATGTGCAATTCCTCTTAATGATCCTACGACAAAAATATTCCCCCCAGCGATAACCGTTCCGCCTGGATTAACATCACCAATTAACAATAAATTTCCTTTTACATGTAAAACTTGTCCAGAGCGAACAATTTTGGAAATAGGGACGATTTCTGTTTCTTCTTTCCAAGCTATTGCTTCCTCTTTCGTTATAACATCACTTTCAATCGAATCCACAACGAGATTCTTTTTATTACGAATTAACGTACGAATCTCTTCTTGTTGGACTTCTGTTAAATAACGGTTTCCTACTTTCACATGCACTTCAATTAAAGAGCGTCCATCACCATCATAGTAATGTGTAGAAAGCTTTTCATCCAATTCCTTCAATAATTCAGAGAATGAACAACAATCATCTAAATGAAGGGTTATTCCGTCTTTTGTCCCTTTTATTGTTACATTTTGTTGCTTTTTTTCTTCCACTAAAGTTCACCCCACCGATTCAATTCGACATAAAATTAGAAAATCCTTTTTTCTTTTTCTTCCATCGCTTTTGAAAGACGCACTAAATATCGTCTCAGTGGGAAACAAACTATCAATAAGAAAATTGCATTTAGCAATAAAGTAGACAGGAGACGATCTGTGAAAAAGACATACGCCGACATATGAGTACGTCCTAACAAAGTTAAAAATCCATACACATAATACTCTAATGCTACTATGCTAGCTAGTACGATAGAAGTAACAATAAATAAATTCAATTGTAGTACCTTCATCACACTATAAACTAAATAAACTAAAATCGGATACGCAAAAATATATATACCAACAAGTTCCGTGTATACGGTATCAAATAAGAAACCAAATAATAGTCCGTAATAAATCCCTTGGACCGGACTATAGTACACAGTAATAAAACATAACACAATGATAAAGAAATGAGGTGATGCTATACTGTCTTTCCAAAAAACCTCTGTTGGAACAATAGTAGCAAACATATTTTCAAATAAAAAAGCAAAAAGGAGCAAAAGAGGAAGAGCTGCTCTTTTTAAAATCTTCATCATCTCTTCTCCCCCTCCTATTCTAATGGCGCTGAAGGCGTTTCACGTTTCGCAACTACAACATGCTCTACGTCATTTAAATCAGCGGCTGGCTTTACATAAGCTGTTTTTGTTAAACCATATGGATCCGGCTGAACATCAACGATGGTTCCAATTACAAGACCTTTCGGGAAAATATCACCAAGTCCAGATGTTACAACTAGTTGATCGGTCTTTACATTTGCATCAGAGCCAATCTTTGTGAACAGAAGTAAGTGTTTTTCTTTGTCGTACCCTTCAATCAATCCAAAGATTTTCTCATCACCTTGTACGATAGCAGAAACACGATTTGTTCGGCTCATAGAACTTAACAATTCTACTGATGATGTAAACTGAGATACACTTTTCACTCGTCCAACTAAACCTTGTGGAGTTAATACAGCCATATCTTTTTTAATTCCTTGCTGTGCCCCTTTATCAAGTCCAACTAAATCGTACCATTTATCTGGATTACGAGAAACAACAGTCGCTGGAATTTCAGTATAACCGCTATTTAACTTATCTTTACCCGTTAACTCTTGTAGTTTCTTTTTATCATCTTCTAATTGTTTTACTTTCCCTGATAGACCTGCATAATTGTCTAATTTTGCTTTTAATTCTTTATTCTCTTCATACGTGCGCTTTACATCCTCTACATTTTCGAAGAATCCAGCTACGTATTTCGCTGGCTTTTGGAATACACGTTCTACAACACCGACAGTGTCTTTAACAAACTGCTCTGGCCATGTTAAACTGTTCCGTTCTTTCAATGAGATTCCAATCAATGCCACGAGAAGAATAATACTAACTAACAAAACAATTAATCTTTTGTTTAAGAAAAACTGTGGCACGTTCACACCCTCTTAATTTCATTGATTTTTATTTTGCAATATTATCGAGCAGCAGTTTTGAAAAGATCGATATTGTCTAATGCTTTACCCGTTCCAATTGCTACGCAATCTAATGGGTCTTCTGCAACAAGAACTGGCATATTTGTTTCTTCACTAATTACTTTATCTAAATTACGTAGTAATGCTCCGCCACCTGTTAATACGATACCACGGTCCATAATATCTGCCGCTAATTCAGGTGGAGTTTTCTCTAACGTATTTTTAACAGATTCTACAATGGCATCTACTGTATCTTTTAATGCATCTGCAATTTCTTCTGGTTGAATTAGTACTGTTTTTGGTAAACCACTTACTAAATCACGACCGCGAATTTCCATAGGCTCGATACCTTCTGGCTCGCCTGCAGAACCGATTTCTAATTTTAATGCTTCAGCTGTTCTTTCACCGATCATTAAGTTGTAGCTTTTCTTAATGTACTGAATGATTGAATCATCCATATCATCACCAGCAACACGAACTGATTGACTTGTTACAATACCACCTAAAGAAATGATTGCAACTTCTGTTGTACCGCCACCGATATCAACAACCATGCTACCAGTTGGTTCCCAAACAGGTAAGTTTGCACCAATTGCTGCTGCAAATGGTTCTTCGATAGGATAAGCATCACGAGCACCAGCTTGACGAGTCGCATCAATTACTGCACGTCTTTCTACAGCTGTAATACCAGATGGTACACATACCATTACATAAGGCTTACGTGAGAAGAATCCATTTGATTTTTGAGCTTGTTGAATGTAATATTTCATCATTGTTGCTGTTGTTTCGTAATCAGCAATTACACCGTCTTTCATCGGGCGAAGTGCCACAACGTTTCCTGGTGTACGACCAATCATTTGTTTTGCATCGCTACCTACAGCAACGATTTGTTTCGTATCAGTTTGTAACGCTACTACTGAAGGTTCACGTAAAACTACACCTTTTCCCTTTACATATACAAGCGTGTTCGCAGTTCCTAAGTCTATTCCAAGATCGCGAGTAAAGCCACCAAATCCAAACATATTATTTATCTTCCTTTCTTGTTTTCACGGACTCATTTTTTCTTACTTTATATTATAAAAACAGTACGTTTTTTATATCTTTATCCTTTTTGTAGATAATTTTCTACAAAAAACTCATAAATCACATTATAAAACAAAATAAGTAAAAAGCATAGTCTTAAATATGACCTTTTTCCTTTAAACTCACGAATTTATGGTCACCTATTATAATATGATCGAGCACTTCAATTCCGATAATTCGGCCGCATTCTACTAAGCGTTTTGTTACTTCAATATCTTCTCGGCTCGGCGCGGGATCTCCTGAGGGATGGTTATGAAGACATATGATAGAGGCTGCTGCACGGCGAAACGCTTCTTTAAAAACTTCCCTTGGATGTACAATTGATGAGTTTAAACTTCCAATAAAAATCGTCTGCCTATGTATAACTTGATTCTTTGTGTTCAAATATAGACATACAAAATGCTCCTGCTGCAGGAAGCGCATTTCTTCCATCATATATGTGGCGCAATCTTCCGGGCTTCGAATGCTGTATCTATTTTGATATTCTAAACGCACCATTCTTCTACCGAGTTCAAAAGCAGCTATAAGCTGAGTTGCCTTCGCAACCCCGACACCATGTATACTGACAAGCTCTTCTAACGTTGCATCTTTCAACATACGTAAACCATCAAAATGATGTAAAATTTTATCTGATAACTTCAAAACTGTTTCTTCTTTAGAACCTGTTCTAAGTAACACTGCAAGAAGCTCCCGATTGGATAAACTTCCAGCCCCTTCTAACAATAAACGCTCCCGTGGCTGTTCTTCTTTGACAACATCACGAATACCGTTCATTTCTCCACCCCTTTATTTGTTCTCTCAAAGAAAATCCCATGCAATTTTACGCATGGGTTACATCAATATTAAATTGTTTTAATTCCCGAACAAGACGTGAAATTGGTAACCCAACTACACTATAGTAGTCTCCTTGAATATGTTGAACAAAAATAGATCCTTTACCTTGAATCCCATAACTTCCTGCTTTATCCAAAGGCTCTTTCGATGCAATGTATGCATCAATTTCCTCTTCTGTTAATTCCCAAAACGTAACTTCTGTACGCTCGTAAAAAGTGACTGTTTTGTCCTTTGCTATAATTGCAACACCAGTATACACTTCATGTGTTTTCCCTGATAATAATTGCAACATTTCTTTCGCCTCAGCCTCATTAGACGGCTTTCCAAGAATACGCGACTCATATGTAACAATTGTGTCTGCACCTAACACAATATGATCACTGTTATTTTCTGCTACCGCAGATGCTTTTTGCAGGGCAAGGGACATAACAATATCAGAAGGCGATGAATACGCACCAATCGTTTCTTCTACTTCACTTACAACAATTTCAAATGGCACACCCGCTAACTCAAGCAATTCCTTCCTGCGAGGTGATCCTGAAGCTAAAATAATTTTTTTCATATTTTCTCCTTCCTTTCTCACATGAAGCAGAATCATTTATATCAATCGTATCAAAGGAATAGTTTGTCCACAAATAAAAGAAATATTATTTTCTCTAAACAAAATAATACTTCCTTACTAAAACACGATTATATTCCTGTCATAGAGAAAGCACTTTACTCTAAATTCAAAAGAAAAGAAAGAAGCATCTACACTTCTTCCTTCGTCATTTCATTATCCTATTATTTCACCTTTTGTGAAACAATTTTTTCGTATGAAAGTATACCATCAATGATAACTTGATTTAATTTCGCTAAAGATTCCTTATCACCTTTTCCGTCCTTCACTGTTTGCACAGCTACTGACGTGTACATAT
The DNA here is from genome assembly GCF_038006905.1 of Bacillus sp. FSL R9-9834. Taxonomy (NCBI): domain Bacteria; kingdom Bacillati; phylum Bacillota; class Bacilli; order Caryophanales; family Bacillaceae; genus Bacillus; species Bacillus sp. FSL R9-9834. The sequence goes on from NZ_JBBOWD010000001.1 coordinate 4,251,477, forward strand.
ACAATTTCTTCGCTTCTTCCTGCTTCATACTTTTCCCTTCTTTTTCAATCGCTTTCCACTCTTTTTCGATTGCACTTATATCTTTTGCATTACTTTTTTCACTAGCTTGTACGCTAGAAGCATATTTTGCTAAATGAGTATATAATGGCTGTACTTTTGTTAAAAACGCCCCAACTTCTTTATCATCTTTAAGTAACGCTTTATCTGTTATATCCCAGTCCTTTTTCAATACGGAGACATTATCATTTTTATACTGCGTCATTAATTGGTTTATGCCTTGTTCATCGCTAGCAATACCAACAACTAATGCATACTTATCACCGCTCGGTTTTAAGGCTGCTACACCTCCATTACCTTTCCACTCTTCAAGAGCGGCCTGTCCCTTTTCTTCAGAAGAATAGATTCCTCCTTGAACAAAAAATAATTTCATTGGATCTAATGACGTTCCTGTCTGTGCTTTTGTCTTTTCCTCTTTTGGTGCTGGTGTTTGTTCTACCGTTCCGCCCACCTTTGATTCTTCCTTTCGCATCTGCTTCGAAGCTGTTACTTCGCTTCCTCCTGTCGCACCTTGTCCTTTCAGTAACTGTAGCATCCCCATCCCAAACGCCGTACCAATAATAATTGCAGTTGCAACGATTGCAATTAACGTATTGCTCCACTTCTTTCGATTTTTTTCCGTAGACGCTACTTTCGATTTTTGAAACGGAACAACGTTTTTTGGCCTTTCACTTTCTACTACCATCCAGTCAAATTCATCTTTCTTCTTCTCCTCATACTTCGCTTCTGTTCCATTCACTTTCACTGAGATCGTTCGTGATTGCTTGTCCATACACTCACACCTCACCTCTTATCGTTGTCCGCATCATATCATATTCATTTCACAAAAAAACGAGATATTTGTCAGAGGAATTCGCCAAATAACCCTATATATTTATCTTATATGTATGCATTTGACTTCATTTGTAGAACAAAAAAACTAGATAGCAAAGACTATCTAGTTTTTTTCGCGAATATATTTTCGAACTTCCGAAATGAAATAAAGAGAACCTGTTATGATAAAAACATCATTTTCTCCAAGCATTTCAACCTTCGTATCAATTGCCTCTTTCCAATTTTCAAAAACTAATTTTGACTCTTCCTTTGCATACGATGCAAGTTTGTCAGCAGAAATAGCACGATCAAAGGCGAATGTTGTAAAAATAATTTCATCGGCGATGCTTTCTAATTGACCTACCATATTGTGCAATTGTTTATCACCAAGGGCAGTAAATAAAACTATTACATTTTTATCTTTGTAATGTGATTCTACCGTTTTCACAAGACTTTCAATACCTTCTGGGTTATGAGCACCATCTATAATAATATCCGGATTACTTTGCAGTTTTTCAAAACGCCCCACCCAATACGCTTCCTGTAATCCCGTTCTTATTTCTTCTTCCTCAATTAAAAATGATAAGTATGTTTTTACATACATGACTGCCATAAGCCCAAGTGCTGCGTTTCCTACTTGATGGCTGCCTTTCATTGAAATTCGCACATCTTCAAAAGAGGCGAAAGGACAAGTGAAATCGAAATGTTCTCCATCTTCGCTAGACTGTTTATGTAACGATGTAAAATGGTTGCCCATCTCGTATAAATTTGCATGATTTTCCTTTGCAACTTTTTGAATGACTTGCAGCGCTTCCTCATCTTGCACACCAGTAATAACCGGAACACCAGACTTAATAATTCCCGCCTTTTCATATGCAATTTCTCCTAATGTATTACCTAAAATATGCATATGATCGTGACCGATATTCGTAATAATCGTGAGAACTGGATGAATCACATTCGTAGAATCAAAGCGCCCTCCAAGTCCTGTTTCAAATAAAACAACATCACAGAAATTAACTTTACCGAAATAACAAATTGCCATAACAGTAATAATTTCAAACTCAGTCGCTTCCCCTAAATCCGTCTCATCTAGTTTTTCAACGACTGGCTTTACCATCTTTACAAGTTCAGTAATCTCTTCATCTGCAATTGGTGTTCCATTCACACTAATACGCTCGTTAAATGTTTCAATATAAGGGGAGGTAAATGTTCCTACCTTATATTTTGCATTTTCTAACATGTAACGCATATATGTTAACGTTGAACCTTTTCCATTTGTACCAGCAAGATGAACACATTTTATGTGACGCTCTGGATTTCCGAGCTCTTCTAGCATCCATCTCATTCTTTCTAATCCTGGTTTAATACCAAATTTCAACCGGCTATGAATCCAGCCTATCGCTTCTTCGTATGTATGTATCACGTATGCTTTCCCCTTTCAAAAGACAACCTTCATATTCCTATTATACGCAAAGAAAAGAGACTCACCAATATAGTGAGTCTCTAAAAAGTATTTTATTTCTCAAGATCCGCTAAACGTTGGCGAACTGCTTCGCGTTTTTCTAGGTAATCTTGCTCTTTCGCACGCTCTCCTTCAATAACTGCTGCAGGAGCTTTCGCTACGAAACCTTGGTTTGAAAGTTTCTTCTGTACACGTTCTACTTCTTTATCGAACTTCTCAAGTTCTTTCTCAAGACGCGCTCTCTCTTCATCAAGATTGATAAGATCAGCTAACGGTAAGAATAACTCTGCACCTGTTACGATTGCAGTCATCGCTTTTTCTGGCGCTTGTAAATCCGTTTGAATTGTTAACTCGCTTGGGTTACAGAAACGCTCAATGTAAGAGCTATTTTTCGTAAGCTGAGCAAGTACAGCCTCATCTTTTGCTTTAATTTGCATTTGAACTTTTTTGCTCATTGGCGTATTAACTTCTGCACGGATGTTACGAACAGAACGAATGATATCAACTAGAAGGTGCATTTCTGCTGCAGCTTCTGCATCTTGTAAATCTTCGCGTACTGTTGGCCACGCTGCTACTGTAATAGATTCGCCTTCGTGCGGTAAATGTTGCCAAATCTTCTCTGTTACGAATGGCATGAATGGGTGTAATAGACGCATTGTTTGATCTAATACGTAAGCTAAAATAGAACGAGTTGTTTTCTTAGCTGCTTCATCTTCACCGTATAGAGGAAGTTTCGCCATTTCAATGTACCAGTCACAGAAATCATCCCAGATGAAGTTGTATAATGAGCGACCAGCTTCACCGAACTCATATTTATCCATGTTACGTGTTACGCTTTCGATTGTTTCATTTAAGCGAGTTAAAATCCACTTATCTGCAACTGATTTTTCACCAGTTAAATCGATTTCTTCATATTTCATGTCATCCATGTTCATTAATACGAAACGTGATGCATTCCAAATTTTATTAATGAAGTTCCAAGTAGATTCTACTTTCTCCATGCTGAAGCGTAAATCTTGACCTGGTGCACTTCCTGTTGATAAGAAGAAACGCATTGCATCTGCACCGTACTTCTCGATAACTTCCATTGGGTCAATACCGTTACCAAGAGATTTACTCATTTTACGTCCTTGCTCATCACGAACTAAACCGTGAATTAATACATCTTTAAATGGACGCTCGCCTGTAAACTCTAAACCTTGGAAAATCATACGAGATACCCAGAAGAAGATGATGTCATAACCAGTTACTAGTGCATCAGTTGAATAGTAACGTTTGAAGTCCGCTGCATCTTCATTTGGCCAACCAAGTGTTGAGAATGGCCATAACGCTGAACTGAACCATGTATCAAGTACGTCGTTATCTTGATTCCAATTTTCAATATCTGCTGGCGCTTCTGTACCTACGTATACTTCACCAGTTTCTTTATGATACCAAGCTGGAATGCGGTGTCCCCACCATAATTGACGAGAAATACACCAGTCGTGAATATTTTCCATCCAACGTAAATATGTGTTTTCGAAACGATCTGGTACGAACGTTACTTTCTCTTCTTCTTTTTGCTGAAGCGCTACTGCCTTCTCAGCAAGCGGAGCCATTTTTACGAACCATTGTGTTGATAAGTAAGGCTCAACAACTGCACCACTACGCTCACTATGACCTACTGAATGCATATGAGGCTCGATTTCTACTAATACGCCCGCTTCTTGTAAATCTTTCACTAACGCTTTACGACACTCGAAACGATCCATGCCGTTATACTTACCAGCTTTTTCGTTCATCGTTCCATCTTCGTTCATTACTAAGATACGTGGTAAGTCATGACGGTTACCTACTTCAAAGTCATTCGGGTCATGAGCTGGCGTAATTTTTACAACACCTGTTCCGAAATCTTTTTCTACGTACTCATCAGCAATAATCGGAATCTCACGGCCTACGATTGGAAGTGTAACTGTTTTTCCGATTAAATGCTTGTAACGATCATCTTCTGGATGAACCGCTACCGCTGTATCACCAAGCATCGTTTCTGGACGAGTTGTTGCAAGACGAATGTGACCAGATCCATCTGTTAACGGATAGTTCATATGGTAGAATGCACCTTGAACTTCTTTATGAATTACTTCGATATCAGAAAGAGCTGTGCGTGTTGCCGGGTCCCAGTTGATAATATATTCACCGCGGTAAATTAAGCCTTTTTCGTATAATTGAACGAATACTTTATTAACCGCATCAGATAAACCTTCGTCTAATGTGAAACGTTCGCGAGAATAGTCTAGTCCTAAACCAACTTTCCCCCATTGTTGACGAATGTGAGAAGCGTATTCTTCTTTCCATTCCCAAGCCTTTTCAAGGAATTTCTCACGGCCAAGATCGTAACGTGAAATACCTTCTTCACGAAGTTTCCCTTCTACTTTCGCTTGTGTTGCGATACCCGCATGGTCCATTCCTGGAAGCCACAATACATCGTAACCTTGCATACGCTTCGTACGAGTTAAAATATCTTGAAGAGTTGTATCCCATGCATGACCTAAGTGTAACTTACCAGTTACGTTCGGAGGTGGAATTACAATTGTATACGGTTGTTTCTTCTCGTCTCCTGTTGCTTCAAAATATTTGCCTTCTAGCCACCACTGATAAAGGCCTTCTTCAACGGACATATGATCATATTTAGTTGGTAAATTCTTTTCCGTGTTTGACATTATTTTCCCTCCTTAAAATAAAAAATGCCCCTCATCCAAAAAAAGGACGAGGGACATCGCGGTACCACCTTTATTTACAAACAAATTCAGGAATTTGCTTATACTCTTAATTTGATAACGGACAAATCCGTCTTTTCCTAATGAGAACTACTCCGTTCAGAAAAGATGCTCCAGGGCTACCTTCTAACATAACTATCTAGAGAATCTCCCAGCTAATGATTCTCCTCTCTGAAGACGTTTCTTGTTATACTCTTCCCCTTCAAGGCATTTATATGATTGTTAATTATTATATACAATAGTGTAAAAAACGAAACCTTATTCGTCAAGATAAATTTAAGACTACAGCTTTTTGAGTAAAAAAAGAAGATAAGTAGCATCCTCTACTTATCTTCTTTATCCGTTCCCTTGCTGGGCAGCTTGTAATTGCGAAAGAAAATATTCTATATTACTAACGAGCCAATGCGCTTGTTGCAAACTCTTTACTCCGAGAAGTTCATTTCCCTCATTACGCCGCTCTCTTCTTTTCTTATAAGACTGGATTTGCCGAATAAATTGCGATGGATACGTCATATACGCAAACATGAGTAGTTGCTCTTCTTTCGTAAAAGGGAAATTTTTTTGATACATTTGATACCATTCAAACCGATCACTTCGCGCAATTGGATATGTGTTTAACGACCGAGAATAAAACCCTACAATATCTTGCACAGGTGTTGCAAACTTCGATTTTTCTAAACTAATAAAATAGCCATTCCGTTCATAATCAAATAAAAAATGATTAAGCGATACGTTACCATGTACAAAAGTAATGCGCGTTGTTTCTTTTTCTTTCATCGCATCGTTCCACTCATTTAATTGCTTCGTTGCAAACTCACGCGCCCTCATTACATGATGATAGTACGTACAATACTGCAATTCAAACGGAGACATATACCACTTCGCTTCCGATTCTACAAGAAACTCTTCTAACATCTCTCCATCATTTTCCCAGCGATCGGATATATTTGTATAATGTTTTTCTAAATCCTCTTCTGTATACGTTTCTTCTTTTACCGTTTTTTGGTGCAACGTTCCGAGAGTCTGAAACATTTTATGGTATTGATCATTATCCTCGCCGTTCCCTTCCGCACGCTCTAACCAAGGCATTAAATAATAATTATACGTACCATCACTTAAAATATAATTTCCGTCCGTCGCATGGTATATAGGTACATAATTTGAAAAACCTTTCTCCTTCAAATATTGAATATGATGCAAAAAGTTATTCCGCTCTAACTTCCTGCCTTCTATTTTCTTGAGCGCATATGGACCTTGATTCGTATAAATTTTCGTCACACTTCCGTGCTCTTCCATATGCTGCGTATCCAATCTATATTGCCTTACAATGGGTTCATAGCGATTTCGTAATTCCATATCCATACGAATAACCCTTTCTATTCAAAACATAGCCTTTAGAAAAATAAGTGAGTGCAAACACTCACTTATTTCGCTTTTGCTCTTGAAACAGGAATATAAATAATTTGTCCTGTAGTTAAATATATATCTTCTGTTTGATTGACACGGTATAAGTTTTGTACAGATGTTTCATAACGTTCTGCAACAGATTCGATCGTATCTCCTTCTTGCACAAAATACATTCGTAACTTTGTAAATTCTTCTTCCGGTTCTTTCGTAAATAATTTCGTTAAATAAAGCGCATTTTCATCCCGCTGTGAATACGTTTCCTCTTCTTGTACTTCTTGTTTTTTCGCTTGTTCTTTCTTAAAATCTTTTCTTCCGAACAATTCAAATTGCGGCGTTGTTTCTTTCTCCTCTTCACGCTCTACAAATTCATGTTCTTCTATTTCCTCTTCTTCTACTTCCTGCTCTTTTCTTTCTTCTAGTTGGAACGGTTCAAATGCGTAATCTTCCCACTCATCTGATTCCTTATAGGCTGGCTCTTCGACTTGTGGCGTTGGTCTAGTAGTTTCATGCTCTTGCGCAGAATCATCCTCTAACTCAGCATACGCCGTTTCTTCCTCTTCATCCTCAATTCTTTCTTCATCACATAAACCTGTAATAGATATATCCGCTAATAATTGTAAGCAACCATTTTCCTTTAGTTCATAATCAAATTCCTCGATAGATACATATAGTTCTTCAATTACTTTCACACGGTTTCTTGGGATTGATATTTCAAGCGGGAAGGAATGAACAAGTTCATTAACCCCATCTTCTCTTGTTTCTACATAATCAATGGACTTCGCTGGCGATAGATCTCTTAATGAATAAGCTGAATCATCTTTTCGTGCAACATACTCTCCCGTTAAATCTAATTGCCCTCTCACAATTACCTCATGATCAAGCTCTTCTATCTCAACGTCTGGATCTAACGAAATTGACAAAAGTTCTTCGACTTCCTGTCCTTTTTGGAACCAAACAGATTCTTTTAATGAAAAACGTAATGAATGATCTGTTGCCACTTCTTTTCCCCCTCCCAAACTATATGTCATTACAGATTTATGTACGGAAAGCTGACTTTATGAATAAAAAAAATCGCCCCCCTTACGGAGAGCGATTTTCTTTATTCAATTAAGCTTTTAATTTTGACATTGCAATTTCAGCCGCTGCAATTGTCGCCTCAATATCTGCATCACTATGTGCTGTCGATAAGAATAAACCTTCAAATTGGGATGGCGGTAAAAATACACCTTGTTCTACCATTTCACGATAGTAAGCCGCAAAGAACTCTAAGTTTGAAGATTTTGCTGCGTCGTAATTAATAACTGGTTCATCTGTAAAGAAGATACCAATCATAGAACCCGCACGATTGATATGATGCGGAATGCCATGTTTTTCAGCCGCTTTACGTAAGCCAGCTTCTAGCATTTCAGCTTTACGCTCAAATTCTACATACGATTCTGGCGTTAACTGTACTAACGTTTCATAACCTGCTGCCATTGCTAGTGGGTTACCTGATAAAGTACCTGCTTGATAAATTGGTCCGCTCGGTGCAACTTGGCGCATAATTTCTGCTTTACCACCGTATGCTCCTACCGGTAATCCACCACCGATTACTTTACCTAAACAAGTTAAATCAGGTGTTACACCGTAATAACCTTGTCCACAATTATATGCAACACGGAATCCTGTCATTACTTCATCAAAAATAAGCAATGCACCATTTTGCTCTGTTACTTCACGAAGACCTTCTAAAAATCCTGGTTGCGGAGGAACAACACCCATATTCCCTGCTACTGGTTCTACAATGACACAAGCAATATCATCACCGAATTGTTCGAAAGCGTATTTCACACTTTCTAAATCGTTATACGCTACTGTAATCGTATTTTTCGCTACACCTTCTGGTACACCAGGGCTATCTGGTAAACCTAGCGTCGCTACACCAGAACCCGCTTTAATCAATAACGAGTCACCATGACCGTGATAACAACCGATAAATTTCAAAATTTTGTTACGGCCTGTATAACCACGAGCTAAACGTAGCGCACTCATTGTCGCTTCTGTTCCAGAGTTAACCATACGCACAATCTCAATTGATGGAACACGCTCAATAACAAGTTTTGCTAATTTATTTTCAATTTCCGTTGGAGCACCGAAGCTCGTACCTTTTTCAGCAACAGCTTTTAAAGCCTCAACAACACGATCATTTGCATGACCATGAATTAAAGGACCCCATGATAATACGTAATCGATGTATTCATTTCCATCGATATCATATACTTTAGAGCCTTTTCCACGCTCCATAAACAACGGATTCATACCGACAGACTTAAAGGCACGAACTGGGCTATTTACGCCACCAGGCATTAAATCTTGAGCCTCTTCAAACGCTGCAATCGACTTATCAAACTTTTTCATTATTTAGCGCCTCCTTCTTGTAACCATCTTGCTGCATCTTTCGCATGATACGTAATAATTAAATCTGCTCCTGCGCGTTTCATACTAATTAATTTTTCAAGTACAACTTCTTTTTCATTAATCCACCCATTTTGCGCTGCCGCTTTAATCATTGAATATTCACCGCTTACGTTATAAGCAACGACTGGTAAGTTAAAGTTATTTTTCACATCACGAACGATATCTAAGTAAGAAAGAGCTGGCTTTACAATTAAGAAATCTGCCCCTTCCATTACATCTGATTCTGCTTCACGGAATGCTTCCATGCGGTTCGCTGGGTCCATTTGATATGTTTTACGATCACCAAATTGCGGTGCACCGTGCGCAGCATCACGGAATGGTCCGTAAAATGCTGATGAATATTTCACAGCGTATGACATAACTGGTACATGTCCAAAACCATTTTCATCTAATGCGTGGCGAATTGCTGTTACGAATCCGTCCATCATGTTTGATGGCGCAATAATGTCCGCCCCTGCTTTCGCTTGACTTACAGCTGTTTTTGCAAGAACTGCAAGAGACTCGTCATTTAAAATAATACCATCTTCAATTACACCGCAATGACCATGGCTTGTGAATTGACATAAACATGTATCCGCAACTACTACTAGATCAGGGAATTCACCTTTAATTTGCTGAATCGCACGTTGCACAATTCCATGATCACAATATGCTGATGATCCAACTTCATCTTTTTCAGCAGGTAAACCAAATACAATAACAGAACGAATACCTAAATCAACAACTTCTTGCATTTCAGCTTGCAATAAATCTAAAGATATTTGATATACGCCTGGCATAGAAGGCACTTCATTACGAACATTTTCTCCTTCTAATACAAAAATAGGGTAAATAAAATCTTCCGTATGTAAAAACGTTTCACGCACAAGCGCACGCATGCCCCCGCTTTGTCTTAAGCGACGATGACGATTAAATTGTAAAGAGTTCATAGATTTCTATCCCCATTCTTTTATTTTATAGATTCACAAACACATTGTAGTAATGCTTCTACAGTGTACTCTTTCGGCATAATAATATGCGGAAAATAAAGGCTCGCCTCTTTTTCCGTAATAGGCCCTATACAAGCAATTGTACATTTTTTTGTCCATTCTCTCCAGTTTGTACCCTCAAGTAAACGAACAAAACTAGTAACAGTGGAAGGGCTCGTAAATGTAATAATGTCTACTTTCCCTACTTCTAACGCTTCTATAAGCTCTTGCTTTTTCTCTACATTTTCTTTCGTACCATACACGATTAGCTCATCTAGAGAAACACCCATTTCACGAAGCGCAACTGGAATTACGTCTCTTGCTAAATTCCCTTTCGGAAATAAAATGCATTCGTTTCCACTTAGTCTTTTTACAAACTCTTCTGCAAATACTTCTGCAACAAATGAAGTTGGAACGAAGTCCACTTCATAGCCTCGCTTTTCTAACTCTAACTTTGTTTTCACACCTACTGCAGCAATTTTAGTCGTTACAGGTAGCTTCTGTCTCAAACGATCTAGAAAAAAAGCTACCCCATTTTTACTCGTAAAAATAACCCAGTCATACGAATGTAACTGCCCTGCTATATGTTGAATTTGCCTATGAGACATACCTTCCATACGCAAAAGCGGAATTTCCAATGGAATTCCGCTCTTTTCTTTCACCGCTACACTCATTTGTTTTGCTTGATGCTGGGCACGCGTAATCAATACCGTTTTGCCAGCGAGAGCGTTCATACTTATTGTTGCCCCTTATTTGCAGCAAGAATAAGTTCTTTTGCGCCTTGTTTTATTAAACGGTCCGCAGCCTCTAATCCTACTTTCTCTGGATCAGTTCCTACTACTGTCTCTTTCAATAAAATAGAACCGTCCATAGACCCGACAAGAGCTGTTAATTCGATTGCATCGTTTTCTGTAAGAGTTGCATATCCTGCGATCGGCACTTGGCATCCACCTTCAAGTTTATGAAGAAATACGCGTTCTGCTGCCACTGTTTTTTCTGTTACTCCATCATTCATATGAGCTAACAACTGCAGTAAATCTTTATCATCCTCACGACACTCAATCGCTAATGCACCTTGTCCTACAGCAGGTACACATAACGTCTCATCTAAATGTTCTGTAATAACTTCATTATCCCAGCCCATTCTTTGTAATCCCGCTGTCGCTAAAATAATTGCATCGTAATCTTCTTCTTTTAATTTGCGTAAACGTGTATCGATATTTCCGCGAATCCACTTCACTTGTAAGTCTGGTCTCGCAGCGAGTAGCTGTGCACTACGTCTTAAACTACTCGTACCTAAAATAGCGCCTTCTGCTAACTCTTTAAACGACGCTCCGTTTTTTGAGATAAAAGCATCACGAGGGTCAACACGCTTTGGTGTACAACCAATCATTAATCCTTCTGGAAGTACGGCCGGCATATCTTTCATACTATGTACAGCCATATCAATTTCTTTCGTAAGTAGCGCATGTTCAATCTCTTTCACAAACAAGCCTTTGCCACCTACTTTTGAAAGAGTAACATCTAAAATAACATCGCCTTTTGTAACGATTTCTTTCACTTCAAATTCATATGGTAAACCTAGCGCTTTTAACTGATCAATAAACCAATTTGTTTGCGTTAATGCTAATTTACTCTTTCGTGACCCTACAATAATTTTGCGCATAATTTTCTCTCCTCATTATAAATACCAAAAGTGGAAGTTGGATAAACTGCTTAATAGAAAAATATTAATTAGCATTACGAGAAATGCTCCGATGTTCCACTGCACGATTTTCTTCCCTTGCAACACATCTGCCGCTCGTAAATATAGGCCAGCACAATATACAAATAGAACGACAAAAGACCCGATTACTTTCGTATCATACCAATGGAAATTGTCCAATTTTGTATATCCCCATATGCATCCTAATAAAATAGCTAGTAGGAAAAATGGAACAGAAAATAAATTTAATCCGTAAGACATCGATTCTAGCTTCGGTAAATTCCCTAACCTTCTTAATCTCGCATTCCATTTTTTCTTTTTTAATAGGCGATATTGCAATAAATACATAATAGAAAAAATGAACGATACAGTAAAAGTTGCATAAGAAATAATAGCCATACCGACATGTACGTATACAAGCTCCGAAACTAATTGCTCTGCAAGTACCGGCGACATCTTTCCAAGCGGCGTAAAAATAGAAAAAGCGCTTACGCCAAATGCAACAACATTTGTAAAAAAGACTAAAAAATCGATTCTCATAAATCGATTAATGACTAACGACATCGTAATCAATAGCCAAACATAAAAATAAATGCCTGATAATAAGGTTAAAAGAGGGTTCGTTTCTGAATCTGTAGCTCTAAGTAACATAAAAATAGAATGCAGAACCCATACAATCGAAAGTAACCAAAAAGCAAATCGGTTCGCCTTTCGGTTACTTTGGAAATAATCTATAAAATATAAACTAATGCTACAAGCATATAAAATAATTGCAATATGATAAATAATACTGTTATTTAAAAAACTCATCCGATCATCCTTCCAAATTATAAAGATGGAACGGATGGTGTCCACGCTCTTTTATGTTCTACTTCTTCCGCACGACTCTCTACGTCTTCCATTTCTAAATCGAAAATCTTTGCAAATAACGCTAATTTTTCGTCTGCTCCCTCTTCAGCAGCTATTTCTTTCGCTACTAAAATTGGGTCTTTTAATAATTGATTAATAATACTTTTCGTATGCTTACTAATTACTTTTCTCTCACGATCACTAAGAGTTGGTATTTTTCGTTCCAAACTTTCCATCGTTTCACTTTGAATAGCAAGTGCCTTATCACGAAGAGCTGATATTAACGGAACGACACCAAGTGTACTTAACCACGTTTTAAATAAAACAATTTCCTCTTCAATCATAAATTGAATTTTCTCTGCTTCTTTCAAACGCTCAGCACGGTTCGCTTCTACTACTCCTTGCAAATCATCAATGTCATACAAGAAAGAACCTTCTAGCTCATCAATTGCTGGATCAATATCACGCGGCACTGCAATATCAACCATAAATAATGGACGACCAGAGCGCATTTTCTCTACCTTTGTCATCATCTCTTTCGTAATGACATAATCCGATGCACCAGTTGAACTAATTAAAATATCAGCTTCTAATAATGCACATTGTAATTCACTTAAAGGTTTTGCATGTCCCATATATTTCTCAGCCATTATTTCTGCTTTTGAAAGCGTTCTATTCATGACTGTTACTTTACGAGCACCACTTCCATATAAGTTTTGCAGTGCAAGTTCACCCATTTTACCAGCTCCGAGAATAAGCACGTGACAATCTGTTAACTCGCCGAATATTTTCTTCCCAAGCTCAACAGCAGCATAACTAACAGACATCGCACTTTCACCAATTGTCGTTTCTGAGTGAGCACGTTTCGCTAATGTAATGACTTGCTTAAACAATTCATTAAAAATTGTCCCTGTTGCTTTTACTTGCTGCGCTTCTAAAAAGCTATCTTTTATTTGACCTAAAATTTGCGTCTCTCCAACTACCATAGAATCTAAACCGCACGTTACGCGGAATAAATGATCGATTGCACCATCTTGTTCAAAAATAGTTAAATATGGTGCGACTTCTTCTATTTCAAGCTGAAACCAATCAGCTAAAAACTTCTTAATATAATACCGTCCCGTGTGTAATTGATCGACAACAGCGTAAATCTCAGTGCGATTACAAGTTGATACAATGACATTCTCTAACACGCTCTTTTGCTTTTGTAATGTCGTCATTGCTTGCTCTAGTTCTGCTGCCTGAAATGTGAGTTTCTCACGAAATTCTACAGGGGCTGTTCGATAATTTACACTAACAACAAGAATATGCACGCAGCATGTCCCCCTTCACCCGTTTTATCACTTTATCTACTATCATAATACAACTTTCCTCTTATGAATCTGACAATCGTGTGAACAACCGATTATTTTTTTATTTATTCTCCATATGTAAGAAAGGAGATTCAGTAAAATGAATAAAAGCTTTCTACTTTATAATGATTATAAAATAATAACTCTATTTGTACGTTACCAAAAAAAGTCCTCATAATCAAGTGATGGAAACTATTCCATATGAATTATAACATCATCTTTCCTATCTTCTTTCATCATGAAGGAAAATATGTATGATTGTGCCAAATTGTAGCACAAACTTTCTCAATACAATGTATTTGACATTGTATTTCTTTTCCGTTATATTGATTTTACAAAATTAAATTGTGCACAACTTAACGAGAAAGGAGTTATGTATGGTAGATAATTCTTTACATCTAGATAACCAACTTTGTTTTTCTATTTACGCCTGTTCTAGAGAGGTTACACGCTTTTACCGACCGTATTTAGAAGAAATGGGCATTACGTATCCACAGTACATTACTTTACTCGTACTATGGGAGCAAGATGGACTAACAGTAAAAGAAATTGGAGAACGTCTATTTTTAGATTCAGGTACGTTAACACCTATGCTAAAACGAATGGAATCATTAAACCTTGTAAAACGCGTTCGTTCCAAAGAAGATGAGCGAAAAGTATGTATTGAATTAACAGAACAAGGTAAAGATTTACAAGATAAGGCTTGTTCATTACCGACAACAATGGCTACAAATTTAGGAATTACAGAACAAGAATATCGTTCTTTATTAATTCAATTAAATAAACTAATTGAAACAATGAAAACAATTAATGATAGAAAAGGGGAATAAACATGGATAAATTATATACTGCTTCAGTAACTGCTACAGGTGGAAGAAACGGAAAAGTAGTTTCAGATGATGGCATATTAAATCTTGATGTAAAAATGCCGAAAGCACTAGGTGGTGCAGGCGGAGAGGCAACAAATCCAGAACAACTATTTGCTGCTGGTTATGCTGCTTGTTTTGATAGTGCGTTACAACTTGTCATTCGTACAAAACGTGTGAAAGTAGAAAGCACAGAAGTAACTGCTCACGTTTCTATCGGAAAAGATACAGACGGTGGTTTCGGCCTATCCGCTGTGCTTGATGTACATGTTGCCGGCGTCTCACATAGCGAAGCACAAGAACTTGTAGAAGCCGCTCACGGTGTATGCCCTTACTCTAAAGCAACACGAGGAAATATTGAGGTTACATTAAACGTACGCTAAAAAAATTAGTAAAACAAAAAACGCGCGACATTCGTCACGCGTTTTTTGTTTTTGTAAATTTATGAATTGCTTTCCATGCTTCTTCTTTTCCAAGTCCTGTTTCAGAAGAGAATAGAACGACTTCATCGCCACTTTCAATATCAAGCGTTTCTTTAACAACTTTTAAATGCTTTTGCCATTTCCCTTTCGGAATTTTATCGGCTTTCGTTGCAATAATAATTGTTGGGATGTCATAATGCTTTAAGAAATCATACATCATTACATCATCATTTGTTGGTTTGTGACGTAAATCAACTACTAGTACAGCTGCGTCTAATTGCTCACGTGTTGTAAAGTACGTCTCAATCATTTTACCCCAAGCTGCGCGCTCCGTTTTAGATACTTTCGCATATCCGTAACCTGGAACATCCACAAAGTGCATCATCTCATTAATTAAGAAGAAGTTTAATGTTTGTGTTTTCCCTGGTTTAGAAGAAATACGCACTAACTTTTTACGATTTAAAATTTTATTAATAAATGAAGACTTCCCGACATTGGAACGACCCGCTAATGCGATTTCTGGTAAGTCACCGTCTGGATATTGTTCTGGTTTAACAGCACTAATTACAATGTCTGCTTTTGTTACTTTCATTGTTTCACTCCTACTAATGCGTGCTCCAATACTTCATCTAAATGAGATGCAAGCACAAACGTAAGGTTTTCTTTTACGCTCTCTGGAATATCATCTAAATCTTTCTCATTTTCCGCCGGTAAAATAATCTTTGTTAAACCTGCGCGGTGAGCACTTAATGTTTTTTCTTTTAAACCACCAATCGGTAATACACGACCACGAAGTGTAATTTCACCTGTCATCCCCACTTCTTTACTTACAGGAATACCTGTTAGTGCAGAAATAAGTGCTGTTGCCATCGTAATACCTGCTGACGGTCCATCCTTTGGAACTGCTCCTTCTGGAACATGAATATGAATATCATTTTTCTCATGGAAATCAGGATCAATCTGAAGCTCTTCTGCACGAGAACGAATATAGCTAAACGCTGCTTGTGCGGATTCTTTCATAACATCCCCAAGTTTCCCTGTTAAAATTAATTTCCCTTTACCTGGCGCTACGGACACTTCGATCGCCAGTGTATCGCCACCTGCTGCTGTATACGCTAAACCTGTCGCCATACCAACTTGGTCTGTTTTTTCAGCTTGCCCATAACGGAATATGTGCTTACCAAGTAAATCAACAACATTTTTCTCTGTTACTACAATACGCTTACGTTCTGCTGTAACGATAATCTTTGCTGCTTTACGACAAACTTTTGCAATTTGGCGCTCTAGTGTACGAACACCAGCCTCACGTGTATAATAGCGAATCATTTCAAGAAGCGCTTCATCACGTACTTGTAAATTACCTTTTCGTAAACCATGCTCTTTTAATTGTTTCGGCAATAAATGTTCACGAGCAATATGAACTTTTTCAAGTTCTGTATACCCAGCAATCGAAATAATTTCCATACGATCAAGTAATGGGCCTGGAATACTGGAAAGTGTATTTGCAGTTGCTACAAACATAACCTTGGATAAATCATATGGTTCTTCAATGTAATGATCACTGAAGTTATGGTTTTGTTCTGGATCTAACACTTCAAGTAATGCGGCTGATGGATCTCCACGGAAATCGTTAGACATTTTATCAATCTCATCTAATAAAAAGACTGGATTAACTGATTTCGCCTTTTTCATACCTTGAATAATGCGTCCTGGCATTGCTCCAACGTACGTACGGCGATGACCACGAATTTCAGATTCATCACGTACACCACCAAGGGATACACGGACAAAATTACGATTTAATGATGTTGCAATGGAACGCGCTAACGAAGTTTTTCCGACCCCAGGAGGTCCTACTAAACAAAGGATAGGTCCTTTTAATGAATTTGTTAACTTCTGTACCGCTAAATATTCAAGTACGCGCTCTTTCACTTTCTCAAGACCGTAATGATCTTTGTTTAAAATCTCTTCAGAATGAGCAAGATCAATCATATCCTCTGTTGCTTCTGTCCACGGAAGCGCTAATAACCAATCGATATAATTTCGAATTACACCGCTCTCCGCAGAACTTGCTGGTAACTTTTCATAACGATCTAATTCTTTCAGCGCAGCCTTCATTGTTTCTTCAGGCATTCCTGACTGTTCAATTTTCTCACGAAGTTCTTCAACTTCCCCGCCCTTACCTTCTTTATCGCCAAGTTCAGTTTGAATCGCCTTCATTTGCTCACGTAAGAAATATTCTTTTTGCGTGCGCTCCATTGAACGTTTCACTTTTTGTCCAATTTTCTTTTCTAAACTAAGTAATTCTTGTTCATCTTGAATAATTGAAATAAGTGTATGTAATCGTTCTTTCACAGATATAATCTCTAAAATCTCTTGTTTCTGCTTCGTTTTAATTGGCAAGTGAGAAGCAGTTAAATCAGCTAATCTTCCTGGCTCTTCTACATCAGCTACCGTTGCAAATGTTTCATTTGAAACTTTTTTCGAAACTTTAATATATTGTTCAAAATGCTCCAGTAATGTACGCATAAGGGCTTTCTCTTCTAAATCAGCTTCCACTTCTTCCGTTATCGTTTTAATAGAAACTTGCACTACATTTTCTTCTTCGATAAA
Organism: Bacillus sp. FSL R9-9834; assembly: GCF_038006905.1. Classification (NCBI taxonomy): domain Bacteria; kingdom Bacillati; phylum Bacillota; class Bacilli; order Caryophanales; family Bacillaceae; genus Bacillus; species Bacillus sp. FSL R9-9834. The sequence continues at coordinate 4,269,207 of NZ_JBBOWD010000001.1, forward strand.
CTCTACTACTTCTGCTCTATGTAAACCTTCTACAAGGACACGAAGCGTACCGTTAGGCAATTTTAACATTTGCTTCACTTTCGCCACTGTACCTACACTATATATGTCATCTTCTTTCGGATCATCGATATTCATTTCTTTTTGCATTGCTAAAAAGATGATATTTTCATCCATTGCCGCCTGCTCTAGTGCTTGTATCGATTTATCACGTCCTACATCAAGATGCAGAACCATCGTTGGATATACGAGAACGCCTCTTAATGGTAGGAGGGGCACGATTCTTTCATTCGTATTCATACTAGACATAGCACCTCCATAATAAATTAAACTCCTGTTCAACTATTTTATATTACAATACATCTAGATGCAATTGCAGAGATTCTCCGCAACTGTAAATCCCTCGTTTTTTCTCCCTTATAAAAGAAAAAAGACTCCGCTTAAGCATACAAACTTAAACGAAGTCTGGCAAATACTATTATCGTTCATTCTCACATTGATTGTGCATCTGTTTCGTCTATCGTAGTATGTACATCAAGCTCTCGATGTATATTTTCCTGTATAAACGTTAGCTCAAATACTTCCTTCAACTTCCGAACAGGAATAATTTCAATTCCTTTTATTGTATACAAAAATGGTTGCATGTTTTCAGCAGGAATGATAACTTTCTTAGCTCCTGCCTTTTTCGCAGCTTTTATTTTTGCGTACACACCACCGATAGGTTTCACTTCCCCGTGTATACTTATCTCACCAGTCATCGCTACTTCATTATTCACATACGTATGATGCACTGCTGAATACACGCCTGTTGCCATAGCAATTCCCGCCGAAGGCCCATCAATCGGGATACCACCTGGAAAATTAATATGTATATCGTACCCTTCTGGCAACACATCTAGAGATCGAAGTACTGTTAATACATTATCTACAGAACCTTTCGCCATACTTTTACGACGAATGGATTTCGTTTGACTACCAATACTTTCCTCTTCAACAATTCCGGTAACATTTACCGATCCTTTATCTTTCGCCTTGATTGCTGTTACTTCAATTTCTAATAATGCGCCTGTATTTGGTCCGTATACAGCAAGTCCATTTACAAGACCGATTCTCGGAATAGGGTAAATGCGTTTTTCATACTTCGGTGTGAGCTGACTAGAGTGAACAACCCACTCTATATCTTCATCTTTAATGAAAGGACGTTCTTCATTTATTGCCATTCCAGCAGAAATTTGTACAAGATTAATCGCTTCTCGCCCATTTCTCGCATACATCCCAATCATTTCAATACCATTTTCACCGATTTGCATTTCCACTTTGTCAGCCGCATTCTTCGCTACTTTTTGAATTTCTTCTGTATCTAACTCACGGAAGAACACTTCTAAACAGCGCGACCGAATAGCAGGAGGTATCTCATCTGGCGAACGTGTCGTCGCCCCAACTAAGCGAAAATCGGCTGGTAAACCTTTTTGAAAAATATCATGTATATACGTTGGAATCATCGTATTTTCTTCACTATAGTATGCACTTTCCAAAAACACTTTTCGATCTTCTAGCACCTTTAACATTTTGTTCATTTGAATCGGATGTAGTTCACCTATCTCATCAATAAACAAAATACCACCGTGAGCATCTGTTACCGCACCTTTTTTCGGTTGCGGAATACCTGCTTGCCCCATCGCACCAGCACCTTGATAAATTGGATCATGCACCGAACCAATTAAAGGGTCTGCAATACCACGTTCATCAAACCGAGCTGTCGTCGCATCCAGTTCAATAAATGTTGCATTTGTGCGAAATGGAGATTTTGGATTTCGTTTTGCTTCTTCTAATACAAGACGCGCTGCCGCTGTCTTTCCGACACCTGGCGGACCATATATAATCACATGTTGCGGGTTTGGACCACAAAGAGCCGCTTTTAACGACTTAATCCCGTCCTCTTGCCCCACAATATCTAAAAAGGATGTAGGACGCACCTTTTCCGCAAGCGGCTCTGTTAAAGAAATCTCACGCATTTTACGAAGCTGTTCTAATTCTTTTTTTGATTCTCGATCAATTGAAACTTTTTGTGTTCGCTGATTTCGAAGTAAATGCCAAAAATACAATCCGACAATTACACCAAAAACAAGTTGAACAAGTAAAAATATATTTGTCCAGCTCATCATTTATTTCCTCCCGCAATGTTTTATCTCTTAGTATTTCCGCGGAGGAACATAGCTAAACATAAAGAAAAACAGCAATTATAAAAATTGCTGTTTCCCCTTCGCATTATGCAGATGTTTTTGTATCAAGTACAGTACCGTCTTGTAACACCAATTTTGGCGCTGCGTTATCAGCTACTGTTTCTTTTGTAAGAATACACTTCTCGATATCTTTGCGAGATGGTAGCTCGAACATTACCTCAAGCATTAAGCCTTCAATAATAGAACGAAGTCCACGAGCACCTGTTTTACGTTCAATTGCTTTTTTCGCAATCTCAATTAGTGCGCCTTCTTCAAACTCTAACTCAACATCGTCAAGCTCCAATAGTTTTTGGAATTGCTTAACAAGTGCATTTTTCGGTTTCGTTAAAATATCAACAAGAGCATCTTCATCAAGCGGCTCTAGGTTCGCAATAACTGGAAGACGACCGATAAACTCTGGAATTAAACCAAATCTTAAAAGGTCCTCTGGTAATACGTGAGATAAAACATGCTTCTCATTTACATCAGCATTTTTCTTCTCAGAACCAAATCCAATTACTTTTTCACCAAGACGACGTTTAATAATTGGCTCGATGCCATCAAACGCTCCACCACAGATGAATAAGATATTCGTTGTATCAATTTGAATAAACTCTTGATGCGGATGCTTACGGCCACCTTGAGGTGGAACGCTTGCTACAGTACCTTCTAAAATTTTCAGAAGTGCCTGCTGCACACCTTCACCAGATACATCACGTGTAATTGATGGATTTTCGGACTTACGTGCCACTTTATCAATCTCATCAATATAAATGATTCCTTTTTCCGCTTTCTCTACATCATAATCAGCTGCTTGGATTAATTTAAGTAAGATATTTTCTACATCTTCCCCAACGTACCCAGCTTCAGTTAAAGATGTTGCATCCGCGATTGCAAATGGAACATTTAAAATACGCGCTAACGTTTGTGCCAGTAATGTTTTACCACTACCTGTTGGCCCGATAAGTGCGATATTACTCTTCGCTAATTCTACATCATCAATTTTGCTGTTAGAATTAATGCGTTTGTAATGGTTATATACCGCTACCGCTAGTGCTTTTTTCGCGTTATCTTGTCCGATGACATACTCATCTAAGATTTCACGAATTTCTACCGGTTTCGGTACATCTTTGAATTCTACTTCTTCGTCTTTCGCAAGCTCCTCTTGTACAATTTCAGTACAAAGTTCGATACACTCATCACAAATGTAAACACCTGGACCTGCAACTAACTTTCGAACTTGCGTTTGTGTTTTACCACAGAAAGAACATTTTAATTGCCCTTTTTCATCATTAAATTTAAACATATTTTCACACCCCTTACAAAGTGCTAACCTCTTGCCTTCGTATGTACACGATAAATGTATCGTATGTAAATACATATTATGTCACTACGTGGCGAGAAATACAAATAATATGACTAGTTATGTACAAATAAAAAGTTTTTAAAACTTTTGAAATATGTATATTCGACTCATTAAGGAAGTTTTCCTTCTTCATCGAAAAGTTTTATAAATATATTTCTATATTTATAAAACAAGGCACGATTAAAATCGCGCCTTGTTATTTTATTATGCAGCGTTTTCTACTAAGAAGTCTACAGCTTTACGAACTTTAAGATCTTCAGCTAAAGCGTCTACGCTTCCAAGAGCTTGCTTGATAGCGTCTACTGGCATACCGTACATTTCAGCCATTTTTTCAACTTCTGCAGTTACTTCTTCTTCAGTAACTTCGATGTTTTCAGCTTCAATGATAGCTTCAAGAACAAGGTTGATTCTTACGCGTTTTTGAGCGTCTTCTTTCATTTGCTCTTTTAACTTGTCAGCATCAGTACCTGTGAATTGGTAGTAAAGCTCAAGGTTCATACCTTGTTGGCTTAAACGTTGCTCGAATTCACGAACCATACGATCTAACTCAGTGTCGATCATAGCTTCTGGAATGTCGATTTCAGCGTTAGCAGCAGCTAATTCTACTACTTCGTCACGTACTTTGTGCTCAGCTTCGTGCTTTTTGCTTTCTTCTAAGTTTGTGCGAAGTTTTGCTTTTAATTCATCAAGAGTTGCAACCGCTTCGTCAGCTTCTTTAGCGAACTCGTCGTTTAACTCAGGAAGTTCTTTTGTTTTGATTTCATGAACCGTTACTTTGAATGTTGCTGGTTTGCCAGCTAATTCAGCAGCATGGTACTCTTCTGGGAATGATACTTCAACGTCTTTAGACTCACCAGATTTAAGACCAATTACTTGCTCTTCGAAACCTGGGATGAATGTACCAGAACCGATTGCTAGAGAGTAGTTTTCGCCTTTTCCGCCTTCAAATGCTTCGCCATCAACGAAACCTTCGAAGTCGATTACAGCTGTATCACCGTTTTCAACAGTTCCTTCTTCTTTAACAACTAGCTCAGCTTGACGCTCTTGTAAAGATTTTAATTCGTTCTCTACATCTTCGTCAGTTACAGTTGTTTCAACTTTTTCTACTGCTAAACCTTTGTACTCACCTAATTTAACTTCAGGTTTCACTGTAACTTTTGCAGTGAAGATAAGGTTAGCATTTTTTTCGAACTTCTCGATGTCGATTTCAGGATGAGCAACTGGGAAGATACCAGCTTCATCGATTGCTTCACCGTATGCTTTTGGTAAGATGATATCTAAAGCATCTTGGTATAAAGATTCAACACCAAAGCGTTGTTCGAATAACGGACGAGGCATTTTTCCTTTACGGAAACCTGGTACGTTGATTGTTTTTACTACTTTTTTGAACGCAGCGTCGATAGAGTTGTTTACTTCTTTAGCATCAACTTCGATTGTTAAAACGCCTACGTTACCTTCTAATTTTTCCCATTTTGCAGCCATTTATTCTTTCCCTCCAACTATAATAATGTATGCACATACCTCTATAGATTAAGATCTTCATTATCTCTTTTTTGAAATAACAAAAGTACAAATAATCCTCTAGCAAAAGCTTTCAGATATAATGTTCCAATCTACTAATTGCCTAAAAGACAACTACGGTATATTTTGTTCGAGAATAATATGAAACATATTAAGTAAGAGAATTACACTTCTCTTCTCTTACAAACAGGCAGATTTCTGCCTTTTGCAACCCTTACATTATAACATAGAATATGCTCGTTTCAAGAACCGAACGATTCTTTTTCATAATTATACGGGCAAATATCCTTCTCTTTCAACACGTAATAACCATTGATAGGCAATATGAAACTCTTCTAATTCAATATTATACGCTGTCATAAGCTCTTCTTCATCAATAGTCAACCCGAAACGCTTTCTACCAATTCTCTCTAAAACAGCAGCCCAAATCTCCACTTTATCCATTAATAGAGCGAATGGGAAAATGCTAATTTGCAATTCTTTCCAATATGTAACCATCGCATCAAATATATCAGGATAATTTTGCTCTAATCGACTTGATAATCTATGTATAATGTTATCGGATTGCTCCTCATTATGACCTGTAAATGCCGGAATTACCTTGATCGTATTCCCAAACTTTTCTACCTCTATCTCTTCTTCTATTTGATTTTCTATCATTTTATATAAAATAGAAGTTTTCAAATAAGGGTGCTGTTTTTCGTCTATTAAAAATTTCTTTAAAATAGGTAATGCAAGATCCAAATCTTTTAACGAAAGTTGCTGAATCGCTCTTAGCTTTTGCCCAAAGTTTTCTCCAAATATTTCATTAGTAAATTCATCTAACTCAAAATTCGAATCAACTCGTGATGTATCTACTTCATTTAACATACCTTCTGCAAATAAAGCGAGCTGTGCTAATTTTTCCTTTTGCTCAGGCATTACATCTTTCGTTTGCAAAACTTTTTCAACAGTTTCAATAACGCCTTCATAATCATTTGTTTGAACTAAAATTGTCACATACGTTTCAAGAATATCACCAAATAAGACAGCTCCTGTTTCCAGTAACTGTTCACATTTCTCTTTCGCTTCTTCCATATGTTTTAATTCTAACAAACAAATAACCGAAGCTAGTTCCGTTTGTTCCGTTTCTGCATTATACTGACGTAATATTTCAAAGCAGCGCAATGCATCTTCGAATTTCCGCTCTTTCAGCGCTAAAAAACCTTCATCAATATAGCGCTCTGATAGTTGCGGAAACAATACGACCGTATTTTCTTTTTTATCCATACGTCCGCCTCTTTTTCTAGATTTTAATTATCTTTAAAGTAAATATATCAAATGAGTAATGAGAACACAACATCCCGAAACCCTTTGTTTGAAATATAGAAATATTTAATTTTTACATTTCAATACAAGTGAATTCCTACTCAAAATTAAAAATATGCAAATAAAAACCCTCAGCAATTCAAGCAGAGGATTCATCATTAATGGAAAGCTTTTATAATAGTGGGGTATATAACAAGGGTAATAATTTGGAGAACAATAATTGCCATAACAATCATGCTAAAGTAGAAGATTGGTTTACTTCGCTTCATTAAAAACATAATGATGAGCATCGTACAAGCAAACAAACTTAAGAAGAACAAACTCGTTGTCGAACTAAGTATACCACTTGGGACAAAGAACAATAACACAACACTACAAGTACCTATAATTCCAAATAACCATTCCATTCATTCACTCATTCCCTTTCCCTCTCATGGTAGTTTCCTCTACGCGATTAAATGTTTTACAACATCAACTACATACGTTAATTTCTCATACGCTACAAATCCAAAAGCAACTGTTAAACCCGTTACGATTAATCCCTTCATTATTTCTTCCTCCTCGTTTTATCGTTGTTACCTTCATTATAGAGGATTAGCAATTTGTTACCATCGAACTACCTTACAGTTACCTTACAGAATTGTAAGATTTCAAAGAGAGATTGAAAAAACACCTCATATCACTTGTGGTGCTTTCACGGAATTTCTCTATAATCACTTGCAAAATTAACTTTTTTCTCTTGTTTATTTTTCGGAGAATCCACTCTTAAACTAATAGATTTACTAAATAATTTGGGATTGAAATAATAACAACAATCCGTTTGAGGACAATATACACAATACACATCTATTTCTTCTTTATTCACTTCTTTTGTAGCGACTCCGCTTGCTGTAGAATAACTAGATCGGAATCTTACTTCCAGTATCCCTCTTGCATTCAACTCTCTATATTTCACTTGCACCCTTTTAAATACCCCGCCTTTATACACTACAAGATCAAAGGGCGAATGCTCTGTTTGTGGTATTAAAATCATATATCCTTTTTCATACAAATCAACTTGTGCCTTTAAAACAGCTAAATCTCCTTTTGTTTTTGTATGATGGTACACTTTTTCTCAGCACCTTTTTACATATTTTCAAAATAATATTCGTTCCTTTTCTTAACTTACCTCCCAACATTTTCTCATTAAAAGAAAACTCTTTGTTAAAACCATGTTAATATATTTTTGTATAATTAAGAATTTAATTTACAAGGGGGATTATATATGTTCAAAAAAGTAGCTGCTGATGTTTTAGGGTTAAGTGATGTAGGTTCTGTCATTACACCGAAAGATTATGACAAGGTCGATGCTGATGATTACGTAATGCATGAAGATGGAGAGAAAATTTATTTTCTAATTAAATCGAAATCAGATGAATATTGCTTCACAAACAAAGGATTACTTCACCTAGATGGTACAAGTGCGACAAGCAAAAAACGTACACTACGCCGCTTTAGCTATAGTAAATATCAAATTAAAAACGTAGCGCTTGAAACTGCGGGAACGATTGATTTAGATGTAGAAATTAAATTTCAAATGGGAGATGAACATTATTCAATTGATGTTCATAAAAAACATATCGAGGAATTAAAAGATTTATATAAAGCTTTACTTAAAATCGAAGAAATTTCATACGACAACGATATTACATTGCAGTATGCACATAAAAGTTTAGATATGGCATCTAACGCTTTTAGCCGTATTTCAAATGCACAAGTAAATTTAGCAGAGCAATTTAAAGAAATGAACGAAATCGCCTTTAACTGGCTCGTTGATACGAAGAAACAATATAATGTGAAAGATTATGGTTTTGTATTTGAGAAGTTTATTAATAACTAAACAGAAAACCTTGTTATCAAAAGATAACAAGGTTTTTTCAGCGTCCCAGGAGAATTTCGAGCTCCCACTCCGCCCATTTCCGTACTATTTTATATATTTTGATCGCAGTCTTAATATATCTTCCTCTTCTCGAATACCTGCCGATCCTTTCCTCACATTTTTTACGATAGTCCAATCTGGGTTAGTTTCATCACCGATGTTCTGTACTGTAAAGTTGCCATCACCGTATTTTCGGTGACCTTCTGCCAATTTCTCCGTTAAATCGTTCTCATTTGATCTCGCCATCTTTGCGCCATCTCCCTTTTTTATACAACCTTCTTAAACTGTCTAACCAATCACAGGTCTAGTCAATTGGAGATTCTCGTTTTCCGCTTCTATTCATTGTAACACACTAACGGGGATAAGTTTCGATAACGGTTGCTCAATCGTACAACGGTGGTAAAAAGTTTTATAATATTGTAAGTGAACAGTTAGGAGAATACGATGTACGACGTGTTATAGAAGGTGTTGATCCCGATACTGGCGAAAAACTTTCATGGTGGGAACGCACTGGTGCTGGTGTCATGTTTTTCGCGGGACTTACACCTGTTGGTAAGGGAATAAAAGTAGTCAAAGGTGCAAAAAAAGTTTCCAATGCAATAGATGCAGCAGCCACACTAGAAAAACAACGGAAAACTTTAAAAGCTAATAGCTTAGCAGGTAAAGAATACGAAACAAAAATGTTCGAGGTTATAAAACAACAAAAACCTAAATCTGAATTGAATGAACAAATAACCGTACAAACAAAATCGGCGTACGCACTCGTATAGATATAGGAGGCAAGGACGCAAATGGTAAGATTGACTTAGTAGAGTTAAAATCTTCACCTACTGCACCTCTTACTAAAAATCAGAAAAAAGCCTTCCCTGAAATTGCAGAATCAAGTGCAATAGTTAAAAGTAGGAACAAACCACCATTTGAAATTACTAACAGGGAGAATGAATGCAATTAGTTACATAATTGAAAATAAAATCGTTACACAAATGTTGAGAAATATTGAAATTCAATTTCCATCAAATTCTATTCTTGCTATCATTATTTATAAGAATATTCAAAAAGGGAGGGAATTTTATGGACGTTCTAATAAAGGGGAATGCACAAATTTCAAAACTACTTAACGAATGGTACAAAGAAATACGTTCACGTAATATAGATAATGCCCATTGTTTAAAAGAAGAAATTAATTCTATCATTCACAATAACGAAGCAGACTCAAACTTGTTACTCTACTATCACCTGTTAGATTTCGGCTATAAATATTTAGTGGATAATTTAAGTATTTCAAAAAATAGCTTTGATAAAATTGAATCCTTTGATATTCCCACAGATAACTTTTTATCTTACTACTACCATTTTTATAAGGCTATTCATTCTAACGCAGTCGGTAATTATAACCTTGCTAAAGAACAGTATGATAAAGCAGAACTTTTACTTAAACACATTCCTGATGAACTTGAAAAGGCGGAATTTCATTACAACTTAGCAACATATCATTATCATATTTATCAAGCACTTTTAGCCATTAAGCATGGTACAAAAGCTAGGGACATATTTTCTAAACATGAAAGCTATGAATTAAAAACAGCTTATTGTGATAATTTATTAGGATTAGCTTGTACGCATTTAAAAGAATTTGAACTAGCTGAAGAATACTTTGTTACTGCAATGAACACATTCCAAAAACAAAAAAATGAGAAAGCAATCTTACTAGTTCGTCATAATTTAGGCTTAATGTATGCGAGTCAAAATCTTTCTAGTTCGGCAATTCGATACCTTTCAGAAGTAGTTGAAAAGAAACCTCATCATTATAAAGCTATTTTTGTTAAAGCAAAGGAACATGTTAAGCTAGGTGAAAAAGAAATTGCATGTCAACTCATTGAAAAAGGTTTAACTATCTGCAATGAATTAGGGAATCAAGAATATCAATACCGTTTTGCAATTCTGAGAGAACTAAATAAAAAAGCTGCTGCTGACAAATTAGAAAAAGCAGTACTGGCAGGAATGGACTACTTTAGAAACGAAAGATTATGGGAATATGTTCAAGAATACATGGAAGCATTAGCGGTCCAATTTCATAGCGAAGGAAACTTTGAACAAGGAAGTAAATATTTCTACTTAAGTTATGAAGCTAAGAAAGAAATTTTTAATAAGGAGGCGTTAAAGTGAAGAAAGTATTATTAGGAATGCTATTGATTACACTTGTAACGATAGGCACGCATACTTCAGTTAACACTCAAGCAGCTATTAATATTATACAAGGTTTAGCTGATGGTGATACAGGTTGATTTATTAAAGACGCAGGACGCTTACCTACTCTTAGGGTGGCGTTCTTTTTTATCTAACTTTAACGAAAGGGTTGAACTACAAAAATGTTTGATGGATTATCATTAGAGACAATAAGCAAAATTCCACCTGCTTTCACTACAATTATAGCCACCTTACTTATACCAGCTGTATTATATAGTGTTAATCAACTTGTAATAGCGGCAACAACTAAGGAAATTGACAAATTGCATTTAAATAAAGCCACACAAGTAAAATTAAATTTTGGAATATAATTTTATTTACACTGTTAAGTGCTATTTTATATCTATTTGCTACTGTGTTTTTTAACTTTGGAGTATATGATAACCTTAATAAAACTTGGAGTAACAGCGAAAAAGTTTGGTACATCGGAGGAACTTTAATTATTAATGTTATTCTATTAGTTGTACTATATTTTCTGTTTTTGTTTTCTCTGCATAAAAACAAGAAGTTTAATATTATTCTTAAGGTTTTAATTTCCCTTCAAATCATAAGTAGTGTAATTATTTTTTCCTATCTCATTACTATTCAAATTTTTAGGAAATGGAATTATGAAATGCTACCTTCCATAAAAACATTCGTTAAATCTTCGCTAATCGTTAAAGAATCACGTCTTTTTGACATAAAAAAATAAGCCCCCTAACTCTTTGGCGACCGCACATTGTACGATTCAACTTACGAATTAGAGAGCTTATATATTGCGGATTTTGACGTCACCGCAAAGGTTTTCTTAGCGTCCCAGGAGAGATTCGAACTCCCGACCGACGGCTTAGCTTACCACCATAGCTTTCGCTACCAGCAATTACTGTTTGTAGTCTGGACTATATCTTCACCATTTCAGGTGCGACACGTGTAGTCTCTACGGAACCTCACGATGATTTTCATCATACTTCAGAGTCTTTACCATTAAGTTTCACTTAATCATTCAAAACTCCTTAATCTTTTTCAAGATCGTAAGTTTCCTCGGTATTACCATCAGCCGAACTGTTAAGGCTTCACCGATATAGTGTCGTCCACTTTATAGGTTCTTGTTTCCCTATAAAGGCTCCTATTTTTCTTGAAGGCCGTTGCTCTATCCTGCTGAGCTACTGGGACATGGAGCGGGTGAAGAGAATCGAACTCTCGACCAGAGCTTGGAAGGCTCTTGTTTTACCACTAAACTACACCCGCATATGTTATTTTATTTTCATTCGTTAGCGCCGTTGCCCTATCGACAATATTTATTATATGTATAACCATACATAAAGTCAACACCTTTTTTAAAAGAGGATAATTTTTCTTATCCTCTTTTAAAAACTGCTTGTTCAACTAGCTGTCCGTCTAGTGTTTCAAAACGAACTTCCATTTGATTTTCATCCATTTCTAATAAAGCAAATGTCTTTTCTACACGCTGACGCGGTAATAAAATACTGCCTGGATTAATAAATAAGACGCCGTCGATTAATTCCGCACCTAATACGTGAGAGTGTCCGAAGCATGCAACTTGCGCCCCTACCTCTTCAGCACGGTACGCTAATGTTTGTAACGTCATTTTCACGTTATGACGATGTCCGTGCACAACTATGAAACGAATACCATCTACATCCGTTACAATTTCGTCTTGAAAGTTAGCATAATCACAATTCCCTTTTACAACATGGAAACCTTGCAGCTCTTCATGAGCAGGCGTTAGCTCTGAATCACCGCAATGAATCATGATATCTACTTTTCCTTCATACTTCTCTTTTAACTGCTGTAATTCCTTCACAGAGCTATGACTATCGCTTACGATTAAAGCTTTCATCAATCTCTCTCCCTTATTCTCCTAAAAACCATTCAGGGATTTTTTCTTCTAGCTTACGTAGAGCACGTCCGCGGTGACTAATAGCATTTTTCTCATCTGAGCTTAGTTCGGCCATCGCTTTTTTATATTCTTCCACATAAAAAATCGGATCATATCCGAAGCCGTTTTCCCCGCGGCGTTGTTCTAAAATAAACCCTTCGCACGTCCCATTTACAATGACAGGCTTTTTATCCCCTTCAGGGAAAGCCACTGCTAATGCACAGTAGAAACGAGCTTTACGCTTTTCAAACGCTACGTCATTTAATTCTTGTAAAACTTTATCAATATTTGCTTGATCATCTTTCGGCTCTCCAGCAAAACGTGCTGAATACACACCTGGTTTCCCGTTTAAAGCATCTACAATAAGACCTGAATCATCCGCAATTACAATTGCATTCAATTGTCTACTCAAACTGTCCGCTTTTAAGATTGCATTTTCTTCAAATGTTTCACCAGTTTCTTCGACTTCTTCAATATGAGGAAAATCGTGTAATGATTTCACTTCTAAATCAAATCGCTCAAATAACTCAGCAAATTCACGTACTTTCCCCATATTTTTTGTCGCTACAACAACTTGTTTCATACTTTCCACCTCTACTCTATATGAGATACGATGTCACCTAACGCTTCTTTTTGCATGTCAATCAGTTGGAAAATGCCTTGTTCCGCAGCATCAAGTAATTCATTTAACTGCGCTCTACTAAACGTCGCTTCTTCTCCAGTTCCTTGCACTTCAACGAACTGACCTTTTCCAGTCATAATCACGTTCATATCAACGTCTGCTTTAGAATCTTCTGCATAGTTTAAATCTAAAACAACACCTTGTTCTTCAACAATTCCTACTGACGTTGCTGCTAAATAATCTTTTACTGGAATTTTAGATACTTTTTCTGCTTGTAATAACTTCTCAAACGCTAATACCATTGCTACATATGCACCTGTAATAGAAGCTGTTCTCGTTCCACCATCCGCTTGAATAACATCACAATCAATCCAAACCGTTCTCTCACCAAGCGCTTCTAAGTCAACTACCGCACGTAATGCTCGTCCAATTAAGCGTTGGATTTCCATTGTACGTCCTGTTACTTTCCCTTTACTCGACTCCCTAATTGTACGTTGTTCTGTCGCACGTGGAATCATCGCGTATTCAGCTGTTACCCAGCCCTTTCCTTCGCCACGCATAAAAGGCGGGACACGCTCTTCAATTGTCGCTGAGCAAATTACCTTTGTATCCCCAACCTCAATTAACACTGATCCTTCTGGATGTTTTAAGTAATTCGTATGAATATGTATATGGCGTAATTCTGTTTTCTCTCTACCATCTACTCGCATAAAAATAACCTCCTCATAACTACTTGTTAGTATAGCCAAATTTAAATGTATGATATGTATACAATAAAAGAAGGGGAACCCAAAAAGCAATTCCCCTTTCTTACTTAAGTATATCAAATTATTGGCGATTAAAAACTACCTGTATTCACGTTTTCTGGACGATCTACAGGTTTTATTAACTTTCCGCCCTTTTCATCTATAAGATTCGCTTTACCATTTACTTCAATAGAAACGCTTTTCACGCCTTTCTTTTCTGTTAAAGATAAAACTAATGACTTCAATACGTAATTTGAAATCATATTTTTATCTGGGTTTATAAATATATTTTCATTAAAGTTTAATGTAAGATTTCCATCTTGTAATTTCGGATTCGTAATGAGCTTAACTCCTGGATTGAAATCGTTCAGAAGAGATTGATGAATCGGTCCTTTTACAAGTTCATCTACAATTGCTGCATAATCATTTTCTTTTCCTTCTACAACGCGGCGTGTTACTGGTACGTAGTATTGCTGTTTATTATTATTTTGTGCCATAAAATAAAGTGTTACTGGTTTTGTATTTGTTACATCCGCTACTTGCTCATCATCGAAGTTAATACCGTTCGCACGGCTCACCCCTTCACCAAGCGGTGTACCACCAACAGGCATCTTCGCTAATTTTTCACCATTTATTTGGAACTGCACTTGTTTTATTTCTTTAAATTGCGTCAACGTCCATGCAATAGATTCAACGATTTGACGTTCTTCCTCTTTTGCATAGTTTTTCATTTCTTTAGAAAAATCAATGACTGCCGTCCCATCTTTTTTCAAGTTTAGGGTCATCGATGTATTCGCCGGAATGACTGCACGGAACCCATTCGGTAACAAATTCGTTACCGGTCCATCTTTCACAAGGTACTCTAACGTTTGCTGAATAACCTCATTTGCTTTCGGAGTAGGTATAGCTAACGTTTGCGGTACAACATAGCCATTTTTATCAACAAGGTATAGTTCTCTATTCACCGTTTGTCCTTGCTTATCTTTCTTAGATACTTCTTTCTTTCCACCCTCTGTATACGTAACTTGTTTTGGCGGATCAATTTGCTCCGTTGCTTTCTCTTGATTTATAAAGCCACACCCTGTTAGTAAAACAGCGCTCACAGTAGCACCAACAACCCATTTAAAAGTGGATTTAGGCATGCCATTCCCCCCTAAAATCTAAGTTTGTACTATTATGTATACGAGCTGTTTCATGTTTTAGAACAAGCTGTGCTCCCTATAAACAAAAAAACTCCTGATTTCTCAGGAGTTCACTTATATGAATTCTATTATTATTCTTTTTCTAAATAAATATGTTTCACATTTTCAATCGGTTGACCGAACCATTTTGATGCAATTTCTTTAAATAGACCTATTTTCCCTGTTGTTAAGAAGAGATGATCACTTTGTTCCTCTCCCTCATTCAACATTTTACTATGGTATAAAATGGTACTTACTTCACGCGCCGTTTCATCACCAGAACTAATGAGTTGCACTTTATCTCCCATTACTTGTTTAATAACAGGACCTAAAATTGGATAATGTGTACAACCTAAAATAAGCGTATCAATATCAGTGTTTTTCAGCGGTTGCAACGTTTCTCTTACAACTTCATACGCCATTTCACTTTCGAAATTACCGCTCTCTACAAGCTCAACAAAAGGTGGACACGCTAAACTTTCTACCATAACACGATTATTAATAGACTTTAACGCTTCCTCGTATGCACCACTTTTCACCGTTCCAATCGTTCCAATAATCCCAACATGATACGTGTTTGTCATTTTTAAAGCTGTACGTGATCCTGGGTGAATAACTCCTACCACTGGAATTGGTAATTGTTTCTGCATCTCTTCTAATACAACTGCAGTTGCTGTATTACATGCAATAACTAACATTTTGATATTTAAATCTAGTAAATGCTCCGTCATTTCCCACGTAAATTGACGCACTTCTTCTCGAGAACGTGGACCATAAGGGCAACGTGCTGTATCCCCTAAATATATAATGCGCTCTTTCGGCAACTGACGAATTAATTCCTTCGCCACTGTTAAACCGCCAACTCCTGAATCGATAACACCGATTGCTCTATTCAACTTCATCACCCGTTTTCTCATTCATCATCTTATTTTATCATTATATTTTTCACACTTTAAGTTCGCTCACTTAAACTGCTTCTATATGAAAATTTTCATTTGTACCTGTATAGACTAGGACCTTTTTTATTTTGCTCCTTTTTTTCATAATTTGCAAGACAGAAAAATAACCGACCTTCTATATGAAAGTCGGTTTCTTCTATAATAAAGTACATCTTTAATGCTCCATCTTTTTTTGGAAAGAAGACATTCCTATTAATAAGAAGAAATGGGCAGAAATTGACATGACGATTAAAATAAAATTGAAACGATAACTATTTGTAGATTCCATAATTTTGCTCGCAACAGCTGGTCCAAATGCCATACCGAAAAAGTTAATTAAATTATATAAGCCAAGACCGACTCCAACTTTAGCTGCATGTAATGTTTTCGGTATAAATGTGTTCAATGATACTTGAATGGCAGAATAACTCATAAATGTCAAAATAATCGCCAATACAATAACGACTATACTTCCATTCGGAATAAACCCTAAAATTAAAAAGCCAACAATCATAATGACAGACGCTACATAAATCATATTCACATTTCCAAACGAAGGGACAATCTTTCCAGTAATAAAACTAGACACAATACCAAAGAGTGATGCAACAAATAATACAATTCCGATAACAAACGGAGACAATCCGTGCTCTCTTCCTAACAGTAATGGCAACAATAATAAATTAGCACATAACGCCACATTAATTATAAATCCGACTGTTATTAAACGAAGAAATGCTTTGTTCGAAAACAACTCAATATCGATAAATGGATGCTCCGCTTTCTTCATACGAACCGTGAATAAAAATAAAGAAATTATCGATAACACAAATAGCCAACTATTCGTATTGACACCTAATAAAACAGTCGTAATGAATGCAAATAGTAACGCCGCTCCAATGTAATCAAAATGAAACGCTTCATCCGTGTGCCGTGCTTCTTCTGGCATAAATTTTATAAGCAAGAAAATCCCCACTACTGAAATAACCATAAATAAAAATAAATATGGCCACCCTAGTGTATTTGTAATAGCCCCGCCAACTAAAGGGCCAATACCTACTGCTAATGCAATAGAAGAACTAATCATCGCTAACGCACCAGGCTTCTTATGAGGAACAACTAATTTCGCCACTGCAATCATACTAAGCGCAATAAACGCTGCACCCCCGCTCGCTTGCACTAATCTTGCAAGAATGGTAATCACATAAGATTGATTCATAAATCCAATAATAGAACCCACTACAAATATGATAATCGAAATAATTAATAGTTTTTTTACACTGTAACGATCAGCAAGCTTCCCATATATCATTGAACCAATACCGACAACTAAAGAATAACCTACTACAACCCAACTTACTTTCGATTGACTAATAGATAAATCATGAGCAATATCCTCTAACGCAACATTAAATAAAACCGCATTCATCGGTCCTAATAAAACGATAAAACATAATGTGAAAACAAACCATTTTGAATGATTACTTATATCTTCCCCCATGTGTAACACCTCTCCTGATTGTAGTAATTGAAAACGAAAAATGAAGTTGTTTAGCTCTTCTATTATCACTAGACAACTTCATCAAATGTATACATTTATCGCGCGACAAATTGAATTCGAAACGAAACATGTACGTTGTTCGATATTCATGGAACTATCATAGTTTCAGCATTACAGTTTGTCAACGAAAAAATATACAAAGTAAACTAATTTAGTGTTTTTAGTTTACTTTGTTCAAAAATTGTTATACACTAATTTCGAATCCGATATAAGGAGGACTGACATGGTTATTCAGATTTGCAATTTTTAACTTAATAAAATAATGAACTTATATATAGAAGAAACATTATAGGAGGATTATGATGAAGAAAAAAATGTTAGTTGTATTAACGAGCGTTGAAAAATATCCAAATTTAAATCGAGCTACTGGCCTTTGGCTTGGTGAGGCTGTTCATTTCGTTAAAAAAGTTGAAGAAGCTGGTTACGAAGTAGATTATGTTAGCCCACAAGGTGGTTATACACCGATTGATCCGCATAGTTTAGCAATGGCGGAGAGCATCGATTGGGAATGGTATCAAAAGAAAGAATTTATGAATCGCCTCGGTTCTACACTGAAACCGAGTGAGGTGAATCCGGAAGACTATACTGTTATTTATTACGCAGGTGGTCACGGTGTGATTTGGGACTTCCCTGAAAATAAAGAACTCCAAATGATTAGCCGTAGCATTTATGAAAATGGCGGAATTGTTTCCTCTGTTTGTCACGGAGCTGCTGGTTTATTTCATATTACATTAAGTAATGGGGAACGTTTAATTAGCGGTAAAAAAGTAACAGGATTCTCAAATGAAGAGGAAAAACTAGCTGAATTAGATCAATTCGTTCCATTTTTAACAGAAGATGAACTTATTAAAAATGGAGGACTTTACGAAAAAGCTACACAGCCTTGGGAAGCTTTCGCCGTAGAAGATAACCGTGTTATCACTGGTCAAAACCCAGCTTCAGGTGATCCAGTAGCTGAATTAGTATTACAACACTTAAAAAAGAACATGTAATAAAAAAAGCAGATTTTCCATTCATATAGGAAAATCTGCTTTTTTACGAAATCATTTGCAAAATAGCCATAACTTCTTTTTCAATTTCAGAATCATCAATCGCTTCTATATACTCCGGTTTAAACAGTTGATACTTCTTTAGTTGATAAAAATCAAGTATCGCTTTCTTTAACGTAATATCGTACTGAATACAAAAAGAATGATCTATAATACGTCTTAACATCACATCATCTTGCACCATAAATAATTGTGCGTTCATCTTATTAAAGTAGCCTTGTTCCATACCCGCTTCAAAAAACATTTGCAAATTATGATTACGATTTTGTTGTGCAGCGACTAACTGATCAGATAAGTGCGGATATGCCTCTTTCAAATCTTGTAAAAAGACATCTGAAATGTATGTCACACATTTTAAAGAGTGAATAAACGTCTTTTGGAAACGTTCTGCAAAAGACATACTTTCATCTTGATTATCCGCATCCCCTTCAAGAAGGTAGTTCATAAAATCTTCTACCACAGCTTCAATAATCTCATCTTTTGAAGAAAAACGTTTATATAAAGTAGCTTTACTAATATCCATATACTTCGCAATTTCATCTATTTTCAATTGACTAAAACTCGTTTTTCTAATAACGGGCTTTATTTTATTAATATAAGTATTTGCACACGCAACTTTTCTCATTAAAAGAGCCTCCCCTTTTGTCCATACAAAATAGTATAGCAAATTCACGATTAATTATAAATGAAGTCACTATACTCAATACATCTTTTTAGTTTAAGGGGGCATTTATAAGTAACGAGCACTTTTTCTATACTTTATTTACAGCTCTTCTTATAGCTTTCCCTATTTCCATACTAGACTGCGGATTTTGCCCTGTAATTAAACGCCCATCTACTACGACGTGCGGCGTAAAATTTGGAGCAACATAAAACAAAGCCCCTTCTTCTTTCAATTTACTTTCTAACAAAAACGGCACTCGCTTTTCTAAATGTACAGCTTTTTCCTCATCATTTGTATAACCTGTTATATGCTTACCCGCACTAAAAAACGAGCCGTCCTTATTTTTCACACCGACTAAAGAACTTACTCCATGACACACAGCCGCTACAATTCGGTTGTTGTTGTACATATTCACAATTAAATTTGCAACATATGGATTACCTGGAAAATCTACAATCGCCCCGTGTCCACCACCAAATAAAACTGCATCATAATCCGAAAAATGAACCGTTGAGATCGACTTCGTATTTTGCAATAAAGAAGCGACATGCTTAAATTCACGAGGTATCCCGTTCGGAATAGAAACTCTATCAATCGGCACTCTACCGCCCTGTATCGACACAATATCAACATCGAACTTAGCTTTTTTAAACAAATTATAAGGAGCTGCGAGCTCTTCCAGCCACAAACCAGTCGGGTGTCCATTCATATCATGAGCGCTTGTTGAAACTAACAATACCCTTTTCAACATATCCCCTCCTTACTACCTATTTATGTATGGAGTGTTCTTATCATTCATATAGAACAAGAAACAGACAGAAAAATAGCCGACTCTTCATTTAAAAGTCGGCTTTCTTTTTATAACTCGAGCTCTCCCATGCGAAGAAGCTCAACAACTGCTTGTGAACGTCCTTTAACCCCTAGCTTTTGCATTGCGTTTGTTATGCATAATTGTAGCTAGTAAAGACTACATTTCTATCCTGTAGACGATTTTTATATCCCCGTTCTCAAATATCTCAATCCTATCTATAATCCGCTTAAACTCTTCGTACAAGTTCTTATTTTCGTCTAACAAAGCAAAAGCTTTTCTAAATTCATCTTGAGTTCGTTTAACTTCGTTCTTATCTTCCATCGATACAAATTGAACTTCTTTTTCTTTTATAATCTTTTCTAATTCGTTACGACGACTCAAAAATTCTTCTTTTTCAATAAGTTCTTCCATATATAAATCAATCAGTTTTTTTCTTTTTTCTTCAATTCTCTGTATTTCTCTTTGTAATTTGTTTTTCTTATCTGCATTTGAAATTTCTTCATTCAAATTAAATTCCGTTTCTAACTGTTTTTCTTTTTCTTTCAAATTATCTAGTATAAACTCACGAAATTCACGATATTGAATTGGAGCGTGGCGTACACATTCGTCTCTTCCGTATCGTTTATATCTAGAGCATTTTAAGTATCTCCATTCTTCCTTAGTTCCATCTTTCTTTTTCTTAGCACTATATATAACTTGCATTGCTGAGCCACAATGCGCACAAAACATGATTCCTCGGAATTCATTCCATAATGCGGGCCTTCTCTTTTTAGCAGAACGTGGCTTATTTACTAATTCCCACTGCTTCTCAGATACAATGGCCGGATGATGATTTTTAAATATTGTCCATTTTTCTTCAGGATTTTTTATTTGTTTCTTACGCCCTGAAATCTTTACTGTAGTGTACTGATTTAATATATAGTCACCTTTATAAATTGGATTCTTAATAATCCTTTGCACAGAAGACATTTGCCATTTACCGCCAGTTTTTGATGGAATGCCTCTTTCATTTAATATTTTTGCAATTCCTATATACCCAATTCCTTTTGAATACATATCATAGATTTCTCTAACAATCTCGGCTTCTTCCTCGTTAATTATATACTTCTTATCCCGATCAGAGTAACCAAAAGGCAAACGCCCACCTGTATGCTCGCCTCTCCTAACTTTAGCTGATAAAGCTGCCGATATAGATACGGATAAAGTTTTCGGATATTGCGATGCGAACATAGCAAACATTTCAAACTTCATATCGTTTTTTCCTTCATAATGGCTATCGTATCCCTCTTCGATTGTGACTAATCGAATTCCATTAGCGATAAGTATTTCTTTAATCTCTAGAGCATCTTTTAAATCACGTGCTAAACGATGAATTGATTTGAATAATACCATCTGTAATTCACGTTTTTTCGCTTTCTCTAGTATAAGTTGCATTGCATGTCGTTCTAATAAAACCGTGCCTGTAATACCATCATCAAAATATATTGAGTTTTCATCCCAATCATACCCATGCTGATCTAACCAATATCGACATACATCGATTTGATTTTCTACAGATGAGACTTGTTCGTCCCTGTCTGTAGATACCCGAACATAAACTGCATACTTCAATCAAATCACCATCTTTACTAGTTATAATTACTCATATCAATAAAATGTGAATGATTAAAGTATACAAACAAAATCTCATCCCTACAATCCTTTTTACTTATTCTGTAAGCCAATCATATAAGGCGTCTCTACACTCTTTTCTTCTTTCCACTACAAATTTACTTTCAACAATCCTATAAAAATAACCTTCAAAAGTGCTTCTAATTTTATTTGCTTTTTCTGCGAAAACAGTTTCTTTGAATGCTTGGATGGCTTGATTTATCACTTGTTCAATAGGCTTGTCTATTTTTGAACGTTTATAAGCCATTAATACTCGATGATACAGTTTATAAATTTTATCTGCTGATTTGAAGAATGGAGCTACCTCATCTCTAAATTGGCTTGGTACATTTTCTGGTGTAAAAGTTTCATCCAGATCCTCTAATTCGATTTCTTTAGATTCCCTTGCTGACGTTTCTTTTACGTTTAATTCGTTTTTTAATTCTTCTAGAGGGTGTGATTCAGAAAGTTTAGCTTCCTTGTCCGTTTTTGTATCTGAAACCTTTGATTCTGTAAGGTTTTCTTCATCTTGTCGCTGTGACATTTTCGGTAGGACATTCGGTGTGACACTATATTTTTTTAGAAGGACATAGACGTTATGTCCGTTCCCTCCACGTAATTTTCCTTCCGTTCGAATTGTTTTATGTCTAGTTACTACTTCAAAATCCTCTAATACTTTTAGTACCCTGCGAACAGTTCGATCACTTATATTTAATGCCTCCGCAATTGTCCCTACCTTCAAGAAAGAGACACCTGGGATTTTACAAGAGTGCCTTGCTAGAAATTTCAATACTTTTATTGCTGATTCGGATAATTCATGTGTATGTTTGTATAAAAAAGAACAAATCGCTTCATTCATCTCTTCTACTGATCGGAATGATTGTAATTTTTTATATTGCGTATAGTTTGCTGAGCTAAGCATTTTCTCCCCTCCTTATATAAGAGCAATAATCATATCGATTAAAAATAAAATCGTAGATATACTGAAGAAACCATAAAACCAAATGCAATCTGATTTACTTTCTAAACCAAAATAATCATTTACTCGATTCATAATTGTTCCTCCTTTTAAGTTCAACTAAATTAGTTCAACTATTTAAGTTGAATTATAACTCTCTAATTATTCAACGTCAATAGTTGAACGAAAAAAGTTTTACTAATTTCGATTGATGTTGTAAAATGAGTACAAGATAACCAGTGCTGCGGAGGAGAATAAAATGAAATTCACACTCGGAAATTCTTTAGATGAATTGGGGATCACCAAAAATAAGTTATCTACAGAATCCCAAGTAAGATACAACACGATTAGTGATTTAGTGAATGGTAACGCTAATGCTGTTCGTTTTGATTCGCTTGAAGCTATCATTGATGCTTTAAATACCATTGCTGCAGAAAAAGGGATTAATAAAATTTACAAAATAGACGACGTAATACAATACATAAAAAAGAGCTAATCATTCGAAAATGATCAGCTCTTTTTTTCATCATTAAGTAGCAGCGATTACATATACTTTTACAAACACATTATATTTATTTGCCAGTTCTTCTAATTTCTTTTCTCTATATTTTGTGATTGTAAAGAAATGAATAACTGGCACTTTCCCGTTATGCTTCTGTTTATAAATCTGCGTTAACTCCTCATATTTTTTTAATTTTTCATCGTTTACTATCATTTTCTGAGTACGATCTATTTCTACAGCATGAAGTATTCTGTCCTCATCACGAAATTTCACATCTGGAATTATTTTTTTCTTTTTATTATCCTTTATATATTTAATTTCCGTTTCTACTTGCCAATCATCTGGACAATATAAATTTAACCAAGCTTCATTACGTAAAAGAGCGTGTGCAACTTTACCATGATGTACAACTTTCCCTTCGCCAAACAACTTATGTCCTGATTGGTTTAAATAATATACATGCTCTTTATTGTAAACTACCTTACTTGTATAAGTAGATAAATCTTTCATAATTCGATTTGCATTTCTTATTCCGCCCATTTCATGAACACTCATTAAATGCCTTCTCGTTGCAAACTGTAGCTTTCTAATCGTCGCAAGTATCGCCATTTGGCGGTTGATTTGCATATGTGTTTGCATCCTCATGTTTCTCCACCTCATATCCTTTTAAATGCTCCCACATCATCTCGTTACTAATGTAAGGCACTTGTATTTCTGTAAGTCTATCGGTTTTGAAAATTGCGCGTCCGGGAATGCTTTCTATCGTTTCTAATCCTGCTTCATCTATAACAACACTTGAAGCTGTTTGAGTCGGTAATCTAAAGCCTAATTTCGCATCACTATTTTGTTTCACTTGGCGCGGTAATGTATCCCCTGTCGGGTACTGTGTACAAAAAATCAATCTAAACCCTAAAGCGCCCCCTATGCGTGCTATATGAGAGAGCATTTGTTGACATGCTCCCAATAACCTTTGTTGTTCTTTTTTCATACTTTTATCTGGGCAAAGTTCAGCACCTTCATCTACTATAATGAAATAGCGCTCTTTGATATTTGTTTCTACAACGTTTGTATAATGTCTATCTTTCATGTATTTCATTTTCTCTTCCATCTTCTCAAGAATATTATTTAGTATCATAAAAGCTTCTGTGGGCTTTTCAGCAATAGAAACTATTTGTTTTAAATTCTTATACGGCCCAAACTCCAAACCACCTTTTAAATCAATAATGTATAAATTAATATGTTCTGGTTGTGCTGTAATAAGAGAGGTAACGACATTTTTCAAAAAGACTGTTTTCCCCATCCTCGTTAATCCACCTAACGTCATATGAGGCGTTTTATCAAAATCATGATAAATAAGTTTTTCTAAACTTTGGCCCATTGGAACACACCAGTTTCCTTCTGCCACCAAATCTTTAGACCATGACCATTTTTTCGGTATATCTCTATGAAACACACGAATATTTAACTTGTAATTATCATAATCAATTCGGACAGGTTTACTTAGCCCTTCAGAGACAACATCCTCGACCTTCTGAATAATTTTACTTGGCATTCCTACAGGCAAACGATATATATAAGTTGTACTTCGATCATCCTCTTTTTGTTCAAGAAAAACTGGATACTGTAATCTGTCCTCTCTGCGTATCGCAATTCCGCTTACTTCAAAAAAAACTTGTATTTTCTTTCGATCACTCTCTCTTTCTTTGAACCTTTCGCCAAATATAGCGAAAATTAAACCTGCGAATGGTACTGATAATAACTCCAGCATAAAATCACTCCTTATATCCCTCTTATAGAGGGTATATATCCCTGTTTCAAGGAATACGTGCATACAAGCTAAACTCCTTATGGCATAAGGGATAAAAAGTTTCCACATCGTATTCCTTCATAGAAATAAAACGAGAACATAACGTAGAAGGTATAGGAACGAGCCTGTAAGTGTTGTGTACAAGGTGACACGTGGAAGCCAATGTGGAACACTTTTCCCCATTTTTTCTGCAACCTTCATCGTAATGACTGACAAGCCTGTCGCTGTCCAAATAATTACCGCTTCCCCTGCAAGTGTCATGATTATTCCTCCTCTTCCTTTTCACGAAAGGCAATACCTTTTCTTGTAAGAACCACATCATAACAATCCATTAAAATTTCCCAGTTTAAAATATCTTCTTCCTCACCATATAGATCTTCTTCTAATGCCTGCGACAAACTGAAATATCCTTTATATTCTTTTCGATCATAAACTTCATGATTTTTCATGTGATTTAGAATAGATTCTGTTTCTTTTGTAGACCTTGATTCGTTATACATTTGACGTAATTCTTTTGAAGGATGTAAATATGGAGTTGTGTTTAAATGATTATACTGCCAACGCATATAGACCTCTCCCCTTTTGTTGTCTCTTCTTCCTTGTAGCCTTCCAAGTGGAAGTAATATAGGTATATGAACTAGAAAACAAAAACTTGTTTGTCCAACAACAAAAAATCAAAAGGTTTTTCAAAAGATTGATTGAATGTTTTAAAGGGAGGGATTTTATGGAGTGTAAATTAAAAATAATTTTAGCTGATAGAATGATTAAACAATCTGCATTAGCAAAAAGAGCTGGCATAACGGATCAAACATTAAGTATGATAGTTAGAGGGAAAAGCGAACCGACATTACGAGTTGCTATGCGTATAGCAAAAGCGCTTGATATGAAGGTTGAGGATATATGGAAAGACATTGATTAAGTTTTCAACTTTTGCATTGTTCGGTATGATTTATTTAATTTAAGGAGGCTATTTTATGGAGTTACGTAAAACTGCTGACGGGGAAACCTTTATTATCGAATTACAAGAAAAGAAAAGTTCTGCCGGTAATCAATTAAAAAGATTTATATATTTCTCAATCGGCATATTCGGTCTACTTATCTCAGTAGCATTATTCTTTACTATCATCGGAATTTTACCTGCTATCGGTTTAGCGTTTTTCTCAGTTATTTTCATGTATAAAGCGATGGGGAAACAACTTGTGAAATGTCCTAACTGTAGTAAAAAACAAACTGTTATACATAAAGCTGAAGCTTTTATTTGTCATAGATGTAATAAACGTACTTTGATTGAATGGAAATAATAAAAAAAGAGGGATTCCCAATAAGTTGGGAATCCCTCTTTTCACTTCACATACACATAGGCTTCATTTGCTGTAATATAGTATGTCGTCCCTTTACTATTGTGCACTTTGTATTGTGAGGAACCATTTACCGTTACCGTTGCATCAATTGTAAAGCCTAATCCAGTATCTACAGTACCTGCGACATACTTATCTTCCCACGATGGAGCGCTGTAAAATCTGAGATTATTCACTTTCGACACTACACGTTTTCCAGCAACTGAACTTACAGACTCTTTCTTTTCAAATCGGATATACGATGGATTATATTTTACCCACTGATCTCCACCTAAATTTAACCATCCGTCCTTTTCTCCCCAAACTTTATAAGCCTCTGGTTTATTTAATTGACGAATAACAGAATAGCTTGCATCTGGACCTTTGCGTAAATTTACACTATATCCTTCAATGTAAGCTACACCTTCTACATTGGCTGTTGGTTTTTCCGCTGGTTTAGAAGGCTGTTTAGGAATAGAAATATCTGTATTATTATAAGCACGTTTTACATCCGCTCGGAATTGCGCTTCAGATACACCGTGTTTTTTTAGATAATCCAGTGGATCAGTGTGAGTTGTTCCACCAAGATATTTCCTTACGTCATCATGTGTCCATAATCCTTTTTCTACTGAAAGTCCACGATCACGTAAAATTTTCGCTAGTAATTTTACATACTTGTCATAGCTTCGCTTAAACTTGCTATAATCTGAAGTCTCGCAAAGTTCAACATGTACAAAACGTGCGTTAGCAGCTGGCCCAGCGCCATACGCAATATAACGTGTATCTGCAATTTGAATGACTTCATCCCAATCAACTGCATAATGTACAAATGCATTTCTCCAAGTACGTGTTTCATAACGTTGGATATTGATTGCTGGAGCTTCTGGAGTCGCTGTACTATGTGCAACTACACCTTCATACGCTCCTACTCCATTTCTATATCCCTGTTTCGGTAAATCAGGAATGATTAATATTCTGTCAGCAAAAGCACTTGTTGTAATGGATAACGCTAGAATAGCTGTAAGAACTATAGAAGAAATGTGTTTTAATGTCTTTTTCATTTTACATCAGCATCCTTTTTCATAATTTTTGTGTGGTCAAACAGTCCACTTGCTGACAGTCCGATGATGATTCCTTGAAATACATTTGTTTTGACATCTCCATCCAAAAATAAAACGCCTAGCACAATGCCAAGCGTTAAATTTAATAACGGAACATATTTTGTTTGTAATCCAACTGTTTTTACGATTTGTGAAAGACCAACTACAATACCAATCATTACAGCTAAACTAACCATTACATACCACCTCCTTTCATTAAGAAAGTGAGAATACCACCAATAATTCCACCAACTATAAGTCGTAAAATCCAAGTAGTATTGGCGCTGATTTTATCTAACTGTTTGTTGATATTAATAATGTCTTTTTCGTTACCTGTTGTGCGTATTTCTAAGCTTTTCACTTCTAATCTTATTTCCTTAATTTCTTGCTTGATTTCTTGAACATCACTTCTTACTTCTTGTAATCCTTCCACTTTGATCACCTCTTTTTAGACAATAAAAAAAGACCAGCTTATGGCTGCTCTGTTTGCGTTGTATTTTCTGTTGTTGGTGTTTCATTCATCAATTTTCTTACCAATTCTTCTAGTGCCGCGATTCGATTATCTTGATCCACCTCCTTAAGTTTTTGCGCTTCAAGTTCTTGCCTTTGTACCTCAAGTTCCTGCTTCAACATACCGTGATCAAATCGAAGATTTTCAACTTTAAAGTCAACTTCTTGTATTGCTTGAATAGAAATTGCAACCGAGCTATAAAGTGTTACAGCGTCTTTCTCTGGTGTGGTGAATACATCGTCAGAGTCCTCCGCAATCATACCGTAATTAATTGGAAGTGTAATAGACTCCCCTGACTCAAAGCGTTCAACATCTCTTATAAAGTGATACTGTTTAATGTTTACAGAGTTGATTTTATCTAAAGCGGAGAATGGAAGGTCTTCTATGTTCGTTTTAAGCGTACGAGAAGAACTAGGGATAAATTCTTGCGCCCACATACGCCCTGTAGCAGATATATTTTCTTTAGCTCGCAGTGTTCTTAATTCTATATCTTTCCACCCTTGACCCATCATATCTTTAATCTGCAAGCCGTTGTTATAACCTTGTACAAAACTTGATCTTATCATTGCATTACCCATGACTAAATCATGATCGGTGGCGCCGTTTATGAAATGTATTTTATAGTCACTGCCTTTTCTTTTGAAAGTAAACTGCCCCGAGTTATTTGTAAAAATATGCGGTTCAGTTGTAGTTACAGAGAAGTAACCATATCCTGGAGCCCATCCTTCAGATTCAAAAATAATATCATTCAAGTTTTTAAAACGAAATTGTCCATCTGAATATACGCTCAGATGTCCACCGTCATTCTGCATTTGAATATAATTTGACCATATATTATTCCCTTCTGCATTTTCCCCTTTAGAAATCCCAAATTTTGCATACGCTTTAGAAGGTTGCTCAACACCATCTATTCGGGGTATCGCTTGATACATATAGAATGACCCTGTACCTCTATATTTAGTATTGTCAGAACCCAGAACGATGGACGGTTGAATACTTCCATCTGTCGTCTCCATAAATCCCATATAACCGCGAGGTTTGTTTGCATCAAAAATCTTAAAGTTTTGCTGGTTTATTTCAACAAATCTACTTCCAGTAGTTCTAAGTGTTACTCCTTCTAAAACTTGCCCTTTGATATGGTCTGCTGTAATAAAACCTCTTAGGTTAATCTTGTTCGCATTCAAAGTAATGTTTTCTTTACTCATATTGAATGCTGCGATTACATCATTTTCTTTTACAGATATGCTAACACCCTTTTCAGTTAACTGAAGACGGGTTTCCATATCTCTTACATAAGAATCTTTTGCAAATTGCCCATCCGCTTGCGTCTTCGTATATACCTCTGTCTTTTTTGCTGCGGCATTGATACCCTGTTCATTGATAGTAAAACGGTTATCAATCAGAGTCATCTTCTGGTTAAATTGCTCAGTTGCAAGCTTATTAGCTAATTCATCTAATAAATCTTGTTTATTCTGATTAACTGTTTGCTTCAACTCAGGAATCTTAAACCCAGCGACATAATCCTCCACTTGTTTAAGCTCAACTTTACCTTCAAGTGCTTTTGCAGTATTTTCCCATCCAGCCTTTGCCTCTTGTAATTGTCTTCCTTGTTCTGTCTGCGTATTTTGTATTAAAGAGACATTTTGTTTAATAGCAGTTGCATCTTTTTCTACAGTAGCAACACGCTTATCAAATCCACTTTGATTATTTTCTACTTTTGTTATCGTTTCTTTGATACCATCTACACTTCTTGTAATTTCAGTGGTTTTCTTGGTGAATTCATCGGTTGTTACCTGTTCTTCAGGCGCTGGCGTCCAATCCTGTGGTTTATTCCCTTTATACAGGGCAACCCATTCTACAGTTGCCTTTGTAGTATTACTTGGATAGTTATATAAGCTTAACTTTCGTTCATTCCCACTTGTAGTTGCAACAGCTTTAAAGGTTACATACGTTATTCCATTCGCATAAACACTTGTTGCATATCCAACGTTATTCGAACCACCATTCTGCCAAATCCCAAATTTCTGACCTTGTGGGACACTCCCCTTAATTACAAAGGTATATTCCTCACCTGTAAAGAAATTTTCAGTTAGAGAATATTGATTGATTAGATAATCTGTTTTTTCATACTTAATATTTGAATCTAATACAAGATTACGTCCTCCAGCTTTATCGTTATTAACCTTTGTTTCTACACTTGTCAACTTTTCGGTGATTTTCCCTGCTTGTTCTTTAAGTTCAGTTGTTGTTTGCTTTAGTTCACCTGTTGTTTGTTGCACGTCAGAAATAGTCTTTTTTGTGCCTTCCACAGTTTGCTCTACTGTATTTAATTTACTGCTTATTTCAGTATCTTTTTTCGTTAACGTTTCGATAGAAGTTTTAAATCCATTAGAATCCTGTTCAAACTGAGTTACTTTCTTGTCAATTTCACCTTGTTTGTTTTCGATATTAGAAATTGTACGACTGACACCCTGTAAACCTTCCTGTACTTGATTGAATTGTCCTGTAGCTTGATTCTGTGCTTCTTGAACCTTTTGATTTAATTCTGATTTTGTGGACTCAATATCTTTATTAACCTGCTCAAGTGTTTCTTTCTTAACTGATTCAACATCTGGTACAACCGATTCCCAAGCTGTACCTGTCCATATTTTTAAAATGCCGGGCTTTCCGTTACTAATATCACGCCAAAGCGTTTTATTAGGTTTAAGACCTGTTGTCGGTGGATTCTTAGCTTCTATAATTTCAACAGTATTATTTTTAATATTCTCTTGTACCTTTTCGGCAAGTGTTTTCGCTGCTTCTGATTCTTTCTTAGCGTTACTTGCTGTTTCATTGGCTTCTTTCACTAATTTATCTAGCTGATCCAACATTTCTTGTTTCTCACCGAATTTACTAAGGATTCGATTGTAAATCTTTCTTAGTTCCTCGTTTGGGTCTACTATCTCTCGATAATCCCCAAATTCGTATTTATCTTGTGCAGGATCAGTGAATGATTCGTCACCAGCAATAACACGAGCTTCAAGATATAGCTTAGGTATGAAGCCTGTATCTTTGATTCGGATTGTATCGCCTTCATTGATTAGTTCATGTGCTAGTCCGAAAATGCGACCAATCGATTGTGCCTCTACTTCATACGAAATTGAAGAATTAATACGTTTTTTCAGTTCTATTTCCATTAATGTCATTAAACGTTGCGGAGTCATATTTAACTCTTCTGTTTCTGGCGTATAAAAACCAAACTTATGCTTACCACGTTCGTTCCATCGTTGAAATGCATCATTATCAACAATATACGGAAGTCCCCTGTTAATACCTTCAATGGTAATTACATTATCGCCTTCACCTTTTACAAATCCGACTAGTGCTGTACAAATATCTCTTGAATGTTCAATACGTGTAACACCTATCAAATCTTTCCCCAACTCTATTTCTTTACCAGTATCTCGGCCACGCCTTTGAATCATATCAACATACCATCCAACTATTTGTGACCCTTGAACCTCAACGCGATATTGAATTTCTAATTTGAATAAAGAAGCTATTTTCTTTAAAAAAGTTAACGGATCCATAAATTCATCAATGGTCATAGTGTGAAAACCTGCATAATCTGTTTTTCCACGTTTCCATTTCATACCTACAAGAGCCATATCAATGAATTCGTTTACTGTTTTACCTTCTATCCTTTGTGGTTTTATAATGCCTGATTTAGCAATTTGAACCCAAGCTCCTGAAGCATATGTGGTAATGGATCGTTTGTCTGAATTCTTCTCTGTTTCTGTAATGACATATGGTACAACTCTTCCATCGCGAACTTCTTTTAGAACAAGATTTTGTTGTTGTAGTGTAGCTGAATGAGTAGTTCCATCAAAAACAGTGAAATCCAGCATATCAACATTGTTTTTTAGTTCCCAACGCCTATTATCATCCCAATAGTCATTTGGCTGAATAGCTGCAACGATTTGATCTGTTTTGAAATCCACAACATGCAAAATCCCGCTTGGTGTTCTCATCTGTATCTCTCCCTATAACTAACAGTCGCTTTAACATCTGGTGGCATTATATCAATACGATTCTCACCACGTATGATATTTGGAAAATTACTAAAAATGTCTTTTAAATTAATCGCATTTTTACCGTTAATGGTTACAAGACTTTTTTCTGTATCAATTATAATCTTGTCTCCCGTATCAAAAATGTAAGGCGGATTATTTTGAGTATTTAAATTCACTTTCCAAAACTTTAAATCTGAAACGGTCATCGCTTCTACTGGCGGTACATCTTGCCATTGCATAATACTGATTTGAATTTGCGCCGCTTTTTCCATGTGATAGTTATTTTCATCCGTCCACCGCACAAATCGTTCAGAATCATCTTTTTCCGTCCCCGGGAGGAATTTCGAAATATACGCTTCCCATACATTTCCTGTTCTAGCTATCCACAATCGCCCTTGATACTGGTTCCAAGTGTTTGGATAATCTCCACTTTCATGAATTAAACTTCTTCTTCCTGGTTTATTATCATAACCGATCACCATTGTTCCGAAGTTTTGTTCAGCTTGCCAAAATACATCAGTCATAGCTATTTTCGAAAGCACTTTACTGTTTTCATCTAATATCGCTATTTCCACTCGACCCATCTCATTGATACGTTTACTTTTACATGTAACATAAGCCTGCATAATAAAATCTTGCACTGGCCCATTAGGTATATTTTTTTTAACAGCTGCACCATTCCATCCTTTTCCTGTCCCTGTACCATAATTAGAGCAATAAAATTGATAACCGTCTGATTTCATTTCACCGACTGGGTTGCCATCTTCCATTGAACTTACTTTACTCCACCCAACAGTGGTAGTCATTTCATCCCATATCAGCCTTTGATTTCTCTCTACAGGTAGTTGCTCTGTTTTCAACGGATAACCGATTCTAAAATAATCACGATTATACGGATACTCACCAAACCATACATCTAAAAATGTACTCGGTTTCTTGGCCTCAATCTCAATAATTGGAGGCGCTTCTACATTACCTTGATTGACGAAAGAAGTAGTGATTTCAGTGGACCAGTTTTGAGTAAACGTATGAGTATTTTGTTTACCTAATTTATACGGCATTGGACAAACAAAAGTAATAACACCTCTACCTCTATTGACTATTTCGTCCAAATCAACAGAACCATCAATTAATGCTAAATAAGTCCTGTCTAACTCATCATCAAAAATAAGTTCAGCTGGTTGCTCTGTATATAGCCAATCTGCTAAATCTTCTTTTATCTTTTGCAAATCCGCCATATCTTTTTTTGCTTTAATGACAAGAGGAACATCAATACGACGTTCCTCCGTTTCTGTATTAATAAAAAGAGCCCCTGCACGATGAGGGACTCTTACTAATTTTCTTTTAACTGGAGCCCATGAAGGACGTTTTCTTCCAACCAGCATTTGAATATAATCTTTTCTAATATTATTAAAAGTAAAACTAAGTTTCCCCAACGTGCTCACCACCCTTAAAATTCCGCTCTTCTTTTTTGTTCACGATCTTGAAGTTTTGTAGTGTAGGTGTAACTTCCATTTGCAAGCTCTTTCCCATCTAAAACATTTGTCATATTTACAGTTAATTTCAGTTCTTGCTCTCCACCCGCTCTATCTGGGAATATAGTTTTAGCCATAGATTGGTTGTTATAAGCTAATTGCGGTTGCGTGTATCCGCTAAAATTGCCAAACGTATTTTGTGGGATACTATATTGATTTGTTTGGAATCCAAAATCAAAAATAGATGGCATATTCCCCATCTGCTTCTTAACGGTTCCGACTACATTTTTCGCTGCATCAACAACAAACCGTTTTCCTTTATCCATACCAACCCCAACACCTTCTGGAACTGCGCTACCGACTGGAATCATCACTTTAGACGGACTGTTAATTTCTAGTGCTCCAGAAATAGTCTTTTTAATCTCTCCAGCAATGCTTTTCGCCTTACTATATAAACCACCTGTCGCATCATCCAACCCTCTTCCAAGACCTTCTATAATTGATTTACCAATGGAACGTAAATTTATAGAACTGAAAAATTTTTCAACTGTATTCCATTTTTCTTCGATACCGCTTTTCACTTCGTTCATCTTATCTTTTACCGCTTGGACTTTTTCACCAAATTTTCTCGAAACTGTATTTTTTATTTCCTCTACCTTGTTACTTGCAGAGTTTTTCATATCTTCATATTTGTTGGTAACATCTGACCACGTTTCTTTCATTTTTCGGACAACATCATCTTTCATAACTTGATATTTCGATTTTACTTGGCCCGTTTCCCAATCTACCTGATTTGCATGTTCACCAGCTTGCGCTTTTGCTTCACTCACAATTTCTCGATGTTTATCTTTTGCTGTAGAAACCGTGCTATTATATTGACGATTCGCTTCCGCAATAGCTGCATCCGCTTCTTCTTTATTAAGTGTTCCTGACTCATCTCGTAAACGTATAGCATACGCAATTTTATCATCACGAGTTTTCTTTGCATCTTCAATAACCTTATCTCTTGCTTTAGCACTATTTTCAACAACTTCGGCTGCTTGTCTAGCTGTAATTTCGCTAGCTTGCACCCGCATATTTTCATAAATAACTTTTTGCTCCATTTGATTTTTAGACATATGTTGGATAGCTGTTCTATCCATTTCATCTTGTAAAGCTTGTAAAGAAATTCTTTCAGATGTAGTAAATTCACGTTTTTCATTTGCTGCCGTTTGAATAATTTCTTTAATTTTATTTTCTTTTTCTTGCGTCTTTAACTTTTCTTGTTCGTAATGTTGATTCATTTGTTCAATCCGCTTATTTTCTTCTTCTGCAGTTAATACATAAGAATCCGCAAAAAACTTTTTAAGTCCTTCGACCTCTTTTTGTTGTCTTGCATTTGTTTTTTCTATAATCGTATTACCTAATTTGTCGTATTGACCAATCAACTTCTGCGACTGTTCTTCTGTTATTACTTCATGATTCAATCTAATTTCAGTTAACTTTTGTCTAATACCATCGGACAGTTTAAAATACTCGCCAAGAACCTTCTTTGTTGAGGAGCTTACTTTCCCTTCTGTATTTGTAGCAAAACGATCTACTGAAGCGATACTGTCTTCAGTTGCTTTTTGATATGCTTTATATGCAACTACTCCAGTTCCGATAAGAGCCGCTGCTATTAAACCAACAGGCCCAAGAAGTACTCCTAATGCACTTCCTAAAAATCCAACCGCAGCACCAGCAAGACCTGCAGCGCCACCAGCAATTCCTAATGATGTTGCTAGCGCTCCAATCCCTGACATAACCATCCCGACTGCCGCTAAAACTACACCGATTGCAGCGGCTACCGCTGTTAAAGCAAGAACAATACCACCTGTAATTGCTATTGCCTTTTGTACAGGAGCAGGTAAAGAGTTAAATCCATCAACAAGTTTTTGTAAACCCGCAACAAAAGCACTCACTACAGGAGCAAGTGCGTCACCAATTGTCTTTTTCATAGTAGAAAACGCTGAATCTAATAATGTAATTCGTCCTTGTAGAGTATCAATTTTAGTCGCTGCAACATCAGCAGCCGTAACTTTAGACATGGCATCCCACATCTCATTGACACCTTTTGCTCCTTCTTTAAAGAGAATAGTCGCACCACGTACCGCATCCGAACCAAATAATGTTTCTAAAGCCATGCTTCGTTGCTGGTCTGTCAAATCTTTCATTGATTCATGAAGTGTCCCTGAAATATTTTCTAGACTTTGAATATGCCCTTGTTGATCGTAGAATTTTGATGATAAGAAAGCTGAACTTGTTGCTAATTCACGAAATGTTGTATCACATTTATCATTCCATTTCGTTACACCTTCTGTTTTCATTACATATTGTTCTAAAGCTACTTCTATATCCCCTACATTTCTGGAAGCTGGTTGAATACCGTTTTTAACTAAGAAATCAAAACCAGCCTGCGCATTATAAGTAATAAGTCCTAAATCTCTCATTTTGTTATATGCTTCTTTTGTTGAAGGATTTAAACGCATGAGCATTGTTTTTAAAGATGTTCCTGCATCTGATCCCTTTAGACCATTTTGAGCAAACACTGCCAGAGTCGTAGCTGTATCTTTAAACGTCATCCCTGCTCCTGCTGCTACTGCTGAAGATGCCGCTAAACCATATTTCAGTTCACGTACATCTGTAGCCGATGCGTTTGCTGCACCTGATAAAATGTTAGCCGCATCCGCTACTGATAGATGGTCTGCTTTAAACGCATTTAAGGCTGTCGATGCAATTTCTGCCGCTTCACCTAAATCTAATTCTCCAGCAGTGGCTAGGTTCAGCGCACCAGATAGACCCCCATTAATAATATCTGTTAAACTGACACCAGCTTTTATTAATTCTTCAATACCTTTTCCTGCTTCTACAGAAGAATATTTTGTTGTTTCACCCATATTGACAGCTAATTCACTTAATTTCTTCATTTCTTCTCCAGTAGAACCAGATACTGCTTTAACATTAGCCATTTGCTGTTCAAAATTCATCGATTCTGTAACTGCGGACTTTAAACCACGACCTATTGCATATGTCATTCCACCAAAAACAATACCAATTTGACTTCCTGCATTTTGCAAATGATTCCCCAGTGTTTCCATGCGATTCCCGAAATTCAGTAGTCGATTCCCTTGTTGCTCAAGTTCATGATTTGACTGACGTAATCCTTGTTCAAATCGATTTAATTCAGCAGTGGCCCTATGAATTTGTTCTGCGTAACGTTGCGCTGATTGACTCGCTTCTCCTTCCTCGGTTTTAGCGCGATTATAAGCTGACTGAAGCTCCCTAATTTTCTCTTTTTGCTTATCTACCATACGAGATAGAACATCAATTTTCGCTCGTGTCTGTTCAGTCGCATTGGTGTACCCATGCATCCCCGTTGTAACCGCTTGGAATTCAGCTTGTAAAGATTTCAATGAATTATTTAATTTATCCATTGCTGTTTGTTGCGCCTGACGATTCACTTGTTTGAGTTCATTCTCAAATCGATTTAAATCCGCAACAGCCTTATTAACTTGTGCAGCGTACCGCTGAGTTGCAGCATCATTTTCACCTAATTTAGCTTTGTTCTGATCATAAGCTTGACGTAATGCCTTAACTTTTTCTTTTTGGGCTTCAATGAGTCTGCTGAGCGTATTCAATTTTGCCTGTGTTTGCTGACTAGCGTTGGCAAAACCGCCCATCCCTGTGCTTACAGATTTCAACTCATTCTGTAACGTCCTGACTGCACGCCCTGAATTTGAGATACCTTGTCGAAAGTTTACATTATCAAGGGAAAGTCTAACGACCAGATTATTTATTTCGTTCGCCATAGTCTCACCTCCCTCGTTAAATAATGTTTTCAGCTGGCACTTCTACTTCATTTGAATTAGATCCTTCGTGATTTTCATTTCCGTTTTCATGCATTTTGCGATTAAGCCTCAAATAATGCCAAATATCCATCTCATTATCAATGTGATGGTGTTTGTACCCTTGTTGCAATAAAGAGAGGTAGAGTTCATCCATAAACTCGCCGAATGTCAACCCTCCTCCCTCTATACGTTTGGGTTTTCTACTCCATCAGCTACAGGATTAGCGCCCGCTGCTTCTACCGTTTCATTAACTAGAGCATTAATTACATCTGTTGTCGTTAGTAAAAATTTCCGAGCGTCTATACCGTCCCAATACTGATCTACTGTAAATTGTTCACCGTAAACCTGTACAACATATTCCACCATCTTATCTAAATCGGAAGCTTCAGGATTATTTGGAATGTCTGCAAGTTCAGGAGCTCGGCGAATTAAACGAGCTGGGATGAATGCTGGTAAGTTAAAAGTTTTTTCTTCGTTATTGATTCGTAAAGTTAATTTCATAATTTATTCCTCCTTAAATAATAAAAAGAGAGAGCATTTGCTCCCTCTTATTTTCCTGCTGGTGGTTGTGCGACTGGTTTTTCATATACTTTATTAAACCAATTATCTCCAACTGATTTTGTAAACGTTGGCTCATCTTCATCCGCTGTAAATTTCGTTCTATCATCAAAATCACGTTCAATAAAGGAACCTTTCAATTTTGTTGTTTGGAAATTCGGTTTATCTTTTTTCGTTTCAGCCTCTTCTTCCTCTTGTGAAAGTTTCCCTTTTAATAACCAAACATATCGATACTTACCATTGGCTTTTAAGAATCGGAAACCAATAGCTAAATATGGTTTCTCACCTTCACGTTTCTCATCTAAAACTCCATCTTTTACTTCTGGAAACCCTTCAATGTCAGCCTTTGTTGATAGAGAAATACTTCGAAGTTCGATTTCCACTTCAGTTTCACCATCAGATTCTGCAATCTCTGATTTTCTGTTATCGCTCCACATAACCTCAGAAGATACTTTTTTAGTTAATTTAACCTTTACTGCACCTTCCATTTTTTTAACCGTGCTGTAATCAACACCAGTTGCATCATCTTTTAATGACTTCGCATAAACTAGGTTATCTACACCGACAGTCGAACTAATTTTAATAACTTCTCCAGCCATCTATAACTCCACTCCTTTTGCGAATCGCATCGCGTAATGAAATATTTCTGTATCATCTTCATATAAATCAGCAATCGCATAACGTGAGAAGCCGATACTTTTCATGACTTCATTCACTTTTTGATGAATTGCTGTTGTACTACCCTTTGCCCAAACATCAATTTGAAACAAGACTTCACTTTCAATTTCTCGATTATCTGCAAATCCATCTGGCCTATTATCTAATTCAAAATACGTAATTCGCGGAAACTCTTCTGCTTTCTTTGCTTTACGGTAATAAATTCTTTTTCCACCTAACAATGAAACAAGCTCTTGATTATTCTCAAGAGCTTGTAAAATATCAGGTCTTAGATTTATCACAGGTTCAACCTCATTTCGTTCTTTAAAATATCTGTCATAGCACGTACAGCTTCCGCTTTTGAAGCATTAAAACCCGGCTCTATAAATGGATGTGCTGGCATTTTGGATGTACCCCACTCTAAAAACTTTCCATAGAAATATGGAGAACGATCCGCTTTGTCTATTCCAATCTTAATCGTTTTCACACCATTTTCCATTCGTGCCTTCGTAACTCGTATATTATCAAGCAAATGTTGGCCCGTACGCCAAGGTTCACTTTTGGAAGGTTTCTTAGGACTTGAACTCCTCGGTTCACTTCTTTCTGCAATAGCTTTTCGAATTTGTTCACCACCGGATGCAAGAGCTTTATCTTCAATTTCCTCTCCGCGTAACCCCATTTGATTTAATTCAGTAACTAAACGATCAAAACCTAACAAATCTACACCATCAGCCATTCATTTCACCACGCTTCCACATGATTAATAAAGTATGATCTTGAGTTGGAATAACGGAAACAATATCATAAATCACGTTTTTGTAATTAATTTTCATATCTGCACTTACATCATCCCGATTTCTGATTTCTGTTTCTCCTTGAACCTCACTATTAGCAGCCGCTGCCTCAAAGTATTTCCTTCCTTTTAAATAAACGAAAGAGCCCCATACAGTAAAAGCATCTTTATAGCCATCTATTGGATCACCGTCAGGCCCTTTTGCATTTTCATCTTTTACTTGAAATGTAAGCCTTTTATCTAATTTTGCAGGATTCATTTGCTTTCCTCCTGAGGTTCTGGAGCATATTGGAGCTGTAATATCATACTCTGAACAATAGTTCTGATTTTTTCACTGGCTTTTTCCCCTACAAGCAATCGGTTTTCATACCAATCGGCAACCAAAAATAAACAAAGCAACTTAGCATCTTCATTTGTTTGAGTAAATGTTTTGCCAGTTGCTTTGTAAATATATAATTCAGCCGCTTTAATTAACATAGTGATAGTTTGGTCATCGTCCCCATCCACTCGAATCCATTCTTTAGCTTCTTCTAAGGTAACAAGCATTCAAATGCCTCCCTAACTTACCCTTGAGGTTGTTCAACAGGAGCGCTTAAATCGATTTCTCCGTAAACTGCTGCTTCGTTATCCCACATTTGTACATCATCACGTTGAATTGCACGTAAGTCTAATGTATTACGAGTGAATGCTTTACCACCTACATCTGTAGAAGCAAGTTCCATATCTTCACGTTTAAATAAAACAATAGCTTCCTTTAAATCCCCAATAATAAGTGGAGCTTTTTTATTTGTAGTTCCCTTTGTTTTTAAAAAACGATTTGAAACAACAACAACTGGATTAGTACCAGCAAATAGTTTTTTGTTTTTTTGCGTTGGGTCTGACTGTAAAATATATTTTCCGTCTTTATCTTTTAATTTATCTAAGTAATTAAACCCATCTTGATTTGTAAGTAAAATTGCATTGGGAGAAATCGCTGGGTCTAATTTAACATTTAATACATCTTTAATATCATCCAGAGATTTGATTGCTTGCTTTGTTAACTTTTCGATTACATTCAAGATTAACACATTACGTGTAACCTTAGATTTTTTACCTAGCCAGTTAATTACATACTTTAGGATGTTTTGGTCACTATCTTGAAGCAATGAACGAGATAACGGTAAAATACCTGCTCTGTCCTTCACTGCATATTGTACATTTGAGAATTTCGGGTTATCAGTTTCTGGAATTTCGCCCATTTCAGTGATTTCAACAAACGGAATCATTTCTGAATTTTTCTCTAATACTCTTGATCCTGAACGTGTACGCACTGGCTCAACAGTTACATATTGCTCAAGTGCATCAAATGAACGAGCTAATTCATTGATTCGTGTTTGAATATCTTGAGGGATAACCAGCCCTCCATCTTCCCCAGTTAATCCAGACATTGCGCGTTTTTCTAAATCATCCTCAAGAAACTCACGTTCTTCAGCATTTAATGGTTTATTACGTAATGCTTTCATAAATACATCTCGGTATTCCATTTCACCATCTACATTACGTGTTTCAACTTCTCGGCCATTGTTTCGTTCTTCCGCTTCCGATTCATCCAATGAGCGTTGTAAATCAACTTTTTTCTGAAGTGATCGCACTTCTTCCATCATTTGTTCTGCTTCTGCCACTTTATCTTCTCTCATGAGAGAGCGTACTTCTTCCTTTTTCCCTTCTAATTTAGCTAATAATTCACGTAATTCTTTTGACATTCAAATCACTCCTTAAATTTATCAATAAAAAAAGAGCCTTATATAAGCTCTAGTTCGATTTGTAATTTTCTTTTCCTAAATTCATCAGCTACTCGCTTTTCTCCAGCTTTAAACTCATCCAATGAACGTACACTTACTTCATTCGTGGGATATGCCGGAAATGCAACCGGTGATATTTCATATAGTTCGGCATTCAAAATCGAACGCTTATAAAGCTTTCCATTTTCACGTTCTTCCGATGACCATTTGTCTTTTGTAACTTTCATCCCAAAAGAAACTCCATCAACATCTCCACGCTTAATCAATTCCCATGCGTCATTCCCGACAGTTGTATTAGGAATATCTAATTCAAACCGTAATTCTTTCTTGTCATTTTCGATTCGTAAAGTTTTACTTTTTGTATTTCCTAATACTTGAGATGTGTCGTGAGACCATAAACCTACAACATCACGAACTTTTAAACTTTCATCAAAAGCCCCTTCAGCAATCTCTTCTACGAAAGAATCGCCCCACCAGTCACGCATTTCAGCACTTTCATTGTTATATTTTATCGATCCAGAAATTGTTCGTTTTCCATCGTCCTCATTAACTTCACGGACTTCAATAGTCATTGGTAAAGCTCTAATTTCCTTCATTTCCTT
This sequence comes from Bacillus sp. FSL R9-9834, assembly GCF_038006905.1. NCBI lineage: Bacteria > Bacillati > Bacillota > Bacilli > Caryophanales > Bacillaceae > Bacillus > Bacillus sp. FSL R9-9834. The sequence continues at coordinate 4,310,886 of NZ_JBBOWD010000001.1, forward strand.
CTTTGCTGACTTCTCCACTAGTATCACCTCCCTTCAAATACGCTTGTCCAGCCATATCAATCGGTAGCATATTCCCATTAACAAGTAAGCGATCCCCACCAACTTCTGGTGGTAAATCTTCTTTACTTCTAGCCTCGTTAGGTTTGAGGAAACCACCTTGAATACCTGTCCTATAAGCTTCATATCTCGTTTTAATATCCGCCCGTAGAATAGCATCTACATTGAATTTCGAATAAAAGCCTTTATCCAACTCACTGTCTAAAAATAGCTTATAAGTCATTTCTTGCTCATACATCGTTAAAGTAGCTTGCAATGTATCGGTATAAAATTGTTGTTGCTGCTGCTCAATATTATTTAAAGTCGCTTTACTCAAATCGTTTAATTGATGCATTTTAATGCCGAATGCAGTAGCGATTTGCCTAATAGTAAGCTCAGTATTTTCAAGGAATTGAGCATCTGACATATTTAAGGATATAGGCTGAAATTGGTATCCTACTGGCATTAATGCAATACGATGACTATTTTGAAGACCGCTAGACATTGATTCAAAATTTTCTCGGAAAACCTTTTTCGCATCTTCACTTAAATCACCGACATATTGAACTAATCCCTTTACCTGTAAGCCTTGTTTGTAAAAGTTATTTATGAATTTATCAGCTGAAGCTGAATTTTCTAATGTTGACTTTAAATATTCCATTGTAGGAACACCAACAAGACCATCAAGAGTTATTCCGTTTTTAAAGTGCAGTATCTCTTCAGACTTTAACACTCTTTGCTGTCCATTCGTATTTACTACATACCACATTTTAGTTTTGGAATTTAATAAACCGACGTCATCAATGTACACCGTCACTTTAGAAGCATCTATCGGCCATAACGCTTGAACTTTACCTTTTCTATCAAATTCTATGTTGGCGTAGCTATTGCCATATAAATTTTTTTGAGCTTCTAATGCCCCAAAAAAATTCATGCTAGACATATACGGGTTAGGCCTTAGTCTCAATACATTGTTGAGATAATGCTTAGTCCCGCGTTGGATTCCATATTCATCTTCCTGATAAATTTTCAATGGTAACTTTGATACAGATTCAGATAGTATCTTGGTACAAGCAAAGACTGTAGCAACTTTTAAAGCATTTTTTCCTTTAACACTAATATCACTTGGAGAAATCCCTAACCATTCTAATAATTTCTCATCGTCTTTATTTAACTCTATTACCTGCGACGTTTGACGTTTTTCAAAATTAAAGAACTTTTTAACTGAATCCACTATTTTCACATGTTCACCCCCTCCCTAGTTCCATAACTTGCCTAGAAAGTCTTTATTCGCAAATTCAGATACATCAAACCTGACACTTGCTCCATACATAGCCCTAGCAAACGCATTTAATACCGCTGCTGCTGGATCAATACGATTTTTACTTATTTTTTTCGAAATCATAATGTTTTCCTGATCATCCATTTTAACAACAGCATTATTAAGCGCCCAAAAAAGGACTGGGTCTCCATTATGTTTAACTTTCTTTTCGTATACTTTTTCACGAAAAGTTTTAGTCGGAATGGATAAATTAGCAATCCTTTGAGGGATTTCTACACAAACAAATCCTTTATTCTCTAAATTTTGTGCTAGATGCAACGCATTCCATTTATCATAATCAAACTCTTGGATTTCTTTATCTTTTGAAAAGTTTTCTATCCAAGACTCGACAATTGTATAATCAACCATTTCACCGGGCGTTAAAGTCAAATATCCTTGTTCGGCCCATAAATCATACCGCACCTTATCTATAGCCATTTTTTCTTTCAAACGTGCTTCAGGCATAAAAGAATGTTGTCCAACAATAAAATCACCTTCATCATCCATTCCAACCCAACCGACACTTGTTAAATCCGTTGTCATTGATAAGTCGCCACCTATCCAAAGAGTTGCACCTGAAAAATCAAGGTTATCTACTTCACATTTTTGCCATTTTGACATATCCATGTATCCGTTGTCCTTTTTATCGACCCAGATATTCATGTTTTTCGTTAAAAAGGCCCTCATCTTCTCAGGTCTATCAAGAGCAACTTTCAAATCTGAACGTATGCCTTCCAAACCTTCTTCATATGTTGCTACGATTGGGTTTGCTTTTATCCAATTCGACTCATCTTTGATATCATCGTTCTTTTCCAATTCGCAGATCATAACGAAATAATCATCGTTTTCTACATTTTTTGACGGGTCTAAGATATCACTGACATACTCATACTCCCTATAACAAGGTCTTGATAAGTCGAAACCAGCTGTTGTTATGATAAACATTAACGGCTCTTTCCTTGCCACCATACCAGACGATAAAACGTCATAAATTTCATCAGTTTCATGTGCGTGATATTCATCGACAATTCCAAGAGACGGGTTTTTACCATCACCAGTTTTTCTAGCTTCTTTTGAAAGTGGGACTACCACTGAACCATTCTTAAATATTTCAATGGTACTATAAGCTTCTTTCCATTTCCCTTCTAACAATTCACTAGAACTAATCCCTGTTTTTACAGCTTCATAAACTTCAGATGATTGGTCTCTTGTCCATCCGGCAATATAAGCACGTTGTTTTTCATCTCCAAGAAATGTACAAAAAGCTGCTACAATAGCAAGAAACTGAGATTTAGCATTTTTACGCGCTAACTGAATAAAAGCCTTTCTAAATCGCCTAGCTCCATTTATTTTCTTTTTGAATCCGAATATATTAGCCGCTAGAAACAATTGAAAATCAGTTAATTCTACGGATTCACCTGCCAAAATCCCTTCAACATGCTTAAATTCCTTTGCAAACCAGTAAAAATCCTCCGCTATCTCTCCATCAAAATAAAAAGGACTGTCTTCACTTTGACACTCCTCATAATCCCTTATAAATCGTTCGATGGCCCAACGATGTTTTTTGCAACTATTTATTTTGCCACTTAAAATATCCTCGCAATATGCAAAAACCCGTTCCATTATCCAGTTCATATACGATCACCAAAACGCTTTTGCGCTTCACTTTGCTTTTGTTGTGAAGTATCTGCTTCTGGAATAACTAATTTTAAGCGGGATGTAATGGTCAAACCCAAATCACTAGCTGAAGAACGGCATTCATTAAATAAAAGATTTTTACTTCTTTGCATTTGAGAATACAATTTAAAGTCATCTGAAGCTTTTGTTTTTCTTAGAAGACGAACCATTTTTATATATTGGTCTTTAGAATCAACGTACCTTGCTAAACTGTCAACATCTAAGTTGCTGAAAATTTTCAGCCTGACTAATTCAGCAGCTAAAGCATCGAATTCCTTTTTTTGTGCTGCGGTCAAATAAGAAGGAGCTTCAATTTTATCAGTATGCCCTCGTAATGCTTCTTCTTGTTTTTCTCGTCTGTTTTTCTCACTTTTTGTAATGTGATTTGATCTACCTTTTCCCTGTATAACAGAGAGTGGTTGTTTATTTCTTCCAGCCATGATTACACCCCCTTAAAAAAATATGCAAAAACGGATTTTTCTGCGAAGTTGGGGGGGCGGCGGTACGGGAAGACCGTCCTGAATGTTTTTCGACCCACCCCTACCCGTACTTCTTTTTGTCTTCTGCTGTTTTCCTGTTGTGACATGGATTACAAAGTGATTGTAAGTTTTCTAATTTAAGTTTTAAACTTGGATCAACTTTTATTGGAATGATATGGTCAACCATATCTGCAACTTTAATCTTTCTATTGTTCTTACAGTGTAGGCACAAACCCTTATCTCTCATTAGTGCCTGCTCTCTTAACCTTTCCCATGCCTTTGATTTATAGAAAGCCGTGCTCTCCTTGTCTCGTTTGAATCGGTCATAGTATCTATTCTTATCCTGCTGCGTTTCCTTTTCTTTGTACCTATGTTCATCACAATACCTTTCGCGTGTGAGATTATAACAATGGAATTCGCAGCACGGTCTAAGCGGCTTCCTCATCTCTCCTCACTCCTTACCTTATCTCAACAAACAAGACGCTCCATAATTTACAGTAGCGCCTACAATAATCAAATTTGATTTGAACATTTTATATCTAATTTATTCGCTTGTAATTTAATGAAGTCTGCTGTCTGTTCAATTGTGGATTGAGTAATCGATTTTATATCGAAAGATACTTCAGCCATTTCAGTTTGGACTTTAAATTTATTCATCACCTTTTCCAACTTCTCCAACGCATCTGCACATTCATTAGCAGCTTCCGTTACTTCCTTGATCCCTTCTAATGCTTTTGTTGTATCTACACTAACTTGTATTGTTAGTTCACTATTCTTATTTTGATTTACTTGCTTCTCGACTGGATTATATGGTTTCTCTATTGTCGGGCCACCACATTTAACACAGTTCATTCCTTCTAAAAAATGACCGAACATTACTGTACGACATTCGTTATCTCTACATTCCAATTGCATTTTATATTTCATTCTTCATCCTCCTCCAAAATAAAAAGCACCATCACTTGGCGCTTTCTTTTTTCTTATTCACCTGTTGCAACGTCATTGGCCCGTTGCAATGAGGACATTTCCAACCGTCACGTATCTTATGAGAAGTCTCTTCAAATCCGCAGTTTCTATCTAAGCACCAATGTTTTGTTAATGGCATTTTCAAACTCACTTCACCTCTCACTTTCCCCTTTCAAACCTCTTCCTTAATCGTTTCATTTCATCTTCTATAGCAAGATTCTTTTTATTAATCCGCTCATGACACTTTGCTATATCTGCTTGATACTTACGAATCTTATCATTCACGTACGCAGCTACATGTTCATGATTACAATGAGGACAAATAAAGAAACACTTCTCAATACGATTATGAAGTTGTGTTACTTGCGGATGCATGTCATAACTTTTATCACACTCAGAGCAATAAACTTGCATTCCCTTTCACCTCATTGATCTATTGATTCTTACTTAATGAATCAATTAATATCTCACGTGTTAATTCAAATGACTGCTCTTCGTTAAATCCCGCTTCTTTAAATTGCGTAAAGGCAGCAAACATCATTTTAGCGGCCAAAGCAAAATCTAACATAGCGTTTCCTACTTGTTCATTTTGCATATCGTTAACGATTTTATTAAATCCGTTCATTCAGTTATTCTCCTTTCCATATTCTTTTTTAAATTTCTTTAATGCACGTTTGAACTTCCAGATAAAATACTTATCTTTTAACCGCACAAAAAAAGAAGGACAAAACTGTTTGTAGTTTTCTTTATCCTTCTTCAATAATTCTTCTAATGATGTCCTAATAAGATAGTCATTTGAGTATGGCATAAAAACATGTTTATACATTTTGTAGTGGGTGAAACGTCTTGCATCTAATCCTACATCTTCCCGAACTTTAAGATACCTGACATATATTGATTCATCTATAGGGAGTAAACCAAGAGCAACGATTTTCTTTTTTAAATCGTCATTCATAATCCTCACTCCTTACTCTCTAAAAACTCATCAATCGCTTTCCCTAGTAAACTAATCGTCGCTTCCCTACGTTCTTTGGGAGTTGTATTATCAAAGAGCTCATTATGGATGGCAGTTGCTTGCGCCAACTTCTGGGGATCAATATGTTCATTAACTATTTTCTCACCAAGCGTTGAAACACAATATGTCATTACAGCTGCTAGTTCTTGTTTAGATAACTTCTTCAATTCTAATCACTCCTGTATCTTTTTCATTGTTTCTTCTGCTACCAATTCCATCACACCGTTATCGATTTTCTTTACTAAGTACTCGCCTTGTATCCTAAATGTGGATACACCACTTTTACTTTATCGCCTTTTTGTATAGTAGTTTGACCTAGCGCATCTGCCTTCGTTTCTACCTGACGCACTTTCTGTTCTAGATATTCTAATCGCATTGACAACTCTTGAATGTCCATAGTTCATTTTCCTCCAAAATAAAAAGCACCTATTACGAGTGCTTTAATGATTCGATATGTTTATTAACACGTTCATTCCCTAACTTCCAATACTCTTCATCCATTTCAAATCCAATGTAATTACGATTTGTATTGATACATGCTATAGCAGTCGTGAATGACCCCATACAGTTATCTAAAACGATTTCGCCTTCTTTTGTATACGTCTTAATCAAGTACTCAAATAAAGCTACAGGCTTTTGTGTTGGATGAAATGTCTTGCTATCACGCGGAAAATCAATCACAGATTTTGGATAATTAGTGTATTTTTTAACATGTACTTTATTTAATGATTCATTGTTTCTTTTACCGAGTATCTTCATTCTACGTATTTCTTTCTTTTGAATCGGTTTATCTAATAAAATTAAATCTTGCGGATAATATTTAGGCAGTTTTTTGTAGAATACTAATATGTTTTCATGATTTTTGAGCGGCATTCTGTTTGCATTCGGAAAACCTGTTGTATGATTTCCCTTCTTCCAGATCCACTCATAACGAAACAATTTAATATTTGAGGCAATCAACTTAGTAGTGAAAGGTTGGCTTGCTGTTAAAAGGATGGCCCCATTATCTTTTATAATTCTTTCGTATTGTTCCCATAGCAAATCGAACGGAATAATATTGTCCCATTTACATGCAGTAGTTCCATAAGGTAAATCACAAAGAATCATATCGATGGATTTATCTTCAATCATTTTCATACCTTCTAAACAATCCATATTAAGTACTTGATTCAGCATATGTTATCCCATCCATTTCTACAATTAGAGTATGTTGAACGTTGTTAATATCCTAAATTATTCTGGTATGCAACTTTTGAAATCCATAAACTACAAAAAAAGAGCAACCGTGCACCAGTTGCCCTTCTGCTAAAATTGTATGCTATCAATATAAATCATTTTTTCAACCGTTTCGATTCATTTTAGGAGTGAACCTAAATGATACCTTCACGCTCCACGAACTTAATCAGTCGAACAAGTTCAGCATGTTTCTTTTTGATATGACTAGAACTATAATTTACTACCTCTGCTATTTCTTCTAACGTCATACCATCCACATATTTCAATTTGAGTATCTGATTTTCTAATCCTCTAAACTTACTAATTAACTTTTTTAATTTATACATATCGTTCATCTTATGTGCTAATTCATATTCAATCGCTTCAATACGGTTTTCAACTTTTGCACCTTCAGATTCTGCCGTTAAACGTACTTCTCTCAAATCACCACTAACCCAGCGTCTTAATTCGGCTTTTGTTTTATCTAAGTTGTATTCCAGATAGGCTATGTCTTCTTCTAACTTTTGGTAATCTCTCAGCCAGTTAAACAAATGATGATTCACCTACTTTCATATTTCCAGATCAACAACCACATTTCCGATTGTCGATAGGTGTCAAAATGTCTTGTTGTTTATTCTTACAACTTGTACATTTGTTTTGCTATAATGGATTTACATTGCCATCTGGAAAAGTGACTTGCCCCATCGAGTTGCTTTTCCTTTTTTATTTTATGATTCCTGATTTCACAAAAATATTTCTCCAAGCTGCAGCAGTCCGTTCTTTATCAATTTCCTTTTGACGATTCAAAATTGCTCTTTTTACATGTTTTTTCTTTCCAGTTCTCATTTTTTATACTCCCTTTCTTAATAAATTCATTCTAATTTCCGCACAACACGTATAACAGGTTTGTACGCTCGAATAAGAGCTTTTTTATTAATAAGGTCTTATGATATTCAGTAGGTTGTTATCGTCTCACAATGAGCAATCTGAGGAGTTAACTTATTCGAACTTTTGTTCTCCGCTAACATTTATCTCACTAACTTCATTTATAATGACTCCTTTGTCTACTAAATCATCCTCAGTTCTTTTTAAACGTTTGATTGTATTAATAACTTCTTCTGTTGACTCTGCTTCAACGACAGCTTCATACACTTTTAATTCTGTGAAAGTCACATTAAATGTTTTCATTCTTTCTACTCCCTTTCTATTCAAATAGCGTTTTTGTTCAAAATAATACTCCTATCCATTTGGACACATTTACCAGTATTTTTACCAAAAAATTCATGATATAGTTATTTAGTCGAGTACGTCATTACTTGACAATTACCCTTAGGAACTCCGCAGACAAACGGGGTTTCTTTTATTTAAATAACGATTTTGTTTAATTTCTAACTTTTATCACATTAGTTTTAAATGCTTCACCCTTACGGTTAAAAGATACAATATTCATACCATGATAATCTCTGTGCCACCGGAAAGTTGGATCTAATCTATTATTAAACTCTCCATCAAACTTTCGTATCGTTGAAATTTTGATATTCTTCATTCCCATAAAATTTTCTTCACCTATTTTTGTCATTTGTCTATTTCTTGTATGTCTCATCCGTTCCATTCCCCTCCATATCTTTTATCACTAAATGTAAATATTAAGTTGTAAATTTAATTTACTTAGTGCTATAATTCGAGAGATCGATAGTTACATTCACTGATCAACCTCATGTAATTTTAATAAAAGTTCTCGAGATTCAGCCCCTAACAGCGCACCGTTAGGGGCTGAATTCTTTCCAAATAAAGATTTTATTTAATTCCCATTCATCTTTTAGATTTCTTTGAATACATTAATATCATAAGAAATTCAATATGGTGCTCTGGTCCAGTTACCTTGAATTTCTTGCAGACCTTGAGAGAAGAATCCGTTTATAGCAAACGGGTTCTTTTATTTTTGGTCATACAATAAGAATTTTGTTTTAATACTCTACGCAATCCTCACACCAATACAAAATTTTGTTTTTATAACTCCAATCATTTATGCCTCGGATCTGGTTTATATTTAATTTCTTGTCACATAAGTAACAAGTTTTAACTTTTGTTTTTCTCCATCTTTGTTTCTTCATCGCCGCTCCTCTTTTCTTATTCGAATAACTATTTTGTTTAAATTTCATCTTCGATTTCTATCTTTACAAAATCGACTGATTCAGAATAATATCCGTTCGATTACCCTAACCAACGAAGCGTTACGTATCCCTTGATTGTCGCTAATTTATAAAACGTCCAAGTGCTACTTCCCCAATCATTATCTGGGCCATCTTGACTAACTTCTTCTGCCATTGTTATAGGCGAACCAATAAGATCATCTAAATCCCCGATAATTTCTTCAATTCCAACTGACTCGCAGCAATCTTGTTGGTGATATATCTTGTAAATTTCCCCATCAGAAGTATAGAACAACAATTCATCTGGAACGTCTTGTTTAATTTCTGTTAAAACTTTTCCTTCTAAAATATCAAATGATACATAATCCATTTCTCATCCACCCTTTCTATTCAAATAACGCTTTTGTTTAATATTGCCCTAGAAGTATTTTCTTCACATTTTCAAACGCTTCTTTCTTACCTTGATAATGAAATACATCATTCCAATCGTCTCTTTTTTCAGCATCTTTTATCCAACCATTTGCATTTGCGATAAGACTATCTAACTGCGCCAATAACTTCTCTTTATCCAAAATAACCCCCCATTTCTTAATAAAATTCAAATTGTATTAGTATCCATTGCTTTGACGTTCATGATTAACCTTGTTTTTCTCAATATATTCGTATTCAATTTCTTCTAACGAAAAGCCTAACAATTCCCCTAAACCAAGATAATGAGCTAATAAGACGTCTGCTCTAAATGCTGTCGGTTCTTCTTTTAATCGTATTGCTAGATGATACAATTCGAAAAACTGTTCTGTAACTGTCTCGCAACGCATAGAAGCAGGAAAGTTGATTTCTGTTTTCAAATCTATGCAAAGTGTAATCCGTCAACGTATTCTTCGAGAAGTGGATTTTTATAAACTTCTACTTTACACCCATCATCTAATACTTTGACCTGCCCTGTAGGTATGCTAGTTCTCGGTTTACGATCATTGCTCCAAAACTTAAATACTCGCCATTCCTTCATGCATTCGCCTAATTCATCTAAAAACGCTAGTATTCTAAATTCAAATACTTCTTCTCTAGAAAGATTTTTTGACTCTAAAACTCTTTTATCCAAAACGTTCTGCATTGCAAACAACTTTTTAATATCCATTAAGAACACTCCTTTTTTAATCGATGACTGGGTGAAACGCCTATTCACTTTCTTTCGTTAAAAAAATGCAAGTTGTCCATCTGGCCGTTGTAATAACTTAACCTCTTCTTTAGTTTTTTCTTCTATATTGTGACTTTGAACTGGTACAAAATCGGTAAACCAATGCATCGGAAAACAACCACAAAATTTCTTGCGCTCCCGATCATGCCAAAAGTAGCAATGTTTTCCCCTCGGCTGTACGATGTAATCTTTAAGTGGTTTATCTTTATATCCCTTTTTTCGCCAAATCAACTGAGCTCTATAGAATAAACTTGTATTTAACTCTGGCAGATTCGGTTCAGGTTCTGGTGTCCATACTTCCTTTTCCGTGATTTGAAATCTTTCAGCTTGATAGCAACCGAAATGTGCTCCTTTACGATTAAACCTGCTTACGTAGTAATGATTTGGTTTAGCAGGGAATAAAAAATACTCTACTTTCTCCTTTAACAAATCTGAGTGATCTACATCGATACAAACTCCCTTTGTAACACTCAATCTTGAAGCCCTCCTTCTTTACCAAATTGAGTAGCTCTTTGATTAATCTTTGCTAATATACGGCTAATTTGTACCTGACTGTATCCCATTTGATTTGCAATGTTTTGTTGCGTCATATTTTGTAAATGCATATCTAAAACAATGTATTCTTTAGGAGCTAGTGCAGCTTTAAATTCTCTTATTACAACTCGGTTAATGGTGGTTTCTTCAATGTCTTCCACTTTAGTATCTTCTAACATTCTTTCTAATGTTACATCCTCATTAGATCCAGATGCATACACTACTTTATTGAGAGAATCTGTACTTGGCTGATACTTTAGGGCCATCTTTACTAATGTTACTGGCTCGTTTAAAATGTCCGCTATCTCTTCTGGCTCCTTATCTGCTAACTGTTGATTTAAAATTTTCCCTTTTACACTATATACACTTCTTTGCACTTTCACTTTCTGGTTGTCTCGAATTGCTCTTCCTATTTCCCCCATAATTTTAGGAACAGCATATGTTGAAAATGCACATCCAAATTCAGGGTTAAAATTGTCTCTTGCTTTTATCAAACCAATCATTCCATATTGTGTTAAATCCTCAATATCTAAATTTGTGTCATGTTCTATACTGGTCTTTTTTTTCGCATATCTCTTCCACACACAATGATGTACAAGCCTTTCATATTTCTCCATAAACTCATCATCTGACATTCCACGAACATTGACTGTTTCCTTAGCTTGTACCTTTTCTTTAGTCATTTTTGCTCTCTCCTTTATCAAACTTAGGAAAGTGCTTTTCTTGCAATCTAAGCAAAGCCTCCGAAAACTCCTCTTTTGCTGAATGTTTATTTTCTGTTAACATTACTTTAAAATCGTCTAAAAAATCTCTTACTCTTCCATCGGTTTTTGCTCTGTTTAACAGCTCCCATAATAACTCTTTCAATCCTTCAAGTATTTCCCCGTTTTTATTAGCCATTTCTCGCACTCCCTGCCGTAATTGTAATTTTATAACACCCTTCTCTTAACCGATCTAAAATACGTCCACCTTGTAAATGACCTAAACGTTCCTGCAATTCCTCATTGCTGCAGTTACTTGTAATGATCATTCGTCTCCATGTACTGTATCGATAATCAACGATTGTATATAAAAATTCAGCTGCAAATTCTGACGGCTTTTCTGCTCCTAAATCATCCAGCACTAATACATCACATTTCATTAGTAATGCCATAATTTCCGCTTTACTTTCTTTGTCACTGTTAAACGTAGAGCGTATTCGGTCTAATAATTGTGTTACGTTATATACAATGACATTTGTCCCCATGCTTTCTAAAGTATGTTTAATGGAATAACACAGTCTTGTTTTCCCAGATCCGAATCCACCTTGTAGAAACAACCCTTTTTCTTTCTTTTGGGATATATTTTCAATAAAGTACCTCGCCCCTTTAACCGCCTTCTCCACACCTGCTCTCATTTCAAAATTTTCAAGTGTAGCATCAATGTATCTTTCTGGCGTCGGCATTAAATATCGATTTTGTTCCCCTTGCTGCATTCGTTTTTGTGCTGCCTCTACAATATCTTGATATCGAACTTCATCTTTTTCGGCCGAAGGCTTTCTATAACATTTAGGACATACGGGTTGCACTTTCCCAGTTGAATTAACACCTGGTACTTTCGCTCCTTTTAAATGTTTTAATAAATAAATAGGTAGTTGCATCATCGGAATGAATATTTTACAAGTTTTACACCATGCACCTTCTTCAAGGGACATAGCTTTCATTAATTCCTCGACATTAACAGAATTTCTTACCTCGCGTTTGCTACTAAACACTTTTTCGAATAACTCTTCTCTCCCCATTTAGCACACCCCTAAAATGGTAAATTATCTTGCTCAGCTGCCACTTGTTGGAAATGTTGTAATCGTTCATCCGCTGACATTTCCGAGTGCTGTCGTGCTTTGGGTTTACTATTTAAATAGCTTTCGAATTTCGTACCGAATAATGTCTCTGGGCGTAAATACTCTTCCATCTTCGAATCTTTGAACCAATGAGATTTTTTTATATCAATTACTTTCTTAAATTGTTCAACTGTATAGCCCTCAGCTAACCTTGCTTTGATTAATGTTTGAGTTTTTTTAGTATTAGGACGATAATTTTTATTGCAGGTGATGTTGAGATAGTTTACTATCTCGACTATATATTCTTTAATCTCTGTAGATAGTCTCTGTGTATTCTCTGGTATTGGTTTGGTCAACTTGTCCTGTAGCATCTGGTCATCTTTGCCACTTCTCCTAGTCAACTTGTCCATATCGTCTGCGGATTCGAGCAAACGTAGTTTTTCATAATCAATGGAATACCATTTTGTTTTATCGAATTTCGCTTTGTTATAATTACCCGTTAGTAATACCTTTGTTTCCTCTAGATTTTTTAAAATACGTCTAATTGTCTTTTCGCTCCAAAATGGAAATTGTTTGGACCATTCAGCAGCACTGTTGTATATCCAACGCCTTCCATCAAAAAAATGATTAGAACGATTTAACCAATAATGTATTTGTTGTAAAAAAACAGCTTCATTTAGTCCAATACTTTTTGCTAATGACGGAAGAACTAATAATGGCTCTTCATTTATGATTAATTTACTCATATAGGCACCTCTTATATTTAAGTGGTCATATTCATGCCCCTCTTTTCATAAACTGGACATGTATGTTATATTTCTAATAAGTATATTTTTGTAAGTATTTTTATTTAGTAGCTTGTTGGCGCAAGTTACTTTTTTTGTCTATAAATCTTTGTAATATTGATCATTGGACTGGCTTTAAATATCTTGGTTTAGGTTTTTGAACTTCTTGAGTTTCTCCAGTACGATTATTTATTAACTTTTGTTTACCTTGGAGATCAGTATGCATCGTATAAGTATCCATTCCTGCATCCTCAAAAAACTCTTCTGCCAATGACTTTTTCCCTTCTGCTCGTCTGAGCCTGCTCATAATAGTCATTGAACTAACCGTAAAACATGTCATATCCCAATTTTCATAATCATAAAGAAATTCTAAGATGTTCTCCCCTATAGGAGTGTCCATCCCGATTTCTTTAGCGCGATTCATGGTAAAGAAATAATCTTTCTCTTCCCATTTATCTCCGTCATAAGATTTTGTGATCGGGAACATATTTATAAATTCTCTTGGGGTTATCTTTTTCATCAATTCTTGTAAGTAGCCAATTAATTGCAGCTTGTCTTTTAAATATTCATAATTTGATGTATCACTTTTTGTATATCTAATAAATTTCACACCCGTAAATATTGTTTTTTTGCATAAATCTTGATTGAATACCCCTGTATTTTTCACCTTTTGTAGCAACTCGCGTAGATTTTTAGAAAACATCCGATGATATATCTCTACATAATCTGGTTCGATTCTTTTGATTCCATCAACCACTTGTAACTTATCCATTAATTATTGCTCCTTTCTTTCCAATGCTGAAACATCGGTAAACAGATTTTTCATTACCTCAAAATACATATCGTATCTCTGCATCCTCATTAGCGAAAAATACGTTAGTGCTTCCCTGAGTGCCATCCACCAATTCAACTCATATATTTCATAAAAACTCTCTGCATCTAAACGAATTGCATCTGAAAATAACGTAAGAGAATTCACTTTCTTTTTAGCCGCTAAGGACTGTAGTCTTTCCCAAGATATTAAAGATTCTGCTCTCTCTTCATCTACTACAACTTGTAATACTAGCCACTCCAGCCCATTTATTCCTTGTTTGAGTTTTTCCTCAATAATTTCTTGTTCCAAAAGTATTGTTGCGGATATTGGATCAATTTTCATGGAGTACCTCCTTGTTTTAAATCTGCGCTACATTTCTGTGAAATTCATTTGTGCATTTACAAAAGAAATTTCTTCGCTTAATACAATCGGAAGTGTATATTCTTCAACTATTTTCACTGCTACATTTAAGTGACAACGTTTAATCGCTTTATGACTTTTGACTCCGAATTCACGGTATAGTTGGTTGTAAATGTCACGATAAACCTTCCCTCTTAATCCGCGATCTCTATAGGCATTCGACTGTTTCCCGCCTAGCAATACGACTCCTTGGCGTTTTACTGCATTAGAAATTTCATCACATTCGATTGCGAATAACGGAGTATTGTCTTTTAAGTCTTGTACATCTGACTTTATCTCTTCAATTTCTTGTTTCTGACCTTCTAATGCTTGAAATGTAAGTTTTAAAACATCCATTGGATCAGTAGGAAGCCGTTGTTGCTCTCGTGCATTGAAATAGGTTTCTTCTAAGTAATCGAATTGTTCCCACGCTTTGTCTGTATCGAGAATCTTACAATGCCTATTCGCCCCTCGTTCTGTCCACAAATATAATTGATTTACGTTGTTTGGCACGAGGTAGATATTATCTACTTTGTACTCATTTATGTTGTTTTCCGCGAGGTGAATATTATTCACCTTGCGCTTAAAAGCCCTTAATTCTTCGCCTTCTAAAAGGAAGAAATGCTTTCCTTTTTCAAATTTTGATTTATGATTATTAAAATTTTTCTTTACATTATCAGTCGTTGTCTCATAAATGAATGCTAATTGCTTAGTCGTTAAAATCCTTTCATTGTTGAACTCCAATACTGTTAACTGATCCATCTTATTCCCTCCTAAACTTATAAACTTGGAATTACACGAGTTGCACTAGTAAAACGGTGTACCAAATGCATTTCTCCATCCGCTTTCTTGAAAACCAACCAATTATCAGGATTTAAGCTATATGATTTAAGATGCATTTTTTCGCGTTTAGTCAATCTTTTTCCGTTTTTCATTCATTACTCTCCTTTCAGGCTTGTCCACTACATATCCTCACTTCATTAAGCTACGCTCAATGAAGCTTAAAGCCTACTTTTCTTGTTCAGTTGCAACTGAGCTTGGATTTTTTCTTGTAACTTTTACTTTTATGCCAAATCGCAACTGGTATAGTTCTTCAAACACATCTTCAATTCTTTGGTCTCCATAGACTTCTTCAATAATTCTTAATTTCGTTTGTTTAACCACCAACCTCATCACCTCTTGATAACACCATATGATTCATTTTCACTGAGACAACACTCAAATTTTTTACAAAAATATTCCCTTAGGGAACATTTTAGACTAAAAAAAATCGACCTGCTCCTCAAACAAATCAACTACATCTGATTTCAAAACATTCGCCATTCTAGAAGCTAAGTTATAAGAAATTTTCTTCTTATAATGGTGGTTATTAATGAGCTTGTAACAATAACTACAAGAAATACCAAGTGCATCAGCTAATTCGTGATATTTATATCCAGAATTTTTAAATGCTGTTTTCAGTTTTGTTTCTTCTACATTTGTTTTCATTTGATGACTCCTTCCTATATCTGTGTAAATTACCTTAACATTCCCTTAGGGAAAATTCAAGACATATTTTTTCGCATTTTATTAAATAATCGACTGTTTTATATCATTGATTTTCCCTACAGGAAACATTATAATAAACTCAACAAACCACTTATATGAGGTGATTATTGTGGAGTTTAAAGATCGACTGCGTCAATTACGAAAAGAGCGTAAGTTAACTCAGACCGAGGTCGGCAAGGCAATTGGCGTTACTGCTGGCAGTGTTTCTAAATTCGAAACAGGTCTTAAACCAGCTTCTCGCGAAACCGTGGAACGTGCTGCTAATTTCTTTGAAGTACCTATTGATTTTATCTTAGGAAGGTCTGACTCTCGTGAAGTAGATGAGGATTTTAACAAGAAATACCACGGTATAAAGTCTCGATTAGAACAATTACCTGAAGAACATCAAGAAATCGTTCTACAAAACATGCTATCGATCATGGAAAGTCTTGAAAAATTAAATAATCCAACTGAAAAATAGTGGTGGCAACTGGATCATCACTATTTTTTAGTTTGTTTTAATATTAAATGCTGTTTCAATGTATCGTTGTATATCTTCTTCATTTTGAGAAGCTTCAGCAATACATTTTAGGAACGATTTTAATATCTCTTCTGTTCCCATAAATATATCCCCCTTCCGTTCTCTGTAGGTATATAATAACATTTCCCCACGGGAATATTCTGAAAAGTACATCACTTTTCATTTTTTCATTTTAGTTGACCAAAAAGAAAAAGACTGAGATTTTTCTCAGTCTTTCATTCCAACGATTTAACCACCGGGCTTAATCGTTTCTTGCATATATGTTATCGTTTCATTTTGTTTGTAGTGATCTGGTTTCTCTGTCGTATATCCGCTCCACACTGTGAATACTGTTAATGCAATTAAGATTGTAGAAGCTATCTTTTTCACTGCAAAACACTCCCTTTCCTATGTTCCCCTTAAAATTCATCATCGATTTAATTAACCCCGATTGATCTCCTCTTTTGTAAATCTCTTTTGCAACCAAACTTGTAAAAAAATAATTAGATTGCAGCAGAAACTTTTGAAAACATTCATATATCTCATTCGGTGAATTGCTTACAATTCCTTTATAGTATACCAGAAAATCCTCTTCTTCCCCATCATATAGGGATTCTTGAAGCAATTTTAACATTTGAGTATCTGGGCTATTTTGAAATTGTATCAAGTGAGGGTCTGAATCCTTCGCTAAAGGTTCGCCTAAATATATCTTAGCAAAATCTAAATTATAACGCACCTCTTTTTCGTATGTTTTGTCTCCTACCTTTTTAAATAGCGTGTAACTATCCTCAAAGTAGTTGAGGCTCTTTTCCTTGTCCTCGCCTAGATAAGACATTCCTAGTATGTACAATGCGTCTGAGATGGTCTTTTCGCTGATATTAGCGTCTATTATCATATTAGCAAATCTTCTAGCTAAATCTAAATGATTATAGTGTAAATATACTGGGGCAAAAATTTCTGCCACTCGATATATATAACATTCTTTAATATAAGATTTTCTATCGCTATCAACAGCCTCAACCTGAGCTTCGATCTCTTGGATTAATTCCAACATTAAATTGTACTTCTTTAAGTGGAAATAATTGTAACACTTCATTATATCCATAAGAATGTTTAAAACTTTATCTTTGGGTTGTCCAACTTTTTTCAGTTGGTTAACTATTTCCGTCCCATGAACTTCTCCGATGATATATTGATACAAGATTCCATATACAGAAACATATTCACGTATAGTTCCTGATTCATCTTTATGCTTTGTAAGTAATTTCCCTAAAAGATTAATATTCCGTGTTACACAAGCATATTCAAAACTTTGTTTTATGGCCTCAGTAGTATCTAGTTCTAGACACCATTCGGCCATTGTTTCTTTGAATGTTTTATCTTTCTCACTTAATATATGTGACAGCTTAACGAGCTGACAAAATCCAATTGCGCCTTTATTTTTAAATTTTGACATGTATTGTCTAGAAACTCCGATTTGTTCTGCTACATAGCTTAGGCTTAAATCTTCCCGATCTTCAATTATTCCGATAATCTTTTTGTGAAATCTCAATTGAAAAGCCCCCTTCATCTCAAACAAATAACGTCTTCTCCCTGTATTTACAAAATATTCTACCATATAAATGAGAACATGTATTCTCCCATTCTTCTGAAAAATATTGAGAAAGTTTTTATAACTGTGATTACTAGTTACAATTATACATTTCATTTGAGATGTGGTTACGAACTGTCTTTTCACTTATAAAAAGTTCACCTGCAATTTCCTTCGTTGTTTTATCTTGAACCAGTAATTCAAATACTTCTCTCTCTCTCTTTGTGAGTAAAGGTTTAGATTGATACGCTTTTTCCTTCAACTGGTATAACCCTCCTTGCTTAAGCCAGAGCTGTGTATGTGTAAGTTGGGTGTTTATTTAGTCAAGATATTGTATGAACGAAATGTGCGGGTGGTGAATGAAAATGGGCTTTATTTCACATGTTATTTTAGACTTTTATACAGTGCAGACACTCCTTGCATCTACTCACTTTTCAGTACGCCATATTTGTTCTAGCAATATACTTACAACAGTACCTACAAATAAACCATTTCCGAATATATATTGCATAACAGATGGCAATGATTGGAGTGCTCCAGACGGTAGAAACATAACGCCGCTGCCAAATAATACTGCAACGCCTAAAATTGTTACATTCCTTTCATTAAGCTCCACTTGTTTTATATTATTGAATCCAATTCCAATTAGCTGTACGAATGAAGCCATTAAAACCGCAGATGCGACGGCCGATGGTAAAGATGCTAAATAACGAATAATACTTGGGAACATCGACATTACGACTAGTAACATACATGCTAGTAAGAACGATCGTATATATTTTTGTTTCGTTAAACGTATAAATCCTGCCGTTGCTGGTAACGGCACGACACCTACAGTTGAAAATACGGAAGAGATGATATGCGAAATGCCTCCAACCCATGTCCCATCCTTCAACTGCTTCCGCTCAATAGTCCCTTTTTGAATAGTAGCTTGATTAATCGCTATAATAGCTGCCACTGTATTTGAAACTAAAATACATACCATAACGAAACTCGATACAGCCATACCTGTATTCCATTTTGGAAGTCCCCAAGCAAATATTTGCGGAAGTTGCACAAAATGAGTTACTTGAGCTGGAATCGTCACTTTTCCTGCAATGAGAAAAAGAATCCATCCACTAATTAACCCTATTAAAACTGCATAACTTTTGACAAAACCTTTTCCGAAGTTAGATAGTATAATAACAAAAAGAAATATGCTAAACGCAATTACCGCTGTAAATCCATCGATTTGAGAAACAGTAGCAGTAATTCCTAGCATTCCTTTTAAAAATACACCGCTTAATTGTAAGCATAATAAAAGTAAAAACGTCCCTGTCACAAGCGGCGTAAATAAAAATAAAATACGTCCTATAAAACCAGTTACTCCTAATCCTATTAAAATAATACCAGAGATTATCATTCCTAATTCTAAAATTTGCAGTGTACTATGTAATTGATCTTGTCCGGCCGTTGCGTAAGCAAGTACGGTAAATACTCCAACCCAAGACCCAGCTGGCCCATCCGCAATTGGCAGTCTATGCCCAATCCACCCTTGTAAAAAAGATGATATACCAACTACAAAAAATGTACGCTGCATTAAATAAAATATTTCTTCCATCGTAAGATGAAATAATCCGCCAACGACAATTGGTAATGCGATTGAATTCGCTAATAAAAATATAAACCATTGCAAGGTTCCCATAATATGATTTTGGTTATGTTGATTGTCCAATTTTTTCATCCTTCCTAGTAACCTATAAGAAATATATTTCAAACATAAAAAAGAAGAGTTCTATACTCACAATTAGAACCCTCCCAAAACATTTAAACGATTCTTTTACACAAGATTATTTAATTCCACCTCATTTAAACTTCCAACAACAATATTCCCTTTATGCACAACTAAATGCTTCTCTGTTTGACGCGCTACTGCTTCAGCGACGCATGTTGCATTCGTCAAAACAAAACTCGCTTCATCTCCTACATTCGGCCAAGCTCGCTTTCCTGCACTGTTTAACGTTTCTTTTCCTCCCGTAATAAAGCGAAGTGCTTTTCCTAACGATCTTTCATCACTCCATCCAAAACGTTCCGCTAATCGATTTGCCTTTTGCAACATATCACCTGTTCCAAACGGTGACCAATGATCTGTAATACTATCATTTCCTAATGAAACTTTCACACCTTTTTTATCTAATAATGGAATTGGGATTACTTGTTTCCCAATTGGTACTGTTGAAGTAATATCAATGTGTAAAGCTGCTAGTCTTTCCGCCACTTCTTCAGCTTCTTTATCTGTAACACCACCAAGTCCAAGCGCATGACTAATCGTTACGCGACCTTGCCATCCCGCTTCTTCTGTTAAACTTGCCAATCTCTTCATCGTAAACGTCCCAAGATTATTCGCATCATGCAGATGAATATCAACGTCCGCATTAAATTCTACTGCGATATCCATAATGGTATGTAATGATTTTTCAATATCATTATCCACTGTAGCTGGATCCACTCCACCGACTAGATGCGCACCCATACGCATCGCATCTTTCACAAGTTGCACAGAATTACTGCGCAATAATCCATGTTGCGGAAAAGCAACAATTCTACCAGAAACCTGTTTTTTATATGTTTCCAACGCCGCTAACGTCGCCTCCAAATTACCAAGTCCAATAATCGGATCAACATTACAATGCGTTCTTATATTCGTTGCACCATTTTGAAGCAATAACGCTAGCATATTTTCCGCCCTATCTTGAGCAGTTGCTAATTGCTTCGGTAAAATTTCCTCTTCTTCATGAAAACGTGTAAAAATACTTTCTGCTGGCATACAAGCTTTCCAAGGACCACTATAATATGTTTTATCAATATGAATATGCATCTCTTCGAAAGCAGGCAAAATTAATAAACGATTGGCATCAAAAATTGATACCCCTTCCTCTTGAATAGCCCCTGTTATCATTTTTTTAATTCTTCCATCTTCAATGAGTAAACTACATAACTCTGTTTCTGTTTGAGAAATTCTACCCTCTTCATATGTATACCCTGATTCAAGCATTACATTAGTCAGCCAATATACTGTCATCTCTATCCCTCCCACCCTTTATTGAAACTCACCTCATGATATAATTTTAATATCCACTGAAAATTAAGACAATTAATACGACTGTTTTCTAAAAAAAAATGTAATACAACCTCATAGTCTTCTCATAAATTTCCATATAGAATAGAAGTATATAGCTTGTCATAAAAAGGAGTGGATTGGAAGATGTCAAAAAGGTTATGTAAATCCGAAACTGATAAAATGCTATTTGGTATATGCGGTGGTTTAGGAGAATATTTTGATATTAGCTCTACTCTCATTCGCATACTTTGGGTCATTGCAGTTTTATGTTTTGGGACGGGGTTTTTAGTTTATTTTATTTGTTTATTACTTATGCCACGCTCTTACTAATAACATTCTTTCGTATATTTAAGCATAGTGTATACAAAATCCCCTATAGATTTTTCTATAGGGGATTTTTTCATGAAGAATATTTCATCGTTAAATGTAATACCGCCACTTCATCTTCTTCATTCTTATAACTATGTTTCTTATTCGCTTCAAATTGAATCGAGTCGAACTCATTTAATTCGTATACATCGCTTTCTACTTGAATCAATACTTTCCCTTTCATTACCGTTACAAGCTCAATAGCACCTTCATGATGCGCTTCTGGTTCATATATACTATTCGATCGTAAACAAGCACGGTGCATTTCCATCCCCGTTTCTTTCGTATAACGGAACATTGTTTCTAAATGCCATGCTTGTCCTACATCTACTGCAAATCCTTCTCCGCAGCGCGCAACAGCTACAGGTTCTCCAACAACCATCAATCTCGATAAAGGAATTGATAATCCTTTCGTTATTTTCCAAATGACGGCTAACGTCGGATTCGTTTCGCCTCTTTCAATCTTTCCTAACGTTAATTTACTAACTCCTGTTTTTTGAGCTAATTCTTCTAAACTTAATTTTTGCTCATTTCGAATTTGTCTTAATAACTGACCTACTTGCTGAATGACTTCTTTCGTTTGCATATCTTCATGTTCTTTCATCTATAAAACCACCTTAAAATATAAAATAGTTTACTTTTATACAAATAAAGTATATTATACTATACATATTCTTTAAATTTCGAAAGGAGTGCTATACTTCATGCGCGCAATTTTATTAGGCCTTTTATCATCAGCCTTTTTTTCCGCAACCTTTATTATTAATCGAGCAATGAATGTATCTGGAACGAGCTGGGCTTGGACAGCTTCCTTCCGTTTTTTATTTGCTCTCCCTATTTTATTCCTTATCGTTTTATTTCGCAAAAACTTAAGGGGGTTATGGGAAGAATCAAAGAAACATCCATTGGCTTGGATCGGGTGGGGGTCTGTTGCTGGTATTGGTTTCTATTCTTTATTAAGTTTTGCAGCTGTCTTTTCTCCCGCTTGGCTCGTTGCTGGAACTTGGCAAGTTACTATATTAGCAGGTTTACTACTCTCGCCATTATTTTTCGTTAAAATAGAAACAAAATCAGGTACGAAACTTGTACGCGGAAAAATTCCACTTCGTAGTTTATATGTCGCATTATTTATTTTACTTGGTGTAATTTGTATGCAAGCAACTGCAGCAGGTCACATTACAATGACTCAGTTCATTTCAGGATTTTTACCTGTCGTGTTAGCTGCTTTCTTATATCCATTCGGTAACCGAAAAATGATGGAACTTGTTGGCGGGCGTCTTGATACATTCCAACGTGTATTAGGAATGGCAATAGGCAGTCTTCCTATAACAATTTTACTTGGTATATTCGGATTTTCTACTACGGGTATTCCAACATCAAGCCAAATGCTGCAAGGATTTTTGTTAGCATTATGTTCTGGCGTTATAGCGACAATGACATTTTTCTTTGCTACTGACTTAGCCAAAGATAATCTCGCTCTACTTGGAGCTGTTGAAGCAACGCAAGCTGGAACGATGGTCTTTACCGTGCTTGGCGAAATTGTTTTCTTAAATGGTTCATTTCCTGGCGGGCTTTCCCTACTTGGAATGATTATTATTATGTTAGGAATGGTTGCAAATAGCATTTTAAACCGTTCTGTTCCAGTCGTTAAACAGAAAAAAACAGCATAAAAAAAGAGTATGGTTCTGTGACAAAGAACCATACTCTTTTTTTATTGTCCCCCTATTGCGCCTTATCAGAATAGTATTTCATTAACGGTTTATACTAAAACCTATGTTATAATACGGTTCATGCGCAACAATAGGAGGTAAATTATGTTAAAAAAAGCAATCGCTGAATTTATTGGTACATTTGTACTAGTATTATTCGGAACTGGAGTAGCTGTCATTGGCGGCGGAATTGAAGGAATTGGAACATTAGGAATCGCTATGGCTTTCGGTCTATCTATTGTGGCTATGGCATATAGCATCGGAACAATTTCTGGATGTCACATTAACCCAGCAGTATCAGTAGCTATGTTCATCAATAAAAGAATGAACGCTATGGAACTTTGTTATTATGTATTAGCTCAAATTTTAGGTGGTTTATTAGGAACTGCAACGTTAGTAACAATTTTAAAATCTGCTAAAACACCTTTAGATAATTTAGGTCAAAACGGTTTTGGAACTCTTGGTTTATCTGGAGCATTTCTAGTTGAATTTATTTTAACTTTCGTATTCATTTTAGTAATCGTTGCTGTAACAGGTAAAAAAGGAAGTTCTTCTCTAGCAGGATTAGTAATTGGTTTCACATTAGTTTTAGTTCACTTATTAGGTATTCCGTTAACTGGAACTTCTGTTAACCCAGCTCGTAGTATCGCACCAGCTTTATTCGCTGGCGGAGAAGCACTTTCTCAACTATGGGTATTCATCATCGCACCAATTGTTGGTGGTATCGTAGCAGCTATCGTAGGTAAATTCATTTTAAATACTGAAAAATAAAATTTTCAATATTTCTAAATAAAAAAAGGCGAGCCCTCATTATGAGGATGCTCGCTTTTTTACTCTTTCATTTTAGACTTTAAATTTGTAACTAATTGATCTACTGTTACATTTGCAAGTACATTTTCCATCGCTTCTTGCGCTTGCATTAAAATAATTTCTAATACTGATTGAATATTAGCTCCTACTGGACATTCAATGTTGGGATTTTCATGGAAGGAAAATAGCTGTCCTTCTTCTACAACTTCCACTGCTTTATATACATCAAGTAATGTAATTTCTTCTAAATCACGAGCAAGTGTCGTACCACCTTTACCAGCTTGTACATCAACAAGTCCTGCTCTCTTCAACATTCCTGTAATGCGACGAATCACAACTGGATTTGTATTCACACTACCGGCAATCCATTCAGAGGTACAGCGAGAGTTTCGATCTATCGCAAGTAATGTCAACATATGAACACCTACTGTAAAACGACTACTAATTCCCATCTGCACACCCTCCTTTTTATTCATTCTATTAAAAGACGACTCTTATTATTATATACTATTTTTAATTTATACATAAAGAAAAAGCATGATTTCAACAGGAAATCATGCTTTTCTCTCATTATTGACGCTTTATAAATTTCGCTAAATCTTTAAATTTCACTTTGTCTGAGTAATTCATTACACCATTTACGTAAATGCGACTTGCAAGCATATTGACGATAGCAATAGTCACCAATAAAATGACTAAAGTCACAATAATCTCTACAGTTCCTGCTTCACCCGCTACAAGCCTTGAAAATGTAACCATAGGTGTAAAGAATGGAATATACGAACTAACTACAGCTAATGTACTATTAGGATCAAATAGTGATTTAATACTAATGAAAAATGCTGCTATACCTAACATTGTAATTGGGAACGAAAGAGATTGCACATCCTCAATTTTTGATACAACAGCACCAACCGCTGCATATAACATTGCATATAGTAAGTAGCCTGTAACAAAATATACAACGAACATACTAATTACTACAGCATCCAACTTGGAAAAGTCTAGTACAAGTCCTACTAAAGATGCATTTTCTAGGTCTACCCAACCTAATAAATACGGTACAAGAAAACCGAGAGAAGCAGTAATAAGTAATAGTAAAGCACTAGAAACAATTGCTAAAATTTTAGCATGTAGCATTGTTAATGGTTTTACTTTCGGAAGCATTAACTCCATAACACGGGATGATTTTTCGGATGCTATCGTCGTCCCAATTGCAGTTCCAAACACAATAATAAACATATATAAAGCAAACGAGAAAATATAGCCAATTCCAAAGGAAGATGCATGATCTTTTACCGCCTCTTGCTTTAACGGAATTTCCATCTGTAACTGTTTTGCTACTTCGGCAGATACGTTATTTTTTTCAATCATTACCGCTGTATACTGTTCCTTCAAATAACTTGCCATAAGTGTAGCCGTTGATTGACTCGGAAAACCACTATACATATACGTCACTTCTGGGATACCATTCTTTTCTGTAATACGGAATAAACCGTCTAAATCCCCATCTTCTACTTGCTTACGTAGTTTATTAAACTTATCCTTATTTTCTACCGTTACTTTAGCAGACGGAAGTAACTTTGTTATATCACTTTCTTGCACTTTATACGTATCGCTTTCTGTTACTACAGCAAATTTATCTTTTCCTTTATCGTTATCAGCTGTGAAATGATTAAATGCGAAAAGCCCAAACACAACTAAAAACAAAATCGCACTCGTAATTAATGATTTTTTAGATAAAAATGCTTCCCTAAAATAAAATGAAAATACGTGAGAAAATTTACGCATCGTTATTTCGCCCTCTCTACAAAGATTTCGTTTAACGTCGGCTCTAACATTTTAAATTGTCGTAAGGTAATACCTTGTTCTTGTAATTGTTGTAAAATGTTTAGAGCTTCTGCATCGTCTTGTACTTTCACATAAAGAAGGCCTTGTTGTTTTTCATACGATACATGAATAGCTTTTAATCCCTTCTCATTCTCTTCTGTATCTTCAATCGTTAAATTACGGAAACCATATTCTTTTTTAATATCACTTAATTGACCTTTTACGACTGCTTCACCTTTTTTCAAAATACATACATGTTGGCAAAAAGCCTCCACTTGTTCCATACGATGACTAGATAAAATAATTGTCTTTCCGTTCTGTACTTGTTCTTCAATAATGCTAGCTAACATCCCCGCATTCACTGGATCCAGTCCGCTAAATGGCTCATCTAAAATGAGAAGTTCAGGGTTATGAAGAAGAGCAGCAATTAATTGGATTTTTTGCTGGTTCCCTTTTGAAAGCTCTCCTGCCGTTTTAAATTTATATTCCGGTATTGCTAATCGATCTAACCAGTGATCAATAGCAAGATCTACTTCTTTTTTCGTCATGCCTTCTAATCTGCCAAAATATCGCAACTGGTCTACTACTCTACTTTTTGTATATAAGCCTCTTTCTTCTGGTAAGTACCCTATCGTTACTCCACTAGTCCCAAATGATTTTCCATCCCATGTAATAGACCCTTCATTAGGCGTTAATAATCCGAGAAGCATTTTGATTGTCGTTGTTTTTCCTGCACCGTTTCGTCCAAGCAATCCTAACACTTCACCTTTTGGTAATGAAATTTGCAAGCCGTTAACTGCTTTTGATTCCCCAAATTGTTTCGTTAAGTTTTGAATTTGTAAACTCAAAGTATAAAGCCTCCCCTTTACTATCATTCATACTCTCTTTCAAAGACTATGTTTATACAAGATAAAATATAGCACTACACTTTATCCTCTTAATATGTAACACCGCCTTAATCCATCATTTGTTCTATTTAGTTAAAATTGTAAATATTATCATATGATTTGTCAATTATTATTGTCATTTCGACAATTAAACTTGTCAAAATAATTCCCATCATTTTTTCTCATCTTTCTAATATAGGACATACTACTACATATACAAAAGACAATATGCAAATGTTCATAAAAAAAATTTATATTTTAATATATAATATAAGATGATTTTTTAACATCAAGGAGGATACATATGAAGATGAAGAGGGGCATTACCACTTTATTATCTGTAGCGGTTCTATCTACATCGCTTGTAGCATGTTCAGGAACGCAAGAGAAAACAGTGGCGAAAGAAGAGAAAGTAAAATTAACAGACCAGCAATTAATGGCTGATTTATGGTATCAAACAGCCGGTGAAACGAAAGCATTGTACTACCAAGGATACAATATCGGTCAATTGAAGCTTGATGCAGCTCTTGCAAAAGGAACCGAGAAAAAACCCGCTATCGTACTTGATTTAGATGAAACTGTTTTAGATAACAGTCCTCATCAAGCAATGAGCGTAAAAACAGGAAAAGGCTATCCGTATAAATGGGATGATTGGATTAATAAGGCTGAAGCTGAGGCCCTTCCAGGTGCAATTGATTTCTTAAAATATACAGAGTCTAAAGGTGTAGATATTTACTACATCTCAAATCGTAAAACAAACCAACTAGATGCAACAATTAAAAACCTTGAGCGTGTAGGCGCGCCTCAAGCAACGAAAGAACATATATTACTACAAGACCCGAAAGAAAAAGGAAAAGAAAAACGTCGTGAACTCGTTTCTCAAACACATGATATCGTTTTATTCTTCGGTGATAACTTATCTGACTTCACTGGTTTTGATGGAAAGTCTGTAAAGGACCGAAACCAAGCAGTCTCAGATTCAAAAGCACAATTTGGGGAGAAATTTATTATTTTCCCAAATCCAATGTATGGCGATTGGGAAGGCGCTTTATATGATTATGATTTCAAAAAATCAGATGCAGAAAAAGATAAAATCCGCCATGACAACTTAAAATCATTTGATGCAAAATAAAAGAGGATGGCATGTGCCATCCTCTTTTATTGCAAATTTCTCGTTAAAGGTAAAATAAACACTTCTACACGTCTATTTTTCGCTTTTCCTTCTTGCGTATCATTTGGAGCAATTGACCGGTATTCTCCGTAACCAACTGCACTAAATTTTCCTGGTTGTAATTCTTTATTTTGCAGTAATACTTGCATAAAATTAACTGCCCGCTGCGTACTTAATTCCCAGTTCGATGCAAATTGCGCATTTGCAATAGGAACATTATCTGTATGTCCAGATACTGTGATTTCACGAGGTGATGCTGAAACAAGTAAATTAGACATTTCTTTCGCAATACTTAACGATTCTAATTTTACGTCCGCTTTCCCAGAATCAAATAGTACATTTTCTAATATCGTTACCTTCAATCCCTTTTCTGTTAAATCAGTTTTAAAAGAAGAAGATAATCGATTTTCCTCAATATACTTATCAATACCTTTTTGTACCGCTTTTAATTCGTTCATTTCTTGTTGCTTTACTTCAGCTTCAGCATTCTTTTTAATCTTCTCAGACTCTAAACTACTTGCTGATAATTCCTTTTCATCATTTGGCTTCTGATCACTTAAAAATTCTTTGTTACCTGTTCCACCAGCTAATTCACTTCGAAAAGCAACAGCCATCTGTTTAAACTTAGCAGCATCTATACTGCTCATTGCGAATAAAACGATGAACAATGCAAACAACAACGTTAACATATCAGAATAAGGGATTAGCCAAGTTTCATCGATATGTTCTTCGTGTTTTTTCTTTTTACTTCTTCTATTTTTTTTACTCCGCATTTTTTTCTGCCCCTTTTTCAAGCTTTTTGCGCTCAGTTGCAGAAAGTGCACCTAAAATGCGGTTCTTCATAATAAACGGATATGTACCTTCTTGTAACATTAATAGACAATCAATAATTAAACGTTTTTTCTCTAATTCAGCTGCAGATTTTTGCTTTAATTTATTTGCAAATGGATGCCATAGTATATAACCTGAGAAAATACCAAAAATCGTTGCAATAAATGCACCCGAAATAGCGTGACCTAACTTTTCGATATCAGTTAAATTACCAAGTGCAGCTACAAGACCAATAACAGCACCTAAAACCCCTAATGTTGGTGCATATGTACCAGCTTGAGAAAAAATTGCTGCTCCCTTTGCATGCCTTTCTTCAATTGCTTCTAATTCAGCTTCTAAAATTTGTTCTAAATCTTCTGCAGATACGCCATCAATCACAAATTTCATACCACGCAAAAGAAATTCATCTTGAATTTTGTCTAATTGCTGCTCTAAAGACAAAATACCGTATTTTCTACTTTCAGATGTCCAATGAACAAACAATTCTAGCAACTGTTCATAACTTAAATCTTTTTTATTAGAACCAAAAAGAACTTTAAATAATTTTGGAATCTTTTTTAATTGATTCATTGGAAATGCTATACATACTGCAGCAAATGTACCAACGAAAATAATTAATGCTGCGGCAGGATTAACTAAGGCCATTACGTCAGCGCCCTTGACGACCATTCCTACTACTACCGCCACTACTCCTAAAATAATTCCAATAAGTGTTGCAAAATCCATTCCCATTCACTCCTAGTCTATACAAGAAGTTTTTTATTCTCGATAATCGCTACATCTTCTTATGTGTATATATTACATAAAAAATGAATTTCATGAAAGACAAGAAATGAATTATATAAAAAAATACTACAATTTCACACATTTTCTGACATTTTCTTTGCATTTCTATTACGTTACGACTCTTATATTTCTTTTTCATTAAACTAGACTTATAATAAGAAACGATACACATTTTATTAAGAAAGGACTGTGATTACAAGGCATCATGAAAAAGATAATTATTATTTCTGCCACTACTATTGTAATCGGTATCACTTCTTTCGCTTACTTTAGTTCTAAATCACCACTACAAAATAATGCGAAAGCTGTCGAAAGTCAACAGCATAGTAACCACCAAAAAGAAGAGATTCCTGCTTTTCCAAAAGCTGATCATAATGCAAAGAAGCTAGACAATGATTTTTCCGTTGTAACAAATCCAGAGTCTAATCTTGTATTAGTTAATAAACATCGAAAACTACCAGACGGATACACACCTGAAGACTTAACGAGACCAAACGTACCATTTACTAGTCCAAAAGATAAAGAAAAAACATTGCTGCGCAAAGATGCTGCAGATGCGCTTGAAAATATGTTTGAAGCGGCAAAGAAAGAAGGACTTGAACTTACAGCTGTATCTGGTTATCGTTCATACAAACGCCAAAAATCATTACATGATACATACGTTAGACGTCAAGGAAAAGCTGAGGCGGATTCAGTAAGTGCCATTCCCGGTACGAGTGAACATCAAACTGGTTTAGCAATGGATATTAGTTCAAAATCTGCTAAATTCCAATTAGAGCCTATTTTTGGAGAGACAAACGAAGGTAAATGGGTTGCAAAACATGCTCATGAATTTGGCTTTGTCATTCGTTATTTAGAAGATAAAACAGAAACAACAGAATACTCATATGAACCGTGGCATTTGCGCTACGTTGGAAATCCATACGCTACATACATATATAAACATCATTTAACATTAGAAGAGGCGATGGAAGACAAAAAATAAGAGAGCAAATTGCTCTCTTATTTTTCTTTCACTCTATCATTGTATTAATTTTTTCTTCCACTCTTCAGGCCACGGTTCGCCTCTTCCCGTTTTTTTCGACGCTTGGACCATCATTCCACGACCAACTAAACAAACTTCTCCTTCTGCATTCTTCACCATATAATGCAAATCTAATGAAGAATTTCCAACTGATCCAGCTTTTACATACACCTTCAACTGTTCATCAAAATATATTTGCTTAATAAAATTACATTGTAAATCCGCAACAACAATCATCGTTTCTGAAGATTCATGCGTCCATTCTTGCATAAATCCAAGTTCTTTAAACAATGCGATACGTGCTTCTTCAAAATAGGTAAAGGCAACGACATTATTTACATGTCCAAACATATCTACTTCACCAAAACGAACCTTTACAGGATTGTAAAACGAAAAACCACTTTCCCATTGCTCAAAGTCTTCAATATAAGAAATCCTCTTCATTGTTCCCTCTCCTTTTCACTTCAAAATAAACAGAATAAACAGAATAATACAGTTATAAATATTGCCCCTTCGAAATGAAGAGGCAATATTTTTTAATAGTTATTGTCGCTACCAAAGAAATCTTTGAACGATTGAATTGTTGTATCACGGTTTAACGCCGCAATTGAAGTTGTTAACGGAATACCCTTTGGACATGATTGCACACAGTTTTGAGAGTTACCACAGTTTGCAAGTCCTCCATCACCCATAATTGCACGTAAGCGATCTGCTTTATGCATTTCACCCGTTGGATGTGAGTTGAATAGACGAGCTTGTGATAACGGAGCTGGTCCAATAAAGTCCGATTTACTATTTACGTTTGGACATGATTCTAAGCAAACACCACATGTCATACATTTTGAAAGCTCATAAGCCCATTGACGTTTCTTCTCAGGCATTCTTGGTCCTGGTCCTAAGTCATACGTACCATCAATTGGAATCCAAGCTTTAACACGTTTTAGAGCATTAAACATGCGACTACGGTCAACTTGTAAGTCACGAACAACCGGGAATGTCTTCATCGGTTTTAAGCGAATTGGTTGTTCTAATTGATCGATAAGAGCTGTACATGATTGACGTGGTTTTCCGTTAATCACCATCGAACATGCACCACATACTTCCTCTAAACAGTTCATATCCCATGCAATCGGAGTTGTTTTGTTTCCTTTTGCATCGACAGGATTACGACGAATTTCCATAAGCGCCGAAATAATATTCATATTAGGACGATACGGAATTTCAAACTCTTGGTCAAACGCTTGCGCATCTGGTCCGTCTTGTCTCGTAATGATGAGGCGGATTGTTTTCTCAGACATGTTGTTTATCCCCCTTCTCTTCACTCTTAGCAGCTACATCGTGTTTTGAAGAATAATCACGTTTACGTGGTTTAATTAATGAAATATCCACGTCTTCGTAATGGAATGCCGGTGCATTTCCTTCTCCTTCAAATTTCGCCATCGTAGTTTTTAAGAAGTTTGCATCATCACGATTTGGGAATTCAGGTTTGTAATGCGCCCCACGGCTCTCATTACGGTTATATGCGCCAATTGTAATAACACGTGCTAATTCAAACATATTTGCAAGTTGGCGTGTAAATGAAGCACCTTGGTTGCTCCATCTCGCTGTATCGTTAATGTTAATACGTTTGTAGCGAGCCATTAACTCTTCAATTTTTGCATCTGTTTCTAATAATTTTTTATTTTCACGAACTACTGTAACGTTATCTGTCATCCATTCTCCAAGCTCTTTATGAAGAACATACGCATTTTCGTTACCATCAAGCGTTAAAATATTGTTAAATTTCTCTGTTTCGATTAATTCATTTTGTTCATACACAGTAGATGAAACGGCATCTGATGATTTAGAAAGACCTTTCATATATTCAATTGCATTTGGTCCTGCTACCATACCACCGTAAATTGCTGATAACAGTGAGTTCGCGCCAAGACGGTTACCACCGTGCATAGAATAATCACACTCACCTGCTGCAAATAAACCTGGAATGCTTGTCATCTGCTTATAATCAACCCATAGCCCGCCCATTGAATAGTGAACAGCTGGGAAGATTTTCATTGGTAGTTTACGAGGATCGTCACCTGTAAATTTCTCATAGATTTCAATAATTCCACCAAGTTTAATATCTAGTTCTTTCGGATCTTTATGAGAAAGATCTAAGTACACCATGTTTTCACCGTTAATACCTAGTTTTTGCTCTACGCAAACATCAAAGATTTCACGCGTTGCGATATCACGAGGTACAAGGTTTCCGTAAGCCGGATATTTTTCTTCTAAGAAGTACCATGGTTTACCATCTTTATATGTCCAAACACGTCCACCTTCACCACGTGCAGATTCACTCATTAGACGTAATTTATCGTCTCCAGGAATTGCCGTTGGGTGAATTTGAATGAACTCACCGTTTGCATAATATGCGCCTTGTTGATATACAGCAGAAGCTGCTGTACCTGTATTGATAATGGAGTTTGTTGATTTTCCGAAGATGATACCAGGGCCCCCTGTTGCCATAATCACGGCATCAGCTCGGAAACTTCTAATCTCCATAGTTTGTAAGTCTTGTGCAACGATTCCTCGGCACACACCTTCATCATCAATAACAGCTCGTAAGAAATCCCAACCTTCATATTTCGTTACAAGTCCTGCTACTTCGTGACGACGTACTTGCTCATCTAATGCGTATAGTAATTGCTGTCCAGTTGTTGCACCAGCAAATGCTGTACGGTGATGTTGCGTTCCACCAAAACGACGGAAATCAAGAAGTCCTTCTTCCGTACGGTTGAACATAACACCCATACGGTCCATTAAATGAATGATACCAGGTGCTGCTTCACACATTGCTTTAACTGGTGGTTGGTTCGCTAAGAAGTCCCCACCATAAATTGTATCGTCAAAGTGGATCCATGGAGAATCCCCTTCACCTTTCGTATTTACGGCACCGTTAATTCCACCTTGGGCACATACAGAATGCGAACGTTTTACTGGTACTAAAGAGAACAGTTCAACATTTACTCCTGCTTCCGCCGCTTTAATCGTTGCCATTAAGCCAGCCAAGCCACCGCCGACTACTATAAGTTTCCCTTTCATGCTCTCCCACTCCTTACTGGTTTGCTAGCTGTGGATCGATGAACGCTAATAATGCACTCACACCTACATAAGATAGACCTAAGAAAATAGCTAATGTTACATAAGTAGAGATTCTTTGTGAACGTGGAGATACTGTAATTCCCCAGCTGATGCAGAATGTCCATAGTCCATTTGCAAAGTGGAAAATTGTTGAAACAACACCAACTAAGTAGAATGCAAACATAGCTGGATTGTTTAAAATATCTGCCATCATATCATAGTTTACCTCTTTACCTAACGCTGCTTGAATACGAGTTTCCCAGACGTGCCAAGAAATGAAAATCAGTGTAACGATACCTGAAATTCTTTGGAAGACGAACATCCAGTTACGGAAATAACCGTAAGAAACCGCATTGTTCTTAGCTGTAAATGCAATATATAAGCCATATATAGCATGGTACAGTATTGGTAAAAAGATAATGAAAATTTCTAGCGCATACCGGAATGGAAGGAGCTCCATAAAGCCTGCAGCTTTGTTAAAAGCCTCTGCTCCTCGTGTTGCAAAGTTGTTTACAATTAAATGTTGCGTCAAAAAGACACCAACCGGGATGACCCCCATTAATGAGTGCCACTTACGAAACGTATACTCGCGGCCTTTCATGTCCCCATTACCCCCCTTGAATGATTGACTGCTGTTTTCAGATTAGTTTATGGCAATAATGTTTTTTCACTATTGGCATAAGAAAAACTGAAAAAATTATTCGAAATATTTCAGCATAATTTGATACCAAGTTCATTTTACTCCTATTTTTGTCGAAGCGTCAAGAAAACGTATACATAATTTGCATATAATTTGCCAATTCTTTTTTTCTTCTTATATATTCAGATTTTCCCAAAGAAAAATCTGTTTTTATAAATGAGAAATGTTATATAATAATCCCTATAGAAAGAGGGGAATATTGTGAGTAAAAATACAATCGATACAACATCTTTAGAAGATGTTTCATTGAACGCCTTCGCTTACGAATTGCTACGTGAAGAATTACTACCTGATTTAATCGGTAACGATCTAGATGGTATTTTATACTGGTCCGGTAGAAACCTTGCAAGAAAATATCCACTAGACACAATTGAAGAAGTCATTCAGTTCTTTGAAAAAGCTGGCTGGGGCACTTTAAGCATTATTGAACATAAGCGTCGTGAAATGCAGTTCCAACTTAAAGGCACACTCATCGCTGAACGTCAAAAACAAAAAAGACATTCTTCTTATCAATTAGAAGCTGGGTTCATCGCTGAACAAATTCAAAAGCAACGAAACGTCG
Source organism: Bacillus sp. FSL R9-9834 (assembly GCF_038006905.1). Classification (NCBI taxonomy): domain Bacteria; kingdom Bacillati; phylum Bacillota; class Bacilli; order Caryophanales; family Bacillaceae; genus Bacillus; species Bacillus sp. FSL R9-9834. Next base: position 4,345,837 of record NZ_JBBOWD010000001.1, read on the forward strand.
TTGCAGAGTCCTACGAAGAAAAGAAAAAACGTTCAGACTCTATTACATTTCTTGTAAAATGGGATATAAAAGATCTCATTGAAGTGTAGCATTACCCGCAGTCAACTAGACATATCAGTTTAGTTGACTTTTTGCATTTTCATTCATTTGAATTTATTTTAAATCTTCAGAAATTATACCAAAAAATAGAAGACGTTGTAAACTACAACGTCTTCTTATCCGCTAAATAAGTATAAATCGTCTCTGCGACATTTTTCGGCATACCCGCTTCGACAAATTCTGTTACAGAAGCCTCTTTCATCTTTTTTAGCGATCCGAAATGTTTTAACAATATCTTTTTTCGTTTATCTCCAATTCCAGGAATATCATCGAGTGCCGATTGAATGACAGATTTCCCATGTAATTGACGATGGAATGTAATTGCAAATCGATGCACCTCATCTTGAATGCGCTGCAATAAATAAAATTCTTGGCTATTTCTCTCAAGCATCACAGGTTCAGGTGGATCCCCAATAATTAAATGGGATGTTTTATGTTTGTCATCTTTCACAAGACCTGCCATCGGAATATATAAACCGAGCTCATTTTCTAGAATATCACTTGCAGCCGCCAGATGGCCTTTTCCGCCATCAATAATGATTAAATCTGGTAAAGGTAAGTTCTCTTTCAGTGCCCTTGTATAACGGCGTCTCACAACTTCTCTCATAGACTCATAATCATCTGGCCCTTGAACCGTTTTAATTTTATATTTCCTGTATTCTTTCTTAGCTGGTTTCCCATCAATAAAAGCAATCATTGCAGAAACAGGATTTGTGCCTTGAATATTTGAGTTATCAAACGCTTCAATACGATGAGGCGTTTCAATTCCGAGCTGCTTCCCTAAATTCTCTACAGCTTTAATCGTTCGCTCTTCATCGCGCTCAATTAAATAGAATTTCTCTTCAAGAGCAATCTTCGCATTTTTATTTGCCAGTTCTACAAGATCTTTTTTCTTACCGCGTTTCGGCTGTGTCGCTTCCACTTCTAAAAAGCGTTCTACTAATTCTGAATCGATACTTCCTGGAACGACGATTTCCTTCGGCTTAAAATGACTGCTGTTTTCATAAAATTGACCGATAAACGTTAAGAATCCCTCTTCTGGTTCGTCGTAGATTGGAAACATAGAAACATCACGTTCGATTAGCTTTCCTTTTCGAACGAAGAAAACTTGAACACACATCCACCCTTTATCAACTGCATACCCAAACACATCACGATCCACTAAATCACTCATAATCATCTTTTGTTTTTCCATAATCGCATCGATATGAGCGATTTGATCACGTAACTCTTTTGCACGTTCAAACTCTAGTTTCTCTGAAGCTTCATACATTTTTGTTTCTAATTCTGAACGAACTTCTTTATGCCCACCATTTAAAAACTTAATAATTTCATCTACAATTTCTTTGTTTTGTTCTTCCGTCACTTCTTTCACACAAGGCGCTAAACATTGACCCATATGATAATATAAACAAACTTTATCGGGCATATTTGAGCACTTACGAAGCGGATACATACGATCTAGCAGTTTTTTCGTTTCATGAGCTGATTGTGCATTCGGATAAGGGCCAAAATACTTTCCCTTATCCTTTTTTACATTTCTCGTAATAAGTAATCGTGGTTGTTTCTCAGCTGTAATTTTAATAAAAGGATATGTTTTATCATCTTTTAATTGAATGTTATATTTTGGATCATGCTTTTTTATTAAGTTCAACTCTAAAATGAGAGCCTCTAGATTTGAGGAGGTTACAATATATTCAAAATCTACAATTTCTCCTACTAGCCGAAGTGTTTTCCCGTCATGCGAACCAGTAAAGTACGAGCGCACACGATTTTTAAGCACCTTTGCCTTTCCGACATATATAACCGTTCCTTGCTTATCTTTCATTAAATAACAACCAGGTTGATCTGGTAAAATAGCCAATTTCTCTTTTAAATGTTCGTGCACTCGTTACCCTCCATTTCTACATGCTTAGCATTTTTATTTTCACATGAAAACATACTATGCCAAAACACCCAACATACGTTCTTTTATTGTAACGGAAAGGTGTAAAAAAGAAAAATAAAAAAAGCTACCAAATGGTAGCCCTTTTATTTTAGAAGTGTTTAGAAACTAATTCCACTAACGCTTCTTTCGGTTTGTAACCTAACGCTTGATCAACTACTTTACCGTCTTTTAATACGAAAAGAGCTGGAATGCTCATTACTTCGAATTGACGAGCAGTTTCTTGATTTTCATCCACGTCTACTTTTACTACTTTTACTTTTTCGCCTAGTTCTGCATCAATTTCCTCTAATACAGGAGCGATCATTTTACAAGGTCCACACCAAGGTGCCCAGAAATCTAATAATACAACACCTTCGCTAGTTTCAGCTGCGAAGCTTTGGTCATTTGCGTTTACAATTGCCATTTTATTTCCTCCTTCAAGTATATTCTACCAAGAGTATATCATTAACTTATATACGTGGCGAATAATATGTATCGTTATGTATTGTAACAAAAAAGTGTTCCTTTATACTATATAAAAATACGGATTACATACTAAAAAGATGAGAGACAGGGGATCTCTCACCTTTTTCTATATATAGGGGTACTTCACTTGGAACTCAAGGGTACTCAAATCATGAATGTACTTTTAACTTTTTAAACTCTTCTGTTAAAAGAGGTACAACTTCAAATAGATCGCCAACAATACCGTAGTCAGCTACTTTGAAAATACTTGCTTCTGGATCTTTATTGATCGCAACGATTATTTTTGAGTTAGACATACCAGCTAAATGCTGAATCGCACCAGAAATACCACATGCAATGTACAGGTCTGGTGTAACAACTTTACCAGTTTGACCAATTTGTAATGAGTAATCGCAATACTCAGCGTCACAAGCACCACGAGATGCTCCAACAGCGCCGCCTAATACGTCAGCTAACTCTTTTAATGGCTTGAATCCTTCTTCACTCTTCACACCGCGTCCGCCAGCGATAATAACTTTTGCTTCAGAAAGATCAACGCCCTCTGCCGTCTTACGGACGACATCTTGAATGATTGTACGTAAGTCTTTCACATCTACTGTAATAGAAGACACGTCACCACTGCGAGACTCATCTTTTTCAAGCGTTGCGATGTTATTTGGACGCACTGTCGCAAATAACATGCCGTCTGTTACAATCTTCTTCTCAAACGCTTTACCAGAGTAAATTGGACGAGTAAAGATAACATTTCCACCTTCAACTTCTAAAGCAGTTACGTCAGAAACTAGACCAGCTTCAAGCTTCGCTGCTAATTTTGGTGATAAATCTTTACCAAGTGCTGTATGTCCAAATACAATACCTTCTGGATTTTCTTCAGCATATACAGCTAAAAATGCTTGTGCATACCCATCAGATGTATATGATTTTAATTTATCATTTTCAACTGTCACAACGCGATCTGCACCGTAATGAATCAACTCATTTGCAAAAGAGGCAACGCTGTCTCCAACTAGAAGACCTACTACTTCACCGCCTTCTGCAATTGTTTTTGCTGCTGCTACCGCTTCAAATGAAACGTTACGTAGCGATCCATCACGAACTTCACCCATTACTAATACTTTACGAGCCATAGATTTTCCCTCCTGCATATATAATTTCGTATTTTATTAGATTACTTTCGCTTCTGTATGGAGCAACGATACAAGTTCTTTTACTTGATCTTGCAGCTCGCCTTGTAACACTTTTCCTGCATCTTTCTTAGGAGGCAAATAGATTTCAATTGTTTTTGTCTTTGCTTCCACATCATCTTCTTCTAAATCTAAATCATCTAATTCTAATTCTTCTAGTGGCTTTTTCTTCGCTTTCATAATACCTGGAAGCGATGGATAACGTGGTTCATTTAAACCTTGTTGTGCTGTTACTAATACTGGCAATGAAGTTTCAATCACTTCTGTATCGCCTTCAACATCACGCTCAATCTTCACGTTTTTACCGTCAATTGCAAGTTTTGTAATTGTCGTTACATACGGAATATTTAACGCTTCAGCTACACGCGGGCCAACTTGTCCAGATGCACCATCAATTGCAACGTTTCCGCCTAAAATTAAATCTGCATCTTTATCTTTTAAATATTCAGCAAGCACTTTTGCAGTCGTGAACTGGTCACCATTTTCTACATCATCTTCAATATTAATTAATACCGCTTTATCGCAGCCCATCGCTAACGCCGTACGAAGTTCTTTCTCGCTATCTTCGCCACCAACTGTTACGACAGTAACTTCTCCACCTTGTGCGTCTCTTACTTGAATTGCTTCTTCAATTGCATATTCATCGTAAGGGTTGATGATGAATTCCGCTTCGCCATCGTAAATTGCACCGTTTTTAATTACGATTTTTTCTTCTGTATCAAATGTTCGTTTCATGAGTACGTAGATGTTCATTCCATTTACCCCCTTGTTTTTCAGAAAGATTCTATCAATTCTAATTTTCTGTTAATTTATATTAAAAAAATAATTAAACTACCTGCCGCTAAATGAAGGCTTACGTTTTTCTAAAAACGCTGCTACACCTTCTCTTCCATCTTCACTCGTAAATACTTCACCAAAGATTTGAGCTTCGCGTTGTACACCTTCATAATAATGAGACGATTTCGTCGTTTGCAATAACTCTAGTACAGCACGAGTCGTCGCTGGGCTTTTTCCAGCAATCTGTTTTGCAACTTTAAGCGTATCATCTAAAAATGTTTCTTCAGCAAAAACTCCGTTAACTAGTCCCCATTTTAATGCTTCTGCACCAGTAATCGGTGTACTTGTTAACATCATTTCACAAGCTTTCGCTTTCCCAACATAACGTGGTAATCGCTGTGTACCTGCAAATCCAGGAATTAATCCAAGTGTTAATTCAGGTAAACCAAGTTTTGCACTTTCAGTTGCAAAGCGCATGTGGCAAGACATAGCAAACTCAAGGCCGCCGCCAAGTGCCGCTCCATGAATTGCCGCGATAACTGGTTTTGAACATTTTTCAACGCGCTCAAACGTAACTTGTCCAAGCTGCGCTAATTCAGTCGCTTGCTTCGCTTCAGTAACAGATGTAAATTCTTTAATATCTGCTCCCGCCGAGAAGAAACGCCCTTCACCGTGAATAACAACAACACGAATGTTATCATCCTTCTCCACTTGATCAATTAATTCAGTAACGTCATGCATAACTTGTGAAGACATCGCGTTAGCTGGCGCATGATTTAACGTAGCCACCGCGATATGATCTTCAACTCTTACAGATAGGAATTTCAACATGATCCCTCCCATTATTGACGATAACCACAAGCTGCAATAAGTAGCCCATGTACCGTTTTTGAAAGTGCGACCAGATCATACTTATGATCGCTCATTACCCAATTGGTCACAACTTCATCTACTGTTCCAAAGATCATTTGTCTTGCCACGCGAACATTTAAATCCGCTCGAAATTCACCTTGCTTTATACCTGTCTCTAAAATCTCATCCATAACTTGTAAGTAGCCTTTTAATACTTCATTTATTTTTAGGCGTAATTCTTGATTGGACTGTCTTAGCTCTAATTGCGTAACGATAGCAAGAGGATCATTTTGTGACAACAGCAAGAAGTGCGTTTCTACCAACATGAATAACTTCGATACAGCGCTTTCAATTCCTGCTGTTTTTTGGCGAATTGTTTCGACAAATTCTCCCATCTTCTCTTGGAATAAGGATATTAATATATCTTCTTTATTTTTAAAATATAAATAAATCGTGCCATCCGCTACCCCAGCTTGCTTTGCTATTTTAGAAACTTGCGCTTGATGGTACCCATTCTCCGCAATCACAATGACTGCCGCATCAATAATTTGATTGTATTTCGGTCTATTTTTCTTCACTTTACTGTCCCCTTCAAGAAGATGACTGAATGAATAGTCATTCATATTCTTATAATACTGACTATTTAGAAAAGTGTCAATCCTATTTTTTCAAAAAGAAAGGGCCTTAGCCCGTTTGCTCATCCTCATTCTTTCTTTTCTCTTCATCAATTAGGACACGGCGTAAAATTTTTCCGACTGTCGTTTTCGGCAGTTCACCTCTAAACTCATATACTTTCGGCACTTTATAGGCCGCTAAATATTTACGAGCAAACTGATTTAATTCTTCCTCAGAACACTCTGTACCTTCTTTTAACACAACAAACGCTTTAACTGTCTCTCCTCGGTATGGATCGGGAACTCCAATCGTCACTACTTCTTGCACTTTTTCATGCTCATATAATACTTCTTCTACTTCACGAGGATACACATTAAATCCACTCGCAACAATCATATCTTTCTTACGATCTTTCACATAGAAAAAGCCATCTTCATCCATATAGCCAACATCGCCTGTATGGAGCCATCCATCTTGCAGTACAGCTGCTGTTTCTTCTGGCTTATTCCAATATCCTTTCATAATTTGAGGACCTTTTACTACAATTTCACCGATTTCTCCCGGTGGTAATGCCTCACCAGTTTCAAGCGACATAATCATTGCTTCTGTATCTGGCCACGGAACTCCAATGCTACCTGGCACTCGCTTTTCCCATAAAAAATTACTATGTGTAACTGGAGATGATTCTGTTAAACCATATCCCTCTACTAGTTTGCCCCCTGTAACTGTTTCGAACTTTTCCTGTACTTCTACTGGCAGTGGTGCTGATCCACTAATACAAGCACGAATAGAAGATATATCGTATTCTTTTAAAAGCGGGCTATTTAAAAGAGCGATATAAATAGTTGGTGCCCCTGGAAATAATGTCACTTTATGCTTCTTAATCGCTTCAAAAACCATTTTCATATCAAATTTTGGAATAAGAACCATTTTGTATCCTTGCATAATACTTAAATTCATGACAGCCGTCATGCCGTATACGTGGAAAAATGGAAGAACCCCAAGAACGACTTCTTCTCCTTCTTTGCAATTATATAACCATTGAACTCCCATCAAAGTGTTAGAAACGAGGTTTTTATGCGTTAACATAACACCCTTCGGAAATCCAGTTGTTCCTCCTGTGTACTGTAAAAGAGCTAAATCATTTTCAGGATCACAAGGCACTTCAACATCCGTATTCACTTCTTTTTCTACTGAGTTCCAAAGATGAATCGTTTCACTCTCTGATACTTTCACAACTAAATTCGACTGTTTTTTCTGCACAAATGGATACAATAGATTTTTAGGGAAGGGTAAAAAGTCCGCAATACGCGTTACGATAATATGCTCAAATTTTGTAGCAGATTGAACATTCGTCACTCTTGGAAATACTAAATCGAGGCAAAGAATGACTTTTGCTCCCGAGTCATGAAGCTGATATTCTAATTCTCTTTCTGTATATAGTGGATTTGTTTGTACTACGATACCTCCTGCAAGTAATGTACCGTAATAACCAATTACAGCTTGCGGACAGTTCGGCAACATAATAGCAACTCGATCACCCTTTTCCACACCGAGCTTTTGAAGATAATTTGCAAATCTCTTCACCTTATCATGAAAGTCTGAAAATGTAATATCCTTCCCCAAAAAGTGAAGCGCTTTCTTTTCTGGGTAGCGAGAAGCCATCTGTTCTACATATTTATGAAGCGGCTGAATATCATAAGAAATTGTACTTGGAATTTCCTCTGGATAATTTTTCAACCATGGTTTTTCCATCTTCATTCCCCCTTCAAATACATAAAAATAAATGAATGTTCATTCATGAGGTTGTTTTCATTATATTATAGTCACCATAACGTTACAATCATAATATTCTGACTTTTGTATAACTATGCTTTACTTCATTAACTTCTTATTATATGTATAAACTCTCCTAATCTAAAAAAGTAAGAGAGTTATTATTTAGCTTAATCTTATTATCGTTAACACAGCTCCTGGTGTAGTTGTTGATAATGTTGCAACAGCTAACAAACCAAATAGTTGCAAACTAATAGCATCTCCTGCTGCAAGAGTTGTAATAATTGTTGCGCTAAATGATGTAGTTGCTAACGCAGGAGAATTGATCGTTCCAGCAAGTGGTGCTCCATTAATTGTAATACGAGAACTGACTAATAATGAAGCCGTTATATTAATCGTATATGAAATATAATAATTCCCAGCATTTGCAACCGTAAATACTGTATTTCCACCAGAAACAGTAATTCCTGGACCGATGTTTTGATTATTTGGAAGCGGGACATTCGTTCCACCAAGAAGTACCGATATCGCTGAACCCGACGTATTATTTGCAAATGCATACGTCGCCGTGATACTTGTACCTGTTATTCCCGTTGGGCCGGTTGAACCTGTTGAACCCGTCGCTCCGGTTGGACCTGTTGCTCCCGTTGGACCCGTTGCTCCCGTTATTCCTGTTGCTCCGGTTACTCCCGTCGCTCCGGTTGGACCCGTTGAACCTGTTGCTCCCGTTATTCCTGTTGCTCCGGTTACTCCCGTCGCTCCGGTTGGACCTGTTGCTCCCGTTGGACCCGTTGCTCCTGTTATTCCTGTCGCTCCGGTCGGACCTGTTGCTCCCGTTATTCCTGTTGCTCCCGTTACTCCCGTTGAACCTGTCACTCCGGTTGGACCTGTTACTCCGATTGGACCTGTTGCTCCCGTTACTCCCGTTGAACCTGTCGCTCCCGTTGAACCTGTCACTCCGGTTGGACCTGTCACTCCGGTTGGACCTGTTGCTCCCGTTATTCCTGTCACTCCCGTTGGACCTGTTGCTCCCGTTGGACCTGTTGCTCCCGTTACTCCCGTCACTCCGGTTGGACCTGTTGCTCCCGTTATTCCTGTCGCTCCCGTTGCTCCCGTTGCTCCCGTTATTCCTGTCGCTCCCGTTGCTCCCGTTGCTCCCGTTGCTCCCGTTATTCCTGTCACTCCGGTTGGACCTGTTGCTCCCGTTATTCCTGTCACTCCGGTTGGACCTGTTGCTCCCGTTGGACCTGTTGCTCCCGTTATTCCTGTCACTCCGGTTGGACCCGTCGCCCCAGTTGGACCTGTCGCTCCCGTTGGACCCGTTGCTCCCGTTGGACCTGTCGCTCCCGTTGGACCCGTTGCTCCCGTCGGACCAGTTGGACCTAGCTTAGGCACTGTCCCATCGCAACTAAAACAACACGAATCAACATGTACACCATTTTGATTATTACACTCACAATACCCATTTATATTATTGCGCCATGAAGACATGTTGATCCCCTCCTTCAAATTCAATCTTTTAAGTATAAGCAACAAATAAAAAAACACCTATCAAATACCCCAGAATAACTTTACTCCGTACATTCTAATAATTATTACATGCGATTTTTACCCCTTTTGCTTGTACTTTTGCCTTCTTACTCAAACGAAATTCTTTTTCTTAATAAAACCACTTGATGTTCTCGTACTTGGAGCACCTTATTTCTTATAGTTGATGAGGGAGAGTGGGAAGAAAGTTAATAAAAAAGAGGCTTCTTGTTTAATCTGTACCCTTTGTAAAGGACATTTTAAAAAAAGTTAGGCGGCATCAAGAAGATGGTTTCTGTATTCGACAGGAGTCATCTTCTTTAAATTCCACTGATATCTGTGCTGATTATAGTATTTCATATAGTCTTTAATTTCTTGTTTTAACTGTGTGAAAGATGTACAAGTTTTGATGTGTGCTTCATCTTTAAAGTGCCCGAAAAAAGATTCTTGTGGGGCATTATCCCAACAGTTTCCTCGCCTTGACATAGATTGTCCCAGCTTTAATTTTTTGACTAATTTTTGATAGGTAGGACTTGTGTAATGAGCACCTTGATCAGAATGAATATAGGCATCTTGCGTTAATCGTACCTTCTTATTCTTCTTTAGTTTGTGCAGCGTCGTCGTTGCGATATCTAAGGTAAGTCGTTCTGAAACATGATACGCCAAAACTTCATTCGTAGACCCGTCTAGAATAGTAGATAAATATCCTTTTTGATTCTTACCATAAAACAGGTATGTGATATCTGTAAGAAGTACCTTTCCCGGTACACCTTGCCTAAATTCGCGTTTTAATCGATTGGGTACCACGAAGTGTTCTTTCGTCGCTTTCAACATTTTTTTATAGGGATTTTCTCTACGAATAGGACAGATTATCCCATATTTTTTCATGATTCTACGGATGCGTTTCAAATTGTAGACAACTTGAAATTGACCCGCCAATGTCATTTTGATCTGACGAGCCCCCTTTTTTCGGTTTTTAAATCGAAATGCCTTTAATATAATCTCTTTCACTATTTCATCTTGATGTATTCTTTTCTCTCGCCGACTTTGAGAAATGGCTAAAAAATAATTATAGTATCCAGAACGTGAAACGCCTGCGACCTGACACAAATATCTCACCATATTTTTCAGGCGGTATTTTTCAATGATAGAACGAATTAATAGGTACTTTTGACTAGCGTGTAACGTTATTTCTTTCCCATCCTCCCTTCCATAAATTTGATCTTTTTTAACAGTTCATTTTCAGCTTTTAATAAGTTTCGTTCCGCTTCCAAACGTGCATATTTCTCCTCTAATGTAAGTTCTCTTTCTGACTTTCTTCCTGAGTTTTCCTTACGTGTGTCTCTTAAGCCCCATACACCGTTTTGCTTATAGGACGTACGCCATCTATTTCCTGATGACACAATACGTTGTAGACCGATGATATCTATATCAAAACCACATTCTTCAAAAATAATACGAGGTGGTTTACCCTGTTCATTTTCCTTAATAAAAATACGCTTGAATTCATCGGTATAGGTAATTCCTTTTTGGCTTACCGATTTTACGTATCGATTTTTTGATAATATTTGAATTTCCTTTTCTGTAAGCAATTTTTTCGTCATTTTGAAATTTCTCCGATTCTCATTTTTCTCTCATTATACAAGAAATACCCTATAGAATAGACTTTTTTTAAGTGTCTATTCTATAGGGTACAGTTTAGTTAGGAGTCTTCTTTTTTATTTGTTCTTATAGGCCAAAAGGAAACTATCTTTTTTTCACGAATGTAACCTATGAACATAACTAGGAGGGATAACTATGTACCAAACAATTGAAGGCTTCTTGCAATCATGGACATACGAGACTGAGTCTACTCAAAAAATGCTCGATGTACTAACAGATGAATCTTTGTCACAAGAAATCGCTCCTGGGCACTGGACGTTAGGAAGAGTCGCTTGGCATATCGTGACGGCAATTCCTGTTATACTATCTGGCACAGGGCTAAAGTTTGAAGGAGAAACGAAAGATTATCCCGTACCAACTTCAGCAAAAACAATTGCAGGTGGATATCGTAAAGTGAATACAGCTTTTGTTGAAGCACTTCAAAGCGAATGGACGGATAAAGACTTAACTACTATTAATGACTTCTTTGGCCGCCCTATGCCAAATTCTATATTTTTAATGACACTCATTAATCATCAAAATCACCACCGCGGACAAATGACAGTTTTAATGCGCCAGGCTGGCTTAACAGTTCCTGGCGTATATGGTCCTGCAAAAGAAGAATGGGCTACAGCTGGAATGGAAGCTCCTAAAATGTAACTACAGAAAAAGACAAGGTGTTTACACATCTTGTCTTTTTCTGTAACTTGTTTCATGTGAAACTATTTTACGTATTCTTATCATACAGTTATATCTTCCTTCTCTATATTTTTAATTCCGTAATATGCAATGGCAACTCCAATTGCTGCCAATGCTAGTTGAAGGGGAAGAAAAGTTGCCGTTGAAAACATTGGGGTGTTATTAATTGCAATTGATACAACGATAATTGATGAAACAATTGTAGTTGGCACTGAACGTTTACGCATTCCGAAATATAGTGGGATTAAACTTATTCCCGCAGTTGCAACGGCTAAAGGAACAAGGTTTATCCCTTCTTGCATCAATTGATCTACTGTGAATGAATGAGGAAGAATTGAAAAATAGCTATCTATCCAAAAGAAAACTCCTACTACTAAAATATTAGATAAAATAACTGTTATAAATGTTAATGTTGCTGTAATAATCAACTTACTAACCATCATTTTCTTTCGGTTAATTGGATAAGAAAACATAAGTAGTATTGTTTTGTTTTTATATTCACCAATTATTAACCTTGCGATTAACACACTACCAAAAATAATAAACGTTGCTCTTACTAATGTACTAGCCATTAACAAAACCATCTGTGGATCTCTTATTTCTGGATCGCCTTCTATTTGAGAAACGATGCTCGTAAAGATCAGTAATGTCAGTATAGCGATATTTGCAATAATCGCTCCCCTTACATACCATCCAAGCTTAAACTTCTTCATTTCTAGCTTCATAAGACGTAGCATAATAGTCCTCCTTTCATTTGAAATTTAATCGATATAAATCGCTCCTGTTTTACTTAAAATCTTCATTTCGTTTTTCGCATCACCAATGGTTCCTGCTTTTACATGTTCTGTATTTTTATCTTTCTTAAGTCCTTTTACATTCACCATTACGTCAGACGAATTACTTTTAGCCGTAAGTTTTAAAGAAGTCGGAACACCTTTATACCGTACGCCAATATCTCCTGATTTTGTTTCTACAAATAACGATTTTCCTTCTTTCATATCCTTCAGTAATACTTCTCCCGATGTTGAAGTGATGTTCATATTTGAGTTACTTACATTTGTTATATAGTTATCACCAGTCGTAGACTTTATATTTAATTCTTGTACTGAACTATCTTTTACAGCTAACTCTCCACTTTGCGATATGAATTCACCTTTCTCAGCTGATAGTCCTACAACCATTTCATCTCCAGACTTGCTTTTTGTCACGATACTTTTTACTACTATATCGCTTATTTTCACATCACCCGATTTATTATTTAATACAATTTTATCTATTTCTTTCTTCGGAATAGCTATACATATACTATTTTTCTTCCTAAACGTGAAACCATTAAAAAATCTGGTCGCCTTTTGTTTTTGCTTAACTATAACTTTATTCCCTGCCTGTTCTATTTCGACAGGATCTACCTCTTTATCTAAACGTTTACCTTGAGCCGAAATGACTATTTTGTTAGCTTCTGTACTTTTAAATTCAATATCCCAGTTTTCATTGTCCACTTCTATTTCTTTTATATTATTTATCTCAAAAGACTTTTCTTTCTTAAAATCTTTCCCCTGAAATACTTTAAAACAAAAAAACGCACTAGCAATTGTAATGAATAATATTGCAATTACTATTATTTTTTTCACTATTCATACCCCAGTTCGTTATTGTTTTATGCTACATCGATCTTGTCGATTTTACGATACGATAAATAACTAATAAAAATTCCTAATAAACAGAGTACAATTGGGATAAATATAAAATCATACATACTTACTTGACCGCTTCCAGGACCTACGTTACTGTTCATTAGCATCCCAATTATTACTGCAGAAGTAATTGTTGTCGGTGTAGATTTCTTTCTCATCCCAAAAAATAAAGGAATTAAGCTTATACCAGATATCATAAATGCACTTATAAAGGTAGCTGGAACAGTAGCTATTATTTCACCCATCGTAATAGGTGTTTCAATTAACCCCATCATTGGGTTCATAAAAAATATGAGCAAACTAATAGTGAACGTAGCAATAATCATGCTAATAAAACAAAAACTAAAAACAATTGTTAATTTCGCCCTCATTAGCAATTTCCTTTGTAATGGGTACATAAACAATAGTTGCATTGTTTTGTTCTTATATTCATCAATTACTAAACGCGATAAAATGACTGCACTAAAAATAAGAAATGTCATTCTTATAAAAATGTTTGCTAAAGTCATATATTTTGTGAAATCAGTGAGGGCTGCGTCTACTTCACCTTTCACTCCCATCCCCATAAGACTTACCGCAGCAAAAATTGCTATAATACAAATTGCTACCCCTTTAAAATAACTAGATAATTTATGTTTCTTCCATTCAAGTTTCATCAATTTAAACATATAAACCAAGCCTCCATTACTGACATAACTATCTCTATGCTACTAACATTCTAATTCCAGCAGTAACTACGCTCATCATTCCTATCACTATTATAATTAACAACCATTTCCGCTCAGGTTTTCTATAATATAAAATTGCACTTATAAACATTACGATTAATCCACTCACTAGATTCACTAACAATCCATTAAGCATGAATGCCCTCTCCATCCATTACATTTAAGAAATACTCTTCTAAGGAACTATGTTTCTTATTCATACTTTCTATTTCCACATCGTTCATAATAAGTGCTTTTGAAATAGCCTGCTGCGTCGCCTTCAATTCATACACGCGAATCATATTTCCACTCATTATTTTGTAATTTTTTATACCGAGTTTATCTTCTAAAATATAAGCTGCACGCTTCACATCAGGAACAGTAATTTCAATGTACTCTGTTTGTTTTCCGTTAATACTCTGCATTGAAACTTCTTTTATTAGTTTTCCATTTTGAATTACACCAATTGTATCCGCCATTAGTTCCATCTCACCTAAAATATGACTAGAAACTAATAACGTAATGCCATATTCTTTGCAGAGCATTTTAAATAAGTCTCGTAACTCTTTAATACCAATTGGATCTAAACCGTTAATTGGCTCATCTAAAATGAGTAATTCTGGCTTTGTCATGATCGCCCTTGCAATACCAAGTCGTTGCTTCATCCCTAATGAAAAATCTTTTACTTTTTTATTATCGATCCCTTGCAATTTTACTAAATGTAAAGCATGGTCAATTGCGTTTTTATCGTAATAGCCCATATATTCACAATGTAATTCTAAGTTTTCTTTCGCCGTTAATTTATCATAAAAGATTGGATATTCGATAATTGTCCCCATGCGCTTTAATACTTCATAAGATGTATCCGTTAACTTCTCACCGAAAATTTCAATATCACCGCTCGTCGGTTTTATTAAATTTGTGATCATTTTCATAATCGTTGTTTTACCAGCACCATTCGGTCCTAAGAAACCGTATATCTCTCCTTTTTTCACATGCATGTTAACGCTAGAAATAACTTCTTTCCCCTTAAACACTTTCGTTAACTGATTCGTTTTTAATATATATGTCATGTCGTTTTCTCCTTTCGCACTACTTTATACTTCTATAATAGACAACGGAAATCTCTTTTTTCTTACCCGTTCCTTACAAATTCCTTACGCTGAAAAAAAGCTTGTAGAATCTACTTCTCTACAAGCTAAAACTGCATCTTTGTTAATACAATTGTAAAAATTGTTTTTTCATACGGCTTACTAAAAAGATGTATTTCTCCGTCCATCGCTTCTACAAGCCTTTTCGTAATCGTTAAACCTAGACCGCTTCCTTGGTACAATCTATTTCTGGAATCTTCAAGTGTGTACATACGCTCAAACACTTTATCAATATGAGATTCATCAATTCCTTTTCCTGTATCCCATACATCTATATACACATTCGTTTCATCATCTCTTAACGTCATACCGAGCGTCTTTCCATCATCTCCATATGTAATTGCATTTGATATTAAATTATTCAATACTCTACCTAATACTTCTACATTTCCAAGTGCATATATATTTTTTTCTGGTATATTAATATGAACATGAAAACCTTTCGTCGTCACTAAATCATAAAAAGATAAAATTTTCTCACGGCAAACTTCATTCATATTTACTTTTGTCATCTCGATTGCCTTGTCACCAGATTCTAGTTTTGCTAAATCAAAAAACTTATGAATCAGTTCCATTACTTCTAATGTTTTCACATGCACCTTTTCAAGTAATATTTGTTGTTCTTCTTCATTTATCGTTTTATCCTTATTTAACATTTCTGTATATCCAAGAATAACTGTTAGTGGTGTTTTCAAGTCATGTGAAATATTTGAAAGCATTTTTCTCATCGAAATTTCTACTTTCGCATGATCTGCATTCGTTTTCTGTTTCGCATCTAACAATTGATTAATTGCCACTAACAACTTTTGCAATTCTAGATCATCTGTCATAACGAGTAACTTCTCGCCTGTTTTTTCATTAACAATACTTTCTAATTTTTCATATGTGTATCGCAAATTTTTGCTATTATTTTTCCTCATTTTATATTGTAGATAAATGACACATAACAATATAAAAATAATACCTATTAACAAATTGACCATATTACATCACGTCCAGCTTATAACCGATACCCCATAACGTTTTAATGTATTCTGGATTAGATGGATCACTTTCGATTTTCTCACGCAATCTTCTCATATGAACATTAATAACGTTATCGTCACCGTAATACTCTTCGTTCCAAATTAGCGTATATATTTGCGCTTTCGTAAATACACGATTTTGATTCTTTACAAACAGTTTTAAAATCTCAAATTCTTTTAAAGTAAGTTTGAGAGGCTTCCCGTTTTTTTCCACAGTAAAATTAATTGGATCGATTGTTAAATCGCCAATTTGAATCATCTTTTCTGTTGTTTCTGTAGCTGAATATTTCGTAGACCTCCGAATACCCGCTTTTACACGCGCCGCCAATTCAATCATAGAAAACGGCTTACAAATGTAATCATCTGCTCCTAGTCCTAATCCAACAGCTTTATCAACATCTGTATCTTTTGCCGACATCATTAAAATCGGTACTGCACTTTTTTCTCGAATAATTCGTACAACCTCTAAGCCATCTAACTTTGGCATCATAATGTCGAGGATAATCAAATCAAATGAACCTTGTAAATATGTGTTCACGCCTTCCTCTCCATCAGACGCGATTGTAACTTGAAAGCCCTCTTTTATTAAATACTTCTGCACCATCTCTTGAATTGAAATATCATCTTCCACTAATAAAATATGATGTGACATATATCTATCCCCTTTTTTACAAACATTAACATTTTAATTGTATCGTAACTACTACAGACTGGAAACAATTATATGAATTTTCAAACCAACTTCCCTTCCTTCCATAACAATGATATGATGAAATTTACTACGATAGTTCATAATTAACTTTATATAAAGGAGACTTATCATGTCAGAAAACAAAAAAGTAAGCTTAGCTGATTTAATGCGTGAACAACTTGCAAAGAAAAAGCAAGGTAACGGTAATGGTCAAAATACAAAAAACCAAAGCCAAGAAACAAAAAAACTACAAAACCAACAAACAAAGAAAACAAACAACCAACGTAGACGTACAGGTGTATAAATGAACGGACAAAAACGTTCTAATATCGTACCCGGCCTTGAAGTTGATATTGTATTAAAACAAAATCAACGAACTGGCAAATTAACACGTGGCATTGTAAAAGATATTTTAACGAACTCCCCTTCTCATCCGCATGGCATTAAAGTGCGCTTGCAGGACGGGCAAGTCGGCAGAGTACAAAATATCGTTCAATAAGAAAAGGAGCTCAACTAAACTCGAGCTCCTTTTTCTTTATTACCCTTTAATTTTCTCAATGAAAACTACTTTTAAATAGTCTCCTTCTTTAAATTGATCGATTGTACGGAAATCTTCTGGTAAAGAATGTTCTTCTAATATTTTATATTTGCCATTCATTTCTTTAAATGCTGTATCGATAAAGCCTTTAAACTTTTTCATATCGAATGCGCTACAATTTGTTGAAGCAACGATAATCCCGTTATTTTCTGTAATGGCAATTGTTTCTTTTAATAAGTTTTTATAATCTTTCGCTGCACTAAATGTATATTTTTTTGAACGCGCAAAGCTTGGAGGGTCAAGTACGACCATATCAAATTTCATTTTTTTCTTCGCTGCATATTTGAAGTAAAGAAATACATCTTCTACAATGATATCTTGCGCTTCATAATCAACTTCATTTACACTAAACTGCTCAATCGTTTTACTTAAACTACGATTTGCAAGGTCGACACTCGTCGTTTTGCTCGCTCCACCAAGCGCTGCAAATACAGAAAAGGCACCTGTATAAGAGAACATATTTAACACTGTTCTTCCCTTCGCATACTTATCACGAATTTGTTTTCGTACGTTACGCTGATCTAAAAATACCCCAACCATCGCTCCGTCATTTAAATAAACAGCAAAGTTCACACCATTCTCTTTTACGATAAGCGGGAACTCACCGCGCTCTCCTGCTACGAAATCATCGCCTTCAATGTATTTCCCTTTCGTATCAAAACGCTTCTTCTCATAAATACCTTTAAAATTTGCTACTTTTTGAAGAGCTGCTATAATCTCATCCCTGAAAGTATAAATCCCTTCGCTATACCAACTAACTACATAATAACCATCATAATAATCGATGATTAAGCCTCCAAGCCCATCACCTTCACCGTTTAGGGCGCGGAATGCTGTCGTATCACTTGATTTGTAAAATTGTTTTCGTTTATGTAAGGCAGATTTAATTTTACTTTCAAAGAAAGATTGATTAATTTGTTCACTCTCTTTTCTCGTTAAAATCCAGCCGTATCCTTTATTTTGTTTTCCATAATAACCTTTTCCGACAAAGTGGTTTTTCTCATCTACCACTTTAATGATTGTTCCTTCTTCCTGAACATCATTTAAATTTTGAATCGCATCTTTTAAAATAAGCGGATATCCACTTTTAATTTCTTTTATAAATTTCGGTTTTATTTTTACAGTTACTTCTGATCGCATATAATAACTTCCTTTCCATTTGCATGCTTTCTCTATAGGAAGCATTTGAAAAACGAGACTGAAAAAACAGCCTCGTTTCACTATACCATATTATTGCTTTGCTAGTACAACTCACTCATTCTCTCGCTTAACCGCCACCTATTTACTACATTTTGAAATGGAAATCTTACTGTCCAACATAATAGAAAAAATACTTATATATTTCATATTTACCATTGACAATGATAATGATTTTCATTATCATTTAATGTATATGAGTTCTCGAAAATAAAGGCTACAACTTATAGGAGGAATAAACATGATTATTGTTACAAATACAGCTAAAATCACCAAGGGAAATGGACATAAATTAATTGATCGTTTTAATAAAGTAGGTCAAGTCGAAACAATGCCAGGATTTTTAGGATTAGAAGTTCTTCTAACGCAAAATACAGTTGATTATGATGAGGTAACAATTAGCACGCGCTGGAATGCAAAAGAAGATTTCCAAGGTTGGACAAAGAGCCCAGCATTTAAAGCAGCTCACTCACATCAAGGCGGAATGCCAGATTATATTCTCGATAATAAAATCTCTTACTATGATGTGAAAGTTGTACGTATGCCAATGGCTGCAGCACAGTAAAAACTGTTTTTTTAAAAGTATAGAATATGAGAAGCGTTACCACTTCTCATATTCTATACTTTTTATTTACTGTCTTTTTACTAGTTTCGCGTGTACGACTAATCTTCCTGCTTCTGGATCAAGTGCATAGTCACATGTAGAAAGTGTTATAATTTCATCATTAGCCGTCAATTTCGTATCCGTTTTGTAAAGGGATTTATCTTGAATTTGCTTTAAGAACGCTGTATACGCTGCATCGCTTTCAAAATCCGTTTCAATGTAATAAAAGTCCGTCGTTGTCGTATATACTGAAAAAACTTCAACGTCGTATCCTTCAAATAATGTATCGTAATACAATTTACGATGGGACATGAAGAAATCTTCATCCAACATCTTTTTTAAACTTCCAAACATAGAACCGTCCTTCATACGATGACCATATAAAATAGTATTTCGGTTTTGAGATTTCACATCATTACGATAATCCATAAAAATACTTCCCGCTCTCATATCCTCGCCTTTATAATTACGAAATAAATAGTAATCATTATCCTTCGCTTGAACGATTGGATAATTGATTTGTGTATCATCCATCGTAATCCATCCCACTATTTCTGGATTAATTTTTTGGAGAGCTTGAAACTGTTTACGTACTTCCCCATCTTCTGATTTTTCTTCCATTGGACTTCTCTTATAAATATGTTGCGCTTCAGCCATTACTTTACGATTTTCATAATAATCCATGAAAATCCCACCCAATTCATACATTGAATAGAAAAAGATTCCTAAAAATACAATTGTAAGTATTCGTTGAAAAAAAGAATTCTTTTTCCGTTCTTTCTTACTATTCAAATTATCACCTCAAAACGGATTATGCCCATCCTTTAAATTCCCATTGGTACCATGTATAACCCTGTATCTTCGTCTTGTTTCACAACGACATCTACACCATATATTGCTTTAACCATTTCTTCTGTTATTACCTCATTAGGATTACCTTTCGTAACAATTTCCCCATCTTTCATAACGATAATATGATTACTATAACGAATGGCTTGATTAATATCATGTAGTACCATCACAATCGTTAATCCATACACTTCATTTAATTCTTTCACTAACTCTAATATTTCTAGCTGATAATAAATATCTAAATATGTTGTCGGTTCATCTAAGAAAAGCATTGGTGTACTTTGAGCTAATGTCATCGCAATCCAAACTCGCTGTCTCTCTCCGCCCGATAAAGCATGAATTGGCTTTTCACGCTTACTTTGCAAATTCGTACATGTTAGTGCACGCTCAATTGCTTCTCTATCTTCATCAGTTTGCGAAGAAAAAACATTTTTATATGGCATACGCCCAAAGCTTATTAGTTTTTCCACTGTAATATCTGCTGGCGCCTCATTTTGTTGATGGACAACAGCTAATTTTCTAGCAAACTCTTTCGGTTTATACTCACTAATCGCCTTTCCATCAAGTATTACTTCCCCACTATTAGGAGCATGATTTCTAGACATAACACCAAGTAATGTTGATTTCCCGCAACCATTCGGACCAATAATTGTTGTAATTTTCCCAATTTCTATTTCACTACTAACAGACTTTAAACGATTTGTTACATTATCGTATGAAAAGGTTACATTTTTAATTTCCATGAACTTTATCACTCTTTCTAAGCAAGAATATTAAGAATGGGCCACCAATAACTGCCATAATCGTCGCCGCTGGAATTTCGTTAGGTGGCACAATTAACCTTCCAATCGTATCCGCCGTCAAAATTAATAACGCTCCTGCAAGTGCAGAAAATGGAATCAACACTTTATGGTCTGAACCAACTAGTTGTCTCGAAATGTGCGGAACAAGTAATCCTACAAAAGCAATAACACCTGCAATCGCTGTTGATACTGCCGCTAAAAGTACTGCAATAGCAGAGATAATAAGACGAACTCTCGTCACGTGCAAGCCTAAGTTTTTCGCAGTCTTATCTTGTAGTGATAATAAGTTACACCAAGCTCCTACAAACAGAGCAAGAATAAGACCAATTGTTCCATACGTAACCATTATTTCTACATCACCCCACGTCTTCATCGTTATATTAGAAGTCGTCGTTTGCTTAATACTCTTTATGAAATATCCACAAATCGTAATGAATGATTCATTTAATCCAGTGAACATCGCATTAATAGCTATACCAACTAAAATAATGCGAAGTGGACTTAACCCTGACTTCCATGAAAAGGCATAAACGAGATAACATGCAAATGCACCACCTAAAAAGGCAAATACTGGTGTCCAGAAAAAGAATTGCGGGAATAACGTAATAATAACAAGTGTCATAAAACTTGCTCCTGAAGATATACCGATCACTCCAGCATCAGCGAGTGGATTTTTCATAACAGCTTGAAAAAGCACACCTGAAACTGCAAGAGCCGCCCCAGTGAACAGCGCAATAATAATACGCGGGAAACGTAAATCTTTAATCACTTCCACATCTTCATTAGCCCCTGTAAATATTCCTTGTACAAGGTCTACTATCCCTATTTCTAAACTCCCTTTCATTGCTGACAATGATGTCATAACAATAAGTAATACAGTAACAATGAAGAAACTCCAAGTTTTTTTATTCATTCCACTCTTCCTTTATATGAAAATGCATCACGGATACATCATTTTCTTCAATTCATCTAACGCTTCCATTGCCTCTAAATTTCCCGTCGTTCCAAATAAACGCTCTTCTAAATCGTAAACACGGTTATTCTTAACTGCAGCGAAGTGTTTCCAAATATCATTTGTTTTAAATTCTTTATCAAACATTTTTACAACTTCATCAGGCATACCATGTGCTGCTCGTAAAATAATATCTGGATCAGCTTTCTTTAAATACTCTGTATTAGAGGCTAAATACTCTACTTTCTCACCTTGTATAATGTTTTTACCACCTAATTGTTTCACCAAATCTCCAATATAGGAATGCTCAGTTGCTACTAAATAGCTCCCTGGTACACCTAATAAAATAAGCACTGTCGGTTCTTTCTTTCCTTTTACTTCTTTTTGAATGCTAGCAACCTTTTTATCTAACTTCGTTACAACTGCTTCAGCCTGCTTTTCGCGTCCATATTGCTTACCTAAATTACTAATGGAATTTTGCATATTTTTTAAACTAGTTAAGTCCACAAAATTTGCTTTCATACCTACACCGTCAAACACCGGCTTTAATTCATATTCAAGTGTTGTCACGGATAATACTTCTGACGGCTTTAACGACTTTACTTTTTCCATATCAGGGCTCATCGGATTCCCGACTTCAGCTAAACCTTTATATCTTTTTGGTAAATCTTTCGTACTCGTTGGCACACCAACTAAATCTACTTCTAACGCATCCATAATTTCAGTAACAGCGACGGTCGTTGCAACAACCCTCTCTTTATTTTCACTCTTTGCCGGCTTCGCTGTTTCTTTTTTTTGTGGGGAGCAACCAGCTATACTCACTAATAAAATGATAGCCATTAGTACACTTGCAATTTTCTTCACTCTTAATCACCACTCCTTTCCAAACAATATGAAACAAGTCTTGATGCGCCCGAAAACGCATCAAGACTCCCAAAATTACAATCTACCAGCTCTATATTTACGAACTAGTAAAGCGAGTGACCCAAGCAGTAGCACCATGTATAAACCAAGCTGTGCTGTATCTGCAGTTTTTGAGTTTTTCTCTTTTTTCGCATCATTATTTGTAGCTTCGTTTTTCTTTTTACCATCTGCATTTCGGTTAAAATCAGGAGTTCCTACTGTTTTTACATTATCTACTTTCGGTGTAGTTACTGGATTTTTCGGATCATTCTTCGGATCTTTTTTTTGATCCTCTTTAATCGTTCCTAACGCACCAATATTATTTGTATCAAATTGGATTTGTACATCGTAGAAATGATGGTAGTTCATTTCGTTAATATCTACTTTTACTTTTGCATTTAATTTTGCAAATAAATCACTTACTTCAAATTGCACTACTCTCGTATTTGCATTTTTATCTTCGCTCACTATTTTCGCATCAGCAAATAGACCATTGTTTTCTGTTTGGAATTTCGTAATCCACGCACTATTTTTCAGCGTCATCTCAATGTACTTTTTACCATCTTTAACGATTAATTTTGCTGGATGCACAGTATAGTCATGCATCTTTGAAAGTTCATTTGTTTTGTCTTTTAACACTTTAAATGGAATATCGTATTGACCATCTACTAAATTTTTCGGATCAACGATTACTTTCGGCTTATTATCTCCTTCTTGGTTATTGTTTCCACCTTGGTTGTCATTTCCACCTTGGCTATTGTTTCCGCCCTGGTTGTCATTTCCACCTTGGTTTTCGTTTCCGCCCTGGTTGTCATTTCCACCTTCGTTGTTGTTTCCATCTTCGTTACCTGAAACTTTAATACTATTTTGATCAAACACAAATTGAACATCGTAGAAATGGTGATAATTCATCGCATCAATATCTACTTTTACTTTTGCATTTAATTTTTTTGATAAATCATCTACTTCTATTTCTACTACCTTTGTGTTTTTTTCTTTGTTCTCACTTAACGCTTTCGCGTCAACGAAAGAACCATTTTTTTCATACTCAAACTTTGTAATCCACGCACTATTCGTTAATGTAAACGATACATACTTCTTACCATCTTTTACTTTTAATACACCTGGACTCTTTGTATATGTGTTCATGATTGAAATTTCTTCTGTTTGATCTTTTAAAACTTTAAAACCAATGCTATATTCACCATCTTTAAGAGCTTTTGGATCAATGGTTGTGTTATTGCCTTGGTTATTGTTTCCACCTTGGTTTTCGTTTCCGCCTTCGTTGTTGTTTCCGCCTTGGTTTTCGTTTCCGCCTTCGTTGTTGTTTCCACCTTCGTTATTGTTTCCACCTTGGTTTTCGTTTCCGCCTTCGTTGTTGTTTCCACCTTGGTTTTCGTTTCCGCCTTCGTTGTTGTTTCCACCTTGGTTTTCGTTTCCACCTTGGTTTTCGTTTCCACCTTCGTTGTTGTTTCCACCTTGGTTTTCTACTGGCTGAATGCTATCTTTATCAAATGCAAATTGGATATTGTAGAAATGATGGTAATTCATTGAATCGATATCTACTTTCACTTTTGCATTTAACTTTTTAGATAAGTCGTTTACTTCTACTTCCACTACGCGTGTATCAGCCTTTTTATCTTCACTTAATACACTTGCATCAATAAACGAACCATTTTTCTCAAATTCAAACTTTGTAATCCATGCACTATTCGTTAATGTGAATGATACGTATTTTTTACCGTTTTTCACCTTTAACACGCCTGGACTCTTTGTATACGTGTTCATCATTGAAATTTCTTCTGTTTGATCTTTTAAAGCTTTGAAATTGATACTGTATTCACCGTCTTTAATTGTTTCTACATTCGGCTTTTCTGCTTCTGGCTTTTTATCTTCATCCGGTTGTTTTTCTTCATTCTTAATTGGCTTGAGTTTTTCTTGGTCAAATGAAAGCTGTACCTCATGCGTTTGTTTATAATTTCTTGATGCCACTTCAATAAATATTTTTGCATTTAACTTTTTAGATAAATTGTCTACTTCGAATTCTACTACTCTTGTATTTTTCTCTTTATCTTCACTTACTATTTTTGCATCAACAAATGAACCATCTTTTTCCGTTTGGAAATTTTTAATTGATACGTTGTCTGTTAGTGTTACAACCGCTTTTTTCTTACCATTTTTTACTTTTAATACTCCTGGATTTACCATGTAAGTATTCATTCTAGATTCTTCATCTGTCTTATCTTTTAACACTTTAAATGGAATACTGTACTCCCCATCTGCAATTGTGTTAGAATTTGGTTGTTGATCTGGGTCAGGCTTTTGGTCGGGCTTCTGACTTGGATCCGGTTTTTCATTTGGATCTGGCTTATTTGCTGGATCCTCTTTTTCATTTGGCTTTTCTGCCTTAATTAGTGTAATACTACTTGAATCAAATTTAATGCGAACGTCAAAAATATGATGGTAATCCATCGCATCAATATCTACTTTTACTTTTCCATTTAAAAGGTTTGCTACATCGACTATATCGAATTCCACTACTCTAGTATTCTGCTCTTTATTCTCACCAATTACATTTACATCAACAAACTGACCATTTTTTTCTGTTGTAAACTTCGTAATCCACTCACTATTCTTTAAAGTGAATGAGACCTTTTGTTTGCCATCTTTTACTTTTAAAGTAGCTGGACTTATAACATAGTCATTCATTTTAGATACTTCATCCGATGTATCTTTAATAACCTTAAAACCGATTGAATATTCACCGTCAGCTAATTGAGTTGCTGCTTGAACTGCAAGAGGTTGTAATGTTGATACGAATGTAAATATCATTAAAAACATCGCAACAACAATTTTAAAATATCTATTCAATGGAATACCGCTCCTTTATTTAGTTTTGACGTACTTTACGAATGAAGAAAACTCCTGAAATAAGGATTAACGCTGCAAATAATCCAATACGTGCTTCATCGCCTGTTTTTGGGTTATCTGTTTTTTCAGCTTTACCACTTTCATTTGTTCCTTTGTTCGCTTCTTTATTTGCTTCTTTACTCTCTTCTTTTTTCACTTCTTCTTTTACTTTTGTATCTGTTTTTGTTTGATCGTTATTCTTTGTTACAGCTGTTGCTTTATTTTCTCCACCTACCGCTTTTACATTTGCATCAAATGCAAAGCGAATTGTGTAGTTATGGTCATAATTTACGTTTGGTACAACAACATGAATTTTTGCAGCTGCTGGTTTAGATAAATCATCTATTTTAAACTCTACTGTTCTTTTATCTGTCGATTCATCTTTACTAACAACTTTTGCATCAACAAAATTCCCGTTCTCAGGTGCTTTAAATTCTGTAATCCAAGCACTATGATTCATCGGGATTTGCACTCTCATCTCACCATTTTTCACAACTAGCTTAGCTGGTTTTTCAAAATAATCATTTGCCATTGAAGCTGAATCATTTTCCGCTTTTTGAATGACATAGTTAATATCGTAAGTACCGTCAGCTAGTTGTGCTGCAACTTTCCCATATGGCATGACAAGAAAAGCTAGCATACATACGAACGTTATAATAAAAGCGGGTAATACAGAAATCTTTCTCATTTGGCTTACTTCCTCCTTGTTTATCTTTCATCCACACTTTTTGAAAATGATAATTATTCTCATTATATTAGAAAAAATAATAATCTTCTATCCTTATTTAATTGTAATTTGTTTATGTAATACAGATATTATTGATTATCATTCTCAATGAATGTTAAAAATAATATCCCTCTCTATTCTTTATAAAGAGCGATTCTTATTTTAACATAAGTCCCTATTTATTTCGTTGATTATCATTCTCAATGAATCTCAAAAAAAATAAAACTATCCATCTTCCTACTTGATCACCTCTATCTACAAAAATAATATTGTTATAGAAAACCTTATACCTTTCACTCCTCACTTTCCTTCCAATATTTCCACAACTAAGTCAATCTTAGCCTACTCATAATTTTTTTGTCAACTATATTACGTATAAAATTTTAAATATCTAAATTTCTCTATATGCGGCTTTTTCTACAAAAAAAGAGGCTTTCTTTCATAGAAAGCCTCTTTTCTCTATTTTTCTACAGCAACTTCTTGCTTTTGAAACAAAGAAATAATATATCCAATTACAATACCTACTAGAGCAGGAACGAACCAACCAATCCCTACACTATATAATGGAATTTTATTTAAAATTGGTGTTAATGCTGCAATCTCAAGATTTGCATTGTGTAACCCATCAAAGAAACTAATCATGAATGCTCCTACAATACCACCTACATACATGACTAAAGGAAGACGAATATAGTTTTCAACAAGTGATAATACAATAAGCACGATACCAATTGGGTAAATTGCAATTAAAATCGGTAATGCTAATGCATTTAACTGAGTTAATCCAAGATTCGCTACCATAAATGCTAATACGCAGAAAATGAAAACAACCTTTTGATAAGAAAGTTTTGGTAATAAAGAAGAGAAATATTCTCCGCAAGCTGCAACAATACCTACAGAAGTTGTTAAACATGCTGCTGTAATTGCGATTCCTAATAATAGAGTTCCGTAACTACCGAATAAATGATTTACAACGTTTGTTAAAATAATGCCTCCGTTGGCGCCCATTCCAAGAGAGACACTAGAAGCTCCAAGATAAGCAAGTGCCAAGTAAACTAGTAGTAAACCAAGTGCCGCAATAAATCCTGCAAAAATTGTTACTTTTGCAATGCTATTTTTATTTGTAATACCTTTTTCTTTTAACGCATGAATTACAACATTTCCGAATACAAGTGCTGCAAGTCCATCTAAAGTTAAATATCCGTCAATAAAACCTTTAAATAGCGGAGCACTATATGCTTCTGTTGGTGCACCAAATTCACCCATT
Source organism: Bacillus sp. FSL R9-9834 (assembly GCF_038006905.1). Taxonomy (NCBI): domain Bacteria; kingdom Bacillati; phylum Bacillota; class Bacilli; order Caryophanales; family Bacillaceae; genus Bacillus; species Bacillus sp. FSL R9-9834. Next base: position 4,373,501 of record NZ_JBBOWD010000001.1, read on the forward strand.
GGTGTAATAAGTGCTTTCACTACAATAATTGCAATAACAGCTAATAAAATCGGAGTTAATACTTTACCGATGCGGCCCACTAATTTTGATGGGTTTAAAGCTAAATAGAAAGTTACAGCAAAGAAAATAAATGTAAAGATAACAAGTGGATACGATTGACCAGCTATTTCACTTGGTAAAAACGGTGCAACACTCATTTCATAAGCAACAGTTCCTGTACGCGGCACACTTACGAATACGCCTAAGCATAAATAAATTGCAGTAATAAAAACTAGTGCGAATATAGGATGTACACGCCCTGCTAGCTCATTAATATCTCCCTTTAAAGCTATAACGATAACTCCTAATAAAGGCAATCCAACGCCTGTTACGACAAAACCAAATAGCGCGATCCATACATCTGTTCCAGCGCCTTGTCCTAATGCTGGTGGAAAAATCATATTACCTGCACCGAAAAATAGTGCAAATAACATTAAACTTATTGCAAACATCTCAGAAAACTTTAAAGATGATTTCATTTCTACTAACCTCCTACATAATAATCATAAATTAACAAAATATTCTGAATCAAAATCCGTCACATATCCTCTTTCAAGCATACTTCCCCGTAAAAGAACGCAAAAAACACCCGTCCCTAACAAAGGGACGAGTGTTGAAATCGTGGTTCCACCCTTATTCTAATAAAATGAATTTATAACGAAATAAGCTCATTTTATAGCTCGTGTAAATTGATAACGGTTTTATCCGCCAAGAATTACAATGCATCATGCAGTTCACTCTTGAAGTTTAGAGGTGGTAAGTCTGTCTTTTCGTATTAGGAAGCTCACAGCCTAAGGCTTCCCTCTCTGAGAATCGTAAAAAACAACTCATGTCCTCATCATTACTTTTATAAAATATCTTGTCGAAACTTGTTGTTTTTTATTATATGGGCTATTTTTTAAAAAATCAATAGTTTTATTTTTTCTGACAAAAAAATATAGGGAGAAAATTTTTCCTCCCTATAGCTGCCCTATTAATATTTCTAATTCCCCATCTGTAATGTTTCGCCATTTTCCCACTTCAAGATCGTCTAGCTCTATATTCATAATGCGTTCTCTCTTTAACTTTGTTACAGTAAACCCGAAAGCCCGACTCATTCTACGAATCTGTCTGTTCATTCCTTGCGTTAAAACGATTCGAAATGTAGACTGATCAACCCTCGTCACTTTACACGGCTTCGTCATCCCATCTTTAATCTTTACACCGCTGGACATCTCATCAATAAACCAATCTGTAAAAGGTTTATCGACTGTGACAACGTATTCTTTCTCATGCTCATGATCACCGTGTAAAATTTGATTTGCAATCGCACCGTCATTCGTTAATAAAATAAGGCCTTCTGACGCTTTATCTAATCGTCCAACAGGAAAGATACGCTCAGGGTAATTAATATAATCAATAATATTATCCTCAATATGATCAGCTGCTGTACAAGTAATACCAACTGGCTTATGAAAGGCGATATACACCTTTTTTTTTTCTTCTTTTGCAATAACCTGCCCATCAATCGTTACAACATCACCATCACCCACGAGTGCACCGTGCGTACATATTTCACCGTTAATCGCCACGCGTCCAGCTTTAATAAGGCGATCTGTTTCACGTCTTGAGCAAGATTTTGCTTCGCTTATGTATTGGTTGATTTTCATGGCTTATTCCTTTTCATATATATTAAAAGCGTCAATCTATGGCAATATCATTATGCCACGATTGACGCTCGTTTACTTCGCAAAAACAACTAAATAAATAACCCCAATCACCAAAAATATTCCGCAACAAGCTAACAATACTTTTGCAAGTTTGTCCATAAACATATAATGGTTTCCCCTTTGTTTCGTTGTTTTCTATTTTAATTCGACAACTGTTACGCCTAGGCCTCCCTCGCCCATATCACCGTAACGGAATGTTTTCACACCGCGATGCTTCTTCAAGTAATCTTGTACACCTTGGCGAAGTGCTCCTGTTCCTTTACCGTGAATGATTGATACGCGAGGATAGCTTGCAAGCTGGGCATCGTCTAAATATTTCTCGACGCGCGCCATTGCATTTTCAAATCGTTCTCCACGAAGGTCAAGTTCTAAAGAAACGTGATAGTCTCTACCTTTTACTGTTGCAACTGCTTTTTTCTCTGTTTGCTTCGGTGTGTTAATGTATTCCATATCGGATTCTTTTACTTTCATCTTCAGAATACCGATTTGTACGCTCCACTCTGTATCGCTTACTTTTTCAAGTAATTGACCTTTTTGACCGAACGTTAATACTTTTACTTCATCACCTGCGCGCAACTGTTGTTTCGGCGCAGTGTTTTTCACGTTTACCTTTTGTTTCTTTACAAGCTCTGGCGCTGCGCCTTCTAGACGGCTCTTCGCTTCAATTAGCTCGTGATCTTTCACGTTTGCAAGCTGTGCTTTGCGCAATTGACGAAGTTCTTGAATAATGCCTTCTGCTTCTTTCTTTGCAGCTTCGACTTTTTCTTCCCCTTCTTTTTGCGCTTTTAATAATCGTTCATCACGTTCTTCGTTAAATTCAATAATTTGACGTTGTAATTCGCGATGCAGTTTTTCCGATTGCTTGCGAAGCGCTTCTGCTTCGTTCCAGTCACGCTCTGCATTCTTTTGACTTTCTTCTAGCTTCGCAATCATATTTTCAATTTTGTTTGTATCTGTACTAATGTGGTTACGCGCTTGTTCAATGACGCGATCAGATAATCCAAGACGTTTCGAAATTTCAAAGGCATTACTACGTCCTGGTACACCGATTAATAATTTATACGTTGGGCTTAACGTGTTTACATCAAACTCAACGCTCGCATTAATAACTTGCTCACGGTTATATCCGTATGCTTTTAATTCTGGATAATGCGTCGTAGCAACAACGCGAGCACCACGATTACATACCTCATCTAAAATGGAAATGGCTAGTGCAGCCCCTTCTTGCGGGTCTGTTCCAGCACCTAACTCATCGAATAAAACTAAGCTTTCAAAATCAGCTTTTTCTAAAATATCAACAATGTTCACCATATGTGAGGAGAACGTACTTAAACTTTGTTCAATCGATTGCTCATCACCGATATCAGCAAAGATATTTTTGAATACACAAATCTCTGACTCATCCATTACTGGAATGTGAAGACCTGATTGCGCCATTAATACACAAATACCAACTGTTTTCAGCGTAACTGTTTTACCACCTGTATTCGGTCCCGTAATAACAATTGTCGTGAAATCTTTCCCTAACATAATGTTATTTGGCACGATAACTTCTGGATCAATAAGCGGATGACGTGCCTGTCTTAAATCCATATAACGCTCGTTATTTACGATTGGCTTCGTTGCTTTAATACGCTTCGCATAAAAAGCTTTCGCAAAGATGAAGTCAAGATTTGCAACTACTTCTACGTTTGATAAAACGATATCCGCTTCTACTGCCACTTCTTCTGTTAACATTAATAAGATGCGTTCGATTTCTTGTTTTTCTTTCACACGTGCTTCTTGAAGCGCGTTATTTAATTCTACAATGACTTGCGGTTCAATAAATAACGTTTGTCCAGAAGCCGATTGATCGTGAACAATACCGCCATATACGCCGCGGTATTCTTGTTTTACTGGGATTACGTAACGTTCGTTACGAATCGTTACAATCGAGTCAGACAGCATCTTTTGCGCGTTTGAAGAACGCGTCATATTTTCTAACTTTTCACGAATACGGCTTTCCGCAGTACGAATTTGAGTACGAATACCGCGCAGTTTATCACTTGCGCTATCGACTACTTCCCCGCCATCACCGATACAATTTGTAATTTTCTTTTCTAAATCATATAAAGATACAATTTGAGCAACATGCGTTTCTAAAATGGGAAGCTCGACACCATTATCAACCATATCTTCAATGAAACGTTTCATATTGCGACTACCATACATCGTATTCGCAATATCAAGTAGTTCATTTGGACTTAACATACTTCCAATCTTTGCACGCTTCACATTGGAGCGAATATCCGTAATACCACCTAATGGTGCACTACCTTTTAAACGAATGACTTTCGCTGCTTCATCCGTTGTATCTTGCATTTCTACAATTTCTTCAAAATCAGTGCTCGGCACTAAATGCTTCACTTTGTCACGACCAAGTGAAGATGCTGTATGTTCAAGTAATTGTTCTTTTACTTTATTGTATTCTAATACACGCAACGTTCTTTCTAACATGTTGCAGGTCCCCCTTGTGTTACTTATTACGTTTAATATAGTCTAATAAACGTTCAATATCCCACGTGTTAATCACGTTATCTTTTTGAATCCAACCTTTACGCGCTGCCGCTACACCTGTTTCCATATCTTCTAACATTTCAAGTGTATGAGCATCCGTATTAATCGCTACTTTTACACCAGCATCTTGTGCTTGTTTTAATAATTTCGCGCTTAAATCTAGACGGTTTGGATTTGCATTTAATTCTAAAACTGTATTTGTTTCTTTTGCGAGTTCGATTAATAAGTCTGTATCTACATCATAACCTTCACGGCGTCCAAGAAGACGTCCTGTCGGATGAGCAATCATTGTGACATGCTTATTCTCTAGCGCCGCACGAAGACGTTTCATAATCGTTTCACGGTCTTGTGAGAAGCTCGAGTGAATTGCTCCAATGACATAATCTAATTCTGCTAATACTTCATCATCAAAATCAAGCGAAGCATCCGGTAAAATGTCCATTTCAATTCCGCGTAAAATTGTAATGTCTGGATACTTTTCGTTCATACGTTCAATTTCTTTCGCTTGTTCACGAAGGCGCTCTTTCGTTAAACCGTTCGCTACTTTCAAGTATTGTGAGTGATCCGTAATTGCCATAAATTTATATCCACGAGCACGGCATGCTTGTACCATCTCTTCAATAGAAAAAGCACCGTCACTCCATGTTGTATGCATATGTAAATCACCTTGTATGTCAGAGAACTGAATTAAGTTTGGATACTCTTTAATTAATTCAATTTCTTTTCCATCTTCACGCACTTCTGGCGGGATAAATGGAAGACCGAAATGAGCAAAGAATTCTTCTTCCGTCTCAAATGTTTTCACTTCACCTGTTTCCAAGTTCTCCACGCCATATTCACTAATTTTCTCGCCTTTATCTTTTGCGATTTGACGCATTTTTACGTTATGGTCTTTTGATCCTGTGAAATGGTGAAGAGTTGTAATAAACTCTTCTGGTTTTACTAAGCGGAAATCAATCGAAATATCATATTCATATTGAAGACGAACAGAAACTTTCGTATCCCCGCTCGCAATTACTTCAATCATATTATCGAATTGTAGTAAATGCTCACGTACTGCAGCTGGTTCTGTCGTTGCAATAATAAAGTCTAAATCTTTCACTGTTTCACGAACACGGCGCAAACTACCAGCGCGCGAGAAACGAATTACCTCAGCAATATTCGACAATTTCTCCTCTATTTCCCCGGCAATAGGCAATACCATCGCGATTGGTAAACGCTCCGGACGAGATCCTACTTGATCGATTGCTTCTAATATTTTCTCTTCTGTCTTCTTACCGAAACCAGCTAAAGCTTGTACTTTATTTTCCTCACAAACCGCTTTTAGCGATTCCATATCAACAACACCAAGTTCTTTATATAACTTAGCTACCTTTTTACCACCAAGGCCTGGTAATTTTAATAACGGTAATAAGCTACTTGGCACTTCTTTTTCAAGCTCTTGTAATACTTCAGATGTTCCCGACTCTATATATTCTTGAATAACTGCTGCTGTTCCTTTTCCAATGCCAGGAATCTTCGTGAAATCTTCAATCTCAGAAAGACTACGATCATCACTTTCTAATGCTGCTGCCGCTTTACGAAACGCCGATATTTTAAATGGATTCGCGCCCTTTAGTTCCATAAAAAGCCCGATTGTCTCTAATAATTTAATCACTTGTTTTTTATTTACTTTCATCATTGTCCCGCCTTTCTTTCATAGAAAAAAACTTCTCTTTCCGAAAAAAGAGAAGTTATACTCTGCTACCTGTCTGCCATAGTTCCTTCACCTTTTCAGAGAGAATCGGTGTATCGTCTACAATTATTTTGCTAATTGATGATTGTTGTAATGGTGTTTGTAATTGTTCAATCGGAAGAATGTTCCCAATGATAATTAAGACAAACAAAATAATATATACTTCTAAAAATCCGAGGATTGCCCCCGCAAACGCATTTACTTGCTTTAAAACCGGTATTTCTGCAAACATATTTAACAAATTACCAAGTAATGAAAGTGCAATTTTTGTGATAATAAACAATATGATAAACGCAAGCGCTTGATAAAATACTGTCTCAATATTATTTGCATCAATCCATTCTGGAACAGATACGTTTTTATCAAATGGATACGGAATAAATTTCGCAAGTGCTGGCGCTAAATCTTTACAGTACCAGTATGCAACAAGGTATGCGATAATAAAGCTTGTTAACTTTACAAGTTGCAAGATGAACCCTCTGCGTAAGCCGAGGAAAAATCCCATAACAAGCAGTAAAATGATAATAATATCAATCATGTTATTCCATTCCTTTTTTTGTCATACTTTCTTTCAATTTCTCATGTTCTTCTTTTAATTTTATGTAATCGTGTATGACGTTTACCGCCGTCAATACCGCTAGTCTACTCGTGTCAAGCGAAGGATTCTTGGCATTGAGTTCGCGCATTTTATCATCCACAATCGCTGCTACCATGCGGATATGACTTGTACTTTCATCGCCAACAACTGAATATTGCTGACCATAGATTTCTACATTAATTCGACTTTTCTTTCCCTTTTGTTGTGACAACTCACCGGCCTCCAATCACGTACAGAATCCTAAAGTTTATCATACCATGAACCTTCATAATATGGAAACAGAAAGAACAATCCGATATGATAAAAATAACAATATAAAAAAAGGGGCGACCATTATGTCAAATTCTATCGTAATTCAAACAAGTTCTACAGTAATTGAAGACATGAAACAACAATATAAACATTCGCTTAGCCCGAAAACTCCGCAAGGCGGGATCTTCATGGCAAAAGTGCCATCGTGCACCATTACAGCGTATAAATCCGGAAAAGTAATGTTCCAAGGTGGACGTGCTGAAGCAGAAGCTGCCCGTTGGCAAACTGTCTCCCAAACTCCAAAAACAGCTGTAAAAAAATCTGTCGATTCACACCGTTATGCACCGCCTGCTTCTATCGGTACAATGTCAATCGTAGGGTCAGATGAAGTGGGTACTGGTGATTTCTTCGGACCGATGACAGTAGTTGCTGTATATGTGGATGCGAAGCAAATCCCACTACTAAAAGAGCTTGGTGTAAAAGACTCTAAAAACTTAAATGACGAACAAATTACTGCCATTGCGAAACAACTTCTTCACGTTGTCCCTTACAGCTCTCTCGTCCTTCATAACGAAAAATATAACGAGCTATTTGATAAAGGAAACAACCAAGGTAAGTTAAAAGCTTTACTACACAATAAAGCTATTACAAACTTATTAGCTAAAATTGCACCTACAAAACCTGAAGGCGTCTTAATCGACCAATTTACACAACCTGATACATACTACAAATATTTAGCAAAACAAAAACAGGTACAGCGTGAAAATGTTTATTTTGCGACGAAAGGCGAAAGCGTCCATTTAGCAGTAGCCGCTGCTTCCATTTTAGCTCGTTACTCATTCGTAAAACAATTTGACGAACTAAGTAAAAAAGCTGGTATGCCGCTTCCAAAGGGTGCTGGTAAACAAGTTGATATCGCCGCTGCTAAATTAATTCAAAAGCTTGGTAAAGAGCGATTACCTGAGTTTGTGAAACTGCATTTTGCTAATACAGAGAAGGCGTTTCGCTTATTAAAATAGTATCGACAAAAACAGGAGCCTACAAACTCCTGTTTTTTGTTTCACCCTACTATTGTCCTTATAGTTTTGTTATAATTATAATATACAGATTATTCTAACATAGGAGGAGATTCCCATTGCTACTTCTACAAATGATTCTAAATATTTTACTAGGTAATCCACACGAAAGACAGTTTGAAATTAGAGAAAACATTCAGCTACTCAGTGAGCAACGAGAGTTCAACGATTTAATAGAGCGTTACGGCCGGTCTTTCTTATTAAACTTTCGGATTCGAAGATTTATCCCACTTTAACGGGCAGTAAGACCCCCACCTCAAAATTCAGCGAAAGCAAAGAAGTTGGGTGGGGGATCAACTGCCCATAAAAGTCCGATTGGTTCAACTAATAATCAGTGGGGGATGACCCCCCCCACTGATTAAAGTTTCACTTTATCGGGAAACACGATGCCCGCTCGTTAATACATAATCCCGCAAAACTACAACACTTCTGCGAGGAGCTTGAATGTATGATTAGAAAAAGGAGGTTTTTCATATGAACGCTGTAAAAGTAAAAAAGATATTATATGCTTTCGTACACATCGTAGGTCCACTTTCTTACCTCACTATTTCTACCATTTGGGGAGCTTTTTTCACTACTAAATCTACATTTGAAAATATATCTGATAATCTTGGTGTGATGGCCATCTATTACGTGTTCATGAGCTTACTGTGGTTTTTCTATTTCGATCGATTAGACAAGGATGTAGATAACATTACAAAAGAAATTAACGATAAGAAAATGTAATATATAAAAAAGGAGAGTCGCCAAGACTCTCCTTTTTTATGTTAGCTTCGTTTCTGCTTCTTATTTGATGAAGGTACTTTATGAGAACCTGTTTCATGTGTTGTCGTTCCTTGTCCTTCTACTTCTGGAGAACCTAGGCCCGATCTTGAATGATCTTTTTTCACTTTTTTACTCATTTATATTCACCCCTTCGCGTTACTTTTTGCTACAGGAGAATAAACTATACAAAATAAAAAGCGAGAGGAAATCCTCTCGCTTTTTTCATATTTTAGAATTCAGAAGAACCTGGAGTTCTTGGGAATGGAATTACGTCACGGATGTTAGCCATGCCAGTGATGTACATTAGGAAGCGCTCGAAACCTAGACCGAATCCAGCGTGTTTTGTACCGCCGTATTTTCTAAGTTCTAAGTACCACCAGTAGTCCTCTTCGTTCATACCTAATTCTTTAATTCTGTCTACTAAAACGTCCATTCTTTCTTCACGTTGACTTCCGCCGATTAATTCGCCGATGCCAGGAACTAGAAGGTCAGTAGCAGCCACTGTTTTACCGTCGTCATTTAAGCGCATGTAGAATGCTTTAATGTCTTTCGGATAGTCAGTTACGAATACAGGGCGTTTGAAGATTTCTTCTGATAAGTATCTTTCGTGCTCTGTTTGTAAGTCAATTCCCCATTCTACTGGGTATTTGAAGTCAGCACCTGATTCTTGAAGTACTTTAATTGCTTCTGTATAAGTGATACGACCGAAGTCAGAGTTAATTACGTTGTTCATGCGCTCTAGAACTGTTTTATCAACGAAGCTGTTGAAGAATTCCATTTCTTCTGGTGCATGCTCTAATACGTATTTCATTGCATATTTCAGCATATCTTCTGTAAGGTTCATTACGTCACCTAGTTCAGCGAATGCAATCTCAGGCTCAACCATCCAGAACTCAGCAGCGTGGCGAGTTGTGTTTGAGTTTTCTGCACGGAATGTAGGTCCGAATGTGTATACATCACGGAATGCTAATGCATAAGCTTCAGCGTTCAGCTGTCCACTTACTGTTAAGTTTGTTTCTTTGCCGAAGAAGTCTTTTGATTCATCAACTTGTCCGTCTTCGCCTTTTGGTACGTTGTTTAAATCTTGCGTTGTTACGCGGAACATTTCGCCCGCACCTTCTGTATCACTACCAGTGATGATAGGTGTGTGAACATGTACGAATCCACGCTCTTGGAAGAATTGGTGAATCGCAAATGCTGCGATAGAACGTACGCGGAACGTTGCAGAAAATGCATTTGTTCTTGGACGTAAGTGAGCGATTGTACGTAAGTATTCAAACGTATGACGTTTCTTTTGAAGTGGGTAATCAGAATCTGATAAGCCCTCAATATCAATTTTTTCTGCTTTAATTTCAAATGGTTGCTTCGCTCCAGGCGTTACAATTACTTTACCTTCTACTTTAACTGAAGAGCTAAGTGGAAGTTTTGCAATTTCTTTGAAGTTATCTAATTCTGTATCGAAAACGATTTGAACGCTTTTGAAGAAGCTACCGTCGTTTAATTCGATGAAACCAAACGCTTTTGAATCACGTAAGTTACGAATCCACCCTGATACTTGTACTGTTTGACCTGCGTATTTATCTGTATCTCTATACAGACTTTTTACTAATGTGTTTTCCATAGTGAAATTCTCCTTTGCTGATATATTTAAATACAAAAAAACCTTTCATCCATAAAGGGACGAAAGGTTAAACTTCGCGGTACCACCCAATTTGTCATAAAGACCAACTTTAACTCGTATGTAATACATACTTCCCAGTTTGTAACAGGCCGGATTCCCGTCTAAGTCTACTCTTGAATACAAGATTCAATTTCGGTTAGCAACTCCAAGGTGTTCTTCACATATACCGCCTCATCAGGCTTTCACCGTCCCTGACTCGCTTTGGATTATAGTATATACTACTTTTCCTTATCATCGTCTTTCATTTTGTTAAACTAAAATTAATGTACTACATTCGAGAGAAAGATGCAAGATGTCGGAAAATATATCAGTATTTTTCTTTTTTAACAACATATATTTAAACGATTTCCATGAGAAACTAATTCTCTACCGTATTATTCTAATTCACTTTTAATAATTCTTTCATCTTCATTTCTGTATCTTCCTCTGTACGTGGCTGATAAATTGTAAGCTTTAATTCAGGTGCATCATAAACCTGGAGTGTAACATGATCCATAACTAACGTTCCTACGGCAGGATGTAAAAGTACTTTCCGACCAATAGGTGTTCCTTGCACTTCATGATTTGACCACCACATACGAAATTCACTACTTCTTTCCGTAAGTTCCTCAATCACATTTTTAAACCACTCGTCCCCAATAAATTGTGTATATGTAGCGCGGAACTGTGCAATTAAACGCTGTGCATGATTTTCCCAGTTTTCAAATAGTTTACGGTATTCTTTTGATGTAAAACAACGCCACACCGCATTTCGATTTCTCTCATCCATTTCACCAAAATCACCAAATACAACGCTGGCAGCCTTATTCCAATGAACAATGTTAAGTTTTTCATCAATTACATAAGCAGGACAAAATTGTAATTGATCTAATAATCCCTCTAAAACTCCATTTATATGTCCAGCAATCGGCTTCCTTATTTGAGAAGATAGCGAAAGATTTGCCAATAAAATCAAATGATTTCTTTCTTCTCCCTCCAACCGAAATACACGAGAAATTGACTCTATAACTTCTTGAGAAACTTGGATATCACGCCCTTGTTCTAACCATGTATACCATGTCAATCCAATTCCCGCTAATTGTGCAACTTCTTCTCGTCTTAATCCTTTTGTTTTTCTTCGCTGACCAATTGGTAAATTAAATTGCTCAGGAGTCAACCTAGCGCGGCGGCTTTTTAAAAAATCTGCTAGTTCCTTCCTTCTATCTGCATCGCTTAACATATAATATTCCCCTTTATTAGTGGTAGTTTTTATACCAGTATAAATACACTCCTATTTTCATTATAAACCTACCTTTATCTTAATAAGTAAAGGAGGTGAATTTTATGATAATAAAAAATATAGAAACACATTCTTTTGAACTAACACAGCGATTTGTTTTATTTATGGCGGTAATATGTGGTTTTACAGTAGCAAACGTGTATATAAATCAAACTCTTTTAGTAAGTGTAGCCCATACTTTTCATGTTTCAGAAACTAGAATCGGTATTGTCGCTACTGTAACCCAAGTCGGATATGCACTAGGAAATCTCTTCATAGTTCCTTTAGGGGATATACTTGAGAGAAAAAAATTAATTTTAATTTTATTGTCTCTCATTTGTATTAACTTAGCTTTAGCCGCTTTCTCAACAGATATGACTTGGCTAATTGGAGCTAATTTTATTCTTGGATTTGTTACAATCATTCCCCAGATTGTAATCCCTTTCGTCTCTCAATACGCCACTGATCGAAATAGGGGTCAAATTTTAGGCAATGTATCTATCGGTCTAGTTTGCGGCATTTTAGGAGCTCGATTAATTAGCGGATTCATCGATATTCACTTCGGATGGCGAACTGTTTATGGGATTTTTTTCATAAGTACTTTCATTCTTATGTTATTAGTGAAAATATATTTCCCTAAAGGAGATAAGCCTCATCACATGCAATATAAAAAGCTTCTCTTTTCTTTCATCCCACTCTTGTTGCAAGAGAAAATGTTACGAAAAGCTTGTTTAAGTCAAGGGATGGTATTTGGAGCTTTCAGTGTTTTTTGGACTACACTTATTTTCTTATTAACCACACGTCCTTATCATTACGGAAGCTCTACTGTTGGATTAATCGGTTTAGTAGGAATAGCAGGAGCATTTGCAACACCTATTATTGGACGCATTATAGATAAAAAAGGAGCCATATTTGCGAACGCTTTATGTACGTTTATTTCATTTTTTTCTTTTTTACTATTTTTATTTTCAGGGTACTGGTTACCAGGACTTATTGTAGGGGCTCTTTTACTTACAGCTGGCACTCAAGCAAATCAAGTAGCTTGTCAAGCACACCTTTTCCAATTAAATCCTGAGAAACGAAGTAGTTTGAACGGCATATACATGGTCGCAACATTTCTCGGTGGGTCTATAGGCTCATACTTCGGGCTACTCGTCTGGAGCAAATGGCAGTGGACCGGAGTATGCATTCTTGGAATTTCCATGATAAGTATTACACTAATCTCATTTATAAAGGTGCCTCACTATACTAGAAAGGAAGATGTATGTAATGAAAAATCCTAGTGTGAATTATGAAAAAGGAATGAAAATTTTAGCAAAAATCGCTCCTGAACATTACCAAAAGATCGTAAATAACCTTGCAGATTCTGTTGCACCTGATTTAGGAACATTAGCTGTAGAATTTAACTACGGTCAAATTTTTGCCAGACCAGGTCTCGACTTGAAATCCCGATTACTTGCGACCGTTGCTGGATTAACAGCTTTAGGAAATACTGAACAACTGAAATTTTATATAAACGGAGCTTTAAACGTCGGATGGACAGAAGAAGAAATCATTGAAGTAATGATGCAGATGATTATATATGCCGGATTTCCTGTAGCATTAAATACCATTTTAACGGTTGCTACCGAAGTTTTTACAGAAATAAAAACAGGCACAATGTAATTAAAAATAAAAAAGGTTGAGTATCCATTAAAGGGTACTCAACCTTTTTATTTAAAAATTACTTACGTAACTCCGCACCAAATTTCTCTTCTACCGCTGTTAATACACGGTTATGTGCTTCTGTTACTTCTTCGTCTGTTAACGTACGCTCTGGATCGAAGTAGTTCATAGAGAATGCAAGTGACTTCTTGCCTTCTTCCATTTTTTCACCTTCGTATAAGTCAAATAGTGTTACGTCTTTCAGAAGTTCCCCGCCAGCTTCAGCAATAACTTGCTTCATTTCGCCAGCTTTTGTTTCTTTCGTTACGACAACAGCCATGTCACGTGTCATGGATGGGAAACGTGGAATCGCTGAGTAGTAAGTTTCTTCTGCGTCTGCACCGAATACTTTTACAAGAGATAGTTCAAATACGAATGTATTTTTCACATCTAATTGTTTTTCTGCTTCTGGGTGCAATTGACCGATGAAACCAATTACTTCGCCATCTAATACGATGTCAGCTGTACGACCTGGGTGCATACCTTCACGTTTTGCTGGTGCATAAGTGATTTGGTTTGAAACGCCAAGTACGTCGAATAATCCTTCTAGTACACCTTTCACAACGAAGAAGTCTACTACTTTCTTCTCACCTTGCCATGCATGGTGAAGAGCAAGACCTGTCATAACACCTGCAAGATGTTGTTCTTCTTTCGGAAGTTCTCCTTCTTCTGTCGGTAAGAAGATAGAACCTACTTCGTATAAAGCAACACTGTCGTTTTTACGTGCAACGTTGTATGAAACTGCTTCTAACAATTGTGGTACTAAGCTTAAACGAAGTTGGCTACGTTCTTCACTCATTGGAAGTGCAAGAGCGACAGGCGCCTTTTCGTTTGGCTCAACCATATATTGTTTCGCTTTGTCAGTGCTTGTTAATGAATACGTGATTGCTTCATATAAACCAGCACCTTCTAAGAAGCGACGTACTTTACGACGTTTCGTTTGTGCTGATGTTAATTTACCACGAGTCATCGTTCCAGAAGGTAATGTAACTGGAATGTGGTCATAACCGTATAGACGGCCCACTTCTTCTACTAAGTCTTCTGAAATTGTAATGTCAGGACGACGTGCTGGTACATTCACGTGGAATGTTCCTTCTACTTCTGTGAATGGGAACTTTAAGTTTGTGAACATTGTACCCATTTCACTTGCAGAAATATTTGTACCTAATACACGGTTTACTTTGTCAGCAGTAACAGATACTGTACGCTCTTGTACTTGTAAGTTGTCAGCTTCTACTACACCTTCAAGCGCCTCACCGCCAGCGTATTTCGCCATTAAAGCAGCTGCGTGTTGAATTGCTTCAAATGTACGTGTTGGGTCGATTCCTTTTTCGAAACGCGCACTTGACTCACTGCGAAGACCTAAGTCTTTTGATGTACGGCGCACTGTTTGACCCGCAAAGTATGCAGACTCAATTAGAACGTTTACTGTCTCATTTGTAACTTCAGAATCCGCTCCACCCATTACACCAGCAACAGCTAAAGCTTTTGTACCGTTTGTAATGACAAGATGGTGGCTTTGTAATGTACGTTCTTGATCATCTAACGTTTCAATTTTTTCACCTTCTTTTGCAAGACGAACAACGATTTCTTTTGAACCTAATTTATCGTAATCGAATGCATGTAACGGTTGACCGTATTCCATTAAAATGTAGTTTGTAATATCAACTACGTTGCTAATTGGACGAATGCCAGCTGCCATAAGGCGCGTTTGCATCCACATTGGTGACGGACCAATTTTTACGTTCTTTACCATTTTTGCAATGTATAATGGGTTTTCTTCTTTCGCTTCTACACTTACAGAAATGTAATCAGCAGTTTTTTCTGCTGTTTCTTGTAAGTCGATAGCTGGAAGTTTTACTTCACGGCCATAAATAGCAGCTACTTCATATGCAACACCTAACATGTTTAAGCAATCTGCACGGTTTGGTGTTAAACCAAGCTCAAGTACTTCATCATGTAAGTTTAAAATTTCAAGTGCATCTGCACCAACTTCAGCGTCACTTGGGAAGATGAAGATACCATCTGCATATTCTTTTGAAACTAACTTTCCATCAATGCCAAGCTCTTGAAGAGCACAAACCATACCGTGAGAAGCTTCACCACGTAGTTTTGCTTTTTTAATTTTGAAATTACCAGGTAGTACAGCGCCAACTTTTGCAACTGGCACTTTTAAACCTTTTGCAATGTTAGCAGCACCACAAATAATTTGAACTGGTTCTTCTTCACCGATATCGATTAAGCATTTGCTTAACTTATCAGCTTCTGGGTGTTTTTCACATTCTAATACGTGACCAACTACAACACCTTTTACACCTTTATTTAATACTTCAACGCCTTCTACTTCAATACCACTTTTCGTGATTTTGTCTGCTAGTTCTTGTGCCGTTACATCTTTAATATCTACATACTCTTGTAACCAACGATATGATACGAACATACTTATCCTCTCCTTCCCTTACGCTCGTTTGAATTGTTGTAAGAAACGTACATCATTTGTATAGAAATGACGAATGTCATCTACGCCGTATTTCAACATTGCGATACGCTCTGCGCCCATACCGAATGCGAAACCTTGATATTCTTTTGAATCATAACCAGCCATTTCAAGTACGTTCGGGTGAACCATACCTGCGCCTAAAATTTCAATCCAACCAGTTCCTTTACAAGTGCCGCAACCTTTGCCGTGACACATCATACAAGAAATATCCATCTCTACAGATGGCTCTGTGAATGGGAAGAAACTTGGACGAAGACGGATTTCACGATCTTCACCGAACATCTTTTTCACGAATACTTGCAGTGTACCTTTTAAGTCACTCATACGAATATTTTTATCAATTACAAGACCTTCAATTTGCATGAACTGGTGTGAATGCGTCGCATCATCGTCATCGCGGCGATACACTTTACCAGGACAAATAATTTTAATTGGGCCTTTTTCTTTATTATTTTCCATCGTACGTGCTTGCACAGAAGATGTATGTGTACGTAGTAACGTTTCTTCTGTAATGTAGAATGTATCTTGCATATCACGTGCTGGGTGATCTTTCGGTAAGTTTAATGCTTCGAAGTTGTAGTAGTCTTTTTCTACTTCTGTTCCTTCCGCTACTTCATAACCCATACCGATGAATACATCTTCAATTTGTTCAACAACAGCTGTTAACGGATGGTGACAACCTGTTTCAACAGGACGACCTGGTAAGGTAACATCAATTGTTTCAGTAGCTAATTTCGCTTCAATTACTGCTTTTTCTAAGTTGCTGATTTTGTCATCTAGACGCGTTTGAATCGCTTCACGTACTTCATTTACTAATGCTCCCATACGTGGACGCTCTTCTGCTGATAATTTTCCCATGCCGCGTAATACTTCTGTAATTGGACCTTTTTTTCCTAAATACGCTACGCGTACGTCGTTTAAGCCTTTTAGCTCTTTCGCTTCTTCAATAAGCTCTAACGCTTTTTGCTTTAGCTCTTTTAAACGTGCTTCCATTTGGAACCCTCCTAATTTTAAAAATAAAAAAACCTCGCTCCCAAAAAGGGACGAGGTAAATTCGCGGTACCACCCTAAATTGACAGAACATGTCTGCCCACTCATTAGTTATAACGATCAATTCTGACCGGAACGCCTTTACATATACATGGTCCTGGCGTCAACTCCAGAGGTGAATTCACTTCCGTCTACCATAAGAATGCTTTCAGTCTACGGCATTCTCTCCCTATATGGCGATTTTGTAAGCTACTCTTCTCTATCAACGTTTTTCGTTATTTAACTTTTAATATAATGTACTTCAACTTATTATAAGAAGTTTTTTATTTGTTCGCAACCGGGCTTTGCAAATAATACGTTAAAATCCCTGCTGCAACTGCAACATTTAATGATTCTGCCCCGCCGTAAATCGGAATATACAAGTTTTGATCCGTTTTCGCAAGAATTTCTTGACGTACGCCGTTTCCTTCATTTCCTACAATTAATGCAAAACTACCAGCTGGTGTTACTTCCCCGTACGGAACTCCATTTTCAAGAGCTGTTCCATATACAGGAACGTTATTTTCTTTTAACTTGTCTACCCATTCTTCTAAGTTCCCTTTTACAATTGGTAAGTGGAAAATAGAGCCTTGTGTAGAACGGAGTACTTTACTATTATAAACATCAACACAACCTTCTCCAAGCACAACGGCATGAATGCCAGCTGCATCAGCTGTACGAATAATCGTCCCTAAGTTACCTGGGTCTTGCAGACCATCTAGTAAAAGAAACTTTCCATCAGCAAGAGCTACTTCTTTCTCATGCTTTTCACAGACAGCAAATACACCTTGCGTCGTTTCTGTTTCACGAAGTACTTTTACGATTGCTTCCGGTACGATATACATCTCTACATCATTAACTGTCCAATCTTTCGGAAGGTCTGTCTGATCTGAAACGATAAGTTCTGTTACAACTCCTACTTTTAAAGCTTCCTCCACTAAGTGGAATCCTTCTACAAAAAATAAACCTTTTTTATCGCGTTCTTTTTTCGTTTGCAGCTTTTTCCACTGCTTCACACGCGGATTTTGTACTGAATCAATGTTTTTCATAATATGTATTTCCCTCTCTTCTTGTCTTATCATTATAGCCTATTTTTCATACATATTTACATAAAAAAGAACAAAAACTAACGTCAGTTTCAATTCTGAAGAAGAGGTGAAAACAATGAGTTTTAATTTACGCGGTGCTGTATTAGCAAATGTATCTGGTAATACACAAGATCAATTACAAGAAACAATTGTCGATGCAATTCAAAGCGGTGAAGAAAAAATGCTACCAGGTCTTGGTGTTTTATTTGAAGTCATTTGGAAAAACGCCGATGAAAATGAAAAGCACGAAATGTTAGAAACACTAGAGCAAGGATTAAAAAAATAAGCAATTTGAAAATCACCTTTGCATAGGCCAAGGTGATTTTTTTTGCGGAAAAATTTTTTCTTCTCCTAAACATTTCTACTTTACTAACGAACTATGATGGAGTACAATGTTCAAAATACATTTAAACCGATCGATTTTCTTTATAGACACCATAAGATAAAGTGAAACTTTAATTAGTGGGGAGGGGGGGTCATCCCCACTAATTATTAGTTGAACCAATCGGGCTTTTACGGGCAGTTGATTCCTCACCTAACTTCCTCGTATTCGCTGAATTTTGAAGTAGGAATCTTACTGCCCGTTAAAGCGGGATAAAAGGAGTGAATGTTTTATGCACCGTATTACGCTTGAACAAATTTTTAAACACCATATTACACAAAAATACGTAAATCGTTCTGGGATGGTCCACGCGATTGCTGTCGCTTACCATGCGTTTCACTTAGCTAAAAAGCATCACGCCTCAGTCGATGCTGCTACAAAGGCTGGTTTCCTTCATGATATCGGACATCATACGTGGTACACAGGCGGCGAATGGGACTATGATTTATATAAAAAGAATGATATACACGCAATTAAAGGAGCAGAAAGAGCTCATAAATTGCTTATTAGATTAGGAGAGCACCCTAAACTAGCAAAAGAGATTTCTATCGCCATTCTTCTTCATACTGATTCTTTCTTAGTAGAACAAGAAATCGAAAGAACATCTCTTCAAAACATTATTAAATGGGCAGACGAAGCAGATGAAGAACCGGGCGGAGCGCATCATTATCGAACAATTTCTTATGAAAAAGCATTAAAAGCTATTCAACAGTTAGACCGTTTAGTAGAGCGTGAATTGCAAATAGAGCAATCAAAATCGAATAACAAAGCAGAACATAGTTATCAATAAGAAAGAGGCATCACTATAGGGTGATACCTCTTTTATTATTTTATGGAAAATACACCTTTATATGTAATATTTAAATGTTACACCCGAAAACGATATGCTTTATAATTAAATATACAAATATAAAGAGGTGATTTTACAAATGCAACCCGCTACACAACTTTCTAATGAACAGAAATACTCTATGTCATGGTTACAATTTATTAGCTCCGTTTTATTCGCTTTTTTCGGAACCGGACTTATTACTGTGTTCCTCGCAATGCCATTAACAATTTATACAGCTGGTCTCACAAATAAAAAACAAATTGCCCTGTACGAATCTATTGCCAATACCGCAAGTACCGTATTACAACTAGCCGTACTGTTATTCTTCATTTTTAAATTCGAACCCGCAAAAAAATTACTACTAAAATCTTTTAACTTTAAAGCACTGAAAGAATGGCGCACATACGTATATTTACTTCTTTTCTTCGTTATAAACATCGTACTCAATTACATACTGTTAAATTATGTGTTCCAAAATGCAACGAAGCAGCAATCTTCCGCACTAAGCTTAGACGTCTTTAAGCAATATCAAATATTATTGCTTCTCAGCTTCGCCATACTCACACCCATTTTTGAAGAACTTATTTTCCGTGGTTTTATACTTCGCTTCTTCTCAGAACGCTTTCCATTTTGGATCGCAGCCATCGTAACAAGTTTCTTCTTCGGTATCGCTCATACATACTCACTTGGGGTTATGGTAATTACTTTCTTCATGGGATTATTAATGGCTATTTTATGTAAAAAAACAAAATCCATTATTCCAGCTATGTTATTTCATATTATGAATAATATGTTGGCGTTCTTGAGTTAAAAAGAGGTATCATCGCGATACCTCTTTTATTAATTCGTATGACCACTACTCATTTCTATCAAATTATACATATTCATTAATAATATCCAAAATAAACCTCATGTAGTAAAATATAACTGATTACACAGAGGGAGATTACATATGTTGAGCTTACTTTGGATTGTTTATATGCCACTTCTTGTTTTATGCGGATTTTTCGGTGGTATTTTTTTAATTGTTACTAGCGTGAAACACCGTAAATTATTTGTCGGTTTAATGGGGCTACTTAGCTTTTCCTTTGTCACACTACCTTTTGTTTTTTGGGGCATGGGAGTGGAGAGCAATACAATCATCCCTATTTCAACTACTTTATATTGGATACTGTTTTCTTTAACTGGATTATTAGCAGGGATAAGTGGATTACAAGCCAAAATTAAAAGTATACGTAATATGGGATTCATTATTTTTACCGCTGGAATATTAGGGGTTATTTTCTGGGTGCTCATGTCTGTAGGTGATTCATTCTATATATAACATTTTTTGAAACCCAAAAATCGGAGGTAATACAGAAGTGTTCGGAATATTAACTTGGATGATTTTAGCTCTTACTTTCATGTTATGTGAATTCATCGTCGGTATTTTTTTAATTATTGCTGGCATGAAACATCGGAAATCACTTACCACTATAGCTGGTTTCATTAGCATATTACTTATCGTTGTTCCTATCTTTTGTATAGGTTCTGGAATAGATTTAGAAGGGATGGTTCCAATTTCGGGAACTTTATATTGGTGCTTCTTCTCTTTAGCTGGACTATTAACTATTATAAGCGGCAGACACATATCGAGTATTCGTTCTATGGGGACGATTTTGTTTATAGCAGGGCTTTGCTCCGTAGCTGGTTATCAGCTTTTATATGTAACTGCATAAAGAACACAAAAAAGCAGGGAAATTAATTCCCTGCTTTTCTATTTGGTTTATTGCCTGATTGCAAGAAGAACGATAACACCCATGCAACACCTGCTAATATTGTTGCAATTAAGAATGCATCGTTAATACCGTTAATTGCAGATAGCTTTGAAATTTGTCCATATAATAGTTGCGTGCTCATCGCATCTCCTGCTTGCGCTGATCCAGCTAAGGCCGCTAAGCTTTGCCCCATGCCATGTACTTTATCAACTAAAATTGGGTTTGACGTTGTTAACATGTTACCGTAATCTGCTACGTGAGCAGTTGTTTGTTGCGTCATAAGTGTGATTAAAATCGCTGTTCCGATTGAACCAGCTACTTGCCTTGATGTATTTTGCGTTGCTGTACCGTGAGAAATTAATTTCATCGGCAGTGCGTTCATACCAGCTGTCATAATTGGCATCATAATGAATGACATACCAATTGAACGTATAATATAGTCCGTCATAATAACGCTATATGGCGTATCCATTGATAACTTTGTAAATTCATATGTCGCAAACGTTGTAATAGCTAATCCAACAATCGCTAACGGACGAATTCCATATTTATCAAATAGTTTACCTGCAATAGGTCCCATGATTCCCATAATTAATGAACCTGGAAGTAATAATAAACCTGATTCAATTGGTGTGAAGCCACGAATGTTTTGCAGATATACTGGAAGTAGTAACATACCTCCGAATAATGCCATCGTAACGATTGCGTTAATTAATAAAGTGAAAGTAAATACTGGATATTTAAATACTTGTAAATCAAGCATTTTATTGTCTGTTGTCAACTCTCTCCAAATAAATAACGCTAAACCAATTACACCGATAACAAGTGAAATAACAACTTCGGCACTAGTCCAACTATTATTTCCAGCTTCACTAAATCCGTACAACAAGCTTCCTAGTCCAATACTTGAACTAATAACACCAAATACATCTAATTTCGTTTTAGATACTGGCTGAGCTAGTGTAAAGAATTTTAAAGATAGGAAGGTAATAATTAAACCGATAATAAACATCGCATAGAACATTAAGTTCCAGCTGTAGTTTTCAATTACCCAACCTGTTACAGTTGGTCCGATAGCTGGAGCTAAAATCATCGCTACACCTAGTAATCCCATCGCTGCTCCGCGCTTATGAGGTGGGAATAATGTCATGAAGATATTCATACCAACCGGCATTAAAATACCTGCACCGACCGCTTGAATAATACGACCTGTCATCATCATTGTAAAGTTTCCTGATGTAGCACAAATGATAGATCCTACAGTAAAGAATAACATTGCTGCTACGAATAATTTACGATACGTAAATCGTGAAACTAAAAAGGCACTAATCGGTACTAAAATACCATTTACAAGCATGAATCCTGTAATTAACCATTGTGCTGTTGAAGTTGATACGTTAAATTCATTCATTAACGGTGGCAATGCAACGTTAATAATTGTTTGGTTTAAAATAGAAACGAACATACCGAGAATTAATACTGTTACAACTGCTTTTACATTTACATTCTCTATAGGCATAGACGTTTGTTTTTTCGGCATTTCTTTTTCTTGTTTTACTTCTTCTTGCTTGCTTGTTTCTAACTCAACTACATTAGAAATTTCTACTTCTTGCTTTTGTTCATTTTCTTTCTCTTCTGTTTCTACCTTACTTACTTCTATTTTACTTACGGCTGGGACTTGTTCTTCTCCCACGTTCGTTTTTTTCTTTCGTAAAAGACGATTTACAAGGAAGAAGACGATTATACAAAATAGTGCATATCCTACAATTGCAATTGAGGACATCTCATCTCCCCCTTACTTATGAATACGAACTGACACATTCATTCCAGGAACAATATTTACTGATTTACTATGATCTAAAGAAATTTTAACTGGTACAACTTGCTTTACTTTCGTATAGTTCGCTGTTGCGTTACTTGATGGTAACATTGAGAATGTGTTCGCTGTTGTTAAGCCAACTTGTTCTACTTTTCCTGTTAACGTTGTGTCTGGGTATGCATCTACATATACATCTACCGTTTGGCCTTTTTGAACATCATCAATTACTGTTTCTTCAATATTTGCTGTTACCCATAAATTGTTCATATCAAATGCATACGCAATCGGGCTACCTGCTCCAACGAAAGCATTTGTTGTTGCGTTTGATTGTACAACTGTTGCGTTTTGCGGAATTGTTACATCTACTGTTTGTTCTCCATTTGCTGCTGCTACAGTAACAGCACCTAATTTATCGTTTTCATTGTAGTTCTTACCTACTTCTGCTTTCCAGTCAGTTAGTTTACCTGCTACTGGTGACGCAATCGGAATTACCTTTCCGTCAATCTTTGCATTGTCTGTTTTTAAGTAATTTTCCGTTTGGTTGTAATAGTAATAAGCGCCAATACCGCCGCCAACTAGTACAATTAATGTGATAATGTTGATAATTACCATTCTTCGAAACTGATTCATTGCATTCCTCTCCTTATATCGCATATAATTTTTTTCTAAACTATTTATGTCCTTATTGTTTAGATTGCTTAATTGTTAATTATATTAACTTTTAAACAAAAAAATCACACCATCTGCGGTGTAAATCGAAATTTATCTACCTGCGAGCGGTGCTGATTTCTGAAGGACTATCGTTTATAATTATAAATAATTATTTTAAATCTACAACCGACAATTTACGTATGAAATGTCGTTTAAACAACAATATAACGCTGATATGTTGTTTAAGTAAAGAAAATTAAACAAGGGGAAATAAAAATGTCTATTAAAAATACAAATGATCCACGTGTAAAACGGACGAGACAACTCATACAGGATGCTTTTGTCGCTTTAGTAGGCGAAAAAGGGTTTGAAAATGTAACTGTTCAACATATTGCAGAACGTGCTCCTGTAAATCGTGCTACGTTTTATAGCCATTATCACGATAAATATGACTTATTAGACAAAAGCATTGAAGAAATGTTAGAGAAGTTAACAAAAGTCATTAAACAAAAAAATAGAAATAAAGAAGATTTTCAACTTACATTTGATTCACCACATCCAAGTTTTTTGGCCTTGTTCGAACATATTGCAGAAAATGCGAACTTCTATAACGTCATGCTTGGTGATAAAGCTGCCGGAAATTATACGTATAAAATGATGAAAGCAATTCAAACACATTTAACATTAAGCCTCTCTATTTCACAACCTAACGATGAAAAACTAATGGTTCCACGTGATATTCTTATTAGTTATGTTACTGGTGCCCACCTCGGCATGATTATGTCATGGCTAAAAAAAGGAATGATATATACCCCGCATTTTATGGCCATGCAATTAACTCGTTTAATCATTTTAGGGGCTCATACTGCAGCTGGATTAGAACGGCCTTTTTAAAACATAAAAAAGCGAAGGAGAGGCTCCTTCGCTTTTTCTATTAATTAAATGTAATGTTATGTACTGCCTCTTTATCAAGACGTTTAATAACTTCTACAATTAACTTCACTGCATTTTCATAGTCATCACGGTGTAACATTGCCGCATGAGAATGAATGTAACGCGTTGCAATCGTAATGGCCATAGACGGAATACCATTTACAGCAATATGAATTGCACCTGCATCCGTTCCACCGCCCGCTACTGAATCATATTGGTATGGAATTTGTAATTCATCAGCAACATCAACTACAAAGTCACGTAAACCTGTATGACCAATAACAGAAGCATCATATAAAATAATCTGTGGTCCATCACCCATTTTACTTTGCGCTTCTTTTGATGTTACACCAGGTGTGTCACCAGCGATACCAACATCTACTGCGAACGCGATATCTGGTTTAATATAGTTTGCAGATGTTTTTGCACCACGAAGACCGACTTCTTCTTGTACAGTCCCGACGCCATATACAACGTTTGGATGCTTTTCATCTTTTAATTGTTTTAATACATCAATTGCAATTGCACAACCAATTCGATTATCCCATGCTTTTGCAAGTAACATTTTTTCATTCTTCATCACTTGGAATTCAAAGTAAGGTACAACTTGATCTCCTGGTCGTACGCCCCACTCCATTGCTTCTTCTTGGCTAGAAGCACCAATATCGATGAACATGTCTTTAATTTCAACTGGCTTTTTACGCGCTTCTGGAGGTAAGATATGAGGTGGTTTTGAACCGATAACACCTGTTACATCTCCTTTACGCGTTACAATTGTTACGCGCTGTGCAAGCATAACTTGTGACCACCAGCCACCAACTGTTTGGAAACGAAGGAAACCTTTGTCATCAATTTGTGTAATCATAAAGCCAACTTCATCTAAATGACCTGCAACCATAATTTTCGGGCCGTTTTCTTCCCCTACTTTTTTCGCAACTAAACTTCCTAAATTATCAGTAGAAAGTTCGTCCGCAAACGGCTCAATATATTTCTTCATTACTTCACGTGGTTCACGCTCGTTACCCGCAATACCACGTGCATCTGTTAATTCTTTTAGCATTGTCAATGTCTCGTCTAATTTTGTCATTGCCAACACCCTCCTTTTTCTTCAGTCACTTCATTATACAAAAGGAAATTGAAATATTCAAAAATTAACTTAGTATCCTTGTGTTTGACGCTGATGATTTACTTCGTTTTTATCTAAATATGCCTTTTCAATCTCTTCTTGTTCAAACTCAAGCGCTTGTCCTAGTCGAAGGTAGCTTGTAAATAATTCAATATAGTTCGTAATAGATGGTTGATCTGTAAAACGAATTACCTTCGCATATGTGTCTAAGAAAATTTCTACTTGTGTTTTATTCGTCTGTGCACACTTATAGAATAGGAAGTTTTTATCAATACCTAAATCAATTCCGATTGATAAAATAAAATGTAAACCATCTACGTATTCTTCTAGTATGACTTCACGTTCTGATGCTGGTTTGTTGCTCCAATATTTAAAACAACGTGTTTCATTTGCAAGTTCTCCAATTTCTACAAGAAGAGCTAACATTTTCTCTTTTAACAATTTTTTCGGTTGTAAGTCATGTTCTTTCGCAATACGGTCATCTAATTCTTTTTGTAATTTAAATAGTTGTAGTAAGTCCACTCTATTGTCCTCCTCCAACATCGCATGTTACGCAACAATGTTGTTTCATTTCAAAGTTCATTATTATTTTTCATTTCTTATTAATAAGTAAGCCATTTACCTCTTTACAAAATAGCTTGTCCTTAATTTACAAATACGTTTCAATCATCACGATTAGATTGTTCACTCCGATTGGTGATAGGTAATCATTATCTGTGTATTGTCCACTAATGAAAATGTTATTTTATCTGATGAAAGTTCCATATCATCTTTCCATTATAGCAGTGTCGTTTCACCTAGGAAAGATACTCTTCTTTCCAAAGGGGCATAATAAAAAAAAGCCAGAAGGATTCTCCTGACTTCATATGTATATTCTTCTATATTGCTATAGCTTTTATATAGGTTTTGTCATATCAATAACGACATCTCTCTCTTTGTATACAAATAAAAAACCTTAGAAGAAAATTCTCCTAAGGTTTCAACTAATTAATTAGTTAATGTTGTTTTTTGCAACTGTTGCTAATTCAGCGAAAGCTTTTTCGTCATGAACAGCTAAGTCAGCAAGCATCTTGCGGTTAACTTCGATGCCAGCATTTTTAAGACCGTGCATTAAGCGGCTGTAAGAAAGACCATTCATACGAGCTGCTGCGTTGATACGTGTAATCCATAATTTACGGAAGTCACGTTTCTTTTGACGGCGGTCACGGAATGCATACATTAGAGATTTCATAACCTGTTGGTTAGCAACCTTGAATAATGTATTTTTTGAACCGTAGTAACCTTTTGCTAATTTAATTACTTTTTTACGACGTTGACGAGTAACTGTACCACCTTTTACTCTTGGCATAATATTACCTCCTAATTGTTCTATATATCAGCCGAACTTATTTTAAGTTGTCAAGCATTTGACGAATGCGTTTGAAGTCACCAGCGCTTACTACACCAGCTTTACGTAGTTTACGTTTAGCTTTTGTAGATTTGTTAGCGAATAAATGGCTTGTGTAAGCGTGAGAACGTTTCAGTTTACCTGATCCAGTCTTTTTGAAACGCTTTGCAGCGCCGCGATGAGTTTTTTGTTTAGGCATAGGTATTTCCTCCTCTATCTATTACTTATCGTTTTTCGGTGCTAAAACTAAGAACATACTGCGTCCTTCCATTTTAGGCTTAGATTCGATTGTACTAACTTCAGCACAAGCTTCTGAGAAGCGATCTAAAACACGTTGACCGATTTCTTTATGAGTAATGGCACGTCCTTTAAAGCGAATTGACGCTTTAACCTTGTCGCCTTTCTCTAAAAACTTGATAGCATTACGAAGTTTTGTGTTAAAGTCGTGTTCATCAATTGTTGGACTTAAACGTACTTCTTTCATGCTAATTACTTTTTGATTTTTGCGCTGTTCTTTTTCTTTCTTCTGTTGCTCAAAGCGGAATTTACCGTAGTCCATAATGCGGCATACTGGCGGTTTCGCATTTGGAGCAACTAATACTAAATCAAGATTAAGATTTGCAGCTAAGTCTAAAGCGTCATTACGAGACTTGATTCCAAGTTGATCGCCATTTGCACCAACTAAACGTACTTCACGTGCACGAATTTGCTCGTTAATCATCATATCCTTGCTAATAGTAAGCCACCTCCAAGGTTTTCTCAGAACATAGTTTGTAGTCATAGAACCCGACAAAAAAAGTGCGGGCATACGACACCCACACTTGTAAAATCTTAAGTAAGAAATACATTTACCTGTAAACTGCGAATGCGTCCATCAGGTGAGAAGCGGGTGCTTCTACTTGTTCCACAAAACAATATTCTATTATCCTTGATGAGTTTATCATAGGACATGACGTCTGTCAAGAAGACGCGATGTGTTTTACTAACAACAAGAAATATTGTAACAAACAACTAACATACTTGCAATACTTTTTTACGATAAGTGTTACATGGTTTTTTTTTCTAATTTTCCTTACTCATATTACATAGAAAAGCCGCGGTATACCGCGGCTTTTTCTTATCGTTTTCCTTCTACTTTAATCATATCAACAAAAGCATCTAATGCGATTGTTTCTGATTTTTGTTCACCGTATTTACGTACGTTTACGCCGTTTTCAGTTACTTCATTGTCACCTACTACAAGCATGTACGGAATTTTTTGCATTTGTGCTTCACGGATTTTGTAACCAATTTTCTCTTCACGAGTATCTAATTCAACACGGATACCAGCACGACGCAATTCATCTTGTACTTTCTTCGCGTAGTCTAAATGTACTTGCGGAGAAACTGGAATTACTTGTACTTGAACTGGAGCTAACCAAGTTGGGAATGCACCTTTGTATTCTTCAATTAAGAAGGCTACGAAACGTTCCATAGTAGATACAACACCACGGTGAATTACAACTGGACGATGTTGTTTACCGTCTTCACCAACGTAAGATAGTTCAAAGCGTTCTGGAAGTAAGAAGTCTAATTGTACAGTTGAAAGTGTTTCGTCTTTTCCAAGAGCAGTACGAACTTGAACGTCAAGTTTTGGACCGTAGAATGCCGCTTCACCTTCAGCTTCATAGTAATCAAGACCCATTTCATCCATAGCTTCTTTTAACATACCTTGTGCTTTTTCCCACATCTCATCATCAGCATAGTACTTTTTAGTATCTGCTGGGTCGCGATAAGATAGACGGAATGAGTAGTTCTCTAAACCGAAATCTTTGTACACTTCTAGCGTTAAGTTTACAACACGTTTTAATTCTTCTTTAATTTGATCTGGGCGTACGAAAATGTGCGCATCGTTTAAAGTCATTCCGCGTACACGTTGTAATCCAGATAACGCACCTGACATTTCATAGCGGTGCATTGTTCCAAGTTCCGCAATACGGATTGGTAATTCACGGTAGCTGTGAATATCGTTTTTATAAACCATCATGTGGTGAGGACAGTTCATTGGACGAAGAACTAACTCTTCATTATCCATTTCCATTGATGGGAACATACCATCACGGTAGTGGTTCCAGTGACCAGAAGTTTCATAAAGCTCTCTGCTTCCTAGTACTGGAGTGTATACGTGATCATAGCCTAAGCTTGCTTCTTTATCAACGATGTAACGCTCGATAATGCGGCGGATTGTTGCACCCTTTGGTAACCAAAGTGGTAAACCTTGTCCTACTTTTTGGCTATTAGTAAATAGTTTTAATTCTTTACCTAATTTACGGTGATCGCGCTCTTTCGCTTCTTCAAGCATACGTAAGTGCTCATCTAATTCTGCTTTCTTAACGAATGCAGTACCATAAATACGTTGTAGCATTTTATTATTGCTATCACCGCGCCAGTAAGCACCTGCAACGCTTAATAATTTAAATACTTTAATTTTCCCTGTAGATGGAAGGTGAACACCACGGCAAAGGTCGAAGAATTCGCCTTGCTCATAGATTGAAATAACTGCATCTTCTGGAAGATCGT
Source organism: Bacillus sp. FSL R9-9834 (assembly GCF_038006905.1). Classification (NCBI taxonomy): domain Bacteria; kingdom Bacillati; phylum Bacillota; class Bacilli; order Caryophanales; family Bacillaceae; genus Bacillus; species Bacillus sp. FSL R9-9834. The sequence goes on from NZ_JBBOWD010000001.1 coordinate 4,402,937, forward strand.
TAATTAAATCTAATTTTAACTCATCGCCGATTTCTTCAAAACGACGAATTGCTTCTGCACGTGGTACTTCATGACGAACGATTTCTAAGTTCTCGTTCACAATCTTTTGCATTTCTTTTTCGATTTTCTTGAAGTCTTCAACTGTAATTGCTTCTTCCATATCAATATCGTAGTAGAAGCCATTTTCAATTACTGGACCAATGCCAAGCTCAACCTTAACATCTTTATATAAACGTTTTAACGCTTGCGCTAAAAGGTGAGCTGTTGAGTGGCGTAAAATATATAAGCCATCTTCAGAATCTAATGTAATGATAGAAACTGCACCATCTTCTTCGATTGGTGTAACAAGATCGATCATCTCATCATTTAATTTTCCAGCCACAGCTTTTTTCTTTAAGCCTGGGCTAATAGAAGCTGCGATTTCTTCAGTTGTTACGCCTTTTGGAAACTCCTTCACAGCTCCATCAGGGAAAGTAATTTTAACTACATCTGCCATCACTGGTCACTCCTCTTTTTCTCAAAATAAAAAACACTCATCCCGTAAAAAGGGACGAGTGTTGAATTCGTGGTTCCACCCTTGTTCCAATTAACATAATTGTTAATTGCTCAAGTTCAACATAACGGTGTTGTCCGTTAGCAATTACTAGAAAAACCGTTCACTGCTAAAGTTTAGAGGTGGTAAGTAATAATCCCGTACTAGGAAGCTCACACCCTAAGGCTTCCCTCTCTGAAAATCGTAGAAAACTACTCATGTCCTCATCATGACATTTCAATATATTTCATTTATGTAGGTAATTATATGCTCAAAAACTTAGAAAATCAAGGGCGTTACCTTTATTTTTTAAATTTTTCACATTGCGCTCAAACTCATGTAATCCATGTAATTGTACCCGTTCTTGAAATACATTTCGCAAAGTAATAATCATATTATGATCTTGTTCCTTCGTATATAAATAAATTTTTTTCGGCGAAATAGAAAGAAGTGGTGCAATTACTTTCGTATCAATATATACATCCTTTTGTTTTAATAAGTCTTCATCTATATATTGAACCAATTTCTCTTGTTTTAAACGTCTACCTTTATCATCATAGAAAATAAAACTTTCATCAAAAATAAGATGGACACATGACAAACGTGACTTCCGGCTACGAACTTGTTGCCGGAGCGTTTCAATAAACATTTGATATTCTTGTTCCAACTTATACTCATCAATTGCCACTTCAGCAAGCTTAGCTACCATTTCCCTATATGTACGAAGACGAAAGCGAACATATGATGAAAACGAGAATGAAAGCGGATCACAAAGCCAGTTATTTAAAGAGGATTTAATATATGATTCAAATGTGTGACGTGTTAATTCACGAGCAATTCCTTTTCTTCTCCCTTTTAAAATCTCTTGTGCCATATGTAATATTTGATGGCACTCTTCCTCTTCTTCATAAAAAAACTTCTCTTTTAAGATTGTATATATCCACTCATTTTGTTTCACATTCACAATGAAATATACCATTACTGGCAATAAAATCTTTTCAATATAATTTGATTCACATACTGGTATGTGAATCACCACTTTTTGTTCCTGTAAATACACACTCGTTTCCTTATATAACAGTTCCGCTCTTTTCAGTAGTTGCCTATATACATGCATAGCATCATTTTTTTCTTCGAAGCAAATTTCAATCACTTTTGTCCCCCCTTTTATCCCTGCTCTAAAGGACTGTATCTATACGTTACAAATCCTATAAGAGTCCGTCCCGCGTGAAAGTTCACTCTTAGTAGAATTACATTTCCTATCGTTAGAAAATCCACTCGATATGGCTTGCTAATTTTATATATATTAAGGGAGGGAGAAAAAAATGATACAAGCTACTAGGAATTTTCAATAAGAACTTTTCATTTTATCATTCGACTACTTTAAAAAGCGTTTAACTACGAAAAAAAGAGCAAGCTTCTCAGCTTACTCTTTACTTATGACGACGGTTTTTCCCGCCAATTGGAATTGGTTTCGCTAAATATTTAATTCGCTCCATAATACGAGCTGCTTTCATTTCTTCCGCTTCACCGCGCTGCGTATATGTTAAATGATGTTCTAGCTGTTTAAAATCAAAGTTAGACGTAAAGAACGTCGGTAAGTTTTCTAACATACGGAATTGCAAAATTGCACCGAGTACATCATCACGCACAAAGCTTGACATCGCTTCTGCTCCAATATCATCTAACATTAAAACTTGTACGCGTTTCACTGCATCAATCTTTTCCCCAATTGAATTATCTTGAATCGAACTTTTAATTTCACGGAGAAATTCAGGGAAGTATACGAGCATCGAACTTATTTTCTTTCGAGCAAGCTCATTCGCAATTGCTCCTAACAAATACGTTTTCCCTACACCAAATTTACCGTATAAATATAAACCTTGTACTTTTTTACCAGGTTCATATGCACTTAAAAACTCATTAGCTGCACCAATTGCATCAATACGCGCATCTAAATCTGAAGGGTCTAAGTTTTCCATCGTTGCTTGTAAAATATCAGTTGGCATATATACACTTTGAACAAGCTTTTCATATTTCTTCCTCTCGTCATATGCTACTTTTCTAACACAACGATCATATTGAATATCAATCATCTTCCCTTGGATAACGAGCTTTGGCTCATATCCTTGCAGCATGTTTTTACACGAACCTAGATCCGGACAATCCGCGCAACCTACACTTTGTCCAATATATTCGTATAATTTCACAAGACTGCGTTCAATCATAGACGTTGTTACTTCCCCTTTATGTTCGTCTATAAATTCTTTCACACGCGGATGTGCCATTACTTCCGCCTTTAATACTTCATATCTATTTTTAAAATTTTCATTTTCCATTAACTTTGCAAATGAATTTTGAATATGCTCCATTTTCTCACCTCAAAGAGCGTTCATTCTCTTCTATTAATCACGCTTATATTTTTTTAACACTTCTTCTAATCGTTTTCGTTCGTCCTCTAACGTACTTGCACCTTTTTCAGCACTTACATCTTTTTTCACAGTTTCTTTCTCTTGTTCTTTCGGCTCTTCTTTCAGCCAATCTGGTACCATTTCTTTTCGTACTGTTTTCTTGGATGTACGACCTTTCTTCTTCGTCTCAGCCCATTCTTGATATTGACGATTTTCTTCTTTCGCTAATGCCATTGCTTCAGCAACTGTACCGACCTTTTTACGTGCCCAATGTCCCGCAATCTTCTCCACATACGTTTTCGCAAGTTTCATATCTGAGCGTAGCATAACGTAATAAATAAGTACATTCACAACACCTGGTGTTAACTTTTGATTCATCATTACATCTTCAACAATTTGCAAGTCAGCCTTCGTCGCCTCTGCACCGCCAGAGATTTCTTTCAATAGTTGCTTTGGTGAGATTTCCTCTAACTGTTTGATTAACATCTCTTCTTGCGATGTAGGCTCTTTTTCTTTCATCATACGTGCAGCGTGAGGCTGTACTCTTTCACTTAATACAGGTAACGCTTGACCGTTTTCGAACTGATACCAATCACGCGCTCCTTTTCTAAGCCTTTCGATATCAATTGTCTGCATCTCTGTCACCGCACCAAGAACGATATTTTGCATCGATAACACATCTACATCATACACGTAAGCAAGTGTAATGACACATTCTCGCACTTGATCTGTAATCGCCTTTTTAGGAACAAGAGCGGACAAGCCGTCTACAAATAAGGAGAAATCAAAGAAATCATTCCAAACTTTTGGAGCATCTCCCTTTTCATTACTTGGCATAACTGTCGCTTTTGGAATACGAAGATCTTCTTGCGCATGCTCAAGCTGTCCTGGATTAAACGAACCAAATACATCATTAAAAGAACGCGTAACATTTTCATACGATACAAAATCAAATTCTTCTTCTAAGAAATATTGTTTTACTTGATTATATTTTGTCCGACTCAATCGATTGTATAAAAAAATACTTAAAACAATATCATCAAAAAACTGCTTCGGGGATAAAGGTGGTTGCAGCTCATATATAAACATTCGAATATCTTTTTCTTTCTTAATATATACTTTTAAAAGCCCAATTGCTTCTAACTTTACTCGTTCCTCATACACTTCGGGAAGTTGCATTTGCATGGTCACCATAAGGGAATGGTGCGTATTCTCTTTTCCAAACACACGATCTTGCTCTAACTCTCCCCATAGCGTCATGTACAAGCTAAAAGCTCTACTACCTATTAACGGCTGATATAACATCGTTAACACTTTTCGGTCGTAATTATGCAGTAACCCTTTCGCACTTACTTTATAACGATCAATCGGCAATAGCTCCATCCATGACTGTTTTTCCATTCTTGCTTTTCCTTTCTCTCATCCAATCTTCACTATATAATTTATTAGCGAAAAAGAGCTATTAGCTTTCGCTTCTAGCTCTCTTATCTCATTATTTACGGTATGTAAAGAGAATACAATACAGATTCTACTCTCTTTCTTTTTGCAGTATATCTTTTAATTCTTCAATAAATACATTTAAATCTTTAAATTGGCGATATACAGAAGCAAAACGCACGTAAGCAACATCATCGATATCACGTAGTTCTTCCATAACAATTTCACCAATCATATCACTTTTCACTTCTGATATACCTAAATTACGAAGTTCACGTTCCACACTTTGAGTTACTTCTTCTAATTGTCTTAAAGATACTGGTCTTTTTTCGCACGCTTTAATTAAGCCGCGTAAAATCTTTTCTTTATTAAACTCTTCTCGTGTTCCTTCTTTTTTTACAACGATAAGAGGTGACTCTTCCACTCTTTCAAATGTCGTAAAGCGGCTTAAACAGCTTTCACACTCTCTCCTTCTTCGAATAGAGCGCCCCTCGTCTACCGGACGCGAATCTAACACTCTTGTACCATTATGAGAACAGGATGGACAACGCAATATATTCACTCCTTTACACTATACTCTTTATTTTTCTCTACTTACTTCATCTGACAATATATATACAGTATTATATAACTCATTCTAACTCTCTTACCACTTTAAGTTTAAACGCATTATGTTATCATCTCGGTTCCAAAAATAAGATGGTAGAATAGGGCGTTAACTTATTCGCAAGAGCTCAATTCATTCAACTAACGAGTACGTCATATTTTTCCTTTTTTTCAAACTAAAAAAGAGGTGCATTATACACCTCTTTACATTTTAAATCAATTATGTTCTTTTTTAAAGAGCTTTTGTTTCTCTCTGCTTAATTTCGAAGCTACCAGTGCCTCGAGGAAGCTCGATGCTCTCACGCGTTTTCGCGTTTAAACCTTCTGCAATATATTCTGCAGCAACATTTGGATCAATACGATCCCCACAAGTATAAACATCAATACTCGCGTAACCGTGCTCCGGAAAGCTATGAATTGTTAAATGTGATTCCGAGATAATTACTACTCCACTTACACCTTGTGGTGCAAATTTATGGAAAGCCACCTCACGCACTTCAGCACCAGCTCTTAGTGCTGCATCCACAAATAATTGTTCAATATACGGCATGTCATTAAGCTTGTCGAAATCGCAATCCCAAAGCTCAGCGATCACGTGACGACCCATCGTATCCATAGTATCCATTCTACAGTTCCCCCTTGTAAATTTATTCTAACTGTTCGAATTGAAAACTAATTTGCAATTTGGCTTGCTCCACTACCACGGGGGAAAGTTAGTCCAGAGAGGTCCTAACCCTTTAAGTAGTGACTACGTACCTCAGCTCTTAAGTTTACGAGTGTTAGTATACTTTGTTTATTTTCATTTTGCAACAACAGTTTTTTCGATTTTCTGTCATATTTTCCTCTTTACTTTTCCCTAAAAAAAATAAATGATTCACGAATACAGTAACCTCAACGTTTCGTGGTATGTCCACTTCTAAAAATATACTTATATAATTTTTTTCCTTTTCAGAAAAAAATAAAAAAAAGAGGGCAAATATTCACTTGCCCTCCCCTTATTCAATTAAATATGTTGTACATTTTCTTGTTTCGCTAATTCATCCACAACTAACGTTACAAGATCTACAACACGACGAGAGTAGCCCCACTCGTTATCATACCAAGCAAGTACTTTCACTTTACGATCACCCATTACCATTGTAGATAAACCATCAATAATAGCTGAGTGTGTATTTGTATTAAAGTCAATAGATACTAAAGGCTCTTCGCTAAATTCTACAATGCCTTTTAACGCACCGTTTGCAACAGTTTTGAATGCATCGTTAATAGCTTCAACTGTCACATCACGTTTTACATCTACTACTAAGTCAACAAGAGACACGTTTGGTGTTGGTACACGAAGTGCCATACCATGAAGTTTTCCATTTAAATGCGGAAGAACTTTTGCTAGCGCTTTCGCAGCACCTGTCGTTGTCGGAATAATTGATTGTCCGCAAGCACGTGCTCTTCTTAAATCTTTATGTGGGTTATCAATATTTTTTTGGTCATTTGTATAAGCGTGAACTGTCGTCATTAAACCGTTTTCAATTCCAAACTGCTCATCTAACACCTTCACAACAGGTGCTAAACAGTTTGTTGTACAAGATGCATTTGAAATAACAGTATGTTTTGTAATATCTAATTGGTCTTCGTTCACACCTACTACAATTGTTACATCTTCATTTTTACCAGGCGCTGTTAAAATAACTTTTTTCGCTCCAGCTTCAACGTGAAGAATTGCTTTTTCTTTTGAATTAAATTTACCAGTTGCTTCAATTACAACTTCAACACCTAAATCTGTCCAAGGCAATTCCTTTGGATCGCGGTTGTTTAAAAGGCGAATCATTTTCCCATCAACTAATAAGTGATCTTCAAATGCTTCTACTGTTCCGTCAAACTTGCCGTGAACTGTATCATATTTAATTAAATGTGCTAACGTTTCAGATGGATAGCTTGCATTGATTGCTACAATTTCGAATGCGCTTTCTTTTATTGCCTGACGAAATACCATTCTCCCAATACGTCCAAATCCATTAATTGCCACACGAGTCATAATATGTTATCCCCCTTGAATGCGTTATACTATTTATCTCCAATCCCAATAATAGTATAACACAAAAAGGGGATATGTCACTAAGCATTTTCATTAATTTCACAATTTTTTAGTCAATAATGTTCCATTTCTTTAAAATCCCCTGTAATTGTGTTTTCGTTCCCATAATTGTGCCATCATTATTTATCACTTCATCTGCATGTTTCACTTTTTCTTCTAACGGCATTTGAGATTGAATACGAGCTGTTGCTTCTTCTTCTGAAAAATTATTTCGCTTCATTAAACGTTCTAATTGCGTACGTGGCTTAACTGCTACAACTAAAACGCGGTCAACGAGACTTGTTAATTTACTTTCAAATAAGAGAGGAATATCTAACACAACCGCTTGCATACCTTCTTTTATGTACATTTCCTTCTGCCTATTCATTTCCTCACGCACTGCAGGATGAACAATTTTGTTTAACTGCAATCGTTTCTCTTCATTATAGAAAACGACACTTCCTAATTTCGGTCGATCCAGTTCTCCATCTTCTTGTAGTACTTCCGTTCCAAACACTTCTACAATTTTGTTATATGCTGGTTTTCCTTTTTCTACAACTTCTCTTGCAATAATATCTGCATCAATAACTGGTATATTTAGCTCGCGAAACATTTGAGATACTGTACTTTTTCCGCTTGCAATACCTCCCGTTAATCCAATTACTACCGTCATCATAACCCTCCTCATAATAAAAGGCGCGAAACTAATGTTCCACGCCCGTACTTACATTTTCCAAATTCCAATAATAATGAGTAATACCCCAGGCAGGAATGTAAATTTTTGCAACCATTTCATATTTGATAAAACCGTTCCAAGTTTCATTCCAATAAATAAAAACAAAGAACTCATCACTGCAACTAATATCGCCATCATAGCAGGTGCATACCCTAATAAAGATGCACCAATTCCAGCACCAAATGAATCTACAGAAAGAGCGATACCAAGAAGTAACGCTTCTCCTGCAGAAATGGTGCCTGATTTATCGAAATCTGCTACAGTCGGTTTCCGTAAAATTTGAATGACTAACCCAAGCGAGGCAATCTCTAATTTCCATACCTTCTCCTCTTGCTTCGGTTCTTCTTTTTTCTCACTTCGAAAAAATTGGTATAATACCCAAATTCCTATTCCAATAAGAACAAGCCCACCGATACGCGTTGCGATAACGGGTGAAAATACTTTCGCGATCATATGTCCAATTCCCATTGAAACAAGCATAACAGCCGCTGAACACATCCCGATAATTACAATTGATCTTAGTGGAATTCTTACGCTTCTTAAACCATATGTTAGCCCTACACTACAGCTATCTAAGCTTAATGTAAAAGCTAATAAAATAAGAGATAAATAAAGGTACATCGGTAAGCTCCTCCCTTATACATAGCTCTGCTGTATGTATATGACAAATGCCTATCCGATGTTATCTCTTTTCTATATTCTTGGCTGACAAATTGGGCAGTAATGCGTTCCTCTTCCACCAACAACTGTTTTTTCTAATATCGTACCGCAAGTCACACACGGTTCTCCTTTTTTTCCATATACATTTAGAAGTTCTTGGAATGAGCCAATTTGCCCTTGTGAGTTGATATACGTTCGAATTGTACTTCCGCCACGCTTCACTGCTTCGCCTAACGTTGTAACAGTCGCCTCATAAATTCGCTCAATTTCTTCTGCTGTTAAAGACGACGCTTCTCGTTCTGGATGAATTTGAGAACGGAATAAAACTTCATCTACATATATATTTCCAAGTCCTACTAAAAGACGCTGGTCTAATAATACAACTTTTATTTTACGATTTGTCTTTTGCAATCTCTCTTGTAAATACCGTGGTGTCAATTCAGCATCAAATGGCTCTGGACCTAAGTCAGCAAGAGGCATTTGATTCATTTCCTCACCTTTTTTAAAGAGATGCATCGTACCGAACTTTCTCACATCTTTATAATGTAATTCAGTTCCATCTGTAAATAAGAAACGGACGTGCGTATGCTTATCAATTGGCTCATCCTCTTGATGCAGTAAAAATTTACCTTCCATACGTAAATGTGAAACAATGACATAATTCGTTACATATAAAAGCAAAAACTTTCCTCTTCGCTTTATATTTTCAATCGTCTCGCCTTTTAGCATTTCTTTAAAGATTTCTGCATCATCTGGACGTTTTACTATTTTGGGATAGGTAACAATGACATCTTCAATTGTTTTTCCTGTTACAAGATTTTCAAGTGTCCGTCTGACGTTTTCAACCTCTGGTAATTCAGGCATTTCATCACTTCCTTATTTTGCGTCGTACCAAGTTGGGCCGTAAGAATAATCAACTTTCAGCGGAACTGCGAGTTCAATTGCATGCTCCATTACTTCTGGTACAAGCTTCTCTAATTTTTCAATTTCTTCTTTTGGTGCTTCAAATATTAATTCATCGTGTACTTGCAATAGAAGACGCGCTTGTAATCCTTCTTCTTCTAAACGATCTGCCATAATAATCATCGCTTTTTTAATAATATCTGCTGCAGTACCTTGAATTGGTGTATTCATAGCTGTACGCTCAGCAAAGCTACGCAAGTTGAAATTACGACTCGTAATTTCCGGAATGTAACGGCGGCGATTTAATAATGTAGCTACATATCCTTTTTGTTTCGCATCTTTTACGATGTCATCCATGTATTCTTGTACACCAGGGAAACTTTCTAAATACTTTTCAATAAATTCCGCTGCTGCTTTTCTTGTAATTCCTAAGTTTTGTGAAAGACCATAATCACTAATACCATACACAATTCCGAAGTTAACAGCTTTCGCTTGTCGTCTCATATTTGAAGTTACTTCATCTTTTTCAACGCCAAATACATCCATAGCTGTTTTTGTATGAATATCCATGTCATGTTGGAACGCGTCGACTAGCCCTTTATCATTTGCAATATGAGCTAATACACGAAGTTCAATTTGTGAATAATCCGCTGCGTACATAATCCATCCTTCTTCTGATGGAACGAATGCCTGACGAATCTTTCTTCCTTCTTCTAATCGAATCGGGATATTTTGTAAGTTTGGATCCGTTGAACTTAATCGGCCCGTTTGCGTTAATACTTGATTGAAACGAGTATGGATTTTAGATGAATCTTCATGTACAACTTTTAATAAACCTTCAATATAAGTTGAATTTAGTTTCCCTAATTGACGGTAATGTAAAATGTTTGGAATAATTTCATGGTGATCCATCAGCTTGTCTAGTACATCAGCTGACGTAGAATAACCTGTTTTCGTCTTCTTAATAACCGGTAAGTTTAAATTCTCAAACAGAATAACACCAAGCTGCTTCGGTGAATTAATATTAAATTCTGTTCCCGCCAGCTTATAAATTTCCTGTTCCATTTCCTTTAATCTACCTGCAAGTTCTTCTCCCATATTACGAAGACGTTCTGTATCAACTTTTACACCTTTTACTTCCATATCAGCTAATACACGTGCAAGTGGTAATTCTAACTCTGTAAACAGTTCATATTGCTCATTCTTTTCTAACTCTTCAACGAATGTTTGCTTCACATCATATAATACATGCACTTTACGAGCTACATGCTCCGCTACTATCTCTAACTCTGGAACAGCACGCTTCGCACCTTTTCCGTAAACTTCTTCATCAGATTTCACAGCATGTGTTTCTTTCATTTTCGCTACAGTACGGAAATCTTTATCTGTATCAGCCGGGTCAAGTAAGTAAGCAGCAATTAATAGATCAAAGTCAATCCCTTGCACATCTATACCGTTCCATTTCAGTGCAACGATCGCACGCTTCGCATCAAATGTATACTTTCTCATTTCTCCATCTGCAAGCCACTCTTTAAAAGCATCTGATTTAAGTGCAATGTCTGTCTGAATAAAGTAACATCCGTTTTCATTTTGAATACCGAAACCTTGAATATCTGCTTTATGATAATTATCTTCTTGTACTTCAACGATAAGCGCACTATCTTGCTGAAGCATTTCTTCTGTAACTTCTTCCACAATATCAAATGTAATATCATCTAATTCAGCTGGAGCCGTTTCTTCTGGAGTAACACCTAATTTATTTAAAAGAGATGTGAATCCTAAATTCTCGAACATTGGAATGACATCACTTGGCTCATATCCTTTATACTCCATATCATCCACATGCACAGTAATCGGTGCGTCTGTAATAATGGTTGCAAGATCTTTACTCATAAGAGCTTGGTCTTTATTTGCTTCCAGCTTTTCTTTTAATTTCTTCCCGCTTACTTGATCTATATTTTCATACACTTCTTCAACCGTTCCAAACTGTGTTAACAATTTAATCGCAGTTTTTTCACCAACTCCTGGTACACCTGGAATATTATCTGATTGGTCTCCCATTAAACCTTTCATATCGATAATTTGCTTCGGTGATAAGCTGTATTTCTCAAATAAAGCTTCTTTCGTATATTCATCTACTTCCGTAATCCCTTTTCGAGGAATACATACAAGCGTGTTATCAGAAACAAGTTGAAGTAAATCTTTATCTCCTGAAATAACTTTTACACTAGCTCCTTGTTCACTCGCTTCTTTCGCTAGCGTTCCCATAATGTCATCCGCTTCATAATTTTCTAATTCATAACGCGGTACATTGAATGCATCAAGCATCTCACGAATAAATGGGAATTGCTCTGATAACTCAGGCGGAGTCTTTTGACGTCCTCCTTTATACTCACTATATGTTTTATGACGGAACGTTGTTTTACCCGCATCAAATGCAACTAACATATGCGTCGGTTTTTCTTCCTCTAATATTCTCATTAACATCATTGTAAAACCGTAAATTGCGTTCGTATGTATACCTTTGTCGTTATTTAAAAGCGGTAGTGCAAAGAAAGCACGATACGCGATATTATTACCATCTACTAATACGACCTTTTTTTCCAAATCAGAAACCTCCCCATACAAATTTGAAATGATTTTTTTCACAGAAAAAAACCGTTTCTTTCCTCTCTCTATATTAACATGACTAATAGAGAGAAGAAAAATAACGGTTATTTTCTTTCATATATAAAACAGACTGATATTGGCATAAAGGGAAGTGACGAGAACAGCTTAACTATTCTCGTCCAAAATTACTCCTTGGATGAAGGGGTTTTCATGTATTATATTAACAGAGCTTTATTAATATTTAATTAAGCCATTGTTAATATATTGTAAACATCCTTCATCCTATTTTTCAGTTGCTGATTTTGGTAAAACAACTGTAAAGGTTGTCCCTTCTCCTACTTCACTATCCACTGTAATCGTACCGTGATGGGCCTCGACTAAATGCTTTACGATTGATAATCCAAGACCTGTACCACCAGTATTTCTACTTCTCGCTTTATCCACTCGGTAAAAGCGTTCAAAAATACGCGGAATTTCATCTTTACTAATACCAATTCCAGTATCCGACACTTTTATATAAGCATTATATTTATCTTCTGCTAATTCTACAGAAACAACGCCTCCAGCCGGTGTATATACGATTGCGTTATTCATTAAATTAATAAAGATTTGCTGCAAACGACTTGGATCTCCAATGACAGAGACACGTTTTAATGCATTTACTTGTAAAGAGATTTCTTTTTCTCCCGCTTTATTATCAAGCACCATATGAATATCTTCAAGAAGTCCCTTCATATCAACGGTACCCATATTCAATTTAAATCCTTGTTGCTCAATCTTTGATAAATCTAATAAATCTTCAATTAATCCTTGCATACGTTCACTTTCTTTTAAAATAATGTGCAAGAAATGTTCGCAGAATTTTTTATTATCCATAGCACCGTCTAAAAGTGTTTCTGAAAAACCTTTAATAGAAGTAATCGGCGTTTTTAGTTCATGAGAAACATTCGCTAAAAAGTCTTTTCTCATTTGTTCTAACTTTTTCAGCTCAGTAATGTCATGGAATACAAGGACAATCCCTTTCCATTCATGGTTCGTCCCGATAATCGGTGCTCCATATACTTCGAAATGCTTTCGCTCAATTCCAAGTGGCAATAACATTTGTTTGCGCACTTTCACTTCTGTCATAAAGATTTCTTCCACAAGCTCTATAATTTCCGGATGATGAAACGATTCATAATATAAGCGATCTAAATATTCTTCATCTGTGACGTGGAAAGTTTCCTTATACGAACGGTTTACAAGGTTGATATAACCGCGGCTATCAATTAAAATCATTCCGCTTCCCATATTTTCAATTAACGTATGCAGACGATCTTGTTGCATTTCTTGCTCAAGTGTCATCTCTTGTAAATTACGAGCTAAAATATTAATCGCTTTACTTAACATTCCCGTTTCATCCGAATGACTTTCATAAGCGCGTGCTTTATAATTCCCCTTGGCTAATTCGATGGCAACTTTCGTAACGGACTCAATCGGCCTAATATATTGCCCTGTAATTTTCATACCTAAAAATACGACTACAAGACACGCAATAACAAATCCGATAATTAATAATCCCCACGTTTTTTGATGAACGTCTTTCAAAGGCTCAATTGTGCTCTTTACCAAAATGTATCCTTGTTTCCCTGCTACATCTTGCACGAACACCGCATGGTAAAATTCATTATTTTGATCTGTTTCTTTCGTAATGACTTTATTTCTTTGTTTCGTTGTTTCAGAGGAAAGTTCTTTTATTATCCCTTGGCTAAAAGCAGACGGTTCTCCCCCGCTATATTGAACTTTCTTTTTCTCATCTACAAAGGCAATAGAAGCCTGAATTTTTTCTTCTAGCTTTTTAAATATATATGGATTTTTTAAAACATCATCAAAACCTTGTTCTTCTGCTAATACCGCAACATACTCTGTCTCTTTTACCATTCTCTCTTTCGCATGTTCTATATAATAGTTTTCAAACACGGTTTCCAGCAATAAACCGAGTCCGACTAAAATAAAAACAATAAGAGAAACAAATGTAAAAAGAAGCCTGGAACGAAATTTATTCATCCCCTTTTGGCTCCTCTAATTTATATCCTAAACCACGTATCGTTTTAATGTACGTCGGTTTTTTCGTATTTTGTTCAATTTTATCGCGCAAATGGCTAATATGAACGTCAACAATTCGTGTATCACCAGCGAAATCATAATTCCATACAGCACTTAATAATTGATCACGCGTTAATACGCGACTTTTATTTTTCGCAAGATAAACAAGTAGTTCAAATTCTTTTGGTGTTAATTCAAGCTTTCTTCCTTGGAAATAAGCCTCATAAAACTCCGGTAAAATTTTAAGTTCAGCAATTGTAATGCTCTCTTCATCTGACGATTCTGTAACTTGCTCTTCTTGTTGTAATTTCGTGCGGCGTAAAATTGCCTTCACACGCGCAACAACTTCCCTTGGGCTAAATGGCTTCGTCATATAATCATCCGCCCCAAGTTCAAGACCTAGCACCTTATCGAACTCATCATCTTTTGCTGTTAACATTAAAATTGGCGTCATAACGCGCTGCAATCGTAATTCTTTACATACTTCCATACCATCCATTTTTGGAAGCATTAAATCTAATATAATTAAATCTGGACGTTCTGTTGTCGCTTTTTGAAGCGCCATTTCTCCATCCATCGCTGTTATCACTTCAAAACCAGCTTGTTGTAAATTAAATTCGATTAAAGTTAAGATAAACTCCTCATCATCAACTACTAAAATACGATTGTTCATTCTTTTCCTCCAAGTTATAGACTTGAAACCTTCTTCATCCTAGTATTTTCCCCGTTATTCTCATCATACTAGAAAACAAGGTCCCTCTCAATATAATTGTCTATTCATGGATTCGGATTGCGCAATTAACTTGTAGTGATCCATACTTTATACACTTCTATATCTTTATTAAATTCAATACTCGTATGAATATGATATTCTCGACTTTGCGCTAAGAAAAAAGATAGAGCGTACGCTATTTTATAATCTAGTGTTTCATACCCATCAAATACTCTTCCATGCATTTCATTCGCAACCCCGTCCGCCCACACTTCAGCTTCTCTTATCGTTTCAAAGATAACGTCTTCTCTTTTCCATCTCACCTTAAAGATCACTCCTTCCATTGACTTACATTAACAATCTGTATATTATAAATTTAAATATATAGATACAAACAGTATGGAGGTCTATTATGCGACTAGTACTACCTATTCTATCTTTAATAGTAACGTGTATTCTTACATTCAACGCCCCAAGCTGGGATACAATTAAAACAGGTTGTTCAGATTTCGCTCAAGGATTTACTGAAGGATTCTTCAATTAAAAATAGCGCTAGCTCCTTTATGAAAGGTATGCTAGCGCTATTCATATTTTCATGTTTTAAAAATTATCTAATGCTTTCTCCATAATAGAAACTGATTTGAAAGGAGGCGTTACTGTTAAGGAACCTTTTACAACCGTTTCTCCTTTTTCATCATGAGCAGATACAAGCATATCAATTGTATGTTCCTCCTCAGAAACAGCCACTACTTCAAAGTGGATTTGTAACGTTTCATAATGGTGAACATGCTTCACGAACGTAAGGTCCTTTCTCGTAATATGACTACCTGGACCTGGTAAATATTTCGTAACTGCCGTTGTAATCATTCCAGTTAGCATAATGCTTGGTACAATCGGCTTTTCATACGGAGTTTGGGATGCGTAATCATGCTGAATATATAATGGATTGGCATCATTTGTTAACCCTAAGTACAATAACAAATCTTTATCCTCAATTTTTTCAGTGATAGATAATTTCTCTCCTACTGTAATTTCATCCATTTTACGACCGATTTGAACTTTTTTCTTTAACATGTTACAACCCCCTCCGATTTTTTCACCTTATTATCCTACGAAAAGCGATACCTGATCCGAAATTTACTATGATGAGGGCAATGTATAGTATAAATCTACAGTTTCATTATAGGATATTACAAATGATAGCGTTTTCATGTTATTTCAAAAAAACATTTGTATAAATAGTAGAAAAAGATTCGGGGCCCCGAATCTTTTTCTACTTCTATTTCATTATTAAACAAGAACTTTCATAACGTTACGTACAGATTCTACAGAGCGATCTAACGCCTCTTTTTCATCTGTAAGAAGTTCTAATTCAATAATTTTTTCAATTCCGTTACCACCAAGAATTACTGGTACCCCTAAGTAAAGATCGCTATAACCATATTCACCTTCAAGGTACGCAATAGCCGGTAATACACGGCGTTGATCTTTTAAGATTGCTTCTGTCATTTCAACTAAAGAAGCAGCTGGTGCGTAATATGCACTACCGTTTCCTAATAAGCCTACAATCTCACCGCCACCTTTACGGGTACGTTCTACGATTGCTTCTAAACGCTCTTTCGGAATTAACGTTTCTAACGGAATGCCACCTGCATAAGAATAACGTACAAGAGGTACCATATCGTCGCCGTGTCCACCAAGAACAAATCCTGTAATGTCTTTTACAGAAAGATTTAATTCTTGAGCGATGAATGTACGGAAACGAGCTGTATCTAATACGCCCGATTGACCGATAACACGCTCTTTCGGGAATCCCGCTTCTTTAAATACAGAATATGTCATTGCATCAACTGGATTTGTTAATACAACAATAATTGCATTTGGTGAATGTTTTGCAATGTCGCGCGTAATACTTTTCATAATTTTAGAGTTTGTTGCTACTAAGTCATCACGGCTCATACCAGGCTTACGCGCAATACCTGCTGTAATCACAACAACGTCAGAATCAGCAGTATCTGCGTAATCAGATGTTCCAATAATGTTAGCATCAAAACCTTGTACTGGGCTCGCTTCTAACATATCTAACGCTTTCCCTTTTGTTGGATTTTCCAGTTGTGGAATGTCCACTAATACAACATCTGCAAGTTCTTTTTGTGCTAATAAGAATGCTGTTGTTGCTCCTGTAAATCCTGCACCGATGACTGAAATTTTCTTGCGTTTGATTGTCATAATTTACCCCCCGCTTTAATTATGCGTTTTTGATTATCGCTACATCCATGTTTTTAATAAGTTCATTAGCGAACTCAGAACATTTCACTTCTGTTGCACCTTCCATTAAGCGTGCGAAATCATAAGTCACTACTTTTGAAGCAATTGTTTTCTCAACTGAAGCAGTTACTAATTTCGCAGCTTCGTTCCATCCTAAGTGCTCTAATAATAATACACCAGAAAGAAGAACTGAAGATGGGTTTACTTTATCTAAACCTGCATATTTTGGAGCTGTACCGTGCGTAGCTTCAAAGATAGCATGTCCAGTCACATAGTTAATGTTTGCACCAGGTGCAATACCAATTCCACCTACTTGTGCAGCAAGTGCATCAGAGATGTAGTCTCCGTTTAAGTTCATTGTTGCAACAACATCAAACTCACGTGGACGAGTTAAAATTTGTTGTAAGAAGATGTCTGCAATAGAATCTTTTACGATGATTTTTCCAGCCACTTCAGCGTCTGCCATCGCTTTATTCGCTGCATCTTTTCCATCTTTCTCAACGATACGATCATATTCAGCCCAAGTAAATACTTTGTCGCCGAATTCTTGTTCCGCTACTTCGTAACCCCAATTTTTGAAAGCACCTTCTGTAAATTTCATAATGTTTCCTTTATGAACTAATGTAACAGAAGAGCGTTTTTCGTTAATTGCATATTGAATTGCAGCACGAACAAGACGCTTTGTCCCTTCTTCTGAGATTGGCTTAATACCAATACCAGATGTTTCTGGGAAGCGGATTTTATTCACACCCATTGCTTCTTTTAAGAAAGTAAGAACTTTTTCTGCTTCTGGAGATCCTTGCGCATATTCAATTCCAGCATAAATGTCTTCTGTATTTTCACGGAAAATAACCATATCAGTATCTTCCGGACGTTTTACAGGTGAAGGAACACCTTCAAAATAACGAACTGGACGTAGACATACATATAAATCTAATTCTTGACGAAGTGCTACGTTTAGAGAACGAATACCACCGCCAACTGGAGTTGTAAGTGGACCTTTAATCGCGATTAAATATTCACGAATTAAATTTAAAGTTTCTTCTGGTAACCACTCGCCTGTTTGGTTGAATGCTTTTTCCCCTGCAAGCACTTCTTTCCAAACGATTTTCTTCTCACCATCATAAGCTTTTTCAACTGCTGCTTCTAGTACACGAGATGCAGCTGCCCAAATATCAGGACCAATTCCATCTCCTTCAATAAATGGAATAATCGGATTGTTTGGTACATTCATAACACCATTAGTTACAGTAATTTTTTCACCTGTCGTCAATGTGATAACCCCCATGTTTGAAATTTCATATGTATGAAACTGAGGGAATAACCCCTCAGTTCAAACCGTTATTCAAATTAAAATATTCTAATCATTACATCTTTCCGAAAAAATCAGACTTTTGAAAGCGTATTTTCACTATCAAAATAGTGTTATTCGCTTATCGTTGTGCAATCGGAACATAAACTTGATGTGTTGGTCCATTATAATCAGCACGCGGACGGATTAAACGGTTATTTTCATATTGTTCTAGAATATGAGCTAACCAGCCTGACATACGGCTAATTGCAAAAATAGGTGTAAATAAGTCATGGTCAATTCCTAAACAATGGTATACAGAAGCTGAATAGAAATCAACATTTGGTGGAAGACCTTTTTCTTTTGTTACAATGTCTTCAATTTTGATAGACATATTATACCATTTCTCTTCTCCTAAAAGCACGCATAATCTCTTAGACATTTCGCGTAAATGTTTTGCACGTGGATCACCATGCTCATATACACGGTGGCCAAAGCCCATAATTTTCACTTTATTTTGAAGAGCATTATGAATATATGATTCTACATTTTCTTCTTCGCCAATTTCAGTTAACATCTTCATTACATTTTCATTTGCCCCGCCGTGAAGAGGACCTTTTAACGCACCGATTGCTGCTGTAATACCAGAATATACATCTGAAAGTGTAGCTACACAAACGCGTGCAGTAAATGTAGAAGCGTTTAACTCATGATCTGCGTGAAGTACAAGCGCCTTATCAAAAGCTTCAATTTCAACTTCATTTGGCTCGCGATCATTTAACATGTACAAGAAGTTTGCAGCTAATGATAAATCATTTCTAGGCTCAACAACATCTAAGCCTTTACGGATTCTTGCGTAAGCAGCAACTAAAGTTCCTACTTGAGCCTGTAATTTAACCGCTTTCAAATAATTGGACTTTTCATCCATAATTTCAGCGCTCTCATCGTATAATGATAGCATGGAAATTGCAGTTCGTAAAACAGACATCGGATGTGCGATTTTTAAATCTACTTGTTTCAAATATGCTAAAATCTCACCTGGAACTTTATAGTATTCCGATACAATCTCCTTAAATTCCGCTAGTTCTTGCTCGTTAGGAAGCTTGCGATGCCATAATAAGTACACTACTTCTTCAAATGTAGCATTCTCAGCTAAATCATCAATATTATACCCAACATAAGTTAATGTATCATCAATAATAGAGCTCACAGATGATGTTGTTGCTACTACCCCTTCTAAACCTCGAATAACAGTCATGACATTCTCTCCTTTTCCTGAAAATTCTCCCAACCTTGCTCCTTATATCTATTTGCTCCCCTTTTGAATTATGAACGCCCGTTCACTCTTTAGGCAAGCAAAATGCACGATCATGCAAATTTGTTGCGATGTTCCCCTCTTATTGTCCATTGTTTACATGGAAAGCATGAGCGTGAATGTCTCCCCGAATCCTCACGCTCAAAACAACAAGTTAGTGAGGAAAATGAATTCCGAAGAGTTTTATGATAAAAACAACATAAAGCAATATCATTATAAAATTGTTTTATGTTGTTTTTATTTTATCTGGTGTAAAGTCTCTGCTGTTATGTAACTTTTCAAAGTTTCTAATCCTATTATAAACAATTATCTGACTTTTGTGAACAGAAAGAATTCAAAAATTTTATATTACTATAAAATTCTTTATTTAAACATCTGTATAATACTCATAACTGCATAGGCAATTCCAGCCCCAATTAATGGACCTACAGCGACCCCATTAAATAAAGCAACTGCTATAATTGTCCCGAAAACGAGTGCAGTTGTAATATGAGGATCTGTCGTTAATAATTGTACGCCACCTTTCGCTAACAGAGCAACTGCTACCCCTGAAGCTAAAGCAATCCATGCATAATACGATTTCGCTGCTTCCCCAAGTTGCTTAAAACCTATTTCCCCCGTTGCAATCGGTACGAGTACTGCTATTGTAATAACCGTAACACCGAGGTTAATCCCTTTCGTTTGTAGATAAGGAAAGACTTTATCTCCTAGAAACGTAAATTTCAATAGAAATAACACACCAATAGCTACAGTAAGCGATTGGTTTTTCGCAATAAGTCCTATAATAAGTAGTATGAATAAAAATAACGTTGACTGACTAATCATGTTTGCACTTCCTTTCTGAAAATAATGAACTCATTTCCAAACAAAAATACCTTTAAACCTATCGTTATACATGCTATATCGATGCCTATCCAACATGAATCACTTCATTTTTTATGCATTTTAAAATGAAAAACTGAGACTTTCACCATACAAATGTAAGCATGTATACATTTTAAAAAACGAGCGTCTCTCCTTTCTTTTCTAATTAGAAACAGGTAAAATAAAAAGAAGAGAAAATGAAGTTTTTACCATATAGTAGAAGCATCAACACCAAGCTTTCACAGTCACTCACGTACTGAAAAAGCAGGAAAAATCCATCATTCCACTATAACATAAAGTGAAACTTTAATCAGTGGGGCATTTTCCACTGATTATTAGCCTTCACCAATCGGGCTTTTACGGGCAGTTTATCTCCATGTAACTCCTTTGATACAGCTGCACTTCGGGCAGGAGATTTACTGCCCGTTAAAGCGGGGTAAAGTGAAACTTTAATCAGTGGGGCACACTCGTTATAAGTTGAACGAATTAGGATAATCCAAATTGGAATGGGAGGTATACATCTTTGAATCGAAACTTACTATATATGATATTGCGACTCATATTTGTCATTGTAGCTACGGTAGCCGGGTTCTATGCATTACTATATATGTCAGGACTTATCTATCCTTTTATTATCGCTTTCGCATTTGCTTATTTGATTAATCCTGTCGTCAATTTCCTTAATCAAAAACTACAATTTCCTCGCGCACTCGCAGTACTCGTTAGCTTAATTCTCGTATTTGGAGCTATCGTCGGACTCGTTACATACCTTGTAACAGAAGCAATATCTGCTACAACATACTTACTACAACTTGTTACAGTAAAATTTCCGGATATCGTTGCATTCGCTCAGCAGTTTGCACTTAATCATATTATGCCTCTCTATGATGATTTAATTTCTAAATTTAATCATCTTGGGGAACCACAGCGCTATACGATTACACAAAACATTCAAAACTTAGGAACTGAAGCAACGACGCAAATGAAAGAACTTTTAACCGCTATTATAAGCGGGTTAACAAATTTTATTAGTGCACTACCAACTACTTTAACTGTACTTGTTTTCGTTTTATTAGCCACTTTCTTCATTAGTTACGATTGGCATCGTCTTGCTCAGAAGGTAAGAAAGTTTTTACCCAACCGTGTTCATGGCTATGGAAAAACTATTTTTGTGGATTTAAGAAAAGCTTTATTCGGTTTTGTTAAAGCACAACTTACACTCGTATCTATGACAACTGTTATTGTATTAATCGGACTTTTAATATTACGCGTACCATACGCCATTACTATCGCGATTATTACAGGGGTTGTAGATTTACTCCCGTATTTAGGAACAGGAGCTGTCTTCGTTCCTTGGGTTATATACGTATTTTTCACTGGCGACACTGCTTTCGCCATCGGTCTTCTCATTTTATACATCGTCGTGATTGTCCAAAGACAAATTATGGAGCCAAAGGTACTTTCATCTAATATCGGCCTTGATCCATTAGCAACACTGATTGCTCTATTTGTCGGCTTTAAGCTCTTTGGCTTCTTAGGATTAATCATCGGTCCAGTCACCTTAGTACTACTTAATACATTACACAAAGCTCGTGTATTCCATGATTTGTGGAAATATATTAAAGGCTCACCTTCAAAATAATAGTTTCTAATTCATACACAACAAAAAACTTACATGTAATCAGTGGGAATTTCCCACTGATTATTCCTTGTACTTATTTTTCATACTCATTACATAAAACAAGAGAATTGCACTCAAAAAAGATAATCCTCTTGTTTTTTTGCATAAAAAACGCATATTTAGTGGTGTTTTTACATATTTATTCTATTATCATTATAATTATTACTTACATTTATTACTTTTTATGTAAATGAATAAATATACAAAATGGCATAAAATGAGACTTAAACTGACCGTTTGCCTATTCTTATTTAACTTTTTTCATTCCAATTCATTCTTTTTTACATACAAAAACAATCTTAAGTTCAGATTCCCACTTTAAACACACTAATTCAGAGTTAACAACTCCCCAAATCACATATCCAATCGAAAAAATACACAACAAATACAACAAAGTAAAACTTTAATCTACAAGGATCCTATCCCCATCGATTATTAACTGTCACATTCGCCGCATGTTAAAACACATCTTTCATTAACTGAACTTTAACCACCCTCTCATCCTTTTACAGACAAAAAAATAGTGCTTAGATCGCTATAATCTAAGCACTATTTCTGCACAATAATAGTTGAGTTTTTTCTAAACTTCCATTCCATCCACTTCATAACAAACGGCTTCAATACAGCCCTCGTCATAGGGACAACAAAGATGAAACCTATTATATCCGTTACATATCCAGGAAGCACCAAAAGAATACCTCCTATAAAGATAAAAATACCATCTAAGACCGCTGCTCCTGGCATTTCTCCTCTATTCAACTTAGATTGAATCTCTCCAAGCACTTTAAACCCTTGTCTTTTCGCCAAATATACACCTACAACGCCTGTAAATACGATCATAGCGAACGTAGACCACAAACCTATTACATGACTCGACCCAATTAAGACTGTAATCTCAATAGCCGGTATTAAAATAAACAAGAATAGTAACCACTTCATAGTTCTACACTCCTTTCATATCCCATCACTTTAAACACCCTCACAACGTCCATATACACCATATAAAAGCCAAACGCACTTTCCCATCAAACTTCATAATAAATAGCTTTTAAAAGCAATTTCAGACGTTTTAAGCTAATTTTACCTCATTTTTGTGTAAAAAAAAGAGAAGGACTCCGATCCTTCTCTCCGTATTACTTATAGCACTTCCGCATGTCCATTATAAACAATTCCGCGTGCTGCATCAACTGTTACTTCTTGGCCATTTTTTAAAGTTGCTGTTACGCCGTTTACACCAACGATAACAGGAATACCGATTGATACACCTACAACAGCCGCATGGCTTGTTAGACCGCCTTCTTCTACAACTAGAGCAGCAGCTTTTTCGATTGCAGGGATCATATCTTTATCAGTGCTTGTTGTAACAAGGATATCACCTTCGTTTACGTTCGCTACAGCTTCAGCAGCTGTTTTCGCTACAACTACTTTACCTTTTGCAGCTTTACGACCGATTCCTTGTCCTTTAGCAACTTCTTCACCAACAACGTGGATTTTCATTAAGTTTGTTGTACCAGTTTCAGCAACTGGAACACCAGCAGTGATTACTACAGTGTCTCCAAGTCCGATTAGACCTGCATCCATACCTGTTTGAATCGCTGTATCTAACATTTCGTCAGTAGAAGCTGCGCGCTTCTCAGCCATAAATGCTTGTACACCCCAAACAAGCGCAAGACGACGTCCTACTTGCTCGTCAGATGTTACAGCTACGATTGGAGATTTTGGACGGTATTTAGAGATCATTTTCGCAGTATATCCACTTTCTGTTGGAGCTACGATTGCAGCTACATCAAGAGCAAGTGCTGTATGCGCAACAGATTGGCTAATTGCATCTGTAATTGTTGGAGTGAACTCTTTAATACGTTTTTTGAACATATCTTCATATTGTAATGATTTTTCAACACGTACTGCAATGTTAGCCATCATTGTTACTGCTTCTACTGGGTATTGTCCAGCAGCTGTTTCACCTGAAAGCATGATTGCGTCTGTACCATCGAAGATTGCGTTAGCTACGTCACTTGCTTCCGCACGAGTTGGACGTGGGTTACGTTGCATAGAATCTAACATTTGTGTTGCAGTAATAACTGGTTTACCTAACACGTTACATTTTTTGATTAGACGTTTTTGTACTAATGGTACTTCTTCTGGTGGAATTTCTACACCCATGTCACCACGAGCTACCATTAAACCGTCAGAAACTTCTAAGATTGAATCGATATTGTCGATACCCTCTTGGTTTTCGATTTTTGGTACGATTTGGATGTATTGAGCGTTATGCTCTTCTAGTAATTCACGGATTTCTAATACGTCAGCTGCTTTACGTACGAATGAAGCTGCGATGAAATCAACTTTTTGCTCGATACCGAAGATGATATCTTTTACGTCTTTTTCAGTGATACCAGGAAGCTTAATGCTTACGTTTGGTACGTTAACACCTTTTTTATTTTTTACAGTTCCGCTGTTAAGAACTTTTGTACGGATGTTTCCGTCAGCTTTTTCGATTACTTCTAGCTCGATAAGACCGTCATCGATTAGAATGCGAGAACCTGGGTTTACATCGTCATAAAGACCAGCATAAGATACAGAGAACTTCTCTGCAGTACCTAATACTTGCTCAGTAGAAATAACAACTTCTGCACCTGTTACAAGCTCAGCTTGTCCGTCTACGAAGTCGTGAGTACGGATTTCTGGACCTTTTGTATCAAGTAAGATACCAACTGTTTTACCAGTTTTCTTTGAAGCTTCACGAATGTTTTTAATACGAGCGCCGTGTTCTTCATGGCTACCATGAGAGAAGTTTAAACGAGCAACGTTCATACCTGCTTCGATTAATTGCTCTAATTTTTCAATACTTTCACTAGCAGGACCTATAGTACATACAATTTTAGTTTTACGCATATTGCACCTCCGAAAATTATGAAACCGTTCCCAAATATCCGACATTACGCCGATTAGATGGATAATTCTTTAGATAATTGATACATATCTTTATCGATTGTATGCTTTTGAGCTAACGCTTCGATAATATCATGATCAACAAGTTTGTTATCTTGAATACCTACACAACGTCCACCTTTACCAGCAATTAATAATTCAACTGCTCTTGCACCAAGACGGCTTGCTAATACACGGTCTTGTGCACTTGGTGATCCACCACGTTGTACGTGACCTAATACAGTTACGCGAGTATCAAAGTTTGTTGCTTCTTCAATGTGCTTACCGATGTCAATTGCACTTCCAACACCTTCAGCTACAACGATAATACTGTGTTTTTTACCACGTTCACTACCGCGCTTCAGACGAGCGATAACATCTTCCATGTCATACTCTTCTTCTGGAATTAAGATTGTTTCCGCACCATCAGCTAAACCAGCCCATAATGCGATATCACCAGCGTGACGTCCCATTACTTCGATAACATATGTACGTTCATGAGATGTAGCTGTGTCACGAATTTTATCAATTGCATCAATAACAGTGTTTAAAGCTGTATCGAAACCAATTGTGAAGTCTGTTCCAGGGATATCATTGTCAATTGTACCTGGTACACCAACACATGGGAATCCTTGTTCAGTTAATTTTTTAGCGCCTTGGTAAGAACCATCTCCACCAATAACAACAAGTCCTTCGATACCGTGTTTCTTTAATTGCTCGATACCTTTTAGTCGTACTTCTGGGTCTTTAAACTCAGGACATCTTGCTGTATATAATTTCGTACCACCGCGGTGGATAATATCGCCAACAGAACCTAGTTCTAATTTTTCAATGTGACCAGAAATTAATCCAGCGTATCCATGGTAAATACCATATACTTCAATATCATGGAAAATCGCTTTACGAACAACTGCACGAATGGCAGCATTCATACCAGGTGAATCTCCACCACTTGTTAATACACCAATACGTTTCATTTGTACTCACCTCATAAAGATTATTTGCCTTATAATAAAATAACACGAAAAAATATAAAAATACAATGGAGAAGATGTGTCTTTTCATAATAAAAACGTGCATTCGCGAAGTGGAACGCACGCTTTTCTTATTTTATCCAAATGGAAGCGTTTGAAAACGAAACTTGCCCAATTTTCATATATTTTTCATAACGTTTTTCGATTAATTCATCTTTCGAAATTCCGTTTAATTGTTCAAAAGTTTTCCCTAGCATTAAATCTATATTTTCTGATTGTTTCAAAATATTACGGTGTGCTCCACCCTTTGTCTCTGGAATAATTTCGTCAATTACACCTAATTCTTTCAAATCTGCTGCTGTAATTCTCATCGCCTCTGCAGCTTCCTTTGCTTTTCCTGCATCTTTCCAAAGAATTGCAGCTGCACCCTCTGGCGTAATAACAGAATAAGTGGAATTTTCTAGCATATGAATGTAATCTCCTACTCCAAGACCTAGTGCACCACCACTACCACCTTCGCCGATAACGATACAAATAACAGGCACCGTTAAGCCTGCCATTTCGAATAAATTGCGGGCGATAGCTTCACTTTGACCACGTTCTTCAGCAGCTTTACCAGGATAAGCTCCTTTTGTATCAATAAAACAAATAATTGGACGGTTGAACTTTTCCGCCTGCTTCATTAAACGCAATGCTTTTCGATATCCTTCTGGGTGAGGCATCCCAAAATTACGGCGAATATTTTCTTTCGTATCTTTTCCGCGTTGATGCCCGATTACAGTTACAGGCATCCCTTTATACTTCGCAATGCCGCCGACAATCGCTGCATCATCGCCAAATAGACGATCTCCATGACATTCAAAAAAATCAGTAAATAAGTGCTCAATATAATCGAGCGTTGTCGGTCGTTCTGCATGACGAGCAATTTGAACACGGTCCCACACTTTCATATTGCCGTATATATCTTCCTCTAAATTTTCTAGCTTGTCTTCCAAAATACGAATCTCCTCACTGAAGTCCATCTGGCTGTTTTTCGTATAGTCTTTCAGTTCACGAATCTTATTTCTTAGCTCAACAACTGGTTTCTCAAATTCTAGCTCTGCCATACAGCCATTTCCCCTCCTTGATGAACTTCTAAAATCTTACGAAGCGATTCTCTCATATCATCACGATGTACCACCGCATCTAATTGACCATGTTCTAGTAAGAATTCTGCCGTTTGGAAATCTTCCGGTAGTTTCTCACGCACCGTTTGTTCAATTACACGTCTACCAGCAAATCCGATCAGCGCCCCTGGTTCTGCAAGATTATAATCACCAAGTGAAGCGAAACTCGCTGAAACCCCGCCCGTCGTTGGGTGAGTCATAACAGAAATAAATAATCCTCCTGCATTACTATGCTTTTTCAAAGCTACGCTTGTTTTTGCCATTTGCATTAAACTTAATATCCCTTCTTGCATACGGGCACCACCCGAAGCAGTAAAGATAATAAATGGAACTTGTAAGTCGTACGCCTTTTCAACCGCACGGGCAATTTTTTCTCCTACAACAGAGCCCATGCTCCCCATTCGAAAACGAGAATCCATTACTGCAACAACAACAAGCATGTCATCAATTGTTCCTTCACCAGTTACAACCGCTTCGTTCAATTCAGTCTTTTTACGATCGCTCTCTAGTTTCTCTTCATATCCTGGAAACTCGAGTGGATTTAATGAAACCATTTCTTTGTCATACTCACGGAATGACCCTTCGTCCAATATACTATCAAGACGTTCCCATGCATTCATAGGATGATGATATCCACAATTCACACATACTTTTAAATTTTTTAGAAGCTCTTTCGTATACATGATTTTTTTACATTTCGGACATTTTGTCATAACGCCGTCTGGTACATCTTTTCGTACTTGTTCTGAAGGTATTGCAGCGTACTTTTTCTTTTTCACGAATAAATCTCTTAGCACAATTTGACCCCCTTCGTTGAGAGCTAAGGTTAGCGTAAGAAGAAAATTGGGCTAACACCAAAGTTTGATGTTAGCCTTATCTTCTCAATCTGTCTAATAACCTCACTCTTTACGTTTAACTTTAACCGCTACGCGATAGAATGTTTGTCATAACGTGTCATGGTCATTTCGACAAATTTTATACATTACGAGTGAAACTGTATATTCTCTACTAATTCATCGTAAATTTTTAGTGCATCATTTTCTTGTTTTTCTTCCAAAATAGCGTAAAGCTTTCTATACATATCGATAGAATCTCCTAAAACTTTACAAGAAAGAGTTGATACGTAATCATTTACGATCATCCAAATGCGATATAGTAAATAATTATCGACTTGTTCAATAAGTGTTTTAAAGAACGTTTGGTGAAGCATTGGAACTGAGTTTTCATTTCCTTCAAGCACTTGATGTAATTTACTTAGCACTTTAGAAAACGTTTCTTTCGGTAAATTACATACAATTCGAATCATATCTTTCTCAAGCAATCGTTTTGTTTGTAATAAATCACGAATTGTTTTCTCATCTTGCAGCAAGAACGGAGCAATCAATTGTACAAGACCGTTATCGTAAAAGTTTCGAATAAACGTCCCTTCACCACGTCTCGTTTCAATTAATCCTACAAGTTCTAAGGCACGCAACGCTTCTCTTACAGAGGAACGTCCTACATTTAAACGTGAACTTAACTCACGCTCAGACGGCAAACGATCCCCTGCTACCAATCCATCCTCTTCCATAATGGAACGGATTTTTTTTACAATTTCGAGATATACTTTTGTATTTGATGATGTCAATGGAAATTCCTCGCTTATTCTTTACCAATCAGCGCTAATTGTTTTGTTTTCTCAGCAACTTCATTTGGATCTACTTGACGGCGAGCTACTCCTGTCTCCATTGCAGCTTTTGCAACGTAAGCTGCTACTTGAGGCGCTACACGCGCGTCAAACGGTGCTGGAATGATATAGTCTGCATTTAACTCATCTTCTGCTACAAGCTCAGCAATAGCTTGTACAGCTGCCATCTTCATTTCTTCGTTAATTTGTGTCGCATGTACGTCAAGTGCACCGCGGAAAATACCAGGGAACGCTAGTACATTATTTACTTGGTTTGCGAAGTCAGAACGACCTGTTCCAACAACAGCTGCGCCCGCTGCTTTTGCCAATTCTGGCATAATTTCTGGAACTGGATTCGCCATTGCAAAAATAATTGCATCGTCATTCATTGTACGAACCATCTCTTCCGTTAATGCACCTTCTGCAGATACACCAATGAATACGTCCGCACCTTGTACAACATCAGCTAAAGAACCTTCGATACGATTCTTATTTGTATATTTTGCCACTTCATCCTTCACCGGATTCATACCTGTAGGACGACCTTCATAGATCGCGCCTTTACGGTCACACATAATAATGTCGCGTACGCCATAGCGATATAAAAGTTTAATAATTGCAATACCTGCTGCACCTGCGCCATTTGCGACAACTTTAATGTCAGACATTTTCTTTCCAACTAATTTTAGCGCGTTCACAAGACCTGCTACTGTTACGATAGCTGTTCCGTGTTGATCATCATGGAAGATAGGAATATTTGTTTCTTTTTTCAAACGTTCTTCAATAATGAAGCAGTTTGGTGCTGCGATATCCTCTAAGTTAACGCCGCCAAAAGTTGGCTCCATTAATTTTACAGTTTCAACAATTTTATCTACATCGTTTGTATTTAAGGCAATTGGGAATGCATCTACACCAGCAAAGCTCTTGAATAATACAGCTTTACCTTCCATTACTGGAAGAGATGCTTCAGGTCCGATGTTACCAAGACCAAGTACAGCCGTTCCATCAGTCACAACTGCTACCATATTTCCCTTCATCGTATATTCATATACCTTACTTTTATCGTCATAAATTTCTTTACAAGGTTCTGCAACCCCTGGAGAATATGCAAGACTTAAATCTTTTGCATTTTCTACTTTTACTTTTGATACAGTTTCTAATTTTCCTTGATGCACTTTATGCATGTGAAGTGCTTCTTCACGAAGTGTTGACAAACTATCCACTCTCCTCAAATTATTCTTGCTGATATCAATTTCTCCAAGTGGTCTGACCACGAACACTACTACTATAATAATCGAAGTGTAGGGAAATTGTCCATTATATTTTCACAACCACATTTTCTTCCCCGACAATTTCACGAAGTGCTCCTAAACATTCTTCACTTGGATGAATCGATAAACTTCGAGATAATTGTACCATTTTATGTTCCTTTTCATAATAAATTAGTACTTTCGCAAAACCCGAATAGTCAAACAATATTTTAGTAACCTGATTTAAAAGCTTTTTCTCATATTGAGACGGCAATTTCACGTAAACAGACGCATCTTTTTTTCCCTCATACACATCCATTTCTTCTAACGGATATAGTCCATTTACAATCCATTGCAGCTTATGATTTCTAAGCTCAATCATGCCGTCAACTAAAACAATTGCTCCTTCTTGTAACTTATCTGAGAAATGTATATACGTCTCGGGGAAAAGAACTGCTTCCATTTCATCATTTTGATCACAAAATGTAATAAATGCCATCTTTTGCAACTTTTTCGTACGAATCACTCTCACGCTTGTTATGTACACGATAGCTCTTTGTACTTTTTTCTTATGTCGCATCGCCTGAGCGAGAGTTGGAATTTCTAATTCTTTCGCTAACTTCACATACTGCGCTGTCGGATAGCTTGATAAATAAAAACCTAGTACTTCCTTCTCTTTATTTAACTGTTCAATAAAAGAGAGCTCTTCTCCTTGTACGTATTTTGATTTCGGAACAGCATCTCCTAAATCACGTGCAAGATTGGCATACTCTAACGCTCCTTTAAGACTTTTCCATAAATTCGTTCTCGAAACACCAAAATCATCAAAACATCCAGACCAGACGAACGCCTCTAAATTTCGCTCCGTTACAAACTTTGATGGCATGCGCAGACAAAATTCAAATAAATCTTCAAACATTTTTTTCTCTCGTTCTTCGATTAATGCTGTCACTGTAGCCATTCCGATGTTTCGAATGGAAAGTAAGCTGTAACGTATCGCATTTCCTTCTATTTGGAAATTGTAACCACTTCTCTGAAGAGACGGCGGCAAAACATGAAAACCTTTTCGCTTCGTTTCGCGTATATACTGCACAATCTTATCTTCATTTCCAATTGCACTCGATAATAGTGCCGTCATAAATTCCAGCGTATAATTCGCTTTTAAGTAGGCAAGTTGATATCCAATCATACTGTAGGCTACAGCGTGACTTCGGTTAAAACCGTAATTTGCAAATCTTACAATTAAATCATAAATTTTCTCTGCCGATGTCTCGTCATAACCATTTTGTAAACAACCTTGCACAAAATGCTTACGTTCCTGATCTAAAATATCACGATTTTTTTTACTCACTGCACGACGTAATAAATCTGCTTCTCCGAGCGAGAAGCCCGCCAACTTCGACGCAATTTGCATAATTTGTTCTTGATATACAATTACACCGTATGTTCTTTCTAAAATCGGTTTTAAGTCCGGATGTAAATATTCAATTTTTCTTTTTCCGTGCTTTGATTCAATAAAGGTTGGAATTTGCTCCATCGGTCCTGGTCTATATAACGAGTTAACAGCAACAATATCTTCAAATTCATTCGGCTTTAACCCGCGAAGTACATTTCGCATACCACCTGATTCAAGCTGGAATACACCTGTTGTATCCCCTCTACCTAACAATTGGAATGTCTTTTCATCTTGAAGTGGTAAATTTCTTATATCGATTTCTTTTCCTGTTTTTTGCACGATAAACTTTATAATATTTTCAAGTAACGTTAAATTCCGTAATCCTAAAAAGTCCATCTTGAGCAACCCAAGTTCTTCTAATGCATCAGCGGGGTATTGCGTAACATATACATCGTTATGCCCTTCTTGAATTGCAACACTTCCGGTTAATGGCTCTTGGCTCATAATAACGCCAGCTGCATGAATAGACGTATGACGTGGTAAGCCTTCTACACGTTTTGCAATTTCAAACACACGCTCATGCAAAAGGTTTCCTTGTATAAACTCCCGGAGTGATTGCGATTCCTCATATGCATCTTTTAACGTTATACCAAGCTTTGATGGGATAAGTTTTGAGAATATGTCGATATCTCGCGGTGGAAGCCCCATTACACGCGCAATATCTCTAATTGCCGCTTTCGCTGCCAGCGTCCCGAACGTTACAATTTGAGCAACACGAAGCTGACCATATTTATCTTTCACATATCGAATCATCTCATCACGTCTTATATCTGGAAAATCGATATCAATATCTGGAAGTGTCACACGTTCGGGGTTTAAAAATCTTTCAAATAATAGATCGTATTCAATTGGATCAATATCTGTAATTTCTAATACGTAAGAAACGAGTGAGCCAGCCGCCGATCCACGACCTGGTCCTGTTAAAATATGATTTTCATGCGCGTACTTCATAAAATCCCAGACAATGAGGAAATAATCACTAAACCCCATGCTAGAAATCACGTTTAATTCATGATTCAAACGCTTTATATGTACTTCTTTCGGCGTACCATAACGTTTCTGCAATCCTTCTTCACAAACGCGGCGTAAATACATATCATTCGTTTCGTTAGATGGAACAGGGAATTTCGGTAATTGATTTACATGAAACGGTATTTCTACTCTGCAACGTTCTGCAATTTCTACTGTGTTATAAATCGCTTCTTCTACGTGAGAAAATAGTGCTTCCATTTCATCTGATGATTTTAAATAATATTGATCTGTTTTCAGCCTCGGCCTATCCGGATCCGTCATTTTCGTTCCACTTTCAACAGATAATAAGCATTCATGAACAAGTGCGTCACTTTGATTGATGTAGCGTACATCATTTGTTGCGACGACTGGAATATTTATCCTACTTATAAATACAGGTAATTTCTCTTGCAGAAGCAGTTCATCTTGAATCGCATGATGCTGTAAACTCATATAAAAATTGCCGAACATATTTTGATACATACGAGCTACTTCTTCAGCTTGACTCTCTTTGTCTTCTAATAATAATTGTTCGATTTCCCCATCTTTACCTGGTGAAATAGCAATTAATCCTTTCGCATAATGTGCAAGCCATTTCTTAGGAATACCTTCTTTTGACTTCGTCATAATGCTACTAGAGATCTTTAATAAATTTTGATAACCTATTTCATTTTCAGCAAGTAAGACAAGTGGATAAGACTTTTCTTCTTCTTCACTAAAAATAGAAGCTGTTAAGCCGATAATAGGATGTATACCATGTTTCTTACATGCTTTATAAAACGGAATAACGCCATACATCACATTTTCATCCGTAATAGCAAGTGATGAATAACCGAGCTCTTTCGCCCTAACTACAAGTTCATCAATTTTACAAGCACTTTTTAATAAACTAAAAACGGTTTGACATTGTAAATGCACAAACTTCACTGTTGTACCCTCTCTTTACCTATTTGACTACTTTTATTATAGGTGAAGAGGAAAGAGGAAATCAAAACATACTTCTTATACTTTGTCCATATATATGAAGAAGAAAGGGGAATGACGATGGATGTAAGAGAACACACTTTTTTCTCTCTGCTTATTATTAGTTATTTTATTGCCTTTGGGGTTATACTTGGTGGTTCATTAATTGGTGGATTTGGTGCATTTCTTATCGGAAAACCAACTCTCACTTACATTAATCAATTCGCCCAAAATTTAAGGATTTGGGCACTCGTTGCAGCGATTGGCGGAACATTTGATACGTTTTATAGTTTTGAAAGAAGTTTCTTTGGCGGGGATATGAAAGATATCGTAAAACAAATTCTCCTTATTTTTTTCGCAACAGGTGGTATGCAAACTGGTCTTATTATTATTAAATGGCTAACGCAGGAGCATGTATGAGAGTACCAAGTGCCAATACAGCGAAAAGATGGTATTTAGTTTTAGCTGGCGCTGCTGTTGGAGGCGTGTTGAGCTGGTTTATTTTTTTGTACATATACGGTGTTTTTCAAGAAGAACAAGCTAGTAAAATAGCAGAACAAAGAGAAATTATAGAAAAACAAGAAGCAAAGCTCCACGTCCTTCTCGAAGATCAAGAAAAATTGAATACTGAAAATAAACGGCTCTTAACCATTCAAGAGATTAAAATAAAACTTATAAATCGAGAAAAATACGATTTAGACAATCTTACACTCGAAAATATGACTACATCTATCCATAATGACCTCCAGCATCTTTTAACGAAAAACATACAAAGTATCGCAAAAAATAAAGACCTACTCAAAAAAGTAATCGAAAACAAGACGTACAAACATTACGATCGGCTATACCGTTTTAAAGTCGATACAATATCTTTTGATACCGTGCTTGAAATTAGCATTACGATAGAGAAAGAAAAATAAAGTGAAACTTTAATCAGTGGGGGTTTTCTTCATCCCCCACTGATTATTAGTTGAACCAATCGGGCTTTTATGGGCAGTTGATCCTCACCTAACTTCTTTGCTTTCGCTGAAATTTGAGGTGGGGGTCTTACTGCCCATTAAAGCGGGATAAAGAAGGAGGGCTTTAGCGCCACTCCTTCTTTTCGTTCTAACATATAATTTCTTATTTACAAATCTCACGTAAATCAGCAAATAGACGATCCGCTTCTTCCCAAGAAGATGCTTTTGCACCAGAAGCCATCGGATGTCCTCCACCGTTATATTGCATTGCTAATTTATTTATAACTGGTCCTTTTGAACGAAGGCGAACACGAATCACATCGTCTTCCTCTAAAAATAGAACCCATGCCTTTAATCCATCAATATTACCAAGTGCTCCAACAACGCCAGATGCCTCAGAAGGAAGTACATCAAACTTTTCTAATACTTCTTTCGTTAATTTAATGTAAGCTGCTCCTTCTTCTACCATCGTAAAGTTTTGTAAAATATAACCGTTTAAACGAGCGATTTTTTCTTTTGTTTTATACATTTCATTGTATAAATCTGTGAATTTCACATCCATATCAACAAGCTCACTTACGTAACGAAGTGTTTTCGCTGTTGTATTCGGGAATAAGAAACGACCTGTATCCCCAACAATACCTGCTAAAATAAGACGAGCTGCTTCTTTCGTTATTTGTAATCCTTTATCTTTTCCATAATTATAAAACTCATAAATCATTTCGCTTGTAGAACTCGCTGTCGTATCTACCCACGTAATGTCTCCGTATGGATCTTCATTTGGATGATGATCAATTTTGATTAACATCTTCCCTTTTGTATAGCGTTGATCGTCAACACGTTCTTGATTTGCTGTATCACAAACGATAACAAGCGCATTTTCGTATACACTATCTTCAATCTCATCCATTACTCGTAAATATGCTAATGACGGTTCATTGTACCCAACCGTATAAATATTTTTCTCTGGAAACGATTCTTGTAGAATTGTACTAAGACCGCCTTGTGAACCTAACGCATCTGGATCCGGACGCACATGGCGATGAATAATAATTGTATCAAACTCTTTAATTGCTCCTAAAATTTGCTCATGCATATGTATAATCTCCTTTTTATTCAACTTCTTCACTTCAACGTGCAGTAAAAGCCCAATAAATGTAGGCTAATCATTAGCCCGCGGAAACATCCCCACACTAATGAAAGTCTCACTTTATTCTCCATTATAACGGAAAGTATTTCATACATGCGAACAATTGCTTTATAATAAAAGTTAGAAAGTTTAGATATTTCTTTTTTCTCCACTATTATTTTTCATAAAACGATGGGAGTGTGCATGATGCCAGTATTAGTCTTCTGTATTATCGTCTCATTTATGTTGTATCTCTTCTACAAAACAAAATACTTTCGTACAAACCGCCCAATGGAGAAAGGTTGGCTCTCAGGAAAATCCGCAATGGCACTCGGTTCATTCGTCTTATTCTTCGGGATAAACCAATTCTTTTTAGAACTTTCAACCGCTCGTATTATCGTTGGTGTTTTATTTGTTCTATTTGGTAGTGCAAGTGTATTTAATGGATTTCGCCAATATAAACATTTCTTACCATTAGCAGTTGAAGAAGCCGAAGTCTATGAAACAACGTAAAAAAGCATCAACATTGTGATGCTTTTTTACGTCCCCTAACTTTCAAAATCATATATGCTACAAACGTAGAAGGGATATTGAATGGGTTGCCTTGCACATGAAGGTGTAATTGTTCTTCCCCAAAAGACATTTTTTCATATAGCTCTCGCTGAGATAATCCTGTTTTTTTCTTTTTTTCATGTAAACCTTGTAAGTATAAATATTGAATTGGTATCATCACAACGAAGTAAAATAGTGCGATACTACCAAAAAAGAGTACTGTTGATGACATAATGTATACCACCTTCCAGAAATCCATTTTCTTACAATATAATTATACCATAGTCTAAAATTTAAATGAATTAATATTCTGTTTTTTTATCAGACAATTGTCTCACCGCATAATTCCTCTTCCGCATACTGAATATATCGGCGAATGAAATGATCAGGATTCTTTTTAATAGGTTCAATATCAAGTCTTAATGGTATTTTCCCTGCCATATAAAAGATTCTTGAAGCAGCTCCAAGTCGAATGGCTGATTCTGAAATATTTTCCCCATATCCCATCATGAAGTTTCCCCATGCCTCTTCTAACTGTCCCGAAGCAATTAAATGCAATCTAGGAACACCAATATCAAACTCTTTATACCCAAATCCACATTCATCAAAATCGAGTAAATACCAATCCTCTTTGTCTACAAGAATATTTCCAAAATGCATATCTCCGTGAACAAATTGTTTTTCTCCCAATTGAATTGAGTTTGTAAGTTCTTGTATTCTTTCTGCAATTCTCAAGCATTTATTTTTATCCTCATAAGATAAAAAAGAAGCATGTAATAAACATTGTAAAGGCTCATGAATCATCTTTTTCTCGCTATATATAGGTCTTTCATACCCCCTCCAAGTTTGCGGCACACTTTTAAGCACTCCATTTGTTTTTTCATGAAACTTTCGCATGAATGATCCAAGTTTTTCATAATCTTTATCCTTTGGTTCTATAATTTCATTTCCATTTATAAACCTAAAGACAACAAAATACTGGATACTTCCCTCATCTTTCATAACAGGTGTGACCCAGTCACCATCTTTATTTACAACTACTTCTGGTACTAACATTTGTTTTTGTATTGCTATTAACCAATGTATTTCAGCTTCTATTTGCTCGGCTGTATAACGACCTTCTCTATACTGCCTCACTACAAATTTATTTTTGTCCGATTCAAATATATATGTTTGATTTTCTCCCCCATGCAACAATGAAACTTTCGTAAAACTATTTAAATTATATTGCTTACATAACCATTTTTTAGTGTGAAAATCCATTCCTATCCCCCTAGTTCGTATAGTGAAGCATAGTAATAATTAATAGCTTAAACTTTCTTATCGAGTAATCACCAATTTTCTATCCGTACCGATACATATCCTGCTATTTTTTTACTTCTCTACCCGAGCCCTTACGTAGCTTAAATAATAAATTCAAAACAAAATAAAACAAAATAAAGTTAAAGAAAAAGCCTAAGGGATGAAACGAAATTTCCCATCCGCCATAATAAACAAATGTTTCAGCTGGTACACCAAAGTATAGAAAATCGCCCTTATTTTCTCCAGCTGTAGAGATAAAGGAACAAACAATAGCGAAAATCAAACTTACTACATACAATTTCTTTTTCTTTATATCCATTCTTCTATGTGTTAACACATGAAAAGTTATTGCAAATACTACCCCTAAAAAGAGAATTATTACTCCCATTCGACACCTCCACAATTATTGTTCAAGCATCTTCAAACGATTGCGTGCACATACTTATGAATATGAAACAGAACGCGATAGATTCGATTGCAAACTAAATTTACAAACTCCCTATTGTAGTATTGTAGCGTTCTAAAAAAAATGGAACAAACCAAAGCGGCTTGCTCCATCTTCTTATTTATCAATTAACTGCACCATAAGCAATGCTTTTCCAACAACATTACCTTCATGATGTACTTCTACATCAACCTTACCAAATTTACGTCCAATTTCTAATACTTTCGGATGAACGGATACAACATTGTCAATTTGAACTGGTTTTACGAAATAGATTGTTAAATTCTCAACAATTAAATCACTCTTCTTTTGCGCACGAATAACGCGATTCGTTGCTTCCGTCACAATCGTTGCGAATACACCGTAAGATAGCGTTCCGATTGAATTCGTCATTTGCGGTGTCACTGAAAATTGATATAAGTGTTCATTTTTCGCTTCTTTCGGCGTCATAAATTGATTCGTTACAATATCATCGATTGTTTCGCCGACTTGCGGTTGACGCTGAATCATTTGCAACGCCTGAAGTACATCTTGACGGCTAATAATACCTTGCAACTTATTTCCTTCATCAACAACAGGAAGTAACTCAATACCTTCCCATACCATCATACGCGCCGCAGCTGCGACAGACATTTTTCCATTTACCGTAATCGGATGCTTTGTCATCACTTTATCAATTGGTGTTTCTTTCGCTACACCGATCATATCTTTTGAAGTTACAATACCTAATACCTTTTTATTTTCATCAACAATCGGATATCTTCCGTGCATCGTCTCTTCGTTATACGCATGCCATTGCTGCACTGTATCATCTGGCTTTAAATATAACGTTTCTTCAATTGGCGTTAAAATATCTTCAACGAGTACAATTTCTTTCTTAATAAGCTGATCGTAAATCGCACGGTTAATTAATGTTGCAACTGTAAATGTATCGTAACTACTTGAAATAATCGGCAGTTTTAATTCATCTGCTAATTTCTTCACATGATCTTCCGTATCAAATCCGCCCGTAATTAACACCGCAGCTCCAGTTTCTAACGCTAGTTGATGTGCGTTCGTACGATTACCGACAATAAGTAAGTTTCCAGCTTCTGTATAGCGCATCATCGCTTCTAATTTCATTGCTCCGATTACGAATTTATTTAACGTTTTATGTAGTCCTTCTCTGCCTCCAAGTACTTGACCATCGACAATGTTAACGACTTCTGCATATGTCAGCTTTTCAATATTTTCTTTCTTCTTTTGTTCAATTCGAATTGTTCCGACACGTTCAATCGTACTAACATACCCTTTATTTTCTGCATCTTTAATTGCACGATAAGCTGTACCTTCACTTACACTCAAATCTTTTGCAATTTGCCTTACAGAAATTTTATGCCCTACTGGCAGGCTATTAATATGTTCTAAAATTTGGTTATGCTTGGTAGCCAAATGGTTTCACCATACTTTCTTTTCCCTAAATTCTTCATGTGTTGTATTTTCAGTATACTATATTTTCAAAACTGTTACACTCTCTCTTTATATATCTGTACTATTTTTTTTATAACAAAATACGCCTTACATTACACCACCGCTTCCATTACAACAATGTAATGGTATTGTCATCTCGTTCGATAGTTTGTCCAGCCGCTTCCATATACAATGAAGACAAGAAATAAAACAAAGGAGCGGATACATGATGAAAAAATTATTAGAAGTTGTAGGTGCTGTATTTTTAGCTTTCGTAGACGGGAAAAAAGTTGCAATGGAATTGAATGAAACACCTGAACAGCCACTTCCAAAAAGAAAAGAATCATCAAAACAAGTACAACCTTTACAAGCTGTTCTACACACGTAAAAAACCCTTCACTTGTCTTTTCAAATGAAGGGTTTCTTTTCTATAGTGTAATACTTTCTCCAGCTTCTAATACTTTCCCTGTACAATTTTGTAGCTTTTCTACAAATTGATATGGATCTTGTTCAATTACTGGGAACGTATTGTAATGCATCGGTACAACAGTTTTCGCCTGAACCCATTTTGCTGCTAAAACAGCATCTTCTGGTCCCATTGTGAAATTATCACCAATTGGTAAAAATGCTACATCAATGTTATTTAATTCCCCAATTAATTTCATATCAGAGAATAGAGCGGTATCCCCTGCATGGTACAAAGTCTTCTCTTCTGCTGTAAATAAAATACCCGCTGGCATACCTGTATATGTAATCGTCTTATTTTCTTCATCAATATAACTAGAGCCGTGGAATGCTTGTGTAAACTTCACTTTTCCGAAGTCAAATTCATGTGAACCACCAATATGCATCGGATGTGTTTTTACACCTTGCCAACTTAAAAATGTCGCTAGTTCAAATGGTGCCACTACAACTGCATTATTTTTCTTCGCAAGCTCTACTGTATCTCCAACATGATCACCATGTCCATGCGATAAAAGAATCGCATCTACTTTTACATCTTCAGCCTTTAAATCTGTTTTCGGATTTCCTGTTAAAAACGGATCAATTAAAATTACTTTTCCATTCGTTTCAATCTTTACAACTGAATGCCCATGATAAGATACTTTCATTATTACATTCCTCCCCTTATTACATTCTCACTTTTTATTCTACATGATTTTTCAATTCCCTGTCTTTTCTAACATCGATTTACTTGTCATAACGCTTTCTTCCGAGTTAAAGTTATAGTTGTAATTAAATATCTCGGGGGTGCCAATCGATGAATGCTAGATTAGAAAATTTAATGCAATGGCTAAAAGAAAAAAACGTTGAAGCTGCGTTCTTAACTTCTACACCGAACGTCTTCTACATGACAAACTTCCACTGTGAACCACACGAAAGACTTCTTGGTATGTTTGTATTCCAAGAGAAAGAACCTATTTTAATTTGCCCTAAAATGGAAGAAGGCCAAGCACGTAACGCTGGCTGGGCACATGAAATTATCGGTTTTACTGATACTGACAGACCATGGGATATGATTGCAAAAGCAATTAAAGACCGCGGTATCAATGCAAATGCAGTTGCAATTGAAAAAGAACATTTAAACGTAGAGCGCTACGAAGAATTAACAAAACTATTCCCAAATGCAGCTTTCACGTCAGCTGAGGAAAAAGTTCGTGAACTTCGTTTAATTAAAGACGAAAAAGAACTTTCTATTTTACGCGAAGCAGCTAAAATGGCAGACTATGCTGTTGAAGTTGGTGTAAATGCAATTAAAGAAGATCGTAGCGAACTAGAAGTATTAGCAATTATTGAACACGAATTAAAAACAGAAGGCATACATAAAATGTCATTTGATACGATGGTATTAGCAGGTGCAAACTCTGCCCTTCCACACGGTATTCCAGGTGCAAACAAAATGAAACGCGGCGATTTCGTACTATTTGATTTAGGCGTAATCATTGATGGTTATTGCTCTGACATTACACGTACAGTAGCATTCGGTGACATTTCTGAAGAACAAACTCGCATTTATAACACTGTACTTGCTGGACAACTACAAGCAGTTGAAGCATGTAAACCAGGTGTTACACTTGGCGCAATCGACAACGCTGCTCGTTCTGTTATCGCAGATGCAGGTTACGGCGACTTCTTCCCGCACCGCCTTGGTCACGGACTTGGAATTAGCGTGCACGAATACCCAGATGTAAAAGCTGGTAACGAATCTCCATTAAAAGAAGGTATGGTCTTCACAATCGAGCCAGGTATTTACGTACCAAACGTAGGTGGCGTTCGTATTGAAGATGATATTTACATCACAAAAGACGGATCAGAAATTTTAACGAAATTCCCGAAAGAATTACAATTTGTAAAATAACAAAAAGGCAGCTTGAGTGCTGCCTTTTTCTATTTCCGCTTTAAAACCATCTTCTCCTCATACTTATCATCCCATTTAATCACAATCTCTATCGGTTCATCTTTAGATAGAGGCGCGCAACTTACACAAGAAGATTTCATTTCAACCCTTGCTCCTTTATGAACTTCTGACGTTTGTGTCATTGTACGAAACGCTTCATTAATAGAAATCTCCAAATTTTTGAATTCTGTATTTCCATCTCCGCCCTTATACTGAAATGTAAACATTCCATCTTCACTGTCATCCTTAATATACCCTTTATATTGCCCCGTCCAATTCTTGCTCTCACTAGAAAAAGTAACATACGAAATCGAACAACTTCCTAAAAAGAAAATACTAATAAAAAAGAATAATGCTCTCTTCATCATGCCCCTCCATTCAAATGCACTTATTTATCCCGCATTAACGGGCAGTAAGATCCCGGATTGGTTCAACTAATAATCAGTTTGGGATGCCCCCACTGATTAAAGTTTCACTTTATTGTCTATTTCTTCCTCTTATTATGCTGTAAGGATACAGATTTTTCTAAAATAGGAGATTTATATGTTACAACAACAGTTAGAAGAACTTCGTAATAATAATTACGTAATGGATAATACAATTAACATGGATTCTTTAAATTCCAAAATGCTTAAACATATCGGTGTTACTGATAGCTATTTAAGAGACAAACTTATTTACTCTACTTTTTATCATTTCATCAAAAAGGAATACCTTTTACACACGCAATTACAGAAACTACTATTAGCCCTTCATGAATTAGTGGCTCAATTACCCGTCAAAAAACAAACATTACATATTGAATCATACGAGTTTCTATACGGAAATATAAAATCTTTCTTACGCAGCTTATTTTTCAGACTGCGCAAGCTTTCTATATGTGAAGAAACTGAATGTGAAGTTGAAAAATTGCTACAAGAACTTCCAAAATATTATAAAAAAAAGAAGGCCACTTAAAAAGTGCCTTCTTCTATTTCACTAATATTTAATTGAAATTTCACGATCCAAACTGAGAAAAG
Organism: Bacillus sp. FSL R9-9834; assembly: GCF_038006905.1. Classification (NCBI taxonomy): domain Bacteria; kingdom Bacillati; phylum Bacillota; class Bacilli; order Caryophanales; family Bacillaceae; genus Bacillus; species Bacillus sp. FSL R9-9834. The sequence continues at coordinate 4,445,789 of NZ_JBBOWD010000001.1, forward strand.
GTGGACAAGAAGCGCAAACGCCATACATGCTCCGCTTAAAAAAGTTAGTATAGGATGCGAATACACGTGCCCTAATCCATAAGATATTGCCACGAAAAACATTGTTATGTAAATATAAATTGCTCCATGTATTTGCCTCATATAAACCTCCTTTTCACATAGTATACCATAAATTTTCTGATTATTCACATTAATAGACTGTAATTAATATTTCTCAACTGTTACACCTCTAACAGCAGCCTTAATATATGGTGCTCCTTGTAAACTTTGTAAATCCTCTGTTTTTCCTGTTACGACTACACCGTATATTGGTAGGTCTTTTGGTTTTGTGTTTTTTATTTCTTTATAGTTTGTCCTAAAAGATTCGTGATATCCCCTTTTATTTTCACTTAAAGATATCTAAATACAGCTTTCTAAATGTTTATTATAATAAAAAGCACATCTATTTTGATGTGCTCTACGCATATACTTTAGTAACATATGAATCATTTTTTGAAACAAAAACTCCCACTCATCTCTCCTCACACTATAGTTATGACTTAGTCGCCATAATAATTGAACGAGGATAAAACCCCAGCTTTTCATAAAACGATACAGCTTCATTTCCGTACACTACTGTTAATTCAATTTCATCTATCTTCTTCGCTTTAAACCATTCCACTGCACTATTCATTAATTTCAAACCAAATCCGTTTCTTCGGTATTTTTCATCAACGAATAAAACTTCAATCTTCCCACTTGCTCTTTTACTATACGCTATACAAAATCCTAATATATCATCTGTTTCCGACTCAACTAATAATTCAATTCTATATTCTCCGTACTTTGAATTTTGTTTATAATTTTCAATACGTTCCTCAAATGTCATTCTTGGATAATCACCAGAAAAATATTTTGATTTATTGTTATGATATTCATGCAATTTATTTAAAGGTTCTCTTACTATTTCTATTTCATCGAGAGTGATATATTTATTATTAATTCTCATCCTACAGCATCTCCAATAATATATATTCCAACCAAAAAGATGACCATGTTACGGTTACAAAATACCAATCTATTATTTCATCGCATCCTTCACAACTTCTTGAATCATAACGACTTCTGTTTTCATATCAACAGCGGGTGCTTCTTCATCAATACATTCATACCAAAATTCCAAATGCTTTTTATCAATTTCATGATGAGAATTTTCGACAAGAGCCCCGCCTTCTCCTTGCACAGAATACCAATATAAGTACTCTTCTCCATCTCTTATTTCCCGGAAAATTGTCTCAACGTACATCTTTTCGTCGTTTAATGTCAAAAGTACTTCTTTCATATTGTCATTAAGAAGCTGCATCCATTCATCTACACGATGACTTTTACCAGGCTTTACTTTAAATCTCGTTAATTCCACATTCATTTTTATTCCCCCGTTTTCTTCCGTACAAATAATCTATATTCTATTGGATTATGAAAACTTAATTTGCTAGCTAATTTTCGCGAAGAAATATTGTCTACATAACAATCCCAGCACGGTGTAATATCATTTTGCATGCAATGTTCAATGAACCGTGTTGCAACAGCTTGGGCTAATCCTTTCCCTTGATATGCTTTATGCGTCACAATATCAATTTCAGCGAATCCATTCCCACTAAATATTGAAACACATTCCGCTACAATCATTCCCTCTTGTTCTATACAAAATCCAAAACCACCGTTTAAAAATGTTTCTTTTGATCCCCAATATTCTTTGTAATACTCCTCTGTAAATTCACTGCTTCGTTCTATATCTCTTCTATCAATACGCTTCACTTCATATGTATTTTTGTTACAATCTCGTTTTCTCCCTTCAAAGGTTACACTTTGAAATTTCATTCGCGGAATGTTCCGAAGTACATGACTAAAACGCTCTTCTATCATCATTTCCCACTCGTCACTCGAAGTAAACAATGTAAATCTCTTCTCTGTTTTTTCAATAGACGTTTTTATATACGAAAATAAATCTTCGTTATAATTTTGATCATCCGTATGACCAAATACATAATAAATGCCATTCGCTGTACGAATTAGTCCTGCTGTTAACTTCTCGTTTACAAAAACCTCACCATCTATCATTTGATCACATACCGCATAAGCAAACGTCGTCGTTTTTGTATGACTTTCTAAAATCGGAAGGATTTTTCTATACTCGGCTACAGATAATTTTTTCATAATTGCTCCACTTTAATCGTATCCGCCTCTATATTTTCAAAACAAAGATTTACCGTTCTCTTTAATGCTCTCGTTCTATGAATCGTACATGCCGGAATTAAAATAGAATCATTCGGCTTTAATACCGCTGTTTCTCCATCTTCAAAATCAATAAGTAATTCTCCCTCTAACACAATAAATAATTCATCCGAATTAGAATGATAGTGCCAATCATATTCACCAGTAAATACAGCGATTCGTAAGCAATGACTATTCACATTTGAAACGACGAAGTTTTTATGTTGATCTTGAATGTCTTTTGTTAATTCTAATAAATTCACAGTCTCCATATTTCGTCCCACCCTCTCATTAATCGTTCTTCTGAAAAAACTAATTTAATCTCCACCGCCTCCGCAATCTCCTCCGCCATCACTTGAGCTACTACAATCACTGCTACTGTAGTCACCGAATCCACTTGATGAACTTGAGGCGTATGAAGATTTTTTGCTCATTTTTCTTTGCCTATCTTTCTTACTTTCATGACTAGGCCATACTTTATTAAATAATATAAAGAATAAGATTCCTTCTACTATAACAAGTGTAACGCCAAAAATACCTTCAATAAAATTAGGGGTGATCCCCAAACTTTTAACCATTCCGCATAAAAACACACAAAAAATTACGTACAAGAACATACAAATATACCGAAATGTTTTCTCTATCATAATGACTATTTTTTTAGAAAGAGGTATGTTCTGTTCCTGTTTTTTCTTTATATACTTTTGTCTCTTTGCTTGCTTTTTCCTCCTCTTTTTACTTCCCACCCAATCCCCTCTTTTGACTTTTATTTTTCATTTAATTCCAAATTATCACAAAAAATAACATTATAACAAGCTATATTTCACGTAAAGTTTTATTTACTTTTTGTAAAGTTTTATTTACTTATTACCTAAAAATGGATATAATAAATGTAACAAATTTACAAAAAGGAGACTTTGTATATTTGATTAAAAATAAGGTAAAACAATTCCGCGTCGTTAGAGACATCACCCAAGAACAATTAGCTTCCTCTGTTCAAATCACTAGACAATCCCTCATCGCTATCGAAAAAAACAAATACAACCCAAGTTTAGAATTAGCATTGAAATTATGTGAGTTTTTCAACTGTAAAGTAGAAGATTTATTTCAATTAGATAAAACTGGGGAGGAAAAAGAATGAAAAATACTTTTAATCAAAAGTTCATTTCGCATCTTACCATTTTGCTGTTAGGTTCAGCTCTTCTTTATTTCAATAGTAATGACGAAGAAAAGATTAGTTCTGTCCTTTTATTCGCTGGCGTATATATACTCTTCTCTTTGATAATATTCGTAGTGAAACGAATATTCTTTAAGAAAAAAAAGAACGATGCAGAGAAATATCCCTTACCCGAAATGGATGAAAGAATCGAGAAGATGAGTTTAAAACTTATGGCACAAATTTTCGGTCTCTCTCATTTAGTCGGATCTGCGATACTATTTATTTTATATATCACTGACAAAAACTCGATGATACGAGTTGAGTATGCCTTATATTACTTGTTCGGCATTCTTTTCTTTACAATGATGTTCGGATTGAAAATTGTAAAGAAACTAGACAATTAGCCTCAATAAAAAGCCCCTCCTTGCGTAAGGAGGGGCTTACATGTATTTCTATTATGATAAAGCAGGAGCTTTTTCAAGTAGCTCTTTCGCATCAGCGTATTGTAAGCCGTGAGCTTCTGCAACTGCTTCGAATGTTACATATCCATCTAATGTGTTAATACCTTTTAATAATGCAGTGTTGCCTAGGCAAGCTTCTTTGTAGCCTTTGTTCGCAATTTGTACTGCATATGGTACTGTTACGTTTGTTAATGCAAGAGTTGATGTACGTGGAACCGCACCTGGCATATTAGCAACTGCATAATGAACAACGCCATGTTTTTCGTAAGTCGGGTTGTCATGAGTTGTAATACGGTCAGTTGTTTCAAAAATACCACCTTGGTCAATCGCGATATCTACAACGACAGAACCTGGTTCCATTGATTGAATCATTTCTTCTGTTACAAGTTTTGGCGCTTTTGCACCTGGGATTAATACTGCACCAATAACAAGGTCAGATTCTTTTACAGCTTCTGCGATGTTGTATGGATTAGACATTAACGTTTTTACTTGGTTACCGAAAATGTCATCTAATTGACGAAGACGTTCTGCACTTAAGTCGATGATTGTTACATCTGCACCTAAACCTACTGCAATCTTCGCTGCGTTTGTACCAGCTTGACCACCGCCGATAATTGTTACTTTGCCGCGTTTTACCCCTGGAACGCCTGCCAGTAAAATACCTTTACCACCTTTGTTTTTTTCAAGGAATTGTGCACCAATTTGTGCAGACATACGACCAGCTACTTCACTCATAGGTGCAAGTAATGGCAGTGAACGATTGTCTAATTGTACTGTTTCGTATGCAATTGATACAACTTTGTTATCAATTAATGCTTTCGTTAATTCTGGTTCTGGAGCTAAGTGTAAGTATGTGAATAAAATTAAACCTTCACGGAAATAGCCGTATTCACTTGCAACTGGCTCTTTTACCTTCATAACCATATCTTGATTCCATGCTTCTTCAGCAGTTTCAACAAGTTTTGCACCAGCTTGTACGTATTCTTCATCCGTAAAGCCAGATCCTAAACCTGCTCCTTTTTGAACAAAAACTTCATGACCATTTTGTACTAAATGTACTGCTCCCGCTGGCGTCATTGCCACGCGGTTTTCATTGTTTTTAATTTCTGTTGGAATACCGATACGCATGATTAGTTCCCCCTTGAGTTATGAAATGACCCCTGAATCATTTTTTAAAGCGCTTTCTACGCTCTTATATTTTAACATAATATCTCAATATTTGACAAAAAATAATACAAGTTTTCCGATAGATTTAATCTTACATGAAAGGACAGTATTATCCGCACCTCTTTGCATACAGGATAAACTGTCCAATCATTCGAAACTTCACTTTATTTTTCTCTATCGATGTCTATGAATAACATCTACTGCACCAGTCACTTCAATAATTGTACCGGTAATCATATCGGAATCGTCCTCACATAAAAACGAAATCGTTCTTGCGATATCTTCGCCTGTTCCAGATCTACCAATTGGTGTGTTACGTTCTTTCAACTGACGTGCTTCTTGAATTGTCGCTTCTTTCATATCACCAATAATATCACCAGGACATACCATATTTGCAGTAATTCCATATTCTGCTTCTTCGTAAGCAACTGTTTTCGTTAATGAAACAAGTCCTACTTTCGCTGCGGCAAAAGCTGAACGATAAATCCATCCCGGTGCGCTATCTGCCCCTTGGAATCCGTAATTAATAATACGGCCAAAGTTCTGTTTTCTCATAACTGGAACGACAAGTTTCAACAAATGAAATACCGCTGTTAAATTACCCTGAATCATTTCATTCCATTCATCTTCTTCATAATCGACTAACTTTTTTCGTTCAAATACATATGGACCAGCATTATTAATTAAGAAATCAATTTTGCCAAAACGGCTTATCGCTTCTTCTACTATTTTATGTAAATCTTCCTTTTTCGTGACATCCGCTTGCACGAATTGTAGACGCTCTTCCATATTTTTATATGTTTCTTTCATCTTTTCCATAGCCGTGATATCGCTATGATATGTTACTGTTACTGAATAGCCTTTAGCCAATAATTTTTCTGTTACTTGCTTTCCTAAACCTTTCGTACCGGCTGTAATGAGCGCGTGTCTCACAAAACGGCCCCCTTTTAAATTGCTATAGTTCATATGTAACAAGTTCTCGCGCCAATTACAACTAAAATGAATCAAAACAGAGTTTTCGAAATTCTGTAACGTTTCCGACAAGCACATTACCAAAATTTGTTTTATAATAAAGTTGTAAACGGTAATAAAAATGATTGGGAGGAATTTACTATGAATAATACATATACAAATATTTTAATCGCGGTGGATGGTTCTAAAGAAGCAGAAAAAGCCTTTAAAAAAGCAATTCAAGTCGCAAAACGCAACAATGCAACATTAACTATTGCTCATATCGTTGATGTAAAAGCATACTCAGCAGTAGAAGCTTATAGCCGTGCAATTGCTGAACGTGCAAATCTATTTGCAGAAGACTTATTAGAAGACTACAAAAAAACTGCGCTTGAAGCTGGCCTTGAAAAAATTGAAACTGTATTAGAATTTGGTAATCCTAAATCAAAAATTTCAAAAGAAATTGCTCCAAATCATAAAGTAGATTTAATTATGTGTGGTGCAACTGGTTTAAATGCTGTTGAGCGTTTCCTAATTGGTAGCGTCTCTGAACATATTATTCGCTATGCGAAATGCGATGTCCTTGTTGTTCGTGGTGATGAGGAGCAAGGTGAGCTTTAATTTATAAAAATAAATAGGGTAGATAAGAGGCTTCCTCTTATCTACCCTATTTTCATTTACACTTTAAGAATTCTGTAATCTGGATTATGCTGTTCCCAGCCTCCTTGTGTATTTACACTCGTATCGCCATCACCATCTACCCATATTGTTCTCCCGTCAGGTAAAACTCTTTCATGGGGTGTTACATGATGAGTATTCGGGTTTTCCTCCGCTGCATATTCTACATCCATTGCTTCTGGAGCTGATGCTTGTGCTACACTATCGCCTTCTACTCCGTCGGCGATTCCATCCACACCATCAATTATATCAATAACTCCAACTGAGAAGACGCCTACAGCTGCAACCTTCGCTAATTCTTTTCCTGCTTCTATCGCTTTATCAGTATCTCCCTCCCGTATCGCTTGCACCGTTTCAACTCCCTTTTCTGAAACATGTACAATACCTTTCCCAATTGTCGTTGCCGTATCTTGAACCGTTCCCAGTATTTCTTTGTATCCTCGCTTCGCTTGCTGTTTATCATCTGTAATGAGACCGCCTATAGCATCATACGTCCCATCAGCAAGATTCCCAACGATTTCTCCAGTTTTAACCGTAGCTTTATTAACCCCTTTTCCAACATCCTTTATGAAATTACTGTTCGTAACTTCGCCTACTACTTCTATCGCACCGCCCACTACTTCAGCTGCAGCTTTAGACACTGCTCCAGTTACTGATTTTATTAAACCCATACCGCATCCCCTTTTTTAAATAAATCATTATATAATATTATTACAATTATAATTATATAGCTGTAGTCTATATAACTACAACTTATTTCACATACTTCACTATAAATACAAGACAAACTAGCACACTAATAGCTACTGCCAACACATAAGGCGGAAGAAACTTCAAAGACCACAATGCCATCATAATCGTAGCTACTGTTAAATAAGATTGCCTTGCATCTTCTGTCATTTTTTTACGAAGGCAGAATACATACAAATAACCAATTGGCGGCGTAATAAAGCAAAGAACATATATGATTTTAGATTTCAAATACCATTTTTGTTCCCCTAGTTTCTTTATATCTTCTTCTATTCTCTTATGCTCTTGTTCTCTCGCTTCTTCTACAAGCGGATCTTCCTCTTCTCCTCGCTTTTCTTTCATATAAGGAAGAAAGTGCATGAAAAAATAGTATGCAAATACGAACGCTCCAAAGCCAATATTTAATCTTTCTAATGGAACATGCTCACTAAAAAAGACAGCAGTAAGCGCTAAGGATAAACAGTACGTCATCATCCAAAATGAACGTTTTCTCTTTTTTCGTTCTATCTCTTTTTTATCATGTACATGTTTTCTTTTCGAAAGCCATATCGAAATACAGCAATCTACTACAAATAGAATACAGATAAATATCCCAACGTGTACTGTCTCTACATCCTCAAATGAAAAGATATTTGGGAATGCACTGTGTAATACAATTAATGTGTACAAAATTAAACCTATAAAATAAATACGTCTCATTTTCCATCCCTTTCTTATTTCCTAACATTAGGTTAACATACATTTTTTAGAAATAGACGGACAAAATATATATGTTTAAAAAAGGAGGATGCTATATGGATGATTCTGAACGTATTATTTTAGATGTGAATGGAAAAGAAATCGAAATGTTAGATACGATTCGTACTCATTTTAAAGAGAAACATGGTGTGGAACTAAGTAACGGTGCATTGCTTAGAGATTTGATGGATATTGAGTATATTCGAATTACGGAAGATCGGCATAAGTATGATTAATTTTAGGCTATAAAAATTACAAAAGAAGGTACACTTCCCTCTACTAAGGTTAGCGTACCTTCTTTCTTATCAATCAACTTCCCACAAACTCTCCAACTAACCCCTTCGCCTTCTCCAAAGCCTTTTCAATTTGTTCAAACCCAGTCCCGCCAGCACTGTTACGGCGCTTTACAGCCGCATACGGTGACAGCACTTCATACAAATCTTCTTCAAATAACGAGCTCATTTCTTTATACGTTGCAAGTGGTACATCTACTAAATAAATTCCTTTTTGTGTGCAGTGCAGCACTAGCTTTCCAACAATTTCATGAGCTTGACGGAACGGTAGTCCTTTGTTTGCTAAGTAGTCGGCAATTTCTGTTGCGTTAGAGAAATCTTGCGTTACAGCTTGCCCCATTTTTTCTTTGTTTACAGTCATTGTCTCTAGCATGCCTGCCATAATATGAAGGCATCCTTCTACTGTTTTTACTGTATCAAACATTCCTTCTTTATCTTCTTGCAAGTCTTTATTGTAAGCGAGCGGTAATCCTTTCATTACTGTAAGTAAACTAAATAAATTACCGTATACTCTGCCTGTTTTACCACGGATTAGTTCCGCCATATCTGGATTTTTCTTTTGCGGCATAATGCTGCTTCCCGTTGCGTATTGATCGCTCATTTCAATAAATTGAAACTCTTGGCTACTCCATAAAATAAGTTCTTCGCAAAAGCGTGATAAGTGCATCATAAGCATAGAGGAGTTACTTAGGAACTCCAGTATGAAATCACGATCGCTTACTGCGTCTAAACTATTTTCATACATTCCATTAAATCCAAGAAGCTCCGCACTATATTCTCGGTCAATTGGGAATGTCGTTCCTGCTAACGCTCCTGCTCCTAATGGGGAAATGTTAATACGCTTTAATGAATCTTCATAACGATTCACATCACGCTCTAACATCCAAAAATAAGCGAGAATATGATGCGCAAATGAAATTGGCTGGGCACGCTGCAAGTGCGTATAACCAGGCATAATTGTTTCAATATTATTTTCTGCTTGATGAACAAGAACAGTTTGCAATTGTTTTGTAGCTTTTATAATATGTTCTACTTTTTCTTTTAAATATAAATGCATATCTGTCGCTACTTGATCGTTACGACTTCGGCCAGTATGAAGTTTCCCGCCTACTTCACCGATTTTTTCAATTAACATCTTTTCGATATTTAAATGAATGTCTTCCGCTTCAACGGAAAAATGCAATTTATTTTGTTTCGCTTCTTCTAATAAATATTGAAGACCTATCTTTATTTTCTCTGCTTCTTCTTTCGTAACGATGCCTTGCTTTGCTAGCATCGTTACGTGTGCAATACTTCCGTTTATATCTTGATTTACTAATTGTTGATCGAAGGAGATGGATGCTCCGAACTCTTCAACCCACGCTTCCGCTTCTTCTGTAAAACGTCCGCCCCAAAGTTTGCTCACGCTTCCACCTTCTTTTGATTCACTTGGCTGTATACTTTCGTCGGTAAACCGAATAATGAAATGAATCCAACTGCTGCATCATGATTAAATTCATCCTGAGCAGTATACGTTGCTAATTTTTCATCGTATAAAGAGTACTCAGATTTACGTCCTTCTACAATCGCATGGCCTTTAAATAATTTCACACGCACCATGCCTGTTACATTCTTTTGCGTTTCTTGTAAGAAAGCATTCAGCGCTTGTTTTAAAGGCGAGAACCATAAACCGTTATAAATAAGTTCTGTTATTTTCTGCTCAATCATCGGTTTAAAGTGAGCTACTTCTTTTACGAGTGTTAAATCTTCCAGTTCCTTGTGCGCCGTAATTAATGTCATCGCTGCTGGGCATTCGTATACTTCACGCGATTTAATACCAACAAGGCGATTTTCTACGTGATCGATACGTCCAACACCATGTTTTCCAGCAAGTGCATTTAACGTTTTAATAAGTTCTGAAAGTGGGTATGCAGTACCATTTAAAGTCGTCGGTACGCCTGCTTCAAAGCCGATTTCTACAAACTCTGGTTTATTCGGTGTATCTTCTAATGCTAATGTCATCTCATATGCATCTTCTGGCGGCGCTGCCCATGGATCTTCTAAAATGCCACATTCATTGCTACGTCCCCATAAATTTTGATCGATTGAAAACGGGCTATCTAAATTAATCGGAATTGGTACATCGTTTTCTTTTGCATAGGCAATTTCTTCTTCACGTGACCATTTCCATTCACGTACAGGCGCAATCACTTCTAAGTAAGGATTTAACGCTTGAATAGAAACTTCAAAACGAACTTGATCATTCCCTTTCCCTGTACATCCGTGTGCCACTGCAGTCGCACCTTCTTGTTCTGCAATTTCCACTAATTTCTTCGCGATAAGTGGGCGTGATAACGCTGAAACGAGAGGGTATTTCCCTTCGTATAACGTGTGCGCTTGCATCGCCATCAATGCATATTCATTTGCAAATTCTTCTTGAACATCAATCATATATGATTTAATTGCACCTACTGAAAGTGCCTTTTCTTTTACAAATGCTAAGTCTTTACCTTCCCCTAAGTCTAAACAAAGCGCGATAATATCATAATTCTTCTCTTGTAACCATTTAATTGCAACGGAAGTATCAAGACCTCCGGAATATGCTAATACAACTTTTTTCTTCTCCATTTTGCATCCCCCTAAAGAATAAATATTCATTTTACTTTATAATAATTCACACTTTAACACCTTTTACAAAATGTATCAAGAGTCATTTTCAAATTTTTTCAAACAATTTCGTCGAACTTCTTTCTGTTTTTTTGTACAATATAAGCAGGAAAACGGGGGTGAACTTATGGAAAAGTATTTCTTATACGATGAACATCTCGGAATTGAAATTCCGCATTTACAAGAAGACTGGGAAGATATCCCCGAAAAAATGCAACATGCGATTTTATTAAAATGGGAACAAGTTCGCGGAAAGATTCCTGATCGTATAAAAGAACTCGAACATTATATTAATGCAAAACAGCATCATTTAAATAACGAAGAAGACTTCGAAATTTCTTGCAAACTGAATTCAGAAATTGCCGATCTCGCTTCCATCATTAATGACCTTTGGCTTTGGTATCGACTCACTCAAAATGTATCTGAGGGGAAAGCACACCAATAAAAAAAGCATGCCCCTCAATTACTTTGGGTCATGCTTTTTTGTCGTAACACGATTTACAATATATTTCTTGTGCTGTTTTTGCCAAACACACATCAAATGGACCAACTAATATACTTCTTTCTTTCGGCAACTTTACAAAAGCAACAAGCTCTTCTTCATATTGAATCTTTTTCTGACATGAAACGCATATTAACTCTTTTCTTTTAAACATGTCTTTTAGCATATTCTCACTCTCCTCTTCATCTATCTATATTAATATACTCTCATAATAGCTAAAACTTGTAAAAAAATGACACATTCCAAAGTGAACGATTCATATACTATGTACAAAAGGAGGCCTTACACTTATGCGCGCTTTCGTTATTATCGCTTTAACTTTTTTAAGTGTGATTAGCTGGGATGCGTTTTTTAAAGATAAAAAGGATACAACTGAATAAAACCCATTTTTCTTACTTATTGGACAACCCGTTAAAAACTGTCCAATTCTGCGAAATAACTTAGGCTTTTCTACAAAAATATTTAAACATAACAATTTTTGTAGATTTCCTCCGGTTATTGTCGGTTTCCATCCGCATACATTTTTTGAAAGTATGATATAATAATATAAATCTTGAAGGAAGGGATTTTGATATCATGATCGCTCGAAGGAGCATGTGGCATCGTATTGACGAATCATACACGTAGCGTATTTTCCAGCTCAGATACTTTAGTCTAGCGAAAAAAATACGAGAGTGGGGAAATTATGATTGCCCGAAGGATAATTTGGCAAAAAAAAGACTCTTCTTACACATAGCGTTTTGTTTAGGGCTTAATTGTTACTAGCTAAACAAAACAAAGAAGAGCAGGATTGCTAAATGAAGAATCCTACTCCACGTTTTGTTTAGTCGTTTTAAGACTTAAACTAAAACGAAAGTAGGGAGAATTGATGGACGAGAGGATTATTCGTTATTTCTTCAGCGACATATAGCGTAGTTAGTTTTTTCGTAAACTAACTGAAGCTACATGTGAGCTCGTAGTTAGTTTACAACACAAAAAAGGACTACTAACTACGGAAAGAAGGAATAACGATGAGGAACATCCAAAGTCGACAAATTATTAAAGAAGTTTTTATGGTTTTAATCGGTTCATTTATTTTAGCAGCAGCGCTATATCACATTCACTTCCAAAACCACTTAACAGAAGGTGGCTTTGTAGGTATCGCACTATTCATCCAAAATTTTTATGATATTTCACCATCTATTTCAACTGTAATGATGGATATCCCAATTATTCTACTATGCGCTTCATTGTTAGGTAGAAAAATGGTTGGCTATTCATTCTTAGGTTCAATTTCATTCGGAGTATTTTATTCTCTTATGGAAAATTATTCTCCATTTACGGTCGATTTATCAAACAATTTATTTATAGCTGCAGTAGTTGGCGGTGCGTTAGCTGGTATTGGACTCGGTTTTATATTGCGATTTGGCGGTGCAACCGGTGGAGACGATATTTTAACAATTGTATTAAGTAAAAAAACACGTTTTACAATTGGGCAAATTTTCTTCGTCTTTGACGCGATTGTTCTTGCGCTTTCATTATATTATTTAAATTGGACAGAAATTGCTTTTACTATTCTTTCGATTGCCGTACAGGCAAAAACATTGGATTTAATTTATTATCCAAAAACAGAAAAAGCAGAAGAAAAGCAGCCAGTATCTATTCCAATGTCCAAAAAGCATGCAACAAATTAAAAAAGCGAAAGGCTTCGGCCTCTCGCTTTTTTTATGCTCTTTTTTCCTTCTCGACTATGTGGCGCACTTGATAAAATCTATTTGCAAATTCAGTAACGTTTCTTGTTAAACGATAATTCACTGTAGACCCGATTGCCATTCCAATTACCGGAATACCTTGGAATAATTTACGACGAAGAGCATAAATCGAAAATGTTTTCAAAATTTGTTTTAAAATAATTTCAGTCGAAGCTGGTTGTAACACCGCTTCATCTCCTTCGTAGAAGAAGGAATCTTCTTGTTCTAGCTCTTGCAGTAAATTGTACCATGCGTATTGCTGAAGTCTTCCTGGTAGTAATGACGCATGAAATACTTTTAACGCAAGCATCATTTCATACGGCTTGTTCACATCATGCCCAAATGACGTTGCAATAAGTTGGACAGCCTTCACATTTAACGCAATCATAACCGGAAAATCAGCTGTTAATAATAATAAACCTCCAGCACCCGTTGCTCCGCCTTGTACGAATGAATATAGGCGATGGCGTGCTGTTTGCTGCTCTGCTATGTATGTTAATTGGTCAATAGATAATGCTTTTAAATCCTCTAGTTGCTCAATCGATTCATCAAATAATCTCGATGTTCCTAAAATACGATTACGCGCATCTAACTGTGATTGTGAACTTTGAATCAATGCATGCAAATGAAAGAGCCATCCATCTGCTTTCGTAAAGAAATCTTTTCGTTTTTTCTCAGGTAGTTTCGCAATTGTAGTATGTACCCATTTATCAAACAGTTTTTGAAAATCAGTCGCTTCTTGCTCAACTAATTGCGATTCCCATTCTTTTATATTGTCTAAAATGGCTTGTTCTCGCTTCGATCGCATCGTAACAACCACCTCGTTCGATTTTTTTCTATTGTAACATATTTCTGCTTATTCTTTGCAAATATGCTTGTCTATCTTTATTCACATACCATTTTTAGTGACATAAAATATTAACAAAAAGGATGAGATAAATCACATGAATCTATCCGATATAAAAAAAGAATATCATGCAGTATTCAGTTTAGGACAAAACTGCTGGCCTGCTTGGGCATTATATCAATTCAAATTATCACCATTTTTTGGCGTTATTGATTTTATGCTAAGCCCATCATTAGAAAAAGTGAATATATTATTACAAAATCGATTTGACCGTTTTTTACAGTTAGAAAACTTATCCTTCATCTCATTTTGGGATGATGGTGCGAAATTAAGACTCCGTGACACCCTATATGAAATCGACTCCTGCCACGACTTTAAAACAGATGTAAACACACCAACTTCTTGGCCTTCTTATACAGAAATCAAACTAAATTATGAGCATCGTATTACTCGTTTTCTAAATACAATTGAAACGGCACAATCCATATTGTTTATTCGAACTGGAGGAACATACGAAGAAGCACGTTCCTTAGAACATATTTTATCTCAAATCGTTACACATACATTCTCTGTCCTATTACTCATTCCTGAAGATGTACCAACTGTTACGGAAGAAGATTGGGGATTGCAAAATATTTGCGTTATAAAATGTCCTATTATGGATGTATTTCAGTACAATGAAGCATTTTGGAATGACTTATTTAATGGCATCGTAATTCGACCACATTCTTAAATACACGACACTTTTATTACGCAATACATTATAATCATCCTTATACAAAATAAAGTGAAACTTTAATCAGTGGGGGTTTTGTTCATCCCCCACTGATTATCAGCCCTCACCAATCGGACTTTTACGGACAGTTGATCCCCCACCTAACTTCTTTGCTTCCGCTGAATTTTGAGGTGGGGGTCTTACTGCCCGTTAAAGCGGGATAAATAAGGAGTGATTGTATATGTATCCACGTGCAAAAGCTTTCGGTCTTGCTATACATGACAGTCGCCTTCTTGTACAAGAATATCATACAGGCGATGAAACATATTACCGGCCTCTTGGCGGTTCAATTGAACTTGGTGAAAAATCAGCACATACCGTTATTCGTGAATTTCAAGAAGAGCTTCATACAGAAGTGGAAATCACCGATTATTTAGGTTGCTTAGAAAATATCTTTCATCTTGATGGAGAAATTGCTCATGAAATCATTCAACTATATTCTTTACGCTTATTAGACACATCACTATATGGAATGGAAAAAGTGAAGATACAAGATGAGCAAACAGTGTCATATGCGAAATGGATTCCCATTACAGCATTCATTCAGGAGAAAAAAGCACTATATCCAGATGGAATTTTAAACTATATTCAAAGGAAAAAAGACGAAATCCTATAGGATCTCGTCTTTTTTCTTTTCATATATTAACCAATGTTTCCAAGACGTAGTACGTCACGAGCGATCATAACTTCTTCGTCAGTTGGAATTACAATAATTTTTACTGGAGAATGTGGGAAGTTGATGAATGCTTCCTCACCGAATACGTTATTGCGTTTTGCATCGAAGTATACGCCCATGTATTCAAGGCCTTCTAATACGCGTTCACGAATAATCGCACTGTTTTCACCTACACCAGCTGTGAAGATGATTGCGTCTACACCTTTCATACGAGCAGTGTAAGAACCGATGTATTTGTGGATACGGCTTACGAATACATCAAGTGCTACTTTCGCACGGTGATCGCCTTCTTCTTCTTTCGCAATGATGTCACGTAGGTCACTAGAGTAACCAGTAAGACCTAACATACCACTCTTCTTGTTCAATACGTTAACTACTTCTTCTACTGTTTGGCCTGTTTTTTCCATGATGTATGGAATTAACGCAGGGTCAATGTTACCAGAACGTGTACCCATTGTTACACCAGCAAGTGGAGTGAAGCCCATAGAAGTATCGATAGATTTACCGCCTTCTACTGCTGCGATACTTGCACCGTTACCTAAGTGACAAGAAAGTAAGCTTAAGCTTTCAAGTGGACGACCTAATAGCTCAGCTGCACGCTCAGTTACATATTTATGAGAAGTTCCGTGGAAACCGTATTTACGGATACCGAATTTTTCATAGTACTCATATGGTAAGCTGTATAGGAATGCAGATTCCGGCATTGTTTGGTGGAATGCTGTATCGAATACTGCTACTGCTGGTACGTTTGGTAATACTTCTTGGAATGCTTTAATACCAACAACGTTTGCTGGGTTGTGAAGTGGTGCTAAATCGCTTAATTCTTCGATATCAGCTAATACTTCATCAGTAATTAGAACAGAGTCAGCAAATTTTTCGCCGCCGTGAACAACACGGTGACCGATACCGCCAATCTCGTCTAGAGATTTAACGATTCCGTTTTCAGTTAATTTTTTAAGAAGCATATTAACTGCTACTGCGTGATCTGGAATGTTTGTAATTTCTTTTTGTTTTTCGCCATCTACAGTAATAGTGAAGATACTATCTTCTAAACCGATACGTTCTACTAAACCTTTTGTTAATACTGTTTCACTTGGCATTTCAAATAATTGGAATTTTAAGGAAGAGCTTCCTGCGTTAATCGCGATGATTTTTGACATCTAGTCTTTCGCCCCTTTTTCTCTTGGTAGTTGTGTGGATGTTTCCACAAACCGCTCGATTTTATCTGATCAAATTTACTAAATATGAAAACGTTTCATCATTAGCAAATTTTATACTCACGATTTTAATTTAAACATCGTACGACATATATTTCAAGTGAAAAAATTGTAACACCAAGAAAAAAAATATATTACAGATTTCAAAAAAATTCAGTTAAATCTTGTATATATTTAAAAATATGACATATCATATAAAACTGTACTACATGAATTACTAACCCTGTTACATATACCTGGCCTTATTTATGCGTTGCAAACCAAGTATTTAATTGGTCCATAATGTCCTCCATCGCCTTCATGTTGGAGAATTTAGGTAACTCCACTAATAACGCCTGTTTTGGCATCGTTACACTAGGGCCTTTCTTTTGGAGAACAAATATACTTTTTGCATTTTTCTCGTTTTTAAACATGGAAACAGGTAGCTGTAATAACCCCTGAATAAAGCATGTTTCTTTAATAAATGCATGCAATTTTGGTGCTTGATCACTTTCAAAAATGAAGTTCGGTACTAGGAAGAATAAGTATCCGCCTTCTTTCGTATGCTTCACACTTTGTTCAATAAATAGGTGGTGGGCATATGACATTCCTTCATCTGCTTTTAACTTATATTCACTTGCACCGATTTCATTTGGATAGTAACCAACCGGTAAGTCTGAAACGACTGCATCAACTGGATCGATATAAAGCGGTGCTAGTCCATCTTGATGGAAGAATTCGATTGCATGCTTTTGTAAATTCGCATTTACTAAAGCAAGTTTAATTAGCACTTCGTCCACTTCTACACCAAATCCACTCATCGTAATGTTTTCTTGAGCACTATTGAAAACTGTCGTCATCAAGTTACCCGTTCCAATTGCAGGGTCTAACACAGTAATTTCATTTTGACCCTTCATAAATTTATGGAATAAGTAGCTCATGAACATACCAACTGCATCAGGCGTCATTTCGTGATTCGCTTGTACGCCTTCTTTCATTCCTTTTAAGATGGCTAACTGAAATGCTTTACGAATTTCTTCACCTTTATATGTTTCTTCATTAAACGTACTATATTCACGATCCAGCCTTTCAATTGCTGATTCTGATAATTCCTCTTGTAAAATCGCTCCTTCAAACAAGTTATCCCCTGTTTCTACAAGCGCCTCTAAATATGTTACATCTAATTCTTTACGTAAAACTACCGCAGAAGAATCAAAAATAGAAAATAAAGTTTCTACTGTCTGACTCACGTACATTCCTCCTTCTCTCTTTTACACATAACTTATATCATACCATAATCTGATTTTTTCCCAAAAGAAAAAGCGACCTCTTTTTAAGAGCTCCCTTTTTAGTGATGTATGATGTAACGTCTTCTCTCGTATATCGATTCCATATAGCAATATATGAGAGAAGACGACCTCTTACAAAGAGGTCATCTTCGTTCACATTATTTTGCAGCTTTTGCTGCTTCTAATGCTGCTTCATAGTTTGGATGGCTTGTACCTTCGCTTACGTATTCTACGTAAACTACTTTGTCGTTGCTATCTACTACGAATACCGCACGAGCAAGTAAACGAAGCTCTTTCATTACTAAGCCGTAAGCTTCACCGAATGAAAGGTCACGGTGGTCAGAAAGTGTAACAACATTTTCTAAACCGTTTGCTGCACACCAGCGTTTTTGAGCAAATGGTAAGTCAACGCTAATTGTTAATACTTTCGCGTTTTCAATACCTGCTGCATCTTGGTTAAAACGACGTGTTTGTGCATCACACACACCTGTGTCGATTGAAGGTACAACACTAATTAATTTCACTTCACCTTTGTATGTTTCTAAACTTACTGGAGATAAGTCATTTGCTAACACTTGGAAGTTTGGCGCTTGATCGCCAACTTTAACTTCTGTTCCAACTAAAGTCATTGGGTTACCTTTAAAAGTTACGTTTGCCACTTGAAAATCCTCCCTTATTTAAACAAAATATGTACAATGTAAATGATAGTTTGTCCCTATCGATAATGCAAATAAAATCGCTTTATTTACAAAAAAATTAAAGAAGCTAATCCATTGATTAGCTTCTTTATTCGTTAAATTTGAAATTCCGGATCGTCTTCTTTTCGTTTATCCATCATTTCTTTCACTTTATCAACAGCTTGTGGCGCTAATTCAATTATTTTATCGATGACGTGTGTTTGCTTATCTAAATGTAACACTTTTACGCCTTCTCCATTTATAACGAGAAAAGCAACAGGATTAATAGAAACTCCTCCACCACTTCCCCCGCCAAATGGATGACGGCCTGAATGTTCTATTTTACCAAATTCACTTCCACCTGCAGCAAATCCGAAGCTAACTTTTGAAACGGTAAGAATTACACTTCCATCTGCCGCTTTAATTGGATCGCCTACAATTGTATTTACATCAGTCATTTGTTTTAAATGCTGCATTGCAGTTGTCATTAAACCTTGAATTGGATGGTCCATTCTATATCCCCCCTTATGCTTGAACAGAGTTTTCAGTCGTACCAGATCTTTGTTTTCTCATAAACGCGATTAATTTAATACCTGTTTTTATAGCACGGAATATACGAAAGGATGCTGTTAATTCACATCTTGACGCAAACCCTTTCCCTTGAAAAACAGGAGTAATTTCAAATTCTGGTACGTCGACAATATGCATATATTGTCCTACAACTCCAGCAGCCATTCCTTTTGTCCCCCATGCATATCCGGTAACAATTCCAGTACTAGCTGCATCACCTGCACCAATTTGCGTGTGCCATCTCCAACCATTGATTTTCACTCGTTTGAGAAAATCTTTAACGATAGTATGAACTTCTTGAAGCTTTTTTATCAGTTCCCCGATGCTATCAAGTTGTGCCATAATTTTATTATCGAGCCCGCCATCCTCTTCAGCTTTTTCGATTTTTTGCCCTGTTTTCTTCTGTTGCTTCTCAATTCTTTCCAACACATCAAATGTATAGCGAATCATCCATATTTTCACTTGAAACAAACATTGCTTTTCCATTTCTGAATATAAAAATGTCACTTTAAGCTTTATTTTCGACAATAGTATAAGCAAAATAAAAAGGAGAAGAATTATTATTCCAATTACGAACCACTTCATACGTATCATCCTTTCACTCCGTACCCATTATCGACAACTTTATTCATCATTAAACAGAGTTTCATAAGATTGAATATAAAAATTTTTCTAAAAATAAAAAGGTATTTTGACAATTTATATCGAAATATATTATTTGAACATATCATCAGGGAACGGACTCTAATGATATGTAGCACGAAGCATAGAAAATTTAACTGCAGTGGAGGGATACATAATGGCAGATCGTCGCAATTTATTTTTCTTTTATGGTGATGACAAAGCAAAGCTCGTTGAAAAAATGAAACCAATCTATCGTATTTTAGAAGAGAATGGATTTACCATATTAGATCATCCAAAAAATGCAAACGCTATCGTCAGTGTTGGAGATGATGCAACTTTCTTACAAGCCGTTCGTAAAACTGGTTTTAGGGAAGATTGTTTATACGCAGGGATTTCTACGAAAGATGAAATTTCATTCTACTGCGATTTCCATATTGATCACGTTGATATAGCCCTTCAAGAAATTACAAAAAATGAAATTGAAGTGCGAAAATATCCAACAATTGAGGTAGATGTGGATGGCAGCACATCCTTCCATTGTTTAAATGAGTTCTCATTACGTTCTAGCATTATTAAAACGTTCGTTGTAGACGTTCACGTTGATAATTTATATTTCGAAACATTTAGAGGTGACGGTTTAGTTGTTTCTACCCCAACAGGAAGTACAGCTTATAATAAATCGTTACGTGGTGCAGTTGTTGACCCGCTTATCCCTTGCTTCCAAGCAAGTGAATTAGCATCTTTAAATAACAACACATACCGCACGCTCGGTTCACCGTTCATTTTAAATCACGAACGTACATTAACTTTAAAACTAAGACCAGACGGTAACGATTATCCTGTTATCGGTATGGATAATGAAGCGCTTAGCATTAAACAAGTGGAAAAAGCTGTTGTACGCTTAAGCGATAAACAAATTAAAACAGTTAAATTAAAAAACAACTCTTTCTGGGAAAAAGTACAGAGAACGTTTTTATAGTATTAAAATAACCGTAGAATTATGGTGGCCCATAATTCTACGGTTATTTATTTACCTCGATTGGCGCGAACAACAACTTCTCGCTATCCGGCCGTTATTCTTGTCAGTTTTTGTCGGTAAGTCGATATATTTCGAGTTACCGTCGATATATTCCGATAATCGCTCATATATTTTTACGCATCTTTTCTATAGACGACTTTGCCATCTATTACGGTCATCTCTGCTTGTACTTCTTTTATTTCTTCTGCCTCTATTTCAAAAATATTGCGGTCTAATATCGTAAAGTCCGCTTCATATCCTTTTGTAATTTGCCCTCGCTTCTCTTCTTTTCCAATTGCATAGGCACTTCCTGTTGTAAATAAAGAGACAGCCTCATATGCCGTTAACCTTTCCTCTGGCATATAGCACACATCGTCAATAAAACTTCTACGTGTAACAGCGCTATATATGCCTAGAAACGGATTCACTTGCTCAATCGGAGCATCCGAGCCCCCGTTACAGTGTAATCCCGCTTCCAGTAACGTCTTCCAAGCGTACGCATAACGAAGACGATGCTCGCCTAGTTTTTCAATGACTGATGGAAAATCCGATGAAACAAAGACTGGCTGTATATCAATAATGGCTTGTAATTTTTTCATTCTTTCAATCAACTCTTCACGAGCTAACTGACAATGAATAATGCGGTCACGTAATCCTTCTGCTGGCGGATATAATTCAAGTGCATCAATGACATATTCAAGCGATAAGTCGCCGATAGTATGAATCGCAACTGGCATATGTAAATCTCGTGCTTTCTTCACTAATTCCGCAAGTTCTTCACGTGAGAAAATCGCAACCCCATTCGTTTCCTTCGCATCTTCATACGGTTCACTTAATAATGCTGTTCTTCCGCCAAAAGAACCGTCAGAAAAAATTTTCATTGCCCCAAATTCAATATAATGCTCATTTTCATATTCCTTTCGTTCCTGTGCTACTTCATGATGAACGAGTAAATGTGCTTTAAATGGCATTTCCTTTATAACATGAGAAAACGCATTGTGCGTTTTTCTAAAACCACCGTAATAATTCAAATCTTCCGTATGCCCACCAACGAGACCATATTGCCAGCAATCTTTAATCGCTGTTTGCAGAGCTCTTTGTAAATAGGCTTCATCAATTTCAGGCTGCACATGTTTAATTAACTCTTGTCCTTGTTCATATAAAAGCCCTGTTAACATATTTGATGAATCACGGCCAATTTTTCCGCCTTTTGGATCTTCTGTCGCTTCTGTTATATTCGCTTCTTGCAGTATGTATGAATTCACCCATGTAACGTGACGACAAACTCGCTTTAATAAAATCGGATGGTCTTTCGAAATTTCATCTAAATCACGCGCGTGAACATCTTTCGTATCTGTAAAGTTATTCTCATTCCATCCTTCTCCAATAATCCAAGAACCTTTTGGGGCTTCTTCTACGCGCTTCTGAACGTGAGTAAGCACTTCGCTATACGATGTGCAATTTGATAAATCTAGACGAAGTAATCTCTCCCCGTGACCAATAAGATGCATATGGCTATCAACGAGACCTGGAATCATTGTTTTGCCTTTTAAATCGTGCAATGTAACCGCAGCATATCGGCTTTCTAACTCTTCTTTACTTCCAACATCAACGATCATACCCTTTTCAACGTAAACAGCGTCCACTTTTTCATTTTCTTCTCTCATCGTGTAAATGGTGCCGCCGTACCAAATTTCTCCCATATATCCCATCTCCTTTGTTTTATTGTATAAAAAAAAGCACCATTTCAAAACATGGTGCTTTTCTAAACATTACTTTTGTTCAGTAGTAGACGTTGTAATTTGCCATTCAATATTAAATTTATCTTTTACTTGTCCGTATGCTGGGCTCCAGAATGTTTCTTGAAGTGGCATAATAACTTCGCCACCCTCTTGTAACTTATTGAATACTTCTTTCGCTTTTTCCGCGTTACTAATTTGAATTGCAATTGTTACTTGAGATCCAATTGCATGCCCTTGACCTGGGAATGTATCAGAAATCATAAGATCCGTATTACCAACTTTTAAAGTAGCGTGTAAAACGCGTTCTTTCGCTTCAGCTGGAACCGGGTATTCTGGATTTTCAGGCATATCACCAAACGTTTGCATGACTTCTACTTTTGCATCTAACGCCTCTTTATAAAACTGTACAGCTTCTTGCCCACTACCATCTAAAACTAAGTACGGATTAATACCTAAAATCATACGGACACCTCTTCTTTTTAATTTACAAAACCGAACTTACGTTCGTTTTTATAATATCATATGCTTAATACTTCATTCAACTATTTTTTCACTATTTTCAAAATTATTTTGACGGAATCTCCATCTCTTGTTTTCTAAGTTCAATACGGCGAATTTTTCCGGAAATCGTTTTTGGTAGTTCGTCTACAAATTCAATTTTGCGAGGGTATTTATATGGTGCAGTAAGTTCTTTGACGTGTTGTTGAAGTATTGGAATTAATGTTTCTTCGCTCTTTTCTATATTCTCTCTTAATACGATAAATGCCTTCACGACACTTCCGCGAATTTCATCAGGACTTGCGACAACTGCACATTCTCTTACGTAAGGATGCTTTACGAGCGCATCTTCTACTTCAAACGGCCCGATTGTATAACCAGAGCTAATAATAATATCATCACCGCGCCCTTCAAACCAGAAATAGCCTTCTTCATCTTTCTTCGCTTTATCACCAGTAATATAATAATCACCGCGGAATTGCATCGCTGTACGCTCATCGTCTTTGTAATATTGTTTAAAGAGGGCTGGCGTTTCAATGTGAACTGCAATATCACCAACCTCGCCTACTTTAACCGGAATACCTTCCTCATTTACGATATCAACGTGGTTGCCTGGCGTTGGTTTTCCCATTGATCCTGGTCTAATATCCATCCCTTTCATTACACCAACAAGCAATGTATTTTCCGTTTGCCCATAGCCATCTCTCACTGTAATATGAAAGTGCTTTTGGAACGTTTCAATGACTTCTCTATTTAACGGCTCACCTGCGGATACAGCGCTATGTAACGCTTCTAAATTGTACTCGCTTAAATTTTCTACCTTTGCCATTAATCTATACTCAGTCGGCGTACAACAAAGCACATTCACCTTATTATCGTCTAATAAATTTAAATACGTTTTCGGTTCAAACTTACCGTGGTATACAAATCCTGTTGCCCCTGAGCCTAGAGTTGCTAAAAACGGGCTCCAAATCCACTTTTGCCAGCCTGGACTAGCCGTCGCCCATACAACATCATTCTCTTCAATTCCGAGCCAATTTGGAGCGCTCGTACGTAAATGAGCGTATGCCCACGCATGCGTATGCACAACACCTTTTGGATTTCCTGTCGTTCCTGACGTGTAAGATAAAAAGACCATATCTTCTTTATCTGTCTTCGCCATTTCTAACATATCACTCTCTTTTTCTAACGCTGTTTTTAAGTTAATCCATCCATCTACTGACTGCTCGCTCAGAACGAATTTTTGAAGAGAATCCATCGCTTCTATATCATCAAACTGTCCAATATAGGGCTCATAACTTACGATTGCTTTTACTTCCCCGTGTCCAATGCGGTATTCGATATCCTTTTTACGTAACATTTCTGAACTCGGAATTACGACAAATCCTGCTTTAATCGCAGCGATATACGTCATGTATGCTTCAATTAAGCGAGGCATCATAATGAGGAGCTTGTCCCCTTTTTGCAGACCACTCTTTATAAAAGCGTTTCCAATTTTATTTGCACCTTTCATTAACTCAGCGTATGTAACTTCTCGTCGATTCCCTTTATCATCTTGCCAAATTAAAGCAAGCTTCTCTTTATCACCTGTATATTTCTCTATTTCAGAAACTAAATTATAAGACGGCGGTGCCAACAATTCTTCTCTCTTCATAAACATCCTCCTTTTTCTTTATGCCTCCCTTATATAATAAAGAATTTTCTGTAAATTTTGAACCCTCTTCTTTTGACAAATTTTTCAGTTCTGTCGAATTGGTAAATGAAATTATATCGAGAGTTTTTCAAATACATCGACTTACCGACAAATGGCGACACAACATAAAAAAGAAAGAGCGGGAGAACCCGCTCTTTCTAAGCCATCTTATATGAGATTATTTTTGGAAACCGCCTAATTGTTGCTCAGCTAGTGAAACTAGACGTTTAGTGATTTCACCACCAACAGAACCGTTAGCGCGAGCTGTTGCATCAGCTCCAAGTTGAACACCAAACTCTTGAGCGATTTCGTATTTCATTTGGTCTAATGCTGATTCAGCACCAGGAACCGCTAATTTATTTGTGCTACGTGACATGTTATATCACCTCCTTGTGAGTATAGAGTGTGATAAATAACATGACTTCATACACGGTTTATATATGGTAATTTATGGTTTTAGAAAAGTTCTTCGAATTTTTCTTCTTCCGCCACTACTTCTACCGTTTGCAATACCACTGTTTCTTTGTTTGCTACAGCTTCATCGATTAATGGTGTGAAATCGTATTTCGCTTCAAAACGATTCGCTTTTTCACGCTTCGGCTTCGTCGCTGGGCTTGCTGGTGTAAATACTGTACAGCAATCTTCGTATGGACGAATCGAAATATCATATGTGCCGATTTCTTCAGCGATTTTAATAATCTCTAATTTATCCATCGTAATAAGCGGACGAATAACTGGATAGTTCGTTACTTCGTTAATCGTATGCATACTATCTAATGTTTGACTTGCTACTTGTCCAAGACTTTCACCAGTCGTGATTGCTAGCGCGTTACGCTCCTCTGCGATACGCTCTGTAATACGCATCATCATACGGCGCATAACTGTCATTGAATAGCTAGATGGGATTTCTTTATTAATTGTTTTTTGCACTTCTGTAAATGGAACAAGGTGAAGCGTTACACGTTTACAGTATTTCGTTAACTCTTGTGCTAAATCGATTACTTTTTGTTTCGCGCGCTCACTTGTGAAAGGTGGGCTATGGAAGTGAACTGCTTCCACAGATACGCCGCGTTTCATCGTTAAGTACGCTGCTACTGGGCTATCGATACCACCAGAAAGAAGTACCATTACTTTTCCGCCAACGCCAACTGGTAAACCGCCAGCTCCCATACGCTCATCGCACATAATATAGCTATAACCACTGCGAATTTCTACACGTACATTTACATCTGGATTATGAACATCTACAGTAATATCTTCTGTATTTTCTAGAATGTGTCCACCAATCTCAGGTAATAATTCCATTGTTCTCATTGGGAAATGCTTATAAGAACGGTGTACAGTAATTTTAAATGTTTTCACATCGCCTTTTACTTGTAAGAAAGCTGCTAATGCACCTTTTTTAATATCTTCTAATTCTGATGGTACTTTCATCGCTAAGTTAAACTTATGAATACCAAATACATCTTTTAATCTTTCAGATACCGCTTCATGATCTTCGCCATTTAATTGGATATACATACGGTCATGTGTTGCATCGATTTTAATATTCGGGAATTTTTTCAGTTTAAACTTCACGTTATCTTTTAATGTGCTTACAAATTTAGAACGGTTTTTACCTTTAGTCGTCATCTCTCCATAACGAACTAAAATATATTCATATGTCATCATATTCCTTTACCTCATCACTTCATATAATTTTGGCATCGTCTCTTTCACAATACCTTCAAATTGCTTTACTTCTTCCATCGTGTTTTCTGGCGCCAAACTAATGCGAATAGCACTTGCAGCAGCGGCATGCGGTACTCCCATTGACACTAACACTCTGCTCACTTCATTTGCTTTTGAAGAACAAGCAGATTTCGTTGATACATATACACCGTGCTCTTCTAAAGCATGAACGACCACTTCTGGTTTTAAACCTACAAATGATACATTTAAAATGTGCGGTGCTGCATATGCAAGCGACGTATTAATCGTTACATCTTCCATTTCTTTAAAGAAACGAACAAGCTCTGCTTGTAAACTTTGCAAATGAGCTACCTTTTCTTTCACTTGCTCCATTGTCATGCGAAGTGCTTTCACCATCGCTACAATGCCAGGTAAGTTCTCTGTACCAGAGCGATACTTCAGCTCTTGTTGACCACCTGATAAAATTGGATCTAACCTTACGCCATCACGTACATAAAGAAGACCCGTTCCTTTTACACTGTGGAATTTATGTCCAGATATTGAGCAAAGATCAATATGAGAAGCGTATAAATTAAGCGGTACTTTTCCTATCCCTTGTACATGGTCCACATGAAATCTTATTTTCGGATAATTCGATAATAACGTTCCAATTTCAGCAACAGGCTGAATTGCTCCAGTCTCGTTGTTCACGTGAATAATTGACACAAGAATCGTATCTTCACGAAGCGCTCGTTTTACATCCTCTACCGATACAACACCATGCTCATTAACCGGTAAATATGTTACATCAAAACCGAGATCTTCTAATTGTTTATATGCTTCAAACACAGACGCGTGTTCAATATTTGTTGTAATGATATGTTTACCGCGCGAACGATTCCTCATCGCTATTCCTTTAATCGCAAGGTTATTCCCTTCCGTTCCACCTGATGTGAAAATAATTTCAGAAGGCTTAACGCGAAGAAGCTGCGCTGCAATTGTTCTTGATTGTGTTAATAGACGCTCTGCCTCTCCTCCAAGCGAATGAATAGAAGAAGGATTCCCAAAATATTTCCCCGCAACCGTTACGTACGATTGAAGAGCTTCTGGATATGGCTTTGTCGTCGCACTATTATCAAAATAGATCATCGTTCTTCCCCTTTCAGCGCTGTCACATCATATAATCATATCACAAATACGTGTCATTACGCTAAGACTACTCAAAGGATCCGTTATATTTTAAAACGAATAACCTTACTGTATTCCGCTCTTCATTATAGCAACATCGCCTGCAAAATTACACAAAAAAACAAACCCTTATGAAAGGGTTTGTTCATTGTCTACATATTCAGCTATTTTTTGAACAACGCCAGGCTCAAGTTGCTCTAGTACAGAAGCCGCTTGTTCTAAAGCTGCATCGTATTGATATTCACGGAATAATTTCTCCGCATAATTTAAGCTCTCTGCAAGGTTTTCATCATGACTGCGGTAACGATTACCGTATTGAATTAATTTTTCAACTAAATACGCTTGTCCAATTAACTCTTCTGTCATTTCAGCAACACCATTAACAGTTGTGTAAGCTTCTTCTAAACTGCTATTTACAGCATTCATATTTAACGGCTTCACTTCTAATTGCTCATATACAGCTTGCATTGCCATTTGTCCTCTTTTTAAATCTTCCATAATGCTCTCTGGAAGACCTGGCAAATTCGACTTTTGCATAAAGCGTTTCGTTTCGAAAATAGTATTTCGCATTTCTTGTAACTTCTCACGTGCTTCAAATTCTTCTTTGCGCATCGTTTGCAGCATTTCTTTATATTCTGCATGAAGCACTTTTAATGTTTCACATTGCTCATAAATCTCTTCTAGTTCCTCACGAATAATAGAGAAGGCAATATCTTGTTCCGCAACGCGTAATTGCAGCATTTCAAAACGTTTCATTAAAATGTGCATTTGCTTTTCAATTACTTTTTGAGACTCAATGTCCTTATCTTGCAACTGATAGCTTTGTTTCACAAGCTGTGTTTCTGCTTTTGTTTCAATCGTTTCAGTGCGAATTTCTTCTAAGTCTTCATAAACAGAAAGTGTTTTTTGCTCCACATAATGTCTCGCATGTACTTCTTGTTCTAGTTGATCATAGAAGCTATCTAAACTCGTTTTTAAGTTTTCTACTTTTTCAGCCGCTTCCGTTATGTGAAGCTCCTGTATATCCATTAAACATATTTGTAGTTGTTTCTTCATATCGCGAACTTCTTTAGGGATTTCCAAATACTCTAATACATAACCTTGTCTTACCATATCATTATGTCCGTGTAATAAATCTTCCAGCTGAACTGGTAACGTCGCTTGACACTCTACCAATAAATCTGGAATTTGGTGAATAATGATTTCTAAATCTGCTAAACCTTCTTCCAAACTAATAACAATTTCTCTCGCTTTTAAATAGTCACCATTATTTGTTGCTTCTTCAAAGGTTTTAAATTTCTCAGATTCAACGTCTAGCATCTCTTCAATTTTCTGCTCTGCTGCTCCATACATATGTCTATGAGCAAGAACACTCTTCTTCATACTACGATATGTATCACGTAACCCTTCGATTTCCGAGCTATTTTTTTCATGGCTTTCTAACAATTGCTGTAATTCATTTAAAATGTCTGTAATACGATTATCAGCGTCATCTAAACCACTTATGGATTCATTCATCGCATGCTTTGCTTTTCGGAAGGAGAATTGCGAGGCGAATTTTCGCGCTTGCGCTAAATCTTTTTCAGCTTTCGGAATGGTTGTTGATACAATTTCATCCCATTCTTCACGCCATTTACCAAACAGTTCTTCTGTTTGACCCGTCATATTTAAATCTTTCACCCGTTTTAGTTCATCTGCCACAGGTTTATCTTTTATCTCTTGTTTCCACTGCTCAAGTGCTTCAATATCTTTATATGAACGATTTCTTATCACAAGCTCTATCATGAGCAGCACTAGAATAGAGCTTACTACAATGATAACGATCGTCAGGATAGAATCCATGCAAAAAAGCCTCCTAGTTATATCTCTTTTTTTGTCCGTTCCGTTTATGAAATGGAAGGCATTATGTATAAAAAGGGAATTCCCCTATATTTAACAACTAACAATGTACTAATCATACCATGTAATGGTTTGTTTTTGACCTAGTTTTTTTTAAAATTTCATGTTTCTTTCAATGCAATTGTAATCTTTCTCAATATTCCGTTTGGATTACCTCTCATCATCAAATGAATGCAGCAAAGGGCCTTCTTCCATATGAGATGCGAAATATATTTTACGTACAAGTGGCGGTTCAATAGAAATCGCATGCACATTTCCTTGCCTTACCGCTTGCTCTACTGATATTTCTGGAAGTAATGTGATGCCAAGTCCGGCACTGACCATCGCAAGCATCGGTTCTGCATAAGAAGTTTCAAATGCAATAATCGGTTTCGCACCTATCCCTTGAAACAGATTCGTAATCATTTTTCTAACATCACAGATTTCTGGGTATACGATTAACTTTTCATTTTGCAAATCTTCCATTCGAATTACTGTTTTCTCTTTATAAAGATGATCACTTGAAACGACACACACAATTTTTTCTTCTCGTATTTCTTTTATACACGTAGCACCTTCTACTACTGAATCGATGAACATCGCTTCAATCTTCCGTTCTTTAAAAAGTCCTATCAGTACTTTCGTATGCTCAATTTTCCATTCTATTTCGAACCCGTCACCTAATGTATCTTTACATTTTGATATGTAATGTGCTGCTAAACTTGGCAATATGCCTATTGAAATGTTCCTCTTCTCTTGAAATTTCTTCATTTCGGCTTTCACTTCATGTATGTGTTCCAAAATCGGTAACATTCTTTTTATAAATAACTCTCCAGCCTCTGTTAACTCCACTCCTTGCGCGGAACGCTTCAGTAAAGTAACTTCTAAATCGGCCTCTAACCTTTGAATTTGTTTACTAAGCGCCGGCTGAGAAATATGTAAAATTTTACTCGCCTTTGATAAACTTCGCGTATTTTTCACTTCAATAAACGATCGTACTGCCTCTAAATCCATCGTACACACCTCTAACAAAAAGTTATAACTGTCATAAAAAATCGATATTTCCTTCTATAAACAATTACTCTTTATACTTATTTCATCAACTTACTATAACGAAATGTAAAGGGGAAAGATACTCTTGAACAAAAAACAAATGCTACTCGGATCCCTCCTATGCTTACTTGCCGTAACGGCTTGGGGATTTATGTTTCCTGTCATGGCAAACGCCTTACAGTTTATCGATCCGTTCTTCTTCACAACGATTCGCTATGGATCAGCAGCTATTATTTTTCTTATTCTGTTATTACTTACCGAAGGGACAAAGTCACTCCGCTTAGAAAAGAAAACACTTTCGTTACTTTTTTACGGAACAGTCGGTTTCGCAGGATATGGTTTTCTCGTTTTCTACGGACAACAACTTGCCGGACCGTCTGGAGCCATCCATGCCGCGATGATTCAGTCTCTTATGCCACTCATCGCTTTATTATTGCAGTGGATAACTAAAAACAAACGCCCACAAAACTACACTTTCCTTTGTATGTTCGTTGCACTTATCGGTGTTATGCTTGTCATTTCAAAAGGAAATATTCACTTATTATTTGGAGCTGCCAGTCACCTCTCAACAAATATACTTATGCTGTGCGGCGTTACTTGCTGGGTCATTTATACAAACGGTGGTGCTAGTTTTCAATCTTGGTCACCACTTAGGTATACGACGTTAACTTGTTTATTTGGCTCAATTTCACTCATCACTATCGTCACTTTTTTAACTTATACAAACGTTGTCACTGTACCTTCACTATCTACAATTATGAACGTTCGTTTTGAACTCTTATATATGTCTATTATTGCAGGCGTTATCGCAGTATTTTGCTGGAACGCAGGAAATCGCTATATTTCATCTATTAACGGCATATTATTTATGAATTTAGTTCCTGTGCTTGCACTTATCGGTTCCATCTTTCAAGGTTATACAGTCGACAAAATTGAAATTGCCGGAGCTTCATTAACAATTATCGCGCTATTATGCAACAATTTATGGCAAAGAAAAGAAAGCACAGAAATCCCCACCTCCGTTCGTTAGGTGGGGATTTCTCACATATGAACAGCTCTTGGCCATTCCTGATACATATTCGTTATACATAATGTTTGTTCCATCCATTGTTCAATTTCTTTCGTGTACATTTCTAAGAAAAAGGTCTCAGATGGAAAAGAATGCAGCACTTCTGATATATATTGCGGATATAAAAACGGCATATTCATCATGCCTTTTAATTGCGTCATAAACATTGTAAAAGATACCTTCTTAAACTCTTGTTTCATTTGTCCTTGTCTAATTACTTGCTCTATATAATATCTTTCTTTAGAAAAATAAACGGTCATCACTTCGCGAATTAATGTCGTATCAAGCGACAGCTCTCGGTAAAAGAAACGTGTCAGCTCCCTATTATCAAATTGATATCGTAAAATCCCGCGCACCATTTGTACCATCACATCTTTAGCCGACAAATACTCCCTCTGTTCAAAGGACGTTTCAATCACATGAATATACCCTTCTAAAAAATTAGTAATAAGCTGCTCTAATAGGCCTTGCTTTCCAGCAAAATAATATGAAATATTCGCTACATTCACATCCGCTCGCTTTGCAATGTCTCGCACCGACGTTCCATCATACCCTTTCGTGTTAAACAACGATATTGCCGCATCAATTACTTTTTGTTTCGTCTGTTTCATGCGCTCACTTCCTCTCACTGAACAGCTATAGTGTAAATTTCTTGACTTTTAAGACAAATTCCTTTAATTTTCTATCGACAAAGTCATGTGAAATACATCGTATTTTGCTAATATTTTACACATCTCGATAAAAAAGGAGCTGTTTCCATGTTTACTAAAGAAAGTTATGCAGGATCTCGCGTGCAGCAATATGAGACAGTAATAAAACAACTGGATGCATTATTAACTGGCGAATCAAACGTAGTCGCAAACTTATCAAATGCGTCCGCATTATTAAACCAATTTTTAGATCGCGTTAATTGGGTTGGCTTTTACGTAACAGAAGGAAATCAGCTTGTTCTTGGACCATTCCAAGGAATGCCTGCTTGCGTGCGCATTCCATTTGGACGAGGCGTTTGCGGCGTTGCAGCTGAAACAAAAACAACGCAGCTTGTAGCAGACGTCCACCAATTCCCAGGGCATATCGCTTGCGACAGTGCTTCAAATTCAGAAATTGTCGTACCGATTATTAAGGATGGGAATGTCATTGGTGTACTTGATATTGATAGTCCTGAAAAAAATCGTTTCGACGAAGTAGATCAGCGCTATTTAGAAAAGTTTGTGGAAACACTCCTAAAACATATGTAACAAAAAAGAGCCAGTTATCGATTAAGTACATGACGTACAAAACCGATAGCTGGCTCTTTTTTTATTGATTACTAACAGTAGATATTTTCTTTAACGCTTGCTCTAAATCAGAAACGATATCCTCCCAAGATTCTAAACCGACAGATAAACGTATTAAATTATCATAAATGCCCATTTCTTGTCTTAACGCAGCTGGAATCGCAGCGTGCGTCATCGTTGCCGGATGCTGAATTAACGTTTCTGTATCTCCTAAACTTACCGCAATTGTAATAAAGTGAAGGTCATTAATAAACGCCTGCGTCTCTTCTTTCCCACCTTTAATTGAAAAAGATATAACGCCGCCCCCACGTTTCATTTGGCGAGATGCTAACTCTCCTTCTGGGTACCAAACACCTTCTACCGCATCATGATTTTTTAGAAACGATACAATTTTTTCTGCATTATCACAATGGCGGTCCATTCTTACCGCTAGTGTCTTTAATCCGCGTAACAATAACCACGCATCAAACGGCGCCATAATACCGCCGATATCTTTTCGCATCGGGCGAATCTTTTCAGCTAACGCTTTCGTTTTACAAATTGTTACACCCGCTACAACGTCACCGTGACCCCCAATATATTTTGTCGCACTATGAACAACGGCGTCACAACCAAGTTCAAGAGGTCTTTGTAAATAAGGTGAACAAAACGTATTGTCAACAATGACAAGTAAACCATTTCGCTTCGCAACCCGAATCACTTGTTTTAAATCAATTAATTTCATTGTCGGATTAATCGGTGTTTCAACGAAAATAAGCTTTGTATTTGGGCGAATTTTATTTTCCATATCAGCCTCTGTCTCCATATCACAAAACGAATGCGTAATCATAAATTTTTCTTCCAACACTTCCAAAAAGCCGTACGTGCATCCGTATAATCCATTTGAACAAATAATATGATCTCCAGCTTTTAGAAAACCAATTAAAGTTGCGGAAATAGCTGCCATACCGGATCCGAAAGCAAGCGCTTCTTCTCCTCCTTCTAACACCGCCATACGTTCTTCAAATAATTTCACAGTTGGATTTCCAAGTCTTGAGTAAATATAAGATGGATCCACTCCCGCAAAACTCGCTTCTCCTTGCTGCGCAGTCTCAAATGTAAATGTAGACGTTTGAAATAAAGGCGGTGTTAAACTTCCTTTATGTTCCTCTGATGTATAACCGTGATGAATTAACGCTGTCTCCATATGCTTCTTTTTCATAAAAACATCCCCTTTTATGTTTTTATTGCCGCATATTCACCAACAAAAATTTGATGAACGTTTTTACTACATTTTATGTAAGCGTTTTATTTGTGTTTCTATCTCTTCTTTTATATCGTTTTAAATTCCTTCTTGTTTATTTCCAAAATTTATATGCATAAAACAAAAACGTACTCGCTTGACGAAACTCTGGGTAAAAGATATAATAGCGTTTGTGTAAAATAAAAAGGCAGCCTTGTAATGTGAGTTTATCGTTTGTATTTTGTTCCTCTGCGGAGGTGTATCTCGTAACTCCCTGCTGCTGGAGCGAAGGTACATGAAAACAAAATGCCCGTAAATATCGATTACGTCTGTTTTTATTTTACGTAAATAAAAACATTTTAAAGGAGGAGTCAACTATGGCTCGTTATACAGGTCCAGCTTGGAAACTGTCTCGTCGTCTTGGAATCTCTCTAAGCGGCACAGGAAAAGAATTAGAAAAACGCCCTTACGCACCAGGTCCTCACGGTCCTAACCAACGTAAGAAACTTTCAGAATACGGTTTACAATTACAAGAGAAACAAAAACTTCGTCACATGTACGGCATGACTGAGCGTCAATTCCGTCGCACATTTGACCAAGCAGGTAAAATGCCTGGTAAGCACGGCGAAAACTTCATGATCCTTCTTGAAGCTCGTCTTGACAACTTAGTTTACCGTATGGGCTTAGCTCGCACTCGTCGTGCAGCTCGCCAATTAGTAAACCACGGTCACATCATGGTTGATGGCGCTCGCGTAGATATCCCATCTTACCGTGTAAAACCTGGTCAAACTATCAGCGTTCGCGAAAAATCTAACAACCTTGTTGTTGTTAAAGAAGCGATCGAAGTTAACAACTTCGTACCAGAATACTTAACTTTCGATGCTGACAAATTAGAAGCTACTTACACTCGTCACGCTGAGCGTGCTGAGTTACCAGCTGAAATCAACGAAGCATTAATCGTAGAGTTCTACTCTCGTTAATCTCGGTGCTCTGAAAAGAGTCGTATTAAAAGCCTTAGGAACCTTGTTTATCAAGGGGCCTGGGCTTTTTTTATTGAATATAACCGATTATATGTATAGAAACAGACTAATGTAATAAAATAAAAAAGAACTGCAAGTCTATAGTTAATAAAACTTAACCCTCTCTCTAGAATTTCATTTGTTTTTTATCCACATTAATAAAAACCTCTCCCTTCTTCTAACACTTAAAAACACTACATTCTATCCCATAACTTATTTTTCTTTGCTGTACTCTCCTTTTGTTAACATTATTTTTACAACGTATTTATTTGTACATAATCTATATCTTCCCTTTTTCTATTTACATTCAACCTTAAAAACCTCTTCATCACCCGAGCATCTGAATAAGATTAAAAAAACTTAATGAACAATTATCTCTTTAACTGCCGAATTATTAGAATATTCCATTTACAATCCCTTCCTTAAATTGGTATTATTTTCTTGTAAGAGGAGGGAAAGTTCATGTCTTTAAATATGTATCTCGGTGAAGTACAAGCTCAAACAGAAAGTATGAACTCTTTCTGTAGCACTACTATTCAAGGTATGGAACAAATTATTCATTCTATTGACGCTTTTGCATTGGATACTGTTCTACAAGGACAAACATATAGCAGTGCAAAAGCATATTTCTTACAAACCTTTCGTCCGTTAGCACAAGGAATCATTTACTTATGCGAAGAATTAATCCGTCAAAATGATGCTTTTCCAAGAGACTTTCAATCACAGGTAGCTTCTACAGATGTTATCGAACAGGAGATATTAGAACAAATTCGAGAAATTGACCGAATGATAGCAAGTACGGAAACAATCAATCAAGCTATGCCAATCTCGGGCATGGATGCTATAGTAAATCTATTTGCTGACATGAGGCGTAAACTGCAAGAAAAGCTAGAGCACCTATATGAATTTAATCAAACATCTAGTGATAACTATATTACAGCGATTCAATTAGCCGCTAGTATCACGACAGGTTTAGCTGAAGTACAAAGCGGAAAAGGTTTTAGTCCCGTCAGTGGTACATTTAGTACACAAAGGTTGAATATGGAATGGATAGCCTCTATTCAAAAAATTGCAGAGGAAAGAGTTCAAGAAGCCGAAATAAAAAAAGAAATTGAAGAAAAAATGGCTTTGCAGGAACAAGAAGCTAATAGACCGTGGTACCAAAAAACAGCTATTGGCGCTTGGGAATTCTTCCAAGGAATTTGTAATTCAGCTGCTGAAAACTTTACAGGCGTAGAATTACCAATGGGCAATGAATTAGAAAACAAAACAACCTTTCAAGTCGGAAATCTTGTGGGGAATTTTGTATCAGGGGTAGGATCTATTTTTGAAATTTTGGGCGGTATAGCTATTGTAACAGGATCAAATGTTGGAACCGTATTGTTAGAAGGAGTAACTTTCGGGGCAGCATCACCAATTGTTATCCCAGCTGATTTAGCTCTTACAACCGCTGGAGCAGGTGTTGCTACACATGGTACCTTTGTATGGTATAATACCGTTCAAAATAGTATCGATACTTTGCAAAGGTTTCAGTCTTCTTCTGGGGGTTCCTCTAAAAATCTTTTAAAAGATGGTAAGTTTGTCGAATCTGATTTAGAATTAAAATATGCGGAATATTGCGTTAGAAAAGCAAAAGACGGTAAAGTACCTAAAGATAGATTGAACTGGAAAGAAGCAAGTGATTATTGGACAAAAGATTCACCTATGGCAAGAGGAAATAAGTTTAATAAAACTGCTCAAAAAAACGAATGGTATCCACATGATGAGATTCAACTAAGTAACGGTAAAAGATTAGATTCATATAATCCACGTAAAGGGGAAATCATTTCTAGAAAAGCAACAGATTTAGAAGATATTGATATTAAAACTTTTGAGAAGTATTTAAAAGAAATGAAGGATAAATATGCTATTGGCACTAAGATTCGTTCAAATAAGTATAGAGAAATAGATGGGCAATTACTAAAAGGAAAACATATTTTAGAAATTCCAGTATCTAATAAAAATTTCAGAAAAATAGATGAATATATAAAGCGAGCAAAAGACAAATATGATATCGAGATTAGATTTAGGGAGGAATAATTAATGACATATTCATTGAAACCAGAAATACAGGAAGTACTTGAGAAAATTAATTTTACCGAGAGATACAAGTCCTTATCAAAACAATTTCCAGATAGAGAAAATACATTTGAAAACTATGAAAATGAAAAAGCAATTGAAGTATTTGAGTCTCTTGGCTATAAAGCTCGTTTTATGAAAAAAGAAAACTTTTTTAGAGTAGGAGAAGTAAAAAACAAAGATATCTATACTTTCAGGTTCAATATTAGCTTGAAATATGGACTCGTTGAATTTATTTGGGAGGCATGGCACACTGGTGAAGTTAGAACTGGAACATCTTGGGCTATGTTTGTAGACGTATTATCCAATGATACAGAAAAAATACTTCGTCCATGCTTCCACAGTTACGATGAACTCAAAGAAATCATGAAAATTGCCTTTGAAATGTACGAAGATTTTAAACAAGAATTAATTCCTATTTATTCATGATTTCACCTTAAAGATATATGAAGTAATGACCCAAAAACAAGGATAGACTTAATATTTTAGGGGGAATAACTTTTGCCTTATTCATTACAACCTGAAATACAATCCAGTCTTGCAAAAATTGATTTTATTAAGAGATATAAAGCATTATCAGAAAAATTTTCTGATAGAGAAAATATATTTGAAAACTATGAAAATGAAAAAGCAATTGAAGTATTTGAGTCTCTTGGCTATAAAGCCCGTTTTATGAAAAAAGAAAACTTTTTTATTGTTGGTGAAGTAAAGAACAAGGATTTCTATACTTTCAGATTCAATATCAGCTTAAAATATGGGCTTGTTGAGTTCATTTGGTCTGCAAGGTATAATGGTGAAGTTAGAGTTGGGAATTCATGGGATATGTTTGTAAAAGTATTATCCAATGGTTCTGAAAGATTGCCGGCAGTATGCTTCCACAGTTACGATGAACTCAAAGAAATCATGAAAATTGCCTTTGAAATGTACGAAGATTTTAAGCGAGAATTAATTCCTATTTATTCATAATGTAAAAAGCTACCGAAGACAACTAAAACAGTTATTTCGAGTAGCTTTTATTTATATATATTAAAGTTATTTATTTTCCTCTTTCTGAACATATACATAAGCATCTTTCTGCTCTTTATGTACATCCACCTTCGAATTCTCTGCAAGCTGACCCGCGTTTAGCAAAGAAAAAATAATGAGCGCTTCTAGTGACATTTCGTTTTACCACTCCTTTCTAGTTGTTATACATTTATCATACCGCTTACATGTGATTTCCGTATGAACTCGAAAAGGAGATTACAACAAAATGGTTACAAGTATATGAATGCACGCTATAATAACCATAAAATAGGAGGTTGATTCATTTTGACAATAAACCAAATGGTTCAGTTAGGCAGTGCATGTATGTTGTTTATTACTTCCGCGCTTATTAATTGGTATCAAGGAAGTAATTTAATAGATGATCCTGATGAATGGAAATATAGCGCTAAGTTTACGAATTACTTCAAAGGCACCGTTTCAAATTACGAAGATATTTATCAAATCGATTTCTTTATATATGCAGCAAAATTTTATCCAACAGCATTTATCGTTATGTTAGTTAGTTTACTTTATATGCTCATATTAGTTCTTTATATTCTATTTAAAAGAAAAGATCCGGCGATTTAAATCCATACATAAAAACCCCGAATCATAAAGTGAAACTTTAATCAGTGGGGGTTTTCTTCATCCCCCACTGATTATTAGTTGAACCAATCGGGCTTTTATGAGCAGTTGATCCCCCACCTAACTTCTTTGCTTTCGCTGCATTTTGAGGTGGGGGTCTTACTGCCCATTAAAGCGGGATAAACTTTTCAGTTTACAATTCGGGGCACTATTTGTTTTACATTCGTTTCGGATTAGTAACGAATTAAGAAATATTTCTTTTTACCGCGGCGAATGATTGTGAATTTACCTTCGATGCGGTCTTTTTCTGTTACAACGTAGTCTAATGCTTGTGTACGCTCACCGTTTACGTAGATTGCGCCGTTCGTTACATCTTCACGCGCTTGACGTTTTGATGGAGAGATTTTGCTTTCTACAAGTAAGTCGATTAATACTGTATCTTCTGCAGTACGTTCTACAGATGGTACGTCTTTGAAGCCTTGCTCGATTTCGCTTGCAGTCAGTTCTGCTACAGAACCGCTGAATAATGCAGCTGAAATTTTAATCGCTTGCTCTAATGCTTCTTCGCCGTGAACAAGTTTTGTCATTTCCGCACCTAATGCTTTTTGTGCTGCACGTTTTTCTGGTGCTTCAGCTACTTGTTTCTCAAGCTCAAGAATTTCTTCATGAGATAAGAATGTGAAGTATTTTAAGTATTTAACAACGTCGCGGTCATCTGTGTTAATCCAGAATTGGTAGAACTCGTAAGGAGTTGTTTTCTCTGGGTCTAACCAAATTGCGCCGCCTTCTGTTTTACCAAACTTCGTACCGTCAGATTTCGTAACAAGTGGAATTGTTAAACCGAATGCTTTCGCATCTTCTTCTGATTTACGGATTAATTCAAGACCAGCTGTAATGTTACCCCATTGGTCACTACCACCGATTTGTAGGCGGCAATTATGGTGTTGGTATAAGTTTAAGAAGTCGTATGATTGTAAAATCATGTAACTAAACTCAGTAAATGAAATACCAGTCTCTAAACGAGATGCTACTGTATCTTTTGCTAACATATAGTTTAAACCGAAGTTTTTACCGATATCGCGTAAGAATGAAATGACATCTAAGTTACCAAGCCAGTCATAGTTGTTAGCCATTGTTGCTGGGTTTTCCACGTTTTCGAACTCTAAGAAGTTTGAAAGTTGGTTTTTAATGCTTTCTGTGTAGTAAGCAACTGTATCTTTCGTATTTAATGTACGCTCTGCTTTTTTACCACTTGGATCACCGATCATACCAGTACCACCGCCAACAAGTGCGATTGGTTGGTGACCAGCTAATTGGAAACGACGTAACATTAATACTGGTAACATATGACCGATGTGTAAGCTATCCGCTGTCGGGTCGAAACCACAGTATAATTTAACGCTTTCTTTTTCTAATAATTGCTCAAGGCCCTCAGCATCTGTTTGCTGATTAATTAGACCGCGAAATTCAAGATCTTGTAAAATACCCATATCCTACATACTCTCCTTTAAGTTCATTACTGGCGTGAAGGTTGAAAACATAAAAAAATCGCCCCTTCAAATAAGGGACGATTTTGATTATCGCGTTACCACCCTAGTTGCAGACCAAAAAAGCCTACCACCTTATTTACATAACGGCTTAGCACCGTCTCTTCCCTTTTGAATACAATTCAATCGAAAAAAGATGCTCTAGGGGCGTAATTCGCGATCATCTATGTGCTGATTTTCACCGGCCATCAGCTCTCTAAAACAGGGAAATGATCACTACTTCTCCCTTTCCACGCTCAATTATTCATATACTTTTCTTTATACCATCATTTATATAGGCGTGTCAAATAAGGGTCGGATTTCTCTTCTTGCCAATCCTTTATAACGCCATAAAGAGGAATTTATTAGACATACAAAAAGCCTCCCTCATCTATTCTTTCATAAATGTATACAGACGAGGAAGGTACTTCGTTCAAATATTATTTTAGTTTTTTAACTATAATCTTTTATGCAAGCCAATCTTTTTTTAATAGTACATAATGGTTTTCCAAAAATAGTTCATTGTATTTAAGGAATAAGCGTTTCACTTGTTTCTCTAATTTAAAGCCTATTTGTTCCATAGACCTGCATGAATTGATATTATTATCCCAAGCCTGTGCATGAACCTCATCTACGTCTAAAGTTAAAAATATGTAATTATATATTAAGTTTCTCGCTTCTCGATTGACCCCTGTACGCCAATACTTACGCGCAATCCGCTGAGCTTCCGAAGTTACAATTAATTTTTTATTTTCATTCATTATTGGCATAGAAATCCAATAGGTTCCTATCATTTCCTTTGATTGTTTCATTACGATTGCCCAAGCCATAATATCTTTTAAATTTTTATAAGTATGTAACAAGTCCTTAATTTCATTATTATCTTTTGGAGTCACATTCCCTGTCCAATGGTGCATATCTGGATCTTTCATTACCTCATACCACTGTTTGTAATCTTTTTCCGGTTCCACAGAGCGTAAGCATACTATGTTTCCTTCTAAAACAGGTATCTTCATCTCC
The DNA here is from genome assembly GCF_038006905.1 of Bacillus sp. FSL R9-9834. NCBI lineage: Bacteria > Bacillati > Bacillota > Bacilli > Caryophanales > Bacillaceae > Bacillus > Bacillus sp. FSL R9-9834. Next base: position 4,487,374 of record NZ_JBBOWD010000001.1, read on the forward strand.
ATTCCCCCTTTATTATTTACAAAAAGAAAGGCCTGAACATTATTTCGTTCAGACCTTTCTCTCTTAATCTTCCATCGTTGATAAGTCACCTGTTGGTAAGTTTAACTCCCACGCTTTTAATACGCGGCGCATAATTTTACCGCTTCTCGTTTTCGGTAATTTATCTCTAAATTCAATTTGTCTTGGCGCTGCATGAGCTGCTAGACCTTTCTTTACAAATTGACGAATTTCTTCTTTTAATTCTTCAGATGGTTCGTAACCTGCACGAAGCGCGATAAATGCTTTAATAATTTCGCCGCGCACCGGATCAGGAATACCGATTACACCAGCTTCTGCAACGGCAGCATGCTCGATTAATTTGCTTTCTACTTCAAATGGTCCAACGCGCTCACCTGACGTCATAATTACATCGTCAATACGCCCTTGGAACCAGAAGTATCCATCTTCATCCATGTATGCAGAGTCACCTGATACGTACCAATCTCCTGGCATAAAGTAAGATTCATACTTTTGTTTGTTATTCCAAATTCCACGCATCATCGCTGGCCAACCTTTACCAATTGCTAAGTTACCCATTGTGTATGGAGGCACTTCATTTCCTTCATTATCAACAATCGCTGCTTTTACACCTGGAATTGGTTTACCCATTGAACCTGGACGGATTTCCATACAAGGGTAGTTACAAATAACTTGTCCACCTGTTTCTGTCATCCACCACGTATCATGAATACGAAGTCCAAATGCGTTCATACCCCATCGAATTACTTCTGGATTTAACGGTTCACCAACGCTTAACACGTGGCGCACTTGTGATAAATCGTATTTTTTAATTGCATCTTGTCCAGCACCCATTAACATACGGAAAGCTGTTGGTGCGCTATACCAAACTGTTACGCCGTAATCTTGCAGTGCTTCATACCAAGCCTCTGGACTAAAGCGTCCGCCTAAAATAACATTTGATGCTCCGACTAACCACGGTGCGAAAATACCGTAAGCTGTACCAGTTACCCAGCCTGGGTCAGCTGTGCACCAATATACATCGTCTTCTTTTAAATCTAATACCCATTTCGCCGTTTGATAGTGCTGAACCATTGCGTTTTGCGCATGGAGCACACCTTTTGGCTTACCAGTAGAACCAGACGTATAATGTAGAATCAAACCGTCTTCACGGCCTAACCATTCAATATGTAATTCTTTTGAAGCTTGTTCAAATAAAGGATTGAACGCTACCGTCTTACCGCCTTCTTCTACATGATCTCCAACAAGGAAAACTGTTTTTAAAGCTGGTAAATCATTTAATGGTACACGCTCTAACAATTCAGGCGTTGTAATTAACACTTTTGCTTCGCTATCTTCTAAACGATCGCGAACTGCGCCTTCCATAAACGCTTCAAATAGCGGTCCAACGATTGCCCCTAATTTCACTGCACCAAGAAGGGCAAAATATAACTCTGGGGAACGCGGCATAAAAATAAAAACGCGATCGCCTTTTTCTACATCGCCATAATTTTTTAGGACGTTTCCTGCTTTATTAGAAAAATCCTTCATTTCCTTAAATGTATATTTCTCTTTTCGCGATCCATCTTGATAATAAAGGGCTACTTTATTCTTTCGATCGGATTTCGCATGCTTATCAATTGCCTCATACGCCATATTTACTCGGCCTGTTTCATTCCAAGTAAAGTTTTTATTAACCTCTTCCCAGTTAAAATTTGCGTATGCCTCATCATAATTCGGCAAATTATTTTCTCCTTTAATGACAGGAAGCGTTTCTACTTTCATACTTTACATCCCCCTCCTATGTATTCTATTATCTATTATAATGACATTATTTAAAATTTTCAGTATATTTGTTGATTTTTAGACAAATTTTTAATGACAAATTTCGATTCACATCGCATATATTATAAAGTACGATATGAATAGATTCACAAACCCTCAAGGTGGTGAGCAATACATTGATTCATAAAAAAATATATAATGCTAGAAACTTAAAAACAGCGAAAGGCACTTTAATTATTGAAGGGCCTGTCTCTACACATAACTTAGAAATGTATGAGTTTCATCCAGACTTAATTGCGTTTCGTCCTGCCGAGCAGCAATATAAAGCAATTGTCGAAATTTCTAAATTGCCAGAAGCTCGTCTCATTATTGCTAGACATGACCAAACGATTGTTGGGTATGTTACATACTTGTATCCTGATCCACTTGAACGATGGTCAGAAGGAAAAATGGAAAACTTAATTGAACTCGGGGCAATTGAAGTTGTCCCAGCCTTCCGTGGTTGCGCTGTCGGAAAAAACTTATTAGAAGTTTCCATGATGGACGATTATATGGAAGATTACATTATATTGACGACTGAATATTATTGGCACTGGGATTTAAAACAAACAGGCTTAAATGTTTGGGAGTACCGAAAAGTAATGGAAAAGATGATGAATGCTGGCGGGTTACAATGGATGGCTACAGATGATCCTGAAATTTGTTCACATCCTGCTAACTGTTTAATGGTCCGCATCGGTAAACGCGTTGATACAGATTCTATTCAAGCATTTGATCGTCTACGTTTTCACAATCGTTTTATGTACTAATAAAGGGGGCAACTGGAATGATTGTAGAAGAAATTATGAATCAAGATGTAGTGACATTACATCCAAACGATACAATCGAAACAGCAATCCGAACGATACGTACGAAAGGCATTCGGCACATTCCAATTGTCGATCAAAATAATCATGTCGTAGGCATTATTTCTGATCGGGATGTAAGAGATGCAAGTCCGTCTATTTTAGATGAACAAGTTTCACTCGATATGCTGAAGCAACCGCTTGAACTGATTATGAAACATCCTGTTATGACTTGCCATCCTCTCGATTTCGTTGAGGAAATTGCTACTTTATTTTTTGAAAATAAAATTGGCTGTCTTCCTGTTACAAAGGCTGGAAAGTTAGTCGGAATCATTTCTGAATCAACTGTACTGCATACGTTAGTGAAATTAACAGGGGCACATCAACCGAGTTCACAAATTGAAATTCAAGTAAAAAATGAACCTGGTATTCTTGGAAAAGTCGTTGCTATTTTTAGCGATTTACAAATCAATATCGTGAGCGTTCTCGTCTACCCAGCAAAAGATGAGAATGATAAAGTACTCGTTTTCCGCATTCAAACGATGAATCCGCTAAAAGTGATTGATGCACTTGAGGCAGAAGGCTACCGCGTATTATGGCCAAACATTATGGGGATGCAAGCATGAGTAGCGCGTTTATTTATTCGGATGACTTTCGGGGCTATTCATTTAGCCCTGATCATCCTTTTAACCAACTGCGCGTCACACTTACGTATGATTTATTACAAAAGGGTGGTTTCATCTCTCCTTCTCAAATCATCTCACCAAGGATGGCTACAGATGAAGAGATCGCCTACGTTCATACAGAAGAGTACATAAATGCGGTAAAACGTGCTGGAGAAGGTAAGTTAGAAAAATCAATTGCGATGACATATGGACTCGGAACAGAAGATACGCCGATGTTTCCAAATATGCACGAAGCAAGCGCATTACTCGTTGGTGGTACGTTAACAGCTGTCGATGCTGTTCTTTCCGGGAAAGTAAAACACGCGCTTAACTTAGGAGGCGGCTTACATCATGGCTTCCGCGGCAAAGCATCTGGATTTTGTATTTATAACGATAGCTCCATCGCAATGAAATATATTCAAAAGAAATACGGTTTACGCGTTTTATATATTGATACAGATGCTCATCACGGTGATGGTGTACAGTGGTCTTTTTATGACGATCCTAACGTATGCACCATTTCACTACATGAAACTGGTCGATATTTATTCCCTGGAACTGGAGCTGTAAATGAACGCGGACAAGGTAATGGCTACAGTTATTCTTTTAACGTTCCACTCGATGCTTTTACAGAGGACGAATCTTTCTTAGATTCCTATCGAACTGTCGTAAAAGAAGTGGCCGCATACTTTAAACCGGATATTATTTTAACGCAAAATGGCGCTGACGCACATTACTACGATCCACTTACACACCTTTGCGCAACGATGAATATTTACCGTGAAATACCGAAGCTCGCTCGCGAAATCGCTAACGAATATTGCGAAGGTCGTTGGATTGCTGTCGGCGGCGGTGGCTATGACCATTGGCGCGTCGTCCCAAGAGCTTGGGCACTCATTTGGCTCGAAATGAACAACATCCAAAACATCTCAGGTTATCTCCCTCCAGAATGGATTGAAGCTTGGAAAGGACAAGCAGAAACAGAACTTCCCCTCACATGGGAAGATCCAGACAACATGTATAAACCTATCCCCCGCAAACCAGAAATTGAAGAAAAGAATGCATTAACTGTAGCGAAATCCCTTGAAATTATTCGGAATAATATGACAAAATCTTTGTACTAAACGAAAAGGAGGCTCGTTTTTGAATAGCCTCCTTTTATTTATAGCTTGCTATTATTGGCGTTTTTTGTCGGTAAGTCGATATATTTTAATAATCGCTGATATATTTCAAGTTGCGCCGATATATTCTAATAATCGCTGATATATTTTTATGTACTAACGGACTTTATAAGGAAAGGTCGTGATATTATGTGGACACAACAAATGATCCACACGAAACGCGGCACATTCGAGCTTTTTACTAAAGGCAGTGGCGAACCGCTTTGCATTACACATCACTATTCACAATTTAATGAAACTGGTGATTACTTTGCGGATGTTTTCACTTCTACGCATCGTGTATTGCTCATTAATTTACGAGATGCTGGTAACTCCGCAAAAGCCAATTCAGAAAAAGAATTAAGTATGATTGAAACCATTCACGATTTAGAAGCTATACGAGAAGCTTTACAACTTCCAACATGGCATTTCGCTGGTCATTCAACAGGTGGTATGCTTGGACTTTTATATGCAATTACCTATCCAAAATCCTTACAATCGTTAGTACTCGTTGGAGCCGCAGCAAGCAACTACACCGAAACACCTTTTTGCATTTATCATCCAGAACATCCACAATTTCATTATATGCAACATCTCATCGAAAACTTAAAAAGCCCTCACCTTACAAATGAAGAACGGAAAGAACTATCTACTGAGAGAACAAAATTATCATTGCATAAACCAGAAAACTACAACTCTTATTTTTGTAAACCAATCCAAAAAACAATGTCTGCTAGCCGAATGAATGCTTTTTCTCACGAATATCCAGCATTTAATTTACGAGAACATTTACCTTCTATGAAAACAAAGACGCTTATTATATGCGGAAGATACGATGTGCAGTGCCCGATTCAGTATTCTATCGAGATGCATGAGGGCATACGTAATTCTATTTTTGTGACATTTGAAGAGAGTAACCATTATCCCTTTTTGGAAGAAGCTGCTCAGTTTACTTCTACTACTCGAACATTTTATAAATTGTTACATTAGTACCGTTATTATTAAGGAAAGCTCACAGTCTCTGTAAGACTATGAGCTTTTTTCAAAAGAAGTATTTCAACTAGTAACAATTAAAAGAAGAACACACAAAACCACTAAACCTAAATCAATAAATACTGCCTTTTTATCTCCTTCTTTTAAACTTATTAGAAAACTAGAAATGATTTTAATTATAAAAAAGACCATCATAAATAACCCACCGAAATGATTATTTGTAGGGTCTTCATCATAAAACATTTGTATTGCACCGATAATTAATAAAATAAGTATGATATTAGTTCCGATTTTTAAAGCCTTGTGTGATTTATTATCTTTTAATATATCCCCCAAAATGTTGCACGCCCTCTCAAACTATCTTGTGTGTTGGCACAGATGTTTTATCCCCTTTTACATTTTAACATAAATTACCTTATATATACTTTTACTTACAGCTATAGACATGCACGGCAATGATAATGTTCCCTCCATTGCAACGTGCTCATAACTTTGAAGAGATAGAAAAGATTTTGCTAGAAGGACATAAGTAAAAAGCTAATTTTTGCCTTCCTCCCCCGCTCTATGCTACATTTAACCCGTTATATCAATATGAATAGGGTGGGATTACATATGAACAAACCTAAAATTGGGATGATTGGACTTGGAAGTATCGCACAAAAAGCCTATCTTCCAACACTTACAAAAGAAACAGATTGGAATTTTGTAGGGGCTTTTACACCTAATGCAGAGAAAAGGAAACAAGTTTGCCAGCAATACCGCATACAAGACTTCCATTCTATTGAAACGTTAGCTTCAGAATGCAATGCAATCTTCGTTCATAGTTCAACTGCATCGCATTATGAAATCGTTTCTGAACTTCTGAAAAAAGGAATCGATGTTTATGTTGATAAGCCGCTAGCTGCTACAGTAGAACAAGCTGAGAAACTAGTTGAATTGAGCGAAAAGTATAACCGAAAGTTAATGGTTGGATTTAATCGCCGCTTCGTTCCTATGTATGTTGCGGCAAAAGAGCAAGCTCATAATATTTCATGGATTCGAATTGAAAAGCATCGTACAAATAAAGTCGGGCCATATACGTACGACTTTACGATGTTAGATGATTACTTACATATTGTAGATACTGCTCGCTGGTTAGCTAACGATGAGCTTAACGTCGTTCATAATATGATGCAAATCAATGAAAAGAATGAACTTCTTTACGGACATCATACATATACAACTGTAAATGGAATGTTACTTTCTACCGCAATGCACCGCCATGCCGGTACAAATTTAGAACAAATTGAACTTGTCACAGCAGGAAAAATCATTCGCGTAAAAAACATGAACACATTTGAAGTTGAGCAAGAAAATGCAGTTTCTCAAATTGGCTCCCCATCATGGGACACGACGTTAAAACAACGTGGTTTTGAAGATGCTGTTCATCATTTTATTGCATGTGTACAAGGAGATACAAAGCCTGTTGTAGATGGATTAGAAGGATTAAAAACGCAGCAAATGTTGCAATCTCTTCTGAATGATGTAAACAAAAATTAAAACGGATACATTTTTCAGAATTTACTTTCATTCCCATTTCCCCTTTATTTCTCACGCAAATTTCTATAGAATATGTTGATAGGAATTATAAATTTCATAATGAATCGTGGAAAGGATGGGATTAACACATGTGGAACGAGTTTAAAAAGTTCGCTTTCAAAGGGAATGTCGTTGATTTAGCTGTCGGGGTTGTAATCGGTGCGGCATTCGGTAAAATCGTTAGTTCTTTAGTAAAAGATATTATTACACCATTACTTGGTATGGTATTAGGTGGCGTTGACTTTACAAGTTTACACTTTGGATACGGTAAATCTGCTGTTATGTATGGTAACTTCATCCAAACAATTTTTGATTTCTTAATTATTGCAGCTTCTATCTTTATGTTTGTTAAAGTGTTCAACAAACTAACATCTAAAAAAGAAGAAGAAAAAGAGGAAGAAATTCCAGAACCAACAAAAGAAGAAGTTCTTCTTAGCGAAATTCGCGACTTATTAAAACAACAAAATTCTTCTAAAGATAGAGCATAATTGAACGGATAAAAAGGCATGCCCCTTAGGGACATGCCTTTTCTATATGCTATAACGTTTCCGAATTCATATGAATAAATAAAATAATACCAGCAACCATAAGTACCATAATACTACTTGCAAATAGTGTAATACCGATAAACATTAAACTTGTGCTCATGTCCGCCGATACACTTTCAATAAAAATAGAAATTACATACGTGATAAGGGCAATTCCTGCAAGAATACTTCCTGGAACAAATCGCTTTAAACCATTTTGTTTTAACGTCATATATGCAAAAATAGCAGTCATACAAAGCGTAATTATCCAAAGAACGATCATCTCTTCTCCCCCCTCACAAGCCTTTTCTTTCTATTATACATGACATTGCCCTATAATAGTTAAATTTGCACTTATGTGACATATAACAAGGAATTATACAGTCATATAGAGAAGTCTCCCAAATAAGCTATAGAACTCGGGAGGATTTCAATTGGAAGAAGATATTGTAGGATATTTTAAACAAGTAGAGAAATTTGATTATATTACAATTGACTTAGACAAAAAGTTTTTTTATATGGAAATTGTACAACTAGAAACAAATATAACTTTGCTAAAAATATCACTTAACTTAGAAAAAGATGAAACTATTATTGCTGGCAATGTGAAACAATATGATCCTTCTAGGTTAGAACAATTCATACAAAGCTTTAAACACACTGCCCAAACATGCCTTGCACATAATTTACGAAGTCCTGAAGAACTTTTTGCATTTTGGAAAAAGAATTAATCTCCCTTTCGTTAAAAAAAAATGGTTATTTTTTCTATTAATTGATATAATTATCATATACAAATATTCTTTATAAGGGAGTGTTCATAATGATCTGGATTTCACTAATCGTATTAGCCTATTTCATCATTCTCGTCCCAATACAGTATAACTACATTAAAATACTCAAAGAAAAACAGAAGAAAATGAATATGTCACAAAACGAACTATATGACAACATGTCTTATGAAGAATCCCAAATACATTACCATTATCAAAGTAACGTATTTACAATACCCGCTTCGCTTGTCGCAAGTATTATTTATAAAGTGAAACATGCAGCATAATATGTACGCTGTAAAATTATTGTTTGAATCTGTTCATTCTGGTGAGCCTGATCCTCCAAAAATTGATGAGGATTATGAAAAAAAAGGATTGTGATACACTTTTTGAAGAAAGTATTATTCTTGTTAAGGCACACAGCTTGGAAGAGGCCCATGCACTAGGTGAACAAATCGCTATACATTCTGAGCATACGTACGATAATATGTACGGTGAGCAAATAACGTGGACGTTTCGAAAAGTATTGCATGTGTTTGAATTAGACGATACACCATTTGAAACGGGAAAAGAATTATACGCAAGATTTTTACAAGTTAAGAAAAATGAAACAGTGGATACAGTCTTACAAAAATACTATCCTGAATACGAATAAAAGCTCACAGCAATCGCTGTGAGCTTTTTTTATACTTACTTCGTTGAATCTCTAAATTGGATACGGTGAGGTAAGATAACAGTGTGATCTTCCACTTTTTCTTTGTTCATATACTTTGTTAATAGACGCATTGCTACTGCACCGATATCATACATCGGTTGTACAACTGTTGAAAGTTGTGGACGAACCATTAATGCAAGGCGTGTATTATCGAAACCAAGTACTTCTACATCAGTTGGTACATTTAATCCAGCATCTTGTGCTGCGTGAATTACACCTAGTGCCATTTCGTCAGAAGATACGAAGATCGCTGTTGGCTTTTCATCAAGGCCCCAAAGCTTTTCGAATGCTTCGATACCTGAATCATATGTGTAATCTCCATCGATTACAAGATTTTCATCATATGAAATACCTGCTTCTTCTAAAGCTTTTTTATAACCTTGTAACTTCTTCGCGCTTCCCGCTTTATCAATGAAAGGACCAGAGACGAAACCGATACGCTTATGTCCTTGTTCAATAAAGTGCTTCATTGCGTCGTAAGCCGCTTGTGTATAATCAATGTTTACTGATGGCGTTTCATTTTGCTCATCAAATGACGCTGCTAATACGATTGGTACTGGAGACTTTTTAAATTCTTCAACGTGAATATCTGTAATATCTTCACCCATGAAAACAATTCCGTCCACTTGTTTTCCAAGCATCGTATTTAATAAATGGAACTCTTTCTCTTTGTTTTGGTCAGAGTTACTTAAAATGATGTTATATTTGTACATTGTTGCGATATCTTCAATTCCACGAGCAAGTTCTGCATAAAACGTATTTGAGATATCAGGAATAATAACACCTACTGTAGTTGTCTTTTTACTTGCTAGTCCACGTGCTACCGCATTTGGGCGGTATCCTAAACGATCAATTGCTTCTAATACTTTCTTTCTTGTTGTAGGCTTTACATTTGGATTACCGTTCACAACGCGTGATACGGTAGCCATTGAAACGTTCGCTTCACGCGCTACATCATATATTGTTACGTTCATCTCATCGCACACTCCTTCTATTTTTGTTATCTATTTTTATGTATCGGTTACTTGAATGAAAAAAAGACATCAACTCTATTTGCAGATGCCACCAATCGTCCCGAGTTCTTCCTTTTACTAATGATACGATAAAAACGCAGGCTCATACAATATTTTCCCGCAAAAGTTTCGAAAAAATTCGCTTCTTTTCTCGTATTTTCGTATTTTTTATGAAAAAAAGGGCATTTTTTGTAAAAATATAGATGTTTCATAAGTAGAAACCTTATTTTAAGCAGTACGATAGTACATGAAATTTATATCAGCGATTTTTTAAATATATCGACCGCAACTCGAAATATATCAGCGATTTTCCAAATATATCGACCGCAACTTAAAATATATCAGCGATTTTCCAAATATATCGACTTACCAACAAAAATCGACAATGATAGGCATGTGACGCGCTGGACCTAGAATTACTCCACAATTGGCAATAGAAGATCACATCCCCCTGTAGAATACGTTACATCGACAATGCAAGGGGTAAATAGGTTTCTTTCTTTGAAATCAGTACAGCAGAAATATGAAGCATATTACGCGTCGCTCCGTCCCATCGTCCCCTTTCATTTACAGTAAAAAAAGACAGTTTAAACACTGTCTTTTTTTACAAGAAGGAAACAAACGGTTTATCGCTGTTTTTCTCTTTTATAACAATTGCCTCAATTTTATTCTCGGACTTTATCTGCAATTGTACTTTTGCATCTTTTGGTAATTGGTCTAACATACTTTGAGCGGCGAGTTGAGTAAGAGCCATTAATTCTGTTTTACCGTTATATTTAATAACAATATCCATATTTAATGTATCCATTTGATTTTTCTTATAAGAAACTTTAGCATTTACTGGGATAAAGTCTCCAGGAGAAAAACCTTTCATTGCCTCAGCAAATTTATTTATTTTTTCATTATCTTCTCCATGCGCTTGTGTAAATTCGTCAGAAGGATATGAATACGCTTTTTCTTCAATCGCATTCCAATTTCCAAGGTTCGTATCATTCTTTTGAACGGTAGCACTAGCAATATACGTGCCATTTTTTAAAGAACTTGTACTTTCTTGCTTAAAGATAGCAAACGTAATTGGGGATTTATTATACTTGCCATTTTTATGAATAGCTTCTATAAGTTGTCCAGCCACTTCAGTTCCTTTAGAAAGCGCTTCTTCATTTGATACACTTGACGACATTGCTAACCCAATCACAACGCCAGATAAACTTAATTCATTTGAATTCTGCTTCCCGAAATAGTCTTGTTCTATAATATTTGTCAAAACGGGTGCTTCTACTTTTGCGACTAGTTCATCAACTAACTTCTCAGGAACATACTGATTTAATTGAAGCACATGGTTTTCTGTATCAAATTGCTCTTTTGCAATATTCATTAAACCATTTTCATACTCTGCTAAATCTAATTTAGAATTTGTTTTTACATTAGCTGTATTTATAACCTTTTGTTCTTTTAAAGGAATTACAGTTCTATAATAATCTTTAGAAACAGCAGTTCTCGGAATCATGCTTTTTTCTTTCGTATCTTTCTGTATAACTTCATCCTTCTTACTAATCGTATCATTACTACAAGCTCCTAGTAATAAACTTACGACTGCGAAAGATAATGCCATTTTCTTCATTACTTAAAACCTACTTTCAACAATCTAGTTATTTAGTTTGAACTATTAACAGTTTACCATTAAATATATTTCAACAAAAACAAAAAAAAGAAGCAAGCACCTTAAACTGTACCCTATAGAATAGACACTTAAAAAAAGTCTATTCTATAGGGTATTTCTTGTATAATGAGAGAAAAATGAGAATCGGAGAAATTTCAAAATGACGAAAAAATTGCTTACAGAAAAGGAAATTCAAATATTATCAAAAAATCGATACGTAAAATCGGTAAGCCAAAAAGGAATTACCTATACCGATGAATTCAAGCGTATTTTTATTAAGGAAAATGAACAGGGTAAACCACCTCGTATTATTTTTGAAGAATGTGGTTTTGATATAGATATCATCGGTCTACAACGTATTGTGTCATCAGGAAATAGATGGCGTACGTCCTATAAGCAAAACGGTGTATGGGGCTTAAGAGACACACGTAAGGAAAACTCAGGAAGAAAGTCAGAAAGAGAACTTACATTAGAGGAGAAATATGCACGTTTGGAAGCGGAACGAAACTTATTAAAAGCTGAAAATGAACTGTTAAAAAAGATCAAATTTATGGAAGGGAGGATGGGAAAGAAATAACGTTACACGCTAGTCAAAAGTACCTATTAATTCGTTCTATCATTGAAAAATACCGCCTGAAAAATATGGTGAGATATTTGTGTCAGGTCGCAGGCGTTTCACGTTCTGGATACTATAATTATTTTTTAGCCATTTCTCAAAGTCGGCGAGAGAAAAGAATACATCAAGATGAAATAGTGAAAGAGATTATATTAAAGGCATTTCGATTTAAAAACCGAAAAAAGGGGGCTCGTCAGATCAAAATGACATTGGCGGGTCAATTTCAAGTTGTCTACAATTTGAAACGCATCCGTAGAATCATGAAAAAATATGGGATAATCTGTCCTATTCGTAGAGAAAATCCCTATAAAAAAATGTTGAAAGCGACGAAAGAACACTTCGTGGTACCCAATCGATTAAAACGCGAATTTAGGCAAGGTGTACCGGGAAAGGTACTTCTTACAGATATCACATACCTGTTTTATGGTAAGAATCAAAAAGGATATTTATCTACTATTCTAGACGGGTCTACGAATGAAGTTTTGGCGTATCATGTTTCAGAACGACTTACCTTAGATATCGCAACGACGACGCTGCACAAACTAAAGAAGAATAAGAAGGTACGATTAACGCAAGATGCCTATATTCATTCTGATCAAGGTGCTCATTACACAAGTCCTACCTATCAAAAATTAGTCAAAAAATTAAAGCTGGGACAATCTATGTCAAGGCGAGGAAACTGTTGGGATAATGCCCCACAAGAATCTTTTTTCGGGCACTTTAAAGATGAAGCACACATCAAAACTTGTACATCTTTCACACAGTTAAAACAAGAAATTAAAGACTATATGAAATACTATAATCAGCACAGATATCAGTGGAATTTAAAGAAGATGACTCCTGTCGAATACAGAAACCATCTTCTTGATGCCGCCTAACTTTTTTTAAAATGTCCTTTACAAAGGGTACAGATTACCTTTCGCTTGCTTCTTTTTACTTAATATTCTCTTCTAAAGCGTCTTTTTTAATGTTCCAATGAGACGTATTCCATACTACCATCCCATCTTTTATGTATAACACTTGCGGAGATTCATGTTTCATGCTGTACTGTTCTGCAACACGATTCGAAACATCTCTCGCATCTTGTACGTATAAGTAATACGCTGGTACCGCTCTTTCTTCACTACAATAAGCTTGAAATTCTGTATAGGCACCATGACTAATCGGGCATGTCGTACTATGTTTAAAAAGAACATAAGGCTCGTTTTTTTCTATTAATACTTCGAGCTCTTCAATTGTTTCAAGTTTTGTCATATTCATTACGATTCACCTCTCATACGAAGTCTAGAGCGCTTCTCTTTCTTTTCAGCTTTTTTCTCAAGTCTTTCTAATTTACGCTCTTCTTTTTCAACCTTTTTCTCTTGTCTTGTCGCACGATAATGATTGTATACTTCAATTGCTGCACTACTCCACTGTACAACTTGCGCTACTTTATCTGCATTATTTTCAATTTCGTCCGTAACAGACTCTGATACATTACGAAGTTTCGTATTTAAGGAATGGATTGTCGTTCCAATTCCATCTACACCCGATACTACTTTATTTAATGATTGTGACTTCTGTTGAATGTCATCAGCTAACGCATTTGTTTTATGTAATAATTGCTCCGTCTCTACGCTAATTCCTTGCATTTGCTTTTCTAAACCTTCTAACGTGCTTGCAACGTTTTCTAACGTCTTCTGAACCGATAACAACGTTCTGCATACATACACTACTAATACAGCGAAAGCAACCGCGATAATAGCCGCACTTACATATAAAAGAACTTGCATTTCATCACTTCCTTTATCTTTTTCATACTTTCTCCTATTATACAATCATTTTCCGTTTCGTTCTAATCCCTATCTTTTCATTAGAATTTTCATACTTATTCGTTAACTTTAACATAAATGATTCAACAAATTCCACTAAGTAGGTTACAATAGGAGAGGATACATAATTAGTAGGGAGGCTTTACATATGAAAGATCCACGTATTGAAAAGTTAGCATACAATTTAATTAACTACTCTATTCGCTTACAAAAAGGCGAAAAAGTATTAATTGAAAACTTTGGCTTACAAAAAGAACTTGTAACTGCACTTGTAAAAGAAGCATATGCAGCTGGTGGTTTCCCATTCGTTTCTTTAAAAGATCATCAAGTAGATCGCTCTTTATTAATGGGTGCTACTGAAGAACATTTTGAACAAATCGCTGCGTATGAAGCAAGCGTAATGAAGGATATGGACGCTTATATCGGTCTTCGCTCTGGCGATAACATTAACGAACAAGCTGACGTGCCAAGTGAAAGAATGCAAATTCATGGTCAAACAGTTGGTAAGAAAGTTCATAGAGACATTCGCGTTCCAAAAACACGCTGGGTTGTTCTTCGCTACCCAAATGCTTCTATGGCGCAGCTTGCTAAAATGAGCACAGAAGCTTTCGAAGACTTCTACTTCGAAGTTTGTAACTTAGACTACGGTAAAATGGATAAGGCGATGAATAGCCTTGTTACATTAATGAATAAAACAGATAAAGTGCGCCTAACTGGTCCTGGAACTGACTTAACATTCTCTATTAAAGACATTCCAGCAATTAAATGCTCAGGTCATTTAAACATTCCAGACGGTGAAGTATACTCTGCACCAGTTCGTGATTCTGTTAACGGTACAGTTTCTTACAACACGCCATCTCCTTACAACGGTTATACATTTGAAAATGTACAACTTAAGTTCGAGAACGGCCAAATCGTTGAAGCAACTGCAAACGATACAGAGCGCATTAACAAAATCTTCGATACAGACGAAGGCGCACGCTACGTTGGTGAGTTCGCAATTGGCGTAAACCCATACATCTTACATCCAATGGGAGACATCCTATTCGATGAAAAAATCGATGGCAGCTTCCACTTCACTCCTGGACAAGCTTACGACGATGCATGGAACGGCAATAACTCGAACATTCACTGGGATTTAGTGTGCATCCAACGTCCTGAATACGGCGGTGGCGAAATTTACTTCGACGACGTACTAATCCGTAAAGACGGACGATTCGTTGTACCTGAATTAGAAGCTTTAAACCCAGAGAACTTAAAATAATGAAAAACGCTCGGGATTTTTTCCGAGCGTTTTTTTAATACTTTAATAAGTCTTTCGCCACATCTTCTGGCACTTTAAAACTCATTTTCTTATTTTTCATTTCAACTTCAACATACGGGACATCTTTATATACTGTCATCGTACCAATTTCATGTAATTCCTTTTTATCTTTACTCGACTCCGATAATTTTGTTGTACCTTCTTGATACATTTTAAATGTTTTCCCTTGCGGAGTATCTAAAGGAGCTGACTGCATTTCCCACTTATCCATTTTCATGACTTCAAACAGCTTTTCAATTTCTTTCTTATCGGTAATTACTTTCTTTTCACTTGAATCAGTAAGTGATTCAATTTCAACTTTTTGTGCCTTTTCTAAGTTTAGATCCGTCTTTTCCTTCTTCGTACTACATCCTAGTAAAAGAACGGATGCGGTTAGCAGAAGTACAAATAACATAAGGACTTTTTTCATTTCTAATCCTCCTAACTATATAGAGCTACTTTTCTCCCTTTTCGTTTGCTGAAAATGAAAATAATATAAAAGCGCCACTGCGATCGTACCTATTAATATTGGTACATATAAAGGCAGATCCCATTTCATATATACTCTAGTGCAACCAACAAGCACAAATAATATTTCTAAACAAAACAAAGGTTTTACATATTTCATTTCTTCCCTACCATTTCTATTTTCACATTTGGATTCTCTTTCTCAATAAGCGCCAAAAATTCATTCATATGTTGCGGCATCGCAACCATATGTACTTTGTATGCATTGGTCGTAATTTCAAGAGATTTCCCAACTTGACGAATGATTCTTATCTCTTTTAATACGATATCGTCATTTAAAATACCGTACTTTAATACACCATTTTCTACTTTATGCTGTTTAATAAACACTTCCCAAACGAGTGGTACATTAACAAGGAAGCATAAACTCATCCCAATTAACGCTGTCATCCACTGCTCTTTATTTGTGACAATCATGACAAGTGGATACACAAACATAAAAGCTAACGTGAGACAAACGAAAATGACTACTGACTTACTTCTTCGAATCGGAAAATTCATATACGCACCCCCCAACCTAAATTATACCACTTTTTCCATTTTAGTTCATAAAAAAAAGGCCATTTCTACATGACCTTCTTAAACAATATATCTATAAAATTTCTTATCCACCTGCAACACTGGAAAACTTTTTGGCAACTCATCTATACTCACACTTTCAAAACCATTCTTTTCATAAAAGCGATGCGCCGCTAAAAATTTCACTGTCGTTCCTAAGTAAATATCCTTCAGCTTTTTATTCTCAGCCCACAAAATTGCTGTTTGGAGCAACTTATGTGATGCACCCCACTCTTTTCCGCGAAATTCTTTTTTTACGAACATTTTTCTTAACGCTATTTGATGATTCCCAATATCTAATAAAGCTACTGTTCCAACTACTTTACCATCATAAATTGCTACCCAAAAGTTGCCATGATTCCTTTGATAAAATGTTTCTATTTCAAGCAGGTCCGGCTGCTCTTCTTTCGTAATGGGGACATTGTACTCTTTTTTCTGAATATGAACGATAAGATCTACTACTTCATCTTGAAACGTACTTTCATACGGAATAATGCGTATCTTCTCGTTCATCGAATCTCCTTCCACTCTGAAGCTAGTAAACTATATACTGCGAGATCATGAAAATGATCGTATAACCATTCTTCATCTCTTAAAACACCATCTAACTTAAACCCTAAACGTTCTGGAATAGCGCGACTTTTCACATTTTCAATACCGCATCTAATTTCCATTTTATTTAATTTTAAATTCTCAAATGCATAGTGAAGTACAGCCTTCACGCTACGCGTCATAATACCTTTCCCACCAGCATCTTCTGCAAGATAATATCCGAGACTTGCCGCTTTCTTCCCCCAGCTCACTGGATGAATACCTACCATCCCAACGAGCTTTCCTTTATAACGTATGCCACTTTCAAAACCGTCTCCCTCTGCAAACTTCTTTAACCACATCGGACAAATCTCATTATAAGCATCAGCAGATTTCGTCCCATCTACCCAAGGAAGCCATCTTCTTAAATGGTTACGGTTTTGATCTATTAATTGATATAATTCCTCTTTATGATGCTTCTCTAATAATTGTAATTCGATTTCGTCGTCTACCCGGAGTGTGAACATGTTTTTTAGCTCCCCTTTTTATTTTTCTTATTATTCTAACACTTCTAAATAGAAAATGCCCATCTAATATATCAACGATTTTTAAAATATATCGACGATTCGACAAGGGATATCGACTTACCGACTAAATTCGACAACATTACTACACCCTACAACACAACAAAAAAAGACGCACAGCTAAGCTATGCGTCTTTTCTATTACTTCTCTGCAACTTGAACTTCTTTTACGTAAGCTGCTTCGAATTTTTGGATGTCTCCTGCGCCCATGAAAATGAGAACGCCGTTTTTATGTTTCTTTAATACATCCGTTGTTGTATCTGTAATTAATTCTGCACCGTCAATACGCTTTTGCAGATCTTCGATTGTTAATTCACCTTTGTTTTCGCGCGCTGATCCGAAAATATCACATAAGTATACTTGGTCAGCTTTGCTTAGGCTTTCCGCGAACTCATCTAAGAACTTTTCTGTACGTGAGAATGTGTGTGGCTGGAATACAGCGACAATTTCACGCTCTGGATGTTTTTGACGAGCTGCTTCAATCGTTGCATTAATTTCTGTCGGATGGTGTGCATAGTCATCAATAATAACTTGCTCTCCCATTGGCTTTTCATTAAAGCGACGTTTTACGCCTTCAAAAGTTGTTAGCTGATGCTTAACTGCCTCTACATCAACGTTTTCATAATGGCAAAGTGCGATTACTGCTAATGCATTTAATACGCTGTGGTTGCCGTATCCTGTAATTTTGAACGTGTCATAGTACGTATTACGAACGAATACATCGAAAATAGTACCATCTGTTCTCTTTTGAATGTTACGTGCTTGGAAATCATTATCTTCTCCAAATCCATAGAAAATAACAGGTACTTTCGCTTGAATTTTTTGAAGTTCTTCATCATCTCCACATGCAATAATGCCTTTTTTCACTTGCAATGCCATCTCTTGGAATGCACTGAATACATCATTGATATCTGTGAAATAATCCGGATGATCAAAATCAATGTTTGTCATAATCGCATAGTCTGGATTGTAAGACAAGAAATGACGACGATACTCACAAGCTTCAAATACAAAATACTTACTATTTTCTACCCCATGCCCTGTTCCATCTCCAATAAGGTAAGATGTAGGGTGTGCACCTTGCATTACATGGGCTAACAAACCAGTTGTTGATGTTTTTCCATGTGCACCAGTTACAGCAACACTTGTGTATTGATTCATAAGGTCACCTAAGAAGTGATGGTAACGATGTACTGGGATATTTAATTCTTTTGCTGCTACGATTTCTTCATGCGTATCAGGAAATGCATTTCCTGCAATAATCACTTGTCCTTCTTTTACATTACTTTTATCAAAAGGAAGAATCGAGATACTACGCTTTTCCAACGCTGTTTGTGTAAAGAAACGCTTTTCATAATCAGACCCTTGAACAGTATGCTTCATGTCATGAAGAATTTGCGCTAATGAACTCATTCCTGTTCCTTTAATTCCTACAAAATGGTAAACTGTCATCTTAAAGAACCTCCAACATTTCGAACTAATACAACGGCCTATCTATAAGACAGTATATGAATCTTTTCTTATTTTGGTAATCATCATACATTTTTGATGTAGTGAAGTTATTCTTCCCTTCACTTATCAGGATAAACTCGTACGTACTTCTTTTTTATGTCCATAACAAATCCATTATAGCAAAAAAGAAGCCGCTATACTATGATAACAGAAAAACTGATAGGGTCAATCACCTATCAGTTTTTCTCTCTTTTACATATCTTCTCTTTTTTCTAATTGAACACGCTCTAAACGTGGGTTTGGACGATATTTACGACCAGCTTTCGCTTCTGGTTTTCCATTTAATTCTACGTTATCACCAGTAAAGCCAATATTCATTTTTAATAAGCTACTTCCTACTCCGTATATATCAACAGGTACGTTTTGAGCTTCAAATTCACGAATACGCTTCTCATCAAATCCACCAGTTACAACGATGTCTACATGCTGGAATCCTTCTTCATCAAGTGCTTTACGAAGTGCGAATACGAGCGATGGATTTACACCACGTGGATCAAATGTTCCAAGTACTTCTGGGTGGCGAATGAAGTATTGATCAATCATCGTACGGGACGTATCTACACGTACACCTTTTAATGTTGATCCAAATTCACGCGCTACGCGAAGTGCATCTGTAATAACATCATTGTTGTAATCAATTAATACAACTAATTCGTCTTCTGGGA
Source organism: Bacillus sp. FSL R9-9834 (assembly GCF_038006905.1). Lineage (NCBI taxonomy): Bacteria > Bacillati > Bacillota > Bacilli > Caryophanales > Bacillaceae > Bacillus > Bacillus sp. FSL R9-9834. The sequence goes on from NZ_JBBOWD010000001.1 coordinate 4,507,190, forward strand.
ATTTCTTATGATATGCTTTTGCTGCTTCCACAACATCACCATTAAACATTTGAATTAATGCGTGAGGCATCGTCCCCATACCACTTTTGCCCCACCATTCATTCATCGCATGCGTCGCTTGTGCGCTCATACCTCCGATGTATGCTGCATAACCGTCACCAGCTTGTTGTGTATAATGATCATCACGATCTCCCATGAAAATAACTGGTTTTTCTTTATCTACGCTACGCGCAGCTTGGACAACGTTATATACGTTTGTCGCAACCGATGTACGACGAGCTAAAATCCCATCAATGACACCTTCTAAAAATCCGAAATTTTCATAAGGACCATGAATTGTTAACACTGTTTCAAATGGACTAATTTTATCGCCATCTTTTAAAGAGTTAATCTCAAGTTCCTCAGGATTTTTAGCGAATGTTTGTAGCAATGCAATGACTTCGTCTGTTCCGCAAAGAACTGCATTTTCCTTTTGGAAAAATTGCATCGTTACAACACTTTTCGGGCGAAATTCTTCGATGATTTCTCTAGTCTTTAAAAAGTAAACGGCAGAGAACCAACCTTCTCCAACGCGTTCGTCAAATTTAAATGTTTTATTTGTTAGTCTATTTATTTCACCTTTTAATTTTAATTCAATTTCTTTCATGTCGCTTTACTCCCTACTTTACTATCCAACATTTTCTCTTAGTATACAGCAAAACCGTTTACTATACATTTGTTTCCTGCATAGCGGCAAATTCATCCTCAGAAATAAGGACATCTCTTGGCTTCGTACCTCTACCTTCAGAAATAATTCCTTGCGATTCCATCTCTTCAATGAGACGTGCCGCGCGATTATAACCGATGCGGAATTTTCGCTGTACAGAAGATGTGGACGCTCCCCCTTGTTCTACAACAAATTGACATGCATCAAGGAACAATTCGTCTTCCGACTCAGCTTGTTCTGTTTTCGCTAATAAATCCTCTTGCTTAAATAAGTAATTCGGTTTCATTTGCTTTTTCACATGATCAACTGTCTTTTCAATCTCATCATCCGATACATATACACCTTGTACACGAACTGGCTTAGATGTACCGTTCCCTAAGAATAACATATCACCACGGCCAAGTAATTTCTCCGCGCCCCCAATATCAATAATCGTACGCGAATCAACTTGAGATGATACAGTAAACGCAATACGCGTTGGAATGTTTGACTTAATTAAACCTGTAATAACATCTACAGATGGACGCTGCGTCGCTACTAATAAATGAATACCACAAGCACGTGCCTTTTGCGCAATACGACAAATTGCTTCCTCAACATCACCAGGTGCTACCATCATTAAGTCGGCTAACTCGTCAATGACAATAACGATATAAGGCAATGTCTCTCCCGGAATTTCTCGCTCACTTACAATCGTATTGTAACGAGTTAAATCACGAGCTCCTGCGTGCGCAAATAATTCATAACGGCGCTCCATTTCTTCAACTGCCCATTTTAATGCAGCTGTCGCTGCTTTTACATCCGTAATAACAGGTGCTACAAGATGTGGAACAGAATTGTATGGTGCAAGCTCAACCATCTTCGGATCGATTAACATTAACTTCACTTCATGCGGTTTCGCTTTATATAAAATGCTCGTTAAAATGGCGTTAATACACACACTTTTACCAGAACCTGTTGCACCCGCAATAAGTCCGTGTGGCATTTTTCGAATATCCGTTACAATTGGATCACCTGAAATATCAAGTCCAAGCGCAACTGTAAGCGGTGATTCGCTCTTTGTAAACACAGGACTTCTTAAAATTTCACGAAGAAATACTGGCTTGCTTTCTTTATTTGGAACTTCGATTCCAATCGCACTCTTCCCTGGAATCGGTGCTTCAATACGAATATCTTTTGCCGCTAAACTTAGCTTAATATCATCACTTAAGTTTGTAATTTTATTTACTTTCACACCTGGATCTGGCTGTACCTCAAAACGAGTTACTGCTGGACCTTGCGATACATTAATAACATGTGCGCCAACGTGGAAATTATTAAACGTTGTATCTAATAATTCTTTCTGTTCTTCCAACCATTCCGTATTATCTAACGCTGCTTGCTGCGGAATCGATAGCAATGTTAACGACGGAATCGTATACGTCGGTGGTGTTTGCAATACATTTCGCACATCATTCTCTCTTTGATTTACAACATATGCTTTCTCTTCTACTTCCGTACTTGAAATTGGCTTTTGTACTTGTTGAGATTCTGCTACCACTTGCTGCACTGGACGTTCTTCTACTTGTGGTTCTACTACTTGCTGCACTAGTTTCTCTTCCACTTGTGGTTCTACCACCACTTGCTGCATTGGTTGTTCTTCCACTTGTGGTTCTACTACTACTTGTTGCATTGGTTGTTCTTCTGTTTGTGGCTCTACTACTACTTGTTGCATTGGTTGTTCTTCCACTTGTGGTTCTCCTGCCACTTGCTGCATTGGTTGTTCTTCTACTTGGTGTACAGGCTTATTCTCTACTCGTTCTTTCATAGAAGGTTGCATTGCATTCGTTCTAGCTGCATGTCTTTCCACTAATCGCGCTCTATCTTGTTTCAACATAACAACATTGAATGGTACGTGACGCTTTTTCTCACGTTTAGGTTCTTCTTTTTGTACAACTGGTGGCTCTTCTGCGACCGGTGTTTCCTCTGCAACTGGTTGTTCTTCTTCAATCACTGTTTCTTCCACAACTGGTTGTTCTTCTTCAATCACTGTTTCTTCCACAACTGGTTGTTCTTCTACGACCGGTGTTTCTTCTGCAACTGATTGTTCTTCTTCAATCGCTGCTTCTTCTGCAATTAAAACGTCCGCAAAGCTTTGAACATCTTTTTTCGTTTGTTCATCAGCTTCAGCAACATGTATGAATTCATTCTTTTGTTCAATTGCTTCATTTAACACCATTTCTTGCTGCGTTTCCTCAAGTACTACAGGTTCGGCTTCTTCTGGTGCTTTTGTTTCCGCAATTACTTCCACTTCTTCTGACTCTTCTGCTTCCGCAATTACTTCTACTTCTTCTGACTCTTCTGTTTCCGCAATTACTTCCACTTCTTCTGACTCTTCTGTTTCTGCAATTACTTCCACTTCTTCTGATTCTTCTGTTTCTGCAATTACTTCCACTTCTTCTGACTCTTCTGTTTCCGCAATTACTTCCACTTCTTCTGATTCTTCCGCTTCCGCAATTACTTCCACTTCTTCTGACTCTTCTGTTTCTGCAATTACTTCCACTTCTTCTGACTCTTCTGTTTCTGCAATTACTTCCACTTCTTCTGATTCTTCTGCTTCCGCAATTACTTCCACTTCTTCTGATTCTTCTGTTTCTGTAATTACGTCTACCTCTTCAAATTCTTCTGGTATTTCCACAATGATTGTTTCTTCAAGCTTTTCTTCTGCTTTGACAATCACTGATTCTTCTGGAGCTTGCTTTCCTACTTCAATAGTAGGTTGGTCTATTTCTGTATTACGTTTCATTTCTTCTGATAATATTGTATCCTCGTGCTCTACTTTAGAAGCTAATGATTCTGTTTGTAGAACATTTTCTACCACTACATCTTTTTCTTGCTTCGCATCTTCCATACGCTCAGCAATTGTTTCATGAAGTAATTCAGCCGCTGGAACTTCCTGCGGTGCACTCATTTCTTGAGCCACTTCTTTTTCTTCTACTATAGGCTCTTGGCGTTCGATTTCATAACCGTTTTTCTCTAGCCATTGATCGACAACTGACTTTTCTTCCTTTTTACTCTGTTGATCTTGCTCTTCAACTCTTTCATGACTGGAAGAAGTCGGTGCTTGCCCTTCTGAGAAATGAGATAATGTATATCCTTTTTTCTCTAGCCATGCATCAACGACTGATTTGCCCTCTACAGATATTTCAAGGTCTTCTCTTTCCTTTACTTCCTCCTGCTTTTCTTCCTTTTTCTCTACTGAAGGACGATTATATCCGTAAATTGGCGAAATCATTTCTGTTGGACGAAATGGTCTACGGTTACTTTCTTGCGCTGGTGTAGATGCTTTCTTTACGACAGGCTCTCGCTCCGGTTCATATTGCATTTCCGGCTCTTCATATGTAGAAACTACCTTCTCCACATACTGTCGTCTGCTTCTTTCCACTTTAATTCCTCTTTGAATAGGCGACTCTTTATATGTTACAGCTTGAACAGGTTGTTCTTCAAAACGCCCTGTTTCTATAACATCCTCTTCATCGAACCCATTATCCGGTACTAATGGAAAACGGCATTTACCTGCATTCCTACTTGCCATTTGTGCTTCTCTTGCTTCGGTGTAGTGGTTTACACGAGGAATTTTCGGCTGACTTTCAACTTGCTTTTGTACTTCTTTATTCATCGCTGTTTGTTCTTCCTCTTTGTTAAACAGCTTTTTCATCCAATCTAACATGCTTACCACTCTTTCTACTAAATAGTAACATCCTTTATTGTATCAGCATTCGGCAAAAAGTGCAGGTAAAATTAAGCATGTCATATTTATCCATAATATTCTAATTTACGAGTGTTTTCATATAGAAAAACGCATTCTTACATGTAAGAATGCGTTTAAGCTTTACTCTTCCGATATTCATCTACACTATCCGTTACACTTTGCACCGGTCTCAAAGTTTTTTATAATTGTTTTATAATCTCATCCATATTTCCAATATAAACTGGATGCCATTTTTCTGTACCACGTTCTGCAGTATAAACCGGATAAGCGTCATCATCTATATTTACGAAAACTGGATCGCCCATATCCGTTTCATATCCAATTGTAATCCATCCTTCTTGCCACTTTCCGTTTTCTTCACTAATTAATGAATTTTTATGTTTATCATATCGATAACCGATTTGTCCTTTTTCTAATTCATTTTCACTAAACAAATATATCTCATAAGTACCTAACTCGATATCTTGCTGTTTTGAAGTTTCAATTCGTTTCAGAAGTTCTGCGATTTTTGGTTGTTGTTTCATGCGTCTATCCCCTTCTTTTTTTCTAAATTTTAACTATTTTGTTTATAAAACACAATATAGATTTTAAGAAAAAAGGTGACATCCTTATGAATATGAACGATTTTCTACATATATCTATCACAACTCACAATATATCAAAGATTCAATAGAAAAGAGAGGCTGCCCAAAAGGACAACCTCTCTTTTCTTATACCAATTAAAATTTAAACTCTTGTCCAACTTCAAAGCTATCTTCTAATACAAGAATACCTTTTTCTTGTGGAGCATCTGGAAGCTCTAATTCACGTGCTGAACAAATCATTCCAGCAGAAGGAACTCCGCGAAGCTCAGCTGGCTTGATTAACATACCGCTTGGCATTACAGCGCCGATTTTTGCAACGACAACTTTTTGTCCTGCATCAACGTTTGGTGCACCACATACGATTTGTAATGTTTCTGTACCGATTTCTACTTTACAGATGTTTAACTTATCAGCATTTGGATGCTTTTCTTTTTCAACTACATAGCCTACAACAAATTTTGGAGAAAGATCTGCTTCTACTGTTTCTTCAAAGCCGTTCTTCGCTAAAATTTCATTGATTTTTTCTACAAGCTCTTTCGTTAATGTAAGGTTACCTGTTTCTTTTACTTCTAAGTAAGAAGATGCATTAAAAATGTTGAATCCTGCTGTTTCGTTGCTTTCACGGTCATATACGCGTGCAACATCTCCTTTGCGATCAAAAGTACGGTTCTCTAAAGTAATATCTTGTAAGGCAACAATTAGAGTGTCACCAATTCCTTCAAGGTTGTAAAAAACGTTCACTTCGTTCATCCTTTCTCTTTTCCATCTGTCTTCTTCCGATTCTTCGCTAAAATAAAGATTGGTTCAAAGTCCCCATCTTCATATACGAATGAAAGTGATGTAATCGGAACATGCCCTTCGGCAAAAAATTTCATTGTCATTTGTGCAATAATATCATAACCGATTTCGTTGACGATATCAGCAATAATTAACACATCTTGGTGAGGAACAGCAACAACCATGTCACCAGAAATCTTTTCGCGCATCGATTGTAGTAACGATTCGTTTAAAATACGAGTCGCATCATACCCATCATTTGTGTTTAAAAAGTAGAATGTATTACCTGCTACTGTGTCTTGTTTAAATTCATAACCTAATGAGCGAGCGTTGAATAATGCCATTTCACGCACTTGTTGCTCTGTAAGCCCTAATTTTTGTAATAAACGCTCGTCAATGAGACGATATGTTTTATTCGAATCTAGCGCATAGTAAATACGTGTTTCCGCCGTATGATCCGTCATAATAAACGGATTTCCTTCTTCTGCTTGTTTCGGGAAAGAAGTAGAGCGAATAACAGGTAAAATTTTCGCCGCGCTATTTTCTTCCTTATGCATCGCAATTAACGCTTCTTGTACGTAATAGGCAACCTCTTCAATCGCCTTTTCTTTATTCACTTCCCATTTTGCTACAACTCCTGGAAGCGATACGTTAATACCTTTTTTTGAGTCTTTCTGTTCTATACGTAGAACTTCTTTCTCACTATCATACTGAAAGTCCCATTCCGGGCGAGATAATCTCTTCATTAACTCGTCTTTCATCTTTTTACTTGTCATCTTCATCTCTTTTTCCTCCCTTCCAAAAAAATAACCTCCCCCGCGAAGGTAGAGGTTGTTTTACAATTCAATTGGCAAATTGCCTTATTTTAAACCTTCAATGAACTCTTCGATTTGTTCTTGTGTTTTACGATCTTTGTTTACATAGCGACCTGTTTCTTCACCTTTATTGTACGCTACAAAGCTCGGAATGCCAAATACGTCTAATTTTACGCATAGATCAATAAACTCATCACGATCTACATAGTAAAATGAGAAATCACTATATTTCTCTTCTACTTCTGGCATAAATGGATCTACGAAGCGGCAGTCTGGACACCATTCTGCTGAGAACATAAAGATTACATTCTCTTCATTTTTTAACTCTTGGAATTGCTCCATGCTTTCTAATGATTTCATCTATATTTCCTCCTCTAACGAGTGCATTTTTTCATGTTATAATCTTTCTTTTATACTACCATACATCGCGCACGGTGCAAGGTTTATGCTTGCTTTTCATCATACTTATATTGCCCAACAAGTAACTTAACAACGTGTACAAATAATTCCGTACGGTCCACATAATCATCCGTAAAAATACCGATCGCACCTTCATGACTACGAATATCTTTTCTCTGTACAAACTCTTCCATCACTTCACTTAACTCCTTACCACCTTCAAGAGGTGCTAAAAAATCATCTGGTAACGTAATACGTGCCCCGCCGGCAACGAATGTTTTACCATCACTTGTTGCTAGCGCGCCCCAATTACACATAAATAAACCGTGCTCTGTTTTCATTACGCCGCCTTCTAGTCCAATGCCAATTTGAGCTTCCCCTTCCTCTAGTGCTTGCTTCGCTCTATTGATCGCTCCTTGCATCGTCTCTTCATCTGAAAATGGCTGGTTTGCTACCCCTGAAGGAACAGAAAGAGATGTAATTGTAGCACCTTTCCAAACCTTCTCCACAGCTCCAACCTTCGTTTTATTCTTAGATCCAACTACTACTTTCATTTCATTCACCTCTATAAAAATTTATCATTTTCCCTTAATCAAATTGTTCTTTATACACGAATGCACGGCCACCACACATCGCTTGTTTGTCTCTTCACTCTAAAAAGAAGAGTTTTTCTCACAACATTGCGGACCTCGAACCAAAAAGCAACCTTACTCTCACTTCCTACCCGGGGTTTTAATCCCCCGTGCAAGAATCAATTAAGCACTAACCGCTACCATACATCGCTCGAGCATCTATTCAACCTAAAAAAAGAAGGGTTTTTCGCCCTTCTTCTCTACGCGTTATTCTTAATTGTCTCTAACGTCGTTTTATCCGTTGCTCTTACAAGCTTCGTAATTAGCTCTTTTGCTGCCGCATAATCATCCACATGTAAAATAGAAGCATGTGTATGAATGTAACGTGCGCAAACACCAATTACTGCTGATGGGATACCTGAGTTACTTGTATGTACACGGCCCGCATCTGTACCACCTTGCGAAATAAAGTATTGGTACGGAATGTTATGTGTTTCTGCTGTATCTAAAATGAATTCGCGCATTCCTCTATGCGTTACCATCGTACGGTCATAAATACGAAGAAGAGCACCTTTTCCTAATTGACCGAACTGTGTTTTGTCACCAGATGCATCGTTAGCTGGGCTTGCATCAAGCGCATAGAAAATGTCTGGTTGAATCATATTTGCAGCAGTTTGTGCACCGCGAAGACCAACTTCTTCTTGTACAGTCGCACCAGAGTATAATGTGTTTGGTAATGTTTCGTCTTTTAATTCTTTTAATAATTCGATTGCAAGGCCACATCCGTAACGGTTGTCCCAAGCTTTCGCCATAATTTTCTTTTCGTTTGCCATCGGCGTAAACGGGCAGATTGGCACGATTTGTTGTCCTGGTTTTACACCAATCTCAATCGCATCTTCATAGCTATCTGCGCCTATATCAATTAACATATTTTTTATATCCATCGGTTTTGCACGTTGCGCGTCACTTAATAAATGAGGAGGAATAGAACCAACAACCCCAATAACAGGGCCATTCTTCGTCATAACTTGAACGCGCTGAGCTAATAGTACTTGGCTCCACCAGCCGCCTAAAGTTTGAAAACGAAGCATTCCGTTTTTCGTAATTTGCGTAACCATGAAACCTACTTCATCCATATGACCTGCTACAAGAACACGCGGGCCAGTTTCATCCCCTTTTTTCAGACCAAATACGCTACCTAAACCGTCTTGTACAATTTCATCTGCATATTTGCTTAATTCTTGCTTCATAAAACGGCGTACATCATGTTCGAAACCTGATGCACCTTGTAATTCTGTTAACGTACGAAATAATTGTAATGTCTCTTTATTCACGAAGTCCCCTTCTTTCAAACCTTAGTAGAATACCTCTTTTATTGTAACGAAATTTTCGAAATGTTTCTAGTTTCTTCTTTTTTAGCTGTATTTGCTTTATAATTATTATCGGTACACTATTTTTATTTTATAGAATTGAGGTGAATATATGAGCTGGAAAGGTTTAGTAGCAGGTCTTGGCGTTGGGTTCGCAGCTGGTTATTTCGTTGCAAACAAAGTACAAGAACAATCCCATATTTCTTCAGAAAAAGCATTGAAAATGGTAAAACAAGCATTAAGTCATAAAGGTGAAATTACTGGCTCTTGGGTACATATGGTTCCAGAGACATTTGAAAAATATGATGTCGCATACGAAGTGTATCGCGGCGGTCTTACAACGATGTTAAATGATATACAAGAACGATTTGAATTTTTAGTTGATGCTAAAACAGGTACTGTTTTAGAGGTTATAGCAGCATAAACAGGAGGGTTCCCATTAGGTGAACCTCTTATTTTTTAATCGTGGATAGTAATTGAAATTATATCGGCGATTTTTCGAATATATCGACTGCAACTCCAAATATATCAGCGATTTTTCAAATATATCGACCGTAACTCAAATTATATCAGCGATTTTTCAAATATATCGACTTACCGACAAAAAACGACAACAAAAATGAGACTGCTCCAACAGACTGCTGGAACACCCTCCCATTTTTATGCTTCTATACCCGTTTTTCGTTCTATTTTTTCTACGATATGACCTTCCTCATTCCACTTTACTGCGCGATAATACGCGTCATGATAAAAAGTGAACCAAGCATCGTTTTCAGCACCATACTTCATCCACTTTTGCTTATTTTCAATGGATGTCATCGGATAATCATCATACGCCATTACCCATAATACATTTTGATGGGCGTGCGTCGGCAATAAGTCTGCTAAATGCAGCATTGTTTCTCCTTTGCTTTCTAAAGCGATAACTGCATGTCCATCACTATGACCGCCTGTATGTGCCATTTTTATTTCATCTGTAATTTCTATTTCTTGCTGAAACGTAATAACTTGGTCTACAATCGGCTCCCAATTTTCCTTCCAATATGTATTACGGGATCTAATATTTGGATTCCTCATTTCATTCCACTCTGTTTCGCTTACGTAAACTTTCGCATTCGGAAAAGCTGGCACAAGGTGATCCCCTTCCCATTTTGTTAAGCCGGATGCATGATCAAAATGAAGATGCGTCATTAAAACGTAGTGGATATCCTCAGGCTTTAATCCTAGTTTTTCTAATGACTCATAAACCGATGATTCTTCTGTTACACCTTGGTTTCGCTTCATTTTCTCACTCAATTTACCGTTTCCTATTCCGGAATCAATGAGCATGTTGCCATCTTTCGTTTGTAAAAGTAACGGATCTGTTCGTAAATAAATATGATTTGTATCATTATGTTTATATTTACGTGACCAAAGTACTTTCGGCACAACGCCAAACATTGCTCCTCCGTCTAAATGTGTGTTCCCACCTTTTAGCCACGTCACTTTTATATCTCCAACTTGTAACTGTTCCATTTTTCATCCCCCTTTTCTTTTAATACTAACATAAAATTCTGATTATTTTAGATACAAAAAACCTATGCATTACTGCATAGGCTCTGTACGATATTTTGCTTCTACTCGGTAAATACGATGACCTTTACTAGAGAATTTCTCTTCGTACTCAGTCATAATGTTACCTTCAAAGTCGCTGTTATGAAGATCTAAGCTTAAGTAAGTTAGTAACATACCATACTCCGCCATACTCATAAGAGAATATTCAAATAAACCTTGGTTATCTGTTTTGAAATGAATTTCTCCGCCTTCTACTAACACTTCTTCATAATTGCGTAAAAACGTTTTGTACGTTAAACGACGCTTCGTATGACGTTTCTTTGGCCATGGATCTGAGAAGTTTAAATAAACGCGATCAATCTCACCTTTTGCAAAGAAAACTGTTAAATCTTCAGCATCTTTATTAATTAACTTTAAGTTCGGTAATTCTTCTTCAATTAATTTATCCAGTGCATCTACAACAACACTTGTGAATTTTTCAATTCCAATATAATTAATATGTGGATTCGCTTTTGCCATATCATACATAAAGCGGCCACGACCTGTACCTACTTCGATGTGAATGGGTTGCTCATTTCCAAATACTTCTTTCCAGTTACCAGCGCGCTCCTCTGGGTTGCCGATTACGATATGTGAATACTCATTAATTCGATCCATTGCATATGGTTTATGTCTTAAACGCATAGATGTTTCCCTCTCTTTACATAGCTATTTTAAAGGAATAATTCCTTCTTTCTGTTTTTAATCAATCTACCAAACAAAAAACCAAGTACGTACGAGCACTCGGTCCGTTTCTTTCAAGTATAAGATGTACCATTTTGATAAAAACTACATACAGCATTAAACATTCCATGACGAAACAGCTTTTTCTCTTACTTTTCTAAGAAGAGAAAAACAATCGAAAGGATGATCCGTTCATGCCAATTAATCAACAACATCAATTAGAAGTGCTGAAAGATATTTTAGTCAATCACCAAAGTGATTGTTGCGGGACAGTTTCTGAATGCGAGCAATTAGAGCGTCTCATTCAATCGTTACTCGCAAACGATAATATAAGTAGTGACGCTAAAGCAATGCTAAACGATGTATATTCTTATAGTCAATCGGGTAAATCTTCCTCTAATTTGGACAACCACATTTCCAATAATCAAGAACAACTTACTCAGTGGATTGCTGGAATGGACAATTTTTCTTAAGTATTACTCTGAAGCAAGTAGTTGCTGTAAATATTGATGCCAATATTCAGCTTCTGCTTGCTGCTTTTTTGTTGTATGCCATTGAATAGACAAAATCGTTTGTGCTATCACATACCATCTCATACGTTTAAGCAACGATTCATCCATTTCAATATCATAGTAACCGAGCCACTCACTCCATTCTTGGCGCGGAATGTACCAATATAATAACATACCGAGGTCTAGAGCTGGGTCAGCAATTACAGCTCCATCCCAATCAATTAAAAACAACTCATCTTCATCCGACAATAGCCAATTGTTATGGTTTACATCACAATGGCATACAACGAATTCATTGTATTCAATATCTTTTAATGAATCCATTAAATATTGAAGACCTTGCTGAATTGTTTCCTCATCCCTTATATCTCCTCTTAAGACAAGTTGCAGCTGTTGTAATAACTCTTGTGCGTGAAGCGGCTGCTTCCCAAGTCTTTGAATCATCTGCACGAGTGCTTTAGAGGAGTGTATTTTCTTCAAAAGTTTCGCAACACGTTCTAGTTTCATATCCTCTGGCTCTAGCTTCTGTCCCGGAAGCCATTTTTGAGCAGAAATTACATCACCGTTCGTTACCCTTCTTGTCCAAAGTAATTTTGGAACAATTCCTTCTGCTGACAATACCGCTAAAAAGGGCGATGTATTCCGCTTTAAAAATAACTTCTGTTGTCCGTTTTGCGCAATATATGCATCGCCCGTTACTCCACCAGCCGGTACAAGACTCCACTCTTTTCCTAATAATTGTTCCAACCATTCCATATTCATTACCCGTTAACAAATCCTTATCTTTTATAGTTATGAAAAGAAAAACCGCAACATTTCTACACATGTTGTGGATTCATATATATTTTACTGTAAATGAAAAGAAAACTTGGCATAAGCCAAAAACTCTCTATTTTATTTTACAAAACCAGCCATAGAATGACAACTTATCAAAATCGTCACCTTTGTCAATTCTACATTTATTACATTCTCATCGTCAAGTAGCGATTTGTCACATTATCGTCAATATATACGTGCTAATCGGAGCGAGCCTAAGTTCCTTTCCTCTAAATGAAGAAATTGGCTCTATTTTAGCTTGCTTTTCGTTTACTAACACATGCCACGTTTCTTCTTTCGGAAGTTGCACCGTTTTCGCTTCTAAACTGCTATTAAATAAAACAACAATTTCTTTCCACGGTCCAAACGACTCTACATGCTCTAAATGATATGCAAGTACTTCTGGAGATGTTTGCAAAAAAGTCATGTGCTTTTTTATAAGGTCTGCATTTTGTAACCGGAATGCTCCGTGCTCTTTACGAATCGCAATTAAACCTTTTATATAGTTAACGGTCTCTATCTCTTTCTCTTTTCGATCCCAATCTAATTGATTAATTTCATCATTTGCATTATAACTATTTTCATTTCCTTGCTTCGTACGATAAAATTCTTGCCCAGCATGTAAGAAAGGGATGCCTTGCGACAGAATCACCATTGCAGTTGCTAGCACGTGACGTTTTTTCAAAACCTCTTCCGACTCTTCATTACTGCGCATGAGTTTATCCCACATCGTCATATTGTCATGGCATTCTACATAGTTTATGCTTTGCACAGGCTCTAGAAACAAACCTGTTTCTTTCATACTCAAAAGGCTTCCTGATGCAATATATTGCAAATGATTACAGTCTACATACCCACCAAATGCAAAACCACGTTTATTTATATGAAAGGTACTCCCTTTTATCCCATCACGAAATTGATCATTAAATTGCGCAATATGCGGCATTTTCTTTGCATTATTTAACGTTGCCTTTTCCTCTGGAGGAAGTGGTGTTTGTAGATCCCATCCTTCTCCTAATAGCAGTGCATCTCGCTTTATATTTCGCACTTCTTTTTCTATTATATTTATTGTATCAACATCTAAAATTCCCATTAAGTCGAACCGGAATCCATCAACATTGTACTCCGTAAGCCAATATAAAATAGACTCTACAATGAATTTCCTCATCATTTTCCGTTCAGATGCTATGTCATTTCCGACTCCCGTCCCATTAGAAGGCATACCATTTTCACCATGACGAAAATAATATCCTGGGACAAGCTTTTCAAATGATGAGAGCTCTCTTTCATACACATGATTATATACAACATCTATAATCACCCTAATGCCATGCTCATGAAATGTTTCAATCAGCTGTTTACACTCTACGATCCTGTTATACGGGTCAGAGGGATTTGTAGCATAAAATCCCGTTGGCGCATTGTAATATAATGGATTGTAACCCCAATTATAGGCAGAAGAAGGGTTTGCCTCATCTACACCACCGAAACAATATAAAGGTAATAGTTCAACATGTGTAACACCCAAATCTTTTATATGAGACAAACCTGTTAACGTCCCATTTCGCCCTGTCGTTCCTTCTTCCATTAGTCCCTTATATGTTCCTTTTTTACTCACTCCACTGCCCGGATGAATAGTAGCATCACGAATATGCAGTTCATACAATATGGCATCTGTCATTGCTTGTAATGGTGGTAATTGCCCTCGCTTTGCTACATTCGTCTTTTCCAAATCAATAACAACGCCGTACTTCCCATTTACAGTCACTGATTTTGCATAAGGATCCACAGCTTCGTTCCATATTAAATTAATACAAACAAGAAATGTATACTTTTCCCCGGCTAAATCGCCTTGCAATGTATGAGCCCAAACTCCATTTTCTTCTCTGTACATTTCGTAATCTGTATATTCTTTATCACTTTTATAAATTCTTACTTTCGCAAGCCTCGCAGTTGGAGCCCATACTTTAAATGTAGTTGCTTCCTTTTGGTGTACTGCCCCTAAATCTGTACCTTCGTAATAATACTTCTCATCGAAAATCGCTGTTCTTATGACAGCACCTATTTGTAAATCTGTTTCTTCATTCCGTTCATCTCGTACTGTATAATACTTCCCCACATCTAGCGGCTCTTCTATAAAGCACTCATACTTCGTTGCATCAGGAAGCGCAATTGTATGAGCAATCGGTAAATCTTTCACGTTACTTCCTTCTTGCAAACGAAATGTCCGACTTGTTCCATACGCATGTGGGAGCAAAATTGTAATTTTATTCATTTCATCTAAATAGGCATCAAATGGACGTTTTACTTTCAACATAAAAAAATCACCATCATTCTTAAAGTTAAAATGAAACGAGCTGCAAATGATAAGGCTTTTCTTATCAGCGAAGCCCTATACAGTAACACATTGTTCTTTATAGTATATTCACCTGTATAAAAAACGTTTTCATACATTCTATTTTTGTAATTTTATTTCAGCAATTGCTTTATATTTCGGTGTCTCCTTTACGTGAGATTCGTATAAAGTAATCGTATCCGCTTGAAATGATATTTCAGGCACTTCCTTTATATGTTCTAAATCAAACTTTTCTTCTCCTACCCATTTACGTGCAACAGTAATATGCGGATGATATGGGCGCGTTTCTAAAGAAAATCCATTCTCTTCACACATAACGTGTACTTGCTTTTGCAATTGAAACAAATCTTGATTTTCGCTTACCTTTGCCCAAAAAATACGCGGCCTGTCTTCCATACCAAACGTTGAAAACCCTTGTAATGTGAACGATAGTTCTTTCATTTCTATAAGTGTTTGTAATCCATTCTTTATTCCTTCTAATTGTTCCTCTGTCGCACTACCTAAAAACGAAAGGGTAATATGATAGTCTTCTTTATGTACCCATGAACGAAATGGTAATTCCTCTTGCATTTCCTCTTTATAGTTAGACAGCACTTCTTTTATATGATTTGGTAACGTAATTGCGACAAAATAATGCAGTTCCATGTACATCTTCTCCTTCTTTCTATTGTTGCTTTTCTTTCTTATCTCATTCCATTAACTTCCCTACAAGTCTAACCAAGTTCAGGTCGCGTTAATAAAGTGAAACTTTAATCAGCCCTCACCAATCGGACTTTTATGGGCAGTTGATCCCCCCACCTAAATTCTTTGCTTTCGCTGAATTTTGAGATGGGGGTCTTACTGCCCATTAAAGCGGGATAGATGAAATGATATCGACATTTCGACAAGGAACATCTGCTTACCAACAAACGGCACGTAATAGAAAACCGTCCCAAAGTATGTATCGGGACGGTCTTTTATTATTTATATATCCATTACTTTGCTAATTCATAAATTGCTTGTGCGTAAATTGCTGTTGCCTTTAATAAGTCTTCAATTTCAATATACTCATCTTTTTGATGTGCAAGTTCTTCTTTTCCAGGGAACAATGGGCCAAATGCAACACCAGCTTTTAACGAACGAGCGTAAGTACCACCGCCAATTGCTAATAGTTCTGCTTTTTCACCTGTTTGTTCTTCATATACGCGCTGCAACGTACGAATTAATACGTGGTCTTTATCAACGTGATGCGGACGAGAGTTTGAATAATCAGCCACTTCAAATCCATGAGTACCCACATATTCTTTTAACTTTGTAATCATTTCTTCAAAGTTAGTCGTAACTGGGTAACGTACGTTTAATCCTAAATTACCACCATTCTCTTTCGTATAAGAAAGGCGACCAACATTCACTGTTAACGGACCACTAACCTCATCTTTATAAGCGATAGTAGCCTTTTCACCATAAATATCACCAATAAATGTTTCTGCTACAAATGTTGCAAACGAAGCCCCTTTTCCATCAAGAGCAACTTTCGTTAAGAAGTTTGCCAGTAATAAACCTGCATTCTCGCCCTTCTCTGGAGTAGATCCGTGAGCTGAAACCCCTTTAATTTGCAACGTTACTGTATTACCTTCTACAATTGCTTCACCTATTTTTTTAGCAGTTTGTAAATACTCTTCATATGCTACTGTAAGTGCACTTACATCCTCTCCTGTAACAACCGCTTCTGCAAAATCAGGAACCATATTTAAACGGCGACCTGACTCAAATGAAACAAGTTCATATGTACCTTTCTTCTCTTCACTACCATTTTGCACAACTTGTATATCAGAAATTCCTTTTTCTGCATTAATAATTGGAAAGTCCGCGTCTGGCGCAAAACCGATTGTTGGCATTTCTTCGTTTTTAAAGTAGTGATCTACACATTTCCAATTACTTTCCTCATCTGTTCCTAAAATCATACGAACGCGTTTTGAAAGAGGTAATCCTAATTCTTTCAAAATTTTCATCGCATAGTAAGCTGCCATCGTTGGGCCTTTATCGTCAATTGCACCACGTGCAAAAATCTTTCCATCACGAATATCTGCACTATATGCAGGAGTCGTCCAGCCATCGCCTTCTGGTACAACGTCAACGTGACAAAGAATACCTACTAATTCTTCTCCTTGTCCCATTTCAAGATGACCTGCATACCCTTCTAAATTTTTAGAAGTAAAACCTTCCGTTTCTCCTTTATGTAACATGAAAGATAAAGCTTTTTCTACACCTTCACCGAATGGTGCGCCCTCTTTCGCCGATTCTTCTTCCCATACACTTTTAATTTGTAAAAATTGTTGCGTATCACGAATTAAATCATCTTTTCGTTTTGCAACTTCTTCTGTCCAATTAATTGCTGACATCACGCATCCATCCTTCACTATATTGTTTCTTTCATCATAACAAACCGAAATCTCTTATGCCATATACGAAAACCAAATACCGAACAATTGTAATATTTCAGATATTTCTCATTAGTTTTTCTTTTATTTTTCTAAAAAAAATTGCAGGAATTTGGCGTTTTACGTAGAATTTTATGTGTTAGTTGACTGACCATATATACAATGTCAACTACCAATATTTTTCTATATGAATATTTGTTAAATTTCTGTAAAATTTAAGTAGATTAAAGCATGAATTTTATCATGTAGAGTACAATGGTAGTAACGACCTTCTTTCCTGAATGGGGTCAAAAAAACTAGTAGAGGAGTGGTTTTCTCTTGAAACCTACAACTACTCGTATGCTAACACGCATTAAATCAATTTATATGTACATCAATGAAAACGGAACGGTAACGACGAAAGACCTTGTAGATGAGTTCGGGATCACACCGCGAACGATACAACGTGATCTAAATGTGTTGCAGTTTAATGAACTCGTGTATAGCCCTTGCCGCGGTAAGTGGACAACAACAGGAAAGAAAGTGAGAATGACCTCATAACGAAAAATAATTGTATGTAAATAAATACATACCCCTTTCTAACTCATTAGAAAGGGGTCTTTTCTGCGCCTAAAAATAGTACTATTTCTCAGTATCTACTTGATATGTTTTTAACATCTCTACTTCTTCATCTGTTAGCTCTCGATATTGTCCAAGTTCTAGCTCTTCATCTAACACTAACGGCCCCATCTCTGTTCTCTTTAGGTAGACTACTTTTTTCCCTACCGCTTCAAACATACGCTTCACTTGATGGAATTTTCCTTCTGTAATGACAAGCTCGATTTCAGAAATATCATCGCTTTTTAATATTGTAAGTGCACCTGGCTTTGTTTCATAGCCATCATCTAAAATAACACCTTTAGCAAACTCTTTTACATCCTCTTCTGTTACTACGCCTGCAACGTGTGCATAATATTTTTTCGGCACATGCTTTTTCGGAGATAACAATTGATGTGATAACTTCCCGTCATTTGTTATTAATAAGAAACCTTCTGTATCAATATCAAGTCTTCCCACTGGGAACGGATTAAAAATCGCATCTTCTAACTCTAATAAATCTATTACCGTTTCATGATTATCATCTTCTGTCGCTGAAATAACGCCTTGTGGTTTATGCATCATTAAGTAAACAAACTCTTTATATTCCACAACTTCACCGTGAATCATAACTTCTTGTTCTTCTACATTTACATGAACCTTTGCATCTTTCACTGATATGCCATCAATTTTTACAACGCCGTCTTTCAATAATTTCTTTACTTCTTTTCTACTTCCATATCCCATATTTGCTAATAATTTATCTAATCTCACGTTCTTCACCTTCTTTATTTATCATAGAAAAGGGGACGTAATTACGCCCCTTTTGATTTCAACTTTATTTTGAATCTATTGCCAAGTTTATGTTGGATTTTCTCTAACGCTTCTCCGCCGAATACTCTTTCAAGTACTCCTGTGCGAATTGCTAACAATCCGTAAACAAGACCACCAATACTTGCACAAATCGCAACCGTAATAAGAGCGCCCATTCGGCCATCCGGTGAAATCATGAAGGATAGAATCCATTGTGATAATTTCACAGTAACGACCATTACAAGTGTTAATACTGCAATTTGGAATGTTCTCTTATATACAACACCGAATGAATAGTGTGCGTATTTTTTAATTTGTTGATTTGTGTACCAAACAGAGACTAGGAAACCAACAGCTGTTGCTAGAATCGCCCCTACTGTACCGAAATAACGAATAAAGATTACGTTACATACAAATTTCAAAATAACACCCATTATCAGTGCGATAATCGCATGCTTTTGTTGGTTAATACCTTGCAGAATTGCCGCTGTTACTGTAAATAAAGCAAATAACAACGCAACCGGTGCATACCACATTAATACTTGTCCACCTAATGGATCTGAATCGTAAAATGCAGTATAAATCGGATAGGCAAGTGATGAAATACCGACAACCGCTGGCAATGTTAAGAACATATTTGCCTGGAATGTTTGTGTAATCTGTAACTTTAAATAACGGTATTGCTTTTCAGTAAATGATTTTGTAATCGCTGGTACGAGCGTTAAACTAAACGCTGTCGCAAGTGATACAGGAATCATAATTAATTTATGCGTCCACATTGTGAAAATACCGAGCGCTCGCTCTGCAATATCTCCTTGACCAATCGCTTGCATAATTGAGTTAAATGTCAATGTATCGATTTGTTGATATAAAGGAATTGTTAACCCAATTACAACGTAAGGAATCGCATATGCAAATAATTCTTTAAATAATTGAACAGTACTCACTGTCGATTCTGGTGCAGTTTGTTCAATTAAATATTGATCCAAATGTTTTTTACGTTTTAGCCAGTACCAAATGAGTACACCGAGCGCTCCAACTGCTGAAACGAATGCAGCAAATGTCGCTACCCCAACTGCTGTTGCAACTGTACCGCCAAGTACTTTAATAACGATAAAACTACCCGCTAATAAAAAGACGATACGAATAATTTGTTCAATAATTTGCGAGACAGTAGTTGGTCCCATCGATTGGTGACCTTGGAAATAACCACGAATTAAACTCGCTGCCGGTACAACAATAAGCGCAAAACTTACAAGACGAATAATCGTCGTAACTTCTCCTATATTACTGTGTACACTTTGTTTACCAAGCATTGCTTCTGCAAACAACGGCGCCGTCATGTACAGTACTAGGAATGAAAGAACTCCTGTTACTATCATCATAACCATTCCCGAGCGGAACATTCTCCGGCTCGTTTTATAATCGCCAAGCGCATTATATTTGGAAACGAATTTTGAAACAGCAAGCGGCACCCCTGCCGTTGCAATACTTAAAAAGATCGTATATGGAATGTATCCATATGTATAGAGCGTTCCGCCTTCTGTCCCTACTAATGCATGAAACGGAAAGACGTAAATCATGCCTAAGAACTTCACTAAAAATGTCCCTAACGTAACGATAAGCGTTCCGCGCAGAAATTTCGAATCGGACATACAAAAATCCTCCTACATCTACATAAAGTGAAACTTTAATAAATTGAACTATTCGAGCATTCGAGAACTATTAGACTTCCCCTAACTCATAAGGTTTTAGTCCTATGGCCCACAAATAGCAGGATAGTGCTGAACTCTAACTTTTGTATTGTACCACAATTCTCTCCTTAAGCAGTACTTCACTCTATTTTTCTTTTAAGGGAAAACATGCTATTCTTTTAGGCAGGAAATGTAGAAAATGAGGTCGATATATTATGCATTATGATGTTATTGTCATCGGCGGCGGGCCTTCTGGGCTAATGGCTGCAATCGGTGCTGCAGAAGAAGGCGCAAGCGTCTTACTTCTTGATAAAGGAAATAAACTAGGGCGTAAACTTGCGATTTCAGGTGGTGGCCGTTGTAACGTAACGAATCGTCTACCACTTGATGAGATCGTTAAACATATACCAGGAAATGGCCGCTTCTTATACAGCGCTTTTTCTATTTTTAATAATGAAGATATTATTACATTCTTCGAAAATCTTGGTGTAAAACTGAAAGAAGAGGATCATGGCCGCATGTTCCCTGTTTCAAATAAAGCGCAATCGGTAGTAGACGCACTTTTAACACGATTAAAAGATTTAGGTGTAAAGATCCGCACGAATACACCTGTTGAAACGATTGAATATGAAAATGGTCAAACGAAAGCAGTCGTACTAAAGACTGGCGAAGTGCTAGAAACAAATCACGTCGTTATCGCTGTTGGCGGAAAATCTGTTCCTCAGACTGGTTCTACTGGCGACGGATATGCTTGGGCTAAAAAAGCTGGTCATACAATTACAGAATTATTCCCAACAGAAGTACCAATCCTTTCAAACGAACCATTTATTCGAGACCGTTCACTGCAAGGCCTCGCTTTACGAGATGTAAACTTAAGCGTATTAAACCCGAAAGGAAAAGCTATCATTTCTCACAAAATGGACATGCTCTTCACTCATTTCGGCCTATCTGGTCCTGCTGCCCTTCGCTGTAGTCAATTCGTTGTAAAAGCACTGAAGAAGTTCAAAACGAATACAGTGCAAATGAGCATCGATGCATTGCCAGAAGAAAATAGTGAACAACTATTCCAGCGCATGCTAAAACAAATGAAAGAAGATCCAAAAAAAGGAATTAAAAACGTGTTAAAAGGTTATGTTCCTGAACGTTACTTCCTATTCTTATTAGAAAAAAATGAAATTGATGGCAGCGAGCAAGCTGGACAAGTTTCTCATGAGAAAATTCGTGCACTTGTGAAAGACTTTAAAGAATTTACTGTAAATGTAAATGGTACGCAGTCCATTGAAAAAGCATTCGTTACTGGCGGCGGTGTATCCGTTAAAGAAATTAATCCGAAAGAAATGTCGTCTAAATTCACAAACGGCTTATATTTCTGCGGAGAAGTTCTTGATATTCACGGTTATACTGGTGGCTATAATATTACATCTGCTCTCGTTACTGGTAGAATTGCCGGAACGACAGCTGGAGAAAACGCGAAAATGAAGTATTAAAAAAAGAAACAGGGATTCCTGTTTCTTTTTTATAGGTACATGAAATTATATCAGCGATTCTACTACTTATATCGGCGATTTTTCAAATATATCAGCGATTCTGCAACTTATATCGGCGATTTTTCAAATATATCGACTTACCGACAAAAAACGACAAATATCCCCTCCCCTTAACTTCCCATTGCTTTTTTGTTGCTTTATTTACCTTAGTACCTTTATATTTTATATTGTTGAATATTTGAAAAAGGGTAAGGGGAAAACATATGAGAAAAAAAGTCATGATGTCTTTAATGCTAATGACGTTTCTTTCTGCGGTAGAAGGAACGATTGTTAGTACAGCAATCCCTCGTATAACGAGTGATTTATCCGGCGTTGAACTTGTTAGCTGGGTTTACGCAATTTACATGCTTGCCACAGCGGTTTCAACTCCAATATACGGAAAGCTCGCTGATTTATTCGGCCGTAAAAAGGTTTTACTTATCGGAGCTACAATCTTTTTAATCGGTTCTGCACTTTGCGGTGTCGTTACATCGATGGAACAATTAATCTTCTTCCGCGCGCTTCAAGGTATCGGTGCTGGTGCTGTTATGCCGATCACAATGACGATTATTGGAGACTTATATAGCGAAGCGAAAGACCGCGCGAAAGCACAAGGCTGGATGAGTGCCGTTTGGGGTGTATCTGGTGTTATCGGACCGTTAGTAGGTGGATTTTTAGTTGATTCTCTTTCTTGGCGTTATATTTTCTTCTTAAACGTTCCATTTGGAA
The DNA here is from genome assembly GCF_038006905.1 of Bacillus sp. FSL R9-9834. Taxonomy (NCBI): domain Bacteria; kingdom Bacillati; phylum Bacillota; class Bacilli; order Caryophanales; family Bacillaceae; genus Bacillus; species Bacillus sp. FSL R9-9834. The sequence continues at coordinate 4,529,883 of NZ_JBBOWD010000001.1, forward strand.
TTATTGCCTGCTTAATGATTGCCATTTACTACAAAGAATCTATTAAGCCTGCTAAACACCATATCGACTATCTTGGTGCAACAGTCTTCTCATTAAGTACGATTGCTCTACTATACGCGTTATTAACAGGTAGCAGTAAGCAAAACTGGGGAGACATAACAATTATCGGCCTATTAATCTTCGCCGTCGTTTCATTCCTTATTTTCTTATTCATCGAGAAAAAATCTCCGGAACCATTAATTCCGCTAGCACTTTTCTCTAACCGTACATTATCTACGATTAATATATTAACGCTTATTGCTGGCGCAATGATTATTAGTATTACAATGTACCTTCCAATTTGGAGCCAAGGAGTATTAGGAAAAAATGCGACAGAAGCTGGACTTATTTTAATGCCAATCCCTGTTATGTGGACATTTGGCGCTATTTTCTCTGGTAACTTAGTAGGAAAATTAAAAACGAAACAAATCATTTTACTTGGGGCTAGCATTTTATCAGTCGCTACATTCTTATTATTTACATTATCAACAAACTCACCATCGTTCCTTATTTATGTGGCAGTCGGATTATTCGGCTTAGGAATGGGGCTTGTGACACCGATTTACATGGTAACAATTCAAGCAGCCGTACCAGCTCATACACGCGGAACAGCCGTTGGTTTAAACACATTTATTAATACATTTAGCCAAACGTTAGGTGCGGCAATATTCGGTACAATCTTCAATACGATGATTCACGCACGTGGTATTAAAAACCTTGATCTTGTATCTGGCGGACATGGAGGTACTACAACAAACGTAGTAACCGAATCGCAATCCGCATTAGCATCAAGTGTACACGTCATTTATATGAGTACTTTTGTATTGGCAGTATGTACATTAATTATCGCTTGGCTTTTATTAAAGCCCGCTATACAAACGAGTGAGCAATAAAAGAGGATGACCATTTCGGTCATCCTCTTTTTACTCCTCATTCTCCACAATATGTTTCAACATGGACAATTTATTATCCCAAAAACGTTCATAATACGAGAGCCACTGTTGTAATTCCTCTAATGGTTCTGGATGCAAGCGATATATTTTCTCTCTTCCGCTTTTTCTTCCGCTTACTAAATTCGCTTCTGAAAGAATATGAAGGTGCTTTACAACCGCAGTACGACTCATCGGAAAATGATCCGTTATTTTGGAAATCGGTAACTCTTTATCACTTAATAACCGTATTACTTCTCGGCGGGTTGGATCAGCAATTGCTTGAAACACATCATATTTCGCTGCTGATGAGGACACTTAGCCTTCGACAACCTTTTTCAGTTTTTCATTTACAATCGCTACCCAGCCTCCGCTCATTCTGTCGCGAATAATAGAGCTCTTCGCATTCGCTTTCGGAAGAATTTCATCAGGGTGTTTCCAGCCGCCGTGAATTAACGTAAATTCTGTTTTATTATCTCCTAGGTCTTTCAGATGAAATGAAACAACCCAGCCATCTGTATCCCATGAGAAAGATAGGTGATTTGGCTCATCGATTTCTAATACTTTACATGGTGATGGTCCAAATGGTGATTGTACATGAAATTCATGTCCTACCTCTAATACGAAATCATTTGGCATAAACCATGAGGCAATCCCTTCTGCAGTTGATACTACATTCCACACCTTTTGAATAGACGCGTTAAAAACGATCGTTTGTTTAATGTCAGTTAATGTATTTTGTTGTTCCATTTTCATTTTCATTCTCCTTTATTCGGCAATCAAATATAACACCTTTTGGTTACACTTCGATAATATAACACCTTTTAGTTTCATGTCAACGCTAACTCTTTTTTACTGTTGAGAAATTCTCAACATTTTTTCAACAGGACAAACACCCTCTGAGCATTCCCTCATAATATACTCACAAAGGCAATAAAAAATAAAAACTTTTCTCAATATGAAACTCCATCATTCATCTTGAAAGAAGCGCCTTACGTATATCATGCGTATTTCGTCTCTCCTCCTTCCCTCAGGGACACTACGCGAGATATGAAAAATCAGAAGGAATATGCCCACCATTTGAGTAGGTAGTTATTTCTCTTCTCCTCAACATTTCCTCAGGAGCGAAATGACTACCGACTCACTTTTTCAAACAAAAATAAAAAGGGGATGAAAGCTATGTTCTATTGCATTAACTGCTCTGACATTCACCATGAAAAACATCCGAATGATAAAGTATTCAAAAACGGTTTTTATATTGATCCATTTTTAGGTGATCGTTATCACCTTGGTATGTGTAAAGATGCCCAAAATCATCAGACAGGGGAGCCTCTTTTAACTACAAAGCAATTAGGCACAACCCAATCTATTATGAACGTATTACCGACACATGTTGTCCCAACATAAAGCATAAAAAAGAGCTGGCTCACCCAGCTCTTTTTTATGCTTTATAAACGATCATTGCTGAAAAACAATAAATTTGGTTTTCGTCATCATTAATAGAAACACCGACTTGGTACTTAATATCTACAAAGTTACTATCATCAATCTTTTTCAAAAAAACATTTACAGCGTCTTCTAAGTCTTTTTCGTGACTTTCATCAAACACTTTCACACGAATCATGTTAACACCATCCTAGATCGCAGCCCTCCGCCGCTTGATTATTGCCACGGTGCGTATCTATGATGCGATAAAACTTTCCGTCTTCATATATATATCCGTCTTCTAACACATATTGTTTACCTTCAGTATAGACATAAAACTTACCTATCATAAATTTACTCGTATATAATTCCAAATAATCTGGCCTAAATTTAGCTACAACTTTATTTGTAATATCAATTTTTATTGTGCGCCCCACCTTCTCTCCCTCCTTTGCAAAGAACGGATTTAGGTATATTGTATTAGCGATTTTACATTTTATGCTTAAAAATAAGTGGATATGCCTCCTTTCTCCGCCTGTACTATTTTTCTAACAAAATCATCAATAAGTAAAAGCAAAAAAATATATATAAAAGGAACTTTTACTTATTGACTCAAATATAATTATTATGGTATTATATAAAATTTGACATTTTCATTCACTTATGCTATCATTAAAGATGGTTACCACATATGGAGGTGGATGATTTGTTTCAAATTGGTGATAAAATCGTTTATCCAATGAACGGCGCAGGAGTCATCGAAGCCATTGAAGAGAAAGAAATATTAGGAACAACACGTCAATATTGTGTAATACGTATCATTAGTAAAGATATGCAAGTAATGCTTCCGATGGATCAATTACAAAAATCAGGTATTCGTTATATCGTAGATAAAGGTACGTTAGATGATATACTTCTTGAATTTCAAAACGGGGAATCAGATACATCACTTTCCTGGAAACAAAGATATACAATGAATATGGAAAAAATGAAAAACGGCAATCTGCAAGATAGTGCAGAAGTTGTTCGAGATTTACTTCGCCGCAATAAAGAGAGAGCTTTAAATGCGAGCGAAAAACAAATGCTAGATAACGCCCGAAAAATGATGATTAGTGAAGTTGCACTCGTACAAAATGTTTCTGAACATCAAGCAACAGAATATCTTCAAGACACTATTAATCACTAAATTTAAAATAGCTGGCCGCTATTTTTTTGTGTAAAAAAAGGACGAAGAGTTTTATCTCTTCGTCCTTTTCTATTACCCACGCCCAGCTTGAAACGATGGATATAACGTCATTCCACCATCTGCAAATAGCGTAATTCCAGTTACATAACTCGCCTCTGAGGAAGCCAGCCACGTTGCTACCGCTGCAATTTCTTCTGGTTTTCCAATATAGCCCATCGGTATCATACTTTCTACGTCAGCACGTTTTTTAGGATCAGCAAACTTTTCTGCATTAATCGGCGTATTAATTGCACCTGGTCCTATATTATTTACTCGAATACCTTTTGGCGCATATTCCATCGCTAACGTTTCTGTCATCAGTTTCATACCGCCCTTACTTGCTGCATAGTGCACGAACAAGGGCCACGGAATTTTCTCATGAACACTAGACATATTAATGACAGACCCTTTAATATCATGTTCTACAAAATATTTAATCGCTTCTCGGCTTCCTAAAAAAGCACCTGTTAAATTTGTGTTAATTACCCGATTCCAATCTTCAAGCGGCATTTCATGCGATGGTACCGCATTTTCTATCCCGGCATTATTAATCATAACGTCAAGCGTACCAAACTCTTTTACAGCAGATTGAATGAGATTCACCACATCTGATTCGACTGTTACATCACCTTTTACAGCAATCGCTTCTCCGCCTACCTTTTTAATTTCTTCTAACACATCATTCGCTTCTGATTCTCGTGAGCGATAGTTAATTACTACTTTTGCTTTCTCCGCAGCAAACCTTACTCCTATCGCTCTTCCAAGACCAGTTGCTGATCCTGTAATAACGACAACCTTTCCTGCTAAATCACTATACATTCCAATACCTCCTTTAACTTTTTGCTATACCTAACATAATTCCGGCTGCAATAATAAAAACGATACCGACAACAATCCCTGTTAATTGGCGTTTCGTTTTTCTTTCACCTAATATAAGAATCCCGCCAAGCGTCGAAATAATAATTCCCATTTGCGATAGCGAAAAACTTGTTGCCACTCCGACACGCGGTTGCGAAATGAATAAAAACATATTTCCAGCTGCCCAAATTAATCCTGGAATAATATTTCGTATTGCATATTTATTAAATGGATGATGTTTAAACGTAAGCAAAATCCCTCCTAACACCATACCAACTGCTTGTGGCAACAAAGCTGACCAACCATCTACGTTAAACAGTCTAATCACTACTACGTAAACTAAATAACCGACTGTTGAAATCAATAAAATGATAATGCCCCTTTTAAAATTCCCCGCTTGCTCTGCATTCTTTTCTTCTTCACTTTGAAGCGATGTTAAAATAACACCGATAATAATACAAACGAGAGCCAATACACCAAGGACGACTGATATTGTTGTGGACCACTCATGAAATACGATGACTCCAAATAAAGTTGTCGCAACTAATTGAAGTCCTGTTGAAATGGGCATCGTCCTTGAAACGCCCATTAAATCAATACTTTTTAATTGATTCGCCTGACCAAGCGCCCAAAATAAACCTGATACAATCCCAACTCCGATAACAGTAGGAGTCAATACTGGTTTCATAAAAATATAAACAACAATTGAGAAAATAAGTGCGCCAAACGTTGTTCCGAGCGTTTGGCTATAAGGCCCTCCGCCCAGTTTCACGTTAAATAGCACAATACTTCCCCAAAATATAGCTGGTAAAATCGCTAAAAATATATCCATCGCTCATTACCTTTCTTTACTAAATGTCATAGGTTATCACTCTGAATCAGTAGAGTGAGCTTTTATTTTTTCTTTTTGACGTTCACAAACCTTTTCTGCAATAGCACCAGAAACATTCTTTTCCCGCTCCACTTTCTTTATCTTTACGTGATCTAAATGATCCTCCAAAGTAAGTGTAACTTTATCATTCGGCGGATTATGCGCACCTTGGAACGTAAGAAATTGTAGCGTAATTTCAAATCTAGGAACGAACTCACCGTTCTTGCCGAGACGCTTTATATTTATAACTGAAGCACATTCATATTGATCTTCTGTCACTTGCCTAATAACTGAATAGTACCTATTCGATAGTGCACTCTCTAAAAGTTGTTCTCTTGATTCTTTTGCGAAAGAATCACTTGGAGAAGAGAAAAAAGCCACACATAGCATTGTTATAACTGCACATATTTTTTTCATAGTTCCCTCCTTGTTCTATACATTAGTGTTCTCAAAACTGCCATAAAAAAACGACTTTCCCTATGTAGGAAAGTCGTTTTAATAAATCCAATATTAACCACCGCTCACTGGTGGGATAAGTGCAACAACATCACCAGATTGAATCGTATCATCTTCATTTGCATATTCTTCATTAATCGCAACCATAATTGGTGTCGATACTAGCACATGATATTCAGTTGCAACAATATCTTTTAACTCTGCAACCGTAATATTTTCTTTCTCTATTTGTAATTCACTTCTTCCTGCTTCTTCTTGCAAGTTCGCAAATAACAATACTCGAATCATACTTATAACTCCTTCCCAGGCTCTCCCGCCGGATATGGCGTTTTTTCTAATTGATCGCCAATCCAAGAGTCTCCATCTTCCCAAAACTCTTTTTTCCAAATCGGAACAATTTGTTTTATGCGTTCCATAATATATTCATTTGCTTCATAAGCCGCTTTACGATGCGGCGTTGAAACAGCCACAACAACCGCGATATCAGAAATTTGCAGTGTACCGATGCGATGTGTAATCGCAACGTGTGTACCTGGCCATTTCTCTTTCACTTCTAATCCGATTTTCTCTAGCATCTTTTCTGCCATCGTTTTATAAGCGACATATTCTAAGTATAATGTACGACGCCCTTTCGTAAACTCTCTAACCGTTCCAATAAATGTTGTAACAGCACCACATTCGCGGCGAATTACTCTCTTCGCTACCTCTTCAATGGAGATTTCTGTATCAATTACTTCATAATACGTATTTGTCATTTCGCACTGCTACTAAAAATATAGACAAATGTATATTCTTAGAGTATTCCTGCTTCTACGTGCCCTGCCTCGCTAATCACTCTTGCTACTACAGTTTGCTGTGACACTCCACAGGCGTAAATTCCGATGTAGCCCACCGTACATATATACAATCTATTTACGTTAGTATTGTATATTTTTTTGCTTGTAAAAGGTTGATTGACGCATTCAAATCTCTATCCATTACATTTCCACAATCACATGTATATACTCGGTCAGACAGCTTTAAATCCGACTTTTTTTGACCGCAACATGAACATATTTTAGAAGATGGATAGAATCTGTCCACTTGCCGTAGTTCAATTCCATATTCCCTACATTTCGTTGATAACCATGTTTTAAAAGCATAAAAACATTGTTGCGCTACAGCTTTAGATAGATGTTTGTTCTTCATCATACCTTTCACATTCAAATCTTCTACTGTAATAAACGTTGGCTTGGTTTTCACCACATCATTTACAATAGACTTTACATACGCTAATCGAATATTTGCTAGCCTAGCATGTAGTTTTTGCACCCTAAGAATATTTTTGTTTATATTCGCTCTTTTATTAGTAACAGGTTGTTCACCTCTCTTTCTTATATTTTCAAATTTGCGTGATAAAGAGCGTTGTTCACGTTTTAACCGTTTTTCTATCTTTTTTACTTGTACTGTTCTATTTATATTTTTGTGAGTTTTTCCATCGCTACGTACAGCGAAGTCTTTAATTCCCAAATCAATTCCTATACCTACTGCATTGAGAATTGAATTTGGTTTTACCTCTTTCACTTCACAGAGTATAGAAACATAGTATCTTCTTCCTTTTGGGTTTCGGTAAGCAGTTAAAGCACCTTGATTGTCCCACCTTCGTAATGTCTTAACAGAAACATTAAGAAGCATTTCTGAAAATTCTTTCGGTTTATATTGTTTCATAAGTACTTTTTTATTATATATGCCTACTTTTGTCTATGTTTTTGTTTACTGTTTCTTTCTCCTTACCGTTTGTACAAACCAATCTATATACAAATCTTCTTCTGTTATATGAAATACTTTATATTCTTCTCGTAAGTGTGCAGGAGCATCATACCACGTAATAACCGCTACTATATTTTCTACTTTATGTAAAAGTTCAACGTCTTCTTCAGAACGAAGTAACACCACTTTCGGATAGCTCTCTTTTTTATAGCCCTCGATTACAATTGTATCTACTTCAAAAAACTCATATAGGCGAATAATTTCTTGCAAAGACCATTCTTCTCTTAATGACGACATGGAAAGTAATCCAGCGCCTTCTACACTACTTACGATCGCACCGGCCTTTCGGTGCCTTTCACTATCTTTTTGCGCTACTTCTGGAAAACCTCCGTGTCCGTGATGTTTAATGGTAGCAACTTTTATTTCACTTTCGGCTAATGCATGCACCAATTTCTCAACAAGTGTTGTTTTCCCACTATTTTGATACCCTACTATTTGTAAGATTGAAGGGGCTTTGCCCATGGCCAATCACATCCCTCAGCGTGCTCTAACAATAATACAGAAACTTTCATCCCTGCCTCAAAGCCTCTCGTTCCTCCAGGTAACACAATAAAAGCATTCGCATCTGCAAGTGAAGATACCGCACTCGATTTATCTAAACCGACCGGCATCGCTTGTAATGCCCCGTCCACGATTGTCACCTTTGCTCTTACAAAACGAGTAAACGGATTCGGCTTTGGAAAATCCTTTTGTAAAATAGCATCTGCTCTATATACGTGAGGTTCTTTCGCATACAAATATGTTTTTATAACCGGATGCACAAATAGCTCAAATCCTACGTAACAAGCTGACGGATTCCCTGATAAACCGAAAAGTAACTTTCCATCAACTTCAGCTACGGTCGTTACACTTCCTGGTCTCATCGCTATTTTATTAAAGAGTACATTCGCTTGTAATCTTTCATAAATAGCTGGCAAGTAGTCATAATCTCCTACCGACACACCGCCTGTCGTAATTAAAATATCAACTTCATCCATCGCTGATTGAACAGCTGTAAAACATGCATCTAACTCGTCGGCAAGTTGGCCATAATACCGAACTTTACCTCCGGCTTTCATAATTTGAGCAGCAATCATATAAGAGTTACTATTTCTAATTTTCCCCGGCTGTAACGACTCATGTACTTCTAACAATTCACTTCCTGTCGTCACAATACCAACAACAGGCTGTTTTACAACTTTCACAGTACTATATCCAAACGTCGCTAATAAGGCCGCAACACCTGGATTAATTGCAACACCTTTCTGAACGAGAACTTGATTTTGCTTTATATCTTCTCCTTTAAATGACACATTGTCACCACTATGAAACGGACGCTTTAACTTCATATATGTTTTTCCGTCCTTCTCAAAACCTTCCGTCAGCTCTAGCATTACGACTGCATTACAATCTGCTGGAATAGCTGCTCCTGTCATAATACGAACCGCCTGAAAAGATCCTACTGCATCTAGAAAAACAGACCCCGCTCCAATTTCTCCTATTACTTCAAACTCAATTGCATTCTCTTGATTTGCTTCTTTCGTATCTTCCGCTCGAATTGCGAAACCATCGTAAGGAGAACGATCAAAATGAGGAACGTCATGATCAGAGACAACATCCTCCCCAAGAATTCTCCCGTAACTTTCCGTAATAGAAATCTCTTCTACTTCACCAATTTTCGCGTATTCCATTACTCTCTCTACTGCCTCAGCAACTTGAATCGGAATTCGTTTTTCTACCATCGTTTCTCACCCCATATTTGCAATTTTTTTTATCTCGATTAAACTTTATATATTAAATAGAAATTACTTCAAGGAGGAATTCCATGTCTTCATTCACACACTTTAATGACCAAGGACGCGCGAAAATGGTTGATATAAGCGACAAAAAAGCAACCGTTCGAACAGCAATTGCGTGCTCTAGCATTGTCGTTACAAAAGAAATTTACGATAAAATCTCTCATAATGAAATTGGGAAAGGTGACGTATTAGCAGTTGCACAAATCGCTGGTATTATGGCTGCAAAACGCACTTCTGACATTATCCCAATGTGCCATCCTTTATTATTAAAAGGTGTTGACGTTTCTTTCGATTGGAAACAATCCGATGAACAATATCGATTACTGATTGAAGTAAAAGTTAAAACAGAAGGTAGCACCGGTGTTGAGATGGAAGCTTTAACAGCTGCTTCCGCTACCGCTCTTACTGTGTACGATATGTGTAAAGCTGTTGATAAAGGTATGATTATTGGCGAAACGTACTTACTTGAAAAAACAGGCGGAAAAAGTGGAGATTATGCGAGAAAGTCTTAACCTTCTTCCTGTTGAACCTAAAGGACTTCCCTTTAGGTTCAACCTATATATCTTGCATATAAACGTTTTGCTACATTTATATCATTCGTCCCATGAATAAAAGCTCTGCCATCTGTAAATAAAACGAAACGAAATTCCTCTACTAGAAAAGATACTAAATACGGAGTAGCCTTTACATCCACACTTCTTTGTAAGCGCTTTTTAATTTCTTCTAAATTAAATTCATTCCGCACACCTGGACGGATTTGTACTGTATTTCGTCCACATAACACTTCTGTTTTCGTTTGTGCTTCAAATGTTAAACTCGGATATGTACGTAATCTTCCGCAAGATAAACACGTTTCTTTTTTCTGCCTATTCACTTTAAATGCCATCTGTTGATTATTCCAGAGATCAAACGATAACATCGTTTCGCGAAGTGCCCCATAGTCTTCTACTAATATTTTCAGCGCTTCCGTTATTTGATGCGCAACTACTAATTGTACTGCCGGCTGTATAATACCAGCCGTATCACATGTTGCTCCGCTCGCCGGATGCTCCATTAAACAGCGGAAACACGGTGTTTTTCCTGGTAAAATTGTATACGTTACTCCGTAGCTCCCAACGCAACCACCATATATCCACGGAATATTATACTTTTGTGAAATATCATTAATAAGAAGACGCGTTTCAAAATTATCTGTCGCATCTAATATTAAATCTACACCCTTCACTAGCTCTTCCATTTCTTGCACTGTTACATCCGTCACAACCGGATTTATTTCCACCTCAGAATTAATCGCTTTTAAATGCTCTGCCGCTGCTACCGCCTTCGGTTTATACTGCGTTGCGTCTTCTTCTGTATATAATTGTTGCCTTTGTAAATTGCTCCACTCTACATAATCACGATCCGCAATTGTTATTTTTCCAACACCTGCTCTAACAATCGCTTCTGCATTTGCTGCGCCAAGAGCTCCCGCACCAATAATAAGCACATGCTTCTCTCTAATTTTTCTCTGTCCTTCTTCTCCAACACCAGAAAATAATATTTGCCTTGAATATCGCTCCTGCATACGATAGCCTCCTTTCTTATCCTCCTATATAAGACATTTCAATTTTCGGACGATTTTTTGCACTTTCTTCCGTCCGTTCATCCGAATACCTATCTTTTCTATTCATCCATACATCTTGTATAACGCTTACTAACTCCTCATCTGAAAGATTTCCTCTAAGAAGTTCCCTTAGGTCGAGTCCCTCTGTCGCAAATAAGCAAGTATAAAACTTTCCATCTGCTGAAATTCTCGCTCTTGTACAAGAGGAACAAAAGGACTCAGAAACAGAAGTAATAAAACCGACTTCAGTATTTGTTCCAACGTAACGATATCGCTTCGCAACTTCACCAAAATAATGTGCTTCAACTGGCTCAAGCGGATACACGCGATGAATCATCTCAATTAACTCTCGTTTCGTAACGACTTGATCAAAGTTCCATCCATTTGTACTACCAACATCCATAAACTCAATAAACCTAAGCGAGATTCCTTGCTCTTTAAAATACGCAGCCATCGGAAGTACTTGATGATCATTCATCCCTTTTTTCACAACCATATTTACCTTTACATCAAGCCCGGCCTCTTTTGCAGCCATAATTCCCTTTATAACAGGTTTCGTATTAATATTCCGGCCATTAATAGCCTTAAATACATCATCATCTATTGCATCCAAACTAACATTTACTCTATGTAATCCAGCTTCTTTTAATACTTTTGCTTGCTTCGTTAAATGAATTGCATTGGTCGTTAACCCTATATCTAATAGCCCGTCAATTTTCATGAGACGTGCAATAAGTTTTGTTAAATCTTTACGAAGTAGTGGCTCGCCACCAGTAAGTCTAATTTTTCGTACACCGATACTAACAAATAATCTTGCCAATCGCTCAATTTCATCAAACGTCAGTAAAAACTCATCTTTCAAAAAAGCATAATCTGGCCCAAACACTTCCGCTGGCATACAATATGTACATCTAAAATTGCAACGATCAATGACAGATATACGTAAATCTTGAAGCGGGCGTCCAAAAAAATCTGTAACCATCTCCTGCATCGCCACCCTCCCTTTCTGCCAAATTTCTCTCTTTTCATTCTATTATAATATATTTTCGAACTGCGATGTTTTTGCTCTAACAAATAAAAAGCCTTGAAGCATAAAAGTTTCAAGGCTCTCCTCTTATCAACTTAAGCGAATAATTGTCAATACAGCCCCCGGTGTAGTCGTTGACAATGTCGCAATAGCAATTAAACCAAATAGCTGCAAACTTATAGTCGCTCCTGCTGGAATACTTGCAATAACCGTAGCGCTAAACGCAGTTGTAGCTACTGCTGGTGAATTAACAGTTCCAGACAAAGCAGCTCCATTAACAATTATTTGCGAACTTACTAATAGCGAAGCAGTTATATTAATTGTATATGAAATATAGTAATTGCCTGCATTTGCAACTGTAAATACCGTATTAGCACCATTTACAGTAATTCCTGGTCCAATATTTTGGTTATTTGGTAAAGGAACATTCGTCCCACCTAAAACAACCGATATAGCTGTTCCCGATGTATTATTAGCAAAAGCATACGTAGCCGTGGTACTAACTCCAGTCGTTCCAGTACTTCCCGTGGCTCCGGTACTTCCTGTCGGGCCGGTGCTTCCCGTTGACCCTGTATTTCCTGTTGCTCCGGTACTTCCCGTGGCTCCGGTTACTCCCGTTGATCCTGTGCTTCCTGTTGGGCCCGTATTTCCGGTGACTCCGGTACTTCCTGTTGCTCCCGTACTTCCCGTTGCTCCCGTACTTCCCGTTGCTCCCGTACTTCCCGTTGCTCCCGTACTTCCCGTTGCTCCCGTACTTCCCGTTGCTCCCGTACTTCCCGTTGCTCCCGTACTTCCCGTTGCTCCCGTACTTCCCGTTGCTCCCGTACTTCCTGTTGGGCCTGTGCTTCCCGTTGATCCTGTTACTCCCGTTGATCCTGTGCTTCCTGTTGGACCCGTATTTCCGGTGACTCCGGTACTTCCTGTTACTCCCGTGCTTCCCGTTGGACCAGTGTCTCCTGTTGGTCCTGTATTTCCCGTTGATCCTGTACTTCCCGTTGGGCCCGTATCTCCCGTGGCTCCGGTTACTCCCGTGGCTCCGGTACTTCCTGTCGGGCCGGTGCTTCCCGTTGACCCTGTATTTCCTGTTGCTCCGGTACTTCCCGTGGCTCCGGTTACTCCCGTTGATCCTGTGCTTCCTGTTGGGCCCGTATTTCCGGTGACTCCGGTACTTCCTGTTGCTCCCGTACTTCCCGTTGCTCCCGTACTTCCCGTTGCTCCCGTACTTCCCGTTGCTCCCGTACTTCCCGTTGCTCCCGTACTTCCCGTTGCTCCCGTACTTCCCGTTGCTCCCGTACTTCCCGTTGCTCCCGTACTTCCCGTTGCTCCCGTACTTCCCGTTGCTCCCGTACTTCCCGTTGCTCCCGTACTTCCCGTTGCTCCCGTACTTCCTGTTGGGCCTGTGCTTCCCGTGGCTCCGGTTACTCCCGTTGATCCTGTGCTTCCTGTTGGACCCGTATTTCCGGTGACTCCGGTACTTCCTGTTACTCCGTGCTTCCCGTTGGACCAGTGTCTCCTGTTGGTCCTGTATTTCCCGTTGATCCTGTACTTCCCGTTGGGCCCGTATCTCCCGTGGCTCCGGTTACTCCCGTGGCTCCGGTACTTCCTGTCGGGCCTGTGCTTCCCGTTGATCCTGTTACTCCCGTTGATCCTGTGCTTCCGGTCGGGCCCGTATTTCCGGTGGCTCCGGTACTTCCGGTTACTCCTGTTACCCCGGTATTTCCTGTTGCTCCCGTACTTCCCGTTGGACCAGTGTCTCCTGTTGGTCCGGTACTTCCCGTAGATCCAGTACTTCCGGTTGGACCCGTATCTCCCGTTGCCCCTGTATTTCCTGTCGCTCCCGTACTTCCCGTTACTCCTGTATTTCCGGTTGGGCCTGTTACTCCCGTTGCTCCCGTACTTCCTGTCGGGCCCGTATCTCCTGTTGCTCCAGTATTTCCTGTTGGACCTGTTACTCCCGTTGAACCCGTGCTTCCAGTCGGACCAGTGTTCCCGGTTGGTCCGGTACTTCCCGTTGGTCCTGTACTTCCCGTTACTCCTGTGCTTCCTGTTGCTCCTGTACTTCCGGTTGGACCCGTATCTCCCGTTGATCCCGTATCTCCCGTTGATCCCGTGTTTCCTGTTGGGCCTGTGCTTCCCGTTGCTCCTGTTACTCCCGTTGCTCCCGTACTTCCTGTTGGACCAGTGTTCCCCGTAGATCCGGTACTTCCGGTTGGACCCGTATCCCCCGTTGCCCCTGTATTTCCTGTCGCTCCCGTACTTCCCGTTACTCCTGTATTTCCGGTTGGGCCTGTTACTCCCGTTGCTCCCGTACTTCCTGTTGGGCCTGTGCTTCCCGTTGCTCCTGTTACTCCCGTTGATCCTGTGCTTCCGGTCGGGCCCGTATTTCCGGTGGCTCCGGTACTTCCGGTTACTCCTGTTACCCCGGTATTTCCTGTTGCTCCAGTATTTCCTGTTGGACCTGTTACTCCCGTTGAACCCGTGCTTCCAGTCGGACCAGTGTTCCCGGTTGGTCCGGTACTTCCCGTTGGTCCTGTACTTCCCGTTACTCCTGTGCTTCCTGTTGCTCCTGTACTTCCGGTTGGACCCGTATCTCCCGTTGATCCCGTATCTCCCGTTGATCCCGTGTTTCCTGTTGGGCCTGTGCTTCCCGTTGCTCCTGTTACTCCCGTTGCTCCCGTACTTCCTGTTGGACCAGTGTTCCCCGTAGATCCGGTACTTCCGGTTGGACCCGTATCCCCCGTTGCCCCTGTATTTCCTGTCGCTCCCGTACTTCCCGTTACTCCTGTATTTCCGGTTGGGCCTGTTACTCCCGTTGCTCCCGTACTTCCTGTTGGGCCTGTGCTTCCCGTTGCTCCTGTTACTCCCGTTGATCCTGTGCTTCCGGTCGGGCCCGTATTTCCGGTGGCTCCGGTACTTCCGGTTACTCCTGTTACCCCGGTATTTCCTGTTGCTCCCGTACTTCCCGTTGGACCAGTGTCTCCTGTTGGTCCGGTACTTCCGGTTGGACCCGTATCTCCCGTTGAACCAGTATTTCCTGTCGCTCCCGTACTTCCTGTTGCTCCCGTACTTCCTGTCGGACCAGTGTTCCCGGTTGGTCCTGTACTTCCCGTTACTCCTGTGCTTCCTGTCGGGCCCGTATCTCCCGTTGCTCCCGTGTTTCCTGTTACTCCTGTACTTCCGGTTGGTCCTGTACTCCCCGTTGCCCCAGTATTTCCGGTTGGTCCTGTACTTCCCGTTACTCCTGTGCTTCCCGTTGCTCCTGTTGCTCCGGTACTTCCCGTTGAACCCGTGCTCCCTGTTGATCCCGTACTTCCCGTTGGACCTGTGTTCCCCGTCGATCCGGTACTTCCGGTTGGACCCGTATCTCCCGTTGCTCCCGTGTTTCCTGTTGGGCCTGTGCTTCCCGTTGCTCCTGTTGCTCCGGTACTTCCTGTCGGGCCCGTTACTCCGGTACTTCCTGTCGGGCCCGTTACTCCGGTACTCCCCGTCGGCCCCGTCGTCCCTGTCATTCCAGTTGGCACTGGAGGAAAAGTAGGACCAACAAGATCTGGTGATAACTTAAAATTAGAATGTATCGACCTTTTTATTTTTAAATTTTCATCATTTCCTTCCACTACTCCCACCACCTTCAACAGCAAAATACAATTACAAAATATGCTTCACATAAAGTGAAACTTTAATCACCCTCACCAATCGAACTTTAATAGGCAACCCGACCCCCACCTAACTTCTTTGCTTCCGCTGAATTTTGAGTGGGAATCTTACTGCCCATTAAAGTGGGATAAAAAATCACCTTCTATTTGAATTGTATTTTCCAAAGAGGTTTCCAATACTATTTTTCAAACAATTACTCTGCTTTTCATGCTACATAAGCTCTTCTTACAAATAAAAAACTCCCCTATGATTTTAGGGGAGTCCAGCAACTGAATCCATATTATCTGTATTAGGGACAGCTTGTGCTATACCCGATGCATTTACACTTTGCCCCATATTTGTTCCTGTTACAGTACCAGCAGGGGTGCCTCTTGTATATGTTGTCGTCACCGAATCACCCGGCTGTAAACAAAGCTTCGTTTCCGTCCCTATTACTGTAACAACGTCAATCCAAGTGCATCCCATTGAACCACTATAGGATTTCGAAGCAGTAAATGACGTATCACTCAAATTATCACCCGTAAATATATTCCCAGTGTTATTCACAATAACAAACTCTTTTATATGTGCTGGCATACTAACACTCTACCTTTCCTTTATTAACCCAATGTACGTGTACTCGTTGATAATGGTGGAAGAAATACTGATGTTCGAATCACCTCTGGTGGCTGCCTTTTTCCATTTAAAAAAATAGCCGCACTTGATCCTCCAGCACCCGCATAAGCTTTCGATACAGCAAAAGGCGCGATATTATAACAGTCGCCAACATTAACGGCTCCTGTATTGTTAATAATTTTCACTTTACGCATATTAATCCCCATTTACCTATCCCCCTTTTGTACACTGTATGCAAAAGAAAAAAACTTGAAACAGACTCGTTTCAAGTTTTTTAAACTACTTATTTCGTTTCTCCTTCATATTGAAGCATGCCGCCTACCATGTTCACTGTTTTAAATCCTTGCTCATTTAAATAATGGCATACATTTTCACTGCGCATTCCCGAACGACAAATAAAGATATATTCATTCTCTTTATCAAAGAAATCTACTTTATTTGGGATATCGCCCATTTTAATATGTACAGCTTCTGGAATTTTTCCTGCCGCTACTTCTTCATCTTCCCTTACGTCTACTAAAAATAACGTTTCTCCTTTTTCTAAACGCTCTTGCACCTCTTCTGTAGTAATTGTTTTAACTTCTGTCATATGTTGTTCCTCCTTATATAAAATAAAACCTTTATTTTCTTTTTTAACGAACATTCTCTATCAATTTTAGCACGCGAAAGAAAGAACGCAAAGAATCGAAAAACTATTTCTCAATTTTCTCGCAAAACTTATTCTTTACAAACATAACCCTTGCATTGTATCCTCAATATACTTGTTTTATGAAAGGAGCCAATGAAAATGACACTTTTCCTTTTCATTATGGGCATCATTTTCTTAATCGCTGCAATTATTGCACTTAGTATGAAAAATAATAGAAAGATAAAATCACCACAAGAAATGTCATTCTTATTTCTATTGCTTAGTATCGCATTCTTCGGTATAGCAATTGCCACATATATTTTTCGCCTACAAATCATGTAAAAAAAGGTGCCTACTACATACATTGCACCTTTTTCACATCATTTATTTTCTACACAAAACTAGACACTTTCCGATTTAAAAATTCATAAACTTTCTTTTCAAATAAATGAATATCAAATGCTCCCGCCATATGTCCATTTATACTTTCTATCTCATACACTTCCGCATACTTCCCTTGTTTTTGCAACATGTCTACCATTTTGTAATTATAACGTGACGGCTGAAGCAAATCTTGTTTACACGGAATCATAAGTACATTTGCTTCTATATTAGACAGTGCCTCTTCTAAAGACGAAAATCCATGCGCAATATCATGTAATAAAACTGCTTTCGCGGTATACATCCATGAATTTGCATCAACTAAAGCTATACTTCTATTTGTCACTTTGTTAATTTCTTTCTCAAATGATGTTAATGCAGAAAATGTTTCATAAGGCTCTTTCTCTATACTATTACGAGGAAATGTCGTTTCGTAAAAATGCTCGTCAAACGCGTTCATAAACATCATTCTATTTGCTAAATGAAGCCCCTTCATTGGCTGCTCTTCTCCATATTTTCCGCCCTTCCAACTTGGATCCAGCTCGATAGCCTCAATTGCATTTTGCGCTACATTTACCGACGTAATAATTGGATTTTGCGGGTTCGTAATAACACCAATCATCCGCTCTACCATATGAGGATAATGAACAGCCCATTGCTGCGCAATCATCCCGCCAGCTGACGGCCCCATTACAGCATGTAGCCTTGCGATTCCCATATCTTTTATTAACTCATATTGCATACGAGCTACATCAAGAAATGTAAAAACCGGAAAATCCATCGCATATTCATCTCCAGTTTTTGGATTAATCGATTTCGGTCCCGTTGTAATTACATACGGGTTCTTCACCTGCACATTACAAAGATTATCAGTACAGATAACAAAGTATTTATTTGTATCAATTGCTTTTCCCGGTCCAATTAAACCGTCCCACCAGCCAGACTCCTCATCATGCGCTGTATATTTTCCTGCTGCGTGACTAGTTGCACTAAAATAATGACAAACCAAAATCGCATTTGACCTTTCTCTATTTAAAGTACCATAAGTCTCATACCCCATTTGAACAGGAATTGTCCTACCATTTTCAAATGTAAACTCCTTTAAAATAAATTTCTCCTTTTTTACAATTTGCACAGACTCGCCCTCTTCTCGTCATAGTATGTACTGCTTACTAAAGGATTTTTTCTATGCAAACCAATCTCCTCCTTCTTTTCATAAATAAATGAATAATATACAAAATTAGCCACAAAATAGCACTATATTACACAATTAAAGAGGGCATACATATGATTTGGAATTGGCTACGTAAGAAAAAAAAATCAAATACAACAGAGAAAAACGAAACAGATAACTCGGAGCAACACGCTAACAATCAAGAGGGTGATAACAAAAAACTGACTAGAAGTATGAAGCATAATAAAGATAACAATGGCGAGCAAAAAAAAGAGGGACATAAGGAGTCTTCTCAAGGTCCGCAACAACATACTAAGCAAAATGAATCCAATCAGGATCAACAACAACGCTCTAAGCAAGATCATTCGGATCAAGAGAAACAGCAACACTCTGAACAAGATGACCGTGATCAAAATAAACAACAACACGCTAAGCAAAACGACTCAAATCAGGATAAACAGCAAAGTTCTAAACAAGACGCATCTTCTCAAGATCAACAGCAAGATTCTAAACAAGATGACTCGAATCAAGATAAACAACAAAACTCTAAACAAGACAACTCTGATCAAGGTAAACAGCAAAACTCTAAACAAGACAACTCTGACCAAGGTAAACAGCAAAACTCTAAACAAGACAACTCTGACCAAGGTAAACAGCAAAACTCTAAACAAGACAACTCAACTCAGGGTAAACAGCAAGATTCTAAACAAAACTACTCAGATCAAGATAAACAACAAAACTCTAAACAAGACAACTCAACTCAGGGTAAACAGCAAGATTCTAAACAAGACTACTCAGATCAAGATAAACAACAAAACTCTAAACAAGACAACTCTGATCAGGATAAACAACAAAGCTCTAAACAAGACAACTCCGATCAAGGTAAACAGCAAAATTCTAAAGGTAATAGTATTTATGATTTTTCGAAACCAGAAAAAGATCGTATTCATTCTCTACAAGATTTAATAGAGAAACTCAAAAAGTCTAGTGATTTCGTTAATTATCACACATCTGACGATGAAACGATGCCTTATTGGATTTCTTACTATCGTCCTTCTCTTGATGGTGAGAAATTGCAAAAGTATTTAATGCCTACTCTTTTAGAACGACCTAATGCTTCACTAGAAGAGCTGAAAGAGCATATTCCGATGAGCGGCATTACAATTACGAACGATTTACAAAAAATTGAGGACATGGTGTTAAAGGGGCATGCGATCGTTCAAGTAAATCAACAAGATCAAAAATGTATGCTCGCAAATATTGCAATTGATAATTATCGTGCACCAACTCCTCCTTTAAACGAATCGACTGTTATTGGTCCGCAAGAAGGTTTTGTAGAGGATATTGATACAAATATTAATTTAGTTCGAAAACGTCTTCCTGTTTTGGATTTACAAACAAAAGAGATGATTGTTGGTGAGTTTTCCAAAACAAAAGTTGTCATGATGTATTTAGACAACCTTGCTGAAAAAGATAATGTTGATTTTCTAGAAGAGTCATTACGCGCTCTTGAATATGATCAAATTAATGATAGTGCTTATATACAAGAATTAATGGGTGAAAAATCGATTTTTCCTCTCTATATCAATACAGAACGCACTGATAGAGTTACAAAAGCACTAATCGATGGGAAAATCGCTATTTTTGTTGATGGTTCTCCAAGTGTTTTACTAACACCTGTATCCTATTTCGATTTTTTCATTTCACCAGAAGACTACAACGTCTCTTGGCTATACGCTACATTTTCAAGAATTTTACGACTTATCGCCGTTCTATTCTCAATATGCGCTACACCGTTATACGTTGCAATTTTAAATTATCATTATGAACTCATTCCGAGTGATTTACTTGAAACTTTAATTTTATCAAGAGCACAAGTACCATTCCCACCTTTAATTGAAGCACTCTTTTTAGAACTAGCAATCGACTTACTGAGAGAAGCTGGCGCGAGGTTACCGATGAAAGTTGGTCAAACGCTTGGGATTGTAGGCGGTATCGTAATCGGACAAGCATCTGTACAAGCTGGTTTAACGAGTAATATTTTATTAATTATCGTTGCTTTATCAGCACTCGCTTCCTTTATTACACCTATTTATAAAATGGGTAATGCGGTTCGATTACTACGTTTCCCGTTTCTCATATTTGCAGAAATAGGTGGTCTCTTCGGGATTTCTCTTGGATTTATCTTTTTATTTACCCATCTATTTAGACTTACTTCTTTACGCAAGCCGTACGCTTTGTTCTACCCAACAAGACAACAATCTGTTAAAGATTCTTGGATTCGTTTCCCTTTAACAATGATTGATACACGTGATGTACAAGCAAGACCACAACATGTAAAAAAAGCAGCAAAAGGCATTTCAACAAAACATAGATCAGACTTTGATGATTAAGAAATGAGGTGCATTCGATGAGTAAAGTTCAAGAAAAATATCAAATATCTCCTATCTTCGTTTTCTTCTTAATTCACGGTGCACAGTTCGGTGCTGGCGTTCTCGGTTTCGCTCGAATCACCGCAAAGGCCGCTGGTTACGACGGATGGATGGGCGTTGTAATCACAGGGCTCTGTATCCATCTTCTTATATGGATGATGTATTTTTTATTAAAAGAAACAAATGGAAATTTAATTGATTTACAAAGGCAAACGTTTGGAAAGTGGATAGGGAATGTCTTTAATATCATCTTTGCAGCTTATTTTTTAATCGTCAGTATTTCGGTTATTCGAACGTATGTTGAAATTATTCAAGTATGGATGTTTCCTACTGCTTCCACCTTTATGTTAACACTCTTTTTGTGCTTAGTTAGCTATTACATTATCTCTTCTGGATTTCGTGTAATTACCGGTATTTGCGTCATCTCTGTTGGTGGTACATTAGGATATTTATTTCTAAGCTTATTCGTTTTGAAATATTCACATTGGGATAATTTACTCCCTATATTCACCCATTCTTTTTCAGACATTTTAAAAACCGCTCAAGTGTCAATCTACAGTATGACCGGTTTTGAGATTTACCTCATGGTGTATCCATTTGTGAAAAAGCCTATGCAATCTCATAAATACGCTCAGCTCGGAGCACTATTTTCAAATCTTCTATATGTATTTAGCACCCTTTTAGCCTTTGCATTTTTTAGTGAAAAACAATTGTTAAAAACGATATGGCCGCAACTTTCTATGACTCAAGTCATTCAATTACCGTTTATAGAAAGACTCGAATATATTGCAATTTCAGGCTATGCACTCGTTATTATTTCAAGTTTTATCCTCCCCTTATGGGCGTCAATGAGAGCAACTCACGAAATATTCCGCGTAAAGCAAAGAGGTGTTTTAATCGCTTTTATCTTTATCACGCTCATTGTTTCGCAACTTTTAACAAACAGACACGATATTAATAACTTTATTAGTAATGCATCGAAGGTTAGTTTTTGGCTCATTTATGTATACATCCCAATTCTATTTATTATTGTGTGGGTGAAAAGAAAATGGAAAAAATCAAAAGCACAAGTAAATTAATACTTATTTCTTGTATAACACTCTTCAGTCTAACTGGGTGTTTACAAAAAAATATTATCGATGATGTACAACTTATTCAAGGAACAGTATTTGATGTTGCAAAAGATAAAAAAGTAAAAGTGACATTCGTTTGTCCCATTCAGAAAAAAGGAAATAAAGTTCAAGTTTTTGAAGGCACCGCAAATGCGGGAAAACAAGTAAAAGCAGACACATCGTTAGAGTCTTCTCAACCGTTTGCTAGTGGGCAAATGCGTGTCGCTCTATATACGATAAAACTTGCCAAAACAGGAATGTCTACTTCATTCGATACATTACTTCGAGATGTAAACATAGGGAACGCTTTATATGTTGGTTTATTAGAGGGGAATGGTACTGAACTTTTAAAAGGCAAATATTCGACTTCATACAACGTTGCAATTTATATAAAAAAGTTGTTAGAACATAATATGGAGACCGGTCCTTTACCAACAGATAATCTGCATGTAGGAGCATTCCGTTATTATCAAGAAGGGCAAGACTACTATATTCCCATTCTAAAGAAGCATGGTGATAAAATAAAAATCAACGGAATTGGTCTTTTTAAAAAGGATAAATATATCGGGAAAATCGCAGAAAAAGATATGTTCATCTTTAAAGGACTATTAGAGAAACATAAATTAGATTCACATGAATTCAAAACGGATTCCGCGTACGTAATGATTAATAATATTCGTTCTGTTCCAACTTACGATATAAAAATTAAAAACGGGAAGCCTTCTTTCTTCATTCACGTTCATCTTGATGCACGTATTCAAGAACTATCGAAGCAAATTAACTTAGAAAATAACAAGAACACAAAAAACATTGAAAAAAACATCCAAAAACAATTAGATAAACAAGCTGCTAAATTAATTAAGCAGTTTAAATCTTTAGGCGTTGATCCTCTCGGGCTAGGAGCTAAATATAAGCAACATTATCGCCCATTCAAATTAGAAAAATGGAGACAGCTGTACAAAGATGTCCCTGTCACTGTAAAATACACCGTAAATATTACAAATTCTGGTGTAATTGAATGAGAAATGATTGAACTCCTCTCTCCAGCATGATACAACGGAAAGAGGAGTTTTTATTTTAGATAGAGAGAGAAGATATTTATGGGGGAGCTTATGTCTAAAAAATTAGTAAAGCCTATTTTAAATGGTATTTTATTTCTCGGCGTCTTTTTATTTGCTCATACATATTTAAAAAATGTTTCCTTCACACGTTATTTACTTGTCGTTATACCAATGTTACTCGTTGGTATATTTGGCATCGATCTTATTTTATCCATTTTAATTAAGAAAGAAGAATAACAGGCGAGCATCTTATTTTCTATAAGATGTTCTTTTCATTTCATAATCACCTTATGTTACAATGAGATTCGGCACTAAGCGAGAAAGGATGAAACAACATGACAAACGAAAAAGGTCTAGATAAAGGGTACGAACTTGTTGCGAAAATGCATGAAGTATTCGGACATCCTGTGACAAATACTCCAACAAAATTAACAGAAGAACGCGCAAAAATCCGTGCGAGTTTTATGCAAGAAGAGCTAGAAGAATTTCTAGAAGCAACGACTGTTGAAGATCAATACGATGCACTGATTGACCTTATTTACTTTGCATTCGGCACGTTTGCCGAAATGGGCGTACGTCCTGATAAAGGATTCGAAATTGTAAATAATGCAAACATGGCAAAACTATTCCCTGATGGGAAACCAAGATTCCGCGAAGGCGACGGCAAAATTCTAAAACCTGAAGGCTGGCAAGCACCAGAGCCACAACTTCGTGCTGAAATCGAACGTCAACGCCAAGAAGCTGAAAAAAACTGCTAGGATTTCCTAGCAGTTTTTTATTATGTCTTTTTTTCTGCAATTCATTAATGACCCACGTGTCCAGCATGCCCTGCTGCTCCACCAATGCTAGCTGCTCCTGCCGCTGCCCCTGCTCCTCCTGCCCCAATTCCACCTGTCCAAGGAGAAGATTGTTGTTGTTGATACTGTTGATACTGTTGATATTGTTGATGTTGTTGATGTTGTTGGTGTTGTTGACCTTGATGACCATGTTGGCCATGATGACCGTGCTGACCTTGATGGTGATGCTGGCCATGGTGACCGTGTTGGCCTTGGTGGTGATGCTGGCCATGGTGACCGTGTTGGCCTTGGTGGTGATGATGACCATGGTGACCGTGTTGGCCTTGGTGATGACCATGGTGACCGTGTTGGTGGCCTTGATGTGTTTGATAAAGAACAGCTTGCGGATGAATGTGGTGTTGACCGTGGTGATGTACTTGTTGTTGGTGATGATGTACATGGTGGCCGTGTTGGCCTTGGTGATGACCATGATGACCGTGCTGACCTTGGTGATGGTGATGACCATGATGACCGTGCTGACCTTGGTGATGGTGATGACCATGATGGCCGTGCTGACCTTGGTGGTGATGATGACCATGATGACCGTGGTGATGGTGATGTACATGATGACCATGAACAGCTTGCGGATAACCACCTACTCCGCCTGCCACAACACCTACTCCCGGTACCGGAAATCCTGTTTGTACCCCTCCAACGAAAGATGGGAATGTAGTTGGTACCCCTACTGGAATTCCTGTCTGTACGCCAGCTACTGATGTTGGAAAGCCTCCTGTTACTGTAGGCATTCCAGCCCCTGATGTCGAAAAGCCCCCCATTAATGTAGGCATTCCAGTTTGCATACCAGCTACCGATGTCGGAAAACCTCCTGCTCCTCCGCCCATCCAGCTCGGAATACCACCGTATCCTTGTTGGCCAGCTCCTCCCATTAACATCATTTGTTCATAACTATCCGAACCACCTCCGAAAAAACCATGTGGTGCATTATTGTCCATCCCTTTCATTCCTTTCACCTCTTCTACTCAATTTAGCCTACCTTTTTTATCATATTTCCTATAGAAAAATAGGTGTTTGTCTGTATGGGAATTCCGCTCCTTTTTCTTCATTCATGGTAAAATTAATTAACTGAATATTTTTTCTAGGGGGTATTTCCATTGAAGAACGTAACAAAAGCTTCTATCGATGATTTAGATTCAATCGTACATATAGATATTGATGTAATCGGAAATGATAGTAGACGAAATTATATTAAGCACTCTATTGATGAGGGACGATGCGTCATCGTAAAAGAAGATAATTCTATTTCCGGTTTTCTAACATACGATACAAATTTCTTTGATTGTACTTTCCTCTCATTAATCATCGTTTCGCCAACAAAAAGAAGGCGAGGCTATGCAAGCTCGTTACTCTCATATATGCTAAGTCATTCTCCTACTCAAAAAATATTTTCTTCAACGAACGAATCAAATGAAAGTATGCAAAAAGTTTTTAATGCGAACGGTTTTATACGTAGTGGAATAGTTGAAAACTTAGATGAAGGGGATCCTGAAATTATTTTCTACACAAAAAAGCTCAGAGCATAAGCGCTCTGAGCTTTTCTTTCATACATTAGTTTGCAACAACGTTAACAAGTTTTCCAGGAACTACAATTACTTTACGAACTGTTTTCCCTTCAATTTGGTCCTTAATTGCTTCAAGTGCAAGTTGTTCCATTTCTTCTTTTGATGCGTCTTTACTCATTGTTAGTTTTGCGCGAACTTTACCCATAACTTGAACAACGATTTCAACTTCATCTTCTACAAGTTTAGACTCATCAAATGTTGGCCAGCTTGCATATGTGATTGTTTCATTGTATCCAAGTTTGCTCCATAGCTCTTCCCCGATGTGAGGTGCAACTGGTGCAATCATTTTTACGAAACCTTCTACATATTCTTTCGGAAGTGTTTCAGCTTTGTATGCATCGTTGATGAATACCATCATTTGAGAAATCGCTGTGTTGAAGCGAAGCTCTGCATAGTCTTCTGTTACTTTCTTCACTGTTTGGTGGTAAGCTTTTTCAAGCTCTTTATTTGGTGCATCAGTAATTTTCTCACTTAATTCACCGTTATCTTGAACGAATAGACGCCATACGCGGTCTAGGAAACGACGAGCTCCGTCAAGACCATTTTCAGACCAAGCGATTGAAGCATCTAATGGTCCCATGAACATTTCGTATAGACGAAGTGTATCTGCACCGTGGCTTGCTACGATATCATCAGGGTTTACAACGTTACCTTTTGATTTACTCATTTTCTCGTTGTTTTCACCTAGAATCATACCTTGGTTGAATAATTGTTGGAACGGCTCTTTCGTTGGAACTACACCGATATCGTATAATACTTTATGCCAGAAACGAGCATATAGTAAGTGAAGTACAGCGTGCTCTGCTCCGCCGATATAAATATCAACTGGAAGCCATTGTTTTACTTTTTCAGGATCTACAAGTGCTTCGCTATTGTTTGGATCGATGTAGCGTAGGTAGTACCAGCAGCTACCAGCCCATTGTGGCATTGTGTTCGTTTCACGACGACCTTTTTTACCAGTCTCAGGATCAACAACATTTACCCACTCGTCAATGTTAGCAAGTGGTGATTCACCTGTACCTGAAGGACGGATGTTGTCTGTTTTCGGAAGAACTAATGGTAATTCTTCTTCTTTTACAGCTGTCATTGTGCCATCTTCCCAGTGAATAACTGGAATTGGCTCACCCCAGTAACGTTGACGGCTGAATAACCAGTCACGTAGACGGTATGTTACTTTTTGATTTCCTGCGCTCGTTACTTCAAGCCATTCAATCATTTTTGCGATTGCTTCTTCTTTATTTAAACCATCAAGGAATGCTGAGTTTACGTGTTCACCATCACCTGTGTATGCTTCTTTCGTAATGTCTCCGCCTTTTACAACTTCCTTCATCGGAAGATTGAACGTTGATGCGAATTCATAGTCACGCTCATCATGAGCTGGAACTGCCATTACAGCACCTGTTCCGTAAGTTGCAAGAACGTAATCAGCGATCCAGATTGGTAATTTCTCACCATTTACTGGGTTAACTGCGTAAGCACCAGTGAATACACCAGTTTTCTCTTTCGCAAGTTCTGTACGCTCTAAATCACTCTTCATTTTTACTGAATTAATGTAAGCTTCTACAGCTTCTTTTTGTTCAGCAGTTGTAATATCAGCAACAAGTGCATGTTCCGGAGCAAGTACACAGTAGCTTGCACCGAATAGTGTATCAGGACGCGTTGTGAAAACTGTGAACTTCTCGTCTGTACCATCGATATTGAAGTGTACTTCGGCACCTTCAGAACGACCGATCCAGTTACGTTGCATATCTTTTAAGCTTTCTGGCCAATCAAGCTCATCTAGATCTTCTAATAGACGATCTCCGTAAGCTGTAATTTTTAACATCCACTGTCTCATCGGACGACGCTCAACTGGATGTCCACCGCGCTCACTCTTACCGTCAATGATTTCTTCGTTTGCAAGTACTGTACCAAGTGCTGGGCACCAGTTTACAGGTACTTCATCAACGTAAGCTAAGCCTTTTTCAAATAGTTTTAGGAAGATCCATTGTGTCCACTTGTAGTAGTTTGGATCTGTTGTATTTACTTCACGGTCCCAATCGTAAGAGAAACCTAATGATTTAATTTGGTTACGGAATGTATTAATATTATGCTCTGTAAATTCAGCTGGGCTGTTTCCAGTATCAAGTGCATATTGCTCTGCTGGAAGACCGAATGCATCCCATCCCATTGGATGAAGAACGTTATATCCTTGCATACGCTTCATACGAGATAAAATATCTGTTGCTGTATAACCTTCTGGATGTCCTACGTGTAAGCCTGCACCTGATGGATATGGGAACATATCTAGTGCATAAAATTTTGGTTTTTCTGTCTCATCTGGCGTACGGAATGTTTTATTCTCTTCCCAGTACCCTTGCCACTTCTTCTCAATTTCTTGATGATTAAAGCTCATGAGATACCCTCCTTGAAATTCTATTTATTTTCACCGCCCAAAATACAAAAAACCTCTCATCCCTAGAAAGGGACGAGAGGTTATAGATTCCCGCGGTACCACCCTAAATTAATGTACAAATATACATTCGCTTAGATCCGTAACGTGGATTAACGGCAATTGCTACTATTAGTTTCACAACTGCAACTCAAAGGCGAGTTCATAACGAAACGTGGATTGACTTGCACCGACCGTCAACTCTCTAAACCAGCTTCTATTACTACTACTCCTTCTCACTGTTATTACACATATGAGTTAATTTGAACTACCCTCCACTCAGTATCTCTAAAGAGCTTACTTAAAGCGGGGCTTCTCGGTTAATCGTTACTTTTAATAACTAACGAATTCGTCTTAAGACAGCCGAGCTATCTCCCTTGTTCTAAAGGTTGTTTTATTTAAATATATTCTAAAACATGTGAACATGTTCCGTCAAACTAAACTGCAATTTTTTCTTCAACTGTTTCTTCTACTTTTACTCGTTTATCATAAATACTCGTTGCGATAAGCGCTACTACAAGCATTACCATGATTGCTATAAACAATACTTCCATATTGTATAAATCCACAATTGCTCCGCCAACGACCGGCCCGAACATTTTCCCTACAGTCGCCGCACTATTTACAACACCTTGATAAAATCCTAACTTATCTTTTGGCGCAAGTATATTTGCAATCGTTGGAACTGCTGGCCATACGAATAACTCACCTATTGTTAATGTTACCATCGCAACGAGGAACATCGTAAATTGCTGCGCTTGACTTAAAATAATGAATGAAGCCGCAAAAATGATGATTCCGATCATAATTTGTTGTTTTAAAGAACGCTTCATCCAGCGAATTAGCATACTAACTAGCGGCTGCGCACAAACGATCATCGCTCCGTTTATCGTCCATAATAAACTATAGTGACGAAGGCTAATGTTTAATTCTTGCATATGTGTTGCAATCGCTCCTTGCCACTGTACGTATGTAACCCAGCATAAAGCATATGCTACACATACGATAAGAAGTGCTTTGAATCCAGGTGTAAGCGACCAACCTTTTTTCGTTTCCACTTCTTTTTGTACTCCTGGCTCTTTCTTGTCTTCCATACCACGGAATCCAATAAAAGCAATTAAGAAGAAAACAAAGTATAAAATAAAGTTCGCTAAGAAAATATAATCAAAACGATACGATGCAACTAATCCACCACACGCTGTTCCAATCGCAATACCAACGTTTTGTCCAACATACATCGCATTAAATGCTCGTCTTCCGCCCTCTGGCCAAACCGTACCAACCATCGCATACATCGATGGGAAGACCATTCCAGAACCAAAACCGATTAACGCTAGCCACACAACGTATAAAGGCCAACCGTGGAAGAACACAAGACCTAAAATCGATACGAGTGTAATGACAATCCCTACTAAAGTTGATTTATAACCGCCCCATTTATCAAATAAAACACCGCCGAGCAAGTTTCCGATTACACCAGTAAGCGAGTTGATCATTAGTACCATTCCGGCCACAGATAAAGATTTTCCTAGGTGATCATGCAAATAAATTGTATTAAAAGGCCATAAAAAAGAAGCACCCGTGACATTAATAATCATCCCAGCTACTAATAGCCATACTTTCCTTGGCATAGTCTCCCCTCCTATTCTATTTTTTCGTTCATCTATAACAGTAAAATTGTAGTCGTTTTTAAATAGGAAGGCAACTGATTAATAGTTGATGAAATTCAGATAATGGTTTGTCGGTAAATGAAATTATATTGATTGCTGTTTGAAAATATATCGGCGATTTTGGAAATATATCAGCGATTATTAAGATATATCGACGATTCTCGAAATATATCAGCGATTATTAAAATATATCGACTTACCGACAAAAAACGACAACAGCAACACTATATAAAGAGGCTGCATGAAGTTCATGCAGCCTCTTTATACTATCCAACTTCCTTTTCTCGCTTTGCACGTTCTTTCGCACTCCATTTAAACACCTTATCTAGTAGCGAGTATATTCTCCCAGACTCTTTCGTTACTAACGGTCCTAACGATGCCAATATTAAAACATATAAAGCAGAGAACGGTTTAATCGCTGCCATTAAGCCACCGGCAATGCCGATATTCGCTACAATAATAGAAAATTCCCCGCGTGACACGAGTGTTAAACCTATATTCGTAGAAGCCTTATGGGATAACCCGGCTTTACGTCCTGCAATCATTCCAGCAGTAAAATTGCCGATTAGAGTAATGAAAACTGCTCCTAATGCCAACCAGACTGCTCCTCCAAGCGAAAAAGGATCTATGCTTAAACCGAAGCTGAAAAAGAATATGGCTCCAAAGAAATCACGGAATGGGACGACAAGCTTCTCAATTCGATCGCTATGCTCTGTTTCAGAAAAGACGAGTCCTAACAATAACGCTCCAATTGCCTCAGCGACATGAATCGTTTCTGAAAATCCTGCTACGAAGAATAAAATAGCGAATATTACGATAATAAAAATTTCATTTGAGGAAATATCTAATATTTTATTTAAAAACGGCGTAGCTTTTCTAGCGATTACAAAGAATAGTAGCATATACCCTACTGCGATTAACACCGATGTAAGAGCACCTACAAATGATGTGGCACCACCGAGTACTAACCCTGAAACGACCGATAAATATACAGCTAAAAAAATATCATCAAACATGATGATTCCTAATATTAATTCAGTCTCTTTATTACCAGATCTTCTTAAATCAACAATTACTTTTGCAACAATTGCACTCGATGAAATTGTAATGATTCCAGCAATAATTAACGTCTCTAATAAGGGGAAGCCCATAACATATCCATAAAGCAAACCTAATATGAAATTAAGTGATATGTGGACAGTCCCCCCAAAAGCAATTGATTTTCCTGATTTAATTAATTTTTTTATTGAGAATTCTAAGCCTAAATAGAATAGGAGGAATATGACGCCAACACGGCCGAGGAAGGAAATAACTTCTCCGCTTTCAATAAACCTTAAATCGATAAGTCCTAAATCGGGGGCATGAGGCCCCACTAACATACCGAGTATAATGAGAAACGGAATAATCGAGAACTTTAACTTCGCAGCGAGGATAGCTGCAAAAGCTACTAATACTAACGCAGTTCCAACTTCAAAGATTAAAGTATCCATCGATTATGAATCACCTCCTGATGAAAGCAATTCATTAATAATTCTTTTCACTTCATGTCTTTCACCCGATAACACGAGCATATCGCCAGCTTCAATAATAGAGTCTGGACCTGGATTAAAGAATTTCTTCATATTCTTTTTTAAAATAGCAATAATCGTTACGTTATATTTTTTTCTGACATGTAAGCTACCAATTGTTTTTTGTACGACTGGTGCATGATTCTCCACCTTAAACCATTCAATTGATAATCCTTCAAAAGCCATCTCAATTGTGTCTAACGCTTGCGGTCTATATACCATTCCGCCTAATATAGCTGCAATTTGTCTCGCTTCAGAATCACGAAGAGAAATGCTTGAAATACTCTCATCATGATCCGCATCAAAATGATACATTTCTCTTCGGCCATCATCATGAATAACGATAACCATTTTTTCATTACCTTTTGTTATAACTTCAAATTTACAGCCAATGCCCGGTAATTCACTCTCTCTAATATTCATAATTTCCGCCTCCTAAAGTTTTTAGTTACGGCTTTTACAAATCTACATCAATCTCTGTTTTAAATTCTTCATCTTTTGAGATTCCCAAATACTTTAATGTCTCTGAAGGTGTCGCGTGATGGAAATGCTTTTGCAATAGCGCAATTGCTATTCCCCTTTTGTACGCGTGAAATCCAAATGTTTTTCTCATTGAGTTCGTTCCAATTTTTCCAACAATCCCAACCGCTTCAGCAGCATTATGAATTACACGATACGCTTGTTGACGCGTAATTGAATTTTTCGTTTTATTAGATTGAAATACGTAGTTTTCTCTTTTCACATCAATAGATTGTACGTACTCTAAAAGTGCTTCTTTTACTTTTGTATTTAAATAAATATCTTGTTTAAACTTTTCATCTTTCACAGGAAGAGAATAAAACTCTTTAACAGTTCCATCTTCATTTAATATCTCTTCAAATTTCATACTAAGTAGCTCAGTAATCTTTAATCCAGTGTTAATTCCAATAACAAATAAAAGATAATCTCGCTGAGAGTGCTCTTTTAAATACTTTTTCATAGCCTCAATTTGGCTTATATCTTTTAATGCCTCTACAACTTCCATACATGTATTCTCCTCATCTTATGAACGGTAATTTTCTCATCATGTTGTCCATTTTACCTTATCACGCTATGAGATTTCCATGTATTATCCATTATTTTTACAATATACTTTTAGGTTTGGAAATTTATAATTGTGCAAATACAGTAGGGGTAGGAATAATAGGGGGGATAAAAGTTCAGCCTCTTTCTACAGATCGGATTCCTCCTTTCATTTTCCAGCTGCTTCTACTTTTATATTATGTTACTTACTTACATTATATTATATATTTCAGTAACATTGAAGTGTTTTTTCTGAAAATAATAAAAACCGAGCGTTTTTGCTCGGTTTTTATTATTAATCTTCTTTCGGAAGAACAATTCCTTTATACAATTGAACTGTAATGAAGTAATAAATCGCATAAATAACTACGAAAATTACGATTGGTACCCAAATACGGAAGTACGGATCAACTAAAATAAATCCGAAAATATTCATACCAACTAATACGTGAGCGATACCTACAATCGCTGGGAATAGGAAGACTAAGAATAACTCTTTATAAATGGATTTTGTTAATAATTCACGGCGCACACCGATTTTACGAAGCATTTGATAACGTGTAATATCTTTTGATGCACCAGAAAGAATTTTAAACATTAGGCAGCTTGCCATCATTGCTAAGAACGCAATTCCAAGGAAGAATCCCATAAATACTGTCCCGCTCGCAAGACCATAGAACATGTCATACATTTGATATTTACTATTCATTTGTTCAGCTTTTACATTTTTATATTTATCTAGCTGCAACTCGTCAAGTTTTTTCCATTCTTTTGTGTATGCTACGAAATCATCTGTTTTTCCAGTAAATACAATTCCTTCTTTACCGTTTACAGTATCGTACATTTTTTGATCTACAATTTTAACGGCATGATCTTTGTATATATAGTATGGTTGAATTGTTCTAAATACCTCTTCCCATTCTTCAGGCATTGCTTTTTCATTTTGATCTTGCACTGCTCCTGCTACTGTACCTACTGGAGCTTCTCCTGAAACTTCTTTATATTTACCGAAACTTTCCTTCCCTACACCATCTCGAATGAATGGTTTATGTTTCTCTAAATCTTCTTTTACATAATAAATATATTTGTCGTCTACTTTATAACGATACTCAGTTTTATTTTTAAATGATATACCATCTAAAATTTTCTTCTCTTCAGCTGTAGGATTATGAATAATCGAATCATAAATTTCAAATCCATCAACCGTTTTTATAACGTTATTTTTAAATGCCATACCACCTGAAATTGCACCGGCTCCAAGAGCAACTAACATTGCTACTGTTGCAAGTACCTTTGTTAAACTATTAATACGGAAGTTTAATTGTGCAAATGTAAAAGCGTTAAGTCCCTTTTCACTACGCTTTTTATTACTTTTTAACTTTTTAATAATGACTGGAAGAAGTGAGCCAAATAGCATGTAAGTACCAGCTGTTGTTGTAATTAATGCAATAAGGATTCCCATTTCTCTTAACGTTTCCATATTTATCATCGATGCATATCCAATACCTAATAAAATAACCGCAAGGAATGCAACTACACCTGTCATTTTTCCTTTTACCGCAACACGTTCTGTTTGTGCATCTGCATGTACAAGTTGCAATACAGAAATACGTGATAACTTAATACTATTCATAATTGCTGATAATACAAATAGTGCGAAGAAGAAGATACAAGTAACAGTCATTGATGGAAGGTAAAATGCTTTATAGCCTTCACCAGCAAATTCTAATTGTTTCATTAATAACTGACCGATACCTTCTGCAAGTCCTACACCAACTGTAATACCGATCGCAAGAGACGCAGCGCCTAATACGATTGTTTCGATAAACATAAGTAATGTAACTTTATGCTTTTTTGCTCCTAACATCATATACATACCAAACTCTTTTTGACGAAGAGATAATAAGAAAGAGTTCGCATATAAAATATAGAAGAACGTTATAATAGCAAGTAAAAATGAACCTGCCTGGAATACAAATCCAATTGATTGAATAACTGAGTTAGATTCAATAAACGCTTTATTTAGAGCTAACGTTTGAAACATATAAAAAATTGAAATCGACATGACAAGGCCGACAAGTAAGACGATGTAATCTTTCAGCTTACTTTTCAGTCCTGACATGGAAAGTTTAAATAACATACTGGAGCCTCCTTTCTTACGCTTTTTGTGTGCCTAAGTCTGCAAGCACATCTAAAATCTCTTTATAAAATTCTTCACGTGTACCACCGCGGTGAATTTCTTTATATAGCTCACCATCTTGAATGAATAAAATACGCTGACAGTAACTTGCACTGTACGGATCATGTGTAACCATCATAATGGATACACCTTGATCTTTATTTAAGTTTGTCATCGCATCAAGTAAACTCGTTGCATTTTTAGAATCAAGCGCTCCTGTTGGCTCGTCCCCTAAAATAATTGCAGGTTCATGCACTAATGCACGCGCCGCTGCTGAACGTTGTTTCTGTCCACCAGATACTTCAGATGGATACTTTTGAAGAATTGCTGAAATGCCTAACATATCTGCTACCTTTTCTACTTTTGGCCCAATATTTCGCGACGAGACACCTTGAAGAGAAAGTGGAAGTGCAATGTTTTCGTAAATAGATAAGTTCTCTAATAAGTTAAAGTCTTGGAAGATGAATCCTAATTTTTGTGAACGGAAATCTGAAAGCTCACCTTGCTTCATTTGTGTAATATCCGTTCCTGCAATTTCAACAACGCCGCCCGTTGCTTTATCTAGCGTTGAAATTACATTTAATAATGTCGTTTTACCAGAACCAGATGGTCCCATAATCCCAACAAACTCACCCTCTTGAATTGAGAATGATACACCTTTTAATGCATGTGATTGATTCTCACCTTTTTTACCGTACACTTTTTGAACGTTTTTCACGTCTACAACTGGTTTCGTCATATATATCCTCCTACGCTTGTTTTTCCATTACCTATTTTGCGCCTTTTGGAGATGAACTGCTATTTGTTAACATTACAATTACCTTACACTTTTGTAATATAACAAAGGTGTACTTGTAAGCTTGGCTATTAATACTAGTGACATATTGAATCGATAAATGAAATTATATCGGCGATTTTTCAAATATATCGACGATTCTCCTACTTTTATCGGCGATTTTCAAAATATATCGACTTATCGACAAAAGCTGACAATAAAAATAAGCTGCTCCACAAAAGGAACAGCCCACTTCTCTCTTTATCCCACTTTATTTCTTTAAAGGTGTTACCGTCCAATACGTAATAACACGCCAAATCCATTCTAATGGACCCATTTTAAAGATTTTCATCCAAATCACACTACACACAATTTGAATTGCATAAATTGCGATACATACATATAACGTCTGCATGTACGTTAAGTTACCTGCAAAGTTAAATACACTTCCTGCGATTAAAATCATTGCAGTTTGTCCAATATAATTCGTTAAAGCCATACGACCATAATATTTCAGTGGCGCTAACAATGTTTGAACTGGTTTTAATTGAAGTAGTAAAATTAATGCTCCAACATAGAAAGCTGAAATAATTGGTCCAACTGTAATACCAATTTTTAAAAATTGGCTTGCAGCATCCATTGTTCCGTCTTCAGTTTCCATTATCCCATTTATAAATGGTTCAGCAGGAACGTGCCCATATTGATACCATACAGCTATTACGCTTAAAACAAACATAATACCTGTAAAAATAGCGACTTTCTTTATGTTCTGCGTAAGATTTTCAAATACACGATATTGTCCTGCAGCAAGCCCTAATAAAATTAAGCCAAGTGGTAATAATTCTTTAACTCCCATTACACTAAAAGCTATTGTCAAAATAAGACCAATGACTAAGTTCACTTGTTTTTTCGCCTTATAAAACGGTAAAACGATTAACCCGCAAATTGCGTATAACGCTAGTGCTTCTCCAGGCTGAAACATTTGATGAATCAAACCGAAAATAAATAGTGCAACTAAACGGCGGAAAAATAAAACATATCCATTTTTCCCCTTTGCAATTGCTCTAGAGATAAAGATATAGAATCCCACTCCAAATAAGAATGAGAAGATTGAGAAGAAACGCCCTTCTACAAATAAGTATAGAAATCTTTGATAACTCGCATCTACTGTATTAGGATCCGGGATTTTAATGTTAAGTAGTGCAAGAATATTTACTAAAATAATCCCCAGTAATGCGAAGCCACGAATGTAATCTAACTCATCAATTCGTTTGTTTGTCATATTGTTCCCCATAAAGCAACTCCTTGTCCAAAATTTAATCCTCCCCTACTCTACTGGAAATGTAGTCTTACAACTATCGACAAACCTTACAAAAATCTTACATTATTGTCATATAGCAAAAATAAAACCAGGTCATATTGCGACCTGGTTTACTCTGATTGTTTCGATTTTTGAGGTTGTCCTTTTTTACTATTACGCTGCTTCACTTGCACAATCGGATCAAGTTCATTTGAAAACTCAGCGTTATGTCCATTTTGCGTTTTTTGTTCTGGATTATTTTGATCTGAACGTTTCGCCATTACATTCACTCCTTATTAGTGCGGTGTAATAATCATTTGATGTTGCAATTGGCGAATTGCCATACGTGCTCTATTTAATTGCTCACGTTGCTCATCATTCGCATGTTGTTGCATCGTTTGTAAATCGTTATATGCTTGTTCTAATTGTAACTGCGCATCTGAATACTCCATCGTATTATAATGCTCTTGTCTCATACCAAGATTTAGTTGTTCTTTCGCATATTCCACAGCTTGTTCCGCTTGTGTAATATACGATTCAAGTGATTGACGCTCTGCCATAATTGTCCCTCCTTGCTTCAATTCCCCTTTAGTGTGTCCCTTCCATATGAACCTTATGAGTATGTTATAATGGATTTTGTTTCATTTTGACTCGGCTTAGGAGGGAAAGTAATGAAGGTTCAAAACCCTTTTCCATATACAAACGACAATAAACGTTATCATACGTGGAATTACCATTTACGAAATGAATTTGGTGAAAAAATCTTTAAAGTTTCATTAGATGCTGGCTTCGATTGTCCGAACCGTGACGGTACAGTTGCTTATGGCGGTTGTACATTTTGCAGTGCTGCTGGATCTGGTGACTTCGCTGGCGATCGCCGCGATGATGTTATAACGCAATATCATGAAATGAAAGAAAAAATGCGCTCAAAGTGGAAAGATGGAAAATGTATCGCTTATTTTCAGGCTTACACAAATACACATGCACCACTTGAAGTATTAAAAGAAAAATTCGAACCGCTTCTAGCTGAAAAAGACGTTGTCGGTCTTTCTATCGCAACTCGTCCAGATTGTTTACCAGACGATGTCGTTGAATATTTAGCGGACTTAAATAAACGCACATATCTTTGGGTTGAACTCGGATTACAAACTGTTCATGAACGTACTGCAAATCTTATTAATCGTGCTCACGATTATCCGTCTTATGTGGAAGGCGTAAATAAATTACGTAAGCACGGCATTCGAGTTTGTTCTCATATTATTAACGGTCTTCCTCTTGAAGATTACGACATGATGATGGAAACAGCTCGTGAAGTAGCGAAGCTTGATGTACAAGGAATTAAAATCCACTTACTTCACTTATTAAAAGGAACGCCAATGGTGAAGCAATATGAAAAAGGACAACTAGAATTCCTTTCTCTTGAGGATTACGTAAGTCTCGTTGTTGACCAACTTGAAATAATTCCAGAGGACGTAATTGTGCACCGCATCACAGGTGACGGTCCACCTGATTTAATGATTGGTCCAATGTGGAGCTTAAATAAATGGGAAGTATTAAATTCCATCGATGCAGAATTTGTACGCCGCGGAAGCTGGCAAGGAAAATATGCAAATGAGGAGAAACAAAAATGAAATTAGAACGTGTATTACCGTTTGCTCGCACTCTCTTGCAAACGGCAGTAAAAGAAGGCGATTACGCTGTAGATGCAACTTTAGGAAACGGTCATGACACTTGCTTCCTAGCTGAAATCGTTGGCGATAACGGAAAAGTATTTGGATTTGATATTCAAAAAGAAGCAATTGAAAGCTCGACGACTCGTCTAAAAGAAAAAGAACTTTTCGAACGCACTGTTTTAGTTCACGATAGTCACGATACACTTCTATCCGTATTACCAGAAGATGCAAAAGGAAAAGTAACAGGCGCAATTTTCAACTTAGGTTATCTTCCAGGCGGAGACAAGCATATCGTTACAAAACCGAACTCAACAATTTCAGCGATCGGACAATTACTAGAAGTAATGGCCCCTGAAGGAATCATCGTCCTTGTTATTTACCACGGACATCCAGAAGGACAAGTAGAACGCGACGCTGTTCTCAAATTTGCCGAAGAATTAGACCAAAAACAAGCACACGTACTGCGCTACGGCTTCATTAACCAACAAAATAACCCGCCATTTATTGTGGCGATTGAGAAGCGCTAAATATATCGACGATTCGACACACTACATCGACTTATCGACAAAACATAACAAAAAAAGACGTGCACTTATTGCACGTCTTTTTGTTATTCTCCTATATAATGGATATATACACTGTATAGGAGGATAGAACTTTGCTAGTAGAACTAAGGGGAATTCAAAAGAAGTACGGCAAATCACTTATACTAGACAACATTGATTTATCCATTCCAGAAGGAGAAGCACTCGCCATTGTTGGCGGGAACGGGACTGGAAAAAGTACTCTACTCAAAATAATTGCAGGCTTTATTTCACATACGGCAGGGACAATTCAAAGGAAAGAACATATACAAATCGGTTATGTACCTGAACATTTTCCTGAAGGGATTCGTTTTACATTAGAAGATTATCTATATCATCTCGGTCACATTCACGGTTTATCAACAAAATATGTAAAAGATAAAATCCCGCTGCTTCTTGAAAGGTTTCATTTACTTCATGCAAGGCATTCCGTTGTACGAAACTTTTCAAAAGGTATGAAACAAAAAACAGGCATTATGCAAGCGTTACTTACGGACGTACATTTATTAATTTTAGACGAACCGCTTTCTGGGCTCGATCCTAACTCTCAGCAAGAATTAGAACATATTTTACTCTCATTAAAACAACAAGGTATATCCGTGCTATTTACATGTCACGAAAAACAACTATTAGAAAACTTCGCTGATAGAATTGTGACGTTAGCAAATCATACAATCACAGAAAATATCTCTGCACAAAAAGGAGCAGAACAAGTCTATATTGAAGCAATTGTTCACGAAACATTTTCAGCGATAGAACTACAAAAACAATCCGGTTTTATACACGTTGCACACAATTCAAATCAAAACCTTATTCAATTGCACATCGAAAAAGAATATACAAATGACATACTTCAGTTTTTATTACATAAAAAAGCATCTATCACACTGCTACAACCTAACTTTTAAATCGAAAGAAGGTTTATTATGTTTGCTCTTATTCGTTATCACTTTCTCGACTATACAAAATCGTATAAGTACGTCCCTCCTATTGCGATGTACTTCATGAGCTTACTTTTTGTATATGCATATAAACCGACTCCTATTGTACCGACATACTTAGAAACAGCTCTCGCGCTTTATTTATTATCTGCCTGGATTACGGTCACGATTTTTCATACCGAAGATCCTGTACAAGAGCAAATCACTATTTCACATACAAATAACATTTCCGCATTATACGTTGGGAAATATATTACGGCTCTTCTCATTTGTACTGTATTATCTTTTATATCCGTAATCTATCCCATTATTTTGCAAATGTTTAATGAAAAAATGACAGTTTCTTTATTTTTAGTCGGATTTCTCGCTCATATGTCTTTCTCTATACTAGGAATTTCAATCGCAACATTATTTACTAGAAATACGATTCAAAAAGCAGGCACTGCTTGGCTTAGCCTTACATTTATATTGCTTATAACGATTGCATCTATCCGGTTTAAAAAAGAGTTACTATGGTTTTTACCACCTGTCGAAAGCTTTCTCATGCTTGGACAATACAAATATAATATACTGACTCACACGCTATGGCTCACAGCTTGGGCTATCGTATATTCATTTTTATTATTTACCTTATTTCTGTTTATCGTTCGCAAAAAACGTTTTTAATTACATATTAAAGGAGACAAAACAATGATCGGAATACTAGCAGGAATGGGACCAAAATCAACTGGGCCATTCGTCGATACAGTTGTAGCAAAGTGCCAAACAATATACGGAGCAAAGCATGATATGGACTTTCCTCATATGATGATTTACTCGTGCCCAACACCGTTTTATATGGATCGCCCTATTGATCACGAAGCGATGAAAAAAGCG
Organism: Bacillus sp. FSL R9-9834; assembly: GCF_038006905.1. Classification (NCBI taxonomy): domain Bacteria; kingdom Bacillati; phylum Bacillota; class Bacilli; order Caryophanales; family Bacillaceae; genus Bacillus; species Bacillus sp. FSL R9-9834. The sequence continues at coordinate 4,570,435 of NZ_JBBOWD010000001.1, forward strand.
ATTATTAAAGGCGCACAAAAACTTGAAAGTACTGGCGTAGACTTTATCGCTATGCCGTGTAATACAGCGCATCTTTATTTTGAAGAATTACAGCAATCTCTTTCTATCCCGATTTTAAATATAGTCGATGAAACGTTACAAGCAATTCCTAAAAACGTAAAAAGAGTCGCTCTTCTTGCAACGGAAGCAACTGTTCAAGCTGGGATTTACCAAGATAGGATTACAAAACGTGATATAGAGTACATTCATCATGAAACATGGCAGGAAATGATTAATCAAATCATTACTTATATTAAATCTGGAGAGGTTGAAGAAGCTCGCGAATTGTGGAATGCGCTCGTTTTACAATTGAGAGAGGTAGTTGATACGGCAATTATCGCATGTACCGATTTGAATGTGGTGGCGAGTGAGGATTTTGTTGATTCTTCTCAATGTCTTGCGAAAGCGGTTGTTAGGATGTATGTAGGAAATATAAGGAGGCCCCAGTGAATATACCTTTTGAAATGGGATACACATTTGACGAAAACCTTAGAGAAAAACCTATATCCCTTGCTGAAATGAAGCAAGGGATTGTATTTTTGAAAGAACATTTACATAAAGAATCGTTATACGGAAAAAACTGCGGATTAATCGGTGTTTATGAACGAATCGTTGGCAACCTTTCTGACAGTAAGTATTACTTACAGGAGGCCATTGAATATTACACACAAACAGACAACATCCAAGGGATTTTTATTAACAAACTTCGTCTCGCACATACATATCATTGGGAACAAAATTTCCATACGGCAAATACACTTTTTACCGAGCTTCAACATATGTTGCCGAACGTTCCTACTTATAAAGACTTCTTCTACCAACATTATGGAAAAAGCAAATTAGATGAGGGTGACTTCCACACCGCGCTTACTTATTTTCAAAAAGCGCTTCAAATCAGGCTACAAAAAGGAGATGAAGAGCTAATTCATTCAACTACACTTTGCATAGAACATTGTATGTCTCGCCAATAAAAATCCTTAAAAACTTTTAACTTTCTTCACAATTCTTTCAAAGTAATCACACTTAATCTCGCTATATTAAATAAGTAGTTATTCATATAGGGAAGGTTAGGGGAACTGAAAGTATGAAAGTAAATCGTTCGCTTCATTACATTTTTTGGCGTTGGCATTTTTATGCTGGGCTTTTTATTACACCGCTTCTTATTACGTTGTCACTGAGCGGAATTGGGTATTTATTTCGGGAAGAGGTTGAGGATTTCATCTATAAAGATTTATATTTTGGGAAGAGTGCTCAAACAGAATCTATTTCGATGGCTGATTCTATTTCCTTAACAGAGAAAAAATATCCACATTATAGTGTGGCGAAAATTAGTGAGTTTAATGGGGATTACAATACGAGACTTACGATTGCAAATGAGTATACTGGACAACAAAAGTATGTGTATTTAGATAGTAATAATCAAATTGTCGGAGATCAAAACGCAAGTGAAACGTTTGCCAATGTCATGCGAGAATTACATAGTTCTCTTTTAGTTGGTGGCACTGTTGTCAACTATACTGTAGAACTTGCGGCATGTTGGACAATCTTCTTAATTGCTACTGGGCTCTATATGAGTATACGCCAATTCAAAAACACACCGGCATCCAATAAGCGAGAAAAAGCAAAACGACGTCATTCTATTATCGGTATTATATTTACAATTCCTCTCGTTTTGTTAGTTGCATCTGGATTGCCATGGTCAGGATTTATGGGTAACCAAATTTATAAAATTGCATCGTCGAATGAATCGATTGGATATCCAAAGTTGTATATGGCACCGCCTGAATCAAAGGTAAAAGAATTGCCGTGGGCAACTAGAAAAGAAGCTCCCCCTGAATCGAATTCGAATGAGCCAAAAGCAATTTCAGTTGATACATTACAAAAAGGAATTGAAATAAAGAAGCCATACGTTATTTCACTACCAACTGATCCGAAAGGTGTATTCACCGTTTCGAAATCAAGCGGTTCTGGTATTACGGGCATGGATGTGGCACCAAATGAAGAAATAACAGCTTACTTTGATCAATATAGCGGAGAACTTATTTCCAAAACGGACTATCGTGATTATGGCTTATTTGCACAATGGTTCACTTACGGTATCCCGCTTCACGAAGGTCATTTATTCGGATGGCCCAATAAAATATTATGCTTACTAACGACATTATCTTTATTACTTCTCATTTATTACGGAGTAAAAATGTGGTTAGCAAGAAAACCGAAAGGAAAATTAGCAGCACCGCCAAAGCAAAGAGATAAGAAAAGCATAATCGTTTTCTTTATCATAATGGTTATACTAGGCGCTGTCATGCCTTTATTTGGACTATCTGTGTTAGTTATTTTTACGATTGAACTTCTTATATATGTATTTTCAAAAATACGCTCATAATGAAAAAGCATTTGTACTACCGTGTACAAATGCTTTTTATTTACTATTTTCTTTTTTTCTACCACTTATTAAAAAGACAATATCTACTATAATAATCAATGCAATAATAACTTGGGCTACATAATCCATCATAGTAGGACCACTTGGCCTATTCATCATCATATACATTCCAGTTACAAATGAAACGGAAAGTAGCACGAGTAATGTTATTTCAATATGGTCATATAGCTTTTGAAACAATTGCTTCATTTCGCCACCACCTTTACCATATTATAACAAAAAACCACTCTACATGAGTGGTTTTCTTCATCACTGCGCTGTTTTCTTTCGGTACATCTTCCCGTTCCAATAGAAGAATCTTGAAGTGAGGCCCCCGTATTTTACAATGCGCCGTGCCATTTTGTGCATATTCTTTTGTGCTGATACTTTTTGATCTGATAAATAAATACCAAGTAATCCTCGGCTTATAAGGCGATGAAACTTCGCATGAGGCAAATCACCAATGCTTTTCTCTGCTTCTTCTACAAAATGTTTCATACGATCTAATATAGCTTGCTCGTTTTCGTAATAACTACAGAAATTTAAATCTCCACCTATACGGTCTTCTTCCTGATCAATGAAATAATCAAGTAAAATATGAAGTCCTTGTACGTAAGGGAAATATCCTTGTCTAATTTTCGCAATATCTTCATCATGTAATTCATCATGAAAAGCATATGCGACAAGACAGAAGATTCCAAGTGTAGAACCGGCACATGCTGAAAATTCAAACCAACTCATCTCCGGTAAGTTTTCTTTATGCGCTTCAAACCACGTTTGTAATCGTGGTTCTCTTTCTTCTAATTTTACATGTTTATGAATTTGCAAATCACAATAATAACAAGCAAGTTCATGAAGAATAGGAGCAATTTTGTCATAGTGCTTCGTTTTCTTTAAAACATCTTGGCATGTTTCAACAAGTTCGTCTAAATAACCACCATCATCTTGATCATCACGATAGCGATAATAATTACCGCCACCTTCTACTTCAGGTGATAATGCCATTAACATAGATTCATGCAACGCGGCAAAATCATTTGGATCAAGTGATGTACTGCGATCACATAAATTATCTAAATAGTCGCTGATCGTTTGATACGCTACGATAAAACGAATACATTCCTCTCGGTGTTCATTTGCTAATAGCGCTAAAATACCACCGCCTTCGCAATGAAACGTTTTATGCTCAATACTTGCGATTGCCTGACTATGAAGCTCATCATTCGGAATATGGTAGGCACGCTCTTTCCACATCGCTAGCTCATGGTGTACAACCGGAAACACATCACGGTATACTTTCGCCATGAGCGTTATGGGATTACTCGGTACGTTCACTTCTTCCTTCATCTCCTCTATTCAATGTACAAATAATTTACTTATTTGTTTCTATTATGTTATTGATGCGTATTTCAGTAAATGCCTGAATATAATTCAAAATTTCATCACGCTCATACTCATTTAATAACTCATGATAACAATTCGGCCATTCTTTAAAAGCCTTATCACTTATTTTAACATTATCAAACCAAGTGCGGACACGTGTTTTATCTACAAGTTTATCCTCACATGCTTGCATTAGCAAGAGCGGAACATCTGGAAAATCATCTATTTTCTTATGGGCAATTTCGATAGACTTAATCAATTCACTATACCAACGTACTGATACTTTGCGCAAGAACAATGAATCATTCTCCATCGCATCTCTCACTTCATGATTACGAGTTGACATTTCCACTGTAAGATTCGTTGCAAATTGCAATTTTGGTGCGATAATATTTAATATTTTTGAGGCAGCTTGCAGCGGTGCAGAAGGTCCAGCTAATACGCCTAAACATGGCGAACTTAAAATAATACCGTCTACATCTTCTCTCTTCGTTTCTTGCATCATACGAATGACGATAAGACCACCCATACTATGACCAAATAAAAAGATAGGCAACCTATACTTTCTTGCCTCTTTCACCCATAATTTAACTTCCTCTATGTATTCATCAAATGAATCAATATGTCCTCTATTTCTTGAAGTCGTTCCATGTGACGGAAGGTCTCCCATCACAACGTGGTAGCCGTTATGATTCCACATTTCCGCAACGGCTTCATAACGTCCGTGATATTCCATCGCTCCATGCACAATAACGATTACAGCCTTTGCTTCCTCCGCTTCGTAATTCCACATACGAACCTCCTCCATTTCACTCTTTTTCATAATTTGATACACTGAAACTAGTCTCTAGGAAAGGAAGGCTTTACATGATATATCCTTATAAAGAAAAAAATCCGAAAATTGCGAGTAGTGCTTTTATCGCTGACTACGTTACCATTACAGGTGATGTTTCCGTTGGCGAAGAATCAAGTATTTGGTTTAATACAGTCATACGCGGCGATGTTTCACCAACAATCATCGGAGACCGGGTAAATGTACAAGATCAATGTACACTCCACCAAAGCCCACAGTATCCTCTTATTTTAGAAGATGACGTTACAGTTGGGCATCAAGTTATTTTACATAGCTGTCATATTAAAAAAGATGCTTTAATTGGAATGGGATCTATTATATTAGATGGTGCTGAAATTGGCGAAGGAGCCTTTATCGGTGCTGGCAGCCTCGTTTCACAAGGAAAGAAAATCCCGCCGAACACGTTAGCTTTCGGTCGTCCAGCGAAAGTCGTTCGTGAATTAACAGAGGAAGACCGTAAAGACATGGAGCGAATTCGCACGCAATACGTTGAAAAAGGTCAATATTATAAATCACTACAAAAATGATTTTACTGCTGCCATAACACTGGCAGCTTTTTTATATAAAATCTAACTTTTTCTTTACAAAACATTATTACTCCCTCAACAAAATCTTATTAAAATAAAAGCTAATATCTCCATATATATGTAAACGAGGGAGGAGAATTTTCATGAAGGTCAGTGGACTGTATAAAATAGAATGTTACATTTTCAAAGGAATTAACCGATACTTTGATCAAAAAACGTTAAACGTCTTTTTCAGCAATATTACTCATATCGGTGGCGCGACTTTCTCCATCGCACTCACACTGTTCTTTTTAATTTTCGCAGATGGAACTTTGCACCAAGCTGCAATTGCAACTGCTATTTCGTTAGCAATTAGCCATGTCCCTGTGCAAATATTAAAAAGATGGTATCCACGAAAACGTCCTTATTTAACAATTCAGGATGCAAAATATCCAGTCCATCCATTACAAGACCACTCTTTCCCGTCTGGTCACACAACAGCTGTTTTCTCTGTCTTTATTCCATTTATTTGCTATAATCCAAGCTTACTTATTTTCCTATTACCGTTAGCATTATGCGTTGGTATTTCGCGCATTTATTTAGGGCTTCACTATCCGTCTGATGTATTCGTCGGTATGTGCCTCGGCACTTGCTCTGGCATCATCTCTTTTTATCAATTCATCCCACTTTTCACATAAAGGAGTGATATGATGAGAGTCGCCATTTTTACCGATACTTTTACCCCACAAGTGAACGGGGTTGCGAAAACGTTAGAGCGGTTAACACGATATTTTCAGAAAGAAAAAATCGCCTATTCTGTTTTCGCTCCTCAGCATACAGCTGAAGATAATTTCGTAGCGAATGTGAACAAGATGAGAAGTATCCCGTTAACAATATTATATCCAGAATGTCGCTTTTCTTTTCCTACTCCGCGCATTAAACGAGAACTTCTTTCCTTTAAACCTGACATGATTCACATTGCTACACCTTTCAACATGGGACTTTGTGGATTGTATTATGCAAAAAAGTTAAACATACCAGTTGTCGGTTCTTATCATACTGATTTCGATGCTTATTTACGTTATTACAAAATCGAATTTCTCTCCAATATGCTTTGGAACTATTTAAAATGGTTTCATAGTCATATGCAAAAAAATTTCGTTCCATCCCCTGAAACATTACATCAATTAAAACATAAAGGCTTTCAGGCCCTCTCCATATGGGGACGTGGTGTAGATTGCAATCTCTTTCATCCAGCTTACAATACAGACCTATTCCGAAAAAAATATAATATTACAGCGAAGTACGTCCTTTCCTATATTGGACGGATTGCTCCTGAGAAAGATATTGATACGTTGCAAAATCTTATCGTTAAATCAACGCATACTCGAAACGATATTCATTGGCTCATTGCAGGAGACGGTCCTCTAGCAACAAATTTGCGTGAAGCTGTTCCGAAAACAAATGTCACGTTTACTGGCTATTTACAAGGGGCCGATTTAGCTGAAGCATATGCTTGTTCTAACTTGATGGTATTTCCATCAACTACTGAAACATTTGGAAATGTCGTACTTGAATCGCTTGCATGCGGCACACCTGTCATCGGTGCAAATAGTGGCGGGGTTAAAAATATTATTACAGATGGAAAAACGGGGGTTCTTTGTCCGCCCAAAAATGAGGACGCATTTCTATCATCCATTTATTCTTTATTACAAAGTGAAGAAAAACTGGAGCAGATGGGAATAGCAGCTTCATCTTATGCGAAATCAAAAAGCTGGGATGAGATCTTTCGTGACTTGCTTAACCAATATGAAGAAGTCCTTCAACATAACGCATCAGAGTTACTTGCTTAAATAGAAAAACTCCCTTCAAAAAACGAAGGGAGTTTATTACACAGTTGTAAACTTTAATCAGTGGGGGTTTTCTTCATCCCCCACTGATTATTAGTTGAACCAATCGGACTTTTATGGGCAGCCCGACCCCCACCTAACTTCTTTGCTTTTCCTGAATTTTGAGGTGGGGGTCTTACTGCCCATTAAAGTCGGATAAATAATACACAAGGTGAAGTATCACATTATTCCTATATTCATTATAACAAAAATAAACATAACTAAATAGACTTGTAATAAAAACCCATAAAAATTAAAATATGGTTATACGGTATTTTAACTGTATAGTGATTTTAAGAAATTCCCCTTAAAATCAACTTACTCACATACCTTTATACAGTAATTGTTCCCCAATTTCTGTATACCAAAAAACCTTTCATTCATTTGAAAGGTCTTTTTGAGCCTGCACATATTCTTCTTTCGTATTCACATTTATAAACCAATCCGCATTTGCTTGTACATCTTCACCAGCAATATATTTCACATTACATTGTGATAAAAGCTGACCCATACTTCTTTTTTCTTCCTGAAGCAAAGCATAAATCTTTTCTTTCACGCGGTTATGATACGCCGCAAGTAACGGTTGTTTCCTTCCATTAATAATAGGTACAACCGCATCGTATTCCTTGCTCGTTTGCTCGAGCAAAATGGTAAACCATTCTTGCGAAACATTTGGCGCATCACATGGCATAATAGCGTACCAATCTGCTTCTATATATTCCATTCCTGATACAATTCCAGCAAGTGGGCCGTTTCCTTTATAATGCGGAATATCTTCGATAACAGGAACTTGTACGAATTGCTCTACTCGCTCTTTTATATGAGAATGACTAATGACTACAACTTCTTGGAGCGCACTTGTCATCACTTTCAAAATATGCTCAATAAACGTACTCCCTTGCCAGCTTGCTAATGCTTTCGGCTCACCGAATCTACTCGACATACCGCCCGCTAATACAATTCCAGCCCACTTACTCATTGGCGATGCAACTCAAATGTAATATGACCTAATTCTGGTAAAATTAATTTATTCATCGCAAGACGAACTGCGCCGCTAGATCCTGGCATCGAGAAGACTACTTTGCGCCCAATTGTACCACCAATCGCTCTACTTAACATTGCGCTGCTTCCGATATCTTCTAAATAACTAATCATGCGGAACAACTCACCAAATCCAACAATTTCTTTATGTAATAACGCTGATACTGCTTCAATCGTCACATCGCGTTTCGTAATGCCAGTACCGCCATTTGTTAATACAACATCTACATCTTCTCTATGATAACCATCTAAAACTGCTTGCTGAATACTTTCTTTATCATCTTTTACAATTTCATAAGAAGTCACTGTATGCCCTGCTTCTTTTAACAATTCATGTAATAGTTGTCCGCTCTTATCTGTCTCTTCTGTACGTGTATCGGAAATCGTTATGATCTTACAACGCACTTCTTTTGGTGCTTGTTTTTTATGTTCGGTTACGCTCATTTTTTTATCTTTCCTTTCATTCCATTGTAAAATTATGTATGAATCAAAGAATTCAACATGATACAATATAAGTATATTTATCCATATAAAGGAGCTTTTCATGATTCAAAATATAAAACGATACGTACCCATTATACCATTCTTAATTATATTATCCCTTTTTCAATGCATCGCTTACGGGTTCGATATTAACTTTTTAAAATTGTATGCTATTATGCCTGATGGTGGTATTACTCACTCTACAGGAATAGTTTCCACATATGTATCAGATAGATGACACTATATACTTCTTAAAAAGGAGATTCATTATGGAACTATACAAAAAATTAACAACAACATTCATCCTCTTATTCGTCGCTTCCATCACTGTCGGCTTTTCCTTAAAAGGAGCAATCCCATACGCGACATTGGTGAGCATTATATTTGCAACACTATTTTTACTAAGCAGTGCTTTTTGCGCGGGCAAAGCACGTCAAATGAAAGGCTGATTATATATAATCCTTTGTAAATCATGCGGGAAAGAAATAAAAACGTATGAAAAAGCGTGGATTCATATGCCATTTCCGCCAAGTGGTATGACTAATATAAGAAAGTATATTGAACTAGAAGGACACATTTATTGTAGCTCGTGTATTGAAATAATGAACAAAAACTAGTAAATACAAAAGGTGGGCTTATATTGTTTGAATCAAACCGTATCCAGTTACGAAAGTTTTCCGAAGATGATATTCTAACGTATTATAAATGGCATAATGATATAGACGTTATGAGTTCAACTACACTTAACCTTGATAAATATTCCTTTCAAGATACAGAAAAACTTTGCCAGCAATTTATTCATTCTCCAAACGCTAAGAGCTATATCATTGAAGAAAAAGCTACGAACCTTCCAATTGGCATTACTTCTTTAATTCATATTGATTCGTATAATCGAAACGCTGAATGCATTATTGATATTGGTAAAAAGGATTACTGGGGGCAAGGTTATGGGAAGGAAGCTTTCACCTTATTATTGAATTATGCATTTTTAGAATTAAATTTACATCGCCTTTCTTTACGAGTATTTTCTTTTAACGATAGAGCAATTAAATTATATAAATCACTCGGTTTTCAACATGAAGGAACTTGTAAAGAAGCTATATTCCGCAACGGCACTTGGCATGACATTGAACTCTTCGCTTTATTCCAACGTAATTATAAATAAAAAAAGCTTTGCGCTCACCGCGCAAAGCTTTTTTTCATATATTATAGACCAGCTTGCTCTTTTAAAGCTGCAGCTTTGTCTGTACGTTCCCATGATAAATCTACATCAGTACGTCCGAAGTGGCCGTAAGCTGCTGTTTGTTTGTAAATTGGGCGACGTAAGTCTAGCATTTTAATAATACCAGCTGGGCGAAGATCGAAGTTGTTACGAACTAGTTCTACTAATACGTCTTCAGATACTTTACCAGTGCCGAATGTATCAACTGAAATTGATACTGGTTGTGCTACACCGATTGCGTATGCAAGTTGTACTTCTGCTTTTTCAGCAAGACCAGCTGCTACGATGTTTTTCGCAACATAACGAGCTGCATATGCTGCAGAACGGTCAACTTTTGTTGCATCTTTACCAGAGAATGCACCGCCACCGTGGCGAGCGTATCCACCGTAAGTATCAACGATGATTTTACGTCCTGTTAAACCAGCATCACCTTGTGGTCCACCAATTACGAAGCGGCCAGTTGGGTTAATGAAGAATTTTGTTTCTCCATCGATTAATTCTGCTGGTACTACAGCTTTAATTACGTGCTCTTTTAAGTCGCGATCGATTTCTTCCCATGTAACATCTGGGTGATGTTGTGTAGAAATTACGATAGTATCAACACGTACTGGTTTACCATTTTCATCATACTCAACTGTAACTTGCGTTTTTCCATCCGGACGTAGGTATGATAATGTATCATCTTTACGTACTTCAGTTAAACGGCGAGCTAATTTGTGAGCAAGCGAGATTGGAAGTGGCATTAACTCTTGTGTTTCATTACATGCGAAACCAAACATTAAACCTTGGTCTCCTGCACCAATTGCCTCAATCTCAGCGTCAGTCATTTGACCTTCGCGTGCTTCTAGCGCTTGGTCAACACCCATAGCGATGTCAGCAGATTGCTCATCGATAGATGTTAAAACTGCACAAGTTTCTGCATCGAATCCGTATTTTGCGCGTGTGTAACCAATGCCTTGAATTGTTTCACGAACGATTTTTGGAATATCTACGTAAGTAGAAGTCGTAATTTCCCCCGCTACCAATACTAAACCAGTTGTTACAGTTGTTTCACAAGCTACACGTGCATTTGCGTCTTTTGATAATATCGCATCTAAAATTGAATCAGAAATTTGGTCACAAATTTTATCTGGATGTCCTTCAGTTACAGACTCAGATGTGAACAGATGACGTTTTTTTGTCATGTGGTAAACCTCCCTACAGTAATTGTATATATTGTACGGAACTCATCCTTAATTTGCCACAGATTGCGACATACATTTATTCTCCCACACAAGCATACAGAAAAACCTTTCCTACATAATAGAGAGGAAAGGTTTAATTTGCTACTTGCATACTGCTTTTTGCCCTTCGCTCTTATCGTTCGAGACCTGTAGCCTCGCACAGGTTTTAGCACCTATTCACTTGTGTTTACCAATACAAGTGAGGTTGCTGGGCTTCATCGGGCCTGTCCCTCCGCCAGCTCGGGATAAGAGAGTATCCGTCCCAACCTATACTAAAGAAATGATATTCATTTGTCAATTAATATTCACATTTTCCTGAAAGTTTTTCTCAGTGCGCCTGAAATGAAATATTAATAAGGAAATAATGCATTCACACAAACAAAAAGAAATAAATAGTATACATTATTTATATAATTGTGTTATACTCTTGTTGGGGATTACGAGAAATATTTCATTAAATGAAAAGGATGGTATATAAATATGAGTACTGTGAATGTCCAAATTGGTTTACACGAATTATTGAACGGAAGCAATGCACAGATTCAACTAAGTGTTCCGCAATTAGTGGAAAAAGTATTAATGCGAAATGAAGGGAAATTAACTTCGACTGGTGCCGTTTCTGCTTCAACTGGAAAATATACAGGACGTTCTCCTAAAGATAAATTTATTGTGAAAGAAGCATCGGTTGCTGACAAAATTGCTTGGGGAGCAGTGAACCAACCGATTTCTGAAGAACATTTTAATAAATTATATACGAAAGTTTTAGAATACTTAAAAGAGAAAGAAGAGTTATTCGTCTTCAAAGGATTTGCAGGCGCTGACCGCAATTACCGCCTACCAATTCAAGTTATTAATGAATATGCATGGCACAATCTATTTGTACATCAATTATTCATTCGTCCAACTGAAGAAGAATTAACAACTCATGAATCAGAGTTCACAATTGTTTCTGCACCGAATTTCAAGGCTGATCCAGCTGTTGACGGCACAAACTCTGAAGCATTTATTATGGTTTCATTCGAAAAACGTATCGTACTAATTGGTGGTACAGAATACGCTGGAGAAATGAAAAAATCAATCTTCTCTATTATGAACTTCTTATTACCTGAACAAGATATTCTTTCTATGCATTGCTCTGCAAACGTAGGTGAAGAAGGCGATGTAGCACTATTCTTCGGTTTATCTGGAACAGGTAAAACAACATTATCTGCTGATCCAAACCGTAAATTAATCGGTGATGATGAGCACGGTTGGTCTGATAACGGTGTATTCAATATTGAAGGCGGTTGCTACGCGAAATGTGTAAACCTTTCTCACGAGAAAGAACCACAAATTTTCGATGCAATCACATTTGGATCTGTTTTAGAAAACGTTATCATTAATGACCAAACGCGTATCGCAGACTATAACGATACTACTTTAACAGAAAATACTCGTGCTGCATACCCTATGCATGCGATCGACAATATCGTACTGCCAAGTGTTGCAGGACACCCAAATACAATTATCTTCTTAACTGCTGATGCATCTGGCGTATTGCCTCCAATCAGTAAGTTATCAAAAGAACAAGCTATGTACCACTTCTTAAGTGGTTACACTAGTAAACTAGCAGGAACAGAGCGCGGTGTTACATCTCCGCAAGCAACATTCTCAACTTGCTTCGGTTCACCATTCTTACCACTTGATGCATCTCGCTATGCTGAAATGCTTGGTGAAAAAATCGAGAAACACGATGCGAAAGTATTCTTAGTAAACACTGGCTGGACTGGTGGCGAATACGGCGTTGGTAAACGTATGAACTTAGGTTACACTCGTGCAATGATTCAAGCAGCATTAAACGGTGAACTTGCGAAAACTGAAACAGCTAAACATGACATCTTCGGTCTTGAAGTTCCACTTCACGTACCAGGTGTACCTGACGAAGTGTTAATGCCTGAACAAACTTGGGCTGATAAAGCTGCTTACAAAGCAAAAGCAATCGAACTTGCAAATGAATTCAAAGCTAACTTCAAAAAGTTCGACAGCGTATCTGAAGACATTATTAACTTAGGCGGCCCAATCGCTTAAGTACAAACTTTCTGTTGGAATCACCCTTTACTCATATGAATAAGTGTCGTGTAACCGTAAAGTTTCGCGTACTCACCGACAAAACCCAATGCGGCTTAACGGTTACACACACTTACATAAAAAAGAAGCTTACGTTTTTTACGTAAGCTTCTTTCTATATCTTATATAGTGACTTAGCTCATAAATCACTTACCGTCACCTATAAAATTACAGAAAATTCATTTTATAATCATTCGTTTTTAGTTTCCTATGCTATAATTTACATATACAGGAAAGGGTGAAGCTTATGAAAAATTTTTCTCGTACAGGAAAAATTTTATTCAGTTACGGAGCGATTCAAATGTTTTGGGGACTTGTAATGCTTAACGTTAATGTATTTGAGCATACAAGCGAAACAATAAAATATATTATTCTAATTATCGGAATAGTTTTTTGTATTATATTCAACTTTTTTAAAGAACATAAAAGTCATACTATTACGTGATTTTATGTTAACTTATTGGAAGCAGAAACCTGTATTTTATGAAAAGTTTCGCTTCCTATTGTACTATTCATCGCCGGATCCCTTATTCCAGGGTAAATTCATTTTTACACATATAACTTACGGATATATCCCTCGCTAGATCCTCTATTCCATCTAAAAAGAGGCTTTTTATCTTTTGGTTAGTTCCTTTTCATCTTTCATACTATAATAACCTAAGTTAACGACGATTAAAAAATAACCGCCCATAATCCCTACTGCAAATGCCCACATAACCATATGGTGCTCAATTTCGTACATAATAATAGCGCCCAAAATAGCAGCCGCAAAACGATTAAACATACCGAGCGTCGGTGCTTTCGTTTTCTTTACGATACTATCTCCAAGCTTCTCAATTCGTCTCCCTAAAAGCCACACGCAATACATACTTACAATAAGTCCAATTCCTGCACCTAAAAAATGTGCTGAAAACGGTGTTACCATCCAGCCTAGCAAAAGAAAACCTAGTATATAATACGATTGAATTTTAAACGACCTTAACGACATACTAATCATGCTGTTCTCCTCTTCTTCAGTAATTTTTATCTATCCAACGAAAGACTTCTTTCAAGTTCATACTACTTAAACCCATTTCACTCAAATTAAAAAACAACATAAACACAATGTTTATGTTGTTTAAATGTTTTTAGAAAATAATATTATACAAGATTTCCAACATCATATTTTCATAATTTGTGACGTTTTTTCAAACATTTTTCGTCCATTTATGAAAAAATTGATATCAATCTATGAACATACGGATATGATGTAATAAGTACACAAATAAAGGGGGCGTCTAATGATTTATTTTTTAATGGCTCTCATTCACCTCATTATCCCTGCACTTATTGGACTTTCATTGTATTGGTACACGAAAAACCATAGTATTTTCTACGCTGTCCTCGGTGTCCTTCTTCCAGGTATTATTCTTATCACACTCTTCCGTATTCCATTTTTAAACTTAATTCCTCTTGTTACTGCTATCTTATTTCTCATATTCTTACCAAAAATAAAAAAATAGGAAAGCAGATCATAGGTGATCTGTTTTCCTATTTTGATATAGGTTCCCCCGCAGTAGAATGCACTTTTACTTTCTCCGATTTCACAAACCATAAACCGAAGAAAATAATAATTCCACCGATTATTTGTTGAAACGATACATCTTCATTTGCCCATACAGCTGCAAATAAAACAGCTACAAGTGGCGTTATATACATATATACCATCGTATGTGACGCTCCAATTTTTTGAACACCAACATACCACATCACTAAACCGAACACTGTTACAAAGAAAATAGAATATAGTAAAGCGAATAGTGTTATTCCATGTGTAATGTGAAATGGCATTATAAATACGTATGGTCCACTTAAAAGCAAGAGTGGAATCGCGCCAACTAGTGCTGACCATGCGGTAACACGTAGCGCTGAATATTTTTTAATTAATGGGCTTGCTAAAACAGGATAAAGCCCCCAGCATATTGATGTAATGAGTCCAATCCCATTTCCATAAAAAGAACTAGCAAGTGAATTCCCAGCTACTAAAACTAAGGCTGCACCACAAAAGGCAATGATTGAACCGATAAGCTTTCGAGAAGAAAACTTTTCTTGTTTTAAGATAATCGCAAATACAGTTGTAAAAATAGGTGAAATAGAAATGAGTAAAGAGGCATTTGTAGCGGATGTATATTTTACAGTTTCCATAAATAACGTTTGATACAGTACAATACCTACAACGCTAACGATAATTAATCTAGGTATATCCTTGCGCTCCATATAAACCGACTTTTCAATAAAAAATGTAAGGAGTAACATAAGCGGTGCCGCTGATATCATCCGAAGTGCAGTAAATTCAATTGCTGTAAATTCTAAAAGTCCATATTTCGCAATCGTAAAATTAATCCCCCAAATAATAACGACTGCTAAAATTAATAATTCAATTCCCCATCTTCTCATGCGTATCCCCTCCGCAAATATGATTATACAGAAAATTCAATCATATGTACATTTCATTATGTGAAAAAACCTTTGTATTGTCTGAAACGTTTTGGTACATGAAATTATATCGGCGATTTTCTGAATATATCAGCATAACTCCGATTATATCGGCGATTTTTCGAATATATCAGCGCAACTCGAATTATATCAGCGATTTTTTAAATATATCGACTTATCAACAAAAAACGACAAAAATAGCAGCTTATTCAATAAAAAAAGTGGTTCCAAAATACATTTTGGAACCACCTTTCCTTTACTACACTCGAACATGTAACTTCATATTTGGATTATAAAATTGGCTCGGGCTCTTCAGTTGAAAAGTCCCTCCACCTTCATGCCAATCAACTGTTAACTTATCATCCATAAATACAAGCTTTGTGCGATCTGCGATAAAGCTAAACTTGCTTGATTCAATATCCACATCGCGCTCATCTTTTTCTGCTACAGCTACTAAATCGATAATTCCGCTCATTACACAACCGCAACCTTCATTATCGTAAAATAACTTTATATATTTCGCTTCATTTGGAATCGTATCCACAATCTTTTTATATGCTGCTTCTGTTACAGTAACGTACATACTCTAATCTTCATCCTCTCTTCTCGTATCCTTCATATATTGTACCATCATTTTTTTCAAAAGATATATACAGAAAATTATGAACAATATACAATGTATGTAGTAAAGGAGGTTGTATCACTCATGCTCAAATTACTACGATACCCCATCTTCCTAGGTCTACTCGGTAGCTTTTTTATTTCTAGCAGTATAGTATTACACCATATATTTCCCTATACTCCTTCTATTGGTTGGATTTTAGGTTTTATTTGTTTTCTATCCGCTTCTTATTTTGCTATGAAAAACAAAAACATCTAATTAATTCAAGGAGGATAACATGCCAACTTTAAAAGAAATAGAACAATCACTCAATCATTTATTCGAAATAGAAAAATACGGAAAAGACAGTGCCTTTAGTCGATTTATCCCGGCCGTATATGATCCTATCCCATTTCCATGGCAAAATTTTTTTGAAGCCAATTTTATTGAGCTATTTAACGGTCTTATGATACGAGGAGCTGAAACTGTAAATAAAGTATTTTTAGCTGTTTTTCCTACAAATGACGTTCTTGAAACATTCATTTCACAATCCACATCTGGTGATTTACTTTTTATGCACCACCCACTTGTAATGGAATGCGGTGATCCGCTTGGAAAATCAGGTCGTGGTTTTATTCCAATACCTGAAAAATATTTGCAAGCGATAAAAGAAAAACAACTTTCTATATATACATGTCACGGACCAATGGATATTCATCAAACGCATGGAACGAGCATTTCAATTGCAAAAGTCTTACATGCTCACGTAGTTGACGGCTTTGCATATGAAGGCCCAGAACAAGAGCCAGTTGGCCTTATTTGTGAAATAGATGAAACATCCACAGAAGCACTCCAAAAGCGTCTAAAAAATCTCTTCCATATTCCTTATACAGACTTCGAAGGTAAACAACATGATTCTATCAAAAAAATTGCAATTATTGCGGGATGTGGCGATGTCGTTTCTCTCATGAAACAAGCAGAAGCAAAAGGTGCTGAAGCATATATTACTGGGGAAATCCATTGCCATATCGACAATAATTACGGTAAACAGAAATACTCGCTCATTATGGATTACGTAAAAGAAACGAATATGTCACTCATCGGTGTATCACACTCTGCCTCTGAATATTTAGTGAAAGAAACATTGATGTATGATTGGTTTAAAGAGAATTTTGAAGTGGATGTTACTTTGGTTCCACAGGAAAAATGGTGGTTATAAATTTTTAAAGAGATAGCTAATTTAGCTATCTCTTTTTACTAAACTTAAAATAGAAAAAATTCGATATACAATACACTTTCACCCTACTGTTAAAATCTAAACACACAATACAATCAACCACACAAAAATATAGAATTCCTAATATACATATAGTAGTTCTATTTTAAAAACTAGATTTTCAAAATATAGAAAGGAGAACATACATGTACCCACGTAATTGTTTTAGTTGCGATGGCAGACGCCCCAGTGGTTCTAACGGGAATACTGGACCCACTGGTAACACCGGATCTACCGGTATCACCGGACCCACTGGAAGCACCGGACCTACCGGCATCACTGGACCTTCTGGCATCACCGGACCTACCGGCATCACTGGGCCCACTGGAGCTACCGGCGCTACTGGGGGTACAGGAGCTGGCTTACAAAGTACTACCGCCTTTAGTCTTGCAGCCGCTCCCAACTATAAAGCCGGACAAGTTGTTACTTATACGAGCAGCGGCTATGTTGTAAAAAAGGATGCACCTCAAGGATTTCCTAATGTATCTCCAGATTATATCGTATTAGTAGAAAGTGGGCCTACTGGACCCACTGGTATTACTGGATCTAACGGGAACACTGGACCCACTGGCATCACCGGACCTACCGGCATCACTGGACCTTCTGGCATCACTGGACCTTCTGGCATCACCGGACCTACCGGCATCACTGGACCTTCTGGCATCACCGGACCCACTGGAAGCACTGGTAACACCGGCATCACCGGACCTACCGGCATCACTGGACCCACTGGAGCTACCGGCGCTACTGGGGGTACAGGAGCTGGCTTACAAAGTACTACCGCCTTTAGTCTTGCAGCCGCTCCCAACTATAAAGCCGGACAAGTTGTTACTTATACGAGCAGCGGCTATGTTGTAAAAAAGGATGCACCTCAAGGATTTCCTAATGTCTCTTCAGATTATATCGTATTAGTAGAAAGTGGGGCTACTGGACCCACTGGTATCACTGGATCTACCGGGAATACTGGGCCTGCCGGGATTACTGGATCTACCGGGAACACTGGACCTACTGGGAGTACCGGACCCACTGGCATCACTGGACCCACCGGCAGCACCGGACCTACCGGCATCACTGGACCCACTGGAAGCACCGGATTCACTGGTATCACTGGACCTGCCGGCAGCACCGGACCCACTGGTAACACCGGATCTACCGGAAGCACCGGACCTGCTGGTAACACCGGATCTACTGGAAGCACTGGACCCACTGGAAGCACCGGATCTACCGGAAGCACCGGACCCACTGGAAGCACCGGATCCACTGGCATCACCGGATCTACCGGGAACACTGGACCTACTGGGAGTACCGGACCCACTGGCATCACTGGACCCACCGGCAGCACCGGACCTACCGGCATCACTGGACCCACTGGAAGCACCGGATTCACTGGTATCACTGGACCTGCCGGCAGCACCGGACCCACTGGCATCACCGGATCTACCGGAAGCACCGGATTCACTGGACCCACCGGAAGCACCGGACCTTCTGGCATCACTGGGTCCACTGGAAGCACCGGACCCACTGGTAACACCGGATCTACCGGCATCACTGGACCCACTGGTAACACCGGACCCACCGGCATCACTGGACCCACTGGTAACACCGGACCCACCGGCATCACTGGAAGTACTGGACCCACCGGCTCCGCTGGTAGTGCTTCAGCAAAAAGTATTGTGTTTCAAGGAACAAATGCTGGTTTTCAACGTATAGCGGGATCTCCTGGAATTGACTCCAATGTTATTCCGTATGTCACTGCTGGATCTGGTAGTATAGTTGGTTTTACGGCGTCTATAAATGTAAATAACTTACCTGCTGCTGTTTATACAATTGATATTTGCAGGAATGTCCCTACAAACCTCACCGCTCCTACTTCCAGTTACATTCTAACTACTATTACTTTAACTACCACAGACAAAATTACCGGAACTATAGTATTTTCCATTAAACCGACGGATACTGGTTCCGGACAAATTCAAGTATTTAATCCTACTCCCGCAGTAGGTCCCGCTACTGTAACTTGGACTAGTATTACAACTGGAAATCCCGTTTCAAGAGGGGATGCTATATCCCTTTATATTAACCCTGGAATTACTGCGAGTGCTGTATATTCTATTTTCCTAATCACTGATCTATAAACTCACACTTAAAACTATTTATTCCACAAAAAAGACCCGAGATTCGGGTTAACAAATAACAGACAAGTTCATTATATACTTTCACTGCAAAATAAACATATTTCGGATTTTATTTTCCGTATACTGCACTAATAGTGTGAACAATTTTGAATTTTCATTCAAAAAAAAGGGAGTTCACTCTCAAATAAGTGATCTCCCTTTTTAAAATAACTTTTCATGATATCGGCAATACAACCTTCACCGTCGTTCCAACCCCAACTTCACTTTCAAAACTTATTTTACCGTTGTGATCTTTAATAATTTTTTCTGTAACTACTAAGCCTAAACCTGTTCCCGTTTCTTTTGTTGTGTAAAAGGCTTCATTTAGCTTCGGGATTTTGTCTTTTGGAATGCCGCAACCTTCATCCTTAACTTGAACAATGATTGCATCTTCTACAGTCACTTTAATCGTAATCGTTCCGCCAACTGACATTGCTTCAATCGCATTTTTAATTAGATTAAAAAACACTTGTTTTAATCGTTTTTCATCGCATGTAATCGATGGTATGTCTTTACTATAAATACCTTGTATGTGCACACCTTGATTTAAAGCAGGCTTCCCCATAACTCGAATAACATAAGCGATAATTTCTTCTATATTATGAACTTCTGATTCTATTGATTTAGATTTCTCAAATCCACTAAGTTCTGTAGCGATTGTATGAATTCGTTCTACTTCTTGTTTCATAATATCACTATATATTTTATCCTCTGGATATTTAACCGCTTGCTTATTTACAAATTTATCTAAATTAGCTAAAGGTCTTTTAATTTTGGAACCAATAACTGTAGCCATTTTCCCAACAGTTGCTAATTTTTCTGTTTGTTGTATTTCTTTATTCATCATCTCAAACGTACGAACGTAAGATTGGAACCTTAAAAACATAATCCAACATATGATAGTAAATACGCTATATAATGCCATCGGGATTAAAACGAGTGATGAGTGAATCATGATTCCTATAAGAGCATATTTTCCAACAAGTATGCTCGGAACTAACCAAAAATATCTTTTATTCACAAAAAGTGGGGCAAATAAAATAAAAAATCCTTCTACTATATTCCCACCATCAAACTCAGCATCACTACCGTAGTAAATCATAATATTATGGATAAAATCTAATAGATTATACCCAATTAGAATAATATACTTTACTGCAAATGGATTTTTCCATTTCATAAAGTATATTCCAATGCAAAATAAAAACACCATCAGAAAATAAAGCCATAAACCTAAACCATCTTCAAATTGTCCTACTCCTTCTTGCTCTCCTCCTATTAAAGGTACAATAAATTCGTAGGCAAGATCGTATACAAAAAATATAATGAAAAATAAACTTAAATATATTTTCAGCGCCTTCATTTCTTCATTTTTAAATATACCGTCTTTATTCATATGGTAACTCCTAGCTTTTCTCCCACTTGTATTTCATTATTTCCACACTTTTTTGGAAGAATAATATCTATTCTCGTTCCCTTATCTCTTTCACTTGAAATATGTAACGTACCAAGGTGTTCGTTGACAATTCGATCTGCTACCGTAAGTCCCAAACCAATTTTATCTTGTTTTGTTGTATAAAAAGCTTCTGTAACACGAGCCACATTTTCTTTCTTAATACCGTAACCATTATCGATTACACTTAATATTACATAATCTTGTCCTTTATTTTCTAATCGTAACTCTAATGTGCCACCTTGCTCCATTGCCTCCAGAGCATTTTTTATGACATATAGAAAGACCCCTCTTATTTTTCGCTCATCACATTCAACTTCTATTATCTTTTCTTCGATATTAGACATAAGCTGGACAGTAGATTCATTCATTTTTTCTCGAAGAATTGCTACTGCTTGTAATGCAATTTCACCTATATTATGTTTTTTATAAATAGAGGGTTTACATGTAGCAACTTCCATCAATTCACTTATCATATTATTCATATTTTCTATTTCAAAAATCATCTGTTTATAAATAGGGTCCTCTTCATGCTTCTCTCGTTGTAATTGCGTAAACCCTTTTAATGAAGCAAGTGGATTTTTAATTTCATGTCCCACTGTCGCTGCCATCTTTCCGATTACTGCTAATTTTTGTGATTCACTAGCAATCTTAATACTTTCCTTTACTGCTGAAAGGTATTGTATAAATCGATTTAAAATGATATATGCCGCTATTAATATGAGTGTATACATAATGAGGTACATAAATCCTTTTACTTCCTTTAATACAAATAAGTAAATTACATATTTCCCTACAATAGTTGAAAGTACAAACACAAAATATTTTTTATTTAAAAATATAGGTACAAAGAAGATGAGAATAATTTCTATTATATTTACCCCATCAAATGCCGCCTCATTATAAAGCATATACGAAAGTATGTTAGCAATTTCTATTCCTATGTATGCAAATACACATGCATATTTCACAAAATTCACTTTCTCTTTTTTTATTAAATATACATTTACACCGAGTATTGCAGTTCCGCAAATAACTTGCCATAGTATGCTATGTCCCTTATCCGTTAGTGATTTATTTTCTAATACGATTGCATAGAGAATTTGGTATGAAACAACAATAACGTATAGCACCCACAAAAAGATTTTGGCATTCCTTTCTTCTTCTTTATATGATAGAAAACTTTCTTTCACTTCAACACCCCTTCAACATAATATCTCGAAGAATACCATTTATTATAATAAATGATTTTCTTATACAAACAAAGATAAATCGAACATTTGAGGAAAATCATCCCAACGTTTTAATACTTTCAGACGATATGTAATCATAAAAATTATAAACAATAATACGTATATTATGTGGGAGAGATTTTATATAAATGGTAAAAAATGAAGGAAAGTTTGGTGTCTTAATAGAACGAAAACCTACGCTCCTGGCGTAGGAATAGGAGGCTCATTCATGTTTGTTACCGTCGAGAAAGATGTGCATATTTTTGTGCAAGATGTTAATCCCGGTCCCAGTAGTAAAACCGTGTTCTTCGTTCACGGTTGGCCTTTAAATCATCAAATGTACCAATATCAGCTCAACGTATTACCACAGCACGGTTTCCGCTGCATCGCTATGGATATACGCGGAAATGGGCAATCCGATAAACCATGGACTGGTTACACATACGATCGTTTAGCAGACGATATCGCCATTGTCCTAGAAGCACTTCAAGTCGAAAATGCTACATTAGTCGGTTTCTCAGTAGGCGGTGCTCTTTCCATTCGGTACATGTCTCGCTATAATGGTCAACGTATTTCTAAACTTGTATTAATCGATGCCGTTTCCCCCTCTTTCGTTAAAAATCAAGAATCTCCCTATGGTGTCCCAAAAGAACAAGCAGATACTCTCATTAATCAAATGTATGCTAATCTACCTAAATTTTTAAATGATGTGTCTTTATCATTTTTTAATAGAAACTTAGGATCCGCTACGTTAGAATGGTTTTCTTATCTCGGTATGCAGTCTGCTTCCTATGCTCTCATCAAAATATTGCAAGCAGCCGCAAATGAAGATGTAACGAAAGATTTAAGTAAAATTAACGTGCCAACAAAAATATTCCACGGTATTCACGATCAACTTATCCCATACAAAAGCGCTGAACTTACGCAAAAGCGTATTAAAAATTCTCAGTTACATCCTCTCACCAATAGTGGTCACGGCTCCCCAATCGATCAAGCGGATGAATTAAACGAAGAACTTATAAAGTTTTTGCATTCATAAAAACCTATGCCAAATCGTATCGATAGGAACGTAGTTTTCAAAAACGTTAAAATTCACACATTTCTCACAAATCAATTGATAAAACGATTACATTTTCATTTATACTAAATGTACAAGTAATACTCCCTAAACCCAGCTTGTCTGGTTACCCCGTTAAATACTATAAAAAAGAACTTGTATCGTTATACAAGTTCTTTTTGTTTCTTTTATCCCGCTTTAACGGGCAGTAAGACCCCCACCTCAAAATTCAGTAAAGCAAAGAAATTAGGTGGGGGTCGGGCTGCCCATAAAAGTCCAATTGGTGAGGGCTGATAATCAGTGGGGGATGAAGAAAACCCCCACTGATTAAAGTTTTACTTTATTTAAAGAGGATATCTTTACTATATTGATTTCCGACGAGTAAGTCATATTGGAGCATTTTATATTGCTCTAACATTTCTTTTTGTTTCTTTGTTAAATCATTGATTACTTCTCCATTTTTATCAACTTTTAATTCATCTCTAAGTACCGGTATTTCCTTGTAAAATGCCGATAAAAATTGATAAAATAAGGATTTATTTAATCCTGCATAATCAAAAATAAGATTGGAAAAATAAATTGGACTTACTACACCTAAATTATCATTTGGCATATCAAAGTTTGCATACATTAATAGCGGCGTTTGGGCCATCGCTAAACGTTCGCTCGGTGTTTTTTCATTCGTTATATACCCATTTTCTTTATAAAAAGATTTATTTGTTCCTAATGATGGAAGATGATCTCCAAAGAATACTAATAATGTAGGTCTATCTAAATTATCTAGTTTTTCTATTAAATATTGAAGGGCCTCATCTGAACGTCTTAACCCTTCTGTATACGTCTCTAATTCTCCCTTTGATTCTTCATTTTCTAGCCCGCTAATTTCTATTAGGTTTTCACCAAATCGGCCTTCTGTAAATGGAAAATGATTTTGCATCGTAACTGCATGAATAAATGTAGGTTGTTTTTGCTTCTCTAACTCAGCAATTATCTCTTTACTCATCGCTAAATCACTAATATAATCTCCATCAATATCGACATTTTCCATCGTATCAGCTGCATTAAACTTATCAAACCCTAACACCCTGTATACGTCATCGCGTTTGAAAAATGAGCGACCAAATGAATGAATTGCACTTGTGTAATACCCTTCTTTTTTCAACGCCGTAGGGATTGATGGAATTTCTTTCTTATTTGTAATAACCTGCTGATATGGTATAGAACCTGGCTTTAACAAACTCATTGAATAACTCGTTAATGCCTCAAATTCAACGTTCGCCGTATTTCCCCCAAATGTAGGAGAAATAGTTTGTCCACCAGGAAAGTTTTCTATATAATGATGCAAATTTGGTACAGGATCTTCACTAAAAGAAAGGTTAGTTGCTTTCGTCGGATCCCAAAACGATTCACTCATTACAAAAATAATATTCGGTTTCTCTTTTTTCTTTTGGCTCCCTATATTTCCACTATATTGTTTTTTTATATCGTTTGCTATTTGAAGCATATTTTCTTTAGAATAATTTTTTGGTTTTTCCATAACTGTTGTATCTAAATTGCTAATAAACCCAAGTACAAAACCATTTGAAGCATAGTTCTCATTTTGATCCCACAAAACAAAATCTACACCTGATTTTTGAAATACTTTATTCATAAATGTGTTCGCAAAATTACCGTACGCATATAGAACAAAAATAGATCCTACTACTAATAAAGCTCTTATTCCTAGATGAGTCTTTACATTTTGAATATATCTTCTCATATATATCCCTGCTACAATACAAGCCACGATACTTAAGATAATGACAAAAATATAACTCCAGCTAAAATAGTCCATCACCATCGGTATAACAGATTGCATATGCATAATTTGTGTGAAATCAGAAGGATACAGCGGATCACCTCTAAAAATAAGCTTTAAATAATTCACAATACCTAAAATGACTAACGTACAGCTCGTTAAAATCATACTTAGAAAAACCTTGCCTATTACATTATAAACAAGAATGTATATTGCATAAATTGCTACAAAACTTAATATAAACTGCATGTTATACAAGTAAATCCAATTCATTGCCTCTATGAAACTCATATTAACTTGCATGACAATATAAAATAACGCTACTGTATGAGCTAGTAAAAATAATATAAAATGCACTCGTAGGGATGCCCTAAGTGTAGACATCTCTTTTTTATTAAAATGTGAAATATAAAATGTTATGCCCCATATGAAAATCATCATGACAATTAAAACAAGATTTTGATTTAATTGAGCTTTCATTATGTCTAAATTAAAAACCTTTAAAATCATAAACAGCATAGTTATTACTAATAAAGTCACCATACTACTTATAATGCTAGAAATTAATATATTTCTTTTTGGAAGATCAAAAAGTGTAAAACCATAATTCAATTCATTCCCTCGTTTCTATGTCTTAATTTCCCCCGCATCGAAAGAACTATTTCTATTAAAATAACATATATGACATATTTCGTCTGCATACTTGCTTCTATCATAAATGTATTGTCTTAATATTCCCTTAATCACCAGTTAATACTCATTCTTGAAAAACTTAATTTCAGCATTCCACTTTATGATATAATAACTATGTTTTGGAAATCCTTAATACTATTAAAGATTTCACATGAAAATACGAAAGAATTAATAAAAAAGGAGTTGCTCATTTTTGCTTACTAAGTTTAAGAGTTTGCCTAAAGCGGTATATGCAATTTTGGCGCTTTCTTTCCTGTTGCACGTTTTTTGTTTAGTAAAACAGCCAGGATTAGATGGAGAGTTAGTCAAAGTAACATATGGTGCAAATGATGCCTTTAACTATTCGTTAACAGCTGAACAACTATTAAAACATGGTGTATTTGGTTATGTGTATTTAGAACCTAGTGAAGTTCCAGGGAAAAATGCATATATTACACCAGGTCAGCCATTACTATTAGCTGGCGCTATGATTATTTCTGATATTACATCAATTCCTTACTATTACGTAGCAACTGTTATTAACATGATTATGAACCTATGCACAGTGCTATTAGTATTCTTAATAGGAAAAGAATTGTTCGAAAAAAACATTTATGGAATTGTTGCAAGTATTTTATATGCTATTTATCCAAGTAACTATACATACTTCCGTACATTGCTAACAGAAGTTCCATCCATATTCTTATTAGCGTTATGTGTATATGTATTTGTTCTCGCATGGAAATACAATAAAGTGAAATTCCATATATGGTTTGGAATTGTCGTTTCAATTTTACTTATGTTCCGTCCAAATCCAGCTCCAATGATGCTCATTCCTGTTCTTGTTGTGTTATTTACATATGGATTTAAAGACTCCATTCGAATCGGATTGTTATGGTTTATCGGACCTTTCTTTATTATTGGTGCATGGGTTGTTCGTAACTATTTAGCACTCAACCAATTTATTTTATTCTCAACCCAAGGTGCTGACCCACTAATTGCGGGTGCTGATCCATTTAATAAAATTGGATATGAAAATATAGTAAATGAAATGAGAGCCAAAGGCTTAGATGACAAAGGGGCATACGCAAAAGAATTAATCAAGAACGGCTTTAAGACGGACTTCACTTATTGGTTCTCTTGGTTCACTGTCGGTAAAACAATTGAATTATTCAAAACAGCTCCTGCTGTAGACCAATACCGTATTCATAACTTTATGCAACTATGTCATAGAGTGTTTATTATCGGCACATTCTTGAGCAGCTTCTGCTTCATGCTAAATTCATTTAAACATAAACGCGTTATGATGCTAGTAGCAAGTTCTATTATTTACATTATCTTCTCAAACTTATTCTTAGCAATTAATCGCTATGGATTTTTCATTAATCCCCTTATGTGCTTAATTCTTGCATACGGATTAATTCACATTGTGCAGAAGCTTCCATTCTTCCGCACTAACCAAGCATAATAAGAAAGAGGTCGTCCAACGGTGGACGACCTCTTTCTTATTACCCCACACTTTGCACACAGCCAATTTGTCCATTCTGTAATCACACTTTAATTCCGCATGTATGTGTTTCTGTATTTGTCAAAATATCTTTCACAACACTACTCACTATTTCACTTATAACTTCAAGTTTTTTACAACTATTACTATAACAAAAGAACCCGCCCCACCTAACTTCTTTGCTTTCGCTCAATTTTGAGGTGCGGGGCGGGCTGCCCGTTAATGCGGGATAAAGTATTATATAAAAGGAAACAGCCATATTTTCCATACGATACATACGAGTACAATAACTACAAAATCAAAAAAATCTAATCTCGGTCCTTTTTTCATATTCATCTCTAGCCATAAATGAAGCCATTTTATTTTTGTGTATTTTTGGATGTTTTTCTTTGCAAATCGGTAAATGAGCACTTGCATAATAAAAAACCCGACTACAAAAATAAACAAGAAAATAAGAAAATCGACCACAAAATTCCTCCTTATTTTTGCAGCGATTTTTCTACGATATGATTTTTCAAAACCCACTCTTCAAATTGAGCACTTCCAAATTCCCAACTAAGATCACGAGCATGTACAGAAAAAACGTAATAACCAGCATATTCGTCCATAAATTTCCCCGTCTCAATCCCATCTTTCTGAAGACCATATGCTCCAAAATTAAAATATACATCCCACACGTCTTCATTCTTCCGTTTATAAGCAATCGATTCCATATCGCATTCTGTTCCGAAATAATCAAGATGTAAATGTACGCTATCATCATATTCGTACTCCATTTTATCACCCCTTATATTTGTACTTCTTTATCCCCAAAAAAATTCCTGCTATCTACACTCACATATGGGCACTTACCTACATATCATGCTTGTAGAGTGACTTCTAGGAGGTGTTATATAGTGAAAAAATTAATAGCTGTTTTTTGTATCATGTTACTAGCTGTCTTCACATTTGCTGCTTGCAGTAGTAAAAAAGAAGATACGAAAGAACAAACTCAAAATGTTCGCGTCGGCGAAGTTACCCATTCTCTCTTCTATGCCCCGTTATATGTCGGGATTGAAAAAAGATTTTTTAAAGATGAAGGATTGCATGTTGACCTCCAAACAACAGCTGGTGGAGATAAAACGATGACCGCCCTATTATCTGGCGGGATTGATATTGCTCTCGTCGGTTCTGAAACATCTATTTACGTTCATCAACAAGGCGCAAAGGACCCAGTCATTAACTTCGCACAACTTACACAAACAGATGGAACATTTTTAGTTTCGCGTAAAAAATTAGACTCTTTTAATTGGAATGACGTAAAAGGTGTTACGTTTTTAGGACAGCGTAAAGGCGGCATGCCACAAATGGTTGGAGAATACGTTTTAAAGAAAAATGGCATTGATCCTCACAAAGATACAAATTTAATCCAAAACATCGAATTCGCTAACATTGCAAATGCCTTTGCATCTGGTACCGGAGAATTTGTACAGCTCTTTGAACCGACTGCAAGTATATTTGAAAAAGAAGGTAAAGGTTATATCGTCGCTTCGTTCGGAAATGAATCTGGTACTGTTCCGTATACAACGTTCATGGCAAAAGAAAGTTTCTTAAAGAAAGATAAAGCTGCTGCTGAAAAATTCACACGGGCGCTCTATAAAGCACAACAATGGGTTGATACTCATAGCCCAGAAGAAATTGCCGATGCCGTTTCTCCGTTATTTAAAGACACTTCAAAAGACATTACAGTAAAAGTAATTGAACGGTATAAAAAGC
The DNA here is from genome assembly GCF_038006905.1 of Bacillus sp. FSL R9-9834. Lineage (NCBI taxonomy): Bacteria > Bacillati > Bacillota > Bacilli > Caryophanales > Bacillaceae > Bacillus > Bacillus sp. FSL R9-9834. The sequence goes on from NZ_JBBOWD010000001.1 coordinate 4,599,605, forward strand.
AACATTCTTATGCGACAAATCCACTATTAGATGCTGAAGAATGGAAACAGCTCCAAACGATTATGAAAGACGCTGGCGAATTACAAAAAGAAGTTCCACATGAAGCGCTCGTCAATACGAAAATTGCCGAAAGCGTTATTAAGAAATAGAGGCGAAGTGTATGAGTTTTTTACAAATACGTAACGTTTCTCACTGCTTTTTCGCAAAAGAGAATGCCAAATTGATTCTCGAAGATATGAGCTTACAAGTGGAAGAAGGCGAATTCATTTCGATACTCGGCCCAAGTGGTTGTGGCAAAACGACACTCCTCTCCATTATTGCCGGGCTGCTTGATCCAATTGAGGGTATCGTCTTTTTAGATGGCGAGCCCATTACAACGAAAACTTCATCTATGGGGTATATGTTGCAGCAAGACTACTTGTTTCCTTGGAAGACAATTGAAGAAAATATTATGCTCGGACTTCATATCCGAAACATTTACGATGAACAGACGAAAGAACATACTTTACAGCTTTTAAAGCAAGTCGGTCTACATGATGTAGAGCAGCAATATCCTCGTGAACTATCCGGTGGTATGCGTCAACGTGCCGCCCTCGTTCGAACGTTAGCGACCGACCCAAAAATTTTATTGCTAGATGAACCTTTTTCGGCGCTCGATTATCAAACGAAATTGAAACTAGAAGATCTCGTTTTCAGCTTACTACACAAATATAAGAAAACTTCACTACTCGTGACACATGATATTGAAGAAGCCATTGCGATGAGTGATCGTATTTATTTACTGCAAGCGAATCCTGGAAAAATTGCAAAAACATTTATCGTCCCAGAAAGCATCCGTTCCCTATCACCGTTAGAATCACGCCACCACCATGACTTCCCATCCCTCTTCCAAAATATATGGAAGGAGCTGGAGCGTCTTGGATAATATAAAACAACTACATGAACGGTTTCGGAAGAAAGAACGCAGGCGCGCATGGTTAGCACGCTCTTTGCAGCTTTTACTACTCATTCTTTTCTTTGCACTATGGGAAATCGCTAGCAAAAAAGAATGGATTGATCCTTTACTCTTTAGCTCTCCTTCAAGCATTTGGGAGCTCTTCCTTAGTAAATGGATGGATGGTTCGCTTTGGGTTCACATATGGACGACATTACTTGAAACGGGAGTAGGCTTCATTCTTGGAACAGTGCTCGGAGCTATTATCGCTACTTTCCTTTGGTGGCTACCACTTCTCGCCCGCGTACTCGATCCATACCTCGTCGTCCTAAACGCCATGCCAAAAGTAGCACTTGGTCCGATTATCATTGTAATCTTCGGTCCAAATATTTCTTCGTCAATTGCAATGGGAGTAATCATTTCCATCATCATTACCATTCTCGTTATTTACAGCGCATTTCAAGAAGTCGATTCTAACTATATAAAAGTGATGGACACATTTGGCGCAAATAAATGGCAATGCTATAAACAAGTCGTTCTCCCTGCATCTTTCCCAGCCATTATTTCAACGTTAAAAGTGAACGTTGGATTATCTTGGGTCGGTGTTATATTCGGCGAACTTCTCGTCTCTAAACAAGGCCTTGGCTACTTAATTAGCTACGGATTCCAAGTATTTAATTTCACACTTGTTTTACTGAGCGTACTACTCACGTGCGTCCTCGCAACACTTATGTATGTGTTTGTTGAGGCATTTGAAAAACTTCTAATTGGGAAACGAAAAAGAAGCTGACTTAGAGCGATAGACTATAGTCAGCTTCTTTCTTTTACTTTTTATCACACATCTTTGTTTCGTTTTTAACATTTCCATCCGCAACCGTAACTGTATGGAAACAATCTTTCACACGTACTGTAACGACATTATCTTTTCGATCTATCACATGATAATCATTAAACTTTTTATCCAATGCACTACGAATTTGCTCCCCTTCAAAAATCGGAAAACCGTGAGACATTACCCAAATGAGACCAGCGACAGCAAGAATCGTTTTCATACGTTTCATTACCTCCTCGAGAGTAAACTTATAGTCCCTATAACACGCGCATTATAATTGTGTCTAAATTGTGACATTTTTATACTAATTCTATTTTATAGTGATAGTTCCTTCTTCTTTTTGATAAAAATACAGAATTTTCAATTTTATCAACATAAAAAACGTAAAGAACTACAATTCTTTACGTTTTCTTAGCTAACATATATAACTCGCATTAGTTACCACTTTGTTGTTCTATCGTTTTCGAAACATCATATAATCCTGCCAACACTTCCGCTCTCATTTTTACAAGCTCAGGGAATTGATAGAAAAAGGCGATTTTTTTATACTTTAACTCCGATCCTTCTTTCACCTTTTTGGAATCTTGTAAAATAAATGCTGTAAACGTATCTGCAATATCTTCCGCTACATTTGTCGTTCCATACTGTGATACAAACTCATCATGCTTTTCTTTAAAAAATGCAATTTGCGTTTCTTCACTTTCTTCTACTTTCTTTTCTGTCCACTCCTGCTCAATAGGCTTCCAGAAAGAATTATAAAATTGATTAATATAAGAGTTTTCCTTCGCGCATCCCTCTTGTAAGAAAAGAGTTCCACATTTATTTCGGTACGTCGAAATATCTTTATCCTCTTCAAAATCCTTTACATAGTTTTCATCTACTGGTATTTGCTTATGCCCGAGCGTTAACACGTGAGCCGTCTCATGAATTAATGTTTTCATCACTTCATCAATATTTACCGCAGAATCAAGCGTATCTAAGCTAAGAGTCCAGTCTTTCGGATTCTCTATACTAGGCATAACGTGAGCAACAACACCGTCATAACCATCCGTTATTAGATCAAATTCCGTTATATTCCCGCGATATTTTGCTGGAATGAGCGTGCGATACATATCCCATAAATCTTCATGATACCCTCTATCTTGACGTTGTTGTAGCACCTCTTCTTTCGCTTCTTTATCATTAGCAAATACTTTATTTAAACGTTTCCGTTCTATTTTTTCAAAATAAGGATCTACAATTTCATCACCATCAATATAATAAGAAGCTAAAAAGAAGTAATTTTCATCATCATCTTCTTTTTTCCGCTCTGCCTTTTTCATATCTGCACTTTCATGCTCTTCTATTTCATAATCTTCTACTGCTTCAAGCTCAGATAATCCATCTATTTTTTCATATACCTTTTGAAGTTTCTTATCTCCTATTTCCACGCATTCTTTTTCTGTTTTACAAACTTCTTTTTCTTTCACACTCTTCATAGAACTCTCGCACCCTGCTAGTAAGCCGATTGCAACGATAACCCCTACTAACTTGCCATACAGTCTCTTCATACAGTCCTCCATCAATACATTCTACAAAAATATCATAATCATTTTTTAATGAATATGCGATAATAAATTATAAAAATTGTAAGGAGGTTTCCTATGATTCGGGCAGTCTTCTAGAAAGTTTATCAGCGACTTTTCGGATATATCGACCGTAACTTGAAATATATCGACTTACCGACAAAAATTGACAAACAAAAAAGAAGCCGTTTGTTCAAAAACGCCTCCTCTTCCTTTATGACTCATATACAGTAAACTGCGGTTTACTTGGATGATCTATCACTAGCGCATCATCTGGAAACTTTGAAACTTTTTGATATAAGGCAATGTCACCCATGCAACCTGCTGTTAGTAGAATTCCTAAAAATGAGAGTGGCTCCAGATTCATAGCTAATCCCAATACAATTGGCAAAATTCCAGTCGGTAGAAATGGTAACATTAACACTTTCTTCATTTGCTTTACTGTAATTTCTTTTTTAGAATGCGCATATGCAACACCTAATTTCCAATTGACGCCCCATTTTAGTTCACTCCACGGCACGCCTCCGATATAATGAAATCCTATTAGATGTATCGCTTCATGAATACAAACGAGAACAAGCAACGCGATAATAAAAAGAAACATAGTTAGTAATGTAATTTCAATTCGAACCCCGCCTGAAAGAAATATATGCAAATAACCAATTCCAAACGCCAAAGCGAATATTATAAGAAATACATAGATATTTAATTTAACCATCGAAACAGTAACAGTCGTTTCTTTCCTTTTATCCATCTTCTCCCTCCTAAAATGTAAATATATCTTTACAAAAAAATTGTATAATATATCCAAATAAATGTAAAGATATATTTACATTTATTCTTACACACAAAAAAAGAAACCGGCTACTTTACTTCGTAAAACAGCCGATTTCTTCTATATGTTTCATCGTACGCGCCAATACATCGTCGCGCATTATAAAGCTAAATTTTCTATCTGTTTTAATGTTGTCAGGAATGTCTGTTAATAAAACAGATCCTTTCGTTTCTTCGTAATGCGTATGTTGTTCTACCGCACTAATTGTTGCAAAATAAATGTTTTTAATGATTATTTTGTCTTTTCCAGATACTTTATATTGTCCTAAGTAAGTTAAATCAGAAACTATGCCGCCGGTTTCTTCATGAACTTCTCGAACTGCCGCTTCTTCCGGTGTTTCCCCTAGTTCTACTTTTCCACCTGGAAATTCAAGACCGCGACGTAAATGATGCGTTAATAACCATTGATCCCCGTACCGGCATACAACCCAAACATGCTTTGGCTCAGGAGAAAATGGATAACGTTCAAACGATAATTGTACAGTGTTGTGGTAATAATCTTTAAATTTGTACATGCCATTACTCCCCTATTGATGGTTACAAGTTTTTCCTACCACAAATTGTAGCATATTCTCGCTTTTCTGCATAATATTATCCAATTATAATCCATTGATTATTCCCATTTGCGCGACTAATTCTTTCGTCTCATGATTTCCTAAATCGTAAATCATTTTATATGCTTTTTGTAGTTGTTCATCATATCGGTCATTATTTGAATCATGATGATACTCAACAAATGGAACGTGGGAGCGTACAAATGAACCCAAATCCTCTACATACGCTTGATCAAAGTACTCTCTTAACTCCGTAATTTCCTCATCATTTGCGGAAATCTCAAAATTATACGTATCCGCCGTCTTCACTTGTGAAATTTGACCGTTTCCTATTGATATATAATATGTTTTTTTCTGCTCCATGTAACACCCTTCTTTCATCCTTTTTATTTCTATTGTTTTCATCAATTACAAAATTATGTAAAATAAAGAAAAGGAGGGATTCCATGTTTAAAATATTAATTATCGGTATTATCATCGTCCTAGTCATACTAGTACTCTCCGTCATGACGATTAATAAAGGCTATGCATATAAACATTCTGTTGATAAGCCAGAAGATAATCCTTATACAAAAAATAATAAGGAGAATTCATAATATGTTTCGTATACTTCGCATTGGAATCGCACTCACTGTAATTATTATGTCAGCAATCGGACTCTATACGGGGCAAAATACCTTTCTCCCCCTTTCACAATTTCTATTAGGAGCTTTAATGTTTCTCATTGCTATTGAACAAATAAAGAAAAAGGATTCCAGAACAGGATTTATTTGTATTGTTGCTGGAGCTTTCATCTGGATTGTTCTCATCATTAGCCATATAAAATAGTAGGGGGAATGTACATGTTAAAAGGATTACGAATTACTTTTGCATTCATTGCATTACGTATAGTAATTTATGGATATTTTACTGGTAATAGAGAAATAATGCCTTACATGTTCATTTTCTTAGGGGTAATGGCTTTCACTATAGGACTAGGGGAAATAAAACAAGACAGAAAATCTAGTGGTATATTTGCTTTTCTCGCTGGATCTGGTGCTTTATTTCTTAGCTTCTCAGAACTATTTCGGTAAATAATCTATTTAAGGGGACATTACATGCTAATTGGATTACGGATTGTTTTAGGACTTTTCACGCTTCTCATACTCTTTCTTTGCACTTATATCCAGATTACCGATCATTTCTCACTTCTCCCATACGTACAATTTATTCTCAGTTGTTTCTTTATTCTTGTCGGAATTAACGAATTTATATCTGGACGAAAATCCATGAGCATTCCGTTTTTTTCGTGTCTATTCTTACGCTCTTCGTTCTCATATCAAACTACCTTCGCTACGTATAGAATGAAATCTTGAGCATTTTCGCATTTACAAGCAAGTAGTAAAATAGGGATGATTTTTTGTCAGTTTTTGTCGGTAAGTCGATATTCCATATCGAAACGTCGATATATAAAAAAAATCGTCGATATAATTTTATTTATTATCATGACACAAAAAAACTGCCCTTTCACAGGCAGTTTTTCTTCTTATCCAAATACTTTCTCAAGTTCATCTTTATCTTGGCTTAACCAGAAGTTCATTAAGCGTTTTGCTCCTTCTAAATCGTGAAGCTTCGCTTGACCACATTGCGTTTCATTTGCAGCTGGAATTTCTGTAATTTGAACCGCATCTTTTAATGTTAATTCTAATAAATCAATAATTTCTCGAACTGTCGGTGTTCCGCTTACTACAAGGTAGTATCCTGTTTGGCAGCCCATCGGCGAAATATCGATAATATCGAAATGCGGATAACGATCAATATATTTACGTAAATTAAATGCTAATAAATGTTCTAACGTATGAATAACATCTGGCTTCATCGCTTGTTTATTCGGTTGGCAAAAACGAATATCAAATTTATTTACAATACCGTCACTACCTACATTGTGAACTCCGCAATGTCTTACATAAGGCGCCTTTACAATCGTATGATCTAATTCAAAGCTTTCTACTGATGGCATACAACATCTCTCCCGCTTTTAATTTAATTCCATTATATCCAATATGATATAACGGAAATGCACATTAGTAAAGTATTATGTACAGTCGTGCTATAATACTTTAAGAATATGCTGAAAAGGAGATCGTTATGAAACAGATTTTTATTGGTATTATACGCTTTTATCAAAAGTTCATTTCTCCGATGACACCACCAACTTGCCGCTTTTATCCAACTTGTTCTCATTACGGATTAGAGGCGTTTCAAAAGCATGGCGCATTCAAAGGTTTTTGGCTTACTTGTAAGCGTATATTAAAATGTCACCCTTTCCATCCAGGAGGATTTGATCCTGTCCCAGATAAAAAGGATGACAAAGTACATTCTTAATTTTCGTAACCATTCACAACTAAATCTAATTTTCCTGTATCAGGATCGATAACAAGACCGTGAACAGGTACTTCTTCCGGAAGTAATGGGTGGTTGCGAAGTACTGATACGCTATGTTCTACACTTTCTTCCACACTAGAGAAACCGCGCAAGAATTGTTCTAAATCGATTCCAGAATAACGAAGCATATCTAATTTCTCTTCTGTTATACCGCGTTCTTTCATTTTCTCAATCGTACTGCTTGCTTGAATTTTTGCCATACCACAATCATGGTGACCAACTACACATACTTCATCAGCGCCAAGCTCATATACAGCGACTAAAATACTACGCATAATACTTCCAAATGGATGTGAAATAACAGCGCCTGCTACTTTAATAATTTTCACATCGCCGTTACGCATATTCATCGCTTTCGGCAATAGTTCAACAAGTCTTGTATCCATACAAGAAATAATTACCATCTTTTTGTTTGGAAATTTCCCCGCTACAAACTCTTCATACTTTTTCTCTTCAACAAATTTCTCATTGTATTGCAAAATCTCTTCTAATGACTTCATAGTAAGGAACCCTCTTTTCTCTCATTTACACTACATAAATAGTGTACCAAAATATGAAAAACTCAAAAAGGATATCGCTTTATAGTAAAAATAAGATATTTTCAGATAATCGACATAATTCTTTCAAAATATACACACAGCTTTGTAACAAGTCTCACATACTTTAAACGCATTTTCACTATAAACTGATTGTAGATAATGTAAAAAAGGAGTGAATATTTATTATGTCCGACGTTCTGTTACTGAGTCGTTTTCAATTTGCAATTACTGTTTTTTATCATTTTTTATTTGTACCTTTGACAATCGGACTTGTGATTTTAGTAGCGTGTATGGAGACTCAATACGCCCGCACATTGAATCCAACATACCGCAAAATGGCAAATTTCTGGGGTAAATTATTTACAATTAACTTCGTAATGGGGATTATAACCGGGATTACGATGGAATTCCAATTTGGAACAAACTGGTCTGAGTACTCCAAATATATGGGAGATATTTTCGGATCACCTCTCGCAATCGAAGCACTCGTTGCCTTCTTCTTAGAATCTACTTTCATGGGAATATGGTTATTCGGTAAAGACAAAATTTCACCAAAGTTCCGTGCCTTCTGTATGTGGATGGTTGCACTTGGAACAAATATTTCGGCCCTTTGGATTATTACAGCAAACGGCTTTATGCAAAACCCTGTTGGCTACGTCGTACGTAACGGCCGCGCTGAATTAAATGATTTCTGGGCACTCGTTACGAATCCATACGCTTGGAATATGTTCTTCCATACTGTAGTTGGTTGTTATATTGTTGGTGCTTTCTTCGTCATGGCAATTAGTGCCTATCACTTATTACGTAAAAATGAAGTTGAATTCTTCAAAAAATCATTTAAGTTTGGCTTAATGTTAGGCTTATTCGCCGCAACAATTACACCGTTTATGGGACATCAATCTGGTGTATCAGCGGCTAAATATCAACCTGCTAAAGGTGCTGCAATGGAAGCTGTTTGGGAAACTGGAAAAGGACAAGGCTTCTCAATTGTGCAAATTCCTGATGTCAAAAACGAAAAGAACTTTGAATTCTTAACGATTCCAAAGTTAGGAAGCTTCTTCTATACAAATTCATTTGATGGGGAAATTGTTGGTTTAAAAGATATTCCAAAAGAAGATCGTCCAAATGTTAACCTCGTGTACTATAGCTTCCGCTTAATGGTTGCACTTGGTATGTTCTTTATGGCATTAACTTGGTACGGTTTCTACTTAAACCGAAAAGGAAAACTAGAAAACTCAAAACGTTACTTAAAAATTACAATATGGTCTGTTTTACTACCATATATCGCAATTAATGCTGGTTGGATTGTTGCCGAAGTAGGTCGTCAACCATGGACAGTATATAAACTAATGCGTACCGCAGAATCTGTATCACCTATATCTGTCCCGCAAATTTGGTTCTCATTAATTAGTTTAATCTTGTTCTACACTTTACTTTTAATCGCAGACGTATACTTAATGCTGAAGTTTGCAAAAAAAGGACCAGCAGCATTAGAGGAACCTGCTACTGAGGGAGGTGCAGCTCATGTCTCATGATATGCTTGCGATTATCTGGTTTGGTTTATGGGGCGTGATTTGGACAGTTTACTTTATTCTTGATGGATATGCACTTGGTAACGGAATGATTTTTCCTTTCGTTACGAAAGACCGACAAGAACGAAATCAATTACAAGAAGCAATTGGCCCGTTCTGGGGCGGTAATGAAGTGTGGTTAATTACAGCTGGTGGCGCAACATTTGCTGCCTTCCCAGTCACATACGCAAATATGTTTAGTTATTTATATACACCGTTATTCTTAGTATTACTTGCACTATTTGCTCGTGCTGCTGGACTTGAGTTCATGCATAAAGATGATTCACCAATTTGGCAAAAAACTTGTAAATGGGCATTTGCAATTGGTAGTTTCTTAATTGCTTTCCTATTCGGTGTTACATTTGCTAATCTTTATTACGGGCTACAAATCGGAAAAAATGGCTATGAAGGAAATTTACTTAGCTTACTAAATCATTACGGTATTTTAGGAGGTCTGTTCTTCACTGCTATATTCGTCGTATCTGGTGCACTTTGGGTTATGATTAAAACGACTGGTGAAGTATCTGACCGTGCTTATAAAATCGCTAGACCATTTTCAATGGCAGCTGCTATCATTTTAGCTATTTTCTATGTAGCAACTGCAAATCGTACAAATTTATTCCAAAACTTCACAGAATATCCAGTACTATTCATTCTTCCAGTACTTGCAATGTTAATGAGTGTACTCGCACTAATTATGGTGTACAAACATAAAATTGGTCTTGCATTCACATTCGTTTGCTTAACAATCGCAATGTTTATGACAACTGGCTTTGCGGGTATGTTCCCAAGAATGTTACCATCTCGTATTAATGATGCTTATAGTACAACGTTATACAACGCAGCTGGTAGTCAATTAAACTTAAAAATTATGTTCTTCGTTGCAATGGTTATGGTACCAATTGTTATTGGCTATCAACTTTGGAGCTACAGTATCTTTAAAAATAAAATTCATAAAGACTCTGCTAAAGGGTATCACTAAAATGAAAAAAGACACTTCGTTTGAAGTGTCTTTTTTATACGTATGATTTTCGATAAGATGTTATATTTCTAATCTAACAACTATAATACAGAAGAATCATTAACAGCTCACAGCTAGATTGTAGCACAGGACAAGTTCATCATTTTATGCAATTTTACATATTTCTCTATAAAGTAAACTGTATTCCTTGATCATTCACGTCGCTATCCCCTACATCTGCTGTACTAATACCACTAAATGTTTGTACTTTCATTCCTGTATTCGATGATCCTGATCCATTATACGCTTTCGTTTTTTCAATCGGCTGCACGTTATATTTATCTCCTAAATTAATCGTTCCATTGCAGTTTTCAATAATAACGCCTTCCACAACTGACGGCATTTTGTCACCTACTTTCATTTCCTTACTTTCATTTTATGAAAAGTGCCTAAAAAAATAGCATGTTTCCATAAGAAAAAGCACTCAATTTGAGTGCTTTTTCTTATTTACCTTTTTTCTTTTTCTCACAAGCAATTCCATCGCCATCACGGTCTAAATGCTTACCGTAATATGGACTATCTCTTGTAATGTCATAATATCCCGCATCGTTTGCTTCTTTGCAATTAGCAAAACGTTAATGTATTTTTCCATATTCTGTCGAACACAAAAAAGAATCCTGCAGGATTCTTTTTTGCTAAGCATGAATGGCAATTTTGGAGACAGTTGACTTCTTCAAAAATTTATTAGGGGTAATATTTTGAAAAAGAAAGCCTTTCATATGTAGGTTAACACCACTGGAATATATAGTAAATTGATAATGTTTATACGGAAGATTGCTAATGTTTAGTATAGATAGTTTCCACTATGCAAACAGTAAAAACATTCTATACTAAATAAAAAAAGGGCCTTCAAAGAAGACACCTTCCATAAACAGACACTATAAAACAGAATTATTTATTGTTATACGATTGTTAGATACAAAAAGTAGAGGGAAATGTTTGTATTAAATTCTGCTTTATAAAGTATGTCTACCACTTATATTTTAATCCTCTTCACTTGAAAATAAATATAATATGCATAATTACATACAAAAAAGAAAAGACACTCCATAGAGTGCCTCTTCAACCATTTTACTTTTAATATATCGCTTTACATACATTGTAACATATGTATCCATATATTTTATTGAGAAAATTCAAAATCCTTTTTCTTTCATTTCCAATTATAAAATCATGTAATATAAAAGGTATGTCAAATTCTTATACAAGTCGAGGTGTACTATATTTATGCTGTATTTCGGAATTATCCCTCTTATACTGTTTATTATTTTTCTTATCTCTTACTTAAAGGATCCGCGAAAAATAATAAATGGGTTTTTATTTAATACCTTTATCTGTTTTTTCCTTCTTTTTTGTGTGATTATATCTGTGAATTCAAGTAGTGATGTCTTACGCTATATTATAATTTTACCTATTTTAGCACTTCTCATTATGCTTCCTTTCGGTATTATTGCCTTAATGTTTGGGCTGTTTCTGAATGCTAGAATTTTAATGAAGCGAGAAGGACGACGTTTCACTAACTGTTTAACACTCCTTGCTGCTTTTGGGATATTATTCTTTATGCTATTGCCTATTATAAGTCCAGCAAGTTTGTTCTCATCACATTTCCAGCCTATTTTCGCTGGTATTTCTCTTATAACAGTATATTTCTTTATACACTTATCTAACTTCTTAAGCGCGTATTTTTTATACCAATTCAACAGACCAAGACGTAATCAAGATTTCATTATCGTTCTTGGTAGCGGCTTAATTAATGATAAAGTACCGCCTTTACTTGCAAGTCGTATTCATAAAGCAATCGACTTTTACTGGAAACAAGCCGCTTTAAATACGCCACCAACAATTATTTTCTCTGGTGGACAAGGTCCAGATGAAGGTCTTCCTGAAGCAGAAGCGATGCAAAAGTACGCTGTTGAAAAAGGAATTCCGCTTGAACATACAGTGCAAGAAAATCGCTCTGTAAACACATATCAAAATATGTTGTTCTCTAAAGAAATTATGGATTCTTTAAAGCCTGAAGGTAAGTATAATAGTATCTTTACAACGAACAACTTCCACCTATTCCGCGCTGGTATATATGCAAGACAAGCAGGTCTTAATAGCCAAGGAATCGGATCAAAAACTGCATTTTATTACTGGCCTAATGCAATGATTCGTGAGTATGTTGCGATTGTCGTGATGGGACGTAAACGCCATATGAAAATATGTGGAACTATTTTAGGCTTCGCTTTATTCCTAACCGTGCTTAGTTTTATCATTTCTTAATAGCATCCCATCCTTTGAAAGGATGGGATTTCTTATACTCATTTCAAAAATATTTTAAAGTTAATATGGTCATAATATTCCCTGCATACATCCATTAAAGGAGAATTTTTTCAAATTAAATGTTAAAATAAAATTTAGGTGTGAATGATGTAACAAACAAGAAACTAGTTTGAAACGAGGAAATTACATGGAGAAAATTATCAAAAACAAGCCCAATAAGCTAAGAATTGCTTCTAAAGCTTTGATGATTATTATTGGGGCATTTATCACAGCGTACGGATTAGAAGCAGTATTAATTCCAAATAACGTATCAGACGGTGGTGTAACTGGTTTAAGTATCGTTAGTTCAACATTATTTGGATTGCCATTAGGAGCTCTAATCGCAATTATTAACATTCCTTTCGTTTGGTTAGGATATAAGCAAATCGGTAAAAGCTTTGCGATTTATTCCATTATCGGAATTGCTTCATTAGCAATAGGTACCGTTGTCATGCATGATATACCAGCTATTATTGAAGGCGATACATTATTAGTTACAGTTGTTGGTGGTATTATCATCGGTTTCGGTATGGGACTAGCATTGCGTAATGGCGGGGCATTAGATGGAATCGATATGCTAGCTGTATTGCTTTCTCGTAAGTTACCATTTGGAACGAGTGACCTTATTCTATTCTTAAACATGTTCGTATTTATTTTCGTATCAACAGTATTCGGTCTTCAAGGAGCTATCCTTTCAGCAATTGCTTACTTTATTGCTTCGAAAGTGATTCATATCGTTGAAGTTGGTTTAAGTGGTTCGAAAGCATTTAAAATCATTACGAAAGAGCCTGAATTGATGGTAGAAACCATTCGCGATCGCTTAGGCCGAAGTGCAACATATAACGAAGTATACGGTGGTTATTCTAAAGAGAAATTCAAAGAAATCTCTTGTGTAATTAACCGTTTAGAAGAAAGTAAAATGAAAGAACTTATTAATGAAATCGATCCACACGCCTTTATTACAGTTTATGACGTAGCAGAAGTAAAAGGCGGTAACTTTAAGAAACGTGATATTCATTAATCATTATGAAAGAAGAGGGTGTGCCAATATGTTGGCACACCCTCTTCTGTTATTGTTGTCAGTTTTTTTCGGTAAGTCGATATATTCCAATAATCGCTGATATATTTTTACTCCCCCCATCTTCCTCCACTTTTAATCCATGCCACGTATTTTTGAAAGGCTGGCACTTCTTGTTGGAAACGAAGCGGAACATACAGAAAAAGAGTACATGTACATAGTATCCATAGAATACCTACTACAAAGTGAAATTTCATCGTTGTGCTAATGAATAAACTTAAGAATAAGACGAGGAACATAATTACACTAAATCTTTTATACATAGTCATAATAATCTCCTCCTTATAAATTCATTGTACCAGCTATAAGGAATTAATTCCCACAAAAAAGACCGAAAAGCAAATTCCACTTTTCAGTCTCTCTACTATCTTCTCTTCGTAATCTTTCCTGAACCACCGACCCTCGTTTTCGGAGGAGATGTATTCCTTGGCGGCGTTTTAATAGATGATTTCGGCTTCACATCTGATCCGCTCGAACCACCTGGTGTTTTCGTTATTTTCCCTTTGCTTCCAGTAGAAGGCGGAGGCGTGCTGCTTCCTTTTTTCGTAATACTTCCTGTATCTCCTACAGAAGATTTTGAATCTACATTATCGCCACGCTTAATGATAGATCCTTTCCCTTCCTTCGTAATTGGAGGCGGGGTTTTCTTTTCTTCTTTCGTAGGCGGTCTCTCTGGAATAACTGGTTTATGATTTTGTCGGTCATTATATCCGCGATAATCACCGTACGATGATTTTCGCGAACCGAATATATCATTTAATATACTACCCATAATATATCCTTGCAGGAAGGACGGTTGGTAATTTTGACGGACAAACTCTTTATTACTTATTTCAATTAACGTATCAGATGGCTTCTCTTTATCCTTTTGCAGATTATAAATCTTATCAGAATAAACGAGGAACATTTGATTTTCGTCTTCTTTAGATGCTTGCTTCGGTTCTCTTTCATTCATGAGTTCCTTTGCGACTTCAGGAACTGACCGATTGGCGGCCCTATACACGTAAGATTCTTGTTTACCTTCCTTTGCGACAGATTCAAACGGATAACGGTCTTGAATCGACTTTGTCTGCCCGCCCTGACAACCTGATAAGGCATATCCAGCAACAACAAGTAATGTAACGATAGCAAGTATAGGGATCACGAACGATTTAATCATGGTAAACAATCGGTTTGACATGATTACGCCCCCTTACGTTGCTCTTATAATTTGTACATCAGCAGGAATAATTGCTTCTCCCTCATACATCATTGTGCGACCATTTTGCCATTCAATACGTAATAATTTTCGATTATCCGATTGGAATTCCCATACATACTGTTCTTCTGAAGCTGAGAATGGTGTTTTCCCCATCACAACAACACGTCCGTTATATTGCTCTTCCATATGGTACTCTGTATCATCCATTTCAATTGTCGTCGGAATTTCATCAATCGAATCTAAACGACCATCAATTGGTGTATATAATTTGTAATACGTATTTTCACGATCTTCAATTTTTAAATAACGAATATCTTTCCCGTCTTGCAGTGTTAAAACAATTTCTTTACGAGAATGCATACTCGTTTTCCCAATTAATTCATACATGACTAATGAAACTTCAACCATATCGCCAGGAGCTAACGTTAACAAACTTTTCTCTGGTTTCGGCGGTTCTGGGCTTTTCATTATATTTTTAATTCGTTTAAATAAACTCATAAGCTATCCCTCCTTCTCTCTTTATAAACAAGCACCTAAAATAAGTGCACCAACAATATGTAATGATCCGGCCAACATCGCGTGCGCAACACTGCCTTCTTTCGTACCTTCTTCTAAATCTAAACCAGCCATTTTCTTTAACACAAATTCGATAAACATTTCTACCACTAATAAAATAACGAAAGAAACTGCTGATGCAAGTAGCGCTTGCCATAAGTCATTTGCTTTCGTTATCGATTGAGATAAAATGTACCCTTGTGCGAATAATTTCATAACGAAACGAGTTGTTACAGCTGTATTCCCATTTTTTATTTCTTTTAAATCATTGTATTTTGTAAAAATCGAATCAACCCACATAATTGCAAATAAAAGTACTGCACTCGCTCCAGTCCATACAAGCATGGCTAATACATTTGTCCATGTCATTGCAAAACCTCCTCTAAAAAGTAATAGAAAACCGACATGAATTTATTTAGACATGTCGGTTCATTTGTCTCTATTCTATATTATTTCTCATACTGCTTCATAATACGAGCTAATTCATCGTCAACAGCAGAATTTTTGTTTAAGCTTGCGAATTCATCATCTAATGATTTTTCTTTTTTGTACACTTCACCGCTTGCTTCTGCTTCAGCCTCTAATTGAAGAGCTTTCTCTTCCATACGGCTTAAACCAGCTTTCGCTGAGTTTGAATCAAATCCAGACATCGCCTGATTAATATTCTTTTGTGCTTTCGCCGCATTTACACGTGCTACAAGTGTCTCACGTTTATTTTTCAGCTCAGTTAATTGCTTACGCATCTCTTCTAGCTTCAGGCGAAGATTATCAGCAGCAACTTTATTTTGCTCATAGCTTGCTTTATACTCATTCATCTTTTGCTCTGCATTTTGTTTTTCTTCTAATGCACGGCGCGCAAGATCTAAGTTGTTAGCTTGAACAGCCATATGAGCTTGCTCTTCACGTTTTTTCACAAGTGCTTCTTGCTCTTCAAATAATATTTTGAATTTCTTCTCAAGCGCAATTTGAGCTGCTACACTTTTCTCAGCTTCTTGTACATCCGCTTGCATATCGCGTAAATATTGATCCGTCATCTTAACTGGATCTTCCGCTTTTTCAATTAATGAATATACATTCGACATTGTTAAATCTCTTAATCGTTTAAATACAGACATCTAAATTCCTCCTATGATATACCTCATATTTCAAATTCACTACTTGGAAACCTTAAGAATCTCCCTTTACAGTAAAGAATATTCATTTTTACAGCCTATGTGTTTATTATAACAAAACTAATATGTCCTTACATGTTATTTCCAAAATACAGCCAATATAATATGACATTACCTACAAAACATTGTATTCCTAATATATTCTCATTAATTCTCTTCAAAATTGACTCATTTTTATGTACTTTCACTAAATTACATTATTGTAATGTTACTGTAAGCTAACTCGATAGTTACGTCTCCCTATTTCTTATACACTAATACCAGAAGCGACAAACAAGCTTCTCATCATTTCAAGACTAATACAAAAATTGTATTGACTATAAAACATATAAAAGGAGAAATCATCATGAAAAAATTAGTAGGAATCGGATTAGCAGCAGCAATTTCATTCGGAGCATTATCAGGTTGTTCTTTATTAGGAGAGAAAGCAAACGGCTTTGTACTATACGGATCAGAAGAACAAGTTCAGCAAATTACGGATAAAAATAAAAAAGAAGTGAAAGAAAAAGACTTCTATAAAATGAAAATGACAACATTAGATGGCAAAAAAGTTCTTGTCATGGATAAGAAAACTGGTGAAGAACTAGTGAAAAAAGAGTTACTTAGCAAAGTTGATGAAAAAGACGACACGAAACCACTCGATAAATTACCGGCTGTAACAGCAGAGCAAGGTGTATTATTTGCTAAAGAAAAAGTAGAAAATGCTACACTTGATGGGGCAAAATTAAAATATGAAGGCAACACAATTATCGGAAGTGGCCGTGCATACACAGATATGTATGCAATTGTTGATGACGCAACTTACAGTAATGTAAAAGGTGATGAAAAATCTGTTGGGGTATTAAAATTCGATAAAGATCCAAGTAAAGAATTCCCTGGAAAAAATGGTGTAGAAGCTTCTCAACTTGTAAAAATTAAAAAGTAATAAAAAAAGCTTTGCGACATTCGCAAAGCTTTCTTCTATTTATGAGCAATTTGCTCCATATCCGGACTACAAGTATTCGACTGACATGACTTATTTAAAGAACATGCCGCGCATTTTCCTTTTTTACTTCTCTTTACAAAATGAACTAACGTGTATGCTGCATAACCAAAAATGATAGCTCCAATTATAATATTGACCATCATCACAATACATCTCCTTCTAGAATCCGAGTAAGGATCCAACTTGGTATATAATGAACGTTAATACATAAGCAACAACGAGTGGATACACGACAGAGAAAATCGTCCACTTCGCTGATCCTGTTTCACGTTTAATAACAGCTACTGTCGCTAAACACGGAACATATAATAAAATAAAGAACATAAATGCATAAGCTGATAATGCTGTATAATGTGCTCCCATTACATTTCCAAGCACATCTTCTTTCACCGCATAAATAATGGCCATTGTAGAAACGACCACTTCCTTCGCTAAAAATCCTGTTAAAAGGGATGCTGCAGCTTGCCACGTTCCAAAGCCAAGCGGTGCAAATAGTGGTGCGATAAATCCACCAATCATTGCTAAGAAACTGTCTCCCATATCAACACCAAATCCTGATGGACCTGCATAATTTAATAGCCAAATGACAACAGAACCACCGAAGATAAATGTACCTGCTTTGCGAACAAATCCCTTCCCTTTCTCCCACGTACTTAACCATAATGTTTTCGCTTGTGGCACGCGGTAAGGAGGTAGTTCAATAACGAAAATAGATTTTTCCGCTTTTAAAATGGTAAGAGACATAATTTTTGTAACTAATAACGCAAGGACAATACCTGCAACATATAAGGAGAACACAACAGTTGCCTGACTATGAGGGAAGAATACACCCGCAAATAATGCATATACAGGTAAACGTGCCGAACAAGACATAAACGGTGTTACAAGAACTGTAAGTAAACGTTCTTTTTCTTGTTCAATCGTTCTCGCTGCCATAATACCTGGAACATTACATCCAAAACCGATAATCATCGGAATGAACGCTTTTCCGTTTAAACCGAAGAACTCCATAATTCGATCCATAACAACTGCAATTCGCGCCATATATCCTGAGTCTTCTAATAATGAAATGAAAAAGAATAGTGCAAAGATTTGTGGAACGAATACTAATACGGCACCAACACCAGCAATAATACCTTCTGTAACGAGTGCTTGAATAAAATCAGAAGCTCCAACACTTGTAAGCCCAGCTGTCACCCAACCCGTAAGCTGTCCACCAAAAAACTCATCTAACATATCCGATAAAGGTGTCCCAATCCACGTAAACGTAACCTGAAAAATAAAAAACATAACTGCTAAAAAGATTGGAAGTCCTAAAATTTTATGTGTAATTAATCTATCAATTTTTTCTGAAAAAGGAATTTTTCCTTCTTTCTCATGCTTCATAACATTTGTTTTTAACTTTTCAATATACGCTTCACGAGTTTTGTAAATATGCTCTTCCAACGTACAATCAAGTTTTTCTTCTAAGCGAGATCGAATGGCTATGAGTTCCTTATAGATTGGTAATGCTTTCATTTCTTTTTCTACTACTTCGTTATTACTTAGAAATTGAAGGGCTAACCATCTTGGATGCTCATAATTCGCTTTCTCTAAAAGAGAAATTACTTCTCCAATTCCTTCATCCATTCGTACACCATATGAAATAATGAATGGCTTTTTCTCGTTTTTGTCATTTTCTTTAAGAGTCGCAAGTAATTCTTCACAGCCTTTTCCACTTCTTGCAACGACAGGAACGACTGTTACACCTAATAGTTCTGATAATCGTTTTACATCAATGACAATTCCTCTTTGCTTCGCCACATCAATCATATTTAAACCAATTGAAACGGGCTTACCAAATTCAAGTAATTGCAACGTTAAATGCATATTTCGTTCAAACTGCGAAGAATCCACAATATTTAACATATGATGAAATTCTTCTGTTAATAGAAATTTGGTTACAACACCTTCATCACGTGAAACTGGATTTAAATCATACACACCTGGTAAATCAATTAATGTTCCTTGCTTATCTTTTAATTTACCAACCTTCTTTTCTACTGTTACACCGCTCCAGTTTCCTACATATTCATAAGAACCAGTAAGTGCATTAAATAATGATGTTTTCCCTGTATTCGGATTCCCTAGCAAAGCTACCTTATTCACGCTAATTCCACCTTTATCATTTTCGCGTCACAATGACGAATACTAATTAACTGTCCACGACACTCCAATGTACAAGGACCTTTGAACATCGCTTTCTGCTTCATACGAAGTTCGCTTCCTTCAGAAAGACCAAAAGCAGCTAGTCTACGCTTTAATAGCTGATCTAAAGACTGAATACTTTTTACTAACACTTTCTCGCCAATTTTAATATCTACTAAGCTCATAACCTTCCCCCTCAGAAGAGAATGATAATTATTTTCAAAAAAATTATACCACACCCAATTTCTCTTGTACTATACCCTTTTGCTTCATATTTATTAACATTTCACTACAATTCTATTTCAATCATTGTCATAACAGATTCATTTGCCATTCTCATCCATTTCACTTACAATAAACAGTAGCAAATAAAGAATCTCGTTATCACAGGGGGAGCCATGCCGCTGAGAGGGAACACTTCGTTCCGACCCTTCGAACCTGTTAGTTAATGCTAACGCAGGGATTGTGCAAACGTCCGAAATACATACCTCTTTTTATTTACGTATTTCGTATCCTCCTATGATATCTATTCTTTTTTGTACAACTTGGATTTAGGGGGAGACAACATGCGTAACACCAATTTACAAGCGATGATCGAATCTGCTATTCTTGCAGCCTTCGCCTTGGTCATCGACATTTTACCATTATCAATCAAACTTCCAACAGGCGGTTCCATTTCATTTGCTATGATTCCTATTTTTATTATTGCATACCGCTGGGGCTTTAAATCGGCTTTCTTAGGTGGTTTAGTTTGGGGACTATTACAAATTGTCGTGGGAGATGCTTACATTTTAACACCTGTTCAAGCATTCATTGAGTACTTCATTGCCTTTGCTTTTATCGGATTTGCTGGCTTATTCTATCGTCCAATTCAAAAAGCACTTTTAACGTCTAATGAAAATAACTTAGAACAACCCAGTTTAGGTAGCCGTAAAGACAAACCTTCATCAAAACAAAACGAAGGTAAGAAAGTCCTTGCTTATATTATCCTTGCTACATTTATCGGTAGCTTTGCTCGCTATTTCTGCCACTTTATTGCTGGTATTATTTTCTGGGGACAATATGCACCGAAAGGTCAATCAGCTGTGCTATATTCATTAATCGTAAATGGTAGTACAATGATTGGTTCCTATATTCTATGTACCGTTTTACTTATCTTTTTATTCCTTACTTCACCACGCTTATTTAAGAGCATCAGTGCTTATCAACTAAATGCAAACAAAAAGGGCGCTTAATGAGCGCTCTTTTTTCATATCGTAATATCAATTAAAAATACAATAAATGCACAAAAGAAAATAAATACCATTATACTTAGCCAATTGCTATGCACGGTTCATCGACTCCTTACATAACCTCATTTTCTAACCAGATTATATCGTTTAAAAATAAAGATTAGGTAAAGATTATATGAAAATAATTAAAAAAAGCGTAGATCATATTGTCTACACTTTTTTCGGTAAATAAAAGTAAAATAACACACCATCTTCTGTATTTTCTGCCCCATATTCAGCATCATGTAGTTCTAAAATATTCTTTGAAATGGCAAGTCCAAGCCCCGTCCCACCTTGTGAACGCTGACGAGCTGCATCCACGCGATAAAAACGATCCCAAATTTTATCTAATTGCTCTTCTTCAATGTGAGTACCTTTATTTTCAATGCATACTTTTATACGATCTTTTTCATCTATTGTAGAAATAATAATATCTTCTTTATTTGATGTATAACGTATTGCATTCGTAATGAAGTTCACGATGACTTGTTCAATGCGGCCTTGATTTGCGACTACTTCAAATGGACCTATATTTTTATGAACATGAAGTTCTTTTTTCTCTATTTCTACAGAAAGGTGTTCACATATATCATCCATTACTGTATCGATATAAAATGGATCCTTTTTCATTTTATATGTGCCTGACTCAAATTTAGCTAACTCCAGCATATCCAAAATTAACGTATCCATTTTATCTACTTCTCGTTCCATCGCCCCAAAATAGTATTCTTTTTTATGCTCAGCTACTCCATCTTTTAAAATAGAAATACAGCTTTTCATAATACTGAGCGGTGTTTTTAGTTCATGCGAAACACCAGAAATGAATTCTTTCCGCGTATTTTCTAATTTTCTTTCCTTTTCAATATCTTGTTCTAGCTGTCCAATATGGGAATGGAGTTTATTTGATAATACATTAATATTTTTTGATAAATCACCAATTTCATCTTTTGAAGTAATCGGTATTTGTTCTGTGAAATCTAAATGTGCTATTTTCTTCGTTGTATCATTTATTTTTAATAGCGGCTTTGCAATTTGTTTTGAATAATAGAATGACGCTAGAAAAATAAGAACAACTACAAATGCAATGATGTAAATGTAGTAATCTTGCACCATTTGTACAGCTTCATCTACAGGCTGTAAAGAAGCCATCGCATATATATAAGTTACCGATCCATCTTTTTCTTTTATTGGTTTCATTAATAATTTATATTTTATATCATTTTTTTCATAGTCCATTGTCTTTGTTGAATATTCGATTTGATTACTCTCTTTTAATACTACATCTGTTTGAAATTCTTTTATACTATCCAAAAATAAAGTGTTTTTATAAATTGGATTTATGGGTCCTTTTACATCAGGGAATTGTACTTTCGTAATACGTCCGCCTATGATAGCATCTAGTTCTTGAGCAGCTGGTTCCTGAACGGCCGGCCTCTTTTCTTTACCAACTTGTTCCCCAACTGCTTTCATCTTCTCCTTAAATGCTTTTTCTAACGGTTTATTCAATCCATTTAAATTCTCCTTAGATAGAGAGAAAGAAAATGGAATAAAACGATCTTCTTTTTTCACTCCAGAAAAATAAATTTCTTGGCCTAAAAACTGATTTGATGGTTTATTATCAATCTCCTCTATATTGACGAGATTGTATAGGGGAATTTTGAATATTTGTTGTCCAAATCTCTTTTGTTGCCAACGATTTATCGTTACCTCAAAATAAAAATCATCTGCATGTTTTAAATTCCCGTTCTGATCTAATGTCGTAATCCACGTATTATTTTCTCTTAAAAAGTCTTGCTCCAGCTTCTGAATTCCTTCTACACTTCCTGCATAGTTCAAATAATTTTTTTCGAAGGAATTTAAATTCAATTTAATATCTTCCACTTTTCTATTCGCATAATATTGTTTAAAAAATATCGTTTGTCCAATAAATATCGTCGCTAAAATTAACATACATAATGCTGTTGTGAGGATAAATAATTTTAGTACAATCCCTTTTCTCATACATTCCCCTCAAATTTATAACCTGTTCGTACTACAGTTGTAATGTACTTTGCTTTCTCTCCTAATTTATTTCTTAAATTACGAATATGGCTATTAACGGTTCGGTCATCACCAGCAAATTCATATCCCCAAATTCTTGAAATGAGTTGCTCTCTTGTTAAAACGATCCCTTGGTTTTTCATAAAGTACGCTAATATTTCAAATTCTGTATGTGTTAAATTAATATCTGTTTTATCTACCATAACAGTACGCGACGGAAAATGGACATGGATACCATGAATCGATAATGTATCATCTTCATTCTCTAAAAGTTGCTTTGTCACTTTTCTACTCTCTAACAACCTTTTTGCTCTTGCTAATAAAATTGGTGGGCTATATGGCTTCGTCACATAGTCGTCCGCCCCAAGTTCAAATCCAAGTAACGTATCATCTTCATCTACACGTGCCGTCAACATAATGATAGGAACCTCGGATGTTTTACGGATTCTTCGGCAAACGGACCACCCATCGAGTTCCGGCAACATAATATCTAAAATAACTAAATCAACCTCTTCTTCCTCAAATACAACTAAAGCTTCTTTCCCGTCTCTTGCTTCAAACACTATATACTGCTCACTTAAAAAATAATCTTTTAATATTTCACGTAATATATCTTCATCTTCCACAATTAAAATATTTTTTGACATAACTTATATATCTCCCTCCCGCCTTCATAAACTATAATTTCACTTTGAATAACTAGCAGTTAACTTCGCCTCGATAATATATCTATCTGGCGCATCCCCTATATAATTAAATGGGTAACAAGTTGTCAGTGTTAGTATCGGTTCTTCTTTTTTTATAATAACAGTACGATCATCTGCATCGGTAATCCATATCTTTTGAATTTCATATGTGTACGTTTTATTATCATACTCTAAAACAAGGGTGTCTTTTTCTTTTAACTCTCCTAAATCTGTAAATACAGTATCCCGGTGCCCACTTAGTACAGTATGGCCCCCTCCAGATGGCGTTGTCGTTACATCACTAACAAACATTCCTACTCCTTTTTTCAACGTTGCCTCACTTGCTCCCCAATATATAGAAAACTTCTTCTTTATTTTCGGTATATTTAATAGTGCGACCTTTTCCCCTTCTTTATGTTCTGTTTGAGAAGAAGGCTCTTGAGAAGTTACGAGAGTTTCATGTGAAATTTGATTACGTTGTATGTTGTTAAGGCTCTTTATTTCTTCTTTCGTTAGTTGCCCGGCAGAGCTTTTTCCTTTATACCATTCCATAGCATAATATGATCCCATACATAGTCCTATAGCCATCAATATGATACCGATATAATTGAGTAACTTCATGTTTTATCCCTCCATGCCAAAAATGGTAGGAATAACCTACCATTTTTAATATATGAAATTATCCCATTCTTTATAGGACAATATTTTATTTACGCCTTAACTTTATTACGACGATTCAAACCAAATAATGTCCCTATCCCTACAAGACATGCGCTTAGTGCCATCATTGCTACATGATTAGATGCTGTATTTGGTAATTTTTCACCTTGTACCGCTGGCTTTGCTACTTCTTTTTTCGCTGCAGCATTTGTTTGTTGTACTTGCGCTGCTTCTTTTTTGGCTATATCATTTTTTAACTGTTCTTGTGCAATTCTCTTTTTCTCTTCCTCACTCTTTGGTGCAGCCTTTATCGCTTCCTCTTTTTTAGCCATGTCACTTTTTTCTTGTGCTTGTGCTGCTTGTTTTTTCTCTTCTTCTTTTTTAGCCTTATCTTGCTGCTGTTGCACCACTTCTTCCTTCGTTACTGTTCCAGTATCCGCGCTTGCTACTGAAGAATATCCTACTGTTAAAAGTGCCATTGCACAGATTGGTAATAGTTTCTTTTTCATTTCATTTCTCTCCTTCTATACGTTTTACATCACTTCGCATCGGATGTATCACTAGAATAAACAAGAGATATAAATATAAGATGCAGATGAAATATATTTCATTTAAAGATTTCATTGTAAAAAAGGTTATCCGAAATCATCTTCGGATAACCTTTTAAAATTAATCTACACTTAAAGCCTTCTTGCCCATTTGATTATAAATACTTGCAAACCGGCTCTTACTCACTTTTACATTTTTCGTCCCATAGAACGGATCATTATAGTATACATAATTATCATCCACACCTGTTAAAACAACCGCATGCGTATTCATTCTTGCATAAATTATTTTTCCGCCTGGTGTTTTCCACGTTGTAACCGCTCTTGGATTATTTAAAGCGACCGTTACCCACGTCACTACTGGCTTCCCATTTCTCACATAGTCTTCTAAAACAGAAAGATCATTTCCAGTTAAATTCGTTCCTCTCGCATATTTATCTAACAAACGTTTTAATGGTTCTGGATTAATAGAATATCCTGGCGTATTTCCCGTCACATCACCTACAAACCCTACATCTGGATCTCCCCAAATTTGTGATGATGTTTTATAGTTCTTTAATTTTGCTTGATCAAAAGGCATTTCAAAAGCAAATGCTACTTTATTTAATGAGCGACCAATTTGATGTTCTACAAGCATTTGTAAAGAAACGACTTCACAGCCATTATGCAATTCTGGGAATTGATACAGTGACGGTACGTTCAGTATAACTTGACTGCGATTAATATTTCCTTCATTAACCCACTTTAACCCATTACTAGTTTGAATTTGAATCCAACCACCCTCTCTTTCACCATAAACTTCGACTGTCTGTGGTGCATACTTTCCTGATACACGAGATACAAAACTTGGACTATCATAAGCAAAGAACACTTTAGATAAATACTTCGCTTCTTTTTTCGTATCTAACCATTGATAGCCTGCATATGTACGTATACGAAGCCAAGTTCCTCTTTCCTCTACAACCGTTACTGCTTGAGGACCATAATAATCTAGTATATTCGCAGATCTGAAAGGAGCATCATAAGTAGTAAAGTCTCTATCAATCTGAACTTTTTTGTCTATTAAACAGACCCACTTATAGCCTAAGTCCGTATAAACTTTAATCCAATTTCCTTCTCTTTCTTCAATAACCGTTACAATTTGCGGAGCATACTCACCTGAAATCTCTGAAGATAAGGATGCCTCATTATACGTCAAAAAGTTTTTATTCATATTCACTTTCTTTTCAACTAAACAAACCCACTTAAAACCAGTATCCGTATGAATTCTAATCCAGCCACCATCTCGCTCTTCATACACTGTTACTTCCCTAGGGCCATATTCCTTTGAAATTCCAGATGATAAAGATGGTCCGTTATACGTAAAGAATTTTTTCGAAATGCTTACCTTCTTCATCTTCAACTCATTGTCTTTAGACTTATCTGTAACTGCGACGAGCTGTGCTGCCTCTGCACGTGTAATGGATCTATCTGGTTGCCAACGTCTTCCATCAACACCACTTGATATACCCATGCCAACTAAAATATTAATGAATTTCTCACCCCAATGATCTTTTACATCAGGAAATAATGTTGGTAATTCTTCATGAACCTTTTTCTCTAATTGATAGGCTTGGACTAACATCGTTGCCATAGCAGCTCTTGTCATTTGACCATTCGGATTGAATTTCCCGTTGCCTTCCCCTTTAATGACTCCTGCCTTTTCCACAGCAGCAATATAAGGAGTTGCCCAATGATCTTGAGAGTCTGTAAAAGTTGGTTTCTCACCTTCACTGACTTCTAATTCTAAAATTTTCGCCATAATTGTAGCTGCTTCAGCTCTGCTTAATACTTTGCTTGGTGAAAATGTTCCATCTGGCATCCCAGAAATAACTTTTTTATGAACTAAATAATAAACAGACTCTTGTGCCCATCCTGGAACGTCAGGAAATGATTGCGGCGCTGCCTGTATCGAACTTACAGCTTGTTTTAATTCTCTTTCTCCCTTTTCCTGTTCTTCTTTTTGCTTTAATTCAAGCTCTTGCTTCTTCTGTTCTTCTTTCTGTTTTAATTCAAGCTCTTGTTTCTTCTGTTCTTCTTTCTGTTTTAATTCAAGCTCTTGCTTCACCTGTTCTTCTTTCTGTTTTAATTCAAGCTCTTGCTTCGCCTGTTCTTCCTGCTGTTTTCGTTCAAGTTCTTGCTTTATTCGTTGCTCCAGCTCTAGTCGTTGCTTCTTCAATTCTTCCTGCTGTTTTCGCAATTCATCTTGTTGCTTCTTTAACTCTTCCTTCTTTTTTTGTTCTTCAAATTCTTCATGAGCTTTTTCTTCTTGGCCATTGTTTTCTTTTACTTCTACTCCATCCTTTTCTTTAAGTTCTTCTTGGCTTTTTAATTCATTCGTTTTTTTCTCTTGATCATTGCTCTTTACCTGTAATGGATTCTTCTCTTCAAGTTCTTCTTGCTGCTTTTTCAGCTCATTTAATTCCTGATACACTTCTTCTATCTGTACGTTATGTTCACCAGCTTGTTCCAGTAACTCTTCTTTTTTCTGTTTTAAATCATCTATTTTAATAAATAATTCTTCCTGCTGTTTTAAAATTTCTTCTCTTTTTTCTAATTTCATTTCTCGTTCTTTTGCAGCTTCTAATTGTTTTTGTAATTCACTTTTCTCATTGCTCTGCATATGCGATACAGCTTCTATACTATTTCTCGTTTTATTTTCAATTTCAGCTAGAGAGCTAGAAGGAAATGTTAATAGATTTGTCGCTAACAAACTCGCTACTGCAATTACACTATATGTTTTCATCATACACACACCTTTTCAAATTTTATTACGTTCATATTTTCATACTAAATGTAAAATGTAAGATTCCTCCATAATCATAACAAATTTTTCCTCAAACAAAAGACTTTTTGCAAAAAAGAAAAAGAGCACTGTATCAATGCTCTTTTCGGGTGTGTGTCTCAATTATTTACATGTTACTTTCGCGTAATTTAGAAGTAGAACGGGCCGGAGCGATAACTAATTGTCTCGGCTCAGTTTTCTTTAAGTGATTTTTGACGTTACACTTACGACGTTGAACAACCCACGCTTTAATAGGGTTTGTCAAAATAATTTTTTGCTCTTCGTTAGGGGCCTCTTCTTCCAACCTACAACTTTCGCTCCATTTATTCCATTTCATTGTAAATTTAGAAGAAGAATGATCGTCTTCTCGATCAAACAAGTGCAAAAAATCCATTTCGCCAGCTAGCATTACGGTGTTGCTAGTTGCTAAAAAAGAAAAGGTCGTCCAACGTTTCTCCATGCCCTCCTACTCCTTTTTCACATATAGAGTGCCTAAAACTGAATTTACCTAAAATATGCTTGCCTTTTACCTTACACCCATAGTTTATCCAAAACACTACTATGCAACTATCGATTTCCCTTACAACTACCTTACATTTTTGTAAGAAACAAAAAAACCTTCACTATGCATATGTGAAGGTCTCTTATTTCTTATCTATATGATCTTTCATATCATCAAGTCCAGCTTCTTGTAGCTGCGACATCATACCATGAGAAATTGCGCCTAATACTAAAGTCATTCCAATTAGTGAAATCCGAATCGCTGGTACATCAATTATGTAAGCTAACAAGCCAAGAACAATTGTTAAAAGTAATGCTTTTATAAATGTTGCACTTGTATACTCTTTCTTTTTCATCATAATCACCCTTTATGGAAGCGTTTTCTTTATTATAATCAGTATATCATATCATCTGACTATTTTGTGGGTATTTTTGTAAAAAACTTATATCTTCTTTGACTTTTTCCTTTCTATCCTTTACAGTCGAAATGTTCGCAAGTTTTACACTGTAGGAGGACTCCAATGAATATTGAAATAAAAGACACTTTAATTTCTGAAGAACAATTACAAGAAAAAGTAAAAGAACTAGCACTTCAAATCGAACGTGATTTTGAAGGAGAAGAAATCGTAGTCATCGCTGTATTAAAAGGATCTTTCGTATTCGCTGCTGATTTAATTCGTCACATTAAAAACGATGTGACAATCGACTTTATTTCTGCATCTAGCTACGGAAATCAAACAGAAACAACTGGCAAAGTAAAACTATTAAAAGATATCGATGTAAACATTACTGGAAAAAATGTAATTGTTGTAGAAGACATTATCGATTCTGGTTTAACACTTCACTTCTTAAAAGATCACTTCTTTATGCATAAACCGAAGGCACTCAAATTCTGTACGTTACTCGATAAACCTGAGCGTCGTAAAGTAGACTTAAAAGCTGAATATGTTGGCTTCCAAATTCCAGACGAATTTATCGTTGGCTACGGTATCGACTGTGCAGAAAAATATCGTAACTTACCATTTATCGCTTCAGTTGTAACGGAATAATCGTATAACTTAAAAAATCGATAGTACATGAAATTTATATCGGCGATTTTTCAAATATATCGACCGTAACTCAAATTATATCGGCGATTTTTTAAATATATCGACCATAACTCAAATTATATCGGCGATTTTTTAAATATATCGACTTACCGACAATAACTGACAATCTTAGCACCCTATTAAATAGGAAGAAGCTGTTCTGAAATACATGAGGACAGCTCCTTTCTTTCCATTACAAAAAACAGGGAGAGATGAAATATGACAAAGACAAAATTTGAAAAAGTACTCCTCATCGTAAATCCAAAAGCTGGACAAGGCGACTTACATACAAATTTGGCGAAAATCGTACCACCTCTTGCGGCTACTTTTCCTGACTTACATATCCTTCATACGAAAAAGCAAGGTGATGCAACGAAATATTGCCAAGAGTTTGCTAATAAAGTAGATTTAATTATCGTCTTTGGTGGTGACGGCACTGTATTTGAATGCACAAATGGCTTAGCGCCTCTTGAAACGAGACCTACACTTGCAATCATTCCAGGGGGAACTTGCAATGACTTCTCTCGCACACTCGGCATTCCGCAAAACATTGCAGAAGCAGCAAAACTTATCACACAGGAACATGTAAAACCAATTGATGTTGCAAAAGCAAACGGACAATATTTCTTAAACTTCTGGGGCATTGGACTCGTATCTGAAGTATCAAACAATATCGATGCAGAAGAGAAAGCAAAGCTTGGTAAAATTGGTTACTACTTAAGCACTATTCGAACTGTTAAAAATGCTGAAACATTCCCAGTTAAAATCACGTACGACGGACAAGTATATGAAGACGAAGCTGTCCTTGTTATGGTTGGAAACGGTGAATATCTTGGCGGTATTCCTTCCTTTATTCCGAACGTAAAATGTGATGACGGAACACTTGATATTTTCGTCGTAAAATCAACAGGCATTCAAGCATTTAAAGATTATATCGGAAAGAAACTATTTGAAGACTCAAATGAAAATGACATCTTCCACGTAAAAGCGAAATCCATTCATATTGAAACAGAAGAAGAAAAAGAAGTAGATACAGATGGAGAAAGCTCACTGCATACACCTTGTCATAT
The DNA here is from genome assembly GCF_038006905.1 of Bacillus sp. FSL R9-9834. NCBI lineage: Bacteria > Bacillati > Bacillota > Bacilli > Caryophanales > Bacillaceae > Bacillus > Bacillus sp. FSL R9-9834. The sequence goes on from NZ_JBBOWD010000001.1 coordinate 4,630,049, forward strand.
TGAAGTATTACAAGGGCACTTTACGATGATTTATAACCCTGCGGTTGTGTAATAAAAAAACGAGTGCTAGCACTCGTTTTTTTCTCTTCTAATTTAGTTATATCGTTGAATCATTTCCTCTATTTCTTTCACTCTCTCTAAAGTAATTCCATTTCTTTGTTCGATCGCTAAAGGATGCTCAGTTGGCTCTAATTCAACATACGGTGCCATTCCAACTTCTCTTATATGTACATTTGTTTTTAAATTTAATGTTTCTGGATAAATTGGTATTTCTACAGATAACCACCCAAAATAAGGATTACTATTTTCTCTGCCTCTCTCGTCCCACTTTTCTAATACTTCATCATAACTTTCTTTACTAAGTGATACCCACACAGTCCATATGAAATTTTCGTGGTAATCAATGATAGGAAGTTCTAAACATCCCCTAATAAAGTAATGTTCATCGTCCATTACGCAAAGATCTGATGTTAAATGGAAGCGTTCCTCTCTTTCATGAGGTGCTACCTCGTAATAATAATATGGTGCTTCACTTCCGTAGCATAAAGGAAGTGTAAAGCGATTCATTTGTATTTTTTCTCCGGATTTTCTTCTTCTTTTCATCTGTTATTCTTTCTCCTATTCTTTTCAGCCACAATCAAACTCTATCTAATTTCTCCAATGCGTATTATAAACCTTATTCATAATAATTGAACTACTCATATACTCACACTACCCTAACAAAGAGGCATTTACCTACTTCCATCATATATAGGCCGCACACCGCTTCCATTCCTCTTACTTACGCATATATTGGAATGTTGTTTCTAATGCAGTGTATTTTATTTTTGCTGGGAGGTGTTATAAATCATGTTCGAATGTAAGAACGAACTAAGTCTTTCTAATATAAAAAACTTAAAATATAATTCCAACATTCCTATAATAGTGATAGCCTTCAATAATGTCACTTATGTAAAAAATATGTTAAAACAATTAGAAAACAAAAAGATAAAAAATGAAGATATATGGATTTGGGATAATAATTCAACCGCTCCTGCTCTGCTTGCTTTTTATGAGCAAATATCAACTAAATATAATTTAGTAAAGAATGCAGAGAACTATGGGCCACGTTTTTTTGTAATTCCCTATTTTTTCGATTTACTTCCAGATTTCTTTGCTGTAACTGATCCTGATTTATCTTTTAATGAAAAAATGCCAGATAACTTTTTAGAGTATTTAAAGCAATTAACAATTGAGCTTTCACTCTTTAAAGCCGGACTTGCTTTAGACATTATACCTACGCCTAATTTCAACTGGGACCTCATGTCAAACGAGGAATGTACAGTAACAGAATGGGAAATGCAGTATTGGCTTTTTCCTATAACTAAATACAATAACCCTAAAGTTTTCAACGCTGGGATTGATACGACTTTTGCTGTTTACAATAAAAAATTTATTAGTAACGGTTTTTATAATGCCGTAAGGGTAGCTGATAATTTTACATGTAAACATCTGCCCTGGTATAAAGACAATATAATTTCAGAAGAAGAAAAAAATATGTTAAATACTAAATGGGCTAACTGGCACGAATAAAGTGAAACTTTATTCAGTGGTTTTTTTCTTCATCCCCCACCTAACTTCTTTGCTTCCGCTGCATTTTGAGGTGGGGGTCTTACTGCCCATTAAAGTCGGATAAACTTTTCAATTTCGCTAGAGTATAACATAGATATGCTTGCCTGTGACATTCTAACAATACTACTCAAAAATAGAAGAATGGCTTGTTTGCATACTCTAGTTATTATTAGATACAATGAAGAAAAAGTAAATCCGTGGAAAGATCCATTTGTTCGTTGGCTTTTATTGCTTTCAGCAAATGAGGATGAACACTTAACTAAAACATTGGAGGATATTGCTATGAACCGAGATCCTATTTTACAAAAAGCAATAAACAAGTGGGAACGTATGAGTCAAGATTCCTCTTTCCGACAAGCCTATGACGCAAGGGAGAAAGTTTTAATGGATGAGGCCGCAAAATTCGCCCATGCAGAGACAGAAGGTATGAAAAGGGGTATGGAAAAGGGCTTAGCAAAGGGCTTAGAACAAGGTATAGAAAAAGGGCGAAAAGAAGGGGTTCAACAAGGAAAAATTCAAATGATTAAAAGTATGTATGATCTTGGTATACCACTTGAAACGATTGCTAAGGCAAGTAAATTAAGTTTGCATGAGATTGAGCATATTTTAGGACATAAATAATGATAAAAAAGCGTAAAAGAACATCATTTACACTATGTTCTCTTACGCTTTTTTTAGTTTGAATCCATTTTTTATTTACTAACAATCCTAAAATAAGAACAAATCGTTACGTAATAATAACCAATGTAAATAACACTATACACACCGATGCTAATTAATAACGGAACTGCAATTTCATATGGAATAACTGTCGCTAATCCTTTCAGCGCAAATAAAGTGTGTAATATACCAACTACTAAAGGAATGAAGAAGTTAAATCTCATTTGTTTTGCAATTGCCTTTTTCATTTCTTTTCTCGTGACACCGAGTTTTCGAAGAACGATGTAACGCTCACGATCTGCATATGCTTCTGTTAATTGTTTGAAGTAAATGATAGATCCTGTTGCAAGTAAAAATACAAGTCCTAAGAACATACCACTAAACATCATTAAACCTGATATTTCAATGCCTTCACGGAAAATAGTGTAGAAATCACTAAATTGTTCTTTACCTTCTGCATCTTCTTCCGGTATTACTTTCTTTAATTTCTCTGTTAATACTTTACTATTTCTTTCGTCCTTCACATCAATATTTTTCACGGTATGAGAGCCAATTGTCTTCTTTGCTAGCTCATATACTTCGTCTGGAACAACAACTAGAAGTTCATATAAGTTTGTAATGTTTTGTGCTTGTACATCTTTCACTTGTACTGGTGCTACTTCTCCAATTGGGAATGTAGCTTTTCGATTTTTATATACGCCACTATCTCTCTTACCTTCACTGTACATGCCATCAAATGCATACAACTCGTTCTTCTTTAAATCTACAGTTTCTTCATTTAAATATTTTGCGATTGTATTAAATGATGATTGTGCGATAATTTCTGTTGTTCTTGATTGTAATGAAGTTCCATCACCATATTCTCCTATTACTTTTACCGTCTCTAACTCATATTGATGAATGACTTCAGTCTTTTCTTCTTTTAAAATCTTATTTACTTTACGATCCACATGAGTATCTTTCAGTTCATATGAATAACTAACTGGTTTATATTTCTTTGCCTGTATATACGTGTTGTAATACATTGTTACAGAAGTTCCAACCGCTGTTAACGTTACTGCACTTAATACTGCAATTGTCGCTAACGATTTTGCATTTCCTTTAATGCGGTATAGTAATTGAGATGTTGTCACCATTTTCATTCCGTTATAGAATGAAGATTTTTTGTTTCGCCCTCTTTTTAATACAAAGACTGTAAAGAACATAAATAATAAATACGTTCCAAGTACTGTTGCTAATAAAATGTAAAGTGCAAGTGGCATAAAGTTATCATTGTTCGAATTTTTAATAGCCGTTACTGACAAGAAATAACCTGATCCAATTAATAATAAAGAAATGATAGCCATTATTTTAGAACCTTTCGGCATGACTTCGCCTTCGTTATCTGCACGGAATAGCTCGATTAACTTAAATTGATAAATAACGCGGTATCCTTTAAACGACGTGTATAAAATAATAAAACAAAAAATAGCTGCTGTATCTATAACCGCTCCAATTGGCACTTCAAAATGAACATTTACATGTAGCTCTAACATATTTAAAAATAACTCTAGGAACCCTTTTGAAAGTAAACTACCAATTACAATTCCGATTACTAACGATAATAAACCCATTAACATATTTTCATAAAAAAGCATTTTACCTATTTCTTTCTTTCGAATACCGAGTAAAGAATAAAGACCTATCTCTTTCTTTCGCTTTCGTGTAAAGAAACCATTGGAATATATAATAAATATCGCAGCGAAAATAATAAGCATGACACTCGCAAGTTGGAATCCTCGTCCGATGTTATCTCCGGCTTTACTTATTTGTGAATTGTATTGCAGCGCCTTAAACGTAAAATAAATGACAATACTAAAAATCATAGAGGCAAAGTATATAAAATAATCCTTAAAATTTCGTTTTATATTACGAAGTGCAATGCTAGATAAGCTCATTTGTCGCACCTCCAGATATGGAAGACATCATATCCATAATTTGCTGGAAGAACTGTTTTCGTGTCATCCCTTTACGATGTAATTCTTTATATAACTTTCCATCTTTAATAAATACAACTCGTTTACAATAACTTGCCGCAAACGCATCGTGCGTTACCATTAAAATCGTCACAAAATCTTTTTCATTCAATGTCTTCATACTTTCTAATAAATCTGTCGCTGACTTGGAATCAAGCGCACCGGTTGGCTCATCTCCAAAAATCATACTTGGATTTGTTACAAGCGCTCTTGATGCTGCGCAGCGTTGTTTTTGTCCACCTGACACTTCATACGGATACTGATTTAAAATATGATCTATTCCAAAATTTTTCGCAATCGTCTCAACGCGAGATTCTACTTCTTTCGCCTTCACCTTTGATAAAGCGAGCGGCAGAGCAATATTTTCTCGCACTGTTAACGTATCTAATAAGTTATAATCTTGAAAAATGAATCCTAAATGATTACGGCGAAATAGTGCCAATTCATCATCATTCATCTTCACAATATCTTTTCCGTCAATTAAAATCTCACCCTTTGAAGCCGTATCAATAGTAGAAAGGACATTCAAAAGCGTCGTCTTACCAGAACCAGACGGTCCCATAATCCCGACAAACTCTCCTTCTTTCACCTGCAGATGAATATCTTTCAACGCTTCAAACGTATTTCCGCCTGTATCATATATTTTCGAAATCCCTTTCGCTTCTAACATTATTTTCATCTATCTGTACCTCCTGTTATAAGTCGTGATGTTCTCTTTAAGCAACAGAATTCAGTATAAATACATTTTCTTAACAAATAGTAATGGGGTTTCTTAATATTTTCTTAAAAAGAAAAATCCAAAATCAATTCTTATGATTTTGGATTTAATATAGTTAAAATATTAAATTACATTTCGAACAAAAAGGAGCAGAATTCCCTTTTCTAATTTTCGTATCACATTTTGGACAATATACATATCGTTCTTCTATTTTTTGGCGTTCTATCATATGTAAAGATACTATCCTCATACTACACATAATCCCAATTAATATAAGACTAACAATGAGTAGCATCACTCCCACTCCTCCCCTCTCTATTTTACTATAAAATAACAAACCCGATTCTCTCATCAAGAATCGGGTTTATACTTACAATCCTAACTTTACCTTCGCACCATCAGGAATTTTATCTATCGTTACTTGCACTTTATCATGTAAAAACTTCCCTCTTGTAATTACGTGCCAATACGAACCTTTCGGTAACTCATCAACCTCACTAATCGTAACTTCTTTTGACTCGCCTTTCTCATCATAGGCTTTCACTGTATACTCACGGCCTTTATTTCCGCCTAATTCTTTTCCATCATTATCAATAATTGCGTAATGATTCTCTAAATCAATAAACGGATTCATTCGATCAATTGCAGCACTCCCATTTAATAAATATGCCGCTCCTGCTACAATAACAATCATTGCTCCAAAAATGAATCTTTTCATCTATATTCCGCCTTTCATTATGTTTTTATTTATGACATTTCTAAGTATAGAGCGCATTTCTTAATAAAAACTCGTACAGTTTCTTAACTTTTTCTTAATGCAGAAGAAATTTGGCATCACATCTAGGTACATGAAATTATATCGAACACAACTCAAAATATATCAACGATTTTTTCAATATATCGACGTTTCGACAAGGAATATCGACTTACCGACAAAAACTGACAGTAGAAACAACAAAAGAGGCCATCCAAAAATGTATTTTGGAACAGCCCCTCTATTTACTAACTACTGCACTTCTTTTTACATAAAACAAACTGACAACCAAAACGACAACTACGCCAAAATACACACCATACTCTATCGCAACTGCGACAATACTTTCAATATGTTGTCCAAATAAAGAACCTAGCATAAAGTAAACGAGTGTCCAAACAAATCCTGTCGTATAAGAATACAAAGCATACATCTTAAATGACATATTATTCATCCCAACTACATACGGTACGATATGTCTTACAACTGGTATGAAGTAACTTGTAACTAACGCATAATGACCATATTTCTCTACCATTTGTTGAGATTTCAAAAGATATTTCGCCTTTTTCTTTTTCATTAGCTTATGAAGTACTTTTGTACCAAATATTTTCCCTAATATATAACCTAGCGATAGCCCAGATACAACGCCTAAATATGTTAATAAGAATGCAGGAATGCCACTTAATATCCCTAGTGAAGAGACAAAGCCACCACTCATTACGATCATTTCGTCTGGAATTGGCATACCGATAATACCTAACCATAAACAGAAAAATAAAGCCCAATAACCGTATTGTTCAATATAAGATAATAATTCATGTAATTCCATTATGCATATGCTCTCCTTAGCTCTTTTTTACAGCTAAAGACGTAAGCTGGTGGGAAATTGAGCCACACTTTTTCTAGTGTAATTTCAGGGAAGAAATGCTGTATAAATCCTTTTTTCACAAGTGAATATTGAAATGTAATAAATTCACCGTTTTCTTGTATCGATTCCATTACATTGTTTAAAATACGTTTTGAAACTTCTTCTGGTAAAGAGGTAAAAGGTAATCCCGATAAGACGTAATCCACGCATTCTATATGGAACTCTTCCATATACTTCTTTATATTTTCAGCTGAACCGTGTACAACAATGACGTTCTGCTCATCTTTAAACTTTCTCTGTAACTCTTTGCAAAACACTTCATTAATTTCAATAAGAAGAAATATTGTTTCCTTCTTTTTTCTCTTCATAATCTCCTTCGTAAAAACCCCTGTACCAGGCCCTAACTCTACGATGCATTTCGCTCTATGAAAATCAATTACATCTACCATTTTTCTTGCTAATATTTTTGAACTTGGCGCAATTGCACCAGTATGTTTCGGATGTTTAATAAATTCGTGTAAGAATGTTATGAGTTGCATGTAACCATCTCCCCATTCGTTCAATAGTTTTTAACTTGTTTCTAAGTATAACTATCGTTTCTTAACAAAAATTGAGGAGATTTCTTAAGATTTTATGAAGAATAAAAAACAGCTATCGCCTATAGCGATAGCTGCTCCTTTATTACTTCGCACTCACAATCTTATAATAAGAACGAACCGTTAAGAAGTAATATCCAATATAAATAACACCGTATACTCCGATACTCATTAGAAGCGGAATCATAATTTCAAATTGTATTAGTGTTGCTAAACCTTTTAGTGCAAATAAGCTGTGCAAAATTCCAATCACTAACGGAATTGCAAAGATAAAACTTACTTGTTTGGCGATAGCTTTTTTCATTTCTTGTTTTGTGACCCCTATTTTGTGAAGTACAACATAACGCTCACGATCAGCATTTGCTTCTGTTAATTGTTTAAAGTAAATGATAGAACCTGTTGCTAGTAAGAATACAAGACCTAAGAACATTCCAATAAACATCATTAGTCCTGTTCCTTCAAGCCCCATATGGAAACCAGTGTAGAAATCTCTAAATGATAGTACCATTTCTGATTCACCAGCTGGCATCACTTTTGTTAATTTTTCTGTTAACACTTTACTATCTTTTTCATCTTTTACATCAATATTTTTTACAACGCGTGTTCCAAATGCTTGCTTCGCTTGTTCATACATTTCATCTGAAACGACAACAACTAGTTCACCTAAGTTTGTAATTGCAGTATTATTTGCATCCTTGATTGTTAATGTCTTCGTTTCATTTCCAATTTGGAATACCGTTTTATTTCCTTTATATGTTGGACTAAACTCATGCCCTTCCATATACGAACTATCATATATAAATGCTTCACCAGCAGCTACATTCACTGTTTCTGCGTCGATTTTTTTAGCAAATTTATTAAATTCTGACTGAGACATAAACTGATATTTCTCTGAAATCCTATAGTTCATGTTAAGAATGAAATCAACTTTGTCTCCTTCAAACTTCCCTTTTACAGGAACTGTCTCAATTTCAAATTGATCTTTGATCGGGTGATCTTTCTTCTCTTCTGCAAAAATCGCATTTACTTTCTTATCAAGCTCTGCATCTTTTTTCTCATAAGAGTAACTGTAAGGCGCAACTGCTTTTGACTGTGTAAATGTGTTGTAATACATCGTAACTGATGTACCAACTGCCGTTAATGTTACCGCGCTTAAAATAGAAATTGTCGCAAGTGACTTTGCATTTCCTTTAATACGATATAGTAGCTGTGACGTCGTTACCATATTCATACCGTTATAAAACGATGATTTATTCGTTCTTGCACGTTTCAATACGAATACTGTAAAGAACATAAATAGTAAGTACGTACCTAATACTGTTGCTAGTAAAATATAAAGTGCAACTGCCATAAAGTCTGCATATTTAACTGCCTTCATGAACATTAATGCTAAGAAATAACCTGAACCGATTAAGACAACTGAAATGAATGCCATAATGACAGATCCTTTTGGCATTGCTTCTCCTTCACGTTCTGCACGGAAAAGTTCAATTAACTTAAAGCGATAAATTAAACGATATCCTTGAAGTGATGTATACAAAATAATCACAAAGAAAATAAGTGCTGTATCAATAATGGCAGCTATCGGTACTTCAAAATGAACGTTTAAGTTTAATCCCATCATGCTTACTAGCAGTTCAAGGAATAATTTCGAAAGGACGCTACCAATCGCAATTCCGATAATTAAAGACATTAATCCCATTAACATATTTTCATAAAAGAGCATTTTACCAATCTGTCTTTTACGAATACCTAATAAGGAATATAATCCAACTTCTTTTTTACGTTTCCTTGTAAAGAAACCGTTTGAATATATAATGAACACCGCTACGAATATAATTAGCATGACACTGGAAACTTGGAAAGCTCCACTAATTTTTTTAGAAGCTTCCGCAGCTTTTTCCATTTGTGAATTATATTGCAGTGCTTTAAATGTAAAGTAAATAACGATACTAAAAATCATAGATGCAAAATATACAAAGTAGTCTTTAAAGTTCCGCTGTATGTTGCGGAGGGCAATGCTAGATAAGGTCATCAGCCATACCTCCGGAAATAGAAGACATTACGTCAACGACTTGTTGGAAGAACTGTTTACGCGTTAATTCACCACGGTGCAATTCTTTATATAACTCACCATCTTTAATGAAAATAACTCGTTTACAGTAACTTGCCGCAAACGCATCGTGCGTTACCATTAAAATTGTAGAGTTGTCATATTCATTTAGCGACTTCATACTTTCAAGTAAATCTGTTGCTGATTTAGAATCAAGCGCTCCAGTCGGCTCGTCCCCGAAAATCATACTTGGATTTGTAACGATTGCACGTGATGCCGCACATCTTTGCTTCTGTCCACCAGATACTTGATATGGGAACTGACTTAAAATATGATCAATACCGAATTTCTTTGAGATTTCAAGAACGCGGCGATCAATCTCACTCGCTTTCACTTTTGATAACGCAAGAGGTAACGCAATGTTCTCTTTTACAGTTAACGTATCTAATAAGTTATAATCTTGGAAAATGAAACCTAAATGATCGCGGCGGAATAACGCTAACTTATCATCATTCATTTTCACGATATCTTTTCCATCAATTAAAATTTCACCGTTCGTCGCATTATCAATTGTAGAAAGAACGTTTAGTAAAGTCGTCTTACCAGAACCAGAAGGTCCCATAATTCCAACGAACTCACCTTCTTTTACTTGTAAGTTAATACCTTTTAACGCTGCAAATTTATTACCACCTGTGTCATACACTTTTTCAATATTTTTTGCTTCTAACACTGTTTTCATCTCGACATCCCTCATTTCATCTATTCTCTATTTTCACTATATACATTCTCTACTTTTTCCACTATCGATGTTTCTTACACAAACATGACAGTTACGTAAGACCGGTAAGCAAAGAAATCAAAATTTAACCTAATGAATCAAAGTACTTTGTTACTATAACATTGGGATATCATGCCATCCATTCATTCTCCTTACAGGAACATTACAATTTTGTAAGGTACAAAATGTACCCTACAAAATTGTGCACGAAATGTCGGGTGGAGCTATTTCGTTCCTGCTATTCTATGTACAGAGGAGGTCATAATATGGATTCACTTAAAAATATGAATGCTGCAATGCGCTATATTGAAAACAACTTAACAAATGAAATTAATTTTAAAGAAGTTGCGAAGCTAGCTTACTGCTCGGAATATCATTTCAAAAGAATGTTTTCTTTCCTAGCTGGCATATCACTATCAGAATACATTCGTTGTAGACGTCTTACTCTCGCTACTTTTGAACTAAAAAATAGCGATGCAAAAGTCATTGATGTCGCTATCAAATATGGATACAACTCACCAGATTCATTCTCTCGCGCCTTTCAAAACTTACACGGCATAACACCTTCAGAGGCCCGAAATAGTAGTCATTCCTTAAAAGCCTATTCACCAATGACCTTCCAATTATCCATCCAAGGAGGAAACGAAATGAACTATCGAATTGAAGAAAAAGAACCATTTCGAATTATAGGTATTACAAAACGAGTACCGATTGTATTTAACGGTGTAAATGAAGAAATCGCTTCTATGTGGAAAAGTTTAAATCCAAAGTCCATTCAAACGTTAAAGTCACTTTCAAACATGGCACCGAATGGAATCATTAGTGCTTCTACTAACTTTTCTGAAGGCAGAATGGAGGAAAAAGGCGAACTCGATCACTACATTGGAGTAGCCACAACGAAAGATTGTCCAGAGCAATTCGCGCAACTTGAAGTCGCAGCTTCAACGTGGGCTATATTTGAAGCTGTCGGCCCATTTCCTGAAACATTACAAAACGTATGGGGACGTATTTATTCTGAATGGTTCCCTTCTTCGAACTATGAACTAGCGGAAGGACCGGAGATATTGTGGAATGAACAGAAAGATACATCCTCTCCAAACTTTAAAAGTGAAATTTGGATACCTGTTTTGAGGAAATAAAAAATAAAGCTGCTCTTCCTTAAAAGGAAAAGCAGCTTTGTCTTACATTTTTAGTTCTTTTTTATAAGCGATATAGGAATATCCCATCGTTAACCCTACTGCACCAATAATAATTCCAACCATTACGAAAGATTTCCACGTTACTGGTACAAAAACACTTAAAATCATAATAATCCCTAATGCAACAAACACTTTCCGCTAAAACGGTGCGTTTTTCTCCACACTTCTTCGTTGCTTAACGTCCACGGTGTTTTTATACCTACAAAGTAATTTGGTTTACATTGTGGTAAATAGTTGCCGATGACTATAAATAAAAGACCAACTAATAATTCTGGCACTCGATTGATGAGTACGTTATATCCTAATCCACTTGTAATAATATCTATATTTCCTATAAATAGTAGCAACAGTACCCCATTATTCATCATCATAAAAGCTTTAGAAAATTTCTCGTAATTCGCTTTCTTTGGGTCAATCTTTGGTAACACATTTAGAAATATATATAATACGATCATAATTCCAACCATTGAAATCATTCCATAAAGTTTAGAAGAATATCCATCTACTTTACCGCCGCTCCAATGAGTTGCAATTGTATCCGGCAAATGTGGCCAAGCAAACGCCCAAGCTAAACCAGTTATAACAATTAATAAGATTGCAAAAAGATGCTTTCTCATTTCCCCTCTTCCCCCTTATTCGTAAACGTAAACACCCAAGTTAGCAAATCTTGAAATACCGTTGTGTTTAAAGAGTACACAACGAATTGCCCTTTCTTTTCATCTTGAATAAGTTCAGCATTTTTAAGTGCGTTTAAGTGGTGTGAAATACTTGGTTTTGTCATATTGAAATGTTCAGCAATCTCACCAGCGGTTAGATCACCTTCTTTTAATAAGTCTAAAATTTTTCGCCTTGTTGGGTCTGCTAATGCTTTGAACGCTTGATTCAATGTCTTTCTTCCTTTCGATAATTAGACATTTAGATATTTACCTAAATATTAAACTGATTACCGCTATTTGTCAATTGTATCCAGCTCCCTTTTTACTTTTCACACTTTTGACCTATACTGTTTACTAGCTTATATTTCAACATAATGAAAAGACGTCAAACACATGATACACTATAGCTACAATTGTTTTTTTAGGAGGAATATACATATGTATAAAATTTTAATCGTTGAAGACGATCCAAATATTTCATCATTACTACAATCTCACATTCAAAAATATGGCTATGAAGCTGTTGTTGCGGAGAACTTCGATGATATTATGGAATCGTTTAACGCTGTAAAGCCACATCTTGTTTTACTTGATGTAAACTTACCGAAATTCGATGGATTCTACTGGTGCCGCCAAATTCGTCATGAATCTACTTGTCCTATTATTTTCATTTCAGCTCGTGCTGGTGAAATGGAACAAATTATGGCGATTGAAAGCGGTGCGGATGATTATATTACAAAACCGTTCCACTATGACGTTGTAATGGCGAAAATTAAAGGACAATTACGCCGTATTTACGGTGATTATGCACCAAATATTTCTGAACGTATCGTTGAAGTAGAAGGTTTAAAACTATTCCCAGAGCGTCCAGAAATTCATTTTGGATCTGAGCAAGTTCTTTTAACGAAGAAAGAAGCTATTTTAGCAGAAATGTTATTATCTAAATTCCCTCGTACGGCGAGCCGTGAAGATTTATTAGCTGCTCTATGGGATGACGAAAGTTTCGTTGAGGAAAATACATTAAACGTAAACATTACACGTCTTCGTAAAAAGTTTAATGAGCTTGGCATTGAGAACTCTATTGAAACAGTACGTGGACTTGGATATCGCTTTAACGCAACTTGGAGTGAATAAGCATGAAGCTATTTTTACGTGATCATTTTGCATTTTTTCTACTGTACGTATTAAACTTCGGTATCATTTTCGTTCTTTATGATGCAGTAGATGGATTTCAAAATAATAAATTTTACTTCGTCGTTTTAAGTTTATACTTATTTATTTGTTTCCTCGCTTACCGTTACGTCCGCAATCGTAGAATGTACCATAGATTAAGTGAGCAACCAGAAAAAATGGAAGATGCGTTTATTGAAAGAGCAACTGCTCCGATGCCTCACGGTGTAAATGAACTCGTGCGCACGCAGTATCGTCTATTCCAAAAAGAGCTACAATCGTACGAAGTAAAACAACAAGAACATCAATTATTTATTAACCACTGGGTGCATCAAATGAAAACACCCGTTTCTGTTATGCAGCTTATGGTTCTCGAAATGGAAGATGAACATTTGATTCCGAAATTCAAAAAAGAATTAGAACGTCTAAACCAAGGGCTTGATATGGCTTTATACATGGCAAGGTTAAATAACTTCCATGAAGACTTCCATGTTGAGACGATTTCATTAAAAGACACGGTAACAAAAAATATTAATGGATTAAAAGAGCTATTCATTCGTAATGGAGTCTTCCCTGTTTTAGAAGTTCATTCTGATTTAAAGGTTGCTTCTGATGCGAAATGGCTAAAATTTATCATCTATCAGTTAATGACAAATGCTGTTCGTTACTCTGGTGAGCGCGGAAAGAAAGTATTCTTATCCGCTTACCGAAATGGAAAAGATATTATTTTAGAAGTTCGTGATGAAGGTGTTGGTATTCCGCAAGAAGATATTCGAAGAGTATTCGAACCGTTTTACACTGGGAAAAACGGCCGTACATTCGGAGAATCTACTGGTATGGGACTTTATATCGTAAGTAAAATTTGTGATTATTTAGGTCACTCTGTCAAACTAGATTCTGAAGTTGGTAAAGGAACGACGATTAAAATCATCTTCCACAACGCTGCAAATAATCAAGCAGAACATACGGAGAAGGTGACCGAAGCATGATCGCAACATATGCTAGCAAAATGTATGAGAACTTACTCTCATACATTTTTTGCAATAAAACTACATATTTGTCTTCTAGCGGGAGGTACGTATTATGACATTTTGGCAGTTTGCCTTTAAAAATGTAACACGTAATTCCAGAGCTTATTTTGCTTATTTCGTAAGCAGTTCTTTTTCCATTGCTGTTTTCTTTTCGTTTGCTGTTTATTTATTTCATCCTAAATTACAAAATTTCAGTATGATCTCAGAAATTTCAGGATTAATGATTTTTTCAGAAGTTATCATTGTCTTGTTCTCGTTCTTCTTTCTACTTTATTCAATCGGATCGTTTTTAAAAGTTCGGAAAAAGCAATTTGGTGTGTTAACCGTTTTAGGTATATCAAAAAAGCAATTACATCGACTCATTTTCACTGAAAATATGTTAATTGATATTTTATCTATCTTTTTCGGCATGCAGTTTGGACTTGTCTTTTCGCAATTTTTCTTATTAGTAACAGCGAAAATTACGCATGTACCAGGACTATATTTATATTGGCCAACGAATGCTTTTATTTTAACAACAATTGTATTTCTGAGTCTCTTTATTGCAGTATCTTCATTTACACCAATGCTAATTCGTACGAAAAGAGCGGTAAACCTTTTAAAAACGAATAATAGTGGGAAACAAAAAGAAAGAAAACCATCCATATTCATCTCTCTATTTGGTGCGATTTGTTTATTAGGTGGTTATATTTTAGCTGCAAATCCTAAATATTTCTTCTCAATAAACCCGCAAGTAGGCGTTATATATATGGTTTCAAGTATTTTTGTGATTCCATCACTTGTGACAATTGGGACATATTTTTTCTTTTCTCAAATTAGTTTCTTACTTATTTATATTTTAAAGAAAAGAAGAAAGTTTTATATGAAACGAATTAATATGCTGTGGATTTCGGATTTAGCAAGCCGCATCCGAACGAATATTAATATGCTGTTTATTGTAGCGATGCTATCTACAATTGCTTTTACAATGATTACGTTCCTATATGGAGTCGGAAAGTTTACAAAGCTAGAGGTTACGCGAAGTTCACCGTTTCCATTCTCTTATTTTTCTTATGACGCAAATCCTTTTGTGGACGATCATTTAAATTGGCTTGAACAACAATTAAAAAAAGAGAATTTCTCTTATAAAAAAATAAAGGCTGATTTATATGAAACACCACTAAAAGAAGATGAAGGTATAACAGCTTATAATGACATATATGCAATAAAACAAAGTGACTATAATAAACTCGCAGCTTCCCTGCGAATGAAACAACTATTCATGAACGAAAATGAAGCATATGTCTTAACAGGTAACGCTTATGTAACCTTATTCAGCGAATTTGAGCCAAGCTACAATAGAAAGTCTATTACACTTTCTAGCACGAATACGCAATTACAAGTAAAGGGCTATGAACAAGCAGGGGCCATTCCATCTAATTTTTCATACCAAACTTTAATTTTACCTGATACTGTTGTAAATAACTTGCCACATACAACAAAGCATGTAGCAGCGTACAATTATAAAGTACAAAACTGGGAAAAGACGTATAAAATTGCTGATGATTTTATACGAAAAATACAAAAAGATCTACAAGAATTCCAGCACGAAGGGGCCCTTATATACTCCTATGAATCAGCAGGTTCATTATACAGAATCACATCTGGTAGTGCCACGTACTTCCTAATCGGGACATTTCTAGGAGTCATTTTCTTTATTGGAGCGGGGAGCGTTCTTTATTTTAGAATGTATACAGATTTGACGAACGAACAAGAGAAATATATAACGATTTCTAAGATCGGTGTAACAGATAAAGAGATGAAACGATCTGCAACCATTCAACTTAGTATTTTATTTTTCGTCCCTTACATTATGGCATCCATTCATACAATGTTCGCAACGAAAATGCTCCAAGATGTAATTGATCTATCACTATTCAAAGAAATTTCAGCTGTTCTTATTATTTTTGGCGTAGTTGAAATCGTCTTTTTCTTATTCATTCGTTCCTTTTACATGCAAAAGTTATCAGAGTATACGAATGGTTAAATTTTATGAATGTATTTAGTAGAGGAAAAGGGTATCTCTTATATCCTTTTCTTCTTCACCCTACTAGGAGGCTAGGCAAATGACATTTTGGCAGTTTGCATTTAAAAACGTCACACGAAACGCCAGAGCTTATTTCGCCTATTTTGTAAGCAGTGCGTTCTCTATCGCAATCTTTTTCTCGTTTGCGGTTTATTTATTTCATCCTAAACTACATATGACAGGCGTAAATGCTGCTCTGAACATATTAATGACAATTTCAGAAATTGTCATTGTATTCTTTTCATTTTTCTTTTTACTATATTCAATCGGTACTTTCTTAAAAGTACGAAAAAAGCAATTTGGGATTTTAACAGTACTTGGCATATCCCAAAAACAATTAAAGAGACTCGTATTTCTAGAAAACATGCTAATTGGTGTTCTTTCCATCTTTTTCGGCATTCAGCTTGGACTTGTCTTCTCGCAGTTCTTTTTATTAGTTACTGCCAAGATTACACATGTTCCTGGTTTATATTTATATTGGCCAACAGCTGCCATTATTTTAACTATGATCATTTTTCTAGGACTCTTCATTCTCGTCTCATCGTTTACGCCGATGCTCATTCGGACGAGAAAGGCTGTACGTCTTTTAAAAGAAGGAACAAAACAAAAAGAAAGAAAAGCATCTGTGCTCATCTCTCTATTTGGTGCAACATGTTTAATATCTGGATACGTACTAGCAGCCAATCCGCTATATTTCATGTCGCTCGGCGACGTAGTTGGGCTCTTGTACGCCGCCACCAGTATATTTCTCATTCCGTCACTTGTTACAGCTGGAACATACTTTTTCTTTTCACAAATTAGTTTTTTACTCATTCGTATATTAAAAACGCGCAGAACATTTTATATGAAGCGAATTAATATGCTTTGGATTTCTGATTTAGCAGCGCGCATTCGGACAAACATTAACATGCTCTTTATTGTAGCGATGCTATCAACCCTTGCTTTTACTATGATTACATTCTTATATGGTTTTGGTAAATTTATGAAGTTCGATACAGTAAGAGAAAATCCTTTTCCTTTTACATATTTATCACATACTGAAAATACGTTGGCGGATGAACATTTAAACTGGTTAAAACAAAGATTTAATGAAGAGCAATTTACTTATAAACAATTTAAAACGGATATATATGAAGTATCTTCAGCGGAAGAAAATTCGCAGCTCTATTATGCAATTAAACAAAGTGACTATAATGTACTTGCTAAGGCTTTAAATCGGGAAACACTCAAGGTAAATAAGAATGAATCTTATATTCTTATGAAAGACTTAGATGATCAAGTTATTGGAACGCTTCATAATAAAGACAAGAAAAATACTCTTACACTTACGCAAAACAATTTACAACTACAAGTGAAAGAATATAAAAGTTATAACCCATTCCCAAATCGCTTAATATACCAATTGCTCATACTATCTGATGAAAATGTAGAAGCATTATCCACTGTTTCAAAACAGATGAGTGTATATAGCTTTAAAGTTAAGGACTGGGAAAAAGCTAATAACATCGGCGCGGTATTCATAGACAAAATTAATACTGACGGGAACAACATTCAAGCAGAGCACCCGCCTTTCCATGCAAGTGAAGCGAGCGATTCTCTATACACAACAAAACAAAATGTCGCTTCGTTCTTCTTAATTGGTACTTTCTTAGGTGTTATTTTCTTTATTGGTGCTGGCAGTGTTCTTTACTTCAGGATGCATACAGATTTAACAAATGAACAAGAAAAGTATGTAACGATTACAAAAATTGGTTTAACAGAAGCCGAAATGAAACGATCTGCTACAATTCAACTTGCGATTCTTTTCTTTGTTCCGTACATTATGGCATCAATTCATACGATGTTTGCGACAAAGATGCTGCAAGAAGTTTTACATCTCTCGTTCTTCGCTGAGATTACAGTCGTACTGGTGATTTTTGGAACAGTTGAAATTTTATTTTTCCTTTTAATTCGTTCCTTCTATATGCAAAAATTATCACAACACATTAAGTTTTAAAATTAGAAAGGTGATTATTATGGAAGAAGTATTACACATTAAAAATGTCTCAAAAGTGTATGAAGGAAAGGTCCCTCATACTGCTTTAAAAAATATAAATTTACATGTAGATAAAGGTGAATTCGTTGCGATTATGGGACCATCTGGTAGCGGTAAATCTACGTTTTTAAATGTTATTTCTACCATTGATTCTCCGACTGCTGGTGATGTCGTGATTAATGGAAAAAAACCGCACACATTTCGTAGAGAGAAGTTAGCTATTTTCCGCCGCCAAGAGCTAGGATTTGTTTTCCAAAACTTTAACCTACTAGATACATTAACAATCGGTGAAAATATCGTACTACCTTTAACATTAGATAATGTTCCTTTAAAAGAAATGGATGAAAAGCTTGATAACATTTCAAAAAAACTTGGAATTGATCATATTTTAGACAAGCGTATCTTTGAAGTGTCAGGAGGACAAGCACAACGTACCGCAGTAGCACGTGCTGTTATTCATCATCCGTCACTTTTACTTGCCGATGAACCGACAGGAAATTTAGATTCAAAAGCGGCTATTGACGTAATGGAGCTATTTACGAAATTGAACAAAGAAGAAGATGCAACAATTTTAATGGTTACGCACGATCCATTCGCAGCAAGTTATTGTAACCGCGTCATTTTCATTAAAGATGGCGAACTTTACAATGAACTACACCGCGGATTGTACCGAGAGAAATTTTATCAAGAAATATTGGATGTTCTAGCATTACTAGGAGGAAGACGTGGATGACATTTTGGCAATTTGCATTTAAAAATGTCTCGCGTAATTCTAAAGCATATTTCGCTTATTTTGTAAGTAGTGCGTTCTCTATCATGGTTTTCTTTTCATTTACTGTATACGCGTATCATCCACGCTTACAAATTATAAATAAATTACAGGAACAAGATCCGCTCATGAACTTGGCTGGCATGGCACAGTTTGTTATCGTTTTGTTCTCGTTCTTCTTTCTCTTATATTCTATTGGGACGTTTTTAAATGTACGGAAACAACAATTTGGCGTTTTAACTGTTCTCGGTATATCTCAAAAACAATTAAAACGTCTTTTGTTTACTGAAAATATGATTATTGGAATACTAGCTATCTTTGCTGGTATTCAAGGCGGTCTTGTGTTCTCTAACTTTTTCTTACTCGTTACTTCTAAATTAACAAATGCAAAAGGTCTCTATTTATATTGGCCAACAGAAGCTATTATCGTAACAACAGTAACTTTTATTATTTTATTTTTCATCGTTTCTACATTTACACCGATGTTCATTCGTACTCGGAAAACAACACGATTAATTAAAAATAATAAAAATAAAAAAGATGAAAAAAGGCCATCTATACTCATTTCATTGTTTGCCTTAATTTGTTTAGGCCTGTGCTATTATATCGCTGGTTATCCGCAAGGCTACGTAACAGAAAAAAACGTACAAAATGGATCTGTATACCTTATCATGTTATCTATTTTACCGCTCGTAATAGTCGGAACATATTTATTCTTTTCACAGACGTTTCTCCTCTTTATCTTTATCTTAAAAAAGCGGAGAAAGTTTTATATGAAACAAATAAACATGTTATGGATTTCAGATTTAGCTAGCCGTACACGTAGTAATATTAATGTGCTCTTTATCGTTTCTATGTTGTCAGCACTGGCATTTACAATTATTACTGGGCTATTTGCTGCTAATAATAATACAAAAGCATCAACATTAGAACGATATCCTTTCCCCTTCACGTATACGTCCAAAGGTGAAAATCAATTGGAACAAAAACACATTGCTACAATTGAAACGGAGCTTACAAAGGCTAATTTTCAATACAATAAGCATAAGTTTACAGTATTACAAGATACTGCTTTAAAAGAAAACATTACTCTTATGAAAATGAGTGACTATAATTCACTTGCGAAACAGTTAAAGAGGCCGGAAATAACCCTTGATTCTACACAAGTTTATATTATTTCTCGTTACTCGCCAGAACTCGTAAATCTTGTATCCAATCCATTTGCAAAACAAAATACAATTACACTGGGATCAAATAAAACGGAATTTCATATTAAAGGATTTATTAATAAAGGGATCTTACCAGCCTTTAAATTTCCGCATGTAATTGTTGTACAAGATTATGTATTTGATAATATGATTCCTCATATTGAAACGACCATAGTGTATAACTACTTCGTTGAGAATTGGGAAAATACAGTTGTTCCGACGAAAAATATGTTAAAACATATTCAGAAGGATACAGCTATCTTCTATGAAGCATATAAAGATACAGAACTGGCTCCTTCTCCCCCGTTTGATATTGATACAGCTGCGGTTGATCTAAACTACAGTAAAGGGAATTCAATTGCCACTTTCTTTATTTGGACATTTCTCGGCTTTATTTTCTTTATCGGAGCAGCTAGTGTTTTATACTTCCGTATGTATAATGACTTAACAACTGAAAGACAAAAGTATATTACGATTACAAAGCTTGGATTAACTGAGTCAGAAATGTTTCGCTCCGCAACGATTCAATTAGGAATTTTATTTTTCGTTCCTTACATCGTTGCTGGTGTTCACACATTATTTGCCGTTAAGTTTTTACAAAGTATGTTTTCTTTCTCATTACTAAAAGAGACATGTATCGTACTCACCTTTTTCGGGATGATCGAGATTACTTTCTTCTTAATTCGTTCCCTGTACATTAATAAATTATCACAGCAGATCAAAATATGAATAAAATGGCCTTGTGCGTATTGCACAAGGCCATTTTCAATAGTTTTTAATTAGCAGCAATATCCGCCGTAGCCACCATATCCGTAGCCGCCGTAACCGCCATAACCACAACCGCCTCCGCCGAAGCAGCTAGCACCGATGATGATTAATAAAATAAACAATACGATTAGAAGCGCAAAACCGCCGCCGCACCCATGTCTGCGGTTACAATCATCATGTCTGTGTTCACACTTTTCGCTCATTACTCTATTCCTCCTTTAGTATCATTCATAACAAGTTCACCTTGCTCTAAATGAGGGGATTCCATTTATATTATGTTTTCAGGGCGAATCGGAAGCTTGGCTTACTTAAAAACGGGCTTGTTTTAGGAATTGGGCTTGATCAATAGGCGAATTACCCTTATCAAGATGTAAGCATAAAGCATTTGACATACTTCTAATTTCTTACTAAAATTTAATTGAACAACCAATCAATTTTTTGATTATACATTCAAATTATAAAAATCAGGAGTTGAATAGCGTGACTGATTCTTTTATTGCAGAGGCTAGACGTGAACAAATTATTCTTGCATGTATTGATACATTAGAAGAAGTTGGATATAACAACTTAAGCTTAACGAAGGTAGCAAAAAAAGCTAAGATTAGCACTGGACTTATTTCTTATCATTTTAACGATAAGCTTTATCTCATGAATCGGACATTACAATTTTTAGTTGATAAACAACATGAATTTATTAGCAATCGAGTACTATTAGCCCAATCTGAAATAAACAAACTAGAGGCTTTTATTGAAGCACATTTGGCTTATCAAGAAACTCATTACAAAAATAATATTGCCTTAATTGAGATTGTCTTTAATGCAAGAAATGAAGAGAATGTTCCTTATTACAGAATCGAAGACGACGAAGAAGATGATGTTATTAGAACGATGTTATTAGATATTTTGAAGACTGGTCAACAAAATAGAGTCTTTTCTAACTCTTTCCGAATTGACACATTGGCTTCATTTATTTTAGGAGCAATCGAAGAAAGAATGCTAAAGGCGAATTCATCTATATCTATAGAAAATTACTCAGATGAGCTCATAAAAATGGTGAAGAAACTCACTATTTAAATGCCCTGATTTTGAAAAAATATAGATTTAGAAAGGATGAACTACAAATGAAAAAGGTATCTGTTATTGGACTAGGTTTTTTAGAAAAATTACTTGCTATAGTAAGTCCAATCCTTTTAGGCGTTATTGGATATTTTTCACCTAAATTAATAGAGATTATAAAAAAGATTCCTCTCTTTTCTGATTCAAAAATTATAGAACTTTTACATTCTATTAACCCTTTCTGGCTTCCAATTATCCTCATGTCAATTGGCGCTATTGCAGGGATTTTATTTTCTTTCATTATTTATAGTGAAGCTTTAAAGATGAAAATCAATTCAGAAGGTATTCATATGAGTAAAGATGAGCAAGAAAAACAAATTACAAAGGCGAATGTAAAAGTCGTTTTTGTAGAGAATCGTCAAGTGGTGGTCATTGATCAAGAAGACCGAGAATGGCTACGTGAAACATCTGATATAAATCCACGTAAAATTAAAGATATTTTCTTGCTGCACGGTTTTCCATGGGTGGAACAAGATCCTTATAAACAGGACTATAGTCTATGGAAATTAGAGGATGAGCGATTTAGTAAAAGTGTAAATACGATTTTATATAAAAGACGAAATGCCCTTCGAGAAGGAAACTCGAAAAAAAAGAAGCATTTACGCAAAGATTTGAATGAGCTAGGAGTCTTTGTCAAAGACGATGGAGAAGATCAGTATGTCCGTTCCATTAAGTAATAGAGCGATAGAAAGCACAAAAAAACGAATAAAGCACACAGAGAAATTACATTTTCTCTGTGTGCTCTATTCGTTTAAATCGGCTCTTCTAAATAAACATATTCAATAAAAGCGCAAAACCAAATGCAATAAATGATAACAATGTCTCGAGTACCGTCCACGTTTTAAACGTTTCCTTCACCGTCAAACCTAAATACTCTTTTACAAGCCAGAACCCTGCATCATTTACGTGAGAAAACATTAATGAACCTGCTCCGGTTGCAATAACAAGCAACTCTAAATTCACACCAGACATGTGCTGAATAACTGGTGAAACAATCCCTGCTGCTGTCGTTAATGCTACTGTCGCTGAACCTGTTGCAATTCGAATTAATCCAGCTACCATGAAAGCTAATACGATTGGTGATAACGATATATGTTCTGCCATTTGCGCGATCGCCGTTCCAACGCCGCTTTCAATTAATATTTGTTTAAATCCACCGCCTGCACCGATAATTAAAATAATGGAACCGACCGGTAATAAACTTTCGTCTGTTAATTTTTTAATCATCTTTTTATTAATTCCTTGTCTTATTCCAAGTAAATAAAATGCTGCGAAACATGAAATAAGTAAAGCAATTACTGGACTTCCAATAAATACAAAAAATTCAGTCATCTTTTTCGGTAATGAAATATATGGTGCAACGACCGATAAAATCATCAATACAACTGGTAATAAAATAATAAAGAATGAAACTTTACGACTCGGTAAATCAGTTGAGACAGTCGTAACCCGAATAAGCTCTGGTTCATTTTCAGGTATAACCCTTTTATGTACCCACTTTGCAAAGATCGGTCCTGCGATAATGGCTGTTGGTAACGCGATAAGTAATGAATATAAAAGTACCTTTCCTAAGTTCGCGTTATAAATACCGATTGCTGTCATCGCCCCTGGATGTGGTGGCACGAGCCCGTGAACAATAGATAACCCAGCAATAACAGGTAAAGCAATTAATAATATGTTTTGCTTCGTTGTTTTTCGAATTGAAATAACAAGTGGCAATAAAATGACAATCCCTACTTCAAAAAAGACGGGAATCCCTATAACAAACCCTGCAAATAACATAGCCCACGGTAATTTTTTTACGCCGAAAAATCGAATAAAGAAATCTGCAACTTGCATGCCTGCCCCTGAATCAGACATCATTTTCCCTAATATAGTTCCAAGTGCCAAAATACCAACTAAATGCCCTAGTACACTACCAACACCAGTTTCATAGGCAGCCACTATTTTCGTTAAGTTCAGTCCAGACATAATAGCTAAAAATAAACTCGCAACTGTTAAACTAATAAATGCATGCCATTTCCACCATGATACCCCTAAAATAACAATCGCAATTGCAAGTAACGTGACGATTAATAAGTATATATCCATCTCTCATTCCCCTTACTTTATAAAAAAAGAGGGAACATCCCCTCTTTTTTATACGTCATAATTCACTACATAATGCTGCATTTCTGTATTGTAGTAGCCTTCGCTATATTCAATTACTTCTCCAACTTCATCGTAAGAATAGCGCATGCGTTTTAATAGCGCTGTCCCCTCTTTTTCACCTAACGCTTCGGCAACGAAACTAGGCGCAAGACCAACAGCGAATTCATCTCTGAAGTTTTCTAAATGTATACCTCGGTCTTCTACTAAATCGTAAAGCGATTGCAAATCAAAGTCCGATAAATCTGTACTTGCCATTTTCGCTGAGAAATAGTGCGTATAATGAATGTACGGTGCATCATTTAACGTATATAAACGTTCAATACGAAAACTCTCTTTACCGAATAATTGAAATGGCACTGTTCCTTCTTCATTCTGAACGATTTCTGCTTTTAGCAATTTCTTCTGTACTTTATATCCTTCTTCCACTAACACTTCAGTAAACTTCTTACCCTTTGACAGTTTTGTCGCAGAAGTATTACGAATCACTTTCGTTCCTTTGCCGCTCTTCTTTTCTAAATATCCTTCTTGAGCGAGTTCTTTAATGGCATTTCGTACTGTAATCTTGCTAACTTTGAACTCTTCCTCTAACTGCGGTTCGGAAGGAATATTCGTATGAATCGCATATACACCATGCAATATTCGATCACGAATAATGTTTTTTATTTGTAAATATAATGGTCCTTTTTTCCTCGTTACGTTCACCGTTACACCCACTACCTTTCTACATCACCTACTGATGCCGTCATTGCCCGAAGTATATCCTTCTCTGATGACATTGGCGTATCACCGACGATTGTATGTGCAAGCATTCCAGCTGCTGACGCAAATGAAACAGCTTTCTCTGGTGCAAACTCTTCTATCTCGCCATGAATAATCCCGCTCGTATAAGCATCTCCAGCACCTATTCTATCATATACAGAAAACGTAAGTGTTTTTGCAAAAGTGAACGCACCATCTTTACATATAAATCCGCGCAGCGAGTGTGTGTTATCGCTATTAATAGAGCGATGTGTACCAGCAATTGTAGTGATATGATACGTTTCAGCTACTTGTGGAATAAGATCAACAAGTTGAGCTTCTCGCTCTGTCTCTTCTGTTTTCATTCCTAGAACGAACATCGCATCTTTTTCATTCATCATTACAATATCAGCTAGCCCTAACATTTCTTCATAATGCGGTTTCGCCTGTTCATATCCATCTTCTCCCCAAAGCGATGGACGATAATTGCAATCAAAAACAACCGTGCCTCCGTTTTCTTTCACTGCTTTCGCTAAAGATTTCATATGATGGCGCACCGTGTCATTCATCGCAAGTGTAATTCCGCAAAAATGAACGATATCAATTTCCTTTGCGATTTCTTCAAATTGATACATTTCTTCACATGCCGTATTGAAACTACTTTCTAATCGATTCGAATATGTAACGCGGCTTGCACGTGCCCCAAATCCATTTTCTAAAAAGTACATGCCGACATATTTTCCGCCTCGTGAAATGAACGAAGGGCGAATACCTAATTTTTGAATGTGCGATACCGCAGCATCCCCAACCGAATTTTCCGGTAAAGTTGAAATAAGAAGCCCTTCATGCCCGAGATGAGAAAGTGCTGCTGCCACGTTCACACCTGTACCAGAAAATGAGTAATTTAATGTATTAGCTTGCGATAGCAATTCATATCCTGGTACTTGCAGGCGCATCATTACTTCGCCAAATGCTGCAATTTTCTTACGCATATTGATCAACTAACTTCTTCACGACTGCTAATAATTCACGAACATCTTCTACTTTGGTATTGCCAGTTTCTTTATCAATAATAGAAGAGTACACGTGCGGAATAACTTGCTCTACATTTGCTTCAAGCGCGATACGTAAAATTGTTTCAAAGTTTTCTTTATCAATTCCGCCTGTTGGCTCTAATGCGAATCCCTCTTCCGCACAAGCTTTCGCAACTGCGCGATATTCTTCTTCATGGGCTAGCCCTTTCATTGGGAAGTATTTCAATGAATTTCCACCCATATCACGTACAAGTGCGATCGCTGTTTTAATTGGAACGATTGCTTTCTCTTCTCCAGCAGCACTAATTGGACCAGTAGAAATATTTACGTACCCTACTTTTCCTGTTGGGGATACTAAACTATTAATCCAGCTATCTTTTCCATCAAGATTTGCACGTGTCGCTCCAACTGAAGGGAACACTTGATTAATATGGCTACCAGGGTAATGCTTCGCAATTTCAGCTACAACTGCTGCTTGGCGATTATCTCCTGCTCCTAGTCCGATCGATACAGCGTCATCAATTTCTTTTCCGTATGCTTTCATCGCTGTAACTGCTTCTTCTACTGTTGGATAGTCTTTTGATAAAACACCTACTACTACATAACCTTCTGCTGCTTCAAAAATATCTTTCGCATTTTCGATATTATTCGCTAATACATTTAATGCTACGCGGCCTTTATAAAAACGTTTTTGAATGTTTGTCATTTTAGTTTCCCCCTACAATTTCTCTCAATTTTTCTTCAATTACATGTATGTCATCACCTTGAAGTGGACGTGGATCGATATCAAAGAATCCTTGTCTTACTCCGTAATCACGTGTATAAATCGCGATTTCCCCTTCGCGTAATGCTGTTACAACATCTTTTGCTGATTTATTTAACTCTTTCTCGTTAATATGAATGCGTGCTCTAAAGATTGCTCTTCCTGCTTCATCTTGAACGATTTTTACATTTACGCCGTTTAATTCTTTTAGCGGCATAAGTACTTGTAATAACTCTTTTTCTTGCTCGCTCTTATCTTCTTTTACTCCGTACTCATCAAGCGCTTGAAGTAAACCGAAAGTCGTTTCTTTCCCAACTTTCATACTTCTTCCGATGCAATGTAATTGCACTTTCAGCCACTCAATATATTTTCGTTTCCCGCCAACAATACCAGAAGTAGGCCCTTCAATCGCCTTTGAACCGCTATAAATGGCAAGGTCTGAATACTTCACATATTTTTGAATATCTTCTTCAGCTGCCGCATCGACGATAAGTGGTACGTTATTTCGCTGCGCAACTTCCCATGCTTCTTCAACAGAAATCATATTTTTTTGAACTGCATGATGGGATTTCACATAAAGAATGGCCGCTGTATTTTCACCAATTGCATCTTCAATATGCTCTGCTTTCCCTTCATTTGCGTAGCCAACTTCTACAAGTTTTCCTCCGCCTAAGTAAATCATCGTTTCAACAGGAGCACCGTATTGAACGTTATGACCTTTTAACATTATTACTTCGTTTTTCGCGATTACTTCTTGATGAAGTCTTTCACTTTTACGACGATTTCCTTCCGTCACGATACCAGCGATAGAAAGCGCAATTCCACTCGATGCTGAGTTCACAACAACCGCTGCTTCTGCATCTAGAATTCTCGCAATATGGTCTCCTGCTTTATCTACTAAATCAGCAATTTCCACATAATTTTGTCCCCCATGTTTCATTGCATCCATAACTGTATCTGTCGGAGCGGATACACCTAAAATACTCATTCTACCGCTCGCATTAATTACTCTTTTTAATCCGTACTTAGCATTCAATGAATGACCCATTGATTACAACCCCTTTCGTATCAATCCTTCTTTCAGCAATGCGCTGATCCCCTTCTGAATCAATTAACGTAATCTTCTCATCTTTCACCGTAAATAAAGTTAAATTTGCAATATCGCCTTCTTGAATACGGCCAAGCTCTGGTTTTTTTAGCCACTCTGCTGCATTTTTCGTAACCGCATCAATTACTTCTTCTAGCGGATAACCTAAGTAAAGGAATTTCGAAAGAACGTGAGCCATACTATACACTGGACCGTGCACGCGATTCTTCCGGTAAATATCTGTACTAATCGTATTAAAGATGATATCGTGACGCTTCGCCGCCTCTGCTACTTTAAAAGAAAAACTAGCATTACCGTGACCAACATCTAAATGTACGCCGCGATTCACTGCATCTAGTAACACAGGTAGCGGTTTGCCTTCTTCATCAAATAAATTATTTTCTTTCCCGTTTAAGTAATGTGTAATGACATCATCTTTTTCTAAAAGAGGTACAACTTCCTCAATGTGAGGGGGCGCTGAACCGATATGTACCATAATTGGTAATGATGTTTCACGGGATAAAGAGCGTGCTACATGCAGCGGTTCAATTCCACTATCACAAACGACACTTTTACTCATTCTCGCTTTTAATCCAACGATTACATTTTTATATTTTTCTACTGCTTCTATTACTTTCTCTTTATCGATCCATTCCATATTGGATAATTCATCAATTCGTTTCAAACCGATGCGAGAAATATTTAAAAAGGCAAATAAATTCGTTTTTGCCTGCTCTCTACTTTTTACTAAATCTGCAATACGATCAGCTCCGCAGCTACCCGCATCAACAATTGTCGTTACCCCTTGCTTAACGCCAATTTCATCCACCTCATCGCCATACGGATCAAACTCTGGAAAAGCATGAACGTGCAAATCAATCCAACCACTCGATACGTAAGTACCTGAGTAATCAAGAACCTTTCCACCCTCACCAGCACCAGCTTTCGTCACCTGTGCGATTTTATTATTTTCAATTACAATGTCAATCTCTTCCCCGTTCACACGTTTCACATTACGTAGTACGAATCGTTCTGTCATTGTATTTCCACCCTTTTCTATAAGAAGCCATAAGAATACGCTTACATTAAAGTTTCATTTTATATGTCTTTCACACGTTTAGCGTAACACAAAAAAAGGGAGAAGTAAATATAACGTTATAATGTTTAATTTTATATTACTTTCTTCACTACTTTTAAAATGAGAGTTTTCATTACATATTCGGACAACCTATAAGTAGGAGGGATATTCTTGAGATTTCGAATTTTATTATTTATAACCTTAGTCACTTTGTATGTACCAACAACGGTTAGCGCAGCCCCTCCATCACTCACGGCTGCATTTATCCGGGATCATCAGCTATGGATAAAGAAAGGAAATCAAGAAATACAAATCACAAAGAATCGATATGTGTATTCTCCAAAATGGTCTTATGATGGTAGGTTTATTGGTTATATTGATAGTGATGAAAAGGGTAAAAAATCTAATCTATTCATCTATGATACGAAGGAGAAAATAAACTATCAGCCTTATGTAAGAGTCGTAACATCTGACTTTAAGTGGTCGCCAAACAAAAATCAATTGGCTTACACTGATCAAGGTTTATTAAACGTTACAAAAATAAAAAATGGTCGCCCGCACGGTTTTGAAAATGTATCACTTGGGGTTAGTGATTTCGAATGGTTCCCGAACGGAAAGGAATTTATCGTTTCCTCACAATCCTGCTTACGTCCGACTGGATGGGGCAAGGTTCCACTTTATAAAATTCCAGTCGATGCAAATCTTGCTAAAGATAAAATAAAGCCTTTTTATACGATTCAAACAAATGAAACTGATTTATTTGCGGTGCATGCTAACTATTTCAAGTGGAGTTTTGATGGAAAGTGGATTAGTTTTTTGGCCAGTCCTACTGCCTCCTTGGCAATGGATAGCAATACATTATGTGTTATCTCATCAAAAGGGACACACTTTCGAACGCTTGGTAACATGCTATGGTTCAAAGACTGGATGAAGTGGGCTCCATCAGCCAATCAACTGGCCTATATTTCAGGAGAAGGAAGGTTTTTTGTAGAAAATAAAAAACTCACAATTGCAGACATGGTAACAGCAAAACAACAAAAGGAATACACACCTATAGGTTATGTAGACCTTGATTTAGAATGGCTTTCACCAAACAAAGTCGTTGTGGCTCGCGCAAAAGAAAACAAGGTATGGAAAGAAGGTCCTGTTCCGACGCTGTTTACAACACTTTATATGATTAATATAAAAACAGAAGAACAGCGACAAATCTCATTCCCAAAACAGAATGAACGTGATGAAGACCCTCAAGTTATTGGACCTTATCTTACTTGGCTTCGCAAGAGAACAAATGTATATAAAGGCGATGTCTGGATGAAGGATAGCTTACATAGTCAGGAGTATATATGGCTGAAAAATGTTGATGAAGCTCCGACTTTTTTTACTCTGAATAAAAGTAATTGAAAATGTACGAATTACAATCCTCGTCATATAAAGGTTACTTCTTCTATTATTCAGGATTGTACTTGTTCTTCTATTTTGATTCCCCCACGATAGAGCACTATTATGGGGGAATCAAGATTATCTATTCCTGAACCGTCACAATAACCCCATCCATATTATTCCCCGAAACTTCATACTGCTTATTCACCGGAACATTCACTTTCATGTTCCCGGATACTTTATAATAAGAAACCGTATATTTCTTACCTTCCACATCGGTTGTGATTTCTTTTTTCTCTTTCAAGAAGTCTAAGTATTCCTCTAATGTCATTTTCTTTTTTTGCATAATCGCACTATGAGGTAAACCGACATAACGAATGTGCCACGGCTCATATTGAATGCCTGTAATATTGCTTTTATTTTTCGGATAACGTAAAACAAAGCCATGCTTCCATACGTTCTCTTCAATCCATTTTCCTTCAGGTGCTTTTTCCATTTTCTTTTGCGTCGATCCAACGTCTAGTGATAATCCTAAATTATGCTCACTGTATCCTGCTGGGAGTGCATAATTAGATCCCATGTCTTTATATAATTTACTTTGTTCTTTAAAATCTCTATACCCGCTATTCATTAAGAAATGTTGTACACCATCTTTTCCAGCCGCATCGACAACGTTCAAAAACTTTTTTACAACCTCCTTTGATAAACGAAGATTTCTATCAAATATTACGTAGCCTCTCACTAATTCACTACTGTGATTTACATTTATAATGTCAGACCTAATACTATCTTTTTTCACTGGGTAGTCTTTGTTAACTAATAATAGATCCCCTTTATAAATTTCTTCTTTTGTAACCTCTACCTTTTTCATATTTTCATTCTTTACTGCACTATTTTCCCCGCCGATTTTCACATCAATTTCTTTTTGAAATAACGGTGATATATAAACGCCTACACAGATTGTGCATGCGATAAAAAAAGAAATAAATACCCACTTTTTCATTTCTAGTTCCTCCTTAACGTAACTTACGTCTAGAATAGAAAAAACTATTAAAATAAAAAGTGGGATAAAGTTTAAATTTTTATTAAATTGTTACGTTCTCGTCTTTTGGCAATCGCACTTCAAACATTGTTCTAACTACATTACTTTCAGCAGAAATCGTACCGTTATGCTGCTCGATAATATTTTTCGCAATAAATAGCCCAAGGCCTGTCCCGCCACGATTCTCAGTTCTCGATTTATCACCTGTATAAAACATATCAAAAACATACGGTAAATCTTCTTCTGGAATGCTATCTCCGTAATTTATAACTTGTACGACAACTTCTCCATTATCGATATACCCATTCAGATCAACAAATTGCCCATCATATCCGTAACGAACAGCATTTGTTAACAAGTTTTCAAATACTCTAGCTAACAATTTTCCATCACCGTTAATCGGCAAATGAGAATCAACATTCAACCTAGCTTCTAAATGATGTTTTTCTAATAACGGATACAATTCCTCATCTAACTGTATAAGTAACTCACTTATATCAATCGGCTTTTTATCCAGCTTTAGCATGCCATAATTCATACGTGTAATTTCAAATAGCTCATCAATTAAACTTTCGAGCCTTTGCGATTTCGTATATGCAATTGTAGAGAAATGTTTAATTTGTTCCTTCGTTAAATTTTCATCTTTAAGAATTAAATCTAAATATCCTAACACGGATGTTAATGGAGTTCTTAAATCATGAGCTAAATTCACAACGAGCTGATCTTTACTACTTTCCGCAAAGTCTCCTCGTTCCACTGCTTCCCTTAATTTTTCACTCGCTACATTAATCTCACTTGCAATATATCCAAACTCATCATTTGATGAAACGCGCACTTCATTTGTAAAATCTCCGTTCGCCAAATGATGAATTCCATTTGAAATCTCATCAAAATATTTTAAATACGGCCTAGTAAGGAAGAAGAAAAACATAATGGACAGAGGTATGAAGATAATTAAAAAGAAATTAACATCCCCAATTTGTCTTATTATCGACCGGACTTGAGCTAACGGATCCTCAAAACGAACGACTAATTTATAATAGATCCGTAACCCTTCATAAATGATATACGTTACGCCAGCAGCACATATCATACTTAACGCAAATAGCATAACCATTTTCGAGCGAAAACTTCTCATCTTGTTAGCCATTGAAAGTATAACCTACTCCCCACACTGTTTTTATTAACTTATTCTTTCTTTTATCTTCCCCAAGTTTTTTCCGCAATGTGCGAATATGTACCATAACTGTATTTCCGCCTTCAAAATAATCATCGGCCCATACTTGCTGAAAAATATTTTCCACATTGTACACTTTCTTCGGGTGACTCGCTAATAAATATAAAATATCAAACTCTTTCGGTGTTAATTCAACTTGTTCTCCGTACACATTTACCGTTCTTCGCTCAGGATCAATAACGACTCCGCCTACCTCTAAAGCAGATTTATTCTCCTCTACTTTCGGCTGATTTAACGTAAGAAATCGGCGTAATTGTGCATTTACACGTGCGACTAATTCAATCGGTGTAAAAGGTTTCGTCATATAATCATCTGCGCCTAGCACAAGACCTGTCACCTTATCAAAATCAGACGTTTTCGCACTTAAGAAAATGATTGGCATATGATGCTTCGCGCGAATTTGGCGCGTCACTTCATACCCATCCATTTTTGGCATCATAATATCTAAAACCACTAAGTCGATTGGCTGCGTTTCAATAATATGAATTGCCTCTTCTCCATCAGCTGCTTTCACGACGTGGTACCCTTCTTTTTCTAAATGTATCTCAATTAAATCAGCAATTTCTGCCTCATCATCCGCTATTAAAATTGAAATGCGCTTCATTTTACTCCCCCTTTTATACGCTCGATTGTAAACTAGTCTATCCAATTTGTACAATACGAAAAGGTTACCCGTTAGAGTAACCTTTGTAAATAAAATTATATCAGCGATTTTCCAAATATATCGACCATAACTGGAATTATATCGGCGATTTTTCAATTATATCGATCGTAACTCGAATTATATCGGCGATTATTAAAATATATCGACTTACCGACAATTAACGACAAAATCCTCTCGCTATTTTAAAGACTCCACTTACCGCTCAAAAACAATCCGCTGCTTCGTGATTTCCGCCAGCCTTCCGCGATCTACTTCATACTCAGTATCAACGCTTTGCGGCACCATCACTTTCCCTCCCTCAAGCATCACTTCCGGTGAAATAATATCCTTCTCCCAATGTCTGCTAGAAGCGGATATATCGCCTGGAATCGTAAAGTTCGGCAAAGAAGCAAGCGCAACATTTTGCGCTCGTGAAATCCCCATCTCTACCATACCGCCGCACCAAACTGGTATGTTATGCTCCATACAATAATTATGAATTTGGATTGATTCTGTTAATCCGCCCACTCGCCCTGGTTTAATGTTAACGATTTGGCAGCTGCCAAGCGTAATCGCAACGCGTGCGTCTTCTAAACTATGGATACTTTCGTCTAAACAAATCGGCGTTTCAATCTTCTTCTGCAGCTGTGCATGATCAAGAAAATCGTAATCCGCTAACGGTTGCTCAATCATCATCAATTGGAATTCATCTAGTCGTTTCAGACTCTCCGTATCCGCTAATGTATACGCTGAATTGGCATCAGCCATTAACGGGATATGCGGAAACTCTTTACGTATTTCTTTTAATAACTCATAATCATGCCCTGGCTTTATTTTCACTTTAAAACGCTCGTAGCCTTCTTCAGCGTACTTCTCGATTTGTTTTAACATAACCGGAATCGTATTAAGCCCAATTACAACACCGACTTCAATTTCAGACTTCGTTCCGCCAAGCACTGTCGCTAACGATTTCTTTTGACGCTTCGCATATAAATCCCAAATAGCCCCTTCAATTCCCGCCTTTGCCATTCGGTTTCTTTTTATATGCTGGAACAAACTCGGCACTTCATTCGGATGAAAAATGTCAGCCTTTAATAAATCCGGTATTAAAAAATCTTGCAGTACATGCAGCGCGGTTTTCACTGTTTCTTCCGTATACCACGGTTCAGAAAACGCAACGACTTCGCCAAAACCAATGCACCCGTCCGTATCTTCTAATTCAATGACGATACTTTCACGCTTTTCATACGTTCCGTAGCTTGCAGCAAACGGGATGACGAGTGGCATTTCCGTTATATGAAGTGTCGCTTTTTTTATCTCCACTTACATCTCCTCCACTAATTGTCTTAACTCTCGTCTTAACAATTTTTTCGAAGCATTTCGTGGTAACTCCTCTAAGAAACAAGCTTTTTTCGGCACTTTATATTTCGCTAATTTCTCCTCGCAAAAGTGAATAATTTCTTCTTCTGTTACTTCTCCATTTTTTACAACAAAAGCAGCGGGTACTTGTCCCCATTTATCGTCAGTCATGCCGACAACACCAGCTTCCGCTACCGCCGGATGAGAAAGTAACACTTCTTCAATTTGAGCCGGATATATATTCTCTCCGCCAGAAATAATTAAATCACTGCGGCGATCTAATACGTATAAAAATCCTTCTTCGTCTAAATAACCGAGGTCGCCAGTATGAAGCCATCCGTTTTGAATTGTTTCGCGCGTCGCATCTTCACGGTTAAAGTAACCACCTGTTACGTTCGGTCCTTTTACTACGATTTCGCCTTCTGTAAATGCCGGCACTACGACGCCATCTTTTTCAATACGAAGTTGGCACTGAAATAGTGGTTTTCCAGCTGATCCTACTTTCGTTAACATATAATCTGCGGACAACGTACAAATTTGCGACGACGTTTCTGTCATACCGTACGTTTGATATACAGGAATTCCTTTTTCTACACACGTTTCTAATAATGGTTTCGGTGCTGGTCCTCCGCCAAGTAACATGCATCGTAAAGAAGATGGGTATGTCTCTGCCCCAAGTCGCTCTAATAAATCAGTTAACATTTTAGAAACGACAGAAATAATCGTTACACCTCTCGTTTGAAGTGCTTTATGAATAAAATCAGCATCATATTTCGGAACGAGTAAAATGCGCATGCCGTACATAATGTTTTTCATTAAAAGAGATAACCCGCCAACGTGGAACATCGGCATACAAGCTAACCAGCAATCATCATCACGAAGGCCTAAATTAAGCGAAGAGCCAACCGCGCTTGCCCAATGATTGCCGTACGTTAAAATAACGCCTTTCGGTTTGCCTGTCGTCCCAGACGTATAAATAATTGTCATTGCTTCTTCTAAAGAAAACTCTTCTTGTATAGAGGCTTCCTCTTTTGATCCATTCATCACTTCAGCGAATGAATATACAGGAATATCTTTAGCATCAAAGTCTTGATCTGTCACTAAACAAATAACTTCAGCATCATCCATTTGCCAAAGTAGCTCTTCTCTTGAAAGACGCGTATTTAAAAGCACAGCTACTGCACCTACGTAAGATAGGGCGTGAATAACTGTAATCATCTCCATACCATTTTTCATCAGAACAGCCACCTTTTGCCCACGTTTCACTCCTATATGTGTGAGGTGTTCACAAACAGATACTACTTTTTCATGCAGCTGCATAAAAGTAACTTTCTCTTCCTCTATTTCAATTGCAGTGCGATCTGGTGTTAAAAATGCACGTTGCATTAACCAATTTGGCATCGTCTCCATCACTCATTCTCCTTTCATGAAAGAAAGAGACTTGATATGACATCAAGTCTCTTAGTTGTTTTGTTTCCGGTTTGATCATTTGGTTGCGACTCACTTTGTGGGCGAGCTGCTTCCGTCTAAGAACCTTAGCCAACGAGGCTAAACAGTCGGCTCCGCTTTTGATCACGGGAAACGAGGGAATTGACCGAAGTCTGGACGGCGTTTTTCTTTGAACGCGTCGCGACCTTCTTTTGCTTCGTCAGTTGTGTAGTACAATAACGTTGCATCTCCAGCTAGTTGTTGAATACCAGCTAGACCGTCTGTGTCTGCGTTGAATGCAGCTTTTAGGAAACGAAGTGCCATTGGGCTGTTTGCTAAAATTTCTTCTGCCCATTGTACTGTTTCTGCTTCAAGTTGTTCTAATGGTACTACTGTATTTACTAATCCCATATCAAGTGCTTCTTGCGCGTTGTATTGACGGCATAGGTACCAAATTTCGCGTGCTTTCTTGTGGCCTACCATACGAGCTAAGTAACCAGCTCCGTATCCACCGTCAAAGCTTCCTACTTTAGGACCTGTTTGTCCGAATACAGCGTTGTCTGCAGCAATTGTTAAGTCACATACGATATGAAGTACGTGTCCACCACCGATTGCATAACCTGCTACCATTGCGATAACTGGTTTAGGAATTGCGCGAATTAGACGTTGTAAGTCTAATACATTTAGACGCGGGATCTGGTCGTCACCTACATATCCGCCATGACCGCGAACTTTTTGGTCGCCGCCTGAACAGAATGCACGTCCACCTTCACCTGTTAAAATGATAACGCCAACATTTGCATCATCACGAGCATGTGCAAAAGCGTCGATTAACTCCATTACCGTTTTAGGACGGAATGCGTTATGTACTTCAGGGCGGTTAATCGAAATCTTTGCGATACCATTGTATGTTGAATAAATAATATCTTCGTAATTGCCTTCTTTTACCCATTCAATAGCCATTACAACTACCTCCTTGTATATTTCTGATCTCCTCTATAAGTGCAACTTCATTCTTAACTGAAAAAAGCATCACTGCATAGTTTTTAGAAATCCCTTTACTATTGTATCAAACTTTTCCGGTTGTTCCACATGAATTGCATGGCCAGCGCCATCAATTTTGACAAATTTCGCGTCAGAGACGCATTTTTCGATATTTTTTAATATGCGAAAGAACTTTTCATCATGCTCACCGTTCATTAAAAGAACAGGCATTTTTAAGTTTTGCAGCTCATTCCACCATGAAGGCTGAGCCCCTGTTCCCATGCCGCGCAAGCTATTTGCAAGCCCTTTTGGATTGTTAGCGAGTCGTTCTTTTCGCACTGCTTCTTGTACGTTTTGTGCTAAACTTTTTTGCGTTTCAAACAGCGGAATATTTTCCCACATCGATACAAAACTTTCGATGCCTTCTCGCTCAATTTTTTGAGCAAGTCGCTCATCTTTTTCACAGCGTTCTTTTCGCTCATCTTCACTTTCAAGCCCAGCTGTACAGTTTTCTAATAAAAGAGAACGTACATATTCTGGATATAGACACGCCATCGTAATCGCCAGTCTACCGCCCATTGAATAGCCGAGTATGTGCGCCTTTTCAATATGAAGATAATCTAGTAGTTCTTTCATTTGCAATGCCGCATTTCGAATATCATAATGCGTCACATCTTCAGGACTTTCCGTTTTTCCGTGCCCAACAATATCTACTAAAATGACTTGAAACTGCTCGCTCCAAGAAGGAATGAAGGAACGCCACGTTTCCATACTTCCCGTAAAACCATGAAGAAGTAGAAGTGGTTCTCCGCTTCCGACTACTTCATATTCATACGATAAACCTTGCAGCGTTACTTTCACTTTGATTCACCTTGCAACGATGTAGTAATTATGTCCTGTGTTTTTGCCCATAACGTACGGTGCAATGTTAAGTTTTCATCACGGTTCGTACAAATTTCCACAACGTGTAAACCTTCTGTCGTCGTTCCTTTTTGTACCTCTTCACGGAATTGCTCCCAACCATTTACACGGCTAAATGAACCACCGTACATGTTGACAACATGCTCATAGTCAAGCCCAATTGGAGTTCCAAATAATGATTCGAAATGTTCCTTTTTCTCATATTGTGGTAAGAATGAGAAAATACCACCACCGTCATTATTTACAACAACAATCGTTATATTTAACTCATGTAATTTTGCGGCTAATAATCCGTTTAAATCATGATAAAATGATAAATCACCGATTACTAATACGAGCGGATCGCAAATCATGCTCGCTCCTAAAGCTGTCGAAATGATTCCATCAATCCCATTTACACCGCGGTTAGCCATCACTTGAATATTTTTATCCGATGTGAAAAAGAATGAATCTGTATCACGAATTGGCATACTATTACTCGCAAATAACGTTGCCCCTTCTGGTAATACGCGAACAATATCCGTAATGACTCTTCCTTCAAACGCAGTATCATATGTTTCCATTTCGCGAAGCGTTTCCTTCGTTTTTTCGTTTATATGTTGCCACATTTGGGACCAATCATTCTTTTTCATAACTGGCATTTTTTCTATTAGTGCACTGCAAAATGCAATATCACTTGCTTGGACAACTTCTGTTGCAACAAGAGCTGGATCTCTCCATTGTCCTGATTCATCAACAACGATATGAACAGCTTTCGTTTGTTTTTTGATGAACTGCGTTAATGCTTTCGAAACAGGCATACCACCGAAGCGAATTATAACTTCCGGCTTCCACGTTTCTTTTAACAGCACATTTCGTAAAAATGTATCGTAACAGTCGATTACCATCGTTTTATCGTGGTGTCCACTACGAATGTTAGAAAGTGGATCCGCTAATATTGGATATCCCGTTTTTTCAGCTAGTTGCGTTGCAAACGTTGCGATTTCTGAATGACTATCATCTCCACAAATAATAAGCCCCTTTTCCATATGTGAAAGGCGCCCTACAAGAGAATCTACATATTCACTCGGCATCGTTACGTTCCCTCGCTGAACTACTCCTGTATATTCTCCGCGTCCTTTATCCCATAAACTTTCTAATGAGAAGTCCGGGATAAGCGGTTCACGAACTGGAAAATTAAGATGCACAGGTCCTTGCGGTGCTAAAAGCGCGCTTGCTATCGTGCGCTGCGTTGTCATGCGAGCGTAATGATACATCGCCTCATTCGCTTCTGGAAGTGCCATCTCTGTAAATTGCTTCACAAACGTGCCGTATAAATTAATTTGATTCATCGCTTGTGGTGCACCGACATCTCTTAATTCATGCGGTCTATCTGCCGTTAAGACGATAAGCGGCACTCGCGAATGAAAAGCTTCACATACAGCTGGATAGTAGTTCGCTGCTGCCGTTCCTGACGTACATAATAATGCAACAGGACGTTTTTTCGCTTTTGCGATACCGAGCGCAAAAAATCCTGCTGATCTTTCATCTACATGTAAATATGTGTTCATTCCTTCATGTTGTTCCATTAGTAGAGCAATCGGCGTTGACCGTGAGCCTGGACTAATGACAACATCACATACATTTAGACGCGTCAGTTCATCCACGAACGCGCCTAAATAATATGATAATGCTTCTATATGATTGTTCATTTCATTAATTCCTCCAAAGCACCAAGCATCGGTCTAAACTTCAAACTTGTTTCTTCATATTCAAGTTGTGGTACTGAATCAATTACAATCCCGCAACCGGCGAATAAGGATGCTTTCTCGCCATTTAATAATCCGCAGCGAAGTGCAACCGCAAATTCACCATTTCCTTCATCATCTATCCAGCCAATCGGTGCACCATATAATCCTCTGTCTAACAATTCAACATCACGAATCAGTTTCATCGCTTCCAAACGAGGTGTCCCGCCAAGAGCTGGTGTTGGATGTAATTCTTCTACCATTGTTAAAAGACTCGCATCGCCTTTTGCCTCTACAGGCGTATATAAATGAATTAAGTTTTTCGTTGTTAATAAGCCTGGACTTTCCGGAATATTAACGGATTCGCAGTGCTCATTTAATACAGACCTGATCATGTTCACAACATAACCGTGTTCAGCTAAATTCTTTTCATCATGAAGAAGCGCATCACTATTTCGCTTACTTTCTTCTATAGATTGACCATGACCAGTTGAACCAGCAAGACACATTGAAGTAAACTTCTCATCTTCTTTGCGAATTAATCTCTCTGGCGTCGCTCCTAAGAAGCATGCTCCTTTATAATCAAAAGAAAATACGTAACAATCTGGTTGCCCAATGCGAAGTGCTTCTAAAACAAGCGCAGAATCAATATGATGATCCATCTCTACTTTTAGCTCCCTCGCTAATACAACCTTCTGCACGTTCCCCTGCTTCATCTCATCTTGCACTTTCTCAATAGCCTTCATCCAGCCTTTCGGATCCACTTCTACTTTAGAAGTAACTGTTAATTTCGATCCTTCTAGTGCACATTTACTCTCCTCCAAAATTTTCTCTTCTAAAGAAACAATTTCGTTATAAAGAGTTTCTGCACAATCTGTTGCTGAAACGAATGTATTCATTGTTAACCATGCTTTTTCATTTTTTACAGTTAATAAAAATGCTGGTAGTGAAAATGTCGTATCATCAAATTCTTTCCATAAGTCTGTTTTCTCTTTTTCTTGGTCAAATGAAAATCCACCAAATAAAAGAGGACCTGTTCCAAATTCATATTTTTCTCTTTGTACAAACGATTTCTCTTTTACTTTATCCCACTCGTCACGAGCAGTTTGAAAGCGTTTGTGAGAAGCAGTTGCTATAGTGAAAACAGAACCAATTCCAGCAAATATTACATGCTGAGCTGGGTCTGCAAAATAACATCTATTTTCGAATGAGATCCTTTTTCCTGCTGCATAAAACAGAAGTGGATCCATCCAGTCTATTTGTTTTACAAAACTAACCAATATTTTTTCATCAGTTGCATGCTTAATGGCTGCACTTAGAACTTCCTGCAAGCCTTTTTGTTTCGTTTGAATCACAATTGTCTCCCCCCTATGGGCGAAAAATAGTCATAATTACGCTTGATTTTAAGATACACCTCAAACGAAAGGCCTGTCAACGTTTAGCATTTC
The DNA here is from genome assembly GCF_038006905.1 of Bacillus sp. FSL R9-9834. Lineage (NCBI taxonomy): Bacteria > Bacillati > Bacillota > Bacilli > Caryophanales > Bacillaceae > Bacillus > Bacillus sp. FSL R9-9834. Next base: position 4,671,142 of record NZ_JBBOWD010000001.1, read on the forward strand.
TGAGAAATTCACCTTCTCTTCCTAGAAAATAAACGTTGACACTAAATGATGCTTTTTCTACACTTAGTTGTGTACAATATGTGACCAAAGGAGGATTCAACATGGAAATGAACGTCGAAACGAATTCCTCTCCTACGGCGCCAAAGCCAAGCAAGCAAACAGGCTGGCGCATTTGGTGGAGTTTACTACGTCCCCATACATTAACAGCAGCTTTCGTTCCTGTTTTCATCGGAACAGCCTATGCAATGCAGGTCGGAGGTATAAATCAAATACATCTCCCTCTTTTCCTTATAATGCTTCTTGCTTGTCTTCTCATTCAGGCAGCAACAAACATGTTTAATGAATACTTTGATTATAAAAGAGGACTTGATCACGAAGGTTCAGTTGGTATCGGCGGCGCTATCGTTCGCGATGGCATTCAGCCAAAAACAGTGCTTAACTTAGCATTTGGATTTTTCGGTATCGCAATACTATTAGGTGTTTATATTTGTATGAATTCTAGCTGGTGGCTTGCTGCAATCGGTCTTGTTTGTATGGCCGTTGCTTACCTTTATACGGGTGGTCCACTTCCCATTGCCTATACACCATTTGGAGAGTTAACAGCCGGATTATTTATGGGTGTCATTATTATCGGGATTTCATTCTTTATTCAAACTGGAACTGTAACATCAGAAGTCGTTTTACTATCTATTCCAAGCTCCATTTTAATTGGTGCCATTTTGCTCGCTAACAATATCCGTGACTTAGATGGCGATAAAGAAAACGGTCGTAAAACGTTAGCAATTCTCGTTGGACGCGAGCGAGCAGTTGGTGTACTTGCTTCTATGTTCATCGTTTCCTACATTTGGACAATTGCTTTAATTATCGTCGGCATCGTATCACCATGGATGCTTATCGTATTTTTAAGTGCACCGAAAGCATATAAAGCGACGAAAGGCTTTATCGGCAAAAGCATTCCAATGGAAATGGTACCTGCGATGATTGCAACAGCAAAAACAAATACAATCTTCGGTCTCTTAATGGGAATCGGATTATTACTTGGATATTTCCTTTAAAAGGAGCTGCTAATGCGGCTCCTTTTTCATATACCAATTTCAGCTCATAATTCCTACTCGCAACGCTCATACTATGTAAAGAAACTGAATTGTAGGAAGGTGGACGACTATGTTAACTCCACAACAAATAAATCAATTTAAATCCGTTTTAGAAAAACAAAAGCAAGAACTAGAACAAACGATACAAACACATGAAAATGAAGATCGTGCATCTGAACGCGATTCCGTTGGCGAATTATCTAGCTATGATAACCATCCAGCTGATATGGCAACAGAGCTATATGAACGCGAAAAAGACTTCGGACTTATTGAACTTTGGCATAAACAGCTAGAGGATACGAAACATGCCTTGCAAAAAATAGAAGCGGGTACGTACGGTATTTGTGAAGTGTCTGGTGAAGAAATTCCATTTGAAAGATTAGAAGCAATGCCGACTGCTACAACATGCGTTCAGCACGCAACAAATAAGTTAAATATGAATACACGTCCAGTCGAAGAAGAAGTATTGTCTCCTTCTTTCCACAAACATGATGAAGATCATTCTGTTGAATATGATGCAGAAGATGCATGGCAAGATGTTGCCAATTACGGAACATCTGAAACACCATCTGATTTAGAAAGACGAGATTCGAAAAACTATAATGGCATGTACGTAAATAGTGAAGAAAACGTAGGCTACGTAGAGGATTTCGAAAACTTTATCGGTACGGATATGTATGGAAAAAATCCGCAAGTTTTCGCTACGGAAGAACATGAAGAATATGAGCAAATGCTTGATGACTTTGAAGAGCGTACCTTTAAGGGCGAATTATCTTCAAATGAGTCGAGTTCCAAAGAATAAAAAAAGCATTCCGAAAATCGGAATGCTTTTTATCGCTAGCTAATTAGTTTTTTGTAACGTTAGCAGCTTGTGGTCCACGGTTACCTTCAACGATTTCGAAAGAAACTTCTTGACCTTCTTCTAAAGTTTTGAATCCGTCACCTTGGATAGCTGAGAAGTGAACGAATACATCGTCTCCACCTTCAACTTCGATGAAACCGAAACCTTTTTCGCTGTTGAACCATTTAACTTTACCTGTTTGCATGTCATGTACCTCCTAAATAAAAATGAAACTATGAATCCACATGAAAAGGTGGATATAAAGGACATGAATGTATAACAAGCTTACAGCCTTTAATTCAACGTGCTTTATTTCCGTACCACATTATGTAGCTCAATAGTGACTTCACTATATCACGCTATATCCAAAACGTCAAATGAGAACACTTTCATTCTATCATTTTTTTATAATTTTAATACAATGTTAAATTTATATATTTTCCCGCCATTTGCGGACAGCTCGATTGGCGGGAGCTGATAATTCGTTTTGGATGCGCCCGCTTTATTTGAAAATTAACAAAACTAAAGTATTCTAATCCTATTAAATTCTGTACAATATAAATATCTATTACATACGAGGTGAAAAAAATGAGAGCACACGAAATCGAGTATAAGTTATACGGCGATGATATGCAGTTTGTTGAAATTGAGTTAGATCCAGAAGAAAGCGTGATCGCAGAAGCTGGCGCAATGATGATGATGGAAGATTACATCGAAATGGAAACAATCTTCGGTGATGGTTCTGGCCCATCTGGAGGTTTATTCGGAAAATTAATGGGTGCTGGTAAGCGTCTCGTTACAGGGGAAAGCATGTTTATGACTGTATTTACAAATACAGGTCACGGCAAACGCCACGTCTCCTTTGCTGCTCCTTATCCGGGTAAAATTATTCCTGTAGATTTAACAGAGTATCAAGGAAAAGTAGTTTGTCAAAAAGATGCATTTCTTTGTGCCGCAAAAGGCGTTTCTATCGGGATCGAGTTTACGAAAAAAATCGGAACTGGTTTCTTCGGCGGTGAAGGTTTCATCATGCAGAAACTCGAAGGTGATGGACTTGCTTTCATGCATGCAGGCGGAACTGTATATAAGCGTGAACTAAAACATGGCGAAAAACTTCGCATCGATACAGGTTGTCTCGTTGCCATGACAAAAGACATTAACTACGATGTCGAGTTCGTTGGAAAAGTAAAAACAGCTCTATTTGGCGGCGAAGGTTTATTCTTCGCAACGTTAGAAGGACCTGGAACAGTTTGGATTCAGTCCTTAACACTTAGCCGCTTAGCAGCACGTCTGACAAGCCCAGCAGCGCAAAGCACTGGTGAAGGCAGCGTTTTAGGTGGACTTGGTCGTTTATTAGATGGAAAAGAGTAACAAGGGCCCTTATAGGGCTCTTGTTATTTAGGTGGACTATACAAACCATTTCGAATCATATAATACCCCATCGCTTCATTAAGCCACGCCTGTTCCCCTTGAAAACTCACCAATTGAATAGCCTTCTCTTTTGCTCATCTTACACTCCTCCTAACAGTATGTTTACAAAAATCATACTCCCTCACGTAACTGTAGGTTCAAGCTTTTTTTCTAAAAGAATGAATCAAGTCCTTCACTGCATATATTGAACTATACCTTTTCTTAAGGAGGCTCCCTTAATGCGTACTCCTTTATCCTTTGATAAAGATACCGCCATACTGTTAGCTTCTTGTTGTGAGTTAACATATGAACAATATAAACAAAATGGGATTTTTGAAATACCAGATGGTTTTCAATATGTACAAGGCTTTCAAGGAAAAACCATTCAAACGACAGAATGGTTCGGATTCATACTAGAATCTGAGGATACCGTTATTGTAGCTTTTCGCGGGACACAAACAGATACAGACTGGATTATCGATTCACTCGTTAACCAAAAACCATACCCATATGCTTTAAATAGCGGAAATGTCCATAACGGCTTTCTTTCCATTTATGAATCTTGCCGAGATTCTATTATGGATATGCTCGTATCATTACCAGCCCATAAGAAACTTCTTGCAACAGGTCATAGTTTAGGCGGCGCACTCGCTACACTACATATACTCGATGCGCGTATAAACACTGCCTTCGCACAGTACGGTCTGTATACATTTGCCTCCCCAAAAGTGGGAGATATCGCCTTTCGGAATTATTATAAACTGCAAGTAGCTAGTAGCTTTCGTTTCGTCAATTTATTTGATGTCGTTCCACTTCTTCCTCCTCGAAACATAAATTTTAATGACCAAGACTGGGAATATGCACACGTTCATCACAACATGACTTTTACAAAAAACACAAAATCTATTACAAATAATCATGCCATGACAACATACAAAACATGTCTGACTTCTCATTTTTAACCAGTAAACAATTGGAAATTAAATATCCTTATACTATAATAATATATGAATTTACTTTTGGATGAGGGGACCTTACATGCTAAAATTTATCTTTGCACTTTTTCTCATTGTAATTTTTACGTTTACAGGTTTCTTTACATTTTCATACTTTGCGACAGGAGAATATGATGGAACAGGTATCATATATACTGCGATCCCATTTCTTTCTTAAGCAAAAAAAGAAAACCGAGCTTAATAAGTTTAAGCTCGGTTTATTTATCAGTGTCATTTTTTGTCGGTAAATCGATATATCTTAAAAATCGCTGATATATTTTAAGTATCGGTCGATAAAATGTGAAAACCGCCGATAAAAGTTAAGAATCGCTGATATATATTAAAAATCGCTGATATAAATTTCATATAATCTTTTCCAACGTAGCAATCTCTTTAAATTTGCGTAACTGTATTACCAATACCCCAAATCTCATTACTATACTGTAAAATCGTTCGATCGCTCGCAAAATGACCAGATTGTGCAATATTTAAAATCGACATTTCGAGCCACTTCGTTCGGTTCTCATAAGCTCTACCAACAGCTTCTTGCTTTTCCGCATATGGGCCAAAATCTCGCAGAACGAAATATTCATCATTTTGAATAACGAGAGAATCGTAAATTGCTTCAAATTCAGCTCCCGACTGTGCAAAGAAACCATTCGTTAACTGGTCTACTACCTTCTTAATGTGCCCATTGTGGTGATAATAATCACTTGCACGATATCCACCATTTTGATAGTAATGAAGAACCTCTTCGGCCGTTAAACCGAAAATGAAACAGTTATCATCGCCGACTCTATCTTTTATTTCAATATTCGCTCCGTCTAACGTGCCGAGCGTAATCGCACCATTCATCATAAATTTCATATTGCCTGTTCCGGATGCTTCTTTACTCGCTGTTGAAATTTGTTCACTTACATCAGCCGCTGGGAATATATCTTCCGCTACAGACACTCGATAGTTTTCTAGAAAGATAACTTTCATATATTGGCTTACGTACGGATCGTTATTCACTTTCCTTGCAAGTTCATTTATTAATTTAATAATTTTTTTCGCATAGTAATAGCCAGGTGATGCTTTCGCTCCAAAAATAAAAGTACGCGGATAAAATGTAAAACTAGCATCCTCTTTCAAACGGTTATACAAATATAAAATATGAAGAACATTTAATAATTGTCGCTTGTAAGCATGTAGCCTTTTTACTTGCACATCAAAAATAGAATTAGGATCAATTGTAATCCCCATTGTATTATGAATGCGCGCTGCTAAAATCTCTTTGCGCTCTTGTTTGACCTCTGCAAATTTCTCTTGGAAACTCGCATCGTATTGAACTAATTGTAGCTCTTGAAGCTTAATCGGTTCTTTCTTCCACTCTGTTCCAATCGCCTCTGAAATAAGATTCGTTAGCTGTGGATTCGCCTTCATTAACCAGCGTCTATGAGCGATTCCATTCGTTTTATTATTAAACTTATCTGGATAAAACTCATAAAACAATCGCATTTCACGCTGCTTTAAAATTTCTGTATGAATTTTTGCTACACCATTTACGCTATGACTACCGACAATTGCTAAATGAGCCATTTTCACAAGATCATGCGCAATAATCGCCATCTCTTCAATACGATGCCATTCATACGGATAACGCTCCCAAAGTTCATGACAGAAACGTTCATTAATCTCTTCAATAATCATATAAATTCTCGGTAATAACGGTTTAAAAATGTGAATTGGCCACTTCTCAAGCGCTTCTGATAACGTCGTATGATTCGTATAAGAAATCGTTTGCGTCGTTATGTGCCAAGCTTCTTCCCATGCTAGTTTTTCTTCATCTAATAAAATACGCATCAGTTCTGGAATCGCCAAAACTGGATGTGTATCATTAATATGAATCGCAATTTTCTCATGTAATTGACGAAGGTCACCATATCTTTCTCTATGCATACGAACGATATTTTGCAAGCTTGCTGATACGAGGAAATACTGTTGTTTCAAACGAAGTATTTTCCCCTCATCATGCGTATCATCTGGATATAAAAACTCCGATACCGCCTCTGTTTCACGCTTATATTTCAAAATATCTTTGCAATTTTGCGGGAAAGGAACTGGTTCCGCATTCCAAAGTCTAAGTGTATTTACAGTACTCGTCTCATAACCTACTACCGGAACGTCATATGGTACGGCCATAATTACTTCTGCATTTGTATGCCTGAATTCTAAACGCCCATCAATGTAGAGCGGTTCAACATTGCCGAAATAACTTACTTCTACAGCTTGATCATGCCTTCTTACTTCCCATACATTTTCATGAAGAAGCCACTGTTCTGGAAATTCAACTTGATAACCATCAACAATTTTTTGATCAAATAAGCCGTGTTTGTAACGAATTCCGCACCCATGACCTGGTAAGTTTAAAGATGCAAGTGAATCAAGGAAACAGGCTGCTAATCGTCCAAGTCCACCATTTCCAAGACCTGCATCTGCTTCCACCTCTTCTAATTGTTGCAACGAAATTCCAAGCTCAGAAAGCCCTTGCTCACATACATCCTTGATGCCTAAATTTAATATGTTACTTCCAAGCAAACGCCCAAGTAAAAACTCAATGGATAAGTAATACATTTGCTTTCGCTCTCCAGACCGATAACTTTCATTCGTTGCAATCCATTGACTATTCATATACTCACGCACCATGTACCCAAGCGTATTGTATTGATCACGAGTTGTAGAGTCTTTGAAACTTTTACCATACATCGTCTCTAACTTTTCTAGAAAAGCTGATTTGAAACTTTCAACATGAGTAAACATTTCTTCACCACCTACATGTTATTCCATGAGACTTTTATACAATTTCTTATAAGCCAAAGCTGATTTTCCCCAGCTATAATCTTCAGTCATTGCTTGTTTTACAAGCTGCTCCCATACCGGTTTATCATGATAAAATTCAATTGCACGACGAACCGTGTGCAACATGTCATGTGCATTAAAGTTCGTGAAACTGAAACCATTTCCTTCTCCAGTTTCTTCGTCATAAGATTGTACCGTATCATTTAATCCGCCTGTCTCTCTTACAATTGGAATCGTACCGTACGCTAATGCGATAAGTTGTCCAAGTCCACACGGTTCAAATAATGATGGCATTAAGAATAAATCACTTCCCGCATATACTTGGTGGGCTAATTCTTCATTAAAGCCAATATACACTTTTACCTTCTCAGGATACTCATATGCCATCCACTCAAAGAATTTCTCATATTCCGAATCACCTGATCCTAAAATAATACATTGTACATCTTCTTCCATTATTTCTCGGAATACAGTACGTACTAAATCAAGACCTTTTTGCTTCGTTAATCTCGTTACCATAGAAATAATTGGTGTATCTTCTTTTTCTGGCAAACCAAAATAACGCTGCAACGCGCGTTTATTTTTACTCTTTTCATATAATGAATCTGCATCGTACTGAGCAGTAATATACGAATCCGTTTCTGGATTGTACACGCTCGTATCAATTCCATTTACAATGCCGCTAAGCTTACCATTATATTTTCGCAGTAATCCATCTAACTTCTCACCGAAAAACTCATATTGGATTTCCTCTTTGTATGTCGGGCTAACCGCTGTAATTTGATCAGAAGCGATAATGCCACCCTTCATAAAGTTCACATTCCCATAAAATTCTAACTGCTCACTATGAAAATATTCATCACCAAGTTCTAGCAAGTCGTACATCACTTCAGGAGGAAATACACCTTGGAACTGCAAGTTATGAATCGTATATACCGTTTTAATATGCTCATATAATGGGTTATCTTGATACTTTTCACGTAGTAAGAAATTTACCATAGCTGTATGCCAATCATGGCTATGAAGAACATCCACTTCGAAATCAAGATGAGGAATACACTCTAAAACTGCTTTCGAAAAATAAGAAAAACGCTCTCCGTCATCATAATGACCATACAGAGAATCCCTCTTAAAATAATATTCATTATCTATTAAGTAATACGTAATCCCGTCTTGCTCACCTTTTAAAATTCCGCAATATTGATTTCTCCAGCCAAGCGGGACGTTAATTACTTTATGTAGCGTACATCCATCCCTTAATTTTTGCGGAATAAGACTATAATTCGGGAGTATAATACGAACTTCCACACCTAATTTTTTTAGCTCTTTTGGGAGCGCACCTGCTACATCAGCTAATCCTCCCGATTTAACAAATGGTACACATTCTGATACTGCAAATAAAATATTCACTTGTTGTCCCACTGCACGAAAAGCTTATACTACTTCCCTTGCAGCTTCCTCCCTTCGAGTTTTCATTTAAATTAAAACTTTAATCAGTGGAGGAAAAACCCCCACTGATTCCTTAAGAATAACTATTTATCGTACTGTTTTGCACGCTTCCTTTTTCTACAACGTATGGCTCATCGGCGTTTCCTTTTAGTACAACACCGTCACCAATTTTCACATCTTTATCAATAATAACACCGTCTATTATACAGTTATCTCCAATTTGGCTCTTTTGCATAATAATGCTATTCCGAACAATTGAACCTTTCCCAATTTTAACAGAACGGGAGACAACACTATTTTCTACTTCACCTTCGATAATACTACCATTTGCAATCATTGTATTTTTCACGACTGCACCCTTTACATAACGAGTTGGTGGCTCATCTTTTACTTTCGTAAAGATTGGTGCTTCTTTCTTAAATAGTTGCTTCCAAATAGCAGGTTGCAAAATTTCTAAGCTATGTTTATAGTAGCTTTCAATTGAATCAATAATAGCTACATATCCTGTATGCTCATACGTAGCAATATGTAGTGATTTTCCGCGCTTTTCTCTCACTACATCGAATAAGCTATATTGCTCCACATCTTTATATGAATCGAATAAATCTAACAATAATTGTTTCTTTAACACGTACGTTTGAAGCGAAACCCCTTCATGGCAAACTTCCGTAATATCAGCTGCCGTATGTATATGTCGCTCTAACACCGCTTGAAAATGTAATGCTGTTACGAGATGGCTATTCGTAATAACGACGTATTCTTCTCTAGCTCTTAGAAAATAATCAATATGTCTTCTAAAATGCGCAAAAGATCCAAATTCATCTTGATCACATTGGCAATTTGGCGGGAATAAAAACAGTCCGTCTCTTTTTCTATCTAAATCCCACTGTTTTCCTGAACCAACGTGGTCCATTAGCGAACGGTTTTTATGGCTAGTAAAAACTGCCACACTATGAATATTAGAATTCACCATATTTGAAAGCATGAAATCAATGAGTCGATAACGGCCCCCAAACGGTAACGCCGCTAGTGAACGATGCCCTGTTACTTTCTTTAAGGAAGGAAAACTTCCCGTTGCATTAATAATTCCTAACATTTTTTCTCCCATTCATTTCATCCCCCTTTTCTATTTCCCTTCAGCAATTAGTACTACATCGTCGACATTTTTTTCTGGACGAATAATTGTTCCATCTTCAATAACCATTTCTGATCCAACGATCGCTCTTTCAATCACAACATTTTTACCAATCTTCGCTCCAGGCATAACGACAGAATCAATAACCATACTACCTTCTTCCACCGTCACTCCTTGGAATAGTACAGAATGCTTCACGTCCCCTTCAATGACGCATCCTTCGTTAATAAGTGATTCTTCTACTTTTGCCTTTTCAGCAATATATTGAGGCGGTTCGTTTGGATTAACAGAATAAATACGCCAATTACGATCGTTTAAATTCAGTGATGTTTCATCGCGAAGTAAATCCATATTCGCTTCCCATAAGCTCTTCACCGTTCCAACATCTTTCCAATACCCTTCAAACGGATACGCCATTAACTTCTTCCCTTCATCTAATAAAAGCGGAAGTACATCTTTTCCGAAATCATTACTAGATTCAGGGTTTCTTGCATCCATTTCTAAATACTCTTTCAAAATTGCCCAGTTAAAAATGTAAATTCCCATTGATGCAAGATTACTTCTTGGAAATTGCGGTTTCTCTTCAAATTCAACAATCTCCATCTCTTCGTTCGTATTCATAATACCGAAACGACTCGCCTCATCCCAAGGCACTTCAATAACAGAAATGGAAACGTCCGCTTCTTTCTCAATATGGTAATCTAGCATTTTACTGTAATCCATTTTATAAATATGGTCGCCTGATAAAATGAGAACATACTCTGGTTCATATTGACTTAAATAGTTTAAGTTTTGATAAATGGCACTTGCCGTACCTGTGTACCACTTCACACCTGAAGACTCCGCATAAGGAGGTAATACTGTGACTCCACCGCTTACTCGGTCTAAATCCCACGCATTGCCGATTCCGATATAATTATGAAGTTCGAGCGGTTGATATTGCGTTAAAATCCCAACCGTTTCAATACCAGAATTTGCGCAGTTACTTAGCGTAAAATCAATAATGCGATATTTACCACCAAATGGAACAGCTGGCTTGGCTAAATTTTTTGTTAATGCACTTAATCGACTACCTTTTCCCCCTGCTAGTAACATTGCTACGCACTTTTGTTTTTGAGCCATCTTGTTTTTTGCTCCCCTTTCTCGTCTTCACTGGTCGTAATATGGATACGCCAAATGGTGGAATTGTAATTTCTACATGTGCTGCTTGATTATGAAACGGCTCTTGAATCGCCTTCAGACGCTTCTTATTTACTTGTCCTGATCCGCCATATTGCTCAGCATCACTGTTTAAAACCTCGTTATAATACTCGAAATCTGGTACACCTACTTTATAGTTTTCATATGTAGCTTTCGTAAAATTACATACGACAACTAACGCATCTTCTTGTTTATCCCCTTGGCGGATAAAAGAGAAAATACTTTGCTCATTATTATTAGCATCAATCCACTGAAATCCTTCAGGCGAATGATCAAGCTGCCAAAGTGGTTTGGAGCGCTTATACAATGCTATGAGCTCTTTAAAGTAATCATGCATATAACGATGCATTTCAAAATCATGTAAATTCCAATCTAAATCTTCAAGGTCTTTCCACTCATCAAACTGCCCGAATTCTCCTCCCATGAAAAGTAATTTCTTTCCTGGGTGAGTAAAGAAATATCCATATAATAAACGAAGTTGAGCAAACTTATCCCAGTAGTCTCCTGGCATTTTATTTAATAACGACTTTTTCCCATGAACGACTTCATCATGAGAAAGCGGTAATATGAAATTTTCAGAGTAAGCATATAGTAAAGAGAACGTCATTTTCTCATGAATATATTTTCTGTACTCTGGCGCACACTCCATATACTTCAGCACGTCATTCATCCAGCCCATATTCCATTTGTAATTGAATCCAAGCCCACCTTCATACGTTGGAGCTGTTACAAGTGGCCAAGCTGTTGAATCCTCTGCTGTCATAAGAAAATCTTCATCCTCTGCAAATACCGCTTCATTTAACTCCCGTAAAAATGAAACAGCGTGCTCATTACTTTGCTCTTGTCCTTCTTTATTCCAGTACAGCATGTTTGCAACTGCATCCACCCTGAAACCATCAATGTGGAAATATCTCATCCAAAATAACGCATTTGAAATTAAGAAATTACGTACTTCCCTCTTTCCTAAATCAAAGTTAACAGTTCCCCATACTGGATTTTCTTGCACATCTTTATCTTTATATTCATAAGTCGGTGTCCCATCAAACAAATATAAACCGTGAGCATCTTTACAAAAATGCCCCGGCACCCAATCTAAAATGACACCGATTCCATATTTATGACATTCATCGACAAAATACATCAAATCATGTGGCGTGCCGAATCTACTCGTTGCGGCATAATATCCCGTTCCTTGATATCCCCAAGAACGATCATACGGATGCTCAACAAGGGGCATAATTTCAATATGTGTAAATTGATGTTCCACCACATAAGGAATGAGTTCTTCTGCCATTTCCCTGTAAGAATACAGCGTTCCATCTTCTTTCTTTTTCCAAGAACCGAAATGCAATTCATAAACTGTCATCGCTTCTTTATAAACCGATTTTTTCTTTTTCTTACGACTCCAGTTTTTATCATTCCATTCGTATCCCTTTATATCAAAAACTACAGATGCCGTATTCGGTCTTACTTCTGCATATACAGCATACGGATCTGCCTTAAAAATGACATCACCAGCCGTCGTTTCAATCGCATATTTATATATTTCTTTTTCTTCAATATGCGGTATAAATAAGGACCAAATTCCCTCTTCTGTCACTTGTAGCATCTTATGTTGCTCATAATCCCATTCATTAAAATCTCCAACAACACTCATTGCTTTCGCATGAGGAGCCCATACTGTAAATCGTACACCTCGCATCTCATCTTCCGTCACAATATGTGCGCCAAAGATGTTATAACTGTCATAGTACTTTTCTGTATGAAACTCATCTCGTTTCACTTCTTCACAATTTATTACACTCAATATGCTCACCTCACTAAGATGACAGAATTTTTTATACTTTACCAATTCTGCGAAAAACTGAAATATCCTTGTTAATTTATAAAAAACATACGTTTTTTTCTTAAAAATGTTGAATTTTTTTCACATTTCTATTTAAAATATCGAATTTTGACGAATATTCATTGAAAACGCTTCATTTTTTACTAGCTTTTCATCTTACTATTTATTTCTCAACATCTATTTTATTAGCTTTATCCCCTTTTTCATGCTATTTTCCACTTGAAATCGCAACAAAATAATCTACCATAAAAAAATGTTTCTCAACATTTTTTGTCACAATTTTATTGAAATGGAAAATTGATAAGCATATACTTGTTCTCAATAAAGAACAGCAACTTTTCGTAACTATAATTCATAGTGGACTACTATGTTTACTTATTTATCCTTGTTACGAACAGTCGCTATAAAAATTTAATTAGGGGGCTTTCTTATGTCATTAAAACAAAAGGTTGGAATGGGAGTTGTCACCGCAACGCTCGGCTTATCCCTTACATTCGGCGGTGTATTCGCCTACTTCAGTGATTCTGAAACATCTAGTAACTCATTTCAAGCTGGAACACTAGACCTTTCTATTAATCCCAGTGTAATCGTTGATGTGAAAGATTTAAAGCCAGGTGATTTTATTGAAAAGAATTTCACGCTTGAAAATAAAGGGTCATTGGATATTGCAAAAGTAGCACTTGAAACATCCTATGAAGTTACAGATGCAAAGAAAAATAATGATGGTGAAGATTTAGGCGATCACATCATCGTCAAATTTTTAGTGAATGATGGAAAACCATCTAATCCAAACGATGATCATGAAATTTTGTGGGAAACAAAACTATCACAATTAAAGACTATGAAACCTGAGGATGTGGCTACTTCTTTAGAACGTCATAACTTAATAGACGGTATTAAATCTGGTGAAACAGATTATTTACACGTGCTCTTCTCCTTTGAAGACAACGAACAAGATCAAAATAAATTCCAGGGTGATTCCTTACAGCTAAACTGGACATTCCATGCAGAGCAAACACCGGGCACAGAGAAATAATTTTTAAAATATAAATTATCGGAGGCTTATACATGAAAAAGAAAAATCGTTTTGTTACCGGAATTGTAACGGCTGGCGTTCTGTTTTCAACTGCCCTTCCGTTCAATGTACTTGCTGAAAATCCTATTAACCAAATTGACTCTTCAAACGCCCAGTCTTTACTATCAAAACTTTCTAAAGAACAACGTCAGGCATTACAAACGTTAGATGCCAACCCTGGTTTTACTATCTCGCCAGATATTAATACAAGTAGTTCCGAACCAGTAAATATCATTGTAGAATTTCAAACGGCTCCAGTAAAGATTAATGAATTAAAACAAAAAGAAAAAGGGTTACAAGCTGCTCCTGAAAATATAAAGGCACGTATTGATCAAGAACATGAGGAATTTCAAAAAGGACTAAAACGTCTTTATCAGTTCAGCCCATCAGTAAAGTCAGGGAATTTCCAGTCCGTACAAATTAAACGTTCTTATAAACATGCGATAAATGGGGTTGCGCTGACGTTACCTGCAAATACAGTGGAAGAATTGTTACGGATTGGCGTTGTAAAACGTATTTGGAAAGATTACGAAGTGAAATTAAATTTACCAAAACAAGCAAAGCAGAAAGCACCTCAAAAACTAACAGATAGCATTCCGCAAATTGGGGTCGATAAGTTACATAGCGAAGGCATTACCGGAAAAGGAATTAAAGTTGGTGTATTAGATACAGGTATTGATTACAATCATCCTGACCTAAAAGACGTATATAAAGGCTATCGCGCAAAACCTGGCGAAGACTCTAGCAAGGTAGATCCAAACTCAGTAAAAGGTTGGGACTTTATTAATAACGATGCAGATCCGATGGAAACAACTTATACAGAGTGGCAACAATCTGGTGCTCCTGAATTTGATGATCGTGGCTCTTCCTTCTACACCGCGCATGGTACTCACGTAGCAGGTATCGTTTCTGCGCAAAAGAAAAACACATCAGATTCCGCAGTAAAAGGTGTTGCACCTGACATTGAACTGTATAACTATCGTGTACTCGGTCCATACGGAAGTGGAGATAGTTCTGGTATTATTGCTGCAATCGATAAATCTATTTCTGACGGCATGAATGTTATTAACTTATCGTTAGGTGACGATAGCAACAATCCACTTGATCCTACGTCTATCGCTGTCAATAACGCGATGCTTTCCGGTGTTGTTACAGTCGTTGCTGCTGGAAACTCTGGTCCAAATCCAGCGACACTCGGATCACCAGGTGCTTCTCCATTTGCGATTACGGTTGGCGCAAGTGATAGCTCTATTTCCTTACCGAAACTATCAGGTCATGCTGGACAATTACAATTTCCTAACCTAATTTTATTCGGCAAAAACTTTACTGATAAAATAGAAGATTTCAAGGGACAAACTTTACCTATTGAATCTGTAGGAATTGGTACGCCTGACGAGTTTAGTAAAAAAGATGTAAAAGGAAAAATCGCTCTCGTTGCACGTGGTACACTGTCATTTGATGAAAAAATTGCGAATGCAAAACAAGCTGGTGCAAAAGCCGTTATTATTTATAACAATGTGGACGGAGAAATTCCTTTCTACGTTGGCGAAAGTACAAAATACATTCCCGCATTCCGCCTAACGAAAGAAGACGGTGAAAAACTAAAAGCTCAAATCGAACAAGGTAATACATCCTTTACCTTTGACGAACTTAGTTATATTCAAACAGAAGGCGATCATCTTGCAGACTTTAGCTCACGCGGTCCTGTTACATCAAATGATGATATTAAACCAGATATTACAGCGCCTGGTGTTGCTGTACTTTCAACAGTACCTGAATATATTAACGACCCACAAGAGGGCGAAAATTATGATGTTTCCTATGAGCGTATGCAAGGAACATCCATGGCTTCTCCTCATATCGCGGGCGTTGCTGCTCTTATTTTACAAGAACACCCAGAATACTCTCCATTCGATGTAAAGACGTCTCTTATGAACACAGCTGATGATTTAAAAGAAAAGTATTCCGTATATGAAGTTGGAGCTGGACGAGTAGATGCGTACAACGCCGTTCATACGGAAACTAGTTTTAAAGTGCTAGATACAACAAAAACAGTTGTAAATGATGAAGTAATTGAAGTACCTGAAGAAACTGGATCCATTGCATTCGGGAAGTTCTATCAAAAAGACGGTGAATCTCTTGAACAAAAACGAAATATAAAAGTACAAAATCATAATAAACAAGAGAAAAAAGAATTTAAAACAGAAATTTCTTATACACCAGCATCTTCTTCTATTAACGACGCTACCGCAAACGGTGTAAAAGTTTCTGTTCCAGAAACAATTACTCTTGATGCTGGCAAATCAGATGAAATTGAAGCAAAAATTAATGTTCCAGCCGGTGTAAAACAAGGCCGATATGAAGGATATATTCATATTACAAATACGAAAAATAAAGAAGAAACGTACCAAATTCCGTTCTCTATTCGTGTATCAGAACCTGGTATTGAAAATGCAATATTATCAAGAAAAGCAATTTCAACTGATACATCTAAATTCAATCCATACCGTGAATCGTATTTGCACGGGGCGTTCCAATTAAACAGCGAACTTGAAACGTTAGATCTTATCGTGAAAGATTCCAAAACAAATAAAGCTCTCGGTTTCCTTGGTACATTAAACACTAGTGGATTAAAAACTGATGTGTATTACTACTTAGATTCATTCTTTAACGGCAGGGTGTATCCTTTTACAAATGATCCTGCAAAACCAATTGGTGATGAAAAAATCGACTTACCAGAAGGTGATTACACAATTGAGTTTGTTGGCTACGATAAAGACGGTAAAGCACGTGTGAAAGGGGATTATGTCGTAATTGATAATACACCGCCAGAAGTGAAATTAACTGGATTACAGCCTGGTATTTATGAATTAAATGAAGAGAACTATACAGTAGAAGACGGTAAAAAAGCACTATGGATTAAAGGAAATGTGTATGATTCGAACGTTGACTACTTAAAAGGAAAAGGATTAAACATTACGCAAGAAGCAAACGGAGTGATGTACTATGATTATTCTCCATACTTGCATAAATTTTTACCTATTAATGCAAATGGTGACTTTAAAGTTGGCATTACTCCTGAATCCTTTAAAACTGAAGGTCCAATGAATACAGGCGTATATATTTTCGATTATGCAACTGCAGGAGCTGACTATCCGAGCGGTGTAAATAACTATTGGTTTATCCCGCAAGGAGCTCAATATGCGAAAACTAGTTATGATAAAAAAGAAGTATATAAAGGTGATGAATTCACTGTGACGCTAAACGCCAAACATGTGAAACAATTTGTTGCTGGGGAATTTAACGTAAAATTCCTAGAAAAGAACTTCAAATTTGCAAATGCGAAATTAAATCCTGCTTTTGAAAAGCTACTTTCCGAAAAAGGGGTGACCGCAAAAGTAAATGAACCGAAACTAGAAGAAGGTTCTGTTACAGTTGGCGGAGCTATCGATGACAAAAACTTCGCTGGATTAGATGGTGATTTCCCGTTCATTGATGTAACGTTCAAAGTAGAAAATGATGAGTTTTATGAAGCAAATGCTCAATTAGATTTATCAGTGTTCGCTTACTGGAAACAAGGTGAATCAGAGCCAAATAGAATGCGTGTCCTTCAAGATCAAACATTCTCAGTTATGTCTTTAAACTCACTAGTCGAAGGAAGTATTAAACCTGGTGCTTTCTTAAATGAACGCGGATATTTAGATGAAAAATTCGATTATACAAAGCTTGGCGTAAAAGTATATGCAACAGATTCTTACCGTCATAAGTTTGAAGGCTCACTTGATAAATACGGATCCTTCAAACTAAATGGACTTCCTGTTAATAAACGCGACTATAACTTATATGTAGAAGTACCAGGGCATTTAACAAGCCGACTAACAACGAAACTTGGTACTGAAAAAGACGGTAAGCTACTTGGCCAATATTATTATGCACGCTTTGATGAAAACCTTGCAGGTGATGTAAATGGCGATAAAGTAATTGATATAAAAGATGCTGAAATTATCGCTAACAACTACGGTAAAAAAGGACTATCTGTGAAAGACGGCGACCTTAACAAAGATGGTATTGTCGACGAAAAAGATATTCGCTTCGTTGAAAAGAACTTCTTGAAAAAAGGTCCAGATGCATCCAAATCACAAACACCTGTAGAAAAATCAAAAAGCGGTACACTGGCAGATATTTTAAAGAAATTAGGATTGACGCCTAAAAAATGATAATAATAAAGAGCACTCTACGCAAAGTAGAGTGCTCTTTTCTATAAACGACCCTGATCCAGCAAAAGGGGTATATTGGGGATATACAAGGGAAACCGGAAAAGGAATTTATATTAAATTATATATAAATCCAGAAGTAAGAAGTAGTTCCCCACTTCTGGATTATTTAGCAATTATTATAGTACTGGTGCCATTGTTTCTTTTAATACTTTTACAGAATGAGCGAATTTCGCTTTTTCATCCTCATTTAACTCAAGCTCTACGATTTCACGTACACCTTCACGGTTAATTACAGCTGGAACACCTACGTAAGCATCTTTCTCACCGTATTGACCTTCAAGGTATGCAGATACAGTTAATACGCTGTTCTCGTTGTTTAAGATTGCTTTAGTTACACGAAGTAGTGACATACCGATTCCGTAGTAAGTTGCACCTTTACGCTCGATAATATGGTAAGCTGCATCACGTACGTTTTCGAAGATTTTATCTAAGTCTTCTTGTTTGTACTGTTCGTTGTTAGCTAAAATTGTTTCTAGTTTTTGTACACCGATAGTAGCGTGACTCCATACTGGAAGTTCAGTGTCACCATGTTCACCAACGATGTAAGCATGAACGTTACGTGGATCTACATCTAAGTAGTCACCTAACATGTAACGGAAACGAGCAGAGTCTAAAGTAGTACCAGAACCAATTACGCGCTCTTTTGGTAGACCAGATTCTTTCCAAGTTACGTAAGTTAAAATATCAACTGGGTTAGTTGCGATTAAGAAGATTCCATCGAATCCGCTATCCATAATACCGCGAACGATTTGTTTAAAGATCTTTGTATTTTTTTCAACTAAGTCTAAACGAGTTTCACCTGGCTTTTGTGGTAATCCAGCAGTAATAACTACTAAATCTGCATCTTTACAATCTGCATAGCTACCGCTCCAAACTTTTGTTGGTGATGGAGAGAATGGTACCGCATGGCTTAAGTCCATTGCTTCCCCTTCTGCTTTTGCTTCATTAACATCTACTAATACAAATTCTTCAGCTACACCTTGGTTGATCATTGAGTAAGCGTAACTACAACCTACAGCTCCTGTTCCTACTAATACTACACGATTGATACCTTTTTTCATGGTAATTTCCCCTCTCTATTGTTCACATATATTTTTTTATGATTGTTTAAGTAATTAATTAAAATACTAATTTAATGTTGTTTAACTTCTTTACACTCATATTGTAGCACGTATTATTGTGAATTACTTCACAAATTATGACCTATTTGTGAACTTTTTCACATAGAGTGTAAAGTTATTGGAATAGGTGTGGAATCCATTTCAATGGAGGCGTTTTCTTTAGATTGTGAAAGGGATTTTCTTATGTTTTTGTCGGTAAGTGAAATTATATCGGCGATTTTTAGAATATATCGACTATAACTCCAAATATATCAGCGATTTTTGAAATTTATCGACCGTAACTCAAATTATATCGGCGATTTTTGCAATATATCGACTTACCGACAAAACTCGACAATAATGACAGCATAAAAAAACTGCCTCCAGTAGATCACCTACTGAGAGACAGTTTCTTCTATATATTATTTATTTTCTGCCGTAGCGCCTAATACAGCATCCTTTGTTTGAACAACCCATATTTCAATTTTTATTATTCAACGGTATCTAATAACTCTACAACTAATTCCTTAGGATCTTCCCAGCTATGAGATTTACCCGTTTATCCAAGTGCAGGAGGCTTTAGCATAAGGCCGAGATAAAAATTCAATTTGAGTATGATTTGTTAAGTGAACATTCCTTCATACTCATACAGGTCAAGGTAAACAACATGATTATACTTACAGCTCTCTGTATTCCCAACTGTAACAGCGAATACTTCATCTTTCTTTTAATTCATAAAAAAAAGCAGACTATCCAAAGGCTACTTTTACACAACAAAAAAAGAGATAGCAGATTATGCTATCTCTTTTAGTATGACCCGTACGGGATTCGAACCCGTGTTACCGCCGTGAAAGGGCGGTGTCTTAACCACTTGACCAACGGGCCAATTACTGGCAGAGAAGAAGGGATTCGAACCCTCGCACCGCGTTCGCGATCTACTCCCTTAGCAGGGGAGCCCCTTGAGCCACTTGGGTACTTCTCTATAAATATGGCTCCGCAGGTAGGACTCGAACCTACGACCGATCGGTTAACAGCCGATAGCTCTACCACTGAGCTACTGCGGAACAATTATGGTGGGCCTAAATGGACTCGAACCATCGACCTCACGCTTATCAGGCGTGCGCTCTAACCAGCTGAGCTATAGGCCCATAATTGAAAAGCGGGTGAAGAGAATCGAACTCTCGACCAGAGCTTGGAAGGCTCTTGTTTTACCACTAAACTACACCCGCATTAAATTGTAAATGGTGAGCCATGAAGGACTCGAACCTTCGACCCTCTGATTAAAAGTCAGATGCTCTACCAACTGAGCTAATGGCTCATTTTGAAAGTGGTGCCGGCTAGAGGACTTGAACCCCCAACCTACTGATTACAAGTCAGTTGCTCTACCAATTGAGCTAAGCCGGCTTGCGACTTCAAAATGGTGGCTCGGGACGGAATCGAACCGCCGACACGAGGATTTTCAGTCCTCTGCTCTACCGACTGAGCTACCGAGCCTTTATGTAAAAATGGCGGTCCCGACCGGGGTCGAACCGGCGATCTCCTGCGTGACAGGCAGGCATGTTAACCACTACACCACGGGACCTTGGTTGCGGGGACAGGATTTGAACCTGCGACCTTCGGGTTATGAGCCCGACGAGCTACCAGACTGCTCCACCCCGCGACGATCAAATATTTACTTTAGAAAAAATGGAGGAGGTAGAGGGATTCGAACCCCCGCGCGACTCTCGCCGCCTGTCGGTTTTCAAGACCGATCCCTTCAGCCGAACTTGGGTATACCTCCGAGATATAAACTTCTAATGGTGGACCTTGTAGGACTCGAACCTACGACCGGACGGTTATGAGCCGTCTGCTCTAACCAGCTGAGCTAAAGGTCCTTTATGGTAGCGGCGGAGGGGATCGAACCCCCGACCTCACGGGTATGAACCGTACGCTCTAGCCAGCTGAGCTACACCGCCATAAATGATATTAAGATAAGTGGAGCCTAGCGGGATCGAACCGCTGACCTCCTGCGTGCAAGGCAGGCGCTCTCCCAGCTGAGCTAAGGCCCCATGTTTTTGGGAATATCGGGAAGACAGGATTTGAACCTGCGACCCCCTGGTCCCAAACCAGGTGCTCTACCAAGCTGAGCCACTTCCCGTTAATAAAAGCGCGCCCGAGAGGAGTCGAACCCCTAACCTCTTGATCCGTAGTCAAACGCTCTATCCAATTGAGCTACGGGCGCATATGGTGCCGAGGGCGGGGGTCGAACCCGCACGGTGGTCACCCACCGCAGGATTTTAAGTCCTGTGCGTCTGCCTGTTCCGCCACCCCGGCATGTCATATTGAAAATTGGAGCGGAAGACGGGATTCGAACCCGCGACCCCAACCTTGGCAAGGTTGTATTCTACCACTGAACTACTTCCGCAAGACATGTATGAGTTATTTAATTAAAAGTGCGGGTGAAGGGAGTCGAACCCCCACGCCAAAGGCGCCAGATCCTAAGTCTGGTGCGTCTGCCAATTCCGCCACACCCGCATATTAATTTATTTAAGAAAAATGGGGCGACTGATGGGAATCGAACCCACGAATGCCGGAGCCACAATCCGGTGCGTTAACCACTTCGCCACAACCGCCATAATTTCTGGTGCCGACTAGAGGACTTGAACCCCCAACCTACTGATTACAAGTCAGTTGCTCTACCAATTGAGCTAAGTCGGCTAAATGGTGGAGGATGACGGGATCGAACCGCCGACCCCCTGCTTGTAAGGCAGGTGCTCTCCCAGCTGAGCTAATCCTCCGAATTGCCTGGCAACGTCCTACTCTCACAGGGACAAGGTCCCAACTACCATCGGCGCTAGAGAGCTTAACTTCCGTGTTCGGTATGGGAACGGGTGTGACCTCTCTGCCATCATTACCAGACTGTATTCATTTAAGACAAGAATTATTGTAACTCATTTAACTTTTAAAGTCAACAAGTTTTTTATATTCTTTCAAAACTAGATAACATTTGCTACATATTATATGGTTAAGTCCTCGATCTATTAGTATTCGTCAGCTCCACATGTCACCATGCTTCCACCTCGAACCTATCAACCTGATCATCTTTCAGGGATCTTACTAGCTTACGCTATGGGAAATCTCATCTTGAGGGGGGCTTCATGCTTAGATGCTTTCAGCACTTATCCCTTCCGCACATAGCTACCCAGCTATGCCCTTGGCAGAACAACTGGTACACCAGCGGTGCGTCCATCCCGGTCCTCTCGTACTAAGGACAGCTCCTCTCAAATTTCCTACGCCCACGACGGATAGGGACCGAACTGTCTCACGACGTTCTGAACCCAGCTCGCGTACCGCTTTAATGGGCGAACAGCCCAACCCTTGGGACCGACTACAGCCCCAGGATGCGATGAGCCGACATCGAGGTGCCAAACCTCCCCGTCGATGTGGACTCTTGGGGGAGATAAGCCTGTTATCCCCGGGGTAGCTTTTATCCGTTGAGCGATGGCCCTTCCATGCGGAACCACCGGATCACTAAGCCCGACTTTCGTCCCTGCTCGACTTGTAGGTCTCGCAGTCAAGCTCCCTTATGCCTTTGCACTCTACGAATGATTTCCAACCATTCTGAGGGAACCTTTGGGCGCCTCCGTTACACTTTAGGAGGCGACCGCCCCAGTCAAACTGCCCACCTGACACTGTCTCCCGGGTCGATAAGACCCGTAGGTTAGAATTTCAATACAGTCAGGGCGGTATCCCACCAGCGCCTCCACCGAAGCTAGCGCTCCGGTTTCAAAGGCTCCCGCCTATCCTGTACAAACTGTACCAAAATTCAATATCAGGCTACAGTAAAGCTCCACGGGGTCTTTCCGTCCTGTCGCGGGTAACCTGCATCTTCACAGGTACTATAATTTCACCGAGTCTCTGGTTGAGACAGTGCCCAAATCGTTACACCTTTCGTGCGGGTCGGAACTTACCCGACAAGGAATTTCGCTACCTTAGGACCGTTATAGTTACGGCCGCCGTTTACTGGGGCTTCAGTTCAGAGCTTCGCTTACGCTAACCCCTCTCCTTAACCTTCCAGCACCGGGCAGGTGTCACCCCCTATACTTCGCCTTACGGCTTCGCAGAGAGCTGTGTTTTTGCTAAACAGTCGCTTGGGCCTATTCACTGCGGCTTTCCGTTAAGAAAGCACCCCTTCTCCCGAAGTTACGGGGTCATTTTGCCGAGTTCCTTAACCAGAGTTCTCTCGCACACCTTAGGATTCTCTCCTCGCCTACCTGTGTCGGTTTGCGGTACAGGCACCTTTTATCTCGCTAGAAGCTTTTCTTGGCAGCGGGGAATCAAAGACTTCGCTCCATAAGGAGCTTCCCCATCACAGCTCAGCCTTCACGATAAGCGGATTTGCCTACTTATCAGCCTAACTGCTTGGACGTGCACAACCAATCGCACGCTTCTTCTATCCTTCTGCGTCCCTCCATTGCTCAAACGATAAAGAGGTGGTACAGGAATATCAACCTGTTGTCCATCGCCTACGCCTGTCGGCCTCGGCTTAGGTCCTGACTAACCCTGAGCGGACGAGCCTTCCTCAGGAAACCTTAGGCATTCGGTGGACGGGATTCT